>CAWHMM010000001.1:0-218145 GCA_963830555.1 uncultured Acidobacteriaceae bacterium
CTAAGATCGACAACGACAACTCACATTGTCGTAGGTAATAGCACGTATGGATCCAGCAAGCCAGCCAGGAGGCATCATGCCTTCAGGCAGCCGATGAAGCCAAACAACTCGCCGGACAATCCGCAGCGGGGCACAAAGAGACTGCGCGGCAAGCCTACCTCTGGGCCCAGAACTTCTATGACAGTTCTACCTACTTTATCGACGGATCCAGAATTCCATCACGTTCCTGCCCACATGGGAGCTTCTGCGCGAGTGCTGATCGAAGTCTCTCCCTTCTTTGAGCGGGCCATCGAACCGATCAAAATCCCCTACGAAGGCACGGAGCTTAACAGCCTTCTTAAAGGGGAGGGACACCGCAGAGGCGTCCGCTTCTCACCTCATCCAAGGGCAGGGACGGACCGCCTCTCGACCTGTGGCTCGGGGGCGGAGCAGGAGCGACCGCACGCGGATACTCTTTCCTCTTCTTCGACGGTCACCAAGAGTTGCGCTCACGAGCCGCTCGCACACTGCAAAGCCTCAAAATAGATGACGAGACGTTGATTTGTGAACTACCCTTTTCGCTAGCCTGCTTTCACATCGGAACTCGTCTTTCAAACAATTTGGCGGTGTTCGTGGCTGGCAAATATGGTGGCATACCAGGAAAAAATCATCAATGAGTGTTGTTGAGCGTAACAACGTAAAGGTCATAGGCTCTGGCGAGCAGGTGATCATGTTCGCGCACGGATACGGATGTGATCAGAACATGTGGAGCCGGGTCACGCCCGAATTCTCAGAGGTCTACACCATCGTACTCTTTGATTATGTGGGGTCTGGACTCTCGGACAGTTCCGCGTTCGATCGGAATCGGTACAACACACTCGATGGCTATGCTCAGGATGTTATCGACATTTTGCGCGAGTTGAACTTCGAACGGGTTCACCTTGTGGGCCATTCGGTGAGTTCGATGATCGGAGCTTTAGCGACCATTCAGGAGCCGAGCCGCTTTGCCACTCTTACCATGATTGGTCCTTCCGCTTCGTACATCAACCACGGTGACTATCATGGAGGCTTCGAGGCCGCCGATATCGAGGGGCTGCTCGACGCGCTGGAGAGCAACCACTTTGCATGGTCTGCGATGATCGCGCCGATGATCATGGGCAACCCCGATCGCCCGGAACTCTCAGCAGAGCTGGAAGGGAGCTTCTGCCGTATGGATCCGTCAATCGCACACCATTTTGCTCGAGTGACGTTCCTTTCTGACAACCGCGCAGACTTACCGCTCGTACGGTCGAAGACTCTTATACTCCAGTGCCGGAACGACGCCATTGCGGACCTTCGTGTGGGAGAGTATGTGCATCGGTGCATTCCGGAGAGCCAATTGGTGGTGATGGACGCGACAGGACATTGCCCTCACATGAGCGCTCCCGCGGAAGTGGCTCAAGCGATTAAATGCTTCCTGTCTTAGGGGCGCGCAGCGTGGCGGATTACCATGAGCTCTTTCAACATGCGCCCAATGGCTTCCTCGTTTTGGACCGTTCTGGGAATATTTGCTTCGCCAATGGTGAGTTTCAGCGGTTGGTCGGCCGGGAAACTTCTACGACGGGGCTCACGATTCAGAGCCTGCTGCCGCATGGCGGGAAGATCTTCTACGAAAATCAGTTGGTCCCAATCGTTCTTTTGAGGGGCTCTGCTCGGGAGATTTCGCTGGAGTTGCTCGGCCCTGAAGGGCGTCGTGTCCCAGTCTTTATCAACGCCGTGCTTCACCGCAGGCAGAGTGACCATGCTGAGTTGCTTTTGCTTTCCGTGTTTGAAGCCCATCAGCGCCGGCTCTATGAGAGGGAGCTGCTTCGCGCGCGCAAGGAATTCGAACAGATTGCCGATGTAGTTCAACGCTCTTCTGACGCCATTTTTAGGGTCTCCGCCGCTGGCGAGATCCAAAGCTGGAACGCGGGAGCGTGCCAAATCTTTGGTCTTTCCGCACGAGAGGTTGTGAGTAGTCAGTTCGCCGATCTCTTTGATCCAGCCACCCTGCCTCATCTCGAGTCTGCGTTTGTCAAATTGGGACAAGGCCTGGATGTCGGCTTAGAAACAATCGGGCTGCACAAGGACGGAAAGCGCGTTGACCTTTCCGTCAAAATGACACCGCACCGGGAAGCTCCCGGGATATTGGTCGCCTTTTCGACGGTCATGCGAGATATAACGTCCCGCAAGCAAGCTGAACGGGCTCTCCTTCAAAATGAAAAGCTGGCCTCTGTTGGTCGCCTTGCCAGTTCCATCGCTCATGAGATCAATAACCCGCTAGAAGCTGTCACCAACCTGCTTTTTATTCTGGAGTCCCGAGTAGAAGGAGACGAGGTGAAGCAATTGGTCGCGACCGCGCAGGCAGAACTGGCGCGAGTTTCCCACATAGCCACCCATACCCTACGGTTTCACAAACAGAGCAGTGCGCGGAGCGCAGTTGACGTCCAAGCGCTGACAGGATCGGTGCTCAGCCTCTACCGGGCGCGCCTGGAAAATTCCGGAGTTACGGTGATCAACCATGGTTCGGCAGCATCGCCGCTCTTCTGCTATGAAGGTGAAATCCGACAGGTGATGGTGAATCTCGTTTCCAATTCGTTCGATGCGATGCGTAGGGGTGGTCGCCTGATGATCCGAAGTCGAGACATCACGCTTTGGCCGTCAGGTAGGCGCGGCCTCAGAGTGACCGTCGCGGACACCGGATCAGGTATGGAGGCACAGACCGTGGAACGACTCTTTGAGCCGTTCTTTTCGACCAAAGGGATCGGTGGAACGGGCCTAGGCTTATGGATTACTAAAGATCTAGTCAAAAAAAATAATGGCACCATCCAAATTCGTAGCTCTAACAAAGCGACTCGGCATGGAACCGTTGTGATAATGCTGTTCCCCCATCTGCCGCTGGAGACTGAGCGTAACTTCTCACCGTAGAAGATCGTGAATGCAGTTCAGTGCAGGCTTTCCCTAACCCTGATGGCTGCCGGCCAGAGGCTGGGAAAATGTGAAATCCAGCATCACTTCTTCATACCCTTTCGGGTGACGCTCCCGCTACAACATGAGCAGCAGCGGTCCAATGCAAGCGTCATCTCCATGAGGCCGAGGTTCACGTTGAACGCTTGAGAAAGATGATCACATCTCTTAGCGTGCAACACAACTGCCGCGGCGGAAAAGCCGGTTAAGCTAGCTGCGAGAGCGCAGCCTCGAGGCTGCTTTTGCATGTGAGCGGTCTTTATTCGTGTGGGCAAAGAGGACAGCAGCTGTGGCAAAGGATAGCTTCGGATTGGCGTTCTGCATCTGTCAGCTTCTAGGATATAGGGGAGCCGATGTTGCTCTGAAGCCGATCAAGGATGCAAAGAACGGCAGATAGGAGCGACACAGAATGTCCGAGCTGTTGATCCGATTTTTCATTGGCGGTGTGATCGTCAGTCTATTTGCGATGAGCAGTGACGCCTTGCGGCCTAAGAGTTTCGCCGGATTGTTTGGTGCGGCCCCCAGCGATCGCCTTAGGGACATTAGGGCTGACCATCCATAAGAGTGGTCACGCATATGCTGGTGGGAATGTCGTTCCATGATGCTCGGGGCGGCAGCCTTCCTGGTATATGCCGCGAGCGTGAGCTGGGCGTTGAGACGCTACAAAGTGAGCGCGCTCAGCGCCTCCCTCACGCTACTGCCCCTGTGGTTTCTCGTGTCCTTTTTCCTTTGGCATTTCGTGGGGCGTGCCTGATGATCGAGCTCAAGCTGTCCGATGTCAGGGAGACGAAGCCTATCGAACTCGCGCTGCGTTTGTTCTTCGGGGGAGTTTGCACTGTTGCCGCAGGGGTGGTCGCGAAGCGATACGGTCCCGGAATTGGGGGACTCTTTCTAGCGTTTCCTGCCATGTTCCCCGCCAGTGCGACGCTTATTCAAGCCCACGAGAAGAAGAAGAAAGCCAAGATTGGCTCGGATGGTACTGACCGGGGTCGCGTATTCGCAAGCATCGATTCTGCGGGGGCCGCCCTGGGCTGCTGTGGGCTACTTGCCTTTGCGTCGATCTGCTGGAAAGCTCTGGCTGGGCACAACGCGGGCGCGGTTTCCGCTCGGAAGGTTTGATGTCTCGCTTGGATGGCGAAGGGGCGTTGCAAACCCAAAGCTCAGCGGCCCTAGCCAAACATTTCAAACTGTTTGCAGGCTCACTTTTGGAACCGCGTACGCAGAGAGCGCGCCTGCCAACTTTTGCGTTGTAGCCGGTGAAGCGTCCAGCATCCTCACTGTTTCGACGTCCGTTTAGGAACTCGGAGCCAGTGATGGCATGCCACGGCTATCTTTGCCGAAGCCGACTTCTGAGGATTTATCCGGCTTCTCGATGAGTGCATTGGCGATGATGCGCCTTTCGAGGCAGTCCATAGAGCAAAATTCTTGCTAATGCAATAATCATGGCTTTTGATACGATGGCGTTCTCCTGACAGGAGCGCGACTGGCGGACTGCTTTGGCCCTCCTGTCGATCTGTCGACCAGTCTTCACGGGCCTTTGGAGCATTCATCTTCACAGGTGCAACTATGAATCGGCGTTCCTTCCTCTGGGAGGGCCTTTGTTCGTCGCTCCCGCTCTTGGCGGGGGCGAGCTTTTGTCGGCAGGTAGCGGCGCTTCCCGTCTCGGAACCCAGCGACGCGGATCTCACAGCCTTTGCGCGAAGACTTAGTGGAAAAGTCTTCCGCCCCGGGGACCCCAAGTACGAGCAGCTTCGCAAAGGCTATGCAGCCAAGTTCGACGCGCATCCCGCGCTTGTAGTGCATCCCGCCAACCCACAGGACATCCAGGCCAGCCTGAGTTTCGTAAGCGCCAACCATTTGCCTCTCGCCGTACGCTGCGGAGGCCACAGCTACGCTGGATACTCTACCTGCGAGGGTGGCGTTGTGCTCGACATGTCCGGCTTCCGCAGTATGACCATAACTTCCGACAGAAATTCAGCCCGTCTGGGCGGCGGAATGTTGTGTGGCGCGGCTGAGATTGCGACCGCAAAGGCGGGAGCCGCCGCAGTGCTTGGGCAGTGTCCTTCCGTAGGCGTAGGAGGATTTCTTCTCGGAGGGGGCGTCGGTCCACTCATGAGCAAGTACGGCCTCGGCTGCGACAACATACTTGCCGCGGAACTGGTGCTGGCAGATGGACGCCTGGTGCGCACCAGTGCGCACCAGAACCCGGACCTTTACTGGGCCATTCGTGGTGGAGGCGGCAACTTTGGAGTCGTCACCGAGTTCGAGGTTGCACTGCACCCTGTATCGAAGGTCTTTGCAGGGATAATCACCCTGGAGTCAGCGGACCCGAGTCATTTTTTGCGAGCTTTCAGGGACTTTCTTCCCATGGTTCCAGACGAGCTGACCCTTATCGCCTTGATGTCCGCCAAACCTGGCCACAAACCGCGATTGGATATTGAGGCATGCTATGTCGGTGATCCCACCGAAGGCGAGAAGGTGCTGGTGCCTCTTCGTCATCACTCGGACGTCGTGCACGATGCGGTTCAAATAAGGCCGTATCTCCAGCTTGAGCAAATGACACCCGCCGTGATTCCGCCGAGCTACGAGGAACATTGCAGCGGCTTTTTCGCAGAACTCGATGACCGGCGAATCGAGACTTTCGCCCATGCATTTTCGAACGCGCCGTTTCCTGTCGAATGCTTCCTCATTCATCTCCACGGCGCGGTGACGCGAGTGCCGGTTGCGGCAACAGCATTTCCGCTGCGGAGGACTGGCATTACCTTCGACGTTGCAGCCGCTTGGAACTCGCCCGAAGGGCAGCGAGCCACCGCGGGATGGATTGAGGGACTGAGAACGAAGCTGCCTGTGGACCAGGACGGCAACTACGTGAATGTGATGGAACGAGAGGGAGAGAGTAGCGTCCGGCGAGCCTATGGCGCCAACTATGCGCGGCTCCAGCACGTCAAAGCCCGCTACGACCCCCGCAACTTCTTTTCCCTTAACCAGAACATACGGCCCGCATAATAGCTGGGCAAGCCAGCCCTCGTCGGAGAGCGGGCGGGAGACGGCATGTTCGGTCGACCAGCAAACAATGTTTCTCCTAATTCCTCGAGCCAGATTAGCGGTTCGATGTCTCGATTGCCTTGCGAAACGCTAATCCCCATGAAACATTTAGCAGTCCTTGATCACTATGTTCTTCGTGAGCCGTTCTCAACGGCCCACGCTAAAGACAAGGGAGCAACCATGCCTATCCACCTCAAGGAAGAAATCCTCCTAGTAATTGGCGCGTTCGGTAGCGACGCCGATATTTCGGTGCTGACTCCACACGGCGTTAAGCATGTTCCAGGGAATAATCCTGAAGCACGCGAAGCGTATGCGGAGTTGACAAAAAGCTATGCAAAATTGCAGAACTTCGCTCAAAAAGAACGAACGGGCGAGCAGGCTGCTAGGTAGCCCGTTCAAAGCAAAGGCTGGCCGGACGGTCCCCGGGGGTATCAACGGCCAGCTCGAACAAATCGGACTCGCCCCGCGGACTGGTTGTTTTTCTGATTGGCGAGCTTTCCTGAATCGCATCGTAGGCAAGTCTTAAGCCTGGCCCCCAATGCGATTTGTCGTGCGACTGTCGCACGCGTCCCCGGGATTTCCGTCTACTACGCATCTCTCAACGTCGACATCTCCGGAAGTTCTCCACCATAAGGATTCAACCCCTGCAGTTTTAGGCGTCAATATACCCACGTTGGCACATTCTTGTGGCGAGCGGAGGCAAGAGCTGAAGGCGGCATGGTTGGACGAACGTTTCGATCTGGAGGTGCGTCGTTCGACCGTGACGGAAACGGAACCAGCCACAAAAGTCCCGCGATCAGGCAACGCAGCCGGAGTGAGAGTTGCAACTCCTTCTGGTGGTGTGTGCCTTTCTTTGGCTAACCGATAGCGCCGGGCCGCATGAGCTGGGCGACGACGGTAGAGCGTGGAGCGACCTAACTCGGCCGTGTACTACCAGGTCCTGCAGTTCACATCAATGCCCGAGGGGCCGGGAAGCTACTCAACCATGGAAGCTGCCGGTGCTGAGGCGGGTGACTCTTGTCCCTGCGGCCTTTGCCGCCAGCCCACAGCCGCGGCTGGCCGAACTGGAAGCAGACCCGCCCGCCCTGAATCAGCAGGACTCAAAGGTTATACAAGAAACAAGCGCTATCCGCCGGCGAATGGATCGTTGTCTGGGAATACGGAAATGCTGAAGAGGGCTTTCCAAAAATCAGATAATGCAGGCTCAAAGTAAACTCGGGGGCTGGTGCCTCACATCCCATAGAACGTCATGATCAATTCTTGCTTCAATCCGGCATGCAGTGCCGAACTTCGTTATTTGAGAAGTGGAAGAATCGTACGAGTGGTACGAGAAGCGGGTGAGGAAGTCCGAGCCCACGAGCATTTCTGGCTGTGCGGAGAGTGCTGTGAGCGGTATGACTTTCACTTCAACGATGCCGGAGACATTTCGCTGCGAAAGCGAGAGAACCCGGTTAAGGTGAACGCTTCTTCGGGTTCCCACTCTGCCCAGTGGTATGAGGTCCCGCCCGAGACACAAAGATCCCCCATAAAGAGGGCGTCGTAGCCCGCCGATCGAGGCACGTCGAACGAAATGCGATTCCGGAATAGAATCGCTCGCTGTTCTGGCCGCACGCGGACGATAATGCATAGGCGGTCTTGCTGTGTCTCGCGATGCAAGGTCCAGCATGCCGCTGCTCCCTGGCTATCTGCTCATTGTCGGATGGAGATCATTGGTCACTCTCCGCTAGATAGGACTAGACGCAAGCGAAAGCCGGCACCTCAGCGCGCTAGGCGGGCTTCCGGTCAGATTCCGCTCGGGCGGCTTCATCAATCGCCAGCGACTCTTGAATTGTCCGCCGCGCCTCGAGAAGCGCTGCCTGTATGGCAGCTTCTGGGCTACTGAACCTGCGATCAAGGAATATACGTTTCGCTACTCTTCGCGGCATGTCATGCCGCTCGATCCGGAAGAATGATCGCCAAGTGGTATCACCTTCTCCATGAGCTCCTGCTTCGATGATGAACTCACTGCGCGGTTTGCGAAGATCGGTTCCCGACATGAATGACCTCTTACGAATGGATTGCATAGGCCGCGCCTGAGTTGGTAAGTCGTGACGATTGTGCGGTCCCGCAATGGGAAATAAAGGTTTATTCCGCGTCAAGGCTATCAACTTCTTGCCAGTGACCTCCTACTCACAGCCAGCTCAAAAGTGGGTGAGCCGTCTCGCCGGTACCTGCGTCATATCGCATCCAGAACGACATGATGCCGGTGAGAACGAAGGACGACAACTTTCAAAGAACATTGGCACAGCGTCAGGCAGAGCACTCGGCACGACACGACCGCAGCTCTGGACTAGCGATCCCTGCCTCGCTCGGAAATAAGATGGCGCCCACGCTCCCGTTTGTATAGGGCCGTACCGATTAGATTTGCTCCAAATAATGCTGCTGCGACCTTTGCTCCGAATCTCAAAGGATGTGGCACATCGATGATGGGCACCACCTGCAAAGTGATTGCGGCGAGCGTGGTCATGAGGCCCAAAGCCGAGCAGACACGCACAAGCAGGTTAGGCTGCCTCGGCAAACGTGGGCTATTCACAAGAGGAATAGTGAACAGAACGACAAAGTAGAGGCCGTACGCGGCTTGGGCGGCGGTGATGACGAGCTGGAAGGCTTCCTGCCGCCCCGCGCCAAGGAGGCTCATAGTCGCGACGCAAAAAGAGCACAACACAACGAACCAAAGGGCGCGTGTAGGCGTACGGTGTCGAGGATGTAGCCGGGTGAACCACCTGGGGAGCAGACCATCCCATCCCGCTACCAATGGCAAGCGGGAAGTCTCCGCTACTATCACGGTGTATTGGGAGATAGACAGTACGATGATCGCGCCGATTCCGATCACCGCGATGAGGCTCGTCCTCTTGGAGACTTCGAAGGCAGCACTCAGGAGCTGCGAAACGGGCGCCGCCAGATCGATCTTCGCGGCAGGCACATACGATAAAAGCGATCCTGTGCTGAAGATGTAAAGCGCGGCAATAACCGGCGCTGCTAACCACAGGGAACGCCCGATGCTGCGCGATGGATTTCGAATCTCTCCAGCGAAGACGGCAATCTGCTCACCTCCGTTGAGTCCGGTGAAACTCACCTTGGTCAAAAGATTCAAGCTGAGAAGTGTAAGTGGAGGCATACTCCAGGCAAAGGGAGATTCAAGAGCCTTCTGATGATGAGGACGCACGAAGAGCAGAGTCATCAATGTGAGCTGCAGACTCAACATGGCCGCTGTTCCGATATGCGAAACCCATTTACCCACCTTGAAACCCTGAATACCTACCAGAAGAATGAAGCTGAAGACAATCAGGTTGATCGCCGTAACCACCCAAAAGCTTGTAGCTATCCAAGCCGTTGTAGGACCTCCAGCCAAGGCGACACTCTCGGCGATCGAGATCCCGAGGGATGCTGTTAAGAAGATCGAGTAGATCCAGAAGTTCCAAGCAGAGATAAATCCAAAGTACGGCCCGAGACCGACTCTTGCCCACTGATAGACGCCGCCCTCCCACGGCAAGGAACCTCCCAGGAATTGAACCACCACGGCAAGAGGCCCAAAGAAGACGAGGAACCCCAAGGCCCAGAAGACGACGTGTGTAGGGCCTTGTCTTGCGGCTATTCCGATACAGGTCTCTGTTGTGACAAGCAGGACCTGCATAAGGACCAAATCACGTAAGCGTAGCGTTCTGCTTAGCTCGTCACTTGGTACCCTTGAAGTCTGGATCGGTATCAACGCGGTCCTCGTGAGGGTTCGCAGGCAAGTGGTCTGTTCTACTCGTTTGCTCAGCCGAGGTCCAATCCGCATGAAGATGGATAGTAGGTCAGTTTGAAATACATTTCAAGGGAGGCGGTCGCGGCCTTCTTTGCGATCTAGTTCCTGGATCTGCTTTTGCACGCGGTGGAATTCCTCGACAATCCCCAAATAGTCATTGGTCAGCTCTTTGGCCTTTTCTGTCAACTGGCGCATCAGTCTGACGAGTTCATCCCGCTCGGTGCTCATGCTCCGCGTGTCTTCGCTTCCGTTTTGGCAGCAAAGGCTACCGTCTCAGTTTTAACTTTGGGACCGCTTCGAAATGAGGATCGTCATAACTTCCAATCTCCAGGGATCGCAGACATGAGTGGCCTCTAGCGCTCTCAGGGCTTCGGCCCCTAGCGCTGTCCCCACCGTAACAAAGCAGGTTTTGCAAATAGAGTCTACGGTCTCGTCTGAATTCGTCCGGTGGGCGAACGGGTAAGAGGTGTACGGCATCACTTTTCCTTCTGGGGAAGGCCAACCATGGAGACCACCATTATCTCACTACCCGAGTAGCCCGATAAGCTCCTCTAGGCGCCAAACGTGGGCGCTGATTCCAGCTTCCATCGCAGGCGTCACGCGGAATCTTGTGCACCCTGCAGAAGTTGTAATGCATGAAGTGGAGCGCAATCGCCACCTCGTGGTTCTCGATCTTTGACGTTCGGAGGTGAACCGAAAAAATCCCCACAGCTAACTTGCGACCGTGGGGAGCTTTAAGGAGGAAAGAGGAATTTCGCTTCTAGTGAGCTCATTCTGCACTTTCCGCTTCCTGTTTGCGATCCCTCCAGCGTGTGAGGATCTCTGCTGCTTGGGTCACCAGCGACTGATCTTTCAGGTACTCAATCTCGGTGATCACGGTTGCGGGCGATCTCGGTCATGTTCTTGCATCCACGCACCGGGATACATCTACCCGAAATCCACCCGCGCAAGAGGATGCCCAACGCGCGAACCGTCACAGATATCGCAGATAAAAATCCGAAGAACTGCCCTCCTGTGAGGTTAGGCAATCCGGATCGGAGTGCTGGAGTCGGACAGGCACGCAGCCACCGTCGAAGTGTGGAGTCGAGTGCAAACTATTCAAACCAATCCATAAGGCGATCCACAGGAAGCGAATGCCCATGAACCAGAGACTACCGATCAATGCTCCAATGGCATCGCCAACGCGTTCCGAGTGAGTGCGGCGGTCTGAAAACTCTCGCTCATGACGAGCTATGAGGTCTATGTGCTCGCGCAGGTGTGAGGATTCCGGCATAGGATGACATCCGAGGAGTGCAGCAGCCTTCACCTGAGATTCTAATGCCGCACATTGCAATTCCACTTCTGATGCCGACCAGCCGCGATCGCCGTTGACCAAGTCCTTCATCGAGCGGCTTGCAAAATACCTGACCCATGGCAACGCTGTACGGACCGAAGCTACCGGGTCGGGAGCGTTATGCGAAACACGGTTCCGCTCTTATCGACATGCGTGCTGGTCCGATACGCAATTCGCCCTCGATGGCCTTCTACTATCTGTTTGACTACCCACAATCCTAGACCGCTGCCGGCTTCCTTGCTGCTCTTGAACGATTGAAACAGCGAGCAACGGAGGTCTTCCGGTATACCACTCCCGTTGTCAGCGATTGTGACGATTGCTTCAGTTGGTCGCGCCGCGACTCTAACATGCAGGTTGCCGGAATGGGACAGAGCCTCGGTTGCGTTGAGCAAGAGATTTACAAGTACCTGAAGGAGTTCACCTCGCTTGCCGCTGATCATAACCGAATCATGCATTCGGACTTCCACGTTGATCCGTTTGTTCGATATCTTCACCCGGTGCAGCTCCAGGGCTGCGTTCGCCAACTCAACGAGATCGATGTCTTTTGCTGCGAGATCTTTTCGTACGAAGCCAAGGCTTCGGCTGGTGATCTCTCCGAGCCTCCTCAGCTCCTGGGAGGCGCCTTCCAGGTATTGACCGCTTGCGATCGGGGAATGGATCGCCCTCTTTGCCAAATAGATGTAATTGGCGAGCGCTTCGAGACGATTGTTTACTTCGTGCATCGTCGCCCCAATCAACGTTCCAGCTAGAGCAAGCCGCTGCTGGTTACGCAGACTGGCCTCGCAAGCCTCCAGCCGTTCGCTGACGTTGTTGGAAGGCGCTTCTTCTTTCGGCACGTGGGAGGACGCCTCTCAATTTCAGAGCCGGACCCCTCTGATTTGGTTGCTAGGATTCAGCGCCTGTGGCCAGAGATTCTCAAGAGTCCTCCGCTCAGAGAGTGCTCCCCGAACTCCTACACGCAGCGGTGACCCCGAACCGGGAGACTGGTCATCTTGATCTTCGTCCGGCGGCTCCACGACATCCGGTTCGTCTCTAGGCGGATCATCTTTTGTTGGCTCCTGCCTTGGTGGTTCTTTGACAGTTGGATCTTCCGGCGCACGCTCGGTCACATAACCCTCCACTGAGGGAGATGCGACAATTCGCGAGATCGCCTCTCCTCAGAGCAATTTAGCCGTGATCCGCGGACTCGAAACCCTCCTCGCCACCGTGACTTGGTGAGTTTGATCGTCCCAGTGCCGGATCAACCGTGTCCCCGGTTTGATATTGGCGGAGCACGAAACTATCTTTGCGGCACGGTTGGGATTTCGCTCAAAGCTCTCAGCGAATTCCCGAAGCCGCCGTTTGTATGCCGGCTTCAGTCCGCCGAAAGCCTGCTCCTGCAAGATGGTGCGACTTAAGTCAACCTGTTGGAGTGCCGCTTCCAGTTGCCGCATGTGACGGCGGCGGGAATGTAGAACTGTGCTCAACTGAGCCGAGACCAAGGACACAGGCTGTGGCAATACCAGCAAAGCGTCGAATGGATTCTCACCGTTTAGATCGCCAATCGACGACGCTCCCGAAAAGGCTGCTCCGACGGTGCCCACTATAGCGGGCGGGACCTCACCAGTTCCATCCACTACACGGGCAACTGTGTCGCGATACTCAGGAGCTGATCTCGCCTCTACAACCAGCAGGTCAGTGCCCACGATCGTCTCAGGGCGGAGGGAGTCGGGCGACTCCAGGATGATGGACATGAGGCCGAGTTGCGCACAGGCACTTTCCACGAGTTGCCAATGTAGGACGTTAGCGATGCTAATCCCAATTCGGCTGCGGTCGGAATGCTGATCCCACGGCTCCCCCTATTCGGCTAATCCCTTAACTCACTGCGAGATGCGGCCGGACATCGAATCGCTGGCTAGATAGGGTTGGATGCAATCTAGCGGTGGTCATCGGAACGCGGGAGGACTTCACGACCAGGATGGCACAAGCTCGGGCTGTCGGTTTGCTGCCCTTTCCGGGGCCCGCGGTTCCGTTGGCAACGAGGGAGGCAGACACCGCCAGGTGCTGCAACGTCCGCTTGGCCCCTCGCAACGAGAGCGAGCCGTTATAATAGGCCGCATCGGGGCCGAGGCCAACTTGCAGTGCCGCTTTTTAGTTCCCATCGGGGATTGCTCCGGCCATTATCGACATGAGCTGCCAAGCCGGTGACACTTTTGGTGACACCTTGTACCGGAAAAACGTGCCTTCTAGTGCGTAGCCATGCAGTGCTCAGTTTGTCCGTATATGTTGCAATATAAAGAATTAGTCAGCGCAATGCGTACCGATGCACTCCGGTACAAAGTGAATCAATAAGGTTTCCTAAACCGCAGGTCGGAAGTTCGAATCTTCCCAGGGTCACCACTAAACCATGAGATGGGCGTGACCGAGGCTGCCGCTGAGCAGCATCTGAACATTTAGGCGCATTTCGCAAACGAAATCAGATTGCTGCGTTACTGCGGTAGACCAATGCGGTACATAAGGCTTTGGAATCGTGGATCGGAGCGCAAGGGATCGAAACCCGGACGTATGAGCACGCCGGGATTGAACTTCTCCAATGCGCCTTTTTCGAGCCAATTCATTGCTTCATCTTTCTCGCCGAGCGCCGCATAAATTGCGGCGACCTCGGGGGCGTGGGAAGAACCCGGGCGCGAGTGAGCCTCCAACTCCCGAATCAACTCAAGCGCTTTGCTCCTATCACCCGCGACGATGTACGCGCGCGCCAAGTTGGCGGTGCAGGTGGGACTGCCTCCCGAGAGATCAATCGCCTTCTTCAGCTCGGGAATAGCCTTGTTCGGCTCTCGATTTGCCAAATATGCTTGAGCCAACTGATTGTGCGCCATCGCGAAATTCGGGTCCATGTCGATGGTCCGCAGGCTTTGCTGGATCGACTCGTTATTTCGGTGCGCAATTACCAGGAGTTCCGCGAGGTCGGCATTGATAATCAGCGACAAAGGATCCAGACTCTGTGCCTTGCGCATTTCCGCAATGGCTTCGTCGTGCCGCGCAAGGAGCGCAAGGTGCCATGCATACCAATGGTGAGCCGTTGCGTAGCCCGGATTGAGCTCTATAGCACGTTGGAATTCCTCCCCAGCCGATTTCAAATCCCAGTCGAAGCCGTCTAGCGTGAAAGCGAGCGACGTGTGTGCTTCACTTAGCGAATTATCCAGTTCCAGTGCTCTCGTAGCTGCTGCTTTGGCTTTTGGCAGGGCTTCCGTTGCGGTCATTGCCGCATATTGCCAATCGCCAAGCAGCGCGTACGTGTCGGCCAGGCCGCTATAGGCCTGCGCATAGTTTGGATCCCGTTCAGTCGCGCGGTTAAAGTATTCGACCGCCCGCATCAGGCCGTCCGATGTTCGCTTGTTCCAGAAGAAGCGACCTCGCAGATAGTCTTCGTAGGCCACAGGGTCAACCGTCTTGGCACTTCCGAGCACGCTTTTTTCCTGTGGCGTCAACTCAATGCGAATCTGCCGCGCAATGGCGCTAGCTACCCTATTCTGCAGGGACAAGGTGTCGCGCATGTCGTCTTCATAGCTTTCCGCCCACATATGCTCATCGGCGGAGGCACGGATCAGTTGTGCGGTGATGCGCACCCGGTTGCCAGATCGCACCACGCTGCCTTCAACTACAGCATCGACATTTAAATCGCGCGCGATCTGAGGCAGCGTCTTATGCGTGCCTTTGTACATCACAACCGAAGTTCGCGAGATAACTCGAAGTGCCCTGATCTGGGCGAGATCTGTTATCAGCTCATCAGTCATCCCATCTGCAAAATAATCTTGAGAAGGATCGCCGGAAAGATTCTCCAGTGGAAGCACAGCCAGGGACCGAATCTTCGCAGCCGAGACAGTTCTCACTCGGTATTTCCAAAACACGAGACCGGCAGCGACGACGACCAACAAAGCGACCAGCGCGATCCGAACGCTGATTCGATTCCCGCGTTCAGTGGATTCTGCGGCTCTGGAACCGGTCGGCGGCCTGGCAAATTCCACAGTGAACTGCTCAGGCGTTCCACCGGGTCCGGCCCCTGGAACGCTTTCTGGGTACTCTCGAACTACTTCCGCAATGAACCTGTAACCATGCTTCGGGATGGTCTCGATGAATCGTGGATTATCCGCCGAGTCTCCCAGCGCGCTTCGCAACTTCGCGATGGCAGCATTGACCGCTTGATCAAAATCGCCGAAGCTCTCGCCGGGCCAGAGCCGGCTGCGCAGCTCTTCACGTGTCACAACCGCGCCTGCGTGTTCCAGCAGAAACCCCAGCAGCTTCAAAGGCTGCTGCTGGACTCGGACCAGCTTGCCCGCTTTGCGCAGCTCTCCTGAACGCAAAGTGAACTCGTAGATTCCGAAGCGAATCGCTGAAGGCTGTTGACGTAACTCCACAGTTCCTGCAGATTCTAGCACTCCAGCGAACGTAGGACCTGGGAAGACGCAGAGTTAACCCATGACACCTCAGTGGCTTAGCTGGGAATGAATAAGAAACGGTAAAAGCAGGTGCGGAGAATTGACCGCGCTTCTCCGGCAGAGCAGATTTGCCAGTAATGAAACCGAAGACGCTAGCTGCGCAACCGCAAATTGGCAGAACAGCCTTGTCGCAGGTTGACCCTCCCAAGGATTGGTCGGCGCGGTCGAATCCCGCCGCCCTACCATCCTATGAACCTTCGCCCGATTTTGACGAACTGTCTCTGCCGCTATTTGATGCATTGTATAACTTTGCCCGCTGGCTAGCCGGACGCGACGCGGATGCCGAAGACTTGGTACAGGAAACCTACCTAAAGGCCTTACGCAGCTTTTCCACCTTCCAGCCCGGCACCAACTTCCGGGCTTGGATCTTTCGGATTTTGAAAAATACTTTCCTCACTTCGCGCGTCAGCGCCCAACACCGCTTCACCGCTCTCCTCAGTTCCGATGAAGCGCTGGCGAATGTGCCATCTGCGTTTCCGGATCCCGGAACTATCTTGATGAATCGAGTCCGGCTCGATGCCGTTCATACGGCGATGCAGGCGCTACCTGCCGACTTCCGCGAAGTCCTGGTGCTGTGTGATCTCAAAGAAGCGTCGTACCGTGAAACGGCGCAAGCCCTGTCGATCCCAATAGGCACCGTGATGTCGCGCTTGGCGCGAGCACGCAAGGCCCTCCGCGAATCGGTTCACGCCACATGGCATCCCCTCCCACGCTCTAGCCTGCGTGAACTCGGAGGCGTCTCGAGGCCTGCACGCGCGATAAGACTTCTACGGATGCCCGCCATCCGAATCGACAACGAGTTGAACAAAAAGGAGGAATCCCTTCATGAACAGCAGTGTTTCTATCAGTAGCGGAGCCCGACCGATCCTCATACCGAGGGACCACACACAATCCATACTTCAGGGCCGCGACTTCGAGTCTTTGGTCTCTCGGAAAGCCTCTCTTGATGAACGTCCCGATCGCTATCAAGTAGCGCTCGTTCCCATGGGCTGGGAAGATGGCAGCATCGCACGCGATTCCGAAGCGCCTCGCGTTTTACTACTCCCGCTCACTTGGGATGATTTGCTCAGCCATGTGCATCATTCCGATAGCGCAAATTTGCTAAGCAAAAGTGCCAGCAATGTTGCTCAATTCGGTGATCTTCGGGTCGACTTTGCCCGCCATGAGACACGACGCGCCGGCAAGCCTGTGAATCTGACAGCCTTTGAACTCAAAGTGTTGAAGTTTTTAGTGTCTAATCCATACCGCGTCGTCTCACGCGCCGAGCTTCTTGACACTGTTTGGGGATATGACTGTTACCCAACCACTCGTACAGTTGACAACCACATCTTGCGTTTACGGCAAAAGATCGAACACGAGCCCGCCAATCCAGTTCATATTCGAACCGTTTATGGAGCCGGCTATAAATTCGTCCCGTGAATATAACCGCGCTGAGTCGTCGGAAAATTGTCGTGACTTCGTTCCGACCGAAGGTGATTTGGGTCACCATCCAAACGTCCTATCTTCCAGGCGGACACGTCACATTCGGCTCGACCAGACCGCCGTTCCTGCACTCATGTCGATCGAGCGGGCCGAGAGCAGCTCATATGAATTTCAAGCCGCCCGCTACGACGCGCGCGAAAAATCACAAATGCGATTTAGAAGCTCCGCGTCTTCCGGTGCGACAGCCGCCAATCATTGCAACCATACTTCAATGAGAATTCATGTCATCGAAGTCCCGGCAAATGCGCGCATCGCGAGTAGCAGTGGAGGGATGAACCAGATGGCTCTCAGTAGATGGTGTCCGTGCATCAGGCCCAAATCCTAGATGCCCTGCGACGCTGTGACTCTTAGTCCAACTCTTCAGCTACGTAGCGCGTCTGAACCGAACATCGGCAGTGATGTCCGCGTTTGGGGGATATGTGGCTCGGCTGGGCGTTGGGCGAAGTTCGATGTGCATATTCATCGCTGCAGGCTTAGCTGTTTTTGTTTCAGGCTGCCAGAAAAAAACTCAGACAGTCCAGCAGCCGGCTACTAGCGGTGGTCAACTGCGCCCCTATACAGGAACCCTGGCACCCGACGATGGCCAGTGGGTGCGCCCCACCAAGGACTACGCGAACACGCGTTATAGCACGCTCGATCAGATCAATTCCGGCAATGTTGCGAATCTCCACGTTGCCTGGACGTTCAACACCGGTGTCGCAAAGGGACAGGAAGCTGCGCCCATCGTTGCCGACAACACGATGTATGTTGCCGCTCCATGGCCGAATAAGCTGTTCGCGCTCGATTTGACCAAGCCCGGCGCTCCGCTGAAGTGGAGCTTCAATCCCAATCCATCGCCTGCCGCGAAAGGCGAAGCATGCTGTGACCTAATAAATCGTGGTGCTGTCTTCGACAGCGGAAAAGTGTTTTATAACACCCTCGATGGCTACACCATCGCGCTGAATGCCACGGATGGAAAGCTCTTGTGGCGGACACATCTCGCCGATATCAGGAAGGGCGAGACCATCACGATGGCGCCCATGGTGGTTCACGACAAAGTATTTGTCGGGAACAGCGGCGGCGAGTTCGGAGTGCGCGGCTGGCTCACGGCTCTCAATACCAAAGATGGATCCGTCGCGTGGAAGGCCTATAGCACTGGCCCGGACAGCGATGTGCTGATCGGCGATAGGTTTAAGCCGTTCTATCCGGGCGACAAAGGGACGGACCTCGGCGTGAAGACCTGGCCGCCGCAGGCATGGCAGATCGGCGGCGGAACGGTATGGGGGTTTCTCGCTTACGATCCCTCCAGCAATCTGATTTACTACGGCACAGCGAATCCAGGGCCATGGAATGCAGAGGTACGTCCCGGAGACAACAAGTGGACCTCCGGTGTCTTCGCCCGGGACGCCGATACTGGTCAGGCCACTTGGTTCTACCAGATGTCCCCGCATGACCTCTACGACTGGGACGGAATCAATGAAGACATTCTGCTCGATCTGCCCTGGCAGGGGAGCACGCGCAAGGTGCTGGTGCGCCCTGATCGCAATGGCTACATGTACGTCATCGATCGCACAAACGGGCAGGTGCTTTCCGCCACGCCGTATGTCTACATAACGACGACTACCGGCGTTGATTTGAAGACCGGGCAGCTACAGCATGTCGCGTCGATGGCGCCGAAAACCGGGCAGGAGACTCGAAACATCTGCCCTATGGCTCCCGGATCGAAGGATTGGCAGCCTTCCTCGTTTTCCCCGAAGACGGGGCTGCTCTATGTCCCACACGAAAACATGTGCATGGATGAGGAGGGCCTCGAAGCGAATTACATTGCGGGCACGCCTTATATAGGTGCGAGCGTGCGCTACTACGCGGGACCTGGCGGCAACGAGGGCGAGCTGATGGCGTGGGATCCCGTTGCCGGTAAAAAGGTGTGGACTATCACAGATAAGTATCCGATGTGGAGCGGCACACTGACCACGGCAGGCGATCTGGTCTTCTTCGGCACCCTGGAAGGCTGGTTCGAAGCAGCTGACGCACGCACCGGGAAAGTCCTTTGGCAGTTCAAAACCGGCTCAGGCATCATCGGCCAGCCCGTCACGTATCGCGGCCCTGACGGCAGGCAGTACGTGGCCATGCTCTCTGGGGTCGGCGGCTGGCCCGGGTCGATCGTATCCAACAATCTCGATACGCGCGACGACACAGCTGGCAACGGGTGGGGCAGCGCCTTGCATGATCTGAAAAGTGTGACGCAAGCCGGAGGAACGCTCTATGTTTTCGCGTTGCCCTAGGTCCTGTCATTGCCTCAGACTCGTTCTTCTGCTGGCGCTCCTTCCCAGCGCAGTCGCAATTGCGGCAAAGCCGTTGCGCATCTGCGCCGATCCGGACAATCTGCCTTTTTCCGACCGGGAAGGCCGCGGCTTCGACAATCGCATTGCGGCACTGGTGGCCCATGACCTGGGGCGCAAGCCTGTCTTTATCGCAGCGCGCAGCAGACGCGGTTTCCTGCGCGAACAATTCAACAAAAATGCCTGCGATGTGCTCACTGGAGTGCCCCTCGGCATGCGCGGAGTGGCCACAACTAGGCCGTACTACCGCTCGACATACGTCTTCGTCACCGCTGCACGCGAGCATATGCAGATTGCCTCCTTCCGCGATCCGCACCTGAGCGGCCGCCGCATCGGACTGCAGATTCTCGAAGATGATTTTTCACCGCCATCGCTGCCGCTGATTCGCAATGGCAACGCTGGGCAACTCGTCGGATTCGGATCATTCGGCACGGGCGGAGCGGACATCATCCGCGCCGTCGACGATGGCCGCGTGGGCGTCGCGGTCGTGTGGGGTCCGGTCGCTGGATACTTCGCCGCGCGGCAGCCTTCGCCGCTTTCACTGACTCTGGTATCTCCGACAGTGGATTCTTCCGGCGTTCCGTTCGCGTATTCGATCGTCTTGGCTGTACACAGAAACGACACGGCGCTCCTGAGTGCGCTGAACGCTTCACTGACACGGCTGGAGCCACAGATCCGACGAATTCTCGCGGCCTATCACGTGCCGACGATTCCGGTAACGAAAGGGGCGCTATGACACTCCGCATAACTGCAGGCGCCGCCATCATGCTGCTCATCATTGCTGGCTGCAAGCGCGAGCAGCGCGTCTTCGATCCTGGCTCTGCAGGCGCACAAGTTGCGGATGGTGTTGCGCTGACCGACGTCCGCGCAGGCGGCGGAAACCCGCCCCCTTCCGCGGCGAAATATCAGGAGAGCGCCTATGCCCTCTCCGAGGGTAAGCGCCTCTACAACGCGTACAACTGCTCCGGTTGCCACATGCACGGCGGAGGAGGGATCGGTCCCGCGTTGATGGATGCGGAATGGATTTACGGCAGCAGGCCCGATCAGATCTATTCCGACATCGTGCAGGGCCGCCCGAACGGCATGCCGAGCTTCAGTGGAAAGATTCCCGACTACCAGATTTGGGAGCTGGTTGCATACGTGCGCTCGATGAGCGGTCAACTGCCTGCCGATGTTGCTCCGTCACGTTCCGATGAGATGCCCGTCGCGAAAGCAGAACAGGCGCGTAAGAAAGAACACCCCGAGGACGAATCGCAACAGAAAGTTCAGCAGGCGCACCCATGACAATGCTGACCACGGTCCCGGGTTTTCGCAGCAACCAGACCTCGCTGAATCCGGTGGGGCCCGGGGCATCGCACATCGAACACACCTTCGCCGTTATTTTCTGGATCACAGCGGTGGTCTATTGCATAGTCATCGCCACGCTCGCTGTCTGTGTTTACCGCAAACATCATTCGCTCAACATCATCCCCGATCCTCAGGAGACATCCGAAGCGAGCGATCGTCTTGCGACGCGCGCCGTGGCCGGCGCTATGGTCATGACAGTAGCGCTACTGTTCGTGATGCTGATCAGCAGCTTTCGGACCAGCCGCGCGCTGGGAAAGATGAACGACGATCAGGCGCTGACCATCGAGGTGTACGGACACCAGTGGTGGTGGGAGGTGCAGTATCCCAACACCAGCGAGCCTTACAAGATTGTCGAGACCGCGAACGAGATTCACCTTCCGGTCGGCGTGCCGATTCGCATCCATGGCACTTCCCGCGATGTCATTCACAGCTTCTGGGCGCCGAATGTGCAGGGCAAGCGCGACCTGATGCCGGGCTATGACACCGACCTGATGTTGCGAATTGATCAGCCAGGCCGCTGGCGCGGGCAGTGTGCGGAGTATTGCGGCGAACAGCACGCGCACATGTCCTTCTACATGGTGGCGGAGCCGAAAGGCCAGTTCGAGACCTGGCTGGACGCCGAGGCCAAGCCCGCCGTATCGCCAACCACTCAACAGACGGTGCATGGCCAGCAGGTTTTCCTGACCCATGCCTGCGTGATGTGTCACACAATTCGCGGCACCAGCGCCGGCTCCCGCGTCGGCCCGGACCTGACACATGTTGCCGGCCGGGCGACCATCGCCGCCGGCGAACTGCCGAACACCATCGGCAACCTCGGAGGGTGGATTCTCAACGCGCAGGCATTGAAGCCCGGCTGCCGCATGCCTCCCAACCAGATGTCCGGGAGCGATCTGCAGGACCTGCTTGCCTACCTGGAGACACTGCGATGAACGTTGTCGTCACGCAACCCGAGATGACGGAAGTCGAGCGCCGACATGCAGCGCAGCTCGAACAGGTGTGGCGTGAGCCGTCAGGTTTTATCGGCTGGTTCAAGGCGGTGCATCACACCACCATCGGCAAGCGTTACGCTGTCACCGCGTTCGGGTTTTTCCTGATCGCCGGTCTGTTGGCCGGTGTCATGCGCTTGCAGCTCGCCTTCCCGGAAGCGCACATCCTCTCCAACGACAAGTACAACCAGTTCTTCACCATGCATGGCAGCACGATGATGTTCCTCTTTGCCGTGCCCATGATGTTCGAGGCACTCAGCGTGTACTTCGTTCCTCTGATGGTGGGCACGCGGAACATCGCTTTTCCGCGGCTCAACGCATATAGCTATTATCTGTATGTCTTCGGCGGCATCATGTTCTACGTCGCCTTCCTGTGCAACACCGGCGCCGATCGCGGTTGGTTCTCCTACGTGCCGCTCGCCGGCCCGGACTTCGGCCCGGGCAAGCGCCCCGACTTCTGGGCGCAGCTCATCACGTTTACTGAAGTCTCCGCGCTTGCGGTCGCAGTGGAGATCATCGTAACGGTCTTTCGCTTGCGTGCTCCCGGAATGTCGCTCAACCGCATCCCCATCTTCGTCTGGGGCGAGGTCGTCGTGGCCTTCATGGTGATCTTCTCGCTGCCCGGCGTTGTGCTCAGCAGCACCATGCTGCTGCTCGATCGCACCTGCGGCACGCAGTTCTTCAATCCCGCGGCCGGCGGCGACGTCTTGCTTTTCCAGCACCTCTTCTGGTGGTTCGGTCACCCGGAGGTCTACCTCATCTTCCTGCCCGGCACCGCAATTGTGTCCACCATCGTGGCGACGTTCAGCCGCAGGCATGTCTTTGGCTATCTCGTGCTGGTGCTTGCTCTCATAGCCACCGGCTTCCTGGCCTTTGGACTGTGGGTGCATCACATGTTCGCCACCGGTATTCCACAGATTGCAGAGAGCTATTTCACCGCCGCCAGCATGATGATCGCGATTCCCACCGGCGCGCAGATCTTTTGTTGGATCGCTACCCTGGCCACCGGCAGGGTCGTGCTCCGGACACCGCTATGGTGGGTGCTCGGTTTCTTCTTCACGTTCATCCTGGGCGGTATGACCGGAATGTTCGTAGCCTCCGTTCCGGTGGACCTGCAGGTGCATGACACATATTTCGTCGTGGCGCACTTCCACTATGTGCTGATCGGTGGCGCTGTCTTCCCGCTCTTCGGAGCCTTGACGTACTGGTTCCCCAAGCTGACCGGCCGCATGCTAAGCGAAGTGCTGGGGCAGGTCACTTTCTGGCTGTTCTTCGTCGGCTTCAACGTCACCTTCTTCCCCATGCACCTGGTGGGCATTCGCGGCATGCCGCGTCGTGTCTACACCTATCCGAGCGGCATGGGCTGGACGCTGCTGAACCAGATCGAATCGCTGGGCTACATCCTGCTCTTTGTCGCCGTCTGTCTGTTCCTTTGGAATGTCTTCCGCTCATTGCGAAGCGGTGAAGTGGCCGGTCCGAATCCGTGGCGAGCCGGCACGCTGGAGTGGGCCACCAGTTCGCCGCCGCCTTGCTACAACTTCCTGCATCTGCCGACCGTCAACGGCCGCGAGGCGCTGTGGGATGCCGCGCCGAATCAGCCGGTGGTCGTGGGGCTGGATGAGGACACGCGGTCGTTCCTCACCACCCGCACGCTCGATGCGGAACCGGATAGCAAAGAAGAATTTCCTGCCCCGTCACTGTGGCCATTCCTCGCCGCACTGGCCACCACTGCGGCCTTCATCGGCAGCATCTTCACGCCTTGGGGAATCACCATCGGCGCGGTGCCGATCGCCATCACGCTCATCGGCTGGTTCTGGCCGGTGAGACAGGCCGCCGAGCGCCGACGAGCGAGAGAGATATGGCAGACAGAGTAGAAGCCGCCGTGCTGGATGTCTCGAAGCTGCCGACCGTAGTCTTCGGCATTCGCAGCATCACCTGGTGGGGCATCATCGGCATGATGGCGATTGAGGGCATGGTCTTCCTGCTCATGATCGCCTCGTATTTTTATCTGCACTCCCGTGGATTGGAGTGGCCGCCGCATTCTAATCCACCGGCGCTTTTCTGGGGCACGCTGAACCTGACGATCTTTGTGCTGAGTGCCATTCCGAACGAATGGTATCGCCGCCGTGCCCGCAGGGGAGATCTTCGTGCTGTGCGAATCGGTCTCGTCGTTCTCGCGCTGGTGGGCATCGCCAACGTTGTGGTCCGTTACTTCGAACTGCGTCACCTGAATACGGACTGGAGCATCGACGCATATGGATCTGCCGTGTGGACGCTCATGGGCTTGCACGTTCTCCATCTGCTCACCGACCTTGTCGACACGGTTGTGCTGGCAGTACTCTTCTTCACGCCCTTAGTGGAAGGCAAGCGCTTCATGGACGCGTCCGAGAATGCGGACTACTGGTACTTCGTCATTGGCTCTTGGATTCCGATCTATCTCGTGATCTATTGGGCGCCAAGGTGGCTCCATGCCTAAGCCGCAGGAGGCACACTCGAATGCCGCCGCGCAGAGAGCCGATCTTCTGCTCTGGATTGCTGTCCTGCTCGGGCCGTCGGTAGCGTTGATCAACACGATTGTCGGTTACACCGTCGCGCACTGGGCCTGCGATGTGAATTGCAAGCGAATGTCGATCCTGGTTTCCGCCATAGACTTCACACTGTGTCTTGGTGCGTTTGCACTCTCTTCTTCGCTGTTTCGCAAAATACCTGCAGCCAACGAAAGCCTGCCCGAAGCAGGACGCAGAAGCTTCATGGCGAAATCCGGCATGCTGCTTTCCGTTATGTCCGTACTCGTGGTGATTGCCGGCACAGCCGCGCTTCTCATTCTGAGTCCCTGCGATTAGCCATGGTCCTTCCGCACATCCCCGCCCCCGTCACGCTTCTCGCCGCGAGCGTAGCTCCTTCCGTGTGGAGCGAGCCATGGAGCTGGGAGCCGCAGATTGTGTGGCCTCTCGCGATCCTGCTCGCTATGTATATGGCGGGTGCGGCACGACGCGGCCAAATCTATCTGCTGCGCTGGCGGCATGCCGCGTTTTGCGCCGGCTGGCTGAGTCTTTTCCTCGCATTGACCTCGCCCATTCACGAATTAGGTGAGCAGCTCTTCAGCGCGCACATGCTCCAGCACGAGATCATGATCCTTGTCTCTGCGCCACTGATCGCCGCTTCCCATCCCGGTGCAACATGCCTGTGGGCCTTCGCGCCGCGCGGTCGGGCAGGAATTGGCGCATGGGTGCATCGCGTTGAACATATTCCCATGATTCGCTTTTTTACAACGCCGCTCCTCGCATGGTTGATGGAAGCTATCGCGCTCTGGGTATGGCATATCCCTGTGCTCTATCAGGCGACTCTGCGGTCGGACTCGGTTCACGCCGCGCAGCATCTTAGCTTCTTTCTCACTGCGGTGGTCTTCTGGTCGGCGCTCTATGGAGTGGGACGCTCCGCCCTGAGCTACGGTGCCGGGACCTTCTATGTCTTCGGCACGGCAGTCCATTGCAGCGCGCTCGGCGCTTTACTCACCTTTTCGACAGTGCTGTGGTATCCCGTTTACGCTGCGACGACGGCGCGATGGGGCTTCACGCCATTAGAAGATCAGCAGCTTGGCGGCGTCATTATGTGGGTTCCATCCACAATCGTCTTCATCGTCGTTGCGCTTGCGCTGTTCGCAAAATGGCTGAGCGAATCTGATCGCCGGCTCAAACTGGGGAGCCTCGAAGCCGTATTGCAGCAAGGAGAGCGCACATGATGCAGCGCTTACTCCTCCCGCTCTTGCTCCTTGTGTGCGGTCTGGCGATGGCCTGTTCAAGCGCTCCGCCGCGTGCCCGTAGCAATGCGGCAGATTTGATGATCCATTACGGGTGCCCCACGTGCCACGTGATCCCCGGCGTTCCGGGAGCCGTCGGCGAAGTCGGGCCATCGCTGGCCGCGCTTCCGCAGCGCTCGTATCTTGCCGGCGTTCTGCCGAACACTCCCGCCAACCTGGAGCAGTGGGTGATGCACCCGCAGAAATTCCAACCGGGAGTCGCCATGCCGGAAATGAGCGTCTCACCCGCGGACGCGCGGCAGATCACGGCCTTCCTGGAGATGATGCATTAAAGCAGAGAAGCCGCGATATTCGTTACTATCCCGCTCGAACGCGGCGGAGCTCAACCCTGGATGTTCGTCAGGTCGCCGTCCGATCCGTCTGCTGAATCGGTGTGTCGCTTATGGATGCACCCCAGCGGTGCAAGCTGTTCGCGGCCATAGCGTGATCGAGCGTCAAACGACATAGAGTCGGAACATCCACCAGATCAGGAAGAGCGCGATGATGGCTCCCACAACGTGGACCATCCATTCGCCGGCTGTTTTTGGCTTACCGAAGCGGAACATTGCCACGCAGTGTAACAGTCTTCGGCGCCACTCGCCTGCGAATATCCATCGCATCTGCTCCCCATGTTGTAAAACGGAGCCATGGGACACCTTTCGCGCAGGCACTTTCTCCAGACAAGCTCAATCGCAGCGGCAGCCGTCGCCGGCAACGGCCTGTGGGCTCAAGCCGGATGGAGCGCGCAAACTCTATCAGCGCCGTTGCTCTCAGAGTTCGGCTACGGCGATGTGATCCTCTCCAGCGATCTGCACGAAACGCAGCTCATGAACACGCATGCCGTGCTGATGGCGCTCAGCGAAGATAGCCTCCTCAAGCCGCTGCGCCAGATGTCCGGCCTTCCCGCGCCCGGCGAAGACCTCGGCGGCTGGTACGACTACGATCCCGACTACGACTACCGCAAGCACTTTGACCGCGGTTTCGCGCCCGCATGTACCTTCGGCCAGTGGATCTCCGCCCTCTCCCGCGCCTACGCGATCAACGGCGACGAAGCCACCCGCCAGAAGGTGCTCCGCCTCAATCGCCTCTACGCGGAAACCATCAGCGCCGATTTTTACATCAAGAACCGCTTCCCGGCCTACACCTACGACAAACTGCTGCTCGGCCTGCTTGATTCGCATACCTACGTAAAGGACCCGGAGGCGCTCGCGATTCTCGAACACACCACCAACACTGCGCTACCGCATCTCCCCGGCCATGCCGTCGAGCATGGCGTTCCCTGGCGCATGGACCACAAGGACGATATCTCCTGGACCTGGGACGAGTCCTACACCATCTCGGAAAATCTCTTCCTCGCCTCACAGCGCGGCGCCGGCCGCCGATACTACGATCTCGGCCTGCAGTACCTCGACGACAAGCCCTGGTTCGATCCGCTCTCGCGGAACCAGGACGTCCTTGATGGCCGCCACGCTTACAGCCACGTGAACTCGCTCTGCTCCGCCATGATGGCGTACATGGTCGCCGGCAGCGAGAAGCATCTGCATGCCGCGCGCAATGCCTTCGCCATGCTTCAGGCTCAGAGCTACGCCAGCGGTGGCTGGGGTCCCGATGAAACCCTGCGCGCGCCCGGCAGCCCCGACGTCTACCTGAGCCTCACCAAAACCCACAATAGCTTCGAGACCCCCTGCGGCTCCTACGCGCATTTCAAGCTGACCCGCTACCTGCTCCGCGTCACCCGCGACTCTCTCTACGGTGACAGCATGGAGCGCGTCATGTACAACACCGTGCTCGGCGCGAAGCCGCTCCAGGAAAACGGAAGAACCTTCTACTACTCCGACTACAACTACAACGGCAAGCGCTTCTACCACGGAGCGCGCTGGCCCTGCTGCTCCGGCACGCTGCCGCAGGTCGCCACGGACTATCGCATCAACATGTACTTCCGGGCGCCGCAGGCAGTCTACGTCAACCTCTACATGCCGTCGACCCTGCGCTGGACCGAGAACGGCGCTTCGCTTTCACTCGCCCAGGAAGGCGAGTATCCGTCTGAAGAGCACGTCACGTTTACGGTGACAAGCTCCCGCCCCGTTGAATTGGCTATGAACTTCCGCATTCCGGAATGGGCGGAAGGCGCATCCGTCTCGGTGAATGGAGCGCGTCAGAAGGGCCTCGCCATTCCCGGCCGCTTCGCAGCAGTTCATCGCGAGTGGAAGACCGGCGACCGCATCGAACTGGAACTCCCCCTCAAGATGCGCCTCGAACCCATCGACCCGCAGCATCCCGGCACGGTTGCGCTGGTGCGAGGACCACTCGTGCTGATGGCGGTAAAGCAGCAACCGGACGGCGCGGTTCCTGCCGTCCCGCGCCGCGCGTTGCTCGCGGCAAAGCGCATCAGCCAGCGTCAGTGGCAGGTAGATTCCAAGAGTGGTCCCGTCACCCTGCTGCCGTTTACCTCAATCGGCAGCCTGCCGTATACGACCTACATGGAGCTGGTCTAAAGTGCATCGAGAGGTTCACGCGAATGTCGATCTTCGTACTGGTGCACGGAGCTTGGCAGACAGCCGCCACCTGGGACCTTGTAACTCCAATCTTGGAGGCGGCAGGTCATGCGGTCGCCATTCCGCATCTGACCGGCTTGGAAAATGACTCTCATCCTCTGTCATCCTCCATTGGCCTGCAAACGCACATTGCGGATGTTATCGACCTGCTGAA
The DNA here is from genome assembly GCA_963830555.1 of uncultured Acidobacteriaceae bacterium. Taxonomy (GTDB): domain Bacteria; phylum Acidobacteriota; class Terriglobia; order Terriglobales; family Acidobacteriaceae; genus KBS-83. The sequence goes on from CAWHMM010000001.1 coordinate 28,252, forward strand.
TCGGGAAAATCTCAGAGACGTGACTCTCGTCGGTCACAGCTATGCGGGCATGATCATCACCGGTGTCGCGGAAAAGGCGCTGAATCGACTCTGTGGTCTGGTGTATGCGGATGCCTTTATTCCGAGTGATGGCCAATCCGCCTTAGACCTTCTCCCCGAGACAGTCGCGCAGATGTTTCGACAACAAGCCGATGACGCAGGAGAGGGATGGCGGCTGCGCGGAGGCGAAGGCCAGCTTGATATGTGGGGTCTCAAGCCCGGAGCTAACCGTGACTTTGTGCGATCCAGGTTGTCCGACTTTAGTCTGCGGTGCTTCGAGGAAAAAGTCAGGCTCACTGTCAACGCAGCTGCCAGACTTCCCCGCACGTTTATTGCGTGTGTAGCCGAAACCTATCCCGCGCGACCGATATTTCAGCAGTTCGGTGACCGGGCTAGACGCGAGGGCTGGACCTATTGCGACCTGCCCACAGGCCACGATTGTCACGTGGAAATGCCCGACGCTTTTGCGTCGAAGCTGCTTACGCCAAGGGACTGAATGATGGTACGAGAAGATCCCGGGCCCGCAACTGGAGCCGGCATTCGCTCTTCTTAGATCGCCGCCTTCGCCGCCGCCTCATCCGGATAGAGCGACGCATACTTCGTGATTCCCACCATGGTGAAAACCTTCTGGAAGTGCGGCGTCAAGCCGAAGGCGGCAATCTTCTGGCTGTTCTTGTTCGCCTCCATCAGCATCTGGATCACCAGCGCGATGCCGCTGGAGTTGATGTACTCCACCTTGGAAAAATCAAGCAGCACAGGCTGGGACTTGCTCACCGTTTCGTAAGTGCCCAGCAGCGCATCGTGCGAGGTGGACGAAATATCGCCGCTGAAGCGAAGCACCGTGATACCACCGCCGCTACCACCGGAAATCTGATCGACGTTCGCTTTTGTTTCCGTCTGCACGTTACTCGCTCTCCTTATCCAGCCTGATCACCAGTCGCACGTAGCTGCCTTGGCCCTTGCTGTCCTTCACCCACTCCGCCTCGTCGACCAGCGCCTGAATCAGGAACATGCCCATACCCCGCGGGTCTTCTTCGCCGTGTACCTTGCGGTCAATGTCCGGCTTGTGCGGCGGTTTGGAAATCCCTGCGCCGTCATCCAGTACTTTCACTTCCAGGCCGTCGTCACTCGCGGAGAGAGTCACCCCAACGCACAGGTTCTCATTCAGGTGGTTCCCGTGCTCAATGGCGTTGATGCACGCCTCCGCGATGGCCGTCTTCAGGTCTTCAATGCGGTCATCAGGAAAACCCATCAGCTTCGCTACGCTGGCGGCCGTGCCCATCGCGACCTTTTCAAATCCCATGCGGGAAGGAACGCGGAGCTCAACCGGCTTGCCTTTCAAGTTGACCATGTGGTCCTCGTTACGAATGGGTTCTCAGAAGTGCAAGTGCAGTCATATCATCTTCCTGATGTGCACCGCCGCAAAAATCGTGCAATTGCTGCCACAGCCCGTCGAGAATAGCGGCGCTTTCCTCGAAATCACATCCCTGAAACGACTTCAATAACCGCTCCGCCCCGAATTCTTCGTTCCCCAGAAAGACCTCCGTCAGCCCGTCCGTGTAGAACAGCAGCCTCGATCCTTCCGGAAACGCATATTGCTCCGCTGCATACTGCATGCCCGGCACCAGGCCAATCGGAGTTCCGCTAGCGACCATCCAGTGCGCTTTGCCGCCACTCAACAGAAATCCGGGATTGTGACCCGCATTTACCACTTCGAGCGTATGCGTCTTGGTGTCGAGTCGAAGAAAGATCGCCGTGACATAGCGCCGCCGTGCCTCCACGCCTTCCGCATAATGCTGCTCGCTCAACCTGGCGGCAAGCTCCGCAAGTGGAACCTCGCCGGTAGCCATGGCGCGAAACGCGGAGCGAAACGACGTAGCCACAATCGCCGAAGCCAGCCCCTTGCCCGCAACATCGGCCACCGCCATGATCTGGCTGCCGTCCTTCAGCTCGACGATATCAACGTAATCGCCGCCCACCTCATAGCACGCCGTCGAGCGAATCGCGATGGAGTACCCCGGAATATGCGGCATCGTTTGCGGCAGCAGGCTGCGTTGGATCAGCCGCGCGGCCTCGAGGTCCCGCTGCACCCGCGTCCATTCCAGGTTTCGTTCGTGGTAGCGCGCATTTTCGAGCGCGACTCCCGCTTGCAGCGCAAGCCCCTCCAGAAAATCCTGCTCGTAGATCGATAGTTCGCGTCCCTCCGGCGGTGCCGCCACCAGCTCAGCCAACTGCCGCCCGTCCTTGTTCTGCAGCGCAAACCGCGGGCATCCCGCCCATGGCTCGGCTGGCATCGTGCCGTACATCATGCGCGGCTCGGTGATCAGCGCGCCTGGCAGCTCCAGCTCACGCACCACTATCCGCAGAACGGTGCTCAGCAACGCATCCAGCTCGACCGTCGCGTGCACCTGCCGTGATGTCTCGAGCAGCGCCTGCAGCCGCGCCACCTGCTGCTGCAGATCAACGATGTCGATCTGCGTCACCGGAGATGTTGTCGAGGGACTCGTCATACTCGCGCACATTCCTTCAGGCCGTCGCAATCTGAGCAGTAAGGCTGACCGTAGCAGTCTTCGGCTTTCCCACTGCATGTCGTGTAATGGAGATGGCCGTAATATCGTCCTGCTGTCCGAACCCTTCCGCCGCATCCACGATCGTTCCCACCTCCGGCCGCGAGGCCAGCATCGCGGACAGCCGCTCGAACCCGAACAGCTCTCCCCGGCTGTTCCGCGCCTCCACGATGCCGTCCGTAAACAGATTCAGCGTCTCGCCCTCATGCAGCCGGAAGCTCAGCTCGTCGTATACCGCGCTGGTCGATAGTCCCAACGGCAGCGAGCCCGCCACCGGCAGCTCCTCGCCATCACGATATGGAGCCAGGTGTCCCGCGTTCGCCACGGCAGTCTCGCCGTTGGCCGCGATGCGCAGCACCAGGCAGGTGACAAAGCCCCCGTCGATGCGCCCGATCAGCCGGCGATTCAATCCCCGTAGAATCTCCGCCGGCCGCTGCGTATAGTCGGCCAGCGTGCGCAGCGTGCCCACGATCAGCGAAACCGTCATCGCCGCCTTCAGTCCCTTGCCGCTTACATCGCCCACCATGATCAGCGCGCTGCCGTCCGCCTGTGGCATCACCTGGAAGAAGTCGCCGCCCACCTCGGACGCAGGTTTGTAAATGCTGGCAATCGAGTATCCCGGAACCGCAGGCGTTTCTTCCGGCACCAGCACATGCTGCACCTCGCGCGCCGACTTCACCTCCAGTTCGATCTCCGATTGCCGTCGACGCTCCGCCAGTTGCTGGCGCCCTACCGTGATGAGCAGCACGATGAACAGCAGCAGGTCCAGCAGGAAAGGCGCGGTGAACGCATATCCGCCGATGTGAATCGCCCAGGCGGACATGTGTCCATTCAGTGTCCAGTTCGTGAATCGCCTGCCTTGTCCCGAAGTGTTGAAAGTAATGTTGTACGCGCCATAGAGAAACGCGGCGATCGCTATCGGCCACAGCGTCATCTGCCGTTTGCGTGCCAGCCCGAAACCAACGATGAGAAAAATGAAAAACGGCGTCAGCGAATAGATCGCCGTCGTAATTGCATCGACCCATTGCAGTCCCAGCCCGGCATTTTCCCAGGGGAAGAAGGTCCCGCAATCGATCGCCTGCGAGACGAGATAGAGCACGGCGAGAATCTTGGTCCAGCGTCGCCACCGCGCTTCACGGCTCAATCCGAAGAGCGTTAGCAGCAGCAGCCAGAGGGAGATGTCCTGAAATGAGTTGACGAACTGAATGTATAGCTGCTCCCACACAAAATGCAGCCCATACGTGATGAAATCCAGACGCCGGAAACCAGTCAGTCCGTCGGCCAGCAGATAGATCGCCAGCCATAAATACAACCACTGTGTTCGCTCGCGCAGGTAGAGCAGCAGAGCGATCAACCCCGCAACAAAAATAGCCCCGGCCATAAGAATGCCTGGTAACTGCTTTTGCTGCCGTTCATAGCGCGGCTCCATTGCCTGCATTGCCAGCACCGCATGGTTCCCGATCACTGGCGCGGCGTTCAGGCCACCCGCTGTCGACGTATCGGTGGATGCCAGCGGATTCTTCCAAACTCGGATCGCAAGCACACCACTTGCATTGCCCGATACATCCACAGGAAGGGAATACACCGCGCTGTGCTGAAAGGCCCACCACCATGCCCCCGGCGGGAGCTTTCCGTAGGTCCCAATCTTCGTGCCGTTCCAGTAAAGCTCATACACATCATCGACCGGCGGCATCATGATCGCCAGCGATTTGTCCGCTCCGAGGATGTCGATATGTCTGCGATACCAAGCAAACCCCGTGTGACTCGGGTGCGTCTGCGCGCCCCACGTATCGTCGCCGCGGATCTGCTCCCACTGCGAATCGTCATAAGCGGGATTCGCCCAGCCCATGTCATCGCTGGTGTGGAACTGCCACAGCCCCGTAATCGTGACCGAGCCCGGGCCCGGATTCGAAGCTCGAAAAGTGTCGGCATCGGCGCTGGCCGCCAGCAGGAAAACACAGCCAAGCAGCAGAAGAACCCTATGGAAGACGCCGGTCCATGGCCCACATGTTGCCCGAATCATCGGCACGACTCTTCCTTTCGGAGGCGAGCATCGCAGCCGATAGCCGCAACTGAGGCCGTCGCGGCCCGCTCACCTTCCATCATGGTTCAGCAGCATTCGGGAGAGATTTACGTGTAGCCGAGAATACGTGCTTATGTGTCAGGCAGCAAGAGACTTCTCAGGTGTTCCGCGCGACTCATGACCAAAGCAGGACGCCCCGTCGAGCGAAGTGCGGAAACTAAGCCTCGCCGGTGGGCGGCTCTCAGAATGGGCTCTTACGTATGTTTCCGCTGTTGCGGCTTGGCCACGCCGCCCTTGGCCCGCTCAATCCGCGCGTGCAACAGCTCCTTCGCGCGCTCCAGCTCATGCCGCCGCCTCGCGCTCAGATTCTTCCCGGCGCGGTTCACATAGAAGGTCAGCATCCGCATTCCCGAGGATGGTCCCTTCGGCGAAACTTTCTTCGACGCAAGGCTGCGCGCGATGGTCGCCGCATCTTTCTTGAACAGCCCCTGCTCGGGATACGTCGATTCTGTCTCCACAGCAGCAGACCACTTCCGGCGCACGTGAGAGCTGCGATGACTCCCCCTCGCTGCGCGTGTCGCGGATGTCGTCCGTTTCGTGCGCGCTGCTTTTTTGGCTGCCCTCGGGTCGGATCTCGTTTTGGTTGCTCGCATTGCCACGGTTGTCTCCTCCAATCCTTGAGATGCATTCGACGCGGCTCATTCAGTTCGCCGTCTGCGCCGCAATACGCAATCAGGGGCAACGCCGGTCAATCTGCAACCGTCTTATGAAATATTGCAAGCTTTCGCTGCGGAAAGGCGCCTTCTTCCTCGCGCAACCTCTGCAGCCCGCAACAGCTCACGAACCCATCAACCATCGACTGGAGATTCCCCTATGAAGCTGACATCCGAAAATCTCAAGACTCTGCACGCGCTCTACATCACACACCTCAAGAAGGCTCTCGACATGGAACAGAAGATCACCAAAGCTCTTCCCACCATGATCGAAAAGTCCACTACGCCGGAGCTGGCAAACGCCTTCCGCACTCACCTGAAGGAAACCGAAGGCCATGTCTCGAAGGTCGGGCAAATCCTGGAGCGCCACACCGGCTCTGCAAAGACCGAGACCTGTAAGGCCATCTCTGCTCTCGTCACCGAAGCAGAAGACGGCATCAAGGACGCGAAAGACCCAATGGTGCTCGACGTCACCCTCATCGCCGCCGCGCAGGAGGTGGAGCATCATGAGATGGCCGTCTACGGTACCCTCCGCACCTGGGCTGAAACAATGGGACACAGCGGCGATGTGCCGATCCTCGAATCGATCCTGAAAGAGGAAAAGGCCGCCGACGAAAAACTCACCGGCATCGCTAGCCATGCCAACGCCCGCGCTGCAGCCTGATTGCCGCACAAGCAGGTCTCATGGGGCGCCACGCCAGCGGCGCCCTTTTACTTCGCGTCCACTTCACACGCCCGGTGCCTCATCCTTTGCAAAGCAAACAGCGGGCGGGATCCATCGCAGGAAAGTTGCCACCCAATCTTCAGTCAGCCGGCGGCCAAAGCGACCGGCCTTTCGCGTTCGAGCGAACAGCATCCGAATTTCTTGAGAACCCAAACATTGAAAGCTCCTGGAGAATCACTCCACGCCCCCGATGTGCTCATCCTCGGCGCCGGGATCGCGGGCCTCGCTGCAGCGGCTGAGCTCGCGTCAGCCGGCAAGCACGTCACCGTACTCGAAGCCCGCGATCGCGTCGGCGGCCGCATCTTCACACTTCACCCGCAGGAAGCGGGCTCTCCCATCGAACTCGGGGCGGAGTTCGTGCACGGCCATCCACCTGAGCTTCTCAGCCGCTTGAGAGACGGTCACATCGCGCTCCAGGAGATCAGCGGCACGGATGCCTGCTTCCGCGACGGCGCACTGTCCGCCTGTCCTCACAACGAATCCTTCGAGCTCCTCGACCAACTCGACAGCTTCGCCCGCCGCGAGGGAGACATGAGTTTCGATGATTTCCTCGCCCGCCGGCAGCCCGATCCTGAAGAGGCGGCCCAGGCGCGCTCCTTCGTCGAAGGCTTCAACGCCGCCGACGCACGCCGCATCGGGATCGCCGCGCTCGCACGCCAGCAGCAGGCAGAAGAAGCGATCGATGGCGACCGCTCCTCGCGTCCGACCGGCGGCTATGATGCGCTGCCTCGATACCTCGCCCGCCAGGCCGAGCACGCAGGCGCGCGCATCCTTCTTCGCTCGCCCGTCGTCTCGCTCCAATGGAAGTCCGGCTCTGTCACTGCCCGCACCGCATCCGGCGATTCCTTCTCCGCACAGAAGGTCATTGTCACGCTTCCGCTAGGCGTCCTCCAGGCGCGCAGCGTCAGCTTCGACCCCGAGCCCGCGCGCATTCTGACTGCTGCCGATCGCATGGAAGCCGGTTCCGTTAGGCGTCTCGTCCTCCTTTTCCGCAGCGCATTTTGGAAACAGCGGATGCCGGACATGCGCTTCCTCTTCGCACCCGGCATGACGCCGCCCACCTACTGGACCCAGCATCCCCGCGACGTTCCCATGCTCGTAGCCTGGCTGGGCGGTCCGGCAGCAGATGCGATAAGTAGGGTGCCACATCATGAGCAACGCGAGGGATGGAATGCCGCTGATTCCCTTCCCGCGCAGGCTCTCCGCTCGCTGGAGCAGATCTTCTCCCTCCCGCGTAACTCGCTCGAATGCGAATTACGTAACTACTATCAGCATGATTGGCAAAGCGATCCATGGACGCGCGGCGCATACAGCTACGCGCCTTTCGGCGCGGCCGGCTGCTCCGCGCGAATGGCCGAGCCCGTCGAAAGCACCCTCTTCTTCGCCGGCGAGCACACCGACATCACCGCCCACTGGGGCACTGTCCACGGAGCCATGCGTTCCGGGCAGCGCGCCGCACAGCAGGTGCTCGATGGTTTTTGATTTCGCCACCTGCAGACCGGGCAGGTGCGCCATCTTGGTCGAGCGAAGATGGCGGATATCACAAATGCTTATCCCCAGAGCATCGTCATCCCGACCGGAGCGAAGCGAAGTGGAGGGATCTCACGTTTGGCCGCCATGTCAGAGAGCTAACAGGTAACTCCCAGTCCGGGAATCCCGGCAACAATCTGCCACTTATTTCCGTCCCGTTCGCTACACTGGAAATAGAAACAAATTCGGCCGGGCATCCGGTCAAACGCCACCGCCGCGGTGGCGTTTTGCTTTTCTGAATGATTCACGTTCCGCAACGATGCTAACTCTAATGGAATGACGAATGAAGCGATAAGTCCTTTGTTTGGACGAATTTAGCCCACGGAAGGCGGTCTAAACTACTGCAATTAAAACCACTTACAGGCCAGCCTCCCGCACCGGGAGGGGGGAGGGGGTGCCGGTAACGCGTCTACCCAGCGGTGTGCAGCCTGCTGTCGGCATAACGAAACGGGCCGAGCCATGTCCGATTAGGCGCAACGCTGGCGTGAGCGACAACGGAGCGAACCACGGCCCGCGCCGCAGGCGCCTCCGCCCGTGCGGCGAGCACCCACGGTAAACTGGAATGGACCCTTATGCCGGAAATCCAGCGTAGAAACTCTGTCACCGTCAAGATTGGCGAAGTCCCTGTCGGCTCCTCCGCCCCCGTCGTCGTCCAGTCGATGACCAACACCGACACCGCCGATATCGAGGGCACCGTCCAGCAGGTCGCCGCGCTCGCCCGCGCCGGCTCGGAGCTGGTCCGCATAACAGTCAACAACGACGAGGCCGCCAAAGCCGTTCCCTACATCGTCGACGGCATCCGTGAAAAAGGCTGGACCACACCCATCATCGGCGACTTCCACTACAACGGCCATTTGCTGCTCACCAAATATCCCGCCTGCGCCCAGGCCCTTTCCAAGTACCGCATCAACCCCGGCAACGTCTCCATCGGTCGCAAAGACGACGACAACTTCCGCACGATGGTCGAAGTCGCCGTCAAGCACCAGAAGCCGGTGCGCATCGGCGTCAACTGGGGTTCTCTCGACCAGGCTCTCCTCACCCGCATGATGGATGAGAACTCTCGCGCTCCCGAGCCGCTCGACGCGCGCGACGTCATGATGGAAGCGATGGTGCGCTCCGCCCTCGACAACGCCGCCGCCGCCGAGCGCTATGGCCTGCGCCGCGACCAGATCATCCTCTCCGCCAAGGTCTCAGGCGTGCGCGACCTCATCGATGTCTACAGCTCGCTCGCCGCGCGCACCGATCACGCCCTCCACCTTGGCCTCACGGAAGCCGGCATGGGCATCAAGGGCACCGTCGCTTCCACCGCCGGCCTCGCCCCGCTGCTGTTGGCCGGCATCGGCGACACCATCCGCGTCTCGCTCACCCCAACCCCGGGCGGCGACCGTAGCGAAGAGGTCCGTTGCGCCCAGCAGATCCTCCAGGCGCTCTCCATCCGCTCCTTCGCCCCCCAGGTCACCGCATGCCCCGGTTGCGGACGCACCACCAGCACCTACTTCCAGGAGCTCGCCCAGCAGGTGCAGAACTACCTCACCGAGTCCATGCCCGAGTGGAAGCTGCAATACCCCGGGGTGGAGGAGATGAAGCTAGCCGTCATGGGCTGCATCGTCAACGGCCCCGGCGAAAGCAAGCACGCCAACATTGGCATTTCGCTTCCGGGAACCTTCGAAGAGCCGAAGGCTCCCGTCTACATCGACGGCAAGCTCGCCGTCACTTTGAAAGGCGACACCATCATCGCGGACTTCAAGCGCATCCTGAATGATTACGTAGCCAGTCACTATGGCAGTGGCAAATCGAAAGTGCCAGCATTGACTGTGCAGTAATAGGCACCACCAATGTGGGATCGCCAGTTCCTTACAGTGCGCATAGCCTCGCAGCGTGCGTACGATCGCCACATTGCTGCTGCTTCCGCTTTCGATTGCTTCGTTGCAGCTTCACGCCGCAACCTGTCATCCAGCCCCCGACGCTGCGCGCTATAGCGGCAAAGACATCTGCATCGCAGCCCACGTATATGACATCGCGCAGCTGCGTGACGGCACGCGCTTCCTGGATATCTGCAGTCCCGAGACGAAGGACGAAGACTGCCGGGTCACCATCGCCAGCCTTCCCGAAGACACGCGCGATGTCGGCGATCTGGCCCCACTGCGCGGCAAGGACATCCAACTCCGCGGTATTGTCCACAGTGTGAACGACCGGAGCCTGATGTATCTGACTAGGTCGCAGCAACTGCACGGCGGCTCGGAGAAGTTCCATCCCAACCCCGCCCTGCTCGCCGGCTTCTCCGCCGAGCAAGGCAAAGCCCCGGTACACGACCCCTCGCTCAGCGGCAATCACCACTTCAGCGTCTTCCGCGCCACACGCTAGCGTAGCGGGCCCATATGCCCCCGAAGTTCCCGTAGCGAGTAGAACGTGCCCCGCCACTCGACGCCTCCACGCGTGAGCGTGAGCGCCGTCGATCGCAACATGGCGTAGACAAAGACCAGCGTCGCAACCGGAAACGCCGGCAGCCAAAGCATGGGGATCGCGCCATCCGCATCGGCGAAGCGCCGATAACGCCAGTACAGCGCGCCCAGAGCCGCGAGCGACAGCAGACTGGGCCACAGCCACGCGCGGTCCCAAACCAACCCCAAGGCAATCCCGGCAAACGGCAACAGGCACATCACCGTGAGCGCCGTGGTTCCTGCAGCGATCAGACCGATGCGGAAGCGAAATGCGGAGAAGACGTTTTTGCCGAGGTTCGTGCATACGCCTCGCACGCCGCGAGCCCAGCGGATGCGGACCAGGTCGCGCCCGGTGACCACGCGCGAGCGGAAGCCCGCCTGCTTGATGACGACGCCCATCGAAACGTCCTCGAGGACTTCCATGCGCAGCCGCTCCCACCCGCCCACCTTCTCGTATGTAGTTCGTCGCATCAGGTTGAAGGCCCCGACACCAACTGCGTCGCGCGCGCGCGCGTCGGCAACCCGCCAGAGCCGCGGCCCCCAGATCGAGAGCACATGCAGGAAGGGCAGCATCATCCGCTCGCCGGCACTGCGCGCGATCACAGTCGGCACGACCAGCAGATGGTCCCCGCCGTCACGCTCGATATAGTCGACCGCCCGGGCCAACGCATCTTCGGCAAACACCACGTCAGCGTCGGTAAAGAGCAGCCACTCCCCTTCTGCCCGCGCCGCGCCGCGCGCCATGGCGTGCGGTTTGCCCAGCCATCCCGGCGTCAGCTCACGAACGTGTTCCACCACGTACCGCGTACGCAGGCCTTGCTCCTGCCGAAGAGCCTCCATAATCGCGCCGGTGCGATCCTCGGAGCGATCGTCTACCGCAATCACCTCCACATCCACATCCCGCGACCGCAGAAGCGAGCGCAATCCAGCACCGACGTTCTCCTCTTCATTACGAGCCGGCACAACCACACTCAGCCGTCCACGCGGCATCCCCTGCGGCATCGTGAGTAGGTCCGGCAGCCGCGACATCCCGCGCATCCATGCCGATGTCCGGGCCGCCCATAGCAGCGCTACCCCCCACCCCACCGCAAGGCCGAGTGTACGCAGCGCCATCACGCCTGTGCCTCTTCAGGGAGGGGTGGGGCAAATTGCGCCCCAAAGAACAGGATCACCGCCGAAAGCACCAGCGTTACCAACGTGAGCGCAAGGCCGAGTCGAAGCCCATGCCGGTCAGAGATTGCCCCGATCAAACGCGGTGACGGAGCATCGCCCAGCGCATGGATCAGGAAAAGATTCAGCGCAATGGCGAAAGCGCGCACCGCCGCAGAGACAGAATTCACAATCGCCGCATTCAGCGGACCGGTGTTGAGGAAGAGGAAAAATTCCGCTAGCAAAATAGAAGGCACGAGCAGAGTGCGCGGGCCGAAGAACACCATCAGCGCCGCGGGAAACGTCAGCACCGCGCTCCACGCCGAGACGAGATAGAGTGCGCGATGATTCGTCCTGAGCCAGCGCTGCGCGATCCATCCGCCCACAATCGTGCCGAGGATCCCGTCGATCACCGTCACGCCGCCAAGAATCTGATTCGCGCGCGAAAGCGAGTAGCCTTCCACACGCGAAAGAAAAGTCGGCAGCCAGACCGAGATGCCGCCCATGGTAAAGACCAGCATCGCCATTCCCAACGTGGCGGTCCAATACGATGGGTTTCTAAATACGCCCAGGATGGTTGCGCGAGAGGGCGTGGGCTTTAGCAGGTCGGCAGCGCCGCGCACGGGCTCGCGGACGAAAAACAGAATGAGTACCGCAATGACCAGCCCCGGCCCGGCGCTTACAAGAAATGGCATTCGCCAGCCGTACGTAGGGCCGAGTTGTCCGCCAACTAGATATCCCAGCGCTGCGCCCACCGGAATGCTGAGATAGAAGATGCTCAGCACCTTGGTTCGTACTCGCTCCGGATACATATCCGCGATCATGGCGGGCGCAAAGACGCTAAAGGTCGCTTCTCCGACACCGACTACCGCGTGACGGAAATAAAGTTGCCCGTAGCTGTGAACAGTTGCCGTGAGCAGCGTGGCGACGCTCCACAGCACCGCGCCAGCCACAATGAGCGGCTTCCTAGCCACACGATCGCCCAGCCATCCGGTAAGCGGAGCTGCCAGCATATACGTGATGAAGAATGCATAGGTAAGTGCACCCATGCGTTCATCGCTGGCATGAAATTCCTGCTGCACCAGCGGCTGCACACCGGGCAGAACATAGCGATCGATGAAATTGAAGAGGTTCAGCGCGGTCAGCATGCCAAGCGCCCACGCTGCATGACGGTAGAGTGGGCGCTCATCCTGCTGCATTCGTCATCCTGAACGTAACCGAAAGTGGAGCGAGGAACCTGCTATATCTAACGTCCAACACCGGCCCATAGCGCGCTCAATCAACTTCCAAATGCATTACCGCGTCGCCGGCCGGGGCCAGCGCGCCGTCACCACTGTGGAAAGACCGCCCCGGGGACGGAAGTCACCCTTGACCTCGGCCCATTCAGGATCACAGGCCTTCACAACGTCTTCAAGCACCTGGTTAACGACGTTTTCCTGAAAGATTCCGAGGTTCCGGTAACAGAATAGATATTCTTTGAACGACTTCAGCTCCAGGCAGCGCTCGCGCGGCATATAGCGGAGCGTAAGGACGCCTGCGTCCGGCAGACCGGTTTTCGGGCACACCGATGTGAATTCCGGCGTATCGATCACGATTTCGTAGCCGCGAAACTGGTTTTCCCAGGTTTCGATCTCCGGAAATTGCGTCGCAAGACCCGCGCGTGCGTGTTCGTCGGTATATCGCGGCGTGGTGGTCATGTTCGTATTGTACCTAGGAAGACTCCCTGCATCTTTCTGACTCCAAAGAGGCGCAGCGGGCGTCTTATATACTTACCGACGGTTTAGAACGAATGGCCGAAACCTCAAATGGCAGAGCGAAACCGATCGTATTGTGGGCGCTCGCCGCAATTTTGCTGGTAATCGTCTTTTTCGCGGTGCGCAGGCTGACACGTGAAGAACTGCCTCTTCGCGTCGCGAACGCAACCACTCAGGACCTGGTTACGACACGCAGCACAATGGGCAAGGTTGAGCCGCAGCACAATTTTGAGGCACACGCCCCCGCACCTGGCACCGTGAAACAACTCTACGTGCATGCCGGAGACCTGGTGCCCAAGGGAAAGCTTCTGCTGTCGCTGGACGACGCCGATGCGCTTGCGCACAGCGCCAGCGGGCTTGCCGCTTTACGCGGTGCGCAGGCCAGCTATCAGGCGGCCGAGCAGGGCGGCACGCAGGAAGAGCGCACATCTCTTGCCGGAGAGATCACGAAGGCGCAGCTTGACCGCGACCAGGCACATCGCGACGTGGATACGCTGAAAAAGCTGGTGGCACAGGGTGCTGCGGCGCCCGGCGAGGTTACATCCGCGCAGCAGCGGCTTGACGCCGCCAGCGCCTCGGTTGCGACTCTCCAGAAGAGGCAGAGCTCCCGCTACTCCTCCGCCGACATGGCCCATGCCAAAGCCGACCTGGAGCAGGCCCAGGCGGCATACTCCGCCGCCAACACAGTCGTCGCACAGTCGAACGTCCGCGCACCTTTCAAAGGGACTGTCTATTCCCTGCCGGTGTCCGTCTCGGAGTACCTCAGCCCCGGCTCATTACTGTTGCAGATGGCGGATTTGACCAAGCTGCAGGTGCGCGCCTATTTCGACGAACCGGATGTCGGCACGCTGCACGTGGGCCAGCCGGCCTCCATTGTCTGGGACGCGCTCCCGAATCGCCTGTGGCACGGCCGAATCCTTAGCATGCCTTCGACCATCATTACCTATACGACTCGCAATGTTGGCGAGGTGCTCTTAAGCGTCGATGATGCCGATGGAACGTTGCTGCCGAACACAAACGTGAAGGTCACGATCACTGTGCAGAGCCTTGATCATGTCCTCACGGTTCCGCGCGAAGCGCTGCATAGCGAGGGGGGGAAGGATTACGTCTACCTTTTGTATGGGAATACCCTCCGGCGCAAGCAGGTCACGAAAGGCGCGCTGAACCTCACACAGGTACAGATCGTCAGTGGGCTGGCAGAGAACGACACAGTGGCGCTGAGCACAACCAACGGCGAGCCCCTGGCGGAAGGTGTGCCGGTGCACATCGACCGCTAGGCATCGAATCGGTTGCCTGGAACGGACTCAGTACTCATGCGCGCAACTCCCCTCTTCGTTGCCCTGCTGTTCCTGCCGCTTAGCCTTTCCGCACTCAGTCCAGCGGATCGGATAGACGTCGTTCACGATCTCCAGCAAGGCCACGCAGACCATGCCATGGAGCTTCTGCAGGCGGCTACCGAGTCGAGCAGCAGTGACGCTGAAGCACAGCAGTTGCTCTGCCGGGTTGCCCTCCAGATCGAACGGTGGGACGCGGCGGTTCACGCCTGCGAAAAGGCGGTCGCGCTCGACAGTGGCAGCAGTGACAACCATCTGTGGTATGGGCGCGCGCTCGGCGAAAAGGCCGACCGCGTCTCCTTCATAAAAGCCTATGGACTGGCCAAGCGGGTCAAGGCCGAATTCGAAACAGCCGTGTCGCTCGATTCCCATAATGCCGAGGCGCTCTCGGACCTTGGAGACTACTACACGGAGGCGCCGGCAATCGTAGGCGGCGGGAAAGACAAGGCGGCAGACATCGCCGGCAAACTCGACAGCGTAGACCGTGGCCGTGCCGAGGAACTGCGCGGCCGTATCGCCGCAAGCAATAAAGATGCTGCGGCCGCGGAGCAACACTTCCAGCGGGCGATCGCCGTCGCTCCCCGTCCGGCCACCTATTGGATGGTTCTGGCGTCGTTCTATCAGAAGCAGAACGATCTGCTCCGTATGCAGGAGGCAATTCGCGCCGGGCTGGAGGCAAATGGATCTCGTGGGGAGCCGCTTGTCGATGCGGCGCATTTGCTGACTCGGTCCTCGCAGGATCCGCAGGCGGCCATTCGACTGCTGCGAGAATATTTGGCATCTCCGGACAAGTCAGAGGATGAGCCCGCCTTCCGCGTACACTTGCTTCTTGCCAGCCTCTTGAGCAAACAAGGTGATACAGCGGGTGCCGCGCAGGAGATTCAAGCAGCCGCCTCCATCGCCAGCATCTATCATCCAACAAGGCAGGTTGCTACCAATACCGGACGCTGACGTACAGGACATTGCCTTTGCCACACGTGCCACTTTGTTCGCGATTTGCTACTCCCGTGCTCCTCGCCATCGCAACCCTGGCGATCACCGCGGCACAACCGGCGAAAGCACAGATTTCTTTCTACACGGCCGTCGATCTGGCATTGCGCAATTCCCATGAGCTCAAGATGGCCGTAGCCGACGTGGATCGCGCCGCGGCGGCTCTGCGCCAGACGAAAGATGCGTATGTGCCC
Source organism: uncultured Acidobacteriaceae bacterium (assembly GCA_963830555.1). Lineage (GTDB taxonomy): Bacteria > Acidobacteriota > Terriglobia > Terriglobales > Acidobacteriaceae > KBS-83. Next base: position 43,710 of record CAWHMM010000001.1, read on the forward strand.
AGCATGGCGATTGGCTCGAGCTTGGGCTATTCCTACGGATTCCCGGTTGGCCAACCCACCATCGTCAATGCGACCGCAAGTTCTCTGGTGCTCTCCTTTTCGCAGCTGTCTATGATCCGCTCCGCTCGCGCATCGCTCACCGCCGCACAGGCCTCAATGCGTGATACCCGTGAAAAAGTGGCTACGGATGCCGCACTCGCCTATATCGAGCTGGATACCGACCGCCGGGAACTCGAAGCCTTGGATCAGCAGCACAGCTTTGGCGAGCGCCTGGTGGAGGTCGAGCGCCAGCGCAATACCGCAGGACTTTCCAGCACCATGGATGTCACTCAGGCCGAGTTGACCAACGCGCAGCTTGAGCTGCGGCAGGTGCACATCGAGAAACAAATCAGTTTCCTGCGGCTGCGCCTGGCGAACCTCACCGGGCTTACTGAAGACGCCGTGACACCGGAGTCTCCCTCGATTCCCGCTGGCCCTTCGGCCCCGAGCCCGGAAACCCTGAACGCAACCCTCGGTTCCCACAGCGCGGCTATTGCTTCTTCCCAGGCGGAAGCCGAGTCCAAGCGGTACCTGGCTGTTGGCGATAGCAGGAAGATGTGGCGTCCACAAGCCTCTTTCGGCGTGCAATACAGCCGCTACGCCAAGTTCAACAACTATGCCGAGTACTACCTTCGCTTTCAACACAACAACTTCGACGTGGGCATTAACTTGACGCTGCCGATCTTCGACGCGCAGGCTCGCGATCAGGCGCGCGGCTCCGCGGCAGATGCTGTGCATGCCCGCGAGCAAGCAGATCTCTTTCGTCTGCAGTTGACGGAACAGACGCGCCAGCTCTCCGGCAGCCTTGCCGAACTGCGGCTGCAGAAGAAGATTGCCCGCCTGCAGAGCGACTATGCGCAGGAGAATGTGGACGCTGTGGAAACGCAGCTGCAGAACGGGCCGGCGAGTCCCAACGCTTCCCCGCTGACTCCTCGCGACGAAGAAAAGGCGCGCATTGAAGAGCGCCGCCGTTTCGTGGACAAGCTCGATGCAGACTTCCAGCTCATGCAGGCGGAAATCCAACTGCAGCGCTCCCTGGGCACAGTCGAGGAATGGGCGATGCAGGCGCCTCATCCATAGCGCTTTTGCATATTTGCGCGCTAGGTGACTGCACCTGTTTCAGTGCAGCTTTTCACCCTTTTAGCCCGTTACGACTGGTACACTAAAGGACAGACAATATGCCCCTGAAGACGCTTTTTCTCAATCCGCCTTCGTTTGAAAACTTTGATGGCGGCGCAAGCAGCCGCTGGCCCGCGACGCGCGAAATCGAATCCTACTGGTACCCGGTCTGGCTCGCTTATCCGGCCGGTCTGCTCGAAGGTTCTCGCCTGCTGGATGCCCCGCCGCACCACATCTCCGCGGACCAGACCATCCAGATCGCCAAGGGCTACGAGTTTCTGGTGCTCTTCACCAGCACCGTCGGTTGGTCCGGCGATCACGCGTTGGCAGAGGCCATCAAGCGCGCCAACCCGTCCATCAAAATCGCGTTCGTGGGACCGCCCGTTACCACCTCTCCCGACCGCGCCCTGAACGAATGTAGCGCGATCGACTTCATCTGTCGCCGCGAGTTCGACATGTCGGTGGTGGAGTACGCAAACGGCACCCCGCTGCCCGAGATCCTGGGTATCAGCTATCGCGGCAGCGACGGTTCCATCGCGCACAATCCGGATCGTCCGCAGCTGGAGGATCTGGACGCGATGCCATGGGCCACCAAAATCTACAAGCGCGATATGGACGTGACGCGCTACAACGTCCCCTTTCTGCTGCACCCCTACATCGCGCTCTATTCAACGCGCGGATGCCCCGCGCAGTGCACCTTCTGCCTGTGGCCGCAGACCCTGAGCGGACATGCCTGGCGCAAGCGCTCCACCGATGACGTGGCCGCCGAGATGAAGTGGGCAAAAGAAAACTTCCCGCATGTGAAGGAGTTCTTCTTTGATGACGACACCTTCAACATCCAGAAGGCGCGCACCGTCGAACTTTGCGAGAAGCTCAAGCCTCTCGGCATCACCTGGTCGTGCACTTCGCGCGTCACTACCGATCGCGAAACCCTCAAGGCTATGAAGGATGCCGGATGTCGGCTGCTGATCGTAGGGTACGAATCCGGCGACCCTCAAATCCTGAAGAACATAAAGAAGGGCGCTACCGTGGAACGTGCGCGTGCCTTCACCAAGGACTGCCACGACCTCGGCCTCACCATCCACGCCGATTTCATCCTCGGCCTGCCCGGTGAAACCAGGGAATCGATCCGCAACACCATCAACTTCGCCAAGACATTGGACTGCGAGACCATACAGGTCTCCATTGCGCACGCGTATCCGGGCACGGAGTTCTACGACTTCGCGGAAAAGAACGGCTTCATCACCAATCACAACATGTCGGACTCGGGAGGACACCAGATGGCCCACATCGAGTATCCCGGCCTGCCGGCCGAGTACGTGCTGGAGATGGTCCACCGCTTCTACGACGAGTACTATTTTCGTCCCAAGGCTGCAGCCCGCGTCGTCTGGAAGGCCATCGTGAACCGCGACGTGCCGAGGCTCTATCAGGAAGCCAAAAGCTTTATGAAGCTTCGCGCGCAGCGCAATAAGATTGTCAGGGACACCAAACAGCAACAGGCTGGAAAGGCCGCGCCGGCGGTGAACGCCGGGGCCTGATCGGACGTCCTTCACCTTCAACGCGAGGCGGCTCCCGGCCGCCTCTGCCGCTTCCGCGGCTCCCGGACGCTGATGACCCCTCGCCGCTATATCATCCTCGCCATCGTCACGCTTACTTCGGCGCTGGGTGATACCTTCCTCGGTCACGGGATCAAACAGCTTGGGCCGGTGTCTCTCCACCATCTGAGCACGCTGATCGTCGCCCTCAAGGTGCCGTGGGTGCTGGCCGGCATCGTTCTCCTTCTCGGATTTTTCGCCTCTTATCTGACCGCACTCTCCTGGGCGGATGTCACCTTCGTGCTTCCAGCCACCTCTTTCGCCTACGTCGTCGTGGCACTGCTCTCCCGGTTTTGGCTGCATGAGCAGATCACTCCCGCGCGCTGGCTCGGCATCTTCTGCATTGTGGCAGGCGTTGGATTTGTCACACGCGGCCCGGCCTATACGGAGCAGCCGGTCAAACCAGCGGATGTCGGCGACGCCACAGCAGCCGTGCCGATAACCATTGCCCAGCATGGAGCGAAGCAATGAGCCCCAGCGTTACCGGCCTAGAGCTGGCTGCCATGCTGGCCGTGAACGTAGCCACTGCTACTGCGGGCGACATCCTCATCGCCTCTGCATTCCGGCAGATCGGCGACTTTGATGTCATCATCGGGAGCGCCGGACTTGTACGCGCCATATTCACCGTGCTTCGCAACCTGCGTTTTCTGAGCGGCTTTGCCGCGATGGCGATCAGCTTTTTCTCTCTCCTCTTCACCTTGAGTCACGCGGACGTGAGCCTGGTAGCCCCCGCAGCCGGTTCGCTGACCTTTGTGACGAATGCCATTGCGGCGCGCATCTTTCTTGAGGAACGCGTGGACCGCCGTCGCTGGGTGGCAGCCGTCTTCGTCTGCTGTGGAGTGGCCCTGCTGAAGCATTGAATGGGCGTGTCATAACCACAATTTGGCTTCGCCGCGGCTCACGGTTCCTCTTCTTGTGTGCGCTCGCCGCTCTTGCGACGGCTGTCACGTACTGGCTCACCCCGCCGCCGGATCTTCGCCATCGCCTGAGCATGGCTACTGCTTACGCGGCTCTCTGTTTTCTCACCGCCACGCTCATTCTTGGTCCGTGGAACGTCCTGCGGCGGCGCACATCCCCGGTGAGCTATGACCTGCGGCGCGACTTAGGCATTCTCACCGGAATCCTCGCACTCATCCATACCGCGATCGGCCTTACGGTGCATCTGCGCGGACGCATGTGGATGTATTTCTTTCGCTCGCTGCATCCAGTGCGAGAACAGGTCAGCACCTTTGGAGCGGCCAATTACACCGGCCTGGCTGCCACACTGGTTTTCATAATGCTGCTCGCACTCTCAAACGACTGGTCGCTGCGCACTCTGGGAATATCACGCTGGAAGAGGCTCCAGCAGTGGACGTACGCTGCTTTCGCTATGACCGCAGTCCACGCCATCCTCTTTCAGTGTGTGGAGAACCGGCGCCTGCCCTGGATTGTCTTCTTTGCCGCGGCCGCCGCGATCACGATTGTGGCCCAGGGTCTCGGTTATCGACGCCGCCATCAGCGCCACGCCGGCAGTTCGCCGGAGAGCGCACGATCCAGATAAGTGGCTGCACTGATCAGCGCCAGGTGCGTAAAGGCCTGCGGATAATTGCCCAGGTGTTGGCCGCCCCGGCCCAATTCCTCGGAGTAAAGGCCCACGTGGTTGGCGTACCCCAGCATCTTTTCAAACAGGAGTCGCGCCTTGTCCAGCTTCCCGGCGCGCGCCAGACACTCGATAAACCAGAAGGAGCAGGCGGTAAACGCGCCTTCCCCCGCTGACAGCCCATCCACTCCACTCTCCGTCTTGTAGCGATACACCAGCGTGTCAACGGTCAATTCGTCTTCAATCGCCTGCAGAGTAGAAAGCCAGCGCGGATCGGTGGGGCTGATGAAGCGCATGAGTGGCATCAGCAGCGCCGACGCATCCAGGTCGGTTGACCCCAATCGCTGAATGAACGCCTTACGCTCTTCGCTCCAGAAATTGTCGTGAATATCGTGAGCGATTGCGTCCCGCGCCTGGATCATCCAGTCGATGGGTCCAGCAAGCGAGCGCTTGTCCGCCAGCCGGATCGCACGATCGAACGCCACCCAGCACATCAGCCGTGAATGGAGGAAGTGTTGCCGCCCGCCGCGCACCTCCCAGATGCCGTCGTCGGCTCGTTGCCAGTTCTTCGCCAGCCACTGGAGCATGCGCTTCAGGGAAAGCCATCCCTCATGGCTGATCCCCGCTCCATATTTGTTGGCAAGGTAAGTGGCATCCATCATCTCCCCATAGATGTCCAGTTGCAGTTGGGTATAGGCCGCGTTTCCAACGCGCACCGGACGCGAGTCCATGTACCCGCGCAGATGGTTCAGCTCGGATTCCGGAACCTTTTGCCGGCCATCGATCCCGTACAACACCTGCAGCGGTCCCTGCTCGGAGTCGTAATCCATCAGAGAGTCCAGCCACTTCTGGAATTTCTGCGCCTCATGCACGTATCCCAGCCGCATCATGGCATAAAGTGTGAAGGAAGCGTCCCGCAGCCACACATATCGGTAATCCCAGTTGCGCTCGCCGCCGGGATGTTCTGGAAGCCCGAATGTCGGCGCGGCCACAATCGAGCCGTACTCGTGGTCCTGCATCAGCTTGAGCGTTAGCGCGGAGCGGCCCACTGTCTCCCGCCAGCGACCGTGATAGTGCGATTTCGCCGACCACCGGCGCCAGAAATCCACTGTCTCGTCCAGGCGTTGTTGCAGCAACTGCTCATCCAGCGGCTTTTCCATCTCAGGGCAGTCTTCGCTGAAGAGAAAGAACAGCTGCTCCCCTGCCTTGAGAGAGAAACTCGAGACCACGCCGCCGTCGCTCACATCTAGCGGAATGGATGCCTTCAGCACCATCGGCAGGATATCCGCGCCTTCGGGCCGAAAGACGATCGCGTCCCCGCGCCGCTCGACAGTGTGCTTGCGGCGCGCATAGTCGAAGGCAGGCCTGCACTCGATCTTAAAAGTGATCTTGCCCTGGATTGCGTGAACCACACGCACCAACTGGTTGGGCACGTCCGGCTCGAGGATCGGCATGAAATCAGTAATTTCTACGATCCCCTCATCCGAAAGGAATCGGGTCATCAGGACATTTGTCTCGGGCAGGTAGAGCTGCTTGCTGCTTTCCCCATCCAGCTCCGGCTGAATGCAAAAAAAACCGCCTTTCTCGGGGTCGAGCAAAGCGGTGAAAACCGTAGGCGAATCGAAACGTGGGAAACAGAAGAAGTCAATCGAACCATGCGTTCCTACCAAGGCAATCGATCGCATGTTGCCGATGACGCCGTAGTCCTCGATTGGTTGAAAGTCCATGAACGCTCCTTCATCTCGATGTGTGCAATGTACCTTGGATGACAAACAGCCCGCCTGTGTCTGGGCGGCACATTCATGCTACGGCAGCAGGCGCATCAGCCCGCGCCTGGGCAAGTCGGGGGCGCGATACTGTTTCGGATCACCGGCCTCGCGGCTGACCGCCTCTGCAGCCAGATAGCCGCTGCGCGCGGCGCTCTCCATTGTGGAAGGCCATCCCGTAGCAGTCCAGTCCCCTGCGAGCATCAGGCCTTGCCAGGCGCTGTCCGCTTCAGGACGAACGGCGTCCAGGCCAGGCACAATCGAATATGTTGCACGCACCTCTTTGACCACTGCACCTTTCAGCAGGCGCGCCTGGTGCATCGCCGGGAAGAAGAGCGCCAGTTCGCGAAGCGCCAGGTCAATGATCGCCTGCCGCTCCATGGGAACCAGCGACTTCGATGCGCTGACGACCAGCTCGATAAGATGTCCAGCCCGCATGGACTGCCGTTCCGGCTGAATGCGCGAGGTGTTGTAAAGCCACTGCATGGTGGTGTCGAGCAGTACCGCGTGTTCCAGTTCTGTGATCTCGCGATCGAACCAGAGATGGATGCCCGTCAGAGGCGAATGATCGAACTTTGCCAGCATGTTCTCAAGGCGGGCGCGCGGCTCCTCATCCGGCATAGCAGGCAGCAGCTTCTGCAGACCTTCAAAGGACAACGCCAGCACCGCCGCATCAAAGACCTCGACGTGATCTGCCACGCGAAGCCGCCAGCGCTCGTTCCCCTCGCCATGACACAATCCCTCAACTGTGCTGCGTAGATGGACCTTGCCGCCGGATCGCTCGATTGCTGAGGCAACCCGCCCGTACATCTCGCTGAGCGGCACGCGCGGAACTCCCATCCGCCCCGCTTCCGCCGAAAACAGGAACGCCTCGCGAAATACCTTCGCTGCATAGCGCACGGAGATGCGGTCCGGCTCTTCATTGAGCGCGCTGAATAAAACCGGTTTCCAGAAGTGTTCGACGGCGCGTTTTGTTTGCCCCGTGCGCTGGAGCCAGTCTGCAAAACTCTGCCGGTCCTCGTCCGGCCGGCTGCCACCAAGAAATGCCGCGATGGCGCGCGCAATGGCCAGCTTGTCCTGCCATCCGAGCGCTCTCGCCGAGAGGAAAGACGGCGTGCTGTGGAGAGGTGCTGGTAGCAGCGCCGGCTTTAACTTCGTCCGCCGGCCGCCCGGCTCCAGAAACGTGATGCCGTCGGACCAGCGCATCGCGTCTTCTGCTCCCGCGCGCCGGAGCAAGTCCAAAACGTTTGTGCAGCAGCCAAGAACGATGTGCTGGCAGTTGTCGATGACTTCGTCGACGCCGGGATGAAGATACGAGGACGCCCGCCCGCCTACGTAAGGACGCCCCTCAAACAGCTCCACAGCGTAGCCATCCTGCGCCAATGCGCACGCTGCGGCCAGCCCGGCAACACCACCACCCACCACCGCGACACGATATGAATCTCGTGAGCGCATCATCGTATCCCGAAGCGCATCAGAAGCATCCGCGTCATGCCGCCGGAAAGAATCAGCAGCTTCTGCCAGGTCGGCACCTGCACGCGTGTCGTAAAGACATCGAAGTGCCGTGCTTCGATCTTCGACAGCAGACGCGAATAGATCCTTACCAGTACGCGTAGTGCGGGGCGGCTATCCGGGGAGATCAATGGCAGCAGGCGGTCTGCCGATTGATAGTAAGCCCGCGCGCGGCGTGCAACACCAGTCAAAGCGAGTCGCTGCGGCGCTGTCAGATCTTTACCGCTTTTCACTCGGGCCAGATCGGTAGCGCTGGCACCCGCGCCTTTCAGATCCTCCAACGGAATGTACACCCGTCCGCGCTCCGCATCCTCGCGCACATCGCGCAGGATATTTGTCAACTGGAATGCGACGCCTGTCTCTTCAGCGAGCCTCTCGGCAGCAGGGCTGCTGTAGCCGAATATCCGTATGCACACCAGTCCCACAACGGATGCAACGTAGTAGCAGTACTGATACAGATCGGGGAATGTCACGAAAGTGCTCAGCCCACCGGCCGCATCGCAATTCTCAGCAGCGTCTGCCTGAATGTCCATGGCCGTGCCGTGAATCAGCTGCTCCAGCAGCTCGCTCGGAATATCAAACCGCTGTTGCGTGTCACGGACTGCCCGAAACACCAGATCGGTGCTATCCGTACCGTCCCGCCATGCGGCCGTCCATCGTGATAATTCATCGCGCCTGGTTGCGCGGTTTTTCGACTCATCATCCGAGATGTCATCGGCATGCCGCATGAATGCGTAGATCGCGCACATGGCATCGCGCTTGTGTGCAGGAAGCGCCAGGAAAGAGTAGTAGAAGTTCTTGGCCTCGCGGCGAGCGATTGCCCTGCACTCCGCATAGGCGTCTTCTATCGTTTGTGTCTGCGTCAAGCCGCCGTACCCGCCGGCCGCATTCCCGGCACGAAGCTGCCGGCAAGCGCACGCAACAGCAGCATCGCCTTGCGCGGGTTGGAGATCGTCGGCCTGCCCGAGAGCACGTCATACTGCCGTGCCTCAATCGCGCGAAGAATTTCCAGACCGCCGCGCGTGAACAGGTCGAGGTCCACCGCGAGTTCTCGATCCACCATTCCGATAAGCTTCGCGCCGCGTGCGAACATCGTCCGCGTGTAGGCCACCTGCTCCTCCAGGAGCGCACGAGACGCCGGCGTGGCTTCTCCTTTTGCGATCGCCGCCTCCTCCACGCCTGCCGCTCGCATGGCGTCAAGAGGAAGATAGATTCGCCCGCGCGCAAAGTCCTCACGAACATCCTGCCAGAAATTCGCAAGCTGCAGAGCGGAACAGGTCTCGTCGGAGAGTGCAAACCGTTCCGCATCGCGGTAGCCGCACGCATACAGAACCAGCCGCCCGACGGGATTGGCTGAGTAACGGCAATATCGCAAAACATCGGCCATCGACGCGTAGCGCGTAACCGCTTGATCCTGCCGGAACGCAGTCAGCAGGTCCGCAAACGGCTCCTTGGGGATATCGCAGCTACGGATCGTCTCGCGCAGCGCGACAAAGGCCGGATGCTTCACTTCTCCGCGATAACAGGCGTCGAGTTGCTCCTGCCATACATCCAGCAGCGCCAAAGCCTGGGCGGGATTTCCCACCTCGTCACCCAGATCGTCCGAAATGCGACAGTAGGCGTAGATGCTGTGAAAGTGTGGACGGAAACGCTTTGGTAAAAACCAGGAAGCGACGTGGAAATTTTCGTAATGCGACTCAGCCAACTCCCGGCAGTATTGCTGTGCCTCGGCGAGTGTGGGCGTGCGCTCCGGCATACGATACGAGGCTGGCAGAGCCGCCCACCCCTGCTCAGCAAGCGTGCTGCTTGCCGTGCTCTGCGTCGCCATCATGGCAGGATCACCGTTTTGATCTCGTTGGTCCGGCGCATCATTCCCTGGAAGACCGAAGCCAGGTCCCGCAGCGGAGCATGCCCGGTGATAAACGCATCCGCATCGAAGGCCGGATTGGCGATCAGCGCGAGCGCTCTGCGAACGACCGCGGGAGTGTGGTGGAAGCTCGCCTTCAGCTCAATGTCGTTGTAATGCAGGTGATTGGTGTCCAGGTCGACGCGCGTTCCCTTGGCGGGACCGCCGAAGAAGTTCACCAGCCCGCCGCGCCGCACCATATCCACGGCCCACTGCCAGGTCAGCGGCAGAGCCACTGCCTCAATCGCGATATCCACTCCGCGGTGTTCAGGAGTCAGCGCGCGAACCGCAGCAATGCAGTCCCTGGTCTTCGTGGTCTGCACAACATGCTGGGCGCCCAGGCGCTCCGCCGCCAATACCTGTTGGTCGTGCTTTACGACCGCAATCACGTGTACGCCGGCCAGGGCGGCCGCATGGATCATGAGCAGACCGATGGGTCCTGCGCCGATGATAGCCATTGTGTCGCCGCGCTGCGCCCGGCTCTCTTCAAGCCCGCGAAGAACACACGCCAAAGGCTCGGTCAACGCCGCGTGTTCGTCAGTCACATGCGCCGGAATCTCCAGTGTATTCTTTTCGACGATCCGGGCCGGCACTCGAATCCACTCGGCATAGGCGCCGTTGTTGAAGAGCAGATCTTCGCACAGGTTTTGCTGCCCGTGCCGGCACCAGTAGCAACGGTCACAGGGCGCGGAATTCAGCGCGACAACACGCATCCCCGGGCGAAAGGCTTGCACGCCTTCGCCGACAGCCGCCACAACGCCCGCAAGCTCATGTCCGAAGAGGGCAGGCATATGCAGCATCTTCGCGTGATAGCCCCGGCGATAGGTCTTCAGGTCCGTTCCGCAGGTCAGAGCCGCCCGGATACGCACAACGATCTCGCCCGCTGCTGGCAGAGGCCGCTCCACGTCTTCAATCCGGACATCTTCCTTGCCGTAAAGTACGGCTGCCTGCATACAGGTCGCCATTAATCCCATTTTCTCAGATCAGGCCGGCCGCTAACGCATTTTCGGCATCGGTGTAGACGGCCCAACCGCTGCTGTGGTGGCCCTTCTTAACGGAAAAGCCAACCGGGTGGATCTCCGCGAGCATTGGAATATCGAAAACTCTTCAGTTACCGGGCTCGATCATGATCTTCATTGAATCGGGGTGCGGCTCGGAAGCGAAGGCAATTGCCTCTGCCGCCCGCGAAAGAGGAAAGCGGTGCGAAATGAGCCGAGTCAGATCATAGCCCTGCGTGTAGCCATCCAACACAATGCGCACGCCCTCGTCCTGGATCTCAGCAGACGAGCTGTACGAGCCCATCAGTGTCTTCTCGTCCATGCAGATCACAGCCGGATCGAAGTTCGCGTCCCCGTGCTGCGTCTGCGCAAACAGCATGATGCGTCCTCCGGGACGAGCCGCATCGATGGCCGTGCGGATCAGCGCGTTGCCGCCCACCGCCAGCAGAACCGCGTCTGCGCCGCGGCCGCCGCTCTCCTCGCGGACGCGGGCCACCACGTTTTCCTTGCTCGCATCAATCGGGTGCTCCAGCCCGTAGGTACGCGCCACAGCGTGCCGCTGCGGGTACAAGTCTGAAGTGACAATCTTGGCTCCGGTACGCCTGGCAAGCGTCGCCAGCAGAATGCCGATCGGTCCCTGCCCGATCACTAGCACCGTCTCATCCGGCTCCAGGCAAAGCCTTCGCACACCCTTGTACGTTGTGTTCAGCGGCTCGATAAAAGCCGCCTGCTCGAACGGCAGATTCTTCGGCAGCTTCACCAGCCCCCGACGCACAATCCAGTCCATCACCCGCACATATTCAGCGAATCCGCCGCCGGAAGGCTCAAATCCTGCCGTGCACCCGACATTTTTGTACGAGGAACACTGGGCGAAGGTGCTCTTGCGACAATAGTAGCAATCGCCGCACGGCACGTGGTGGAAGGCCATGGCGTGATCGCCCACTTCGAAGTCGCGCACCCCTTCCCCTATGGCCGCTATCACGCCGGCAATCTCATGACCGAAGATGCGCGGAGCGGAATGCGATCCGGTACGAATCTTTTTAAGGTCGGTCCCGCAGACGCCGCATGTCGCCACGCGCAGAAGCACGTCACCGGAACCAATGCGCGGAACAGGCACCGTCTCCACGCGCACGTCGTTCACCCCGCGATACACGGCGGCCTGCATTGTCTCCGGTATACGCTCTGTCCTGACCACTTCCTTCTCAATCGTTGCTGTCTGCATATCTGCCCTTGTCGATCCAGCGGTGAAGCGCATGACCCAATGCATCCGCGCCGTTCTTGCCGTTCTTCCCCATCCGAAGCAACGGCGCCGCATATCGCGGATGCGTCAAAGCGTATGCGGCAAGCTGGGGAATGCGCAACTGTTTCTCCCTGTCGAGAAACAAATTAAAATCCGGCATCTCTTCCGTGGCAATATCGGTCACTGCTTTCCAGCAGAAGAAAGGGACGCCTTGGCTGCGAGCCAGCCTCGCAACCGCCGCCGCTTCCATATCCACCAGCGAGGCGCCATGGGTCTCTGCGATTTTACGCTTCTCTTCCCGTCCGGCAACGTGATTGAGCGTCGCCAGCTTGATTGGACTAGTCGCCGTAGCAGTGGCATATTGCTCGCCGCTTGCCGCATCGATCACCTCGCCCACCTCGTACGCCGTTCCCGGCTGCACCCCGCACGAAGCGCCTCCTGCCCAGCCGACGGACACCATCGCGTCCAGCGAGCCATACGTCTCGGCGATCGCGGCTGCCTGCTCTGCGCGAACAGAGCCCATTCCCCGCGCGACCGCGACAATAGCCGCCTCTCCGCGCTGCAGGAGATATGCGCCATCTGGCTGCCGCGACCAGCCGCGTATCAGGGGCTTCAACTCCCCCGGCAGCGCCGCGATGATGGCTATGCGGTAGCTCATGCCGGCGCATATCCATGCGCGCGAAACCAGTCGATGGCCGTTCTCAAAGCCGTGTAAACCGGCACGATCCGAAAGCCAAGCTCCCGCTCCGCCCTCGCCGAAGATGCAAACATCTTTTTCTTCCCCATGCGCACCGCCTCTACCGTGGCGCGTGGCACCTTGCCGCGCATCCTTCCCGTAACCGTTTCATCGAAAAACGCAAACGCCATCGCCAGCGCGTGCGGTACCTGCATGGTCGGTGAGGATATGCCGGTAATGGCGGACATCTTATCCAGTATCTGCTTGAGGGAAAGATTCTCCCCGCCCAGGATGTAGCGCTCCCCGGGAACTCCGCGTCCTGATGCGACGACGTGCATGCGCGCCACTTCGCTGACGTCCACCAGGTTCAGGCCGGTATCGACGTATGCAGGAAATCTGCGGTTGAGAAAATCAACGATAATTTGCCCCGTTGGCGTGGGTTTGATGTCATTCGCGCCAACGGGCGTCGTCGGATTCAGGATGATGACGTGTTGCCCGCCGCGTGCCGCAGCAATCGCCTCCTGTTCGGCAAGGAACTTCGACCGCTTGTAGTGCCCGATCATGTCATGGAGCACGACGGGTGTGTTCTCATCAACGATTGTTCCGTCTTCTTTGAAGCCCATTGTCGCCACGCTCGAGGTGTAGACCACCCTCGCCACACCCAGCTCGCGGGCCAGCGCCAGCAGGTTGCGTGTGCCGTCGACGTTCGCCGCATACATGGACTGCGAGTCGCGGACCCACAGGCGATAGTCGGCCGCCACATGAACAAGTAATTCGCAGTTCTGCAGCGCGGAACGAAAGCTTTCCGGTTTCCGGAGGTCGCCAATCACCGCTTCGGCAGCCAGCCCTTCCAGGTTTTCGCGCCGGCTGGTCGGCCGGATGAGGACATAGAGGCGCGCCCCCTCCGCGGCAAAGGCACGCGCCACATGGCTGCCCACAAATCCCGTTGCACCTGTCAGGAAGACGTTCATGCGTGATCAGGCAAGCGTTGTAGCGACCATTGGAGTGGAGCCGCGGCGGACGGTAGCAATCAATCGAGTTTCTCGACTTCGATCCCGATTCCCTTTTCTCCTGCCGCCTTTTTCTCCGAATACTTCTTCATCCAGGCCTCGAAGCTCTTGCCTGCCGCGGTATCGCGTCCGGTAAAAGCAATGGCGGCAATCTGGCTGTATGAGATGGCAAGCTTCGTGCGTTCCTTGGCCGGAATGATTCGCACCGTTGAGGCCGCGAGTGTATCCGCGGTCTTGCGATCGAAGATGTAGCCTTCGATCACGCGCCCGTCTTTGAGCGTCAGTTGGATATCGCCGCGATAGTCGAACGCTTTCTCAAGCGCAAGACGCACATCGTCTTCGGTCGCCAGCGCCGGAATCCAGCCCTCGAGCTGTTCATGCGCGAAGCCGGCAGCGATCTCCTGAGTATCGTCCACCGCGGGAGGTGTCAGCACCTGTTCACTCATACGTGCGATTCCTCCAACTCCTTGTTTGAGGAAGAAGCGATCTGCACCAGCGGTCCGCGACCATGCCCGACCGGCTGATTCAACAGGTCGAGCGCACCACGATCCTCATAGCTGGAAGACAAAGTAGCTTTCACCATGCCCAGAAATCCGGACACCGAGGTAAATCCGTGATGCACCGTGGTGGGCTCATAGCCGCAGCTCACCATGCAGTTCGCGCATTTCGGGTTGCCGCTCTCCGTGCCGTAGTGGCTCCAGTCCGTACTGTCGAGCAGTTCCTGGTAGGTGTCGGCATAGCCGTCCTGCAACAGATAACACGGCTTCTGCCAGCCAAAGATATTGAATGCGGGCGAGCCCCAGGGCGTGCACTGATAATCGCGCTTGCCCATCAGGAATTCCAGAAAGAGCGGCGACATATTGAACTTCCACTCTTTCTTGCGGTTCGACAGGATGGCGCGGAACAGGCGCCGTGAACGCGCGCGCCCCAGGAAGTGCTTTTGGTCCGGAGCCTTGTCGTAGGTGTAGCCGGGGCTTAGCACAATGCCTTCGACCCCAAACGACATTACCTCATCGAAGAACGCGCGCACGCTGTTCGGATCAGCTCCGTCGAAGAGCGTCGTATTGGTCGTCACTCGGAAGCCACGTCCAACCGCCTCGCGGATGCCAGCGACCGCCTGATCATAGCCGCCTTCGCGGCAAACCGAGAAGTCATGGTGCTCGCGCTGCCCATCAAGGTGCACAGAAAAAGTCAGGTACTTACTCGGCTTGAACAGCCCAATCTTCTCTTTCAGCAGCAGCGCATTCGTGCACAGATAAATGTATTTCTTCCGCGCTATCAGGCCCTCGACGATTTCCACGATTCGTGGGTGCATCAACGGCTCGCCGCCTGGAATCGAGACCATCGGGGCCCCGCATTCCTCGACCGCGCGAAAGCACTCCTCCGGAGTCAGCTCCTGCTTCAGGATGTGCGCCGGGTATTGAATCTTGCCGCAGCCAGCGCAGGCCAGATTGCAACGGAAAAGGGGCTCCAGCATAAGGACAAGCGGATAGCGCTTCCGCCGCTTCACGCGCTGGCCAAGCACGTAAGTGGCTACTGTCCACATCTGTGAAATGGGTACTGCCATAGGTACAAATCTCCGTTCACGCCGTAGCGCGTTGATTGCTCGGCTTCAGTCGGCCGGCGCGGTCATGGCCCGCCGGTAATTTGTCAGGGCCAACAAAGGGAAAACGTCGCGATAGGTGTGGTACGCCAGATAGAACACGCGTGGAAAGCCCGTGCCGGTAATGATCGCCTCGCGCGTCTTTCCCTGGCCCATGCTCTCGTCCCAGGATCCATCGCCGCGCTGCCGCTCCAGCAGCCAGCGCACGCCCTTGGCGACCGAGTCGCTGCGCGTATCGCCTGCCGCCAGCAGGCCCAGGATGGCCCACGCCGTCTGCGATGGCGTGCTCACGCCCACCCCGCGCGTCGTCGGATCGTCATAGCTGTGGCAGCTCTCGCCCCAGCCTCCATCTGCGTTCTGCACTGAGCGAATCCACTCCGCCGCCTGCTGAATCTCGGGCTCATGGTTCCATACCCCGATCGCTTCCAGTCCGCGGAGCACCAGGAACGTCCCATAGATATAGTTCACGCCCCAGCGCCCGAACCAGCTCCCGTCCGGCTCCTGTTCTTTCAAAATGAACTGGATCGCCCTCTCGATGCGCTTATCTCTTCGCGTATACCCGTACGTCGCCAGCATTTCCAGGATTCGTCCCGTAATGTCCACCGTCGGCGGGTCGAGCATCGCGTTGTGATCGGCAAACGGAATGTGCTGGAAGATCATTTTCGTGTTGTCTTTGTCAAAGCTCGCCCAGCCGCCGTTCCTGCACTGCATGGCGAAGATCCAGTCAATCGCCCGCCGCGACACCTCGTACTGGTAGCGCTCGCGCGGGTTGTCGACTTTGTTCAGCGCCAGCAGCACCTGCGCGGAATCGTCCGTGTCCGGATAGAACTCGTTGTTGTATTCGAAATACCAGCCGCCGGGCTGTGCGTTGCGCACCTTCACCGCCCAATCGCCCTTGTGGCGGACCTCCTTCGCCAGCATCCAGTCCGCCGCCTTCAGCATGCGCGGGTCGGTGCGCGAGACTCCCGCTTCCCCGAGCGCATAGACCATTTGCGCTGTGTCCCATACCGGAGACATGCAGGGCTGCATGCGGAATGTCGGTTCCGGACAGTCCGGCGTACCTTCCGGCTCGTCAATGCCCAGCTTCTCAAACTCATCCATGGCACGGATGAAGTGCGGATCGTCTTCTGAATAGCCGAGCACGCGCAGCGCAATGATCGCGTTCATCATGGCGGGATAAATCGCACCCAGGCCGTCGGACATCTCGAACCGCTCCAGCATCCACTTCTCCGCCTTGCGAAGCGCCATCGCGCGCAACGGGCGGATATGAACCCGCTCGGCCCAATGCACCATGCGGTCCAGCAGCAGAAAGAAGTTCCGCCAGCTGACGATCTTGTCCCGGTTCCAGCGCAACTTCAGGCTCGCCTTGTCACGTCCCCCGACGAAGAGCTCATCGATTGCTTTCTCCGGCGGAATCTTCTTGAAAGGCTTTTTTGCGTACGCAATGGACAGAGGAACCAGGATGGCGCGTGACCACGAAGAGATCTCGTAAATGTTGAAGTAGAACCACTTCGGCGCGAGCACGATCTCTGGCGGAATAGCCGGGACAGCCTCATAGTCGTATTGGCCAAGTGCGCAGAGATAAATCTTCGTAAAGGTATTGCACTTCACCACGCCGCCATGCTCGCGGATCCAGGCTCGCGCCTTCACCATCAGCGGCTCATCGGCCGACATGCCCATCAGCTTGCAGGCGAAGTAGCACTTCACCGCCAGGCTGATATTTCCCGGACCGCCCGGGTAAATGCTCCAGCTTCCGTCTTCGTTCTGGTAGCGCAGCATCTCGGTGAACGCGCGCTGCATCCGTGCTCGGATTTTGAGATCCGAAGTCTCCAGCAGTACATGCAGGAAGATGTAGTCCGCCTCCAGCATGCCGTCGGCTTCCAATTCCCCGACCCAGTGGCCGTCCTCCTGCTGCATGGAGAAGATGTGCTGTTTTGAAGCTTCGAGCGCTTCTTCTACCTGGGTCAGGCTGGCGTCGATGCGCCCGAACTTCGGCTGAGTCATCTTCGGCTGCATCGGCCGCTCTATACCCTCGGCAGCAGCCCGGGGCGGGTTCTCATCCACAGATCGATTCATGCCATCTCTTTCGCCTGACTTGCCGCCTTCACAAACGGTGTAGGTTTATAAACACTGCCGACGCAGCTTACCGCTTCAAAGGAAGCTGCTCGTTGTGGCTGCCGGCGACCCACGGTATGTGTGAAAACGGTCTAGCGAACCGCAACCGCCGCCGGCCCAATCGCCTGCACGATCTCTGCCGGCAGCCCGAAGCGGACGTTCTCCGGCATCACCTCTACCTCTTCCACGGTCCCGAAACCCTTATCCTTCAGGTATGCAACCACTTCTGACACCAGAATCTCAGGCGCCGATGCGCCGGCCGTCACCGCCACGGTCGCCACGCCCTCCAGCCACGAAGGCTGGATGGCATTTGAGTTGTCAATCAGATGCGCTACCGTGTTCAAATTGCGCGAAACTTCTACAAGCCGGTTCGAATTTGAGCTGTTGGTCGAGCCCACCACCAGCACCAGGTCAGCCGTATGGGCCACATTCTTCACCGCCACCTGGCGGTTTTCCGTTGCGTAGCAGATGTCCTGGGAATGCGGCCCTACGATATTCGGAAACTTCTCTTTAAGCGCCTGGATGATATCCCTCGCCTCGTCGAGGCTAAGGGTGGTTTGCGTCAAATAGGCTACCCGGTTTGGATCCGGCACTTCGAGCGAGGCAACCTCCTGGGCCGAGGAGACGACCTGGGTAACATCCGGAGCCTCGCCCAGCGTGCCCTCGATCTCGTCGTGGTCGCGATGGCCGATCAGTACAAGTGAGTAACCCTGCTTGGCAAACTTTACCGCTTCAACATGTACCTTGGTGACCAGCGGACATGTCGCATCGATCACCTTCAGACCGCGCTCTTTGGATCGCTGCCTGACTGCTGGCGACACTCCGTGCGCGGAGTAGATCACGCGCATGCCCTGCGGCACGTCATCGATGTCATCGACGAAGATCGCGCCCTTTTCCGCTAATTCATTCACCACAAAGCTGTTGTGGACAATCTCTTTGCGCACGTAGATGGGCGCGCCAAAGGTCTCAAGCGCAATCCGCACGATGTCCACAGCCCGCACCACGCCCGCGCAAAAACCTCTCGGTTTCAGCAGCATCACGCGCTTTGCGGTATCGAGCTTGTTAACGACAGCTTCCGTGGCGGGGGGCTCAATCGTGTAGGAAGTCACATCTCGTAGTATACCGGCGTAAGGCGCGCTTGTCTCTCGGGGATTGCACCATTTGTAGTGCTGATTCGCTCACCCCGCGGAGGCCTCTGCCAGCATCTGCTCCGCGTGCCGGAGCGATGTCTCCGAACGTTTTGCGCCGCTCAACATCCGGGCAACTTCCTCAACCCGCTCGGTGGGTTCCAGCCTGCGGATGGCGGTCCGTGTCCTGCCCTTCTCCACGCTCTTTTCGACGACAAAGTGCTGACCGGCAAAGGCTGCAATCTGCGGCAGATGGGTGACGCAGAGCACCTGCTGCGACCGGCTTAATAGCTTTAACTTCTGCCCGACCGCCTCCGCCGCCCGGCCTCCGATGCCGATGTCGATCTCATCAAATACGAGTGTGCGCGGCAGGAGCGTTTTGCGGCCCCTTCCGGCCCGCGCAGCGCCTTCCTCCACACTCACTTTCAGGGCAAGCAGAACGCGGCTCATCTCGCCGCCCGAGGCGATCTCATCCAGCGGCTTAAGCGGCTCGCCGGGATTGGTCGCAATCCTGCATTGGACGGCGTCCCAGCCATGCGCTGCCCAATGCTCCTCGTCCTTCTGCGGCTCGATCCCCACAGCGAAACGCGCCTTCATCGCCAGATCGTTGATATGCCGCTCCGCCAGCGCCGCCAGTTTCTTCGCGGCCGCACCGCGGGCAGTCGACAGCGCTTCCGCCTCTCGACGGTACTCACCCGCCGTTGCCGCAAGCTGCTTCCGCAACTCGATAAGGAGCGCGTCCCGGTTCTCAATTTCGTTGAGCTTCTCTGCGACCTCCTGCCCGTATGCGATGACCTCATTGATCCCCGCTCCGTACTTGCGCTTCAGGCGGTCCAGCAGAGCAAGGCGGTCTTCAATCTCGGTCAGCCGTTCGGGCGATGCCTGAATGCCATCCCCGAAGTCACGCGCCGTCTCAGCGACATCCTCCACCGTGGCGCGCGCCGAGGCTAACTGGTGGGCAGCGTCAGCGAAACGCGGCTCATAACGCGCCAATTCCTCCAGATGCCGCTCTGCAGCTCGCAGCGAGGCCTCCGCCGCATTGCTTCCGTCGTAAAGCTGCTCATACGCGCCCATCGCTGCTGCGTAGAGCTTTTCCGCATTGCCCAACACCCGCTTCTCTGTTTCGAGCCGGCCGTCTTCCCCATCGCGCAGCCCGGCCGACTCGATCTCGCGCAGCTGAAAGCGCCATAGGTCGGCCATGCGCAATCGTTCCTGTTCATCACTCTCCAGCGACTTCAGCTTCTCCGCGAGAGAGCGCCAAGCGGTATACGCAGCGCGTGCCGCTTCCGTTGAGATACCCGCAAAGCGATCGAGCAACAGGCGCTGCTGCGTTCCATCAAAGCCGGCCAGCGTCTCCGATTGCGCATGGATCAGCGCCAGTTCCGGGGCCAGCAGTTTCAGTACCGCCGCCGTAGCCGGCTGGCTGTTGATAAATACCCGCCCTTTGCTCGAAGCAGCGATCTCACGCCGCAGCAGGATCTCGCCGTCGCCGGCATCGATGCCGTGCGTTTCCAGAATGCGCTCCGCGCCATCCGTTGCTTCGAAGACGCACGAGACGACCGCCTTCTCTGCCCCATGGCGCACCACGTCGCTGGAGCCCTTGCCGCCGAGCAGCAGCGCCAGCGCGTCGACCAGGATAGATTTGCCCGCGCCGGTCTCGCCCGTCAGCAGATTCAGCCCCGGCCCCAGCGTCGCCGAAGCATGGTCGATCACCGCATAATTTTCGGCTCGTAACTCCAGCAACATAGGCGTATCCGTGGCCGAGCATAGCAGAGGTCAGGGCTCCGTTACCGGCCTGCGGCGACGAAGCGGAGTAGCCCTTTCGTCACTTGCAATCTCTATCCGCTCGGGTTGCTTCCTGCTACCCTCTCTAGTAGCGATTTCCCATTGATTTGTCCTGAAGCAACGGAAGTGAATGTGGTTTTTCCGCCAGAAAAGTTGCTCCGCTGGGAAGATGGACGGGACACAGGAATGGAAAATCTGCTCTAGTACCCGCAGATGACAGCTCATCCGATTTTTTTCGCGATTCTCCTGCTCTTTCAGGGCGATGACCAGGGCGTCCCCGTGCCTCCCCCGCACTCCAGCAGCAACGCCATTCTGGAGATGCTGCGGGCCAGCGGGCCGATCGCTCTCACCGTCCTTGGCCTCCTCGCGCTCGCCAGCCTCTTCTCCTGGGCCATCATCCTGGGCAAATGGATCGGCTTCCGCCGCGCGCGCAGCCAGAGCCGCGCCTTCCTCCGCGCCTTCCGCAAGGCGGCGCGCCTGCAGGAAATCGGCGCCATCTCGGAGCAGTACAAGCCAAGCCCGCTGGTGAATGTCTTCGACGAGGTCTACGAGACCTACCGCCGCCAGACCGGAGGCTATGGCCCGCCGCGCAACATCACGGCGCTCGAGCGAACCGCGCAGTCTGCCTCCAGCGAAGCGCTCACCTACATGGAGCAGCGCCTCACCTGGCTTGCCACCATCGGCGCCATCTCGCCTTTCATCGGTCTCTTCGGCACCATCATGGGCATCGTGGATGCCTTCCACGGCCTGGGCACGGCCGGAGCCGCCACGCTGCGGGCCGTTGCGCCGGGCGTCTCGGAAGCCCTCATCACCACCGCAGCCGGCCTTGTCGTCGCAGTGCCCGCAGTCATTGCATATAACCAGTTCTCCGCGCGCATCCGCGAGTTCGGCTCGCGCATGGACGACTTCGCCCGCGAGCTGTTGAACAGCATGGAAGAGATCACGTTGCGTCCGCAGCAGGATCCGCTGGAGCGCGAGCGCGCAGGACGCGAAGCCATCCAGGAGCCTGGCCGTGGCGTTTACTAACGCGGGAGGCCGCACCCAGTCCTCGCTCGCGGACATCAACATCACTCCGCTGGTAGACGTGGTGCTGGTCCTGCTTGTTATCTTCATGCTCACCGCGCCGGTGCTGCAATCGGGCATCGATGTCGCAGTCCCCAAGACGCGTACGGTACGCGAGGCAACCGAGCAGCATGAGGTGATCACCATCGATCGCGATCAGCGTGTCTTTCTCGGCGATCATCCGATCAATGTCAACGACATTCCGCAGGCGCTGCACCATCCCGATCAGGACGCCAGCAAGCAGATCGTCTACCTGCGCGCCGATGAGCGTGTGCCGTTCGGCGCATTCGCCTCAGTGATGGACGCGGTGAAGCAGGCGGGCATCACGAATGTTTCCATCGTGACCCAACCCCTCACCAACGCGCCGGGTAAGAAGTAGGAGCACCAGCGCCCATGTCCATCGACCTCGAAGAGCGATACGAGAGACGAGCGCCCTTCGGTGTTCCCTTCGCGGAATCGCTCGGCCTGCACGCCCTGGTCATCGGTGCGCTCCTCTCCTCGATCTGGCTGCATAGCCGTATCCGCGGCAACGAATGGGGACAGAATCTCGATGGCGCCATCCAGGCCAACCTTGTCTCGAACGCGCCATCGATCCCGCTGCCGCAAATTCAGAAGCCGACCGACAACGTGCTCGCCACCGAGAATCCCAGCCCTGCCCCTGCCATCGAGAAGGAGCAGACCGTCCCCACGCCCGACCTCAAGGCAATCCCCATCCCCGTAAAAGCTCCGCCAAAGAAAGAAACACCCAAGAAGGAAGTTCCGCCGAAGCAGGAACAGAAGCATCCTCAGCCGCAGCAACCTCCTAAAGATCGCGCGAACTTCGGCGAGCAGCAGGCTTCCAGCCTTGCACGATCCATGGCGCAGCAGCAGGCGGCAGCGCCCGCGGCGCCGGTATCCGTTACCGGAGGCGGCGGCTTCCGTTTCCCATACTATGTCGCGATTATTCAGCGGAAGACGCAGGAAAACTGGCTGAAGCAGGAAGTGGATGCCTCCACTCCCAGCGGCGCGAAGGCTTATATCTATTTCACCATTAGCCGCGAGGGGGCTCCGTCCGATGTCAAGGTCGGGGAATCCAGCGGTTCCGCATCGCTCGACCAGTCATGCCTGCGGGCGGTACAGCGTGTTGACAGTTACGGTCCACTCCCTTCGGGGTATAACGGTTCAACCTTGCAGGTGTCATATTATTGTGAATTCACAGGTCGCTGACGGAGATCAAACCCCCAAGTGAAAACACCCCCGACGACACAAAAATCACAATCCTCCCTGTATCTGGCCTTCTTCTCCTTTCTGCTTCTTCCTTTCGCCTCTAACGCACACGCACAGGATTGGGTAAGAACCGGCTCCAACCTCGGTGTCGAGAA
The DNA here is from genome assembly GCA_963830555.1 of uncultured Acidobacteriaceae bacterium. Lineage (GTDB taxonomy): Bacteria > Acidobacteriota > Terriglobia > Terriglobales > Acidobacteriaceae > KBS-83. The sequence goes on from CAWHMM010000001.1 coordinate 66,203, forward strand.
GATCCGCATGGCCGCGGCTGATTTCAAGCCCAGCTCCTCCGATCCGCAGACGCCGGTTCTCAAGGCGACCTTCGACAACACGCTTTATAACGATCTAGCAAACGCCGGCTTCTTCGACATGGTTCCGAAGAGCATGGCCCCGCCCGCGACTCCGGCAACTCCCGCCGAAGTGAATCTCGGCCAATGGTCGGCCGCACCTGCCAACGCCGCCATGCTCGCGCTAGGCTCGCTCGCTGTGGAGGGCGGACGTATCAACGTTAGCGGCTTCCTGGTCGACGTCAAAGAGGCCGGCGCACCCGCTATTGTCGGCAAGCAATACGGTGACGTGGCGACACAGGACAACGCCCGCCTGATCGCCCACAAATTCGCGGACGAGATCATCCTCCGGCTCGGCGGCGGCGTAAATGGCATCGCCGAAACCAAAATCTATTACGTCTCCTCACGCTCTGGCGTGAAAGAGATCTGGGGCATGGACTACGACGGTCAGGGCGAGCACGCCATCACGCACCTGGGCGAAGTCTCGCTCTCCCCGCATGTCTCCCCCGACAACAGCCGCATCGCCTTCGCATCGCTGGGCAGGAGCGGCTGGACCATCCGCATGTATTCGCTGGTGCTGGGCCGCATGGTCAGCTTCCCCTCCCCGGGCGGCACGACGATCTCCCCTGCATGGTCTGCCGACGGAGCGCACCTCGCCTTTTCATCAGATCGTTCTGGCGATCCCGAGATCTGGGTCTCCGATGCCAACGGCGGCAGCGCTCACCGCGTCACTACCTTCCGAGGGCCGGATGTCTCGCCCTGCTGGAATCCCAAGACCAACAATCAGATTGCCTGGGTCAGCGGCCGCACCGGCCTGCCTCAGATCTACACCATGGAGTCAGACGGCGCGAACGTCCAGCGGCTCACCGACGGCGGCTACGCCACCTCGCCATCGTGGTCACCCAATGGACAGTTCCTGGTCTTCGCCTGGGACCGCAAGTACGGCCCGGGAGCTCCGGGTAATCAGGACATCTACGTGATGGATATTGCCAGCAAGCGCTGGGTGCAGCTTACCCACGACGCCGGCCGCAACGACTTTCCCTCGTGGGCGCCCGATGGCCGGCACATCGTCTTTGAAAGACAAACAGGCGGCCGCTCCGAGATCTGGTCCATGCTGGCCGATGGCACACAGCAACATCAGTTGACCCATGACGGAAACAACACCATGCCCGGTTGGAGCTGGAAATAGTTGCACAGAGGATGGTGCATCCGTGTAACCTGAATGCGATTGGATCCTGCCACGATTGGGCACTGATACAGATTTCAGCGGTCTCATTGACCGGGCCGCTTTAAAGCTTTCGTTTTGAGGAGAAGAGACTGTGAATTCGCTTCCTGTTCGTCCCTGGAACATGCGCTACCGTGCGGTTTCCTGCGTGGCCGTTCTTGCGATTGCAGCATTTGCCGGGTGCGGTAAGAAGCATGCTCCGCCCCCACCCCCGCCGCCGCCGTCCGCGGAAACCGGCGCTGCGCCAACCGCCACCATCTCGGCTACGCCGGACAACATCGCGCCCGGGGACAAGGTGATCCTCACCTGGAAGACCAGCGACGCCACCGACGTCTCAATCGACGGCATCGGTGCAGTACCCTCCTCCGGAACGCAAACCGTCTCGCCTACGCAGACCACGGACTATCACCTGGTCGCGCGCGGCCTCGGCGGCTCTACGGATGCAACGGCGCACGTCACCGTAGGCGGCGCACCCAGCAGCGGCGATCTCAACGGCGATACGGTCGATGACGCGACCTTCCACAGCAACGTGACCGACATCTTCTACGACTACGACAGTTACGACATCAATCCGCAGTCGCAGGCGGTCGTCTCGAAGGATGCAGCATTCCTGGCATCGCACCCTAAACTCAAGATCGTAATCGGTGGCTACTGCGATGCGCGCGGATCGACGGAATACAACCTAGCCTTGGGCGAGAACCGCGCCAATGCGGCCAAGCAGGCGCTGGTCTCGGCCGGCGTCAACCCGGACCGTGTCCGCACAGTCTCCTATGGCAAAGAGAAACAGTTCTGCACGGAAGCGAACGAGCAGTGCTACCAGCAGAACCGGCGGGCGGGATTTTCGGTCGACCGGTAATACGGCTGAGTACCAAAACAGTCCTCGTGCCAAAGTAATCAAGGGGCAGCGTGACCATGCCGGTCGTGCTGCCCCTTTTGCTGGACCAAACCGTCTAGAATGAATAGGAGTTTAAGGCTATCTTGAGGCTTGACCATGCGTAAATCACTTTTTCCCGCCGCCGCTTTTCTTCTGCTCAGCGTCACGTGTCTGCCTCCCCGCGCCCATGCTGTCGCCAAGGAAATCATCGAGTTGCAGACCCAGGTCTCGCAGCTTCAGGACATGATCACGCAAATGAAGCAGTCCAACGACGAGCGGATGGGTGTTCTGCTCCACATGGTCCAGCAGAACGCGGACAACATCTCGCGCATGACCGCCCAGGTCAACACGATGCAGCAGGCGATGTCGTCGCAGAACGAAAGTCAGCAGCTATCCGGGCAAATGCAGGCGCTTAATGACTCCGTGGACGAATTGAAGACCCGCATCGGCAAGCTGGACGCCACCCTGCAGTCGATGCAGGCGCAATTGCAGAACGTGCAGAACCCCGCTACCACGGGAGCACAGCCAGCCGGACCTGGTGGGATGGTCGAGAATGCTCCGCCCGCGGGTGGCCCCGCTCAGGGGCCCGCAAACGATGCCGGGGGCGCTCCTGCTCCCCCCCTGCAGCAGACCTATCAGGCCGCGCTGCGGGACTACAACTCCGCCAAATATGAGCTGTCGAATTCAGAGTTCGGAGACGTCATCAAGTACTACCCGCATGACGATCTGGCGGGCAACGCGCATTTCTATATCGGCGAGATCGCCTACCGGCAGGGCAAGTACTCCGATGCGGTCAAGCAATACGACATGGTGCTGGAGCAGTTCGCCGGAAATCCCAAGGCGCCGGCGGCGCAGTTGCGCAAGGGCGAATGCCTGATCGAAAACCAGCAGCGCGACGCTGGCACGCAGGAGTTGCGGTCGCTCATCCAGCGCTATCCGCAAACACCGGAAGCCGCCGAAGCGCGCAGCAAGCTGAACGGCCTCGGCATCCGCATCACGCCGAAACCAACTGCGTATCGGCGCTGATGTTCTGCCCGTTCAAGTTTGGAACTGACAAGATCTGCCATTTTCACCTGCTGTTTCCGCTACACTGGAAATAGAACAGACAAGCGCCGCGGAGGAGACTCCGCGGCTTTGCTCTTAGTGGCCCAGGCTGCCGGCTCGAAAGTGACTTTTTGCAGGAATTTACCTGGAAGGCATTCGAGATCAGCTGCTTAAACGACAGAGCTCGACTCTGCATCTCATTTGGTGCAAAATCGAGACCGTAAGTCGTTTAGAATGAAGAATTTGATAGGTAAGCCTATTAGATTGACGAATTTGCAATTTGATACGCCAGCTAACTAACGCGGATGCAATGACTTACCCACCGCTGATCCGCTCCGGGGGGTGGAGGTGGTAACGGGACCTCCGCTGACTCTGGCTGACATCCAAGGAAGCTATGACCACACATCACGATAGTGACGAACACAAAGGTGTCGTCCAGGAAGAGTCGCCTCGCGCGAATACCAGTCGTCCATCCCAGGCCGGTCAGCTTGGCCACCGCACCACAGATTCCGATGTAAAGGACAACGACAGTGATTTTCCGGAGCCGGGCGCCCGCGAAGAGCACTCCGGAAAACCTGGAAGCTAGTTCAACTGCGCGGCGATAGCCGAAACTCCCGCTGTGGAAGGCGGTTCGCTTCCCGGTCGCTTAAAAACGACGGATCGGCCAACCTTCCTTTCTTCAGCCGGAAACCGAGCGCCGTAGAGAGCACGCCGATGCCGTATACCAGGCTCCGCCTGAAGTCGATCGAAGATGCATCTTCAAAATACCGCGTGGGACAGGAAATCTCGCCGATCCGAAATCCGAAATACACCGCCTGCACAATCATCTGGTTGTCAAAGACGAAGTCGTCGGAACAACTCAGCAGCGGCAGCCGCTCGATGACAGCGCGGCTCCAGGCGCGATAGCCGGTGTGGTACTCCGATAGCTTCTGTCCGATCAGCAGATTTTCGACAAACGTGAGAAAGCGATTGGAGATGTATTTGTAAAGCGGCATGCCGCCCTTGCGCGCACCATTGCCCAGGATGCGTGACCCGAGCACGCAGTCGTACTGGTCATACGCAATCATCGAGGCCATAGCCGTGACCAGCAGCGGCGTGTACTGATAGTCCGGATGCAGCATGACAACGATGTCCGCCCCTCTGGCTAAAGCCGCCTCGTAACACGTTTTCTGATTGCCCCCGTAGCCTCGGTTCCTGTCGTGCCGGATTACGTACAGGCCAAGCTTCTGCGCAAGCGCTACGGTGTTATCCCGGCTGGCATCGTCGGTCAGAATGATGTCGTCCACGACATCGCGGGGAATCTCCTCCACTGTTCGCTCAATGGTCTTTTCGGCGTTGTATGCCGGCAGAACGACGGCGATTTTGCGATTGTTCAGCATGGAGATGATTGAGAACCACTTTGAGAATACAGGGATTTCTCAAACGTCGGCATCTGGCCCCGCGCTATACAAAGGCCCGCAAGCAGGGTGCTTGCGGGCTCGAGTTGTAAAGCCTGCTTCTCTCTAACGCATCCGCTGCATCACGTCGTCCAGCACAGATTTCGGAGGCCGCACCCGCGATTCCGGCAATGTGCCAAGAGGTTCGTCTACAAGGTTCAGCAGATCGGTAAAGCTTGGCTTCTGCGTGTCGACGTAGAAGACGCCGGTGAGAACTTCGCCCTTCTGCTGCGACTCCATCAGAGCGCGCACGGCATGAATACGATCGGTCGGATTGTAGTCCTCGTGCAGCTTGCGCAGCCGCAGATGCGAGCCATCATGCATCTCGACGTCATAGGTTGATCCCGCATCGTAGTCCACCGTAATGTCCTCGAAGTGCGGTACAAAGCCAACCTCCGAAATGGCCTCTTCATGCTCCTGCATGTACTTGTAGCTCTTGGTCGAGCCCTCGTGGTCGTTGAAGGTGACGCAGGGCGATATGACATCCAGGAGCACCGTACCCTTATGCGCGATGGCGGCCATCATCATGGCGAGCAACTGCTTCTTGTCGCCCGAAAAAGAGCGTCCGATGAACGTGGCTCCCAACTCGATCGCCAGCGTGCAGGTGTCGATCGGCGGAAGATCGTTGATGACGCCGGTCTTCAGCTTGGAGCCGAGGTCCGCCGTCGCGGAGAACTGGCCCTTGGTCAAGCCATAGACCCCATTGTTCTCGATGATGTAGATCATGGGCAGATTGCGACGCAGCAAGTGGACGAACTGTCCCATGCCGATCGACACCGTGTCGCCATCCCCGGAGACGCCGATCGCCTTCATGGTGTGGTTGCCGAGCAAGGCACCGGTTGCAACCGCGGGCATGCGTCCATGTACGCTATTGAACCCGTGCGAGCGGCTCATGAAGAACGCCGGGCTCTTAGACGAGCAACCGATACCGGAAAGCTTCATGACGCGCTCCGGCTTCAGGCCCATGTCGTAGAAGGCGTCGATGATGCGCTCGGAGATGGCGTTGTGACCGCAGCCGGCACACAGATTGGTCTTGCCGCCGCGGTACTCCAGAACAGGCAGACCGATGCGGTTTGTCTTGGGTGCCGGCTTCGGCGTCGGAGCGGTGGGTGTCGTCGCCATCGTTTAGATCCCTTCCTGCATGACCAGCTCGTCGGTCACGCTGCGCGCATCAATCGGGAGCCCGTTGTAGTGGCGCACGCTGCGCAGTTTGGTTGCGTCTTCCGCCGGTAAATCCAGCTTGAGCAGGCTCAACATCTGCGCGTCTCGGTTCTGCTCGATCACGTAGACGCGGTCGTGCGTTGCAACAAAGTCGTGTATCTCGCGCGTGAACGGATAGGCGCGAATGCGCAAATAATCCGTCTCGACCTTGTACTCGGCCTTGAGCTGTTCCCTGCTCTCCATTACGGCGAAATCGCTTGTGCCGTAAGCGATGAGACCGACCTTGGAAGTGCCGTTTGCAACGGTAATTGGCTCGGGCACCTTCTTCCGCGCAGTATCGAACTTCCGCGTCAGCCGCTCCATCTGCTGCTGGTACTCATCCGGGCGCTCGGTATAAAGCGCGCGATCGTTGTGCCCGCTGCCACGCGTGAAGAAGGCCGCCTGTGGATGGTCCGTGCCGGGAAGCGTGCGATAGCCAACACCGTCGCCATCCACGTCCTTGTAGCGGGCAAAGCCGCCGAGACGCATCAGGTCCTCCGCGCTCAACACCTTGCCGCGCTGCATCGGCTTCTCCGGATAAGTGAAGGGCTCGGTCATCCAGTTGTTCATGCCTAGATCCAGGTCGGAGAGGACGAAGACCGGCGTCTGAAGCTGCTCGGCCAGATCGAAGGCTTCGATACTCATGTCAAAGCACTCCTTCACCGAAGCAGGGATCAACATTACATGCCGGGTATCGCCGTGCGAAAGAAAGGCAACCGAGAGAATATCGCCCTGGGCGGTGCGTGTCGGCATGCCTGTCGAGGGCCCGACGCGCTGGATGTCGAAGATAACAGCGGGAATTTCGGCAAAGTAAGCAAGCCCGGTGAACTCGGCCATAAGCGAGATGCCGGGGCCGGAGGTTGCCGTCATCGAGCGAGCACCCGTCCACGCTGCGCCCAGCACCATGCCGACCGCGGCGAGTTCATCTTCCGCCTGCACGACGGCGAAGGTCGCCTTGCCGCTAGGCTCCACTCGATATTTCTTGAGCAGGTCGATCAGATTTTCGACGACCGACGAGGAAGGCGTGATGGGATACCACGTCACGACCGTGACGCCCGCGAACATGCAGCCCAGCGCGGTCGCGGCATTGCCTTCAATGATGATCTTGCCTTCATTCGCGTGCATACGCTCCACGCGAAAAGGGTCCTGCTTGGTCACCGACGACTTCGCATAGTCATAGCCCGCCTGCACTGCCGACCAGTTCAGGTCAGCGGCCTTCTGCTTCTTCGCGAACTGACGGCGCACCGCCGCTTCTACCGTCGCCAGGTCCATGTCGAGAAGCTGCGCCACCACGCCGACATAGATCATGTTTTTGACCAACTTGCGCAGCTTGGCCTCAGGACAGACTGCGGCGGTGATCCTGTCGAATGGCACCGGATAACACGTCACGTCGTCGCGATACTGCTTCAGGTTCGCAGCATCTTCGTAGATCGCCATGCCGCCAGCAGCCAGCGAGAGAATATCGTCCTTCGCGGTCTCGGCATTCATGGCCACCAGGATGTCGATCTCTTTCTTGCGGGCGATGAAGCCGTGCTTGCTGGCGCGGATGGTGTACCAGGTAGGCAGGCCGGCAATATTTGAGGGGAAGAGATTTTTGCCGCTGACGGGAATGCCCATGGCGAATAGGCTCTTCAGCAGAACGTTATTTGCGGATTGCGATCCAGAGCCGTTGACTGTGGCCACTTGGATGCTGAAGTCATTGACTACCTCGCCGGAGTGACCGGCCGCAGCGCGCGGCTGCTCTGCCTTAAGGGCCACATCACCTGTTGCCATCGAGCGGATTTCCTTCCCGAACGCCATATTTCCTGCCGGGCCGATGCATGCTCCACGCGCCAGCCGCCATCTTCTAAGTATAGGACAGCACTGTCCAACGGGCTCAGGTCAACAGGGGTTAACTGCGCAGGCTCAAGGCTGAGTGGGCGCTGGGCCGCACTGAAATGTGACTACTGGCGTATGTTACTCAAACGATCCTCTACCTGTCGGCGCTCCTCTGCTGTGAGAGGCAGCAGCGGCAGCCGCGGTGCGCCGCCGTAGTAGCCATTCAGGTCGCATCCGTACTTCACGCCTGGAATTCCCAGACGGCCGCAGATGAGATCGGCGGCATCGATGACGCGCTGCTGTTTTTCTTCGGCAACCTTCGGATCGCGGTCCTTCCAGGCCATGTAGATCTCGGCGCACGCCTGCGGAGCGAAGGCGGCCATCGCCAGGATGCCGCCAGTCGCGCCAGCCGCGAGCGACGCAAGCAGCGTTTGCGCAGAACCGCAGAGCACCTGGAAGCCTACTTCGCGCGTCCGCGTCTTGAGCAGTGCCGTCGGGGTCGCCGCTGCGTAGCCGACCCCAGCCATCAATGCATCGGCCGGCATCATTGCCGCCGCAAACCCAGCCGCGTTTGCCTGTGCGTCAAGCATGCGGCCAGTGACAGCGGAAAACGTCGCCGTAACAGTGATGTTTCGCCGCGGGGCAGACGCCGTCGCATTCACGATCGCTCCGATACGCTCCGGCCTACCGCTCGAATCCTTTACGCCAATGATGTTGGAGTGCCCGCAGAGCTGGGCGATGAGTTCTACCGGCAGTTCGTATGCGGTGTATGGAGGGATGTTGTAGAGCAAAACCGGCAGAGGCGACTGGTCAGCGACCATGCGGTAGTAATTCAGCATTGCCGCCGGATGCGATGAGGACAATAATTGGGGCCGGAAGAAGTGCGGCGTGCGGACCAGCGCAACGTCATATTTCAGCGACGCAGCGTGTTCAATGCGCTTCAGGGTTTCTGACAGGCTCTCGTGCCCGACGCCGGCGATGAGAACGCGATCGTCCGCAGCCGCATCGCGCGCAATGCGCAGCGCGTCGCGGGTCTCCTCGTCATTCAGCATCACGGCTTCGCCGGTCGAGCCCAGCACGACCAGCCCGGTCAGCGGCGAGCGGCAGTAGCGCTCTACGCTGCGCTCCAGGTGGTGCCAGTGCGGACGTCCATCCGGATGGAACGGCGTCGGAATCGCAGCAAAAACGCCTTCGAGCAGCATGCAGATCCTCTAACGCTCCGCCAGCGCTCGTGCCGCGTGGAGCTGCTGCAAGGCGTCTACGTGGATGGTTTCGCGCTGCAAAGCGGCGATGCCTTCCGCTGCTGCGCGGGCGGCAGCCATGGTAGTGATGGTCGGAATGCGCTGGTGCACCGCGGCCCGGCGGATCGCCTTCTCGTCGAAGAAGGTGTCCTGCCCCTGCGGTGTATTGATGATGAGATGGATGTTGTCACCTTTGATCAGATCGACAATATTCGGACGCCCTTCCTTCACCTTGTACACGCGCTCTACGGTCAGTCCGGCGCGCTCCAGCACATCAGCGGTGCCGTGCGTCGCCACCAGGCGAAACCCAAGGTGAACGTATTCACGAGCGAGTGCGACGAGGCCATCCTTATCCCGATCGTTCACGCTGAAAAAGACCGTGCCGCGCAAGGGTAGCCGCTGCCCGGCAGAAAGTTGCGCCTTGGCGAAGGCCTCGCCAAAATTATCGGCAACACCCATGACTTCGCCGGTCGAGCGCATTTCCGGCCCGAGCACCGTGTCCACACCAGGAAATTTGTTCCAGGGGAAGACCGGCGACTTCACGTAGAAATGTGCCCCGGTATCGAGATCGCTTCCCTCGCGCACCTGCTCCGGCATTAGCTCTCTGAGAGTTTTGCCGACCATGATGCTCGACGCGACCTTGGCGAGCGGCACGCCGGTGGCTTTTGAGACATACGGCACGGTGCGCGACGCGCGCGGATTCACTTCGATGACAAAGACGCGGTCGCGCTCACCCTTTTTATGGCTGCGCTGGATTGCGAACTGCAGGTTCACGAGACCGTGGACGTTCAATGCGAGCGCAAGCTGCCGGGTGTAGTCGCGCAGCGTGACCAGCGTTTCCTGCGGCAGATCGACTGACGGCAGCACACAGGAAGAGTCGCCGGAGTGAATACCAGCCTCTTCGATGTGCTGCATGATACCGGCAATTACGACGTCTTTACCGTCGCAGAGCGCATCCACATCGACCTCGACGGCTGCTTCGAGGAAGTGATCGATGAGCACTGGGCGATCCTGCGAATACTCGACGGCTTCCGCCATATAGCGCCGCACAGCAGTGGCATCGTAGGCGATCACCATAGCGCGGCCACCGAGCACGTAGCTTGGCCGCACGAGCACGGGATAGCCGACACGCTCCGCGCCTTCCAGGGCTTCCTCAACGCTGGTTGCCATGGCGCCCGGCGGCTGCGGAATATTCAGCCGTTCTAACAGTGCGCCAAACTGCTTGCGATCCTCGGCCAAATCGATGTGTTCAGGCGAAGTGCCAAGGATTTTGACGCCAGCCTGCTTAAGAGGTAACGCGAGATTAAGCGGAGTCTGCCCGCCGAACTGAACGATCATCCCCACCTCGGCACCGCTGGAGCTTTCGCGCTCATAGATCGCGAGCACATCTTCCAGCGTTAGCGGTTCGAAGTAGAGACGATCGCTGGTGTCGTAGTCGGTCGAAACCGTCTCGGGATTGCAGTTCACCATGACGGTTTCGTATCTCAGCTCTTTCAACGCAAACGCGGCATGGCAGCAGCAGTAGTCGAACTCAATGCCCTGCCCGATGCGGTTCGGCCCAGAGCCTAAAATGATAACTTTCCGCTTCGCTGTAGGCGGCGCCTCGTCCTCCTCGTCGTAGCTGGAATAGAGATACGGCGTCTCGCTCTCAAATTCAGCGGCGCAGGTATCGACGAGCTTGAAAATCGGCTTCAACCCAGCCTTATGCCGCAGTTCCCGTACCTGATCTGCTCCGCTGGCAGGATCCAAATGCCAGACCTCAGCGATACGCGCGTCGGAGATGCCCATACGTTTCGCATTGCGTAGCACCTTCGAATCGATCGTGTCGGGCTGTGTTGTTCCGAGCTGCGTGATAGTGTCGGTGATCGCTTTGATCTGATAGAGGAACCACGGATCCATCCCGGTAATCCGGGCGACCTCGCGGACGGTCATCCCGGTGCGGAACGCGTAGCGTATATAGTCGAGCCGTTGCGGCTGAGGCGTGACCAGCCGTTGCATCAGGCGTCGCGGTTCGATGATTTCTGAGCCGACGCGCTTGCCCGTCTCCAGCGAGCGCAGCGCCTTCATCATCGCTTCTTTGAACGTGCGGCCGATCGCCATTACCTCACCAACCGACTTCATTTGCGGTCCGAGCGTCTCGTCTGCGCCGGGAAACTTCTCAAATTGCCACTTCGGTACCTTGACGACCACATAGTCGATGGTTGGCTCGAAGCACGCAGGAGTCTTGCGCGTGATGTCGTTGGGAATCTCGTCCAGCGTGTAGCCGACGGCGAGCCGTGCCGCAATCTTTGCAATCGGAAAGCCTGTGGCCTTGGACGCCAGCGCCGAGGAGCGAGACACGCGGGGGTTCATCTCGATCACGATCATGCGCCCGGTCTGCGGGTTCACCGCGAACTGCACATTGGACCCACCGGTCTCAACCCCAATCTCGCGGATGACTCGCATCGCGGCATCGCGCATCATCTGATACTCGCGGTCGGTGAGCGTCTGCGCCGGGGCCACGGTGATCGAGTCGCCGGTGTGAACGCCCATGGGGTCCATGTTTTCGATCGAGCAGATGATAATGACGTTGTCGGCGAGGTCGCGCATCACCTCCAGCTCGTACTCTTTCCATCCCAAAACGGATTCTTCGATCAGGCACTCGTGGACCGGCGAGAGATCGAGCCCGCGTGACAGGATCTCCATGAGCTCTTCTCGGTTGTACGCAATGCCACCACCGGAACCGCCAAGCGTGAAGGATGGACGGATCACGACCGGAAAGCCAATCTTCGCAGCGAAATCGATGCCATCGCGCAGGTTGTTGACCAGCGAAGAGCGCGGCATGTCGAGGCCAATCTTCTGCATGGCGTCCTTGAAGAGCAGCCGATCTTCCGCCTTCTTGATGGCGTCGAGCTTCGCGCCGATCAGCTCGACCTCGTACTTTTCGAGAATGCCGGCATCCGCGAGATCGACGGCAAGATTCAGAGCGGTTTGACCGCCGACCGTCGGCAGCAGCGCGAACTTCCCTTTACGCTTGCCGTCCATGCCGGTCATCATCACCGCTTCGAGACGGATGATCTCTTCGACGTACTCACGCGTCAGCGGCTCGATATAAGTGCGATCAGCGAGTTCCGGATCGGTCATGATGGTCGCCGGATTGGAGTTCACCAGCACGACTTCGAAACCGTCGGCGCGCAACGCCTTCACTGCCTGGGTACCGGAGTAGTCGAATTCCGCCGACTGGCCAATCACGATGGGGCCGGAGCCGATCACCAGAATCTTTTGGATGTCATTTCTGCGAGGCATCTATCTTTTACTGCTCCTGCTTGCCGACCAGATCGGCGAAATCGAAATCGCTCCACGCGTGGTATACGCGCTCTCCTGCGATGAAATCCTGATCTTCCTGCGTCAGATGCGGCCGTCCGCGGGGGTGTCCCTGCCGGTCCGTAAAGCGGCCGGAACCCTGAAGGCTGCCGTGACGTCCGGCGGACGTCAGAGTATGCAAATAAATCCAGCGCTGGTCCGGCTCCGACTCGCCGGGTGTGTACTGGCTTTCGGACCGGATGACCTTGCCGCCGGGGTCTAGGCAGGCGACAACATCACGGTTGAACTCGCCATCATGGTTCCACTGATACACGGCTCGCGGCAGATCCTTGAGCTTCCAAACCATGGCAAGGCCTTCCATATTTCCCTGCCGCTCCTGAAGTTGCTGGCGGAGATCCTCAGTGACATACCAGCCACCACGCGAATACAGCTCGACCGGACGCGGTGGCGCCTGGCCGAGGCATCGCGAGACGTAGCTCATTGCCGCTTTATCGGGAAGCCCATGACGCAGACCGGTGCCGGAACCCGTGGCTTGCGCGGACAGCGCGGGCGCTGCCGGCATAACCGCCGCAACTGTCAGCAGGCAATACGAGCGTGCGTTCACCGCTTCGACTCTTCCATCATCTTGCGGAAATCGCGGAATAGGTAATGGGAATCGTGCGGTCCGGGGCTCGCCTCCGGGTGGTACTGCACACTGAAGAGCGGCAGCGAACGGTGACGCAAACCCTCCAGCGTGTTGTCGTTCAGGTCGATGTGGGTCAGATCGACCTCGCTCTGCTTGAGGGAATCAGGATCGACTGCGAAGTTGTGGTTATGCGCAGTAATTTCGATTCTGCCCGTGCCTGTCTGCTGCACGGGATGATTGCCCCCATGGTGACCGAACTTCAGCTTGTAGCTCTTGCCGCCCAGCGCGAGACCGATCAGTTGATGACCGAGACAGATGCCGAAAATCGGCTTCTTCCCGACCAGCTGCCGGATGTTTTCGTGTGCGTAGTGGAGCGGCTCAGGATCGCCGGGACCGTTCGACAGAAATATACCGTCCGGCTTGAGAGAGAGCACGTCCTCCGCAGAGGTCCGCGCGGGCACGACTGTTACACGACAAGCCTCACGTGTCAACATGCGCAGAATGTTGCGCTTGATTCCATAATCATAAGCTACGACGTGAAGTTTTTCTTCCGGCACATCCGCCAACAATCCCGGAATTGCATTGCCGGCGTGATCCCGATCCCACTCATAGCTGTCTTTCGTTGAGACGACGCTCGCCAAGTCGGTGCCATCCATTTTCGGCAGAGCTTTGGCTTTGGCAATGAGCGCGTCCGTGCCCGAAAGCTCGGTTGAGATGACGCCGCGCATGGCGCCATGGGTCCGCAGATGCCGCACCAGGGCGCGGGTGTCGATCTCCGAGATCACAGGCACGCCATAGCGTTCCAGATACTCGTCGGCAACCTGTTCCGAGCGCCAATTGGAACTGACAGGAGAAAACTCCCGCGTGACCAGACCCTCGATATACGGCCTTTGTGCCTCGGCATCGGCGGCGTTGGTGCCGTAATTGCCGATCTGCGGGTTCGTCAGGACGACGATCTGGCCCGTATAGGAAGGATCCGTGAAGATTTCCTGATAACCCGTCAGTGATGTGTTGAAAACAACTTCGCCTGCGCGATCACCGCCCGCGCCGTGGCTCTCACCGCGGAAGATGCGCCCGTCTTCGAGCGCAAGAATGGCCTGCATCGCCGCTCCATAGGGTGGATTCAATCGATGTTAGCAGGTTTCCCGACTCGCCGTCGGAGGCGGCCGGCACTTACGTGCGAGTTCTAACAGCGGCATTGTTGGACAACACCCTTCAGAGGCGCTGTTGATCCATTAAGCACACGGATTTACTGCAAGACCGCGATCGTCTGAAAATACGAAACGGGTGTGTCGAGCTACTCGACGACATGCATTTTTTCGGTTGGCCAATAGACGAATGCCGCTTTCCCGTAGATGAAGCTGCGCTCCACCGGGCCGAAGTCGCGGCTGTCGCTGGAGATGGAGCGATGATCACCCATCACATAGTACGAATGCGGCGGCAGCACGATCGGCGGGGCCGATCGGACGTCGCGAAAACGCTGCGGCACATACGGCTCCGGAATGCGGACGCCATTTACATAAACGCGACCCTCCTCAATTTCGAGATGGTCGCCGGGGAGAGCGATCACCCGCTTGATGTAGCTCTTTGAGGGGTCCTGTGGGTAATAGAAGACAACGACGTCGCCGCGGCTGATGTCCTCAAAGTGATAGACGAACTTATTGATGAAGATGCGGTCCTGGTCGTGCAGCCGCGGCAACATGCTGGTGCCCTCGACGCGCACCGGCTGATAAAGAAACGTGATGACGAAGAATGCCACCGCGAGCGAGATGAGAATGTCACGCGCCCAGATTGCGACAGCCCGGCGGCGGCTGCGCCGTTTAAGAATGTCGAGCGGGTGCGGCCCCAGCGAATGGTTTTCCCGTGTGTCCATCAGTTGCAACCGAGACTGCCGGGCGGGCAGACAATGTGTGCAGGCTTGGAGAGCGGCTGCGGCTGCCCTCCACTAGGAATGTACTGCGGATTTCCGCCCACGTCATTTATTCCATCCAGCTGGGACGCCGCAAGCTCCAGCGGCCGCTGCATGACCATCTCCAGGCTGGTACCCTCCGGGATCACGATCTCATCGCCGCGTGTCAACAGTGTGTAGATGACGCCTCCTGCCACCCCCGCAAGGCCGCCCCCCAGGGCTCCAATGCCCGGATGTCCGCTGGCGGCCCCGCCGATCACACCTCCGGTTGCGCCGATCATGCCGCCCTTCGCCACATTGCCGGCATCCTTACCCTTGCTGCCGGCCTGTTCAATAGTGCCCTCGTCGCCCTTGACCGACGGCCCACCCGATCCGGGCAGGTTGTCCACGGTACCGGGAATGGCGACGACTTGGCCGTTGGGGAAGATCATCGTGGTGAAGTGCATCAGCAGCTTGGCACGTCCTTTGATGCGGCCCGGGCGCTCCACCTTGTCGATGAGGCCTTGGACGTACACGCCGGACGGGATGAGCACGTGGGAGCCGACGATGACTGGGAACGTCGAGACCAGGTAGACGCCGTCGCCGGGGCGAGCGGTTTTGGTGTTGACTCCGCTCTTCAAAGACAACAGCACTTTCGTTCCGGCAGGGACCGTGTAGGTCTTTCCGTTCAGAGCGTTCTCGGCCGCAGCCAGACCGGGGGCCACCGCAGCGTCTGCGTGTTTTGGCGATACTGGTGAATCGGGCGCCTGCTGTGTCGCAAACACACACGGTACCACGAAGAATGTGCTGCACATCAACCAAGCAGCGGCGTTGGTCGGCTTCATGAGTCTGGTACCTACCCTTTTTATAGACGCACCCGAACCATGATGGATAGAGGCGTTGATCTCCGGCGACAGTGCGATGTGGCAACATCGTTAGGAAAGACAATCTTCCGAGCAGAGTTCCTCTTGATTTCATCCCCTAAACATCGCTTCCCAGAGACAACGGCTATGCTCGAGCAGGCGGTTCGCGACCGTGTCTTCCCAGGCTGCGCCTTTGCCGTTCTCTCGCCGGACGAGCGAGAGCCTGCGGTACAGGCCGTGGGGCGTTTCACGTATGAACCGGATTCGACCCGCGTCGAGCCTGAAACTATCTTTGATCTTGCCAGCCTAACCAAGGTGCTCGCAACCACAGTGGCGGTCATGCAGCTTCACGACCGCCAGCAGCTCGCGCTCGATCTGCCGGTCGCGGAATGGTTGCCGGAATTTACAGTCGGTAATCCAAGCGACACACGCCGCTGGCGCGTCACGCTGCGAATGCTGCTGGATCACTCGTCTGGCCTGCCCGGCTACGTGCGTCTTTTCGAATCGGCAGACAGCCGTAGCACGATGATTGAGGCGTGCCTTCGGCAGCCGCTGACGGCCGATCCGGGGACACGTGCCGAGTATTCGGATATCGGATTCATTCTTCTGGGCCACTTGGTCGAGAAGCTTACGGGCGAGCGACTGGATTCCTATTGCCGGCGCGAGATATTCGAGGCTCTCGGCATGAGCACGACGCGGTACTGTCCGAATCAGGAGATGCGCGCTTCGATTCCACCTACCGAAGACGACCGCAGCTTCCGGCACCGGATCATCCAAGGTGAGGTTCAGGATGAAAACGCTTCCGTGATGGACGGCGTCGCCGGACATGCAGGTCTGTTTTCAAACGCAGTGGATCCGCTGCGCGTTGCAACTTGCATGCTGGCCGGAGGCGCCACACTGTCTGGCGTGCAACTGTTCTCAACCGAAACCGTAGCGCTCTTCGCAAAGCGATCAGAGGAGCCCCTCGGTACATCGCGAGCGCTCGGCTGGGACACCCCGTCTGCCCCGTCTTCCGCTGGGAGACTTTTCGCGCGGCGATCCATCGGACATCTCGGATTCACTGGCAGCTCAATGTGGATCGATCTGCAGGCAGGCATAGCGGTAACACTGCTGACAAACCGCACTTGGCCGGATCGCTCGAATCAAGCCATTCGCGAACTGCGCCCGCGCTTCCATGACGCTCTGCGGCGAGAGCTAATTCTCGATCAGAAAACTTGATCGAATGCTCGTCGATCAGGCACATAGGTCACGATTCCAGTAACCCCGATCCCCGTATTTTCCTGAGTTGCTGTTTGACAGGAGCGGTAAAATAACTCTAAGGGCTTTTCCGACCACTATGGCTACTTTGACCCCCGCAACTCGTATGAGCACCACCGTTGAGGACGGGGCACTTCAGACCCCAACTGAACGCGATCTGCACGAACTGACGACTGAAAGCGTCAACTCCGCATCGCACGGCTTCGACACAAAATCCGCTCTCGAGATCGCGCGGATCATCAATCACGAGGACAGCAAAATCGCTGGCGCGGTGAAGAAAGCGTTGCCGGAGATCGCGTTGGTCATCGACGCCGTAGCGCGGGCGCTGCGCGACGGCGGCCGGCTGATTTATGTCGCCGCCGGATCGAGCGGCCGCATCGCCGCACTCGATGCCTCGGAGTGCCCGCCTGCATACTCCACCTCGCCGCAGTCCGTGCAGTACATCGTTGCGGGTGGTCCCAAAGCGGTTGCCTCCGCCGTGGAGGTAAACGAAGATTCGCCCGAGCTCGGTCAGCGTGATATCGCACGTCGCCGTCCGACGCGCAAAGATGTCGTAATCGGACTCTCAGCTTCCGGCCGAACGCCTTACGTTGTGGGCGCGGTCGAGTACGCGCGCAGCCGCGGTGCGCATACGGCGGCCATCACTTGCAATCAGAATTCTGCGCTTGCAGGGGCTGCCGAAATTGCAATCGTCGCCGAAGTCGGCCCGGAAGTGATCTCCGGCTCTACCCGTATGAAGGCGGCCACGGCGCAGAAGATGATCACCAACATGATCACAACTGGCGCCATGACGCGGCTAGGCTACGTCTACGAGAACATGATGGTGAATGTGCACATGCACAACGCCAAACTGGTGGAGCGTGGTATCGGCGTGCTGATGCGCGCCTGCAATATCGATCGCGAGACCGCCGTCCAGACCATCAAATCGGCAGGGAAGAGCGTTCCCGTCGCTCTTGTCATGCTGAAGGCGGGTGTGGACAAGCCGGAAGCTGTTCGCCGCTTGGCGAAGGCAGACGGCAACGTGCGACTCGCCATCGAGGACACCGTCCTCGAGCTGTAAGCTTCCGATCCTTCGTTCGTTTACAGCCCTCATCCGGGAGCGGTGAGGGCCGATCTGCAACGTGCGGGGATCTCACCCAGACTGAAAGCGCTAATGTTGATCGCTGGCCACGCGCAGCAGGGTGGCAAGTATGTGATGCGTGACGCCGTGGAGGCAGCACACGGCCTTCGCGCAATCGGCCCGAAAATCCAAGATACGGTGCTATTCGCCGCGGCTTTTTCTATCTACAAACGCTATGTGGAGGGGCTCGCGATCTGGCAACTGCTGCGAATGAGTCGCTGTTCGCGGCCATGGGAAGGCATCTGGCGATCACGGCTATCACACACCTTCGCTTCTTCAGCCGGGAGCGGTGGAGGGCCGCCTGCACTCCGGAGACGTGCCGACGCCTGTTGAACGAGTCGATACATTGTCTACAACTTCTGTTGATTCCAGAGCGGAGAGCGTTTGACGCATGCGTTGCCATCCGTACACTGAGGGGACAGGACATGGTAAGCGTCCCGGATCATCAGGAGTCCGCAGAATTCATGGAAAAGTTCGTCATTCGCGGCGGCAATCCGCTGCTCGGTTCGATCCGCGTCTCCGGCGCCAAGAACTCCGCCCTTCCCTGCATGGCTGCCGCCATCCTCACCGAGGATGAGGTCGTCCTCGAGAACGTTCCGCAGGTACGGGATATCGAAACAGAGCGCAAGTTGCTGGTCTCCATGGGTGCCGAGGTGGAACTTGGATATGGCCGTGCGCAGCATCGCACGTCCATCTGCTGCCGCGTGCTCTCGGATCCTGTCGCGAAATACGAGATCGTCAAGACCATGCGCGCGTCCTCCCTTGTCCTAGGGCCGCTCATCGCCCGCACCGGACTCGCGCGCGTGGCCATGCCCGGTGGCTGCGCTATCGGCGGCCGTCCCATCGATTTGCATATCAAAGGGCTGGAGGCGATGGGTGCCACCATCACGCAGGAGCACGGCTACCTGGAAGCGCGAACAGAGCGGCTTAAGGGCGCACACATACTCTTCGACAAAATCACGGTCACCGGAACGGAAGACCTGCTAATGGCAGCGGTGCTGGCCGATGGCGAAACTGTGATGGAAAATTGTGCGCGCGAGCCGGAAGTCACCGATCTCGCAGCGATGCTCGCCTCCATGGGCGCGAAGATCGAAGGCGCCGGAACGAGCGTGATCCGTGTGCGCGGTGTCGAGACTCTGCATGGAACGCGCCATCGCATCAATCCTGATCGCATCGAGGCGGGAACCTTCCTGGTGGCAGGAGCGATTACCGGTGGCGACTTGCGCGTGATGCAGTGCAATCCGGCGCACCTGAGCTCCGTGATTGCCAAGTTGCAGGAATGCGGCGTGCGCGTGGATGTCGAAGGCGACTCGATTCGTGTGCGCAGCGAAGGAACCCTGCGGAGTGCGGACATCTCGACCGAGGAATATCCCGGCTTCCCCACCGATATGCAGGCGCAGTACATGGCTCTGGCTACGCAGGCCGACGGGAGTTCCGTTGTGGTCGAGAACATCTTCGAGAACAGGTTTATGCACGTACAGGAGCTGGCGCGCATGGGAGCGAACATCAAAGTGGACGGGCGCACCGCCACCGTACGCGGCAAAACGCCGCTTTCCTCGGCTGCAGTGATGTGTTCAGACCTGCGCGCTTCTGCCTCCCTCGTGCTTGCCGCGATGGTCGCCGAAGGAGAAACGATCCTCGACCGCGTATACCACATCGATCGTGGATACGAACGTATCGAGGAGAAGCTGCGAGGAGTCGGCGCAGAGATCCGAAGACTGGGGAACATCTTCGCGAGCAAGCCTTCTGCATAGCGGAACAGGTTCGCTTGTGGCGATACAATCGTCTCAACCACGGATGTCGCCTCTGCCGCCCATTGCACCGCCCGGTATCTTTGCTCCTCGCCCGGTACGCGTCTGGGTGGTGCTCGGCGTATTCGTCGTATATTTGATCATTTCGTACTTTCTCTTTTTTGAAGCTATCGCTCCCGTTGCCAGTTTTCAGGTGATGCCGATTATCGCAGCGGATTCCGGCTCGTATTGGACCGCGAGCGGCCTGCGTACCTCGAACTTCTCAGAGGCGAACGGTTCCGATTCCAGCACTTCCTCACATCTATACGGAAATTTATTCGGCCCTGTGATCCAGGCGAGAGTCCTCCGTACAGACTTCAATGTAGCTCTTTTCAACTGTCTTCTCTTTGTGTTCTGCCTGAGCCTTCTCCGGAGCATGCCACGGTTTGATCGGACGACGTTTCTACTTCTGATGATGATTAACCCCTTTCTGCTTGCATCATTGGTCACGCTGAACAAAGAAATATTTGCGCTTGCCGGAATCGTCGTGTTCACTCGGTATGCATATGCAAAGCGATTCCGCCTATGGTGGCTGAGTCTTGCTCTGGTCCTATCGCTTTTTGCGCGATGGCAACAAGTCCTGGTCATGCTGATGTACATCGCCTTCGAATCGAGGATTTCTCCCCTGCGCGGGCGCCCGCGGTGGGGTGTAGCCACCGCGGTTCTGGGATTTACGATTGGTTACGGGCTCATCTATCGGATCGCACCATTCGTCTTTGCCGCGCTGCTAGCGCAAGCAGAGGGCGGTCACACCATTCTTACCCTTGACAATATCCAGGCAAATTTTGGATTTCCTCTGGTCGCTGTTCCTAAGATATTGATGAATTGCATGGGACATTTCATTTCCCCGGGATATTTTCTACACATTTATTTCACTGAGGACTTCACTAACTGGCGCGATCAGATCTTCCTGCAAATGCATACCTTCTTTCTGACGACGCTGCTGATTGGAATGTTCTTGAGTCGCAAGCTCCGTCTAGAGCATCCGCCTGTCTATCTGCTGGCGCTTTACCTGCTTATGACGGCCATTAACCCGATGGTGCAGCCGCGTTACGAGTACGCGGCCTACGTTCTACTCTGCCTGGAGGCATCGCGCTACTTCCGGCTTGGCGTGGACGGTGAAGGACCCGATGCGGCACTCTCGCCTCGCAGCCTGCTTTCTCCCGCCAACTGAACCCCGCTGACTCCTGCCTGCCTCAAGCGCATCTATTTGATAGAACACCGAAGCCGGAATGAGGCAGACAGACATGGCAAGAAACGACGATTCAAAATTGAGAGAACAGTTAGTCGCCCTCCTAAGGGGCGGCCAGGCACATGCAAACCTTTCCGAGGCCGTCGCGGATTTCCCCCCGAACCGCATCAGCGAACGGCCGGCGGGCAGTCCTTATTCGGCATGGCAGTTGCTGGAACATATACGCATCACGCTTCACGATCTACTGGAATTTGTCACCAATTCCGAATATGTGGAACTAGAATGGCCTGCCCGGTACTGGCCGAAGGATGCGGCACCAGGGGCGGACGAGTCCTGGAACGCAACCCTGAAGGCGATTCAGGCCGACATGAAGAGCTTTGAGGCGCTGGTCCACTCTCCCGACAGCAACCTGTACGCAGCGATTCCGTGGGGTAAGAATGCCGAGACATTGCTGCGCGAGGTGCTGCTGGCGGCGGACCACACCAGCTATCACGTGGGGGAGTTGATACTGCTGCGGAGGGTGCTTGGAATTTGGAAGAACTGAGTCAGGATCGGATCAGGGTCCGGCTTCTCAGCGCCAACTGACGGCCAATTGCCAGCGGAGGTGATGCTGCGCCGTCTTGCGTAAGACCCGCTCGAATTCTTCGATTTCCTTCAGGACCTCCTGGGTCTCGTTGCCGAGCGCAAGCGGATGCTCACGGAGGAAATCGATCAGCGTGCAAACAGTGATAAGTCCATCCTCAGCAGCAAACCACTGGGGAGGCGGCAGGGTCTTCGCCCACTCCGGATCGCCCGCTCCTTCTTCGAGCAGGAGAGCCATGGAGTTTTCATCGGCAGAGAAGAAATCGAGGATCGGCCGCACGCCCAGGCGATGCGCCAGCTTTTCCAGCGCATCTTCGTTCCTGGCCAGGGCACGACCGTTCACAAAGATGTCGAATCCGGGATCCTCACCCTCAACGACGATGTACATGGACGCAGCCACGCCAGCAGTGTACTCCAGAGAATGTGAGATGCGGATTGCTGATTGCAGGTGCTCAGGCTTGAGTAATCTCAAAGAATACTCCCCCGTCGCCTTCCCGATTTGAGAATGCAATCGCGACGGCGATCACGATGAGAACCGCTCCGGCGAGATCAGACCATAATAGGCGAAAATGCATGAGGACTGCGGATTCCCCAATGACAATCAGCGGCTGTGTCCATTGGAGCATGCTAGCGAATCCAGCACCGCGCTTACCCAGCAACCAGTAGAAGAGCAGGTACCCGCAAACGACAGTCAAAGCGGCCTGGACCAAAAGGCCCATCGCCGCCATTGCCGACCACGTTATCGTTTCATGCTCTAACATTGGCGAGACGATAAATAGCAGGATTGCTGACGCGACACACTGAATGAAAAGCGTCTCGGGAACGAACATAAGGTTCCTCTGTTTTTCAGCAGCGATCAGAGACCACGCAAGGACGGCCGCTGCGGCCAAAGGCAACGGCAGCCATCGCAACTGAATAGCTGAGATATTGAGGCTGCTATCGGTCAGGAACACGACGCCCGCGAAACCACAGACAGCAAGCGAGATACTCAGCCGGCCACTGATCGCCAAAAACACTGGAACGAGCGCCAAAGCGAGAAGCGAAATGGCAGGTGAGAGCGCCCTCCCCGCCACGCATATCAGTATCTGGGGAAGACTTAGGAGGCCTATTCCGGCAATAACGACAGTGACAGCACTCCGCAGCCTCTTGTGCCAGAAACGTTGGCGGACAGCCCAGGGCAACAGGCAAACTGCGGCGATTCCGTATTCGATTGCGAGCGCATGAAGGCGAGGCTGCGTGGGAAGTGACGCCGTCAGCAGCCACTCAGACCCCCAGAGCAAAGAGAGCCCCGCAAACACGGCTAGAGGCAAATAGCGCATAGACAAGAAAGGCTACGCAGACCGCGTAGCCTTTTCCTTTATCAGTTACCGGCGACCGCCACCGCCGCCTTGGCTTCCGCCGCGACCACCACGTCCGCGCCTGCGACGGCGGCGATTGGCATCAGCGGCTGCGCCTCCGTTCTGCGCGGAGCCTGCAGGAGCCGGCGCGTCGTCGGCTCGATTGAAATTGGGCTCGTTCTCCTCGTCAATCGGCTCATCAGACTCTTCGAAATCCTCGCCGCCCTCGATCATGATGGTGCTGGCGTTGGAGGAAGGCTGACGATCGGCGGGCTGCTGCTCAGAACGCTCCTGACGAGGCGGACGAGGGGAACGAGGCGCCGCCGGTTCCCCTCCTTCACTACCAGGATCAGGCAGGCCAAGCTTCTGCCTCTGCTCCTTGAGAAGTGCCTTGCGGGAGAGCTTGATGCGATTGCCCTCGATACCGAGAACCTTCACCATCACCTGATCGCCTTCGCGGAGTTCGTCTTTGACATCCTTGACGCGATGCTCGGCGATCTCACTGATGTGTAGCAGCCCGTCCGTACCCGGGAAGAGTTCGATGAACGCGCCAAACTCTGCCAGCCGGACGACCTTGCCGAGGTAGGTCTTTCCTATTTCGGGCACAGCCGTCAGATCGGTGATCATCCCGAGCGCCTTGTTCAGACCGACCTCGTCGCTCGATGCCACATTCACACGGCCTGTGTCATCGACATCGATCTTCACGCCCGTAGCTTCGATGATGCCGCGGATCACCTTGCCGCCCGGCCCGATCAGGTCGCGGATCTTGTCGGTAGGAATCTGCAGCGTGTGGATGCGCGGTGCGAACTTGGACCGCGTCTCGCGAGCACCCTGCAGCTCTGCATCCATCTTGTCCAGCAGAAAGAGTCGGCCGTGCCGCGCCTGCTCCATAGCTTCGCGCATGATCTGCCCGGTGATGCCGGGAATCTTGATATCCATCTGCATGGCCGTGATGCCCTTGCGGGTACCGGCTACTTTGAAGTCCATATCGCCGTAGTGGTCTTCCGCGCCGGCTATGTCGGTCAGGATGGCGTACTGCTCGCCTTCCTTTACCAGACCCATCGCGATGCCGGCGACCGATCCCTTAAGTGTGACGCCTGCGTCCATCAGCGCAAGGCTTGCACCGCAAACGCTGGCCATCGAAGAGGAGCCATTGGACTCCAGAATGTCGGAAACGATGCGGAAGGTGTATGGAGAGTCTTCGGCCGAGGGCAGTACCCCAGAGATAGCTCGTTCGGCGAGAGCACCGTGTCCCACTTCGCGGCGGCCGACACCAGTCATACGGCCGGTTTCGCCCACCGAAAACGGCGGGAAGTTGTAATGCAGCATCAGCCGCTTCTTCTGCTCGCCTTCGTAGGTCTCCAAACGCTGCTGATCGTCTGTAGTACCGAGTGTTATGGTGACGAGTGCCTGTGTTTCGCCGCGGGTAAAGAGCGCGGAACCATGAGTGCGGGGCAGTACGCTGGTTTCGATCGTGATTTGACGAATCTCGTCAAATGCGCGGCGATCCGGGCGTACCCGTTGCTGCAGGACCTGCTCCCGGAAGATGCGCTCGCGCAATGCTTCGTAATATTTGCTGAGCTTCTTCTTCGCATCAGGCTGATCGGCCGGCAACTCCTTCGCCAGCTCGTCCTTGATCGCCTTCACCATCGCGTAACTCGCGGCTTTAGGGTGCGTCTTTGTATCCAGCGCATCTCTCAAACGAGCGCCGATCTTCGACTCAAGCTCCGCCGCATACGCGTGATCGATTTCAATCTCCGCGACGACGCGCTTGGGCTTGCCGGCTTTGGCTACAAGCTCCTCAATCGCTGCGATGATTTTTTTGACCTCGCCATGTCCGAAGTCGATGGCGTCGACCACGATCTCTTCGCTGACTTCCTTCGCGCCGCTTTCCACCATCACAATGCCGTCCTTAGTGCCGACGACCATGATGTTCAGCGTGCTCTCATGCCGCTCTGCGTAAGTGGGATTGATGATGAACTGATCGTTGACGCGCCCCACGCGCACGGCGCCAACCGGGCCGCCGAATGGGATGTCCGACAGCGCGAGCGCGGCACCGGCGCCATTGATGGCAATAACGTCAGGATCGTTTTCCTTATCGGCCGAGAGCACGAATGCGATGACTTGGGTCTCGTTGCGAAAATTTTCGGGAAACAGCGGCCGGATCGGACGGTCGATCTGCCGTGAGGTCAGAATCTCTTTCTCGCTGGGCCGCCCCTCCCGCTTGATGAACCCGCCGGGAATGCGGCCGCCCGCGTATGTGTACTCACGGTAATCAACGGTAAGCGGGAAAAAATCAATGCCCTCCCGAGGGTCTGCTGAAGAGACTGCGGTGACCAACACGACACTGTCACCCTGAGAGACCAGCGCGGCGCCGGGCGCCTGTTTGGCCATGCGGCCGGTTTCAAAATTCAGTCGCTTGCCGCCGGCAAGCTCTACGGAAACTTCTTGTTTCATGGGATCCTCATTTTCTGTGCAGCGCAGGAGATGGTTTTACTCCGGGCAGGAAGGCACGCAGCACCCATCGAAAAATTTCGATGCGGATTATTCTGCACACGCGATCTCCTCTCAGCCGTGGCGGCGAGTGGAAGCGTGCGGAAAGCGACGTGCGGCACTGGTATTGAAAGACCGTGGCCGGAAGTCCACGTCGCTGTCACTGGAAGCGTGCGGTAGAAAGGCAAAGGCTTGTACGGGCTTTACTTACGAATGCCGAGCTTGCCAATTACGTCGCGGTAGCGAACCGAGTCGTTGGTCTTCAGGTAATTCAGAAGGCGACGACGCTTGCTCACCAGCATCAACAGGCCACGCCGGGATGCGTGGTCCTTCTTGTGCATCTTGAAATGCTCTGTCAGTTCGCCAATCCGCTCGCTCAGAATCGCGATCTGTACCTCAGGGCTCCCGGTATCCGAGTCATGGGTCCGGAAACGGGAGATCACCTCTGTCTTTTTTTCTGTTGCCAGCACGCTAACCTCTCTATGCTCTCGATCAAATCCACTCTCTAAGTGTCTGACACAAGAGTAACATAGAGTGCTTTCCGGAGGACAGATGGACGTCTGCTAATGGACCGCGATCTCGCTCGTACCGCTCGCACGGGGATTGTTTTTGTGGAGCAGAAACGACAGCAGCACCATTATGGCGGAGGCTGCGGCAAGGGCATAGTACACATCCACATAGGCCTGTGCCGCTGTCTGGGCCTGCATGGCTTTATAAATCTGAGCGACAGCCCCGGCTTGGGAATTCGCCGGACCGAGATGAGAAGAGAGAGCGTTGGCCGTGGCCTGCAGACGCTGCTGGTAGACAGCGTTGCCGGAATTCACGGAATGCAGGAAGTTTGCCTGGTGGAACGCGGTGCTCTCCGTGACGAACGCGTTGGTGAGCGAAATCAAGATCGACCCGCCGATGTTGCGGGCGAAGTTGATGAGCCCGGCCACCTGGTTGTTCAACTCGCGTGGGATGCCGAAATAGGCCGCCGTCGTGACAGAGATGAAGACAAACGGGATCGCCGCTACCTGAACGATGCGCAGCCACGACGCGAAGCCGAAGCTAATTCCCAGATTCACCCGCATGGCCGAATATCCATAGCCTAGGACGAACAAGGTGAATCCGAAGACAATTATGTTGCGCGCCGGAAAGCGGGAAACCGCGATGCCCGCCATCGGCATCACCACGATCAGCATCAGCCCACCCCAGGAGAGCGCTAGGCCAGCGATCGTCGCAGTGTACCCGAGCAATTGCTGCGTAAATTGCGGCTGCAATACAGTGGCGGCATTCAGGATGCCGCCGGTCATCAGCATCAGGAAAGAGCAGACCGCAAAATTCTTGTACTTATAAAGGCGCATCTCCATCAGCGGACGCTTTGATCCCCGCAGCTCCCACCAGATGAGCGCGCAAAAAGACACTACGAAGGTGATGGCGTAAAACTTGATCCAGTGGGAGCCGAACCAGTCCCACTCCTCGCCTTTGTCCATGAATATCTCGAGCGATCCCATCGAGATGACGAGCAGAATCACACCGATGTAGTCGATGCGCCAGAAGTTCTTGCGGTCCGGCTTGAGATACGGCGGGTCCTCGACGACCATTTGCACCAGAAACAGAGCTGCAATGCCGATCGGAATGTTGATGTAGAAAATCCAGTGCCATGTGTAGTTATCCGTCAGCCAGCCGCCAACGGTCGGCCCAATAGATGGCGCGAGCACAGCTACCAGGCCGTAGAGCGAAAACGCGAGCCCGCGTTTGCTTGGCTCAAATGAGTCCGCCATGATGGCCTGCGCCATCGGCTGCAATCCTCCGCCTCCGGCTCCTTGAATGACGCGAAAGAGCAGGAGGAGCCCCAGGGAGGGCGCGAGACCGCACAAGAACGACGCGCCGGTAAAAATGATCAGGCACAACATGAAAAAGTTTTTGCGGCCGATCACGCTGGAGGCCCAGCCGCCCATGGGGAGCACAACGGCGTTGGCGACGAGATAAGTTGTCAGGACCCACGTACTTTCATCGCGGCTGGCACCAAGACCGCCTGCGATGTACGGGAGCGCGACGTTCGCAATGGAGGTGTCGAGCACCTCCATGAATGCCGCCACCGCCACGGTCGCAGCAATCACCCACGGGTTCGTTTTCGGCTTCCACGCTGTCATGGGAACTGCTGCTGCCGCTGCTGGCATGGATTCGTTTCACTCCTGCAGGGTGTAATCGCCGGGGCGCAAGGATACGGCAAAACAGCGCGGCGGAGCCTTGGTAGTTTGGCTCTATAGATGCAGAAACTGCGTATCCGGATCGGAATTGGCGATCAGGCGGCTTTCAGACCGCTCTGGCTCTTGTCGTTTTTGGTTTGAGGCCCGAAAACTGCGGCGCTGAAACTAACGTCGCGGACCGAGATGGCCAGTCCAGCGCAGAAATCGAAGTAGACGCCTCTTTTCCTGCCAGAGGAACTCCAAAAACTCTCTGGTACCGATCGTGTTCGCCTCGCGGCCGGAATACGTCTCAATACGCCAGCGAAGATAATCGCTCCGCCAAGGGCGCAAGCGATGCCCACGTGTTGCACTCCAAAGGAACCGGATCGCGCCTCGCATTGACATTGAACTCCGGCATCAGTATAGATGCATGACCCTGATGGCCAGATGACACATCCGACACAGTCATCTCGGAATTTACATGCGATCGAACAGAGTTCCCTGCTTCTCGATGGTGACAATCACCGACTCCAGTGCCGACTGCTGCGTAGTGTTCGCCGAGAGCTGTGTCGCGAGCGTAGGAAGATCGGCCTGCAGCAGATTGGTCTGGTTCGCCACTAATTGTGTCTGCTCCCGCGAAGCATATGAAGAGGCAGACTGAAGCCGGTTCATTGCTCCGTCGAGCGAAGCGCGCTGCGTGCTCACCTGTGACAACGCTGTGCCTAGCTGCGATGTCAAGGCGAGAGTCGTACTCGTATCCCCGATGGAAAAGCCCTGAATCAACGCATTCAGCGTGCCGAGCAGATCGCCGCTGGCAGCGGTGAATATCTGGTCGCCCGGCAGGTTCGTGGCAATCGACTGGCCTCCGGGCGTGTTTACATAGTTCACCAGGCTGTCACCGGAATACGTCACGCTGGTCGGGCTTGTCGGGGTATCCAGCGCAAACGGCGCGCTGCGGTTCTGACTTCCAGAGAAGAGATATGTACCGCTGTAACTTGTATTTGCCAAGCCAAGAATTTCATCGCGTATGCTGCTGAGCTCGGCCGCAACGCTGGTCCGATCGCTCGCGTTGCTGGTGCCGTTGTTGCCAGCGGTCGCAACCGAGATTGCCTGATTGATCTGATCGACCACCGACCCAAGCGTGGAATCAATAACCTGCATGCGTGCGGTGGTCGTAGCCGCTGTTTGCGTGAACGTGCTATCGGCGGCAATCTGGGCGGAGATCTGGACGTTTTGTGCTGCTGCGACTGGTCCGTCACCGATTCCCGTCAGGCGTATGCCGCTCGATATCTGACTAGCAAGGGCCTGCTGTTGCGCCGTGTTCCGCGAGAGTGCGGCCGTGAGCTGCTCGAGGTAGTTTGGACTGACGTTCATGCGCTCTTCCCAAGTGGGTCTACACAGATACTGCGGTCTCAACGCCCAAATTGATTGCACTTGAGATCACTGAATTCAAAATCGTGAACACCTTCGCAGCCGCCTGGTAGGACTGCTCATAGGTCTGCAGCAGCGCCGCCTGATCGTTCATGTCTACGGAAGAAAGAGCGTTTTGTTGTGACTGCAATTGGGTGAGAGACGCACTCTGCGATGCCTGTGCAGTCGTGGCTTGGCTGGCGTTCGCACCGATCTGGCCGACCAGTCCTGCATAGGATGCGCTCGCCGTCTGGCCACCTGCAATTTTGGCCGCGGCCAATGTCGACATCGCCGCAGCATTCGATCCGTCCAGGGCGCCGGCTCCTGACGCCGATGCCGCCACGCCATTCGAATCCGTGAGGACGACCGAGATCGAGCCTGCAGCGCCGGCAATACTCCCGCCCAGAGCGAATATTGCTGTCCCTATAGCTCCATTGGCGTCTGTACCGCTTGCCTGCTGTCCGTTTACTGCATTCCCGACACTCCAGGCAAGCTGATCGATCGATCCGAGAGCTGCTGGAATGTCGGAGTCCCGCGCCTCGAGCGCGCCGCCAATCTGGCCACCGGTGCCCGTGAGGGCGGGTGTCTGGTCCATGCCGCCAAGCAGGAGATGAGTGACGCCGCCGGAACTTTGCGTCTGAAGATCGACACTCTGACCGCCCGCCACCAGTACCGCGCCGGAGGTGGTCGTAACGGTGAGGCTATTCCCGTCGTTCGTTATCTGATGGATGCCCACGAGCTGCGATAACTGCTGGATGTCGTACTGTCGCTGATCTTCGAGCGTGCCGGCATCCGCGTTCGGGATGCCAGTACTGATCTTTGCATTCAAATCTGCAATGTCTTTTGTTAGCGCATTGACTTGCGTGGCTGCCGAAGCCACCGTCGCGTCAAGTCCCGACCGCTGCTGATCCAGACTTCCGGAAACTTGGTTGAAAGTTGCGGCTAAGCTCTGTGCTGCCGAGAGCACTCCGCTTCGTAAGCTGGTGCTCGATGGGTCTGCGGCGAGCGAAGAGAAGCTTTGGAAAAACGCCGTCAGTTGCTGTCCAATATCGGCGACTCCGCTGCTGCCTCCGCTCCCAGTCGCTGTAATCGCTCCTGCGAAAACGGACTGCAGATCGTTCAGGGCTGCGAGCCGGGCGGCGGTATTGGACTGTTCCTGTGCCTGCTGATTGATGCGCTGGTTCAGCACGCGATCGCGTTGCGAGGTAACACCTGTGATCGAAACGCCGGCCGCCTGTGAGTGACCCCTAACGGTGACGGTGTCTGATCCCCATTGCACAGTCTCGGTTGTATAGCCGGGTGTATTCGCGTTCGATATGTTGCCCGCAACCACCGAAATCGCTGCCTGATCAGCGGCCAGAGCACCGGTTGCAATGTTCCACGCCTGATTGAGCGACGCCATATCGTTCAACTCCCTACAAACGTTCGATAGCTCTCTGCCGGGCTATATCGTCTTGGCTCCAGCCCAAGTACGTTCAGGTTGAGGCGCGTCTGGCAAAGCAGACGATCGAGCAACAGCAGCTTCCACGAGAGACGCGCTTGTGCGCCAGTGGAGAGAGTGGGCCAACGCCTTTTCCCTTCCCAGTCTCGGCAATGGGATGCGAGCTGCGCAAGAACGTCCGCATCCATCTTTGCGAGTCCATCGATGACGCGGTCCAGCAACCGCTCGATGTCGCCCGCCGGAAGACACCACGAGGTCTCTATTTCATCGCCTATCATCCACGTGGCCTTTATCCGGCGAAGTGCGCAGCATTGCGTCTGCTACGTCCTGAACAGCGACGTGATAATTACCGGTGGCGATCTGCTGTTGCAGGCTCGTGACGCGCTCCTGGCGGATGTCCGGCATCTGCATCGCTTGTGACATCGCTTGCGCCGCAGGACTAAGCTCGCTCGAATCCGTCGCTGCTGGCGTATGGGTGACTAAAGACGCGGATGCACTATCGGTTCGTGACCGAGCCGTCCCTTCGATACCGAGACTCTCCAGACTCGATGTGTAGGTGGAGCGATCGCGTATGTCCATGGACGGGCCTCCCTGCAGACTATATCGGCTACTTCCCAGAAACCTTGAGACCGTTGGAAACGGGAACTGTAGCGCCCTTTTTGGCCTTGCCGGGGGAGACGCCGTTGAGCTGGCGGAGTATCTGGTCGGCAATGCCGAAGCCGCCGCCTTCCGAGATGGCCCGCGCGAGCGCTTCCGAAGCAAAGTCCCCTAACGCGCCTTCGCTTCCCGCGCCACCGTCGTCGCCCTTTTCTCCGGTAGGGCCGTCCGTCTGCTGCAACGGCTTCAAGAGCTCCGCCATCAGGCTGGCTTCGAATTCATGCGCCGAGCGCTCGAGCCTAGGATCCTTTGCTGCCGCCGAATTCTGCGATATCAATTCCTGCATTGCTACTTTCGCCAAATGCATCAGAGCACCTCCAGTTCGGCTTCGAGCGCACCGGCCTCTTTCATGGCCTGCAGGATCGAGATGACGTCGCGCGCACTTGCGCCGATCGTCTGCAGCTCCTGCACCAGGTCATCCACCGTGGCGCCGCGCTTCAGCACAATCTGGTTCACAGGCCTGTCCTGCGCCTCCACCCGGGTCTGCTGCACCGTCTGAGTCGTACCGTTGCTGAGAGGCCCAGGCTGAGAGACGGCGAAATCGCTCACGACATTCACAACCAGACCGCCGTGCAGAATGGAAACTGGTTGCAGACGAACGTCTCCACCGATCACTACAGTCCCGGTGCGCTCATTAACAACGACCTTCGCTCGCGGGAAGGTCTCAATCTCGACCGCTTCGACCCGCGCCAACAGCGCCGGCAAATCCTCGCCTGCCTTAGGATGCAAATCCACGCGACGGCTGTCTGCCGCGTGCGCCACCGGGCGCTGCAGCGCAGTGTTGATAGCGTCGGCCATACGCTCGGCGGTCCGGAAGTCGGCGTCATTCAACAATATCGAGAGCGATGGCAAACGAGATAGTTCGAGTGTCACCCCGCGTTCCACCATCGCCCCGCCAGGGATCCGTCCAGTCGTTGGGTGATTGACCACCTTTGCGTTGCCGTTAGCCGCGGCCGCATAGCCTCCCAGTACTACCGGGCCTTGGGCCTGGGCGTAGATGCGCCCATCCGGTCCGTAAAGCGGCGTCATCAAGAGGAGACCGCCGTTTAGACTGCGCGCATCACCGGCCGAAGAGACCGTGACGTCCAGCTTGGTGCCCGGCTCGGAAAATGGAGGCAGCGTAGCCGCAATGAATACCGCCGCCATATTCTGTACGCGAAGGGTGCTGGAGCTGCCGGTGGTGGGCACATTGACGCCCATGCGCTGCAGAGTGGAAATTAGCGTCTGCACGGGAAAGACCGTCTGCTGACTATCTCCCGTGCCACTCAGGCCGACGACGATGCCGTAGCCAACGAGCTGGTTTTCGCGTATGCCTTCGATGGTTGCAACGTCTTTGATCCGGACTCGATGCGCTGCTGAATCGGCCCGCATCCGAACCGGACCGCAGAGGCAGAGACCGAGCATTACCCCGATCCATGGAATGCGTGCAGGCTTCAGCAAACCAGGCGAAATCGGATTAGAAAACGAGCAGATGCTCCAAGAACCGGACCAGCGGATTCTGGCGGTATGTGTAGTCATTGATGATTCCCTTTCCAACTACTTCCAGTTCAAGATCGGTCACCGCGGTGGAGAGCACCTGGTTATTTGCATTCACATCGCTGGGGCGCACCAAGCCGCGCAGCCGGATCATTTGCGTCTGTTGATTGAAGGCAACCTGCCGCTCGGCTTCGATGACCAGGACGCCGTTTGGCAGGACGCTCACCACCTGTCCGCCCACCGTCGTATTCAGCGTCGAATTAGTGACGCTCTGCCCCTGCGCATTAAGCGCACTGGCGGAACTTTGCGAGAGCAGATTCTGCAGGTTATTGCTGGCCGATAACTTCGCAAACAATGAGGCCACCTGCGAGCTTGCGCTGGAGCTGCGAGAGTTCTTGACCGTTCCGTCAGTCGAGGCAGAGAGCGCCTCCACAACGACGATGGAAATCAGATCGTGTTGGTGCATGGCACGAACATCGGATGTGAGGCGGGTGAAGGCGCCATCCTCGCTCCAGATCGATCCCATGGCATGCGGCTCGGCGTCGCTTTGCTGGCGTACCCGGGCGATGTAATCGGAAAGCGCACGATCGGTCGCACCCTGGATCGCGTTGCTCTTCTTCGCATTGGGTGCGGCTGCATGTGCAATGCAGGGCGCCGCGATTATCAATCCGAAGGTAAGGCCGGCGTGGAGTATCGATTGCGAAACCTTCAGCGCCATTCATCTTCCTTTCTGCCGAGGGCTCCCATTCCGTGTCCGAGCACGGTAATCTCAATAAAAGCGCCAGTTATCTCAATACGTGCGCGTATGCGATTTCCACAGGCCCCGCTTTGAAGTGCTGTAGCCACTAGCGACACAGTGGAAGAACCGATACGAATCTCATGAAGCAGGAGGCGCTCGCCTGCTTGCACACATGCAACCGGCCGTCGAGCTTTTCCTCGAATGCCAAATGGCACCGCGAAATCCTGTACAGGAATGAGCCGGGGTGGAGCAGCCGGGTTTCCCGGGTCGATGATGCGCTGCCAATAGAATCCAGTGGTCGAATCTGGCACGGGCACATCGTGCGCGACCTTTGCGCTGGCCGTGCTGAGCATGACAAAGGCTATGACGATACTGACAAAGATATTTCGCAAAGGGGGCATCATTTCTCCGCGGTTACCTCGACATATTGTTCACTTGCGAGTACATATCGTCGGCGGCTTTGATGACCTTGGAATTGCTCTCGTACGCCCGCTGCGCCAGCACCATCTGGACAAACTCGCTGACCACATCGACGTTTGAGCCTTCCAGATAACCCTGCTGTACCTGCCCGAGTCCTTGCGTGCCGCCCGGGTTGTCCGTGACCGGGTCGCCAGAGGAAAGCGTGGACCGAAAGAGATTGCCTCCGATGGCTTCAAGTCCGCCCGGATTGGCGAACGTCGCCAACTGCAACTGACCGAGCTGTTGCGGGTTCTGTTGTCCCGGCAGCGTCGCGTTGACCTGGCCGTACTGCGTGATGGTAACGGCGGTGGCATTCGGCGGAATCGTGATTGCCGGCTGCAGCAGGTCGCCCGCTGCAGTCACCATAGTTCCCTGGTTGTTCAGATGGAAGCTGCCGGCGCGAGTGTATGCAGTGGTCCCGTCAGGAAGCTGCACCTGGAAGAACCCGGAGCCTTCAATCGCAAGGTCGAGCGGATTGTTGGTCTGATTTAGATCGCCTTGTGTCATGATCACTTCGGTCGCGGCAGATTTCGTGCCCAGGCCAATCTGTAACCCCGCCGAGACTGTTTGCGCGCTCTGCGCCGCGCCGGGTGTCACCATGTTCTGGTACAGCATGTCCTGGAACTGCAAGCGCGTCTGGCGAAATCCAGCAGTCGATGAGTTCGCGAGGTTATTCGCGATCGTATCCAGATTGAGCTGCTGAGCGCTCATGCCGCTCGCTGCTGTATAGAGTGCTCGTATCATTCGTGTCCTCCGGTATTCCGGTACCGCGCAGGCTGCTTAGACCTTTGGCAGATCCTCACTCGCAGCGCGGTCGAAGTCGTTATGAAATGCGGAGAGCGCCTTCTGCATCATCTCCGCCTGCCGCTGGATCAGCATCAACTGAAGACTCCCGCTCACGATGTCCTGATTGGAACCTTCGAGCTCTCCTTGTGCGACCGAATACTGCTGGCTTGGCTTCACCGTGCTGGCGTCGTTTGCGCGATACATATTGGCGCCTTCGGCAATCATCTGGGTGGCGGGCATGGCGAAAACCCCCAGTTGCGCGACCACTCCTCCATCGACAGAAACTGCCCCGTCGGTGCCGAAGGCAATCGTGCCGCCGGGCATCACGATCGGCTTATGCATCGTGTCGAGAACGGGGTCGCCAGCACTATCCACCAGGGTTCCGTTCGCGGTACGCTGAAACGATCCGTCCCTCGTGTATCTCTCCCCATTGGAAGTCTTCACCGCGAAGAAGCCTTCCCCTTGGATAGCAACATCGGTGGAATTCCCGGTCTTCACCAGCGCACCCTGGCCGAGGTCCACCTGGTCGCCGCCAAGCACTCCATAGCGATTGACCGCGGCGTTCAACTGCGAGTCCGCTGCGCCTTCACCGGCCACCGCATCGCGGAAGTATTCTCGCTGGGCGCGGTAGCCGTTTGTGTTGGCGTTGGCCAGATTGCTTGATGCGGCGTCCATTGCTTCCGTCCGCGCGAGCAATGCCGAATAGGCTGCGTAGTAGCCGCTATCCATTACCAGCCCTCCCGCTGGAGTTCATGCACAGAGGGGGCCACTCTTGAGGTATCAGCCGACCTTTATCCTTAGTGCACTCTAAGGAATGCGCCCGTTCCCCGGGACTCTTCCGTTGTACGTAAGGGAAAGACAGCATCCTCGATCTGAGTAGTGCGTTCCCGCCATCCGAGCCACATTCGCAGCCAGAGGTGATCATTTATCCGCACCAACCGAGCGATCGTTGGACGCGATCGTTCGACCAGCTCAGCAATGCAGGCTGCAATACCATCGCATCCCGAGTACGATTCCACGGACTCGGCGCCATCCGGTGCTGCAGAGTTTCACGCGCTGTCTTCGAGAAATGCGGCCTGAACAGGTGCGCCCCGCACGTGCGCCACGGCACGCGAGGCGCCATGTTCGGCATGGTATTTGCCTGCGAGGTAAAAGACATCGTCCTGCCTTTGACGAAGAAGCGCCAGGCCGTATCGACGGCCGAGAAAGGCTGGAATGATCGTTCCTGAGCACAGAGCTGCGCAGTTCCACTGGATAGCCATCGCCTTTGCAATCGTTGCTTCTGAAATACCATGCGGTCGGCCCAGCCACTCACCGATCCGGCCAGCGCCGGCGCTGCGCTGTGCCGCCAACGCTTCCCGGAGCTCCTGATGTGTAATCCATCCGCGGCTGAGCAGGATTGGGCCCAGCTGCATGCGCAATAAGCGTGCCGCGGCAACCGGCTCCCAACTGTCTATCTGACGGCAGACAGCATCTGCGACGATTTGCTCCATGCAGCGAGCGCTGCATGCCCGCTTCCCTTCAAAGCGCGGGAGCGATCGGTTGCGAAAGAGCAAGCAGCCATCCCGTTTCACACTCCCGACTGCCGCATAGCTCCGTCCAGCGGGCCAATCCAGCATCTTCCGTGCTCTCTATCTTCATCGCGGCCAATAGTTGCGTCACCCCGAGAGAACCTCGGTGACGCGTAGCCCGAATTTGCCCTGTATGAGCACAACCTCGCCCCGAGCAACCACCTTTTCGCCAATGATCAAGTCCACGGGATCCGTGACTTGCCGGTCCAGCGGGATCACAGCACCTGGACCCACCTCCAGCAGCTCAGCCAGCGACATTTCACGCGAACCAAATCGTATGTTGGCTTCCAGCTCAATATCCAGCAATCCGCCCATTTCTCTCGCGTCCGTCATTGCATCCTCTTCGCTAATCCGCTTCCTGCATTCGCGCTATGCTCGCCCCGCTCGTCTTCCAACTGGGGCACCCAGCGTCGCCCGAAGCCTCGCCATCGCCGATGAGTGCATCTGCGAAACACGCGATTCCACCACCCCTAGGGTCGCGCCCACCTCACGCATCGTCAGCTCTTCGTAGTAGTAGAGCGTCAGGACCATACGTTCGCGTTCCGGCAGCACGGCGATTGATTCCGCCAGCAGCCGGCGCATTTCGCTACTCTGGCACTGGAGGAAGGGATCATCCTCCGGCCCTGTCGGAAGAAGGGCCAGCGCCTCCACACCTCCATCGTCAGCAGGGGTCTCGTTCAGGCTGCTCAATTCGAGACCGGAGAGATCGCCGAGCAGCTGTTGATACCCCTGCAGATCCAGCCCCAGCTTCTTCGCCACCTCGCTCTCCGTCGGAGCGTTGCCCAGCGTTGCGCTCAGAGATCGAATAGCTTCTTCAACTGCGCGAGCTTTCCTGCGCAAATCGCGTGGCCCCCAATCCAGCGCGCGCAGACTGTCCAGCATGGCACCGCGCACGCGGAACTGCGCATACGTGCGGAACTGCACCTTCTTTTTCGGATCAAACTTCTGCATCGCGTCCATGAGCCCGACCATTCCGGCGCTGATCAGGTCTTCCATCTCAACCTGCTGGGGCAGCCGCTCACGAATGCGAAGGGCAAGGAAGCGCACCATAGGAAGGTGCTCCCGCAGCGCTTCATCTGACATGGCCGAGGGATACACCTCTGCGGCAGTGGCCTTTTCAAAAGGCGCTGGCTGGTCATATGTAGCCTCCGATATGGCCGGAGTCGGCGTTACCATTAGAGGATATAGAGTGGCTTGCAGTTGGTTGCGGTTCTCACCTGTGAACATTCTCTGTCGCATAGCTGCTCCTGTAGTGCCGTTCCACGCGCTTGCAGTGCCGGCTCAGCGAACCGTTCCGAGCGACCGCACCCGTACGTCGGCCGGTACTTCACTCGGCGCCAACACCGTCACGCGAGGGACTGCTGGTTCCAGCCAGCGCCGAATGTGATATCGCGCCGGACTCTGACACAGAAGCACGGGCCATGCCGTTGCGCTTGCACCTCCAGTTAGCTTTTTCAAAGAATCAGTCATACGCCGGATGACCGGGACCGTCAGCGCGCTCCTGTCGCCGATCGTCCTGCCGCCTTCTCCAAAACAGGACTGCAGCTCCTCGTCGATGGCCGGGTCGAGCAGCAGCACCGGAAGCGCTCCGTCGGCGTCCAGATGCGGCTGGACGAGCCGGCGTCCCATTGTCTGGCGGCACAACTCCACTAGGTAGGGCAGGGACTTGTTTGTGGGCGCGGCCTCTACCAGGACCTCAAGAATGGTGCCCAGATCGCGAATTGATACCTGTTCGCGCAGGAGCTGTTGCAGGACACGCTGCACTTCGCCCAGAGTCATCACCTTCGGAATCAGTTCCTCGACCAGCTTGGGATGGGAGTCGTTCAGCGTCTCGATGAGACGCTTCGTCTCTGCCCGGCTCAGGAGTTCCTGAGCATGACGTCGGACGAGCTCCGACAAATGCATGGTGATGACCGTAGTCGCGTCGACAACAGAGTAGCCGGCTGCAAGTGCCTGCTCTTCCAATGCGGGCGCAATCCAGCGCGCGCTCACTCCGAACGCGGGTTCCCGCGTCTCTTTTCCCGGCAGCGCACGCGCCTGCGGATCCGCGGACACCGCCAACAACTGATTGCCCTCCGTCTGCCAGCGTCCGACCTCGACGCCGCGGAGCGAAATGACATACTCACGCGGTTTCAAACGCAGATTGTCCGCAATATGCACCGGCGGCACGATGAAGCCGAGGTCGGTTGCCAGATGCCGCCGCAGAGTCCGGATACGCGACAGCATTTGGCCGCCCTGCTTCTCATCGACCAACGGAATCAATTGAAAGCCGATCTCGAGCGACAGCTCATCCATGCGCAGCAGCCCGGCCAGATTTTCGCCTTGTACCTTCGCATCATCCTTCTTCGCGGTATCGGCCGCGCCTTCAGCCCCCTCTACCGCAGGTCGGCGCGCAATGTTTCTTCCGATGAGCAGCAACGTTGCAGAAACGAAAAGAAACGGCAGCTTGGGCAGTCCAGGCACTAGCGCCATCACACCGAGAACTCCGCCCGACATATAGAGCGTTGCCGGACGGCCCAGCAATTGGGAACCTATCTCGGAACCGAGCGCACCCGCGGAAGATGCCCGCGTGAGCACCATGCCCCCGGCGACCGAGACGAGCAGCGACGGAATCATTGTGACCAGTCCATCGCCGACCGTGAGCGTGGTATAGGTCTTCAGAGCGTCGCCCAGCGCTACTCCTTGCTGCAGCGTACCGATCAGCAGACCAGCGACGATATTGATTGCGGTAATCAGGATTGTTGCCATGGAGTCGCGCTGATTGAAGCGGGCCGCGCCGTCCATTGCGCCGTAGAACTCCGCCTCCCGTGCCACGGCCTCTCGACGTCTCCGGGCCGCCACTTCATCGATAAGGCCGGCGTTCAGATCCGCATCGATGGCCATCTGCTTTCCCGGGAGCGCATCCAGCGTAAAACGCGCGGTGACTTCGGCGGTACGCACGGCCCCGTGGCTAACCACCAGAAACTGAATTGCGATAAGGGCGAGGAATAGCACAAACCCGACAACGTAATTCCCGCCGACCACAAATTGGCCAAACGACTCGATCACACTGCCGGCCGCCGCCGTTCCTTCACTCCCGTGCAGCAGGATTCGGCGGCTCGACGCAATGTTCAGTGAAAGCCTGAACAGCGTGAGCAATAGCAGAACAGTCGGAAAGACAGACATATCGACCGCCTTACGCACCTGTACGGCCGATAGAAATACCAGCACGGCGGCCGCGATCGAGAGGCCAAGCAGCAGATCCAGAACCAGGGATGGCAACGGGATCAGCATGACGAAGACGATGCTGATCGCTCCACAGGGAAGTGCAAGCTGACGCATACTGCTCAGCCAATGCTTCCAATCCGGCTTGGCGGAAATACTTTCTTTGGCGCTGCTCGCCTGGTTCGCGGCAGGGGCGGTCGAAACTGCGGAAGAACTCATGGTATCTCCTTATCGGGGGCAGATCCGAAGGCAACGCCGGCAGAAGAGCGCCGTGGATCGGAGTGGATGGGGCCGGTGGCTCGTGCCGCATTTCTGCGCTGCTGCTCGTGTTCGCGGCGGATGCGTTCTTCCGCTTCCTGGCGAAAAAGGTATGCCAGGATCGCGGCCACAGCGGCGTACAACTCCGCTGGGATGCTCTGGCCCGGCTCGACAGCACGGTAGAGCGAGCGCGCAAGCGGAGGGTTTTCGACCAGCGGCACGCCGGCCCAGCGAGCCTCTTCCCTGATCTGCGCAGCCACCAGATCGCGACCTTTCGCCAGCACCTTGGGCGCTTCCATCGTGGTCATGTCGAAGGAGAGAGCCACGGCATAGTGCGTAGGATTGGTAATCACAACGCTTGCTTTTTTCACGTCGGCACGCAACATGCGGCGGCGCATCTGCCGCTGCAGGGACCGGATGCGTCCCTTCATCTGCGGGTTCCCTTCCGTCTCCTTGAACTCCTCGCGCATTTCCTGCTTGCTCATCTTCAAGCGGCTTTCCCACTGACGCCATTCGATGACGTAGTCCACCAGGGACCAGGCAAGCATGATCCATGCCGTGTTAACCAGCAGCTGATACGCGTTGCCAAAGACCAGCGGCAGGCGCGCGAGGCTGAATACCGGCATCGCCGAAAGCGCAGTGATGAAATGAACCAGCTGCATGGCCAGCAGCAGCACTGGGATCAGCGATTTGCCGAGGCGGACCAGGGCTCGCGTGGTGAAGAGGTGTTTCGCGTTCTGCGCGGGGCTGAGCCGCGACCACTTCGGTGCGATCCCATCCGGCTGCAACCGCAAACCCCGATTCTGCACCATAGCGACGCCCACGCTCGCGCCCGCTGCAGCCAGCATGACAAGTAGGCACGGCGCAGCGCCGGAAACCAGTAAGTTGCGCATCGACAGGCTCAGCGCAGCTGCCGACAGATTTGGTGTGCACATGACCGCGAGGGCATCCTGGTAGATCCCCTTCCAGACCGGAAGCCAAGTCCGCGCGGCCCAGCCCAGCGTGAGGCTTCCTGCGAGCAAGGCTGCGGCGGAGAGCAGTTCCCGGCTGCGAGGACGGTCACCCTCCTGCTCCGCTTTCTGCCGCCGCCTTGGGCT
The DNA here is from genome assembly GCA_963830555.1 of uncultured Acidobacteriaceae bacterium. Taxonomy (GTDB): domain Bacteria; phylum Acidobacteriota; class Terriglobia; order Terriglobales; family Acidobacteriaceae; genus KBS-83. The sequence continues at coordinate 106,799 of CAWHMM010000001.1, forward strand.
GGCTTTTTCGGTACGCTCGCCGCTCATTTGAGTCTCTCCTTCCCGCGCGGTTTAGGAAGCGTGTAACGCAAGCCCATGCAGCAGCCCCTGGGCGGTGTTCAGCAAGCCGTCGAAGCGCGCTTCGAAAAAGGCAGGCCACAGCGCAAGCGACCCGATGAGCACTACGTATCCGAGAACTGTCTTCGCCGGCACTGTAAGCGCCAGTACCGGCAGTTGCGGAGAAACACGCGACATCAACGTAACGCCGATCTCCACGAGCAGAGTTGCAGCTATCACCGGGGCAGCAAGCTGGAGCGCTGCGAGGAATACGCCGCTCATCATGCCAACCAGCGGAAGTCCGACCTCCCGCGGTGCAAGGCCGGAGCCCAGCGGCACGACAACAAATGTGTGAAGCAGCGCCGCGAGGATCGTCCGATGAAGACCAGCAGCCAGCAGCACCGTAATCTGGAGCAGGCTAAGCATCTGCGCTAGCAGCGGTGTCTGCACTTCGCTGTTGGGATCGAGCAGATTGACGAGCGAAAAGCTGAACTGCATCCCCAGGAGTTGCCCGGCGAGCGATGCCAGCTCGCTCAGCATGGCGAGGGACAACCCGAGAAGAGCGGCGACTCCGAGTTCGCCCAGCACGCTTCGAAGTCCGACTTCCACATGCGCCCCTGGGAGACTCGCGGCTACTGGAGCCAGCACTACCGTCAGCACAATGAGGAGTGCGCTCTTCACCTTCGCCGGCAACGCCTGCGAAGAGAAGATGGGAGCGAAGACGAACAGGCCGCTGACGCGGATACATACGAGTAGTCCTGCCGTCAGGAAGCGCTCCCATCCAGCTGTGTCGTTCGAGAGGAGGGCTGTCATACATTAGTTCGCAAAGCGCTGAAGGTCGCCGAGGATAGAGGCGGCGAACCAGACCAGACGATGGAGAAACCAGGGCATTCCGGCCAGCAAGACAGCGGAAACGATTAGCAGACGTGGCACTGTCGAGAGCGTTTGGTCTTGGATTGCCGTCAGGGTCTGGACCAGGCTGATGAGCAAACTGGAGACGCCTGCAACCACCAGAATGGGCGCGCTCAGCAGCAGCGCCTCGCGCAGTGTGCTCCGCATCAGCTCGGCAACTTGATCTGGAGTCATGTTTTCTCCTTGTCTTGCCTATTCAGGAAAAGCTCTTCAGCAGCGACCCGGCCAAGACGTTCCAGCCATCGACCATGACAAAGAGCAGGATCTTAAGAGGAGTTGAAATGGTCACCGGCGGCAGTTGCAGCATGCCGATGGAGGTCGTAACGGAAGCCACCACCAGGTCCACAAGCAGGAAGGGTAGAAAGAGAATCGCGCCGATCTGAAACCCAGATTTGAGTTCCGACAGCATGTAGGCCGGAACCACGACGCGCATCGGCAGATCGATTGGCGTCTTCGGTCTCGGGATCGCTCCGGCATTGACGAAGAGAGCAAGGTCCTTTTCGCGCGCATAGTGCAGCATGAACTCTTTCACAGGCTGCGCGCCGCGCTCGATCGCCTGCCAGCCTGATATTTGCCCTTGTTGAAACGGCTGAATTGCCTGCTGGTTCACCGCTATCATCACGGGCTGCATCAGGAACCAGGTCATCATCAGGCCAAGCCCCATCAAGGTCTGATTGCTTGGCGCTGTCTGCGTTCCAAGCGCTTGGCGGAGAAAGTGAAACACCACCAACAGCCGCACCATGGGCGTGATGGAGAGAACAATCGCCGGAAGCAGCGTGAGCAGCGTAAGGATTCCGACAATCGTCCAGGGAACGGAATTGTTGTCCCTGATTGCGTTGAGCGTATGCAGGGAGGGCAAGGATGCCGGCTCGGCCAGAAAGAATGCAAGGGAAGCGATCATCCGCGTGCCCGGCCCCGCGCACGTGATGCAGCGCTTTTTCCGCGAACCAAAAGGTTCGGTGATGCGCGGCGTTCGCCTTTAAAGTGGACGATAGAAGGTGTAGCGTCCTCTCCCACAGCTATCAGGAGCCGCCGATTCTCGATCGAGATCAGCAACAGTGACTTTTTCCCGCCAAGCGCTAGCCGGTCGAGCACCTCGATCCGGGGACGGAGATCCGGCTTGCCGCCGCCGAATGGGCGCCGCAGCATCTTCATCCAGGCGGCCCACGGAACGGCGTCAATGCGGACCGTAGCACGCGGCTTGTTCAGCCATCTTTGCAAGGGCTTCATGCCTTCCTCCGCCATTTGTGCCGCCAGGCGAGGCGCTTGACCCTGGCTGCAAGCTGCTGCTCGATCGCTTCAAGCTCAACCAGAAGCAGGCGCTCACCCGCCGCGGTCAGCACGAGGTCCCTGACTGACAGGTGTTCTGTCGCCAGCAGCGCGCCAGTTTTGAGTTGCTGCAGATCGCAAAGCGTAAAGCGCGACAACGGCACGCGCAGTTCCAAACGAAATGGGATCTGGCGAAGGTGCTCGGGCAGTACCAGCGTTCCTGGTATTGCTGATTCCTCATTAGATGAAAGCTGCTTTTGCAGCGAGGGCACGATGTCCGTGCAGCCGGCCTCGCTCAGCTGTGCATCGGCTTCTTTAGAAGGCGCCGGCAGCATCGGCGTTTGTGCCACCGGCGCATCCGTGACAGCAACGGTATCTGGTAGCCCTTCGAAGGGATGGACTGTGTTCTCCATGCCCGGGAAGATTGCATGCGAAATGCCATCCATTAGGATGGCGATCTTAGAGATCTGTCATGAAACACCGGTAGGCCGTGTGGCAGCCTCCGAAAAAGGCACAGCGGAACGTATGCACATCGCAGACGCTCCGCAAAAGCAGGTCGTACTAAGAGAAATGCTTTAGTGAATCATGTTGATAGCTTCCTGAGTAGCCTGGTCGAAGGTAGTAATCGACTTCGAATTTGCCTCAAAGGCGCGCTGCGCCACGATAAGTGCGGAGAACTCAGTCGAGACATCCACGTTAGAGGACTCTAATGCTTTGTCTTCAATCGCCCCTCGTCCTGCTGTGCCCGGCGTGCCGATGACGACGGGACCGGACGCCTGAGTGGCAAGAAAGGCGGTATTGTCAGTCGCCTGCAGGCCCTGCATATTTGATACGGTCCCCACCGCGACCTGCCCGATGACCTGACTTTGGCCGTTGCTAAAGTTAGCTTGCACAACGCCGTTCCCATCCACGCTGAAGTCCTGATAGCTGCCGCTGCCATATCCATCCTGCGTGGCGCCGGCCACATTCGAGCTGGAGGCGGTTTGTGTGAGAGAGCTCAGGTTCCAGGAGAAGGTCATGTTCGACGCCCCGTCCGTCAGCCCGGTGAATGAAATACCGCCGACGCTTCCGGTAGGATTAGTCAGATTGCCGGCACCGTCAAAGGTTAGCGTACCGGTCGTGCCCGCACTACCCGCGGAATCGCCGGCTGGTAACGCGATGTTATAACTCCATGTATTCGAACCTGTCTTCGTAAACGTCACCGTCGCCTGATGCGCCGCGCCCAACGAATCGTATAGCGTAACTGGCGCCGGCACACTGGATGTCACTCCCGCAGAAGCGTCCAGGTTTGCCTGAATATTCATGGAGCCGGTCTGCTTTGAGGCCATGGTCTGGCCGAGAGGCAGCACGAGCGGCTGTACTCCGCTACCCACGGTGATGCTGCCGTTCGCAGCCGGATAGCCCATCACGGAGGCCCCGCTGGTCGTCTGCAAAGCCCCTGTCGTGTTCAGGACGAAATCTCCGGCGCGGGTAAGTTCCTGCTGCCCATGATCGTTGATCACGAAAAACCCATTGCCCTGCAGCGCCATATCTGTCGCCTGAGTCGTGGCTGTAGGGCTGCCGTTGGAAAAATCCGTCTCAGTCGTGGCGACCTGTGTGCCGACACCGACCTGGACACTGCCGTTCACGCCACTGTTGAGCTGCTGATAAAAAAGAGTGCTGAACTGATCCGTCTGATCCTTGTAGCCGACCGTGCTCATATTCGCCAGATTATTGGCGATGGTGTTCAGCGCAGTGTTATTGGACTCCAGCCCAGTAAGAGCCGTAGCAAAAGATGGCATGGTGTTCCTCCTGGCCGCAGGGCGGCAGCTTCCTGTTGTATCAGTTCGTGATTGCTGAGCCGCTATGAGCCGGCCGGTTGCGTGCTGCTTGTACCTGTTGTGTTCTGGTTGATCTGGATCAATTGCTGCAAGCTGTTTACCTGCACCAACTGATCGACGTAAGCGTTAGGATCGGTGTTCGCTGTTGGGTCTTGGTTCTTCAGCTCTGTCACCAGAAGCGTGAGGAAGTCGTTCGCAGTGATCATCGAACCGCTCTGATCGCTGCTGCTGCCGTTGGTATCGGTTGGATTACTGGCCGCCGACTGGAACGCCGGGATACTTCCTGGAATCTGCATATCACTCCCTTTCAGACCCATTCAAGCTTGAATGCTGATGAACGACACCTGCTCCGCAGGCTGAGGCGCCTCGTTGCTGACCGCTATCTTTAACGCTCTCTTGCCAAGCGCCTCGTCTCCGCTTCGCGGCGCATCCTGCATCGAACGCGAGTGGCCCCGCGCACCGTCTCCGGTTCCCACATCGACCGAAAGCTGACCCAGCTCGATCGAATGCTCTCGCGCATAAGTTGCGATTTCCTTCGATTGAGCGGTCAGCATGTGGGCCGACGAACCGTTTTGAAGATGGAGCACCGCATCGACTCTCCCGGAGGAACCGGCTGTAGCGCGAACCTCGACCCAGCCCAGGACGCCGGAGGAGACGCCGACATCCAGATGCCGCGCATCCGCCCGCAACTGCAGGGCACCGGGCGGTGCAGCCGTATCCATTCTTTGCAACACCTGGGCAGCACTCGCCTGGGCACCATGAATTTCGGTCAGTACCTCCGGCCGGTGCATGGCTGGTGACGGGTCAGGAGTAGTATTCGCCGATGGCGGACTTTGCCCCGGCGACAAATCCAAAGCTGGGTGAATGGCTGGCTCCGCTGTGAGGACAGTCTTCGTCATAGCCGAGGATGGTCTTCCGGCCTCTTGCGAAGCATGAGCATCCACCTGCAACGCAGTTGCTTCATGACTTTCCTTTGGCTGCACGGCTGGTCCCGGAAGAATGTTCTGATCGGATTTCGAGAGGGTGCGGGGAATCGTCGTTCCACTCATCGGTCCATGCGGCTGGGAGTTCATTGAGGTCGCGGATTTCTCCAGTGGCGCCTCTTTATGCCCCACTTGCGAAAACTCACTTCGACTATCGGAAGCAGTATTTGAAGTCATCATTACGGGCCAAGACATGGAAGCACCGTGCCGGCTGCGACCTGCCTTATCAAGGCTATGGATCGCCGACTGCACGTTCTTTCCTGAAGACGCCTGATCCGGACTGTTCGGCTGCGGCACGAAAACAGGAAGCGGACACGGCGTGGATGTCGTAGCTGCAGGCAGGGTCTCAGGACAATAGGCAGTCGGTGAATTTGTTGAGTCTCGCTTCGCCGTGTCCGTCTTATGCGCTGCACCTGATGGCGTATGAGTATTTGACGTAAGCCCAGACTCCCGTGGCGCAGGCAGAGGGTGCGGGAGAACGCCTTCCTCAATGGGATTCGTGACCGCTGGCGTCGGAGCTGGCAGTTCAGGAATCTCTTCAGTAGGCGATGAGGCTTGCACGCTGGGTTGAAGAGCAACCGGATGTCCCATCTCCTCGGGCGGAGCCGGCGCGGCCGCATTGGACGTGGCAACAATCGACATCTGGAGTGGAACTTTGTCTATTGTGATCTGTTCTTGTTCCGGAGAAGCGTGTATCTCCTGGCGCAGCGCGATCGATCTGATCCGCGCCGCAGTCTGCGGAAGCCCTCCCGCCGGACTTTGTATGACTGCAGCGACAACTGGACCAGAAGGTGACACCACCATGTCTCGCATGGTTGCGGCAAATGCATCTTTGGCGAACAAAGCAGCTGGAGCGGCCTTTGACGATAGCGGGAGCGAGACGCTGGCGGGTTGTGAAGACAACTTCATTCCTCGTTGCTCGTTGCACGCACCGTGCCATCGTGCCTGGCACCGTTTCTTGGTTCTCTTTGAGAATTCTCATCTGCATGTACAGTGCGACGAACTGGACCCGAAGAGAGGAACCACGCATCAAGCGTCTTCTGCTCGCGTATATGCGCTTCGCGTCTGTCCCTCGCCTGGTCCCTCTCTAGAACTGTTTCTATTTGCCGCCGCTCGACCCGCGAATGCTGCCAAGCTGCAGCGGCGGATCCGACGCTACGCTCTAGTTGTGCCAGCTGCCCTTGCAGAATCCGGGGTTCGAGCGGGCCATACGCCAGCGCCATTTCCGCAGAAATGGCTTCTGGACGATCGCCCATTGCCAGCGCATGATACAGAGCACGCGACGCAACGTGCTTCCTGGACTGGTACGCGTGTAGCGCATCAAGGCAAGCCTGCCTGAGCTGCCGCTGCTTCGCGAGCTCCGTCTCCGCCCGTCCTTCTTCGATAGCGCGCAGTGTCAGTAGCTTTTTCATGGTCCTGTTGCTCATGCCGGCCTCAGCCGGAGTAGCGTATCCACCGCCTCCGGAAGGGAAACCTTCTCTTCGGCATTCTGCGTCAGTAAGCTCCGAATCGCCGGGTGCAGGGCAATGGCACGATCCAACTCCTCATCGGCGCCTCTCTTATATGCGCCGATGCGAATCAGATCGGACGCGCGATCGTAGATCGCCATTGCGCGACGAAGCGCTGCGGCCGCCTGTTGATGTTCTGCAGTCGTGACCGCGGGCATCAACCGGCTGATCGAATCAGGCGTGTGGATCGGCGGATACCATCCTTCCGACGCCAGCGATCTGGATAGCATTACGTGGCCATCCACAAACGACCGCACTGCGTCAACGATAGGATCGTGCTGATCGTCGCCTTCCATCAATACGGTATAGAACGCGGTAATGCTGCCGCGGCGGAACCGTCCCGCGCGCTCCACTAACTTCGCCACCTTATTAAAGACCGAGGGCGTATAGCCTTTCGCGGTGGGTGGCTCACCGGCCGCCAATCCCACATCGCGTGCGGCCATTGCGAATCGCGTCAGGGAATCGAGCACCAAGAGCACGTTCCGGCCCTCGGCTGCAAAGTTTTCCGCTACGCTGGTCGCGGCCAGTGCCGCCCGCATGCGGAGCAGTGGAGACTGGTCTGATGTCGACACAATCACGACCGCCCGACGTCTGCCGTCCACGCCGAGCGCCTCTTCCAGAAACTCGGCTACCTCGCGCCCGCGTTCGCCGACTAGTCCGACCACAACAACATCTGCAGAAGTATTGCGCGTCATCGTGCCGATCAGCGTGCTTTTGCCGACACCAGATCCGCCGAAGATTCCGATTCGCTGGCCCAGGCCCACGGTCAACATCGCGTCGATCGCACGCACTCCGGTGGAGAGCGGCTGACGAATCGGGATTCGGTCCATCGCGGCCGATGGTGCACGATGCACCGGCTCACGGTCTGGGACGTGAAGCGGCCCCGCGTCGTCCAACGGGTTTCCAGCGGCATCCAGCACCCGGCCGATCAGACGGTCGCCAGCGGGAAAATCCGGCGGACGCCCCAGACCTACAATGGCATCGCCGTGGCGCATGCCCTCGATTCCTTCCAGCGGCATCGCCAGGACGCGCTGGCCGCGAAAGCCGATCACCTCACCGGCGTAGCACTTCCCGACACTATCCACAATTTCGCAACAATCGCCAATGCTGCACAAGGGGCCAGAGCACTCGACACTTTGTCCAGCCGCATCAAGCACGTGACCGACCCATCGCCACGAGTGGTGTCTCCGCAGAGAGCTATCCAGTGCTTCGGCCAGTGCGGGAGTCATCGGTCGCTCTTCGCCTCGTTGTCCATGACGGAGGGTCTGCTCTGCAGCAGGTCGAAAAAGCCGCGCTCTATCTCTGTAAGCTGAGCGCGCACGCTCAGATCGGCCGAGCTTGCGCCGATCTCGAGCCGGCAATGTCCCGGCTGCACATCTTCCCTGCCGCGGAGTTGTACCCTCACCTGCATTTCTGTCCCGGCTAACCACTCTCTCCACGTCTCCATCCAAGTTGCAGATACCTCTAGCACAGGGGTCGCGCTCTGCTGCGCATCTTCCAGCGCCACTCGCACCGTCCCCCGCAGCAGCAGCGGGTCCAGTTGGGCCTCACGGTGTAGAACGCGAGCGGCAATGCTCAGCGCCAACCGAACCACCGCGACCTCCGCGTCCGCGAAATACTGCTCCTGCTTCTGCTGAAAGTCCGTGATCGCCGCCTGAACAGAGCATGCATACTCTCGCGACAGCCTCTGTTGCTGCTCGTACAGAGCGGCGGCAAGCTCACCCGCAGCCTTCTCGCGCGCGGCGGCGAGCGCCTCGCGATGTCGACGCTCATCCTCTTCCCTCTCGCGCTCAAGTTCGATAAGGCGGGCCTCCCATCGAACATCTGTTACCTTCGACGACGGCTGCCTCGCAACATCCCCTGGGCGCAAAAACGGCGGCAACTCGCCGAACGATATTCCAGCGCCACCCGACAACCCGCTTCCCGGCTTCACTCCGCCAGGGCGTGTCACATATGTCAGCTTTCGAATCTCGGCATCCATTCCCTGAATCCTTTATGCGCAGCGGCCGCTATACCATCAGGCTGTCGCCCTGCTCCAGCTTGAGAATGATCTGGCCGGCGGCTTCCATGCGCCGGGCAATAGCCAGAATGTTCTGCTGCGCCTGCATCACTTCGCGCGACCGTACCGGCCCCATCACTTCAATTTCTTCTTGCAGCATCTCGGCCGCGCGGGTCGACATCGCCTTGTAAATATGAGCGCGCAGCTCCTCTTTGGTTCCCTTCATGGCCAGCGCGAGCTGCCGCCGGTCAACCCCGGCCACCAGATCGCGCACGCTCGCAGTCGGAACGTTCAGCAGATCGTCGAAGGTAAACATCAGGTTGCGCACGTGGATCGCTGTCTCCGGCGATTCCGCTTCGATCCGATCAAGAACCTTCTTCGAAGCCTCTGCTTCCAGTCCGTTGAGAAGGTCCGCCACCGCCTTGTAGCCAGAATAGGACCGCTTCTGCGTATCGCCGATCGTCTGTAGTTGCTGATTGAGAATGCGCGCTACCTTCTGCGCCACCTCCGGCGAGAAGTGTCGCATCTCCGCGAGTCGCTGCACCGCAGCAACGCGCTGCTCTTCGCCCAAGCCAGCCAGCACCTGTGAACCACGCTGCAGGTCCAGGTGAGCCAGCACCAGCGCGACCGTCTGCGGATGCTCGTTTTCGAGCGACTTGCTCAGTTGCGTTGGATCAACCCGCTGCAACATCGTGAGATTGCTGTCGTTGGCCTCTTTTGTGCGCTGCAGCTGCAGCATCACGGCGTCTGCGCGAGAGCGGCCCAGCGCCCCGGTAAGCAGCCGACTGGCCGACGCCAAACCGCCCCGGATCGTCTGCTGCTGGGTCGTCAGCATTGCCTCGAAATCTTCCAACACGCCGATGGTCAGCTCCGGATCGATGTGATCGAGAGACGCGATCTCCGCCGCGATCGATTCGATCATCGGATCCGGCAGGTCCTCCAGCAGCTCGCGCGCAAGGTCATCGCCCAGCGCCATCAGCAGAATCGCAGCACGCCGCCGGCCGCTGAGCGTCGGCTGTGCGCGATTAGCGGGTGCGGCGTTTGTCGTCATCCCTTCCGGCATCTCTGTCCTTACTCGCTTTCAACCCACATGTGCAGCAGCCGTGCGGACTGCACGGTATCCGCCTTCACGCTGGCGGCTACCCGCTGGAAGACAGCCTCGCGTGGATGTCGCGATTCGTTCAACGGCAAATTATGCATAGCCTCTTCCGGAAGTGCATCCGTTACGGAAACCAGTCCACCCGGTGCGAGCAATGCCGCCGATCGCAAACTGCGGGTCGCCGGGCGGATCACCAAGAGGATCAGCGCCAGAAGTCCGACCAGCGCGGCTCCATATCGGGGCAGATCCAGACTCTGTGCTGTATCCAGAGCACGACTTGCGAAGGACTCACCCGTATCCGGAGCGCTGCCGAACGAAATGTTCTCGACCGAGATCACGTCGCCGCGCGACGCGTCGTAGCCTACCGTGGCCTGCGCCAGTTCGGTGATGCGCTTCATCTGGTCCGGCGTCCATGGCACCCGTGTAGGCGAAGCGTCGCGACCTCCAGACGCTTCACGATCGTTGATCAACACTGCGACAGTAGCGCGTTTCAGCTTGCCCGGTCCCTCCACTACGTGACGTGTCTTCTTGGAGGCCTCGTAGGTGCCGCTCTCCTCCTTCATACTTGCGCCCTGCGCCGTGTGAGGCGGTGGAAGCAGAGGGGCCTGAGCGTTCGGTGCATTGCTGACGGTTCCCGGTACGCCGCCGGGGGTGGAATGGTCACCGGTTTGCTGCTCGGATCGTTGCATCGAGAGCGTGACCGTGCCGGTGGGATCATATGTTTCGTCCGTCTCGTCAGAAGCGGTCGTGTCATACTCCAGATGCACAGAGGCGCGCACATTGCCTTCACCGGTGACGGGCTCCAGCGTCGCGATCAGCCGGTCTGCGAGGCGCTGCTCTTCCTCGTTCGCCGCCGCCTCTGGATTTCTGACACCCAATTGCGCGCGGCCATCGGCATCCACCAGAGTGACGTTGGCAGGACTCAGATGATCCACCGCGCTCGCCACAAGATTGCGTATGGCATCGACCTCTTGCGGGCTCAGGTCACCCTGTTTCAGCTTCAGCAGAACGGACGCCTTCGCCTCCTGCTGCCGTTCCGTAAACAACGACTCATGCGGCAGCACCAGGTGTACGTGCGCCGACTTCACGGAAGCTAGGCTTTCAATCGTGTGCTCCAACTCGCCCTCGAGCGCCCGCTGATAGTTGACGCGCTCATCAAACTCTGAGCCGACCCAATTCGGCTTATCGAAGAGCTCAAATCCCAGCCGCCCGCTCTTCGGGCCGCCCTTCGCCGCGGTTTCCAGCCTTGCCTTGTCCAGTTGATCGGCCGGGACTTTCAAGGTGGTCCCATCCGGCGTGACATCGAAAGGAACCTTCGCAGCGGTCAGCTCATCCCCCAGCTCTCGCGCATCCGCCGGATCTAGGTGGGCATAGAGCACGCGCCAGCTTGGCTGCATGACCAGCGATGCAAAGAGGCCGGCAGAGAACAGCACCGCCGCTCCTACCACGAACAGCACCGTTCGCGTTCTCTTGGGAAGCATCATGATGCGCTGCCAAGAACGCGTTACCGGGGCGAGGAGGGCGAGCGATTGAGCCGGGTTGGCGGGGGTGTCCATGAGAATGTTTTTTGAAGAATTAGAATTGCGTGCTCATCAACTGCTGGTAGGCGCCGACCGCCTTATTGCGGAACGCAAGCGCCATTTCAAAGGCTAAGTCCGCCTTCTGTGTCGCGATCATTGCCGTATGGACGTCTGTTCCGTTGCCGGTCATCAACCCGTCCACTGTTTGGGTGGCCTTGGATTCAAGGGTCTGCATCTGCTGCATGGCATTGCGCATCAACGCGGCAAACGGAGCGCCCGGTTGCGCCGCTGGCGTAGCGCCGCTTAACTGTGAAGGTTGGATCGGCATAACGCCGGAAATGGGCAGCATCGACATGGGGTTCCTCGGATACCTTGTCCGTTAAGTGCTTCAGCAATTCGGCTCTTATTTCAAAATGTCCAGCGAGGCTCCAATCATGCTTTTGGTCGCCTGCACGGCAGAGACGTTCAGACCGTAAGCACGAGTGGCGCCCATCAGATCGACCATCTCGGTAAGCGGGTCGATATCGGGATAAGTCACGTAACCGTCCTTGTCGGCATCGGGATGGCCCGGATCGTAGCGCCGCAATCCCTGGCTGTGGTCAGTCACGATGCCGGCAATCTCGACCCCACCCTCGTCCGGCGTGCCTGACGGTGCTGCATTCCACGACGCATTGGCCAGTTGCGTCTGAAAACTTGTAGCAAAGCTGCCGCCCAACAGACTTGGCGGCGTGGCATCGTTGCCGGTCTCGGCCGCGGATTGAAAGATCACATGCTGGCGCTGGAAGAGCTTTCCATCGGACGTGCGGGTGGTCTCCGCGTTGGCCATATTCGAGGCGGTAATCTCTGCGCGCACGCGTTCGGCGCTCAAGGCTGATCCGCTCACTCCGAGCACTCCAAAGAGATTCATCTGCGTCATCGTCCTTTTCTGACGGTTACTTACTGTCGGCGTGGATCGCATCCAGCACCCGTGCATATTCGCGTTTCGCCAACTCCACGCCCGTGCGGAACTTTAACTGTGCCTCCGCCATGGCCAGCCCTTCGCGGTCCATCGAAACGTTGTTTCCATCCGGGCGCGCAAGCAATCCATCCACCTCGTGCAACTGCGGCGCCGCGGAATTTACGGCCGTTCCTTCATCACTCAGGGCGCGACGCATCTCCCGCCCGAAGTCGAAGCCGACCGTGTGGAAGCCGGGGGTATCGACATTCGCCATGTTGGTGGCCGTCGTCTTCAGCTGCGCGGCAGCCAAATCCATATAGCGCGCAAGCTGATCGGAAAGTGGGGTTGTGATTTCCATGACCAAGTACCTGTGCGGCGAGAATCGGCGCATCTGCGTCGCGCTTGCCTGTCTAATTGCAATTGCAATGCCACAGCACCGCCGTTGGCGATTAGCGTTCTCTAAGGCAGAAGCACAGACCGTGCCAGGTTGAGGCAAATGCAAACGCAGCGCTTCTCTCAGAGAAATGGCTGTGCAGAACCGACATCGCTACATCGAGGTATTTGTGTTTTTTGCCTCAGGGCAGGTCAAACTCGATCTCGGCTTCGTCAATCACCGGTCGATCTTCGGCCAGGATGCTCGCCCGCTCCAGCACGTGCTGCAACTCGCGCACATTTCCGGGCCACGCGTGCGCCGCCAGCCGCGCCGCGGCCCCCTCACTAAGCTGTTTAGGAGCATCGTCGGTCGCTGACGTTCTCAGGAAATGCTCGGACAACGCAGACAGGTCTTCCGAATGATCGGCAAGCGCTGGAGTCTCGATCCGGAAGACAGAAAGGCGATAAAAGAGATCTGCGCGAAAGCTGCCCTCCTGCGCCCGGCGGGCGAGTGGCTGGTGCGTCGCCGCGATCACCCGCACGTCAACGCGCACCGTCTCGTTTTCGCCGACTCTCTGCAATTCACCGCTTTCCAAAAAACGCAGCAGCTTGGATTGAAGCGCCAACGGCAACTCCCCGATCTCGTCCAGAAACAGTGTGCCGCCATTCGCCGCCTCAATGCGTCCCGTTCGCCGCTGCACCGCGCCCGTGAACGCGCCTCGCGAATGCCCAAAGAGCTCGGCCTCGAGCAACGCATCCGGAATGGCCGCGCAGTTCAGGGCAACGAAAGGCCGGTCCACACGCGGGCTGATCCGATGAAGCGCGCGCGCCACAACCTCTTTTCCAGTACCGGTCGCCCCCTGAATCAACACTGTTGTCCGGCGGCGGCTCACTAGCCGGATGCGGCGGCTCACTTCAAGCATTCGGTCTGAGTCGCCAATCAGCTCAGGCACCCGCACCGCGCGGACCATATCCAGCGGTTCTTGCTTCGCGGGAGGGTCCGACTTCACAGATGATGTCACTTGGATGGGTCGGCCAATTGTATCTATATCGGTCGCGTATGCGGCCTGTCCGCATATGGAGCGCAACACCTGAAGCAGCTCTCCCCGACGCGAACTTTTCGCTCCGCCGGTCAGACCCGTAAGCGCCCCGTCCAGCGCGATCAGGTCCACCGTGGGATGACTGGAGTGGACCTCGTCCGCGAAATCCTCCAAATGCAAATCGGGCAGTGCACCCTCCAACAAGGCGGCCTGCAGATACGTGTGCTCCATCACGAGCAACGCAGCCGCACCTCCATCTGCCTCGTAAACTTCCCAGCGTTGCGCTGTGAGCGCCGCACGCAACCGCGCGCGAACCTCTGCATCCGGGCTCACGACCAGTACAGATGCGACATTCTTGGTCATTACAGACGCTGACGCCATTGACCCCTCTCTATTTCTTTACTTTTAAGGTTTGCGGGATGGATTTAGTACGCGGCTGACCGCTGGAATGCAGGAGCCGGCGGTGCGGGCAGGTCCGGCACGATATCCGCGGGCCGAACGGTGTCGAGACCGCCGATGCGATATCCCTGGCCTCGGACGGTTTCGATCAAGGAGGCGCTTGGTCCCAGCTTCCGGCGCAGATAGTTGATGTACACGTCCACGACGTTGGTATTCCCCGCTTCGCCCGAGCTCCAGACACGCTCCAGGAGCGTCGCGCGGGATATGCAACGGCCGCGGTTCATCATCAGGTATTCCAGCAAGCTGAACTCGCGACGGCTCAGTGCAATCGGCTCCTCGCGGCATTCGAGTGACTGCTGCAACCGGTTCAGTTGTAGATCGCCACAGCGCAACATGGCGCTGCCATCCTGCCGCCGGGCCAGCACTCGGCAGCGCGCCTTCAGCTCGCGCATGGCAAACGGCTTCATCATGCAATCGTCAGCCCCTGCTTCCAAGCAAACAATCCGGGTCTCCAGATCGGCGGCCTGTGCTGTCAGCACCAGAACGCGCATTCCATTGCCAAGCTGCCGCGCTACTTCCAAGACCCGCACGCCCAATCCGCCCGGCAGATCCAGGTCCAGAAGGAAGACGTCATAGTCCGCGCTGGCAATAGCGGTAGCAGCTGCGGCACCATTGGCCGCAACAGTAACGGTGTGTCCTTCCCTTTCGAGGGAGCGCTCAACAAACATCCCAAGGGCAGGATCATGTTCCGCAATTAGAATTCTCATGTCGGTTCCTCTTCTCAGCGCCGGATGAGTTCCGGCTTGCAAAGACACCATCTCGTCAAAGCACCTTATCTGGCAATATTTGTTTTGATTTTTCTTCGCCTATGTTTCGCTTTTGGTACGCCCCGGGTCGTCGGTTTCAAATTGGGAACGTCCGCTGAACAATGGCGAAGATTTGTTCGCCCGATTCGCTATTTGTTCGCTAAAATGTCGGCATGTCTGTCACGCGCCGCCAAAAAGAGGTCGTCGACTTCATCAGTCACTTTGTCGAGGAGAACGGCTATTCTCCTTCTTTCGACGAGATCGCACGGGGGCTGAACCTTAAGTCCCTCGCCACCGTGCATAAGCACGTCACAAACTTACAGAAGAAGGGGCTGCTCGAGCGGGCGCACAACCGCAGCCGCTCCATAGACATACTGCCGCCCAAGAAAAACCCGTCAACCGGACCGACTGCCGCTCGCCGGCCGGATCGCCGCAGGCTTTCCGGTAGAGGCTGCAGAGGCCGCTGAATCGATTTCCCTGGGTGACATTATCGGCAACAGAGACGTCTTTGCACTCGAGGTCCGAGGCGATTCCATGCGCGACGAGCACATCGTGAACGGCGACTATGTCTTGGTGGAGCGGGTAAAGACGGCGCGCCCCGGGGAGATTGTGGTTGCCCTGGTTCGGGGCAGCGAAACCACCCTCAAGCGCTACTACATCGAGGGAGACCAAGTTCGCTTGCAGCCTTCCAACGTGGAAATGGCGCCTATCTACGTTCCGGCGGAGCAACTCGCAATCCAGGGTCGGGTATTGGGAATCCTCCGCAAATACGCCTGATCAACGCCCAAAAGGAAACGGCCCGGCAGACCTGCCGGGCCGTTTCCTTTGCGCTGAACTCCAGCGTGAAAGCCTTAGGCCACCGTGGTGGCCAGCACCTTGGCGACGCTCTTGTCGATCGTTTCCTTGGGCACATAGCCTACGATCTGCTCTGCGACCTTCCCGCCCTTGAAAAGCAGCAGGGCGGGGATGCCACGAATGCCATAGCGGGCCGGGGTAGAGGCATTGCGGTCTACGTCCATTTTCATGACTTTCAGCTTGCCTTGGTAGGCGGCAGCCACCTCGTCGACGATTGGAGCCAATGCGCGACACGGGCCGCACCACGCGGCCCAGAAGTCCACCAATACGGGTTCATCGGACTTCAGAACCTCCTGTTCGAAGCTCGCATCATTGACTTCTGTGATCCCATGACCTGCCATCATTCCTCCATCTGAAGACCGTAAACGGCTCCACTTTTCGCGTCCCCAAAGGGCTTCGTCGAGATCTTTCCGGGCTCGACCCACCGTCGCCCAAATGTGCTGCTAAAGAGATGCGACAAAGCGCAAAAGGTCGCACGCCGGGGCACGTCCCATTCCATTCTACCGAGCTTCAGGGCAATCCAGGTGTGGAAAGCAAAAAGCGCCTATGGCTCACACAGGAGCCACAGGCGCTAGAGCAGCCCTCCCCCAGAACTGCCCACGGGTGAGAAGGTAGGCGGTGCAGGTGCAGAAAGTAAACAAAACTTAGGTACTTTTGTAGTCATCGGCCAGCATATTACCTGGGCGACACTCATTGATGGCTGTAACCGCCAAGATGGATATCCGAAGCAAATTAGAAAAAATCGTATACTTCCGACAAATGGCGAATCTACTCTCTCCGCGCGAGGCAGCACTTCGCCTCGGCATCTCGTATCCAACAATGAAGCAATGGCTCTACCGGGGAAAGCTGAAGGCCATCAAGACCCCCGGCGGGCATTATCGAATTCCCGAGGCCGAGCTGGATGGGCTGCTGCACAAAGCACGTCGGCCGGAGACGCCGAAGCGGCAGATGCTGCGCACGGTAAGCGGGCGGAACCAACTGGTCGGCCGCATCGTAGAGATCAAGATCGAGGGGCTGCTGGCCCAGGTAAAGCTTTCGATTGGTGGCCAGATCATCACGTCGCTAATCACCGCCGATGCTGCGCGCGAGCTCCAACTCGAAGTAGGAGAAACCGCAGCGGCGCTCATCAAATCGACAGAAGTGATGCTGCTCCGTGTCTAAACAGAACAATAGGCCGCGTACGCACAGGCATCAATCGAAGACGCTTTTGGCAGCGGTTCTGCTGTTATTGCTTCTACAGAGCCCGGAGATTCTCCGAGCACAAGACCACGCCCCGATACGCGTCGCGGCGGCGGCGGATCTCGAACCGCTGCTTCCCTCCCTCCTTGCCGAATATGAGCGCCAGAGCGGACAGCACGTCCAAGCCTCGTTTGCCTCGTCAGCCATGCTGGCTACACAGATTGAGAACGGCGCGCCCTTCGATGTGTTTCTCTCCGCCGATATGGCGCTGCCGGAGCGAATCGTGCGTGACGGCCTCGCTGTCTCTGGAATTCCGGCAGAACCCTACGCGCGCGGCACGCTGGTGTTATGGACACGGAATCAGAGCGGTCTGGGTCAGCTCAGTATGCAAGCGCTCGCGTCGCCCGCCATCCACAGCGTCGCGGTCGCCAACCCGCTGCACGCACCCTATGGCCGCGCCGCGATGCAGGCGCTCACCAGCCTGACGCTCCTTCCCGTAGTTCAACCGAAGCTACGGACCGCGGAGAACATCGCCCAAGCCGCGCAGTTCGCCAGCACGGGCAATGCGGATGTCGGGCTGATCTCACTGACCTCGGCGCTCACGCTGACGTCGCTGGGACATTACGTAGCAGTGCCCCAAAGCGCGTACCAGCCGATCTTGCAGGGCGCAGTTGCGCTGAAGGGCGGCTCCAATCGAAAAGGCGCGGCAGCCTTTCTTCGCTATCTGCACTCTATTGAGGTTGCACAGCAATTACAGCGGGGCGGCCTTGCACCGGTGCGGTGAGATTTGCCTCCCCAGACGTCGGATCGAGCGCTGCTCTCTTAATCGCCTTCGCTGCCGTCCTTACCGTGGCACTTCTTGTACTTCAGCCCCGATCCGCAGGGGCAAGGATCATTGCGTCCGACTTTTTCGCCCGTGCGCCGCTGCTCCACTTGCGTTGCGCCATGGCCATTCGAGCCGGCGGCACGTGCCTGCTCCAGTTCTTTCTTCTTCTTGCGCGCGAAGTCGCGCTCCATCTCGTCGATGGAAGTTCGAGTCTCAGGGGAGCGTGTACCGGTTGGCACCTCGCCCACCGGCATCGGCCGCCAAGTCTGCTTGGGCGCGGGGCTCTGCACATGCTGGGCCTGCGGCTGGTCGCCCCGGCCATTCCCTTCTACTAGCGGCTGCGCTGCGGGAAGCGGCATGGGTGGCGCTGCCTGCCGCACAGGCGGCTGAAGTGGAGTCTGTTGCACGGGACGCGTGATCGGCTGCCCATCGGGCCCGACGATCTGCATCAGGAAGAGATATCGCACCGTGTCTTCCTGGAAGCGGCCCATCATCCCCTCGAACATGTCGAAGGACTCTTTCTTGTAAGCCACCAGCGGGTCCTGTTGCCCGTAGCCGCGCAGCCCGATGCCCTCCTTCAAGTGATCCATGTTCAAAAGGTGGTCCTTCCAAAGACCGTCCAGAACACTGAGCATGATCATGCGCTCGTGATACCGCATGCCTTGCGCGCCGATGATCTGCTCCTTGAGCTCGTACTTTTCCTTGAGCTTGTCGAAGAGCGTGTCGCCCAGCTCGTGCCGATTCAGCGTCTCGAAGGCGATCTCCTCAGTCTCCGCGTTGAAACCGAAGTGCTCCATCAGCTTCTGCTTGATGCCGGGGACATCCCACTGGTCCGGGTGCTTCGACTCTGGAGCGAATTCGTTCAAGATATTGGTGATAAAACCGGCGACGTAATCTTCCAAAATCAATTCTTTTTGCTCTACCCCTTCAAGCAATTGTTTACGCGTCCCATACACCGCCTCGCGCTGCTTGTTCATTACGTCGTCGTATTCGAGCAGGTGTTTGCGAGCCTCAAAGTTCTGCGACTCGACTGCCTTTTGCGCGCCCTCGATGCGCCGCGTAATCATGCCGCTCTCGATCGGCACGCCTTCTTCCATGCCCATCTTCTGCAGCAGCGGCCCGACCCACTCCCGCGCGAAGATGCGCATCAGGTCGTCTTCAAGCGACAGATAGAAGCGTGATGCTCCGGGGTCGCCCTGGCGGCCGGCACGCCCGCGAAGCTGGTTATCTATGCGGCGCGACTCGTGCCGCTCCGTGCCTAGAATGCAGAGGCCGCCGGTTGTCAGCACTTCTTCGTGCTCGCGCTCGGTGTTCGCCTGATGTACCTGGGATGCGCGGTCCCAATTCTCCTGCGAGGTCTCAAACTCTTGACCCTGGTAGTAAAAGCGCATCATGCCGGGACCGGCTGTGGGAGAAATTGCGCCCTCCGCCGCACTGACCGATCGCGCTTGCCCGCGCTTCACCAGGTCCTGCTTGGTCACGAATTCGGCATTGCCGCCCAGCAGAATGTCGGTACCGCGACCGGCCATGTTGGTCGCAATGGTCACCATCCCGAGGCGTCCGGCCTGCGCTACGATCTCCGCCTCGCGCTCGTGATATTTCGCATTCAGCACCACATGCTTGATGCCCTTGCGCTGCAGTATTTGCGAAAGCAGCTCGCTCTTCTCGATCGACGTCGTGCCTACAAGCACCGGCTGCCTGGATTCGTTCAGCCGCTTGATTTCGTCCGCAGCCGCGAAGTACTTCTCCTTGGAGGTGCGGTAGACCACGTCTTGATATTCTTTGCGCCGCATCGGCTTGTTGGTCGGAATCACCACGATATCGAGTTTGTAGGTGGAGTCGAACTCCGCCGCCTCCGTCTCCGCGGTGCCCGTCATGCCAGCCAGCTTCTGATACATGCGGAAATAGTTTTGGAAGGTGATGGTCGCGAGGGTCTGGTCCTCGCGCCGGATGTTCACACCTTCTTTTGCTTCAACCGCCTGGTGCAGACCGTCGGACCACCGGCGTCCTGGCATGGGGCGGCCGGTGAAAGTATCAATGATGATCACCTCGCCGTCCTTCACCACGTACTCCACGTCATTGCGATAGAGCGAGTGCGCCTTGATCGCCGTCTCGACGTGGTGCTTGAAGTCCCAGTTTTCCGGGTCGGCGATGTTACCGATGCCGAGCAGGCCCTCGATCTTCTCCCAGCCTTCATCGCTCACACTGATGGTCTTGTGCTTCTCGTCCACCGTGTAGTCGCCGGTCAGGATCTTCGTCTCTCCCTGCTCGATCTCCTCGCCTTTTTCCAGTTGCGGAATGATGCGGTTCACGCGCGCATACTTGTCTGTGGTCTGGTCGGTGGGACCACTGATGATCAGCGGCGTTCGCGCCTCGTCGATCAGGATCGAGTCCACCTCATCGACGATTCCGAAGTAGTGTCCGCGTTGCACGCAGTCGGAGAGCTCGAATTTCATGTTGTCGCGCAGGTAGTCGAAACCGAACTCGTTGTTCGTGCCGTAGGTGATATCCGCCGCATAGGCTTCGCGGCGCTGCGCATCGTCCAGGTCGTGAACGATCACGCCGACCTTCAGCCCCAGGAATTCGTAGATCTTGCCCATCCACTCGGCATCGCGCTTGGCCAGATAATCGTTCACCGTGACCACGTGGACGCCCTTGCCGGCAAGCGCATTCAAGTAGACAGGAAGCGTGGCGACCAGCGTTTTGCCTTCGCCGGTCTTCATCTCGGCGATCTTGCCGGAGTGCAGCACCATGCCACCGATCAACTGCACGTCGAAGTGCCGCATGCCGACGGCGCGCTTACCGGCCTCCCGCACCACGGCAAAGGCCTCAGGCAGCAGGTCGCTGAGCGCTTCCGTCTCGGCGCCCTTACGGGCTTCCTTGTTGTCCAGTGTGTCGGGGACATCCTTCACGCGCTCGGCAAAGCGTCCCTTAAACTCCGTGGTTTTGTCGCGCAGCTCGGCGTCGGAAAGCGCCTGTATCTTCGACTCCCACTCGCCGATGGCCGCCACGGTGGGCAGCATGCGCTTGACGACACGCTCGTTATTCGTCCCGAAAATCTTGGTAAATGCACTGCTGATCAAGGAGTTCCTCTATGCCCTTTCGACGATCTGGGCTGACTCCTCATTTTACGCGATGTGCGCACTGTGCCGGGTGCAGAGCGCAGAAGCAAAAAAGTAAGGCCGCCAGGGCAGGAGGCGCCCTGACGGCCCCAGGGAGACCTGCGATCACCTGTTAGAAGGCGTAGCGCAGGCTGAACTGCAGTTGACGATCGGAGGCGTAGGTGGCGCCCTTGGTTGTGACCTCTCCAAAGGTGCCGCTCGTCGGATTGCTGTCTGCGTCGTCCCAGTTGGGGTGATTGGTGAAGTTGAACGCTTCCGCGCGGAAGGTCAACAGATGATTGTCATGCCCTGGAATAACGTGGAAGCCCTTCTGGAGCGCGATATTCCAGCTCTGGAAGCCCGGGTTGTAAATGACGTTGCGTGTGCCGCGAGGAGCTTCCGTGCCCGCTGCCGGTTGTGCGAAAACTGTCGGTTGGAACCAGTAGCCGGCCTGTCCAGCACCGCCGAACTGATGCGGTTTAGCCGGAGTTGCGCTCATGTCCCAACGCTGGGGTCCTGCACCGGCGCCTACGCCGGCGAAGTCGTCGTTGGTGCTGACCGTAAGCGGTTCACCCGATTGCGCCTGCGTCGTGCCGGAGAGCTCCCAGTTGCCGAGCGTGCCTTTCACGAAGCGGTTGCTGAAGTTGCTGCCGTACGGGATATCCCAAACGTAATTGACGACCAGCGTGTTCCGAATATCGAAATCGCTGGGACCCCAATTTGCCTTTGGGTTGTAGATGTCAGGCAGCTGATAACTTTGGTCCGAACCATAATCCATGCTCTTGGACCATGTATATGCCACTCCAAAGAGCAGACCGTGGCTGAGCCTGCGACTCAGGTTAGCCTGCAAGGAGTGATAGATCGAGCTGCCGTGGTTGTCGATCTGCAGGATACTGGAGAATCCACGATAAGGGCGGAGCGCGTCCGTAGTGACCCCGGGATTGGCTTGTACCGTTCCAGGGTGCAGCTGATTTAATTGCTCCATTTGCTGGAGGTGCAGTCCCCTACGCCCGACGTAGGCGAGGGTGAAGGTTGCAAAGCTGGGGACATCCTGCTCGATGGCCGCGTTCCACGACCAGGCATTCGGATTCGGGAAGTTGTAGGGCTGCGTTGTCATTGACAAGGGGAGCCGGGGAAGCGCACCGCCTGTCGTTCCCGCCGGGTTGTCAACAACGCCGCCAGAGACGAAGGTGGTGGGCTGGAACGGCGCATTGCCGCCAAGTTGCACCTGGTCACTGATGCCCAGACGCTGCACATACCTCCCTGCACCGGCGCGCACCACGGTATTCGGCCGCACCTGATAGGTGACGCCGAAGCGCGGCTGGATATCCGTCCAGACGGTGTTCGAATAACCTGGATTCTTGCCGGTGAAGGATGCCTGAGGATTGGCCAGGATTTCGGCCGGAACGTGTCCTTGTGCTGAACTTGGGAAATGCGTTCCTGGGATCACCACGCCGTTGTAGAGATTTCCGCCAACAGCGACTCCACTCACCGGATCAATGACCGGCGCGTTCGCGGGATTCCATGCCGCAGGATCGAAGAACGACTGATTGCCCCAGAGTGCGTAATAGGGCCGCATCACGCTATAACGTGCGCCCGCTTCGATCACCATGTTGGGCTTTGCGCGCCACGTATCTTGGACAAATCCCTCGTACATATTCCCGCGGAAGAGGGTGTAGCTCTTGGTCCCAATCTCTCCGTAGGTGTCGAACAATCCCAGAGCCGCGTTTGCAACAGCCACACCCGATGTCGGAAACCCGTTGCGAGTGTCTGTAAAGCGGAATTGCCCATCCTGGTTATTGGTAGAACCGGGAGTCGTGCTGCTGACACTGATCTGGTCGTAGTTGTTCTCACCGGCGTACTCCCAGAGACCGCCGACTTTTAAGGTGTGGTTGCCGATCACCTTGGTGAGGTTGTCGGAGACATCGATCACGGGACCGCCCGAATGCGACGGGTAGGGACCGCCATCGAGTGTGGTGAAGTTTGCAAGATTGATGGTGGGAATCTTGTTGGGGATCACCTTCTCCGAAGCGGGATATAGAAACGGGAAGTTGATGCCGTATCGACTGCGATCAAAGAGCCCGCTGGAGAGGTCGTAGCTGATGGTGATGTGGTCAGCCGTCCCGGTTACGCTGGCTTCGTTCACCATGGAGGGACTGATAGCCCAGGTGTAGTGCAGCGCTGCTGCCTGATTCGGCCAATGCCATTTTTCCGGCGTGCGGTCGAAGTTGCCCGCGAATGGAGTGATGTAATCCAGGTGATAGCTCAGCACAGAGAACCGTATGCGGTGCGCCTCAGCCGGCACGTAGTCCACAACAAGCGTGTCCTTGCGCTGGTCCTGAGGATTCGCTCGCGCCTCCTGCCAGTTATAGGCAGAATTGTTATTTACGTTCGGAGCGGGGAAGGCGTTGAGCAATGCAAGTCCGTTCGGGCTCAGATCGCCCGGCGTGATGACGTTGTTGGGGTAGGCAACACCGGTTCTTGGATTCACGACCTGCACTGGCTTCGAGTAGAAGATGTTTGGCCCCAGCAGCTCGCCGAAGTTTCCGCTGCGCATCGCCAACGTGGGCACCTTGCCGGTCTGTGTGGGCGAGCGCCGGTATCGCACATACTCCTGTCCCACCAGGAAGAACAGCTTTTGCCGTGAAGCATTGAAGTGTCCCGGGATGTACACCGGACCGTTCAGGTTCCATCCGAACTGGTTGTAGCGGAAGGCCTCAGGATGCTGGGCGATGAGCGGATCTGGTGAGTTGTTGCGCTGCCAGGTATTCGCGTTGAAGAACGAGTTGCGCAGATATTCGAACACTGCACCGTGGAACACGTTTGTGCCGCTCTTCGGAATCAACCGGACCTGCCCGCCGGAGGTGCGTCCGTACTCCGCCTGGTAGCCGGTCGTTAGAATCTGGACCTGGGAGGTCGTGTCGACATCCGCAACGCCTACGCTGTTGTTGTTCGAGCGCGTGCGGACCATGGGTGCCCCGTCAAAGGTGAGAATGTTTTCCTGCGAGCGCGAACCATTCACGTAGAGCGTGTTGTCCAGCGAAAAGTTGAACGACGACATTGGCGCGTTGCGCGTGACGCCAGGCTCCAGCTGTGAAAGGTACAGCGGATTGCGTCCGTTGAGCTGAATGGATTGCACCTGCTGCGCCGTAACCAATTGGCCGACGGAAGCGGACTCCGTCTGCAGTCGGTTCGCGTTTGCCTGCACGGTCACAGTGGTGCTGGTGTTGCCCGATTTCAGGGATACGTTCACCTGCGCGCCGATGCTCGGGTCAACGTGGGTGCCCTGTTGCACCGCGGTCTGGAAGCCCTGCGCCTCCACCGTAACGGTGTAACTGCCGCTTGGAATGTTGGTCAGCGTATATGCGCCAACGCTATTGCTAATAACGTTACGCGTCTGCCCGGTGGCGTCATTCGTGGCCGTCACCTTCGCATTGGGAACCACGGCGCCGCTGGGGTCCGAGACCGTGCCAGATATCGATGAGGTGTCCGATTGCGCAAGCATCGCTGTGCCGGCAAGAAACAAAGGAACTGTGGGGATGAGTGCCGCGAACAGGAGAGCCCTGCTCGCAGCGCGGAAGGTGGACATAAGGGGAGCCTCCGGGCTGCAAGTTTTCCTAACGAGTGCGTTCCCGTTTCATGACCCAAAATCTGGGAACGCTACCACGGCTTCCCTTTTATGTGTCTCCCCTATGTACTGTCAAGTCATCCATTGGATGGATTGTTGCGTCAGACATCAACAGCTGCAAACAACTTTTCTTCGATTGGAAGCATCACGGCAGTCGATGTGGGTTGCACCTACTTCGCTCTTGGATGCGTGCGATCGTACACCTCAGCAACCTGCTTCACCGTGAGCTGCGTATACCGCTGCGTGGTCGAGAGCCGCTCGTGACCGAGCATTTCCTGGATGGCACGCAAGTCTGCGCCCTCCTCCAGCATATGCGTGCCAAAGGCGTGGCGCAGGGTATGGGGATGCGTCTCCGGGGCCATTCCGTGCATGATGGCCATGCGCTTTACGATCCGGCCTACCGAACGAGTCGTCAGCCGCCCCCTCCCCTTTACACGAGCGCTCACCAGCAGCGCATCGGTCTGCTTGCGTGCAGCAGCCAGTCGCGCAACCCGCTCCGGCAGATACGCGCGGATTGCCGCCGCTGCCGTATCACCAAGCGGCACCAGACGCTCCTTCGCACCCTTGCCGCGCACCAGCAGCGTCTCCGCCGCCCAGCGGATGTGCTTCAGGTCCAACCCCACCAGCTCCGCATTACGGATGCCACATCCATACAGCAGCTCGAGGATTACAGCGTCCCGCGCTGGCCACGTCGATGCCTCGTCATCGACGGCCTTACTGTCGAGCGCCCGGTTCATCTGCTCGATCGTCGGCACGCGCGGCAAATGTTTGGGCAGCTTCGGGGTCGCGACCAGCGCAGCCGGGTTTTGCGTCACATAGCCCATCCGGGCCAGCCATTTAAACCACGAGCGCACCGCCGCCAGTGCACGCGCGGCCGATGCCTTCGAAAGCCTCTTTCCGTAGAGCTCCGCAAGGTAGGCGCGAATGTGCAGATGCTCAACCTGACGGATATCACAACGCTCGCCGAACATCGTCGTGAGGTAATCGACAAACTGTGCCAATTCGCGATGGTATGCGCGTAGGGTATGCGCAGATGCGCCTCGCTCGCCGCGCAGCATCGCCAGATAGTCTTCCTGCAATGTAGCCAGGGAAGTGCTCATTCCGCGCCTTGCCGTGCCTTGGCACGAGGATGATGTGCACGATGCACCACCTTCAGCCGGTCGATAGCGAGATGCGTGTACACCTGCGTGGTCGCAATATCGGCATGACCGAGCAACGTCTGCACGGTTCGCAGATCTGCCCCATGGCCCACCATGTGGGTGGCGCAACTATGCCGCAGCATGTGCGGGCTGGCACGCCCGCCCGAGCTGTGCTTCACCAGCTCCCATATCCAGCCTCGGGTCAGTGTGCGTCCCTGCCTCGACAGAAACAAGCCACTTCCTCTATTACTTTTCGTCAGCATCGGCCGCCCGCGTTCCAAATATTCCGCGAGCGCTTCCACAGCAGCGCGACCCAGGGGTACCACGCGCTCCTTATCGCCTTTACCGCGAACGCGCGCCTGACCGAAATCGAGCTGCAGGTCTTCCACGCGCAGTCCCGTCAGCTCCGAGACGCGCACACCTCCTGCATAGAGCAACTCCAGAATCGCGCGATCGCGCAGCGCTACGGCGTCGCCAGCCGCACCGGTCGCCGCAAGTGTGGCCGAATCCAGCATCTCTGCGGTCTCGCTCTCTGCCAGCGCCTTGGGCAAGACCTTCCATGCCTTGGGCGATTCGATATTCACTGTTGGATCATGCCGGATGCGCTTGTCCAGCAGCAGCCACTTATAAAATCCGCGCAGACACGACAGCTTGCGCGCGATCGAGCGTGCTTCGATCTGATGCCGGTGAAGATGTTCCAGGAAGCCGGCGACTTCGCATTGCTGCGCCGTCTCGAGTACCGCATGCGTGCCTTCCAGGTACTCGGCAAACATCTCGAGATCGCATTCGTACGCATCACAGGTCAGTGGACGCAGGCCCTTCTCTACGCGAAGGTAGAGGAGATACTCGCGCAGAAGCGCCGTGCTGGAAGGAGCCGCCACCCTTTCATTATCGAATCAACTGTCGAGGGCTACCGCCAATTAGGTGAGAGGTATTCCGAGAGATAACCTTTGTAGCCGAAGGGATTAGATCTTCTGCCGCTTCCAGCGCCCCTGCCGGAACAGAATCATGCTGGTCGCCACCATGAACATTTCCGCGAGCACCACCGAGAGGAAGACGCCGTTCTCGGCCAGCCGTGTCCGATGCGCCAGCCACCAAGCCAGCGGAAGTTCCAGAATCCAAAAGCCCACCAGGTTCACCGCCGTCGGCGTGATCGTATCGCCCGCGCCATTGAAAGCCTGCATCATGACCATCCCGAAGGCATACGCGACGTTGCCGCAACTGAAGATGCGCAGCGAATTGGCCGCGATCCGCGCCACCTCGGGATCGCTGGTGAAGATGCTCACAATGGGTGGCGCGAAGACAAAGAAAACAACGCCCACTGAGCCGAGAAAGATCATGTTCCACAAGCCGGTGCGCCACACGGAAGCCTCCGCGCGATCAGGCTGGCCCGCGCCCAGGTTCTGACCGACTAATGTGGCCGCCGCATTGCTCAGTCCCCACGAGGGTAGCAGGATGAAGATGATAATCCGAATCCCAATTGTGTATCCCGCGAGCGCCGCCGAGCCGAAGACACTGACGATGCGCACTAGGCCGATCCAGCTTGCCTGCGCGATCAGAAACTGCAAAATGCCGGTGGACGCCACGCGGATGAGCCGGCCCATTACCTGCAGATTGAGCCGCATCTGGCGCACACCGATGCGCAGACGCTCTGTCCCACGCGCCAGGCGATAAAACTGGTACAAGACCCCGATACTGCGGCCAGTAAAGGTCGCGGCCGCTGCGCCCGTGACACCCATGCGTGGAAACGGTCCCCAGCCGAAGATGAGGCAGGGATCGAGCGCTAGGTTGATGATGTTCGAGACCCACAAGAGCCGCATGGCAACCGCGGCATCGCCTGCTCCGCGAAAGATTGCATTATTTAGAAACAGCAGCAGGAGCACTCCGCCGCCGCCCAGCGCAATGCGTGTGTAACCGGAGCCGGTGGCCACAATGGACGGCGTGCCGCCGGCAATGCGCAGCAGTTGGGGCGCATAGTGGACGCACGGGATCGCAATCAGCACCGAGATCACCAGTGAGAGCAGGATTGCCTGCATCGCGCCTACTGCCGCGCCCTCCGGGTCTTTTTCGCCGATGCGCCGGGCCACCATAGCAGTGGTCGCCATACCTAGCCCCAGTCCGACCGCAATGATCAGCGTCAGCATCGACTCGGTGAGCCCCACGGTGGCTATCGCATCCGGCCCCAGCCGCCCCACCCAGAAGATGTCCACCACGGCAAAAAGCGACTCCAGCACCATCTCAAGCACCATCGGAATGGCGAGCAGTACGATCGCCCGGTTCAGGCTGCCGGTTGTGAAGTCGCGGTGCGACCCGCGGACGGCTTCCTTGATCGCCTGCCACAGGCTGGTCTGCGTCAGTTCGGTTTGTGCTGTTTCTGGTTGCAAACGCGTCACATTCCTGCGCTGGACTTTCCGACCAATCGAACCGGAGGCACTCAGTCGATCCACTAAGACAACATCAGCACGTGCAGCCTCTTCTACTCCTGGGGGCAAATGTTATCGGCCGCCCGACGGATCGGCTGAACTCGCGGTATTCAGGCCCACGAATCTATCGAATCGAAATAGGTACCTGGGGTATAGCAGCAACCGCCCGTCGCATAGTGTAGCTGAACGATTCTGCAGCGGTCCTAACATCGTGTCGCCGGGATTATCATTGCGGTCCATGCCGTTGAAAGCATGCCTCCAAACGGCGACGTTCAATGAGATCGCTGCTATCAGCCACAAACCGGCCCGCATCTGGCGTCCTCCGGTTTACAACGATTCACATATGCTTCCAGCCCAGCCTTTATCATGAACGCAGGAGCCCGCTTGACCTCGACTCTGCCAGCACGCCTCTCTCCCAGCAATTTCTATCGCGCCGTGCTCACGCTCGCGCCGCGCATCGCCGTTTTCGATTGCGACGGCACGCTGTGGAGCGGCGACGCCGGCTACGGGTTCATGCTCTGGTCCATCGAAACCGGGCTCGTCTCCCGCAATGCGGCCGACTGGATGGACTCACGGTATCGCCTCTACCGCAGCGGCGAAATCTCCGAGGTTGCCATTTGCGGCGAGATGGTGCAACTCTACACCGAGCTTGAGGAAACCGAACTACGGCGCGCCGCCGCCACTTTCTTCCGCAGTCAGATTCAGCCGCATATCTTCCCTGAGATGCAGCGCCTCCTCGCCGATCTTCACACCGCTGGCTGTGAGATCTGGGCGGTCAGCTCCACCAACAACTGGGTCATCGAAGAGGGCGTTCGCGATTTTGGCATCCCACCGGAGCGCATCCTGGCTGCGCGCGTCGCTGTCGTGAATGGCCTGATCACCAGCAAGCTGCTGGATGTCCCCACGGATGCAGGCAAGGCTCTCTCTCTTGTGCGCGTGGACCGCGCGAAACCCGATGTCGTCTTCGGCAACTCCATCCACGACGTGGCAATGCTCGCGCTCGCCCGTGCGCCCTTCGCGGTGAATCCCACGCCGGCGCTTATCGAAATTGCCGCTGAACGCAATTGGCCGGTCTTCATTCCCGCCGCCGTCGCGCAGGATCGGCGCTAGAGCCTTGCCGCTCTCTGCCGGACTGCGCATCGCTGCCCTGCAGCCCAGCATCAGCATCATCCTCGATCGTCTCGGCGCCCTCGACACACTCGTCGCCTGCACCCGCTATTGTGTCGATGCTGTGCCGGAGCTCGCACAGCGTTCCATCGCCGTCATCAAGGATTCTTGGTCCTGCACGACAGACGAGATTCTCGCGGCAAAACCCAGCCTTGTCCTCGCCTCAGTTCCCTACCGGTTAGAATCGCTGGCAGCGCTGCTCAAGTCCGGCTGCCCGGTGGTTACACTTGCACCGCACACTCTGGCAGATATTTACACTGACATCCGTCTCCTCGGCTCGATCGTGCGCCGTGGGGAAACGGCGGAGTTGCTGATCGCAGAAGTGCAGCAGGAGATCGCAGCCACACGTGCGCGCGTTTCAGGAAGCGACAAACGGCCTGTCGTCTATTGCGAAGAATGGGGCAAGCCGCTCATCCACTCGCAGCCGTGGGTCGCGGAACTGACACAGGCGGCGGGCGGACAATTCCTTGGCGATCCCGGGAAGCAGACCACTGCGGAAGCGATCGCCGCTGCCGATCCCGACGTGATGGTCTTCGCGTGGTGCGGCGCGGGCGATCGCGTGCCGCTTGAGCGCATCATCGCGCAGCGTCGATGGCATGATCTGCGCGCCGCGCGTGAAGGCCGCATCTTCTGCATCGCAGACGAATGGCTCAACACGCCCGCTCCCACCCTGCTTCTCGGCCTGCGCGCTCTTGCCGCTGCGCTGCAGCCGTCGAGGTTCGATGCAAAAGAAAGACCGCGCAGTTTCCATACAGTCGCGAGCACTGGAATTACCATCTAGAGATTAGGTGACCGAAGAGAACAACAACGATGGGACGAGCTTGGATAGGCTGGCCGAACCGCGAAACGGCAGCAAGACCGTCCGGCAAGTCTCTGCAGCTCTGATCCTGCGCGACGATAAGGTCTTGATCTGCCAGCGCCGTCCCGACCAGCCGCTCGGATCGAAGTGGGAATTTCCCGGCGGCAAGTTGGAGCCGGGCGAAACCGCCGAAGAGGCGCTGCGCCGCGAACTCAACGAAGAGCTCGGCATTGATGCAATTATCGGCACGCGCGTGGCGCACGTCCGCCACAATTACCGCAGCGGAGGCGCCGTCGATCTGCAGTTTTTCCTGGTCCGGGAATACACCGGCGAAGCATCCAACCTTATCTTCCAGGACGTGCGCTGGTGCCCGCTGCGCAATTTACCGGAATACGACTTCGTCACCGCCGACCGGAATCTCGTCCGAGACCTCGCGGCCGGCAAGCTGTTGTAGCCCAATCTGAGTAAATCGACATCTCGCCCGGAGCGACGCCAGAAAAGGCTACTTTCCTCGTTGCCCGCAGCACTGAGCGACCTCGCATGAACACGATATTCAGCGCCACCGGCGCATGCGGCAGGAGCCAGTCCTAGCTCACGAACATCAACGCCACCGATAGCATCACAACAACCGCCGCCGTTGTCCAGGCAATCACGTTCATCCATCGGGGATTCACAAACCGGCCCATCAGGTCCTTGCGGTTGATCAGCAGCAGCATCATCACCAGGATCACAGGCAGCAGAACGCCGCTCAGCACCTGGGTGTCGACGACCACCCTCATGGGCTGGATGTGCGGCAGCAGAACCACACCCGCGCCGCCCGCGATGAGTAGTGTGTATAGCCAATAGAAAACTGGCGCTTCGCGAAAGCTTTTGTCGACACCCGATTCAAAACCCAGTCCTTCGCACACTGTATATGCGGTTGAAATTGGCAGCACCGAAGCCGCAAAAAACGATGCATTGAAGAGCCCGACGGCAAACAGCAGATAGGCATACTCCCTGGCCAGAGGCTTCATTGCCTCCGCTGCATCCGCCGGCACATTCAGCGGCCCAACGCCGTGCGCATAGAGCGTTGCCGCGCAAGCTACCACAATGAACCACGCCACGACATCCGTGAAGATCGAACCCACGATCACATCCAGTCGTGAAGCCGCATAGTCTTTGACTGCGACGCCCTTCTCCACCACCGACGACTGCAAATAGAACTGCATCCAAGGCGCAATTGTGGTGCCGATCACCGCGATGGTCATCGAGATGTACCCCGGCGTGTGCCACACGCTTATCGGTGGCGCTTTCACCGTGGCCAGCATCGCCTCGCGCCAGCTCGGACCTGAGAGCACACCTGTGATGATGTAGGCGATGTAGAAGACGCTGGCCGCAAGGAAGACCTTCTCCACGCTCTTATAGTCGCCGCGCACCAGCAGCAGCCACACCAGCACTGCGCAGACCGGCACGGATACGTAGCGGCTGATGTGAAAGAGCTCGAGCGAGCCGGAGATTCCGATGAACTCCGTCACCACCAGGCCGAAATTTACGATCAGCAGCAGCACCATGGTGACGAACGTGGCGCGCAGCCCGAACTCCTCGCGGATCAAGTCGCTCAACCCCTTGCCCGTCACCACGCCCATACGCGCGCACATCTCCTGCACCACGATCAGCGCGATCGTGATGGGCAGGATGGTCCACAGCAGCGAATAGCCGAACTGCGCTCCGGCCCCGGAATAGGTCAAAATGCCGCCGGCGTCGTTGTCCACATTGGCGGTGATAAAGCCCGGCCCCAGCACCGCGAGGAACAACAGGATCCGGGTTTGCCATCGCTTCAGCATGCGCTCATCCAAATGTGATTTAGGGTCAGCAGGAGAGCGCCAAGCAGTGCTAGTGCGCACGGTCCACAGGCGACCATACCAGAACGGCCGGTCATGATGAAGCAGCGCTTGTGCAGTTACGAGGCCGGTGAGTTGCGTCACATTTGTATGGTTCGCAGAAAAACAGACCCGGGGGGACAGGCAGCAGGGTTGTATCCCACCTTCCTCAGGAGCAGCGCAATGTGGCGAAGTGCCAAAACCATGCAGCAGGCTATCTAGCGCGAATGCCGGTTCCGGCAGCATACTGTCCGCATGCTCAGACCAACCAAGGCCGCTTTGCTTGTCCTTGCGCTATTCCCGCTGACTGCATTCATGCAGGACGAGGCCGCGCCGGGTAACGCCCCTGAATATACCGGCGACGCCCAGCTCAAGCTGCCGGAAAAATATCGTCAATGGGTTTACCTGAGTTCGGGATTCGACATGAGCTACAGCCCTGCAGCCGCAATGGCTGGCCATCATATGTTCGACAACGTCTTCGTCAACCCCGAGTCCTACAAGGCGTTCCTGAAAACAGGCACGTGGCCCGACAAAACCATGCTCGTTCTCGAAGTACGCGATGCAGAAGGACGCGGCTCCATAAACCAAAAGGGCAACTACCAGGGTAACGTCATGGGACTCGAGGTCCACGTCAAGGACGAAGGCCGTTTCCCGGGCAATTGGGCGTTTTTCGGCTTCGACGACAATAAGACCTCCAAAATGACTCCAACTTCGGCTGACTGTTACAGCTGCCACTCGGAGCACGCAGCTGTCGACACCGCCTTCGTGCAGTTCTATCCAACACTGCTGCCGATTGCGAAGAGCAAGAACACGCTCTCTGCCGCATACGTAAAAGACCTTTCGATGTCCGCCCAGAAGTAGCCACGCCACAGCCGAGTCTGTCTGGATGGGCAATCCTAGCTGCGGCCGCGTAGGAACGAGATCACATCATCCGCCTCGACAATCCCGACCAGCTTGTCGCCGCTGTTGACCACCGGAAGCGTCCGAAGGTTGTACTTATCGAACAGTTCCGCCACCTCGTCCTCGTCGGTATCCACACGGCAACTGATCACCTGGCCGCCTGACAGCCCTGCAAGCTGCACACCCGGCTCTGCCAGCATCAGGCGCAGGAGCGGTACGCTGCCCTTCAGGGAGTGATGCTCATCGACTAAATAGACCTCGCTGACGGTCTCCGGGTCGCCCTCAAATTGCCGCAATGCCTCCATCGCCTCCGAGACCGCGCCGTCGTGCGACACCGCGATGAAATCTGTCGTCATGTAGCCCGCGGCGGAATCCTCGCGGAATTCGAGCAGTTCTTCAACCTCGTGCCGCTCCTCCGGCTCCATGCTTTCGAGAATTGCGTCGGAGTGGGCCTCCGGCAGGTCGGCCAGCAGATCGGCCGCCGCGTCGGGATCCATCTCCTCCACAATGTCCGCCGCGCCCTCAGAGTCGAGCGAGGAGATCAGCGAGCGCTGTAGCTTCGGCTCGATCTCTTCCAAAGCCTCGGCCGCGACTTCCTCGTCCAGCGTCTGGAAGACAGCCTCGCGCTCGGCAGGCGCCAGCTCTTCGAGGATGTCCGCAATGTCCGCCGGATGCATCTGCGCCAGCCGCTCGTGCTCGATCTTCAGCTTCACGCGTCGCGCCGGATCTACCTCGATGACATCTACGAACTCCCACGGAATCACCCGGGGCGGAATGCGATTCGCAATGGCCGCGATACGAGCCGCCGGCAGCAGGCCCTTGAGCATGCGGCGCACCGCCCCGCGCAGCCCGACTTCTACCTGGGTCACCTGCAGGGGCGTGCCGCGTTCCACCGACTGCCATCTCAGGTCCACGTCGTTCACGCGGACCACCTTGCGTCCGTACACGTCGATGATCTGGCGATCCAGCAGGTCTTGCCGCAGCAGCAGTGCACTCTCATTCGGATTGGCCGCTTGCGGCTCGGCGCCTGCGGCCATCATCAGCCCACCGGATTCGGTCAGGCTAAGCGCCTGCACGTCGATGTGCGCGCGTCCGCGCGGGCTCTTCACAACCAGCGACAGGACGCGGCCTGCTTCGGCTCCGGTGCCCACCGCCACATCCGTCACCCGGCCCCGCATCTGCCCGGCAGCATCCACTACCGGCGTGCCTTCAAGCAGTGTCAGACTGCTCTCCTGGCCGTTGTTCGTATGCATCGGCGGGGTCTCCGTGGGAGAGTCTAGAGCATTCGGACCTAGGTCCGATGAGACTTAGTGCAAAGAGGGTGGCCCTTCGTGTACATGGCGAATCACGATGGTATCGTCCTTGAACTCAACCCGATCATAGTCGCGGCCCTGCGACTGCACGTAGCAGCCGCACTGCGTGTTCGCGTGGTGATTCAGGGTGATACCGTCTTCGGTCCCCTGCAGGTCGCGCTGCGCTTGCGCGAGCTGCATCTGCGCATCGCCTGCCGCCTTGACCGCGGTGTCGCTCTTCTTTGCTTCCTGCGCCTTGCTCGCTGCATCGGCCTTGGCCTGGGCGTCAGCCACCTCGGC
Organism: uncultured Acidobacteriaceae bacterium; assembly: GCA_963830555.1. Classification (GTDB taxonomy): domain Bacteria; phylum Acidobacteriota; class Terriglobia; order Terriglobales; family Acidobacteriaceae; genus KBS-83. The sequence goes on from CAWHMM010000001.1 coordinate 140,967, forward strand.
TTTGGCATCCTTCAACTGCTTTTGTTCATCCGCAGTCAGCTTCTCAGCGCGCATTGGCACCGGTGCCTGCTGGGCCGGGGTGCCAGGGGTGAGTTGGGGAGACAGAAGCATCAGCGACAACAGAATCGGCCACATAAATCAGGACACTCCACCTCAATCTTACCGCCATTGGCTCCAGCCGCCCCCATCTGGCAGCAGTAAACCAAGCTGAGCCAAACGTCGAAGGCCTTCCCTTTCGCGGGAAATTCGCGCAAACTTTTGCCAAGGGTGACGGTCGTAATCAGGTGCGACGAAAATCGCCCGTTCGTCACTGCGGACGACGCATCGAGGAATGCCCATCCTTGACATAGCGACAGGTTGCAAAGCAAACTGCCGGAACACGCGCTGCTGCATGCCATGTGCCCCTGCGACAGCATTCGAGGATCAAAGAGGAGTGAGAGTGACAGGATCCCAGGCAAGTCGAATTACCTACACGCTCGATTCCTCCCTCGACAGCGTGAACCGCGTTGAGCAAACCGCAGAGCAGGTGGCACAGAAGGCTGGATTTGATGACGATGAGGTCTTTCGAGTCTCCATGGCGGCCCGCGAAGCAGCAGTCAACGCCGTGCTTCACGGAAACGCCTACAGCCCCGACAAGCGCATCACCGCGTCCTTTGAGACAACACCTAAATCTCTTGTCATCCGTATTGCCGACCAGGGCCCGGGCCTCGATCCAGCAACGTTGCCCGATCCCCTCGCCCCGGACAATCTGCTGCGCGGTTCCGGTCGCGGCATCTTCCTTATCCGGTCGTTCATGGATGAGGTAGAGTTTCGTCAGCTCAATCCCGGTACTGAGCTTACCCTTATCAAGCACCTTGTAAGTGCCTAACCCGTCGCAGTCATCAGGAGGATATCTCAGTGAGCGTTAAAATCTCGACTCGTCAGGTCGATGGCGTAACCGTTCTAGACACAAGCGGCCGCATCACCCTCGGCGAAGGCAGCGTCCAACTTCGTGATGCCGTGCGCGACCTGTTGTCCAAGGGACAGAAGCACATTCTGCTGAATCTGGGCGATGTCAACTACATCGACAGCTCCGGCATTGGAGAGCTGGTTAGCGCGTTCACCACAGCCAAAAACCAGGGCGGAGAGCTGAAGCTGTTGAACTTGACCCGCAAGGTCCACGACCTGCTGCAGATCACCAAGCTTTACACCGTCTTCGACGTGAAGGACGACGAAGCCAGCGCCATCGCCTCGTTCAAAAAATAACCTGATTTCATCACAAACAGAGGAAGGGGCTGCCCGATGGGCAGCCTCTTTTGCATGGATTCAGCAAACTATGCAACGACCGATATTGGGTCAACCGAGAACAAGAGTCCCTTCGGAAGAGCAACTACGGGTAGTTGATCGTACGGGTGGCGATTCGGTAAAGAATTCGGTGAATAGCTCGTTCAGCTTCGGAAAGGCGCTGGCGTCCGCGACGAAACACGTAACCTTTACCACCAGTTGAATACTGCTGCCGGCGCCCTCAAGCACCGCCTGTAGGTTGGCGAATGCCTGACGAGCTTGCGCCTCGAACGTTGGTCCAACCGCCTGGCCTGTCGCAGGATCTATACCAGCTTGACCGGCTGTGAACACCAGGTTCCCTACTCGCACGGCTTGCGAATAGGGACCAATTCTTGGAACACGCTCGCTGTCTATGACTTGCTCTGCGAGTGCCATAGCCGCGGCTCCTTAGAACTTCACTTGGGGCGCGGTTCGCGCGCCCTCGCTCGCCTGGAAGTACGCATTATTCTGGTGAAATCCGGCTAGACCCGCCCAGATGCTGTTCGGAAACTGCCCGATAAACGTGTTGTAGTCGCGCAGCTTCTCGTTGTACCGCCGCCGGGCCACCTGGATGCGGTTTTCCGTCCCCTCAAGCTGGTCCTGGAGCGATAGGAAGTTCTGGTTGGCCTTTAGATCCGGATACGCCTCCGACAGCGCCAGTAGCCGGCCTAAGGCCGAATCCAGTTGCCCGTTGGCCTGCATCTTGCCTTCTGGCGTCTTCGCGTTCAGGAGGCCGGCACGCGCGTTCGCGATATCCGCAAAAACCGTCTCCTCATGCTTCGCGTAGCCTTTCACTGTTTCGACCAGGTTGGGAATCAGGTCGGCGCGGCGCTGCAGCGTGGTGTCGATGTCCGACCACGACGCCTTCACGTCGGCATCTTTCGCCACCATCTGGTTCTTCGAGCTCACATAGCTGCCGCCCACCAGCAGCGCCACCACCACGATAATGACAACCGCAACTAATAAACCCTTCATTCGCCTGGCTCCTCAGAGTGCAAAAATGTTTATTCCTGCTTCAGAACGACGCGCCGCCACCGCCGGAGTCGCCGCCTCCGCCACCGCTGAATCCCCCACCACCGCCGCCGCCCCAACCGCCGCCGCCACCACCCCAGCCACCTCCGCCGCCCCAGTAGCCGCCATAGTATCGACCCCGACCGCGACGGCCGCCGAAAACCCGTGAGATCAGCAGAAAAACTGCGATCACCACCAGCCAGCCGATGATTCCCCCGCTTGATGCGGGCTGCCGGGCAGGCTCGGGAGGAAGCTCCTGGGTGTTGTCGAGCGTGATTTTCGCATCGGCTGCAATAATTCCCGCGAGTTGCTGGCTGCCGTTGGTGACCGCCGTGTTGAAATCATTGGATTGGATGGCCGGGCGCAGCCCTCGGCCAATGCGACCGGCCATGCTGTCTGTCACCACGCCTTCCAGGCCCAGCCCTACCTCGATCCGCCCGCGATGGTCTTCTGTCACCAACAGCAGCAGAATGCCGCGATTGGTCGCCTTATCGCCGATGCCCCACTTATGGAAGAGATCATTCGCGAATTCTTCGACTGGCTCGTCGTCGAGCGACTTGATAGTGACGACAAAAAGCTGTGCCTTGGCGCGCTGCTGCAATTGCAAGCAGAGTGCATTTGTCTGTTCCGCGACCTGCGGTGAAAGGACGTGCGCGAAATCGCTGACGTAGTTGGAGGGCGCCGGCAACTTCGCAACCTGCTCGGCCGGCAGGCCAAAGGAGACGAGCAGCACAGCGAGCAGCGCCAGCAGGCGGTAGCGGCAAACGAGCATCGTCGTTTATTCTACCGTCCTGTTCCTATCTCCCTTCAGACTGTGTGCTGCCGGCAAAACAAAGGGGCGCTCAAGAGCGCCCCCCGCCTGCGATTCTCCGTTGGTGAGAGCTACATTTTTGCCTTCTGCGTGGTTCCCTTGGTCTGGGCGATTTGCTGGATCTGCTGCAGGTGGCTGTCAATGGTCTGACCGCCTTCCGTCGCTAACTGCTTGAGTTGCGGGTTTTGCGTAGACTGCGCCTCCTGCTTGAATTCGGCGGAGTCTTTCTTGTGATCTTTCACCATATCTTTGACATACGCTTGGTCGAAAGCATCGCCGGAAAGGGACTTCATCTTGTCCATCTTCTTCATCTCGCCTTTCGGCGGGCTGTCCGGAACCTTGACACCCATTTGCTGAGCCACTGGCTTCAGCTGGTCTAACATCTTTCCGTGGTCATCGACCATGCGCTGCGCGAACTGCTTCACCTGATCATCGTTGCTCTTCTGCAAGGCAAGCTGACCCATCTGTACCTCCGCCATACTTCCTTCGGCGGCGGTCTTGACGAACTTCTTGTCCATCCCAGCATCTGACGTTGCGGCACCAGAATTTGCAGTACCGGAGGCGTTCGCACCCATGTCCCCCTGTTGCTGCATGGAGGGCGTGTTTGCCCCTCCGGCTTGCGCCGGCTGTTGGGTCTGCGCTGCGCCTCCTGCCGCTCCACCTGGCGCCTGCGCCAGAACCGGGCTACAACACAAAGCCCCTGCCACCGCTAGATTCCACATTCGAATTGTTTGCATTCCTCGTCTCCTTGCTTCAAATTTTCAGCACAGATACCACAACCGCGCTTATCCGTACTTGCGGTCTAGGCCAAACCCGGGGCAGCGCAGGCACGTTCTGCTTCTGCGCTAGACAATGGCGTCACTCAATAGGTAGCAGTCCGAGCGAATGCCGTTGCCCCGCCCCGTAAGAGGTACTGGATTCGGCGCGGGGAGATCGAAGTTCCCTCGGAACGTCAGGCAACCAATCCAATGGCCGGCAGAAGATATTCTGAAGCCATGCCTGAAATGCCTAATCCGCCCGTCGCCCGCCGCGACCCAAAGACTGTCACACTCCATGGCCATACACTGCACGACGACTACGCTTGGCTGCGCAATAAGGACTCCGACGAGGTCACCGCATACCTCGAAGCCGAGAACGAATATGCGGAAGCCTGGATGGCTCCTACAAAGGAGCTGCAGGAGACGCTCTATAGCGAGATGTTGAGCCACATCAAAGAAACGGACGAGTCGTACCCGTACCGGTATGCCGGCTATTACTACTACTCGCGGACGATCGAAGGCTCGCAATACGCCATCCATTGCCGCCGTTACGGTTCCATGGAAGCCCCGGAAGAGATCATCCTCGATGGCAACGAGCTGGCGAAGGGCCATCCCTTCATGGCGCTTGGTGCCTTTGCGGTTTCACAAGATCAGAACCTGCTGGCTTATTCGGTCGATCACACCGGCTTTCGCCAATACACCTTGCATATCAGAAACCTGCGCACCGGCGAGACCCTTGCCGACACCGCCGAGCGGGTAGGCTCGGTGGTCTGGGCAAACGACAACGTCACCACTTTTTATTCAGTCGAAGAGGAAGAGACGAAGCGCCATTCCCGGCTTTACAGGCACACCCTGGGGCAGCCCCAATCGGCAGACAGACTCGTCTTCGAGGAGCCCGACGAACGATTCAATCTCGGTGCAGGCAAAACCCGCGACAGCAAATTCATCCTGCTCGAAATCGGGAGCCACACCTCCAGCGAAGCGCATTTCATCCCCGCCTCGGAACCAACGGCTGCCTGGAAGCTCATCGCGCCGCGCCGCGACAACATCGAATACTATCCTGATCACCGCGACGGCCTCTTCTACATCCGTGTCAATGACACAGGCCGGAACTTCCGGCTAGTCACCGCAGCAATCGATCAGCCACCCGGTAACCATTGGCGTGAGTTGATCGCCCACCGCGATCACGTCATGCTCGAAGATGTCGACCTTTTCGCCACGTTCGCGGCCATCGGGACACGCTCGAACGGCCTGCCCCACATTGAGATTGCCCCGTTTGAAGGCACTCGTCTGGATGCGACTCTGGGTGCTGCTCGTGAGATCGTATTGCCGGAGCCGGTCTACTCCGTGCACGGTGGCGCCAATCCCGATTTCCAGACTACAAGCTACCGATACGGTTACCAGTCGATGGTAACGCCGGCCTCAGTCTACGATTTGGATATCGCCACGCACCAAGCCACCCTGCGCAAGCAGCAGGAGGTCCCGGGCGGCTTCGACCGCACGCTCTACGCGTCGGAGCGTATTTTTGCCACCGCCGGAGATGGAGCCCAAGTCCCTGTCTCGGTCGTCTATCGCCGCGACCGCAAGACAACGAGCAATCCCCTGCACGTCTACGCGTATGGCTCCTATGGGTATTCATTGCCGATCGGTTTCAATAGCAACCGTCTCAGCCTGCTCGACCGCGGCCTCGTGATGGCCTTCGCTCATATCCGCGGCGGTGGCGACATGGGCAAGCCTTGGCACGATGCGGGACGCCTACTGCAGAAGCGAAATACCTTCACAGATTTCGTGGTCGTCGCGGAGCAACTCACACGCCAGGGGTACGGCGATCCGGCAAAGGTCTCGATCGAAGGCGGCAGCGCCGGCGGATTGCTCATGGGCGCGGTCACCAACATGCGTCCTGACCTCTTCCGCGCCGTCATCTCACACGTGCCGTTCGTAGATGTGATGAACACCATGCTCGATGCAAGCCTGCCGCTTACCGTCCCCGAGTACGAGGAGTGGGGAAATCCGAATGAGCCGAAGGCCTTCGCCTACATGCTCAGCTATTCGCCATACGACAATCTGAAGCCGGGGCGCTATCCCGCCATCCTCGTCAAGACCTCATTGAACGACAGCCAAGTGATGTACTGGGAACCCGCGAAGTACGTCGCGAAGCTGCGCGCGCTGAAGCAAGACAGCAACCCCTTGCTGCTCTACACCAACATGGCGGCCGGCCACGGCGGAGCGTCTGGCCGCTATGACTACCTGCGCGAGATCGCGTTTGATTACGCCTTCATCCTGTGCACGCTGGGCGTGGAGGGCAGCTAGCGGTGACTGGATGTCACCCGTTCCGCTAAACTCCTGTCGGCTAAACCCGCCGGCATTTCAGTAATCTTGCCGACCCGAAGTCTACCGATGGATTACGGCACAGCCGGACAATACGGCGAAGGATCGCGCACCGGATTGCACGGCACGCCCTGGCCCGCTGCACGACTGACAACGATGCTGTTGTACTGGCTGTTCCTGCCGCCGGGGGGCGAGTTGCTGGGGCCTCCTGCGGTCTGTGTCGTGGCTTGTACTGCCATGGCGTAGCTCTGCAGGAAGAGATTTGCCGACACCTGGTCAGTATCGGTACGGATCGCCGTGACGTACTGGCTGTCCTTGGACAACACGAAGACGGTGCCCGTGCCAATCGCCGAAACCGACGCAATGGCATCTGGATGCGCGCCGCCGTACACCGGAATCGTCGAGGTCACTGTAAAGCTTGTCAGATTCACCACCGAGACCGTGCCGTCCAGCTGGTTCGCTACGTAGGCACGCGAACCATCCTGCAGGATTGTCACCGCAACCGGTCCTCTGCCGACCGGTATAGTGTGTGTCTGGCCGAAGTTCGGGGCGTCGTTGCCATAGATATCCAGGCCGACATTGATCACCGTGATGGTATTCGAGTCGTAATTCGCGGTCACCAGCAGGCCTGCGGGCTGATAGAGTGCCGCGTGGACTGGCCCGGCTCCAACCGGGATCGTACCGGCCGCCGGGGCGGGCGATGGCGTGGGAGTGATGGTGAACCCGTGGTCAATGGCGTTCTGCTGCACGTTGATTACGGTCACGTCGTTGCTGCCGCGGTTCAGGATGAAGGCACGATTATTGTCCCCGGACATGAGGCCGAAAACCGGACAGATTCCGACCGGGATATGTGAGTCCACAGTGTTCACCGTGGTTTCGAGCGATCCGACCTCTCCCGGAGTCGTTACAGACCCCGGCGTGTTGCAGGCATCGATCGGCAAAGCTACAGGGACGCCGGTTCCGCTGGTCGCGACCGACTGGCCTTGGCTGATGGCATAAACGCGGCTTGACGTCGGCGTTCCCGCAAACTGCACAGGATTCGGCGCAATCGGAATTTCCTGCTGCAGTGCTGGCGCCGTGGCCACCTGCCCGGCGGTGGTCGGCGCTGCCTGCAGAGTCAGGACCGCCAACGCTGCATTCGCAGCCGCGGGCGCAGCCGGCGACAGCGTGGTGTACGGCTCGAGCAGATAAATGTCATTGGTGCCGACGAAGATGCCGGTTGGATTCGAGCCGGGCGTCAACGTGGAGTTTGTGACATGACTGGTCTGCAGGCCAAAGCTCGTAGCCGCGGAGGAAGGCGCCGTAGTCGGATATGCGTCCAGCGTCACGTTCGTATTTCCGTTGCTGTTCAGGCTGTAGCCGCCGCTGCCGCTGCTGTTCAGCGCGAAGGAGAACACGCCATTGCCCAGCGTCGCCTGCGCCATGATGGTGTCGCCCAGCCCATTGATCAGCGTGGCCAGACCGGTCGAGGCAGAGGTGTCGGTCGAAAGCACGACGAAGTTGGCGTTGTTGTCCTGTGGCGCTGGACCGGTTGGATTTATCGGCGTAACGACAGGACGATATTGGGCACCACAACCGCTCAGCAGACCTAGCAGGCCCACGGCTGTAAGCCACAGGGCCGTAGCCCCTGCTCGACTCAGCACTCGCATCTACCTCATGGACAACAGATTCTTCGAGATTCTTCTCTGGGATTGTAAATCAGCCAGCGCTCTGCTGAGGACTGGCTCTGGAATGCAACGCTTTGCGCATGAAAATCGTGGCTTGGGGATTCTGGTTGTAGGCCTCGCATGGCTCATAGCCATGTCTCCGGTAGAAGCGCAACGCTGCCTGCAAATCATCTTTGGAATCCAAATACAGCCACCGGTAGCCGCATGCCTTAGCATGCCGCTCCAGCGCATCCAGCAGCGCGCCCGCCGCACCCGAGCCGCGATACTCCGGTCGCACGTAGAGACGCTTGATCTCGGCCGCCTGCTGGCGAGTGTGCAGCGGTCGCAGTGCGATGCAGCCCACAAGCTGTTTGCCTACGTGCGCCAGCCAGAGTCCGGCCCCGGACTCGAAGTAGTCTTTTTCGAAGCTCTCCGGTGAATCGCGCACGACCACGTTCACGGCCTGGTTATATTCCTCAACCAACCGGAACGCCGTTGGGCGATCCGGTTCACCTGCCCGAAAGATACGCAATTCCGTCATCGCCTTGCCATTTCGGAGGCTAGGATCAATTTTGCGATATGTCCAATATTTGGATGTTCTTGATTCAGACGACTTGAATATGAACAGCTTGAGATGCTGGCCAAGACAGTTCTAGCGCAGTCCCGCTTTCCAGCCGGTATAGCTTGCGATCTCGTGTGCCAGCCGTTGCGCGCGCGCCCATCGGCCGATGGGACGCCCCGGTGGCCGCGGCGACGTGTAGACGGTCAGCCCGTAGCTCTCACAAAGCTGATGGATGCGGAATAGATGTGTTCCATCTGAAACAGCCAGGATGCTTTGAATGCGATTGGCCTGTGCAATCGTCGCCAACCGCTGCACCGACTCGTCGGTCGTGCGGCTCTGCGTCTCGGCGATGATGCGGCTCTCCGGCACGCCCTGCGCTACCAGGAAATCGTGGCCTACGCCGCCTTCGGAGTGCCGCGGATCGCCGCTTCCGCCCAGCGTAATGATCAACGGCGCTAATCCTTGCCTGTAAAGCAGCAGCCCCTGCTCCAGACGTGCCCGCAGCACCGGCGAGGGCCTGCCGTCGTACTCCGCGGCTCCGAAGACCGCGATGGCATCCGCCGGCCGCGCCTCATCCATCGTCGCGTAGTGCTCGATCTCCCGGTAGACCCAGAGCACCCAGCAGCCCATCCCTGCCGCGGCAAGCAACAGGAGACCGCTGACTGTGCTGCGCAGCCAGCCGCGGCGAAGCTGTCGTGCGTCCCGCTTTCCCGTCCCCCTGGATTCCGCAACCCCCATCTCCACCCTCGGCGGCACTCCTCGGCGCGTCAGTTCTGCAGAGCCAGCGCAATCTCGTGCGTGGGAATTGCTCCCTCACGCAGAATCTGCCAGGATTTCTTTCCGCCGGAGAGATCCACGATTGTCGTGTGTGCTCGGCCGGCGGTCGGGCCGCCATCCACGATCAGCGGAATCCGCTCCCCGATCTGGTCGCGTACGCCCGCCGCATGGGTACACTCGGGTGCGCCGTGCAGATTGGCGCTGGTGGCGGTAATCGGCAGTCCGAACGCAGCCACCACAGCCCTGGGAATTGCGGCATCCGGCACGCGCAGCGCCACATTGCCGGTGTTGGCGGTGGAACGAAGCGGCAGCTTCGCCCCGGCGCGCACAATCAGCGTCAGTGGTCCGGGCCAGAAGCGTTCAGCCAGCACATCAAAGGTATCTCCCAGATCGCGCGCAAGGTCGTAAGCCTGCTCCATTTCCGCGATCAAGAGCGAAAGCGGCTTATGCTTCAAGCGGCTTTTGATCTCGTAAATGCTCTCCACAGCACGGAGATTCACCGGGTCCACGGACAGGCCGTAGAAGGTGTCCGTCGGCATGCCAATGACGCTGCCGGCGCTAAGACACGAGACGATATATTTCACACGGTCCACTTCCGGCTCATCCGGATGGACGCGGAGTATCTCTGCTGACAAGGGTTCTCCTGAAAGCCATTCGCACATCAGCGTGCCGAAACATATTTGTATACCAGCACGCCAAGAGTAACGCGGAGACTCCCGCGAGCCAACAGTGCATCCGTTTTTCCCCCCGAGTGGCCACGCTGGCCGGTTTTCGGCGAAATGCAGTCACTGTTTATCCGCCGTTAACGACGAGCGGAAGGTTTCTTGGAACAATCGACAGGTGGCGCCCTCCTTCTCGCTCGCTGGAAGTCCCCCGGAATCCTTCCTCAGGCAATCATCATCCGGGTGGGGGCCGTGCGCGACCATCGCCCTATCCTTCCTGATCGCGTCAACTCTCCACGCCTCTCCTGCGCCGCTCGAGGTATGTCCGCGGCCGGCGGTCGGCGCCAGAATCGATGATCCTCCCGACCTCCGCAGCAAAAATGGCATCCTGGAATTGACTTTGACGGCGGCAAACTCCAGGCAGCCCGACGGGGCGACGAGATACTGCTATACGGATGAGGCGGGGCAGGAATCGCCCACGCTGCGCGTCCATCCGGGCGATGAGGTCATTCTCCATCTCAAGAACGATCTAAAAGGTTTGCAGCCTGCCGATACCGCAGCGCCGCACATCCACGGGGCTCCTCTGGACGATTCCAGAAGACTCTGCACCCCCACGGCAACCATGAGCCTGGTGTCCACCAATCTTCATTTCCACGGACTGACCATTCCGCCGACGTGCCGAAAGGATGACGTCCTGCGGACCTCCGTGCAACCCGGTGACGCTCCATTCGAATATCGCTTCCGCATCCCGGACGACGAACCGCCCGGCCTTTACTGGTATCACCCGCATATCCATGGATTCAGTAAGCAGCAATTGTTGGGCGGAGCTTCCGGCGCCCTAATCGTCGAGGGACTCGAGCGTGCCCGGCCCGAAGTCGCGGGCCTGCGGGAGCGTGTATTTATCATTCGCGATCAGGACCTGGTTCATCCCAACGCACCTCCAGCCGCGTCTGAGCCGGTGGTGCCCAAATTCATGGTGGACCGCGATGGCGATGCCGCTAACAATGGAACCGGCTTCGGCAAACCGGCAAAGGATCTTTCCGTTAACTACGTGCCGGTCCCATATCCTGACTATCGTCCCGCCGTCATCATGATGCGTCCCGGCGAGCGTCAGTTATGGCGTGTGCTGAACGCTTCCGCGCTCACCTATCTCAACCTGGCCGTTCTCTACAATCGTTCGCCGCAGCCTCTGGCCATAGTCGCGATGGATGGTGTGCCCATTCATCAGAATGGCCCTGGAGACTCCGTCATCTGGCAGACGCACATCGGCATACCGCCGGGCGCGCGGGTGGAATTTATTGTGAGCGGTCCACCTGAAGGCCCGGCCGGCCTGCTGGTGACTCGCACCGTGGACACGGGGCCAGGCGGGGAGAACGACCCAAACCGCGCTCTCGCCACCATTGTCGCGTCGCCGGAAGCGCCTGAAACGCAATCGCGTTTGCCGCAATCAGCGACGCCCCAAAAGCCTGCATCGCAGCCCTGGCTGGGAGATGTCTCGCCAGTGCGCGTGCGCCATCTCTACTTCTCTGAAAAGCTGGCAGACCCGAATGACCCGACCAGCGCTATCGAGTTCTATCTCACCGTCGATGGCCAAACCCCAAAGATGTTCGACATGAATTCGGATATTCCCAACATCGTCGCTCGTCAGGGAACAGTGGAGGACTGGATCATTGAGAACCGTTCCAGCGAACTGCACGCCTTCCACATCCATCAACTGCACTTTCTTCTGCTGCAGTATGTGGACCGCAACGTGCACGAAAACTTCCTTCGGGATACAGTCAATGTTCCCTACTTCACCGGCCGAACGCTGACCTATCCCAGCATTCGCGTGCGCATGGATTTCCGAGATCCGAACACCGTTGGCACCTTCCCTTATCACTGCCACCTGCTGGAGCACGAGGACAAAGGGATGATGGGCACTATCCAGGTGCTGCCGTCGCTCACGAGTCGGGATTCCGCAGTCACGAACACGGCGCACGCTTCCCCCGATGCCAAAATGAAGGGCAGATAACTCCTGAACATTTGTGTGAATGGCAGAAGCCTTCCCATTTCATCAAGCATTCAACGGACGAATATCTGACTGCAATCGCTGCCGTCTTATGCTCCTCGCGGCGAGGCTCATAGCCTTGACCAGGAGGCTGTATGAACGCGAAGCAGTTGGCATCCACAGCACGGCGGACGATCCACACCGGGATCATCTCCGCTGCTGTCTTCCAATTAGCAATCGGCAGTGCTTTTGCCGCTCCCCTATCCAACAAACCGCCTTCACGCGACGACGACACCGCTACTCCAATCAAGCATGTGATCGTGATTATTGGCGAGAATCGAAGCTTCGACCACGTCTTCGCCACCTACGTGCCGAAGAAAGGTCAGACAGTCTGGAACCTTCTCTCGGAAGGCATTGTCAACAAGGACGGCACGCCAGGACCAAATTTCTCGATGGCCGAGCAGAACGCCGCGAAAGACGAGGCCTCGGATGCATTCCTGCTGAGCCCGCCGAAGGATGATTTCCAGGCAGGTGCGCTCCCGGCACCACTCGTCGGAGGACCGCAGGATTCTTACATAAAGAACGACAGCCTCAGCCTGGCGACACAATCGGAGAATGGCCTTCCGGGGGATTATTACGGGTATCTGGTGACCGGCGGCACTGGTCAGACATCGAAAACTCCCGATGCGCGCATCAAGAACGTGAGCGCACTTCCTCCGGGTCCATTCCAGCTGACCAACGGAGACACCTTCACTTACAACTCATACGCGGCCAGTCCGGTGCACCGCTTCTATCAGATGTGGCAGCAGTTGGACTGCAATGCTGATAACGCGACGGACAGCAACCCCTCCGGCTGCGATGCGCGGCTCTTTCCCTGGGTGGAAACAACTGTAGGTGCCGGCACAAACGGCATCAAGCAACCGGCAAACTTCAGCACGGAATACTCGTCAACCGCCGTGACCACTGGCGAAGGCTCCACTGCCATGGGCTTTTACAACGTGCAGAATGGCGATGCCCCATACTTCAAAAAGCTGGCTGATGAATACTCGATGAGCGATAACTTCCATCAGTCGGTCAACGGCGGTACTGGCGCGAATCACATCATGCTCGGCCACGGTGACATGATCTGGTTCAGTGATGGCAATGGGCATGCGGCTATGCCTCCGCACAATCAGAAGGTTGCAGCCGGCACGGCGAATGCAGGCATCGTGGATGAAGTCGAGAATCCAAATCCGGCGCCCAAAACCAACAATTGGTACACGGAGGACGGTTATGGCGGCGGATCGTTCGGATCGGCCTCCTACGGCGGCGGCTCATACTCAGAGTGCGCCGATACAAACCAGCCGGGTGTCGCACCCATCGTCAAGTACCTGCACTCACTGGAGCCGAAGATTCCCACTCGGTGCAAGAAGGGTCATTACTACCTGTTGAACAATTACAACCCAGGCTACTTCGGCAACGGCAACAACGCATATACGGATACAAACGCCAACAACACCGTCTTCACCATACCGCCGTCTTCGGTACGCAGCATCGGCGACGAGATGCTCGCCAAGAATATTTCGTGGAAATACTATGGCGATCAGTGGAATAACTATGTGAATGACCCGTATCAGCTAAATTACGGTGCCATCGGCAAAAATTCGGACGAATACTGCAACATCTGCAATCCCTTCCAGTACGACACATCCATCATGAAGAATGCCGCTGTCCGCACGGCTCACATCCAGGACACGGCGAACCTTTACAGCGACATTGCAAATGGCACTTTGCCTGCGGTGTCCTTCGTCAAGCCGAGCGGCCTGGTCGATGGTCACCCGTCGTCCTCTAAGCTGGATCTTTTCGAAGGCTTCAGCAAGAAGATCGTCGATGCCGTAAAGAAGAACCCAACCCTGTGGAAGGACACTGCTATCTTGATCACCTTCGACGAAGGCGGGGGCTATTACGATTCCGGCTACGTGCAGCCGCTCGATTTCTTCGGCGACGGCACACGTATTCCACTCATCGTGGTCTCGCCCTACTCAAAGGGTGGCCACATCTCGCATGAATACTCGGATCACGTATCGATTCTGAAGTTCATCGAGAGGAACTGGGGCCTGGCAACAGTTACCCGGCGCAGCCGCGATAACTTCCCCAACCCCGTCACCACTCAAGGAAATCCTTACGCGCCGGTAAACAGCCCTGCAATCGGAGATCTTTTCAGTCTCTTCGATTTCGACGCCGACTAACCTCTCTCTTTCGTCCGACAGCCGCGGCAGCACAACGCCGCGGCTGTTCGGCGTAAAATCGCCGGGAATGCCCGCCGGCACACTCCGCACGCGTCTCATCGAAAGCCGCCAGAATCCTCGCGTCAAGGAGCTGCGCGCTGCGCTCTCCCGCACAGGCAGAACCCCCGGCGGCCTCGTCGCCATCGAAGGCGAGCACCTCGTCGCGGAAGCCATGCGCAGTCATCTGCGCATCGCAACGATCTTCCTGCGTGAGGGCTACGCACCACGCATCGAGCTTCCGGCAGACGCCGACCATCTCGTGCTGCCGGCTGACGTCTTCGCAAGCGCCGTAGCCACCGAACAGCCCCAGGGCATCGCCGCCCTCGTTCAACCGCCGGCGTTCACTCCCGAGCGGCTCTTCCCATGCTCAGCGCCGCTTGTGCTCGTCCTGGCGGGCGTGCAGGACCCCGGCAACGTTGGTACTCTCATACGCTCCGCCGAAGCCTTCGCCGCGAACGGCATCCTGCTGCTGCCCGGCACCGCCAGCCCCTGGAACCCCAAAGCACTCCGCGCCTCCGCCGGCTCCGCATTCCGTGTTCCCGCCGTCTATGCAAGCGAGGCTGAAGCTCTCGCTCTGCTGGCACAGCACAATGTCCAGGCGATCGCTGCCGTGGCTCGCAACGGCACTCCCATAACAGAAGCCCCGCTCGCGGGCCCAACTGCTCTGCTCATCGGCAACGAAGGCGCGGGCCTCAGCGATGCACTCATCGCAGCCGCCGCGCATCGCATCACGATTCCTATGCCCGGCGATGTCGAAAGCCTCAACGCCGCCATCGCCGGCAGCCTGCTGCTCTACCAGGTCTCTGTCCAACGCAATGCGAAGCGGGATGAGCCATTTAGATGAGTCTCTTCGGTGGCACACCCGAACTCGCCCCGGCATCCACCCGCCGCGCCGCGCCGCTCGCCGAGCGCATGCGCCCCCGCACGCTTGACGAATACCTCGGTCAGCAGCACCTGGTCGCACCCGGCAAGCCGCTGCGCATGCAGATCGAATCCGACGACCCTGCATCGATGATCTTCTGGGGACCGCCGGGCGTTGGCAAAACCACGCTTGCCAAGATCATCGCCGAGACCACTCAGGCCACCTTCATCGAGTTCTCCGCCGTCCTTTCCGGCATCAAGGAGATCAAGCAGGTCATGGCCGACGCGGAAAAAGCCGCGCACTATGGTTCGCGCACCATCCTCTTTGTTGACGAGATCCACCGCTTCAACAAGGCGCAGCAGGACGCCTTCCTGCCCTATGTTGAACGCGGCACTATCCGCCTCATCGGAGCGACCACCGAGAATCCCTCCTTCGAAATCATCTCCGCGCTGCTCTCCCGCTGCCGCGTCTACACTCTCCAGCCGCTTACTGACGAGGAACTCATCACGCTGCTTCGGCGCGCACTCACCGACGAGCGCGGTCTGGCGAAAGACCATCTCGTCGCGGATGACGATGCACTTGCTCTCATGTCCTCCTATGCCTCAGGTGACGGGCGCGGCGCCTACAATGCGCTCGAAATTGCCGGCCGCCTCGCCGCCACCCAACCCGACCGCCGTATCACGCCCGAGATCGCCACCGAAGCCCTGCAAAAGCGCGTCCTGCTCTACGACAAGAGCGGCGATCAGCATTACGACCTTATCTCCGCGCTGCACAAATCCATCCGCAACAGCGATGTTGATGCCTCGCTTTACTGGTTGGGCCGTATGCTCGCCGCCGGTGAAGACCCACTCTACATCGCGCGCCGCCTCGTCCGCATGGCCTCGGAGGACATCGGCCTCGCCGCGCCGGAAGCCCTCAACCTCACACTTTCCGCCCGCGATGCGATGGACTTCCTGGGCTCACCGGAAGGCGAGCTCGCTCTCGCCCAGGCTGCTGCCTATCTTGCGCTGGCGCCCAAGTCGAATGCCGTATATACCGCTTGGAGCGCGGTGCAGGAGGATATCGAGAACACCCGCGCCGAGCCCGTCCCGCTGCATCTGCGCAACGCACCGACACGTCTGATGAAACAGCTGGATTATGGCAAGGATTATCAGTATGCGCATGACATCGAAGGCAAAGTAGCGGGCATGGACTGCCTTCCCGAAAGGCTGCGCGATCGCCGCTACTACCAGCCCACCAGCGAAGGCCGCGAAAAGCTGCTGAAGCAGCGGATGGAAGAGATAGCGCATATTCGCGAGAAGAACAGGAAACACGACTAGCGATTGGACCGATCAGGGTTCTCCGTTGACCTGAGCGCTACGTTTCTTCGCCGGGCACGGGTTCCTCGTCGTAAGATGAAGGGCCATGCGCCACCCATTCGCTATCCTGTCGCTCCTCGCCGCCCTCTTCCCACTTGCACTCCGCGCTGCCACGCCCGATGAACAAGCCGTTCTCGCACCGGTACAAGCGATGTTCGCGGGGATGTCCGCACGTGACGCTGCCGCGATCAAAAAGCCCACCTTGCCCAATGGAGTCATGGTCCTGATGCGCGACGGGAAGCCGATGCAAATGACGTTTGAAGACTTCGCCGCGAGGGTAGGCAAGCCCGGCACGTCAAAAATCGAAGAGCGCATCCACGATCCGCTCGTTCGCATTGACAACGATCTCGCTGTCGTCTGGGCCCCCTTTGATTTTTATGTCGATGGCAAAGTCAATCACTGCGGCACGGACCTCTTCAATCTCGTTCGTCAAGATGGCCAATGGCTTATCGCAAGCGTTGCCGACACGAGCCGGCACACATGCTCCGCGAAGTAGCAATCGCTCTCAATCCGAGGCACCTCTGCGAACCGTCTGGGCATTCGGGTTGAGATTGATGCCGAAGCACTCACTTCTCACGCCGAGGAAGGTGCTAGCCTTACGCCATGCGTTTCCCGGCGATCGCCGCGATGCTCCTGGCTGCCGGCACGATGGGTGCCCAGGACCGCACTCTGCCACCCGATCCATCTGTTGTGCCTCTGCCGCCAGTTACAGGAAGAGGAGTGCAGATCTATCACTGCCAGCAGCAGCAGGACGGGTCGGCGTGGGTCTTCGTCGCGCCGGATGCGACGCTCTATGCCGGTGCTGAGGCCGTCGGAACGCACAGCGCCGGCCCAACTTGGCGATGGAAGGATGGCACCGTAATCATGGGCCGTCTGCTCATCAGCCAGCCCGCGCCAGACCACAGTTCGATCCCGTGGCTGCTCCTCGCTGCATCGCCGGCGATCGACAGCGCGCCAACGGGCACGCTTTCCCATGTCACGTACGTGCGCCGCTCCGATACGCATGGTGGCGGTCCTCCGGCAGGATGCGACGCGCGCCACGTGGGCGCCGTAGCACGCGTGCCCTATGCCGCCCTCTATACCTTCTACAAGGCGGCCGAGCGACCCAGAGTCCGTCACTAAAGCGGAGCGATCCGCAGCGCTCATGCGCCGGCGGGCCGCTTAGGTAATTGCGTCGGAATGTGGGCCGGCTTGCGGCAGCAGCGCGGTTGCAGTCTTGCCGAAACAGCCTTCGCACTTGGCTGGAGAGACTATGAACTAATAGTTCAGCTTAATCTCATATGCAACTGACTCAAAATGCAGTTCAGGTCGAATATATCTGCGCTTACCAATACGCCAAGATGGTCTTCCGCCATGCCCGAAGGAAATATGCGAACGAGACCACGATGGTCAGCCGTGCCAGCAGGCCCGCAATCTGCAGTAGTGCGGATTGGTCCAGACGGAAGGCCGCCTCCACAAATACCGCGCACACCAGGATCACCGCGGTGGGAATACCAAGAACTTTCAATCGATAGTTAGCCATACACAAAGTGTAGGCAGAATGAGGCTTGCAGCCCATCGCACAGAAGCGTACGTTACTTTCCCACTAGTGGGGCTTGATCGGGGATGAGATGCAAGGGCCGGCCTCCTTCCGGCCCTTACTCGTCCTGAAACGGGACCTACTGGGGAGAGGTGCTGGAGGCGGCAGCGCCTTTCTTTTTCCCGATCGGCGAGGCCTTCGCCAGACGGTATCCGGCAGCCTGCGCATCGGCCTCGCTCATGAATTTGCCATGCTTGGTCTTGCCGTACTGCGCGTCATCCTTGTGATACACCTTCGTATTTTCGTTAGCCCACACCATACCTTTCGCCTTCGCATCCGCGATTTCCGCGTCTGTCGGCATGGTGGTTGCCGCTTTCGCCTTCTTGGCAGTCTTGGTGGTGGTCTGCGCAGCGGTCGATGCATCCGCTTGTCCAAACATCGCTCCGGGCACCATGCCCCCCACCACTGCTGCCATTAACACCAGAGAAAGTCCACGCATCGTTCTTTCCTTTCGTATGCAAAGATTTGCCCGGTTGGGGCGGAGATGAATAGACACGATTCGTAGCAGAGATGGCAAGTCCGGGCTGTTCTCCGGTTAGCGGCTGCGGACCTGCGACAGAGCTTCGTCGTAAATCGATTCCAGCCCGACCGTGCATCTGCGGATATCGAACCGATCTCGAATCCATGCTTGCGCGCGCGCGCTGCATGAATCCCAGAAGGCCTGGTCCATTAACATCCGCTCCAGATGCCAAGCGAGTTCCTCAACGGAACGCTCCCGCGCCAGCAATCCTGTCTGGCCATCGCGAACGACCTCGGGAATGCCGCCATGCAAGGTGCTCACCACCGGAAGCCCGGTGGCCTGGGCCTCGGCAAACACCATTCCCAATCCTTCTGTGTCACCATTCGCTGCTGTCACACTTGGGTTGCACAGGACCCAGGCGCGCTGCATCCACTCGCGTACAACCTCCGGCCCCTGCACACCGAGGAACTCCGCCGGAACTTTCAGAGTGGCCGCGAGAGTCTCCAATTGGCCGCGCAGCGGCCCGTCTCCGATGATGACCAACCGCGCGTTCCGGCCGCGCTCTCTTACGTGGGCAGCTGCCCGGATCAAATACTCACAGCCCTTTTTCTCGACCAGCCGGGCGACGAAGAGGATAAGACCGGCCTCGCGGCCCGAGACGGGCGCCGGAGAAAACTTTTCGCAGTCGATGCCGATATAGCGCACCACGAGCTTCTCGTCTGGGTATCCAGCCCGGAACGCCATTTCGCGAATCGCCTTCGACACGCATACAAAGTAGCTGGCCGTCTGCCACAACTTCGGCCGTCGTTTCAGGAAGCGCCGCCCGCTGCGATTCCGCGCGAAGTCTTGGTCTGACGCCGATACATCGAAGCCATGCAGAGTCACTACGAGTGGTACGCTGAGACCGCTCTGCATCCCGAGCGTGTCGACCGCATCCACGGCGAAGTGGCTGTGGATGAGCGCGGGACGGGCAAGCCGCACCCGCTGGTGAAAGCGGGGCGCCCAGAACAGGCGACGGTACGCCTCCACGCGATAGCGCGAGAGCGGCGCATCTCGTTGGGTCAGGCGAATCGGTGGGGGCACCGGAAGCGATCGCGGCACGTCAATGAGCCCGCAAAAGACCGGTCGGTAACGTTCGAGCGCGGACGCCTGCGCCAGCACGAAAGTCTCACTGGGCGGAAGAAGCAACTCGCGGAAGATGAGCACATTGCGCATCTGCGACGGCTCAGCTTGATCCGACATTGAACTCTGGAGATGGCTCAGGAGCGGGTATGCCTCTGCTGCGTTCACGCGCGCGGAGGCCGAAGAGCAGCAGCCAGCACATTACCGCCAGCCCTCCATCCGTCATCAGACTCGCGGCGGCGGCGCCCCGCCAGGAGTAGTGCGGAATCAGGTAAAGGTTGAGCCCAAAGTTGCCCAGCGCGGCGACCGTCTGCGCGGCCAGACGATAGGGCTGCAATCCGACGCCGGCGAGCGCGTCCCCGGCACACATGTGGAAGGAGCGGAAGAGTGGGATGAGGCACAGCCAGCGCAAGGCTGTAACGCTCTTGTCAAAGCCGTGCCCCGCAAGAAATGGTATGAGCGGCGCACACACAAACATGCCGATGGCCGCCAGGATACCGAGCACGGTAGTCTTCCGGATCAGCCGCTCCGCCAGCTTCGACGTGGCCGTCAGCCCGCCGGCCCCAAGTTGGAAAAACCGCGGAAATGCCGCGTTGTAGATGGACCGCATGGGCATGAAGCTGATGTCCACCACACGATAGGCCATGGTGTAAATGCCGTTCGCGGCGTTCATGCCGTAATGGCCGAGCATCGCCTTGTCCAGATCGTTATAGGCCGAAGTCGTGGTTCCGGAGATCGCGAAGATGAAGCCTTCGCCTGCTCGCCGCAATGCGAGCTTTGGATGGAATACGGGCTTGCCGAACTTTATGAGGACTGTCGCCACACTCACGATAGCCGCGCAGAGCGCGACGCTCATCGAGGCGTAGGCCCACTGCCAGGCAGAGATCCGATGAAACTTTAGGAAGAGCACGAGCGCCACAAGAAACCGCAACAAATTCGTTAGCAGGCTCAACGTTGCCGTGATCCTCATCTGCTCAAATGCTTGAAAGATTTGGCTGATCGCTACGACGAGTTGTGCTCCGAGGAATTCGCCAATGGCCAGTGTGGTAAGGATGCCGCGGCTTCCCCGCATCAGCCACGGAGCGCCCAGATGCACTCCGATAACAAGGATGCAGCCGAAGGTCAGTGTCGTGAATAGTATATTGCCCCAGTACAGGGGAAATGTTTTGCGGTCGAGCGAGACGTACCGCATAAAGATGAGACCCGATCCGAAGTTGCTGTATTGCGAGAACATCATGACCAACGCAACGGAGCCCACCAGCACGCCGTACTCGACGCTGCCTAGCAGGCGCGCGAGCACAAAGAAGTATCCCGCCTGGATCACAACCGACATTCCCTGCCCCATAAACATCCAGGCAGAATTTTTGGCCAGCGTGCTGCCCCGGAGCTTTAGGAGTTGGTCGCGTAAGGGCATCATGCACCCTCCGCAAGCAGCCTGCAGTAGGTCTGCCGCACCGCATCCCAGGAGAATCGCGCCCGGAACGAGCGCAGCCCGGCTTCGGCGATGGCTTCGCGCTCTGCGGGATTGACGATTAGCCGCTCGATTGCATTGGCAATTGCGGCGGCATCGTTAGCGGGCACAAGCAGTGCGCCGCCATTTTCAAAAATCTCGGGAATGCCCCCCATGCGCGTTGCAACCACGGGTAAGCCCGTAGCCATGGCTTCTACATTGACCATGCCGAACGGCTCCTCCCAGATAGAAGGACAGCAGAAAATATCCGCAGCACGAAATTGGTCCGCCAACGCCTGGCCGAACGTATACGGAATAAATTCGACGTTCGGTGGCGCATCGCTCTTCAGCTTGCGCACGTATCTCGTCTCTGTATCGGTCACGTTGCCGAAATTTGCCGTTCCCAGAACAATCCCGCGCACATCCCTGCCGCGTTCTCCAAGCAGCCGCATAGCGTCGATAAATACATGCATGCCCTTGTTGTGCACGAGCCTTCCCACGCAGAGTACCCGCAGCGGGCCCTCTTTTCGGCTCGTAGCTGGATGAAACAGGGCGCCATCTGCACCGTTGTATAAGACGGCGCTTCTACCCATGGATGGCCGCGCGCGGCGCGCCTCCTCTTCGAGAAACCTGCTGACGAAAACGTGCTGGTCTGCGTCGATAGCGGCTGCGATCGGCTCAGCGCAGTCGCTGAAGTGCGAATTGTGCATGTGAAGAAATAGCCGCGCACCGGTATGCCGGACGATCGGCTGAAGCGTAGCTGCAAACTCCGGGCGATTATGGACCCACACGGTGTCGCCCTGCCTCAGTAGCGGACGCAATGCGCTGAGCGCCCACCGCAGAAAACGGCGATGCAGCGGCCAGGGCAGGTGCCTGGTAAGACCACCGGGCTTCCGCGCATAACTCAGCAGCCGCTCAGTCGTCTTGACACGATGCTCGGGGAATGACCAGCTATCGTCCGCGCTGGGCGCAAGGATGATGCTGGTCTCGTCATCACGCAGGACGTTGGCCGCCCATCGGGCAATGGCTCCGCCATTTGGTTCGGAGAAGGGTTCCGTTTCGCTTAACAGGTGATACGTAATCATCTGCGAACAACCAGCATCGCCGCGCTCCGGCGAAGTTGACGCCGCTTCCGGTCAAGGCCGACGATCGCCGCGATTACCGCTACCCACATGAGCTGATAGCGGAAGAGGAAGGTCGCCTCGTCGATGTTATAGAGAATGCCGAAAACCACGATTGTGATGTACCAGAGAACTTGCGGGCTCGGATCTCGGAGCAGGCAGTAAAGCGAATCCTTCAATCCCTTCAGCAGGCATATGACCAGCAAAATAAGTGCGAATACACCGACTTCCACCCACACGCTAAGAAATCCGTCATGTGCATAACTCATCATCCAGCCGATGGAGATCATGACATTCGCCGACTCTCCGGTCATGCCTCGCCAGAATGTGCGGTAACCGTACCCGGTCCATGGACGCTGCGAGATGGAATGAAGAATTGCGGTCCAAATCGGAATGCGTCCGCTAAATGTAAGGTCTCTTCCAATGAAATGAAAGATGGAGTCGAGATTTAGGAGAATCAATCCGCCGATGGTCAGGGTGGCACAGCTCAACAGAATAAAGAGAACCAGACGATCGAAGCTTTTGAATCGTGCGAGCAGTTTGAGAGCAGACGAGAAAGCGATAAGCAACGCAGCAATCACCCACCCCGTACGGGATCGAGTCATGGCCACTACGAACAACATGGCCAGGATATAGAGGATGCGAAGTATGCGCCCTTGTAAAGCAACCGGCTTCCGATAAAGCGACGGCATCAGCAAAAACATGATCGCCATCGCGCAGACATTCTTTCCCGCGTAAATTCCTTCCCATTCGCCCGTAAATCCCTGGCGTCCGTTAAGCCCGAACTGCGGGAACAGCGCCACCGTCAACACAGTTAGAAAGAAGGCAATCGTACCTGTGAGCTGCAGGTATTTCATCTGCAACTCCGCCGGCTGCGAGACAAACGCAATGGCGAAGGTATAGGTGACAAGCAAGTAGACGCCCTGCTTGAAAGCGAAGCTCGGCTCGGACGACCACAGTGCCGAGATCATTCCCATGCAGTTCAACAGTGCGAGCGCAGGTACGCAGAAGGCTGCTTTGCGCACCTGAACTGAATAACGCCATGCAATGATGCAAAGACCAATCAAAACGACTCTTCCGACCATCGCGCTTAGGAAGGTCGATCCACCTCCGCCGGCCACGGCTCCGATCTGCGTATTCGATTCGGGATCATAAAACGAAAATGTTCCCGCAGCCGAGAAATACAACAGGACGACCACCATGACCCACGTGTTGAGTGAATTCAGCCAATGAGCAGGCCGTACCACCGTCAGCGGAGGTGCGACGGCGGTGAGTGGCGCGCTCGGACCGCGCCCCTTGACGCGCACCTTCAATCTGACATTTGCGGTTTGCAATGCGCTCATCGTATCTCGGTCTTCCATATCTCGTTCATCTAGCCTTTTCTCTCTCAAGCCCGACGTGGAAGAGACGAGATAGCCTGGCGCACACTGTTCCAGGCTGGGTTCGGCGCATCACCAAGGTCGAGCAGACCCGGGAAATGCGCGCCTCCGTCCTTTCGTTGTAGATGTACGTTGGTCTTTGCATCGCCGTCATAGCCGTTGCGCGCATCCGAGATGGTCCAGAAGCTGATACGGCTCAGTTGTACCCCGCTGCCGACCCAATCGATGAAAGTGGCATAGACGTTTCCGTTCCTCGCCTTGCGTGACCCGGAATCTCCTGCTTCCGACGTGTCATTAATGTCCAGCTCGGAAAGCGATACGCTCAATCCGAGTGATTTGATCGCACGATAGAATTGGAGAGCGCCTTGGCTCTTCACGCTCGAATTGCCATCCAGATGCGACTCACTGCCGATACCATCAATGGGTACTTTCCGGCTCTGCATACCTTTGATCAGCGCGAGGGCATGTTGGCGGTTGTCCGGTTCGCGGCCACTATCCTGTTCAATCGCATCCAGATTCATAATGAGCTTTGCGTCTGAATCGGCAGCACGGGCCGCAGAGAACGCAATATCGATGTACCGAGGTCCGAGGACGTCCATCCAGAGCCCGGTCGACAGACCATCGGGCCGCCCCTGCTGGCTGCGTACCGGCTCATTTACCACGTCCCAGGACGCGACCCGGCCGCGGTAGTGACTCACTACTTTTGTGACGTGATCGGTCAGGATGCGCTCTGCATTGGCTTTCGTAATTGTCTTTGCCATCCATGCTGGGTTGAAGTTGTTCCAGCAGAGATTGTGGCCGTGTACCTGCATGCCGTGGCTGTGGGCGAAGTTCACCATCCAATCGCCGTCGTCGAAGAAGTATGTGTTAAGCGACGGGTGGACGCGCTCCCACTTCAGTTCGATCCCAGGCGTCAGCACATTGAAGTTCTGCGCGATGAAACCGGCGAGTGACGGATCGCTGCGCAACTGAGAGCGCATCGCCTGGGCCCCCACGGCAACGCCGGTATTAGCGGCAAGCTGTTTCAGCGGCGTATTCCCCGAATCAGCCAGCAGGCTTGCCGGAACTGCCGATGCGATCAGGCATCCGACGCCGGAATGGAGAATGTCTCTGCGAGTTATCTTCACGATTCAGCTACCTTCCTCAATAGGTTTCACTTACGTGGTACGTGCCGCACGGACACATTCGCGCTTATCGGCCTAGCCGTGAACTCGCAGATTTGCGTGCGCCGCCGGGAATGGCAAGGGCAAGCGGGCGCCTTCCTTGCGGAGTTCTATCTGGCGCTCGATGAACTCACGCATCTTTCCGCAAAAGACCGTCGTATCGAATGTCTTTGCGTGATCACGAATGAAGGGTGGGTCAAAGTATCGTTCCATCGCCTCGAAACGGAGAATCGCCTCCACCACGCTATCGGTGCTCTGTTCATCGAAGAACACCCCGGTTGCGCGACCCTCTTTTTGAAGATCGTCCGAGAACCCTCCGGCCACAGACTCGATCGCGCCGCCTCGGCCGTATGCGATTACCGGACGCCCGTAGGACTGGGCTTCCACCGGAACCAGACCGAAATCTTCTTCGGCAGCAAAGAGCAGCGCCTTCGAGCGCGCGTATAGCTCATGCAACTCCGGATCGGATGTATGCCCGCGAAACGAGATCGTCGGCCCGGCCTTGGCACGCAGAGCGCTCTCAAGCGAACCGCGGCCGACAATTACAAGACGACGGCCGAGCCGGTTACATGCTTCGATCAGGAGATCAATTCGCTTTACGTCTACCAGTCGCCCCACCGTCAGATAGTAGTCGCCGTGCGACTCGGCCAAATACCCTGCGCTTGTATCGACCGGGGGAAAAATAATGGTGCTGTCGCGACGATAGTACTTGCGTATCCGATCCTGGATATAGCGTGAATTCGCAACAAATGCGTCGACCCGCTGCGCAGCCAGATAGTCCCATTGGCGGACATAGTGGGCGGATAGCATGAAGAAGCTTCGGCGGGCGCCGGATAACTCATCCAGGTACGAGGCGTACTGGTCCCACAGAGAACGATGCGGGCTGTGGCAATAGCAAATCTGCACCGCCGATTGATCTGTAATTACGCCCTTTGTCGCGGTACCGTCAGCGGTGATGATCAGATCGTATCCGCGAAGGTTCAGGCTCTCCACCGCCAACGGGTACAGCGGTAAAAAGTTGCGATGCGAGCGCTTCACCCATGCGAAACGGTCGAGGAAGGAGGTCGTAATCTGACGATCCTTCAATGCCTCAGGGATAAAGCGATCTTCTGTCATAAGGCTGAAGAAGTGCGCTTCCGGAAACATCCTGGCCAGCACTTCCAGCACCCGCTCGGCTCCGCCAAGTGCGAGCGAGTTTGCATATGTAATGGCTACGCGCATAGGTTTTGCGCTCGCTCCTTCAGGTTGATATTGCGTGTTACGTCTTTACGGGACCGGAAATGCTGCCGGTTTTCGAGGTCACAGCCATTCATGGCTCTAAGACGCAGCCATCGCGCGCAACCTGATTTTTCTGCTCACCCGCGCCCGACGCGCCGCGCGCATCCGCTCTGGATAGAGCGCGTAATAGGCGAAGAAGAATCCCGAGCGCAAAGTCGGCCGACCGCGAAATAAGAATGCGCGAAGCAGGTCCGAATATGCGCCTGCACCCGAGCGCTGCCGTACTGCATCCTCAATGCAGATAGTCGCTACGAAGTAGGAATAGGCCTTGCGCGTAAATAGCGCGCTGTTGCGCTCCAGCCATTCGAACTGAAACCGCCAGTCCGCCTTTTTGCTGACACGGCCCACACTTCCGGATTCATGAAAGATGACTAGCGGCTCTGGCACAATGGCGAGCCTCGCGTCTTTCACGGCCATCGCGCGCAGCATCCAGTCAACATCCTGATTTCGCTTCAACTTGCTGGTAAATTGCACTGCTTCTATTAAGGGGCGTGATACAAGCCATGTCGAGGTCTGCACATACCCGGTGCCTGCCGAAAGATCTGGGCGGCAGAAGAGAAATTCACTGAACGGCTCACGGCACTCCAGAGATCGCCGAGGCAGAATGCGGTCGCCCCGCTCCGATCGTTCGATAAACTGCGAGGCCATAAATACAGGACGCTCGGGCCGGGCGGCACTGTGATTCAACTGCCGCTCCAGCTTCTCGGGAAGCCACTCGTCATCGTCGTCTAGAAAAGCGATCCACTCCCCTTGTGCTGCTGCGATGCCGGCATTGCGCGCGTCGGAGCCGCCCCGTGATTCAGGCAACGGCAGCACCCGAAGGCGAACGTCCGCAAGTGCCCGCAAAGCCGCCTCGGTCTCAGCGTCGGGACCGTCAATCACGACGATGATTTCCAGATTGCGATACGACTGCCCGGCGACGCTTTCTACCGCACGTACTAGCAACTCGGGACGGTTCCGCGTCGGAATCACGACACTCACCAGGACAGAAGGACTATCATTCAAGTAGGAACTCACGTTCAGCCGACCTCCCGATTCTGCTCTGTTCCCGTCTCTTCTATCTCGCCTTCTGGTTTATGGAGTTGAGCGCGAAAGGCATCGCGTGCCTGCAGCGCATCCTCCGAGAAGAGATATCGCAGCGCGTAGTACGAGAAGACAGAATTGCCGATCAGGTATCGTTTGGCGAGGCGCCGCGGCTCCTGCACTAACCGAAACGCCCATTCCATCCCTGCCGCTTGCGCCCAGCCCGGTGCGCGTTTGCGCATCCCGGCAAGCAACTCGAAGCTCCCACCCACTCCGATGGCGACGGGGATGCCGAGCGCCCGGATGTGCTGCTGGATGAAGTATTCCTGCTTCGGCGCTCCAAAAGCGACGAAGATAATCGACGGCTCCGCTGCGGCGATGCTGCGGAGAACTTCCGTAAGTATCTCCGGCGAATTTTCAAAACCCTTTGGAGGGCAGCCGACCCCGCACACCCGCAGACGTGGATAACGGTCCATCAACAATGATGCCGATGCGGCAGCAGCGCCGGGATATCCTCCCAGCAAGTACACCGGAAATCCAAAGTGCGCTGCGCGTTCGCAGAGTAGTGGTATCAAATCCACTCCGGTGATACGTTCTATTTCCACCGCGCCCATCCAGTTGCACATGCGTACAATCGGAAGACCGTCCGCGCAGATGTAGTCAGCTTCCGCGAGGCACTGCCGGAATCGCGCATCGCGCTCTGCCAATACATAGAACTGTGCATTCGCGGTGGCGATATGCTGTGTCGGCCCACCCTCGAAAATGCGCTGAATGAGCTGATCGATCAAGGCCTGCCGGGACAGCCTGGTGACCCGCATCGGCCCAATCGGAACCGCCTGCTCGTATCCGACGGCAGCGGCCGGAGGAGCAAGCGTTTCTCGTGTAGCGTCTTTCAATCGGACTGCGGACAATCGGCCCCCTTTTTGAGCTTCCCCTAGGAATGGCGGTTATGCCGCCAGGTATCGCGAGCAAGTGTTATGGCACTGCGTAGATCGCAGCCGTAGCGGCGGAACCCGCGAGGTTCGGTGCACCCGCAGTCACAAAGTTCTTCGTCCAACTGAACGGCACATACAGAATGTCTCCGGGGTACAGAGTCGGGTTCGGGAGCTTTCCCTTCTGGATCTCACCAAGGTTCAACTGTTGCTCGTGTTGCGTTCCCTCTGCCACCCGAATCAGCCGGGCATGTCCCTGCTTGGCAGAGTGGGTAACGCCGCCCGCCAGCGTGAGTGCCTGCAGCAGCGTCATATGGTCCTGGTTGTTCGACATCGCGAAACCGCCGGGCCGATTGACGTCTCCCAATATGTAGACGATGCCGGCCCTCGGAACGATGACCGTATCGCCGGGGTTCACCATCACCTGCGACGCAATCGCCTGCTTGGCATCATTCGATACGTAGTACGACGCGGAATCGTCTTTGCTTCCGTGGCGCTGGATAGTGATGTTGCGGTCCGCCACGTTCGTGATGCCGCCGGCGAATGACAGTACGTCTAACACTGTGCGGGGCGTCGTGATCGGAAACACACCCGGTCTTGCTACCTCGCCGATGACCGAAACCGTCTCCGTCGCATACTGCTCCACCGAGACGAGGACCTGCGGATGATTCATGTAATGCGTTGCGATCAGGTGATCGTGAATCGCCGTCTGGGCGTCGGCAATGCTCAGACCACCAACCTTCACATCGCCCGCGCCGACCAGTGGAATCATGCCGTTGTCCGTCACGCGGACATGTTGCTCCATCTCCGGCGCATCGACCACCTGGACGTGGAGCACGTCGCCCGGGCCAATCAGCAGACTCTCCGGCCGTACAGACGAAGTGTTTGCCGCCGGAGGCAAAAGCCGTCCCGCAGTCTGAGGAGCAGCGACCTGCGCTATCGACCAGCCCGGCAGCGCACACACGCATACCGCCATAACAACACGCAGAAGGGACGTCATCCTACCTCCCTGTAGTACTTCGTGCCCGCATATCCGTGGTATTCGCCGTACGTCGGTGAGGTGCGGCTGACCCCGTTCACCACTACACTGACATTTGCATCCGCTCGCTCCGCAAGGCTCTTATGAGCGCGTCGCAGACTCCGCCGTGTGCTCACGCCGTGGCGCGCAATCAGCAGCGTCACGTCCGCCAGCCGCGAAAGGATAGTCGCATCCGTCACAGCAAGCATCGGCGGCGTGTCGATGACAATGTAGTCGTATGACTGCTTCCACTCTTCGAGTAATTGCTGCATCCTTGCCGACGCGAGCAGCTCGGAGGGCGTGGCGCACGCCGGCCCGGCAGGCACGATCGACAGACGCGGAATCTCAGTCGATTGCACAACCTCCGCAGTATCTTCCTCGCCGGAAAGCAACGTACTCAGGCCGCCATACCCGTTGCCGAAGAACCCGAATCGCCGCGAGATGCCCGGGTGACGCATATCGGCATCCACCAGCAGCACGCGGCCCGTTCCCTGGGCCAAAACGGCGGCAAGATTGGTACTGACCGTGCTCTTGCCCTCTTTTTCAAGCGCGCTTGTCACCAGAATTGTTTGCGGCGGATTGGTGCCGGAGAAAAGCTGCAGCTCCGTACGCAAGCCGCGCATCGCCTCAATAAATGCCGAGTTAGGTCCATCGATGGCAGCAATCGGAACGTTCGCGCCTGCACCGGAATGCTTCAGGCGTTTCGCGCCCGGCACGTTCTGCAGATACGAAGCGAAGCCCTGAGCCTGCCCACCGGGTGCCAGCGGAAGCACAGCGGCGATGGGCGCCTGCAGGCTGTCTTCCACCAGCTCGAGGCTCTGGATGCGCTCATCGGTCGCCTCCTGGAATAGTGCGAAACACGCGCCCAGGAAAACTCCGCCAAACACCGACGCCCCGAGATACAGCGGAACGTTGGGTTTCACAGGCTTCGAAGGCACGCGGCCCGGATCCACCACGCTGATGTTCGTGCTGTGCAGCCCTTCGAGCACCCCGGCGGACTTCAGCTTCTGGAAGAGCGTGTCGTACAGATCGCGGCTGTCGGTCGCCTCCTGCCGCGCGATGGTGTAGTCGATAGCCTTGTTGTTCAGGTTGTTCGCATCTGCGCGTGCGCTATCGAACTGACCACGCAACTGATCTTCGACCGTCTGCGCAGATTTGTAGTCGCTCTCCGCGCGCTCTCCGATTCGCTTCACCTCGGCAGCAATGGCCTTGTTGATGCTATTCATCGTGGCCTCATCGTCCAGCAGCTTCGGATTCGCGGAACCGTAGCGGCTGCGATCGGTCGCGATCTGCGAGGCCATGGATGCCTGCTGCTGGCGGAGGCTCTGCAGCAAGTTGAAGGCGTTGTTGGTTGTCGCTCCAGCACCGTTGAGCGATGAACTGCCGGCCAGACCGGAGATCAGATCAGGATCACCGCTTTTGACCGCCTGCAGGATGCCGCCGCGCAGAATACGGTTTGAGGTGGCCGTAGCGAGCGCGGTGGTTGCCTGCTGCAGCCGGTCAAGCGTCGCGCTATAAGTCTGATCATGGCCCGCTGCATCGGTGGTGCCCAGGCTGTAGACGCCCGTTTCACGCTGCAGCGCGGCGACGCGGGCTTGTTTGTCCTGTGCCTCTTGCCGCACATCCGCCAGTTGCACGCTCAACCAGCTCGAAGCACGTTTCGTCGCCTCGTTGCGGGTCTGAAATGTGTATTCAAGCAGCGCCTGTGTGAGTTCATTCACCACCGAGGCTGCAACCTGAGGGTCGGAGTTGGTGAAAGCGATGGTGACCAGCCGGGTTCCGGCGACCTGCTTCACCTGCAGGTGCTTGGCAAACGTCTTGATCAGCCGCGTGCGCCGCGCCGGACTGTTGTCTAGCGAAGCATGCGCCGGGTCTTTCACGCCGCTCGGTGAGAGCATTCCCATGACCCAGCCGATGGGATTGAAATGCGGTTTGAAATCGTCGTTCTGCTCCAGGTTCAGCTTTTTGATTACACTAAGCGCCAAGCTGTCTGACTGCAGGATGTTGGCCTGCGTCTGCATTGTGATGCTCTCTTCGAGAGCATCCGCGGGCGCCGCGGGGCCGTCCCCATTGAGCGTGTTCAGCCCGAGGCCATCGGAATTGCCCTTCTGCACCTGAATCGTCGTAGAAGCGCTGTATTGTCGCGTCATAAAGATGCACAGCAGCGCGGCAGCCAGGAAACAAACCAGCACCGTCAAAAGAATGACCCGGCGACGCCGCCGAAGGACGCCCAGCAGCCCACGAATTGTGAGCTCCTCAGGGTTCAAGCCCGATCGGTTCCCGCCAAAGCCAGGCTCATAGCCCCCGCCCGACTCGGCCGTAAGAAGTAAATTCCGATTCATAATCACCATCGTGCGCAATCAGAAAACGATGCGCGCTCATTTCAGATTCGTTTCAGTTTCGTTACAAAATTCAGGGGCGCATCGGGCGGGCACACGGCCAGCGCCAAAATCCCCTCTGCGTATGCTTCCTGCGGCGGAAACACCTCGGTTTCCTTCGAAGCAAATCGTATCGTGCCGTTGAAACACGAATGAACTGCTCAGGAGAACAACCATCGTGGGCAAAATTTTCGGGCTTAATTGCATCGATGCCCTCTGCCTTCAACGAGTTGCCTACCGGCCGCGTATCCGTTGAACCCCTCGCATCAGGAGAGGCGGAATACAATCTCGCACAATATGCTTCATCTCTGAGCGCTTCCGGTAGAAGGTCGGCGCGTATATCGAATTATGCGGAGAGGCTGCCTTGCCATCGCCGAAGCCGACGGTGTGGAAATAAATCGCGAAAGATTTTCGCTCTATGCCTTCCATTTCTACCGGCCGCACGCCGTGATAATTCTTATCGGCTACTTCGAAAAGGACGGTGCGGTTGAAGAGCGGTTCGACCACGACCTCGCATCGGCTCGCGTCGGTCGACCATAGTTCCAATTGGCCGCCATATTCCGGCCGCCAATCCTTGTTCAGATATGTGATCATCGCCAGTCTTCGCGTCAGCCCGGTGTTATGGTCCACATTTCTGTCGGCATGCACATCGAATCGACCGCCTGCAGGCACGACATGATATCCCGCGC
Organism: uncultured Acidobacteriaceae bacterium; assembly: GCA_963830555.1. Classification (GTDB taxonomy): domain Bacteria; phylum Acidobacteriota; class Terriglobia; order Terriglobales; family Acidobacteriaceae; genus KBS-83. Next base: position 172,890 of record CAWHMM010000001.1, read on the forward strand.
CTGAGAGATACGGATCCGGCACCGTGTGCCAAATCCCGGTCAGCTCTGCAAGGAGATACAGAAATGCTGCAGAGTGCAAAAATGAAAGATGCTGGTATCCGATTTCCCCCAGATCCACTGCAGAGCGAAGATTCGATTTGGTTAACCGCTTTTCTTCGTGGTGCACCCACCGGTCATCCCGCAGGGAAGGAATTTCATAAAGCAACTCATCCATCGCTGCGTCGTTGAATAGCCCGTCGAGAACCAAATGCGGAAAAGGGCGCGCCGCTACATAGCTCGCGTGCAAATTTTCCGCACTGTCCGGAAGCTGAATCGGACGCTTCAGGAAGCGATCAATCTCTGAAGTAGACGCGGTCGGCAACGGCCCTCCGTGCTTGTTAGATCACCAGCATGCGCGCGGTGATCCCCCTGTGCCACATACACATGCGGCGGCGTATGCAATTGGGCTATCCGCGGAAAAACCAGGCCGCAATTCATTTAACCCGTAGCTTCTATTGATCTCAACGCGGAGACGTTAGCAACTGGCCCATGCCTTCTTCAGATGTACTCAGCAATTCGCTTGCCGTTTTGGGGCTCGATGCGAGATTTCATCTGCAGGTATCAAGAGCATTCACAGGCACAACGATCATTATCATCTTCACCTGCGACTTCTTGATCATAATACCGATCGCCCACTTCTGCGAACCCCCGCAACTCTTTTCACACTCTTTTAGGACGCACGGCCTGCCCACTGTGTTCGCGCAAACCTGTGCGATGATGCGAAAAGATGCATCCTGATTCAGTCTCCTCACAAACACTGTTGCCACAAACATTGTTGATTGATGCCGACGATACCTTGTGGGAAAACAACATCTATTTCGAGCGAGCCATTGCCTCGTTCATCACGTACCTCAACCATCATCGGCATGCGGCCGCCGAGGTGCGTTGCATACTAAACGAATGTGAACACGCAACCATCGCCGCGCATGGCTACGGAATGGCGAGCTTCGAGCGATCGCTCATCGACTGTTTCATCAAGCTCTCGCAGACGCCGCCAACTGAAGAGCAGCGCCTGTGTATCGCAGGCTTCGCGAGGTCTATTGCAGAACAAGCCATCGAGTTGCTCCCCGGCGTGGCCTATACCCTTCCGCTGCTCGCAAAACGCCATCGCCTGATCCTGGTGACCAAGGGAAATGCACGCGAGCAGCAGAAGAAGCTTGATCGCTCCGGCATCCACATGCACTTCACCGCCGTCGAGATCCCGCCCGAGAAACATGCCGAGGCATATCACGACATTCTCAGGCGGCATGCCCTCTCACCGGCCACGACATGGATGATCGGCAACAGTCCGCGTTCGGATATAAACCCCGCGATCGCTGCTGGTCTTCACGCGGTCTATGTACACCATCCAAACACCTGGGTGCTGGAGCACGATGATCTGTTGGATCCCGTGCCGCCTCAGCGGCTTCTCCATCTCGACTCGTTCGCCGCCCTCGCCGTGCATTTCTAATGCGAAATGCATTGCCTTAGCTACTGCAGAACCGGATCCGGCTCCGTTCGCGCGGGCACGTAGTGGAACTGATAATTCTGGATGCGGTTGCCGCTTTCGAAGCGGTCATTCCATTTCAACTGATAGTCAACGCTACGTGTACTCTCCGGAAAATGTTCGCTGCGCGGATACGGATAGCTGCTCATCCGGAGGAATGGCAGCTGCGCCACCGTAAATGGCATGGCTTCGTAAAAATCCATGTCCTTTACGAATCCTTCTGCGTAGGAAAAATAATCGCGTTTCCAGTGCGCCGGAAGCGGCGGCAGCGCGGCGTCACTGAACTCCGCGTCAATCTCTTCCCCGCTGCCGAAGATCACATACTCATCATCCTGACGGGTGAGAAGCGGAGTCACCCTGCCATAGCGCGTGTAGCTTCCCCTCGGCCACTGGAACGGGCCCGTCTGGCTGATCTGCCGATAGTCATAGGTCAGATCCCCGGGCGTCGCGTCTTCGATCTGCTTCGGATAGCCGCGGAACGCCAGCCTGGCGGACGCGAGCGGCAGCTCTGTTTCGCGCATCGAATGAGGTACGGCCGCAGCGTTATCCACCAGAATTTGATCCCAGTAGATCTGCAGGTTTGTCTGGATCCGAATGCGCCGTGTGTGCGGCGGCAGCTTGCCCGTCAGATCCACGACGATGGTTCTCGGCAGTCCTGCAGGAAAACCCATATCATCGATAACTTTCTTCCAGGTGCCATCCGGCATTTGCGCTTCCATAGATGGCGGTTCGGGATGCAAGCCGGCCTGCCATGCCGCATACATCGAGCTTGCACTGAAGTATTCGATGTACCCACTCAGGAAGAGCCGCAAAGGTCGCTGCGATGACCACTCGCCGACATCCAGCGTCAACGTATGTCTGTTCGCAAATCCCGCGTAGTTCAGATTCGCGAAGTCGCGTACATATTTGTGATCCGTGGTGGCGAGCAACGGAAGCACACTCTTGCCGCGATCATCCCAGGCTCCCACCAGCGTGTGGGTTTGGGGAGATGCGAGAACCGGTGAGCCGCTCGCAAATGGCTCCTCGCTAAGGAATCGTTCGTCTGGATAGACCTCGGTCCCCTGCGGGTGATCGATGGCAACAAGGCGAAGCTGATCGATGTAGTTGACCTCCTCCATCGGCTCGCCAAAACGCAGACTCAACATGCCGTTGCGAGGACGCAACATGGAGCCGTCCACCTTGATCCACTCATCGGCATCGCTGTCATTCCGGCTGGAGGGCGAGATCCAATGGCCGACAACCGCCGCTCCGATGACATCAGAGACGAACTCATACTTCTTTCCGTTCCAGGCAAACAGCACCGGACACGAGCTGCCGCGGCGATCCAGTTCCTTCAACGCAAGCGGCTTGCCTACCGCAACATCGACCTCGTCCTGCGGCACGCCCGTAGGCCACAGCATACGCACCACGTCGACATGTTCCGCCTCCCCCAGGCCCACCAGAATGTCCGTTGCTCCCTGGCTGAGATATCCCGAACTTCCGGCAATCTCGAACTTCTGCAGCATGCCGTTCGAAAGGACTTCCACCTTCGTTCCCAATGCCAGCTTGTTATCGGCAAGCCCTGTAAGCGCGATACGCAATGAGTGGTTCCGATTCCCGCCTACATTGCGCAGCACAAGAGGAGTTGCGGCGCCTCGAGCCACAACCAGGTCTGGAGCACCGTCGCCATCAACATCGGCAGCCATAAGTGATTTCGCTTCGGAAAGATCCACATCGGCAAGCTTCAGCGCCTCAGTCGCATCTTCAAATCCAGCCGGCCCGCGATTTCGCAGCACGCGCAACCGCGTTCCATGCGCAGTCTCAACCAGAGCGGCGAGATCGATCCAGCCGTCGTTGTCGAAATCAATCGGCGTAAGTCCCCATGCGCCCGTCGCGTCAGCCATTGGTAATGGCACGCGCTCGAAGCGCTTCCCATCCACGTTCTTCCACAACGTCAGACCGGGAGCGCCGGCATGAGTCACTGCCACATCCATCCAACCGTCTTTGTTGAAATCCAGGATGGTAACGCCGCGAGTTGCCGGTAATTTTTCGCCGTCATACAGGTTCACCCGCTTGAATGCTCCCTCGCGCTGATTTTCAAAGATCACCGGCGATGCATCGTGTCCGGTCACAACCAGGTCGACCGCGCGATCATTATTGATGTCCGATAGAATCACACTTGCGCTATCCGCAGTACCGGCAAGGGCCGTAGCTTCAGTCCACTCTGTAAATGTGGAATTGCCGTTGTTCCGCCACAATACGTTCGGGCCCTTCCCCGGCTCAGAGACCGTCCCTGTTATGAAAAGATCAAGGTCGCCGTCATGATCGAAATCCACAAAGGTTAGCCCGGCGGGATGGTTCAGAGAACGAATCCCGACAGACGAGGTCGTATCCGCGAATTTTCCGTGTCCCAGGTTGTGATAGATCACGACGCGATCCGCGAGAGCAACCGCCACGTCGGGCAACCCATCGTTGTCATAGTCCCCCACCGCACAGGCGATCCCTTTTCCCTCAGCGGTCAAACCTGTCTGCTTTGCATCGATCGGAAACGCTGATCCATCCTTCGCAATGCGATATGCCTGAATCGCGCTCGCACCGCTCTGCATGGAGAGGATGTCTCGTTCGCCATCGCCTTGTATGTCCAGCATGCAGGCACCCGAGCCTTCGATTCCTGACTTGCCGGACGATGCTGCGGCCGCAAATGTCACGGGGATCATTGGACCCGCCGAAGTCTCCGGCGCCAGCATGTCCTGCGCCAGAGCGTACCGGCCTTGCTCGCCATAGTTGTCGCTGAATATGGTGCCTATCTTCTGCTGCGTAATCTGCTGGAATCGTTGAAACCGCTTCCGTGCGTCATCTGTCTTGCCGGCCCGCTGCAGCGCGCGTGCCAAACCGTATTGTGCCGACGCGTGCAGCGGGTTGATCGCAAGCGCCTTTTCGAACTCATCGATCGCCCGATCGTAATTCTTCAGCGCAAGGTTCACTGTGCCGGCATAGTAATGGCTATCCGCATCGTTCGGGTCTGCTTCCACCGCATGCTGAAAGGAACTCAATGCCGATGTCTGATTGCCGGCATCGAGTTGCGCAAGTCCCAGGCTGTACCAGACTCTAGGATTTTGCGGATCACTGGCGGATGCCCCAGACAATACCTGCTCCGCCTCGGGCAGACGGCGTAGATAGATAAGCGCAATACCCTTGTTCACCTCCGGGACTGGAGAGGATGCATCCGCGCTATGAGCTTCCTCGAACTTGACTAGCGCCTTCCCGGGAAGCTGCTGATTCATCAGCGCCACCCCGATATTGTTGGCGTGCGCCGCCTGCTGATCCGTCTTCGACGGCCCAGCGCTCCACGCGGAAAGCGAGAAAAACAGGACGATAAACAGGAGCGTTGTTCGGGAAGTGAATGAGCGATTCAAAGATAAGCTGCTTTCCGCGAAATATGCGTGACCTCTCACAAATGAATAGGACCTCGGCGCCACATCACAAATCGGCAACGACGCACGACAGGTCGCAACGATTATATCGAGAGAAACAACGGCTCTTTCTCCTCGCGTCCGCAACTCAGCTGGAGTTTGAAGGCCGCATCGGGCTGCTGATTCGGCGTACACTGGATGGCGAACCAAACTCCCCGAGGGCATCGTTGAACCAATACATAGAACGCGTCGTCGATCTGACGGACCCCTCTGCAAGTGAAATTTACGGGCTGACAGTCGAACACGCACGCGACCTGTTGGCGAGGCACTCCGCTGCGGCAATGGACAAGATCGAAGGCTCCTTCGCCCTGATTGCCAAAGACGGCAGGACCGTGCGGATGGTTCGCTCGCTGGATAGGCCGATGCGATACTTTCTGGCCAAGAAAAAGGACGGTCCTGTGCTGGTCGTTGCAGACCGCATCGACGCCATTCACAAGTGGCTTAGAACTGAAGGTCTGGAGGAACAGTTCCATCCCAGCTACACCCGGATGGTTCCAGCGCATCACGTCGTGGAGATTGAGCTGATCGGCTGCCCCGATCCTGATCCGGTCTACACACGATTCTTCGCCCCGGAGATGGCTACCCTGGAGCCCGATCCGCACCGCATCGGAGAACACTACATCCGGACACTCGGCGACGAGATTGCGGCGTGGCTCGACCGGCTTGCTCCTACAGAGCCAGTCGGCATCTGCTTTTCGGGCGGCATTGACAGCGGTAGCGTTTTCCTGACCACCTACCACGTGATGAAAAGCCGAGGCATGAACCTCGGTCGGTTGAAGGCATTTGTCCTCGATTTAGGCGATGGTCCCGACGTTGCGCAGGCCCGGGAGTTCCTGCACGCATCCAGTCTCTCCCTCTTTATGGAAACGATCGCGGTGAATCCCGCTTCGATCAACGTGCAGGAGACGATCGAGATTGTTGAAGACTATAAGGCGCTTGATATCCAATCCGCATCCATGGCTATCGCGCTGCTCCGTGGCATTCGCGCGCAATACCCCGAATGGCGATATCTGCTGGACGGCGATGGCGGAGACGAGAATCTGAAAGACTACCCGATCGAGGAAAATCCTGAGCTGACGATCCGGAGCGTCATCCATAACCCGATGCTCTACCAGGAGGGCTGGGGTGTTGGAAAGATCAAGCATTCGCTCACCTACAGCGGCGGCCTCAGCCGCTCCTGTACACGCACTTACGCGCCCGCAAGGCGATTCGGCTTTCACGGCTTCAGTCCATATACCCGCCCCAAGGTCGTTGCGATCGCCGAATCGATCCCGTTTATCGATCTCACGAATTACAGCGTCGAACGCCTGTATGAGCTAAAGGGGGAGATCGTCTCGCATGGGGTCGAAAGCCTTACCGGTCTCAAGATGCCGGTATTCCCCAAACGGCGCTTCCAGCACGGCGCAATGGCGGAGCAGACGATGCGGCTGACCCTTCCTCTTCGCGAAGCAGAGTACCGAAAGCAATTTCTCTCCCGTTATCAGTAATGGCGGTCGATTTTTCTCTTTATCCGAAAGCTTCCGCGGAGCGCGACCGCTGGATACTTGGCCAACGGCACGAACGCAACGAACTGGACCCGCGCCGGCCCTATGCGTTTCACATCGAAAACGAGCGCGCCGCCTCCGGAGAGTTCGTTCCTGTCGCAACCATCTTTCTCACCAATCGGGAGTGCCCGTGGCGCTGCCTGATGTGCGACCTGTGGCTCAACACTCTTGCTGACAACACTCCCGAGGGAGCCATTCCTGAGCAGATAGGCTTTGCGCTGTCGCGTCTGCCTGCGGCCCGGCAGATCAAGCTCTACAACAGCGGCAGCTTTTTCGATGTGCACGCCGTCCCGCCTGCAGATTACGAGGCGATCGCGGCGCAATTAGCTCCATTCGAAAGAGTCATCGTAGAGAGCCATCCCGGGCTGGTCGGAGAACGATGCCTTCGCTTCCGCGATCTTCTGGGAGCGCAGCTAGAGGTGGCGATGGGATTGGAAACGGTGCATCCCGTCGCTCTTGAGCGCCTGAACAAGCGCATGACAACCGCGCAGTTTGCAAAAGGGGCAGAATATCTGCGCAAACATGCAATCGACCTGCGCGTATTCGTGCTGGTACAGCCACCGTTCATTGATCCCGGAGATGGCCTTCACTGGGCGCAGCGGTCGCTGGACTTTGCTTTTGAGTGTGGCGCCACCGCAGTGACGTTGATTCCCACCCGCGCAGGCAATGGAGCGACAGATCGCCTTATGGAGCGCGGCGATTTCGTCCCGCCAAGCCTGCGCACAGTCGAAGATGCGCTCGACTATGGTGTCAGCCTGAAAAGAGGCCGCGTTTTCGTCGATCTATGGAATATCGAGCGAGTCGCTACCTGCCCCCAATGCCGCACACAGCGAATTGCGCGACTCGCCACCATCAATGCATCGCAAAATACTTGCGACAAGGCGCAATGCGGCTGCTGCGGAGAACTCATTTGAGCCGCGTCTATGACATCGCGGTCATAGGATCGGGCTTCGCCGGCTCGCTCTTTGCAATGATTGCACGCAGGCTGGGCCGCTCCGTCATTCTGCTGGAACGTGGCCGCCATCCTAGGACGGTCATCGGCGAATCGTCAACCCCTCTCTCCAACCTTTTGTTGGAGGAGCTTTCCAAGCGATACGATCTCCCGGCTGTGCGGCCGCTTGCGAAGTGGGGCAGTTGGCAGGCGCATTATCCTCACCTGCCGTGCGGTCTGAAGCGCGGATTCTCGTTCTTCCATCACGATCTGCGTCATTCTGGGCCACCGCAAATCACGTCGGCGAATCATTTTCTCGTCGCTGCCAGTCCTCACGACGCAATCGCCGATACACACTGGTATCGCGCAGACTTCGATCTCTTTCTCGTCGAGATGGCAAAAAAGCTTGGCACTGAATATCTGGACGAGTTGCATCTGCACCGCTTCAGCGAAACTCGCGATCAACTCGAACTGGCGGGAACCCGCCAAGGCAAGCAAGAAAAAGTTCGCGCGCGCTTCGTGGTCGACGCCACTGGCCCGCGGGGATGCCTACATCGTCTGCTGAATCTTCCCGAAGCACCTTTTTTCGGATATCCGGAAACGCAGGCGCTCTACAGCCACTTCTCGGGCGTGAAGCCGCTCGCGACGCATTCGGCTCATTGGAAAAGCAACCCACCGTATCCCGTCGAGGCGGCGGCCGTGCATCACGTCTTTGATGGAGGCTGGGCGTGGCTGCTGCATTTCAACAACGGCATCACGAGCGCCGGCCTGGCCACCACGAAAGCGATGGCAAACCATCTTTGCCTCGCCGAAGGACCACTGGCCTGGCGCCGATTTTTGAAGTTGATTCCATCACTCGCAGATCAGTTTTCAAATGCAGAAGCTGTTCTTCCATTCAGCCATCTCGCACCTATGCCCTTTCGGACCAGCAAAATGATCGGCGAGCGATGGGCTCTTCTGCCCTCAGCAGCCGGCTTCGTCGATCCCCTGCTATCAACCGGTTTTCCGCTGACGCTGCTCGGAATAGTCAGGCTGGCAGGCGCTCTTGAACATCACTGGGACCTGCCAAGTCTTCAGGGCGAGTTATCCAGCTACGCGACCAACACGGAACAGGAGTTGGAGGCTACGGCACGACTCGTCGGAGCGCTTTACGCAAATATGGATAACTTCGCGGTGTTTCGCGCGATTTCTATGCTCTACTTTGCGGCTGCAAGTTTCTCTGAGACGGTACGGCGGCTCGAGAAATCACACTTGGCGCAAAGCTTTTTACTGTGCAACGATCCACGCTTTGGCCCCGCAATCCGGCGCCTTTTGGCGCGCGCACACGTCGGCATAGCGAAATACGACAGTGCCTCTTTTGTCGAAGAGGTGCAGCGCGCGATCGAGCCGTTCGACGTTGCCGGCCTCTGCACACAACCCGCTATCCCGTGGTACCCGGTGGACGCCGAGGATTTCAGACAGTCAGCATGGAAGGTAGGCGCCACCCAAGACGAAATCGAACGCATGCTCGATCGCTCCGGCTTTTACGTTGCCAACAGCGCCGCGCCGGTCATTCAGTGAACTATTGCTGCGAGTGAGACAGTCTACTCGTACCGCAGCGCTTCGATAGGGTCGAGATTGGCCGCTCTCAGCGCAGGCACCATACCACTCACGAGTCCCACCACAATCAGGATCCCACTCGATACCGCAACGATGAGAGGCGAGATCAGCAGGCGGATATCCGCATCCGTCGCGTCTTTGGCGATCGCGCTATAGAAGGTGATCCGGCCCACCGCCAGCGAGACGCCATACGCCAGCAGCATCCCCAGCACCCCTCCGGTAGCGGAGATCACCAGCGCCTCGGCCAGAAACTGGACCAGTATGTGTCCCTTCCGTGCGCCCAGCGCCTTCTCTACTCCAATCTCGCGGGTGCGTTGCTGCACGCTCACCAGCATGATGTTCATCAACCCGATGCCTGCGATACCCAGCGTCAGCGAGCCGATAAATGCCATCAGCACTTCCAGCGCAGCCGTGATGATGCGGAACTGCGCGAGCTGTTCCATCAGGTTGGCAACATAGATCGCATTGCGGTCCGCTGGCCGAAAGCCATGCGCCGCTCCCAGCGTCTGGCGGACCGCGTGCTCAACCGCCATGTGGTCACCGCGATAGCTCATCCAGATGCCGTCCAGATATTTCAAGTCCTTGATGTCACCCATGGTCTTGAAAGGAATGTGGACGACTCGATTGATATTGTCCTCATCCTCGGTCATCTTCGGCTTCAGCACTCCGATGACTGTAAAGCTGATACCCCCGACGCGAATGCGCTGGCCGATCGGGTAGATCCCGGAGAACAACTTCGTTGCCGCCTCGGAGCCAAGCACCGCGACGTGGTTGCGCTCCTGGTTGTCCTGCTCGGTGTAGAAGCGCCCCTTCACGACGTCATAGTTCAGTATGTCGGCGATCTGCGGGTGACTTCCTTCAAGGTGCCAGCTATAGGTGTGCAAGTCGTTCTGGATCGCCACATTATCCTTGTCGAGCGTGGCGGTCAGCAGCTCGATCCCGGGCACGCTCGCCGATAGGCGGTCGAGATCGTCCTGCGTGAAGCGCACCACTACCCCGGCCTTCTTGCCCCCGGCCTGCTCGCTTGTGGTGCCCGGAAAGACACCAATGCTGTTGACGCCCCACTGCTCAAAGATGGCCATGATCGCGCGGCTGAATCCCGCTCCATAGGCCAGCAGCAGGATCACGGTCGCGATGCCCCATGCCATCCCCGCCACCGTGATGATAGTGCGCCGCCGGTTGTAGCGCATGGCCTCGTACGCCTGTTTCAGCAGATCGATAAGCATTTCGCTACTCCCGCCGCAGCGCTTCGACCGGTTCCAGCCGGGCCGCTTTGCTCGCAGGCACCAGTCCTGCAATGATCCCGCTCGCGGTAAGCGCTCCCACCGCCAGAGCCGCCGACCACGGCACCAGCCGCGGAGGATCAAACCCTTGCACGTTGGTCCCCATCGCGCCTTGCAGTATGTACATCAGCAGCGCGGCGCCTCCAATTCCGATCAGTCCGCTGAGGCCAGTCAGGAATAGTCCTTCCAACAGAAACTGCAACTCAACGCTCCGATTGGTGGCGCCCAATGCCTTGCGCAAACCGATTTCCCGGGTGCGCTCCGTCACCGCGACGAGCATGATGTTCACGATGCCCACCGCGCCCAGCGCAAGCGTCACTACGCCAACGCTCCCCAGGAAGACATCCATCGCGTCGAAGATCTTATCTACCATCTGTTGGCTCTTGATGGAGTCCCACTCGTCGAAGGCGTCCTTGTTGCGCCAGTCAAAGCCGTGCCGTTGTGCAATCAAGCGATGGACATCCGCAACGGCGATCTCGTTATCACCGTGTACGCGCGGCTGGTACTGAATGCCGCTGAGGGCATCCTGCGGCAGATTGTCGCCTTTGATGGGAAACATTTCCAGCATCACAGTGAGCGGAATGTAGGCGGTCTGATTCACACCGTTGTTGTTGCCGCGCCCGGTCTTCTCCGCCACACCCACCACCTGGAAGCGTGACCCATTCAGCAGAATCCACTCTCCTACAGCCAGACGGCCGGAAAACAGCAACTGTGCTGTTTTCTGCCCCAGCACCACCACGTGGCGCCGGTCGTGCAGATCATTGCCGTCGATCAGCCGCCCCTCGGCCATAGGAACCGTGCGGATGCTTGGATAGTAGGTGTCGATGCCCTTTACCGTGCCACCGGTGGTTGTGTACTGGCTGACCTGTTGAATGGTGTCGTTTTCCACCACTGCCGTCACGGCCCGCACCGATGGCAACGTGCGCATCGCATCGGCGTCGGAAAGCGTGACGTGATAGGGCCGCATGCCCGTATGCTGGCTGGGCACGGCGGGGATATTCCCGCCGGAGAGAAAGATGACATCATTGCCGAGAGAGGCCATCTCGCGCCGCTGGCCGGAGCGGAAGCCCTCCCCGAGCCCGATCAGCAGCAGTAGCGAGGCGACACCCCAGGCGATCCCGAACATAGTCAGGAACGACCGCAGCTTATGCGCCCAGATCGCGTCCAGAACCTGCCCGATAATGTCCCTGAGCGCACGCATACCGAAGCGTTATCACAGATCTTGTGAGGGTCATCTGCCGCTGTGCGAAGCCGCTCTTTTCAACGGACAAGCTGCGTCAGCAGTTCGTGCAGGCCTTCCACCCCTTGTGAAACGGCATATCCCATGGACTGATACGCATGCCAATGGGCAGCAGTTCCCTGCTCCATAGCGGCCCGGCTGGAAACCCTACTTCTTCTCTAGCACCGCCAGAACCTCTCCCGCATTCGGCGAGCTCACCCGCAGGTATTCGCAGACACGCTTCCGCTCCTCGGCGGTGAGCGTGGGGGCTACGGCAAGCAGGCGTCGCATGGTGGTCGCAACATCATCAACGTAATTCATCATGCGAATGGCTTCGCCGGACAAGGGCATCTTCTGTTTCTCCACTTCTTTCGATCGCTCCACACATTCTCCCGTGCCGGGCAGTGGTTCGTAAAGTCGCCGTCCGGCATCCCAGCAAAAGCAACCGTTCGACGCAACCAACCTCACAGCCCTTACATTCATTCATACTGCCGTTACCGATAACCGCAACAGGCTCCTTGGCTAGGACGCCAGATTGTTTCATCTAGATTGCTCGACTGCAGCGTGCTCGAGCCGGAATTGCCGAAAATTATGGACCAAGACTGCATCCATTCTCTGCTTCAGACTAATGTTCGCGTTCCCGTTTCTACATACCGAACCCAGATGCACAAGGGGTTCACCTTCGACCAGGCGGCGGCCATCGCGCCCTTTCTGCACCGTATGGGAATCGGGGACTTCTACGCGTCGCCAATTTTCGAGGCCCGCCCGGGCAGCATGCATGGATACGATGTTACGCGACACGACCGACTGAACCCAGAGTTGGGCGGCGCGGAGCGATTCACCCCCTTTGCCCAGACCTTGCGCGAGCATGGCATGGGCCTGCTGCTGGACATCGTGCCCAACCACATGGGTATCGGTCGGGACGCCGTCTGGTGGCAGGACGTGCTCGAGAACGGCCATGCCTCGCGCTACGCCAACTTCTTCGATATCGACTGGCGTCCCCTCAAGGAGGAGATGCGCGACAAGCTCCTGCTGCCGATTCTGGGGAACCAGTACGGCGAGGAGCTCGAAGCCGGCCACATCCAGGTCGTGCTCGAAGACGGCAAGCTCTACGTAAAGTACTTCGACCACCGCGTGCCCGCGGCTCCGCGTCCTATTCCGCTGATCTTCTTCCGGCGGCCGATCGGGACAATGCCGAGCGACCAAGAAACCCAGCAATTACCGCAGGAACTCGCTCAGGTACTGCGCGAGCTAACGCAGCTTCCGCCGCACGAGTCGACCGATCCGCAACTGCAGGCCGAGCGGCAGAAGCGCCTCGACACCCTGCTCCCGCGTCTGCGCGCCGCTCTGACCAGCGAGGCGGCAAAGCCGGCTGTCGAACACGCTCTCAAGGCGCTCAATGGCACCCCGGGCGACCCGCACAGCTTCGATGCGCTGCACGAGTTCCTCAACGTCCAGCCATACCGGCTCGCATTCTGGGGCACTTCGGCGCAGGAGATCAACTACCGCCGCTTCTTCGACGTGAATGACCTGGTTGGCCTGCGCATGGAGACGCCGGAGGTCTTCGCCGAGACACACCGCCTGGTGCGCGAGCTACTGGCCAACAAGCAGGCGACCGGGTTGCGCATTGACCATTGCGACGGCATGTTCAACCCGCGACAATACCTGATCCGCCTGCAACTGCTCTATCTGGCAAGCCAGTGCGCAGGACCGAAGCCCGTGACCGAGACAGCGGCGAACGGGATTGAGCGCGCGGTGCTCGATCCGGTGCGCGGGTATGACTGGGCTGCATCACACGGGCCGCTGTATGTAGTGGTCGAGAAGATCCTGGAGCCGCGCGAACATATGCCGTCCGAGTGGCCGGTCCATGGAACCTCCGGTTATGACTTCGTCTACTTCGCCAACAACATCTTCATCCAGCGCGACAGTCTGAAGGCCTTCAACACGCTCTACGACCGCGTGGTGGGCCGTTCCGCGAATCCTGACGAGATCATCTACCGGTCCAAGCTGCAGGTCATGCAGTCGTCACTTGCGAGCGAAGTGCACGTGCTGACCAACATGCTGAGCAAGATCGCCGCAGCAGACCGCCATGCGCGCGACTTCACCGACAACATCCTCGAGACGGTGATACGCGAGACCATCGCCTGCTTCCCGGTCTATCGCACCTACATCGACGAGCGCGGAATGTATCCGGAGCGCGACATCGGGTTCATCCAATCGGCCATCCAGAAGGCGAAGCGCCGCAATCCGGACCTTGCCGGATCGGCCTTCGATTTCCTATCCGACATGCTGCTTCTGCATCGTCGGCACGAGACCGAGGCTCGTGAGATAGACCCGCAGCAGCTCTACTTCGCGCTCAAGTTCCAGCAGCTCACCGGGCCGGTGATGGCTAAAGGTGTCGAGGACACGACCTTCTATGTCTACAACCGGTTCATCTCCTCGAACGAAGTCGGTGGGGACACGAAGTCATTCGGCATCGCCCTGGAGCAGTGGCATGCCAGCAACCAGGAGCGGCTCGCGGTCGTGCCTGACTCGATGCTGACCACCTCGACGCACGATACCAAGCGCAGCGAGGATGTGCGCAACCGGCTGAATGTGCTGTCGGAGATCCCCGACGCGTGGGCCGGCGCTGTGCGTCGCTGGCAACGTGCGAATGCCAAGGTGAAGCGCACGCTGGCCGATGGCCGCGTCGCTCCCGACGCGAACGAGGAGTACCAGTTCTATCAGACGATCGCGGGCGTCTGGCCGTGGCGCACAGATGAGCCAGACTGCCGCGAGTCGGTGCTGAAGCGGCTGCACGAGTATGCGGCGAAGGCGCTGAGCGAGGCCAAGGTCAACCTGAGCTGGATCAGTCCCGACCCTGAGTATGTCGAAGCGGTGCAGGGCTGGCTGGCCGACATTATCCTGCCGGACAAGCGCGGCCGCGAAACTCCGTTCATGCAGGTGCTCGATAAGCTGCTGCCGCAGCTCAAGCTTTTCGGCGGTGTGAATTCGCTGGCACAGCTTGTTTTGAAAGCGACCTGCCCGGGGGTGCCGGACTTCTACCAGGGCATCGAGTTGTGGGACCTGAGCCTGGTCGATCCGGACAACCGGCGCCCGGTAGACTTTGCCCTGCGCGAGCGGATGCTCGCGCATCTGGATGAGCTCGCCGCCCAGCAGGGTGAGGCAGTCGTGGCGACGGAAGTGACCCGCGACATCAGCGATGGCGCCGTCAAGCTGTGGACAACCGCGCAGGTGCTGCGGCTGCGCCAGGCCGAGCATGCGCTCTTTCGCCGCGGCAGCTACGTGCCCTTGTATGCAGCAGGTGCAGCCGAGCAGCATGTGATCGCGCATGCGCGGCAGTACGAGGGGAAGACTGTCATCGCCGTCGTACCGCGCTTTGCCTGCTCGCTGATGCGCGGCGAAGTTGCGCTGCCGCTGGGTGCGGCGTGGAAGGACTGGGAGCTGCCGCTTCCGACAGGGCTTCATGCCTCCTATCGGAACATCTTCACCGGCGAGACGATCTCCGGGGCAGCACTGCCACTGGCGCAGGTCTTCGGCAGTTATCCGGTTGCGGTGTTCATTACGGCACCATAGCCGCGAGAGCGGTTCGACACGCGGACATATCGATTCGTCACATCGATGAGTTCGATTGCGCTGTGGTTCGTTAGTCTTTGCTGAACCGGCACAGCCGGTACTTCCCGTTTCGCAAGGACCTCGATGCGCTCTCTCGCTACTCTGCTGCCCGCCGTTCTCGTGCTCTTCTCACCTTTCCCTTCGCTGGCTTCGGCCCCGCAACCGAAGACCCCGGAGGCGGTGCTTGCCGCGGACAATGGCTGGGAAAAGGCTGAGGAGACGGGCGACGCTGCCTACGTGGACAACCTGCTGCTGGACGGCTATCGCTCGGTTAACCCCGACGGAACGGTGCACGACAAGGCAACGATCGTGGCGGACACCCGGAAACATGCCGGCTCGCCGGAATACGCAGCCAAGGTGCAGAAGTGGCTGGCAGACCACCCGGAGGAGACGAGCGTGCTGCTGCGAGGTGACACTGCAGTGGTGACGTTTTATCTCAAGCCGCTGGGACCGGAGAAAGGCATCCTTTCGAGCGACATTTTCACGTATGTCGATGGCGGATGGCACGCGATCTACTCCCAGCACACCAGCGCCGGCAGGTGACGGCACCCCCTACCCCCCCTCCCGGTGCGGGAGACCGGCTTGGGAGTCCTTTTATTGCAACCGTTTAAGGCGCCTCCCGTGGGCTAAATTCTTCTTACTAAAGGGTTTATCGCTTCATTCGTCATTCCATTGGACTTGCAGAGACGAAAAGGCCATCCGGCAGAGCGGGATGGCCTTGATGTCGAAGTTCACCTATTTCCATAGTAGCGAATTGCAGCATATAAAGTGGCAGAATCTTGCTACTGCCATGGATACAGTTCCCGTTTTGGAGCGAGACGTTGGGCCTGCTCAGCCCGCCAGGTTATAGGTCACGTTGATGGTTGTCTCGACCTCGACCGGCTCTCCATTCAGGAGATAGGGACGATAGCGCCATGTGCGAACGGCTTTGAGTGCGCTTTCTGCAAGGGATGGGTCGGGCGCCTTGACGACATGGAGATCGCCGACGGCTCCTTCCTTCGAGACTGTGACATCGATCACGACTGTTCCCTGGATCTTCTTCTTCCTTGCTTCCGGAGGATAGGTCGGATTGTCTCCCGATATCCTGGTGCCGGTCATCTCCTTCGCGCTTACGTGGATCTTCTTGGGCGCGGATTGCTGCGCATCTGGGGCGAGCTCGGATATATCGGCGTGCAGCGCCAGAGCCGAGGTGCAGGTGGCGAGGGCGAGGATGGAACAAGCAGACGCGATGAGGATGCGCCGGCCGATGCTGACGGGTAGGCGTTTGCGAGTGAGGGTCATAACTCTCCTTTCGAGTGCGTTAGCGTTGCTACGGAAATCGAGGATGCCTACGGCCTGGAGCGTGATCAAACGCGGCTGTCCGGCGAAGAGCGAGGCGATTCGCAGCAGCGACTGCGCGTATTGTTTGCGTCCTGCGACGGCTTTCGCGGCCGCATCGTCGCAAAGCAGCTCGCGGCTTTCCGCCAGGCAGGCGCGGGTGCGCCAAACCAGCGGGTGCCACGCGATGGGTAGCGAGAGCAACGTGTAGAGCAGGTTCTTCGCAAAGTCGCGGCGCGCGATATGAGCTAGTTCGTGCGCCAGGACAGCGTTGAGGTCGTCTGGCGACAGGGTGCCGAGAAGGTCTGCCGGCACCAGCACCATACCGCGCCCGAGCCCGATGGCAACCGGGCCGACGGCATGCGACGACCCGGAAATCTGCGGCGGCATGGTGATTCCGAAGCGCCGGCAGTATCTATTCCAACGCTGCGCCGTTTCACCGGCTAACGTGAGGGGCGTGGCAGCGCGAGCGAGACGCCGGGTCTGCACGAGTCCCCAGGCGAGACGAGCGGCGAAGTAGAGCGTGGCACAGGCCCATGCGATGAGGATGCCGGCTTCGAGCCCAAGCGGAAGCCGGAAAAAGCCAGCCTGCGCCTTTGCAGGACCGAAGAGGACCTGGACGCCGCCGCTACCCGCATTGCCGTGCGCCGGCAGCAAGCTGCGTAGTGCCTGCCAAAGGGTCGTAATGCGGAGATTGCAGGCGGGGAGCGCGATCTGAAGCAGAAGCGCACCGACCCAGATGCGATGCTCTGCGCGCGGGCCGCTGCCGCGTGCAATACGGATAACGATCCAGGTCCCGGCGAAGACGAGCGGAATCTGCCACAACGCATTGAACAAATAGGAGAGCAGCCAGGACAGCGCAGGGGTGTTCATGCTTCGCCGCCTTCCTCTGCGTTCTCTTCCGCGCTCTGTTCCTGAAGTCGCCGAGTGAGTTCGGCTAAGCGCGCGGGATCGATCTGGCGCGACTGGATGAGGCTCATGACAAGCTGGTCGGCCGAACCGCCGAACATGCGATCGACAAGATCGCGCACGGCGTGGCGGGTGGCGCGAGCTTCCGTGAACGTGGCGCTGTAGACGTAGGCGCGACCGCGCAGTTTGCGCTTGAGCTTTCCCTTGCGCTCAAGGATGTTGAGCATCGTCTGCACCGTGGTGTACGCGAGCTTTTGCGGCAGGGCTTTCTGTACGTCATTCACGCTGCAGGCGCCACTGACGCTGTTGGCGCCGAGTTTCCAGATGGCTTGCATGATCTGGAGCTCCAGGCGGGTGAGGATTTCGGCTTCTCCCATGTGGGATTCTCCTAATCAGTTAGGAGATTAGGCCAAGCGGATGCGGTCTGTCAACTAAGACGTTAGGACTTTGTTGAGCTTTGTGAAACAAGATAGGGGTCGGTGAAAGATCACGGCCAGACCCGCGCGCGTCGTCACACGTGGGGACTGGTCAGATTCCCACTTTCCTCCGGTGACGGGCCAGGAATGAGGCTCCCGGCGATTACAGGACGAACGGCACCAGCGCGGCGGTGCGGCGGGAGTATGCCTCGTACGGAGCGCCGAATTGGGTACGCATCCACTGCTCTTCCATGCGCAGCTTGTGCCACAGCACTAGCGAGACCAGGACAAAGGCCACGATGCCCCGCATCTGGGCGATGGCGAGGGCCGTGCCAAGGAAGCCGGCGAGGATACCCGTGTAGATGGGATGACGGACCAGGGTGTAGGGACCCGTGACGATGAGCTGGTGGTCCTGCTTGATAGTGACGGAGCGGCTCCAATTGGTGCCCAGGTGTTCGCGCGCCCACACGGCGAAGAGCAGTCCAGCGGCAGTGATGGCCGCTCCCGGCCAGAAGGTCCACAGGCCCTGAGGCAGGAACTGCCGGTAGAGCCAGGAGACAGGGATATGCGGCCACGACAGAAGGATAATCACGACGAGGAAGACGAGGGCGCGCACGATGCGGGACGCTGCGGGTTCGAGACGGGCGGTGGTCTTGTTGCCGGCAGCCTTGATTTGCCAGTAGAGAAGGAAACCAATCCAGAGAACGGGAAAAAGCGATTCGTAGAGCCAGAGCATGGATCCCTCACTGAGGAGATTACGCCGGCGCGGGCGTCTCCGTTCCGCAAACTGTGTGCGTGGGATCTTCGAACCGACTGCATTCCTGGAAACTGCCGGCACCTGCCTCCGCCATGCCGGACGCCTGACTTGGCGTCGGGAGGGCTTGCATCAGGCGCGGGCGGCTAGTTTAAGTGCCGCTTCCAGCGAAGGATCTCGTGGAACAGATGTCGCCTGCTTCTTTTCGAAGGCGACACATTCCTGCTCCAGCTCGCCGGCGACTTCGCGCGAATAGATGAGGAAGTGGTGCGCCGAGAGCAGAACCATGAAGCCGAGCCAGAGTTTTGCCGGATGACGCGCGTAGCGGCGGATGAGCTGCGAGAGGAACTTCCAGTATTCGTGCTTGTAGGGAGAACGAATTCCCTGCCGCCACATGGACGCGGCGAGCACGCGCAGGTTGTACGCCATGGGCAGCGAGGGCGGGACCTGCGAGGCGCGGGGCTGCCAGACTTCGAGCGAGCGCAATGCCCTTTCAAAGAACGGCTTGGCTTCGTAGAGGCCGGAGAGCAGCGTGCTGAGGCCGCGCAGCAGGATGGGCACGGGAAGCACAGTATCGAAATTGGGCGGGCTGAAGTTGGTCAGTGCTTCGCTGTCTTCGTGCAGGCGGCCTTCGCGTTTGACACGGTCATAGAGCGCAGTGGTAGGCGGCGCCTGCAGAACGCCGGCCATGGCCCAGGTGATGTTGGTGAGCTCGATGAATTCGCGCTGGCGCTCGAAGATGGTGGCGTCGTCCGAATCGAAGCCGACTATGAAGCCGGCGAGCACCCAGAGGCCAGCCTCCTGAATGATGCGGACCTGCTTTACGTTGTCGCCGCTGCGCAGGTTCTGATATTTGCGCGATTCTTTCAGCGCTTCCGAGGATGGCGTCTCGATGCCGATAAAGACGTACATGAAATTCGCGGCGACCATGGCTTTGAGCAGCTCCGGCTGGTCGGCGAGGTTGAGCGAGGCTTCGGTGTAGAAGGAGAAGGGGTGATGATGCTCGACCTGCCACACGGCGAGCTCGCGGCATAAGGCGAGCGCCTTGTGCATGTTGCCGATGAAGTTGTCGTCGACGATGAAGACTTCATTTTTCCAGCCGAGGGCGCGCAATGTGTCGAGCTCGCCCATGATCTGCGCTGGCGTCTTGGCGCGCGGCTTGCGGCCGTAGATGGTGATGATGTCGCAGAACTCGCACTGAAAAGGGCAGCCGCGCGAAAACTGCACCGGCATGGAGGTGTATTTGTCCAGCCGCAGCAGATCGTAGCGCGGGACGGGGCTGGCGGTCATGTCCGGCTTTTCGACGATTCGATAGAGGCGCTGCGCGGTTCCCTGCTCTAATGCTTTCGCGATGTCCGCGAAGGCTTCTTCGGCCTCGCCGGCCATGACGTGATCGGCATGTTGGAGGGCGCCTTCGGGGTCGCTGCTGGCCCAGGGGCCGCCAATGAAGGTGCGGCGTCCGAGCGCCTTTGCGCGGGCGAGGATGTCGCGGGCATGAAAGCGCTGGGCGTGCATGGCGCTGATCATGATCAGGTCAGAGGCAAGCAGGTCTTCGTCGCGGATCTCCTGAAAGCACTGATCCATGAGGCGGATCGTCCATGACGGAGGGCAGAGTGCGGCGACGGTGATGAGGCCGAGCGGCGGCGTCATAGCGGCTTCGGGGAGCATCTCGAGCACGCCTTCAAACCCCCAGAAGGAGGATGGGAAGCGAGGCCAGATCATGAGCACGCGGAGGTTCGGGCCAAGGGGCGGAAAGGCCCCGGGCAGAGCTGGAGCGGAAACAGGGGGTGCGGACAGCGACTGCAGCATGTGGTCGATCTCCGAACGAGCGGGTCTTAGCTTGTGTGATGCCTGGGAGAAACCGCTGATTCAGATGCCAATATAGATGGTCTGAATGACGATGGAGAAAAATTCAGTTGGCTAGTCCTGAGGCTCGGCTGAGAGATCGCGGTCGGTGAGTTCGGTAATGGCGGCTAGTTTTTCGGCATGCTCCATGCGGATCGCGCCGCGGGTAAAGCGCCAGCTCCAGTTGTCGCCCGTCTGGGCCGGGGTGTTCATGCGGGCTTCGGAGCCGAGCGAGAGGACGTCCTGCAGCGGAAAGATGCAGGTGTCGGCAACGGATTCGGCGGCGGCGCGGATGAGCGGCCATACGACCGGCTCGTCGCCGCTGGTTCCAGTGTAGATGCGGACGGCAACGCGCTCCTGAGGATTGGCGCCGTTGGCCCACCAGCCGGCGGTGGTGTCGTTGTCGTGGGTGCCGGTGTAGACGACGGTGTTGGACTCGAAGCGATGCGGCAGGTAATTGTGCGCGCCGCGGTTACCGAAGCCGAACTGCAGGATACGCATGCCGGGCATGGCGAACTGCTGGCGGAGTGTTTCGACCTCCGGCGTGATCAGGCCGAGGTCTTCCGCGATGAAGGGTATGGGACCAAGAGCTTCGCCGAGTGCGTTGAAGAGTGGGGCGCCGGGGCACTTGACCCACTCCCCGTGAATTGCGGTTTCCTCTTCGGCGGGGATAGCCCAGTAGGCCTCAAAGCCGCGGAAGTGATCGAGGCGGATGACGTCGTACATGGCGTGGGCGCGGCGGATGCGATCGATCCACCAGTCGAAGTTGCGCCGCGCGAGCACGTCCCAGCGATAGAGCGGATTGCCCCAGCGCTGGCCGGTTGCGGAGAAATAGTCGGGTGGCACGCCGGAAACACGGACGGGCGTGAGATCGGGGTTGAGCTCGAAGAGATCGGGATGGGTCCAGACGTCGGCACTGTCAAAGGACACGAAGATGGCGACATCACCGACGAAGCGGATGCCCCGCTCGAGAGAGTAAAGGCGGAGTGCCTGCCATTGCTGGTCAAAGGCGAACTGGATGACGCGCTCGATCTGGAGCTCGCGAGCGAACTGGCTGCGAAGCTCGGCAAGCGTCTCCGGGCGGCGGTGAGCGATCTCGGCCGGCCAGCTGGTCCATGCGGCGGAGGCATACTGGCGGCGGAGAACGTTAAAGAGGACGAAGTCGTCGAGCCAGGCGCTGTTCTCGCCGCAGTATTGCTCGAAGGCTTGGCGGCGCTCGGGCGTGGGGCTGTCGAGAAAATGCGCAGCGGCGCGCTCCAGCAGCGGCATCTTCGCGGCGCGGACCTGTTCGAAGTCGACGCGTGCTGGATGTCCGCCGGTTGCGGTCACGTATTCGGCCAATTCATTCGCGGTAAGCCATCCCCACTCGACCAGCACCTCCAGCGAGATGAGCAGCGGGTTGCCGGCAAAGGCGGAGATGCACGAGTACGGAGAGCTGCCGTAACCGACGGGATTGAGCGGAAGCACCTGCCAGAGGCGCTGTTTGGCGGCGGCGAGAAAATCGGCGAAAGCAAAGGCAGCGGGGCCGAAGTCGCCGATGCCGCCGGCGGAATCGAGCGACGAGATGTGGAGCAGAAGGCCGGAGGAGCGATCGAGAGCCATGCAGGAGGGTGTCCAATTCTGTAGTGAGACGGAAAAGCCCGCGTCCTCGGAGAGATTCCGTGAACGCGGGCTGCGTTGCTCTGTGGATGCTATTCCCTATCCCGGGATGAGCGGCTGCTGTTGCTGCGCCTTCTTGTTCATGAGGACGCGGCCGGATTTTTCGTATTGCTGCGTGATGTTCGTCACGTAGACCGCGAACAGCTCCTCGCGTTGTTGGTTGGCCATCTGCTCGCGCGCCTGCGGAAGGTTCTTCGCAATCTCGGCGGCGTCCGGCTCCTGCTTTCCGGTCACCTTGATGACGATGCCGTTGTGGCCGGTGTTGATCGGGTTCGAGACCTGATTGTCACCAAGATCGAAGACCTGGGGGGCCATCTGGCCGAGCTGGCCGAGATCGGGGACCTGGCCGTCGCGCCCGACGAAATCCTCTGTCTTCACGGCGGCGCCGACAGATTTCGCGGCAGCGGCGAGGTTGCCATCCTTCTTCGCCGCTGCGGCCAGTGCGTTCGTCTTCGCGGCAAGCAACTGCGGAAGCTGCTGATCGCGAAAGTCCTCAACCAGGTGCGATTTGTATTCGTCGAAGGTGGGCGCGTGCGCGGCGCGGACATCCGCCACCTGGAAGACGGCAAAGCCCTCGCCGGTGGAGGCGACGGCGGGCGGGCCGCCCTTCTTGGCCGTAAAGGCATCGCTCATCAGCTTGGAGCTGTCCGCCAGGCCGGGAACAATCGCACCCTGCGCAAGGTAATCCGTGCCGACGACCTGCAGGTGATGGGCGGCGGCGGTCCTGTCAAGGCTGGTCTTCTGCGCTTCGCCGGCCAGTGACCCGGCGTATGCCTGCGCAGCCTGGGCTTCCTTGTCGCGCACCATGGTGGCAACGATGGTGCCGCGGACCTCTTCGAAGGGCTTGGTGTGCGCGGTCTGCTTCTCGACGCCTTGCAGAATGTGATAGCCGAACTGCGTCTTGACGAGATCGGAGATCTCGCCCGGCTTGAGAGCGAAGGCCGCCTTATCGAACGCGGGTACGAAAACGCCGTGGGGCTGCATGCCCAGATCGCCGCCCTGCTCTTTGGAGCCGGGATCGTCAGAATATTTCTTAGCCAGCGCGGCAAAGTTGCCGCCGGCGCGAAGCTGCTTCAGGAGATCTTCCGCCTTAACTTTGGCAGCCGCATCGGCTTTGGCATCGGCGCCCTGCGGCACGGAGATCAGGATGTGGCGGACATGCACCTCGTCGGGAACCTGATAGTCCTTGAGGTGGGCCTGATAGTACTGCTGCGCCTGCTGATCCGTGATCTGCGGCGTGCCGCCGGGCACCTGGTCGGGGGTGAAGGCGATGTAGCTGATCTTGCGTGCTTCGGGAATGGCGTCCTTGTAGCGGGCCGCGTTTTCCTTGAAGAACTTCTGCAGATCGGCGTCGGTGGGGTTGATCTGCTTGCGCAGGTCGGCGCCGTTCAGCACGGCGTAATCGAATTTCACCTTCGTGTGGTCGCGGCGATAGCTGTCGGCGGCGTCCTTATCGGAGACGAACACGCCCCCGGTGATGAGACTTTCCAGGCGATTGATTTCCAGCTCGGAGCCAATCTGCTTCTCAAAGGCCCCTGTAGACATGTGCAACTGCTGGTCCACCCAGTCGGCGTAGCGATCCTGGCCGATGAACTGCCCCTTGGGGAAGAAATAGATCGCCCATGGACCCTCGCGCAGCTCGCGACGGATGTCCTCGGCCGTGACCTTGAGGCCAAGCTTGTTCGCCTGCTGCAGGAGTATCTCGCGCTGGATGAGTGCCTGGGCCGCCTGCGGCATCAGGAATGGGACGGCCTGCTCCGGATAGTGACGCTGCTCCGCAATACGGCCGGCGACCTGTGTGACTTCCTGGTTGGTGATGTCGCGCGAGCTGCCGAAGGCGAAGTACCGGCCGAGAAGACCCGCGGGCCGGATCGAGGCGTAGGTGCCGGTACCCGTAGCGCCTTCATCGCCGGAGAAGATGCCGGGAACGAGAAAGACCACCATGCTGATGCAAGCAGCGAGGATGATGACCCAGAAGACGATCTTGATGGCTTTGGAATCTTTTTGCAGGAAGCGAATCATGAAACGATGACGACCTTTTGAGAAGAGAGAGTCTCAGTCGCGGCCGGAGATCACGATTTCGAATGGACGGACGTGAGCTGATCGCGGCGCGCTGGCGAGAATTTGCTTCGATTATATAGGCAGCCGGAATCGCCCTCAGAATGACGCGCTTCCGCAGCGAGGATCGCGCAGAAGCGCGCCGCGGGGTAGTTGGCCGAATCGTCTCCCTGAAATGGCAGATCCGCCGTCTTGTCCGCACCGCTTGGCACAGCTACTCTCCGTATCAACCTAAAGTTTTGAAGAGACCCCGCAGAGGTCTCACCCCTTCCCGGCTCAACTCAGGCCATCAACAGAATCTTTTTCGTTCCGCATCTCGAGTGAGACGCGATTGAGCGTTCGCACGCGCACGCCTGCCCGACAGCATGGGGCAGCCCCGTCAACCAAATTGATGTTTCGAAAGGAAGCAAACCGATGTCAGCATTGAAAGCTGTAGCAGCAAATTTCCGCAGATCCATTCGCTGGTCGCCCCTGGCCTTTATGTGTACTGCCCTGTTGGGCAGCATTCCCGCCGCCTCACCGCTTCTCGCACAGGACCATGCGATGTCGATGAGCAGCGATCATGTTCCAGCCAGGCTGGTCCAAATTGTTCAGGACGCGACGCGGAAATACCTGAACGTCAACAACGCCACAGCTGCGGGCTATGGTCCGTTTCTAGGTTGCGTTACCGGTCCGGACTTCGGCGCGATGGGCATCCATTACGTCAACGGCGCGCTGCTCAACGGCGAGCTGAATGCCGAGACTCCGCAGGCGCTGATCTACGAGCCGGAGGGAAATCGACTGCGGCTGGTTGGCGTGGAATTCATTGTGGATGCCACGACGTGGCTCAACGCGCATAACAATACGCCACCGGTGCTGGACGGCCAGGTTTTGCAGCTGGTTCCCGCGCCGAACCGCTTCAACCTGCCCACATTCTTTGAACTGCACGTGTGGGCGTGGCAGAACAATCCCCTGGGCGCATTCGTGGACTGGAACACGCGAGTGAGCTGCGAACACGGCGGTCAGTAGCCCGTAACAAGATGAGGACCAGTCGAATGGACTGGTCCTCTTCTCTGCTCGAAGCAGCTACCGCTAGTAGCGATAGGGATAGTAGTAGCCCGGAGGCGGCGGTGGAGGCGGCGGGTAGTAGCCGTAGGGATACGGCGGACGTGGCCGGCGAACCGGCTGCGGCGGCCTCATGGACGCCTGCAACTGCTGCACCTCGGCCATGCTGATGGGGTTAACGGTGAGCGGCTCCTTCAGATGGAAAGTCAGCAGCGTCTCCGGCGGCATGATGGAGCGCGGTCCGCCGGTGGCGGCCGATGCGCCGAGGCCCACTCCGCCTCCTGCTACTGCGCCGATGGCTGCGCCAGGTCCGCCACCCGCGACGGCACCGATCAGCGCACCGATCGCGGCCCCGCCAACCGTGTTTGCCGCGGTGTAGCCACCCTTGCCGCTGGTATCCGTGGCAAACGTATCCGTGGCGATGGGATAGTTCTGACCGCCGAGGCTCAGCGACGTAATCTGCAACGCGAAACCGGCACTCCCACGGACGGCCCCGGGCTTCTTCACGCCGATGACATGGCCCTGCAGGACTGCGCCACGCGGGACGGCCAGATACTGGCCCTGATAAAGGTCCTGCGCCAGGACGGCCTGGAAGTTCTCGCCGCCTCTCAGCTTGCGGCTATCGAGCGGCTCCGAGGTGCGGATGCTGAACAGCGTCCCCGGATGAATGGTGAGAGGCGTGGAAGCGAGCTGCGGAGCCACATAGGGGCGGCCTTGTCCTGCATACGGCTGCCGGTACTGCGGCGGATACGGCTGCTGCCGAGGCGGATATTGTCCGATGGCAGGCCGCTGTTGCGGCTGCGGAGGGGCATTCCCGTCTTGCCCTGGATCCTGCATTGGATATTGATTGTTGGATTGGCCGGCCTGCTGGTTTTCCTGCGGCTGCTGCGGGATCGCGCCGTTCTGCACATCAGGCGGCGGCCCCGCCTGTCCCCAGTTGCCCGTTGCACCGGGCTGCGGCTGCTGTTGCGGCGTATACGGCGCCTGCTGCTGATCCGGGTCGCTGGATTGCGCCTGCACCGGCTGCTGGTCTTCAGGAGCGCTATTCCTGTCCGCCGGATCGCCTGTGTCGGCCTGCGGCGATGCCCCGCCGCCCGTGACCGTGACGTTGTTCACGACCGAGCGCACACCATCCACCGTGGCGGCAACCACCTGGGCCTGGTTCTTAACCGTGTCCGAACTGGCAGTACCGCCGAGCGTGACGATCCCGTCCCTGGAGGTGGCAGTGATGTGCTCTCCGCTGAGATCGGGGTAGCTGCTCAGAGCTTTGAGGACATCGGATTGAACGGCGAGGTCGGTGCGCGCATTCTGCTGCGCGTAGAGCGACGGCGCGACGGCCAGCGTCGCAGCGCCGGTGAGACCAAGGCTAAGCACAAAGGAAAGACGAGCAGCCGCTGTGCGGGAGAGGCGAAAGGCTCGTTTGGTGGAATCCATAGGGTGTACTCCCCTTTTCGATACTTCTCTGGGACGCGCGAGCGCATCTTCAGTTGCATAAACCCCCGCGTCCAAAGATAGTTGCGGTCTCTTTGCGGACGGGGAGGCTGCCTGCCTTGATGAATTAAAAGCCCCTGCCAAAGGTCCGGCAATGACGCGGGCGGGGGAGGACCGGCCTCCGGTTCATGAGCCTTCTGCGTGATGCATTGTGGCCGTTTCTTTTGGGCGCTCGCGTTCAAGGCAGTGTTGACCTGGACCGCACAGACCACGCCGAAGCAGCCTCTCAGCTCAGGGTTCCTTTGCGGAATTTGCGGATCAGGTTGGTGGTCGAGCTGTCGTGGGCCATCTTGGGTTCGGTTGGGCTCGCGAGCTCGCCGATGATCTTCTGCGCCAGCACCTTGCCCAATTCGACGCCCCACTGGTCGAAGGAATCGATGTTCCAGATGACACCCTGGGTGAAGACGGAGTGCTCGTAAAGCGCGACCAGCTTGCCGAGGAGCTCCGGCGTGAGGCGCTCGGCCAGGATCGTGTTCGACGGGCGGTTGCCTTCGAAGACGCGATGCGGGACAAGCCACTCGGGCGTGCCCTCGGCCTTGACCTGCTCCGCGGTTTTACCGAAGGCGAGAGCTTCGGCCTGCGCGAAGACATTAGCGAGCAGCATGGCGTGCTGGTCGCCGAGCGGGTTCAGCGTCTTGAGAAAACCGATGAAATCGCAGGGGATGAGCCGCGTTCCCTGATGGATGAGCTGGTAGAAGGAGTGCTGTCCATTGGTGCCCGGCTCGCCCCAGTAGACGGGACCCGTCTGGGTTTCGACCCGCTTGCCATCAAGCGTGACGTGCTTGCCGTTGCTCTCCATGGTGAGCTGCTGCAGATAGGCGGGAAAGCGCTTCAGGTACTGCTCGTAAGGGAGGACGGCCTGCGTCTGCGCGTCGAAGAAGTCGGTGTACCAGACGGTGAGCAGGCCCATAAGGGCGGGCAGGTTCTTCTCGAAGGGCGTGGTGCGGAAGTGCTCATCCATCTGATGGAAGCCGCTGAGCATGGCTCGGAAATTTTCCGGGCCGATGGCAAGCATGGTGGAGAGGCCGATGGCGGAGTCCATGGAGTAACGGCCCCCGACCCAATCCCAGAAGCCGAACATGTTGGCGGTATCGATGCCGAACTTTGCGACCTCCTTCGCGTTGGTGGAGATGGCGACAAAGTGCTTGGCGATGGCGGATTCGTCTCCGCCGAGACCCTTCAGCGCCCAGGCGCGGGCGGCGTGCGCGTTGGTCATGGTCTCGAGCGTGGTGAAGGTCTTGGATGCGACGAGGAACAGCGTCTCGTCTGCACTCAGGTCGCGAACGGCTTCGACGAAGTCGGTCCCATCAACATTCGAGACGAAGCGGAAGACGAGATCGCGCTGCGAGTAGTACTTCAGCGCTTCGTAGGCCATGACCGGACCAAGGTCGGAGCCGCCGATGCCGATGTTGATGAGGTTTTTGATCGGCTTGCCGGTGTGGCCTTTCCAGGCGCCGCTGCGGACTTTGTCGGAGAAGGCGGACATTTTGTCCAGCACCGCATGAACGCCGGGGACGACGTCCTCGCCGTCGACTTGGATTACCTCGCCCTTGGGTGCGCGGAGTGCGATATGGAGGACGGCACGATTTTCCGTGATGTTGATCTTGTCACCGCGGAACATCGCGGCGATTCGGTCTCTGAGGCCTCGCTCTTCGGCGAGTTGAAGGAGCAGCTTAATCGTGTCGGCGGTGATGCGGTTCTTTGAATAGTCGAGGAAGATGCCCGTGGCCTGTGCAGTGAAATTTGTTCCGCGGCCAGGATCCTGATCGAACAGCTGGCGCAGGGTGGTCTTTGCGATTTCGGCGGAATGGTTCTGGAGCGCTTTCCACGCCGGGAGCTCGATGAGAGACATATCTTGAAGAGAAGTGGATGCGGTCGTCATGGTCGGCGGGCTCCTTGCGTTGGTTCAGGCGGTCAGAGATGCTTGACGATTGAAATCATAGTGCAGTTTGCGGCGTTGCATCCTCAAGCGGTCAGTGCAGCGCGCTGAGGACCAGCAGAGCGAAGGCGACCATCAATCCCACGGTACGGAACCAGTGATAGCTGTCCCAGCGGCGCTCCTGCGCGCGCCAGTCGGCGGGCAGATTGGCCGGTGTCCACAGCTTGACCCGGTTGTTGATGGGAACCGGACCGGCGAGCGAGAACAGGATGGCGAAAACCTGAATCGCGAAGGCGGCCTGCGCAAGATGGCCGGCGAGCACGCCGAGATGTGCAAAGGGCAAGAGCAGTAGCAAGTTCAGAAGCGCGGACGTGGCCATCCAGAAGGGCATGACGCTGCCCAAGAGCCTGGCGAAAGATGCCCGCACCGGAATGTGCACATCCGTCGTCTGCCGATTGAGCGTGGGATGGCCGAAGGCCGCGATGTTCAGCTCGCTGCCGCACATCAGGCCGAGAACGACGATTGCGAGTACCTGAAGAGCCATAAGTCCTTCGATGTACTGCGGCGGCCACCGTCGCACAACTTCGCACGGGAGGAATGCGATTGCTATATGCATCAGAAGTGGCACGCACTTCACGGAAAAATCATCGCCCGTTTGCACCATTTTCGTTGAATCTGGCCAGCATCGCAGTGTGAACCCTGCACAGGTACGTGACTCGCGTTCAGATTTGCCGCAGCATGCCGTAACCGGCGCGATCCTTCCTTTGAGCATTCCCGATACTCGCGCAGGCACCGCGCTCGTTCCGCCGGACTGGATCGGCTGCGATTTGCGCAGCTATCGCCTGCGGCTCGCAGCGACTGAAGCTGAGCGCACGGCGGCCTGCCGGCTGCGCTTTCGCGTCTTCAACCTGGAACTGGGCGAAGGGCTGGCTGAGTCCTATGCGAACGGAATGGACCGGGACGCGTATGACGATGTCTGCGAACACCTGCTGGTAGAAGCGAAGGCCACAGGACGCATCGTCGGCACCTACCGGATGCAGAGCGGGATCACCGCCTGGCGGCGGCTGGGATATTACAGTGCACAGGAGTTCGACTTCACCCCGTTCGAGCCGCTGCGCCCGCAACTGCTGGAGCTGGGACGCGCATGTATCGAGCGGGAACATCGTTCGAGCGAGGTGCTGACGCTGCTGTGGCGCGGCATCGCGCAGTATGCGCAACACCATGGGCTGCGGTATCTGATCGGGTGCTCGTCGGTTCCTTCCGAGGATGCGGCCACGGGATGGGCCATGTATCACCAGCTCTCGTCATTCCTGGCCCTGCCGGAGTTGCGCACAAAGCCGGTAACGGGCTGCCGTTTGCCGGCGCCTCCGAGCGACACAGTTGTGCCGCAGACGCAGGTGCCGAAACTGCTGCGTACGTATCTGGCGGTAGGAGCGCGCATCTGCAGCGAGCCGGCATGGGACCACACCTTCGGAACTATCGATTTTCTAACGCTGCACGACATGCACGAATTAAGCCCGGCGGCGCGTAGCCGCTTCCTGTGCAGGACATGAATCGATTTCGCTCGAGCCTTGGGGCCCTGATGCTGTCAGCAGGGTTGGTGGAGGTCGCGGCCCAATTCGGCATGCGGCGCCTGCGATGGAGCGGGGCTGACGCCCGGAGCGCGAGGGCCCGTGCAAACTGGCTTCAGGACGCCGCCTCAACCGTGCTGAAGCGGATCGGTGTGAAGGTTGTGGCCGAGGGCGATCCGCCGCTCGACGGCCTTTTGGTGTCAAACCATCTCAGCTATCTTGACGTGCTGGCGTATGCCTCGCTCATGCCCTGCGCGTTTGTGGCGAAGCAGGAGGTACGGGGCTGGCCCGTCTTCGGCAGGTTTGCCACTATGGCAGGCACAATCTATGTGAACCGCCAGCGGCATGGTGCGAACGGCGGAGCGGCGGCGCTGATGGAAGAGGCGCTCGAAGCGAGTGTGCCGTTGGTGCTCTTTCCGGAAAGTACATCGAGCGACGGCCAGTCCGTACTGCGCTTCCGCTCAGGCTTCTTCGACCCTGCAGTACGAACCAATGCGCTGGTGACAGCGGCGGCGATCGGGTATGCAAGTAGCACGGCGGAGGAAGCGGCGCTGGCGTACCACGGCGAGCATGTCTTCGCGCCACACCTGGTGCGGACGCTCGGACAACGCCAGGTGAAGGCGCGAGTGATCTTCGCGGCGCGAGGAAGACGCTATACGGACCGGAAGGAAGCCGCGCGAGTGACGCAGAGTGAGGTTGACCTGCTGCGCAGCGCAATTGCCGCAGATCATCCTGCGAACCACAACCCCTCGGAATTCTGTCGGCTGACGCGCGCAGGATAGCCCGCATTTCCCCTGGCACCCGCCGGAGATAGCAACTCCGTTTATGCTGGGTGCACTCGGAATGGCTGAGCCTGAGAAGATAACCCGCCGGGATTTCCTGAACGGAACGCTGCTGGCTTCTGGCGCCGCGCTGGTCTCCGCCGCGTGCCCTTTTCAATTGTTGGCCGCGGAAGATTGGAACGGCGCTTCCGGCATTGGCGATTACGCCGGCGCAAACGGCAACACCCACCAGGTGATGGCCGACGGCCACACGATTCGCGATCATGCGTTCGATCGAGCGCAGGCGACGATCGAGGACACCGGCGAAAGCTATGACTGCGTAATCGTGGGCGGCGGCATCAGCGGTCTCGCGGCGTCGCTCTTCTATCTGAGAGCGACACACGGAAAAAAGTCGTGCCTGGTGCTCGAAAACCATCCAATCTTCGGCGGCGAAGCGAAGCGCAACGAGTTCAGGGTGGATGGACAGCACCTGATCGCGAGCCAGGGATCGGCGATGTGGTTTCAGCCGCTGCCGGGCAGCTTTCTTCAGCATTTCTACGATTCGGTCGGTATCGACCCACGGCAGTTTCAATATCAGCAAAACGCCGGCGCCATTGCGACGGGCGTGACTCCATACGCCGGAGACGGAAGCAACTTCGGATTCTTTTTCAAAGCAAACGATGCGCATGCGGACGGCGTGTGGCTCGTCGATCCGTGGACGAAGAAGCTGGCAGGCGCGCCGATTGCGGCTGAGGCGAAGCGCGAGCTGCTCGCGATGCAGGACACGCCGGACAAACGACCGGTGCCGCGTCGCGACGGCGACGCTGTCGCGCGACAGCTTGATGCGATTACGCTCGAAGATGATCTGATGTTGCGTCACGGCCTGAGCCGCGAGACGATCCGGCGGTATCTATCGCCAGTGAGCGGAGGCGGATCCGGGATCGGCGCGGATGTGCTCTCGGCGTATACGGATTACGCTCCGGACCTGCTTTTTCCCTGGGAGAAGCAGAAGGGGCCGCAGATGTTTCCCGGTGGCAACACCGGCGTGGCGCGCCATATGGTAAAGGCGCTTGTGCCCGCTGCGATTCCTGGACCGGCGACCATGGCGGGCATCTGCCAGGCGCGGGTGAACTTTGCTGCGCTTGATCAGCCGCATGAAGCTACTCGAATTCGTCTGCGATCGACGGTGATTTCGCTGGAGCACGAGGGCGATGCGGCGCGCTCGCCGCACGTGGACATTGTTTACCTGCGCGATGGGCGCTTGCACCGGGTGCGTGCGCGATCGGTGATTTTGGCGAACGGCAACTGGACCATCAACTCGATCGTTCGCGATCTACCCGCGGAGTATCGCCATGCATACGCACAATTCTTCCGCGCGCCCTGCATTATGGCGAATGTCGCGGTGCGCAACTGGCGGTTTCTGGCGAAGCTGGGCATCAGTCAGTGTCAATGGTTCGACGGCATCGGCAACTACATGGCAGTGCGGCGTGTGGCCACGTTTGGCGGAGGCGCGCCCGCGCTTTCGCCCGACAGCCCTACGGTGCTGACGTTGAAGATCCTGTTTGCGAATCCCGGCAAGTCGCTGCCGGAGCAGGTAAACACGGGACGCTACCAGATGATGACGACGCCATTCAGCGCGTATGAGAAACAGATTCGTGAACAGTTCGTAAGCATGTTCGGCAGGCAAGGCTTCGATGGTCGGCGCGATATTGCCGGCATCATTCTGAATCGCTGGGGACACGCTTATCTTGCGCCGCAGCCTGGCTTCTTCTTCGGCAAGGATGGCAAGCGGCCGCCGGCGGAGCTGATGCGGAGACACCCGTTTGGGCGGATCGCGTTCGCGAATTCTGATTTGTCGGGAATCATGGACCATCGCGCTTCGATCATGGAGGCGCACCGCGCCGTCGAGCAGGTGGTTGCGTTGGCAACATAGGTGACATTCCATCGTGGAAGAGGCTCTAATGTGGCTATGCCTCAAGCCACCGCAAGCCGCCTGCATCTGAGCGAGATCGCTCCGCACCTTGTCCAGTCTGAAATTCGTTCGATGACGGTGGAGTGCGACCGCGTCGGTGGCGTGAACCTGGCGCAAGGCGTGTGCGACACGGAGCTGCCGGCGCCGGTGCGCGAGGCGGCCATCGCAGCCATCGAGCAGGGACACAACATCTACACGCGGCTGGATGGCATTGCGCCGCTGCGCGAGGCTATCAGCAAAAAGTTGGCTGATTACAACCACGTGCAGGCCGATCCCGATACGCAGGTGCTGGTGACCTCCGGAGCGACGGGCTCAATGTATGCGGCGTGTCTCGCGCTGTTTGATCCGGGCGACGAGATCATCCTCTTCGAGCCGTTCTATGGCTACCACCTGAACACGATGCTTACTCTGCGCATCAAGCCCGTGCCGCAGCCGCTGGCTGCGGCGACTTGGGAGGTGGATATCGATGCGCTGCGCGCCGCCATTACCCCGAAGACGCGGGCGATTCTGATCAACACGCCGTCGAATCCCTGCGGAAAGGTCTTTACGCGCTCGGAGATTGAGGCGATCGGCGAGATCGCGCTGGAGCACGATCTCTTTCTGCTGACGGATGAGATCTACGAATACTTCCTGTTCGATGGAGCGAAACATGTGAGCGCGGCTTCCCTGCCTGGACTGGCCGAGCGAACGATCACAATTTCGGGCTTCTCCAAGACTTTTGCCATCACCGGCTGGCGCATTGGATATCTGGCGGCGGATGCGCGCTGGATTCCGTCGATCGGCTACTTCCATGATTTGACGTACGTGTGTGCGCCGTCTCCCGCGCAATACGGTGCTGCGGCCGGACTGGCGCAGCTGGATGCGGAGTTCTACCGGCACATGTCAGTCGATTACCAGAAGAAGCGCGACCTGCTGTGCTCGGCGCTGACCGAAGCAGGGCTGACGCCGTCCGTTCCGCCCGGGGCCTATTACGTACTGGCCGATGCGACGATTCTGCCCGGGACAACGGCGCGGGAGAAGGCGCGGGCGTTGCTCCAGAAGACCGGCGTCGCCGCTGTGGCGGGTTCGGCGTTTTACAGCAAAGGGCGCGGAGAGAATCTGCTGCGCTTCTGCTTCGCGAAGCAGGATGCGGCTTTGCAGGACGCTTGTGCGCGGCTGACGTCGGCGCAGCTGTAAAGCCTTCAGCCGCCGATGGCTTCTTTGGTCATCGCTACATCCACTTCTTCGTGGCAGACTTCTTCCCGGTTGCGGTTGCGGAATGTGCCATAGGCGTGGCGCGCGGCGGCCAGTGCGAGCAGCAGCAGGCCCAGGCTGCAGACACCGGCCCACTGCCAGCGCTCCCACGCGTGGGCACCTAAGTACGAGCCGAGCGCGCCGAAGATGAAGTAAATCGTCATGTAGATAGTGTTGATGCGGCTGCGTGCTCCGTAAGCGCTGCCGGGGCAGTGCGCGAGCGCAAAGATGCGGGTTTGGTTGCTGACCTGCGTGGTCTGCGCGCCCGCATCCATCATGAGCACCCCAATAACCAGTCCAGCGATGTGATAGCCAAGGCCCCAGGTGATAACCCACGACAGGATGAGCACGGTGAGGCCAATGGAAATGACCCAGCGTGAGCCATAGCGGTCCGCTAGTCGTCCAGCGATGGGCGCGACGGAGGCGCCGATGGCGCCCAGGACTCCGAAGCTCCCGGCAACGCCTGCGCCCAGGCGATAGTGCGGCGAGCCGAGCAGGAAGACAAGCGTGGTCCAGAAGGCGCTGAAGGCAGCGAAGACCAGGCCGCCGACGGTGGCCGATTCAACCAGAAGAGGCTGAGTGCGGAAGATGGTCCAGAGCGAGCGGAGCGCGACAAGGTACGGCATAGGCGCGCGCGGCGGCAGCAGAGGCAGCGCGCGACGCAGCAGGAAGGCCAGTGCAACGAGGAAGACCGCGGCGATGAGGAAGACCGAACGCCAGTTGAGCCATTCAGCGATCCATCCGGAGAAGGTGCGGCTGAGCAGGATACCGAGCAGCAGTCCGGTCATAACGGAGCCGACGGCGCGTCCCGCATTGGCGGGCGTCGCGATCTCGGCCGCCATGGGCAGCAAGACGTGTGTGACTGCGGCCAGAATGCCGGTGACCAGCGTGATGAGCACCATGGGCAGCAACGACGGAACCACCGCCGTTACAAGCATGGCGATGACCAGCCCGGCGATCATCTTGAGAATGAGGCTGCGGCGTTCCAGGACATCGCCGAGCGGAACAAAAAATAACAGCCCGATCGCATAGCCGGCCTGCGCGGCGACGGCCACCTGCCCCATCTGCGCCTCCGTAACGTGGAGGCTGCGTGCCATATCGATAAGTAGAGGCTGGTTGAAATAGAGCGCAGAGACGGTGACGCCCGTCGCCAAGCCGAGCAGCGGGATGAGGCGCTGGCTTGGAGACGGAGTTTGGTCCTGGACCTGGGCGGGGGCTGGAAGGCT
This sequence comes from uncultured Acidobacteriaceae bacterium, assembly GCA_963830555.1. Classification (GTDB taxonomy): domain Bacteria; phylum Acidobacteriota; class Terriglobia; order Terriglobales; family Acidobacteriaceae; genus KBS-83. The sequence continues at coordinate 208,193 of CAWHMM010000001.1, forward strand.
CGGTTCCATTCTGGTTCGATGTTAGTGGGAATATTGAAGTTCCGGGCGGATGGTGATGCTGTCGAGCCAACGTGGTAACTTCCTGATGCATCCCATCGCAAAGCATTCAATAACAGGTTAAGCAAGTAATTGCAGTCTCTGCTTCTATGACAGAAGGCCAGCCTCAGTCCACCTCGAGCGCATGGCGCGAGCGGCTTGCCGCCTTGCGCAATGTGCCGCCCGTGCTTGGCATCCTGTGGCAGTCGGGCCGCGCGGTTGTGACGTGGGGTCTCATCCTGCGCGTTGTGGTCGCCGCCCTGCCCGCCGGCATCGGTGTGGTGGCCGCCTGGATCCTCAACGGCGTTGAAAACGCGATCCTTCACAAAGGCCTGCCGCAATACTTCTGGTGGGCAGTCGGCGGCGAGGTCGTGCTGAACGTGATCGTCGGCCTCTTGAGCCGCGGTATCGACTACTCCGACAGCCTGCTGGCCGACCGCTATACGCATTTTGTGAGCGTCCAGGTGATGCAGCAGGCGGCGCAGCTTGACCTGACTACCTACGAAGATCCCGTCTTCTACGACCGGTTGGAGCGAGCCAGGGTGCAGGCCACCGACCGGCTGGCCATGATTCAGCAGATGGGCCGTCTGCTGCAGCAATCCTTAACGACCGTGATCTGGGCCAGCATTCTCTTTTATTACTCGCCCTGGCTGCTGCTGCTGCTAGCGCTCGGCGTGCTGCCGACCTTCCTGGGCGAGACGCACTTCGCGTTCTTACGCTACGCGCTCAACTTCAGGCAGACGCCGTCGAAGCGGCAGATGGACTACCTGCGGCAGACCGCCGGTAGCCGCGAAGGCGCGAAGGAACTCAAGCTCTTCAACCTGAGCGAGTTCTTCACCGGCCGCTTCAACGTTCTCTCCAAACATATCTACGAAGAGAACGTCGCACTCTCGCGCAAGAAGCTGATCGCGGGCGGCTTGCTGGGCATCATCGCGACGCTCGGCTATTACGGCGCCTATGTCTTCGTCATCTGGCGCGCCATCAGTGGGCACTACTCGGGCATCGGCGTGTATGCCCTGTTGACCAACGCCATCATCCAATCCAGCTCGAACCTGCAACAAGTTTTCTCGCTGGCCTCGGGCGTGGCCGACCAGGCGCTGTTCCTTACCGACCTGCTGGCCTTCTTCGAAATGAAGCCGACCGTGGAGTCGAAGACGGGCGGCTTAAAGGTGCCGCGGCCGATCCGGCAGGGCTTCGAGTTCCGCAATGTCTCCTTTGCCTATCCCGGAACAGAGCGGAGAATTCTGCGGGACTTCGACTTCTGGCTGCAGCCGGGCCAGCGGATTGCGCTGATCGGCGAGAATGGCCAGGGCAAGACAACCGTGGTGAAGCTGATTACGCGGCTCTACGACCCGACCGAGGGTCAGATTCTGCTGGATGGGGTTGACCTGCGCGAATACGATCTCGACGATCTGCACCACGAGATGGGTGTGATTTTCCAGGACTTTATGCGTTACGAGATGACGGCGCGGGAGAACATCGGCGTGGGGCGGGTGGAGCACGAATCCAGTGAAGCGGAAATTGAACACGCGGCGGAGAAAAGCCTGGCGGCGAGCGTGGTGGCGAAGCTGCCGGGCCATTACGACCAGATGCTGGGCAGGCGCTTCGAAGGCGGCGTGGAGCTTTCCGGCGGGGAGTGGCAACGTGTGGCATTGGCGCGCGCCTATCTGCGGGATGCTCAACTTCTGATTCTGGACGAGCCCACGGCGGCGCTCGACGCGCGGAGCGAACTGGAGGTCTTTGAGCGCTTTGCCGAGCTGACGGCAGGCAAGATGGCTCTCCTCATCTCGCATCGTTTCTCGACGGTGCGGATGGCGGACCGCATCGTAGTTCTGGAGGGCGGAAAGCTGGTAGAGGAAGGCACGCACTCAGTGCTGATGGCGCTGGGTGGAAGATATGCGGGAATGTTCGAGATGCAGGCAGCGAGTTATCGATGACAGAGAAGGTATCGAACATAGAAGCCGAAGCTGGGAGAGAGTCGACGCTGCCGACGGCAGAGAATGCCGCGACGGTTCCCTCCGAGCAGATTGCACCGACGGCGCCTCCTCCGCCGGCGGAAGAGGCAGCCGAGTCCAAAACCGGAGGAACGGCCGAAGGAGAAGCGGAACTTCCGGTAGTCGCGAAGGTGCCTGCGCCCAAGATCGAGCGCACCGAGGCGCAGATGCGCCATGCCGCGCAGATGGCCTCGCAGGAGTGGCACGTCGCCCGCGCGCCGCAAGGAGACATCTTCGGCCGGCGCATCGGGGCCGCCGAGTCTACCTACCGGCAGGTCTTTAACGAGCTGGACCGGCGGCCCATGCCGACTTACAAGCCGGGCGAGCCGCTCGATCCCCTGCTGGAGCTGCGTGAGAATCCCCGGCTGCTGCAGTCGGCACTGGACGAAATGCATTCGATCCGCCGACGGCTGATGCGGCTGCCGGTGGTCGTCCGGCCACGCGAGGGTGACGAGCCGCGTATCGTCACGGTGGCAGATGCCTATTTGAAAGCGTCCGAATCGCGCTGGGACAGCGAATGGGTGGTCTGGTTTCTGGAGGAGATTCAGAAGGCGGACCCGTTGACGCTGCGCGAGCTATGGGCCTTCCCCACCGCGGTGAAGTTCCTGCTGGTGGAAGAGGTGCTGACGCAGGCCAATTCGCAGATCGAAGACCCCGCCGCATTCGATATTGCAGCGCAAGGGCTGCTGGCCGCACGCTTTGACGGCATCCGCAACGCGATCTACGCAAATTGGGCGCAGATGATCGAGGGACTGGTGGTCTTCAACGCGGTGCTGCGCCAGGACCCGGTGGGCTCCTACCCGCTGATGGATTTCGACAGCCGCGAGCGCTATCGAGACCGCGTCTCGGAGATTGCCCGGCACTCGGATTTGTCGGAGCTCGAGGTGGCGCAGGCCGCGCTGCACCTGGCCCAAAGGCCTGTGCCGGAGAACACGGCGCCGAGGCAGGCGGCGCGGCGCACGCATGTTGGCTATTACCTTATCGACAAGGGCTTCCCACTGCTGGCTGCCGAGGTCGGGTACCGGCCGCGGTGGATCGACCGGGCGCGCATCTTCGTCCGGCGCAATGCGGACGATGTCTACATCCTCGGCATCCTGCTGCTCACCGTGGTGCTGATCGGGGCGATCATGGTGCCGCTGGTGCCGAACTACTCGATCGTCGGCGGCCTGACCGCGGCGTTTCTCTTTCTCCTGATCCCGACAGCGCAGGGCGCGGTAGACCTGGTGAACAACATGGTTGCGGCGCTCTTCAAGGCTGCGGGGCTGCCGAAGCTGGAGTTCCCGAAGGGCCTGCCGCCGGAGCTGACGACACTAGTGGCGATTCCCACACTGCTGCTGAACGAGAATCAGGTGCGGGAATTGATCGAAGACCTGGAGGTGCGATACCTCGCCAACCAGGACGCGAACCTGCACTTCGCGTTGTTGAGCGATCTTCCGGACTCCGTGTCCCGGCCGCGGCCGAATGACACTGACCCGCTGGTCGAACTCGCTGTCGGGCTCATCAACAATCTGAACGCACGTTACGGAAATAAGGATGGGGAGCGCCACCAGGGCGGCAGCTTCTATCTGCTGCACCGGCACCGCATCTTCAACGCGCGGCAGGGCGTCTGGATGGGCTGGGAGCGTAAGCGCGGCAAGCTGCTGGACCTGAACAAGTTCATCCGCGGCGAGTTCGACAGCTTCCCGGTGAAGGTCGGCAACATGGACGTGCTGCGCACGGTGCGCTACGTCATCACGCTGGATTCGGACACCCAACTGCCGCGCGGTACGGCGCACTCCATGGTGGGCGCGATGGGGCACCCGTTGAATCGTGCGGTGATCGATCCCGAGTCGCGCATTGTTACTGAGGGCTACGGAATCCTGCAGCCGCGCGTTGGGGTCAGCGTAAGCTCGGCATCGCGCTCGCGGCTGGCGGCGATCTACTCCGGACAGACAGGTTTTGATATCTACACGCGCGCCGTCTCCGACGCGTATCAGGACCTGTATGGCGAAGGCATCTTTACCGGCAAGGGCATTTACGAGGTCAACACGCTGCACGCTGTGCTGGACCGCCGCTTTCCGCGCAATGCTCTGCTGAGCCATGACCTGATTGAAGGCGCATACGCGCGCGCCGGCCTGGCGACGGACATCGAGGTGATCGACGATTATCCGTCGCACTATAGTGCCTACCGGCGGCGGCAGCATCGCTGGGTGCGAGGCGACTGGCAGATCGCGCAATGGCTCTTCGGCAAGGTGCCGGACGAGAGCGGGCGCATGGTAAAGAACCCGATCTCGAACATCTCGCGCTGGAAAATCTTCGACAACCTCCGTCGCTCCCTGGTGGAGACGATGACGCTGATCCTGCTGGTGGCGGGCTGGCTGGGGCTGCCGGGCGGCCCGCTCTACTGGACACTGGTGACGCTGATCCTGCTCTTCGCGCCCAGCCTGGTATCGCTGGTCTTCAGCGTGGCACGGGCGTGGGCCAGCCCGCAAAAGGGCGAAGTGCAGGAGGCCTTCGCCGGCTTCGGGCAAAACCTGATTATCACGCTAATCAATCTGGCGTTTCTGCCGCACCAGACGCTGATGGCGCTGGATGCGATCACCCGCTCGCTGGTGCGCCGCTTCATCACCGGGCAGCGGCTGCTGGAGTGGGAGACGGCGGCGCAGGCGGAAGAGACCGGAGCCAAGACGACGCCGGTGGATCGCTATCTGCAGGCCACGCCTTTGTTCACCATCGGAGTGGCCATCGTAATCGCGCTCATACGCTGGCAATCGCTGGTTGTGGCCGGTCCACTGCTGGTGCTGTGGCTGTTTGAGAGCGCCATCACAGCATGGCTGAACAAGCCGCCGCGCCAGGAGCGACACCACTTGAGCCCGAAGGAGCGGGAGTTCCTGCACGAGATGGCGCTGCGTACATGGCGCTTCTTCTATGAGTACGGCGGCGCGGCGCACAGCTACCTGGTGCCGGACAACGTGGAGGAGCACGAGCTCTTCGAGGCGGCGCGCGTGTCGCCCACGAACTTCGGCCTGCTGCTGAATGCGCGGCAAACGGCGCATACGTTCGGCTATCTGACGGCGCCGGAGTTCGCCGGCCTGAGCCACTCCAGCCTGGATACCTACGATCGCATGGAGAAGCGGAACGGGCATATCTACAACTGGTACGACACGCGCACGCTCGAGCCGATTCGGCCGCGCGTGATCTCGTCGGTGGACAGCGGCAACCTGGCGGCCTCGTTCTACACTTTGCGTTCCGGCGCAGAGGCCATGCTGCAGCAGGCGCTGATCGAGCCCCGGCTCTGGTCAGGCATCCGCGATCAGCTTCGCCTGCTGGAGAGCCTGGACGCTGCTCCCGGAGAGCTTCCCGACGCCTGAAAACGACAACCTGCGATCGTGGATCGACTGGTGCTGCACGGCGCAGTTGTCTCCGGCCTTCGACCGGATACGCGGAGAAGACGGCCGGGGTTTCCCGCTGACCGATAAAAGCCGCACCGAGGCGGATTGGTGGCTGGCCGAGCTGCTGCGCCGCGTGGATGCAGTGTGTGCACTGGTGCACGACTACAGGCCATGGCTGGACCGCGAGTATGTACCGCTGGGATCGGTACTCAAAGATGACGGGACGGTAGCGATTGCGCGCGGCGTCGCTTACATCGACGAGCTGGACGGGCGGCTGCAGCGCGCCTGGAGCGGCAAGGCCGTAGACCAGGCGGAAATTTATCTCATCGAGAAGCTGCGCTCCCTCCTGCCGATGGCGCGCGAGCGGCAGGCCGCACTGACCGAGCGCCTGAAGCTGCTGACGCATCGCGCCGAACAGTGCGCCGCGCTGATGGATTTCGCATGGCTGATTGAGCCCTCCCGGGGAATCCTTTCGATCGGCTACATGGTGGAGTCGGAGGAACTGCACAAGGCCTGCTATGACCTGCTGTGCTCGGAAGCGCGCATCGGCGCGTTCGTCGCCGTGGCGCGCGGCGACGCCTCCCAGCAGAGCTGGTTTAAGCTGGGCCGCCATCCACACCGTGGCGTACGGCAAACCGGCGTTGATCTCCTGGACCGGCACGATGTAAGGGTAGGCAATAGCCCAATTCCGAAGACTACCGCCAGGAGCAACGCCAGACCGTTGAACCCTGTCACCGCGACCCAGACCAGGGCAACTACTGCAACGAGTTGCGGCGCAGACTACCACCGTGGCAACCACCAGGAGTAGCACAAAGAGAAAGACATCCCCAAACCCCGGGCCCTCTCCCGGCAGACAGTGACGACCCCATCTGCAGAAGTCAGCCGAAGCGAAGGGGAACCGCCATGATCTAGCAGAAGTTTGTCTGCCATATTCCTCGATGTCGCAGCAGGTGTCAGGGTCAAAATAGCCGCCCCGGGCTCGAAAGCAATCGCTCACCATCCGCCCATGTGATTTGGCCCCCCGGACCTCCGCCCTCCGCCCTGCCGTGCCCCGGCGCCGTTCGGATGGGGTTTTCGGGTTGGGGAACGAAAGGGACGCAGGCGCTGATGCTGGCCCTGGAGCAGCTGTCGAACGTGAAGCGGTAGGGAGAACGTGCCAACCGGGTGATCAGTGCTGGGGATGCATTTGACGGTTGAAGATGCTGGGGTCGAAGGCGTCCGCCGGCTGGGCGGCGAACGGTTCAGTAGCGGAAGTCGCCGCGGGCTTGGCCACGGAAGCGCGGCCGGACGCCCACTGTTCAGGCGCCGGTATGGCGGCGTGGTCCGGCGCCAGCGCGGCGACTGGACCTGGCCCGGGTGCGGCCATCGGCGGCGCCGTCCCGGTCGGCGACGGCTTCGGCTCGGGTTCATGAATAGGTGGAATGCCGTTGTCGCCGGCCTCCTGCGGGTTGTCGCTCATCGCCTGGCGAACCCACTGAGCGAGGGTGCGGTACGCGGGCGTTTGTCGGTTTTGCAACGGCGGCTTGTCGGCAGCGCCGTGTATGCTCAGGGCCTTGATGAGCAGGGGACTGGCTTCCGGGCATCCGGGTTGATCTGCGCCATCACGGCGGCAATGTTGTGTTGCGTGGCCCGAAGATTATTCAGCGAGCCGCTGTAGGCGCGCAGGAGCTTGAACGAACCGCCCCGGCCGTTCGCGTGGCACCTGGCACAGGTATTCATCAGGATCGGCTGCACGCGCGTGGTAAACAAACCGAGGGCCTGGGAGGTCACTTCCACCTCGGGCACGGTTGGCCCCGCCAACGGGCGATCAGCGCGCCGAGGCGCCGGCACCTCCCTGGCAACGGTATTGGCCTCTTCCAGTAAATGCAGCAGTTGCACGGCGTCGGCCTGTTCGGGTTGCAGTTCCACGGCCGCCCGCGCTTCCTCGACCGCCCGGTCCCGGAGCCCGCGCGCTCGGCACCAGCGCCAGCCGTAGCCGTTCGTCGGGATCCTGGAGGTTGGCGACCCGGCGCAGATAACGATACGCCTCGTCCATGTCGCCGCAAAGATGCAGCACCTGGTCGGCCGGCACCCAGGTTTCCCCGACAGGCCGGCGCACCCGGTACTGGTCGCCGCAGCACTCGATCACACCTTCCATGATGCGTTCATTGTCCAGGACCAGGACCCGGCCAGTGGCCCGGGGCGCCGTGCTGTCCGCCGCCGGCAGGAAGAGCCAGGCCGGCACCGCCAGCGCCAGGGCACACAGAATGGTCCGGGTTTTGGTCTTCATGGCGGCGGGACTATAGGATGGGTGTCCCGCTCGTCAAGAGAGGTATTCAGCCAGCAGCGTCGCGCGGGCAGGTGATTTGCACCCCTCGGTGGCAGCTCAACTTTGTGCCCGAGCGCGACTTCCTTTTCTCACCTCTTCCACCAGCTTCCCTGGTGAGGCGGCACGACAGGAAACGATTCTTTCGCCGGACCCACCTGCCTGGTCAGCGCAACAGCTTTGGCTCGAAGCGGAGCAACGTGAACGGCGCGATGGTGGTGATGTAAACTGAGCCATCGGGCGGCACACACGCCCATCGGCTGCCACGGGGCCAGCGTGCCGTCCTGCGCTTTGCGGCATGGTGTGGTGCCACGGCTTCGGCTTGCCCGCCGCGTCGGTGAACGTCGTGAACGTCGGGTTGGCGACGCCGACGGGGCCGTGGTCGCGCGGCGTCTTGTGCCGGGCCGTAGCTGACGAGGTGGATGACGCCGTGGCCCGGCAGGCCGTACTCGGTGACGGCGGCCCAGACCGCGCCGTCGGGGCCGACGCACATGGCCCGGCAATCGGTGGTGCGCGGCTTGCCCTTGTTGGTGCCGGCGAGCAGCGGGCCGAGGTTCTTGCCGGGGAGCGTCTGTGCCGGGCGCGGTCAGGTCGAACGAGTACAGCGCGTTGGTACTCATCTCGACGGCGTAGAGCGTCTTCTGGTCCGGCGTCGCGTCCCAGTTGAGGATGGCGTGGTCGCCGGTGAACGGCTTGCCGGCCGGCTTGCCGTCGATGGTGACGGCCAGGTGTCGAGCTTCTTCGTCGCCGGGTCGTAGCGGGCGACGGTGCCGCCGCGCATCGGGTGGTAGGCCCGGCCCTTGTCGTCGAGGACGATGAAGGCGTAGGCGTGTTCCATGTCGCCGAGGTCGGCGTAGGTGCGCGTCTTCAGGTCCAGCACCATGAAGTGCGTGTGGTCGATGGGCCGGTCGTCGGAGCAGGTCGAGACGTAGGCGACGTCGCGCGACTCGTCGGGCATGACGCTGATGATGCCGTGCTGTGCCTTGGCGATGCCGAAGTGTTCGGCCTTGCCGGTCTTCGGGTCGTAGGTGAGGACGTAGCCGCCGGGGTAGTCGGCCGCGCTACTCGCCCTTCTCGGGGTAGCCCTGCTTGGAGCCGACGTAGATCTTGCCCGATGGCGCCGACGTTGTTGCGCGTGTGGAGCTTGGCCTGGGCGGCGAAGCCGGTCTTCGTCGAGCCGACGGTCTTGTGGACGTCCAGGACCATCTTCGACTTCTCGGTCTTCGGGTCGAACTCGATGAGGTAGGCGTCGACGCCGTACTTGGCGGCCCCGATGTAGAGCCTGCCGTCGAGCCCGGCCACGATGGAGAAGTAGCCGGACTCCTGATTGGTGTACTCCGAGGGGATCTTGTAGGCCGTCGCCAGCAGCCACGCGCCGCCGGTCTTGCTCGCCGCCGGGCCGGCCTTGGCCGTGCCGTCCGTGCCTCGGTCGTTCGTTTTGGGAAAGCGCCGAGACACCAGCGTCTCCAGGCCGGTCGCCCTCTGCCTAACGACCAACGCCGAGACCTCGGGGTGGGTATCGACGATTTTCAGCCCGCCCTCGGCCCGAGCACGGCGACCACCTTGGTCCACGGATCAGAGGTAAGCCCGTTGGGGGCCACGACCGTGACGCTGCTGCGGCCGACGAGCCCGATGCCGGTGTGGGGATCACGATGTGCGAATAACGCTTGCCGTCGATCTCCACGTACTGTTCGGCGTCCCCGGACGTCGATACGCCGAATCACCAGCAGCAGGTATCGCTGCGGCTTCCGTTCCGGGTCCAGGAGCGGCCGCTCCCAATGGTCCAGCCGGCCTTGCCGGGCGGCGCGGCTGACCGCAATGTCGCCGCCGGCGGCCACGACCCCCAGGTAATCTCGGTATTCCCGGAGCACCGCCAGGGCGGCGTCGGCGGCGTAGCCCTTGGCGATGCCGCCAAGGTCGAGGAGCATGCCTGACCGATCCAACTTCACCGTCTGGTCCCTGGCGTTGAGGTGCATGTTGTGGTAGCCGACCAGCGCGCCTTCGCGGGCCAGTTGGTCCGGATCGGGAGCCGCCCGGTTCGCGCGACGCCGCCACAGGCGCACGACCGGTCCGACCGTAACGTCAAAGGCACCATCGGACAGCTCGGCCACGGCCTGGGCCTGCGCGAGGACCGTGAACAGATCGGCGCCTGACGTGGACCCGCGGCCCGCCCGCTTTCTTACACAGGCGCATAATTCGCTGGTGGTGCGGTAGTCGCTCAGGCGGGCGTCGAGTTCGGCGATGCTC
>CAWHMM010000002.1:0-578585 GCA_963830555.1 uncultured Acidobacteriaceae bacterium
GAAGATGTCCGCGATATAAAGGTTACGGGCACCCATCAGGTCCCGGATGTCCCGGTCGTGAGCCAGAAAGTCCTTGTCCGCGGCCAACATTCGGTCCTTCTCGCTGAGAGCGATATCCTTCTCCTCGATGTCGGCACTGAGCTCCCGAACCCTGGTCTCCAAAGTGGCCATTTTTACTGCTTGCTGGGTTCGGCTTGCCTCGGCGGCAGCCGCCCTAGTGCGCAGCGATTCCATTTCGGACTGTGCCGCAGCGAGTTGCTGGCTCAACTCGCTTTTCTCTTCGCTGGTTTCTTTGCGGGCAGCTTGCTCGACCTGCAGCTGTTTTTCAACACTGTCCAGCGTTAGATTTGTTCGCTTGGTTTTTTCCTCTGTTTCTGTAAGCCGTTGTTGAAGTCCCGCGACTTCCCCCTGTGACTGTTCGAGGGCTTGCTGCACCTTCCCGTCGGAAGTGGGGCTTTCGTGGACTGACATCATAGGAGCTACCGCGATTGACTGAGGCTTAGTCCAAACCAAATGTAAGCTACAAGGAACGCTACCGCCAGGCCGCAGGCCGCAATCAACGCAACGGCCAGTGGCCAATTCGGCTTCCGACCGTGCGGCCCTCCTCCTGCTTAGCAGGCATTGAGTCTACTTGGCGCATCAGTCTTCGCTCTGCCGCCTCTAGTGAATTGGCGGATTCTGCAGGCGCCTTGTCCAACTCTGCTGCGGCTGCGCCGGCCATCGCCGGAATCACATCGGCTGTGAGCTTCTGATATTCCAGGAATCGATCGTGGCAAGAATCGCAGTACGCCATGTGGATCTGCAGCAGCGCCCAGTCTTCTTCCGAGATCTCTCCGGAATAGAAGAGAGCGCAGAGAGCAACGAACTCGTCGTGGAATTGAGGGTTCACCGGCTCGGCCGCATGCTTGAGCGAATCAGCACCCATTCTCTCACTCAGACATCCTTCTGTGGGAGCACACAGGAGCGAAGCCGTCCAGCCCTCGATAGAAGTGATTCCTTGGTTTCCCAGGGTCTGATGCGTTCTTTCCGCAATCTCCCGCAGAGTGTACCCCTCGAAGAAATGAAGCTCCAGAGTCTGTCGCTGTTCTGCGGAGAGCTGCTCGCGAACGCGGTTGAGGAGTGTCCTGGCGGTTATTTCGTCAATGAACAGACAATCTCGGCGTGGATCGACCTGCTCCTCGTTGAGTTCCTGAGCGGTGTAGTGCTGACGAAAGGTCAGGTACTGTCTTCGGTTCATCGCCCGGTGATAGGTAATCTGAATGATCCAGGACAGCGCAGTTCCCTTCCTCGGGTCAAAGGCCTTTGCATTCTGGAAAAGGAATAAGAAGACCTCCTGACAAAGGTCTTCTGCCTCGGAGTCATCCCTCAAGATCCTTCGCGCGACGTTCAAAACTGGGCAGCGGTGTCGCCGAAAAAGAGCTCCTAGAGCATCTTTCGATCCGTTTCCAACCTCGGTAAGCAAGAATTCATCAGTCGGCTGGTTGACTCGCCCAGGGATGGTAACCGATCGGACCGTACGATCAACCGAATAGGAATGAGATTTCGTGAGAGCCACGTCTGATCGGCCAGCTAATGTCTCGGGAAAATAAGCCGCTCCGTCAGATGTCATGCGATCTCTTCATCGGATATTCCGTGCGGCGTGAATGGAGTCTCAATCAGCCAAGAGGACGCTGCGAGCAACCTATAAGCACTATAGTGCTACTCTTGTCGGCACTATAGTGCCTCTATGAAAACTCGGTCAAGCCAAAGATTGAGGTGTGGCCGATCGCGAAAATCCGGGAGGGCTCACCCTTGAGCAGGCGATTGGCCGCATTTTGCGCAAAGAGAGACTGGATAGGGCGCTCAAACAGGCTGATGTTGCTGCAGCGACAAATTTTGGAGTGCGCTCGATTCGCACTATGGAACATGGCAATCAAAGCATGACGATCCGATCCCTGGATGCACTCGCGCTCTTCTATGAACTGCCAATAGAAGAAGTCATTATCCGCGCTAAGCGCTTGCGTGAAAGCTCGCTCTAGACATCCTTTTCTCAATCGGCACTATAGTGCCTGATCGCAAGTAACAGGTCAGAAACGATGGGCCTGTGGCTAAGCGCGTCAAAAGAAGACCAGCAACACTCAGCAAGCGTGCGGTCAAATAATAGTTCACTACCGCGAGAAACTGGGGCTGTCCCAAATGGACCTAGCGGTGGCGACTGGGTATAGTTTGCGTTATGTGGGTGACATCGAGCGTGGAGCAAAAAGCGCTACGTTGCGGACGATGAATGATCTCTCCACGTTGTTCAATATTCGCTTGGGCTCCCTCATTTCTGAGGCCGAGGCGCTGTTGGGGAGCAAACAGCGGGACGAAAAAACGCCCCCTGCCGGGAAAGGAAAGCCATCCAAACGGCGTGGCTAGAGCGCATTAGCGAGTCATGTCGACACCTCAGGTCGGACAAAAGCATACCGCTAAATCCCGTAGTGACTGTCTCGACCGCTCAGCGCATTGCCGCAGTACTGCACGTTGAGCCATGTTGCCGTTCCGGCTACAATGGAAACACAGGGGTACACCATGCGACAGGTTCCATTGCGCGAATTCAGAATTCGAGGGGAAAAGGCGCTTGCCTCAGTGCCAAAGGGCGAAGTCGTTCTTCTTTCCGGCCAGAAAGGCCCTGTCTATTATCTTGTCCCGGTGCAGGGAGACCTCGCGCTCGCCGACAAGGAACTCCGCCGTGCCATGGCAATCGCCAGCCTTCGCGAGAGTTGGCGTCATGCCGAGGAGCAGGGCTTTGATCAGATCTCTGACGACGAAATCGATGAGGAAATCAGCAAGGTACGGCAGAGAAAACTAAAGCGTAAAAGCTCGCGATGAGACTGGTCGTCTTGGATACCAACGTCATCGTCTCTGCCGGAATCAAGCCCAAAGGCTTTCCAGCCCAAATTGTCCAGTCGGTCATTCAACAGGGAACGATCCAAATCGTCGTGAGCCCTACGATTGTTGCGGAATACAGGCGAGTTTCTCGCTACTCGAAATTCGCGCAATACGGCTTCCCTCCACAGTGGCTGGAATTCCTAATCGAAAACGCGTTCCGGTTTCCGGATGGAGAGCCCTGGCCGCATTCACTACCCGATCAGGACGACGCGCATTTTCTTTCTCTTGCCCACAAGACAGAAGCATGGCTCATCACCGGCAATCTGAAGCACTATCCGGTTGGATCGAGAGAAGGCGTCATCATTCATACGCCCGCAGAGTATGTAGCGATATTGGACGAACATTCCTGAGGCAACCCGTGCGGGCCGTTCCTGAGCAATCTCATCATCTTATTCAGCAGACCAACATGTTTCTTGCTTTCTAGTCTCCGCGATGCTGAGGCGATTCTCGATTGTGCGAGAAAGCTTCGGGATTGTAACTACATACAGACCGGATTATCCTTGCTCCCATATGGACCGTGACGAGATCCTCTCCGCAATTGATTCCGAAATCCAACGCCTGCAACAGGCCCGAGCCGCAATAGCGGGTCTATCCGCTCCAAGGCGAAGGGGCCGCGCCGCTGCTTCCTCATCGGTTCCGACAAACGCACCAAAGAAACGGACTCTATCAGCCGCTGCCAGAGAACGGATTGCGGAGGCTCAGAGGAAACGTTGGGCGGCTCAGAAGAAGACTGCCAAAAAGGCTCTAACGAAACGGATCGCTGCAAAGAAACAGAAGAAAGTTGCTAAGAAGGCGGCCAGAGAAGTCGCGGTTAAGAGAATTCCTCCTAAGAAGCAACGGGAACGTAAGCCACGTAGTCCGAAAAAGGCCACCGCAGGAACTGCTTTATCTGGCCAGAGCGGTGTAGTAGCAGTTCCGAAGAATGGAGCCAGTTCATAGTTTCGCGGGGAAGTTCTTTCAAATGAAAGGCATGAGCGCGGACCCCTCGCGCCTAATCGCAGCGGTAAAAAAACGCGAAATCCTCACTGAAGTGCTCCGTGCCGGTTTGCAACACAAGCGAACCTGGTGGACGTGTTCTTGCCCGTCGGCAAGCGGGAAGAGGGTTGGCGGGAGAAACCGAAGCGGTTTCTCCCGCCAAAAAAAAAACCCGGATCGCTCCGAGGCCATGGTGATTCGAGCTTTGCTATGCAGCTTTCTTCCTAGTTGTGCTTTTTGCAGGTTTCGCGGCCTTTTGCTTCTTATTCGGTTTCTGTGTTTTGGGTTCAACCGGCACGAAGACGGCTTCCGCCTTCGCGAGCCAGTCCGTTTGCTCTCCACGTGGAGTCTCCACATGCTCGGTGAGGACTAGCCGGAGTACAAAGCCAGCCAGTTTGTCATCGGCGCAAGCGGCCAGTGCTTCGGTGAGGATTTCGTCGTCGGTCTTGTTGTGATTTTCATCGTTGCCTGCGAAGTGCTCGGCTACCTGCTCGAACAACCCGTAGGGAGACAGATTCAGCAGGAGTTCCGCGAAGAGACGAAGCTGCGCAGCATCGAACGAAGCCGGGGCCTGTTCGATGATGCGCTCCAGCGTGGCCAGACGTGCTTTCTGCTGTTCCTCCCGCCGCTTGACCTCGGCCTCGTATTCCTCCTGTTGCCGCTCGAAGGCGGCTTTGCGTTCGACAGCAAGGCGTTCCTGCTCGGCCTCGTACTGGTTGCGGCGCTCCTCGTACTCGGCCTGCCGCGCTCGAGTTTCCTCCTCCGTCTCTTCGTCGGGTGCGGGTTCGATCACCTGAGCCGGATCTTCGGCCTGCTCTCTGGCGATCCGCGCCGCTGTGGTTGGGTCATGCACTGGGCACTCGTCATCGGTGCATATGGTCACGGTCTTCCCTGCCCCGCGACCGAAGACAATTAAGGCCGTTTTGGTGTTGGGGCATGGCGGCTCCGCGTCGGGGTTATCCGGCACGTCAAGGACACGGTACGTGTTCTTCGGTAAAGCATCAGGACGTTGTTCCTTCGATGGACGCCATGCCGTTTCGATCTGTACAAGCTGCGGGTTCTCGGCCAATGCACGATCGATGTGGAGTGCCACCTTTGATTGGTAGCAGCCACCATCCAAGCATTGGTCTCCCTGCACATCCGCAAAAAGGCTGGTGTTGTAGCCGCTGCGCTTCGTGCAGGTAACGCAAGCCCCGGCATCCGTGTTGAGCGTGGCGTCTTCGCGATCAAAGGGAGCCTCGGACAGAGCGAGATACAGGTTGGTTTCAATCCACGCGGCAAGATGCTTCGCTGGCAACAGGTGCGGTTCCCTGTCCTGCCAGTCCTTGCGCCAGCACTGCTCAAACGCCGTTGCCTGGTGTTCCTGTGGAAGCCGGGCAATCAGGTTGGCGTGGCTGGCGGTGATGCGTTCCTCGACAAGAGGCGTCGCAACCTCAGGGATAAGCTGCAAGAGCGACAGCCGTGAATAAATATGCGATGCGCTCTTACCGGACTTGGCAACAAGCGCCTGCACATCATAGCCCGGCATATCCAAGAGACGTTGGAATCCCTGCGCTTCCTCGTATGGGTGTATGATCGCGGAGAAGATCACGGCATAGGTATAGATAGGCCGGTTCTGCGGCCAGATGATCGTCTCTTTGCGGCCCCATGTAGTCTTTGCCATCGCCTCACCTCCTCCGTGGGGAGACCATCTTTTGAACGATCTCTTGCTTTCGTGTGCCGACGTGTTCGAGCAATTTATCGAACGCTTCGGCTGCCATTTGCTGGCCGCCCGCAAGCGGGCGAAGGACATTGATCAGCAGCAGGCGGATGCCGATGACCTCCTCCAATAGAGGATCGTTGGAAGAGGTTTGCAGCTCGCGGAGGATGACATCGCGCATCCATTCGCTGCGGGCTTGACCCAATTCCTCAGCGTGTTCCGTGATGGCGCGGTGCTCCTCCTGCGTGAGCTTTACCGTCACGGGACATACCCTGTTGGCTGCGCGCTCGGCGTCTGAAATCGCGGTGGTTTCGGTATCAAGAGTTGCCATGCAATACCTCAAAATCTCAGGTGCACCCAGGTGCACCCGATTTTGCTATGTGGTTGGTTCTAAACAAGTGCACCTAAGTGCACCCTGCACGAACCTATTAGGGGTGGAGTGTCGAAATACATCCGGTGCGAAGCACCGTTCTGGTACTGCCATACATGTAGATGGAGGATCATGCTCTCGATCCGACCGCAACTGCTGGTGTTTGGGAGGTTGATGATGGAGCGGAAGCCGGCTTCTTCGCCGACGCTTGCGCGCCATCATTGGCATTGGCACGACGGACACGAAGGGCAGGCTTAATCCGCTGCGCTTCTGGCGACTTCAGGTACTCCTGAAAATCGCGGTCTTTGGAGAAGACATAGGCGAGCGCCTGTTCCACAACATCATCCGCTGACGCACGAATGAAGGCGGCATATCGATCGACCTGAGAAGCGGTCGTGTCTGTGAGGCGAATCGAGGCGCTGACGTGGCGGGTTTGGGTTACTTCCAGCAGAGGCATTGCATTCTCCTTTAGTCGTGAAATCAAGCGGACTCTCTGTGAGCAATCATGCGTTGCGCCGTGGCTGCAATCTCCTGCGCACGAGCGGAGCAAAGTGCGGCTGGAAACTCCAAGCGACGGCGGGATTCAAGCATGGTGATTACTTCATCGATCCGGATACCTTCAATAAGCCAGAGGCGAGCTGAAGCGACATCAACAGTGCGCTGCGCGTAGTAGAGCGGATTGGGCTTGTCGGAACGGCGCGAAGCTAGCTCCCGGGTCAGCTTCACGGCGTCTCTGCCGTGAGCAAGCTCATGCGAAACCCATGCCCAATCGCTCTCCGAATTGCTGTGCTTCGATGATGGCTTTCGGGACACGGTAGCATTGCCGCAAAGCATCGCATCGACCGCGCCCGCGTCCAGGCGGAAGTCATCACGAGTCCAGATCGAATCGTCAGGATATTCGACAGTGACCCGGTGGGCTGGATCGTACTTGAGATTCAGGAACCCTGGGACGCGAAGGACCCGGTTGCAGTCCGTGCAAGCGGGATCGCCGCCGAAGGCGAGAGCAAGTAGCTTGAGCGTCAATTGCTGATGCGCAAAGTCGAATCCCTCGACTCTCCAGAGCACCTGATATTTGCCGGGTGACGTGGACAAGATTGAGGTCGGCGGGGGCACCATATCCGATGCCCGGAGCGCAGCGAGGCGGGCATCCCCATCGGTGTCGATATCTATATATAGATGGCGGACAGATGCGATGCTTTCTTTTGTCCGCTTGCGGCTTCCAGGCCGAAGCGGATTCGCAGCAACATAGATATTGTTGCCTGCGACATTGTTTTCATATGAGAGCCATGCCATGTAACGAAGCTCCCTGACGCAATCGAAGCGAACGATGCGCTGCATAGGTGCATTGGCACTCTGCTTGCGAAGCAGGAGTGCAATCGTCTCATCGGGGCCGAAGCACCGCCTGAGAAACCGTAGCTCAACCTCATTCATTGCGTCACCTCTTGCGATCGCGGTCGTGCGGGCCTCTAACAGGAAAAGAAGCCCGGTGACTCACCGGGCCTCTGCCATGCTGAGGAAGCGGCCTATTCGGCCTCTTCCTCGCCGGGAATCTCATCGAACTCTCCCTCCGCGGCGTCCTTCTCCGCGCGGTCGAGCTTGAGGATGGAAGTCACCCGAATGCTGTCGGTGCGTACCGGCTTCTCCGCCTTCTTGGGCGTGTACTCGCTATGGCGAATCTCGCCTTCGACCTGGACGTGTGCGCCCTTCTTGAGCGTGGCGGCGAACTCACCGAACTTGCCGAAGACGATGCAGCGGTGCCATTCGGTCTGTGAGACGTACTGTCCGCTCTCTTTGTCCTTGAAAGAGGTCTTGGTGGCAACCGAGAAAGTCCTGAACTTCTGGTTGTTCTTGCCGTTGCGAACCTCAGCGTCGTTGCCAAGGAAGCCCATGAGGATTGCTTTGTTCTGATACATTGTCGTGTCTCCGTTTTTGAATTCCCGAACTTTGTTCGGGTCACTCCCGGCGAAGCCTAGCGAGTGGGCGCGACTCCCAAGGCCGAAGTTCTGCATTTACGGTGGGTCCGTCGTAAATCTTTTCGGCGTTCTTTCCGAACAAGATTTCGATGGAAGCCGTAACCGGAGGCGGCGCAAGCCGAAGCAGAAGAACGAGCCTGCCGCCGGGCGTCGCATAAGCCCCGAAGCAGTGACCGAACACGGACGGAATGGCTCTGAGGAGACACGTGCCCGAACAACGCAGTCCCTGCGCTCCTGACGATGCTCTCCAACGGCAAACCAGAACCCACTTTCTCTGCTTGACCTCGCGCAAAGGTGCGGCCCTCGCCCCCGCATTCGCTCGTCTTCCGTTCGGCGCTGCCCTGCTCAAGAGCACATTCCAAGGCGAGGACGTGTTCACCACATCACGCTCAAGAAGGTTCTTCATGCCGGATGCTTCCTCGGTGTTTTCCATCCTCAACTCATGCCGCGTTTGGCCGCAGTAGAGGCTCGATAGATTTCCTCGGTCTCAAAGGCCTGCTCCGCATGGTTGTAGCCCTTTACGCGAATCAGCTCGCGTACCCGGCGCCGGCCCGCATGATCGCGCTCGCAATACAGAACAAAGTCGATGGCTTCAGCCGTCTCCGAACGGATGAAGGAGTGATTCAGATTCGGCTTCGCACTCAGGGCAAGATCCGAAAGACGATTCAGCGCGTCCCACGCGCTCTTTGCGTGGATGGTGGACAGCGTTCCACCGTGGCCGGTATTCATGGCTTGCAAGAGGTCATAACCGCACTCATCGCGGATTTCGCCCATGATGATGCGGTCCGGACGATGGCGCAGCGCGGCGGCCACAAGCTGGCTCGGAGTAACTGCGACCTGGCCAGGGATGGCCTCAACAGCCTCCCATCGAACTGCATTTGGATGGGTTATGTTTAGCTCTGCCGGCTGCTCAATGACGATGAGCCGCTCATGCAGCGGCACATGGTCGAGAAGCGCCTTCATCAAAGTGGTCTTTCCACTGCCGGTTCCACCACTGATGATTCCGTTTTTCCGTTCCGCAATGAAGCTCACTACGACATCCCGAATCTCCTCTGGCAGACTGCCCGATGCAATCAGCTCTTGCGACGTAAACCAGCGATTGAATTTCCTTACCGTGAACGTCGGGCCATTGATGGAAGAGGGTGACCCAACGACTGCGACGCGGGAACCATCCGGCAGGCGGGTATTGAGGATGGGATTCTGGGTGGTGAGGTCTTGTCCGAGGATGCGGGCAATGCGCTCAATCGCTGCCTGCAGGCGGTCGTTGCTGTAGGGCGTGGAGAGTGGAATATGCTCGATCACGCCATCACGATCCGCGTACACGCCTGTCGTTCCGTTAATCATTAGGTCAGAGATGGACGGGTCCAACAAGAGCGTCCTTAGCTCATCGGGAAAGAACGGCAATATCAGATCGAAGCTCACCGAACTGTTCCGTTACTGATAGCGGCCGTTGTTCCCGGCGCAATGGGATCTACCGAGATGCGGTTTTCATGGAATTCGGTGAGGGTGAGTCCAAGCGGGTTGATGAACTCATATTGCGGGTATATTTTGGCCTGGTCGCTGACCTGCTTCGGATTCAGGTAGTAGGTGAGACTGAGCATCCAATGTTCCGTGCGTGGTTCCCGCGAATGGCTTGGGGAGTAGAGCCTGTCCAGCGCAACCAGGGCCGTTCCACGCGCCATCAACGCGCCCTGCACGGTTTCCTGCGACATGGAGGTGATGGTGACGTTCTTTACTTCTACATCGCTCTGCTCGATTTGGCCGCCGATGACCTGCGAGACAAGATGATTCTGGTTGTCCTCTCTCATCAGTTGCGAAGCCAGGCTGCCCGACAGGAAGTAGTAATTGAGCGGATACTTCTTGGCTACTGTGTCGCGGCTGATCGTGTAGCGATAATTCGCCCAATCGGTGAGGTATGTCCGAACCTCGCCCTCGCGCGGGCTGTACTTCAAGTCGGAGTATTGGATGGCCTGGGCGCGGCCCATCTCATCAATGCGGATGTAACGGTTTACCAGCGGCTGGCGGGCCAGAGAAAAGTTCAGCCACATCGAGCCGCAGAGCAGGACCGTGCCACAGGTGAGAATGAGGCGATAGGCTTTTCGTTCGGCGTAGTGGGAGGCATAGACTTCATTGCCGACCTGATCTGTGAGCAATGCCTGCTCTGGCGAGAGTGTCGGTTGCTCATTGGCTGCTGTGTGCGTGGACATGGGTATGGTGATTCCTTTCCGATACTGCCTTGACGACGACCATGGCATAGATCAATCCGGCTGCGAGAACCCCAGCTAGAAAAAGCACCAGCACGGGAACATACCAACGAGGCCATTGGAAGTTACTTTTTCTCAGGATTGCCAACCAGAACCAGTTCTTCACTATCCACCTCCAGTCTTCGCGAGCAGTACAGCTCCCCCGCCTACGGCACTCGGAGCAGCCGATACCAATGCAGCGGCACCTCCGAAGATCGCCTGTGTCATGCTCGGAATGAAGAGCATGTTCACGATGAATGCGACGAAGACCATAATGCAGGGAATGAGGTTCGCAAGCCACATCTCGATCGAATAATTTCCATTGAACGTCTGCTGGATGAAGGCATTCATAAAGCCACCCCAGACGAAGATGAACGCGGCCGCGACGGCGCGAATCATGGCAAAGCTGATAAGCACATCTAGGAAGTGAAGGAATTTTGCGCGAAAGGTCTTCGTCATCAGCAGCGGTACGAAGATGGGACCAAATAGAGCTGTCACCCCATATAGGATGAAGGCGCTGCAATTGATCACAAAGAGAATGGCGGATGCGATGCCGAGTAGCCCCTGAACGACGAAGTAGCAAAGGATCTGAACGGGAGCCATAAGCGAGGGCATCGCGGTGTTGTCGCCGGCGGTCTTGAGCAACTGGAGCAGGTTGTCGAGCGAGTTCTGATCGAACGCGGCAACCATCGCCTGAGCGATATAGCTGAAGAAATGGTTAATGCCGAAGTTCGCGCCTGGAAACGGATTCACCCAATAGGTCTCAAGCAGACAGCAGATGATCAGCCGCACCATGAAATTGACCAGATCACCCGCGTGAACGGGCTGAGCGTGGAAGCGGAACGTCATGGTTTGGGTGTTCCAGTTCACGACCAAGCTGATAAGGGTGAACAGAGAGATGCAGGCCAGTTCTGTGAGTCCAAGTTGCGTGAGCGCCCCACCATTTTGGGTAGTGAGGTTCGTCAGGTTATTTGTGAATTGGTAGAGCCAGTCCACACCTGAACTTGCGTTCGGTAGTGCTTGTGCCAGTAACGCAACGGAAACCATATAGGCCTCTCCCTCAAATGGCTTTTAGGGGATGTACTTCCGCCAGGTCTTCCCTTCACCGGCGGCAGCGGAATTGTGCTTCTTCTTGTCTGCTTCCACGCGCCGCCGGAACGCCTCATCTTCGGCTTTGCGTTCCTCGGCCTCATTCTGCTGTTGCTGCAGGATGGCCGCTGCTTTGGCGGCGGCAGCGGCGGCTTTCGCCGCCTCATGCCTTTGGTAGGTAAGCACGCCACAGATCGCGGCCAGGACCGCGAGGATAGCGAGCAGGATTTTGGTGTTGATGGCCTTCAGCATCGGCGTCCTCTTACGGCAAGTACGTGGCCCAGGTGTTACCTTCATTCGCGGCGCTTGTATCATTGGCCGAACGCTGCTGCTGGACGAAGACGGCGGTATTAAGGTCTTCGACCTGCGCGTTACGGCGCTCCATATTGGCGAGCGTCATCTGCGAAGCAAGACACGCGTGCAAAGTGCCTTGGGACTGCATCTCAGCCATCTTCTGGGCTTCTGCCGCATTCAGGAGATTGAGCTGCTGGACTTCGCTGTTGGTCGAATCGGAACCATCGAGCTGCGAAGCCGTGAGTGAACTGTTGGCTGTAGCGTTCGTGGCTCTGTCGCTCCGATACTGGCCGACAGCCGTGAGGCAATCGGGAGAGACGGCATCGGAGGTCTCGATCAAGGCAAGCTGCGAACTGCGTGCGCCGCCGAGAGACTGACCGGCAAGGTAGGCCGGCGCACTAGCGTTCATTGTGATGGTAGCGGCCTTCCAAGCCGCGCTCGATGCAGACGGCGAATTGGTGTTGAGTGCGATGTTCATGCCAGCCGTCTCCCCGAATATATTCGCGACGTTGACGTTCTCCAGGGCATGGAGCGTGGTCTGCCACTGCTGCTTGAACGA
Source organism: uncultured Acidobacteriaceae bacterium (assembly GCA_963830555.1). Taxonomy (GTDB): domain Bacteria; phylum Acidobacteriota; class Terriglobia; order Terriglobales; family Acidobacteriaceae; genus KBS-83. The sequence goes on from CAWHMM010000002.1 coordinate 12,113, forward strand.
AAAGTGAGTGAGGTTGCTCTTCAGCATGTTGTACTGCGTCTGAAGCGTCGTCAGTTGAGAGACCAGACTGCCGTAGCTGGTCGGATCAAAGACAATATCTCCGAGCCCGAAGAGAGCGAAACCCGGCGTTGCGGTGAGAAGGAACGCGGCGCCTGCTCCGATGAATAATGTGCGGCGGTTGGTGAGAGTAAATTTCATACTGCCTCCTGCGGCTGGTGTTTACATGCACTGTGGACAGGTTGGATCGAACCTATCCGGAGAAAAGCTCCCAATATGGCTTACCCGTTCAACGGCGTGAATAGATTCGACGCACGTCCACGCGAGTGCGCTGCGATCTGCGGCGAATGCAGCAAGAGCAATTGCCAGCAATGTCGCTAGTACAGTCGCGAGTTTATGAAGTCGGGTCATAGCGTTGGATCGACGCGATGTTCCGCATAGGACGGAATCAAGAGGTCTGTTCCGATGTACACGCGGGCACGCGAGCCTTCCTTGAGCGTGATGATGGGCAGGCGGTTGAGGAAGTGATTCAACACCTGCTCACCCTCGGCTGCCGATTGTGCCGAGATCCCGTTGCGAATCTGCGTCGAAGGATCGAGCACGCTGCCGTTATTGCCGATCTGGGCAAGACCGCCTAAGCCGCCGATAGCGGCAGCGGCGGCGAACGCCTGCAAGTATCCGTGATCCACTCTTGTGGCAAGTCCAGTCGTGCCGATCTGGTCGAGACCGATATACTTCGCAAACTCGAGCGAGTAGCCATCCGGGCAGATAGCACGGTGGAAGGTGACGAACATCTTCCGCTGCTGTGCGTTCCCGACGCTCTGGACCTCGCCTAACAAGCGAGTGCCTTGCGGCAAGAGAAGTTGTTGGTGGTCGTGAGAATACAGGTCGGTCGTGAGCGACAGCATAACGGGGCCGCTGAAGCCACCGTCGATGTGATTCGTCACGACACCCTCAAGGACGGTGCCCTCGAATACCCGATACAGGCGGCCATCGTAGGTATCAAAGTCATAGCCGGTCATCGGATTGCCCTTGCTGTCGGTTTTGGCCTCCGTACTGACAGGCTTGGCCGGAGCCGGGCCGCCGGCTACCGTAGCCGCCGTCCCTTGCGCGGCCACCGCTGTCGCTGGAGTTGGGCCGGTACGCTCAAAGTCAATCGCAAGAGTGTCGCTATTAATAGCGTCCTGGTGCTGCTTTTCTTTCGCAAGCTCTTTCTGCCTGGCTTCGGCCTGCGCCTGAGACATATTCGACGTGCGCTGTGGAGCATAGGGGCTGTCGCCATAGATCGCGGCGCGTTGCGCTGCCGTCATCGGCGGAGCACCTGTGGCCTCCGGGCCGGGTGCGCCTCCGGTCTCCTGGAGTTGCTGCAGAGCGGCGGCAAGTTCCTGTTGATGTTGTCGTGCTTCAGCGTCTCGCTGTGCCTGCAACTGCTGCTGCGACTCGAAGCTGTTTACTTGCTGTGCATTCGGAGCTGCCGGGCGCATCGGCATCGCACTGCTGGGAGCACCCTTCTTATTACCGCTCAAAAGGCTGGAGAGATTTGCAATCCCGATAAGCGCGACGATGACCACCAGGGCGATAACGACCGGCATACTCTTCCGTAGCGGCGGCTTCGATTCAGGCTGTTCGGGGACGGTCGCGGGGACGTTCTGATTCGGCTCCGGCATAGTTACCTCGCTTCCGCGGTGCGATGAAATTCCACCTTCTGTTTGCCGATGGCGAGGTAGCCGTTATTCAGCTCCTTCGGTACGGTGTAGAGTCCATTCGAAAAATCGAAGTTGATAAGCGACGGCTTTTTGTCCTTCACCTCGTACAGAGCTGGAGTTTCCTGAAACTGCCCGCGCAGATACGTGAACTTGTCATCGCGCCATATCGCCTGCAAGCCAAGCTCTTTGCCCTTCGACTTGTCCCATGCGTAATCAAAGTGGAGTGAGCGGGGATATTGGCTCCGATACGCCTCTTCCTGTGTCTTTTCTGTCCTGAGCGTGGCGGCCTGGGCAGCTTGCGCTGCGGCAGCTTCCTGCTTCACCTTGTCCAGCTCGGCGGCGGGCACAAAGACAGGCAGCTCTGCCAGCCTGTCTTTCGCTGCCTTATCGCCAGGCATAATGAAGATTTTGGAATCGAAATGGGCATCGTCGTCGCCGGAGACTTCGCGCAACTGGAGCGTGTACTCATTCCCATGGTCAGAGACGATATGCACGTCCGTGGTACTGCCAGCGACCTTGGGCTTGATGCTGATGAACCGGCTGGCCACTTGGCCGCCATCAAACACCCAATCCACTGTGTCGCCCGCGAAGGCGTTCGCAACCTTCTCCTCGGCCGGGAGCAGTATCAACGTCGATTGCAGCAGCCCGGCGCGAATCACGGGCGGCGTATCCGCCTCGGACACGGTGATGGTGCGCGGCGCGTTTGGCTGGAGATGCTTTGCATCGGGAGTACCGGGGCTAGAGGCAGAGGCAAGGGTGCCAGTAAAAACAAGCCCACAGGCAACGAAGACGAGGATCGGGGGTTTCATTTTCTCTGGTCCTTTCGGTTAAAGAGACTCACCCTGGGCGAACCGCGTGATGCCCTCGGTGAGTCCGTACTTGGCAATCAACTTGGACCGGCGCACGCGGTCCTTCGGCTTGGTGGAGAACGTCGCATAGCTGCGTGCGTCGAGATTTAGGCGTACAACCTTGGTGAGTCCGTCGCGGCGCATGTATAGCGCCTCCCGATCCTGCAAACTCTCGAAAAGAGCGAGCTGCTGTTCCGTCATTTTGAACAGCTCGGAGTAGCGCTTGCGGTTGAATGTCGCATCCTTCAGGAAAAGGAACGAGGTGCAGGAGTTCACGATGGAGTCGGCGTTCTCGCCAAGATCTTCCGCCGATTGCCCAATCATCGTGACGCCACCAAGGTTCTTACGCACAGTCTTGATCGAAGCGAGAGCGCCTTCGAGCAACTGGCGATTCTTCATCGAAGAGAAAATCTCTTCGATCAAAATGTGCTTGGGCAGGCCAAGATTGGCGGGGTCATAGAGCACATCGTTGATGCGCCGCAGTAGCCACACCATCAAAGGTTCTATGAGGTCGGCGTGCTGCGCGTTGTTGACGCCCTGGAAGTCGAAGCACTGCACGCGCGAGAGCGAGAGACTGTCTTCTACGTTGTCGAAAATGGCACTATAGACGCCTCTGCCAACCCATTTCGACAGGTAGCGGTCGAGCTTCTTGGGAAGGAAAAGATTTGAGAGGCGGCGATTCTCCGGGTCGAGCAGGTAGATGCCCTGCACAGCCTTGTGGATTACATCTTCGTCTTCCGGCTCCAAGTCTGCGCCGCCGTTCGTCAACAGCAGCTTGATAAACGAATACAGGAATTTGATGTTGCTCTCGGTTGGCTCCAACGCGAACAACGCGACGCGGGGACCGTCCTTGCCGATACGATCCACGCGCCCGCCGTACAGCTCCACTACGCTTTCGTAGCTGCCGCCGATGTCGAAGATATAAGTGAAGCCGCCGTACTTTTGCTCCAACGCAACCGTGGCATTCCCGACCACGCTTTTTCCCGAACCTGTAGGGCCAATGATGAGCATGACGCGAACGCCATCCACATACACGTCCTGAAAAAACGGCGTCCGGTTGCGTGTTTCAAACACATTCAGGTACTCGGAATCGAGGTCTTCCGAGTGTGGATGGCCGATGTGCGGGGCAAACACGGAAGAAAGTCGCGCATGGTGCTCCTCGGACAGCCACATCGGGAACACGTTGAATTTCGCATTGCCTGGGAACATCGCATAAAACGCAGATAGATTGCCAACCGTCTCTTCAATGACCTGCGCACGCGTATCGACGAAGATCCGATGCACGACCGGCGCGGTGTTGCGTAGCTGCTCGGCACTGTTGGCGGCCAGGAGAAGACGTAACGAGTATTCACCATGCGCCTTCTTGTCCAACTCGCGGATGACAAGGCTCAAATCATCGACGCTACTGTTGGCCGCTTTTGCACCGGCTCCTGCTTCGAGCGAGGCTGTGTCGCGTCCAGTCATCACGCGAGTCAACACACCCACCTTGAAAAAGCTAATGAACTTTTCCTGCGCGTCGATTTCGCTGCGGGCCACGGTGGTGGACTTCGGCCGCCATGTCGAGCAAAGGATGCTGTCGCAATCGAGCGTCAGTAGCCCGGAGAAGAGGCAGGGCCTCGACGCTTCGGGCGTCGTCTTCAGCGAGAACATCTGCACATGGCGTTTGCCGACGCGCAGATGATCGCTGTGCCATGCGACGGGATTGCTGACGATCTCGCGGTCAACGCCGGTATCGCTACGGAGCTGCGATTGCACGGACCATTCCTCAAGATTGAAGAGATAGGAAAAGAACTGGAAGGTGCTTAGCCTGTCCAGCAAGCGCAGTCCCAACAGACTGCCGAGATGAGCTTCCAGAATCGTTGCGGTTTTTTGAAGCTCTGCGAGCATTCGTGAGCTTTCAGTGGAGTTCTCCTGTGGCCTGCGCTTAAACGCTTTCAGCGTCCGCGGTTCCAGCGTGAGGCACCAGTGAAGGTCTATGCGCCGGAAACCAGCCGTCTTTTCAAGGAACCCGAGGCGGTCATCCACGAACGCCTGCGTGACGGGATTGCTGTATGTCTTCTGACGCGGCAAGTCATAGCCGGAGGTCACGCGGGTGTACTGATATAGGCAGGAACCCTCGGGAAGCGCGCGCAATGCGCCTTCAATCGACCGCATCCGGCCGTCAAGCTCCTGGTCAGTGAGTCCCTCCTCATCAATACCTGTGAGTGCAAATAAGCATCCGTAGCCGCCAGCTTTGAGGGCAAAGACGTTCGGGCCGATGAAGCGCGAGATTGGCACAATCGAGCAGGCGGCCCCAGCTTTTGCAAACCATGGAACGAATTTGGATTGCTCAGTATTTGCGCGGGTCATAGTAGGACTTTTGGCTGAGGCTCAGGCCCCAGAGTTGAAACATCTTTGGGTGTTTGCGAGTGATGAGCCACGCGCCAACGGCGAGCGTGGGGAAAGCCATCATTGCCAGCAGGCGAAACCCAACGAGGAAAACCGTTACGCAGACGAAGACAATCGCCATCCATGCGCTGAGGTCCAGTCCGAGCTTGGCTCGCGGCCTGTTAAGCGCCTGATTGATCGGTAACGGCTCTCCCCGCTTGGTCATGGGCGTACCTTACATGGACTGGCCGGTGAGACTTCCGATCCAGCCCGCGCCCCATCCCAGAACTCCGGCTCCAAACAGCGCACCGAAGAGGCCAGGAATAGCATCTTGGAAACGACCACTCATCATGCGAATTCCGGCAAAGATCAAACCGCCAAGACAGATGACAGCACCTGCGTACATGGCGAAGGTTTTGAAGGTTCCCATGAGCGTCTGTGCCCCGGAGAAGTCCATCGTTCCCTGAGCGTGAGCGAAGCTTGCAAAGAAGAGCGGGAGAAGAGATTGAGCAAGAATGCGTAGAATACGCATTCGCAGTTGGCGTGACGGGAACGAAAGCGGTCGTCGGGCAACCGAAATTGCCTTAGAGAGCAGAGCGAAAGCATTGCGATGAGTCATCAGCACCTCCGTCGACTTTCATCAGTCGCGATCTGCCGTGATCATGGCGGGACTGAACCGTCCCGTCTAATACATCTTGTCTATCAGCTGATAATTTGCAGTTATCACTCTGCTCTAATCCGAATCCCCTCAAAGAGATTCACGATACAAAGACAACTGCGTCGGGTTCTCTTCTGTTGATTGGGCAGGACGTTTCACGGCTTCGCGAACCGGTCGCACGATCTTCGCGACGGAATCTTCCGGCTGAATATCCACGATCATCCTCTTGAGTCTTCTCACCAGAATGGGAACTGTCCTGGGATGGCATTGCTTGTGGTAGATGACAGCCGTGTCGATCGTCCAGTCCATGCCGAGAATAGGGCGCGTGGTCAGCCCCTCTTCCAGCAATGTCCCTTCCCGAATGAGGGCGAGACCGTGTCCTTCCTTGACCAGTGCTTGCATGTCCGACGGGTGGGATGCCCTCGAGTATTCCGGCACTGAAATCGCTGCTTCGGTGAGTAATTCGAGCAGTCTGGTGTGTGCCTCGGGATGACGCTGTGGGTCGTAAAAGATCGTCAGATTCGCCCGTAAATCGGCGGTGTCAACTGCCGCTTTTCGAGCCAGCGGGTCTTCCCTACGCAGGCACACCACCATTCGGTCGCGCCGTAGCAGTTCGATATGCACGTCCGGATGCTTTAGAGGCAGAGTGACGATGGCGGCATCGACCATGCCGCCTGCTACCTCCTGAGCCAGGACTCCCGCATCTCCGTGCGTCGGCCGAACTCCACAGGTGGGGAGCACTTCTTTGTGAAGCGCACACAAAGTGCGGAACAACGTCTGATCTACAAGGGGAGTGGAACCGAAGCGAACCATCCTCACTTCACCACGCTCGATCGCAATCAGAGCATTGATGACTTCCTCGCGCACTTCCAATAGCAGCCTCGCCAGGCCGATAAACGCGATTCCGGTCTCTGTGGGACGAATCTGTCCGTTCTTCAGTCGGCGAAAGAGCCGAACCGATGCTTGATCCTGAAATTGCCGCGCCTGCACGGTCAAATTGGGTTGCGAAGTGTAGAGCTCTTCCGCCGCAGCACGGAATCCTCCCTTCTCGAGGATCTTGAGCAAGTAGCGGAAGTGACGAAACTCGGCCCAATCGTACATAGCCCGGTTGCCCTTGAAGCTAGAGTGGTGTGACACGGCATCCAGAAGACAAAACGGCTTCGCTCATCGAAATCTTGCCAGTCCGTATGCTTCGGGAGATTAAAGTTGCACAGTTTGGCCAAATTTACTCCTAGCTCGAGCGAACTCCGATAACCGCCGCACCTTTGCAGGCTTGTCCGATGCTGATAACTGCCATCTATCAGCCGATAAATACAAAGTATTAGCCAAACCAAGACGGCGACGACACGCTAGTTCTCAGCCAGCACCGAGCACGTACAAGACCGTTGAGTACCGGAGGATGTTTATGGCCAACTGCCTTTTAAACGCAGAAGAAGCAGCAGAGATCCTTCGGATGGACAGCCGTACGATTGTTCGCTGGGCACGCCTCGGCTACCTTCCGGCCCATCCGTTGGGAGAAGGCAGGCGCAAGGTCTGGCGGTTCTTAGAACACGAACTGCTGCAATGGGTGCAAGCGAGAGAAACTGACCGCAAGAGGTCCGCGGCGAGTACGATAAATACAGCCATCAGCGCTCATGCAAGGAGAACCGCATGAGCCGCTTTCAACAAGGAAGCCTCTTGAAGCAGAAGCGCAAAAGCGGTCCGGATGTATGGGTCTTCCGCTGGTATGACGAGACCAGCGGCAAGCGCACGTACAAGAAACGCAACCTCGGCACGGTGAAGGATCTTCCTTCACGCCGGGATGCGGAACAAGCCGTGGCCGATTTCCGCGCCAACATTAACGTCGAGGTTAGAGTCCCGGTTACGGTCTCTGAACTCATCGCCCACTACCGCAAACACGAGTTGACTCCCGAAAAGAAGGCATTCGCAACCATTGAGTCAACGTCGATCTATCTCACAAACCACATTGCTCCGACTTGGGGCGAGAAGTGGCTGTCGGATGTTCGAACTGTGCAGGTTGAGGAGTGGCTAAATTCGTTGCCATATGCCCCGGCAACGAAAAGTAAAATTCGGAACATCATGTCTGCGATCTTCAATCATGCCATTCGGTATGAATGGATGCACCGCAATCCCATCAGCAAGGTCCGGGCCTCGTCGAAGCGTTTGCGGGAGCCGGATGTTCTGACGCCTGCCGAGTTTGTGGCATTGGTGGAGGAACTACCCCTTCGCGTAAAAGCGATGGTGGTCTTGGCGGGTAGCACGGGGTTGAGGCGCTCGGAGTTGGTTGCGCTCACGTGGCGGGACATCGATCCACTGGTCATGCAGGTGAATGTCCTCCGTTCCTGTGTGCGAGGTCGCTTCGGCGATACCAAGACCGAAGCCAGCCGGAAGCCCGTTCCGCTCCATCCTTCGGTCATCGAATGTCTCGATGCCTGGAGAAAAGAGTCACTGTACAACGGGGAGGACGACTTCCTCTTTCCATCCGTTCGGAATGAAGGAAAGACGCCTGTGACGCCAGACATGATTCTGAAGAAGATCATTCGCCCCGCACTCGTCCGGGCAAAGATCACTGGGAAGAGAATCGGATGGCACAGCTTCCGTCACTCTCTGGCGACCAACCTGAGAGCGGCTGGAGCGGACCTGAAGACCGCCCAGGAACTCCTGCGTCACGCGAACTCGCGGATCACTCTCGACATCTATACCCGAGCGATCTCAGCAAGCAAGCGTGAGGCCAACAACAAAGTCATGGAGATGGTGATTCAAGCCGGAAAGGGCAGAACTTCAGCACCCTCGCCAGCACCCTCGCAACGGGAGCCCTTGCGACTTGAGGGCAGCAAAAAAGGTGCCGGAAACTCTCAGCACCCTTCAGCACCCTCGCGGGTTACAACTGATCTTGTCACTGTGCCATAAACCTTGTATTTTCTCTGGTTTATGGCGGGGACGACGGGGCTCGAACCCGCGACCTCTGCCGTGACAGGGCAGCATTCTAACCAACTGAACTACGTCCCCAAGTGTCATTCGCCGACACCATGATTTCAGGCTGTTCGGCGACGCGACCCTCACAGTGTATCAGACGGTCTGAATGAAACACTCCGGCTTCTTGCATTGGGCGGCGCTCATTAGAACTCTTTAAGGCAAATGGCCGCAGTTTGGAATTCGGCCTGCACATGAGACCGCGTCAGGTGCTCTATGCAATCGAATTCCGACCCCGCCCACGCTCCCGATGACGGCCCTGTACCTCTGCAGGCGCGGCTCATTGCAACAACCGCACTGAGCGAGGCCCAGCGGCTCAGCCTACATAGCTTGTGCCTGCTGTTCATACGCGCCGTGAATGCGAACATGACCCGCTGGCTTGGCGTGCCCTTCATGGCCAGCCTTGCCGGCGTGGAGCGTGCACCCTTCTATGAGATCATCCACTCGCCGGAAGCGGAAACCCGCCACATAACCCCGCTGACCGTGGGGCCTGCCTCCCAGCCGGCTCTGTTGCAGATGGACCTCCCTCTGGTTTTTCTCTTCGTGGAACTACTTCTCGGCGGCCCGGGCGGCACTTCGCTCGAACGCGCACCCACGGAGATCGAAGGCTCGATTGTGCACAGCGTCGTCGATCTCATCTGCCGCGATTTCAGCACCGCCCTCTCCGCGCCGGAGTTGGAAATCCGCAACGACCCTTCCCTTCCATCGCGCTCAATCGATCGGCTCATGCCGACGATTGACAGCACACTTTCTCTTTCTTTTGACCTGACCTGCGGCACCCAGCGCGGACGCATTGCCGTCACGCTTTCCTCGGAAACGGCCAAAGTTCTAATCCGGTCCCTGGACGGACCGCCTAAAACGTCCCGCCAGACATCGCCCGAAATGCGAAACGGATTGCTGACGAGGCTGCGGCGGACAACGCATATGGCAACATTGCAGCTGCCAAATGTGCGCATTCCATTAAGCGCGGTTCGCACTCTCAGCCCGGGCGACGTTCTCACCTTCGATCTTTTCGATGACACCCCGGCGACCTTTTCCATCGGGGGCCGGCCGGCTTTTTATGCAAGCCCAGTCGATGCGCAGTCCCGCCGAGGAGCCTATATCGCAGCAACGATGGAGTAGCTACGCATGGAAGGCGCCGCACATGAAAGGCCGCACATGAAAGACTAGGTACGGTGCGTCTTTTATGGTCGGAATTGATTTCGGAACAACCAACAGCTCCATTGCAACGGTCGACGAACAGGGACGTGTGCGTTTGGTGCAGTTCGCCGCCGCCGGCGGCCTCGTGGCCGCATATCGCTCGCTTCTGTACCTGGAACAGACGAAATCCAGAGGGCGTTCGCAGCTGCACTCATGGAGCGGCCCGGAAGGCATCGAGCGCTATCTCGCGGCAGAACCTAAGGGCAGACTTATCCAGTCGCTCAAGTCCTATCTGTCCAGCCGCACACTCACCGGGACGGAGGTCTTCGGCAGGAGGCAGCTCCTGGAAGACCTGGTCGCCCGAATTCTCGCCGATCTGCGCCAGCATGCGGAAGCATACTTCGGCTCCGCTATCCACACCGCCACGGTGGGGCGCCCCGTGCATTTCGTGGGAGCCGGCTCGAATGCAGACGACGAGTTCGCGCTGGCACGACTGCGTGATGCATTCTCACGAGCCGGTTTCAAACACGTAGAGTTCGAATTCGAACCCGTCGCCGCCGCCTATCACTACGCTTCGACCCTCAACCACGAAGAGCTCGTGCTCATCGGCGACTTCGGAGGCGGCACCAGCGACTTCTCGCTCCTGCGCCTACGGCCCAATGCCGCACAGCATGAGCTGCAGACGGAGTTGCTCGCCACCAGCGGTGTCGGACTGGCGGGCGACGCCTTCGACGCGCGCCTCGTCCGTCATCTGGTCTCGCCCCACCTCGGCGCGGACACCCTCGAAAAATCCGGAGACAAGACCCTCGTCGCCGTTCCAAGCTGGGTCTATCGCCGGCTTGAGCACTGGCATCATCTCTCATTCCTGCGCACCCGCGCCGTCAGCGAGATGCTTCGCGCGGCCCGCGTGCGCGCCTTCGAGCCGGAAAAGATCGCGGCACTCTCGGAGCTGATCGAGGCCGATCTTGGCTATCAACTCCATCAGGCGGTGCAAAGCACCAAGATCGCGCTTTCCAGCCAGGACCACGCCGAGTTCCGCTTTCATCACCACGACATTCAGCTGCAGGCATCCGTCACGCGCGCTCAGTTCGAATCGTGGATCGCAGCCGACCTCGCATCCATTGAACAGGCCGTTCAGGAAGTCATGGCCGCATCAGGCATGAGAGACACTGCCGTGAACCGGGTTTTTCTCACTGGCGGTACCTCCCTGGTGCCTGCGGTGCGCCAGATCTTCGAACGCAGATTCGGAACAGACTGCGTGCGCACCGGCGATGAGTTCACATCTGTCGCCAGCGGTCTGGCGCTGCGCGCTCAGGCGTCCCATCGGGTTCTCTTGCCAACGGCTCCCTGACCCTTGCATATAATGGCCGCCGTATGCCGTACATCCTTTCTCTCGATCAGGGCACGACCAGCTCGCGCGCGATTCTCTTTGATCAGCAGGGCAACAACGTAGCGCAGGCGCAGCACGAATTCGAACAGCGCTTCCCAAATGCCGGCTGGGTCGAACACGATCCCTATGACATCCTCACCTCGCAGCTCACCGTAGCCGTCGAAGTGCTGACGCGTGCCGGCGTCCGGCCTCGCGATGTCGTGGCCCTCGGCATCACAAATCAGCGCGAGACCACCATCGTCTGGGATCGCGAGACCGGTAAACCGGTCTACAACGCCATCGTTTGGCAGGATCGTCGCACAGCTCCGCTCTGCAATCGGCTACGCGAAGACGGCGCGGAAGAAATGGTCCGTGGAAAAACCGGCCTCCTGCTCGACGCCTATTTCTCCGGCACCAAGGTCGCGTGGATACTCGACAACGTGCACGGAGCCCGCGCCCGCGCTGAGGCGGGCAAGCTCGCCTTCGGCACCGTCGATAGCTGGCTCATCTGGAATCTCACCAGCGGCAAGCGTCATGTCACGGATCAGACCAATGCCTCGCGCACCCTGCTCTATAACATCGTCGAAGGCAAGTGGGATTCAGAGTTGCTCCGGCTGCTGAATATCCCGGAAAGCATGATGCCGGAGGTGGTCTGGTCCAGCGATCGCGTCGGTGAAGTGACAACGACTCTCGGGCTCGGCTCCATTGCCATTGCGGGGATCGCCGGCGATCAGCAATCAGCCCTCTTTGGCCAACTCTGCTTCTCTTCTGGCGATGCCAAGAACACCTACGGAACAGGTTGCTTTCTGCTGCAGCACATCGGCGAGCAGTTCGTGCGTTCGCAGAACCGCCTCATCACGACGCTCACCTGCAGCCTCACTCGCAAACTGGAGTATGCGCTCGAAGGCTCCATCTTCATCGGCGGAGCTGTCGTTCAATGGCTCCGGGACAACCTCGGCATCATTCGCAAATCATCCGATGTTGAAACGCTGGCCGCCTCCGTTCCGGACAACGGTGGAATTGTCTTTGTGCCCGCCTTTGTTGGCTTAGGTGCGCCCTACTGGGACTCCTACGCGCGCGGTCTCCTCATCGGCCTGGAGCGCGGAACGCAGCCCGGCCATATTGCGCGCGCAGCCCTGGAGAGCATCGCCTTCCAGGTGGCCGATGTGATGGAAGCGATGGACAAGGAAACCAAAAATCCCTTTCGCGAGCTGCGTGTCGATGGTGGTGCGGCAGCCAATGATCTCCTCATGCAATGCCAAGCAGACATCATCGGCATCCCTGTCCTTCGGCCACAGCAGGTGGAGACCACCGCGCTCGGCGCAGCCTATCTCGCCGGCCTGGCAACCGGCTTCTGGGAAAGCCCGCAACAGATCCAGAAGCTGCGCGGCGAAAGCCGGCGTTTCGATCCGAATCCGGACCGCAGCAAAGCACAACAACAGCGCGAGCGATGGCGTGAGGCGGTCACACGCGCACGCGGTTGGAATCAGCCAGAGAAAACTCCGGGCAAAGCAGGCTCCGCATGAAGCGTGAAGAGATGCTGGCGCGCGTCGAAACGCGAACTACGCCATGGGATATCGTGATCATCGGCGGCGGCGCCACAGGCGTTGGCATCGCCGTCGACGCGGCTACGCGCGGTTATGACGTTCTGCTGCTCGAGCGCGAAGACTTCGGCAAAGCGACCTCCAGCCGCTCCACCAAGCTGGTTCACGGCGGTGTGCGCTATCTGGAGCAAGGCAACGTCACGCTGGTGATGGAGGCTCTGAAGGAGCGCGGCCTGCTGCGCCAGAACGCGCCGCACCTGGTGCACGATCTGGCTTTCATCGTGCCCAGCTACTCCTGGTGGGAGACGCCGTTCTACGGCATCGGCCTCAAAATTTACGATCTGCTCGCGGGCAAGTATGGCTTCGGACGGTCGCGCATTCTCTCTCGCGAAGAGACACTGGAACGTCTGCCCAACATCCAGACGGATGGTTTGAAGCAAGGCGTTGTCTACTACGACGGCCAGTTCGACGACACGCGGCTGCTCATCCATCTCGCGCAAACCGCTGCCGATCACAATGCCACCCTCCTCAACTACGCGGGTGTCACCGAGATCACGAAGGACGAAGATGGCTTCGTCAACGGCGTAGTCGCTCTGGACAGCGAAAGCGGGCGGCGCTTCCCTGCCGCCGCAAAGGTCGTCATCAACGCCACCGGTATCTTCACCGATGAAGTGCGGCGGCTCTCCGAACCTGCTGCGGCGGCGTTGATCGAGCCCAGCCAGGGCGTCCACCTGGTCTTCGAGCGTTCATTCCTGCTGGGCGATGCCGCCATCATGGTGCCGCACACCAGCGACGGCCGGGTGCTCTTCGCAATTCCCTGGCACGGCCACGTGGTCGTCGGCACCACCGACACGCCCATCGAAACGCCTTCGTACGACCCGCTGCCCATGGAGCAGGAGATCGACTTCATCCTCGAAACAGCCGAGCGCTATCTCAGCCGCCCCCCGAGCCGCGCGGATATCCTCAGCGTCTACGTGGGTATTCGCCCTTTGGTCAAAGCCGCAGGGGCGGACACCGGCAAGACCTCATCACTCTCGCGCGACCACACCATTCATTTCGATAACTCCGGCCTGCTGACAATTGCGGGCGGCAAGTGGACTACCTATCGTCACATGGCGGAGGATTGCGTTGACCACGCCATCACTCTTGGCCGCCTCGATGAAAAACCCTGCGTCACACGCAACCTGCATATCCACGGATACCTCGAAGACGTCGATGCCCTCGGCCACCTTGCCGTCTACGGCAGCGATGCGGAAGCAGTCCGGGCGCTCGCTGCCAACGACGCTTCACTTGCCGCACCGCTCGATGCTTCGCTGCCCTACATCGGAGCCGAAGTCGTGTGGGCGGCGCGTAAAGAGATGGCCCGCACGGTCGACGACGTGATCTCGCGACGCACGCGCGCTCTTTTCCTGAACGCAAGCGCAGCCCGGCGCATGATCGAGCCGGTCGCGGCGGTGCTGGCGCGCGAGCTGGGCCGCGACGATGCGTGGCGCCGGAACCAGATCGCAGCCGCCTCCACCATTGCCGCAAAGTACGTTGTTGTCTGATTTGATGGCTTGGCTGAAATCTGCGGCCGGAGAAACAGGTGTCCCTGTAACTTGATGAGAGCCTAAAAAGAGCTTTTGCGAAAGGAAACACCCGCAATGTCAGACAAGGTCTTCAAGGGGGTCATGGGAGAGCTCATCTCGGAGGCGGTGGCGTTATTCATCATCATCTCCTTTGGCGACTCTGTCGCCGCCATGTATACGCTGTACTCACCCAGCCCATACCAGCAGGCATACTGGGGCGTATGCATCGCATGGGGGCTCGCCGTCACGCTTGCCATCTATACAACGGGCGCTGTCAGCGGCTGCCATGCAAACCCCGCCGTAACTCTCGCGCTCGCCATTTACCGGAAGTTCTCATGGAAGCGCGTAGTCCCCTATTGGATCGCCCAGGGTATCGGCGCCTTCGTGGGCGCAGCGCTTGTCTATATGCTCTTTGTGCCGGTCATCAACAACTACAACGCCGCCCACCAGCTCACCCGCGCGGCTGGCGGAGCTGCAGGTGTGTTCTTTACGCATCCCGGACTCGCCATTACTCCGGGACATGCGTTTCTCGACGAGGTAGTACTGACCGCATTTCTCATCTTCGGCATCTTTGCCGTCACCGAAAGGTTCAATGAAATGGCCCCTGGCGCAAATGCCGGCGCGCTTATCATCGGGCTGCTCGTCGCACTCATTGGTGCTTCTATGGGTTACCTGGAGGCGTGGGCCATCAACCCGGCACGCGACTTCGGACCACGTTTGTTCTGCTTCTTCACCGGATGGAGCACCGCTGCTCTTCCGTCGCCCGGAAATTACTGGTGGGTGCCGATACTCGGCCCACTGCTCGGAGCAATCGTGGGCGGCGCTGCTTATCAACTGCTCATCTGGCCCTATCTGCCGGCACGACGGCGCGCCATGCTTGAGGCACAGCAATAAAGCCTCTCCTTTCGGAAGGCGATGGAGCGCATCCTGCGTTTGGCTCTAGCCGCGCAACCTCGCGCGCTCCACGCACCACCGTATCGCCGCGGCCACCTCATCTGGTTTTTCAAGGTGCGGCCAATGGCCGGTCCCCGGAAGTACGCGGTGATCCTTCTCGATCACCCCTGCGAGCCAGCCGTCCCGCTCGCGCAGTTCATCCGGAGTCGCAGACCCAGCCGAGAGAATAGCGACCGGCATCTCCACCGGCAGCGTCGGATGGGCCGCCTCCACAGCGCAGGCAGGCAACGCGTCCAGCATGCCGGCCATCGCGCGGAAGCTTTGCGGCCGGCTCCAGTGCGCGGCAATCATCGGCCACAATTCCGGCGGCAGCTTGCTCACTTCGCCAGTCAGCCGTTCAAGCGTCGCCGCACCACGCCCAGCAGCACGCCTGCCAATCCGCTGCGACCATCCCTGCCCGCCATGAAGCAGCAGCATAAGCGCGACACGCACCACGCCGAACTCCGCCAGCCACGCTCCACGTCGCGATAGCGCGGCTCCAACCTCTAATCTGTGCTGATTGACTTCGGAGCATTCCGACCAGGTCAAGAGCGAAACCGGCTCCAGCATTACCAGTCCGGCCACTTGCTTCGGGAACTGCTGCGCATAGGAAAGCAACAGAAGCGCGCCAAAGGAATGGCCAACCAGCACAACCGGCTCTCCGCCTCCTGCCCACATCACGACGCTATGCAGATCATCGAGCATCTGGCCGAGCGTCGGCCGTGACCGCAACGGCTGACTCCATCCCAGTCCGGCGCGATCGTAGCTGAAGGTGCTGGCGAATGCGGAAACCAACGGCTGCACGCGTGCCCAGCTCAACGAGCTCGCTGCCAGCCCTGCTTCGAAAACTACCGCCGGACCACCAGTTCCTTCGCGCAGAACGTGCAGGTAGCGTCCGCCCCGTGAGAGCAACAGCCCCAGTGGCGGATAGCGTCGCGCATCTCTCCTGCGACCTGCACGCTGAAACAGCCAGCCCAGACCTGCCGCCGCAAGCGGCGCAAGCAGCACGATCCCGGCAACTCTTTTAGTCTGCTTTTTAATCGGCAACGACCAGCTCTCCCGGCAATATCGGACGTGTGCGCGGCAGCAGTCCCGTGGCAGCCGCAACGCCCACGGCCAGCAGAATTGCGCAGTAGACGACCAGCTTCGTCACATCGGCAGCATGCGAGCGTGGCAGCAGCTTCCACAAAATCAGCAGCACCATCTGGCCAAGCGTGACCGACCACACAGTGCCGTAGAAATATCGCCGCTCCCAACCTTCGCCTTTCGTCGAACGGCGCACCCGCGGCAGCACGCCGGCAATGCCCAGCAGCACAATCGCTCCCAGCACAGGAGCATAGACACGCGCGTAAATCTGCTGCATGTACCAATGGCCGGTTGCCACGGCAATCGCCAGCCCAAGCAGATTCATGAGCGCAAAGTTGATCGCGGCGTTCCAGCCGAAGGTGTAACAGACACGACGATAGAGCGGGTTCGGCCGGTCCTCCGTGAACCGAAGAATATAGGGCCCGGGCTCCGCGCCCGGCAAGCGTCCTCGCAATGCAGCGATGCCGGTGCCGATCAACACCAGCGCCAGCCAAAGCACATTCCACCGATTGCCGCGACCAGCGAAAATGTCGAAGACCAGTGGTCCCGGCGCGAGGAAGAATACGAAGATCCAGATAGGCCAATGCGCAGCGCGGTAGCGAACCGTGTTGCGCACGCGCATCTTACGCTCATGCGCATACTCGACGCGACGAAGCGCTGTCATCGGCTCCCCTTTGGCTGGAGTCTTCGCATCACACTGCTATCAGGAAGGTGCGTGATGGGCGGAGAGGAATCTGCGATGCGTTTTGGCTTTCGGGCCATAAAAATTGAGTGGTTGGAACGCCGCCGGCACTGCATTGCGACTATTGTACGATTCTCGCCAAGGTGCGCAATCAGGCCCTTGCAGCGCTTAAGCAATGCGCCATTGCGTCCAGCTCTGTGTCGAAAGAACAACGTACCGCACTCACAGCCACTGCGCCTCCCATACAACCTGGAGACTCCAGAGCTATCCTTACTGGAGCCTTCCCGGTTCAGAGTCGAGCTTGCTAATCCCTGCAAGTAGGCTATCCAACGTAAGTCATCCACCGGCAAGCCTGCACGGTTGAAGCTTGCAAATTACCACCATCGCCGGTCTGCAAACGAGCTTAGCTGATCGGCGCCTTTCCAAAGTCTTTTGATAGAGGTGCCCTTGTGGCCAACGATGAAAAGCCCGCACCGGTAAGCGAAGCCCCCAGCGAAGAACAGCGGGATGTCACCGCGGAACAACCACTCTTCGGGCGAGTGAGCCGCCGTTCCTTTCTTTCACACCTGGGCGCTGCCGGGATTGCAGCAACCGCTTCGCCCGTTCTTGCGGCGACTGCCACACAAGAGCCGCCGGCGCTGGATCAACTGTCGGAGACATCGGCACCAGCGGGAACAGTGCCGGTGACTCTTCGGGTAAATGGGAAAAATCATGTCCTTCAGCTCGATCCTCGGACCACCCTGTTGGATTGCCTGCGCGAGAATCTGAACCTGCCGGGCACGAAGAAGGGCTGCGATCACGGACAGTGCGGAGCCTGTACCGTGCACGTGAACGGTCAGCGTGTGAATTCCTGCCTTTCGTTTGCCGTAATGCACTCCGCCGACGAGATCACCACCATCGAGGGTATCGGCAAGCCAGACCATCTGCATCCGATGCAGGCCGCCTTCGTGGAGCACGATGGATATCAGTGCGGCTACTGCACCTCGGGCCAAATTATGTCCGCGGTCGCTCTTCTCGGCGAACGAGTTGGCCCTTCAGACGAGGACGTCAAACAGGCGATGTACGGAAATATCTGTCGTTGCGGTGCCTACCCAAACATCATTGCCGCTGTGCAAGCCGTGCGCCGCAACGCCTAACCTAAATACCCTTTGTCCTTCGCAGTACAACGGAGTAGCGAATGCAGACTTTCCAATACAGCCGAGCGACCACACTAGAGCAAGCTGTAAATGCCGCAGCCAAATCGAACACCGCACAGCAGTATGCGGATATCCGCTTTGTCGCAGGTGGCACGACCTTGGTAGACCTCATGAAGCTCGACGTCGAGCGACCGAAGCGACTCGTTGACATCAACACGCTCCCGCTGGAACGCATCGAACCCGCGCCAGGCGGCGGTCTGGTCGTCGGCGCGCTGACGCGAAACTCTACCGTGGCTCAGCATCCGATTGTTCAACGCGACTACCCGGTACTGTCGCAGGCATTGCTCTCCGGCGCGTCGCCACAGTTGCGCAACATGGCCACGACAGCGGGCAACCTGCTGCAGCGCACCCGCTGCATGTACTTCCGCGACACGGCGCATGCCTGCAACAAACGCGAGCCGGGCACCGGATGCTCGGCAATCGGCGGTCACAATCGAATGCTTGCCATCCTGGGCACCAGCAAAGATTGCATCGCTTCGAATCCATCGGATCAGAATGTCGCGCTCGCCGCGCTGGAAGCGACAATTCAGGTGCACGGGATGAAGGGCAAGCGCAGCATTCCGATTCAGGAGTTCTATCTCAAGCCTGGCTCAACACCCGACCGCGAGAATGTCCTGGAGCCGGGCGACCTCATCGTCAGTGTCACCCTGCCGGCTCCCGTTGCCGGCGCTCGATCGCATTATTTGAAACTGCGCGATCGCGCCGCCTACGAGTTCGCGCTTGCCTCGGCCGCGGTCGTCATCAAGGTCAACGGCAGCAGGATCGAGCATGCGCGTGTCGCTTTGGGTGGCGTCGGTACGGTTCCCTGGCGTTCTCACGAAGCCGAGCGTGAGCTACTGGGTCATGCTGCAAATTCCGCGACGCTTCACCGCGCGGCGGAAGCGGCACTGAAAGATGCACGGCCCGCCAGTGAGAACGGCTTCAAGGTTGAGCTCGCAAAGCGCTGCATCGTGCGTGCACTCATGGTATCCACACAGTCTGCATAGATGAACAGAGAAGTAGCCGCAGTCAGTCGCCGCGGAGGGAAATCCCGATGATGTTTGAAGAGCTTGTTGAGTTTATTGGCAGCCAGGACGGTGCCGCCCCGAAGGTCGCCGATCCAAATGCGCCACCGCCGTCCGCCGTCATCGGCGCTATGGTGCCGCGTATCGATGGTCCGTTGAAGACGACCGGCACGGCGCGCTACGCCTCGGACTACAACTTCCCCGGCCTGGTATATGCGGTGCCCGTCCGCGCAACCGTGGCCAGCGGCAGAATTCTGCGCATCGATAGCACCACCGCGCAAGCAATGCCGGGCGTGCTGCTGGTGATGCATCACGGCAACACCATGCCGCTGTATCGGAACGCCCCGGGGAATGGTCGCAACAGCGAGAACCGGCCTCCGTTTGAAGATGAGACGGTCTACTACTGGGGACAGTACGTCGCAGCCGTCGTTGCAGAAACGTTTCAGCAGGCGCAGGCAGCCGCCGCTGCGGTCCGGGTGGAATACGACCCTGCGAAGTTCAGCGTAGACCCATCCTTGTCAGACAGCCTGCCCCTTGAGGGTCAGCCCGGGGGCCCGCGTGTGATGAGCAACCGCGGCGACACCGACGCCGCGTTCAACTCCGCGCCAGTCAAAGTCGATGAGACTTACATCACGCCGGTAGAAACACACAATCCAATGGAGATGCACGCAACGGTTGCCGTGTGGGACGGCAAGCGCTACACGTTGTACGAGTCCACACAAGGTGTGATGAACCATCAAAATGTGATGGCGCAGGTGTTGGGCGAGCCCAAGGAACATGTTGAAGTCGTGTCGCGGTTCATCGGCTCGGGCTTCGGCGGCAAGCTCTTCCCCTGGCCACATTCGGCGATTGCAGCGGCAGCCGCGCGCAAACTCAACCGGCCAGTCAAGCTCACCCTTAGCCGCAAGATGATGTTTTCCAACTCCGGCCATCGTCCACTCACGCAGCAGCGGATGCGTCTGGGTGCGACCGCCGACGGCAAACTGCTGTCTCTGCAGCAGGACTATCGCAATCACACGAGCTACATCGACGACGTCCGCGAGAACTGCGGCGAAGCGACACCTTTCCTCTACAGCACGGTCAATCTCAAGGTGACCTCCGCCCTGATCCGCCGCAATGTGGGCACGCCTTGCCCGATGCGTGGTCCTGGCGCTGTTCCTGGCCTCTTCGCGCTTGAATCCGCAATGGACGAACTTGCGATCAAACTGAAAAAGGATCCTGTCGAACTGCGGCTCTCGCTGGACACGCTCATTGATGAGGAGAAGAAGAAGCCGTTCTCGTCGCGGCATCTCAAAGAATGCCTGCAGGTCGGTGCAGAGCGCTTTGGCTGGTCGCATCGCACGCCAGAAGTTGGCTCGATGCGAAAAGGCGATCTGATCCTGGGATGGGGCATGGCCGCCGCGTCCTGGGGCGCCAATCGCGGCGTTTGCGAGGCGTCGGTCAATCTGCGCCACGATGGCACTGCACTCGTCATGTGCGGGACGCAGGACATCGGTACCGGTAGCTACACCGTGATTGCTCAGATTGTGAGCGACAAGACGGGCATTCCGGTGGACAAAGTGGATGTCGTTCTGGGCAGCAGCTCATTGCCGCCCGGCCCTACCTCTGGCGGCTCTACCGCGACGTCTACCTTCATACCCGCAGTCAGCGATGCCGCAAATGCTGCCGTCGGTGTGGTTCTAAAGGTCGCCTCCGGCACAAAAGGGTCCCCTTTCTATGGCAAGGAACCTGATTCCATCGCGATGGCTTCTGGCCGCGTACATCCGAAGACTGAGTCCGCGGCAGGTGGAACTCCGTATCAGGAGATTTTGCGCCTTGCGAACCTCGCCAGCGCCAATGGAGACGGAAAGAGCGGAGGCCTCGGCGCCGATCCCAGATCTCACAATTACTCCGCACACTCTTTTGGAGCCCAATTTGTGGAAATTGAATGGGACCCCGGTATCGCCAGCTTGCATGTGAGTCGTGTAGTTAGCGTCGTGGATGGCGGCCGCATTCTGAACAAGAGAACCGCGACAAATCAAATGGCTGGCGCCATCGTTATGGGAGTTGGCATGGGGCTCTTTGAGGAAACCGTTTATGACCCGCGCAATGGCCATCCCATCAATGACAACTATGCTGACTACATCGTTCCAACCATCGCCGATACGCCGCAGATCGACGTTCATTTTCTCGACATTCCCGATCCACTCTTAAACGAATACGGCGCCCGAGGCATCGGAGAAATTGGTCTGGCCGGTGTAGCACCTGCCATCACCGCTGCGGTCTATCACGCTACCGGTTTAAGAGTGCGGAAGCTGCCTGTGCGGATTGAAAACCTGCTCGGATCGACTGTCGCGATTTAGGCGGCCAAGCGATTTCTTGCAATGAATTCGCGAAATCGAGTCGCGTTGTTTCTCTCGGGGGAAACATCGCATGCCGATTGATTCGAAAACCAGGTGCTTCTGCGGATTGAATACCAGAATGACTTCACCCGCGAAGGAGGTGCTTTGCACGCGTCCCCTGAGCTAAACAAAGTTTTCTGGTGGGCAGAGAGGGACTCGAACCCCCGACATCCTGCTTGTAAGGCAGGCGCTCTAACCAACTGAGCTATCCGCCCATCGACGCTGTTGCGTGGAGGCTCTTCCGAGTCTATGGAACTGCCGAAGCCGGGTCAATGCCGGCTCCTGCACCCTTCCAACTTGCTAGACTCGTGGCGTGGATACCCTGCCCCCCGCCGAGCGCCGCCTCATCATCAATGCCGACGATTTTGGGCTGACAGAGGGTGTCAACCGGGCGATTCTCGAGTTGAACACCGCCGACGTGCTGCCCTCTGCAACTCTCATGGCGACCGGGCGTGCTTTCCGGGACGCGGTGCACTCTGCGTTTAAGCAGACCTCGCTCGGCGTCGGCTGCCATATCGTCCTCGTCGATGGTCACTCCGAGCTGCATCCGGCCGAACTCCCTACGCTCGCGCCTGAAGGCCGCCTGCGCTCCAGCCTGACGGGGTTCATGGTGGACCTGCTGGGCGGCCGCATCGCATCGCGCGAAATGGAGCGCGAAGCCATCGCGCAGATCCGTAAGGTTCAGTCCGCGGGCATCACCGTCACGCACATCGACACGCACAAGCACACCCATATGTTCCCTCGTGTACTCGGCCCCATCATCCGCGCCGCGCGCGCGTGCAATGTGCCGGCAATTCGCAATCCCTTCGAGCCGGACTGGTCGCTTCGCCTGACGAAGAATGCTCCCACGGCCCGCCGTCTGCAGGTGCGCACCCTGCGTTTCTTTCGCGAGCAGTTCCTGCGCTCCGTGCGCGCCGCGCGACTGCACACAACCGATGGCGCGCTCGGCGTGCTGGCCACCGGCACCTTCGACGCAGACTACGTGCTGCGCCTGCTGCGAAACATGCCTCCGGGCAGTTGGGAGCTGGTCTGCCATCCAGGCTATGTTGAGGGCGCGCTCCGCCGCGCCGGCACGCGGCTCATCGAGACCCGCGAGACAGAGCGCTTGGCCCTGCTGAGCGCGCTCGAGGATCCTCCGCTCGACCTGCCGCGCATCGACCTCATGCATTACGGCGAGTTCACCGGATGAATCGCCGCCGCATCTCGCTGCGTCCAATCAGCCGGCCTGCTGCAAAACTTCCGACAGGAAAACGACCATGAAGATCGGCATCACCTGCTATCCCACCTACGGCGGCAGTGGCGTCGTTGCCACCGAGCTCGGCATTGAGCTCGCCGCACGCGGCCATCAGGTGCATTTCATCACCTACTCGCAGCCGTTTCGTCTGGGCGGCCGGGAGCGCGATATCCTCTATCACGAAGTCCCTGTCTCCAACTATCCGCTCTTTGAGTTTGCGCCCTACTCCCTGGCGCTTTCGACGCGTATGGCGGAAGTGGCAACCTACTACGATCTGGATCTCCTGCACGTGCATTACGCGATCCCCCACGCCATCAGCGCGCTGCTCGCCCGCCAGATGTGTGCCACGCAGGGGCGTCGTCTGCCCTTTATCACAACGCTGCATGGCACAGACGTAACGCTCGTCGGTATGGATCGTTCCTATCTGCCCATCACCCGTTTCGGCATCGAGCAGAGCGATGGTGTTACCGCCATCTCAGACTATCTGCGGGACAAGACGCTCACCGACTTCTCCATCACGCGGCCGATCGAGACCATTCCAAATTTCGTGAACTGCGACGTCTACATGCCCATGGAGGCGGAAGCTCGCAGCGAAGCGCGCAGGGCATGGACGCCGGATGGCGAGAAGCTGCTCATCCATCTATCCAACTTCCGCCCGGTCAAACGCGTCACCGACTGCGTACAGATCTTCGCCCGTGTGGTGAAAGAGATTCCTGCGCACCTGATGCTCGTGGGTGACGGCCCTGACCGCTCGCAAGCCGAGATGCTCGCCTTCAGCCTGGGCATCCGCGACCGCGTTCACTTCCTTGGCAAGCAGGACAGCGTCACTGAGCTGCTCCCACTCGCCGACCTGATGTTGATGCCGAGCGAACTGGAGTCCTTCGGCCTGGCAGCGCTCGAGGCGATGGCATGCCGCGTTCCAGCTATCGCAACCAGAGTGGGTGGAGTGCCCGAGCTCATTGAGGACGGCGTCAACGGCAGCCTCTTCCCTGTCGGCGACATCGACAACATGGCGCGGCGCGCAATCGACTTGTTGAAGGATCCGCAGAAGCTGGACGCAATGGGCGCCGCGGCCCGCCAGACCGCGCAGGATCACTTTTGCGCCTCGCGCATCATCCCTCTGTACGAAAAGTATTACGAACAGGTGCTCGCACAGGACCCACGGTAGGCTCTACGGTGAAGCCTTCCGGCCATCGAAGGCGAAGTTCTGGCGAAACATTGATTTCGCAACAAACTGCGTCTGATTTGCGTATCAAAGGATGGTGGAGGTATCTGCGATGCATTCGATCGCGTGTTTCCTCGGTTTCGTGTTTCTGGTGATCTTCGCGCTGATCGCCATTCCGATCCTGTTCATCCTTGCGAAGCTGATCGGGTTCGCAATGATCGGCGGTGTGATCGCTTTGATCGCGTTGGGTATCTGGAAACTCTTCGATCTTGCGGAACCGCCTTACGGGCCGTCGAATTACCGGCCCTATTGATCTGATAAGGCTGCGATGCGTTAAGCGGCCCCCGGCCGCATCAGTCCCTGCATGTCAGGCGCTGGTCTCACGGCCGGTTCCTCAAACCAGAGGCACGCGATCCAGATCAGCAAGGTCATGTGGTACACCGGCTTCAGGCTGACCTCCAGAGCCGACCATTGCTGCAGATCGCCCAGGAGCAGAAGCAGCGTGTGCACCCACAGCTTGCCGAACATGTAGAGAGCGAGTCCATACAGCACGGCCTGCGCATGGATCCGAAAACGAAGGCCGAAGAAGAACGTGGTCACCAACAACAGTGAAGTCACTCCCCCGATACAGATCGAGGACATCTGGCCGATGCGAAGCGCGACCTCAACCGGTAGATAGGGGCTCGATGGGGAGAGCAACGCAACTGCGACAAGCACACCAGCCACCACAAGAAAAAAACTCCAGTAGCGTCGGATCAGGACTGCGAGGCTCATTCCGCATTGGGCAAGCAGAACATGCGCCACCTCGTAGAGCACGAGCAGGCGCAACACGGCGTCCAGCGCCTCGAAGCTCCAATAGGTATAGAAATTGATCCTCGGATATCCGTGGACGCAAAAGAGCACGATGGTCTGTACTGCGTCCTGCGCGATCAGCAGCGTGAACCAGGGAAATCTCTGAAAGCGGCGCTTCTGCAACAGAACACACAGCAGCCCCAGGTTCAAAGCAAATCCGGTCAGCCAGAGCACATAGTCCCACGTTCCCAGATGCATCTGCTTGTCCTAACTGGGCGGGGGTTCAACCGGGGTAGGGTC
Source organism: uncultured Acidobacteriaceae bacterium (assembly GCA_963830555.1). Classification (GTDB taxonomy): domain Bacteria; phylum Acidobacteriota; class Terriglobia; order Terriglobales; family Acidobacteriaceae; genus KBS-83. The sequence continues at coordinate 37,056 of CAWHMM010000002.1, forward strand.
CACCGGGCCGCTATCCGGCCCTACAGGTCCCGGGTACGGCTGGATGATCGGTGGCACAGGAGACGGATGCTGTGGACCGGCTGGACCGGCGGCGAAGGCGGCCAGCGTTACGACGGCAAGGACAGGAACAACCAATATGCGACTACGCTCTTTCATGTGCTCTCCACCGGGAGATTCGTCCCATCTACATCTATAGGTAGAGAACATAGGTGCCTTTCGAGATACAAGAAATACATCCTTCGTTGTATTTCCGTGTAAATAAATCGCAACAGGGATAGATTCTATGCTGGATGGCCAGTTTGGCCGACGCAAAGCATCCGAAGAGTGTCTACCCTGGCAAACCGCTGCTTCCGTCCGTCGAGTAATACATCATCGGCATCTCGAAAGACAATTCCTGGAACGATCCTTTAAATCCATTAACTTGCTGGAAACTAATTAAAATCAATTCTATATGCGGAGCAGCATTCGCTGGCAATTTGCCCACGAACCTACTCATTCCTCATCTAATGGAAACAAAATGGATACCACGGATACCACAGATAAACTCCGAATTATCTAACCTGCGATTCTCGGGTGACCCGCACACGCTTCCGAAGTCATGAGCTTTGCTTCGCCTTTTGTTTGCCTTTCCACAGCCTATCGAATTAGGCTACCGGAAATGCCAATCCTGATCCGAACGCGCCAAGCGCTGGTCAAATGCAAAACCTGCGGAGCGCAGACGCCGAGCTTGACTAAAGAGGTTCCAATCCTACCGGCGCGCGTGCCCTGTAGCGTTTGCGGGGCAAGGCAGGTTTACCGACCATCCGAAGTCTTCATCGGCTCCTTGCCACAGGTCTGGAAAGGCGAGGCACTGCGCTGATATGCCGGCTCTCGAACGGAATCGCGTCCAGGTAGTCAGGTGCAAAGGCTGCAAGCGATGCGTGCCCGTGGCTGTTGAAGTCGCCAGCGGCTCAGTCAGGGTCCTTTGCCCCGTCTGTTTGGAGCGGCGGTCCTACATCGTCAGCACCGAGATGTTCCTTGGCCAGCCGTCCTGGGAAGTTATGCAACGCTCCAGGGGAACCGCTGATGCCAGGGACTGGATATCGGCGGATATGAGCAGCGCCCAGATTGGCCGAAGCTCGGACTGTCTCTGCTGATAGGAGCCTGCCTAATACTCGCCGTACGGACGGCCAAGTGGCCGCCTCGTGGCAGCGGAGGAACGGCCTCAGAACGTGAACTGGATGTGGAGATCGAGAATGCCGTTCATCTGGCGGGCCGTGTCTTGACCGCCGTTGTGTCCCGTCACCGGTCGATTTTTCCGAGTAAGCAAGCGCAGTGGTTCGTGCCCAATGGAGAGGACGTGCCAAAGTAGCGATGAAGTGGAAGCAAATCCAAGCCGAAGCATTGAGTCTAGTAGAGCCTGTAGCTTTGCGCCTGAGGCTAGTCGATTCTACTGTAGACGTCGAATCCGCTAAAGCCCGGCTGTTTCTGATAGTGAGACCAAACAGTGGCGAATGCGGCATCCTTCGAGAACCAATCAATCATGTTGAAACGTGGGTCGTCAATGAAGTCACACGGACATTTCTGAACCAGGACGATGCGCGGTTTCCAGTGATCGAGATCCTGTGCCGTGTTGGTCCGCTGGATCGACGCAAGCTTTGCTACTGTTCCTGGCTTCAAAGACTTGAAAGGCTCGCCAGGCGGTGCTTTCCGACTCCCAACTTCAGCGGCTTCATTTTTTGTGATCGATGGGAGCATCCAAAGATGCATATACCGGCTGCCCCATTCCAGCTTTCGTCTGTAAAGCATGGGCAATACGAAGACGGAGGTTGAAAACACATATGCGTTATCACCTTTGTTGAGCGCCGACAGCGTTCCCCCATCGTCGGGGAGTGTGGTCCTGCGAGGGGTTCTGATTTCCAGAGCGAGGAAAGCGATCAGCAGTGTCAGGGAAGCCAGACGTAAGGCGAAGGAAGAGTCCCTGTCGTTGGCCGCCAGAAATGACCTTGCGGCGAAGATGGGCAAGAGTGCGACCGCGAGGATGATGAACGCGCTTGGCGGATAGCGATGATAGCTCCAATCGGTGTGTTGCATGTCGTATGCCAACGATGAAGCGAGCCAGCTTGCCGTGAGAATGAGGGATGCGGCGCGTTCTGTGCTTTCCAATCGCCAAAAAGCCACCGCAAAGAGCACAAGGGCGCCAGCGCAGGTCTCTGGCAACTGACGATACGCCAGATATTGGGCGCTAAACGAGCCCAAAGCCCAATAGGTGTCCATTAACAGGGGCACCATAGCTGTCATGTAGCGCGGCGAGCAAAGTGCGATGAGCACCACATACAGCGCACATGTAAAGGTCGCGCTAAGGAACTCGACGCAGAGCAGGTGGCGCAGCGAGCGGTGGAGGAAGAGAAGGACTGTCTCGATCGCCACAATGATCAGGATCTCTTGCGGCTTGAAGCAGATCCCCAATCCTGCAATGACCCCTATCGCGATCCTTTCCTTCGCGGAAAGGGAAGATACAACGTTGAAGGCGATGCTCAGCACGTAAGGAAGAAGGCAGATCAATGTGAAGTGTTCACGCTGACCAAAGATCTGAATGTCTTTCGGCGATTCGAGGTACAGAAGCACCACCGCCAAAAAAAGCAAAGCCCTCCGATCGCGTAACCTCTCCCACTTTCCGGCAATTCGAAGTGACCAGCCTACGCTGATCACAACCATGATGAGGGTCATGATCTGGAAGGTGATTGTTTCGCCAATGTGGAGCGCGCCTGCCAATAAAACCGGAATCACCGAAAACCAGATGATCAGGGGGGGGTTGGTTTCAGCGATCCGGGGTCCGTACAACTCGGCACCGGACAGGAGTCTTCTTGCTTCGAGCAGATAAGAGTATTGATCGTGCCCGAGGATAGGGGTCTGATAGAACCAGAAAAGAATGCTCGTAACGAAGAGAACAAGAGCAGAGAGAAGCAATAAGGAATTCCTTGAAATGCTCAGCTGTTTGTGTCCAGCCTTCCACCCCATTCAAGATCCTCCTAGGGCGTTCCAGCCCAGCGGCGATTGTACCCACGCATGTTTGTGGGCGCTCGAGCCGCGTATCGAGATCCGCCGCCGAGGATCTCTCCTACAACCCAATTCTTCGTGGCATAGCTCTTGCCTTGCTCGATTTCGCAATGTGCCGTAAGCCGCGCCACCCGGCGGCCAGTGCGGGCGAGAGCAATGGGAGGCCGCATACTGCGGATTAATCGCGGTGCTCGCACAGTCAGCCTCGTTTCGAGAAAAGCTATTCTTAATTTTGATCTTCCTAAGAATAATTCTGATAGTTGCAGGTCCAGGACCCCCGAAACGCGTCTTAAGGGAATCGATAGATAATCTGGCATTGCTCGGCATTGCCAGTGTATGAAACTCCGATACTCCACACTTCAGGCGGGGTGCAAAATTCAGCTACTTTCAATCGTGCGAGTTCGGATTGTGAAAAACCAAGTTGGCTGCCAAAAGGACCACTTGGCAGGACTACCAGATTTACCTGCTGTTTCGTCAGGTACAGCGGGGCAGTTCCAGTCATCAAATAGGGGACGTACGCCGGATCGGTAAGACCGCCAAGATCTACGATGGGGCGTCTGAGCATGAAGCTTATCCTGCCGATATCAAACGCAGCAATCCGCGTGGCAGGCGGAGTTTGAAGTAACCATTCGGCAGTTCTGCCGTGACTGCTATCGATGTTCTCGATGCTGTCGCTGCTTATGGTGCGCCACATTCGCAGAGAAACAGCGCCCGCCGCAATCAAGATTACAGCAGCGATTGCCCGGGAAGCGGCACGATTCCGTCTGAACACACAATCCAGTAAGAACAAGACTCCGGCGAGCAGGCATGGGAAAAGCAGCAGAAGATTCAGCGGCTGATACCGCCCGCCGTGTCCCGTGGCAGGAAGGCGCAAAGCAAACACGGCCATATGCACGAGGGCAATAAAGAAAAGGAAGGCCATGCGCGGTAGGCGGCGCAAGAAAATCCAGATCACTCCTAGAAGGACAAGAATGGCTGGTGTGTACTTCAGCAGCAATAGCTGATACGACGGCAATCCTGGTTCCAAGAACCACAAGGAAAACTGCATCGATGGACGAAGCAGGCATTGTCTAAGGAAGAACCGGATCGATGCAATGGAAGACGGCCCGATGGTGCCCCGGAAATAGAGCCAGGTTCTACCCTGCAGAGTGGCTGGCATCCACGAATGTGAGGTGTACAGGTTGGTGCTCACGGCGATGCCAACAAAGATCGCCCAGATGGCAACTACGTAAAACGCCTCTCGATTTGTACGCTTCAATCTCCAGGCCATGATCGCGACTAGAGGGCCAAGTATCATCGCCTCCGGGCGGGTGATAGCCAGCAGGCCTGTCCCAATTCCGGTCAACACCGCTGTGGTCAGTCTGTGCCGGCCGATATCAAACAAAAAATACGTAGTGGCGAGAACAATGGCGACAAAGAGAAGGTGCTCCATGCCGATTAACGCGAGCCACATGAAATTGCCACACAGCGCCGGGCTTGCAGCAAGAGCAAAACTTAGAGAGGCGGAAAGTCCATCACGCCGGGCAAGTAGAAATAGCGTTGAACCGATGGAGGCAAGAATCAGCCAGCTCAAAACCAGATTGAAGCCAACCGGATCGGCATGCAGAGCCGCGAAGTTTCCCGCTTGTATCGTGGCCCACAGGACGCTTGTTGCACCCGGGGAGGGGATGCCTGGGACAAATCCGAGAACTCCATGTTGGCCAAAGTTACGCGCCATGGTCTGAGTAATCCAAGAGTCGTCGAGCGGAAATCCATGATGCTGGACAAGTACGCTAGCCAGAATAGCGAGCGACGCTGAGTAAACAAGGATGACTCCGACGAGAAGAGCGGCATTGGGGAACTGTTGCAAGCGGCGCACCCCGACCGGCGTGAGGAGAGGTCGGACTATCGCTGAATCCATACGGGGGTGATCATAACGAGGAACTCGCCTTGGAGCCAAAAACTTTCTGCTGTAACCACGGTCGTCCGATTGCTGAGGCGCGGAAGCGAAACAGGGTCGGCGTGGGTCCCTGGCCCACTGGCTGTTCTGCTCGCTTAACGCCCAGGCCGGTGCTGCGGAGGCGCGACGGAAGCCTGTCACATCTGCTGCTCGGCAAGACTGGTGGGGTTTATGGTCAGGGCGCTTGCAGGTGGGAATTCGGCAGCGGCTCCGGTTGCATGATGGAACGAGGTCCGCTGCTGCCATCCGATGGACCGGCGCCGGCAGCGGCGCCGATCGTAGCACTTGGCCCGCGATTCCGTTCGTGGACACGCACCTTTTGCTCCGCTGTCAACTCATCCCCCGGCAGCGGAAACAGCCTCTTCAGCCAACGCATAGCTGCTCCCGGGTGTAGCGAACACACACCGCACCCAGCGATTCTAGATCCAATCACGCCAGAGGTAACCCTGAAATTGCACTCCCGTGGTATTTGAGAAAGTTGCATTGGACGAGGACAATCGATGCTGCACCAGTTCGAGTCCAAGGCTCCTTCAGCCCCTCCAATGTGAGGGGCTTCATTTCTAGACTCCCTAGTCACCTATAATGGAAGCGTCCCAGTACGTTGCCACCCGACGGCGCGTTTCTACGGCTCTTAGGTGGGGAGCGCAATGCAATATCGTAAACACATGCCTGTATGTTCGCAATGTGGGAGCAATCAATATGTACGTGTACGAATGTCAAGGATTGGCCCAATGGAAAGGATTTTGCGATTGTTTCGTTTCTCCCCTTTTGTATGTGTAGCCTGCGACCGGCGCTTCAATGTTTTTCAATCGTTTTCCTCATTCTCGAAACACTATTGATTCCCTTTACGGTGTGAGCGACCGGATGAAAGATAAGTGTCGGGCTGTACTCCAAGGTGACGGAAACCTCAAGATCGAATCGCGCAATCTGGAGTCCTTCAATCATGTCGCAAATGATGTAGTCACCTAATGAAGCAAATCAACCAGGTTCGGGGAGGGAACGGATCCGCGCCCAGCCGGCCAGAAGTCTCAGGTTTTCGCCTCGGACGCTGGACATGCATACCATCGAATGCAGACCCGAGCTGCGGATCCTGCTCCAGCTCAGCGCAGAGATCAAGTCTCGAGCTGTCGGATCTCATGCCTGATGTAGCGAGTGAGCAGAAGCGATATCAGGGGAGCATCTATTGGGAATCAAGTCGCGACGGCGAACGCAACAACTTGGTTACAATGGCGACTCGGCAGGGGACGGTAGTTCAGTGTGACTGTCAGGTTCCCAAGCTTATGTCACCGCCTTGCCGGTCTGCCGCTCCGTATTTCCAATAGGTTGTCGTTGAGCATCGAATGCCTGGAACAGTCTTACGAACGCGAATCGGCACCGCTCTTGCGATACTTCTCTTCCTCGCTATCTGCTGGCACTTCCGGCCTGGCAATGCCCTCGTTGACGCCCACGTATACTCCCGCGCCCTGACTACCCGCCATCACGGTGGCGACCCCTATCTGGAAAATGCCACCCTTAGATTCGTTTATCCGCCGTGGTTCCTCCTAGTTCCCTACCTCGGGAACTTCGGATGGTATCTCTACCTGATTGTGAATGCGGGCAGCCTTCTTTCTATTCCCTACCTGATATCCAGGTATCTGCAGGGAACATGGGCGACGACGGCATGGTGCTATCTGGTATTCGCGCTGACGCCGACATTCCCCGGAGAGGAATCCATGATGGGGGGGAACCTGGCAAACATTCTGTACGCGGTTCTCCTGTTGTCCGGACTGCGAGGTATCCGATCTTCCAGGTGGTTGACCTATTACGTCGCCGTATTGCTGTCTGCTTCGGTAAAGCCGCAGATGCTTTGCTTTTTGTTGCTGCCTCTACTATGGGGCGCCGGCTGGATTGGGTCCGCTCTCACTTTTGCTTCGGTAACAGCGACGTTTGCAGTGCAATGGGCAGTGGCTCCCCAACTTTTCAAAGAGTTCGAGACGGCCGTTCACTCTCAGCTTGTCACTCATGGAGACATGGGAGTTGGCATCCCTTCTCTATTTCACCAACCGCAAATATCTTTATTCCTGCATTTTTTCGTGATTGCCGTTTTTGCGTTGTGCATGTGGATCACCCGTTCGCATCGAGATGACCCCGCGTGGATTTCGGCAACTCTGGTACTGTGCGTTCTGGCAACACCAAGATTGATCCATTACGACATCGCAGTGGCCGCAGTGCCAACGATCTATGTCCTGGCGAATGGTTTTCAGCGGTCACCAAAGCTCGCGGGACTATGCTCTGTCGTCCTCTTTCTGCTTTTCAGCCTATCGTTGCACAAAGGGATGTTGGGGTTGTTGTTCTCGCCCTTGGCCGTGTATGCGATATGCAACTGGCGACTCATTCGCACTTCTTTCATAAGAGAGCAAACAGTTCGAAAATCGAATCTGGAACACCTATGTGGATAGTTATCGCGGTCAGTCTGAAAACGGATGTGGTTCACGAGAACATGCCCGACGGCCGGCGGCCCCCCAACACCTGGGAAGGTGACGAGCCGGTCGTCGTCCATCCAATGGTTCGAGAATGCGCTGAGCGCTTCGTCCCGACTACGATAGCGCCAATTCAGATGAAAACCTCGGGCGAACGGCAACATGATGTCGAGTAGACTCTCATAACCGATCGCAGCCGTTTCGATATCTTCATCGTCGTCGGTTGCTGCAGCGAAGAACCCGGTCGGAGGCAGTTGCTTGTTGTCACCAGCCACGATCGCGTACTTGCCCCGCATGATTGCCGAAATAGCATCTTCGGGGAGGATCTGCGAGGCTTCATCGAAGATCACATAGTCGAATTTCAGATCAGGGTGAATGAGCTGCGCCACCGAAAGCGGACTGGTCCTCCAGCACGGGCAGACCGCCATCATTATGTCGCCGGCTTCTTCAAAGATCTTTCGAAGTGGTTTGAAGCGGCGCATTTTTGCGGCTTCCTGCTTGATCAGTGCCTCTTGATCCGGGTGCGCATTCATCGCCGCGATCGTTTGCTCTGCATGGATGCACTGCAGCATCCGTCCATGACAGCCAGACAGCACGCAGCGTTGAAGACCTGGCCTTGCTGAGTTCTGTGATTAAGGAGGATAAATCTTCGGTGACAACTTCCGCGTTGTACTGCGTCGTCTGGTTCTGAACATCCTTCAGCAATGCAAGTAAGTCTTCAACTCCCGCGAAATCCTTCGGCACCTTGAGGCCGTCCCCCAAAGCTCCAGGCCTGCTCTTCGGCCCGTAGCTGGATAGATGATCCATCTGCTGGAGCAGATGCGATTGCACGCTTCTACTTTCGCATGAATCAGGAGATGCGGAGATTTGGATTGAGATAGCAGCAGGAACGCAGTTCATCGCGGATTGTTCTTCTGGCACGTCTACGATGGGCCGCCTAATGCGTGGCCGTCGCTTAAATGAGGTTTTACATGGCAGGATACTTGCTGAGGACGACCACCTCACCCTAAGTCGGATACTGACCCTACCATGCTTCGCGCCGGGCAGCCCCTCCGGGCAGGCAGTCTAACGATTGGCCAGTGGAACGTAGCACCCTAGCTGAACGTTTCGCAAGGGAATGGTGACGCTACGTGCTCATCTCTTCAGTCCATCATGCACCGATGACTCTGAACGAAGAATCAATGATTTACATGATTCTCTAGAATTGTGTATGCAAACAGATGATATGCGCATATAGTATCGTACATCGTGAGGGCAGCAAAATGAAGGCATATGCGTATCTTCGGGTGAGTGGCAAGGCGCAAGTTGAGGGAGATGGCTTCGTACGGCAGGAACAGGCGATTCGCCAGTATGCTGCCGCGAACGGCTACAGCATCGAAGCAGTGTTCCGCGAAGAGGGTGTGAGCGGCACGAAGGAGATGGAGAGCCGTCCTGCGCTGCTCGAACTGCTGGAGACGGTAAAAGAGACTGGGGGAACGGTCATCATTGAGAAGCTGGATCGCCTAGCGCGTGACCTGATGGTGAGCGAGTCGATTCTGGCCGATTTCCAGCGCAAGGGTGTGACGGTTGTGAGCGTTGCAGAGCCAGACCTGTGCAGCAGTGAACCGACGCGCATACTTATGCGCCAGATGATGAGCGCATTTGCGCAATACGAAAAGAGCATGATTGTTGCCAAGCTGCAGCGGCGCACGCCAGCGAACGAAGGCTAAGACGGGACGCTGTGAGGGTGTGAAGCCCTACGGAGGATTCAGTCGATGAGCAGGCAATATTGATCGCGCATTAGCGCGCTGCATAGCTGAGGGAAGGACTCTGATGGCGATTAGCGAGGCTTTGAATACAGAGGGAATTATGCCGCGCCGTGGCGTGAAATGGTATCCGTAGCAGTGTACGGAATGTGATCATGCGCGGAGGGGCAGCAGCATGACGCGCCAAGAAAGCATGCACAAAAGCGAAGTGGCAGGGCCACGAATCTGTATATGAGCGATGCGGAGATGACGAAGGTGAGGGAGTTGGCGGCTTGGCTACAGGGCCAGGGGATTCGCACCAGCGATTCACGCGTAATCTGCGCAGCGATTCGGACGGCCAAGGCAGATCGTCATCTAAAAGAAGCTTATGAAGAGATCGCAGGGAACGATGCAAGACGAGTGGAGAACAAATGACGCATGATTTTGGTGAATTGAATCAATACATAGGATTTCTGACTGCAGTATGCGCTTTCGCACTGGTCTCTTTATTCTTCGCTGTAGGCACGGTCGGAACGTCCATTCAGCGATTCCATACTGACTATAGAAGAGTGCATGAGCTGGACCGGAGGGATCGTTTCGAGCGGGAGAATCCATCACTAGATCAATGATTCACTTCTCTGTCGCTCCTTCCGAAGGTCAAACGCTTTCGCGGAGGTGACGCAGACTATGCGCTGAGAATGAGAGAGTAGACACTAGGAGGCTTTTGATCTTCATTCAGTGGGGCATTCGTGTTCACCGCTCTTATTAACAAAGACAAAAATGAGATCCAATGCGTCGCTGTGCGTCGCTTCATCCCATCTATGGAACTCGCGAAATGCTTTGTTCAAGGAAGCTTTGTTTGTTCCGATCAGCGAGATAATGGGTAAAGGTTGTTCAAGAGAGTTATTGAAATCTCTGCTATAGGCGCACCCAACTATACTCGCTTTCCCAGTGAAGTGTTGAAATCGATAGCTCCGAAAAGGGCGGTTTTTTGATCAATTCCAAAATCAAATGCTTTCGCTTGATGCTGATCTCGCTCTTGAGCCTTACCGTGCGCGTTGGATTTCTTTTTCGCTACTTGTAATCACCGTGCAATATATCAGGAATCGATTTGTTTCCGAGCACAGCACATACTTGCGGACTATTTCCAGGAAAGCTCTTTACGTTTTCGGGTTCAGGTGTGTTCGTTTGGCGAGCTATGCCACTCAGAAGGGAGTGCTCTACCGAGATTCGTGAAAAATCAGGCTGCTGTCGCCGCGAGCGCGGAAAGCTCCTTGCTAGCAAACGAAACATTCTGAACGCGCAAATCGAGTATGCGTTCGGTTAGAGGTTCGGTTTGGCGTACAGGTGATAGAGGAGGCTGCGCGATCGCAGCGCTCCGGCGGCTCTTTTCAGACGCCGACGTTGAGCTTGGCGCACATGTGTGGTGGACGGTAGACAATTCGAAAGAGGGTGGCACCGTTCATGAGAATTCCCGAGTTGCCGCATTGCGAAGCGGTATCAGACGAGAGGACGCGCTTGTGGTCTATACGCGGACCGGTTTTCAATTCTCATGGTTTAATCGGAATCTGGCGATCTCTCGCTCTGACGGCGAGAACAAGGACGATATCGATCCAGGACCACGTAGTACTCCATCGTGAGATTTAGTCTTCCCTGCTCTCGGAGAAATGTGAAAGTGTTGGAGGGAAGTGTTCGACTCGGTTGAAGCAGCTTATGGGCGGTTTCGACGCCGCCGCACTCGGTTAGCATCTGACGGAAGCGCATCAATGCAGCTCAAGTTCAGGCTCGCGTTCGATAATGGAGTACATGTCACGCAAGAACGCAGCTTCTAGCGCGGCTCTTCATTCATATTCCCACCTCCTGGGATCGCAATATCTACGGGTTCGTGTGTTTGTTCCAAGAACTCGAGCTACTGTTCCGCTTTGGAAGTGGCAAATGGTGTTGCTCCTTCCCTTTCAGGCGAGCGGTAATAGTTAGAAATGTTCGGATCACGGAATCAGCGGCGCGCCGAAACCAACACCATTACCACCGAAAGGATATCCTAAGATTTTTTGGCGTCAGAGAGCGCGTAAACAGGAATTACATGCGCCGTATGCGCGAAACGGAATCGCGCTATCTCGCTCAGTTTGAGCAGTTTATCTTTGTTTTCAGGAAGATAGTTCGATACGCTGGTGCCGAAGAAGGGACTCGCTTCTAGAAAATGCTACAAACCGCAATAAACATTGACCTCTGGGTTGGATTGCGGCGGCTTGGCTACGCTCACGACTGTGACACTTTTGCGCTGGAAGTTGGCTAAAATGGACTCGCTCACCAGAGCGCTTTCGCAATATGAAAAATCATGATTGTTGCTAAGCTGCGTGGAGCACGTCAGCCAACGAAGGCTAAGACAGGCCGCTGTGAGGGTGTGAAGCTTTATAAGAGTGCTTGCAGACGAACAGGCAGTACTGAGCCGCATCTGTGCGCTACATGCGCAGGGAAGGACGCTGAGAGCTATTAGTGAGGCTTTGAATGCAGAAGGTGATCATGCCACACCGTGGTGCTAAGTGGTATCCGAGCAGCGTGCGGAATGTGATCCTGCGCGAAGGGGCAGCAGCATGACGGCAAGAAAGCTGCGCAGAAGCGAACCGGCTAGGCTCACCAATCTGTATATGGGCAATGCGGAGATGGAGAAGGTGAGGGAAATTGGCAGCTTGGCTACAGAGCTAGGGGATTCGCACCAGCGACTCACGTGTGATTTGCGCAGCTATCCGGACGGTGAAAGCAGACCGCTGTTTGAAGGAAGGCTATGAGGAAATCACAGGCAACGACGCTAGGCGAGTTGAAAATCGGTGAATATGGCGTCTTTGCTCAAGACCATTGGTGCAGACTATGCGCACAGAATGAAGTTCAGACCGCAACTAGCGCGCACCCAAGCGTGCGGCGGGAAGGAGCTTTAAATGTACAGCTGCAATCGATCTTGCGGGCTGCGCGGAGGTAATGTAGGCTGGAGGTTGAAGAGACGTTATGATTGATAAATGAGCAAACAAACAAGACCGCTTAGCACACCATTTCAGACAACAATGGTTTCTGGACTTTTTGCATAGATCGGAATGGCGTTTCAGAAAGCGCTGGCGCGTATCCGAACGAAAAGCTAGCGAGACAAGGATTGGCGGCGGCTCACTTGGTCTATAAGGCGAAAAAAGAGACCGTTTAGGGAAGCGCAACTCGATCCTGGGACTTTCGACCTGCTGAACACCCGCATTTCACTTCACCGGCAAAGCTGATCTCCAGCGGTACATCTCTCGCGCTGCAACTGGATGGAAGTCAGCGTTGCTCAAGCCGCTGATCCCATTCTTTCGCCACAAGGACGCGGGCACCATCGATCGCTGTGACAGGAACGGCTAAACATCCGAAAGTAGCGCACAATTTGCTGCATAACAAGTAGGGCTAACTGGGCTGGATTAAATCCTGATAGCCATTTCACCTTGCCAACGGTCCTATCCGCCTTCCACGGTCATTTTTTCGGTACGACGGGGAACAAAAGATTATCAACCGAGGGTCAGGGCTAGGCTTTCAACCTCAGAACGCATGCGGGCGGCTCCTTTCACGCCGGATGCGGACATGCATGCGGATCACCTGTATACAAGCAGTTCGGGCGCGCTTAGGAGGTCGTCGGCTGTGCCCTCCACATCGATGCAAGACAGTCCTTGGCCCGTGGACAGTTTCACGTCAGAGGAGACGCTGGATAGGGCTCTGGTTTGTCTGAGAGCTACCGAAGGGCAGATGGAAGAACATCGACAAAGCATTAGGCGTTGGGGGCAGGCAGCAGCCACATCCGGCTGATGCCGAACAGGAAGAATATGCTGAGGATTGATTGGAGCAAGCTATAAACGCACAGTATGCGCGGGAGATTCACCAGCCGCCAATTCGCCCACGCTCGGGTCTGATTTTGCTGATGAAATCTTGGGAACGAGTTGGGAACAATAAGCGTTCCTCTGTGTTCCTCAAGGCACACGAGTGCGCTGCTGATCCCTTGATATTCCGTGCCTTACAAACTTGACACGGTAAGAGGTCGGGAGTTCGGGTCTCCTCGTGCCTACCATTCCTTCAGCCTGGACAAATCTTTCTCAAGAAATGAGCCTCTGAGAGATGCAGGGTGCATAGGATCGAGGGAAAGGCCTGCCCCGCGATGCACGGATACCACAGAGGGCAATTCTGTGCGATGGCGGGGCCGTCTGCGGTGCTATTTCTTCACAGCCGATTTTGAGTATGGGAGCTTAAGGTAAGCCGCCTGCCCATGCTCATTGATGTACTGGCCCTTCTCCTTTGGGGTCATCTTCGCGCGGTCAAGTTGGGAAGCGGCAGTTGCAGACTCTGCGTTACCGTTGCCAGTGAAGTGAGGATTGGTCTTGAGATAGTCCTGCGCCAATTCTTCGAGCGAGCGAGTGCCGAATTTCTCTCGCGAAGTCTCCCTTTGCCGTCTACCTCCAATTCTCCAGCATCGCCGCCGAGCAAGAGTGCCGTCACGCTGGCTACCGCCTTTGGAGTAAGCGAATGAGTCAACAGCATGTGCTCAATCTGCCGCTCGTGATGGAGGCGCTGTGTTGCTGTGATCTGCGCTGCGAGTGCAGCGCGTGTCTTTTTCTAACTCTGCCCTTTCGCTCTTGAGTTGATATTCGAGATCGACTTCGCGTTGAATCCGGTCAAAACCGTCGTTGTCGTTGAGGTCTTTACCTTCCGCACGAACGGAAGACAGGATGATGCTATGGATGTTGTTCAAAGAAATGTCCTTACGCTGCGCACGCTTGAATCGCGCGGATTACGTTGTTGTGGGAATGCACAGAAGCATCTGCCGAGAGCGCGTTCTGTGCTTTCTGGATGGCTTTGCGCTGGCGGCGCGAGGGCGCAACGAGCCGTGGGCCAGCAAGTGAATGGTCTGCCAGCAATTCGCTCAAACAGCGGCTTAAGGCGTCCTGCCGCTCATCGTTTTCGCTTGCCAGTCGCCAGATGCTCTCAGGGAACGGGGAGAGGCGCTGCCGGATTTCCCGCCATTGCCTCCGATAGCTCACAGGTAGATCGCCGCTGCTGCCCAGACAAATGAGCCGTTCGTAGCGCGAGACGACTGTTACGCTGTGCGCTTCAGACGGAATCGCTTGAACGGCGATGCGTAGACTGTGCAGTAGCGCCTGATGAGTATTTTGGATCGTTTGTAAAACGGTGAAACGTGTGTCCAGCAATTCGCCGTCGGCTTCTGTGGTGAAGCATGTTGCGATGTTTGGCCGTTTGTCTGAATCGCGTTCTTCGACGATGGCTGCGAGATGAATGAAAACCTGACTCATTTGGCTGTCACCTCAAGCGCATCGACTAGTGCGCGAGAAAGCTGTTCTGCCATAACGTTCAGTTTTAATTGTGGACTGCTCGTTGAATATGCAGTCAAAGAATATAAAATGGTCATAGGTTTCCGTTGGAGTTGAGTGCAGCGAGCCGAGGTTCCCCTCGGTCTGCTGAAGTTTAGGGTTGTGCGCTACTGCGTAATGACAAAGCGCCGGAAATACCATGCGGGAAAGAGAAGCCTGCCCGCATCTCGGGAATGCTTTATAACCTTTGCTTCGCACGTGTACCGAGCGCAGCTAGCACCCTCCCCCGCACGTCGAAAACATAGGGATTCGGGCACTAGCTCTGCCAATCGCACGGGTAACGGTGCGCAACGGATGACTATTACCTTAAGCACTTCCAAGCTGCTCCATCAGCGCAGGTTAGTGGTTTTCAGACTCCTGGGTTTGTACCTAGCCACAACTTCTGCCCGATGCTGCTGGAAGTGCATATAACCCGTTCAAATGCTGTATATTTCGCATTTTGGCGCGGTGTCTTACTTTTCGAGCCAGCCTTGGTGAGGCTGGGGGCGGTAGCTTTTTATTGAAGTAAGCCCTGCATCTCCTCAGCCTTCAATGAAAACCGATACGGATCACCCTTACGGCCGCTTCCACTGCGCTCAAGTTCACCGCTCTCAAGCAGTTCCTGCAGCAGATAATGTCGCTGAGTTCCGCCCAAACCTTTTAGGGAGCTTAAGGACTTGCTGCTGCTCAGCATTAGGATTAACAGCTATGAAAGCGCGGACTGTCTCTTTCGCGCCTTCTATCTCTGCCAGCTTCACCTTCTCCCGGATCTCGCTTTGGCTGTCTGCCAGAGTAGTGCGGCCGGTCTCAAGGGTCGTACCGAAGGAAGATTTTCTCCAGGGGCCGCGTGTATCGACCACCGCTGCTGCTGATTGAACGCATGCCATTGCCTTCTACGTCCATAAGAATGGGCACATCTACGCCGCCCACGATTGCAGTGCTCCCTAGTGCAACGTCGGATGCTTTCGTAGCATGTCGCTTACGGCTGTGATGAACGAGCGCAATATGTGCTTTGCTCGCCTTTGCCTGATCAGACACTTGAGCCATGAACGGTACGATTTGTGCATAGTCATTCAGATCGTCCAGTCCTGCGAACCGTGCGAGGGTGTCTAAGATCACGAGAGTGTATTGCCGCTGCTCCAATGCCCTTGCTAGCTCATCCACCGGCCGGCCCTTACCTTCGAGTCTCGTGACATAGAACAAGGAGTCGCCAGCCTGATGGTCCCGAATGTTATCTAGATGTGCAGTCATGCTGTGCTCGTCATCCTCAAGCGCTACCAGCAGAACGTTGCCCTGTTGTGTCTGCCGCGCGAGGAAGGGACGCCCAATAGCGACATCCACGCTTAGCTGCCGCAGGATGGTGCTCTTGCCGACCTTCGGGCTGGCGAGCCAAACGCTTGTGCCTCCCTCATGTAATACGCCCCTGCACGACCTCAATCCTTTGGGGTGCCGTTTTGCGCGCTTCCGACGCGCTGCCAATTCCAATTACCTTCACGTTCGTTCCGTTCTGTAGTTATGGAAGATTTAATTCTGGGATCTTTCCTGACTAATTCAATCCCGACCCGTTTCCTATGGATCGGAGGGATCAGGATAGAATCCCAATATCTTCTAAGTTATTGATAAAAAAGTGTATTAAATCCACTCTCCCTAGATACAAGAATTTCTATACTCAACTTTCCGATCCATAGGAAATAGGTCAGGATAGAAATAAACCAGCGGGCAGAAAATCACGCGTAAGCGAATGCTGGTATCTGCTAAGTAAGGAAACATCTCGGTACAGCGTGCGCAGGCATTGTTGAATCTCCTTCTGGTTTGGATTAGGCGGTATGATAACTGTTCCGGCTTTTGCTTGCCTTAGCCGCAACAGGATCACGCTGCCGCAGCCAATACCCGAGTGAGGCAGGACTAAACCTGATGCTGCCGCCAACTGGGAATGCCGGAATGGCACGCTTCGCAACCATCCGGCGTATGGTTTCGCCGGATACACGAAAGAGACTCGCAACCTCGGTGATGGTGAGAGCAGCCGTCTTGCTCTCGATCTCTGCCAGCAAGTCGCTCTGTCCGAAGGATTCTGCCGCAGCTTCTAATTGGGCCAGTATGGTTGATACGATCATTTTTTGATTCTGTGGCTTCCGTTGAACAACGTATGCCCCTCCCTGAAATCGTTATGAGATGAGCATAGAGTCGGGCCACAAATCTCTCCATACGACAAAACCCCACCTTTTTGGGGCGGGGTTTGCGCGATTCGGGCAACTATGGTCTGGCGTTACGCTTTCATCCGGTACTTGTCACGGATCGAATCGTACCAACGCCTGTCCGGTCTAGCGAGGCCGGAGGCCAATAAGGCAGCTCCCATAATCTTGTGGCACGCAGCGTCACAGACTTCAAGCTCCCAAAGTAGGTCGAGTATCCCACGATCAGCATGATCATCGCGCTCGGGAGGTCTTCCTCCCTCTTCCTTGCCACCAAAGAATTTCCAGAGGTCATTGGCCTCCCTTAGCGCATCTTCAAGGCGAGCAGTGTAGTTCTGGAGGGCACTCATCCTGTTGTACTCGGGCGCTATTACGGCAGGGTCGTGCTGAAACTGTTTCAACTGTTGGAGAAATTCCTGAAGGTCGCTCCGTTGCTTCTTGAGCCGCTGCCTCAAGCGACCTTCGATCTTCAGCCTGCGCTCCTCAGAGGAATGCATCGGTGAACCCTTGGCTTGGGCATCTGCCCAATAATAGAGTGAGGTGATCAGCAACTCCGCTGCACTAGAATTTGCAAACAGAGACTGTGCATCTTTGGCGTTTATGCCGTCGTGTCGAAGCTCGCCTCGGAACTTCTGCAGCCATTGAGGCGGAACATCTACTGACGGCTCATATTGCCGTGGCTCAGCGAACGTCCAGGCGATGTTGTGATCATCCCCGCCTGCCTGCCTAATCTGCTTTCTGCGTGTGGTCATAACTTTTCCAAGCGACCTGCGACTACAAGTTGATGAGCGAGCTGTTTTCTATCTGAGTTGTCAATCTCGCGTCTTCCAATGGACGCAAATATTTCATCGTCGATGTAAGGGACTCATGTCCAGCGAGATTCTGCACTGTACGGATGTCCACACCTGAGCGCAGCATTTCAGTGATGTACGTAGACCTGAACTTGTGCAAGAACCAGTTTGCGCACGTGGGACCGTCTGAGCAGCGAATTTGTGTCCACTGCGACTCCGTGGCTCTGGTCGTACCACGTAACCAGCCGGTGCATTGCCCGCAGTCCAGTTGAGCTTCATATGCGATCCGCTTACACATGGGCAGGAATTGACGGTTAGGACGCCCCGTCTTCGTAGGAAAGACCAATAGTGTCCCCTTCGATTGTCTCTGGCGATGCTCCTTCAGCAGATTTATCAACTCCGAGGGAATGGGGACTGTCCGCTCTTCGTGCGTCTTAGGTCTGAACTTCCATAGTGGTTTGCCTTGGGCATTCAAAGGTCCGGTCTTCCCTGCCACTGAGATCGTGCTCAAGCGAAAATCAACGTCAGACCAGGTCAGATGTTCGACCTCCTCTTTCCGGAGGCCAGTCAGCAAAAACGTCTTGAAGATGACCAATTCGCGCTGATCGCAGTTTGTGAAGAACGTCTTAAGGTCTTCGATGTCGTAGACTTCGACATCCCGTTTCTGGATGCGGGGCCAGTCGCGACGGCCTAGTTTGATGCTGGCTCCTCCCCATCGACACGCCGCCAATACGACAATGGTGTCCGACTTGGCTGTCTGGTTTGCCAGATCACAGTCTTCTATCAGGTATTGCAGATGACCGATGATGTCCTCGCGGGTCACCTGAGAAGCATATCGCTTGCTAGTCTGCTGAAAGAATCGCTCCAGGTTTCGTTTGTATTTGCTGAATGAACGTTCGCTGAGAGCGTGCCGTCGCTCCGCTAGATAGGCGTTGAATGTTTCCCGGAGGGATCGTTCCCCGCCCATCGCAGGAATGACGGTGTCCTCAGCGGCGAGTCCTTGTACTTGAAGAGCGAGTGTGGCTTCCTGTGCTGCCTTCGCGTCGAGCGCGGCAACTGGATCGAGGGTGCTGATGGACTTCTGAATCTTCTTTCCGTCGCGCACCCATTCGAGGAAGAACGATCCACCCTGCACCTTCTGCGGTTGGCCATCCACGAGAACAGAATCCCAGAGATGACGATCCCCTTTTTTCGCAATTGTCGCGAACGTCCACTTTCCGTCCAGCTTAACTTTGCGCTTGATGCGGACGGAGGGCGTCTTCGCCGCTGCGCCCGCATATGATCGATGTTTCCGTCTTCGCTGGAATAGCAAATTCATGGTAGCCAAGCCTCATTGTTTTGCTACCATCAATGCTACCACAGCAATAAAATCAATGTAAGTAATTGATTGCATTAAACAGAACCTTGTGATATTGAAAGCATCGGCATCTCCAGCGTGACCCGCGTGCCGCGTCCCGGCCGACTTTCCACTTCAAATCGCGCCTCGCCGCCATAGAGCACTTCCAGCCGCTCGCGTACGTTCTTCATCCCGATCCCATTGCCCGAATGGCTCTGCGCAGTCACGGCCCCGACGGCAGCGGCCCGCCCGGGCATGATGCCGACGCCGTCATCTTCCACATCCACCACCAGCCTGCCCCCCTGTACGCGGCTGCGCAGCGTCACCGTACCGCCTTCCAGGCGTGGTTCCAGTCCATGCTTGATGCTGTTTTCAATCAGCGGCTGCAGCACCATGCTCGGTACCATCACTTCCAGCGTCTCCGGTTCGATCTCCCGCTCCACGCGCAGCTTGTCCGCGCCAAAGCGCACCACCTCGATGCCGAGATAGTCGTCGGTAAAGGCAAGCTCATCGCGAAACGGCACAAAGCTGTCATGATCGCGCAGCAGTGCGCGCAGGATGTTCGCCAGCCGCACAATCATCTCCCGCGCCAGTTCCGGATGAAACCGCACAAGCGAGCCAATCGAGTTCAGCGTATTAAACAAAAAATGCGGATTGATCTGCCGCTGCAGCGCGTCCAGCCGCGCCTCCAGCACCAGCCGCTTCTGTTCCTCCAGCTTCTGTTCGGTCTGGATGGCGTTCCATATCTTCAGCGGAATCCCCACCACCACCGCAGGACACGCATAGATCGCGAGCCGCACCACCCAGCTTCGCGTATTCAGCACGAACAGAAGATGCGGATACAGCTTCGCCACCTCCATCCGAATCATCTGCATCACCACGATCAGTGCCAACAACAGGATCTGCCGGTCCAGGCGGGGCCGCCGCAGGTTGCGCCGCACCCAGCGGTAGATGCTCAGATCGATAAACGGAGAGAACGACCAGACGTCTTCCGGTTCCACCAGCCGCCCATAGATCCCGGCAACCAGCGCGACGCATAAGTTGAATGGCAGCGTAAGGAACTCGCCGTGCATCATGGCGGGAATCGCCAGCACCGTGCCGCCAACGGCAGCCCACCACGGTCCCAGCAGCACGCCCAGGATGATCGTGGTCTCAAATCCGTTGTCGGCCGCCAGAAAGTTTGGCACCGTGACGCGCGCCCACACGCCAAGCGTCAGCGGGATGCAGATGAACGCCAGCAAGCCGATGGTTTCGCCTGCGCTGCGATCTTCCGAGAACAGCAGCCGCTTGAAGACTCGCGACCGCGCCAGCGCGCTGGATATCGCCGCGGCGATGCCCAGCTTGATCAGCAGCGAAATCCAGACCAGCTTCGGGTCGTACATATGCAGAAGTGGATTGCTCAAGTGATCTCGGGCCCTCGAACTATAATCTACGCATGTCCTCCATCACGGTCAGCAAGATAGCGGAGGCCGACTTCCCCTCCCGCTGGGGACATTTCCGCGTTCACGGCTTCGAAGGCGTCATCACAGAACCGGAGCCCTGCCGACCCGACGATCCGCCGCCCGTCCGCCGCGTCGAAGGCTGCGTCGCCCTGGTGCACGGCGACATCCACGCCGCACCTCCCCTTGTCCGCATTCACTCGCAGTGCCTCACGGGAGATGTCTTTGGTTCCCTGCGCTGCGACTGTCGCCAGCAGTTCGAGCTCGCGATGCAGTGCATTGTCGACGAAGGCGCCGGCATCCTCATCTACGAGCAGCAGGAAGGCCGCGGCATCGGACTGATGGCCAAACTCCGCGCTTACGAGTTGCAGGACAAAGGCCTCGATACCATCCAGGCGAATCTCGAGCTTGGCTACAAGGCCGATTGCCGCATCTTCGAAGTTCCCGCAAAAGCGCTCAAGCTGTTGAACGTGCACGCCGTGCGGCTCATGACCAACAACCCTGAGAAGATCGCCGCGCTGGAAGAGCAAGGCATCCGCGTAGTGGAGCGCATCTCCGCCGAAGTTCCCCCCGCGTCGCCAATCGCCGAACGCTATCTCGAAACCAAGCAAGCGCGCATGGGCCACCTCTTCACTGGGACTCGGGGAAAGTAGACAGTCTCACCACGTCTGGACTTGTCATCCTGAACGAAACCCAACGTGGAGTGAACAGCCTGCCCTGAGCCTGTCGAAGGGACGTGCTCTACCTTCCGTTCGATATCGGCGCAACGCGCCGCTCTATGAATCTAGCTTTTCTCGAGCGAAGCCCGCACCAATTTCGCCGTCGTCACCATCTGTCCGGTATGCCGCTGCGTGTGATCGGCAATGTGTACCAGCAGGCCGCCGACACTCGTAGGCAGCCGCTTCCGTCCGACAAAGCGCGGCGTCTCCAGATTCGCTCCGGCAAACGCGCGGATGCGCTCAGCAGCTCGCTCCATGGATTCTCCAAACTCCAGAAGCAGGGTTCTGGGGAGCGCGCCCGCCGGCTCCGCCTCCCGCTTCAACTCCGCCACTTGCGCTTCGCTTAACTCGCGTCCCTCGGCATAGGTCAGCAGGCGATCCACGCTGCCGCTGATATGCCGCAGATGAAACGCAACCGGCGGCAAACCCATCGGCCGCATGTTCAGTTCGAGCCCGGTCAGTTCCCCGCACCACCGCTCCGCATCTTCGCGCGCCAGTTCCAGCGCATGAAGCACCGCCCGGATCACCGCCGGGACGTCGGCCAGCGTGCCGCGCAGCCAAGGTTCCGGAATTTGTGCCCCTGTCGTCGCCATGTCAGTTACAACCCTTTCTGCGCGCGAAACTCCCTCACCACGTCGGCAGGATCGCGATGCTGTCCATCGACCGCCTCGTTCATCGCCTGCATCTCCTCCGCGCTGATCTTTCCGGCAAGCTCCGGTACCGCGGCGCGCATCTTTGGCCAGCGGCGATACGCTTCGTCGCGAAACAGCGGGACGGCGTCATAGGGCGGAAAGTAGTGCCGGTCATCCGCCAGTACCGTCAGCCCCAGCGCGCGGATCGGCCCATCGGTCGAGTTGCCGGCAATGATGTCCACCTGCCGCTGCTGGATTGCGCGATAGAGCAGCCCCAGGTCCATGGTGCGCGGCGAACCCGCGAATTTCAATCCGTACGCCGCTTCCAATCCGCGCAAGCCATCCGGCCGCTCTTCAAATTCATACCCCACGCCGAGCTTCCATTGCGGCGCCACCGCGGCAGCCTGGCTCAACGTCGCAACCTGCAGCCGCTTCGCATCGTCGCCGCGCACGATCATCGCAAACGTATTCTCGAAGCCCAGCGAATCCCCCGCATCGATGCCATACCGCTGCCGGTACAGCCGCTGCACCGTCGCCAGCACCCGCGCGCGGACCTTGTCCACCGGCTGCTTCAGGATTGCGGTGAGCGCGGTGCCCGTGTACTCCACATACCCGTCGATGCGCCCAGCCTCCAGCGCCTGCTGACAAATGTAACTGCCTGCGAGATAAAAGCGCCGGTCCACTTTCAACCCGGTCCGCGCCTCGATATGCTGCGCCAGCAGCTCGCCCAACACCACCTGCTCGGTAAAGTTCTTTGCGCCAATCACCGGCCGGTCCGGTCGTGGCGGCGCGCAGCCCACGGCACATGCCATCCCCGCGGCGCCAAGCGAGACGCAAAATACTCTGCGATTCACGGCCGTCCTGCGCCCGGTGTGCGCAGCTTCCATTCCAGCAATCCCAGCAACCCATCCGCAACCAGCGCCAGCAGCGCCGCCGGGACCGCCCCCGCCAGCACCAGCCGGTTGTCTACCGACGCAACGCCGCGGAAGATGAACTCGCCCAGCCCTCCAGCGCCCACAGCCGCCGCAATCGTTGCGATGCCCACGCACATCACCGTAGCGGTGCGCAGCCCTGCCAGGATGAACGGCATCGCCAGCGGCAGCTCCACCTTCCGCAATCGCTGCCAGCCCGTCATCCCAACAGCGTGGGCGACATCCATCACAGTCGCGTCCACGCCGCTGATGCCTGCATACGTGTTGCGAACGATCGGCAGCAGCGCGTATGCCACCAGCGCCACAATCGCGATGCGCGCCGCGCGCTCTCCGATAAACGGCAGCGGCAGCAGAAAACCGAACATCGCCAGGCTTGGGATTGTCTGCAGTGTGTTCACCACGCCCAGCACTGGCCGCGCCAGCCCGCGCCTCCGCGCCAGCAGGATCCCCAGCGGCACCGAAATCACTGTGGCAAAGAACATCGCGATACCGGTCAGCCACAGATGCTCGAGCGTCAGCGTCGTGATCTCATTCCAATGCTGCTCAATAAATCCGCCCGTAACGCTCACCGGTGCGCCTCCGCCCCGCGATGCACCGCCCGCACATACGCCTGCACCGCGGGCAGTGTGGAGGAGAGAAACTCGCCCCCCGGCAGATTCGCCGCTATGTGCCCCTCATCGATCAGCACAATTCGCTCGGCCAGATAGAGCGCTTCATCCAGGTCGTGCGTCACCAGCAGCACGGTCGTGCGCGTTCCGCTCCCCAGCGCCCGCGTTGTCAGGCCACGCAGTACATCCTGCATCTCAGCCCGCGTCAAAGGATCCAGCGCGCCGAATGGCTCGTCCATCAGCAGGATGTCCTGCCCTGCGGCCAGAGCCCGCGCCAGTCCCACCCGTTGCCGCTGTCCTCCGGATAGTTCATGCGGCATTCGCTCCGCGAACTCCCCCGCATGCAAGCCAACCATTTCGAGCAGCGTGTGTGCTCGTTCCCGGATTGCAGCTCTCGGGCGACCTTCAATCTCCAGCACCAGCCCTACATTCCGTTCCACATTGAAGTGCGGGAACAGCCCGGTCTCCTGGATCACATAGCCAATCGAGCGCCGCAGCGCAATCGGATCCTGCTTTGCCACGGAGCGTCCGCGCACAAGCACCTCGCCGCTGCTGATGCTGTGCATCCGGTTCACGGCCCGCAGCAGCGTCGTCTTGCCCGACCCGCTCTTCCCCAGCAGCGCAACCGTGGTACCCGCCGCCACCTGCAGCGTCACATCCTCGAGCAGCGCGCGTCCGTCCGGAAGGCGATACGTCACGTTGCGGAATTCGATTGCCGCCGGCGCCTTCATCCCTTGGCCTCCCGAAGTACAAAGGCCGGGAATAATCCCGGCCTCGCTCATTTCACAATGCCGCGCAGCTACTCCATGCCCTCGTCGTCTCCGTCGATATTGTCGTCCAGTGCATCATCGCTGTCGTCCAGCACATCGGCTGGAACCGGCGCGCTCATCGCGCTCTCCGGCGTCGGCGCGGGCTGACCCTTGACGCGGACCACCGTGATCTTCGAAAAGCCTTCTTTGAAACTGGGCGGACGCAGGCGCTCCGCCATCTTCTGCATCGTCTCGTCGCTCACCGTGCGCTCCCGCCGCCGGTTCCGCTCCATGCAGACCTCGAACGGCACATCGAAGAAGACCGCCTGGACCTCATAGCCGAAGCTCTTCGCCATCTTGATCCACTGCCGCCGCTCATGCGGCGACAGGTTCGTCGCATCCACGTAATTCCACGGCATCTTCGCGATCAGACGTGCGCGCAAGAGGGAACGCAATGTGGAGAACACAAGGCCCTGATAACGCTGCTCCGTAATGTCGTCAAAGAGGATGGTCCGCAGCAGATCGCTCGACATCGGCGTCACGCCACGCCGCTTGAACCATGTCGTCTTGCCGGAGCCCGGCAGTCCGATTGTCAGCACTACGAAGCCGCGCGCAGGCCGCGCAGCGTTGGGCGTCTCCGGCGGCGCCGAAGGCGATTCCGGCTGCGTCTCGACAATCAATTTTCCTTCCGGTACCGGCGCAGCCGATCCCTCATCCGATCCGGCGCCACCATCGGCTGCAGCATCGCTCTCGCGTGCTACATCGTCCAGATCGGCGCCCACCACGGGCACCTCCTTTATCCGT
The DNA here is from genome assembly GCA_963830555.1 of uncultured Acidobacteriaceae bacterium. GTDB lineage: Bacteria > Acidobacteriota > Terriglobia > Terriglobales > Acidobacteriaceae > KBS-83. The sequence goes on from CAWHMM010000002.1 coordinate 61,794, forward strand.
CCAGCCGGCTTCGCGTCGGATTTCGCTGGCGGCCGCGTAGCAGCAGCCGGATACTCACCGCTCGCGTAGTTGGGCTGCAGAGGTGCAGGCTGGTTCACAGGAAGTTCCTGCCCAATTTTTCCGGTTTGCTCAGACAGGTTGGGGGCGCGTTTGGAGCGTCGTCTCATTGGTCTATCGGCCTGGGGCCTTTCTCCTGTACGTGTATAGGATGGAACGGATCTTCGTGCAGCTGTTCCGTCAAATGAAGCTGCACAGAACAGACCTCGGATACAACACAGCAGCGGGAGAAATGCTCTGCGTGAATCGTACACAGGTCCCGCGGCTGTCGCAATAACTGTGCAACCACGCTGCCCGGTTGCGGATGAAGTGCTAGCATCGAAATGGAAACCGTGAACATCTCGCAGTATCGTCGGCATTTGGGTCGGCTTCGCGACACTTCCCATCCCCACTCTTGAGGAGACTTTATTTAGATGGCTGTGAAGGTAGGCATCAACGGCTTCGGCCGTATCGGCCGTAACGTTTTTCGCGCTTCGCTCGGCAATCCCCAACTCGAATTCGTTGCTGTCAACGACCTCACCTCGCCCGCGACCCTCGCGCACCTGCTCAAGTACGATTCCATCCTCGGAAACCTGCCGCATGACATCACCGCCGGCGAAGACTACATCGCGGTCGATGGCAAGAAGATCAAGGTGTTCGCCGAGCGCGATCCCGCCAAGCTCGACTGGTCCTCCGTCGGCGCACAGGTCGTCGTGGAATCCACCGGGCACTTCACCGACGCCACCAAGGCCAAAGCCCACCTGCAGGGCACGGTCAAGAAGGTCATCATATCCGCCCCGGCCACCAACGACGACCTCACCGTCGTGCTTGGGGTGAACGAGGGCAAGTACGATCCCAAAGCGCACCACGTTATTTCAAATGCATCCTGCACTACCAACTGCCTGGCGCCATTAGCGAAAGTACTGGATGAGGAATTCGGGATCATTCAGGGGCTGATGAATACCATCCACAGCTACACCAACGATCAGGTGACGCTCGACTTCCCGCATAAAGATCTCCGCCGCGCTCGTGCCGCCGCCCTGTCGATCATCCCAACCTCAACCGGCGCCGCCAAGGCACTGCATCTGGTGCTTCCGCAGCTCAAAGGCAAGCTCGACGGATTCTCGCTGCGCGTTCCCACCCCCGTCGTTTCGGTCGTCGATCTCACCGTTACGGTGGAGAAGCCGGTCACTGTCCAGTCCGTGAATGACGCGCTCAAAAAGCACGCCGCAGGTCCTCTCAAGGGCATCCTCGGCGTCGAGGAGCACGAGCTCGTCTCGGCCGACTACAAGGGAAACCCCCTTTCCTCCATCATCGACGCGCCACTCACCAAGGTGATCGGCAACATGGTGAAGGTGATCTCCTGGTACGACAATGAGTGGGGCTACTCCAACCGGGTCCGCGACCTGATCCTCTTCCTCGAAAAGAAGGGGCTGTAAGCTCAGGCGCAGTCGCGTCCAGACAGTGAGCGCCCGCGATGGGCGCTCGGCTGTCCCAATGGGTCAATATCGAAACATCAGCATCTGTGATCCCGGGCCGCCGCTTCCCTGCAAGATTCAATGACCGCGGACCACCTGGCACATACCATGCCGGCACGACAGAACATCTCGGGCAGCTCTCCCTTCGAACCGGTCATCGGCTTCTCGCGCGCGGTTCGCATGGGAAACTCCGTGCACGTCTCCGGCACTGGCCCGGTCGGTGCAGATCAGGCCTCCGTCGAGGAACAGACCCGCCAAGTCTTCAGCATCATTGAGCAGGCGCTGCATGGAGCTGGCGCCACGCTCCGCGATGTCGTGCGTACCCGCATGTACCTGACCCACGCCGCAGACTGGGAGATCGTGGGCAAGGTCCATGGCGAGCTCTTCGCCAACGTCCGGCCCGCTGCGACCATGGTTGTGGTCGCCGCACTTCTCAATCCCTCATGGCGCATCGAAATCGAGGTCGAAGCCATTCTCGATCGCGCAGAAAGTTAACCTGCTACCATGCCCATTCCCTCCATTCGCAGCCTCGCCGACGGCACCAACCAGTTGCAGCACCAGCATGTCCTCGTCCGGGTCGATTTCAACGTGCCGCTCTCCGAGGACGGCACCGAAATCCTCGACGACACCCGCATCCGCGAAACGCTGCCCACCATCGAGTTCGTGCTTCGTCACCGCGGCAAGGTTATCCTCTGCTCGCACCTGGGCCGCCCCAAGGGCAAACCGAATCCCAAATACAGCCTGCGGCCCATCGTGGACCGGCTTCGCGTGATGCTCGATCACAGCATCGGTGAGCAGGTGAATGTCGCCTTCGCGCCGGACTGCGTTGGCGATCTCGCTCGCGAGCTCGCGAACAAGCTTGAAGACGGCAAAGTGCTCCTGCTTGAGAATCTGCGCTTCCACCCCGAAGAGGAAGCCAACGATCCCGCATTCGCAAAGAAGCTGGCCGGCCTCTGCCAGGTCTATGTGAACGACGCCTTCGGCTCCGCGCATCGCGCCCATGCTTCGACAGAAGGCGTCACCCACTTCGTCCAGCACGCCGTTGCCGGGCTGCTCATGGAAAAAGAGCTCAACTACATGGGTAAGGCCCTCACCAATCCGGCAAAGCCCTTTATCGCCATCCTCGGCGGCGCAAAAGTTTCAGACAAGATTGAGGTCATCGAGAACCTGCTGACTAAGGTTGACGCCATCCTCGTCGGCGGGGGTATGGCTTACACCTTCCTCAAGGCCCAGGGTCTTGAAGTCGGCAAGTCGCTCGTTGAACTCGACAAGCTCGAGCTCGCACGCAAGGCCATGGCCACCGCGAAGAGCCGCGGCGTCCGCTTCCTTCTGCCGGTCGATCATGTGCTCGCAAACCGGTTTGCCCCGGACGCCAAGACCAAAACCGTAGAAGGCGACGAGCCCTTTCCCGCGGAATGGATGGGCCTCGACATCGGCCCCAAAACGGTGGATCTCTTCGCCGGGGAGATTGCCGAAGCGGGCACCATCGTATGGAACGGGCCGATGGGCGTCTTCGAAATGCCGACATTTGCTCACGGCACCGTCGCTATTGCAGAGCTGGTCGCAGGCAACCGGGACGCAGTCTCTATCGTAGGCGGCGGGGATTCTGTTTCTGCCATCAAACAAGCGGGGGTGGCTGATCGTATTACCCATATATCCACAGGAGGCGGTGCTTCCCTCGAATTCCTTGAGGGCAAAGCGCTCCCCGGGGTTGAAGCATTACGAAAGAAGCCGTAATCTGCTAGATGTCCTTGTCCCCCGGGGCTGATGAGGAATTTTGCCGTGCCTTCAGTTTTTTTGCTGAACGCCGCCATCCTGTTTAGTGGCGTCGTCGCGTTCATCATCGCGGGCTTTGCCGGGACCTTCGTACGTTCCCTGCATCCCTGGCGCTACCGGCTTATGCTGGCGCCGCTTGGGTTCGTCGTATGCGGTGGAATCAGCATTTCCGCAGAGCAGCACCTGCTGCGCTGGATCGAGCATGGCCACCTGCAGCATTCATTGAGTTCCGGCATAGTCCAGGGCGTGATTCTCATCATCGGCGGCCTCTGCGGCCTGCTCGCTGGTCTCGGTCTGGGATCCAGCCTGGACCGCACCTTCCCGGATGTGCACAGCTATTCCATCGCAAACTACTGGGGTACCCGTGAGAGCAAGCCCCGCTCCCCTAAAGCCAAAATCGTTCCCATTTCTAACGGCCGCCAGTCCGGCATTGTCCCGCAGATCAAAGCGATCTCCCACCGCGACTAACGTCTTCCCCGAGCCAAGGAAAAGCGCTCCGCATGTAGGGAGCGCCGAAGGGGGTTCAGGAGACTTACGCAATCCAGACTATGGGCTGCAGCGGTTGGTGTCTTCGGCCTGGGGAATGGTTTTGCTCTCCATCCCTGGATGGAACCAGACCGCAACAAAAATGGCGCTCCCAATATGAGGAGCGCCGTAGGTGTTTTCAGGAGACACCAACTTACAGAGGCATCATTTCGCATCTCCTCCCAAATTACAAGAACGATTTTGTAGAGGATTATCGGCTAGGCAGCCGCGTCTCTATCCCGTGATATCCATCATTTCCGAACAAACGATTGTGTTCCGCACTTTTCGCACCGGGCGGTACGATTCCCGAAATGGAGCCGCCCTGCCGCCCAGAGTCAACAATTTGCCAATTACATCGGTGCATTTTGCCACTCTGGAAATGAGATATAAGAGCCGCGGTGAATCAAACGCGGCTTTTTCTGTTGCTAAGTCCTTTGTTTGTAGATGTTTTAGGGGTTAATTCCTTGGACCACCACTTGAGCCGCCTGCTGTCTCGTAACCCCTGTGGAGCCAATCCACTATCGCGATTCTCAAAGCGGGGGTGGAGGAGGGGCCTCTCAGACCGGTTCCATCACCGTGTCGCCCTCACCCGGCGCCAGGAAGCGGTTCGCGTCCAGCCCATGCTGACGCGTGTACAGGTCGTAGTAGCGGCCTCCAAGCGCGTACAGCGTCTCGTGCGTGCCGTGCTCCACGATCTTCCCCGCTTCGACCACCAGTATCTGATCGGCGCGGCGAATGGTCGAAAGCCGATGCGCGATCACGAACGTCGTGCGCCCCTGCATCAGGAAACTGAGTCCGTGCTGGATCATCGCCTCGCTCTCGGAATCGAGCGAGGAGGTCGCCTCGTCCAGGATCAGGATGCGCGGCTCGGCCAGAATCGCGCGTGCAATCGAAAGCCGCTGGCGCTGGCCGCCTGAGAGCTTCACGCCGCGCTCGCCTACGATTGTCTCGTAGCGGTCCGGGAAGCGCTCGGCAAACTCATCAACGCGCGCAACTGCGCATGCATGCAGAAACTGCTCTTCTGTCGCAGGGGGCCGCGAGAACATCACATTCTCCCGGATCGTCCCGTCGAAAAGAAACGACTCCTGCAGCACCACCCCAAGCTGGCTGCGATAGGTGTCCAGCTTCACAGTTGAGAGATCGACGCCATCCACCAGGATCGCGCCCGCATCCGGCCGGTGAAAGGCGCAGATGAGGCTGATGATCGTCGACTTGCCTGAGCCAGAGGAACCGACCAACGCCGTTACCGTGCCCGGCTCGGCATGGAACGAGATGCCATGCAACACCGGCTTGTCCGGGTCGTAGGCGAAGCGGACCTCGTTGAACCGCAGGTCGCCAACAACAGGAGGCAGGTCGATCACACGCCCCGGCTCGTCATACTCTTGCCGCTCGCTCAAAATCTCGCCCGTGCGGTCCAGGCCTGCGATCGCCTCGGTAAGTTGCGTGCCCACGTTTACCACCTGGAAGATAGGAGCAACCATGAAGGCCAGAAACATCGTGTATTCGACGTAACCGCCCGTGGTGATCTTGTTGGCCAGCGCCTGGCGTCCGCCCAGGAACATGACCAGCGAGCCCATCAGGCCCACCACCACGGTCGAGGCCATCGAGAGAACAGAAGTCATGGTGAGTGACTTCATCACGTTGTCCAGCAGCATCTGCACGCCGCCGGAAAAGACACCCGCCTCGCGGGCCTCAGCATGATAGCCCTTAACCACCCGTACGCCGCCCAGCGACTCGGTAAGCCGCCCGGTGACCTCGGCGTTGATCCTGCCGCGCTCGCGAAAGATCGGCCGCATCGTACGCAGACTCTTCTGCAGCAGCGTAGCGAACAGAAGTATGACCACAAAGATGATGAGCGTGATCGTGACGCTGATCCTCATCAGCACAACAAACGCAATGAGAGCGGTGATGATACCGCCGACGAAATCCACCAGCCCGGTGCCGATCAGGTTGCGCACACCCTCAACGTCGCTCATGATGCGCGAGACCAGGTTGCCCGCCCGGTTCGCGTCATAGAAGCTGACCGAGAGCCGCCCGATGTGCGCCTGCACCTGCCGGCGCAGGTCGGCGATCATGCGCTGCGCGGCCTTCGAGAGCAGTTGCGTCAGCGCAAATGAGGTGGTGGCCTGGATCACCGTGGCCGTCAGCACGAAGCCGATGATGGGCAGCAGCATATGCGCGTGCCGCTTGGAGAGCACGCCATCCACGAACGGCTTCGATGAGTACGGCAGCACCAGGCCACACACGCGGTTGATGATCATCAGCACGAAGCCCAGCGCCAGCAGCCAACGCCGCGGGCGGATAAGCTGCCACACCTGCGGCCATGCCTCAGTCAGCTTCGGCTTCGCGGGCGCCGCGCCGGTGTCTCTGGCGCGATTTGCGTTGCGCGTCGAAGTAGTGCGCTCCGCTTTGCCGGAGATCCCGCCGCCATGCCGCATGCTTTGCATCGCAGCGCCTAAGCCCGCGCACGTCGCGCTGCGATGAAGGAGCGCACGCACAGCAGCACAAAAATCAGACAGAGAATGCTGGTTGCCGACTGCACCTCAGCTGCCATCCGGTGCCCGACCGCGATGCCCGCAACCGCATCCTGGCGATGTCCGCTGAAATAGCCGCCCATTGCGATCAGCCCGGGAATGGTACCCAGAAAACCCAGCAACCCAATGGTGACGGCGATGTGCATCCCCAGCATGCGCCGCTTCTGGTCCTCCGTATTTGCGATGGCCCCAAGCACCACCAGCAGAATGCCGAGCACGACCGGGATGAATGCGTGCCAGAAGTGCGTCTCCACGTAGCCGAAAACACCGACCAGCGCGATCAGGACACCGAAAACCATCGCGAGTTTAGCCATATAGATCTTCAGGATAGATGAACCGGCGGCGGCTAAGGATGCGATTCCGCAGCGCGGACCGCATCCATAATCTTCCGCACAGCCTCATCCGGCGCCTGGTCCGCGGCGATATGGATCGCGTCCCGCGGCGTCTCGAGCGTCGCGATCTGGCTGTCCAGCAGAGCCGGGCTCATGTAGTGATTCTTCCGCGCGGCCAACCGCTCCTCCAGAACCTCGCGAGGCACCTCGAGCAGCACAAAATGCAGCACCGTGCCGGGAATCCCTGCCGACAGTTCATCGCGATACGTCTGTTTCAGCGCCGAGCATGCCAGAACGCCGCTGGTCCCGCTCCGGTACCAGCCCAGCAGAACCTCATGCAGGCTGGCCAGCCATGGCGCCCGGTCCTCATCGGTCAGCGGGATGCCGGCATGCATCTTCGCCTTGTTCGCCGCCGAGTGGTAATCGTCACCTTCGGCGTACTCCCAATGCTCGGCCGCAGCCAGCCTGGTGCCGATCGTCGTCTTCCCGCTCGCCGTCACTCCCATCAGAACGAGAATCACGCCTTCGCACCCCCGGCCACCTTCTTCAGTTCGTTCAAAACATCCTCCGGCTTCCAGTCGTTCGTGGGATACCACTGCGCCACCGTTCCATCCGGCGCAATGACCACAGTCGAAAGCGAATGCGTGATGGTGTGATTCTCCCCCGGCGTCGCGCCCACGTCGAAGAACTGCAGCAGCTTCGGCAGATCCGCTTTCGAGGGCGCCGCGAAATCCCAGTGTCCAAACTTCTCCTTCGTGTAGTTGCCGGTATACGCCTCGCCATAGCTGCGCAGCACCGCCGGCGAATCGTACGCCGGATCGAAGCTGATGCTCAGCAGGTGTGTCTTCTTATACATTGCAGGATCAGCCTGCAGGCTCTTGTCGATCGTGGCGAAGTTGCGGCTCATGCGCGGGCAGTAGTCCGAAAGCGGACACCGTGTGTAGATGAAGGTGACGAGCAACGCCTTCCCCCGAAATTGACGAAAGCTGAGTGGATGCCCGCTCTGGTTGACCAGGTGAAAATCCGGCACGGCATCGCCGGGCGCGGGAACATGATACTGCGCCTGTGGCTTGTAGTCCGGCTGCGCCTGCGCCGTGATCACGATCTGATCAAGCAGGGTGTTGTCATCGCCCACCAGCAGAACGCCGGTCAGGTGATCGCCTGGATGCAGGTCCTGGAGCACATTCGCATCCTTCACCTTGTAGGGCATGGTCATAGCTTCCATGAATCCGGGAATCGGCTCCGAATCCACCGTCACCTCGCCATGCGCCGGATCGGTCCCGACAATGATTCCCTTCACCGCATACTGCTTCACCGGCCCGCTCGGCGTCGCGGTCTGCGGCCCCGAATTGCTATGACAGCCCGCCACCGGCAGCACCAGCGCCAGCCCGCACAGGAGGCTCCACACAACTCGTCTCATCTTGTCTCCTTCTTTGATTGTGCCACTTCGCTAAAATTTGAATCGGTAGCGCGCTTCCAGCGAGAGCATCCGCGGGTCGCCCACGTGGCTGCCGCCAAAGGTGTTGCTCAGGTCCACCTGGTAGCGCTTGTTCGTGATATTGGTGCCTATGGCGCGAATCGTCCAGCGCTCGCCGATCTCCTTGTTCAGCGAAAGATCAAAGGTGCGGTAACTCGGCAGATGCGCCGGGCCATCGCCGTTCAGAAATCCCGAGCCATACACGAAATCAAAGGCTGCCGTCGTTCGCCACGGCAACGCGCCGTCGAAACCGGCGGTCAGAGAGTTGCGCTCGTCATGATCCAGATAGAAACCCTCTTCCGGCGGCGAGAAGTCCGTGAGCCCGCCCGTCACGGCTCCAAAGCCCGCGGCCTGCTGGTTCGAATAGATGAGGTGCGCATGCGCGTGGCGGATCAGCTCCGGCGAACGGACGTTCGCCTCCCAGCCCCGGATGCGCGCGCGATCGATAGTGAGCGGGAAGAACAGGTTGGAGTTGCCGATTGCATCGTGATCGAAGAAGTTCTTCGCTCTGGTTTGAAAATTATCGAACGATGCAGTCCACCCGCGGAACGGGATCACCAGCCCCACGTCGTACTGTTCATCCCGCTCGCCGTGCAGCGGCAGAAAACCGAGGTCCTGCGTCTGCGCAAACTCCAGCACCGGCCCTGTCACCGTATCGAGCGGCGGCGCCTGGTAGAAGCGCGAGTAGGAACCGCGCAGCACCCAGCCAAGCCTCGGCACCGTGATGGCCGTCCCCACGCGCGGGTCCCATGCATGCTCGCTGAAACTTCCGTCGAAGTAACTGAGGCGCAGGCCGCCGTTCATCACCCACCAGGGCGTCACCTTCCACTGCTCATCGATGAATGCAGCGTCCACCTGCCCATGCGGGGTGATGGTCTGCCGGAATGGCGTCAGGCTGGCGTCGGTCGATGTGACTGCAAAGTAGCGGGTGTCCTGCTGGCCGAAGGCATACACGCCGGCGCGAAAGTTGCTCGACCCCTTCACCTGCGAAAACACCGCTTGGCCGCCCTCGTAGTACGAGACGCGATCGTCTGTTGTGCTCAGCGGATCGGTCACGCCGCCCACATACGCTGCGCGATTGGCATGGAAAAACGGTGAGATGGTCAGCAGCGTGCCCGGCCCGAAGGAATGCGTCCAGGAGCTGATCAGAAATCCATCCTGCTCGCGATCGCGATCACGAACGCCCGCTGCCTGCTGATCGGGATCGTTCGGGACCTGGTAGAAGTCGCCACGAAAGCCGCCATCCAAACGAAACTGGTCTTGTGGCGTTTTATTGAAGATCAGCGAAGTGAAACCTCCGCCCCCGCTGCCCATGTTGTGCAGGTTCTTGAATGTCGGCGGAGCCAGCGCGTAATCCGTACGATTGCCGTTGCCGCTCGCATACCACGCAAACCGCTCCGAATGATTGCCAAAGCTGATCTGGTCGTTGGTCGCGTTGTAAGTGCCGTAGCTGGCCACCAGCTCCCCCTGCCGATCACGTTCAAAGCCAGTGCGTGTAGCCACGTTGAAGACGCCATAGGTGCGATCGCCGTAGTCGGCGCTGTAGCCGCTTGTGCTCGCCTCCAGATAGTCCATGTCCTTCGGATCGAACTGCGGGCCGACATTGGTCGCGATGTTCGTGTTGGGTAACGGCACTCCATCGATCGCCCACGTCACCTGGTGGCCGCCGCGTACGTGAAGCTGATCGTGCACCATATAGGAGCCCGGCACGAACTGCGTGATAACCCGCAGGCTGTTGCTCTGATCCATGCCGGCGTAGCTTTCAATCTGCTGCCGAGCGATGGTTGTCTCTGTCGCCGGAGTCGCGGTCTGCAGCGGAGCCGCCTCGTCGGTCACACGCACGGTCTCATGCGGGCCGGACGGCACAAGCTCAAAGTGCAGCACCGGCGCAGTTCCGCTATGTACGAGCAGTTGCTGCTGCTCAGCGGCAAATCCCGGCGCCGTTACAGTAAGCCGGTATTCGCCCAGCGGTAGTGAGTTGACCTCGAATTCGCCGGCTGCGTCACTTTGAAGTTGCGCCCGGTATTGAGATGTCACTGCCGCGATTCCAATGTGAGCACCAGCGATGGGCCGATGCGATGGATCATGCACGATTCCGCGCACCGTCGCCAGCACTGTCGCGCCGGCGCTCTGTACGACACACAACATGGCGCACAACGGCATCACAGCAAGCGCAACCCGCCCTGCTCCTCTTTCGAACACAGCCTGTCTCCTTCATGCATTCCGTTGCTTGAAGTGCGCGGGAGTATGCCGCTCCTGCGATGCGAGCAGCGTTCGGACCCACGCAGAAGGGATGTCAGGCGATGGAAGGAGGCGCGCGCGATGCCGGGAGACCGGCGAGAAATGCCGATAACACAGCATGCTCTCCGGACGATGTCTTCAATGTCCGCAAAGCACAGGCAAGTCCCGGCTGCATCGCCGGCAGATACGGTGCCAGCAGAATGGCGGCGTGCGACAGGTTTGCAAATGGGCAGCCGGCTCCGCGCCACGCAGGAACGTTGCCGGATTGCCGGTGCAACATGCACTGATGTGCGCCGTGCACCCGGCAGCAGGCGGGCAGCAGCAATTGCGGCTGCGCCAGCTCAAGCGCGGTCGCGCCCGGAACCAGCAGCAGCATCCAATACATCAGCAGGTTGGCGATAAGCCGCTGCACCTTCTGCAGTCTAGTCCATTTCCGCAATATCCCGGAGCCACCACCGCCATTACACTTACTATCGGGACGTGATGCGACGCGGAACGGGACTGCCGATCGGTATGCGCGAGCTGTTGGGCCGGGGCGGCATTATCCTGACCGGAAACGCGCGCGCTGCGCGCGCACTGCACCGCCTTTACGCGGAGAGGATGCAGGCGGAAGGCGCAGTCGCCTGGCCTGCACCGCAGATCCTCGATCTTCATTCCTGGCTCGCCGAGCAGTGGAAGTCATCGCTCCTCACCGGGACGGAGGACCGCCTGCTACTGAACGACCTTCAGGAGCGCGCGCTGTGGGAAAGCATGATTGCGCCGGCCATCAGGAAGTTTTCGCTGGTCGACCCCGCGCGCATGGCCGAGCTCGCCCACGATGCCTATGGGCTGCTGACGAACTACCGCGGCCTCGGCCGGCTGAACGACTTAATGTGGATGGCCGATGCGTCCGCCGAGCCTGAAATCTTTCGTCGATGGGCGCGGGCATTTCAGCAGGAATGCACGCACCGGCGGTGGATACCCTCTTGCGAGCTGATCGAAGCCGTGACGCATGCATTCGAGTGGGGCACGCTCGCGCCGCCGAAGGAGATCGGATGGATCGGCTTCGATCGCGAAACGCCGGCGGAGAAGGCGTTGCGAACAGCGCTGGACGCCCGCGGCACAGCACAGCGCGAGCTGAGCTGGGAGATGGATCAACACACTCCGCCGGTTCTGTATGCCGCGCAAAGCGAGCGTGACGAGGCCGCAGCGTGCGCGGAGTGGGTAAGAACACGGCTGGCCTCCCATCCCCAATCGCGCATCGGCATCCTGATGCCGGACCTGGCAGGCCGTCGTCCGCAGCTCGAGCGCGAGCTCTTTCGCATTCTGAGCCCTGAGCGATTTCCGATGAGCGCGGGGGCCGCCCCGGCGCTCCCATTTGAGTTTTCTCTCGGCCAGCCGCTCGCGCAGGTGCCCCTAGTGCATGCGGCACTGTTGTTGCTGCGCTGGCTGCGCGCGCCGCTCATGCAACAGGAGCTCTCCTGGCTGCTACTCTCCAGCACGCTTGGCGCGGCACAAGGTGAGGGCGCACGCGACACGCTGGCGCAGCTCGACGCAAAACTGCGCAATCAGCGCTGCGCTCCGCCCGAGCTGACGCTAGAGTCATTTCTACGGCAGCCGCACGGCGGCGCTCCAGCGGCAAGTGGTCTCCATCGCGATCTGAGCAGCATGCTGCTACTGCATCGCCGAGGCCCCCGCCAAGCCGCCGCAGGTGAATGGCTGCGGCGCATCACACGGCTGCTCGAGTCGGCGCGATGGGGCGAGCGCTCCGACGCATCGAGCGTACTCTTCCAGGCGCGCGAAGCTTGGGAGCGACTGCTCGAACAGGTGGCGTCGCTCGACTTATTTGCGAAAGAACCTCTCACGTACGACAAGTTGCTGCAAATTGTCGAGCGCTCCGCACAGGAGGCGATCTTCGCGCCGGAGTCGGAGGATGCGCCCGTGCAGGCGATGGGTGCCTACGCCGCGTCCGGACAGTCGTTTGACGCCATCTGGTTTCTTGGCGCCACCGATACAGCATGGCCGGCTGCGGGCCGGCCGAATCCGCTGCTGCCCATCGCTCTTCAGCGCGAGCTGGGCATGCCGCATGCATCCGCAGCCGAAAACTCCGCGTTAGCCCATCAGGTCATGACGCGCATCGCCCGGAGCTCGGCCACAATCATCTACTCCTATGCCCAGATGTCCGAAGAATCCGTGCAGCGACCTTCGCCGCTTGTGGGTGGCTTTGCTCCGGCATCGTTCGAAGTCGGAGCCCCGGCTCCGCGCACCATCTCGCTCGAGACCGTCGCGGATGACACATGGGTCCCCTTGCTGAACGCTGGCCGCTCCTCCGGCGGCCACACGCCGCTGAAGCGGCAGGCAGAGTGCCCCTTCCAGTCGTTTGTCTTCCATCGGCTGACGGTGCGCGAGCTGCCGGTGGCCGGCCGCGGCCTGTCGCCTGCGGACCGCGGCAACCTATTTCATAAGGCGATGCAGGGCGTCTGGTCAGAGGACATCGGCGGCTGCACGCATCTCACAAGCCATGCCGATCTGTTACATGCAACAGCCACAGGCACACTCCGATCGTTAGTCGCCGGGCACGCAGCCGCGGCAATTCGCTGGCTCGGTGCCGAATGCGGAGACCCATGGCAGCGCGCCTATCTAAAGGCCGAGGAGGATCGCACCACCAATCTGGTGATGGACTGGCTCGCCGTTGAGGCAACCCGCCAGCCTTTCCACGTCGCGCAGGTGGAGCAGAGAAACAATATTTTCGTCGGAGAGCTTGCGCTGACGGTGCGCGCGGACCGCATCGACCATGTCGCGGGCGGCAAGCTGTTGATCGACTACAAGACCGGCGAAGTCTCCACCGCAAGCTGGGATGGCCCTCGTCCTGAGCAGCCGCAGTTGCCGCTCTATGCAGCGTTCGGGAATGCGGATGATCTCGTCGGCGCTGCTTTCGCCCAGGTACGTCGCCCAAAGCTGGTCTTTAAAGGACGAGTCGACGATCCGCGGGCCAACCTTTCCGACAAGCTCACAGCAAAGGAAGCGCAGCTGATCGATGCCTACAACCCCGAAGTGGTTGAGCAGTGGCGCGGCACTCTCCTGAATCTCGCGGAGAGCTTCGTGCGCGGCGAGGCGCAGGTCGATCCACATATCTATCCCAAGAGTTGCCAGTACTGTCCTCTGGATGGTGTCTGCCGCGTGGTGGAGTTGCGTGGCACGCCCGTGCCGCCGGATACGTCGGATGAAGAGGATATGGAATGAGCGCAACACGCATTCAGCCTCTTGTCTCCGACGCAGCGGAACGCGCCCGTGCTCTCGATGCGCGCGACTCGTTCCTGGTACAGGCGCCCGCAGGCTCCGGCAAAACCGAGCTGCTTGTTCTCCGCTACCTCGCTCTGCTGCCGTACGTCGAAGAGCCGGAACAGGTACTGGCCATCACCTTCACGCGTAAAGCCACTGCGGAGATGCGCGTTCGCGTGCTGCGTGCGCTGGAATCGGCGCGACAGGCCGAAGACCCGTCCGCGAGTGAGCACGAGCAGGAGGTGCGCAGGCTCGCCCACGCGGCCTTGGCCCACGCCGAAGCACGCGGCTGGCAGCTCACAGAACAACCGCAGCGGCTCAACATCCAGACCATCGATTCGCTCGCTCTCTCCATCGCCGGTCAATTGCCTTTGTTGTCGCGCCTTGGCGGCCAGCTCACGCCCGTCGACGATGCAACGCCGCTTTACGCGCTCGCGGCAGAGCGCACGCTGGCGCAGCTTGGGAGCGAGTCACAACCCGAGCTCGCCGAAGCGCTTGCGGATCTCCTGAGATTGCGCGACGCCAGCCTGACGGATTGCGAAGCGCTCATTGCCGGGATGCTCGCCCGCCGGGATCAATGGCTGCTGCTGCTCCCCGGCATCGTCCTCGGAAACCCGCCATGGACAGAGTTGCGGGACACGCTCGAAGAGCCTTTCCGCCGTGAACATCAGCGCTGCGTACAGGCGCTTCATCAGGAGTTTGCACGTACACCCGGCGTGCTCGAGGACCTGCTCGATCTCGCCCGGGTCGCCTATTGCAACGCCCAGGAGCAGCTTCTGGCCGTCTGCGGCATCCGCAATGCTGCCGATCTCACTGACGTTGCGCACTGGCAGTGCCTCTGCCATTTGCTGATCAAAAACGATGGCGACTGGCGTACCGCGATCAATGCCAGATCAGGCTTCCCTGCAAGCACTCATCGGGAATCAGCGGCGCAGCTCAAGTCGCTTATTCAGCAACTTTCGGCAAGCGAGACTCTCCTTCGAGAACTCCGCAACGTGCGAGATATTTCTCCCGCCGCCTACAGCGAAGAAGAGTGGCGCACCGTGCGCAGCATCTTTGTCGTTCTTCGTCACGCCATCGCGCAGCTCCGCGTCGTGTTCGTGGAGCAGGATAGGATCGACTTCGCCGAAGGCGGCATCGCTGCACATGCGGCGCTCGAGAACCCGAGCGTGCTGATGCGGCTGGACGAGCGTGTACAGCATCTGCTGGTCGACGAATTTCAGGACACCTCGCGACCCCACTTCAGTCTGCTCCGCGCGCTGCTGGACGACTGGCAGCCCGGCGATGGCCGTACCGTTTTTTTCGTCGGGGATCCCATGCAGTCCATCTATCTCTTTCGCGATGCTGAGTCACGCTTGTTCAGTCAGGTGCGCGAGCATGGAATCGCGATGGCTGACGTCCTTCAGCCGCTGACTCCGCTGCAGCTCTCCACGAATTTCCGCTCCGTTCCTGCCATCGTGAATCCGCTGAACGAGGTCTTCGAGCGCGTGCTCGCGGATGATCCCGAGGATGACGTGCAATACGCGCCCTCGATATCGAGCCAGGAAGGCTCGCATCATGCTCCCGATGCCATGCACCTTCACGTGCAGACCCACGAGAAGGGCAAACGATCTCTGGACGAGCTCGACGCCGCGGAGGCCGACGCGATCATCTCGGCTGTTCGGGCTCATCTGCCGGCAATCCGAGAGGCGCAGCGCGAAGGTGGCAAGTACCGCGTTGCCGTGCTGGCGCGGGCCCGCCCGCATCTCGCCGCAATCATCGGGAGACTGCAGCAGGAGCAGATTCCCTTTCGCGGCGTCAAAATCGACCTGCTGAAGGACCGGCAGGAGATTCTCGATCTGCTCTCGCTGTTTCGCGCGCTGCTGCATCCTGCCGACCGCATCGCTTGGCTGGCTGTTCTGCGCGCGCCATGGTGCGGTCTAACAATTCCAGCGTTGCACGCCATCTGCGGAGACCCGGACAGCACCGAACAGAAGCAATCCATCCCGGTGCTCATTCGTGCGCATCAGGACCGCCTCGACGCGGAGAGCCGCCGCCGGGTAAGCCACGTGCTCTCCATTCTGGAGCAGGCGCAAAGCGCCTACGCAACGGGGGCGCTCGCCGGCTCGCCCGCCGGATTGGCGCTGTGGCTGGAGCGCACGTGGCACGCGCTTGGAGCGTCGCAATTCCTGAATGCGGAGTCATTCTCGAATTGCGAAGCCTTCTTCGCCAGCTTGGCCCATATGCCGCCAAGCTGCTTCGGCACACTCGATGAGAGCCTGAGCCAGCGGCTCAAGGAGCTCTACGCACAGCCGAACCCCGCGGTCTCGGAAAACTGCGGCGTGCAGTTGATGACCATTCACGCGGCCAAGGGACTCGAGTTCGAAGTGGTCCTGGTGCCCCAGCTTCAGCGAATCAGTAAGGGCGACGATCCTCCCCTTTTTCATTGGCTCATCCAGAGGCGCCCGGGCGAGACCGAGGAGGAGCTCCTGTTAGCGCCGATCGGCTACAAGCACGGTGACAAACCTCGCCTCTATGACTGGGTCGGAAAGAAGTCATTGCGCCGCTTTGAGCAGGAAGAAAAACGGCTCTTGTACGTCGCGTGCTCGCGCGCGATTCACGAGCTGCACCTTTACGCGACAATGGAGCTGAAGCAGAATGGCGAACTCCCGCGCCCGAGGAAAAATACCTTGCTGGCCGCGGGATGGCCCGGCCTGGAGCAACGCATTGAGCAGACGCCCCCGTCGCTCTCTTCCAATATCCTCATCATGCCTCCCGTTTCCGCAGGCAACGGAGTAGTGGAATCAATGGCAGCGGTAGCGGAACAGCAAAAGCAGGTGCTTCATCGACTCCCTGCTGAATGGTTCCCGGATCCTGTGCCAGAGGTAAAGTTCCTCAATGTTATTGATTCTGTTACATATTCACGAGTCAAAGACGCTGGGATCGCCAGCCGACTAGCGCGGATACAGGGCATCGTGTTGCACTCCTTATTGGAGCGCGCCGCCGCGGGCACCAGCGGCAGCCATCCCGACTGGGAACGGCTCTCTGACGCGCTGCTGCGGCAGTACGGCCTGACGCGGACCGATACCGCGGTGGCGCGCGCGGCCATTCTGCACGGAATGCGCAACGCCTTGGCAGACGAGGAGGGCCGCTGGCTGCTGATGGCGCGCGACTCTGCGCTGGGCGCTCGATCCTGGACCGAGACCTCATGGAGCATCGCGAAAGAAGGCCGCGTGATCGGGCAACGCCCGGACCGCATCTTTCTCGCTGGCGAATCACCCGGCGCCCCCGGTACGGACTACCTGTGGATCGTGGACTACAAAACAGCCGCGCTTCCCGAAGGCGGGGACCGCGATGCGTTCCTCGCCGCTAGCCGCGAGCAGTACCGCGGCCAGTTGGAGGCATACGGCGAGCTCTTTCGTACGCTGCGTGATGTGGATGAGTTCGCAGACCGGCGCGCGCATCGTCTCGCGATCTACCATCCCATGCTGCCGTGGCTCGACTGGTGGTCTGGCTAGAGCGTTTTCACTGTAGGAGTAAACAAGAACGTGATCGCTTCCGTGGCTTTTCCGTCAAGAGAAGCCACACCGCGCGATAGCTGGCTATATATAGCAACAGTGAAAACGCTCTAGTGTTTACGAAGTAGCGTTCTGCGAATCGCCCTGGTGGTGTCGCACATCAGCGCCGCGCACCCAGAAGATGACATCCTCGGCAATGTTCGTCGCATGGTCGGCAACGCGCTCCAGGTTGCGCGCGATCACCAGCGCATTCAGCGCCTGCGCTGTCAGAGAGGGCTGATCCTTGATCAGGATGGAGAGCGAGTAGTAAGCCGTCTCGTTGATCTTGTCCACCTGGTCATCCATCGCCAGTACGGTTTGCGCCATCTCCGCATCGCCTTCGATGAACGCCTGCAGCGCCTTCCGCACCATGCCGGACGCCACCGACGCCATGTGCGGGATATCGACCGGCATCTCCGCCGCTGCAAACGCATTGAGGTCGCAGACGCGTTCCGCGATGTTCACCGCCTGATCGCCCACGCGCTCCAGGTCCGCATTGATCTTGATCACTGCGAGAATAAAGCGCAGATCGATGGCCATCGGCTGCTCCATCGCAAGCAGATCGAGCGCCATCTGATCGATCTCCCGCTCCAGCTTGTTGATCGCCAGCTCACCATGCATCACCAGGTCGCAGATGGATGTGTCGCGCGTGCGATAAGCTTCGATTGCGCGCTGGATCGCTTGCTCGGCCATGCCGGCCATCACCAGCAGCTTCTCTTTCAGGTCGTCGAGACTCTGATGGAACCGTATCCGCATTTAGCCGAACCGCCCGGTGATGTAATCCTCCGTGCGCTTGTCACGGGGATTCGTGAAAATTTTATGCGTGGAGTCGAACTCCACCAGTTTACCCATCAGGAAGAAGCCGGTACTCTCCGCCACGCGCGCGGCCTGCTGCATATTATGGGTCACAATCACGATTGTGTACTGCGACTTCAGTTCGAAGATCAGATCTTCGATCTTCGCCGTAGACACCGGATCGAGCGCGGACGCAGGCTCATCCATCAGCAGCACTTCAGGGTCCACCGCCAGCGCGCGCGCTATGCAGAGCCGCTGCTGCTGGCCTCCGGAAAGGCTGGCGCCCGACTTCTTCTTCAGGTCGTCCTTCACCTCATCCCACAGCGCCGCCTGGCGCAGCGACCGCTCCACCACCTCGTCCAGGATGCGGCGGCTGCGGAAGCCGTTGAGTTTCAGCCCCGAGGCGACATTGTCGTAGATCGACATCGTGGGAAACGGATTCGGCCGTTGGAAGACCATGCCGACTCGGCGGCGTATCTCCACCGGCGACGCTTCGGCGTAGATATCGACATCGTTGATCAGCACCTTGCCGGTGACGCGGGCGATCGGGTTGGTCTCGTGCATGCGGTTCAAACAACGCACGAAGGTCGACTTGCCGCAGCCGGAGGGGCCAATCAGCGCCGTCGCGTGATTCGCCGGAATATTCAGTTGAATGTCCTGCAGCGTGTGATTGGTGCCATACCACGCATTCAGGTCGCTGACTTCGATGCCGACGCCCAAGCTAACTTGCTCCCTTCAACGTACCGCGGCTGACGACATAGCGTACCAGCGCAACTGACGCAATAATGAGCACGATCAGCACCAGCGCTCCGGCCCATGCCAGCCGGTGCCACTCATCGTAGGGCGAAACGGCGTAGACAAAAATCTGCAGCGGCAGTGCGGCGATGGGCTCGTTCAGGCTCGTGCTCCGGAAGGCATTGCCAAACGCCGTGAAGAGCAGTGGCGCTGTCTCCCCAGCCACGCGCGCAAAGGCCAGCATGCAGCCCGTAACAATCCCGGCCGATGCGGTGCGCAGCGTGATGGTCAAGGTCGAGCGCCATGCCGGCACTCCTAATCCCAGCGCCGCTTCTCGGATTGCGTGCGGCACCATGCGCAGCATCTCTTCGGTCGTGCGCGTCACCGTCGGCACCATCATCACACCCAGCACTACGCCGCCGGCAAAGGCCGAAAAGTGCTTCTGCGGCAGCACGATCAACGCGTAAATAGCGATGCCCATCACAATCGACGGCACCCCGTTCAACACATCGGCCGTAAACCGAACTGCATTCCCCATCCGTGTGCTGCCGGCATATTCAGCCAGGTAGATGCCCGCGCCAATGCCCAGCGGGATCCCGATAGCGCTCGCAAGTGCAAGGATCACACCGGAGCCGACGATGGCATTCTCCATGCCGCCGCCCTTTTCGCCTACCGGCACGGGGATCTTGGTGAAAAAATCCCAGTTCAGTGAAGACACGCCCTGCTTGAGCAAATAAAAGAGGATCGCGATCAGCGGCAGGATGACGGCGATGGTCGCCAGCACGGCCAGGAGGCTGACCAGACCGCTTTTGAGTCTGCGGCTGGTAATGTTCGCATTCGAGGCCCGCAGCGGCGGGCGTATAGGCAAGGTCGCCATCAGGACACCCGCGCCGGCGCACCGCGTGTGACGGCCCACACCAGCAGACGGGCGCAGGCATTCACCACAATGGTGACCAGGAAGAGCGCGAGCCCGATCTCGATCAGCGCGCTCAGGTACATGTCGTCGGTGGCCTCACTGAACTCATTCGCCAGCACGCTGGCCATGGTGTAGCCGGGCGCCAGGAGCGATCTGACGATCTCGGGTCGGTTGCCGATCACCATCGTCACCGCCATGGTCTCGCCCAGCGCACGCCCCAGCCCCAGAATGATTGCGCCAACGATGCCGATGCGTGCATTGCGCAGCACGCCGATGCGGATCATCTCCCAGCGCGTCGCGCCCAGCGCCAGCACGCCTTCGCGCTGCACCATCGGGACAGACGTCATCACCTCGCGGGTCAGTGACGAGATGATGGGCAGAATCATGATCGCCAGCACCACACCCGCAGCCAGCATGCTGTAGCCCGCGTTCGGCCCGCTGAAGAAGCCCGTCCATCCCAGCGTAGCCATCAACTTCGGATTCAGGTGATCGCGCAGCAGCGGTATCAGGACAAAGATGGCCCACAGGCCATAGACAACGCTCGGGATCGCCGCCAGCAGTTCGGTAAGAAACGAGAGCGGCGCACGCAGCCACTTCGGGCACATCTCGGTCAGAAAGATTGCCACACCCAGCGCAAACGGCACCGAGATCAGCAGCGCGAGAAAGGATGACATGAGCGTGCCGTAAATAAACGGCCATGCTCCGAAGTTGCTGTTCACCGGGTCCCACGCCGAGCGGAAGAAGAAGGCCAGCCCGAACTTGGACAACGTGAGCTGCGATCGCGAGACCAGCTCAAAGGCGATCAGAAACACAATGCCGAAGATGCTGAGCGCACACAAAATGACCAGACTCTTGAATGTGCCATCGGCAATGGCAGAACTCCCGCGGCGGCGCAGAAAGCTGCGCACCACGGAAGGCTCGGCAGATGGCTTTGCGTCAGACCAGGGAACGGATTCAGGCACGTGTATCTTCGCAGGCTGCGTCAAAGCAGGATCCTGTAGTTTCTCGGCCACTCAGGCGAAAGAGTACCGGGCGAGCATGAACAGAAGATGAACGATTTGGACAAGCCAAGGCGCTGAAAAGGCGAAGGCGCCGCAACAGCAGCGCCTGCCTGCACTCACCTGCTGCTTACTTCAACTGCGCGATCGTAGCCCGCACTTTCGCCTGCACGGAGTCCGGAAGCGGCGCATAGTTCAGGGCCGTCACCTCGGACTCATGATCCAGCATCCAGTTCAGGAAGTCCTTGAGGATCTTGCCTTTAGCACTGTCCGGAGCCGGATTTGGAATTAGGAGCCAGGTAAAGCTCGAGATAGGGTAGGTATCCCGGCCAGGCGCGTTGGTGATGGAGACTCGATAGTCAGCCGGCATCTGCTTGGCACTCGCGGCGGCTGCCGTTACGGAATCGATCGTCGCCTTTGCGAAGACGCCGGCCGCGTTCTTGACCAGCCCCGTCTCGATCTTGTTCTGCAGCGCATAGATCAGCTCCACGTAGCCGAGCGCGCCGGGTGTCTGGCGAACCATGCCGGCCACGCCTTCATTGCCCTTGGCGCCAATGCCACGCGGCCAGCTCGGCGAAGTGCCCGTACCCGGACCGCCCTTCCAATCCGCACTCACCTTCGACAGATAGTCCGTGAAGATGTAACTGGTGCCGCTGCCATCCGACCGGTGAACCACGAATATTTCGCTATTCGGCAGCTTTGCGCCGGGATTGTCTTTCGCAATCCTTGCATCGCTCCAGCTCGTAATTTTGCCGAGATAGATGTCAGCCAGCACGTCGGGAGAAAACTTCAGACTGCCACCCACTCCGGGCAGGTTATAGACCGGCACGACCGCGCCCAATACGGTCGGGATGTGCTGAATCTTCACCTTCGATGCAGCCAGCTGCGCATCGGACATGGGGCCATCGCTTGCCCCGAAATCCACTGTGCCCGCCGTCACCTGGCGAATGCCTGCGCCGGAGCCGAGTGACTGATAATTGATCTGCACGCCATGGCTGGCGCTATATTCGCTAAACCATTTGGAATAGATCGGATAAGGAAAGGTCGCGCCGGCACCGTTCAGCTTCTGCTGCGCCCCCGCTACATTTGCCGACGCACACAGAACCAGCGCTGCGGCCGCCGCTAAGATCTTTTTCACTCGAAATCCCCCTCGGAAATCACTACCGTGGCGATTCTTTCGGGGTTGTGTGAACGCCGCTTTACGTACCGGTAAAAAACCCAAGAATGGAGTGTTGCAGGATCATTTCGGCGCTCCCGTGGCGAATGCCTTATCCCGCCACCGTATCCGGCAACTCATCCTTCGGCTTCCCTGCTTCGGAAGGCGGTGCCGCAACCGGCAGCGTGAAGATGAACCTTGATCCGCGGCCCAGTTCACTTTCCACGCGAATGTCACCGCCATGTGCATTCACAATGTGGCGCGCAATCGACAATCCCAGCCCCGTTCCCCCGGAATCCCGCGAACGCGCCTTGTCTACCCGGTAGAAGCGCTCAAAAATCCGGCGATGATGTTCAACCGGAATGCCGCCGCCGAAATCCTGCACGTAGAAGTCCACCTGTTCTTCTCGCCGCCGTCCGCCCACCTGAATTTTGCCTCCGCTGCGCCCGTATTTCGTCGCGTTCTCCACCAGGTTGCCGAAAACCTGCTGCAATGCGTCCGGATCGGCCAGAACAGTGTCCGCAGTGGTCTCGGCGATCTCCATCGTCATGCCCGCATCCTGCACCACAGGCATCAGCGAGTTCGCCGCATCCTGCACCAGCGTTGCGGCGCGCAAGGGCCGCAGCGCCAGCTTGAAATCCGCGGATTCCACCTGCGCCAGCGCCAGCAGGTCCTCCGTAAGCCGCGTCATGCGGGTAGCGTTCTTCAGGATGATTCCGAGAAACTCGCGCACGACCGGGTCGAGCCCGTGCATGTCGAGCATGGCTTCGACATAGCCGGAGATAGATGTCAGCGGCGTTCGCAGTTCGTGCGACACGTTGGCTACAAAATCGCGGCGCGTCGTCTCCGCGCGCTCGATCTCCGTAACATCCGACAGTACGCAAACCGCTCCGCCCCCGGGCATCGGTGCAGCGTGTACTTCGAAGACCCTACCCGGGGAAAGCGCTGTTGCGCGGGCCCGCGCGACTGCCCTCTCGCGCAGCGCCGAAGTCACACACACCAGCACATCGGGGTCGCGGATGGTCTGCACCAGAGCGCGTCCTTCCCGGATGGGCTGCTGCGTGAGCCGCGCGATCGAAGCATTGGACCAGCTCACCAGGCCAGCGCCTGTAACCGCAATGACGCCTTCCTGCATGCTGTCGAGCAGCGCGGTTAATTCACGACGGCTGCTCTCAAGCGAATGGAATGTAGACTCCAGCCGGCTCGCCGTCACGTCCAATGCGCGCGCCAGAACAGAAAGCTCGTCCAGGTCACTTTCTTCGATCCGCGCCGAAAGGTCCCCCGCCGCGATGCGCTGGGCAAACGTCACGATGCGCGTCATGCGCTCTGCGACACGATGCGCCATGATCGCCGCCAGCATGGTTGCCAGAAGCAGCGAAACCAGCGACGCCAGCAGGATGTCACGCCGCAGCAATTGCAGCTTGCCGGTAATCTCCGCCAGCGGATAGCCCAGGCGGACAATCAGATCGCCCTGCCGCACGGCGACAAACAGAGTGCCGTCGCGCACTTCGCGCCCGGTCGCTCCATCTTTTCTTTCAAGGGCCGCCATGCCGGGAAGTGCAGCGAACGGATAGCGCGATGCCGAATCGGAGTTCGCGTAGAACGAGCCATCCGCGCGAAAGACCGCGACCCCGGACGGCGTGGCGGACGAAGCCGCGGCGAGCAGTTTCGCAGCACCTTCCGGCGACGTCGCATTCAGCTCCGAGGCGAGAAAGCGTGCCTCGCCGGCCAACGACTGCTCTACCTGCTGATGCAGTGCCCGGTCCACAATCTTACGCACGGCAAAGTCCAGCATGCCGGTGCAGACGGTGAGCACCAGCACGAAGGAAAGCAGCAGCTTGGAAAAGACCCGTCCGGTCACACTCAGGCTCCAGCGGAGAATCGCGGCTGACGGCAGGCCCGGCTACGAAGCTGCAGCCTTGGGCACCTCGAAGCGATATCCGGCGCCGCGTACCGTCTTCAGATAGCGCGGGTTCTCCGGGTCGCTTTCGATCTTCTCACGGATACGCCGCACATAGACATCGACCGAGCGCGGCGTCACGAACCGCGCATCACCCCACACCGCATCCAGCAGATGGTCGCGGCTGAAGACCCGCCCCGGATGCCGCGCCAGGTAGTCCAGCAGACGGAATTCCGTAGCCGTTGTGGTCGTCAGCTCGCCGCGCACCTTGAGTTGCATGGCGCTGGCATCGATGACGACATCTTCGAAGCTCACCACCGATGGCGCGGACGGTCGTTCGAACCGGCGCAGCACAGCTTTCACCCGAGCGACCAGCTCGCGCATGGCGAATGGCTTCGTGATGTAATCGTCGGCACCGAGTTCCAGGCCGAGGACCCGGTCATTCTCGCCGGCGCGCGCCGTCACAAAGATAATCGGCACACTGCTCAGACCCGGATGCGCCCTCAGCTTGCGGCACACCTCAAGGCCGTCGCCGCCCGGCACCATGATGTCCAGCAGAAAGAGTGCAGGCGCCTGGCGCTCGGCGTCCGGAATCAGGCTAGTCGGCGTAGAAAATGTGCGAACGGAAAACCCGACGCTCTCCAGTTGGTGCTGCACCAGCCGGGAGATATCGGGATCGTCTTCGAGAACGAAAATCGTCTGGCTCAAGAACCGTCCTTGCTTGGAACCGCCGGCCGGTACACGTACCCGCCGGACAGAGTGGTACCGCGCTCAGAGTACATGCATCCGCGCCGCGCAATAAGAAAGGACGGTGAATGAAAGAAGAAAGAACCATGAATCGCCGCCTTCCCGGGGCATCAGGTCTGGCACGGAAGTGTCAGATGAAGAACAAATGGCGAATGTTATACTCCGCAGACTACAGCGTTTTCACTGTAGGTGTAGACCAAAAACGCCACTGTCCAGGTGACTTTTCGTCAGGAAAGCCGGCCTTCGGAGTCTGGCCGTATCAGTAACCGTGAAAACGCTCTAGATGACCGGTTCACGGGTTGAACCAGGACGAGGTCTCATGTGCCGCGGGTGCCGACTATTCTTTGTATCGACGACGAAGTTCTCGGCCTCGAGATCCGCAAAGTGGTTCTGGAGAGAGAAGGGTATGTCGTCCATACCGCTACGGATGGGCCTACCGGCATTCGAGTCTTCCGGCAGCACCCCGTCGATGCAGTAGTGCTGGACTTCGCAATGCCCGGGATGGATGGTGGCGCGGTGGCGACAGCCCTCAGGGACATCCGCCCCAATATTCCGATCCTCCTGCTCTCCGCATATCTGACGCTGCCGGAAGAAGTGCAGCGCATGGTTACGCTGGTGGCCAATAAAGGCGATGGCGCAATTGCGCTGTTACAGAACGTCAGGAAGATTCTGGACAGCGGTGGAGAACAGCGATGACCGGGTCCCCCGTCGGACTGCACGAATTCAATCGCATCGTTCGTATCACCCTGCTGGTGCCGGTCACGGTGTTGGCCATCCTGGCCGGACTGCTGGTATGGCAGGTGGAGCAGGCGCTCGATCAGCGCCAGCATTCCATCGTCGATTCGCGGGTCATCGACCAGATCCTGACCTTGCAGCAGCACGTCACCGATCAGGAGACCGGACTCCGCGCCTATCAAATGACCGGGCTTCCTTCTGTGCTGCTCCCGTACAACGGCGCTCAGCCGCAGATCGACGCCACCCTGGCTGCACTGCAGCAGCCTCCGGCCGCTACCGTGATTCCGGCGCGCAGGTTGCAGAAGCTTGAACAGGACATACGCACATGGCAGGCATGGGCAGGCGGGGTACTCGCACAGCCTGCCCCTGCACCTGAGGCTGTGACCGCTGCCTTGACCCAGCAGGGCAAAGCTTTGATGGATGGTGTGCGTCAGGACTTTCAGGATGTGCTCGGGTCTGCAACCCATCAACGGGACGGATACGATGCAAAGCTTAACCTGCGCGTGAGCAGATTCCTGCAATTCATTCTTGCTCTTGCACTTGCGGCTGGCATCACGATTGGTATTTTCGCCAGTAGCCGTCTGCAGCGAGTCTCCAGCACCTATGAGCTGGCCCTGCAGGAGCTGCAGGAACAGAACGCGCGCGTGACCGCCAGCCAGCAGTTACTCGCGACCACCCTCGAGTCCATCGGGGATGCCGTCATCTCGTTGACCAGGCAGGGCCGCATCCGCTTCATGAATGCCGTCGCCCAGAAACTTACCGGCTGGCAGGTCGATGACGCCACTGATCGGCCCGTGGGCGAAGTGCTGCGCCTGGTCCATCCCCAGACCCATCAGCCGATGGGCGACATCCTAGAGGACTTGGACCGCTCCGGTGCAATGGGCCTGCATCAGGAAGGAACGCTGATCGCCCGGGACGGGTCAGAGTACGCGATCGATGCCAAAGTCTCGAATATCGTGGACGGCGAGGGGCACTCCGACGGCTCCGTTGTAGTCTTCCGCGACGTCACGGAGCTCCGCAAGGCAGAAGTCACGCTGATTGCGAACGAAAAGCTCGCTGTCACAGGGCGCCTGGCCGCGAGCATCGCGCATGAGATCCACAACCCGCTGGATTCCGTTGCCAACCTGCACTTCCTCATCTCCCAGGAGACCGATCCGCAGCGCCGCGGCGACTATCTGAAGCTGGCGCAACAGGAGCTGGGACGCACCCTGCAGATCAGCCGCGCCATGCTCAGCCTCTATCGCGAGTCGCCAATACCCGTGCAGGTGAACCTCGAAGAGCTGATCGGCAGCGTACTGCTGCTGCTGGATCGCAAGATGCGCGACCAGAACATCCAGGTGGACCAGAGCTATACGCACCCCGTGCATGTCTACGGATTTCCCGGAGAGCTTCGGCAGGTCTTCACCAACCTCATCGCTAATGCAGGCGAGGCGGCGGGGCCAAGCGGACACGTGCGCATCCAGGTGCGTCCCGCCAGCCCGCAGGACGGCCGTGCGGGCACGATCATCGAGATCGCCGACAGCGGGCGTGGCATTGCTCCGCACGTGGAGAAGAAGCTCTTCCAGCCCTTCATGACCACCAAGGGCGAGCGCGGCACAGGACTCGGTCTCTGGGTCAGCCTGGGCATCGTGCAAAAGCACGGCGGCACCGTGCGTATCTCAAACAGCAGCGAGGGTGACCTCCGCGGGGCCGTCGTCCGGGTCTATCTGCCGGAACGCTCGTCGCAGGCGAAAGCGGAGGAAGATCACGACGCACCGCTCATCGCTCCGCCGTTCGAAACCTCCGAAGAGTGGGCCGTCAGACCGTTTTCGGTGTGAATCGGAGACGCGGAATCGTCAACGTCTTACGCAATTCGTCATCCTGAACGTAACCGAAGGTGGAGTGAAGGACCTGCTTTACCTTCCGTTCAAATCTCGACGCGAAGCGCCGCTCAGCGCATGGGCTACAGTGAAGCCACCGGCAGAAGTATAAGGTCTTCCACCAGCCCCACTTCTTTCTGAACAAACGGCTCAGCATAGCGGACGCCCGCGAGCTGACCATAGTGCCGCGCTTCCGCAAACGTCCGCTCGCGAATCTCCTCCTCCGGCACAAACAGTCCGCTTCCCTGTTCCGTATTCGCATATTGCGAGCGATAGGCCATCAGCGCGCGATGGCGCTCTTCGACGAACGGTGTGATATCGACGACGAACGTGGGGCGGACGTCGGCGTACAGGCTGGCATAGAGGATCTTGTAGGGGCGATGCGGCGGAACACCGGTCTCCACCCGTGCCAGGCCGCTCACAAAGCACGCCTCATAGCCAAGGGTCGCTGTGGTGTAGTGGTCCGGATGCCTGCCTTCCCAGTAAGGCAGGATGACGACGCGCGGACGCAGCTCGCGCAGCACGCGGACAATCTTCAGTCGATTCTCGTAGGTGTTCTCCACCCGGCCATCGGGCAGGTCCAGCGCATTCCGCCACCGCACGCCCAGAATGCGGCCGGCGACTTCGGCCTCAGCCGCTCGCTCCGCGGCGGATCCCCGAGTCCCCGCCTCGCCCTGCGTCAGGTCCAGGATGCCGGTCTCGAGACCCAGCGAGCGCATCTTCAGCAGCGTGCCGCCGCAGGTCTGCTCCACGTCGTCGCGGTGGGCGGCGATGGCCAAGATGTCGATCTGGCCCGCCTGGATCGCGCCTTGCTTGTTCGCCATCCCGCCCAGCCTCGAGGTCACTCAGTAGGTGGTGTTGTTGCCGTCCGAAGAGCCGTCCATATAGGCGACATCGGAGACGGTCCCGGTGACGGTGACCTGGCTGTTGTCCAGTTCGGCGAAGTCCGTGGTGCGGTAGATGTGTACCTGCCCGCCCTCTCCGACGTAGACCTTGTGCAGCCCCTCGACATCCGCAATACCGGTCAGATCGCCGATATAGCGGTCCACCGTAGCTGTGTTCGCACCGACATCGAACCTGGTCAGGCAGCCGAACTGCACGTTCTGTCCCGCTTGGTTCTGGGCAAAGCGCTCGCCGCTTTGGCAGTGCACCGATCCCACCCAGAGCGTGCTGTCGTCCGCGAAGATCATCTTGTTGTGGGTCCCGTCGCTGATGGCATACTGGCCGGTCACAGTCGAATTCGCCAGATTCACAATGCTGAGATACCCCGCAAGCAGACCATCGGGCTGCACTTGCTGGCCCGCCACGTAGAGGGTCGATCCGTTCTGCACAGCATTTGTGACCCCGCCTGGCACCGCCAGTAACGAAGTCGTGCTGAGTCCCGGTGCGCCCGTGGTTACGGGAAGACCCGCGGGACCCGCGGGGTTCGCGTTCAGCACGGTGCTGGAGACGGGGATGGTCACGACGCCCGATTTCGTGCCCCCGCACTCCGGCCCGCAGTTCAGGACGTAGATGTTCTGCCCATCGGCGGAAAAAATGGCCTTCGTCGGATGATCGAAGAGCAGCGAGGGGTCGCCCACCTTGCCCACGCAATACCGAGGGAGTGTCTGCGGCTCGCAATCCTGGAAACCGGCGGATATCCACGCCGACTGGGTCGCATATTGCGTCTGCTGCGCCGGCGTCAGCTTGATCACGGTGAAGACGTCATTGCTGTTTTGCACGAATCCAAGCAGCAGCGTCGCGTTCGGGTTCATCGATATGCGGTAGATACCGGGAACATTTAGCAGCAACTGGCTTCCCAGCGAGA
The DNA here is from genome assembly GCA_963830555.1 of uncultured Acidobacteriaceae bacterium. Classification (GTDB taxonomy): domain Bacteria; phylum Acidobacteriota; class Terriglobia; order Terriglobales; family Acidobacteriaceae; genus KBS-83. Next base: position 90,638 of record CAWHMM010000002.1, read on the forward strand.
CGTCATACACCATCATGGCGCGCGCGTTCTGGTCGGCTGCTGCAAAGTAATCCTGCTTGCGCGAGCCGAAGATACTGGTGGAAATGGTTCCGCCGGGAACGACAGTGGCGTTCAGCTTTTCCCCTGCATAGCTGATCGACGCCAGGCTTCCGTCTCCGGAGCCATAGACCAGCCCGGACTGCTCCTCCGGCATGTTCTGGATGGTTGCCGGATTTACGCCGCTGTACCCGCCAATCGAAAACTGCCCGTTCGGGTTGTTGAAGGGGTGGCGAATGTCGTAGAAGGCATCCATGAACTGGAGGCTGCCGGCTGGATTATCCACGGCCACCAGAACGCGCTGCGTAAGGCCGCTCGGCGGCAGCGTCCGGCCCGCGAAATAGAAGTTCTTTCCGCAACCGAGGACAACGAAGGAAACCGCAACAGCGACGAACGCAGCAACGGCCAGGGACAGGCGACTTCTTTTCTTCAAAACGCTTCGGACCTCAATCTTCAAAAGCTTTCGTCTGCGTGCGGGAAACTGAAGTATAGCAAAGGGTTTGGTGATGTTGCCTCACGTCTCCCGGCGCCTTTTCGACTCCGCTGCATGCAACCCGATCCATCTCATCCGGGCTCTCCCGTTACAAATGCCACACCTCGCAATGCTTCGCTCTACTGCCGGGAAGCGAAAATGCTCTAGCATAGAAAGATGTCGCGCCTGTCGTCACTCTTCGCCAGCAGAACGGTCCTCTGTGACGGGGCCATGGGAACTTCGCTTTATGGGCGGGGCGTCTTCCTCAACAAATGCTTCGACGAGCTGAACCTGACCCAGCCGGAGCTGGTCCGCTCCGTGCATGAAGAATATCTGCAGGCAGGCGCCGAGATCATCGAAACCAACACCTTCGGGGCGAACAGCTTTCGGCTGCAGCGCTTCGGATTGCAGGAGCAGGCCCGCGCCATCAACCAGGCAGGCGCGCGGCTGGCCCGGGAAGCCGTGGCCCAGCTCGCGGACAAGCAGGCCGGCACCGCCTACGTCGCCGGTTCGGTCGGCCCGCTCGGCATTCGTCTCGAACCGCTGGGCAAAACGTCGCTCGAAGAGGCGCGCGCCGCGTTCGCGGAACAAATAGAAGGCCTGATCGTTGGTGGCCCGGGCGTGGGCGTGGACCTGCTCTTGATCGAGACGATGATGGCCATCAACGAAACCGAACAGGCCATCGCCGCGGCCCGGCAGGTCGCCCCGGACGTTCCGCTGATCGCTATGGTGACAGTCGACGAAGACGCCAACTGCCTGGACGGCACTCCGGCGGATGTCGCCGCGACGCGCCTCGCTGCGGCAGGCGCGGACGCGATCGGCGTCAACTGCTCCACCGGACCGGTAACGGTACTGACCGCGATCGAGCGCATGCGCAGCGCCTCCGATCTCCCATTGGCTGCCATGCCCAATGCCGGCATGCCGCGCAATGTGGACGGGCGGAATATCTATCTCTGCTCGCCGGAGTACATGGCCAGCTTCGCGCGCAAGTTCGTTCGCGCCGGCGTGCAGTTCGTGGGTGGCTGTTGCGGCACCACGCCCAACCACATCCGCGCCATGAAGTCCGCCATCCGCGCCATGGACGCCCAGCGGGCCACAGCTCCGCGAGAGGCGCGCACCGCCATCGTCACCGAGACGCCGCCCGCGCCGCTGGCCGATCGCTCCAAGATCGGCAACCTGGTTTCATCCGGTGAGTTCATCACGCTGGTGGAGATCGTGCCGCCGCGTGGCATCGACTGCACGAAAGAGATCGAAGGCGCGCGTCTGCTCGCCGGCACCGGCATTCACGCGATCAACATACCCGATTCGCCGCGGGCCTCCGCCCGCATGAGCGCGCAGAGCCTCTGCCTGCAGATCCAGCAGAACACCGGCATCGAGACCGTCCTGCACTACACCTGCCGCGACCGCAACCTGCTCTCTATCCAGTCTGACCTGCTCGGTGCGTCCTCGCTCGGTCTGCGCAACATCCTCTGCCTCACCGGCGATCCGCCAAAGCTCGGCAATTATCCCGATGCAACCGCGGTCTTCGACGTCGATGCCATCGGCCTGGTGAACGTCGTCAACCGCCTCAACCACGGCCTCGACATCGGCGGCAATCCCATTGGCGCTTCCACCGGCTTCACGCTCGGCGTCGCGGCCAATCCCGGCGTGCCCGACATCGACAACGAGATCCGCCGCTTCGCCTACAAGGTGGAAGCGGGCGCTGAATACGCCATCACGCAGCCCGTCTTCGACATGCGGCTTCTTGAAATCTTTCTCCGCCGCATCGAGGACTTCCGCATCCCGGTCATCGCCGGCATCTGGCCGCTGACGAGCTTGCGCAATGCCGAGTTCATGAAAAACGATCTGCGCGTCTCCATGCCGGACGAAATCATGGCCCGCATGGCCGCAGCCGAAACCCCGGAAGGCGCGCGAGCCGAAGGTATCCGCATCGCGCAGGAGATGCTCGCTGCAGCGCGCCCGATGGTGCAAGGCGTACAGGTCAGCGCGCCATTTGGCCGCTACGGGCTCGCTGTTGAGATCGTGCGCCAGGTTTTGCCGCAGGTGCCTGAAACTTCCGCCGTCTAGCGTGGTAAGCCGTTTGTTCCTCAGAGAAAACTTGTCATCCTGAATGTAACCGAAGGTGGAGTGAAGGATCTGCTGTACCTTCCGTTCGATATCGGCGCGCAGCGCCGCTCAACCAACAAGCCACACTGAGACCTGAGCTCACCACACTGGCCGCGTCACGGCGTCTCGCAGCGACAAGATAGAATTCCGCTACTTCTGCTCCTGAGGTTCGCCGATGCGCATTGCCCCACTGCTGCTGGTTGCCACCGTCATGGTTGCTTCCACAGCGCACACCACTCCGGCACATGGACAATCCACACAAGCGGCGACGACAAACGCATCCGCGCCCGACATCGCAGCTATACGCGACTTCTACCGCGCCGGACTCGCGCGCAACGGCATCGTCGGCAGCACGCTGGTGCTCTTCGACAAAGACCGCGCCATCGTCGACGAGAAGTACGGCCAGCAGAGCCTCACACCATCCCAGCCAGTAGACGATCAGACCACCTATCATTGGGCCTCCGTCACCAAGACATTCACCGGCATCGCCATTATGCAGTTGCGCGATCGTGGCCTCCTGTCGCTCGATGATCCATTGGTGAAATACCTCCCGGAGCTCAACGTTGTCCACGACCCATTCGGCCCAGTCGCGGCCATTACCATCCGCGAGGCCATGTCGCACACCAACGGATTTCGCGACGCGACCTGGCCCTGGCGCACGGATGACTGGCAGCCCTTTGAACCCACGCAGTGGTCGCAGCTCGTCGCCATGATGCCCTACACCAGCGTCGATTTCGCGCCGGGCACGCAGTATCGCTACTCCAACCTCGGCGTTGTCTTTCTGGGCGAGATCATCGAGCGCCTGAGCGGCGACAGCTTCGAGGTCTACATGCTGAAGAACGTCTTCGGGCCGCTGGGCATGACGCACAGCTACTACGACCGCAGCCCCGCCACGCTGCTTCCCTATCGCTCGCATAGCTGGGACCTGAAGGACGGCAAGCTGACCGAGGACGAGTTCAACTTCAACACCGGCATCACGCGTTCCAATGGCGGGCTCAACGCGCCGCTGCCGGACATGGTGCGCTACCTGCGCTTCCTCCTCGGCGACCCCGCGCATCAGGCGGAATATGACCGCATCCTCAAACGCAGCTCGCTTGAAGAGATGTGGCGGCCCATCCACTCCGTCCCGCAGGACGACGACTTCCCCTCCCGCGCGGGCGCAAAGGACGATGTCGCAGCCAGCTTCTTCGTTCACACCGACAAATCAGTGCGCCTCATCGGCCATCCCGGCTGGCAGAATGGCTTCCGCAGCCAGCTCAACTTCGATCCCGTGGCGAAGCGCGGCTATCTCGTTGTCTACAACACCGATGCGCAGGACGCAAAACAGAACACGCGCCACTTCAACATCGAATTGCGCGACTACCTCGTCGACCACTTCTTCGCGCCGGGCGCGTAGGGGTTTACACTGATATCAGGAACCATGCCCAAGTTTGAAGACTCGCTCAAGCAGCTCGAAACCATAGTCAGCCAGCTCGAAAAGGGCGACCTGCCGCTCGAAGATTCCATCAAGCTCTTTGAAGAAGGCATCCGCCTCTCATCCGCCTGCAAAGAGGAGCTGGATGCCGCCGAGGGCAAGGTGCAGGTGCTACTCAAGCAGCGCGACGGCTCGCTGAAGCGCGATCCATTCCCTCCGAATCAGAAATAAACGCAGCAAAAGTAGTTCATCTACAGAAGTAGAGCCAGTCCCGTGGTGTGCAATGCATCTGCGGCTTGCCGTCTTCGTGCAGCGTCTGGTCCATAGTCGAGGGCGATGACTTGCGGAAGTCGTCGTGAAAGACAACCAGGTCTGCCCCGGCGAACAACACCTTTCCCCACTCGGGATCCCGCCTCGAGCGCTTAAGCAGGTCGAGCAGATCGTTCGTGGCGCCGGGCACGACCGTGCCCTCCAGTTGCGGCCTGCGCGTATCGATCGGCATCGTCGACATATCGAGAAACGGCGCGTCCTGCATCACGTCGCCTGCTCGGCGGAAATATCGAACTGCGGACCATTCCAGCGGTCGAAAGCGCAGTGTCGGATCGGCCTCGTAATCTGTCGCCGGCAGCAGGATCGCGTTCTCTCCGGAGCGAACAACCGGCGCCCGCTCAGCCTCAGCCGCACGGCGCGCTTCCGGCGCAATGCGCATCTGCGCGAGGAGCAATGTGTACGATAGCGCAATAAAGCCCGTGGACATTAGCAGCACGCGAAGCCGCAATCCAAAAACAGCACCTCCAGACGCCGCGGCGATCGCGCCACACCACATCAAAATGAGAAATCTCATATTGAAATAGAAGCCACCGTTCATCGTGTCGGGCAGGAACGGCAGCACAACGACCAATCCGACTGTCGCAAGAAGAAGCGCATCTGTCGCCCGCCAGCGCCGCTCACCATCGCGCTTCACAAAGCTGCGCAGTGCCAGGACCATGCTGAGAAAAAATGGAAAGAGAAGAAGCCCGGTATAGAGCAGCGTCGCAGCGGAGATACGCGCGAACAATCCCAGCCCGTACAGCGTCGAATACTTCATCACCGACACGAGCGGATGAACATGCTGCAGCAAATTCTCGCGCACTTTGCTCTTTTCGGTGTAGAGCAGCACATAGCTCATGCAGCCGCACGCCCCGGCCAGCGTGAGAAGATCGTGCCGCCAACCCGCCATCAGCCCTGCCGGCGAAACAACGCGACGCCCTGTCAGATCGATGACGCACAACACCCCCAGCGCCAGCAGCGGAACCGGATGCGTGAGAACGATCAAAACCACTAAAACCAGAAAGACCACGCGCCGAAATCTCGCCTGCCCGAACCACACCCCCATCGCCCAGAAGCACAGCCCGACAGAGAGACAGTAGTTCTCAAAGCCCATGAACAGCGGCCAGTTCAACAGCAGCGGCAGGATCAGGAACGATGTCCAGCGGCCATTGTCTCCCGCGGCACAACACATGAAGCGAAATCCGAATGCCATCGTCACGACCACGATGCAAACAGCAAGCTGCTCCACCGCAACGGCCGGGACCATCTGCAACAGGCCGATTAGCATGTAGTAGTAGAGGCTGTAGGGCGGCAGCAAATGGCGGATGCGGAACGCGTCACTGAGCGGACCGTGTGAGCCGCTCAACAACTTGGTCATCACCGTCGCGTAATACACATGCACGGGCCCGTCTTCTGAAGGAAAAACCGGCAGCGACAAAATCCATGCGCAGCACGCAGCAACGCCAGAGGCAAAGGCCGTGACATTGCGATGTTTCCTCAGCCGGTCCGCGAGTGGATTCAAGGCAAGCTCCTGATCCCCTGATCCATAGATGCGAAAAACATCTCCGGCCCGGAACCAGGGGCTCAACAAGATTGCCGCGTCGTTGTAGTAACAGCAGGTGGCACCGGGCTCAAGCCGGGCGCGGCGGCACCGTGCGGTTCACCAGTCGCCCGATGCCGCTGATCTCAATCGCAACCGCTTCGCCTGGACGCAGCCACCTCTGCGGCGTCCGCCCTAGTCCGACGCCCTGCGGTGTCCCGGTGCTGACAATATCTCCCGGCTCGAGCGGCACAACCGCCGAGATATATCCCAGCACCGCCGGAATATCGAAGATGAAGTCGCGCGTGTTCGCCTGCTGCATCGTCTCGCCATCAATGGTGAGCCGTACATCAAGACTGTGCGGATCGGTCAGTTCGTCCGCGGTGATGATCGACGGCCCGATCGGGCAAAACGTCGGGAAGCTCTTCCCCAGCGTCCATTGCGACGTGGCCAGTTGCACATCGCGTGCGCTTACGTCGTTCAGGATGGTGTAGCCAAAGACGCACTCGCGCCAGTTCTCGCGCGTCACGTTGTGGGCGCGGCGGCCGATCACCACGGCAAGCTCCGCCTCATAATCCGGCTGCATGCTGTTCGCCGGCAGCACAATTTCGCTGTCCGGGCCCGTGATCGCGGAAGCCAGCTTCATAAAAATCGTCGGCACTGCCTGTACCGCCATCTTCGATTCCGCCGCGTGATCCAGATAGTTCAATCCAACGCAAAAGATGCGCGGCGGATGAAGCACCGGCGCCAGCAACTCAACACCGGAAAGAGGCGTCCCGCTGGCCTGCTGTATCAAAGACCGCGCCGCTGCAAGCGCTCGAGAGCCAGCCGCGATAAAGCTCTCGGCGTCCGCATATCCCAGCGGCTGCAAAGAGAAGACCTGTTCGCCCTCGAGTATGCCAGCCTCCGGAGCGCCACCACTGCTTCTACGAAACGTAATCAGCTTCATCGCAACTCCCTCCAGACTTTTCCATCAGGAAAGCTGTAATCCTCGAAAGTCTGCGGATACATCTCCGCGCTGTAGCCCGGCTTGGCGGGCAGCACGTAATGCGCATTCCGGATGTGGACCGGATCGACAAAATGCTCGTGCAGGTGATCGACATATTCGGTCACACGATTCTCCAGCGAGCCCGAAAGCGCGATGTAATCAAACGCGGAGAGGTGCTGCACGTACTCGCACAATCCCACGCCGCCGGCATGCGGACAGACCGGCACACCAAACTTCGCCGCCATCAGCAGCACCGCAAGGTTTTCGTTCACGCCCGCGAGCCGGCAGCTATCTATCTGGCACACATCAATCGCTCCTGCCTGCAGCAGTTGCTTGAACATCACGCGATTCTGGCAGTGCTCGCCGGTTGCGATCCGCACTCCGCTCTCGCGACGGATGCGGGCATGTCCCAGAATGTCGTCCGGGCTGGTAGGCTCCTCCATCCACCACGGATCAAACTGCGCCAGCTCGCGCGTGCGGCAGATTGCCTCCTTCACGCCCCAGCGCTGGTTGGCATCCATCATCAGCCTTGCGTCACTGCCAATCTCGCGCCGTACCAACCCAGCGCGTCGCAGATCGTCCTTCGGCTCGCCGCCCACCTTCAACTTGAAGTGCCGCCAGCCTTGCCCCAGCGCCTCATCACAGAGCGAGCGAACCTTCTCATCCGAAAATCCAAACCACCCCACCGAAGTGGTGTATGCGGGATAGCCGGTCCGTCCCAGCTCCGCGATGCGCGCCCCTTTGCCCGATTGCCGCGCTTTCAGCAGATCGAGCGCTTCCTCTTCTGTGATTGCGTCATCAATGTACCTAAAATCCACCAGCCGGACGATTTCTTCCGCGCTCATATCCGCAAGCAACAGCCACAGTGGCTTATTCTGCTGCCGGGCATAGAGGTCCCACACCGCATTGATCAGCGCCGCGGCCGCCAGGTGCGTCACGCCCTTCTCCGGACCCAGCCATCGGAACTGGCTGTCATCCGTAAGCTGGCGAGAGAACGCACGCATATCCTCTGTGAGCGCGCTGAGCCGCCGCTTCTCGAGAAAGCCCGCCAGATATCTCGCCGCCCCCACGCATAACTCATTGCCGCGCCCCAGCGTGAAGGTCAGCCCGTAGCCCTTCAGCTCGCTGTCCGTGTGCAGAATGCAATAGGCCGCCGAATAGTCCGGGTTCTTATTGACGGCGTCGGATCCGATGCTCTCGCGCGAGGTGGGAAAGCGCAGATCCAGCACGTCTACGCGTGTGATGACAGGATCAATCAAAATCGGTGTGGCTCCTTTTATTTCTGGCTACGCGGCGGTCCAGCCGCCATCGATGGTCAAAACGGAGCCCGTTATAAACTCTGCCTCCGGCGAACAGATGTAGTGCACCATCGCGGCAACCTCTTCCGGCGTTCCCAGGCGTCCAATAGGCTGGCGCGCCGCAAGCTCCACTCGCATCTTGTCGATCTCGTGTGCGTGATACTTCTGCAGATACCCTTCTACAAACGGCGATTGCACCGTCCCCGGCGCAATGCAGTTCACGCGCAGCTCCTTCGGATACTCCACCGCAAGCTGGCGTGTCATCGCGATCACGGCGCCCTTGCTGGCGCAGTAGGCAAAGCGCTGCTTGATACCGATGATCCCGGCAACCGATCCGATATTCACCACCGATCCGCGCACCGCAAGCAGCATCGGAAGCGCAGCCTTCGTTACCAGGTACACGGATGTGGCGTTCACCGTCATAATGCGGTTGAAGTCGGCCTCCTCCGTCTGTGCGATGCCGCCCACCAGACCTATCCCGGCACTGTTCACCAGAATGTCGAGCCGGCCCAGCCCCTTGATTGCCGTTGCGATCGAAGCCGTGCTCGTCACATCCATCGCCACGGCCTTCGAACCCGGCAGATCCTGCGCCAGCGCCTCTGCCGCCTTCTCGTTCAGGTCGCCAATCACCACGCTCGCGCCCGCGCCAGTCAGCCGCCTCGCCGTTGCGGCGCCGATACCGCTGGCTCCTCCGGTGATCAGCGCCACCTTGTCCTTCAAATCGAACACAGTCTCTCCATCCACTATTTTGCCGTCTTCAAAGGTATGAGCGGCAGCGGCTCACCGCCTCGTTCCGAAGACAAATACGCCGCCTCCACCACGCGCATTGTGTCCAGCGCATCGTCCACGCGCGTCGGCATCGCATTCGCTTCGCCCAGGGCAAACCGCTGAACCGACATCATCGATCCCAGGAATGCATCCGGAAACCACTCTCCCGATATCGTCTGGGCTCCGGACGCCAGCATGGCATTCGCGGTGCGCGGATAAAATTCCAGCCTGTCGCCACGTCCTTTCGGGTAGTCAAGATTTACGCCCATCTGCGCTCGCATCACGCCGTCCGTGCCTTCCCATTGCACGTAACTGCGTTGCAGCTCCGGATAGGGCACATCCAGTCCATGATTAGTTGCGATAAAGACGCGAGTCCACTCGTCGTAGTCCATCACAATCACGCTCTTGGTCGCGGCAAACTCCGGCGTGCGCGGATTGCGCACCGTCCGCGCATACACCCGCTGCGGATTTCCGAGCCACGAGCGCACCAGATCGACATAGTGAATGCTGTGATACACAATCTCCAGCCGCGGCGCTGTCTTCAGGAAACTCCACAGCTCCCACGGCGTGTACGTGCTCACCTGCACCTCAATGTCATGCAGCGTGCCTAGCGCGCCCGCGTCCGTAATCGCACGCGCGGCCACCATATTCGGCGCCCAGCGCAATTGAAAATTCACTGCGGCTTTCAGGCCCCGCTCGCGGCACAGCGCAACAATCGTCTCCGCCTCCGCGAGTGTTCCTCCCAGTGGTTTCTGAATCAGCACCGGAGCCCCTTCAGGAATTTCTCGGAGTACATCGAGCACCGCAATGGCCGGCACCGCAATATCGAAGACGTGTGGCCCGCGCAACTGCGGCAGCACATCCGGGAGTGTCGCCCCGCGGATCGCGATAGCCCATTCCGCCGCAAGCTCCTCTGCCCGCTCCAAACGCCGATCGACAATCGCCGCCACCGCCAACCCGCCCTTTCGATACGCCGGCAGATGAGCATTGCGCACAATACCGCCCGCGCCGATCAGAACGATCGGCAATGGTCGTCTCTGCAACGCGGCCGGCCCATTCGATGAAGTCACGACGCGGATTCCATCCTCAATACATAGCCATACTTGCCGGGAAGCGTCGCCGGAAGCTGCACCTCAAGGTCCGTGCCCTTCTGCGTCCACGTCAGCGGTTTGTCATCGCCCAGCAGGTGGATCTGCGACCCACTCGCGACCTGCACATTTTTCAGCACGATCGCGCCGCCTTTTGGTGAGCCCATTAACGTCGCGTAGACATGGCCACTCTTCTGCGTGAAGCGTACTGGGATCTTCTGGTCGGTCTCGCCCTCGGCGCGCGACCATGGCTCCGTGCCGTAAATCGCCTCGCCGTTCTGCCGCAGCCACGCGCCCAGCGTTTTCAGACGCTCCATCTGGATCGGCGGGATCGTGCCGTCAGCCTCTGGTCCAACATCCAGCAGCAGATTGCCGTTCTTGCTCACGATGTCCACCAGCAGATAGATCAGCTCGTCCGGCGCAATCGTTTCCTTCACGCCTTCAGCGCGGTTATAGCCGAACGAGCGCCCCAACCCGCGGCATTCCTCCCATTTCACCTTACTGATCGTGCTGCGCTTCTCGTATTCGGGCGATTGAAAATCGGAGTGCTTCACGCCAAAGCGGTCGTCGATCACCCCATCGGGAATCGCGTTGTAGTAGTCGGCCATCACCTGCAGCGGCTTGCCCGTCTTCGGCCAGTCGATGTCATCCCACAGAACTGCAGGACGATACTTCGTCATCAGCTCTTCAATCTGATCGAAGGCATAATTCCCGTACGCGATCGTCTCCGGCTTCACCGCCTGCCAGTCGTTACCGCCGATGATCGGGCCGCGGTTGAAGGTCCAATCGTAACCGCCGGAGTAGTAAAGCCCCATCTTCATGCCGTCCTTGCGCACTGCCTCGCTCAGCTCGCCCACAATGTCGCGGTCCGCTTGCAAATGCTGCTGGTTCGAGTTCACCACCTTGCTCGGCCAAAGCGTGAATCCCTCATGGTGCTTGCTGGTCAGCACCACATACCGCGCGCCCGCATCGCGAAAGGCGGCGGCCATCACTGCCGGGTCCCACTTCTTCACCTCACGATCAAAGATCGGCGCAAAGTCGTAGTAGTTGAAGTTCGCGCCGTAGTGCTCGCGGTGATAGGCCTCCGTCGGCGAGCCTGGAATGCGCATCGTGTTGTAGTACCACTCGGCGTAGGCGTTCCACTTCGCCTCGTCCTCCTTAGGAACCACCTTCGGCCGATTGACCTCTGCCCAGCCCGGCACGGAGTAAAGTCCCCAGTGCACAAAAATTCCGAGCTTCGCATCCGCATACCACTGCGGCAGCGGATGTGTGTTCAGCGACTCCAGCGTCGGTTCATAGTGCGTCGTCTGTGCTCCCGCGGCAGCAATCGCTATTCCCGCAGCCGCCAGCAGACATAAGGTGCTCAGGACTCTTCGCATTCCATTCATGCGTCGTTCTTTCCTCTCTGCTTTCATGCAGGCTGCACAGCGTCAGAACCGTGCCGCGTGTGATACCAGCTGAACCACGCAATCACCAGGTAGCTCAGCAGAGGAACTACGTAAGCTCGCGCGAGGCCACCATGTTGTGATATCCAGCCCATGATCGGAGTCAGGGCGGCGCCGCCTACTATCGCCATCACCAGCAGCGACCCCCCCAACTTAACCATGGGCCCGAGTCCTTCAAGGCCGAGCGCAAAGATCGTCGGGAACATGATTGACATGAAGAAGCTAGTCAGAAACACCGCCCACATGCCGGCCCATCCCGGCCGCGAGACAGCGAACGCCAGCAGCAGCGCATTCGCCAGGGCGTAAAGCAGCATCAGCCGGGCGGCGGCGATACGCTTCATCAACAGCGGCGCGGAGAAACGTCCCACCGCGAACGCTCCCAGCGTGCCGGTCAGGAAGAGGCCCGCATGCTTCTCAGGCTGGTGCGTGTAGTCCTGCACATACTGGATGAAGTAGCTCCACGTCCCCACCTGCGCGCCCACATAAAGGAACTGCGCAACCACCGCCATCAGGAAATGCGGTCGCCGAAATAGCGCTCCCGCGCCGTGACCGCCGGCATCCAGCGCAGGCTCTTCGTCCCGCACCTCCGGAAATCGCGTTCGCATGAAGATGATGGCCAACGTAAGAGCAATGCCGCCGAGCACCAGGTACGGCGCGACCACCCGCATCGTCTCGTGCTGCAGATAGGCCGCATAGGTGCCTGCCGCCTTGCGCGCTGCAACCTGCGCGGAGTTCAGCTCTACGCCCGAAAAGATGAAGACCGTCCCCGCCAGCACTCCGGCAATGGAGCCCAGAGTATTGAACGCCTGCGAGAAATTCAGCCGCCGCGCCGCCGTCCCCGGCGATCCCATTTGCGTAATGAAGGGGTTCGACGCCGTCTCTAGAAACGACAGCCCGGACGCGATCACAAACAGCGCAGCAAGAAAGAATCCGTACCGGCCGGCAATCGCCGCCGGCCAGAAGAGCGCGGCTCCCGCGGCATACAAAAGCAGACCAATCACCAGGCCGGTCTTGTAGCCTCTGCGCCGCATGATCAGCGCCGCCGGGACCGCCAGGAAGAAATAGCCGAGATAGAACGCCGACTGCACCAGCCCCGCTTCCACGCGATTCAGCGTGAAGCTCTTCATAAACTGGCGGATCAGCACATCGTTCAGATTGTTTGGCACGCCCCACATGAAAAACAGCGACGTGACCAGGCTGAAGGGCAGAAGCTGCCCCGGCGCCACGAGTGGCCCGTGGCTGCCGTCGTTATCGCACGCGATTGTCGATGCAATCATGCCCATCTAGTACCCGGGCCTCTCAGCCGCCAAGCCCGAAGGCGTCGCTGCTCCCGTTCCAAGAAACACCGGCCGGATGTGGCGCTCGAACAGATTGCGCGTCACGTTCTCTGCCACCCGCTCCTCGCACTGCTCGAGCATCGCGATGTATCGCGGTCCCATCTTCGCCGCGGTCTTGAAGCCAACATGCATCAGTTGCCGCAGGCTGCTGTTGTATGCCGGCGAGCGCAAATCATGCCTCACGGCGCCCGTCCACTGCTCGGCGGTCCACCGCTGCGCCTCTGCCGGCTCCGGCAGTTGTGACGCATCGATGTCGATTACCGCGGCATAGGGCGCGCACAACTCGTCGCGATGGGCGTAAGCCTCCGCGTACATCTCCTTCACCAGCGCCAGCGCATCCCCGCCCGAATCCGCCAGCCCGATCACCTCTTCCAACCAGGTAGTGCCCGCAGTCTTCAGATGCAGGCCGGAGTTCATCTTCGTGATCGCCCCGTGGATTGCGCTGTAAATCGAGAACTTGTCGCTACCCGAATGCAGGCTCAGCTTCAGTTCCGCCGGCAGCCCGAATGCGCCGACGGCGTAGCGAACCACCGCCATATCCTGCTCCAGCTCACGCGCGAAGATCCGAGGATCGCCAACATAATCGACGCCCTTGTTGAATCGGCCCGTAAACTTCGGCGCAATTGTCGCCAGCGGCACACCGGCGTCCGCCAGCGCAGCCAGGATCAGCAGCAGGTCCACCGGTGTCTGCGGAGAATCAGTCTCGTCCATCGAGACCTCGGTCAGGAACGTACCGCGCCCCTTCGACTCCTCGATGGAACGATAGGTCTTCGCCGCCTCGAGCACCGCAGCCAGATAATGCCGTCCCACCCGGTCCAGATCCGTACGCGCGATGGACAGAGGCTCGGAAAGCCCGGGCAGCTCCATCCTGCCGATCAGGGCGCTCCGCCGATGCACAAAGGCATCCAGCTCAGCTTGCGCCGCGGCCACGCCGATCTGGTCCGCAACATCGATCGTGAAAAAGTCGCACGGCTCAACGAATCGGTCCACCGTCCGCAGATTGATATGGTCGGCATCGCAGAAGTACGGCTGATGCCACCCAAGCTGGCGCACCGCCGCGTCCGCCGCAGCCCGGGTCTCTGCCGGTTCCGATCCGATGATGCTGTGCTCGCGGTTGGATTTGTTCCACACCGGCACCACCACGGTGCCCGCCTCCGCCGCCTGCAAACAAGCGCGTAACTGCGCCTGCGCCTGATGCGCAAAGCGGTCTCCAACCCCGATCGAAAATCTGCCAAGTGAGTTCATGCTCGCTCTCGCGTTTCCCAGCTTAGCCTATTTCGTTACAGTAAGCGCTGTATATGAAAAATCTTTTTCAATGATGAACAATGCGTCCGAGACACCTCAGGGACAACTTTCTTTGGCTGAAGCGATATAGTCGTTTCCCGGTCGTTTCGGATTTGCGAAAGCTGCTTCTCCCAAATGCTGTAAGAGCCCAGGTGCTCGTGATACCGATAACGATATAGTCACCCTATGACGATACGCATGAAAGACATTGCGAAGGACCTCGGCCTTTCGGTTGTCACCGTATCCAAGGTCTTGCGCGATCACCCCGATATCGGCGAGGAAACCCGCAAGCGGGTGCTGCAGCGCGTCAAGGAGTTGGACTACGAGCCGAACATCCTTGCCCGCAGCCTGGTCACTGGCCGCAGCTATCTCATCGGCCTCATCGTCCCCGGGCTGATCCATCCCTTCTTCGCCGAGGTCGCCAGGGCGCTTTCGAAGGCCATCGTCGACAAGGGCTACTCGCTGATCGTCTCCTCTTCCGAAGAAGACCCTGACCTCGAAGCACGCGAGATTCGCCACCTTCTCGCCCGGCGTCTTGACGCGCTGGTTATCGCCTCTTCCGGCACCGGTACAGAGATCTTTCGCCGCATGCGGACGCAATCGCAGCCCTTTGTGCTGATCGACCGCGCCTTCGACGGCCTTGAAGCAGATTTCGTCGGCATCGACGATGTCGCCGCCGGTCGCATCGCCACCACGCACCTGATCGAAACGGGCCGCCGGAACATCGCCCACATCAGCGGCCGCGAAAACAGCACCGGAATTCGCCGCAAACAGGGCTATCTGGAAGCCCTCCGCGCACACCGGCTGCCCGTTCGAGAGGACTACATCCTGAGCCGCGATTTCGTTGACACGGACAGCCAGCGCCAGGGCGCCGAAGCCATGCGGCAGCTTCTCGATCGAACTCCCCGGCCGGATGCCGTCTTCTGCTACAACGATCCCATCGCCATCGGGGCGATGAACGTCGTCCTCGACGCCGGCCTGCGCATCCCGGAAGACGTCGCACTTGTCGGCTGCGGCAACCTGAATTACAACGAATGGCTGCGCGTCCCGCTGACCAGCATCGACCAGCGCAGTCACCTGATCGGCCAGCGCGCCGGCGAGATCCTGCTCGCCATGATCGAAGGACGCGAGTGGCCGGAACCGAAAAACGTAGTCCTGGAGCCCGCCCTGGTGGTGCGCGCTTCAAGCGCGGGGGAAACCGCGCGTGCAAAATCTCCAGCGAAGGCAGCAACGAAAACCGCTCGAGCGAAGCAGTAAGCGCTCCACCCAATCGGGTGCCTACTCCAGCCGAAGGCCAGGGTGTTCCGCACAGTCCAGCCGAAACGAAGCGACTCAGATCATAGCGAATAGACCCGAACAGCATTCCCGCCCCAGATTGCGTCGCGTTCGCTTGCCGAAAGCGGCGCTGTCCACTCCGCAACCGTGTCCACCCATCGCTGATAATCCGTGGCCAGTAGTGCGACGGGCCAGTCCGAACCGAAGAGCAGCCGGCTCGGCCCAAAGGCCTCCAGCACCACCTGCCAATATGGCTCCAGCCCAGCCGGGGTCCATTGCTGGCAGTCCGCCTCCGTCGCCAGCCCGGAGATCTTGCAGACCAGGTTCGGCCGCCGCGCCAGTTCTCGCATAGAGCGGGCCCACGGCTCCCGCTCATCTTTGCGGATCACCGGTTTCGCGCAATGGTCCAGCACAAAAGGCTGGTCCGGATGCATGTCCACAAACCTCAGCGTCGGTTCCAGCTGGTGCACCAGCACCATGATGTCGTAAACCAGCCCGGAATCCCGCAGCGCGCGTATGCCGCGGTTGAAATCCGGATCCAGAATGAACTCGTCATCCCGTTCATCCTGGATGAGGTGGCGCAGCCCCTTCAGCTTCGGTTTCTTCCCAAGCTCACCCAGCAATTCCGGAAAACCCGGCGCCGCAAACGGCGCCCATCCCACCACACCGCGGATCCACGAAGCCTCATCCGCTTGTCGCAGCATCCACTCCGTCTCTTCCAGAGTCTGCCGCGCCTGCACAAGAACCGCGCCCGCGATCCCCGCGCGATCCAGCAGGGGCTTCAAATCCGCAGAAAGAAAGTCGCGCCGCAACACTCCCATCTGCTCGTTGATCCAGCCATACTCCTCAGGTGTGTAACGCCAAAGATGATGGTGCGCGTCAATGCGAACTGGCGTTGTCGTCACGTCTCTCCTGCCCAAAGCTAAGATTCATGTGCCGCTCCTCTTATATCGCTCCGGGCAAAGCCAAAAGGCAGCAGGAGCCAAAATCAACGGAAACAATCCTTGCCGATGTGCGACAGGATCGGTTTTAATGGCTCCGGCAAACGTTCTCTGGAGCCGGCTTCGCGAAGGGAAATTTATGTACGCAATCAAACAAAGCGCATTGCTCTCCGCTCTGCTCATCGCTGTCACATGCGCGGCAGCGCAACAGGCGGCTAAAGTCGACATCGATGCGCAAAAGCCCATAGCTCAGGTCAGCCCCACCCTCTATGGCCTCATGACTGAGGAGATCAATCACTCCTACGATGGCGGCCTCTATCCCGAGCTGATCCGCAACCGCGCCTTCATGGACAACTCCTACGGACCACATGGCTGGGTGCTGGTGGAGCAGGGCAATGCTCTGGCCGTCATGGACATTGATAAGAGCACCGGTCCCAGCCAGGCGCTCCCGCGCAGCCTGAAAGTCACTGTTCAGAAAGCCGACGCAAAGAACCAGGCCGGCGTCGCCAACACCGGCTACTGGGGCATGGCGGTACGCGGCAACGAAACCTATCAGTGCTCCTTCTATGCCAAGGCAGATAGCGGGTTCACCGGCCCGGTCACAGCGCGCCTCGTCAGCGACCGCACAGGCGCCGTGCTGGCCCAGGCTTCCGTGCCCGCCATCTCCGGCGACTGGCAGCAGTACAAGCTGACGCTGAAGACCGCCGCCGTCCCGGCGGTGAGCGCGGAGAACCATTTCGAGCTCGTCGCCAACCAGCCCGGCACTCTCTATCTCAGCCTCATCTCTGTCTTCCCGCCGACCTACCACGATCGTAAAGACGGTCTCCGTCCGGACCTGATGGACCTGCTCGCCGCCATGCATCCGAAGTTCCTGCGCCTGCCCGGCGGCAATTATCTCGAAGGCGATCACATCCCCGAACGCTTCGAGTGGAAAAAGACCATCGGCCCCTGGGTCGATCGTCCAACCCACATCAGCCCCTGGAACTATCACTCCTCAGACGGTATGGGTCTCCTCGAGTTTCTGGAATGGTGCGAAGACCTCAAGATTCAGCCCGTGCTGGCGGTTTACGCCGGCTACTCCATGAAGCAGGAGCATGTCGATCCCGGCCCCGCTCTTGAGCCCTACGTGCAGGATGCGCTCGACGAAATTGAATACGTCACCGGCGACACCAACACCAAATGGGGAGCCGAGCGGGCGAAGGATGGTCATCCCGAGCCCTTCCCGCTGACCTATGTCGAGATCGGCAATGAAGACTGGTTCGACCGCTCCGGCAGCTACGACGGCCGCTATGCGCAGTTCTACAAGGCCATCAAGCAGCGCTATCCCAAGCTTCAGCTCATCGCAACCACACCGGTCAATAGCGTGAAGCCGGATGTCATCGACGATCACTACTATCGCAGCGCAACCGAGTTCTTCAACGACACGCACCACTACGACAAGACCGACCGCAATGGACCAAAAATCTTCGTCGGCGAGTGGGCCACCCGCGAAGGTGCACCCACGCCGAACATGGGCGCTGCTCTGGGCGACGCAGCATGGATGACCGGCCTCGAGCACAACAGCGACCTGATCGTGATGGCCTCCTACGCGCCGCTGCTCACCAACATCAACCCCGGTGCTCTCCAATGGGACACAGACCTGATCGGCTACGACGCGGTGAAGAGCTACGGTTCACCCAGCTACTATGCGCAGGTCATCTTCGGACAGCATCTCGGCAACGAAATCCTCGGCACCCAGATCACCGATTCCGGCCCGCGCTTCTTCGTCTCCGCAACGCGCGACGCGGGAACGATTCACCTCAAACTGGTGAATGGCTCTTCGATTTCCCAGCCCATCCAGATACACCTCACAGGCGTCTCGAACGTGAAACGCGATGCTCAATTGATCACACTGCGAGGCAGCACGCCAGAGGACACCAACAGCATCCGCGATCCGAACCGCATCCTGCCGGTTACAAGCACCATTCACATGGCCGGAGCTACCTTCGAGCACACCATGCCCGCCTACAGCATCCAGGTGCTCGACATCCAGGCGCAGTGATAGAAATAGCCCTCCGAATCGAGAGGGCTGTGCTTATCGCCATCACGAACGGAGCGAAGCGTAGCGAAGAGATCTGCTGTTCTCCCTTACTGCACCACGAATTTGGGTGGCCTGCTCTAGCCGAAGGCCGGGGTGGAGATGCTCCAAAACATTCAGCCGGAACAAAGCGGCCTTCGAATCCATACCGTGCACTTCCGTTTTCGGCCTGCAAGGCTACAATCCACGCATGTCTACCCGCAGCATCCAGGTTGTGGACTCGCACACCGCGGGCGAGCCCACGCGCGTAGTCATCGCAGGCGCACCAGCACTCGGCGAAGGCACCCCCGTATCGCGCCTCGAAATCCTCCGCTCCCAACATGACAGCTTCCGCACCGCTGTCCTAGCCGAGCCGCGCGGTTCGGAAGTGCTCGTCGGCGCGCTCCTCTGCATTCCGCACGACCCCTCCGCCGCCGCCGGCGTCATCTTCTTCAACGACGTAGGCTACCTCGGCATGTGCGGCCACGGCTCCATCGGATTGATCGCCACGCTCGCATATCTACGGCGAATTGAACCCGGCGCTCACCGGGTCGAAACACCCGTAGGACCGGTAAACGCTATGCTTCACGCTGATGGCGCAGTCTCCATCGCCAACGTGCCAAGCTATCGCTATCTCAAACAAGTCGAAGTACGGGTCCCGGAATATGGCACGATGCACGGCGACATCGCCTGGGGCGGCAACTGGTTCTTTCTCGTCTCCGATCATCGTCTCTCTCTTCACGCCGAGCACCGCGTCGCGCTCACCGCAGCCTCCAGCGCAGTCCGCCGCGCACTCGAAGTCTGCGGCATCCGCGGCAAAGACGGAGCGCTCATCGATCACATCGAGTTCACCGGTCCCGCCGAAGACCCCGCCAACTCCGGACGCAACTTCGTACTCTGCCCCGGCGCCGCCTTTGATCGCTCGCCTTGCGGCACCGGCACCAGCGCGAAGATGGCCTGTCTCTTCGCCGACGGCAAACTTCAGCCCGGCCAGGTGTGGCGTCAGGAAGGAATCCTGGGCACCGTATTTGAAGGCTCCGTCTCCGTCGCGGGCGATGTGCTGACCCCAACCATCAAGGGCTCCGCATACATCACGGCAGAGAGCACGCTGCTCTTCGACGATCGCGATCCATTCCAGCAGGGGATTCGTTTTTGACCGCCGCCTTCGACGTCGTGATCGTCGGCGCCGGCATTGCCGGATGCGCCTGCGCGCGCGAGCTGACGGAAGCCGGCGTGCAGGTCGCCATCATCGAACAAAACGCACCGGCCAGCGGAGCCACAGCAGCGGGCATGGGCCACATCGTCACTATGGACGATTCGCCCGCGCAGCTCGCCTTGACGCATTACGCGCGCTCCTTATGGCGGAAGCTATCCGCCGGACTGCCCGCGCCAGTTGAGTACGAAGAACGCGGCACCCTCTGGATCGCCGCAGACGATGAAGAGATGTCTCAGGTGCACGCAAAACACGCCACCTGCACGCGCGCAGGAATTCCCAGCGAAGTGCTGGATTCCGCCAAGTTGGCAGAAGCGGAACCGCATCTCCGTCGTGGTCTGTCGGGCGCACTGCTTGTGCCCGACGATGCCGTACTCTACCCGCCTGCCGCGGCCCGCTCTCTGCTTCACGCTGCCGAGGCCCGCGGTGCCCGTGTGCTCCATGCCGCCGTTACGCGCGCAGGCGCAGGCGTCGTCACGCTGTCCGACGGCACAACGCTCGCCAGCGATCACATCGTTATTGCCACCGGCGCGGATACAAATCTCGTTCCCTGGCTGCGCCTCAAGAAAAGAAAAGGGCACCTCGTCATCACCGATCGCTTTCCCGGCTTCGTGCGCCACCAGCTGGTCGAGCTCGGCTATCTCAAAAGCGCCCACTCCACCACCGCCGACTCGGTCGCATTCAACATTCAGCCGCGCATCACCGGGCAGTTGCTCATCGGCTCTTCGCGGCAATATCAGCAGGAGGACACAGCCGCCGATGCAGCCATCATCGACAGAATGCTCCGCCGCGCCTACGAGTACATGCCGCAGCTCGCTGCCCTCTCCGCCATTCGAGTCTGGACTGGCTTCCGCGCCGCCACCGCCGACAAGCTCCCCCTGATTGGTCCCACGCCGGATCCCACTCTCTACCTGCTCGCCGGCTTTGAGGGCCTTGGCATCACCGTAGCCCCCGCAGCCGCGCGGCTGCTGGTCGATCATCTGCTCGCGCGCAAACCCGCCATCGATCCTGCGCCGTATCTGCCGCAGCGCGTAGCGCGTGCAGAAGGTATCCTTGCCTGAAAGATGACCATCACTGTCAATGGCCGGAATCTGCAAGTAAAACCTGGCACCGTCCTTAGCGCGGCCCTGCTGATGGCAGGCATTCCCTGCCGCAGATCCGTCACCGGTCAACCACGCACTGCACTCTGCGGCATGGGCATCTGCTTCGAATGCCGCGCCACCGTCAACGGCGTCCCGCACCGGCGCACATGCCAGTTGCTTTGCCATCCGGGCATGGCGGTCGAAACTCGATGAGCACAAACACATGAGCACAGACGCGCAGGTGCTCGTCATTGGCTCTGGCCCTGCGGGCATCAGCGCCGCCGCCACCGCCGCCATGCATGGCCGCGACGTCCTGCTGCTCGACGACAACGCAGCGCCCGGTGGACAAATCTGGCGTGAAACTACCGCCGGCCAACCCGAAGAGCAGGACGATAAGCAACGAAAAGCCCTGCTCGCCCTGCGTGTCTCCGGAGCCCGCATCTTCTCTGGCTGGAGCGTCTTCGACGCGACGCCCGAGCGAACCCTGCGCGCCATTCAGGACACAGGCGCTGACGTTCACACCACCGACATCTCCTACGAAGCCCTGGTTCTCGCCACCGGCGCGCGAGAGCGCTTCCTTCCCTTCCCTGGATGGACACTGCCCGGCGTCTTCGGCGCAGGCGGCCTGCAGGCGCTGGCGCGCGGCGGATTCCCAGTCGCCGGCAAGCGCATCGTCGTCGCCGGCACCGGCCCCTTGCTATTGCCGGTCGCCGCGCATCTTCGGCAGATGGGTGGCCGCGTCACCACTGTGGCGGAGCAGGTCAGCCGCCGTCAGCTCGCGCGCTTCAGCGCCTTCTTGTCTCGGCAACCAGGCAAGCTGCTCGAAGGTCTGCAATACCGCGCCGCTTCCGGAGGCAGCCGCTATCGCCCCGGCTGCTGGCCGGTAGCTGCGCTGGGAACGGAAATAGTAGAGGGAGTCCGCCTGACCGATGGCGAGCGCACCTGGGATGAGCCTTGCAATTTGCTCGCCTGCGGGTTTCATCTCGTGCCCAACACCGAACTCGCCTCCCTGCTCGGCTGCACGCTTCGCGACGGCTTCATTGAAGTAGACGAGGTCCAGCAAACTTCCATTCCAAACGTCTTCGCCGCGGGCGAGCCGACCGGCATCGCCGGATTGGACTCGGCTCTGCTCACCGGAACCATGGCAGGCCTCGCCGCAGCAGGCAAGCTCGATGAAGCCGGGGCGCTGATGCCGCGCCGGAAAAAGTTCGAGCGATTCGCCGCGACACTCAACGCAGCCTTCGCCCTGCGGCCCGAGCTGCTCTCGCTCGCCCAGCCGGATACCATCGTCTGTCGTTGCGAAGATGTCCCTTACGGCGCGCTCACCACCTACCAAGGCTGGAGCGACGCCAAGCTGCAAACACGATGCGGCATGGGCCCCTGTCAGGGTCGCGTCTGCGGCCCCGCAACAGAGGCGCTCTTCGGCTGGCAGCCATCGTCCGTGCGGCCGCCACTTATTCCCGTTCCGCTTTCCGCCATGAACACAACCTCCACTCGATAACAGGAGTCTTTTATGCACTGGAATGGCGTCATGCCCGCGATGACCACCGCATTTCACGCCGATCTGTCGGTCGATCACGAATTCATGGCACAACATGCCGGCTGGCTATTGCGCAACGGCTGCACCGGCCTGGTCATGCTCGGCTCCCTCGGCGAAGGCGCAACGTTGCGCGACGACGAGAAGATCGCCATCCTGCGCAACATCACCGCCGCTGTTGCCGGCCGCGCGCCCGTCGTCGCCGCGATCTCTTCCCTGTCCACCGCCAATGCAGTAGCGCTGGCGAAGGAAGCAGAGCAGGCAGGCTGTGACGGCTTAATGGTCTTGCCGCCCTACGTTTACTCGAGCGACTGGCGCGAGATGCGCGCGCACATCTCCGCCATCCTTACAGCCACCCCACTCTCCTCAATGCTCTACAACAACCCCATCGCCTACCGGACAGACTTCCTTCCCGAGCACATCGCCGAGCTCGCCGCGCACTACGAAAACTTGCACGCCGTCAAAGAATCCAGCGCCGACATTCGCCGCGTCGCCGCCATCCGCAGCCTGCTTGGCGAGCGTCTCAACATCCTGACGGGCGTCGATGATGGAATCGTCGAAGGCGTAAGCGCGGGCGCAACCGGCTGGATCGCCGGCCTCGTCAATGCCTTCCCCGCGGAATCAGTCGCCCTCTTCAATCTCGCGTCCGCCGGCAAGTCCGCCGAAGCCTTCGAGCTCTATCGCTGGTTCCTTCCACTGTTACGAATGGACGTCGTTCCCAAGTTCGTGCAGCTTATCAAGCTCGTCCAGCAGGAGATGGGCGTCGGCTCCGCACGCGTGCGCCCGCCGCGACTGGAGCTCCGAGGCGACGAGTTGCTCATAGCGCAACGCACCGTCGATCACGCACTCGCAACCCGGCCGCATATCGCCGCCGTAGCCTTCGCCGAATCCGCCGGAGCACGCGCATGAGTCAGCAGCCGAATCTCACCGGAGCCTCGCTCATCGACGGCCGCACAGTCAGCCGCGACGGGGAAGCCTTCCAGGCATACAACCCTGCCAACGGGCAGCCAATCGACCCCGCCTACTACTCCGCGAGCGAAGCGGATCTCAATGCCGCAGCCGAAAGCGCCGCCGCCGCT
This sequence comes from uncultured Acidobacteriaceae bacterium, assembly GCA_963830555.1. Classification (GTDB taxonomy): domain Bacteria; phylum Acidobacteriota; class Terriglobia; order Terriglobales; family Acidobacteriaceae; genus KBS-83. The sequence continues at coordinate 113,906 of CAWHMM010000002.1, forward strand.
GCGCCTTTCCTCGCGACATCGTCCGGAGCGGATCGTGCAAAACTGCTCCGCGCCATGGCAGATGCCATCGATGCCGCAGCCAACGACCTCATCGCGCGCGCGCATCTCGAGACCGCGCTTCCCGAGCCCCGCCTCAAAGGCGAAGTTGCCCGCACCAGCAATCAGCTCCGTCTCTTCGCAAGTGTTGCGGAAGAAGGGTCGTGGGTCATGGCCCGCGTCGACACTGCCGAACCCCAGCGCACGCCGCCCAAACCGGACATTCGCTCCATGCTGCGCCCGCTAGGGCCTGTAGCCGTCTTCGGCGCCAGCAACTTCCCTCTCGCCTTCTCGGTCGCCGGCGGCGACACCGCATCGGCGATCGCGGCCGGCAATCCCGTCATCGTGAAGGCGCACCCGGCGCATCCGGGCACCAGCGAGCTCTCCGGTAGCGCCCTTAGCAAAGCCGTGCAGCAATGCGGATTCCCCGCCGGCACATTCTCGCTGCTCTTCGACACCGGAACACGCATCGGATCGGCTCTCGTCCGTCATCCGTTGATTCGCGCTGTAGGTTTCACCGGCTCCTTTAAAGGAGGCCGCGCGCTGATGGACCTTGCCGCCTCGCGCGAGCAACCAATCCCTGTCTACGCGGAGATGGGCAGCGCCAACCCCGTCTTCATTCTGCCTCGCGCGCTCCGCGAGCGCGGCGATTCGATCGCGGCAGGCCTGCACGCCTCCTTCACCCTCGGTGCCGGACAATTCTGCACCAAGCCCGGCCTCGTCTTCGCCAACAATCCCGATGCAGGGTTTCTTGCGAAGCTCCGTCAGCTCACGGCCGCCGCTCCATGCTTCTCGTTGCTCTCGGCCGGAATCGCAGACACCTATGCCGCCGGTCTCCAGCAGCGGTCCGCGCTGGCCGCGACTACGGGCTCCCGGCAGGACGCAGGTTTCGTCGCACAAGCCGCGCTGCTCGAAACAGACTACTCAACCTTCGCTGCCGATCCCAGCCTGCACGAGGAGCTCTTCGGACCATCTACCTTGCTCATCACGGGCGCCGGTCGCGAAGACATGACGGCCGCCGCCGGCGCGCTAACCGGGCATCTCACCGCATCGATCTTCGGGACGGAGGACGACCTGCGCGATTACCCCGAACTCATCTCTGTCTTGGAGACCAAAGTCGGCCGGATCCTCTTCAACGGCTTCCCCACCGGCGTGGAGGTCACGCACGCCATGGTGCATGGCGGCCCCTATCCGGCCACCTCCGACGGACGCTCCACCTCCGTCGGCAGCCAGGCCATCCTGCGCTTCGCGCGCCCTGTCTGTTACCAGAACTTGCCCCAGGACGCGCTTCCCGCAGAGCTCAAGGACAGCAACCCCAGCAAAATCCTGCGGTTATGGAACGGGGTCTGGCAACTGAATCCGTAGCCAGACGTTCTCATCACTGGCCAGTCGGGTTCGGAGCATCGAATCGTCGTGGTACGTTGCTCCTTCTCCGGCATTGGAATGTACACTGCCGACAAGGTATTGATGGCTTCACTCGCGCCAGATCCCCGTTTCATCCCGGATGGCGCCTCCGCCGTCGAAGCAGAACAAACCCGCCGTCTATCAGCGGAATTGGTCCCATGGCGGCAGTTTTACGAAGCAGTACTGGCCAATACACCCGACCTTGGCTACGTATTTGACCTGAACCACCGTTTCTCCTACGCCAACGATGCTCTGCTCGCCATGTGGGGTCGCACCTGGGACGAGGCGATCGGCAAAACCTGCCTTGAGCTCGGCTACGAGCCCTGGCATGCCGCAATGCACGATCGCGAGATCGACCAGGTGATTGCAACCGGAAAACCGGTGCGCGGAGATGTTCCCTTTAGCGGCACCCACGGCCGCCGGATCTATGACTACATCTTTTTCCCGGTCTTCGGCGCAAATGGCGAGGTGGTCGCCGTCGGTGGCAGCACGCGCGATGTCACAGATCGCAAGAACGCCGAAGAAGCCCTGCGCGATAGTGAGAAACGCTACCGCGAGCTGCTCGACGCGCTGCCCGTCGCCGTGTACACAACCGATGCCGAGGGCAGGATCACGCTCTACAACGAGGCGGCTGCCGCCTTCGCGGGAAGGCGCGGCGAGCCTGGAGAGGATCAGTGGTGCGTCACGCATCGCCTCTATCGCCCGGACGGCACTTTCCTTCCCCACGACGAGTGTCCCATGGCGGTGACGCTCCACACCGGAGAGCCGCAGCGCGGCGTCGAAGCAATCGCCGAAAGGCCCGATGGCACGCGCGCATGGTTCATGCCGCATCCCACCGTGGTGCGCGACGCCTCCGGCAACATCACCGGCGGTATCAACGTCTTGGTCGATATCACGGAACGCAAGCTGGCTGAAGAGCGGCAACAGAAATCCGATGCCGCTTTGCGCAAATCCGAAAAGTTTGCCGAAGCCGGACGCATGGCTGCCACCATCGCGCACGAGATCAACAATCCGCTCGAGGCCATCGTCAACCTCTGGTATCTGCTCAGTCAGGACGCCAGCCTCTCTGCTGACGCGCAGGAGAAACTAAAAACGCTCGGCGCCGAGCTCAGCCGCGTCTCGCACATCACCAAGCAGACGCTGCAGTTCTATCGGGATGGCAAAACACCTGCCCCTTTCGATTTAGTTGAGCCGCTCAATGCCGCCGTCAGCCTCTTTTCCCTGAAATCGGCCTCAGCCGGAACAATGATTGAGACGCAGCTCCGGACGTCAGCCACGATATTTGGTTTCGCCGGAGAATTGCGGCAGGTCTTTGCAAACCTGATCGGCAACGCTCTGGAAGCTGGCGCCAAGGTCATCAAGATACGTGTCTCACCCGGCCATGACTGGAAGCACCAGGCTCGCCGCGGTGTGCGTGTGACCTTCGCCGACAACGGCTCGGGAATTCCCGTCGATTTCGTCGCAAGACTCTTCGAGCCTTTCTTCACCACCAAGGATGAAAAGGGCACCGGATTGGGACTGTGGGTGAGCAAAGGCATCGTGCAAAAACACGAAGGCTGGATACGCGTGCGCACCAGCACCCAGCCGGCCCGTCACGGCACCACTTTCGAGCTCTTCCTGCCAACCATGTAAGGACCCCTAACTCGCGGCTGCCTCTTCTCGGTAGGTGCTGAACGCCGTGGGCAACAATTGATCCTTCGTCGATCCCCGCCCGCGACCGAATCGTCTTCAGGGCGCAACGTTCTGTCGCCGTCGCTGCTCACTTCCTTTCACGACTTCGCTCATGTCCCCCGCTGGCCGAATCTCGAAAGTGTTGCCATACGTCAGCGCCGGATGCTGGCTGATGAGCTGTACAGCATGATTCATGTCCCTCGCCTCAAGAATGAGAATGCCGCCGAGTTGTTCCTTGGTTTCCGCATAGGGGCCGTCGGTCGTCGCCACTTTGCCGTTCTTCCAGGACAGGGTCAACGCGGTCTCCGCAGGCTGAAGCGCTTCTCCACCGGCCCAGTGCCCGCTGGCGCGAAGATGGTCGTCATATTCAAAGCATGTATCGAACATGGCATTTCGCTCGCCTTCACTCATGCCATCGAATTTGCTTTTGTCGTAGTAGCCAAAACAAATGTATTTCATTGTTCTCCTCTTTCTTTCGTCCGGGAGCCAGCGGCGCAGTTCACGCTGGCTCGTTCATCTCGTCACTAGGGCGCGTGTTCCGCGGCCCTCTTCAACCATTTCGTTCAACCTTGAAGTTTCTCAAGCACGACGTGTGTCGCATGCTCCGTGGCTTTGCGCTCGGTCACAGAAAATCCAAGCGCAGGCAGGTTGATACCGGCAAACAGCGCTTCTCCCTGACCGAGTGCGACCGGCGCCAGCGCCAGGTGCAGAGAATCTACCAGCCCGGCTTGCAGATACTGTCGCACTGTGGAAACACCGCCGCCGATTTTGACATCCTTGTCGCCCGCCGCTTCCTTTGCACGCTTCAGCGCTTCTTCGATTCCGCCGGTGACAAAGTAGAAGATCGTTCCTCCTTCCATCACGAGCGGCTCGCGCCCGTAGTGGGTCAGAACGAAAGTTGGCGCATGATACGGCGGATCGTCGCCCCACCAGCCTTTCCATAAATCGTCAGGCCACTCGCCGCGCACCGGCCCGAACATGTTGCGACCAAGGATGAAGGCGCCGAAGTTATCCATCGCTCTCCGTGCGAACTCATCGTCTACATCGACCGATCCGCCTTCCTTCCCTTGCATCGCGCGGAATGTCCTTGTTGGGAAAAACCATTGAAAGATCTCAGGGCCGCGCTTGCCCAGTGGATCGTTGAGACTTTGTTCCACCCCAGCCCCGAAACCATCCAATGAAACACCGAATCCTGCGACACGAACTTTTGGCATCCGTACTCCTCTCCTTAAGGCTTTATGTTGCTTTCGTTGAATCTGAGCCATCGTCGGCTTAGCGCACAGTGGCTGTTCGCCATCGCTGCTCGCTTGCCTCGATGATTTCGATCATTTCCCCGGCCGGCCGACCTCCGAAAGTGTTGCCATACCGCAGTGACCAGGTTGTTTACTTGCTTTCGCCGGGTTCCGGAGCCGGGAAAAAAAGAAGCTCGCGCACTTCGCCAGGCACATCGCAGGCGATGGCGCCCCTCTTCGCCCATGCCAGCGCCTCGTCCATATTGGCGGCTTCCAATATCCAGAAACCGCCCATGTGCTCCTTGGTCTCCGTGTACGGCCCGTCGGTGACGAGCACCTTGCCGTCGGACTGCTTGCGCAGCGTCTTTGCGTTGGCCGCCGGAGAGATCCCGCAGGCGAACTTCCTCACGCCGGCAGCAATCATTTCGCGGTTGAGCGCGTGGATCTCTTCGATCATCGCTTCCGTTACGGTGGACGGGTCGAAGTTGTCGGGCATGTAGTTGCAAATAAGATACTGTGGCATCGCTTTTCTCCTTGATTCCTATGGTTTGTTCCCTGTGGCTAGATTCGATGACTCGTTTCCTGTTCACTCAGGAGCCGCCGCTCATCGTTCTTTGCCCTATAGTCGTTCGCAAGACCGGAAATCGACAGCTGCTCAATTTAATTTCAGCTTTTTTATTTCAACTGCCGAATCCGCTCCTGCAGGAAGTGCCGCTCTGGCTCCTGTTTGGTCAGGGCCAGAGCTTTCTCATATGAGGACCGGGCCTCGGCGGTCCTGCCGAGCCTGCGGTACATTTCGGCACGGGCCGAATGCGCCAGGTAGTAATTTGCCAAGTCGCCATGCTCCAGCACTGCGTCGATATGCGCCAGACCGGCTTCCGGACCATCGCGCATCGCAACGGCCACGGCACGGTTGAGATGCACAACCGGCGATGGCTGCATTCGCACCAACTGGTTGTAGATCGCAACAATCTGCCGCCAGTCGGTCGCAGCGGCCGATTCCGCCTCCGCATGAACGGCTGCAATCGCAGCCTGCAGTGTGTAAGGGCCGAAGCGGCGGGAGCTCAGGGCTCTCTCCACCAATGCCACTCCCTCCGCGATCTGTTCGCGGTTCCAAAGCGACCGGTCTTGATTCTCCAGCAAAATCAGCTCGCCGGCCGGTGAGGTCCTCGCGGCGCGGCGCGATTCCTGCAGCAACATCAAGGAAAGCAGTCCAATCACTTCCGGCTCTGGCTGAAGTTCGGTGAGCAACCGTCCCAATCGAATCGCCTCGCCGGTGAGCTCGGCCCGCGTGACCTCCGCTCCCGCCGCAGCCGAGTAACCTTCGTTGAAGACGAGATAGATGACCTGAAGCACCGCGCCCAGCCGCTCGGGCAGCTCCTGCGGCGTCGGCACTTCATATGGAATCGTTGCCTCTCGAATCTTTGTCTTGGCGCGCACAATGCGCTGCGCCAGCGTCGCGGGCGTAACAAGAAACGCTCGAGCGATCTCCTCCGTTGTCAGGCCGCACACTTCACGAAGCGTAAGAGCAACCTGTCCTTCCGGAGGCAGAGCAGGATGGCAGCAGGTGAAGATAAGGCGGAGGCGATCGTCCTCAATCTCTTCATCCCCCTCAGGCGTTTCGCTGACGCGCCCCTCGATGTAGAGCACAATGTCTTTTTGCGCAGCGTCGAAGCGCGCTCGCCGGCGGATCCCGTCGATGGCCTTGAAGCGTGCCGTTGAAATCAGCCAGGGACGCGGATTGTCCGGGATACCAGCCTGAGACCAGGACTCCAGAGCGGCGGCGAACGCCTCATGCATCGACTCTTCGGCCAGGTCCAGGTCTCCCAGCAGGCGCACCAGCGTCGCCAGAACCCGGCCCGATTCCAAGCGGTACAGACTCTCAATGGTTCTGCTGAGCTGTTCCGGCACAGGCGAGGGCATCTACGCAACCTAGCAAGCCGGGGCGCTGGACACAACTGCCCTCGTGTTCCTCTTCCCACAAGTCATCGGCGGTATTTGGGTTCGTACGGCTCTAGCCACCCGATGAATGCACGCAAATCAAAGCGGCTCTGTATGAGCTTCGTGACGTATGATGATCGCGTCCTCCCCACATCGATCGAAGCCGGAGCCACCGGGACGTTGGAGACGCACGACCAGGCCATTTCGCATTACCGCATCCTCGAGCGTCTTGGCGGCGGCGGCATGGGTGTCGTTTACAAAGCCGAAGACACGCGTCTGCACCGGTTTGTGGCGATCAAGCTGCTGCCAGATGACGTCGCACGGGACGAACAGGCGCGGACACGGTTTCTCCGCGAGGCGCAAGCGGCATCGGCGCTAAATCATCCGAACATCTGCACCATCTACGACATCGGCGAGCACGACGGGCAGACCTTAATCGCGATGGAGTTCCTGGACGGCACCACGCTGAAGCACAAGATCAATGGACAGCCGCTGCCGATCGAGGAGCTGCTTTCGCTGGCGATCGAAATCGCGGATGCGCTGGATGCAGCGCATGCGAGCGGCATCGTGCACCGCGATATCAAGCCGGCAAATATTTTTGTCACGCGCCGCGGGCACGCGAAGATCCTGGATTTTGGATTAGCGAAACGATCGCTCTTCGGCAATAACGGCAACAGCCTTGCGGAAACGCAGGCGACCGAGATGGCGGAAGAGCACCTGACCAGCCCGGGCCAGGTCCTCGGCACGATTGCCTATATGTCGCCCGAGCAGGCGAGCGGAAAGCCGCTGGATGCGCGCACCGACCTGTTCCCCTTTGGCGCGGTGCTCTACGAGATGGCGACCGGGATTCTGCCCTTCCAGGGCGAGACATCGGCGCTGATCTTCGATGCGATTCTGAACCGTGAGCCGGTGCCGGTGTTGCGGCTGAACCGCGATGTACCGGAGCGGCTGGACGACATCATCTCGAAGGCGCTCGAAAAGAACCGCGATTTGCGTTACCAGAGCGCGGCGGACATGAAGCGCGATCTACAGCGGCTGAAGCGCGATCTGGAGACTGGACGCAGCAAGTCTCATCCGACCATCGAACTGCCTGCCGAGAGCAATGGCGGCCCGCCGCACTCTTCGTCCGTGGCTGTGGTGGCGACTCCGCCTTCCGGATCGTCACCGGCCGTCGCGACGCCGCCATCCGGGTCAATTCCACCGAGCGGGCCGGAACTCGCCAATACTCCTGCCGCGCCGTGGTGGAAGCGCGGGAAGATTCTTGTGCCGATTGCCTGCCTGATCGCTGCAATTGCGGGGGGATTGTTCTATTGGCAGTCGCGGCCAAAACACCTGACCGACAAAGACACGATCGTGCTGGCGGATTTCAAGAACGAGACGGGCGATCCGGTCTTTGACGACACGCTGCGGACGGCGCTCATGGTGGCGCTGGGACAGTCGCCGTTTCTGGACATTCTGCCTGACAGCAGGGTGGCGAGCACGTTGAAGCTGATGACGCTGCCGACGACGACCAAGCTGACTCCCGAGGTAACGCGCGACCTGTGCCAGCGAGCGGGGGCGCAAGCCTACGTGGGGGGAACGATCAGCTCGTTGGGCACGGAATATGTCGTGGGACTGCGGGCGGCCAATTGCCAGACCGATGACACCCTGGCGCAGCAGCAGGTGACGGCGGTCTCGAAGGAGAAGGTGCTGAACGCGGTAGGCGAGGCGGCCTCGGGGCTTCGCACACGGCTGGGCGAGTCACTGGCCTCGGTGCAGAAGTTCGATGCGCCTCTGGAAGACGCGACCACGTCTTCGCTGGAGGCCCTGAGAGAGTTCAGCCTGGGGAGGCGCGAGGCCAGTCAGGGGAGCTCGTCAGGGACAAGCGGTATATCGGCGGGTGTATCCCATTTCGAGCGTGCGATCCAGCTTGATCCGTCTTTTGCCAGCGCCTATGCCAGCCTTGCAGCCGCATATGTCAACCTGTATGGCCCTTCGCGCGCAGCCATGTACTTTTCCAAAGCCTACGAGTTGCGCGACCATGCCAGCGAACGAGAGCGGCTGAGTCTTGCTGCCGCCTACTACCAGAATGTGGTGGGCGATCTGAACAAGGCTTCCGGTGCTTTGGCAGAGCAGATTGCCAGCTATCCCCGTCATGCCGGCGTCGCGCGCAATAGCCTTGGCATCCTTTACTCAGAGCAGGGGAAGTATCCGGAAGCCACCCAGATGGTGAGACAAGCGATTGCGGAGAGTCCGGATACGACTATTTTTTTTGGGAATCTGGCCAATTACCTGATGGGGCAGCAGATGTTCCCCGAGGCGCGCGCAACGATCGAACAGGCGCACGCTCATAAGATCAACGATTTCGTGCAGACTCTCGCTCTGTACGGACTGGATTTTCTGGACCACGATGCGGCCGGGATGGCGGCGCAGCAGAAGTGGCTCACTGACCAGCCGGACGCCGCGAGCTTCGGGTTCGCCATTGCCGGGGATACGGCTGCGTATGGCGGGCATCTGCGGCAGGCGCGAGATCTGGTGCCGCGCGGTGTGGATGCGGCGATCCGGGGAGACAGCAAGGAGTTTGCCGGGATCGGCATGGAGATGGCCGCGCTGCGCGAGGCTGCTTATGGCAACCTTGCGGAGGGACGCAAGGATGCAGAGGCCGGGCTGAAGTTCGATCCGGAGAGCCAGGCTGTGCGCGCCATGGCCGGAACTGCACTGGCGATGAGTGGCGACCTTGGCCAGGCGAGCTCCGTGGCGGACGCGCTGAACAAGCAGTATCCAGGTGATACGCAGATACAGTCGCTGTGGCTGCCGGGAATTCGGGGACAGATCGCGCTGGACCGCAAGGACGCGAATGCGGCAATCGACGCTCTCAAGCCAGCGCAGCCGCCGATCGAGTACGGTCAACTTAATTTTACCGTGAACCTCTCATGCCTGTACCCGACCTACATCCGCGGGCAGGCCTACCTGGCGGCGGGACAAGGGAAAGAGGCGGCGACGGAGTTCCAGAAGATCATCGACCACAGCGGAATTGTCTGGAACTGTTGGACGGGTGCGCTCGCGAAGCTGGGTGTGGCGCGGGCGAATGCGCTCGAAGCGCGCGGGCTGACGGGTGCGGATGCGGACATTGCGCGGCGGCAAGCGCTTGGGTCGTACAAGGATTTTCTGACGCTGTGGAAGAATGCCGATCCGGATGTGCCGATCCTGAAAGAGGCGAAGGCGGAGTACGCGAAGCTGCAGTAGCCTGTTCATTCTTGAGTGGTTTGATCGGCTGCTCGGAAACTGCGTTCCGCCTGAACTAACGCCAAATCGCCAATACACACTCCGAGCGGTCTGGGCGGTTGTAAGAACTCCCGAATCTCCGATTCCAGCGACTCGACGCATCCGTCCAACCCTCCCGTTCCGGGAACAACCAGCAGAATTGTGCCAGTTCAGCCTATGCATTTCGCTACACTTGAAATAGACAAGCCCACGCCATCGACGTGGGCTTACTTTGTTGGCGCATAAGCCGTTTGGAACGAATACTTTAGTATCTAACTTCTTTCGATCACCAGACTTAGCCCTCCAGAGAGGATATAAGCCCCTCATTGCAAAGCATTTACAAGTCAGATTGCGAGGAGGATGGGGGGGAGGGGTCCCCGGTAACGTTACGCCGCCGAACCGCAAAATAGATCGGCAAGCCACTCGCGATGATCAGCAGCCCCGGCCATGTCGTCGTGGTCCGGTAGATGAACAGCACAGCCAGAATCACCGCCGCGCCGGCAATGTAGAGCGCCGGCAGCCACGGATAGCCCCAGGCACGATAAGGACGGTTCGCATTCGGCCGCGTGCGGCGCAGCCGAAATAATCCAGCGACCGTGAGAATGTAAAACAGCAGCGCCGCGGATATTACGTAATCGAGCAGGTTGCTATAAAGATTACCGTACGCTCCGGTGACGCGATCATGAGTGCGCGGCAACACCAGAAACGCCGACCACAGACACTGCATTGCGAGCGCCCAGCCCGGCACGCGTGCGCGGTTCAGCACCCCGGCCCGGCGAAAGAATAGTTTGTCCTGCGCCATAGCAAAGCACGCCCGGCCGCCCGCCAACGCCAGCGCGTTGACCGTCCCGAACGTGGACACCATGATGAGGATAGCCATCGCGATGCGACCCAGGCCGGGCAGGGCCGCATCGACCGTAAGTGTCGCCACCCGGTCCTGCGGCGCGGTCTGAATGGAGTGAATCGACAGCGCCGCAAGGTAGCAGAGATTGCAGAGCAGATAGAGGATGATGACCGACGATGTGCCAATCGCCAGTGCCAGCGGCAGGTTTCGCTTAGGGTTCTTCACCTCTGCCGCCACAAACGTGATGTCGTGCCAGGAGTCAGCGGAGAACAGCGAACCGGTCTGCGAGACGCACAGGGCAACGAACAGCCCGAAGGCTGTGGTCGCCTCGAGGCCATGGATCGCCGTCACGTTGACCGGGTGCCATGGCGCCGCGAAGTTCGCGCGCAGCACCGCCGGATGCAGAAACGCGACTACCGCGCCCAGCCCCAGCAGCGCCACCATCCCGCCTAGTTTGGCAACGGTGAAAACATTCTGGATCAGCTTGCCCCACCGCACGCCATAGCAGTTGAAGACCGTGATGAGGACGATGATTGCGATGGCCAGCAGTTGCGCAGTCGAGAGTGAGACAGCATATCCCGGCACAACCTGAAGCGGCGCAATGAGATAGTTGTCCTCGGTGATCGTAGGAAACAGCACGCCGCTGAATCGGGCAAACGCAATGCCCACCGCGGCAATCGTGCCGGTCTGGATGACGGTGAACATCGTCCACCCGTAGAGAAAGCCGAGCAGCGGTGAGAATGCCTCTCGCAGGTAGACATACATGCCGCCCGCTTCGGGCATCATCGCCGCCAGCTCACCATAGGACAGTGCGCCGGCAATGGTTAACACACCCGTGATCACCCAGGCCACAAGCAGCCAACCCGCGCTGCCCACCTGCCGCGAGATCTCCGCGCTGACGATAAAAATGCCGGAGCCCACCATGATGCCGGCGACCACCATCACGGAATCGAACAGACCCAGGGCCCGGTGAAACTCTGTGGGCGGATTGACCGCGTCCTGCTTCAGCGCCGGCGGCGAGGTTGGCTGCATCCCGTGTACGTCCCTCTCATAGGAAGACATCTCAGCATACGCGCAAAATTTCTCGTCAAGGACGTGGCGGATTCGCCGATGCGCCGGGAGCAAGCTGCAGATGCTGAGCTTCGCGCCGGTTCTGCTCGTCGGCCATCGCAGCCGCGATCTTCAACTCCCGCTCCGAGGCCTCCTTCTGCCCGGCCTTTGCAAGCGCAAGCCCATAGTAGTAGTGCGCGGGCTGGTATTCGGGCGCAGCGGCGATCGCATCCTTCAGCGACTCGACTGCCTCCGGATACTGCTTCAGCCGGAAGGCCGCAATGCCAAGCGCCGTCAATGCGCCGCCATGCTTGGGATCGTGCTGCAAAGCCTTGCGGCACTGCTCCTGCGCGGCGGCATACTCACCGTGGTCGAGTGCCATCTGTCCGATCTGGTAGTAGGACTCCGCCTGGTTGGGCGCCAGCGCAATGGAGCGCTCGAACTCGGCCTTCGCCTCATCGGAGCGCTGGGTGATCTGCAGAATCCGGCCGAGTCCATAATGGGCGGTCGCATCCTCCGGCCTGGCCTTCAGGTACGCGCGCATGTCGCGCTCGGCGGATGGCATGTCCTGCAGATCCATCTTGACCCGCGCCTCTGCATAGAGTGCCTTCAGGTCCCCCGGCTGGATGGTTCGCGCCTCCGCAACATCGCGCTCCGCATCGCGCAGCAGATGGGCCTCGTCCTCCAGGATGCTCAGATCGAGCAGCAAATGAAAATCGTGGGAGACCTCAGCCTTCGCCGCCAGAAGCGTGGCCAGCGCACCGTTGCGATTGCCGCTGGCACTCTGTTGAAGCGCCCTCCCTTCTGCAGCGGCGACCAGCATGTCTCGAAGCTGGCTATTGCTGCGATCGCTTTGCAGTGCGTCGGAAAGATATGGAAGCGCTTCCGGCCCGCGATGCTCGCTCAACAGGAGACGGCCGATGTCGGTCTCAGCCGATGGAAGGTGCGGCTGGATGGCAAGCGCCTTATGGAAGCACTCCTCCGCCTTGGCGGGCTCATTCTGTTGCGCGTGAACCACGCCCAGCAGCGTCCAGCCATCCGCGCTCCGCGGATGCCGCTGCAGAAAGGTCTCCAGCGTGCGCTCGGCTTCGGCGACTTGACCATGCTCCAGCAGACTCCGTGCCCGTTGAAGTGCATCCGGCGCCTGGGCTGCGAAGCTACAAGCAAATACCAGCACCGTGATTGCTATGCCGTTGAGGACGCGGCTCCGAATTCTGCCTCTTTGCATAAGTTCTGAATGACCTTTGGATCTCAGGGCTTGTTCGCATTGCTCGCCTTGCCTAGCGCTCTTGAGTTGTCCAAAACCTGCAGCCTGTTGCGGAGCTCGTTCTGCCGCGCTTCCTGCTGTTCATCGGCGTTCTTCAGCTTTTGAAACTGCGCCAGGGCTCGGGTGGAATCCTCCTCTCGCCCAACTCTGCGGTACGCTCTCGCAAGTTCGTAGGCCGCGCGCCTCGGCATCTCCCCAGTGCTCTCATCCTGAGACACCTTTTCTAAATATGGGATTGCTTCTTGATCTCGACCAAGTTTCACCAGCCCAAGCCCTAGATAGAAATCTGCCGGCGCGGAGTGATGGTAGACCTGTATTACCTCTTGAAGAAGAGGGACACCGGCTTTTGGATTCTGCTCGTTCTCAACAGCAATCTTCCCCAGATTGTAGAGCGCCACTACATTATGTGGACTCAGCCGCAGTTCCTGGTCGTAGGCCTGCCTCGCCTCGGTAAACTTACTGAGCTTTTGATATGCATTGCCCAGCGCCTCATATAGGTCCGCGTTTTGCGGCTGCATCGTTAGCGCCGTCTGATATTCCGAGATCGCCTCGGCAGTCTTGCCTGCCTCGGCATTCGACTCTCCCAGCGCGCGATGCACCTGCCATGAATCCGGGGCGAGTCTGTACATCGCTGCGTAGCTGTCACGCGCCACTAGAGTGTGCGCGCGAGCTCTGTAGTCGAGTATGTTGAGATCATTGGGCGCCAGCTCGGCTGCTCGATCCAGCGGAGCAGTGGCTGCTTCCGGATGACCATCTGCCAGTTCCACAATGCCCAGCCACATCTCAGCCTCTGCATTCTTGTCATCCAGAGCAATTTCGCTCTTCAGCGCTGAGCGGGCATCATTGAAGTGGTGCATCTGATATTCAACGACGCCCAAAAACATATGGCCTCCAGCAAGTCTCGGGGCGAGCTCGCACGCGCTCCGGATCGAGCCTTCAGCCTCATCCAATTTGCCTTGTCGCAGTTGCGCGAGCCCGAGATCAAGAAATGCACTGGGCAACTGTGGAGCCAGCTGCGTCGCTTGCCGAAAGAACACTTCAGCGTCCGCGGGTTTATTTTCGTGCATTGCCTGGGTGCCGGCACGCATCGCCTGTTCTACGGAAGAACTCTGGGCCGGTGCGATAGTAGCGGTAACAGGGCTGATAAGTACCGCCAGGCCGAGATACGCCAGGCATCGGCATACATATCGGCAGCGATCCCTAGCTACGATAGGCATGTCGCCAACCTCGTTTTCGGAGCTTCCCGGAATCTCGGAGCCCGGATAACCAGACCAGAGGCTGACTTCTCCTGTAAACATGGAGGACGGCCGCAGCCGTCCTCCTGTTCAATCCGCCTGCCATGATAGCGCACACACCGAAGTTAGAAGTTGATGCGCGCCGTGAGTTGCAGATTTCGCGGATTATCAATGGTTGCGGTCGGAACCCCAAACAGCTGATCGTTCGGATTAGCGTCTGGTATCTGGAAGGCATGTCGGTTGAACGCGTTGAGTGCCTCCACTTCGAACTGGAACACCACTCTCCCCTTGATGGGAGTGTTCTTGATCAGACTGAAGTCTTCGTGCAGATACTTGTTCAGCCGGTATTCACCCTCCACGCGTGGAACGTTTCCGAACCGGAATGCGCCTCCGTTCCGATATTGCTCCAGGTTCTGATCGATGAAAGCAGCGTTGCCAGGCTCGTTGATTGCTGCGGCACGGTCCAGAGGCAAATTGAACAACGTGTTGATCTGGGGATCGGCACCGTAGCTAGGAATATCGAATGGATTGATCTTCCCATTCCGAGCAATAGGGCTTCCGAACGAGTTGTGTCCATTCCGGCTGAACCGGATCGCATTTTGGAAGCCTGGGATTCCGGTGGAGGAGCCGAATGACACTGGCTGGCCAGACATATAACGTTGCACGCCGCCTAACTGCCAGCCTCCAACGACATAGTTCAGGACCCCATTTCTCAGGAACGGCTTACCCTTCCCAAAGGGAAGCTCGTACAACTCGCTTGCCACAAAGTTCTGGGGAATATCCTGCGTGCTGATCGCCTTCTCCTGATGCAGGTTATTCACGTTCTGCACCTGGATAACCGCATTTCCATTATTTGGCAGCAGGCTATCCGAGTCTGTAAGTGTCTTAGACCAGGTGTATGAGATTTGGAATTGCAGGCCATTTTGGAAGCGGCGCTCCAGCGAGACGAGCAGCGCTTCATAGCTGGACATGCCGACGTTCTGGAGGCAGCAGCCGCTGTCAACAAAATCGTATTGTGGGAAGGGCCGGAGCGCCTGCTGTACCTGTACACCTGTGCCCCACAGATTTGTGTAATTAGCAAAGGGAGCAGCAACCCCTGCAGTGTTACCAACCAGTGGCTGCGACAGCTGATCGCCGAGCGCGAAGTCGGCCTGCGGGATGTTGTTGAGGTTCTGAACATTCGATCGCAGATTTTGCGACTTATTGCCGAGGTAGCCGATCGTCAACACTAGATCATTTGCTACCTGTTGCTGCAGCTGCAGATCCCATTCATAGATTTGGGATGGCTTGCCGTACTGCGGCTGGATATACGAACCACTCACCGGCTGGCCATTAAAGAAACCAGGATCGAGATCCGGCGGTTGCGAATATGCCGGATACCCAGCATCCAAGTTGAAGGCCGGGGAAAAGCCGTCTTTGCTCGGGAAGTTGGGTGCGACCTTATACCCGGTGTTCATGCTGCCGCCGAAATCGGAATACTGATTCGGACCGTAGAAGATAGCTGCACCGCCGCGCAATACAGATTTGCCATCTGAATTCGGCAACGAATATGCGAATCCAAAACGCGGCTCGATTGCCTTGAAGTATGTGTCCGCCCACGCGGTATTGCAGTGACAGTTGCTACCAAAGATCAGTGCGCCGGGAACTCCGTACTCCGGATCTGTCGTCGTCGGGCTGAAATTCGACGTGTTGTTGTGGGCTTCATGTCGAGGCGTGTCCACACTCCAGCGCACACCCAGGTTCAGCGTCAGGTTGTTGGAAACCTTCAGATCATCCTGCGCGAACACCGCGAGGTAATACTGCGTCCAGCGCGGCTGCCTGGACTGAAGCCCGGCGCCGAAATTGCCTCCCGATGCAGCACCCAACAGTTCACTGGCAAAGCCATCGCCGGTGTTCGCCGCAACGGCGGATTGATTCGTTCCCGCTGTCTGGTTCGTCCTGAAATCGATGTTGGCTGTTGGAAAGTTCAGCGGAGAGAATTGCTGCAGTCGATAATCGGCGCCAAACCGGAAGCTGTTACGGCCTTTTTGCCAGGACACATCTTCGTTGAAGCGCCAGCCATTGTCGATATTATCGTCGTTTTGCGGGCTGAAGCCTAGGTTTGTGCCGCAGCTATTGCAGCCCGCCGGTCCCGTCGTGATTTGGGGGAAGTTTTTTGATAGAGGAGCATTCGGTATGCCAAGCAAGGCATTCCAGTTCTTGTTGGCGAAAATAGACTCCTGAAAATTGATGCTATTGCTTCGGTTGTATCCGAAGTTGAAGTGGTTCAAGACTGCAGGACTGATGATGTAATCCCATCCGAAACGTCCGAAGTGTGTGAGGAAATCCTGTTTCCACGTGTTCGGCGAGACCGGAAATGGAAGCTGCGCAAAACCGCCGGTCACAAGATTATTCTCGCGCGAGGTATAGGACGCGTAAAACTTGTTCTTGTCCGACGCGTTGTAGTCGATGCGGATGGTCTCAGTCGTGTTGTTGATTGGGCTTACCGACTGAAGCGAATAGTTGTTGAATTGCGCTCCATTCGTCGGCAGTGGATAGTACGGCAACAGGTTCTTAGCTACGGCGCTGAAACGGGCCGCTGGGATCGTGTTGTTAGGGAATGCAGTACGGCAGGGTACGCCGTTCACGACGGTCTGCGCCGCCGGATCGAAGATCTGTCCCTGATACATTGTCGTGCCATCACAGGGATTCGTCCCCTGCGGGTTTCCAGTGATCAGCAGGGCGGAGAAATCGCCGTTCCGCTCGGCGACTGTCGGCACCGTGCTGGTCACCGTGCCGCCGGTCTGGAACCGAATCTGCTCCCATGAGAAGAAGAAGAAGAGCTTGTCTCTTCCGTTGTACAGGTGAGGGATTCTGACTGGACCGCCAAACGTTCCGCCGAAGTCATTCTTCTTGTCGGAGGGCACCGCAAACCGGGCGGCGCAGGCGGGCGAATTGTCCGTACCGACGCATTGCGCTGCACGGTTGCCGTTATTGAACCACGTGTTGGCATCCAGAACATCGTTCTTGAAGATGTCGTACACGGTGCCATGGAAGTCATTCGTGCCGGACTTCGTCACGAAGTTTTCAATGCCGCCAGTAGTGCGGCCGTATTCAGCCGGAGGAGTGGCTGTCGTGACTTTGAACTCCTGCAGCGCTTCGACGGAAGGCCCTTCCTCGTCAAACGAGGAGCCGTTTTCACTGCGCTGCTGGCTGGCGCCGTCAAGCAGCACCTCGTTTCCATACTCCTGGCCCCCGGCAGTCTTGGCCAGAAAGATGCCGTTGCTCGAGTTCGCCGACCCCGGCCCGACGCTGCCCGGCAGCAGGAACACGAAAGCCTCTGGTGCGCGCAAAGCTCCAACGCCGCCCAGCGCCAGCGGCAAATCCACAATCTGCCTGGCGGAGATGACGCCGCCCAGGTCCGAGGACTCGGATTGCAGTTGCTGCACGCCGCCGTTAACCGTCACAGTAGTGGCGGCCGTGCCCGGTTGCAGCTTAATGTCCTCAGCCGCAACGCTCTGGATTTGAACCAGCACGTTGTTAACGCTCGCGGGACTGAAGCCCGGCGCCGTCACACTCAACGTGTAAGTGCCAAGCGGAATCGACGGGAAGCGGTACGTGCCGCCCGAGGAGGAATCTGCCGTGACCGTTGCGCCGGTTGCGGTATTTTTCGCGACGATCTGCGCCCCGACAATCACCGCGCCGCTCGGATCTGTTACCGTTCCGGCGATCGCGCCGCGGACCGACTGTGCAAACGCTCCCCCGGTCAAGGCAAATGCGGCGATAAGAACTGCCAGAGATGTGCAGAGCAAAGAACTGCGGAGTACACCCGCGCAAAACCTGAAACGACGACTCATGTTGCCTCCTCAAACGCGACACACTTGCAATGGGAGAGATTCGTTGTCTCTCCGACTCATCTGTAGATCGGGTGCGCACATTTCATGAAACCGGTTTCAAAGCACAGCCAGCATTACTCGGCGCAACGGTCAAAAGTTTAGGCGCCGCAACATTGGATGCGCCATGGGTGCACCAGACCCTCCATTTCTAGTACATATGAACTATGGTTTCGCATCGTCAAAAAGTGACACTGTCACGAGTCATCGCGCGCCGCTCTGAAATGAAGAGCAGGGATGAGTCCCCGATAAAGGAATCCGTGGCAGTTACAACAACAGCCGACATCATCCGCATCCTGCTGGTGGACGATCATCCCGTGGTGCGTGCCGGTCTCGCCAGTATGCTGTCCACCATCCCGGGCCTTGCGGTCTGCGGAGCGGCGGCGAGCGGTGAGGAAGCGCTGGAACTTATCGATGCCGAACAGCCTGACGTATTACTGCTCGATCTGCGGATGCCCGGAATGACAGGCATTGAGATTCTCAAACTGATTCGCGCGGTGCCCTTTCCTCCCAGGACACTCGTGCTGACGAGTTACGAGTCGGACGAGGAGATCTACCGCGCAATCGAAGCAGGCGCGCACGGATATCTTTTGAAGAGTACGCCCCAGACGGAGATCGTAGCTGCTATCCATGCTGTACACAGCGGCCGCCACCACATTCCGCCGCGCATTGCGGCGCGGTTGGCGGAGCGCATGGTCCGCACCGCACTCACACAGCGCGAGTTGGAAATTCTCGAGATGGTTGTGCGCGGTCTCACGAACAAGCAGATCGGCAACGCCCTGCGTATCAGCGAAAATACCGCACGCAACCACATCAACAGCATCATCCGGAAGCTCGACGTATCAGGCCGGACGGAAGCTGCAACCGCTGCCATCCAGCAGGGCCTGGTGCGCATGCCGGATTAGTGACCGGATTACTTCGCCGCATGCAGCGTAATCACCGTAACGCTCTCGTGCGGAAAGATGTGCTCCATGTGGCCCCTCGCGATGAGTTCCCGATTCAACATAGGAGCAACCCGCTGGGGCCGGTCATCATCGTTCTCGTCGCTGATGCTTGCACTGCGTAGTGTTTGCACGTCAGCGTTTTCTGTCGCTGCGAAATCCCGAATTGCAATATTCGCGGGAATGTCCACGTCCAGGCTGCGATTGACGCAAAAGAGCGATAGCGTCTTCTTCGAAGCGTCCAGCGCGGCTGTCACATCGAGATACGGCACGTTCTTAATATCGGGAAGCCGCGTAACACCGTTCTTGACCGAGTAGCTGCCTGCGTCGGCCACTGCCTCGACCGGCAATGCTGGATGCGCAGTGGAATACATGCGGAAGGCGTAGTAACCCGGCGCGCCATACACCTGACCGCGGCTCTTCCAGATACCTGCAAATTCCATAATGCCGGTCATATCGGAGACCGGCACAACATCGGCGTTGCGCATCAGCATGTTGAAGAAGCCGGCAGTGTCGACAGCTCCGCCCATGTTGCGGAAGCTGGGCACACCATCGCGATTGCCGATGAAGAGCCACTCGGTGAAAGCTACATGCGCGCGATGCGCGAACGCAGGTTGCTCGTCAATCTGCTGCTGGTCTTCACGCAGCTTGCGTCCAAGCTCTACAGGCAGAGCGAAAGCAGCCTGTGTCATAAAGTCGGCCGAAGGGTGTGGCAATTTCGTCCGCGTGTTGGTGACGACGAAGTGCGTGGAGAGGTAGTCAAATGTGCCGGCGGGGTTAGTCAGTTGATGCGCATTCCACTCGCGGAACCCATCAGGATCGGCGCCGGTGGCAATCAGTTTTGCCGCAGGATCGACGGCGCGGATCGCCTTACTGAAGGCCAGCGTACGGGCGGCAACCTCATCGACAGTCGGCCAGCCAACGTTCCAGTCGCCCCACAATTCGTTGCCCAGCTCCCAGAGCAAGCCGCTGTGCTGATGCCAGTGCTCGTCCACATAGCGGACCCAATCCGCCGCCTCGTCGGGCGTGCCGCTGCCCAGGTTCAACGCTATTTGCGGCTCTGCCCCGATCAGTTCGCAGAAATGCAGGAATTCGTCTGTCCCGAAAGTGTTGTACTCGGGGATGCCCCACGCAATATTCAGCATGTTGACGCGTTTCTGTCGCGCGCCGACGCCGTCACGCCAATGATAGGACGAGGTGAAGTTCCCTCCAAAACGAACCAGCGGCGTCTCCATCGCTTTCGCCATCGCCACCTCGTCCGGATCCAGCCCATCCAGCGCATCCGACGGCATCAGCGAGAACTGATCTAGATCGACGCGCTCATCTCCTGCGAGTTCGACTACGAAGTCCGCCGGCTGCAGCCGATGCAGTTTTCCGGCCGGTATCTGCAACTGAAAGTCATATTGCTTCCATTCGCCAGCAGCCGCATCGAGCGTCGCGGAAGCGAGTATCTCGCTGCTGTTCCGCATTCGGAGCGAGACAATGAGTGTCGAAGGGCCGCCGAGGTGACGCGCAAAAAGGCTCCCTGTATACGACAGCGTGCGTTGGACGGGAAGATACACCTCCTGCCTGATGCCGGTAGGCTGGCCAGGCACGCCCATCACCACTAGCGATCGCCACGAGTTTGCCGCATTACCCCAGCGCGGCTCATAGCGATTGCCCTGCTTAGGATCCAAAGGCTCCCACGGCAGCGGTAATCCAAGCGATGAAGACTCCTCCAGTTCAGGGCGTTCGTGCACCATCACTTCCAGATTTCTCGCGCTCCAAAGGTTCTCTTCGAGCGATGGATTCACCAGCAGCTCCGCCCAGAGGCCGTTATAAGTGGAGTTGCCGATTGGTTCGAGGAAACTGCCGAAGATGGTTCGCGGGATCGGTGCACCTGCGCTCTTGCTGGCATCCACGCTGATCGTGGTTCTTGAAGGGACCGGCTTGATTACTGAAATCTGCGCATGGCAGAAAGAGAGCGGAAGGCACACGGTTGCAGCAAACAGCATAGTGCGGGAGAGGTACATGATCATGAAGCCCCGACAGGGTGATGTCCGCTGGATGCGGCGTACGCCAGTCTCAGCCAAGATGGGCAGAAATGCAAAAAAGCCCACCTCCTCTTCGCCGAAGTGCCTCTGCTGTAACTGTTGTTTCTCTGATCGAAATACATTTGGATGAGATACCCTACTCTGTCTCACCCAGGTGAACCGAAATGACCGCACACCCACAGATTCGAGCACCCCGTGGAAGCAACAAAACCGCGCGGGGCTGGATCCAGGAAGCAGCCAAGCGAATGTTGATGAACAACCTCGATCCCGAGGTTGCCGAGAAGCCTGAGGAGCTGATCGTGTATGGCGGCCGCGGCAAAGCGGCGCGCAATTGGGAGTGCTATCACAGGATTATCGAGACGCTGGATCGCCTAGGAAATGAGGAGACACTTCTCGTCCAGTCAGGCAAGCCGGTGGGTGTCGTGCTGACGCATCGCCTGGCACCGCGTGTTCTCATCGCAAACTCGAACCTGGTGCCGCGCTGGGCCACGTGGGAGGAATTCGACCGCCTGGATGCTGCCGGTCTCATGATGTACGGCCAAATGACGGCAGGCTCCTGGATCTACATCGGCACTCAGGGCATTCTGCAGGGCACGTATGAAACCTTCAAAGCCGCCGCCAATCAGCACTTCAACGGCACGCTTGCCGGCACCATCAGTGTTACGGCAGGGCTAGGCGGCATGGGCGGCGCACAGCCGCTCGCCATAAAACTCGCTGGCGGCGTGAGCATCTGCGTGGAAGTGGACGCAGCGCGTATAGAGCGCCGCTTGAAAACCCGCTATCTGGACACAGCAACCGCGTCTTTGGATGAGGCAATCCGCATGGCGCAACGGGCGAAACGCGACAAGACCGCGCTATCGATCGGCCTCCAGGGCAATGCTGCGGAGGTCCTGCCAAGAATGGTGCAATCCGGATTTATCCCGGATTTTGTTACAGATCAGACGAGCGCGCACGATCCCATGTGGGGGTATCTTCCGCCGGCGCTGGTGGATGAAGACCTGAACACACTACGGGCGCACGATTCCGCGACCTACATGACGCGTGTACGCGCAGCGATGGCGCAGCATGTGCAGGCCATCCTGGAGATGCAGCGACTGGGCGCCATCGCCTTTGACTACGGCAACAATCTGCGGACGCAGGCAAAACAAGCCGGTGTTAACAACGCCTTTGACTATCCGGGATTCGTACCTGCTTTCATTCGCGATTCGTTCTGCGAGGGCCGCGGGCCCTTCCGCTGGGTAGCTCTCTCCGGAGATCCAGCGGATATCGCAAAGACTGACGCTGCCCTGCTGCAGCTTTTCCCTGAAGACGATCGGTTGCAGCAGTGGTTACGTTTTGCCGCCAAAGAAATTGCCTTTCAGGGATTACCCGCACGCATCTGCTGGCTCGGCTATCGCGAACGCGATAAGGCGGGTCTGCTCTTCAACAAAATGGTTCGCGATGGAGAGCTGTCAGCGCCCATTGTCATCGGCAGAGATCACCTAGACGCCGGATCAGTAGCCAGCCCCTATCGCGAAACGGAAGCCATGCTCGACGGGTCGGATGCCGTTTCCGACTGGGCGCTCCTGAACTTCGCCACCGGCATCGCCAGCGGAGCAGCGTGGATGAGCTTCCATCATGGCGGCGGCGTCGGGATGGGTTACAGCCAGCACGCGGGTCTGGTGGCTGTAGCCGACGGCAGCGACGAAGCGGAGGAACGGCTGCGCCTTTGCCTGACCAACGATCCCGCGCTCGGTGTCATACGCCACGCCGATGCAGGTTATGCAAAGGCGCAAGGAGTGGCGCGGGATCGCGGTCTCGACATGCCAAGCCTCGCATGAATGCAGACCGTCTGATCACCGGCATCTCGCAACTCGCGACCCCAACGGGCACCGAGACTAAATACGGTGCGCAGATGCGCGATGTATCTGTTATCGAGAACGCCGCGCTGGCAATGAGCGACGGACGATTTGTATGGATTGGGCCTGCCGCCGAGTGGCGCGGAACATCATCCGGCACCGTCGATCTCGGCGGACGAGCCGTGGTTCCTGGTCTGATTGATCCGCACACGCACGCGGTATGGGCCGGCGATCGGCTTCAGGATTTTGATGCGCGGACTTCCGGTGTGACCTATGAAGAGATACTCGCCGCGGGCGGTGGCATCTGGAGCACGATCCGCGCAACGATGGCTGCATCGGACGACGCGCTGGTCTCCCTCGCCGAGCAACGTATATGGGCCTTGATTCGTTCTGGCGCAACTGTCGTTGAAGTAAAGTCGGGCTACGGATTTACGGTCGCCGGTGAACTGCGTTCGCTCGATGTGATTCGAGTTCTCACGTCGCGGCTGCCCATCCGAATCGTCCCTACGCTGCTGATCCACATTCCGCCGAGTGACCGGAACAAGCGGGACACATACATTGAGCAGGTTCGAAGCGAGCTGATTCCGGAGGCCACGCGCCACGGTCTCGCTACCGCAGTAGACGTCTTTGTAGAGAAGGAAGCGTGGAGCGCAAAGGAGGCGGAGTCGATGCTGACTTGCGCGCTTGAGCATGGGCTGCGAGTCAAGCTACACGCGGAGCAGTTTCATTCGGTCGGCGGCCTGGAGTTGGGCCTGCAGCTCAACGCACTCAGCCTGGATCATCTTGAGGCCTGTAAACCTCAGCAGTACCCGCTCTTTCGAAATAGCCCGACCATCGCGACCGTACTGCCGGGGGTATCCCTTCACCTCGGCATCGCAAGAGCGCCAGGCCGCGCGCTGATCGATGCCGGAGCCGCCGTTGCTATAGGCACAGATCTGAATCCGGGATCAAGCCCGCTGTTTTCGACCGATGCAGCTCTGGGACTGGCCGTGCGGTTAAATGGTTTGACAAGCCGCGAGGCGCTGGTCGCCGGAACCGTAAATGCCGCGCAAGCGCTTGGTCTCAATGATGCTGGCTCGATTGCAGCAGGTGCACAGGCAGATTTTGCGGTACTCGAATCACCCGATTGGCGTGATCTGATCTATACCATGGGTGCCAATCCGGTTCGTGAAGTCTGGTGCCGGGGCAGGCGGATTGCCGGAGCAAACAATCAAAGGAAAGATCACGATGCGTAGCTCATTCCATCCGTCGCTCCTGTATCAGGATGGCCGCTTCGTCTCCGGAAAAGGCATCTCGGTCGACAATGCAGGGCGGATCGTCGAAGGCAACGACGGCGATGCACGGATCGACCTTTCAGGCAAAGCCCTCCTTCCGGGATTCGTCAACGCGCATTCTCATTCGTTTCAACGACTGATACGTGGACGGGCGGAATCACGGGTCGTGAGCGGCAACGATTTCTGGTCCTGGCGCAACACGATGTATCAGGCTGCCGCCCGGCTCTCTCCGGAAGATGTTTACGACGTGGCGCGGATGTGTTTTCTTGAAATGGTGCGAGCCGGCATCACGACGGTTGGCGAATTTCACTATCTTCACAACGCAGCTGACGGCAAGCCATACGATGATCCCAACCTGCTCGCGCGACAAATCATTGCAGCAGCGCAGTCCGTTGGATTACGCATTGTGCTGCTCCGCTCGGCGTATTGTCGCTCCGGTCATGACCTGCCGCCCGATCCTGGGCAAATGCGGTTCTTCGAGGACTCCGCTGCATTCCTCGCCCATGCTGCCGCACTGCGCGCCTTATATCCTCAGGATTCAGCAGAGGTACGCATCGGCGTTGCTCCACACAGCATTCGAGCGGTGCCGCTCGCAGATTTGCATGACATCGTCTCATGGGGACGCAGTAATTCCCTGCCCATCCATATGCATGTTTCGGAACAGATTGCCGAGAACTTTGCATGCAAGCGCGAATACGGACACACACCGATCGATCTACTCGCGCGAGAAGGGCTGCTCGGCAACGATTTCGTTGCAGTGCACGCAATTCATGTCACGGCAGAAGAAATCGCGGTCTTCGCCAAATCCCAGTCCATCGTCTGTTCCTGCCCGACGACTGAGCGCAATCTAGGCGACGGTGTTGTTCCGGTACAGGTTTTTATGGAATCGGGTGTGCGTCACGCTCTTGGCTCCGACAGTCAGGCGCAGATCGACCCCTTGGAGGATGCCCGGGAACTCGACTACCATCTGCGCCTGACGGGGCAGGAACGAGCGCTGCTTGATCAGATCGACGGACGTCCCATCGCAACGCGCCTCTTCGAATGCGCAACCATCCACGGCGCGCAGGCGCTAGGCGTCGCCGCCGGATCGCTGCGGACCGGAAACTACGGCGACATGATCTCCGTCGATCTGAACGATTTGTCCATCGGCGGCAATACGCCGGAAACGCTTCTACCGATGCTGGTCTTCGGCGCAAACCGCTCTGCCATCCGCGACGTCGTGGTCAATGGCCGAGTTATCCTTCAGGACGGATATCATCCTCTGCAGGAAGAGATCGTCCAGAAATACCGCTGCGTCCATCGCAAAGTGTGGGATCAACAGATCGCGAGCGGGAGCATCGGTTGAACGGGGTCGTCGATCATCTCTCCAACCTGATCCGGATTCCATCCGTATCAGCAATCTCGAATCGCCCTCTCATTGACTATGCGGCAGCAGCTCTGACCAAGCATCGATGGTCGACACATGAAATCTCCTATGCAGACGAATCGGGGACGGAAAAATCGAACCTCATCGTTGCCCCGCCAGGCCAGCCGGTTAAGGAGCG
Organism: uncultured Acidobacteriaceae bacterium; assembly: GCA_963830555.1. Classification (GTDB taxonomy): domain Bacteria; phylum Acidobacteriota; class Terriglobia; order Terriglobales; family Acidobacteriaceae; genus KBS-83. The sequence continues at coordinate 139,331 of CAWHMM010000002.1, forward strand.
CGTGGTCGATCTGGCGTTTCTGTGCCACACCGATACCGTCCCTCACACAAAAGAGTGGGCGCAAGCGCTTCAGCCAGTACTTCGCGGAGACCTCCTCCACGGCTGCGGTGCCTGTGACGTCAAGGGGTTTCTAGCGTGCCTGCTCACGGCTGCTGAGTCGCAGAATATGCAATGGCGGAACGGTCTGCGAATCGTGTTGACGGCGGACGAAGAGATCGGATGCATTGGATCGAAACACCTCATCTCGAACGGTGCTCTGAAACCGAAGCGCCTCGTTGTTGGCGAGCCAACATCCCTGCGAGTTGCGCGGGCAGGCAAAGGCTACTGCCTCGCACGCGTCACCATCTTCGGCCGAGAGGCGCATAGCGCACTTCCTGCCCACGGCCTCTCCGCCATCTATGCCGCCGCGCATCTCGTATCGGCATTGGAACGGCTAAGCCATCAGCTTACTGCGGAAAGTCATAGCCTTTTCGATCCGCCGTTCACCACTCTGAATGTCGGCACCATCAAGGGCGGTTCGGCAAAGAACATCATCCCCGGACGCGCTGAGCTGCTTGTAGAGTGGCGGCCCGTTCCCGGAGCGTCGCCCGATCGCGTTCCCGTGGCGATCCAGGAGATGCTGCAACGGATGCAGGCCCAATATCCAGGCCTGCGGGGGTCGCTCGCTTTGCTCAGGCAAGAGGCAGGCTTCGAAACCGCTGCCGACCGCTATCTGGTCCGCGCTATCGAGAAGGAAACCAACCTATCCGCAACTTCAATCCCGTTCGGATCAGAGGCCAGCGCCTGGTCGTCGATTGCGGAAGAAGTTGTCGTGTTTGGCCCCGGAGATATGCGAACGGCCCACAGCGATCGCGAATGCGTGCCGCTGGATGAGTTGGCGACCGCCGTACAGGTACTCCGCGCCATGATGCAATCCACAGAAAACAGCGGAAGCCGGTCTGAATTCGACTGATACGCGTTGTGGCCAGTGCGGAGCGCGTCATCCCGTGGTCCTTTGAATATCCTGCGAGTGTTGCGGCAGCCCGCAAGTTTGTTCGCACGGAGGCAAACGCCCCGCCATCCCACTCATCTCTCTAAGCTAGGGAGACAACACTCATGAAAGCAGTTGTGATCGATGGCTTCGGCGGCGTGGACCAGCTACAAATCCAGGATGTAGACGACCCGCCGGTAGGCACAGGCGAAGTGCTCGTCCGAGTACGCGCTACCAGCGTGAACCCGGTCGACCTGAAGATCCGCGATGGCTCTGCCGCAAGGCGCATGGGCGTCGAGCTGCCCGCCATCCTCGGTCGCGATCTCGCTGGCGAGGTCGTTCGCGCCGCCGAGGGCGTCATCGGTTTCGAAAAGGGCATGCGCGTCATGGCACTCGCAAATGGCACCTACGCCGAGCTCACCACCGCCAAGGCCGACGTGCTCGCTCCCATACCGGACAAGCTCAGCTACGAGCAGGCTGCCGCGCTCCCGCTCGTCCTGCTCACCGGCGCCCAGCTCATCGAGCGCGCCATCAAAGTCCAGCCCGGATGGCGCGTTCTCATCCTCGGCGCCATGGGCTCCGTGGGGCGCAGCGCCGTCTTTGTCGCGCAGCAGCGCGGCGCGAAAGTCATTGCAGGCGTACGCGCTGCGCAGATGGAGGAAGCGAGATTGCTCGGTGTCGAGCGGGTCATCTCGACCGACGATGTAGAGCAGCTCGAGCAACTACGCGATCTCGACGCTGTCGCCGACACCGTAGACGGACCCACCGCATCCCGCGCCCTTAAGACTCTCAAGGAAGGTGGCATCTTCGGCACCGTGCTCGCCCCACCGTCAGAGGCGGCGCAGCACAACGTGCGGGTCGCCACCATGATGGCCGTTCCCGACGCTTCGCGCCTCTATGAGCTCGCTGACGAAGTCGCGCGCGGCAACCTCAAGATTCCCATCGCAAAAACTCTCCCGCTTGATCAGATTCAGGAAGCACACCGCGAAGCCGAGAAGCATCCCGCCGGGAAGATCGTTCTCCGGGCAGCTTAAATATCGATCTCCACCACATCGCCGTCCTGCAATCCGAAGACGTCACGGAGCCGTACATCCGTCGCGATCTCGACAATCGTCTTCGGGTGATGCCCGCGACCCTCTTCGTTGGCATCGGTGCGCAGCAGAAAGGCATGCCGCACGTGTTCACGTCGAGGAGTGCGAATAGTGCAGGGCACAATGCTCACCGACACGGTGCCGTCGTACTCGCTTCCTTCCAGCCGGATCACCTGCTTTGGCAATGAATACGAGCGTGCGAGCAGCACATTCAGCGTTCCGGGATAAAATCGCATTCCCGTTTTGCGGAAATAATGTTCGTCCAGCTTTTCGATCCAGTATGAGAAGTTTCCGATGCCCGACACGACATGCCCACGCAACACCATGCCCATTACCGCTCGTCGTGGACATCCACCACAGGTGCAATCGGTTTCGTGGGGTACGGCCGCCCCAGTGCCAGCGTCTCATCCAGCAGTCTGTCGTAGCCATAGATATCGTGCGTAAAATCCACCGTCCCATCCGGCTCGACATAGGCCGTCGTGTAAAAGATCGTCACCGGGATGGTCTGCTTCAGCCCCACCGCTTTGTTGTCATCGCCGGTATTCATCGCCTCGTCAATCTTGTCGGGCGTCCACTCCGGGCGGTCACGCAGAATCCACGCAGCCAGCGCCAACGGCTTCTCCACGCGCACGCATCCGTGGCTGAAGTCGCGCCGGGTGCGGCTGAACAGTCCAACTGCTGGTGTTGAGTGCAGATAGATCGAATACGCATTGGGGAACATGAACTTCACCAGCCCCAGAGAGTTGTCGTCACCCGCATCCTGCCGCACCATCAGATCGCCATGCAGCAGCTTCGAGTCCAGCTTCGGCGTGTACTCCACCGTCTTCTTACGGCGATCCACAATCTCAAAATTGTGCTCTGTCAGGTAATCCGGATCTTTCGCAATCCCCGGCAGCACCTCGCGCTGCGTGATATCGATCGGCACCGACCAATACGGCCGGAAGATGAGATAGCGCATCATGTTCACCAGCATCGGCGTCTGGTGGTCCTCCGGCTGCTCGCCCTTCTTCTTCGGCGGGAGAATGCCTGCCTTGCCGGTCACCACATTCATCTCCAGCGCAACGGCCGTGTGGTCGCTTGTCATATCGGCAGGCGCCGGCCGTTCGCTTGCGTGCACTATGCCGGCCTCCTCGACCGGCGGAGGCGTCAGGTCGAGCGGCGGCGGAGGCTCGCTCGAATACACACGTAACTTATATTCCGGCAGATTCACAAAAATCGGCGCGTTCTGATACAGCTCCGGCAGCCAGCGCCAACGCTCCAGCGCGATCGCCAATTGATGCACGCGCTCAGCCGTCGGCACATTCATCGCCGCAATCGTCGGCGGTCCGATTTTTCCATCCGCCTGCAGACCGTGATGGAACTGGAAGTGCCGCACTGCCGCAGCCAGCGCCGGGTCGTACCGGGTCGCACTCGTCTCTGGCGCATCGCCCTTCAGATCGCCATCCAGCACCAGCAGCTCGCGCATCCGCATAGCGCCCCTGTATGCATCGCCCGGTCTTAATTGCCGCGTCACCTCCGGCAGGCCCCCGCCCGAGTCCCGCTTAGCCAGCTCGACCCAGCGCCGATAGGCTGCAAGCGTGCGTTTGTACTCATTCGTCTGCGGCGGAACCGTCATGAGCATCGCGCCGACATTGTTCGAGCTGATGATCTTCTCTGTCAGAAACTTCGCCAGGTCATAACGCTTCTGGTTGATATCGATGCCGAAATTGAATCGCTTTGGATCCACGCGCCCATTGTGCTCGTCATTCAGGTAGCGCATGGCCGAGACAGTCATCGCCATATCGAACGCCGCTCGGTCCTGCTCCGTCTTTATCGCCTCCGCGCGTCCAGCCCACCGTGAATTGTCGTAGTCTTCCGGATCGAGCGCGTCCGTTCCGCAAGCCGCAAAGGCGGCCATCATCTGCCGCGCCTGTCCGGTCGGCTTCCTGCCCTTCAGCCACACTGGCTCAAAGTTATGGCCGGCGTAGAAATCCTCGACAGGCTTTTTCAGATCAGCAAAGCTCGGCCAGCGCATCGGATCCAGCCGCGCGTGGTCGGCCATGGCGTGCAGCGCAAGGCTCTCCGGCGACAGCGGCTTCGGCTGCGCCCCTTTTTGCTGTTTGCGGCAACCGCCCACCAGCAGCAGTGCGGCTGCGCCCACGATCCAGATTCGCTTCCAACCCAGATGCCCACTCCTAGGCTTCATCCCAGCCGTTCGCCCTCCCCGGGCCAGAACAGATTCTATTTCGACAGGGCCAAAAATCCGCTCCTACTTGAGTGTAGTGGTTCCCTTCTCCTGCCTTTCGCCTAAATTGCACTACGCACCCGTCGTCGTACTCCCCTCTGCAGCTTTCGTTCTGCCATTTCCATCCAATGCTGAGGAGAACTCCATGCCCAAGGTTGTGCGCTTCCATCAGCTCGGCGGCCCCGAGACTCTGCAGCTTGAAGATCACCCCTCACGCCAGCCCAAGGCCGGCGAGGTCCGCATTCGCGTCCAGGCCGTCGGCCTGAATCGCGCCGAAGCCCTCTACATCCGCGGTCAATATCTCGAACAGCCTCGCCTCCCCTCTGGCCTGGGCTACGAAGCCGCGGGCCTCGTCGAAGCAGTCGGTCCCGGGGTTGACGCCACCTGGGTAGGCCGTCCCGTCGCCACCGTACCCGGATTCTCAATCAACGACTATCCCGTGCTGGGCGAAGAGGCAGTGGTGCCCATCGCCAACGTCGCGCCCTATCCGGAAAAGCTCACACCTGCGGAAGGGGCGGCGATGTGGATGCAATACCTCACCGCATGGGGCGGACTCGTCAACATCGGCCGTATCGTCGAGGACGACTTTGTCGTTATCTCCGCCGCATCCAGCTCCGTTGGCATCGCAGCCATTCAGATCGCGAAACACGAGGGGGCCATCGTGATCGCCACCACCCGAACCTCGCAGAAACGCGAAGAACTCCACGAGCTGGGTGCCGATCACGTCGTCGCCACTTCCGAGGAGGATCTTGTCGCTCGCGTTGGCAAGATCACCGCAGGCAAAGGTGCGCGCGTCATCTTCGACCCCGTTGCCGGTCCCTTTGTCGAGCAGCTCGCCGCCGCCGCCGCGCCCCATGCCGTCCTTATCGAATACGGGTTGCTCTCCCTCAAACCCACGCCCTTCCCGCTGGTCGTCGCGTTGCAAAAGCAACTCACCATGCGCGGTTACACATTGCACGAGATCAATGCCCACCCAGACCTCTCCCGTACCGCCCGCGAGTATGTCTTCGACCGCGTCGCCGACGGCCGATTTGCGATCAAAATCGCAAGAACTTTCCCGTTCACCGAAACCGTTAAGGCCTACCAGTACCTCGAATCCAACGAACAGATCGGCAAGATCGTCATCACGCTATAACGGAGCCGGTCTCGGTCTCCCATCCTGAGCACAGAGATGGCTGGGATCGACAAACACCAGTCGTGCCTAAGCCGCGTGATGGCCACAGTAATCCGAGTGAGACCCATGGAAGCGACACCCGTCATCCGCGCCACAGGCCTATCCGCCATCGCGGCAGGCACCTGCTATCTTCAGTGCCATGCGGATACCTCTCGTCCTGGCTGCTCTCGCATTCACGCCTCTCCCGGTTGCGGCACAACAACTCACCGCCGCACAGGCAATCGCGCGCATCCAGCAGGCGATTCCGCAAAAGCCACCTGCCGATACCGTAGACACTATCAAGGCCGGCGACGCGGCCACCATTGTCACAGGAATAGTGACATGTTTCACCGATACCATGGATGTCTTACGCAGTGCTGTCGCTCTGCACGGGAACCTGATCGTCACCCACGAGCCCATCTTCTACAACCATCGTGACGAGAACACCCTCTTCGTGAACGATGCCGTCTACAAGGAGAAGCTCGCCTACATCCGCGACAACCACCTCATCGTCTGGCGCTTCCACGACCAGTGGCATCTCCGTCAGCCCGAGCCCATGACCGAGGCCTTCACAGCCGCCCTGGGCTGGCAGAAATATCAGCGAGCGGACGATCCATTCTCCTTCACCATCCCGCCTACGACCGTCGACCAACTCGCTCAGGAGCTACAGCACAAACTCCGCGCACGCATTGTCCGTGTCGTCGGCGATCCCGATCTCCGCGTCACAGGTGTTGCCTATCGTCCCGGCGCTTCCGGCGAAGCACGGCAAATACCGGCGCTCGAGCGCGACGATGTCCAGGTCCTCGTAGCCGGCGAAGCCTCCGAGTGGGAGACCGTCATGTACGCGCAGGACGCCCAGCAGCAGCATCGCCCCAAGGCCCTCATCCTTCTCGGCCACAGCACCTCAGAGACCGACGGCATGCAAACTGCGGCCACATGGCTGCGGACTCTCTTTCCCACGCTGCCCATCCAGTATGTCAACTCTGGCGAACCGTACTGGCTTCCCGGACAGCCGCCGCAGCCCCATCCGTCGCAGCCATAGGGTCCTGCGTTATACATGTCAATCGCGAGAAGGTTGATGCTCTCCGCGCCTGCGGCACGTGGATCAGCCTCTCAAGGTCCACGAGAAGATCCCGCCCCTAACCCACGCAATCCAGGACAAAACCGAGCCGCAATCCAGACGGAACGGCCGCCATAAAGCGAAACGGGGCAAGCCGGCGGCCTGCCCCGTCCCATTCTTCTCGCGCAGCGCGCCTTCAGCCCTTGTTATAGAAGAACCGCTCGTGCGCGATCTTTCCGTTCTTCCACTGCCGCACGGCCACCTGATTCATCTTCACACGGTGTCCGCCCTTGAATGTGATGTCCATCTCCCACTCGGAGAAGGTGACATCGCCATTCACTGCACTCGCCTTCACCGACGCACCGTTGAAAGCCTCCACAGAGGCCATGAACTCCTCTTCGGCTTTGCGATTTGCTTCCTTGCCTTTGCGCGGCTCTTCCGAGTTCTCCTGCATCACCACATCATCGGCATAGTACTTCTCGAACGCTTCCATAATCTTTCCCGAAAGAACATCGTCATTCAGCTGCTTATCCAACTGATCGACGCTCGTGGCTGTTGCTGTTGCGCTCATCGAAATCACTCCTCGGCGGCCGCTCATGCGGCCAAACCCACAAGCTAGATGCTACGCGCCTGGCACAAGTTCCGTGAATATTCGGCATTCACCACAACGGATGAACGATCCTCAGCCAAGTCGGCGATCGGCAACTGCAAAGGAGTATCAAGGACTTGTCAAACCAAACGAAGCACCTGCATTTCGGGCATATTCGCCTACAAATCTGAAGCTAGCAACCGAAAGAGGTGAACCAGACAGAACGCGCTGCGAGTCCACCTGCCCGCACGACCGGTTCCTAGTCCACCAACAGCAGCGCAAACCCGTCATACTTCTTCCCGCTTACCGTCTGGATCGCCGTAGCCGTCACACGCCGCTCCCCCGCTAACGCCTCAAAGAACCGCCGCGTGCCCTTTACACCCCGATCATCGCTCTTCGCATCCAGCACCGCGCCCTCACGCACCACGTTGTCCGTTACGATCACCGTGCCCGGCCGCGCCAGTCGCAACGCCCAATCAAGATACTCTGCGTTGTGTTCCTTGTCCGCATCCAGAAAGATGAAGTCGAACGGCCCCGCGCCCTCCGCCTCCAGCTTCGGCAGCGATTCCAGCGCTGGTCCCTCGCGCAGCTCCACCCGATCCAGCACGCCCGCGCGCTTCAGGTTCTTGCGCGCCACCGCGGCATGCTTGGCCGCCGCTTCCAGCGTGATCAGCCGCCCGCCCTCCGGAAGCGCGCGCGCCAACCAGATCGTGCTGTAACCGCCCAGCGTCCCCACTTCCAGAATGCGCCGCGCGCCCACCATACGCGCGAACATCTGTAGCATTCGCCCCTGGAGCGCCGTCACCTGAATGGCTGGCAGCCCCGCCGCGTCACTGTCCCGAAGAGCCCCGTCCAGCAATTCATCTTTCTCTATCAGGTGGTCTGCCAGGTATGTATCCACCGCCGTCCACAACTCTGCCTCGTCCTGCACCTCGCTCATACTCGAAGCATAGCGCTTTTGATGTATCCGAGCGAAAGCACTCTCGATGCAGCTTTGTTGTTACGAGAAGCTGCACATAGCGGCTGCATATCCACCGGACTGTGAAGGTGAAATGGCATAGCACTAGCTTGGAACGGCGCGGATCTCCGCTTGTAGAAAAAAACGCGACGGCGTCTGCACTCGCCGTCGCGTCCATTGGATAGACCTTTCCGTGCTACTCCGTGTTGTTCAACGTCCAGATCAGCAACGTCGCCGCGTTGTCGTCCACCGCGGCAAACGTCGTGACGTCCTCCGTCGTCCTGACCGCCAGGCCGAACGATCCCCCCTGCGCCGGATCGACGGAAAGCTGCTTTACAAACTGCCCGCCTACTGTGAACTCGACGATCTCGCTTGGCTGCTTTGGATCCGAATTGACCGTATCGTTGTTCGACACCAGAAGATGCCCATTCGGCGCCATTGCCATCGCCAGCGCTCCGTGCAAGTGCACATCGTCCGAATAGATCATCATGCCCTTGCCGCCATCGTCCGTACGCTCTGTTGCATGACGCACCGCAAACACAGCGTTGTCCCCAGTCGATGCCACATACAGCACATCCAACCGGCTGTTATAGACCAGCCCTGTCGGTGCAACAAACAGAGCCGCCGGGTCGCCGCGATGCACATAGCCCGAGGCGATGGTCTTTGAGTTCAGCAGCTTCAGCCCGCTCGCGCTCACCGAGAATTTCAACCGGCTGACTGTCCCGGTCAGCGCATTGGTCACAAACGCGAATGCCGAGTTGCCGTCGTCCACCAGCGCCATGTCCCATGGGTACTGAATCCAGGCATTCGCAAAAGTATCGACAAGCTTTCCCTGATTGTTGATCACCAGCAGCGAGCCCGCCGTCGCCGTCCCTGACGTACCATCCTTGGTCGGGCCGTTGCCCACCACGATGAATCCCTCGCGCAGCACACCCAGCGCCGTTGTCAATCCCAAGGGCGCATTGCCGGCAAAGAACAGCTTCTCCGGGCCGCTCTGCCCGATTCGCACAATCGTCGTGCCTGTCCCCTGCAGGTTCTTTGCATTATTGAAGTTAGAGATCAGGATATCGCCGGTCCTCAGCGGTCCTGCTCCCGCATTAAAGTGGTCCGGTACGAACGCAACACCGTATGGATTCACGTCACCATTCATCGGGACGGTTGATACGCTTCTCACCGGGCTCGGCAGGAACACGTCATCCGCATCGAAGGACTGCGCCATGGCCATCCCTGCTGCGCCCGCCATCAGCGCGCCCACAACCGCCGCTCTGCGCCAGCAGCGCGACACAACACCGTTATCCAGCAGCATCTCGCACCTCACCGGGAAAGATCCCCGCTCCGGGAGCACCGACCCTTCCCTTCAGCAGGCAGAGGAAAGCCTAGTCCGCCCCGGCGGCAGCAAAGGTGTACGGCGTGTCATTTGATTGTCATTCGATTGTTGCGGCGGCCATGCAACAATGGGGCCCGAAAGCACACGCGTTCCCTGATTTGGGGCTATCCCAGCAGTACCATTAGAAAACGGAACAGCAGTCCATGGGACGAAACTCCGGCCGGGCACATCTCACAAGCTGAACGATTGGCGGAAACGGGCACGAGGTGCCGCAGACGCATTCTCCAAGCCCAGTACCGAACCAAATGTCCACCATCCTGACCGTCAACAGCGGCTCCTCCTCTCTCAAGCTGGGCATTTACCGCGCCGATGACGCCAACGCCGACCCCGATCTTCTCTATCGCGGCTCCGCCGACGCCGTCGGCAAGTCCGGCGGCTCACTTACCATCAACGACAGCAGTGGGAAAACCATTCACCGCGAAGACTCCTCGCACGATTCACAATCCACCGCACTCATCCATGCCTTGCAAAAGCTGCGCGACCTCTCAGGCTTCAGGCCGGATGCAATCGGCCACCGGGTCGTCCACGGCGGCCCACATCTGCGCGAGCACTGCCGCATCACCCCGCAGGTCCTCGACACGCTTCGCGCGGCGGTCCACTATGCGCCGCTGCACATCCCCGCTGCACTCGCTCTCATCGCCACTGCGGCCTCCCTTTACCCCAACACGCCGGCCTTCGCCTGCTTCGACACCGCCTTTCACATCACGATGCCGCCTGAAGCAACCACCTATCCCATCCCGCTGCGCTTCCGCCAACAGGGCGTTCAGCGCTACGGCTTCCATGGCCTCTCGTATGAATCGATCGTTGCTTCCTTCGGCACCGCAATCGAGACCGCTATCCCTGCCCGTCTCGTCGTCGCGCACCTCGGCAATGGGGCGAGCCTCTGTGCCATCGCCAATGGCCGTTCCGTCGATACTTCGATGGGTCTTACTCCCACCGGCGGCATCCCCATGGGCACGCGCAGTGGCGATCTCGACCCCGGCGTCGTCCTTTTCCTCGCCCGCAACGGCCACCTGAATTCGAACGAACTGGAATCCCTCCTCAATCACGAATCCGGCCTCGTCGCGTTATCCAGTGGTTGGCAATCAAGTGGTGCGCCGGAGCCCGGCATATCGGACTTGCGCGAGCTTACAGCCGCCGCAGATGAGGGCTCCGCCAATGCATCTCGGGCCATCGCCATCTTCTGCCGTTCGATTGCAAAGACCATCGCCGGCTATGCTGCCGTTCTCGGCGGTCTCGACTCGCTAGTCTTCACCGGCGGCATTGGCGAGCACTCCGCTCGTGTACGCGAACAGGTCTGCCATCAACTCGCCTTCCTCGGCATTGCGCTCGACCGCGAAGCCAACCAGCGCCAAGCCCCGCTGGTCTCGCAGCAAACCAGCCCTATTCGAGTCCAGATCATTCCCGCCGACGAGGACGGCCGAATTGCACATCACGTTTGCACCCTGCGCGAAGCAAAGGTCTGACCGGTAAGATTCGCCGCCTGAACATAGCTCCCGGAAAGAGGCCCCAGCTCTATCGTTTGCGCTTGCTCGATGCCGATTTTTTCGTCTTCGGCTTTTCCAGTTTCTTGGTAGTTGCTTTTTCGTCCGTGGTGCTCTCGCCTGCTCCATACCGCGCGCCCGCGGATTTTGTTGTGCCCGAATCTTTGACGGCCTTCGTGTTGGGCGACTTCCCAGGTACAGCCGTGTTCAGCACAACCGAACCTAAAGAGGCTTCCGCTCCGAGCAGCACATCCAGGCGAAATCCTGCGGCCTTCGCCGCCTCACTGGCCTCGTTCACCGCAGCCAGACTCTCCCGTGCGGCCGTTCGCTGTTGTGCCGGCGGCGCTGACACCAGCGCCGGCACCTGAATCCACCACAGCAGTTCTTCGAGACTCTCCTGATTGAAGTAGCGCACCTTTTCCGCCGTGTGCGTTCCGGTGAGCCACTGCACGTCCGTGTCCTCCCACTCCGTGCGCGTCAGCTCTCGCGAGAAAGGATCTGCGCGATGCAGCAGGAAGCGTACTCGCGCGGCCGCTCTCCAGCCATCTTCTCCGCTCAGGCCAAGCGTGTGGAATATATCTGCCAATGCATGTCGCAGCCGCAGCCGGTCGAACATCGACTCGCCGTCCAGCGGCAAGCCCCGTAACAAGGACCATGCGAGCACCGGCGCCCACACCGCCGTACCGCTGGTACCCGGCGAATCGGTCGGCAACACCTTGCGCGCGGTCTTCGGCCACCGCTCCGGGAAGAGCGCCTCGTAACGAGGCAGCGCCAGAGTCGCGGCTAGCAGTGCGTTGGGATTGGTCTCGGATCTCGGTTTCTCAGAGGTCCCGTCCGAACCCGCACGCTCCATCTCCAGTTGCTTGGCGATCTTCTGGAAGCGGTTCCCGCGCTCGATGAACGGTTCCACGGCTTCAAGGATGCGCCACTCCCGCTGTCGTACGGCCAGCGTGCCGGTGGCTTCCATCTCCGCCGCATCGATGATCCGGGCCAAAAGGGCGGGATCTAATGCCGCGCGCAGGGACTCATGCAGCGGCTGCAGTCGCAATTGATCGAGCGCTTCGTCAAGATTCGGAACGCCCGCGCCATGCAGCGAATCGTGCAACCGCTCCCAGGGATACTCAGCACTCGCGCGCAGCTCACGCCAGTCGAGAAAGACGTGGTACCTATAAGCCTGCAGGTGAATTGGAAAGCCGCCCTGATGCAGGTCGGACGCGCGACGCAAATACTCAAGCCCGTTGCTGACATCGCGAAATGCGAGAAAGACATCGTGGCCCGTTGGGAGGTTGAGCCCATCTTGTAGCGATCTCTGCCGCAGCCCGCCATTCGCCTTATCCACGAACCCGGTGGAGTGATGAATCGTGCCGCGCGTCTCCGCATATCGATTCTGATAAATCACCAGAGCCCGTTTCCCGCCCCGCGCATTCGAATACGCGTAGACGTTCTCGTCCACCGTCCCGTCTTCTTTCCAGAAGTCGTAGAGCAGGAAATTCTCGCTCTCCGCAAAGAGCCAGCGAGAGTGCAGCAGCGGCGCGATCTCACGATTGTGCCGGTCAACCAACCCCTGATTCGGCGTCTCGTCGTAGCGTGGTCGCTGGTATTCCATTCCGTACTTCTCAGTAAAGCCCTCCACCTGCCCATGCCCGAACATCGGCAGCCCAGGCAATGTCGCCATCAGGGTCGCAATGCCGAAGCACTTATCGCCGGTGCCGAACTGGTCGATGGCAGTGCGCTCATCCGGATTACTCATGAAGTTGACATACCGCTTCATGATGCCGGGATCGAACTCCATCGTCTGCTTCAGAAGTCCGCGGTAATGCTGGTTGTCTTCGTCGCGCAGCAGGTTCATGAAGGCGCTGTTGTACACGCGATGCATGCCCAGCGTGCGGACGAAATAGCCCTCCATCATCCAGAAGGCTTCCGCCAGCAGCAGCGTTCCCGGCACTTCGGCTGCCACGCGATCCACAACTTCGCGCCAGAACTCGATTGGAATTCGCGCGTCGAACTCCGGCGTCGGCATGCTGTACTCCGCGCGCGATGGAATCGCACCGCCGGCACCGGGCGCCGGATACCACAGCCTCTGGATATGCCGCTTCGCCAACGTCATCGCCGCGTCGAAGCGGATGATCGGAAACAGCCGCGCCACATGCAGGATGGTCTGGATCACTTGCTCACGCACCGCGGGATTCAGATAATCCAACTGTGCCGTATCGTTCCAGGGAAAGCTCGTTCCGTCGTTGCCGTGGTAGACGTAGCGCGTATCCCCTGTCCATTTATCGCGACGCTGGAACACAACCGCAGCATCCGACTGCTCATAGTAGTGGTCTTCGATTTTGATCTCCACGCGCCCGTCGCTCGACAGATCGGGCCCATTGAAGCTGTAGGCCGGATACGGCGAGTCATAGCGCGAGAGAAACCACTCTGGGTGCTCGATTACCCACGTGGAGTCGATGCCCATATGATTTGGCACCATGTCGCTGGCCAGCCGGATGCCGAACCCTCCAGCCTGGTCGCGCAACCGGATGTACGCCTCGTAGCCGCCAAGATCGTCCGCGATGCGGTAGTCGTAAAGCGAATACGCCGAGGCGACGGCATCCTCTTTGCCGCACAGATGCTTGATCGTTCGCGAGGCGCGGCTCCGCTCCCACAATCCGATCAGCCAGAGTGAGTTCATGCCGCGATTGGCAAGCGTTGCCAGCTCGTGATCCGGTATCTGATCGAGCCGGGTTATGGAGCGCCCGTACTGCTTGCTCAGCTGCGCGAGCCACACGTAGGTGCTCTTCGCGATCAGCACAGCACTCGGCATCCACTCCTGATCGGGGCTGAACTGTTCATACTCGTGCTGGATGACGGCGAAGTCCGGAAGATCTACGCGCCCGCCGAAGTCGCCTGCATGACCGCGTCTGCCGCGACCGCGCCGCGCCGCCATCTCGTCGGCAGGATGGAAGCGCATCCAGATCGCGACGTCTTCCTCTTTCAGCACATCGATGGCAAGCAGCAGCCGGCTCAACGCGGAATCGCCGATGATCCGGCTCCACTTCTCGCGGATGAAGGCGAGCTGCCCGCTCAGCGAATCGGGGGATGCCAGCGCGGGCGCCCGCAGCGCGTCGATTAGATTTGCGGCCGCCTCCCCCACCGGCGGCTGGGTGGCAAAGAAATCGCGCAGGCCTCCAGTCACGATTGGATAGGGCGTCTGCGCCGCCAGCGGTGCGGCGTCAAATAGTTCCAGGAAGGGCCGAAACGCAGGGTTTGCATTCGCCAGCCACAGCATCATCATCTCTTCAAAAGCTGCCTCGCGGTGCGGAATGCCATCCGTGCTCCCCGCCAGCCATTCTTTCGCCGTTTCCTCGCCGCGATGAACTCTCGATCCGGGAAATTCTGTGACAAACTGCAGCAGCAGCTGTTCGAACCGCTCCGCGCCTGCCCGAGACGAGAACCACTGGAGCGCCTCCCGGATCACGTGCGGCGCAACCGATTTGCGGTAGTGCTCGATCAGCAGATGACTCGCCTCATCAATGAGTCCCATCGCGAACAGCGCACCTGGGTTGATGGCACGCTCCGATTCTTGCTCCGTGCCCCGCACCTGGTTCATGCGGTGCGCCAGCTCGCGGCTGGCCTTCACGTCGGCAAAGATGACGTTGCCGTCAAATGAGAACAGCGTTCGATCGGTCTGGTAACGATCGCGAGCTGCACGCGAGATGTGGAATTCCATCAGGACCATGTTCCTGCTTTCCTTTTCTGTAGGCGTCCGGGCGTTGCACCATGCCGGGGTGCTCTAGGTATTCGCATCCGGTCCATACAGGCAACCAGACTCGTTTTACAAACGCCACGCTCGCCGCCGTCTACCCTACTCACTGGATGCGAAAACGCTCCAGGAACATCGACTGTACACGCTTCTTCCATACTAGAGATGAGGTCCAGCACCGAACAGTGACCCGCCCGCCCTGATCTATACCCTGGCGACCATGAATACGATGCATTTTGCGGTGCGTAGAAAATCCACGGTCCTACGAACGCAGGTCCAACTCGACCCGTCCGCCGTTTGCGAAGGCGCCGGCGGCTAGAATAACTGCGGTGCCCTCAACATTGCCAGTCGATGCCGAGCGAAGAACCCCACCAGCTGGTGGATGGATATGCAGATGAACCTCTCCGCTGAATTCCGCCGGCGCTTCGATCACCGCATGCCAGCTGGTGTCGCCGGTCGCTTCCGTTGCCCACGCAATGGTTCCAAAGCGCGTCGGACACTTCCGCATCGCGATACGTTCCCCTTTGGCAAACCAATGCTTGGGCGCTGCTTTTTGCAGGTGGCAAACATCGCGGTGGTTCTCTTCATAGCAAAGCAGCCAGCGTAAACCCAACGTTGGCTGTAACGCGCTATTTACGACCGCAGACCATCCCCATGGCGCTCCGTCTCCCGGATAGCCGCCCGGAATGTATGCGTCTTCCGGCGAGTAGCGACTGCCCGAATCGGCCGCATAGCATACCAGCGCATACAGGGTCAGCAGAAATGGCCTGTAGTCCTCCTGGCGAATTTTCACCGCAAGCGTCCCGTGCTCCATGAAGTTCGAACAACGCGGCACGTCGCCATCTGTGCTCAGCCCGCAGATCTGCTCTCCGGCCAGCTCGCGATGCTTCAGATGACCGTGGTCCAGAGCCGGCACTCCCCAGTCCGCCAGGAACCAATCCATCATGAAGCGATGATTTTCGTAGCTCGACAAGTTGGTCGGCTTGCGAAAGATATCGTTCGGCTCGAAAGGCGTTATGCCGGCCGCACGCATCTCCGGTGTGGATGCGGCAATCGTCGACTCGATAGAAGCCTGGATGTTCTGCCGCATCTCCGCCGCAACCGCTGCATAGCGATCCGCAAGTGCGGCGATCTTGCTATCGTTGTTTGCAGCAGCAATGGCATGCAAGGCCTTTGCATAATCTGTGATGCCGCGCCAGACGCAGGCTGCGTTTTGATAGTAGTACGGATGCGAATCGGGATAGTCATTCGCAGGATCGCCCAGGTCCGCCTCCGGCGAGCCCCAGATCAGTCCATAACGTCTATCATTTTTCGCAAAGCGCTGCTTGCCGTACTCGTAGCGGGCAAGTACGTAACCCAACATGCGTTCGAGCGTAGGTTGCTGCTGGAGCAAACCATTTGCCTCGCGCGTATACCAATAGTCCCGCGCCGCGTTTGAGAGGAAGATGCCGACATTTAGCGGCGCCTCCGCCTGGTCCTGCGTGTTGTAGAGGAAGTTCCCATCCGCCAGCACATACTTGTCGAGATAGTGCTGGATGTAGGGACGGCTCGCGCCGGTCAGACCCCACAGCTGTTGCGCCCAGATGAATCCATAATGTGCCACCGGAAAAAGTGCATGACTCCGCTCGGGAATCTTAGTGTAGGAGCCTTCTCCTATCTGATACGTCGGTTCCAGCCCGCGATAGCTGCATCGGCATAGCGTAATCCCGGCGCGCGCAGAATCCAGTAGCCACGGATCAGGAATCTCCACCGGCATCGCGTCTTCGTAGAAGCTATGCCACCGGTTCCATACGCCCGCCAGCGCGCTGAAGAAGTTTCCGGGCGAGGTGTTCCAGTAGTGCTCCGCATAAGCGCGGCCATCCGGAGCATGCACCAACCTCGCGGGCCCGTCGTAGCTCGCGACATCCTCCGCCGGAATCGTCATCCGCATGCGCGCGATGGGCTGGGCCTCCGCGCCGGGTGGCAGCAGCATCATCAATTCGTAGCCGCAGCCGTATTCCGGATTCCACACTGCAATATCCGCCACTGGCAGATAGCCGCCCAGCAGCGTGCGCTTACTGTAGCCGTGCTGATACGCGTACCTCTTTGGAGCAGCAAACGGGAAGTAGCTGGTTGGATCGAAGAGCCGCCCTTCCAGATCGGGCGCCCACTCTGCCTGAGGATTCTTCTTCGGCTGGCGGCTCGTTCCATCGGCCTCGAGATATATGGAACCCAACGGACCCGCCTCTTCATTCGCAACCAGCGTCCAGCCGATGAACTCCGCTCCCAACGCTGCTATGTTCTCGTAGCAGGGGTCCTCGCTTGATTTCAAAATGTAGTCACCCGTCACATCGGGCCCTTGCGAAACTCGCAGCGGCCGCTCCAGCGTCACACGATGCGGCGTATCGGTCGGCCGCGGCCGCACCTTGCTCAAGTCTCCGACTTGCTTCGGAATCGAAGCAATCGTGCCGCCTCTCTCCGCCACATACGCAATCACACCGCGGTGGGTCGCATGTTTTTCAAAGACCGCGGTCATCACCCCGTTGATCTCCAGCGTCGTGAGCAGCACCCAGCCCGCAATGTTTTCGCCATGCTCAATGCGCTGACTCGCGCCGCCGTTGCTCGCCATCGCGCTCTTCCCATCGATGACGCTGACCCTCGGCGGCTCCCCCAGCATCGCCTTTTCTCCCGGTAGAAACGCGCTGTATTCGTTCACAATGCGCCCCGGACGATATCCGCCCGATGGATGTGGCACGGCAAACATCTCTTCAGCAGAGCTCAACGTGCCCGCGGCCCCCGCGGCAGAAAGGAGTTTCATGAAATCTCGTCTGTCCAAATCGAAGATCTCTCCTCTTTATTTCTCACGTGCGGCTTTCGCACGATAAAGAACACAGGCATGCGGCGCCAGCCGCACGGTTAGCCTATCTGCGGGGTTGCTATCGGTGTGCTCCCAGAGATCGCGCAACGAATACATGCCCGAAGTCCAGCCAAGCTGCTTCCACGTATAGCTCAGTTCTTCCGGGTGCTCCGACGTATTGAATACCGCGACGTAGATGCCGTCTCCATGCACTGATTTCGCGGTCCACACGCTTGTATCGCTTGTTTGAATCACGGCGCGGTTGCCCATCGAGTGCTGATCCACGGCAAGCACCTCGTCGTTGGTCAGCAGCGCCGTCGTCTCCCCGTCGCTGTGCGGCAGGTCGCCGCCCATGATCAGCGGCGAGCGGAAGATGGACCAGAGCGTCATCAGTGTGCGCTGCTCCCCGGCAGAGAGCCGCGTCTGCCGCGCCTTGCCCCAACCCGGCGACGGTCCCAGATAGCCCAGGGGCAGCATGTCTGCATCCGGCCAGTGGCCCGGCTCACTCACCGGCGACCACATCGCGACTCGCGGAAATTGATCACCCAGGCCTTGTGGATACTCGACATTGCTGTGCCATTCGTCCCAGACATCATTGGAAATCCGCCACATCTGCGCGTATTTCCGCATCTCGTCCACTTTATTGAAGGGGGCCGCGCCCGGGGACAGGCTCAGTACAATCGGCCGGCCAGTCTTTCTGAGTGCATTGCTGAGCATCCGAATTTCCGCGCCCTTATAAGGACGCGATGCAATACAGTCCACCTTGATCAGATCGACGCCCCACCCAGCGTAGAGTCGGGCAATCGAGTCGTAATACGCCTGTCCCGCCGCAGTGTCCTTCAGGTCGAAATTGTCGTGGTTCCAGGTGCAGGTTGCGGAGGTGTTTGCCGCATCGGCAGCATGAAAGCTCGAGCCGGCAACGGGCAGATTTCTGCGCACCGCCTCGCGGGGAATGCCTTGCAGGATATGAATGCCAAATTTCAACCCCTTCGCATGAATATATGCAGCAAGCGGTGCGAAGCCAGCTCCCTGCGCCGCGGACGGAAAGCGGTTGAGCGCCGGCGTATAACGCCCCTTGTCATCCATCGCATATTTGAAATTGGTGGAATTGCCCTCTGCGACCGGATTGGTGACAAACCATTCCATGTCCACTACAACGTATTGCCATCCGTGTTGCTTCAGGTGCGCGCCCATCCAGTCTGCATTCGCCTTCACTTGTTCTTCGCGCACAGTTGTCCCATAGGAATCCCAGCTGTTCCATCCCATGGGAGGCGTCGCAGCCAGAATTGGCGCCGAACTGTGGGCGGGTGTCTGGCCGGGTAGGTCCGGAGAAATGCACGCACACACAAGAAGCAGCGCTCCGGAAAAGTAAGTTCGGATGCCCACAGGCATTTCACCTCGTCTTTATGGATTAAAACGGCGAACAGGCCGCCATGATACCGGGAGGAAGGTGGCGGCTTCGCGTGACAAGCATAGAACGTGCGCCCCCGAGTTCAAATTCATTGGCTTCGAGGTACGAAAATGGTAACGTTAACCGGAGGACTCTAACTCCAGATCGCCTCCGTCTGCGAGAGACTGCTCTGCGTCCATCTTCTAGCTACGTTGTTCAGCCGCGATGGCCCGGTGATACGCTCTTGTTCTGACAGCGCCGACTGCTCAGTGTTCCAGGGCAGGGCATACGGAAGGAAGGTTGCGTGCCACCTCCACGGAAGGCTCCAAAGCGCCGCCAGTCGGGCCCCACCATCACCGACGTCGCGCGGGAAGCCGGCGTCGCCATTATGACCGTGTCTCGCGTCGTCAACGGCGGCAGCTATGTCAGCCCCGCGACCGAAAAGCGCGTACGCGCCGCGATCCGGCGTCTCGGTTACACGCCCAATGAGGCCGCGCGCATGCTCAAGGGCCAGCGCGCGCGCATGATCGGGCTCGTGGTTCCCGACCTGGCGGACTCCTTTTTCGCCACATGCGCCAATGCCGTGCAGGAAGTCGCCGGAACCCACGGATACATGACCCTGATCGTCACGTCGGAGCGCAGCGTTGAGAGAGAGTCGAACGAGATCGCGATGATGGCCGCGCGCCGCATCGCCGGTCTGCTCATCGTGCCGTCGCGCGAAGACGCAGATCGGCGTCTGCGCGAGCTGCAGCAGTCGGAAATCCCATTGGTGGCACTCGACCGTACTCTCGATGGCGTGGAAGCGGGCCAGGTCATCGTCGAGAACGCTGGGGGGGCGGAAGAAGCGGTACAGCATCTCATCGCGCATGGCCATCGCCGCATCGCATGCATCGGCTACGATGCAAGGGTTTACACCATCTCTCAGCGGATCCAGGGCTACCGGCGCGCCATGAAGGAAGCGGGCCTGAAGCCGGAGGTCTGGAGCAACCTGACCACGGAGGCCGCCACCGAGACACTGCTGCGGCGTCTGATGAGCGAATCTGAACGGCCAACCGCCCTATTCACCCTGAACAATGTCACCACTATTCACGCGCTGCAGGCCATTCGCGCCATGCATCTGCACATGCCCTCCGATCTGGCGATGATCGGATTCGACGATCTCGAACTGGCTCCCCTATTGGACACGCCGCTCACCGCGGTTCGCCAGCCTGCCCATGAGATGGGGCGTAGCGCGGCCCGTATGCTTTTCGATATGATTCGCCACTCTCACGACGTGGGAACAGAGGGCAAGCCGGAGCGGCGCATCGTTCTGCCGACAGAGCTGATATTGCGTTCGTCATGCGGCTGCAATCATCAAAACGGCTGATTTGGCCTTTCATTCAGGCTGCAGCCACGGCATCGCCTGCTTGTGCAATCCCGCTCGATCGCGGATATTTGAAAAATGCCAGAAGAAATGCAGCGTCTGCAGCAATCGCCCGAGGTCCTGCTGGCCGAGTTTGAAGCCAAGCGGAAGCGGCTCTTTGAGCAGATGGCCGCCTCCCATCTCGCCGCCATTCAACTGCAGCGGACAGACAACATCGCCTGGCTCACCTCCGGCCGCGTCGATCGCCGCGTACTCCTGCCCTCGGCACTCGGCATCGCCACGATCCTCCTGCTTCGCAGCGGAGAGGCCTTTTATCTTGCGCCTGACAATGAATCGCGCCGCCTCGCGGAAGAGGACTTCGCCGGACTTCCCTTCACCGCCATCACTGCGCCGTGGCACGACGCCGAGTTTTCATCCAAGATTCGCGCGCTCGCCGGCGAGGGTCGCATCGCCTCCGACACTACGCCGGAAGGCGCCTCCCTCCTTCTTAAAGAGCGCGCCTCCCTCTCGGACACGGAGATCGAGCGCTATCGCTGGCTGGGGCGAAACACGGCGCAGGTCACGGCCAGTGCGCTGCAATCGCTTCAGCCGGGCTTGACCGAACGCGTCATGGCCGCCCGCGTCGCCTCCGGCCTGCTGGAACGCGGCATCGAGCCCTCTGTCCTGCTCATGGCCGCCGATGACCGCATCCTTCGCTACAAGCATGCAGTGACACAGAACGCTACCCTCCAGCGCTTCGGCATGCTGAACCTCTGTGCGCGCCGTTGGGGTCTCTCGATCTCCATCACCCGTTTCGTGCACTTCGGCGCCATGCCGCAGGCTCTTCAGGACGCCTTCGGAGTCGCGGCTCAGGTGAACGCGCATCTCGTTGCCGCGACGAAGGAAGGCGCATCCGCCGCGGAGCTCTTTCGGGCTGCAGCGAACGCTTACGCTGCGTTCGGCCATCCCGGCGAGGAGCAACGTCATCACCAGGGCGGCGCCACCGGCTACGCAGAACGGGAGTGGCTCGCCACGCCCATGGGCACAGAGCGCGTCGTCAACAACCAGGCCTTCGCCTGGAACCCCTCCGTCGCCGGCGGAAAGGTGGAAGATACCGTTCTGCTGCGCAACGGCGATATCGAGCTGCTCACCCCGACACCCGACCTGCCCGTGGTTTCGACGAGCGCCGGCGAGCACGCCGTAGAATCTGCCGGAGTGCTCGCCCGCTAACGCGACCGCCTATTCCGGCATCGCCTCCAACCCGCTCACGTCAAAGCTGCCGGTCACGTGCTCGGCGGCGGAGGGTTGCGCGCCGCCAATCATTACTGAATACTTGCCCGGCCGGACGCTACGCTTACCCTGCTGATCCACCGTGCTCAGGTCACGCGGGGTCAGCGTGAAAGAAACCGACTGGCTCTCACCCGGCGCAAGATGCACACGCGTCATGCCCCTCAGCGCTGGATTGCCTTCTCCGCCCGCAGCCGCAAGATAAAGCTCCGCCACCTCATCACCGGCAACCTTGCCTTCGTTTCGCACCGTGACATGCGCCTCCACCGGCTCACCAGCCTTCACCTTGGCTGTCGATAGCTCGACGCCCGAATAGGAGAAATGCGTGTAGCTCAACCCATAGCCAAAGCCATACAGCGGCTTTCCTTTGAAGTAGCGATACGTGCGGTTCTGCAGCGAATAGTCTTCAAACCGCGGCAACTGCTCTGTCGATGCGTAGAAGGTCACCGGCAGCCGCCCGGCTGGGTTGTTCTTGCCGGAAAGCGTCTCGGCAATCGCTGCCCCGCCCTCTTCGCCCGGATACCACGCCTCGAGAATCGCCGCCGCGTGTTGCTGCGCCCAGTTCACCGCCAGCGCGCTGCCGTTCTGCAGCACCACGATCAGCGGCTTGCCGGTCGCCGCCACAGACTCCAGAAGCTGCTGCTGCGCTTCCGGCAGATCGATGTCGGTGCGATCGCCCCCGGCGAATCCCTTCACATGCACCGGCATCTCTTCACCCTCGAGTTCCGAGGTGAGTCCGACGAAGGCGATCACGGCATCGGCTTGCTTTGCAGCAGCGACAGCCTCGGCGCGTAGCGGCTCCAGGGGTGGCTTCCAGCGGAAGGAAATCCCCGCGCCAAAGATCGGCGCCTGGTGCGTGTACTCAAGCTGGAACGTGTGCGGCTGAGTGTCGGCAAAGTGCAGCACAAAGTCTGGATGGTTACGGCTGCGGGACTCCTGCGGCTCGCCCGTGTCGTGCTTCGCCACGACCTTGCCGTCGAAGGTGACGGCATAGGTCTCGCGGTCATGGCATGGATAGCAGTCGCCCGTGTCCACATCGAAGGTGTAGTCGCCGGGAGCAGGGACGGCGAGCGTGCCCGTCCAGCGAACGCTGAAGGCCTTTGCGGGTACATTCGGTGCGGGCGACGCCGCACCCCAGTCGAACTCAATGCCCTTTTCCTCGCGAGTCAAGGCCGGGGTGCCAGAGAAATCCGTATTCGCAAAGTACTCGCCCTTCACGTGTAACGCAGTGCGCGGCACCGGCAGCGAAATCCCGTTCACATACGGCGAGCCCTGCGCGTAGACCACCTTCGCATCCGGGAACTCCTTGGCGATGCCGTCCACCGGCAGTACCGGATGCGATGGGGTTCCGTTGTAGTTTCCTTCCAGGGCGATGAGAGAGGCCGCGTTCGGCCCGACCACGGCGAGCGTTTTGACATTCTGCAAGGGCAATGTCTCATGATCGTTCTTCAGCAGCACCATCGCCTTATTCGCCACCTCACGCGCGAACTCGCGATGCGCCTCGGAATCTACCCGGTCGAAAGGGATCCGCGCGTAAGCCACGGACGATGGCGGATCGAACATGCCCAGCTTGATCCGCGCCGTAAACAACCGTTTCAGCGCCGTATCCAGTGCGCTCTCCGGCAGCAATCCTTCTTTGACGGCCTGCGGCAGAGCGTCATACTCGTCGCCGCAGCTGGTGTCCGTGCCCGCCAGCACGGCGGTGGCACTAGCGTGTGCTGCGTCCGGGCTGTAGTGATGACCGCCGGTACTGCTGAAGCCTTGGCTCCCCTTGCTGTAGAAATCCGCAATGGCACCGCAGTCCGACGTCACAAAGCCCTGGAATTTCCAAGCGTCGCGCAGCTTTTGCTTCAGTAAGAGGGGGCTCGCGCATGCCGGAATACCATCGATCGCGTTGTAAGCGCACATGATTGAATCCGCCTTACCCTCGGTGATCGTTGCACGGAAGGCAGGCAGATATGTGTCCTCGAGGTCGAAAGGCGATGGGGTGGCGTTGAACCGGTGTCGCTCCGACTCCGGCCCGCTGTGCACCGCGAAGTGCTTCGGCGTTGCAATCGTTTCGTAGTATTCCGCATCGGCGCCTTGCAGCCCCTTCACAAATGCGACGCCCAGCCGCGAGGTCAGGTAAGGATCCTCCCCGTATGTCTCCTGGCCGCGACCCCAGCGCGGGTCGCGGAAGATATTGATGTTCGGCGACCAGATCGTCAGGCCGAAGAAGATGGAGTGAATGTCCTGCCGAACGGCCTCCTCATACTTCGCCCGGGCCTCTTCCGCAATTACCGTGGACACGCGATGCACTAGGTTCGGATCCCACGTGGCAGCCATCCCTATGGCCTGCGGAAAGACCGTGGCATAGCCGGAGCGCGCGATGCCGTGCAGACCCTCGCTCCACCAGTCATACGCCGGAATTCCCAGCCGCGGAATCGCCGGTGCCTGGTGACGCATCTGCGACGCTTTCTCTTCCAACGTCATCCGGCCCACAAGATCATCTACGCGCTGCGATGTCGGCAGGGACGGATTCTGAAACGGGAAGGGAGGTGCCTGTTGTGTGAATGCGGACATACCGGCGACCAGCATGGCGGTGGCCATCAGACCAGCAGGGAAAACGATCTTTCTCAAGGACATCCTCCAGGGATGTCCACCACTCTAGAGCATTTTTGCCACGACCGGGACTCGCCAGATAATTCCTCGGTTCCTTTAACAGAAAGACCCCAAGAATAGCGATGCTGGCCGGCCTGGATCGGTACCAAACATCCCTCAGCCGGCACCGAGCTGCAATCTAAAACTCGCTCTAAAAATCGTGGGCCGGATTCGTGTGCTCTGCGGAAAGCTGCAGGGCGGGCTCGTCACTTTCGGTGGCATGACGCCCCGCCGCGTCCGCAAGAGCCCATCCCGTCAGTAGCAGCACCGGAGCTTGCCCGGGCACAACATCCGCCAGTTCCGCCAGCGTGCTCCATTGGATGCTTTGATCCGGCTGTGCCGCACGACTGATCACACAGCAGGGCATCGAGGGCGCATCGCTTGCCTCGAGGCGCTCCTCCGCGAAAGCGCGAAAGCTGCGACCGGGCATGTACACAACCCGCGTCGTCGACGCCTCCGGTGCAGCCTGATCCGCGAGAGCCGCCTTATGCCCAGTGTGCAACTCAACACTCGATGCACTGCGACGGTCTGTGAGCGAGCAGCCAATCTGCGCCGCGGCTGCGAATGCAGCTGTAATGCCGGGTACCACCTGGAACGGAATATTCGCCGCGCGCAGTGCGTCCATCTCCTCCGCTGCCCGGCCGAAGACAAGAGGATCGCCACTCTTCAACCGCACCACGCTCAACAGCTGCCGAGCCGACTCGATCATCAGTGAATGAATCTCCGACTGACGCACCCGCTTCACGCCACAGCGCTTTCCTACGCTGATCACCAGCGCCTGGACGCCGGCCATGGCAAGCACCGCAGCCGGCACCAGATCGTCGTGAAGCACCAGGTCTGCCGACCGCAATAGAGCGGCGGCCTTCAGCGTCAGTAGCTCGGGGTCGCCCGGACCTGCGCCGACAAGGTAGACCGTGCCCTTCTCCGCAACCGTCATGTCAGCCACCATGATCCTCGATCCTGCCGAGGGTTTCCAACGCCATGGCCCGCGAGGGACATTCAGACGAGTCGCAAACATCGCGGGTCGCGAGCGCACGCAGCAGATGGTTGCGTTCTGGGCCTGCCGGATGCGTCGCCAGCACCTCGCGCCGCAACGCGCCGAGGCGTTCCAGCCGTGGCCCAGTTCCTTCATCCAGCAACAATTCCAGCTGCTCCCGCAGCCGCTGCGCGAAGGCCGGGCTCTCCCCAGTCGTAGAGATGGCGATCTGCAACGGACCGCGCCGGACAACGGAGCCAAAATAGAACTGGCAGAACGGAGGATCGTCCACCGCATTCACCAGCACACCCGCCGCCACGGCGTCGGAGTAAATGACGTGATTGACCTCAGGATTGTTCGTCGCAGCAATGACCAGTTGCTGTCCCCGAACGTCCTCTCCCGCGTAGCACCGCCGCTGCCATTCGAGTTTTCCATCTTCCGCTAGTTCCTGAACCTCACCGCGCGCCTCCGGAGCCACCACCCTGATCTTCGCCGCGCATTCCAGCAGACTGCGTATCTTCTGCAGACCGACGGCTCCCGCGCCAACGACCAGGCAGGGACGCCCTTCCAGCTTCAGAAAGATCGGCAGCAGGGGAACACTCACTATCCCACCTCGACCGGAACACGGCCCGCAGGCCTATCCCGTTCTACAGCAACAACGGATACGTCTCCCGCCAGCACCGCGCGCAGCTCGTCATTGCTGTGCCGCGTCAGAAAGGATCGCAGGCTTTCATCTTCCCGGCGTTGGTCCAGATACCCGCGCAGCAGCCGCTCCAGCGAGTCCGGCACCTGCGTCGCGGGGCAACGGTAGCCCACCGTACGCGCAATCGCCGCATCGCCGCCTGCGCCGCCACCCACACAGAAATAATAAGCGTCCACCAGCGCGCCGTTGTGTTTGATCTTTTTGCCTTCAATGCCAACATCAGCAATCCAGTGCTGCCCGCAGCCGTTCGGGCAGCCGGTGACATGGAGCCGCAACTGCTGATCGAACTCGGGCAGCCGGGTCTCCATCTCCTCCACCAGCCAGCGCGTAAATCCCTTCGTCTCCGTGATCGCGAGCTTGCAGAACTCAGTGCCGGTGCAGGCAATGGCGCCCCGCCAGAATTGCGAACCCTCGACCTTCAGATCGATCTCCGCAAGTTCGTTCACCAGCGCGTCCACATTCCGCTTCGGCACGTTGACGAACAGCAGGTTTTGCATCGTCGTTGTCCGCAGTTCGCCCGAGCCGAATCGCTCGGCCAGCTGCGCCACCGCCGCAAGCTGATCGCCGGTTAACCGCCCGCGCAGCACAGACGCTCCGACGTAGTAAAAATCCGCCTGCCGCTGCCGGTGAACGCCGACATGGTCACGCAACGTGTCCGACGGAATCGTTTCCTCGCCTGCTGGATCCAGCCGGAAGGGCAATCGCGTCTGCAACTCGTTCAGAAAGCTTTCCGCCGTCCATCCCTCTTTCAGAAACAGGTGCTTCAGTCGCGCTCGATCGCGGCTCTCACGCAGCCCTTGCTGCTCGCGAAAAATCGTCGTGATTGCTTTCACTACCTCGACAGTCTGCTCGCGACGCACAAAAGCATCCAGCCGCACGGCCAGGTGTGGTTCTTTAGAGAGGCCGCCTCCCACCCGTATAGAGAAGCCCAGCTCCGCTCCTCGCCGCGCCGGCGACAGCCCAACGTCATTGATCTCCGGATACGAGCACCACGAGCCGCAACCCGTCACCGAAATCTTGAACTTGCGCGGCAGGTTGTAGAACTCGGCATTTCCAGCAAGCTCGCGCGCCAGCGATCGTGCGATAGGTGATGCATCAAAAACCTGGTCTGAGGCCAGGCCAGCCAGCGGACAGCCGGTTACGTTACGCACCACATCACCGCACGCCCCGCGCGGGGAAAGCCCCACCGCATCCAGACTGTCGATGATCTCCGGCAGGCTCTCGATCGTAAGCCAATGAAGCTGGATAGCTTGCCGCACCGTGATATCAACCAGGTTGCGCCCGTGTTGCCGCGCAATCCCTGCAATCCCCTTCGCCTGCGCGGAGCTCAGCATCCCGTTGGTCGCCGGAATGCGCAGCATAAAATATTCAGTCTGCTTGCCCTCGCCGCCGGCGCCGCCCAGCGCTCCCACCCCGTCACCCTGCGTGTAGATGCCCCACCACTTAAAGTACAAGCTGGCCCACTCCGGCAGCACACTGCCGCGGCCCTCTGCGGCGAACCGGCGCACCTCATCGAATGCCGCCCAGGGATTCTTCTCCCGTTTCAGGCGTTCAGTTCTCTGCGCCTTTGTCTCTTTCGGCTGGATGGCCTGGGTCATGCCCGTCCCTTCTGTTATCCCGCACGGTAAAAAGGAAAAGCCCAACTGCAGATTGACTGCGGTTGGGCTCTCTGATTCGCTGATAGTGATGAAGTTAGATCACTGGCTCATCGACAGGCACCCACGCAGCCGCGTGCGCAACAACAGCTGCAGCAGGCGGCCGGGATGGAGATGAGCAACACTACTTTTAAGCTACCGCTCCCCGCCTTTTACGTCAAATCAGTATGGGGTCCAGAAGCACCCTTGGACGGAGGTTCCACCTCAATGTTTACGCCTTGGCCAATCGGTTTTGTCAGCACACCTTACAAGGAGACCAGCGATGTACCCAAAGGGCTGGGCGCCCGGCACGATGCCGAAGGCATCATCACCCTGTTACCAGATTTTGAGAGCGGTCTCACCGATATCGAAGGCTTCTCGCACCTCTACGTCATCTGGGAATTTGATCGCGGTGGTCATTTCGAGCTGATGGGCACGCCGGCGGCGGACAACCGTCCGCATGGCGTCTTCGCAACGCGCTCGCCACGTCGTCCCAATCCCATCGGCCTCACCGTCGTCGAGCTGCTCCGCCGCGATAAGGCAGATCTGCATGTACGCGGTGTCGACATGCTCGACAAGACGCCGATCCTCGACATCAAGCCTTACCTCTCCAGCGTCGCGGCGGAATCGATCCGGCGCGGGTGGCTGGCGGAAGCAGAGGCGCGCAACGGCAGCAAGGCAGCCTCGTGACCGCGGCCTTGAGAACCATTCCCGCTCCCGACAGGAATGTGTTGTTCGCTGATATTCCATCCGGTGAGGGCGATCGCCGCGATTGGCACGCCGCCGTGCTCAGAAGAACGAACCGTCACAGTCTGCGATTCGCCCGGAAGTAGCGAAATGTAGTTTTCGGACCAGAATGCCGGCAGCACTGGCGCCGCTTGCGCATCCAGCGATTGCAAAGCAACCTGGAACGCAAGCGCCTGCGAATCGTTCCGCAGACGAAGCGTGATCCGCCCATCCGCCTCTCTCTTCACCGCTTCCACAGCTACATGCGCGTGCGGCAGGTCTTTCAACTCAGTCAGGTCCGGCTGCTGCAACATCGGCGTAGTGCGATAGTCTCCGTGCCCCCAGTCAAATGTCGCGAGCTTCGCCGGAATCCAGTAGAAGTTCTCGCTCATCTCGCGCCCGTTCGCATCCTTGAGCGTCAACCGAACGAAATGAAGCGTGCCGCCGCCCGCCAGACTGTACGCAGGTATTTCGAACGCACGGTTTGAGCTGTCCGGACCCGCATCGAGCTTCGCCTCATGTTGATACAGAGGATGAAGCTGAAGGTCATACACCGTGCCCGCAACATTCAGCCCCGCTGCAGCCGCATAGGTGCTGTTCACAACGACCACGCTGTGGTCATCATACGAATATTGCACGTGCAGCGGCTCGCACGCTTTTCGCGCACCGTAATAGCCCCCGCCCGCAGCGAGATAGTAGTCGTACAGATGCCAGATCATCGCTGGCCAGGCGTTGTTCAGCATCCACTGCACAACTCCTGTCGATTTGTATTTGTTGCGCCCGTATGCCTCAAACATCGCGCGTTCCCCGTCATAGGCCATGGCCTGCGCGAGACGCTCGTACTCTGCGAGCGATTGGGTCTCGCCATAGCTATGCTGCATCGCGGCATCGAAAACGTCGGTCGTAGCAAAACCGCCACTGCCGTTGTGGTACTGCCAGTCGTCGCCACGCGGCCACAGGCTCGACGCGGGCAGAAAACGGCGCAAACTGGATACCGGCGGAATCGCCGGCCCTGGACTCGTCTCCGTGTTGAAGCCCCAGGCGCCGCCGTACTTTCCCGGATCAGTCAGCCAGTACGACGGAGCAACATAGTCGTACGGCCCCGTCATTTTCACGCCGGTTTCGCCGCTCACCGTGGTGGCGCGCGCCGTAGCAGAGGAGAGCGTCGGGTTCGGCCAGTGCAACTCACGCTCGATGCCAAGATACATCTGCTCCACCTTCGGTATCGGCGGATTATCGCTGCCGTTCAGCCACGCCAAAAGACTGGGATGGCCGCGGAGCCGCAGCATTTGCGCATGAAGGGACGCCGTAGCCACCGTGTAGTTCTCCGGCGTCCACTGGGCCCACCGCTCCCACACATCGCAACAGCACCAGCCCGCAATCACCAGAACACCCTGCTCGTCCGCCAGTCGGTAGAAAGCATCCGTCTCCAACTTGCCTTCGAGGCGAATCGCGTTCAGATGCAGGTCGCGCACCATCTCAAGCTGTTGCTCTAATTGTTGCGGCTGCTCGCGCAACAGCATGTCCTGAGACCATCCGCCGCCGCGTATCAGTATCGGCCGCCCATTCACGCGGAAAAGGCGCGCGCCCTTGTCGGTCAGCTCGGAGGTGACCTCGCGAAGCCCCACTCGCGCAACCGCTTCATCGGACACCGTCCCATTTGCGCGGAAGTTCACCCGCAACGTCTCCAGATGCGGATCACCCATTTGATACGGCCACCAGAGCCGCGGATGTGCAACGTGTAGCTCTGGAAACTGCGCAGGTGTGAAAGCAATGGTGCGGCTTTCCCCGGCATCGAGCGAGACCGGCTGCTCAACATGGACGCCCGCAATCGAAACGGCTGCAATGCCGCGCACCGGCATTGCGCTAGCATTGTGCAACTCGCCGTAGATGGTCAGATCGGCAGCATCTCCGGATGAGGCGGTCAGATGCGTATCCACCATTGGCGAGCGCACGCTCACTGGCCCGCTTGCGTATAACGCAACCTCGCCGGTCAGCCCCATGTCCTTGTCCGGCGGAGCGGGATTCCAGTCCACCCAGTTGATCGCCAGATCGTGCTCCGTCGGTGCAAATGTCTCCACTGCGATGGCATTTTCCCGGCCCGGAACCAGAAGCTTTGTCACATCGAACTCATACGTGCGATACGCGCCCGCCACATCGTTCGACGCAGCCAGTTGCTTTCCGTTGATCCAGACATTCGCCCGATAGTTGATGCCGGCGAAGCGCAGCCACAGCGTGCTGGCCCGCGCTGTGGGCGGCACCGTGAAGCGGGTGCGATACCACCACGGGCATGCATAGGGGCTGTTCGGCGACATCGGCAGCCGCGAGAAAATCTTCCCGATCGGATAGTCCGTTCCTGGAATATTGCGCAGATTTCGTCCGAAATAAGGATCAGGGAATTCTCCGCCAGCAACCTGCGCAGCCAGCACCGTCGCCGGCACCACCGTCGCCTGCCAGGCATGTGCTGTCGGTCGATACGAAGCCGAAGACAACTCTCCGCCGCTCGACGAAACCTTGCATCCGGAGGCGAGCGACCAACCCTCATGCAGCCGCAGCAATGGGCCAGTCGCGCTCTCTGCGCGCGCCCAGGAAGCAAAGAAAAAAACCAGGATGACGAGCGCGCTCAGTCGACCGACGATGCGCTCGCGCTTTCCTGGATCGCCTGTGTGAAGTATGGAATGCAAAGACTTAGACCCTCCCGAAGTTGCACTTTGGGCTCCCAGCCTAGCATCGTACGCGCGCGCGTGATGTCCGGCCGTCGCCGTGCCGGATCATCCTCCGGCAATGGAAGCGAGCGCAGCCTGCTCTCGGAGCCTGTCACCGCAAGGATTTCTTGTGCGCATTCGGCAATTGTCCATTCCACCGGGTTTCCGATATTCACCGGCTGATGCTCCTCGCTGCGCGCCAGCCGGATGATGCCGTCGATCAGGTCTGTCACGTAGCAGAACGACCGTGTCTGCGATCCATCGCCATAGATCGTCAGGTCCTCGCCGCGCAAGGCCTGCATCAGAAAATTGGAGATCACGCGGCCGTCGTTCGGCTGCAAACGGGGCCCGTATGTGTTAAATATCCGCACAATCCGCGTATTCGCGCCTCGATAGCGGTGGTACGCCATCACGGTCGCTTCCGCAAAACGCTTGGACTCGTCATACACCGAGCGCGGGCCAACCGGGTTCACATGCCCCCAATAGCTCTCCGGCTGCGGATGCACTTCGGGATCGCCGTAGCACTCCGAAGTCGAGGCGTGTAGATACACCGCGTCATAGCGGCGCGCAATATCGAGTGTGTTGAAGACACCATATGCGCCCACCTTCAGCGTCTCCGGTCCCAGCTTCAGGTAGTCGGCAGGACTCGCCGGCGAGGCCATGTTGAAGACCGCATCCACCTGCCCCGGCTCAAAAGGCTGGCAGATGTCGCGCTCTAGCAGCGAAAAGCGCGATTCGCCCTGCAGATGTTCCAAGTTCGCCAGCCGGCCGGTGGCAAGGTTATCCACACCAATGACCGTGTGCCCCTCGCCCAGCAACGCATCGCTCAGATGCGAACCGAGAAAGCCCGCCGCACCCGTCACCAGAATTCGCATCTTCTTCAACGGGCGTCGCTCCTCATTTGGATCTCGCAACAGCCTCCGCAATCGATCATGGGGCGTGCCGCGCTCCCGTTCTCTCCCGCGCCGGATACATCGCCGGCCGGCCGACGCTCAGATAGGTAAAGCCACGGTCCAGCATCGCCTGCGGGTCGTACAGATTTCTCCCATCGATAACGATGGGAAAGCGCAGCGCCCCCTGCAGCGTTTCCAGATTGAGTTCGCCAAACTGGGGCCAGTCGCTCAGGATGAGCAGCGCATCGGCATCCTTCGCTGCAGCGTAGACGTCCTCTGCATACTGCATCGCAGGGCCGGCAGGCAGCTCAGCCTTGGCCCGTTCGGTCGCTGCCGGATCAAAGGCAACAATCGTGCAACCCTCCGCGAGCAGCATGCGGATAATCTCAAACGCCGGCGATTCCCGTACGTCATCCGTGCCGCCCTTGAAGGCCAGCCCCAGCACGGCCAGCCGCTTGCCGCGAAAGGTCCAGAGCGCCGAGCGCACTTTGTTGAAAAACCGCCGCTTCTGCTGCTCGTTGATCTTTTCCACCTCGCTCAAAATGCCGAAATCGACGCTCAATTGCTCGGCGACATAGCGGAATGCGGCAACGTCCTTAGGGAAGCAGGAGCCGCCATACCCGATGCCGGCGCGCAGAAACTGGCTGCCGATGCGCTTATCCAATCCCATGCCCCGCGCAACCTCTTCCACGTTGGCATCCACCGCCTCGCACACATTCGCCACCGCGTTGATAAAGGAAATCTTCATCGCGAGAAATGCGTTCGACGCATGCTTGATCAGTTCTGCCGCCTTCGTAGACGTCTGCAGCAACGGCGGCGGATCGGAGATAGTGCAACGCCCGATGATCGCGCCGTCGCTCTTGTAGTAGTCGCCCAAAGTCAGCGGGGCGTAGATATCTTTCAAAATCTCGGCAGCCTGTTTGCTGTCCGCACCAATCACAATTCGATCCGGATGCAGAAAATCCGCCACCGCGGTGCCTTCGCGCAAAAATTCTGGATTGGAAGCCACATCGAAATTGGTGCTCGAAGTGCCATTCCGCTCTACTACCCGGCGGATCCACTCGTTTGTGTACACCGGCACGGTGCTCTTTTCGACGATCACCTTGTAGGTGCCGATGCAGCGAGCAATCTGCGTCGCCACCGCGTCCACATACGATAGGTCGGCGTTTCCGGTATCGGATTGCGGCGTGCCGACCGCGATAAAAATCGCCTGAGCGTTCCGCGTGGCTTCAGGCAGGTCCGTTGTGAACTGCAGGCCCTTGTTGCGATGACGGGCCAGAAGCTCCGGCAGAAAATCCTCATGGATCGGCACGCCGCCTTCGCGCAGCATGGCCACTTTCTGCTCGTCGTTGTCGACGCATACAACCGAGTGGCCGATTTCCGCAAAACAAACCGCTGCGACGAGACCTACATAGCCTGAGCCCACCACGGCTATAGACACTGGCTTCCCTGTCACTTCCAATATCCTTCCGTCCTTATGTGCGTTGGCTCCGAGTATACAGCGATGAAGTTATGAAGCCGCCTGCTGAGGCCCCTTATCCCCTGCGCATCCCAGGCACTGTGGCAAGTTCGTGATATAAGGCCTCGCATCTCTCCAGCATCAGCTCGATCGAATAGCACGCTGCGTTTCGTAACCCATCGGCGCGCATCTGCGTCGTGTCCCGCAACGCATCCGCAACAATCCGCGCTGCACTCTCCGCGTTTGCTGGATCGATCAGGATCGCAGCGCCACCGGACACCTCGTTCATCGGCGAACGGTCCGTCGTCACCAGCGGGCACCCGCAGGCCTGCGCCTCCAGAATCGGCCAGCCAAACCCCTCTTCGAGCGACGGAAACAGCGTCGCGAGCGCGCAGCTATACAGTGCCTGCAGGCATTCGTTGCTGAGCCCCACCGCCTCCAGCACTGCCCCGCCGGCCTCATCCTGCTTCGCAATATCCCGCAGCGCCGCAGTCATTGGTCCGCCGGTCATCACCAGCTTCGCCTTTGTATATTGCGGCAGCTTGTGCAGTTCGGCGAAGATCCGGATCGCCGCCCCGCGGTTTTTGTACCAGTGATTGCCACCAATGTGAAAGAAGTACGGCTCATCCGCTTCAAGTCCAACCGAGCGCAACAGCGGCGCACAGCTGTCCCGAGTGACAGGCGTGTATGGCCATGGCAACGCGTTGGGTACTATGTGCAACCGGTCGTCCGGCACCCCAACATACCGTTGCAGGTCGTCACGAGTTTTTCTGGAAACACACAGGATCGCGCGTGCCTGCCGCAGCCCCCGCGCAATAAGCTGCTGGAAGGTACGGCCCGTGACCCCAACCGGGTTCTCCGGAAAATGACGCATGGCACTGCGAATCGCCAGTACATCATGGCAGGTGACGACGTGCGCTTTATGCGCCACGGCAGACACGTACATGGCATTCGAGTGGTCGCACAGATGCACGATGTCGGCGCCTTGGGCTGCGCGGCGAAGCTCGCGCCTGAAAAGAAGAAATTTGTCCGCATAGCCGGACCACTTGAATAGCGGCGAAGTCTGCGCAACCCGCGCCCCTAGGATCGCCGGGGGCTGCAGCAGTCGGACCTCATGTCCTCGCCCACGCAGGCCGCCCTCCAGCATGGAGGCGTAAATCTGCATGCTGTCCTGCCGGTCCGGCAGATAGTTGCCAACCAGCAATACCTTCATCGCGCGGTACCCAGGCAGGTGAGCTTGCTCATGTGCCATATCTGTTACGAGTTTGCAAAGCTAGTCAATCAACGGAGTCGATCCGGATTCCTTCAGGATCTGCAGCAGATAGGTTCCGTAGCCGCTCTTCACCAGCGGCGCCGCCAGAGCCTTCAGTTGAGCAGCGGAGATATACCCCATGCGATAGGCGACCTCCTCCGGACAGGCGATCTTCAGCCCCTGCCGTTTCTCCAGAGTTGCGATAAACATCGACGCATCCAGCATCGAATCATGCGTCCCAGTGTCCAGCCACGCCATTCCCCGTCCGAAACAGCGGACCTTCAGCTTGCCCGCTTTCAGATATATGCGGTTCAGATCGGTGATCTCGAGCTCGCCGCGATCGGATGGCTTCAGCGTCTTCGCATACTCAACGACCTTGGCGTCGTAGAAGTACAGACCCGTGACAGCAAATCGGGACTTCGGCTCACTCGGCTTCTCTTCCAGGCTGATGGCTCTTGCCTGAGCGTCAAACTCAACCACGCCGTATGCCTCCGGATTCTGTACCGGATACGCGAATACAACCGCTCCGTCCGTCGTCTTCGCGGCCTCCTGCACCATCGTGGCCAAGTCGTGACCGTGAAAGATGTTGTCGCCCAATATCAACGCGCAGGGGTCTCCGGCGGCAAAGTCCTCCCCTATAAGAAATGCCTGGGCCAGCCCGTCCGGCTTCGGTTGCTCCGCATAGGAGATCGACAGCCCCCACTGGCTTCCATCGCCCAACAAATCGCGAAAGCGCGGCAAATCGTGGGGCGTGGAGATCACCAGAATTTCGCGTATGCCTGCCAGCATCAGCGTGCTCAGCGGAAAATAGATCATCGGCTTGTCATACACCGGCACAAGCTGCTTGGAAACAGCAAGCGTCACGGGATAGAGCCGCGTACCCGACCCGCCCGCCAGAATGATGCCCTTCACTGTGCTCTCCCGGTCGTAGCGGGTGACTCCCGGTCGCCATAGTTCCGGTCAATCCAGTCGCGATAAGCGCCGCTGGTGATCGCCTGGACCCACGGCATGTTGTCCAGATACCAAGCG
This sequence comes from uncultured Acidobacteriaceae bacterium, assembly GCA_963830555.1. Classification (GTDB taxonomy): domain Bacteria; phylum Acidobacteriota; class Terriglobia; order Terriglobales; family Acidobacteriaceae; genus KBS-83. The sequence goes on from CAWHMM010000002.1 coordinate 174,864, forward strand.
ACGGTCTTGCGGATGCCGCTCGAAAAAGTCTCCTGCGGCTTCCATCCCAGTTCCATAGTCGCTTTGCTGCAGTTGATGGCGTAGCGCCTGTCGTGCCCCGGCCGGTCCTTTACAAATGTGATCAGTTCACGACGCGAATGCGAGTGCGGCCGCGATTCATCCAGAATGTCGCAGATCGTCTCCACCACCGCAATGTTCGACATCTCATTCAGCCCCCCGACGTTGTACGTCTCGCCGGGACGTCCCTTCGCCAGCACCGTAGCAATGGCCGCGCAATGATCGCCGACGTAGAGCCAGTCGCGCACGTTCATGCCGTCGCCGTAAACCGGCAGTGGTTTCCCTTCCAACGCATTCAGCACCATTAGCGGAATCAGCTTCTCAGGAAACTGCAGCGGCCCGTAGTTGTTCGAGCAGTTCGTGGTCAGAGTTGGCAACCCATACGTGTGGTGATAGGCGCGCACCAGGTGATCACTGGCCGCCTTCGATGCCGAATACGGGCTGTTCGGGCTGTAGGGCGTGTTCTCATGGAAGGCCGGATCATTGGGCGCGAGCGAACCATAGACCTCGTCGGTCGAGACGTGCAGGAAACGAAAACTGTCGCGGGCTGCACCAGCAAGGGATCGCCAATGCTCCAGCGACGCGTCCAGCAGCCGGAAACTGCCGACGACGTTCGTCATCACGAACGCCTCCGGCCCAAGGATCGACCGGTCGACGTGGCTCTCCGCTGCGAAGTGCACCACTGCGTCCGGGCGGTACTCCGCCAAAAGCCGCCCGGTCAGTTCGCGATCGGCAATGTCGCCCCGCACAAATGTGTATTCGGCGGCATGTTCCACCGGCGCCAGGCTCTGCAAGTTGCCGGCGTAGGTAAGCTTGTCCAGGACCATCACCTCGCCGCCCGCAGCGATCCGGTCCAGCACAAAATTGGCCCCGATAAAGCCCGCCCCGCCAGTCACTAGAAGACGACGGGTCATCGTACATTTCCGGTAATTATCAATGTCACTTACAGATGCTCCTTGACTTCTTCATTACGCAAAGACCTCCGCCTCCGTCAGCGCGTGGCCGGCCGTGTCCTTGGCGGAGAGGGTCGGCGAGACACCGGTGTCGGGCCATTCGATCCCGATACTTGGATCGTTCCACAGAATCGAGCGCTCGCCTTGTGGTGCATAAAAATCGGTCGCCTTGTAGAGCACCTCGGCCACCGCCGAGACAACGATGAATCCGTGGCCAAACCCAGCCGGGATCCAGAGCATCTGCTTATTCTCTTCGCTCAGCAAATGTCCCGTCCATCGCCCAAAGCTGGGAGAGCTCCGCCGCAGATCGACGGCAATGTCGAATATCTCGCCTCGCACTGCCCGAACCAGCTTCCCCTGGGGCTGAATGAGTTGATAGTGAATCCCGCGTAGAACACCTCGCTCGGAGCGCGAGTGGTTGTCCTGAACGAAGTCTTCGCGGATTCCAAGCTCTGCAAATGTGCGCTGGTTATAGCTCTCTAGAAAAAATCCCCGGCTGTCGGCGAAAACCCGCGGTTCCAGCAGCTTCACCTCCGCCAGTTTTGTCTCACGTATCTGCATGGACCCCCACTGCGCGCACCGTCATCGCCGCATCCAGTTGCTGCTGCCAATCCGGCAGCCTGAATCCGAATGTCAGGGCGAATTTTTCGTTAGAAAGCACCGAATTCGACGGCCGCGCCGCTGGCGTTGGATAGTCGACTGTCGTAATTGGGATAAGGTTTGGCTTCGCGCCCGCGGAGCGCGCAAAAATTGCCTTCGCAAATCCATACCAGGTGGTCGCCCCCGCCGCCGTCATGTGGAACACGCCGCCCGTCCACTGCCCTGTCTCTGTTTTGTTCAGGATCTTCACCGTCGCGTCCGCGATCGCATCTGCGGAAGTCGGCGCACCATGCTGATCGGCCACAATGCGCAGTTCGGGCCGCTCCGCGCCAAGCCGAAGCATGGTCTTCAGAAAGTTCGCGCCGTGGTTGCTGTAAACCCAGCTCGTACGCAGGATCAGGAACTCGCCGCCCGCGGCGGCGACCGCTTCTTCTCCCGCCAGTTTCGATGCGCCATACACATTGCGCGGACCAGTCGGATCGGCCTCTCTATAGGTGCCGGCCTTCGTACCGTCGAATACGTAGTCGGTCGAATAATGCACCAGCTTTGCGCCCATCGCCGCGGCCTCCCTGGCCATCACGCCCGGAGCAGTCGCGTTGACGGCATAACACGTCTCGCGGTCCCCTTCCGCCTTGTCCACCGCGGTATAGGCCGCCGCGTTCACGATCACGTCCGGCTTGACCCGTCTCAAGTAAAGTCGCAGACACTCCGCGTCCGCGAGGTCGCACTCCCGCCGCGTTGCCACCACAAATTCGTCGGCAAAGGAACTGCAGGTCTTAAAAGCATGACCGACCTGTCCATTGCCGCCCAACAGAAGTACGCGCATCTCACCGTAGTCTTTCAGAATTTCAATTGTTCGGGAAAATCGACGTGGTCGGCTCGCATCTTTAGAATGTCCCGTTGGCGACGCGATAGATGCCATAAGTCGTTGCCGAGCCGATTGCCGCATTGATGATTGACTGCGTGTACTCCTTGCGAAGGCTGGTTGGCACATACAGGATGTCGCCGTCGGTCAGCAGCATGTCCGGCCCCCCGCCATAGAGCACCTTTTGCAGGTTCACATCCAGCTCTTCCCTGCCTGTCGCTGAACGGCGAATTAGCCGCGAGTTGCTCGCCTTGGCGGTACGCGTGAGCCCTCCCGCAAGGGCGACCGCTTCCAGAAGCGTAAGTCGGTTGTTATGTTCCACCTGATATCCGCCTGGCCGGTTCAGCTCTCCCACCACATAAACCACACCGGACCGAGCGACAAAGATACTGTCGCCGGGAACGATTTCCATCCGGCCCTGTTCGACCGATTCCGGAGTTTGAGCGCCCACATTCAGCGTGACATGGACAATCTCCTTCGGGTTCGCGGCGTGCACGATGCTGACCGTTCGCGAAGCAGAATCGCCCAATCCACCTGCCATTGCCAACGTATCGGTCAGGGTACGCGGTGCGGTAATCGAATACACTCCGGGCGCTCGCACCTCGCCGGTGATCGTAATGGTGCGGCGGTTAAATTCTGCTACAAATACGGTTACCTGGGGCTCGACCAGTATCTTCGCGTCCTTGTATCGCTGGGCGACAGCCTCGGTAATCTCGGATAGCGTCATGCCCGTTACGTGCAGCGTGCCCGCCAATGGCAGCAGAATGTCACCCTTCAGATTGACCCGGAAGCGGCCGGAAAGCTCCGGCGTATCGAAGATCACGACGTCCAGTAGATCGCCCTCAGTAATCTGCGTGTTCGGGCTGGTCTGCGGAATATCCATTCCTGTGCCGAACATACCGACACGTCCTTCGTTCATCGGGCCGGTACCCGGCACATTCATCGGCGCTGCCGGAGACTGCTCTCCGTTGCCTCCGGACTGGTCATTCAACCGGCCAGTGGGATTGCTCTGGCCACCCGATTGCGTGCCGCCGCCCAACGGCTGCGGCGATATCTGCTGACCCATGGTCTGTCCGTGAAGTTCCGCGGGAACTATGCCGGCCAGACCCAGCAACAGGCACGCGAGCGCGAAATGCAGCAGATTACTTGACTTCTTCATGCACCGTTTCGCTCGTATACCCGTAGCCGTAGGTGTACGGTCCGGAATAATCGTAATAGCTGTCCTTGCGCATATCGATGTCGTTCACTACCGCGCCCAGCAGATGAGCATTCACGCGGCGCAGCATCTCGCGAGTCCGCATCAACGCTTTCTTGCGGGTCACTCCCGCTCGCACCACCAGCAGCACCGAGTCGGCACGCGCGGCTGGCGCCAGCGAGTCGGACACCGCAAGGATCGGCGCCGTGTCGATAATGACGCGGTCGTATTGCTCCGACCATATCCGCATCATCTCCGCCATGCGGTGCGACGCCAGCAGTTCAGCCGGATTCGGGGGCACCGCGCCGGCCGGCAGATACGCCAGGCTCGGCACCTGCGCGACCGGGTGCAGAATCACCGACTCGTCGGTCTGCCGGCTCAGCAGATTGGTTAAACCCTGCGCCGGACGGCGAAGCCCAAAAAGGAGATGCAGCGTGCTGCGCCGCAGGTCGGCGTCCACAATCAGCACCCGCTCGCCGCGTTGCGCCAGCATCACGGCGATGTTCGCCGAGAGCGTCGACTTCCCTTCGGACATGAACGCGCTGGTGATCACCAGCGTACGCAGCGGATTGTCTATAGCGCTGAGCAGGATCGAAGATCGCAGGGCACGATAGGCCTCCGCCGTAGGCGAAGCAGGAGCTGTAATCGAGATGAGCCGCCGACGCTCTCCCGGTTCCTCGCCCATATCCTCCGGTCGGTTCGCTCGCGTTGAGGTCTGAAAGTGCGGGATGGCGCCGATCGAAAGCAGTCCGGAGAACAGCTCCACGTCGTCGGTCGTGCGCAGTGTGTCGTCCAGCGAATCGAGAAGAAACGCGGCAAGGGTGCCGACCAGAAGCCCCAGCGCGGCCGCGATCATGACATTGGTGCGAACATCCGGCGATACAGGCCCCAGAGGCAGCAGGGCCTCGTCGATTACGGTCACCGATGCGGTATTCAACCCCGCGGCGAGATTCGATTCCTTCAGCTTCAGTTGCAGTTGGTCGTACAGTTGCCGGCTGGATTCTGCGTCCTGGCGAAGCAGCGCATACTGCGCCGCACTCTCGTTCAGTCGATAAGTCTCCTGCATCTGCTTATCGAGCTCTGCCTGCATCAGGTCCAGCGTGTGCGTGGAGGTGTTGTATTCCTCGCGGATGCGTTGCTGCACGTTGCGCATCTCGACGTTGATTTGGTTTTGGACATTCTGAATCTGGTTGTGCAGCTCGCGAACCCGCGGGTAGTTCTCTCCGAATCTTGTCGTCAGTTGCGTATATTGCGCGGTGAGGCTCAGCAATTCGTTGCGCAATGTCATCAGCGTGGAACTGGGCGCCACACTGGCGACAAGATCAGGATCGTTCGATTCTGCCAGCCGCAGCTTGGCTTCGCGCACGATGCGGTCCGCCTGCGCGCCGGCCAGTCCGCTGTTGCTGAGGCGCAGCCGATCGATTTCCAGGCTGTCGGTTCCTCCGGAGCTCGGGCCGCCGCCGCCCGTCTCGATCAGGTTGTGCTCCTTCTGGTATCGCGCCAGTCGAGCCTGCGCATCGGTCGCTTGCTGCTTCAAACCCTCCATCTCGGTTGCCAGCCAGCGGGTCACACGCCCTGTGCCCTCCATGTGGTCGTCCAGGTTCCGCTTCAGATACACCTCGACGATCATATTCGGCACGTCCTTGGCGACCTGTGGACGTGGGTCCCGATAGTTGATGGCAACGATGTCAGTACCGGTGACCGTCGACACCTTGAGCGAGCCGCGCACGGATCCGATCATTGCCTGTAGCTTTGCGGCCGGAAACGCGTCCATGCCTGCATCCGGCGGAAGGCCGTCGAACGCCGTGGGAAACGGACCGCGATGCTGCTGTGCCAGTTCCTTGATCGTGTCAAAGACCACGAGGTTGCTCTGCATCCGCGCCACTTCTGTGGGCAGGCGCACGTCTTCCGATGAGAGACTCTCCTGAATCAGATCGCTGAGCCCCATATTGGTCTGCGATGGATTCAGGTCGATCGTCGCGCCTCCCTCATACAGAGGAATGCGCGTCTTCGAATAGACATACCCCAGGACGAACCCGATCACCAGGCATCCCAGCACCAGCCACTTCCACTTGAGCAGGATTGCGCCAATATCGGACAGCGACAGCCCATCCTTGCCGGAAGCCAGCGCAAGGGGACCCTCAGTCTCTACTGCGATCGGCGCTACTTGATGCGGGGAATCCACCATCTGCGGCGTCTCTCGGCCGTTTCCTTCCACTCTCGCCGGGCGCTCCCGGGTTTAATGACTTCCAGCAAACCTCGCGGAACGCGGGAAAAGCTGGCATTGCGGGCGTGCCGGTGCTCCGATACTACCTCAGTAAACACAGCGGCCCCAACAGGTTTCATGCACCACAAAAGAGGCAGACGCCAACTGGCCCGTCTGGCTGCTTCTACGGCAGATCGCGGCCCCTTTCCTCCAGCTCTCGGGTCTTCAGCACAATGAAGTATTCGTAGATCGACTGCAGCACTGAATAAGTCAGACCTGCCCGCCCGTCCAGAAAACCACGTTTCACCAAGTAGAGGAGCACGAACTTCGCGAACGGCCTCGCCGGCAAGCGATAGAACATCTCCTTCTGGTGATAGCGCCGCTTATGAAAGTCCTTCTCCGCGAGCGCACCCATCATGGAAAAATCCGTCTCGCGCTGCCGGTTCAAGACGATCTGTTGCGCCTCCAGTGTGCTGTAGGCGTTATGCCGCTCGATCCAGTGCGCCATGCCCTTGGAGAGGGGGTGATGATCCAGGTAGCCCTGGACCGTGCCCACCGGACCATCGGGAATCGATACCGGATTTACCAGCCGCTCGTAGTGCATCTTCTCCGGACGGAAAAGCCGCATGTAAGACGACGAAGCCTGCACGTGCCGCAGCCAGGTGCCGAGCAGAAAATCCCGCCGCTGCACTTTGAAAGCAACGGCATCGCCCGGTGTCTGCGCGGCGGCCATCATTGCGTCTCGCAGCTCCGGCGTCACGCGTTCGTCGGCATCGATATAAAAAACCCACGGATGCCGGAACGGCACATTCGCGAGCGCCCAGTTCTGATGCGCTGCCCAGTTGTCGAACTTCCGCTCGGTAACCTGCGCGCCATGTTCGCGTGCGATTTCTACTGTTCGATCGGTGCTCATCGAATCGAGCACATGCACATCATCCGACCACGCAACCGATCCGAGGCATCCCGGCAGGTCCTGTTCCTCATTCTTGGTCAGGACCAGGACAGAGATCACGCCCCCGAAGCCCCGGAATGTGAGACCCCATGCCGCACGCGAGTCTTCACCTTCACCGCCGGAGACCCGGCGTAGACCGCCCACGGCTCCAGGTCGTGTGTTGCGACCGCGCCCAGACCGAGCACCGCGCCCTCCCCAACGTTGATACCTGGCAGCACGGCTGCGCGTGCGCAAATCCAGCTATACGCGCCCACCTGCATGGCATATGCAATCAGAGGAAATGCCGGATCATCGTAATCGTGCGTCGCGCCGCAAAGGTAGCTCTGCTGCGACAGGATCGCGTGCGACCCGAAACTCATCGGCGATGGGTTATAAATCTCGGCTCCATCGGCGACTGTCACCTGGTCCTCGCAAATCAGGTTCCACGGCGCCCACACCTTTGATCTCGGATAAAAATGACAGTTCGGTCCCATTCGCGCCCCGAAGACCCGCAGCAGCATCGCACGCCAGCCATGAAACGGCCGCGGCGAAAGCCGGTACAGCAGAACACGCACAACATTCCATGCCAGCCGCCTGGAGCGGATGCTCAGCGGAAATGCCGGCCGTAAATAGGCATCCGGGTTGCCCGCGGAGATCACCTGTGCAGCGTTGTACTCGGGACTACGGCTCATTGAGCCTCATCATAGTGGCTGCTCCTGAATCGGCCATCCCCTCTCCGTACCACGGGTATTGAAACCGGAAACACAAAAGGCCAGGGCCTTCCGGAGGGCGGCCACATCCTGATCGAAGCTGTATCGCGCGATGTGTGCCTTACCGCGTGCCCCCATTCGCTTCGCGGTCTCCGGAGTTATCAGCACCCTCTCGATCGCCTTCGCCAGCCCTCGAACATCCCCCGCCGGAAAGACCGCTCCCGTCTCGCCCTCGCGGACAAGGTCCTGCTGGCAGCCCACATCCTCGGAAACGACCACCGCTCGCCCGGCGTTCATTGCCTCATTCACCACCAGCCCCCAAGGTTCATGGCGGGAGGGCAGGACGAACACATCGCACAGATCGAAGTACCGCGGCAGTTCCGTCTGATTGCGGAAGCCGAGAAACCGCACCCGGCTGCTCAACTCGGGATCGCCGGCGGCCTGCTCTTCCAGCTTTTGCCGCTCCTCGCCATCGCCCACAATCATCAGATACGGCCTCTGTGGCCCCACGAATGCGAGCGCCGCCAGCAGGTCGCCGCAGCACTTCCGATGCTGCAGCTTGGAGGCGAAGAGAAGGATCGGCCGCCCTGCCTCGAAGCCCAACTCCGCTCGCAACGCCTCCCGGCCGGGAGCGGCTTCCGCTGCACGCCGCTGGAAGAAGTCGTTGTCCACCGCGTACGGCATCCCAAACAGCGGCACATCCTCGCCCAGGTAGTGGCGCCAATACCGCGCATTCGCCTCCCCGATCGCCAGCACCGCGCTGATTTGCGGGCGCAGCATGCGGAAGAAGCATTCCTTGGCCAGCCGCTTCGGCACGCTGCGTGCCCGATCATGCAAGGTCGACTCGGCCCGGAGCAGCACAGGAATGTCAAGCATCGCGGCGCTGGCAATCACCCGCAGGCTATTGGCAGTGCTGTAGCCATGGCTCCAGACCGCATCGAACTGACCCTGCTCCAGTCTGCGAAAGATTCCGTGATTCAGCGGCCGCCAGGGACCCGGCTCCGGAGCGTCGTCTATCCAACGCGGCAGAAAGTGCGAGGAATAACCCTCGAGTAACGGGACATCCCACTCCACCTTGACGCGAAAACCTTCGTCCACATAGCCGCGAACCGAGCGGTCGCTCGAGAAGAAGACCTCCAGCTCAATATCAGGCTCTCTGGCGATCCGCCTCAGCAGTGGCGCCTGGTACTGGATGGGATGGCTGACGAAGTAGGCCAGGCGCAGCGGTCTTCCTCGTACATGCATGTCGTATCTCACAGAAACCAAGAGAGTTGCGGAACCGGATATCTGATCCTATACCGTTCCTCCGCCTGCAGTACCGCGCCCGCGTCTGTTCCATGTGGAACAAACGCGCCGTAAGTATTTTGTTTGTAGCACTTTACGGTTTTGGCGGGTAACGTTCGCTGAACTGCTTGCGGCGGCGGGATCAGTTTGTGCTACATTGAGCGGCCCGGAGTGTGATTTGATCTTGTATCTGGACACGGGCACTTGGGCCTCCGGATCTGGCACGTAATCGCTCCACTATAGAAAGAATGCAGGCAAACCGTGACTGACTCGTTCGGCACCCCCCCATCCAGCGATTTGCACCTCGCCCAGATCGACGAGCCGACCAACTATGGACGGCTCGCGCTTCGCGTGCTCCTCGCTCTGGTGCTCTCCTCGCTTATCGTCTTCACATGGGTGCGCTTCGGGCGCAAAACCCCTGTGGCTACGGGAGACATCGCACGCATCGCCATCTATCCTGTCCAGGCAAAAATCGCCGGCGGCGCGGCCGGCATGGCTGGCCAGCAGGGCCAGGACGAAGTTATCAATCAATTGCTCGTCTTCGCGCATGTGCGCCTGCACAATCCCAACCAGGCCCCCATCACGCTTCAGGACGACTGGGCCATCGTGACATTGGCTAACGGAGATACGCGTCGCAGTCTCGGCGCCAGCACCGCCGACTTCAACAAGGTTTTCCAGGCATATCCCCAACTGGGCCCGGTCCGGATGGATCCGTTGCGCCGCAGTATCCAAATCCAGCCCGGCCAGTCGGTCGATGGTCTGGTTGTCTTTAGCTACCCGCTCTCTCGGGAAGATTGGGACAAGAAAAAGTCTATGCAGGTGACCGTCTCGTTCGATGGTGCGAAGGACGTGACGCTGAATGCTCCACCCAGTTAGCTCCGCGCGCTACTGCACGGGTCGTATGTACCCATAGACCTCATCGCCGGCAATGCGCAAGATTATCAACTGATAGCCGCGATGCGTCGCATTGTCCACGAAGGCGAGCGGGCCGTTGACATACCCGCGAAGCTGATAGTTCCCCGCGCCGCCGTTCACCACCAGAGCGTACGTGCCATGTGCCTGGTCGGGAGACCGTACCGAGACAAACAGGGCCGGTGTCACCTTCGTCTGCATTCCATCGCGGGCGTGGAACTCGCGCAGCGGAACCTGGCTCTGCCGCTGCATGCTGTCTACAGCTTCGATATTCTGCGCCAGTGCGCTCGTATACACACCATTGCCCGGTGCGCTATGCGTAGGTGAAGAACCGACTCCGAAACTTGGGGCAGGATTTCCGCCGGACGGAGGCGGCTGCGCCGGCGCGGTCGCGTGTTGCGTGCTCGTCGGTACAGTCGGAGACGCGGGCGCGCTGGCAGATGGATTGACCGCCGAGGACGGATGATCCATCTGCTGCGCGGGGGGTAGTGAACTGGCTGTTCCCTGAGCAGTGCTCTGCGTCTGGGAGACCGTCGGATACGGCGGGACGATCTCCGGGTGGTACCCCGTGTCCACCGGAGGGTGCCCACCTCTCCGCTGCGCCGACGTTTGCAGGGAAGGCGGGACGGAGACACCTTCACGTTTTCCCACGCTGGATGTGACCTGCCTCGGTGACGCGGTCGAGTTCGGACCTGGCGCAGCCGCGCCGCCGTTTGCCTTCGCGGCCTGGGCGTTATCGTTTCCTGAGGGAGCGGGGGGCTCGGCCTTGCCTGCCGCCTGGTTCGTGGAATTCGATGTCATTTGGTCCGGCGCGGCCGTCGGAGCCGAACCCGAAGCATTCAACGCGCCCACCACCTTCTGGTCCACGTTCATCTGGGCCAGCGCGTCTGCCAGCTTCCGATTCTGCTCCTGCAGCGCCGTCATCTGCGCGTCCTGTCGAAGCACGCGGTCCCGCAGCGATCCGCTCCACAGCAGCGCGCCCACGGCAAGAATGGCGGCGATTCCCGGCACCGCGATGGTCAGAAACGAAGAGCGATGTTCGGGCTCGCGATCGGCGGCGAGCAGGCCACGCGGCGCCAGCGGCGGAGGAGGCGCGGACTCGAGGCTGATCCTGCCCTCGCGTCCCGGCTCAAGCCGCCGGAAGTCATGAAATTCCGCCCAACGGCCGTTCAGGTTCGGTTCCGGGAACTCCTGAGCAATATCTGGTAGCGGCCGGAGTTCGCGCCTTGACTCGTGCCGCCGGGGCTCCGGCGGTCGTCTGAGCGGCCGCTCGGGCATATTTCGTGGCGCTTCTGTAATGCGAATGTGCGGGTCGATCGCCTCCGGTGGCGTTTGCGCGGCAGCAGCCGGAGAGGCAGGCCCGGGTTGCACTCGTGGCGTCGTCGCAACCGGCTCGGCGATCGGCTCTGGCGTCGCTTGCGTTGCAATCGGCCGCTCCGTACTGGGATCCGGCGGTGGCTGGGTCACGGCAGCCAACTCGACAACGGGCTTATGCGGCGCGGGCGCTGTGATCGCCGGTGCGGCGGCCGGTTCCGGCGTCAAAGCACCAGCCTCAGTGAGGGGTTCCTCTGCCCACGTCTCGGCGGCCGCTGATGGCGACGCCACGACCGGCTCCGCACCGGCCTCTGGCCGAGCCTGAATCTCCAGGGCCGGCTCCGAAGTGGACTCCAGAAACGCTGAAGCTGCAGCGGCTGGCTCGGCGATGGGCTTTGGTGACATCCGCGTGGTCATCGGCTCAGGAGGGGGCTCAACCGAAGTGGCCTCGATCGGGGCGGCCTCGATAGGACGCCGCTCGATCCGGTGCACCTCAACCGGATACGGCTCCGGTGCTTCCACTGCATGTCGCTCGTGCGGCTGTATCTCCGCAGGCGTCTCCACATCCGTCTTCACCGGAGGAAGTTCCGGTAGACGTGCGCCAAGTTGTCGCATGCGGCGATGCCCTCCTGCTGATGCCAACGTGCCGGATAGTTATCCAGTTAGAAAGAAGACACTCCGCCCCGGGATGTCCACGGAACACCCGTCTGCCGGAAATTCGGAGTTCTTTCCCTTTGATTACCAGAAGATTACCTCACTCGTATCCCGCTACAATCGAAATCATGGAGCAGGCGCGCCATATTGCAATTGCAGGCGGCGGGATCATCGGCCTCTCCTGCGCCCTGGTCCTGCGACGTTGTGGCCTGAAAATTACAGTTCTGGATGCGGGCGCGGCCGCAAAAGAGGCCTCCTGGGCAGCAGGTGGAATGCTGGCTGCCGACGATCCCGAGAACCCTCCTGCACTGCTTCCGCTCTCCCGGTACAGCCGCAGCCTTTACCCGGAATTTCTGCGTGAGATTGAGGCGCTTTCCGGACGACGCGTTCCCTTACGCACACACGAGACCGTACAGGTTCTGAACCACGAACCCGCGGTCCGCAGTGGCGTGCCCCTGTCGCGCGAGGAGGTCGTGGAGCTTGTTCCCGGGCTCGAGAGTGCGGAACGCAGTTATCTCCTGCTGGAAGAAGCCAGCCTCGATCCGCGTCAGTTGTGCGCGGCCTTGCGCTCTGCCGTACTGGCCGCCGGCGTTGAACTTCGCGAGCAGGAGCGCGTGCTGTCCGCCGACCTTCAGGACGAAGGCGTGCTGCTTGCGACCGAGCATCGCATCCTGCGGGCGGACACGTTTGTGAACTGCTGCGGCGCCTGGGCTCCTGCGCTCGACACCTCTCTTGAAATCGCACCACGGAAAGGCCAGATGCTGGTCATCGCGCAACCAGAGGCTGCGCCGCTGCTCGCGCGCGTATTGCGCTCGCCCGAGGTCTACCTGATCCCACGCGGCGATGGAAGAATCCTCATCGGAGCCACGGTGGAAGACGCCGGGTACTCGAAGCTGGTGGAAGCAGACGCTTTGGCCCTGCTGCGCAGGCGCGCCGCCCGCCTGTGGCCGCCGGCTGCGGATGCCGTACAGGTGGATAGCTGGGCAGGTCTGCGGCCGTCTACGGCAGATGCCCTGCCGGTGATTGGCCGCTACACCGATGGAAATAATTTGAGGTTCGTAGCCACGGGCCATTTCCGCAATGGGATCCTGCTCGCGCCGGGAACTGCGTATGTGATCGCGGACCTTGTCTGCGGCAGAAGGCCGGCCATCGATATTGCGGCCTTCGCGCCGCATCGCGCGTCTCTATCGGCAGCATGTGACAACCACTTTGCCGCTGCGCTATAACGGTGAGTTCCCCTCAGTCGCAAAACACAGCACGTCGGGCGCTGAGCATCATACAAATTCGAAGGCCGGGTAAAGGCGAAGGAGATTGACGGATGGCGACTGCTGTTGCTGCGAAAGGCCTGGAGGGCATTGTAGCCACCACTTCCAGTATCTGCTGGATTGATGGCGACGCGGGAGTGCTTGCCTATCGCGGCATCGATATTCACAAGCTGGCCGAGCTGTCCAACTTTGAAGAGACGACCTACCTGCTGTGGAATGGCCGGCTTCCAAAGGCTGCCGAGTTGGATGACTTCCGCAAGGAGCTGGCGAAGGCCCGCGTGATCGATCCTAAGATCATCGAGATGCTGCGCACCTTCCCCAAAGACTCCACCCCTATGGAGGTGCTGCGGACGACCGTCTCCGCGCTGAGCTGCTACGACCCGGACGAGAAGGACAACTCGCACGCCGCGAACCTCCGTAAGAGCTTCCGGCTAACCTCTCAGATCGCCATGCTGGTCGCCAACTACGATCGCATTCGCAAAGGTAAGCCGCTGGTCGATGCGGATCCGTCGCTCTCCCACGCCGGCAACTTCCTCTGGATGCTGAACGGCGAGAAGCCCTCCGAAACCGCCACCCGCACGATGGACATCGCGCTCATCCTGCATGCGGACCATGAGCTGAACGCTTCCACTTTCGCCGCGCGCGTGATCGCCGCAACGCTTTCAGACATTCATTCCGCCATCACCGGCGCCATCGGCGCGCTGAAAGGCCCGCTTCACGGCGGCGCAAACGAAGCGGTGATGCGCATGCTCTTCGAAATGGATAAAAAGGGCGAGGACCCGGTCGAGCACGTCAAGGGCATGCTGGCCACGAAGCAGAAGATCTCCGGCTTTGGCCATCGCGTTTACCACACTGAGGACCCGCGAGCGACTCACCTGCGGCGCATGAGCGAAGCACTGGGCAAGTCAGCGAACAACACAAAATGGTTCGACATGTCCCGCGCGATCGAGAAATACATCAACGCCGAGAAGAAGCTGAACGCGAATGTCGATTTCTACTCCGCCTCGACGTATACGACCCTCGGTATCGATATCGACCTCTTCACGCCGATATTCGCCGTAAGCCGCATTGCCGGCTGGGCCGCGCACGTCATCGAGCAGCATGACGACAATCGCTTGATTCGCCCGCGCGCCGACTACATCGGCCCGGAGTACCCCGCCGAATACACGCCCCTCGAGAAGCGGTAGGCCGCAACAGATACAGAAAGGCGCAGCCCGCAAGCTGCGCCTTTGTTGTGTTCGCGCAACTTAGTCGTTGCCGCCGCCCTTAGCCTGCTTCTGACTGGCTGGAGGCACGATGCCGTTCATGCGCAGGTATTCCACCATCTGCCCGTAGTGGTCCATGGAGTGGGCCAGGCAAAACGTCGCCCCGCCGGCACGGGTCATCTTCATGTTCATCGGGCCAGTCCCGGTTACGACGAAGGCATTTTGCGGCGTGATGGTATCGATGCCCTTCTGCGCGAAGGCAAAAGAATCCTTCAGCGCCTGCACCAGTTCATCCTTACCCTTCAGGCTCTTCAGTTTCGCCTCGTCGGGTGCTCCACTCAAACCGAAGCCGGAGAAGAAGAAATAGTTGGCCTCCGTGACATGTTGCACCTCCGCACCGAACGTACGGACGCCCGCAAAGTTGCCGTTCGTCGGCGCGAAGTCGTACTTATCAGCCGGCATGGCCTCCGCAGCGGCCACAATTTCGCTCGATAGCCCCTTCAGCATCTGGCCATAGAGGGCCGAGGGTTGCTGCATTTCACCTGTGGCTGCCGATTTGGCCTTCGCCGCCGTCTGCGCCTGTGCCGTTGTCTGCGCCATCATGCCGCCCGCCAGCATCGCCGCTGCCATTCCCCACACTCGCATCGTTCTACAGTTCATCTCGCAAAGCCTCCCGTGCTCTCGGCACCGCCAGAAGCCTAGCAGAACAGCATAGAGACGCGACAGCTTTGGGACGGAAGGGCAGAGCGGCAGTCTGGGGCAGCGTAAACTGGAGATAGTAATGAACCGTGTCTACATGGATGCCAATGCCACCACCCCCCTTGCGCCGGAGGTGTTCGCGGCCATGCGTCCATGGTTCACCGAGCAGTTTGGCAATGCGTCCTCCATACACTTCTATGGGCAACGCGCCCGGGCTGCGGTTGAGCACGCGCGGGAACAGGTGGCGCGGCTGCTGGGATGCCGGGCCGGCGAGGTCATCTTCACCAGCGGCGGCACGGAGGGCGACAATCTGGCACTTGCCGGCATCCTCAAGCCCGGTGATCACCTCATCACCAGCGCGATCGAGCACCATGCCGTCCTGCATACCGCGGAGCGGCTGCGCGATCGCGGGGTCGAGGTCACGTTTCTGCCGGTCGATGCTGCCGGTGTCGTCGACCCGGGAGAAGTCCGGCGCGCTCTGCGGCCGAATAGCCAGCTCATCAGCGTCATGATGGCGAACAACGAGATCGGCACAGTTGAGCCGGTGGCGGAGATCGGCGCCATCGCACAGGAGGCCGATGTCTACTTCCACACCGACGCGGTGCAGGCGGTGGGCAAGCTTCCCATCGACGTGAAGGCAATCGGATGCGATCTGCTGACCATCTCCGGACACAAGTTCCACGGGCCCCAGGGGACAGGCGCGCTGTATATCCGGCGCGGGACGCATCCGGAGCCGCTGATCCACGGCGGTCCGCAGGAGCGGCAGCGGCGCGCGGGAACGGAGAACCTGGCGGGTATTGTCGGCCTGGGACATGCAGCGGAGATGGCGCAGGCCTTCGTCGAGAGCAATGGCCCGTCTTGTCTCGCCGCGCTGCGCGACCGGCTGGAGAAAGGCATCCTCTCTCGCGTCAGCGCAGCCGGCAGGCATGGCGGCATCTCGCAGCGGGTGCCGAACACGACAAACATCTGGTTCGATCATCTGGAAGGCGAGGCGCTGGTGATCGCCCTCGACCTGAAGGGCCTCGCGCTCTCGGGCGGTTCGGCGTGTACCTCCGGAGCGATGGATCCGTCGCATGTGCTGCGGGCGATGGGTGTGCCGTCCGCGCGCGCGGGCGCAAGCCTGAGATTCAGCCTAGACACAGGCGCAACCGAGAAGGACGTTGACTTTGCGCTGGAGCTGGTGCCCGCCGCTGTAGCGCACCTGCGGGAGTTATCGCCCTTCTACCAGGCGGCCGCGAAAGCGCCTGTGCTCAAGGCTGCTGGCGCCGGAAGCTCGATTTAGCAAACGTAGAATTTTGTGATCGACACAGTTTCCAATTCGACGCAGCGTACGTCCGCTGCTGCAACCCCGGGCCGGGTGATCGCCGTCGCCATGTCGGGCGGCGTCGACTCGTCCACCGTGGCCGCCATGCTGCAGGCCGAGGGGCATACGCTCGTCGGACTGACGATGCAGCTCTGGAACCAGCGCCGCCTCGCCGGCCGCGAGGGCATGCCGGAGGAGGTGCAGGGGCGCTGCTGCTCGGTCGACGATGTCTACGACGCACGCCGGGTCGCGGAGCGCCTCGGCATCCCTTACTACCTCGTCAACCACCAGGAGCGCTTCGAGCGCGAGGTGGTGAAGCCGTTTGTCTCGGAGTACCTGGCCGGGCGCACGCCGATTCCCTGCAGCCTGTGCAACAACCATCTCAAGTTCGACCAGCTGCTGCTGACCGCACGGCAGATCGGCGCGGAGCTGATCGCGACCGGTCACTACGCGCGCAACGAGTACGACGAGACCAGTGGCCGCTGGCTGCTGAAGCGTCCTGCCGATGCGAGCAAGGACCAGACCTACTTCCTCTTCGGCCTAACGCAGGAGCAGCTTGCGCACACGCTGTTTCCGCTGGGCGGGCACACCAAGCCGCAGGTGCGGGAGCAGGCTCGCGCCTATGACCTCGGCATCGCCACCAAGCCCGACTCGCAGGAGATCTGCTTCATCCCGGGCGGCGACTACAAGCGCTTCATCGACGCGTATCTGCATGAGCAGGGGGAGACGATGCCTGATTCCAGCGGCGAGATTGTAACTGCGGAAGGCACCGTTACCGGACACCATGCCGGGATCCACCAGTTCACCGTCGGGCAGCGCAAGGGGCTGGGCATTGCGTCGCCGTCGCCACTGTACGTTCTCTCGATCCACCCGGAGAGCCATCGCGTCACCGTAGGCCCCGAAAATGCGCTGCTGAGCCGAACGCTTACCGCGCGCCAGCTCAACTGGATTTCGATCGCCGACCTCACCGCGCCGATGCGCGTGCGGGTAAAAATCCGGCACCGTCACGAACCTGCCCCGGCAACCATCGAGAAGACCGGACAGGATGAGGTGACCGCCACTTTTGACGAGCCGGTGCGCGCCGTGACACCCGGACAGGCCGCCGTCTTCTATCAGGACGACGTGGTGGTGGGCGGCGGGTGGATCGTCGCCGACTTATAAGTCAGGTCACGTTACCCCACCCCTCCCCCCTCCGTCACGGGAGAGCTTCCTGCAAGTGATTTATTCCAATCGGTTTATGGTCGCTCCCGCGATTCAAATTCGTCATTCCAAATGGGTTATGGCTAAATTCGTCCAAACATTAGACTTGCGAGTCCCTACCGTCCTGCCTCGGGGCTCCCAAAAAGCAAAAGCCGCGGAGTCATCCGCGGCTTCTTCTCTGCTCTACATTTCCAGTCTACCAATTCGTACTGATTGAAGTGGCAAATTCTGCGGCTGATTCCCGGATTGGGATCATTGCACGAACACCAGGTCGTTCCCTCCGCTTTGATCTTTTGAGCTACCCCGGGCCCGGCCGGAGGCGGTGCTGCACCGCAGTCGTCTCAGATGTGCAGCGTCATAATGAGTGATCCAGCGAAAAGGAGGCATCATGCCGGGCAAAGGAAATGCAGCGGAATCAAGAGTCACCTTGCACGAGGTTTCAAGCCTTGACGGGTTCATCGCGAGAAAAGACAACAGTGTCTCCTGGCTGAATGTCAAGGGAAGCGTCTACAAAGCCGGGGTTTCCATTTCAGAGGAAGAAGCCGCAATCTTCGTCAAAGCCATAGACTGCTATGTACTCGGCTCTCGCACATATGAACACGCACTCGAACTGGGCTGGCCTTATGGGGACACTCCGACGGTCGTGGTGACGACAAGGACATTGCCGTCAATACGGAAGAGCATCGAGTTCTATTCGGGCGATCTCAGGACGCTGGTTGACGAGACACTCGCGTCGCGATTTCGAAACATCTGGCTGGTGGGCGGAGCTGTGCTAAGTCAGCGGTTTCTTGAACTCCGCCTGGTGGACGAAATCAGGTTGACCATAGCCCCCGTCCTCTTAGGTGACGGGCTCCGGCTATTCGGTGGCTCCCAGACAGAGGAGAGGTGGGATTTGAAGAACGTGGTCGCTTACAAGAATGGTTTTGTCGAGTTGTCGTACACCGCCACCACCCATGAGAAGGCAAAGGCGAATGATGCACTCGTTTAGTAGGGGTCTTGCTCAACTTTGCGGATGACCACTGCTGCCGTTGCACCGTTGGAATGAGGCCGCTTGCGGCGGAATGAGCCGATCCCGACGCGCAGGCCATCCAGCACACCGCTCAGATGGCGAAGCGGCGCGCTGATTCCCTCCTGGACGGCCGCGGTTGCGTGGCCGATGCCGTTCAGCGTACTGGACACGATGTTGTCCACGCGCGCAGCCTGCTGGTGCGTCCGCTCCACCACATCGCTGAGCGAAACGGTGATGTGCTGGGTTTCACTACGCAGAATGTCGCTGACCTCGACCAGATTTTGGGTGATGTGCTTCAGTTTGGGCGAGAGCGAGTCCACAAGGGAGCGTGCGCCCTTCACCATCGGCACGATCTCGGGGGCGATCTCCTTCTCGTAGTGGTCCAGCATCTGGTGGACGCGCTTGCGCATACGTAGAACCGTTCCGGCAAGCACCCCTAAAAAAGCGAGAAAGCATAGCACCGCGACACCAATGATGATGGTGAGCGCCAGCAATATGGGGCTGAGTGGATCCTGCATGGTGCCGCTTCCTTTGCGCGAAAGAAATCAGACCGCTTTCGCAGATGTTTTGGTGGGAGCAGTCCGGTCGAGGAAGGGCCGCGCACAGTGTACGCTCGCGCGACCCATCATCGAGGACAACCTATGTTGTTCGGTACGCCTGATGGCCCGCTTCAACGGCGTTCGAGATGCGGTCGGCATCATCGCCGGACGCCGTGCTCTGATACGCACGCTTGCCTTCGTCAACCGCCGAATTCACCCGGTCGACCTGGTCGCTGACCGCCTCGCGTCCGCGATCGACGTACTGGTTCCACTGCGCGCGGCCGCGATCGACAGCATCCTTGCCGCGATCGACGTACTCGTTCAGCTGGTCACGTCCGCGGTCGGTGAAGTCGCCGACCTTTTCCGCGGCGCGACGCGACTGCTGCTTCACGTATTCCGATCCCTCGCGTGCCGAGGACGCCAGGTCTTCGCGGGTCTCAAACCCCGCCTTGGGCGCATACAACACTCCGGCCACCGCGCCGATTCCCAGACCGATCAGAAACCAACCGAATCCACCACCTCTGTCAGCAGACATGTACCGTCTCCCCCTTGCGCTGCCGCGGGTCTTGCCACAGGCAGCATTCACCATTTTGAGCAATGACCCTGATCTTCGTCCACAATATGCCATACCAAATAGATGCCCGCCGGAGCTCAATTGCTGCCAGCAGACGCACCATGGTCTCACGAATAGCCTGGCGCCGGGTCTTTCTCGGCGATTGCTGTTGCCGGGAAGGACAGCCAACGCGCGGTTTGGATGTCAGGTGCCGCTGGCCGGAATTTGCTCGCGCGCGACGCGACATTCGCACTGAAAGGAAGTCACAATATGAGAGCATTCGATCGTCGGAAAGGACTTTGGTTATGACTTGCGTATTCAACCGTCGTGTATTGCAGGTGGGGCTTCTCGCAGGATCGCTGCTGGCGGCGACCGGCTGCAAGCAGTTTATGCCCGGCGCGAAGGATGAAACGCCGAAGCCCGTACCGGCCGCGGCCCCTGCGCCTGCGCCGCGCAGCGATCAGGACATCGCCAACGATATTCAGAACCGAATCAATGGTGAATCGGCGCTGAGCGGACAGAACATCCAGGTAGGCGTGAACGGAGGAACGGCGACGCTGAACGGCACGGTCAACAACGACGCTGCCCGCGCGCTGGCCGCCGCGGATAGCGGGGCCGCGGCCGGGGTGCGCACGGTGATCAACAACCTGACCGTGACGCCGGAGCGCGCACAGAAGCAGGAGCCGCCGAAACCCGCCCCACGGCGGAAGGAGCGGCGCGCAGCGCCGCAGCAGCAGGCGATGACCCAGCCGCCACCGCCCGCGGCAGACACAGCGGCGGCGGCCCCGCCGCCTGCTCCTGCGCCACCGCCGCGGCCGCCGAAGCCGGTGGCCCGCACAGTCTCAGTGGATGCGGGCACGTCACTGCCCATCCGCATCACTGAGGCGCTGGACAGCGGCACGACGCAAACCGGCCAGACCGTTCACGGCACGCTGGCCGCGGACATTATTGCCGACAACATGATCGCGATCCCGCGCGGCACGGCGGTGACGGGACGCGTGACCGACGCCAAGGACGCGACACATTTCTCAGGCAGCTCGTCTCTGTCGGTGGAATTGACGTCCATGCAGGTGAATGGACAGTCGATTCCGGTGAGCACCACAGCATTCAGCCAGCAAGGCAAGGGCCGCGGCAAGAACACGGCAGTGAAGGCCGGCGGTGGTGCTGCACTGGGCGCGATCATCGGCGCGCTGGCCGGCGGCGGCAAAGGTGCGGCGATCGGCGCTGCTTCGGGCGGCGGAATTGGTGCGGGCGTGAATGGGGTGACGAAAGGCCAGCAGGTGAAGATTCCGGCCGAGACGCTGATCAACTTCAAGCTGCAATCGCCGGTCAGCGTGACGACATCGCGATCGGCCAATGGACCGGCGGCGCAGATCTTCAACGACGACTCGAATTCCGGCCAGCCTCAGCAGTAACGCGGTACAGGAAAAAGGCGGATGCTCGCGGGCATCCGCCTTCTTGTTTAAGCCAGCAGGCCAGCCGCCTACTGGACGGTGACCGAGACGGTGGAGTTCTGGGTCAGCAACCCGCTGGTCGCAGTCACGGTTACGGTATAGCTGCCGCCTTTCGAACCACCGCTGCTGCTGCCGCCGCAGCCCACTACACCCACGGCTATAAACAGGAGCACCAGGCTGAGCATGCGCTGCCAGGCGCGCCGGCGGCCGGGCAGACCGATCAGCAGAATACCCGCCAGCGCTGCTCCGCCGGCTGCATACCAGCGACTGGCCGGGTTGGCCGGGATGTGCAGCTCTGAACTCGCTGTGGAGGTGACGGTGAGTTTATCGGTTGCAGCGGCGCTGCTGCTGACCGAAACGCTGGGCTGCGCGAGGGCGCAGGTCAAGGGGCTTCCGCCGGCGCTGCAGCTCACGTTCACAGTGCCGGTGAAGCCAGCGGCGGGCGTGACGTTCATGACCGTGCTGCCCGATCCGCCGCTGGATATGGTGAGCGTGGAGGGGGCTGCGCTCAGGGTGTAGGAACCCGTGCCGCCACCGCCGATCGTGAATGTGCCAGAGTTGTAATTCCCGTCTCCGCCATAGTTCGCATTCGCGGGCGTGCCGGTTACCGTGATGGTCGCCTGGGCGGCTTGGCCGTTCGAGGTGCTGACGACCGCGAGCGTGCCGGTGCCTACGGTTGCGCCGCCGCTGCTGGTCAGCGTTACGGTCCCGGTGGGCAGTGATAAACCACTGTTGTAGTCGAGATCTCCGATCGATGCCGGATCTACCTCAACGACAACGGCCCCGCTGGTGCTGCCGTTTGTCGAGGCGATCGATACATTGTTCTTCGTGACCGTGAAGCTCTGCGCCGCCGCGGTGGTCGGCGAGAAGCTGGCGTCACCGGAATAGGCGGCCGAAACAGAATATGTTCCCGGCGGATAGGCGACGCTGAGCTGGTTCGGAATCTCGGCAAGGCCGTTGCTGTTCACACTCACCGTCTGGTTCAGAGAGGCAAGAGCAGGTGTGCTGCTGAAGGTGACCGTCCCAGTGGCCTGCTGCAGATACGGCACGTTCTGCTGCTGAGCCTGTGCGGACGAGATCGGCTCCGCAGCCACCGAAACGTAGGTGCCGTAGGCAACGCTGGTGGCGGTTGAACCCGCATTAGTGCTTGCAGCGAACTGCTGGATAAAGAGACCGAGCGTGCTCTGCTCGGGGCTGACGGTAACGGTGATGCCCGGCGTGGAGGTGCTGGGCGCGAATGTGCCGTCGCCGCCGTAGTTGGCGATCAGCGAATAGCTGCCGCCGGGCAGGTAGGTGTAAGCGGGATTGCTGGCGGCGCCGCTGGTCAGAGTCAGGACCGAGGGCGATGCAACCGTCCCCTGCACCGCGGCCACGGCCGGCGTGTTGCCGCTGGCAACGAGTGCGACATCGCCGGTGGGTGTAGCGCCGGAGCTGGTGACCGTGACGCCGATGCTGACTGAGCTGCCGTGCGTGATGCTGACCGGGCTGGTCGAGCCGTTCACCGTCAGCGCGGTGGTGGTGGGCTGGAAGGTGACCTTGGACCAGTTCTGTACCAGCTGGGTGACATCCATGCTGCCCAGTCCGGTGGCCAGGTCATAGCCGCTGGACGCGTCGTAGCCGGTTAGAAAGCCGTTAGCGCCGCAGGCAGTCGGCTCTGAGGCGGGGCTGCCGGAGCAGCGCACCGAATTGTTGCCGGTCGTCACATCCCGGAAGGTTCCCGATTGCTTGGAGAGCGGATACAGCGTGTAGTCGGCCTGGCCGAGACGGACGCTGCCGCCGCCGAGCTGCTGCACGACCAGCGCGAGCACGCCGGCAAAGGCCGGCGATGAGGCAGACGTCCCGCCGATGGTCAGGAACCCGTAGTTGCCCTGACCGTCCGGCACGCAATCCGTCGTGTTCGAAGTTGGGCCCAGGTTTGAGGCGCAGAGCACCCAGGCGGAGTCATGCATGCCGGCAGCGGCGAAGAGCGAGACATCGGGCAGCTGGCGCGTACTCGCCGGGCCAAAGGAAGACTGCCAGGCAGGCTTGGAATAGGCTCCGGTGCACGAGAGCACATTGCCGTTGGAATCTACGCTGGCGTTCAGGCATCCGCTTGCGCCGCCGCCGGCGCCGGAGATGCTGGTACTGCCGCCGTTGTTCGTTGGCACGTTGCCGCTCAGGCCGCCGATGGTGCTGGTGGAGTCATTCCACGGGATTTCCGGGATGGCGCCCAACGCCGAGCCGCCAGCGCCGGGCCCGGTGTTCGAGGGGCTCCAGTACGTCGATTCGTTCGCAGGGGTCTGGTTGAAATCGGTGCCGCCAACCGCGATGTTGTAAGGCGTCGAGCCGATTCCGTTGACTTGCAGCCCCTGTGTAGCGGAGGTCTCTGTGTTGGGATTGTCGCAGCCGGCCGAGCCGCTGTCGCCGGTGGAAACGGTCACGGAGATGCCTTGCGCGGCAGCCTGCTCCCAGAAATTCAGGATTTCCTGGTTGCCGTTCTGCGTCTGGTACGCCTCGCAGCCGCCGAAGCTGACGTTGAGGATGTTGACCGCGTTGTCGTCGAGCGCGCGCTGGATGGCGAGGTAGAGGCCGGATTGAAAGGTAGTGTCCTGCGCGGTGTAGAGGATGAGATCGGCGCCGGGCGCGACCGCGCTGGCGACTTGCAGATCGAGCAGGGCCTCGACCTCATCACCACTGCCTACTCCCGGATCGCTTCCGTCAACAACGACCTTCGAACCCGCTGACAGGGTGGGCAGGCCGAAAAGGCTGCGATAGTTGGCGACGTTGCTGCCACTGGCAAGACCGTCGACATTGGAGTCGCCGGCAATGCCGATGGTGACGCCGGTTCCGGTCAGGTTCAGGCTGCCGCTGTGATTCTTGTTCAACGCGGAGTTGGGCGTGTTGTAGATGGTGGCGAAGTCGGCGGGTGCGACGGCATAGAAGGTGCCGCCGTTACTCGTGGGAAAGGTAAGCTCGGGCTGATTTCCACTGGGCCGGCTCGACATTGCCTTGGGATTCGCGCTGGTGGGCGCGGGCGTGGCCGTGCGGGCGAAGGATGCAGTGTGCATCGGCCGGGGGCGGAAGTCGTTGAGCGGCGATATGCCGGCGATGACAGGCGCGAGCGCGGCGGGGATCTGCGGGTTGACGACGTTCGCGATGTGGTTGACGCCATCGAGCTGGAAGGAATGGATCCTGGTTGCGAAGGCGCTCTCGATCTGTCCCGCGGTGCCGGAAAATTCAATGGTCGTTTTGGCCTGCGAGACCTTGGCGACGGCCAGCCCTTGCGACTGGAGCCAGGCGACAACGGCCTGCACGTCGGAATCCGCCGGGCCGAACTGGCTGCCGAGCTGACCAGGTGTGAGCCAATGGCGGTAGCTTGCTGATCCGGGCGTGTGCGCTTCGGCAATGAATTGCTGGAGTGCCGCTTCCTCTGCCGCGGGGCGCTTCAGCAGGAGCAGCATACGGCTGGCCGGAGTGCCGGCATCCAGTGCGCCGAGATCGCGAGCACGCCGGGGCATAGGACGCACGTTGCCCTTGAGCACCACCCGCTGCTGATTGTTGACCGGCTGGGTGATCTGCGGCAGGGTAACCGCACCAAAGCTCATGGACGATGTGCTGAGCAAGCCAAGGCACACGAGAAGCCGTGCACTGCGCTGGTACAACTGAGTGATGGCCATTCCTTGAAAATCCTTTTTGCCGTCGACATTGCGTCACGGCTTGTGGCTCTCTGTGGCGGGTCGTGGCTGTCTGACGCGCCGTTCTGGTTTTGGTCTACTGCCGGTCGAGCTTTAAGCAGGCGTGCCGCCTATTATGCCAAGCCGAAACACCAATGCGCTATGAAAGTTGTGCAACCGGATCGTCCGCCTTGCCGTTGCTCTGCCGGTTTGACTTCACGGCAGGGCGCGGATAGCTTCGATGACAAGCTTCGCCCGGTTCGTTCACCTGCATTTGCCGCGGGTGCGGAGGTTTTGTTGCCTGAGTCTTTCGACCGTTTTCACAATCGGATCGCCGACAACCGCAAGGAGCAGCCTTGCCCTCCCTCCACCCATGGTGCAAGCGGTTTAGCCGCCCATCCGCACTGGAGGCGTGCCGCCTTTGCGCTTCCGCTGATCGCCTGCGCGTGGCTGCCGTGTGCTGTTGCCCAAAGCAGTACCCAGACCACCTCCACCTCCGACCTGGCGCAGCAGGAGCTTGCGCGGTTCGAAAAGCTTGTGACCGTGAAGAAGCTGCCGAACGGGCTGACCGTTTTGCTGATCGAGCGTCCCGAGGCACCCGTCTTCTCGTACTACACGCTGGTCGATGCCGGGGACGCGAATGATCCGACGGGACAATCCGGCCTGGCGCACATGTTCGAGCATCTCGCCTTTAAGGGCACCGATGCGATCGGCACAACGAACTGGCCGGCTGAGAAGGTTGCGCTGCAAAAAGTTGAAGAGACCTACGCAGCCTACGATCGCGAATACCGCAAGCGTGTGGGACAGGACCCGGCGAAGCTGAAGGAGCTCCGCGAAGCCTACGATGCTGCGAAAAAAGATGCGCAGCAGTACGTGATCCCCAACCAGTTCACCGAAATCGCAGAGGAGAACGGCGCGACGGGCATCAACGCCTCGACCGGGCTCGATTCCACGGAATACTTCTGGAGCATGCCCGCCAATCGCCTTCAGCTATGGGCGTATATGGAAAGCGGCCGCATCGGGCATCCGGTGCCGCGCGAGTTCTATAAGGAACGCGACGTGGTGATGGAAGAGCGCCGCATGCGCATCGACTCCAATCCCATCGGCCGCATGGTGGAGCAGTTCCTGGCCACGGCATATGTTGCGCATCCCTATGGGCGTCCAGGCGTGGGCTGGGAGTCGGAGCTTTCGCAGATTGATGCGACCCAAGCGGCGGCCTTTCACCAGAAGTACTACACCCCGGCGAACATGGTGATCGCGGTTGCGGGCGATGTGAAGGCGTCGACCACGATGCCGATCCTGGAGAAATACTTCGATCCCATTCCCGCGGGACCGAAGCCGGAGCCGATGTCGACGGTCGAGCCGCCGCAGAACTCGGAAAAGTCCGTGATCATCCGAGAAGCGACGCAGCCCTTCTACATCGAGGGCTACCACCGCAGCGACTATCTCGATCCGGACGATCAGGTGTATGACGCGATCACCGACATTCTTTCCAACGGCCGCGTGTCGCGCATGTATCGCTCGCTGGTGCGCGACCAGCGCATCGCCGCGGAGGCCGAAGGATTCAGCGGCTTCCCCGGCGTGAAGTATCCCGGACTCTTCGCCTTCTATGCCGTGCCACTTCCCGGCCACACGCCGCAGGAGATGCGCACCGCCATCCATAAGGAGATCGACAAGCTGAAGACGCAGGATGTGACCGACGAGGAACTGGCGATGTTCAAGACGCGGGCGCGGGTGGACCTGCTGCGGTCACTTGCCGATAACCAGGGACTGGCGCAGAGCCTTGCGACGTACCAGCTTCGGTACGGAGACTGGCGCGAGCTCTTCCGCCAGCTCGACAAGATCGACAAGGTGACGAAGGCGGACATTCGCCGTGTGGCCAACAAGGTGTTTACGGAGAACAATCGGACTTACGCGATTATCGAAACGGTGACGCCGAAACAAACTGCCGGCGCGGCTGCGCCGAAGGCGGGTGGCCTGTGATGCGCTCGCCAGATCCCTCCACTTCGCCGGTGTCGCTGGCGCGCCACGGCTCCGGTCGGGATGACGAACAGTTTGGGAGATTTCGTATCGTGCTGTCTTCTGCTTCCCTGCTTCTGGCCCTGCTTACATTTATCCCCACGGTTGCTCCTGCGCAACAGACGGAACAGGTGCAGCCATGGAAGCAGATTCCCATTCCCGCGTTACCGGCGTTTCAGCCGCAGCAGCCGCGGCGCATCGTGCTGGACAACGGCGCGATCCTTCTTCTCCAGGAAGATCACGAGCTGCCGTTCATCAATGGCTTCATTGAAATGCGCGGCGGCGGGCGTGATGTGCCGACGGCGAAGACGGGGCTGGTAGATCTATACGGAGACGCGTGGCGCACCAGCGGGACGGCAAAAATGTCCGGCGACGCCATGGACGATCTGCTGGAAGCGAAAGCCGCCAAGGTCGAAACCGGCGGTGACGTGGATTCGACCAGCGTGAGCTGGTCCTGCCTGAACACGGATTTCGATACCGTCTTCGGACTCGCTACCGATCTGCTGCTGCATCCGAAGTTCGATCCGGGCAAGCTGGACCTGTCGAAGCAGCAGATGGCTGCCGGCATCGTGCGCCGCAATGACGATGTGAGCGAGATCGCAAGCCGCGAGGCAGCAAAGCTGGTCTACGGCGCGACCAATCCCTACGGCCGCACGCCGGAACTGGCGCAGGTGATGTCGGTGACGATTGCCGACCTGGAGCAGTTTCACGAGCGCACCGTGATTCCGAACGGGATGATCATCGGAGTGAGTGGCGACTTTGACGGCGCGACGATGGAGCAGAAGCTGCGCGCGGCCTTCAGCGGGTTGAAGAAGGGCACGCCGCTGGCGCCGGCGAAGGAAGACTTCCACGGACCCACACCGGGCGTCTATGCCGTCGACAAGAACGACGTGAACCAGAGCAATATTTGGATTGTCGGCCTGGGGACAGAGCGATCGAATCCGGATTACTACGCGCTCAGCGTGATGAACCAGATCTTCTCCGGCGGCTTCGGATCGCGATTGTTTCAGAACGTGCGCACGAAGATGGGACTGGCCTACTCAGTTGGCGGTGCCTATGGCGCGTCTTACGATCATCCAGGGCTCTTCTATACCGTGGCTGCAACCAAGAGCGTAAGCACAGTGGATGCGACCAAGGCGATGCTGGACCAGATCGACGATCTGAAGACCGCGCCATTCACCGCGGGTGAGTTGAAGCAGGCCAAGGATGAGTTGCTGAACTCATTCGTCTTCCGCTATGACACGCCGGAGAAGGTGCTGAACGAGCGCGCGAGCCTGGAGTTCTACGGCTATCCGGCAGACTTCCTCGAAAAATACCGCGCGGCCATCGAAAAAGTAACAACGGCGGATCTTGAGCGGGTGGCACGCAAGTATGTCGACCGCTCGAAGCTGGCGGTGCTGGTGGTGGGCAATGTGCAGCAGATTGCCACGGGCACGCCGGGACAGCCGGGCAAGCCGCTCTCCGATCTGGGGCAGGTGCATCCAATCGACATCACGATTCCGATGCCGCCTGGCATGCAGGGGCCGCCGGGCGCGCAATAGAGCCGCACTTTCGCACGCAAAAAGCCACATTTCGCAAGGGACACCGATGGAAATTGCTATCGTCATCATGGCCGCCGGCAAAGGCACGCGGCTGAAATCGCGCCGGCCGAAGGTGCTGCACCAGATTGGCGGCCGCGCGCTGGTCGAACACGTGATCGCCGCTGCTGCGCAGGTGGTAGAGCCGAAGGACATCTACGTCATCATCGGGCATGAAGCGGAGCAGGTGCGTGCCTCCCTTGAGCATACCGGCGTGCGATTCATCGTGCAGGCGGAGCAGCGCGGCACCGGCCACGCAATTCTGACGGTGCGTCCGGAAGTGGAGCAATACGAGAGCCTGATTGTCCTTTCGGGTGATGCGCCGATGATCACGACGGAGACGATCCTGCAGCTGCGCGACTTCCACCTGGTGCAGCAGGCGGCGATGACCGTGCTGACGACGCGGCCGCCGGACCCGACAGGCTATGGGCGCGTGATCCGCAAGCGGGCAGGCGAGCCGGAGATCACGGCCATCGTGGAGCAGAAGGCGCTCACGCGCGAGCAGCTTACCGCTCCGGAGATCAACGCGGGGATCTATGCCTTTCGTGCCCAGGCGCTGTTCAAGCATATCGGCCAGCTCTCCACGGACAATGCGCACGGCGAGTATTACCTGACGGATATGGCGGCACTGCTGGTAAACGCCAAGGAGCGCGTGGTGGCGCTGGAGATTGCGGACACCCAGCAGGTACTGGGCGCGAACACCATTGCAGAAATGATGGCGCTGGATGCGGAGATGCGGACGCGCACCGCGCACGCGCTGATGGCGGAGGGTGTGACCATCTACCAGCCGGAGACTTCGGTGATCGACAGCACGGTCACCATCGGCACGGACACGATTCTGGAGCCATTCGTGCAGTTGCTGGGGCGGACTTCGATCGGAAGCGGCTGCCGGATTCGTTCCTACTCCGTGATCGAGAACTCGACGATTGGCGATGACGTGCTGGTGCGCAACGGATCTGTCATCAGTTCATCGAGAATCGCCAAGGGCGCGCTGATTGGACCGTACTCGCACGTGCGGCCGGAGTCGGAGATTGGCGAGGGCGCGCACGTCGGGAATTTTGTGGAGACGAAGAAGGCGCGGCTGGGCGCGGGTGCGAAAGCGAATCATCTGACCTATCTTGGCGATGCGGACATCGGCGCGGGCACGAACATCGGCGCGGGCACCATCACCTGCAATTACGATGGCAAGACGAAGAGCCTGACGAAGATCGGCGCAAATGTTTTTGTCGGCAGCGATTCGACGCTGGTGGCGCCGCTTGAAGTCGCCGATGGCAGCTACATCGCGGCGGGCTCGACGATCACGGAAGATGTGCCGGCAGACGCGCTGGCGCTGGGCCGCGCGCGGCAGACCATCAAGCCGGAGTGGGCGAAGAAGATGCGGTCGCGGAAGTAGGGCCTCAGCGAACCCATCTCACATGCTCGATGGGTTGCATCGGTTGGAGCCAAGCGAGGATTTGCTCACTGGAACGGGCGGGATTGGTGGCGTGGCCCAGGGAGCGTTCTTGAAATCGAAGAAGTCGAGCAGGTTGGGCTGTGCGGCATCGCGCGCGGTGAGGTATTTCCCGTTCCCGATGAAAAGGTCCTCGACGAATTTGATGATGGCGGTATGGTCCATCGGCATGTGCGAGACGTAGTGACGCCGGGTAAAGGGTGAAATGACGATGTTGGGCACGCGAAATCCGATCTGCGCGCCGAAGCCGCCGATCGCCGCAGCATCGCCGGCATGTGCGCCGGGGCTGTCGCTTCTTAGATCGCAATGCTTGGTCGCGATCCCGGAACCTGGCAGGCAGGGTGTATAGCCATCCGGATTCACCGCGATGCTCGCGATGTCGGGGATAGCTCCCAGTGAAGGATTGGTGTTGTCGTTGGAATGCTGCGGCACCGGGGGAACGTGATCGTAGAGTCCGCCGCCCTCGTCGTAGCTGAAGAAGAAGACGCCGTCCTTCCACTCCGGGCTGGCCATGAAGGCGTTGATGATGCGGGCCATCTGCGTCTGCCCCAGCAGGATGGGCTGGTAGGAGGCCGGGTGCTCGTCGTTGTTGCCGTAGGCCGGCTCGATGAAGGCAAAGCTCGGCAGCGTGCCGTTGATGAGGTCAGTGAAATAGGCCGACGATGGTGCGATGTGATTGGGATCGATGCAGAAGTAATTGTATGGATCGCCGACCACACTGGAGGGCTGGGTGGTGCCGGTGCAGGCCGCCCCGGATGAGTTCTGGTAAAGGTAACTGTGAGTGTACTTTATATATCCCAGCGTGGTGGCGGGATAGTTTGCCGGGCCCGAGCCGCAATCGTCGGCGTCGCCGCAATTGCCCTGGGTAGCGGAGTAATAGACCTTCCATGAGACATTGGCCGAGTCGAGTGCCTGAAAGATGCTGGGAAGGTCGAGCGTGCCGAGGTTGTCGTCGCTGCCGGGATCGAAGACCAGACCCTGCGTGGTGCCGCCGCTATAGGTGGCAATGCGGTTAGGGTGGGTTTTGTTGGCAATGGGCGAGAACCAGCGATCGGAAACCGCAAACTGCGAGGCCATGTAGTAGTAGTAGTTCAGAAATCCCTGATCGTAGTAGCCCATGGCGCGCTGTCCAGCGGTATCGGTGTACGCGCCGGAACACGCGGACGTAGGCGACGCGATACAGCCCTTCGCATAGGCTTCCGCGTTGTGTACGAATCCGTCGAGATTGATAGAGCGCGTCGCCAGAAAGTCCGAGCGATTGACGTTAAGATAACTCTCCGTCCATGGCGTGGTGGCATCGTCAATGCAGGTGGATTTCAGTGGGAAGAGTGGGTGCGACACGCCTTCGTCGTCGGTGTTGGCGAGGTTCAGCTTATCGTCGATGCCGTCCACGTCGTAGACATTGCCGTCATCGCCCACGTTCCACCGGTTGGCCCGGCGGTAGGGATTCAACATGCCGAAGTAGTTGTCGAAGGTGTGGTTCTCCTGCAGCATGAAGATGACGTGGCGGATCGCGTTCGCGCCGTTTGCCGCGCTTACATTCACCGCAACACTGGCAGAATCGCTGCCTCCCGCTCCGCTGGCTTCGGCCGTGTAGCTGGTTGTGGAGGACGGAGTGACGGTTTGCGTTCCGCCGGTGGCCGCCAGCGTATAGCTGCTGCCGTCCGAGCCAGTCAGAGTTACTGCGGTAGCGTTGGCCGCCGAGATCGTCAATGTGGACGAATCCCCTGACGTAATCATGCTGGGACTGGCGACAAGGGTCACGCTGGTGGAGGGATTTGCAACCGTAACGAGTGTTGATGCCGATGCATTGCCACCGGGGCCGCTCGCGCTGGCAACATACGTGGTATTCGCGGCCGGGCTAATTGTCTGGGTGCCGCCATTGGCGGAGAGCGTGTAGCTGCTGCCGTCTGAGCCGGTCAGGTTCACGACCGTGGCATGGGTCGCGGTCACGGTAAGTGTCAAGGAATCTCCCGTCGTGATCGAACTGCGGCTGGCGACAATCGTCACGGTGGCGGCTGGCTGGGTAACGGCGACAGCGGTGGTCGCTGACGCGGTTCCTCCCGGACCAGTCGCGCTGGCAACGTACGTAGTATTCGCGGCCGGGCTTATGGTCTCGGTGCCGCCATTGGCGGAGAGCATGTAGCTGCTGCCGTCTGAACCGGACAGGGTTACCGCCGTGGCATGGGTCGCGGTAACGGTAAGCGTCAAAGAATCTCCTGCCGTGATTGAGCTGCGGCTGGCGACAATCGTCACGGTGGCGGCGGGCTGGGTAACGGCGACAGCGGTGGTCGCTGACGCGGTTCCGCCCGGGCCAGTCGCGCTGGCAACGTACGTAGTATTCGCGGCCGGACTGACGGCCTGGATGCCACCCGTGGCAGAGAGCGTGTAGCTGCTGCCGTCCGAGCCGGACAGGGTTACTGACGTGGCATGTGTCGCGGTCACGGCAAGCGTCGACGAGCCGCCCGCGACAATCGAGCTGGGCGTCGCCCTAACGGCCACAGCAGGCAGCGGGGGTGGAGGCGCTGCGGTTACTGTCACCGTCGCGGTTGCGGAGGCTTTTCCGCCGGGCCCGGTTGCGCTCGCGGTATAAGTCGCAGTCGCGGACGGGCTCACGTCCTGGGTGCCGCCAGTGGCGGAGAGAACATAGCTGCTGCCGTCCGAACCGGACAGGCTTACGGCGGTTGCATGGGTCGCAGCCACGATGAGCTTCGACGAACCGCCCGCGACAATTGAGCTGGGCGTCGCCGTAACGGCCACAGTAGGCAGCGGGGGTGAAGGCGCTGCGGCTACTGTCACTGTCGCGGTTGCGGAGGCTTTGCCGCCGGGCCCGGTTGCGCTCGCGACGTAGGTGGTAGTCGCGGCCGGGGTCACGGACTGCGTGCCGCCGTTGGCCCCCAGCGCATAGCTGCTGCCGTCCGAACCGGACAGGTTTACAGCGGTGGCATTGACCGCGGTGACGGTGAGCTTCGATGAACCGCCCGCGACGATGGAGGCGGGATCGGCCGCGATGGCTACCGTCGCCGCCGGAGGCGGCGTGGGCAACGTGCTTACTGTCACCGTCACGGTTGCTGATGCCTTCCCTCCGGGCCCGGTCGCGCTGGCCGTGTAGGTTGTAGTTGCGGCCGGAGTGACGGATTGCGTGCCGCCGCTGGCTCCCAACGCATAGCTGCTGCCGTCCGAGCCGGACAGGCTCACGGCGGTCGCCTCGGTTGCAGACACGGTGAGCGTCGATGCACCGCCCGCAACGATGGAGGCGGGATCGGCCGCGATAGTCACTGCCGGTGCTGAGGGAGACGTCGACGGTGTAGCGGGAACCGGTTCAGTGGAGGAGACATTGCCCGATTTGGCACCACCGCATCCCGCGAGCGCAAGGAACAAGGAAACCAGCAGAACCGCCGCCAACGGCAGAAATGTCCTGTAGAGATAGCAACGCAGAAATGCCTTCATGGCCGAGTAGCCCACTTACGAGTCAGATTGAAAACAACAGAGCCCAAAGCAGAAACATCATCAGAAGGCTTCGCTCTCTATCGGAGCGGTTGGCAGATACCTGCCTTTCCTGCGCCCGGCATATCTCGCTCTTTTATGAACCGTCGAAAATAGACGCGGGGTTCGCTTGATAGAGAGATATCCGAACGTCACGGACAGAGTCCATGAATGTCTGCTGGGCGGCCATTTCGGCGGTACCCACGATGCTGTAAAAGAGGGTGGTTACGTAACAGTACTAGTGAGCGAAGCGCGCCAGCGAAACGTGTCAGCCTCGCTCGTAGTGGAAATGGAACTCCTGTTCGCTGGCGACCGGCACGCCATCCTTGGTTGCCGGCGTGAAGAGCCACTGCCTGACCGTAGCGATGACAGCCTGGTCGATGGTTGGCGCGAGCCCCTTGAGCAGCGTGAGTTGAGCCACCCTGCCGTGCTCATCGATGACGGCGTCGAGCACGACGTCACCCCTGGTTCCGTGTGCGAGCGCCGAAAGATCCGGCTGCGGAGAAGGAGAGCGCTGCGTTAGCGCGATGCGGATATCGCCTTCGCCGAGACCGCTCTCGGTGGTGTTCCCTGTACCGGCGTCGGCTTGCGGCGGCTGGGGTGGCGTCGGTTCGCTAATGGCCTTGCGATGTCCGGATGTTGCGTTGCGAGTTTGCTTGGAGTGCACCGAGGAGTCGGAAGCAACAGGCTTGCGACTGCCAGGACTGTAGTAGGTGAGAAGCGTGATTCCATGTGCCGTGCCAGGCAGGCGGAAGGGCGCGATCCGGGGCGCGCGGTGAATCCAGACAAAGAACGCCAGAATGATGGCTGCGTGAACTGCGATGGAGAGCACGGGCCCGCGAGGGCTGCGGGTTTGTCGTTTCGAATTGAGGTCGGCCAGCATGACGTGCTCCTAAGCACAGGCTTGGCTTGCAAGTCTCTACTGTAGTGCATTTTCTCGCTGAAGGTAGAATCGCGGCGCGGCTAAGGAAGAAGCGGGAACTGCTCGAGAACCTCGTAACGCGAGCCTTCCGGCGTCGGAATGCTTTCGTAAAGGATGAAGGATTCAGCCGTGAAGCCAGCGAGCTTTGGCTGCCGTTGCATTTGCATGTTGAAACTACGCAATTCCGTGCCGCCCTTCCCTTTGCGGCGTGCGAGCGTGATGTGCGGATGGTACGGACGATCTTCCGGCGTAAAGCCGCACCGCGACGTCGAGGCCGTAACGGCCTGTTGCAGCCCGGGAAGTTCCGGCGTGACGCGCACCTCGACGTAGAGAACCCCGGCACGATCGAACGTTCCCAGGCTCCCTAGTTCTATACGCACAGGCGGATAGCTTAGCTCGCGCAGGCGGCCGGCAATGCACTCGTATTGTTCTGGTTTCGTGCTGCCGAGGAATTGCAGCGTGATGTGCCATGACTCCCGTCGAGACCAGCGAACGCTACCGGAAGCAGCTTTGGAACGGAGTTGGTTCGCTACAGCAGCGAGAGCATCGGTGGCAGCGGGGGACAGAGGGATTCCGATGAACAATCTCACGTCAGTTTTTGATGTCAGCCGTCATACAGGATGCCACGGCATCGGCGGCTTCGCGCATTTGCGCATCGGTCGTCAAGTAGTCCGGCGAAAGGCGGAGCCACCGGCTGCGCGCATCCGCCGTGATGCCATGGCGCTCGAGCGAAGCGGCGAGGGATGGGGCGTCGGCATGTTCGACGGTGAGGAAGCCGCCGTGTTGCTCGTCCGCTCCTTTGGCAGCAACGCCGGCAGCCGCGAGATATCGCTTCAGCCGGCGGAGGCGATCCAGATTGTAGGCGCGGATACGCGCGACGCCGAGCAAAAGCGTGAGTTGCTGGCCCGCGCGCGCCTGATAATACGTGAGCACGGGGGGCGTGGATTCGAGGAAGGCGTCACCGCCAGCGGCGAAGCGCGGCGGATCGGGCCGCTGGTAAAAGAAAACCTTCTCCTTCGCGAACCAGCCGATGTCGATGGGCCGCAGGCCGCTGGCGAGCGCCTCGGGCGAGATGTAGAGGAATGCCGCGCCGGGGCCGCCGCGGAGATATTTGTAACTTCCGCCAAGCACGAAATCGGCCTTCATGGCCGCGACATCGATCGGAAAAACGCCGATGGCGTGATAGGCATCGACAAGCAGTCGAGCACCATGCTGATGGCAATGTGCGGCGATGCGGTGGAGATCGGGCACGACTTGGCCGGTCATGAAGAGCACCTGCGAAACGATGACCAAATCCGTATTGTTGGAGACTGCTTCAAAGAGCGGCGAAAGATCTAGCGTGCCGTTATCGGTGTTACAAGTCACCGCCTGAAGGCGGATGCGGCCTACCGCGGCGTACTGCTTCAGGATGACATCGACCGAATCGAACTCCGATGTCGTAGTGAGCACGCGCGGTGTGTCTGGCAGCGCATTGAGCACGGTGCGCAGCCCCTGGCCCGCGGAAACTTTAGGGACAATGCAATCGGGCCGCGGCGCGCCAATGAGCTCTGCAATACGCGAGCGGTGAGCGTGCTCCTCCGCAAGCCACATGTCCCATGCGTTGCCCAGCTTCGACTGCCAGAGATGAATGCCTTCAAGAAGGTCATCTTCCGTCTGATCGAGCGGGCGGCCCAGAGAGTGATTCGCAAGATAGATGCCGGGGGCGGTAAGTGTGCGTGAGAAGAGCGGAGATATATGCAGGCGCAGCGCATCTTCCGAGAGCGCGCCCGTGCCCAGCGCCGCGCCGGCATCCGTGAGTGCAATAGTGCTAGTCATTCGTGGGGCACCTGCATATCGGCCTCGCTGTACGGTGGCTTTGTCTGCACCACGTCGCGTGGGGCCTCCGTGCGCGAGGCCAGCAGCTCCGGGAAAAAGGTGAGCTCGAGCGCCTGCCGAAGGAAGCCCACGCCGGAGGAGCCGCCAGTGCCCCGCCGAAAGCCGATTATGCGCTCCACGGTTTTGAGATGGCGGAAGCGCCAGAGCTGGAAGTACTCCTCGACATCCACCAGCTTCTCGCACATCTCGTACGCATCCCAGTGCTGCTTCGCGTTGCCATAGATCTCGCGGAAGATATCGATTAGCGCTTCGTTGCGGACGTGCGGGGCTGCCCAATCACGCTCCACGCAGCCGGCGGGGATGTTGTATCCGCGGCGCGCGAGATAGCGAAGGAACTCGTCATAGAGGCTGGGCGACTCAAGCGTGCGGCGCAGGTCTTCATAGACCGGCGTGGTGTGCGCGAAGACTTTCAGCGTGTCGGCATTCTTGTTGCCGAGAAGAAATTCCAGCTTGCGGTACTGGAAGGACTGAAAACCAGATGCGTTGCCCAGCACGCCGCGAAATTCCATGTACTCGGATGGTGTGAGCGTTTCAAGCACCGCCCATTGATCGAAGA
Source organism: uncultured Acidobacteriaceae bacterium (assembly GCA_963830555.1). GTDB lineage: Bacteria > Acidobacteriota > Terriglobia > Terriglobales > Acidobacteriaceae > KBS-83. Next base: position 211,310 of record CAWHMM010000002.1, read on the forward strand.
GCTGCATCTGGATCAGCTTGACGCGCGAAAGTATCTTCAGCGTCGGCGGCAGCTTGTCGCGCCGGATGTGGTCAGTAGCCGCGGTGAGCTCGTGAATGATGAGCTTCATCCACAGCTCGGCCACCTGATGCTGGATGATGAAGAGCATCTCGTCGTGGTGCGCAGGCTGCGAAAGCGGACGCTGCTGTGCGAGCAGGCCCTCCAGCGAGAGATAGCCGAAGTAGCTGAGCTTGTCGGAGAAGTCGCTGACGATGCCGGCTTCAAGGGGGCGCTGGTTCGTGTCTGTCATCTTCACCTGCACCTCATCCTGGAGTGCACAGGGAATGGTAACGCGACTGCGCATCGGCGAGTGCACAGGGCGGCATCACGCAGGCAAAGGAGGCACCACGATTCCCTCTTCCTCATATACGGCACGTTTCGCAATAGCCGCGCCGATTGCCGATCCATAACCCACTCGTGCATTCGCCACCGGCTGCTGCTTTGCGCGCACACAGTCGATGAACGCGCGGCAGGCCGTCAGCGTCGGATCTTCGGTCGCGGTTACGGCAAGCTTCTCTCCCGGCCCGCGATACGGCATCTCCCCCTTCGTGCTGTAGGAGGCGCCGGTCACGATGCCGTGCGTCACCACCTCCGCACCGGTCACTGCGGGCTTGGGATGCGCCTTCGGCTCGTAATAGAAGGTGGCGTCTTCGATCGTGATCGCCACGCTGCCTCCGTGCCGTACACCCACAGCTCGTTGCCCATCTTCGCGTTGTCCGTAATCGAGCTGAACATCAGCCGCTGGCCGCCCGGATAGCTGAAGACCGCCTGCACGTTATCGCCCACGGTGCGACCATCGCGATAGCGCACAATGCTGGTCATGCCGGTGGCGCGCTGGGGTATCGCGTCGAAGATCCAGTTCGCGATGTCGATGTGGTGCGATCCCAGCTCGGTCACCAGGCCGCCGGATGTCTCGCGATAGAGCCGCCAGTTGATCAGGTGCTCGAGTTTGCCGCCAGGGTCGGGGCTGGGCACCGGCCGCCGCCAGTTGTTGTTGCGGTGCCAGTATGCATAGACGTGCGTCGGCTCCCCGATCTTTCCCTTCTTGATATTCTCCACTGCGGCCCGCACCCACGGCGCATATCTATATTGATGACCAATCTGAAAGAGTGCGCCCGGCAGGTTGGCGGCCTTGTAAATCTCCGCACACTGCTCCGGCGTGAAGCCCATTGCCTTCTCGCCGTAAACCGGTCGGCCGGTTTTTAACGTGGCCAGCACATGCTCGGCGTGGTGTGCCAGCGGCGTGGCGACATAAATCGCATCGAGGTCCTTGCGGTCCAGCAGCTCGCGATAATCCCTGGTATGCGGAACATCGCCGCCCACCAAGTGGTTTACCTGCGCAAACCGCGGCTCGTAGATGTCGCACACCGCAGCAATTCGCACGCCGGGCACATGTAACAATTGCCGGATCAATTCCTTCCCCCGGCTTCCCGGCCCGATGACACCCACGCGAAGCTCGTCCGCCCTGGCCGGCTCCGCCAGCCCTGCAACACTCTCCAGCCCCATGGCCACCCATGCCGCCGAAGCACCACCCAGCAACTCTCGTCGATTCACGCAGCCCGCTCCTTCTCTCACTCTCAACGATAATCTTGTCTGGCTTCACTCACGTCTTATGCCGGGCGAAGCACCTGCAGTTTGACTGCGCCGTCGGCATTACTGCACCCGCCAGCGATATTTTTCCTGAGTCCCGCCGGCAAGCACCACCAGGGCCGAGTTCGTACCGGGCAGGGAACGCATTAAGCCTTCGCGCCCATGCCCATCGAGCACGAACATTGCATCGCTGTCCGTTGCGGACAGCGCAATGACCGTCGCCTGCAGCCGCCCTTCCACTGGCCGCAGGGTCCTCGGGTCCATGATGTGGCAGTACAGGTGCCCACTCACAACAAAGTGCTTCTCCGAACAGTTCGCCGTCGACAGCGACGTATCGCGCAGCACGACAGTCGATATCGTCGCGTCTGCACCCTCTGGATCAGGCACCCGCACCTTCCACCCGGACTCGCGGGCGGCGCGCCCATTCCGTAGATCGTGCTGGACCCGGCTGAGAGCAGCGCCGCATGCACGCCGTCCGCGCGCAGCGCCTTCACTGCCGCATCGACCGCGAATCCTTTTCCGATGCCGCCCGGATCGAGCTCCACACCCGGCGACGTGAACCGCACGGTACGGGTGGCCGCATTGAGTTCGACCCGTTTCCACCCGGTCTGCGCGCGAACCTGCGCCAGTTCCGCGTCGCTCGGCACGTGACCGGTGCTGCGAAAGAATCCCCACGCCTTCATCAGCTTTCCAACCGTAATGTCGAAGGCGCCATCCGAACGAGCGCTCCAGGCAAGCGATTGCTGCAGGAAGCGAAACGTCTCAGGATCGGTTGTCACCGCGTGATCCGCAGCTTCATAATTGATCCGTGAAAGCTCGCTCTGCGGCTGGTAGTTGCTCAAGAGCGAATCGAGCTGGTCCACGATTGCGAAGACATGCTCCGCCTCGTGGTCGGCCGCCTTGGCATCGGCAGCATAGACATAGAGCGTGAAATCTGTCCCCATCGCGGGATGCACGCGCGTAAACAGAGACTCCGCGGAGCAACGGCTCGCGATCAGCGCAACCGCAATCACCGCCAGCCAAATTCGCTGACCGCCTTTGCGCCGATCGCTTCTTCGCTGCTTACAGAAACGCATCCATCTTCGCTGCCATTGCCTCCTCCAGCGTAATGCGCCGCTTCTGGCGATACGCGAGATTCGACATGTGGACTGCGATGGCCGATTTATATCCGACATCGACAGTAGCGTTCGGCTGCTTGCGATCGCGGATGCACTCGAACCAGTTCGCCATGTGATCGGTGTCCTTCGACTCGCCCTTTTCGACCGCGCCGCCCGGGTTATTGACCTTCTCCGGCATGTACGTAATCGACGATTTCGATCTGCCGGTCACCATGTCGGTGGACCCGGACACGTGCTCGATCGTTCCCTTGTCACCAAGAATATGCTCGCCCAATCCATAGCGGCTGTTACTGAAGGTGGACTGCCAATTCACCAGCATGTCTGGATATTCGAGCGACACCAAGATTGTGTCCGGCACCTGCCGACGGTCCTTCTCGGAAAAAATGCCACCCGTCATCACTGCGGCCTTCGGCACATCCAGATCCAGCGCCGAGATGATCCATGCAATCTGGTGCACCATATTCTCTGCATTGTTACCGCCGGAAAATTCCCAGAATAGCCGCCAGTTGATGTACTTAAATCCATCAAACTTTGGCTCCTTTCGCCCGTCCAGAAACACCTTCCAGTTCACGTGATCGGGATCGCAATCGGAAGGTACGGGCCGCACCCACTGTCCTTTGCCAACCAGCGTGTTGCGGCTCATCCACGCATCCACGCTGCACACTTTGCCTACCCTGCCGTCCTTCACCCAACGCAGCGCATCCTTCAACTCGCCGGAGCTCTCATGCTGCAGCCCGATCTGCACTACCTGCTTCGACGCGGCAGCCGCCTTCCGGCACTCCACGGCTTCCGGAATATCCCAGGTCATCGTCTTTTCGGAATAGAGGTCTTTGCCCGCTGCGAGCGTCGCCAGAAAGTATTTTTTGTGCAAATGAAGCGGCGTCGCATTGATCACCGCATCGACGTCCTTGCTCTCCAGCAGCTTCATCGGATCGTCATAGATGGTTGCGTTCGGCACCACCTGTTTCGCCATGTCGCGCCGCCGGCTGTAAATGTCGGCAATGGCCACGCACTCGACATTCGGCTGCGCCAGCGCGGTCTTCAAATCCTCCATGCCGCGATCGCCCGCGCCGATCAGCCCAATGCGAATGCGATCATTCGCACCCAGCGCACGCGCCGTAGGCAACGCTGCCGCCAATGCAAGTCCCATACCAGCCTGACCTAGAAACTCCCGCCGTGTCGTCATCCTTATTCCTTTCCCAATGTCATTCTGAGTGTCCGCCCATCCATGAGTCTCATCATGAGCGACAACGGAGCGAACTTAACTCAACTCTAGTGCCGCAGACGCAATTGCCTCGGACGATTGAGCCGTCAGCATTGCATGCCTGCGCCCGCCAGCACCTTCTTCAAACCTGCCATGCTCGCGCGTGTCGAAGCTTCCGGCGTGCCTGCGCCACGCCAGTGCGTCTCCAGGCTGATCGCATAGTGGTACTTCATTTTCAGGAAGGCACGAATCTGTCCCGGCCATCCCACCACGCCGTTCGGATCGTTCACCGGAGCCCACTCATGTTTGCCGCCCGGCTTCTCGACTACATCCTTCGCGTGGCAGTGGCCGATGCGCGCCTTCGGCAGCAGATCGAAACCTTTGCTGTACGGGTACTCCCCCGCCGCCGCCGCATTCCCGGGATCCCAATTCAGCATGAAGTTCTTATTCGTAACCGCAGCGAGCGTTCTTTTCGACTCCGCTCCCGTTGCCGTGTTGCAGCTCATTTCGTTCTCAAGCAGCAGGATCAGACCTTCCTTCTCGCACCTCGTCGCCGCTTCGCGCAGCTTCTGATCCATCGCCGCCCGATACGGCTTCTGGTCGTCCAGCCGCCAGAAATCGAAACAGCGGATGCGGTCCGTCTGAAACGCCTTGGCCAGCGCGATGCACCGCTCCAGCAGCTTGTCCTGCGCGGTCATGTCGAAGTCCGCGTGAAACTGGTCGCGCTTTTCGCTTTGCTTTGACAACGGCGCGCCCGGCCAGTCCGTCTTGAAGAGCGGACTCGCAATGTCGGTGACGCGCAGCCGGTGCTCCTCCAGTATCTTGCGCGCGTCCTCCACTTCCTTCGCGTTCAACTCGGTGATGTTCTTGTTCCACATCCCGCGCAGCTCGATCCAGCTCAGTCCGAAATCGTTCGCTGCAATCGAGCACGCCTTTTCAAAATCCTGCGTGATCTCGTCGTTGATCACCGCCAGCCGGAACGGGCACGCGCTCATACCCGCACCCCCAGCGACTCGAGATACTGCTTGCTCATCCGCGCGCTCTCCTCCGGTGTGCGTGTCGAACCCGGCCGCTCTCCATCCAATTCCACGATTCCCCAGCCGCGGAAGCGTGTCTCCTGGAGCGCAGCCAGGAGCGCCTTGAAGTTCACACGTCCCTGTCCCAGCTCGGCGAATTCGTAACCGCTATGAGTACTATAAGGCTTGGCGTCTTTCAAGTGCATGAACAGCAGCCGTCCCTTGTACTTGCGTACCGCGGCCGCCGGATCGCCGCCACCCTGCAGATAATGCGCTACGTCGAGCTCCAGCTTCACGTACTTCGGATCGGCAGCGTCCATGATCGCGTCTGTCGCCTCCGGAGTCTGCCCGATGGTGTTCATGTGATTGTGAAAGCCGGTCTGGATGCCGTACTCCGCGGCGCGCTTGCCCACCTCGGTCAGCAGATAGCCCTGCCGCTTGTAATCCGCCGCGGTCCACTGTGGCGGCGCGCCCTTCGGATCGTTCGCGCCAATCACCTGCAGATACTTCCCGCCGGCATCATGCAGATACTTTGCATGCTGGGTGTGCTCTTCCAGCATCTCTTTCTCTTTCGCCGGATCAAGCTGCGTGCCTCCGCTTGACAGCGCCACAAAGGTCAGCTTGTGCTCTGCCAATGCGTCCTTCACTGTCCTGGGATCGGGATGCGCCTTCAGCACATTTCCCAGCAACTGGATTCCCGGATATCCCGCCGCGGAGATCTGCTCGATCGCCTGTGGAATATTGCTGCCCCAGGTAATCGCCGCATAGCCGACCTGCAGCCTCCATGCGCCGCGATCCAGGGGCGTATCGAAGAGCGACAGATCCATCGGCGGGTACAACCGTCCCGGCCCGGCAATCTCCGCCGCCGCCTTCTGCAACAGCGGCGAGCACATACTCGCCGCACTCGCCGTTGCCAGCCCCGCCAGCAACCGCCGTCGCGTTACCTCCATCGAGCCCTCCAACTGGTCATTTCACAACGTGTTCAGGCAAACGATTCCCAACGCGCTCATCCTACACCTTGATTTGTTCCGGATCACCTGGCACAGACCTCTTCGATTGCGTGCTGCTACGCGATATTGGATGCAGATTCGTCTGCCGCTGTCACCGTCACCACTGCAGTCAGCACAACCAGTACGCACCAGAAGGCATCCGCGCCTGCCAGGTGCAGCACCTGCATCCACACCGGCGCGCGCAGCAGCACATCCAGCACGCCAAGCAGAAACTGCAACGCCACGAGGCCAGCCAGCCACAGCCCCAGTTTGCGATGCGCACCACGCGGCGCCGCAAGGACGGAACGCCACAGCAGCCACAGGATGAACGCTCCCGCAAGCACCGCGCTGGCCGGATGCAGGATGCGCAGCCGTATGAGCCATTCCGAGGAAGAAGAAAAATCCGCCGCGAAGGCGGCTCGCAGCGAAGTAGCAGGAAACAGCGTGTCGCCGAGCGCAGCCAGCGATCCGGTGATGCCGATCGCCATGGCCGCCACCACGCCGAGGATTGCCGGCGTCTTGTGCTCAAAACGAACCCCTCCCCGCAGCACCGCGGTCTGTCTGCCGAGAAAATGCGCTGTCAGCGCCAACGATCCCAGCAGCAGCAGCGTGTTCGAAAGATGCAGCGCCAGCATCGGGGGGCGCAGCGGAGAGGTGCTGGTCGCCGTCAATCCAAGCTTGACCAGCAGCGCACCTAGCAGCCCTTCCGTGAAAGTGAGCACCAGCCCGGCAACGGCGAAGCTCCGCGCCAGGTGATGCCGCGCCGTTCTGCGAAAGACCCACACCAGCAGCAGAATGATCAGCGGCACTTCCGATGGCCCGCTCATCATGCGGTGCGTGTACTCGATCACCGTCGCGAGTTTGGGATGGATCGGGATCACCTGCCCGTTGCACAGCGGCCAGTGATCGCCGCAGCCGGCGCCCGAGCCGGTGGCGCGCACCACTACTCCCCACAGCACCACCAGCACGCTGTAGACCACTACAGCCCAGGCATACCGCTCTAACCAGACTCCGCCCGCGGCGCGCTCGCCGCTGCTCGTTACGCTGGCCTGTATCGCACCTGTTGCCACACGCGCTCCCTACTCCGATTCTAAGCCTGATGCTTCCGAAATATGCAGCATCGGCTCGAACACGGCGTCGTGCACAATAGGACGCAGGAGACTCTCTTGGAAACCTTTCGCCGCCTTGCCTCGCTGCCGCCCTACGTCTTCAACACGACTGGGGAGATGAAGGCCGAGGCGCGTCGCCGAGGCGAAGACATCATCGACTTCGGCATGGGCAACCCGGACGGCGCGACGCCGCCGCACATCGTCGCCAAGCTCATCGAAGCCGCCGCGCGCGATTCTACGCACCGCTACTCGCTCTCGAAGGGCATTCCTCGTCTGCGTAAGGCGATCTGCGACTGGTATCAACGCCGCTACTCGATCGAGCTCGACCCCAACTCCGAAGCCATCGTCACCATCGGCTCAAAGGAAGGCATCGCCCACCTTTGTCTCGCGACGCTCGATGATCAGGACGCGATCTTAGTCCCAAATCCCAGTTATCCCATTCACATCTACGGACCCACGATCGCCGGCGCGCAGGTCGTCTCGGTGGAGATGAACGATCCCTCCGGCTTTCTCGATCGGCTGCAACATGAACTGTCATCGATGCAGCCGCGACCGAAGATGCTGCTGCTCAACTTCCCGGCGAACCCCACGGCGCAGGTCGTCACGCGTGAGTTTTTTGAGCGCGTCGTTGCCTTCTGCCGCGCGGAGCAGATCTATCTCCTCCACGATTTCGCCTACGCCGATCTCGTCTTCGACGGCTATCGCGCTCCGTCGGTCATGGAGATTCCCGGCGCGAAAGAGATCGCGGTTGAATTCTTCACGCTTTCGAAGAGCTACAACATGCCCGGATGGCGCGTAGGCTTCATGGTGGGCAACCGCGAGCTGGTCGGCGCGCTCACCCGCATCAAGAGCTACTTCGACTATGGCACCTTCACGCCGATTCAGGTCGCCTCCATCCAGGCGCTCGAAGGTCCGCAGGAGTGCGTTGCGCAAATCTGCGACAACTATCGCAAGCGACGCGACGCGCTGGTACGCGGCCTGAATCACATCGGCTGGCCAGTCGAAAATCCCAAGGCCACCATGTTCGTATGGGCGCGCATTCCTGAGGCGTATCGTGCGCTCGGCTCACTGGAATTTGCGAAGAAGCTGCTGCGTGACGCCAAAACTGCCGTCAGTCCCGGCATCGGCTTCGGCGATCACGGCGACGGCTACGTCCGCTTTTCCCTGATCGAAAACGAAGAGCGCACCCGGCAGGCCATCCGCGGCATCCGCCGCATGTTCGAGCAGGGCTGAAGCAGAGTTCACACAGCGCGCATCAGCACGCAGGTCACATCGTCATGCTGTGGAGCGTTGCCGACAAAGCGGTCAAGATCGGCCAGGATGCTGTCCAGCAGCATCGCGGGCTTAGTCATCACGCCGGAGTGCAGCATCGTGATCAGGCGCGACTCTCCATACTCCTGCTGTTGCGTATTCTCCGCTTCGACCACACCGTCGGTGAAGATCGCGAGCCAGTCTCCGCGTTCTAACCAGCATTCGCCCGACCCATAGACCGCATCATCGAGCACGCCAAGCGGCATGCCGCCCGCATCCAGCCGCTCGATCGCTCCGGATTGCCGGCGCAGAATGGGATTGTTGTGTCCCGCGTTCACATATGTGAGCCGACGCGACAACGGTTCGTATTCCGCAATGAATGCAGTTGTGAAGCGACGGCCGCGCTGGCTATTGGTGCAGGCGTAGCGGTTCATCCTCGTAACCAGCTCCGTCAATGGACCGGGAGTGCTGCTGAGCGTTTTCAGGCTCGCCTGGAAGGTCGCCATCAGCATGGCCGCTGGAATGCTCTTTCCGGCGACATCGGCGATCGCTATCAGGAATGTGGATCCGTCCGGATCAATCGCAGAGCGGGCAAACACATCGTAGTAGTCGCCGGCCACGGTGTTCGCCGGACGCGTGGCGAACGCAATCTCTATGCCCGGCACCACCGGGGGCGCAGACGGCAGAAGCCACGCTTGAATTTCCTTCGCAATCTGCAGGTCGCGCTTCATCACCACGCGGTCGCCGACCTCCAGGATCAGCAGAACAAACATCAGCAGACCGCCGTAGAAGTGAGTATCGAGCGCGAAGACCTTCACCTGAGAGGTGTGGGTGGTTAGGGTCCATTCTCCGCCCGGCACGAAGATGAGCACCAGCGCTATCAGCAGCAGGACGCGGCGGGCAGGCGTCAGCTTTTCGATGATCGCCCAGAAGAATTGCCTGACAACGTAAAAGAAATGATGGCGGCGAGAAACACCTTCTGTTCGGGTGCGATCGACCTCCTGCGAATACAGCCGGTAGCTTGAATTGGCGTCCTTGCGAAACTGTGACCACAGCTGGTTGAGCTCCAGACCCTCGGTCACGCGCTGCCAGAATTGCTTCGCCTTCTCACGGCGCGGCGTTTTGTGCTTCGCCTGTTCCCGGGTCCGGATTGTCGGCGTTGCCATGCTGACTAGTCTATGGGAGCCGCCGCGAGCGATGGAGAACCCCGGGAAGCGCGGGCGGGAGTACACGTAGAAGTGATTGCTTCCAAGCCGCGATCACCGGATAATCCAGAGCCATGCACATTGCCGGAGCGTGGATACTCCTCCTCTTCGCCGTCATCATCGCCGCCGTTCTGCTGCTTCTTCTGCATCTCACGCGGCTCGGCCACTTCATCCATCAGCAGATTCCAGACCGCCCGCATCGCCGGCTCTTCCTGGCCTCAGTCAGCTTCTTCATTACTTTCCTTTTCGTGCGTCTGCTGGTCGCGTCGATCACCCATCACATCGGCCCCTTCGGCTACGTAGAAATGGGCGGCCGCCACATTCACCATCTGGTCTGGGGCATCCTGCTGCTGCTCATCACTGGCCACGCGACACTCGCCGAAGCCGGCACTAAGAGCACGCCCGGCTCCATCTTCCTCAGCCGCCTGCTCGCAATCGGCTACGGCGTAGGCGCCGCGCTCACGCTGGATGAATTCGCGCTCTGGCTGAACCTGGACGCAATGGCCTACTGGTCCAAACAGGGTCGCGAAAGCATCGACGTCGTTGTGCTCTTCGGTACGCTGCTCGCCATCACCACGTGGGGAGCGCCGCTCTGGCAGCGCTGGCTCAAGCCAGGCCCGAAGCAGATCGTCGGGGATTGAGCTCTACTGATTCACACCCGAAGCCAGAAAGCCGCCATCCACCGGCAACACTACGCCGGTGACGTACGAAGCAGCATCGGAAGCTAGAAACACCGCCGCGCCAACTACTTCGTCCACACGCCCAAACCGCCCCTGCGGCGTGCGCATCAGCAGCTCCTGTCCGCGCGGTGTCGAGTCCAGCAGTTGCTGATTCAGCGCAGTGCGAAAGACCCCCGGCGCGATTGCATTTACCAGCACGCCGCGGCGCGACCATTCCACGGCCAGCGATCGCGTCAACGCTGCCACGCCGGCTTTGCTGGCCGCATAGGGCGCGACTTCGTGGAAGGACACAAAGGTATTCAGCGATGCAATGTTGATGATCCGCCCCGCGCCGCGCTCCAGCATGGCGGGCGCAAATACCTGGCAGCCGCGCAACGTGCCGGTCAGGTTCGTATCGAGCGTCGCGTTCCATTCGCTCTCTTCAATCTCAAGCGCCGGCACCCGCCGGATCCGCCCCGCGCAGTTCACCAATATGTCCACGGGACCCAGCTCGCGCGCGACACGATCCCGCAGAGCAATGAGGTTCGCACGATCGCTCACGTCGGCCGTCTGGCGCAGCGTGCGCCTCCCCAGCGCCTCTATGGCCGCAGCCGTCTCTTCCAGGGGTTCCATGCGCCTGCCTGCGGCGACAACATCCGCGCCCGCTGCCGCCAGCCCGACGCTCAACGCGCGCCCGATGCCGGTCGTTCCGCCCAGCACCACCGCGCGCCTGCCGCTCAAATCGAATAATGCGGGACCTTCCTTTGCACCACCAGCCGCTTCATTCACTCGCGAATCCTTTGTCCGACCTGATTTCGGCGCTCATTACGAACGCAACACACGCATGCTGCCATCTTACTCAAGCGAGGTCAGCGATCCGCGCATGCCTTCACCAGACGAAACATAGGCGCACGTATCGGACAACGTCAGCTTGCCCGTGCTCATCCATCCGGAAAAGGGGAACCTGCCAATGTCTGCTCTCACCTATGGAATCGGCGCGCTGGAAACGAAGCTTCCGAAAGTCATCAGCCCGGCCACGCACGGCGTGATCGATTACGCGCACGCGGCTTTCTTCTTCAGCCTTGGTCTCTTCTGCAGGCGTTCCAACAAACGTGCCGCGCAAGCCGCATTCGCCACCAGCGGCTTCATCCTGGCGCAATCGCTGCTCACGGATTATCGTTTTGGACTCAAGCCGCTCATCCCGTTTGAGACGCACGGCAAAATGGACTCAGTATTCGCTTCTGCCTCGTGGCTGCTTCCCGCGATCTTCGGGTTTCGAGGAACCGGGGCCGCCAAAATCTTCGAAGCTAATTCGCTGGCTGAGGCTTCCGTTGTCGGCATGACAGATTGGAGCAGTACACGTGCCCATCGCGAGCGAGTGGCTGCTTAACGAATGGCTGCTGGAGGAAGCGCCGTCACGGCTTATAACCTTCCGTATCAATCGGCGGGGAACCCGGCTCAGTGATGTAAGCGAAAGGGACTGATGAACGGAGCCTTCACTCCGATGTTGCGAACGGGGTGAAGGCCTTTTTCTAAGTAGATAGCTAGCTACGAATTGCCGTCAGTGTTCGGAGGGTTGAGCTTGTAAGCTCGCCGCACTAGAGGCCCGGTCAGATCCCGCGCCACCTCGATCGCCTCATCTTCTTCCAGCCGGTGATCGGCCACTAACGTTGCGAGATAGGCTGCGTCCATGCGACGTGCTACGTCGTGCCGGCCGGGGATGGAGAGAAACGCGCGCGTGTCGTCGTTGAAGCCGGCGGTGTTGTAAAAACCCGCAGTCTCGGTGACGTGTTGGCGAAAACGCAGCATTCCCTCCGGGCTGTCGAGAAACCACCACGGCGGCCCCAGAATGACCGACGGATAATGTCCTGCGAGCGGCGCCAGTTCACGGCTGAAGGTGGATTCATCCAGCGTGAACAGGATCAGCCGGAAGTCCGGCGCGTTGCCGTAGCGCGCCAGCAGCGGATGCAGCTTGTGTACGTAGTCGGTGGGTGTCGGAATGTCCGCGCCCTGGTCGCGTCCCCACTTCGCGAACAGTACCGGGTTGTAGTTGCGGAAGCTGCCCACGTGCAGTTGCATCACCAGCCCGTCTTCCACGCTCATGCGCGCCATTTCGCTCAGCATTTGCGCCCTGAAGAGCTCCGCATCCGCAGGCTTTACTTCCTCCATCCTTGTGACACGAATGAAGAGTGCTTCCACTTCGCTTCGTGACAGGTTCACCGTCGCCGCTGTGGGATGACCATGATCGGTTGCGGTCGCGCCCTGCTCCTTGAAAAACCGTCTTCGCGCGACGAGCGCCGCCAGGTAGCCCCTCCAACTGTCGGTGTCCTCGCCCGTGATCGCGGCCAGCTTCTTGAGATTTGCGCGGAAGCCGACGAATTCCGGATCAACCACTGCATCGGGCCGGAAGGTCGGGATCACTCGCCCCTTCCAACCGGAGCTGCGAATAGCCGCGTGCGCATCCAGGCTGTCGAGCGCACTGTCCGTCGTCGCGATCACCTCCATACGAAAGCGGTCGTAAAGCGCGCGCGGCCGGAAGGCTTCTGCGGCAAGCTGGTTTGAGATCGTCTCCCAGTAAAGATCGGCGGTGTCCCTGCTCAGCCGGACGTCAAGGCCGAAAAGCTCCTGAAACGCATAGTCGAGCCAAAGGCGCGTCGGCGTTCCGCGAAAGAGATGGTAGTTCGCAGCAAACAGCCGCCACACATCACGTGCGTTTTTTGCGTCGGCTCCTTCGCGCAGGACCTCCATCCCAATTCCCTGGCTATAAAGCATGCGGAGTATGTAGTGGTCCGGCAGCAGAAACAGTCCGGTCGGGTCGGGGAAAGCGGTGTCCTCCGCGAACCACTGCGGATCTGTGTGCCCATGCGGGCTCAGAATGGGCAGGTCGCGGATTTCCGAAAAGATTCGTCTCGCGATGGCCCGGGTTTCCGGATCGGAAGGAAAGAGTCGGTCTGGATGGAGAAGAGACAATCCTGCAACCTTAGATGACGGTGATAAGCAAAATCTGCCTGACAACCTGACGGTTTAGGCGACGTTCAACCGCTTTTTCCATCCGGCAGACCTGGATGTATTTGTCATATATGACAATTTATTTTGCGGGTAACCTGAAAATTGTACTGTAAATATACGGCCAGACCCGCCTCCCTTAGGGCGTTTTCGGCGCAAATCGCAGGGCGCTTGCGGTGTTTGGCGCTTCGACCTGTGGTTGGATGCATTGGCTTAGTCTTTCGAGAGCTCGGCGTCGGAGAGGACGGCCTGGACCTGCATCAGGTGATGGCGCATGGCGGCGCGCGCCCCCAGCGCGTCGTGCGTCCGGAGCGCGGCGTAGATGGCGCGATGCTCGTGGAGCGCGGCGTCCTGCCGGCGGACGAGGCGCGTGTGCTCACTGAATTGATGGAAGAGGGGCGACAACATGCCGGCCCACAGCTCGCCGACGATCGACGCCAGCACATCGTTGCCCGAGGCGCGCGCGATGGCGACATGAAAGTTCTGGTCGGCGCTACGGCTGTGCTCGCCGCGGGAGATGATTGACTCCATTTCGCGCAGGGTTTCGGCAATCGCCTGCAGGTCATCGGAAGTGGCGCGCTGCGCGGCTTCCGCGGCAATTTCGCCTTCGATAAGGATGCGGGCATTGAGCAGCTCAATGGGGCCGGGGCCGGTGTCGACCGAGGGCGCCGCGATGGTGTCGCGATGGCGCACATAGGAGCCTGAGCCGGTGCGGATCTCGACCAGGCCAGCAATCTCGAGCGCGATCATGGCCTCACGCACGGTGGGGCGGCTGACGCCGAGTTGCTGCGCCAGAAGCTTCTCCGACGGCAGGCGTGAGCCGGGGGGCATGGCGCCGCTTTGGATCTGTTTGCGGATGCTGTCGGCGACCTGCTGATAGAGCCGCTGATTGACGATAGGTTCGAGCGCCACGCTCCCTATGCTGCCACAGGCGACGCATTCGGGTGTTAGAAATGGGCGGAGACAAGCGGCGCTTTCGCAGTGTTTTGGGATTGATCCGGGTGCGGTGCAAAGGCGATGGAGCGGTGGAAGAAGCGTTTCTTCAGCCGGAAGTGCACCGGAGGGACTCGCCGTGGAATTCTCATATATGACAAGTCGTGTCATATATGTGCACCGAAGACAGTGCACGTTCGCACTCCATTTTGCCCGGAACATTTGGCCCCATTTCAGGGCAGCTTTGAGCGTGATGGGGCCGTAGACTCTTCGAGCTGCGTGTCAGGCTATTTGACGCGACAAGTTCTTGACGTATAGGGTGCGGTTCGGTGAGGAAGAAGCCGATTCCATCCCGTCGTAACACTCTTTTCTGCCGGACGCAGCTATTTAGGGAAGAGCTGCGTCCGATGGCTGTGCGGCGGCCAGACCGCTTTCGAAGCGGCATAGATACGCCGAATGGCGGGTCAGAAGTTTCTTGAGGGAGGCAGACAATGCAGGTACCAAAGATACGGCGGGTAGCCGGTTTGCTCGTGCTGGCGGCAGGCGTGATGTGCGGGGGGACCAGCGGCACGAAAGCGTGGGCGCAGGCGACCACGGCGACGCTGGTGGGCACAGTGACGGACACGACCGGGGCGGCCCTGGGACATGCAACGGTAATTATTACAAATACAAGCACCGGCCAGACATACACGGGGCTGACCAATGACAGCGGCAACTATGAATTCACGCTGCTGCCGCCCGGAGTGTATTCGCTGAAGGTGACGGACCAGGGGTTTGCGGGCTCGGAAACACAAGGCGTTGCCGCGACCGTGAACACGACCAACCGCACCGATGTCCAATTGAAGACGGGGAACGCATCAGAGACTGTGACAGTGACCGACCTGGCGCCGGCGCTGCAGACCGACCGCGCGGATGTGAGCGCGCAGATCGAGACGAAACAGGTAAACGATCTGCCGGTGGGTAACAGCCGCAACTTCCAGGCACTGGAATCGCTGGTGCCAGGAGTGAGCGCGCCTATCTACGACCATTCAAGCTTCTTCGACGCGCAGAACTCGCAATCGTTCCAGGTGAATGGGCAGGCGGAGCTGGCCAACAACCTGCAACTGGAAGGCATCGACGACAACGAGCGCACCGGACTGCTGCAGGTGTATATCCCGCCCGCGGCTGCAATCCAGACCGTGGACGTGGAGACAAGCAATTACGCGCCGGAATTTGGACGCGCGGCGGGCGCGGTAACCAACGTCGTGCTGAAGTCGGGCACCAACCAGTTCCATGGCTCGGCGTACGAATTTAACGAAGTGAGCACGACCAGCGCGCGCAGCTACTTCAACAACACGGGAAAATTCCCGCGCTTCACAAACAACTACTACGGCGCGACGATCGGCGGACCTATCTTCAAGGACCGCACCTTCTTTTTCGGCGACTTCCTGCGCTACAACAACCACCAGAGCCAGTTCCAGCAGACTACGGTGCCGACGGTGGCATTTCGGGCCGGCGACCTGAGCGCGAGCCCGACGACTGTCTATGATCCGTCCACCGGAAACCCAGATGGAACGGGGCGGCAGCCGTTTCTGAATAATCAAATTTCGCCGACGCGATTCAGCCCGGTCGCGACGGCAATTCTGAATCTGGTGCCGCTGCCAAACGTTCCCGGCGCCGGCACAGCGAACAATTACCAGCAGAACCTGGGATTCGATCAGGACTCGACGCAATTCGATGTGAAGTTGGATCAGAGGCTGCGCGCGGAAGATCACCTGACCTATCGCTACAGCTGGCAGCGCGTGACTACCTTCCAGCAGCCGTTCTTCGGCGCGGCGGGTGGACCGATTGGCGGTGGTTTTCAGGGCACGGGAACAAACACGACCTATAACACCGCGGGTGAATACACGCATGTATTTTCGCCTCGCCTTTTGACCGGGGTGCGCGTAGGTGTGAACCATTACCGGAACAATGCGCGGCAGACAGACTATGGCACGAATGCATCCACGGCGATCGGGATCCCCGGCGTGAACGTGAGCGCGTTTACGAGCGGGCTGGCGGGCATCAGCATTCCGGGGTACGCGGGCGCCTCGCTGACGGGTGCGAGCCCGCTGGTGGGCTACAGCGCGAGCATTCCGTGGGATCGCGGCGAGAGCAACATTGACGCGGCGAATAACTGGAACTACATCCTGGGCAATCACTCGCTGAAGGTGGGATTTGAATTCCGTCGCGTGCGCGACAACCTGACGCAAGGGCAGACCTTCTCGCCGCGCGGCATCTTCGAATATGCGGAAGGACAGACGGGCCTGAATGCCCCGAATCAGAAGACAAGCTTCGGCAATGATTTTGCCAGTTTCCTGCTCGACGTACCGAACACGGTGGGACGCGATGTGAACGTGGGATCCGGGTCGTGGCGGCAGTCGCTGTTCTTCGCCTATGCGCAGGATACCTGGCAGATGACACATAAGTTGACCCTGACCTATGGCCTGCGCTGGGAGTTCTATCCGCCGGCGAACCCGGACCGGAAGGGCGGATTTTCGCAGTACAGCCCGGCGGACAACACGCTGCACGTTTCCGGCTATGGCGCGGTGCCGAGCGATCTGGGATTGCCGGTGCGCTGGGCGAACTTTGAGCCGCGGGTAGGAGCGGCGTATCGTGCGAGCTCGCGCACGGTGGTGCGGGCCGGATTCGGCATCAGCCACACGCCGTTCCAGGACAACAACTACGCGTTCAACTATCCGGTGCGGCAGAATGTTTCGTTCAACTCGCCCAGCAGCTATCTGCCCGCGGTGCGCACCGACGGTTCGATTGCGACACTGGAGAATGGATTTCCAGCGGCGCCAGTACCGGCGATTCCGGCGAACGGGATTATTACGAATGCTCCCGTCTCTTCTGCATGGAACGTGGTGAACCCGAATTACAAGGATCCATACGTGATGAGCTGGAACGTGGCGCTGCAGCAGGACCTTGGCCGCGGCTGGGTGGCGGACTTTGCCTACGTTGGTAACCAAGGCAGGCACGTTCCGGCGTATTACAACATCAACGCGGGAGTCGTGCCGGGCGCGGGCAAAAATGGCCAGCCGGAATATGCGACGTTTGGCCGGACGGCGACCACCAACATCATGGCGTGGGGCACGAACAGCAACTACAACGGGCTGCAGGTGAAGGCGACGCGGCGCTTCCAGAACGGGCTGAGCTGGACGAGCGGGCTGGCGTTCCAGAAGGCGATGGGCTATATCTCGTCGACCACGGGACTGGCGAGCTTTAACTTCTATCTCGATCCACGGCGTGACTATGCGCCGCTGAACTGGGACCGCAGGGTGACATATAGCCAGAGCGTGATTTACCAACTGCCGTTCGGCAAAGACAAGCCATGGCTGCAAAACGGAGTGGGCGGGGCCGTGCTGGGCGGATGGCAGGCGAGCGCCATATGGGCTGCCGATACTGGCACACCCCTCTTCCTGACGGCTAGCGCGAACAGCCTGAATGCGCCGGGCAACACGCAGGTGCCGGACCAGGTGAACCCGTTCCACAAGCTGGGATCTATCGGAGCCTCAAAGCACTGGTTTGACACGAGCGCGTTTGTGCAGCCGACGACAGCGGCTTACGGAAACACACCGAAGAACGCCTTCCGCGGGCCGGGGCTGACTACGTTCGATGCTTCGCTTTCCCGCAGCATTCCCGTGCGCGAGCGGTTAAGCCTGCAACTACGGGCAGACGCGTTCAACGCGCTGAACCATCCGAATTTTGCAAACCCGGGTGTCAGTTTGACGAGCACGAACTTTGGCGAGGTGACCGGGACGGCTTCCGGCTATGCGCCTCGGACGTTGCAGTTTGCGGCTACTGTGTCGTTCTAGGTGCTGCGTGGTGCAGCGGGACACTGCAGGTCCTTCGCTGCACTCAGGATGACAAGAAATTTGTCGATTTCGATCACTATTCCTACGACGCGTAGTTGCAAGGAGAACCCATCCCAACGCTGCCGGGGATGGGCTCTCCTTCTGTTCGACCTGCTAAGAACTGGAGTCGACTACAAGTTTGGGTTGGGTGTCTGGTCGCGGCATTTGCGGCAGTCTTCCGCCAATGCCAGTTTCGGTAGCAGCACTCTCGACAGCCGCGGGTTGCTCGGACTCCTCGGGCCCGCTGGCTGGCAGGATTTCACGAATCTGATCTGAAGGTGTCTGACTCATTTTTTCTCCCAAGCCCTCCTGATAGTTGCCGGGATGGGCTTTCTCTCGTCTGGTGTCGGGGGATTGAAGCGCGCGTTCGTTCTATTACTTCGGTCGTGGCACGGAACTGTCCACTGTCAGCTTAGGCTGCGTGTTCTTATCGCCGTCAGTGACTGTGTATGGATAGCTTTGACCTACGACGGCAGCTGACAGGATAGACGCATCTTTGCTGCCCTCTTTTCCACCCGACGGGGCCGGAACATCATACGAGTCATCAGGACAGCAGGCAGCGAGACCTGAAGCCGTCACTTTATTGCGACCGGTATTCTTCCACTTGAAGGGCTGTCCTTGATACACGGTTCCACCATTCTGAACATCGATTTTCGTGTCATCCCCCATATTGATTCTCCTAGACAAATCAAGGCTGATGTTGCGTTGATAGCATAAGTTGCTGGTATCGCGGATTTGAACGAAGGTTATCTAGCGCGGGGGACGCTGTCGCGACTGACTTGGGATAGCCAGCCGCCAATGCCTTGTCCAGCCACTCGAGTGCGGGCCCCGTTTGCTGCAACTGGTTGTATAGGAGCGCTGCATCGAACATCAATTCGTTACCAGTGTGATCTAGGGTCAGCGCCCGGTTCATAAAGTCGACAGCCTTCGATTTATCCCTGAGCATGGAATACATCCCAGCCATATCGCCCAGGATGGTTGCATCTTCGGGCGAAGCTTTGAGTTGTTCTGTTGCGAGTTCGACTCCTCTTTTGTAATCGCTCATGGACTGAGCATGATGGCCGCCATAATATTCAGCGTCCCCCAGTGCCGACCAACGAGCATATTCATCGGGAGCAAGCTGCAGTGACCGTCGAAACTGCTCGGCTGCCTGATCAAACCGGCGAAGCTTGAACAGAGTGGTTCCGAGATTGCTAAAGGCATTTGCTGTGGGATGTAGTGCGATCGATTTCTTGAGAGCCTCGACAGCATCCGCATCCTTTCCCGCCGCTACTAAAGCGGCAGCCAAATTGCTGTACGACCTAAAGCTCTGGGGATCCCTTTCTGTGGCAGTGCGGAACATCTGTTCGGCTTTGGCGTAGTCTGCCGTCCGGAAGTAGAAGCCACCGAGCTGATCATATCCACGCCAGTAACTTGGTCGGAGCGCGATGGCCTGCTTATAGACGGCTTCGGCTTTGTCAGGCTGGTTCAACTTTTCGTAAGACTTGGCCAGCCCGATAGAGGCGCGATCGTTTGCAGGTTCAAGCTGCAGAGCTTTTTGGTACTCGGTGACAGCCTCGGCTGGTTTTCCGGTCTGGTCCGCAAGCTGCCCCAAGCAGATGTGGCCGTCGGCACCTGCATTGCCCAGCGCTACAGCGTCGTTACATGCTTTGCGCGCTTCTTCAATGTCGGCTGTCTGATGCAGGTTCTCGAATGCGTAGAGCGATGACTCGCCCAAGCCGGCCTCGGCGGCGCCGTAGTTGGGGTCAATTCGTAGCGCTTCCTTGAACATGGTATGCGCGCTCTTGAAGGTTGCTGGCGTGAAGGCTTCGAGCAGATAGCCGCGGCCCTGGAGGAAGTACTGGTAGGCCTCGGGGAAGGTGGTGCCGTGGGCGGCGAGGGCGCGCTGCTCCTCGGTGCGGAGCGGGATATTGAGCGCGGTGGCGGTGGCGGTGGCGAGCTGGTTTTCGATGGAGAACATGTCGCTGACCGGCGCGGTGACGGTGCCGGAGGCGAGGGTGCGCGGCTGCGCGGCTGCCTTGTCCGGCTGAGAGACGGTGTAGGCGGCGTGGATGAGGTCGCCGTCGCGGGTGAGGCGGATGCCGAGGGCCGAGGTGGCGCCGAGCTCGCGGGCGGCGTCGGCGAGCGTGGTGGCTTTGCGGTCCTGGAGCTGGCTCGCGGTGAGGACGGAGATGTCGTGATTGACGCTGAGATCGGAGAGGCGCTGCGCAAGCGACTCGGCGAGGCCTCGGCCGAAAGTGGCGAGTTCGGTGTCTTTGACATCGGCGACTGTGGGGGGCAGGACGGCGAGAGTGCCGGCGATGACCGCGGCGGGCGCAGAGGATGTCTTCACGGGCGGCGCGCTGCTCTTGTTCAGAAAATGGTTGGACCAGGGAATGATAACGGCGGAGGCGATTCCGAAGATGGCCCACATCAAGCCGCTGTTGATACGCCATTTGCCGCGCGCCGGCCCCGCCTGGGCCGGGGTGGGAACTGGAATGGTGGGTTGCGAGCGGACCTGATCGGTGTGATGGAGGTCATAAACGATCTCGTGCGCGGTCTGGTAGCGGTCGGGGGGTGACTTGGCAAGGGCGCGGGCGACGATGGCGGCGTAGGGCGCGGGTACCGTCTGGTCGAGCGGGCGCGGCGGCTGATGGAGGACCTGGCCAATCATCGCGGTGGGCGTGGGTGCGGCGAAGGGATGATGGCCGCTGAGCATCTCGTACATGACGACGCCGAGGGCGAATATGTCGGAGCGCCGGTCGGCGGGCTCGCCATTGAGGATTTCTGGCGCCATGTACTGCGGGGTGCCGGAAAGCATGCCGGCAACGGTGAGCATGGTGGCGGTTTCGAGCAGGCCGGTGTCGTCGGTGGCCTGCTGGGCGAGTCCGAAATCGAGCAGCTTGACCTGACCGGGATGTGCGCCGGAGCTCGCGAGCATGATGTTTTCCGGCTTGATGTCGCGGTGGAGGATTCCTTTGTCGTGGGCGGCGGCGAGGGCAGCGGCAGATTCGGAGGCGATGCGGCGGAACTCGCCGGGCGAGATCGCGCGGGTGAGCCGGGAGCGGAGGGTTTCGCCCTCGATGTACTCCATGACGAGGTAGACCTCGCCGCCATCGGTGAAGACGTCGTAGATGGCGGCGATGCCGGGATGATTAAGCGCGGAGGCGCGCTGGCCTTCGTGCAGGAAGCGCTTGCGGTCGGCCTCGGTGGCGGCGCGCTGGGTACGCTTGATGGCGACGAGACGGCGGAGGGTGGTGTCGCGCGCACGGAAGACCTCGCCCATACCGCCGGCGCCGAGGCGGGCTTCGATATGGAAGCGGCCGGCGAGGACACCGTCGGAGCCAGGGAACAGACCGGCGCGAGGGCTCTGATCATGTTCGACGGGCACGGGGTCTGGCATTGCGGCTAATGTCTCCGGGTGGGGACTCCATCGTAGGCCGAGAGTGTCGCGCCGACAAGTATTCGCGCACGCATGGTCTTGACAGCGGCGCCGTGGTATCACTAAGACCGTAAGCGGTTACATAGCTGTCGTTGTTCGCGAAAGGAAGCCGATGCCGGTGCGCTCTGCCCTGCCCTTCTCTCTGAGGATTGCTTCTGTTGGTTCTGCACTGCTGTGTGGCGCGTTGCTCCTTCCAACGAATACCGGCGCGCAGGCGACGCAGTATAAGGACGCGCCGCCGCTGCTGGTGGGCGCGGCGTGGTATCCGGAGCAATGGGACGAGACGACGGTGGACCACGACCTGAACACGATGGAGGCGGCGCACATCCACCTGGCGCGCGTTGCGGAGTTTGCGTGGAGCGCGATGGAGCCATCGGAGGGTCACTATGAATGGGGATGGCTGGACCACGCGATTGCGGAGGCGGCCAAGCACCACATCTATATTGTGCTGGGCACGCCTACCGCTGCGCCGCCGGCGTGGCTGACGACGAAATATCCGGAGACGCTGCGCGTGGACGACAACGGCAGGCGTGACGAGCACGGAAATCGCGCTCAGTTCTCCTTTGCGAGCACCAAATATCGCGAGCTGGCGCACGGCATTGCGGAGACGATGGCGAAGCGGTATGGGCACAATCCAAATGTGGTGGGCTGGCAACTGGACAACGAGTACGGAGAGGATTCGTTCGACCCGGATGCACGCGCGCAGTGGCATGCGTGGCTGAAGAAGAAGTACGGCACCATCGACCGGCTGAACACGCTGTGGACGACGCAGTACTGGAGTCAGACCTACGACAACTTCGACGAGATTCCGGCGCACGAGAAGGAAGAAAATCCGGCGCTGCTGCTGGATTGGAAACACTTCGTGAGCGACACGTGGAAGAGTTATTCGGAGAACCAGATTTCGGCGATCCGGCCGAATGCGGATCCGCGGCAGTTCATCACCACAAACACGATGGGATGGTTCGACGGCTTTGACAGCTACGTGGTGCACAGCGTGCTGGATATTGCGGCGTGGGACGCCTATGTGGGCGGCGACAACGGCGGCGACAATTACGACTGGGCCAACATGGGCGCGGCGCACGACCTCACGCGCGGTTACAAGCAGAAGAACTTCTGGGTGATGGAGACTGAGCCGGCATTTGTGAACTGGCGGAAAACGAACACTCCGCTGATCAAAGGCCAGGTGCGGGATATGGCATGGCAGGCGGTCGGGCACGGCGCCGACGCGGTGGAGTACTGGCAGTGGCGCAGTGCGCTGAACGGACAAGAGCAATATCACGGCACGCTGGTGGGCCCGGATGGCAAGCCGGTGCCGGTGTATGCGGAGGTACAGCAGGTTGGCGCGGAGTTTGAGAAGGCAGGCAAGGCGCTGAGCGGGACGACGCCGGTGTCAAACGTGGCGGTGCTGCATGACTTCAACAGCCGGTGGGCCATCGACTTTCAGCGGCATTCGGCGAAGTTCGATGCGGTAGAGGAGCTGGTGTCGTTCTACCGGCCGCTGCAGGAAGATGCGCAGGGCGTGGACGTGATTGCGCCGACAGCGGAGCTCGATAAGTACAAGCTGGTGGTGGCGCCCGCAATCAACGTGCTGCCACAGGCGACGGCGGATCGTTTGATTGCGTATGTGAAGCAGGGCGGGCACCTGGTGTTGGGACCGCGCAGCGGGATGAAGAACGAATACGACGGGCTGTGGCCGAATCGCCAGCCGGGGCCGCTGGAGGAGCTGCTGGGCGGACGCGTTGAGGAGTTTTACGCGCTGGAGCAGCCGGTGACGACTACGCCGCCGGTAAATAACGGCTTTGAGGGACATGGCTTCGCCTGGGCGGAGCTGCTGGAGCCGACGGATCATGCCACAGCGGTGGTTGCGAAATACAAGACCAGCCCGGGCAGCGCGGGATGGCTGGATGAGCAGCCGGCGATACTGACCCGGCAGGTGGGTAAGGGACGCATTACGTATGTGGGCTTCTGGCCCGACGCAGCAACACTTTCCGCGATGACCGCCGGATGGATGAAGGACGCGGGTGTGGCACCGCTGGTGCCGAATGTGCCGGAGGGCGTGGAGGTATGCGAGCGCGCGGGCGACGGACGGCAGGTGCTGGTGCTAATCAATCACTCGGCGAAGCCGAAGCAGGTGACGCTGCCTGCGGCGATGACCGATGTGTTGAAGGGCGGCAGTACTTCGAGCGTGGAGCTGGAGAAGTATGCGGTGGCGGTACTGGAGGCGGCGAAATAAGCATTCCGACGACCGTGCTAGAGTGGTGCCTCCTCTCCCACAAATCTAACGGAGGCGTTATGCAACGCCGTTCCTTTCTGAAAGCCGCGGCTGCAATCGCGCCTGCCGCCGGTCTGCATGATCTTCTTGTGGGTCAGGCACGCGCCTATGCTGCGGCGTCGCCAACTTCCGGTGCTCTGCATGTTGTCGGCAATGGTGAGGATCGCTTCGGCCATCCTTACCGGATGCCCACCAGCTCCCTTTCCGTCAAAGTCGCCAGCAGCGAAACCGGCGGCGGGCTCTTCATTGTGGAGCATACGCATCTGCTGCCCGGCGGGCCTGCGCTGCACCTGCACCTTTACCAGGACGAGTGGTTTTATGTGATGGAAGGCGAAGTGGCTTTTCAGGTAGGCGAACAAAGGCTACATCTGCATCCGGGAGAATCCGTTCTGGGTCCGCGCCGTGTGCCGCACACATTTTCATCGGTGGGGGCGACGCCCAGCCGGGTGCTGATCGCCTTCTGCCCTGCGGGAAAGATGGAGCAGTACTTCCGTGATATTCAGGATCCCAGAGTAGAGCCCTCGGATGCTGCAGTGATGCGGCGCTACGACATGGAGCGGGTTGGGCCTTCTCCATTCTGGAAGTCGTAAACCCTAGTCTTGTTTGTCATGCGCAAATTTGGAAACAGCAGATCCCTCCACTTCGTTTCGCTCCGGTCGGGATGACGGCTGATCTATTGGCGCTGCGACCGCGGATTTGCGTGCGATGAGGGTGGCTACGACGGCGGCGCCGAAGCCGTTGTCTATATTGACCACCGTGATGTTTGGCGAACAGGAGTTGAGCATGCCGAGTAGCGCGGCGACGCCGCCGAAGGCTGCGCCATAGCCGACGCTGGTGGGCACGGCGATGACGGGCGCGGGCACGAGACCGCCGACGACGCTGGGCAGCGCGCCTTCCATGCCGGCGCAGACGATGGCGACCTCGCAGCGCTGCAGCGATTCGTGATGCGCCAGCAGGCGATGCAGGCCGGCGACGCCGACATCGAAATAGCGCTGGATCGGTGCGCCGAGAAACTCGGCGGTGACGGCGGCTTCTTCGGCGACGGGGAGATCACTTGTTCCGGCGCAGAGGACGGCTACGGTGCCGGCGGGCGTTGGCTGCGATGCGGGTTGGCGCAGCGTGGCGGCGCGCGCCGTGGAATGGAATTGCGCGGCGGGCACGCGTGCAGAGACGGCCTGCCATGCGGCTTGGCTGACGCGGGTGGCCAGGACATCCGAGCCGGCGGCTGCGGTGCGTGCGAAGATTTCGGCGACCTGCTCGGGCGATTTGCCTTCGGCGTAGATGACTTCCGGAATGCCGAGGCGCAGGCCGCGGTGATGATCGATGCGCGCGAAGCCGGCATCTTCGTAGGGCATGGTGCTGAGGCGCTCCAGCGCGGATTGCGGCGCGAGTGCGCCGGCGCGCACAGCTTCGAGCAGCGCGAGGACGTCGTGCCTATTCATGAATTGTGGCCTTTTCTTTTGTAACCGCTACCGTGCCCTGTTGTTGCTGCCAGGCGTGCAGGGCTTCGTTCATCACGTGCTTGAGCGGAACGCGATGGTTGACGGCGCAGGCGTGGCAGTCTTCGTATTCGGGCTGCGCGTGCACGCTGATGCCGTCGAGCGTTGCGGTCTTGATGCGGATCTCACCGTAGAGCGTGGTAACGACGGCGTGGGCGCGATCAAGAACTCGGCGTTGCTCGCTGCGGCTGCGGACGCCGAGCGTCGAGGTCTCGCGGAAGAGCAGCTCTTCAAAACGGGGAGCGTCGGCAGGGCGGCAGAGGATGGTGAGCAGCGTGCCGTTGCGGCCCTTCTTCATGAAGACGGGGGCGGAGGTGACATCGAGCGCGCCGTGTTCGAGGGCAAGCTGCGCGGTGTGCGCCACGATCTGCGGGCTGAGATCGTCGATGGCGCATTCGAGGACGGCTACGGTTTCGCGCGAGATAGCCTCGTCGTGCATCTGGGAAACGGATTCGCCGATGCTGGTGCGCAGGACGTTGGGGAAGCGCGCGGGATTGCGCGTGCCGGCGCCGTAGCCGACCTGGTCGAATGCGGCGACGGGACGGGTGAAATCGCAGTGGAGGGCGCGGAGGAGCGCGGCGCCCGTCGGCGTGGTGAGCTCCATGGCCGGCCCTTCGCTGTACGTGGGGACCCCGCGCAAGAGCGATGCGGTGGCGGGTGCGGGCACGGGATAGCGGCCGTGGGCGCAATCCACGAAGCCGCCGCCAAGGTTGACGGGCGAGCAATACCAGCGGTCGACATTGAGCGAAGCGAGGCCGACGGCGGCGCAGGCGATATCGATGATGGCGTCGACCGCGCCGACTTCGTGAAAATGTACCTCATCAAGTGGCACATTGTGGATGGCGGCTTCGGCCTGGCCGAGAAGCTCGAAGGCGCGGAGTGCGAGGGCGCGTGCCTGGGCGGCGAGCGGCGCGTTGTTCAGGATTTCGCGGATGGCCGGCAGATTGCGACCGTGTTGATGCGTATGGCCGGCATGATCATGCGCGTGTTCGCCCTCATGATGATGATGGTCGTGATCATGCGTATGAGGACGGCCACACGGTGCGTCGGCTTCGTGGCCGTTGACGAGCACGCGAGCCTTACGCGCGCTGATGCCGCTGCGGTCTACGGATTCAAAGGAGAGGGTCGCGCCAAGATTGAGCGATTTGGCGGTGTCCACCAGGAGCTCGGGCGAGACGCCGGCGCCGACGAGGGCGCCGAGCAGCATGTCTCCGCTGATGCCGGCGAAGCATTCGAGATAGCCGATGCGCATGGGGGTTGTTATCCGCCGTTTCCCTTGAGGATGGAGAGCGGAAGGATTTCGTTCATGGAGCCGGAGCGGTAGCCGTCGCAGTCGACGGCTGCGTACTGAAAGCCGGCAGCGCGGACGGCGGCGCCGATGCGTTGGAAGAGCTCGCGATTGAGGGCGGAGTCCATTTCCTCCGGCGCGATTTCGATGCGCGCAACTGCCCCGTGGTGGCGGACGCGGAAGCGACTCAGGCCGAGAGCGGAGAGCGCGTCTTCGGCCTGCTCAACCTGGGCGAGCACTTCCGGGGTGACGCGGCGACCGTACTCGATGCGCGAGGAGAGACAGGCGGAGGCGGGCTTGTCCCAGACATCGAGCGCTCGGGCGCGGGCGAGGGCGCGGACGTCTTGCTTGGTTAACCCCGCTTCGGCAAGTGGGGCTCGTACAGCATGTTGTGAAGCCGCCTGCTGGCCGGGACGATAGTCGCGGGTGTCATCCGCGTTGAGGCCGTAGACGACGTGGGCTATGCCACGGGCAACGCGCTCGCGCTCGAGGACGGTGAAGAGCTCGTCCTTGCAGTGGAAGCAGCGGGTGGCGTCGTTGCGCGCGTAGTCCTCGCTGGCCAACTCGGCGGTGTTGACGGTGACGAGCGGGATGGACTGCGACGCGGCAAAGGCGATGGCCTCGCGGAGGTGACGGCGGGAGAGCGATGCTGAGTCGGCGATGATGGCGAGAGCGTTTCTGCCGAGGACCGTATGGGCGGCGTAGGCGAGGTAGGCGGAATCCACCCCGCCGGAGTAGGCGACGATGACGCTTTCGAGCTGCTGCAGGCGGTGGTGGAGCGTGGATTGCCTGGCGAGCAACTCGGCGGAAAGATTCTCCACTGCGCTGCCTTCTTCAACCGGGCGAGGATTCGAGATGGTGTTGGCGGACATGCTTGGCTATCCGAGATATTGCGGGTTGTGAATGGTGCCGTCGAACATGTTGGAAGTTTTGTATTTCTCGTATTGTCCGGCCATCGAGGCGTTGCTTGTCTTGGCGAGCAGGGCGGTCATCTGCTCCTGCGGCAGCGGGCGGAAGTTGCGAGCGAGGGTGAGCGCCTGGTTGAGCACCTGCATGGAGTCGCAGCCGGTGATGGTGACGGAGACGGGCAGGCTCATAGCGTAGTGGAGAAACTCGACAGGCGTTGCGGTATTGCTTTTGAGGAGCACGCCGCTGCCCATGGGTTTCATGCCCAGAATGCCCATGTTGTGCTTGCGCGCGACGGGCACGACCTTGGTGGCGAAGCTATCGTAATGCGCGTCCATCAGGTTGAGAGGCATCTGCACGGTGTCAAAAGTGAAGCCGTGGCGGTCGGCGGTTTCGATCATGCTGAGGTGAATCTCAGGGCTCTTGTGGCCGGTGAAACCGAGGTAGCGGATCTTGCCGTCCTTCTGCGCTTTTTTGAGTACATCGACGATATAGCCGGGGCGGAAGGCCCGCTGGGGGTCGCCGGGACGGATGACTTCGTGGATCTGCATCAGGTCGATGTGGTCGGTCTTCAGGCGGCGTAGCGAGTCCTCCAGCTGCTTCGGCGCGGCGGTGGGGGTGCGTCCGTCGATCTTGGTCATCAGGAAGGCTTTCTGCCGGTAGCCGTCCTGAAGAGCCAGGCCCATGCGGCGCTCGCTGTTGCCGTCGTTGTAATCCCAGCAGTTGTCGAGGAAATTGACGCCGGAATCGAGCGCTGTGCGGACGATACGGATGCTCTCCTGATCCGAAAGACTTGGCTTGCCTATGTGCGCGCCGCCGATGCCGATGATGGAGACGGACTGGCCGGTGCGGCCGAGACTGCGGCGGGGAATGTCGCCCGGAGCGGCGATAGCCTCTTCACTGAGGGCCACGAGGGCGGCAAGGGCGGCGGCGGATTTTAGGAAGTCGCGTCTCTGCATGAGCTGCATCTCCTTGTTATGCGATGCACGCTGAACCAGCGTGGCCGCTTTGCCCGCTGCGCCGGGAAGGTTAGGCTTATGGAGGAAAGCCGCGTTGAGAACGATCCCCTTCTTCCGAGCCAGCGCCCCGTTGACACCCGCCGAACGGCTGGCGAAGCGGCACCTTGTTTTACAGGATACGCTTGCGCTGCTCAGTATTTTTGCGGTGACCTGCATCCTGGCGCTGCTGACCTGGTTGATCTTCCGGTCTTATTCGCAACATCAAAGCGATGCGGCGGCACGCTGGAAGCGACGCGGCGAGGACGCGCTGAAGTACAACAACGCGAACGCCGCGGTGTATGACCTGCGAACGGCGTTGGGCTACGGGCTGGATGATCCCGGAACCGAAGTAGAGCTGGCCCGCGCGCTGTCGCTGCTGGGCACGCGGCGCAGTCTGCAGGAGGCGGCGGTTTACCTGAACGCGCTTTGGGAGAAGGAGCCGGGCAACGGAAACATCAATCTGCAACTAGCGCGCGTGCTGGCGCGGCAGGGGCAGGTGACGAGCGCGCTCGACCACTACCACGCCGCGATCTACGGGGTGTGGAAGGGCACGGGCGCGGTGGAAGGACGGCGGGCGCGGCTGGAGATGGTGCGCTACCAGATTTCGCTGGGGCGGTACAACGATGCCCGAGGCGAGCTGCTGATCGCGGCCGGCAACGACACCACAACGGCAACGCTGATGGAGGTGGCCGGCCTGCTGGCCGAGGCGCATGCGCCGGCCGATGCGCTGCACATGTATCACGAGGTTGCGCAGAGGCGGCCAGTGGTGGTGCAGGCGCTCGAAGGCACGGGAGAGATGGCCTTCCTGCTGGGGCGCTACCGGACAGCCCGCGAATATCTGGGCCGGGCGCTGAATGCGGCGAGCGCGGCGCATCCGCTGGCGGACCGCGCGAACACGGAAAAGAACGTGCGCGTTGCGAATGCAGTAATGGCGATTTATCCGTCACCCGCGCTGCCGCAGCGCGAGCGGCTGCAGCGCGTGGTGCGGGCGTTTGAGCTGGCGCGCAAACGCTACACCGCGTGCGCGAACGGAAATGCCGGCCAGAACAATACACCGCAGAACGGAAATGTGCAGATACAGAACAACCAGGCGATGACGGCGCTGGGCAATCGCTGGCAGGCGGCGCGGCCGCGACTAACGCCGGCGGCGCTGGCCAATGACGCGCAGCTTGAACAGTCTACGATGCAACTTGTCTATGACACCGAGCAGATGACCGAGCACGTGTGCGGAGAGCCGAGCGGCGAAGATGCCGCTTTGCTGCGCATTGCCGCCTCGCCGGACGCAGTGAACCAGTAGCGCAAGGAACCGATGAGTCCAACGAAGAGATGAGCGCTGAAACAACAGCAGAGACAAAGGCGACGGAGGCAGCGAGGCAACAGCTGCCGGAGCACGCTGTGACCGAGACGATGCCGGCGGTGGAGCCGCTGCAGATGTCGCAGATCGACATGCTGAAGATCGCGCCGACGCGCGACGAGCGGCTCTTCCTGGTGCTGTCGATTTTCATCGGTATCATCTCCGGCCTGCTGGTGGTGAGCTTCCGCATCGCGATCAGTTGGGTTCAGACGCTGACCCTGGGCTCCGCGTTGCAGCCCGGTCTGCTGCGATTGATCTTTGTGCCGGTGATCATGGGCGGGGTGGTGGCGGCGCTGGTGCAATTCTTCTTCCCGGCAGCGCGCGGCAGCGGCGTGAACCAGACCAAGGCCGCGCTGTATATCTATAACGGCTACATCTCGTTTAAGACGGTGATCGGCAAGTTCATCACGTCGGCACTGGCGATAGGCGGCGGCTTTTCGCTGGGGCCGGAGGACCCGTCACTGCAGATCGGCGCGGGCGTGGCTTCGGTGATCAGCCGCCGAATGGGGATGAGCAGGCAGCGGCTGCGGCTGTTTGCGCCGGTGGGCGCCGCGGCGGGACTGGCGGCTGCATTCAACGCGCCGATCGCGGCCATCCTGTTCGTGATTGAAGAGGTGATCGGGCGGTGGAGCGCGGCAGTGCTGGGTTCGGTGGTGCTGTCTGCCATCTCAAGCGTGGTCGTGGCGCGGCACTTCTGGGGATCGGAGCCTATGTTCCAGATTCCATCCATCACGGTCACCGACTCGCGCGAGCTGCTGGCGTACGCGGTGCTGGGCGTCATCGGCGGACTGGCGGCGAGCATCTTTTCGCACGCGCTCGGCTATCTGCGTCCGCGACTGCGCAAACTGCCGCGCTGGACGTTGTTCGTCCAGTCGCCTGTGGCGGGATTGTGCGTGGGGCTGATCGCCTTCTTTGGTTTCCCGCAGGTGATGGGTCCGGGCTATGAAGTGATGGACCGCGCGATGCACGGTCAATTCCTGTGGACGACGCTGCTGGCGCTCGCGTTTTTGAAAATTCTGGCGACGACGGTCTCCTTTTCCAGCGGTACGCCGGGCGGAATGTTTGCGCCGACCTTATTTATAGGCGCGATGCTGGGCGCCTCGATCGGCACGTTCGAAAAAGTGTTTTTCCCCAACCTGCACATTACGGTTGGCGCATACGCGCTGGTGGGCATGGGGGTGCTGTTCGCGGCCTTCCTGCGCGTGCCGCTGACCTCCGTCTTCATGGTGCTGGAGGTGAGCGGCAATTATTCGATTATTCTGCCGGTAATCCTGGCGAACACGATTGGTTACATCGTTTCGCGCAGCCTGCAGCCGCATGCGATCTTTGAGGTTTTTACGCACCAGGATGGGCTGGATCTGCCGTCCATGGAGGAGCAGCGCGAAGAAGTGGTGCTGCACCTGGAGGATGCGCTCCGACCGCCGTCCGTCCCGGTGATTGAAGCAGACGCGACGGTGACCGCGGCCATGGCAGAGCTGGAGGCGAAGAAGGCGGACGTGTTCCTGGTGAAGCTGCCCGGCCATGCATGGTATTCAATGACACGAGCCGAACTGGCGGGCATTGCCGCGGTGAGCGCGCCCGGAACGGTGATGGCGAGCGTGCTGAAGCCGGACCGGACGCCGCTGCTCTTCCCCGATCTGCCGCTCGATTCGGCGCTGCCGCATCTGGCACGGTGGCCGATTCTGCCTATCCAGAACCGCGCCAGCCGGGGATCGATCGAGGGCACGGTCACGCTGGCCGATGTGCTGTCGCGCTATCAGGCTACATAAGGACGCTGTGGCACACTGGGAAGACGCTTTCCTCCCTGGCAGACGCAACACGATGAACCTGAATCAGCGATTGATTGCCGGATTATTGCTGCTGGTGGCCCTGGTCGCCGCGCTGGCGGCGCTGACCCTGAGCGCGCTGCACGGGGCTGAAGGCAGCCCGGCACAGACCATTCGGCTGGTCGCCTGGATCGCGATTCCCGCGGCCATCTGCATTGCCGCCATATCCGCGATTGCCATACTGCGCCCGCTGCGTCGCGCGGCAGAACAGATGCGGACCATCGGACAGGGCACCCTGGAGCAGAGGCTGGACTGGAGCGCGGACGACAGCCTGGGGAAGATCGCGAACGATGTGAACCGCATGGCAGTGCACGTACGCGATCTGCGCGAGACCGATTTCGGGCGGAAACAGATGGAGCATCAGCTCTCTGACGCCGTGGTGCAGTCGATCTTCGAGCCGGTGATTGTGACGGACGCGAAGGGGCAGGTGCTGAAGCTGAACACGGCTGCCGAGCAACTGCTGCGCGATGCGGCAGTGGATCGCACGGCGCTGGCGAGCACGCCGGGAGGCGAGAAGATTCTGAAGGCGGTGCGCGATGCTGTCTCCATGCAGCGGGCGGTGGCGCACGAGGGCGAAGCGGCGCTGCTGCCGATGTGGATCGGGCAGGCGGAACGCAGCTACCGGCTGCGCACCACGCCGATCCGCGACAACGACGGCAAGCTGCTGGGCGCGGTGAGCGTGCTGGAGGATGTGACCGAGCTGCAGGACCTGGACCGGTTCAAGACGCGCTTTATTGCCGTGGCCTCAGACAAGCTGCGCACGCCGCTGGAGCAGTTGCGGCTGGCGCTGTATTCGCTGACCAAAGGTTTCGCCGGCGATCTGCGGCCGCTGCAGAACGACCTTCTGCAGGGCGCGCAGGACGAGGCGGAGCGGCTGAACGACCTGATGGCGGACCTGATCGATGTGGCGGAGCTGGATACGGGAAGGCGCGAGCTGCGCATGGAGCGGCTGCGGCCCATCGACATCCTGCGCGATGCGGCGCTGCGCTTTCAGGACGAGGCGCGCAAGCGGGATGTGCAGATTCACATTGAGGCCTTCAGCGATCTGTCTCCGATTTACGGAGACCGGCGCGCGTTGAAGAGCGTGATGGACAACCTGCTGTCGAACGCGCTGCGCTTTACGCCGGCAAAGGGAACGATCGTGCTGGAGGCGGAGGAGCAGAAGAAGCGGGTGCAGTTTTTCGTGCGCGATACGGGCGTGGGCATTGAGCCGGAGCGGCTGAAGCGTGTCTTTGGCCGCTTTGTTCAAGGTGCGCGAACGGCGGAAGAGGTGCGCGGAGCGGTGGGCAGCGCCGGGCCGGATGGCACCGGGCTGGGACTTGCGCTGGTGCGGCGGCTGATCGAGCAGATGCACGGGCAGGTGTCCGTGGAGAGCCGCGTCGGACATGGCACGACCTTCAGCTTTACGCTGCCGCTGGCGCCGACGCGCATCACGCGGCACGCGATTGAGGTGGGCTGATGAGCGACGAGACGCAGTCACCCGTACCTGATTCGGAGCTGCCGGAGCTTGCTGCCTCCCAGCCGGATCCAGAGGCCCGCGCGCTGCCGCCCGAACCGGCGAAGCTGAAGATCTATCTTGGCGCAGCGCCCGGCGTGGGCAAGACCTACCAGATGCTCGAAGACGCGCACCTGATGCGCAAGCAGGGCATCGATGTGGTGATCGGCTTTGTGGAACCTCACAAACGGGCCGACACTGAAGCGATGATCCGCGACCTGGAACTGATTCCCCAGCGCGCGATCCCCTACCGATCGGTGATGCTGCACGAGATGGACCTGGAGGCCATCCTGGCACGGCGCCCTCAGGTCTGCATCGTGGATGAGTTGGCGCACACGAACGTGCCGGGCTCCAAAAACCGCAAGCGCTACGAGGATGTGCTGGAGCTGCTGGACTCGGGCATCGACGTGATGACCGCGGTGAACGTGCAGCATCTGGAGACGCTGAACGACGCCGTAGCGCGCTCAGCCAACACAACCATTCGCGAGACGGTTCCCGACAGCCTGCTGAAGCGCGCCGACGAGATCGTGAACGTGGACCTGACGGTGGAGGAGCTACGTTCACGGCTGAAGCAGGGAAAGATTTATGCCCCGGAGAAGATCGAGCAGTCGCTGGCGAACTTCTTCCGAAAGGGCAATCTGAATCTGCTGCGCGAGCTGGCGCTACGCACCACGGCGGCGGAGGTGAGCTCGCAGGCCGCGGACTATCGACGGTCGCAGGGGCTGGAGCAGGCGCCGATTCCGGAGAAGGTGATGGTATGCCTGTCGCCGCGCACCGGCACGGACCGTCTCTTGCGGGCGGGAGCGAGGATTGCCTCACGGCTATCGACGATCTGGTATGCGGTGCGGGTGGAGACGCCGGAAGAGGCGGAGCATCCTAACCTGGAAGAGAAGCACCGCATGGAGGACTACCAGCGGCTGGCGCGCGACCTGGGCGCGAAGGTGGTGGTGCTGAAGGACAAGAAAGTGTCGAATGCGCTGATCCACTTTGCCAAGCAGGAAGGCATCTCACACGTGGTCTTCGGGCAGTCGGCGCGGTCGCGCATGGATATTCTGCTGCGCGGCTCGGTCATCAACCGGTTCCTGGCGGAGGTACGCGACGTGACGGTGCAGGTGGTGCCGATGCAGAAGCCGCGGCGCTCGGAAGCGAAATAGCAATCGGAATATCAAAAGGAGAAACAAATGGCAGAGGCAAATGTGACGATCACGGCAAAGCCCAATGGACCGCTGCGGGTGGAGGGGCCGATCCGGCTCATCGATGTGGACGGAACGGAGATCAACCTGGAGGGAAAGCCTGCGGTGTCTTTGTGCCGCTGCGGGGCGTCGACGAGAAAGCCTTTCTGCGACGGCACACACTCGAAGATCGGCTTTCAAGCGGCAGAGGCCGCTGTGGCTGCGGAGCAGAAGCAGGCCGCGGAAAAACAGACATCTTGACAAGAAGCGATGGCGGGCGGAATCTTAGCCCTGCCCGGTGCGGCGATCGAACTGTGCAAGCCCAGCCGCGCGCAAAGGAGAACCACCGATGATACGAGCCACCCGATGGATTCGCGTTGCCTGCCTGCCCGTGGCCCTGGCTGCCACCATGCTGATGTCGCATGCAAACGCGCAATCAAAGAAAACCGCCGCCAGAACGCCTGTCGCAAACGCCAGCTCCGCGACCGCGGCAACCGACCTGGTCGATTTGAACTCCGCGACACTCGATCAGTTGAAGGCGCTGCCCGGTGTTGGCGATGTGTACGCGCAGAAGATTGTCGATGGACGCCCGTACGCCAAGAAGACTGACCTGGTCACAAAGAAGGTCGTACCTGCTGCGACCTACAAGAAGTTTTCCAGCCAGGTGATCGCGAAACAATCCAAGTAGTTTCTATACACAAAGGAACGTGGCCGCCGGGAGCATAATGTTCCGGCGGCTGTTTTATTTGTTCGAGAGGATGATGGATGCGCTTTGTGCCGGTTGCTGTGGCTGCCCTGGTCTGTTCTTCGATACAACTGCACGCATCTGCGGCGGAAACGCCATTCACACTGGAGCAGGTGATGAGCGCGCCGTTCGTCTCCGCGCTGACGGCGGCTCCGGCGGGAGCGCGTGTGGCGTGGATCGCAGACACGGGGGGCAGGCGGAATATCTGGGTGGCGCAACTTGGTACGCACGCGGACGCGCAGCAGATCACGCACTATGACGCTGATGATGGGCTGGAGATCAGCGGACTTTCATGGTCGGCGGATGGGGAGTGGCTGGCCTACACGCGCGGCGGCGATGCTGAGTGGCCGGAGCGGCCGGCGCCAAATCCCGCGCTGCTGATGCCGGGCGTGAAGCAGGAGGTGTGGCTGATCTCTGCGACCGGCGGCGCGCCGCGGGATATTGGCGAGGGGTATGCTCCGGCGATCTCTCCCAGGGGCGATCTGATTGCGTACCTGGAAAAAGGACAGATCTGGACGGCCAGCCTGAAGGACACCGCCGCCAAGCCGCAGCAGCTTCTCCAGGGACGGGGTGAGGAGCAGGACCTGCGCTGGTCGCCCAATGGCAACGCGCTGGCGTTTGTCAGCTCGCGTGACGACCACAGCTTTATTGGCATCTACCGCTTTGCGACGAACGCGCTCGAATATCTGGCGCCGGGCACTTACACGGACAGTGATCCTGCGTGGTCGCGCGACAGCAAGCAGATTGCGTTTGTGCGGCAACCGCTCGCCTCCGACTATGCGGCGCGCTGGATGCGCGAGGCTCCAGTGCCGTGGTCGATCTGCGTGGCGGATGCGCAAAGCGGCGAGGGACATGCTGTGTGGCATGCGGAGCGCGGCGCGGGCAGCATCTTTCATGAGACCGGCGGCGCGAGCGAGCTGTGGTGGAGCGCCGACGGCAGGATCGTCTTTCCGTGGGAGCGAGGCGGATGGACGCGGCTGTATGCGGTGCCGGCAAGCGGCGGCACGGCCACGCTGCTGACGCCGGGCGACTTTGAGGTGGACCGCGTTGCGTTCAGCGCGGACCGCAAGCGCATTGTGTATTCGTCGAATCAGCACGGCAGCGATCCGCTGGATGAGGACCGCAAACATCTGTGGAGCGTGACGCCTGATGGCGGTACTCCCCAGGAGCTGACCCGCGGCGATGGCATTGAGACGGAACCGGCGATTGCGTCGGAGGGCGCGATCGCGATGGTGCGCATGGACGCGCACGTGCCGGCGCGTGCCGCGGTGCTGGACGCGAGCGGGACGCGCGATCTGGCGCCACAGACGATTCCCGCAGATTTTCCGGCAGCAAAGCTGGTCATGCCCGAGCAGGTGATCTTCAACGCGGCGGACGGCTTGCGAATTCATGGACAGCTGTTCCTGCCACATGACGGGAAGGCGAAGCATCCGGCGGTAGTGTTCTTCCATGGTGGATCGCGGCGGCAGATGCTGCTGGGCTGGAATCCGATGGGCTACTACTCAAATGCCTACGCGATGAATCAGTACCTGGCGAACCGCGGGTATGTGGTGCTGTCGATCAATTATCGTAGCGGCATCGGTTACGGATTGGACTTTCGGCAGGCGCTGCACTTTGGCCCCGGCGGTGCCAGCGAGTTCAACGACGTGATCGGCGCAGGGCTCTTTCTACGGAGCCGCGCGGATGTAGACGGAAGGCGCATTGGCGCGTGGGGCGGCAGTTATGGCGGCTACCTGACGGCACTGGCGCTGGCGCGCGCATCCGATCTGTTCGCCGCAGGCGTGGACCTGCATGGCGTTCACGATTGGAGCCTGGAGACCGATCTTTGGAAGCCGTCCTCAGAATTTAACTGGGACCGTGAGGCAGCCTCGCGGCTGGCGTGGGAGTCGTCGCCCATGGCTTCGCTGGACACGTGGAGGTCACCGGTGCTGCTGATCCAGGGAGATGACGACCGGAACGTGCTGTTTGCCCAGACGGTGCGGCTGGCAAATGCGCTGCGGGCGCGCGGCGTGCCCGTGGAGGAGCATGTGTTCCCGGACGAAATCCATGATTTCCTGCTGCATCGGGACTGGGTGACGGCTTACCGGCTGGGGGCGGATCTCTTTGACCGGAAGCTGGGCGAGCCCCGCTGATCCTAGATTCAACTGAAAGGGACGGCCAAAGCCGCCCTCAAAATGATCACCGGGAGTAATGCCGCCGCATAGCACCGTCATACCTACCGGTCAACATACAGCAGCTTTTGAAAGCTTCGACCTGAACCGCAGGGACAAACGTCGTTCCGGCCAAGCTTCTCGAAGAGCTCTTTGTCTCCGTGTACTACACGGAGCCCGCGTTTCACCTTAGTTTCAGGTGGGAAGCCTTTGCGTCGCTTGCTGCTGCATTCGTAGAAGAAAGTTACTGCTCACGGAAGTCTCTCCTTCCAGATGGATTTGCCCGTCACAGCACGGAAGAGGGAGCCCCTACTGATCAATTCCAGACCCTTAAAGCAGAGCCATTGCCCTCGGCCCGCTTACGTTGTGACGATCGCATCGAGGGAGGTGTATAGTCTCCGGCAAATCCTGAAGTCCATTACGGACAAGCGTGGAATTAGACATGTCTGGATCAAGCCATCACTTGCATATGCCGCACGAGATGAACTGGCCCTTAATCCTCTGTTTGTCTCTTTTTGGTCTGGTCATGGGAATTGGCACCGTTTTCTTCATTTCCTCGGAAATCGAGCCTTATCTCTGGGTGACTAT
Source organism: uncultured Acidobacteriaceae bacterium (assembly GCA_963830555.1). GTDB lineage: Bacteria > Acidobacteriota > Terriglobia > Terriglobales > Acidobacteriaceae > KBS-83. The sequence continues at coordinate 249,018 of CAWHMM010000002.1, forward strand.
TTTCCTAATTTCCGCGCTTCTCATTGCGCGGCACAGCCTACATCGCCGTTTTCTCCACGGATTGATAGTGGGCGTGGCAAACAGTATTTGGATCACAGCTTCGCATATCCTCTTCTTCTCTCTCTACATGGCCGACCATGCGCGCGAAGCGGCGACGATGAAGTCCATGCCGCTCCCTGGCTGGCCGAGACTGATGATGGTGGTTACCGGTCCTGTGGTGGGCATCATGTCAGGCATCATCATTGGAGCCCTCGCGATGGTTGCCGGCCGCTTGGTGAGGCCAGCACCCGCGGCCGCCTTGTAACTCCTCGGCGCTCTCTGGTACTCTTTTCTACAGCATGGCTTTCCGCCGCACCTGTCGCCCCTGTTGTTGTGCTTGTCCATCAAGCCACGGGTGGCAGTTCGCGCGCACTTAGCTCCGCGAAACTCTTCTACAAAACACCCGTTGCTGTTTAGCACGGGTGTTCGTCGTTTCAGGGCAGCAATCCCGGCTAATCAGCATCCACAGAGGAACCGATGCTGGCCACCGAGAATCTTCCCGAGAACACTTCGCCGCAGCTGCCGAGTCCCGCGCGCCTGAGCCATCTGCGCCTGCTGGAGGCAGAGAGCATCCATATCCTGCGGGAGGTCGCGTCGGAGTTTGAGCGGCCGGTGATGCTCTACTCCATCGGCAAGGACTCCTCCGTGATGCTGCGGCTGGCGCAGAAGGCGTTCTTCCCCGGCCCGATTCCCTTCCCGCTGCTGCACATCGATACCGGTTTCAAGTTCAAAGAGATGCTGGCGTTTCGCGATGCGATGGCGCGCTCCGTAGGCGCGGAGCTGCTGGTGTGGCGCAACGAGCCGGCAATTGCCGCTGGGACGAACCCCATCGTGCTGGATACGAAGCGCTGCTGCGGATTGCTGAAGACCCAGGCGCTGCTCGACGCGCTGAAACACTACGGCTTCGACGCGGCCTTCGGCGGCGCGCGGCGCGATGAGGAGAAGTCGCGCGCGAAGGAACGGATTTTCTCGTTCCGCGACAGCGCCGGGCAGTGGGACCCGAAGAACCAGCGGCCCGAGTTATGGAACCTGTATAACTCGCGCATTCATCCGGGAGAAAGCATCCGCGTCTTTCCGATCTCTAACTGGACCGAGATGGATGTGTGGCAGTACATCCACGAGGAAGAGATTCCGATTGTCGACCTCTACTTTGCGAAGCCGCGGCCGATGTATGTGCGCGGCGACGCGCTGATGCCCATAGAACAGGCATTTGTGGCGCGCGCAGGAGAGCAGCCTCAGATGGTGAAGAGCCGGCTGCGTTCGCTCGGTTGCAGCCCCTGCACGGGCGCGATCCGCTCCAACGCGGACACGCTACCGAAGATCATCGCGGAGCTGCTTTCGTTTCGCTCATCGGAGCGCGCGAACCGCGCGATCGATTACGACCAGGAAGGCTCGATGGAGATCAAGAAGCGGGAGGGCTACTTCTAAATGGCTTCTACGCTGACGGAACCGAATGTACTCGCTGCAGAAGCAGATTTCTCGATCGAGGAGTTCCTGGCGCGCGAGCGTGAGAAGGACCTGCTGCGCTTCTCGACGGCGGGATCCGTCGATGACGGGAAATCGACGCTGATTGGACGCCTGCTCTACGACACGCAAAGCGTGTACGACGACCAGGTGAACGCGATCCGCAATAAGGGAACCGCCGGGGGCAACGGTGCAGCTGGACCGCAGCTTGATTTTGCGCTGCTGACGGACGGGCTGCGCGCGGAACGCGAGCAAGGCATCACGATCGACGTGGCCTATCGCTACTTCGCCACGCCGCGGCGCAAGTTCATCATCGCGGATACGCCGGGACATGAGCAGTACACGCGCAACATGGCAACCGGGGCTTCTACGGCGGATGCGGCGATCGTGCTGGTGGATGCGCGCAAGGGCGTGCTACCGCAGTCGCGACGGCATGCATACATCGCAACGCTGCTGGGGGTGCGGCACATCGTTGTCGCGGTGAACAAGATGGACCTGGTCGGCTACGACGCGGATATCTTTGCGGCCATTCGATCCGAATTTGAGAGCTTCGCTCGTTATGCGGCCACGGAGACCGGCCACGCGGCGGAACTGCACTTCATCCCGGTAAGCGCGCTGCTGGGCGCGAACGTGGTGCACGCATCGGAAGAAACACCCTGGTACCGCGGGCCTTCCCTGCTGGAGGTGCTGGAATCGCTGCCTGCGATTGCGCAGCAGCATACCGCGGATGCGTTTCGGCTGCCGGTGCAGCGTGTGATTCGTCCGCACCAGGGATTTCGCGGCTTCGCGGGGCAGATTGCCTCCGGCACGATCCGCGTTGGCGACCGAGTGAGCGTGCTGCCTTCGGGCAGAACGTCCGAAGTGGAGCGGATCGTCACGTACGACGGCGATCTGGAGATCGCGCAGGCACCGTTGTCCGTCACCGTCACGCTTACAGATGAGCTGGATATCAGCCGTGGCGATCTGCTGACGCGCGCGGGGGAAGAAGCTGCGGTGGCGCGGCGATTTGCGGCATCGCTGGTGTGGATGGATGCGCGGGCGCTGGATGGCTCGCGGCGCTATCTGCTGAAGCACGCCGGCCAGACGGTGCCGGTGGAAGTGCGGTTGCGGCAACGTGTTGACCTGGATCGCTCGCGCACCGAACCGGCAGAGACGCTGGAGATGAACGGCATCGGCGTGGCGGAGATTGAGACGCGGCGGCCGATTGCGCTGGAGCGCTATAGCGAGAATCGCGTACTGGGCGCGTTTGTGCTGATCGATGCGGAGACAAATGCGACCGCCGGCGCGGGTATGATCCGCGAGGTCCTGCACGGCGAGCAAAGCACGTTCAGCGATTCGCCGGTGACAGCGCTGGAGCGCGCGGCTCGCTGGGGACATCCCGGCATTGTGCTGCGCCTGCATGCGCCGGCCGCAGTGGCACATGCGCTGGAGCGCGCGTTGCTGGCCGCGGGAGCGTTCGTCGTGCGGCCACCGGATGACGATCCCACCACGCCGGGTGTTCTGGCCGACGCGGGCGCGCTGGTGGTGGTTGCATACGAGCGGGATGCGGTTTCGTTCCGCATCGGCAGTTCGCAGGAAGAACTTGTCACTGTTACGGATACGACGAGCACCGTGGCAGACTTGCTGGAGCGTCTGCGGCGGGCGAAGGTGCTCGACCGAAAGCCGGGCGGGGAGCGTGTGCTATGAACGCTTTCGCCGGATTGGATGCGAAGCTCGCGCATGTGCACGAGCAACTCAAGCAGGCGTTTACGGATGCCCCCGGTATCGACGATGCGTGCCTGACGTGCAGCTTTCAGGCAGAAGATGTGCTGCTGCTGAAGCTTGCGATGAAGTTGCGGCCCGAGCTGCCGGTGCTGTTTCTGGATACCGGATATCACTTTGCGGAGACGTACGACTACCGCGATCGCATTGCGCGCGAGTGGAAGCTGCGGCTGATCAACCTGCTGCCCCGCCAAACCGTAGCGGAACAGCAGGCCGAGCAGGGGTTGCTGTACCAGACCGCTCCGGATCGCTGCTGCGCGGCGCGCAAGGTCGAGCCGCTGTTTCGCGCAGTCGCGAACTACAAGGTGTGGATCACGGGGCTGCGACGAGAGCAGGCGAAGACGCGCGCCACTCTGGAGGAGTCGGCGCCGTTCACGCTTCCGAGCGGCCAGCAGGTGTTGAAGCTGAGCCCGCTGGCGCACTTCACCACCGCCGATGTATGGCACGCGTGCGAGGAACTGGAGATTCCGCTGCTGCCGTTGTATGCGCGCGGATACTCGTCGATTGGCTGCGAGCCGTGCACGTCGCTGCCGCTCGAGGGCGGCGATGCGCGCTCCGGCCGCTGGGGCGGGCGCAAGGTGGAGTGCGGCATTCACATCGAAGCGGCAAAGTAATCGGATGGGAACGTGGAATACCTGATCGGGTTCATCATCGCCGTCTTCATCGCGCTCACGGGCGTCGGCGCGGGCACCATCACCACGCCGCTGCTGGTGCTGATGCTGGGCGTGCCCGCGGGCGTGGCGGTGAGCGTGGGGCTGACGTTCTCCGCGGCGGTGAAGCTGGTGCTGCTGCCGGCGCAGATCTGGCGCAAGCAGGTGGCATGGCGAACGCTGGCCTACATGCTGGTGGGCGGCGTTCCGGGCGTGCTGGCGGGCGCGTTTGTCCTACACAGATTCGTCGATACCGGCGCGAAGCAACTGGTGAATGGCACGCTGGGCGTGGTGCTGGTGTTGACCGCGCTGTGGCAGATCTTCTTCTCCTTCCGGCCGGTGGAGCGGCAACCGATTCCGCGCGATCGCGCGCATCTGCTGCCCTGGCTGATGCTGCCGGTGGGCGCGGAGGTGGGCTTTTCCTCAGCAGGCGCGGGCGCGCTGGGCTCTGCCGCGCTGCTGGCCCTGACGCCGCTGGCGCCGGCACAGGTGGTGGGAACGGATATTGCGTTCGGCTTTTTTACCTCGTCGCTGGGCAGCGGAGCGCACTGGTTTGCGGGCGCGATGGATGGGCCGCTGCTGGCCCATCTGGTGGCCGGTGGCGTAGTGGGAGCCGTACTGGGCACGATGATCGCCAGCAGCGTTCCCAAGCGGCCGCTGCGATTCGCGCTATGGGTGTGGCTGCTGGTGATTGGCGGGATCTTCCTCTATCACTCCGCGCTGCCATTCGGGCACGTCACACCGACTCTGCGCTCCTATCTTTCGTCCGTATGGTCGCGTTATTGATGAGCGGCCTGGACCAGAAGCCGACGCTCCACACATAGCCGAAGGTGAGATAGAGCAGCGCCATCGCGGCGCGCAGCCCCAGATGATCGCCGATGCGGCCGATGATCGCGGTGACGATTGCGCCACCCATGATGCCGGTGGTGAGAATGCCGGTGAAGGAGCCGTGGTACTCCGCGACGGAGTTGAGTGCGAGTGAGATCAGAATGGGCCACATGACCGAGGCGAAGAGGCCGATCAGCGGCAGCGCGACGACCGAGATAGATGCGGAGCCGAAGAGGCCGAGTGAGAGCATGGCCAGCGCGCCGGTTGCCGCGCCGATGAGGACACGGCGGCTATCAAAGATGCGGAGGAGGAGTGCTCCGGCGAAGCAGCCGCAGGTCATCAGTCCCCAGAACCAGGAGACTGCCCGCGCGCCGACGGTATGCGGATCGTACCCGTGATAGTGGCTTAAGAACTGCGACATCCAATTCGCGCGTTCCCTGCTCGCAGCCGACATAGGCAAAGATCGACACGAAATAAAGCCAGACAAGCGGCCGCCGCGCGAGGCTGCTGTACATGGCCAGGGTGCCGGGCCGCTCCTCGGCCGTGTGCTCAACCGCCGGAAAGCGCGAGACGGCGATGACGACCACCATGGCGAGTGCAACCGCGGCAAATATCCAGTACAGAGAGACCCAGGGCATGCGGGCCGGTGTGACGTGCCGCAGAATGCGCAGGAGTGGGTTCGCCGCTTGCGCTGCCCGAGGAAGATTCAGCACCAGGTAGGAGTAAATCCAGGGGCTGACGAAGGATGCGGAGCCGAAGAGCAACTGCGCGATGGTTTCGTTCAGCGCGAAGTGCTGTTCGCCGCCGGCGACGCGCAGCAGCGGATTGATGGCCACCTGAAGCATCGCCATCCCGATGCCGATGACGAACAGCGAGACGAAGGCCACCTTGTAGGTGGGATGAAGCGCGAAACCGATGGAGCCGAGCGCCGCGCCGACGAAGGCGCCGATCATGACCGGCTTTTCTGAATAGCGCTCGACCAGAAAGCCGGCGGGGACGGACATGACACCGTAGGCGATGAAGAAGGCGAAGACGAGAAGGCCGGCCGCGCCCATGCTGGCAGAGAAGGTGCTGATGATGTCCGGGACAATGGGGCCGAGGATGTTGCTGAGCAGCGAGATGACGAAGAACACAAGAAGGATGAGACCAACCAGGAACCGGTTCCTCGCCATGAAGGTCACATCCTATTTCGCGAAGCGGTGATGCCAGACTCGCGCTGCGCCGATGAGGTTGGCGTCGTCACCGAGAGAGGCAAGACTCAATTCCACCTTGTCAAGTGGAACGAAGCGGCATCCCTGCCGCATCACGTTGCGGATGTCCTCCAGAAAAGCGCCGGCGCTCTTCATGACGCTTCCACCGAGGATGATGGCGTCCGGCACAAACAGATTCACGAGATTTGCGAGGCCGATGCCGAGATAGAAGGTCTCGCGCTCGACAGCGCGCGCGGCAAGCGGATCACCGGCCATCGCGTGCTCATAAATCCGTCGCGCGGTCAGGCCGGAGCCGCCGCGGTATTCGGGATGCGATGACATCCACTTCGCCATGGCAGGGCCGGAGGCAATGGCTTCCCAGCAGCCGCGCAGCCCGCAGGAGCAAGGCGGCCCCTGCGCCTCAATGACTTGATGCGCGACTTCGGGATGCGCGCCATCCACTCCGCGGTAGAGATGGCCATCGAAGATCATGCCCCCTCCGATCCCGGTACCGACCGTGATGTAGATGAGCCGCGATGTATTCTTCCCTGCTCCCCAGTTCGCTTCGGCCAGCGCGCCCGCGTCGCCGTCGTTCTCCATGGCAACAGAGACGCCGAACTCACGCGCGAGATCGTCGACCGGCGATGCTCCGCGCCATTGCGGAATGGTGTCAAGCTGTTCGAATTTTCCGGCGATCGGATCGACCGGACCTGTGGAACCGATGCCGATGCCGGCGATGGTCGACGTTCGCTTTGCGCGCTGCTTCCCGCAACATTCCGGCAATGCACGCAAGGGCCTGCGGCCAACGGCCAGCGGTCTGCGTGGGTGCTTCGCTGCGGGCGAGCACGCGGCCGGAATCATCGACTATGCCGACAGCGATCTTGGTGCCGCCGATATCGACTGCGCCGATGGCATTCATGTGCAGAGATGTCCTCGGCGAATCATCTCAGGGCTGCAGCGCAGGTGTCACGACGATGTTGCGAAATGCAACGTGGCCCTTCTCAGTGCCCTGCAGATAGATCGGACCGGGCATCGCCTCGTGGCTGTCGAGCGCACCGCCGGTGATGCCGGGAATTTCCTGGTTGTCGATGACGGTGATGCCGTTCTGCACCACCGTTACCTTGCGGCCGATCAGCGTGATGTCGAAGGTTTGCCAGACATCGGGCCGGCGCGGCTGCTCCGGGTTCGGCGCGAGGAAGCCATAGATGCCGCCGGTGTGATGGCTCGGCGGCTCGGCTTCGGACTCGGTTTCTATCTGCGTTTCGTAGCGGCCACGCAGATACACGCCGCTGTTCGCGTCCTTGCCGCAGTTGAATTCGATGTGCAGCTTGAAGTCCTGAAACTTGTGATCGTTGATGAGCTCGTGTCCGTGGCCGGGGCTGACGATGGTGCCGTTCTCGACGGTCCATTCGGGCGCGCCGGGCTTGTCCGGATGCCAGCCGTTCAGGTCTTTGCCGTCGAATAGCTGGACAGGCTTGCCCCACTTTGGAGCGCGTGTGTAGACGAGAGACGGTGCGCGATTGCCGACCCAGTGCCAGGTGCTTCCGTCGGGCGCATTGACGGTGCCGGTGAGCGACTTGCCGGCGAGCTTGCCTTCAAAGACCATGTCGGCCTTGCTGTCCTCTTCTGCCTTGGGAGAGACGAAGGTGAGCTTGCCGTCTGCAACCTCCACCTTCGGCAGAGGCCGCGCGTTGCCCCAGCGGCCGGTGAAGCGCGCCTTCAGTTGACCGCCTTCCTCGGTGATTTCGATCCACGCAGGCCACGCGCGGTCCGGCGCCTGCAGCGTAAGGTCCCAGCGGCCGAGAAACGGTGATGAAGGAGGTCTTTGCTGCGGCCGGATTTTTGGTCTGCACTGCGAGGGCAGGCAAAGCGGCCGGCGCAAAGCTGAATGCAACTGCGGCAGAGACGAGAATTCTGAGCAATTTCACGATCCGGATCTCCTATTTTCTGCTTATGCGACGGACTCAATCTTCTCGGCGGATGCGTTCCACCGGACAGGCGTGCCGCGGAAGTAGGACTCGTTCGCGAGATGGCAGGCCAGCGCTGCGTTGTTGCCGAAGAGCGGATCCTGCAGGACAGGTTGCCGCGAGCGCACCGACTGGAAGAATTTGTAGAGATGCGGCTTCAGGTCGTCGTAGTCGTCGCCGCTGTAGGTGACAGTTTCGAGCGCCGGCTCCTGGCCCGGAACCGGGTCATGCTCCTTGTGCCATTGCGCAACATACGCTGCCTTCATCGCCGCCGGGAAGGAGCTGGAGTAGTAACTGGGCGAGGTATCCACGCCCGCCTGCGGCTCATAGCTGACGCTGAACTCGCGCAGCTCGATCACGCCCTTCGATCCCTGGAAGCGCGTGACCTCTCCCGATTCGCAACCGAGCGAGAGACGTATATAGACGGGGATGCCCATATATTCAAACAGCACCGACTGCATATCCGGCATGTTGCGGCCGTCCTTCCAGCGATAGATGCCGCCGAAGCAGGACGCCCGTTTGGGCACTTCGTTGATGCCGAGCACAAACTGCATCCCGCTGATGAGGTGCACCATCAGATCGCCGGCGACGCCGGTTCCGTACTCCCTCCAGCAGCGCCAGCGCGCGAAGGTATACGGGTCGAACGGTTTTTTTGGCGCGGTGCCGAGCCAGGTATCCCAATCGAGGTTCTGCGGCGAAAGATCGGGCGGCGGCGGATACTCCCAGGCGCCGGTGGGATCGTTGCGGCCCAGCGTCATCTCGATGAGATTGATTTCGCCGAGCGAGCCTTTGTCGTATAGCTCCTTCGCCTTGGCGCAAATCACGGAGCTGGTGCGCTGCGCGCCAATCTGCACGATGCGATCGGACTTCTTCCATGCGGCGAGCATGGCGAGGCCATCGGCCGGGTTGTGCGACATCGGCTTCTCGCAGTAGACATCCTTGCCGGCGGCGATCGCGTCCACCACCACCTGCTTGTGCCAGTGGTCCGGCACGGCGACGATGATTGCGTCGATGTCTTTTGAATCGAGCAGGTCCTGGTAGCGGCGCGTGGTGCGGATCGGCTTGCCGACGATCTCCTTCGCCAACTCATGCCGGCCATCGTAGAGATCGGCCGCGGCTACGCATTCCACGCCGGGAAGCTCGACGGCGGTAGTGAGCAGACCCGAGCCTTCCATGCCAACACCGACAATGCCGAAGCGAACGCGGTCACTAGGCGCGACCGCCCGGCCAGCCGCGTAGGCGGGCTCTTCGAGAAAAGTAGAACCGCCGATAAGGGAAGCTCCCGCAACACCCGCCGTTGTCTGCAAAAACATGCGCCGTGATAAAAGACCCTTGCTCATCGTTTGCGCTCCTCCGAAGCCGGTTCAATCGATTGTCCACGCCCAGGTTCAGCACGGCGCGCGGAGCAATTTTTGTCCGACACGAAGGTAAGCCAAAAACCGGCAGCCGCCAACCCCGGAGTTCTGCGAAGTCCTCCGAGGCTTGGCGGCCGTTGGTTTGCGATGCCTTCGCGAGCAGCTATTGCCCGCAGGCTTTGCCGTGGTCCGGATGCGCGCCGGCGGCTTTTGCCTGCGCTTCCGTCACGTACTTCCCTTCCTTCGTCTTGCCGTAGTAGCGCGAGCCTGCACAGTGATAGACATTCGTAGGCGTGTTGAGCCATACCATGCCCGCTCCGCCACCGGGAGCCTGCGCCATGTTCGCGGTGGAAGCTTTCGGCGTGCGGGCAGGAGGAGGAGGCGAGACTGGAGTTGCAGCAGGAGCCGGCGCGGGTGCTGCTGCGGGAGCGGCAGCGGCAGTTGTGTTTTTTGCGGAAGCGGCCGGTGCGCCGGCGTCCGCAGCAAACCATGTCTGCACTCCCTTATGACCGCGGCATGCGCCGCCCTTCTTCGGAGTACTGGTATAACTGCCGTCCTTGCATTGCCCGGTTGAGCCAGCCGGCGCACCGGCGGGAGCCTGCGCCAGAGCGAACTGGCACAATCCCAATCCCAGGCCAAGAGCGATGATGCAGCGTTGAACCTTCATCCAAACACCTCCGTCTTTCGATTGTCTGGGGGAGAGGCCCAAGGAGCATTTTGTTGCGCGGAACATCATATCAAGGCCGGTCCAGCGCGTGCCTGGAACATCTCGCCATCGACTGTGGTACTGCAATTCACCCGTATCGGAAGACGGAGGAGCAATGACGACGCTGGAAGGCGGGCACAGCAACCATGTATCCGCCACAGCGCCTCGGCTGCCGCGGTGGCTCGTTGCGATCGTCATCGTCGGTTCTGTGCTCATGATCGTCGGCGCGGTCATCGCGCTCGTCCACCCTGAGATGCTACTCACTCACGACCAGCCAGTGAATCAAGGCGTCCGCATCTATGCGGGATATGTGGTCTCTCGCAACCTGGCGCTGGGTTTTTTCCTGCTTGCGGCACTCAGCCTGCGTATGCGCGGAGCATTGGGCAGCCTTATGGCACTTTATGCCTGCATTCAATTTCTGGACGTGATACTCGGCTGCCTGGAGGGCCGATGGAACATTGTGCCGGGCATCCTGGTTCTGGTAATTGTCTTCCTTATCGGCGCTGCCCGGCTATTTCCTTTTTGGAGCTTGAGCCCGTCACCGCAAGCATAAACAGGCTATTCTCCGCGCCGTACTTCCGTGTCAGCCCCGACTCCGCGGCCGGGGCATTCTCGCAGCGCGGTCCGCGCGCTACTCTGTCGCTGATGAAGCGCCAGTCAGCCATCTTCGCAGTTCTGCTCGCCATGCCGCTTACGCTGGCGGCCAGTGATGCGGCTGTATCAGGATGGGGTGCTCACCCGGGTCCGCACCATCGTCGTGGGCAACTCCTGCTCCAGTTCCACGCAGACGGACGCAGCAACCTACGGCAACACCGCCCGCCGCACTCTGGACGCCTCTGCGCGCTGCTCTGATATCCGCGGCGCCGTTTACACCGTTTTGGTCGGCAGCACGGAATATGAGCTCACCCCGGACCATTCCCGCGTGGCGCGCGCCTCTTCCTACCTGCCGCTCAGCGCAGCGTTTTTGAAGCAGAGCAGCCTGGCCAACCACATGGCCGGGACTTCGGTGAAACTCCGCAGCGAAGGCGATGCGTTCTTCGTCCTGGTGGGCAAGCGGGAGAGCCAGTACCGCGTCTTTACCGCGCGTTGAAGAATTTTGCCGTAAGCGAAGAAATAGAGCGTTCGCAAAAAATATCCGTTTGCATCTTTGGTGTACTAGCCGTTATAGTACGCGCGTGGTTGCGTTCCGAGTCCAATTCCGCGCCGGGATCCCGCTCTTCGAGCAGATCGTCTATGCCTCGAAAAAGGCCATGGTCTCCGGCCAGTTGCGTCCCGGCGATCCTTACCCTTCCGTCCGAGCGCTCAGCAAAGAATTAAAAGTCAATCCCAACACAGCGGCCAAGGTCGTCGCGCACCTGGTCAACGAAGGTCTGCTGGAGACTCGTCCGGGCATCGGCACCGTGGTTGCCTCACTGCCTGATTCGACCAGGAAGGAGCGCACGCAACTCCTTGGCCACGAGATCGAAGAGCTGGTCGTCGAGGCGAAGCGGCTCGGCGTCACGCGGGAAGAGATGCTCGCCTCGGTCTCCGCGCATTGGCAGCAGCTTGGCGGAGAGGACCCACAAGACAGCGCTAAATCGAAACCTGGAGGCCGACAGTGATGAACCCCGCGGTTTTCACGGAGAATCTTTCGAAGAGCTACGGCCGCACATCCGCGCTCAGCGATGTCACGCTCACCGTGCCGCAGGGCGCGATCTATGCGCTGGTCGGCGCAAATGGCGCGGGGAAGACCACTCTCATCAAGCTGCTGATGAACATCGTTCGCCCTACGGCAGGGCACGCACGCGTACTCGGCATCGACTCCGGCGCACTTGCCGGAGCCTCCTTCAACCGGATCGGATATGTCTCAGAAAATCAGGAACTGCCGGAGTGGATGACGGTCGCTTTCCTGCTCGACTATCTCCGCCCCTTCTATCCGCAGTGGGACCGCAATCTGGAGCAGCAACTCATCGCGCAATTCGACCTGCCGCTCACACGCAAGCTTAAGCATCTCTCCCGCGGGATGCGCATGAAGGCAGCCTTTGCCGGGGCCCTTGCCTACCGACCATCTCTGATTGTTCTGGACGAGCCTTTCTCCGGCCTCGATCCGCTGGTGCGCGACGAACTCATCGAGGGCCTGCTGGACCGCGCTCCGGAGACCACGATCTTTCTCTCTTCCCATGACCTGGCGGAGATCGAAAGCTTCGCCAGTCACATCGGCTACGTCGAACAGGGACGGCTGCTGTTCTCCGAGGAGATGTCCGCGCTTGCCGATCGCTTCCGCGAAGTTACCATCACGCTCAACGACCCGGTGTCTCCGCCTGCCAGCCCGCCGCGGGCATGGCTGCAGCTTGAGGCTGTCGATTCGGTCATTCGCTTCGTGCACAGCGAATTCCGCACCGATACCGCGCATGAGCTTGCCGCAGCCTTTTCTTCGGCGCGCGATATCTCTGTCAATCCGATGCCGCTGCGATCCATCTTCCTGGCCATCGCCAGATCCGGACACACAGCGGCAGGCCAGTCTTCCAACAGGACGGAAGCATGAAGCAGATACTGCATATCTTCGCCAAGGATGCTCGCCACTTTCTTCCGGAGATCCTGGTCTCCGTCGCCATCACCGCTGCGTTCGCCTGGGTGTATCCCAGCCAATGGCTGCGGCCCCGCTATATGAGTGCTGTAGCCGGGGGCGACTTCTTATTAAACTCGACCCTGCTCGCCAGTTGCCTCACCCTGCTGGTGCCAGTCAGTTGGTGGCTGCTGATCAGCCGCGTCATCCATGCCGAAACACTGGTGGGCGACTGCCAGTTCTGGATCACGCGGCCGTATGACTGGAAGAAACTCTTTGCCGCAAAAGCGCTCTTCCTCTTCTGCTTCCTCTATCTGCCGCTCTTCCTCGCGCAATGTTTCGTGCTTGTGCGGGCCGGATTTTTCCCGCTCGGGTATCTTCCCGGTGTGCTCTTCAATCTGTTCCTGATCAGCACCATTCTCGTCCTGCCGCTGCTCGCGCTAGCGGCCGTCACCTCCAGCTTTGCCCGCATGACACTTGCCATCCTGGGCATTCTTCTCTGCTTTATTGCGGTCTCGGCGCTCTCAAGCGCCCTGGATGGCATCAGCATCTCCGATCCGCTGCCCGATCATCTGACACTCCCGCTGTTGCTCTGCGGATTGCTGGCGATCGTGCTGCTCCAGTATTTCGCACGCCGGACGTGGCTTGCGCGCATCCTGGTCATTGCGCTTGTGGTTGTGATCTGGACCGGTCCATCCCTCATCCCGAATGACGTGCGGATACTCCGCGCCTATCCGCGCACCAACAATACGCAACCGCCATCGTTGCAACTGCCAGCTCAAAATTCGCTGGACCAGCCAATCGCCTACCGGGCACGGAGCCCAAAGTGGATAGAACTCGTACTTCCCCTGCAGATCTCAGGTATCGCTGATGGATATGCATGGTCGGCGGAGAACGTGAGGGTCTCCATCGATGGGCCGCAGGGCTTCGTCTGGAGTTCCCCGTGGCAGGCCGTGTACACCAACCGCTCACTTCCAGGTCAGCCGGACTTTACCATTCATTTCGAGGTCGAGCGCGCCATCTTCGAGCAGTTGAAATCGACTCCCGTCACCCTTCATCTCACCTTTGCGTGGACGCAGTTGCGCAGCGGCCCGGTACAGCGCATCGATATGCCCACGCATGATTTTGTTGTGCCCGGCTTCGGCATCTGCTCGCCGGATATCAATTGGGGGGCGCCACGCTCTCAGATTGATGGAATCACGTGCCGCTATGCCCTGCGCCAGCCGCGGCTCACCTATGTGGACACGCGCTGGTCTGAGGATTCCTGCTCCGGGACGCTAACTGCTGCCGGCGGCGGAATAGAAGGTTCCGGGTGGACGGGTGGTCTCGATACGGACCCGGCGGAGTTCAGCATCGCGGGCGTCTCGACGGGACAACTCCCACTCTTGAACAACTGGAACGAAGGGCACCAGGACTGGGGAACGAAACCACGACACCTTTGCCCGGGCGCGCCGCTCAACTTGACTCCCTATAGCGTTGCGCAACGCACGCAGTCCAACTTCGCCATTCCCAATTTTCGCCTGCCTGCTCTGAGTACGCCCAACGCCAGCGGCGCCAGCATCGGACTGCAGGGATCGCTCCAATAATTTGGAGACTTGCCGACTGGCCGACTTGCTGTAATCCTCTTCTCCATGCCCCAACACGACTTCGAAATCGGCAATGTCCCGGTGGGCCGCGGCCAGCTCTTTCTCATTGCCGGCCCTTGCGTCATCGAAAGCGAGCAGCACGCGCGGATGATGGCCGAAGCGATCCAGGGCATCGCCGCGGACCTCAAGATCCCTTATATCTTCAAGGCCTCTTACGACAAGGCGAACCGCACATCGGTCTCGAGCTTTCGCGGTCCCGGCCTTGCCGAGGGCACGCGCATCCTGCGTCGCATCGCGGAGGACACGCACCTCCCCGTCCTGACCGATGTGCACGAGCCGGCGCACTGCGCGCCGGTCGCTGAAGCCTGCGACGTGCTTCAAATACCGGCCTTCCTCTGCCGCCAGACCGACCTGCTGGTGGCAGCAGGCAGTACCGGCCGCGCGGTCAATGTGAAGAAAGGACAGTTCGTCGCGCCCGGCGACATGAAACACGCTGTCGAAAAAATCGCCTCTACCGGCAACACGCGCGTCTTCCTGACAGAGCGCGGTGCGAGCTTTGGATATCACAACCTCGTCGTCGATATGCGCTCGCTGCCCATCCTGCGCGCGCTGGCGCCTGTGGTCTTCGACGGCACCCATTCCGTGCAGACGCCCTCCGCCGCCAACGGAGTGTCCGGCGGACAGCCCGAGTTCATTCCCGTTCTCGCGCGCGCCGCAGTCGCAGCCGGCATCGACGGAATCTTCCTCGAGGTGCACAACGACCCCGCCAGCGCCAAGTCGGACGGCGCGAACGCGCTGCGTCTCGACAAGCTCAAGCCGCTGCTTGAACAGTTGCTCGCCATCCATGCTGCCGCGCAGACGAGGTGAGGGCGAACTGTTCAGGCATTACTGCGGCACTTGGCAACGATCAAGGTGATGTCGTCGTGCTGCTCGTGCGGACTGAACGTCTGGAGTTCACCGATCACCGACGACACGATGCTCTGCGCCTCGTGCTCCTGATGCCTTTGCATTGAGTCAATCAGACGACGCTCGCCGAACTCCTCGCCCGCGCCGTTGAAGGACTCCGTCACGCCATCGGTGTAGAGCGCCAGGGTGTCTCCCGAATGCAATTGGCACTCTACTGTCGGGCTCTGCCACTCCCGGAATAATCCCAGTACGGTGCCCGTCGAGTGCAGCCACTCCACATCGCCACCGCGCCGCAGCAGCAGCGCGGAAAGATGCCCGCAGTTGGTGTAGCGCAGGCGCTGCGCAAGGTCGTCGTACTCGGCAAAGAAGACCGTGGCGTAGGCGCTCTCCACCGTGTTCTCGTAAAACAACCGATTGACCGACTGCAGGAACAGCCCCTGCTGTTCGCGGGCCAGCGCAAACTGGCTGCGCAGGTTGGCCTGCAGATTAGCCATCAGCAGCGCGGCGGCAATTCCTTTGCCGGAGATGTCGCCTACCAGCAGCCCCAGCCGCTCCTGCCCGAGCGGAAAGAAATCATAGTAGTCGCCGCCAACATGCCGCGCCTTGGATGCAGGCTCCTGAGTAGTCCAGCGTGCGCAGCGGCGGAAACGTCTGTGGAAACAACCGCGCCTGCACCTGCTTGGCAATCTCCAACTCCTGGGTCGCGCGCCGTTCCATCTCCAGCTTCTCGGCATT
Source organism: uncultured Acidobacteriaceae bacterium (assembly GCA_963830555.1). Classification (GTDB taxonomy): domain Bacteria; phylum Acidobacteriota; class Terriglobia; order Terriglobales; family Acidobacteriaceae; genus KBS-83. The sequence continues at coordinate 264,750 of CAWHMM010000002.1, forward strand.
CACCTGGCGTTGCGCTTCGATGTCCCGGCTCATCTCATCGGAGCCGAGCAGGTCAAAAACGTTCCCGTCCAGATCGCAGAAGCTGGCGAAGACTCCGCCCCATAGCTGCGGCTGCGGAGGATGCAGGAAGCGCACGCCGCGGCCGCGCCATAGATCGTATGTGGCTTGAATGTCTTCCGCGATGAAGGCGATCTGGGTGTGCCTCCCGATCAGCTTGTAGTTCTCCGTGCCGCGATGCGGAGCGACCAGCGCGAGGATGGTGCTGCCATCAGGCGGTGCGATCGCAACCCAGCGGCCAAATTCAAATCGCGCCTCCGCCACCACGCTGAAGCCGAGCTGGTCCACATAGAATTTCAGGCCGCGATCGTGGTCTCGCACGAAGACGTTCGACTTGAAGATGCGCAGATACGAGCTGCCCCGCTCCCTGTCGGCGTTCGGATCGTCGCTCGCGAGCGGCCGCTTACGGACATCCTCGGTCTGGGATGGCTCGGCCTCCCGGGTCTGGGATAGCACTGGTTCCGTGCTCAAGGCGAGGCTTCTTTCTGCATGGGGCGATCCTTCCATTTTGCCAGCATCCGCAGCCGCTGCAATCCGAAAACGAGCAGGACGGCGGCCAATGGACCCGCTCGTCGCTCCTCCGGGCTCGCGGGAGCCGGCCTGCACACGGAAGCCGCCCGTTTTTTCTGCAACTTAGACGGGTGCATGTTGCAAAGGCAAAAAGTTGCATCTAACTCGACAATTTCGACCCTCCGAAAGAGGAGAACTGCTGTGATTCGCTTTTCATCTGCCTGTCTTATTACCGCGCTTGCAACGAGCGCGGCATGTGCCAACATCGCGTCTGCACCGGCCAGTGCGCAGACACCTGTCGCCTACGTCTATGTTTCCGCCAATCCCAACAACAGCAGCACCAACGAAATCAACGCACTCGCCGCCGCAGCCAACGGAAAGCTTACCCCGGTCATCGGCTCTCCTTTCGCCCACGACGTCACCAGCATGGCGGTCAACGGCAAGTATCTGTTCGGCTCAACGCGCGACGGCATTTATGTCACCAGCCTGGCCATCGAGCCGGACGGCGCGCTCCGCTGGACTACATCGAACGACGTCGTGCGCTACAACCAGGGTGACTGCGGCAACTCCGGCCCGTTGTTTATCGATCACACTGGCACTTCGCTCTACGATCTGGAGTTTTATGGCAATAACTGCGCGAACAACTCCTTCCAGTCCTTCGCGGTGAATAAGTACTCCGGCGGGTTACAGAATCGCGGTAGCGGCGCATCCAGCTCCTGGTTCTATTTGCCGGCCACCTTCATCGGCAACAATGTTTACGCCTACACGGCCGTCTGCCTCTCCAACATGTACTGGGAGATTGCCGGTTTCAAACGCAGCAGCAGCGGACTGCTGAACCAGATCAACATCTCGGTCAAGAACCCGGCACCGAAGGCCGGAGACTTCTGGTGTCCTTCGCAGGCCGCCGCCGATCCCACCAACCACGTCGCCATCACCTTTCAGGCAGTCACACAGAGCGGCTTCACTCCCGACGGGTCGCCGCGGCTGGCCACCTTCACCGCCGGTGAAGCCGGCAATCTGACCACAACCAGCACGCTTGCCAACATGCCGACGACTTCCGTCGGCAGTGTCAACGACCTCAAGATGTCGCCTTCCGGCAAGCTGCTCGCCGTCGGAGGCAGCGCCGGCCTGCAGGTCTTTCATTTCAACGGCGCGAGCCCGATCACGCACGATACCGGGCTGCTCACCACCAAGCCCATCGATCAGTTCTTCTGGGACAATGCCAACCACCTGTACGCGATTAGCCGCTCGGCCGGAAAGCTTTATGTCTTTACAGTGACGCCCACCAGCGCCACCGAGGCCGCCGGATCACCGTACCCAATCGCGCATCCGCAGAACATCATCGTCCAGCCAAAAACCCGCTAGTAGATTAACTCCGTGATCTTTCTTCTCTGCCTGTCTTTATGGATAGGCAGAGAAGAGATCGCGCAGATCGTTCGCGCCTGCCGCGTGTCCCAGCAGCGGACCCACCCCAAGTATCTCTTCGAGCGTCCGCAAGAGCGAACTATGCGTGTAGCGGATCTCGTTCGAATACCCGTGCTTTACGCCATGGCCCAGCGCCAGGAATGGGATCGGGCCATCGCCGTTCCGGGCCTCGTCCGTGGCAATGAAGACGATGACATGGCCGGCCTTGTATTGCGCGGAGTCGAAGATCTGCGGCAGAAAATTCCGCAGCCAGCTATCGATGTGCCCGATCCCGTTGCCGCCGCACGTGTCATGGCCGTCGTGGCACATATCGGGCGTAATCACGTTGTATCTTCCGATTGCGTTGTTCCTCAGGTCGCTGCCCAATTGGGTCAACGGCCGGACATGCTGGATGCAATAGGAGGAATGAGCACTGCCCCCGTTCGTCATGTCGTCGAAGTAAATCTGCGAAAGGTGGTGCGGCTGGTAGAGCTGCCCACCATTGGCGTCCCTGGCGCCCTCGGCCCCTAGCGGACAGATCGCTCCGGTGATCGACTCCGCATACGCGCGCCACGGAATGCCCGCGTTCTGCAGAAGTTCTGTCAGGTGCGCATGCGTGCTCTGGTGATAGCGGGCGGGTGACCCATCGGCATGTATTCCGAAATTCGTCCCCGCTTCCATCCAGAAGTAGTTCGGCAGGCTGGGATGATTGCCCGGCGGGTTGAAGTAGTTATTAGCCACCCCGGCCATCGGCACCAGCGTGTGGTTGATATACGGAGCCTCCGGACTGCCGGAGATACCGCCGGTGCCCACCCAGTTCTTGTTCTCAAGGACGATGAGGAAGACGATGGGCTTGCCAGCCTGAGCGCGAGCCGGAGCGGATGAGAGCGAAAGGGCCGCCAGAACGGCTGCCAACAGGGCTATGAAAAATTTCGGGGGAGCAACTTCGGGGGGAACGGATATCTTCAAGGGTTTGCCTCCTTTGAACCGAGGCATTCGCAATGAAGCAAGTCACACAGCCAGAAGCAAGTGACCTATCGGAGCACACGAACCTGAATCCTCGCTGAAGATTCACGCCTTTATCGCCAAAATGACTCCTGAGGTAATTCCCAGCGCGGGGGTGCTATCCGTCACGGTATTTATTTCTGTGATGGCGGCGCGTGCGTCCCCTCGCCAAACGCGCTCGGTGCCGGGCGAAAATCTTTATCTCATCCTGAGACGCTGTAGCCGGGAAACAAACTTCCGCTGCATGGCCTCGAACCAATGTCATCCTGAATGCAGCGAGCCTTCTGCAAAAAGAATGCTCTCTTATCACTTCTGTTCGCACTTCCGCCAAAAACAGAGTCGGGAAGAAAGAGGTTCATGGCAAAGCGCGTTTTGATCTCTGGTGCCAGCGTGGCGGGACCTGCCCTGGCGTTCTGGTTGAACCGGTACGGCTTTGAAGTAACAGTGGTAGAGCGCGCACCAGGCATTCGGCTGGGCGGCTACGCCGTCGACTTTCGCGGAACCGCGATGACCGTATTGGAGCGGATGGAGTTGGTGGATGCCATTCGGCAGCGCGAGACCCGGACCAGCTCGATAACCATGGTGAATGAGAAGAACCAGGTGGTCGCCCGGCTGCCCGATGGATTTACCAGTGGTGAGTTGGAAATTCTCCGCGGAGATCTCGCGCAGTTGTTGTACGAAACCACAAAGGACGACGCTGAGTATGTCTTCGATGATTCGATTCAGGCGATCCAGCAGGCCAACGATGGGGCGCATGTAACCTTCGCGAGCGGCAGGACGCGGCTCTTCGACATTGTGGCAGGTGCAGACGGGCTGCACTCGAACGTACGAGCGATCGCCTTTGGGGACGAGTCGAAGTTTGTAAGGCATTTGGGGTATCACATTGCGATCTTCACGGTGCCGGACTTCCTGCACCTTGGCGACGCGGGCAGATACTACGTTGAGCTTGGCAAACGCGTGGGGTGTTTCGGCTCGAAGCACGACGGGCAGGCGAAGGCATCGTTTTACTTTGCATCGCAGAAGCTGGACTACGACAGGCGCGATGTGGCGTCTCAGAAGCGGCTGCTGCGCGAAACCTATGCCGGTGTGGGCTGGGAGACGCAGCGAATGCTCGAGATGCTGGACGCTGCTCCAGACTTTTATTTCGATTCGCTGAGTCAGGTGAAGATGGACTGCTGGTCGACAGGTCGAGTGGTGATGTTGGGAGATGCCGCCTCCTGTGCCTCTCCCATGGCGGGCATGGGAACCAGCATCGCAATGGTTGGCGCCTACCTGCTTGCAGGCGAGTTGAAGGCGGCTGGCGACGACCTGGCGACTGCCTTCGCAAGTTATGAGTCGCAGATGCGCGAGTTCGTGACCGCAGCCCAGAAACTGGCCGAAGGCGTGAGCTGGTTTATTCCTTCAACCAGACCGAAGCTGTGGTTCAGCAAGAAACTTTGGTCGTGGATGCCGAAGTCCACTCTCCGAAAATTGATGATTGAGCAGCCGGCCCAGATAGCGAGCCTGGTCGCCCTCAGAGAATACGTATAACGAACAAAAGCAAGGCCCCACTCTTGGGGCCTCTTGCTTGTTTTGTTGTGTGAGGCTTGGCTGCGGCCAACCTGAATTATGTCCGCACATGGCCCGCTGTGCCCACCGTAGCCGCGCCCCGCGTCATTGCGGCGGCCAAGTACCTTGCCGTCCGTACGATCCGGCTGCTTGAGGCCTCCCAGAAGTCGCCCTCATCGATATCGACGCGCAACACTGCAATCTCGGGATCATTCTCTCCTTCCGGAAACCAGGCCTTGTACATGGCGTTCCAGAGCTCGTGAATTTTCTGACGATCCTGACTCACCGTCGCTCGTCCTTTCAATGCCAGATATTTCGCATTTTTTGGATCAGCAAATGCTAGCAGCACGTGATCATCGTTCCGCGCTTCCTCGATCTTTTCTGACGAACGCCGGGTGAGAAACCACAGCGTTCCGTCAAACGGCGTGTTCTGGACCGCCATGGGACGGCTACTGAACCCGCCCTCGTCGGTGCGAGTGGTGAGCATAGCGATGTGAATGCCGCGGATCAGTTCTCCGATTTTTGCGCGTCCCTCCGCGCCATCCAACTGTTCGTAGTGAGTCTCTCGATCATTTTTTTCAGACATGGTTCACCTTGAAAGTACGATGCTTTCGCAGCGCCGGAGGGATCTCAAAGCGACACAAGGCGCATTCGACAATCCGTGCAGAGCAAAAAAAAGGGCCCCTCTTTTGGAGGGGCCAATCTGCCTTGGTTCTCTCGTTGTGTGAGAGCTTGGTTGCGGCCAGCCTGTTACTGCTGAGGCTGTGCCATTGGCTGCGACGCAGCACCCTGGGGGGAGGGCTGTGTTGGCGACTGCTGCGTCGCACCAATGGGTGAGCTGCCATCGGATGATGACCCGCCCAAAGCCGCTAAACTGTTGTGCATCAACGTCACGTGGACAAGGCTGCCACGCGATGCCGTGCCGCCCTGCTCTTCAACCGGAGCATTGCCGAGAGCGACACGATAGATGCGGTAGACGGGAATGTTGTGTTCGACGACGAGGTAGCGCACTACCGCGTCCGCCATATTCTGCGAATTTGCGATGCCGGCCTGTCCGCGTGTCCGCGAGTAGCCCTGCACCTCTACGATGTAACCCTTCTGCCCTTGCAGCTTGGTGGCAACGTCGTCCAGCGCCGCTTTGGCTTTGGCATTCAACGTTGTCTGGCCAGTGCGGAAGCGAATCTCGGTGTCCGCGATCGGCTGATACTGGTCGAGATTGGATACGGTCGTATTCAGATTATCGGTGCGGGTGGAGGCCTGCTGCGCCAACGACGAGGCCTGTCCGGCCTGCGTGTTGGCTGTAGTTGCCATCTGGTTCGCGCCGTCGGCTGTTGTCTGGGCTTTGTTGATACCAGCAGTCGCCCGCGAGTCCAGATCCTTAATGTCGTTGCCGTTCTTCGCAGTGAGCTGATCCAGCTCGTTCAGGCGGTCCTTGACCGGACCAACCTGCCGGTTTACCCACTTTTTGCGGGCCAGCGGATTCAGGTGCCCCCAGAAGCCCTCATTCGTCTTTGTCGGAAGAGGCTTGCCGGTGGCATAGGTGCTGTTATCTTGCGGATTCTGCGCCGCAGGGGATGGCTGCTGTTGCGTGTCTGCCGCCTGGGGGGAGGAGGTCTGCGCGGACAGGCTCATGGTGGCCGCGAGCATTAAGGCGGCTACCGTCGATGCACATACTGTCGCGTTTCTATTTGCCATTCTGCCCAGTTATTAGCAATGAGCGTGCCAAACCCGGTTCCGATCCGGTACATTATCGCAAGTCGCTGAAAAAACATGTTTTTATGAACTTATCCACAGCCTGCAAACAAACCAAAGTAATGAATGAACAAGCGCTTACATGGGCAGGAGAATGAGCTTATGACAGGGGTGCCTGAAAAAACTGCACCTATGTCAATTCTTTACCGGGTCTGGACGCGTTCCGGCTGGATGGTCGGAAATTGCTGATTCCATGTCGGCGAAACGTGATCGAAGATGAGACGAAAGTCATGCGAGTCGCCCGGCTTCAGCGGCTCGGCAGAGACCGGCTCAATGTCCACGTAGGGCTCCCGCGTACGGATCAGCGTCAGCGGCATCGGCGCGATCTGCGGAGGCTCTCCAATATCGTTATGAAAGGTCACGACTACAGTCACGCCGACCACGATCTTGTCTCCCTTGTTGGCGATCGTGCCATCGACATAAGTGACCTTGCCCCCGGCAAAGTTTGCCGCTTCGCTCATCTGCAGATTGCTGATTGCTAGGTGGCTCGCGTAGGCATCGGGAACGGCCGAGGCATTTTCCGCCTGACGGGCTGCGCGCTGCTGGTGGCTTGCGACCGTCAGCCAGACCAGGACCGCCACCACTACGGCGCCGGCGACAATCCACGGGAGCCAGGATCGGCGTTCTGACTGTGGGTTCTGATGAGAGAGGAAGCCGCCCGGACCGCTTGCGCCTGCACTGGACATGGCTGTGATTTTAAGCTGTTTTCAAAAACGCTGTGCCCGGATGTCTGGAGCTAGCAAGCCCGGACACGGTCATCTCCAAGGCCCCCCGTATCGGCGGAGTCCATTGGCTGATTACGGTCGATCGGAGTCTTTACCGATTCTTCATTCGATTTTTCGCGACTCTTGTCACAATAAAGAGTCATATCAGGCAAGCATTTGATCTTTTTGGCAGGAGCGAGCTCCATGCAGGCGACGCGACACGTAATTCAGAACGCCCAGCCGTGCCCCTCTCTCGATCCGAAGGCGAGTCCGCTGCCCGAGTACGTCTACCGGGCGGCGATTCTGATTGTCGCTATTCTTCTGCTCTGGACGGTCGCCTAGACCCTTAGGAATTGCTGCCCGGGACCCACTCCGCCTCTGACCAGGCAAATCGCGCAGCGCCTGCCGTCTGGCGAAAGTCTTCGCCCTGAATCTCCAGGCACACGCACATCTCCACCAGCCGCGAGCGCATGCGCTCGCCGATGCGATCGCCGAGCGTGTCCTCTTTGCCTCCCTGAGCCGGAGGCTTGTTGGCGAAGTTGGTCGTAATGATGGTCGTCCGCTTGCGGTTGTAGCGTGCGTTCAGCACGTGTGCGACGGTGTCCCACACCCAGGCCGTGGGCTTGGTTGAGCCCAGGTCATCCAGCACCAAAACTTCGGCCTCCAGCACCGGGCTCAGCAGCTCGTGCTCCGTGGTGTCCGCGCGCGCGTTGTAGGAGTTCTGGATCTGCTTCAACAGATCGCCGTAATCGCAGAAGAGACCCTGGCAGCCCTTTTCGTCGATCAACGCCCGCAATACTCCGACTGCGAGGTGCGTCTTGCCTCGTCCCGCCTGCCCGATGAACATCAGGCCGCGGCCGTCCGTGGTATGCGGATAGTCCTTCACAAACTGATGCGCTTTGAAATGCGCATGAAGCATGGTTTCGTTGGCGCCCTTGGTCTCAACCGACTCGTAATTCTCAAGCGTGGCATGTTCATGGCGCTTGGGGATGTTCGCCCGCTCCAGACGGCGCAACGCCTGCCGCGCCATCCGGCAACTGCAGACGGCAGCAACGCGGTCTCCCTCGGGGTCCCGGGTGATCCGCATGCCGGTGCCGCCGCACAGCGAACAGTCTGCCGCTGCGTCGGCCATTGAAGCCTTCTCCATGGCTGCTAGTATCGCACTCGCGGGCGGGCACTCCGCGCTCGTGCATGACGAGTGAATCTGGACGGGAAAGTGGAAATGTACGTCATCCTCTGGGAGTTCGGAGTGCGCGCTGAGAACGTGGATGCCTTCCTCGCAGCGTACCGCAGCGACGGCGCATGGACGAAGCTCTTCGCACGTGCGGACGGATACCTCGGCACGGAACTGCTGCGCTCGGTGGATCCGGAGAATGGCCCGCGCTTCGTTACCATAGACCGCTGGAGAGCAGCGGAGGATTTCCTGCGTTTCCAGCAGGAGTACGGCGCCGAATACCGCAAGCTGGATACACGGCTGGAAGGCCTCACTTTCAGTGAGCGCAAACTGGGAGCATTTGCGAGTGGAGGCTGACTGCGCATTCAACATGGCTGACGAAACCGAATTTGTGAAACGGCTGTACGACCGCTTCAACGCCCGTGATATAGATACCGTGCTCGCCGCACTGGACGAGAATGTCGCCTGGGCAAACGGCATGGAAGGCGGCCATGTTCATGGGCGTGACGGAGTCCGCGGTTACTGGACGCGCCAGTGGGCAATAATCGATCCGCATGTCGAGCCGGTCGCGTTCTCCAACGGAACAGAAGGAGAGACCGTGGTGGAGGTCCACCAGGTGGTGCATGATCTCAACGGTCATTTGGTCATGGACCAGATGGTCGGCCACATCTTCCGGTTGAAAGACGGGCTGGTCCAGCGCTTCGATATCCGCGGCGCATAAACGGCGAAAACTATAGTTCTGCCGGAACATGGCATCGTTGCGGGTCGAGTCACTTGCTTTTGGTAATCTGTGCCACGAAAGGGCAACCCCACCGCTTTTTTGGTGTCCAAGCTGACATGCGCGAACGAAAAGCAAGATATAGATTGACCGGCGCCTCACCCACACCGCAACGTGTGGGCTTTTCTTTCTCGAGGATTCTTACCGTAGCAAGCATGGCGCTGGCTCTTGGCCTGTTCGTGCCCGGATGTCGCGGCTCCGATGCGCAAACCGCGCAGGCCGCTACGAATGCTCCCAGCGGCGATCCGTCGGATGTCAATGACGCTGCAGCCCAGAGCTCCTGCCCCAGCAACCAGGTGCTGATGAGCGACGGCTCCTGCGGGAACGCCGACGTGGCGCCCCCTCAGCCTGCGGCGGGAAGCACGCCTACGGGTGGCAGCGCGACCCAGGCTGCTGCGCCACAGCCTGAACCGGCTCAGCAGCAGCCGCAGTATACGCAACCACAGCAAGCGCAAAGCCAATACCCACAGGCGCAGCAGGACCAGGATCCCAATCCCGCTGACTACGGCGACGATTCCGGCGATTACGAGACTCAGAACGCCTACGACAACCAGAGCTACGACCAGGATGCCTATAACGAGGGCTACCAGCAGGGCTATGAGCAGGGCGTTCAGGCGAACCAGCCTCCGCCGGCACTCCCCGTTTACGCGCAGCCGGGATGCCCGGGCCCGGGTTATATGTGGAACCCCGGCTACTGGTACTGGGGATCGGGCGGCTACTACTGGGTTCCGGGCGTATGGGTGATGTCTCCTTATACCGGGGCACTGTGGACGCCAGGCTGGTGGGGCTTTTTGGGAGGCTTCTATCGCTGGCACGGCGGATACTGGGGATCGCACATCGGCTTCTATGGCGGCATCCCTTACGGATATGGATATACCGGCTCCGGCTACCACGGCGGCTACTGGGACCACGACCGCTTTATGTACAACCGGTCAGTCACCAACATCACGAGCGTGAGGATCGTGAACGTATACAACGCGCCGGTTCCCCGGCCGGCGATCGCCACGCGCGTCAGCTATAACGGCGGACGCGGCGGCGTGAACGTGCGGCCAACCCGGAGCGAGTTTGTCGCGATGCGCGAGCAGCACGTGCGTGCGCTGCCTACGCAGATAGCGCATCGCACCCAGGCCATGCAGAACCGCCAGTCGTTCGCCAGCGTGAACCACGGCAGACCCGCGATGGCTGTAGCGACGAGACCGCTGGCTGTTCACCAGATCAGGCCTGCACCCGCGGTAGTGAACCCGGGCGTGCATGGAGCCACGCGTCCCACGCCCGCCGCCGGACGCCCCGGCCAGCCCGGAGCGCGACCGGCGACACCCGCGACCGGCGCGAGGCCCAACCAGCCCGCGCGCCCCAACATGCCGGCGCGGCCTAACGAGCCTGTGTCACGGCCGGGAGGGACGCCCAACCACACGCAGCCCGTGCGCCCAGTCACGCCGACACCAACCGCGCGGCCTGCCCCGGAAAATCGGCCCGCTCCGGTAGCCCGTCCACAGGAGCCTGCACACACCGCACCGGCAAGACCGGAAGTGCGGCCAGCACCTGAGCCAGCACGACCGGCGCCGCAGCAGCGTCCTGCATCGCGACCTGAAACGGTGCGACCAGCGCCTGAGCCTGCGCGTCCGGCGCCCCAGCCCAGGCCGGAGATGCGGCCTGCCCCGCAACCGCAGCGCCAGGCACCGCAGCCGAGGCCTGAAGTGCGCTCCAGCCCGCAACCCCAACGCGAGATGTCACAGCCGCAGGGCAGGCCAGAGCCGCAACGCGCACAGCCGCGGGAAGCGCCTCGCGAAAGCCCGCGTGACGATCATCCGCACCGCTAGAGGTGGTTGCGTAAAAGGCAGCGTCATGGCATGAAGCACGCATGAGACCCGCCATCGAAAGCGGGTCTCATGCCGATGAGCGAAGTCGAAATCCATCGATGCAGCCGCTTCTCGACGTTCATCCCAATTTCCTCTCGCGATCGTCCAGCCACTGCTATCCTTCACGCCAAAGATGGCAGTGGCTTTCACTATTACCGGGAGGAACCGCTTTGTTCGATTGCACGTTTCGCCGGTCGGCGGCAGTGTTGCTGCTCGTGCCGGGCCTTCTGTTTGCATACGCCCAGCCACGTGACACGCACCATTACGAATTGCGCGATCCCGCACTGGCACGCGCCGCGCAACGTTATGACTGGGCGCAGGAGGGCAAGGGCAATCGTCCGGAGTTGGAAAAGCTGGTTGCAGATAACTATGAGCTGGTGCGCGCCAGCGGCAAGGTCACCAACAAGGCGGGACTGATCGATCTAATTTGTCACCCCGGCGGCTACACAAATCCTTATTCGGTCGAAGCGCCCTTCGTGCGCGACCTCGGCGACACCGTGATCCTGGGCGGCTGGGTGCGCATTAGCGGCACGGACAACGGGAAGCCTTTCGAGCAGAAGGCTCGATTCGCAGACATCTGGCACAAGGGAGAGAAGGGCTGGCAACTTAGCTATACACAGGTCACACTGGCGGATGCGCCGTAAGGCATTCACCTTCGCCATGAAGGACTGATTTCGACAGTATCTTACTTCGAATAGTGGTCATCCAAGATTGGCATGACGCCCAGCACACGCAGAATCCTTGAAACCTGCCTCTATGTCGCCGATGTGGATCGGGCGGCGGAATGGTACCGCCTGGTCTTCGGCTTTCCCATCATCTTTGGGCAGGAGGATCGCCTCCGCGCTCTACAGGTGGCAGAAGACCAGGTTCTTCTGCTCTTTAAAGAGAAGGCGACTCTGCACCCCATAACGATGCCAGGCGGGGTCATCCCGCCGCACGATGGCTCCGGTCCGGCGCATATAGCCTTCGCCATGAGAACAGCAGAGGCGGAGCAGTGGGAGAGGCACCTGGCCGCTCACAATATTGCTGTCGAAAGCCGAGTTCTATGGGGCGACGATGACAAGAGCCTCTACTTCCGTGATCCAGACGGTCATATGCTCGAACTGATTAGCGGCGATCATTGGCAGAAGCTCGCCGAGGCAACTCAGCAAGTCCCCGCGAAGCCAACCGGTGGAAGCGATAATGTTTCTTCCAGATCGTTCGTGCCGATCGATCCACTTAGCTGAGGTTGCTTGCGGTGTGGTTTTATTTGGACTGGGAACACGATTTCTCCTATCTGCGTATGGCAAAGGCATCGCGGGAAGCCGCATCTCAAAAGCAGGGACACAAAAACTCTACTGTAGGAGAGAGGTGATCCTAAATGAAACTGCGAGATGCGAAACGAATCTGGCGTCATCGGCAGGCTGCGATCGAAGACCAAATCCGCAGCCTGGAGCAATCCCCCGAGCGGTCCTCGCGCGATGGCGGAATTATCCAGCGAATCCTCGGCAGTTACCGTCGCGAGTGGGACCGCTACAACCAGCTGATCCATGCAAACGACCATTCTGAGATCAGGTGCATGGGCTAGCTTCAAGCGACCAGGGCTATAAACAAAGGCCTCGCCGTTTCGGCGAGGCCTTTTTGCGTCTGCGTTTCACCGTTTGTCCGGCTGCACCCTGCATCGGTTTCGGCATCTACTGAACAACGAGGGTGAGCGGCTGCGTCAATCTGGTATTGCCGTCCGAAGCAATCACCTGCACCGTATAGGTCCCCGGTGCAACTGTTGTCTGCTGCGGCGTGACGCCCAAGGGCGCCGACGAACCATTACCCCCGCACCCAAGGGTGGCTGTGAGAACGAGCAGCACAACGCCGGCTGCAATCGCACCGAAACCGCGCTTCCTGCCTGCCCCTGTCAGCAGGAGAAGGAAAGCCGCAAGCCCGGCGCCCATGCTTCCTTCACGGACCAGCATGCCGGTTTGGACGCTCTTCGTTGCAACCGTGGCAGTAAAAGCGGCCGCGTTGCCTCCGCCCAACGTAAGGCTGGACGGGGTAAAACTGCAGGATGCGTTGACGGGCAAATTGCCGCAGGTGAGAGTGACGGTACCGGAATATCCCCCGGCGGGCAGCAACGAGAGAGCGTAGCTCGCCGGCTGTCCTCGGGTGACGGTGCTGCTGGTGCTTCCGTTTGTCTGCGTCGTGATTGCAAACGGTGACTGCGTTGCTGTTCCCGAAAGCGTCACAAACTGCGTCGAGAACACCAGGCTGTCAGCAATGGTCACGATAGCTGACGCGGCGCCCGCAGCGGTTGGCTGAAAGGTGACGCTGATAGTGCAGGAGCCGCCCGCGTTGAGAACAGCGCCGCAGGTGTTCGTCTCGGCGAAGCTTGTTGCGTCCGTTCCGGCAAGGGCGATCGAGATGTCGGTGGCATTGAAGTGGCCGGAGTTCGTCACAGTCACAGTTTGCGCCGTCGATGAGGTACCGACCTGCTGCGAGGCAAAGGTGAGCGATGCGGGCGACAGAACCGTGTCCGGGGCAGGTGCTCCGATTCCGTTCAGCGGCAGAACAGTCTGCGGGATAGGCGCATTGGATTGAATCGTCAAAATCGACGAATCGTTCCCGACCGAAACCGGAGTATAGCGAACGCTGAAGGTGCAGCTCTGACCTACCGGAAGAGTCTGCAGGCAGTCATTTTCAGAAGCAGGCACGGTAAAGACGGGAGCGCCCGACGCAATGCTGTCGATTGTGAGCGGCTGACTGCCGCAGCTGGTGATGGTCGCAGGTTCATCCATAAATGTTCCCAGGTCAACGTCGTAGAAGCCGAGCAAGCTGGCTGGGACAGCTACGCAGAGTGCAGGCGCCGGCACAGTAGGATCGATGAGCGCAATGTAGGGATATATGGCGCTTGTGTATCCGGGACCAGGCACAGGCACAGATCCCTTATAAACACCGGGAGTGGTGTACATGCCGTAACCGGCAGCGCCTGCAACATGCGCGCGATGATTGGGATCCATGGCGACGCTGTTGGCAAGTCCACCGGCGCTACCGCCAAGGAAGGTCGAAAACTTCAGGCTCTTTCCCGTGGGATCGAACTGGCTCACCAGCGATGCGGTTTCAGGCGGTAGCACAGCCGGAGAGATCGATTCCAGGGGCTCCACCATGGGAAACACGCCGGACCCGGTCTTGCCGGCTATCCAGATATCGCCATTCGAATCGAGCGCGAACCCATACGGATAGTAGGACGAATCACCGAGAAGCGTGGAGTAGATCAGGCTCGAACCGTTGGCGTCGAGTTGCGTGAGAAAGCCGCCGTTGTTCCCCGTGTTCTGCTGGAAGGCGCCGGCCGTTGCCGGATAGGTGGCGCCCGGAAGACCGCCGGTGATCCATAGACTGCCATTGGGCAGAACGGCAACACCGGTCACAACGTAGGCGTAGTCCAGATACGTAGAATAGACGACGCTTTTTGCATCCGGCGCCACCTTCATGACGAAGGGCGTGGCGTAGGGCATGGGTCCGGCGATCTGCTTCAGATAGGCATTGTTTGAGATGGGCCACAGCGTGCCGGCCTGACCCGCAACGTATGCATTGCCCGCAGCATCGACCGTGAGGGCGTACGAGCCAATGGGTCCACCGCCTCCATTCTGCGGATCGGCATCTCCCAGCACCGCGCTATAAACCAGACCTCCGGCGGGCGCGAACTTCGCCAGGTAGACATTGAATTCGTTTCCGTAGGTACCGCCGCCTCCCTGGTTCAACGCGCCGGGCGTGGTAAAGAATCCGTTGCCCGTTTCTCCGGTGACATAAGCATTGCCGGAAGGATCGAGCACCATGGCCAGGGCGTATGTGTCTGAACTTTGGCTGGCTGAAGGTGCGCTACCTAGTAAGGTCGAGTAGTTGAGCGCGGAGCCGTCGGGCGAAAGCGAAAGCAGGAAGCCGACATAGTTGTTGTTTTGAGGACCGATCAACTGCCCGTTCTTCGTGGGAAAATCCGAGGCTCCAGTCCACCCGGAAATAATCGCGTCGCCGTTTGCATCAACCGCGATACCCGTCGGCTGGGCGAAACTATTGCCCCCCAGGACCGTGGAATAGAGCAGCGTCGTCCCATCCGCGCTGAGTTTGGCGATGTAGGTCACGACGTTGCCAGTGCTGCAAGTCGCGCAACCTGCAAAAGCACCCGCGGTAACCGGAAATCCCAGAGAGGCCGCGCCGGACACATAATTGTTGCCGGCGGGATCGGTAGCGATGAGACTTGCGTATTCGGTCAGGTTCGACAGGTAGGTCGAAAAATTCAGCACCGGATCGATAACGAGCGTGTGAGCCGGATCGTAGTTTCCGACCGTGAATCCGATATCTCCATCCGGCAAAATACGAAAGGACCCTGCTCTTTTCTTTCTTCCTTCATCCTCATCCTGATAGATAAACGGCTTCTGCATCTCGACGGAGCCGCCTTCGAGCGAAATGCGGAGTGCGCCATCGCTGCGGAGAGAAGCGCGCGCATTGCTCGAAAGATGCATACGAATTGCGCGGTAATCGGCGCCGGGAGAAACAAGAAAGTCGTGCTCCAGTTGATGCCCGTTGCCATAAAACACGGCATCGATGCCGGGATAGAGCCCGGGATACCTCACCTGTCCGTAATTCGGAACATGGCTTCGCCATAGCACCGGATTGCTGCCCACAAAATAGTTTGTGTAGCTCTTCTGTAACTCAGCGCCGGCGGGAATGGTTCCGTGCGCGCCGCGAAACTCTATCTGGAAGCGGCTGGCTCCCGGAAGGTCCACGGCGATACCTGCCGGCCGGAATCCGACCGTCATACTGGCTACCCGGCCAACCATCGAAAGATGGGGATTCTCATGGCTGGCTGCAGGCTCAAACAGAATGGGTATACCGCTCTCAACCACGTGTGCCGGAGCCGGACGTTCAATGGGTTTGGCGAAACAGACAGAACTCGAAAGGAAGAGGCAGAGAGCATACAAGCGCAAGCGATTCAACAGGTCCCCATTCTGCGGATAGAAGGTGCCAAAACCGATGAAAGCGTAACAGAGCCAGTTCTATGGGAAAAGAAGGAAATCACGCGGGAAGTACCGGTGGTCATAGAGGACGCAAAAAAGGCCTCGCCTTGCGGCGAGGCCTTTTCCATTCACGCAGCGACGTTTATGCGGTCGCGTGCTCGATCACCCGCTCGCGCAATTCGGTGTCGTGCTGCTGCTCGCTCGTGGACTTAGGCAGCGCCACCGCAAGCACATCGTCGATCGTTGTCGCATAGTGGATGCGAACTCCATCGATCTGGTCCGGCGACAGGTCCTCTTCCACGTTCTGGCGGTTCTCCGCCGGCAGGATCACATCGAGCACCCCGGCGCGTTTGGCAGCAAGAAACTTCTCCTTGATACCACCCACCGGGAGTACATTGCCGCTCAGCGTGATCTCGCCGGTCATCGCGGTCAGCGGATGAATCGGCCTGTCCGTCATCAGCGAGACGATCGCGGTGGCCATCGCCACGCCCGCCGACGGTCCATCCTTCGGTATGGCGCCGGCCGGCACGTGGATGTGCAGGTCCTGCTCGGCGGTGAAGTCTTCGCTCAACCCGAGCTCCGCAGCGTTCGAGCGTACCCAACTCAGTGCGGCCTGCATTGACTCGCGCATGACGTCACCGAGCTGACCGGTCATGGTGAAGCCGCCTTTGCCCTTCATGCGGTTGGCTTCGATGAACAGTACATCGCCGCCCGCGGGGGTCCAGGCCAAGCCGACCGAAACGCCGGCGCGCTTGGTGCGCTCGGCAATCTCCGTGTCCACCCGAACCTTGATACCACCCAGAAATTCGTGGATCGTGGCCCGATCGACGACGAGTGTTTCCATCTTGCCTTCGGCGATGCGACGCGCCTGCTTGCGGCATACGGTGCCGATTAACTGTTCCAGTTTGCGGACACCGGCCTCGCGCGTGTAATGCCGCACGATGAAGCGAACCGCGTCTTCCGGGAACTCGATCAGCGGCCGGCCATCTTCCCCAGGCTGGATGCCGTTCTCCTTGATCTGCCGCGGGATCAGGTAGCGGAATGCGATGTGCACCTTCTCCTCTTCGGTGTAGCCGGAGAGATCGATGATCTCCATGCGGTCGAGCAGCGGCGGCGGAATCGGATCGAGCATGTTCGCCGTGCAGATGAACAACACTCTCGACAGATCGAAGGGCACGTCGAGATAGTTATCGCGGAACGTGTTGTTCTGCTCCGGATCGAGCGTCTCGAGCAGCGCCGAGGCCGGATCGCCGCGGAAGTCGCGCCCCAGCTTGTCGATCTCGTCCAGCATGAAGACGGGATCGTTAGTCTCCGCGCGGCGCAGCGCCTGCATGATCTGGCCGGGCAGCGCGCCGATGTAGGTGCGCCGGTGCCCGCGAATTTCCGCCTCGTCGTGCATGCCGCCGAGCGAGATGCGCTGGAACTTGCGGCCCAGGGCGCGCGCGATCGAGCGGCCGAGCGAGGTTTTGCCCACGCCTGGAGGTCCGACGAAGCAGAGAATAGGGCCCTTCATGTCCGGCTTCAGCCGGCGCACGCTGAGGTAGTCCAGGATGCGGTCCTTGACCTTCTTCAGGTCGTAATGGTCCTCGTCCAGGATCTCCTTTGCCTTGGCGATATCGACTTCCCCGCCCGAGCTCTTGGTCCACGGCAGCACGGCCAGCCACTCGATGTAATTGCGCGTCAGCGAATAATCGGCCGCCATGGGAGACATGCGCGAGAGCCGGTTCAGCTCCTTGGTCGCCTCTTTCTTGACGTCTTCCGGCATGCCGGCAGCTTCAATCTTGTCGCGCAGCTCCTGGATGTCCTTCTGGCCCTCGTCCATTTCGCCGAGTTCCTTCTGGATGGCCTTCATCTGCTCGCGCAGATAGTAGTCGCGCTGCGACTGCTGCACCTGGTCCTGCACCTCGGACTGGATCTTGTTGCGCAGTTGCTGGACCTCAAGCTCCTTGGCTAGGTGCTTGTTGATCCTCTCCATGCGCGCGACCACGTCCGGGGTCTCCAGCAGCTCCTGCTTCTCCGACGTCGGCAGGAAGGGCAGCGAGGAGGCGATGAAGTCCACCAGCCGGCCCGGGTCTTCGATGTTGAGCGCGATGGTCTGCAACTCGTCCGATAGCGTGGGCGAGGAGGTGACGATCTGCTGGAACTGCGAGGTCACATTGCGGTGCAGAGCTTCGATCTCGGTGCCCTTGGCCGGGGTGATCTCCGGGACCGGGTCGACGGATGCCGTCATAAACGGCTCAAACTGGTTGAATTCACCCAGTTTCACGCGCTGCGTGCCTTCGGTGAAGACAAACAGGCTCTGGTTGGGCATCTTCACAACCTTGTGTACAGTCGCCAGCGTACCGACCGAATGCAGGTCGCTGGGCTGGGGCGCGTCCACGCGGGCATCGCGCTGCGCCACCACCACTACAGTCTTTTCGTCGCCGAGCGACTGGATGAGCTGGATGGAGCTTTCGCGGCCCACCGTTAGGGGCAGCACGGCGTGGGGAAACAGGACCGTGTCCCGTACCGGCAGAACTGGCAGGACCCGGCCGCCGCTGGGTTCGCCACTCTCGTCCTGCTGATTGCGGCGGGCGGGTTCGATAATGCTGAGAAAGTCGCTTGCCATGAGTGTCCTTATATCAAATCTGTGTACATTGGACGCATCAGGTTTCTAAAGGTCGCAGAAATCCACAATACCTGGGCGGACGTGACTTTTGGGCCCTACTGGTAGGATGCTGAACCTGTTCCAGTCCTGTCACGCCGCCCCAAAGTCTATCGGCGCAATCGCACGGAGCCGTGATTTTTTGATCAGGGCGCAGCACATTGGTGCATTACGAACGGACGCACCGACGGAAGGAAGGTCAGGCGGACTGCTCCGACGCCGGCAGAAATCGGCCCAGGACCTTGCAGGCGGCGCTCAGCCCGGAGAGCTGGTCCAGCACGCGCCCGCTGGCCCCGGCATCCGGCATAAGGGCGTCAATGAAGAAGTGGTAATGCCAGGGGCGCCCGTGCACTGGCCGCGACTGCAGGTGGATCACATTGCCGCCGGCGGAAGCCAACGCCTGCAGCAGCGCGGCCAGCGCTCCAGGGCGATTTTGCGGACGGCAACAGAGACTCAATTTGTGGACGCCCTCGGGATGAGAAGATGCCGTTCCCTCGCGCACCATCAGAAAGCGAGTGAAGTTGGCCGCGTCGTCCTCCACGCCTTCAAGCAGCACCAAACCGCCATAGATATCGGCCGCCTGCATGCCCGCGATGGCAGCAGAGTGCCGGTCGCGCAACTGGATGATCTGCTTCACGGCGCCCGCGGTGTCGTAAAACCCGATGGGCTCGATGCCGGGATGCTGCTGAAAGAAACTGCGGCACTGCGCCAGCGCCACCGGGTGGGAGTAGATGCGGTGGAGTTCCTCCAGATTGCTGTCTGCCATCCCAATGACATGGTGCTCAATGCGGATAATGGTCTCGCGCTCGATGAATACCGCATGTTCGCGCAGCAGATCGTAATGCTCCACCACTGACCCGGCAAGCGAGTTCTCGATCGGGATGATGATCGCGTCGACTTTGCCTTTGCGCAGACGATCGAAGGCATCCGCGGAAAGTATGCAAGGGATCACCGTCGCGTCAGGAACCGTGCGAAGCGCGGCTTGATGGCTGAACGAGCCGAGCTCGCCTTGAATCGCTATCTTCATGAAAAGAGGAATTTGATAGGTTTATTTTGTGGAATTACGGCAACTCAATCCGCGTCAAGCGCACCATACCATACCGGAGCGCACTTATTAGTAAGGAGATAGATACAAAATGCTCTGGACAATCTTCGTTATCTTACTGGTGCTGTGGCTGGTGGGCTTCATAGGCTTCCACGTTTTGGGTGCCTACATTCATATTCTACTTCTGATCGCGCTGGTAGTGCTGATTCTGCAGCTGATTGGCGGCCGACGAACCGTCGTGTAGCAGACAAGAGAGAAGCGTTTGGCGGAGAGCACGCAACGCACGACCTATGTCGTGCCAAAACGCAAATGTGAGTCCTGGAGGAGATCATGGATAAAGATCAGGTATCGGGAAGATTCGACCAGACTATAGGTAAGGCGAAGGAAAAAGTGGGCAGCGCGGTCGGCAACGATAAGCTGGCTAACCAAGGCGTCGCCGATCAGGTGAAAGGCGCGGCGAAAGAAACATGGGGCAACGCGAAAGATGCCGCGCGTACGACGCACGATCGTCATGTGGCGGAAACCGAAACCGCCGCAGGTGAGGATCGCGGACGCTTCACCGACAAGGTAGCCGAGATGAAGAAAAAGGCGAACGACAAGATTGATGACTTTAAGGACCGTGAGCGCGCGAAACACGCCTCGAACTCCTAACTGCCAATCTATAGCTTGGTGACAAGAGCCTGTGCAGATGCACAGGCTTTTTGTTTGCCTAATGGCCGAGCGTTACCGAAGCCGCGACGAAACAGAAGAACAGCACGGAGATGATCCCGTTCAGCGTGAAGAACGCCGCGTTCAAGCGCCGCATATCTTTTGGCGACACGATCGCGTGCTCATAGAACAAGAGTCCCGTCACCACCACCAGCCCCCACCATGCGATCGGGCCGAGGTGAAAGAGCTGCAGCAGCCAGACCAGCAGCAACAGCATGACACCATGCATCACCCGCGCCAATCCGAATGCTTTTGTGAGTCCCAGCGCCTGGGGAATACTTCTCAGGCCCGCGCGACGATCGTGCTCGGCGTCCTGGCAGGCATACAGCACATCGAAGGCCGCCACCCAGAAGAGCACCGCTGCGGTCAGCACCAGGATGCGCGCGTCCAATCCGCCGCGGATTGCAATCCACGCCGCGGCCGGCGCGATGCCCAGCGCCAGCCCCAGCACCAGGTGCGACCAGCGGGTAAAGCGCTTGGTGTAGGAGTACCCGAGCACCACGAGCAGCGCGACAGGCGAGAGCAAAAGCGTGAGCCGGTTCAGCCGTGAGGCGCTGAATAGGAACAGTACGGCCATCACCACCGTGAATGCGCCCACAAAACCGCGCGACAACATCCCGGCCGGAATCGCGCGTGCCGCCGTCCGCGGATTGGCAGCGTCCAGATCAGCATCGGCCCAGCGATTGAAGGCCATCGCGGCAGAGCGCGCCGTGACCATGCAGAGAACGATCCAGAAGAGCTGCGCCGCATGGGGCCAGCCGCCGGCCGCCAGCACCGCGCCGGTCAGTGCAAAGGGCAGCGCGAAGACCGAGTGTTCCCACTTGATCATCTCGAGCGTGGTGCCCAGACTTCGTGCAAAGGCCATGCGCCGCTCCCCTCCCATCACAGTGTAACGGGCGAGCAGCGAATCATTTCCGATCTAGGCGGAGGGCATTCGCTCGTCACCCAGGTGATCGATACACGCTGATTGTTCCGGCGCTATA
This sequence comes from uncultured Acidobacteriaceae bacterium, assembly GCA_963830555.1. GTDB lineage: Bacteria > Acidobacteriota > Terriglobia > Terriglobales > Acidobacteriaceae > KBS-83. Next base: position 285,906 of record CAWHMM010000002.1, read on the forward strand.
CTCAGCCGGTCAAAGCAGCAGCAACCGGGCATACATGCCGTCGCTTTCGAGGAAGATGCTCATTCGTTGGAGGTCAGACAATGAAATGCTGCAGTTGGAAACGGGATCAGCCGCTTTTGCTCACGTCCGTCATCGCCCTCATCATCACCGGGTGCGGCACAAATTCCCCGCGCGAGCTCCAGTCGATGACCGTGAATCCGGCTATTGCAGATGCGGCCCATTCACCCAATGGTGGAGTGCAATTTACGGCATCGGGCACATTCAGTCAGCCGCCCTCGCCCGCCGCCGTTACCTTTGTCGCGCCGTACTCCGGTAGCTGGTCAGTATCGAATTCTGCGATTGCCACCATCTCGCCGACGGGCCTAGTGAAATGCGTAACGGGAGCATCGGGCACGGTCAAAGTGACAGCTACCGCATCGGCGAACTCGACATCCACGGCGGGTCAAATGTCGATCGCACGGACAGGGACTGCACAGTTGACCTGTCCGTAGAGGGCTATCGGATCTCAGCTCTGTTATGAGTGTTTGCCCATAGCGGCGGAGAACCTGCAGTCCCCGCCGCTCTCGGTCAAGTCCTACTGGCGCTTCTCCTGCTGCTGTCCCGCGACTTGAATATTGTTGGTCACGCTGAAGACGCCGGGCACCGTGTTGGCCTGAATGCCGGCAACATCCTTATCCGACTGATTGTCTACGACGCCCGACAGAATCACGTGCCCATTGATGACGGTGATGCGGATCGGGTTCGCGGGGTTGATCGCGTACTTGTTCAGCGAAGGATAGCCGTAGACGACGCGAGCGACCCGCATGCGCAGCTGATTATCCATAGGCGACAGCGGATCGACCTGAATCTTGTCGACGACATTCTGGACGCCCGGAGTCCGTTTGGTGAGATTCAGCGCCGACTCCTTTGCCACCGGCCCCAGCGCGTGGCCGCCCAGCGTGGCCACGCCGTTGCTCACGGAAACGGTGATGGCGTTGAAGGCGTTGCCATAGCCCACGCGGTCGTATGCCAATTGTTTGGCGATGCGGTCGGCCAGCTGCTGGTCGGTCGTCTCACCTGCCTGAACCTGGATGTCGTTAATAACGGAAGAGACGTTCTTCACCTTGCCCGCACTCTTCTCCGCGTCCTGCTTATCGGCGTAAAGCGCAACGGTTCCGCTGAGGTTGACGACGCCGCTCTGCACGGCGACCTGCACTCCGTTAAAGCGCTTGTTCTTCAGTTTCGAATGCACTTCCCGCAAGATCTGCGTGTCGTTCTTGGTGGAGTCTTCCACCGCGGCGTAAGCGGAAGGGCTAAAGGTGTAGGCAACAATCGGAGCGGCCAGCAGTGCCGCCGCAATCATGGTTCGCAGAATGCGCATCGTCGTTCTCCTTGCACAACAACACAGCGCGGGGAGGGGCGCCTGATTCCCTGGAATTTTCCGAACAGCCGGAGGACAGAAGCCTACCATTGCCCCGCTGTATTTGTTAAGACGCGCGATTGGCGCTGTTCGTCACCGATAGCGTTTGTGTACCTTGAAAACCAGACTGAAGACGTCCGCCTCGTCGCGGACCGCGGTCACCGAGAAGGTCGGCGTCAGGTTTACCTGGGCCTGGATCAACTGCTGCGTCGTGGAGTTCACGCTGGTGGCGTAGGTCAACAGCACCTGCTGGCCGATGTTCTGCGTCACCGTGATGCGCGCGCTGGACTGGCCGAGCGAGCCTGTGTAGGTTGGGTCAATTTTCACGCTGCCCACGCCGAACAGCTTCTGGATGCGGCTGCTTACGGTGGCATTTAGCGCGCCGCTCAGCACGGCGTTGGCCGTACCGTTGACGCCGGCCTGCTGCTGCTGCGTGTTGTAAATCGACTGTTCCTCCTGGGTGCGGCCTTGCGCCAGCAGCGAGATCACATCCGCCTCCGGCAAGGGTGGCTCGGAGCGAAAGGTCGGCGTCAGCTTGCTGGCCGTGCCGTGCAGTCCGATGGTGACGTCGTATTCCTCGATGCGCGTTGTGGCGTCCAGGTCGATCACGGGTTCGATCTTCACCGGGTTCGTAAAGTAAATGTCACCGTGTTGCAACTGGTAGGTTGTGCCGTTGTAGGTCGCCTTACCATCGGTGATGTTGATGCGGCCCAGTACCGCCGGCTGCGCCACCGTGCCGCGAATGCGCAGGTTCACGCTACCGGCAATCTGCGCAAACGAGTTCTGAAAATCCATCTGCGGCGCGGAGGTGATATGGATGTCCAGCCTCACCTTATTGCCGAAGGCATTCGGATCGGGCGGCGGTGACACTGCCCCTGCCCCGCCGGACAGCGCGGCAAAATCCATGTTCGGCCCCACCAGGAAGCGCGTGATCTGCACATTCCCGCTCACCAGCATCGAGTTCCCGGTCCCCTGCAGCCGGATCTTCGCGTCCGTGGTGCTGCTCAGGCCGGCATAGCGGAAGCGCGTATCCTTCAGCGTCGCAGTGACGTCGCCGTAGATCCCCTGCTGGTAGATGAGAAAGCCGCCCAGCGTGACCGTTCCGCCGCCCGTGGTGCCGACAAGGTTGCGCAGCTCCAGCCGGTCCTGATTGAAGACCATCGAGCCGTTCAGATGGCTGATGCCGTTCGGTATCTGCTGGTAGGCCAGGTTCACGTTGTTGAGATTGAACTGACCTTCGAGGTCTGGTTGCTTCAGCGCGCCCTGCGCCGTGAGATGAAAATCAATGTGGCCGGAGGAGGAGATCTCCGTGACTGAAGCTCTGCGCCAGTTTTGCATTGATGGCGCCGTGCGCCTGCACGTTGAGGCCGTTGTCGCCCAGAAGATCGGCGGCCCCACCGGCGATCAGGTTTGTATCCTGGGCATCGATCTCGAACTGGTCCAGCTTGACCACGCCATCGTTGAGCGATGCGCGGATAGGCCCCTTGCTGGTCAGGGGCATTCCCTGCAGCGTCACGCGGAACTGGTCGATGGTCGCCGTGCCGCCAAGCTGCCGCGGCGTCTTGGCCGGCCCGGAGACCTGGACCACCCCGGCGAGCTGCGAGTTCCCTTTCACCCCATTCACATCCAGCAGCGCCAGCACCGGCGCGAAGTCCAACTGTGAGAAGGTCAGCTTCGCCTGCATCGGATAATTGCCGGTCAGCTGCACCTGCCCGTTGGCTTGGAACTGCGCCTGGGCGAGGCCGGCATTCGCGTTCAGCAGAAGAGTGTGCCCGGTGGTGTGCACATCGGCGTTCAGGTTCCCGGCCGGTTTGCCGTTCAGCGTCAGGTCTTTGAGCTCGACCTTTCCGTTTACCTGCGGAGCGGCCGTGGTGCCGCTGGCGTGCAGGTCGAAGGTCAGCGCGCCGCCCAGTTGTTTTTTTGCGTTCTGCAACCGCTGGATGTGCGAGAGATCGAAGCCCGAGCCCTGCGCATCGCCGCGGAAGCTCTTCGCCTGAATGTTGTAGTCGGCATTGCCGGTGATATGCCCGCCATCCTGCACGAAGACCAGGTTAGTGACGCCCACCGATTGCCCGGCAAACTTCAGGTCGGTATTCAGGCTCTTGTAATCCTCGCCGTACATCTCACCGCCCGCAACCGATAGATGGCCGCCGCCGCTTAGGGCGTTCAGCGCGCCGCTCACATGCGCCTGCAGGTTGAGCGTGCCGGTCACGGGCAGGCTCTCACCGGCGATCGAAAGCAGATCGGGAATGCTTGCATCGCTGATGTTCGCCTGCGCGTTTAGCGTGGAGCTCTCGTTGAAGAGCAGCTTGCCGCGCCGGCCATGCGTCGCGTGCAATTGGCCGGAGCCGTGGATCGCCGTCTTCAATCGCGTGAGCGAGAGGTTCTGAACAGAAATCAGCGCCGGGCTGTACTCGGCATCCAGCTCCAGGTCGTCCCACTGCACGGTCTGCCGCGTGCCCTGCGAGGGCGGAGGAGGATGCGGCGGCTCCGCACTGACCGGCGTCTCCGGCTGGGGCGGCGGATGTGTCGCAGCCGCTGTTTCAATAACGGTCGCGAAGTTCTTCGCACTCACATGACCCTTCGCATCCGGGTTGAGCAACGAGCCGGTCACGGTTCCGTGGAAGCTCGCCTGCCCATGCAGTTGTACCGGTAGCGCGGCCACGCCCTTTTTGCCATTGGCCTTCACGCCAAAGGCAATCAGCGCGCGATCGAATTCGTTTAAATTGCTGGTCGATAAATCGACATTGAGTGCGCTCGATCGCGTCATGGGTATGAACGCGGCCCTGCCGGTCACATTCAAAGAGGATGCCGGGGTGTGCACCTCAATGTGCCGCGCGTCCAGCCTCCCGCCACGTAGCGCAAAACCCGCATCGATCGCGCCCGTCACCGGAATCTCGTTCGGCGTCGGCGGCCTGGGCGGCGCGAGAGCGACGTTCGCGCTCGCCATCAGATCGTTGATCGATCCCTTCCACCACACATCGGCTCTGCCGTCTGCCTGCGTATCAAAGCCCAGGTTCTCGTATTTCGGAACGGCGATGATCTCGAAGACCATCTCCGGCCGGATCCCGAAGATCCTCGCATGAATCGCGGCCTCCTGTTGCGGTCCGCTCTTGGGCGCGGTTGTCCCTGCTCTCTTGGCCGACTGCAGCGCCGTCGCAGGCTCCGCCACCGGTGCGGGCGCCATATAATTGACCACCCTCGCATTCGCATCCACACCGCCGCCACGCCGTAGCCGCACTTTCAGGTTGGGCAGCGTGATCTCATTCTGAGTGGCGTGCAGGGAGGTGGTCGCATTGATGCCGCTCAGCAGCAGATACGATTGCCGATAGCTCGCATTCTTCAACTGCACATTGCCGGTTACGTCGAAGGCCGCCGCCTTACTTCCTTGTCCTTTGATCTGCAGCCCGACCTCACCGCCCCCCAGGCCTTCGACCGGCACCACGGCCGCCACTTCGCGCAGATCCACCGAGCCGTTCGCACCGAGCTGCCAGTTCATCTTCGTGAAGTCGTTCAGCATGCCCGAGGCATCCAGCTTCGATTGGCCCGAGACGAAATGCAGCCCGTCCAGCTTCAACGCGTTGCGCGCCATCTCGACATTCAGGTCGAGCTTTGAGTGCACCGCTGGCGCCGTCCCGTGCTCCGCCGTCAGGTCCTCGATGTGCACCGCGCCCAGGTACGCTTCCGGCTTCCTGCGATAGGTGATCAGTGTAGATACATTATTTCCAGCCACGCTGAAGGGCAGCGCGCGCTGGTTCAGCAAGAGCACACCATCGTTGACAACGGCGCGATTCGCCTGGAGATCAAAGATCGTATCCGTCACCGGCTTGTTGCTCTGGGTCTTCTGCTTCGGCACCGGCTGGTTGGTCGAGCCATCGGGATAGACGATCAGGTGAAAGACCGGATGATCCACTTCGAGCGACCGCAGTCCAACCTGAGCCTTGAATAGGTCGATGATCTTCGCTCGCACCGCAAGCTTGTCCACGTGCGCATAGGGCACCTCGCCCGGCCCTTCCAGGCCATGGATCGTGAGCCCATCCACCTCCACTGCAAGTTGCAGCGGACGCCAACTGAAACTCGCCACCTCGACGCGGCCGCCGGTTGCCTTGGTCAGGATGTCGACCAGCTTGCCGCGCACATAGTTCGCGAACGAGGCCGTATTCACGTACCAATACGCAATCCCCAGCAGCACCACCAGCACGAGGAAGCCATACAGCACGACGTGTCCAAAGCGCCGCCAACCAGATCGCCGCCGCGGCGCGGAAGGCGGTAGCGGGTTGGCCGGCGTTGTCACTGCTCCCCTCCATGTCGCGCGGCGCCGGGTACGTCGCCTCCGCTGTTGTTCGCGTTGGTCGCAGGCGAGTTGCCCAGGGTGTTGTACTGCGGATCAAGAATCTGCACGCTGCCGGCGTCTTTCAGGCTACGCAGATAATCGCCAAGCAGCACGTTGACATGCTGCTGCAGCAGCACTTCATCAATGCGGTCGGAGACCTCTTCGAGAGGCGGCGGCTTCAGCTTGCGTTTGTCGAATTCCGGCACCAGCTTTTCTTTGTAATAGCTCTCGATCTCCGGCTTCGTGATGCGGATGCCGGTGCGGAAGCGCGCGCTGACGAAGTCCATAATCTGCATTCGCTGCTTCCACCGCTCGTGCAGTTGTGACTCGGTGTATCCGTGCGCCGCCAGGAGGCGCCGCCACCCTTCGTCGGTCTCGCAGTGCTGCCCGGCGCATGCCGGAATGTGTGCGCGCAACTCCGCAATTTGCTTGTCCACGTCAGCATCCGAGGGAGGAGTCACCAGCTCCTGCTCGTCCATCTGGTCCAGCAGCAGAGTGCGGTTCACAATCTGTTGCATCGCCTGCATCGGAGTAAACTCGCCGCCCGGCGTGCTAAGTGGCTCGAACACAGCGAACCGGCGTTGTTCCTCAACATCGCTGGCCATGATCACCTCTCCGTTGATCACCGCCACGGCGCGGTCCAGCAGCATCGGCTTTTCGTGCAGTGCGCTGGCGTCGGTTGCCACCTCGCTATCGCCGGTCTTCTGCGGCGAAAGGTTGACCACTCCGTCGGTCGGCTTCAGCTCCGGCAGAAAGGTGATGCTGTCGCCCGGCATGGACTTGTTCTGCTTCGGGTTCCTCCGCCCTCCGTTGATGGGCGAGCCCTGCTCGGCAGACCCCGGCGTCGCTCCGCCGGTCGGCAGCTGCTGCGCGGCGCAGGCCATCGCGCCCAGCGCCAGCGCCAGCCACCATGCCGCCATTGCCCGCGTCATCATCAGAACGTCTGCCCGATCGAGAAGAAGAAGTTGAAGTGGTTCGCCTGCCCTACTGTCGGCTGCGGCACGTTGGAGGTGGAGCTCTGGTAGTCGTATACCTCCGGAAAATATGGTGGATCGAGGTTGTAACTCAGGTCCACGCGAATCGGCCCGATCGGCGTGCGGTAGCGCGCGCCCATGCCCAGAGCGTGCGACCAGTAATTGAAGTCGCACAACGGAAGCGCCTGCTGCACGTTCAGCGTGCCGTCGGGCTTGGTATTCACGATCGGTGGAGTACGGCAACTGTGCTCAGTCGGCTGATGAAAGTTCAGAAAGCTCGACCATACATCGCTTGAGCTGTTGAAGACGTTTCCCATGTCGTGGAAGAACACGAAACCGAGATTGTTACCGACCAGCGGGAGGTTGGGATAGGGCGTTCGCACCTCAAACGTGTTCACGGCCACCGCCGCTCCGCCGATGGGATAGCCGGTCTCCGGATCACGCGGCCCCGCCGCATTGATGGCAAAGCCTCGGTGCGAGGTCGCGCCGCCCGCGTAGAGCCGCTCGGGCAGCGGGATCAGCAGCTGCCGTCCGTCGCCAAACGCGCGCTCCTGGCCATAGCGCGTCTCTCGCGCCACGACCCAGTGCCGCTTGCCGATGTCGTAATACGACGAGTTCGTGATATCGATGCGGCTGAAGTTCGCCTGCGATCCGAACTTCGAATACGAGAGAAACAACTGTGCCGTGTTGAAGGTGCCGTGATGCGCGTCCAGCGGATCGTCGCGCGTATCCCGTATCCAGCTGAATCCCGGTCCGCCCACGCGCGCCGGCTGCGAAAGGAGCGGAATCAGCGCGAGGCTCACCTGGATGCTGTTCGGGTTGACCTTCACCTCCCGGTATGACCAGGAATAGATCAGCGTGGTCGGCTTGGTCACGTGCTGCGTCACGCGCATGGTCGCAAACAGGGAAGATGCCGCAAAGGTGGTCACGTTCTGACTGCTTGTGTAACCGCCGGAAATGGACGCGTTGAAGTTCGGGTTCTTGAACAGCTCCGGATACTGGTAGAGGAGCACCGCCTGCTGCTCCAGCGTGCCGTACTCGGTGCGCAGCGTCGCTGACTGGTTGGTGCCAAAGAGGTTGATGCGCGACAGGTCGAAGATGAGGTCCGGGCTCACGCCGAAGTGGCCGTTCGCGCCGCCCGAAAACGTGCTGGGATTAATGCCCTGCTGGATCAGGTACGCTGCAGACGGCGTATTGCGGTAGGGCGTGCCGGTCTGAGCCTGGAAGCCGAAGCCATAGGTCGCGTCCCAGCGCTTGGCCTCGGTGGTCAGCAGCAGCACATTTTTGCGCGGCTGGTCTGCCGACGGGTTCTGCACCGCCGTATCGACCTCGTTGAAGAGCGCAAGGTTATACAGCTTGCGTTGCGAATCGAGCAGCGCCGATTGGTCCAGCGGCTGTCCCGGCCGCACCGTCACGCGCGGCGTTACCACCGTTTGCCGCGTGTAATGCAGGCCCGAAACCAGCACCTTGTTGATGAAGACCTGCTGGCCCTCGTCCACATTCATCGTCACATCCACCAGCTCCGGGTTCTTCGGGTCCTTCCGCTGCTCTACATTCACTTGCGCATTCTGGTAGCCGTGGCTCAGGTAATAACTCTGAATCAGGTCGCGATCTCCGGTCACGTTCAGCGAAGAGTAAGGCTGCCCCACCTCCGTATTCAGCGAGGGGCGCAGCGTCTCCACCGGAATCTTGTGCATGCCGTGGATGGTGTAGCTGCCGATCTTCTGCTGTGTGCCCTCCTCGATCTTGTAAACCACGTCGATATGCGCGGACTTCTTTCCATTCCTGCCCGCGGTGTCGACGTCTTTGATCACCGGCGTCACCACAGCGTGGCTGAAGCCGTTACCCTGGTAGAGCGCGGTCAGGTTGCCGACATCACTGTTCACCATCGTCTGGCTATAGGTGCCGTGCCGCTCGATGAAGTTTGCCGGCCGCACACTGATGTGCTCCTCCAAGGTGTCGCGATCAAAATACTTATTGCCGCTGATGCGCACCGAGTCCACGCGATGTTCCGCGCCTCGGTCCACCTTGTACAGAACTGTGATTTCATCCGCGGCGTTGTGTACCGGCTCGTGCGTCACGGTGGCGTCAAAGTAGCCTTTGCCCTGCAGGTCGGCGCGAAGGTTGTGCGCCCCTTCGTTCACCAGGTCCAGATCGACTGTGCCCTCCTCGTAGATCGGCACCAGCCGCTCAATCGTGCTGCGACCGTACCTGGAGCCCTCCACCTGTACTTTCACCAACGGCCCTTCCCTCGCTTGGAAGTCGTAGTCAAGCTGGTTGGTGTTCGGGTGATACTCCTTGCTCTTCAGGGTCACGGCGCCGGCCCAGCGTTGCTTCTTGTCGTAGTACTTGCGGAGGCGGGTGAGTGCGCGGCTCACCGTCTGGCGGTTCACCTTGCTGCCGGCCTTCAGCTTGCTCGTCTTGCGGAACTGCTCCAGCGACATCCCGGAGGTTCCGTCCACCTTCACATTGCCCACCTTCGCCTGCTTGCCGGGATGGATGTTGTAGATCACATTCACCTGCGAGTCCGGCGCATCGAGCTGCTCGCGACGCTCCACCGTCGCCTGATAGAAGCCATCGTCGGTGAGAGCCTGCTCGATCGAGGCCTGCGAGTTGTCCAGCTTCCGCTCTGTGTAACGCGTGCCCGGCTGCAAACGCGCGGAGCCAACCAGCCGGCTCTGCAGCCGGTCATCCTTGATGCCAAAAATCTGCACCCGTCCGACAAACAGCCGCGGTCTGCCGGCGAAGATCACCAGCACGCCGCCGTTGGAGCGTAGCCCCTGCACCTGGAGAGTGTCATAGAGGCCCGAATCGTAGAGCCGCCGCAGGCTGGCCCGTACCGCGTCCTCGGTCAGCGTGTTACCCGGCTGCAGCTCAAGCTGCGAGGGAAGAGGCCCCAGCATCGAGGCTTTCACTCCGTCGAAGCGAATCCCGGTCACCCTGCCGCCTACAAAAGCTGTAAGGCCCGGCAAAGCCGTGCTGTCGGACTCCTGCGGGGATGGCTGGGAAGAAGAGGCCGCCTGGGGCAGAAACTGCGCCGGATCGCCGTCCTCCTGGGACGAGGATGGCGTCGTCTGCGCATGGCAGAGTCCTGCTGCTGCCAGCAGAAACGGGAGCGCCCATGCTGCGCGGCAGCATCTCGCTGTGGCTTGTCGAGTCCTCCGCTCCAGCGGCGAAGGACGGTTACGCACTACGGTCAAAGAGCCTCTCAGCGGAGTGCGCCGTTGGAATCGTCCACGGGCGCATCATGTTGGGTGAGATGCGGGGGGGACGACCTGTTACCGCCTTCTTATACTAGACACAATGGAGAGCTCCAACACTGTCGCCGAACCTCACCTCGCGCCCGAGGCGGACGCCGATCGCTACTCGCGCCAGGTGCTCTTCGCGCCGATCGGCGAAGCGGGACAGCAGCGCCTCGCCGCCGCGACGGTAGCCGTCGTGGGCTGCGGCGCAACCGGAGCTGCCGCCTCGGCGCTGCTGGCGCGCGCCGGGGTGGGTACTCTTGTCCTCATCGACCGCGATTTCGTCGAACAGAGCAACCTGCAGCGCCAGGTGCTCTTCGACGAAGCCGATGCCGCCGCCGCCACGCCCAAGGCCGAGGCCGCCCGGCGCCAGATCGCTCGCTTCAACAGCGACATCCAGGTCCGCGCGCACGTCGCCGATCTCGTTCCAGACAACATCCATGCGGTGCTTGCCAACGCGGACCTCATCCTCGACGCGACCGATAATTTCGAGACCCGCTATCTGATCAACGACTACGCAGTCGAGCAAAGCCCGCCCGGAAAATCCCTGCCCTGGATCTACGCCGCCGCCGTCGGCGCCTATGCCGCGACCATGAACATCCTGCCCGGCCAGACCGCATGCCTCGCCTGCCTCTTTCCCAAGCCGCCCACCGGCCCGGTCGAGACCTGCGACACCGCCGGCATTCTTAATACCGCCGTCAACCTGGCGGCCTCCATCCAGGTCACCGAGGCGCTCAAATATCTGACCGGCGCGCGCGATGCCATGCGCCGCAGCCTGCTCGCCTGGGACTTGTGGCAGAACGATCGCTCGGAGATCTCCGCTGCCGCTCCGCGCCCCGGCTGCGAAGTCTGCGGCCTGCGCGACTTCGCTCACCTGCGCGGCGAAGGCCGCCCGCACATCACCCTTTGCGGCCGCAACTCCGTCCAGATTCATGAGCATCACCGTCCCGTCGACCTGGCCGCCGCCGCCGACCGCCTCCGCCCGCACGGCGAGGTCCGCCAGAACGGCCTGCTGCTCCAGTTCCGCCGCGGCCCGCATACCCTGACTCTCTTTGCCGACGGCCGTGCACTCATCCAGGGCACTACGGATATCGCCCTCGCCCGCACGCTATATGCCCGCTTCGTCGGAAGTTAGGGGCCTAGTCAATCTGGTGACAAACCGTTGACATAGCCGTGGCAATCCGCCTGCCCGTTGCGGTTATCCATGAACCAGGCCTCCATGGACGACGATCTTCAGCCGCCGGCAAGCTCGGCCATGGCATTTGCCGTCGGCTTCTTCTTCTCGTTCCGCGCGGTCATTCCGTTGTTCTCCGTGCGTCTCCTCGGCACAGAACCGCGCACCGGCGCCGAACTCAGCCTCGCGTTGACATTCTTCCTGCTGGGCCTGGTCTGCTTTCACTCGATTGGTCCCGGAAGCCGTTCGTCGCGCTTGATCCTGGCGCTGCCGGGCAGTCGATGGGTGCTCATCTTCCTAACCTTTTCCTGTTGCAGCCTGGCCTGGAGCGAAACGGTTTCGCTGCCGACGTCTCTTGCCTACTGGTGCGGTATGGCAGCGGATGTCGCGATGGTGGTGTTGCTCCTGCGCCGCGAATCAACAACCGCCGTCGCTCATTCCCTGATGAAGGGTTTTCTATGGAGCACCTGCTGGCTGGCGCTGATTGCGTGGATCATGCCTGCCCAGCCCGATCTCCGGCTGGGCGATGAAGAGTTTTTCAATACCAACCAGATCGGCAATCTTTGTGCTTTCGCGATCCTGCTGGCCCAGTACCTGATGCGCCGTAAGGATGGCAAATGGGGATTCGCAACCGCTTTTCTGGCGCTCACGCTCGTTCGCAGCCTCAGCAAGACGACGATTGTCGCCTTTTTGGTGAGCGAAGCTTTCATCCTGATCCAGGACAGATCGATGAGCCGGAAAACCAAGGTCTTGCTCATGACAACGGCTGTGCTGATCATCCTGGTTTTCTGGGGACTGTTTGAGGCCTATTACGACATCTACACCAGTGCCGGAAGCCAGGCAGAAACCCTGACCGGCCGCGTCGCTATCTGGGCCTATGTGTTGAACGCTGTACCCGAGCATCCCTGGATCGGGCATGGTTTTGATTCGTTATGGAAGATCATCCCTCCCTTCGGTCCGGACCGTTTTGAAGCAAGGCATGCCGAGAACGAGGTCCTGCAGCAGTTCTATGTCTATGGAGTCATGGGGATTGTCATGCTGGCAGGTCTTTACGGGAGCGTCTATCGGCAGATTCGCAAACTTCCGCGGGCCCCTGTGAGAGTGGTCTTCCTCAGCATCCTGCTCTTTGCGCTCATACGCGGATTGGCTGAGGCTGAACCGTTCGATCTCCTGCTCCCTTTATGGTTCATCGTGCTGATCGGCACACTCATGAGCTGCCCGGAGACGGCGGAGCAGGTTATCCCGGTCGTTGCGGCTCCAGACGGGCCGGATCTACTCTATTCGCCGTAAAACGCTCCAATTCGCGATCCATTGCGGCCATTCCTGGCCGTGGCCGGCACTCTCCATGCTGTTTTCGTGGGAAGCTAGAGATATGAGCTTTTCCCGATCGTTTATTGAGCTTCACGTGCGCCTTCTGAACGAGGGCGCCGATACCTTCCGCCCGACTCGCGGCCTGAAACTCGGTGGAGGCTTGTTCAAGCTTGTCGCCTGCGCGGATTACGATCCGAATGAAGAGACGTGGGAGCATTTGCCGGGCTCAACGGTACGCGTGGCGCTTCACCACGGCCGGTCCGGGGACTTTGCCGTTGCGGTAAAGCCATAACATCGCACGCATTTCCGCGCGAGCCGTGACATGGGGTTATCCCCCGCTAAATTATTGATTTTCAATGCCAAGGCAACCCATGTACTGCGTCCGCGCGTCCGACAGGCATTGCCCAGACCACGCACCGCGAAAGACGAGTAGGATTTCTATGAGCACTGCGCCGGTCAGCAAACGTACACCCATGAGCAAATCTGTAACGAACGGCGTTTTTTCCCCACCTGCCAAAGGCACCGCGACGGCAACTCCCGAGCGTCAGAAGACGAACCAGCATCTGCGCCGCAATCCGCCGATTGCCGGCGAAGCGGAAGCGATTGCCGCAGCACAGGCTGGCGACGGAGCTGCGTTTGAGCGCCTGTACAGCCTGCACAAGCGCCGGGTCTACTCCTTGTGCCTGCGCATGCTGGGCAATGTCGCTGAAGCCGAAGACCTGACTCAAGAGGCCTTCCTGCAGCTCTACCGCAAGATCGGCACCTTCCGTGGCGACTCGGCCTTTTCCACGTGGCTGCATCGACTGGCGGTGAACGTGGTGCTGATGCACCTGCGCAAAAAGGGTCTGCCCCAGGTTTCGCTGGAAGAGACACTGGAGCCCTCGCAGGAGGATGGTCCGCGCAAGGACATCGGCGCTCGTGACCTCATGCTCTCCGGATCTATCGACCGGGTCACCTTGGAGCGCGCTGTTTCGGACCTACCTCCAGGCTACCGGCTCGTCTTTGTTCTGCACGATGTCGAAGGCTACGAGCATAACGAGATCGCCGACATGCTGGAATGCTCCATTGGCAACAGCAAGTCGCAACTCCATAAGGCGCGCATGAAGCTGCGCGACCTGCTGCGCACCGGACCAACGAGCGCGCGGCGTGAGGCCTTGCTATGAACGCAGGCGGCAGGAATAACGAATCCATGAAAACTACCGGTGATCGCGTCACCTGCGCCGAGTTTCAGGACCAGCTTCCGGAGCTCTTCGAATCCGGAGCCAATCTGAAAGAGCAGGAACACCTGAAAACCTGCGAGCAATGCTCTGCCCTGGTCAGCGACCTGGAGTACATCGCGCAACAGGCCAAGCTGTTGCTGCCCATCCATGACCCCAGCCCGGCCGTATGGGAGAACATCCAGACCTCGCTCTCCTCGGAAAAGCAGAACTCCGGCTCGAGTCAGACAAAATGAGCCAGGGCCCGCCGGGGCCAGCAGCTTTGCCGCGCCGCATCGTCCTTACCGGTTTCATGGGCGCGGGCAAGTCTACGGTGGGCCGTATGCTCGCGGCGCGCCTCCGCTGGCCTTTTCTCGATATCGATTCCCTGATCGCCGAGGAGCATAACTGCGCCGTCGCGCGAATTTTTGCCGAGCGGGGCGAGCCTCATTTCCGTCGCCTTGAGGCCGATGCCGTCGCCCATGTGCTTCATCCGAACCACGAGCATCGGAAAGCCATCGTTGCGCTCGGTGGTGGCGCGATCGAAACCGAAGCCGTCCGTAGCCTGCTGTTCATTGGAAATGCCTCCGCGCCAGAGACCGTCACCATCTTCCTCGCCGCACCGCTGGCGGAGCTGCTAGCCCGCTGCCGGGCCACGGAACCGACCGGAACGGCACGCGAACCGGCGCCGGTCAGGCCGCTTTTGTCGGGGGCCGAGTCTCCGGAAGATCGCCTTACCCGCCGGCTGCCCCTCTACAACCGGGCGCATCTCACGGTCGATACCTCCGGCATTCCACCGGCAATGGTCGTGGAACGGATTATCGATTGGTTGTCGGCGTATGATCCTCCGCACCCGGATCGCTAATCTCTACCATTCGATAAGAAACGCATAATAATTGTTATTCAGGTGAGCGAACGCATGCCGGAGCCGATCAGCCGCTACGATCTCCAGACCACGAACCTAGAACATCCGGAGGCGCTCAAGCCGCGCGCGCGTACTCTGCGGAGCGACATCGTTTTTACCTTCGCGCTGGGCATCGGGCTGACGGTCGCCTATCACCTTCGGCATGAACTCGCTTTGCTCTACATCAGCGCGCTTTTTGCCGTCGTTCTCACACCCGTGATCCGCGGCGTGCAGAAGATCAAGATCGGCAAATGGAGCCCGGGGCGGGGTTCTGCAATCGCCATCATCCTGCTCGCCGTTGGCGGCGCCATCACTCTGTTCGCCATGTTTGCGCTGCCGCCGGTCATCCGCGACGCGCAAGAGTTCGTCAAGGAGCTTCCGAAGCGCGGGCCGGAAATGCTGAACCGCATCAAGCATTTGCCTTTCGCTTCGCACCTTAACGTAGCAGCGCTCAACACCCGCCTGCAGGACTACGCGTCCAACTTCGTTACCTATATCGTCGCCTCGGTCAGCACGTGGGCCACCGGGCTGTTCAACGTCATCGCCGGCATTGTCCTCACGATTTATTTCCTGCTCGAAGGCGAGGTCGCTTACAACTGGGCGCTATCCTTCTTCGCTCCGCTCCGTCGGGAGCGTCTCAATCAGACGCTGCTCAAGGCCGATGTCCGCATGGGCCGCTGGCTGCTCGGCCAGGGGACGCTGATGCTGATCCTCGGGATCTACTCCACCATCGTGTTCACGCTGCTGCACGTGCGCTACTCCTACGCGCTCGGCGTGGTCATGGGTGTCTTCAACATCATTCCCGTTATCGGCGCCATGATCTCGATGGCCCTCGTCATCGTTGCCGCCGCCATGGACTCCTGGGTGCGCGTCCTCTATGTCTGCATCGCTTATGGGATCTACGCGCAGGTGGAAAACTCTTATCTCACGCCCAAGATTATGCAGAGCTCGGTCGACCTCCCCGGACTCGCCATCATCGTCGCCCTGCTGCTCGGTTCAGCCATCGACGGCATCATGGGCGCGATGGTTTCGGTCCCCACGGCAGTCCTCGTCGCCGTTATCCTCAACGAGTACGCCATCCAGAACGATCGACCATAAGGGGACCAAAGTCGACATGTTCATGCTTCGCCGGCAGCTTGGCGCTCGACGGCTAGCGCTCGCGAGTGCTCTGCTGTTGTGTCTGGTGATTACCGGGCCGGCGGTGCATGCGCAAAAGGCGCCTGTCCCCGCGACACCGCAGCCGACAGGCAACTGCACCCATCCCGACCCCGCGACTCGCCCCGACTGCCCCGGCGCCATCGCGTTTCTCGCGAAGTTTCAGGACGCGCTCAAGCGGCACGACCGCCCGGCCGTGGCCGCGCTCGTCCACTATCCGCTGCTTGCGACCGAAGGCGGCAGAAAGCAGATCCGCTCGCGCTCCGGACTGCTCGCCAGGTTCGATTCCATCTTCAACGCGCAGGTCCGCGCCGCGATCCTCAGTGCCACCGCCGACGACGTCTGGGGCAATTCGCACGGCTTCATGATTGGCCGCGGCGTCATCTGGTTCGACGGCATCATTCCCCCAAACGCGCATCCCGATCCTGACGCGCCGGACTACTGGAAGAAGTATCCGTTCAAAGTCATTACCGTGAACCCGGCATACCCCTAGGCCCCTGAAGGCCTGGATGTCACTTCATCCGCTTTCGGCACACCCGGCGTTACGTACCAGTGACATTCGCTCCCTGAATGCAACATTGCCGGGGTACCATCTTTCACCGTGGCTCGCCTCACCACATCCGCTTGCCGTTGGATCCTGCCTGCAGCTGCGATTGCCTTCTTCGGCGCCGTCGTAGCCATCTCTCACTCGCGCCACGCCCACACCGCAACTCGATCGCTTCCTTCGCTTCCCGCGGCCTTCGCCAGCCAGGTTCCCACGCGCGTGCTGTGGGCCTGGGAGGAGCCGGAGGACCTGCACACGCTTTCGCCGTGGATCGGTGTCGCCTATCTTGCCGAGACCGACATCCTGACCGACCATATCGCCGTCCTGCCGCGACGCCAGCCGCTCTGGCCCGCATCCGGCGCTCCGCTCATTGCTGTCGTCCGAATTGAGACCCGCCCAGGATTTGCCGATACCCCGCAACTCCGCGCCGCGCTGGCGAACCATCTCGCCCCATACGACCTCCAGAGGAATGTTCGTGCGCTGCAGCTTGACTTCGACGCAACCCAGTCGCAGCGAGACTTCTATCGCGGCGTTCTCGAAGCGCTCCGGCCACAACTTCCGCGCAGCCTGCCGCTCTCCATCACCGCGCTCGTCTCCTGGTGCGGCCCGCATTCCTGGCTGCGCTCGTTGCCCATCGATGAAGCTGTGCCCATGGAGTTCCGCATGGGCGGCCCGCGCGCGCTTGCCTTTGCCGCCAGCAGGCATCTGCACTGCCCGATCACCGAACCGCTCTGCCGCACCAGCCTCGGCCTCTCCACCGATGAGCCATGGCCGGCATCGATCTCATCGCTCAATCCATCCACTCGCGTCTATCTCTTCGCGCCGCGCCCCTGGCGTGCCGCAGAGTTAGCCGCGATCTCTACTACACCGCTCAACTCACTTGCACCGGAACTCTCTCGATGAAAGCTTCGCGTCTCGCCTTTGCTGCCTCGTTCGCGATTCTCGTCTTTGCCATACCCGGCAATAGCTGCGGACCATTTTTCCCGGAAGCAATCTTCGTGCAGAACTCTATGCCCGATGGTCCGTATGCGGGTTACGCCGGCGGTCAGGTCGGTGTACCGCAGCCCGGCTATCGCGTAGAGGACCTTGTCCTGGCCTACGATTGGCTGAACGGCCACGGCCTCAGCTCCGGCGAGCAGCAGCAGGCGATCGCGCTTGACCACATAAGTAATGGCCATGACTTCGACGATCCCTCGAAGCGGCCGGGGTTCGTTGCGTGGGTCGCTGTCCGCAAAGACTCGGATGTTCCGCCATCCATCCCCAGCGCCCCTGATTCGGTAACCGCCGATCTGGTCAACTACGAAAACCGCCCGGTGCCCGGCGAGTCGTACCAGTCGTTCACCAACTGTCTTGACCCGGCCTTCGCCACCTCAGCCGATACATTCAATGCCCGCAAAGCCGCGCACGCGAACGACACTACCAGCCTCACCGACTGGATTCAGGGTCAGGATGCCGTCTTCGCCAATTGCAACGGAAGCGATGACAAGATGCCCGCTGACGTCCCAGCCAGCGCACCCGAATGGCTCAAGCAGGACCGCGCCTACCAGCAGGCCGCCGCAAAGTTCTATCAGACCGACTTCGATGCCGCCATCATTAGCCTGAAAGCCATTGCGGCCGATAGCGCATCGCCCTGGCAGCTCATCGCGCGGCTCGTCGCAGCGCGCGCCATGATCCGCCGTGCCACCATCGGCCAGATCACCGAGCTTCCGCCAGCCGCAGCCGCCGCACCGGATGCTCCTTACAGCGAAGCGCGCGGGAAGGCGCAGCGCGCCTACG
Organism: uncultured Acidobacteriaceae bacterium; assembly: GCA_963830555.1. GTDB lineage: Bacteria > Acidobacteriota > Terriglobia > Terriglobales > Acidobacteriaceae > KBS-83. The sequence continues at coordinate 303,914 of CAWHMM010000002.1, forward strand.
CCGAGTTCGTCAAGCAGAAAGAGCCAGCGCGCCTCGCCGAAGCCCGCGATGCACTGCAGGCCATCATGAACGACGCATCCATGCAGCCCTACCACGCCGACGCCGACGGCCTGCTCGACTTCGTGAGTCTCCGCCTGGATCCCGCTGCCCAGGCCGGTGTCCTCGCCGCCCGCCTCATCGCGCCCGACCGCGTGCAGACGCCCGGACGGTTCCAGCAGGCGCTGATCGATCTGCGCTACTACCTCTATTCGCCCGATACGCCAAATGCCACTTCGTTAGCTACACATACCGGGCCCGGCTCACCGCTCTTCGCATGGATGCAGTCCATGCGAGCGCCTGCTCCGGTCCAAAGGATGACCTCAGATTTCGGTGATCCCGCAGACCCCTCCAAAGCGCAGCAACAAGAGGTGCAGGCCGCCGCCGAAGCTCTCGCGCATTGGCACGCCACCCACTCCGACACCTGGCTCATCGCAGCCCTCTCCAACACGCAACCCGGCGGCGCGGCAGCAGCCGAGCTTATTCAGGCCGCAACGCAAATCCCGAAAGACTCACCGGCATGGACTGCCGCCACCTACAACCGGCTTCGCCTCATGCCGGACTCAGTCGCGATGCACAAGGCTCTCCTCGCCATCCAGCCTGAGATTCAGCACGCGCCACAGCGCTCCACCATCAATCTGTTTAAGCTGCTCAACCAGCGCACCGCGCCCACGCTCGCCGACTTCCTCCACGATGCCGCGGCGCTCCCCGCCGGCGTCACCTTCGATACCGACACGCCCGAAGCTCCGGACACCAAGCCGAACCCCAACGGCCTCTGCGGGGTGAACGGTTCGCAAGCCACCACCCTGCTCTTCAATCCGGACGCGGCCGCCAGCCTCAACACCCGCATGCCGCTCGCGCTCCTCGCTGAAGCGGCCGAAAATACATCGCTGCCCCGCAATCTCAGCTTTCAGATCGCGCAATCCACCTGGACCCGCGCCGTACTGCTCAACCAATCCGAGATCGCAAAGCGCATGTCGCCCATCCTCACCGGCTGCTATCCCTCATGGAAGCAGTGGCTCGATGGTTACAACGCCGCCGCCAGCGAAAGCGATCGACGCGTCGCCGGCCTGCTCGCGCTCATGCGCTTTCCCTCGAACGCGCCGCTGGTGCGCGCCGGGATCGAACGTGAAGACGGTTTCGCCGGCTATTCCGAATATCGCGACAACTGGTGGTTCGCCAGCGACATTGCCCAGCCCGCCTCCTCGAGCAATCCCGGCGGCCGGCCCGCCACCTTCTTTGGCACGCAGCCCGCCAGCCGGTCCGTCCTCCCCGACCCGCCCTTCCTCACCGCAGCCGACCGCGCGGCTGCTGATCGCGAAATCGCCTCGCTGCGCGAGACACCCTGCGCATCCGACTACTTCGCCACCGCCGCGCTCGACTGGCAGCAACGGCATCCAGCCGACCCACGCACTCCAGATCTTCTTGGCTTCGCCGAGCGCGCCGTGCGCAACAGCTGCCGGACCAAGGCCACCGCGGATCTCAACCATCGCCTCTTCGTCGTTGTGCAGACGAAATATCCCAGGAGCGAGTGGGCAAAGCGCTACACGAGCTGGGAGTGATCCGCCGCGGCGTCGCTTCTCGCATTGTTCAGGGAGCGAAACCGCAGCGCCGCAGCAGAGATCGAAAGCGCTCGTGCCGGTGAAGCGGGTCCCACTTGGCGTCAATGGGCAGGAATACCAAGTGGGTATCGCGCGCTGCGTATCCGAGTTCCAACTTATCCAGCGCCGATTCGTATTCTTCCAGCCCCAGGTGCACCAGCGCGATACAGTACGGCGCCAGGAATCGTTCGCGGGCGAGCGCTTCCAGCACCTGGAGAATCTCTCGCGCATCCGCGACGCGGCCTGTCTGCGCAAACAAGTAGGCTCGCAGCGCGATGGTCTTTGTATTGTTGTGGCTGAAGCGCGCGGCATTCGCCAATGCTTCCAGCGCCTGTTCCGGCTGTCCCAGCGAGACGCAGGCCTGTGCAAGCTGCCAGTGCGCGATCCAGAAAATCGGATCCACAATGATCGCCTGCCGTGCCCAGCGTGCCGCGGCGTCAAAATCCCGCCCTGCGTAGGCTACCTGCGCGGAGAGCGCGTGATGCATGGCATACAGCGGGTCAAGCTCGCGGGCGCGGCGCATCGGGCCATCTGCCTCCGCGTGGCGTCCCATGTGTGAGCGAACGATGCCAAGCATGCGGTAGGCCAGCGGATAATTCGGATCCAGCTCGATCGCCCGCAAGTATGCTTGCTCCGCGCCCGGCCAGTCCCAATCCAGCCAGAACTTCAGAAATCCCATCGACGTCTGGGCCTCCGCCATGTCTGGCGCCAGACGAACGGCGCGGCCAGCAGCATCCTGCGCTTTGGGCCAGACAATGCGTGGCTCTCCATCGCCATTCACCGGGCTGGACGCGTAGGCATCCGCCAGCCCCGACCAGGCAAGCGCGTATTCCGTATCGAGCGCGGTCGCACGCTGGAAATACTCGAGGGCGCTGCGCGTGCCCGCGGGATTGAGCTGGTTCCAGAAGTGGCGTCCATGCAGGTAAAGGTCATAGGCTTCGGCGTGACTCGTCTGGCGGCGCACCAATGCGTCCAGACGCGCTGGAGAGAGCCGCAGCCGCACCTGCTCGGCAATCGTGACACTGAGCTCGCGCTGGAACGCAAGAATGCTGGCCGGCTCGCTGTCGTACGACCCCGACCACATCTGCGACTGGTCGTGCACGCGGATCAGCTTGGATGTAATGCGTAACCGCGGACCCTCCGCACGCAGCGAGCTCTCGACCAGATAACCGACATCGAGGTCGCTTCCGATCTCGGCGATGGACTTTGCTGTGTTGCGATAGCGCATGACGGATGTGCGGCCAATGACGCTGAGATGGTCCGGCGCCACCTGGCCCATTGCGGCAATCGTCTCCTCCGTCAGCCCATCGGCGAGGTATGCGCGTCCGGCATCGCCGGTCATGTTGTCGAAGGGAAGCACCGCAAGCGCCACCCGCGTCTCATGCTTTGTCGGGGACTGCGCCTTCGCAGCGCCGCCAACGCCCGCCACCGTCGCGGTGAACTGGTAGCCCCTGCCCGGAATGGTTGCGATGTAGCGGTTCTCTCCGCGCTTCTCACCCAGCAGCCGGCGCAGCGTGGAGATGTTCTGGTTCAGGTTGTTCTCTTCAACGATGGTGTCCGGCCACACCGCCTGCATCAGGGCTTCTTTGCTGAAGGTCTCGCCGGCGTGCTCCAGCATGTAGACCAGGGTGTCGAAGACCTTCGGCGTCAGCGGAATCACCTTACCGCCTTCATGCAGGACACGCTTGCCGGTATCCAGTTGGAAGCCGCCGAACTCGTATATGGGCCTTCCCGCCTGGTGCATAGCGCTCGTGCTCCCCTTCAGAAGAATTCAGAAATCTTCAGCGCAGTGGCAAAGACATTGCCACGCCTCCCCATGGAGGATGTGGCTGCACAACCGGAGATTAAGCCGGAGCAAGCGCGAAGCGCGAGGAGAAAACAGCCATGAAGATGACTTTGACGTATATCCAAAGAACAACCGCGGCCGTGGTGCTGGCTGCCGCCAGCGTGGCCGCATTGCCCGCCACCGCCAAGGCACACGATGTTAAGCAACGGCACGCCACAGGCGCTGCGCTGGAAGGAACCTGGGTTGTCCAGGTCACTCAGCGCGACTGCTCCTCCGGAGCGCCGCTGGGCGTCCCGTTCTTCTCCCTGCTCACCTTCAACGAGGGTGGCACCATGACGGAGACCACTGCCAACCCCATGTTCTATCCCGCGGAGCGTGGGCCAGGACATGGGGTGTGGTCGCACGTGACAGGCGGCGGATACGGCGATGCCGGCGATCGCTATCAGGCAAAATCCCTCGCCCTGATCACCGCCAATGGCGTCCTCACCCAGGAGCAGATCATCCGGCAGAACATCCAGATGGACGATAACCCGAATACGTTTCAGACGGTCTCCGCATCGGTCGAGTTCTACAAACCGGACGGCACCCTCGTTCGCAAAGGTTGCGCGACCGCGCAGGGAACCCGTTTCTAGGCTTATTCGAAACCCGGGCCGTCCTCGGCACGGCCCGGAGCAACCGCACAGCGGCGCGTGGCAGGTGCGTCGCTCTGAGGGCGCTGATTCCAACTTGCTATCATGGAGGCAGGCGTACGCCAAGCAGACCAACTCCTGTCCTGGCAAGCCGGCCCCTTCTCGCTCATGCAGCTGCCCCGAATCTTCGCCGCGAGTACATTGTGCCCCTGAGTACCGCTAAGGTCGGTCTCCCCGCCGCTCCCGACCAGGATGCTGCGATCCTGACGCCGGAGCCTGTTCCAGAGGGCAAGCCGCACCGCCGCGCCAAGGCCGCGCCGAACCTGCTCACCGACTACATCGAGCTCTTCAAGGCGCGCGTTACCGCTCTGGTCGTCATCACGGCCTGGGCCGGCTTCTATCTCGGCTCCGTTCGCTCCGGTATCCCCAGCCTGCATGTGGGGCTGCTGGAAACCCTAACCGGCATCGCGCTGATCTCCGCCGGCGCCGCGGCGCTCAACGAGGTGCTGGAGCGTAAGTCAGACGCCCGCATGGTGCGCACCGCCGGCCGCCCGCTGGCCTCCGGACGCATCAGCCTCCCGCATGGACTGCTGGTTGCCTTCGCCGCCGTAACTGCCGGTTCGCTCATCCTGCTGCGCTTCACTAACCCTGTCACCTGCGCACTCGGCCTGCTGACCGTCTTCACCTACGTCGCCGTCTACACGCCGCTCAAATACCGCTCCACGCTCGCTACCTTTGTCGGTGCATTTCCCGGCGCGATGGGTCCCCTGCTCGGCTGGACGGCCGCGCGCGGCCACATCGAGTGGCCGGCCGTCGCACTATTCGCCATCCTCTTCGTCTGGCAGTTCCCGCATTTCATGGCCATCGCCTGGCTCTATCGCGAGGACTACGGCCGCGCCGGCATCCGCATGCTGCCGGTGGTCGAGCCCGATGGCTGGTCCACCGTGGTCGAGGCCCTCGCCTATGCCATCCTTATGATTCCGGTGTCGCTGCTGCCCTGGTACTTCCATCTCTCCGGGCGCGTCTACGCCGTGGCCGCATTGATTCTCGGGGTCGGCTATCTCGTCTATACGATTCGCTTCGCAAAAATTCTGAAAGCCCCGTCGTTCTCAGCGTCGCGTCCGCACGCCCGCGCGCTGCTCAAGGCCAGCGTTTTGTATCTGCCGCTGTTGCTCATTGTGATGATGCTGGATGCCACAGCAGGAAGGAGATAGCCGCTTCCATGTCCTCGGCCACACTCGAGCCCGCAACCGTAGCTGCCGTCGCCGCAACTCCCGGCGACCCCATCGTGCTCTCTTCACTTACGCACGACTACGGCACGCGGGTCGCCCTTGACCATCTTTCCTTTTCGGTCGCGCCGGCGCAGATCTTCGGCCTGCTCGGTCCCAACGGCTCCGGCAAGACGACGCTGTTCCGCATTCTTTCCACGCTCATGGTCCCCTCCGGAGGCCTGGCCACTATCCGCGGTTTCGACGTCGCGAAAGAGCCCGGACAGGTCCGCCAGCAGACGGGCATCGTCTTCCAGTCGCGTTCGCTCGACACCAAGCTCACCATCGAAGAGAACCTGCGCCACGCCGGCCATCTCTACGGGCTCAGCGGCAAGCATCTGCGCGCCCGCATCGACGACGTGCTTCGCCGGGTCGCGCTGAGTGACCGCCGCAAGGATTACGTGGAAACCCTCTCCGGCGGCATGCAGCGCCGCGTCGAGCTGGCCAAGGGCCTCATCCATTCGCCCGCCGTTCTGTTGCTGGACGAGCCCACCACCGGCCTTGACCCCGGCGCGCGCCTCGATCTTTGGCAATATCTCCGCATGCTGCGTGACGAAGAAGGCGTAACCGTGCTGGTTACGACGCACCTGATGGAAGAGGCCGAGTATTGCGATCGCCTCGCCATCCTGAGTGAAGGCAAGCTGGTCGCGCTCGGATCGCCGGAAGAGCTGAAGTCCACCATCGGCGGCGATGTTGTTCTCTTCGAGACGGAAAGCGAGAACGCTGCTCAGTCGCTGGCCGCCCGCATGGCCGGCCGCTTTGAAGTGGCGCCGACTGTGCTCGGCAATACCGTCCGTCTGGAGCGCGAAAACGGACACCGCTTCCTCACCGCCGTGCTCGACGCTTTCCCGGGCGAGGTCCGCGCTGTCTCCGTGTCGCGCCCGCGCCTCGAGGATGTCTTCATCCAGCGCACCGGTCACCGCTTCTGGACGGAAGCTACCGACGGCAGCGTGAAAGAGAAGGAGGGAATCGACTAATGGCCAGCACCGCAACACCCCACGAGACACTCGCCGCCTATTCCGCATTGCTGGACGCAGAAGAGCGCTGGCTCCAGGCGGTGCTCACCCGCGACCCTGTCGCTGCCGACGCCATCTTCCATTCCGACTACCGTCTTATTGTGGGCATCGAAGGACAACCTCTTCGCGAAATTCCGCGTCAGGAGTGGCTCGCATGGCTCCCGAACTATCGCATCACCGAGCACGCCATCACCGACCGCCGCGTCACCGTCTACGGCGATACTGCCGTAGCAGTCATGCTGTGGTCGCAGACCGCCACCGCGCCCGGCGATCGCGACATCAGCGGCAACTTCCTGCTCACCGACATTTGGCAGAACACACTCGACGGCTGGCGCGTGATCGAGCGCCACTCCAGCCGTCAGGAGAAGGGAGCATAGCTATGGCCACCATCGCGACCACCGCGCCTCGTCCGCATGCGATCCGCACCGCGCGGCCCAGTCTCTGGATCTCCTCTTACTCGCTCTGGCAGCGCGAGATTGTCCGCTTCTATCGCCAGCGCGCGCGCGTGATCGGGGTTATCGCCTCGCCGCTGCTCTTCTGGGTCGCCTTCGGCGCCGGCTTTTCGAACTCGTTCTCCTCCGGCAACTCCGGTGCCAGCGGACGTGCCTTCGGCTACTTCTTCCCCGGCGCCATTGTCATGATCGTCCTCTTCACCGCGATCTTTTCCATGATGTCGCTCATCCAGGACCGCAACGAAGGCTTCCTGCTCACCGTGCTCGCTTCGCCCGCCTCGCGCTCGGCTATCGTACTGGGCAAGGTGCTGGGCGGCGCCACGCTTGCCGCCATTCAGGGATTTATCTTCCTGCTCTTCTCGCCGCTTGCCGGAGTGCATCCCACCTTCGCGGGCGTGCTGCTCGCCGCGGCCGTCGTCCTGCTCATCAGCTTTGAGATTACCGCGCTCGGCTTCACCATCGCGTGGCCCATGGACTCGACGCAGGCCTTCCACGCCATCGTCAATCTCATCCTGCTGCCGCTGTGGCTGCTTTCTGGCGCGCTCTTCCCCGCGGATAAGGCCTCCGGCTGGCTGCGCGGCATCATGCTCGCCAACCCGCTCACCTATGGCGTCGACGCGCTGCGCAACGGCCTCGATCCCGCAGCTCACACCGATCACACAGTGCTGATTAACGTCGCAGTCACGGTAGCCTTTTGCCTGGTCACCTTCGCTACATCCTGGGCCGTCGTCAACCGTCGCACCAACAAGCCCGCTGCCTAAGATCGCCATGCATACCGCCGTTCAGTCCGACAACAAACCCGCCGCCTTCCCCACCGGCATCGCCCTCGGCGCGATTGTTGCGGTATCTTTGCTCGCATCCGCATTCCTCTTCTGGCTGGTCTATGCCCACCACGCGCCGGACGCATACAACATGCGCCTGCGCTTTCTGCCTGCGCTCAACGCGCTCTTCAACGGACTCAGCGCCATCGCGCTCATCACCGGTTTCCTGCTCATCCGCCGCAAGCGCGTCGCGGGGCACCGCGCCGCCATGCTCACGGCGTTCGGCTTCTCCACGCTCTTCCTCATCAGCTACATCACCAACCACTGGCTGCACGGGGACATGCGCTTTCCCGGCCCGCACAACGCCATCTGGACGGCCTACATCGCCATCCTCATCAGCCACATCCTGCTCTCGGTCGTCGCACTGCCGCTGGTACTCATCACGCTCTTCCTCGCGCTTACGCGCCGCTTCGCAACGCATCGCAAAGTCGCTCGCTGGACCTTCCCCATCTGGCTCTATGTCTCCGTCACCGGCGTGATTGTGGGCGCCATGCTCGCCGGCTGGCACGGATAGCTATTTATGTCTGCACCTGTTACCAATCCGGTTCACGACAGCGACACGAGCACGCAGGCCCTCCCGCGCGTCCGTCCCATCCGTGCTGCGCTGCCCGACGACGGCACCCGCCCGCTCCTTCAAGGAGCGCTCTGGACGCTTCTTACCGGCATCCTCGCCGCGCTCGCCACGCTTTTCCTCTTCGGCGGCATCGGTATCCACGGGCCGCACACCAACGCCGGCTGGATCGCGCTTATCGTCGCCATGATGTGCCTGCCCTTTGGCTGCATGCTGCTCTTGCTCGGCGGTGCGAAATATCTGCGCAACCGCCGCCTCGCCCGCAATTAGCCGCTGATACGCATAGGGCGCAGGCAGCCGTGCACCAGCCGATGCTCTCGCATCACCACTCCCCATGTATGCGGATTCGCACAGCCCTGCGCCGCGCAACAGAGCCGCACCACTCTGCCGCAGCGGTCAGGCTTGCACCTGTACGCCACGAAAGTAGCACCCGGCGTCAGGACGAAACAGAATCCACCCAAACACGGCGCAGAGCAAAGCATGAATTACCAGCTCACGGACAGGATGGAAGATGCTCAGAACCACGTGGAATGCAATCCAGGCAAGCGCAAGCCAGCGTGCCCAGTTATGTCCGCGCAGCAGAAATGCTCCGCAAACAATCGCAAGAACCTCCGTAAGTTCGGCCCAAACAGCATCCTGTTGCCGACCCAGCAGGTCGTGAAAGTGGGCAGCAAACCCGAGCACGCCAACCGCCAGATATAGACAAGCAAGTATCGTTATGGAGAGTGGGCGTTTCACGGCAGCATCTCCAGCACCGCATCGCTGGGCTCGAGGGCCTCGGCGTCCGGGGACAGAACGGATCCGGCCTCGAGCAGCGCCCGGACGGTGCCAACATAATCCCCCGTTTCTCGATTCCAGCCGTTCCCGGAGCCGTAGAGTGCCCAGGCGAGGGCGGTCCCCGAGTACTCCCGCGATTTCAACTCCAGCGCTGGGTGGAACCGCAGAATCTCGTTGGCCATCTCCGCATTGCCGTGGAATCCCGCCCAGTGCAGTGCCGTCGCGCCCATCTCTCCCGGCGTATCCACCGGCCAGCCCGCTTCGAGCATCAGCCGCACCGCTGGCGTGTTGTTCGTCTGCGCAGCATTCGGCAGCTTTTGCCGTTCTGGCTCGGAGAGCATCTTTGCGGCAGCGGGATGCTGCGACAGAAATTCTTCGAAAACTCTTTCGTCGCCCAGCTCACATGCCAGCGCCAGCTTCAACTCTTCCGGCGTCCGCTCCATCAGCAACTCAAAAACATCTTCGTGACCGAAGTCGCGTGCCACTGAGTGCGCAGTGCGATGCGAGCCCAGAGTCCAGATATAAATCGTGCCGCCCGCGCGCGGATTCTGTTTGGGAAACCACTCCTCCGACACGCTCATCCGGATGCAGCCCGGATCGTCGTTCAGATGGCGCCGCACTAAAGCAAGATCGCCGAGCGCCGCCGCCATCAAAACGTCCGTCCGGCATCCGCGCGACACCAGGTAGCGAGCGACATCCTGCCGGTCTTTCGGATAATGCCGCTTCTGATCCACGCGAAGCATGTACTGAGCGGGCGTCGATTCATGATCCACATCGCGCGCATCGATCTCGGCGCCATTCGCCAACAGGAATTCCGCCACCTCAACCGTAGAGGCAAAGTGCAGCGGCGTTTGTCCGTCGCCTCCCTTTGCGTGCACCACACCAGCGTCTGCCGTCACCCGCTCCCGTAGCTTCTCCATCATGCCCAGCCGCGCAGCGGCGTGCGCATCGATCACCGCGCCCCGCTCGACAAGAAAATCCACCAGGCCCGGATCGCAATCGTCCAGCGCACCGAATCCGCCGGCCCACCAGTCGGTTCGCTTCCGGATGTCGGCGCCCGCCTCAAGCAACACGTCGATCGTTGCCTTGTCGCTCCGCTGCACCGCCGCGAACAACGCCTGTGCTCCGAATCCGTAGTCGGGGAGCGGCTCGTTGATCCTGGCCCGCAGTTCCGGATGCTGCCGCATCAATTCTTTTACCCGCGCAGCATCGCTTTCGCACACTGCGGTTTTCAATTCTTCGGCTGGACTCGAACTCAGCGACTCCACGTGTGCCTTCAGCTTCGCCCATGTGGCGAAGCCGTATTCATTGGCGAGCGTGTGTTGGGCGTCCGCAAGTTTGCCCTGCTGCGTCCTGCGCAACAGCGCTTTGGCTTGCTTCTTCAGGAATTCCAGGCTGGGTGTTCCAGGTAGCTCACGAGACATAATTCCTCCTTCTATGGCCCGCGGTCCGCTACGACGGGCAGAAGAGAGGTCAATGCTCGGTGCTCAGAGAAGCATTCAGGTGGGATATTCCCTTTCCGCGGACGGGCAGCAACCTGGTTTGCGGCTCCCACTATAGCAAATCCATCGTGAAGGGAATGCCGACGTCGCTCGGGAGGGCCCGCATTCGCCGCCTCGCCAGCGAAGAAAAGTTAGTAGCTAATTTCTCTGACATACGCCGGAGCAAATCGCGCCGCACCCATCTTCGTTAGCTCTTGATGGGTACCTGCCGGATCGCCGCCGCAATCTCGTCGACATTCGTTTCCAGAGCAAAGTGTCCGGCCTCAAGCAGGCGAACCTGAGCCTCTGGAATGTCGCGTCGAAACGCCTCTGCGCCAGGCGGAATAAAGAACGGATCGTATTTGCCCCAGATGGCCAGCGTTGGCGGCTTGTACTTGCGGAAATACTCCTGATATAGCGGGTATCGCGCTACGTTAAATCGGTAATCGTATTTAAGGCCGATTTGGATATCGTCGTTGCCGGGACGCGCCAGCAAAGCGGCATCGAGCCAGTAAGCCTCCGGCGCGACCGACATCGGATCGGGAACGCCGTGTAGATAGGCAGCACGCACTCCTTCCAGTGTCAATCGGCTGCGCATCGCATTGCGATTCGCCTCGGAAGGATCCTTCCAAAGAGCACGCACCGAGCGCCACGCCTCCTCGCCAAGACCGTCTTCATAGGCATTCCCATTTTGCGTGATGATCGCTGTGACCCTCTCCGGATAGGTCAGGGCCAGATTGAAGCCGATTGGACCGCCGTAGTCGAAGACATACAGCGCATACCTTTTGAGATGGAGCGCGTCAACAAAGGCCTTGATCGTAGTCGACATGCTGGCGAACGAATAGGTGTAGTTCCGGGACGCGGGTATCACCGTGAATCCGAACGAGGGGAGATCCGGCGCGATCAGGTGGAACCTGTCGGCAAGCCGTGGCATGAGCTGGCGGAAGTAATGAGAAGAGTTCGCGAAGCCATGCAGGAGCAGCAGCGTCGGCGCATCGGGCAAACCAGCTTCCCGATAGAACACCTGCACGCCATCCGCTTCTACGGTGTGGTAAGAAACGTTCGCCGTATTGGGGAGACTTGCGTTGGCGGCCGGGATGCCTGCGCAAACACCAGCGGCAACTGCCGCGCTGCGTGACAGAAGCGACCGCCGTGTTAGACCAGCGGCGTTGGCGGAACAATCCACTGCAGGAGACATGTTCAGATCCTCGCAGAGAGTCTATCGACAGGCCATGAATGGCAGCAAACTGCGGGCGCTCGACAATGAACAAACGGTTGTCTACAATGGCCGCGCTCTCGAAAGCCCATCCGGAGGCTCCATGTACTCGAAGGTCCTTTGCCCGCTTCTGCTTTCCGCCCTCGCGCTTTTGCCCCTGCCCTCTCTCGCGCAAACAAACGCTACACTCTGGCTCACGAAATCCGACCGTTCCGCGCTGCTGGCCCAGCAGTCGCCCACCCTCGCCTTTAGCAAAGAGGCCCCCACCGGCCAGATCATCGACGTCGACAGCGCAAAGACCTACCAGACCATGGACGGCTTCGGTTACGCGCTCACTGGCGGCAGCGCCATGCTCCTCCACCACATGGACCCCGCCGAGCGGGCCGCGCTGCTCCACAATCTCTTCACCACCAAAGGCGACGGCATCGGCGTCAGCTATCTGCGCCTCACCATCGGCTCATCGGACATGAACGACCACGTCTACTCCTATGACGACCTGGCTGAAGGCCAGACCGACGTAGACATGCAGCACTTCTCGCTTGCGCCCGACGAGGCCGACGTCATCCCGGTGCTCAAGGAAATCCTCGCGATCAATCCGAAGATCAAGATCCTCGCCTCACCCTGGTCCGCGCCGCTGTGGATGAAGACCACCGGCAAGGCCCAGGGCGGCGTGCTGCTGCCCGAATACTTCGCCGCCTACGCGAAATACTTCGTCAACTACATCCAGGGCATGAAGGCCCATGGCATCACCATCGATGCGCTCACCATTCAGAACGAGCCGCTCAACGAAAAGAACACGCCCTCGATGGTGATGCTCGCGCCCGAGCAGGCTGACCTCATTGAGCATGAACTCGGTCCCGCCTTCCGGAAGGCCGGCATCCAGACCAAAATCCTCCTCTATGACCACAACCTCGACCACCCCGCTTACGTGACTTCCATCCTCAAGGATCCCGCGGCCGCCAAATACATCGACGGGTCCGCGTGGCACCTCTACGGCGGCAAGGTGGAGGCGATGACGCAGGTGCACGACGCCTTCCCCAAAAAGAACATCTATTTCACCGAGCAGTCCACCACCGAACGCCCCGGCACGTCCACGCTCAACATCGCAGAGCCGGTCTCGGGCGTCCTCATCGGCGTCACACGTAACTGGAGCAGGAACGTTCTCCTCTGGAACGTGGCCGCCGACCCCAACGCCGGCCCCCATACGGATAATGGCGGCTGCGGAGAGTGCTACGGCGCTCTCACCATTGACGGCGACAAGGTTACCCGCCTGCTGGCGTACTACGTCCTCGGCCACGCATCGAAGTTCGTCCCTGCAGGGTCTGTCCGTATCGGCACCAATGACCTCGACACGCTTCCCAATGTCGCCTTCAAGACGCCCGACGGAAAGATCGCCCTGATCGTCTCCAATCCAACCAGCACTACCCAGAATTTCGCTGTACGTGACCAGGGCAGGGCTTTCACCACATCGCTCGACGCCGGTGCCGTCGGCACCTACGTCTGGTAGCGGAATAGATCCTTTCCACTCATCGCCTGCTCGGCCGAAAAGCCGTCCCCGTATCGCGAAAGCTTGCGGGGCGCCTTCTCCGCGAGTCAAAATGTAAGGGTACGAGCGAAATGGCAGCGTCCGCCTGCCCTGGCGCATTCATTGGGCGCAGGGTGCAGGCAGTGTAGTATCCACCACGAAAGTTCCCTACTCCTCCCGACACTGTTCCCCGCCTGAGGCGCGAATGGTCGTCAAAAGGGGCCAAAAAACTTACGCCAACAGGAGAGAAGCAATGCTGCGCATCAACGACGAAGCTCCCAATTTCACTGCCGAAACATCGCAGGGAACCATCAACTTCCACGACTGGATCGGCAACGGCTGGGCCATCCTGTTCTCGCATCCCAAGGACTTTACCCCGGTGTGCACCACAGAGCTGGGCTACATGGCCGGCCTGCAGCCGGAATTTGAGAAGCGCGGGTGCAAGATCATCGGCCTGAGCGTGGACCCGGTGAGCAGCCACTCCAAGTGGCTCGTCGACATCGAAGAGACGCAGGGGCACAAGGTCAACTACCCGATGATCGGCGACACGCAGTTAAAGGTCGCCCAACTGTATGACATGCTGCCTGCGGACGCCGGCAACAGCAGCGAAGGCCGCACCCCTGCGAACAACGCCACCGTGCGTACTGTGTTCGTGGTCGGCCCGGACAAGAAGATCAAGCTGATGCTCAGCTATCCCATGAGCACTGGCCGGAACTTCGACGAAATTCTGCGCGTGCTCGACTCGCTGCAGCTCACGGCGAAGGAGCAGGTGTCGACACCGGTGAACTGGAAGCCGGGCGACGATGTCGTCATCGCCGGTTCCGTCAGCGATGAGGACGCGAAGAAGAAGTATCCGCAGGGGTGGAAGGCTCCCAAGCCTTACATGCGGCTCGTCAGCCTGGAGAAGAAGTCCGAGCCCGTGGGTGCTAAGTGATCTTTAGGCAATTCTATTTGCCGTGCCTGGCGCACGCCTCCTATCTGATAGGAGACGAGGCGACGGGCACGGCAGCCGTGGTCGATCCGCAGCGCGATACGGATCAGTACATCGCGTTTGCCTCCGAACACGGGCTGAAGATCAAGCACGTTTTTCTTACGCATCTTCACGCGGACTTTGTCGCCGGCCACCTGGAGCTGCGCGATCGTGCCGGCGCTACTATCTATCTCGGCAGCACCGCGAAAACCGCCTACGCATTCACCCCGCTGCACGATGGCGAAATTCTCGAGTTCGGACGCGTGCGCCTCAAGGCGCTTGAGACGCCCGGCCATACACCGGAATCGATCTCGATCGTCGTCTATGACCTCGACGCCGCCGATGCCGTGCCTCATGCCGTGCTCACCGGCGATACATTGTTCATCGGCGATGTAGGCCGCCCCGACCTGCGGGTCGCGCTTGGCTGGTCGGCCACGGAGCTGGGCGGCATGCTCTTCGATTCGCTGCACAAGAAACTGCTGCCGCTCCCGGACCAAAGCCTGATCTACCCCGCCCACGGCGCGGGCTCGCTATGCGGCAGGGCCATCAGCAAGGAAACGGTGTCCACGCTCGGCGAGCAGCGGCAGACGAACTACGCGTTGCAGCCCATGACCAGGGAAGCCTTTATCGGCGTCGTCACTGCAGACCAACCGGAAGCTCCGGCTTACTTTACCTACGACGCCGTTCTCAACAGCCAGGAAAGGCCCACGCTGGATCAGACGCTCGCGCGCGAGATGAAGCCGCTCGCGCTCGACACCGTCCTGGCCATGCAGGCAGAGGCCACACAGGCCGGTGTGCAAGTTGGGGTGCAGGTTTTAGACACGCGTGACCCCGAGGTATTTGCCGCCGCGCATCTCGCGGGCAGCATCAATGTCGGGCTCGCCGGCCAGTACGCAACCTGGGCGGGAACCGTGCTCGATCCTGCTCGCCCCATCATCATCATCGCGGCGCCCGGACGCGAGCACGAATCGGCCATCCGGCTCGGCCGCATCGGCTTTGATCGCGTGGCCGGCTATCTGGAGAACGGATTGCGCGCACTCGATTCGCGCCCCGACCTGATCGCCTTTACTGAGCATCTCAGCGCGCAGTCCGCCGCCGAGCGTCTGTCGTCCAATCAGCCGCCGTTGGCTATCGACGTCCGCACGCCGCGCGAGCACGAGCAGAAGCACATCGACGGCAGCCTCTCCATCCCCCTCAATCGGCTGGCGGACAATCTGCCGTCACTGCCCAAGGATCGCGCCTTACTGATCTACTGTGCGGGCGGCTATCGGTCTTCACTCGCCGCCAGCTTGCTGCAGCGGGCCGGATTCGCTTCCGTAGCCGAGATCGCCGGCGGCTTCGCAGCATGGGAGGCGGCAAAGCTTCCCGTCGCCGCCGCCCCGGTTCCCGGGTCATAAAACACATCTAGGTCCGTTCCGGAACGGAGCGAAAGGGTGGAATGAAGCCGGCGCCGCCAGCCAATCCTCAACTCAGAATCGCATTTTCTTGAACTTTTCTCGCCCGCCGGCATCCATAATTCGTGCCTCGCCACCACCATCTCGTTGCTCTTGCCGCCATCGCCTTCGTGTGCCCGCTTGCCCAGGCGCAAACCGCACAGCAGATCGTTCAGCAGGTCATTGACACCGAGCGCGCCGAAAACAAAACCGACCATTCGCAGTGGATCTACCTCGATCACTCCGTGAGACCGAAGGAGCAGCTTCTGGAGTGGGTCGCCACCACGCCACACGGCGACGTCGATCGCGTGCTGGTGAAGAACGGCAGCGAGGTGCCCGAACCGGAGCAGCAGGCGCTGATCCAGAAATTCATGAGCGACCCGCACGCCCAGAGAAAGCAGATTGCGGAGAGCGCGCACGACTCCCAGCAGGTAGATGACCTGCTTCGCCTCCTGCCCGACGGCTTTGTCTGGACCGTCGTGCGCTCCACGCCTGACGAAACTACGCTGCACTTTGTGCCCAATCCCAGCTTCCATCCACCCACGCACGAGGCGCGTGTCTTCGCGGCAGCCACAGGCGATCTGGTCGCTGACAACCACCAGCACCGCATCCGCACTGTGCACGGCACTCTGGTTCACGACGTTACGTTTGGAGGAGGCCTGCTCGGCCGCCTCAAGCAAGGCGGTTCTTTCGCTATCGAGCAGCAGCAGGTTGCTCCGTCGCTCTGGCAGCTCACGTTGGTTCACATCCATCTGGACGGCAATGCGCTGCTCTTTAAAAGCATTTCCTTCCAGCAGGACGACGATCGCTCCCGCTTCACAGCGCAGCAGAACAGCGTCACGCTCAATCAGGCCGCGCAAAGTGTTATGCGCCAGCCCGGCAGCGCCCAGCAAACCGCCTCGCGCTGAACCCTCGCGCTATTCGGCCCGCAGCACCTCCACTGGATTCACACGCGCCGCTCTCCATGCCGAAGCCATGGCTGCAATCACGCTGACCAGCAGCAGCATCGCTGCCGTGCGGCGCACTGAATACTGAAGGTCCCAAAACCAAAATCCCCGTCCATTCGCACAAACGGCGCGCGATAAGGACGGGGTACCTGGTCTGTTGAGCTTTACTTCCTGGGCCGCGACTCCGGCGGCACAAGACCGGCGAGGCGGTAGTACACAACGAGCTGGCCGTAGTGTTCACCGCTATGTTCGATGATGCCGTATGCGATGTCGAGAACGCGCGCTTTCTGATGAGGGAGATAAACAAACTCCGTAATCATGCCTTTTTCGCCTTTGGACTGAATGGCGGCGGCTCCGTCTGCGAAGGATTTTTTGACGAACGCAACGATATCGGCCTTTGTTTTGTACCGGTCGCGCTTCGGATCTTCTGGCGCGGGAGGCTTCCGCCCCATCACCGTATCCGTGAAGTAGTAGTTTGAACCCGCCGCGTGCAACAACTGCTCGGCGAAGCTCCGCTGCGCGGGTGTCGGCTTGAAGTCGTATTTGTCTTCGGGGAAATCTTCGGCCATCGCTATCAGCTTGCGGCCAATCTCGTTCCAGGAATCAAGCACGACTTTCACTTCAGGATCGGCGGGTTTGGCGGCTGCATCCTTCTTCATCTCGTCCTGGGCATGGACCGGAAACGCGCACGCCAGCAGGACGATTGCGAGAAACGGTATTCTCATCATTTCTTTCTCCACGATTGAGTTCGCGATCAAAGCTTCAGCTTCTTATTTCGTCTGCACCAGTCCTGCAACAACGGCAGCAAGTTTATCGAGTTGCTCCGCCCAGCCCTCTAGCTGGCCGCTCTCGATTGCGTTCTGCATGGTTTCGTTTCCAATGAAAGTGAGTTTCGTCTGGCCGTTTCCAATGTCCTCAAAAAGAATCACGTTGTGCGCATCTTCTATGGCCTCAAGCTCTATTCCCAGCTGCTCAGGCTCAATCTTGTTTCCCTTCGAGTCGGAGAAGTACATGGATGAGACGATCTTCTCGTGCGGAACAATTTCATAGTATTCACCACCGTTCCAGCCCTCCCACCCATCCGGCGTTCTCATGCTAAGGAGAAATTTTCCTCCCACGCGAAAATCTATCTCGCAAACGGGCGAAGTAAAGCCCTTCGGTCCCCACCACTGCATCACGTACTTGGGGTCTGTCCACGCCTTCCAGACCAATTCGCGCGGGGCATCAAAAACTCTCGTGATAACCATCGGCTCTGTTTCATTCACCGCGTCTTTTGTCACCTTTGACCTCCTCTTTCTTCATTTGCTTTACAACTGCATCCAGTTTGTCCAAGCTCTCTTCCCAGAACCGCCGGTAGCGGATGGCCCAATCGCTGACGGTCTTGATCGCTTCGGGCCGAAGCGTGCATACGCTCTCGCGTCCACGCTTCGTCTTGATCACGATCCGTGCCCGCACCAGGTAGGCAATGTGTTTTGAAATCATCTGCTGCGACAGCGCAAACGGTTCCGTCAATCCACGCACAGAGGCAGGCCCGTACGAGAGGCGCTCAATCAACGCCCGGCGCGTCGGATCAGACAGCGCTGCGAAAGTCGTATCGAGCTTATCCACAACCAAATGGTAGTGGGTTTCTGCTGGTTGTCAACCTGATGCTTCGGCCTCCGCCGGATTTGCTTGTCGATTTCCCTCAACCCGACGCTCGTGCGAAAACTGTGCGTCGCCACGAGCGCTCCATCGCCGAGGCACTCTTTGAGGACAGATCAGTAAATAAGAACTTGGCATGTCAGAAGCGATCTGATTCCACTTGCCCGAAAAGCGGTCTTATCCTCCAGCGCGAAACATCCCGCTCCGTGCCTTGGGTCGGCATCTCGGCATGCGGAGCGCTCTGCCTCGTAATCGCCGTCGCCGCGATCATGCGCCATATCGCCACCCGTAGCTTTTCCCAAAAACGGAGCTACGCCGCACCAAATCGCAAAAAAGTGCCAGTTCACCCCACCCAATTTCGCTACCATGGAAGATAGGGATCTAAATATTGTCTCTCGCGCAGCCCGGCTGCTTCTGAAGAGCGCCTCGTAAGTCCAATCACAAGAGGAATTTAGCGATAAACCCTGTAGATAGGCTAATTTAGCCCTCGCAGGCCCAGCTAAACTCAAGATTCGAGACAAGTTCCGCGCCAGCCTCCAACAGCGGGAGGGGGAGGGGCTAGGGTAACGTGACCCCTCTGCTATCCTCGTCGTTTAGGTCTCACGGAGAAGCGAATAACCATGGCAAAGAGCGTCAACAAGGTCATCCTGCTCGGCAACGTCGGCAAAGATCCCGAGGTCAATTTCCTACCCAGCGGCTCCGCCGTCGCGAAGTTTGGGCTTGCTACATCCGACCGCTTCAAAGACAAGGGCGGCGAGTGGCAGGACCGCACGGAATGGCACAACCTGGTCGCCTTCGGAAAGGTCGCGGAGATCATTCGCGATTACGTAAAGAAAGGTGCCAAGCTCTACGTGGAAGGCAGCCTGCGCACCTCGTCCTGGGACGATAAAACGAGCGGCCAGAAACGGTACAAGACCGAGGTCATCGTCAATGACATCTCCCTGCTCTCCGGCCGCGGCGACGGTGAAGGCGGCGGCGGCAGCTATAGCCGCCAGAGCAGCGGCGACAAGAGCGGCGGCTACGCGCAGCCGGCGCCCGATTACGGCGACACCGGCATCACCGACGAAGACATCCCGTTCTGACGCTCAGGATGAGATCCCAATCACGGTGTCATCCTGAGCGTAGCCGAAGGCGGAGCGAAGGATCTGCTGTATCGAATCGAAACAGGATCGTCGCGCAGCGCCGCTCAACCAAGAACCCTGCGAGAAGAGCCGGCGATAAATCGCCGGCTCTTCTCTATTTACGACTTGATCGACCTTAGATAATCGGCGTCGATCTTGAGCGCTTCCTGCCACGGAATGTCGAACTCCTCCTGCTCGACGAAGTAGTGCTTTATCTGAGCCTTCTTCGCCGCGGCAAAGATCGGCTTGTAGTCGATGCGGCCGTGGCCCAGTTGTGCTGCGTGCGGCGGCGTCACGCCAGGCTGGAAATCCTTCACATGCAGCATGGAGACCCGATTGGAATACTTCTTCAAGAGCGCGACCGGATCACCGCCGCCGACCATGACCCAGCCGCAATCCATCTCGAACGTAACCAGCGCCGGATCGGTCAGCTTCATCAGCTCGTCGTAAGGAGACGCCCCGTCCACCGCGACGAACTCCGGTGTGTGATTGTGATAGCCGAAGCGGAAGCCCGCGGCCTTCACCTTCTTGCCCCAGCGGTTGAACTGCTCGGCATTCCACTTCCAGTCCTCGAGCGAGAAGTTGTGCTCCGCGCCCGCTGCCGGCGGGTTCTTGTGCCCGGGATACGAACACACGATGTACTCCGCACCCAGCGTCTTGTGGAAGGCAAGGATGTCGTCGAGTGTCTTCGAGAGCACGTCGGACGAGTAGTGCGCGCTGACGCAGCGCAAACCGGCGTCGGTCATCGCCTGCTTCACATCGCCGGCGGAGTGCCCGTAAAAGCCGGCAGCCTCCACGTCGCGGTAGCCCAGTGCCGCCACCTTCTTCAGGGTGCCGGCATAGTCCTTCGGCAGCTCCTCGCGCACCGAGTAGAGTTGGAGCCCAAGCGGTAGCCCGAATGGTAAAGCCAGCCCCTGCCGGGTGGCCATGAGCGCATAAGCAGATACCGCTGCGCCCGTCTTTAGAAAAGTGCGTCGACTAGAAATAACCATAGGCCGACCATCATACTCAATCGCCCGATGCAATCAACCGGCAACAATTTCAGAAAAATCCGCGATGCTGGAGAAGCGTGCCGCGACCTCGGCAATCAGAGACAAACGGTTGCGCCGCAGCGCCGGGTCGGGAGCCATCACCATTACTTTGTCGAAGAACACATCCACCGCCGGGCGCAACGATGCTATCTGCTCCAGCGCCTCGGCATAGCGACGCTCTCCGCGCAGCCGCTCTACTTGCGGCGCGACTATGACGAACTGCTGATGCAGCGAACGCTCTTCAGCCTCCGTCAACGCATTCGCAACTGCAGCGGTATCGTAGGGCTCGCCCTTTTCGCGTGCCTGCCGCAGGATGTTCTGGATGCGCTTGAACGCGACGGAGATTGCCGCGAGGTGACCTTCAGCATCGGAGGCGCGCACCGCGGTCAGGGCTTTCGCGCGCGCGATGGCATCGGCCACATCGTCGGCACCGGCCGCCAGCACAGCGTTCGTCACGTCATAGCTGTACCCCATCACCTCGCGAAGATAGAAGTCCAGCCGCTCGCGGAAGAACGCCGCAACCGCCGAGGTCGAGGTCTCCGCCAGAGCATCCTGTTCCGGACTGGTCGCCAGCCGCTCCAGTTCGCTCAGCTTCAGCGGCAACCCGGATTCCGCCAGAATGCGGATCACGCCGTTCGCCGCGCGCCGCAGTCCAAACGGATCCTTCGATCCCGTCGGCTCAAGTCCCAGCGCAAACATATCCACGATTGTTGCCGTGCGATCCGCAAGACCGAGCAGTTGCCCTTCGGCCGTAGGTGGAATCGCATCGTCTGCCGCCGCGGGCCGGTACTGCCAATAGATCGCCTGCGCAACGCTCTCCGGCAAGCCTTCTGCGCGCGCATATAGTCCGCCGATGATGCCTTGCAGCTCAGTGAACTCCTTTACCAGTTCGGCGGTCAGATCGGCTTTCGCCAGCCGCGTCGCTGTCTGAAGCGCGCTCTCGTCCACGGCGAGGCCGCGTCCACGCACCAACGTAGCCAGCGCTGCGGCGAGCCGCAGGTTGGTCTCGGTCTTGGTGAAGTAGCTGCCCAGGTCCTTCTGGAAGGTAACCGCCTTCAACAGCTCCACTCGTCCAGCCAGCGGCGTCTTCTGATCGAAGGTCCAGAAGAACCGTGCATCGTTGAAGCGGGCCCGCAGCACGCGCTCGTTGCCGTGACGGATGATCGCCTCGCCGCCGGCATCCACCTGCGTGTTCAGCACGGCGAGAAAGTGGGGCGCGAGCTTCCCGTTCGGATCGTCCACGGCGAAGTACTTCTGGTGATCGCGCATGACGGTCACCGGCACCTCATCCGGCAGATCGAGATACTCGCGCTCGAAGGTGCCCAGTATGACGGTCGGCCATTCGGTAAGCTGTGTCACCGTCTCAACCAGCGGCTCGTCCTCGCGCCACCGCGTGCCCTCAACCGTGCGCGTTACCCGGTCCAGCGCCTTACGGATGCGCTCGCGCCTCACCGCAACGTCGGCGATCACATACGCCGCCTCCAGCTTCGACAGATATTCCGCCGGCTTGCCAATCGTCACCGGCGCATCGCCATACAGCACCCTGTGGCCATACGTGACGCTGCCCGCGAGCTTGCCCCCGAATTCCACCGGTGCCACCGCCGAATCGAGCAGTGCAATCATCCACTGCACCGGCCGCACGAACCGCTCCGGCTTTCCCGGGCGCCAGTACATGTTCTTTGCCCAGTAGATCTTTCCAAGCTCCGCCGGCAGCTTCTCTACCAGGATCTCCGCGGCGCTGCGTCCGGCTCTCGTCACTGTAGCCGATACATATTCGCCTTTTGACGTGGTGTGCTTTACCAGCGCATCGACTGCGACTCCGGCCTTTTTGGCAAAGGCCTGCGCCGCCGGCGTGGGCTCGCCGTCTTTGAATGCGATCTTCCACGCCGGGCCGGTCAACTGCTCGGTCGTATCCTGCTGCCCTTCGAGTACCCCGCTGACCGTAACGGCAAGCCGCCTCGGTGTGGCGTAGCTTTGTACGGCGGCATTCGCGTCCAACAGCTTCTCGGTGGCCAACAAATTCTTCACGCGCGTGGCCAACTCCTGCTCCGCGCTCGCAATCATGCGCGCAGGAATCTCTTCCAGGCCAATCTCAAACAGGAACTCTGCCATCTCTCTTCCTCTCGTAAGTATCAGGCAGTCAGCCCTGCGGGTTGTGCGTTCAGAGTTGCGGCGTAGGCTTGTGCGACGCCGACCGTAAGGTTGCGGATGCGCCCGATGATGCCGACCCGCTCCGTAACGCTGATGGCACCCCGCGCATCGAGCAGGTTGAAAAGATGCGAGCACTTCAGGCACAGGTCGTAGGCGGCGAGCACAGGCACGCGGTCGCGCTCTCGACGCGCAGCCTCGTCCTCCCGCACCAGCGCGAGCAGCCCTTGGCACTCCTGCTCATATAGGCGGAAATGTTCCCACAGCTTTTGGACATCGGCACGCTCAAAGTTATACGCGGAGAACTGTATCTCCTCCTGCAGCCGCACCTCGCCATACGTGATGGCTCGCTTCGTCACCGGATCGCGCGCCCACACGATGTCGTAGATGGAATCGACATCCTGCAGGAAGGCCGCGATACGTTCCAGGCCGTAGGTCAGCTCTGCACAGATCGGATCCAGTTCCTGCCCACCGCACTGCTGAAAGTAGGTGAATTGCGTAATCTCCAGGCCGTCCAGCATCACCTGCCAGCCCACACCCCATGCGCCGCCCGCCGGCCACTCCCAGTTGTCTTCTTCGAACTTCAGGTCATGCTCCCGCAGGTCAATGCCCATCGCGGCCAGCGATTCAAGATAAATCTCCTGCACGCGCTCCGGCGGCGGCTTCAGGATCACCTGGAACTGAGTGTGCTTGTAAAGGCGATTCGGGTTCTCGCCGTAGCGACCATCGGCGGGCCGGCGTGAAGGCTGCGCATACGCTACTTTGAAGGGCTTGGGGCCAAGTACGCGAAGAAAGGTTTCCGGCGACATGGTGCCGGCGCCTACCTCGACGTCGTAGGGTTGCTGCAGCACGCATCCCCGGGCCGCCCAGAAGGTCTGCAGGTTGAAAAGGAGTTCCTGAAAGGTCAGTGCGCTTGCATTCGCCACATGCCGATTCTAAATGAGGGTCGTTTTCAGCCTGTGCAGGGGGCGCTACGAGCCGATACTCACCAGCACGCACGTAATATTGTCGCGACCACCGGCTGCATTGGCGGCCGCTAACAAGGCGGCGCAGGCTTTCTCCAGGTCCTCTGAGGCGTTTTCGAGAATGCCCGCAATCGCGGCATCGGTGAGTTCGCGCGTCAGTCCGTCGGATGCGATGAGATACAGATCGCCCGACTGCAGCACGACTTCTTGAACATCCGTGACCACGTCGATGCGCGTGCCAACTGCGCGCGTGATGACGTTCTGCATGGGCGAACGGCGCGCCTGCTCGCGAGTCATGCGGCCGATGCGGACCTGCTCCTCCACCATCGAGTGGTCCTGCGTCAGCCGATCCAGCGTGCCGGCACGCCAGCGATAACAGCGGCTGTCGCCAACATGACCCAGCCAGCCGGTGCCCTCGCCCAGCATGAGGGCCACCAGAGTGGTCCCCATGCCCTCCAAGCGCCGATCCTGCCGCGCGCGTTCGTAAACCGCGCTGTTGGCCAGCCGCACTGCCTCGCGGATAGCGCCAGCTCCGGGCTTCGTCTTCGCCAGGGCGGCGGCCGCCGTTTCGGCAGCCATATGACTCGCAGTCTCGCCTGCCGCGGCGCCGCCCATTCCGTCGCAGACGACAAACACAGCCGCCTCTGGCAGCATGACAAAGAAATCTTCATTCGCGCGCCGCACCCGACCGCGATCTGTAATGGCCGCGGCGGACCAGGCAGATCCCCTGCTCACCATCACGATGGCCCGCTGCTCTTCTGTCCGAGGGTGCATGTGCGCGAAGGTATCTCCGAAGGTGTTTCAGGAGCAGCTGGCGGATCAGCCGCAGTTCTCCATCCTACCGGGTCACAGCGGGTTTCGCACCCCATCGCCATTCGAAAAACAAAGACAGGAAGTCAAAGCTTTGCCTGGCTTTGGCTTTGTTACGGTTGCGGCACCACCATTACCTGGACTCCACTTGCCTCGCCCGCCGAGTGATAGACCTGCTCGGTGGCCTTCTTGAAGTCTTCCGGCTTCGCGCGCGGGATGTCGGTGAAGGTCTGCGGATTGCGATCGGTCAGCGGAAACCACGAGCTCTGCACCTGCACCATGATGCGGTGCCCCCTGCGGAAGGTGTGGTCCAGGTCCGGCATCTCGAACTCCAGATCGGTCACCTTGCCAGGTGTCAGCGGCTCTGGCTTATCCCAGCTATTGCGGAACTTGGCGCGCATCGGCTCGCCGCGCAGCAGCTCCTGGTAGCCGCCCATGTGCAGCGGCGGAGCGCCGAGAATCCGCTTGTTGCCGGAGCTTGAGCCCTCCGGGTCGGGATAGTCATTCGGATAGACATCGATCAGTTTCACGTCGAAGTCGGAATCCGTGCCGCTGGAGGCGACCTTCAGCTTCGGCATGATCGGCCCGGCAATGGTTACATCTTCCGTCAGCGGATCGGTCTCGTATACCAGCACATCCGGCCGCGTCGCCGCGAAACGCTGATCCTCAACCATGTAGCGCTGCGGTACGGTGTCGGTGACGTAGGGCACGAACGGCACCGGATGCATTGGATCGCTCACGTACTCGTCATACGATTTGCCCTGAACGCCCGCGGGCGCATCGAAGGAGAGCTTCCCGTTCGCGTGAAAATAGAGCATCTTCGGCTGTGCGCCGGGAGGCGGCCAGCCTGGAAACTTGCGCCACACGTTGGTGCCGGTTTCGAACATATAGGCGTCGGGCGGTGCTTCGCCTTTGCCCTTCAGGTAATACTCAAAGAAGGGAAACTGAATCTCCTTGCGGAAGAACTCGCTGGTCTTGGCGTCGAACGGAATATCGCCCAGCGACTCGCCATCGCCGCGAGCCCAGCCGCCATGCACCCATGGGCCCTCCACGATGGTATCGGGCGTACCGGGATTTGCCTTTCCAATCGCGTGCCACGTGCGCCATGGGCCGCTCAGGTCCTCGGCGTCATACCATCCGCCCACCACCATCACCGCACAATGAACGTTGTGCATGTGCTGCGAGAGGTCGCGCACCTTCCAGTAATTGTCGAAGGTGGTGTGGTAAAGCTGATCCGAAAAGAGCGGGTTCGACCCCTTCAGGTCGCGCGTGTCCAGCAGCGACGTGGGCGTCGCCTTCAGGTAGAAATCGTAACTGCTCGGAGTGCCAAAATCAAAGTGATCGTGCGGCACCTGTGCCGGCGTCATCGGCTCATCAAACGGCTTGAAGAAGGTGTAGAAGCCGAAGTTAGCCGACAGCATGAATGCCCCGCCGTGGTACGCATCGTCCCCCTCGAAGAGGTTCGTCATCGGCGCCTGCGGGCTCGCCGCTTTGATCGCCGGATTTGAGTCAATGATGCTCGCCGACGTGTAGAAGCCCGGATACGAGATGCCCCAGATACCCACCTTGCCGTTGTTGTTCGGCACGTGCGCAAGTAACCAGTCGACGGTATCGCTCATGTCCGAGCTGTCATCGACATCCGTCTTCGACTTCTTATCGTCGATGTGCGGCGTCATCTCGAGGAACTTGCCCTCGGACATGTAGCGCCCGCGCACATCCTGATAGACGAAGATGTAGCCCGCCTTCTCAAACTCATCGGACGGCCCGACTGATTCCTTGTACTGGTCCTCGCCGTACGGGGCCACCGAGTATGGCGTCCGGTCCACCAGAAAGGGCCATGCCTGGGATTGATCCTTCGGTACGTACACCGACGTGAACAGCCGCACGCCATCGCGCATGGGGATGCGGTACTCGTACTTCGTGTAATGCGCTTTGACGTAATCTTCAGCAGGAGCTTGCGTCTTCTCCTGCGCATGCACTGCAATAGCCGCGGCAACGAAACAGACTCCGGCCGCGCAACAGACGCGGCGGAGCGAGAGCATGCGTAACATCTGGTCTCCTGAAACTAGAAATTTGGCTCTTAAACCATACACTCCGCACCGGGTGCGATTGACTTATGGGATGAAATAGAGCGCATTCGGCAGCTCGACGGAGATCGCGGCGTGAGGTTCGCAGCGTGCGTTGTAGGGGCAAAAGAAGGGCCAGCGTTGAACCCGCTGGCCTTTCATGAAGTCTGCTTCCGTGCTGGGAGCGGGCAACGTTCCACTCCTTTCTCCGCGCTCTTTTTTGGTGGGCGTCGCAAAGAAATTTGCTCCACCCTAGAGAAGCTAAGAGCCGTTCGAGCAGACACTGAGCGACGCGTGGTGGAAGCTGAGCCACCCATTCGCAGAAGTGCTGGCAGGCGCACCAAAGTAAGGCATCATCGCCAGATCCTGCAAATGATAGGTGAAACCGTTCTGGGTGTAGGCATAATCGCCATAATTCGCCGTGTTCTCCAGCGGATCACCATTCTCCAGAATGCCGCACGGCGTCTGGTTGCCGTTTGGATTCGCCACCAGTGGATCGTCCGCCCATTCGCCGATCTCATGCGACAGCGCCGAGACATCCTGGGAGAAAACTCCCGAGTGATCGACGTAGGTCGCCTCCGCATAGGCCTGAGGGTTGGAGGAGCTGCCCTCAGCCGAGTGATAGCCGCCAATGCAGCAGCTTCCGCCCTGCGTGAGGTACACGTCGTAGGTCAGGAAAATGGGAAGTGCGTTCGGCTGAATTCCCTCCGCGGCGATGATGTTCGGCAACTGCGCGTCGAACCAGTTGATATCCACCAGGCCGGTGGTAAATCCGAATGGCGAGCCTGTTTTGCCGTAGTTGGTCGGCACCGTCAGCGTCTTCTCTGGGAGCACCGTAGGATTGCCGAGCAGCAGATGCGAGTTGGTGTGACTGCTGACGGTACCCCAGAAGTTCGCTCGCTGGTAGGCGTCGATGTATTGCGTCGTACCGACATCAATCGAGCCCAGCTTGTAATCGATGCTCGAAGTAAACAATGGCGAGTCCACTGTATTTTGCGTCACGCTGTTGCCATTGCTCAGCACATGCGCCGGATCGAAGGTGCTCTGGCGGCCGCTGCGGCCCACCACGATCTTTACGGGGATGATGTAGACCGGAATCGATGCGGAAGTATTGCTGGAAGGCGCGGCGCCCACCATGTTGTAGGTATAGTTCGTGCCGCTGTAGGTGAAAGAACCATTCCATGTCTGCAGTGAGAGGCTCGACGCGCGTGGCATCAACTGCTCGGAGTAGAGGCGCGGCGGCAGCACTGTGTACTTGCCCTTGGGCGTCTGCTTGGAGGCAGCATCGCTGGATTGAGCCAGCAACGCGAGGGGGATCAAGGCGCCAACGGCCAAGGCCGCGGACAGCCTTTGCAGGACAACTCTCATCGGGGATGCTCCTTTGAATCGAAAACGTCTCGATTAGCGTCGTCAGGCGGAAGAGCCTTGACGAACGCAGCAATGTAAGTCAACGAAGCACCAAGAAGCAACTACGGTTTTACAAAAACCGTGGATGAATATTAAGCTCCACCATGGTTACGCATTTTAGTAACGAAATGGTTAACAGCGGAGTTTGGGTGGCTTATACGAAGGCGCGACGCAGACAATCGTGTGACCTGCCGACGCGGTGCTGGGCCGCATGACATAAGCGTGCCAACGAATGTTTCTTTGGAAAAAAATGGCCCGCGCAATTGCGGGCACATTGCGACCGTGTGCGTTGACCCTACCGCGCGGCGCCCTTGGCATCCATGCGAGCCTGCGCGTCGTGCATCAGCTCGTTGGCGCGCTCGTACTGCGCGGGGTCTTCGCCGGCCTGGTCCCACATCTTCTGGCCGCGCTCATGCTCACGCTGCGCGGCGGAGGTGTCGATCGCCTCCGGCTTCTCCGCGCTCTCCGCCAGGATGGTAACGCGGTTCGGCAGCACTTCGGCAAAGCCCCACGCCACGTAATAGCGATCGTTGCTTTCGCCGCCGCCATGAATCGTCACCAGGCCGGTGCCGAGCTCGGTCAGCAGCGGCGCAGCGCCGTACAGCACCTCAAGGTAGCCCGTACGTCCAGGAAGCTCGACCGCATCGGCGGACGTGTCCACCAGCTCCCGGTCAGGAGTCACCAGCCGCACCTGCAGCTTGCCGTCTTGTGCCTGATCGGCCATGGCTAGGCGGTCGCTCCCTGCTGCAACTTCTCTGCTGCTTCCAGCACTTCTTCAATCGGGCCCTTCATGTAGAAAGCCTGCTCCGGAATGTTGTCGTGCTTGCCTTCGATGATCTCCTTGAAGGAGCGGACCGTGTCTTGCACCTTTACGTACTTGCCCGGCGTCCCGGTGAAGACCTCCGCCACGTGGAAGGGCTGCGAAAGGAAGCGCTGCACCTTGCGCGCCCTCTTCACCGTGAGCTGGTCTTCTTCTGAAAGCTCATCGATACCAAGAATCGCGATGATGTCCTGCAGGTCCTTGTAACGCTGCAGAATGCGCTTCACGCCCTGGGCTACGTCGTAATGCTCCTGCCCGACGACACGCGGCGTCAGGATGCGAGACGTGGAAGCCAGCGGATCGACCGCCGGATAGATGCCCAGCTCCGACAGCGGACGCGAGAGCACTGTAGTTGCGTCAAGATGAGCGAACGTGGTCGCCGGCGCCGGATCGGTCAAGTCGTCAGCAGGCACGTAGATGGCCTGTACCGAGGTGACTGAACCGCGCTTTGTCGAGGTAATGCGCTCCTGCAACTCGCCCATTTCTGTAGCGAGGTTCGGCTGGTATCCGACGGCGGAGGGCATGCGGCCCAAGAGCGTCGAAACCTCGGAGCCGGCCTGCGTGAAGCGGAAGATGTTGTCGATGAACAGGAGCGTATCGGAGCCCATCTCGTCGCGGAAATATTCCGCGATCGTGAGGCCGGTCAGCGCCACGCGGAGACGCGCTCCGGGCGGCTCGGTCATCTGTCCATAGACGAGTGCGGCCTTCGACTTCTCTCGGTTCTTGGTGTCGATGACCCCGGACTCCTGGAATTCGAGCAGCAGGTCCGTACCTTCGCGCGTGCGCTCGCCGACGCCGGCGAAGACCGAGACGCCGCCGTGCTTCGATGCGACGTTGTTGATCAACTCCTGAATAACGACCGTCTTGCCGACTCCGGCGCCACCGAAGAGGCCGATCTTGCCGCCCTTGAGGAATGGCTGGATCAGGTCGATGACCTTCACGCCGGTCTCGAACATCTCCTCCGAGGTCGCCTGCTCTTCAAAGGATGGCGCCTGGCGATGGATCGGCCGCATCTCCTTGGCATTCACTGGCCCCAGCTCGTCAACCGGCGCGCCGATCACGTTCAGCACGCGGCCCAAGGTCGGCGTTCCCACCGGGACAGTGATGGGACCGCCCAGGTCGATTACCTTCATGCCGCGTACCATACCCTCGGTCGATTCCATGGCAATGCAGCGCACACGGCCCTCGCCAATGTGCTGCTGTACCTCAAGGATCACGTCGATCGGAGACGGGACAGTGAAGCCCTCGCTCACCACGCGCAATGCCTGGTAGATGCCGGGCATCGTCTTCTCGTGAAACTGGACGTCCACCGCGGGACCGGAGATCTGCACTACCTTGCCGATGTTTTCTTTCCCTGGCGTGATCTTCGCGCCCTGGTACTGCGCGCCTTCATCCTGCCCCTCGCCCATGCCTTGCACGGCGTCATTCCGAATATCGATCTGTGCCATATCAATCCTGTCCTGATGCTGAATCCCTAGAGAGCGGCGGCGCCGCTCACAATCTCGATGATCTCCTTGGTGATGGCAGCCTGGCGCACGCGATTCATCGTCAACGTGAGCGAGTCAATCATGTCAGAGGCGTTGTTAGAGGCCGAATCCATCGCCGTCATGCGCGCGGCGTGCTCGGACGCGACCGATTCCAGCATGCCGCGATAAAGCAGCGTCGCGACGTAGCGCGGCAGCAGGCTGCGCAGCATCTCCTCAGGCGGCTGTTCGTAGATGTAATCCACGTCGGCAGTACCGAACTTTTGCGCCTCGTCATCCGCTTCGTGCGTGTCGGGTTCCTTGAGGCTCACGCCCGCCGTCCGTGCCGCTTCTCCCGCGCGCTCCCGCTCTTCGATCGACGGCTCTTCCACCTGCGCCACTTCGTGCTCGCCCGGTTCAGCCAGGGGCACCAGCCGCTCCACGACTACGCGCTGCGAGATGACCGAGCGAAACTCGTTGAAGACAACGTAGGCCGCGTCGATTTCGCCCGAGACATAGCGATCGACGATGTCCTGCCCAATCTCCGCTACCCGATCGAAGCGCAGCTTCTCCAGCATGCCGGGATGATCGCCCGTAATTTCGATCGGAGCGCTACGCTCACCGCGTTGCCGCACCAGCGGCCGCTCTTCCAGCTCGCTTTCCAGCGGAATGCCTTCTGATGCTTCGGCAGGCTTCGGCTCGCCCGCCTCTCGATCTTGGGTGATCTTCGCCGCGGGATAGCGGCGGCGGAAGAGATCGCGCGCCTTACGGCCGATGGTCTCGATGTCGACATTCCGGCCCCCCTCCCCATTCTGCGCGATGACGAACCGCATGGCGGCCTTGATGATGTTGGAGTTGAAGGCGCCGGCAAAACCCTTGTCACCGGAGACGACGATCAGCAGCACGCTCTTTTCTTCGCGCGGCGCAAGCAGTGAATGCCTCACCTCGCCCGTCTCCGGGTTGTAGATATCGATGCGCCGCATCAGCGAGCGGATCACGCTCGCCATCATCTGCGCATATGGCCGGGCGGCGACAGCGCGCTCCTGCGCGCGGCGCAGCTTCGCCGCCGAGACCATCTTCATGGCCTTGGTAATCTGCCGCGTGTTCTTCACGCTGCGGATGCGCCGTTTCAGATCGAGGACATTTGCCATTCCTGGTTAGGCCTTCGCCGCGACTTCCTTCTGCTGCTGATCGGCCGCCGCTTTCTTCTTGTCCTCTTCGGTCAACGGCTTCACGGAAGACTCCTTCAGTTTCGCCTCATGGTGTTCGGCGACATAGTTTTCCTTGTACTCCTTCAGCGCCGCCTTGATCCGGTTCTTCAGGTCGTCGTCGAGCGTCTTCTTTTCGATGATGTCCTTCAGCAACTGCGACTGCGCCGAATCTAGATACTTGTACAGGCCTTCTTCAAAGCCGCGGATGTCTTCAACCTTGAGATCATCGAGATAGCCGTTGGTGCCGGCGAAGATGATCACCACTTCCTTCTCGGTCGGCAGCGGCGAGAACTGCGGCTGCTTCAGCAACTCAGTCAGGCGCACGCCGCGATTGAGCTGGTTCTGCGTCACCTTGTCGAGGTCCGATCCGAACTGCGCGAACGCTGCCAGCTCGCGATACTGCGCCAGGTCGAGCTTCAATGTGCCGGCCACCTGCCGCATCGCCTTGATTTGCGCGGCACCGCCCACGCGGCTCACCGACAGGCCCACATTCACCGCCGGGCGCACGCCGGAGTTGAACAGATCCGTTTCCAGGTAAATCTGCCCGTCCGTGATTGAGATCACGTTGGTCGGGATGTACGCCGAGACGTCGCCTGCCTGCGTTTCGATGATAGGCAGCGCCGTCAGCGAGCCGCCCCCCTTGGCATCGCTCAGCTTGGCCGAGCGCTCGAGCAACCGTGAGTGCAGATAGAACACATCGCCGGGATACGCCTCGCGGCCCGGCGGACGCCTAAGCAGCAGCGAAATCTCACGATATGCCGTCGCATGCTTCGAGAGATCGTCGTAGATCACCAGCGCGTGCTTGCCGTTGTCGCGGAAGTATTCGCCGATCGCGGTGGCCGCATAGGGCGCGATGTACTGCATCGGCGCGGGCTCGGAAGCCGTAGCCGCCAGCACGATGGTGTAGTCCATCGCCCCGTACTCTTCAAGCGTTTTAACCACCTGCGCCACCGAAGAGCGCTTCTGCCCAATCGCGCAATACACGCAGATCAGGTTGTTCTTCGCGTTATTGATGATGGTATCCAGTGCGACCGCGGTTTTGCCCGTCTGGCGGTCGCCGATGATCAGCTCGCGTTGCCCGCGGCCGATCGGAATCATGCTGTCGATCGCCTTCAGTCCGGTCGCCATCGGTTCGCGCACCGGCTGGCGGTCCACCACGCCGGGAGCCAGCCGCTCTACCGGGTAGGCCACGGTGTTTTCGAGTGGCCCTTTGTCGTCGATCGGCTGGCCCAGCGCATTCACAACACGACCCACGAGCGACTGGCCGACACCCACGCTCATGATTTTGCCCGAACGCTTGACCTGGTCGCCCTCGCGCAACTCGGTGTAGTCGCCCAGCAGCACGGAGCCGACTTCGCTCTCGTCCAGGTTCATGGCCAGACCGGCAACGCCGTGCGGGAACTCGATCAACTCGCCGGCCATTACCTTTTCCAGGCCGTGGATGCGCGCAATTCCATCGCCCAGCGAGATGATCGTGCCCACCTCGTCGACGTGCACCTCGGAGTCGTAGTTCTGAATCTGCTCGCGCAGCAGTTGCGTAATTTCGTCAGCCTTGATCTGGGCCATGCTCGTCTAGTCTCTCTGTCTCGGAAAAATTCGCGTCTGTCGTTGCGGCGATTGCCGGCTCTGCCTCAACCCGCCATCAGTTCCTGCTTCATGCGGTCCAGGCGTCCGCGCACCGAACCGTCATAGATGGTGCTGCCGATCTTCACCACAGCGCCGCCAATCAAGCCATTATCCTCTCGAAAGCGTGCGCGCACCTGCGTGCCGGCCAGCCGCGCCACCTGCTGCTCCATCTGGGAGCGCTCGTCGGCGTCCAGTCGCCGGGCGGAGATCACCTCTACCTCGGAGATGTTTTGCCGCCGGTCCATCTCCGCACGATATGCGGCGACGATCTCCTCAACGGCATTCATGCGCTCGTGCCGCAGCAACACCGCCAGGAAATTGCGCACCTCATGGCCAAGATGAAGCCGCGGCGCCAGCGCATCGATCACCTTCACCCGCACATCGACCGCGAGCGCTGGGTTGAAGAGCGCCTGACGCAGGTCCGCGCTTTCCGCAAGTGTCGAGAGGAAGTCGTTCAACTGCGCATTCATCTGGTCTACGGGCATGCGGGCGCTGAGAACGACATCCGCGAAAGCCCGTGCGTATCGCGCGGCAAAATCCGCCATCAGTTCCTACCCCCCTGACTGCCCTTCGAGCCTCCGCCGTTCGAACCAAGACTCGCGGCAAACTCCTGAATCAGAGTGCGGTCGTCGCCTTCGGTCAGGCGCAGTCGCGAACCCGCGCGGTCCACGGCAAGTTCTGCGGCAAATTTGCGCAGGCTGCGCTCAGCCGCCGCTCCGGCAGCGGCAATCTCCTGCTCGGCGGAAGCGACGATCTTCTGCTTCTCCTCTTCCATGGTCTGCCGGATGCGAACTTCGTCGTTGGCGCTGTCGCGCTCCGCCTGCTCGCGTACCGCAGTGATCTCCGAGTCCAGCCGGCCCAGCCGCTCTTCTACCGCGCGCAGACGCTCTTCCGCCTTCTCGGTGGCCGTCCTGGCTTCGACGATCTGGCGGTCCAGTTGCTGACGGCGGCTGCGGAAGGCCTTGGGCAGCCCGGTTACCACGAAGTAGCCCACAAAGACGAAAAGAATGCTCGCGTTGAGCGCCCAGAAGGCCAGCGACGCCGCATCGGGCGAAAGATGAAAGAGCTTCGCGAAGGCGCGCACGGACGCCGAGTGCTTGAAGACATACTCTTCGTCCTCCTGCTCTGCCTTGGCCAGATTCTGTGACGTCGCCGTGCGGCTATCGATGAAAACGCCGCTACTGCCGTGACCCTGGGGTGCAGCAGCAGCAGCGGGCGGATGTGCCGGAGGAGCGGGCGTCTGGGCAAATGCCGGCGTGAGCGCGGCGGCGAGCAGAAGAACTGCGGTCAGCGACCGTCGGGAAGAAAAAGCTCGCATTAGTACGCACTCCCTGTCGTGTGGCCGGAAACCCCTGCCGCCGAGGACGGGACTGCGGATGGAACAATGACCCGCAGAATCTCTGCTGCCAGCGAATCCGCCTTGCTGTCAAGAACGCCACGCGCATCGGCGGCTTCGCCTTCCAGCGTCGCCCGGGCTGCGCGCACCCGTTCCTGCGCCGCGTGGCGGGCCTCTTCCAGCACCCGTTCGCGCTCGCGCTGCATGGCCTGCATGCGCTTTTCCCGGGCATGGAAGATCTCCGCCCGCGCCGTGCGCAGCCTGGCTTCGTATTCCTGCGCCCGGGCAGCCGCCTGGCGAATCGCCACCTCAGCCCGCGCCATCGCGCCGGTGGTGCGCTCCTGCCGCTCTGCCAGCACCTTGATCAGCGGTGCGTGCACCAGCGCCCGGTATGCGGCCAGCAGCACCAAAAACAGCACAGCCGTCGGGATCGAACGCAGGAAAAGATCGGCCAATTGATGAAGGATGAGGTCCAATGCAGTTCTCGAGGGTGCCATCCATCAGGATGGAAGATGGCGGCAATTACGTCTGGAAACTAAGTTTTTAACAGAGCCGATTTTCGGGTGTCAAACCGCAGGAAACTGTCTGAACAGAGACTTTAAAATCACAGGAATATCCAAGACTAATTCTTGACTCGCGCCCAAATAAGGATACACTGATATGTATCTCGACCCAGTCCGGGTCTGCTGAACGCAGGGTCGAAGGGACGTATCACCGCTTCCCTTCCCCTGCAGTCAGCACTTTAGAGTTCCCCTTACAACCTAGTCCCGCTTCGATCCTCCGGCACTATCGCCCTGCCAGAACCGCCGATAGCGCGACAACAGCGATGCCGGCCCCTCCACAATCATTGTCACG
The DNA here is from genome assembly GCA_963830555.1 of uncultured Acidobacteriaceae bacterium. Lineage (GTDB taxonomy): Bacteria > Acidobacteriota > Terriglobia > Terriglobales > Acidobacteriaceae > KBS-83. The sequence goes on from CAWHMM010000002.1 coordinate 338,943, forward strand.
TCTTCGCCGGCAAAGCTGCGCTCGGAAACTCGCGCGCCCGCACCGAGCGCTGCCAGGACGCCGCCTTCACTTTGCGGCACGGTCATGGTCCGCGTCTCCAGCGGATCGGCGGAGAGCGCCCCATCCATCCGCGCCAGCAACTCCGGTACTCCCTCGCCGGTCTTCGCCGAGAGCACGACCACGTCAGCGCGCCCGGCCAGCCCGGCTCGTTCGTCATCTGTCAGCAGGTCGCTCTTGTTCAGCACCAGAATTTGTTTTGTGTTCCGTACATCGAGTTCCGTCAGCACCCGCTCCACTTCGCGCTGGTGCTCCTCTCGCATCGGGCTTGCCGCGTCCTGCACATGCACCAGCACCTCGGCCTTCTGCACCTCTTCGAGCGTCGCACGAAACGAAGTGACGAGCGTATGCGGCAGGTCGCGGATAAATCCGACCGTGTCAGAGAGCAGAATCTTGCGCCGCGATGGCAGCGTCAGCGCCTTCAGCTTGGGGTCAAGCGTCGCGAACATGCGCGCCGACTCGATCACATCGGCATGCGTCAGCCGGTTGAACAGCGTGCTCTTTCCGGCATTCGTATAACCGACCAACGCTATGGTGGGCACGGGTACCGCCTCGCGCCGCTGGCGCTGCTGCCCGCGCACGCGGCGCACCGCGTCCAGGTCGCTGCGCAACTGGAGCAGCCGCCGCTGGATGCGCCGCCGGTCGGTTTCGAGCTTGGTCTCACCCGGACCTCGCGTCCCAATGCCGCCGCCCAACTGCGACATGGCCGCACCATGCCCGGCCAGCCTGGGAAGCATGTATTCCAGTTGCGCCAGCTCCACCTGCAGGTAGCCTTCGCGTGTCCGCGCATGGCGGGCAAAGATATCCAGGATGAGCTGCGTGCGGTCCACGACGCGCGCCGGCAGCTCGTTTTCGAGGTTCCGCAACTGCGTGGGCGACAAGTCTTGGTCGAACAGGACAACATCGGCGCGGGCCGAGGCCGTCACACCGGCAACTTCCGTGATCTTGCCCTTGCCGATCAGGGTCGCGGCGTCCGGCTCAGGACGCCGTTGCGTGACTTCTGCAACGACATCTCCTCCGGCGCTGACCACCAACTCGCGGAATTCTTCCCGTGCAGCGTCAAAGTCGAAAAGAGAAGCAGACGAAGCAAAGCGCGGCGCACGAGGCTGCTGCCCGTCTGTAGAAATGCTGCCAGGTTCACCGGAAAGATGCTCCAGAACCTCGTCGGAGTGAGCCGCGGCGCGAGCGGCAGCGGCCACGCGGGACAAGGCGCGCCGCCGACCGGAAAACTCTACCGAGACCAGCACGCAGCGGTTGGTACGCGCTGGCTGCGACGATGCGGCTCTGTTCATACAGCGAAGCAGGGGGAGATGGCCAGGCGCTCTACGATTCTGCCTCCTGCCGCAGGGGCGTCGCCCCTGGATGCGGCACGGCGGCCGGCGGATGACCGAGACGGTGCTCGTGCATCACGGAGCGATTGCTCACGACAGTTGAAATGGCGTGTTTGAAGATCAACTGCTCCTGGCTGTTGTTTTCCAGCAGGACCGAGTACTTGTCGAAGGAGCGGATTCTGCCGGTCAGTTTCACGCCGCTGACCAGATAAATGGTGATGGGGGTTTTGTCCTTGCGGACTGTATTCAGAAAAGTATCTTGAATATTTTGTGCCGGCTTACTGTCCATGGTGCCGATCTCCGATGCCTTTGCGGCGACTGTTTTTTTACGTTCGAGCGATACCGTGCGGAGCTTGCAAAGCAACCTGCGTCAGCTCGTTGCAGGGCAGTGTGACATGGCCATCAAAAAGTCAGTATCGGCCGGAATTCCAAATGACCCAACTCCAGTCAGACACGAGTGTCGGATGCAGAAAACCCATCTAAGGTTGCGATAGGGCATGTCTCCTTCAGAGGAGTGCCAGACCAATTTTTACGCAGCTTCTACGTCAGGAAAAGCTGCACATAACGACTCGCAAGTGCTACACAACGACAGGAGAAATGCTCTACGCTTCTCTGGTGACCCCGGTGCATAACGTTACCACGTCTGGACAGCCTGCTGCGCCTGCCAGCGTGCCGTCCGTCCCCATCCTCGATCTCGCGCGGGAGTATGCCGAGATCGGTCCCGAAATCATGGCCGCCGTAGAAGCGGTCTTCCGCAGCCAGCGCTTTGTGCTGGGCCCAGAGGTTACCGCTTTCGAGCAGGCCGCCGCACGGCGCTGCGGATCCGCCGAGGCCATTGGATGCGGCTCCGGAACCGATGCCCTGTGGCTGGCCATGGCCGCCGCTGGAGTGGGGCCGCGCGATCGCGTCCTGACCACGGCCTTCTCGTTTTTCGCCACCGCCAGCTCCATCCTGCGTCTGGGCGGCGTCCCCGTACTGGCGGACGTCGACCCGCGGACCTGCAACCTCGATCCCGCGGCCGCCTCAGATGCCCTCGAAAAGCAGCCTGGGATACGCGCCATTCTCCCTGTCCATCTTTACGGCCAGTGCGCAGACTGGACAGCACTTGCTGCAGTCGCAAAGCCGCAGAACATGCCTGCTGATCGAAGATGCCGCGCAGGCGATCGGGGCGAGGTGGAATGGCATCCCCGCCGGCAGCCTCGGCGATGCGGCGGCTTTCAGCTTCTACCCCACCAAAAATCTGAGCGCGGCCGGCGAGGCTGGGATGGTCACCACGATGAACGCCGCCACCGCCAGGCGAGCCCGTAGTCTGCGCGCCCACGGCATGGAAGTCCGCTACCACCACGAAGAAATCGGCTGGAACAGCCGTCTCGATACCGTGCAGGCAGCGGTGCTGCTGGTGAAACTCCGCCATCTCGACGCCTGGACCGAGCGCCGCCGCACCTTGGCTACACGGTACAACCAGTTATTCGCGGCCGCCGGAGTCGTCGAGCCGGGCCCCTATCCGGAGCACGGTGTCGTCCTGCCATGGATCGAGCCGAGGGCGTACCACGTCTTCCACCAGTACGTGATTCGCGTGAAGCGCCGCGACGAGCTGCGCGCATGGCTTTCCGAACGCGGCATCGGGTCGGAGGTCTACTACCCGCTCGCGCTGCATCAACAGAAGGCGCTGGCCTTCCTCGGCTACCGTGAAGGCGATTTTCCGGAGAGCGAGCGTGCTGCCCGCGAGGTGCTCGCGGTGCCCATCTTTCCGCAGCTGCGCGACGACGAGCAGGAGCGGGTCGTCACCGCCGTCAGCGACTTCTTCAACTAACCGGTCAGCGGTGATGATGCCGCGCTGCGCGATCGGCCTTGCGTCGCTCTGCCTCAGCGCCGGCGCTGGAGGCCAGCTTTGGCATCGGCTCGGTGCCCAGTGCCACCCGCCGCACGGTCTCGCCATCCAGACGGTACTTAATGGATACGGTCGGCACTGGCACTAGCCTGCCCGTCTCCGGATCAAGAGCCGGAGTTGCACCGGCGGCAGCCAGCTTGAGCGTAAAGGTGGGCACGGCCACGCCCTTCGGATCGAGAACTTCATGCCCAACCGCCACCGGCAGGTATCCGGCAATGTCGTTCATGCGCAGGCCGCCCTCGTAGCGATGCTTCCGCGCATTCCACACCAGCAGGCGCACCCGCGAGTAGGCATACGGCAGCCCGTCCTGATAGGGACTGAGGACCATTACGTACTCCGGAGCCTGGTGGTCTGGAAATGGCGACGAATCATCCGGAATCTTCGCGAGCAGGTATGCCCCGACGATCCTCTGCCCCTCCGCATAGCGCACCACTTCGTCCGGCACATCTACATCCAGCCGGCGGGCCAGCAGCCATCCCACGTGTCCGTGGCTGTCACGTATCAGCCACCAGTCTTCGTACTGCGGAGGCGGCGCGTTGGGGTCGATCGGCGGCGGCGTGGACACGAAGGCGTTCTCCGGCGCAGTCGGCGGCGGCGGAGCCTTGCCCAGCTCGATCGGTCCTTTCGGGGCGGGTCCTTTGCCTTTCTGGATCAGCTCCCATAGCCGGTCGGCGGCGCCGGCAGCGCGATCTTCGGCAGCCTTGCGTTGTTGCGCGCGGAAAGCCTCCACAGGAGTGAGTTTTCGGATGCTCGCCCGTTCCAGCAGTTGCAGCTTGTCGCCCTCCGGCAACAGGAAATATCGCTCCGTGTCCCGACCCGGAGAGAGATGTGCATACATCTCGTCCCGCAGCACGCCCGTGGCAACTACCGGGTCCTTTGCATGCTGCCGCCCCAGCGTCTGAAATGCGTTGTACGTCGGTTGATCAATGACAAAATGTTCTTCGATCCAGCCCGTCCTGCCGTCCGACGCCTGCACCTGAAAAAAGCGGCGCTCGTGATCGAGGACCTTCAGCTTTTCGCCATTCGCGACCGGAGCAATCTTGGTCGACACCGGCGCGACCCGGTCACGCAGCCACGCCTGCTTGGCCACCACATACACCACATCCGGCGCGTTTGACGCAGCATGATGGCATCCGGCTGGAAACGCGAAGGCGCCCGCAACGGCAATGCGCGAAGCGAGAGGGAGAATGCGCCTGCTCCATAGTTTCTGGGCCACGATCACTTTCAGGTATACAGGCGCCGGCGAAAGCTGGCGATAGCATTTTCGTTCCAGCCCGTGCGGCGGAGTGTGCGGAATATGGTGCCGACGGGAAAAATCGTCGCGCATTCGCGCCTGCTGATGCACGGTACGCCAGGACGGTTGGCTGTCGCCCGCGCGTCCCGCCACGAGAATCTCGTGCGCTTGGTCGTATCAAATAATTGAAATCTCCGAAATCCGAACCGCCTGCTCAAGTCGTTTCACCTGCAGGAGGCACTCCAGCTATATGAACGATAAGGTCAGCGAACTGCTTACCAGGAAACTCCACTCCCGCAGACGGTTCCTTTCGGGACTTGGGCTCAGCGCCGGCGCAGTAGCCATGGTTGGCTGCGAGGGCGGCGGCGATACTCCCTCACAGCCGGTTACCCCGCCACCGAGCGGCGGCGGCAGCACCCCAGGTCCATCCGACGCTGATGTGCTCAATTTCGCTCTCAACCTCGAATACCTGGAAGCCGAGTTCTATCTGCGTGCGACCACCGGCATGGGCCTCGCCGCCGCAGACATTGGCACCAGTCCCGGAGCCACCACCGGCGGCGCGGCAGTGAACTTCACCGATCCGGCGATCAAGGCTTACGCCATGGAGATTGCGGCAGACGAACTGGCCCACGTGCAGTTTTTGCGCACGGCTCTTACCCAGGCGGGCGCGACACCGGTCGACAAGCCGGCCATCGACCTGATGAACAGCTTCAACGCGGCAGCCTCCGCGGCAACCATCGGTCCATCCTTCAATCCCTTCGCCGACCAGACCAGCTTCCTCCTCGGCGCATTTATTTTCGAAGATGTCGGCGTTACCGCCTACAACGGGGCTGTCAAATACCTGCTCGCCAACAACAACTCGGCCATTCTGAGCGCGGCAGCCGCCATTCACGCGACTGAGGCTTACCACGCCGCCGAAATCCGCACCCTGCTGGTCTATATGGACGCTGCCACGCCCAGCGCGGGTCTGCTCGCCACGGCCGGCAAAATCTCCGCGCTCCGCGGTGCGGCGAGCTCCGCATCGGGTGGACAGGCAGCCGAAGTCGCGCCCACCAGCAAGACTATTGTGGCCTGCGACGGAAACTCTCTTGCCTTCCCGCGCACCACCGATCAGGTGCTGGACATCGTGTACCTGAACGCAACCGGCACGGCGGCCAGCAAGGGCGGTTTCTATCCCAACGGCATGAACGGCGCAATCACCGCCTCCACCAAATCGGCGAGCAGGAAAGGCTAAGACGGAGATCACATGGATACCACTCTCGAAAATGAAGTGATGGAAAACCTGGAGCGCCGCGCCAAGCGTCGCGCAGACCGTCGCAAGGCCATCGCCATGGGCGGCGCCGCCCTGGCCGGACTCATGCTCTCCACGCGGCTTGCCAATGCGCAGTCCGGGGTTACGGATGCGGACGTTCTCAACTTCGCGCTCAACCTCGAATATCTGGAAGCGCAGTTCTACACGCTTGCAACCACCGGAGTCTTCATCAACGACTCCAGCATCGGCCTTTCCATCGACAGCGGCGACGGCTCCGCCAAAGGGGGCACCGTCACCACCAAGGCAGGTGTGAACACGGGCATTACTGCGGTTCCCTTCAAGACGCAGATACTGCAGGACTACGCAAACGAAACCGCGATGGAAGAACGCAATCACGTCTCCTTCCTGCAGGGCGGGTTGAAAGGTGCCGGGGCGGTCTCGGTGGCCATGCCGAATATCGACCTCTTCAACAGCTTCAACGGCCTGGCCGCCGCGGCCGGCATTGGTCCCACCTTCGATCCCTTCGCTGATGAGACCAGCTTCCTGCTCGGCGCGTTCATCTTCGAAGATGTCGGCGTCTCTGCCTACAACGGCGGCGCGACGCTGTTGAAAGATCCGAATCTGCTGCAGTACGCGGCCGGTATCCTCGCCGTCGAAGCCTACCATGCCGGCAGCATCCGTACCCGCATCTATGCCGCGGGCGCGATGGCGCAAAACACCTCGCAGCAGATCGCTAATACGCGTGCAGCGCTGTCCGCTGCCGCCGTGACGCCGACGCCTTCGACACCCGACGACATCGGCGTGGGCACGGCCAGTATTGGGGCCGCGACCATCGTCGATGCCGATTCCAACGGCATCACATTTGTCCGCACACCGGCGCAGGTGCTGAACATCGTCTACGCCGGTAAAGCCGGCGGAGGCGGATTCTTCCCCAACGGTCTGAATGGAAATGTGAAGTAAGTACGGATGGATAACCCACCTGGCCGGGAGCGATCCCGGCCTTTTTTTGCTTAGTGCGTGCTCGCTATCGATGAGGCTACGGCTGCATTCGTCGCGGTCGCGCCCGGATCGAGCTTCCCAGCTGTCGTCGCATCAAACGAGAAGACCTGCACATCCGGGCTTCCGCCCAGATTGACTGCGATCAGAAACTTCTTTGATTTGTCGAGCGCGAGCGCGTTCGGCTGCGAGCCGACGGACGAAAACGGCGAGCCCGAGAGCGGCGTCAGCGAGCCGGAGGCCAGCACGGAGTAGCCGCTGATGGTGCTGTCGGAGGAGTTCGCTACATATAGGTAGTCGCCCGTGCTATCAAAGGCCAGCGATCGCGGCTGGCCGCCGGCGGCAAACGGCGACCCGCTGATTTCCGTGAACGCGCTGTTGGCGCCGATAGTAAAGACGCGCACGCCGACATTCGTCTCTCCGACAAAGAGCCCCGAACTTGTGGGGTTGACTGCCACTCCGAGATCCTGGTTCGAGATGCCGCTGGGCGCTTTCGGAGTGAGGAGCACCGTGTTCGCTGAGAGGCTCCCGCTGGTATTGAATGGCAAGGGAGCCACGCCAAGCTGCCCCATCGTGACGAATACGTAACTGCTGTTCGGCGCAATCGCGATGTTGGTTATCGAAAGATTCGTTGTGTCGGTGCCGCTGGGAAACGTGACCGAAACGGGGGACCCGCCCACCTCAGCGAGCGTTCCGTCAGAGTTGATCCCATACTCGCCGACCGCAGCCGCGCCATTCGCGAGTCCGGCGACCAGCAGAAACTTGCCCGATGGATCGACCGTCAGCGCGATCGGCGCTACATCCTGCACCAGCGCGCTCGTGTTCACCAGCGAGGGCACGCCTGAGCTTCCGTTGATGCTGAGCCCGAATATCCCGCTTCCCGCGACCGCCGCGTACAGAACTCCGTTGCCTTGCGTCACCGCAAGCCCGTTGATCGCTGCCGTAGAAAGACTCAATGGCGAGCCGGAGAGCGTAGCCAGTGCGCCCGTGGTGGAGACGGAGTAGCTGGTGAGGCCGCCGCTCTGCGTGCCGACATAGGTGTAGCTGCCCACCGTTTTGCCGCCGCCACCGCCACCGTCCTTGTTGAAGAAGTCGCCGCATCCGGCAAGCAGCAACGCTGTACCGCACAGCGCTCCGACTAACCATCCACTTGAAAGCCGTCTGCTGAACATGTCCCTCACATCCTATACGCGTACTCACCGCACTGTGCGGTCGCACAATCGCATCGACGCGCTGCACCTTCGGAACGCTCAAGGTACGGTATGCAGGAATCTGTCTGGGGAAACTAAACCGACGGCTGCTCGGTATCCTGGCAGGCTGCGCAAAGGCCCAGAACATCCACGGAGTAACGCTCTGCGGCAAAGCCGTTAGGAAGCCGGTGCGGATGCGGCAGGTCGCCAAGCTCCGCTTCGTCGAGATCGTAGATCGCTTTACACCGCGTGCAGACCATGTGATGGTGCGGGCGGTCGTTCATCTCGACGCGAAGCGAGCCGTGATGCATGCTGACCTCGCGAAAGAGGCCGCTGGCGATGAATAGATGGATGTTCTTGTACACCGTGGCGAGCGATATGGAAGGAATATGCTCCTGCACTCGCGCATATACCTCTTCCGGACTGGGATGGCCCGGTATGCTCTGCATCACCTCAAACAACACCTGGCGCTGGTGCGTGACGGCGATGCCATGCTCAGCGCAGAGGTTCCGGAAGGATCCTTTTTGCCCCGAAATGTGTGCAGTCGACATGCCTGTCTAATTGGAAAATAGTTATTGAAAAGTGTCAATTCCCGTTTGGGCGGCTGATTTCACGAGTGCAGCGGTGTGGGACGAAAAGTGTTCCACGTGTAACATTCCGGAGCGGAACGGGGAGAGATCGCCGAGATTAGTTCGGGCGGTCCCGCCAACCGCGGCCGAACCGCTCATCCAGCGGCTGCCTGCCGCGGAATCCCGCCTCCAGCGTATGCCAGTATTCGATGCGGTTTTCGCCGCGCCGCCAGCACAGCAGCACGAGCTCTCCGTCGACACGGCAGGGAAAATCCAGCAGTCCGGTATCTAGATCCTTTACCTGCACGCCGATCGCATCGATTTCGCCAAGCGCTTCCTTGGCGCGCAGTACCTGCGCCTCAGCTTCGGTCCGGTTCCGCGCTACACCCGCGATGTCGACCGTCATGCCCCCGGACACGAAGATGCGCCGTCGCAGCGACTGAATGTCGCTTTCCAGTCGCTCGGCCTCTTCCTTGGCAGAGATCGCGCGTCCCAGCAACGACTCCACGACCGGAAGCAGCCCGTTCGCCTCTTCGAGTGTGAACGTCTTCATGCACTCCCCAGAGCCCGTTTGAGTGTCGTGAGCGGCGCCGCTGCCTCCGCGGGAGCGGCCTTGGGCCCGGCTGTGCCGATCTCAAGCATGCGGTCCAGCGCCACTTTCGCCCAGTGTTTCACATCTGGGTCCACCTGAATGCGGTTCACCACGCGACCTTCCACCAGGTTTTCGAGCGCCCATGCGAGGTGCTGCGGAGAGATCCGGTACATCGTGGTGCAGAGGCAGCCGGTGTCGTCCAGCGTCATGACCTGCTTGCCCTTCGCGGCATACTTTTTCGCCAGCCGGTTCACCAGGTGGATTTCGGTTCCGATGGCGAAGGTGCTGCCCTCCGGCGCCTCTTCCACCAGCTTGATCAGGCGTTCGGTCGAACCCAGTGCGTCCGCCTTCTGGCAGACCTCCCAGCGGCACTCCGGATGCACGATGACCTGGATTCCCGGATACTTCGTCCGCATGGCATCGACATGGCTGGGCAGAAAACGCTGATGTACGGAGCAGTGGCCTTTCCAGAGAATCACCTTGGCCGCGCGCAACCGTTCGGGCGCAACACCCCCGTTGATCTGCCACGGATCCCACACCACCATTTCGTTCAACGGAATGCCCATCGCGTAGGCGGTATTGCGGCCAAGATGCTGGTCGGGCAGGAAGAGAATCTTTTCGCGCCGCGCGAAAGCCCAATCGAAGGCGGCAGCGGCGTTGGACGAGGTGCAGACGAGGCCGCCCCGCTCACCGCAGAAGGCCTTGATCGCCGCCGTGGAGTTCATATAGGTCAGCGGAATGATCTTGTCTTCGCCGACTCCCATACGTCCGAGGGATTCCCAGCAGTCCTCAACCTGGCTGATCTCCGCCATATCGGCCATCGAGCAGCCGGCATTCAGGTCGGGCAGGATCACCTGCTGGCCCCGCTTGCCCAGCACATCGGCGCTCTCCGCCATAAAGTGCACGCCGCAGAAGATCACGTAGCGCGCGTCGGTATCGGCTGCGATCTTCGACAGGCGATAGGAGTCGCCGGTGTAGTCAGCGAAGCGGATCACTTCATCGCGCTGGTAATGATGACCGAGCAGGACGGTGCTCTTGCCAAGCTGCTTTCGGGCCGCGGCAATGCGGTCGTCCATCGTGTGATCGGGGAGCGCGAGATAGTCCTCAAGCGAGCAGCTTTCAGCTACACGCGTGGCAGGGGTTTCTTCTACCAGCAGTTCCATCGTCTTCCGCCTTCAGTCCGGCCGCCCTGGGGCGCCGAACGGGGATGTTGAAAGCACTTTCGGGATTGCAGCCGGCTCGCTGCGAAGGCCATTGGCCATCGCCCAGCCTGCGGGGATGTTGCAATCCTGTTACACCAGATGCATGTCCGTTTCTGCGGGACTCAAATTGCGTCCGTCCGGAACCGTACCTGTGTAAAGCCAGTCTAATACAAGGAGTTGCGTGGCGAAGAAAACCGTTGCCGCTCCCGGCGCGTTCTTCCCAAAGTGGTCTCTCGCGGCGGTTGCCGAAATCTGCTCACCGAGGGGAGGCACTGCATCATCGCCCCACCGTAAAGCCCGAGGCATGCCGCGCGGGCAGACAGGTATAGTTGGAGAAGAAATGCCGCTGCCAGCCATCTTGACCCTCAGTCTTCCTCCTCTGGCGCACGTGGCGGGCGCTCCGCTGCCGCCGGTCCAACTGGCCACTTTTGGCATTCCCGACACGCTTTTCCTTGTAGTGCTCGCACTGATCGTCTTCGGGCCCAAGAAGCTGCCGGAGATCAGCCGGCAGGTCGGCAAGCTGCTCTACGAGTTCCGCAAAGCCTCCAACGACTTCAAGTTCCAGATCGAAGAGGAGCTGCGGGCCTCCGAACAGGCCGAGCGCCAGAAGGAACTTGCCGCCCAGGCCGCAACGGTACAGCCGGCAACCCCGATCGCGATCACCGCGGGCGAGACAGTCAGCGCCGAACCAGTGACGGACTCGGATACAGCCCATGCTCCGGAATCGATCGCACCGGACGTAGGCGGCGGGCACGCTGCGCCAACGTCCCAAGCAGAAACCGCGCAGACGGAAGCAGATGTCGTGAAAACCCCGACCATCCTCCCACCCGCAAGCGGATTGCCGGTGAGTACGCGCTCTCCTTACCGGGCTATCGAGAATGCCGAAGAGACGCCGGCCGAAAACGAGGCGCAGGCGCTGGATGAAATGCGCGCCGACGCACAGGAGGCCGTCGAGGCCGCGGCATCCGATAACTCCTACACTCAACCGGGAGACGCCGTACCCACCCATCATGGATGAAGACCTTGTCGAGCGTGCGCGCAATGCGGTGACCGAGCGCGCCGAGCTGCCAGGCATGAGCCTGATCGAGCATCTCGAAGAGCTGCGCCGCCGCCTGATCCATACCGCTGTCTACCTGGTCATCGGCTTTTTTGTCGCCTATGGCTTTCACAACCGGTTGACCGACCTGTTGGAAAAGCCGCTGAATACCGCGCTGACGCGGCATCATCTACCCACCGGCCTCGTATTTCTGAATCCGATTGAGCCGTTCAACTTTTCGTTGAAGCTCAGCTTTATCGCCGGCGCGATCATGGCATCGCCATTCATTCTTTACCAGGTGTGGTTGTTCATCTCGCCCGGTCTGTATCGCAACGAGAAGCGATACGTATGGCCGTTCATGAGTGCCACCATCAGTCTCTTTCTGGCCGGCGCGTTCTTTGGCTACCACTACGTCTATCCTGGCGCGCTGGACTTCCTGCTCGGTTACGGCAAGCAATTCACGCCCATGGTCACGATCAATGAATATTGCGACTTGTTCATGACCGTGATCCTCGGGCTCGGCGCCACCTTCGAGCTTCCAATTCTCGTGATGTTTCTCGCTTTGTTTGGCCTCATCACGCCGCGCTGGCTTTGGCGGAATATCCGCTACGCGATTCTGGTGATCTTCATTATTGCGGCCATCATTACGCCGACTCCGGACATTCTCACCATGTGCGTGTTCGCGGCGCCCATGCTGGTGCTGTACGTAATCAGCATCGGAGTCGCGTACCTGGTCCACCCATCACGGCGCGATCGCAAAAAGCAGGAGGCTGCATCCTGATTCGCCGCTTCTGTCTTCTCGCCGTATTGCTGCTTGAGCTTCCGCTGCTGCAAGCGCAGTCGCCCACGCAGTTCAATGGGGCAAAGGCGCTCGAATATGCACGCCAGTTTGTCGCCTGCGGGCCGCGCTTCAACGGCTCGGCCGGCCTGCTCTGCGCGCAGAATTACCTGAAGAAGCAGTTCGCCCATGACAACCTGCAGGCGGATACCTTCGTCGCCTCCACGCCTGCCGGCCCGCAGCAGATGACCAACTTCATCGTCCGCTTCCCCGGCAAGAAGGACGGCATCATCGTCCTGGCAACGCACTACGAGACGAACTACTGGCTGCGCACAACACCGTTCGTCGGCGCAAACGATGGGGCCGCGACCACGGGCCTGCTGCTCGAAATTGCAAACCACCTGCGCGGCCGCACGCTCGACGGCTATAGCGTCTGGCTGGTTTTTTTTGATGGCGAAGAGTCGGTGGGTGAGCAGTGGACCAACTCCGACTCGCTCTACGGCAGCCGGCATCTGGCGGCAAAGTGGCAGGTCGACGGCACGGGGAAAAAAATCAAGGCCCTTCTGCTCGCCGACATGATCGGCGATCGCGACTTGGACGTGGCGCGTGTGACCACGGCCACTCCTGCCATCGAAGACCTGGTGTACGACGCCGCGAAAAAGACGGGCAATGCCAGTCACTTCTTCAAGCACGATGCAGCGGAGGAGGATGACCACCTTCCGTTTGTTCAGCGCGGCGTGCCCGCAGCGGATGTGATCGATGATGATTACGGCCCGCATGATGCCGCGCACCCGGACGGCTGGCATCATACGCCGGAGGACACTATGGACAAGATCAGCGCGAAGAGCCTGACCATCTCTGGCGAAGTCTTTCTGGAAAGCATTCGGCTGCTCAATGCCCGTTAGTACATGATCGCCGGCGCTCCGCTCACATGGTGGATCGGGTTCCATGCAGTAGTACTGCTGCTGCTGGTAGTTGATCTGGTCCTGCTTGGCCGCCGGCCGGAGGGTCCAAGTTTCCGCAGCGCGCTAGGATGGACGATCTTTCTTGTCGTGCTGGCGCTGGGATTCGCCGGATTCCTGCTGCGCACCCAGGGGCAGGAGCACGCGCTCGAGTTCGTCTCGGGCTACGTGCTCGAGGGATCGCTCTCCATCGACAATCTTTTTGTCTTCCTCGTGCTCTTCTCGAGCTTCGGGCTCACGGTGGCACAGCAGCATCGGGCGCTGTTATATGGCGTGCTAGGCGCCATCGTGCTGCGCGCAGGATTCATTGTGGCCGGCGTCGCATTGCTCGAACGCTTTGCGGCGATGGAGTACATCTTCGGCGCGGTGCTACTCTATGCCGCGTGGCGGCTGCTGCGACAGAAGAAGGGCCGCGAAGCTCCGCCGACCATCTCGCACTGGGTGCAGAGCCGCGGCTGGCGCGTCTCGCCGATGTTGCTCGCCGTTGTCGCGATCGAGATCACGGACGTAATCTTTGCGATCGACTCCGTGCCTGCCGTGCTCGCCATCACCCATGACACGTTCGTGGTCTACACCTCGAATATCTTCGCGATCCTGGGGCTACGCTCGTTGTATTTTGTGTTGCAGAGCCTGCTGCATCGGCTGCACCTGCTGCACTATGGTCTTGGACTGATCCTGGCCTTCGTCGGTGGAAAGATGATCGCCGCGGGCTGGATCGAGGTGCCGACGCTCTGGTCTCTCGCGATCATTCTAGGCACCGTGGCGATCTTCGCGGCTGCTTCCCTGCTGATACCTCCGCGGCAGCAGCAGCAACACTAGCCGAGTTTTGCGGCGGCCGTTTCGTTATCAGCCGGAAGCAGCGGTCCGAAGCTGACGGTATCGCCCACCAGATGCGAGTGCACTCCGAACCGGAGATCGTCCCGTTGCGGAAAGTCGTTCCGGTAGTGCGCGCCGCGGCTCTCCTCGCGCGCCAGCGCAGAGACGACGATCGCGCGCGCCACTCGGGCCAGCGATCGCGCCTCATACTCGCGGCGCCTCCACCGCGCCCACGGAGACGCGTTCACGTAGTCTTCCGCAGCCGAGATATCGATGCTCCGAAGCAGCGCGGCATCGCGCAGCAGTCCCGCATGCTCCCACATCTGTTTCTGTAGCCGCTGGATCGCTTCCTCGACCGGCGGCAGCGAAGTCTCGTTTCGCAACGGCGACGATGCCGCGACTGCGCCCGTCCCCACAGGAAGATCGCGGCTCTCACTCCGCATGCTTTCCGCGGCGCGCGCGCCGAAGACCAGCCCTTCCAGCAGCGAGTTGCTGGCCAGGCGGTTTGCGCCATGAACGCCGGTACAGGCCACCTCGCCCGCCGCATAGAGGCCGGGCAGCGATGTCCGCCCGTCCACATCGGTGCGCACGCCGCCCATCAGATAATGCGCTGCGGGCCGCACGGGAACCAGGTCGCGTGCAAGGTCGAGGCCGTGCTGGTGCAGGAATGCGGAGATACCCGGAAAGCGCACGTCTGGATTGATATCGGTGACGTGCCGCATGTCCAGGTACACGGGTTTCCCCCCCACGCCTTCGCGCGTGATCGCGCGCGCCACAACGTCGCGCGGCGCGAGCTCCAGCAGCGGATGATATAGCTGCATAAAGCGCTCGCCTGCGGCATTTACCAGCCATGCGCCTTCGCCGCGCAACGCCTCGGAGAGCAGAAAGCGAGGCACGCCAGGCAGGCTCAACGCGGTGGGATGGAACTGGTAGAACTCCATGTCTGCCAGTTCAGCGCCCGCAGCATGCGCGGCGGCAATGCCATCTCCTGTGGCCACGGCGGGATTGGTCGTATCGCTGTATACCTGGCCCGCGCCTCCGCTTGCCAGCAACACTGCGCGCGCCTGCACCGTCCGGACTTCGCCATTCTCGTCCAGCATAAGCGCGCCTGAGACGCGGCCATCCGCGGTGACCAGATCCGTCAGCAGTGTCCAGGGCAGCAGAGTGATGCCCGCGGTCGTGGAGGCCCGCGCGAGCAGCGCGCGGCCTATCTCGCGGCCCGTCGCATCGCCGTTCGCGTGCAGGATGCGGTTACGGCTGTGCGCGCCTTCGCGGGTCAGCATCAGCTCTCCGCCGGTGTAGCGATCGAAGTGCGTATCCCAGCGCAGCAGCTCTTCCACCCGCGCCGGCCCCTCTTCGACGAGCACGTGCGCCGCGATCGGGTCTACCAAACCATCGCCTGCCGCAAGCGTGTCGTCAAAGTGCAGCGCCACGTCTTCCGGTCCGCTGATAGCCACCGCGATGCCGCCCTGCGCGTACTGCGTATTCGATTCGCCGAGCGCTTCCTTGGTAACCACAAGGACGCGCCCTGCCTCAGCTAACGTGATGGCGGCGCGAAGCCCGGCAATCCCCGCGCCGATGATCAGGAAATCTGTAACAGCCGGAATCGGAACGGCAGCTCTCCCCATACGCCGAGGCTATCATTCACATTCTGTGCACGGTGGCTGCGGTACGATGAGCCGAGTGCGTACTCTCCCCATCCAGACTGCCTCGGCTGCCTATGACGTGCTGCTCGGCCCGGGCCTGCTGGCGTCCTTGCCGCAGCAGATATGTCGCATCTTCGGCGAGCGCCCGCGCCACGCCTTTGTCGTCACTTCGCCCGAAATATGGGCGCTCTGGTCGGAAGCTTTCCTGAGCGGCTTTCCCGCGGAGACGCCGCCCACCGTGCTGCTTCTACCTGCCGGTGAACCGCACAAGCGGCTCGCCGCATTGGAACGGCTGGCGCAACAACTGGCAGTTGCGGGCGCGGACCGCAGCTCCATCCTGATCGCCTTTGG
The DNA here is from genome assembly GCA_963830555.1 of uncultured Acidobacteriaceae bacterium. Classification (GTDB taxonomy): domain Bacteria; phylum Acidobacteriota; class Terriglobia; order Terriglobales; family Acidobacteriaceae; genus KBS-83. The sequence goes on from CAWHMM010000002.1 coordinate 354,846, forward strand.
CGGTGGGGTTATCGGCGACGTTACGGGTTTTCTCGCAGCCATTTATATGCGCGGCATCGAATTCATCCAGGTGCCCACCACGCTGCTGGCTCAGGTGGACTCCTCGGTTGGCGGCAAGACAGGCGTGAACCTGAGCGCCGGCAAAAATCTGATCGGTAGCTTCTATCATCCGCGCCTGGTGCTCGCCGATACCGCCGTACTGCGCACGTTGCCGTTGGCGGAGTTGCGCGCCGGCCTCTTCGAAAGCCTGAAGGCTGGTCTGATCTACGACGCTGACCTCTTCGCATCTATCGAGCAGCACACCGAATCCCTGTTGCGGCAGGAGCCGGAGCCGCTGACGCATGTCATCGCGGAGTCAGTGCGCATCAAGGCAGATGTTGTAAGCAAGGACGAGCGCGAAGCCGGCCTGCGCATGATCCTCAACTTCGGCCACACGGTCGGACACGCCATTGAAGCGTTGACCCACTACCGCGGGCTGCTGCATGGCGAAGCTGTCGGTTGGGGCATGCGGGTGGCCGTCGAAGCTAGCCGCATGCGCGAACTAGCCGGCGCCGATGCGGATCGCATCCTCGCCGCGATTGATGCCCTGGGCCTGCCGCCACTGCCGCGCCTTACCCCGCGCCGTCTGCTGAACGCCGCTGCAGGTGACAAAAAGCGCATCGGCGGAGTGCGCCACTTCGTGCTGCTCGATCACATCGGGCAGGCACGCGTGGTGAAGGACATCACCGATGCCGAGTTGCTCGAAGCAATTCAGCGCGGGCTGCACACAGGCCGATGAGCATGCAGACGCGAGGCGCGCAGCCGGCCGGCACCACGGGCGAAAGCGATGCATCAGCCGCCGTAAAGGCGATGTTCGACTCCATTGCGCCTCGCTACGACCTGCTGAACCATGTCCTCTCGGGATCCATCGACCGGCTGTGGTGGTGGCGTACCGCACGTCGCTTCCGCCACATTCTTTCGCAGCCAGAGGCGCGTGTTGCGGACGTCTGCTGCGGTACGGGCGATATGACGATGGCGCTGCTGCGGCATCGTTCTCCCCAAGCCGCGCCTCTGCTTGCCATTGATTTCTCGCATCAGATGCTTCTGCGCGGCGCGGCAAAGTTCCGGGAGCATGGCGTCGTCGCGGTGGAAGCCGATGCGCTGCACTTGCCTATTGGCGGCAATACGCTCCAGCTTTTGACCACAGCCTTCGGCTTTCGCAACCTCGCAAATTACGAAGCCGGCCTCACTGAATTCCATCGCGTCCTGGCTCCCGGAGGCGAACTCGGCATCCTTGACTTCAGCGAACCGAGCGGCATTCTCGGCAGGCTTTATGCCTTTTACTTTCGCCGGGTGCTCCCGCGCATCGGCCGCATGCTTTCCGGTTCCGGCGGCGCGTATGCGTACCTTCCCGCCTCAGTCGAGCGATTCCCTGCGCCGGCAGAGATGCTTCGAAAGCTCGACCGTGCCGGCTTCCGCGACGCGCGCTGGACACCTTATACCTTCGGCATCGCGGGCCTCTACAGCGCACGCAAAGCATAACTCCCGGCGCTGGCCGGGTGCGCATATCGGCGTGTAGGCTGTGTGCATGTCGCGGACTGCAGCAGACCCGCAAATTGGACCCGCTCTTGTGACGCGGAAGCGCGGCGCGGCGCTTATGTCCATGCTGGCGGCAAGTGGCATGACTGCGCTCAAGCTGGTCGCAGGCCTGCTGACGGGCAGCCTCGGCATGCTATCCGATGCCGCGCACTCCGGGCTGGACCTGCTCGGCACGGCGCTCACATTTTTTTCCGTCCGCATCTCGGACAAGCCGGCTGATGAGGACCACCCCTACGGCCATGCGCGGGTCGAGACGCTATCCGCGTTCACCGAAACATTCCTGATGGGCGCCTCCTGCGTGTGGATCGTGGTCGAGGCCATCATCCGCATCTTCGTCGCCCCGGTCGCGGTCCGTCCCTCTGTATGGCCGTTTGCGGTGCTCGCGCTTTCCATCACCGTTGATCTCAGCCGCTCGCGCGCGCTCAAGCATGTTGCCGAGGCCTCGGGCTCGCAGGCCCTCGAAGCCGACGCGCTTCACTTCGCATCCGATATCTGGGCCAGCGTGGCGGTTGCAATCGGCCTTGCTGCCTCCTACGCAGGTGAGCATTTCGGCATTCCCTGGCTGCGCTATGCAGATCCGCTGGCTGCTCTCGCCGTCTCCGTCGTCATACTCCGCTTTGCCTGGGGGCTGGCGCGGCGCACCACATTCGAACTGCTCGACACAGCCCCCGCAGGCGCGCAGCAGCGCGTTGCCCATGCCGTCGAGCATGTCGAAGGAGTGATTGAGCTGGAGCAGGTGCGTGTGCGCCGCTCCGGCAACCGTATCTTTGCCGATCTGCGAGTCGCCGTGCCGCGCTTCGATACAGCAGAGCACATCGAAGTTCTGGTGCAGCGCGTCACAGCGGCGGTGAAAGCCGTCCTGCCCGGAGCGGACGTCACGATCCGAACGGTTCCCCGCCAGGTGCTCGGGGAGAACATCTTCGACCGCATCCGCGGCGTGGCGGCGCTCAACAACGTCACGCTGCACGATCTGAGCGTGGAGCAGGAGAAGGCCGGACTGCGCGTGGAGCAGCATATCGAGGTGGCAGAATCGCTGCCGCTGGTGGAGGCGCACCGCTTTGTCTGTGAGCTGGAGGAGCAGATGTACCGCACCGCGCCCGAGGTGACCAACATCCTGACACACATCGAAAGCGAGCCCGCCAGCATCGAGGCCTCCGCAAGCATGGAGCAGGACAGACGTCTCGAAGACGATCTGCGCCGCGTCGCACGCACACTGCCAGAGATCATCGATATCCATGAAGTCTCCGTATCGCGCATGGGAGATCGTCTGCATCTCTCCTGTCACTGCACGCTGCCCGACAACCTGCCGATGCAGCGCGTGCATGAAGTCATTACCTCTCTCGAAGACCGGCTGAAGCTGAAACGCCCGGAGGTCTATCGAATGCTCGTGCATCCGGAGCCGGCAGCGGACAACAGACACGAGGGACGGCGGTGCAATCGAGCAGAAGGTTCCGACACAAATATGGAGGATACGAATGATCGCGAAGGCGGAGTGGCAGCACGATCAGGTCTACGCAGCCACATCGGATAGCGGCCACACACTGACGCTTGATTCCGCGGCCAGTGAGGGCCCGACGCCGATGCAGTGCGTGCTGATGAGTCTATGCGGCTGCACTTCTGTCGACGTCATCAGCATCCTCACAAAAAAGCGCGAGCCCTTCACCGGGCTGACGGTTTCTGCAACCGCAGAAAAGGCTCAGGGATCGCCGAGCGTTTTCACCCGCATCGAGCTGGTCTATCGCGTAAGCGGGCAGGTCAACCGGAAGAGCATGGAAGATGCCGTACGGCTCTCGAAGGAGAAGTACTGCTCCGTCTCCGCCATGCTGGAGAAGACCGCGAAGATCACCTACACCATCGAGTATGCCGGCGCATGATCCGCCGCCTCTTCCAGTTCGCGCTGGTGCTGGTGTTGCTGGTGGTGGTGGGCATGGTCTCCGCCCTCACCGCCATGCACTTCGCCATCCACGGCGCTGAAGTGAAGGTGCCGGACTTCCGCGGCATGACCGAAGCAGAAGCCCGCCACAAAGCTGCGGCGGATGGGCTCGAAATCGGCATCGACGACCACTTCTACAGCACCGTCGTGTCGGAGTCGCGCATGGTCACGCAGTCGCCAGCAGCAGGCACAGTTGTGCGCTCCGGCTGGCAGGTGAGGCTCGGGCAAAGCCTCGGCGCTCAGAAGGTCGCCGTGCCGTCACTCATTCACGATCCGGATCGCGTCGCGGCGCTCGCAATACGCCGCGCCGGTTTGCAGCTCGGCACTATCGCGCATTTACCCGATGCGCTCGCCGAGCCCGGCACCGTCATCGCGCAGTCGCCAGATGCGGGCGCAGCCTCTGTCGACCGGCCGAATGTGGCGCTGCTGCTCAGCGCGCCCGTGCCGCCGGAGGCAGCCGGATACGTTATGCCGGACTTTGTGAATCAGCCCGCAAAGATTGCGGAGGGCGCAGTGACGAAGGCTGGTTTGAAGCTAACTCCTTCGCTGTATCGCCAGGCGGAAATTCCTTCCGTTGGCGCGATCGCCGCACCCGGCCAGGCGCCAGCGCCGCCCACGCTGCCGGTAGTACCAGATACCGTCGTCGCGCAGCAGCCCGCGGCAGGCGAGCGCATAGAAGCCGGCGGCTCCGTTCAGTTCACGCTGGCGCAGTGAACCATTTTCACAAATACGGTGTTCTCGTAGGCGTCTGAGTGGAGCAGCTTTTCTTGACGGAAAAGCTGCCTGAGCATCTCCCCCGACGCGAGAGCTTTTGTGAAAACGGTCAAGTCAGCCGCGCGTCAGCATGGCCGCGAAGAATCCATCGCAAGGCACCGAGCCGGGCAGCGTTTGCAGATAGCTGCCGCGTATTGCGTGCTCATGCAGAAGCTCGCTGCCGCCGGGATGCAGGCTTCCTTCATCCCGCATCGTTTCCAGGCGCTCGCCAATATCGAGCAGCCGCGCAGATGGCTCCTCCTTGAGGAACATCTCCACGACTATCGAGTTCTCCTCCGGCTCAAGCGAGCAGGTTGCGTAGATCAGCCGGCCTTCCGGCGCGAGCACCCGATAAGCGGAGCGCAAAATCGCGATCTGCCGCTGCTGCTGCCGGGCGAGGTCACTCGCCGCGAGCCGCAGCTTGATCTCCGGATTGCGCGCCAGCGTGCCGGTGCCGCTGCACGGCGCGTCCACCAGGATCAGGTCAAAATTGCCAAAACCCGCTGCGCCGTCGCGACGTGGCAGCGCAGTCGCGTCGGCGAGCACGCACTGGATCCTTGCCGTCAGCGGCTCGCGCGCAAAGTTGCGGCGCATCCCGTCAAGGCGCGCACGGCTGATATCAACGGCGGTGATCTCCGCCTTAGGGTTGTTCTCCGCCAGGATTGCCGCCTTGCCGCCGGGAGCGGCACAGCAATCGAGTATCCGGCTGCCGCGGCCTGCAATTTCTGCCACTAGTTGCGATCCTTCGTCCTGAATGCGCGCGGTCTCGGGGACGATGCCGCCATTCAGGCGGCGCGCGCGGGTCAGAAAGATGCCGGGCGGCAGTTCCTGTGTCAACTCGCCAGTCCGCACGGCAGGCGACGGCTCCTGCTGATCGTAGGTGGCAATCGCGGCGGCGGCATCGCGTCCGAAACGCCGGCTCCAGCGTTCGATCATCCAGGCGGGATGCGCGCTCCCCGGACGAAGGACGATTGTCGATGCGGCCTCCGCCACACGGCGCAACACCGCGTTCACCATGCCCGACGCGAAGCTGTGGCCGCTTACTTTTGTCAGCTCCACGCTTTCCGAGAGCGCGGCATGGGGTGGAATGCGATCCATGCCGAGAAGCTGCCAGGCGCCCATCCGCAGCGCGATGGCGACTGCGTCATCCAGAGCAAATTTCTTTTTGAGATAGCCCGCGAGAATCGCGTCCAGCGCAAGCTGCCAGCGCAAGACGCCCATGACCAGCGCGGTAGTCAGGTTGCGGTCGGCCTGCGACAGCGACGCCATCGCGGGAGCGCGAAGCAATTCGTCACAATGCGCGTTCTCGGAGCGCGCCATCGCCAGCAGCACACGGAAGGCTGCCATGCGCGCCGGTGAAACGCGGCCAGCCATCAGGAGCCCAGGCGGTCGCCATCGACCACGCTGTGCCCGCGCAGCAAATCGGCCACAGGCATCCGCCGCTTGCCCTCGATCTGCGCCTCCGTTACCTCGAGAACGCCGCTATCACTCGCGGTGAAAAACAGGCGATCGCCCATGACGCGAAAGACTCCGGGCTCGCCGCCGGTCGTTGATGCAAGCAGCAGGCGGTGCAGCGTCAGCTTCTTGCCGCGCACTGTCGTCCATGCGCCGGGCCACGGCTGGAAGCCGCGCCACCGGTTGTAAATGGACTGCGCCGTGCGCGTCGGCTCGATGCGGCCGTCCTCACGCGTCAGCAGTGGCGCATTCGTTGCGACGCTGTTGTCCTGTTTCTGCGGCCGGATCGTGCCAGCTTCGAGGGCCGCCAGCGTTTCCACCATCAATGGCGCGCCAACTTCGGCAAGCCTTGGAAAAATATCCTCGGCCGTATCCTCGATGCCGATGGGCAACTCGCGCCGCAGCAGCATGTCGCCCGTGTCCATGCCTTCGTCCAGCTGCATGGTGGTCACGCCGGTCACACTTTCACCGTTGGCTACCGCCCACTGAATTGGCGCGGCGCCCCTATATTTCGGCAGCAATGAACCGTGCAGGTTCAGGTTTCCGTATCGCGGCAGGTCAAGCATCCAGCGCGGAATCAGGCGACCATAGGCCACCACGATGACGGCGTCCGGACGTATCGCTTCCAGACGCGCCCGCAGCCCCTGGTTGTTACGAATCTTCTCAGGCTGCAGGACTTCGATCCCCGCGTCGAGGGCGGCGCGCTTCACCGGAGGAACCGTCAGAGCAAGTCCGCGGCCACTGGGACGGTCCGGCTGGCACAGAACAAGCTCGATGCTATGACCGGCGGAGAGGAGCGCGTGCAGGGTGGGCACGGCAAAGGCCGGGGTACCGCAAAAGATCAGCTTCACGCTTTACCACTCACCTGCGCGCTGCATTTTCTTGATGCGCCGCAGAGCCAGGTCGCGCTTGAGCGCGCTGATGCGAAAGATGAACAACACGCCATCCAAGTGATCGATCTCGTGCTGGAAGGCGCGGGCCAGCAACTCCGTTCCTTCGTATTCCTTCCACTTGCCGTGTTCGTCCTGCGCCTTCACGATCACCCGGGCCGACCGGCGCACCTTCTCTCGGATCTCCGGCAGGCTCAGGCAGCCCTCTTCCTCAAGCTGCTTGCCTTCCACAAGCGTAATCTCCGGATTGATCAGGACGATCTTATCCTTCGGCTCTTTCTTGTTGCTTACGTCGATGACGGTGAGGCGCTTCGCAATTCCGATTTGCGGCGCGGCCAGGCCAATCCCCTGCGCGGCGTACATGGACTCAAACATATCCGCGACCAGCGTGCGCAGCTCGTCATTGAACTCCGTGACGGGAGCGCTGCGCTGCTGCAGGATGGGATCGGGAAACTTGACGATGGGGTAGATCATGCGTGCTTCGTTCTTGCTCCGCCGCCGTGCCGCGGCTCAGTAATTCCGAATCTGCTCCAGATAGCCATCATAGTTACGCTTCAGCTCGGTCGCGGAGTCTCCGCCGAACTTCTCCAGCGCGAGTTGCGCCAGCACAAATGCCACCATCGCCTCGGCCGCAACTCCCGCGGCCGGCACCACGCAGACATCCGAGCGCTCATAAGCCGCCTTGGTCGCCTCGCGGGTTTCATAGGTGACGGATTCGAGAGGACGGCGCAAAGTCGAGATCGGCTTCAGATAGCCGCGCACCACGATGTCCTCGCCGTTCGAGACGCCGCCCTCGATGCCGCCCGCATTGTTCTGCTCGCGGCGGAATCGTGTATGTCCGTTTTCGCCTGTATCCGAGTAGTGAATGGAATCATGTACCGCCGAGCCAAACGACTGCGCCGCCGTCACTCCTCGACCCAGTTCGACTGCCTTCACCGCCTGCAGCGACATCACCGCCCAGGCCAGCAACCCATCCAGCCGCTCATCCCAGTTGGCATAGGTACCGAGCCCGGGCGGAACGCCATGCGCAACGACTTCGAAGACACCGCCGATGGAGTCGCCCGTCCGCAGCGCCTGATCCACTTCGGCCTTCATCTTCTCTTCACTCTGGGGAGAAGCGCAGTTCAGCAGCACCTCGTCTTTGCCGGCGAGCGCAGCAATTTGCTCCCACGTGACCGCCTCCTCCAGTTCCGCGCGACCCACTCGAATGACATGGCTCGTCACTTCGATTCCGAGGAAGCGCAGCAGTGTCTTCGCGAGCGCGCCGGCGGCAACGCGCGCTGTCGATTCACGTGCCGAAGCGCGCTCCAGGACATATCGCGCATCCTTAAAGTTGTACTTGAGCGATCCGGAGAGGTCCGCATGCCCCGGCCTTGGCGAGACGACGGCTTTATGCTTCGCCGGATCGCCCGCGCCCACCGGCAGAATCTCTTCCCAGTTCTTCCAGTCACGATTGGCGATCTGCAGCGCCACCGGGGCACCGATGGTGTGCCCATGCCGAACGCCGGAGAGGATGTGCGCCGTGTCGGTCTCAATGCGCATGCGGCCGCCGCGGCCATAGCCCTGCTGGCGACGCCATAGCTCTCGATTGATGAATGCCTGATCGACTTCAAGCCCGGCAGGAAGCCCCTGCACCAGCGCAATCAGTGCTTCGCCGTGCGACTCACCCGCAGTTGAAAAACGTAGCATGTGCCTTCCCGCTCAAGCTTTGATTGTAAAGGACTCGCCCTCGGGACGGACCCGTATGCGGCACATGCTTGTGAGGTTTGCATCCTTCTATCGCTCGCGCCCTGGTGCGGGAAAATGCCGCATCGAAGACGGCATCCGCATTTCTCTTACGGCTGAGGCAGGTGATAGAGGCCCGCGGCATTGCCCGAGAGAACGTCCTGAGCGATATGAGTGGCGCGCATCGAGTCGATCTCGCCATCGTTCATCATTCCCGTCAGCGCGTAGCCGAGGGCTTTCCTTGCGTTCTCATTTGCGATCCAGAGAGACTCCTCCCAACCCAGGTATTCGGAAAAAGGATAGCCATCGGTGCCGAAGAGCACCTTGTCCGGATACATCTCCAGCCATTCACGCAGCCATATAGCGAGCATGCGCGGCGGGATGACGAGCGCCTGCTGGGAGATATCCAGGTAGACGTTAGGCTTCTGAAGCAGCGCGCCGATCTCTTGCACGAAAGGCCAGCCGCCATGCAGGATGACGAATTTGGTCTGCCGCAGACGGGGGTCATCGAAGACGGGTTCGAGAAGCAGCGGACTCGAGCCAGCAACGTCGTAATAGCCTCCGGCGCCGGCCATGCCATGGAGCAGAACGGGCAAGCCGAGCCTGCCGCACTCCTGAGCAATGTAGCGAAAGAGATAGTCCTGTAGCGTCTTGTAGCCTTCGTCCGATGGCGGCTTGTGGCTGGAGATTGTCGCAGCGTACACCCGGGCAGCATCGTCCTTGTCAGGGTCGCCGAAGGCAAACGATCGAAGGTAGCCGACCTCGAATTTAACCGCAACCGCGCCGCCGGCCTTCTGACGCTCCAGCGTCGCGGTCACAATCTGGCGAAGGTAGTCAGGCAGAGTCGCAGGCGGAGCGGATAGACCCGATTCCCTGAGATATCTCGCGCGGAGCTTGTCTTCCAGCGGAAAGAAAGCGCTCCGGTCTGGCGTCCTGCTGGCGAGCCGGCTGTTATCCAGTGGAAAGAGCAGGCAATCCACATACGGCACCCAGACGAAGCGCGGCCTCTCCAAACCCGCTCCCATCGCGACGCGATTCGCAAGCATGGTGCCGATATGCGTTTGATCGAGCAGCCACGCTGCGTAATGCGCGCCCTCGCGCGCACGGACTCGCTCTCTCGCTGCGTCGAGGCGCGCCTGACCCGCTGGATCGAGCGGCGCAGTCGCGAGGAATCCCCAAAGGTGAGACCAGGCATCTTCGAGTTGAGGATTGTCCGGCCGCCACGCCACCGGATCCGTCTCCGGGTCCAGGTGGTCCACAGGCAGTGCGTCGTACTCGCGATCCGTTTTTTCGTTGGGCGGTGGCAGCACCGGGTGCGCGTGATTGTCGATCGCGACCATTGCATCGATTTGCTTCTGGAGTGCTGGATCGATGCCCTGATTCGACGGAGACTGGCCACCGCACCACATCGTCAGGAGAAGAAAGCCGAGGGTCGAGAAGACCTTGCGTAACTTCAAGGAGAAGGGCATTTCCGAGAAGATGGTAGTCGGCGGGTCAGCTAACTCACCAGCCACTCATATTGCGCGTCCGTCAACGGCACAACGGACAGCCGGAATTGCCGAAACAGCAGCGACCCGCGAAATACCGGCACTTCGCGCATCTCGGCCAGTGTCTTCGGCTGTTTCAGCGGCTTGCCCGGCGCGATGCGGACGATGGGACTCTTCGGATTCGATGCATCCACATAGATCACATGCGCCGTGCCCACCGCCGCCTTCTCGGTCACGGTGTGATAGACGACGAGCTTCTCGCCCTTCTTCATCCCGGCCAGGTTCATCAGCGCCTGGGGATTCTTCACGCCATCCCAGGTGGTTTCGCCATCTCGTTGCAGATCGCTATAGGAATACGACTTAGGCTCACTCTTCAACAGGTAAGGCATCGCTTGTCACCTCGCCACCAGGTTCGAGACTCTGCTCGTTCCGATCCCTGCCAGCTTCTCCCAAAGAACTCCGGCTGTCCAGAAAGGCCCGGCTGTCCAGCAGGGGGCGTTCCAGAGACCGCACCCAGTCGGTCATCTCGTCCGGCGCGCGCCCGTTCTGTGCGCTGCGGTCCAGTTCCGTGCGCACGGAGTACATCTTCGCATCCAGGTCATCGAGGTAGTGGAACAGGATCGCCTCGGGCGTCATCGGCAGCTTGGGCGAGCCGAACTCGTACTTGCCATGGTGGCTGAGCACGATATGCTCCACCAGCAACCGCAGCCGCGGCGGGAAGCCAGGGATGGCGGCAATCCGCTTCTCGATCATCGCGATGCCCAGCGTGATGTGGCCCAGCAGTTGACCTTCAAGCGTGTAGTCGAAACTCAGGCTCCAGCGCAGCTCCTCCAGCTTGCCGATGTCGTGCAGGATGGCGCCGGTCATTACCAGATCGCGATGTACCTCGGGATAGTGCGAAACGACCCGATCGCACAATCCCAGCAAGGAGACAATGTGCTCCAGCAGGCCGCCGATCCACGCATGGTGCAGGTACTTGGCCGCGGGCGCGCTGCGCAGAAGGGAGGCAATCTCGGGATCGTCAAGAAAGCTGCGGATCAGTTGCTGGAGAAACGGATCGGTGAAGCTTTCGACGAATCCGGTGAGCTTTGCCCACAGCTCATCAATGGAGAGCGTGGTGTGCGGTTGAAAATCCGCGAGCGAATACTCTTCGACCGCCGCTTTACGAAGGCGCTTGATCGTGAGCTGGGGCCGTCCGTTCCAGCCGGAAACCTCAACCTGTGCTTTCACAACATCGCCGGCTTCGAAGGTGTTTGCGCAGAGCTCGAAGCTGTCCCACATCTTCGCTTCGCATTGCCCTGTCCGGTCTGTTAGGCGCAGCGAGAGGTACACGGCGCCGTCGCGCTTGCGGCTGAACTGCTTCTGCGCGACGGCAAAGTATTCCGTCACCGTCTGCCCTTCGTAATTCGCGATCTCACCCAGGAAGACGGTCTTCATGGGCCTGGAGGCCGGGGTGCCCTCGCTCACGGTTGCGGCTGTGCCGGTGGATTGCCGCCACTCTGTTGCGCCGGCGGTTGACCACTGTCGGCGGCGGGAGCAGGCAACGTACCCGGAGTCGCCAGGGGCGAAGGAGTGGAAGGCTGCTGCTGCGCCGGCTCGGAATCCTTCGGCTTGTTCACTTCGTCGGAGTAGCGCGTCTTCTTCTCGCCCTTCGGCTTGGCAGCCTTCTTCTTGGCCGCCGTATCACCGGCCAAACCCAGCGGCGCGGACTGCGTTTTCTCCGCTGCGGTCTCCTCCGGTGTCGCCTGTTGCGCTACGCGGTCGTTCTCAACCTGATCGGGCGTCTTTGCCTTCTTTGGCTTCGGCACACGGGCACGCTCGGAGAAGCGCGTCTTGCGATCTGTAGGGGCCGCTGCTTCGCCGCCGGAAATGTCCGCGGAGCTGGAGTTCGACGCCACCTGCGCCTCACTGCCGCCTTCCGTACCAGCCGCCGCTTGTTCCGCTCCGTTCTCCGGATGCGCCGCGGGCGGTAGTGCCTCGCGCGGTGCCTGACCGAAGCGAATCTTTTCCTTTTTGCCCGGCTTCTCTACTGCCGGTGCAGTGGCAACAGCGGTCGTCGTTCCGGCGGCAGTGGTCTTGGTCGCCGTCGCTGCCGAACCCGCCGCACCCGCTGCGTTCGCGTTCGCTGCGGTCTGGGTCGACGTATCATTCGCGTGGCGTCCACGGTTTTGCCCGGTATACCGCCGGCGCTTGAAGTGCACCTTCTTCTTCGGTCCCGGAGGCGTGTACGCGCTGTAAAGCGGTTTGGCGGTGTTGCGCATCGCAGCGGTATCCACGTAGCCCGGGCGAACATCGATGTACGCGTTCTGCCGCAGCCTGCCCAGATATTCGCGCAGCCTCGGCTGCATATCGTTCATGAAGGCCGCCTCTTCAACCTGCGGGCGCACCGCGGCAAGGGGCTGCGTGCCGCCCGGCGTATGCTGCACCACCTTCAGAATCACGTAACCCTGCCGGGTTCGAATCGGCTCCGTGGTCTGGCCCGCCTGCAGCGCAAAAGTGGCATCTTCCAGTTGCTTCGCTAGCGCGCCCCGTTTCCATTCGCCCAGATCGCCGCCCTGCGCCGCGGTAGAACCAGCAGAGTTGGCCTTCGCCAGATCCTCGAAGTTCGCGCCGGCCTTGATCTTCGCGTCCAGATCATCGGCCTTCGCCTTCGCAGCAGCCAGGTTGGCGTTCTCGTCTCCGCCGCTCTTGACGGGAATGAGGATCTCGCTCAACCGCACCGATTCCGGCTGCGTGAAGTCGTTGATGTGCTGCCGGTAGTAACGCTGCAGTTGCGCGTCGGTCAACTGAATGTGGCGGCCCACCTCATCGCGGATGACCTGCTGGGTGATGATGCTGTTGCGAATATTCTGCTTGAAATCTTCATAGGAAACGCCCTGGCTCGACGCGGCCTTCTCCAGGTCCTCCATCGTGTCCAGGTGATTCTGCTTCCGGATCTCATCCAGACGCCGCACCAGTTCCGTCTCACCGGTGATGTCCAGGTCCTTGCCCCGCGAGAGCAGCAGTTGCTGATCGATCAAGTCGCGCAGCAGATCGCGCTTGTGGCTCTCCAGATCCTGCTCGCTCCATCCCTGCTGACGACCCTCCTGGTCCATCTGCGTGGCGGCGCGGTTGTAGTCGGAGGTGTTAATGATCTGATCATTGACCTGGGCCACACTCTCCTCGATCACGGCGCCGCCGAATGGCGAAGCCTCGGCCTTGGGGTCGAACTTCGCGCGCTCCGCCTGTTGTGCCGGGGTAAGGGGCTTGTTGGTTTTCTTCTGGGCGAGGACAGGAGCGGCCGCAAGCAAGGAGCCCGCGAGCAGCCAGGTACAAACGTCGGAACGGCAAAGGGTCATGAATCTCTCTACATACCGGTGCGGCTTGCAGACCGGGGTCTCGGGTCAGAATACGGCGTGCGCAGGGTGCGTGTGACGTTCTGCCGTAAATCGGCTTGTCGGAATTCATTCTACTCACCACGGACGGTGCATTGCACGGGCGGCCATGACTTTCCCGAGGCAGGGCCTGGAGCGGCTCTTTCGGGACGAAGTTTGTCGGGTCCGGACAGCCTCTCCTCACACCTAGGTGGCAGGATGCACGGTGCCGGATTTGTTACCTCCGGTGCTATACTCGCGTCTAATAACCACGCGCCAGGACTGTCGTTTATTGCGTGAGCCTGCCGCCGGCTAACTTCTCATGGCATCCAGTCCACGCCGCTCCGCTTTTGCTGTTGCTGTCTTCCTCGCCGCCTGCGCTGCCGGCGGCACCCTGGTGGAGCGCACTGTCGGTGCCCAGTCCCAGGCCGACGAATCCACTCTGCGGAACGACCTGAAATCTTTCACTACGGTTTACAGCTTGGTGGAGCAGAACTACGCCGAGCCATTGACCGGCGATAAGGCCGAGCGGGCGATCTATGACGGAGCCATTCCCGGCATGCTCCGCGTGCTCGACCCCCACTCCAGCTTCTACGATCCGAAGGCCTACGCGAAGATGCGCGAGGACCAGCACGGCAAGTACTACGGCGTGGGTATGACCATCCAGCCGCAGAACAACAAGATCGTCGTGCTCTTTCCGTATGAGGGGACTCCGTCCTATCGCGCCGGGCTGAAGCCCGCCGATGTCATCATTGCCGTCGATGGCAAGTCGACCGACAACATGGACTCGACCGAAGTCGCCAACATGCTGAAAGGCCCCAAGGGCACGCATGTGCAGGTCACAGTGACGCGCTACGGGCAATCCAAGCCGCTGAACTTCGACCTGGTCCGCGACGAGATTCCGCATGGCTCCATCGATCTGGCCTTTATGGTGCGGCCCGGAATTGGCTATATCCACATCACGCAGTTCCAGGAGACGACCGGCCACGAGGTTGCCGAAGCGCTCGATAACTTCGGTCCCGTCAAAGGCCTGGTGCTCGATCTGCGCAGTAATCCCGGCGGCCTGCTGACCGAGGCGGTCTCGGTCTGCGACAAGTTCCTGCAGAAGGGCCAGGTCATCGTCTCGCAGCGCGGACGCGCCTATCCGGAGCAGGTGCAGCGCGCCACACATGGCAACGGCGGCCATACTTTCCCGATCGTCGTGCTGGTAAACCACGGAACGGCTTCCGCCGCGGAGATCGTCAGCGGCGCGTTGCAGGACCACGATCGCGCTTTGGTAGTCGGGGAGACTACCTTCGGCAAAGGTCTGGTGCAGACGGTCTATCCGCTCTCGGAAAATACCGGCTTGGCGCTGACCACATATCACTACTACACGCCGAGCGGCCGGCTGATCCAGCGTAATTACAGTGGTGTTTCGCTTTACGACTACTACTACAACCACGATCAGCCCACCAGCGATAAGAACCGCGAGGTCAAGCTGACGGACTCTGGCCGCACGGTGTACGGCGGCGGCGGCATTACGCCGGACGACAAGATCGACACACCCAAGTCAAATCATTTTCAGGATGTGCTGCTGGAGCACTACACCTTCTTCAACTTCGCCGCTCACTACCTCGCCAACCACACGGTAGACAAAAGCTTCCAGGTGGATGACGCGGTCATGAACGACTTCCGGCAGTTCCTGAACAGCCAGCAGATCGCATTCACTGAACAGGACCTCAGCGGTATCTCAGACTGGCTGAAGGCGAACATCAAGGCGGACATCTTCACCAGCCAGTTCGGGCAGGAACAGGGACTTCACGTCCGCGCCGAATGGGACCCGATGATCAGTCAGGCCATCAGCTATCTACCGCAGGCCCAGGCGCTCGAGGACCAGGCGAAGAAGGCGGACGAGCAGCGCGCCACCGCTGCCCTGCACGCGGATCAATAATCTTCTCCTGATCGCGTCCCGTGCTCGCGGTGAGCCATCTCAACTCGCGGAGGGCAGTGATCATGGCAGAGAAGGTCCAAAAGCTCGGACTCGAACGCGACTACAAGCAGTACCTCTACTTCATCAACAAGCAAGGCAACGTCGCGCGCAAGAAAAAGGGCGGCGAAGGGGCCGAAGAGGTCGTCGCGGAGACCCATCTGCAGCGTGAGAAGGGATATCTCTACTTCATCGATAAGGAAGGCGACCTGGCCCGGGCGCCGCGCAAAGGCAAATCAGCCGACTCATCCGGGTCGGAACACGCGAATCAGTAGGCGAAACTCTCGCCGGCCACAGTGCGGCTCTTTCCATTTACAGAGCGGGAGCCGTCCGCTTCCTGATCATGCTTGTAAGTCTCGCCGGTGCGGCCAAAGACCTGCGTCTCGCCCTCCGGGATCACGGTAATTCGGTCCGCCACTCCCATCCTCTTGGCAGATGCGAGGAGGCGCGGCAGCGGCTCCTCCATTGGCTCCTCGGAGAGCCAGAAGGTCCCGTAGTGCATCGGCACCATGCGCTCCGCTCCAATATCCTGAAACGCGCGCAGGGCGTCTTCCGGACTGGTGTGAACGGCACGGTAGCTGTCCGGCGAATAAGCGCCGATCGGCAGCAGCGCAATGTCCGGCTGCAGGCGCGTGCCGATCTCGCGAAAGCCTGAAAAGTACGCTGTGTCTCCCGAGTAGTAGAGCCGGCGCGCGCCGCCTTCAACAAAGTAGCCACCGTATCCGCGATGTCCATCCGTGATCCAGCGGGTACCCCAGTGCTTGGCCGGCGTGTGGGTGATCGCGAGGCTGCCGGCTGTGTGGCTTTCCCACCAGCGCAGCTCGACGACCTGCGAGAAACCCAGACCACGCACCACATCGGCCACGTCGTTCGGAACTACGGCAACGGGCGCACGGCCGCTGCGCCGGCGCGTCGCACGCACCACGCGTCGGAGCGACGAGCGGTCCAGGTGATCCATGTGCGCGTGTGATAGCAGCACAACGTCGATGGGCGGCAGATCGCGCACTCGCACGCCGGGACGCCGCTGTCGGCGCAGCAGAATGAGCCAGGTGGAGAAGACCGGGTCGAACAGCAGATTCTTTCCCCCGGCCTGCACCAGGAACGAGGAGTGCCCGATGAACGTGACGCCCAACTCGTCCGGACCTGCGAGGCGCGGGCGCTGGGGCGTGCCGTGCATCGGCGTCACGGCCGATCGCCAGAGCAGACGTCCGGTGTACCGCAGCCTGCGGCCAATCTCAGCCCAGCGGCCCATGTGTCCCCGTTCTCTTCATTTCTGTTTTCCCCATTTCTCTTTTGACGCTCTGATGGCGCTTCCTGTCACATTCGATGACGAATCCCAGGATCGCGATCCGAACATCCTGTTCGGAACCCTGCTGCTGCCGCCCAGTACCCTGATTTCGACTTCCGCACTCGACTGCGATGGGAGACAATGCACACATCTCATGCGTTCCAATTCTTTCCCCTGTTCCTTGCTGGCGCTGTGTCTGTTCGCAACACCTCCACTGCTGGCGCAGGCGGGAAATGACCAGTCAGCCTCCTCCGGCGCACCTGCGGCAGCACAGCAGAACACCGGTGAACCGGCGCAAACGGGACAGCCCAACCCTCCGCCAGCCCCCGCTCCGCCCGTCCAGTTCACACGCACCATACCGGTCCCGCCCGTGCGCTACTCCGGCAGCCTCGGCTCCACTTACATTCCGCTCGATAGCTGGATGTACCCGGAAATCATGCGCCTCTACTCGCTGGGTTTCATCGATACGGTCTTTCTCGGCATGCGGCCATATACGCGCACCAGTGTTGCCCACATGCTGGATGCGTCGGCCGGCAAGATCTACAACAGCGACAGCGACGAGGCGAAGGATATCTACAGCGCGTTGAGCCGCGAGCTGGCTCCCGATCTTGAGATCCCTGTCGATGCCCACCGCGGCCACTCGGAAATCGAATCGGTCTATACCCGCGTGCTCGGCATCACCGGATCACCGCTTCGCGATCCCTACCATGCCGGCCAAACTATCGTGAACGACTATGGCCGTCCCTACGCGGAGGGATTCAACAACATCACCGGCCTCAGCGTTCGCACGACACTCGGCCGTTATTCAGGCTACTTCCGCGGCGAATATCAGCACGCCCCTTCACTGTGGGGATATTCGAGACCGGTGGCCGCCCAGCTTTCCTTTAATGACGAAGTGATACCGCTCACCTACTACAATCCGACTCTGCCATACGGCGCGACCTTGCAAAGCGTGAATACCTTCCGCATTCAGGAGGCCTACCTGGCGGCAAATTTCGGTAGCCACGAAATCTCCATCGGCAAGAGCGATGAGTGGTATGGTCCGGGTCGCGGCGGCGGCATGGGTTACAGCAACAACGCGGAGGATATTTACTCCATCCGCATCAATCGCGTTGAACCGGCGTATATCCCATTCGTCTCCCGCTTCCTCGGGCCGATCCGCTATGACTTCCTCTATGGCAGCCTGCAGGGACATACGGCTTATAACTCGCCCTACACCCACTCAGAGGGTTTCAGCTTCAAGCCGACGTCGAACTTCGAGTTCGGCTTTGAGCGGACGGTCGTGTTTGGCGGCAAGGGCCACGAGCCGGTCACGTGGCACACCTTTCTCAAAGGCTTCTTCGATATCAACGACACGACCGTCCCAGAGAAGACCGGCCGTGACGATCCGGGCGCCCGGTTCTCCGCCTTCAACTTCTCTTACCGGCTTCCCTTTGTGCGCAACTGGCTTACCTTCTACAGCGACTCCGAAGCGCATGACGATGTCACACCGATCAGCGCACCCCGGCGGGCCGCCATCCGGCCCGGCATTTATCTGTCGCACTTTCCTGGCGCACCTAAGCTCTCCTGGCGTGTGGAAGCTGTTTCCAGCGACCCCCCCACCGGGCGCAGCATTGGCGGCAGCTTCATGTACTGGGAAGCGGAACAGCGGCAGGCATACACCAACAAGGGCTTTACCTTCGGCGACTGGATCGGGCGGGAGGCTAAAGGCGGCCAGTCCTGGCTTACCTATCACCTGAGCGGCAACGAGTGGGTAGAGTTCCAGTACCGAAACGTGAAGACACCGAAAGATTTCATCCCGATGGGAACCACCCAGAACGATTTCGCGGTCAATGCGGTGAAGCGGCTCGGCAAAGATGTAGAACTCAACGGATGGGTGCAGTACGAGCGGTGGAAGGCTCCCTACCTGATAAACAACAACACGTCAGCACAGAACGATACCAGCATCGCCCTGCAGCTCACGTTCTACCCGCGCAGCAGCATCCGCCGCTACTGAAAGCGGCTGCGGTCAGCTCGCTGACGGCAAGAAAGCGCGCGCGATACGCTGCAGCTCGCTTCGCACATAGAGCGTGTGAATCAGCATAGCGACTGCTCCGGCAATCGCAGTAGCGATCACGCGATGCTCCGCCGTGCTGTGTTCCGGCGTTTTGCCCACCGCAAGAATGAATGCGATATAGGCGGTCAGCGGAACGACGTAGAGCGCATAATTCACGTTTTGCATCGCATAGGCGAGATACATGGAGCCGACGATCAGCAGGCTCAGCCAGATGCCGTCAGGCTGCAGCGTCATCGCCAGGAGCGTCGCGAGCGCCGCGCCCGCCAGCGTGCCGCCAATGCGGGCGATCGAGCGTGCATTGGTAAGCACCAGGTCTGGTTTCATGATGATCAGCGCGGTCATGGGAATCCAGTAGGCGTTCGCAAAATGCACCCTCTGCGCAATGCCCTGGGCTGCCAGGCCGGTTAGCGCCAGCAGCAATGCGTAACGAAACGTGGAAGAGCGAAAGGTGAGATTTTCGAGGATTGCACGCCGCTGCCAGCCCGGCGTATGAATCACCGGGTCGGAGTACGTAGTCTGGGCCGGCGGCCAGAAGCGCCACAGCAGAAGTATGCAGAGGAATTGCAGGAACCCTCCTGCGAGCACGCCGGCTGCGCGCAAGGCCGCCTGCGACGACGCGCCGGGCACCGCGCTTGAAACGATGAGGAACACGCAGCACTGCTGCCCCACCCATGAAGCCGGCGAGCTGACAGCGCCGGACATTCCGTAACAGAATGCCCAGAAGGTCACCAGCAGAAGCAGTGTCCATGGAAGGTTCGCCGCCAGCTCGCCCACGGCCGCGGAGAGCGCCATGCCCAGCGTCGCCAGCACCATTGCGCCGCCGCGAAACCAGAGACGCCGTTGAAATGCGCCAAAGCCGACCGATTGTGCACTGCCCGCGATGACCAGAGCCGCGAAGCGATGCCCGGCTCCGAGAGCCCCAGCCAGTGAAATGGCGATCGCCGGAAGACAGAGCAGGCTGGCGCGCCACTCTGCTGCCCCCCAGTCAACACGCCGAAGCTCGTGCGTCAGGCCAGTGGTCGCCATCCGGTAGTCACTATCCTTGATGATTCGATGCGCGTCGGACGCCGCAGCCTTCCGAAGGAATGCGCAGCACTGCCCGGGATCGACGCTTTGATTTGCATGGCTATATAAGTACGAGAAACCGCGGGCCTGAAAGTTCAGGCGCTCACCGTAACCTCTTCCAGCGCCAACTGCAATTGCGGCTGGCCCGCTTCGAGCCGGATCGCCGAACAGTCTTTCAAGATCCAGTCCGGCTTGGCCGCCACCAGGTCGGTGATCAACGACGTAGTGGTGAACGCGATGACCCGCGCGCCCGCGTTTTTCCCAGACGCGATGCCGGCAAGAGCGTCCTCGATGACGATGCACTGCTCGGGCCGAAAGCCCAGGCCCGTTGCACCTTTCCGGTAGGGCTCCGGATGAGGCTTGCCGTGCGTAATGTCATTGGAAGTGATGAACAGCCCCGGGGTCGGCAGACCGGCGGCGCGAATACGCACTTCGGCGAGCGGCCGTGTGCAGGAGGTGACAATGGCCCAGCGATCGTGCGGCAACGCTGCCAGCAGTTCCTTTACGCCGGGCAGCGGAACGATGTCGTGCACATCCTCGATCTCCGCCTGTTCCACCAGCCGGTTTTCCGCCTCGTGATCGGCATCGGGCAGCAGATAGCGCAGCGTCTCAATGCTGGGCCGCCCATGCGCGCGATGCAGAACCTCCTGCACGTTGAAGCCGCGTTCGTCCGCCCAGCGCGACCAGACGCGCTCCACTGCCGGGATCGAATTGATGAGCACGCCGTCCAGATCGAACAGCAGGGCCTCTGCGGAAACTTTAACCATGCTCCTATGCTAACGGACTGCCCTCCGCACTAATTCGGAGGATAGAGAAAGCGCAGAAAAGGATCGACGCGCTGGGCCCACGCGTCCTCGTTGTGCCGTCCGCCAGGCACGCGGAGATACTCAACATCTTTCCCACTCCGCCACCCCCGCCGCTCCAGCAGCCGATGCAGTTCGTCGCATCTACTGATCATGGCCGGCCCTTCGGCGAGGCCCATGTCCAGCCAGATGCGTGGGCGCGGCTCCGGACGCGTGCGCCGTACGTACTGCAGCATGGCTCCCTGCGCCCACCACACCGAGGGCGAAAGAATCGCCAGCCGCCCGAAGACCTGCGGCCATGTCAGCCCGACATAAAGCGACTCCAAAGCCCCCAGCGATGAGCCGCCAATGCCGGTGTCCGCCGGTCCATCGAGCGTACGATAAGCGCGGTCCACCCACGGCTTCAGCTCTTCGACCAGCAGCCGCCCATACAGCTCGCCCTTACCGCCGCCCAGGGTGCGGTCGGGCATGGGTGTGTACTCTTCCATCCGCTCGATGCCGGTGTTGTAAATGCCGACGACGATCAGTGGCTCGATCGCGTTCTCGCCGATCAGCCGGTCGGCGGTCGTCTGCACATCCCAGAAGCTTCCCTTGACAAAGCTGGTTGCAGGATCAAAGAGATTCTGCCCGTCCTGCAGATACAGCACCGGATATCGTCGGGACGTGGTGAAGTAGTCCGGCGGCAGCGCAACGATGACATCTCGCCGTGCCGGCAGCAACGCCGAGACGAACTGCCGGTGCAGCCGCAGACGCTCGCTTCCACCCACAAAAACAGGCTCTTCGAAGCTGACTGGCTCGGCCGAATCGACAATTGTTCTCGGGCGAAGGGGAGCGATCCGGGGCGGTCTTTTCAAATCTGAATGCTCGAGAGTAAGTTGCTCTGCTTCGCCCACGCGGCTCCTGAATTCGCGGGCACGCGGCCGCGGCTCTGCTACATTGGTGGCTCTGAAAAGAAGCTATCAAGAAAGCCCGTGCCCGGCCAATGGCCGGAAAATCGAGCAGAGCACAAGCGAACCAGCATGAATCGCGAGCATCACAAGTGGTATTCAGAGCGCCTGGGCCGGGATATGGAATTGCTGGTCTTCGGCCATGCGGGTGTGCCGGCCATTGTCTTTCCCAGCTCCCAGGCGCGCTTCTACGAGTTTGAAGATCGCGGCATGGTGGGCTCGATCGGCCATAAGATCGACAACGGCGAGATTCAGCTCTACTGCGTGGACTCGCTTGACGCTGAGAGCTGGTACAACCGCGGTGTGCCGCCGCGCTGGCGCATCGCCCGGCAGGTGCAGTATCAGGAATACATCCTGAATGAGCTGGTGCCGCTGGTTCGCCTGAAAAATCAGGACGCCCACCTGATCGCGATCGGCTGCAGCTTCGGTGGCTATCACGCTGTAAATATTGCGCTGCGACATCCAGATGTCTTCACCGGCTTCCTCTCCATGTCCGGCGCCTTCGACATCTCTAACTTTTTGCACGGCTACTACGACGACGATGTCTACTTCAATATGCCGCCGCATTATCTGGCGAACATGAGTGACTCATGGTTTCTCGATCGATACCGCCAAAATACCTACGTGCTGGCCACCGGATGGGACGATCAGTGTCTCCCTCAGAACCAGCGTCTCTCCCATCTGCTCGCCAGCCGCGCCGTGCAGCATCAACTGGCAATCTGGGATAGCTGGAACAGCCACGACTGGCCCACGTGGCAGCGCATGATGAACGTTTACCTCTGATGCATGATTGTGGCGCACACTAGGCAGCAGCGATGAACCCGCGACGGAAGGAGCAGCAATGAAAAAGATCGGCGTCTTGTACGGCATGGAAAACACCTTCCCCGGAGCCCTGGTCGAGCGCATCAACAGCATGGGTCTTCCCGACATCAAGGCCGAGTCGCTTCAGGTTGGCGGCGTGCGCGAGGCGGCGCCCAGCGGCTACGCCGTTATCGTCGACCGCATCTCGCACGACATTCCCTTCTACCGTGGCTTTCTGAAAAACGCGGCGCTCACCGGAACCATCGTCATCAACAATCCTTTCTGGTGGTCCGCGGACGATAAATTTTTTAATTACGCACTGGCCCGCAAGCTCGGTGTCGCTGTGCCGCATACCGTCCTGCTGCCGCACAAGCAATATCCGGCCGGTACCACCGACCGCTCCGTGCGAAATCTTGAATTTCCGCTCGACTGGAAGAGCATCTTCGAATACGTCGGCTTCCCTGCTTTCCTGAAGCCCTTCGACGGCGGCGGATGGCGCGATGTCTACCACGTGCATAACTGGGAGCAGTTCTTCCAGGCCTACGATCAGACCGGCGACCTTTGCATGACGCTGCAGAGTGCAGTGAATTTCCAGGAATACTTCCGCTGCTACGTCATTAACCAGAAGAAGGTCCACATTATGCCGTACGATCCGCGGCGTCCGTTTCATGAGCGCTACGTCAAAGATCCGCCGGCCTACTCGAAGGAGCTGCTTGCGCGCGTGGAGCGCGATGCGCTGACCCTGTGCCGCGCGCTCGGCTATGACCTGAACACGGTAGAATTTGCGGTCGAGGACGGCGTGCCATACGCAATCGACTTCATGAATCCGGCGCCCGACGCCGACGTTCACTCGGTCGGCGAAGCCAACTTCCGCTGGATCGTGGATGCCGTCTCCGAAATGGCCGTCGAGAAGGCGCAGCAGCACGCCGGGACACCTGCGGGCGGCTTCGTCTGGTCGTCGTTCCTCTCCGGCCAGCCCGTGAGCAAAGCAGCGCGTTCAACGGCTCTAAAGAAAACCGCAGCAAAGAAAGCTCCGGCGAAGAAGGCCGCCGGCAAATCCACGAAGTCTGGACCCGCTTAACTTGCGGTCAGCATCTGGAGCGTCGCACTATGCGCCCATCTTTCACGCTCGGCATTGAAGAGGAATACCAGACCGTCGATCCTGTCACGCGCGATCTGCGCTCGCACATCAAGACGGAGCTGCTTGCCAAAGGCAAGCGCCGGCTCGAAGAGCGCGTCAAGGCGGAGATGCATCAGTCTGTTATCGAAGTCGGGACGCGCATCTGCCGCACCATAGGTGAGGCGCGCGAGGATCTCTACGACCTGCGTCGGCAAATGATCCAGATCACGCAGGACCATGACCTTGTCCTGGTAGCAGGCGCGACGCACCCCTTTGCCGACTGGAGCGCGCAGGACATCTACCCCGATGAGCGTTACGAGCGCGTCGTCGAAGACCTGCAGCAAGTGGCGCGAGCCAACCTGATCTTCGGGCTGCACGTGCACGTCGGCATTGAAGACAAAGAAGCAGCCATTCGGGTCATGAACTCGATGCGCTACTTCCTGCCGCACATCCTCGCGCTCTCCACCAACTCGCCTTTCTGGCGCAGCCGCGACACAGGCCTCAAGAGCTATCGCGCTAAGGTCTTCGACAAATTTCCGCGCACGAATATTCCGGACAGCTTCGGAAGCTGGGGCGAGTACGAGCAGTTCTGTAACCTGCTCATCAAAACCAACTGCATGGACAACGCGAAGAAGATCTGGTGGGACATTCGTCCACACCCCTTCTTCAACACCATCGAGGTCCGCATCTGCGACATCCCGATGCGCGCCGAGGAGACCATCGCCATCGCCGCGCTCATCCAGGCTACCGCCTGCAAGCTGTGGAACCTGCAAGCGACGAACCAGGACTGGCGCCAGTACAGCCGGGCGCTTCTAATGGAAAACAAATGGCGCGCCGTGCGCTACGGGCTTGAGGGCAAGCTCATCGACTTCGGCAAAGAGGCAGAGGTAGACGAGCGCGAACTGATCCTGGAATATCTGGCGTTCGTCGACGACTGCGCGGACGACCTGGGCAGCCGAGACGCACTGGCCTATGTCAAGACGATTCTCGAGAACGGTTCCGGCGCGCAGCGGCAGGTGCGCAAGTTCAAGGAGGCCAACGGAGACCTGAATGCCGTCGTCGACTACATGGTGGAGGAGACACGCGCCGGTCTCTTTTAGCCACGCTTCACACAGGCCGGAACACGATACACTGCAACATCCTTTTCGAAGCCATGACCATCACCCGCACTCAGCTTCTTGATGTGACCTTCCCGGCGGATTTCACGCCCGGCGCGCGCAGCGCTGTCACTACCTGCCTGCGCATTCAACCGACGGAAAAAGTCACGCTGATCACCGATCAGGCGACCATCGAGATTGCGGCCTCGATCGCACGCGAATTACAGGCGCTCGGATGTCCATGGAATGGATTCGTCCTCGAAGAGCTCGCGTCCCGACCGCTCACCGGCATGCCTGCTCAGGTACTGACAGACATGGAGAGCAGCCAGATCTCCATCTTCGCCGTGCAGGTGCAGCAGAATGAGCTGCTCTCCCGCCGGCAGATGACGGATGTCGTGAATCGCCGCCGCATGCGCCACGCACACATGGTCAACATCACGCCGCAAATCATGATCGAGGGCATGCGCGCCGACTTCCTCGCCGTCGATCGGCTGAGTCAGCGCGTGCTTGAGCGAGCAACCAAGGCTACGGCGGTCCACGCCACCACCGCCGCCGGCACGGACATCCGCGCGGAGCTAAACCCGAGTTACAAATGGCTCAAGACCAGTGGCATCATCAGCCCGGATAAATGGGGCAATCTTCCTGGAGGCGAAGTTTTCACCGCACCGGGCGAAGTGAACGGTACCTTCGTGGTCGATGGTGTAGTCGGCGACTATCTCTGTCAGCGCTACGGCTCGCTTGCATACTCGCCGCTCACTATCTCTATCGCGAAGAACCGCATCGTCGCCTGCACCTCCAGCAACAGCCGGTTGCAGGACGAGTTCTGGGAATACACGCATCGTGATGAAAACTCCGATCGCGTGGGTGAGTTCGCCATCGGCACCAACATCGGCGTGACACGCGTGATCGGCAACATTCTGCAGGATGAAAAATATCCCGGCATCCACATTGCTTTCGGAGACCCCTATGGCGAGCACACAGGCGCGAAGTGGAGTTCTTCCACCCACATCGACGTTGTCGGCCTGAACTTCAACATCTGGCTCGAAGGTCCGGAAGGCGAGGAGCAGATCATGCGCGAAGGCCACTTCCTGATTCAACCCTGAAGCAAGGAGGCACCGTGCTGCCAGAGCTGCGGCAGGCATTCAATCGCAATTACCGGCCGGAGAATTACCAGGCACTGCTCGAAGAATGCGCGCGCCGTGCACGCGCACCCCTGGAGTTTCGCATCGCGGAGACGCCCTGCTTTTTTCCGCGCGCGCTCATGGAAACAATCGCCGATACCGGCGCAGAGCTGACACACCAGCTACTCGGCAATGCCGCGTTTCTCAAGGCCTCCGAGGAAGCAGTTCCGGAGCGCTTCCGCGTGCCGCATTGCCCCACGCATCCTCACTTTATGACCGCCGACTTTGGCCTGGTGCGCGAGGAAGACGGTTCGCTTGCGCCTCGCCTGGTCGAGCTCCAGGCATTCCCTTCTATCTTCGGCTTTCAGGCCATGGTCTCGGAAAGCTATCAGCGTATCTTTCATCTACCTGCTGGCCTGGACCGCTTTCTAAACGGCCATGACGACGCGAGCTACTGGGCGCTCCTGCGCAAGGTGATCGTCGGGAATCACGCGCCGGAGAATGTTGTGTTGCTGGAGATCGAGCCGGAAGCACAAAAGACGCTGCCCGACTTTCATATCCACGAAGATCGCCTCGGCATCCGCGCCGTGGACATCTCGAAACTCAAGCATGAAGGACGACGCCTCTTCTATCGCGACGGCAACCGCGACATACTCATTGAGCGCATTTATAACCGAGCTATCGTCGATGAGCTGGAGCGCAAAGGCGTCACGCTGCCCTTCGACTATCATGACGATCTCGACGTAGAGTGGGCCGGCCATCCAAACTGGTATTTCCGCATCAGCAAATTTGCGATTCCACGGCTGCGCCACCCCAGTGTGCCGCCAGCAATCTTTCTCAACGACTGGTACGACGGCAAAGGACGCGACCTGCTGCCCGCGGACCGCGAGCAGTGGGTCTTCAAGCCGCTCTATTCCTTCGCCGGCAAAGGCGTGCAGTTCGGCCCCACCGATGCCGAGCTGGCCTCCATCCCCGAGGACCAGCGCCACAATTTTCTCTTGCAACAGCGGGTACGCTTCGAGCCGGTCATCGACACGCCATACGGCCCTACACAGACGGAGGTTCGCATCATGTACGTCTGGCCCGACGACGGCACACTGGAGCCGGTCATCAGCCTCATCCGTATGGGCCGCGGCAAGATGATGGGCGTCGATCACAATCGCAACCAGGAGTGGGTCGGGGCATCCGCCGGATTCTGCCCGAAAGAGGAGTGACTGAATGAACGACACCAAATCGTCACAGCCGTTGATATTTTGTCTTTCGACTTACGTGAAGGGCCAGGCTTTCATGCGCGAGTGCGCGCGCCTGGGCTACCGCGTGGAGCTCCTGACGCTCGAAAAGCATCGCAACGCCGACTGGCCCCGCGACATCCTCGCCGAAATCCACACCATGCCGGAAGACATGGCTTCATGGCAGGTGGTCAACACTGTCACCTATCTCGGGCGCTCGCGCAAGATCGACCGTATCGTCGCGCTCGACGAGTTCGATATGGAGACCGCCGCCACGCTGCGCGAGCATTTGCGCCTCCCCGGTCTGGGCGAATCGGCAACGCGCTTCTTCCGCGACAAGCTCTCGATGCGCGTTCGCGCGCGCGAAGCCGGCCTGCTTGTGCCGGAGTTCATCGGCGTCTTCCATCACGACGACCTGCACCACTGGATGCAGCAAATACCTGCGCCCTGGATGCTGAAGCCGCGCACCGACGCCTCCGCCATCGGCATTCGTAAGCTCCATACAGCAGACGAGCTGTGGCCTCTGCTCAATGAGCTGGGCGACCGGCAGTCGCACCATCTGCTGGAGCAATTCGTTGCTGGCGACATCTTTCACGCCGACGGCGTCGTCTGGAATGGTCAGACGCTTGCCGCGCCTGTGCATCAATACGGTAAGCCGCCCTTCCAGCTCATGCACCAGGGGGGCGTCTTCACCACCCGCACCGTCGACCGCGCTTCCGCCCCTGCACACGAAATTCCTGAGCTTCACCAGAAGCTGGTTGCAGCGCTCGGGTTGCTGAACGGGGTCACCCATACGGAATGGATCCGCTCCGCTGCTGACGGCCGGTTCTACTTCCTGGAAGCCGCGGCCCGCGTGGGGGGCGCATTCATCGCCGATGTCATTGAGCAGGCAAATGGCTTCAACCCGTGGGTGGAGTGGGCCCGCATTGAAGTTGCTCTCGCGCGCGGCGAGCAATACAGCCTGCCAAAGCTCGGCACCGACTATGCAGGCAGCGTACTGTGCCTGGCACGCGATGCCATGCCCGTCACCGATCATTACAACGCGCCGGAGATCGTTCACCGCATGCAGAAGCACCACCACGCCGGACTGATCGTGCGCTCCAGCGACCCCGCCCGCATCGAAGCACTGACGGACGAGTATGCGCGCTGCTTCGCGCAGGATTTCCTCGCTATTGCGCCGGCGCCCGCGAAAGCTACCGCCTGAGCCAACAAGCAGGTACCGCAACCGGCGCAACTCACGTATCGTGGTTGCTATCCGCGGAGCCAGCATCTCGCGGCGCGTCTCCTATGCGTTTGCCGGTCCGAATCTCCATCCTCTACCTGCTGTTCGTAGCGCTCCCCGTGATCGCACAGCAGCCGCAACCGGCGCAACCCGATATCGTCCCGGGCAACTTCGTCGACTTCACCCCACAGTCGGGCGTTCATTTTCAGGGACGTGCCTCGCACACATCCAAGAAATACCTCATCGAGACCATGGGCTCGGGCGTCGCGGTCTTCGACTACGACAATGACGGCCGCCTCGATCTCTTCTTCGTCAATGGCGCTCCGCTGAGCGATCCCACGGCGAAGGGCACCTTCCCGCAGAAGACCGGCCCGGAGTACTGGAACCGTCTCTACCACCAGAAGAGCAACGGCACCTTTGAAGATGTGACCGAAAAGGCCGGCCTGCAGGGCATCGGCTACGGAATGGGCGTCGCCGTCGGAGATTATGACAATGACGGTTACGAAGACCTTTACGTCACGGCCTACGGAGGCAACCGGCTTTACCACAACAACGGCAACGGCACCTTCACCGATATTACGCAAAAATCAGGCACCGGCGGCAGCGGGTGGTCTACATCCGCCGCATGGGTCGATCTGGATAACGACGGCCTGCTCGACCTCGTCGTGCTGCGTTACATGCAGTGGGATTTCAACGACATCTTTTGCGGCGAGCATCCACCGGGATATCGCGCCTATTGCCACCCGGATACGTTTCAGCCGATCAGCGCACTCGTTTATCACAACGATGGCAATGGCCACTTTACGGAAGAATCCGCAAAGATCGGGATGGGCAAGCCCGGCAAGGGACTTGGTATTGCGCTCGCGGATTTCGATCGAGACGGCCAGATCGATATAGTCGTCGCAAACGACTCGATGCTGGAGTTCCTCTACCGCAATAAGGGCAATGGCACCTTCGAGGAAGAAGGTCTCGACGCCGAGATAGCCGTCGACGGCGACGGCCGCACCTTCGCCGGCATGGGTGTCGATTTCCAGGACTACAACAATGACGGCCTGCCTGACCTCGTCATCACTGATCTCGCGAACCAGAAGTACGCTCTCTACAAAAACAACGGCGACGGCAGCTTTACCTACGACACATACATGAGCGGTGTCGGCAGCATTACATTGCTGCACTCCGGCTGGGGAATCCACTTTCTTGACTACGACAACGATGGTCTAAAAGACCTGCTCATCACGCAGGGACACGATCTCGATACCATCCAGTTCCAGTTCCCGCAGCTCCGTTACAAAGAACCGATGCTGCTGATGCGCAATACCGGCAAGCGCTTCGTGGATGTGTCATCTCAATCGGGCGCCGTCTTCCAGCAGGAGTGGGCGGGGCGCGGCATGGCGGTAGGAGACCTGAACAACGACGGCCGCGTCGATGCCGTCGTGACCACCAACGACGGGCCAGCTTATATACTGCGCAACGAAACCGCCACGAAAAATCACTGGCTCACGCTCTCGCTGGTCGGCCATCGCAGCAACCGCGACGCCATCGGCGCCGAGATTCATGTGACTACCAGTTCCGGAACGCAGATGCTCACCGTATCGACCGCGGGAAGCTATTTGTCTTCAAACGACAAGCGCGCCCACTTCGGCCTGGGGAAGGATGCTGTGGCGAGCAAAGTCGAAATTCGCTGGCCCAGCGGGAGCAAGCAAACGCTCACCGATGTGCAGGGCGACCGCATCGTGCAGGTGGACGAACCCGTCGACACGACCGCCGGGCGCAAATAACTTATCCCGCGATCGCGTCCATTCCCAGCCAGAAGGTCGCGAACTGTTTCAGGTTCTTCTTGTATGTGCGGGTGACGTTGTATTCCTTCCCGTTCTTCAGCCGCAGCAGATATTCGCCGGTCAGCAGCGGCTTTACTGCTTCCACATGCGCGGCATTCACCAGCACCGAGCGATGAATGCGCACAAATCCATGTGGCGCCAGGCGGTCTGCCAGTACGGAGATCTGCTCACGCAGCAGATGCGAGCCGGAGTCCTGGCGTAGCAGCACGTAGTTGCCTTCGGCTTCCGCCACCACGATCTCTGCAACATCGATAAACACGATTCGTCCCTTTGACTTGATCGCGATCCGCGGCGTGGTTTTCGCCAGCGTCTGCAGGTGCGGAAGAATCTCCGCCAGCCGGCGCTCGCGGTCTTCCACGGAGTGCCGCTTGGCGTAGTCGATCGAGCGATGCACCCTCTCGGCAGAGAACGGCTTCAGAATGTAATCCGTCGCATGCCGCTCGAACGCAGCCACTGCATGCTCGTTGAATGCGGTCACAAAAATGACCGCCGGCATCCCGTTGCCCTGCGCGCGAAGCGTATCGACCAACTGCATGCCGGACATCTCAGGCATCCGGATATCCACCATCAGGATGTCATATCCGTTCTCACGAATGCGGCTGAGCGCCTCGATCGCATCGGCAGCCACATCGACCACATCAATGTCCGAGCGCTCACCCAGCACACGTGTCAGCGACTCGCGAGCCAGCGGCTCATCATCAACAATCAGAATGCGCATGATCTATGACCTCATTTCAGGTTCAAGCTCGCGAACCGATTTTGCTTTCACTTCGAATTTCGTACTGGAAACGGCCGGCAGACTAAGGGTTGCCACCGCAATCCTGTCCTTTCGGTTGAATACAAGTTGCGCATCGGGGCCGTACAGGAGAGACAGGCGAGTGCGTATGTTCTGGTGCCCCACTCCCATCCCCTGGAATGTTTCGCCGCCCACGCTGTTTTTCACTTCCAGCGTAAGCACTTGCTGGTTCACTCTGGAACTGATTTCGATCCAGCCCTGTCCCCGGAAATTCGCGATACCATGTTTTATGCCATTTTCAATCAGCAACTGGAACATGAATTGCGGCACCAGCAGCTCGCGCGTCTCCTGCTGAATATCCCAGCGTACAGACATACGGCTTCCCAGCCGCATACCTTCTATATCGAGATAGTCTTCCGCAAGGCGGAGCTCGGCTGCCAGCCGTACCAGATCTGAGCCCTCCTGCTGCAAGGTGCGGCGCAACAGGCTGGAAAGCCTGAGAATCATCTCCTCCGCGCGTCCCGCGTCGCTGTGAATGAGTGAAGAGATACCGTTCAGCGTGTTGAAAAGAAAGTGCGGCTGTATCTGCATCTGTAACGTATGCAGTTCGCTTTGCGCTAGCGCCTCCTTCAACTCAAGCTGTTCCAGCTCCTGGCGCTGAACGCGCCTGAAATACACCGCAGCATGGGCTGCGATAACAATCAAGAGATAGACGACAAGCTCATCGGCAAACGTGGTAAACGTCAGGCCGATCAATGCATCAAAGGTGCGATGGCCCCACTGCTGCGTCTCGGGATACCACGGCGGAAGCAGGCTCCATCGGATGACCGCAAAGAGCAGTACAAACGGCAGGAAGCCGGCAAGGTAGTAGATCACCCGGCGGACCGTATTTCCTGCGCTGATCGGTGCCCTCGCCGCAATCCAGAAGATAGGGGGCGTCAGCAGCGCGACCGTTAAAAAGCGCACGGCGACCAACAGCAACACACTCGCCAGCGAAACTCTCAGGTGCTCTTCCGCTGAAATGCGATATTGCTGCCACGCCAGCAGCGCGGCAAGCGGCATCCAGAATGCTATGGAGACCCCATAACCGAACAGTCCGCGTTGCCAGGTTGATGCGGAGACTTTCACGATCAGCATTGTATTCTGGCACAGGAGCTATCTGGCTTCTCGCGGCTTTCTATTACTTACAGCCCGGAATGGCTGCCTCTCGCCCCAGAATTGCGTAATCTCGTGTCGAGCCGTACGAATTTCGACACATCAATAAGTTTATTTGAGGGGAAGTGGAAGATTGATGGATTCACTCTGGACCAGACGCAGTTTTCTACGTGGCGCGGCAGGTTGCGCGGCTTCGGCGACGCTTGCACCACTGGCAATAGGTGCGCCAGCCAGCGGCGGCCGCAAATCGGCTTTGCGGGGCCGCTTCGTGACTCATGTCTCGGTGGTGCGCGTAAACCAGATCGAAGTGACTCCCACCCGGTCAATCGGCCAGGACGAGGTAGCGGACAACAGTCCAGACCATATCCGGTCACGGCGAGAGGCGTTTGCGCGCGGCTGTCCTGATGGCAAGATGACCTGGGCAATCAGCTGGCTGGCGCTGAATGACACGCGACAGCAGTACAAGGATGCGCGGCGCCTGCTCGCTTCTTACCACGACAAATATGGCGACGAGATCACCTTCATTCCCGGCGGCTACTTCGCGCCCATGTTTGACACCCGCGAACACAATCGTGCGACGATCCATAAATCCCTTCAATTGATCTCGAAAATGGTGGGCAACGGATATCGTCCGGAGTGCCTGGTCGCGGGCTTTATGGATGCGGAAAATCAGCGGTTCCTCGCCACCGACGAGGGCATTCATGTTTGCCAGGCCCAGATCTGGAGCCAGCACGGCATCGACAATGGGGATGGCGACGGAGGCATCTGCTATCCCTACTACCCCAGTCGCGAGCACTACCTGAAGCCGGCACAGGGCCCGGCGGATTTCATCGACTGCGTTTGCCTCGACGGGTGGACTTGCGATTTTCTGGCCGCCCGCCGAAACGGCTTCGAGGGAGGCTTCAACAGCCGCATGGGCGTCGGCCCGATTGAGACCGTAGGAAATCTGGGAGAAGTCGCGGGCCGGAAAGAGATGATGGCTACTACCGCGATGCATTTCGATCAGGGCCACGCGCTGAACGGATTCGGCTGGGTGACCGCGATCTGGGAGGTATCGATTGGCCATGATAAGGACCTGGCCTGGTGGCTGGAGGCCGTCAGGGAACGCTGGCCGGACACACAGGTTTTGACGGAGGGCGCCTTCGGCATGGAGTGGCGCAAGCACACGCCCAACAACCACTTGCTCGACTACCGCTTCGACGCCAAGGGGACCGGAGCACCCGGCTCAGAGAAGGACCTGGAAATTCGCTGGTTCATGAACCAGGAATTTCGGCTGGCACTGCTCAACAATTGGACTACGGACAGCCCTGTCATGGTCATCGACTTTACCCGATACGACTTGCCCGCGCACGAACCGAAGGGACCACAGCGGGAATGGAGCCTGATGAACGTGTTGAACCAGAAGGGTACACGACCGCAGGACAAGCCGATACGGCTGGGACAATTAAGTCATGAAGATCAGCAGCGCATCTACGTAAAGTATCCGGAGCTGAAGAAGCTTTCGTAGGCCATTCAGAAGCGCGCAGCCGGACCAAGTTGGTAGCGGCCCGTAGCAGTTCCCAGAGCAAGAAAGCTCATCAACTCCACGGCATGGGTTCCATCGGCTCAAATGTGCTCTGGATTGGCCCGTTGTATCCATTGCTGATCGCCAACGACAGTTCGTTGACATGTAGGGACCACCGGCCAGACATGCGCGGTTCTCGCTTTTCCGCCACAGCGTCAGCCTGCTCAGCGATGCCTCGGCACCAGTCAGACCGGCTCCCATTGGAGCAATAAGCAAACTTGCCTTGGCGAACCAGGGGAACTCTCGGGCGGCCCAGGCCTAAGGTTTGCGCGCGTCTCGGATGCTTCTCTCGCCACGTCTTTGGCTGCCGATTCTCCACAAACACCTTTGCGTGATAGTCCCAGCAATCATCCACCGATAGAAATCCATCATCGCCAAATATCCTCAATGAATGATCACGGGGCCCATACAGTCCGCATGTGATGCGCGCCACTTGTCCTGATACAAACTCGATATTGCCTACCGTGTAGTCCGGAGTTGCGCAATCGGCAGATGAACCCTTTCCGTCATTCAAGACCGCGCCAAAGCTCGAAACGCGTAAGGCCGGCCCGAAAAAGGCTGTTAACCAGCCCAGGTAGTAGCCCACATGCTCCAACGTGCAACCGACCTCAAACTCATCGTCAAATGGCCACTGGGCTCCCGATTTCGAGTACCACTCTTTATAGTTCCTAAACATCAGTCCGGCATCCATATGCGCATATGCCAGCCGCGCTCGTCCGATTCGTCCCTCCCGCAAAACCTTCCAGACCGTCTGCGCTGTTTCGCTCAGCACATTGCATGGCGCTGAGGACAGCGACAGACGATTCTTTTCTGCGATCTCAACCAATTCCCCTGCTTGCTCCATGTGCATGGCAAGAGGCTTCTCTGAATACACATGTTTCCCGCGTTCCAGCGATGCTTTGGAAATCTCATAGTGGCTTTGAGGATTTGTGAGGTTCACCACGAGTTCCACCCTGGGATCGCTCAGTAACTCCTCAAACGTGCCATAGGCGCGCGTGCCGTAGTGCGCCGAGAATCGCGTGCGACTCGCTTCGTCACGGTCATATATGCCCACCAAGTCAAGTCCCGGGTGGTTCGGCAACGATTGAAAGTAAAAATCTGCAACATAGCCACAGCCTACAAATGCAATCCGCATGCTTTGACCTCGACGTTCTTGGATTCCTAAGCCCACTGATTGCGAATTCCGTCCATTATCTCCAGTACTTCGAGCGTATCGTTCAGAGACATTTCAGAGCACTCCGTGCTCCCTGACAATAAACACCGATGTACTGCCCTGGCTTCGCATGCATATCCTTCGCGAAGGGATTGCTTTCTCCATCTCTTCTCATGTCCGTGCGGAACCCAGCGTGCCAATCGCGACCACACCTTCTGCCCGATCCCTCTACGCTCCCCGGGCTTTCGTGCAGGGTCGTTCATCTCAATGTGACAGCCTGTCGGAAAATAAATCCCACCTGTCAGATCGCAGCGGCCCGCCGTCCCGAAAACCTGTGCGTCATTGGAGAGGTTTGCGCGCAGGCTCGCCCCAATCATGGCTTGGCTTCCTGATTCATACTGCAGAAGAGCAGTGAACTGTTCATCAACACCGGTCTCTCCAATGCGTGACCGGCTGCAGATACCTTTCGGCCTGCCCAGGAGCATTTGCGTCAATGAAACCGGGTAAACGCCTAAATCGTAAAGTGCCCCTCCCCCCTGAAGCGCATACACTCGATGATCGCGATCAAAGGGAATCGAAACGCCGAATTGCGCTGCAACCAATTCTGGAGAACCGATGCGCCCGCCCTTTACGATGTTTTGCAACTCGCTCACCGCGGGAGAAAAGCGCATCCACATCGCCTCCATGCAGAACAGTCCAAGCCGCCGGGCCGTTTCAACAACAACGCGTCCTTCCGCGGCGCTCAGCGCGAATGGCTTCTCACATAGAAGTCGCCTTACCCGCATGGAGCGTCGCCAGCATGTCTTCGTTGTGAAACTCGTTCCGGGTAGCAATATAGACAATTTCGATGCTCGGATCCGCGAGTAACTTTGCGACGCTCTCGAAACTTCGCTTGACGCCAAAACGCGCGGCGAATTCGTCCGCCCGTCCTCGCGTTCGCGATGCCACTCCGCCCAGAATGGAGTCGGGCAGAGTCAGGAGGGCTCCGGCAAACTGCTCCGCCATCGTCCCGGTGCCGAGGATCCCCCAACGAACAGCTTTCAATGGCTCACCCCTTGCGCGACCCTGTTGAGAGGAACTTGCTCAAAACAAAGACGGCAGTCCGAGCGTATCGACGCTACACGCAAATGACGTTTCATGCTCGGCCAATACCCCGTGCGCTTTGCTTGAGGGATCAGTCCTGGAAGATAGATATCATGAGTGTTCTAGGCGCGATTCCCTTAAATAGAACCCTCACTAGAATCATTCCAAACCGGGAAAAATGAGGCGTGCCGTGCATCTGCTGTCTTAGCACTTGAACGCTTGCGACGGCCGTGTATACGGTCGTGTACCGCAAATCCGCCGCCAGCGCCTCCATTCCGAGGCCAGGATGCTACGATTTCTAGTGACTGTTTTGGGGAAATCGCGAAAGTGGCGGAATTGGCAGACGCACTGGACTTAGGATCCAGCGGGGAAACCCGTGGGGGTTCAAGTCCCCCCTTTCGCACCAACCTCCTGCAGACCACGCATCAGGTGCCAATCCTTCTGCAGTCCAGAAAAAAATAGGCTGGCCCCAACTGGAACCAGCCCTCAAGAAGTGACACGAGCAAGGAATTTTCGGACTCTCTCGGCCCTCTACGGCCACACGTGCTACCACCGATAATAGGTCGTCTTGTGGAAGTAGCTCGTGACTGAGCCACCCGACTTGTAGCCATCGATTTGCACGTTCATCAGCAGCGTGCTGCCGGCCCAGCCCATCGACTTCGCCGCGTTGGCGGTTGCTCCGGAAAACGAGCTCTGCTTGCCGTCGAAGTTCACCCAGTCATGCGTAACGACTCCGTTGCCGTCGCGATGGAAGCCCACCTGGATGTGGTGCCAGGTGTTGGCAGACCAGCTCCGCGGATCGCAGGGAATGTTCGAAGAGTGCCAGTGGTAGTTGCCCGTGTAGTACGTCCACTCCCAGCTCTTCGAGTAAGTGGAGCATTGCGTGCCGTAGATCACCGTCTTACCGTTCGGTATTACCTGGTTCAGGTCCAGTTCCAGGTTGGCTAGCGTGGACGGATCCTTGACATATACGTACGTATCCATGACGAAGTGGGTCGCCGACGAGTCCTTGGCGAAGGAGTTGTGCCAGCGCTCGCCGCCGCCATTCGAATACGTCATGTAAAACTCGCGAGCGTTGTCATAGACGGGCGTTGTCGCTGGATAAACGGACGAGCCGTGCGAGCTTCCCGGTGTGCCCGAGTCATGCTCGTTTTCCCAGTTGCTGGAAGTATCCAGATCCGAGGAAGCCACCGCATACGACGGAATGCCGGGGGAGGTGCTGCCCGATGAGGGTGAGCCGGATTGCCCCGAGCTGCCAGATCCCGATGAAGACCCGCTCACCGTAATGTTGCTGGTGACCATCGGACAGATCTGCCCGTTTGCCCACGCTTTGAAGTGAATGGTGTGTTTGCCGGCCGAAATCGCCTGGTTGGCTAGGTCGATGTCGTAGGCCGTCGCACCCCAGTAGGTCGTACTGCTGTTGTCAATCGAAAATGCGAAGGCATTGGGAGCAACCCCGTTGCAACCGATGTTATGAGCCTTGATCAAAATCGGTGAGGTGGTCGTTGCCCCATCCGTCGGGCTGGCTACCGTGATGTTGGACGCGAGGACCGGCTGCGCATAGGCGGCTCCGGAAAGGACTCCGAGAATTGTGACGAAGAGACGCGCGGAACAGGTTCGGGGGACGAGTTGCATGTAGATCTCCTGCAGGAGGATTTATGTTTCGCATTGCGTGTCGCTTCGGCAGTGGGTGCAATGGCTCTTCATGCCGCAGCTCGTCCACGGACTGGACCAGAGTCCAGCACCCCCAGCGAGTCGGTTGAGGAGATCTGCATTCCGGGCGTGCAGGGATGCAGTGTCACTCTTCTGTATGCCCCGGTAACGTGACGTTCGGGGGCAAATCATAGGTGATTCAGTAAATTGATAGTACAGGCAAGTTACGAGGGATAAACTCCCTAGTTTGTGTTAGTTAGAGACTTACCACTATGTAAATATTCAGCTGTCCGAAGCCGTAAAGTGCTCCCTAAATCGCTACTTATTACGCGACCATGCAGCATTCGGAAAGAAAGTTGCATCCAAAGCCGGTCTGCACCCCGCGGACGACGCTGCGGAGATCGTAAGGCGCCAAAATTCTTCTTCACCAGCCCAACGGCAGCATCCAGATATCTTCAGGTCTGCTCCGCACTCTCAGCACTCGCACTCATCCCCTATACTGAGCAGGGATTGAAGGCGTCCTGTGCTGGCACGCCGGGCAGGATCGGCACTTTCGTCACCGTAAACGCAGGATTTCCGGCAGGGCTGGCTTGTGCTGACGCGCTTGCGCCAGCTCTCTGTACCTCCTGAATTCCTATCGAGGCAGAGTAAACGAGCATAAGCATGGCAGACATCCATCAACCCAACAATCAGCCCCGAATCACCGTCACGGAAGCCTCCGATTACCGCGAGGGATACGCCAACAGCGTGCAGGTACGCGCCAGCGTGTGGGACTTCTTCCTCTCCTTCGGCACGGCACACCAGGATTCGCCCGACCAGGTCACCATCCGCGGCTTCCAGGGCATCTATCTCAGTCCGCAGCAGGCCAAGGCGCTCTTCAACGTGCTCGGCCAGAACCTGGCGCAGTACGAGCAGGCCTTTGGCTCGATTTCGCTGGAACCCGTCCCCACCGCCTCCTCACAGCGCCCGCTCAACTAACTTTCGCGAAGGAATGTTTCCGCGGAGGCAGCAATCGTCTCCTTCCTCCGATCTTCCCGACCTCAACCGTCCGCTCAAGCGAGAGACCAGCACGTCCCCCTGTGGCTGGTCTTTCCCCTGATCTTTGTCGCGCTCTATCTTTCCCACTTCGCACTGCTGCGCCTCCCCTACTATTGGGACGAGGCCGGCTACTACATCCCGGCCGCCTACGATCTCTTCCGTACCGGCGCGCTCATTCCCTACAGCACGCTTTCCAATGCGCACCCACCCCTGCCCGCGCTCTACCTGGCGCTCTGGTGGAAGATTTCGGGCTTCAGTCCGCAGACCACACGCCTGGCCGAACTGATCGTCGCCTCCTTCGCGTTGCTCGGCGTCTACCGCCTAGCCCAGCGGGTCACCGGCCAAACCTCCATTGCCGCGGCAACCACGCTGCTCACGGCGCTCTATCCGGTCTGGTTCGCACAGAGCACGCTGGCGCATGCCGATCTCTGCGCCGCCGCCTTCACCCTATGGGGACTCGTTTTCTATCTGCCAGGCGGCAAGAACTCCCACATCTCCGCCGCCGCGCTCTGCTTTGCGCTTGCCGCGGTCTCAAAAGAGACCGCCATCTGTACCCCGCTCGCCCTCGCTTCCTATGAAGCTTGGCGCGCACTACGCGACCGATCCATACGCAGACCGGCTCTTCGCAACCTCGCATGGCTGTTAACGCCACTCCTGCTCCTCTCCGGCTGGTACGTCTATCACTGGCGTCACACCGGATACGTCTTCGGCAACCCCGAGTTCCTCCGCTACAACGCGACTGCGACGCTCTCACCGCTGCGCATCCTTCTCGCGCTCTTCCATCGCGTCGTGCACCTTACGGTGCACATGAATCTCTTCGTGCCCGTGCTGTGCGCCTGCGCGTCCCTTTTTCTTGTTCCCCGTCCGCTGCCGGACGGTGGTATAAGTCCGCTGCCGGACGGCGATATCGGTCTCTTGCCGGACGGCACTGTTCGTCCCGCTCTCCCACGAGATTTCCTCGTGCCGCTCGCCTGGGTCTTTGCCGCAAACACTCTG
Organism: uncultured Acidobacteriaceae bacterium; assembly: GCA_963830555.1. Lineage (GTDB taxonomy): Bacteria > Acidobacteriota > Terriglobia > Terriglobales > Acidobacteriaceae > KBS-83. The sequence goes on from CAWHMM010000002.1 coordinate 393,951, forward strand.
CTCTTCTCCGTCCTGGGCGGCGCGCTGCTCACGCGTTATCTACTGCCGCTGTATCCGCTGGTGCTGCTGGTTTGCGTGGCTGCTTTCTGGCGGCGTGTCCCGCTGTGGGGCAGCATGGTCACCCTGGCCGCGCTCGCCTTCTGCCTCGGGCTCTTCATCAATCCGCCCTATCGCTTCGCGCCCGAAGACAATCTCAGTTACGCCGACGCTATCCGCCTGCAGCAGGATGCCATCCATCAGGCGGTCACCCGCTATCCGGGTGAAACCATCCTCACCGCTTGGCCGGCCTCCGATGAGCTCACCCGGCCGGAGCTGGGCTACATGCGCCGGCCGGTCTCCGTCGTCAGCATCGACAACTTCTCCCTGCCGCAGATTCAGCGTGCCGCCACGCTCTCCGGCTATACGGTCGGCGTCATCTTCTCCACCAAGTACGATCCGCCCTATTTGCCATTCAGCCTCGGCGCGCGCAACGAGAAGCTGGACCGCCGCTACTTCGATTTTCATCGCGACCTGTCTCCGGAAGCCATCGCCGGCCTGCTCGGCGGCAAGGTCGTCTGGCACGAGGGGCGCAAAGGACAATGGGCCGCCGTCCTGCATTTTGACCGCCCCCAGGAAGCGCGCTTCAGGGATAACGCTGCTGTTGTGATGTGGAATGCGATCCGGAGATAGAAATGGCGAAGATGAAGTTTCAGAACCAAGTCATTATCGTGAACCTTGGGATCTGCTCCGGCGCTGCCCTCGAATGCTGTCGAGGTGCTCCTATGCTTATTGCGGCATCGGTAGGAGTTATTCTTCTCGTCCTTTCAAACGCCATTTTCGTATTTCGTTATCGCAAGCAACAAAGAACCATCTCGTCTACTGACACTGGACGGTAGGCTTTCGGCCCCAGCACTATAATCACTGCTGCGTGTGCCTCTATCATCCACTGCGCTCTTCGCTTCTGCTTTTCGCTCTTGTGCTGGTCTGCGGCTTCCAGCCACTCGCCCACGCGACCGATCAGTCCCCAACAGAAACCGCCAAGCTGCCCGCGAAGATGCATCATCAGCTCCTGCTCGTGCTCCCCTTCGACAACCGGACCGGACAGGCGAACCTGGACTGGATCGGCGAGGCTGTCTCTGAGCTCTTCAATCAGCGTCTCGGCGCATCCGGTTTTGACATCATCAGCCGCGACGATCGCCAGTACGCGCTCGAACATCTGGGCCTGCCGCGATCCTTTCAGCCCTCACGCGCCACCGCCATCCGTCTCGGAGAAACCCTCGATGCTGACGACATCATCGTGGGTTTCTACTCCATGCAAAACAACAATCTGCACGTCTCAGCGCAACTCCTGGATGTCAACGCACTGCGGCTCAGCCCACCGCTCACCCAGGATGGTCCGCTCGAACACATGCTAGACGTGCTGGACTCCCTCGCGTGGCACGTTGTCCGCAGCCTCGATCCGAAATTCCCTTTGCCGGAAGCCAGCTTCCACGCCGCCAGCGCCAATCTGCACCTGAACGGATTTGAGAATTATGTGCGCGGCATCCTCGAACCCGAATCCGCAGAGCGCATTCGCCACCTTAAGATCGCGGTAGCCGAAAACCCCACCTACTCACCCGCGTGGCTCGCGCTCGGCATGACCTACTTCTCTGAGCAGCAGTTCGACGCCTCCGCCGCTGCGCTCGGCCATTTGCGCAAGACTGACCGGGCCGCGCTCGAAGCCGAGTTCTATCGTGGTCTCGCCTTCTTCTACACCGGGCACTATGACGAGGCGGAAGCCGCCTTCGCCTTCGTCGCGGGACAACTTCCCCTGCCGGAGGTGGTGAATGACCAGGGCGTGGCCGCATCGCGCCGTGGCCATGACGGCGGGGCGCTCTTCCAGGAAGCCATCACCGGCGATCCGCACGATCCCGATTACCAGTTCAATCTCGCCATCGCGCTCGCCCGCCGCGGCGATATCACCAACGCGCTGGCAGCCGCCGGACAGGCGCTCAAGCTTCGCCCGCAGGATTCGGAAGCCGTCAGCCTCGAGAACACGCTGCGCCAGCCCAACCCTCCAGCGGTGGTGCCCGCCAGTGCACAGAAGGGCGCAGAGAACAACAATGCGGTACAGGGCCCACGCAATCTCCCGCTCGAACGTATCAAGCGCAGTTACAATGATGCCTCCTTCCGCCAGGCCGCGTCCGAGATGGAAGAGATGCAAGCGCAGCGGATCGCCTCCCTGCCGCCTGATCAGCAGGCCGCCACGCTCAGCAAGAACGGCAACACCTACCTCGGTCGCGGCCTGATGCTGGAAGCCGAGCGTGAGTTCCAGCTCGCGCTGGCTGCGAATCCCAACGACGTCGAGGCGCACGCCGGACTTGCAGAAGTCCGCCGCCGGAATGGCGACGACGCACAGGCCCGCGCCGAAGCGCAGGCATCGCTGAAGCTCCGCCCCAGCGCCGCCGCGTGGCTCACGCTTGCGCGGCTAGATCGCGCGCAACATCAGCTACCCGCCGCGCGCGATGATGTCAGTCACGCCCTGCAGATAGAGCCCGCCAACTCCGATGCCCGCGGTCTAGCGCAGGCGCTCGCTCCCGCTCCGGCACCCTCCACGCCGCCACAGCCATGAAACCCATTCGCATTGCACTTACGTTGCTGCTGTTGCTTACGCTGCACAGTGTCTTCGCATACGCGGCGCGACCCGTGGTGGTCGTCCTTCGTCTGGATGACACCATCCAGCCCATCGCCGAGGACTACTTCAACCGCGCGCTCGACCATGCCGCCGATATCAAAGCCGACGCACTGCTCATCGAACTCAACACGCCCGGCGGCCTGCTCTCCACCACACGCAATATGGTTGGCCGCATCGGCGCCTCGCCCGTGCCGGTGATCGTGTACGTCGCGCCTGAAGGTGCACGGGCCGGTTCGGCCGGTTTCTTCCTGCTCGAAGCCGCGGACATCGCCGCCATGGCGCCCGGCACCAATGCCGGCGCATCGCATCCCGTCGTCGAAGGCGCCAAGATCGATGACACCATGAAGCAGAAGCTCGAAAACGATGCCGCCGCGCTGCTCCGCTCCTACACCGCGCAGCGCGGACGCAATCCCAAGGCTGCGGAAGACGCCGTCCGCAACTCCAAGTCCTACACCGTTCAGGAAGCCAAAGATCTCGGCCTTATCGACGTCATTGCGCCGGACCGCGCCACTCTTCTGAATGACATCGACGGCCGCACCATCACGCGTATGAGCGGCGCAAAGACGGTCCTGCATACGAAGAACGCCACGCTCGACGAAGTCGTACCCACGCTGCGCGATCGCGTGCTTGACCGGCTAATGAATCCGGACCTCGCCGTCCTCATGCTCGTCATCGGCGGCCTGCTGATCTATCTGGAGTTCAATGCCCCCGGCACCATCGTCCCCGGTGCGCTCGGCACGTTGCTCGTCCTGCTCTCGCTCTTCGCGCTGAATCTGCTACCTGTGCACTACACCGCCGTCGTGCTGCTGCTTGCCGCCGCGGTCCTCCTGGTGCTGGAGGTCAAATTCACCAGCCACGGCATACTCGCGCTTGCCGGAATCATCTGCCTCGTCATCGGCATGATGACGCTGGTCGCCGGCCCGGTGCCGGAGATGCGCGTCCACGCCGGCACCGCTATCGCTGCAGGCGTCGCCTTCGGCATCATCACCGTCTTTCTGCTCCGCTTGGCAGTGCGTGCAAAGCACAACAAGTCGATGGTCGGGATCGACGCACTCCTCGGCCAGATCGCGGTCGTCGTCAAGCCGCTCAACCCCGTCGGACAGGTGCTGGTACACGGCGAATTGTGGGAGGCACACTCTCCCACACCCGCGGAGCGCGACGCCCGCGTGCGCATCACCGCCGTCGATGGGCTCACGCTGATGGTCGAACCCCTGCCGCCTGCTGCCTGATTCGCCTCGAGCGGAGAGCGCATACTTGCCTTGTATGTTCACGTCGCGATTGCGGCCCCTTCTGCCGCTGGCACTCGTTGTCTCCACCTTTATCGCGACGGCGTACGCACAGGCCCCATTGCCCAGCTCACTCGGGATCACCGCCGCCAATGGCGCGGTACCGATCCGGGTGGAAAATGGGCTGCTCTATGTAGGCGGCAGCGTGCGTGGTTCTTCCGAGCTCTCATTCGTTGCGGATACCGGCTCCGCAAAGACCAGCCTCGATCCGACCGTCGCACGTGCGGCTGCCTACAGCGCGGGGAGCACTGCTGCATTGCTCGTCGCAAAGCGCATCTTTCCCCAGCAGAGCTTCGCGCTCGCGTCAACGGATTACATCGCCGCAAGGACCGGCCAACCGACGGCAGGCGTGCTCGGCCAACCGCAGTTCACCCGCTACTCGCTCGCCGTCGATTTCGACCGCCACCTCGCTGCCCTGCTCAGCCCGGAGATCTGTCCCGCCTCCGCAGCGCGTCTGTCCATATTCACCGCCGGAGGTCTGCCGTTCATTGAGGGCAGCATCCTCCTGCCGGACGGCAGCAGTGCGACGGGCCTCTTTCTGGTGGACACGGGTCAGCCGGGAGCCGGCATCGTGCTCGCATCTTCGTTTGTCGCCGCACATCCCGGTCTAGTCAGCGGTCCCCGGCTGCAGCAGGCGTCATTCGGAAACGCCCCGGCCACCACGCTGATCCGGCTCAAAGATCTGCAGCTCGGCCCGTTCACGCTGCTTGCGCCCATTGCCGAGCTTGGCCCCCCGGAAGCAACTGCCGGCAATCCGCGTCTGGCCGGCGTGCTTGGGCTGGAGGCGATCAGCCGCTTCAATTTCGTGCTCAACCAGCGCTATGCCTCTCTTTACTTCGAGCCGAACCAACGCATGCGTAAGTCGTTCGAAGCCGACATGAGCGGGCTGCTGCTGCGCGCCTCTGCGGGTGGCAAGTTCGTGGTTGCCGCCGTCACACCCGGCTCACCCGCCGCAGAGGCGCATGTGCAGGCCGGAGATGTTCTCGTGCGCATGGAAGACAAGCCGCTCGCAGCAGCGAATCTCGGAAGCGTTATCGCTGCTCTGCGAAGTGAACCGGGTGCGATGGTCCATCTGGAGCTGGAGCGAAATGGCAGACCGCTGCGGACGACACTGCGGCTGAAGCGGATGCTCTAAACCCGCCTTCACTTCTTTTTGGCTGTGGGTGTCTCGGGGTGGGGAAAGTAGCCAGGCTTCGTCCTTACAGAAAGCTTGTTGTAGCCCTTCGCCTTGGCATCCACGTGGACGACACGATAGCCGCCTAGGCTTGCCGGTTTGCTGGAGTGATAGCTGATCGTGTACTGGTTGCGGATGTCGCGCGCCACTTCTGCCGCGATCTGGTCCACCTGGCCCAGGTTCTTGGGAAAGAAGGCGAGGCCGCCCGTCTCATCGGAGAGCAACTGCAGCGCACGCCGTGCGCGGTGCGACTCACGCCCTCCGCCGCCCATATCGTCAAAGAGCAGTCCGATGGAGTACACCACCGGCCCCTGCAGGTCCTGAACGCGGCGTACCGTCTCTTCAAGATTTGTGCCCGAGGCATTGTCCTCGCCATCCGTAATGATGAGCAGGACATCCTTCGCCTTTTTGGCATTTTTCGACATGTAGTCCGCCGACGCGATCACCGCGTCGTAAAGCGCGGTGCCCCCTTTGGAATCGATGTGCGACAGGCCGTCGCGCAGCCTGTTGATGTCACTGGTAAAGTCCTGGTCAATGTAGGCTTCGTCGGCAAAGTTCACGACAAAAGTCTCATCGTCCCGATTGGAGGCCCGCACCATATCCAGCGCCGCCTCGTTCACTGCCTGCCGCTTGGTGCGCATGGAGCCGGAGTTGTCGATCAGCAGGCCGATGGAAACCGGAACGTCCTGCTCCTGGACGGAAGTGACGTTCTGCGGCTTGCCGTCCTCAAGCACATGGAAGTCATCCGCAGTAAGTCCATTAACCAGGCTGCCGTGCCCGTCAATCACCGTGGCGTTCAGCACTACCTCATCGACGTTGCGCGTCAGGGTGTAGCCGCCGTTCTTGCTTTTGGCAATCTGTCCTGGCTGCTGGGTCTGCGGCGCCCCGGCGCCGGGCATGGGTCCGGGGGAAGGAACCGGGTCGCGATCGACGTTCAGGGCCGGCTGCTGTTCAGCGGGCAGCGGCGCGGGAGCCTGCTGTGCCAGCAGGACGGCGCCCGAGCTCAGAAAAAGAAAAAACGTCAGTAAGGTTTGCAAATGTCCGTTAATGAGCGGGCGCATAGTATCCGCTTCGGGCGTGGACGGTAAGCGGCGGCAGCCCGGCGGGTGGCACCAGCTTTACCTTCACTTTACGCCATTTACCGTCGCGCTTTGTATCCGAAGGCTTGTAACCGACGACGTACTGGTTCCTCAGCTCGGCGCTGATTTTGGTAGCGATGTCGGTCATATCCGAAATATCGTCGACGCGGAAGAGCTGACCGCCGGTCTCCTCGCTCAGGTCATGCAGCAGCAGCGGCCCGTTGCGCTCCTCGGTGGTCGCGGCATACGCGTCGAAGATGCCGATTGAAAACATCTCCACATCCGACTCGCGCACCAGGTTCTTTACCTCATTTTCGGTATAGCGGCTGCGGTTGTCACCGCCGTCAGAGACGATCAGAATCGCCTTGCGGTCATAGCGCGCCTGCTTCATCTTGTTCACACCATAGTAGATGGCGTCGAGCAGCGCGGTGCGCCGGCCCGCGCGCACGGTCTGCAGGCGGGCTTCGATGTCGTCGATCGACGAGGTGAAGTCTTCGATCAGCTCCGGACGGTCATTGAAGCCGATAATGAAGTACTCGTCCTGCGGATTGGACGTGCGAAGAAACTCGATAATTGACTCGCGAGCGCGCACCACCTTGTTGGTCATGCTGCCACTCAGGTCCATGATGATGCCGATCGAGACCGGCGCATCCTCCGACGAGAAGCTCTTAATCTGCTGCTGCTGATTGTTCTCGTACAGAAAGAACTCGTTCCTTTCGAGGCCGGTCACCAGCCGGTTCAGGGGATCGGTCACCGTCAGCGGGATGAGGACCAGGTTCACGTCCACACGGATCCTTGACCCCGGCCGCGCACTCAGCGCAGCTTTACCTTCCAATGGCGGCGGTCCCGTCGGCAGCGCCGGTTTGACCGGCGGCGGCGTCACATGGATCTGGTTCAGTGGATCATCCTGGGCATGCAAGGGGCGGCAATAAGGAAATCCGAGAACAGCAAGGGCGATCACCGCAAGCAGCAGCGTTCTGAGTCCTCGGCCGTAACAAACTAGCCGCGACATGGACCAGCCTTTAGACATGGACACCATGCGCATTCCCGTGAGCGCCATGCTACACGATGGCGCTGCATCTAACCCACCCTGAATTTAGGACGCAGTTGTCACTTGATTGTCATCTCCCGAATAAGTCCGCCTTCAAGGAACAAGTCCGTGATGCGCCTCGCAGATGGGTCAGCCAGGCACTCTCTAGTACAATCGCCAGAACTGATGGCACGCATCTATCCCTTCCACGCCACACGCTACAATCCAACCGTCGTTCGCATCGAAGACGTCGTCACCCAGCCTTACGACAAGATCACGCCCGCGATGCAGCAGGTTTACTACGGACGAAGCCCCTATAACCTGGTGCGCATCATCCTCGGCCTGCCTGAACTCTTTGAGGAGCCTGGCCTAAACGACGTCTATACCCGCGCCGCGAGAGACTTTCGTGAGTGGCGCGAGAAGAGCGTCCTGCAGACCGACAACGATCCGTCGATCTTCGCCTACTCGCAACGCTTCCAGGTTCCCGGCCGTCCTGGCGAGATGCTGGAGCGCCGCGGCTTCATCGCGCTCGGTGGCCTCGAGGACTACTCCGCAAAAGTGGTCTTCCGCCACGAGCAGACACTCTCCAAGCCCAAGAGCGATCGCCTGAACCTGCTCAAGGCGACGCGTGCCCATTTCGGGCAGATCTTCATGCTCTACTCCGATCCCGCGCAGAGCATTGAGAAGCAGCTCTTCCAGAGCTTTCAGCCGCAGGTCGAGGTCACCGACGAGTACGGCGTGCTCCACCGCGTCGCCCGCATCACGGACCCACACGCGCTGCGGCTGGTCATTGGTTCGATGAGCGACAAGAAGCTGATCATCGCCGACGGCCATCATCGTTACGAGACCGCGCTGAACTACAGCAGAGAACACGCGCCCGCGCAGGTGCACCACACCCGAGAGCGCGACTTGGCAACGACGTTGCCGCACCCGCCCTATCCCGAAGCAGCCGCCATGATGACCTTTGTGAACATGGACAGCGAGGGCCTGGTGATTCTGCCCACTCATCGCGTTGTCTTCGGTCTGGAAGGATTCCAGGCTGAGGCATTTCTCGAACGCGCCGCTCCCTACTTCGAGATCGAAAGGCTCAACGCGACCGAGGCCCCGCAGCTTACCGGAAAGCTTGCGGAAACAGGAAATGACTCCACGGCATTCGTCGCCGTCCTCTCCGGAGGCGCGGCTCTGCTGAAGGCCCGGGCCGCCGCCGTAAAGCAGGCGCTTGCGCATTTGCCGGAACGCCAGGGGCAATTAGACGTGGCACAGCTTCACAGTCTAGTGCTCGAGCAATTGCTGGGGCTATCGCAGGAGTCGATCCGCGAGCAGCGCAACCTCCGCTATCTCCGGGACGCAGCCGAGGCTGTCGATCAGGTGACCAAGGGTACCGCGCAGGCGGCTTTTCTGATGAACCCGGCCACACTGCAGGAGCTGCGCGAGATCGCCTTCAACGGCGAGGTGATGCCGCAGAAGTCCACCGACTTCTTTCCCAAGTTGTTGAGCGGTCTCGCCATCTATGCGCTGGACTGAGAAATGCCCGCGGGCCGCAGATTTGCGCGCCCGCCGCCTTTCACTCGTCATCTGCGTTCTCGCCGCCTCCGTAGCTGCTGCTGCCGCGCCGGCTCAACAGCAGCCGACACTGCCGCCGCGCTCTTCAGCCACCGTGCAGCCGCAGTTTCTCATTGTCCTCGACGCCGCGCATGGAGGCTCGGAGACAGGCGCTCACCTGGGAGCGCATCTCGAGGAGAAAGACCTGGCGCTCTCGCTTTCTATCCGCCTCCGTTCCATGCTCTCGGCACGCGGTGTGTCCGTTGTCACGACCCGGGAAAGTGACATGACTCTGCCGCCTGCGAAGCGCGCCGCTCTGGCCAACGCCCATAAGCCCACTGCATGCCTCATCCTGCACGCGTCCGACAGCGGTAGCGGCATCCATCTATTTACATCGTCCCTTCCGCCTGCGCAGCCGGCGACATTTCTGCCTTGGGACCAGGCGCAGGCTGCCTACCTGCCCCAAAGCCTTCGCTGGGCCGGCGAAATCAACACCGCGATGACCCATGCAGGCGTGCCGGTAACGCTGGGCCGCACCGCGATGCAGCCGCTCGACAATATGACCTGCCCTGCCGCAGCAGTGGAGATTGCCCCGCTCACCAGGGATGGCGCCATCACCGCCGAGCTCACCGATGCCGACTATCAATCCCGCATTCTGGCCGGGCTGGCAGCCGCGGTCGAAGCCTGGCGGCGCGACTGGGGCGCGCAGCCATGATTCCCCGCTACCAGCGCGTGCTCCTGTGGGTACTCGTGCTCGTCTCTGCCGTCATGGCCGTCTTCCTCATCCGCATGCGTGAGCGCGCCTCCGACAAGTTGCAGGCCGCCGCGGATTCCACCCCGCTGACGCCGCCCAGCGCCATGCCGACCAGCGATATCACGCTGATGCTGGCCAACGATACCGATGGCTCGCTGGTCAATACGGAGAAGCGCATCGCATTGCCCGCCGAGCCGCATGCGCGCGCGCGATATCTCCTAAACCAGCTCCTTGCCGAGTACGCCAGGCCCGGCTCCGCCCACCCCATCGCCGCCAACGCCGGCGTCGACGATGTCTTCCTCATGCCCTTGCCTGCGGGCACCGCAAGCGACGGCACGCTGGCGGTGGTGAATCTGAGCAGTGGTTTGCTGCAGGCGCACCCATCGGGTATTGAAACCGAGACCATGACTCTGCTCTCGCTCATCGGTACCCTGCACGCAAACATGCCGGAGATTATGCAGGTGCGCTTCCTGGTGGACGGCGCGCCACGCGACACGCTCGCCGGACACGCAGACCTTACGCGCACCTATCTCGCTGCGAGCGCCACCCCACCTCCGCCAGCTGCCGAGGCACGATGAAACGCACTCCTGTCATTGGAGTCTTCGATTCCGGCGTCGGCGGCCTCACCGTTCTGGCCGCGCTCCTCGAACAAGCCTCGTCGGCGGATTATCTCTATCTGGGCGACACAGCGCGCCTGCCCTACGGGTCCAAGTCCCGCGCCACCGTAGCGAGGTACGCGGTCTCCAGCGCGCATTTCCTGGTCGCGCAGGGCGCAGAAGCCCTCGTCATCGCCTGCAACACCGCCAGCGCGCTGGCGCTCGACGCTCTGCGCGCTGCCGTGAATGTTCCGGTAATTGGCGTGATTGAAACCGGCGCAACCGCGGCGCTCCAAAGCTCCGAGACAGGCGACGTCATGGTCATCGCAACCGCCGCGACCGTCGAGAGTCATGCGTACTCCGCAGCCTGCCGGGAACGCGGCCTCCGCGCTATCGAGAAAGCCTGCCCCTTGCTCGTGCCGCTGATCGAAGAAGGTTGGATCGATCACCCGGTCACGCGTGAGGTTGCCGGGATTTATCTAGACGACCTGCTATCGCACACCGCTACAGCCGGCATGACAGCCGACACGCTGGTGCTTGGCTGTACGCACTATCCACTGCTGCGGCCAGTCATCGAAGACATTCTGCGCGAGCACGCCAGTGGATGTAAGGTCCGCGTGATCGATTCCGCTCACGTGACCGCAGAGCAGGTGGCCGCGCGCCTTGCGCTCGATTCTTCCGGAAAGCGCGACCCATCGGTCCGCTTCTACGCCACGGATTCAGTGGCGAAGTTCCGCGCGCTGGGCACACGCTTCCTCGGCCGGCCGATCGATAGCGTGGAACTGATCGACCTGGGCGGCTGATGTGGCCGCCGCCTCATGCAACCAGGCGCGCTCGAAGCCACTGAGCAAACTCATCCTGAGAGATGATCCCGGCGGCAAGGCGCTCAACGACAGTGATTGCGTCGATCGATTGAAACTTGAGTTCAAGTCCGTTACGGGCGAGGAAGAGTCTCGCGACAGTCCATGCAACTCGCTTATTCCCATCCACAAAGCCGTGGTTGCGTGCCAGCCCGAAGGCATACGCGGAGGCCGAATCCGCGGCATCCGGCTTGCCATACGCGAACAGATTTTGAGAACGAGACAGAGCGGATTCGATCATGGCTCGATCGCGGATGCCTTCCAGGCCGCCGTGCTCAGCGATTAGGCGATCGTGAATCGCATACACGGCCGCCGATTCTACCCAACGCCACGCACGCGTACGGGGGCTCACTTCGCCAGAGCTCGCAGTACCTCGCGATCATCGTGCATGATATCTTCCGCCAGCTTCATCTGACGTTCGAACTCGGGGTTGTACGGAGTAATCCTGTACCCGCCGTCCGGCGCCTCCGTAAGATACAGAACATCTCCCTTCCGCACCCCCAGACGAGTCATCACTTCACGGTTCAGAATGATGCCCGACGAAGAGCCAACGGTCGTAACCTTTGCTGTCAACATGTCAGCCTCCTCTATATAACGTACATTATAACGACCAGTCCGCTGATACTCTGGAACTTCGTTCACAGAAGGGATACGACCGCATGATCGATCTGAAAGGCCGCACCGCTATTGTCTTCGGCGTTGCGAACAAGCGCAGTATCGCGTGGGGCATTGCGCAGAAGCTGAATGAAGCCGGCGCGCGGCTGCTGATCACCTACCAGAACGAGCGGCTCAAACTCGAAGCCGAGGACATGATCAAAGAGCTGCCCGGCGCCGAAGCCTATCAGTGCGACGTCTCCAGCGACGCCGAGATCGATGCCCTGTTCGCCATGCTGAAAGAGAAACACGGCAAGCTGGATATCCTGGTGCACTCGGTCGCGTTTGCGCCCGCCGATGCCATGCACAACAACTTCCTCGAGACCAGCCGCGAAGCCTTCCGCATTGCCCACGACGTCAGCGTGTATTCGCTGATCGCAGTCAGCCGCGCGGCCGCGCCGCTAATGACCGCCGGCGGCAGCATCATCACCATGACCTATTACGGCTCCACCAAGGTCATCCCGCGCTACAACGTGATGGGCGTTGCTAAGGCCGCGCTTGAAGCCACGGTCCGCTATCTCGCCTTCGAGCTCGGACGCCAGAAGATTCGTGTCAACGCCATCTCCGCCGGCCCCATCAAGACCCTCGCCGCACGCGGCATCAAGGATCTTGGCGAAATGCTGAAATCGCACGAGGAGCGTGCACCCCTGCAGCGCAATGTGCAGCAGTCGGAGGTCGGCACAACCGCTGTCTTCCTCGCGTCAGACCTCGCCAGCGGCATCACCGGCGAAATCACCTACGTCGACTGCGGCTACAACATCATGGGATTTTAGAGGTGACCGCGGCGGGTTCCGGCTTCAGGTTGAGAACGATCCGCCGCTTATCTCCATCGATTGAGGTCATCACGATCTCGCCCTGGCTCCGCTTCACCACGCTGGGAAATTTCTCGCCCCACTCCACCAGCACGATGCTGTCCTCTTCATGCAGATCGTCGAGTCCCAGCGAATCCAGCTGGCGCTCGCTCTCGAGCCTGTAGAGGTCCAGGTGGTAGAGCCGCACCGGCACGCGCTTTCCGTGCTCCTCGCGTGTGCCTTCGTACTCGTGAATCAGCGTGAAGGTCGGGCTCGTCACCTCGTCCGCTTCGGCCGCGTCGAGTGCTTCCGCAATTCCTTTCACCAGCGTGGTCTTTCCCGCACCCAGATCCCCGCGCAGAATAAGAAACTTCGGCGGCGTCAGCAAAGCCGCGAGCTTCCGTCCAACCTCGATCGTCTCCGCACTGCTGTGTGTCACGAACTCGGTTGCCGCTGCCGTCATCGGCTCTCCCCACATCGCCCTTCCAGCATACCCGGCAATCCCTGCAGCCAGGTAACGCCGTCTTCCGTCGCGCGGAAACGGAACGCCGGTGCCAGATGCGAGCACACCTCGGTTGCCAGCAACGTATGCTCGTCGCTCGCAGCCACAGCAAAATCTGCGGCCAGCCCGTGCAGATAGATCGCCGCCTCGACCGCCTCAGCCACGTGGTCTCCATTTTTCCCGCCGTATTGCGCAAGCATCGCGGCAACAATGCCGGTCAGGATGTCGCCGCTGCCGCCCTTCGCGAGACCCGGATTTCCTGTCGTGTTGATGGCGATGCTCCCATCGGGATGGGCGATCAGCGTACGCCATCCCTTCAGCACCAGCGTGACCTGATGCTCCTTCGCGTAGGCGCGCGCAATGCCTTCGCGATCGGCTTCGACTTCGGGAATCGACTTATCGACCAGGCGCGCCATCTCGCCGGGATGCGGCGTGAGGACAATCGTACGGCCCCGGCCATCGAGCTTGTACTTGTGCTGGGCGATCGCATTCAGACAATCGGCATCGAGCACCATCGCGATGGGCTTTTCGCGTTTACCGCATAGCTCGATCAGCCTAAGTGCGAATTGCTGCGCTTCCGGCTCCTCTCCCAGCCCGGGGCCAATCGCTACCATCGTCCTTTTCTCAAGGAGCGCACGACCCGAATCGCCGTCCAGACTGCGCAGCGCTATGCTGCCCTTTTCCGTCTCGGCCAGTGGATCGGTCATCAGCTCCGGCGCGATCGCCGCAACAGTGTTCAGGATGGACGCAGGAACCGCCGCCGTCACCAGGCCGGCCCCGGCACGCAGCGCAGCGTAGCTGGCCATGGCGGCTGCTCCGGCGCGTCCTCGCGCTCCTGTGATGATGCCGACGTGGCCAAATTTGCCCTTGTTGCTGTCGGGATTCCGCGGAACTTCCGCAACCCGCTTCGCGCTGCCGCCCCAATGCAGCCTCAACGCGGAGCGAATCGCCGCCACCGGCGAGCCGATCTCCGCGACCAGAATTGGCCCGCGTGTCAGAAACCCAAAGACATGCGCCAGCTTTGGTGCTGTGAAGGTCACAACAGCATCCGAGCGATAGGCGCCGTCCTGCCGCATCGCGCGACTGTCCGCATCCCACCCGGACGGCAGGTCCACACTGACCACGAGCGCCGCTGGATGCGCCACCAGCCACTCGCCGAGCGCTACCGCTACCCCCCGCATCGGCGGCTGAAAGCCCGTGCCCAACACCGCGTCCAGAAACAGGTCTGCGCCCTCCAGCAGCGCAGTGGTCTCTGGGGCAGCCAATCCCGCTTCGTCAGAGATCTCCAGCGGCGTCAGCTTCGCCGTGCTGAGCCGCTCCAGCGACATGCGCGCGTCGCCCTTTACGTCTGCGGTATGCCCCAGCAACAGCACAGCCACATCGCAGCCCGCTTCGGCCAACCGGCGTGCCGCCACAAATCCGTCACCGCCATTGTTGCCTTTGCCACAGAGCGCAACGATGCGTATTTTCGCGCTCGCCGCGTGCGGTAGCTCAGCAAGTACAAACCGTGCCATCGCCGCGCCGGCGTTCTCCATGAGCGAGATCGAGGGAATGCCATAGTCCGCCGTAGTTGCGGCATCGGTAGCGCGCATGTCCGCCGCGCTCAGGACTTTCATGCTGATTTGGGATGCAGATTCCACTGGGCAAATGATAACGGCCTCCGCTGTGGGAGGCCGCTGTTCGAAGAGTTTTGCCGGCTACTGAATCGCGCCGGTCGCAGGGGTGGGTTGGCCCATCGCGCCCGCTGCCGGGGCCTCAGCCGGATTCTTCTCTGCAAAGTAGCTGTGGTCCCATAGATTGCGATAGAACACGCCAGTGAGCTCCGCGGCTTTCGGGCCAAAAGTTGGCCGGCCGCCTTCGAGGAAGAACACCGTCACGATGCGTCCGTAGTTGGTATCGGCATACGACGTGAACCACCCGAAACGCGTTCCGTTGTCAGAGCAGGTGCCGGTTTTGCCCAGCACAGGAAGCTCGTTGAAGCTGGCGCGCAGGGACCGAGCCGTGCCATATGCCACCGCGCCGCCCATGCCGCTGGCGACATCTGGAATAAATGGCTTGATGTTCAACACCCGCTTTACCTGCGGGGTAATGTTCACTGCCTGCTCGGGCGTCGTCGGATGCTGCAGGTAGTAGAGCGTGCCGCCATTCGCAATCGCGGCAGTCAGCGCGCCCAGTTGCAGCGGTGTCATGGAAACGCCCTGGCCGAAGGAGCACATACGGCCCACGCCCCCCAACTTCTCCGGCAGTTCCTGGTTCGGATACACCCCAAGTTGCTCGCCTGGAATGTTCCAGCCTGCCAGTTCACCCAGGCCGAAGCGGTTCGCATAGTGACGAACCCGCTCAAACCCAAGCCTGCGGCCGAGTGTCTCAAAGTAGAGATTGTTCGAGTGGGCGATCGCCTCGGTCATGGTCATCGACCAGCCGCCTAGGTTCACCGGGGTGTCCTTGGTGACAATGCCTTCTTCGAGCGCGGCCAGCGCAACGGAAATCTTGATCGTCGAGCAGGGCTCCGCGCCGCTTGAAAGCGCCAGTTTCTGGTTCACCATGGCCAAGATGCGGCCCGTGTTCGGATCGACCGCGACCGCGGTTCCGTTCATATTGCCCAGCGCGGAAATGAGTGCTGCGCGAACCACCGGGTCCTCGCCCGCGGTGATATCGCCTGCAGTAATGTCGGTCGTGGCAAAGGAGTCGGCCGAGAAGTGCTCGTAATAGCGATGACGCACCGCGATACGGTGCAGCTTCCCGTCTTTGCCGCGCACCAGGCGTGTTTGCGCTACCGCATGGTGCCGCGCCGTATGTACGCGAGCCGTCTTCCGGTGATGGACCGTAGTGGTCGCGACGGCCTGCGCAGGCAGAACCGTGCCGGCGAGCGCGATGGCCACCCCGAAACTGAGAAACGATGAGACGATCCGACCCATTGAGGAATGCCCCTGCTAAATTCAACCCGGGAAAAAGCCTGCAGTATCGCGGGGATACCACAAAGCGGCAGATTCGCCGTCTCTGTTATTCCCCGCGCATGACTGTAGCTTACCCGTCCCGCTGGTTGAGCGTTCTCCACATTACAACATCGGTACTTACCTCGGTACTAGTACCGGAATGAGGAAGGTACCTCAGGCTTTAGTGGGATGCTCTCGCCTCCCTGTGCGGATTCCCGACCACTCTCCGCGCCTGGGTAAACCAAACAGTTCGCCATCCCGACGCAGCGGCGCAGCCGCTTAGCGCAGGGTAGGTCGTTGGCCCAAACTCGGAATCGCCCCTAACGCCCGCCATTCCTCATGAATGCAGGAACATCCAATTCCTCAAGCGCGGCTTCTTCCTTGCGCCGTTGTTGCCGCGACTGGTTCTCGTCCGCCTTCAGGGTCTCCAGAAATCCGCCAATGGCCGAGTCTTCTGGCGTCGAAACCGCGTCTTTGCGCTCCGCCGACGCGTGCACCGGAATCGGCTCAAAAGATGGGGCAAGAGATTGACTTCCGAATCCCGACGCGAATGGCGCTCCGGCCACTGGCTCTGCAGCATGACCATTCGTGCGGCCCGCCTCCGTAGCCACTTCGCTCGCAAAACGCGGCGCTGCCGGGCGGACATCGAGGTTCAGGAACTGCGGCATCTCCGGCTTGAGGGAGCGCGCATCTCCCGAAGCACTTTCGCGCTTGGGCAGGTCCTTGCGGAAGCCCGTCGCAATCACCGTGATCTTCACCTCGTCGCCCATGCTCTCATCCATCACCGCGCCGAAGATGATGTTCGCGTCCTCGTGTGCAGCGTTCTGAATCAGCGTGGAAGCCTCGTTCACCTCGCTCAGCTTCAAATTGCTGGAGCCCGAGATGTTGATCAGGATGCCTTTCGCTCCATCGATCGCGCCCGCTTCGAGCAGCGGCGATGCCATGGCGGCCTGGGCCGCTTCGATCGCGCGGTTCGCGCCGCTACGCATCGCTGTGCCCATGACGGCGTAGCCCATGCCGTGCATCGTGGTCTTCACGTCGGCAAAGTCGCGGTTAATGATGCCCGGAATGGTGATGATGTCCGAGATGCCTTGCACGCCCTGCCGCAGCACATCATCCGCCACACGGAAACTTTCAAAGAAGCCTGCGTCCTTGGCGACGACCAGCAGTTTCTCGTTCGGTATCACGATCACGGTATCGACTGCCTCCAGCAGCTCCTGCATGCCGCGCTCGGCCTGCTGCATACGGCGCTTCCCTTCAAAGCTGAACGGCCGCGTCACCACGGCGACGGTGAGAGCGCCCATCTCGCTGGCGAGCGATGCAATCACTGGCGCAGCGCCGGTGCCCGTTCCGCCGCCGAGACCAGTGGTCACGAAAACCATGTCTGCGCCTTCGAGCGCCTCGATGATTTTTTCGGAGTCTTCCAGAGCCGCACGCCGCCCCACATCGGGGTTCGCTCCCGCCCCCAGCCCGCTGGTCAGCTTCACGCCGAGTTGCAGCTTGACCGGCGCCTGGGAGAGCTGCAGCGCCTGCACATCGGTATTCGCCGCGATGAACTCCACGCCTTCCAGCTTGGCCGCGATCATGCGATTTACCGCGTTGCCGCCGCCGCCGCCCACGCCAATTACCTTGATCTTTGCGCCGCGCGGCATCTCGTCGTTGTACTGAATGCGGATCTCCTCTGGATTGCTCATCGATTCACTGCTCCCATCTCGCTGCGATATTCCTTACTATTACTGCTTTTATTCCTGTTTCTTCGGGTTTTCCACTGCTTTTTCTCCACAGGTCTGGAAATCGCGCCACTACAGGCCTGCGGGCGAAGTTTTTACAGGCTTCCCGCCAGAGCCTTCAACAGACTTCCAGCGCCAGCAGTCACAGGCTGCCTGCCGAAGTTTCAACAGACTTCCAGCCGAAGTCTCTACAGACTTCCAGCAAAGATCGCGCGCAGCTTGGCCCGCAGACTGTGGTCCTCCGCCGCCTTCATCACCCGCGTCCGGTGCGTGTAAAGCAGCATCCCGATCGCCGCCGCGTACTCCGGCTGCACCAGTTCGTCCGGCATGCGCGACAGCGCCGCTGGATAGCCCAGCCGCGCCGGAACATGCAGCAGGCTCTCCGCCGAATCCAGCAGCCCGGCCAGCCGGGCTCCGCCGCCGGTAACGATGCAGCCCGCGCCCAGCGCCTCCAGCACGCCGCCCGTGCGCAGATTGTCGCGCAGCAGGTGGAAGAGCTCGCGTGCCCGCGGTTCCAGTATTTCCGCGATCTGACGCTGCCGAATCGTGTGCGGGCCATGGCCCGGTGTGCCGCTGATCTCCACTTCAGCGGAAGAGGAGATTGCCGTTACGCAGCAGTTGCCGTAGTGCTGCTTGAGGAACTCCGCCTCTTCGACGCAAACGTGAAGGCCCACAGCGATGTCGTTGGTGAAATGGTCGCCGCCAACCGGGATCACCGCGGTGTGCGCGACGGCGCCCTCGAAAAAAACAACCACCTCGGAGGAGCCTGCTCCGATATCGATCAGGCACGCGCCCAGCTCCCGCTCATCCGCGGAGACAGTTGCCTCCGCCGCGGCCACGCCTTCAAAGACGGTGTCGGTCACCTCGAGCCCTGCCTTATTCGCGCAGGTCACAAGGCTCTGTGCGGCGCTGGCCGAGCAGGTCGAGAGGTGCAGATTTACCTCCAGCCGATTCCCAATCATGCCTACCGGATCGTGAATGCCGGGCTGTTCATCGAGAATGAATTGCTGCGGCAGCAGATGAATCAGCTCGCGCTCCGGCGGCAGCGACACGGCGCGCGCACGATCCACAGCGGACCGTACGTCCTCGCGCGTGATCTCGCGCATGCGCGTGCCTAGCGTGATGCCTCCGCGGCTATTGACGCCGCGCACATGCGGACCTCCGACGCCAATCACACAGTGAGCCAGGATCGCATTCGCATTCTGCTCCGCCATATCGGCAGCCTGGATGATCGAGCGCGACGCAGGCGCAAGCTCCGCCACCAACCCCTTGCGCATCCCCTTGGCCGCCGCTCCGCCGTGTCCCCGATGGCGCAGCGCGCCGTCCACCACTTCCGCCACCAGCACCCGCACCCGCGAGCTGCCTACGTCAAGTACGGTAATCAGGCCATCGTTGCGTTCGGGTGCGTTCATGGCTTCTCCCGATAAGCGGCCAGGTTATGGGCATTCTTCCGGATGGGTTTTGGCTTCTGCAGATTTTTGTGCACAGGCGCCGCTTTGGCTCGTTGGATGGCGGAATGGTTTCGCGCCAGCGGCCTTGCCGCTGTTTTCAACGGCGCCTTTGCCGGATTCTGTGCCGATGTGGAACTCGCATCTGCCCCGGCGGTAGTTTCATCCGTTGACTTGGACATCTCGAGCACCGTCTGCCGCTGGTAGCGCAGATCGATCCCAGCCAGTCGCGGATACTGCTGCCGCCAACCCGGAAGCTTCTGCTCCAGTTGCTGCCAGCGTCCAGCGAAATCCTCGCTTCCGAAGTGCACCAGCAGGTCCGATCCAGCCGACGGCAGCAGCACCCGCACATCCTCCGGGTCGGAAAGATCGACTTCGCTGATCTGCGAGGCGGCGGTCGTTCCGGTTGAGTTCAGCGCGTTCATGAAGTCTGCATAAAGCCGCATCCGCGAGGCGCGCTCCTCGGCGTTCTGCTGCGCTGTAATGCCCGTGACCACTGGGAAAGAGTAACGCTTCGCAGCCATCATCGCAGGCGGCATGTCGAGCAGCACACCGCTTCGGTCGATCAGCCCGATCTGATTGCCGGCTCGCACAAACGCCACCGGCACCCGCTCCGTAACTGACACGCGAAGCTGGTTTGGCAGGAGGCGCATGACCGTTGCATGCTCCACCCAAGGAAGCTCCTGAAGCTCTGTACGCCGCACCGCCAGCGGCACATGAAAGATGTTGCGCCCGATGTCGCTGCCGAAGACGGAAAGCAGCTCAGGTCGCGTTACCTGGCTATTCCCAAGCACCTGAATGGACGACGCCGAATCGATGCGGAAGCGCGCATCCGTCATGAAAAAATTGTGGATGCCGACCAGCGCCGCGATTAGTAACGCGAAAACGCCGACCACACCGCTGACGACGAGAATGCGGCCAAGGCGGCCCTTGGGCAGTCTGCCGCGCTTTACCGGAACACGACGCCGCGTTCGCAGAACCGGCAGCTCTTCATCGTCCTCCTCGGCAGGAAAAGGGCGCGCAGCATCGGCCTCCGAAAATGGGGGAAGAGGTCGCGGCCGGCTGACTGCATGCGGACGGAAGACGTCATCGAAACGCTCTTCCAGTGCCGCAGCCGCGCGGCTGAATTGTTGTTCTACTTTCGCCACGCCCGAGCCAGGTCGTGAGAATCGCCTTCGGCCAATATACCCCGGGTCCCCCCGATCCGCCCTGTGCATAGTGCAACTCGGGGGAATGAGGTATCCGCACAGCAACGGTAACCACATTCACGATCAGGGACTGTCACTTTTGCCCACTGCATTTGCCTTGACATGCCACGGATTTCACGGCGTAGAATCCCGCCGCCTCCCCAAAGTAGATCCATTCCTCACCCATTGCCGCGGATACGGCAGAACCAGCCTTCTACGAAGAGGCCACCCATGAGATCGATCGTCAGGAGCATTGTTTTCGGTGCTGCCATTTTGGCAGTGCTTGGAGAACCCCTCTACGGTTCTGCCGCGGGTTCTGCCGCGCCCGATACATCCCGAAAATCTGCTTCGGTCACCCCTGCTCCGGCAGCAGGGCCGAATCGGCCGTCGAATGTGCCCGAGGAATATGTCATCACTCCGTTCGGCTACTTCCATCCCTCCTGCCTGCAAAGACTCGCAAAAGGAGAACGGCTGCTACCGGATGGGCGCGTGCAACATGCGAATGGCAGCGCGAACGCCAAAGCCGCCGTCTGCGGGTATCCGCACTACCTGCGAAGCGGAATCGCCGCGCGCAGCGCGAAGTCTTCCACGCCGGGCGTGATCAATGGCTGGGTGGAATCCGGCAGCATCACCACGGGCTCCCCCAAAAAATCTTATGGTGCGCTCATCGCGATATGGACCGTGCCGCCTCAGCCTGATGCCGACGACGGACAGGTGCTTTTTTTCTTCCCGGGATTTGAAGATATCAGCGATCCTCAGACCTCGATCCTTCAGCCCGTGCTTGGCTGGTATCAAGGCCAATGGAGCATCGCGAGTTGGAATTGCTGCCTGAGCGGCATCGTGACAAGCAGCCCCGGCGTCGCAGTGAAGGCGGGCGACGAGATCTTCGGGGCCATCACCAGCAGTTGCCCCGCGGGCACGCTTTCCTGCGCCACCTGGGATGTCCTCAGCGTCGATCTCTCAACTGGCGGAAACACCACCCTGGCCAACACACCCAGTCAAGGACAGGTCTTCAACTGGGCATTCGGCGGCGTGCTGGAGGCTTACTACATCGATCGCTGCGACGATTACCCGCCGGACGAACACCTCGCATTCCAGGACGTCACCGTCTTCGACGAAGAGCTTCATCCACTCTCGACCCAGAATTGGTCCAAGGCCGTCGACACGTCCGACTCTCCACAATGCAGCTATGGGCTCAGCGCAACCCGACGGGCAATCACCGTGAATTACTAAAAGCTGGACTCTTCGACCTACACTCAGCGTCGGTATGCTTCGGGCATTCAGGGATGGATCAGCCCTTGCTACCAAGCGCCTCCAAGACCTGCGGACCGATCTGCGAAACACTTCCCGCGCCCAGCGTCATGATCAAGTCCCCATCCTGAGCACGATCCGCAACCGCAGCTATAGCATCGGCAACCGTGCCCGCATACCGCACCTGCGGGCGATCAACCTTCGCCATCAGAGCCTCAGCATCAATGCCCGGAATCGGCTCCTCGCTGGCAGCGTAGATGTCCAGCACCTCCACCGAGTCCGCCTCATCGAAGGAGGTGGCAAACTCCTCCATCAGGTCGCGGGTGCGCGTGTAACGATGCGGCTGAAAAATCACGTGCAGGTGCTTGTAGCCGCAATCGCGCGCAGCAGCCAGCGTGGCCCGGATTTCGGTCGGATGGTGGCCATAGTCGTCCACCACGGTGACGCCGCGCACCATTCCCTTCAACTGAAAACGGCGGTCCACCCCGCGAAACTCGGCGAGCGCGGTGGCAATCGCGGCGGGCGCGATCTCAAGCTGCGTTCCGATGGCGACCGCAGCGGTCGCGTTCAGCACGTTATGACGGCCCGGCACGTGCAGCGCGAACGCGCCCAGCACGTGTCCCGCGGCAACGACTTCAAAACGCGAGCGCGCGCCTTCGCCCGTCGGCAGCAGGCGGCAGACAAAATCCGCTTCAGGAGCAAAGCCATAGGTGTAGACGCGACGCCGCACACGCGGCAGCACGGTAGCCAGCAGCGCGTCATCCAGGCAGGCCGTCACTGCGCCGTAGAACGGCACTCGATCCATGAATGCGATGAAGGCGGCTTCCACATCCGCCATGTCGCGATAGCAATCCATGTGCTCGCGATCGAGGTTCGTCACCACGGCCAGAATCGGAGAAAGCTTGAGGAAGGAGCGATCGCTCTCGTCCGCCTCGGCGACCAAATAATGCGATTTGCCGAGCCGCGCATTCGAGCCCATGGCATCGATCCTGCCGCCCACCACGATGGTCGGGTCGAGTCCCCCGCCAGCCAGGACGGCAGCAATCATCGAAGTCGTCGTAGTCTTGCCGTGCATCCCCGCCACAGCAATGCCGTATTTCAGCCGCATCAACTCGGCCAGCATCTCGGCCCGCTGGATCACCGGCACCTTGCTGGACCGCGCCTCAACCACCTCGGGATTCGCTTCGCTCACCGCCGAGCTAACTACTACCACCGCCGCGCCCACGACATTTGCCGCGGCATGGCCCTCAAAGATGGTCGCTCCCAGCCCCATCAGGCGATCGGTGACCGATGATCTCTTCAGGTCCGAGCCGGAGACGGGGTAGCCGAGGTTGAGCAGGATTTCGGCAATGCCGCTCATCCCGATGCCGCCAATCCCAATGAAATGAACGCGCTGCGCTTTCGCAAACATAAGTCAGTAGTCGCTACTCTAACAGCCGGTTCTTTTACGCAACTTTTATGGTCGAAGCCGGGTCATATCCGTTGGGTGACGCAGCCCTAGCCGCTGGCACCTGCACCGCAACGGTCTCCGGGTTAGCAGCAGGAGCGGGGCCGAATGGGGGAAGCGTTATGAAGAAGATTTTCGGATGGGTACTCGTTCTCGGCCTGCTGGCCGCACCGCTGGCCCTAACGCAGCGCGCCCAGGCCCAAGACGACTCCGGCTACTACGGCCAGGACTCCGGGTATGGACCCGACTATTCCGCGGGCTACAATTATGGCCCTGCTCCAGTCTGCCCCTACGGCTACTACACCTATTACCCGTACTCCTGCGCGCCTTACGGCTTCTACGGTCCAAGCTGGTTCATCGGCGGCCTCTTCATCGGCGCCGGCCCGTGGTACCACGGCTACTGGGGTCGTGGCTACTGGGGCGGCGGATACTGGCATAGCGGTTATTGGGGTCGCGGATATGGCCGCGGTTATGGATACGGTCGCGGATACGGATACGGTCGCGGCTATGGATATGGTCGCTCCGGAGGCGGATATCGCGGAGCACCGGTCGGCCATCCCTATGGCGGCTTCCGCGGCAGCAATAACTTCCATGGCGGCAGCGTAGGGGGCCCCCGTGGTGGCGGAAACATGGGCGGATTCCACGGTGGCGGTGGTGGATTGCAAGGTGGCGGCGGATTCCACGGTGGTGGCAGCGGGTTCCACGGCGGGGCTGGCGGTGGATTCCACGGTGGTGGAGGCGGCCACGGTGGCGGCGGACATCGCTAATCTCTCTGCTTAACTGAATCCAGGCCGGCGGCAACTGCTGCCGGCCTTCTCCTTTTTCGCAACATCATGTCTGAGCTGAAGATGCTGCGGTCATCCGCGGCTTCCGCGCGCGGAATCGAAACGCATGCGAATTTGTCTCGATGTGCACATCTTCGAATCCGGCGCCGGTGAGCCGCGCCGGCAATGTGCCCGGATCGACGACAACCAGCGTGTCGAACAGATGCAGAACACGAAAAATCCGGCCATCCAGGCTATCCGTGCCCCCGAAGACGCCTCCCGGTTTCAGCAGCCGGAAGGCTTCTGCCAGCAGCCGGTCCTGTAACGACGGCGATGGCACATGATGCAGCATGGTGAAACAGACCGCCGCGTCGAACACCCCGCCAGGAAGCGATGTTGCCGTCGCATCCTCCTGCACGACGGTGACATTCTGTCCCCGCATCCGCGCGCGCAGATCCCCGGCCAGCTTCGGATCTACCTCCACGCAGGTGAGACGGCCAACCCGTTTGTGCAGAAGCTCCGTGGCGGCGCCGTATCCCGGCCCAATCTCCAGAGCCTCCGATCCAAGTTCCAGCCCATCCAGAGACCAGGGCACCACCTCATTCTGCAGGGTCTGCTTCCATCTCGCAGAAGAGCAGAGCAATCGATGGACCAGATTCATCGCGTTGCCTCCGGATGTTCGGAAATGCTCAGCAGGTTTCCGTCAGGGTCGCGGAACCAGGCGACACGGGCGTTCGTGGGCGTAGTCCAGATGCCCCCTTGATCCTGAGTCAGAAAGTCATATCGTTCAAACCGGATGCCGGCCGAAGCAAGACCCTCCACCGCCGCCACAATGTCAGGCACCCGCCAGCCCAGCACGGTTCCGGAAGAGGGCGCATGCTCGGGCGTTATGGAGAGGCGAAGCATGACCCCGTTCGCATCGAGGACCACGGCAAACGGCGGCTCCTCACTCAGCAGCTTCAACCCCAGCGTGCCGCCGTAGAAGTCTTTCGCCGCACTCACGTTCGAGATGGGGACGAAACCCACGATGTCGGACTTGGCGAGGGTGAATGGCTGGGGCATGGAGCTATAGTGGGCCGGCGGAGCCGTTGACGCAAGACTGTCGTTACGCCATAAGATACTGTTTGTGCGTCACGAACCCACGGCCATACTCAGCGCGTACGATCCGAAGCGCGGCGTTGCGATCTCTACCCTCGCCTGGGACTACACAGCCGGATTTCAGGTCACCGAACACGCTCACGGATCAGACCAGCTGATCTTTGCCGTGCGTGGCGTCATGGAAGTGGCTTCCGCATCCAGCGTCTGGCTGATTCCTCCGCAGTTTGCGCTATGGATTCCGGCGCGAACTATCCACAGCATTCGCATGCCTGGGCCGGTCTCCATGCGCACTCTCTACTTTCGCCCCGGGCTGGTCTCCGGGCTGTCATCGTGCGCGGTGCTTCACGTCTCGCCTCTGCTGCGGGAATTGATTCTTGAAATGGTCCGTGCCGGGCAAATGCGCACTCGTAACAGCTACGAATGCGCATTGCGCGACCTGGCGATCGCACAGCTTCAGCGCGCCTCGCCCATTCCCAGCTTCGTGACGCTGCCTAGAGAGAATCGGGCGCTCGCCGTGGCCCGAGCCGTACTCGCCAGTCCGGCCCAATCCACATCGCTCGCCCGTCTCTCGGCGGATGCAGGTGCCAGTGTTCGAACCATCCAGAGAACCTTTCTCAGGGAGGTCGGAACGGATTTCGAGTCCTGGCGACGCCAGTTCCGCTTAACCAAAGCGATAGAGCTGCTGGTGGCCGGCCATTCCGTGAAGCAAGTCGCAGCCAGCATCGGATATCGCCAGCCCAGCGCGTTCGTGGAGACGTTCCGTCGCACCTTCAGCACCACTCCGAAGGCATGGATGCTTGCCCTGTCGAGACATGATCGATAGGCCTGTGCAGCTTCAGCGGGCGAGGCGAACAGCCATCTCTGCGATCCGCTGCAAGGCATCTGGATGGGCGAGCGTGCGCGCCTTACCGCTCATCTCCCGCAACCTTTCGGGATGATCAAATAGCCCGGTCAGTTCGTTCAGAAGCCGCTCATCGGTAAGCTCGGACTCCGGTACCAACACCGCAGCACCCGCATCCGCAAAGATCTGTGCATTCTTGTGCTGATGGTTGTCCGCGGCAAACGGAAATGGCACCAGCAGCGATGGCTTCCCGGCCGCGGCCAGCTCCGCCACCGAGCTTCCGCTGCGGCAAAGGATCAGATCGGCGTTGGCAAAGCGCGCAGGCATGTCATCCAGGAAGGCCCGCACCTCCCAGCGCGATGCATCTGCGCCGCTGGCCACATAGGCCGCTTGGGTGGATTGAGCATGTTTCGCCCCCGCCTGGTGCAGGATGGTCAGCCGCGGCAGCGCGGCAAGAAGCCGCGCTGCGATGCGAGGCATCGCCTCATTCAACGCCCGCGCGCCCAGGCTCCCGCCAAAGATCAGCAGATGCTGCGAGCCGTCGCTCACCCGTGCCGGCAGCGAGAAGAATGCCTCCCGCACGGGCACCCCGGTCACTTCCGCGTTGCGGAAGAAATGCCGCGTCTGCTCGAAGTTCACCGCCGCCGCAGCGACACGCTTGCCGATCAGCCGGTTCGCGAGGCCGGGCGCTGCATTCGGCTCATAGGCCATCATCGGGACACGCAACAGAAAGGCCGCCAGCATCGCCGGGCCCGAAGCATATCCCCCGACGCCGATCACCACATCCGGACGAAACTCGCGCAGCAGCGAGATGCAGCGCAGGATACCCCGCGGCAGATCGAAGGCTGTCTTTACGCGGGTGGCCAGGCTGACGTTCTTCAACTGGCCGGCCTCGACCAGCTCCAGCCTGAAGCCGGCTTCCGGAACGAGCTTCGTTTCGAGGCCGCGTGCGGTGCCCACCATCCGCACCTCGGCGTTGTGATCATCGCGCAGGGCACGCGCAATAGCGAGCGCCGGAATGACGTGACCACCCGTGCCGCCGCCGGCAATCAGTACGCGTAGAGGTTGAGCCAAGTCAGTCTGGTGAGTTGTCATCCTGAACGTAACCGAAGGTGGAGTGAAGGATCTGCTTTATCTTCCGTTCCATATCGGCGCACAGCGCCGCCCACGCAACACGACGTCAATCAGTCTCGCGCGAGAGATTCATCAGCACACCCACGCTGGCCAGCGTAAAAAACAGTGATGTGCCGCCATAGGAGATAAAGGGCAGCGTGATGCCTTTCGTCGGCACAAGCGCCAGCACCACGCTGATGTTGAAGAATGCCTGGATGAGAATCGTCGCTGTGATGCCGAAAGCGAGGAAGCGCGCAAACGGGTCTTTCGACAGACTGGCCGTACGCAGCCCGCGATACCCCAGCGTGATGAAGAGCGCGATGATGACGACTGCACCGATCAGCCCAAGCTCCTCCGCGATGTTCGCGAAGATGAAATCCGTGTGCGGTTCAGGCAGATAAAAGAGCTTCTGTCGCCCTTCCATATAGCCGAGCCCATGCAGCCCGCCGGTGCCTACGGCGATGAGCGATTGGATCGTGTGAAAGCCGGAGCCCTGCGGGTCTTTCCATGGATTCAGAAACGCCAGCATGCGGGCGCGACGCCACGGCACCCGGAAGAGCATACAGTACAAAACCGGTGCCGCGGCAACCGCTGCGTAGCCGAAGTACTTCTTCTCCATGCCGGCCAGGTAGAGCATCATCGCCGTCACCACAGCGCAGACCAGCGCCGTGCCCAGGTCAGGCTCTTTCAAGATCAGCACGATGAACAGCAGGCTCGGCAGCGCGGCGGGCAGCAGCGTATTACGCCAGTCGTCAATCTGCTGCATGCGGTCCTGCAGAAACCACGCGAGGAAGAGCACCAGCGTGGGTTTCGCGATCTCCGACGGCTGGAAAGAGAAGAAACCGAACTTGATCCAGCGATGCGTATTGTGCGAATCGTGCATGAGAAACGCGCCAAGCAGGCACAGCACCGTAATCGCAACCGCCGGAAAGACCACGTTGGGCTTGTTGTAGCGTCGGTAGTCGACGCGCATCAGGACGACCATGCTGAGCAATCCGAAGACTGCGTAGCCGGCCTGCCGCAACACAAAGGTGTAGGGAGAGCCGAAGCGCTCCTTCGCCATGACGGCGGAGGAGCTGAAAACCATCGCGAGACCGAAGAGCACCAGCAGCAGGGTGACGCAGAACATCCACTTGTCGACCCCGACACGCTTCGCCATCTACCTCTACTTCCCTTCTGTAGCTCTGATCTGCTCCACCAACGACTTGAAGACGCGGCCGCGGTGCTCATAGCTCTCAAACTGGTCGAAGCTCGAGCAGGCCGGGGCGAGCAACACGACGTCACCGCTCTCTGCAGCATCATGCGCCTTCGCCACGGCCGCGGGAAGTGTCTCCGCATGGACCAGCTCGATCGCGCCCGCCAGATGCGCCTCGATCTTCTCCGCAGCCGCGCCGATGGTATAGACGCGCTTGGCACGCTCGTGCAGCAGCGGGCGCAGCGTCGTGTAATCGGATTTCTTGTCCTTGCCGCCGAGGATCAGGTGAATGTTGCCGGGAAACGATTCGAGGGCCTTCATCGTAGAATCCACGTTCGTAGCCTTCGAGTCGTTGTAATAATCCACACCGCGCACCGTGGCGACGAACTCCAGCCGATGCTCCACCGCGCGGAAGCTGCGCACCGCATCGGCAATCGCTTCCGCCGGGACGCCGGCAAGCCGCGCCGCACACACCGCCGCCAGCACGTTCTCGACATTGTGGGCGCCCTTGAGTGGAATCGTCGCGACCGGCAGAATCGGTTCGAGCGAGGCAGTCTCCGACGGCCGAAAGACCACGACCCCCTGATGCACGCAAGCGCCCTGGCGAACGAGCTTCGTCCGGCCGAACCAGAAAATCTGTGAAGCAGCATGGCTCGCCGCCTGCTGCACCCGCGCATCGTCCGCGTTCAACACCAGGAAGTCCTCAGCGGTCTGCCGTGCAAACATCCGCTCCTTCGCCGCCGCGTAATTCTCAAAACTGCCGTGACGGTCCAGATGATCCGGCGTCAGGTTCAGCAGCACAGCAATCTTCGGGTGAAAAGTGTCAACCGACTCCAGTTGGAAGCTGGAAAGTTCCAGAACGCTCCACGAGTCCGGCTGGTTCTCCGGCATGTCCACCAGTTCGATCGCAGGCAGACCGATATTCCCGCCGATCAGCGTCGTGAGGCCGCCCGCTTTCATGATTTCGCCGGTAAGCGTCGTAGTTGTGGTCTTCCCGTTCGAACCGGTGATGGAGAGAATTTTCGTCTTCAGGAATCGCGCGGCCAGCTCCACTTCGCCCACGATCGGAATATGGAAGGTGCGTGCCTCGTCCATCTCCGGCGTGTTCGGCGCGACGCCCGGGCTAAGCACGATGAGGTCCTGACGGCGGAAGGTGGCATGGCCATGGCCGCCGGCTTCCACGTTCACACCGGCATCCAGCAGCGCCGGAATGTGTTTCGCCAATGCTTCCGCGCTGCGCAGATCTGAAACCGTGACCTGCGCGCCGCGTCGCCGGAGGAAAAGTGCCGCCGCAAACCCCGAAACTCCCAACCCGACGACAAGGACCTTCTTGCCTTTAAGCTCCACGAGAGAGAGCTTATCGGAAAATCAAGAAACTATGCCGCCCCGGTTTTCCAGAAGCTCATGACTCTCCAAATCGGAGAATGCAAAACACGCTCAGAAGGATCAGAGACATGCCGGCCAACGTCGTCCGCGTGACCGGTTCGCCCAGCATCCACGCGCCAAGCGCAACAGCCACCACGGGATTGGCGAACGCGTGACTGGCCACCCTGCTGGCAGAGACATGCTTGAGCAGCCACACAAAGCAGGTGAACGCCAGCAGCGAGCCGATGAAAATCAGGTAAATCAGCGCCGCCGCCGGACGCCATCCGACATGCGGAACGTGCCCAAGTTCTCCTTTCGATGCGGAGAGCAGTAGCAGAAGCGCGCCTCCGATGACCATCTCGCCACTCGCGGCAACGGCGCGCGAGGACGGTAATGGAATCGACCGCGACAGCACCATTCCGAGCGACCACGCTGCGCAGCCGGCGACCAGCGCGAGGGAAGGAAGCAGCGGCTGCCCTCCCTTCCACTGCCCGGACACGAGCACTGCCACACCACCGAATCCGACAGCGATCGTAGCCAGCGCAGACCAGCGGAAGGCGCGCTGCCGGAGGACCAGCATCTCCAGCATACCGGTGATCAGCGGGATGGTGGCAGCGATCATCGCCGCCGTGCCGGAGGCAACGTAGCGCTCGCCCCAGAAGTAAGCGCTGTAATCAAAAAAGATCACCAGAACGCCCAGCAGAGCCAGACTGCGCCACTCACGGGATGTCGGCCGCGGCGCGCCGCGCCATCGCATGAAACCGTAGAGCAGGAGACCCGCTGTAAGGAACCGTATCGCGGCTGCCAGAAACGGCGGTACGACTTCGACGGCCACCCGAATGGCGAGAAACGTTCCGCCCCACGCGATATAGATCACCGCAAACGCGAGCGCGATATGCAGTTTGCGCCGGCTTTGCACGGGAGTGTTTTCAATAACCGCTGTAGCCGTCATGACCAGTTACCCCATAGCGATAGGATGACATAACCTGTAAACTGGTTTCGAAAGGTTAGTCACATTTGTCTGAGAAAAACCCTCCATTCAAGCTGAATGCCGAGCATGTTGCGCTGGACCTTGTGAATACGCTCGACGATCGCTTCTCGCCGGACGGCCCCCGCGAGCTGCTGCCCTGCTATGCGGAGCTGCTGCGGTTCTGCCGTCAGGCGGGACTTCTGACACAGGCGGAAGCAACCCGGCTGAATGCTCTGCCCGTGGCCTCGCAGAACGCCGCCCTGCGTGAAGCCCTCACATTGCGGGAGGCGCTCGCGCGAATCTGCTATGGCTGGTTGGACGGAAAGCCTCCGGCGGCAGAAGACCGACAGGCCCTCGAGCGGTGGGCGGCAAGGTGCGTGCAGCATCGGGAGTTGCGATGGAAAGACAGACGGCTCGTCTGGGAATGGAAGCCATCCCACGGCCAGGCCGACGCGCCCGTGCTGTTGCTTGCGCAGGAAGCAGTAGACCTTCTCACCGCCGGCGACTCGCCGCGCCTGCATGCCTGTGCGTCGGGCACCTGCCGCTGGCTGTTTCTGGATACAAGCAGGAACCGGACGCGCCGCTGGTGCAATATGGAAACCTGCGGCAATCGTGAAAAGGCGCGCCGCTTCACCGCCGCACATAGAAACTGAAATTCGGCACGGCTTGGATTTGCGTAGCCCAAACAAAAGGCGCGCCGAGAGCCCTGGTTTGGGTCTTTCGGCGCGCAGCGCACGGTTGTTAGTTGACGGTCAGGTTTACGGTGACGGAATGCGTCAGCGCTCCGGAAACCGCATTGATCGTGACCGTGGACGTCGTCGGAGTTGGACTGGGAGTTCCTGTTGTCGTGCCTCCCGGACCGGCAGATTTCATCCCGCCGCATCCCGTCACACCACCGATCGACAGCACGCAAGCCAGCATCAGCAGTGCGCCCCGCACGTTCATCAAGCGCTTGCGGAAGCCGATCAGCCCCAACAAGCCCAGCGGCAGCATCCCGGCAAGAAGCATTCCACGCCCGCCAAGCGATGCGGAGTAAGGATTGGTCGGTGTTGGAGTGGCGGTGGCGATGGCTACCGTCACAGTTGTTGCATCCGTGCCTGAAAGGTTCACTGAAGCCGGATTGAAGCTGCAGCTTAACCCGGTCGGCAACCCGGAACAGGAAAGATTCACAGCGCCGTTGAAGCCGTTCATGCCGGCGAGGCTCACCGGTACGCTCGCCGTCTGGCCGGCAATCACACTCACATTGGGTGCGGAAGCCGTGATGGTGAAGTCTCCTGCACCCGTTGCAGCAGCCGCCGTGATCGCGCCGAACAGGCCGCCTTTCTCGTTGTTGATGCCGGCAGCAAAATAGAGCGTGTTCGGATCGCCCGCTGTTGCCGGAGTGCCCGTGGTCGTACTCCCCGTGCCGAAGACGATCTCCCATAGTCCGGGATTTGCAATCGGTGCCCCAGTCGCATCCGTGACCTGGCCCTTCAGCGCGAAACTGTGAGGATCGTACGCATTGACGACACCGTCGCCGAAATTGCCGACCAGCAGGTCGCCGCCCAAAGCGCCAAAGCCCGCAGGCGCAAGAGCCATGCCCCACGGTGCATTCAGGTTGCCGCCAACGATGGCTTCCACCAGCAGGTTGCCGTTCAGGTCATACTGATCGACGATACCCAGGCCTGCACCAACACTCTCGAAACCATTCGCGCCCACCTGCGCATAGGCCACATAGACGTTGTTGCCGATGGTGTGAATACCGAATGGGGAGTATCCAGCCGGCAGGGCCGGATCGCTGAAGCTGCCCGCCAGCTTTGCCGGTTTGAATGTGCTGTCGAAGACATCGACGCTCTTGCTGGCGAAGTTCGCTGCCAGCAGGAAGGTGCCGGTGTTGTTCTTCGCCACCGCAATACCGGTATATACCGCCTTTGCCGAGGAGTTATTCACCACCGTCACAGGCTGCGTCGTGCTCGTGTTCCATGCGGCGATACTGCCGTCCAGGTTGCCGAACAGAAACTGCGCGGAGCCGCTGCCCGGAATCGTGAACACGGTCGCGTCAGCATTGAAGACCGTACCTGCCGGCGAGCCATTCTTCTCTGTAGCCACCGCAGGCGGAATGGTAACCGAGAACTGTTTATTCCCGCTTGCATCGTCGACCAGAGAAAATCCCGTTCCTGCTGTATCGATCCAGAAGGCCGGCCCAATCGAAACTCCCCACGGATTGATGAGGGTGGGATCGGTCTTCTGCGCCGGCACCGAACCATCGGAGACAATGTTCGTCTGCGTGTACGAACCGGACTGCGCAAGCATGCTGGAAGGCAGAAGGAATGCGGCAAATGCGGTGATCAGCGAAGCGGCAATGAACTTGCCACGGTGTGCGGTGCCCTCGAGGGGGCCAGCTTGTGAGCGATGGCCGCGTCCCAGCGTGGCGATGGCTCTCCGTTGGTTGAACATAGTGCTGAACTCCAGGACCGCAGTCTGAATTGAGGGTGCTGTGCTCCCTCGAACTGTGGGTCTGAGTTGCAGCCTAGAGATTCAGAACATCCCACTTGTCATGCCTTTGTTAGGTGTTTGTCATCCTCTTCACTCCCAACGCGACAAAGAATAGACAATGCGGGAAGATATCTTGCATTTCGAAGTTAGCGCAGCTTCAGCGTCGTCAGCGCAAACAGCGCAAACACCAGAGCGCCGATCCAGAAGCGCACGATCACCTTCGACTCCGACCAGCCCATCAGCTCAAAGTGATGATGCAGCGGAGCCATCTTGAAGATGCGCTTCTTACGCAGTTTGTAACTGCCCACCTGCAGAATCACCGAAATCGCCTCCAGCACGAAGATGCCGCCGATGAAGGGCAGCAGCAGCTCCTGCTTGATGATCACCGCCAGCGTGCCGATGGCTCCGCCGAGTGCCAGCGATCCCACGTCGCCCATGAAGACTTCCGCCGGGTGCGCGTTGTACCAGAGGAATCCGATGCTCGCGCCCACCAGCGATCCGCAGAATACGGTAAGCTCGCCGGCAAGCGGCATCCGCTGCAACTCAAGATAGTCGGCGAAGACCACGTGTCCGCTCACGTAGGTCAGCACTGTCAGCGCTGCGGCGGCGACGATGGTGCAGCCAATGGCGAGACCGTCCAGTCCGTCGGTCAGGTTCACCGCATTGCTCGCGCCCACGATCACCAGAATCGTGAACAACACAAACGGCACGAAGCTCAAGTAGTACATGTGCGGAACATGTTGCAGCGAAGTGATCACCAGGTCCGGCCGGAAGCGTTTGAGAAATGGCACTACCAGGCGTGTCGAGTAGTTGCCCTGCGTCTCCAGATAAACCAGCGCTCCCCCGATGCATGCGCTGACCAGAATTTGCAGCCCGAGCTTGGCGCGGCCCGTCAGCCCAAGGTTCCGCTTGTGCGCCACCTTGATGTAGTCGTCCGCGAAGCCGATAGCGGCAAAGGCGAGCATGGAGAGCGTCACCATCCAGATCAGCGGATCGGAAAGATCGGCCCACAAGAGCGTAGGCAGAAGCACGGAGATCGCGATCAGCACTCCGCCCATCGTCGGCGTGCCGGCCTTCTTCTGGTGCGCCTGCGGACCTTCTTCGCGAATGTACTGGCCGATCTGAAATTCGCGCAGCTTCTGGATCACATACGGCCCTACAACCAGCCCGATAAGCAGCGCGGTCAGCGTCGCGAAGGCAGTGCGAAAGGTGAGATAGCGGAAGATCCGGAAGGGCCGGAAGTATGGGAAGAGCTTCTGATAAAGCAACCAGTAGAGCAAACATCCTCCGCATCGGCCGAATGGAATTGCGCCTAGTGTATCGCTCGCGCTGCCGCCCTGCGGGTTAGCAGGGTGGTTCAGCCGGCTGCAGTCAGTACCGCGAGCGCCTGCTCCAGCCGCACGCCGCGCGACGCCTTCAGCAGCACCGCATCCCCGGGCTTCAGATTCTGTCTCAGCCACTCGCCTGCGGCCTGGGGGGTTTCGACGAACATTGCCGTCGTCTTGCTCTGCCCGGCAGCTTCAACAGCAGAGACCATCTGCTGTGCCAGCCCGCGTACGCCGATCACCACATCGATGCCCGTCTCCACAGCCACCTCGCCGCATTCGCGATGCAGTTGCGCTGCCCGCCTGCCCAGCTCCAGCATCTCGCCCGCCACCACGATGCGCCGCTCCGCAGGCACCGCCGCAAGCGTGCGGATCATCGACTGAAGCGCCTCCGGATTCGAGTTATAGCAATCGTTGATAATCGTCGCGCCCTTCCACTCAATCAGCTCGCCGCGCTTATCTTCCGGTTTCAGCGAAGCGATGGCCTTCACGCAGCGCGCCAGCGGAATGCCCGCCTGCAGGCCCACCGCAATCGCAGCCAGCGAGTTCAGCACGTTGTGGCGCCCCAGCAGCGCCAGGTCTACCGGCGCGGATTCGCCGTCCGCGGTCACCACGCGGAATCGCGATCCGGCGGGACCTCGCTCTTCGATCTCCTCCGCGTGAACATCTGCCACCGCGGCGGATACGGATTTCGTCGCGTAGTAAACAGCGCGTCCCGGGAAGTCGCGGCCAAACTGCGAGACATACGGGTCGTCCGCATTCAGGAAGGCGACAGCGCGCTCCCGTGCCTGCGGCGAAAGCCCTGCCACCAGCTCGTACTTCGCGCGCGCCACGCCGGCAATGCCGTCGGCAAAGCCCTCCGCGTGCGCGTTGCCCACGTTGGTCACCACGCCCCAGTCCGGCGAGGCGATCTGGCACAGCGCCGCGATCTCGCCTGCCGCCGACATCCCCATCTCCACCACCGCAACTTCATCCTCCGGCGACAGCTTGAGCAGTTGCAGTGGCAGGCCGAAGTGGTTGTTCAGATTACCCTTCGACTTCAACACGCGAAACTGCGTCGCCAGCACGGCCGCAATGGCTTCTTTCGTTGTCGTCTTGCCGGCGGATCCCGTCACAGCAACCACCCGCCCACCCCAGTGACGCCGCACCGCCGCCGCCAACGTCTGCAACCCGAGCAGCGGATCTTCGACCAGCAGCAGCGGATGCGCATGACCCTCCGGCAGCAACTCCCGCGCTTTTGCCGCCGTCACCACCGCCGCGCACGCGCCCTTCTCCAACGCCTGCCTGACAAAATCGTGCGCATCGAACCGCTCACCCCGGATGGCAAAAAAGAGATCGCCATTCGCAAGCGTGCGCGTGTCGATGGAATAACCCGTAGCCTCAACCGGCGCTGCGCCATGCGGCATCGCAAGCTGCGCCCCGGTCCACTGCGCAATCTGCTCCAGCGACAGTTTCATGATCGTCCTTTCAGCCACGCCAGCGCCTCACGCGCCACCGCAACATCGTCGAACGGCAGCACCCGCCTGCCGACGGTCTGCGTCTTCTCGTGGCCCTTGCCCGCAATCACCACGATGTCGCCCGGCCGCGCTTTGGTCATCGCCAGCGCAATCGCCTTCGCTCGATCGGGCTCTACTTCGACCGTGGCCGGCGATCCCGCCGTGCCCGGCAGTATCTCATCGATGATGGCGCGCGGGTCTTCCGAACGCGGATTGTCAGAAGTGACAATGACAATCTCACTCGCTTCCGCCGCGGCGCGGCCCATCCTCGGCCGCTTGGTGCGATCGCGATCGCCGCCGCAGCCAAAGACAGTAAGCACGCGGCCTTGTTGCGGAGCGACAAGATCACGCGCCAGCCCCAGCACATTGCGCAACGCATCATCGGTGTGCGCATAGTCCACCACGACGGTGAACGGCTGCCCCGCATCGACAGCTTCAAAGCGCCCCGGGACAGCATGCAGCTTCGGCGCGGCCTCGGCGATCTGTTCAAGCGACAATCCGCGCGCAATGGCAGCGGCGCTCGCGGCAAGCAGATTCAGCACGTTCACCCGGCCGGTCAGCGCTACATCCATCGGAACTTCGCCCTGCTGCGACACCAACTTGAACCGCATCCCGTTCGGCCGCATCGTGATCTCTCGCGCACGCAGATCGCCGCGATCGATTCCATAGCTCACGATCTCGGATCGCCCAGCTTGCGCTGTTTCCGCAAGCGCAGCCTGCGTGTCGTCCTCGGCGTTCAGCACAGCAACCCGCGGCGCCGCGGCTTGTGAGCCATCAAAGAGCTTCCGCTTTGCCGCGAAGTACGCCTCCATCGTGCCGTGATAATCCAGATGGTCCTGTGTCAGATTGGTGAAGATCGCGACGTCGTAAGGGATCCCCCACACACGTCCCTGCTCCAGCGCATGGGACGACACCTCCATCACGCCCTCCGTCACACCGCGCTCCACGCCTTCTGCCAGCAGTGCCAGCAGCTCCCGCGATTCCGGTGTCGTATGCGGCGCGGGACGCACCTCTCCGGCCACGCGGTACTCGATCGTTCCCACTAGTGCGGTCGAACGCCCAGCCGCGCGGAGCAGTTGCTCTAAAAGGTACGCGGTAGTGGTCTTGCCGTTGGTGCCGGTCACGCCGCTCAGCCGGATCTTCCGCTCGGGATGCGCGAAGACATTCGCCGCAATCGTCGCCAGCGCGCGCCGGCCATGCGGAACCTCAGCCACAGCCACATCCAGCGGCCCATTTGCCGTGGCGTCGTAAGCCGCGGCCGAGTCTGTCACGACAGCCACCGCGCCGCGCGCAACAGCCTGCTCAATGTAGCGATTGCCATCCGTCGTCTCGCCACGCATGGCGACGAAGAGCGACCCCGGCCCAACCCGGCGCGAATCGTACTCCACGCCGGAGATCGCAACCTCGCGGTCGATGCGCCGCAGAACATTGGCACCCTCAAGAGCATCACGAAAGGAAAGAACAGACAGCATGCTCGGCCATCTTAGAGCATCGGCAGTCCACACCAATCGGGAGCGCCGAGTCTGCACCCTTGGCTATAATCCCCTCCACGCGTGCCCCCTGCGTCGTCGTTCGGCTTAAATCAACTGCGAAAGAGGCAGCCGCCATGGATGCCAAGTCTGCTGCACGAGAGCGTGTCGACTCTGGCCGCGATGCCCTGATCGATCTCAGCCATCGCATCCATGCCCATCCGGAATTGGCTTTCGAGGAAGAAAAGGCATCCGCGTGGCTCTGCGAGTTCCTTGACCAGGCCGGTTTCGTCATCGAGAGGGGCATCTGCGATCTCCCCACGGCCTTCCATGCTCGTGCCGGCTCCGGACCCCTGCACATCGGGATTTGTGCCGAATACGACTGCCTTCCCGATATCGGTCACGCCTGTGGCCATAACATCATCGCCGCTTCCGCTGCAGGCGCAGCAGTTGCCGCAGCCAGGGTGGCAGACGAACTTGGTTTGACTGTAAGCGTGATCGGCACACCTGCCGAGGAGGTGGGCAACGCCAGCGGCAAGATTCTCCTGCTAGAACGGGGAGCCTTCAAAGGCATTCATGCGGCCATGATGGTGCACCCGGCGCCGTTTGATATGCTCCGGGCAAAGATCATTGCTGCTTCCATGTTTGAGATTCATTGCACCGGAAAGGAATCTCACGCCGCGGCGTTTCCGGAGTTGGGCGTGAACGCAGCAGATGCGCTGACAATAGCCCAAACCGCATTGGGGCTGCTCCGCCAGCATATCCGTTCCACAGACAGGATTCACGGCATTGTGACCAACGGCGGCGCCGCGCCGAATGTGATTCCTGCACACACCTCGGCCAAATACGTCGTGCGCTCCGAAACTCTGGAGCAGCTGGAAGAATTACGCCCCAGGGTCCAGCGATGCTTTGAGGCCGGAGCGCTCGCTACGGGTGCGAAGGTTTCCTTCATCGGCGGAGACAAACCGTATGCCGAGATGCTCCACGATCAGGACATGGCCGCTATGTACCGCGGCAATTCTGAAATGCTGGGGCGGCCGTTCCCCAACTTGGGAGAATGGGAGACCCGGCCCACCGGTTCCACCGATATGGGGAATGTCTCTCGGGCGATTCCCTCTATCCATCCCATGATCGGCATCAACTCATTGCCCGCTGTCAATCACCAGCCGGAATTTACCGCTCACTGCATCACGCAGGACGCGGATAAGGCACTCCTGGACGGAGCGACTGCGATGGCATGGACCTGCATCGACATGGCGGCAACCGACAATGTGCGAAACCGTCTGATCGCTGGCACGAAGTAGGCGCCAGATCGGCACCGCATGATGAGTCGCTGACCTGGCCGACCGCATCCCAGCGCCATCGCGCAAAATCGAAGCTTATGCTAACGCGCGAATCGGACCTTTGCGCTAGCGCGCGAACCGAACAACAATCTGCGTCCCCATAGGCACCAGGGTTCCCGCCGCAGGCGCCTGGTCACGCGCCAGACCATTACCCAGCGGTTCTATTGCAAGCCCCGCCGTGCCGGCGCGCTCCACCACCTGGCGCACCGATGCTCCCACAAACGACGGCACAGCCACGCGACGCTTCGCGTCTGTAATCAACGTCCCGCTCTCGGGCTTCGGCTCGGGCAACGGGGGCGCCTTCTCCGGCGCTACAGGTTGCGGCTGGGTCACGTCGTGCAGCCCGGCATCGGCCGCGTTGCTCGCTACCTGCGTTGGCGCAGGCGCGGGCGCTACATTCGGCGTCGTGGAGACGCCGTGCGCTTCGCCATCGGCGGAAACGGCCGCTGGCTGCGGGTTCACGCCCGTACGCAGCGGATCGTCCGCCGGCAGATTGTTAACCTCGGCGAACATGGCCTGCAGATCGCTTGCATCTTCTGGTGTGGTGTCCTCGGCGATAGCGAGCGGCGGCGTTGCTGGCTCCGCTTGCATCGACTCGTCATGCGGCACGCCCAGATACTCCAGCACCTCCTGCGCCACCTCTTTAAAGATCGGTGCGGAGACCGCAGTGCCATACTGGGCGCCATTCGGCGAGTCGATGATGATGGCCACGCTGATCGCCGGATTGTTCACCGGTGCGAAGCCGGCAAACGAGGCGACGTGCTTGGTGTGCGAGTAAGTATGGGTTACCGGATCGATCTTTTGCGCCGTCCCCGTCTTGCCCGCCGCAGAGTAGCCGTTCAGCGCCGCGGGACGGCCACTTCCCTCGAGCACCACGCCTTCCATCATCTTCCGCATCTTGGCCGAGGTCAGCGGTGAGATCACACGATGTGCCCCTGCGGGCAGCGGGCTGGGCAGCTCCTGCTCGGGATGGAACGGGACCGCCTTGATCTGCTCGCCGGGTTTCGTGTTCTCCAGCAGAATGCTCGGCGGCAGATACATGCCGCCATTGCCGATGGTGGAGACCATCGTGACAAGCTGGATCGGTGTCACCGCGATCTCATGCCCGATGGCCAGGTAGCCAATGCTGGTCGCATTCCAGCGTTGCGGCGGCCGCAGCAGCCCGCGCGTTTCCGCCGGAAGCTGAATCCCGCTGCGTGAGCCGAATCCGAACGCCTTGATATAGGAATAGAACCGCTCCTGTCCCAGCTTCAGCGCCGTCTTCACTGCCGCTACGTCACTCGACTTTTCAAGCGCCCGCTCCACCGTCACGCGCCCCAGCCCGCGATCGGAAACATCGTCGTGGATGGTTCGCCCGTAAAGGGTGATCTGCCCGTTCTCGCAATCGACAATATCCGTCGGCTCCACGCCCGCTGCATCGATCGCCGCCGAATACGTCACCAGTTTGAAGGTCGAGCCTGGCTCGTAGACGTCGCTGATCGCATGATCGCGCAGCAGGCCGGTCGTCGCATGGCGAAAGTCATTCGGGTTATACGTAGGCCGGATCGCCAGTGCCAGAATCTGGCCGGTGTGCGTGTCCTGAATGACAATGGTGCCGTTCACCGGATGGTACTTCTCCATCGCGTGGTCCAGCGCCCGCTCCGCCATGAACTGGATGTTCTCGTCGATGGAGAGCATCAGGTTGTCGCCCGGCTCCGGCTCGCGTGCTTCACTGCCCAGCACATGGTGTTTCGCGTCGAGCGCCGTCAGCTCATGCCCCGGCGCGCCGTGCAGGTCCTTGTCGAAGCGCCGCTCCAATCCGCCCAGGCCGGTGTCGTCGGTCCCGACATAGCCCAGCACCTGCGCGGCCAGCTCGTCGTTCGGATAAAAGCGCTTGAACTCCTTCTGGAAGTAAATGCCCTTCAGGTTCAACGCCTTCACCCGTGCGATGGTCGGCGGGTCCAGCTTGCGCGCAACCCACGCAAAATTCCGCGACGCATGAAAGCGCCCATCGATCTGGCGTGACGTGGTGAAGTTGTCGGTAGGATCCATGTGCACAACGCGCGCCAGTGCAGCCGCGGTCGCGTCCTTGTCCTGGATTTCCGTCGGCACGCCGTAGACCGAGTCCACCAGCACCGTCATCGCCAGCTCGCGCATATTGCGGTCGTAGAGCACGCCGCGCCGCGGCGCCACTTCGAAGGTCCGCTGCTGCTGGCGTACCGCCAGCTCCACATAATCGCTGTGTGTAGCTACCTGCAGCCAGATCAGCCGGCCCAGGATCACCACCGCCCAGAACGCAAAGACCGCTGCAAGAAAGAAAAAGCGCAGCCGTCGCGGTGCTGCGACGACTGCGCGATGGGTCTGCTGGCCAGGAACGAACGAGAACCGTTTCAACTGAAGCTGGCTCCCTCTGCCAGACGTGTAACAGCTACTGTTGCATGCGGACCTGCGCCATCACCGGTGTGCCCGGGCCCAGATCCATATCCAATCCATTCTCCGGACGAACCACCTGGCCCGGATGCGGCGCATCCATGCCCAGCCGCCGCGCCTCGCGATCCAGCCGATTCAGGTCGCAAAGCTGCGCTTCACTCAATCCCAGCTGCCGGTTCGTCTCCTCTAGCTGGTGGAGTTGCTGCTTCTCCGCCTCAACCCTATAGCCGATCTCGATCGAGGAGAAATGCTGCCACCCGTAGATCATCACCATTGCGAACAGGATAGTCATCGCGATGGCGAACCGGCGCATCTCCTTCACCCGGACCGGATCGGCCGCCTTCACCAGCCGCGAGTTATCTAAATGCTTGAAGAAAAAGACCTCTGGCGTCGGTCCGCGCCGTGCTCGCTGTTGCCGCTGGAGCAGTAATTGATTGCGCTCGGCGACCTCGTCGGCACCCCGCCGCGGTCCATCAAACCATGTCTGCGCTGCCATCGCCTGTGTTGCCATAGTGGTCCTTCCATCCGGTGCATACAGCGTTGGCATGCACCAATAATAGTGCATACCGGGGGAATCAAAGCAGTACACCCTGTGGAACCAAGGTAGTTACTGCCAACCTTGATTCCGGCTCTCAACCTCGCCCCGTTGCGCCCTCCTCGCAACCGGGTCAGGGTCGCTGATTCTGGAGGGATTAGTTACTACAGTGTCGTCTTACTTTCGCCTTTTGCTACGGTGGGACGACCCTGACCCGATACTCCTAAACTCTTGATTCTGCTCACCGCCGCCGCCTTCAGCAGCTTGGCCTGTAAGCTCCGCTGCGCGCAACTTCGCCGAGCGCGACCGCGGATTGCGATCCGTCTCTTCTTCCTCGGCGGTAAGGGGCTTGCGTGAATCAAGGTGGTACATACCTACCCTGGCTCCTTCGCGCATAGCGTCCTTCACCAGCCTGTCTTCCAGCGAGTGGAAGCTGATCACCACCAGGCGTCCTCCGGGCTTCAACAACCCCGGTGCGGCCTCGAGCAGCGCCTTCAGCTCACCCAGCTCATCATTCACTCGAATTCGGATTGCCTGAAAGGTTCTGGTCGCCGGATGCAATCGCTCCTGTTTCATCGCCGGGGCGGCAGCCGATACGATCCGGGCAAGTTGTCCCGTCGTCGTAATCGGCCGCGCCCTGACAATGGCTCTGGCGATTCTCCGCGACCTCCTTTCTTCTCCGAATTCGTAAATCAGATCGGCAAGTTGCTTTTCTCCGGCCTGATTTACCACTTGTTCGGCGGTGATGCCCCGGCGCGTGTCCTGCCGCATATCCAGGGGCCCGTCCGCCTGAAAACTGAATCCTCTGTGCGCATCATCGAGCTGCAGCGAGCTCACTCCGACATCGGCCAGCAGACCGTCCAGGCTCGCTGGTTCGATCAGCGCCTTCGCCATCGAGAACGGCTCGTTGTGCAGAACCACTTCCGGCATCGCATCGCCCAGCTCTTCGCGGAGTGCGTCGAGTCTTCGTGTTGCAATCGCCATCGCCTCCGGATCGCGGTCAATGCCGATGAGCCGGCCGCTCCCGCCAATCCTTCGCGCAATCTCCAGCGAATGTCCCGCCATGCCGAGCGTGGCGTCTGCGTAGGTGCCGCCCGCGCGCACATTCAAACTACGGATCGCTTGTTGTAAAAGAACCGGCACATGTCGGGGTCCAATTCTGGGTTCGTCCGTCATGTGCACCCCCTGGGGGGTTAAAACCCTTCTCTAAAACCCGTGTCCCGCCAGCGAATCCCAATCCGCTCCAGTCAACGGGGCTGCTTCAATCTTGGTCTTCACCTTGCCGTGGTTCACCACTTCCAGGTGAATCAGCTTGCCCAGCACTGCAACTTCTGCCACCAGTTCGCCGGACTCGCGCAGCAACTGCGGCAACAGCACCCGGCCCTGCGCATCCATCTCCGCCACCTGCCCGTAATAACTCGTCAGGTCCAGCCACTTCTGCTTTGCCGGCAGCGAAGGCATGCCCAGCACCTGCTGCTCCTTCTTCTCCCACTCCGGCATCGGCCAGATCTGCGCCGCTATGCCGTCCACGCTCGTGATGTAGAACTGCGAGCCGTACTTCTCCTCCGCGACGCGCTTGAAGTCCGCAGGGATCTTCAACCGCCCCTTTTCGTCCACACGGGTTGGGTGATTGCCGCGAAACATCTCGTCCGAACCCGCCTCTTGGTGCTACTCTGCTTGCGTTCAGTTGGTTTCGAGTGATTTAGCCTACTTCTGACCACTCTTGACCACTTCCAACCACATCCTAGCCCACCTTTCCCCTCGGTCAAATGGGAAAAGCGAAATGCCATTCAGGCAACGCTAACGGCAAGGCGAAACCACAAGATGATGCGGTTTCCTGGTTATGTACCCCTAGCCATCGTGTTTACGGAATGGATTCTGGGGGCTTGTCAGCGGAGAAATTTCGCTGTATACGCCTTTTCTTCGCCATTACGATGGTTATGGAAATGACGCGGTTGGGGGATTCCCTGTTGAAAACCTGCCCGAAATTCGCGGTCGTCTGAGGAAAACTCCCCCGAGCAGTCAAAAAAAATCTGATCAGCGCGCGCGACGATGGGCGCTAAGACGCAATTGCTGGACCCAGACCAGGTACAACAGCACCAGTACATTGACCAGCGTGATCCCGACCTTCACCCACGTAAAGTGCCGGATGATCTCGAAGATCTCCCAGGGCAGGAAC
Source organism: uncultured Acidobacteriaceae bacterium (assembly GCA_963830555.1). Classification (GTDB taxonomy): domain Bacteria; phylum Acidobacteriota; class Terriglobia; order Terriglobales; family Acidobacteriaceae; genus KBS-83. Next base: position 437,448 of record CAWHMM010000002.1, read on the forward strand.
GAGGCGGTCAGCCCGATGGTGAGCCACTCCGCCCAGGTCTTCTCCAGCGCCAAGCCGATGCCCTCCAAGAAATCCAGCCCTGCCTTCAGAAATATCCCGGCACTGATCAGCCTCATCTTGTGCGGCGTCAGCAACTGGACTTTGTCGAGCAGGATGTTGACGAAGTGGCTTTCCGGATCGATCCGCAGCGCGAGCGCCGCCCGCAACAGCATGTCGCCGATATCGCGGTGCAAAAGGCGAACAACGCCGAATCCCAGCAGGACAAAGAACAGACCTTCGAGAATCTTGAACGCGCCTATGATGATCAGCCAGCGGTCGTGGCGATGCCGCAAAGCTGACTGCTGGGTATGTGCCGTTGCCATTCGCTCCTATGTATTAGACCATTCCGCTGACCGGAGGTTTTCGAGGCTCCGTCTTTGAAGTCCGGCGGCTGCTAAAAGAACGCAGCGGGCAGCGCACCGGTTCCGATCGCCAACACTCGGTGGCAGGGCAGACTCAGAGCGCATCTACACTTTCACGGTGCCCGAAACCATAGAAGAGACACGAGGATGACCCTTCCGCTGAATCAGAAGGACGCGTCGGCTGCACGCCGAGTTGAGCAGCCGCCTCTATCCTTCGTCCCCCGCTCCTTCGTCACAGAACAGTGGGTTCCCTTCCCGGTCGAGCAGGTCTTCGCCTTCTTCGCCGATCCGCTGAATCTGCCGCGATTGATGCCGGCCTGGCAGCACGCGCGCATCGATAGCCTGGAGCTGCATTCGCCGGCAATCGCGAGCACTCCACGTGCCGCAGGGCGCGGCTCGCGCATTCTGCTCAGCTTCCGCCCGGTGCCTCTATCTCCCATCCGTCTGCGCTGGCTCGCGCTAATCGACGACTACATGACCGATCACCATTTCTGCGATCTGCAGGTCACCGGGCCCTTCGGCTACTGGCGGCACTGTCATCTGGTGAGCGCCGAGACACACGGCGACGCAAAGGGCACGCGCATCACTGACGTCGTGGACTATCAATGGCTGCGCGGCTCGGTCGGCCACGTCATTGACGCGCTCGGCGGACGGCTGCGGATACGGCAACTCTTCCGCTACCGGCAGCGGCAGTTGCTGCGGCTTCTCGGCCTGAACGCTGGCGCATAGGTTTCCGTCTTCATCACTCGTCGAGCGCGTGGTATCCTCGCGTACCTCAAAAGAATCTCCCTCGAAAATTCCTGCATTCTCGTAGCTCGATCGAGGTGAGATTGTCCGCTCTCCATTCATCGCTGACAGATTTGCCGCATAAGAGTGCCGTCAGCGCCTCTGCTCTGCGCAAAGCCAGTTGGCGCCTGCTGCCGCTCATCGCGATCGGTTACGGCATCGCGTACATGGATCGCGTGAATGTCAGTTTTGCGGCGCTGCAGATGAACCACGATCTCCACTTCAGCCCATCAGTCTATGGCTTCGGCGCGGGACTCTTCTTTCTCAGCTACGCGGCGTGCGAGCTCCCCTCCAACCTGCTGCTGGTCCGCTTTGGCGCGCGGCGTTGGCTTGCCCGCATCATGTTTACCTGGGGCCTGCTTTCCATTGGCATGCTGTTCGTAAAGACCGCGCATCAGTTCTACGTTATGCGGTTTCTGCTCGGCATTGCGGAGGCGGGATTCTTTCCCGGAGTGATCTACTATCTCTCCCGCTGGTTTCCGCTGGCGCAGCGGGCACGCGCGGTGAGCCGCTTCTACATCTCGATGCCACTCAGTTCGGCAGTGATGGGCGTCGTCGCCGGGGGGCTGCTGCGACTTGGCGGGCGGGGCGGCCTGGCTGGCTGGCAATGGCTCTTTCTGATCGAAGGTCTGCCGGCAGTCGCCCTGAGCATATTGTTTCTGCTGTGTCTTCCGGATAGCCCAGAAAATGCCGCATGGCTGGGTCACGAGGAGCGAGACTGGCTGCGCGAGGCAGTCAGCAAAGACGACACGGCTGCCGGCACGGTGCACAGTCGCAGTGAAGTGGCCCACGCTCTGCGACAGGTCCGGGTGTGGATGCTGGGCTTGTTTCTGATGTGCCTGTACATCGGAAATTACGGCTATATCTTCAGCGCACCGTCGATGATTCAGCAGGTGACCGGCTTCAGCGCGACCGGAGTTGGCTTGGTGGTTGCCTTGCTCGGAGTTCTGGGCGCGATCGCCATGCTCTTGAACAGCGCTCATTCGGATCGCAAGGGCGAGCGCTACCTGCACCTCGCTGTGCCTTGCGCACTGGTCGCTGCGGGGTTTGCCGCCGCAGGTCTTTCGCACGAGGCGGCTATCGTCCTTCCCGCCTTCGCCTGCATCATGATGGGCTTAAGTGCGATCGCCGCCCCGATATGGAGCATCCCTTCGGAGTTTCTCGGCGGCAGGTCTGCGGCAGCGGGCTTCGCTGCGGTCAACATGATCGCCATCCTGGGCGGCTTTTTCGGGCCGTACTGGATGGGGTATGCCGCCGGCCTCACCGGCAACTACCAGCGCGGACTTCTGACTCTCGTCATCCCCACGCTCTTCGCGATGCTCATCATACTCGGCGTTCGGCGCTTCGTGCGGGACAAACTCACGCTGCCGTCGTAGTCCGCGCACAAGGATAGCTAGAACGGCTTGCCGTAAAACAAAAAGATCAGCTCAATCACCAGGATGACCACCACCGCCGACTCCAGGAGGAAGGCGCGGCTCTGGTTGAACTGGTCAACCATAAATCGATAGAGGTCGTCCGCCGTCCGCAGCTTCTGCGTTACCAGATTTTTGTAATCGGGCACGCCGATCTTGGCTGCAGCCAGGCGATAAAGACGCGCAGCGAACATGTCACTCAGGAACTTGATCGCGTTGTCTGCGTGTTCCGTGAGTTCCATCACCTCCAGCAGCTTGCTGTAGAGCGCGGTGGCGGATCGTGCCATGCGCCAGCGGCTCAACAGACCTGTGCCCTTTTCGAGCGAGCTATAGACGGTCTCCAATTCACGCGTAAGCAACTCGTCATAGTGCCGGAACTCCAGCAGTTGCGAGTTCGCATATTCCAGCAGCTGAATCGCCATCTCGGCGCCGGCAGTGCTGTCGTAGAGAAAACCAGCATTCCAGCCAATCACAGCCAGATCGTTCGGGTAGAACGAGATGTGCGACTGCAACACCTCATGCAGTTCGCTTTCCGCAAGCCGCGATCGTTCGCCGCGAACGATCTGCGCAACCAGAGGCCCGTGCCGCTCCAGTAGCTCGGCGCCGGTGCTGATCCCTTCGATCTCGCGTACATGGAAGACGAAGTAGTCTTCACTCAGCCATTCTTTATACGGCTTTACCAGGGCGGACCCGACGCGCTCCAGCCGCTGCTTCACAATGCGCGCCGCGTGTGCGGAGAAATCGACATCCCATACCCAGCGGCTGGCCAATCGCACTAGCGTCTCCCAGTCGCCGGTAAAGGGAAGCTGGAAGACCACACTCAGTACGCCGTAGTCGTAATACTTGATCTCTCCGTACAGCCGCTCGCCGCTCTCCAGTTCAAGAGGCTCAAGCGGTTCAACAACAGGCGGACGCTGATAACGGATGTAGGCGGGCGCCGGATGCTTCATCTTCGGCTGGGCCACGGTGCGGCCGCTGATCATTTCCCCCAGACGTCCCAAATGAATTTCTTCGCAGACGTCGAACTGGATCAGAACGAAGACGGCCCCGGTCAAGCCGGCGGCTGGCGGCTGTTCATTCTTCTGCTGCGGCTGGAAGGCTTGTTCCCCTTGGACGATCTGCTCCGGCATGCAGCTTCACCTCGTTCGGGGAGAGAGCCGTGCGCACGGCTGTGATTGCAGGCGGACTCGCGATCAGCGCGCGACGAGTCTGCTCTTCGGCAATGGCTTCAGCAACGGCTCCAGTTTTTCGAGCGCCGCCTCCACGCTGATGCCGTGCTTGGCCCGCAGCGCTTCCACCTTGCCGTGCTCAATAAAGCGGTCGGGCCAGCCAATGCGCACCACCGGCGTGTGGAAGCCCATCTCGCTCAACGCCTCGAGCACTGCGGAGCCGAAGCCGCCCATCAGCACGTGGTCTTCGAAGGTGACGAAGGCCTGCGCCTTCCGCGCATACTGCGCCAACATCTCGCGATCGATTGGCTTCACGAAGCGCGGATTGATGACCGCCACGGAGCGGCCTTCCCGTTCCAGCGAGTCGGCGAGTCCCATGGCCATCGGCAGCAATGCGCCCAAACCAAGCACGGCGATCTCATCGCCATCGCGGATCACCTCCGCCTTGCCGATGGGCAGCGCGACCGGCTGCGCCTTCACCGTCACGCCGATTCCCGTTCCGCGCGGATAGCGAATCGCGCTGGGACCGTTGTGCGTCAGCGCCGTCTGCATCATGTCGGCCAGCTCGTCTTCATCCTTGGGCACCATGTGAACCACGTTCGGGATGCCGCGCAGATAGCTGATATCGAAAAGCCCGTGATGTGTTGCGCCGTCATCGCCGGAGAGCCCGCCGCGATCCATGCAGAAAACCACCGGCAGGTTCTGCAGGCAGACGTCATGCACAATCGGATCGAAAGCACGCTGCAGGAAGGTGGAGTAGATAGCGCAGAACGGCCGGTAGCCCCTGGTCGCCATGCCGGCGGCGAAGATGACTGCGTGCTCCTCCGCGATGCCCACATCGAAATAGCGCGTCGGATGGTGCGGCCGGTAAAGGTCGAGCGCCGTGCCGTTGGGCATGGCGGCCGTGATGGCGACCACCTTCTCGTCCTTGTCGGCAAGCTTTACCAGCGTTTCGGCGAAGACCTCGGAGTAAGTCCGCTGCCCCACCGGCTTGGTGTCGCCCGTCTTCGGATCGTACGGTCCAAGGCCGTGGAACTTCTTAACCTTCTCAAGCGCCGGCTGAAAGCCGCGGCCCTTCTGCGTCAGAACGTGCAGCAGAACCGGCATCTCCTGGCGCTTCAGGAACTTGAATGTTCCAATCAGCAGTTCCAGGTTGTGTCCATCGAGCGGCCCATAGTAGTTGAGGCCGAACTCCTCGAAAAGCATCGACGGCCACAGCAATCCCTTCGCTGCTTCCTCGGCTTTCCGTACAACTTTCGTGGCAGTCTTGCCGCCAAAGCGTTCGATCAGACGGCCCGCTCGCGCATGCAGGTGAGTGTAGTGCTCGTTGGTCACCACCTTGTGCAGGTAGTTAGCAATAGCGCCAACATTGCGATCGATCGACCACTCGTTATCGTTGAGCACAACAATCAGCCGTTTCGTCTGTCCGCCGATGTTGTTCAGCGCCTCAAACGAGATGCCATTGGTGAACGCGGCATCGCCGGCCACGGCCACAATGTTCTCGCGCGTGCCGGCCAGATCGCGCGCCACCGCCATGCCCAGCGCCGCGGAAAGCGCCGTCCCCGCATGACCGGCGCCGTAGGCATCGTGCTCCGATTCCGTGCGCAGCATAAAGCCGTTCAGGCCGCCCGGCTGCCGGATGGTGTGAAAGCGATCCACACGTCCCGTCAACAACTTATGCACGTAGGTTTGATGGCTGACGTCGAACAGGAACCTGTCCACCGGCGTGTCGAACACGTAGTGCATGGCCAGCGTCAGCTCAACCACGCCCAGGTTCGGCCCGAGGTGGCCGCCCGTCTTCGACAGGCTCGAGATCAGCAGTTCGCGGATCTCCTGCGCAAGCGCTGTCAACTGCGCCACAGACATCCGCTTGATGTCGGCAGGCGACTGAATAGAACGAAGATGTTCGCGCATCGTGGGAACCACGTATTGGACGCAGCTTATAGGAAAACGACCCGGCAAAATGGCCGGGGCGGCACGTCACAGCTCTCGCCCTCAGTATAACAACCAGCGGCCTGCTGGCTGCTCCAAAAGGGAGTAACTCATCGAGCAATTTCTGCATGGCAGAGCAAGCCCTCTGCTGCAAGAAAGGATCGCCCGATGACGGAGTCTGAGGGAGGATCAGAAACGCGGAGGGCTTCAGTTCCTCTTCGCGCTATCGGTGGCAAGAATTATTTCCACGAATTCCACCGCTCCGCTTTCGCTAGCATGTGCCCACCTCCCCAGAAAGGAGAATCACGCAAGTAACGGATTTTGCCCGGTTTGCCGCTGCCTCTGCACCAATTGTGGCAGTGGCTCACACCCCGCGCTTTGACAGAATGCTTGCAGGCGATTCTTCCTCCTCATTCATGCAGATTGCCAGTCCGATCATGATCCAAAGGGATGAAGCCGAGAGGCTCAAATCTCTCACGCAGTACGAAATCCTCGATACGTTGCCGGACCCGGCACTGGATGAGATCACTCGCCTTGCGGCCAGCTTCTGCCGCGCGCCCTACGCCTTCATCTCCTTCATCGACGCCAGCCGCGTCTGGTTCAAATCGCGCATCGGCTTCCTCAGCCGGCAGCAGCCGCGAGCTACATCGGCCTGCCAGTACACCATCCTCGAGCCAAACGCGATGGTGATCGACGATGCCGCACAGGACTATCGCTTTGCACCGTCCGGCGTGCCGCTTGCAGCCACTACCTACTGCCGCTCCTACGCAGCGGCGCCGATCTTCGCGCCAAACGGCGCAGTGCTGGGCACGCTTGCCGTCTGCTCGCCCGAGCCGAACATGTTCACCCGCGAGCACGGCCGCACGCTCGAAGTTCTCGCCCGCCAGATCATCACGCGCCTAGAGCTCTACACCAAAACCAATCAGCAGGACCGCGTGGTGCGTTCGCGCCAGCGCATTGAACGCGCGCTCACCGTCGAGCGCAACTTTGTCACCTCGGTGCTCGATTCCATTCACGCGCTCGTGCTGGTGCTCGACACCGCCGGCCGCATCGTGCGCTTCAATCGAGCCTGCGAGACAGTCAGCGGCTTCAGCTTTGCCGAGCTTGTCGGCCGGTCGTTTCCCGAAGAACTCTTCCCGCCCGAAGAGCGCGATCACGCCATGCGCATGTTCGAGCAGGCGCGCGCCGGCAAGCTCGACGGCAGTTACGAAATGCATTGGCGTACGCGCGACGGCGGAACGCGCCGCATCGCCTGGACAGCCAGTTCGCTCAACGATCCGCAGGGCGACATCAACTTCGTCATCACCACCGGCATCGATGTCACCGAGCAGCGGCAGGAGCTCGACCGCCTGCGCACCAGCGAGGCGCGCTATCGCCACCTCGTCGAAGGTTCGCTCGGCATCATCTGCACCCACGACCTCGACGGCAACATTCAATCGATCAACGCGCACGCCGCCGCCATCCTCGGCCACACGCCGGAAGAGATCGTCGGCACCCCGCTCTTCGACTACATCGCGGACGATCACAAGCGCGACTACGAGCAGTACGTAAGCGCGCTGAACGAGCAGCACGAGCATCAAGGACTGTTCTACTTCAAGCGTCCGAATGGCCAGCCCGCCGTGGTTGCGTATCGCAACAAGCTGCTGCAACTGCCCGGCACCGATCCCATCGTGCTCAGCCACGGCATCGACATCACCGAGCAGACCGACGCCGAAGACAAGCTGCACACGCTCATGCGGCAGCGTGAATCGATCCTCGCTTCCGTTGGCGACGGCATCTGGGGTCTCGACATCCTCGGCAATCTCACCTTCTGCAACGACACCGGCGCCAGCATGTTCGGCTACAAGGTGGACGAGATCATCGGCAAGAACACCCACCAGCTCGTCCATCACTCGAAGGCGGACGGCGCCCCCTACCCCTACGAGGACTGCCCCATCCAGCGAGCGCTGCACTCCGAGGAGCCGGTGCGCGTGGACAACGAGGTCTTCTGGCGCAAAGACGGCACCTCTTTCCCCGTGGAATACGTCGCGCGCCAGCTGGTGCATGACGGAATCGTCAGCGGCACCGTCGTTGCCTTCGCCGATGTCTCCGAGCGCCGCCGCCTCGATCGCATGAAGGACGAGTTCATCTCGACCGTAAGCCATGAGCTGCGCACGCCGCTCACTTCCTTGCGAGCCGCGCTCGGCCTGATCGCCGGCGGAGTGCTCGAGAAGCGTCCGGAGAAGCTCGCCCAGATGCTCGACGTCGCCATCGGCAACTGCGATCGCCTCGTCCGCCTGGTGAACGACATCCTCGACTTCGAACGCATCGGCTCCGGCCGCCTGCCGCTGCATCGCGAGAAGGCCAACGCTGTAGATCTGCTTCGCCGCGCCGCGGACCTGCAGCACACCGCCGCTGCAGGCCGCAACATCACCTTCCGCATCGATGCGCAGCCGGTGGATGTCATGGTGGACGTCGACCGCACGCTGCAAACGCTGACCAACCTGATCAGCAATGCGGTGAAGTTTTCCAATCCCGGCGGCGAAGTGCGCCTCACCGCAACCGCCACCGGCGAAAACGAAGTCACCTTCGAAGTCGAAGATCACGGACGCGGCATCCCGCCGGAAAAACTCGAAATCATCTTCGAGCGCTTCCAGCAGGTGGACGCATCGGACTCGCGCTCCATGGGCGGCACCGGCCTCGGCCTCGCCATCTGCCGCGCCATCGTGGAGCAGCACGGCGGACGCATCAGCGTAACTTCCAAGCTCGGCCAGGGCAGCGTCTTCACCTTCACCATGCCGCGTTCTATGAGCTAGGTTCCCGCTCTGCGGTCGGGGTGAGACTGCTTACGAAACTCTCATCGAGACTGATTCTTCACTGGTTCGATTTCCGAATCGCCGACCACGCACGGCCGAGTTACGAGAAGCGCGTTTTCCCGTTAGTGAGTCTTAGCCATCAACGACCGCAACGGCGTCCACCTCGATCAGATAGTCGGGGGATAAGGCCGCGACGCCCAGAATGACGTCAGCCGCCTTGTGATCCCCGAAAAGCCTCATTCGAGCCGTTTCGATGATCGGTAGGTGGAGATCGCGCTGATAATTGACGACGTAGACCGTAATTTTGGCTACATGCGTCGGTAGCGCACCTGCGGCTGCGAGGGCTCGGCCGAGATTGGTGAAGACCTGGTGGGCCTGAACCGCAAAATCACCTCGACCGACAAGCTTTCCCTGAACGTCTTCGGGCTCCTGGCCCGAAACAAAGATCAGTTTGGTGCCGCTCGCGACAACAACTTGAGTGTACGTTGCAGGGGTCGGTAGATCGGAGGGATTGATGCATTCGAGCGTCATTCGTTTCCTACCTCAGTACGGTGTCATCCCAATTCGAGCTAGTTGAAGATACACTTCCCGCCTAATCGGGAGGCAAACCAATTCTCCAAGTGAAGTGTGGCAAATTCAATGTACCAAGGTGGAAAGAAAGATCTAGACGACGCCTTGTAGACTCGACACATGGCGATCAAGCGGATGGACAACGTAGGAATCGTCGTAGATGACCTCGAAGCGACAATTGATTTCTTTCGAGAGCTCGGCCTCGAGCTCGAAGGGCAGGCCACGATCGAAGAAGAATGGGCAGGACGTGTCACCGGACTCGCCGATCAGCGCGTCGAGATTGCCATGATGCGCACGCCGGATGGCCACAGCCGTCTCGAGCTCTCCCGCTTCCTCACGCCCCCTGTCGTCGCGGATCACCGCAACGCCCCGGTGAACGCTCTAGGCTACCTCCGCGTCATGTTCACCGTGGACGACATCGACGAGACGCTTGAAAGGCTTCACAAGCGCGGCGCGCACCTCGTGGGCGAAGTAGTCCGGTATCAGGACTCGTATCGACTCTGCTACATCCGCGGGCCTGAAGGGCTTCTCCTCGGACTCGCGCAAGAACTCAGCTGAGCGCTCGCTGACATTGGTCGCAGTTCGTCATTCTTCGTATTGCGCTTCTCGCAAAGGATAAGTTTTGCTGCGGCACGGGAGCTCAATCAGCTACCGAGGGACCGTCGGCTATTCGGTAGTTCAGCGCGATTAGTCCACAGAAGTCGGCTTCTCGTCAGCATCAAATTTCATAGCGGGTCGAAACTGCATCCAGCTTCGATGTGAAACCGCGACAGTACGAAACTTCTCATCGCCTTGCGATCCAAAGACGGCAACAAGATAAACGCTACACCGCACCTTATGGCGGACAACAATAAAGTATGGCCTGAGAAGGCAGAGATCGCCCACCTGAGTGAGACGAAGGGGCAGAGTCCATCTGCCCCTTCAGCATTTCTGCGCTTCGCCCGGATCGGCGCTTCACTGGAGCGCCCACGTTGCGATTCATTTTGTTCGGGATTCGTAATAGTCCGCGCGGCGCATCAGCCCTCTTCATTCTCCTTCAGCCGCGCAATCACCTGCAGATCTTCCAGCGTCGTCGTATCGCCCTTGATCTCTCCGCCCGTCGCCAGTTCGCGCAGCAGCCGCCGCATGATCTTGCCGCTGCGCGTCTTCGGCAGCGCATCCGTAAAGCGAATATCGTCCGGCCGCGCCAGCGCGCCAATCTCCTTCGCCACCCATGCGCGCAGCTCGTCTTTCAATTCCTTCGAGGGCTGTATCCGCCTTCAAGCGTGACAAAGGCCGAGATCGCCTGCCCCTTCAGCTCATCCGGACGCCCGACCACCGCGGCCTCCGCCACCTTGCGGTGCGCCACCAGCGCGCTCTCCACTTCCATCGTGCCCAGCCGATGTCCGCTCACGTTGATCACGTCGTCCACGCGGCCCATCAGCCAGAAGTAGCCATCCTCGTCCTGCCGCGCGCCGTCGCCGGTGAAGATAGCGTTCCGGGAAACTCCGACCAGTACGTCTTCTCGTACCGCTCCGGATCGCCGTAGATCGTCCGCGCCATCGAGGGCCACGGGCTTGCGGATGACCAGCAGCCCGCCCTGCCCTTTCGGAACCGGCTTGCCGTCTCTCGTGACAACCTCAGGCACAATTCCCGGCAACGGCAGCGTCGCCGAACCGGGCTTCGTTGGCACCGCTCCCGGTAGCGGCGCAATCATGATGCCGCCCGTCTCCGTCTGCCACCAGGTATCCACAATCGGGCAGCGGCCATGGCCGATCATCTCGTGGTACCACATCCACGCTTCGGGATTGATCGGCTCGCCGACCGTTCCCAGCAGCCGCAGCGATGCCAGCGAGTGCTTCTCCGCATGCTCGTTGCCCCACTTGATGAACGCGCGAATCGCCGTGGGCGCCGTGTAGAAGACCGTGACCTTATGGTCGTCGATGATCTTCCAGAAGCGGTCCGGCGCCGGGAGTTCGGCGCGCCTTCATACATCAGCGTCGTCACGCCGTTCTGCAGAATGCCGTAGATCACATACGAGTGGCCGGTGACCCAGCCAATATCCGCGGAGCACCAGTACACATCGTCTTCGCGCAGATCGAAGACGAGCTTGCTGGTGTAGTACGTCCCCACGCCGTAGCCGCCGGTCGTGTGCACAAGCCCCTTCGGCTTTCCCGTCGTGCCCGAGGTATACAGGATGTAGAGCGGATGCTCCGCATCCAGCGGCTCCGCCGGACATTCCGGCGCGGCCTTCGCCATCAGCTCGTGCCACCAGAGATCGCGCCCCGCCTGCATCTCGCATCGTCGCTGCCGGTGCGCTGATAGACGACCACCTTCTTCACGGTCGGACACTGCCCCAGCGCCTCATCCACGGTCTTCTTCAGCTTCACTTCGTTCGCCGCGACGATACGCCCCGTCCTGCGTAATGACGGCCACACACTGCGCGTCGTTGATGCGGTCCACCAGCGCGTTCGCCGCGAATCCGCCAAAGATCACCGAGTGCACCGCGCCAATGCGCGCGCACGCCAGCAGCGCAATCGCCAGCTCCGGCGTCATGCCCATGTAGATCGCGACGCGATCGCCCTTCTTGATGCCCAGCCCCTTCAGCACATTCGCGAACCGCTGCACTTCGCCATGCAGCTCGCGGAAGGTCAGCTTGCGGACCTCGCCCGGCTCGCCCTCCCACAGGATCGCGGTCTTGTCGGCGCGCGCCCGCGCGTGGCGGTCGACGCAGTTGTGGCAAAGGTTCAGCTTGCCGCCCACAAACCACTTCGCCCGCGGCGGATTCCAGTCCAGCACTTTGGTCCACGGCGTGAACCAGTCCAGCTCGCCGGCAATCTCCGCCCAGAATCCCTCCGGGTCTTCGATGGAGCGGCGATACAGCTTCTCGTACGCGGCCATGCCGCTCACATGCGCCTTCGCCGCGAAATCCGCGGGTGGCGGAAATACCCGTGTCTCATGCAGGGTGGAGCTGAAATGCTGGTTTTCTGCCGTCTCGGCCATGCTTTCCGATATCCTCCGCGCGGCAATTCCTAAACCGCGCATACGCGCTCCACACTAAAGGGTCGCGGCAATCGACGGCAAGCCGGGGGCGACCTGTTACGCAGAGGAGCCCGCCTCCGGCTTCGGAAGGCGGGCTCCAATGGTCATGCTGCGTCTGCCCTAGTGGCAACTCACGTTGTCAACAGCGGTCAGCTTGTTTGAGGCGGAGGTCAGCTTGCGTCCGTAGCAGTAGCCCAGCGTATTGCTGGCCTTGTAAGTCTGCGTGCTGGAACTGTTGCTGGGAAAAGGGCCGCTCGCATTAAACAGAAGCGTGTCTGTCGAAGAGACCTGGTTGGAAACTTCGCTGTGGAAGAGCGGCAGGAAGTCGAGCGACTTGTCTTCAGTCACATGGTAGACCTGGTTCGAGGTGCTCAGCACGCTAAGGACCCGTCCGACGCGTTCTCCTGGTCGTATACCAGAGTGAACGGGTAGGAGTAATGCTTCACGTCCACAGTTGAGAAAATGCCCTGTCTGCTCGTGGTCGAAACGTCCATCGTCGTCGACTGCGCGATGTCCTGTATGTATTGATTGGCGTTGATCGTGAACTTCTGGTGATTGCTGAAGTGCACCGTGCCGCCAACAGTTGTCGTCACGCGGCCGTGCGAGGTCGTCGTCCAGCCGCTGATGCTGTAGCTCCGGTGCGAGCTCACCCCAACCGTTCCGGCGATGTTGCCGTTGGAATTGGTGAGCTTCTCGCTGACCACCGGGCTCGGCGCCGCCGACAGCGTGTCATAGAGCAGCCCGCCGTTCGTATGCTCCGCGCGCGAATCCGTGAACACCAGCAGGTTCGCCGTCGCCAGGAAGTAGCTGTTCGCGTTGTAGACGCTGATCCCGACCGTATGAGCGTTGCCGTCCGAGAGAACGCCGGCAAACGGCGTCAGGTTCACGCGGAAAGGCTTGAAGTTCAGCGTCTGCACGCCGGGAATCGGCTCCCACAGATAAGGATCGACGCCCCCCGTATAGATCCACGGATAGACGGGTGCGATACCGGCTGGTTTGCCATCGATAGTGATCTCGGTTTCGCGGAATGCTGTGTTGCTGCAGCTTTGAAGCTCGGCGGCAACATCGCTGGGGACGCAGCTCCATCCAGAACTCATCGCCCGACTGGCTCTGCGCAAACACATCGAGATACGCCTCCTCCGTGTTCCGCGGCAGCGTCACGCTCTCGCTTAGCTGGTCTGCCGTCGTGTTCAAAGTGAATGCGCCCAGGCTCGCGGTCGGCAGAGGCACCACCTCATCCGCCACCCGCGGCGCGCGATCGCGGAAGTCTGCCGGATAAAAGTCAAGCTTCGCGTTCGCATAGATAATGCCGGTGTAATCTACGCCGCCTGACTCACCGACGAAGTTGCCCAGAATTGCATGCCCGGTCTGCGCAGCTTTCAGGCCGGCGCTCAGATCGGTGATGTCGCTTTCGACGTGCCACGAGGGACTCAGCGTAGCCCGCGGCTCCGACGTCGTCCCGTAGAAGATGTTCATGTTGCCGATGAGGAATTGCGCCGTGCGATCGAACTGGCGCCCCGCGGTGACGGTGAAATCGGCTGAGAAGACAACCTTCGCCCACGGGCCATGGCAGTCGGCAGGCGGTGCATAAGCAAAGTCCTTGGTGTTGAAGTCGGCGAAGGCCAGGTTGGTGAACAGCTGAACGGTACACGGCTTCGTGTGTGGCGTGGTGACCGGAGGATCGGCGGTGACGGGGTTAGAAGACCCGATCTGCGGACCGTCGGTCACAACGACCTGCGCTGGCAGCGCAGCCGTAAGGGTAAGCAAACCGCCACCGAGCAGAATGCTGCGGAGGAACGGCTTGAGGGGGATATTTTGTGTCATGATTGGGCTCCCAGAATTGAACATCACAGTCCGCTGGTGAAACATCCGCCAGCGAAACGGCTGACAGCATAGCACGCAGTACGTATGCCCGTCCGTAGCGGCTGATGCCCGCATTTCGCGCGGTGATCCCCGTTCATAATTCGTTTGAACGAGGAAGGCCGCCGTCTGTGCAGGTTCAACTCATTTGACTTTGTCATGCCGGCGGCTGCCTCATATGTCACGTTCGCCGCGCAAGGACCACTATTCACTGGATCCGAGCGTTCGCTGCCGGGACAGATGGCTTACCCCAAACGGACTTCTCCGCGGAACACGAGCGGGGACATATTCGATCTCCGGGCTCAATCAAACTCCACCGTACTTCGCCCGTGAACGACGGACTCCAGGCCACGCACAGAATCGACGCATGGAACTCATGCGCGAATGAACACAGGATTCACTTACCGAGGAGAAACAGCATGAAAACGACCTGGCTACCCATCGTCATCGGCGGAATGCTTCTGCAGCCGCTCGCCTTCGCGGATGTACGTTATCAGGAGACGACCCAGATCACCGGTGGTTCGCTGCAAGGCATGCTCAAACTTGCGGGAGCGTTCAGCTCGCAGGCCAAGCAGGCGAATGCGCCCGTCACCTCCACCGTCGCGCTCCACGGCAACCGCATGGTGCGCTCCAATCCGCACTCCACCGAGATCATCGATCTCGATCAACAGACCATGACCTTCATCGATCATGACAAGCACTCCTATTCCGTCATGACCTTCCAGCAGATGCAGCAGGCCATGGCGAATGCGGCAGCCAAGGCAAAGCAGCAGCAGGGCTCTTCCAACAGCCCCGCCGCCGCATCATCCGGCCCGCAGATGACCTTTGCAGCACACGTCAGCTCCAACGGCAGCAGCCGAAACATCGATGGCCAGGATGCAAAGGAAGCTCTTCTCACCATCACCATGGTGAGCAACGCGAATGACGGCTCCAACACGAAGGTGGGCATGGCGGCGACCAGCGAGATGTGGCTCGTGCACGATGTGCCCGGCGTGGACGAACTGCGCGCCTTCAACCAGCGAATGGCAAAGGAGCTCGCCGTAGATGGAAGCGCGAACCCGATGTCCGGACTTCTCTCCGCGCAGCCCGGCGGCGCCCAGGCCATGGCTGAGCTGAAAAAGGAAGCCGCCGCCATGGACGGCTTCCCCGTCCTGCAGGTCACGCGAGTCGGGGTCTCGGCGGATGGACAGCCGCTGCCTGCTCCCTCCGTCGCGCCACTGGCTCACAGCCAGGGCAACGGCCCCGGCGCCGGAACCATAACCAAAGAGGTCGCAACCGACACCGGCGTGCAGGAAGCAGACAGCCAGATCGGCAAGCTCGGCACTTTTGGCCGCGCGCTCGGCGGCTCCAGCATGGGTGCATTGATGCGGCACAAGCCCGCAAACCCGCCGAAAGCCGCGCCCGCAGCGTCAGACAATTCCGCCAATTCCGCGACTGCCGGCGTGCTGATGGAAAGCCAGACGGAGGTCGCGAATTTCTCAACAGCTCCAGCCGATCTGACCGCCTTCGCGATACCAGCCGGATACCAGCAGGTGACTTCCCCAATGGCAGACAAATAAGACGGCAAGCAAATAAAGCGGCCGCAATTCCAGCGCGAGGCAACGCTCAGATCGGCCACAAGCCGCCCTGGGCGTTTGCGGTCAAAAGCCGGCAACGCTCCGAATTGCGGAACTCATAAGTTGTTGATTCAATGGTGGGCGCAGCAGGATTCGAACCTACGACTTCCACCGTGTGAAGGTGGCACTCTACCGCTGAGTTATGCGCCCCGATCGCCGCAGGACTCCCTCACTTTATCATCGTCCGGTCCTCCCACCGCAATCCGCGCATCGCCTGCGCTGCCGGCGAGTCCCTCGGCCATCTAAAATGCGGTAGTTCATGCCGTTTCGCCCGTCAGACCGTCCTGAGGATGCCCGGCCTCGCGCCAGAGATACGGCTTCTGACCCTCACGACGCCCAGGACGGTTCCTTCGAAGAACTGGAAGCGCCGGAAAATGAGTCACTTCCAGCAGATCCGGACGACCCGGACCCAGCCCCTGCCCCCGATGCCGATGAGGACCTTGAGGATGCGCAACGTTTTGCTGAAGACAGTGTTAAGGAAGACATGGCTACCGCTGCGGTCCATCCCCAATCGCATGCCGGTATCCCGGGAAGGCCGGTGTCTCGGATGCCGCGACCCTGGCTCCGGGCGGATGGAGCCAGCTCTCCGATGCCGAGATCATGCTCCGCGTCGCAGCCGGAGACGAAGCCGGGTTTGGCCTGCTGGTAGAAAAATACCGGCGGCAGATGGTGCATTACATGTTTCGCATGGTCCACAACCAGGCCATCGCCGAAGAGCTCGCGCAGGAGGTCTTCCTCCGCGTCTATCGCGCCCGCGCCAGCTATCGCGCGGAGGCCAAGTTCAGCACCTGGCTCTATCGCATCGCGACCAATCTGGGTGTGAATCATGCGCGGGATACGCGCCACGAACGCGGGGCCCAGGCCGTCTATCTGGATCAGCCCGATCCCGAAACCGGCATCAGCCCGGATGTGGCCG
Source organism: uncultured Acidobacteriaceae bacterium (assembly GCA_963830555.1). Lineage (GTDB taxonomy): Bacteria > Acidobacteriota > Terriglobia > Terriglobales > Acidobacteriaceae > KBS-83. Next base: position 453,926 of record CAWHMM010000002.1, read on the forward strand.
ACTCCACCCCGACAGTGGAGCAGAATATGTTGCGGGAAGCGCGGCTCGCCGCCATCCGCAAGCACGTGATGGCGCTGCCCGAGCGGCAGCGCACCGCCGTCCTGATGCACAAATATCAGGACCTGGATTACAAACAGATAGGCGCCGTCTTGAAGCTCAGCGAATCGGCGACCAAGTCGCTGCTCTTCCGCGCCTATCAGACATTGCGCGAGCGGCTCAAGGAGTTCATCTGATGCTCAACTCCCCAGCCTACACCAGCATCGAAGCAAGGAAGTAGCACCATGAACTTGAAAAGCGACCAAGACGCACCTGGCTCAGGAGCAACTCGCAGACCTGCTGCTCGATCCCGCAGCCGCTTCGCCCGCCGCCCGCGAGCACGTCGCTGCCTGCGCGGATTGCAGCAGGGAACTGCGTGAGTTGCAGGCGACCATGCAGGCGATGGACGCCTGGGAAGCGCCGGAGCCGGCGCCGTATTTCGATACCCGGCTCGCCGCGCGCCTGCGCGAGGAAAAAGCCAACCCGCCGGCCGGTCTGTGGGAAGCGCATGCGCGCGCGGCTGCTCTACGGATCGAACTGCAGCTTCGTCCCATGGCTGCCGGCGCGTTTGCGCTGCTGCTGATGATGGGCGGTGGCACGGCAGTCTGGGTGCAGCATGGCGCACCGCCGCCCGCTCCGCAGGAATCCGCTACCGTCCACGATCTGCAGTTGCTGGATGGCAATGCGCAGGTCTATCAGCAGTTGAACTCGCTGGATGCGGATCTGGATGACGACTCCGGCAATCCATCGACGAACTAAAGCGGAGCGCGCCGCCGGAAGGGCGCTGCCCGGAAAGTATGGGACGCGGCAAAGCCTCGTTCCTTGAATCAGAAAGACGGACTTCCATGCCTGGGTACGGGGGCGAACACGACAAGAGCACGGCCGGCCGCACTCGCTGCGCCCGGGCGCCGCGCCGTGTCTCCGGCGCATTGTTTCGCGCGCCGCGCGCCGCTCTTCTCCTGAGCTCGCTCTCGCACCGCCGCGCTTCTCCCGCCTACGCGCAACACGGGGCGGCCTGGTTCGCATCCGTCCGCGCCTCACAAGTCGCACCGCACATGTCTGCTCCGCATCCGCCATGCAGCCTCCCGTCCGGCAACGGCGGACCCTCCTAGGTGGACCTGCCTATCGCGGCGCCCCGCCCGGCTACGCGCCGCGTCCCTACCCCGGCGCACCCAACCGCTTCACGCCCGCGCCCGTTCCTCCCGGTCCGGCCGCCCGCTATGACCCGGCGGCCTGTACCCTGTGCCGCGCCCCTATGGCGCGCCGCCACCCGGAACGTGACGCGGGCCGCACCTCGGCACCTGGCTGCAGAGCCATCAGGGTGAGTCCTTCTCTGGCCAGGAAAACTCACTTCGCCGCGAGCAGGGATTCAACCGTCTGCCGCAGCAGCAGCAGCAGCGGCTCATCGATCGCCTCCATCAGCTGGACGCCATGCCGCCCGAGCAGCGCCAGCGCACGCTCGGCCGCATCGAGAACATGGAACGGCTCGGCCCGGAGCACCGTCAGGCCGTCCGCAATTCAGCGCAGGAGCTCCGCGACATGGACCCCGAGCGCAAACAGCAGGTGCGCGGCGCATTCCGCGTGCTGCGCGACATGCCGCCCGCGAGCGCGCAGCAAGTGCTCAACTCTCCCGCCTATCGCTCCATGTACAGCGACCACGAGCGCCAGGTCCTCAATAACCTGCTCTCCGTCGAACCCTACCAGCCGCGATAAAGACCCTCCCGGTCAACTGGGCGGGCTGTCGCCGGTAGATCTGCTCTCCGCCTGCACTGCAAACAAAAACAACTGGATTTCTCCATATCTCGTCTGGCAATTTCTTGATTTCGCCGCCGGCAGTAACTCCTCCAGCCCTCTTTTCCCGGCCGGTAACCAGCTAGGTAATTGGCATTCCGCTTTTTTCATAACCCTTCCGGGCTTACTTATCACTAAACTAACTCACGAACAAACTTGTGCTACAAACTGGGAACGAGATAAGAAAATAGATAAGAATTCCTTCTGTCATAGTTACATTTTGCCTTGGTTCTTACTGGTAGTCCCCCCAATTGCTGGTCACCGCCTCCCGGCGGAAGAGCCTGTTCGAGTCTCCAGAAAAACATGGAGGCCTGGAGGCCCGTCACTCTCAGGCCATCGGTGACCTTTCGCCGCCTTGGGGGTCCAATGAGCCTTCGCCGCTCTGGTTGTGCGAACTATTTTCGTTCGCTTGTTCTCACGCTCACCGTTTCCCTGCTTGCTGGAGTCGCCGGCTGCGGAGGCTCTTCGTCGGCCCCCGGAGGCGGCACTCCACAGAAGGTACTCAAATCCATCGCCGCCTCGGCTGCGCAGGTAAATCTGAGTGGGAGCCACGGAACAGTTCAGCGCCACCGCGACCTATAGCGATGGCTCGACAGCCGACGTTACCAAGTCGGCGGCCTGGACAGACGAAAACGCCAAGGTGGCCACCATCACCGCCGCCGGCATGGCTACGGCAGTCGCCCCCGGTTCGACCACCGTCACCGCCTCCCTGGATGGCGTCAGCGGAACAACCACCCTCACCGTGCCCGCGCCAACCCTGACATCTATCGCCGTCTCCCCGGCCACCTCCAACATCGCCGTCGGCGCCACGCAGCAGTTCATCGCGAAAGCAACCTACAGCGACAAATCCACCGCCAACGTATCTGCGACGGTAGCCTGGACAAGCTCGAGCGCCACGGTTGCAACCGTCAACGCCGCCGGTCTCGTGACCGCGGTCACACCGGCTCATCCACCATCACCGCCACGCTGAACGGCATCAGTGGCAGCGCCGCCCTCACTGTACAGGTAGCCGCGCCGCCCCTCGTCTCCGTCTCTGTCTCGGCCGCTGCGGCCAGCATCGCCGTGGGATCGACACAGCAGTTCACCGCTACCGCCACCTACAGCGACGGCTCCACACAAGACATCACCGCAACCGCCACCTGGAGTTCCTCCACAACAGCCGTGGCCACCATCAGTAGCGCAGGCCTCGCCACCGCCGTCTCCGCCGGCTCCACCACCATCACCGCTTCGTTCAACGGCATGACCGGCAACGCCACGCTCGCCGTTACCGGCATCACCTCCATCGCCGTCACGCCCCATCCCCGTCGTTCGCCGTGGGAGCGACCCAGCAGTTCACCGCGACCGCGACCTACAGCGACAGGATCGACCGCTGACATAACCTCCACCGCAACCTGGAGTCCTCCAATACAGCCGTCGCAACCGTCAGCGCCACCGGCCTGGCTACCGGCTGTTGCAGCCGGCTCCACCACCATCAAGGCCACACTCAACGGAGCATCCGGCAGTGCGACCGTCACCGTGACCATACCCGCCAACACCGGCGTCAATATCCCCACCTGGCACGTCGACAACAACCGCAGCGGACTCAATCCAAACGAGACGACGCTCACTCCCACCAACGTCGCGTCCCCATACCTTCGGCAAGCTCTTCTCTTACCGGTCGACGGCTACGCCTATGCCGAGCCGCTGCTCATGTCGAACATCACCATCAACGGCAGCATGCACAACGTGCTCTATGTAGCGACCGAGAACGACAGCGTCTACGCCTTCGACGCCGAACCCGGAGCCGGAACTCCGCTGTGGCAGATATCTCTGTTGCAGTCCGAAGAAAGCCCCTCACCGGCGCCATGTTCGCCGTTCAGGGCATCACATCCACGCCGGTCATCGATCCATCGACCAACACCATCTACGTCGTCTCCGCACAGAAATCTTCAAGAGCGGCGCCAGCTACCGGCTGAATGCGCTCGATATCACCACCGGCGCGCAGAAAGTTCGGCGGCCCGGTCACCATACAGCCTCGGTTCCGGGAACCAACTCCACCAATGTCAACGGCGTTGTGTCCTTGCCTGCTGGCTGCGTCCAAAGGGCAGCGCTCCTGCTGTCGCAGGGCACGCTCTATATCGGTGTCGGTAGCTGCCACAGTGGATGGCTCTTGTCTTACAACGCCGCATCTCTCGCGCAGACCGGCGTCTTCAACTCCAGCCCCAACATCGATGGCGAAGGCACCTACGGCGGCGCAGGCGGCGTCTGGATGGGCAGCGGCGGCCCGGTCGCGGACAGCGCCGGAAACATCTACATCTCCACCGGCAATGGCCCATGGAGTCCAACTCAAGGATCTTATAGCGATTCGATCCTGAAGTTCCGCCCGAACCTCGCGCCAGCTGAAGGGCAATCAAGTCGCAGACTACTTCACCCCGCAGGACTACGCCTACATGAACTGCGAGGACTCCGACCTGGCGGCGGGCGGCATCATGATGATTCCCGGCTCCAGCCAGATCATCGGTGGCGGCAAGATGGGCAAGCTCTATCTGGTGAACACGGCCAACCTCGGGCAGGAGAACGACCAACGACACCGGAGCCGCGCAAACCATTACGTCGAACAGAATGTGATGAGCCCCTACTCCGCAGCTGCGCCGACAGTTCCGGCAATCACACCGCCACGATCAATTCCTACGAAATCTTCGGCACCGCTGCATATTTCAACGGATCGATCTATCTCGGCGCTACTCCGACCGCAGCCAACGCCCCGGCCGGCGTGCGTCGCTTCGGCTATGCTTCCGGCACCTACAGCCTTTGACGCCAGGGAAGCTCCTCGCCCTACATTCAGGAAAACACTCGCGGCACCACGCCCTTCATCTCCGCCAACGGAACCTCACGATGGAATCGTGTGGATGATCGACGAAGGCCAGCCGCTCGGGACCCCGCGCACCAACCAAAGCCACCCTGCGCGCTTACGACGCACGAATCTCAGCAGCCAAGGAGCTATACGACAGCGGCCAGATCTCCAGCGACAAGCCTGGCTACGGCATCAAATTCAGTTCGCCGGTCGTCGCTAACGGCAAGGTCTACATCTCCACTGCAACCGACCTCACACGGTCAGCAATCCCAAAGGCGAAATCGACGTCTACGGCCTGAAGTAGATCACCGAAACCCGGCTGCCCCATCTTTCGAGATGGGGCAGTTCCGCGAAGGTGACTTGCCCCGCATACTCCACAACTCAACACCCTCTCCCTGCGACACAACCCATCTGCATTGACAGTCTCGCCCTATTACTACTACATTGTAGTTCTAATAGGGACTCACCCAATGCAGCCAGCCCCTCAACACCATTCCTTCCAGGCCGCCGCTCCTTCCTCTGGTCCCTGGCAATCCTCGGCGTCGCCGGCAAAGCGTTGGCGTCGCAGTCGCAGAAAGAGGCCGAAACCGTATACCGCTTCACAACCCCCGAATGCGAAGTGCAGATGAGCATCGAATACTTCGGCAATTCTGAAGTGCGCAGCCTTCGCTTCCGCGATTTCCTCAATCATCACGCCTTCTGCCTCTCCGCAAACGGAGCCGAAGATCCGAACTGCCTCCAGCGCTTTTCGGGCTCGCTCGCCATCGCGCACTACCGTTTCCGTTCACGTCATCATGGGCGCATGCCGCTCAATTTGCGGGAGCGCGTCCTTACCATCGATCACGACAGCCGCCTCGATCCCCGCCCACCCTTCGAAAAGCTTCTCGCCATCGACCGCGGCATCGTCAGCGACATCCAGGCTTTCGGCTACAACCCCGAAAATCCGGACCCCTCCACGCCCGGCGGCAAACCGCTCCCCCTCTGGTGCCTTCTGCGTCAGGACCTTTATCTCAACCAGCAGCCCTCCGCCTTCCTCACCGTCCACTGGAAGCACACCTTCGACGGCATCACGCTTCTTGATGTGATCCCCGGCGAGCGGACCGACCTCCTCAGTGCCTAGTTGACAGGCACTCCGCATTAGTACCACAATGTATTTCTAATTATGCTGGGTGAATTCGAATACCTGCTCATCACCACTGCCGCCCGCCTTGGGGAGAACGCCTACGGCGCGGCCATTCGCGAAGGCATCGAGGAGGTCGCCGAGCGCAAGTGCTCCATCGGCGCCCTCTACACAACCATCGAGCGCCTCGAAGGAAAAGGCCTGATCACCACCTGGATGGGCGAAGCGACGCCCGAGCGCGGCGGCCGCGCCAAGCGCATGGTGCGCGTCACCGGCAAAGGCATGCGCGCCGCAAAAGAGTTCTATGACACCATGCTGCGTGTCTCGAGCGGCGCATCCTGGGCCGTAAGCCGGACTGAGAGACTCTCATGACATCCCCTGCATGGTCCTTGTTGGAGTTTGCGGCCCGTCCGTTGGATCGCAATGAGCGTGAGGCCGTCCTCGGAGATTCCATCGAAACCGGCGAAAGTGCATCGCGAGCGCTCGTCGGGATCCTCGGTCTCGTCCTTCGCCGGCAGGCACTGCTTTGGAAGAGCTGGCGGCCATGGCTATCCGTCTTCATCTTCGGCGTGCCCTGCACTGTGCTCCTCATGGCTGTATCCATGTCGGTTACATGTACGTCTGACCGGCTTATGGGCTTCAAAATGAGCCACTGGGCGCCCACCGGGCACGAGGGATTCGCGCTGCTCCTCTGCCACATCTTCCTGCTGATCGCCTGCTCCTGGGCGACCGGCTTCACGCTGGGATCGCTGTCGCCGCGGACGCTTTGGCTGAACGCCTCATTCGGTGCATTCCTGGCATTCTTTTTCGCCGGTCACCTGCTCAATATGATCGCGGTACCCTGGTTCGCTCCGTTTCTCTTCCTGTTGCCCGCCGTCCGGGGAGTCCGTCAGGGCGTGCGCACCATCCAGCTCCGGCCGGCCACCGCATTCCTTTTCAGTGCCACCATCGCGGTGCTGATGCTCTCGGCATGGATCAACAGCGCGTTGTGGATCTACAACTGGCTGCTGCTTTGCCCGGCGTTATATCTCCTGGTCACCGCGCGCACGCCAAACCGGAACTGAGCAATCGCCATCGCGCATAGCATGAAAGGGCCCCTCCCATGACTGAGAGGGGCCCGTCGTTGTCGGCATTTGCCTTCTAGCGTGCAGAAGCCACTTCAATGTGTGAGACCTGCGCAGCCGTGTTCGCATATTCCACGTCCCGCTTGGGCAGCTTCGCCGTCCCGACGTATTCGTCGGCTCCGGTAAACCAGGCTTGCGTCAGGTAGATTGCCCTTCCTTCGCGCTGAAAGACAAGATGCGCTGGGGCCTCAGCGGCGGACCCGCTTTCCTTACGCACCACCAGGACCCGGCTATCGCTTGTCTTGGTGTTGCGAACCCGGACGAAGCAGTCGGAGATTCTTTCAACTGAGTACGAACCTCCAGCCAGATGATGGTTGCCGATCGAAAAATCAAACGGAATCGTAACCTGCATTGTGGTTTGTGCCGAGGCGCTGGGTGCTGCTCCCAGCAGGCAAGTAACCATGGAAAGACTCAGCAGCAGGTTGGCGAGGATTGCGGAGCGACGTGTCATCGAAGTTTCCTTTCCTTTGCGGCCCCCATAAAGCATTTCTGCTAGCCGGTGCCCGCTTGCGATGCTCCGTAAACTCGCCCCTGCCGCTCCATGTGCCATGCACCGGAGATAATTCCGGGATAGAGCGCGTATCTCCGCCCAAGCGGCTGAGAATAGAAGCTTTGCTACGCAGTATGCTTCCGCGGATTCCATGAGTAGATCGTCACCGAAGGCGCGCGGGCCGACCGAATGCCAGCCTTATCTCCCGGTGTCGGAGAGCCCGGCCTTCGTGAGCCCGTCGATGAGTTGCTCGACCAGCTCCGGTTGCCACCAGAGTGACAACGCCTCACGCGGCGCCTGGGCAATGTCCGGTCGCTGCTGCAGCAGTGTATGCAGCGCGCTGCTCGCAGCCGAGTGCTCCCCCAGTTGCCCGGAAGCCGCTGCAATCGCCAAGTTGGTTCGCCAGAAGGCCGGCATATTTACTCTGAGCGCAAACTCCCGCGCCGCAGTGTAGTCGCCATTCCGATAGGCATCCAGGCAGGGAACGAACCAGTACCAGCCTGGATGATGGGATTCAGCCCGCGCGCCCGTCGGGACAACTCGCCGCCGCGCTCCCAGTCGCCGCTGTAGGCGATCAGAAAACCCAGGTATGCCAACGTAAAGCCATCCATCGGATTCCGATCGATGGCCCGCGTCGCCGCGATGCGAAAGCTCTGATCTTCCTTGCGGAAGAACTCGGTGGCGGCCAGCGCGTGATGTGCGAGGTGATTCGAGGGTGCGATCTCAAGCGCACGGTGGGCAGCCATCAGTGCGCGATCCAGCGGGTCGGGCCGGAGGTTGAACCCGTGCGTAAATTCCTCTTTGTAGACCAGCGATACCATTGCCCACGCGTCCGCATAGGACGCGGCCCGCTCGACGGCATGTTCCAGTGCCGCTCGCACGGAAAAATGCTCTGTCGCACTTATGCGCTGGAAATATGCAAAGCCGCGAAGCACCGCTTCGTAAGGGCTCAGCGTAGCGATATCCCTGCTCCGCAGCGCTTCGCTCATGCTCCGCGGCAAAACCCCATGGGTGTCCGCAATGGTCGATACGATCTGCGGAACGACTCCGTCCAGAAGTTCAAGCTCTGCCTGTGGAGAGAACGTCCGCTCATAGGTCTCCGCCCACAGATGCGCTCCGGATTTGCAATCGACCAGTTGCGCCGCCAGGCGCACCCGCTCGCCCGCTTGGCGAAGGCTGCCCTCCATCACATAGCGCGCACCAACCTCATCGCCCACGGTTCGCACATCGAGCGACTGGCCCGCATATCGAGAAGTAGACGCGGCTGCGATCACCCGAAGATAGGAGAATCGCGAAAGGCCGGTGACGATCTCCTCCGTGAGACCTTCAGCCCAGTTTGCAAGATGAGCGTCGCTGCCGCTCGCCTTGAACGGCAACACCGCAATCCAAAAACCCTCCTCGGCGCGCGCCTTCGAGGACATGGTTTCTTCGGCTTCGCTGGCTGCTGCCTCTGTTCGGGAAGCCTGAACCGGTTCGACCCGGGCCGGCCGGTTGAGATTGGCGTCACCCGCTCCGCTTCCCACATCCGCCGGATGACTCACAGGCGCGATGAAGCGATACCCGCGCTTGGGAATGGTTTCTATATAGATTGGGGCTTCGGCCACGTCGCCGAGCGCGTCTCGCAGCTTCATCATCGCCGTATTCAGGCTGTGTTCGTAGTCGACAAAGGTATCGGCACTCCACAACGCACGTCGCAGATCTTCGCGGCTGACGATTTGGCCCCAGTGCTCCAGCAGATGGACAAGCAACCGGAACGGCTGCTCGCGGATGCGCACCGATGCGCCGTTGCGACGCAGCGCAAGATCACGCGCGCAAACCTCAAAAACGCCAAAGTGCCAGATCTGACTGGTGTCGTCCCGAGTCCCCAACGCTTCCCCCTCGGGCCAAAGCTATTGCGGGAGTCTAGCACTTGCGGTCGAAGTCCAATATCTTCCGCTGACTCTCAGCTCTTCAAGATATTCTTCGCCAGGAAGATCACATTCGCCGGTCGCTCCGCCAGCCGGCGCATGAAGTACGGATACCACTCCGTACCGAACGGCACATACACCCGCACCCGGTAGCCCTCTCCCACCAGCGCCCGCTGCAGATCGCGGCGCACCCCGTACAGCATCTGAAACTCGAAGGCCGACGGCGGTATTCCCTGCTTCTTCACGAAGGCGCGCGTCGCCTCCACCATCTTTTCGTCGTGCGTTGCAATGCCGTGAAAGATCTCCGCTGTCCACCAGAATCTCCGCCAGCCGGACAAAGTTCTCATCGACCTGCGCCTTCGCGGGAAACGCCTTGTCCTCCGGCTCCTGATACGCCCCCTTGCACAGCCGGATGCGAATCCCGTCCTTCAGCAGCAGCCCAATGTCCGCCTGGCTGCGATAGAGGTAGGCCTGGATCACGATCCCGACGTAGCCCGCGTTCCCCGGCTCAGCGTGGATGCGCCGCACCATGTCGATCGTCGCCTGCGTGTACTCCGAGCCCTCCATGTCCACGCGCACAAAACTGCCCGTCTCCCGCGCGTGCTCGGTCATCTCGCGAACGATCCGCTCCGCCAGCAGCGGGTCCAGGTCCATCCCCATCTGCGTCAGCTTCACGCTCACGTTCGCGTCCAGGTGCTGCAGCCGGATCGCGTCCAGCAGTTCGTGATAGATCGCCGCCGATCGAAACGCTTCATCAGGCGAGTGAACGTTTTCTCCCAGACTATCCAGGGTCACCGAGATGCCCTGGCTGTTCAGCGCCGCGGCGGCACGCAGCGCGTCGTCCGTGTGCATGCCCGCGACAAAGCGCGAGGAGAGGCGGCGGCCCATCGTAGAGCCCTCGGAGAAGCGGCGAATCGACCGGTTGCGTGACAGTGCAATGAATGTGCTGCGCAGGAAGGGCATAGTTGGATGGGCGCCGGAACGGATTCTCTGTGGTCTCTACCAAAACCCCGTAAGATCGCGCGGCTTTTCCGTGAACAAACGCCGCGCTGCGATGGGGCCAGTTGAAATCACCAATAGAGACTCCGAGCCAACCCGTGATCCTCGCACAGGTCACCCTTCTATGCAAAAAGCATTGGCTGAAATTGCATTGCGCTTACAGTCATCGCTGAAGTGCCGAACGTGCACGCTAACTACGATTTCTGCAGACAACTGGCATTTAGGAGCATCCTATTCCTGTAGCGCACAAGGCCAGCGATAACCGGCGCGCACTTCTCTCCCGGCGTGCATTGCGACTACACCTCAGTAAGTAAACCGCGGAACACGGGAAACCGTATCTTCCGACGAAGGGTCCCCCCATGGTCAACCATTGCGCGAATCCACAATGCTGCAAGCCGCTCCATTACCTCCGCGAGGGGCGTGTCTACGTTTTCGACGTAACCCGGCCGGCATCGGGAAATAGCGAACGGACTGCGCGTCGCATGGAACACTTCTGGCTCTGTGGTGTCTGCAGCGAATCCTATTTCCTCGAACAGGTGGAAGACCGCACCGTGCGCCTCAGCCCGCGCATCCAGCGCCCGGTCACCTCTGCATCTGTTCTGCCCTACAGGACGCCGCACTCCATCGCATCCTGAAACGCGTCGCAGCCGCCATCGCCTGACGGAAGCCTGCACCTAACTACCCAGGATTCCCCATCACCGAGCGTAGCGAAGGGAGAGATCTGACCCAAGCCGGCCGCATCGCATCAGGCATCGCTCAATGAGCCCCATCCGCTCGACCAGAGGTGCAGAAGTTCCAACGATCTAATCGACCGGCTCACTTCTGCGTTGCCACCGGCCGCAGCTCCGCGCATCATCTCGACCGGCTCCGCCGGTAGCGCCCCCGCAATGCGCTCCATCGCATAAACCAGCTCGATCAGCATCTGCATCCCGTCTCGCAGGTAACTGATACGGCTACGTTCATCGTGTCCCCAGGTCACCGGCACCTCGGCAATCCGCATGCCGCGCTTGATCGCGATGAACAAAATCTCCGGATCGAATCCCCAGCGCTCAATCCGCTGTAAACCAAAAACCAGTTGCGCCGCCTCGTGCCGGAAGGCCTTGAAGCCGCACTGCGTATCCGCGAAGGGCAGTCGCATGATGGTCCGCGTCAGCGCGTTGAAACATCGCCCGAAGACCCGCCGGTAGAGCGGCTGCTTGTGCACGATCCGCCGCCCAATCAGCCACCGCGACCCAATCGCGATATCCGCGCCCGCGTCAATCGCGGCAAAGAGCTGCTCCGCTTCTTCAATGGGAGACGACAGGTCCGCATCGGTGAACATCACCACCTCGCCCGCCGCCCGCAGCATGCCGTTGCGCACGCTGTAACCCTTCCCCCGGTTGCGCCCGTTGCGGATCAGCCGCACCTCCGGGTGCTCTCGTGCCCACGACTTCCACCAGCGCGGCGGTATCGTCGGTCGAGCCGTCGTCCACCACCAGCACCTCGGCATCCCACCCGCGCGACCGTATGCAGCCGCTCACCGAGCACAGCGCACGTTCAATGCGGGCCGTCTCGTTATACGCAGGGATAACAATGCTGTACCGGGGATGGTTCAAAACTGTGGGCCTCCAGGCGCGACTCTTTTTTCATAATATTCCGGGAAGCCGGCCCTGCACACGCGTGCGTCGGAGCAGTGGAATCTCTGAATATTCATCATAAGATATGCCGCATCACAAATCGTGATGGTTCGAATTTTCTGTCGTACGGAAGCCCCTATCCCGCATCTATCATTGGGGTTGCAGCATTTGTTACGTGAAACCGGTGTGAACTTTCTGGAGCCGCCAGCAAAATGACCAAAGCCGATCTCGTTGAAGAAGTCACACAAATTGGAGATTTGACCCGCCGCGACGGCGAAGTCGTCGTCGACACCGTCTTTGACGCTGTGATTCAGGCATTGCAAGCCGGCGACAAAATCGAGATCCGCGGCTTTGGCAGCTTCCGCATCCGCCAGCGCAAGCCCCGCACCGGCCGCAACCCCAAAACCGGAGACAAGGTCGAAGTCCCCGCCAAGCGCGTCCCCTACTTCAAGCCCAGCAAAGAGTTGCGCGATCTGGTCAACCCCAAAGGCGAAGCGTCGGGGCCAAAGAATCACTCAGTCGGATTCGGTTGTCGCCTGAGCGAAGCGCCGCAGACGTATCGAAACCCGCGTCACGCGCCCGAATCGTCATCCCGACCGACCGCAGGGAGCGGATCAGCTGCAATCGCGTCAGCCTGGACGGCTCCCGGACTAACCAGCCCCTATAACGCTCATCATCCGCCCGCAAAACCCATGCTCCGCCCGGTACGAAAAGAACATCTCCGGCTCGCAGTTCGTACAGCGGTAAGCGGTCGCAATCCGCTCCGCGCGTAACCCCGCATCCAGCAACTGCCGACGATTCGCCTCGATCAGGTCCAGGTGCAGATTCGGCCCCATATTGCTGTGCCCCGGTGCTCGCGCGGTGAGAAACAGCAGCGGATACTTCTCCTTCACCGGGTCCGAGTCGTAGACCTCGGAGAACAGCTCCGGCGCGTAGCTGAACTGCGAGAGGAACTCGCTCCGCACCTCTTCGCCCACCGCGTAACAACAAGCCCCGATCGCCGGGCCAATCGCCGCCTCCAGATCCTCCGGACGGCTGCCGAACTCCAGCCGCATCTTCCCGATCCCGCCCTCCACGATCCGCTTCAACGTCCCCCGCCATCCGGCATGGAACGCGGCCACCGCATTCGTCCGCCTGTCCCGGACCAGCACGGGCACGCAATCCGCCGTCTGGATGCCCAGCATCACCTCCGGATCGTCCGTCATCAGCCCATCCCCGCGCATCACCCGGTCGGCATCCGCCCGCGTCACCCGCCGCGTCAAATTGGAGTGGATCTGCTTCAGCGTCACCAGCGCCCGGCCCTCCCCCCCGGCCGCGGCCAGCAGCAGCCGGCGATTCTCGAGCGACATTCGCTCGCTCGTCCGCCTCTGTCAGACCCAAATTCATCTCGCCGGCCGCGCTCTCCTCGCCGGCCCTGTTCACGACGATAAGCGGTCAAACCCCGCCCCGCCGCGTACTGAAAGCATGCGGAACATGCGTCTTCTGCCAGCGCGGCGCCGCCAGCACCTCCACGGCGCCATCGCGATGCACCGCCAGCTCCGTCGCCGGGGTCTCCACCAGTCGTTCGGCTCCTGCCGCTGATAGCGCGGCGTGTCGCCGACGGATCAGCCGCCGCCCATGCGCCAGCCCAACCCCCGCCAGCAGGTCGTCCACGGCGCCCACCGCCTCAGCCGCATCTCTCTTTCCCCAATAGCGCATGCCATTCGATTCTAGAGGGTTTCGTCTTGTGTTCCCGGACGAATGCAGCAGCACGAATACAATGAGCGCATGGGCCCGCTTTCCGGCGGGCCCGCTCAAGAGGCTTGGATGGGATGTCAGATTAGCTGATGGATGAGGGCGCGCCCTCGACAACGAGGTTGACACTGCGAGGATGGGTCTTGCTGCTGGAAGTAGCCTCTGTACTTGCGAAATAGGAGGTCCGGACCCGAGGAAAGGTTGCCGAATCGAAATTTTTCCTCGCCCGCGTCAGGTAAGCGCCGCCCCCAGCAGCTCCTTCAACGATGCGATATACCGCTCCAGCGCCGCCCGTCCCGCCTCGGTCATGCGGTAGAGCGTCACCGGCTTCCGAGCAACAAACTTCTTCTCCACCCCCACATAGCCAGCCTCTTCCAGCTTCAGCAGGTGCGCGCCCAGGTTCCCGTCGGTCGATCCGGTCTTCTCCCGCAGCCAGGTAAACTCCGCCTCATCCACGCCGGAGAGCAGCGACAGCACCGCCAGCCGCATCTTCCCGTGCACTACCGGATCCAGATCCGGCAGCTCAGGCATGCTGCACCTCGCCCGTTCGCGCCCGCGCCTTGTCCCGGCTCTCCCGGATCATCAGGTAAATCCCAAAGCCGATGTTGCACACCAACGTCGCGCCAGGAAGACATACGCCACGCCATTGCCTGCGACAAAGCAGCTCGCAATCGCCGCCACCCACCACAGCACCCCCACCACAATCTGCGCCGTCCAGCGCAGGAAGCTGCCCGAAGCCACATGCGCGATGCCCAGCATCACCTCAATTGCCGCCATAAACGAGTGCGCCTGGTAGTGCCCGCTGAAAGCGACCGGGAACGCAAACACAAAAATGCCGCAGCCCATCGCCGTCCAGATCGCCTGCAGACGCGCGGCTCTTCTCCGTCCGCGGCTTGTTCTGCGTTCGCCTGCGCGCAATCCCTACCGTCAGCAGCGACCGCAAAGATCATCGTGATGGGCCATGCCAGCCACCGCCCGCCCGCATGGGCAGATAGCTCGACCACGCCACCGCCACAAAATACGCAATACCCCACAGCAGGAAGTTCCAGCCCCATTCCTCGGTGGACTTCCGCCCCTCCTGCATCATCGATTCGATCAGCGCAATCCGCTCCGTCAACTCCCGCTCTTCTGCATCGGCCCCGCGTCTTCCGCTGTCCGTATCCATCACCTTTCTGTCGTGCATCGTATTGTGCCACTTTTTCGCGCCGCCCGCATCACCTGCCGCATCAGCAACACCACGGCGGTTGCCACGATGCAGCCCCACATCAACAACCGCACACTCCCGGTTGCCGCGAACAGCACATACGCCAATGCAAAGCGACCACATGAACAGCTCCCCGCCAATCGCCTGTCCCCAGTTCGGCCGCATCTCGCTCGGCCGCCACCCGCGGCCGCAGGCTCGGAAGCAAGCGCGGCACTGCCGCCAGGTAAAGGCGATAGCCCTCGCCCTGCGTAGCCTTGAGCGCCCGTTCTTCGCGCAGCGTCAGGCGATACTGAAACAATGTGATCGCCACCAGCAACACCACAAACCCACTCCGGCTGGCAGCGAACGCAATGCCGAATGCCATCAGAATCGTGCCCAGATACAGCGGATTGCGCACATACCGATAAGGCCCATCGGCCACCAGCCGCGAATCGTGCACACGCGGATCGTGGACAACGTCACTGCGCATATACGCCGCGGCCCAGGTGCGCAGCGCCGCAGCTGCCAAGCGTTGCCCCCGCTCCAAGTGCAAAGATCAGCGCCTTGACCGTATGCACATTGCCGCCCCCGCGTGTCAGCAGTCCGGCCAGCCCCGCGGCCGCCGAGACGTGGTCCCACCAGGAAAGCTCGAAGGCCGCAAAAAAGATCGCCGCAATCACCCACACCCGAAAGCGATACTCCACGTCACCCGCCACCAGCCAGCTCTGTCCTTCCGTTGCGTTTCCCTCGTCTCCCTCATCTGCGCCCACCAGCCGCACTTCATCGATCTCAAACTGAAATGGCCCCGGCGCTGTTCCAACCGCCGCGCTTCCGCCGTCAAACAGCAACGCCTGCACGTCGTGCCCATCGCTCGCCATGAAATTCGTGCGAGCGGAATCGCGCACCTCTGTCCACTCCGCTGCCCGGAGTGAATGGCACCATCGCCGGAATGCGGCCCCCGCTCGTGGTAAAGCAGAGGACGCGATGCGGCTTGCCATCGCCCTTCGCCCAGAAAACCAGCACCGGTGTCTGCGACAGGTTGGCCGGCGCAAAGGGGTGCTCCCCCGGCGAGAACATCGCTCCCGCCCACGGATACGGAAGTCGCACCGGAGATGGTCCCGGTGACCGTCGAGCGCCTTCGTCGTACCAGCCGCCCCGCCATCCACCACCTTCAACGACACATCACTCTTGCCGCCCATCATCTGGTCGGTCGAGGGCATCCACCCCGCGCCGAAGCTCGACGTCATCGAGCCATCCTCAAAGCCGCTCACCAGCTCCGCCGGCGAAGGCTGGGTTTTGCGCGTTGCGGACGCGCTCGCCTGCGCCTCGGCATCTTCCTTCTTCACCGCGGCGGCAATGGCGGAACGGTCATCCTCCACGCCGTCCTTCCACACCGTGACGAAGTTTTCGATGTCGGCAACGCGCGTCGTCGGATCGCCGTTCACCAGCAGCAGGTCAGCTCGCAACCCAGGCGCGATCCTGCCGCGATCTGCCAGATGAAAGGCGCGTGCCGGCGCCGCAGTCGCCGCCGTCAATGCTTCGGCAGGTGTCAATCCCGCTGCATTCAAAAGCTCGATCTCGCCCAGAAGGCTCACGCCATACCAGATTCCCGGGTTCGGTGCGTCGGTCCCGGCAAGGATTGGCACATGTGCCGCCAGCAACTCCGCAATCGATGCCGTCGCAGCGTGGCAGATCCGTTTGCTTCGTTGAACGGAAAGCTCTGCAGCCAGGCTCGCCTTTGCCGACGGCGTCAGATACGGCCGCCATCGCAGTCTTGTCGCAGAAATGGCTTCCCCGGCGCCTCGCCGCTGATCGAAGACAACACCCCAAGCGTCGGCACCACGAAGGCGTGATGCTTCGGCCACCAGCTTGGCCGAAATTCGCGTCGGGTTCGCGATCCACGAACAGATGCATCAGTCCATCCGCCCCGGCGTGCATTGCCGCCTCTGCGTCCGCAAGCGAGCCGACATGCACCACCGCCAGCTTGCCGCGCGCATGCGCCGCCACCACCAGCGCGCGCAGCGTCTCCGTGCTGATGGTGGGAAAGTGGCAGTCCATATGTCGCTGCCGTCATCGACGCACGATCTTGATGTAATCCGAGCCTTCGGCAATACGCGCATCTACCCACGCCTGCGCCTCTGCCGGCGAGCTGATGGTCGGGATTTTGAATCCGTACTCCGTGCCGTGGCCGCCCGGCGCCGTCGCCAGCGTCCCCGCCGAGTAGAGATCCGCGCCATCCTCGAGCTTCCCCGCCGCGATATCCGCCTTGGTCTGCTGCACGAAGTGCCACTCGGTAAACATATCGAGCACCGTCGTGGTGCCAAATGCCTCCGCCTGCCGCAACTGCTCTTCATCCCACACATGAGCGTGCGCGTCGATCAGCCCCGGCAGCAGCGTGCGGCCCCGCCCGTCCACACGCCGCACGCCCGCAGGCACAGCAACATGACGGCCCGCGGCAACGATCTTCCCGTCCCGCACCAAGACGGTCTCATCGCCGTGCGTCGCAAGACCTCCGAGTCAAAGACGCGCACATGCTCGACCGCAAACGATCGTGCCGTGCGTCTGGCAAAGAGAGGGCATCGCAATCGAGCGTTGCAAAGCATGTAAGTAAAACAAGAGTCGTCTTAAGCATCGTCATACTTTCTCCGTGAATCGTTTTCTTGCTCCCACCACTCAGAATTTCGTCATCCCGACCAGAGCCGTCTCGCCAAAGCCGGGTGCCCATCCTACGCTGAGCGAAGGGTGGATAATCCAGTCGACGAAGGACCATCCGCATCCGCTATTCCCTGGCCACTGGCGGTTGACCACGACGCCCCGCGTGAGCGACCAAAGGGAGCGAACCGGATGCCCCGCGCCGTAGGCGCTTCCGCCCGTGCGGCCAGCACTCCCCCAGCAAACCGCAGCGTAAACCCCGGCCCCAGCCACCACACATACTCAACCAGCAGCACAGCCGCTACAGCCCACAACAGCGGCAGTCTCGGAATCGCCACAGCAGCTGTTTCTTTTTCCTGTTGCTTACGAGCGGCCAGTGCCGCAATGCTCGGAATCCACAACAGCGCGGAGGCTCCTCCAAAAGACGATGCCGCCGCCGAGATCAGCACCAGCTTCCAGCCCATCGGGTTGCGGACGCCGGCCAGACATGCCGTCAGACCGCCCGCAAAATAAATCGCCCACGTCATGCGGCACATTCGTGCTTCGTCCAGGCCGACAATGGCCGCCAGTTCGCGCGCCAGCACCCATGCACAAGCGCTATAACTCACCACGCCCAGCAGCGTAAAACCCATGCGCCACGCCCATAGCGGTGACAGCCCCTTCATCCACTCCGCCCAGTCGCCAATCCCGCCAATGCCGGAGAAAAGAAAATACCCCGTCCCCAGCAACAAATTGAAAGCGGCAAAGGCCCATACAAAGAGTCGCAGCGCGGTCCCAGGGCGCGGGATTTTCGCAGGCTGGGGTAAACGGCAGCATGACCGCGGTCTCGTTCCGTGCAACAAAGCCAGGCTCAGCACACCAACCGCAAGATTCACCAGCGTCCCGGCAGCCAATATCGATCGCGTGTCGAAGCCCGCGTCCATGTAGGTCGAGGTCACCGTGATGTGTCGCGCGCCGGAGAGCCACGCCGCTCCGCCATGCCCGAGTCCCTCGTGCAGCACATTCGAGATCATGTAGGCCAGCACTCCGAACGCCGCCAGCGTCCACAGATCGTCCCTGCGCGCGAACGAAAGCGTGGTTACTATTTGTCGTCGGTGTTCACGCTTCGTCACAACGCCCATATCATTCGCCCCCGCAATCTCTGATGGAGCCCTATCCAACCGCCGGCAGGGTGGAGTTGCTTGCGTTTCCCTGAGCGGAAAGCCGAAACGCTGCATACAGAGCAGCCGCCGCGCTGATCCACAAAATCAAGCCGGCACCCACGCACTCCACCGTGTCCCGAACCGAAATCGGAAGCCAAAGGGCAGCCGCCGCGCACAGCATCATCGCAATCCCTGTCTTCACATGCTGCGGGGCCGAGAATATCCGTGCCAGCGGAAGAAAATGAGCGCCAACGATCAAGACAATCGCGGGAATGATCCATGCGTTGAGGTGCAGATTTGCAAGCAGATTCACCACTCCGAAAATTCCTACCCACTGCACGACATTCACGATCATGAACACGCGCATCATCTGCTTCTTTTCGGGCGTTTCCACTTCGACGATCTTCGGAAGCCGCCTCCGCACCAGCACACCGAGGAATCCGATCAGGATGAAAACCGGCAGCACGGCCGCAAGACCCGCCTGCCACGAAATGACCGGCGCTCACCAACCCCAACATCAGCCACACCGCGCCAAAGAAGCCCACGATGGTGGCGCCAATGCTTGAACCCTTCGCCCGTTCGCAACGGAAGACTTCCTCACCACCCATAATCGCCTCCTTAAGAGCACTCTGTATTGCAGAGCATCCACGCAGACTACTCTGCACCTTAGAGTGAATGAAGTCAAGAGAATTTTCGTAGGTCCTTCTTAGCCCAGGCTTTGGTTACTAAATGCTTCCCAAATATGACACAGACAGTCATATTCAGACTTTCCGGTGCCTTTCGATCACTCCTGACACCGCTCTTAGACGCTCTTCAGCGCCTCCCCAATCCATTCCTCGAAGGCCTCCATACTCTCGTCGCGACCCAGAAAGCCCTGGACCATCGCTCGCCCCGGAGCCGATCCTCCCTTATCTATCACAGACTTACGGTACCGTAAGGTCGTCGAGTCCTCCAGCAGCCGCCCGCGATCGAACTGGTTGAAGAAGTCAATCGCAATCACTTTGTCATAGAGATACGTGTAGTAGTTCGATGAGTATCCGCACAGGTGCGTGAAGCTGGCATACATGCGATTGCCTTCTACCCATCGGTAAGGCAGGAACCTTTCATAATCAACGCGTAACAGCGCATCCAGATTGAGCGTATCCGGGTCGCGGTCATGCACATCGAGCGCGTAATGGGTATAGAAGAGCTGGGTTCGCACCCAGTCTGCTCGCCCAAAAGCCCCCGCCTGGTTCATCGTAGCCACCAGCTCGGCCGGGATCGCCTCGCCCGTAACGTAATGTCGTGCAAAGGTTTGCAGGAGCTTCGTATCGCGGAAGAACTCCTCCAGCATCTGCGACGGCACCTCGACGAAATCCCCCTCGGTCGCGATGCCGCTGATGCCCGCCCACTGCTGCTGCCCACCCAGAATGGCATGCATCAGGTGGCCAAACTCATGAAAATACGTGACTACGTCGGAATGCTGCATCAGCCCCGGGTCCTCCGGTTTGTCCTCGCCGCCGGAAAAGTTCGAGGCCCCGCCAGGGAAATTACAGATTAGAGCGGCTTCCGGAATCTGCCGCCCTGCGACGCCCGGCACCAGCGGTGCCGCGCTGAACCACTTGTCCTTGCCCTCGCGCGGATGCATGTCCAGGTAGAACCTGCCCGCAAGTTCCCCATTGTCAAACACATCCCACGCCGACACAGACGAATGCCATACCTCCGCATTTGCGGCCGGGCGGAACTCCACTTTGAAGAGTCGAGCCGCCGTCGCCAGCACACCCGCTTCTACCTGTTCGTAGGGGAAATACGGCCGCACCGCCTGCGAATCGAAGGCAAATTCCCGCCGTCTATATTGCTCCATCCAGTATCCACGGCTCGAAGCATCAATAGTTTGCAGCCCTGGTTGCTGGTTTTTCGCGAAATCCAGGATGATGGCATACTCGCGCTCCGCTCCCGCACGGGTGGATTGCTCCAGCCGATCCAGGAATGCCTTTACATTCGCTGCCGAGCCGATCATCTGGTCTGCCGTGGCCAGATCCGCCCAGGTGGCAAATCCCAGCAGGTTGGCGATCGCATGCCGGGTCCGGAACAGATCGAGCAGCAGCTCCCGGTTCGCTGGGAAGGCGCGCGTGTTGTAGGCCAGAAACATGCGGCGGCGCAGGGCATGGCTCTTCGCGAAGGTCATCACCGGCAGATAATCCGGATAGTCGGTAGTCAGCACCACTTCGCCGCTCTCGTCAGGCCCGTGACTGCGCCGAAAGTCCTCCGGCAGTCCCTCGAGCTCGCTCATATCGGTGATTTCGACCTTCAGCGTGCCTTCCTGCACATTCCGGCTGATGGTCAGGCTGAGCAGCGTCGCTTTGTCCTGCAACTCACGCAACTTCGCCCGGGTGGCGTCGTCCTTGTCCACGCCGGCCAACCGGTACTGCAGCAGCGTTCGCTCAACGTAATGTTTGGTGGCGCCGTCCGTCTTGGAGGCATCCACGGCAGCCAGCGCACGGTAAACGTTCTGGTTCAGAGAGAGCGCCGTCGCCGCCTCCGCCACGCGCTGCGCGAGCTGCTGTGCCTTGTCCCGCACCGGCTTGCTCGGATGCACGCTGTCCAGCAGACTGCACTCCGAACCCGCCTGGCTTAGGGCAGCGATCGCATCATCGTAGGGCCGCCAGGTGGAGTCGAGCGTCCGTTCCGTGGCCGCCAGCAATCGGCCTAGGCTGGCTTTATGGCCGTCGAGCAGGCGTGTGGCCCAGCCCTCCAGCAGTTCTGGCGTGATCATCGAGGTTACTTCGGAGGTATGGGACAAGCTCCACGCATGGCGGCCTGACATCGCTGCATCTGTCACATTCATTCCGGGATTCTTTTCCTCTTAAAAAGAGGTTACATGCAGATCGCAGCTTGCAACCAAGCTCACCTGCTGGTTACTATTTCGCAATTCAGATATGACGGCGACATGACCTCCACGACGCCAGTGATTACCGCACATCAGCTCCGCGCGCGCATGGGAAAGATCTGCGTCGCGGTGACGGGCGCTACCGCGAATGAGATGCTGAGTCGCGCCGAGCAGGTCTCCGACGACAATCCATTCATCGAGCTACGGCTGGACACCCTCAATAAGCCGCAGGCGATTCTCCCCAAACTGAAGTCCTTCGCTGCGACCAACCGCCACGTCACCATGATTGCGACGTGCCGGCGTACCGAGGGCGGCGGCAACTTCGTTGGGGAGCTCTTCGAGCAGGCCGAAATATTGGAAGGCGCGGCCAGGGCGGGCTGCCAGCTCATCGATGTGGAGATCGAGTCGGCAGAGACCATGCGCCCCGCCGACTGGAAACGCCTGCGGGCCAGCGGTGCAGCACTCATTCTGAGTTATCACGACTTCTCGCATACCCGCAGCCTGCAAAAAGCTTTCGAGCGCATGCAGCAGTTCGATCCCGAGTTCTACAAGATTGTGTCCACCGCCCGCTCACTCTCCGACAACATCGCCGTGCTCGATCTGCTGCGACAGCATGGAGACAGCAATAACATAATCGCGATGGCGATGGGCGAGCCCGGCATCGTAAGCCGGCTGCTGGGAGCTCGCACAGGCAGCGCGTTTACATTTGCGTCTGCAGCGGTGGGCGAAGAAACCGCGTCCGGGCAGATCACGCTCGATGCGCTGCGCTCGCTGTACCGCTTCGAAGAGATCGATGCGGCCACGCGCATCTACGGTGTCGTCGGTCATCCCATCGCGCATTCGCTCTCTCCGCTGATGCTGAACACCGCCTTCCGGCGCGAGCGCGTCAACGCAGTCTTCCTGCCGCTCGAAACGGCCAAAATCTCTGACCTGCTCGCGCTGGTGGAACGCCTTCCGCTCGCGGGCATCGCCGTCACCATGCCGCTCAAGCAGGAGATTCTGCCCTCGCTCGCCCGCGTCGACGATCTCTCCGCCCGCATCGGCGCCTGCAACACCATCGTGCGTGGGCCTGACGGCCGCCTCTTCGGATTCAATACCGATGTCAACGCCATCATCGGACCGCTGGAGCGCCGCCTTTCGCTCAAAGGAGCGCGTGTACTCGTACTCGGTGCAGGGGGCGCTGCACGTGCCGCGGTCTTCGGCCTCAAAGAGAAGGGCGCGGAGGTCCACATCTTGAATCGCACTCCGGAGAGCGCCAAAGAGTTGGCCACGCAAGCAAAAGCGAAGGTCTTCAAGCGCGAACAACTCATCAAGACCGACTTCGACGTGGTGGTGAATGCCACCCCCGCAGGCATGCACGGCAGCAAGGTGTCGTCACTGCTGGAGCCGGATGAGTTACGCGCTCGCCTGGTCTTCGATATGGTCTACAACCCGGTCGACACACCGCTGTTGCACATGGCGCGCGAGAAAGGCATCCCCGTCATCCCCGGACTGGAGATGTTCGTGCACCAGGGCGCCCGTCAATTCGAGATATGGACCGGCAAGCCCGCGCCGGAGGCAGACATGCGCCGCGTCGTAATACATGCACTGCAACAACAGCAGCACAACGGGCTGGTTGCGAAGACCGCGTAGCAGCGGAATGATAGCCTGCATCTGCCGGCAACCGCCGGCCCAGAGATCACGCCTTGCCTAACCTCCGCTCGCTCGCACAGCTTCGCGCATTGTTGCCCTATGCAGCCAAAATATTGCCCGTGCTCACCGGTGTTGCTGTCGGCGAACTGCCGGTGCACAGGCCCGATCTCTCCGCGCTCAGCCGCCACTTCGGCGAGATCGAGAGCCAGAGCCGCGGACTGCGGTCGAGCGTCGAAGACCAGAGCGAGCAGATCGGGCGCATTCAGGAGCAGGTGGAGCGACTGGCTTCCGCCATCGAGAGCGGCCGCCAGGAACAGCAAGAGCTTGCCACGGCATTTCGCAGCCTTGCCGGATTGCTGAAAGGACTTTTCTTCGCCATTCTCATTCTGCTCATCGCCATCGCGGCGCTCAGCGTGGTGATTCTCTTCCGCATCGCGCATACGTAATTTTTTTCGCGAGCCGCTCTGCTACTGGTTCGGTAACGTTTCCAACGAGATAGCTAATCTACATCCGCTCCCATTCGGGAATGACCAGCAGCACCCGATGCTTTCGAGTTGCCAGTCGTATCATGCGGGGTCTAGGATGTGCCGTAAGTTCGGTGCAGCCCATGAGTAACAGGCGTGCCAGGGCGAGCGTAGTATCGTAAGCATTTTTCCTGTAGGTGTAAGGCGGCCGGCAGAAGCTTAAGTGACCTTAATGAAGGGTCATGCCAGGACAATCTGCACTACTTCACAGCAACAGGAGAAATGCTTTATCGCTGCATGTTTAGCCAATCAACTGGCGATGTTCTGCCAGCGTCAATGGAGTGACCGTCTCTATGGCGTGGTACGCCTACTGCATCAGTGAAAAGCAAGCTTTCCCTGAATTAGCCCGTCACCGCAAACCGGTACCGATGCAATCCTTAACCGGTATCTCAGGGAATCAAATCTTCCTTTATCCAGCCAGTGATCTCGCAGTTATCGTTTCTGAACACAATTCACAAGAAAATTTCGATCAACAGGCAGCCAAAGATCACGCGCGCGTGGTCGGCGACTGTTTCAAACTCTCCACTGTTCTTCCCTTTCGCTTTGGCACCATCTTCGCGGACGATGAAGCACTGCGGCGTTCCATCCGCTCCAATCAGCGCCAGTACACGACTCATGTCGAGCGCCTGCGCGGAAAAGCGGAGATGCATCTGAAGGTCATGGTCGAGGACTGCTGTCTGCAGCAGCCCATGCGCACTATTCCGCGCAAAGAGAGCGTTGGCAAGGAGTACCTCTCCAACCTGCGCGAGACTGCCTCCCGGCAGCGCGAACGGCAAACCAAGGGCCGCGCGATTTCCGTACAGATGCAGCGCCTCTTCTCTCCTCAGGATGAGGAGATCACCTGCCGCACCATGGACAACGGCAAGATGCTCTTGGACATCTCCCACCTGATCGATGCCAAGTGCGTGGAGCGCTACCAGAACAAATTCACCACCACGCGCGAGATGCTGAAGGATTGCCAGATGCAGCTCTCCGGCCCCTGGCCTCCTTATCACTTCGTTCACCGGCTTACGCGCCCGCATCCCGTGGCGGCAGGCATTCCGGCTTAGCACAAGCAGAGCATAGAAGCAGAAGGCCCGCTAACCGCGGGCCTTTTCTTTTGCTTTCGCTCATTGATAACAGGCCCTGCATCCCCGCAATCGACGCGGAAGAGAAATACTTTCATCGGTTAGAGGTTGGATCGAAGTGTCTTCAAGAACACTGCTTCCCCGCCTTAACATCCCAGCAGAGACGGAGGACTCTATGCGAGCAGCCGTTCTCAGATCTCCCGGCGCTGTCGATTCCAATCCACTGCGGATCGAAGAGCTTCCAATGCCCACGCCTGCGCACGACGAGGTGCTGCTCAAGGTGAGGGCGTGCGGAGTGTGCCACACGGATCTCCACATCGTCGAAGGTGAGCTGCCGCCGCGATCGCCCTGGGTCATCCCCGGCCATCAGATCGTTGCCGAAGTCGCGGATCCTCATGGCTCCAGCCTGCAGCCGAGGCGCGCGCGTGGGTGTCTCCTGGATCGGGGGCACGGATGGCACATGCCCGTTTTGTCTCAGCGGCCGCGAAAACCTATGCGACCAGCCCACCTACACCGGCTATACGCACCAGGGCGGCTACGCCGAATACACCACCGCGCGATCGGACTTTCTCTCCGTTCTGCCGGAGGAGTTGAGCGACAACGATGCTGCGCCGCTGCTCTGCGCCGGCATCATCGGGTTCCGAAGTGTGCGCGTGGCAGAGGTGAAGCACGGCCAGCGGGTCGGCCTCTTCGGCTTCGGCGCCTCCGCGCAGCTCATCATCCAGGTGCTGCTCGCATGGGATTGCAAGGTCTACGTATCGACTCGCGAGCCACAACACCAGCAGCTCGCGCGCCAGCTTGGTGCCGAGTGGGTTGGCGGCGGCACCGATGTGCCTCCCGTTGCGCTCGATTGCGCCGTCACCTTCGCCCCGGTCGGAGAAGTGGTGATCGCCGCACTGCGCTCGCTCGCCAAGGGCGGCATTCTCGCCATCAACGCGATTCATCTCGATCGCATTCCGGAGTTCGATTACGATTCGCTGCTTTGGGGAGAACGGCAGATGCGAAGTGTCACCAACATGACACGCCAGGATGGCCGGGACTTTCTGAAGATCGCTGCTGAAATCGGACTCAAGCCGACCGTGACCACCTATCCGCTGGAGCACGCGAACCAGGCGCTGCAGGCCATCCGGCACGATAAGTTCACCCGGCCTGCGGTCATTGTTCCGTAGGTCATGGTACGAGTCGCAGGCGCTTCATCCAAACGGGGATTCGTCCGCTGTTGGGCCGTAGATCACAGGAACCGGAACGCCAAGCAACCGCAGATACACCGTGAGCTGCCCGCGATGGTGATACCAGTGGTTCAACATCAGTGCCCGCCAAACCTTGAATCGCGGCCTCGTCTGCAATTCGCGATCTCCCGCCATCAAACGCCAAGGCGCTCGCGCCCATGCGTCGTCAGTCTGCCGGAGCGTTGTCTCGACGCTGCGCGCACTCTCCTCGAGCGCAGCATGAATCTCAGCGGTGCTTCCCGGAAGCGGCGGAGTGAAGTTGCCCTGGAGCACATCGAAGGAATCGGTACTGGTGATGTGGGCGATGCCGGCCGGCACCGTGGCAATGTGCATGGCCAACTGACCGAGCGACATGGATTTTTCATGAGGCTTCCACGTCAGTTTGTCAGCGGGCACTCGGTCCAGAATTCTTCTTGTAGCCGCCAGCTCTTCCTGAAACTCAGCCAGCAGTTCCTCGCCAATGCTCATTGTTTTCTCCGTGGAAAACATTAGCAGATTGGGGATGACACGGGCACAGGGCTGGCCGGCTTCAGTTCACGGAAGCAGCATTCTTCTTATCTCGCCGCAACACCACGGTCGCCCTGCGCCGGTCCGAAGACGAGTGGTCGATCTGCCGCCAGAAGGCCTGGAAATAATCTACCGCCGAAACAATCGACACCAGCACCATGAAGTAGATCGCCGTGTAGGCCGTCCAGCGAACGGGCAGGATGTACCAGCCCCAGTGCCACTCATACCAGCGGTGCGCCAGGATTGTCGCCACCACTGCGACAATCTGTACGATCGTCTTCAGCTTGCCTAGATTGCTGGCTTGTATGGTGAAGCCTTCGACGCTTGCGATCGACCGCAAGCCGCTCACCAGGAATTCGCGCCCAATCACCACAATCGCGATCCACGGCTTCATAATGCTCGGCGTGAACTCCACCAGCGAGATGAATGCCGCCGAGATCATCAACTTATCGGCCAGCGGGTCGAGCAGCATCCCCATGGTCGTGATCTGGCCGCGCTTGCGCGCGAGGTAGCCATCCACGCCATCGGTGATCGCCAGCAGGATGAAGATCACGGAGGCGATCAGTTCCTGCTCGCCCCATGCATCGCGGAAGGGGAAACTCGCCGACAGCATCCAGATGAGCAGAGGGACGCCGGCGATACGGCTCATCGTGATGGAATTCGGCAGATTCATGCAGGGTCCCGATTCGCCCTACCAGCATTAAAGCATCTTTTTTGTAGACCTAGAGCAGCCGCGCGAGACCTCACGGCCGTTCGTAACAAAGGGCCACGCGGAGAAAATCTCCGGGACTTCATAGAATTCGTGCTGTTTCCAACGCGCGTGACTTGTATTTTCAACGGCTTGTCGAGACGCGGCCGGCTCCCGCGTACACGCCTTCACATCCGGGCATCTCAGCCAGCAGCACTCCGGTCGCGAAATCAGCAACTTATCCTCGGCCGACCGACCGCAAGAGGTGGCGCCGCACCGCATGACTGGATCGATCGTCAGGAAGATGCCTCATATCCCGGTGCTCGATGGATGGCGCGGCATCAGCATCGTGCTGGTGCTGCTCGGACATCTGTTTCCGCTCGGTCCCAGGCGCTGGCAGATGAATGCGGCCTTCGCCGCGACCGGCATGGCAATCTTCTTCTGCCTTTCCGGCTTCCTCATCACCAACACGCTGATCTACCGACCCGTCGTGCGCGAATTTCTCATCCGCAGGCTATGCCGCATCGTGCCGCTCTCCTGGGCCTTCATGCTCATCGTGCTGCTGTTCGAACATGCGCATCTCAAGGTCTTCATCGCGCAGATGTTGTTCGTTGCAAACTATCCGCCCTTCTTTCTCACCGTGCCGACTGCACACCTCTGGAGCCTCTGCGTGGAGGTACAGTTCTATCTCACGATCGCGCTTCTCTTCGCGCTCTTTCGCCATCGCGGGCTCTATCTCCTGCCCGTGCTTTGCGTGATCGTTACCGGCATCCGCATCGCGACGCACACGGAAATTTCCATCGTCACCTATGCTCGCGTCGATGAAATCCTGGCCGGCGCAACGCTCGCGCTGGCACTTGAGTCGCCACGCTTCGCAGTCATCAAGAGCGGTCTTGAACGAGGCTGGCTCGTTTTGCTCTTCGTCCCGCTCGCCATTGCATCCGCCAATCCGCTCAGCGGTCCTCTCGGGTATCTGCGCCCTTACATCGTGACCCTCATGGTGGGACAAACGGTCCTCTTCGCGCCCGGCCTCACCGGGAGAGTGCTACGCTCGCGAACTCTCTTCTTTCTCGCCGAGATCTCCTATGCGCTCTACGTCCTGCATCGCCTAGTAGACGTTGGCTGGCTCAACACCGGAACCAAGATCGTGCGTTACGCCAAGCGTTTGCCCGCGCTCGCAGTGGTCTTTGCGGGCGCGTGGGCCTCGACGCGGTACTACGAGCATTGGTGGATCGCGCAAGGCAAGCGCTGGAGCCGGCGCCTGGAAGCGCCGGCGACATCGGCGACGGGTGCAAAATCACACGTCGCGGATCCGGCCTGAGGGCCTAAGTGCCCGATTCAGAGATGTAATGCTCCAGCGGGTTTGGCACCAGACGGCGCAGCAGTCCCAACAGCGAAGCTGGATCGAAGTTCAGGAGTTGATGGTCCGCTACGACGCAGTCTGTGATGCCGCGGCTTGACGTCACAATCAGCAGCACATTTTCGCGGATCGCGCGCAGTTCCTTTACCAGCGAAGCGCAATCCATGCCCGTAACGGCCTCGTTCATTACGATGCCGGACACGTTCGGGAAAAGGTTGAAAGTCTCTACCGCCTCCCTACCGCTGTACGCGGTGATTACGTTGTATTTGGCTGTTTCCAGCACCAGCTTGCGAGTAGAGATGCTGTCCGGAAATTCATGGTCAATCACGATAAAACATGGTCGAGTCATCGTTTTTTTTGAGATGCGGCGAAAGAGATCGAGGGGGCAAAAATGCGCCGTATATGCAAAAAGGAAGGCATTACGCCCTCCTTTTCGCGTCGGATGCAACCAAGTCAGGCGTAGATGCCGCGCTGCTTGATGGTGAATGACACGCGATCGATCGCCAGCATGTACGCCGCGATGCGGTTGTTCACGCCGTGTGCCTCAGAGTAGCGGACAACGTCGTCGAAGCTCTCTGCCAGGATGCTTTCGAGCTGCTCGTTGACCACAGCCTCCTTCCAGAAATATCCCTGCCGGTCCTGCACCCACTCGAAGTAAGAAGCTGTGACTCCGCCTGCGTTCGCCAGAATGTCCGGAATCACGAAGACCTTCTTGTCTGCCAGAATCTCATCCGCAACAGCAGTGGTTGGTCCATTGGCGCCCTCGCAGACGATCTTTGCCTTCAGCCGCTCGACGTTACGGCTGGTCAGCACATTCTCAGTCGCCGCCGGGATGAAGATTTCGCAATCTTCAAGGATGAGTTCCTGCGAATCGGCTGCCTCCGCACCTTTGAAGCCGAGCACGGTGCCGTTACGCTGCCGGTACTCGATGAGCTGGTGGATGTCGATGCCGTTGGTGTTGTAGAGTCCGCCATCGTATTCCGCGATGCCGATGATCTTGTAGCCCTTGTCCATCATCAGCTTCGCGGCATTCGATCCCACGTTACCGAAGCCCTGGATGATGACCCGGCAACCATCGCGCTGGATGTTGAGATATTTCAGCGCCTCGTCGCACACAATGCCGATGCCCCGGCCCGTGGCTTCGCGCCGTCCACGCGAGCCGCCGATGTTCAACGGCTTCCCTGTAACCACGGCGGTGACAGTCTGGCGCATATGCATGGAATAGGTGTCCATGATCCACGCCATCACCTGCTCGTTGGTGTTCATATCCGGCGCGGGCACATCCTTTTCCGGACCGATGAACTCGATCAGTTCCGCGGTGTAGCGGCGCGTCATCCGCTCCAGCTCGCCGATCGACATCTTTTTCGGGTCGCAGATCACTCCACCCTTGGCGCCGCCGAAGGGAATGTTTACCACCGCGCACTTCCATGTCATCCAGCTGGCCAGCGCGCGAACTTCGTCCAGCGTAACGTCGGGCGAGTATCGGATACCGCCCTTCGCCGGCCCCCGCGCGATGGAATGTTGGACCCGGTAGCCGGTGAAGACTTCGATGGAACCGTCGTCCATGCTGACCGGGAAATGCACGATGAGCTCGCGGGCTGGGTAGCGCAGGACCTTCCAGAGTCCCTCGTCCAGGTTCAGTTTTTGCGCCGCGAAATCGAATCGAGCAGCCTGGGCTTCCCAGGGATTGATCTCCTGCTCGAGGGTAAGTGTCTGCATTGCATATCTCCAGTGTTCCAGTGAACGTTGCGCTGCACTCTGCGAACAATCCAGCATGAAACACGCAGAGAACCGCAGGAAATCCTACGAATGGGTGGTCTCGCTTCCCGGCACAGTCAGAAGCACCAAGCCGCCCGCATTCGTCCGGCCAAACTCCCGAGTATAGGCTTGCCGAAGATACATCAACAACCAACCAGGTTAGCGACTCCGGCACCCGCTCAATACTCCTTTAATTACCCTTTATGGGGATGCAGGAAGCCCTCGCCACGGATACGCCGCGTTCGGCCCGCAGCACGCCGCCCGCCGCTCTCCCTGCGCGCCGGCATGTACCATGAGCGTGTCCCCATGGCCTCTATCGCTGCCGATCCTCAAGCGCTGTTTCCGGCGCTCCCGGAGTTTCTCAAGCTGGCTCGTGCTCACACGCTGGTGCCGGTTTGCCGCCGTCTGGTTGCGGACTTGGAGACACCCGTCTCCGCCTTTCTTCGGCTCGCGGCCGATGAACCGGAGTGCTTCCTGCTGGAATCGGTCGAGGGCGGCGAAAAGCTGGGCCGCTACACCTTCATGGGTGTCAGGCCGGCTGGCAAACTGATCGCCCGAGGGCGCGAGGTGACCACTTGGCAGGGCAAGCGGCAAAAGACTGCCAAGGGCGATATCTTTGACGCGCTGAAGACGGCACTGGCTGCTCACTCTCCCGCGCATGTTGCTGGATTGCCACCCTTTACCGCCGGCGCCATCGGCTTTTTCGCGTACGACGCTGTCCGCCAGATCGAGCGCCTTCCCACCCGGGCCAAGGACGATCTGCAGGTACCGGATGCCTGTCTGGCTTTTTTTCACGAGGTGGTCGCGTTCGACCACGTGAAGAAGGAGCTGCTGCTGATTGTGAACGCAGATGTGCGCGCGCAGTCACCGAAGGCAGCCTACGCGGCCGCGCTCAAACGCCTCACCGCACTGGAACGCCAGCTTTCGAAGCCGCTGCCGGAACGTGCCCGGATTCGGGCACGCACCCGGCGCGAAGAGAAGCTCGCAATCAGGAAATGTACCCGCAAAGCGGATTACCTTCGTGCCGTGGAGCGCACGCGCGAATACATCGCTGCGGGAGACATCTTCCAGGCCGTGATCTCGCAGCGCTTCGAGGTCGATCCCGGCAGCGATCCGTTCGCCGTCTATCGCGCGCTGCGCATCGTGAACCCATCGCCCTACATGTACTTCCTGCGGCTGCACGTGGATGGCGGCAAAGATGCGAAGCCCATCCACATCGTCGGCTCGTCGCCGGAGCTTCTGGTGCGCGTCAAGCAGCGCCAGGTGGAGTACCGGCCCATCGCCGGCACCCGGCCGCGCTCGCAAAACGAAGAAGAGGACCAGCGCCGCGCCGACGATCTGCTCGCCGATGCTAAGGAGCGCTCCGAGCACGTCATGCTGGTGGACCTGGGACGCAACGACGTTGGACGCGTAAGCACCTACGGCAGCGTGCGGGTACGCGATCTGATGATCGTCGAGCGCTACTCGCACGTCATGCACCTGGTGAGCTCAATTGAGGGCCAGCTCCGCCCGGAGCTCTCCGCGGTCGACGCGCTCCGTTCCTGCTTTCCCGCCGGCACGCTCTCCGGCGCGCCCAAAGTCCGGGCCATGGAGATCATCGAGGAACTGGAACCGACCCGCCGGGGCATCTATGGCGGCGGCATCTGCTATGCCGATTACTCCGGGAATCTCGACTCGTGCATCGCCATCCGCTCCATGCTGGTCAAGAATGGCGTCGGCTACATCCAGGCGGGCGCGGGCATCGTGGCCGACTCCGTCCCGGAACGTGAGTACGAGGAATGCCTGAATAAGGCCCAAGCCGTTCTCCGCGCCGTCGAACGAGGTCGCGGCATCTGACCGGAAGGTATCCACCGAAAGAAATCGCTCCGATTACCAGAGTTTCACGCCCCTTTGGCAGACCTTCTCACCCGAAGTGGATTAGCATTGGCGGCGCACTCTCCCAGGCCTCCAGGCCGGATGGTCTGGTATCTAGAACATACGAGCGAGGATGAATCTTATGGGCTTACTCGACAGTCTGACATCCATGGTTGGCGGCGGCGGAGCCTCTGCGAGCGATCACGCCTCTGTCGCAACCGAACTGGTCAACGCTGTGCAGCAGCATCCAGGCGGCCTCTCCGGGATGCTCGATAGCTTCAAGCAGAACGGGATGGCCGATCACGTGAACTCGTGGACACACCCCGATCAGGCAAATCAACAAATCAGCCCTGATCAGGCGCAGCAGGGCCTCGGCTCCGGCGTCATTGACTCCATCGCGCAGCGCACCGGCCTGTCGCCCACCATGGTGAAGGGCGCCGCGGCCGTGATTCTGCCCATGATGGTCGCGCATTTTGCGCAGAATGGCGGTGTAAACCAGTCGGGCAGTTCGCTCGGCGGCCTCGCCTCCGGGTTCCTGAGCAAAATCGTCTAACGGATCGCGCATCTGACCCGCTTTGCGGATTTTCCGCGGCGGGTCTGTGCCTCCAACCCGAAAAGGAGCCTTGCATGGCAGACCTCAATCAGCTCAAGCAAAAGTACCAGCCAGTAATCGACACCATCCAGAGTTTCAGCGCAGAAGGGGCCACCGTGGGGAATGTGGCCCTGGACGGCGACAAACTGCTTCTCCAGGCCTCGGTGCCCTCGCCAGTTGTAGCCGATCGTGTGTGGGATTCAATCAAGAAGGTTGACCCGAGCTACTCCGACCTTCACCACGAGATCACCACCACCGGATCGACGCAGTCCTACACGATTGCCTCCGGCGACAACCTGTCGAAGATCAGCAAACACTTCTACGGCGACGCCAACAAGTATCAGAAGATCGCTCAGGCCAACAACATCGCAGACGCCAACAAGATCCAGGTCGGCCAGACCATCACCATTCCTGCATAAGTGCGGCCAGCCGCACAGTACACTGAAGGAGCGAGTCCTCTCGCTCCTTTCGCTTTATGGTCTTCGTTCTCGACAACTACGACTCGTTCACTTACAACCTGGTGCAGTACATGGGCGAGTTGGGCGCGGAGATGACCGTGCGCCGCAACGACGAACTAACGCCCGGAGAAGTCGAGTCGCTTCATCCCGATCGCATCCTGCTCTCGCCTGGCCCCCGCACGCCGAAGGAGGCCGGCATCAGCGTGCCGCTCATCCGGCAGTTTTCCGGCAAAGTGCCGATTCTCGGCGTGTGTCTCGGACATCAGGCCATCGGCGCTGCTTTCGGAGGCAACGTCGTCCGCGCGCCCAAACTCATGCACGGCAAAACCAGCGAGGTCATCCACGACGGCCGCACACTTTTCTCCGGGATCGCCAGCCCGATGATCTGCACACGCTATCACTCGCTGATCGTGGCGGAGGATGGCCTGCCGCGCGAGCTTGAAGTGACCGCCCGCACCGAGGATGGCATCATCATGGGCCTGCGCCATCGCACGCACCCCACCGAAGGCGTGCAGTTCCATCCCGAAAGCGTGCTCACGCAGGATGGCAAGCGACTGATTCAAAATTTTCTTGAAATGTAACAGGCATCATTCTCCATTTCTGAAGCCGGAGGGAGTGTATGAAGCTATTCTTAATCTGGCTGGGTACGGTGGCTGTCTCTGTGCTCGCGTTTACCGTCTGTTTTCTGATGGGTAGAGCGTCGGATTGTCGGCCAGGACAGATCGATGGTCAATGTGGTCTGGCGACTTTCATGGGAATGTATGTTGGAGCAATCGTGGGTATGGCCATCCTGGTCATCGGAACGATCACCCTCGTCGTCATCGCCTATCGGCGCAAGCACTCATCGTCTGCTGATGGCCGACAGGCTACGTAGGGAGGGCCGTTCATTCTCATCATCGCGTCGAATACTTCGGAGATGCGATACGAAATTAGCGCTGCTACTCAATGACCGGCTTGCCGTAA
Organism: uncultured Acidobacteriaceae bacterium; assembly: GCA_963830555.1. Lineage (GTDB taxonomy): Bacteria > Acidobacteriota > Terriglobia > Terriglobales > Acidobacteriaceae > KBS-83. The sequence continues at coordinate 488,054 of CAWHMM010000002.1, forward strand.
TCCGGAACCTCCCAGCCTTCATAGGCAGACATCACCGTCGTCTTGCCCTCGGCATTGCCGCTGAGCTTGCGCGCGAGTTCGGGAAATTGCTTCGTCACCGACGTATCCTGGGCCCAAACCGGCGCATCGGCGATGCGGTAGTGATACGTCACATCGGTCGCTTTGCGCTTGTCTTCCACCCGCAACGGTGTGAAGCTGTCCACCGCCGTCACATCGCGATGGCCGAAGCAGAAGCGGCCGCCCGCTCGCGCGCCAAGCGGCGTCAGATCGTAGCGAACTAATTGAAACGCGCCGTCCTCGGTCCGCGTCAACAGACCGGCCTTCGCCAGCGCATCCATGTCCCGCATGTCGCTCTTCTCGGCAACCTTCACTTCGCCCGGAAATTTGCGCGCTGTTGTAAACAGGCATTCATCGCGATGGTTGTAGAAGTACGCATTGATCGCGCGCTTGAAGTTGTCGTTGCTGGCTTCGGTTTGCTTTTTGTGGCAGCCGCTGATCGCGACCATCAACAGCGAGGCGGCGGCCACGGATCGCAGGAGGCCGCTGCTGCGGCAAGCTTTGTTCATTCGCATCTCGCTACAGATTCCATTGCGAGATCGAACGTTGCCCGGTCAGCTCATCCGCTACAGATCATCCAGGCGACTCAGACCGGCCGGCGGCACTCCATGCCCAGGCAGTTCTCCCACCGGCCCCGGTCCTCGACCTCCGCAAAGCGCGGATCGACATTGTCGCCCATCTCAGCGCGCCGTATTCCCGTGAACCCGGCGTCCGCCAGCTCGCGCGTCATGTTCTTCTCGTCCCACATCCAAAGGTGCGAGCTGCGTCCGAAGAGCATTCTCAGCAATCGCGAGAAGCCCTTCCCCTGCGAGTCCACGCCCAGATAGGACTCACGCATGAATCGGCTGGCCGCCTCTGCATCGGGAGATGCCGTATACGCGCGGACCAGCCCTTCTAAATCCGGCAGGACAAAGCGAAACGTTCCACCCGGCTCGAGATAGGTGAAAACATTCCGGATCGTTGCGCGAAACTCATCCAGCGCCAGATGCTCCAGCACATGCGAGCAGTAAATCGCCTTTGCCGATCCCGGCGCCACCGGCAGCCCCTTGATGACATCCCCATACTCGATATTTTTCGGATAATCGGGGAACCCACGCTTCAGCAGGGCCGGCTTCAGCACGGGCAGATGGCGCTCGATCCAGAAGGCCGGTCCGGCATCGAAGTTGCGCCAGGCCGCAGGCGCGCAGACCCCGCAGCCAAACTGGATGTATCGAGCAGCGCCGTGCACCGGTCGCGCCTCAATGGGAACGAATTGCTCCGCGTGGCTCCCCGGCTCGCGATCGGCTAGTGCGCCCTTCTGCTCGTTCGTCAACGTCTCCCGCCCTTTTGAGCTGCAACGCAATGTCTGCTGGCGCGTCGCTACAATAGTAAGAGAAACCCATCTTCTGACCGACACCATGCCAAATTCGTGGCAGGCGCAGGCCGTCAGGCTGCTGTGCTCCTTCGCAGTGCTCTCCGCCGCACTCCCGCTCGCAGGGCAGGAGCCCGCCGCCTCTCCTTATATCGCCAGCACCCGCGCCCAGACACTCGCAGCGGCCGGCGTGCAGATCTCCGGGGACGTGCATGTCGCCAACGGCGATATGGAACTGGGCAACGGCAGCACCATCACGGCCGGCAATGAGACGGTGCCTATCACGCTGGCTCGCGGCGGCGAGCTGAATCTGTGCGCCACCACCAGCATCCATCTGTCGCGTGATCGCTCCATCCAGGCGCCGGACGCCTCCGGCCTCATGTTGGCCCTCGATCGCGGCGCCATAGAGGCACGCTATCCGACCAGCAAGTACTCCGACGTGCTGCTGACACCGGACCTGCGCATCCTCATCTCGGGGCCGGGCGAGGCGGACCTCAGCATCCGGGTCAGCCGTCAGGGCGATACCTGCATCGACAATCGCGGCCCGAACGCCCCCTACATCACGGTAAGCAGCCAGCTTGAGGGTGGTCTCTACCGCGTGCAGCCCGGCCAGCACGTCAGCTTCCAGCACGGCAGCCTGCGCGACGTGGTGGACACGGAGCACGAGCCCTGCGGCTGTCCCGCTCCCGTCTCGGTCGCCGCCGCCGGCACGCCCGCACCCCAGGGCGCTGCGCCCGGTCATCCCGTCGGGGGCCCCTCCTCGACGCCCGCCGACACGGCGTTTCCCCTCGCCGTCAGCGAGGGTCTTGCTGCGCCACCACTGCCACCCACCACGCCCGTCGCAGCTCCCGGCGAAGTGCACGCGCAGGTGGCCGTGCCCTTCCAATACAACGGCAACCTTCCCTCGGTAAGCGAAGCAGGCGCGGGCGGACAAACTTCGCAAGCCGCGGCCGCCATTCCCGCGCCGTCACCCGCCGCGCCCGCGCCGTCGCCCTCCAACATGGCCGCGCCTTCACCGCCGCCGCCTCCACCCGGATCCTCACCTGTGCCCGTGCAGCCGGCCGTTGCGGAGCCAGTGATCGCGCAGGCGCCACCTCCGGCACCGCGCCAAAAGCAGCCCGCACGCGGCATCTTCCACCGCGTAGGACGGTTCTTCTCCCGATTGTTTGGAGCCGAGCAGTAGGCTTACGCTATCGCGTTCGTCAGCGGGCCATTGTCGCCGACTTTCACCTTCTCGGTGCAGTCGATCATCACGATCTTCCCCGGCCCATTCGCTTCATTGCTCGCGATCGTGCTCTGGTCCAGATTGCGCAGCACGATCACACGAGGCTGCTCTCCGGCGTGCCGCCGCCGGTCGCAATCGTAGAAGCGGTTGGACTCCACATCAAGCCACGTCGTGCCGGAACAATAGATCGCCGGGCCGCCCAGACGACTAAAGAGATTCCGTTGCAGCGTGATGCCTTCGTTAATGCGAGCCGCAGCGGTAGCGGCGCCGCTACCGTGCGGGGCGGTGTCGATCGTCACCGCGCCGCGTTCATCACCGGACGCCAGATTGCAGTCGGCAAAGGTGCAATCGTTGATATGGATGTTCTCCACCACAGGCCCACGCATCTCCTGCAGATCCGGAGCAAGCAGAATCGCCGGGCCGCCATAACCGCGGAAGATGCTGTTCGCGATACGAACGCGCGACTGTGCCACCAATCCAACGGTCGGACCGCCGGAGAACTTGCAGTCGTCCATCTTGAGCTGCGCCTGGTTGGTCGCGCTCAGGCAGAACAGCGTTCCTTTGCCAACTGCGGGCGAAAGCGTTTCGGCAAAGCTCAACCGCATGCCGCCGCTCACCGGCTCCGCTTTGGTCACAACAATCTCGCCCAGCAGCTTCAGAGTTCCCGCCTCGCTGATCTGCATGTAAGTGCCGGGCCTCGGAAGCAGCCAACCCGGCACCGGCTTGCCATCGCCGCTGGCGAGCACGGCAGCCTGGGGGTCCGCCACCTGGCTCACGCGCCAGTAGGACTGCTGTACACGCATCCCCGCTCCGCCAGTTCCGCTGATCTGCGCATGCTGCGCGCTGATGGTGCCGGTGCAGTCCAGGATCACTACTCCATCGCCGCAGCTTGAGACCGAGCGTCCGCCGCCTGGGTGCGGCATCACGCGCACCGTATCGAGCGTGATATCGCGACAACCGGAAAAGGCGACCGCAGTGCCGGGTGCGGCGTGGAAGACGACAGTTTCGAGCAGTATCTGCTCGCAGCCGTTCAGCCGAAGTGCTGCAGCATCTGCACTGCCGCGCTCCCCCATCTGCGAACATGGCGGCCGCGTCCAGTCGACGATCATGTCGTGAACTTCCAGGTCCTTGCAGGACGTCAGCCGGAGCGGCTGGGTCGCGCCGGCAAAGGAGAGCTCTGCGCCGTTGCCGAAGATTTCGAGTCCTTCATGGCCGTCGAAGTCCATCAGAACCGCATTCGAGGCGGCAAAGGTGTATTTGCCGGCAGGAAAGACCAGCCGCGCATTGCGCCGGGCCAGCGAAGCAATGGCCTTCTGGACGGCTGCTGTCGAGTCCTTCTGCCCGGTAGGATCGGCGCCGAAATCGGTGACGGAGGCGCGCCTTGCCGCCCCCGGGGATCCGTCTGCCAGCGACCACGCGCGGCGCCCGGCGGCGAGCACGGCGCCTCCGGCCACTGCTGTCCGGCCCACGTAACCCAGAAACTCCCGTCGCTGCATCATCGATTGGCGCTCCTCGGGATCGAAATAGAATCGACCAGCCGGTCGTTTGGTGCCGCCAACATAGCAGCGAAGACGCTGCGCTACAATTCAACTTTAGGTGCGGGCCCGCCTGCCGACCGCCCTCTTCTCGCCCTCGAGATACCTCAACCTTTAGCAAGGAGCCTTACCCGTTATGGCGATTCCCGCCACCCAGATGCGTCCGGGCATGATCATCAAGCACAACAACGAGCTGCATGCAGTCTTCAGCGTGGAGCATCGGACTCCCGGCAACCTGCGCGCCTTCATCCAGGCCAAGCTCCGCAACCTGCGCACCGGCGCCATGTTCGAGCACCGCTTCCGCTCACCCGACCCGATCGAGCGCGTCATCGTCGACGAAATCGCCATGGAATTCCTCTACTCCGACGGTGACGACTACTACTTCATGAATACGGAGAATTACGAGCAGACACACTTGAAGCGCGACACGCTCGGCGATTCGGTCGAATACCTCATTCCCAATCTCCAGATTCGCGTTTCGTTCTTTGACGGCATTGCGGTCGGCATCGAGCTGCCGCAAACGGTCGAGATGACCGTCGTGCAGACCGAGCCGGGCCTGAAATCCGCGACGGCTTCCTCCGTGACCAAGCCGGCCACGGTCGAAACCGGCCTGGTCGTGCAGGTGCCACCGTTCATCAATGAGGGCGAGAAGATCCGCGTCGACACCGCAGAGGGCGCCTACCTCTCGCGCGCGTAATCCAGGCGGGGCGGAACAGATCCGCCCCTGAAGCTCCGCAGCCTCGCCTACTGCTGTCCAGCTCCCGGCACTCCAACCATCCAGCCCACGCCGAATCGGTCCGTGCACATACCAAATAAGGGCGACCAGAACGTTGGCGAGAGCGGCATCTGAATACTGCCGCCTTCTTTCAGCGCGTCATAGATTCGCGTGACTTCCGCTCCGTCCTCCGTCTCCACGCACACCTGAAAGCCGCCAAGCGGCGTTGAGCTTCCTGGAGGCGCGTCGCACCCCATCAGCAATCCCTCGCCCAGCGGGATCGATGCATGCATGACTTTGCCTTTCCAGTCCGCCGGCACAGGCGATTCCGCCGGAGCTTCACCGTAGGTGATCCGGAAGGGATTGCTCGCCTTGAATACCTTTGTGTAAAAGTCGAACGCCTCAGCGCAATTCCCCTGAAAGTTCAAATGCACGCGCATTTTCATCATTGTGTCTGCTCCTGGAATCTGTTCGATATGTCCGTTCGCTTCCCCGGGAAGTCTACCCCGCCGGACGCTACAGCGGGACACAGCCCAGCTTGCACTCCCCCGCCGCCTCTGCAACACTGACCTCTCAACCGCCATGGTCCGCTACTATCTCGTCAAAGGCCGCGTGCAGGGCGTTGGCTTTCGCTGGTTTGTGCACCGCGAGGCTGCAGCGCTCGGTCTGCACGGCTGGGTCCGCAATACGGAAAGCGGCCATGTGGAAGTCGTAGCCGCGGGCAATGAGGAGGAACTGGCGCGCCTCAGGGAGCTGCTGGCCAAAGGCTCGCGCGGAAGCCGTGTCGACCGCATCGAGCAGCGCGATCTCAATCCCGGCGAAGCCGATGCGCTGGGGCCATTTCAGATTGAAGGAGCCTGGTAACTGCATGTCCACCACACCCAAAAGCGCGGAACCCGTCAACTGCGAACCGCTGAAGCGCCTGGTGCGCACCGTTCCGGATTTCCCAAAGCCGGGCATCCTCTTTTACGACATCACCACGCTGCTCAAGGACCCGCTCGGCTTTGCGATGCTCATCGATGCGCTGGCCGCGCATTATCTGGAAAGGGACATCGACCTCGTGTTGGGCATCGAAGCGCGCGGCTTCATCTTCGGGCCCGCGCTCGCCTATCGGCTCAACGCCGGCTTCGTTCCTGTCCGCAAGCCACGCAAGCTGCCCGCGCCAACCGCGAAGGTCACCTATGACCTGGAGTACGGGACTGACTCACTTGAGATTCATATGGACGCGATCGAGCCGGGCCAGAACGTCATCATCGTCGACGACCTGCTGGCCACCGGCGGCACCATGGAAGCCACTGTCAAGCTGGTGCGCCAGTTGGGCGGGCGCATCGCGGGTCTCGGCTTCGCCGTGGAACTTGACTTCCTGAAGGGCCGAGAGCGCTTTGACGAATTCGACGTCTTCAGCCTGCTGCACTACGACGAATAGCTCGTTAACAGGTGGAAGGCGGAGGCGGAGGCGGAGGTATCCCTCCGCTTTCCCCTGCCTACACTCGGATCAGACGGCCGCGCGGCGTCCCATAACAAAGTGAAGAATGAAGGACACCACAGCCAGTATCAGCAGGATATGAATGAGAGCTCCTGCCACGTGAAACGCGAAGAAACCACCAGCCCACAGCAACAGCAGCACAATCGCAATCCCTATCCACATCGCACACGCTCCTTGCGGCTATCTCACACTGTTGTTGCCGCGCTTTAGCTACATAGACGGCTGCAGGATTCCCCGGGTTGTGCGTGGATGCGCGTCAAGTTTTTGGCGAGTACCTACCCGGTAGACTACCCACATGGTCAAAGGCGCTCAGAAGCTTCTGCGCCGGCTCTTCATCGGCTCCGGAGTGACCGGCGTCTATCCGAGCTATGCCGCGGCGCTCGCCGCAGTACCGAAGACGCGCAAGGTCGGCTACGACAACCCGGAAACGAGCAATATGTATCCCTTTTTGCTCGAATTGTCGCGAGTCAGCGACTTCGCGGCACTCTTCTATCTCAGCCAGCTTGCCACGCCTGGATACCGCATCTTCGACTTCGGCGGAAACACCGGCGTCCTCTTTTACAACTACCAGCGCCGCTGGACCATGCCCCCGTCACTGCAATGGACGGTATGCGACGTTCCCGCAGTCATCGAAGCAGGACGCGAATTCGCAAAGACGCGGCCGAGCGAAGGGTTGAACTTCACTTCGAACTTTGAGGATGCCGCCGGCACAGATCTTCTCTTCACCTCCGGTACCCTGCAGTATGTGCCCGAGACGCTGGATCAGCTCATAGCAAAGCTGGATGACGCAAAGCCGCGCCACATCCTGGTGAATCGCACTGCGTTGTGGGATGGCGAGACTTTTTTCACACTGCAATCGCTCGGCCGGGTCGTCTGTCCCTATCGCGTGCAGAACCGGAAGGAGTTCATCACCGGCATGGAGGAGCAGGGCTACCGCATCATAGATATTTGGGACTGCCCGGAGAGCAAGATCAACGTCCGTTGGCACATCCATCACCGGGTCCGGGCCTACGCTGGATTTTTCTTGGAACGCCGCTGAACCGGTCTCCGTAGTCAGTTACAGACCGTATTCCATCGGGGTGAACGCATGTCCCTCGTCTCCTTTCGCGGTACCCTCCGCCGTCTCGCTCAGTCTCCCGGCTTCGCACTTGCTGTCATCCTGACGCTCGCCCTCAGCATCGGCGCGAACACGGCCGTCTTCAGCCTCGTCAATGCGCTGCTGCTGCGTCCGCTGCCCTACCCCCAGCCGGACCGGCTGGCCGGCATCGAGATGGTTTCCAATCAGGACGCCCCAGATCCCTCCACCGCCATCGACGGCGAAACATGGGAGCTCATCCGCGACCAGGTGCCGCAGGTGATCGCTGCGGTCTATAGCTTCGACGGATTGGCGGCCGCGGCGAATGTCCGTACCCCGGCTGGAGTCCAGAGCGTTTCTTCCGGGCGAGTCTCGGCCAACTTCTTTCAAGTGCTCGGTGAGTTGCCGATAGTAGGACGCAGTTTCACGGCGGAGGAAGACCGCGATGGTGGTCCTCACGCGGTTATCGTCAGCAACCAGCTCTGGCGTACCGCTTTCCAGAGCGATCCGCACATTCTTGGCAAGGCCATCCTCGTCAAAGGCGAGCCGTATTCCGTCGTCGGCGTGCTTGGCCCGCGCTTCACTGTGCCGGGCGCGACCGACATCTATACGCCGATTCGTCCATCACGAACAGGAGAGGGCGGCGGCACAAACTACGAGATCATGGCCCGCCTCAAGCCGGGTGCGACCTGGCAGGAAACAAACGCCGCACTGGGCCGCCTGCACCCGAAGATGCTGGACTGGCACGAGCACGACCTGCGCCCGGGTGAACATCGCGAACTACAGTTCATTCCGCTGGAGCAGCACCTCGGCGCCGACGAGCACGATCCCGCGCTTGTCCTGCTCTTGGCTACAGGCTTCATCGTGTTGATCGCCTGCGCCAATCTCGCGAGCCTGACGCTGGTGCGGATGCGCCGCCGCTCCTACGAGCTGGCGACGCGGCTGGCGCTTGGCGCAGGACGCTGGCCTCTGATGCAACAGGTGTGGGCTGAGAGCGCAGTGCTTGCCGTCCTCGGCGGCGCACTTGGGCTCATTACTGCGTTCGGGCTGTTGCGCGCGCTCGTGGCCTTGCTGCCGACGCAAATCGTGCCTTTCGGAGGCGTTGCGCTCGATAACCGTGTCCTCCTCTTCACGCTCGTGATCTCCATCGGCACCAGCCTGCTTTTTGGCATGCTGCCCGCGCTCGCTATCTTTCGCATGGACCCTGCCGCCGTCCTCGGGCAGCGCACCGTCGCTGGATCGCGCGGCAGCCGCGCACGGCAGATTCTCATCGCGTCCGAAGTCGCGCTCACCGTCATCCTGCTGGCCGGCTCCGGCCTGCTGATTCGTTCGTTGATCCATCTTCAGAACCTGCCGCCCGGTTTCGATGCGCACAACGTGCTCACGGCGCAGGCCTCACTCGACCAGGCCAACTATCACGATCCCGCACGCTTCGCCGCCCTGATGCGCGAAAGCGTCGCAGCCATGCAGCACATTCCCGGCGTGACCAATGCCGCCGTAGGCTTAAGCCTGCCCTATCAGCGCGGGCTTAACAACGGCATCACCATCAAGGACGGCAAACAGGCCGGTCAGGACGTGATGACCAGCGAGATCTACATCACGCCCGACTATTTCGACGCTCTTGGGATGCATCTGCGCGACGGACGCGCCTTCAGCGACAGCGATACCGGAACAAGCCAGCGCGTCGCCATTGTGAATGAGAGTTTCGCCCGGCAGATTCTGCACGATCCCAACCCGCTCGGCAGAGTGGTTGCAGATGGCAAAACGTCAATTCGAATCGTCGGTGTTGTGAACGACGTACAGACCAAGCCAGGCCTCGACGCCACCAGCCCCATCAGTACCGAGCGCACGCTCTACATTCCAGCACCACAGGTGAGCGCGCAGATTCTCACGCTCGTCCACGTCTGGTTCCAGCCAAGCTGGATCATTCGCTCCACCCACCTCGATGCGCAAACCCCGCGCGCCATGCAGCAGGCGCTCGCTTCAGTCGATCCCAATCTGCCCTTCGCCAGCTTCCACACCATGGATGAGCTGCTGGCCACCGCCCTGGCGCAGCAGCGGATTGAAGTTGCTCTGCTCTCCTCGCTGGCCGCGCTCGCGCTGCTGCTCGCGGCGCTCGGCATTTTCGCACTCGTATCCAGTGTGGTTACAGATCGCCAGCGCGAATTCGGCATCCGGCTGGCACTGGGCTCGCCGCTCTCGGACTCGATGCTCGTGGCCGGCCGCTCCGGCGCGCTGCCCGCGCTCATCGGACTGGCAACCGGACTCGCGCTCGCCTTCGTGGTGCTGCGTGCGATGCGCAGCGCGCTCTTCGGAATCTCCAGCTACGATCCCGTCACGCTGGCCGCAACGGTGATCGTGCTGGCTGTTCTTGCCGCACTCGCAAGCCTGCTCCCGGCCTTGCGCATTGCACGGATTCAGCCCGCAGTTGTGCTGCGCGCGGAATAGAGGCCACGCGAGATTTGACGGTACTGATCAGATCGCAAATGCCGCCGGACGCTCAGGTCCGCTCCCGCGTCACATACGCGGCCACCGGCAAAGCGCTCAGCAGAATCACCGCCGCCAGCAGAAACGGCGCTCCCGGCAGATGAATCTTCCCCGGCTTGATCGCCGCGGCGAACACAAACGTAAACAGCCCTGGCCCCACCAGCGCGGTCAGTCCCCGGATGCACTGCACTGCCCCCTGCAACTGCCCCTGCTCCTGCGCGTTCACGTGCACGCTCATCAGCCCCTGCGCCGTCGGCCCGGCAAGACCCCATAGGTTCATCAGCGGAATACCCAGCAGAAACATCCATCCCACCGGCGCCAGGCCGAAGATGGCAAACCCCACCCACCCGATCCCCAGGCCCAGCAGCAGCGTCTTGCGCTGTCCGAACCACTTCACAAGAGGCCGCACCAGCAACGCCCCCACAATCACCGACCCCACACCCACCAGCGCCAGCGACAGCCCCACCGCCCGCGCGCTCCACGAATAGCGGTAGTCCGTGTAGAGCACCCACGTATTTACCAGCGACTGCTGAGTCAAATAGCTCAGCAGCAGCACGCAACCCATGCCGAAGAGTTCCCGGTGCCGCCGCAACAGCGTCAGCGAGCCCAGCGGATTCGCCTGCTTCCAGGAGAAGATGCCGCGGTGCTCGCGCGGCAGAGACTCCGGCAGCACAAACAATCCGTACATCGCGTTCAGCAGGCTCATCCCGCCCGCTACCCAGAACGGCAGCCGCGGGCTCACATTGCCCAGCACGCCGCCCAGCGCCGGCCCCAGCACAAAGCCCAGCCCGAAGGCCGCGCTCACCATCCCGAAGGCTTCCGCGCGCTTCTTCGGATCGGTTACGTCCGCGATATACGCCATCGCCGTCGGCACGCTCGCCGACGTAATGCCCGAGACCACGCGCCCCACGAACAGCCATCCCAGCGTCGGCGCCAGCGCCATCACCAGGTAATCGATCCCCAGCCCGAAATTTGAGAGCAGCACAATGGGTCGCCGCCCGAAGCGATCCGACAGTGACCCCAGCAGCGGCGAAAAACCAAACTGCATGACCGCCCATACCGTGCCGAAGATGCCGAACATCTCCGCACCGTTCGCCGTGTTGCCGCCCATAAAGCTGGTGATCAGTTGCGGCAGCACCGGCGCGATCATCCCCATAGCCAGCATGTCCAGCGCAATGGTGACAAAAATGAAAGCCGCGGCCGCGCGCCGGCGATGAGGAAGATGCACATGAGGATGCAAGGGCTCGTGCTCGGCTGGCAGCGCGGCGCAGCTCCTTGAGGGAGCCAGCGGCTGCTCCGCAGGCGGATCCAACGCCGTCCCCGATTCACCCCGCTCCGGCATCCACGATCCTCCGCTCTCGAAGCATAGACGGCCTGGCCGCACCTCCGCTTGGAGAAATCGGAAGTCCTTTGGGATTATTCAACCGAAAATCGGGCTGAAACCTGCGGCAGCGGACAGGGATGGGCAAAAATCGACGTTCGTGCGGATCCGGCCCGGCTCAGTCCTTCGTGGCGATCACAATGTCCTGATAGCTCAGAAACTCTTTCCTCCCGCACCATGCACCCGAATGAATTGGTTCCCGGATAGAAAGACCGGAGGCGGAGAAAACGCTCCTCACATAGCTCTCTTGGAAAGCCAGGGATGCTTCAGGATTACTCGGGTCCGCCGTTACGCAACCTGCGAGGGGATAGATAAAGTTCTGCGTACTCGATCCACCGTCAATGAGTTTTTGCGACTCCGCATTGAGAAGAAACATCGTGATGAAGCACGTCGCGCCTTTCTTCAGGACGCGGGATACCTCTCCCAGGTAGTTCTCCATATCTGCGGGATACATGTGGGTAAATACCGAGGTGAGGAACACGAAGTTGAAGCTGCCGTCCTCATAAGGAAACCTGTAACTTGAGGCTTCGTAAATACCATTTGGGTTATAAAACTTGTTCTTAACGTCTGAGTGCAGGAAATGAAAGTTCGGGAATCGTGAAGTGATGTGTTTCTGGCTCCACTCCACTCCTTTTTTCACGATGTCAAAGCCCTGATACTCTCCCGTTGGAGCAAGATAAGCGGTGAGCGGTGCCGCCATTCTTCCAATCCCGCTGCCCACGTCCAGCACTCGGTCCTCTGGCTTGAGTCCGCCATACCGCACGAACAAATCCCTGAACTCCAGTCCAACGCCTCTGTAGTTCGTGCCCCCCACAAAATCCAGAGTTCGCGGAGGAATCATATCTCTCCGCCTCGTTGAGATGTCAGAGAGATCAAGCATGCGGAGGTATAGCGGCTTCAGGATTTGTTTGACTGGTTGAGGAATGGCCCTGGTCAGCGCGTTCAAGTCGGCTCCTTGCGGACGTTTTCAGTTGCCCCATAGTAAATCTTGGAGCTTGTCTGCGTCTGTCGCGTCCACCCCGCGGTGCGTCCCCTGCGGAGTAGATTCCTAGAACCGGTACCGCGCCGTCACCGTCCCGCTGATCGGCGCTCCGGGAAACAGCTCCAGGTCCGAGTGGGACGAATCGTAGTAGCGCGTATTCGTCAGGTTCGAGAGGTGCCCGTCAAATTCCATATGCTGCCGGTGATAGAAGACCGTCGCATCGAGCCGCGTGTAGCCCGGTAGCTCCACCAGGTTGTCCGTGTACGCAAAACTGTCCGTGTTGAAGTACACGCCACCACCCGCACCCCACCCATTCGCAAAGCGGTACGTCGACCACAAACTCCCGCTGTGCAGCGGAATATCGTACGGCCGCTTGCCCTGGAACGAAATGCCGTTGAAGCTCGCATTCGACTTCGTAACTACGGCGTCCTGGTACGCATAGCCGCCATACACCATCCAGCGCTGCGTCACGCTGCCCTGGAACGAGAGACTCGCGCCCAGCGTTCGCTGTTCGCCGGCCAGGATGAGCTGGTTGGGATTTGCCGGGTTTGTCGTCTTGATGTTGTCGCGGTCGAGGTCGTACACCGCAACTGTCGAGATCAGCTTGTCGCCGAAGCTTGAGAACTTCGCCCCGCCCTCATAGTTCTGGGTCCGCTCGGGCGCCAGACCGGCATTGTTCGTCGCCAGGTTCAGTCCCTCGCCCGAAGGATCGAAGTTCCGCGAATAGCTCACGTACAGCGTGCTCCATGTCTTCGGCTGATACAAGAGACCTACGCGCGGGCTCCACTTGCTGTCGACGCGGCTCAGGTCCGGAGAGTTCGGCAGCCGCTGATCCAGAGACTGCTTGTAGTTGTCGAAGCGCACGCCTGCCATCAGCTTCCACTGCGGCGCAAGTTGCATCAGGTCCTGCACGTAGACGCCCGCCGTCTGCCCCAGGAAGCGGTTGTTCACCGAAGGCGAGGTGCTGAGAGTCGGTGCAAGATCAGGCACCGGATCGTAGAGCGTAATCGACGGAGCCGTCCCCGTGAACTGCGCGCGATCGAGCGTCTGCCGCCCGTACTCTGCGCCTATCAGCAGCAGGTGGCCGACACCGGCAAAGCGCCCGCTGCGATATGCCTCCAGCTGGTCGAAGATATTCCGCTGGAACGTCTTCGCGTTGTACTGCCCGCGTGTAATTACCGGATTCACTGCAGCAGCATCGCCGATGGTATCTTCGCCGCCGGCGATCAGCCCCCCGGGATGCGCATGCGTCGAAGATTGCCCCGCAATGATCGTGCCATCGTTGTCCAGCTTGCTCAGATAGATCGTCGACCAGCTCGCCACATTGCCGCTGTTGTGGAAGATCTCGTGCGCGTGCCAGCCGTTGTCGGAGTCGTGTCGCACGTCGAAGGTCTCGTCGGTCGCGCCCTCATGCATGTAGTCATGCGGAGCCGCGGCCGCCGGCGTGCCCAGAATGTATCCGTAATAATTCCCGATCGGTACCACGCCCCGTGGACCATCGATCGCGGCAATGCCGCGGTCCGGCAGGCGCTCATCGCGCAGCCGCTCCACCTGCAGGTACATATCCGTCTTGTCGCTCGGACGCCAGCGCAGCGTCGGCGCAAAGGCGTAGCGGTTCATGTAGAAGTAGTGCCGTTGGCTGCCCGTGTCCTCGCCCGCGCCCGTCAGCCGCCCGCCCAGCGTGTTATTCAGCCACGAATCGGACGCATCCGCCTCCACCCGGCGCTCGCCGTAGCTGCCGCCGGTCACGCCGACCGTACCCTCCATCCCTTCCATTGTTGGCTTCTTGGTGATGCGGTTCACCAGGCCCCCGGAGGATCCCCGCCCGTAGAGCACCGCCGCCGGCCCTTCCACTACATCCAACTGCTCCGTGTTTGACAGATCGCGGAAGTACTGCGCATCGTCCCGTACGCCGTCGATGTACTGATCCGTTCCCGCCGTAAAGCCACGAATGTCGAACGAGTCGCGCCGCCCCTCGCCAAGCGTTGGCTGTACCCCTGGCACTCCGGCCAGCGCAGCCTTCAGGCTGTCCACGCCGCGGTCCTCCAGCAGCTGATGGGTCACCGTATAGGTCGATTGCGGCAGGTCCAGCACCCGTATCGGCACGCGGCTCGCTGTCGTCTGCACCGTGCTCGCGTAGCCGTCCGACGCCGTCACCGTCACGCTCTCCACGTTGTTCTGGATCTTCAGGCTCAGCGTCAGCCGCGTCTGCGTCCCGGGATGCACGACTACCGACTGCTCAAGCTGCTGGTACCCGGCCTGCACGGCCGACACACGATAGGTTCCCGGTGCGAGGTCCATGTGAAAGCTGCCCATCGCGTCCGCCGCCACGTCGGCCGTAAAACCAGCCTCGCCCGCAAAGTGCAGCTTCGCACCCGGCAGCAGCCCGCCGGAATCGTCCTGAATCACGCCCTCGACCCGTACGGTGCCCGGTTTGCTCGAAGAGCTCAGCGGAGCTTCCGGCGCAGCATCGGCGAGCGCCGGCATGGCCGGCACGGAAAACATCAGACAGGCCAGCGAACAGCAGGGCACAGCCAGCTTGCGGCCTAAAGCAAAACGCAGGTATGTCATCGAACAGGTAGCCTTCCAGGAATTTGCTCAATAGGACTGAATCAGTCCTCGTTTAAGAAGACTAAATCAGTCGTACATAGGCTGACCATGAAAGTTCCGCCAAAAGGCGACCAGATTGGTCTGAATGGCGAAAATTCGCGGCGAACGCACCCGTTCCCTGCCAGAAGTCATGCATTCGCGCCAACGATCAGGCGGCCGCGTACTGCGTCTCGAGCGGCAGAAAGATCGACATCCGCGTCCCATGCGAAGTCGCGTCGGTATCGCTCTCTACATCGATCCGCCCGCCGTGGCCTTCGATATACTGCTTTGCCACGAAGAGCCCGATGCCCGTCCCGATCGTAGTCCGCGTGGTGTAGAAGGCGTCGAAGATCCGCGCCAGCTTCTCGGAAGCAATGCCGATGCCGGAGTCCTCAATCGACAGCACGACTCCATCCTGCGGCGATCCCGTACGCCGCACCACGATCGACAGGACGCCCCCCGAGGGCATGGCGTAGATGGCATTGCTGATCAGATTGGAGATCACCTGCATGATCTCGCCTTTGCGCAGGGTGATCGGCGGCGTGGGGTCCACGCAGTTCTGCAGATGTATGCCCGCAGCCCGGCAGCGCGGTTCGTAGATGCGGATCGCCTCCGTCGCTATCTCGGAGAGCGAGCTGTTGATCACCCTCAGCGGATCGCGATAATAGCCCAGCGTCTGTTTCGCAAGTTGCGACACCCGCCCCACTTCGCTTTCGGCTGCGGTCAGGTAGCCGATCTGGACCGGATCTGTGGCTTGCGCGCGCGCCAGATAGAGCAGATTCACGATCGCTTCTAGCGGATTGTTGATCTCATGCGCGACGGTCGCCGCCATCTGCCCCGTCGCGGCGATCTTCTCCGCCTGCAGTAACGACAGCTCAAGCGCCTTACCGGCAGAGATGTCCCTGAGTATCTTCGCTGCGCCCACGATCTGTCCGGCGTCATCGCGTACCGGCGAAATGCTGAGCGACACCTCTACCCGCTCGCCGTTCTTCTTTAGTCGAACTGTTTCAAAGTGCTCGATGCGCTCGCCGGCCCGGATCTTTCCCAGGATGGTTGGTTCCTCCGAGTGCAGCTCCTCCGGAATGATCTTGAGAATCGACGCGCCGATCATCTCCTCAGTGCTGTAGCCAAGGATGCGTGTTGCGGCTGGGTTCCAACTGTTGATTCTGCCGGTCAGGTCCTTGCTGATAATGGCGTCATCGGAGCATTCGACAATCGCGGCACACTCTCCCAGGCGTCTGCAGGCATCTCGGTGACGACCCTCGGCATTCGCCAGGTCGGTAATCTTCTGCGTCAGTTGCTCGCGAAGTCGTGCATTCTCAAGCGCGACAGCGGTCTGGTCAGCCAGCGTGGCAACCAGATCTTCTGACTCCTTGCGGGTTCCTGCGGTGATCGAGCGCGGGCTTTCCATTCAGTGTCCGACAATATGTCCTTCAGGTCGGACGGCCAGAATGGGGCCACGCGTTGTATCGCAAAATGATTTGACAGCCACGGAGCCAACCCGGAGCCGAAAACCTCGTCTGTAGCGTGCCTCAGGCGCCAATTGAAAATATTTTCACCAGCCCATGTCGAGAATCCACCCCGGGCTCCGACTCCTCTATGAACGCGCGCTCATCGGGTGCGCGGGGCAATAGCGTAGGAACCGCAAAGGAGCGAGACGAATATGAAATACATTCTGCTGATGTCCGGCACCACCAAAGGCGTCGATAGCTATCACGCTTGGTCGCCAAAGGATACTGAAGCGCATTTTGGCGCCCTCCGATCCATCACGAAAGAATTGACAGCATCCGGCGAGTTTGTGGCCACGCAGGGCTTGGCCGCGCCGGCGGAAGCCCGGCTAGTGCGCGGCGAGAAGAATGACCTGCCGGTCACAGACGGTGTCTTCCCCGAGGCCAAAGAATTCCTTCTTGGATACTGGATCGTGGATGTAGCCACTCCGGAACGCGCATATGCCATCGCGGGCCGCATTTCAGCGGCGCCCGGCCCCGGAGGCGTTCCCACAAACATGCCAATCGAAGTGCGGCGGTTCGCGACCCCGGGCGAATCTCAGTAACAACTGACGACCTGAACAAACAAGGAGGAGAAGACTTATGAAATACATTCTGATGATGAATTGCCCGAGGAAAGGCTATGAGTCAATGGGCGCATGGCCGAAGCAGGCCGTGGAGGCCCACATTGCGTTCATGCACCATCTCAATAAAGACCTCCGCGAGGCCGGCGAGTTGGCCGCTGCGGAAGGCCTGGCCGACCCCAAACAGGCCGTGATCGTGCGGGTCGGCAAAGACGGAGAGCCGGTCACCGACGGCGTCTTCCCCGAATCCAAGGAATTCCTCGCCGGCTACTGGATTGTCGATGTCGATAATGAAAAACGCGCGCACGAGATCGCCGCGCGAGCCTCCTCGGCGCCGGGCCCGGACGGCAAGCCCTTCGTCATTCCCATCGAAGTCCGCCAGGTTATGAGCGGGCCGCCGGATGAATTCGTTCAGTAGCGAAACCGAATGCCTGATTCACTCGATACCACCACCGAGCATCTCCTCCGCGACCTCGCGCCGCAGGTGCTCGGTGCCGTGCTTCGCCGCTTCCGCGACTTCTCCGCCGCCGAGGACGCCGTGCAGGACGCACTCATCGCCGCCGCGAATCAATGGCCGCTCGAAGGCCTCCCCGACAATCCGCGCGCCTGGCTCATCCACGTCGCCAACCGCCGCATGACCGATCGCATCCGCAGCGAACGCGCCCGCCTCAATCGCGAAACTGCCGCCGCCGCCGAAACCGCGTTTTTCTTCGTCCCCTCGTTCGATCCCGAAGCCGAAGAGCAGGACGACACGCTCCTCTTGCTCTTCATGTGCTGCCACCCCGTGCTTACTCCGGCATCGGCCATCGCGCTCACGCTGCGCGCCGTCGGCGGCCTCACCACGGCGGAGATTGCCAGCGCCTTCCTCGTGCCCGAGTCCACCATGGCGCAGCGCATCACCCGCGCCAAGAGCACCATCAAATCCTCCGAGGTGCGATTTCAGCCGCCCTCCAGCAAAGAGCGCGCCGAGCGCCTGCGCTCCGTGCTGCACGTCCTCTATCTCATCTTCAACGAGGGCTACACCTCCAGCGCCGGCCCCGAGCTCCAGCGCCTCGATCTCTCCGCTGAAGCCATCCGCCTCGCTCGTGCCACCCACGCCTTACTTCCAGAGGACACCGAGATCGCCGGCCTGCTCGCCCTGATGCTGCTCACCGATGCCCGCCGCATCGCGCGCACCGGTCCCGCCGGCGAGCTCATCCCGCTCAACCAGCAGGACCGCTCACGCTGGAATCAGCCCGCCATCCAGGAAGGCACTGCCCTGCTCACCAGCGCCCTTCAAAAAGGTTCCATCGGCAGTTACACACTGCAGGCTGCCATCGCCGCCGTGCACGATGAGGCGCTCCGCGCTGAAGATACGGACTGGCCGCAGATCCTCGCCCTCTACGAGCTGCTCAAGCGCATGTCGGACAACCCCATGATCCTGCTCAACCACGCGGTCGCCGCCGCCATGGTCAACGGCCCCGCTCACGGCTTGGATCTGCTCAGCGCGCTCGACAAAGACCCGCGCATCGCCGCGCACCACCGGCTTCACGCCGTCCGCGCGCACCTGCATGAGATAGCTGGCGATCCCGCCGCCGCGATCGCCCTCTACCAGGCCGCCGCGCAGAAGACCTCCAGCATTCCCGAGCGCAATTACCTCCTCACGCAGGCCGCGCGGCTCGCAGAGAAGACCTAGGGGAAGATACAGCCAAAGGCAACTCTCCTATTGACATTCGATACGAGCCAGGCGCACCATTCCTATAGAATGTCGATAGGACGGCCATGAGCCCCAGTCAGACCAATCTTCTCCAGGGCACGCTCGATCTGCTCATCCTCAAAGCACTCAAGACCGGCGGATTGCACGGCCTCGGGGTCTCCCGCCGCATTGACCAGATCACCCGCGGCGCCTTTCAGGTCAAGCCGGGCTCGCTCTTTCCCGCTCTGCACCGCCTGGAGGAGGCCGGCTGGCTCACCGGCTTCTGGGGAGAGTCGGAGAACAAACGCCGCGCCCGCTTCTATCGCCTCACCAAAGCAGGTGAGCGCCAGTTAGGTCATGAAACAGAAGAATGGCAAAAGATAGCCGCCGCCATGACCCACGCGCTCAAAGCAACATAGGAGGTCTGACTCTACGCGTCGGGGGTCTGACTTTGATTCGTCGTCATCCCGACCGCAGCGAAGCGAAGTGGAGCGATCTGCTTTTTCGTCAGTAGGGCAAACAAAATCGCGTGCCCCATTCTGGCGAAGCCTGGGTGGGCGTATCCAGTCGGAGCGAAGCGACCTCCACATGGGTTGTCATCCTGAACGTAACCGAAGGTGGAGTGAAGGACCTGCTGTATCTATCGTTCGATAATGGCGCGCAACGCCGCACAACCAAGGTCCCGCTGTAAAGCATTGAACCGTAACACAGGAGGAAACAGCGATGCAGATCTGGTCCCGCCTCAGAAGTCTCGCGCGCAATCTCCTCCACAAGTCCGCAGGCGAAACCGAGCTCGACGAAGAACTTCAGAGCTACGCCGAAACCATTACGGAAGAAAAAATTGCCGCCGGCATCGCACCCGCCGAAGCCCGCCGCACCACGCTCGCTGAGCTCGGCGGTATTGAGCAGGTCAAACAATCCGTGCGCGACCGCCGCACCGGCATCACACTCGAGCTCCTCTGGCAGGACGTGCGCTACGCCCTGCGCCAGCTCGCCCGCAACCGCGCTTTCACCCTCACGGCCATCCTGACATTAGCGCTCGGCATCGGCGCAACAACGGCGATCTTCTCCGCCGTATACGCACTGCTCCTGCGCCCGCTTCCGTATCCGGACGCCGGCCGGCTGGTCTTCATGACTGCGAAAACTCCGATCATGAATGTAGACCCGCTCCTTTCACAGGATTTCGTGGCCGCGCAAACTTCCGTAAAGTCCTTTCAGCAGATCGCGGGATATAACTACCAACTCCAAAACCTGACTGGAGCGGGAGATCCAATACGCGTGACCAGCGCCGGTGTGACTGCCAATCTGTTTCCTCGACTCGGGGCCGTTCCACGCCTCGGGCGTCTCTTTACCTCGCAGGACGACCGTCCCGACGGGCCACTCTCCGTCATTCTCAGCAATCGTCTGTGGCGGGATCAATTTCATGCTGATCCGCAGATTGTCGGGAAGACACTTTCACTCGACGGCAAGCAACAGATCATCATCGGCGTGCTCTCGCAACGCTTTTTGTTTCCCGACCTCACGCTCGAACCCGATCTCTATCGTGCTCTTGGTCTCCCTCGTGACACCAGCCTTGGCGCTGCGAAAGTCTCCTACGGCGTCAATACCATTGCGCTGCTCCGCCCCGGCGTTTCCAGGCAACGGGCGCAGGCGGAATTGCAAGCCTTCTTTCTCGCCCGTGCCCATGCGGCTCCTCCAGTCTTCGGGGGCTTCTTCGCCGGCCGGCGCGTGGACGTCGAGCCGCTGCAACGTCATATCGCCGGCGACAACCGCGAATCCCTCTTCATCCTTCTCGCATGTGTCGGTGCTGTGCTCCTGATCGCCTGCGCGAATGTTGCCAACCTGCAGCTCGCCCGCGCCGTTTCACGCCGCCATGAGATCGCCCTCCGCGGCGCGCTCGGCGCCTCGCGCCTGCGCCTCATCCGCCAGTTCCTCGTCGAGAGTCTCGTTCTCTCCTCGTTCGCGGCCACCCTCGGGCTCGCCCTCGCCTCCGTCCTCACTGCGCTCGTTCGCCACGCCGGCACTCTCAATACGTCGCAACCAGCGTCACGAATATCCCAATTGCTACAGCTTCCCTTTGGCAAACTGAGCGCCGCCTTTCAAATCAACGCCTCGGTTCTCGCCTTCACCATTGGTCTCGCACTCGTCTCCACTCTGCTCTTCGGTCTTGCGCCCGCCTTCAGTGGCTCTCGCCTCGATCTCCGCACTGCTCTCCAGTCGGCCGCCATGCGTGTTACTCAGGCGCGCGAGCAACGCCTTCTGCGCCACAGTCTGCTTGTCATCGAAGTCGCTCTTGCCGTCGTGCTCCTCGCCGCCGCTGGCCTGCTCATCCGCAGCTTTGTGAACGTCATGCGCTACGACTCTGGCTTCGATCCGTCTAATACTCTTACCGGCACCACGCTTCTCTACAGTCCCCACTACACGCCGCCCGGCGAGCCGACTCGCAATTTCATCCGCGACCTGCTTGCGCGCCTTCGCGCGCTACCCGGCGTACAGTCAGCCGCTGTAGCCACCGCTCTTCCATTGCAGTGGGCCGGCTCCTCTACGAACATCACGTTCGGGGCGCCGATGCCGCCTCCACCTGTTGGCGCGCGCCAAAGCGTCACCGTCATCAGCCTTACGCCCGGGTATTTCCACGCCGTCGGCAATCCCATCCTGCAGGGCCGCGCATTCACCATTGATGACAGGGCAACCTCGCCGCCCGTCGCCATCGTCAACCAGGCCTTCGCAAAGCGCTATTTCGGTGGAAACGCGTTAGGAAAGCAATTCAATCGCTTTGCCGGTACCAACCGGTTTGTGCCCGTGGCCATCGTCGGCATCGCGCAGGATCTCCGCCACAACGGCCTCGAGCAGGAGGTGCAGCCCGAGTTCTACCTTCCCGAGGAGCAGGCTCCCTCAGGCGAGATCAACATCGCGCTCCGTTCGACAGCCGATCCCATCCTTCTCGCCAGCGCCATGCGCAAAGCCGTCCTCGCCGTCGACCCCCAACAACCACTCTTCGACATCCAGACGATGGACCAGCGCGTCGCAAGCGAAGTCGCCCAGCGCCGCCTCACAATGCTGCTCATCGCCTGCTTCGCCGCGCTCGCCGTCATCCTCTCCGCCGTCGGCGTCTATGGCGTCTTCGCCTACTCGGTTTCACAGCGTACGCAGGAGATGGGCATCCGCCTCGCCCTCGGCGCATCCCGCCGCGGACTACTCGGCCTCATCATCGCCCAGGCCGCGCGCCTCATCGCCATCGGCGGCATCGTTGGGCTAGGCACCGCGTTCCTGCTCAGCCGTCTCCTCACCAGCATGCTGGTCGGCGTCAAGCCGCACGATGCCGTCTCTTTCTCACTCGCGTGGATTCTCATGACCACCGTCGCGCTCCTCGCCAGCACCATCCCCGCTTCGCACGCAGCGCGCACTGACCTTGTCTCTGTCCTCCATGCTGAGTAGCGGGAAAGAGCAAGACCTACGTAACCTCACCTGCGACAAATCCTGCCATTTCATCCCTTTCAATTTGCTAGGCTTGAAATAGAGCGATAAGTCTGCGGATCGGCCGGGAGTGGTCTTCCACGCTGGAACCGTCGGCAGACGGCCGTAACCCGTTTGTTATGACGAATGAAGCGATAAGTCCTTTGTTTGGACGAATTTGGCCCTCGGGAGGCCCGCTAAACCTTTGACATTGAGAAACTTACAAGCCAACCTCCGGTAGCGGGAGGGGGGGTAGGGGGCGGGTCACGTTACCCTCCTTAGAGACCGTAGAATGTCCTGACTCCATGCCCGAATCGGAAACCGAATTAGCCTTCCACGAAGCCGACCGCGCCGCCGCCTTCATCCGTGAGCGCTCCCCGATCCAGCCCCAATCCGCCGCACCGAAGATCGCCATCATTCTCGGCACCGGTCTAGGCGGCTTTGCCGATCGCCTCACCGACGCAGTCGCAATCCCCTACGCCGAGATCCCGCACTTTCCGCAGCCGACCATCGAGGGCCATGCCGGACGGCTCGTTCTCGGCACCTTCGCCGGGGTGCCGCTCGTCGTCATGCAGGGCCGCGTCCACGCCTATGAAGGCTATACGCCGCGTCACATCATCTACCCCGTCCGGGTGCTCTCCCGCCTCGGCATACGGACACTGATCGTCACCAACGCCGCCGGGGGCATCCGCACCGGCTTCACCTCCGGCCAGCTCGTCCTCATCTCCGATCACATCAATTTCACCGGAACGAATCCGCTCGCCGGCCCCAACGATCCCCGCCTGGGTGATCGCTTCTTCGACATGTCGGACGCCTACTCGCCCCGCCTGCGCGCGCTCGCTCATCGCGCCGCCGAGTCCGAAGGCGTCACGCTGCCCGAAGGCGTGTATCTCGGGCTTACTGGCCCCAGCTTCGAAACCCCCGCGGAGATCCGCGCCTTCCGCACTCTCGGCGCCGACCTCGTCGGCATGTCCACGGTGCACGAGGTGATCGCCGCGCGGCACCTCGGCATGGAAGTGCTCGGTTTCTCCTCGGTCACCAACATGGCTGCCGGAATTCTGGACGAACCGATTGACCACGCGGAGGTGCTTGAGATCGGCCGCTGCGTCCAGCAGACGCTCACCCGCGTGCTCGCCGCGCTGGTGCCCCTGCTGGCCTGGTCTACTCGATCCTCGCCGCCCTCTGCTCTCCGTTGAGGATCAGCCGGTCTCCCTCGCGGAGATAGCCCTTACGGCGGAACCACTCCTCCATTGCCTGCGCAAGTGAATCGAGAGGCACGCGCAGCCCCGCCTCCATCGTTCCATCACTGAGGGGCAGGGTGTCATCGAAGATCGCGCTGTTGGTGAAGTTGCGCATGGCGAAGTTGTCGATCCATGCCAGTGGACAGGGCCGGGGCGGTTCGCCCGCGCGCGCATACTCAATGCGCAATGTACGCAAGAACATGAGTTAGGCAGAGTCTCCCATATCCCGGACCCGCTCACCGCCGCGGATGAGGTCCTGCTGCACGCACAGCAGCCGGCGCATCGAAACGCGCGAAGTTTGCGTCGAATCGCGCCGCCAGCGCCGCGGCCTGACGATCGTACGCCGCTTTGTCCGCCCATGCGTTCCGCGGATTCAGCAGCTCGTCCGGCACCCCCGGGCAATGCGTTGGAATACTCAGCCCAAAGGCTTGTTCAGCGGTATATTCCGCGCCGGCCAGGCTGCCGTCGAGCGCCGCCGTCACCAGCGCGCGTGTGTGCGGCAAGCTCATACGCCGGCCCACACCGAACACACCGCCGGTCCAGCCGGTGTTGACCAGCCAGCATTGCGCGCCATACTGGCGCAGACGCTCACCCAGCATCGCCGCATAAATCTTCGGCGGAAGCGGAAGGAACGGCGACGCGAAGCACGTGGAGAACTCCGGCACCGGCTCCGATCCAAGGCCCGCCTCGGTCCCCGCCAACTTCGCCGTGTAGCCGGAAAGGAAGTGATACATCGCCTGCTCCGGTGTCAGCTTTGCGATGGGGGGCAGCACGCCGAAAGCATCCGCCGCCAGGAACAGAACGTTGGCGGGTTGGCCGCCGATTCCGGGAACGACTGCGTTCTCGATGAACTCCACCGGATATGCAGCGCGAGTATTTTCCGTATAGCGGATATCTTCGTAATCGGGCTCGCCGGTGCGTGCATTGATAACGACATTCTCCAGAACGCAGCCAAAGCGGATCGCGTGATAGATCTGCGGCTCTTTTTCTTCGCTCAGATCAACGCACTTCGCATAGCAACCGCCTTCGAAGTTGAAGACGCCCCGCTCACCCCAGCCATGCTCGTCATCGCCGATCAGCCGGCGGTGCGGATCGGCGGAGAGCGTCGTCTTACCGGTGCCGGAGAGGCCGAAGAAGAGCGCCGTCTTGCCATCTGCGCCGATGTTTGCCGAGCAGTGCATGGGAAAGACATCTCGCTCCGGCAAGAGATAGTTCATCACGCCAAAGATGGATTTCTTCATCTCACCGGCATATTTCGTGCCGCCGATGAGCACAATTTTTCTGGTGAAATCGGTAATGATGAATGTTGAGGAAGTTGTGCCGTCGCGTTCGGGAACAGCCTCGAATTCCGGTGCGGCGATGACGGTGAACTCGGCCGCGTGCGCAGGCAGCTCCTCAGCATTCGGCCGCACAAAAAGCTGCTTCACAAACAACGCATGCCACGCATATTCAGCCACGATGGTGATCGGCAACTGATAGTGCGGATCGGCCCCAGCGTAGAGATCCAGCACATAGCGATCGCGCTCCTGCATGTGCCGCTCCACCCGCTCCAGCAACTCGGCAAAGCGATCCGGAGGGAAGGGCTGATTCACCTTGCCCCAGTCGACACGCGATTCCGTGAGCGCATCCCGGACCAGAAACTTGTCACGCGGCGAACGGCCGGTGCGGGCGCCCGTCAATGCAACGACTGCGCCGTTGGACGCAAGGCTAGCTTCCCCGCGGGCGATCCCCGCCTCCACCAGTTGCGGCGTAGACAGATTTCGGTGGACGTGCGGTCCCTCCAACAGATTCCTCGACACAGTGCTCGCGATGGCCGCGCCCATATCTCTCCTGTTCCTGGCTTAGGCTACAAAACCGTCTATTGTGCCATCCCGCAGGCGAGAGAGGCTAGCGGCGGTTATAGGGAGGGTAAGCAGCTGAGACATGATTCACCGGCGTGACCGCTAAGCCACTGATTCAGAGCTTCTTAAGCTTCGCTTAAGGTGCGGAGCTTTCACGCGAAATTCACCGGCTGACAACCGTAGCAACGTATTGCCCTTGCTATGACCGTCGTGGAGGTTCTTCCATGAAACACCTTGCTCTCCTGCTGGCCGGCACCGCTGCGCTGGCATTCGCCGCGATTCCCAGTCACGCCGACGATGACGATTGGGGACACAGTAACCACATCAAGCGCGTGTTGCTGATCAGCATCGATGGCATGCATGCTGTCGATTATCAGAACTGCGCGCATGGCATCAGCGGCGTCAACAACGGCACGCCCTACTGTCCGAACCTGGCAGCGCTTGGCCACTCCGGCGTGAACTACGTCGCGGCCAGCACGTCGCGCCCGTCCGACTCATTTCCAGGCCTGACGGCAATCGTCAGCGGCGGAACACCGCGCATTGAAGGTGTCTACTACGATGTCGCGTACGACCGCTCCCTCGACGCGCCGGCAAAAACCACCGGCAACGGCGTGGCTGCCGGCCCGTGCACATCCGGCGCGGCGCCCACTGGCACGCGCACGGAATATGAAGAGGGCATCGATCTCGATCAGAGCAAGCTGAATGGCGGCGCGCCCGGCGCCGGTCTTGTGGACGGCGGAATCGCGGCCATCGATCCGCAACGGTTGCCGCGCGATCCCAAGGCGGGCTGCGCTCCCGTCTATCCGTGGAACTTCGTCCGCACCAACACCATCTTTGGCGTGGTACATCGTGCCGGCGGATACACGTCCTGGTTCGACAAGCATCCGGCATACTCCTCAGTGGCAGGGCCGGGTGGCGCCGCTCTGAGCGAATACTTTTCGCCGGAGGTCAACTCCGCCGTGGTCGCAGTACCCGGCTACAACACACCGGCGGGCGTCTCCTGCGGCCAGATTCCCGATCCTTCGCAAACCGGCTCATGGACCGACAGCTTCGCCAACATCCAGTGCTACGACACGATCAAGGTGAAGGGCATCCTCAACCAGATCCACGGCAAAGACCACAACGGCAAAGGCAGCCGCATTCCAAATCTCTTCGGCATGAACTTCCAGGCAGTCAGTGTCGGCCAGAAGCTGCTTGAGAAAGGCGTCGGCAACGGCGGATACCTTGACGCAGCCGGAACGCCGAGTGAGCTGCTGGCTCAGGAGATTGAATTCGTCGATGCCTCGATCGGCGAGATGACGGAAGAGCTGAAGGATACCGGCGAGCTCGGCTCAACTCTGATCGTCATCACTGCGAAGCACGGACAAGGGCCAATAGATCCGAGCCGCTACTTTCCGATTCCCGGACACAGCGGCGACAACGGCATCACCCCGGCGACGCTGCTGGCGAACCTGATTCCGCTATCGGAATCGCCGCTAAACCCGACCGGCATTGGCGCAACGGAAGATGACGTTTCGCTGATCTGGCTGAAGGATTCGAGTCAGACAGCCTCTGCCGTTGCCACGCTCGAAGAGAATGGCAGCAAGATCGGCTTAGGAACGATCTTCTACGGCCCATCGCTTGCGATAAATTACAACCCGCCAGGACTGCTGCCAAACGGCGATCCGCGAACGCCGGACATCATCGTCACGCCGAACCCCGGTGTCGTCTACACGGGCAGCACCGCCAAGCAGGAGGAGCATGGCGGCTTCTCGCATGACGACACAAACGTCATGCTGTTGCTTTCAAATCCTGGTTTCCGGGCGCGAACCGTCTACTCCGACGTATCGACGACGCAGGTTGCGCCTACGGTCCTCGCAGCGCTCGGACTCGATCCGCGCGCGCTACAGGCCGTGCAATTGGAAGGCACATCCGTGCTGCCGAATGTGGAACTCTCTCGCGACAGATAGCCAGCCAGCAACAAGGCGGCTCACAGAATTCTGTGGGCCGCCTCTTTATTCAGGCTCGCAGTTCATTTCTTATTGAGCCATCGCTTCGTGGATGACCGGCAGCATCGGCAGGTTCGCGGTGTTCTTCGCCTCGAGCATTACGGCGTCCAGATGCTCCAGCACCTCTTCCACGCTCATCGCATACATCTCGCGGCCGTTGTCGGAGCCCTCTTCGATGGCCTGCTTCAGGTAATGGCCGGCAATCTGAGCGGTGAGGCGGTCGGTAATGACGTTCCCCGTCTTCTTCTTGAATTCCACCCAGGCCACCGCGGGCATGGCGATCCAGACGGGACGCCCATTCACCTCAAATCGGACATCGATGGCATCGGCATGCCGGGTCGCAATCGCCACGATATTGGCGCGCCAAAGGCAGTGCAGAGTCTCGCTCGTCCAGCGGTCTACGACGTCAAATTCCTCAAACATGGTGTCTTAACCCTACCGGTAAGGCGCCGGGATCGCAATACACGGCCGATCCACGCCATGCAACAAAAATATTGGGGTTGAGGAAAAAAAATGCAAATCTTCCGCCCATTGCTGCGTCCAATAGTCTGCATTTCGGATTACCGAGCCATTTCAGAGGAGTTAGACGTCGTGCCCAAAACCCCTACCCCCCACAGTGTTTATGAGAAGAAATTGCGCCAGCAGCATGATCTCCTGGTGCGCTCCATGCAGTCCGCCGTTGAGCAGGGTCGGGATGCTGGAATGGACGACACCCAGGATGTGGCCGACCAGGCCGTCGCCTCGTATCAGAAAGAGTTCCTGTTCTCGCAGGGCACCAATGGCCATCAGCAGATGCAGCTGGTGCGGCAGGCGCTGGAGCGCCTGCGCGACGGCAGCTTTGGCGAGTGCCAGAACTGCGGCGAGACGATCGGCGCCAAGCGGCTTGAGGCTCTTCCCTGGACGCCATTCTGCATCGCCTGCCAAGAGAAGGTGGAGCGGGGCGAGCTGGAAATGCCGGTACGGGCCGCCTGATCCCAGCCGGCGTTGTGATCGCGACGGGGCACCTCGGCGTGCCCCGTTCGGCTATCCACGCCCGACCGCGGGTCTATCTTTTTTGACCCCGAAATCGCGCCGCTGCTACACTTTTGATATCAACTTCTCTGAGAGCCGCGGACCTGCCTGTCCGCCAGCGCGCCACCGCGCCCGCTCTTTCTGCAAGGAATTCAAAGGATTTCAGTGGACGCACAGACCCGCAGCGCGCTTAAGAAAGACGACATCTTTATCCACAGCACCCAGGCCGGCCTGGACTGGGTCGCAGAAAATCGCACCAAAGCTCTCCGTATCGCTATCGCAGTGCTGGTAGCCATCGCGGTGGTCGTCGCAGCCGTAATCATCTACCAGCAGCGGTCCGAGACAGCAGCAAACGCCTTTGGACGGGCCGCAGCTGTCTATGCGGTTCCCATCGCCGACGCTGCCCAGCCGATGCCGCCAGGCGTGAAGACCTACGCGACAGTAGCGGATCGCGCCAAGGCTGCCAGCCCGCTCTTCGGGGATGTCGCAAAGCGCTACAGCAGCACGACCGCGGGACACAATGCGTTGTACTTTGCCGGCTTGACCGCCGCCGAAATGGGGAACACCTCGGAAGCGGAGGGGGATTTCCGCAAGGCTGGCGATGTTCACGATGCGAGCGTCGCTTCCCTGGCGCGTCTTGCCCTGGCGAACCTGCTGACGCAACATGGTCAGACCGGCGAGGCCATCAAGCTCTACCAGGAGCTGATCCAGCATCCGACGACAACCGTGCCAGCAGCCACAGCGCAGTTGCAGCTTGCAGCTTTGTACGAGGCCAATAACAATTCGGCGGAGGCGAACAAGATCTATGCCCTGCTCAAGGCCAAGGACACCACGACGGCTGCCGGCCAGATCGCCACACAGAAACTGGCAGGCCAGCACTAAACTCCAGGGCGGCCCGCTTCCCTTCCGACGGTCTCTCGTCCCGGGTGACCCCGTGCGCCCATATGCCGCACCTCCCCTACCGCGCGATTCGGGGCAATCTCTGTGAGCGAACCAGACCCGCCGCGCGTCAGTGATGAGAAGAAGCGTATGGGAAGCTATGAGGGAAATCTGACCGGGCTGCTCTCGATGCCGGAGGCGAAGACCGCCGGCGCCGCAGCGAACGACCGCGCGGCTGAGCTGACGATGCTGGTCCACGAGTATTCCGCGACGCTCTACCGGGTGGCCTTTTCCATTTCGCGGAACGCCGCAGAGGCCGAGGACATGGTGCAGGAGACCTTTCTGCGCGTTCTACGGCACCGGGACCGGCTGCCGGAGATTCGCGACGCTCGCGTTTGGCTGATCCGCATCACCTGGAATCTGGTGCTGGACCGCAAGCGTCGCCAGAAGACCCGGCCCGAAAATGAAGACATCAGCGAGCTGGCCCGTGTGCTTCCTGCGAAGGAACTGCGCGCCGACCAGACGGTCATCGCGGCGCAGCGGCATGCGCGTGTGCTCGCTCTTATTGACGAATTGCCTGCGAAAGAACGCCAGGCCCTGCTCCTCTCCGCGCTTGAAGAGCTTTCCAATGCTGAAATAGCCTCGGTGCTGAGTATCACTGAATCTTCGGTGCGCTCGCGCCTCTTCCGCGCACGCCGCGATCTCGCGGAGAAGCTGCGCAAGGAAGGACTGAAGCCATGAGCTTTTCCGATTCTGCCAATCATCCTTCAACGATCGACTACACGTCCGAGATTGACAGCGCACTAGCCACGCTTGCATCCGTTCAGCCACGTGAAGGCCTGGAGCAGCGCATCCTCGCGCGGCTCGCCTCCGCGCCTGAATTGCCCTGGTACCAGCGGTGGATCGCAGTCCCTGTTGGGCATCACCGCTGGGCGCTCGCCGCCGCATCGGTTGTGATTGTCGCAGGCGGCGTGAGCCTGACGACATTCCGGAATCATCCCGCTGCTCTTCCAGCTCCCGTGGCCGTGCATCTGCCCCGTCCAGCCCAGCAGCCTGCCGCTGCAGCTGCCGGCATTGCCGTCAGCGAGCATCCCCTGGAGCCGAATAAGACCAGGACGCGACATCGCGGTGTACATCGCTCGTTCCGTGCCATGCATGAACGCGTGCCCCTGCCGCGCGGAACGGTCGCACCGGGCCGCCCCCAGCCTGTCCCGTTGAATCAATAGGAGATCGTCAGCTGGACATCATTTGCGGCGTTCGGATTTCGTGCCTATGCCGAGCAGCATGTGTACAAGCGCCAATATGACTGCGCCCACAAACGACGAGCCGAATGTGTCCACATGAAATCCGGGCACCAGACGTGATGCCAGCAACAGCACGAAGGCGTTGATCACCAGCAGGAAAATGCCTAGCGTCAGGATGCTGAGGGGAAAGGTGAGGATCTTCAGCAGCAGTCCGAGCGTCGCGTTCAGCAGTGCGATCACGAGCACCGCAATAAGTGCCGAGGCCCAGCCCTGGATGTGAAACCCAGGCACGAAGTAGGCGATCACAAACAGCGTGATCGCGCCAATGATCCATCGCAGCAGCAGTCCTAGCACGCATCACCTCTTTCCACCCTTCAGAATGAGCCTACGGTAGAGCATTTCCCGGCCGGTGTATAGGCGAAGATGCTCTAGCATAAAGGGAGCCTTGCGTCTCTTCGCGATCATCCCACTTGCATTCTCTCTCGCAGCTCTGCCTGGACGGGCTGCGCCTCTTACTGCGGCGCAACCGGTATCTCCGCTGCCCGATGTGCCGGCGTTGCTGCGCGGCGTGGAAGCGAATCAGGCGGAACTGGATCATGCTCGCGAAGAGTACACCTTTCGCCAGCAGCAGCAGCTAACCCTCTACGACAAGCACGGCAAGGTGCAGCGGACGGAAGAGCGCGTCAGCAATGTGTTTTTCGTGCACGGCCAGCCGATCGAAACACTGATCAGCAAAAACGGCAAGCCGCTAAACGCCGGCGATTTGAAGAAGCAGCAGGACCGTGCCACAAAAGAAGCCGTGAAGTATGCCGCACAGCCTTACGGGCGGCCCGACAAGGACGACGTAAGCGTCTCGCGTCTGCTGGCCATCACGCGATTTTCAAATCCGCGCCGCATAGTAGAAGGCGGCCGGCCAGTGATTGCCGTCGACTTCATCGGGGATCCGCACGCGAAGACGCATGGACGTAACGAGGATGCCGTCAAGAAAGTACGCGGAACGGTATGGATCGACGAACAGGCCCACGAAGTGACACGGATGCAGGCCACCTTCGATGAGCCGCTGCGCATCGGCTTCGGAATATTCGCTACGGTGAATGCCGGTAGCAACTTCTCCTTCGGGCAGGCGCTTATTCGCAACGAAGTGTGGCTGCCGACCAGAGTCGATGCGCGCTTTGACGGCAAGGCGGCGCTCTTTGTCGGCTTCCACGTCAACCTCTCGATCCGCTTCGATCGATACCAGAAGTTCAGCGCCAGCACGACGGAGCACACCGGCACGCCGCAGCCCAGGTGAGTCTCTCAGTCCTTACTCGCTCGTCGCTGTTTAGTAGCGACTCGTGAGAGCCATCGTGGCGGGTGCCACCGTGAAATTCCTTAATGAGGCCACGGGTGTCTGCTCAAGCGGTGTCTCGACATCCACCGGCGCTTACTTGTTTAACGCCGTGCGCCCAGGAAGCTATACGCTGCAAGTCGAAGCGCCGGGCTTTCACACCGCCATCGACAAGAGCGTCCCCGCAGTTACGCCGGCCCGGCAACGTGACGGGATTCAACCAGTAGAGGCCGGGCAATCCGGGCGGCTTCGCCGCGATCACCACCACGCGCAACGATCAGCGGCAGGTGTAGGCAGCGCTGAAACTGACGTTCTAGTCACCCATATAGTGATAAGAAGAGGGCCGCGCAGTTGCGGCCCTCTCTTCATGCGTAAAGATGATGGAAAGCATCACTGCGGTGGAGGAGCGCCTGCGTCCGATGGAGGAGGTGCGCCTTCCGAGCCGCCCTGACCGCCATGCATGTGCTGAGCGCGGCGCTCATCCATCTTCTTCTGGTCGGCTTCGTACTTCTGCTTCTGCTCGTCATTCAAAACCGCTTCGATCTTCTGAGAGTCGGCTTCATGCATGCTCTTCATCTTCGCCATCTTGTCCTGGCGGGAGGTGGAAGTGTCCGAATGCATGGATTCCATCTGCTGCTGCTCATCCTGAAGAATGGGCTTGATCTGGCTCTGCTGATCGGCGGTGAGTTTGTAGCGCTTGGTCATGTGAGCGAGGCGCTGATCGGGATCCATCATGTGGCCGCCTCGATGATGGCCACCCATGCCGCCGCCCTCGGCTTGCGGAGCGTGTTGCTCGGGTGCGGACCCTGCCTCCTGCGCAAGCATCACGCCAGTCGCCAGCAGCCCAGTAAGTACGAGACTACACAGTTGCCGTTTCATTGTTTGTGTTTCCTCCACGCCCGTATCAACCCCACATGCCTGTGCTGGTTGCGGAGCGCATCGCATTGCTGCGTGAGAAAGAGCCGAGGAGATCGCAAAACTGTATCCACTCCAAGGCGTGACTAGCCGTCGGCCCTCCTTATGGAGAGCTGCCAGTTCAATGGACGGGGACAAGCAAGGGAAGAGTTTCCCCGGAAAGAGAAATAAATGAACCAAACCGCGTGGCTCCGGAGAGGCATTCTTGTGCAGGTTCACCTGCCAGGAATAGTTCCGGGAAAACCGAGGAAAGCTTCTCAGCTAGCGTTGTTTGGGAACAAGCAGATCTGCTGATCGGAGAGTTGGTAGAGGTCAACGACACCGGTCAGACGAGCTGCGTTGTGACCATCATCGGTGCAGATAGAACGAAATTGTCCACTCCCGCGGCCTGACCGGCTACGCCTTCTGCTGGAACCCAACATATTGGGGTGCTCGAGCGCAAGCAAGTTTCGAATCAAGGAACTTGCAAATCGACTTTTCATCCCACCTTGGTAAATTGGATTTTCCAGGCTTCAACTTGTACAAGTGGTTTGCCTCCAGATCAGGCGCGGAATTTATCTCACAAACTAGCTCGAAGTGACATGACACCGTACTAAAGTAGGAAAACGAATGACGCTCGAATGCATCAATCCCTCCGATCTACCGATCCCTGCAACCTACACTCAAGTTGTCGTCGCGAGGGGAACCAAATTGATATTTGTTTCGGGCCAGGAGCCCGAAGACCTTCAAGGGAAGCTTGTCGGTCGAGATGATTTCGCGGTTCAGGCCAACCAGGTCTTCACCAATCTCGGCCGAGCCCTCGCAGCCGCAAGTGCCCTACCGACGCATGTCGCCAAAATTACCGTCTATGTCGTCGATTATCAGCGCGATCTCCACCTACCGATCATCGAAATGGCTCGAATGAGACTCTTCGGCGATCACAAGGCGGCTGACGTCGTTCTCGGCGTCGCGGCCCTATCCCCCGACTATCTGATCGAGGTGGACGCCGTTGCGGTCGTTGATGGCTAGAACTATAGCGTTGCTAGCGCTGTGTAAGAACTCGTCGCAAGAATTCTGCAGATCTGGAATTTGCAGGAGTCGCTCCCGTCGACACGGTTCAAGTGTGACGTTACCCTTGTCTTTCTGATCCACCTGATGCTTCAGACCATCTCCGGACACGAGGATCGTTTCCGGGTAACTGACAATCCTGACGAGCAGTACTCCGTAAGCGGCTGCATCGACAGCAAGCGCGTGTTAGCGTTCGCAGCAGAAGACCATTTGGAGGATTTCTTATTTTCAGGCAGCAAAAAGCCCGCTCGTTTCGAGCGGGCTTCTCAATGCTAATGCCGGCGATTACCTAATCTCCCACACACTTTCGCGTGCAGTACCATCGGCCCGACGAGGCTTAACTTCCGTGTTCGGGATGGGAACGGGTGTGACTCTCGCGGTATGCTCACCGGCAAGCTGTGATGCGGCGCTTGGTGGTAGTTTCCCCACAGCCATCTCCTTGCACACACGGGCGGTTTCTCCCCGGAACGAGATATAGCAATCTGGCGCCACAAACTTGCATTTGAACGAATTGCATTGGGCATGCTCTTACTGCACTCAAGGCTTGTTTGTTGAGTATCTTCCGACAGCGGATTTGCTGCGCAGAATTAATTCTATGGACAAGCCGAACGGGCGATTAGTACTGGTAAGCTACGCGCATTACTGCGCTTCTACCTCCAGCCTATCAACCAGGTGGTCTTCCTGGGCCCTTCTTTTCCCTTTTGGGTTGGGAGATCTCATCTTGGGGCGTGCTTCCCGCTTATATGCATTCAGCGGTTATCACAACCGAACTTCGCTACCCAGCCGTGCCCTTGGCAGGACAACTGGAACACAAGAGGTTCGTCCATCCCGGTCCTCTCGTACTAAGGACAGCCCCCCGCAAATCTCCTACGCCCACAGCAGATAGGGACCGAACTGTCTCGCGACGTTCTGAACCCAGCTCACGTACCGCTTTAATAGGCGAACAGCCTAACCCTTGGAACCTTCTACAGCTCCAGGATGCGATGAGCCGACATCGAGGTGCCAAACCGGAGCGTCGATATGAACTCTTGGCTCCGATCAGCCTGTTATCCCCGGCGTACCTTTTATCCGTTGAGCGATGGCCCTTCCATACAGAACCACCGGATCACTAAGGCCTGCTTTCGCATCTGCTCGACTTGTAGGTCTCACAGTTAACCACTCTTATGCCTTTGCACTCGACGACTGATTTCCAAACAGTCTGAGAGTAGCTTCGCGCGCCTCCGTTACAATTTAGGAGGCGACCGCCCCAGTCAAACTACCCGCCTAACTATGTCCCTCTCCCGGATCACGGGAGCAGGTTAGAATCACAACACTCACAGGGTGGTATCTCACCGGTGGCTCCACCAAGCCCAAGAGCCTGGTATCAAAGCCTCCCACCTATCCTGCGCAGTAAGAGTCATAATTCATAGTTAAGGTGTAGTAAAGGTGCACGGGGTCTTTCCGTCTAGCTGCGGGTAACCGGCATCTTCACCGGTACTACAAGTTCGCCGAGCAACTCGTTAAGACAGTCGTACGATCGTTACGCCATTCGTGCAGGTCGGAACTTACCCGACAAGGAATTTCGCTACCTTAGGACCGTTATAGTTACGGCCGCCGTTCACCGGGGCTTCAATTCAAAGCTTCGCCTTGCGGCTAACCTCTCCTTTTAACCTTCCGGCACCGGGCAGGCGTCAGCCCCTATACGTCGTTTTCGACTTAGCAGAGACCTGTGTTTTTGTTAAACAGTCGCCGTACGCGTTTCACTGCGGCCCCCTCGCGCTTGCACGCTAACGGGG
Organism: uncultured Acidobacteriaceae bacterium; assembly: GCA_963830555.1. GTDB lineage: Bacteria > Acidobacteriota > Terriglobia > Terriglobales > Acidobacteriaceae > KBS-83. The sequence goes on from CAWHMM010000002.1 coordinate 523,407, forward strand.
CGCTCCTTCTCCCGAAGTTACGGAGCTAATTTGCCGAGTTCCTTAACAAGCTTTCACTCGAGCGCCTTTGGATATTCTCCTCGTCTACCTGTGTCGGTTTGTGGTACGGTTCCCAGCCCTTCTCCTTAGAGGATTTTCTCGGCAGCGTGAACTCACCAGCTTTCGGCCATACGGCCTACTGCTTTATGCCTCACTGTTAAGCCCCGACGGATTTGCCTATCGGAACCAGCTTACGCATATCGAACCTCATAGCCATATGAGGTCCTGGTTATCCTTCTGCGTCTCCCCATCGTCAAACGATGGTCTGGGAGGTCCGGAATATTAACCGGATGTCCATCAGCTACGCCTTTCGGCCTCGCCTTAGGGACCGCCTAACCCTGAGCGGATTAACCTTCCTCAGGAAACCTTAGACTTTCGGCGTGAAGGGTTCTCACCTTCATTATCGCTACTTATGCCGGCAGGGTCTCTTCGCAACGCTCCACCAGTCTTCTCAGTCTGGCTTCAATGCTGTTGAGAATGCTCTCCTACCACGCACACCAGAGGTGTGCATCCGCTGCTTCGGTGTACAGTTTTAGCCCCGTTGTATTGTCGGCACCGGACCGCTTGACCAGTGAGCTATTACGCTTTCTTTAAAGGATGGCTGCTTCTAAGCCAACCTCCTGGCTGTCTGGGCGTTCCGACTTCCTTTCCCACTTAACTGTAACTTGGGGACCTTAGCAGGCGGTCTGGGCTGTTTCCCTCTCGACTATGAAGCTTAGCCCCCACAGTCTGACTGCCGGGCTGGTTGTCACTGGCATTCGAAGTTTGGTTGGATTCAGTAAGCCGGAAAGCCCCCTAGTCCATCCAGATCTCTACCACCAGTGCAAATCACCCGACGCTAGCCCTAAAGCTATTTCGGAGAGAACGAGCTATCACGGAATTTGATTAGCCTTTCACCCCTACCCTCAGCTCATCCGAGCTTTTTTCAACAAACACCGGTTCGGTCCTCCAGTGGGTGTTACCCCACCTTCAACCTGGCCAAGGGTAGATCATCCCGCTTCGCGTCTATTCCTGCCAACTGAACGCCCTATTCAGACTCGCTTTCGCTTCGGCTCGCTTACGCTTAACCTTGCTGACAAGAATAACTAGCCGGCTCATTATGCAATAGGCACGCGGTCAGGCATTCGCTTGCGCGCATAGCCCTCCCACTGCTTGTAGGCACACGGTTTCAGGTACTTTGTACTCCCCTCGCAGGGGTGCTTTTCACCTTTCCCTCACGGTACTGGTTCACTATCGGTCAGAAACGAGTATTTAGCCTTACGGGATGGTCCCCGTGGATTCAAGCAGGGTTTCACGTGCCCCGCCTTACTCAGGTATCCGCTTCGAGTCCAGATGGCTTTCGTCTACACGCCTGTCACGTTCTATGGATCGGCTTTCCATCCGATTCGACTAACCACTGGATTGGTAACTCTACTGTTGCGGACCCTACAACCCCCGCTGCACCGAAATGCTACGGGTTTGGGCTATTCCGAGTTCGCTCGCCACTACTATCGGAATCGAGGTTTCTTTCTCTTCCTCCAGGTACTGAGATGGTTCACTTCCCTGGGTTCGCTCACTCCCACCTATGTATTCAGTGGGGTGTTCTTGAGGTTTGCTCAAGTGGGTTTCCCCATTCGGAGATCTCCGGATATAACGCCTGTGTGCGGCTCCCCGGAGCTTATCGCAGCTTGCCACGTCCTTCTTCGCCTGTTTCTGCCAAGGCATCCACCGTGCGCCCTTAGTAGCTTGACCATAGAATTAATTCCGCGCAGGAGGCTTGTCGTGCTGCCTCTTGCTGGATATTCCATGCATATTTCCGCCTGTGCGCCTCACGGGGTACGATCCCCGCTTACGCACTCTATCTAAAGACACTCAACTAACCAGCCTTACTCATCCCAAACTTGATAGGAATTAGTAAGCTGCTCAGCCTTGTATGCAATTTACCCAATGCAATTCGTTGTCAAATAACAGAACGCTGCTCCTAAGCAGCGCGCGCCATGAGGCGCTCTCGAACATAGCTCCCGAAGGAACCTGCTCAAAGGTCAACTTCTTCGAGATCGAATCGAAGGAGCTCACCTTTGAGCATTAGACTAAGAGAGAGAATTTGGTGGAGCTGATCGGGATCGAACCGATGACCCCCTGCTTGCAAAGCAGGTGCTCTCCCAGCTGAGCTACAGCCCCATCTACATTGCGATAGGTCCGATAAGGATGGTGGGCCTGGGTAGATTCGAACTACCGACCTCACCCTTATCAGGGGTGCGCTCTAACCAACTGAGCTACAGGCCCCAGTCCGAACCCATGCGCCCCAAGGCACACAGCCCGACTTGGTTAGTCTCTTCTTGTCCAATAAGTTTCGAGGACCAGGTTGAACATGCTGAGCGGCTACGCCGCTCGTGACCATCGATGTTGAGATCTAAAAGCCCGAAGACTTTCGAAAGCCCGAAGGCTTTAGCAGGCAGAGAAGGCCTGATTCAAGCTCCTCTTTGTCCCGGTGGTCCAGGACAAGAGGGTGATAGCTGACCTATGCACTGCCGAAGCAGTCCGCAATCGCGGACACATAAATCAAGCTATACGTTTCTCTCTTAGAAAGGAGGTGATCCAGCCGCAGGTTCTCCTACGGCTACCTTGTTACGACTTCACCCCAATCATGAATTACACCTTGGACGGCTGCTCCCTTGCGGTTAGCTCACCGGCTTCTAGTGCAACCCACTTTCGTGATGTGACGGGCGGTGTGTACAAGGCCCGGGAACGTATTCACCGCGGCATTCTGATCCGCGATTACTAGCGATTCCAGCTTCATGGAGTCGAGTTGCAGACTCCAATCCGAACTGAGGCCGGCTTTTTCCGATTAGCTCCCCCTCACGGGTTTGCGACGGTTTGTACCGGCCATTGTAGCACGTGTGTAGCCCTGGACATAAAGGCCATGAGGACTTGACGTCATCCCCGCCTTCCTCCCCGTTATCCGAGGCGGTCTCACCAGAGTGCTCAACTAAATGGTAGCAACTGGTAACAAGGGTTGCGCTCGTTGCGGGACTTAACCCAACATCTCACGACACGAGCTGACGACAGCCATGCAGCACCTATATAGCGGCCCATTGCTGGGCGCCGATATTTCTACCGGATTCCACTACATTTCGAGCCCAGGTAAGGTTCTTCGCGTTGCGTCGAATTAAACCACATGCTCCACCGCTTGTGCGGGCCCCCGTCAATTCCTTTGAGTTTCAGCCTTGCGACCGTACTCCCCAGGCGGATCGCTTAACGCGTTAGCTTCGGCACGGCGGGATTGGGTACCCGTCACACCAAGCGATCATCGTTTAGGGCTAGGACTACCAGGGTATCTAATCCTGTTTGCTCCCCTAGCTTTCGCGCCTCAGCGTCAGTTGTGGTCCAGTGAGCCGCTTTCGCCACAGGTGTTCCTCCTGATATCTACGCATTTCACCGCTACACCAGGAATTCCACTCACCTCTCCCACACTCAAGCCAGATAGTTTCCTGTGCAGACTTCGAGTTGAGCCCGAAGATTTCACACAAGACTTATCCGACCGCCTACGCGCCCTTTACGCCCAATAATTCCGAACAACGCTCGCCCCCCTCGTATTACCGCGGCTGCTGGCACGAAGTTAGCCGGGGCTTCTTCTTCCGGTACCGTCATAATCGTCCCGATCGAAAGGAGTTTACGTCCCAAGGGACTTCATCCTCCACGCGGCGTTGCTGCGTCAGGGTTTCCCCCATTGCGCAAAATTCCCCACTGCTGCCTCCCGTAGGAGTCTGGACCGTGTTTCAGTTCCAGTGTGTCCGTGCGCCCTCTCAGGCCGGATACAGATCACCGTCTTGGTGGGCCATTACCCCGCCAACTAACTAATCTGCCGCGACCCCCTCCTAAAGCGAATTGCTCCTTTGACCCGTAGGTATTATGCGGTATTAGCCCCGGTTTCCCGAGGTTATCCCCCACTCAAGGGTAGGTTAGTCACGTGTTACTCACCCGTGCGCCACTTTACTCATGGATTGCTCCACTTTCTCGTTCGACTTGCATGTGTTAGGCACGCCGCCAGCGTTGATTCTGAGCCAGGATCAAACTCTCGTTTGAAACTGATTCCGTGCTATCCCAGGACGGAGGTCCGGGATAGTCACGCACTCTCCGGAGCTCGAAAGTCCGGAGAGATTTACCTTGTGAGAATGATCAAGCCTATTCCTGCTGATCTCTCACGACTGGCACGTTCAACCTGATTGTCAAAGATCCGGAACGGTATCCGCCTTAGCGGGCCGCTTTTGGATCGAGATCTACGACGAATCCGTCGCAGGCCCTCGAACTGCGTGCTGCCGGCTCCGCTGCACTCAGTGCAGCTCAGAACCGCTTTTTGCGCACTTGCCAACACTATCCTAATGTTGCGTCGTCGTCAATCCCGTTTTCGGGGTATCTCACTGACGACCAGCACAGCGCACAGCACAAAACTCTGAAAGATCGTAGCTCCGTATCGCTCTCAAGCGGGGAGTGGCCATAAGGCCGTCAGCGAGCCATTCAGCCCGGCCGACTACTGCAGGAGATGTTCGGGTTTGGGGCTACTGCCCGGCGAACATAACTGCCGGTTTCCATCGGCCTTCAGCCAATCTCGAAACCAGCTTCCTTGCGACTGCCTATTCAGTGTATCAAAAGTTTGCTTCCGATACAACCCTCATCGGATCGCACTCAGTTCACTTACGAGCAGCAATTCGGATACTACCGACACCCCACGTGTAACGCAACTCCGGGAGCTGTTGAAAAGGCTGCTTCGTTGTTGAAAACACCCTTTTGAGCGGATTGTTGCGCTGCGTTATTGCTGGCGAAGTTTAAGTGACCGCAACATTCGCTCATAGATCGGCTTGAGTGCGGGGAAATCCGCGTCCGGCGCGACGAAGATCATATAGCGCAGTGTTCCACCCTGTTCCGGCAGGGCAACAATCCAGTCACGCTCCGTCCCGCCGCCTGCCCCGCCGGTGTTGGTCGCCTCCAGGGAACGCCCGCGCACCTGGTTCACTACGACATCGGAGCCAGCCCCCGTTTTTAGATTGGGGTTTTGCTGTTGCAATTGCGCGATAAGCTGGTCCATCTCCAGCGACGTATCGCCCAGCTTCGGCGGTTGAAAGCGTCCACTCAACATCCCGTAACCTACTGCATCCTCATCGTTCACACCGCCAGGTGGGGCGATCACCGAGGATGACCCCGTGCTCGCGCCCTTCCAGTTCCCCGGATATTGAACGGTGAATCCGTCTCCCTGAAGTGTTTGCCAGTCGCCCTGGGGCGTCCACTGGTCCGATGTAAGTCGCGGCAGCGCGCTCGATGGAGCCCCGGTTTGGGGCGGAGCCGCACCCCCGCCCTGCTTCCAGACGCCGCTGGCTACTTCTTTGGCAGTGTAGGGATGCATACCCGCGGCGATCTTTTTAATCCGGGCGAACTCCGGGCTGGTCTTGATGTACTTGGTGCGGGGCGGCAGGGTGTCGATCTCGTCGTTCACGTATCCGACGCGGTTGCCGGGGTTGGGGTGGTCGCTCAGGAACTGTGAGCCTCCCTCGCCGTACTTGCCCTGGATCACCTCGAAGAACTGCGGCAGCGCTCGCGGGTCGTATCCCGCGTCGTAGAGGATATCGGTGCCCATCAGGTCGGCCTGCTTCTCCGCATCACGAGACATGCGCAGGAAGGAAAGTCCCGCAGTGAGCCCAATGCCCTGCTGAACGACTGCACCGGCGGCTCCCCCGAGAGCAATCCCGGCGGCGATCTGGCCGATGCCGGCTAACAGGCTGGGCGTGCGCTGCTTGGTGATATTGCAGGTAGAGTGGCGCTGTGCCACGTGCGAGATCTCGTGCGCCATCACGCCGGCCAGTTGCGCCTCGGTCTCTGCCGCCTGGATCGTGCCCAGGTTCACGAAAATCGAGCCGCCGGGCAGCGCGAAGGCGTTGATGTCCTCCTCGTTCACGACGTGGAAGTTATAGGGCCATTTGTAGCCGGGAGCGTACTTCACCAGCTTCATGCCCAGTTGCTGGACGTACTGGCTTACCGGATTGCTGTCCGGAAGCACAGGCATTTGCTTCCAGACCTCCGCCGCCACCTTCTGCCCCTCGGTGATCTCCTGCTGTTCGCTGAAGGCATTCTTGCAGGGACGCGGCTGGAAGCGCGCCCAGGCGCAGGGTGAAATCAGCAGCAACAGGGCTGCCAAGACGTTTCTCGTCCAATGCGTCATGTTTTCTTCAATCTGATGCTTATTGCCTTGCGATCACACCAAGGTCGGTCAGCCCATTGACAAAGAACTGCACCGCCAGCGCGACCAGCAGCAGGCCCATGATGCGCACCAGGATACGAATCCCGGTATCACCCATGACGCGGCGGATGCGGTCTGCACCGACCAGCACGCCATAGCTGGCCCATGCCGTAATGGCGATGGAACCAAGAATCGCAATCCACTCCCAGAGCTTTGCCGCCTGGCCTACCAGCACCATCACACTGGAGATAGCGCCCGGCCCGCTCAACATTGGAATGCCCAGAGGCATAATGCCCACGTCCTCCTTCGCCGCTGCGTCTTCCGTCTCACCGGAGGTCTCCTGCGTGGGCGAACGTTTCGCCTCCAGCATGTCAATGCCGATCAAGAGCAGGATCAGGCCGCCCGCAATCTCAAACGCCGGCAGCGTGATGCCGAACATGCGGAAGATCAGCTTGCCGATCAGCGCAAAGCTGGTGAGCACGATAAAGCAGGTGATCGCGCCGCGCCGCGCTGTCCGCGCACGGCTCTTCCTGTCCTCGCCTGCCGTGACCGCCATGAAGGTCCCGATAGCCGCGAAGGGATCTACAAGGAAGAAGATCGAGGAGAGCGCCAGCACGGAAAAGCGCACGTAATCCGACTCTCTTATTTCGTGCAGCGCGCTCGTAGCAGGACCGAAGATCATCGTTCATCCTCAGGCGACATTGTCGCCGATAAACCGCTCTCGCCAGCAGCTTTGTTCCTCGAAGGTGTTCACTTTCGGACGGCTTTGACCGCGCGCGGACAGGGAAAGTTTCTCTACCCGTCGGAATCTGTCGTAGCCTTATGCCCGTGATCGGCCTCTGGCGTGCAATATGGAGTGTCGTCGCTCTGGAGGTCAGTAATGTCCGGTCTCGTACAGGATTTGCGGCAGGCGGTACGCCAGCTTCGCCGTTCCCCCGGATTCGCCGCATTGGCAATCATCACGCTTGCGCTCGCCATCGGTGCCAACACAGCGATGTTCACCGTGGCAGAGGACATTCTGCTGCGGCCGCTCCCCTATGCTGATGCCGGACAGCTCACGGTTATCAATACGACCAATGACGAGCAGCACAGCTCTACTTCCTGGTTGAACTACCGCGACATCCGCGACCAGGCCACCCACACCTTCTCAGACGTAGGCGTGTACTCCGAGGACGTGGGCGTGGTCGAGGGCGGCGCAGCCGCGGCCTCGCCTTCCGCGAGCGATGTGGCGCCGACCTCCGTCATGTCGCCGAACGTCAGTCCCAACATCTTCTCCATGCTCAGCGTTCAGCCCCTGCTCGGCCGCACCTTCACGAAAGAGGAAGGCGAAGCGAATGGTCCGAAGGTAGTGCTGCTCTCCGAAGGACTGTGGCGCCAGGCCTTCCATGCCAACCCCAACATCGTCGGCCAGTCGATCCGGGTGAACAACCAGGCGCGTACAGTGGTCGGCGTCATGCCGGCTTGGTTCCGCTTCCCCGAAGGCGTGGGCTCGGATCTCCGCAAGGGCATTTGGCTGCCGATGCAACCGACACCGCTGATGTTGAGCGAGCGTGGCTACTCCTTCGATTACATCGTTGGAAAGCGTCGGCCCGGCGTCACCCTCGATCAGGCGCAGGCGGAGCTCGACCGAACAACACGCACCTTGATGGCGGCAAATCCCAAGACGCTGCACCCCGGCTTCATGCTGCATGCCGTTCCCTACCTGGAGACGGTCACCGGCAACGTGCGTCCGGTCTTCTTCGGTCTGGTAGCCGCGCTCGGCATGGTCCTGCTGATCGCCTGCGCAAATGTCGCGAACCTGATGATCGCGCGCTGCCTTGGCCGGCAACAGGAGTTCGCCGTGCGCTCGGCGATGGGCGCGCCGCGCGGACGGCTCGTCCGCGGCATGCTGGTTGAAGGCGGCCTCCTTTCGGCACTTGGCTGCGGCATCGGTCTCGCTCTTGCCTGGTTCATGCTCAAAGCTATCCATGCACTCCCGGCGGATACGATCCCACGTGCCGAAGCAATCACGCTCGACTGGACCGCGATTCTCGCCCTGGCCGCAATCGCCACTCTCACCACCCTGCTCTCATCCATTCTTCCGGCCGTGCTCGTGGCCCGTACACATCCACAGCGCGCATTGCAGACAGCCTCGCGCGGTCTGGGCACCCGCAGTGTCTCCAATCGGCTCACACACGCGCTCGTCATCGGCGAAGTTGCGCTCTCCACCCTGCTGCTCATCGCGACCGGGCTGCTCTTCCATACGCTTTGGAATCTGCAGCACACTGATCTCGGCTTCAGCACCGAGCGCATCACCGGCTTCACCGTGATGCCATCCGATGCAGCCGGATTTTCCGGAATGTCCGTCTCCGCCGACACGGAGCACGCGCCGGTCTCGAACGCCGTCACCACCTATGGCCCGGTGCTGGACCGCCTTCGCGATGCGCCCGGGGTGGAGGAGGCCGCGCTCGTCACAGCGCCGCCGCTCTCCGGCATCGACATGAACACCAGCCTGCGCATTAAGGGTGAGCCCGAGGACGATGCGCACAGCTACCGCGCGCGCATGTCGGCGGCGAGTCCTGACTATGCGCACCTGCTGGGCACGCCGGTGCTGCGCGGCCGCATGATTTCCGCAAGCGATACTGCCACCGCGCCGTATGTCGTCGTGATCAACGAGACGCTGGCCCGGAGTGTCTTTCAGACGCGCGACCCACTCGGCCATCAGATCAACCTGGGGGGAAAGGACACCGGGATGATCCAGCCGTACACCATCGTCGGCGTGCTCGGGGACCAGAAGGACGCAGCCATCGGCAAGCCGGCCTCCCCCACGCTGCTGCTCCCTTACCAGCAGATTCCAACTACGTCGCTGTTTTATCCCGCACTGCTCAAGACGGTGGTCAACATGCTGGTGAAAACGCGCGGCGACGTTGCGGTCGCGCCGATCGCGCGCTCCGTCTTTCGCGAGCAGGCACCGGACTATGCGCTCGACAACTTCCAGACCCTAAGCGAAACAGTGAAACAGAGCGACTTCACCAACCGGCTGGGCCTCTACATCACCGCAGCCTTTGCGGCTCTGGCAGCGCTGATGGTCATCACCGGCCTCTACGGAGTGCTCGCGCAGCTCGTTGGCTATAGGCGGCGGGAGATCGGCATCCGGCTCGCGCTCGGTGCTCCGCGCGCTTCGGTGTTGCAGATGGTGCTGCGCCAGGGAGCTGCGATGATCGCGGTCGGCCTCGTAGTGGGAGTTGCGCTCTCCGCGCTTACCGGGCGCCTGCTGGCAGGCTTTCTCTATGACGTCCGAGCCACCGATGCGTTAACCTACGCAGGCGTTCTGCTCAGCCTGTGCCTGATCGGCGCCGCGGCTTCCTACATCCCGGCATGGCGGGCCTCGCTGATCCCACCGGTCGAAGCGCTCAGGGACGAATAGCCCATCTCAGGCTGGCCGGCCATCCCAGAGGCGGCGCTCCGCAGCGTCCGGATCCGGCACAACTCTGCTTTTCGTGTTGATCACCATTACCGGTCGATTCCTTAAATCGAAGCGCGGCCACGCGGGTGTGCCGGCGAGCGATGGCGCGCGTCCGAAGATGAAATCAACCCACGCGCTGTGCACCGACCGCAACAAGGAATCAACTCCTCCGCTACCCGTATGCGCCTCCGCTAAGCGTCCAATACTCTTCCGCGGTCAGCAGCCGCACCTTGCGCTCTGCGCGGGTGAGATTGGAAAAGAGCACGTGATACTTCGGCTCCATTGCATGGATGAGGTCCATGCTCGCGTTCTGGACTTGACGCCGGCCGATCGGTTGATCGAGCGCAGCACCCCGCACAAAAAAGCTGCTCTCGTCATGATTGCTGCCATCAAGCAGGCGCGTTTTGCGCCTGCTGATAGAGCCCGGCAGCCTAGGGCGCCCCCATCAATATTCGCGCGGCGCAACTGGACCGGCGCCGGAGCATACGTCAACGCCGGCCGAACACCCGTCCACGGCCGGGCCGCGCGCGGCGGCAGGAAGCGCCCAGTCCAACTGGCGGCTCCGCGAAGGGCACGCCGAAAAAGGCGACAATGTTTCCCGTACGCTTCCCTTGCAACTTGCCCAACGATGTCTCAACAACATCGGAAAGTTGCGCAGCCGGTGCACCGCTTCGCGTTGCCAGCCCGGCCGCGGCAGCACTTGCCCCTGACAGAAACTCCCTGCGATTCAAACGCACCCTCCGTTCCATCAGCAGCCTACAACCAGCGCTCCACCTGCTCCCCTATAATCAAGCCAGGACGACCCGCGAGTTCGCGAACAAGGAGTGCGCATGCCGATCCAGACCACGGCCAACATCTGGCACAACGGAAAACTCATCCCCTGGGAGAAGGCACAGGTGCACGTCATGAGCCACGTGTTGCACTACGGCTCATCGGTCTTCGAAGGAATTCGCTGCTACAAGCAGCCGGAGGGCGCCGCCATCTTCCGGCTGTCCGACCACATGCAACGCCTGCTCGACTCTGCGCACATCTATCGCATGGATCTTGGCTACACGCTCGAACAGCTCAACGCTGCGGTCATCGAGCTGGTGGAAGCGAATGGCATCGCGCCCTGTTACGTGCGGCCCATCTCCTTCCGCGGCTACGGTGAGATTGGGGTGAACCCGAAGGGCTGCCCGGTGGAGACCTACATCGCGAACTTCCCTTGGGGCAAGTACGTTCCGGGCGATGCCGGTGCCGACGTCTGCATCTCTTCGTGGAATCGCCTTGCGCCCAACACCATGCCTTCCATGGCAAAAGCCGGCGCAAACTATATGAACTCGCAGCTCATCCGCATGGAAGCCGATTTGAACGGCTACAACGAGGGCATCGCGCTTGATGTGAATGGCTACCTATCCGAGGGCTCGGGCGAAAACCTGTTTGTCGTACGCGGCTCGACCATCTACACCACGCCGGTCGCCAGCTCCATCCTCACCGGCATCACTCGCGACTCGGTGCTCACGCTGGCCCGTCATCTCGGCATCCCGGTCATCGAGCAGGCGCTCCCGCGCGAGATCCTCTATATCGCCGATGAGGTCTTCTTCACCGGCACCGCGGCGGAAGTCACGCCAATCCGTTCGGTCGATCGCATCTTGGTAAAGGACGGCAAGACCGGCCCCATCACGCATCAGCTTGCGGAAGAGTTCTTCGGCATCGTGAACGGCACGCGGCCGGACCGCTATAACTGGCTTACGCCGGTGAATGTGCGGGCAGCGGAGCCGGTCGGCGCGTAACAAAGTTTGCTGCAGACAAAAGGCCGGGGACGGATTCGCCGTTCCCGGCCTTTCTCATTGCGATGGATTACTGAACCGGATTTCCCGACGCATCGCGATACTCGATCGGCCCGAGGTTCAGCTCCTTCAATCCCGGCTCGATCTTCGCGCGGTCTCCTACGGCAACCACAATCATCTGCTTCGGATGAATGTGATCGACGGCTGCCTGCGTCACCTGCTGTGGTTTCACCGCAGCGAGCTCCGCGGGCAATGTCGCGTAGTAGTTATCCGGCAGCTTGTAGACGAACAGTTGGCCCATCCTCCGCGAGGTACCCTTTGCGGTTTCAAACTGCCCCGGAATTGAGCGCATCTGCGAGTCCTGCGCCAGCTTCAGCTCTGCCGAAGTCGGCGGGTCCGTTGTGATGCGATCGAGTTCCGAGAAGAGTTCCTTCGCCGCCGGCGCCGTCACATCCGTGCGCACCTCCGCCCCGGCATAGAGAGGCCCGCCAAAGCGATTGAATGCGAAGTCCGAAAACGCGCCGTAGGTGTAGCCATGCTGCTCGCGCAGATTCATGTTGATGCGTGAGGAGAAGAGGCCGCCGAGCACGTCGTTCATGATCAGGATGCTCGGGTAGTCCGCCGTCGAGCGCGGCACGCCCAGACCAAAGGCCAGCAGCACCGTCTGCGGGGCGCCCGGTTTATTGACGATGATAATCTTGCGCTCCGGCGTAGTCGTTTCGGCTACGGAGGTGACGGCGGCGGCTGAGATGTCCTTCCATACGCCAAAATATTTGTCCGCCTGCTCGCGCGCCTCCTTCTCGGTCATATCGCCGGCCAGCACCAGAGCGGCCGTCTGCGGGCCGTAATGCGCATTCCAGAAACCAGACAAATCGTCACGCGTGATGGACTTGACGGAGGCGCTGGTGCCAACCGCCGGATACCCGTATGGCGAGTCGCCATAGAGCGCCTTCACGCCCACACGCAGCGTTGCGGCAATCGGGTCGTCTGCCTCCTGCAGAATCGCAGTCAATTGCTCTTTGCGTACCCGGTCTACCTCTCCCTCAGCAAATGCAGGATGTTCGATCACGTCCGAGAGCAGGCCGAAGGTTGCATCGGTCGTGCTGCTGAGCCCGTCGATGGTCGTGTTGGCGCTGTCCACGTCCGCTTTCGATTTCAGCGTCACGCCAAGATGATCTGCGGCATCGGCGATCTCCGTAGCGGAGCGGTCGCGCGTGCCCTCGGTCAACATGAGCGCCGTAAACCCGGAGAGTCCAGGCCTGTTCGCAGGATTCGCGTCACCGCCTGCCAGAGTGATCACGCTCGCATTGATCACCGGCAACGAGTGGTCTTCGACCAGATAGACATGCAATCCGTTGTCCAGTGTGAACGCCTTCGGTACCGGCAGATGTGCCGTGGGCAGCGGTCCAGCTGAGGGCGCCGCCTTGCGCCAGTCCTGCGCTGTTTCAAACGATGCCGGGTATGGATTCTCCACCTTCACGTTGGCATCGGTATCCGCCGGACTACGCGGCACGTCGTGCGTCACCTTCTCGCCCTGCACGGTGGTCACTACCACACTCTTCCCATCGATCAGATCGCTCTGCGCCAGCTTGCGCACCGAGGCGACCGAGACATGCTGGAAGCGCGCGACGTCCTTCGAGAGATAGCCGGGATCGCCGGTGTAATAGTTGTAGTAGTCCATGCGGTCGGCCACGCCGCCGAAGCCGCCCAGGCGCTGCAGGCCGCTTATCAGGCCCGTGAGATGCGTGTTGCGCGCCCCGTCGAGTTCGGCCTGCGTCGGGCCTTCTTCGCGGATCGCCTTCAGCTCAATCTCGATCTCGCGTTGCAGGTCTTCCGGCTTTATACCGGGGCGTGCAATCACATCGCATTCCGCTACAGATGCAAGGCGCAGCGAATCCAGGGTGCAGTCTGCGCTCTGCGCAATCTGTTTGTCGTAGACAAGCTTGCGGTAAAGCTGGCTGGCCTTGCCGCCTCCTAAAACCGCCATCAGCATCTCAGCATCGGCATCGCCGGGCTGAAAGGCGGGAGGCATCAGCCACGCGAAGCTCACCTCCGGCAGCTGTACTGTATCTGTCACGGTGGCAGTTTTCTGGCTAGTGATGGGCGCCGTCTTCACCGTGATCGGCGGCGGCTCCGGACCCTTCGGAATCGGCCCGAAATACTTCTCCACCAATTGCTTCACGTTTGCCTTGTCGAAATCCCCGGCAATCGCGAGGTTTGCATTATTGGGCGTGTAGTAGTGATGGAAGAAGTTGCGTACATCCAGCAGGCGTGCCGATTCGATGTCGGCATGAGAGCCGATCACCGATGCGTAATATGGATGGTCTTCTGGAAAGAGCAGGTGATACACCTTCTCCTCGCTCAACTGGTACGGCTGGTTCTCACCCTGGCGGCGCTCATTGCGCACCACGTCGCGCTGGTTGGTCAGCTTCTCGCGGTCCAGCTTCTCCAGCAGGAATCCCATGCGGTCGCTTTCCAGCCACAGGGCCAGCTCGGTTTCGTTGCTCGGCACCGTCTCAAAGTAGTTGGTGCGGTCGAAATCAGTGGTCCCGTTGATGTCGGTCGCGCCGGCGCCTTCCAGATAGCGGATGTGCGCCTTCTCGCCCACATGCTCGGAGCCCTCGAACATCATGTGCTCGAACAGATGCGCGAACCCAGTCCGTCCCTTGGCTTCGTTTACCGGCCCGACGTGATACCAGAGGTCCACGGCTACCAGCGGCAAACGATGGTCTTCATGCAGCAGCACGGTCAAACCGTTCGGTAGCGTATAGCGCTCATAGGTGAGCGAAGGAACCTTCAGCGCCTTAGTCGGAGGAAGTTTCGCAGGTTGCCCGAAGCAGGAAACAGTCAGTGTGGAAACGGCAACGGCGGCAAGGCACAGGCGTGCCATACGAGCAAGGGCAGAGAGCATGAAGTTCCCTCAGAACAAGTGTCGGAAAAGAGCAGCGGCACGATCATACCCGTAAATCCGCCGGGCAACGGCGGCAAGGTGGGCTGAGCCGACGAGTTTCCGCTTCAGACCGCTGCTTTCTGCGGCGCGGCTTCCTGCCCTGTACCGTCTGGAGTGGACGGGTCAGATTGTGATGGTGATGCCAGGTCGAGCGGCTTCGCAGTCATCGGCTTGTGTGCGGCCGCCTGCTCGTCCCAGCCAGGCAGTTTCTGGTTGCCGGTGATGAGGCGAGCGCCGTGTCCCAGCGTCAGATACGTCCAGACCCACTGGAACATCACCGCAATGCGGTTGCGGAAACCGATGAGGAAATAGACGTGAACCAAGCCCCACGTCAGCCATGCCGGCCATCCGCCAAGATGCGCCCTGAAGGGCCACTTCACATCGGCGATCGCGCGGTTGCGCCCAATGGTCGCCATATCGCCTTTGTCGAAATAGTGGAAGGGCTTGCGCGGCCGGCCTTCCAGATCGGCCTCAATCATCCGCGCGGCGTGTGTGCCCATCTGCATCGCGGGCTGCGCCACACCGGGTACCTGTTTGCCGTTTTCCATGACATCCGCCAAGTCGCCGCAGATAAAAATATTTTTGCGCCCCGGCGGGTTCAGATACTGATCCACAGGGACCGTTCCTTTGCGGTTCACCGGCACACCCAGCATCTTGCCCAGCGGAGAGGCCTGCACACCGGCCGCCCACAGGGTCACCAGGGCGTCGATGCGCTCAGTGTGGGGCGGCTTGCCCAGAACGACGTAGCCCGGCTGGATGTCCGTCACCGTCTTCCCGGTGATGATCTCCACGCCCAACGATTGCAGTTGCTCAACTGCCTTCTGCTGCAGGTCCGGCGGATACGAGGGCATGATATGCGGTCCGCCTTCGATCAGCACAACGCGTGTCTTGGTGGTGTCGATGTGGCGATAGTCTTCCCGGAGATAGAGGCTCGCGATGTCACGAATGGCCCCAGCCAGCTCCACGCCCGTAGGTCCCGCGCCCACCACGACGAAGGTCAACGGCGGGTGCTTGCCTGTCTCGAGGGCCTCCCGCTCAGCCAGCTCATAGGCCAGCATGATGCGACGGCGCATCTCCGTTGCGTCCTCAACCGTCTTCAATCCCGGCGCGATCTTCGCCCAGGTATCGTGACCGAAGTAAGAGTGCGTCGAGCCCGTCGCCACGATCAGATAGTCGAAGTAGACTTCAGCGCCGCTGCGCAGTTCGACCGCCTGCTTCGCCAGGTCGAAGCCGATCGCCTCATCCATCAATACTTCCACGTTGTGCTTGTGTCGCAGGATGGTCCGGATGGGCTCCGCGATATCGGCTGGCGATAGCACGCCCGAAGCGACCTGATAAAGCAGCGGCTGGAAGGTGTGGTGATTGCGCCGGTCGATCAGCGTCACGTCGACGGCCATGCCGCCCAACGCCAGCGCAGCGTTCAATCCGGCGAAGCCCGCCCCCAGTATGACGACACGAGGGCGTTCCCCCGTCTTCTTCGCGCTTCCATTCGCTGCTGTCATCGTCGCTCCCGGCAAATCACACTCTTCATAAGAGATGCGCAAGCAGCGCTCTGCGCTTCCACCACTATTTCGCCGCTGCGTTTCCCTGCTGGCCTTCGGCTGCGGTCAACACCGTGACATCCCGCACCAGCGCCAGAAATGGAACCCGACCGTTGCGAAGTTCCGGCATCTTTCCCTCGTTTGATCCGGAGATCAGCGTGTCTTCTCCCTGTTTGGAGGTCACGTCGGTCACGGATGGATCGTGAGCCGCATTTGGCGGAGGAAGCATATCCGCCGTCGTGATGATCTTTTTCGTCACCAGCCGCTGCAGCCGACTCAGATCTGTCTGATTCGACCCATCGATCGGCATGACACCAACATCCATCCCCGGCAGATCGGATTCGCCCTCTACCGGGCCTGAAAGCCCGGAGCCATCCGGCTGCCGAAGAAATACAACGGCTCGCTGGTGCAGCGTAAAGGGCGCCTCTTGTTGCCAGCCCGCCAGCGGCATATGCAGCACGTAGTTGCTGCCGATGCTGGCCCCTCGAATGCCTACGTCCACGCGAAATTCCACCTGAACCGCATCGGAGCGCGAACTGGGCAGGCCTCCGCTGACGCCGGTTCCCGCTTTCATCTCCACAGGCATGCGGATGGCGTAAACCTCGCCTGCGAAGATCACGGCGGAATGGTGAACCATGGCCGCCAGTACATCCTCAGCGGTTGCCTGCGGCTGCACCCGGGCGCCCTCTTGCGCGTGGATAGCGAATGGCCCCCACGCAAAGCCCAGCAATGCCGAAGCGGCAACCGCCCAACGCTTGCTCATCATCGCTCCGTTATAACGTCAGATTTCAGGATAGAAGTCGAAGAACGCATCGATGCTCTGCTTCAACTGATTTTCGATCTGCTCGCGTGAGCCCTCCAGCACATGCATCGTCACCTGGGCTTCGTTGCCATTGTTCAGCGCCACCGGAGCGGAACCCACCTGCTTCACTTCATCGGCCGGAAGCAGCCGCATTCCATAGACCAGCACCAGATTTGCCATTCGTTTTCGACCTCCCTATGCGCCCTGCGCCTTTGAGTCATTTCTGCATGATTAGAATCAAAGATGCACAGATTAAGATCATGACAGACATCGTTCGCGACACAGTTATTCTGGGCTCCGGCTGCGCCGGACTCACAGCGGCTATTTACACGGCGCGCGCCAATCTGAAACCGCTGGTCCTCGAAGGCCATGAGCCTGGTGGCCAGCTATCCATCACCACCCTGGTGGAGAACTTTCCTGGCTGGCCCGACGGCATCCAGGGTCCTGAGCTCATTGAGAACATGAAAAAGCAGGCCACCCGCTTCGGCGCCGAGTTCCGTATGGCCCGCCTGCTTTCTGCCGACCTATCCCAGCGCCCTTTCGTGCTGAATCTCGGTTCCGAAACGGTCCGTACCCGCACGCTGATCATCGCCAGCGGCGCCTCTGCACGCTGGCTCGGCCTCCCATCAGAGCAGGCGTTGATCGGCCATGGCGTCTCCTCCTGCGCCACTTGCGATGGCTTTTTCTTTTCCGGCAAAGAAATTGCAGTGATTGGCGGAGGCGATTCGGCGATGGAGGAAGCTCTCTTTCTGACCCGGTTCGCCAGCAAAGTCTATGTGCTGCACCGCTCCGACAACTATCGCGCCTCGCACATCATGCTTGAACGCGCACGTGCGCACGAAAAGATTGAATTCGTCTCCAATGTCATGGTCGATGAAGTAATCGGCGTTGAAACTAAAGAAGTCGCTGGCCTTCGGCTAAGAAACGTCAAGACCGGAATCGTCTCCACCCTGAACATCTCCGGGATGTTTCTCGGCATCGGCCACGAGCCAAATACGAAGCCGTTTGTTGGGCAGATCGAGCTGGATCAGGATGGATATGTTGTAACTCACGCCGATGTCCACACCCGCGTAGAGGGCGTTTTTGCCTGCGGAGATGTGCAGGACCGGAAATATCGGCAGGCAATCACCGCGGCAGGGTCAGGTTGTGCGGCAGCGCTGGAAGCGGAAAAATATCTGGAGGAGCAGGGACGATAGGCCGGTTATTCGGGACAGAAAGCACGGCCAGGCCCATTTTGGCAAGAGAACGTTAGTGATAGATATTCCCGCGGTAATTCTTGTATCCCATTTTGCTGCACTTTGGTTACGCTTTTCAAAGCGCAATCTGCGCCCGGGAGCCATTACCATGTCACGCACTTTCCGTTCACTCACCCTTTCCGCAGCTCTTCTCGTCGCCACCACCGGTTCCGCTTTTGCTTCCGCGCCTGGCGGCACAAATCCTCCGCCTACCGGAACCTACGCGTCGTTATTTTTATCGTTCCTGGGTCTGTAGGGCTGATAGATACTGACCAGGACAGGAGCTAGGGAATGCGGCTCCCTTTACTGGACACGGCACTGTGGGCGGCAGGACCTTTCCTGAATGCCGCCCTTTTCAGCGTTATCTGCCTTCGGCGACGACTGCGCACCTTCCCGGTGCTTGCCTCGTGGTGTGTTTTCACCATCGTCAGTGCGATCGCACTCTTCTTCGTCTATCGCCTTGAGTCACACCATGTCTATGCGGTCGCCTATTGGATCGTTGAGGGCGTCGATGCCCTCCTCCAGATTGGCGTAGTGGCAGAGGTTGCCCACATCGTCTTTCGACCTCGTGGCCCTCAGGGAAGAAACAGAGTATGGTTTGCTCGTCTGATCACGGTCGGGGCTTGTCTTGCGTTCGCAACGGTCTGGTGGATCCATCCGGCTGCTCTCACAAAGGTCGGGGTGTGGGAGATCCGCAGCGATTTGTTCACAAGTTTGATCGTCAGCATCACGTTTACGCTGGTGCTTCTCTTGTCCCAAAAGCAGGGCCTGCATTGGCGTTCTCATGTGATGTCAATCGGCTATGGTCTTATGGCATGGGCAGTTGTCACGCTGATCATTGGACTTTTGCATGGTTACTGGGGGCGGAATACCCACTATGTAGCAGTCGAGCACATTCGAATGTTCGTCTATCTGGCAATCCTTTGCTACTGGATCGTTGCGTTGTGGCGTAATGAGCCCGAAAAGGGATTGCCCTCACCGGAAATGCGAAATGCCATCTTGCAAATGACTGACAAAGTAAGTTACGATCTCGCACAAGTTTTGGGTACCCGGGAGAAGGAGCATTAACGTGGTCGGCCTCGCTACTATCGCATCCCTCCTTCTAGTAATCATCGGGATCCAGCTCCGTTTCTTCCTGCGCCGCCGCGCTCAGCAGAACACAACCTGGAACACGCTCGTGACGCGACTCGAGCCACTGAATTTCGCCGATCTCGAGCGCATCGCAAAGGCATATCTCGAGCCGCGCGCCAATCAGCTTGAGCTTCAGCCCCAGGCAATGTGGCGCCTGCTCGGGGGCGCCGATGGTCTGCCCCGGCTGCGCCGTAATGCCGACGTGATGCTCGATTTGGCCGTCTTCGTCCAGCGATGGAACTTTGAAGACGCGACAGTAGTCGCAGAAATCATGCGTCGCGACGCTGCGCGCCTGCAGAAGGCGATCACGCAGATTGAAATGGCCATGCTGCTGCGCCGCGGGAGCATGCGCATCCCGTTCTATATCCACGAAGCTTCCGCTGCCTACTACCTCATGCGCCAGCGGCTGCTCGCCCTGTACGAAACAAGCCACGCCGGCCTGCTCCCCCGCCTCTCTGCCGCACTTTAAAGTGAATGCCGCAGTCTGATTCTGAACTTGCAGTTCAGGTCGCAAGCTTTGGCTTCACCGAGAACACGAGTCCAACGCGGCACTGGCTCTACTCTGCCGCTTTGGTCTGCACCGCTGGCGACGGTTGGACCTTGCAGTGCTCGCCCCGGGCAAAAACATCTTCTATTGCTTCTGCTGTTCGAAGGTCAAGATCGATGGAGTCATCCATGATGCTTAGTCATCGGCTCGCAAGCGACTATCCTGACTTCCGCCTGGCGAAGGACTATGCTGGATAACGGCGCCGCGATCCCCTGAACTGGGGACGTGGACCCGAGCGTTCGACACTCCACTGGTGTGCCTCGCCCGATTTCCACCTCCGCGAGGTCTCCCGGCTATGCCCTTGCCCGTCCATTCCTCTGCCAGCCAGCTCCTCGAAAGTCAGCAGCAGCCCACACTCGATCCGCCTACGCCCGAGGCATGGCAGGAGCTGCGTACCCTCGGACACCGCATGCTGGACGATCTCTTTGACGACTTGTCAACGCTGCGTGAACAGCCTGCATGGCGGCCGCTGCCGGAAGCATCCGCAGTGGCTCTTGCACCACCGCTGCCCGTCAAAGGCCGCCCCGCCGCCGAGGTCTACCGAACACTGACGGAACATCTGGTCCCGTACACCATCGGCAACCGGCATCCGCGGGCCTGGGGATGGGTACGCGGAACGGGCACTCCGCTGGCGATGCTCGCGGACATGCTGGCCTCCGGTCTCAACGCCCACGTCGCGGGCGGCCATCAAGCGCCGGTTGTCGTGGAAGCAACCTGCCTGCGTTGGCTTGCGGAGCTGATGGGCATGCCCCGGGAATGCTCCGGCGTGCTCACCACCGGCGCAACTATGGCGAACGTGCTCGGGCTCGCCGTCGGGCGCCATGCAAAGGCCGGGTATGACATCCGAAAGCATGGGCTTCAGGGATGTTCGCACCCGCAGCATCTTGTCTATGGCTCAACCGAGACACATTCCTGGGCGGTCAAGGCAGTCGAGCTGATGGGCCTAGGCCGGGATGCCTATCGGCGCATTCCAGTGACCGAGGCGCACCAGATCGATCTGGCGCGGTTGGAAGCGCACATCGAGCAGGACCGTGCAGCCGGGCATCGTCCTGCAATCGTCATTGCCAACTGCGGAACAGTGAATACCGGTGCCATCGACGATCTGCCGGCGCTAGCCGCGCTCTGCCGCAAACATGACCTGTGGTTCCACGTGGATGGCGCCTTCGGAGCACTGCTGCGTCTTACAAAGGAGTATGCCGACCTGGTGCGCGGCATCGAGCAGGCCGATTCGCTCGCCTTTGACTTGCATAAATGGGTGTATCTGCCATTTGAGATAGGCTGCGTGCTGGTTCGTGACCCCAAGCTGCACAGCGCCACGTTTGCCACGCATGCCAGCTACCTCGAAGAAGCAGACGGCGGCATCATGGCCGGCGGATTGCCTTTTGCCGATCGCGGCGTGGAACTGACGCGCGGCTTTCGCGCGCTGAAGCTGTGGATGTCCCTGCAGGTGCACGGAGTCGAAGCCATTGGCTCTCTGATCGCGCGGAACATGGCGCAAGCCGCATATCTCGAAGAGCTCATCGATCAATCGCCTCGGCTGGAGTTGATAGCACCGCGGCCCACGAATGTAGTCTGCTTTCGTTACCGCCGTCTGGATATGAATGACGAAGCATTGAATGCGCTGAACCGCCGCCTTGTGGTCGAATTGCAGGAGTCCGGCCGCTATATCGTTTCGAGCACCGTGCTCGACGGCCAATACGCATTGCGCCTTGCCATTACTAACCATCGCAGCCAGATGGATGACTTCGCCGCGCTGACCGAGGACTGCGTGCGCTTCGGCGACCAGCTTGCATCGGAATGAATACTCACGAAGAGTTGCAGCAGAATTTGGCACAGGTCGAGGAGACGATCGAGGCTGCCTGCAGGCGATCACAGCGGTCCCGCAACGAGATCACGCTGATTGCAGTCACCAAGATGCACCCCCCGACTGCAATTGCGGCAGTCGCGGAGCTCGGCGTCACCCACATAGGCGAAAACAAGGTGCAGGAGTTCGAAACCAAGCAGCCTGCATGGGCTGCACTGCGCGCCACGCATCCTTTGCGCGCACACCTGATCGGGCATCTGCAGTCGAACAAGACTGCGAAGGCCGCGACGCTATTCGACACCATCGACTCGGTTGATTCCCTCCGCCTGGCCGAGCGATTGGACTCGGCCGCAGCGGCAAGCGGTCGCACACTGCCGGTGCTGCTGGAGATGAAGCTGAGCCAGGAGGAATCCAAGAACGGCCTCGCGCCCGGGAGCCCCGAGGTCGAGCAGCTACTGGAACGGCTGCCGGATCTCACGCACTTGCAGGTACGCGGCGTGATGACGGTTCCGCCATATCTTCGCGATGCCGAAGCTGTGCGTCCCTACTTCCGCCGTCTCCGCGAGCTGCGCGACGAATACGGGCGTCGTCATCCCAGGCTGCGGCTCGACGCGCTCTCCATGGGCATGACCCACGACTACGCGGTCGCCATCGAAGAAGGCGCAACTGAGATCCGGCTGGGCACCGCCCTCTTTGGCGCACGCGACTACACCCGGGTCTGAGCGACCATGAGAGTCTTCATGTAGCATCGCTCGTGACCCGAAAGGCCTTTGTCCGCTCATGAACCCTTTGTACGCAGGCGTTCTCGCCGTCATCGTTCTCGGCCTGCTCACTGTCTCGATCTCGCGCCTGCGCAAGACGCACACCAAGGACGATTACCTCGTCGCCGGCCGCTCGCTTCCGGCAATCGTGCTCGTCTTCACGCTGCTCTGCTCCTGGATCGGCTCCGGATCGCTGCTCGGAGCTGCCGAGAACGCCTACAAACACGGCTTCGCTGCGCTCTGGCAGGCCGCCGGTGGATGGGCAGGCCTTGCGCTCATCTACTTTATAGCGCCACGCGCGCGCAAGTTCGCGCAGTTCACCATCCCTGATCTGCTGGAGGTCCGCTACAACCAGCTCGCCCGCGTCCTCGGCGTCATCGCGGTGCTCTTCACCTATACCGCTATCACCAGCTATCAGCTCATCGGCGGCGGCGACATTCTGCGAATGGTTTTCCCCACCATGATCTCGGCTGATTCCACCGCCGGAATCTACATCATCGCAGTCTTCGTCATTGTCTTCACCGCCATCGCCGGTATGTCGTCCGTCGCGTACATGGATGTCCTGATCGGCATACTCGCCACTGTCACCCTCCTCCTCGCGCTGCCCTTTCTCGTCCACCGCGCCGGAGGCTGGCATGTGATCCATTCCTCACTTCCGCAGACACATTTTCAGGTGCTGGGCGACTTCAGCTTCATCCAGGCCATGGAGCTTTTTCTTCCCACCATGCTGCTCATGCTGGGGAACCAATCGATGTATCAGAAGTTCTTCTCTGCGAAATCGGAGAAAGCTGCTCGCCAGGCCGTTGTCGGATGGGTCATCGGGACCATCATCCTCGAGACCGTCATCGTCGCCATTGCCGTGATCGCCTCGGTCATCTTTCCCACCGGCGAAGCCCACGAGCATCCGCGCGAGATTATCGCCTGGTCCGCGCTCCACGGTTTGCCTGCGTGGCTCGGCCCCGTGCTGATGGGCGCTGTCTTCGCAAAGATCATCTCCACCGCGAACAACTATCTCTTCTCGCCGGCCACCAATCTGATCAATGACGTCTTTTCACGCTACATCGCGCCCAACGCCTCGAACCGCGCCGTTCTTTCCGTCTCGCGCCTGATGGTCGTCTTCCTCGGCCTGTGGGCGCTCTATCAGGCGCTCCACACGCAGTCCGTTCTGCAGAAGACGCTTTACGCCTACACCATCTACTCCGCCGCGCTCACGCCCGTCGTACTCGCCGCCTTCTACTCCCGCCGCGCCACTGCCGCAGGTGCTGTCTCCGCCATTGGGGTCGGCACCTTCGTCACCGTATTCTGGGACACCGACTTCATCCGTCATCATCTCCCGCCAGTGCTCGCTCAGCGCGACGCCATCTTCCCCGCGCTGATTGCCTCTCTCTTCTGCCTCATCGTCGTCAGCGCTCTCACGAAAGGGCCGCGACGTGAGCAGATCGCGCCCTTCTTCCCCACGGATGAGCCGGCCTCTGGCGAACCGGTCGCCTGATTTGCTGCCATGGCCATTGCCGCCCTCTCCATCGAGCTCTCGATCCCGCTCTCGCGCTCATTGAAAGACCGCCGCCAGGTGGTGCGCAGCATGAAGGACCGCCTGCGTCAGGGCTTCAACATCTCCGTCTCCGAGCTGGATGAAGTGATCACCTGGCAGAGCGCCACCCTCGGTGTCGCGGCGATCTCCTCGTCGCGCGACTATCTTCGCGGCCTCATGGCGAATGTGGAGCAGGCAGCGGTCCGGCTCGCTGCCGAAAACGGCGCTGAAGTCAGGGACGCCTTCTGGGATTTCGTCGAGTCCTGAACAAAAGCAAGCAATCTGCGTTCCCCGGCGTGCCCGCAGAGCTCCACGTGAGCGACCAACGGGAACGAACCAAACAGACCGCGCCAACGGCGCCTATGCCTCGGACGGCCAGTCCGTCTGATATCCTTTTGGGTTTACCCCGGGAGGTTCGTCATGCCAGAGCAGCGTGCCCGCAAATATCACCAGGACCGTGTGGCCGAGACCCTGCGCGACGAGATCAGCACCATGATTCAGGGTGAGCTTTCGGACCCGCGCATCGGTTCTGCGCACGTGACGGAAGTAGTGCTGAATGCCGGCGGCAGGTCGGCACGCGTCTATGTCGCGAACGATGGCCCTCCGGAAGATGAGGAGCCGATGCTGGAAGCTTTGGCCGCGGCGCGCGGATTCATCCGGCACGAGTTGCTGGAGCGCATGGGCGTGCGCCACGTTCCCGAGCTCAGCTTTCACCTGGATCGTACGGATCGCATGACAGCCCGCATTGATGAGTTGCTGGGCCGCAGGCGACGCAGTAAGGGCAGCAGTTCTGCACAGAGGCCCGCACCCGCCCCGGAGGCCAACAAAGGCGCATGAAGCAGTCTGCCTCCATGTCGCGGCAGCTCGATCCGGCACTGGTCAGTCCACTGGAGTCCTCGCTGGCCGAGGGCGCGCTGCGCACTCCTGACAAACGGCATCACGCAGCAATCGTTCCAATTCTCGACGCAATTCACGATGCGCAGAGCATCCTGGTCACCGCGCACGCGCGCCCGGATGGTGATGCCGTCGGATCCGTGCTGGCCTGCGGCATGATGCTGGAGCAACTCGGCAAGCAGGTCACCATGGCCTTCAGCGATCGCGTGCCGCTCATCTATCGCTGGCTGCCATGCGCGCAGAGCATTCAGCACCGGCAGCGCATCGAGGGCAACTTCGATCTGGCGATTCTGCTGGAGTGCGATGGCATCGAGCGCAGCCGTCTCAAGGGGCTCGAAGGACGGCGTCTCATCAACATCGATCACCACACCAGCGGGCGCAACTTCGCCCATCTCAACTGGATCGACACCAGCGCGTGCGCAGTCGCCGAGCAGGTCTTCATGCTGGCTTGCGCGGCCGGCGTGTGCGTCACGCCGGAGATGGCGACGTGTCTTTACATGGCAGTGCTTACGGATACCGGCTCGTTCTGCTACGAAGGCACGGACGCGAACACCTTCTCGCTTGCGCACGAGCTTGTCCGGCTCGGCGCATGTCCGGCGCACATCGCGCAGGACGTCTACTTTTCGAATCCCATGTCGAAGATGCTCCTGCTTGGCGCGGCGCTCGCCAACCTGAGGCGCGATGGCCGCGTTGCATGGCTGTGGGTGACAACCTCCGATATGGAGCGCACTAACGCCGCGGAAGAAGACTGCGAAGGCATCGTGAACTACGCCATCGGGATCGCCGGAGTGGAGGTTGCCGTCTTCCTGCGTGAGTTGCCCGATCACCGCGTGCGGCTCAGCCTGCGCAGCAAAGGCTCGGTGAATGTCGCTTCCATCGCCGAAAGCTTCGGCG
This sequence comes from uncultured Acidobacteriaceae bacterium, assembly GCA_963830555.1. GTDB lineage: Bacteria > Acidobacteriota > Terriglobia > Terriglobales > Acidobacteriaceae > KBS-83. The sequence continues at coordinate 548,961 of CAWHMM010000002.1, forward strand.
GCGGCGGCCACGAAAACGCCAGCGGTTGCACGCTGTCCGGTCCTCTCCCGGCGGCGTCGGACGCGATCCTCGCGCGGTTGCGCACGATTTTCTAAACTTCTCGGCTTGCCCTCCAGGGGCGATTCGGCGCAACATGGCTCGTTCGTGCGAGGTGCGCATGTCTGCAGAATCAAACGCGTGGCCGGAGCTTGACTGGTCCAACTGGGACCCCACTGCCGCGACGCTCCACATGTGGACCCAGATCATAGGTAAGGTGCGGCTTGCCCTGAGCCCTCTGCAAGCGCATTGGTGGAATGTGCCGCTCTATGTCAGCGCCCGCGGGCTGAGCACATCCGCCATGCCGGCAGCGGACAAAATGCTGGACATCGAATTCGATTTCGTCAGCCACGAGTTGCACTTCCGGCTAAGCACGGGCGCGTCGTTGTCCATTCCATTGCGACCGCAAACTGTAGCGGACTTCTATCTCGAGTTTCAGCAATGCCTCACGCTGCTCGGTGTCGATGCACCCATTCATCCCATGCCGGTGGAAATCAAAGACCCGATCCGCTTCGATCTGGATACGACGCACACCTCCTACGATCCCGAATACGCGCATCGCTTCTGGCGTGTGCTGGTCAGCACGGACCAGATCTTCCAGAGCTTTTCTTCCAGCTTCATCGGCAAGGTCAGCCCTGTGCATTTTTTCTGGGGCAGCTTCGATCTAGCGGTGACCCGCTTCTCCGGCCGGCGCGCGCCAGTGCGCTGGGGTGCCGACGCCATCACTCGCGAAGCATACTCGCACGAGGTAATCAGTGCCGGCTTCTGGCCGGGCAACGGCGGTTACGGTGAAGCAGCCTTTTACTGCTATGCTGCGCCATCACCAGCTAAACTCGCGGACGCAAAGGTCGAGCCGTCCGCAGCATACTTCGACACCAAACTCGGCGAGTTTCTGCTCAAGTACAACGATCTGCGCAAACTGCCGTCGCCCGAGAAGGCCCTCCGCGCCTTTCTGGAGAGCACTTACGCGGCGGCAGCCGAGATGGCCGGCTGGGATCGCGCCGCGCTCGAGCGTCATTGAGCCTGCCGTCGTTTTGTCACAGTTGAATGCAACGGGCCGGCGGGTAGAAATCGACTATCGGGGTATGATTTTCTCCATGGTCAAGGCCGGTCCCCGCTTCTTCTCTCTGCTGCTGGTTTCATTACTTACCCTTCCCGCTCTCGCCGCCAAACACAAAGCTGTCGCGCACGAAGCAATGCCACCTATGTCGGGCCCGATCGTGCTGCATGTCGATCTCAGCGATGCGCCGCGGCACATCCTGCACGCGCACGAGACCATTCCGGTCACCGCCGGCCCAATGGAGCTTGAGTATCCGCAATGGATTCCCGGCGACCATCGCCCCACCGGCCCGATCGATAACCTGGCCGGCTTATTCATCCGCGCGAACGGCCAGGAAATTCCGTGGCGTCGCGATGAAGTCGACATGTACGGCGTTCATCTCACCGTGCCCGAGGGCGTCACCTCGCTCGATGTCTCCTACGACTTTCTCGCCGTGCCCGGCGGCACCGGCTCCGATGAGGATGACGCGACCAGCGCCAACATGGCGGTGCTCGAATGGAATTCAGTCGTGATCTACCCGGCGCATATTCCCGTTGTAGATATCCCGATCACCGCCAGCATTACCGTCCCCAAGGGCTGGAACTCCGGCACCGCGCTCACGCCAACCAGCCACTCCAGCAACGAGACCAGCTTCGCGACCGTTCCCGTCTACACGCTGGTCGATTCGCCGCTGATCACTGGCCGCTACTTCCGCGAGATTCCGCTGGCTCCGGAGATCACGCCGAAGCACTACCTCGACGTCGCGGGGGAGGCGCCGGAGGACGTCGAGATCAAGCAACCCGTGCTCGATTCGTTCTCGCGGCTGGTGCGCGAAGCGTCGACGCTTTATCAGTCGCATCACTACGAGACCTACCATTTCATTCTTTCGCTCAGCGACACGGTGCGCAGCGAGGGATTGGAGCACCACCAGTCCAGCGACAATGGCGAGCCGGAGCACGGCCTTTCCGACGAGTCGCTGCTGATGCTCGACGCCGACCTGCTGCCGCATGAGTTCACGCATTCATGGAACGGCAAATACCGCCGCCCGATCGGCCTCGCGACACCGGACTACGCGACGCCCATGCGCGGCGATCTGCTATGGGTCTACGAGGGCATGACGCAGTACTGGGGTGAAGTGCTGGCAACGCGCTGCGGGCTGTGGACGCCGGAGCAATTCAAGGAAGACCTGGCATTAACTGCGGCCAATCTTGACCAGAAGCCGGGCCGCACCTGGCGCAACCTGGAAGACACTGCCATTGCAGCGCAGATTCTGCGCGGCAACACGCAGAACTACAGTAATTGGCGCCGCAGCCAGGACTACTACCCGGAAGGCGAGCTGGTATGGCTCGACGCCGATACAACGATCCGGCAGCTGACACACGGACAGAAATCGCTCAACGATTTCGCTGTGAAGTTCCTCGCGCTCGGCGGCAACACTCCGCCCAAAGTGGTGCCCTACACCATCGACGACATCGTCAACGACCTCAACTCCGTCGTCGCTTACGACTGGCGCGGCTTCCTTACCGAGCGCCTGACATCGCATGCCAATCACGCGCCGCTCGGCGGTATCGAGCACGGCGGCTACAAGCTGGTGTACAGCGATGAGCCGACGAAGTTCGAAAAGGCTGCTCTCGGCCGTCGCGGCGGCGTCGATGCGTACTACTCCATCGGCCTGCGTGTGCACAAAGACGGCACAATCAGCGATGTAAAGATGTTCTCGCCCGCATACCAGGCCGGTTTCGCGCCGCAGTGGAAGATCGTTGCGGTCAACAGCGTCGGCTACTCCGACGATGGCCTCAAAGACGCACTGAAGAGGGCTAAGGGTAACAGCGCTACGATCGAGTTCATCGTCTCGAACGACAACCACTTCCGCACATTGAAGATCGACTATCACGACGGGGAAAAGTATCCGCACTTGGAGCGGGACGCCAGCGCACCGGATTTGTTGAATGACATCCTGAAGCCAGCGACGTCCGCCCCGGTTGCGGCTTCAGCCAAGTAGCGAGACTTCATTCGATGCAAGCAAAGAGAGGCCCGGCCAATGGCCGGGCCTCTCTTTGTGTCCAAGCTGCGATCAGCGAGTCGTAAGCTCCGCCGCAACCTTCTCGGTCACGAAGGCTTCGATCTGGTCGCCCTGCTGCACGTCGCTGAAGCCAGCGACGCCCATGCCGCACTCCATGCCGTTGGTGACCTCACGCGCATCGTCCTTGAAGCGCTTGAGCGACGCGAGCTTGCCCTTGAAGACCTGCTCGCCGCCGCGCATCACGCGGACCTCCGCATCGCGACGAATAGACCCGTCGGTCACGCGGCAGCCCGCAATCGTCCCCACCTTGGGAATGCGGAAGACCTCCTGCACCAGCGCGCGGCCCTGATAGCTCTCCTTAAAGACCGGATCGAGCAGTCCCAGCATTGCCTTCGTGATCTCGTCCTGCAGCTCGTAAATGATCGAGTGCAGCCGGATCTCCACGCCTTCCTGCTCGGCCAACTCGGCAGCCTTGCGCTCCGGCCGCACGTTGAAGCCGATCACGATCGCGTTCGAAGCGGAAGCTAGCAGAATGTCGCTCTCCGTGATGGCGCCCACTCCGGTGTGGAGGATCTTGATCCGCACCTTCTCGGTCGACATCTTGCTGAGCGAATCCGACAGCACCTGCACCGATCCCTGCACGTCGCCCTTCAGGATAAGCGGCAGGTCCTTCACGCCAGCCTGCTTGATCTGCTCCGCCAATCCTTCCAGCGATACACGCGAGCTCTTCGCAAGCTGCGATTCGCGCTCCTTCATCTTGCGGTACTGCGCGATCCCCTTCGCCTTGTCGCGATCTGCGACGACCAGGAAGTTATCGCCCGCGTCCGGCATCCCTTCCAACCCAAGGATCTCGACCGGAGTCGATGGGCCTGCCTCGTCAATCGAGCGCCCGCGGTCGTCAAACATCGCGCGCACTTTGCCGAAGGTGTTGCCAACGATGAAGCTCTCGCCGTTCTTCAGCGTGCCATTCTGCACCAGCACGCTCGCGACAACGCCGCGCCCGCGATCGAGCTTCGCCTCGAGCACAGTGCCGACGCCCGAGCGGTCCGGAGTTGCCTTCAGGTCGCCCAGATCGGCCGTAAGGCAGATCATTTCGAGCAGCAGATCCAGATTCACGCGCTTCTTCGCTGACACGTCGACGAAGACCGTCGATCCGCCCCAGGCTTCAGGAACCAGCCCGCGATCGCCCAGTTGCTGCTTCACGCGGTCGGGCTGCGCATCCGGCTTGTCGATCTTGTTTACTGCGACAATGATCGGCACGTTTGCCGCCTTCGCGTGATCGATCGCTTCGAGTGTCTGCGGCATCACGCCGTCATCCGCTGCAACGACGATAACCACGATGTCCGTGACCTTCGCGCCGCGCGCACGCATGCGGGTAAATGCTTCGTGACCTGGTGTGTCGAGAAAGACGATTTCGCGCCCGAAGGCAGGCGAGTCCGGCTTGGCGATGCGCACCTTGTAAGCGCCGATGTGCTGCGTGATGCCGCCAGCCTCACCGGCCGCAACATCGGTTTCGCGAATCGCGTCGAGCAGCGATGTCTTGCCATGATCAACGTGACCCATCACCGTGACTACGGGCGAACGGGTCGCTTCGATCTCGCCCACATGCTCGGTTCCAAGCAGCGTTTCGAGCGCTTCGTTCGCCATCTCGTCTTCGAAGCTTATGATGACGGTGTCAGCGCCGAATTGCCGCGCAACATCCTTCACCAGCTCGCCATCGAGCGATTGGTTCACGGTGACAAAGACGCCTCGCATCAGCAGCGTCGCAATCAAGTCCTTGCCGCGGACCTCGAGCTTCTCGGCCAGGTCCTTCACGCTGATGCCCTCGGTCACCGTGATCGTGCGGGTGATCGGCAGTGGCTCCTGCGGAATCTGGGCTCCACCGAAACGCGATGGCGGAGCAAAGCCCTTCATCGGGCCTTCCTTAGTCTTCGGGTACTGCTGGCGTCCACGGCCGCGCGGCGGACCGCTCGGACGTTGCGGACGCGGCGCTTCACCCGGAGGCGGCATAAGTCCGCCGCCGGCTCCCGCTCCGGGCCGCGGGCCGAAGCCTGGACGGCCACCCGGACCACCGGGCCGCGGACCGAAGCCTGGACGACCGCCAGGGGCGCCGCTGGGCGCAGAACGCGTAGGATGCATGGGCCGGCGTCCTGCAGGACCGCCCGGACCACCTGCGGGACCGCCCGGACGCTGCGGATAGCCTCCAGGACCTCCGGGCCGCTGGAAGATGGGCCGCCCGCGCTGAATAGAGCCGGGACCAGAACCCGGACCGCCGGACGCGCCGGGAGCCTGAGGCACCACCGGCCGCGGGGGCGGAGCACTGTAAACAGGACGCGGACCGGTCTGCGGCATGATGACGCGCCGGATGGGCGGCGCGGTTGCGATTGCGGCTTCCGGAGCCTCAGCAACCGGCGGAGCCGGCGCAGCAGGCGGAGCAACCGATGCCACCGCTTCAGGAGCTGCTGGTGGCGGCGCGGGCGCAGGCGGAGCCGCCGCGGCAACCGGCGGACGTGCGACCACTGGATTCGCCGGAGGCGCCGACGCAATCGCAGGGCGCTGCGCCGGAGCAGACGCGGCCGGCGGCGCGGCCGTCACCGGGGGACGCGCCACCACTGGCCCGGCAGGCGGCTTCGCTGCAATGGCCGGGGGCTGTGCAGGGGGCGGAGTCACAATCGGGGGTGCCTGGCGTGGCTGCGGCATCACGACACGGCGCGGCGGGGCTTCCGGCTTGGGTGCTGGGACCGGAGTTGCCGCCGCAGGCGCTGGGGGCGTGCTGGCTGCAGGTTTCTGCGGAGCAGCCTCAGGCTTTGCGACCGGCGCCGGCGGTGCAGTCTGCGGACGCGGCGCCGGGCGCTCTGCCTCTTCCTTGCGCTGCTGGATCGCCTTTAGCACGTCGCCGGGCTTCGACACCCGCGACCAGTCGATCTTTGGGGCGGTTCCGCTCTCTGCCTTCGCCGCCGAGCCGCCGTTGCGGCTGCTCCCACGCTGAAAGTGCGAGCGCACGCGCTGCGCCTCATCTGCCTCGAGCGAACTGGAGTGCGTCTTCGGCTCTGTTACGCCCACTTCCTTGAGCACATCCAGAATGGCTTTACTCTTGACTTCGAGCTCTCTTGCTAAATCGTTGATGCGAACTTTACTCATCCGTCCCTTTACGTGGCACTCTGCCTGCCGTCCCTCAGCTGTTCATAGCAACCTCTTGGTCTGCGGGTTCACATGCCGTTCTATTTGATTATCGCCTGAAAACCGGAAATCCGTGCCGTGTGTTCGTGAAGATACACGCGGCACGGAGACCGCCCGTGCCGCGCCCTTCCGGTTACACACCGTCATCGTCCTCTTGCGCCTGGGCATCGGGAAGGACCGACTCTTCCTCCGCCTCGCCGCCAGGCAACGGGCTGTTTGCAGGATTCTGCCGGCGGAGCCTGCGGCTGGTATCGTCCCGGCCCGCATCCTGCGGCAGGACGCCCACGTCCCCCACTTCTTTGCCGGACTCGGTCAGCTCTTCCATCCGCTCGCGCGCAATCTCGTCCACCACCCGGCCCGATCCGTCGTCCTGATCCGTGTCCTCCACGCCATCGCTGTCGTTCACCTCCAGGGCATCCACTTCTTCACCTAGCTCGGCATCCGCCTTGGCGCGCTCTTCATCCAGCGCAGCATCAGACTCGATCGCTTCCAGGTCTGCCCGATTCGGCGACCGCTCCGGATTGCCGTTCGTCTCGTCGACGACATCTTCTGAGCCGAGAACTGCCGCCTCGACAACGTCATCTCCCGCCGGACGCTGGTCCACCAGGTTCTGCTCCGCCCTGCTTACTTCATCGCGTACATCTTCATTGGTTCGCATCGAATCTCCCTCTCCGGATTCAGATGCGGCGCCCTCAGGCCGCTCTTCGCCTTCTTCGTATTGGCCGAAGTAGTGGCGTACGGCGACGGCAATCTTTTCGAGCGTCTTCTCGCCGATACCGGGGATCTCCTCAAGCTGCTCCGGCGTCATATCGGCCAGCGATTCGACCGTCGTAATGCCGGCCGCCACAAGCTTCTGGATGATCGCCTCGCCCAGCTCGACCACCTGCTCGATCGGCGTCGAAGGACCGCCGCTGAGAGCCTGCATCTGCTGCTCAACCTCCTGGCGCTTCTCCTCTTCGCTCTTGATATCGATCTTCCAGCCCAGCAGCTTCGCTGCTAGGCGCACGTTCTGCCCCTTCTTGCCGATCGCCAGCGAGAGCTGCGTGTCATCCACGATCACCTCCAGCTGCTTCTCCGTCAGGTCGGTGATGCTGACCCGGCTCACCTTTGCGGGCTGCAGCGCCTTCTCGGCGAAGGTCGTCACTTCGTCGGAGAACTCGATGATGTCGATCTTCTCGCCGCGCAACTCGCGAATAATGGACTGCACGCGCATGCCCTTCATGCCCACGCACGCGCCCACCGGGTCCACATCCTTGTCGCGCGACTGCACGGCAATCTTCGTACGCTCGCCGGCCTCGCGCGCAATCGCGCGGATCATCACCGTGCTGTCGTAAATCTCCGGCACCTCGCTCTGGAACAGGCTCTGCACCAGTTCCGGCGCCGCGCGCGAGACCACCACCTGCGGGCCCTTGGCCGCGCGATCGACGCGCAGCAGGATGACGCGCACGCGTTCGCCCACGCTAAACTGCTCCAGCCGGCTCTGCTCGCGGCGCGGCATGCGCGCTTCCGCCTTGCCCAGGTCGAAGATCACGTCCTGCAGCTCCACGCGCTTCACCATCGCGGTCATCACTTCGCCCGCGCGGTGCGCATACTCATTGAAAACGGTGTCCCGCTCCGCTTCCCTCACCTTCTGGAAGATGACTTGCTTCGCCATCTGTGCGGCGATGCGGCCCAGCACATCGGTCGGCTTGTAGTAGCGGATCTCGCCGCCGACTTCGACGTCCGGCGCCAGCTCCTTCGCCTCTTCCAGCGCAATCTGATTCAGGTCGTCTTCGATCTCGTCGTCGGTAGCGGTCACGGTCTTGTAGACATAAGCGCGAATCTCGCCTGTCTCCTTGTCCAGCTCCGCGCGCATGTTTTCCTGAGTCTTGTAGTACTTCCGCGTCGCCAGGGCGATTGCATCCTCAACCGCGGTCACCACGATCTGCGGGTCGATCCCCTTGTCGCGGCTCAATCCTTCAATTACCTGATATAGCTGACTCGCCATCCGTCTCTGTCCTTCTCCCGGCTGAATCTCGGGTTCAATCTCGCGCCGCGGCGTGCGTCACACCGCCATTCGTGTCCTGTTTAACTGCTACAGCTCGGGTATCAGTTGGGCCTTCTCGATGTTCGCAAGATCGATCTCAACCACCCCATCGCGTGCCGCGGCTTTTTTGCCTTTCCCTTTCGCTTGGATGGCGGAACAGTCCACCGTGACCTTGCCAGCGCCAGCTGCTGTCAGCCGCCCCTGCCAGTGCCGGTTGCCTGCCACCGGCTGAAATGTCTGGAGCTTCACCAGGCTCCCGCGAAAACGCTCGTAATCCGCCAGGCGGCTCAGTCTACGGTCCAGCCCCGGCGAGGAAACCTCCAGCGTGTATTCCGCGCCCGGCACCAGGTCCTCGACATCAATCAGCGTCCCGAAGTCGTGGCTGAAGCGCTCGCAGTCCTCATGCGTAACTCCGGATAAGTGCTCCATGCTCAGCTCACCACGCAGCACCGCCGCCGGAACAACTCCTTCTTCGCTTGCCGTTCCGCGCTCCCCGGCAGCTTTGGCCTCGGCCGCCAGCCGCGCTCGTCCTGCCGCGTCCTTCTCAAACGACACACGCAGCACCCGGTGCTTCCCGCCCCCGACAAACTCGACGTCCACGACCTCCAGCCCGTAGCTTCCCGCCACACGCTCGGCTGCCGTCCGAATTTTTTCCAAATCCGCTGCCATCGAATTGAGTGCCGCCCGCCCGCTACGCCCGGCTTTGCAGCAAGAAAAAGGTGGGCTTTCGCCCACCATCTCCTCCGCCGGTGCGGTCACGAGCGGAGCAAACGTGTCTATTCACAATGATACGCCGCTACTGACGGCTTGCCAACCGTTGGCTCGGGTCTGGCGCTGAATGAGCGGTAAACCCCGTATTCGCCAAATGACAGTCCGCGTGACGGAAGAATCTTTCAGATTTATAGACCAGAGTCATCTGTGTGACCACAGATATGCGCGGAGCGGCAATCTCGTCCCCTTGACATTCGACAGGTCAGTCAAGCACTCTCTTGTCGAATGGCAAGGGGAGAGATGCCAACTACGGATCTTCTGCAGGGAACGCTGGATTTACTGATATTGAGGACGCTTGCCCTCGAATCAATGCATGGGTGGGGCATCGCGCAACGAATTCAGCAGGTATCAAAGGATGCGCTTCAGATTGGACAGGGTTCGCTCTACCCCGCTCTTCACCGGCTGGAATACAAGGGCTGGATACAGGCGCAGTGGGGCGCCTCGGAAAACAACCGCAAGGCGAAGTACTACTCGCTCACTAAGACGGGGCAGAAGCAGCTGAAGGCTGAGCTCGAGGACTGGGGCCGTATCTCAACAGCAATCGCCTTGGTGCTGAAATAGGAGAACAGATGATCAGAGAATGGTTGATGCGCCTCCGCTTTTTACTGTATCCAAAAACCCACCGTGAAATAGACGACGAGTTGCAGTTCCACATTGAACGGCAGGCCGAGGAATACATCGCGACTGGAATGACGCCACAGGAGGCACGCCGAAGGGCGATCGTAGCGTTCGGTGGAATTGAGCGCGCGCGAGCACAGTCGCACGAGCAACGTCCGAGCTTCTTCTTCGGAACCCTTCTTCAAGATGTCAGCTATGCGCTCCGACAGCTTCGAAAAAGCCGCGGCTTCACCTTGACTGTCGTTCTGACCCTCGCCCTCGGCATAGGCGCCAACGCTGCTATCTTCACCTTGGTCAATGCAATCCTGATCCAAGATCTACCCGTCGTCCATCCCTCTACTCTCATCCGCATCGGCAATACCACCGAGTGCTGTGTCAATTCCGGAACCGCGGGAGACTCCGGACAGATGGACGCCGGCAGCTACGCCTTATTCGACACCGACAACTGGCGGCTACTCCAAAAGAACACACCCGAGTTTGAAGATTTGGCCGCCATGCAGTCCGGCTTCGACACCATCATTGCGCGGCCCGACAAGATGCAGCAGACCGCCCGCTCCGTCACTGGGGAATTTGTTTCCGGCAACTACTTCCGCACTTTTGGCCTGCAGCCGAGCATCGGACGACTCTTCACAGACGCGGACAATGTGTTGGGCGCACCGCTCGTCGCCGTCATGAGCTACCACACCTGGCAGAACAATTACGGTAGCGACCCATCCGTTGTCGGCAGCACATTCTGGATCAATACCAAGGCCGTCACCATCGCAGGCATCGCTCCCAGGGGCTTCTATGGCGATCGCCTCTCCAGCGCCCCACCCGACTTTTATCTCCCCATCGAATCTATACCGGTTTTAACGAACGCTACTTTCGTGCACGAACCCGGCATGCGTTGGCTGTACCTCATCGGTCGCGTAAAACCGGGCGTGGCCATCGCCCCTCTCCAGGCAAAGATCACCGGGCTGGTCCGGCAATCGCTGGCAACGACGAAGCCCTTCTCAGGCGAAGAAGGGAAGCGCGCTCTGGCCAAGGCCCACGTAGTCCTGTCGCCCGGCGGCGCCGGCATCCAGAGCATGCAGGACGACTATGCCTCAAAACTTAAGCTTCTGATGTGGATCTCCGGCATCGTGCTGCTCATTGCCTGCGCTAACATCGCTAACCTTCTACTCGTCCGCGGAATGAACCGCCGCGAAGAGATGTCTATCCGAACAGCACTTGGCGCGATGCGAACAAGAATCGTTCGCCAGCTCCTCACCGAATGTGTTGTTCTCTCGATCATCAGCGGAATGGCCGGCCTTATCGTCGCCTACGCAGGCACTCGCATGCTTCTCGCCATGGCCTTCCCCGGCGCGCGGAATGTCCCAATCGACGCCAGCCCCTCCGGAGAGGTGCTCGCCTTTGCCTTCGGAGTTTCTCTCCTTACCGGCATCCTCTTTGGCGCGGCCCCTGCATGGATCACATCGAACGCAAACCCTGCCGATGCCCTCCGAAACGGGACCCGCACCACCAGCTCCGGAGCATCACTCCTGCAGCGAAGCCTTATCGTGCTGCAGTCGGCGCTAGCCCTGGTGCTTCTTGTTGGAGCAGGCATGTTTATCCAAAGCCTGAGTAAGCTCACGAACATCGATCTCAAGCTCAACTCGGCGAACCGATACATCATCCATTTCAACCCGCAGGCTGCGGGCTACTCTCCCGCTCAGGTTGAAGCACTCTATCGAACCATCGAAGACCGGTTCCACGCCATCCCCGGCGTCCAAAAGGTTGGCATCTCCACCTATACGCCAATGGAGGCCAACAACTGGGGAGAAGGCGTTCAGATCCAGGGCCAGCCCTTCCTGAACGACGGCGCGTCGTGGCTAAGGGCCAACGCCGAATACTACGACTCCGTAGGAACACACGTCCTCATGGGACGAGGCTTCACCACTCAGGACACCTCAACCTCACCGGCCGTCGCCGTCGTCAATCAGTCCTTCGTCAACAGATTTTTCAAGTCCGGCGAGAATCCGATCGGTCGCCGTTTCGGCTCGCCTGGGCCGCAATCCTCAGGAGATTTTGAGATCGTCGGCGTTGTCGAGGACACCGCCTATAACTCCGCGACCTGGAAGGACCATCACATGTACTTCATCCCCATGACCCAACGCATACCAGAGTCCGCACGCCGACGGCCAATCGAGCAGGATACCGGCCTCTACGCTGGGGCCATGGTCATCCAGACCGATCGCGTCATGGACAACATGGAATCCATCGCCCGCCAGACATTTGCTGCCATCAATCCGAACCTCTCAGTTGTCAAATTCCAGACCTTCGACGAGCAGATCGCTGGCCGCTTCACTGAGGACCGCATGATCACGCGCCTGATGACTCTCTTCAGCATCGTGGCTCTTCTGCTCGCAACCCTGGGCCTTTACGGTGTCACCGCCTACACCGTAGCGCGCCGCACCGCCGAGATCGGCATCCGCATGGCGCTCGGCGCAAACCGCAGCTCCGTTGTCGGCATGATCATGCGCGGAGCGATGCTGCAGACCACGATCGGCCTTGCAGCCATCGGAATACCGGTAGCCTGGTTTTTCGTCCGCTATATCGAATCTCAGCTCTACGAATCCAAGGGCATGAGCCTCGCCGTCCTCACCATCGCTAGCCTGTCACTGACAGCGGCAGCCGCAGTTGCTGGACTCATTCCAGCGCAACGCGCAGCCTCTACCAATCCATCGCAAGCCTTGAGGACCGAATGACACTGGTTTTCTGTTCGTGGGAGTGCGGAACTGCCAGCTCTCGAGAAACTCTGCACCGGTAGGACGTCGATTCGTCAGGGAACGATAATCGCCGAGTCACTCATCCACCTACTTGGAACTATTGGAAGCTTTCGACTCGGCGATCGGTTCCCTTCCCCGCCGGTTCGGGAATAGCAGGCAAAATCTCCGGTCCGGAAGGGGAGAGGGGGTAGGCGACGTAACCTGACCCTTCAGGGCTGCTTCGCCGCCGCCTGGTCCGCCTCGTTCACTGCCCTCCTGAAGGCATCCACGGCCGGCACGTTGTGAGGTTTCAGCGCGTTCTTCGCCCCATACCGCCAGACTGGCGAGCTATCCAGCGGGTCGTCCACCTTCCCCCGATACACCAGAAAGCTGTCTTCCGGGAGGGTACTCCCGATCTCCGCCTGCGGGTGAGGTTGTTCGCTCATGCGACCGTCGGGCATGTTTTGTGAGTTGGGTGGAATTCCGCTTTGCGAGGCATCCGGCAGATCGCCAGCGTAAGGCGGCGCCTGGCCCCGCTGCATCCCCGCATCGATCCCGTGATCCGTGGGATCAATCGCCACCGGCCGCCGCCCCTGGCGCGGATCATGCACCGTCCCGGCGGCCACCTTTCCCGTCCCTCGGCGCACGACAATCACCAGGTCGGCGTTCTGGCCAGCAAGGATGGGTTGGAAGCGCCCCCAGTTCAGCAGCGCCGTTTCGACGTCGCGTTGCGCCACTTTGTTCGCCTGCGGATCGTCCAGCGAAACGCCGGCGTCCGGATCGATGATCACGGCGACCGTTCGTGCCTGCAGCACATAATCCGGCAGCGTGGCTTTCTGCTTGTCCTTCGCAAATCCGAGAGATGGCAACAGCAGCCCCGCCACCGTTGCTACAACATAGGCTGATCTCTGCATGGGCGTCACCCCGCAAGCATCCTACGCTGGTTGGACGCAGCGCGGGCGACGCTGTTTGCAGGAAAAGTCGCTATTTTGCCGCCTTCCAGTCCACACCCGGCCGCGCCACCGCATACATCTCCGACATGATCTGCCACATCAGCCCCATACGGTCATCGCCGATCTTATACAGGTCAAAGTGCGTCCGCTCCGGGATGTATGTGAAGTGCGGATCGGCGCCCAACTTTTTCAGCCGCGCCTCAAATAAATGCGCTGCGCCGTCCAGATAAAAGGTATCCGCCGTACCGACAAATAGGTGAATGCGCCCCTTGAGCATCGGCCCGTTCTTCGCCCAGTTCTTCTCCACCAGGTTCGCTAAGTCATAGTGCTGGGCCCAATAAGCGACCACCTGCGGATCGACATCGCCGGTAGTCCGGTCGAACATCGGTTCCGGCGCGCCGCTCGGCCCCTTCGGCGAGAAGACCCAATCGAAGGAGCTCATCTGGCCGCCATACGGCCCGAGCACCGCTTCGAGCTTTCCCAACTGCTCCATGGTCGCCTGCACCTGGCCGTGATCGCGCATAATCGGCCACGCCGTGCCATCGGGCTTCCGATACAGATTTGCGGGCGCCGCATACAAATCCGGGCCGGTAAAATTATGGAAGTCGCTGGGATCGGGCGAGGTGGACCAGGTCCCGCCAAACACCTGCGCATAATTCACCTGAAGCTGCAGCGTGGCCCATCCCCCGCTGGAGTGGCCGTTCAGAAGCCGTCCCGTAGGCTTGGCATCCATACGGTACTTCGCTTCCAGCCGCGGGATGAACTCCTTCGTCAGCGCACTGCCCCATGGACCATCGTTCACCGAGTCGGCGAACTCATGCGTGCCTTCGGGCAGCGACTCGTCGAGCATCACGCAGATCATGGGCGGCGCCTTGTGCTCCACCATGGCCTTGCGCATCCCCAGGCCCGTGATCAGCGAATAGTCCAGGTTGCCGCCAAAGCCGTGCGTCCAATAGAGAGTCGGATAGCGCCTCTTCGCCTTTGCGTCATAACCCGGTGGCAGAATGACCCAGCCGCGAACATAGGTGGGCTTGCCCCAGAAGGCCGTAAGGGCGGGACTTTCTAACTCTGCTTTCTCCACCTCGCCCGGCTTCACCTCAGCCATTGCCTTCGTGACCATCTCAGCCCGGCGGCCTGCCTCCGGATGCTCGCTCAGCGTCAGGACAGGCTCATCGCCCGTGCCGGGTTCCCAGGCCTTTGCCTCGACGGCCGGGCTCTCCCAGTCTTCCGGATCGCGGCCGCCATAGTTGTAGTTGTGATCGCTGTCGAGGACCACCTGCAATTCATAATCGGCGCGCGGCATGGCCGAGAACGCTGCCGGGTATGCAACCCGATCCAGATCGACTTCGACGGCGCTTCCCGGCGCGAGATCGTGCACCTCGACCGCAGCAACAGACGTATCGGTCGGATGAAACTCGTTGATGTCCACCTTCTTTTTGCCGTCTTCTTCGGGATCGCTGTTAGCGGCTCCGGCTTTTCTGGCAAAAACCAGCAGTCGTCCGCTCACCGCCCCGGGCAGTTCATTGCCCACCACCACGTGAACGTAGGCGTGGCGATGTACAGATTCCTGCGCTTGTAGCCGTGTACCGTTCAGAACCAGAATCGTTGCGGCCGCAATGCTCCCCAGCCAGACGCGAGTCTTCATCGGCTTTCGTTCCTTTGTATGTATCTGAATGAACGCTGCTCATCGTACAGCAAGCTGCTGACAACGGCAGCGAAAGGCAGACCACAACAGACAACTTCTGTGGTCTTGTGTCTATGCACTCCCTGCAACACAGCTCACATCGCCGATGCCGGTGTGCAGCTTCAGCCGGTAGCTTCCAGAATTGAAAGCGTGGTGGACGCTCTTGCCCAGAAAGCCGGACGGCTCGAGACTGAATGCGCTCGCATCCACATCGCCGATGTGAACGGACATCGCCACCGCGCGGTAGGCGTGCGGATCGGGCACCATCATGTGCAGATCACCGATACCCAGTTCGGCGTCGGTGTTCCCGGTGATACCTTCGATAGAGAGATCGCCGACCTCCAGGTTTAACCGCAAATCGCTGCGCTTCGGAACAAAGAGCGTCACATCGAAGTTATGATTCCCGTGCTTCGGCATTTCGAGCGCGATCTTGGCCTGTGAACCGTTCACGGCAAACTCGCGGACCCAGTGCGGCGCAGCAGCGGCATCTTCTTCCTTATGCGGCGTAATCACGAGCCGCAGTTTGCCATCTTCCGTCGACTTCACTCGAACGTCGCCGACATTGGCATCGAGGATCACGACACCGCCCGCGGCGAACGACGCCTCGCGCACCACGGGCGTGAAATCCTCCGCAAGTGTGCGCCCGATGCCCAGAAGAAACACTGCGCACACCGCGACCCAGCAGATATGCATTCTGCGGCTCATATCGTCTCTCCTTTGCGCTGGTCGATATCGATGGAGCCCGCGCCGACATTCACTTCCAGCCGGCCCTCGCCTTTGCCTTGGTACTCGCGACTGATGATGAAGTGCGAGTTGGTGCCGCCTGGCCGATGATCATGAAAGCTGCCCATGCCGACATTGGCTTCAAAGCTCGCGTAGTCGCGATCGCCCACCATGGTCAGGAATGCTTCGCCCGCGCCCAGGTTGATCTCGCGATTGCCCTTGATGCCATCGGCATCAAAGTAAAGCTTGCCGGCTCCGAGATTGATCTCGCTCTTCAACGAAGTTGTGGAGGGCACCTCCAGGGTCGCCACCAGATGGTCTTTATGCGGGAACTGCAGGCTGATGGTGGCGTGGTCGCCATTGATATCCAGCTCCTTCACATACGCGCGCATCTTCAGCGATGGTGTTGCGCCGGTCTCGATGCGCAGCTTCAGCTTGTCGCCAGCGACGGCTCGTATGTGCAACTCGCCGGAACACACATTCAGTTCCAACTTGCCCTCACCGTTGAAACTGCGTTCGACAGCGAAGTGCTGCGCGTCTTCCCTGTCGCCCGGTTGCGCCACGTAGTGGCTCGGCTCGGGCGGCTCGCCGCAATTATTGTTTCCGGCCTGTGCTACAGGCGAGCCGGCGCTGAGCAACAAGCCACACAGCGCAAATCCGAACGCCCACCGCACGACCGCAGCAATTCGTCCTCTTACGCGCACGCCTGCCCTCCACGTTCCTGTGCTGCGATACGGCTGCCCATCGGCAGCGGTTCCCGAAAATCGCTCCGCCGTGCTCCGAGTTACAATGGGACGAAGACATCCGCCGCTGTCTTCGTCCCTTCCAGAGCAGACCATCCGGCCTGATGTCGCTAAGACATATATGATTGAGAGCCCTGTACCGGAAGCACTGACGTTTGACGACGTCCTCCTCGTTCCTGCCTATAGCGAAGTCGTTCCTGCCCAGGTTTCGACCCAGACCCGCCTGACCAAACGCATTTCCCTGAACACGCCCCTGCTTTCTGCCGCCATGGATACCGTGACCGAATCGCGGTTGGCCATCGCGATGGCGCAGCAGGGCGGCATCGGCATCATCCATCGCAATCTGTCCATCGAACAGCAGGCCGGCGAGGTGGATAAGGTGAAGCGCTCGGAGAGCGGCATGATCGTCGATCCGGTGACGGTAGGGCCGGAGCAGCTTATCTCGGATGCACTTGACGTGATGCGGCGCTACAAGATCTCGGGAGTGCCGGTGACCCAGGGCAAGCGGCTGGTCGGCATCCTGACCAATCGTGATCTGCGCTTCGAAACGCGCACCGATATCCCGGTCGGCGACGTAATGACTAAGGAAAATCTGATCACAGTTGCGGTGGGCACGACGCTCGAAGAAGCGGAAAAAATCCTGCACCAGCACCGGGTCGAAAAGCTGCTGGTGGTCAACGGCAATTACGAGCTCAAAGGTCTGATCACGGTCAAGGACATCCAGAAAAAGCTGAAATATCCAAATGCTGCCAAGGACGCGCAGGGCCGCCTGCGCGTCGGCGCGGCAATCGGCGCGACTGGCGATTTCCTGGAACGCGCCGGGGAGTTGATCAAGAGCCGCGTGGATACGCTTTCAGTCGATTCCGCGCATGGCCACTCCTCGCGCGTGCTGGATGCAGTCCGCGAGATCAAGAGGCGATTCCCCGATACCGATCTGCTGGCTGGCAACGTCGCCACCTATGACGGCGCCATCGCCTTAATGGACGCAGGCGCAGACGCGGTGAAGGTCGGCATCGGACCGGGCTCGATCTGCACAACCCGCATGGTCACCGGCGCGGGCATGCCGCAGATCACGGCAATCTCCGAGTGCTTCCGGGCAGCGCGCGAGCGCAAGGTACCCATCATCGCCGACGGCGGCATCAAGTACTCGGGCGATGTCACCAAAGCCATTGCAGCGGGCGCATCCGCCGTCATGATTGGCTCGCTCTTCGCCGGCGTGGATGAAAGCCCCGGCGAGACCATCCTCTACCAGGGCCGCTCCTTCAAGGCGTACCGCGGCATGGGCTCACTATCCGCGATGGCCCAGGGCTCGGGCGAGCGCTACTTTCAGAGCTCGCGGGATCTGGAAGAGTCCGGACCGCGGGAAACGGGGGATCTCGCGCAGCGCGAGCGCGCGACACAGAACCGCCTGGCCAAGTTTGTTCCGGAGGGCATCGAAGGCCGCGTACCGCATCGCGGACCGCTTGAGGCTATGGTGTACCAGCTCGTCGGCGGTTTGCGCTCCGGCATGGGCTATCTGGGCTGCGGCAGCATCGAGGAACTCCAGAAGAATGCGCGCTTTATGCGGATTTCGAATGCCGGTTTGCGCGAATCTCACGTTCACGATGTCATCATCACCCGCGAGGCGCCGAACTATCACGTGGAGTAGAAAGCCCGTGGAGTAATTGTTCAAAAACAAAGGGTGCCGATTGCCCCTAAAGCGCGGCATCTGCCGGAAAATGCGCAACTATCCGAGGCTTCCGGCGTTCTCATAAGCACTATGGCTCGTCGCGCCGTCTTTGCCGCTGCTGTGCTTTCCCTGGCTATCCCTGCGCTGGCGCAGCAGCCGGTGTATCCCAACTATCCGCCGCCACCCCCGCCTTCGGGAGAACACGCCCCACACACCCAGCCGCCGGACCAGGCCGACCCGCAGGGCTATTCCCAGCAGCAGGACCAGCCATCCGATCAGGTCAATCAGGCGCCGCAGAAGCCCTCGCCCTACCCGCAAGGAAGTGAGCAACAGGGCGAGGCGCCGTATGAACAGCAGCCGGCACCGGCACAGCCTTACCCGCAGCAAAGCGCGCCCTACCCGCAACAGAATGCTCCTGCCTATCCGCCCTCCGGCAATTCGCTGGGGTGGGTCCCCCAGGGTATGGAGGCACTTGGGCGCACCGCAGCCTTCCACACCGACTTCACCTTCGATCGATCCATGCTGCAAGTGGCGAGCGGACTATGGGAAGGTCCGGGTGATCCCGCGTTCAGCGATGCGGTAAACCGGTTGGATGGAATTTCCATCCACAGCTACCACTACGCCGCGCCCGGTATGTACGACCCGCGCCTGCTGGACGCCGTCCGGCGGCAATACAGCGCATTGGGCTGGCAGCATCTGGTCACGGCACACTCAGCCGCGAATGGCGGAGCCACGGATCTCTGGATAAGCTTTCATCACATGCGCGCTACCGGCGCAGTGGTTCTGTTTCAAAGCCCTACGAATCTGAACCTGATCGCCTTCTCCGGGAATCTTAGCCCGGTGGATATGCTGCACCTTCGCGGACATTTCGGTATTCCCCGCTTCCCTGGCGATCACTTCGTTCCCGCGCCGGGCCCGGCAGCGCGCAATGCTCCGCCAGCCCGATATTGAGGCTGCCCGAAGCCAGACGTCCCAACCCCGCTTCAGCCCAAAAACTGACAAAATCGAGTTAAAACGATCAATTGCTTGACAAGCGTGTCGCTTGTCGTGTGTCATCATCCGCAAGTCTCCTCGAATTCAGGCGAACGTTTGTCTGCAGAAGTTCTCTTGCAGACGAGCGTTGTTTTTGCGGAAATATTGAGGCTGACCGCGATTTTATAAGAGGCACTGGCCTCCCTCAGTGCCGGGAGGCGTCTCCACGAGGCGGCTCCCTTCTTTTTGCTCCGGGCCGGCTTGCTTGCCGACTCTTTATACTCGACCGAGAGCACTCAATCCAGATCCATGCGGCCTTCTCCCCTCCTTGCTGCGATGTGCGCAGCCCTTCCCCTGCTCGCGCAGCAATCCCCGCCGGCTGTGACGCAGCCGTCGACGACACAGACTGTCTTCGTCACCGCGAAATCAAATCCACTGACGCTCGCCGGCTCCGATCGCTCTGTAGTTGTTCTCGAAATGCAAAAGGAGCCGCTGCTGTTTGGAGCGTTGCCGGATGTTCTTCGCCTCGATCCCTCTCTCAACCTGCAGGAACGTGGGCCCGACGGGGTGCAGGCGGATCTCTCGATTCGCGGCGCCACGTTTGAGGAGTCGCTCATTCTCCTGAACGGGATGCGGGTGGACGATCCGCAGACGGGGCATTTCAATCTGGATACCCCGGTGCCGCTCGACGCCATACATCGCGCCGAGGTGCTGCACGGCGCCGGATCGGCCTTCTACGGCTCCGACGCCATTGGGGGCGCGGTGGACCTCATCACAGAACAGCCGGAACAGGCTGCCCGCGCCGGCGGAGACCGTCTCTCGATCCGCGCGAAGGCAGGATATGGCAGCTTCCAGAGCACCGAGCAGAACCTGATTGGAAGTTATGCCGGGGCGCACTTCTCTGAGCAACTGGCCGGCAGCCGCGGTAGTTCGAGCGGGTTCACGACAGACCGGAATTACCGCAGCCAGGCACTCTCCTCGGAAAGCTGGCTACACACTCCTGTGGGCACAACGGACGTGCTGCTCGCCGGGAGCGATCGCCCCTTCGGCGCAAACCAGTTCTACGGCCCATACGAGTCTGTCGAGCACACCAAGGTATGGCTGGCGATGCTGCAGCAGCAGTTGGGCCAACGCATGCAGGCCGGCTTCAGCTATCGCAGGCACAGCGATGTCTACATTCTCGAGGTGACCGATCCAGCGTTGTACGAAAACAATCACATCGATGAGGCATGGCAAGGCGTCGTTCGCCGCACCGACGTTCTATCCAAAGGCGTGCAGCTTTCCACCGGGCTGGACGGCTCAGCGGATACCATTCGCAGCTCCAGCCTGGGGAGGCATGGCCGCAATCAAGGCGCCGGCTACGCGGTCCTTGATCTGCGGCGTTGGCCACGGCTCACGGTTTCGATCGGCGGCCGCGAAGAGGTCTTCAGTGGCGCATCACAGGACTTTTCGCCGACCTTGGCGGTCGGTTATCGGCTGCGCGATGGCCTGCGGCTGCGCGCCTCTGGCGGCCACGCTTTCCGGCTTCCGACCTACACCGATCTGTACTACAGCGATCCGACGACGATCGGGAATCCGCTGCTCAAGCCGGAGACGGCGTGGAGCTATGAAGCGGGCCTGCTATGGACACCACACGGCCGCCTTTCGCTGGAGCTTACCGGCTTCCAAAATCGCATCGGCAATAGCATCGATTACATAAAGGATTCTCCGTCAGCTCGCTACATGGCGACCAATACGGGCGCGCTGGCCTTTACCGGAGCAGAGACGGCGGTGCACATGCGTCTTGACGGCAACCAGCAGCTCGATCTGGCATACACCGGCGTCCATGCCAGCCGCGATCTCCCCAGCGGACTGATCTCCGCGTACGTGTTCAACTACGCGGCACAGAACGCGATATTTTCCTGGTCCGCCATAATTCGGCATCAGATCGTCGCACGCACCCAGGTGGCCGTGGTGCAGCGCGTGAGCCACACCGCATACCCGCTGTGGAGCGCCGCTATCGCGCGCAGCAGCGGGCATGTGCGGCCATACCTGCGGCTGGACAATCTGAGCAACACCGGGTATGAGGAACTGCCCGGAGTACCGATGGCGGGGCGCAGCATTACGGGCGGCATCGCGTTTACCTGGGCGCGGGGTCGCTGAACGTGCAAATGAAAACGCACCCGGACGGGTGCGCTTCAGAGTTACGTCTTGCAGCGGCCGGAAGCTTACTCGCCGGCCTCGCCTTCGGCAGGAGCCTGCTCCGCCATGGCCTTCTCCATCTCCTCGCGGCGCTTCTGTCGGGCTTCCGCGCGCTTGGAGCGCTTCTCGTCGAGAAGCTTTTCGGCGCCCAGCAACTCGATGAATGCCTTCTCGGCACCATCGCCCTTCTGGAATCCGGTGCGGACGATCCGCAGATAGCCCCCCTGGCGGTCGCCGTAACGCGGCGCGACGGTTTCAAAGAGACGCTTCACTGCGTCATCAGTCATCAGATAGGCCAATGCCTGACGGCGGGCATGCACGTCGCCACGCTTGCCCAGGGTGATCAGCTTCTCCACATGGGGACGCGCGGCCTTGGCCTTGGTGACAGTGGTCACGACGCGGTCTTCCAACAGGATGGACGTGACCAGGTTGCGCAGCAGGGCGCGGCGGTGGCTGGTGTTGCGTCCGAGTTTGTATCCAGCATTGCGATGGCGCATGGCAAATCTCTCGCTTACGTGCGGCTGGGCCGCTAAAATCAAGCGCCGGAGAGAGATGGCTCCCTCCGGCGGAAGTTGTTTAGAAGTTCTCCGGCTCGTTCTGCATCGGTTCGAGCACGTCGAGGTCATCCTCTTCGTCATCGAAGCGGTTGTTGTAGCTCTGCGCGAGCGCCTGTGAGGGCAGGATCGAGGTCGGTCCGGGAACGGCGTTGCCGTTCTCGTCGATCTTCATGCCCAGCGACAAACCCATCTGCGCCAGGATTTCCTTGATCTCGTTCAGCGACTTGCGGCCGAAGTTCTTGGTCTTCAGCATCTCGGGCTCGGTCTTCTGGACCAGCTCGCCGATGGTCTGAATGTTGGCGTTCTTCAAACAGTTGTAGCTGCGCACGGACAACTCGAGCTCTTCGACCGAGCGGTTGAGGTTCTCGTTCCGCAACTGCATGCGGCCCTCTTCCGACTGGTGCTCCGCTTCGATCTCTTCCTCGAAGTTGATGAAGATTGTCATGTGGTCCTTCATCAGCTTGGCTGCCAGGCCAATGGCATCAGCGGGAAGCACGGAACCGTTGGTCCACACCTCGAGCGTCAGCTTGTCGTAATCGGTGATCTGACCGAGACGGGCTGCGTCGACCGTGTAGTTGACCTTACGCACTGGAGAGTGAACCGAGTCCACGGGGATGAAGCCGATGCCGAGATCGCTGTCGAAGTTCTTGTCGGCGGAGATGTATCCGCGCCCACGCTTCAGGCGCATCTCCATGTCCAGCTTGCCGCCTTCGCTCACGGTCGCGATGTAGATGTTCTTGTCCAGAATCTCCACGTCGCCGTCCGCCTCGATCATGCCCGAAGTGACGACGCCGGGCTGGTCCGCGCGCAGATAAAGCGCCTTGGGGCCTTCACCATTCAGCTTGAAGGGAATTTGCTTCAGGTTGAGGATGATGTCCGTCGCGTCTTCCACCACGCCGGTGATCGACTGGAACTCGTGCAGCACGCCCTCGATCTTGACCGCGGTGACCGCGGCTCCTTCGATCGAAGAGAGCAGCACGCGGCGCAGCGCATTGCCGACCGTGGTGCCAAACCCGCGTTCAAAGGGCTGGGCGCTGAACTTTCCATATTTCTCGGTGAGCGTCTCCGTATCGACTGCAAGACGCTTGGGCTTTTGAAATCCTCTCCAAAGCATGCGTGTATCTCCTGCACAGCAAACGCCGCGAAGCATTCTGCAACGGCTGTGCCTGTGTCTCCTGTTGCGTGGATGTGACCGCTTGCGCGGGTGGTGCGCGCCCGGCGATCGACTGCCGGGCAAACCTGTTTAGCTGTTGTAAAGCTCCCTATTTGCTATAGAGTTCGACGATCAGCTGCTCGTTCACCGGCAGGTTCACGTCCTCGCGCTTCGGCAGAGCCAGCACCTTGCCGGAGAGGTTCTTGTGATCGACCTGAAGCCACTGTGGGGACTGCTGATGGCTCGCGAACTCGGTCGAGCTTTCGAGCACTGTCATCGCCTTTGAGCCCTCGCGGACCTTGATCTCATCGCCCACCTGCACCTGGTAGGAGGGAATGTTGACCTTGCGGCCGTTCACTTCAACATGGCCGTGGCGCACGATCTGGCGCGCTTGGCGCCGGCTGGATGCGAAGCCAAGCCGGTAAGCCACGTTGTCGAGGCGGCGCTCCAGCTGCTGCAGCAGGATCTCGCCGGTGACGCCGGAAGAGCGGTTCGCCTTCTCGTAGTACTCACGGAACTGGCTCTCCAGTGTGAAGTAGATGCGCTTTGCCTTCTGCTTCTCACGCAACTGCAGACCGTACCCGACTATCTTCACCTTGCGATCGCGGCCGTGCTGGCCGGGGGCAAAGTTGCGCTTGTCCACCGGACACTTTTCAGTGTGGCACTTGGTGCCCTTCAGAAAAAGCTTCATGCCTTCGCGACGGCAAAGGCGGCAGACTGCTCCCGTATAACGTGCCACGTATCTTTCTCCTCAGCTTCAGGTGTCGACCGGTTTACAGGTCCGGATAGCAGAATCCGGTCACCCTTCGTCCCAGTCCGTACTTCATAACTACGATCGCTGCCTGCCGGAACTCAAACAGGAAGCGGTACATCAAACTCGACGACGCTTGGGCGGACGGCAGCCGTTGTGCGGAATCGGGGTGACGTCGCGAATCGAACGCACCTCGATACCGGCGGCAGCCAGCGCGCGCACTGCGGACTCGCGGCCCGAACCCGGCCCGCTCACCCGCACATCGACCGAGCGCAGACCATGGTCGCGCGCCTGGTTCGCCGCGTTGACCGCAGCCTGCTGCGCGGCGAAGGGCGTGCCCTTGCGCGATCCACGAAAGCCTAGCGAGCCCGAGCTCTTCCAGGAGAGCGTATTGCCCATGTTGTCCGTGATCGTGACAATGGTGTTGTTGAACGAAGCCTGAATGTGTACCAGACCGTAGGGCACGTTCTTGCGTTCGCGCTTCTTGAACTTCTTGTTCTTGCCGGCCTTGCCGGTCGCCGCCTGCTGTGCCTTTGCCATTTAGGTCTTCGTCGCTTTCTTCTTGCCCGCGATGGTGCCCTTGCGCGGGCCCTTGCGCGTGCGCGCGTTGGTGTGGCTGCGCTGTCCGCGCACCGGCAGGTTGCGGCGATGACGGTTGCCACGATAGCTCTGGATATCGATCAGCCGCTTGATGTGCATCGCAACATCTTTGCGCGCGTCGCCCTCAATGCCGCCTTCCTGCTCGATGACCTGACGAATGCGGTTGACCTCGTCTTCGCCCAAGTCCTGGATCTTCTTGAACGGATCGACATTCGCGCTGCTCAGAATGCTTGCCGCGCGCGGATTGCCGATGCCGTAGATGTAAGTGAGCGCGATGCGTGCCTGTTTGTTTCTCGGCAGATCCACGCCAGCTATACGTGCCATGCTCGTCCTTCGCTTGCCCCAG
The DNA here is from genome assembly GCA_963830555.1 of uncultured Acidobacteriaceae bacterium. Classification (GTDB taxonomy): domain Bacteria; phylum Acidobacteriota; class Terriglobia; order Terriglobales; family Acidobacteriaceae; genus KBS-83. The sequence continues at coordinate 573,712 of CAWHMM010000002.1, forward strand.
TGCAGCTTCGCCGCCTGGAGCGTCTGGCCGGAATCTGATTCACCGGCAGGGTTGGCGAGAGCCGGGGTTCATCGCAAGCCTTGACTTCGGCTAACTCGCCCCGGAACCGCATGTGAGTACGCCCGGATTTTAGCCCTGGCGCTGCTTATGCTTCTGGTTCTCGCAGATCACCCGCACCACACCGCGGCGATGAATGACCTTGCACTTGTCACAAATCTTCTTGACCGACGCACGTACCTTCATAATGACAACCCCTCAATCTCTCAACTCACAAGTTCGAACCGGCAGGGCACGCCCATCACAACGAGCCTTATGAAATAGCTGGTTGCATTCTGGCGGCAGACCGGCGAGCTACTTGTATCTGTAAACAATGCGGCCGCGGTTCAGATCGTACGGACTCAGCTCCACCGCAACACGGTCGCCGGGGAGGATGCGGATGAAATTCTTCCGCATGCGTCCGGATACGTGCGCCAGCACCTGATGCTTGTTCTCGAGTTCCACTTTAAACATTGCGTTCGGCAACGTCTCGAGAACCGTCGCCATAACTTCTATTGCGTCTTCCTTCGACAATCAGTCTTCCTGGTTCTGCCAGACTTGTCCCGCCAGACTGTTCTGGCAAAGCCTCCGGCCACTTATGTGCCAACCGTTATGATACCTGATTTGCAGCATTTACAGAGTCAAAATCGCCGCGCCATCCTTGATGACGGCCACGGTGTGCTCAAAATGCGCGCTCAGGCTGCCGTCCTCGGTAACCGCTGTCCAACCGTCCTTCAGGACCCGCACTGCGTCCCCGCCGGCGTTCACCATCGGCTCAATGGCCAGAACCATGCCTTCCCGCAGCCGGACGCCCCGCCCGCGCTGCCCGAAGTTCGGGATCTGCGGATCCTCGTGCATCTTGGTCCCGATTCCGTGGCCTACGAACTCCTTCACCACGCTGAAGCCTTCCGATTCCACCATCTCCTGGACCGCCGCGCCTACGTCGCCCAGCATGGCCCCGGGCCGGACCGTCTCAATCGCCCTTTTGAGCGAGCCCTGAGTCACGTCGAGCAGCCGCTGCGTCTCGGGAGACACCTTCCCTACCGGGATGGTGATGGCCGAGTCGCCGTAGTAGCCGTCGATCACTGCGCCGCAGTCCACCGAGAGGATATCGCCCTCGCGCAGAACGGTTTTCGCGGAGGGGATCCCGTGCACCACCTGCTCATTCAGCGAGGTGCAGAGCACGCACGGGAAGCCGTGATACCCCTTGAAGGCCGGCTTCGCTCCGGCATCTTCAATCATCCTGGCGGCCACGTTCTCAAGTTCAAGCGTCGTCACGCCCGGCTTCACCATGGCCCGGACCGTTTGGAGCACCTCGCGCACAATCCCACCGGCGCGTCGCATCTTCTCCACTTCCTTCGCGGTTTTGATCATGATCGCCATGGTGGTCTCTCGTTCCAGCTAGGCCCGCAGGCGCTCGACGGCCGCCAGAATGCCCTCCGTGACTATGTCCACCGGCGCGTCCCCGTCTACTTCAGCATAGCGGCCCAGAGCACGGTAATGTTCGAGCACTGGCGCCGTCTGCTCCGCGTAGGCGCGCATGCGCTCGGCGAAGACGGCCGCAGTATCGTCGGCGCGCTGTTCGAGCACCGTCTGATCGAAATCGCAGACCGTATCCGCAACCGGGGGCTTCAGGTACACGTTATAGATGCGTTTGCAAACCGGACAGCTTCGCCGGCCGGTGATGCGCAGCAACAACTGCTGTTCATTCACCCGCAGGCTAACCGCGACCACCGGAAGACTGCTGGCGCCGGAGGCGAGTTGCGCGTCCAGCCAGTTGGCCTGCACCAGGGTGCGCGGAAAGCCATCCAGGATGTAGCCGCGTGCCGTATCCGGCTCTGAAAGACGAGCCGCCACCATGTCGTTCACCAGGCTGTCGGAGACCAGCTTGCCTGCCTCCATCCGCAGCATGTCGCCTTCGTGCAGCTTGCCTTCGCGCAGGAGCCGATCCGCGATCGGGCTCGGCTGGAGGGCACGGTTCTTGATCTCGCGCAGGATATCCCCCGTCGAGATTTGGGGGATGCCCCAGGCGCCCATGATGGCCTTGGCCTGCGTTCCCTTGCCCACCCCGGGGGCACCCAGCAGCAGCACAGGGCCGGGATGAAAGCTGACGCTGGCGGCGCGGCCGGCAATACGATCGGCGAAGGCCAACTCCGGGTGTCCTGCTACCACGCGCGGCGTCCGCGCACCCGGCCGCTTCTCGGAGAGAAGCCCTCGTAGTGCCGCATGATGAGCTGCGACTCGATCTGGTTCACGGTGTCCATGGCTACGCCGACGACGATCAGCAACGAGGTGCCGCCGAAGTAGAAGTTCAGCCCCAGACCGTGCGTGACCCAGGTCGGCATTCTTTCGAAAGCCGAACCGATCAGCCACAGATTTTCCAGGTGGATGCCGTTGATCATGATCTGCGGGATCAACCAGACCACGATCAGGTAAATCGCGCCGACCAGCGTGATGCGCGTCAAGATGTCGTTGATGTAGTCCGAGGTACGGCGGCCGGGACGGATGCCGGGGATGAAGCCGCCATACTTGCGCATGTTGTCGGCGATGTCGTCGGGACGGAAGACGATCGAGATATAAAAATAGGCGAAGAAGACGATCGCTACCATGGAGAGCAGTTCATACCAGGGCTCGCCGGCGCGCAAAGCGTCGAAGATGCGATTGAGCACAGTGTGGCTGCGCACGAAATTCGATGTAGCAAACAGCATCGGCGCGGACAGGATGGAGCTGGCGAAGATGATCGGCATCACGCCGCCGGAGTTCACCTTCAGCGGCAGGTGCGTGGATTGGCCGCCCATCAGGCGGCGGCCCACGATGCGCTTCGCGTACTGCACCGGGATGCGCCGCTCCGAGCGCTCCACGTAGACGATAAAGGCGACCACGGCGATCATGCCGAATACCAGGATCGCAATCGCCGGAACGGTGAACGCGCCAAAGGCCTGCGTCTTCACCTTGTCATAGAGATCGAAGATGCCGCGCGGCAGTCCATCGACGATGCCGGCGAAGATCAGCAAGCTCATGCCGTTGCCGACGCCGCGGTCGGTGATCTGCTCACCTAGCCACATCACAAATGTGGTGCCTGCGGTCAGCGTGAGCACTGTCATGGCGACAAATCCCGCGCCAGGATTGAGCACGTAGGACTGCCCGCCTCCCGTGCTGTGGGAGAGCGTGAGCGCGATCGCAAACGACTGCACAACGCCGAGCACGACGGTCATGTAGCGCGTCCACTGCGTGATCTTGCGGCGGCCGATCTCGCCTTCCTTCTGCAGCTTGGCCAATGGCTCATAAACCACGGTCAGGAGCTGGAAAATGATCGACGCCGTAATGTAGGGCATGATGCCCAGCGCGAAGACAGTCAGCCGGCGCAGGTTGCCGCCGCTGAACAGATCAACCAGTCCCAGGGCAGAGCCGCTCTGCGAATCGAAGAACGACTCCAGCGCCTTGGTGTCTACGCCCGGCGTCGGAATGTGCGCGCCAAGGCGGTACACAGCCAGCATGCCTAGCGTGAACAGCAGGCGGTTGCGAAGGTCCGGGATACGGAAGATATTCGAAAACTTTTCCCACATATGAAGTCAGCCTACCCCTGATCTCCGCTGTTACAGCTTAAGCCTGGGCCGGCGTCTGACCCAGAACGACCACTTTACCGCCGGCGCGTTCGATCTTTTCCTGCGCCGACTTCGAGAACTTGTGCGCGTGCACGGTGATGGCGGTCTTGATCTCGCCGTTGCCGAGGATCTTCAACAGACCCTTTTTCTTGGTCAGACCAAGCTCGGCGAGTTTTTCAAGTGTCAGCTCGGTCTCTTTCACGTTCGCGAGGCTATCCAGATTGAGCACGTTGTACTCGGTTCGGAAGATGTTGGTGAAGCCGCGCTTCGGCAGCCGGCGATGCAGCGGCATCTGGCCACCTTCAAAACCACGCATCAGGCTCGAACCGGAGCGGGAGCCCTGGCCCTTGTGGCCGCGGGTCGAGGTCTTGCCCATGCCGGAACCCATACCGCGGCCCACGCGCTTGCGATTGGTGTTCGCCTTTTTCGGCGCACGCAGATTGGAGAGATTAGTTGCCATGATTTCCTCGCTCAACGCCAGCTTCCCGTTCCGACAAACGCCCGGAAGGCCGACTCGCATGATGATTCTAATTGCCTTTGATTACTCGACGATGCGAACCAGGTGCGGAATGGTCTTGACCATACCGCGGATCGAGGGCGTGTCTTCGCGCTCGACAATCTGGTTCAGCCGGGTAAAGCCCAGGCCCTTGACGACTTTTTTGTGCTTCTCCGGCGTCGAGATCTTCGAGCGGTAGTACTCGATCAGCAGTGTTTTCTTCGCCTCTGCCATGACTATAGCTCCTCTACCTGCTTGCCGCGCAGCGCAGCAACATCGGCCTTGTCGCGCAACTGGGTCAGCGCGTCAAAGGTCGCCTTGATGACGTTGTGCGGATTCGCCGTGCCCAGGCTCTTGGTCAGCACATTCTGCACTCCGGCCGAAGTCATCACCGCGCGCACAGCGCCGCCGGCAATGACGCCTGTGCCTTCCGGCGCCGGCTTCAACAGAACGTGGCCGGAGCCGTAGCGGCCCAGCACCTGGTGCGGAATCGAGGTGTCGGTCAGGTGCACGTGCACCAGATTTTTCTTGGCGCTCTCAATGCCCTTGCGAATTGCCTGGGGCACCTCTTTCGCCTTGCCGGAGCCGTATCCCACCACACCGGCACTGGGATCGCCCACCACAACCAGCGCGGCGAACGACATGTTCTTGCCGCCCTTGACGACCTTGGTCACGCGGTTAATGGCGACCACCTGGTCCTTCAGGTTGTAGTGCCCGGCATCGATCTTCTTCTTCAG
>CAWHMM010000003.1:0-79088 GCA_963830555.1 uncultured Acidobacteriaceae bacterium
AATGGCTTTTCAACGCCTGGCGCAGTCATCGGCATGACGGGTACGGCGGGCGATCCAAGTTTCCTGCTCTCGCCGAAGATGATCGGGTTCTACTTCGAAGACGACTTTCGTCTCACGCAGCGGCTACTGCTCAATCTAGGCATTCGCTACGATCGTGACATCGATACGTACGGACTGAATAAGCAAAAAATCAGCCGCACGCATCAGGAACTAGTGGCAGCGGCAGCCACGGGCGTTCCAACCGTGCCAACCACGGTCAATCCAGTTACGTATCTTACGGGTTATACCCCTAATCTCTCGAACATCGGCGGTGTCTTTACCGGGCTCCCAAAGAATGACAACAAGGACATCAGTCCGCGCATCGGCTTCTCTTACGACCTATTTGGCGATGGCCGGGTTGTCTTGCACGGTGGCTATGGTCTGTACTTCGGACAGACGTTTGAGAATATCCCGCTGTTCATGCTTCAGCAGGCGAATAATCTGGTGTTTGCAAACACCTTCAGCATCAATTGCAACGGTCCGAACGATCCGAACTGCGGCGCGGACCAAACGGTTCCCGGGACGAATCTCACACTGACGAATTACCGCTACGGTATCGATTCTGCTCCGGTGATTCCGCCGGCCAGCTTTAACCTTGCGCCGGGTTCCACCGGACGCATTATGGATCCTAGCTATCGGAACCCCTACACACAGCAGATCAACGCAGGATTCCAGTACGCGCCGAATCACTTCTCGGTTATCGAAGTGGATTATGTGCAGGCGCGCGGCCTGCATGACGACAAGACCGTCAACATCAATCCCGTTCAGTACTTCGGCGATGGCACCCGGCCGTTCTCTGCGGCTTTTGCAACAGCGGGAGTCCCCAAGCTTGGCCGCATCGCGGACGAGCAGTCGATTGGGCGTTCGTACTATGACGGCCTGAACGTCAGCTATCGGCAGCAGATGTGGAAGCGATTCACGGGAACCGTGAACTACACCTTTGCCAAGGCACTCGCCTTTGAAGGGGGCGCCGCGAGCTTCCGCAATACGGCGACCAACCCATTTCTCGGACAGTTTCGCCGGCAAGATTTCGGCGCGGCTCCCGCCGATGAGCGTCACCATGTCACCGCATCTGCGACAGCCGCTCTGCCGTGGAAGATCGATGTTTCGCCGATTTTCCAGATTGGTACGGGTCGACCGATCGATATTCAACAGGCGAGCAGCAATCTGTGGGGCTTTGGTAGTGGCTTCAGCAATCCCCACGCCATCGTTCCCGTAGGCGCGTCGCTGACGAAGCCAGCTTCCTACACAGCCTTCGCTGGAATCTCCGGTAGCGACTACGTGACTTGCCTTCAAATCGGCACGTGCCGCGAGGTGTCCTACGACAATTATCGAGGGCCAGCCTTTGTGGAACTCGATATGCGCGTCGGCAAGACAATCACAATACATGATCGCTATAACGTGAATGTGTTCTTCCAGGGCTTCGACCTCACGAACAGAGCGAATTTCGGCAGTAACCTCCACAACATCGTGACCAACTTCGACGCCGACCCAAGCTTGAACACTTTCCTTAAGCCCTCTGACTTCATCACACCCAACAGCACGGTGCTTCCCAAGTCGTTTACCGGCGAGTTTGGAGCGCGCTTCAGCTTCTAACAGGAATTCGCAAGCCAGATTGAGGCCGCCCGCGGGCGGCCTCTCTTCTTGCCCGGCGAAACGATCACAACATCAGAGGGTCAGTCGCCCCGGCCTTGTCCCGAGCTAAGCAAAGTCGTGTAGAAGTTCCCGCTGAAGTGAGCCGCGTTCACGCGCCGGCGATTGTCATCCCATCGATGCGCAGGGTAGGCGATGCGACCGAGCTGCGAAAGACCATATCGTCGCCGGCGGCGGTGATGTTCTGGAACATCTCGCCGAAATTTCCTGCGATAGTGATGCCCTCTACTGGATAGCTGAGTTCGCCGTTCTCGATCCATAGCCCGGATGCGCCACGCGAGTAGTCTCCCGTGACCATGTTGACGCCTTGGCCGATGAGCTCCGTGACGTAGAAGCCGCTTTTGATATCTGCAAGGATGGACGCAGCCGGCAGCGGTGATGCGGATTCCAGGAAGAGATTACCCGCGCCAATGCCTGGCGCGCCGGTGATGCCGCGCGAAGCATTCCCGGTGGATTGCATGTTGAGCTTGCGCGCCATGTAGGTGTTGAGCAGATAGCTCTTCAGGATGCCGCGCTCGACGATGACGGTGCGGCGCGTCGGCAAACCCTCGCCATCGAAAGGCGATGTGCCAAAGCCCCCTATGAGCGTGCCGTCGTCGATGATGGTCAGCTCCGCGCTGGCGACGCGCTCGCCGAGTTTCCCCGCGAAGAATGACGACTGGTGGTAGATCAGCGAGCCGGTTGCCGCCTCGAAGATGTGGCCGACGATGGAGCGCGCAATCTCCGGCGAGAAGATGATGGGCACCTGTTGCGTGGGAACGGAACGCGCTCCGAGGCGGCGGAGCGTCCGCCGGGCGGCTTCCGCGCCGACGGATTCTGGAGATTCAAGTCCTGCCGCCGAGCGGGCGCTCGTGTACCAGTAGTCGCGCTGCATCTGGCCATCGGCGGATTGCGCGATCGGGCTGGCGGAGATGGAGCAGATAGAGCGGCGGTACTCGCCGACGAAGCCGCGGGAGTTGGCGAGTATCTTGTGGCCGGAACCGGAATCGAAAGAGCCGCCGCGACTGTTCGTGATGCGCGGATCGGCGGCGAAGCATGCGGCATCGGCTCGGCGCGCGAGCCCAATTCGCTCGGCGGCGAGCAGATCGTCGACGTCATTCGAGTAGATGCGCAGATCACCCGTAAGCTTGCCGAAGCTCGCCGGGTCCGGCAGGCCGGCGAAGGGATCTTCCGAGGTGACGCGCGCCAGATCGATGGCGCCACGAACAAGTCGTTCGAGCCCCGCGGACGTCAGGTCGCTAGAGGATGTCGATGCCGTGCGCGCGCCGAGAAAGACACGCAGCCCGGCGGCACGTGAGCCGGAATCTTTCAGCCGCTCGACTTCGCCCTTGCGCACCAGGGCTTCGAATTCGTCGCCTTCGTAAAGAATGACTTCGGCGTCGGTGGCCCCAGCGGCGTGTGCCTGTTCGACGAGCTGCGTGGCGAGAGCGGCCGTGAGTTCCTGATGTGCGACTGGCGTCTCAATCATCAACGACCAGTCCCGCCCACGACCATGCGGTCGAGCTTGATGGTGGGCATGCCGACACCGACTGGCACACTCTGGCCCTCTTTCCCGCAGGTGCCGATGCCTTCATCCAGGCGCAGATCGTGGCCCACCATCGAGACGTACTTCAGCGCCTCGGGGCCATTGCCGATGAGGGTTGCATCTTTTACGGGCGCGGTGATTTTGCCATCTTCAATGAGGTAGGCCTCGCTGGCGGAGAAGACAAACTTGCCGTTGGTGATGTCCACCTGGCCGCCGCCGAAGTTCACCGCATAAAGGCCACGTTTGACCGAACGCAGAATGTCCTCGGGCTCGTCGTCGCCGGCGAGCATGTAGGTGTTGGTCATGCGCGGCATTGGAACCGCCTGATAACTTTCGCGGCGGCAGTTGCCGGTCTCCGGAATACCCATCAGCCGCGACGAAAGCTTGTCGCTCATGTAACCCTTGAGGATTCCATTTTCGATCAGAACGGTTTCCTGTGTGGGCGAGCCTTCATCGTCCACGTTGAGCGACCCGCGACGGTTAGGCATGCGTCCGTTATCGACAACGGTGACCTTCGAGGACGCGACGGACTGGCCGATGAGACCGGAGAAGGCCGAAGTGCCTTTGCGGTTGAAGTCGGCTTCCAGGCCGTGGCCGACCGCCTCATGCAGCAGAACACCGGGCCAGCCGGGGCCGAGGACAACTTCCATTTCGCCCGCAGGCGCAGGTACGGCGTTCAATTGCAGGATCGCCTGCCGGGCGGCCTCTTTGGCGAAGTGCTCCGGTGTTTTCTCGGTATGAAAGTAGTCGAGTTCCACGCGCCCACCGCCGCCCGAGCTGCCGCGCGTGATGTTGCTGCCTTCCTTTGCGATTACGAAGACATTAAAGCGGGCGAGCGGCTGCGTGTCGGAGGCGAAGGTGCCGTCCGAGGCGGCGACCAGGATGCGGCGTACTTCGTCGGAGAAGCCGGCGCGCACCTGCACGATCCGCGGATCGGCCGCTCGCGCGGCATGATCAGCGCGGAGCAGCAGATCGAGTTTGGCCGCGATGCCCGCATCACCCTCCGGCGAGAGCACTGGATAGAGATTCTGTTGCGCCTTTTCGCGGAACCCTGCGACGGGCTCCTTTGCGGGACCGCTTGCGATGAGCGCTGCCGTCCGCGCGGCGTGCAGCAGGCGATCGGCGGTGAGATCGTCCGTATAGGCGTAGCCGGTGCGTTCGCCTGCGACCACCCGAACTCCACAACCAGCGCTCAAGCCCTGATTCGCGGACTTTACGAGCGACTCATCGAGGCCGATGGAAGTGGAGGCAATCGACTCGAAATAAAGGTCCGCGTAATCGCCGCCGGCGGAGAGTGCCTCGCCCAGGCAGCGTTCGAGCAGCCGCTCCGTAACCCCGAAGGTATCGAAGAAATAGCGTTTGTGCTCTGCGCCGGTAGGAACGCGCTGGAGTGTTCCGGAGGGGATGTCTGTACAGTGATGGCTCATGTCTGTCAGTTGGATGATCTGTCTCGATTGTAGGCTTCAGCCTGGGCAAAACAGGTGCAATTTCCGTGCTAGATTGACCGCATGAGCACAACAGCGGAGCAGGAACTGGAGATGCAGCGATATCCCGTTGGGCGGTTCGAGCTAACCCGGCAGGTGACGCCGGAGCAGCGGAAGCAGGGGGTCGAATTTCTTGCGGAATTTCCGAAGCTCTTTCGCCAGGAGGTGGAACGCCGCGGGGAGCGAGGTCTGGAGCGGCCCTATCGGCCGGGAGGCTGGACGTTGCGCGAGCTCGTTCATCATGTAGCAGACAGCCACTCGCAGATGTCTGGCCGCTTGCGTATGGCGCTTACGGAGGACTGGCCGACGATCAAGCCGTATGACCAGGAGGCATGGGCAGAGTTGCACGATGCAACGGCCATGCCGGTAGCCCCATCTCTCGGCATCATTGACGGAGTGCACGCACGTCTGAACAGCTTGTTCGGCTCACTGAAAGAGGCCGATTGGGCGCGGGGTTTCCAGCATCCGGAGAACGGTCCGGAGCGCCTGGACCAGGTGCTGCTGCGTTATGAGTGGCATAGCCGTCATCATCTGGCACATGCCCGCGCTGTGCCGGCCAGCTAAGACTTAGCCTCACACAGAGGGGTCATTCCTTCGATCACGCCTTCCATCGACACTGGTTGGCAGATACATGCCCGCCATCGTTACAGATCTGAGCGCGGCTACGCTCGCGCGTGAGCTTGAGTTGTTTCTCGCCGAGCATCCCGGCGCCGCCATACTCGAAGACGGGTGTGTGCTCTTCGATATGCGAGAGGCGCGATACGCGCTATCCGCCGACCACGGACGGTGCGTGCTGCAGTTGTGGTCAGAGGAGCGGAACATTGTCCGCACAGTGACCGGGCTGGATGTGCGGAAGGCCGCTCTGCGTCTTCAGGTGCGTCGCTTTGGGCAGACCAAGCCGCAGATGCTGCACCTGCTGGCGGATCGCGACCAGCGCACGCCTTCCACGCGTGCCGCGATCCGCTCGCGCTATCTGCGGCAACTGGAGCATGTGCTGCCGCGTGCTTTCGGCGACTGGAAGATTGAGTCGCTGAGCAGTTCGATGGATCTGGAGCACAGCTTTGGCCCGGCGTACGCGCGTGGGCTGTTGACCCGCGGTCAAAGCGCGTGGGCACTGATTGCCGTCAACGCGGAGGAGTCGCCGGCAACGATCGATGGTGTCCTGACACTTGGATTGCTATGGCTGAGCCGCTGCCGCGAGCGCGCCGGAGCGTCTCGGAATGGGCAGAGCAGGCATATCGAAGGTTTGCGGGTGATCGTCCCCGAGGGCCAGGCAGCCGTCACGCAGTCGCGCATCGGATGGCTGGATGCTGCGCAGGCCAAGTGGGAGCTCTATGAATGTGATGCGCGGGCCGACCAACTGCGTGCGGTAGAGACTGGTCGCGACGGCAATCTGGAGATGCGATTGATGCAGAACGTCAATTATGCCGCGGCCATGGAGCGCCTGCAGGCAGGCATCGAGCAGGTAATGGCGCTGGTGCCAGAAGCTGCACGGGAGCGCGTCGAGCAGCGCGTGCACAGCGCTTCTGCTGTTGGACTTGCGCTTTATGGATTGGAGTTTGCGCGAGTGCAGCACGGGCTTGCGCCGGGCTCATTCCAGCGGCAGGACCGCATAACCTTCGGCGCTGGACCAAGCGAAACGGAGCTGAATGAAGACACCGCGCCGATGTTGCGCGCCTTGACGGCACGATTGTTCGAGAGTCGCCATACTGCTGGGAGTGCGCGCGACCCGCTGTATCGGATGCAGCCGGAGCGCTGGCTTGAATCGCGATTATCCGCGGCGCTCCCGGCGGTCGATCACTCGCTGCTGGCGTCGCCGGTCTACCGGCAGGTGCCAGCCTTTGCGGCACGCGATCGCGGCATGCTGGATCTGCTCGCCGTGAATCGCGAGGGGCGTCTCGCGGTTGTGGAACTGAAGGCGGACGAAGATATGCATATGCCGCTGCAGGGGCTGGACTACTGGATTCGAGTTCATCGCTCTGCGCAATCGCGGAACGTGGATGGCGCGAACGATTTCACTCGGCGAGGATATTTTCCGGGCATGCGGCTGGCGGATACGTCACCGCTGCTGTACTTCATCGCCCCGGCGCTGCGCATCCATCCAGCGACCGAGACTGTGCTCGGCTACCTGAGCCCGGAGATTCAGTGGAATGTCATTGCTGTCGGGGAAGACTGGCGGCGCTCCCTGGATGTGATCTGGCGAAAGCGTTCTGCTCAGGATTCCTGAAATGCGAATGCAACGTTTGACTCGTCGCTGGAAGAGGCATGCACAGCGCCGCCGAACCGCCGTTCGAAAAACTGCTCGACTGAATCCAGAATCGCCGGGCCGGTGCGGGCTTCGTAGATGGCCTTGCGGAGTGCGGCACCGCCCGGAACGCCATGCGTGAACCACGAGGCAAACTGCTTCATCTTGCCAGCTCCCTCGCGACAGGCCTTGGCGGCTTCGGCATTTTTCTCGTCGGAGCCTGAAGAGTGCCAGTGACCTTCTTCGAGCAACATGGTGAAGTAGGTGCGGATCATCCGGTAGCGGTCCCACTCGGTCGGCACGTCATAGCGGCCGGTCGCGGTGTACTGCGCGATCTGGCGGAAGATCCACGGATTTGCAGGCGCAGCACGGCCGATCATCACGGCATCGCAGCCGGTGCGAGCCACCATGGCGGCAGCATCTTCCGGCGTGCGGACGTCGCCGTTGCCGATCACCGGAATCGTGACCGCGTCTTTCACGGCGGCGATGTGTTCCCAGCGCGCGTCGCCCGAATATCCCTGTTCGCGCGTGCGGGCGTGCACGGCGACGGCATTCAGACCGCTCTCCTCCGCAAGCCGCGCGAGCGGGACACAAACGATGTTGTCGTCATTCCAGCCGAGCCGGATCTTTACGGTGAAGGGAATTGCCACCGCGCCGCGCACCGCCTCGAAGATGCGCGCGATGAGAGGCAGATCGCGCAGCAGACCGGAGCCGCCGTTGCAGGCGACCACGCGCTTTGCCGGGCAGCCCAGGTTCAGGTCCACCATGTCGAAGCCGGCGTCTTCCACGATCTTCGCGGCTTCACTGAGCGTCCGCGGATCGGAGCCGAAGAGCTGCGCGGCAATCGGGTGCTCGTCGTCGTAGTAGGTCAGGTAGCGCTTGCGCTTCGCTTCGCGCATGCGGGAAAGCCCGTCGGCAGAGGTGAACTCCGTCATAATGAGGCCGCAGCCGGACTGCTGATTGGAAATTTCGGCATCGACGGTGGCATTCGCGTCAGCGGCGGGTGTGAACAGGCTGGCGTGGCGGATGAAGCGGCGGAAGATCGTATCGGTCACGCCAGCCATGGGCGCAAGCACCGTCGCGGGCCGCACTTGGACCCGTCCGACTGAGAAAAACGCGGGTACTCGCGCCGGAATAGGTTGTTTGCCGTCGTCCGTCGATTCACGCGGATTGTCAGACCAATGCTTCTTCACCGGTGCTTCCAATCAGTCTATGCAATGGAAGAGGCCTCCCGCAGGAGGCCTCTTCAGGTCTGCTGTTGCAGCCTTACTTCGCGGATGCTGCCGCTTCGGGCTTGGCTGCCTCGGCCTTAGCGTACTTGCGGCGGAAGCGCTCGACGCGCCCAGCCGTGTCGACCAGCTTTTGCTTGCCCGTGAAGAAGGGGTGGCAGGCGGAGCAGATTTCCACGTGGATGTCGCCCTTGTGGGTCGACCGGGTCTCGAATCCGGTGCCGCAGGCGCACTGTACGCGGATGGTCTCGTATTTCGGGTGGATGTTTTCCTTTGGCATTGCTGCAAAATCCCTTTCCTGCAATCCTCCAATTTTAGGCGGAATTTGCCCTTTTCGCAAGCTGGCCCGCGAACCCTCATGGCTGTTGGGGAGGTCCGGCCATGGGCGTTTTCACCGGCGCGGCCAGCCCGACAAAGACGACCATCTCCCGTCCGCCCGGATTGGCAGGAATGGGCAGCTCCATCCAGTTATTAGCCACCCACACATTGCCCGACGGGTCGATCACAACGCCGGTGTTCCGCGTCAACCCGTCGCTGCTGTAACCGCGGCCGGGCGAGATCGGATCGCCCGTCTTCATCCCTGCCGGGCAATTTTCCGATCTGGCTCCACAGAATTCGGACAACCTTTTACGGCCGAAATTGGAGACCCAGATATTGTCGTTGCCGTCGACCGCGACACCCCACGGAAGCGTAAGGCCGCCGCCAGTGAAGTTGGACAAGGTGAATGTGTCGCCGCTCGGGCTGATCTCAGTGAGAGAAGGCATGTTTGGCAAGCCGAGTTGAGCTGTCAGCAGCGCCGGGTTGGACGCGGCGCTGCACGGTACCGGCAGTATGCCCGAGTTCGCAACCCAGACATTTCCCAGGCTATCGACGCCGATTCCCAGCGGAGCCTTGAGTCCACCACCGCTCAAGGGTGTCCCCACCATTCTTCCGTCGGGCCCGAGCTCGACGACCGTGTAGTTGCCGTTTGGGTCTTGACCATTGTTGGTGATCCAGATGTTGTTCTGGCCATCCACCGCCAATCCAAACGGTGTGTACAGCGGCAAGCCCGCGTAGTTCAGCGCGAGCGCAGGATTTGCGTCGGCGAACTGCGTGACTGAGTTTCCCCCGCAGTTCGCAATCCAGAGATTGCCTTGGCGGTCGGTGGCCATTCCCTGCGGCTGGTGAATACTGCCATCGCCGAAGCCATTAGGAGACAAAGGAGCGCCGTCCGTGTCGAATCCTGAAACAGTCGTCACATTCCCAACACAGGTATGCCGGCCTGTGCCCTGGAAACCGAAGTTGCCCAGCCACGCGTTGCCATTTGCATCGAGCGCAATGCCGAAGCCCGCTCCATAGAGTCCGCCGCCATAATACGGCGCACCCGGCGCATCCTTGCCGTCCGGGGTCAGCTTGATTGCGTACGTCCCGCCGCATGCCTGCCGAAGCTGGCTCTTTGTGTATTGATAGTTGTTTGTGGACCAGACGTTTCCATCCTGATCGATCGCCATGTTTCCGGGGCCGTCAAACTCGTGGCCGTTGCCGTCGTATCGAATGGCGATTGTCCACGCATCGGGTGGAGAGTTCAACGCCGGCTGGTACAACATGCGTACACGCGACAACAGAAACAAAGCTGTGGCCCGGCTCCCGGGATAATGCGCAATGTTTACCGCCGCCTGCAGTGTGTCTCCGGGTGCCTGACTGCTCGGCGTGCGTGTGGCCGCGAACAATGCGTTGCAGGGCAGCGCGATGGTTGCGTCCACGCAGCCAGCGAGGAGATTGGACAATGAGTTGAACTCTGCCATGGTCGAGGTTTCGGTTGCATTTGGCGAGGTCGCGAGCACCCGCCCAATCTGGCCCGTTCTGATGTTCACTAGATTTTTGAACGTCGCGGCGGCATTTTGCAGGCCCGGGAATCCGCCCGCGATGTTCGTCCCCTGGATGAACTGGGCCATTGCGTATGCGGTTCCGACCGTGGTGCGTTCATTCAGCACCACGTTCGCGGAACCCTGTCCAGTCCCGAGAACGGTTGCCAGGCGAACCTCCCTCCGCGGCGTTCTTGTCCCTGGCGGCAGGAAACCGTCTGCCACCAGATACAAGACTGCATTGCTGTTCAGCGGCTGCGTGTAGTTGATGGCGAACGTGCCATTTCGATCCGTAGTGGCGTAACCCAGCACAGACGCCGATCCGCCTCGCAAAGTACCTGCACTGTAGAGCGTGACGTTCGAGCCGGCGATGGGAGTCTCGCCACTCTGAACGGTTCCGTGCTGCCGTTGCGCTTGCGCCGCCAAACAACCCAAAACAAGCAAAATGGCGGTGGAAGCAGAGACACGAAGGGCCCTGGTGCGGACACTAACCATAGCGATCTCCTGAGGAGCCCGATTTGTGAGGGGAGAGAGGACCTGGGGGGCAGCTGGATTCTAGCTTCGGTTGGGCGAGTTTTGCCAGAAATTTGATCTGCAGATGCCCAGACTGGCATGGCCTCACCCTCATTCGGAAGGACTAGTGCGACCGCTTGGTGTAGCGTTGGTGAGCGATGGCAATGGAGCGCTGGGCCCTATTTTTGCTGTTCGGTGTAACCTGCGCGGGGGTAGCGCCGCAGAGCGCCGCGGCTGCCGCTCAGCAGGATCGAAGCCAACCCGAACTCTCGCATCGGCCGCCACCTGGCGTCGGCGAGCCGCAAGACAGAATCAAGCTCGATGTGCTGGTTACGGATGCTGCCGGAGAGCCTGTGGCGGGGCTCACGCAACAGGATTTCACACTCTTCGATAATAGGAAGCCGCAGCCGATACGTTCTTTCCGTGAGGTCGATGGCACTGTAGGATCCGGGAAAGAAGAGCCGCCAGTCCAGGTCATTCTTCTGGTCGATGTAACGAACACTTCGTTGCGGGTTGTCGGGAATGAGCGGTTTCAGATTGAGAACTTTCTGCGGCGAAACGGCGGAAGGCTTGCGCAGCCGACGTCCTTGATGATCTTCGATAACTATGGCGTGAAGATCGTGCCACAGCCGACCAGCGATGGCGATTTGTTGGCCAGCGAGCTGAACCAGGCCGAATCCACCATCCATTCCATCCAGCTGACGAGACAGCGCGAGGCGGAGCTCGTGACTCTGTCGCTAACTGCCCTTCAGCGGATTGCAGACGCCGAGGACACAAGACCGGGCCGCAAGATGCTGATCTGGATCGGAGACGGCTGGTCGACACTGGAAAGTTCGGACTATCTGTTCACACGGCGGGAGTACGGCGCGCAGTTCGACAGGGTGGTGACGACCTCCCGTGCACTTCGCGAAGCCAGAATTACGTTGTACAGCATCTATCCCGCCGACCCGGCAGTCACGAACGAGCCTCACCAACAGCAATACCGCAGCTTTTTGAGAGGGGTGCCTTCCGTCAATCAGGTTCGGCCCGGCGATCTTGCGCTGCCGGTGCTTGCCATCCACAGCGGAGGACGTGCACTGGACCAGCCGGGCGACCTTGGCGACCAGATCGCGAGTTGCATCGTCGATGCCAAGTCGTATTACACGCTGTCGTTTGACCCGGCTACTGCGAAGCACGTCGATGAGTACCACGCGATCGCTGTCCGTTTGGGCAAGCCGCAGCTTAAGGCGCGGACGAGCGACGCATACTACGTCGAGCCGTCGTTCCAGATCCAGCTTCCGGCATTGAGCGGAAAGTAGGATTTTGCCACCGTACCGCCGAGGACAGAGGCAAAGCCGTCATCGGGCTGCTCGCAAAGCACCCATCCCCGATATTCAGCACCGATATTCAGCACCGAAGACTAAGTCGCTCCCTGGGCGTCATATATGCTGAGTGCCTACGATGGCACGCGTCCTTACCGCACTGGTGCTTATACCGCTGGTGATCCTGCTGTTATTCAGCGGCCTGTTCTGGCTGATCTCGACGGCGGCGGCCGTAGTGGCTGTGCTTGCCTGCTGGGAGTACCTCGGCCTCGCGGATGCGAGCGGCGCCCGGACGCCGCGATGGCTGGTGCTGGCGGCGGTTGTGGCACTGTTCGCCGTGAACTTCTTCCGGCCTGAGATGCTGCTGCCGGCCTTCAGCGCCTTTTCCTTCGTGCTGTTCTGCGTGGCGGCTTTCCGGTCACCGCTGGAGCGGGTGCTGGTCGATACCTCTACTTCGATCTTCGGGCTGCTGTATATCGGGCTTGCCCTGGTGACGGTTCCGCTTATTTGGGCCCAGGAGCATGGGCCCTCACTGTTGCTGCTGCTGTTCTGCGTAGTGTGGTCGGGCGATGTGGCGGCACTGTATGTGGGACGGTCGCTGGGCCGGCACAAGCTGGCGCCGCGGTTGAGTCCGAACAAGACCTGGGAGGGCAGCCTCGCGTCTATCGGAGGCAGCCTGATCGTGACCGTGCTGCTGATCCTGCTTGCGGCGGAGATGGCGCGGCACAGCCTAACGGGGCTCTCCTACGACGGGAGTTGGCTGCACTGGATGCTGTTGGCGGTGGTGCTCAATGTGGCGGCGCAGGTGGGGGACTTGGTGGAATCAGCGCTGAAACGCGGAGCGAAGGTGAAGGACTCCGGATCCCTTCTGCCGGGCCATGGCGGTGTGCTGGACCGGATCGACGCGCTACTGCTTGCGGCTCCGGTGCTGTGGTACGCGCAGTTGGTGCAGTCGTCGTTCTAGAATCAGACCGGTCCAGGCGACGAGCGGGGAAAGGTGCGATCACGGATATGAAAAGGGCGCTGCTGTTGTTTCTGGTTCTGGCGCTGCCGATTCTCGGAGTTAGAGCTGCGCATGCTCAGAAGGATTTCCAGACAGAGGGACTGTGGGAGGGCTACGACGGCGAATGGTCGCATGTTTCCCAGCAGTTGATCGCGCTGGCCGAGGCGATCCCGGCAGACAAATACTCGTGGCGCCCGGCGCCCGGCGTGCGTTCGGTGAGCGAGGTGTTTATGCACATCGCACTGGCGAACTTCGAGCTGCTCAGTTTCACGGGGCCGAAGCTGCCAGCGGACCTGAAGCAAGATATGGAAAAGACGGTGACGAAGAAGGCGGATGTCATCCAGTGGTTGAAGCGTTCGCTGGAAGCGGTGAAGACAGCCCGCGCCAACCTGAAGCCGGGCGACCTGGAGCGCAAGGTCAAGATTGACGGCAAAACCGTGAATGTTGACGGCATGTATCTGCGCGTCATCATTCATGACAACGAGCACATGGGACAGCTGGTGGCATATGCGCGCATGAACGGCGTTGTCCCGCCCTGGTCGAAGTAGCCCGATCGAAAAAAGGAGCGCCCAGATACTTTGAAGCAGATCTCCATCCTCGGTTCCACCGGCTCCATCGGCACCAGCACACTCTCGGTCGTCGCCAGCTATCCGGAGCGCTTCCGCGTGGCCGCGCTCGTTGCCGGGCAGAACGTGGCGCTTGCTTTCCAGCAATGCGCGCAGTGGCGGCCGCTGGTAGCGTCGATGGCGACGCTGGAGCTTGCCGAGCAGCTTCAGGTGCGACTGCGGTCGTCCGGGATCACGGGCATCGAGGTCGTCTACGGCACAGAGGGCAGCGTGCGTGCCGCGACGCTGCCGGAGGCTGACTTTGTGGTGTCGGCCATCGTGGGAGTCGCCGGCTTGGAGGCTACCTATGCAGCGGTGATGGCAGGGAAGCCGGTGGGGCTGGCGAATAAGGAATGCATGGTGGCGGCAGGCGAGATCCTGACGCGTGCGGCGCGGGAAAAAAACGTGCCCCTGCTGCCCATCGACTCCGAGCACAACGCGATCCACCAGTGCATGCGCGCGGGAACGCGGCAGGAGGTGAAACAGATCTGGCTCACGGCCTCGGGCGGCCCCTTCCGGCAGATGCCGCTGAGCGAATTCGAGCACATCACAGTCGAGCAGGCATTGAAGCACCCGACCTGGGTGATGGGGCGGCGCATCACCATCGATTCCGCGACTCTGCTGAACAAAGGGCTGGAGATTATCGAGGCCTGCCGGCTCTTCGATCTTCCGCCGGCGCAGGTGAAGGTGACGGTGCATCCGCAATCCACTGTGCATTCGTTGGTGGAGTATGTGGATGGCTCGATCCTCGCACAAATTTCCGTGACCGATATGCGGTTGCCGATCCTGTACGCGCTGAGCTATCCCGAACGGGTGGAGAGCGACCTCACCTTCGACATGCGTTCGCTGGCCGATCTGCACTTTGAGTTGCCGGACATGGAGCGTTTCCCCTGTTTGCGCCTGGCCTATGAGGCGGCAGACGCAGGCGGCGCTCACCCCATCGCCTTGAACGCGTCCGATGAAGTGGCGGTCGCGGCATTCCTCGAAGGACGTATCTCCTTCATGGACATCCCGCGTACAATCGAAAAAGTACTGGCGGCAACCCCGGCCGGCCACCCGGAGACGATTGCGGGAGTGCTGGACGTAGATGCCCAGTCCCGCGAGCGCGCCCAGGCCAGCATTGCGGCACGGGCAGTTAGAGCAAGGAAGGAAATGCCAGTCCGCGCCTGAGGCGAATACGCCCGTGGGGCGAGGGATTCGAACGGCTGTACGCCGCCAGGAAGGGAAAGCCCGCCTCTCTTACTATGCCTTTTGTTGTTATCAGTATTCTCTCCACGCTGATTGTGCTCGGCATCATGGTGCTGGTGCACGAGTTCGGCCATTTTGCGGTGGCCAAATTGTTCAAGGTCAAGGTGGAGGTCTTCTCCATCGGTTTCGGCAAGCGTCTCTTCGGCTTCCGTCGGGGCGACACCGATTACCGGCTGAGCCTGCTGCCGCTGGGCGGCTATGTGAAGATGCAGGGCGAGCTGGGCGGCGACGGAATGATGCCGATGAGCGGGAGCGATCCAGACGGTCCGCGGGTCAGCGATCCGGGGGATCTGAATGCCAAGCCGCGCTGGCAACGTATCCTGATTGCGCTGGCAGGCCCGGTGGCGAACTTCATCCTGGCGCTGATCCTGATGACCGGGCTCTACATGATGCACAACGAGGTAGACATCTACCGGTCGAAGTCAGCGGACATCGATTTCGTTGTGCAGAACACGCCGGCCGCCGCCGCGGGTTTGCAATCCGGCGACCGCATTGTGCGCTTCGACAATCGCGCCAATCCTACCTGGGACACGGTCTGGATGCGGACCGAGCCGAACCTGGGGCAGAAGGTCACGCTTACCGTGCAGCGGAAGAACGGCGAGCGCGTCGACACTGCAATGAGCGTGCCCGCGCCGCGCAACCCGGATGATTTTTCTATCAGTTCGCTCGGCATTGTGCCGCAGATGCAGAGCGCGCCCATCGGCGTGCATGATGTTCTGCCGGGCATGCCTGCGACAAAGGCGGGGCTGAAGGCCGGCGACAAGATCCTTGCGGTGGATGGGCAGCCGCTGCATTCGGCTACCGCGGTGCTGGGCTATCTGCAGCAGGTCCATGGTGCACCGGTAACGCTCAAGGTACAGAGCGGAAGCAATGTGCATGATCTGCAGGTGACGCCCGCCTTTGCCGACAACAACGACGGCGGTAAGAGTTATCAGCTTGGCTTTGAGACCGATCCGCCACCCTTCAAAGTAGAGAAGCTGGCCCTTCCCGCTGCGATGGTCCAGTCGTTGAAGTTCAACGTAAAGAATTCTAGCCTGATCATCGAGGTGCTGCGGCGGATGATTACGCGCCACATGGCGGTGCAGAACCTGAGCGGCCCGATTGGCATCGCCCGCGTCACCGGTGAGGCGGCGACCTCCCCCGGATGGCAGCCGATCATTGCGCTTATGACGGTGATCAGCCTGAACCTGGGCATCTTCAATCTGCTGCCGATTCCGATCCTGGATGGCGGCGTGATCTTGTTGTTGCTGATCGAAAGCGTGCTGCGGCATGACATTGATCAGAGATTCAAAGAACGCATCTATCAGGGCGCATTTGTCCTGCTGCTGTTGTTTGCGGCATTCGTGATGATCAACGACATCACCAAGCTGCCGATTCTCTCTAAGGTCAAGCCGTAGCGATCGGCAGCGCAATTTGTCGTCCATCGGCCAGCCGATAGACTGAAGGCATGTCGACAGCTCATACCGTTTCCATCCGGGTCCGCTATGCGGAGACCGATCAGATGGGTGTGGTTTATTACGCAAATTTCTTTGTATGGTTCGAGATCGGCCGCGTGGAGCTGATGCGCTCGCTGGGCTTCGATTACCGCGAGATCGAGGAGCAGGCCAAGTGCTTTCTGCCGGTGGTGGAGGCGAATTGCCGCTATAAGGCGCCGGCGCGGTATGACGACCTGCTGACGCTGGAGACACGCGTGCTGAACCAGCGCACCTCGGTAATCCGGTTCGGCTACCGGCTGTTGCGCCCAACGCCGGACGGAGCGCCGGCGCTGCTGGCCGAGGGTGAGACGGTCCATGTCGTGGTGGATCGGGCCATGCAGAAGCGAAAGCTTCCGGCGCGCTTTGCCGAAGCGCTGCGCGGGATAAGCGTCCCCGTGCAGGAGTAGGCACATACATCGAATGTTGTGTTGCCAGTGAGCAAGGAGCGGGATATGAAAGAGGCATGAGGAAGATCGCCCTCGCCCTTCTTGCTGTGGTGCTCGCATCGGCTGCTGCTCCCGCATTCGCTGCTACCCACCATCATCGCCATCACCACCTTCACCATCATCATCATGCTCACCGTCCGGCATAAAATCCGGCGCGCATAACACCGGGCGAGGCCGCAATGGCCTCGCCCTTTTACCTGGCGCCCTCTTGCAAAAGTGGAGACGGCAGGTGAGAGAATCCTGCAGGATCTCCATGGACCGCACACAAGCCGCACGGGGGAAGCGGACCAGCTTTGCACCTGCGCTGTTCCTGCTCTTCGTCGCCGTGACGATCAACTACATCGACCGCGGCAACCTGTCCATTGCCGCGCCACTGCTTAGGGACGAATGGCATCTGAGCGCATCCATGCTTGGGGCGCTCTTCTCGGCATTCTTCTGGACCTACACCGCCATGCAGTTCGTCGGCGGCTGGATGCTGGATCGTTTCGATCCACGCCGCGTGCTGGCTCTCGGCTTTCTCGTATGGTCACTGGCGACGGCGTTCACCGGCCTTTCTACGGGTTTGGTGATGCTGATGTCCCTGCGTCTGCTGCTGGGCGTTGGAGAGTCCGTGGTCTGTCCGACGTCTTCCCAGATACTTGCCCGTTATCTTCCGGAGGAGAGGCGCGGCTTCGCGAATGGAGTGGTGTGCGGCGCGATGCGCTTCGGAGCGGTCGTGGGGACCTTTGGCGGCGGATTGCTGATGGCAAGGTTCGGATGGCGTCCGGTGTTTTTCGGCGTCGGCGCGCTGAGCCTGCTTTGGCTCCCAGCGTGGCGGCAATGGAAGCCGCGCGAAGAAGCGGTAGATCCGATAGCCCGAAAAGGGCCGGCCCCCGGGTTTGTTGAGATATTCGAACAGCGTTCATTCTGGGGCGTTTCTGTCGGCCATTTCTGCAGCAACTATCTGCTGTACTTCATGGTCACCTGGCTGCCTTTGTACCTGGTGCGGGAACAACACATGACGATGGCAGCGATGTCGCGGATCGCTGCTCTTTACTACGTGACGGATGCCTGTTCGGCGTTCGTCACGGGCGCCCTTGCCGATTTGTGGATGCGGCACGGTGGAACGACCACGCAGGTACGCAAGACGGCGATGGGGATAGGATTTGCCCTTGCCGCCGTCGCCCTAAGCTATCTGTCGTTTTCCACCCCAAGTACCTATCTTTACTTCCTGTTGCTTGCCGGAGTGGGCTGCGGGATGACCAGTGCCACACTGTTTGCGTTCGGCCAGACGCTCGCAGGTCCGGCGGGAGTTGGACGGTGGATCGGCCTGCAGAATGGCTTCGCGAATTTCGCCGGCGTCATAGGTCCGGCATTGACCGGCTTTCTGGTGGACAGAACCGGCCACTTTGCGGTGGCGCTATTGGTTTCGGCTGTGGTGTGCGTGGCTGGAGGATTTGCATGGATCCTTGTGGTTGGCCGCGTTGAGCCGATTCGTTGGAAATCGAGTGAGAGTCTGCCGCTGGCCAATGCGCCATTGGCACGATGACGGAATCAGACGAGCAGGTTGCGGGGCTTCACGTGCTCACGGATGAATGTGACTGTGGCATCGAGCGAGGTGCCGGGGCCGAAGATGGCGGCAACGCCCTCCTGCTTCAGAAACGCGACATCCTGCTCGGGGATGGTACCGCCGACGACAACCAGAACGTCGCTTGCGCCCTTCTCCTTCAGCAACGAGGTGACGCGCGGCACGATAGCGTTGTGTGCGCCGGAAAGGATGCTGAGACCCACGCAATCGACATCTTCCTGGAGTGCGGCATTGACGATCATCTCCGGCGTCTGGCGCAGGCCGGTGTAGATGACCTCCATGCCGGCATCGCGCAGCGCGCGGGCGATTACCTTAGCGCCGCGGTCGTGACCGTCCAAGCCAGGCTTGGCGACGAGAACGCGAATCGGCGGTGAGGCGATATCAGGCATCGGACGGAGGAGAATACCACAGCAGGGCGGAGTTCGCCTCACTGCCGTTCCGTTTCGCCAGGCAACTACTCTCTGCAACCTTCTCTCGATACCGCTAGCATCTTGCTATGGCCAGCCTGTTGCAGAGAACCCAGCGGCGCCAGGTGCAGCGGCTGATTGCGCCTTTCATCCGGTTTGTGCACCTGGAGTCAGCGGGCAGCATTGTTCTGCTGCTTGCCACCGTGGTCGCGCTGCTCGCGGCGAACTCCCGGCTGGGCGACGTTTACGAAGCACTGTTGAAGTACTCCGTCGGTAGAGATGCCGGCGCGCTGGCCTTCCACTGGAACATTCACGAATTCGTGAACGACGGGCTGATGCCGATCTTCTTCCTGATCGTCGGGCTGGAGGTGAAGCGGGAATTTCTCACTGGAGAGCTTCGATCGCTCAGGAGGGCTCTCCTGCCAGTCCTGGCTGCGCTCGGTGGGGTGGTCACCCCGGCGCTCCTCTATCTTGCGCTGAACGGCAGCAGCCCCAATTCGAGCGGCTGGGGAGTGCCCATCGCGACCGATGTTGCGTTCTCCCTGGCGGTGCTGGCGGTCTTCGGCAAGCGTATTCCGGTGGGGCTGAAAGTTTTTCTGGTCGCGCTTGCGATTGTGGACGACATTGCCGGCGTGGCCGTGATCGCGGTGGCGTATACCCGCGAGCTAAGGCTGGGGTATCTTGCGATCGCTGTGCTGTTGTTCGCGGTCTGCCTGCTGCTGAACTGGCGCGGCGTGCGATGGCTGGGTGTTTACGTGCCGCTGGGCATTGCCCTGTGGTGGGCGATGCATATGTCCGGCGTACACCCGACAATGGCCGGCATTCTGTTTGCGCTGGCGCTTCCAGCCGGGGGTGGGAGCGACAAAGGAGCAGTGCAGGAGTCTCCAGCAAGCAGATTGGAACGTGCACTTCATCCATGGGTCAGCTTCGGCATCGTGCCGCTGTTTGCGCTGGTGAATGCCGGAATCTCGCTGCGTGGCGTGAACCGGGATGCCTTGTTGCACCCCCTCTTCCTCGGCGTAGTGCTGGGACTGATGCTCGGAAAGCCGCTGGGAATCACGCTGTTTTCCTGGATCGCAGTGCACCTGCGGATGGCGGAGCTGCCTCGGGGAGTGAACTGGAGGCAGTTGCATGCTGTCTCATGGCTGGGCGGGATCGGCTTCACCGTATCGATCTTCATTGCGGGACTCGCGTTCCAGACGGAGGAGCAGTACACACTGGCCCGCATCGCGGTGCTGGCGGCGTCTGCATGCGCTGCGGGCATCGGAGCGTGGGGACTGGCCGCGACCCACAGGCGCGCGTCCGTCCCGGCTCAGAGATATAGCCGCAATCCACAGACACGCTGAATCCATCCGGCAGGCCGCGCATCTTTTCGATGTGCGTCGAATTATTCGACATATATCGAATCGAGGAGGTCGGTTATGGGCAAGCTGGCAGGGAAGGTCGCAGTGGTTACGGGTGCTTCGAAGGGCATTGGCGCGGGCATCGCAAAGGAACTGGCGGCGCAGGGCGCGTCTGTGGTGGTCAACTACGCATCCAGCAAAGAAGGCGCTGAGAAGGTGGTTGCAGAGATTACCAAAGCCGGCGGCAAGGCGATCGCGGTAGGCGGCAGCGTGGCAAAGGGCGGTGACATTGAGAAGCTTTTTGCTGAGACCAAGAAAGCTTTCGGCAAAGTGGACGTGCTGGTGAACAACGCAGGTGTCTATTCGTTCGCTCCGGTAGAGTCGATCACGGAAGAGGAGATCGACCGCATCTTCGATACAAACGTGAAGGGGCTGCTGTTGGCGACAAAGGCAGGCGTGGCGCTGTTTCCGCCCGAGGGCGGCAGCGTGATCAACATCGGATCGGTGGCGAGCGAGGGTGGCGTCCCAGGCTCCTCCGTTTACAGCGGCACAAAGGGCGCGGTCGACACGATCACGCGCGTATTTGCGAAGGAACTGGGCCCGAAGAAGATTCGCGTGAACGCCGTCAACCCGGGGCCAGTTATGACAGAGGGCGTGAAATCGGCGGGGCTGGAGGGCAGCGACTTCCTGAACCAGGCGGTGCAGAACACGCCACTCGGCCGTGTGGGCGCTCCGGATGACATCGCGACAGTAGTGGCCTTCCTTGCGTCGGATGACGCGCGCTGGATCACGGGCTCGTTGCTGCAGGCCGCCGGCGGTCTTCGCAGCTAATGTATTTAGGGCCGCGCGCTTGAATTGAGCACGCGGCCATCTTTGCGACGAAGGAATCTTCGGTGCAGTTCCATCCGAATTCGAGAACTTGACGTTCGAAGCTGCGTGTTCACCGCTAAGGTAACGGCGCCTCGTCGCTTTCATACTGCACCGAATCGATCGATAATTGGCAATATGGGCCGAATGCTGATCTATCTGGGAATATTGTTGATCGCCGCCGGATCGATGATCATCGTCCTGGGCCGCATGGGAGTTCCGTTGGGCCATCTCCCCGGTGATATTACGTATCGCGGCAAGAATGTGTCGGTCTTTGCACCCATCGGGACCTCTATTCTGATCAGCATTGTGCTCTCGCTTCTGCTGTACCTGATCGTGCGTCTGCTGCGCTGATTCCGGCTCGCAGTGCTACTTATCCCGCGCGACGACGAAGTCCGGCATCCAGAGCAGGGCGCGGCGCTCATCGCTTTCCGGCAAGTCAGTGACCAGTGCCCGAGCGAGGTCAGCGTAGCGATAGGCCGCGGCGAGGGCGTAGTCGACCGAGCGGTAGCGTTCGAGGATGGCGAGAATCTCCGCGTGGGAGACACGCTCGAAAGCCTGATCGGCGAGCACCTGGTCGATAGCGGCGCGCTCTGCCGGTGTGCCGTGCTGATAGGCATGGATGACCGGCAGCGTGGCTTTGCCTTCTCGTAGATCACTGGCGACAGGCTTGCCCAGGGTCTCTTCACTGGCCGTCAGGTCGAGCAC
Organism: uncultured Acidobacteriaceae bacterium; assembly: GCA_963830555.1. Taxonomy (GTDB): domain Bacteria; phylum Acidobacteriota; class Terriglobia; order Terriglobales; family Acidobacteriaceae; genus KBS-83. Next base: position 21,503 of record CAWHMM010000003.1, read on the forward strand.
ATCGTCGACGATCTGAAAGGCCACCCCGAGATTGCGACCGTATTCTCCAAGCTGGTCCTCGGTTGCCTCGCTCACATCGGCGAGCACCGCGCCGAGCCGCATGGAGACGCGAAAGAGGCAGGCCGTCTTGCGGTAGATCAGGTCGTAATACTCGCCTTCGGTGACGAGGCGGCCCAGCGTCTCGGTTTGCAGCAGCTCGCCTTCGACCATCTGCTGTGTGAGACTGATGAGCAGATCCAGCACTTTGAAGTTGCGCTCTTCGAGCGCGACGCGGAAGGCCTGCATGTAGAGCCAGTCACCGGCCAGCACGCACCGCGAGTTGCCCCAGGTGGTATTTGCGGAGGGCCGGCCGCGGCGGATATCGGCCGCGTCGATGATGTCGTCGTGGACTAGTGTCGCGGTGTGGACCATCTCCACCACGGCGCCCAGCCGGACGCTGCCCCGGCCGCGATAGCCAAGCGCGCGCGCCGCCAGAAGCAGCAGCGTGGGGCGGATACGCTTGCCGCCGCCTTCGCGCAGGTAGCCGGCAATTTCGGTGATTGCCTGGACAGTGGAGTCGGAATCGCGCGCGAGCTCCCGCTCCACAGCGCGGAGGTCGTCCCGCAGCAGGTCGAATACTTCCTTGACTGTTGCAATCGCCTGTGTGCTCACGTAGCTGCGGGCTCTCCTGCAAGTAGTGTATCTGGTCAGGCGGAAGATCCCGCTGTCGGCCTACGATGCCGTTAATTGGAGCGGTAATTCGTAAATTGCAGGTCGATGCCGAAGTCATGGCCGCGTAGCAGGGCAATGGCCTCTTGCAGCGTATCCCGGTCCTTGCCGCTGATGCGCACGGTCTCGCCCTGGATGGAGGCCTGGACCTTCTTTTTCGAGTCCTTGATGAGCTTCACAATCTCCTTCGCCTTTTCGCTCGCGATGCCCTGCTGAAGAGTGATCTTCTGCCGGACGCTCTTACCCATGGCCGGCTCCAATTTATCGTATTTGAGGGCCTTGAGCGAGACGCCGCGCTTGACCAGCTTCTGCGAAAGGATCTCCTTCACCGCTTCGAGCTTGTATTCGTCCGCGGAGGCGAGCTGGATCGCCTTATCCTGGTCCTCGAGCTTAATTTCGGAATTGGAATCCTTCAGGTCGAACCGGGCACGGACCTCCTTGATGGCCTGGTCGATGGCATTGCGGACCTCCTGAATCTCAACTTTGCTGACTACGTCAAATGAATTCTCTGCTGCCATGGGTCTTCCTTTCTTTCTCTAGATGCGTCCGCCGGCGCGACGGCGCAATGTGGCTGCCGGAAGTGAATGGTACCCGATACGGGGACCGGGTGCGCCTGCCTAGGGAGTCCTGCCGAGGTTCTTGCGCAGAATGGCGCCAAGGATCAGAAGAAACGCGAGCAATCGCACGAGATAGATATAGGGGTTGCCTTCATTCGGCTTTGTCAGGAAAAGAAAAGCGCACCGGTTTAGTCCTTCGATGACAAAAGCCAGGCCGAAAGCAAGAAAGAGTGAATCGCGAGTCTTCCTCCAGAACTTCAGGAAGAAGACACCTGCTGTGAGGGAGGATGTGGCAATGACGCCGATGAGAAACGCTTCGATGACGCTCATTCTCCCTCCCAAATGAGGCCATAAAGCAGAAGCAGCATGGCAACGCAGTCGGTTGCAAGCCGAAGCGGATAAAGATCAACGGAGGCGGGCAACAAAATTAAATCCACAAAGATAAGAAAGTTCGAGACGGCGAGGCCGAGGAAGCAGAGTCCGCTCCACAGCAGCAGCTTTCGGCGTCCGCGCCGGTAGCCGCGCAGCAGAAGTATGCTGCAGCAAAGGGCCACCAGCGCACCGAGGATGTAGACCGCTCCAGCCATCACTCTTTGTCCTTCTTGAGGCGAAATGCGCGGGCGAATTCCCGCAAGCCGGCCGGCGCCTTGGAGTGGATGATAGATGAGATGCGGACTACTTCCTTCCGATAGATCGTATCGACATCTTCGAGCAGCCGGTTTCTGCTTTCATCCTCCGGATTGTAGAAATAGGTTCCGGAGGCGCGTGGAACCGCGGCGATCATTCTGCGCTGCACCAGACTTTCCAGAATTTTGTATGCAACTTCATCGCGCACGTATATTGACTGCCCCATCTCATCGATCGACCAGGTCTTCGGCCGGCTCTTAAACAGCAGCAGCAGGGCTTCCAGATGAGGTACGCTATCGATCTCTGTGAGGATAAATCGATCGACTTGCAGTCTCCGGGTATCGCTTTCCATGATTCTCTTCTGCGATCTTAGACCGTTTCCACCAATCGTTTGTATGGCTAGCAGCTCAAGGCAAGCGGATGTTCTTGACGCAAGCTGCGTTTGCAGCCAGATACTGAGCTATGGTTTTTCGAAGATGGCTTAACTTCCAATTTGCATCAGCACATCAAAGTTGCGAGTGGTTATTGCGGCAACTTCTTCTACATCGATCTTCAGAAGCTCTGCGAGTTTCATAGCTGTGCTGGCGACGTAAGCAGGTTCATTGCGCTGCCCGCGGCGCGGAACGGGCGCGAGGAAAGGCGCATCGGTTTCCACCAGCAGCGATGAGAGCGGCAGCGCCTGTGCGGCGTCGCGGATGGCCTGCGCCCTGGGAAAAGTGATGTTGCCGGCGAAAGAGATCAGGAAGCCGAAATCAATGGCGCGTCGTGCGTGCTCTACCGTGCCGGCGAAGCAGTGCAGGACGCCGCCGAGTCCCGTCTGCGACCAGTGCCGCTCCAGCAGATCAAGCGTATCGTCCCATGCAGCGATGTCGCCCGTACCGGCGCGCTCTGCGGCGCGGCAGTGGATGACGATTGGCAGGCGATGCCCGGCGGCGCACTCCATCTGCTCAATGAAGGCTTTCTGCTGCACGGCGCGCGGCGCGGTGTCCCAGTAGTAGTCAAGGCCGATCTCGCCGCAGGCGATCACCTCCGGCGCGGCGAGCAGGTTATTCAATGCGTCGAGCGCGGCATCGTCGAGCTTCGCGGCATCGTCCGGGTGAACACCGGCTGTCGCGTAGAGACGCGGCACATCGGTACGGCCGGCGTAGGCGCGGCACAGATCGAGCGCGCGATGCATCGTGCCTGGCCCCTCGCCGATGCCGATCGCGAGTACGGTGCCGACTCCGGCCTCGCGCGCATTCTGGAGCATCGTCTCGCGGTCTTGATCGTAGCGGGCGCTGTCGAGGTGCGCGTGGGAGTCAGTGAGGCCCGGAGCAGATGGCATTGATTCCTTTACCCGTCTTACTTGACTTTGGCGCCCAGCGGCACATCTTCGAGAAAGCTGGCCAGCGCTGCCTTGCCGCCTTCGATGGAGCCGGCGAGCAGCATGCCATTTGATTCAAGCCCCCGCAGCTTGCGCGGTGCGAGGTTGGCGACGACGATGACCTTGCGGCCGATGAGAGACTCCGGCTCATACGATTCGGCGATGCCGGCGAGAATCTGGCGCGTCTCCGTGCCGAGGTCTACTTCGAGGCGCAGCAGTTTGTCCGCCTTGGGCACGCGCTCGGCCACCTTGACCTGAGCGACGCGCAATTCCACCTTGGCGAAATCGTCGATGGTGATCTGGCCTGGAGCGGCGGGCGGCACCGCCGGCTTTGTCGCGGGCACGCTCGGCGTCTCGACGGTGAGGGTCTTCGGCCCGGCATGCGGGGCGGTGATGTCGGCCTTCTCGGCTGCCTTGTCTTTGGCCGCGTCGGAAGTTGCGGGCACGGACGTGGGCTCCACGCGAACGGTGGGGACGGAGGCGAGCGCCTGTTCGAGCGCGCTCTGCGGGCGATTTTCTTCAATCTCTTTCATACGAGTGACTGCGTCCTTTTCTGCGCGGGGGAACAGTGGCGTAGCTTCGCCGAGTTTTGTTGCGGGTCTCAGTCCGCCCCATGCGATGTTCTCAAGGTCGGCCTGCGCAATATCGCCGAGCCCGAGCTGCTGCCAGACCTTCGCCGCCGCATCCGGCACGACAGGCGCGACCAGCGCGGTGATGATGCGGATGGATTCGGCGCAGGTATAGAGAATTTTGGCTAGCTTTGTGCGGCTGGCTGCGTCTTCGAGCGCGCCTAGTTTCCAGGGAGCTGTTGACGTGATGAAGCCATCGACTGCGCCGACAAACTGCCACACCGCTTCGAGCGCGCGAGAGAAATCGAATGCATCCATCCGCTCGCGGAAGGTCGCAATGGCGGCTTCGGCAGATTGGCGCACCTGGGCATCGGCTGTGCCCTCCGGCACAACGCCGTCGAAGTAGCGCGCGATCATCGCCAGCGTGCGGCTGACCAGGTTGCCGTAGCCGTTCGCCAGATCGGCGTTGTAGCGCTGCACCAGCGCCTCGAAGGTGAAGTTGCCATCCTGGCCGAAGACAACTTCGCGCAGCAGGAAGTAGCGCAGCGCGTCGTTGCCGAGCACGTCGTGAATCGTCTCTGCGCGCACCACGTTGCCGCGCGACTTCGACATTTTGTTCTGGTCGAAGAGCAGCCATCCGTGCGCGAAGATCGACTTGGGCAACGGCAGGGCGGCGGCCATCAGAAATGCGGGCCAGTAAACGCAGTGGAAGCGCGAGATCTCCTTGCCGATGATGTGCAGCGGCGCGCCTTCCGGGCGCAAACGATCATCGGTCCAGTACTGCTTGTAGCGCGCCTCATTGTCCGAGCCCCAGCCGAGCGCCGTGATGTAGTTGGCCAGCGCGTCCATCCACACATAAACGACATGCTTCTCATCGCCCGGCACTGGAATGCCCCAGGAAAAGCTGGTGCGACTGATGGAGAGATCGCGCAGACCGCTGCGCACGAAGGAAGTCACTTCGTTGCGGCGCGTCTCTGGACGGATAAACGTGGGGTTCTGTTCGTAGTACTCGAGCAGCTTGCGTTCGAATGCGGAGAGCTTGAAGAAGTAGTTCTCTTCCGTCACCGTTTCGGTGATGCGCCCGCAATCCGGGCAGGGCTCACCGGGACCGACATCGACCCACGCCTCGTCTGTGACGCAGTATTGGCCGGTATAGAAGCCTTTATAGATGTAGCCGCGGTCCTTCAGCAGCGTGAAAAGGCGCTGCACACTTTCCTTGTGCCGCGGCTCGGTGGTGCGGATGAAATCGTTGTAGGTGAGGCCAAGCTTGTCCCATAGCGCGCGGAACTCGGCCGCGACCTTGTCCACAAACTCCTGCGGCGTGCAGTTCATAGCCCTGGCGGAGCGCTGGATCTTTTGGCCGTGCTCGTCTGTGCCCGTGAGGAAGAAAACATCGAACCCCTGCGCGCGCTTGTACCGGGCGATGGTGTCGGTGACGATCGTCGAATAGGCCGTGCCGAGGTGCGGCCGCGCGTTCACGTAGTAGATCGGCGTCGTCAGATAATAGGGCGGGCGTTCAGGCATCAGCAGGCTGGACTTTCCGGCAAGTGCGACCGAGACTCAGGCGGCGCTCAGGTATGACACCTTTTCATCTTAGGTGGCATGCCTACATGTGACAAGTCGCGCATATGTATGGCGCTCCTCTCCGAGCGCTCTGCTAGAATCGGCAGTAAAATCAAGGCTTTCGCGGCCCTTTCTTGTCATTGCTGACGCGGGCCGCAGCCCAAGGACGCCTAACCTGTACCGACACATGCAACAAGTCCTGCGCGAGCGGCTGCGCAGCATCCTGCTCGAACGCTATGGCGATGCGGCCGCGCTCGTGGCCTCCAAAATCAACCTGGAGCAGCCCCCGCAGGTTTCCCTGGGCGATTACGCAACGCCCGTGGCCTTCGAACTTGCGCGTCCGCTGCGCCGTGCGCCGAAGCAGATTGCTGCCGAGCTGCTCGAGTCGCTGAACAGCCAGCCGCTACCTGGTTTTGCGAGCTTTGAGGTCGCGGGTGCGGGATATCTGAACGCCCGGCTCGATCGCGGCCGAGCGTTGACGGCCATTGCCAAAGCGCAAGATGACGCGAGCTTTGGCGCGGGCGTGCACTCGCTGGTGGAGCACACGAGCATCAACCCGAACAAGGCGGCGCATGTCGGGCATCTGCGCAACGCCATCCTGGGTGACACCTTCGTGCGGATGCTGCGCGCCGCGGGGCAGCGCGTGGATGTGCAGAACTACATCGACAATACCGGCGTGCAGGTGGCCGATGTCGTCGTCGGCCTGATGCATCTTGAGAATCTCTCGCAGCAGCAGATCGCGACACTCTTCCGCGAGCTGGCCGCGCGCCAGGAGCGCCTCGACTACTACTGCTGGGATGTCTACGCAAAGGTCTCGGCCTGGTACGACGCCGATGATGACCCGGAAGAAAAAGCGAATCGCCGTGCGTTGCGGCTGGGGACACTGCACGCAATCGAGGCAGGTGGAAACGAAATTGCCGCGGCAGCGGATACGATTTCGACCGCTGTGTTGCGCCGGCATCTGGAAACCATGCGGCGGCTGGATATCGAGTACGACTTCCTGCCGCGGGAGAGCGAGATCCTGCACCTACACTTCTGGGAGCTGGCCTTTGCGCAACTGAAGCAACGCGGCGTGCTGTACCTGGAGAGGGAAGGGAAGAACAAGGGCTGCTGGGTGATGCGACGCGCAGGCACGGAAGGCGCTGCTGACGATGACCTGCCGGATGAAGACGCAAAAGTGATCGTGCGCTCGAACGGTACGGTGACCTATGTGGGCAAGGACATCGCCTATCACCTCTGGAAGTTCGGCCTGCTGGGCAAGGACTTCGGTTATCGCCGCTTCTTCGAGTATCCCGACCACACCTGCTGGATCTCCGCCGAGCACGGCGAGCACGAGCATCCGCACTTCGGCGCCGCTGAGGCTATCTATAACGTTATCGATTCGCGGCAGGCCGATCCGCAGGCAAATGTGATCGAAGCTCTGCGCGGCATGGGTTATACCGATGCGGCCGATCGTTACGTGCACTTCTCCTATGAAATGGTGGCGCTGACGCCGCGCTGCGCCGAGGAACTGGGCTACACGCTCTCCGATGAGGACCGCGGCCGCGCCTACATCGAAGTCTCCGGACGCAAGGGATTCGGCGTGAAGGCTGATGATCTGATCGACCGGCTGATCGCCGCGGCGAAGGCGGAGGTGGACTCACGCCATCCGGAACTGGAACGTGGAGAACGGCTGCGCATCGGCACCACTATCGCGATCGGGGCGCTACGCTACTTCATGCTGAAGTACACGCGCAATTCGGTGATCGCCTTTGACTTCCATGACGCACTCAGCTTCGAAGGCGAAACCGGCCCTTACGTCCAATATGCGATCGTGCGCGCACGCAGCATCTTCCGCAAGGGCAACACGACGAGCGCCGCGGCGCTGGCTGCGGTCGATGGCGCTGCTCTTGCGAAATACGTTGAGAGTGAAGAAGGCGGAGACATCTGGGAGCTGTGGCAAACGGCTTCGAAGACCACACTGCTGTTAGAGCAATGCATCTCGACCGCCGAGCCGGCGTATCTGGCAAAACACGCTTTCCAGCTCGCACAGCAGTTCAACAACTTCTACCACCGCTTCCACATCCTGACGGAGCCGGATGCCGAACGGAAGCAGTTGCTGTTGGCAACCGCAGCAGTTGCAGAGCGCGAGCTGATCCGCGTACTGGCGTGGCTAGGAATTGACCCGCCGGAAGTGATGTAGGCAGCTAAGAAGAGTCGGATGTTTCCCAGTCAGCGGATTGGATCTTTGCCGACCCCTTTTTCGCCGTGCTCGCCAGGGCGCCACTGACTATGCCTACTGCAATGGCTTTCCCTGTGCGGTCATCTGGTTCAGCAGGTTCAGGTCATTCTGCTTCACGCCATCCGGCAGCGGCGCGTAGTTCAGCGAGGTCGCCACATTCTGGCCGTCGGTCACAACGTATTTGATGAAGTTTTTCAGTGCCTGGCGCTTCTCTACATCGGTGCCGTCCTTGGGCACGATCAGGAAGGTCAGGCCGGAGATAGGGTATGCGTCGCCGGCGGTTGCAGGCGGGTTCACGATAGGCATGCGAGGGTCCTGCTGCAACTGTCCGAGGAAGCCGTTGATGGCGGCCGTTGTGCTTGCCGGGCTGGGCTGCACGTAGTGGCCGGCCTGGTTTTCGATGGCTGCGACAGGCAGATTGTTCTGCTGCGCATAGGTCAACTCGACGTAGCCGACGGAACCGGGCGTCTGCCGCAGTTGGCCAGTCACACCTTCGCTGCCCTTGCCGCCGTTGCCGGCCGGCCAGTTCACCTGGGTTCCCTTGCCGACTTTGCCTGCCCACTCTTTGCTGACCTCAGTGAGATATGTCGTGAAGATGGCGCTGGTGCCGCTGCCATCGGCGCGATGCACCACCGCAATGCCAGTGGTGGGGAGCGGCGCGCCGGGGTTAGCGTCCTTGATCACCGGGTCCTGCCAGCTCTTGATGGTACCGAGAAAAATTCCGGCCAGCGCCTCCGGCGAGAGGCGCAGAGGCTGCTGCAGTCCGGGAATGTTGTATGTGACGCAGACCGGCCCAGCCGACTCCGGCAGTTGCAGCACGGGCTTCATCGCGGAAAGCTGTGTGTCCGTAAGCGCCGCATCGGACGCGCCAAAGTCCACCGTGCCCGCCTTGACCTGCTGAATACCCCCGCCTGAGCCGATTGATTGATAGTTGATCTGCACATTCTTCTGTGCCTGCTGGTAATCCGCTGTCCAGCGGCCCATTGCTGGATAGACGAAGGTGCTGCCCGCGCCCGAGAGCTGGATTGTTTTGCTGGAGTTGCAGGCGGTGAGAGCAAGGAGTGCGGTGGCTGCGGCGAGGATCGCCCTGGTGCTGGCTTTCACGTTCAAGAATCTCCTGGTCATGCAAGGTCCGGCTGTCGCGGTCCTGGTCAGATGCGCCGGGCCTCGACAACAGCCTACGCCTCCATCCGGGATTTCGGAGAATGTTCTGTGCGGGCAACCGGCACAGAAACCTCCACAGTCCTAGATAGCAGAGGAGTGTGTATGAACAATGAATTAAAGGGACGAAAAATCGCCATTCTGGCGACCGATGGATTTGAGCAGGTGGAACTGACGGACCCGAAGAAAAATCTGGAAGCAGCCGGCGCGACAACCGAAGTGTTGAGCGTAAAGGAAGGCTCGATCAAGGGCTGGAAGTTCACCGACTGGGGCGATAGCGTCCGAGTAGATAAACAGGTAAACAAGGCAAACGTCGATGATTATGACGCGCTGATCCTGCCCGGCGGCCAGATCAATCCGGACAAGTTGCGGATGGAGAAATCCGCAGTCGAGTTTGTAAGGGAATTTGTGGAGTCAGGCAAACCGGTGGCCGCCATCTGCCACGGACCGTGGATGCTGATCGAAGCCGGCGTGGTAAAAGGAAAAACCATGACTTCATGGCCTTCCGTGCATACAGACCTGGTCAACGCGGGTGCGAACTGGGTTGATAGGGAAGTTGTTGAGGAAGGTAACCTGATCACCAGCCGAAAACCGGATGACATTCCGGCATTCAGCAAGAAGGTGATCGAAGTGGTAGCTAAGTCTCCGCAGCTGGCGAAAGCTAGTTAGGCAGCTGTACAGCCAGCGCAAGATGATCGCAGCAGAAACGGCAGAGGAAGCAACTCCTCTGCCGTTGTTTACTTTGGCTGACTTGTCGGCCGCTGTCTTCGATCACGCGTACGTGCGCACCCACTCCGTAATCGTGCGTACGGCGATTCCGGTGGGCCCGCTTGCGATCCACGCTTTTGCATCGTCATTCCAGGCGGTGCTCGCGATGTCCAGGTGCAGCCACGGCGTGTCGCCGACAAACTCCTTCAGGAACATCGCCGCCGTGATCGCGCCGCCGTAGCGTCCGCCGGTATTCTTTATATCGCCGATCTGCGAGACGATCTGCTCCCGGTATTCGTCCTCGACAGGCAAACGCCAGAAGCGCTCTCCAGACTGTTCCGTCGCTTTAGCAAAGTGCGCATATTCATCGTCGCTGTTGGTAAAGACGCCCGCGTTGATTTGGCCGAGCGCCACCGCGACCGCGCCGGTGAGCGTTGCTGCATTGATCAGGTGGGTCGCACCAAGCTGCTGCGCGTAATGCAGACCATCGGCGAGGACCAGACGCCCCTCGGCGTCGGTGTTGATGATTTCGATGGTCTTGCCGGACATAGCTGTGAGCACATCGCCCGGCTTGTAGGCCTTGCCGCCGGGCATGTTTTCCGCTGAGCAGATGACTGCGATGACGCGCACCTTGGGCTTCAACTGCGCGATGGCGCGCATGGCGGCGATCATCGCCGCGCCGCCGGCCATGTCGTACTTCATCTTCTCCATGTTGTCGGCGGGCTTGATGGAGATGCCGCCCGTATCGAAGGTGATGCCCTTGCCGACCAGGCCCAGCACCGGACCATCCTTGGGAGCATCCGCTGGCTCGTAACGCAGCACGATCAGAGCGGGTGGCTCGGCCGAGCCCTGCGCCACGCCGAGGAAAGCGCCCATTTTTAGTTCGCGAAGCTTGTCGGTGGAGTGTACTTCGCAGGCGAGCCCGTTCTCCTTGGCCATGGCGGCAGCTCGGCGGCCGAACTCGGTCGGCGTCAGGACGTTTCCCGGTTCGTTGATGAGCGCGCGGGCGAAGTTCTGCGACTCGGCGATGATCACGCCTTCCCGGAGCCCGGATTTGTACACGGATTCCGCCGCGCCACCGGGCGCTAGCAGCGTGACTGATTCGAGGCTCCGGTCCTTGCGATCGGAGCGGTAGGTATCCGAATCGTAGTCGGCGATGATGGCGGCTTCGATCGCAGCCCGTGCGGTGTTGGCTGCAGGAAAATCTGTTGCAGTGGGAAGCAGCAGCGCGAGCGAGCGGATGCTGCGCGGCTTGGCATAGCGGACGGCGGTTCCAGCGGCCTTGCGCAGTTCTGCGAGCGTTGGCTTCGCCAGGCCTACAATCAGCAGCCGCGCCGCCTTCAACCCGGCCGGCTGGTGCAGCAGCAGCGTCTCCGCGCTACTGCCCGAGAATTCGCGCCCGCTCACGGTCTTCTTCGCCGCCTCAATGACCGTATTGTCCGGTGTGAGTAGCTCGATTTGCGGCGGAGCCTGTTTGTCCTTCTTATCTGCCTTGTTGATGGCAAAAACCACCAGCACTTCGGTGTCAAATGACGCAGGCGCAAGCGATGACAACTCTGTCTTCATGGGTCTCCTGGGATAGATAAGGTTAAGCGGTTGCGGTCTTGTGCTGGCTGCGGACGATGGCGGCCCGGGCCTCGCGGTCGGCTTCCCGGCGTTTCACCGTCTCGCGCTTGTCCCAGTCCTGCTTGCCTTTGGCGATGGCCAGCTCGCACTTCACCCGACCATTGCGGAAATAAAGCCGCGTCGGGATGAGCGTGTGCCCTTTGATCTGCGTCTTACCCTCTAGTTTCCTTAACTCTTCCCGCTTCAGCAGCAGTTTGCGCGTCCGAAGGGCCTCGTGATTGCTGGCATTTCCGTGGGAGTACGGACCGATATGCGCGTTCAACAGAAAGGCTTCGCCGTTCCTGACCAACCCGTAGGCATCCTTCAGGTTCGCCTTCCCTTCGCGGATGGACTTGACCTCGGTGCCGCGCAGCGCGATGCCTGCCTCGTATTTCTCCAGCAGAAAGTAGTTGTGGCTGGCTACCCGGTTCACAGAGGCGTCCCGCGCGCCGGCGGCAACCGGGTCGCGGTCCTTTGCTTTCTGAGGGGTGCCCTTTTGCGGGGCTTGCTGCACTGTATGGCTGATCTGCCGGGACATAGGCGTACGCTTTATCGTAAAGCATTTCGCTGGTGGCAGCCCGCGCGCCGCCAGCAAGCAGGAGCAGGGTTATGCGGAATCGAAAAGCCGCGTCACAAAGAGCGTTCGAGCTTTTCGCTACGGCAAAACGACATCAGCCGCGTTCACAGCGACTTCGGGGCCCTTTGTTATAATCCCGCTTCAGCGAGCCAGCTCTCGTGAGAGCGCATGGAAGCGCGGCTCGATCTTGTGTGCGGGAGGACCGTGCGCACCGTCGCTCCTTTCATCCGTGGAGTTTCATGAATCGACGCACCCTATATTGGACCCTGCCCCTCCTTCTGTTGCTCTCCATGCCCGCATTGCTGCCGGTGGTGCATGCGAAGGGAAAATCCGCGAAGGCGCTGTACAAGGCAGGGCAAACGGCCGAGGCCAAAGATGACTATCTCACCGCTTATGAGGACTACGCGGCCGCCTACCAAAAGGAGCCGACCAACCTCTATTACAAAACCTCCTATCAGCGGCTGAAGTTCACCGCGGCAGCGGTGCATACGCACCAGGGTGAAAAGCTGCGCGACCAGGGCGATATGAATGGCGCCATGACGGAGTTTCTGCGCGCACTCGAAATCGATCCATCGAATGAGCTGGCACAGCAGGACATCCGCATTACCAAGGAGAAGATCGCGGCAACTCCTACCAATGAACCATCCGAGACGCCGCAGAGCGAGGCTCCCCTCGCCGACATCGCATCGCCGGCCCAGTTGACTCCGACTTCGAACGAGCCGATCACCATTCACATGCCTTCCGAGGACTCGAAGGTGGTCTATCAGACCATCGGCAAGCTGGCCGGCATCAACGTTCTGTTCGATCCCGACTACACCGGCAAGCGCATATCGGTCGATCTACAGAATGTGTCGCTCATGGATGCGCTGCACATCGTGGGCGTGATCTCGAACACCTTTTGGCGTCCGGTCACCGCGAACACCATCTTCGTGGCGCAGAACACCCGCGCCAAGCGCACGGAACTGGACGCGCAGGCGGTGCAGACGTTTTATCTCTCGAACACCTCGCAGACCAACGACCTGAACGATATCCAGACCGCGCTTCGCAATGTGTTGACGAATGCCAAGCTGTACGCTGTGCCCAGCCAGAACGCCATCGTGATGCGTGCGACTCCGGATGAGCTGCTGCTGGCGCGCAAGTTGATCGACGATCTGGACAAGGCGCGGCCGGAGGTGGTGGTGGATGTCGCTGTGCTTGAAGTCAACCGAAGCCATGAGCGGAATCTCGGCATCATCTTGCCGCAGCAGATCAGCGCAAGTTTGCAGGGCACCACGACATCGACGACGGGCACAACCGGTACGACAGCCACCACGGGAACGACCGGCACGACCGGTACCACGAGCACCACCACGACCACGACCAGCAATAACGGCCTCACGTTGAACACTCTGGGCAACCTGAACTCCAATAACGTTGCCTTGACCATCAGCTCGGCGACCGCCAACCTGCTGCTTACCGACAGCGATACGCGCGTGCTGCAGAACCCGCGCGTACGGGCAACCGATGGTCAGAAAGCAGACTTGAAGGTCGGTTCCAAGATTCCAATTGCCACCGGTTCGTATCAAACGGGCGCAGCGACGGCCGTCGTCAGTTCGCTGGTCAATACGCAGTTCCAGTACCAGGATGTCGGCGTCGAAATTGAGATCACGCCCACCATTCACTATGACCGCGATGTGACCTTGAAGCTGAAGATGGCCATCTCGCAGCAAAGCGGTACCGTCAATCTGAGCGGCATCAACGAACCGATCTTCAGCCAGCGCACCGTGGACCAGACCATCCGGCTGAAGGAGGGCGAGGCCAGCATCATGGGCGGCCTGCTGCAGCAGAGCCTCTCCAACAATTTCTCGGGCATCCCCGGCCTGTCGCAGATTCCACTGCTCAAATATCTCTTCAGCAACAACGATAAGATTCAGTCGCAAGACGAGATTGTATTCATGCTCATCCCGCATGTCGTCCGCGGCGAAGAGCTGAGCCCGCTTAACCTGAAGGAGATCGACACCGGCACTGGCACCAGCGTCTCGCTGCGTCGGATCGGCTCCATCCGCGTTCCGGCATCTGCAGTGGAGCCGGCATCACCAGCGGGCAAGCCCAGCGCCGAACTTCCCCCGAACCAGCAGCAGCCAGCCCCGGCCGGTACGCAGCCCCAGGGCATGCAGGCAGCCGCCCAGCAGGCCATGCAGCAGGCGGCCACGGCTAGTAATGCGGCCCCAATCTCGGTGGCTCTCGCCACGCCGGCGCCGGCTCCCAAGGTTGGTTCCACTTTCCAGGTGCCGGTGAACGTCTCCGGCGGCTCGGATGTCTTCTCCGTCCCGCTGCAGCTTCAATACGATCCCACGAAGCTCACGCTGATCAATGTCGATTCGGGCAACTACCTGGGCCACGACGGCCAGACCGTCGCATTGGTTCACCGGGATGACGGCTCGGGCGGGGTAGCCATCTCGGCTTCACGGCCACCAGGGGTCGCCGGCGTGAACGGAACGGGTCAGCTCTGCGTCCTTACATTCCAGGCGAAGGCTACAGGCGACAGCATCGTCAGCGTGACGAAGGCCGCTGCCCGCGACAGCAAGCAGCAGGCGCTCCCGGTCATTACCTCCGGGACCATCGTGCATGTGCAGTAGCGCAAAGCCTGCCATCGCCCGGTACTCTGGTAAGGAATAGGAATGATTCGCAGACTGAGCCCGCGTACGTCGCCCTCGCCCCACGGCCGGGAGGCCGGCCTTACGCTCATCGAGCTGATTGTGACCGTGGCCATCCTGGGCCTGCTCGCGTCGGCCGCGGTGCCGCTCGCGCGCTGGAACATCAAGCGCGAGAAGGAGCGCGAGCTGCGCACCGACCTGTGGCAGATGCGTACGGCGATCGACAAGTACAAGGATGCTGCCGACAAAGGCGGAATCCAGACCAAGGTGGACAGCGACAACTATCCGCCGGATCTCGATACGCTGGTGAAGGGCGTTGAAATCAAAGGTAAAAAGGTAAGGTTTCTCCGCCACATCCCCGTCGATCCCATGACCGGCAAGCCTGACTGGGGAATGCGCTCCGAGCAGGACGACCCCAACAGCGACTCCTTTGGCGGACAGAACCTGTTTGATGTCTATACCAAATCCCAAGGCACAGCCCTGAACGGAACCAAGTATGCGGATTGGTAAGCTGCGCCAACTTCACCATTCAAAGCGGTGCGAAGCGGGATTGACGGAAGAAGGTCAAGCGGGCTTCACCCTGCTCGAACTGATGATCGTGATGCTCATCATCGCGATCCTGGCAGCCGTCGCTATTCCCGCGTATCTCTCCTCCATCAAGGCGGCGAAGGAAGCCGTGTTGAAGGAGGACCTGCATGTGATGCGGGGAGCCATTGACGCCTATACGGCGGACAAGGAGAAGGCGCCCCAATCGCTCGATGACCTGGTGCAGTCCGGATACCTGAAGAAGCTGCCGACCGATCCCATGACGCACGAAGACAGCACGTGGGTCACCTCGACGGACGACACGCTGGAGAACATCGACCAGACCGAGCCCGGCGTGAATGACGTGCACAGCGGCTCGCAGGAAACGGGCAGCGATGGCCAGCCATATTCGAGCTGGTAACCATCGGATTACAAGAGATAGTCGTTCTCGTTTCCCAGTATGAATTCCCATGCCTCGTTGCGGAAAGCAGCATTTTGCCGGTGCATCTGGAAAGATGCTGCAGAAGAAGGTCTCTATAGCCGCATCTAAATGAGCAGCAGAGAACGTTATGTTGATAGATAGGTTCGAGGCGGCCCCCGTGGTGGCTGTCTGCGGATTTGTGTTAACTCTACATCTCTCGGTTTTGCTTCCCATAGGATGCCCGACGTGCCGGTGATTCTCGACCCTTCCCCGCTCCGCATGCCGCCCGTTGCGCGAGTGCGCGCGCACTACGCGGCGCTCTGCCAGGCTGCCATTGCACAATTCGGAGTTGCATCGCTTGCGGGACGCTTGCTGCTGATGGAGGGCTTGGCGGATGGAGGCGATGCACTCCTGATCGCCGCCAGCATAGCGGGCGCAGCGTCCCTGGTTCTCGAGACGAGAGTCGAAATGGTGCGCCACTGCGTCCGCAACGGTATTGCGGACTTTGCGGTGAAGACGCTGGACGAGGCGCTTCGCATCCTGAAGAACGAAATTCGCAAGCGGCAGCCGATCGCCGTCCTGCTGGAGCAGCAGCCTGCCGAAGTGCTGGCTGAGATGGTGGAACGCGGAGCGCAGCCCGATCTGCTGCGCTGGACTTCATCGGGACCCGACTTAAAGCAGAACATCGAAACGCTACAGGAACGAGGTGCGCGTCCTCTGCCCGGACCTCTCGAAGCCGATCCCGATCCGGCACGCGAGGTGTGCTGGCGCGCCGAGCGAAGCAGCGCTGCTCTGCGGCAACTGGACCTGCTTGTCGGCCAGATCCTGCCACAGCCGGATCTGGAGCGCCAGAACTGGATCGCCCGCGCACCCCGTTACCTGCCACGAGCGTTGCGGCTGGAGAGGAGGGTCCAGATGACGACCGAAGAGAGCGCCGCGTTTCTCGCGGCAATTGACGAGCGGGTCAGGCAAGGTGCAATGGCGGCCACCGTAGAAGTCGAAACCGGCGGCCGGGCCCATAGCTTTACAAGCTAGAGCGCTTCACCTGAAGCGACCGCCCGCAGCTTTCCCCACAGTTCCTTCAAGCCCAGCTCAGTCTTTGCCGAGCAGAGCAGCAGCTCGTCCACACCCAGATGACGCTTCAACGCCGCCGCAGCTTTCGTGCGCTCGTTGCCGGAAAGCCGGTCCGCCTTAGTTGCAACTACTACAATCGGGCGCTCGATTTCTTTCAAGTAATGGATGAGCCTTAAATCGCTTTCCTGAGGAGGAATTTTGCTGTCCACCAGGCAGACGCAAAGCGAAAGCGTCGTTCGCATCGCGAGATACGGCTCGATGAACTTGGGCCATTCGGCAGAGATCGATTTCGACACTTTGGCATAGCCATAGCCCGGCAGATCGGCCAGTACAAGCGCCGGCTGCGTGCTGGCTGCCGTATCCAGCAGCGCGAAGAAGTTAATGGATTGTGTGCGCCCGGGGGTGGAGGAGACATGCGCCTGCTTCGAGCCGACCAGCGCATTCAGCAAGCTGGATTTGCCGACATTCGAGCGACCGAGGAAGGCGACCTCCGGCGCGGAAGCCTTTGGAAAATGATCCGGCGAAGTCGCCGAGAGCAGGAATTTCGGGATGAGACGCATCGCTCTCAATTCTCGCAGATTGTGAGGTGCGATTAGGTCGGCGCCTTGACATATTCCCATATAAGAATATCATCTCTTCATGGCACGAGCAGCCACGACTCTGGATGTCTTCAACGCGGTAGCCGAGCCGCGGCGACGGGAGATCCTCGACGTACTGGGCGACGGCCGCGAGCGGGCGGTCAGCGAGGTGGTCGACGCTGTCGGGATGCCTCAGCCGTCCGTTTCCAAGCACCTTTCAGTGCTGCTCAAAGTCGGGGTGGTCAGCGTGACACGCAATGGACAGATGCGGATGTATCGGCTGAACGGCAGCAATCTGAAGCCGATCCACGACTGGGTGAGCACGTTCGAGCGGTATTGGACACACCACTTGGATCAAATCAAGGAACGCGCGGAGCAGAAGATGCGCGCAGGCGGACATGAACGAAAAGACGAGGAGGAACTATGAGCGGAGCAGGACGGATGACCGTGCAGGCCGGCGCGGATGAAGCGGTGCGCACCTTCTCCATCGCGCGCGAAGACCGGATCCAAGCATCGATCGACATTGTCTTCGAAACGATCCTTGAGCAGATGAGCCATCTCAACGTAAAGCCGGACGGCGAACCGATGGCGATGAAGCTGGAAGCGTGGCCTGGAGGCCGCTGGTATCGCGATCTGGGCAAAGACACCGGCCACATGTGGGGACACGTCCAGGCGATCAGGGCGCCGGAATTGCTGGAGATCTACGGGCCGCTCTTCATGTCCTTTCCCGCGACCTCGAATCTCCAGTTCCGCCTGAAGGCGGAGGGTAGCTCCACTATTCTCCGCTTCGTTCACTCCGCCATGGGGGTGATTGCGGAGGATGTGTCGACGAATGTGAGCACCGGGTGGAACAGCATGCTGGAACAAATTCGCGCCGCCGCGGAAGGCAAAGGGCGCTGAAACACAAATCTTCAACGACAAGGAGTCGACATGCAGACGCAGGAAATGAAACACGCAGTGATTTCGGAAGCACAGTGGGAGAACGCACGCGTAGAACTTCTGAAGAAGGAAAAAGAGTTGACGCGGCAGCGTGACGCGTTAGCCGCGGAACGCCGGCGGATGCCGTGGATGGCGGTGGAAAAGCAATACGAGTTCGAGGGAACCAAGGGCAAAGTAAGCCTGCTTGACCTTTTCGAGGACCGTCGCCAACTGATTCTCTACCGCGCCTTCTTCGAGCCCGGTGTGTTTGGCTGGCCCGACCATGCGTGCCGTGGCTGCTCTATGGGAGCCGACCAGGTCGCCAATCTCACCCACCTGCACGCCCGCGATACCACGCTTGCCTATGCCTCGCGCGGGCCACAGGCGGACATCGCGCGCCTGAAGGCGAGGATGGATTGGAAGATGCCCTGGTACACCATCACCGACAGCTTCGACACCGACTTCGGCGTGAACGAATGGCACGGAACCAACGCGTTCATCCGCGATGGAGACAAAGTGTTTCGCACCTACTTCATCAACAACCGTGGGGACGAAGCGATGGGGAGCGTCTGGAGCTACCTCGACCTGAGCGCGCTCGGACGCCAGGAGACCTGGGAAGACTCGCCCGAGGGCTACCCTCAGACTCCGCCGTACAAGTGGTGGAACTGGCATGACAACTACGATGCCGAAGCTTCGCCTAACCAAAAGTGGGTCGAAGTGTCCGACGCTGGAGAAGCCGCCTTCCGAAAAAGCGCCGCCGAGACGAACGCCAGCTAGAGGTTGAAACCACAAACGGAACACTGATCAGAGAAGAGAATGCCTATGCCATTAGCAGAAGCCGTGGATCCGACGCCGAAGGGCTACAACGAAAAACGGCCGGATGGCACGCCGATGGATCGCGTGAAGCGGCACGATCGATACGAGGACAAGCCGGCGTCCACGGCCTGCTGCCACAACGAGGCGCACGCGTGATGACAACGAAGGACAGTAGCGATCAAAATTCCCAATGCCGGCCCATGTGCGCTTGCCGAGGGATCGCTGCTTCTCCTGCGCCTGCGCGAGGCAAGCGGCTGGCGCGGCGTTCTCGAGGAGCGGCCGCCTGGGCTTTGCCCAGCGTGGCTCTGGCTCTGGTGCCGAAGTGCCCAATGTGCATTGCGGCTTATCTCGCGTTAGGCGGGAGCCTGGGTGTCTCGCTCAGCACCGCCTCGAATCTGCGGATTGTGCTGCTCTGGATTTGCTGGAGCGTGCTCGCGGTGCTGGCAATGCGTGTGGTGGCGCGATTCGCGAAGGCACGCGCCGCCACGGCAGGGGCATCCTCGAGCGTTTTCGTTTCCGGTGCATACAGACCAACCAAATGACTCGCGACGTTCCCGTTCAGGGAAGCCACACTGCGCGCGTCTCGACTGTTCTGAGTGCTCTGTATTCCGTTGCGCGGCACAACGTACGGGTATATAAAGCAAGGACACAGATGGCAGACTTGAAGCAATTCCTTGCATGCAGCCATTCCCTGTGTGCTGAATCCGGAATTTGCAGTGTTATCTGCGTTTCCTTTGGGCACGCTTGGCGTAGGCAAGTTTCCCCGGCTTCCCGCCACGCTTTTCCGGGTAAGGGTCCTTCCCCCATCGCTCACTATCCCCGAAGTTTCAAGCGCTGCATATTCACCCCGGAAGGAAAGAATCCATGTTTAGCAAGTCAATCGGTTTGTATGCAGGGCTGTGTCTATTTGTGAGCGGAATCTCCGGACTCCCGGCCGCGAGAGCACAGGCAAGTGAGGCCAAGGTGACTCCACCGCCCAAGGTTCTCCAGATTGATGTCGAATATCTGAAGCCGGGGAAATTCGGGTCGGCGCACCAGAAGACAGAAGACGCGTTCGTGAAGGTATCGCAGAGCGATAAGTCGGCGGCGCACTACCTCGCGATGCAATCGCTGAGCGGGCCGCCCCGTGCGCTGTTCTTCTTTTCGTATGACTCCTTCGCGGATTTCGAGAAGCAGCGCAATACCAACATGAGCAGTCCGTCGGCGGCTCAAATCGACAGCGCCTATGAGGCGGACGGAGACCTGCTCAGCTCCATGAGCACCAACCTCTATACGCTTCGAGAAGATCTCAGCCACGCCCCTGGTGTTGCGATAGCCACCATGCGTTACATGCAGTTGACGCTCATTCACCTTCGTCCCGGACATCAGCCGGAATGGGAGGAATACCTCAAGATGCTGTCCAGCAACCTGGACAAGATAGGGACCGGGAGACCGATTGCGGTCTATCAGAGCGCGTATGGCTGGGAAAACGGAGGCGCTTGGCTCCTGATTACTCCGATGAAGTCGCTGGAGGAAGTGGATAAGGCTGATGCAAACGCGGCGAAGTTCCGCGAGACCATGGGCGCGGACAACACGAAACACTATCGTGAGTTAGTGGCGTCCGCCGTCCAATCGAGTCAACGCAATCTGTTCGCCTTCAATCCGGCGATGAGCAGTGTGCCGGACACGTGGGTGGCCGCGGACGCGTTCTGGAAGCACAAGTAATCGCTGAAACAGAACCAGCACGGAAGGGCGCTGCCGCGGCAGCGCCCCTTCTCTTTTCCTCAGAGATTTGACACGGCCGGGCTTCGCTGGAAAGCTCACCCACAGGTCGAAATACTGCTTTCCGGGAGACCTGTCCACGTTGACGACGCGATCTCTGTACAGCGCCACGATCTTTCTCGCCGCATTTCTGCTGTTTCTTGTCGAACCCATAGCGGCCAAGCAGCTTCTGCCGGCCTTCGGCGGCTCGGCGGCCGTGTGGCTCACGTGCCTGGTCTTCTTCCAGACAGCCCTGCTTGCCGGCTATTCGTATGCTCACTGGCTGGTGTCTTCGCGGGCTCGCTGGCAGACGCCGCTTCATATCAGCTTGCTGATATGCGGAGCAGCCCTGGCGTTGGCGTGGTCTTTTCGCAGTGGAAGCGTGGCGCGCGGTTCTGCTCATCCCTTCGTGATGGTTCTGACCGCCCTGCTGCTTTCGATTGGATTGCCGTTCATTCTGCTGGGCTCGACCAGCCCCTTGCTGCAGGCGTGGCTGGTGCGGCTGGAGCAAAATCGCATTCCGTATCGCCTCTTTGCATTGTCAAACCTTGCCTCGCTGCTGGCTCTGGCGCTGTATCCAACTGTCATTGAGCCGCACATCACGCTACGTGTGCAGAGAGCCTTATGGGGCTGCGGCTTTGTGTGCTTCGTCGCTCTCGCTGCGGTGCTCGCGCGGGGAATGCGAAAAGCTCCAACGATATCCGGTTTGACAGCGTTGTCCGAAGGCGTCCCCTCCTCCTCAGTGCGGGCCAGATCTCTTTGGCTGCTGCTGCCGATGGTCGCGGCTATGCAGTTGAGCGCGGTCACCAGCTACCTCACGGCGAATATCGCCGCCATCCCTCTGCTCTGGATCCTGCCTCTGGCCGCGTATCTGCTCACACTGATTGTTGCCTTTGAGTACGCGAGGTTCGTGCCTCGCCCGATATTGACCAGGCTGCTGGCCGTTATGCTCGCTGGTCTCGCGTACATGCTCGCCAAGGCGGATGTGTCGCTGCCCGCCTTCATCGGTATCGCTTTCTTTCTCGCGGAGATGTTTCTCGCCTGCCTCTACTGTCACGTGGAGGCCTATGCGCTGCGCCCACGCGCCGCCAGGGAACTCACAGCCTTTTATCTGATGTTCGCGGCAGGCGGCGCTATCGGATCGTTTCTGATCGGCATCGCGTCGCCGCTGATTTTTTCTTCCAACTACGATGTCGCGATTTCCTTTTTTGCGACTGCACTGGCAGCGCTGCTGGTCGTCTGGCCGGAGAACTGGTCCCAGCGCCTGCTCTGGTCTGCCGGCTCTCTGGCTTTGCTGTACGTCTTGGTGCTGCTGCATGCGGCCTACCGCCGAGACACGATGTTCGCCGCGCGCAACTTCTACGCCAGCCTGAGGGTAAAGCAGACCTACGATGACCATCAGCACTGGGTGCGCACCCTGAGCAACGGAACGATCCAGCACGGAACGCAGATCTTCGCGCCCGAGGTTCGAACCACTCCGACGACGTACTACGCTGAAGACTCCGGAGTCGGGCTCGCGCTGCGCTACTGCTGTGAGGGTCGGGCGCGCAATATCGGCATCATCGGACTGGGTACAGGCACCATCGCGGCCTATGGCCGGCCGGGCGATCGCATGCGCTTCTATGAGATCAATCCGGCGGTTCTGCCGATCGCGCAGCATCTGTTCACGTATCTGCGCGACTCGCCCGCGGCGATCAGCTTTGCTGAAGGCGACGCGCGCGCCTCGCTCGCAAATGAAGCTCCGCAGCGTTTCGATGTGCTGGTGATCGACGCATTCTCCGGCGATGCTATCCCGCTGCACCTGCTGACTACGCAGGCCTTGGCCGTTTACCGGCGCCACCTTGCTCCCGGAGGTATCCTCGCATTCCACATCTCAAACCAGCATGTAGATCTGGAGCCGGCGATTGCCTTGCTGGCTCGCGCCGCGGATATGCAGGTACGCGCGGTGCAAAGCTATGGAAACCGCGAGCGGAGTGCATTCGATGCGACATGGATGCTCGTGACTGACAATGCAGAGTTCCTCGCGCTACCGCCGGTCGCCGGTTCTTCAAGACTGCCGGAGAAGCGTGAAGGCTTGCGCGTGTGGACGGATGACTATTCCAGTCTGCTGACCTTGCTGCGCTGAAAGAGAAAGGGCGCCGCCAAAGCACGCCCTATTGTTGTTCGTTCGTAAGAAGGGAATTACTGGTGAGCCTGAGGCTGGTCCTTTGCAACCGTAGAGTGGACCACCAGCGCCTCTGGTGCTTCTTCCTTCAGCTCGGGCAGCGGAGACTCCAGCGCGATCTTCAGCACCTCGTCCATCGTGTCGACGAAGTGCAGCTTCATCGCCGTCTTCAGGTTATCGGGCAGTTCGGCCACGTCCTTTTCGTTTTCGTTCGACAGGATGGCTTCGAAGATGCCGGCTCGATGCGCTGCCAGCAGCTTCTCCTTCAGGCCGCCGATAGGCAGCACTTTACCGCGGAGCGTGATCTCCCCCGTCATCGCAAGATCGCGGCGAACCGGGATCTTGGTGAGCGCACTCGCCAGCGCCGTCGCCATCGTGATTCCGGCGGACGGTCCGTCCTTCGGAATCGCGCCCTCCGGCACATGCACGTGGATATCAACGTTCCGATAGAAGTCACGCGGCAGCCCGAGCTGCTGTGCGCGGCTGCGGATATACGAGAGCGCGGCCTGCGCCGACTCCTGCATCACGTCGCCAAGCTGGCCCGTCAGCGTGAGCTTGCCTTTACCGTCGAGCACCTGCACCTCGGTGGAGAGAATGCTTCCGCCCACCTCCGTCCAGGCCAGGCCGGTGACCAGGCCGACCTCATTCTTCTCATGCGCCTGCGAGTCGCGGAACTTCGCAACACCGAGAAAGTCGGCGATGTTCTCCCTGGTGATGGTTTCCTTGTGTTTGGCGCCGTTCTTCACCACGCGCCGCGCGATCTTGCGGCAGATGTTGCCGATCTCGCGCTCCAGGTTGCGGACGCCGGCCTCTCGCGTATAGCTGCGTACGATTTCCGTGAGCGCATCGTCAGCGAACGAGAGGTTCTTGTCGCTGAGCCCAGTGCCCTCAAGCTGCTTCTTCACCAGGTACTGTTTCGCGATCTCAATCTTCTCCGCCTCGGTGTAGCCGTGCAGCCGAAGAACTTCCATGCGGTCCTGCAGCGGGCCCGGGATGGTGTGCAGCACGTTCGCCGTTGCGACGAATAGCACCTGCGATAGGTCGTACTCCACATCGAGATAGTGGTCCTGGAAATTCGAATTCTGCTCCGGATCGAGCACCTCGAGCAGGGCAGAGGAAGGATCGCCGCGGAAGTCCGAGGCCATCTTGTCGACTTCGTCGAGCATAAAGACGGGATTCTTAGTGCCTGCCTTCTTCATCGACTGGATGATCTGGCCCGGCAGCGCTCCGATATAGGTTCGACGATGGCCGCGGATTTCCGCTTCATCCCGCACACCACCCAGCGACATGCGGACGAATTTGCGGCCAGTCGCCTTGGCAATCGACATGCCTAGCGAGGTCTTGCCCACGCCCGGAGGCCCGACAAAGCAGAGGATGGAACCCTTAGGGTTCTTCACCAGCTGGCGCACGGCGAGGAACTCGAGAATGCGCTCCTTGATCTTTTCCAGACCATAATGATCGGTGTCGAGCACCTTCTCTGCCGTGTCGATGGAGCGGGTCTCCTTCGACTTCTTCTTCCACGGCACGGCCAGCAGCCAGTCCAGGTAGTTGCGCGAGACGGTGGACTCGGCGGACATCGGCGGCATCGCTTCCAGCTTCTTCAGCTCCTGCATCGCCTTATCCATCACGTCCTTGGGCATGCCGGCGGTTTCGATTTTCTTCTTCAGCTCATCGAACTCGCTCTTTTCGCCCCGGCCCAGCTCCTTCTGGATGGCCTTGATCTTCTCGTTGAGGTAGTACTCCTTCTGCGCCCGTTCCATCTGCCGCTTCACCCGGCCCTGGATGGAGCGATCCATGTTCAGCTTCTCGATCTCCATATCCAGCAGGTCGGCGATCCGCGCCAGCCGCTCGGTGGGATCAAACAGATTGAGCAACTCCTGCTTCTCTTCGACTGACAGCTGCAGGTTGGCCGCAATGGTGTCGGCCAGCTTGCCCGGCTCATCCATGCGGACGGCGGCGACAATCGATTCATAGTTCAGGCTCTGCTGCAGCTTGACGTACTGCTCGAACAGGCCGGTGACCTTTCGCATCAACTGCTCTGTCTGCGGACCAGGAGGATTCACGCGCGGGATGCGGACGGTGGCAACGAAGAATCCATCCGAGTCATTGATTTCGGTCGACTTGGCGCGTTCCAGACCCTCAACCAACACTTTAATGTTTCCATCCGGCATCTTGACGCTCTGAACGATGTTGCCGATCGTTCCGACGGGGTAGACATCCTCCGCCCTGGGCTCGTCGATGGAGGCATCGTGCTGCGTGGCGAGAAAGATGCGGCGGTCTCCGTTCAGCGCCTCTTCGAGCGCGCGGACGCTCGAGTCGCGCCCGACGATGAACGGCGTCATCATGTAAGGGAAGATGACCATCTCGCGGATGGGCATCATCGGCAGCTTTCGCTGCTCGCCGCGTTCTTTCGTCTCCTTAGGCTCTTTCGGTTCTTTACTGGTAGCCACTTCTGTCCTTCTGCCCACGATGGCCGGTGAGCATCGGCATCGGAACCGTACGAATACGGATCAACTGCGCCCGGCTTCCTTCCGGGCTGTACGTGTTTGACGTCAGAACGCCTGCGGGAGGTTCACCTATCAGGCGGAGAGTAACCCGATCAGAGCAGACTTCTCAACCTTGTGCCCACGCCACTTCATGCCAGCCATAGATTTATGAGAACTGCGCCGCTCCAGATCTGACCGCGGGTTCTACCCTGCCTTCTCCAGCAAATGCTCGGAAAAGTCCCGCTTCGCGACCATCTCGGCCGTGATGTCCAGCTCTTTGATCTGCTTCTTGCTGGGCAGGTGATACATCAGGTCCAGCATCAGCTCTTCAAGGATCATGCGCAACCCGCGTGCGCCCACCTTGCGGTGCAGCGCCTCGCGCGCCACGGCGACCGTCGCGTCGCTGGTGAAGTTCAGCTTGACGCCCTCGTAGTCGAAGAGCTTCTGGTACTGCTTCAGAATGGCGTTGCGCGGCTTGGTCAGGATTTCGACCAGCGCCACCTCGTCCAGCTCATCCAGAATGCCGATCACCGGCAGGCGCCCGACAAATTCGGGGATCAGCCCGAACTTGATCAGATCCTGCGGCTCGGCCTGGCGTAGCAGCTCGGTATCGCGCTGCGCGGCACTTGCGCTCTCGGCCTTTGCCTGTTTCTCCGTCAAGGCCTTGAAGCCCAGCGCCTTTTTACCTACCCGGCGCCCGACCACCCGCTCCAGGCCCACAAAGGCTCCCCCGCAGATGAACAGAATGTTGGTGGTATCCACCGGAGTGAACTCCTGGTGCGGATGCTTGCGGCCGCCCTGCGGAGGCACATTGGCGACCGTGCCTTCGAGGATCTTGAGTAGCGCCTGCTGTACGCCCTCGCCTGAGACATCGCGGGTGATCGACGGGTTCTCATCCTTGCGGCCGATCTTGTCGATCTCGTCGATGTAGATGATGCCGGTCTGGGTGCGGGCTACGTCGCCGTCGGCTGCCTGCAGCAGCTTCAGAATGATGTTCTCGACGTCCTCACCTACATAGCCGGCCTCGGTCAGCGTGGTGGCGTCCACAATAGCGAACGGCACATCGAGCATCTTGGCCAGCGTATGGGCCAGCAGCGTCTTGCCGCTGCCCGTCGGGCCCACCAGCAGGATGTTGGACTTTGAAAGCTCTACATCGTTGCCGCGGGTACGGTTCATCTGTACGCGCTTGTAGTGGTTGTAGACCGCTACGGCCAGCTTTTTCTTGGTGGTCTCCTGTCCGATGACGTACTCATCCAGGAATGCCTTGACCTCCTGCGGCTTGGGCAGGTGGGCAGGGGCTGCACCGGGCTGAGCCTCGGTCCGGTCGTCGTCCAGGATGGAGTTGCACACTGCGACGCACTCGTCGCAGATGTACGCACGCGGATAGTCGCTGGGGGAAGAGATCAGTTTGGCCACCGCGTCCTGCGATTTATGGCAGAACGAACAGCGGAGTGTCTCGTCGGAACCCGTGCGCGTTTTCATGGAATCTGCTCCTTCTCGCCGAGGTCCTTGTCGGCCGCCTAGGTGCGCGGACGATCGATGATCTCGTCGATGATGCCGTATTCCTTCGCCTGTGGGGAGTTCATAATGAAGTCCCGCTCGACGTCCCGCTCGATACGTTCGAGCGATTGACCGGTATGTTTCGACATCAGGTGATTCGTAATCTCGCGAATCCGGAGGATTTCGCGAGCGTGAATATCAATATCGGTAGCCTGGCCGGAAAGGCCGCCCATCGACGGCTGATGAATGAGAATGCGCGAGTTAGGTAGCGCAAACCGCTTGCCCGCTGTGCCAGACATCAACAGAAAGGCGCCCATCGATGCCGCCTGGCCGATGCAGTAGGTCACCACATCATTCTTGATGAACTGCATGGTGTCATAGATGGCTAAACCGGCGGTAATAGAGCCGCCCGGCGAGTTGATATAAAGCTGCAGGTCCTTCTCCGGGTCCTCGCCCGAGAGAAACAGCATCTGCGCGATCACTAGGTTGGCGATCTGGTCGTCGATCGGCGTTCCCAGAAAGATGATGTTGTCGCGGAGCAGACGGCTATAGATGTCGTAGGCGCGTTCGCCCCGGCTCGTCTGCTCGATGACCATCGGTACCAGTGCCATGCTCTTCCTTGTGCTCCTCGGCCGCCGGCACGTCCTCCGGCTGGCTGGTTCTGCTGCGTCCCTTCAACAGCGCGAATGCCGCGCCTGCAACTTCCTACAACTAAAGTCTCTCGTACAGAAGCGTCGCGGTCTTGTCGCGCCGAATTTGTTCCCGGATTCTAGCCATCGACCCATCCTGCGTCAATCGCACCGATAGGGCATCCACCGGTTCACGTAACCGCAGCGAGAGCAACTCAAGCTCTTGCTTCACTTCATCGTCAGAGACCCCAATGTTCTCTGCGTCTGCAATGCGGTCTAGAATCAGCAGCGACTTCACCTCGCCCGTTGCCGAGTCGCGCTGCGCCGCACGCAACCGTGCGAAGTCCAGCCGTTTCATGTCTTCTTCGCGCATACCCTGGCTGGCAAGTGCGCGCAGTCCGCGGTCGAGCCGCACATCGATCTGCTGCTGCACCATCGACTCCGGCACGGGGAACTGGAAGCGCTCGCTTAACGCGTTCAGCAGGCGCTCCCGGGTGTCGGTCTCGGTGCGGCGCTCTTTCTCAGCCTGCAGGTTCTCGCGGAATTTCGCGGTGAAATCCTCGTAGCCTGAGTAATCTCCAAGCTCCTTTGCAAAGTCGTCGTTTAACTCTGGCTGCACCCGCCGCTTGATGGCTTTGACCGCCACGTCATAGGCGACCGTCTTGCCCGCGAGCCGCTTCTCGCCGAAGTCCTCGGGATAGCTCAGCTCGAATTTCAGCTCCTGCCCGACCTTCGCGCCGCGCAACGCTTCGTTGAAGGCAGGGAGGGTATTCGATCCGCCAACCTCCAGCATTACGTCCTCGCCCGTGAGTGGGGTGCTGTCGGTCGCATTCTCGCCTTCCGCCGCCTGCTGGACATTGCCGGTAAAGCTGATCTGCGCCCAGTCGCCGTCGGCGAGCGCGCGGTCTTCTTCTACCGGCTCCATTGTGGAACGCGACTCGCGCACGCGCTCGACCTCGGTCGCGAACTCCTCGTCAGTAAACGCGGAGGCTGGCTTTTCCACCTTCACATCGTGATAGCCCTCGACGGAGAACTCAGGCATGACCTCAAACTCCGCCTTGAACCACAGCGGCTGGTCATCTTCCATTTTCATGTCAACGACTTGTGGCTGCGAGACGAGCTTGTAGTTGCCATCGGCGATCGCCTTCTGGAAATGCTGGGGCATTACGGCCTCCAGCACCTCCTGGCGGATGCGCTCTGCAAATCGGGCGCGGATCAGCGACTCCGGAACCTTGCCGGCGCGGAAGCCGGGCAAGTGCGCCTGCTTCTGGTAGCGCTTCACAGTAGATCGCATGGCGCGGGAGACCTCATCGGCCGGGATCGTGACCTCGACCGAGCGGGTCACCTCGGGATTGAAGGTCGGTCCGTGCTGATGCGTCTGATCGTGGGCGTGCTCGTGTTCCGTACCCGGCTCAGGCTGAGCCGCTGCTGTGGTTTCGGGATTGGTAGGGGGCTCGACTGTATCTGTGCTCAAAGTAATGCTCGAATGTGCCTTCCGTGAATGTCTGCGCCTGCGGATCTGATGGGACGGGGAAGCATGGTGGATGCCGGACCACACTCGAAGCAGGCGGCCTTGATTCAATGGTAAGAGGCTTTCGGAAGGGGGTCAAACCGCGCAGATGAATGTCACGCCTTTAGAGTAACGGTATTGCTAGACAGCCGGGCGAAAGGCTGAATTCTGCGTGGCCGTCCGCTCGGAAGGCAGCGGCGCCCGTACGTGCCCGACGAACCGTGGATCCGATGCTCCGCAGGCTAGAAAGTTGCCGCGCGCAGCCGTCAGGCTCAGGGGGCCGTTCGGACCGCCGCGCACCACGTCTGCATCCGCTTCATCCTGTCCATCGTCGAGCCACCAGCAGACCGGGCACAGCTCAAAAATTCCGGGACCGGTCAACGTCCGGCTTCCGCAGCAGAGGCAGCGCACAGGCGTGGTTTGCATACTTGCTCTAGACGGCGCCTATACCGCGAAGTTGCGCTAAATTGCCGTAAATACTTCGTGACTCAAGTCACGTGAGACGAGCGGAATGCTTCCTGAAATGGAAAGGCGCCGCAGCCGATAGCCGCGGCGCCCTTTGCCTTGAGGCTATTCGGCTGCCGCCGGAGGCGTGAACAGCTCCAGCTTTACTTTCCACGTCACAGACGCGCCCGGCTTCAGCGTGATCATGCCGGTATCCATTCCGTGCCACTCCTTGCCGAAGGGATCGCCGAAGTTGAACTGCTGTTCGATGGCGACGAAGTTCTTTCCCGGATCGGTCGGGGCGTAGACCTGGACGGTCTTGATTTCCGGCGACTCTCCGAGGATGCGCATGCCGTAGTTCGATGCGGGATCGGTCAGCCGCACGTCGACCGCTCCATCCGTGCGAGTGAGTTTGGAGAAGTTGTCATCCAGGAAATCGCCATCCAGCGCTTTGCCGTCGGGCGCGTTGAAGTCATACTTCGTGCCCTTTACCGGCTTCAGTTTGCCGGTGGGGAAGACGTCGTCGTAGTTGTTCACCAACGCCATCTCCGCCGCGGGAACATGCAACCGCGCCTGCGTGCGATCCCCGCTGGGGATCGCGAAGTATGGATGCCAGCCGATCGAGAGCGGCTCTTCCTGGTCGCCCACATTCTTCGCCGTGATGGTCGCCGTCACGTCTTTGCCCGCAAGCTCGATAGTGAAATCAAGATCGGTCTTCGAGAGCCAGTGGCCGCCGAAATCTCCGGCATGAATTGTCCCGGTGACAGTCTGGCCGTCGGCCGAATCGGCTACCTTCACATCATCGGTCTTCGATTGCAGAATGAGCCCGTGGATCGAATGCGGCTCCGCGCCAGGCTTCTTGCCGGAGAAGTTCGCCGGCAGCGTCAGCGTGTGACCGTGCCACGACGTGACGATACTCTGCTTGTCATCGGAAAGCTTGCCGCGAATGCGGTTTGGATAAGGCACCAGGAAAGCTCCGCCAAAACCGAAAGACGCATTTCCGAATTTGTCCGCATCCGTCCCGGTGAACTTGCTCTGCGCCTCACTCAGAGGCGGCGCGAAGAAGATGTTGGTGGTGCCCTTGCCGGGAAGGTCCGCGGTGATCTGAAAGAGGTTCATGCCGCGGCCAGGAAGCACGGTGGCCGAGAGGAACTCCGGCGTCTTGCCGCCTTCGGTCGCCTTGCGCTGCAAGGTGACGACATCCTGCCCGTTGATTTGCGGCGTCGCCGCGGGCACGCTCTTGGGATTCACCGATTCTGTAGGTGCCGGGGACTTGCAACCGCTGGCAAGCAGCAGGGTAGCAGCCAGCAGCAAAGCGGGCGAAGCAAATTTTCTAGTGACAACGGCAGGGACGAAAACGGGCATGAGTGCTCCTCGAAGGAGAGAGTGTTCGCAACCGAACGGCAAAGCCGCCGTGAAGCGCACCCATTCTACGCTGGAGTTACACAATTCCAATTCGCGCCGGCTACTCTCGGTCGCAACGGCTGGTTTCATCGGACACGATCACGATGGACATGCCGCGATTCGATCGAAACGAGAGCGAACAGATGTGCCACGGCCCTCGATCGCGCTGCACCCATGCAAATAAGGTTCCTTGTCCGGCATCTCCGGACACGGGTATCCGCAGATCGGCATTTCCGCCGTTCGAGCCTTCCACAACATGGCCGTGTACCAGAATTGCCATAGAGAGAGCGGTCCCAACCTCTCGATCTAATAAACCTGAACTTTGCGCTGTCTCCGTCGCAAGCCGGGCGATCCGCCTGTTGGCACCATAGTGATGCAGTGTGGCTAAACAGAGAATCACGATCACCAGAACGAGACTCACGCCCGCCCAATGTCGCGCATTCCTACTCATCGTGCGTCACCTTTAAGGCTGCGATTCTTTCTGAGTCCGTCGCGAAACGAACTGATTCCTCGTCGCAACGGCTCAGCACCGGGGCAGTGCGCTCGCAAATCCCGCCAGCCACTCCGCCTGCTCCGGCGTGTCCGGCACCTCCAGGCCTCGGCCTTTAGAAATAAGACCGAGTGCCCGCTCCGGCGAGAGACCTTCCACGCACAGAATGGCAGCCATCAGCAGCGCGGAGCGCCCGATGCACGCACGGCAATGCGCGCCGATATTTTTCCCGTGCAGGCGCTCGGTGGCCAGCGCATCCGCCAATTCCTGTAGTTGGCGGTGAGAAGCCGGCACACCATGGTCAGCAATGGGGAAGGAGCGGAACTGGATGCCTGCCTGCTCGCTAAGCGCCTGTTCGCGCTGGAGCCCCAGCTCTGCCGTCTCCGGCGGCGTCAGCAGCGAGACCAGAATGTCAATTCCGTCTCGGCGAAACGCGGCCAGGTCCTCCGCAAGCTGCTTATCGCCGCGGGGGAGCGGCACAATGGCGAGCCGCCCATTGGCCCCGGGGTTGATCCAGAAAACCGTCATGGTCGAGCCTCGGAAAAAAACCTCGGCCGGACTGCCGCCCAGCGAGGGAATACACTAAAGACCATTCAGCTCTGCGAACGTCACCCGACCGCATAGCTGTGGCGTAATCTCGCACCCTTGTTCCAGTACGCTTTCGTACGAAAGTGGGTTCCATCTACCGGATTTCGAGGACGACCCCTAACCAATCGCCCATCGTCTCCTGACGCGCCTTCTAGAATATCGGTAGTTCGCCTTCCATGCCTGATTCACTCGAATCGACCCTCCTGGGATCGCCCGGCCAGCCCGCCGAACCGGCGGCGCGTCCGGCCGCCTCGGCGATGGACGCGCTGAATGCGCGCATCATCGCCTGCGAGCGCTGCCCGCGTCTCCGCGCCTGGTGCGCCGAGGTGGCCCGCACCCGCCGTCGCGCCTATCGCGATGAGACCTATTGGGGCCGTCCTGTACCGGGCTTTGGCGATCCGGCAGCCCGTGTCCTTATTCTGGGCCTCGCGCCGGGGGCTCACGGTTCGAACCGCACCGGGCGCCCCTTCACCGGCGATGGCTCCGGCGACTTTCTCTATCCCGTGCTCCATGAGGCAGGCTTTGCCTCTCAGCCCGCCGCCCGCAGCCGCGACGACGGCATGCGCCTGCGCGATCTGTGGATCACCTCGGTCGTTCGCTGCGCTCCGCCGGATAACAAACCCAGACCCGGCGAACTGGCGAACTGCGCAGGCTGGCTCGACGAGGAAATCGCCCTGCTCACCCGGCTGCGCGTCGTCGTCTGCCTGGGGCACATCGCGTGGAACGGATACCTGCAGCATCTCCGGCGCAAGGGTCATGCGGTGCGCGCAACGGACTATCCATTTCGTCACGGCGTCGAGTACGAGATGCCGGACGGCGTCCCCGTCGTGGGCAGCTATCATCCGTCCTTGCAGAACACTAATACCGGACGCCTCACGCGGGAGATGTTTCTCGACATCTTCGCCCGTGCGCGCCAGCTCGCGTCCCGAAAGATCGAAAGCGGCCCACGCCGCAACGGGAAGAAGGCGACTGCATGATCGTTGCACTTTGGCTGGTGCCGCTGCTGCTAGCCGCTGCCAGCTTCCCGCGCTGGCCATACAGCCTGCGATGGGGCTATACGCCATGCGCGGGGCTGCTGCTGATCGCGATGCTCGTGCTGCTCATGCACCTGAACTACATGATTTAAGCTGCCGCCCGTCACCGACGCGGCAGAATAACGGGTTGCCAGTGAAAGCCGCTGCAGAAAAACAGCCGCGCCGGCTGGTTGGCCGGTCTTGAGATCAGCAGCATCCCTTCGCTTGAACAGGCATCGTTCACTTTGATGGAGGAATCCGTCGAAGCCACCGACCCTTGGCCCAACTCCAGCGGCCCGTTGAGCTGAACATTCTTCGCGTGAATGCTGCCATCAACGGAAACATCGCCGGCCATGCGCCACGCGCCGAGCACCCCGGGCGGGATCTTCGGGCTGCCCTCGTAGCAGAATTCATGCGCGCTGATGGCTCCTTCGCTCACGCGCGAAAACGCGTTGCGTAGTAGGACACTGCTGGCGCCCCCGCGCACTGACGGAACCACGTTGACCGCGCAATCCGTTCCGGCACCCTTCTTCGCCGGGCCTTCCTCGTAGTTGCCTTCGATGAAGAACCCCGAGCCGTCACCCAACTCGATCTCCGATCGATATCCGGCCGTGCCGTTGACCGTGAAGTAATTCCCTACGAGATGGACGTCGTACACCTTGTCGCCGCCCGTGCCCACGGCAATAGCGACGCCGCCGGATTCAAAGTAGTTGCCCTCCACCAGCGTGTGCGCGTCCCATCCCAGAAAAAGGTCGCCGGTACGGTTTCCTTCAAGCACATTGTCGCGGTAGACATTCGCGAGCGCACGCGAGGCCATCACATGACCATTGTGGCTGTAGACGCCCCAGTCATTGTTGGAGATTTCATTATTCGCAACGTGCACGGCATTTGGCGCGTAATGGGGAATTGTCACCATATCGATGCCATGCTGGTTGTTGTAAATCCAGTTCCCGACAATCTGCACATTGTTTGCTCCGCTCAGCGCGATGGCATTGCCTTTGCTGAAGCCGGAGAGACGCAGGCCGCGGATCGCGAACATGTTGCCAGGCAGCAGATGAATTCCATTCCGCGCCGCGGCTGTGCCCACCAGCGAACACCTGCCCTTCCCATCGATATCGAGTCCTACCAAGGCCGAAGGATCCACCAGAATCGCATCGCCATGGCCGGTATAGCGCAGCGTCGCTCCAGGATCGCAGACCAGGTGCTGGCCGGCTCGCGTCAGTTTGATGGTCGTCGAGAAGCTGTATGCACCTGCAGGAATGCGCACCGTGCCGCCGCCTTCGGGCATCGTCGCGATGGCTGCGTTCACCTTTGCCCCAATGTCCGCGCCCGGCATCGTGCTCGGATCGAGAATGCCGTTCGGCGCGATTTCGTTCGAGGGAACATGGTGCGGTGCAGTCTGTGCGGAACAGGCGATCGCAAAAGCAAACCATGCGAGGAGCGCTTGGAGCATCTTCATGCTCCAACCATAGCTCGTATCGCAATGAAAGAAGCAGCCCGAATGTCTCGCACTGGCGCAACTGGATGTTGCATCGGCCACCGCTAAATCGGATGGGCAAAAAGTGGAGCGGGAGACGGGGATCGAACCCGCAACCAACGGCTTGGGAAGCCGCTACTCTACCATTGAGCTACTCCCGCTCTGGTGATTGATTGTAACGCCTCTGGCGCAACTCTCTGCGTATATCGATCATTGATCCACGTATGCGGCACGAACTGCCGCATCGGAATACCGCAAAGTAATCAGCTTGTGAGAATCTCAGCACGCGTTTTGTCAGTTTGGCACCAACGGTATCGCTGCTGCGACCACTGAGGTTCACGGAAGTGCTTTGAAGCTATCGATATAAGCTCGTGGGCATTTGCGATGAGTTCAGCGGTCGGGCAGCAATCGCTCCGACTGTGGGTTTCCGTCAGCTAGCCTTTACGTCCGGGCCGGATTGTCTTGGAGGACATGCAACGCCTCCCGGCAAGTCCTTCGACAGATATCCATCGCTATCCGGGAACCGTGGAAGCCATTGACCGCAAGGAAAACGAGTCGGCTTGCGGCGGAGAAGCCTTATGGTTGTCCCTTGCCGCCCCCTGCCCCATAGATGTTTCCCGTCGTATAGCTAGCATCGTTGGCGGCGAGTTGCACGTAGATGCTCGCAAGTTCCGCGGGCTGTCCCGCCCGGCGCAAAGGATAATCCTCACCAAAATGGATCAAATGTTCCTGAGTCGCACCGCCTGACACCTGCAGCGGGGTCCAGATAGGCCCTGGTGCCACGCCGTTTACGCGGATACCCTTGGGACCTAGCTGCTTGGCAAGCGACTTGACATAGTTCATAGTCGCGGCCTTGGTCTGCGCATAGTCGTACAAATTTTTGGCCGGGTCATAGGCCTGTTCGGATGTCGTGGCAATGATGCAGGAACCCGGACGCAGGTGAGGCACCGCTGCTTTGATAATCCAGAAAGGGGCATAGATGTTAGTCTTCATGGTCGCATCGAAGGCCTCGGTCGTGAGCTTGAGGATATCGTCGCATTGTTGCTGCCGGCCAGCGTTCGAAACTACGATGTCGAGCCCGCCAAGTCCGTCGACCGCTTTCGCGACAAGCTCCTTGCAGTAGCTTTCCTCTCTCAGATCTCCAGGGATTGGGATTGCCTTCTGGCCTGCGGCCTTGATGAGCTGGATTACCTCACGAGCATCATCTTCTTCCGTCGGGTAGTAACTGATCGCGACATCGCCTCCCTCGCGCGCATATGCGATGGCTGCAGCGCGTCCCATCCCGGAGTCTCCGCCCGTGATAAGCGCCTTTCGACCCCTCAGGCGACCGGAACCCTTGTAACTCGTTTCGCCATGATCGGGACGAGGATTCATCTTGCTGGCAAGACCAGGCCATGGCTGCGACTGCCCCGGGTACGGTGGCTTCGGATATTTCGAAGTAGGATCGACGAAAGGCGCCGCAGCAGTGGGGCCGCCGCTCGCTGCCTGTGCTTCTACTCTTGGAACTCCGGCCGCGAGCGCTGTGCCAGCAATGCCTGCGCCAAGACGAGTTACTACGTTACGACGCGAGATAGAACTCCCCGAGGAACTCATGGTATGTGTCTTGTCCTGACTTGAAATGAATGCAACACGATGGGAACCTGTCAATCCACCCTGTTTGCTAATTTGAATGCATCCGCTGAGGGCATGTTGCTTTGCTGACTTCGATCGCCTGAAAAGCTAGGCTCATTCAACAACGAAGCAAAAGCAGGTTGGCGGGGTCAATGCAGGTAAGGCCGATCGTCAGCCAAAAGACATAATCGCCGGATGGCCGGATTACAAAATCCGCAACGGACTGAATCCTGATTCCGTCAATTTGTAAAGTTCTTTTGAGGCGCGAGCGTTGGTCGGAGGTAGAGGCTACGCTTGGACAGATGGTTCATCAGAGTACAACACATCAGCCCGCACAATCGTCATACGAAGGGCAGCTATCTGTGGTTTTGCGAAGCAATGTGAGGGTTGAAACAGTGCGGGAGCTTTCAAAAGCTTGCGAAGTCAACTAGCCCGACAGACCGGAAGCACACCTTCACAGATCGCAGAGCTGCTTTTGCAACCTTATGGTTGTTGAGGTGGACTAGTCGGATTGCGTAAGGTCTTTCGCAATCCCCAGCGCCTTTTCACGGAGTTTGATCGATCAGCTTTGGCATCAGATCGATGAAGCTCGTGAGCATGTCGTTCAAGTAGATGGAGCGGGATGGATGACGAAACGCGGACCTTCACGTCAATCTTCAGCGATTCTTCTGCTGATAGACGTAATCAACCATTTCGAATATCCGGGCGGCGAAAAGATGCTTGCACAGGCGCTGCCCACAGCTCCGCGGATAGCTCGTCTGAAGGAGCGTGCTCGCGCCGCTGGAATGCCGGTCATTTACGTCAACGACAACTTTGGCCAGTGGCGGTCCGATTTGGCACAGTTGCTCACTTATAGCCTCCGTCCCCAGGCGCCCGGAAGGCAGTTCGTAGAGCAGATTCGGCCCGACAAGGACGACTACTTCGTACTCAAGCCGAGACATTCGGCGTTCTACCAGACGCCCCTTGAGATCCTGTTGGCATACCTCGGCGCATCGTCATTGATTTTGTGCGGTCTGGCTACGAACAGCTGCGTTGTTTGTACAGCTCACGATGCCAAGATGCGCAACTTCAACCTGTTCGTTCCGTCAGATTGCTCGGCATCGATGACTGCGCGGGAACACAGACAAGCGATTGAACACATGCGAACTATGACAGATGCCGCTATCACTCCTTCAGAGTTGCTTAACCTCCGAGCCATATCGAAAGGGCACGGGAAGGCAGCAATCAAGTCCACTTAGAAGATTAGAGGATGCCAGTAAGATCTGGATCTAACCGTTGTCTCGAACCCCTTAGGAAACTCCTTCGACAGGTCACGAATGATGCCGTCGGAAACCGTTCCGCCTTTGCAGGACGGATGGCTGAAGCCGCTTCGGCTGCTGCAGTTTTGCCGGTCAAGGATCATATTGTCGTTATGCCCCGACTGGGACCCATCGGCACCGCGTCGAGATGAAGTTCGTGGCGCACCTTCTAGGCGATGATGTGGTCGGTGCATGAGGTGTCGCCGCTCAGGCCAAGGCCGCGGATGGGAAAGTCACGGCTCTCTGTTGTTCACGGCGCTGCTACAGCTTTTCATGGGATGGTAGACAAGGCCGGCTCAGTAATACTCCGCTTGCCAGTTTCGCGCTGCTTTCAGGATCCCAGGAACGCAAAATGAAAACCAGAGCATCTCGGAATCACTCGGTGGGTTGATGGGCAGCCGTCTCCTTGTTGG
This sequence comes from uncultured Acidobacteriaceae bacterium, assembly GCA_963830555.1. Lineage (GTDB taxonomy): Bacteria > Acidobacteriota > Terriglobia > Terriglobales > Acidobacteriaceae > KBS-83. Next base: position 58,897 of record CAWHMM010000003.1, read on the forward strand.
CCGCCCGCTCTTCCGGTTTTGCGTAGAAAGAGCTGCACTCCACCTCGAGAACACCGCCCCGGATCTCCAGATCGTTACGAAAACAATCCCGTATGAAGTCGGCCGTGTTTGCGTGGCGCGTCTCGAAGTAGACAGAGTTAACCGCCGTTCGCGTGGCACCGTATACGATCCGGCTGATCCCCGCCCATACGCACGCTAAAGAACACATACCGCAGGGCTGCAAAGTGCAATAGAGGGTGCATCCCTTCAGTTCAGCCACTCCGAACCTGGCGCATAGATCGCGGATCGCCACCATCTCTGCGTGGGCGGTGGGGTCATTTCTTCGCTCGACCTCATTATGCGCAAGCTGTAGAACAATCCAGTCTCTCACGATGACGCATCCGACTTCCCCGCCGCCTTCTTTTACAAGACCTTCGCGAGCCTGCGCAATGGCCAACCTCATGCAGTCCTCATCTGTGAGCACTAAGTCTTCTCCCAGGGATCTGTCAGGTAGCTAACAATCCCCGACCTCAGAGCCTACATCCAGTGAGCATCGTTTCGCATCGCCAACAAATGCCGCCGGGAGTGGCACGTTCTTTCTGTTGGCGCCGATCACATTCGTCATGCGTTGCATCCTAGTCAGAAGACATAAACGGAGGTCCATGAATGGCGACAGGTCTGGCATTGGTTACAGGGGCGTCCAGCGGAATTGGATTGTCGCTTGCTAAAGAATTAGCGGGACGCGGTTACGATCTGGTGATTTCTTCGGCAGGCGTCCGCCTGGATGAGGCGAGTCAGGAGTTGAGCGGGACCGGTGTTTCGGTCGTGCCGGTTCAAGCAGATCTGGCGACGAGAGAGGGGATCGACCAATTGTGGTCCCGAGTCGAGTCTATGGGTTCAACGCTCGACGTTGCCTGCATAAACGCCGGCGTGGGGGTCGGAGGGCTCTTCTACGAGACCGACCTGGATCAAGAACTGAACATGGTCAATCTGAACTGCTCCGGGACAATTCAGCTGGCTAAGTATGTGGTGCAGTGCATGCGCGACCAGGGATCGGGAAAGATCCTTTTCACCGCATCGATCGCAGGCGAGATGGTTGCACCACGTGAGGCTGTATATGCAGCCACCAAGGCGTTCGTCCTCTCATTTGCACACAGCCTGAACTACGAACTGCGAGATTCGAATATTACCGTCACCGCGTTGCAACCGGGTCCAACCGATACGGAATTCTTCCATCGCGCGGGCATGGACGACACGAAGGTCGGCAGGGAAGGGAAGTCCGAGAGTCAGCCAGACGACGTGGCGCGTCAGGGACTCGATGCTCTTTTTGCAGGTAAAGATCATGTGTACTCGGCCTCGGCAAAAACCAAGATCGAGGGAATGTTGTCGAATGTCACTCCCGGTGCGGTGAAAGGGGCCATGCACGAGAAGATGGCCAAACCGCTACAGGACAAGGCGAGCTAACAACCATATTCGAAAAGAGTGCCTGTATGAATGCGCTGAATGATAAGCCAAATGCCGAAGTATTGCCGAGGCAGAGCGAAGCATCCACCATCGTCGATGGACGGTATGCGCCGCCTCCAAAGGATGATGACGGAAAAATATGGGTCCGCACCAGCGCGCTGATCAACGCTCCTGCTGAACAGCTTTACCGCATGTGGCGCGACGTGGAGTCTGTGCCCCGATGGCAAGAGCAGATCGTCTCTGTAACGCGAACCGGAGAGCGCACCTCGCACTGGGTCATGCAAGTGAAGGACAAGCGGATCGAGTGGGACTCAGAAGTTCTGAACGACGAGCCGGGAAAACGAATCACGTGGCGTGCCGTCGGCGGAGACTCCGACAACGCCGGTGAAGTGATCTTCGAGCCCGCGACGGCGGACCGCGGCACAATGGTCACCGTTCTCCAGGCGTTCAAGATGAGCAAGCTCGCAAGCGCCTGGGAAACCTTAACGGGTCGAAACCCGAAACAGTCCGTCATTGAAAACCTCCGTCACTTCAAAGCTCTTGCCGAAACCGGCGAGATTCCGCGGATTCAAGGCCAGCCGCATGGCCCTCGCGGATTGGTCGGAGATTCCAAGGCGTCGGTCTACGGCGAAAAGGTCGCAACGCCGTCCGGTGTCAGGTCAAAAGCCAGTTAACGTGTGTGCGCGAGGTTGAATATGAAGGCAGTATGTTGGATGGGAACCAGCAAAGTTGAGACATTGAATGTGGCGGATCCGGTTTTGCTCAACCCGCACGACGCGATCCTTAAAGTGACACGAACCGCCATTTGCGGTTCCGACTTACATCTGTTCGATGGCTTCATACCTACTATGGAGGCAGGAGATATCCTCGGCCATGAGTTCATGGGTATCGTTGAGGAGGTCGGGAAAGAAGTCACTAATCTGAAGCGCGGCGATCGCGTCGTTGTTCCGTTCACTATCGCCTGTGGGAATTGCCTCTTCTGCCAGAAGAAATTATGGGCAGCCTGCGACAACTCAAATCCGAACGCCCACCTGATGGAAGCCGCGTATGGATATTCGGGTTCCGCATTGTTCGGTTATTCGCACATGATGGGCGGCTATGCCGGCGGGCAAGCGCAATATGTGCGCGTCCCCTTCGCCAATGTGGGGCCATTGAAGATCGAAAGCGATCTGCCGGACGAGAAGGTACTTTTCCTCTCCGACATTTTCCCGACCGGTTACATGGCCGCTGAGAACGCCCAGATCGAAGAGGGCGACATTGTCGCAGTATGGGGAGCTGGGCCGGTCGGGCAATTCGCCATCGCAAGCGCCTTCATGCTGGGCGCTGGGCGGGTCATCGCGATCGATCGGCTTCCGGAACGGTTGGAGATGGCCCGATCAATCGGCGCCGTCACCGTCGACTTCGGCGAAGAGGACGTAAGCGTCCTGACTGCACTCAAGGATCTGACCGGAGGTGTCGGCCCGGATGCGTGCATCGATGCGGTTGGTTTGGAATCTCACTCCAGGGAGCTGCAGGGTTTCTACGATAGGATCAAAACCGCCATCATGCTCGAGACAGATCGCCCAAGTGTCTTGCGTCAAGCAATTCAGGCGGTTCGAAAAGGCGGCACGGTGTCCATCCCCGGCGTATACGGTGGCCTGCTCGATAAGGTGCCGTTCGGTGCGGCCTTCGGCAAGGGCATCACCATGAAAATGGGTCAGACCAACATGCACAATTATATGAAGCCGCTTCTCGACCGCATTGAGAGCGGGCAGATCGATCCGACTTACATCATCTCCCATAGGATCACATTGGAAGAAGCGCCTCGAATGTATGAAGTGTGGCGAGACAAGAAAGAGTCTGTCACCAAAATCGTCATCGACCCCTGGGCGGAAACGGCAGCGTAACTGAGGATGAGCTAACTGCCACTGAGACGGTACTGACGTTGCCAATGATCGTCGTAGCTTCGACCGAAGATCGTTCGATGCATCACCGTCCAATGGCTCTCCGCGTCTCCAACGTCCTTGCAGGCACAAGTTGCAAATAGCTGAGTACCCCCAGCGTGTGGTTGCAGTTGCCGGGCCGTGCTTTCGATTTGTGCCTCCGTCGTGAAAAGCGGGTACCGGTAGAAAAAAAGACGAACAGAGCTAAAAGTGTGGACTAGCTCTTGGACTAAACACCCATGCTATGGTGTGGATGTGAAAACCGTCTTAGCTATCGACATAGGTGGAACAAACTTTAGCGTTGGAATTTTTCATGGATGTGAGTTAAAGGGAACACTTACCCAGCCGACGAGTCGTTCTGCAGGCCCCGGGTGGATGCTTGACCGGATGGAGGAAATGGTTTCACGGCTAGGATCCGGCTGCACTGTTGACGCGTGCGGGATCGGATTCGGCGGTCCTGTGGATTTTGCTGCGCAGAAGGTGATTACCTCGACCCATGTTGGAGGATGGGAAGGATTTGGTTTGGTCGAGGAGGTAGTATCGCGGTTTCATGTTCCCACTATCATGGATCGCGATAGCATGGCCGGCGCACTGGGCGAAGGGCGATATGGCGCTGGCAACGGTTTCCGCCCACTTTTTTACATTACCCTTTCCACCGGAATCGGAGGCGGCTTGCTCACGGACTTCGGATTGTTCCGCGGAGCCGACTCCTACGCATGTGAGTTGGGGCACCATACAGTTGTTCCCTCCGGTCCGGCATGCCTATGCGGGTCGTCTGGATGCTTGGAGAGAATGTGCAGCGGATTGTGGATGGAACGGGACTATGGCCGTCCGGCACATGAGCTCTTTGTTGATCCGGAATTTATCGCGCGCTATGTCGGATATCTTGCGCAAGGTTTGAAAAACTGCCTCATGTTTCTTAATCCTGCGCGCATCGTGATTGGTGGTGGGATCAGCAATGCGGGCGATCGGCTCTTCATTCCCCTGAGAGAGGAACTCGCTCGGCAGATGCCACCGTGGTCCAAAGCGAGAGTCGACGTCGTTCCGGCGCAACTGACCGGTGAAAGCGTCTTGTGGGGAGCCTTAGCGCTGACCGAAGAATATCTATAACAAGCTCGATGACATATCGGTGACAGTAAGCGGGCAAGGCGATACTCTGAATACATGCCTACGCTTGCCGATGTAGCCAAGGTGGCCGGAGTAGGAGTCATGTCCGTCTCGCGCGTCGTCAATGGCACCCGGCGCGTTTCACCCGACGTGGAACGTAGAGTCCGCGCCGCGATTGAAAGAATCGGCTATGTGCCCAATGAAGCAGCTCGAATCTTAAAAGGGAATCGAGGCAGCGTTTTGGGCTTGATCGTGCCCGATCTGGCCGATCCATTCTTTTCCGCATGTTGCAGCGCTATTCAAGAGGCGGCTTGGGACGGCGGCTATATGACCTTGATGGCGGCGTCCAACCACCGCGAACAGTTGGAGCGCCAGGAAACAGCGCTTATGGTCCAGCGGCGCGTTGCAGGTTTATTAGTCGTGCCGATCGGATCGCAGAACGATCATTTCTCCGCGGCGCAGCAGGCCGGAGTTCCGGTGGTCGCGATTGATCGCCCCATCGAGCACGTCGACTCCGACACTCTCACCGTCGATAACCTGGAGGCATCGTTCGGCGCGACCCGCCACCTTATCGCCCATGGGCACCGGGAGATCTTGTGCGTAGCGGATGACGAGCGCATCTACACTAAGAAGGAACGAGTGCTGGGATATTCACGGGCGATGCGCGATGCGAAATTACCTGCAAGGGTATGCCTGGTGGGTAAGATGACGGGCACTGTGGCTGATCAAGTTGCGGTCGCGTTGGAGTCCAAACCCACGCCGACGGCTATTTTCGCCGCCAGCAACCACGTCGGCATAGACGTGCTCCGATATATCCAGCAGCGCCATATTGCAATTCCCGAAGAGATCGCGTTCATCTGCTTCGACGACTTCAGCGCCGCAACCCTGATGTCTCCCACGATCACCGTAGTGCAACAACCTGTGAGCGACCTTGGTCAAAAGGCGGCACACATGATGTTGGAACGGCTGAAGGCCACGACTCAGGCGGAGACTTCCAAGGTGACCTTGACTACGCAATTGGTAATTCGGAAGTCCTGCGGTTGCTAAAACCTTTTCGATCGATATAATCCCGGTTCAGAACGTCATAGTTCTCAGGCGTGCATGCGCATAGCATCCTCCATCGCCTCCAGACGTACCCCTCGCGTTTCCGGATACCATGCGAGCACTACGACGAACTGCAGTACCATCATGCCCGCAAAGAAGAAGAAGGGCGCCGATATCCAGGTAGCTGCCACGATCGGGAACAGTATTGATACCAGAGCGTTCATGCTCCAGTGAGTGAAACTTCCTAGACTTTGCCCTTTGGCGCGAACGCTGTTCGGAAATACCTCGCTGATGTACACCCAAATGACCGCGCCCTGCGAAAAGGAAAAGAAGCCGACGAAGCCGATCAAGAACCAGACGAGGGCACCCTGTCCGGCATGCAGCTTGAATATCGTTGCGACGCCGGCGAGACATAGGGCCGTTCCGACGGATCCGACTAGAAGCAGCCTACGCCTTCCCAGGCGATCGATCACTGTGAGCGCAATGGTAACGGCCACAAGGTTCGTCAACCCGATGAACACAGCTTGCAGGCTGCTGGATACCTGATCGAAACCGGCGCTCTGGAAGATGCCATTCAAGTAATAGAGAATCGCGTTGATTCCGGAGAGCTGGTTGAACATCCCGATGGAGATTGCAAGGAAGATCGGCAGACGGTAGCGCCACTGGAAAAGCCGTTCCTTATCGGAGCCTTGCGTTTGTTCCAGTGAACTCTGAATGTCTGACAGGTCCTGTTGCGGGTCAGCGTCTCCGATGCGAGCAAGCACTCGAAGCGCTTCGGCGGCGCGCCCCTTCTGGATCAGCCAGCGCGGACTTTCTGGGATGAAGAAAAGGGCCAGCCAGAAAAACAATGCCGGAAATGCGGCTACAGCGAACATCCAGCGCCACGCCATCGCATTTTGCACCAGCTGGCCGACGACATAGTTGGAAAGATAGGCGAGCAGGATTCCGAAAACTACATTGAACTGGAATGAGCCCACCAACCGCCCCCGCCATGCAGGTGGAGAGATCTCCGCAATGTAAGTTGGACTGATAACAGAGGAACCTCCAACGGCGATGCCGCTGAGAATGCGGGAGACGAGCAGTGGAATCCAACCCCATGCGAAAGCGCAACCAATAGCCGAAATCACGTAGAGCAATCCCAGGCCGCGAAGGCTTGCGCGCCTTCCGAAACGGTTGCTCACGACGCCGCCCATCGCGGCCCCAAGAACGGTCCCCCATAACGCGCTGGAAACGGTGACGCCCAGCAGCGCAGGCGTGAGATGGAAGTGCAACGTCAGGGCGCCGGTAGTTCCGGCGATCACGGCGGTGTCAAATCCGAAAAGGAGGCCGCCCAGGGAGGCGATAAGTGCAATCGTCAGCAGGGGCCGATTCAAGCTGCTAGATTCTGCCGACATTGTCTACTCCGATTCGTGGTGGCATGGCGCTGATAGAAGCGTGAACAGCGCCGTCGGCGCCTGGATTTGGTTAACGATATCCCACAGCACTAGTACGGTCAAAGGAGGTGTTTTGAATGCCTCTGCACAACAGGCTCAGCGTGCATCAGGCGCTTCCTTTGCAGGCCATTTTTCCGACTTGATCACTCCCCTTCCTTCCTGGATGACGACCAGCCGCCGTGCTTCGATGTTGGCGATTTTTTCGACTCCACCGCTTGTCCAGTGAATTTCAAGATCGGCGGACAGAGATTCGCCCAAGCCGAAATGCAACCTTCGATCATTGACCGAATAGAAACTGGACTGCGCCGTCACGCTTTGCGCCTGCTTCCTGCCGCCGTATCTGGCAATGACGCGAGAGCCGATGGCGCTCCGATTGGAACGGGTGCCGACCAGAAGAACCTTGAGCCAGTTGTGGTTTCCCTTCAAGTCGTTTCGCAGCAAGGAAGGTGGTTCATTCAGGTTAACGATCACAATATCGACGTCTCCATCATTGTCAAAATCGCCGAATGCGCATCCACGGCTGCAATGCGCAGCACTAACGCCGGGTCCGGCCCCTTCCATCAACTCCTCGAACTTTCCATCGCCCAGATTGCGGAAGATAAGTCGTGGAGTCTTCAACGGATATTGCGGCAGGCGCGCTTCCACCTCCGGATATACCGATCCGGTAACGACAAAAATGTCAGGCCAACCATTATTGTCGAGATCGGCAAATCCAGTACCCCATTGAACGTAACGCGTCTCAACTCCGATCTTTGCCTCCAATGTCGTATCGGTAAACATCCCGGTGCCGTCATTCCGGTAGAGTGCGTCTGTATCTCCATAGAAATGGGTTTTGAACAGATCAAGGTATCCATCGCAGTTATAGTCGCCGATACCAACGCCCATGCCGGCCTGTTCCATTCCATCTTCGCTGTACGCAACTCCTCGCGCGATTCCTTCCTCGCGAAACGTCCCGTCATGATGATTCATAAATAGCAGGCTCGGGGTGGAATCGGATGCGACATAAAGGTCTGTCCATCCATCCCCATTTAGATCCGCGGCGACGCAGGTCATGGCATAGGTAGCCGTGGTTTTGGAGATGCCGCTGGCTGCGGTTACATCAGCAAAGGTTCCGTTGCCGAGGTTCCGGTAAAGATAGTTGCGCGCCAAGGGCAGGCCGTTAGGACCGCAATTTACCGGCACATTCTTGAAGTTGCAGAGTGGATTGCTGCCTGGCTTGGGGATTCTCTTCCGGTCCACATGGAGATAATTGGCAATGAATAAGTCGAGATGCCCATCGCGGTCGTAGTCGAGAAAGGTGCAGCCTGAACCCCAGCGCGGCTCGCCTTGATATGCGAGGCCGGCAGCCTCGGTGACATCAGTGAAAGTCCCGTTTCCATTGTTCCTGTAGAGAACATTCTGGCCGTAGTAGGTAATGAAGATATCTTCATTACCATCGTTGTTGTAATCACCGATCGTGACGGAGCTGGCCCATCCAGTGCGATGCAATCCGGCGTGTTCGGTCACATCGGTGAAAGTCCCATTTCTATTGTTCTTGTAGAGCCGGTTGCTCGCGCCGGACACAGACTCGTTCCGAGTTCCGCAAAGTACGAGAATGTCGATCCACCCGTCATTATCAAAATCAAAGAAGGCGACCCCGCATCCCACGGTTTCGAAAATAAAGTCCTTATGATCGACACCGCCATAAATGATCGGAGCGGTAAGTCCGGCTTCGGCAGCCACATCAGTGAAGTATTCAAGTACCGGCATTCCCGATGGCTTGCCTCGCGGCTGCGGCTCGACATTACGACTTGCAATCGCCTGTGCCATTGCATCTGCGGACGCAGCCGCGGACAAGAGCAGGAACTCGCGCCGGTTATAGTTACTGCGGATGATGCGCATGCGTCTACGAACGTCTGCCTGGGCTACCAGTTAATCCTGCGTGGGCGGCTGGCCGCCGGAGATCTTCTGTACAACTGAGTCCGTAACCTTTTGGTGCAGCATTTTGGTCTTGGCGAATTCCTGATTGGCCTTCTCCTTCTCTCCCAACTGCATATAGATTCGGCCGAGCCGATAATAGGCATCGGGTTGCGAGGGGTCCAGTTTCTTGGCCTTCTGCAGGGCAGCGATAGCATTGTCGTTCTGCCGTTCCCTGACATACAGGCAGCCCAAGTCGAAATACGCGAGTCGGATATTGGGCTGCAGGCTGATCGCTCTTTTCAGATTTTGTTCCGCGTTGCCATCGTCGCTGTTCCGATACGCCATGTCGCCGAGATAGGTATACGATTGCGCATTATCCGGATCATGTTGCAGTTCCAGTTGGAACTCGCGCGACGCGTCTTCGTATTGCTGCTTTTTCCAATAGAGATATCCCAGGCCGAAGTGGACATTCGGTTGCGCCGGGTTTGCGGCCTCGGCGGCGGAGAACTCGGCGATTGCCTCTTCGGTCTGCTGCTCTCCGTCGAAAGCTTCGCCTAGCAACATATGCGCTTCCGCGGAATCGGGTTTTAGTTCTAATATCCGCCTGGATTCACGCATTGCACAATCAGCCTTCCCGCTGTGCAGGCAGCTTTCCGCCAGCACGTAATGCAACTCGGGATTTTCTGGATCGCTGTTGCTGGCCATGGTGAGCGGCGAGATTGCCTGGGCATAGGAATGCTGGCCGTAGTAGCTCAATCCCAGAAGGGTTTCGATCTGCGACTGCGGCACGGTGGTCGCGGTAGCAGAGGCGCGGAAAGCCTGTGCCGCTTCGGCGAAGTGTCCTTGCTTGAATTCCGCCAATCCCAGGTTGAACTGAATCTCGGGCCGATGGGGGCTCAACCGCAACGCCTTTCGGTAGGCGGAGGCTGCCTCCCTGTATCGATGAAGACGCGAAAGAGCCAGGCCGAGATTAGCTTGCGCGGAGAATTCCGCCGGATGGCTAGCAGCAAGCTGCGCCCGGAGCTGTTCCGCCTCTTCGAAGTTTCCGTTCTGTTCGAGTTGCACGGCCTGTTGCACCAGAGCGTTCTGTGGCTGTTGCGCCAGACAGAACGTCGAAAAACCGACCACTGCACCGGCAAGCCAGATGAGAAAACGAAATCTAGGCGCGGCTTCCGCGGTTGTGCCTGCAGAGATTTGCTGCACGGTCGTGTTTCTCATGACGCCCATCCGGATCAACTCCGATGGTAACCCCAGAATCGCAGTCGGAATCCACCTCGTCCAACAAATACGAGCAATGACGATCAGGTGGCACACTCTGACACGATCTGATTGTACGTAGAACGGGCGTGATCATACGCTTGCTGCGCTGCGTTCAGCTCCGATGGCCGGATCCTCAAAGATTCTTGCTGCCAGCAGGCATCCACGGCCCTCCGGCACCACTCAGCGCTTCTTTTTGAGGCTCGCACCGGCTTTCCGGCAACATGCACATAAATCGGATTAGTGTGGCACGAGGGATAGATGCGCAATGCCACCCAACTGCTCCGCTCCAGGTGGATATCAAAGCTCACGGGTGTTGTTTTGCCGTCGGCGACGATCTCTGCGCTCTGAACTGCGTTGCCATTTACGATCAGATCCACAGAGACCTTATTCGTTTTTCCGATCCTCGAACGCTCCAAATGCCAATAAGGCTTTTCATAGGGAGATGCATTCTGGATCTTTAACGATGCGCCGGAGATAGCTTCTTCCAGCAGTGCACAGACATGCGCAACAAGGTGCAGGCTAGATGGTTCGCCGAGCTGAATGTGGTCTCCGCTCGCTCCGGAATTCGCTCCCTCGATCTTGAAATCGAAGATATGACTCCTTCCATCGCCGAAGTAGGAATGGCCTTCGACCATTCCAGTCTGTACCCAGTCGCTGTATCCGGCATCTCCGGCGGGAGGAGCATTCAATCGAACATAGGACCGGCCTCCACCGGTGCACCTATCGGTGATGCAGGGGAAGTCGGTTTCTCCAGCGAACACAATCGTGAAGCCGCAGTTCAACAAGTGATACCAAGTGTTCAACTCAACGAACGGCCAGGTATCACAACCGGAAAGAAAATGGATTATGCCATCGTGCGTTATATCGATGATGCACTCGTTGGCCCCGCAGCTATCAAAAGCGGGAATCAGGTAGTTTGGAAGGTCGGTGCTGTCCACGGCCATGCCCCAGCCGGAGTGAGCGTATCCGGCAACTGCGCCCTGAGCCTTCGCCCATTGAAGGATAGGAAGGTTCCAACTTGGCCACTCATTGATCGCCTTAGTTCCGGGATAAGTGTCTTGGTGCAGACGCAGCAGCACGAGGTGCCCGCAGTGGCTGGAGGGGAATCCTGAGACTTCGACGTCATACCGGAGCATGGATCGCTCGGCAGAAGAATCTCCGGAGCGGAAGACGTGTCCACTGAAAAACTGGCTTTGATGGCGCCATCCGGGTGCCCAGGTTAAGACAGCACCCACATCCAGCGCCTCGCCTTCGGACTGCCGTTGCATAACCTCGGGCGTCACCCCTTCTGACGGGCTTTCGTAATGCGAGCACCCCGCCGCATGGATATGGCTATCGCCGGAGTAATAGTGCCATGTATCGGGATGGACCCATCGCTCAAGAGGAAGCGATATCGAAGCCGGCTCTCCCGCGGACACTTCAATGGAAATCTGTTTCCGGCGATACTCCGGTCCGCGTCCATATTCGATGGCATAGGCTCCATCGGGTAACTCAATGGTCTCTCCATTTTTGCGGTAAATCTGCGGCTGAAACCAGAGATCTGGCAGTGCGCGTTTGGTTTGCGCGGGATAAACACGGCCAAGCTTGTCAGTGATGAGGAGCGATGCGACGGCAACGTCGTGCGATTCGTCCTGTACACGGACCCGGATTGCATTTGCAGGAGCGCACTCAAACAGCACCGGCACTGTGCTCGCGTAATCGAGGTCCTGTTCGCCGGGTCCTGCGACGGCCAGCAGTGTCGCCTCACGCTTTCCTCGATCGCGACTGTAGATCTGCAGCACGCGGTATTCGATCGCGAGTCCCGACAAGGCAGCTTGCAGCGGCTGCTTTGTCCAGTTATCCAGCGCAATCCAGCGCTCCCGTGCTTCAACCGCATCCACTGCGCCGATGGTGAAATCCTCGACGGCTTCGATGTCGTTTCCCGATGGTCTGCCCATGGGACCAGCTTGCGGAGACGTGATGCGCAGGACCGCGGTATCTGCCGCCTGATTCGTGACCTTCACCAGAAAGGTGCGCCAGCCATGCTCCACCAAATTGGCCTGGGCATCTCCACGGGTCATGGTGACGCGAGCCTCAGGGTTGATATTGACCTTGAGAAGTGTATGGCGGTCGAGGATCGCCTCAATGAGCGAGACGCTTTCGGCGCTGGACGAATGGGCGAAGGTTGCGTTCAGCCGCGCGACTTCATCCAGCGGCAGTGGGTTGCCAATCATTTCCAGCGCGGCAAGCAGTCGGCGAACCTGCGCTTCAAAAGGCTGCATCAAATCGTGATCTGCTTCTGGAAGGGCGAAAACAGGCTTTTCGCAAGCCGCTAATGGATAGCCAGCGCTCATGAGCAAGAGAAATTGAAAGTTACGGCGACTCATCCGCATTGCGTCTACCTCCTTCCACAGTCATCCGCCTGCTGCAAGACTGCTGGCTAAGCTCGATCAAACTTCCAGGAGAGAAACTTCTTCCAGCTCCGCACGGCGGCCCGGGGAACTTTTCACCAGAAGCGTCTTCAGCTCCCAGGGCTTGAGTGCAACGGTATGATCCAGGCCCAAAGCAGCGCTCCTCAGGGTTGCAGTGGTCGCGATTCCCGCACGCTCCTGCATTCGCACAATCGTTCCATTCCTCACACTCTCATCGCGCAGTGCCTCAGCTCGCTTCACAGCAAGTAACCAGACGTTCCCGGGATGGATTTCGAGGAAAGATTGCTGCCATCCTTTCTGTCCCGGATGCGCCGAATCCATCACATACTCCGCCGAGGTTTGAAATTCCTCGGCACGGCGATCGAGATCAAACTTCGTGTAGTGTCCAACGCCCCCCATCAGCCAGAACCTGCGCTCTTGACGGCCCTGATCCTGCCACGCATTCGTATCGTTATAGGTGACCGGCCACGGCCGGTGGCGCGCAAACGGCGCGGATCGAATGAGGACCGTGCGGAAAAGCCCATTCAAACAGTCGTAGCTGTAAGTCTGGGCATTCAGCACCGCGACGGTATAGTCCTGGTTTCCGATGCGGCCCTGCACTGCTGCCCAATCCTGATAAGGCTCCTCTTCGCCATTGGTAGTACGCTCGAGCACCTCACCCGGAACCTTTGCAAAAATACTAGGCTGCGCCAGAGCAGTTGGAATTTCGAGTTTCAACATCTGCTCATGTTCTCGCCAGTCAATCACGAAGTGGAGTTCAACGGCATTGACATCTGCGTACTGCGCGATGTCGAGAATGATTTCTGAATCCATCCAGGATGCGCGGTGCCGGCTGACCCGCAACACCGGCCCATCCTCGACCACGCTGGCTGCAAGCAACGTCGGCCTACCCATCTCCTGCCGAAACTGCTTTACGTCGTGGGCCCAGGTATCGGCTGTATCGCTCAACGCCACCAGGCCAACGTTGCCTGCTAATAGTTCGGTGCCGTCCTCTGCCTTGAAGGATGAAAGGCCGAAGCCCGTTTCAGATACGGCGAACGCGCCGGAATATGTGCCGCCCGCCGGTCCCTCCCCGTGCGCCAGCTCGAAGACTTTATACCCAGTTGGCGGTAGCTCGACCAACGCACTAAGGCGCGGCATCGACTGGGTCATACTGTCGGCCGGACGCCATTGTATGGGGATAGCAATTCCGTTTTCATCGGACAGATGCGCGATCTCGCCCGCGTTTTCCGGGTCCTTTTCGGCGTGGACCTCCACGAGAGCCTTTCGTGTCCAGGGAAGAGGATTGAAGAGAAAAAGCGCGCTCTCCTTGACCTTGGTGGTGTCCACCTGCTGCGCCATGGTTTCAAGCGCCTCGACCTTGCGTGTCTGCGCCGTTTCGCAGGCGAACCCCAGGCTATCGCGTACGTCCTGATAATCGGCATACAGTGCGGTTCCGGCCATCATGTCATGAAACTGGCAGAAGAGAATCTTCCACCAGGCATCCACAAATTCTTCGGCTGGATACGGATGATTCGCCGTCAGGTTTGCGACCAGAGCTATGGATTCACCTTCGATCATCCACCGCTCGGCGCGCCTGTTCTGATATTTCCCTTCGCCGTAAGCCGAGTAACAGCCCCGGGAGTGATGCTGAAGTTCATTGTGAACGACAGGAACAGATCTGAAGGAAGGAGAGTTCCTGACAGCGGCAAAAAAGTCGCGTAGCGTGCTCCATCGCAGCTCCGGAAGAGCGGGATCCTTTTGCATTCTTAGGACCTCGCGGATTTGCTCCGCTGTAACCGCACCGCCATGATCTCCGACTCCGAGAAAGAACGCGGCATGATCCATGCCCGGAGCAAAGGAGTGATCGACTGCGGAACGGATATTCTCGGCTTTGCCGTCATATTCTCTCCAGATGCGCAGCGCAAGCACCCGGGAACCATCCGCACCTTCCCACCAGAACAACAGAGGCAGGTGCACTTCCTGCTCCTGCTCTTGCGGGCGCATGAACACGTAGGAGTCGTATCCGGCGTTTCTCAGAATGATAGGAAGTCCGGCTGAATGTCCAAAGGAATCAGGATTAAAGCCTATGGTGACGTCGACCCCTAGCGCCTGCTTGCAAAATTGTTTGCCGTAAAGAGAGTGGCGAACGAAACTTTCCGCCGCGGGTATGTTGCAATCTGGCTCGACCGCCCAGCCGCCAACAACTTCCCAGCGGCCCTGGCGCACGCGATCCTGTACCTCGGCGAACATCTGCGGATTGGCGTGTTGCACCCAGCGATAATGCATCGAAGAAGAGTGGCTGTAGCAAAAGCCCGGAGTTTCCTTCATCCGGTTCAGTGCGCTTCGAAAGGTGTCGAGTACCGCGTCGGAACCGTCGCGCCAGGGCCACAACCATGCCGCATCGATATGAGAGTGGCCGATGATGTGCAGCACCTTTCTGCGCTGCGCGCCGGCATCGGCCATGGCCTGCGAGAAGAAGGAAGGCGCGGCCATAGCGGCCGCCCCTCCCTGGACGAGAAAGCTCCTGCGAGAAACTTTGCCTTTTGCCATCACCGAACAGCTTTCTCCGTGGCTTTCATCCTGCAGACCACAGTCACGCGAAATCCAGGTCGGCTTCGATCCTGTCCATCAATGCGTGCATCAGGAAGTTGTGCCCCTCCTGCACGCGTGCTGTATCTGTATGCGGAACCAGTAGCGAACAACCGCTGGCGGAAAGAGCCTGTCCGCCATCTCTGCCGAGAAACGCTATAGTACGCATCTGCAACTTGCGCGCGGCATCCAGAGCAGCCAAAATGTTGGGGGAATTTCCGCTGGTGGTAAACACGAGCAGCACGTCTCCAGCTTTGCCTAGCCCCTCCACCTGCCGGGAAAAGATTTCGCCGAAGTTATAGTCGTTGCCGATACAGGTCAGGAGCGTAGAGTCCGAGTTCAGCGCTATGGCAGGCAGTGGCCGCCGGTTCTTTTTATATCGGCCTACAATTTCGCCGACCAGGTGTTGCGCTTCAGATGCGCTGCCACCATTCCCACAGGCCAGAAGCTTGTGCCCGCTGCGAAAGGCATCCACGCACCATCCCGCGGCAATTCGTACCTGCTGCTCGAGCGAATCCAGGGAGCCAAGAACCTTCCCGGCTTGTTCCAGTGCATCCCTGTAAAGACGATCCTGATGAGCGGGTTCAGTCATTGTCCAGTCCTTTGATGGCAACACACAGCGCGGCCACATCCCCGATCTGCTCTCCGAGTTGAGCGGGCACGATCCTGCATTGCGAAGCCGAAGAGGCGAGCGCTTCCCGATGCACAGCCGTGCGCGCCGGTCCCAGCAGAGATTCTCCCAGACGCATTGCCAAACCTGCGACGACAATGCATTCGGGATTCAGTAGATCGATCAAAATCGCCATCGCCTCACCAAGCTTTCCACCCACCTTTGCCACGATCGCCTGGGCGACGGCATCGCCAGTTTGAGCGGCGAGCGCGACATCGCGCGCGCTGATGAAACCGTCAGCAGCAGAAAGCGATGTGGATTCACCCCGGGCCACCGCCGCTCGGATTTCCATGGTCGCCACCTGGGCCATGCCGGCACCGCTGGCCCAACCCTCCACGCTTCCAGTTTTGTTGTGGCCGTGCGGTCCCGAACTGGTGATACGGACATGACCAATCTCGCCGGCAGCCATCGATGACCCACGGTAGAGCTTGCCATCCAGGATCAATCCTGCGCCGATACCGGTCCCCATCGTGAGGAAGACCATGTCTCGCGTACCCCGGCCGGCTCCGAACAAAAACTCGGCCATTGCACCTGCATTCGCATCGTTTTCAAGGAAGCAAGGGGCGCCGAAACGCATCCTGAGAATGGAGCAGATTGCGACATCTTTCCATGTCGGTAGGTTTGGCGGCCCTTGAATGATTCCCTCGACAGGATTCAGTGGGCTGCCGCAGCTGACGCCGATCGCACGCAGATTCTCCGGCGTCAAACCATGTGTCAACAACAACTGATCGATGCACTCGATAATGAGGGCAATCGCATGCTCCGGCCCATCTTCTGGCGCCGTCGGAAACTGCCGTCGCGCGAGAATCTCCGGAGGCTGCGTGGACACTGTGATGGCTGTTTTCGTACCTCCAATATCGACTCCTGCAAATAGTGGAGTAGCGTCGGTTCGCTTCTCTGGATGATCATCATTCATATGTATAACGTTATCCCGAGAACCATATGTCGGTACTCAGAAGTTGTCAATAGGAGGGGCGATGTGTAAAGGAAGGGGCGATCACACTTCTTACTCGGAAACGCTCTGATCGGCGCGAACTGTAAGCCGAACCTGCGGTATAGAGCCCTATCGGATGGTTGACCGGAAGATGTTAGCTAAATCCAAAAGAGTTTCACTATTTCCCAGAACCCTCTTGACATGCTTGTGAATGAAAGCGTTAAATCCGATCCACGGTTGGGATAACGATACCCACAGCTTAAAAACGTAATTTTTATTCTTGGTGCCTCTTCATTGTGCGATGCAGCTGGGTCATTTTAGGAGACGTTATGAGACGCTTCGGATATCTGCTGGTCAGTTGTTTGCTCGCAGTCTGTTCCTTCAGCCCTGCAATGGCTCAGGAAAACGCGACGCTTACCGGCGTGGTAGCCGATGCCAGCGGAGCGGCTGTTCCCAAAGCTTCAGTCGTGCTCACGAATGGCGGGACCGGAGAAGTTCGCAAGACGGTTTCAAACGGCGCGGGGTTCTATTTATTTCCGGATCTTCACATCGGGTCTTATAGCCTGACCGTCTCCGCCGCGGGCTTCAAACAGTTCACAAAAACTCAGATTCAAGTGACGGTCGCGGCCGCGATCAAGGAAGATGTCGCGCTCTCCGTGGGCGCAGCCGAGCAGCAGGTTACGGTCGAGGCGAACGCGCTCCATGTGGAAACGGAGAGCAATGAAGTGAGTAACCTGATTACGGGCGCGCAGATCAGTCAGCTGGCCACCAACGGGCGCAACATCCTGGGGCTTACGACCCTTGGGCCGGGTGTGGCGACCAATATGCCGTCGTTTAACGGAGTGGATGCCCAGGGCAGCACATTCACCATCAGTTTCAACGGAATGAGGCCAGACCATAACGAATGGCTGATCGACGGAGCCGAAATTGCCGAGCGAGGCAGCGGCGGCAAACTGATCGTTATGCCGACGATTGATACGTTGGCGGAATTCCGCGTGCTCTCCAGCAATTACAGCCCGGACTACGGCATCTCATCGGGCGGTACGATCACCATGGTCGTCAAATCAGGAACCCAACAGTTCCATGGTGCCGCCTGGGAGTTCAATCGGAATGACATCTTCGACGCGAACAATTATTTTTCAAAACAGAATAGACAGCCAATCCCTGAGTTGCGACTTAATATCTTCGGTGGCGATATTGGCGGTCCGCTGGTCGTTCCGCACATATACAACACCGATCGCAAACGGACATTTTTCTTCTGGAGCGAAGAATGGCGCAGATACATCCAGGGCAGCAATCCCAGCTTGACGACCACGATCCCGGCTTCCGACTTTCCAACGGCTGGTCAGCCGCTGCTTTATACCCCGCCGGCAAACGCGAGCACGCCTGTGCCGATCGTGCCGCAAACTCAGGATCCGGCGCGGCTGAGCCTGTACGCGCAGGATGGCTTGACCCCAGGAGCGGCGTTCCCCAATAACACCATCCCAGCAAACCTGATCGACCCGAACGCAGTGCTGTTCATGGGAACCGGCGCCATTCCGAAGCCAAACGTGTCAAACGGCGCAAATCAGTTCGTGACGTCTGTGAAACAGCCAACTTATGTCCGCGAAGACCTGGTGCGGATCGATCACAGCATCAACAGCAAATTGCAGCTGATGGGGCACTATCTGCACGACGATGCGACGCAAAGCTTCGCGCTCCCATTGTGGAGCGGCGATTCCTTCCCGACTGTCGGCAGTTCGTTTACGAATCCCGCATGGAGCGTGGTGGTGCGCTTGGCGCAGACGCTCTCGCCGCAAATGCTGAATGAGACAGCGTTCAACTTCAATCGGAACGTCCTCACCATCTCGCCAACCGGGATTTACCAGAAGCCCGCCGGGTGGACAGCGGGTAGCATTTACACAGGAAATAATGCGCTGAACCGCATGCCGGATGTCAGTTTTGGTGCTCCCTACAACGTCACCTGGAGCACTGCGATCTTTCCCTGGACAGATTCTGCCATGGATTATCAGCTGCGCGACGATCTTTCCTGGCAGAGAGGAAAGCATAACTTCAAATTCGGCGCTAGTTATATGCGCTTCGCCAACAACCAGCAGATACAGGCAGAGACCCAGGGCGCATACCAGTTCACGACGCCGGCCTACTCCGGAGACTCATATATCAACTTCCTACTGGGAACAGCAAGCAGCTACAACCAGCTGCAAAACATGACTACATTTCATTGGCTGACGAATACGTACTCGGTCTATGCCAATGACGATTGGAGAATCACTCCGCGCTTGACCTTGAACCTTGGCGTTCGATACGACGCCTATCCGCACGCATTCGAAAAAAACAATCAAGTATCAAATTTCATCCCCTCAAACTACGATCCGCGGCAGGCACCAATCTTCAACCCGGACGGAAGCCTGGATCCTTCCGGTCCTGGCTTCAGAACACCGCCCGGCTCTACCATTCCCTTCTACCTGAATGGCATTCGCGAGGCGGGAGTGGGCGGCTTCCCACGCGGTTTGGTCAGGAATCACTTCGGCACGGTCGGTCCTCGTGTGGGCTTTGCGTACGATGCGTTTGGTAACGGAAAGATAGCAGTTCGGGGCGGCGTGGGCATCTTCTATGAAAGGGTACAGGGAAATGATGTCACCAACGCAGACACCAATCCGCCATTTGCTTCACAGCCATCTGTCCAAAATATCTATTTTTCAAACCCTCTGCAGAGTGCAAACACCGGATTGACGGCAAGTACGGTGACATTCCCGGTATCGCTCACAAACCTTGCCTATGACTACAACATTCCGGCAACAATTCAATATAGCTTTGGGCTACAGCAGCAATGGGCGCCGTCGATCGTTTCGCTTGTCCAGTACGTGGGCTCAGCCGGTTACCATCAAGACGACAACCGAGACATCAATACGTTGGCGCTGAATAGCCCTTATCGAGAAGCGGTGGCCAACGGTACTGCCAGTTCAACAAATCTGTATCGCATCCATCCCGGCTTCTCTGATATCACACAGGAAGAAGTGGCCACAAACTCCAGTTATCACGCTCTGCAGGCTGAGTTGCGCATGCAGCCCAGGAATGGACTGTCCGTGCAGCTGGCTTATACCTGGTCGCACGAAATCGACGTGGTGAGCGGCGATCTCGGCTCGGTTTCGAATCCTTTTGATTTGCGATACGACCGCGGCTCGGGAACGCTTGACCGGAGAAATATCTTCAGCGCGAACTACATCTACACTCTACCGTTCTATAAGAACGGCGGCAGCGAATGGCGGCGGCAAGTGCTCGGGGGCTGGGAGATTTCCGGCATCACCGTGGCGGAGAGTGGAAGCCCCGCGAATATCACTTATTCTCCGGACGTACTTGGCTTGGGCGGAGGAACGAACAACCGACCTAATCGCGTAGCTTCCGCGCGCGGTCCGAAGGTACAAAAACAATGGTTTAATACTTCCGCATTCTCAGCGCCGGTGGCTCCATGGCTTGGCGGCCCTAACCAGGGGTTCG
>CAWHMM010000004.1:0-585704 GCA_963830555.1 uncultured Acidobacteriaceae bacterium
GAGATTCCACAATTGCCATTGAAGGACGGCGTGCACTCTTGACGGCAATATAGTGGTCATTCCGATGCGGTTCTCGATAAAGTGATGGCCGATCCTGCGCATCCGGATCATCTCCGGGATTATGACCGTGGCGACCACCTGCGAGTAGGTCCAAGGAAATGCCGGAAAATCACGGGGTGACGGTTTTTTTCGCGCAAACCTCGACACTCTTACTCTTCTTCGCCGCGACGACAGGCGGCAACTAGCGAGACTTCCCTCGTACCCGAAAACATCTGCTCCTGAGCATCACGAAATGCCTGATTAGCAATGAACACCCATTCAAGAAAATGGTTTCCATCGTCCTACCCATCCCTCACTTTCATCTGTAATATGCGGTTCCGGGCAAAAAGACGTTGTCCGACAGTCGGCCAAGGGAGCGCATTGTCTGACACAGAAAACGATTGCTGAAGTCGATGCCTTAAATAGCCGCTGGCCGATTTCGGATCGAACCGCCCGCAGTGAATCTTAGGTTTATTCGTTCTCCTGGAGAAACCGCATGAAACAGCGACTGATGCGCCGTATCGCCACGCTGACCAACTGTCTGGGGCTTCTTTTGAGTGCTACGGCTGTGCCACGCATGCTGGCGCAGGAAATTTCCGCCCCGCCGTATCTGAACTCAGGGTTGTCGCCGGAGCTGCGTGCCACGGATCTGGTTCGTCGTATGACACTCGAGGAGAAGGCGTCGCAACTGATCAATCAGGCGCGCGCGATTCCCCGGCTCAAAGTGTCCGCCTACGACTGGTGGAGTGAATCGCTCCATGGCGTTGCCGTTGACGGCACGACTGAGTTTCCCGAACCGATCGGGCTAGCCGCAACCTTCGACGTGCCAGCGATTAACGCGATGGCAACGGAAGTCGGAACCGAGGCACGCATCGTGCATGACAAGGCCGTGCATGCTGGTGAATGACGATATTTCACGGCCTCGATTTCTGGGCTCCAAATCTCAACATATTCCGCGATCCGCGGTGGGGACGCGGACAGGAGACCTATGGGGAGGATCCGTTCCTTACCGGCCGAATGGGGGTGGCCTTTGTCACTGGCATGCAGGGAGAAGACCCCAGGTATTACCGCGTGATTGCGACTCCCAAACACTTTGCCGTGCACAGTGGCCCGGAGCCGACGCGGCATTTCGCAGATGTAGATGTGAGCAAGCACGACCAGCTCGACACATACGAGGCGGCTTTCCGCGCCGCCGTTACCGAAGGCAAAGCCGGATCAGTTATGTGCGCTTACAACGCCATCAATGGTCAGCCCGCATGTGCCAATGAGTTCCTGCTGCAGGATCAGTTGCGGACGAAATGGGGCTTTCAGGGCTATGTCGTCTCCGATTGCGGCGCAGTCATAGACATCTTCACCGGCCACCACTACCGGCCGACGCAGGCCCAATCTTCGGCGATTTCGCTCCACCGCGGCATGGATAACGAATGCGCCGACTTCCTTAGCAAGGTTAAAGACGACCACGACTACAGGCCTTACATTGATGCCGTGCAGCAAGGCTATCTGAGTGAGAGTGCAATCGATACGGCGCTCGTGCGTCTCTTCACAGCGCGTATCCGGCTAGGCATGTTCGATCCCCCGGAGATGGAGCCGTATACAAAGATCGATGAGAAGGAACTGGACAGCACCGAACACCGGGCCCTGGCGCGCAAAATTGCAGATGAGTCGATGGTGTTGCTGAAAAACGATGGGACGCTTCCACTGAAGTCAGGGATCACGAAGATCGCAGTAGTCGGCCCGTTCGCCGATCAGACCAAGGTTCTGCTTGGGAACTACACGGGAACGCCGACGCATATCGTCTCCGTGCTGACGGTCTCAAGACAGAGTTCCCTAATGCAAAGATCACATTCGTGCCCGGGACCCAGTTCCTGCGCGACGACGGGAATCCCGTACCGAACAATCTGCTGACGACGCCCGATGGCAAGGTCGGCCTTGAGGCGGACTATAGCGAGTGGCATGGGCTCGACTTGGGCTCCGAAGTGAAGCCGACAATTCTCACCAGCCGCGTGGAGTTGAACGTTGATCTCAGCGAAAGCAGCCTGCCCTCAGAAGCCGCCGGCAAGAAGTCCGTTGGAGTGCAATGGACGGGGTTTCTGACGCCGCCGGATTCCGGCGAATACCTCGTGGGTATACGGGCGTCCGCCTTCGCCAAGCTTGCGCTTGAAGGGAAACCAGTAGCGCAGGAATTTCGAACCCATGGGGCGGAAGCGAAGCTAGGGCGCGTACACCTCCAGAAAGGACAGAAGGTCGCGCTAAACGTCAGCTATGGAACAACAGGCGAAAAGGAGCCGCTTGCACAACTCACGCATTGCGACTCCCTGATAGTCGTCCGAGATTCGTCCTAGCGCGATTTGGTCAAGATCGACGGCTTGAATGCTGCTGCCAGGCGCTAACAACTGTGCTGGCGCCACCGTGAATGTTCCGCTGCCAACGGCTTCAATGACGTAAATCAGACCAAGACCAGCATGCTAACTTTCAATCGGCAACGCTGTTTCCGACGTGCTCATCGAGTCTGAGCCCACGTGGGGGCCGATCGCGAGGAAATCCATATCCCGCGCATTCTTCCGGAGTGGTGGACGCCGGATCACAAATAGAACATCCTCGCGACTGCGGGGCCTTGTCAGTATGGTGCTGCGGTGGGCATCCCTCGCTCCATTCGCATAGATGTATTGCCACAGATAAAGTCGCGTGACTCGGCATATCACGACGAATTTCCGGAAAAGTGTGACCGCGAACCTTGGCATGACGGATGCGGCGGCGTTGCATCGGCAATTGGCGTGAAATATCGAGATGCGAACCGTAGCTTCATCTGGCCTGCTCCGCCAAATGTGATCGGGATGGGCATGCGTAAGAACAACATTTCGAATGTCAGTTGATGTTTCGCCCTAAGCGATCGCCCGTACCGCTTCCCGGTGCATGCCCTCAACGACAGGCTAGGGATCAAGCCCGAGTGTGGCTCGTCCTGAGCGAAGTTTCCTCAAAGCGGACTTTTCAGGAGGTACGGAGGATCACTTCCGGTTTGCCGTCACTCGGGAGCCAAGTTCAGTCGTCCGTCCGAGACAGCCGACATACGACAGCGTGAAGGCTTTGGCGTTCCGCGATGAATGAATACAACTCGACTTGGCGATATTAACTAGCATTCGCAGCGAACCTGGCCAGGAGCGTGCTGGAGTGAGTATTCAATGCTTCCCTGGAAAGCCGCCAAGCCCGTGGAAGGTCATGTAAAGTGAATACCCGCTGACAGCGATGGCGATCGCCGTCTCGATCAGGAGAACGGCGACACCGTATTTGTACCAGGGTTCATAGTGAACCTGCTCAGTGGGCGTGTTGGTCAAGGTCAAGACGGATCCTCACAGTTTTGGGATTTGAGACGGCACGAAGCAATGGAGCTATGCCTCTTCAGCGGCGAAGACCTGCGTCAGCAGGCCGTGCTCCTTCGGATGGCCCTCGTAACGCGTAGCCCAGAAGTAGAACAATATGAATGGGAGAAACAAGTAGAGCGCAACGTAGAGGTATCCCATGCTGATGTTTGAGCCGCTTGCGAAAACTAGGGGATAAACGATACCGGCTGCAGTCGATACACCACCGATAAATCCGGCAGCAGCACCTGGACGGTCAGGAAACAACAACGGCACCAGCGCAAAAGTGCCACCTGTGCCGCACGATATGAAGATCCCCATAGCGACCAGTACTACTACCGAGAGATGCAGGGAACCCGACAGCCCCGCAATCGCCAAGCCGACCATGCTGAGAGCAATCAGGATGAGCGCGCTACCCAGCCAGTGAAGGCGTGGCGCATAGGGCAGGCTTCTGTACGCTCGATTACGGAATGCGCAGCGGATAATTGGTCCGCCCCATGGGGCAAGGCGTTTGGGTGATGGAGGAGAACGTTTCAGGCGAGTTGGATTCAACAGATTGGCTTTATCGCTGCGACCTTGCTCAACGAGTCCGCGGTCTAATGTCAGCCGAGGACTGGGAAGGTCAACTGTCCGGAAAGCCGACTTTACGGCAACTTGCCTGAGATCATTTGTCGATGAGTGACTCGGCGATTTGGCGCTCATCTAGAAACTCGTAGCGGCGCAATTGGCAAAGATCACTTGTCCGTCAAGCCGGTCTTCCGTCCAAGTGGATAACTTCCGGTTTGTCCGTCACTTGTCCAGAATGCGGAAGCTGAATTCGGGGAGGTCAATGAGTGCGTCGGCAATCACGCACTCATTGAGAAGAGCTGCCGCCGAGGCTGAGCGCTCTTCAATACGGACTCAGTTTCTGAGGACCGATCCGGGGCTCGCCGCCTCTCATCCTGCCTAGGGCGAATTGAGTGCGCCGGCCATCGCGGCGATCTTCAATTATGCTTATCAGGCTCATTGGATCGCCTTCCGGCTCAGTGGGCGTTGCAGATCTGGGCGCGATAGCGCAGCACCAGCGTGCCTTGGTGAAAATCCGCTATCCCGAAGTAATCCAGATAACCCGTGGCATGGTTGAACTTCCCGATTCCACCAGTGATGTACGATCTGTAGTTTCCCCAAGGAACTGCCACAATGCCGGTATCGCTTGTTGGATAGGTCGGCGTCTGGCGGAAGATTGATCACGCATCGAGTGCCCCCGGGGTCAACGCGGGAAGGGTGCTGAGCGGGAAGACGAACATTTCTGCGGCGAATTAGAAATTCCGGCTTCGCCTGACGGCGGTGGATTTGTGCATCGCAAATCTGGCGCTCAGCCACCCAGCGACGAAAATCTGTCGCTGGGCTCGGGATGATGGAGCGAAAAACCAAAATGGCCGGGAACGGGTATTACCTCGATCTTGCTCGCACCTGGATCGTGCAGATGTATCGGTCGTGGGGCAAGCCCGACAAAGCCGCCGACTGGAAGAAAAAGTGACATTTCCAAAGTCGTGTGATTGTCCTCACTTCCTGCGGGCTGGGAACCGAACTCGGCAGCATAGGATGTCGCAGGTGATAGAGCAGAGCCTATTAACTCCTCAGCTGGTTTTGAGCGTGCAAGATGGGACCCCATCCTGGCCCTTCTAGTCGGCTGTGCGCTGCGGCGACAACACCTGTCACGTACGAGCGGGTGGAATGTTGTGGTTGTTACAAAAGAGATTTGTCGGATCGTATCGCGCCTTCAATCGGGCAAGTCGATCAAATTTCGCAGCGCCATAGGCGGAGCGTACACGTTCCGGTGGCTCATCGGCCGTCATATGGTTTGCGTACACGGCAGAAGAGACGTAAGGCCGGGCAGCCGTCCAAACATTGCGTGCCCATTGGATGTTCATTGCGTCATCTTCGGCAGACTTCCATTGAGCGATGATGGACATCTCAAAGTTGTGATCGCGGTGGTCGAACGCCATCGCATCGCGCGGGACACGGTTGATGGCTCCCTTGATCTCGAAAAGCAGAACCATCGAGAGAGGCGACGGCGCAGCGTTGGCACCATCGCGGAGGACCTTACCCAGGTCTGAGCTGAGTGCATCGACAAAGCTCGACTTCCAGTAATACCGCGATCCCGCGGGCACCGCGGCGTCGACGAGGGTTTGGACCGACGTGTATGGCATCTCCTGAACGAGGTCTGCGATCGGTGGTCCAAAGGCGCGAAGTGGCGCGAGAACTTGCTCACCCTCTTCGATCGGCCCTGCATACACGACGATTGCGCCGACCACCGGGGTACCATCCGGCAGATGAAGAAAAGCCAGAGTAGTGTCGAGTTCATCCGGCGTACTTTGCACGAAGTCTCTGTAGAAGGCAATGAACTCGTCTGCGCGATCCCGGGGATGGATGATGAGTCCGCCAAGTACCCCTTCCAGTCGATGAAGCCGGTACCGGAACGAGGTTGCTACACCGAAGTTTGCCCCCGCACCACGCATCGCCCAGAAGAGATCCGGGTTGAGCTCGTCGCTCGCGGTGACAAGTTCGCCCTCTGCGGTCACAAGATCAACCGAGAGCAGGTTGTCACATACAGCTCCGTGCTTTCCCATCAAATAGCCCAGCCCCCCGCCGAGAGTCAGACCCGCAATTCCGGTATGTGACACCTGGCCGCCCGTGGTCGCCAGTCTGTGAGCCTCAGTAGCGCGGTCGAACTCACCCCATAAAACTCCAGGGCCGGCAAGAGCCTCGCGCCGGACGGGATCGACTCCAATCATCTTCATCGGCAAGAGATCAATCATCACTGCGTTCTCACAGACAGCCGTCCCGGCTACGCCATGACCTCCGCCGCGGACGCTCACCTGCAAGTCCTCCGTTCGCGCAAGGTGGACAGCAGACCTCACGTCTTGTGCGAGGCGCAACGCGCAATTAGAGAAGGTTGCCGGTCGATCATGCCGTTCCAGATACGGCGAGCCGCGGAATACTCTTCATGTGAAGGAGCCAAAAGCGGTCGATCAAAGTGCGGCTGCCATTTGGAAATGAGCGCGAGGATCTGTGCGTCGGTCATCGCACCTCCACCAGTGAGCCACTATCCTACGCACAACAAGCAAATATCAGCTACTTTCGTAGCCGCTTGCTTGTAGCTTGAGAATGTATTCGTCATAAGATTCTGGGGTGTTATTTGTCGCCCAAAGTTTCGTCAGAGCCGACAGACCTACCCACGTATTATGCGCTATCACTTCTAAATAAACGACTTGGCCTCACTAAAGTAAGACGTACGTGTGACAGAACCGCAATGTTCTCACGACAGATAATTGCAAAATTTCTACGACAAATACCTCCACAAACCAAAGCCAGCACAGGTCCACTGTCCGGGGCACTGATTCCCCCTCTTCCAGCCCCTTCACTCATTTGGCAGATCTGGCGCATCCCGCTTCCCGTGGCACATGGATGCCGGGAGAATCGAGTGTGCGCCACCCCTGCATGACTCACGCTGACTTGCCGCTTGCTCCGAATGTTTCTCCGTCACACGAGAGATCAATGACGGATCAGTCCTGTCCGTCGTTCTCGCGGCAGAGTTGCCCTGAAAATTGAAGTGCGGTATGGCCGGCGTTGAAATCCGCTTCCCCAATAACATTTATGTCCCCGGTGGTGTTCTGGTATTGGCCCGTACCTCCGGCGATATGTACCTTGTATTTGGTGACGGCCAATAGTCCCGGAGCCACATACACCCCATAAAGATTCGCCTTGTCGACTGTGAGCGTGTCACCGGTCGTCGTGACCCAGTGGTGTTGCACAGAAAGGGTCACGAGACCTTTCGCGCCGGTGGTTATACCGAGAATCTCTACCCCGATCCCCCCCGCCAAGTCGCCGACTGCGGATCCCATGGTTGTGTTGGGGCCAAATCCGCCGACGTTCGTCGAGATAAAGCCGCCAATCGGTTTACATCTCGAGTTCGTCGCTGAGTTCTGGCCAATTGCCGTAGCAGCGAGGACCAAAGTCGCGATAAAACTGCAGACTAACTTGCCTGTGATTCGCATTCCATCTCCTAACGTTTGCAAGCCAACCTCGAGGCCTTGCACGCCTCGAACTTTGGGCTAAGCGGCCAGCAAGATCAATGCTCAGCGGGTGAGTTCGGGTGAATTGTGGGTGAACTGGCTGAATTCTGCGAAAAGAGCAGTCGAAAAGGGGCGGGCGGCACTTGCCCTCAACTCATTTCCGAATCGCTTTCAGCTTGCTCCACGCATCCGGCCGCGGCTAAGGTCAACCCCAAAGCTGGTCGAGTCCCGCTCCAAACTCAATCGGCCAGCTCATTCTCTTCAATCGCCTGGACGTAGCCTGGTCGAGCCCGCGCTCTGCTACCCAATCTGGCGCAACAGCGTGGCGAGATCGAAGTAAATGCGTCCGGCGTGGATCTCTCGAGAGTTCAAATCGTATTCGTAAAACGAGCAGCCAGGCACCCGAACGGTTCTTCCGGTGGCTTCGTGATTCGCAAAGGTGCCTTTATGCACAGCTTCAAAGCTCCACTCGACAGCAACAAGGTTTCTGGCATGAACGAGGTTGCGGACAGAATGCACATTGCCGGGGAATCCATTGACAAATGGAATCACAAACTTGTCTCGGACGACTGACTTCCCTTCTAGCGTTCCCGTGGGAAGGTGAAGCACCACGTCGTCTGAATAGTAGACCAGGATCTTCTGTATGTCTGTGTCCGTCCAGGCATCAAAGTACTCCTGGATGAACGCCCTGACGTCTTCCGCTGCGGCCACTGCCATGGTGCGTCTCCTTTGCAATTTGGTTGAGATTGAAACTGCTTAACACCTATGGATTGCTAGTCCCGCTCCGGACTCAATCGGCCAGTTCATTCATCGCATCTATCGATACTGAATGTGTTCCCTCATTGCGGACGCTGGAAAGCGAGTGGTACCTCCGGACTCATGAGCGATGCGCCACCATCGGCGACAATCGTCTGACCAGTAATCCATCCCGCGTCGTCAGAACAAAGCGCGGCGACGGCTCCTCCGATGTCCTTCGGCGTTCCCTGCCGCCCCATCGGATTCCAGCCTTCGCGCAACCACGCGACCATCGCTTCCTGAGCCTGTGGCGGAAGCTGATTTACGATGCTATCGTCAGTGATCCCAGCACAGATTGCATTCACCGTAATCCCGCGCGGTGCCAAGGCCACAGCGAAGTAACGGCACATGGCCTCTATGCCTGCCTTGTTTGTTCCCATCGCGAAGTAGGGAAGGAAACCCCCCATATGACTTCCAGGCCAGTAACTCATCGCGACGATGCGCCCATTTTCGCGCAACAGTGGCGCAGCCGTTTGTACTCCCACAAGAAAGGCCTGCGTTTGGCATTGGAGGGCCGTGTTCCACTGCTCCAGCGTGACCTGTAGTGGAGGACTCATGAATCCCAGGAGATTGCCCAGGGCGTTATGCACGAAAATGTCCAGCGCGCCGAACCGTTCCTGGACGCGACGTATCATTGCGATTAATTCGTCGGGATGAGCAACATTCGCCTGCACGGCGAAGGCTTCTCCTCCTCGCGATTTAATTCGAGCAACTGTGTCTGAAGCAGCAGCCTCATTCTGAAGAAAATTGACGGCTACCGCGGCGCCCTGTTCCGCAAGACGCAGTGCAATACCGCGCCCAATCCCACGCGAAGAGCCTGTGACCAGCGTGAATTTCCCGCGTAACTGCTGCGTGTCGTTTGACATCGCAATAACTCCTTGATCGCACCTTCGCGCGACTCGAACTCTCGCGCACGCGGCCGCCGATATCAATGCACAGTGGGTGAATCCGGGTGAACTGCAGGTGAACTGGCGGAATTCCGGGTAAAGGGCGCTTGATCCGGTGCAGAGCCACCAACTTGTCCCCTCAACTCGCTTTCCAATCCGGTTCCCGCTTGACCCCGGTTGGGGAGGGGGCTAACGTCAAACCCGACGCTGGTCGAGCCCCGCCATGCAAGTACCAGGCACAGCATCCCCGCGCCTCCGGGTCGGAGAGTTCGAAGTCGACCTTCGATGCGGTGAGGTGCGACGTGACGGTGACAAGGTAAAGCTCCAGGAGCTGCCGTTCCAGATTCTAGCCGCGCTCATCGAGCGACCCGGCGACGTGGTAACGCGGGAAGAGATCCGGCAAAAACTCTGGCCCACCGATACCTTCGTAGACTTTGAACACAGCATTAATACTGCAGTGAAAAAACTGCGGGAAGCGCTGGGGGACGACGCCGAGAATCCACGGTTCATCGAGACGCTGCCACGATACGGGTACCGCCTTATCGCGCCGGTCGCAGTTGTCGAAACCAATGGCACGTGTGCGGAGCCAGAGGTCGCTCCTGGCCCACCGCCACTTCGATCTCCACAGCAGTCGCCGCAAGAGGATCTCCCTGAAAGATCTTTGTCAAAGCGCCGTCGAGTCGCAGCAATAACAGGCGTGCTCATTCTTGTTCTGCTCGTTGCCGGCTCCTTGGTACTTTTGATTCCGTTTCCATGGCACCGCACCGTAGCTTCCCCACGCAGCAACTGGGTGCAGATCACCGATTTTTCCGACTCCGCAACTTCGCCCGTGTTGTCCCCTGATGGGCATATGCTCGCTTTTCTTCGCGGGCCGGATACCTTTGTCACGCGCGGCCAGATCTACGTGAAGTTTCTTCCCGACGGCCAGCCCGTCCAGCTTACGCACGACAACATGTTGAAGATGGCTCCGGCTTTTTCACCGGATGGATCGCGCATCGCATACACCACTACCGACCCCGGTTATGGATGGAATAGCTGGGTTGTCCCTGTCCTTGGGGGCGAAGCCGAAAAGCTATTGCCGAATGCCGCCGCTCTGACATGGGTTGACCGGCAGCACGTAATGTTTTCCGAAGCGGGGAGCGGCGTGATGCAGATGAACGTGGTCACGGCCACGGAGAGCCGAGCTAGCGAGCGCGATGTGTATCGCCCGACCAACTCGGGCGGAATGGCCCACCGCTCCTGGATCTCGCCCGATGGAAAGTGGGTTCTGGTTTCTGAAATGGACCAGCTTGGGTGGCTGCCATGCCGAGTGCTTCCCTTTGATGGGAGCACCCGTGGTGAGGTCGTTGGTCCGACCAAAGCGCGCTGCACCTATGCGGGCTGGAGCCCGGATGGCCGCACGATGTATTTCAGCGTCGATGCGGGGGACGGGTACCACGTGTGGCGACAACGTTTTCCACGCGGCCTCCCAGAGCAACTCACCTTCGGCGCGACGGAAGAAGAGGGCATCGCCATTTCTCCCGACGGCAGTACACTTGTGACTTCGGCCGGCATTCGTGAAGGTGCTGTATGGGTGCATGACTCGCAAGGCGACCGCCAGGTATCCGGAGAGGGCTATGCCCTTGTGCCGGGGCTTGGATTCGCAGGCGGCGCCGATGTCGGCTCTGTCTTTTCACCGGACGGGAAGCGATTGTTTTATCTGGTGCGTAAGGAAGGCTCTCGCGCCTGGGAGTCGGGAGAGCTCTGGGCCGCCGACTTGGACTCAGGCACGAGCGAAGCAATTCTCCCAGGCATTTTGATGAGTGAGTTCCATCTCGCACCGGAGGGCGACCGTATTGCGTTCGCAGCTCAGGACGCACAGGGACTATCGCACGCGTGGGTAGCCCCGCTCGACAAACGCACCCCTCCTAAGCAACTGACATCGTTGGTCTCTATGGAAGCAGCTTTCGGATCTGAAAAGGGTGTTTACGTTGTCACGCGTGAAGGAGATGACGAATTCCTATACCGCCTTGGCTCAGGGGAAAACATACCGCGGAAGATCAGTCCCCAAGCTATTCACAACTTCGGAGCTATCTCACCCCACGGCGAATGGTTGCTGTCGGGCAACTACCCGGTGGTCGCGCGGCGTCCACAAGGAGGACCTGCAATTCGCGTTTGTAATTTTTGCGGGATCGGTTGGGGACCGGATGGCAAGGTTCTTTACCTCAGATTTCGCGATATCGGCGAGATGGGTGGCGGAAAAGTCGTTGTGATTGACTTGCCTCCTGGCGAGGATCTACCGACGCTGCCACCGAATGGCCTGAACTCCATAGAGGATACGAAGGGGTTGAGGGTGGTTGCGGAGATCGACATGGCCGGGAAGGTGATCTTCGCCCCCGGTCCCGACCCTTCGATCTACGCCTATGTCCGCACGGCGATACAAAGAAATCTCTTTCAGATTCCCGTTAACTGACACAAGGCTGGCAGAGCCCGCGCATTCGGCGCGTTGCGGACCCACACTTCGTCCTTAAGGGTAGTGCGAGCGAGACCGCCATCGTCCATTTCAAAAACCGAACCGAAGTCACCTGACTCGCTGCCACTTCGCAATCTTTCCAACGATCCGCAACAGGAGTATTTCAGCGATGGCATGACGGACGAGTTGATCACAGCTCTCGCCAAGTTGAAGAGCCTCAAGGTGATTTCACATACATCCGTTGAGCGATATAAGCAAGGCAACCGCACTCTGCCCGAAATCGCGTGAGAGCTCGGAGTGGATGCAGTGGTGGAAGGAACCGTGACGTTCGGGCAACCGTGTGAGAATCACGGCGCAGTTAATCGATGCTCGTTCGGATCAACATCTATGGGCCGAGAGTTATGAACGCGATCTGAAGGATGTCCTTTCTCTGCAGGACGAGGTTGCCGGGCAAATCGCGGCGCAGGTTGGGATCAAGGTTGCTGCAGGCCAACAGGCCGGGGTGGCGTCTACTCGGCAGGTAGATCCGGAAGCACACGAAGCTTATCTGAAGGGCAACTTCTACTGGAGCAGGTCGAACTGTGATGGGTCCCAAAAAGCATTGGGATACTATCAGCAGGCGCTGGCAAAAGATCCCACTTTTGCTGCGGCGTATGTAGGACTGGCTCAGGCTTATTTCACACTGGGGGATTTGAACTGTTCGCCGTATGAAGAGGCCTTTTCGAAATCCAAAGTCGCGGCGCTGCGTGCGCTCGAGCTTGACCCTACCCTAGGGTCGGCTCACACCTGGCTTGGCACGATCGCCTTTTTCCATGATTGGAACTGGAATAACGCGGAAAGGGAATACCGTCAGGCCGTTCAGCTGAGTCCAAACTACGCACCCACGCACATTTTGTACGCAGTGATTCTCGTATCCATGGCGAGACAAGAGGAAGGCCTTGCTGAAATGAGGAAGGCTCTTGAACTCGACCCGACTGCAGAATTTACGAATATGGTCAGCGTCCACATCCTCTATCTGGCTCGCCATACGACGAAGCCATCGAACAGGCCAAAAATGCGATTCAACTCTATCCGGATTCGTGGGCTACATATTTCTGGCTCGGGGTAGCTTACGAACGCAAAGGCATGTATGAGCAAGCGGTTGAAGCATATCTAAAATCAAACTCATTCCAGGGTGCCAAGCCCGAAGAATTGGAAGCATCCCGCAATGCCTACGAAAAATCAGGTATCCGAGGATACTGGCGGCAGGTCCGCGATACGGTAATCGGTGACGCATCCGAGACGTGCTCGATGCTCTCAATATATGCGCGGCTCGGCGAGACGGAGCAGATTATCGACTACCTCAACCGAGCCTTTCAGAGACATTGCCCAAGCATTCGAGCAATGAAGGTCGATGCCTTCTACGACAACCTTCGAGGAGATCCACGGTTTCAGGATCTTTTGGCCCGGCTTAAACTGCAATAGGGGTGGCAGAGAGACTGTTGCTCTTCACCTACTCCCGGCAAGGATCTACCGGCACTGCCACCGGCTGGCCTGAATTCCGTCGACGACGCCGCGGGTTTGAAGGTGGCTGCGAAGATAGACATGGCGGATAGGGTAATTTTCGCTCCCGGCCCTAATCTCTCGACCTATGCCTACGTCCGCAGGACGGTACAAAGAAATCTGTCTCGGATTCCCCTCAATTGACACAAGGCCGGTATCCTTTGCGCGACATCCATTCGAGCCACCATTTCCCGATGTTCTGGAAGCTGACAGTTGGTCCAATAAAGCGATGCTTATGTATCAACGGCAGTCCGGAAGTTGAGTGTCCGTCAGCAACAACAGGCAATGCGCTCATCAAGAAGGGCCGCTTAGCAAAGTCCGGAATTGCGTTGGATGTCGGCCACACGGACGTGGTCCACATGGACGAATAGTCGGCTTCTCGGACAAATGACGTCCCGAAGACGGGGATTCCGGTAAGAACACCCAGTTGAGGGCTGGTTCTGGCGAACTTACCGCGATCCCGACTTCACAGGCGCTTTACGATTGCTTCCGGATTGGCCCCTCATCCGGGAGCAAGCGATCCCCTCTAGAACCGAACCATTGATCGGCCTATGATCTACATGAAAGCCTATGGACCACCTTCCGAAAGACACCATCCAAACAATCGAGCGACTCCACTCAACGTGGATCGACCTTGAAGTGGCTGGGAAAGCACACGGCTTGCTGGCTTTCTGCGCTGAGGACATCGAATTACGTCCTCCGGACGGGCCGTCGGTCTATGGCCGCGATGCGGTTCTCGCGCACTTAGTAGAGGGAACTGCTCAGATTCACTCGATCGAGATTTCCGACCGCCACCTTTCCGGATCAAGCGAGAGTGTGTCTCTCACTGCCAACTATAGAACCACGTTTTCCGTGGCGGGAAACCCCGCACCTAGCGAGGCGACGGGAAGCCACAGATGGGGACTGCGGAAGCAAGCTGGTCAATGGCTAGTCTTTCTCGTGAGCTGGTCATCGTCGGCCACGACCGATGACCTGATCAGTGCGCCCGCACCCAGAGCGCGGCGTAGTTGAGCTTGAAAGTACGGAGTTCGCGGCAAGTTTGACGCGCCGTAACCGCTGGTACGGTGCAACTTGCTCAAACGCCGACTTTTCGGGCAGTTCGGTTTCACCTTTCCGGATAGCCAGGTTTTCGTCCATGTAAAAGGCCGACTGGTAAACAGAAGCCGATATGGCGGAACTGATCTCCCTCAATAAGGATGCTAGTCTTTGCCGAAAAAGTGGTTTGCCTGCACGAGTTCCGGAAGATCTGAATCGGCGTGTCTGCAGTTGGTGAGCAGCCTGCGGTAATGCTGCTGCGCGGCAGGCCGAAGCCCTGCCTCCTCGGCGGAAACAGCAGCGCCGTATTCCGCTCTAAGGCGTCCAGGCGTGGATTTCAGGGCCGACTCATAGGCTGCCAACGCGAGCTTCGGCTCCTTTGCCAAAAGCAACATATCTCCCAGCATTTCCCTCGCGGGAGCGATGGAACCCGGGCTGACAGGCGATTTTTCGGTTGCCTCTTCCATTGCTGCGGCTGATCTCATCTCCTGCAAGGCGGCACTGTGATCACCCTCTGTCCACGTGATCCAGGCGGTCACAATCTTCAATTGAATATTCACCTGTTCCGCATCATTGTCTCCTCTCTGCGCGAGTGCGTCACGCAACGAGAGCAGCGGTTGCAATGCTGCCTGCGCCGCCTTGATGTCCCCGAGCTTAATTGCGCCCAGGGCACGGGCGAAATAAAGAGTCACCTGAGTCGACGCATATGCCTCCCCTGGTGAGGTTTGGGAAGGTAAACGAAGGGTCGCGGCAGCCCCCCACTGTTCACGCTCAATCCAATACCGGGCTGGTATGGCAGCTGTCGCGTAGAGCCCGGCATATCTGGCCGCATCGCCCGGTTCGACAACGGGAAGTTCTTGGGTCAGTTTGCGGGCTTCAGTTATGCGTCCGGTTTGCAGATATGCATAGAGAAGGTAATCCAAGGCGTGTAACTGGTCGCCAGCCAGGTTTTGTTTGTGCGCGCTGGCGGCCGACGCGAGGTTTGAGGCAATGGATTCGTCCCATAAACCAAGCCTCGTAAAAATATGTGAGGGCATATGAAGGGCGTGAGGCGAG
The DNA here is from genome assembly GCA_963830555.1 of uncultured Acidobacteriaceae bacterium. Classification (GTDB taxonomy): domain Bacteria; phylum Acidobacteriota; class Terriglobia; order Terriglobales; family Acidobacteriaceae; genus KBS-83. The sequence goes on from CAWHMM010000004.1 coordinate 15,221, forward strand.
TCCGGTGCGATCTGGGAATAGCGCTGCGCCGCAGTCAAAGCCTGCTGAGCCAGCACCGGATTATCGTCGGCATGGATGATGTAATGCGCGAGACCAGGATGTCCCGGTTGCCGCAGCAAGATAGGTTCGAGAATCTGAGTCGCCTTCTTTTGGTTCGAGTAATTCTCGTCATTGTGGGGAGCATTCGCGATCAAAGACAACGCGTAGAAGATGGCCGCTTCACTATCCTCTGGATACCGGCTGTGCAGCGACTCCATCGCAATCTCATACCGTTTGGCGCGAACGCTGTGACTTTCTGAGCGTGCATTTTGATAGAAACTCTGAATAGCGGTCAGATAGTCGCGTTCCCTTTGCGTCCTCGGTCTCATCGACAGGCCTTTTTGAGCGGCCTCCAGACCGATCCTCAGATCATCCTGAGTCGGCGGATCCCACAATTCGCGGTAGTGGCTCATCGCAATGCCCCACTCCGCCATGCTGCACTTGGGGTCTTTGCTCAGGACGTCAGCAAACAACTGCTCTGATTTCCGGTAGCCAAAGGAATGCAAAGTCGCCACGGCCAGATCGAATTCATCGTGCACCTCAGGGCTGCATGACGTGTGGAATTCGACTTTTCCCATTCGGTCTGGCTGGCCCGACGCATGATCGTGCTGTCGTGCACATGACACCCGGACCGGGGTAAATACCAGGAAGGCCAGGAACAATGCGGATACAAAGCGCAGTATCACCCATGTCTCCTCAATCCATTGATCATGGTAGCTGGTCTCGAGGGTTTGCACCGGCGACTTCGGGCCAATGCGCTCATTTGACCCTGAATTGGGCTGCGTTTCGAGAGTTGGCCCTCATAAACACGCTTCTCGTCGCTTGGCTCTCGGATGGTCGGTCATCTGGAGGTAGGCACACGGACGAAGGGTCGCCATCTCGGATAGCAGCTGGCGCCCTACAACCCTGAGGGCGCTCCGTTTCTTACTGCCACTTTATGCTTACATTGCACACTTAGTGACAACTTATAGTTCACGACGGTTTTCAGGGCGGCAAGGTCGCAATGGTTTCAAAGGGGTTAGGGAGAGGCGCAGTCATCATATGCTTCAAAACACTGCCATCATATGCGTGAAGTTACAGGCGGCTTTGTGATTTGAAGCATGAGTTGTGATCTGTATAGTCACGGGTTGTCATCGAGACGGCGGGTGTACCTCATCATCTGCCAGAGTGGCCTTGTTGACTTTCGTTGGAGGTTTACTCAGGATCGCGAAAGGTGAAAAATGTGACTTGGCCAAAATGGCTGCACTCGGGTTGTGTTTGGTGATTGAGACGACGATCTTCGATTCATCGAGCGCAATGACGATTGGCTGTCGTGGGATGGCACTGATGGATAACTTTCGCACAGTCCGCTATCCGGGAATAATTCATGTCGCGGAAGGCACCCTTCTGGTGCGGATATAAACGGCTGTTCTCGCAGCCTAGGTGTTCCATGAACGAATTGTTGCACTTTGCCGTCTACTTTCGATCGATAACGATGTACATGACCTTAGAACATCGGGGATCTCGTAATCTAACTCAGAGCAGGTCGATTCGCCGGAGGAGTTCTTGAAAACGCTGGTCGGAGCGGTAGCGATCAAAGATCGGATCGACGGCGAGGTATCCCATCCAGACGGCGTGATCGCTATACGCGGCTTGCAGCCATTTGAATGTGTTTTCGTTGTTGTTCAGCGCTGCGTAGATCTGGGCCAACCCGTAGGGCGAAACGTAGCGCTTCCTCGAGGCTGTTTCCAGTTCGTGCGCGATTCGCAGCGCTTCACCCTTCCGCCCTGCCACTGCAAGGGCAACGGCGACCTGAGCTGTGTAGAGTGGGCTACCCCCCGACAGACTCGCCGCGCTCTTCAACTCACTAACGCTCTCGCTGTGTAGGCCTGCCTGAACGTAGTCCTCGCCGAGCAGAAGGTGCGCAGCTGCGAAGTTCGAATCCAGCTCAACCGAGTTTCGATTTTGTGCGATGGCGGCGGAATAGTTATGTGCCATGTAGTAGCGAAGTCCCACCCATGTGCTGATCGTGAGATTGAGTGGATCAAGTTCCAGTCCGCGCTTGGCTTCGGCAAGTGCCTCGTCGTGGCGGCTCTTGATGGAAAGATAGTCTCCGTACCAATGGTGCGCATTTGCGTATTGAGGATCCAACTCCAGAGCACGCTTGAACTCGGCCTCTGCTGCAGCCCAATCCCAATGGTGGCTAAGCACCAAGCCCAAGGAGGCGTGGGCTTCAGCCGATTGCGGATCGATCTCGACCGCTTTGCGAGCAGCCGCGTAAGCCTTCGGAAATGCCTCAGCCGGGGATTTGAACCCGTGCCACATGAGTCCGCTGTTGCAGTCGGCTAGCCCGGAATATGCCGCGGCATAGGTTGGGTCGCTGTCAACGGCCTGCTGAAAATAGTGCTCCGCCTTTTGCATGCCGTCGGCGGTTCGCTTATTCCAGTAGTAGCGACCTTTCAAATACGCCTCGTATGCGTCAGGCGTTGATTGCCGCGGACTTGCTAAACGCGTTTTCTGTTCGTTACTGAGATCGATGTGTATGTGGCTCGCGATGCTCTGCACCACGGAGTCCTGCACAGCAAGCAGGTCTTTGAGTTCTCGGTCGTAACTCTCTGTCCAGAGGTCCGTCTGATTTTGTGCCTGGATGAGCTGAACGGTGACGCGTACGCGGTCAGATTCGCGACGAACGCTGCCTTGGACAAGGTAATCCGCGTTCAGCTCTCTACCGATCTCCTTCGGAGCCAGATTGCTACCTTTGTACTTTGCAACAGAACTGGGGGCTATCACAGTGAGTCGATCCCGATTCAGCTCTCCGACCTGGGCGATCATTTCTTCGGTCAGGCCATCACTGAAGAACTCCTGGTCGGGATCGCGACTCAGATTTTCGAACGGTAAGACAGCGAGGACTATCTTGCCCTTGGAATGTATGGGCGGGCTCGATGCTCGTCGCCCGGCCCAAACCGCCAGAAGGCACGCGACTGAGAGCAAAGCCACTGTTCCAACAAAAAGCCACTTGTATTCCCTCCGATTTCCATGTCCATAAGGGGTTGCAGCAAGCGTCGCCCTTTCCGCCATGCGATCCTCATGTTGCTCCACGACACGCAGTCTTCGAGCTTGCAACCACCCATCGAGTTCCGACACGAAATTGCGGTCGTTGGTGGGGACGACCGACGCTTCTGGCTCGGAACCTGCACTTGCTTGGTTGGGAGTAATGACCAGCGCAATGAAGCGATACCCCTGTCCGGTCACCGTTTGTATGAATCGCGGGCACTCGGCGTCATCCTTCAGCGTCTGCCGAAGCTTCCGGATCGCGCCCCTGATGCTGTTGTCGGTATCGAGGAAAACATCTTTGCCCCAAACCCTCGAGACGATTTCGTCCCGGGTGACAATCTCGTCCTTGTGCTCAATGAGCAGGACAAGTATCTCCAAGGGAATACGCTCCAGCTTCAGGACGTGACTGCCGCGGCGCAACCTCCGGGGACGGAGGTCAAGCTCATAAGCATCGCCGAGCCGGATCGATTGGTGTTCTCGGACTGGGGTGGAAGCCACAGCACACCCCCATTGGTGGGTGGGAGAATCTTACAACACACCCGGAACCACCCACGTAAATGCAAAGAATGGTTCCACTTAGCGCGACACAAAGCATAACGCCCCGACACGCGCTTCGGTATGGACAACCGTGTCCTCTACCGCAAGAATGCCGCTCATCACTGACCAAGAGGTAGTGAGAATTGGGGGGAAGCACAATGAAGAGGATGCATAGTGGTGCGGGCAAGAGGACTTTTGGCCTGTGCGTATTGATGGCGACTCTAGTGTTCGGGCCTGCTGTCGCAAAAGCGGACGAAGTCTTGGACTGGAACGAAATTGCTGTAAACACGGCCGTTGCGAACGGCCAAAACCCTTTCGCTCAGGCGCGATATGCAGCGATTGTTCAACTCGCTGTCTTTGAAGCCGTCAATTCCATCACGGGCGACTATCGACCATATCTTGGAAGCATCGTTGCGCCTCACGGCGCCTCCGCCAAGGCAGCGGCCATTGAGGCTGCCTATCGGGTGCTTAGCACCTATTTCTCGGCGAGCGCGTCGACCGTACTCGACCCTGCTCGCACGAAGTCACTGGCTTTGATACCGGACGGCAAGGCCAAGAGTGACGGCATCGCGACGGGCGACGCCGCAGCCAATGCCCTGATTGCTCTTCGCGCCAACGATGGCTCGTCGCCGGCGCAGTTCAAGGTACCCGGCCCGCCGGTTCCAGGCGAATGGCAGGCCACACCGAGTTGTCCCATCGTGAATGGAATCGCCTCCGGAATCGCCTTTCAATGGCAGAACGTCACTCCGTTCGGTATCCGGAGCGCGAAGGAGTTTCTTCTCGGTCCCCCGCCAGCCCTCAGGAGCAACGAATACGCGAAGACGTACAACGAGGTGATGACAGTAGGAAGCCTCGACAGCACGGAGCGGCCACCAGATCGGTCAGATGTCGCGACCTACTACGCGGCCACCTCGCCAACCCAGGCATTCAATCAGGCCGTAAGGCAGGTGGCACAGGAACAGAGGCGTTCGCTCTCGGAAAACGCCCGGGCTCTGGCCCTCGTCAACATGGCGATCAGCGACAGCGTGGTCGCTGCATTCTTCAACAAGTACCGCTACAACTTCTGGCGCCCCGAAACCGCGATCCATGCTGGTGCAACGGACGGCAACCCCAAAACCGAGCCCGATCCGGACTTCGTTCCATTCATCGTGACTCCATGTTTCCCGAGCTATCCCTCAAACCACGGCAGCGCAGCCAATGCGGCAGCCGCGATCATGAGACGTCTCTACGGCGAAGCTGGACATTCGATGACGCTGTCAAACCCCGCCGTGCCCACCATCGTCCTGCAATACACCTCGTTCAGGCAGATTACCAACGACATCAGCGACGCTCGTGTTTACGGCGGGATCCATTTTCGAACCGACCAGGACGCAGGAGCGCTGCTGGGGCTGGCTGTCGGCAAAGCAGTCTACAAGCACAAGCTGCGTCCGGTGCACGATGGTGATGATGCTGGGATGATGACCGCGACGATGACTGAGTGATCAGGACGAAAACGATTCGCCATTCCTGTCCCGCGGTAGGGCGATTGTGCGGTCACGTTGCCCGAAGACGAGGCCGCACATGTTCTCTGTCCCGAAGTGACAAGCTGCCCAGAAGATTGCTCTCAATAGGCGATGACGGACCAACTCGCTCGCGGAACGACCCATAGATATTGAGAAACGCCGTAGTGTTCATTGACTTCCAGCGGGACACTTTCCACTTGGACGAAGAGTCGGCATTCCGGACAAGTGGCGAGGAGAGTGCCAAGGTCGGCACCGTACAAGATGCCTCCGGTCGTCGCAAGCCGTCCTGGAGGGCAAGACGCATCTTTTGAGCTTGCTCCAAGAAATTCCGCTTGGCGAAGCGGAGCAGCCAGCCGTTGAAGATGGTGGCTCACGAAAATCTCCCGTCGAAGCTGACGGATATACCCACTCCCGCGGGACCGACACCACGGCAGATTGGCGCTGGATTTGTCCAGGTCACATCTGTGTGGCCGGCACCGCCAGCTTCGACGACTCCGGACTCGCGAAGTATCGGGGTTGGAACGGCAGGCGCCAGATTCACCAGCGCAATCATCACTGGCATTTCCACCAGTGCGCCGATCACGGCGGCGAACGCAACGCCGGAGTTCATTCCGAATACGGAGACGGCAACGGTGATGGCCAACTCGAAGTTGTTCGAGGCGGCTGTGAACGAGAGCGTTGCTGGTCTGTGAGTAGTTGCGCGTCACCAGACACACCTGCTGAGGATTGATTGGACGAAGCTCAGCTTTCTGTCATCAGCGGAGGGCAAAACAGTATACTGATATAGATGATTCCTTACATACCGCTAACGCCGAGTCGAGGCTGTCTGGTACAGATCAACGGAGGAGGATGGAGAGCTTTCAGCACTAATGCGAAAGCAGCTTTGCATGTCGCCAAAAGTTTGATAAATGGCAGGTGTGCGCAGGTGAGCTTCCATCGTCCAGATGACACAAGGAACGAGCAATTTGCTTTTACGAAAGAAGTTGAAAATTTGATGAGGGGTTTTGGGGACGCCAGGTTCCTTACCGCAACTGATGGTCAGGCAGCCACAACTTCCTACTCGGTAGGATCATTTCTGGTTTGATTAGTGCTTCCTCATGAATGGTGCTAGTCTGTAATAGGTCGTAGGATTCGATTTGGTCTTTGCCTGTTCTGGTTTGTTCCTGCTCGCAATTCTTCCACATTGCATTCAACGGTACATCGAGCACTCAAAGGAACACCTCTCATGGAACAAGGAACAGTGAAATGGTTTAACGATGCGAAGGGCTTTGGCTTTCTGAGCCGTCAAAGCGGAGAAGATGTCTTCGTCCATCACACGGCGATTCAAAGCAACGGCTTCCGTAGCCTCCAGGAAGGTCAGGCTGTTCGTTTCGACGTAGTCAAAGGCCCCAAGGGCTGGCAGGCGGAAAAGGTCGAGGTTGTTTAAAGTAGACCAAGGCATCGAAGGTTAGGGCGTCCAGACTTTACCTTCGGCCCAATGATCAGGAAAAGGCCACGGTGCTATACCGCGGCCTTTGTCTTTGCCATTTCGTAAACGCCGCCGCCAGTTCGGATCCTCCCGTTGGTTTGCCGGTTTGCCCATGGATGGCTCTATTCCTCATCGGGTGCGTTCCCACGCAAGGTCTCCATTTCGGAACGGAGATTGTTGACGACCTCCTACAGATGCTCTGCACTCGGCAGCTCGCCTGCGCTGGGCGCCGGCAGCTCCCGAGTTATTTGACACGTGGACAGGACGGTCAACATCAGATAACTGCACGGAGCGCAGCATTCACGCTCTTACGTGCAGCTCTCATAGCATCAGCGACCGTCTCGCCTGCAGCGATCGTATGTGCGAGCGCCGATCTCTTCCTAATTCCCGAGTGCTCGAAAGCTACAGTCTCGATCCCGCCCCCGAAAAGGGTGTGCTTCTCCTCCAGGCGATCGAGCGCGGCGCTCAACTCCGCGACAACCGCGTCTGCCTCATCTGCGACGACCATCAGTTCGAGATTGATCTTTTTGTATAGCATCTGAATACTCCGATCTTCAATGTTATGCCTGCCCAGCTCCAAAGCACACCCCGGTTCCCGAATCACGGGCAACGATCTTGGTTGGCAAGGGCGGCATAGATTGAAAATGCCTTGTGCTGCGCTCGTCTCCAGGTTGCCGCCAGTTTGCAGAGGCTAAATGAATGGCCACGCTGACGCAACATACTCCATTCATCTTTCGCGACACACAAGCCATCACAAGTTGCTAAATATCCTGCCTGAAGAACGTTGAAGCGCTAACCATCGAAGAGCGTATGCTTATGGGGGGACCATCTTTCCTCGCCTCCGGCTATTCACGCTTCGCTCTAGACGAGCACCTTTCACGCAAGCGACAGAAACTGGAGCCATCATGCTTATCAAGAAAGCTGACGTCAGGAATCACCTTGCCGCAAAACTGAAGAAGCGCCATATGCTGCAGGGCTCAATCATCGGGCAGATTCCTACTGAGCACTCCGCGGCGGGTGCCGATGACACTGTCGCCGCCAGCGGGAGCTCCCAGGAGCCCTTAAAATCTGCCAGTGAGTTCGTCCTGCCTATACGCTCATCCGGCGGACGGTGAGACTGCGACGACCTGCCTGGCTTCCAAGAATGATTTGGATGCACCGGGAGTGTCCTTACTGCACCTCTATCCAATTCAACAGGAGTGAGGGGACTGCATTCGACAGGATGTTGCATGTCTTTGCCCTTCGGCGCGTCTGTTGCGCTATTTGCCGGCGACGCTACTTCTGGTTTGTGAGGACGGGAGGTGCTGTCCAATGAATGAGTTTGGCCCCGGCGAGACTTACCGTCCCACATCGAACGATCTATTGCTCCTACTTACCTCACAGCATCTGCAGAGTGCATTCGCCTACGGAACGATCGCGCAGACCGCCAGCGACATACAGGATGTTCAAAATTCGCCCGCGATTAGCATGGGGCCATACCTCATCATCTCGGGACAGACCGAACTGCTGCGATCCATCAGCATTTATAGCGAACGCGGCAAGAGCAATGAACAGGTTCGCCTTCTTTATATGAATGCCGTGGCTCTTGATGTTTGGAGGGCTATGGGCAAACGTGCTGACATCATCCATGCACAAAAGAGGCCGCCGCGGACTTCCCAGCTTACGTATGGAGTCCCTTTTAGCGAATAGCCGTTAGCCGCACAATGCTCTTTGCTTATGGGATTTCTCACCGTACACCTTTTAATTTTGCGCTCGAATTCGGCAGACTCTGCGCGTCACAAAGCCACGGCCATCAGGCATCAATGCGTTGCCAACCAACCAACAACTGCCTGCTAATGCAGCATCGTGGGTATGGTACCTAACCTCTTGACACTGTACGTGTATGGGGCGAGTTAAAGGCCAATCGTAAGCGCTCTCCTTCGATCAAGGTCGACCGTAGTGGCACTGACGGCACAACGACCTTTCGAGGCGTATGATCAAACTACCCGCAAGATCTTTCGTTTTCTCGCCTTCAGCTCTCCATTGCTTTGCTCCAGACGAGCACCCCTTCAGGTAAGCAACAGGACCGTTGGAGACTCTATGAGCCCCGCGCTCAGATCCGTCGATCACCAAGCTGTCCGCGCAAAGCTCAATGCGATATTTCTTCGCACAGGTTGCATCCTGCCGGACGGGATTGGGCTGATACAAAGGCAATTCGGTGAGAATTGGATGTCGGTCGAAAATGCGACAGCGGCCACGCTTGACGTTGGGATCCGAAATGCGGGGTGGCACTTTATGTGTCTGCAGACCGCGCATTCACGTCTTGGCATCGGTCGGACGGCTGAATCGGCTACCAACAAGGCGATGGCTCTCGCCCTTGAGCAGACGGAGGGGAGATTCAATGCCGCTGAACTGGGCTTGGTCAAGGTTACGAGATTCCCCGGATTGTACCTAGCGAGAGCGACGCTTCATACACGCCAGATCCAGCAGCATGCTTCCCTTGGCCTTGTCGATGAAATGGTTCTCCGTCAACTCCCGGCGCGGTAAGCCTTGGTCTTTCTCCAGATATCTGAACCCGACGGCAATCGACATCTTGCACTCGGCATGAACCATTCGCATAGAGGCCGTTGCAACGGCGATATGCATGAAAGCAGATAACAATGTCTCTACCGCAAACACTTCGCCACGAAATAGCGGCTAACCTCTCAATCATTCAGGCTCCATCAACGTCCCCGGCTCAGCCGCTGCCTCTGCCAACTCGCATCGCTTTCATTGGCAACTATCTGCCGAGGCAATGCGGCATCGCCACGTTCACCACGGACCTGTGCACAGCCGTAGCGGCCGAATACGGTGGCGCGCGCCTTTTCGCAATTCCGGTCAACGATCCGGATTCCACCTACGACTATCCGGAGCGGGTACGACTGGAGCTTTCCCAGGAAGACCAACCTTCTTACGAGCGAGCGGCCGAGTTTCTCAATTTCAATGGGAACGATTTGGTTTGCATGCAGCACGAGTACGGCATCTTTGGAGGAGTTGCTGGTAGTCACATCCTGACGTTGCTGCGCAAGTTGAAAATGCCGCTCGTGACAACGCTTCATACGGTTCTACGCGAGCCGGATTCAGACCAGCGTGCCGTCCTCGATGAGATTGCACACCTCTCGGATCGCTTGATCGTGATGAGCGAGCATGCCGCCAGTCTCCTGCGGGATGTATACAGCGTGCCTGCCGGCAAGATCGACCTGATTCCGCACGGGGTTCCCGATCTTCCATTCACCGACCCGAACTATTTCAAGGATTTATTTGGCACCCCGGGCAAGCCGGTGCTCCTCACATTCGGCCTGCTTTCACCCAACAAGGGGATCGAAAATGTGATCCGCGCACTTCCGCGAATCCTGGAAGAACATGGTGACGTGGTGTACATCGTTTCCGGCGCTACCCATCCGCATATCAGGCGCCGAGAAGGCGAGAAATATAGAGACAGTTTGCAGGCGCTAGCCGACGAACTGGGCGTTTCCTCACACGTGATCTTCAATAACCGGTTTGTGAGCCCCGAAGAACTGGTTGAGCACGTGGGTGCTGCCGACATCTATATCACTCCCTATCGACAGGAAGCGCAGGTCGTTTCCGGCACACTTGCCATTGCACTCGGCGCCGGGAAGGCAATCATCTCCACTCCGTACTGGCATGCTAAAGAACTTCTTGGAGGTGGGCGCGGCCTCATCGTCCCGTTTGATGATCCCGCTTCCATCGCGGCAGCAACAATCCGATTGCTGGAGAACGATGCCGAACGACATGCGATGCGAAAACGGGCCTATCTCCACTCCCGTGGCACGACATGGCAAAAGACGGCCCAGGCTTACATGGCAAGCTTTCAACGCGCACGTGTCCAACGAATGCTCCGGCCACGTCCCGCCCTGCAGGATCTGGTTGCAGCAAAGGCAACAGACCAGCTTCCTCTGCTGAATACGTCCCACCTGTTACAGATGACAGACGATACCGGTATGTTGCAGCACGCCATCTATTCCGTCCCCTACTGCAGCGAGGGCTATACAACAGATGACAATGCACGCGCGCTCATCGTATCGACCCAGCTCAACAGTTCACCGCTATCTGCCAGCGATGAGCACCTAGCAATGTCTCACCGATATCTGGCCTTTCTGTGGCTCGCCTTTCATGACAAGACAGGCAGGTTCAGAAACTTCCTGAGCTACGACCGGGTGTGGCAAGAAGAGGTCGGGTCGGAGGACAGCCATGGGCGTGCCTTATGGGCACTGGGAACGGTGCTTGGCATTTCGGAAGATGCCGGATTGAGAGGTGCGGCGGGCCGACTCTTCGAAGCCGCGGTCCCAGCGACTTTGGGCTTTACCAGCCCGCGCGCGTGGGCCTTCTCCGTGTTGGGTATGCAGGCATATCTCGACAGATTTCCTGGCGATAGGGTCATCCAAGGCTCGCGCAACATTCTTGCCAATCGATTGCTGGATATCTACGAAAAGACGCATTCAGCGACATGGGAGTGGTTCGAGAAGAGCCTTTCGTACTCTAATGCGAGGTTGTCACAGGCGCTTCTAGTCGCAGGATGGAGCAGTGACAACAGGCGGATGATTGAAGCAGGATGCGCTTCGCTGCAATGGCTCGTCGCCGAGCAGCATCGAGACAATGACGCATTCTTTGTTCCGATAGGTTCCAGAGGATTTTTTACCGCAGGAGGGGAGAAGGCACGTTTCGATCAACAACCAGTCGAGGCTTGCGCCACTATTTCTGCCTGTGTCCAGGCGTACCTTCTGACGAAGGAGCAGCATTGGCTTGAGGAGGCGTGGTGTGCTTTCCGCTGGTTTCTTGGAGAGAACGACTTACAAGTTCCGCTCTACGACGCAGTAACCGGGGGCTGCAGAGATGGACTTCATCCGGACCGTGTGAATGAAAACCAGGGAGCGGAATCAACACTTTCGTTCCTAATGGCCCTCCTCGACATGCAGGGCGTGGAAATATCCAACCTAGAGAAGCTGAACCAGGAAATGAGTCTCTCCTTTTGACGACAATAGCCCTCCCACCCTCCTGGCCTGAGTATGTCGCAACGAAACAACAAAACTCAGAAGCGGATACCGAGACTCCACTCTTCACTCGTCATTCCGGCAATCCGATCCTTAGCCGAAAGGATTGGCCGTACCCTATCAATAGCGTTTTCAACGCAGGAGCAGTGAAGCTCGCGGACGGTGATACTTTACTGCTCTGCCGTGTAGAAGACCGGCGCGGTCTGTCGCATCTTTGCGCTGCGCGTTCTAGAAATGGAATCGATGGTTGGCGCATTGATGCCGAACCAACACTAATGGCGAGTCCCCGTGAATTCCCGGAAGAGATCTGGGGTATTGAAGATCCTCGCATAACCTATGTCCCGGAACTGCAGCAATATGCAATCGCCTACACGTCCTTCGCCCGCGGCGGTCCGGGAGTCTCGCTTGCGCTTACAAGCGATTTCAGGACGTTCGAGAGATACGGCGTCATCATGCCGCCAGAAGATAAAGACGCGGCACTGCTACCGCGAAAGATCGGTGGCCGCTGGGCTCTCATTCACCGGCCAGTAACCACCCTGGGCGCGCATATGTGGATCTCCTACTCTCCGGATTTGCGGCATTGGGGCAGTCACAAGGTAATGCTGGAAGCGAGACGCGGCGGGTGGTGGGACGCCAACAAGATAGGTCTCTGCTCGCCACCCATTGAAACCGCGAAGGGCTGGCTTGTTCTTTATCACGGTGTCCGGCATACAGCATCAGGAAGCATTTATCGTCTGGGGCTCGCTCTGTTCGATCTCGACCAGCCAGATGTTTGCTTGCAACGCGGAGATTCCTGGATCTTCGGCCCAGAAGCCCCATACGAGCGCGGAGGGGATGTCAGCGATGTCGTGTTCCCATGCGGACAGACGATCGGGGCAGATGGAGATACCATTTTCCTCTATTACGGAGCCGCTGATTCCTGCATGGCCTTGGCTACGGGTAGCATCCGAGCCCTTCTTGTGTGGCTCGACTCACATTGCAGTTCAACAGGTGCACGGTAGGTCCGATGGAAACGCAAACTCTGTCCTGGCCCAATTGGCTACCTCGGATCCTATGGATACGCCGAGAGTGCCCCCTCTGTACCTCGGTCCAATTCCGCACCGAAGAGCCGACCTCCCTCGATAGGGCACTGCGCGTGCTCGCAATTCGGCGAGTCCGTTGTGTCAACTGTTGGAGACGCTATTACTGGTTTGCCAGGGTTGGAGCAATGGCAGCTGAATATTGATTTCTAGGTGTGCCGCGCAAAGAGTGTGGGGGAGATGCAGGTTCCGACTCCGTCGAGCACGCAGCTTGTCAATTGGCTCGCAGCTTGGACCTGATCCATCATTGTCTAACGAAGTCAGTGATCCTCATTCGCCTACATCTCGTGTCTTCGATGATGGCAACGACTAGTCGCTACACCCAAGGTCCCCCATCCTTTCAATTAACGCAAGAATACGAGCTGATCTACCAGCTCTGAGAGCTTTGGCTATGAGGATCATCGGATGAGCGAGATAGATGCGCGCAGTAATATGTTTTACGTGTGGTTGCATTCAGCGAACACCATCAACGCTGAGCAATGCTACGAGCTTCGTGGATTGCCTTTGATTGACGAGGATTACGGAATCGCTATAGCTCTCAATTCCGAGCAACTCAAGCACACAATGCGCCTTCTGTTTGACATGACCGATGGACAGATTTCGAAAAGGTTGAACGATCTGCAGGTGCATGGCCTCCCCGTTGAATTGCCTGGTTCGCCCCGTCTGTCTTCCCAGGTGACGCTTAAAAGCGGAGGGAAGCTGCTCGATCTGCCCGGCGCGAGAATCGTTCGCGAGTACACGAAAACGCAATAACAGGAGTGATCTCAAACCGACTGCACTGAGAGACTCGGCACCTTCCAGCGGCCCCTCTTGACGCTAGATCATAATTAAATCTATAGGGCGGCCAAGCAAGCCCTGCTAACCTGTCATTCCTTCAGTTCCGCAGAGAAGGATGCGTCACCATAGCCTGCGATAAAATCGCCGAACCGCAACGTGAGAGATAGGCAAAGCAAAAGATGATTACCATCGCCAAAATTCCTGAGAAGAGGGCTCCAATGAAGAGGTCCTGGAAGACGACGCGCACGCCAAAGCCCAGCCAGCAGATCAAGACTGATTAGAGAATACCGTCAGTAGCGCGAGGACTCTCGATGCTAATATCGGGCAATCCGAGCCCATGTACATGCAATGAGGTGGCACGAATATCACGAAGCTACCAAGCACACCGTCGAATCGTTGAGGCGTGCGCCGCACACTCTCGACTGGGCGAACATGCCCGATCCGTTTCGTCATTACGAAGGCGTGCCGGTGTTCGATCTGCCAGCAGATCCGCCAGCCCCTGAAACACCAGCATTCGATGTCCTTCAGGGTACCTCTAGTACCACAACTGTGGGTGACGGACCGACTTTCCTCTCGCAACTACTCTTCCATTCCGCTGCGATTAGCGCGTCGAAGAATGTCCCGTTCACCAGCTATAACTACGCGCTAAGAGTAAATCCGTCCTCGGGGAATCTGCATCCGACGGAATTCCACTTCCTGACACGAGGTCTGAAAAGGTGGCCAGATGGGATGTATCACTACGATCCATCCAGACACATGGCGGAGCAGCGGGGGCGCGGTGATTTTGAAATGAAACTGGTCAGCGGTTCTGCGACCATTGTGTTTGTATTGACCAGTATTGTGTGGCGCGAGGCGTGGAAATACGGGAATCGTGCCTATCGATACTGCTTGCACGACATAGGGCACGCCTGGCAAGCGCTCGCCCTCGCCGCCCGAGCTATTGGATGCGACAGTTTTGCGGTAGGTCATTTCCCTGATGATGAAGTCGCGCAGCTCTGCCGCCTCGCGGACGATGAGGTGCCGCTGCTCCTTGTCGAATTGCGCGGCGCGTCCATTCCAGTGCGAGAATACAATGCCCGCGAGACCGTTTGGTACGGCGGCCACGCGAATCAGCTCTCAGCACAAATAGCGACCAACGAATGGATTGACAGGATTCACGCCGCCACAAAATTGAATAGCCTGACTGAACGAGGAAACTTTATCGCCGAACCGCCTCCTACCGGCTGCGGGGAGATCAAGTTACCCTCTCCGGCCTCATCGGCGCGCGCCTTTGGCGAGACTGCGCGGCGGCGCCGTTCGGCACTCGACTTCGTAGGCGGATCGCGATCGATATCCCTAGCGCAGCTCTCCGCGATCCTTGCTGCAGCAAGCCAGCGATTGATCGCCGATTTCGCTAGGACATCTTTCGTCCAGCTGTACCTGTATGTTCATCGCATCGAGGCGCTCAAGCCCGGCGTGTACCGGTATTGGTCTGAATCCGCCGAGTTGGAACAAATCAAGAATGGTGACCAGCGCGTCGTCGCTGCGGGCCTCAGTCTCGGGCAGAAAATAGCCGGTAATGCATGCGTGGCTTTCTCGATGGTCGGCGATCTCGAGCGTGCTGCCCGCGCCCATCGCGACCGCGGGTACCGCTATGTGCATTTCGAAGCAGGGGCCATCGGCCACCGTCTCTATCTCGCCGCCGAAGCGCTTGGGCTAGCAGCGACCGGAATCGGCGCGTTCTACGATGTGGAGGTGCACCGTTATCTCAAGCTGCCGCCTCAGGAACAGGTGGTCTACCATTTCGCGATCGGCTATCCCGCTCCCGATGTGCGCGTGAACAATTGAGGTTGTGGCTCGGCAGCCGGTAGACCAATCCAATCAGGCTTGGTTCGGCCACATGCGCGCGAGCAGATCCAATTGGGCGCAGATGTGGGTTCTTTCCGCCTCTTCGAACGACTTTTCATCCTGCGATGAGGCGAAGGCTCTGTAGCAACGGAGACATATTGAGTCACTGGTGCCGTCGTAGTTGCTGACGTGTTGAAACGCAAATCTAGTTGTGTGTCGGAAGGAGGGGAAAAACTGGGTGGCCACGATCTGGCCTCGATTCATGCGCCGGAGCGACCTGGAGCGCTACTTCTAGTCTACGCGCTATGCGCGACCGCCGTCGGGCATCCAGTGCGTCTCCTGGTCACGGGGACCGGAGAAGCAAGCCTCTTAGCAGGCGACAGCCTGCCCAGCGCATGGCGCATCTCCGGATCATCGGCCAGCGGCCGACAGGGTAAGGTCTCAAAGTAGGAGACCTGGCACCGGCAGGTTTTCCGATGGGGAGTCCGCGATGGGAAGAAGCTGAGATAGATTCAGCCCAAATTGTTCGCGATCCGATACCCATGCATGGAGATCCACCGGATCGCAGGAGTGGGTGCTTTGCAAAAACGGCAGCCAGGCGTCCCGAGCAGGGTGCGGTTCTATAGCATTGGAGGCATATTGAGTCCCAGGTCCCGTCTTCGTTATGCCTGCGCATGAACAAGAAGAGTTCCGTGCGCCAGCGGGCCGCGCCACAAACTCTAATCACCTTGATGTTTCGGAGCAGAGTGCAGAGGCTTGCAGCGGAATGATTAAGGCTAACTATTACAATGACGTGACTGTCCGCTGGTATCCGAGGCTGTTACCCTTAAATTAGCGTTGTGGACGTTCCGACGCTCCAAAGAGGCCCTTCCGTGGCCGCACCGCTTCCCCGCAGTTTCATCCGCAAACACAATGACAATGGGACGCATGACTCTACGTGCCCCCTCTGTAATCGAATGCTTGGTTCAGTGAGAATCGAGCTTACCCCCGACGAACTGGAGGATTCGCATCTATGTCGGGAAGGTCTTGTACGGCCAACATCTGAGCCCCAACTGTTCCGAGCAAAGTGGGCCGGACTTCTAGGCGCGAGTATCCGAAGCATTGGCCGGAAGACCCGTGTTGGGGAAGGAACAGCGGCAGAATCCCCGACATGAACACGATTCCCGATGCTGGTGGCGGTTCTGTCTCAAGCTTCTAACTGAAGTTAGGCATCAAGGCCTGGTGCGAAGCAGCGGTTGTGCCGTTTTCCTCGCCTCTAGCCGTATCGTTTGCTGCGGACGAGCCACCTCCAAGTTGTCTCAGGTATCACGAGGAGCACTCTCGATGAAGAGTCTTAGTACACCCATTCTTGGCACGGACGAGTTTTCGCCAAATGCAAATACCACAGCTTTCTTGGCCTATAAGTTGTGGACAGAGCGAGGAAGACCGATTGGCTCTCCAGAAGAAGACTGGTTCGAAGCCATCTGTCAAATCAAACATGATAGGACACCTGGTTCCGTTCTTTAGTCTCGAAGCACGCCTAAGGAGGGTTCTACGGCGAGCGCAACAATTTTATTGGTTGATGATGACGAAGTTCTCCGTCATACGTTGGCAGCTGTCCTGCAAGAACACGGCTTCGGGATAACAACCGCAGCCAGCGTGCCTGAGGCTCTGAAACTTATCAGTGCGGGAAGTTACGACGTACTGCTCAGTGATCTACATATGCCAGGACGAGGGGACGGGCTCACCGTCGTAAGCGCGATGCGCCACGCGAATCCTACCGCTGTCACCATGTTGTTCAGCGCCTTCCCGGAGATGAACGCTGCCGCTCAGGCCATCCTGCTTCAGACCGATCAGATCCTGGTAAAGCCGATGAATATTCCGGCGCTGATCGAGGCGATTGAGCAAAGGCTTGCCACTGGAGCCCCACCATCACGCGTGATCGAAAGCGTAGCTACGATTCTCGAATATTCCATCCCGAGTACCGTAGATGCTTGGTTTGAGCGCGTCGAAAAGGAAAAGAAGCTCACCGTCATCGCAATGGGCCGCGAGCAACGTGTCGGTCACCTTCCTAAAGTTCTGATTGACCTGGTCAATCGTCTCCGCTCTTTCAAATCTCTAGGAAGTCATGAACTGATATCGGTCGCGCGCAGCAGCATGGCCGACTTAGGCGCCAACAGGGCTATTCGGCTGCAATGATGGTCGAGGAATGACGTATTTTGCAGGTCAGTATCTTTGAAACCTTGCAAAAAAATCTGGCGAGCATCGACTTCAGCATTCTTTTGAATGGTGTTATGACAATTGCAGATGAAGTGGATTCACAACTTAGCCAGGCGATGGACAGTTACATGGAGGAGTCTCTTCTCGGAGCCACGCTCGCTTAGCGGGATTGTTGCCTGGCAAGTCATGTGCGCGAATCGCCACAAAGATAGCGCTAGCTACTTAGCATCTCGTCCAGTGCCTATGATGCTGGTTTCAATAGCAGCTGAACATTGACGCGTATGAGGCGCCGGACAACGCTGATGGCTTTCGTGTCCTTGTAGATCGGCTTTGGCCACGCGGCAAGAAGAAAGCCGATCTGCGTTTGGATATGTGAACCAAGGACCTCTCCCCCAGCGCTGAATTGAGGAAGTGGTTCGGCCCACGATCCGGCGCGTTGGGCTCGAATTCTGTAGACGCTACAAAGCCGAGCAAACGGCGGCCGAGATGAAAGGTGCGATTGCCAGGTCCTGAAAGCAATCTTGGAAATGCTGGGCGCTCCCAGCCGCTATTTCGATGCGACGAATCAGTTCAGGAAGTTCGCAGCGTCGAGAATGCCTCGACGTGGAGAAGGCGGAGGCAGCATTATCCGCACTGGCACATCTGCTGCCCGCACGGCAATCGGCCCCATGGGAACCGTTGCGGTGAGGGCAGTTGTTGCCGGGACGACAGCTCTAGGCTGAGCTTCTCGCCTGCGACGGACCACCGGCTCCAGGACAGTGACGACAGGCGCCTTCTCTACTGCACGCGGTCGACGCGGAATTTCGCCGATTGGCTGGCGTACTGCTCCCAGGTGCTTGCGCGTCGCTGTCGGCTTGGAAGTTGCGGGTTTACCCGCGAGGATGTTGCGAACCTGCTTGAGCCGAGCGATCTCGGCATCGATCTGCTTCACTATTTCTGTAATCTGCATAACTCCTTAGTGTAAGGCCGATTCAGAATGAATTCGGTGAAGCGGATGGTGTTACTTTCTGCAAAGTGTAAGGGCGGCTCGGCGAGCCGCCCTTTTTCGGCCATTAGGCCTCGGGCTCTGCAGCATCGCCCTGCTCGGCTACACCGAGCTTGGTGTAGTCGATGCGGAGAATCGTCTGAGCGACGATCTCGACTGTCTGGCGAGTGACTTTCTTCTCATCCGTATATTCGCCGGTGCGCAACTCGCCCTGAACCAGGACCGGATCGCCCTTTTTGAGCGAGCTGGCGAACTTGGTGAGGTTGCCCCATGCGGCCACGCGGAACCAGTCCGTGGATTCATGCGTCTTGTTGGCCTTGTCCGTCCACTTCTTGGTGGAGGCGATAGAAAAGCGGGTTACGGTTCTGCCGCCCTGAGTGGTCATGGTTTCTGCGTCCTTGCCGAGGTTTCCTGAGATCTGCGCTGCGTTGATGTAAGGCATGATGTGCTCTCCTAGATTGGTTTTTGTCCCGTTGGGACATACTGCCCGGAGGGACGGGGGGTGAATGAACTCCCAAGAGGCGGCAGTTTCGCTGTGCCAAGAGAGAGATTTTTGGGAGATGGGACCCGGAGCCTGCGAGGGGGGAGGAGGCCGGGAAATCTGGAACGCCGCGCCGCCGGGCGTGAATGCTGTTGCACCTCCCGATGGCCAATGGGAAAGAAAACTTGGGAGAGCACTTTGCCCGAACGCTCGAAAATCTCAATTCTGCGAGGACGCTTGAATGACCATGTCTTGCGGCAGGTACACCGCTTGTCGCTTCCACACTGGACGGACAGGCGAGCACGCGCGATCCGCGTACTTCCGCATGACTTGGGGCATCCTCCGTTCGGCAGCACGCCCGGGACGAACTTTTCTGGCCGGGAGCTGCCGGCGAATGAGTTTTCTCGGATGAGAAGAAAATCTCCCGTTCCTTCGTCGCTCTCCCAAGACCGCACGACGAAACGGAGAGGGCTACGCCCTGCCCGGTGCCACGCCGCCCTCCTCGTGCTGTCAAGGCCGCTACGCGCCGCTCTCGCGGTGGCCTGCGGCCAGCCTGGACAGCGGAGGGCTGCGCGGCAGTCTCCGCACATCCCCTTTTTCTTTCAGAAAAATGGGGATTTTTCAGTCTGAGCTTAGAGCGAAATACCTTGTCCATGATCTTCGCTTTTGTTCTTAGAGATGGATGGGTTGAGTTCGTTCACCCTGCCGACGTGCGAGTGATGGTGCTGGCTGCCGAGCGCATGGTCGAGTGCCGCTTCCTTCGCGATAGGTTGCGCGTAGCGGTCGTAGAACTGGCCCTGCGGATCGATGTGTACGCGGCCATGGGTGCGGTCGTGTTCGTAGGTCTGGATCTCGCCATAGGAGCGCTTCCAGGTGAAGTCCTGAGCCTCTTGTGGTGTCAGGGCTTTTTCGATTGGTCCTCTTTGTCTTTGGAAGAGCTCCTCTGGTTGCTGGCTTCGTTCCTGCCTTTGATCCGACATGATTGGCTCCTTCGGCTGACGTGTGTGGTGAGGTTCCTGCCGCTGCTGGAAGTCCACTGCGGAGGTCTTAGTGACATCGGAGCTGAGGCGCTGGCCCAGGGCGGCGGCATCATTCGTATAAATCTGCACATCGTGCGACGCGCGCGAGACGGACACATACGCGAAGCGCGTGTTGATGAGGTCGGCGTGTGCGGATGTGTCCATATTGATGAGCACGCGATCTGCGGTCAGCCCCTGTGAGCTGTGCGAGGTGACAGCATAGCCGTGGTCGATATGCCGCATGTGGTTGACGTCGAAGGTGAGGACACGAGCCTTTTCGCCATCCGTGCGCACGGTGAGCAATGGCCCGTCGATCTTCTCGACGGTGGCCAGCTCGCGGTTGGCGACGTGAAGTTTGCGATCGGGAGCGGTGAACTGGATGCGGTCGCCTTGGGCGAATTCGCGTTCGCGCTCACGGTAAGCCGTGATGCCCTGCAGGCGTCTGGGATCGTAGGTGACTTGCTCGCCGTCTTCGCGCCGAACGGTCAAAAGATTCTCTTTGGGATTGATCGCAACTACAGTTGCGTAGCTGCCGCGATCGATGCCATGTTCCTTGCTGCCGCGGCTGTAGTGGAGAACATCTTGCGGTTGATACTTCTGCGCCCAGGCGCGGTCGGCACCTGTCATCTCCGAGCGCGGCGTAAGGACTAGAAAAGTGCTCTCGTTCTTGGCGACGGCGCCTTTCTCCTGCAGCTCGACGCGCACGGCCTGGTTGATCGCCTGGCGGCTGGCATTGTCGGGCGAGACAATCAACGTGTTCTCAGGGCGTGCAGCGTAGCTCTTCGCAATGGCCTCGATGCGCTGCTGCGGGTCGGCAATCTCAGTCACTCGACCATGCTTCTGCAGAATGTCGATACCGATCTTGGTTTCGTTCTTTGCCAGATGCTCTACGGCACGCAGCAGCTCAGGGTCTTTTTGGCGCACGATCTGGTCGAGCTGCGCGGTCCGCATCCCGGCCTGCTGCAACTGCTCGAAGGGTTTGCCGGCTTCGACGCCCTGATGCTGCCGTGTGTCACCGATCAGTAGAACGCGGTCTTGCGGCCCGATCCTCTCCAGAAATTCGCGCATCTGCTTGGTGCTCGAAAGTGAAGACTCATCGACCATGAACAGATGTCGTCTGCCGGGATCACCATCGAATTGCATGCGACCACCCCAGGCAAGATAGCCCTGCAAGGTGTCGGCGAAGATGCCGGCCTCGCGGAGCTGCGCTGCTGCGCGGCCTGTGGGTGCGAAGCCCTCGACGGCATAACCACTGCGCTCAGCGCCTTCGCGTATGGTTTCGAGGGTAGTGGTTTTGCCACTGCCAGCTAATCCCTGCAAGCCCTGAATCCGGTCGCGCGAAGTTAGGACCTCCTCGATCACAGCTCGCTGTGAAGGATTCAGAAACTCGCGGCTAGCTGCACGTATAGCCGCCTGCTCCTCCGACATGATCGGCTCGACACGATTCTGACCTTCACGCATCGTCCTCACCACGGCCATCTCGGCGCGGATCGTGTCGAGCGTCGTGTACTGATTGGCGCTGGCGTGCTTAGGCGACGCTACCTGCTGGAATTCACCGATCTCGACCCGGCTGTTGAAGGCAACGCGGACCTGGCTGTACGTCGTTTCTCCCATGCCGCGCCGCAACGCATCGCGGAAGATGTCGCGCTCGTCAGTCACGGCCTCGCGCTCGTAGCTGCGGTCGCGAGCATAGCTCACGGCTTCCTGGGCGCGAAGCTGGTTGGTCTCGGGCGTATGGATCTGCGTCTGTCCATGGGCGCGTTCCCTCGCCTCGCCGATGATCCGCTCGGCCTGGTTGCCGTGATCGGCGGCGAGTTGCCGGTGCGCGGCCAAAACTGCATCGGGCGACAGGATTTCCTTGCGATCTCGCGTGGAGTGCGCGGCGATCTGTGCCGCTTCATGGCCCTTGAAGCCGCTCCTTTCTATAGCCTCGAGGATTTGTTGACGGCGCGGGCTGGAAGCATCGAGGTACTCCTGCGTGTATCCCTTGATCTCTGGTGCGCCGCTTCGACCTGGCTCGATTACGTAGCCTAGCTCCCGCAGCCGGTAAGTGAGCTCGGCTTGATAGACCGCAGTCGCGAACTGCTGAGTGGCGAAGAGCCCACGTTCCTGCAGGGCGCGCGTTGTGCCGTCTTCGCGTTCGGTGAGATTGAACACGACCGCATGGGTGTGGAGCTGGGGTGCAGCGTAGCCATCAACAGGACGGGCGGTGTCGTGTTCGAACTTGGCCGCGACAAAGCGCCCGGTTGTCTCGGCGGCGTGATTGCCGCCGATCCGCGCTTGCGTGTAGCGCTCCAGCTCGGAGAGCGCTGCATTGACCGCATCGCGGTGCGCTTCGCGCACGCGATCATCACCACCGACCAGCGCGGTCAGCGAAACCGACTTGGGAGCAGAGAACGTGGCATCCCAGCCGGCCCGATGTTCTACCGGCGTGACAGTCTTTCCGTCCCCATTGGTGTACTGCTGACCGGTGCGATGGCGTACCAGTTGATCGCCCGTGTGGGGATCCTGGCCTTCGGAGAGCCGTGCAAACTTCTCTGCCTCGACTGCACCGGAAAGCCCATACTTCTCTGCGAGCTTGCCGTGCCACTCGCCCACGATGGTGTCGCCCTGCTTCCAATAGTTCTGCTCGGCTGACGTGAATTCTTTGGCGTGATACGTCTGCGCCTGCCTGGAGTTGAGTGGTTTGGAGATGGTCAGCATGGGGCCCTATGCGCGGTCGAAATGAAAGCTCGGTTGGGCTAGCCGTTCGTCCTCGTCTAGCTCGTCTTCGTCTACGGTGTCCTCGGGAGCGTCAGGATCGGTACTCGCGGCAAGCTCTTCCTCGGTCGGTTGATCGGCCTCGTTTTCGAACTGGGAGGCGCGAGTCGGTTCCGGTTCGGGGTCTTGGTCTAAGTCCACTATCGGAACCTGCGAACGTATCCCATGTGGCGTGAGGGTGTGCGGGTCGAAGCCCAACTCGTCGTCTTCGACTTCGCGCGGAATGAAGGAGGCCGCCGCCTTCGGTACGTCCATGTACTCGAAGTGGAAGCGAGCAACACTGTTGCCCAGCTTCAGGAACGCGTGCCGGTCATCCAGACCAGAGATTTCCGAGTCCATCACCAGCGGTTCCACCTGCCGGTCGATGGTGAAATTTCTGCCGGAGCGTGAACCATCGAAATGCGTTTCTTTCATGCGCTCGATTTCGACCTTGCCGATCGCATTGCTCACCCACTCGGCAGCCTTCGGCTCTGTCGTCTTCAGGAAGATTTTTGTGGCCGGCTGGGACAACATCACCTCAGCCATATGGCCATAAATCGTTTCGAGCTGCGCCTTCCCCTGGAAGCCCAAGACGATCGGATTCTTGCTCTTGCGGTTTTCGGTGATTGCCGTATGGAGTTGGGGGAGCCGCTGTAGGCTCGCCAACTCATCCAACACGAACCAGACAGGTATCTTGTGTGAAGTAAACCTTCACGCGGTGTCCTTCCCGAATCGTAATGGTGGGCGGAATTTGGATGAAGCGGTCGAGCACCGTGGTGGCGGATTGAGCCACGCCTGCCGCTGCACCGTTGGTAAAGGACTGCGATCCGCTGCTGCCGTAGGTCGATCCGCCTTGTGTGATTTGTGCTGCACCGGAGATGACACCGAGCGCAATCGACGTGCCGAAGATCTCGAAGTAGTGGTTGTTCACCTTGTCCTTCAGACCCTCTTCGCCGATCTGGTCAAGGCCGTGAAACTGGTCTAGGTCTACGGAGTAGCCGTCGGGCATGATCATGCGATGGAAGGCGACTGCCATGCGGCGCTGTTGGCCGAAGCCGGACGCACCGATCTTTTTCGCCTCGCCCAGCACAATCGTTCCTTCGGGAATCAACACATGCTGGTGATCGTGGGAGTAGACGGGATTCGAGACCAGCACCTTGACCGGGCCGGGCGCATCGCCATCCAGCCGGTTCATCAAAACGGTATCGAGCGTCGTTCCCTCGTACAACACATACGGCTGGCCCCCCGCGGAATCGACGTTGACCTCCGGGCCCGGCTTGTACGCGGAATTCTGCAAAGCGGCCGCTTGCGCTGCCGGCGCCGCGCCGATGGATCTTCCTGATGAAAGATTCGATTGAGGACCAGTCTGGAATGCGCCAGCATAGGGGTCTCGCTGTTCGGCGTATCCTTGCTGCGGTTGCGCGGCCTGCTGTTGTGCCATTTGGATTCGCTGCTGCTCTTCGAGCGCAGCGCGGTTATAGGCCAGGTTCGACTCGAAGCGTGAAGTGAACTGCCGTTCCCGCTCCTTCGCCGCGAGCTGCTGTTCCTGCTGCTGGACGGGAGTGAGTGCCGGAGTCTGGCCGTTATTGGTTGTCCCCTGCGGCGGTGGGCAGTATTGTCCGGGTTGGCACGGAAGTGGCTGGCCAGTGGCGCTGTAGGTTCCGGCTGCGGTCTGTTGTGCGGAAGTACCGGCGCCGGCAGCCGCGGCCATAGCGGCATCTTGCTTGTCGCGGGCTTTTTCTGCGGCAACCTGTTGCTGTAGTGCCTCGATGTTGGAGGCTGTGTTGTCCTGGACCACAGGCTGGGCAGCCGTCTGCTTGTTCGGAGCCGGTGCCTTCGCCTTCTGAAAAGAGCTGAGAGCCAGGGCAATCACGACGATGACAACCGCGCCGGTATAGAGCAGTGCCTTGAGGTTTTTCTGCATGACCCCCCTCGGCTCAACCGTGTTGTGCCTCAGCGCCGGCTCGTCCTGCGGATCCGGTTGTGCGATAAAGCCCTTCTCTCCCATAGCTCGGCCCTCCCATCTAATTCGCCTTCTCTGACCCTGTAGCTCTGCCGTCTTGTCGCCAGTCAACCCTTACGAGTGAACTCCATCCGTTTCTTGCCCAGCTCGACATAGCCGGAGTCCATCACCTTGGGGATGATGTAAGTCCCTTCACGCAGGTCGTAGGTGATCAGGTTCGGCTTGCCGTCCTTCATCTCGTAGACACTGAATTTCTCGGGCGCAGAGGTCTTGATGTAGGTGAACTTATCGTCGTGATAGATAGACTGGATATCGAACGGCGCTTCGTTGGTCTTGTAGGCGTAATCGAATTTGAGCTGCATGGGATAGGCGCTTTTGTACTCGTCAACCGCCTGGGTGACGTGCGACTGAAGCGCCGCGAGTTGCTGGCGCGCCTGGTCGAGCTGCGTGGCAGGCACATATTGCGATGGCCCTTGCGAGGCGACGATGGAGGAATGATCGGCTGGCTCGATCATCACCTTGAGGTCCGGGGCGGCGGCGGTGCCGGAGACATCCTGCAGCGTGAAGCTGTAGATGTTGCCCTTGTCCGTGATGAGGTTCAGGTTCGAGTTAATACCCTGACGCGCGGGATGGAGGAAACAGAAGTTTCCAACCACGTCCACGATCCAGAAGTCTTTGTCGCCGACCGCGGCCTCCATGATCTTCTCAGTGGCTGGCACGACGATGAGCGTGGTGTACTTCACCTTGGCGCGGATGGGCACGATGTCTTGGGCGTGGTAAGACACGGTGCGAGCGGAGGCTTCGGCGGCAGCAGAAGTGGGTACTGGAGCTGGTGTCTGCGCCGCCAACGTGAGCGGCGCGACCAAGCTGACGGCAACTGTTGTGGCAGAGAATCGCATCGGGATCTCCTTAGCGTGAGCTGGTGAGAGGTTGGAACGCGGGAGCAGTCTTACCGCGTCGGCGTGGTTCAAAGGGATAATCGATGGCGAGCTGACGGATGCCTTCAGCCACGCCGTAGCGAGCGAAGTAGTCGCGCTTCTTGAGGTTGTCAGGTGCGTTGTTCGTCGCCATCCAATACGAGGCCGAGTCGACATTCAACTGCACCTTCTTGCTGGACTGTGCCTTGCGGATGAGCATCTGGCCCGGCGGTACAAGGTCCGCGATCAGATCCAGCTCCGTGTCGTTCAAGTGAAACGCCTCGGCATAGACGGCCCGGTCCATCTCCGGATTGGCAAAGAAGATTTTCGTGGGGCAGCTCTCGGCCACGATCTCGAGTAGGCCGGAAGACTGCAGCTCCTTGATGGACTGCGTGGCCAGAATCATGGCGGCGTTGTGCTTGCGCCAGGTCTTCTCTGCCTCGACGATGTAATTGCGAATCGTCTGATTCTTGAAAAACAACCACGCCTCGTCCATCAGGAATGTCTTGAACGTGCCGAGTGCAGCGGGCGCAGTGATCTGATTGGAGGCGCGGTGCAGCACGTAGAACAGCAGTGGCTCTAGCGCCTCGGTCGTCTTTCCCCAACCGCCGAAGTTGAATGTCTGGAAGCGGGCAAAGGAGAGCGTGTCTTCGGTGTTGTCGAAGAGAAAGCCGTACTGCCCGCCCTTCACCCAGCGGTGAAGCCGGCCCTTCAATTCGCCGATGATCTCCGCAAAGGTGGAGAGCGTGCGCTGATCTGGCGCCACCACATACATCCGTTCGATGGCGTCCCACAGGTTGCGCTCTTCGCGGTAGTCGAGCCGAAAACGCTGATCGTCGCCCTCGATCAGTACTCGGAAGAAACTGAAGAGGAACTGCTGGTTCTCTTGCGTAGGCGCCAAAGAAAAGGGGTTGATGGTGAAGTCGCGCGAGTCCTGGCCCACATTCAGGTACGTGCCACCGAAAATCTCGGTGAGCGACTGGTAGCTGTTGCCGACATCGAAAATGTAGGTGTACGGCCGGTATTTCTGCGCGTTCATCAGCAGAAAGTTCGAGAAAAATGTCTTACCTGAGCCGGTCATGCCCAGGATGAGGGTCTGTGCCACCTCACCGTTATGCAGATTCAGGAAATAGGGCGTGTCGTTGTCAGTCTCAAGCGCCGCGAGATATTCGGCATCAAGATGATGATTCCAGCGCTCGCCCGGGAGAATGGTGAACAGGAATGAGAGGTCCGCGTAGTTGCTGTTGAGCAGGGCGAGTTTTCGGAGGTTCAATGCGTAGTTGCCCGGCACTGCCGCAAAGAAGGCATTGAGCTGGTTGTACGTCTCGGTGAAGAGCGCGCCGTCGGCGTTGGTGAAGACACCGGCGAACTCTCCGATCTGCCTGTCGAGCACGGCACGGTCGCGGTCGTAAAGGACAATGGAAAGTGAGAATTCGCCCAGCGACTGTCCGTTTCCGAGCGTTCGCAGGCAATCGCCAAGATCCTCGATGTCTGCCTGTTTCGACTCGTCGATGAGCTGATCCCGCTGCGGCGTTTTCTCATCGCGCACCTGCGATATGAATCCGGATTTCGCGATGTTGAAATGCCGGCGGCGAGCCATGACTTCCTTGCGGGCCTTCGCCATTGAGAGCGGCGTCCACTCAGTTACAACGTAGAAGTTGGCGGGAATCTTGAAAAGCTGGTCGAGCACGAGAGGACGGGTCTCGCCGATGGCCTCTTTCATCGTGAGTACGCGCACGGTGTGGTCGCCCACCCGGAGATGATCGCGCTCGGCCTCGATATCGGAATTGACAACCTGGTAGTCAAGAAACTGGTCAGGGCGCGGCTTGCCCGCGATGCGCCAGGCGTCGAAGTTAACGAGCCGCCGAAAGAATGTGAGGGCTGCTTCTTTGCCCTGTGTCTCGATCGCTACGAGATCCGCGAGTTGGCGGGAGAAGTTTTCGATGCGCTGGGTCAGCTTCATCAGATCCGCCTCAATCTCCGTTCGCAACAGACGTTTCGTTGACTTGGAGCTGAACCGCGCCTTAATTTCTTGAAGCGCCCATTTCGGGTGACTCGGCATCTTTCCCAGAGTGGCAAAGAGGCCGGGCCTCGACCGCGTGCCCTCAAGCAAGATCACATAGAAAATCTCGATCTGGTAAAGCCGGTCGCGCTGCGACATGAAGAACTGCCGCCGCTGATCGACAGCGGCGTCGATGAGTGGATCATCGTAGGTTGCGAAGGGGATGTCGGGCCGATTCGATTTGAAGAGGTACTGGTAAACGTGGAAGCCCACGCCAAAGCCCTTCAGGGCCGACTCAAGGCGTTTGACCGCATAGTCCTGCTCACTGGTGTCGAGTGATTCATAATCGATGCCAGAGATCCGTAACACCATCCCCAGATCGCCGCTCTTGGTGAGAAAGGCGGTCTCATTCCAGAAGCCGAAGAGATTGATGTGCGCGTTTAGGGCAGCAGACTCCTTCCACGGCTTGATGACTCGATCCAAACGCAGCATCAGTGGACCTCCACGTTCGCAATCTGCTGTTTGGCGGCGTCGTAACGGGGTTTCATCCGGTCGGCGCGACCCAGAATGCGCAGAAACGCGGGATCTGAGTTGGTCACCCAATGACCGAAGAGGAAGCCGGCGACGAACACCACGATCCCGGCCATAATGGAATTGAAAAGGTTGAAGCAGCCCACGGCCGTGACGCACACCATGAAGAAGAGCGACCGCTCCACGCCAAGATAGGTGAGGGGCTTATGCAGGCTTTTGAACACCCGATTGGTTCGTTTTGTGGCAGGCATAGGCTCTCTTCTCAAGAAGTTCTGTAAATACGGTCAGCAGTCGTGATTCGAGACTTCACTAAACGCCCCAAAGCCAACTCAGGACATTGACTGCCAGAACTGCAATGCCCGTACCAGCCGCGACTCCGGCCAGCGTCTTCTTGGCTCCCGGATCGCCATGGGCGAAAGAGTAACCGCCGATCACGATAGCGATTAGGCTCGCAGCTCTGGCGACGGTCGAAGTGAATAGCGTCTGAATGGACGAGATGCCGCTGTCAAAAGGTGATGCGTATGCGGCAATAGGGAAGAGAAGTGGAAGCGTGGTGATCAGCAGCTTGAACCGCCACGTTGGGCTCGAGCTGTGCGAACGTCTACGGTGGTCGGAAATACGGATGAAAGGGGGCATTAGCATCTCCTGCGACTGTCAAAGTCAGTCGAGCTATGCCGACAACTTAAGTGCGATCGTTCCGACTCGTCCAATACTTATTTGCGATGGCGGGTCATGCCGTAGCGAGATGCAAGAAACCAGAAACAGCTGTCAATTCTCATCCCGTTCGCTCTTCAGCATCATCAAACAAGGTGTTCTGACGGCTGTTCTTGTGCTTGATGGACGGTTTTTTGCTGACGGTCTGCCCCGGCGCCGAAAGGCGCTTGCTCAGCTCGTGGATGAGCAGAGGAAGCGTCCTCTGCTGGTGTTCGGGTTGGTACACAATCGCCGAATCGACGGTCCAAGCCACTCCATGAATCGAACGCGTCGTGAGCTCTTCGTGTACCGGTTCGCTCTCTCGTATCAGCGCAATGCAGAGATGTTCTCGAACCATCCACTGCACATGATCTGCATTGAAAGTAGGCTTGAACATCCGTGGTTTGACGCCCTGTTCGGCGAGCATTTCCAAGAGGCGCTCGTGGGCTCGCGGATGATGTCTTGGATCACTAAAGATCCCCAACCTGCCATCGAGGTCGCGAGGACTCAGTAGGAGTTGGCCGCCCAGCGGGTCATCCTTCCGGATGCAGACGAGCAGAGACTCGTGCATGATCGGCTGGACGACGAATCCTTCTGCAATTAGCGGCAGAGTAACAAGAGCTGCGTCGAGCTCGCGAACTTTCAGCCGTTCAATGAGATCTTCGATATCGCCATTTTGTGGGTCTACGAGCGCGCGCGGAAAGATGTCGCGATAAGCGCTGCACACTGCTCCAATGATGTGTTGGTCAACAAAGGGTGTGAATCCAATCCGGAAGGGGTGCAGGGAAGCCTGCTGGACTGCCTGAATTGCGTTCACGATTTCTACCCGGGTCTGCAACAGTTCGCGGGCGAAGTGAAGGAGGGATTCTCCAGCATATGTAAGAGTAGACCCGCCACGTGACCGATCAAAAATTTGAACTCCGAGCACGTCCTCCATTTCAGAGATCTGTCGACTTAATGCTGACTGCGCGAGCGGGAGACGGGCAGCAGCAGCAGTGAAGGTGCCCTCTTCAGCAATCGCCACAATGTACTTGAGGTGCTTGAACTCCAGGTGGTCGTAAATGCTCATCTGGGGGCCCTCATTGCGCGGACTGACCAGGCCCGGCACCGCCTCAGTATGGCG
Organism: uncultured Acidobacteriaceae bacterium; assembly: GCA_963830555.1. Classification (GTDB taxonomy): domain Bacteria; phylum Acidobacteriota; class Terriglobia; order Terriglobales; family Acidobacteriaceae; genus KBS-83. Next base: position 45,165 of record CAWHMM010000004.1, read on the forward strand.
TTCGAAGGCCTCACTCGCATTAGAATCCGGCGAAGGTTACAGGTTCCTTAATCGGACAATGGATCGTTGCGACGATTCCCGAATTGGAAAACGACCATCTCATTTCGGCATGGGTAGCCATCGCAAATAGGTATTAGACATGCACAAATGTAATCGGCATGATGCCAGTCGAGAGGTGCAACTGCGATGCAAGAAGCCCGTGATGCAGAAAAAAAATCCCCAAGGCCCGTTGGAGTCTCAGGGGGCGAGCGCCTTCTCGTCCGTAAAAGAGATGCCGCGGCCCTGCTGTCCATCAGCCCACGTGCTCTGGACTATCTGATCGCCAACAAACAAATCACTACCCGGCGGATCGGATCACGCGTCCTGATCCCGATGACCGAACTGCAGAAATTCTCTCGCGCAGATCATCCCGCTCGTCTTGCAGGGTGATCGCGGTATCCTACAACGGTGGCGGTTGACGATCACTACCCGACGAACCCTAATGGGCCGCTCGTTCAGGGATTGATGCTCTCGATCGCTGCCTCGGCTTCAGGATCAATGGTCGGGATATCCAAGACCTCGACCGCCTCCTGGGCTGTCTTCGGGGCCAAGTGAGCATAACGGCTGGTCATCTTCGGGTCACTGTGACCAGCTAACTTCTGCACAATAGGTAAAGAGACACCGGCCATGACAAGTCGGGAGATGAAGGTGTGTCGCAGGTCATGCCAGTGAAAGTCCGTGATCCTCGCCTCTTTCACGCAGCTTTCAAACCACTTTTTGGGATCTTTTAGCCGCGCGTTATAGCGAGTTGCTTGAAATACGAAGGGGTTACTCTCGGCCCGGTCGATCGAATTGAGCGCAGCGAGGGCTGTTTGATTGATCCGGATGTGACGCGTCCGACTGCGAGCCTTCGTATTGACAAGAGTGATGGTCCGTCTAGGAAGATCCACCATGTCCCATGTGAGCCCGAATTGCTCTGACTTACGCATACCGGTGTGGAGAGCGGTCACGAGAGCGGGCAATTGGTCCACGCATCGCCTGGCAACAGCTGCCTTAAGTCGCTTTTCCTCCGCTGGAGTTAACCACCGAACGCGTTCGTTGTTTTCATCTTGATGGTCCACAAGCCGAGCGGGATTGGTTCTAACCTTATGAGATTTCATGGCTAGGGAATAGGCGCGGCTGAGAGTCGTCTTGTAGCGATTGCGAGTGGCGGGTGACCAGCTGTCATGTCCGTTGATCCAACGGTCGATATCCTCGTGGGTAATGTCATTCGCTGCCTTCGCTCCGAGCGGAGAATTCATCACTGCCGTCATTCGTTGAGCAAAGGTTCTGAGGTCTTTCTTCCCAGTGCGAATGTACCAGTCAATCGCATCCTGTCCGATCTCGCGAAGCCGGATGCCGCGATTCTTCATCGTGGCCGGCAGCTTCTCTCCACGGAGGATAGAAGTCTTCCTATCCTTATATGCGGCGATGGCATCGCCACGCCTGCCGATCTTCTCGCGACGTGTCACTCCGTTGGATTTGAACCGTATCCACCAAACCCCGGAGCCCGGCTCTTTTTCATAGACTCCGGTTTCCTTTTTCGTGATCTTTCGCGGCATCCCTTGCTCCTATTTCGAGGAGCATAGCAAAGTCGGTACAAGGTGTCACCACAGGTGTCACCTTGGTAAGTCCCTGGGCGGCATTACATTTATTTGTGCGGTAATCGATTGATTCTGGTAGTCTTATGGTGACCCTGGGAAGATTCGAACTTCCGACCTGCGGTTTAGGAAACCGTCGCTCTATCCATCTGAGCTACAGGGCCACTCGATTGCGCAACTCGTCTTATGACTCAGTTTACTGCAACCGAAAAGTGTCCTATTTGCATCGGCCGGATTGGACGATAGCGGCAAAGGCGACCATGAAGAGAGCGGGCTGGGAAGTTCCGCCCGCCGCTCTTCATCCCCTGCGTTGAGCTACTTGGATCAGCGAACTACGAAGTCTGCTCGGCAGCCGCGATCGACCCAGATGCCGCGGCGGTCGTATCCCCAACTGTAGCCCTGGGTGCAGCGCGCGTCACTGCGCTGGCGCACAAGTTGGACACCGCGGCTCGTATCGGCGGCGCAGTAATTCCTTCTGCCGTTGTCGGACGAGCAGGTGATGGACTGGCCGGGACGTCCGGGACCGGGACCGTAGCCGGGACGACCGCCGGTCCGTACGATGAAGTCTGCGCGGCAGCCGCGATCGACCCAGATGCCGCGGCGATCGAATCCCCACGTAGAGCCCTGGACGCAGGGAGATCCACTGCGCTGCCGAACCATCTGGACGCCACCACGCGTGTCGACTGGACAGTAGTTTCTTCTGCCGTTATCAGACGAACAGGTAATCGATTGAGCGTTCGCCGCCGGTGCTGCTGTAGCTATCAGTGCCATGATGCCCAAAGCTGTGAGAAGAAATCCTCGCATTCGCATTCGTAGCTCCTCCGCCGGAATCGTACACGCAAATTGTGTTTGTTTCCCGAATTTTGCGAGCTTAGCAATTTGTTGCGGCAGGCGTGGCATCGTGGGGTCACGATGCCAACGGTCACACACGGCCTTCGTCAGACGTTGAACTTGAAGAAGAGGATGTCACCGTCTTTGACTAGATACTCCTTGCCTTCGGAGCGGAGCAGGCCTTTTTCCTTAACTGCCTGCTCACTGCCGAGTGCGAAAAGATCGTCGGAGGAGTAGCAGTCGGCCTTGATGAAGCCTTTCTCAAAATCAGAGTGGATGACACCGGCTGCGCCCGGAGCCTTGGTGCCGCGGCGGATGGTCCAGGCGCGGACCTCCTGCACGCCGGCGGTGAAGTAGGTGATGAGATCGAGCAGACGATACGCCGCGTGAATGAGGCGATTGAGACCAGGCTCGGCGAGGCCCATATCGGCGAGGAACTCATCGCGCTCGGCCGGCTCGAGCTGCGCGATCTCAGCCTCCAGGGCGCCGCAAATACGGACGACCTGGCTGCCTTCTTCAGCGGCGCGCTTTTCGACCGCGGCGGTATAGGCATTCCCGGCGGAGAGGCCGGCTTCGTCGACGTTGGCCACGTAGAGCTGCGGCTTGGATGTGAGCAGGAAGAGATCGCGCGCGATCGGTCTTTCATCCGGTGCGAGCTCGACGGTGCGCGCGGGTTTGCCGGCGTTCAGGGCGGCGAGGAGCTTCTGCAGAACGGCGAGCTCGGCCTTCACCTTCGGATCGTTCGACTTTGCAGCCTTCTCGGCTTTGGCGTGGCGCTTCTCGACCGTGTCGAGATCGGCCAGGAGGAGTTCTGTGTTGATGATGTCGATGTCGTGCAGCGGGTTGACGGCTCCGGCCACGTGGATGACTTCGGGGTCGTCGAAGCAGCGGACGACGTGAGCGATTGCATCGGTGGCGCGAATGTGGCCGAGGAACTGGTTGCCGAGGCCTTCACCCTTGGACGCGCCCTCGACGAGCCCCGCGATATCGATGAACTCCATGGTGGTGGGGACGAGGCTCTTGGGATGAATGAGGTCCGCGATCCTGGTCAGGCGCTCATCGGGCACAGTGACGACGCCGGTGTTGGGGTCGATGGTGCAGAAGGGATAGTTGGCGGCCTGCGCCTTGGCCGAGGTGAGGGCATTGAAGATGGTGCTCTTGCCGACATTGGGCAAGCCGACGATTCCGCAATTCAGGGGCACAGGAGCTCTTTTCCTTTCTTTCCATTGAAACATGGAGAAGGAAAGCAGAGGTGCCGGCCCGCCTACGCCGCGGACAACTTGATGGTTTCAAGCGTCGGTGGTGCGCGGAGCAAGGTCCTACCAGGCAACATGGCCGAAGAACGTTCTCATCGCCTGAGCGCTGTTTCTTGTCATGAGCTTGAAGATCATTAGCATCTTGATCATTGGGGGAGCCCTTTCCAAGTGGTGTGCGAACAGGATGTCGAACGAACTTGTCTGCGCCGTGAATCGCGCAACAAAATTCTGAGAATTCCCGCCAAAAAAGCGGGCAGGAAAGTCTCAGGCCAGAAGGCCCACCTAGTTATTTGGATGCCGCGGGAGGGGCAGATGATGCGAGAGCGACGGCGAGCGGTACAAGCAACCGTTTCATCCCGCGAGAAATCACGCTTCCAGGTGCGCGATCCTTTGATCCGTCTGCAGAATCTTCGCGGTCTTTTCCGGCTCAAGCTGTTGCAGAAGCCTGAGTAGTTCGCCTGGTTCAAAGGTCTCCAGGTAGTGGTCTGCGCCGTCGCAAGGTTGCTTTCCGAGGGTACCGGCCAGGATGACGGGTAAGTTCGGCTGACTCTCCTTGATGCGTTTGACGAGCGCGCCGCAGGGCACGTCCCTAACTCCAGGATCGAGAACAATGGCATCGACAGCGGGAAACTTTGTGAGGGTCTGAAGAGCTTCTTCGCCGCTGTATGCCGTTATCACATTGAATTTTGCCGTCTCGATAACCAGCTTGCGAGTTGAGATGTTGCCGGAATGCTCCTGGTCGATGATGAGGAAGCAAGGACGAATCATAGATATGGGATGCTCTGGCCTGGTGTTTGTGGCGACAGACTCTTTTGAGCGCCTCGACACGCTATGCCGGATGTGTCAGGCTGAAAATAGGCTTGGTCGTGCCGACGTCAGGTTCGGCGGTGAGGCGAGGGCGCATTGCGAACGATTGTTACAGCGCGGTACGGGGTATGGCAGAGGGGCTGCGGTGAGTGGACTCGTCCATTAGGCCGGGTGCTTGTCCTGCTGACCACGTTGCTGCTGATGGTGATGCCCGTCACCGAACACCTGTGCAACTGGGACCATTTTCTGCGCGGCGGACCGGACGTGGAGTTCAATGTGCTGGCGTGGCTGCTGTTTGCCGCGATGATTGTACTTTCGATGCATGGAACCATCCTGCAGCCTGCCGCGATGCATCCTGAGAAGATGCGCTCGTCTGTGGCAACGACCATCGCGTGCCATCAAGTCGCAGCCGGATGTGCGTCGCGCCGGACTCGGAATTCGCACGCCTCGGCCGCAGATGTGTGGCGACGACAGTGGATCGAAGCAGGCGCAGCATCGGATTCTTCGCGGGCTGTACCGATGCGGATCTGATTTTTCCATGCCACGAAAACGGCCGGCTGAGATTACCCGGTCGATGCAGATCCTGCTCCAGTAACCAAACCGTTCGCCATCGGCTTTGTATCCGGCCGATGCCGGGGTGAGGCAACCATGAAGAAATCTGAAGTTATTCAGGCGTGGCGCGGGATTCTTTCCGGCCGCCGCCCATCGCTTTCTATCGAAATCACCAAAGAATGCCCCCTGCGGTGCCCGGGATGCTATGCGTTCGACCAGGCGCATCTGGGCGGTGAACAGGAGCTGCGCCAGCTTTCGGATTTTCGCGGCGATGAGCTGGTGCGGCGCGTGGTGGCGCTAGTGGATGAACATCAGCCGCTGCACGTATCGCTGGTGGGCGGCGATCCGCTGGTACGATATCGCGAGCTGGAACAGATCATTCCCGCCATGGAGGAGCGCGGCATTCATACGCAGGTGGTGACCAGCGCGTTCCGCCGCATTCCACCGGAGTGGTCGCGCTTCGAAGGGCTGAATGTCGTGGTGTCCATCGACGGCCTGCAGCCGGAGCACGATGAGCGGCGCAAGCCGGCTACGTATGAGCGGATCCTGAAGAGCATTGCGGGAAGCCAGGTCACGATTCACTGCACGATCACGGGAAACATCGCGACGCGTCCGGGATACCTTGAAGAGTTTCTGGATTTTTGGACGCCGCGGGCCGAGATACGGAAGGTGTGGTTCAGTCTGTTTACGCCGCAGCGCGGCGCCACCGGGCCGGAGATTCTGACCGCCGTACAGCGGCGCGAGGTGATGGAAGAATTGCTGCGGCTCCGCCCGCTGTATCCGTCGCTGGATATGCCGGAGGCGGTGATTCGCGAGATTGCCACACCGCCGAGGAGCCCGGTGGAATGCGTCTTTGCGCGGACGACCGTTACGATCTCCGCCGATCTGAAGACCAAGGTGACGCCATGCCAGTTTGGCGGCGATCCGGACTGCGGGCAGTGCGGCTGCATCGCTACGCTTGGATTGGCGGCGGTGGGCCATCACCGTGTGGCCGGGGCGCTTACGGCAGGACATCTTTTTCGCGCCTCTGACAGTATTGGCCAGGGCTGGCGTTGGCTCACGCAGCGCGCACCCGAACGGCAGCCAGAAGTACAGCCTTTCACGATTCTATGAAGCGGAAGCGAGGATGACCGTGGCGCGATCGACTCAGCTTCCGTGCAGATATGCCTCGTCACCCGGCAACTGGGTGGCGGAGTGATGCTCGAAGGCAAACACCTGACCGATCTGCTGCAGGCGCGAGCGACGTACATGCAACGCGCGGGACGGCGTTTGCGCTGCGCAAACGCGTGACGGCGGATGACGGATGCGGCGCAGATGCTCCGGCAAGCGCCCGAGCCGCTACGACGCCACCAATCTCAAATTTTGATAAATATCTTCTTGCGATAGAGCGGCAGCACGATGAGCCAGCACACCAGCACATAGAGCAAGGAATAGGCCAGCGAGCCGAGCGCCGGATAGGCGGGCATGGATCGAGCGATGTGCTCGGCAGTCCAGCGGAGGACATTGCTCTGCGCGCCGACGTGAACGTTGTCCAGGCAGGCGGCCATGACCTCCGAGATGAAGTATGCCGTGATGGCATTCATGCCGAAGACCAGCAATGGCCACGTGCCGCGGCGGTAGTTGCGCACCTGCACTAAAAACCAGAATGCGGCGAGGATGAGCAGCGACCAGCCCGCCGCGTAGAGGACGAAGCTGGATGTCCAGAGCTTCTTGTTGAGGGGGAACCAGGGGTTCCAGATGAGGCCGAGGACAATGCCGCTTAGGCCGGCAACGGCAAGACCGAGCGCTTTGCGCGCGTCCGAACGCGGGGAGCGCAGGAACAGGCCAGCGAGCACGCCGATGAGCGTGGTGCCGATCGATGGGATGGTGGAGAGCAGGCCCTCGGGGTCGCGCGTGTGCTCGTAAAGATGCGGCGCGGAGAAGATGTGGCGGTCGAGCCACGCGACGATGTTTGCGTCGTGATCGAGGAAGGGAATGTCGCGGCCGGGCAAGCCGAAGCCGGGCACCGGTACGAAGCGCATGAGGATGTAGTAGCCGGCGAGACAGACGACGAGCAGGCCGACCTTGTCGGCGATGGTGGGCTGTCCGGCAGCGGAGCCGGCGGGACGGCGGATCCAGATGTAGAGCGTGGCAACGATGAGATAGCAGAGCGCGATGCGCGGCAGCACTCCGTAATAGCGCATGGTGGAGAGGCGGAAGAACGGCGCGCTGTTCACGACCAAACCGAGCAGGAAGATGATGATGGCGCGCCGGACGGTGTGTGCGAATAGCGAGGCGCGCGTGACGCCGCGTGCGAGGCGCGACTCCGTGGAGAAGACAATCGACGCGCCGACCAGAAAGAGGAATGTAGGGAAGACCAGGTCGGTGGGCGTGAAGCCATTCCATTCGGCGTGCTTGAGGGCCGAGAAGGCGCGATCGCTCCCGTTATCGTTCACCAGGATCATGAAGGCGATGGTGAGGCCGCGCAGCAAGTCGACCGCGAGATAGCGCTTCGAGGCAGACACGGAAGAGACCAGCGGGTCAGGAGCGGATACGGTACGAGTGGCAGAGCTCATGGCGGAGTGAGAAGAAGATTACGAGCTTTGCGGGAGGATGAAAAGGGGCAAGGTACATTGCGACTATGCTCGGCCCGGTGACGAAAGAGTGTCCGCGGGTGTGACCCCGGCACGATGTACACTCGGGGACAGCGTATCTATCACCGCGAGTGCGTGCTGTCTGCTCGCAACAACATAACGAAGACACCTGGGATGCACGGGAAGGCGGTTAAATGCCGCCACTGCCCCGCAACTGTATGCGCGTTTGCCGCTGTTCCGCCGTTTTGTAAGAAGCGGAATGAGGTGGCGCCTAACTGCCACGAACCACTGGATCGGTCGATCCGGGAAGGGGCAGGAGGGTGGCGAAAGAAGATTTCGCCAGCGCGCGAGTCAGGAGACCGTTCCCGGCGTGCGTTGTACGAACCGCGTTCCGAGGGGAACGAAGGAGAGCCCTGATGTCCGTACGCCTACGGCGCCGCTTGCGCCGATCTCTAGCTGCATCTCTTGTTATTACTGCTGCTGCGTCGCTCGGCTTTGCTGCCGAAGTGCATGGCCGCGTTACCGATCCGCTGGGCACTCCAGTTGCCGGCGCGGAGCTTACGCTGATCAAAGGCGGCAAGATTGTCACCAGTGGACGCAGCGCGCACGATGGAACGTATTCGATGCGTACCGGCGAGACTGGCCAGTTCTATGTCGTCGTCGCGAGCCAGACCTTCCGTGAGATTTCGACGGGGGCGTTTTATGCCGGAGTGCTGGATTCGCGGCTGCAGAATGTTGTGCTGGAACCGGCGCGCATCAACCAGCAGATCGTGGTGACGGCCACTGGCACGCCAACGCCCGAGGCACAGGTGAGCGGTGCGATCACGGCGGTGGAGCAACCGCAGTTCCGCAACAGCGCCGTGATCGTGGATGCGCTACGGCAGGCGCCAGGGACATTTCTTGTGCAGCAGGGAAGATATGGCGGAGTCACGTCGCTGTTTGTGCGCGGCGGCAATTCGGCGGCAAACCGTGTGGTACTGGATGGCGTGCCGATTGAAAATATCGGTGGCGTGTTCGACTACAGCACGCTGGCTACGACAGGCATCAAGAGCTTCGAAATCTATCGCGGTGCGAACAGCACGCTGTATGGATCGGACGCAGCAGCGGGCGTGGTGAATCTGGAGACGCCGCGCGGAACAACGTCGTTTCCTTCGCTGCTGTATGAAGGAGATGCCGGGAACTTCCATACCTATCGGAATGCGGTGCAGGCAGGCGGGACGTGGCACAAGCTGGATTACTACGCCGGTTTCGATGCGCTGCGCTCGTCGAATGCGCTGCCGCAAAACGAGTATCACCTGAACACGGAAACTGTGAATCTGGGATATGCGATCAGCAGCGCGACTTCCTTACGTGTGACGGCGCGCAACGCAGATGCGGCGGTAGGGCTGCCGGGGCCGTATAGCTTTACCTGGCTGGCAAATGACGGCAAGCAGAGCGATCAGAATACATATCTTTCCGGCACGATCGAAAATCAGACTACAGAGAAGTGGCACAACCTGGTGCGCTATGGGCTGGCACGTAAGCGGGAGCAGAGCGCGCAATGGTATCCGGCGGGCGTGCCGATCACGTTCGGCAGCACAGATGCTACGTTCACGAATTACTACGGGCTGCTGGTGCCGATTCATGGAGCAAACGGGTACAGCACCGGTGGCCAGGTACTGATGAACTATGGCACGGCTTTCGGCGGGGTGTATCCCAACTCCAGCGATTCGGCGAGCAATCGCGATCAACTTTACTTCCAGAGCGATTTCCGATTTACCCCGCACCTGACCGGCTTGCTTGGGTTCCGTTATATGGATGAGCGGGGGAGTTATCACAACCCAGCATTTTTTATTTCACAGACGTTAGAGCGCTCGAACTACGACTATATCGGGCAGTTTGCCGGGGATTTCAAGAACCGGTTGTTCTACACGCTGAGTGGAGATATCGAGAAGAACCAGCTCTACGGCACGGTGGGGCAGCCTCGGGTGGGGCTTGCGTATTTTCCCGTGCGGCCGGGGGCGGGCTTCGCACATGGCACCAAGCTGACGTTTAACTTCGCCAAAGGCATTCAGGAGCCGGACCTAAACTCGCAGATCGGCTCGCTGCAGGGAATCCTTCAGCAATACGGCTATGCCGACCTCATTGCGCAATTTCATGTACCGCCGATTGGGGGAGAGACCAGCCGGAGCTACGACGGCGGCGTGCAGCAGACAATTCTCAATGAGCGCCTGCTGATGAAGGCCCTTTATTTTCATAACGAATTCAAAAACCAGATCGAATTTGTAGGCGGCACGACGCTGCCGCTGATCGGCGTAAGTCCGGCGGTCGCCGCAGCGATTGAAAATAGCTACGGGGGCGCCAGCGTGAACTCGCTGGCATTCCGCGCGCAGGGCGCGGAGGTGGAGCTTGAATCGCAGATCAGTTCGCACATCTTCGCGCGCGGCGGCTATACGTATACCGACGGTGTGGTGCAGCGGTCGTTTTCTTCCGATGCGATCGGGCCGCAGGAGAACCCGTTGTTTCCCGGTGTGGAGATCGGCATCAACTCTCCGCTGATCGGCGCGCGGCCCTTCCGGCGTGCTCCGCATGTCGGGTTCGCCGGCGTTACATACACGACGCCAAAGTGGTTTCTGCAGGTGCAAGGCAGCTTTGCCAGCCGCAGCGACGATTCGACGTTCATCTCGTCATTTGACAACCTTGCTGGTGACAACTCGATGCTGCTGCCGAACCGCAATCTCGACTTTGCGTATGCGAAGGTCGATGTAGGCGGCAGCTATCAACTGAAGCCGTGGATGGCTGTTTATACGCAGATCGACAACCTGGTGAGCGATCAGCACATCGGGCCGATCGGGTATCCGTCGCTGCCGCTTAGCTTTCGCAGCGGAGTGCGGTTCGCGATCGGGCACACGAAGAACTAAGTAAGCCGCTACTCGTTGCGCAGCGCGACCGAGGGTTGGAGTCGCGCCGCGCGCAGTGCGGGCAGCAATGCGGCGATCATTGCGGCGAGCAACAGAATGCCTGCTGCCGCCGCGATCGATGAGACGCTGCTGCCGGAGAGTGCAGCGAAGAAGTGCGTGAGCGTGCGTTGCGCGATAATGACCAGCACGACGCCCGCACCCAGCCCAGCCGCGAGCAGCGGAAGAACGCGGCGCGCGATGAGGTACGCGATGTCCACGCGGTTAGCACCGAGCGCCATACGGACGCCGACCTCGACTGTGCGCTGCGTGGCGAGGAAGCTGAGCAGGCCGTAGATGCCGATGGCAGCGAGGAAGAGCGCGAGGCCGCCGAAGAGCGAGAGCATCCATACGAGCAGATGACGCGGAGCGAGCGATGCATCGACGAGCGTGCTGAGCGGCGTTACATCGTAGAGAGCCTCCGTTCCATCGGCGCCACGGACTGCATCGATCATTGGCTGGCGCAGGCTTTCGGCGTCTCCGGCGGAACGCGCGACGAAGGTTACGCCCTCGACTGGCTGCTGTGCAAAGGCGGTATAGACGACACCCTTGTTCTCGTCCATTTCGAGTGAGTCGCGGCGTGTGTGCGCGACCACGCCAACTATCTCCGTCCAAGGACCACTCTGGCCAAAACGAATGTGCTTGCCGATCGGGTCCTGATGCGGCCAGTAGGCGCGGGCGAGCGTGTCGTCGATGACCGCCACCGACTGCGTGTGCGCCGTGTCGGTATCGCTGAACCAGCGGCCGCGCTCCAGCGGAATCTGCATGGCGGCGAGCAGACCGGGAGTGGCCCAACGCTTGTCGGCATGTGGGCCCGGCTCGTCCGGCGGCGTGGGCAGGTTTTCGATGACGAAGCTGCTGGAGGGCTTGACGGATGTGCCGAAGGGCAGCGGGAAGACGGCGGCGGCATCCTTCACGCCGGCCTGGTGACGGAGGCGGGCGAGCACGTCGTTAACGAAGACAGTGCGGCGCGCTTCGTTGTCGCGATACTGCGCGGCAGTGAGCGTGACGGAACCGGTCATGACGCCGGCGGGACGGAAGCCGGGATCGACCTGCTGCAGGCGGATGAGGCTGGAGAGAAAAATACCAGTGCCGGCGACGAGCAGGAAGGCGATGGCCATCTCGCTTGCGACGAGGATGGCCCGCAACCGTTGCTTGCCGGAGCCGCCGGTGCTGGTACGAACGGAATCAGCGAGCCGCAGCGACTTGCCCTGGCGCAGCACGCTCCACACGGGCGCCATGCCGGCGCAGACTGCGGAAAGAAGCCCGATGGCGGCGGCTGCGAGCACGAGACGGAGATCGGCATGGACGGAGAAGCCGGCCGCGAGATCGTGCGGGATGGCGCGCAGTATGAGGCTGCCCAGCAAGGGACCGGCGAGGATGCCAAGAATGGTGGCGGAACCGGCGAGTAGCAAAACTTCCGTGATGAAGAGCGACGCGATCTGTGTCCGGGATGCGCCGAGCGCGATGCGCAACGCGAGCTCACGTGAGCGGGCCGAGGCGCGCGCCAGGAAGAGGCCGGCGACATTCAGACAGGCGATGAGCAGCACACCGCCGACCACCGCAAAGAGGGCGAGGAGCGGCTTGCGCAGATCGCCTGCGGCGTCGTTGGTCCAGGGCTCGGCGAACATGCTCCATCCGGCGCTCCCGCCGAAGCTGGCGGAGCCTTCGCGGCGAATCTGCTCCAGGTGCTTTTGGTCGATCGCCGCATTGAACTGTCCGACTGAGACGCCGGGGCGAAGACGGACGACACTCGAATAGAACTCGTTATAGCGCTGATTGGCGGCGTAAGCATCGGGCGACAGGCCGAGCGGCACCCACAGGTCACGGCTGCGCGGCCAGTCGAAGTCGCTGCGCATGACGCCGATCACGCGGTATGACTGGCCATCGAGGACGAGGGATTTGCCGATGGCATTGTGCTGTCCGCCGAACAGACGCTGCCATGTGCCGCAGCTGAGCACGACGACGCGGCTGGCGCCTTTCTGATCGTCTTCCGGCTGGAAGGTGCGGCCGAGAATGGGTTGCGCTCCGAAGCTGCGGAACCAGGGCCAGGTGACTTGCGCCGCGAGCAGATGGAGTGTGCGGCCGTCCTGCAGCGCGTTGAAGCTCTGCGGGTTGTACATGGCGGCGGAAGAGACAAGCGAAGAGAGCGAGGCGGCATCGGCCTGATCGGGCGCGGAAACGCCGATGCTGGGCAGATTCAGCTGGGTGTAGCGCGCGTGGAAGGAGACCAGGCTTGCGGGGTCTTCAACGCCTGCGGGATGGAGCAGGACGCCTTGGACAACGCTGAAGATCGCAGTGTTGGCGCCAGTGCCCAACGTCAGCGTGAGGATGGCGATGATGGTAAAAAGTGGCACGTGGACGAGACGCAGCAGGGCTTGGCGGAGATTAGTAAGGAGCATGAGGGACCTCAGCACTCACCAGGGACTACGTTGCCCCGGCGGCAGAGGTTCACGGAAATGTGACGGTTGCTTACTGCTCGCTCTCGAGGATGCGGATTGCGTCCTTATATGTGAGGGTCGGACTGACGCGTTTGTACTCGGATCCGTCCTCGACGGTTTGGAAGGTGACGCTGTGGACCATCAGGATCTTGCCGGTGAGGTCGAGTTTCATGTGGGTCGTCTCCCAGTGGTTCTCGCCCACATCCTTTTGCTCCACCAGGATGGTGCCGCCTTTGTACAGGCGTCCGATGACGCCCCAGCCGAAGTTCACGTCGGCGATGAGGTGAGCGTCGAGGCGGGCCATACGCTTTTGCGCGCAATCGATCCATAGCTCGCCGGCCATGCCGTGGTAAACCTGCGCTTCCCGGTCGGGCGGAATGAATTTGTTATTGGGCTGGAAGCTGAGCCTCCACGCAGGACCGCTTGGCGTCTGCGCAATGCCGCGATAGGTATAGAGGAAGGCGTCCGGTAGCAAGCGCACCATCTCGTTTTCGCGGTTGCTGTCTTCTCTTTCTTTCTTCTGGCGATGCGCCTGCAATTCCGGGTGGGCGAGCAGGTTATCCATCCGCGCACGCTCGGCCTGGGCGCGCTCCGGGGCCAGGGGTTTGTCATTGACGGCGACCAGGCGCGCAATATCGCCGTCTTTGGTTTCGATGATGTCCTTGGTGGTGACGCCGTTTTCATCCTGCTTGCGCAGGCGGAAGCGGACCGGATGCTCGTGATTGGTCGCGTGAAGCTCATTCCAGGATGCGGCGCGGACGAGCGCCACCGGATCTTCGGGCGGCTCCTGCGCACGCACATTCGCCGCGAAGAGGAAGACTGCAGGCAGAGCGGCGCGAAAAACAAGGGCAAACAGGCGAGACGAAGCCAATCCTGACAAGCATTTTCTCCTGGAAGCAGGGCCGCATCTTACACCCAAGCATTTCTCGCGGATCTTGTTGCCGATTCGCTTTCCGAAAGAGTAACAGCCCGCGTGAGTATCTTTCAGTTAGAAGGCAGGAGCGCACATAGAGTTGCGGCGCAGTTGAAGGTTGCTACGAGAGCATCTTTGGTCCAGGCACAGCCGTCCAGCGATGGGTTGATGTGGCTTTTCTCGACGAAAAGCCACATGGAGTGGAAGCTCCGCGTCCCATCGATTATCGGAAATGCTATAGTTCGCTCAAGAACTTGACGCCGCGCGCGAGTGGCGTGAACTCTTCAGGAGAACGTGATATATGGCGGCAGGCGAGTCCGGCGCAGCGGTGATTGGCAAATCGGTCCAGATCCGCGGCGAGGTGAATGGCAGCGAAGATCTGGTAGTGGACGGTGTGGTTGAGGGAACGATCACGCTTAACGACAGCAGGCTGACCATCGGGCAGAACGCGAAGGTTGCGGCCAACGTTTCCGCGAAAGACGTGGTGGTGATGGGATCGCTGCAGGGCGACGTGCGCGCTACGGGCAAGGTGGAATTACGGCAGGGCTCGACTCTCACGGGCGATCTTACGGCGGCGCGGCTGTCGATCGAAGAGAACGCGAACTTCAAGGGCAAGGTGGACCTGGTGCAGAACGCACAGAAGGCCCCGCAGACGGTGGAGAAGCGCTAGTCAACGGCAAATGGCGCAGAGGACGCCGAAGATACGTGTTCAAAAACCCGTTCCAGAAATCCAAGGATGATACGCAATCTAACTCGCCCACGGTGCTGACCGGGCCCCGTATCACTCGGCATTCGAGCGGATGGGCGAACCTCAAAAAGGAATTGCTGACGGAGAGCGGGCTGTACATCCTTGATATCGGACCCACCTCGCCGACCAATATCAACCTGCTGACCAATGCCGGGCACAGCGTCTACATGGCCGACCTGGTGCCGGAGGCGCAGGGTCCAGAGTGGATGAAGAAACCGGACGACGGCGGCGATCCGGCCTTCGACGTAGCGGGCTTCCTTGAGCACAACCTGAACTTTACCGGGCGCGAATTCGATGCCGTGCTCTTGTGGACGACGCTGGATTACCTGCCCGAGCCGCTGGTGCAGCCGACGGTGGATCGTTTGCGCTCCTGCATGCGGCCGGGCGGCAAGGTGCTGGCACTCTTTCACAACAAGCAGAACGGGGAGAACACCGCGTACTGTCGATATCACCTGAGCGAGACGGACGCGATAGACATGCAGGGGAGCGCGCCGATTCCCCTTCGCCGCGCATTTACCAATCGCAATATCGAGAAGACCTTCGAGCGCTACAACAGTTGCAAGTTTTTCCTCGCGAAGGACAATCTCTACGAAGTGATCATCACGCGCTAGGGACTCTCCGCTTCCGGCTGAAGGAGGCGGTCTTGTGTGTTGTTACACTCCTCGCATGTACTACGTGCGGGTGGTGGACGAAGCCGGCAATGGCAAGGATTACGAAGTAGAGTTCATTCCGCGAATTGGCGAACGGATCGTCCTGGAATATGGAACCAATCGCGAGGAAATTCGGCGGCACTACTTCCGTGTCAAAGACGTTGCGTTTCATCTGGACCTGAAGCCCGGAGATCAAATCGCGATCTTGATAGAAGAGGCTAATCCTCTCCCTTGGCCCAACGACTGAGGCTGAGATCTCGTGTCATGAGCACCCATATTCTTCAGGCACTCACCGGCTGAGGCGGCTTGCGCGGTATTGCTGCGAGCGCTGATGCCGGGAAGAGCTGCGTCTCGGCCTCGCGCATGGATGGCGCGATGTTGCTGGTGTAGAGAGTGTCGTCGGTTCGATGGCCGAGGCCGTGCCTTTTGCAGGCAGCGCGCAGCAACTCACGGCAGCGCTCGGCGTAGGCTCTGGGCACGAATGCGGCGCTTTCATAGCGGGTGCGGTACATCGGCTCGAGCGCAGGGAAGTGCTCGCGGATGAAGGCCATGTATGTCTCCTTCGAGCACGGCTTCAGGAAAAGCGGATTGGCGTAGAGGAAGCAGGCCCGTGCCTGGCGGGAGAGCTCGGCCATGCGGTTGAGTGCGGGGCCGGTGTCGGTAAGACCGGGAAGCAGGGGCGAGCACATCACTCCGACGCGAAGGCCGGCCTCGCGCAGACGGCGCACGGTGGCAAAGCGAAGGTCCGGCCGCGGCGCGCGCGGTTCCAGCAGACGGGCGAGCGCCGCGTCCGGCGTTGTGATGGTCATGTGGATGGTGAGCTCGTTGCTGCGGGCGATCTCGCAGAGATAGCGGAGGTCGCGGGCGATGAGCGCCGATTTGGTGACGATGCCGATGGTGAGGCCGCGCTGCTCGGCGAGAACGGCGAGGATGTTCTGCGTAACCCGCAGACGACGCTCGATTGGCTGGTAGGGATCGGTGGCGGTGCCAATGGCGATCTCCTCGCCGGGGCGGACCTGGCGCAGTTCCTGGCGGAGGAGCCAGGCGGCATTGTCCTTGGCATAGATTTTGCGCTCGAAGTCGTCGGGGTTGCGGAGCTCCATGAACTCGTGGGTGTAGCGCGCGTAGCAGTAGCGGCAGGCGAATTCGCAGCCGCGGTAGGGATTGATGGCCCAGGTAAAGCGAAGACCGCGGCGGGAGGCCACGCGGTTGAGGAGTGACCGGACGGGGAGGGATCGGAACTCGACCAGGTGGCCCTGGTCGAGCTCCGGGGCACCGGCGGCCATGCGGGCGATGCCGGCCGGCTGCGAAGGAGGATTCTCCGGAAAAAGGGGGAGCGAGTTGGCCTGCAGTTTCGCCATTTGTTCGCCTCTTGAATAACGGTAGTCCCGCAGCCAATCGACGTCAAGGAGCCGACCGCAGCAGGCTGATAAAGTGGGCTGCGATGCGATGGTCTGCAGTTTGTCTGGTCTGGTTTTTGATGGCGGCGTCCTCACCGGGCGGAGGGAAGGCGGCGAAGTGGATGCTGCAGCCGTTTGCGCGGCCGCACGATGCGCAGCCGGTGATTGCGGCGCGGCCGGGATCGGTATTTACGGACCCCATTCTCGGCAAGCCGGTGCACTGGGAGGCGCTCCACACCTTCAATCCAGCGGCCGTAGTGCGCGATGGGAAGATCTATGTGCTTTACCGCGCCGAGGACGACAGCGGCACGATGCAGATCGGGATGCATACCTCTCGGCTGGGACTGGCGGTGAGCGAAGACGGCGAGCATTTTACGCGGGAGGCCGCCCCGGTCTTTTATCCAACGAAGGACAGCGAGCAGGCGCGCGAGTGGCCGGGTGGCACGGAGGATCCCCGTGTCGTCGAGTCGCTGGATGGCGGCTACGTGTTGACCTACACACAGTGGAATCGTGAGACGTATCGCGTCGGCATTGCGACCTCTCCCGATCTGCATACGTGGACCAAGCACGGGCCGGCATTTGGCATGGGTAAGTATGCCGGGCTGAAGTATAAGTCCGCGGGAATCGTTACCGAGTGTGTGACGAAAGGACGCTGTGTCGCGGCTAAGATCGACGGCCGCTACTGGATGTACTCGGGTGAGGGCGAGATTCGCCTGGCGACATCGGAGGATCTGGTGCACTGGACGCCGCTGCAGGGTGCGAATGGTGAGCCGAGAGTGCTGATGCGCGCGCGGCGCGTAAGGTTCGACAGCGGATTGCCGGAGGTGGGGCCGCCACCGGTGCTGACGAAGGACGGAATCGTTCTTTTGTACAACGGAAAAAATGCGAACGGCAAAGACCGCGATCCAGAGCTGGCGCCTGGAACATACTCCGTCGGGCAGGCGCTGTTTGCGGCAGGTGATCCAGCAAGACTGCTGGCGCGGACGGAGAAGCCGTTCTTTCGGCCCGAGCTGTCGTGGGAGCAGAGCGGGCAGTACGCCGCAGGCACGACGTTCGGGGAAGGGCTGGTGCGATTCCACGATCGCTGGTTTCTGTATTACGGCTGCGCGGACTCGCGGGTTGGCGTCGCGATGAGTCCGACTACTTCTGACCGATAGAATCGAACCTATGGAATCACTGAAGGGAAAGACCGCGCTGGTGACGGGCGCGGCGAAGCGGATCGGCCGCAGCGTGGCTTTAGCGCTGGCGCGGGCCGGCGCAGATGTGGCGATCACCTATCGAAGTTCGGACGCGGAGGCGCAGGCTACTGTCGCAGCAATCAAAGCTTGCGGCGTACGGAGCGCGGCGGTGCACTGCGATGTCAGCGATGTCGCCTGCGTCGAGCGCGCTGTTGACTCAACGATTCGCGAGCTGGGCAGGATCGATCTGCTGGTGAACAACGCGGGGACGTTCGAGACGCTGCCGCTGGAATCGATCACCGCGGAGCAGTGGGATGCGATGCAGAACACGAATACGCGGGGGCCTTTCCTGGTGGCCCGTGCGGCCCATGCTGAGCTGAAGCAACGCCAGGGTCGCATTGTGAACATCGGCTCGCTGGGCGGCATGCATCCCTGGGCCACGCACGGGCACTACTGTGTTTCAAAAGCGGCGCTGCACATGCTGACGAAGACGATGGCGAAAGCGTGGGCGCCGGAGATCAGTGTGAACTGCGTGGCTCCGGGAATGATCGTGAACGGCGAGGTGGATCCGAGCTACGAACATTTCGTGGAAAAGACGCCGATGCGCCGCAACGGAACACCCGATGATGTGGCGGCTGCGGTGCTCTTTTTCGCGACCGGACCGCGTTTTATCACCGGCCAAGTGCTGAGCGTGGATGGCGGACTGGGACTGTAAGGCAAGGGATATTCTTAAAGTAACACCTTAAGGCATGCGGGACGCTGTTTCTGCCGGGAGAGCGGAGGCGAGGCGAAGCTTTTGCTGTCTTCGATGGCGCCAGTAACGGCGCGTGAGCAGTTGGCGCATGGCGTGCTGCTGCTCGATGAAGGCCCGGACCAGAGGCGGTGAATCCCATGGGACATCGTGATAGGCGCCGCTACGAATGAGCGGACTTGCCGGATCGCGGCTCCATTCCTGAGGAAAGAGCGCGATGGTCTGCTCAGCAGTCACTTCCGGACGGGGACGGAGGGCTAGCCCGGTGACGGCTGAGAACGCGGCGGCAGGGAGGTCGTGCCCGGCGCCAAGAGCAAGGTGAGGAATCTGTGTGGCGCGGGTGTTCATCTCGAGCAGCCACGGAATCCCGGTCTGCTCTTCTAAGATGAAATCCAACCCATAGAAGCCGGAGAGATTGAGGCGAGAGGCGAGAATCTCCGCAGTACGGTCCATCGCAGAGTTGTGGATGCGGCGAAGGACGGTGGAGGGTCCTAACTCATATCCGATGGCGACCACCTGCATGCTGAGGCTAGCAAGCACACGGCCTCGCCAGCAGAAGATAGCGCTGTTGACGTCGCAACCGGTGATCGGGCGCTGAATGCTGATGGCGGGACGGTGGCGGCGACGGAACAAATCCAACATGGCCGGATCGTCGTCCAACATCCAACGTTTCAAGGCACGTAAGGCGTTCGGCGGCTCGTGGAGCGCATGGAAGGCGGATTCGGCCTCTTCGTAGGTCTGGACCGCGCGTACCCCAATTGCGCCGAAAGTTCCATCAGCCTTGAGATAGGCGGGGAACCCATTGGCGGTCAGCCAAGAGCGGAGATCCGTAATGGCGGGGATGGCTGCGCTGGCCGGCACGGCGGCTCCGCCATTCGCCGCGGTTTCAAGGACATAGGCACGGTCGGTCAGCCGTTTGAGATTTGCCGGCGGCCCCAGAGAGTACTCGATGATCCGGAGAACCGGATTGAGCCGCGGCGTTGTCTGAGCACGCTCGGCAAGCTGCTGCAGGTCAATCGTAGAAGGCTCATCGCAAGGAACGATCAAATCCGGGCACGCGGAGAGGAGCGCGGCTTCCAGCGAGCCGACAGGATCGAGAATTCGATAGGGATAGTGCCGGTGGATGGCGCCGGTCACCAGTAGGAGATTGATACGAGGGGACCAGATGCTGACGCGGAAACCAACCGACCGCAGCGCCAGCCCAAGCCGCGCGCCGACAGGCCAAGGCTGGGTAGCGAGCAGCAGTACATGAGGCTGAGTTCCAGCTTCCGCCAATTCACCCATAGATGATTCCAAGGCCAGCAACAACACACAACGAGAAAGCAATACGGCAGGAAAGACGGCGAGAATAGTTACATTCCTATCATCTTGAGGCGCCGGAGATACCTCCAACTTTCATTTGATGCTACTTAGTCTTTAAGTAACCTATCGAAAGATACCTGCGTCACCAGTGTTTTCCATTTTTACGGCAGTTTGACGGCTACAACAGCCACACTTTGAAGCAGCCGAATCGCGGTCGTGGTCTGCGCGTTTGCCGATGGGAAACGGTAGCTGCCCTGAAGTCGCGCCGCTCCTTGTCTTCGCTAAACGCAATATTTGTAAGAATGACTTATCGCGACATATCGAAATTTGAGGACGGATCAGGCACATGCATCGAACAGAAATCGCCATCGTAGGTGCCGGGCCTTACGGACTTTCCATCGCTGCCCATTTGCGCGGCAGCGGGATTTCTTTCCGCATTGTCGGACGGGTAATGGAAGTCTGGCGAGAGCAGATGCCGGAAGGCATGCTGCTGAAGAGCGACGGCTTTGCCAGCGACCTCTCCGACCCGCGAGGCGAATTCAAGCTGCGCAACTATTGTGAAGAAAAGCAGCTTCCGTATCGAGCGACCGGAATTCCTGTCAAGCTTTCCATTTTTGCGGCCTATGGGGCGGAGTTTCAGCGGCGTATGGTACCGCAGGTGGAAGAAGCCAAAGTCGTTCGCCTGGAACGAGCCGACGGTGAGTTTCTTCTGACGCTGGACACAGGCGAAACCTTCGCGGCGCGCAAGGTGATTCTGGCGGTTGGAATTTCGTATTACGCCTACGTTCCGCCTGTTTTGGCCGGCCTGGCGCCGGAATCACAGAGCCATTCTTCGCAGGTGCCGCGTCCCGCCGTGTTCGCGGGAAAAGAGGTCGCCGTGGTGGGCAGCGGCGCGTCGGCAATTGATCTGGCCGCGCTGCTGCATGAAGCCGGCGCGAAAGTGACGATTGTTTCTCGCCGGCGGTCGCTGAGATTCCATGACAAGCCCACCAAGCCCAAGCGCTCCCTGCGGGAAAGACTGCAAGCCCCGGGCTCGGGACTTGGGCCGGGATGGACGTCTCGCCTGGCGACTGACTTTCCGCACTGGTTCCGGCTGCTGACGGTGCGCAAACGATTGGATGTGCTGCGTCGTATGCTGGGACCCTCTGCGGGATGGCCAATGCGTGAGCGCGTGGACGGCATCGTGAAAGTGATGCCCAGCGTAACGCCCGAGAGTGCAGAGATGCGCGGTAATCGTGTTGTGCTGCATTTGCGCAGCGAAAGCGGCCAGGCGGAGCAGCTGGAAGTGGATCATGTGATTTCGGCGACCGGCTATCGGGTCGACCTCCGACGGCTGACGTTTCTCAGCCAACAGCTCGCCTCGCAGATTCGCGTGGTTGAGCAGATGCCCATGCTCTCCGGAAAATTTGAAAGCAGCGTGCCGGGACTGTATTTCGTCGGCGTGTCCTCGGCGCTCACCTTCGGGCCGATGATGCGATTTGCCTATGGTTCCGCTTACACAGCACGGCGGCTGAAGCGCCACCTGGTGCGGCACGCTGAGCGACGGGCGGCTTACGATGAGCAAGCGGCCGCGACGGCCTGACAGGGTTTCGAACGCATAACGGGGAACTTCGGTTTCCCCGCTTTTCTGTGCGCTCACCACGGTTGGGGCGGAGAGATACGGCCACCGCGGGTTTCCTTCCATGCCTGTTCCATGAGCTCGGCCTGGGCGCGGAAATACTTCGCCTCGCTGCGGCGCTGGGGGTCATGGCTGCGACCGCGGCGCAGCGCGCGGAAGTGGTTCCAGGCCACCTCCAAAAAGCGTGCGCCAAGGCTGGAGAGCCCGTGATGTTTGCGGTAGTAAAGCAGCGTGCTCCGCATCCGCCAGAGTGTGAGCTGCGCACCGGCACGGGACATATGAAGCGATTTGAGCTGGCGTGAAGATTCTCCGCCGATGTGGATGATGACGACGTCCGGCCAGTACCAGACGGTATAACCGGCAGCCTTGATGCGGCGACACAGATCGACTTCTTCGTAATAGAGGAAGAAGCGTGAGTCGAACGGCCCCGCCGTGCCCAGGGTGTCAGGACGGAGGGCCTCCGGGCGAAGAATAGAGTAGGCACCCGGTACCCAATCGACCTCCGCCGGCTGCATCGGATCGGCCCAGGTACGGTTGTAACAGCCGAAGATACGTGATCGCGCATAGCGATCGGCGAGGCCGCTATAGACGAAGGTATCGGTAATCAGGGTGGGGAAGCGGCGTGCGGACGGCTGCGTGCTTCCATCGCGTCCGATGAGGCGGCCGCCGCCCAGGCCAACCCGGGGATCGGCGTCCATGTGTTCGACGGAGCGGCGCAGGGAATCGGGCGTCAGGAAGGCGTCGGAGTTCAGCAGGACGATGTAGCGGCCGCGAGCCTGTTGGAAGGCCAGATTGTTTGCGCGACCGAAGCCCAGATTCTCCGGGCTGACAATGAGCTCGACGGAAGGGAAGTCGGCACGCAGCATGTCAATCGAGCCGTCGCGAGAGCCGTTATCGACGATGATGATCTGGACGCGCAGGCCGCCGGATTCCCGTGCGAGCGACTGGAGACATTCGCGCAACACCTCGCAGGTGTTGAACGAGATGATGACGACCGAGACGTCGTATGCGTGGCTCTGCCGGGATGTCATGATCGCTCGGCGATTCCTTCGACCTGTTCTATCTGGGAGAGGCGGAGGTCCAACGTGGCGGCCAACAGCTTCAGATTATCGGAAAGTGAGTATTCGCGCAGAACACGATCGCGCGCTGATTCGGCAAGGCGCCTGCGCAATTCCGGATCGCGCGCGAGGCGCAGGATAGCGTTCGCGAGATCGTCGACGGAGCCGGCCGGCACCAGAATGCCGTCGCGGTCGTTTTCGATCAGCTCCGGGATACCGGCGATGTAGGTGCTGATGCAGGGGACACCCAGCGCCATCGCTTCCATCAGCGAAACGGGGATGCCCTCCGCGAAGCTGGCGAGAATGAACAGATCGGCGGCGGCGACCCGCTGCAGTGTCTGGTCGTGATTGAGTGCGCCGGTCAGTGTCACGACTTCTTCTAAACGATAATCTCGGATGAAAGTTTCCAGGTCGGCACGCTCCGGGCCGTCGCCTACCAGTGTGAGACGGAGCGCGACGCCTTGATTGCGGATGCGCTCGATCGCCTGCAGCAGCAGCAGCGGCCCCTTGGTGGACACGAGACGGCCGACCATGATGATCTTGAGCGGATTCGCGGGAGCACGCGCCGTGCGGTCGGGCAGCAGCTCCGGGCGGATGCCGAGCCGGACGGTAACGAAGCGATCCCAATGCTCCGGTGATGCAATACGCATAAGCTGGCTTCGGCAGTAGTGGCTGATGGCGATGACGAAGGCCGCATTCTCCAGCTTCTGGCGGAGATGAAATCCCTCCTCGTCGAAGAATTCATCCGGTCCGTGAATGGTGAGTGAATAGGGAACTCGGGCCGCTGCAGACGCAAGCAGTCCTACGGTGGCAACAGCGCCCCCGAAGTGGATGTGGAGGTGCGTGATGCCGCGGCGACGGATCCAGTCTGCGAGCAGGACCGCCTCCGCGACATAAAAGAGATAGTAGAGGCGCTGGCGGACGGACGACGGCTCAAGCCGGAAGGCCGCACGAAGGGCGCGGAGAATGTATGCCGGTGCGGCGCACGCGATGCGAAACAGATGGAACATCGCGCGAGGCCAAGGCATGGACTTGATGTAGAACGTGGTCTCTGCAGCTTCCGCTTCGGCAGGCGTGAGCTGATTCTGTGCGCGATCGGGAGGGTTAATGGAAGCAGTCGCGATGTCGAAACCGAGCTCGCGGAGTCCGAGGATTTCCTGCAGTAGAAACGTATGCGAGATGCCGGGATATCGGCTGAGCAGATAAGCGATGCGACGGGGGCTCGCTGAACGCTGGAGCTCTCGAGAATTCACGTGCTGTCTCACCTTTGCGATCCAGTGCTGAGCGCTTTGGGTCGGAAGCGCGTCGCTCACAAGAAGTCTCTCCCACGTTTGGGGAATGAGATGCTTCTTTTGTGAAAGTGCAGAAGACACCGGGATTATCTAATGTCCCACTAGCAATCCCGTGAACTTGCCTGTAGGCTAGCGTTCAAATATCCATCCGTTACGACACGCAATCCCGCCCGAGACAAGCATAAGAGCGGTGTGTAAAGAGTACTGTTCCATTTGCGTATGCTTGGGAAGAAATTCCCGTTTTTTCTGTGAGCTGATCTCGTTGTGATTCGGATCTCTGCGGGCCTCATACTGCAGCGTTTGTCTCACGTACGAATTTTTATTTACAGAAATCCGGGAGTTATCAGTGAAGCATCACCTTCGGTCCCTTCGGGCTTCCATCCTGCATCAGTTTTCCTCCTCATCTCCTTTTTACATGGTAGGCCTGGGGCTGCTCTTCTTTGCCAGTCTCAGCGGCAATACTTCCATCGCTTCGGCGCAGGCCGGCGGTGTTACGGTTATCCAGGTCGGCACAACGGTCAAGACAGCCAACGTGAAGCGGCTGGGGATCAACCTGAGCGGCCAGTCGTTCTACGACTCCGGCCAGATGCTGCGGAACTTGATCTTCCGCAATCCGGGCTTCGAAGGCGAGACGTGGCGCTCGGTCCTGAAGTGCAAGACGGTTGTGGGCAACGGTTGCTATGCGGATGACCCATGGTCGTCGTGGCCGGCGAATTTTCTCCAGGGCGCGAGCGTTCAGTTCATCAGCGGCAAATCCAAGGGGCTCACGGGCACGATCACCGGACTTGACGCGGCGAATGCGAACGCGAATGTCAGCACGCTGCTGCACATGAGCGGGCTGGCGCATGCACCCACGGCCGGCGACTACTACGTTGTGCAGACGACCATTGCAGGCAATCCGCAGGCAGGCTGGTGGCCCAGCACCTCCGGCGGCGCGACTTTGACCGCCAACACAATGGACCTGTCGCCGGAGTCCCCGGGCAAGCAGGCGTTGCAGATGAGTGCGGCCAGCTCCGGGCAGAGCGCAAGTGTGGCCTCGTATTTCGACACGATGAACAGCCGTTCCTTCGTGCAAATGAATGGCACCTACACACTGACCTTCCGTGCAAAAGGGCTGGGCGGATCGAATGCACTGTCCGTGACGGTTGCGCGCCAGCAGACGCCGAAGCACGGGACGGTTACATATCTGAACCAGAACGTCCATCTGACGAACCAGTGGCAGGATTACACCTTCTCGTTCCGCGGGGATGAAGACGGCTCGTATATCGGCGTTGCCGGCGTGACATTCGCTATCAGCGAGGGGTTCCGCGCTGCTGGACGATGCCGCGCTGACCGAAGACGCCGCGGCGGATAACCCCACTCCGTTCCGCAATGCCGTAGTCGATCGACTGCGCGAGTTGCATCCGGGCGTGCTGCGCTACATGGACAACGGCACGGACTTTGGCAGCACGATCGACAACATGATCGCGGTGCCGTTTGCGCGCCAGCGCGCCGGCTACAGCCAGAATTCGGCAGAGCAGGACGATGTTCCGATCGGGCTGGAAGAGTTTCTTGAGTTATGCCAGGCGGTCGATGCGGAGCCTTGGTTCACGGTGCCGAATGCGATCTCGGCGACGGAGATGCAGAACCTGATCCAATTCCTGAACGGCGATGCGTCAACCAAATATGGACGCATTCGCGCTGCGCTGGGCCAGGCTGCGCCGTGGACGACGGTCTTTCCGGTGATCCACCTGGAGTTGGGCAACGAGAACTGGAATACGGCATCGTTTCCGGGCGAGACTATCAATGATCCGGTCGCCACCGGGCAACGAGCGCAGGATATTTTCACCGCAGCACGGCTGGCGCCGGAGTATGACGCATCGAAATTCGACCTGATCATGGATGGCTGGGCCGCGGTGCCCTGGTACAACCAGCAGGAACTGCTGCAGACCAGCGCTGCCGACACCATCGACGTTGCACCCTACACCTTCAACAATTTCAACAGTTATGGATCGAACGAGGCCATCTTCGGCTCCATGTTTGCTGAGCCGGAGGCGATCGATAGCCTTCCCAGCGGCTACATGTACCAGCAGATGCAGACCGCAGCAGGCGCCACACATCCGGTAAAGCTCGCGGTGTATGAGGTGAATCTCAGCACCGTCTCCGGCACGGCGTCGCAGAGTATGGTCAACCAGGTTGTTCCGTCGATCGGCGCAGGTCTCTCCACAGTGGAGCACATGTTGCTGATGATGCGCGACGATGGCGTCACCCTGCAGAGTATGTTTGCGCTGCCTGAGTACGCGAACGGTTTCAATAACTCAAAGGGCGGCAGCGAGAGCACGCCGCTCTGGGGCACGGTAGTGGATATGGGCGGCCAGACGAATTTGTGCCG
Source organism: uncultured Acidobacteriaceae bacterium (assembly GCA_963830555.1). Taxonomy (GTDB): domain Bacteria; phylum Acidobacteriota; class Terriglobia; order Terriglobales; family Acidobacteriaceae; genus KBS-83. The sequence continues at coordinate 71,461 of CAWHMM010000004.1, forward strand.
GCCGCAGTTTCTTGCCGAGGCGCTGGCTAACACGGCAATTGCCGGAAGTCTGCTGGAGACGATCCAGACCGGGACGAACCCGACCTGGAACCAGCCGACCAACGCGAACACGAACATCGCAACACCGAATGCGCATTACCTGCAGTCGTTCGCATTCGCCGATGGCGGCAGCAAGAGCGTCATCGTCTTCAACCTCCATCGCACCAGCGCACTGCCGGTGACGTTCTCCGGTGCGAATGCTCCGAAGGGCGCGGTGAAGATCGGTGAGCTGACCGCGAAGAACCTGACGGATACCAACGAGCAGAACAATGTGGTGGCTGCCACGAATACCACGATGAGCGGCTTCGATCCAACGAAGGGCTACTCGCTGCCACCGTTCTCGATGACTGTCTTCACCTGGGGCGGAGACTCGAGCGCTCCGGGCACGCCTTCGGCGCAGGATACGACAGCGCGGCTGACTGCATCGGCGACCAAGGCGACAGCGGGCCAGACCGTGACGCTGACCGGGTCCGTAACAGCAGGCGATGGGACGCCGGACGGGACTCTCAGCTTTCTTGATGGCTCTAATTCGCTGGGGACGGCCACGCTTGCAAAGGGCACAGCTACGATTACAACATCATCGTTGTCTGCAGGCGCACATTCACTGATCGTGCAGTATCAGGGAAGCTCCGCTTACAACGCGTCGATATCGCCGCCCCTACCGATTACGGTGACAGCCGCAGCGAAGGCCTCGACGACAACAGCGCTCTCTGCCAGCAGTGCGAGCGTGGATCCCGGCGCAGGCTTGAGCTTTGCTGTGGCGGTGGCGGCGAAGAGCGGGTCCGCCGTACCGACCGGCACTGTTGGCGTCACGCTGAACGGGAGGAACTTCGGCTCGGGCTCGCTGGCGGGCGGTAAAGCGACGGTGAGCGGGAAGGCGCCCCCCGCCGGCAGCTACACGGCGACTGCTCAATATTCGGGCGATAGCTCCGACGCGGCGTCCATATCCAATAACGTGTCGATCGCGGTGGCGAACGCACCGGCGACATCTGTGCCGACCACGACAACGGTTTCGGCGAACCCCGCATCCGCGACGCAGGGACAGCACGCGATGGTAAGCGCGAAGGTCTCGGCTTCGTCCGGATCGATGACGCCTACGGGGTCGGTTCAATTTTTCCTGGGCACGGCTTCCATTGGGTCGGCCTCACTGAATGGGGGCGTGGCTGCCGTGTCAATTACAGCTCCTTCTGCCGGGACTTATGGTTTGAGCGCGAAGTACGAGGGCAGTAGCGATGCGAGCGCCTCCGCATCGCAGAGCCTGCAGTGGCTGGTAAAAACTCCGGCGCCAGCGGCAGTCGCGACCACCACGCAACTGCAGCTGAGCGCTACGACGGTGACTGCAGGGGACGCCGTCGGCATCACGGTGAAGATCGCATCGGCTGACGGAACAACAGTTCCGAAGGGAACGGTCTCGATCAGCGGCAGTCCAAAAGAGCTCGGGCCGGTGCGTGCCATCAACGGCAGAGCGACGCTGCAGCTCAATACAAATCAGGCTGGAGTATTCACGCTGGTTGCAGGCTTTACCGGCGACGGTACGACGAGCGGCAGCTCGGTTTCGAAGGCTGTCGTGCTGAACGTGAACCCTGCAACGACGACCGGGCCGGCACAGCCAACCCCGACGCCCCCCAGCCCCACGCCGGTTCCGACGCCCACTCCGCCGACTCCTCCGGCTCCGGTGCCCACACCGATTCGCGCTCCGAGCGGAACGGTCTCGCTGCAACTCAGCAGTTCATCGGTTGCGTTGCAGCCGGGCCAGACGTCGCCGGTCACGGTGCAGCTAACACCCCAGGGTGGCTTCAACCAGACGGTGAACCTTGCGTGCCAAGGGCTGCCGGCGAACGTCGATTGCAGCTTCTCACCGGCGACGCTACCGGTGGCGAAGAGTGCGGCGAGCGCGACCATGAACGTCAGCAGCCCTGCAAAGGCGAGTGCGAGTAACAGAACTCCCAGTCAGGGGCTCTCTTCGATTGCGTACGGCGCGATGCTGCCATGGAATCTGATCGGGATGCTTGCGACCGCGGTCGCGCGCAAGCGCCGCAAGCTAAGCGCGCTGCGGATACTACTGCTGCTAGTGCTGACGGGTGCAGGAGCGATGGCGATGACGGGCTGCGGCGTGGCGTACAACACCGTCGCGCAGACCTATCACGTGACTTTAACCGCAACCGCGAACGGCAGCACCGTGCAGACGACAAGCTTTGACGTTGTCATGCGGGAGAAGGCAGGGCCGTGGTAGAGCTTCGCTGAAGTGTGGCTTATCGGGCGCAGCTTCAAAGGCAGCGCATTGTATTTTCCTGATTATTTTTCTTCGACAACGCCGTGAACGTGAGTTGACAGGTCTTCGGGCTCGCTGCCATCAAGGCAGTGCCGGATTAGTGCTGTCGTCACCTGAAGGTTTTCTCCAAGAAACATCGTTTCGTGATCGCCTGGCGCCCACAACACCTCGACGCCCTGGGCAGCTACTTGTTCCCAACCGCAGCCTGGGCTGGCGCCGAGGATCTCACGAGAGTCGTGTGCACGAATCAAGTTAAGGCGCACTGGCACCGGCTGCGGTTGGTAGGCATTCATTGCGGCAAATGTGGTCAGCGTTGTGTTGTACATGAACTGCGGCAACGAAAGGCGAAAGCGAGTCGCCAGCATGTTGAGGATGCTCCAATGCCGGATGAAGAAACGGTTCCGGCGGCTGAGCGCGTAGCGCGCGACCGCGGCTCGCAGATACTGCGGGCGCCGCGCCATAGGAAGCGTTTGCAGCTTCTGGTTGTGCCGTCGCAACTTGGTTCGCAGCGTGCGCCATCGGGATACTGGCGCACCGCGCTCCCTCGTGCCCTCAACGCTACTTAGATGGCCCGGCAACCAGGAGTCGAACAGGATGACCGAGGTCACGCTCTCGCCGGCATCCATCAGATGACGCGCGACCTCCACCGTGAGCGGGCCTGCGGCGCACCATCCCATCACTGAGTAAGGACCATGCGGCTGAACGCTGCGTATTTCGCGCACATAGTTCGCGACACGTTGCTGCATGGCCAGATCACTGTCCGTTTCCAGCTCGCGCAGCCCGTAAAACGGCTGCGACTCTCCCAGTGATTGCGAGAGTGCCTGGTAGAGCAGGTAAGAGTGAATCATGAAGACCGGCGGCCTGTCTCCCTGCGTATGTACTGGTACCAGCGCGCGAATGTCGGCATGGTTGCGCAGTCGCTCAGAGAGACCTCTGGCTGTGGCGGCATCGAAGATGGTGGTGATCGGCAGCCGTGTGCCGAAGCTCTTGTTCAATCGAGCGAAGAGGCGCACCAGCAGGAGCGAGTTACCGCCTGCTTCAAAGAAGGGTAGGTTCGGATCGACAGCGTCGAGGTTCAGAACTTCTTTCCAGATACGGTCGACCTCGCGCGAGACATCATCGCCGCTTTTGCTCGGTGCCTTCTCAATAGCAGCCGCAGGCGGAACTACGGCCTCCAACTGCGATGGTTCGACGGAACCATCGGCACGCAAGGAGAATGCCGGCACGACCTGGAGCGTTGCGGGGATCAGATGCTGCGGCAAGATTCCGATCAGAGAGTTTCGCAGCTGCACTGTATCGAGCGCATCATGCCCCACGATCCACACCGCTATTTGTGACATGCCGTCTTCACGCTGCTGAAGCCTGACTGTGACATCGAGGATACCCGGCATGTTGAGAAGAGCGTCCTCAAGGTCGGTAAGTCGCACACGCTGTCCGTGCAGATGCACAACCGAGCCGGTGGCACCCAGGATACGAAATGCGCCACTCGCAATGGCCTGTGCAAGAAATCCGGTCCGCTGTGAGCCGGCGACAAGCTCACCGGTGGCGCCGGATGGTGCGGCGATGCCTTCCTGATCAAGCACGGAGAGTGGTGTTCCGGGCAGCGGCGTGAACTGCGGTGCATCTGCGGCAGTCGCGAGGATGCCCGGGGGTCCAGACAATACAGCGACCCGGGAGCGGACTGCGATATTTTCTTTTACCCAGTCCGGCTGCGCAGCGTTGCGCCCACGGGCGATCGCAGTAAGGCGGCGATCACCACTCCAACCGTTGGCGATCCATGTGCGCCATTGTGCCGGCTCGGCGATGGCCACGGTGATCTGGCGCTGGTCGAGAAGCTGCTGTAGCGCTGTATCGCTGCGGAATGGTGCCAGATCGAGGGTTGCGCCGGAATAGAGACCAAGCAGCAGATCGAAGAACGCGTCTGCGGGCGATGCGGGCGGAACGGTGAGGAGCGCATCCGCGGAAGAGAGGTGCAACTGGCCGGCAAGGGCGGCTACGGATTGCAGCGTATCGGATAACGATTCGTCTACGGTTACGAAACTGTTCTGATCGGGCGTGCCTGCGGCCTTTATCCTCGACCAATATTGCGGCAGGACTTCTGGAGCATCGGTCGCAGAAAGTGAAGGGAGGGCCGCGATGTCCTCATAAGTAACGGTCCGTATTGCGGGTGCCGCAATCTTCCGAATTTGAGTTAAGGGTCCCAATAGCAGGGGGGCAGCACTCTCGGTGAGCGGCAGATCCTCGATTCGAGTGTGTGCCGGCAGCGGGGTGATGCGGGGAGCATCCTCACCAAGCCTCAGCAGAGCCAGCAGTGCGGTGGCCGATTCTATCTGGGGCGTCAGGATAATCCATGCGCGGCTAGCGGCATCGAGAGCACCCTGTCGGAGCAGGTGCGTTGCCAGCGCATCGCTCCGCTCCTGAAGCTCGCGCCATGTCAACTGGTGAGCCCCAGCGCGAATGGCGACCGCATCAGGTCGCGCGGAAACGTGATGCGCAATGACTGCGAGAAGATTCGTGGGCGCGGCGCTTGGAGCAGCGGAAGCCGGAAATGCCGGGGGTTCGACCGCAGAAGAGAACGCGACTTGCGAGATGGGTAGATCAGGATTTGCGAGCACCGCAGCGAGCGTCTGCTGAAATGCAGATAGAAGCCCTTCGATGCGCTCGCTGGAGAAGAGATCGGTGTTGTATTCGATCTGCAGCCGCGGTCCTTCCACGCGTTCTACCACGCTGACCAGCAGATCGAAATCTACGCCGCCGGAGACGGAGCGTAAGGGATCAAGCCGAAGGCCGGGAATCTCCTGCCGCTGCATGAACGCCTTCTGATAGACGAACCAGACTTGCAGGAATTGCGATCCGGCGCCCTCCTGGCTCATCTGAAATTCTTCGATGATTCGTGAAAAGGGCATGTCCTGGTGCGTGTAGGCGGAAATCTCCCAGTCGCGTACTCGCGCTTCGAGCTCGCGGAACGTGGGATCTCCCTCGACGTCTGCGACGATGATCTGCGGATTCGCAAAGCGGCCGACTATGTTCTCCATGCCGGGCTGCGTGCGGTTGGCGATCGTGGAGCCGAGCAGGAACATTCGCTGACCGCTGAATCGTGCGCAGACTGCCTCAAAACAGGCGAGGAGCACTATGTGCTTGGTCGAACCGGTCGTGCGACAGTACGTGACGAGCGCGTCGTTCAATGATGCGGGCAGAAGCGCAGACGCGATGGTGCCGGGGAAACTGCGGCCTGCCTTGCGCGATTGGTCGGCCGGCATGTCGAGCGCTGGCAGATCGCGGGGGATGTGGCTGGTCCAGAATTGGAGCGCAGCGCGAGCTTGTTCGCCGGCCAGATATTCGTTCTGCCACACGGTAAAGTCTGCGAACTGGAAGGGCAGCTGGGGCAGGCCACTTGCATGTCCGGCCGCGATGTCTTCGAGAGCTCCGGCGCCGGTGCGGAGCGCATGATAGATCCTGATGAAATCACGCAGCAGGACGCCGTTCGACCAGCCATCACACACGATGTGGCTCATCGTGATGGCTAGCACATGGCGCTCCTTTGCCAGGCGCAGCAATCGCGCACGCAGCACCGGACCATGCTCAAGATCGATATGTGCGTGGCTATGACCCGAGAGTGCCGCGGCCAGATCGGTCAGGGGCACGTCAGAGCCATGTGCGTGGCTCATGTCCTGCTGTGTGAACTCGTAAAGCGGTCGCGTCAGAATGACTTGGGACAGATGACCATCGACGATGCGGAAGAGAGTTCGCAATGCCTCATGTCGAAGCGTAAGGGCAGCGATGGCCTGCTCTGCCAATAGCGGATCCAGCGGGCCGGTGATCTCGCAGGAGATCGCCATATTGGAAGCAGTCGAGCCGGAATCGATCTGGGCCAGTGTCCAGTAACGGCCTTGTTCGAGACTCGCGGGAACGACGAACGCTTCCTCCGGGCCGGAGCGGCGCGCTGAGGATCGGTTGGCGCTTTCCGCGGCGAGCTCTTCCGGTGAACGCAGGTCCAGAGCGTCGAAATGGGGGAGCCGTGTCATGCTTGGGCAGTACTTTCGGTGCGAGCTGTGCCCATCCTCAGACCATCTGCACCTTACGAAAACGGTCCCGGGCTATAGGTCTAATAGTATGCGTCGGGGATGCTTCCGCGGAGTCGTCCTCGCGCTTTGTTTGCTCGATTTCTGCGGCAAGAGAAGCGATGCTTTTACTCTGGAATAGCTGCTTCGCCGTCATTGGAATATCAGCCTGCTTGGCTTGCGTTGTCATGCGAAAGATGGACAGAGAATCGCCGCCGAGCTCGAAGATACTGTCGTCGATCGAGATGTCAGATACGCCGAGCACGCTGCTGAAAATGCGTGCGAGCTGTTCTTCGAGCGATGTGCGCGGCGCCCTGATAGGACGCTCGGCCGCGGTGTTGATCTGCGGGACCGGTAACGCGCCGTAGTCGATCTTTCCATTCTCCGTGCGCGGGAATGAAGGCAGCAGCACGATGGCCTGGGGCTGCATATGCTCCGGAAGCTGCGAGCGTAGAAAATCGCGCAGCTCACTTGTAAGCCGCGCGGGCTCCATGCCGTTGCGCGGGATGGCATAGAGCGCGAGCCGCTTATCGCCGGGTACATCTTGCGCGCCGCGCCAGTCGTCATGGGCATATGCAACTGCAGCACGCACCTCCGGAAACTGCTGCGCAGCATGCTCAATTTCGCCGAGCTCGATGCGATAGCCGCGGATCTTGATCTGCGCATCACGGCGTCCGAGAAATTCTAAGGTGCCATCAGCAGCGTAGCGCGCAAGATCGCCGGTGCGATAGACCCGCTCCGCGATCGAATTTGGTCCAGCCTGCAGACGCACGTCGACAAACTTAGATGCACTGAGCTCCGGCGCACTGAGGTAGCCAATGGCGAGGCCATCGCCCGCGGCGCAGAGCTCGCCTGCTACACCAACCGGCACTGAATGCTGCGCTTCATCGAGCAGGTATACGCGGGTGTTGGCGATCGGGCGGCCTATGGGCACCGTGCCGCGATCGAGGTCTGAAAGCTTGATGGTGTGGCAGCAGGTGAAGGTGGTGTTCTCGGTCGGGCCGTAGCCATTGATCAGACGCACGGCGGGTGCAGCCTGGAGCAGGGTTCGGACATGCGCGATAGAGAGCACATCGCCGCCGGCGAGAAGTTGCCGCAGCGGCTTCAGAGCGTCTAGATGGTCCATCACCATCAGATGAAAGAGCGCGGCCGTGAGCCACAGTGTGGTGACGCCATGCTGGCGGATCGCGGCGCCGATCTCTTCCGGGGCAGGCTTTGAGCCGGGCATCAGGACGAGCCGGCCGCCGTTGAGGAGCGCGCCCCATATCTCGAAGGTGGAAGCGTCGAATGTGATAGGTGCAAGTTGCAGGATGACTTCATCCTGGCCGAAGTGCGCATAGTCCGTATTGGATACCAATCGAACCACGGCGCGATGAGGAACGATGACACCCTTCGGCTTGCCGGACGAGCCGGAGGTGTAGATCATGTACGCCGGTGCGGTTGCGGGAATCTCGATTTGGCCGACTCGCGCTGCGCCGTTGAGTTCGATCGACTCGAAGTCGACCGCTTTTACGGGAAGATGCGAGAAGCGTTCCACAAGTGTTCGCTGCGTGATGAGGAGTTGCGGCTGTGCGTCGCCGATCAGCAACGCGAGCCGCGCTGGAGGATAGTCAGCATCGATCGGCACGTACATGCCCCCAGCCTTGAGCGTGCCAAGAATGGCGACAATCATCTCCGGCGTGCGCCCCATCGCAATTGCGACGCGGAGTTCAGCTTCGCCATACTCCGCAACCAGCCACGATGCGAACGAATCCGAGTGGGAATCGAGCTCACCGTAAGTCATGGATGTCGACCCGAAGGTGAGCGCGACTGAGTCTGGATTTTGCGCCGCCTGCTCGCGAAAGAGCTGCGCAATCGAGCTCTCGCGCGGGTAGCTGGTCTCCGTCTGGTTCCACGTTATGAGTAACTGCTCCAAGTCGGCATCGGAAAGCATTTCCAACTCGCCGAGGTGTTGTTCCGGATTGGCTGCGGCATTGGCGGCCAGCCGCTCGAGCGCCTTAATCCATCGTGCGATCGTTTCCTGGTCGAAGAGGCTGGTGTTGTAGTCGCAATCGAGCAGAAGTTCGTTCCCGCGATCGACAAAGTTAAAGAAAAGGTCGGAGGAAGCGGCAGCCTTCGGGTTGGGATCGAGCTGCGCTGCGAGGTTCTCGAAAGAGAGGCGAGAACCAATTTGCTCCAGGTTGAACTGGACTTCGGCCAGCGGCAGCCGGGAAGGATCGCGCTTGACCCTCAACTCCTGGATGAGAGACAGCAGCGTAAATTGCTGATGTTCGAGGGCATCATAGACCGATTGCTGTATCTCGTTCGCGAGCGTCGCGAAGGTCTTCTTCAGGTCGGGGCGAAGACGCAGCGGCAGGAAGTTCACGGCGTGGCCCATGTAACTGCGGCCCGCGACCTCACGCTGACCTGCCATGGGCACGCCGATGACGAGGTCGCTCTGGCCGGTGAGCCGCCCGAGCAACGCAGCATAGGTGCCCAGCAGCGTTACAAATAGGGTGGTGCCGCGTTGTCGCGCGCTGGTGCGGAGTGTTTCGAGGAACTCGCCAGAGAAGACATGCCGGTATGTGGCCCCGGCGTGCGATCGCAGAGCAGGACGCGGGCGGTCTGTGGGAAGCGCAAGCAGCTCCGGCAGAGTGGGGTACTGCGCCCTCCAGAATGCTGCGACGGCAGAATGGTCCGCGCTGGAGCGGGCGGCGTGTTCTGCGTGTGCCTGCTCTAGCAGTGAGTGTGCGGGCAGCAGGGTCGCGTTTGTGCCGTTGCGTGCCGCCGTGTAGAGCGTGCCCAACTCGTCGAAGAGCACGTTCATCGACCAGCCATCGAGCACGATGTGATGTGCGGTGAGGATCAGTGCGTGCTTCTCCGGCGCCAACCTAACGAAGATGGCGCGAACCAGAGGTCCATGGAAGAGATCAAAGGATGTCGATGCTTGCTCGAAAAGCAGCGCGCTTTGGCGGCGTGCCTGCTCGCCAGCTGTGAAGCCGCTCCAGTCCTCTTCGCGAAGGGCAAGCTTCGCATTTGGCGCAACGTGGATGCGCTCGCCGTCCGGCGTGATGGTGAGCCGGAGCGCTTCGTGTCGAGTCACCAACGTATTGAGCGAGCGGAGCAATGCGTCGCGATCGAGTGGACCGCCTAGTTGTAGTGTGACCGACTCGTTGAAGGCGCAACTTGCCTCCCCATCCAGTTGCGACGCGAGAAGAATTTCGCGTTGCGAGTCTGTAATAGGAGCCTCAGCGGCATCGATTAGCTCATCACTCGATGTTGCTGCGGCAGCGGTGTCGAATGCGCTAGGCTGCGCGGAGGACGGCAGCGCTTCCCCGGCGCGCATGGCTTCGAGCGCGTTGCGAAAGGCTGAGCGCACTTCAGTAAGATCGGCCTCCGTATGGGCTGTAGTCAGAAAGCACGGGAAACCCTCCTGCAGATGGACGCCTTGCTCGCGCAGGTGATGGTAGAGAAGCCGTGACAACCGCGACTCGACAGGCGAGGGGAAGAAGAACCATGAAGCGAATGTCTCGATCTGTGATGGAAAGCCATATTCCGTGAAGAGCGCGCGGAGATCCTCGGAAAGAGCGGTGGTCTTCCGGTTGAGTGATTCCTGCAGTGATGGACCAGCTTTTTTTAGGTGCGTAAGCGCGGCGCGAGCTGCGGCCATGGTGAGCGGATGGCGCACGAAGGTCCCGGCAAAGAAAGTGACGCCAGCTTGCGGAATAGAATCGTCACCGAAGCGCCAGCTTCCGCCGTCGAGTGCATCCATATAGGTACGGCTGCCTGAGATGACACCAATGGGCATGCCGCCTGCGACGACTTTGCCGTAGGTGGCAATGTCGGCGCGAATGCCGAAGAGCGTTTGCGCCCCGCCTGGATGTGTGCGGAAGCCGGTGACGACCTCATCGAAGACCAGCGCAGTACCGGACTTTTCCGTGATCGAGCGCAGCTCGCGAAGAAACTCGATGGGACGCAAGGCGGGATGGCGACTTTGCACCGGCTCTACAAGCACGGCGGCAATTTCATCCCTGCGGCGGCGGATCGTCTCAAGCGCGGAGGCAGAGCCATACTCGAGCACGAGCATGTTGTGCACGCTTTCGCGGGGAATTCCAGGAGCCGCGGGAATGGAGCGCTCGGAACGAGTCGACTTTACCAGCACCTCATCGATCATCCCGTGATATGCACCGGAGAAAAGCACGACCAGGTCGCGGCCGGTGACAGTGCGCGCGAGACGCATGGCGGCCATCACGGCCTCTGAACCAGTGTTGCAGAACGAGACCCGCTCCATGCCGGTCATGCCGGCGATCAGCGCGGCACATTCGCCGGCGAGCTCAGTCTGCGGTCCGATGGCGAAGCCGAGCTCAAGCTGCGCACGGAGAGCGTCGGTTACAAATTGCGGCGAATGCCCGAACAGGATCGAACCGTAACCGTTGAGGATGTCGATGAAGCGATTTCCATCTTTGTCCCACAGATACGCACCGTGTGCCCGCTCCACGACCAGGGGATAGACCAGCTCCTTCCACTCCGGATGAAAGCCGGAAGCGACACGCGGATCGGCCAGGAGATCGCGATACTGCGCAACGTGTTGCTTCGATGCAGCCGCGCGCGCGTTCGAGCGGGACACAAGAGTGGCGATGTGCTCTTGCTGTTTGGTGGTGAGCGGGGCTTCCTGGCGCAGTTCGAGCGGCTTGAGCGGCACCATGGTGCCAAGCGTTGCTTCCGCCTCGCCGTTGCGGTGCGCGACGCTGGGGAGAGACTTGGCGAGATTTACGGCGGCAGCGGTGGCCTCGGGCGGAGCCGCGGGAACCGCAGCGGCGGCGTTGCCGTTGGCACCCAGGATCGCAAGCTGCCGTTGCACGAGATCGGTCACCGCCTGAAGCTGTTGCGCGAAGAGTGCCGCGTAGCCTTCGGCCGGCGCCGAAGGAACGGCGGGTACTGGCTGAGTGGGCAACGTTGCCGGTTCGGATGGAGGAAGCTGTGTGAATGCTTTGGCATGCGGACGTAGGTAATCCGCCAGCGCGGCGAAGGTGCCGAGCTCGCCCATAATCTGGCGAAAAGTCAGCTTGACACCATAGCGGGCACGAATCGCCTGCGTAAGCTGTGTGAGAAACAGGGAATCGAGCCCCAGCTCGACAAACGAAGCTGTGGCGACAACCGAAGACAGGTCAAGGTCGGAAAGTTCCGCGACCATTGCTTTCAGTTCTTCCAGGACGGCATTGTCCATGGCTGCGGTGTGAGTTTCGGAAACAGGGGAGTTTGGGGCCATAGATGTTTTTTTTGGTCTAGCGGTAATTGGCAAGGCGCTATTGGAATCTGCGGGAGCAAGCGGAGGGGCAGATGTCAGGGGAACTGCGGAAACGGGCTTCGGCGCGTCTACCCAGTAGCGTTTGCGCTCGAACGGATACGTTGGAAGCAGAACGCGCTTCGGCGTTCGGTCGCTCCTGAGTTTCTCCCACCGTGGTTCGACACCCAATGCGGCGAGACGCGCGAGCGTCGGCAGGAGTGCGTGGTCGTCAGGCTGGTCTGCTGCGCCATTGCTGGCGAGAACGCGCTCCGCTTCCAACTGGCCGGCAAGCGTTTCGCGCATGGCGTGATGCAGCGTGGCGGAGGGTGATACTTCCAGAAAGATGGCGTCGCCAATCAGTGTCGCGTGCGCGGCCCGGATGGCGTCTGCGAAACGCACGGATTCCCGCGCCTGGCGCGCCCAGTCCCACGTGGATAAGTTCTCGGCGGTTACGGCCGATCCCGTGTAGCTGGAAATCCAGGGCAGTCGTGGGCCTGTGGGTCGCAAAGCAGGAAGTACGTCGCGCAACGCGCCGGGCACGGCGTCCATCGAGCGACTGTGGAAGCCATGTGACGTGGCGAGGCGCTTCACGGCAATGCCCTGCGCGGTCAACGTTCCTGCGAAGGCGGCAATGTCCTGGTCGGAACCCGAGACCGTGACCGACTGCGGTGCGTTGATCGCGGCCAAATCCAATACAGCAGGAAGCAGGCCGAGGACTCGCTCTTCAGAGGCACGCACAGTGAGCATCGCGCCAGCGGGCTGCTGCTGCATCAGGCGGCCCCGTGCAGCGACGAGGGCGAGTGCCTCATCGAGCGATAAAGAGCCGGCAATCGCGGCTGCTACAAATTCCCCAATGCTGTGGCCAATGATCATAGCAGGCACGATGCCCCAGGACTGCCACAAGCGCGCCAGCGCGTAACAGACCGCGAAGATGGCCGGCTGCGCAAGCCGAGTCTGATTTAGTCGAGCCTGGTTCGCAGCGGATTCGCCAGCTTCGGGATATAGCGCGTCCAGGAGGCTTTCACCGAGCAGGGGAGTGAGGATGCGGTCACAATTGTCGAGCTCGTGACGAAAGACCGGTTCGCCTTCATACAGACTGCGGCACATGCCGATTCGCTGAACGCCCTGCCCCGGAAAAACGAAAATCACGCGTGGCGTAGCGAAGGCCTTTACCGGAGTGAAACGCTGCTTGCGCAGAGCAGCTGCAGCAGCTGGGACGCTGGAAGCAACAACCGCATCCCGCAGCGGCAGGCGAGCGCGGCCTTCGGCCAGCGTAAATGCGACATCGCTAAGGTCGACTTCTGGATTGGCCTCGAGAAAATCCGCCAGTTGTAGGCGCATCTCTCCGAGAGCCGACGCCGTGCGAGCTGACAGCAAAAGGACCTGCGGATGGTGATCAAGTGTGGGCACCGGCGGCTGAGTCCGGTATTCCTCGACGATGACGTGAGCGTTGGTGCCGCCGACACCGAAGGCGCTCACACCGGCACGGAGGGGGAGGCCTTCGCCTGGTTCCCATGCGGTTGGCGCAGCGGAGAAGCGATAGTCAACCGGACTGTCTGCGATCTGGCGGGCGATCTCGGGGTTGAGTTTCTCAAAACCAGCGAGGCCGATCATCTTCCGATGCTGGAGCTGCAGGACGGCCTTGATCAGCCCTGCGATGCCGCCTGCGACATCGAGATGGCCGAGATGCCCTTTGATTGTGCCGACGTTAACCATCGGCCGATCGGGCGCATCGAATAAGCGCGTGCGGTAAGCCTGGTCGATGCCGGCCATCTCGATGGGATCGCCAAGCTGTGTGCCGGTGCCGTGCGCCTCGATATACGTAACCGTCTCGGGAGCGACGCCGGCCATCTCCTGCGCCGCGATGATCGCTTCGGCCTGGCCCTGCGCGCTGGGCGCGGTGTAAGCGCTCTTGGCCGCGCCATCATTGTTTGTGGCGAAACCGCGAATCACGGCAAGGATGGTATTGCCGTCGGCTGCTGCATCGTCCAGGCGTTTCAGCACCACCACGCCAGCACCGGCGCCAAAAACCGTGCCCTGAGCGCGATGGTCGAAGGGGCGCACCTGGCCATCGAGCGAGACGATGCCGCCTTCTTCGGGCAAATAGCCCCGGCGCTGCGGGAAGGTGATGGAGACGCCGCCGGCAAGCGCCATATCGCAGCCGTAGGTGAGCAGGCTCTGACACGCCTGACAGACGGCAACCAGCGAGGTGGAACATGCCGATTGTACGGTGACACTGGGGCCGCGCAGATTAAGTTTCCAGCTCACACGCGTGGACAGGAAGTCTTTGTCGTTGCCCATCATCGTGATATAGGAGCCGGATTGATAATCGGCCGTGAATCGCTCGAGAAAGCTGCGGTCGTGCGCCAGGTTGTGCAGCAGATAGGTGTTGAGCGCCGCACCGGCGAAGACTCCTACAGAGGCTTCTGTGCGGCGCGGGTCATGGCCAGCGCGCTCCAGTGCTTCCCAACAGATCTCAAGGAAGATGCGGTGCTGCGGATCCATCTGCTCGGCTTCGCGCGGATAGATGTTGAAGAACGCAGCATCGAACTGATCGACATCGTCGAGCACAGAGCGTGCCGCAACGTAGCCGGGCTGCGCCGCAATTTCCGGCGGGACCTCAAGCTCCTCAGTTGCGAAGCGGAGAATCGCCTGCTTGCCAGCGAGCAGATTCTCCCACAGAGCCTCCGGAGAGGCCGCGCCAGGAAAGCGGCCTGCCATCGCGACGATGGCGATTGCCGGCCCGGTCACTGCGTGCTTGGATGGCTGGGCTGCGTCGGTCATCTTGCTTCCTCAGACCGGATGGATGCGGGGCGAAGGCGCGCGAAGGCTGCCCGCTGGCGAGCGCCGCGCTGGACCGCGGAGACAGTCGCCGGATTTGCAGAACCATCATGTGCGCTTGCAGCCGCCGCGGCATAATGCGTCAAAGAGCGCGCCGTCGGCGCGTCGAAGATGGCGGCGGTGGGCAGGTCCAACACACGTGCAGCGCGCAGACGCGTAGACAGCCGCGCCGCCAGCAGTGAGCTGCCGCCCGCGGCAAAGAAGTTATCGTCCGGTCCCAGCCCGGGGGCGCTGAGAAGTTCACGGAAGATCGTCAGCACCTTCTTCTCACGCTCGGTCTCATCGAATGCCATGGTGACTCCTGCTCCGTGCGTCAGAGATTCGCCGGCTCCGTTCTGCCACCATTGACGGCTTCTGCAGCGCGGGCGCCGCGTGTTGCGACCAATGTCGTGCCGCGCTGCTTCCTCAATTGCCGCTGGAATTCCTCGACGTCGCGAATCAGCGCCGGATCGACGCGGTCGCGGCTGACGCGATTGAGGGCGACGGCAACGCCGGGTACATCGAGGCGCTCCAGCAGCTTCGCAGCGCGGTTCAACTGTGCACGTGTGGTGCGGCCGGACTGCACGATCAGCACAGTGCCATCCGCGACACGGGCTAAGTATTCGGTATCGGCAGAGATAAGGATCGGGCTGGCGTCGATGAGGACGATATCGTAGTCGTCCTTCACCTCATGGAGAATTTGAGAGACGAACATGCCGCTGTAGATGGGGCTGCCACCGGAAGCCGCGTTCTGCATAAGATCGCCATTCGCGGTGCGTCGGACCCGGTCGTTGTATCGCACTGCGCCTGGTTCCGCAGTGGATAGGGGGTTCTCACTGCGCACGTAAGCGATCTTGCCGTCAATGTTGGTAGCCGCAACCGTCAGGGTATTGAGGCCGAGGTTCCGCAACTGCCGGCCAAGCTTTTCGACCACTGTCGTAGTTCCGCTTTCCGGTGCGGTGGCGGTGAACAGGAACGTCCGCGCGCCGGCTGAGTTACGCGCGTGCTGGATGCCTCCGGCCAGGCGTAACAGATACTGTCCGCTGGCTTCGCTCGAGAAATCATCATGATCAAGCAGCACGCCGATGGGGGGGAATCCGATGACGTGCTCCACATCGGACGAGGTCCAGACATACGGATCGATGGCATCGGCCAGCAGCGATACCACGATCCCCGCCCCTATGGAGAAGAGGAACGCGGCGATCGCGTAGAGCCAGGTGCGGTTCTTGCCGGGAGTCAGCGGCACCATCGCCGGCGAGGACAGGTGGATGGTGCCCGGCGAGCTGCTCTCCAACTCGAGGTCACGGATGCGCGACGCCACGGCCGAGTAGCTGTCCTGCAAGCGCTGTATTTCATGGCCAACTTCCTTGGCCTGCTGGAACTTCGGCGCGGCGGATGTGGCCTGATGTGTCTGCGAGAGAAGCTGCGCTTCAATCTGCTGCTCTACCGAACGTGTGCGGTTCACCTCAGCCTGATACTGCAGCCGGCGGCGGTCGGCGATTTTCGATTCGACGTTCGACAGGCTTGCATTCAACTGCTTCTCGATGTCGGCGAGCTCCGCCTGGTTCTGAATGTAAAGCGGGTTGGTCGGCGTCAAGCCATTCATCGCCGACATCAATTGCGCGCGTCGGGTTTCAAGGTTCTGGCGCAGGGTAGAAAGCCCAACGTCGGTCGTCGCGGAATCAGTTGCGACCGCGTTGAGCGCACTGCCGCGGTAGGCACTCAGTTGCGCTTCGGCAGCCATGCGCTGTTCCTTAGCCTGCGCCAGCAGATCGTTCAGATGCTTCACGTTGGCGTCATAGCTGTTGTCGGTGTTGTCCGCGACACTGACCTGCGCGACGCCGAGCGCGTTCATCAGTTTGGCCTGCTCGGCCAGCTTTTCGTCAAGCTGCGTCTGCAGCTTGCCGCGCTCATCGCGCAGCGTGGCGAGACGCTGATCACGCCCGTAGAATTCCTCGCTGTGCGCCTTGGCGACGAACGCGTCGGTGACTGCGTTGACGACGGAAGCGGCCTTTTGCGGGTCGTCCATGGTCAGTGCAATCGAGATCTGGAAGGTACTGCCAATGCGGTCTACGTCGAGCGCATGCTGCAGACGGTTCACCGCCGCGCCGATGCTTTCGTCCGGTTCCTGCCATGTGCCGGGCGCCAGCTTTTGCAGGGCTGCCGCAAGAATGTCGTAACGTGTTACGGTCTGCGCTTCGTCGGCAATGTACTCCTCGTAGGGCCGGTCCTGTTCCTTGTTCTCGTCCGAGGAGAGCGTCGACGGAAAGGTCGGCGACACGTATACGTAACTGGTCGCGGTATATGTGGTACCGGCGCGCCAGGCCACGAATGCGCCGGTGATCAGCATCGCGATCACGGCCGTCCATGTGGCGAGCGCGCGATGACGCCGCACGCTATTCGGAATATCGAGCGGCCGCTTCGTCTGCTCCTGTGCGGGCGGCGGCAGCGAAGGCCGCGTGGGAAATACAACTGTAGAAAGGGCCGTCTCGGGGGAAGTGCGGTCAGTTCTCATGGCAGCTTTGTTCTCTCCTGGTCCTCGCGCGCGGCTAGTGGAACGCCGCGCCGAAGGTAAGGGCCGTGGTGAGCGGACTCAACTGCTGCAGTACATAGCCGGTTTTGGCCAGACCGCCGCGCGGGATGTAGACGACTTCACCGGGCTTCAGTGTGATTTCCAAAGCTCCAGTGGGGGTCAGCAGATTTTTGTAACGGATCGGTCGCTTGCTGCCGGTTGCCGGGTCAATGATCATGATCTCCGGATTGTTGCCGGCCTTCTCGGTGATGCCGCCTGCCTCCGCGATCATCGAGGGCAGCGTGGAGTTGTGCTTCAACTGGATCGCGCCGGGATGATTGACCTCGCCGAGGACCGAGATGAAGCGATCCTGATCGTTGGGCACAAAGATGGTGTCGTTACGGCGCAGGCGCATGTCCGCCATCGAGCTACCCTGGCTCAGCAGACCTTTGACATCCACCCAGATGGCCTCATCGTTGCCGCGATAGATGGCGACACGCTCGGGAATCGGATCGTCGATGGTGTGGCCGGCGCCCGTGGGTTGCAGAAGGCCGGCGCGTGTGATGGCCTCGAGAAGTGTCGGCGTCTGATCGAAGTACATGATGCCCGGATGTTCGACATAACCAGTCACCAGCACGCGGTTGGAGCCGTATTTGTCTACCCCCACAATGCAGGAAATGTTGGTGTAGAACTTCGACATCGCCTGGTCGATCGACTGCGCCGCCTGCTCGCGTGTCAGCCCGGCCAGTGTGATCGCACCAGCCATAGGCAGAGTGATGCGGCCATCCGGGCCGATGATGTGCTTGCCCGAGATGTCGGGGCGTCCGGCAAATTCCAGCGTGATCTCGTCGCCGCCTCCAAGCTGGTATTCCTCATTGGCCGGCGGCTCCATTGCCTGGAGTTGCGTCATCGGATTGGGGCGCAGAGTAGGTGTGGGCTCCTGCGGAGCTGTCGTTATCTGGGATGGAGAGGCCGGCGTTTGAGCGGACGCTACAAACGGCAGCAGACTACTTAGCAAGAGAACAAATGTGCGTTGGTGAGAGGAGGTCGGGCGCATAGGCGGTGGAGCTCCTGGATTGAAGAAGCCAATGACATTTCCGCATCGTCGCAGGTGCGAGACAGTAAAAAGTGTTTTGAGAGTCAGCATCATGGACGCCTCTTGCCAGATCCGGCGACGATCCGATTGCGAGGCGAGAGATCGTTGAGGGGCCGCGGTCTGCGATCGATAGGAGTGACGGGAGCCGGGCTCCACGGCTCGCGCCCCGTCCGCACCCATGCAGCGTCGCGCCGGGAGGATGCGAGCGTGCGAGGCAGTATCTTCAGCTTCCACAGAATGTAGCGAGGCACTGAGAATAGCGTGCCAACCGCGCTCCACCAGCCGTGGCCTTCCGCTGCAGCCGCAGCGACGTGCGCCAGGATAATGGCAAAGGCAGCGAGCGCGTAGATGCGCAGCCAGGCAACGGGCAGCAGCAGGCAAATTCCGAGCAGCACGACTTCGCTCGCCAGCGGCAGACACGCCAGCTCGAGCGCCGGCTCCAGCAGCATGGGACAGCCGCTGAACGCCCGGCGCAGCAGGCGAGGCAGCCACTGCCGTGCGATGCGCAGCCGGCCGCCCTCCCAGCGGGCGCGCTGGGTCAACGCGGCCGCAGGACTTTGCGGCAATTCGCTGGAGACGGTTGCGCTTTTGAGGAACTCCACACGAATGCCGGCATTCACCAGCCGCAGATGGTATTCAAGATCCTCCACCAGGGAATTCGCCTGGTAGGGAACGCGTTGGAGGACGGAACTGCGGAAGCCAAAGCCGTTGCCGAAGACGCCGGCTGACAAGCCGAGTCGCGCACGACCGCGCGGACGGATCACGTTGAAGCCGAGAAAGCCCAATGCGGTAAGGCGACTGCGGGCCTCTCGCACGCGGTCCAACACGACATACCGGGCCTGGAAGGCTTCCGCGCCTTCGGCCAGCGCTTCGGCGATAGCGGCGGAAAAACCGGGCGACACCACGGAATCCGCATCGACGACTGCAAGCACTTTGGCTCCCTGCGAAACTGCGTAGTCGAAGCCAGCCCGCAGCGCAGCGCCCTTGCCATGGCGTCCGTCGTCGCACAGCAACAGCACCTCGGCCCCGGCGTCGCTCGCCACCTGCGCTGTGCCGTCCGTGCAGTTGTGCGCGACAACCAGAACGGAGCTGTCCGGCGGCAGGTCGGCCAGCAGACTGTGGATGCAGCGGCGCAACAAAAGTTGTTCGTCATGCGCGGGAACGACCACGGTCATGCGCAACGGCATTACAGGCGCTGCCGGGTGGATACGCCGTCGCCGCGGACGTTCCGGCAACAGGGCGCCTGCGGTCAGTGTGAGCAACTCCAGGATGAGAGGAGCGGTGGCTGCAGCGAGCACACAGGAAGCGGTGCGCAACATGACAGTCGTGGAATCCATGCTGACAAAGGACCCTGCCGGACGGAATAGCATTCCTTAACTCCACACCCGGCGAAATGCGAAGCGGACCGGCGCGTACGTCATTGCCGGTTCGCTTGCTGTCGCCAAGGCCCTCTCCGGCCGCAATTCCTGGGCCCAGCCGGTGATCAGAAAGAAGAGCGTGAAGGTCTGAAAGCCCAGATAAACGGTCGTAATGCTGAGCACGATGGTAACGAAGACTGCAAGCAGGCAGAGAGCGAAGGACGTTTCGGTGCGGTCCGTAGAGACGACGATGGTACGTATCAGCCGCCCGCACGTGAAGAGAATGAGCAGGGTGAAGATGGCCAGCCCCAGATAGCCCTGCGTGAGCGCTAGGTTCAGATATTCGTTGTCGATCGAGGCCTGACCCTGGACCGTGGGGAAGTGGATGCCGTAGCCCAGCATGCCGCCGCGCTGGACCTCCGGCAGATAATTGATGACCAACATGCGGCGGTATTGGGCGTTCTCCTGATCCATATCCGAGGGCGCATGGTTGATGTTGGTGTAGCGATTCAGCGCGACGTAGAAGATGGTCATCAGCACGACGGCCGCGACCACGACGTTGCGCAGCGCACGCTTCTGGTTGCGCGCGCGCGCTGCCAGGATAAGCAGAATGCCGAAGACGCCGCCCATCCACGGACCGCGGGACTGTGTCATCCAGACGCCGAGCGCCAGGCCGAGCACGATATACATCGATTTCCGGCCGGGTAGAAAGCCCAGATTGCGGAACTTCTTGCCCCACAAGCCTTCGCTGGCCAGCCAGATGGCGAAAAGGAGGGCGCTGAGGAGAATACAACCGGCCAGGATGGCGTGTCCGTAGGGTCCGGCAATGCGGGCATAGCCCCAGCGGATTTGCAGGATCAGGTGGCTGGTGTTGTTAAAAATCTTGTCTGACCAGGTGCGGAAGACGTTCCGCTCCATCCGGTACTCGTAAAGGGAAAGGATAGAGATGAGGAACGCAAGAAAGGTGTAGCGCTTGACCAGCGCCACCCGAAGCCCGGGCCGCTCAATAGCGGCACGGCCGATGATGTACGCCGGGAAGCAGGAGAAGGACATTGCTGTGCCCAAAGCAAGCCCGGCCGATTGGCCATCGGCATTCCAGTTCGAAAGCAGCGTGCTGAAGCAGTAGAAAAACAGGAGCAGGTCGATCATGGTGAAATGCCATCGTCGTGCGTACTTGAGCACGAGCGCGATCGCGACGGGTATCGCAACAGCATCCATGATGTCGAGTTCGACACCCTTGAACTTCCACCCGGTGCCATACGGCCAAAGCATCATCACCGGCACGACCAGGCTGAGCACCGCGCGCTCCGGACCCAGTCTCCAGAGAACGAGCAGTGCTACAGCAGAGGCCGAAATGAGGATGCCGGGCTGCATAGTCGTTGGATGTCCATTTTCTGAGCTAAGGCCATTCTGCGGCGGCCGCTGGTACTACCCAAGACGTCGGCCACTGTGGGCTGAATCGTGCGAATGCCGTACGCAAATGTTTCCAAAGGAAGTGATAACTGGGATGTTACCCGACGAAGACCGTGGGTGCACCCGGCGGACTCCTCCCGCCGGTGCGGATTGCCTCCCCACGAGTGCAGAAACACGCCTGACCGATCGGAAACTTCCGCGCCGATGTGGCCGCCGTTCAGCAACATGCGCGGAATTTCCACGGCGCGAACTGTCCGATGAGATTTCTGTGGCGCGCAGCCCCGGTCTCCTCAGTCAAGCGTCGGGCCAGAAGGCCCCGAGGCAAAGTATGGCCGCTCGCGCCTGTCGGGCGAAGACGACCTGACTTGGCAGATGCGCCGCCAAGCCGGGTACGTTGCATTACGGGGACATGAATATAGCTCCGCCAGGGCGGGCGAAGCACAGAAGCGATCCAGCAGGGGCGTAACACCCGCAGAATCAGGAGCGTCACATCCTAGGACGTCACACGGGAGAACCAGAGCAGATCAGACTACAACGCAACAAAAGAACTATTCAGTGCGAGCAGGAGAGGGGAGGTTCGGATCTCATGCTGCATCTACCAGAGACCACAATTACGACAGAAGGACCGCACAACAAGAGACCAAGGCACAACAAATGGTTCCGGTACGTCAAAGTCAGGAAGCTGCGCGATCTTCGCGAAGGAACGTGGGGAAGCTCACAACCTTCTCCCGTTCAAAAAGCCAGTCGACCTCGGAGTGCAGCGCGCCGGCGATTGCCTGCCGTAGCGCGTCTCCGGGTTCGCGGCTCCCGTTTACGATCCGGCTGAGATAAGCCTCATGGATACCCACCATCTTGGCAAGGCGGTTCTGGCGGATTCCAGTCTTGTAGATCGTCAGCTTCAAATTAGGGTAAATAGACCTCTCATCGGGTTTCACTTTTTACTCGCCTCTTGGGGAACTCACAGCAAAAAGATGCGGCTGCGATGCTCCCAAAAGTACAACCATCCAAAAGAACTTGCCACGATGCATTGGTACCCATGTAGTCACCAGAGCTGCGCGGAAGTAATTACGGCTGGGCTGCATAGGCTGCTTTAGCGCTTTCGGAGGATATTGCGGGCAGTTTTAAAGCCAAGAGGCAATCCGCGCGCAAGTAGCAGTCTTTGTTGATCCTCGGCACCCCCTGAAAAAAGATCCAAGCGCACCGGGAAACTACTTCCAGGTCGTCTACGAGCGGGTGATGTGTAATTCCTCTACGTTTTCAGCTTCGCCGGCGAATTCATTTTGGGACAGCCACGGGATCAGCTCTTCAGGATGAAGGCGATGATGGTCGATCCGAAGGGCTCGCCTGCTTCCGCGGCGGCTTGGTCAAGCGCAGTGGAGAGTTCCGGAGAGGGAGCGGTGATGGCTGCCTTCGCGATCTCTACGTCCGTCGCTTGATGGAAGCAAAGCTCGCAGATTCCGAATCCCTCCGGCGTTGCAACGGGTGGTCCGAAGAGGCGGCAGGTCTGAGGGCGCGAGGCGTAGAGGTCACAGCTGCCGCTCACCATATCGAGCGCCGGGCAAGGCTCATCATTGGCGAAGTCCTCAAAGTCCTCCGAGGGCTCGCACTGACCGTCGGTGTCGATGAGGCCTGATGCGACGTCGCCAGGAAATTGGGGAGCAAGGCGCGCCCACGAGGCGGTCGCACGCTGCTGGATGCGTGCGGCTTGCGTGGGGTGCTTTTGTTTCAGGGCAGCTAAACCCTGCTTCAGCCTGAGAGCGTCGGCAGGGCCAATGGCGAAGACGCCCACGCAGCATTGCGTGCAGCCCTTGCGGCATAGAAGATGAGGACCGCTTCGGCGCGCGGCGTCGGCGAACGCACCGTCGACCAACGCGACGAAGGCCCCATTCTTGCTTTGGAAGCGGGCCTCAGACCTCCTGCGAGCGCTAGCGGAATCGGCGTCCATAACTCATGGTAGCCAGCCGGGACGCCGGTTGGCGAGACGGTTCGGTCAGAAAGAGTCGGCGACTTTGCCAGCGCTCTTTGAGACTTTGCGGGCGATGGAGTCAGCCTGGGAAGCTACATCGTCGGCGACATCGCGCGCGCGCGAATACACCTTGGTGGCGTGCTTGCTGAACTCGTCTGCCGTGTCTTTGAGATAGTCGCTGGTGTCATCCAATTTGCGCTTCCACTGCTTGCGGGTCTTATCTCCTGTGCGTGGAGCGTAGGCAAGCGCTACCGCGGTTCCAGCAGCCACACCTAGGGAAAAAGCAGTCCAATATTTGAACACGCTCATGCTCTGATCCTCCTTATGTTTCGCTCAATTGCGCTATGGGAAGGGCGCTCGTCTTCGCCCGGAATAGCAAGACGTTTGCACGGTAAGAAGGGATCGGGGCGGCAGGGGTTGTGCAGCGAGGCAGGCTTTGGCGCGGAGGCGGGCGAATTGTCGGCTCAGCGAGTGCTGGAAGCCCGGGCGGAGGGCTGGATCGTCAGCCCAAGAACGGAAGATTCGCTCTGAACGCCCGCCGGGTCGGGTCGCGAGAAGTTCTGACGGGCGCGGTGAAAGGGCCCGTGATGCGCATGGCCCCGCTCATTCAGCTGCTGCAGTATGGCGGCCGGAATGACGGGAGCGGTGGAGCGCAGAGCTGTCGGGTCGAAGCTGGGCTCCGCCACAGAGGGAGCAAGGAAGCCGGCGTGCTGCGGAGCTACCTGGAAGAGCAGCGGATTGTGGGAGGGAACAGGCTCCGCGTATACGAAGCAGAGGGACATGACCAGCATGAAGGCAGCGAGATAGATCAGAAAGCGAAAGCGATACGTCGTTTCCATTGCAAAACTCCCGTTGCCGGTGTTGCCTGCCCTGATTCCTGTTGCTTCATGAGGTTCATCCACAAGCGGGGCAGGATGAATCGCACGCAGGTTGTAGGAGCAGCATTTTCCGTTGTAGCCCAAATCGGGAGACACCCAGTGGAACGAATCTGTTGTGCTGGCGGGTGTTAATGAGTCATATATAGAAGGGCATTACTAAGCTGCCTTACTGGTGGTGTAAGTCGTTGCCTGACATTGTTATTTGGTCAAAAATCGGCTAGAATTGTTTCAGGATCTGGTAGGCGGGACAGGCTCATACCGTTTGCACAAGGGGCAGGGCTGACAGGTACTCGATGCAGCTTCCCATTGCGGCGGCTGCTTCTCTCCGATGCGGCGAGAACGCCATATCTGGGAAATGGGATAAATGCCCCGCGGCCAGGAGAAATTGGCCGGGATCAGGTCCGATATAACTCTCCACGTTGAGGAAAACGCATGGCAAAGCGTCGCGGAAATCCGAATTGGGGTAAGCCGGAGCCGATCGGCCCGGTTGTGCCGACGGTCACGTCGTTCGAGCAGGTAGTCAAGGAGTTCAAGCTGACTCCGGACCAGTATGTGCGGTCGACGCGTCTGCGGGAATGGGCACGCCGCAATAAGAATTCCAAATACATCCCGGAGGCTCTCCTTGAGGCCTGGGGCTTCGAGATTGAGTCCACCCTGTAAGATCACAAAACAGTTGTGAGAAAACGCCATCCTTCGGGATGGCTTTTCTGTTGGTCCTGCTTCAGCGGGTGCGCGGCGGAAGGGTCGCTGGACTTCCATCCAGAATTGGGACTTGCTCGACGATCTCCAGATCGAAACCTTCAAGTGCCGGCACATGCGTTGGCGTGTTGGTCAGCAGGCGAATCTTCCGGATGTTGAGATCGGCCAGAATCTGGCCACCGATGCCGACCTGGCGCAACACACGCTGGTGGCGTTCTTCATGCGCTGGATCAGGATGGATCTCCCGGGCTCGGGTTTCACGGTGCAGCAGAATGCGCGCCGGCGATTCGCGCCGATCCAGTTCAAATCCGGAGCTGCTGTTATGCAGATAGACGAGGGCGCCGCGGCCCGCCTGTGCAATGCGCTGGAGCGAACGCTCGAGCAGATCGCGGCAATCGCAGGTGCTGGCGCCGAAGACGTCGCCTGCCAGGCAGTGTGAGTGCACGCGGACGAGGGTCGGTGTGTCGTCCGCATCCTCACCAACCGGCCCGCGGACCAGCGCAAGGTGGCTCTCACCGCCCGTCACTTCGCTCTCGTAGGCGATCATCGTGAAGTCGCCGTAGCGCGTGTGCAGCGGAGACTGCGCGACGCGATGGATGTACCGTTCATGGCGCAGGCGATAGCGAATCATCTCCGCGACCGTCAGCATCTTCAAGCCGTGAGTGGCGCAGAACCGTTCCAGGTCGGGCACGCGCGCCATAGTGCCGTCGTCGTTCATGATCTCGCAGATGACGCCGGCCGGAATGAGCCCGGCCATGCGGGCCAGGTCGACCGCCGCCTCCGTTTGTCCCGCGCGCACCAGCACGCCGCCCTTGCGCGCGCGCAGCGGAAAGACGTGGCCGGGACGCGCAAGATGGGATGCGGTGCTGGCGGGATCGATTGCGACGCGGATGGTGTGCGCGCGATCGGCGGCCGAGATGCCAGTGGTGACGCCCTCGCGCGCCTCGATGCTTTCGGTGAAGGCCGTGCCGAAGCGCGAAGTGTTCTCCTGCGACATGGGGGGCAGGCGCAGGTAGTCGGCGCGCTCTTCTGTGAGGGCGAGGCAGATAAGGCCGCGGCCGTAGCGGGCCATGAAATTGATCGCTTCAGGAGTGACGAATTCGGCGGCAAGCGTGAGGTCGCCTTCGTTTTCACGGTCTTCATCATCGACCACTACGACCATGCGGCCGGACTGGATCTCGGCGATGGCGCCGGGGACATCGATGAAAGGCGGGTGAGGCATCGCGCGCGCAAACCTTTCTATGCTGCAACAAGGATGCCGCGCGGAGGGGCCGCGGTGCAAGGATTATGGAATGCTCGTCAGCCGGAGGAGGATCTGAGTCACAGATCGAATCAAATAGGATGTTAGACTTCGCGGGTGACGGATATTCTCGCCAGTGTCCGCAAACGGGCCGCCCGAACGTTTGCCAGATTAACTTCCTACCGCGATAAAGGCTACCTGGTTGACGTGCCCATGTCGCGGGAGATCTCGCATGACAAGTGGCGGGACCTTGTTTACGGACTAGGGAATCGTGAAGGTCTGCGGGTCCTTGAGATTGGCAGCAGAGAAGTGACCGGCCCATCGGATGCAAGGCAACGGCTCTCAAAGGCGCAGTATGTCGGCTTTGACTACTATGCCGGCAATAATGTGGACGTCGTCGGCGATGCGCATCGTTTGTCTTCCTACTTCAAAGAGGATGAACGCTTTGATCTGATCTTCAGCTCCGCCTGCTTCGAACATTTTGCGATGCCATGGCTAGTGGCAGTCGAGATCGCCAAGCTGCTGAAACTAGGCGGAACGGTTTTTGTGGAAACTCATTTCTCCTTCTCGGCTCACGAGCGCCCGTGGAATTTCTTTCAGTTCAGCGATATGGGATTGCGGGTTCTATTCTCAAGCGCTCTGGGATTTGAATGTATCGAAGCGGGCGTGTCGAATCCGATCCTGGGACGATTTTCCTCTCTTGCCGACGAATACCTGCGGTATACACCGGTGCCCGGGCTCTACTGCCACAGTGAATATCTCGGCAGGAAGGTGCGGGAAGTCCCGACCTTTGACTGGAACCATGTGGATGTCAGCGAGGTTGTTGCCGGAACGACCTATCCGCCTCCGAAGCAGTAAGCCCGCGTTCCCTGGATCTGCTCTAGATCGTCTGAGGCAGGGGCAACTTGCCGGCAAGGCCGCGTGCTTCGAGATCGCGCCGTAGCTGCTCTACCGTGGTGAACTGGATGCCATCGATGCCGAGCGCACTGGCGGCTGCGATGTTGGCTGGAATGTCGTCGATGAAGATTGCCTCGCCTCCAGTGACGCCGAGCCTCTCGAGCGTGTGGCGGTAGATGGCGGGATCCGGCTTGGCGGTGAGCAGCTCGCAGGACCACGTCAGGCATGTGAACGCCGGAGAGCCAGTCGAAGTGTTTGCGCATGTAGGCCAGGTTCACATCGCCCATGTTGGAAAGGATCGCGGTCTTTATCGCCCGCCTTCTGCAGAGCCAATGCCCATTCGAGCATGGGGGCGTTCAGGTTGGCCCACATGAGTGCGTCGTGATGATGGAAGGCGGCGAGGCGGTCCGGTGTGAGTGCGAAGCCGGCGCCCTTCGCGACATTCTGCCAGTAGGTCTCGCCGTTGAGCGCGCCGGCGTCGTAGGCGTGGCGGTGCGCCCAGTAATGCTCTTCGAAGACCTCGTCGGGCACGCCTGCGGTAGCGACGAGCGCTGTGTGCGCTTCCATGTCGGGTTGCATGCTGAGCACCCGGCCGAAATCGAAGATCACGGCGCGGGGCACGGTGGCGGTGGCGGGAGGGGCTGACGTGGTCACCTCTCTATTATGAATGCTGTGCGGTTTGCGAAGAGAACGGAGTGGTCGAGCGAGGAGACGGCGTGGTCGCGTGCGCTGGAGGATCGGCGGCGCAGCGGTTTACCAATTCTGGACCTGACGGCTTCGAACCCTACGCAGTGCGGGTTCTCCTACCATGCCGACCTGTTTACCGCGCTCTCCGCGGAGAGCGCGCGCCAGTATGATCCCGATCCGCGCGGGATTCTCCGGGCGCGCGAGGCGGTGTGCGAGTACTACGCGGACCATGACGCGCGTATCCGCACGAAGCAGATCGTGCTCACGACGAGTACGAGTGAGGGTTACAGCTGGCTTTTTCGGTTGCTTTGCGATCCGGGTGACGAGGTTCTGATCGCCCAACCCAGTTATCCGCTCTTCGATTTGCTGGCAACGATCGATGACGTGCGGCTGGTGCCGTATCCGCTGTTGTATGACCCCGGCGGAAGTCATGGCTGGAGCCTGGACCTCTATACGCTGCGCCAGCGGATTACTCCGCGCACGCGTGCGGTCATTGTGGTGCATCCGAACAATCCTACCGGGCACTTCACTTCCGCTGCCGAGCGGACGGCTCTCGCGGCGCTCTGCCGTGAACACCGGCTGGCGCTGATCGTGGACGAGGTCTTTCTCGACTATCCGCTGGCCGGGCACGAAGCTGCTGCCGCGAGCTTCGCAAAGGGGGAGCAGGCGGCGCTCACGTTTGTGCTGAGCGGGTTGAGCAAGATCGCTGGGTTGCCGCAGATGAAGGCTTCGTGGATTGTGTGCCTGGGGCCGGAGGATGCCCGCACGGAAGCGATGCGGCGACTGGAGATCATCGCGGACACATTTCTTTCGATGAACGCGCCGGTGCAACATGCCCTGCCGGGGTGGCTGCGAGGGCGGCACGCGATCCAGCGGCAATTGCGCGCGCGCGTGCAGCGGAACCTGCAATCGCTTGATGACGCTCTTGCCGCGCAACATTCCATCACACGTCTGGCCTCGGAGGGCGGCTGGTATGCGACGCTACGCACACCGGCATCGGCGACCGGCGAGGAGGTGGCGACCGGGCTGTTGGAGAGGCGCGGTGTTGCGGTGCATCCCGGAGTCTTCTTTGGCTTTGCGGAGCAGAATCGAATCGTTCTGAGTTTGCTGCCGGAGCCGGAGGTCTTTGCCGAAGGCGTTGCTGCAGTGATGGAGGAGGGATCGGTGTGCGGGTGACCTCGCGGGTCCTTGATCGCCCGGTCATGCACCCATCTTGTGTGCGGCCGCAGGTAACATGATCGCCCCGGGCGGCCCCTTCATCTGGGAAAACGCGAGACAAGTGAAGGTCATCACCGCTCAAGGAGCGAGGCTATTTATCCCTGGCTGAGATTGAATCGCCAGTTTCCGGCTTGCGACGGACGCACAGTATCGAGCGAATCGACTTGCAACGTTGCAACTCAGGGCTATAATTGCACGACTTTAACTGCACCCCACGCGAGGCACACCTGAAACCGTGCTTGTCTCTCCTGCTAGCTTGCTCATGCGCCGGCTTCGCCGAAAGTCTCCGCCATTTCTCAACGAGCGAGGAATGAACGAATGATTGTTGGGGTCCCGCGCGAAAGTTATCCCGGCGAGCGTCGCGTCGCGCTTGTACCGTCCGTCGTTGCGAACCTGAAGAAGGCCGGCCTCGACGTGGTGGTGGAACAAAACGCCGGGCTTGAGGCCGGCTATCCCGACGCCGAATACATCGCCAAGGGCGCGACGGTAGTCGCTGACCGAGCAGAGGTCTTTCGTTCCGCAAATATCATCGTTCAGGTCCTCTGCTACGGCTCGAATGACAAGACTGGCAAAGCCGACATTTCCCTCTATCGCCCTGACCAACTGTTGATCGGATTTCTGCGGCCGCTGGGCCAACTCGACACGGTGCAGGATATTGCCCGCGCGGGAGTTGCTTCCTTTGCCGTAGAGCTGATACCCCGTGTCACCCGCGCGCAGAGCATGGACGCGCTCTCCTCAATGGGCACCGTCTGCGGCTACCGGGCGGTGTTGATCGCAGCCGACATCTTGCCACGCCTTTTTCCCATGATGACCACCGCCGCAGGAACGATTCCGCCTGCGCGCGTGCTTGTCATCGGCGCAGGCGTTGCGGGCCTGCAGGCGATTGCGACGGCCCGGCGGCTCGGTGCGGTCACTTCGGCGTACGATCTACGCCCCGCTGTGAAGGAACAGGTGCAGAGCCTGGGCGCGCGATTCGTCGAGCTGCCTATTGAAGCGCAAAACGCGCAGGACGCGGGCGGCTACGCGCGGGCGCAAGACGAATCCTTCTACAATCGCCAGCGCGAGCTGCTAGGCCGCGTGGTCGCTGAGAGCGACGTGGTGATCACGGCCGCGGTCATTCCCGGGAAGACCTCGCCGATCCTGATCACGCGTGAGATGGTGGCGGGCATGGCCCCGGGCTCGGTGATCGTGGACCTGGCGGCCGAGCGCGGCGGGAACTGCGAGCTTACCCAGATTGGCGAGAGAGTCGTCACCGGCGGTGTCACCATCATCGGCTGGGTGAACGTGGGCAGCAGCGTTCCACACGATGCGAGCCAAATGTACGCGCGGAACATGGTGGCCTTTCTGACGCACCTTGTAAAAGAAGGCAAGCCACGCCTCGACGCGGATGACGAAATCATCCGCAGCACGCTGATCACGCGCGGCGGCGAGGTGGTGAACGCGCGTGTCCGCGATTTTTTCGCCATGCCGTCTTTGGACAGTCATAAGCAAGCGCCCTAAAAGGAGGACCGGAGTGCCTGCAGATTTCATCTCGAATCTCTTTGTGTTCATTCTGGCGGGCTTTGTCGGATTTGAATTGATCAAGCGCGTGTCGCCACTGCTGCACACTCCGCTGATGTCGCTTACGAATGCTCTTGATGCGATCGTCGTTGTCGCGGCCATCATCATTGCCGGGCTGCACGAGACGAGGCTCACCACCGTACTTGGCACCATCGCCGTGGCTGCTTCCTTCAGCAACATGGTCGGCGGTTTCCTGATTACGGACCGCATGTTGCGCATGTTCAAGACCGGGAAAGCCAAAAAATCATGACTCAGGTCGCTATCGGGCAGCTCATCGACTTCGCCTATATCGCCGCAGCCGTCCTCTTCATTCTTTCGCTGAAGTGGCTCAGTTCGCCGGCCACCGCACGCCATGGAGTGATTGCCGGCGAAATTGGCGCGGCACTCGCCGTGATCGCAACACTCTTCAACCCCGCCCTGGTGCAATACAAATGGATCGCGGTGGCGCTGATCGTCGGGGCTGCCATTGGCATTCCGCTCGGCATGGTCCGCATGACGGCCGTGCCCCAGCGAACCGCTCTTAGCCACGCGTTTGGCGCTTTGTCCGCAACCATGATCGGTATTGCCGAGTACTACGTGCACGCGCCGCACGTGACGAAGTTCAGCATGGTCGAGATTGCATTGGAAGTGATCATCGGCTCCCTGACCTTCACCGGCAGCCTGATTGCCGCCGGAAAACTCCAGGAACTTCTCCCGCAGCGCCCGATCACCTATCGCGGCCAGAACATCGTGAGTCTCTCGGTCCTGGGCTCCGCGATCGTTATCGCGATCCTTCTCACGATCCATCCGGAGTACATGCACCTCTTCCCGGCCATGGTCGGGGTCGCGTTGTTATTCGGAATCCTGCTGGTCACTCCGATCGGCGGCGCCGACATGCCGACTGTCATCTCACTGCTTAACTCATACGCCGGCCTCTCGGCTGCTCTGCTCGGGTTCGTACTGAATAGCAAAGTCCTCGTCGTGGCCGGCGCTCTCGACGGCTCCTCCGGCTTCGTCCTTTCCGTGATCATGTGCAAAGCGATGAATCGCTCGTTCACCAACGTCATGTTCGGCGCGTTCGGCCAGGTCCAGGCCAGCGCCAAAGCGGTCGCCGAGGAACGAACCGTTCGCAGCGCCACCGCTGAAGAAGCTGCTGACATTCTCTCGGCCACCAGCAAGGTCGCCATCGTTCCGGGCTATGGTATGGCGGTCGCCCAGGCGCAACACAAAGTCCGCGAACTCTACGAGATCCTCACTAAGAAGGGCATCGACGTTAAATTCGGCATTCACCCCGTCGCGGGTCGCATGCCCGGTCACATGAATGTGCTGCTTGCCGAGGCCGATATCCCCTACGATCGCCTTCTCGATATGGAGGATATGAACTCCGATCTTCCGCAAACGGACGTCGCCCTTATCATCGGCGCCAACGACGTTACCAATCCCGCGGCGCGCACCGACGAGTCCAGTCCCATCTACGGCATGCCTATCATTGAGGTGGACAAGGCTCAAACCGTTATGGTGATCAAGCGCGGCATGAGCCCGGGCTTCGCTGGAATCGCAAATCCTCTCTACTACGTGGATAAGACTCTGATGCTGTTTGGCGACGCAAAAGCCTTTGTGGGCGACATCGTCCGAGAGCTTGCGGGCACTCACCACGGTTAAGCTTCGCTCCGCTGAACGCTCGAGATTCCCGAGCCTCGCCAATCTTTAGTACGCACCCTGACGCGCCCCGATTCCCCGGTGAGGATGTGCCTCACAATCGGATGCCGGGTTGTAGGAAGGGATTTGTCTCGCGCTCCTCACCCAGCGTTGTCTCCTCTCCATGGCCGGGGACGACGAGGGTGTTTTCGGGCAGCGGCATGAGACGGGAGTGGATGGAGCGGAGCAGGGCCGCGCCATCGCCGCCGGGCAGGTCGGTGCGGCCGACGGAACCGGCGAAGAGGGTGTCGCCGGCGAGGAGTAATTCCTGCTTTGGGAAAAGAAGGCAGATGCTGCCGGGGGTGTGACCGGGGGTGTGGATGACCTCGGTTTCCAGGCCGGCGATGCCGGTCGTGAGGCCATCTTCGGCGCTGTGATCGAGCGTGACCTTCTCCGGCGTGGGGACGCCGAGCCAGCCCGCCTGCGCGTCCAGCATGGCGACCAGTGGGAGATCCTGCTGATGGAAGAAGACCGGCGCTCCGGTGACCCGCTTGAGCTGCGCAGCCCCGCCAATATGGTCGATATGCGCATGGGTGACGATGATCTGCTTCACGGTGAGGTGATGACGCGCGAGCCGCGCAAGGATGCCGGTGATCTCGTCGCCGGGATCGATCACGATGGCCTCATGACTCTCCAGATTCGCCAGGATGGTGCAGTTGCAGCGGAGCGGGCCGACGGGGAAGGTTTCGCGGAGCAAATTCGCCTGCATGTACTGGATGGTAGCGCGGGACCGTCTCCGATGCGGGTTTCGGGTAACAGCACGGCATTACTGCGAGATTACTAATTGCAGGTCTGTTTGCTGTATGCGGCGGGTTATAAACAGCAAAACGCAAAGGCTCATCCGACTGGCGACACGGTGACGCACGTGCGGAGGAGCGCACAGGCGGCTTCGCCCGTCCGATTCGAGCGGCGGTCTTGCGGTCTTGCTGTACTTGCGCCAAGGTTCACGCCGTTCCGACTTGTGAGAGGACCGCACCATGCCGCTGGGACAGCCCGGAAGTTCCAGGTCCACGTGCCCGCCTGGCGCTGACCAAGCGGCTGCCGTCCCCGTTCGCACTACGCTGGAAGTTCTTTTCTACGAAAGCACTGTGCTGTGGGCCAGTGGCACCGCGCTGCTGGGCGAGGAAGGCCGGCTCTCCTACGGCGACCTGATGGTGCGCGCGCAGAATGTAGCGGCGGTGCTGCGGCGCAAGGGAATGCGCCATGGTGACCTGGTAGGGGTGGTCGGATTGCGGACGTTCAGCTCGATCGCCGGGATTGTCGGCATTCTGCTCGCCGGCGGTGTCTACGTGCCGTTCGACGTGCAGGGGCAGTCTACGGAGAGGCTGGCGCGCCAACTGGACGAGAGCGCAATAGGACTGCTGGTGGTCGACCAGAGCGACGAGGCGGGGGACAGGCTGCCGTGGGCGCGCCGGGTGACGATCGTCGATGCGTCAAGCCTGGAGCGAGAATTCATGCCGCTCTTTCGCGAGGTGAAGCTACCGCACCGCTTGCCGGAAGACCCCGCGGCTGTGCTCTTCAATGCCCGAGGACATGGGGTGCTGGTGACACACGCCGGCATCGTGCGGCTGGTAACTTCCGGCGCCGTGATGGAGTTCGGCTCGTCCGATACAGTGCTGCTGCATGCAGGTGCGCAGGAGCACACCTTCCAAATGGAACTGTGGGGGCCGCTGCTTGCGGGGGGCACAGTGGCACTGGCGCCGCAGAGCTGGCTGAGCTCGGCCATGCCGGCGCATGAGTATGCCCGGGTGATGCGGCGCTTCCGCGTGTCGGCGATCTGCGCGCGACCGACGCTGCTGGAGGAGCTGGCAAAGGATGCCCTGGCACCGCTGGATCAGGTGAAGCAGGCGGTGGTGGATGCGACGGAGCTTGCGCCCTCGCTCCTGAGCAGCCTATGCGGCGGCGACCGCGCGGTGCGCGTGAGCGGCGGCATTGGAGCGGCGGAGACCACAAGCTATGCCGTGAGCGTGCAGGTGAATGTGGAGGAAGCGGGACGCGCCACGCCGGTTCCCGGCAGCGATGCCATGGTGCTGATGCCGGACGGTCACGAAGCCGCCACAGGGACGCTGGGCGCGCTGGCGATCACCGGCGACGCTCTGGCGATTGGATATCTGGGGCAGCCGGAGGCGACGCTGGCCGCGTTTACAGAGGCCGAGCGCGAGAACAAGCAGCGGCTGCGCTGCTTCCGACTGCCGGTGAAGGCCGCGCGGCTGGCAGATGGCAGCCTGCTGACCGGAGAGGCCGCTGTGATGGCGGCAGCGGCCGTGAAGGCCGCAGAGAAGCGGAGGGGTACGGCGGAGGAAGTCGAAGCTCTGCTGCTCGAGCATCCTTTGGTGCGCGAGTGCGTGGCGCTCTCCTCGGCACCGGGCGAGTGCGTGACCTGCGTCTTCGCCACACTGAAGCAGGGTGAAGACCCGCGCGCGGAGCGTGCTTTGCGGGAACATCTGGAGAGCCAGCTTCCACAGGAGGCACGACCGTCGGCGTTGATCCTGCTGCCGCGTATTCCGTTGACGGGGGAAGGCAAACCGGATCGCGCTCGCCTGTCGGAACAGTGCGCGGCGGTGTTGCGGCGGTACCAGCCGGGGCCGCCCCCGGAGGTCTTGCCAGAGAAGCAGGTGGATGTGGTGCGGAGTATCTGGCAGCGGCTGCTGCACCGTATGCAGGTGGATCCGGATGAGGACTTCTACGCGAGCGGCGGAACTTCGGTGCAGCACATTCGCCTGTATGCGGAGCTGAACCAGCGCTTTCCTGGCGCGTTCACCATGGCTGAACTGCGTTCCCTAAATACCATTCGAAAAGTGATTCAACATCTGAACAGCGATGCTGCGCGCGAACGCATGCTGGCCTCTGAGCATCGCGGGGCCTGAAGAGCAGCTTGCCTGTCGGCCTGCGCCAAAGCTGATCGAGCTGTTCGATGAGCTCCGCATAGTCCATTCCACCCATCGCACTTGCCTTCGCGCTCATGTACAAACAGAGCGCGCGGCTACGCCGTTTATTGCTAGTAGTTGTTTTTCATCGGAGGCGAGATGGGTCGGATACGAGCGGGAGTATGTGTGGCCGCAGTTTTGCTGGCGGCGGGGGCCGTGCATGCCGCGACGCCGGCCGGCGATCGACCTGCGCGATGGACGGAAGCGAAAGCGCAGGAGTGGTATGCCGCAGAGCCCTGGCTGGTGGGGGCGAACTTTCTTCCGTCGGACGCGATCAACCAGCTCGAGATGTGGCAGGCGGAGAGCTTCGATCCGCAGGAGATCGACAGGGAACTGGGCTGGGCCGAAGGGCTGGGCATGAACACGATGCGGGTGTTTCTGCATGACGAGCTTTGGCAGCAGGACGCCCCGGGTTTCCAGAAGCGCATCGATACGTTCCTGACCATTGCGGCGAAACACCACATCAAGCCGATCTTTGTGCTGTTCGATTCGTGCTGGGACCCGGAGTTCAAGCTGGGCCCGCAGCGGCCGCCGATTCCGGGCGTGCACAACTCGGGATGGGTGCAGAGCCCGGGCGCGAAAGCGCTGGAGAGTGCGACGGAGTATCCGCGGCTGAAGACCTTTGTCGAGGGCGTGATCGGTGCATTCGCGAATGACGATCGCATCCTGGCGTGGGATCTTTGGAACGAGCCGGACAACGAGGGCGGCGGGGATTACGCGAAGCTCGAGCCGAAGAACAAAGAGGAGCTGGTGGCGAAGCTGCTGCCGCAGGTCTTTGCCTGGGCGCGTGCGGCGCATCCGACGCAGCCGCTGACTTCGCCGTTGTGGCATGGGGAGCGATGGGACGAGCCGGCCGGTCTGAACGCCGTGGAGCGCGAGCAGGTGGAAGAGTCGGATGTGATCAGCTTCCACAACTATGGCTGGCCGGAGGATTTTGGGAACCGCGTGCATCAACTGGAGCGGTACCACCGGCCACTGATCTGCACGGAGTACATGGCGCGGCCGATGGGCTCAACCTTCGATACGATTCTGCCGCTCGGCAAACAACTGCATGTCGCGATGATCAACTGGGGATTTGTGCAGGGAAAATCGCAAACATGGATTCCGTGGGATAGCTGGAAGCGGCCTTACGTGGACGAGCAGCCCCCGGTGTGGTTCCACGATGTGCTCTATCCGGATGGGCGGCCGTATCGGGAGCGCGAGGCGGAGATTCTGCGCGAGGAGACGGGCCGGGGTATGGGCACACGCGCCTCTAGCGCCGTCCAGTAGTTCGCTCTCTTCGGTCGCTCACCGGGGCGGGGTAACGTGACCTACCCCCCTCCCCCCTCCCGTCACCGGAGAGCGGCTTGTAACTTCCGCCGAATCATGAGGATGGAGGCTCTCCCGGGAGCCAAATTCGTCTATCTAAAGGGTTTATCGCTGAATTCGTCATTCCAAAGGAGTTAGCAAGCTCTCAAATCGTTGAGCCGGTCGAACAAATAGAAAAAGCCACCGTTGAGGTGGCTTTTTGTGTTTCTTTCTCTACTTCCAGTGTAGCGAATTGAGGAAAATAACCGGCCACGTTGGACGAGTTTATTGTTGGCGGGTTCCCGGAATGGTGCTGAGCGTCGCGGTGATTGAGCGATGTCAGACCGCCGCTGCGGCGCCGGCGGCACCCTGAGCGAGCAGCTCTTCTAGGTCGAGCGGCTCGGTGACCATAGCGAGTTCGCCCTTCGGTGTGCGCGGCCACTCGGATTCGGGGCGGTCCCAGTAGAGTTCGACGCCATTGCCGTCGGGGTCGCGGAGGTAGAGCGCCTGGCTGACGCCGTGGTCGGCAGCGCCTTCGAGCGGAATGTGGGCGCGGACGAGGCGGCGGAGGGCGTCGGCAAGCTCGGCGCGTGTGGGATAGACGATGGCGAGGTGATAGAGGCCGGTAGTGCCGGGCGCAGGCGCGGGGCCGCGGTGGCTCTCCCAGGTGTTGAGGCCGATGTGGTGATGGTAGCCGCCTGCGGAAAGGAAGGCGGCGGTGTTGCCGATGCGCTGCGTGACCTCAAAGCCGAGGATGTCGCGATAGAAGGCGAGCGCGCGATCGAGGTCGGCGACCTTGAGATGGACGTGGCCTATTCGGGCTTGTGGGTGGATGGCTGGCACTTCCAGATAGATTCTGCGGACTCGGAAAGGGTGCAGTCCAATGTACCGCTTCCGAATCAGTGCTCAGGAAAGTGAGATGGCCAGCGACGCGCGCCGTGAAGAATGGCGACTATTTGAACGCCTGTTTCCTTCAGGAGATAGACAACGATATAGGGGGTTCCCGGAACAACTAGTTCTCGAGTCCCGTCGACCCTTCCGGCGCGGCCTTTCCCGGGGAACAGGCTCAGGCCCTCGATGGATTCGAGCACCAGATTCATCTGCCGGTCAGCGGCAGCCTTGCTGTCCGCGGCAACGTAGCGATAGATCTCTGCAGCTTCTGCCTCGGCCAGCGGTGTCCACTTGATGTGTAGAGGTAATTTCAACCGGCGATCAGGCCCGTTTTCTCTGTTTTCCCGCGGAGGCCGACGCCTTTCTGCGGGACAACAAGCGCTGACGCACCTCTTCGTGAGGGGTGAGCAGGCCAGCGTCGGCCTGGCGGACACCTTCCTTGATGAGAGAAACGTGGTACTCGTTCAAGGAAAGATACTGATCCACAGCTTCGTTGAGGACGAAACTGCGGTCGCGCTGCTGAAGCTCGGCGAGAGCATCGAGCGCTTTGATCTTGTCGCCGGAGGCGCGGAAGGTCACTGTCTTCTGCTGCATTCTTAGAGAATACGCTGTAATACAGCAGAAGACAATCGGCGGAGCGGCTCAGGGCGCGGGAGTGCGCGCTTCGGCGAGGAAGTCGTGGAAGTCGGTGGAGGGCGGGGTGTGGCCGAGCTGGCGCAGGAGCAGCGCGACTTGGCCGCGATGGTAGGTGGAGTGATTGAGCGCGTGGTGGATGAGCTCGGCGAGGGTGTAGGTGGTGGCGTCGAGGGTGCGCGGCGCGTCGAGCTCAGCCTGCGTGAGCCCGCATAGGTATGTCCCATAGGCTTTGTCGTGCGTGGCCCATGCGCGCTGGACTGCAGGGAAGTCTGGATAGTCGCCGGGTGCGGGCTGCGGGACGAAGTTGCCGGTCTGAAAGAAGCTGAGCCAGCCGCGCTCGCCCCAGAGAATGTGGATGAGTGTGCCTTCGAGTGAGACGAAGCTGGCGCGGAGGTCGCGTTCGCGCTCCTCGGCGGGGAGGGCGGCGGAGGCTTCAAGGAGGCGCTGGTTGGCCCAGCGGTTGTAGCGAGTTACAGAGCGCAGCTCATCGGTAGTCATGGCCCCCTCATGATATGTAACAACCCGATCTTAGTGCGCGCTCGGACCGGGCGGCGGTGTTGCCGATGCGGTGCGTGAGCTCGAAGCCGAGGACGTCGCAAAAGGCGAGTGCGCGATCGAGATCGGCGAGTTTGAGTTGGATGTGACCTGTGCGGGCTTGCGGGTGGATAGCTGGCAAAACTTACTAGATTCGGTGTGGCTCTAAACGATGCATGCTACCCGACTCACCCTTTTAGAGTGTTAGCCAGCTTCAGTAGGTATGCCTGATCCGCAAGATCCAGCGGAAACAGTGTGCTGGAACTTGCGCGGGTATACCCAAAGCTGGGGACGAGGGCAGGGCTGGCGGCATAGAACAGGATGGCCGAGGCGTGGGGCCGTACGAGTCTGCCAAGGGGTTGTTCGATCTGCCTCAGCAGCAAATACAGCGTTCGGCTCACCATGTCATGAGGATGGCCATTTGTGGCTGTAAAGATATGGTCACTCGGGGCAACCAGCTTCGAAAGTGAAACCGCAACGATGCCGATCTCCTTCTTAACAACATCTACAGATTTGTCGAGCTGGCGGACGCCCTCTTCTATGCGTTCGAATAGTTTGCCTCGTGAGATGACGCGCTTGCATTCAACGTGAACGGCGCGATTTGCGAAGTTGAAAGACACATCAGGATTTCGATTGCTAAGTGCTGGGTCTAGACCTTGACGCGCGATCATCGCTGCGATGTTTAGCTCGAACATCGCATTTCGTGCTTGGTTGGATCGCGAGGTCTCCCTCATTGCATCCGCGGAACCAGAAAACGCCTTTCTCAATAGTTCGATGGGAATGTCAATGGCGTTGTCACGTAGCGCGGGAATCGTTTCAACGATTTCGATACTCTCGACGTAGCTGGAGAGCACTTCACTGAGCTTGCCTTGGCTGCGAAGTTCGGCATAGATTCGGGAACGATCGGCTGGCTCATCGTGTCTCATCAGCCACTCGATGTTTTGCTGGTAGCGCCGGAAGCGGTTGTGCTTGCGGATGCCGAGTCTACTCAACCACGTGTCAATACTGCTGAGTTCACTGAGAAAGTGATCGTCGAGACGGTGGATCTGACTTTCAGTCATGGAGAATCGCATCCCCAAACTCCGGCATCGTGATTAGCGGCAGGAGACGATGCAAACCAGCCTCTCGCAATGTTGGTGCAGCGCGTTCCGGTTCGATTCGAAGGATAAGCCGCGGAGAATCGATGCCTCGGGTTTTGGAAAGCCTGACCTGCTGACTAACTCCGCGGCTATAAAATCTGTTGCAGGAATCGGGCCGCTTGCTTGAGCTTTCCGAGTTCGTCCGAGGTCATGGGATCCGGATCAAAGTGCATGACATCATTGCGAATGATACGGATTTCTTCGAGGAGTGTTGTCAAGACCCCGGCGTCCACCGTTAATCCTAGCCTTGCCCAGCATTGTGGATTCTGGATCAACCGCACGTATTCTCCAAAGGAAAGGTCGGCGAAGTTTTCGGGTTTGCGCGATGACGCTTGTCCATTCGCCACTCGGTCCAGGTCTGCGAGTTCGAGCTTCACCTCGAGCAGCTTCCTGATATGGAGTTCGATCTCCCGAAGCAGAAGGAATGGTTCCGACAACGATTGAAATTCGAGGCTCAAATCGCTTGCAGTGACAATGCCGGTGATCTTCTTGTCACGCTGATCCCGCACCAGAACGTACCCGAATTCTACGATCATCGGAATGACATCGAAGAGAGTTCTATTCGAATC
The DNA here is from genome assembly GCA_963830555.1 of uncultured Acidobacteriaceae bacterium. Classification (GTDB taxonomy): domain Bacteria; phylum Acidobacteriota; class Terriglobia; order Terriglobales; family Acidobacteriaceae; genus KBS-83. The sequence continues at coordinate 111,103 of CAWHMM010000004.1, forward strand.
AACAACGCGGGCTTCTTCTTGGCAGTCTTCCAAATTAGAAGTCGATTTGCCCTTTGCCAACGCCGTCCCGATCGTTTTCCACGTGATGACTCCTTTGACCTCCCGCTCGCCACGCATCACGGGGAGCTGCGAGAAATCGTTAAGCTGGAGCAGGCTGATGGCTCTGCTAAGAGTGTCATTCTGGTTTATTCCTATGATCGGCTTATTGGCGGCTGGCAGACGTCCAATCCTGAAAGTCGGATCATCGATTGCGCTAATTTCTGACGGCCTGCAATCTGTTTTGGTTTCAGGTGTGGCCGCAATCGGGGCCATTTCAACCTGATCTACTGCTTGTTGAACTGCGGAGGGGGTTCCGTCCAGAATTATTTCTGGTTCGCCAACGGGTGCGGTCTCGCCCGTGCGACGTGGCTCGGGGTTCGTGGGGGGAGTGCTGCTGTCCGTGAGGTAAAGCCAAATCGGAGCGTCAATCCATGCTGTCTCAAAATCAGGCTCAGTTGCAAGACTAAGTGAGTCAAGTATGTGACGTATTTCTTGGACCTTGACCGCACCCCTCCTTTCAATCCCGAAATGTCGTAAGAAATCGCGAACGGTGATCCGATTGACTCGATGTCCTTCGCGAAGGCGTTCAGCCGCAAAACTAATCTTGCCCGGTATGTCCATTATCTAGGTCCCTGTTCCTCAAAAACCAACTTGAGAAGTGTCTCACGATCTTATGAACAGCGAAACTCCATGGATATCGAGGACTGATGCTCATTGCGTGCGCAAGAGGCTTCTTTTTGTGGCAAACACGAAGGCCGATCTGTGAACAAATTCTAATGGCGCCGCAAGGCGGGTATGCCTGGACGGCTGGTCCCCTTTGTAACTGAGCTTGGGACGATGCCTCGACCCTGAGTCCGGTCGAGCGGCAGCCAAAGCGAATCGAGTTAGGGAGACGATGCCCCGGAGTAAAGTCATTGGGATATGGATAGACGCGCATTTCTCCGGGTGAGCGCGGCCGGCGCCGGCTCACTGGCTGTGGCACATGCTCTGGCTGAAACGCGGAGCGTGACACCGCTCGATCTAGAGCGGCATCGCTTTGGCGTGAACTACACACCGAGCCGCAACTGGTGGTTCTGCTGGAACGACTGGGATGCCGACTCGGTGAAGCGCGATCTGGACGCGATTGCTGCGCTGGGCGCGGACCACTTGCGGATCCTGCTGGTGTGGCCTTATTTCCAACCGAACCCCACCTATGTGAGCGCGCTGCACCTGGACCGGCTGGACCAGATGTTGGCGATGATGGGTGAGCGGCGGATGGATGCTCTGGTGACTGTCTTCACGGGACAGTTGAGCGGGTGGTATTTTCTGCCGCCGTTTCAGAAAGACCGCGATGCGAAGGCAGGCGAGGCCTTCTACAGCGATGCGGCGATGTTCGCGGCGCAGGAGTTATTTGTCCGTGAGCTCGCACGGGTGATGGCGCGGCATGCGAACATCATCGGCTTCGATCTGGGCAATGAGGTGAACACGTGCTGGAGCGCCCCGGTGGCGATGGGCGATGCGTGGATGACGAAGATGCTCGCCGTGATGGAACGGGAGGCGCCGGGCACGTTGAATGTGAACGGCGTGGATCATCATCCGTGGTTCGATGGGCAGACGTTTTCGCCACGCGCGCTGGCGACCGAGCGCTTCCCGGTGATGCATTGCTATCCGTTGTGGACGGGAGCGCTGAATTATGGCGGACCGATGGATGCGCCGAGTGTGAAGCTGCTGGCGTCGATGGCGGCGCTGATCCGGTCATACGCGGGCAGGCAGCGAACACCGGTGTGGGCGGGCGAGTTCAACACGTGCATCGAGTCGCTGGATGAGAGCGGGCAGGCGCAGTGGCTGGAGCGCGCGGTGGATGGGGCCATTCAGGAGGGCGTGGCGTGGTTCACCTACTGGGACAGCCATGATGTGGACCGGAAGTTCACGTTCAATCCGGTGGAGTACACGCTGGGGCTGCTGACCAATGATGGCCGGGTGAAGGATCAGGGGCGGACCTTCCAGAAGCTGGCGGCGCAATATCGCGGGAAGGCGGTGGTGTATCCGATGACGCCGTTGCTGCCGCCGCCGACGGACATTTCAGTCGAGGGCACATGGCAGTGGATGCTGAAGTGGTTGCGGAACCAGGCGTAGCGCTGCCTTCAGCATGCAGGCGGCGGGTGTGGCTGGCGGGCTGGGGTCCTTGACAACGCAGCGAAAAGCTTCGATCATCGCCGCCGTGCAGCTTTCAATCGTTTGAATTGTTCGGAGGCCATGGTCATGCGCTATTTTCGGTGGGTCGGCGTCGTTGCTTTACCGGCATTTTGTGTTGCCACCCTTTCGCTCCTGCAGCCTGCACGTGCCGCCGCGCAGGACACGGCGCATACGCGCCCTCATTGGCAGAAGCGCCTGGTAGCCGACTATGAGGAGGGCAGCAAGTTCGCTGCGCCGCCTTACGCCTATTCTGCCGAGCAGATTCCTTATGACAAGCTGACCGACATTGTCCATGCCGGTATTGGCTTCGATGCTGACGGCAACCTGCAAGTGCCGGACGGCTTTGTGGAACCGATGCTGACGGCGCGCGCCCACGATGCCGGCGATCACGTCGTCCTGCTGATCGGGGGCGATCTGAGCCAGTACGAGTCCAAGCCTACGGCCACGATGCAGAAGCTGGTCGCGAATGTCAGGGAGTTCGTCCGGGAGCACGACTATGACGGCGTCGATCTGGACTGGGAGTATCCCAGCACTGCCGCGGACGCCGCGATGCTGGTGAAGTTCGAGAGGGCCTTGCGCGCCGTGCTGCCAAGCCCGCGCTACATTCTCTCCATTGACGCCGCGCCATGGAACGCTTCTGCCTACGACGCGGGCACGCTGCATAAGGTCATCGACTGGTTCAACATTATGACCTACGACTGCGCCGGTCCCTGGACTGCACACGCGCAGTTGAACTCGCCGATCTTCTGGGATCCGCGCAATCCGGCACCGGAAGAGTGCCAGCCCGGCGGCAGCGACCAGCAATCCGCGAGAATTTTTATGGCGGAAGTGCCCGCCTGGCAGCTCAATCAGGGAACGCCCTTCTACGGTTACGAATATACGAACGTTAATAAGATCTTCGGCCTGTGCCCGAACGCGGCCACTACGGATGATGGCGACTGCGACGACACGGTTCTGACGCTCAACTATGGTTCGGATATTAAAAAACTCATCAATAAAAAAGGCTGGGAGGTGCACCGCGACCCTTACGCGCTGGTCCCATACCTGCTGAAGAAAGATGGTTCACCGGGCTATGTCACCTATGACGATCCGGAGTCCACTTACTTCCGCGTGCTGTATTCCGATTATGTGCAGGGTCTTGGCGGCACGTTCCTGTGGGCGCTCGACGAGGATTATGACGGCCACTCGCAGGACTTGCTGAACGCGATGTATCGCGCCACCAAGAAGGAGATGCCGCTCGGTCAGGAGCGTCCTATTCCTGCCGGCCTTCGCATGCCGGTCACGGGCGATCTGATCAAATAGGACGGCTGCCCAGAAAGCTTCGGGGATGGCCGGTGTCGTCCTGGTAGCTGAGGAGCTAGTCGCGCGACCGACATGACCGATGAATCCAGACAGCCGACGCCGCGCCCCGTTCTCAATTCCATTGAGGCGCAGCTTTTTGTTGCGAACATGCATGGCTCGGTGGATTTTTATACAAGCAAGCTCGGCTTCTCGGTCGAGTTCCTCTACGGCGATCCGCCGTTTTACGGGCAGGTGCGTCGTGACAATGCGCGACTGAATCTGAGGCTGGTCTCGGAACCGGTGTTTGTGGAAGGTATTCGCGAGCGCGAGCATCTGCTTTCTGCTTCGATTACGGTCGGGAGCGCGGATGAGATCGAGCAATTGTTTTTGGGATATCAGGCTGCGGGGGTCTCTTTCTCTCAGACACTCAAAAACGAATCCTGGGGAGCGAGAACTTTCATCGTGGCGGATCCTGACGGCAATCTCATTCTGTTTGCCGGTCCGGCGGAGTAGCGTCGCATGCGTGGCGGTGTTTGCTTTCCCGACTCAGTCCGATCAGACAGCCCCGGCAGAACGGAACCAGGCTAGGAAGCTTTGACGTTTTCCGGCACAGCGACGTGCTCAAACTCCGCGGCGAGTTTTCGCAACGAATCCGCTACGTTGACACCGGAGAGCGGCTTGCCGTGACCCGGTGCTACGGTTGCCGGCTCCAATTGCGCCAGCTTGCGCACCGAGACCTTCGCGGCATCCCAGTTGGAAGTGAAGTATGACGGCGGCCCGTGCAGCTCAGGGTTCTGAAGGAAGTTGGCTTGAAAGAAACTCTCCGGGCGCGTGGTGCAGAAGGCATCGCCCACCAAGAGGGTGCGGTCGCTTTTCCGGAAGAAGCTGACGTGGCCCGGGGTGTGGCCGGGAGTGTGCAGCACGGTCCAACCGGGCATCTCGGCCAAGGTTGAGTCGGAATCAATATCTGCAAGCCCGTGCAACCGGCTGCCCAGATCGACGGGTCCGCGCGGGAAGGTGGGCGACATGAACGGCATCACGCCTCCGCCAGCGGCCCAGTTCGGTGCGGGATACTCCCACTTACCGGTCAGGTAAGGGAACTCCAGCGGATGAGCGTAGATGGGAATGTCCCATCCATCGGCTAACTCTCTGGCTGCGCTCACGTGATCGAAATGCCCGTGCGTGAGAACAATTGCGGACGGCGGGCGCCCGAAGGCGTCGTCCGCCCAACTCCTGATCCGTCCTGCAGAGAAGGGAATGGCTGCATCGATTAGCGTCCAGTTGCCATCGTGGCGCTCGACTCCAAAGACATTTACAAATGCGATCTTCAGGCCTCTCAGCTCCGGCGCTACTGTTTCCATCGGCACGATCTGGTCATCGGGGATCTCGATTTTGTCCACGGTCCAAACTCCTGCTTAGTGAGATGCCATTTCCGTGCGGAGACTCTGATGCCTTCGTCAGATAGGCTTTGGCAACAGATATGAATCTGGTGAAATGTAAGTAGCGCGAAGCCGGCTCATCGCTCGGATCGTAGATATAGGGTCAGTGCGATATAGGGTCAGTGCTTAGGCGGGAGATTTTGCTTTCAAGAACATTGTTTCAACTAGAAGTGAACCGGGGTAGATGCGAATGACAGCGACTTCCGCCATAGCGACGGATACGGCAGCAGCGAACAGGACGAAGCCGCATTTTGTGGTGCTCGACGGATTGCGCGGCGTGGCCGCACTTGGGGTGGTGATCTTTCACTTCATGGAGATGGTGATCTGGAATTACAGCAAGCTTTGGATTGGGCATGGCTTTCTGGCAGTGGACTTCTTCTTTTGCCTCTCGGGCTTTGTGATGGGATATGCCTATGACGACCGCATTGGCAAGATGGGCCTGGGCGAATTTTTCAAGGTGCGATTGATTCGCCTGCATCCGCTTGTGGTGCTGGGAGCGGTGCTGGGACTGATCGCTTTCTATGCGAATCCATTCGGGGTAACGCCGGGTTATGGCGCTGGCAAAGTAGCGCTGATGTTGGCTGCGTCGCTGCTGCTGATTCCGTTTGGAGCGATGAAGGAGAGATCGCACAATCTGTTCAGCCTGAATGCGCCGGCGTGGTCGCTGTTCTGGGAGTACGTGGCGAACGTGGTGTTTGGAATCGGCCTGTACCGGATCAAGCGTGGCCTCCTGGTGGTGCTGACAGTGGCGGCTGCAGTGTTGTTGTGCTGGACGGGGCATCGCGCAGGAAACCTGTCGGGCGGATGGAGCTCGAAAAACTTCTGGGATGGCGGGGCGCGGGTGGCGTTCTCGTTTATGGCGGGGCTGCTGGTCTACCGGATGGGATGGCGATTGAAGGCGCGGCTGGGCTTTGGCGCATTGAGCCTACTGCTGGTGCTGGCACTGGCGATGCCCTATGCAACGGGTGCGTGGGTGCGGGAGGCAGCCGTCATCGTGATCTATTTTCCTCTGCTGGTGGCGCTTGGCGCGGGAGCTACCGTGTCTGCACGCGTGAAACGACTGTGTCGTTTTTCCGGAGATCTGTCCTATCCCTTGTATATGACGCACTACTCGGTGATCTGGATCTGGGGCGACTATGCGGAGAAGCACAAGCTGGCTTCACGCGGTATGGGGATAGAGGTTCTGTGCGGCGCGGTCACGATGGTGGCGTTCGCTTGGCTGGTGATGGTGGCTTATGACAAGCCGGTGCGGGCGTATTTGCGGGCGAAGTGGTGATCGAGAAAGGTGAGAAACGGTGCAGTATCTCAGTCAATGAGATCGAAACGTCAGGTTGGCCGGTGTTACTCCAAGTTCGAACTGACTGGCCGCATCATCTCTCAGAATCGCGCACGCATAAAGCAGTCAGCTCGACAGACGCAACGTAACCTCGGAAGTCCGTTAGTATTCCTGCAGACCATCATCTCTGATTTTCAGCCATGATCGCTCTCCGGCCGTAATGGACGATCAGATAGAACGCCACTCCGAAAGAGATGATGTCCTTGAAGAGAAAAAGGCCGAGATTGTTCATGTAATGGATGCCGTGAACCACGATGGTGTCATCCGGAGTCGTGATCAACATGCTGCTTGTGGTGAAGAACATGCCGACTAGAATGATCCCGCCCAGAATGCCCGCTTTAGGTCTGAAGTAGCCAATGATCAATAGGATTGCCGCTGTCCATTCAGTGGCCCCGATCATATCTCCCAGAATATATGGTCCAAAGACCTTAGATTGCCAACTGGTAAGCGGACTGTTTCTGACGAGCGGGATTATGCCCTCCGCTCCGGGTGCTGTCATTTTGAACTTTCCTGCCCACAGCAACATCACGATCATTCCAATGCTGCAAACAAGGAAAGGGATATTTCGATCTGCAACAAACGCTGCAATCTTCGTCAGAACACTCTTTGCCTGTAGTTTGTTAGCTGTGTTCGCTTGAGATCCGCGCACACCATCACCCGATGCCTCAGCGGATGTGGTTTCAGTCATAAAAGGACTCCTTCATGCGATGACCCATCGTTGTCAAACATTGGAAGTCGATTTGAAACACCGTCAACACCTTCGCGGTGACGATCAGACGAGAGTACCCGACAGCCGCAGGGTTTGCGTCGTCGCGTGCTGCCAAAGGAAGTCTATTCTTTCATTGAAAAGGCACTGTGGCCGCTTCTGTAAGCCTTGTCTTCGGCATCGAATGAGCCGTGCTCCGAATATCTACTAGAGCACAAAGCCCCTCGCTTGCGCGAGGGGCTTTCGTTTGTAGCAACCGCTTAGTTCTGATCGGGCAGCGGGTTGGCGACCGGAGGTCGCGTTTCGCCGTCCGCGCAGGACTAGTACATGTCGCCCATGCCACCGCCGTGACCGCCGGCTGGGGCTGCCTGCTTGGGCTCGGGGATTTCCGAGACCATGGCTTCGGTCGTCAGCATGAGGCCGGCGATCGAGGCTGCGTTGAGCAGGGCAGTGCGGGTGACCTTGGTCGGGTCGATGACGCCGGCCTTGACCAGGTCCTCGTACTCGTTGGTGCTGGCGTTGTAGCCGAAGTTGGCGTCGTTGTTCTCGAGGATCTTGCCCACGACCACGGCACCTTCTTCGCCGGCGTTGCCGACGATCTGGCGCAGCGGCTCTTCGATGGCGCGACGAACGATCTGTGCACCGATCTTCTCGTCACCCTGAAGGGACTTCACCAACGCGTCCACATCCTTGGCTGAGCGGATGAGGGCAACGCCGCCGCCGGCGACGATACCTTCCTCCACTGCAGCGCGGGTGGCGTGCATGGCATCCTCAACGCGAGCCTTCTTCTCCTTCATCTCGGTCTCGGTTGCTGCGCCCACCTTGATGACGGCAACGCCGCCGACCAGCTTGGCGAGGCGCTCCTGGAGCTTCTCGCGGTCGTAGTCGGAGGTCGTCTTGTCGATCTGGTTGCGGATCTCCTTGACGCGGCCTTCGATGACCTTGGAGTCGCCCTTGCCTTCGACGATGGTGGTGTTGTCCTTGTCGATGGTGACGCGCTTGGCGCGACCGAGGTCCTCAAGCTTGACGTTCTCGAGCTTGATGCCGAGGTCTTCGGTGATGGCCTTGCCGCCGGTGAGCTTCGCGATGTCCTCGAGCATGGCCTTGCGGCGATCGCCGAAGCCGGGGGCCTTGACGGCCGCGACCTTGAGCGATCCACGCAGCTTGTTGACGACGAGGGTGGCGAGTGCGTCGCCGTCGACGTCCTCCGCGATGATGACGAGGGGCTTGCCGGTCTGCACAGTCTGTTCGAGCAGAGGCAGCAGGTCCTTCATGGTGGAGATCTTCTTCTCATGGATGAGGATGTATGCGTCCTCAAGCGATGCTTCCATGCGATCGGGATCGGTGACGAAGTAGGGCGAGAGGTAGCCGCGATCAAACTGCATGCCCTCGACAACTTCGAGCTGCGTTTCGAGCGTCTTCGACTCTTCGACAGTGATCACGCCATCCTTGCCGACCTTCTTCATGGCCTCGGCGATGATGGTGCCGATGGTGGAGTCGGAGTTGGCGGAGATGGTGCCGACCTGGGCAATCATGTCGCCGGAGACGGGCTTGGAGAACTTCGAGAGCGCGCCGCCAGTGACGTTGCCGTTCTCATCGCGCTTGCCGACGATGGCTTCGACAGCCTTGTCGATGCCGCGCTTGAGCGCCATGGGGTTTGCACCGGCCGCGACAGTCTTTACGCCTTCGCGATAGATCGCCTGTGCAAGAACGGTTGCGGTAGTGGTGCCGTCGCCGGCGACGTCGGAGGTCTTCGAAGCTACTTCGCGGACCATCTGTGCGCCCATGTTCTCGAGCGCGTTCGCGAGCTCGATTTCCTTGGCGACGGTGACACCGTCCTTGGTGATGGTGGGCGATCCGAATTTCTTCTCGATGACGACGTTGCGGCCCTTGGGGCCGAGCGTGACCTTGACTGCGTCGGCCAGGGTGTTGACGCCACGCAGGATGGCCTGACGCGAGTCTTCGCCGTGCAGAATTTGCTTTGCCATTGCTTTCTCCTTAATTGCTCTCCGCGAGTGATGGCGGAGTAACTGCCTTGAACTATCTCGATTCGAAGAGGGAAAGCAGATCTCTCCGCTTCGCTTCACTCCGGTCGAGATGACAAATCACGGTGATGGTTACTTGGACTTGAGGATGCCGAGGACTTCGTCTTCCTTCATGATGAGGAAGTCTTCGCCGTCGATCTTGATCTCGGTGCCGCCCCACTTGCCGAAGAGGATGCGGTCGCCGGCTTTGACATCGAGGGGGAAGACCTTGCCTTCGTCGTTGGACTTGCCCTTGCCGACGGAGATGACTTCGCCTTCCTGGGGCTTTTCCTTGGCGGTGTCGGGGATGATGATGCCCCCACGGATGGATTCGCCCTCTTCGATACGGCGAACGAGGATGCGATCGTGCAGCGGGGTGAAGTTAGAGGTCGCTGCGGGTGCTGTTGCTGTTGGCATTGCTTCTCCTTATTGGGTAGCGCGGTTGGCCGCGCGGGTGAAGTTTCCAATGGGTTGAGGGCGGACGGCCAAGGCCGAGTGGCTTTAGCACTGTCGCCCTTCAACTGCCAACGGTAGGGTAGAGGAGGGGCTCATGTCAAGGGGCTGGCCGCAAAATATGAGCGTGTTGCACTCAGATTAAATGGGCGGTGCGACTTGCGAGGGCGAAAGCGTCAGCTTTACCGTTATAGGAGACGAGAGTTGGAGCATAACCTGCTAGATTGTCAGGCAGATTGGGAGGGTGGGAGATCATGCCTTGGTTTCAGGTGGAAGGTGATGCGCTCGGGGAGACGGAGATCCGCGGGGCGGTGGCACGGCTGGTGGAGGAGGCTCAGAAGCGGATAAAGCGGGATCTGAAGCGGGTGCTGCTGCTGCCGCCCGATTTGACGCGGGCGCATAGCGGGGCCGGGCGGATTACCGAGATGCTTTATGAGGAACTCAAAGGCTGCGAGGTGGCGGTGATTCCGACGCTCGGGCAGCACCGGCCGCACACCGAGGAAGAGAACCGCTGGATGTTCGGGAAGATTCCGCACGAGAAGATCTACGCGCATGACTGGCGGAATGGCTGCACGTCGGTCGGGACGATTCCGGCTGCACTCGTGGCGGAGACGACCGGCGGCGCGGCGGACTGGGAGATTCCGCTGGCCCTGAATTCGAAGCTGATGACGGAGCCGTGGGACCTGGTAATCAATGTGGGGCACGTGGTGCCGCACGAGGTGCTGGGCTTCGCCAACCACAACAAGAATTATTTCATTGGGCTGGGCGGCAAGGCGACGATTTGCGCGTCGCACATTGCGGCGGCGGTGTATGGGATTGAGAAAAATCTGGGCTGCCTGGTGACTCCGCTGCGGGCTTGCTTCAACTGGGCGGAAGAAAAGTATCTGGGACACCTGCCGGATGTGTACCTGCAGATCGTGATGCGGCGGACTACATTGCAGAACGGCGGGAAGGAGAAGCTGGTCACAAGTGGTATCTATGTTGGTGACGATCGGGAAACGTATTTGACTGCTGCGCGTGCGAGCCGGGAGCAGAACATCACAACCTTCAACAAGCCGGTGAAGAAGGTTGTCGCCGTGATGCAGGCGGATGAGTTCCGCAGCACCTGGGTGGCGAACAAGGCTGTGTATCGCACGCGGATGGCAATTGCCGATGGCGGAGAGCTGCTGGTGATTGCGCCAGGGCTGGAGCGATTTGGCGAGCAGCCGGAGGTGGATGCGTTGATCCGCAAGTATGGCTATACGGGCACGGAACGCATACTGCGGCTCTATCGCACGGAGAAGGATCTGCAGGAGATTGCGCATGGGACGGCGCATCTGATCCATGGGTCAAGCGAGGGACGGTTCACGATCCGCTACGCGCCGGGGCACTTGAGCAGAAAAGAGATTGAGGGGGTGGGCTATGAGTATGCCGACCTCGGGGAAGTGCAGACGCGCTACGCGGCGGAGCGGATGAAGGAAGGCTGGAACACGATGCCGGATGGCGAAGAGGTGTTTTATATCAGCACGCCGTCGGCGGGGTTGTGGAGTACGGAGGCAAAGCTGCATGATCCGGCGCGTCGTGAGATGGCGAAGGTCTAAGGATTGGTTGAACGGCGATTGCGGCGAATTGGACCCTGTTGAGGGTGATTCCAGGCTTTCCGGAACGCTTGCAGGGATAACCGATGAGTTATCTTTTCTGACGTGATATATGACAAGTTGTGTCATATATCACGTCAGATTGTCAGACAGGTCATATTCAGTGGACCCGCCGGCTTGTTTCGCCGCCCCATGAAGTGAAATTAGTCTCTTTCGCATCGACCTGGAGAGCGGGCGGGTTCCTCTACGAATAGAGAACCCGCCCGCGACGTCGTTTTGTTAGAAAGGCGAACGCCCACTCCAGCAAGACGAAGAGGCGATTGGCAAATCCGATGAGAAAGTAGATATGCACGGTGGCCCATACGAACCAGGCCGGAAATCCTGCAAAGCGCACGAAACGCAGATCGGCTACGGCATACGAGCGTCCGACGATTGCCAGATCGCCCTTATCCCAATACCAGAATGCCGCCGGCGCCGGGCGCCCCATGACGCGACTCTTGACGAGACGCGCAACGTACTGCCCCTCCTGAATGGCCGGCTGCGCCACGCCAGGCAGCTCCATGGGCGTTTTCGATCTGATTCCGATGAGATTGCGTGAAGGCGCCACTACATGGGCGGTGTCGCCGACAGCAAAAATTTTCGGACAATTCGGGACAGAGAAGTCCGGCTGCACCATGATCTTCCCGGATCTATCCGTGGGCGCGTCCAGCCACTTGGCTGCAGAAGACGCGATGACACCGGCCCCCCAAATCACAGTCGAAGCGGGAACACGTCCTCGATCGGAAGTGACGCCGTCGCGATCGACGGATGTGACTCGGGAGTTTGTGTGAACCTCGACGCCAAGGGATTCAAGATGCCGCTGTGCTCGAAGAGAAAGATGTTGGTGATACGTGGGGAGAACGCGCGGACCGGCCTCGTATAGAAGGATGCGCGCCGAGCGTGGATCGATATAGCGGAAGTCCCGCTGCAGCGCCATATGAAACATTTCCGCCAAGGTGCCGGCCATTTCGACGCCCACAGTTCCGGCGCCGACCAGAACGAACGTGAGCAGGCGCTGGATTTCTGCAGGAGATCCGTTGCCGGCAGCAGCCATTTCCTCGGCCTTCTCAAACGCCCCGAGCACCTTGGCGCGAATGACTTCGGCACGCTCAAGCGATTCGAGGGGGATGGCGAACTCACGCCATTCGTCGTGACCGAAGTAGTTGTAATGGATGCCGGTTGCAAGAATGAGGTAGTCATAGGGTATGTCGCGATCGTGCAAGTGGACCATGCTACTTGCCGGGTCGACACCGATGACTTCCTCCATGAAAACATCTACGTTGCGCTGACGGCTGAAGATGGAGCGCAGCGGCATGGCAATTTCGTCCTGAGAAAGAAGCCCGCTTGCGACCTGATAGAGCATGGGGCGGAAGAGGTGATAGTTTCGTTTGTCGATGAGCGTCACGTGAACTGGAGCGCCGTTGAGTTCACGGGCTGCGTAGAGACCGCCGAATCCACCACCGATAATGACAACGCGAGGTAGGCTCACGATCCCTCTCATTCAGCGTTACTAAGATTCAATTGGTCAACCGGTATCGGGCGCGAATGTCCTGCATAGGGTACGTAGACCTTCACCTTACGCGCAAACGCACAGTCTGACGTTGGCAGATCCGCTGAAAACCTTGCCGCGATTGGAAGTCCAGGGCGGTTTGCGGCTTGAAGTCCAGAACTTTCTAACCGCGCAGGCCATTGCCAGTTCGAATCATTGAAGCACTGGATATCTTGGCGGCCATTGCTTACAACTTAGAGAGCTTGCTCAGGATGACAAGGAGACGGGGCCGCTTGGCTCCGACGAGACACACCCACCCTTCGCTTCGCTCAGGATAGGGGCACCCGCTTGCGTTGCTGGCCTCTGTCCTACTTGCCTGTTATCGCCTTCGCGCACTTATGTGACTTGCAAATGGCGGAGGTAGGGGACGCTCGCTTTCATTAACGGCAGGTCCATTTCTACGAAGTAGTTCTGGATGCCGCCTGTTTTTGCGGCGGCAAATATCTTGTTCCAATCGAGGGTGCCCTGTCCTACCGCGACTATCTGGCGCGTTTTTGCCGACCAGCCCTGGACGTGCATGGAGATAAAGCGCCCTGGATACTTCGTGAAGTATTCGGCGGCGTCGTAGCCGTCGCTGATGGTGGAGACCTGAAACTGGAATTTTACGAACTTTGGATCGAGAAGCTGAAAGAGTAAGTCATAGGTCCGCTTGCCGTCGACCTTGGTTAGCTCGAAGTCTTCGTTATGAAGGCCCTGCGTGATGCCGGCCGCAGCGGCCCGTTCGCCCATGTGGTTGTATTCGTCGGCCGCGCGCTTCACGTCATCGAGCGTAGGATTCTTTGGGCCGTCGAGGCTGGGGACGATCATCTGCGCCACGCCGAGGTCCTTTGTCCACGCGATGCGTTCCTGCTGATTCTTCCGCAACTCGTCCATGGAGAAGTGAGCGCTGACACAGGTGAGGCCCTGGCCGTGAATCATTCGCCGGAGCTCGGAGCCTTTGTATCTGGCGAGGCCGCCGAAGCCCGCGTCAGCGTATCCGACCGGCGAGCATAGCTCGATGGTCTGGAATCCAGCGGCGGCGAGTATCTTCAACGTGCCTGGGAAGTCTTTGGCGATCATGGCTCGTACCGGGTATGTCTCACATCCGATGGGCAAGCCGAGAGGGTCAGCACGGAGGGCACGGCCGCCTGCGGATACCATGGCGCCGAGTGCCGCGGTGGATGAGGCAGTCCGGATAAATTCTCTTCTTGAGATTGAGCGCATTCTTGTCTCCTGGTGCAATCTGGGCTTCCATCTTAGACAACCGGAGGACTAAAAAGCCTGGTTGCACGGTTTTTCCAGTGGGAGCCGTGCTGAAAGCAGGGAGTTGTGACCACGCGTCCGCAGAAGGTACAAACGCAACCGGGCCAGGCAGCAGTCCGGATCTTTGCGGCGAATGAGCGCATGAACCAGATGCTGCTGGAGTATTTAGATCCTTCGGCCTGGAGAGCGCAACCGCCGGGCAAGGTTCGCACGATCGCGGCGATCTTCACGCACGTGCACAATGTTCGCACGAAGTGGATCCGGCTTACGGCTCCGCACCTGAAAGTGCCACGACAATTGCATCGCACGCACGCGACACGCGAGGAGGTGCGTGCGGGATTGGCAGAGAGCGCCGCCGGCTGCGCGGAGATGCTTGCAGATGCGCTGGAACACAGCGGGCGCATCGAGATGTTTCGCAGAGACGGCTGGGCCAAGCCATGGCCGGTTGGCATAGATATGTTGTGCTACATGCTTGCCCACGAAGCGCACCATCGCGGGCAGGTGTGCATGCTTGCGCATCAGCTTGGATTTTCGCTGCCGACCGAGGCAGACTCGGGACTCTGGAACTGGGAGAAGTTGTGGAAGGAATGCGGCTGGCGGGATGGCCCCGGCGCACTTCAGAAATCGTGAGAACGTGGTCTGTGGGGAACCACTTCTTAGGGAAACGCTTGAGAGAGCGCGCCGCATTTTGGCGGCTATTTGATTGAGCAGCCACCTGTAACTTATCCGTCAGAAAATAGCGGTATACTCGCTGACCGGGAGCGCCAGCTCCTCCATTTCGGCCTGAACCATCTCAGGGCCGCGCGAATGTTGTCGACGCCTGAGAGACGCCCGGTCACTCGTCAACTGGCGGCGGCACTCCGCCAGTTGATCACAGCAAGCGTTCCCAAACACCAGATTGAGAATCAGAGGAGGCAGTTATGGCAACAGCAGTCGCAGTTGCGACGATGAAGGCAGCGCAGGTCCCCGGTCCCGGAAAAGACTTCGAGATCGTCGAGCGCGAGATTCCTACGCCGAATGCAGGACAGGTGCGAATCAAGGTACAGGCCTGTGGTGTGTGCCACAGCGACGTGTTCACGAAAGAGGGCGGCTGGCCGGGGATTGAGTATCCGCGTGTTCCTGGGCACGAAATCGCAGGAGTGATCGATGAAGTAGGCGAGGGTGTTTCCGCGTGGAAGAAGGGGCAGCGTGTGGGTGTGGGATGGCATGGCGGACAAGACAATACTTGCCGGTCGTGCAGGCGGGGAGATTTTCGCAACTGCACGAATCTGAAAATCCCGGGCATCAGCTATGACGGGGGATATCAGCAATACATGGTGGCGCCGGTGGAGGCACTGGTTGCGATACCGGAAACGTTAAGCGACGTGGAAGCGGCGCCGCTGCTGTGCGCGGGGATTACCACCTACAACGCGTTGCGACACAGCGGTGCGCTGCCGGGAGACCTGGTTGCGGTGCTGGGTATCGGCGGCCTGGGTCACCTGGGTATTCAATTTGCGAATAAGTTCGGGTATAAGGTTGCGGCGATCGGGCGTGGACCCGAGAATGCGGCGCTGGCTAAAAAGCTCGGGGCCAGCGTGTACATCGACAGCAAAGCGACGAATGCGGCTGAGGAGTTGCAGAAGCTGGGCGGAGCGCAGGTGATTCTAGCGACAGCGCCGAGCTCGAAGGCGATGTCTGAGTTGATCGACGGCCTGGGGCCGAACGGCAAGCTGGTAGTGATCGGAGCGACGTCCGAACCGCTTGAAGTGACGCCGGTCCAGCTCATCACTGGAAGCCGCACGATTCAAGGCTGGGCGGCGGGAACGCCGGCAGACTCAGAAGACACACTGCGTTTTGCAGAGCTGAGCGGTGTGCGTCCGATGATTGAAACCTATCCGCTGGAACAAGCGGACGAGGCTTATGCGCGGATGATGAGCGGCAAGGCGCAGTTTCGCGTGGTTCTAACCATGTGATGACCGCCTGAATCGTCCGGTAGAAGGAGGCTTCCGGCCAGGAAGTCCCAGGACAACATTCGCCGCGGGCCGGAGTCTTAAAGGTATGAAGACTCCCGGCTGGATGACGAAGCTGGCGGGACCTGCATCTCTGTGGCGAACTGCCCTGGGGTGGGCTTGCGTCTGCGCGGGAATCATCGGCATCGTGCTGCCGGTGATTCCGGGCGTGCCGTTGCTGCTGGCCGGCTTGGTGATTCTTTCCGCGCGATACAGATGGGCTGCTGTGGGTGTGCGATGGCTCAGGCGCAAGGTGAGCCAGATGTCGGCCCGCAGAGCGGAGCGCCGCAAGGAAAAGGTTGGGGTTTGAAGATCGGAAAAGCAGCTCTCTCCACTGCGCGGCTCTCGCCGCTCCGGTCGAGATGACGAGAAGGCTGCGCGGCTTCGCCGCTCCGGTCGAGCCGACGATACGGTTGGTGGCATGGCCGCTCCGGTGAGACCACAGGGATAATTCTCGGATTTCTCTGGAGACGGGAACGCGTTCTGCGTGGAAAGAGAAGGGCAGAGTCATTAAAATGGATGGCATGTCGTCCCGTGCTTTCCTTCGTATTGCCGCACTCTTCCTGATCGTTACTTCGACCCTGTTTGCCTTCGCCCAGCAGGACCGCCGCGGGCGGAAGTACAAGGCTCCGCCGCCCACCATGAAGGTCGATATCCTGGTGGTCCGCGCGACGAGCGGTAAGGCCATTCCGAATGCCGCGGTGATTTTTCATCCGGTGAACGAGAAGGGGAAGATAGAAGGCGCCATGGAGTTGAAGACCGACCTGGAAGGGAAGACGGCCCTGGATGTGATTCCGATTGGCTCGACGGTTCGGCTGCAGGTGATTGCGAGAGGGTTCCAGACTTTCGGCAACGACTACGTGGCGAATGCGGACGCTAAGCAGATCACGATCAAGATGAAGAAACCGGGAGAGCAATACTCGATTTATAAGGGCAATGGGACTGGCGACCAGAGCGGACAGGCGCAGGAGACGACGGAGAAACCGGAGACTTCAAAACCCGAGTGATCTCCTTTGAGATTTTGAGGTTATCCCACCCTTCGCTCCGCTCAGGATGGGGCACGCAGTTTTGGTAGCCATGCCATTTGCGTGCATGTTACGTGCATCTTAGCTGTTACTGAGGAGCTTGAACGGCATGGCGCAATTAGGCGGAAACGTACTTACGTGGCTGGGACACGCGACCATTCACATCCAAACGGCGGGCGGGACTTCCATCCTGATCGACCCATGGTTTGAGGGGAATCCTTCTTCGCCGAAGAATTACGAGCTGCCGGAAAAGATCGATCTTTTGCTGCTGACGCATGGGCATGACGATCATTTTCACGATGCGGTGAAGGTGGCGAAGCAGTCGAAGGCTACGGTAGTGGGCATTTACGAGCTGACGAGCTGGATGCAGAAGCAGGGTGTCGAGAAGATCAGCCCGATGAACTACGGCGGCAACCTGCAGTTTCGCGACGTGCGCATTTCTATGGTGGAGGCGCGGCATTCGTCGAGCATCGTAGATGGCGATAAGGCGATTTACGCGGGGAACCCGTGCGGATATGTGCTCGGGGTCGAGGGCGCTCCGACGATCTACCTAGCGGGCGACACGTCGCTGTTTCAGGATATGCAGCTTTTCAGGGAGCTGTATGCGCCGGCGGTGGCGGTATTGCCGATCGGGGATAACTTCACGATGGGGCCGCAGCATGCCGCGCTGGCGGCGAAGTATCTGGGGGCGAAAACAATTATTCCGGTGCACTACGGGACATTTCCGGCATTGACCGGTACACCGGATGAATTACGCGCGCACCTCAAAGGTTCGGGGATCGAGATTGTGGCGCCGAAGCCGGGTGACAGCGTGCAGTAACAGGTTCGGCGATTCTAGTAGAAAGAGGGCAGCTTCAGGCTGCCCTCTTTTATTGAATCTGAACCCGGTGTGGAACCTTGTTACTTTGCGGAAGCCTTTTTGCGCTCTGCCCAGCGTTTCCGCATAGCTTCGGCAATCCGCTTGCGGCCTTCGGCCGAAAGTTTCCGCTTCTTGCGGCCTGCCGACTTTGCCGGCCTGCCTGCACTCTTGGCCGCCTTCTTTGCGGTTGTGGACCCGCGGGGACGTCCGCGGCGTGGCTGATCACCGGCAAGCAGTGTGCGCGCGTGCTGCAAGCGAGCTATCTCCTGGTCGATGCCGGCGAGTATTTCTTCTACTTTCACGTACCCTCCCTGTGGCCACGCATAGAAATGCGAAGCTAAGTTCATTATGAAGGAACTTGCCAAATCGCGCAAAATTCATAACGAAATCAACGCATAAAAAAATTGTAATTTGTGGAGGTCCGTTTTAGTCAGGACAATGGAACCTTCCGAAACTTAGCTCTTCTTACCAGGAACATCCAACACGAAATTCATTTTTCTAGATGGCCTGGACATGAAAGCTTCTATGTCTTGAAGCCTGAAAATCAAAACGAGCTATCGGTTTTATCGGCATTGGGCTTGGGCGCGAGCACGCTATAGTCATTGGCGCCATGCGGGGCGCGGGTCCCGAGAGTACGCGCCGGGCTAGTTTCTTTGGTTGTACCGCGTTTGAGTCCCTTGAGAATTTCCTGCTTATCGCGCGCGTACTCTGATGCGAGACGGGTCAACGCATAGGTCACGATATCGGTGTGATGGAGCGAGGCAAGGTCGGGATCGCGGCGGAAGTTCAGCCACAGGCGATGAACAAGCTGGACGTCGTCGGGTTGCAGATGCGGCGCGTGCGGCCCGATGTGGTAAGCCTGCGCGCTGCCATCTTCCATGACCACATTGAAGGTGAACTGGCGCTTTGGCTCGGGAAGCGCTTCCCAGGCCTGGCCGACGTAGTAAGCCTGTTCCTGAGGCGTCAATTTCTGGGAAATTCCCGAAACTACCGTGGCTGCTTCGAGCGAATTTGCCGTTTGTACCAGCGCGGCGAAGACATCGCCGGCAGGCACGACCAACAGGTTGACGTGCTTGCCGAAGCTCTCCGCGACAGAGACGGCTTTGGTGAAGAGCATCTGCTCGTGTTCGGAGAAAGACTGCTCGGAGGCGTCGAGTAACTCCGGACCGCCGGCTCCCACCATGCGCGCGGTGAGGACAACGACATCCTGCTCATCGGTATCGGTGCGGGCGAGGACCCACTTCAACGCAAGCGGGTTGCTGGCATCGCGCATGGTGACCATGACGCAGCCATGACGAATTTGCAGCGCTTCCCGACCGACGGTGTCCTCGTGCTCGAGCTGGAAGTGCTCGCGCATCTGACGATCGGTGAGCGCGTGACGCCGCTGGTTCTGCCGCTCGGAAATAGAAAAGATCGTGAAAAAGACTACCGTGAAGACGATGCCGCTGACGGTGGCGACGGACTTGGTAAACAAGTTCACGATAGCGGTGCTGAGGAGCACGCTGAATACGCAGATCAAGCCGATGGGAATTTCGGTATTGCCGATGCGGATATTGGGAGGGACTTTCCAGCCGCGTGCGCCCTTGTACTTCCAGCGCAGGACGAGCATGGCGAGGGCATTGAAGGTGAAGCTCCAGATGACGCCGAAGGCATAGGCCTCGCCCAGGGTGATGACATTGCCGCGGGTGACAAGGATGGTGAAGAGCTGGAGGACGGCAACCAGATTGATGATGCGGTAACTGGTCCCGAAGCGGTGGTTGGGCTTGCGGAACCAGTCAGTGAGTACGCCATCTTCAGCGACGCGCATAAGCACGCCGGTGGAACCGATGATGGACGTGTTGACTGCGCCGGAGAGGATGAGAAAGCCGACGACAACGACAAAGACGCGGAAGACGATCCTGAGGATCTGGGGGCCGGCCATGTACATGGCGAGGCCGGCGATCAGGTTGTCCTTGTAGACCGGGACGCGGACGGCGTCCGGGATGAGCATGCCGGCCAGCAGGGTGGCGAGCCCGGTGAAGAGCAGGCTGTAGATGGCGATGACGATGGCGGCGCGCTTGAGGTTGCGCAGCTTGGGGTGCTCAATCTCGCGATTCACCTGAGCCAGAGTCTCTTCACCGCTCATGGCCAGCACGGAGTGGCCGAAGGCCATCAAGATGCCGAAGAGGCCGAGCATCTTGGCGTACTCGGAGGGATGTCCAATGTGCTTCAGAAAGCCGAGAGCATCAGGGCTGAATGTGAGAGTCGAAGGCCGGGGAAGAGGCGGCAGATGTGCGCCGACATGGAACGCGGTGTAGAAGCCCCAAAGCAGAAGGATGACCACCATGACGGTGGTGATTTTCATCACTTCGAGGGCTTTGTCACTGGATTCGTGAATGCCCTTGATGTTCTGCCACCAGTAATACACGGTGACGATTGCCGCAAGGGCGGCGGACATGCCATTCATGGGCAACTGCACGGCCTGATGCTGCGCGTTGAACAGGAAGGAAGGCAGCCAACTATGCGCGGCGCCCACTACAAAGAGCTGATTCAAGAGTCCGGTAATGTATTGGCCGGCAGATACGCCGGAGATCGGTCCGGTAAGAATGTAGTCGAACATCAGCGCGGAAACGCTGAGCTTGGCGAAGGTACCGCCGAGGGCCTCTTTAACGACGCGATAGACGCCGCCGCGGGTGAACATGGAACAGCTCTCCACGTAGACGGCGCGGACGGCGAAGGAGAAGAGCATGACGCCGAGAATGAACCAGGGCGCGGACTTGCCGACGAGTTGTTCCGAGATGCCGCCGGCGTAGAACGCGGAGGAGCCGAGATCGTTGAGAACAATGGCGGCTGCACGCCAGAAGGAGATGAACGACAGCATGACCGACGAGGCAACGACGAGGCGTACGCGACCAGAGGGTACAGCGACTGTTTTTTCGAAGGCCATTCGGTCCTGACGTCCGGCGGCGCACTCCGCGTGGAGTACTACTAACCGCCCGGCGTACTCGGCTGAGTGTAGAGCGGATAGATAGGGCAGTCAAACGCGCCGAGGGCTGCTTTTCTCATCTAGATAGGGAGATTGGGCGAGGCGGTGACTCGCCGGAGTGTCAGTGCTTTCAACTATATGAAATTCAACTATATGAAATGAGATCAGGCCGCGGGCGTCTTTTGTATGTCGTGTTCTTCGTCTTTGTGGAAGAGCTCCTTCATGTCTTCCCAGGTGGCAATGACCACGACGACGGCTGAGCCGGCAATGCCGACGAAGAAGAGGAATTCCAGTAAACGCATGCCAAAGAAAACTAGGGGCATGGGAAACAGTGTAACGCCAGAAGCGGATGGTAGACTCCCACTCGCATGAGCCATCACCTATGTTGCTAGTTCGAAGCCAGTTGCGCCTGGGGCTGGCGGTGCTGTCGGCGGTGCTGCTGAACCTGTGCTTCCCGCTGGCCGGGCCGCTGCCGGTGTGGCGGACGGTCTTTGCCTGGTTCGGAGCGGTACCGCTGCTGGTGGCGTTGCTCGGAAGAGAGACGGGGCGGCGGCCGCTGTGGCAGGGATTCTTTACGGGCTGGGTCTTCGGCTTCCTCTGGTACACGATCAACTGCTACTGGATTTACCAGACGATGTATCTCTACGGCGGGCTGCCGGAGCCGGTGGCGGTGGGCATCCTGCTGCTGTTCAGCCTGATCATGGGACTTTACTACGGGCTGTTCGGGTGGCTGATCGCGTTTGTGCGTCACGCGATCGGCGGCGGCGCGGCGCTGCTGGTGACACCGTTTCTTGTGGACGGCGATCGATCTGCTGGGCGCGCACTTGATCAAGGTGCCATGGGACCAGCTTGGATATTCGCAGATTGATAATGCGGCGCTGTCGGCGATGGCTCCGTGGACCGGCACGTATGGAGTTACGTGCGTGCTGCTGGCGGTGAATGCGTTGCTGGCGGCGGGTTTTGTTCTGGGGAAGAAGCAGTGGTGGGTCGCGGGCGCGGCGGCCACCGTGCTGCTGGAAGCGGGGTTGCTGTGGCATCCGGCGGCCGCGACCACGTCGGCGACGGCTGTGCTGCTGCAGGAGAACCTGAGCGTGCAGCAGGACAACGCCTGGGCGGGCACCCAGTGGGATCCGAAGACGGGGAAGTATGTCGACCAGTGGGACGTGAATACGGATCGCTTCCTGCAATGGAGCGAGCGTTCCTGCACGCCGTACATTGCGGGAATGCCGGAGACTGGCGCGCCGGTGGTGTTTCCGGAGTGTCCGGAAGAAAGGCGAGCCTGATCGTGTGGCCGGAGGCGCCGTCCGCATTGTCGGAGGGCGACCCGCGTTTTCGCGCGCTGATGGTGCGCATGACAGCGGCAACAGGCGCGGCAGCGATTGTGGGCAATGCGGCCGCGGATGTGCGGGGCACACACGTCGATCTATACAACGCGGCGAGCGTGTTTGCGCCGGACGGCGCGCTGCTGGGGCGGTACGCGAAGATCCACCTGGTGCCCTGGGGCGAGTATGTGCCGTTCGCAAACTTCTTCCGCTTTGCGCACGGGCTGACGCGCAATGCGGGGCGGTTTACGCATGGATGGAAGCGGAGCGTCTTCCGGCTGAATGGGCATCATTACGGTATCTTCATCTGTTACGAATCTATCTTCGCGGATGAGATACGGCAGTTTGTGGTGAACGGGGCCGAGGTGCTGGTGAATATCTCGGACGATGGATGGTATGGAGATACCAGCGCGCCGTGGCAGCACCTGAACATGGCGCGGATGCGCGCGGTGGAGAACCGGCGGTGGCTGTTGCGGGATACGAACACGGGCGTAACGGCGGCGATCGATCCGTATGGGCGGATCACCGAGAGCGCGCCGCGGCATGAGTTTACGTCGCTGGCGGTGCGGTATGGGTTCAACGACGACCTGACCTTCTATACACGGTTTGGGGATGTGTTTGCGCTGCTGTGTGGGATACTGTCGATGGCAACGCTTGCGCGCGCGGTCAGGCTGACGATCGACCGCAGGCGAGTGCTTTCTAACTAAGTCCCAAGTCAGGTCAGGCAGAAAAATCATGTTGAACGATCTGGAATTTGCCTACGCTCCCGTGCGCGATCGCGTGCGCGACCTGCGGGAGTATCTTTGACGCCGCCCGGCTGCGCGCGGACCTCACAAAAGTAGAAGAGAAGCTGGCGGATCCCGCGGTGTGGGGGAAGCCTGCGGAGTCGCAGGTGCTGATGCGCGAGCGCAAGCGGCTGGAGGAGCAGCTTGCTTATGACGCGGAGCTCGGGCGCCGCGCGGGCGACGTGGAGGCGTACTTCGAGCTGGCGCGTGAGGGCGAGGCGGTTGAGCCGGAGCTGGAGCGGGAGATCACGTCTCTGGGTAAGTATGCCGAGGACCTGGAGACGCGGACGATGCTCTCCGGCGAGACGGACCGGCTGAACGCAATTGTGACCGTACATCCGGGCGCCGGGGGTACCGAGAGCCAGGACTGGGCCGAGATGCTGATGCGCATGTATCTGCGCTGGGCGGAGCGGCTGGGCTACAAGACCGAGATCAACGACTACCAGGACGGCGAAGAGGCCGGGATCAAGTCGGCGACTTTTACCGTGATTGGCGAGTCGGCGTTTGGCCTGCTGAGCGGCGAGACGGGCGTGCACCGGCTGGTGCGCATTTCGCCCTTCGACCAGGCGAAGCGGCGGCATACGTCGTTTGCCAGCGTGTATGTGTCGCCGGAGATCGATGACACGATCGAGATCGATATCAAGCCGGATGAGATACGCACCGACACCTATCGCAGCGGCGGCAAGGGCGGCCAGCACGTGAACACGACTGACTCGGCAGTACGCATCACGCATCTCCCGACGAACATCGTGGTGCAGTGCCAGAACGAGCGCTCGCAGCACAAGAACCGCGAGAAAGCGATGAAGATGCTGCGCTCGCGGCTCTATGAGTACGAGCTGGAGAAGAAGAAGGAGACGAGCCGCAAGATCGAGGATTCGAAGCTGGAGATCAACTTCGGCTCCCAGATCCGGAGTTATGTGCTGCAACCGTATCGCATTGCCAAGGACCACCGGACGAAGGTGGAGGTGGGCGATGTGGATGGGGTGCTGGATGGGAACCTGGAGCCTTTTATTCGTGGCTATCTGCTGATGCGGCGGCAGGGCGGCGTGCCGGCGGCTGTGGCTGACGATCTGGACGTATGAGGATGAGGCCAGAGTTGCGCTTCGCGCGGCTTTACTCGCCCACCCTACGCCTTCCCACCCCAGCCTGCGAAAATCGCGCAGGATGGGGCACCCGATTTCTGGCGAACAATCTGCATCCATGAGCGCGCGAATCGATTACGGAATTGACGCACCGGGAGTGATCCGAAACCTTTTCCTCATCGGGATCGCGTGCGGTGTGATGGCGGCGGTATCGCCGTTTCATTTCCGACAAATGCGGATGGACCTTCGTGGATTCTGGTTCCCGGCGGCGGTGTTCGTCCTCGAGGCCGGACTGATGCTGCTGTACAGCCTTCATGGAAAATTCCGGCATCGCGATCGAATGCTGGCGATTGCAAATCTGCGCGGAGATGAGAATGTGCTGGATATCGGAACAGGCCGCGGGCTGTTGCTGGTGGGCGCGGCGAAGCGGCTGGTGACGGGGCGCGCGGTGGGGCTGGACATCTGGAAGGCGAGCGACCTGAGCGGCAACGCCAAGGCGCGGACAGAGGCGGTGATCGCCGAGGAGGGTGTGGCGGACCGATGCCGTCTGCTGGAGCGTTCGGCGCAGGACACGGGGCTGCCGGACGCGAGTTTCGATGTGATCGTATCCAACCTGTGCCTGCACAACATCTCAGGGAGAGAGGAACGGGATGCGGCCTGCCGGGAGATTGTGCGGTTGTTGAAACCTGGCGGCGTGGCGGTCATCTCTGACTTCAGGAAGACCGGGCAGTACGCGAAGGTATTTGAGTCGGCGGGGCTGAAGGTGCGCCGCTCCTTCCATGCCTGGGACTGCTTTCCGCCGCTTACGGTGGTGGCGGCACGGAAGCCGAAGCCCAACTGAGCCAAGACGGGATGGCAGATGAGCGATCCTGAAACGGCGAAGACAAGGCCGCTCAGCATATAAAGAGTGGCGGGCCCTCTATGCACGATACGGAGGTATTCCTTGTTTCGTCGATCGTTTCTTTCTCAGTTGGCTGCATTTCCTTTCATCGCGCTCGCGGGTGGAGACGCCGCAGCGCATGCCATGCAGGCACCGCCGCCGTCGAACCAGCGGAAATCCCTCAACATCATGATGAAGAGTGCCTGGGGATCAGACGATCCGACTAAGGCGGCGTTTCCATTTCTTCACGGGCTTGCGCTGGCCGAGGCGGGACACTCGGTGCAGATATTTCTGTTAGGCGAAGCAGTTGGACTCATGCGCAAGAGCACGGCTGAGGCGGTTGTGCCGGTGGGCTGGCCGCCACTGGCTCAAACGCTGGACAAGGTTCGAGAGAGAAAGATTCCCATCTTTGCATGTGGAGCGTGCTCACGTGCACGAGGTGTCGGGGAGGGCGACCTCGCCAACTATGCGGCCAAGTATGGCAGCCCGACGATCTTTGTAGGGCTTGTGGAGTGGGCGGATCGAGTGATCACCGAGTAGGGCCGCGCTGAGCACTTGTGGCTCCTCGTTCTGCGGAATACGTGCAAATGTCCTCCGTCCTGTACCGTTTGGCCGCCGTGGTCATCGAAGTAAGGACCGAAGGAGATGTAGAGATGAATGAGCCGGAGACCATAAGGACGATCCTGAAAGACGCGAAGACGATTGCGGTGGTGGGGCTTTCGGACAAGCCCGGCCGGCCGAGTTTGAGCGTTGCGCACTATCTCCAGCAGCAGGGATACCGGATCGTGCCGGTGAACCCGCAGGCGAGGAGCCGGACGATTTTGGGCGAACCGGTCTTTCCGTCACTGGACCATGCCTGCGCGGCGGTGGGGAAGGTTGACGTCGTGGATGTCTTCCGGAACCCGGTGTTTGTGCCGGAGATTGTGAAGGACGTGATGCGGTTGAAGATCCCTGCGCTGTGGCTGCAGGAGGGCGTTTGTCATGGCGAGGCGGCAGACTGGGCGGAGGCGGACGGGATCAAGGTGGTGATGGACCACTGCATCCTGAAGGAGCACGCGGCCTGGGTGCGCAACGGGGGCAGACGGTCGGGGTAAAGAGATCGAAGGTCGCTTCGCTCGGGCTGGACAGCCCCACCCTACGCTCCGCCCAGCATGGGGCACCTGGCTTCTGGCGCCCGCGAAGCTGTATGAGTCGTAGCGGGACCATTGAAGCGTAACCAAACGCGCGTCTTGTAGTCCTACAATAGAGCCACCCCATCTATGAGGAACCCACGCTTTAGCGCGCGATGGATGAGACGCCGGAGCATTGAGCGGTGGAATGCCGGCCCGGAGTGGCGCTTACGCCTGGCGCTGGTTCTTACACTGATCCTGACGATGGTGACGTTCTGCACGCGCGGCGATGCGCAGACGAGCGTGGAGGCACGGCACCTGAGGGTGTCGCTGGTGGCGGACCGGACCGCGGTTTCTCCTGACGCTTCACACAGAACAGTCCCGCCGCATGTTGGATTGCTCTTTGATCTGGAGCCGGGCTGGCACGTGTACTGGACGAATGCAGGCGATTCGGGTGAGCCACCTGCGGTGAAGTGGGAGCTGCCGGCCGGCGTGACGGTGGGGCCGCTGCAGTTTCCTGCACCGAAGCGGTTGCCGCTGGGCCCGCTGATGGACTTTGGCTACGAGACGCAGGTGCTGTTTCCTGCAGAGTTGCATGTGCCGGAGAATGCCACCGGCACGGTAGCGATTGCCGCGGATGTGAACTGGCTGGTGTGCCGCCAGGCGTGTGTGCCGGGTAAGGCGCATCTGTCGCTCGGGCTGCCGGTGGGAGCGGGGGGCGCGAGTCCGGCGGCGCCGCTGTTTGCGAAGACTTTTGCTGCAATGCCAAAGGTGCTGCCGGCGCGTGCTACGGCGGTCTTCACGCGCGTGCCGGGCGGCTTTCAGCTTGCGGTGCTGACGGGCAAGCGACTGGAGCAGGCGCAGTTCTTTCCAGCGGACCAGAGCGTGATTGCGAATGCGGCGCCGCAGCCGGTGACTTCGCGCAAAGACGGCGCGGTGATCGCGCTGAAGCAGGATGAGAATCTGCAGGGGCAGCCGCGGGCGCTGAACGGCGTGGTGTTGCTGCCGGATGGAACGTCTTTTCTGGTACGCGCGGAGCAGGGAGCGATTCCGGCTGCGCCCATCTCTGCCGCAGTGGGAGCGGGGGTGCTGCGCTATGTCGCCTTTGCGCTGATCGGCGGCATCCTGCTGAACCTGATGCCCTGCGTCTTTCCGGTGCTGTTCATCAAGGCGCTGGCGCTGGTGCAGTCTTCGACCGCGGAGCGGCGTGCGATGCAGGTGCAGGGGCTGGCGTATACGGCGGGCATCCTGGTGTCGTTCTGGATCGTGGTGGCGGTGCTGCTGGGACTCCGCGCGGGCGGCAAACAACTGGGCTGGGGATTCCAGTTCCAATCGCCGGTGTTTGTGGCGATGATTGCGCTGCTCCTGTTTTTCCTGGGGCTGTCGCTGGCGGGGATGTTCGAGATCGGGTTGAGCGTGACCAGCGCGGGGTCGCCGCTGGCGAACAAGCACGGGCTTGCAGGGAGCTTCTTTACCGGCGTGCTGGCGATGGTGGTGGCGACGCCGTGCGCGGCGCCATTCCTGGGAGCAGCGATTGGATTCGCGCTGGTGCAGCCATCGGTGGTGGCGTTCCTGGTCTTTACTGCGCTGGGTGTCGGGCTGGCGTTGCCGTATCTGCTGCTGGCTTTTCAACCGGCGTGGACAAAGCTGCTGCCGAAGCCGGGTGCGTGGATGGAGTTGCTGAAGCAGGCGACAGCGGTGCCGATCTTCGCAACCGTGATCTGGCTGGTGTGGGTGTTTGCGCAGCTTTCCGGAGCGACGGCACTGATCGGACTGCTGACGGCTTTCCTGCTGCTGGCGATTGCGGGGTGGGTGCTGGGACGCTGGCCGGCGCGGATGCCGGCGACGGCGACGGCGGTGGCGATTCTGGCGCTGGCGGTGGCAACCTGTGTCTATTCCGTGCGAACTTTTGCGCTGGAGAGCTCGTCTGTTGCTGCGGCGGCATCGACTGGCGCCCGTACCGACCACACGCGCAGGTGGGAGCCGTTTACGCCGGACGTGGTGGCGCAGTACCAGGCGCAGGGGCGGCCGGTGTTTGTGGACTTTACGGCGGACTGGTGCCTGAGTTGCCAGGTGAACGAGCGCGTGGTGCTGGAGCGGCCCGAGGTGCTGAGCAAACTGCAGGACGGAAAGATCGCGCTGGTGCGCGCGGACTGGACGCGGCATGATGAGGGAATTGCGCGTGCGCTGGCGGCGCTGGGACGGTCGAGCGTGCCGACATACGCGTTGTATCCCGGGACGCCGGGCGCGCCTGCGCGGCTGCTGCCCGAGGTGCTGACGCCCGGCACCGTGCTGGACGCACTGAAGGCGCTGCCCGATGCAAACACAGATGCGCGAACGGCATCGTTGCAGCCAACCAAGTAACGCAGGCAGGAGGTGAGCTATGGCGAGTGAACAGCAGTATGTTCGTCGGCTGGGGGCCTGGCGTCCGGTTGTGTATGTGGCGGCCGCGGCAGCAGCACTGATGATCGTGCTGGCAGCTCACGCAGCGAGCATCGGGCAGGCTGCGCCGACGTTCAGCGGAAAGGATTCGCAGGGCAAGATGCAGTCGCTTGCGCAGTATCGCGGCAAGTACGTGGTGCTGGAGTGGACCAACCGCACCTGTCCGTTCACTAAGAAACATTACGACAGCGGCAATATGCAGGCGCTGCAGCGGGAATGGACAAACAAAGGCGTTGTGTGGCTCACGGTGTTGTCCTCGTCGCCGTCGCACGCCGATGATGGCTACCTGACTGCCGGGCAGGAAAACGCGTATCTCGAACAGGTGCATGCGCATCCCACGGCAGCGATTTTAGATCCGAGTGGAGACATTGGACGGGAGTACGGCGCGAAGGCGACGCCGCACATGTTTGTGATCGACCCCAAGGGGAAGCTGATCTATGAGGGCGCGATCGACGACAAGCCGACGACGGATACTGCTGATGTGAAGGGCGCGAAGAACTATGTCTCCGAGGCATTGACCGAAGCGATGGCGGGCCGGACGGTGGAGGTCGCCTCAACGCGGCCGTATGGGTGTGCTGTGAAATATGCGGAGTAAGTGCGGGGCGCACGAACGGATGCGCCTTCGGCGCGCTCTGGATGACACGCGATTCCGGTTTTGGCTGGCTCGCGCTTTTCTGGCGTGGATCCTGCTGCCCGCCCTGGCTGTCAGCGCCCAGATAAACAAAAAACAGGAGAAGCTGAATGCGCAGCATGCCGATGCGATTGCCGCGGCGCGCACCGCGGCGGAGGCGTGGCTGAAGATCGAAGACGCCGAGACCTACGACAAAAGCTGGCAGGCGGCTTCGGAGTATTTTCGCTCGCAGGTACCGGAGCAAGGCTGGGCACGGCGCATGGAGACGATGCGCAGGGCAATCGATCCCGTGCTGGAGCGCAATTTGTCAGCGAGCGAGTGGCAGACCGAGATACCGAATCTGCCGAAGGGCGAATATGTTGCGTTCGTCTACGAGACTACGTTTGCGAACGGACATTCGCAGGTGGAGTCGCTGGTGATGGTGCATGAGGGCGGCCGCTGGAAGATGGTCGGGTATGCGGTGCAATGAGGAATGGCTAAAGGTCGGTTGGCAATCTTCCGCCGAGCGCGTCAGCGGTCCGCATGGGAGGAAAGCAGATCTCTCCACTGGGCGGCTTCGCCGCTTCGGTCGAAATGACGATGCTTCTTTGTGCGCGCGTTTGAGGACGGTCAGCTAGCCAGCGAGTGCTGGATGCGGTGCTGCTGGCTTTGGGTATCCCATCCTTCGCTCCGCTCAGGATGGGGCACCCTCTCTTGTGCTGGTTGCCAGCTCTTCGATTGGCTTTGCCCGCTCAACAATGACATCTTCTTAGGCGAAACAGTTCAGTGTGCGAGGGTTGCGCTCTTGAGGAAGTCGTAGCTGCCGGATGCGGAGACCTGGAGGTTCTGCAAGCGGCGCGTGTGCACGACGATGTTGTCCTGGTACCAGAGCGGGATGGTGGGGACGTCGCGCGCGACGATCTGCTGCACTTTGATGTAGTCGGCGCGATCGCGATCCTGGTCGGTTGAGGCGGCGGCGTCGGCCATGAGGCGGTCGAGCTCCGGGTTGATGTAATAGCCGCGGTTTGCGCCGTGCGGTGGCAGGCTGGTAGTGGCGTAGGCGAGACGGAAGATGTCCGGGCTCTCGTTGCCGCCGATCCATCGCAGCGAGTACATGGAGAAGGCGCCCTTCGTGACGTCGGCGAAGAAAGTGCCGAATTCGTAGATGCGTACATCCATAGCGATGCCGACTGCACGCAACTGTTGCTGGACGACGAGGGCCATGAGCCGCGTAGGGCTGCTGGTGTTGGAGATTTTCATCTGCAGGGGAAAGCGGATGCCGTCTGGGCCGCGGCGATATCCGGCGGCGTCGAGCAGAGCGTTGGCCTTTGCCGGGTCGTACGGGTAATGCGCGATGTCGTCAGTACGGGCCCAGTGGCCGGGAGGGAGAAGATCGTCCGCAAGGCGTGCTTGGCCACGCCAGATGGTGTTGAGGATGAGCGGGCGGTTGATGGCGAACGCGATCGCCTGACGCACGCGAACATCCTTGAGATAGGGATCGCGCAGGTTGAGGTTGATGTAGTTGACGATGGTGCCGGGCGAGCTCTGGATGAGGAGGTGCGGGTTCTGGCGCAGAGCCTGGATGGTATCCGGCTCGAGAGCGTTGATCTCCGCATCGGCTGAGCCCTTCTGCAATTCAAGTGCGCGCGTGGTGTCGTCGGGGACGACGTTGAAGCGGAGTCTCGGAATGGGCGGCTTGGGCTGCCAACTGTCTTCGTTGCGCTCGAGGATGACGTCCCTGTCCTGTTGCTGGGAGACGAATTTGTAGGCGCCGCTGCCGATGGGGTGGCGCCAAAAATCTTTGCCGCTGCCGGCGGGCACGATGCCGAGCGCGCCGTCGGAGAGATTCCACAAGAGAAACGGGTCGGCCCGTTTGAGGTACACGATGCAGGTGAGCGAGTCGGGCGCGTCGACGTGATCGATCTGAATGAATGTGCCGGACTTTGCCGTGATGACCGTGCCGTTATGCGCGGAGTCGATGGACCACTTTACGTCGGCCGAGCTGAGCGGTTTGCCGTTATGGAAACGCACACCGGGCTGGAGATGGAAGACGTAGGTGGTGGGGTCCGGCTGATCCCAGCTCTTCGCGAGCCATGGGTGAAGCTCAAAATGCTCATCCTTCTTCACCAGCGAATCAAAGATGAGCATGTCGATGCGCTCCGATTGCACGTCGACGCCGATGCGGGGATCGAGGTTGACGGGGCTGGATTCGATGAGCATGACGGCAGTGTCGGGATCGGGTTTGCCGCCGCATCCAGCGAGGAGGATGACGAGCAGAGCCGCACAGATGGAGAGAATTCGCGGCGCCGCGAACAAACAGCAGATCCCTCCACTACGCCGGTCTCGCCTTCGCGAGACGGCTTCGGTCGGGATGACGATCGGTGGGGCATTCCGACACGGAGGTCGAACCGAAGCTTCCTTAAACATACGTGACAGACCCGAGGATGGCGGGATGGGTTGCGCCGGTGGCGGCGGGGACGTTGCCGGGGAGCCGATGCCAGGTGTGCCATGCGAGCAGGGCAAAGGCGACGGCCTCCTTGGCCTCGGAGGGAATGCCGTGATCGTCGGTGGTCTGGATGCGGCAGCGGAAAGGCGCGAGGTCCGCGGCGAGCATATGCATCAGCGTGGCGTTGCGCGCGCCGCCACCGGCGACGATGTAGTCGACCGGTGTGTCGCCGGTGCGCGGTGCGATGAAGTCTTTGAACGCGAGCGCGATGCTCCGGCTGGTGAGCGCGGTGGCGGTGGCGAGGATGTCTTGCGGCGGAAGGCGATGGCGCTTTGCGAGCGCGAGGAATCGCTCGACGAAGGCTGCGCCGTATTGTTCGCGTCCCGCGCTTTTGGGAGGACGGCGGTGATAGTAGGGATCGCGCAGCAGAGCGGTGAGCATGGGCAGGTGCGGAGTGCCGGCGGCGGCGAGACGCCCGCCGCGGTCGTAGGACTTATGGAAGAGGCGCTGGGTGATGGCGTCGATGACCATGTTGGCGGGGCCGGTGTCGAAAGCGACCACATGGGCGAGGAGATCATCAAGCTTGCCGCCGGGCGGCACGAGCGTGAGGTTGGCGATGCCGCCGAGGTTCTGCAGCACGCGCGCGCGGCTGGGATGTGCGAAGAGCGTTGCATCCAGCAGGGGAACGAGCGGCGCACCCTGACCGCCGGCGATCATGTCGGCGGGACGAAAGTTGGAGACGACGGGCGCATGGACGGCGGCGGCGATGAGTGATGGCTCGCCTAATTGCCAGGTGCAGGCGAAGCTGCGGCCGGCGTAGGGCTTTGCGATGCCCTGATGGTAGATGGTCTGTCCATGGCAGCCGATGAGATCGAGCGCGTAGCCCTGCGCGGCGGATTGGGCGGCTTCCGCATAGGCCTCGCCAAGGCGCCAGTTGAGACGCGCGAGTTCTGAGGCCGAGGTGTTGCGTGCGTCCATACTGCCTAGAACCGCTTTGCGGAGCTGGGCGGAGTACGGAAATGCGCGATGGCGGACGAGCTCGATGCGCGGACGAGCGCGCGTGGGCGAGATGCGGCAGAGGGCGACGTCGATGCCATCGGCGGAGGTGCCGCTCATGATGCCGGCGACGAGCATTGGCCCGGGC
The DNA here is from genome assembly GCA_963830555.1 of uncultured Acidobacteriaceae bacterium. Classification (GTDB taxonomy): domain Bacteria; phylum Acidobacteriota; class Terriglobia; order Terriglobales; family Acidobacteriaceae; genus KBS-83. Next base: position 143,620 of record CAWHMM010000004.1, read on the forward strand.
TTCACTCGGATGCCTGCGGGGTTTTCGCTGCGACCTCGTCCGCGAAGGCGAGTATGGATTTGCGCATGGCATTGACGGCAGCGGGATCGGGTGGACCGAATGGCGCGGCGTGCCGCAGCAGTTTGTGGCGATGCGAGCGGACGGTGGCGGCGGATTCTTCGACGATGTTGCGGAAGGTGCGGGAGCGCTCGGCTTCGCTGAGGATGGCTTCGTATGCGGTGAGGACGAGCGCGGGATCTTTGCAGATCTCGATGAGGTGCGTGCCGGCGGCGATGGCAGCGACGGCAGCCTCTTCGATGGGCGCATGGTGCAGAATGCCTCCCATCTCCATATCGTCGGAGACGATGAGGCCGCGGAAGGCGAGCTTGTGTTTGAGTGCGCGGCCGATCCAGAAGGGCGAGATTGAGGCGGGCAGCGGCTTGTTGTCGGGCTTGCTCCAGGCCTGGGGATAGGTAGCGTGCGAGACCATGATGAAGGGCAGCGCGCGATGCAGCTTGCGGAAGGGCAGCAGATCTTCTTCCCAGAGTTGCTTCCAGGTGCGGTCGATGGCAGGCGTGGCGTGATGCGAATCGAGAGCGCCCCCACCGAGGCCGGGGAAGTGCTTGCCGCAGCCGAGCGCGCCTGCCTTGTTGAGTCCGGTGAGGAAGGCTTCCGCGTAGGCGATGACGGCTTTTGGATCTTCGGAGACGACGCGGGTGCGCATCACTTCGGCTGAAGCGGCGGTGCGCAGATCGAGCACGGGTGCGAAGGCGACGTTGAAGCCGAGCAGGCGAAGTTCCGAGCCGATGAGATAGCCGTGCTGGCGGAAGAGCTTTTTGCTCTTCGTGGCGGCGACGGCGGCTGGTGCTGGCATGGGCGCGATGAGATCGCGGAGGCGGTCTACGAGGCCGCCTTCCACATCGACGGCATGGAAGAGGGGACCTTCGCCAACAACATCGGCGACGCTGTCGAGCAGCGCGTGTACCTGGGCGGCCTCTTCGATGTTACGGCGGAAGAGCACGGTGCCGGAAGGGCGGATGAGGCGAAGCCATGCGCGCTCCGTCGCGCCGAGTTCCGTTCTGGCGAGACCGACGAAGAATAGCTGGCCGACATCGTGACGCAGGCTCATGCGGAATTTATGGTACTGGCTTTTCGACGGAGTTTGTGCCGGCGCGTATCTCACTCTTCAACTCTTCGAGCAAATTAAGGGCCTGCAACGGCGTGAGGCTGTTGGTGTCGAGCTCGGTGAGACGGTCGAGGATGCGCTGGGAAAGCGGCGTGAAGATGGTGAGCTGCAGGGGCGCGGAGGCGTCTTCGGCTTCGAGCGCGACGTTGCGCTTCTCGGATTTCTCGTGCTGCGCGAGGACGCGGCGGGCGCGCTCGATGACGGAGGCCGGCAGGCCGGCGAGGCGCGCAACGTCGATGCCGTAGCTCTTGCTGGCGGCTCCGGGCTCAATGGTGTGCAGGAAGGCGATGCCGGCGGGCGACTCCTTGACCGCGACGCGCAGGTTGCTGAGGCGCGGGAGTTGATCGGCCAGCAAGGTGAGCTCGTGGTAGTGGGTGGCGAAGAGAGTGCGCGCGCCGATGCGGCCGTGGATGTATTCGAGGGTGGCCCAGGCGAGCGAGAGGCCGTCAAAGGTAGCGGTGCCGCGGCCCATTTCGTCGAGCAGGATCAGTGATTGCTTCGTGGCCGTGTTGAGGATGGTGGCGGTCTCAGTCATCTCGACCATGAAGGTGGAGCGGCCGCGCGCGACGTTGTCGCTGGCGCCGATGCGGGTATAGACGCGATCGACGAGGCCGAAGCGCATGCGGGCGGCGGGGACGAAGGAGCCCATCTGGGCCATGATGACGAGCAGAGCGGCCTGGCGAAGGTAGGTGGACTTGCCGCCCATGTTGGGGCCGGTGAGCAGCAGAACGGCTGGGCCTTCGGTTGAGAGATAGAGATCGTTGGGGACGAAGCGACCCTCGGCGTTCTCCTCCATGCGGCACTCGACGACGGGATGGCGGGCCGCGGCCGCTTCGAGAACGCACTCTTCGGTGAGGATGGGGCGCGTGTAGTTGTGGAGCGCCGCGACATGGGCGAAGTTGGAGAGCAGATCGATCTCGGCGAGGACAGCAGCGCTGCGGCGGATGCGCGGCGAGGCGGCGAGGATGGTGGCACGCAACTCGGCGAAGAGGCGGCGCTCGATTTCGATGGCGCGCTCGTGCGCGGTGAGGACGCGGGTCTCGTAATCCTTGAGCTCGGGTGTCGTGAAGCGCTCGGCGTTGACGAGGGTCTGCTTCCGCTCGTAGTCGGGGGGAACGGCTTTGAGGTTCGACTTGGTGATCTCGATGTAGTAGCCGAAGACGTTGTTAAAGCGAACCTTCAAAGATCCGATGCCGGTGCGCTGGCGCTCGCGTTCCTCGATGGCAGCGATAGATTGGCGTCCGCTCTGCGAGAGCGTGCGCAACTCGTCGAGCTCGGCATGGATGCCGGGCGCGATGACGCCCCCATCGGCGAGCGTAAGGGGCGGCTCGGGGATGAGCGAAGTTGCGATTGCGGTGTGGAGGTCTTCGAGAACGTCGAGGCGTTGACGCGATTGCTGCCAACGCGCAGATTGCAAGGGATCCAGAGCCGCGGCGACGAGGGGCAGACGCGCGAGCGATGCGCTGAGGGCGAGCACATCGCGGGGACCGGCGGAGTCGAGCGAGACGCGGCTGAGGAGGCGCTCGATATCGAGAACGCCGCCGAGGGCCTGACGCAGCTTTTCGCGCCGCTGCAAGGCGATATGGAGCTCCGCGACGGCGTCGAGACGGGCTTCGATCTCGGCGGGATCGAGCAGCGGGCGGAGGAGGGTCGAGCGCAGCAGGCGCTTGCCCATGGGGGTCTGGCAGCAGTCAAGGGTGTGAAAGAGCGTGGTGCGGACGGAGGCGTCTGCGAAGAGCGGCTCGACCAGCTCGAGGTTGCGCACGCTGACAGGATCGAGCTCCAGATGGTCGGCGCGCTCGTAGTAACGGAGGCTGTCGATGTGCGAGAGATCGCCCATCTGCGTGGAGCGGACGTAGTGCAGCGCTGCGCCCGCGGCTACGGCGGCGGCGGGATGACCGGCGAGTCCGAAGCCATCGAGCGAGCGTGCTCCGAGCTGGCGTTCCAGCAGCGGGATGGCGTAGTCGGCGCTGAAAGCCCATGCATCTAGACGCGTTTTGGTGCGGATCGGATCGAGCGCGGCGCCGATGGTTTCCGCGGGAAGAGCGGGGAAGATGGAAGTTTCCGCGGCAAGGAGCAGCTCGGCGGGCTGCTGGCGCGCTAACTCATCGAGCGCGAGCGATGCGGCGAATTTACCCTGGAATTCGGTAGCGCGGAACTCGCCGGTGGAGAGATCGAGCAGCGCGAGGCCGACGCGCTCTTCGTGATGCGGCTGGACGGGGGCGGTGTAGAGCGCGGCGAGATAGTTGTTGCGCTCCGAGCGCTGCGCGGGATCGAGCGCGGTGCCGGGCGAGAGGACGCGGGTGACCTCGCGACGCACGATCTTCTTCGCGAGCCTGGGATCTTCCATCTGATCGCAGATGGCGATGCGATAGCCCTTCTGCAACAGGCGACCGATGTAGCCTTCTACGGCGTGGTACGGGACGCCGGCCATGGGGACCTGGCGCTCGCGGTCGCGTGCGGTGAGAGTGATCTCGAGCTCGCGGGCAGCGGTTTTGGCGTCCTCGTAGAAGAGCTCGTAGAAGTCGCCCATGCGGAAGAGCAGCAGGGCGTCCGGATGCAGGGCCTTGGCGGCGAAGTACTGCCGCATGAGCGGGGTCTGGACCGACTCAGTGGATTCCGTTGGAGGGCTGGCAGACACGAAGGGTCAGCATATTGCAGGACTTGCCGTCCAGGCAAAGGGGACTTGCCGTCCAGGCAAAGGCGCCTGCGGCGCGATTGCCGCCGTTCGCTCCGTTGTCGCTCACGTTTGTGGGTCTGGCTAACCCTGTCGAACTACAAATCCGTTCGCCCAGGTGACAAGGTTTAGGCTTTGCGCGGGCCGGACTGTTGGAACCGCCCCACCCTACCTGCGCAGGATGGGGCACCCGTTGTTGTGGTGATATCAGTCGTTCTCTGCGGTGATGGCGTCGGAGCCATGCAGTTTGACCATCTTGTTGTAGATGCCCAGCAACAGAAAGGGCGCGGCCCACTGCCCGAAGAAGAGCGCCGTGTGATTTTTGCCCTGCAACTTGGCGATCAGGGAAGCGACGATGGAGGCTCCTGCCCCAACAAGATAGAAGCTGGAGGGCACTTGCGCCGAGTAGCTTTCAATCAGGGAAGTTACCTGGTCTTCTTCGATGTCGCCTGCGCGTACTCGATAATCCGTCATGCAAAACTCCTTAGTTAGGTTGGGGATGTATGCCGCGGCCCTACAGACAAGATGCCAATGGCACGAGCAGAGTTAACCGGCGCCGCCTTTGTTTCGTATGAAGCAAAAGAGCCGGTAATTCTTGCATGTGAGTTCTGTGCAGCCGAGGAGGTAACGGCTAAAGAGCGTGGCAATCATGAGATCACTCCCCGAGCATGAGACGCTGCACGGCGGTGGCGCGGCCGGTGGCGGCGTCGCACTCAATGAGGAGCGCGCAGAGCCGGGCATCGCCGCGCGCGGGCTCGAACTTGCCGGGCATGGCGTTAAGGAATCTCTGAATAACGAGCTCTTTCTCCACACCGATGACGCTGTCATAGGGGCCGCTCATGCCCACGTCGGTCTGGTACGCGGTGCCGTTTGGTAACACGCGCTCGTCCGCAGTGGGCACATGAGTATGCGTACCGAGCACAGCGGTAACCCGTCCATCAAGATACCAACCGAGTGCCATTTTCTCCGAGGTGGCCTCGGCGTGGATGTCGACCAGGATCACCTTGGCCTTGACTCCGGCGAGGAGGCGGTCGGCAGTGCGGAAGGGATCGTCGATGGCGGGCATGAAGACGCGGCCCTGCAGGTTGATCACGGCATAGGGAACGCCGGAGGGCAGCGTGCCCTCATAGAGGCCGTGGCCGGGAGTGCCTGCCGGATAGTTCGCGGGGCGGACAATGCGGCGCGGGCGCTCGTGGCTTTCTGAGGGAACGGAGCCTATATAGTCGATGATTTCGCGCTTATCCCAGACGTGGTTGCCGGTGGTAAGGACGTGCGCGCCAAGGTCAAAGAGGTCATCTGCCAGAGAGGGGGTCAAGCCGAAGCCGCCGGCAGCGTTTTCCGCGTTGACGATGACGAGGTCGACCTGGCGCTCCCGGATGAGGTGGGGCAGGTGCTCGCGCACGACGCGCCTGCCTGGACTGCCGAAAACGTCTCCAACGAAGAGCAATTTCACTTGAAATTGTACCTTTCTACAGTAACTATTCCGGCTTGCAATGCAGGGTCCATGAGCGCCGGTTTGCCACTGGATGCAGAGACAGTGGCAGATGACTTCCGGGGTTGTCTTGTAACCAACGTGATAGATTCGTCACGAGTGACAGAAGTCTTTTTTATGGTAGCGTTTCGCTTATGGCAGCCAACACACGCTTTGTGACCGGTGTCCATATTCTCGTCCTTCTCTCGCAGAATGATGGGTTAAAGACTTCCGCCGACCTTGCTGAGGTACTTCACACCAACCCTGTTGTGATTCGCAGAATTCTGTCCTCTCTGCAGCAGGCTGATCTTATTGTGAGTCAAAAGGGGCCCTCAGGAGGATCGAAGCTGACTCGTCCGGCGAAGTCAATCACGCTGGCCGAAGTGCATCGTGCTCTCGATTCAAGCAGCAAACTGAATCTTCCGAAGACGAGCGGGGCCGTCGCTTCGAAGATTCATGCCGCCATTTCCAAAGCCTATCGTGACTGCCACCGTGCTTTCGAGAACGAGTTGGATAAAGTGACGCTGGCGACGCTGGTGAAACGGGCCGGAAAACCGAGGTGACATAAGCGTCCTCCGAATTTCGGAAGGTCGCTTCGCCGGTCTGAGATGTACGGGGATAACCCACCCTGGCCTTCGGCTGGAGTAGGGCACCCGGATCTTTGGATTCGCTCCCGTTGGTCGCTCACGCTGCGAGATGTGGGCGACCTTCGTGCGTTCAGCTCTCATTTTTTTCCTGAGCACCATCGCCCTGTCTCGGCCGCATGAGGGGGAAGAGGATGACGTCGCGGATGGAGCGCGCGCCGGTGAGGATCATGGTCAGGCGGTCGATGCCGATGCCTTCGCCGGCGGTGGGCGGCAGGCCATAGGCGAGCGCGCGTACGTAGTCTTCATCCGGCTGATGCGCTTCTTCGTCGCCGTGCTCGCGTTGGGCTGACTGATCGGCGAAGCGGCGCTGTTGATCGACAGGATCGTTGAGCTCGCTGAAGGCGTTGCCCAGCTCGAAGCCTCCTATATAGAACTCAAAGCGCTCGACCCAATCGGGTTCGTCCGGCTTGACCTTGGAGAGCGGCGAGACGGCCAGGGGGAAGTCGTAGATGATGGTGGGCTGGACGAGGTGTTCTTCGGCTACGGCTTCGAAAAGATTTGCGATCGTCTTGCCGGCGGGCTCTCCTGCTTCCAGCGATACATGCACACCAGCCGCACGCACCCGATTGACCAACTCGCGCACGAAGGCCTCGGTTGCAAAGTCGGCCTGCGCGGGAGGAGCTCCGGCATTCCGCGGCCAAAAGGCGGCGATTGCCTCGCGCATGGAATAGCGCTTCCACTGCGACAGATCGATGGTTGTTCTGTTGAACTCGGTCGTGAGCGTGCCGTTCACTTCCATCGCGACGAACTTCACCAGCTCTTCGGTCAGGTCCATCAGATCGTGATAGTTCGCATAGGCCTGGTAGAACTCGAGCATGGTGAACTCGGGATTGTGCTGGGTAGACACACCTTCATTGCGAAAATTTCTGTTGATCTCGTACACACGGTCGAAGCCGCCGACGACGAGGCGCTTTAGGTAGAGCTCCGGCGCGATGCGCAGGAAGAGCGGGATGTCGAGCGCGTTGTGATGGGTGACGAAGGGACGCGCCATGGCGCCGCCTGCGATGGACTGCATCATCGGAGTCTCCACCTCGATGTAGCCGCGCGAATCGAAGAAGTTGCGCAGGGCCTTCAGCACCTTTGCGCGCTTGATGAATACTTCGCGTGACGGCTGGCGCGTCTGCTTACCCGGTTTAGAAGGCTCGCCTTCCGCGCCGGAAATCTCTTCAAAATCTCCTCGATCGGTAAAGAGGTCGAGATAGCGCTGACGATAGCGGAGCTCAACATCGGCGAGGCCGTGATACTTTTCCGGGAGCGCGAGCATGGACTTGGTGAGGAAGGTGATGGTGTCGACGTGGATCGTCAACTCGCCGGTGCGGGTGCGGAAGAGATAGCCGGTGACGCCGATGTGGTCGCCGAGATCGAGCAGCTTGTAAAGCTGGAAGACCTGCTCGCCTACGGCGTCGAGGCGCACGTAAATCTGCAGGCGCTCACCCGCCTGCTGCAACTGCGCGAAGCCGGCCTTGCCCTGGGCGCGGATGGCCATGATGCGGCCGGCGATGGAGACCTGGACGCGGCTGGCATCGAGTTGCTCGGCGGTGTGGTCGTCGTACGCGGCCCGCAGCGCGGGAATATCGTGCGTGGCGCGGTAGTGATTGGGATAGACGGCGTGACCCAGCGCGGCGATCTGTTGCAGCTTTTCCTGCCGCAGCGCAAAGAGGCTGCGCTCGAACTCTGACTCGAACACTCTGGTTCCTTCCCGGTGTTGCTGAAATGATGAGTAGAAAGGCCAGTATAACGAGCAGGTACGGCGTGGCCGGGATGATGTATAACAACGCAGGAACCGGAAGCACGATGGCGAATGACAGCGAGAACGGGCCGGCCGCTGACAGTTCGCGGCCGACGCAGAGCAGCGCAAAACAGAGTGAGACCATGAAGTCGCTGGTGCAGGTGGAGAGCATGGTCCAGCTTGCGCTGATGCTGCCAATTGCGACGGTGGTCGGATGGCTGATCGGCGCGGGGCTGGACAAGTGGCTGCATCAGCACTGGATTTACATTCCGGGTCTGATCCTTGGCGCAGCGGCCGGCTTTGTGCAGATCTTTCGCGTGGTGCTGGCGCAGGCAAAGGAATAAGACGGATGTCCCCCGAAGTTATGACTGAACCCGGCGCATCGACATTCACCGACTTTACCGAGCGCGACCTGAAGGCGACGCTGACGCACGCGCTTGGCTGGGTGGCGATTCTGGGCGTCCTTGGGACCGCAGTGACATGGGTGGCGGTGGGGTGGCAGTCGGCGGTGCTGTTTCTGGTGGGCGCGGCGATCGCGGCAACGGGGCTCTATGAGTCGCAGCGGCTGATGCTAGCGGTTCTGAGCCGCTTCAACGAGGGACGCGAGGGCAAGCCGGTGGCCGGCGTGCTGGTCTGGTTTTTCCTGCGCCTCATTCTCGCGGGAATTGTTCTTTATGTTAGCCTTAGGAGTTTGCAGGGCTCCGTGTACGCGCTGTGCGCAGGCTTGGGGCTGGCCGTAGTGGCGCTGACAATCGAGTCGATTCGACTGCTGCGCGCCTGGACCGTCTAGAACACTGCATCTAACACTTTAAGGCTTTTCGAGAACCGCTACGACACCGTCATGCCAGTACAGCTCCCGTTCACAGCCTTCCTGAATCACTACTTTGCCGGCGCTGCGAATGCCGTGCTCGCCCTTTTGCATCTGCATCCGAAGTATCCGCAGGCGCCCATCGACAACACGCTGGCGATGGAGATTGTCGTCTTTCTGGCGCTGCTCGTGTTCTTCGTGGTGGTGCGCGCGACGCTAAGCGTGGACAAGCCGGGACCGCCACAGCACATCGCTGAGATGCTGCACGGGTTTGTGAGCGAGCAAGCAGAATCGATTATTGGCCATGGCTTTGAGCGCTACGTGCCATTTGTCACGATCATCTTCGTCTTCGTTTTGCTCAGTAACCTGCTTGGGCTGCTGCCGGGCTTCATTTCGCCCACGGCCAAGCCCTGGGTGCCGCTCGGCGTGGCGACGCTGACGTTTCTCTACTACCATTATCAGGGTATCCGCGAGAACGGACCCGGGTACGTGAAGCAGTTCATCGGGCCGATCTGGTGGATCTCCTGGTTGATGCTGCCAATCGAGATCATCTCGCATCTCGCGCGTATTCTTTCGCTCACTGTCCGTCTTTACGCCAACATGTTTGCCGGCGATATGGTGACGCTGGTCTTTTTCTCGCTCGTTCCGCTGGCGCTGCCCACGGTGTTTCTGGGACTGCACCTTTTCGTGTCGGTCATCCAGGCATTTGTCTTTATGCTGCTGGCGATGATCTATCTGGCCCAGGCGACGTCGCACGAGCACTAGGACTGACGAGGTTTTGGTTGAGCGGCGCTGCGCGCCGATACGGAACGTAAGGTACAGCAGGTCCCTCGCTCCACCTTTGGTTACGCTCAGGATGACAGAGGGAGAAGCAACCAGGATTTTGACGACATTTCAGGCAGGGAGCCGCTTCCGCCCAGCCTGCATCGACCGTGAGCGTGAGGGTGCCAGCACGGTGAGCATCAACCACCCACTGACGGTACATTCCCGGGAGCTACGGAGAAACACAATGCGGAAACTGCAAATCCTCTTCACCATGCTGAGCGTGCTGTTCCTGGCCGCTCCTGCATTCGCACAGGACGCGGGCGGCGGCAACGCTATGGCCATCGGCCTTACCTCGATCGCAGCCGGCATCGGCATGGGCCTGGCGGCCGGTCTTTGCGGGCTGGGCCAGGGCCGCGCAACGGCTTCCGCCACGGAGGCGCTGGCGCGCAATCCGGGAGCACGGCCGGGCATCCTGCTCCTGCTGACACTTGGCCTCGCGTTCATTGAGTCCCTGTCGCTGTTCACGCTGGTCATCATCTTCGTGAAGGTGCAGGCACACTAAGCGGTTCGAGTTTGCAAGCAAGCCCCCGGGTCTGGGTAGCACAACCAGGCCGGGGGGCTTTTGCTTTTCGGCGCAATGGGCCCGATCACGCTGGCGGTATCAGCGATGGACTCCGAGATTCTGCAGATATATGCCGAGGCGGCAGATGGGGGTAGGCCGGAGATAGCGGAGTGCCCTTCGGTCTGGCTTCGGATAATTTTGTCAGTGCCGCAGGAGATGAGCTACCTGCGAAGCGATCACACGCACATCAGCAAACATCGTCGCGATGGTGTACGTGACGCAAAATGCTACGGCATAGAAGGCAGGACTTGGGGCTTGGCAGATAGCAGAGGTGCGCCGGCTGGCTCTGAAGCTCTGCATGAGACAGACACACAACACGCCAAGGGCCGCTCCTCCGATTGTGTCCGTGAAATAGTGAAAACCCAGATACATGCGGATGACACTTAGAAAAAAGGCTAATGCCAGGGCGTAGTATCCGACCTTGCGGTTTGCCGAATAAATGGTGGCGGCCAAAGCGAAATAGAGCGCTGCATGATCGCTGGGAAACGAGGATGCGACGTGCCTGAGGGAATCCGGCTGAACGGTGAAGGGAAGAGTTAGATGTAAAGAAGGATCCTGAAATGGGCGCGCGCGGTTGGGAAAGATGAGCTGCGTCATGCGACTGAGCAGACTGGCTACCGCCGAAGCGACGGTGCCAAACAAAACATTATGGCGGCTGCGAAGATCGGACGAGGAAAACCAGCAATACCAGAGGAGGGCGGCAAAGATGAGACCGGAAGAGGTGGTGTTTTCTGAAATGCCGTGACATACAGCGTCGAATAAAAAAGAGACGTGGTTGAAGTGGTTCAACCCAACCGTAACTGCGCGGTCAAAGCCATCCTCCGTAAACAGGACGGCTGCACCGGAGATAAGCAGCACCGCTAAGCTAATTACGGAAACGGAGATCTTGGCCCGGCCTGATTTTTCGAGCTTCACTGTAGTAGTTGTAGTGGTTGTGGAGCGCATCATCATTCGGTGCCTATAGTCGCTGCATCAGCTTCACAGCATCCCTTCAGTATACGCAATCGCACCAACCGGTTCCGACGCCTCAAGACGATCCCGAGGCATGCGGATGGCCACGCATGCGCGCAGACTCCGAGAGAGGTGAGCTCACGGAACGTCCTAAATGCAGATGGACAGAGATAGCGATAGGTCAGATAGCGATAGGTCACGAATCAAGTGACGAATATTTATGACCGCTGGAATGCAGCGGCGTGAACATTGTTTACGATGCTGCTATGCCATCGGCGCTGGTCTTTGAACGCATCACTAAATATTTCGGAAAGACGCGGGCGCTCGAAGATGTGAGCTTCAGAGCGGAGCCAGGCGAGATTCTGGGCCTGGTCGGACCGAACGGCGCAGGCAAAACAACCGCGATGCAGATTGCCGCCGGGTTCCTGCTGGCTACTGCCGGCGGCGGGTCGCTGATGGAGCGTCGCTTCGGGGATGCTGCGGCACGGCGGCAGCTAGGATTTGTGCCGGACTCGCCGGTGTTCTTTGCGGGGAATGCTTTTGATGCGCTGGGCTTCGCCGCGCGATTGAACGATGCTGCGGTCACGCGCGAATCGCTGGAGCAGGTGCTCGCGCGAGTGGGTCTGCGCGAGTGGAAGCGGGATGTGCGGCGCTTCTCGCGCGGCATGCAGCAGCGGCTGGCGTTGGCGCTCGCACTGGTCCACCGTCCGAAGGTGCTGATCCTGGACGAGCCGGCGTCGGCCCTTGATCCGCAGGGCGTGCTCGATATACGGACGTTGCTGAGAGAACTGCGCGCCGAGGGCGCTGCGATCGTGCTGAGCTCACACCAGCTTGGCGAGGTTGCGCTGGTGAGCGACCGCATAGCGTTTCTGCATGAAGGGCGGCTGCTGCGTTATGGACGGCTGGACCAGCTGTTGGCGGCTACTGAGCAGATGGAGATTGCGCTGACGTCGTTTGCGCCGGATGCGGAGTTTGTGCAGCGGTGGGGTGCGGAGAGCGCGCCCGGGGTGTGGCGGGTTCCGTCGACGGAGACACGGCGCTTTCTTGAAGCGGCATGGGCGTGCGGGGCCGCGCTGGTGAGCGTGACGCCGGTGCGCGGGAACCTGACAGAGCTATTTTTACAATGGACAGGCAGCGAGGCCGCGGACGCATGAAGAGCTTGTGGATTGCGTGGCGGCTGCTATGGGCGAATCGCTGGCTGTGGCTGCTGCTGGTGCTTTGGCCATGGGCGATGGCGGCAGTGATGCTGACGGGCGGGCTCCATCCTGCGCCGGAGGACGTGGAAGCGGCGCTTGCGCAGCAGAGCCTGTACGGACTGGCGCTGGTGGCGTTTACCGGCGGAGCGCTGCTGGGCAATGAGCAGCGCTCGCGACGGATTGTGCTGGTGCTGTCGCGGGCGGTGAGCCGGCGGCAGTATCTGGGCGCGTTGTGGCTGGCTGCGTTTCTGCCGCTGCTGGCTTATGTGCTCGACCTGGCGCTGACCGGGCCGGTGCTGGGGGCGGCTGCGGAGATGCTGTGGCAGACGCTCGCCGCGCTGCTTCTGCTGAGTATGACGATGGCGTCGCTGGCGGTGCTGGGATCCCTGGTTTTGCCGGGCGTGATCGCCGGCATCCTGAGCCTGACCGTGCTCAGTTTGCCGCTGCTGTTGCCGCCGGGATGGCAGATTGCGCAGACGCGGTTGCTGCAGGTTCTGTTGAGCGGTCCGGTTACGGAGCATACGCGGCTGGTCTTTGGTGCGGGCTTGCTGGAGGCCGTGGTGCTGAGCGGCGCGCTGTTTGAGGCGGCGGTGCGGATCTTTGAACAGCGGGATTTGCGATTGAAGAGCGAGTGAGAGAGCGGGGGTCGCTTCGCAACGATGGGACACACCCACCCTGGCTTCCCGCCCCAACTTGCGAAAACCGCGCAGATTGGGGACCCCGATGCGCCAGAATGGGGGCACCCGGATGACTGCCTTCAGCAAACTGCTTCTCTGCTGCTTCTCAATTGCCCTTTTGAACAGCTGTTGAGGATGATGGTGCCTGGGATGGGAGCGCCGGTGCGAAGAAGGTGGCTGCTCCACGTTGTGCGAGCTTGAGCGAGTTGCTGGGTACGATGCCGAGCAGCAGCGTTGCCGAGGCGGCGAGCAGGATGGCGAAGCCCAGGGTCAGGGACATGCGCGGAACGGACAGGACGGGCGAGCCCTCCGCGGGCTTCGAGTAAAGCGCAACCAGCAGGCGCAGGTAGTAGAAGGCGGCGATGCCGCTGTTGACGAGGCCGATGATGGCGAGCGCGAACATCCCGCTCTGGAGCGCGGCCGAGAAGACATAGAACTTGGCGAAGAAGCCGCCGGTGAATGGAATGCCGATGAGCGAGAGCAGGAAGAAGGCCATGGCGCCCGCGAGGACAGGCGAGCGGTAGACGAGGCCGCGATAGTCGGTGATGGACCAGAGATGGTCGTCATACCCGCCGACGTGGCTGATGACGGCGAAGATGCCGACGTTCATCGCGACATAGCAGAGCACGTAGAAAGTAGCAGCAGCGACGCCCGCAGGCGAGAAGGCGGTGAAGGCGACCAGCAGGTAGCCGGCGTGCGCGATGGAGGAGTAGGCGAGCATGCGCTTGACGCTCTGCTGGCGGAGCGCGGCCAGGTTGCCGAGGGTCATGGAGACGGCGGCGAGAATCCAGAAGAGGCCCCACCAGTGCTGCTGGATGGAGGGATAGGCGCCGTAGAAGATGCGCAGCAGGACGGCGAATGCGGCGGCCTTGGGCGCGGTGGACATAAGCGCGACGACTGGCGAGGGTGCGCCTTCGTAGACATCGGGCGTCCACACGTGGAAGGGCGCGGCAGAGACCTTGAAGCCGAGGCCGATGAGGATGAGGCCTACCGCGGTCCAGGCGAGGACAGGCGTGGCAGAGTGGGGAAGCGCGGCGGCGATAGCAGCGATGCGCGTGGTGCCTGTGGCGCCGAAGGTGAGCGCGATGCCGTAGAGGAAGAAGGCGGTGGCAAAGGAGCCGAGCAGGAAATATTTGATGGATGCTTCGGGGCTCTTGCCCGTGCGCTTGCGGAAGCCGGCGAGGATGTAGGTGGAAATCGACGAGATCTCGAGGCCGATGAAAACCAGCAGCAGTTCGACAGCCGAGGTCATGAGCAGCATGCCGACGGTGCCGAAGAGGATGAGCGCGAAGAACTCACCCATGTCGTGAGTCTCGGGACGCACGGAATCAATTGCGGCGAGCAGAGCCACGAGCACGGTGCCGCAGATGGCGAGATGGAAGAAGACGCTGAAAGCATCGGTCTGGACGACGCCGAAGTAGGCCGTGCCGGGCGGGAGATGAAGCTGCCAGGCGCTGGCAGCAAAGGCCGCGATCATGGCGAGCACGCTGAACCAGCCGACGGACTTTCGATTGGTGGTGCGCGGCAGGAGCGGATCGACCAGCATGATGAGAACGCCGGCGATGGTGAGGATGACTTCGGGAAGGATACGGGCCAGCTGCATCTATTCGACCTCCCCGTCGTGCGCTCGACCGGATAAGGCTGCGGCCGGATGGGTCAGGGCAGGCGCGTTGCTCAACGCGTGCACACCGCGATCGATGGCGCGTATCCAGTAGGGAGAGAAGACGCCCATGACGACCATGAGGATGGCCATGGGCCAGAGCGCGAGATGCTCGCGAGCAGCGAGGTCGTGCGCCGGCGAGCGATGGACCAGGGCCGATTCGGGTCCGTAGAAGACGCGCTGCACCATCCAGAGCATGTAGGCCGCGCTCAGGATGACGCCGACGGTGCCGAGCGCGCCCCAGACGTGACCGGTGGCGAAGCCGCTGGAAAGCGTGAGGAACTCGCCGATGAAGCCATTGAGGATGGGCAGGCCAATGAGCGCGAGCGTGGTCAGGACGAAGAGTGTGGCCAGACGCGGAACGCGTCCGGCGAGGCCGCCGTAGCGCTCAATTTCGTAGGTGCCGTAGCGCTCGTACATCACGCCGAGCAGGACAAGGAGCGCGCCGCCGGTGATGGATTCGCTGAGAACGTGGAAGACGGCGCCGTCCAGGCCGTTGATGGCGAAGGTGTAGATGCCGAGCGTGCAGAAACTCAAACTGGAGATAGTGCCGAAGGCGAGCAGGCGCTTGAGGTCGTTCTGCACCAGCGCGACGAGCGCGCCATAAAGGATGCCGACGACCGCGAGCAGGATCATCCAGTGCGCGACGCGGCGAGACTCGAAGGGGAAGAGGCCGAGATGGAAGCGGATGAGCGAGTAGAGCCCGAGCTTGCCGGCGACGATCATCGCCATGGCGGTGGGAGCTTCGCTGAAGACATCGCCGAGCCAGCCGTGCAGCGGGAAGACCGGGAACTTTGACTGCGAAGGCGACGAGGAAGGAAAGCGAGATCACCCACATCGCTTCGGGCGGGAAGAGCGACGGATTGTGGCTGAGCGCGGTCTTCAACTCGAGATAGTCAAAGGTGCCGGTGCGCGCGTAAAGCGCAAGGATGCCGACCAGAAAAAGTGCAGAGGGAATGAATGTATAGAGGAAGAACTTGATCGCAGCGCGCGAGCTGTTGCGGCTGCCCGGCTCGCGTCCGAACATGGCGATGAGGATGGCCATGGGGACGAGCGTGAGTTCCCAGAAGGCGTAGTAGACAATGAGATCGAGCGCGAGAAAGACGCCGAGCATCGCGGTCTGTTGCAGCAGGAAGAGCGAGTAGAACTCTTTGACGCGGGTATCGATGGCGCGCCAGGAGGCGAGTACGCCGATGGGCGCGAGGAAGCCGGTGAGCACGACCAGCCAGACCGAGAGGCCATCGACGCCGAGGTGGTAGTGGATGGGCGGCGAGACGATCCAGAGCCGATTGATCTCAAACTGGAAGCCGGTGTGGTTGTAATCGAAGTGCGTGGGCAGATGCAGCGTGAGCACGAACGTGGCCAGCGCGATGAGGAGTGTCCAGCTTTGCACCAGCTTGCCACGCTCGGGAAGTAGCGCGGCGACGAGCGCGCCGAAGGCGGGCAGCAGCAGGATCCAGGTGAGGATGGAGTGATCGATAGAGGCCATGGCTAGCGGACCCCCAGGTGCAGATGCGTCCCGAAGCCGAAGAAGGAGAGCAGCAGGATGATGGCGGCGCCGATGGCCAGCCAGCCGGCATAGGAGCGGATGTTTCCGGACTGGATGCGGCGCAGCACAGCGCCTGCGCCCTGCGCGCCGCCGGCAAGCACGCGGTTGCCGCCGCCGATGACGCCGCGATCGAATCCGCCCCACAGAATGTAGCGGGAGATGACGAGCAGCGGCTTGACGATGAGGAAGCCGTAGATCTCATCGATCCAGTATTTGTTGCAGATCAGGCCGTAAAGAGCGCGCGAGTGTGCGGCGATCTTCGCGGGAAGCTCCGGCTTGCGGCGGTAGAGTGTATCGGCGAGCAGCCAGCCGATCAGTGCGGCCAGGACGGAGAACCCGGTCAGCATGCGCTCGGTTTGTGGATCTTCCGGCCGGGAAGGAGCTTCGGTGGTTGGGATGGGCGCGCCGGTGCGCATGGCGATCGAGACCTGCTCGAACGAGGCCGGCGCTCCGACGCCGCGGGTCACTGGATTGAGGAAGTTCCCCAACCGGTCGCCGCCTCCGAGCGAATGCGGGATGCCGATCCAGCCGCCGGCAACGGAGAGGATGGCCAGCAAAATGAGAGGGATCAGCATCGACCTGGGACTTTCGTGGATGGTGTGCAGGTGCGCATGCGGGTGCGTGTGGCCGTTGGTGGAGTGCTCGGCGGAGAGGCGATCATCCTTCAGCACGACCGGGATAGCTTCGTGCTGGCCGGTATGCAGCCGCAGCTGGCCGAAGAAGGTCATGTACCAGAGACGGAACATATAAAAGGACGTGATGCCGGCCGTGACGAGCCCTACGGCCCACAGCAAGTGGCCGCCATTCGGCGAGCGGAAGACTTCAGCAAGGATTTCGTCCTTGGAGAAGAAGCCGGAGAAGGGCGGAAAGCCCGAGATGGCGAAGACGGCCATGGTCATGGTCCAGAAGGTGACCGGGATGTACTTGCGCAGGCCGCCCATGACGCGCATGTCCTGCTCGCCGCTGACGGCGTGGATGACGGAGCCCGCGGCAAGGAAGAGCAGCGCCTTGAAGAAAGCGTGCGTGACCAGGTGGAAGATAGCGGCGGAGTAGGCCGCGGCACCGCACGCCAGGAACATGTAGCCAAGCTGCGAGATGGTGGAGTAGGCGAGGACGCGCTTGATGTCCGTCTGGAGGACGCCGACGGTTGCGGCAAAGAATGCAGTGGCTGCGCCGATGATGGCGACGACGGTGAGCGCGAGCGGCGCGCGATCAAAGATGGCGTGTGTGCGAACCACCATATAGATGCCCGCCGTGACCATGGTGGCGGCGTGGATGAGCGCGGAGACCGGGGTGGGGCCTTCCATGGCGTCCGGCAGCCAGACGTAGAGAGGAATCTGCGCGGACTTGCCGGTGGCGCCGAGGACGAGTAACAGAGCGATGGCGGTGAGGAAGCCGCTCTGCCATTCCGGATGCTGCGCGATCTGACTGGCGACTTCGCTGAAGCTGAGCGTGCCGAAGTGAACGATGAGCAGGAACATGGCCAGCAGGAAGCCGAAGTCGCCAATGCGGTTGACGACGAACGCCTTCATGCCGGCTTTGGCCGCGGCGTGCTTCTTGAAGTAGAAGCCGATCAGCAGGTACGAGGCGAGACCTACGCCCTCCCAGCCCACGAACATGAGCAGAAAGTTTTCTGCCAGCACCAGCGTGAGCATAAAGAACATGAAGAGGTTGAGGTAGGCGAAGAAGCGCCAGTAGCCTTCCTCGTGCGCCATGTAGCCGACGGAATAAATGTGGATGAGGAAGCCGACGCCGGTGACGATCAGCAGCATGACCAGCGTGAGCTGATCGAGCGCGAAGGCGAAGTCGGCATGGAAGGTGGAGGTGGCGATCCAGGCGGAGTGCCGTTCGATGTAGGGAAGCGAGAGCGCCGAGAAGCTGTCATAGACACGCAGGACCAGCAGGAGCGGCGCCGCGGTAAAAACGAGCGCGATCGTCGAGACCAGCGCTTTCGGCAGGCGATGGCCGAAGAGGCCGTTCAGCAGAAAGCCGACCAGAGGCAGGATCGGGATGAGCCACAGATGAAGGCCGTCGTTCATAGTTTCATCAGGTTCACCTGGTCCACGTTGAGCGTGTTCCGGGTGCGGAAGATCGCGATGATGATGGCCAGGCCTACCGCAGCTTCGGCTGCTGCCACCACCATGACGAAGAAGACGAAGATCTGCCCGCTGACCTGATGCCAATGGTGCGCGAAGGCGACGAAGGTGAGGTTCACGGCGTTGAGCATCAGCTCGATGGACATGAAGACGGTGATGATGTTGCGCTTGATGAGGAAGGCGGCAACGCCGATCGAGAAGAGGATGGCGCTGAGGACGAGATAGTAGGCGATGGGAACAACCACGTCAGGGCTCCTTCCGCGCCAGCGCGACTGCGCCGAGGATAGCGACCAAGATCAGGACAGAGGTGACTTCAAAGGGGAGCAGCAGATCGCGAAAGAGGACGCGGCTGAGAGCGGCGGTGGTGACGAGAGAAGCGCCTCCGAGCTCCGCATTGCCGAGCGGCGTGCGGACGGAGAGAAAGATGTAGGTGAGCAGACCGAGCAGCACTGCGACGCCGGGAAAGCCGACGATATACGCGGCTCGGCTGCCGCGCGTGCGCTCTTCTTCACCGGCATTGAGCAGCATGATGACGAAGGTGAACAGGACCATGATGGCGCCGGAGTAGACGATGACCTGTGCGGCGGCGAGGAATTCCGCGCCAAGCAGCAGGTAGAGCACCGCGAGCGAGCTCATGACCACGATCAGCGAGAGCGCGCTGTTGATGGGGTGGCGCTGCAGCAGCAGATTCAGCGCGCCGGCGATGCACAATGCTCCGAAGATGAAGAAGATGATCAGATACATGCCCAAAGCCGTTTTACAAGCAAGAGGAAGTGACAGATAGCGGAAGTTTCATAGTAAATCAACGTGAGGCCAAATTATCGCGGAGCGTAGATCAGAGCCGCGACGATGATGTTTGCAATCGCGAGCGGCACGAGAAATTTCCATCCGAAGCCCATCAACTGGTCGTAGCGAAAGCGCGGCGTGGTGCCGCGCACCCAGATGTAGAGAAAGACGAAGAAGAAGACTTTGAGGACAAACCAGAAGAGCGGCAGCAGCGCCTGGATCACGATGTTGTGCGGCGTGGGCAGCAGGTTGCCGAAGGGGCTCGACCATCCGCCGAAAAAGAGCAGCGTGGCGACGCAGCCAACCGTGATCATGTTGGCGTACTCAGCCATAAAGAACATGGCGAACTTCATGGAGCTGTACTCGGTGTGATAGCCGCCGGTGAGCTCGCTTTCCGCTTCGACCAGATCAAAAGGCGCGCGGTTGGTCTCGGCGTAGGCGGAGATCAGATAGATGAAGAAGGCGACGATCTGCCATCCGCCGAAGACGTTCCAGGAAAGTAAGCCGTGCGTGGACTGGACATCCACGATGTCGCGCAAACGGAAGGAGCCGGCGCGCAGGATGACGCCGATGAGTGAGAGGCCGAGCGCGAGCTCGTAGCTGACCATCTGAGCAGCGGAGCGCAGCGAGCCCAGCAGAGAATATTTGTTGTTCGAGGCCCAGCCGGAAAGCGCGATGCCGTAGACGCCGACGGAGGTGACGCCGAGGATTACCAGCAGACCGATATTGATGTCGGAGATCTGGAAGAGATCGAAGCGAAGGCCGTTGACGTGGATAGGAATATTTGCGCCGAAGGGCACAACAGCGATGGAGATGAGCGCGCAGGCGAGCGCGATGACCGGAGCGACGATGTAGAGCGGCCGGTAGACCGATTCCGGCATGATGTCTTCCTTGAGGAAGAGCTTGAGGCCATCGGCGAGCGGCTGCAGCAGGCCGAAGGGTCCCACGCGATTGGGGCCGAAACGGTTCTGGATGCGACCGACGAGTTTGCGCTCCAGCAGAACGGTGTAGGCGACACAGGTGAGCAGGACGATCAGCACGACGATGATCTTGGCGATGCTCAACAGTACATATGTCAGCAGCGGACTCACGGGGCTCTCTTTCTAAAAATCGTTACTGCCAGTGTTGCAAGTTAATCGGCTGCGGTCACCGCGGGTTCGCGGTGCGCTTCGTAGACTTCATGCAGTTTGGCGCTGTAGCGGCCGAGCGTGCCGGAGGTGAACAGGGCGTCATTGGCGGGCAGGACGAGGTCGCGACGCGGAGCTGGAGCCTGCGTGCCTTGAATGGATATGAGCCTGGTCTGGACGTCGTTGGCGGTCAGAAGGTGGATGCGGTCCACGTCGTAGCCGGGTACCAGGCGCTCGATCTCGTCGAGGACGGCGTAAGGATCGAAGGGGCTGACCTTGGGCTCAATCTGCCGTGCGGCAAGCCAGATGGCGTGGCGGTCCGCTTCGCCGGATTGCGCGCCGCGCGACTGGCCGGAGTCGGCGCGCAGACCGCGACCGAAGGGGACGAGCTGGCGCGGATCGGCACCCATGCGGTCGGCGAGGCGAACGATGAGCTCGAGGTCCGGGCGAACGCCGGCGCGGTCCGCGGCTTTTTTGACGAGCTGCAGATCGCCGTAGCTGTTGGTGACGGTGCCGCCCTTTTCGTAAAGGTTGGCGGCGGGCAGAATGACGTCGGCAAGCTGCGCGGTCTCGGTGAGGAACATCTCCTGCACAACGACAAAGGTGTTCTTGAGTGAGGCGGGATCGATGTTGTAACGCGATACGGGATTAGAGCCGACGACGTAGAGCGCGCCGAGTTCGCCGCGCTCGGCTGCGTCGAACATCTGGATCAGGTCCTTGCCCGGGGTCTGCGGGAGACGAGGATACTCTTCGGCGAAGGGACCGGGGTCGGTAACGGGGCGATAGCCGGGCAGCATGTCGGGCAGCAGGCCCATGTCGGCCGCGCCGCGCGAGTTGGCATAGTCGGCGAGGCAGGCGAAGCGGGTATCCGGCAAAGAGAGCCCGAAGGAGACGAGCGTGTCGATGTCCTGACCGCGGAACTCCGAGCCAAAGACGATTAGCAGCTTTTGCTCGGCGCGGAGGGCGCCGCGAAACTCGGCTGCCCCTTCGATGCCGTTGAAATCGGAGTCGCTAGAGCCGAGGAAACGGATCGCGTCGGCGTAGCTGCCATCGGGAATCTCGAGGAAGGCCTTGGCTTGGCGGCGCAGCTTGATGGGATGGGCGTTGACGACGAAGAGCTTTGCCTTGTTCAGCCGGACATTCGTCCGGAGTGCCCAGGCGAGGGCGGGGTGCTGCTCCGTGGGATCGTTGCCCAGCACGAGGATGGCCGGAGCAGTTGAGGCGTCGCGCAGCGAGGCGAGGCGATCGCCATGACCGGCGAGCGCGCGGGCGAAGCTTACGTAATCGGCGGTGCGGTGGTGGTCGATATTGTTGGTACCGAGCACGGTGCGCGCGAATTTTTGCAGAATGTAGTTTTCTTCGTTGGTAGTGCGATTGGAGCCAATGACCCCGATTGCGCCGGGACCTTTCGTGTCGCGAACCTCTTTCAGTTTGCTCGCAGCATGGCTGAGCGCCTGCTCCCAGGTGGCTGTGGCGAAGCTACCATCGGTCTGGCGGATGAGCGGCTTGGTGAGGCGATCGGGATGGTTCGCGAAGTCAAAGGCGTAGCGGCCCTTGATGCAGAGAAAATCCTCGTTGATGCCGCTCTTGTCGCGGTTGTCGCCGCGCACGATCTCCATGCCCTCATCGGCGCGCCGCAGACCGAGCGTGGTCTTGCAACCGTCGCCGCAGTGGGTGCAGACGGTGGCGACGTGGTTCATCTCCCATGGGCGCGTCTTATAGCGGTAGGTGCCGGAGGTGAGTGCGCCGACGGGGCAGGCATCGATGCACATGCCGCACTCTTCGCAGTCGAGATGGTCCTGGCCATTGGGCGCGATCACGCTGGAGACGCCGCGGTTTTGTACGCCGAGCGCCCACACATCCATGCCTTCGCCGCAGACGCGAACGCAGCGATAGCAGAGGATGCAGCGCGGACGGTCGAAGAAGACGACGGGCGACCACTGCTGCTCCTCACGGTGCTGCTTGATCTCGACATACTGCGAGGTGGGCGCGCCGTAACGGAAGGTCATGTCCTGCAGCTCGCACTCGCCGCCGGCGTCGCAGACGGGACAGTCAAGCGGATGGTTGCCAAGCAGGAGCTCAATGGTCGCCTTACGCGCCTGGGCAATCTCGGGTGTTTCGCTCTGGACGACCATGCCCTCGGCCACCGGTGTGGTGCAGGCGGTCTGCAGCTTGGGAACTTTTTCGATGCGCACCAGGCACATACGGCAGGCGGCCTGAAGGGAGAGGCCGGGATAGTAGCAAAAGGCGGGAATCTCGATGCCCGCGGCGCGGCAGGCTTCAATGAGCAGCGTGCCTGCGGGGGCGGTGAGCTTTTTGCCGTCGACGGTGAAATTTACGTCAGCCATGAACTCTCTTTCGGGCTAAAGCGCTCAGGCAAGCGCAGGAATGTCGATCTCTTCCGCCGATGATGTCGGCTCAGGAACAGGGTCTCCGTGCTCTCGCAGAGCATGGATATGTGCCGGAATACCTTCAAGAATCAATCTTCGGGTTTCTTCAAGCGTAGACGCGACAACTCCGAGGCCGGGCAAATCCGGAACGTACGCTCCGTAGCCATTCGCGGACTTTTCGTAAATGACGGTGTATTTCATTGTTTTTTCAACCCCGCCTGTTTGAGCATAGCGTTCAGCGTGCCCTTCGGTATATCGGCATTGCCGACGCCGGCCACCGTGACAACTCCCGACTTATCGGGATGGTGATAGTGCCTGTGACTTCCTGTAGTACGCGCCCAGATCCAGCCATCCTGCTCGATCAGGCGTATAAATTCACGATACTTCACGCAGTCACTAATTCAACCAGCGCCTGCGATTCGGGTGCCGCGGGATTTGCCTTGATGTACTCCTCAAATTCGTCGCGGAACTTCTTGAAGAAGCCGATCATTGGCATGGCGGCGGCGTCGCCGAGCGGGCAGAAGGTGCGGCCCAGCATGTTCTCGGCGAGGTAGCGCATGTTGTCGATGTCCTTCGAGGTGCCGTAGCCTTCGTAGAAGCGGGTCATCGTCTTCTTGAGCCAGTCAGTGCCTTCACGGCAGGGGATGCACCAGCCGCAGCTTTCGTGCTGGTAGAACTTTATGGTTCTGAGTGCAAACTCAACAATCGAGACGGTTTCGTCGAGAACGACAACGCCTGCGGAGCCGAGCATGGTGCCGGCCTTGCCCATCTGGTCGAAGTCCATGCCAACGTCGATCTCATCGGCGCGGAGGATGGGGCAGGATGCGCCGCCGGGCACGACGGCCTTGAGCGCCTTGCCGTTGGGAATGCCGCCTGCCACCTCGTAGATCATCTTTTTGAGGTTGTAGCCCATGGGCAGCTCGTAGACGCCGGGGCGATTGACGTGACCGCTGATGCCGAAGAGGCGTGTGCCACCATTGCGCTCGGTGCCGATCTTCGCGTAGTCGGCGCCGCCCATCTCGATGATGTAGGGAACGCTGGCGATGGTCTCGGCGTTGTTGATGACCGTCGGGCCGCCGTAGAGGCCGACCACCGCGGGGAAGGGCGGCTTGATGCGCGGAACGCCGCGCTTGCCTTCAAGCGATTCCATCAGCGCGGACTCTTCGCCGACTTCGTAGGCGCCGGCGCCGGTGTGCGAGATGGCGTCGAAATCGAAGCCTTTGCCGAAGATGTTTTTGCCGAGAATGCCGCGCTCATAACACTGCGCGAGAGCGCGCTCCATGATCTGGATGAGGTAGCGGTACTCGCCGCGCAGGTAGATGAAGCCCACCTTCGAGCCGATGGCGAGACCGGCGATCATGGTGCCTTCGATGACGGAATGCGGGTCTTCGCGGAAGATCAGGTGATCTTTGCAGGTGCCGGGCTCACTCTCATCGCCGTTGACCAGCACGTACTTGGGCCTCTCGCTCTGCTTGGGCACGAAGGACCACTTCATGCCGGTAGGGAAGCCGGCTCCGCCGCGCCCGCGCAGGCCGGAGGCTTTCATCTCATTGATGACCCACTCCGGACCGTTCTCCAGACACTTGCGAAGGGCAGAGTAGCCGCCGAGCTCGATGTACTTGTCGAGATCGGCCGCACCCTGGCCCCAGCGGCGGGAGATGACCTTGACTTCTTCGGGAGAGGAGACGAGCTGCGGCATTAGCTTTTGCTCGCTTTCTGCCGGTAGCTCTCAAGCACGGCGTCCATCTTCTCGTTGGTGAGGTTGTCGTGGAAGTCGTAGTTGACCTGCACGGCGGGCGCCCAGCAGCATGCGCCGATGCATTCGACTTCTTCAAGGGAGAAGAGGCCATCCGGAGTGGTCTGCTTGTTTTCGATGTCGAGACGATTCTTGCAGTGTGCAAGCATCTCATTGCCGCCGCGCAGCATGCAGGAAATGTTGGTACAGACCTGCACGTGATATTTGCCATGGGGCTTGGTGTGCAGCAGCGAGTAGTAGCTAATGACGTTGCGGACGTCGAGCTCGGTGATGCCGATGCGCTCGGCGATTTCCGCGATGGCTGCGTCGGTGACGGCGCCGATCTCATCCTGCGCGTAGAGCAGCATGGGGATGAGCGCGGAGCGCCGCGCGGGATAGAGCGTCACGAGGTTGTCGAAGCGCGCTGCAAGCTCCGGAGAGAAGATTGTGTTGGGTAGTGCACTCATCGCATGATCTCCCGCGCCAGCCGCTCGGCCACGATGTCCATCTCCTCAGATGTGTTACCGATGACGATGCGGCCATGTTCATCGAGCGTGAACTCAGTTGAGCTCCCGGTCTCCCGCACGAAGCTGCCGCGCTCTCCGTCGAACTGGATGGCGAGAAGGCGGTCGCCTGCGCGAACCAGCAGGCTATGTTCGCTGACTTCCAGCACCGCCTGACGTGTTCCATTCAAGCCATGAGCCGCGGTATAGCTGCGGATAAGCGAGACGAACGAAATCCAGAGCTCGCGTGCAATTTGAGGATCGATCCGATCGGCCACGGTTGCGCTCACCGGTCGATCTCCCCGAGCACAATGTCGATGGAGCCGATGACGGCGACGACATCGGCCAGCAGGCGCCCGGCGCACATCTTGTCGACTGCCTGCAGGGTAGCGAACGAAGGATTGCGCATGTGGACGCGATACGGCTTGGAAGTGCCGTCGGAGACGACGTAGTAACCCATCTCGCCGCGCGGCGATTCAATGGCCTGATAGACCTCGCCTGCGGGGACAGCAAAGCCCTCCGTGACGATCTTGAAGTGATAGATGAGCGACTCCATCTGCGTCTTCATTACTTCGCGATCGGGCAGAACGACTTTCGGAGCATCGGCCTTGATCGGGCCTTCGGGCATGCCATCGAGCGCCTGCTGGCAGATTTTCACTGACTCGCGCATCTCGTCCATGCGGATGACGTAGCGCGCCCAGACATCGCAATCGTTCGAGATGGGCACCTTGAACTGGAACTTTTCGTAGCCGGAGTAGGGCATGTCACGGCGGAGATCCCAGTCGACTCCAGAAGCGCGCAGCGGCGGACCGGTGACGCCGAGCGCGATGGCATCTTCGGCTGAAAGATGACCGACGCCCTTGGTGCGGCTGACCCAGATCGGATTGCCGGTCAGCAGGTTCTGGTATTCGTCGATCTTCGACGGCATGATGTTGAGCAGCTTCTGCACCCGCTCGTAGAAATCGACCGGTGGTTCCAACGCGATGCCGCCCACGCGGAAGTAGGAGGTCATCATGCGCTGGCCGGAGACATGCTCGAAGATCTTGAGCAGTTCTTCACGCTCGCGGAAGCAATAGAGGAAGACGGTGAGCGCGCCGATGTCCATGGCGTGCGTGCCCAGCCAGACCAGGTGCGACTGGAGACGGGTCAGCTCATTGAGCAGCACCCGCAGATAGACTGCGCGCGGCGGCATCTCCAATTGCAGCAGCTTCTCGACCGCGAGACAGTAACAGAGGTTGTTCGTCATCGGGCAGAGATAGTCGATGCGATCGGTGAGAGGAACAACCTGCTGATAGAACTTGGCCTCGCAGGTCTTCTCGATGCCGGTGTGCAGAAAGCCGATATCGGGCACGACGCGCAGCACGGTTTCGCCATCGATCTCCAGGACCAGGCGCAGCACGCCGTGCGTCGACGGGTGCTGCGGGCCCATGTTCAGGATCATGGTGCGATCGCGCAAGCCCCCTTCTTCCCGACGCGGCTCAATGAGCGGCGCGATGGAGAAATCCGCCGCGTAGGGCATGCCGGGCGTGGCTTCAGTATCGGGGGGCGTCAAGGCAGGCGGAACACTGGTGGAGACGGGAGTTTCGGTTGGCATCAGCGGTAGCCCTCCACCGGATAGTCCTTGCGCAGCGGGTGGCCCTGCCACTGATCCGGCATCATGATGCGGCGCAGATTGGGATGGCCGGCGAAACGGATGCCGAAGAGATCGAAGACCTCGCGCTCATAAAAATTGGCGGAGGGCCAGACGGGCACGATGCTGTCGATATCGAGATCGATGCTGTCCACCGGCACCGCCAGGCGAACGCGGGATTTCAGACCATGCGAAACAATGTGGTAGATGACCTGAAAGCGCGGTTCGACGGGGTAGTAGTCCACGCAGGTGACGTCTTCGAGAAAGTTGTAGCCGGATTTCTGCACCAGCGCGGCGGCGGCGCGGATGTGCTGGCGGCCAATCTTCAGTGTGAGCTCGTCGCGAAAGAATTTTGCGTCCAGCAATGCATCCGGCAACGCGGCCTGAATCGCGGCGATTGCGGGATTGGCGCCGTGCTCGGCAAGGACTGCGGCTTTGTCATATCCGTCCTGCATGCGCTAGAGATCCCCCCGGTCGGCGGCCCAGTCGAGTATGCCCTTCTTGATGATGTAGAAGAAGCCCACTACCACGAAGCCGAGGTAGACGATCATTTCCCAGAAGCCGAAGAAGCGAGAGCCGGTGATCTCTCCCAGGTGGCGATAAATGACCGCCCAGGGCAGCAGGAAGACGGCCTCGACATCGAAGAGGATGAAGAGCATGGCCACCATGTAGAAGCGGACGGAGAAGCGTCCGCGAGCGTCGCCCTCGGCCACAATGCCGCATTCGTAGGTCTCAAGCTTGGAGATGGTGCGGCGGTGCTTGCCGATAAAGAAGGAGCCGGTGACCATGGCCGCGCCCAGCCCGACTGCGACAAGGATCTGCAACAGTAACGGAAGGTAATTCCAGAAGTAATGCGTAGTTTGCATGCGGTCCTTACTTTTGGGGGAGGCCGTCTCCATCACCGCGCGGCATCTCTTTCGAGATTAGGGTGACGATCGTGCGCAGTCAAGCAAGCGGGGCTAAGTCATCTGTTTCCAGTGAAAAACGCCGCTCGATGAACGACGTTTTGGAAGGCAGAACGGGCAACTTTGCAGCTTCCGGTAACGGGCAAGTGCTTCCCAGAAGGGAATTTAGTGAGGAAAAAAGAAAGGAATTGCTAAGTGATTCATGCGTGGTGCCGATATGTTGCAAGAGGCACATTCCTTTGCGAGGATCCATGGCAGCATCTCCCGCTCTTGCAGGTCTGAAGTCTTTACAAGCCTTGACGGTAGCCGCGGCAGTCCCGGCGGTTGCCGAGTCTCCGGTGGTGCGGACGGAAGTTCATGCCATGCCGGCCGGCGTGGGGACCCGTTCTGTGCGGCGTCGCATTACACCGGAGGCGGGATTCGCGCTGGAGAAGCTGGGCCACGCGATCGAGTACCTGGCAGACGAGTATGTGCACGAAGTCGGGCGCCAGCCGGTTCCGGATGCGGTCTCAGGCCCTGTCGATCCGCAGGTGCAGGCGATGCAACGGCTGATGGCGGCCAATCGCGAGGTTTACTATGCGTGCCCTGTTGTCACGCCGCTCTATCAACGCATGCGGATGCGTTTCTTCGGCCGTTGAGGCTGGTTGGGCGGCTTGCTGCTCCGCTATTGGCTGATAGTCTCTGGGCATGGAGATTGTGCTCAATGGCCAGCCGCGCGAGGTGGGTCTCGATCCGGAGACAGCCACCGTGGACGCGCTCACCACGGCACTTGGAATGAAGGCAGACCGCGTTGCCATAGAGCGCAATGGAGAGATCGTGCGCCGCTCCGAGTGGGTGGCCACTCCGGTGCGCAGCGGCGACAGGTTTGAGATCGTCCACTTTGTGGGCGGAGGACAGTGATCCGGATGCTGCATGGCCTGCGCCCTGCCATCGCGGTCCTGGCCTCCCTCCTGGCATTTGCGGCAGCCCATGGGCAGGTCTCCTCGCTCGACCACCCGGACCAGCCTACGTTCGTCGTGCCGGAGGTCGGCGCGCAGCAAGAGTTGCGCATTCTGGTCTACGGCGATATGCGGTTTACCGATCCGGCAAACACGAAGGATACGAATCCCCGTGCGCGAAAGTGGCTGGCGGAGACGGTCGGCAAAGTGCACTCGGATGCGATGGTGATTACGGGTGACGTTCCTTTTCATGGAAGCGATCCGCGCGACTGGGAGGTCTTCGAAAAGGAGTGCGCGTCGTGGGCCAAGCGGCCGCGGGTGTATCCGACGGTAGGAAACCATGAACTTCGGCTGGAGCCGCGAGCTGGACAAAAGAATTTCTTATCGGCGTTTCCGCAGCTTGAGGGAAACAGTTTCTACTCCGTGCTGCTGGGGAACGTCTTCCTCGTCACGCTGAATTCCGCCGTGCCGCTGTGGCCGGTCGGGCCGCAGGCGGGCTGGCTGCGTGAGCAGCTCGACCATATTCCGACGCAGGCGGACTTCGTAATCTTCTCGATGCACATCCCGCTGATCGCCGATACGCAGAGCGAGTTCATTGCCAACATTCCATCGCCCGAATCGGTCACGCTGCGACGATATCTGGAGGCGCGCGCCGTGTCCTCGCGGCAGAAATTCATTGTGGTCAACGGGCACATTCACAACTACGAGCGCTTCGAGTTCAACGACATCACGCACATCATCACAGGTGGCGGAGGCGCTGCGCCATATCCAGTGCTCATCCGCGGTCCGCAGGACCAGTACCACGATCCGGCCTTCCCGGTCTTCAACTACGTGGTACTAACGATCCACGGGAAACAGCTGGAAGGCACGATGTACAAGATTGCCGACCCGAACGCGAAAGCGTACAGCGTGGTCGAGAAGGACCACTTCGTCGAGACGGCGAGATAGCGTTTGGTCCAGCGGACACTTTCCTGGTGCGATACAAAGCGCTGTGCTATCCAGCTGTTTTGCCTGAGCCCGCGAGCCCTGGACCGGCGTCAGCGCTTCTGCGATGCCAACACCTCGCCGGCCTCAGCATCGTCCAGACATGGTGTGGTCTCAAACTCCAGCAAGTCGTTCCAATAGCTGAGCCAGGAATAGAGCGCCTTTGCGTCAGTGGTTTCGGCGATCAATACGCCGCCGCCACTCATGCCGTGCCAGCGTCCGATCATCTTCACGCCAGCTGGCGGCTGGCCGCCTGTCTGCAAAAAGCGTGCTTCCGCTTCCGCAACAGAACCCTTGGGGATGTTCCACTTCACGGTGAACTTCATGAACTTTCTCCTTATTGTGCCGTTGGGGAGGTTTGAGGCCCAAGAGTCCGAGTTGTGGCCTTTGCTGCATGCGAACGTCAGACACTCTACGCGAAACCAATTCCGCGCGCGGGTGGAGCTGAAGAATTGGAGGGGTAAGTCTGGGTCAACGTCGCACGAGCCTAGTCCCTGAACAATGCGATGTCAACGAAGATGCTGTACGGAAAAGACCGCTCGATGAAGAGATCGCCGGAGTTGAGAGATCATTGCCAACATTCCCGAGACGTGCTACAAGAGAATTATCATCCGATGAACCGCAGCGTCCAGTTCGATCTCACGCTCACCGTGTGCAGGCTCTCCGCCTGTTGTTGTCGCTAGTTTCGGTCCGCGCTTCCCGTCCTTAGTCCTATCTTCCCAGATCACTTGAACTGTTGCGTCAGGAGCGTTGGTTATGGCTCTATCTCCCGCTGGATCGAAGCGGCACATCTTATCAGATGACTGGCCGATGATAGTTACAGCCCTGCTGAGTGGCACTGGACTTGTCGTATGGGCTTTGTTTGCGAAGTTACTGTTGCGTCCCTGACCTGTTTGAGAAGAGACGCCTGGTAGAGCACCGGTGGCGAAGTGGCTAACGCACAGGTCTGCAAAACCTGCATTCGCGGGTTCAACTCCCGCCCGGTGCTCCAGAATTCGACAGATCCCCCGAAGCAATCGGCCTATCGTTGCACCGCGCGTCCGGCCGTTTTCGTGATACAACGTCTGCAGCGCGAGGGGCGCATCCAGTCCGCGGAAAGGGCCGTGCCCACCCACCGATCGTTGTTATCCAGTTTCCAGAATTTTCTTTCTGGCCTGATGAGTGCGGACTCCAGGCATGAGTGAAAGGAGATTCGCATGTCTGACGCAGTTCCGCTGCCGTCCCGTCCTCACCTTGATTTCTACAAGAAGCTTGCGCGAGAGTTGCTGCGCGTCTCCAGCGATGGACCAGAGCACGCGGTGCGTGCCTGGGCCGCTCGATGGCTGGAGCGGCAACTTCAGTTGCGTGGCGAGGAGCCATCGCCTGAGGCGGCCGCCCAGGTGGCGGCCGAAGCAGAGGCGATTGAGCAACGATGGGTGGCCTGGCGCGAGGAGCGAAACACGGAAGAATGCTCGCTGACAGATGCGCAATTCTTTCTGTCGCGCGAGCATGGATTCCAAAGCTGGCCGAAGTTTGCAGCCCACCTGCGGTCGCTTGAAAATGCTCAGTCGACGGTTGCGAATTTCGAGGCAGCGGCGGATGCCATCATTGCGGGCGACCCGGAGAGGTTAGTGGCTCTGATGCAGAGCGATTCCTCACTGGTCCGGGCGCGGTCGACGCGCGAACATCGTTCCACGCTGCTGCATTACTGTTCGGCAAACGGTGTGGAAGACTATCGGCAGAAGACGCCGGCGAATATTGTCACCATCGCGCGCTGGTTGCTGGACGCGGGTGCGGAAGTCAACGCGGAGTCTGATGCCTACGGGGGCCGATCGACAACACTGATGTTGACGGCGACAAGCGTGCATCCGGAGCGAGCCGGAGTGCAGCTTGCACTGCTTGAACTCCTGCTTGAGCGGGGTGCGCCGATCGATCTTCCGGGCGGAACGAGCACGGTCAACCTGTGCCTGCGGAATGGCCGCAGGCCCGCGGCGGATTTTCTGGCAGGGCGTGGCGGCAAGCTCGACCTGGAAGGCGCGGCGGGTGTGGGGCGGCTGGATGCTGTCGCGTCGTGGTTTGATCTGGATGGTGGGCTGCTGCCTCCCGGGACATCACAGCAGCTTGCCGATGGGCTTGGATGGGCTTGTGAGTTTGGTCACGCAAAAGTCGTCAGGTTTCTGATCGAGCACGGAGCGCGGGCGGACGCGATCCTGCGTCCTGAGGGCGAGACCGCCCTGCATTATGCGGCGCTCGGCGGGCAGGCGGAGATTGCATTGTCGCTGCTGGCACACGGCGCGGATGTACAGGCGCGAGAACTACGATTCCACGCGACGCCGCTCGGCTGGGCACTGCACGGCTGGAACCATCGCGCGCCGGAGAATGATGGCCGGCTTTATTGCGAGGTGGTGAATGCATTCATGAAGGCGGGCGCTTCGGTGCCCACGCTGCAAAGTGAGATTCGAGACCCGCGGATGCTGGCGGCACTGCGTGGTGAGTACTCGACTCGTTCGTCCGGCTCATAGCAGTGTTGCCGGCTCCTGTCGAGCGGCGGACCAGAGCAGCGCAGTCACTTTGTCTGGCGGCGCAGTGCCGCCTCCGTGACCTGGATGAAGATGCCCTTGGCAGAGGCGAGAATATCCCCGTCGGCATTGCGCAGTTCAGCAGAGCAGCGATGTTTGCGACCAGCGGCGCTGTTGGCGTCTGTTTCGGACCAGCCTTCGAGGATGATGTCCGTTTCGAGAGGCACGGGACGCAGGTAGTCGACGGAGATATGGCGCGTCATGGCGACGATCGCGCGATGGCGATTTGCCTTGCTCATGGCTTCATCAAGCAGCGTGGCGATGATGCCGCCGTGTGCGTGTCCCGGCGGTCCCTGGAATTGCGCGGCCAGATTGATGCGGCAGAGTACGCGATTGTTCTCATCGACGAAGAACTTCAGACGAAGGCCGGCGTGGTTATCCTGTCCGCAGCCGAAGCAGCCATGGAGGGTACCGTGCGCCAGAGGGATTTCGCGTGAGGGGGAACTTTTGCTCATGCTTGCGTAACGGGAGAGGCACAATGCCGCTGCGCTATACTCGCATTCAGATATGGCGGTAGAAAAGACGTTTTTTCTAGAGACTTTCGGCTGCCAGATGAATGTCCATGACTCGGAAAAAGTCATCGGGACGCTGCAGCAGCAGGGCTACTCCCGGGTGGATACGGAAGAGGCAGCCGACCTCATCCTGTACAACACCTGCTCGATCCGCGACAAGGCAGAGCAGAAGGTCTTCCATCGGCTGAACGACACAAAAAAGCTGCTGAAGCAGGGCAAGCGGTTCGGCGTGCTGGGATGCGTAGCGCAGCAGGAAGGCGAAGCGATCTTTGAGCGCGCGCCGTATGTTTCGCTGGTCTCCGGCTCGGCTTCCTATCGCAAGCTGCCAGAAATGCTGGCACGGCTGGAAGCAGGCGAGCGGCGCGTAGCCGGACTGGATGACCGCCAGACGGACGAGACCTTCGAGACGGAGTTTACCGCGCGATCGAATCCGCATCGTGGCTACATCACGATCATCGAGGGCTGCGACAAGTTCTGCGCTTATTGCGTGGTGCCGTACACGCGCGGCAAGGAGCGCAGCCGAGCTTCGACCTCCGTGCAGGCCGAAGCGCGGCGCATGGCGGAGAACGGCTACACGGAGATTCAACTGCTGGGCCAGAACGTGAACAGCTATCACGATCCGGAAGGGAAGCAGACCTTCGCGGAGTTGCTGGCGGCGGTGGGCGAGGTGCCAGGCATCCGGCGCGTGCGCTTTACCACTTCGCATCCGCGCGACTTCACGAAGGACATAGTGGAGGCGATTGAAGCTGTGCCATCCCTGTGCAACCATGTGCACCTGCCGGTGCAGAGCGGATCGAGCACGACCCTGAAGCGGATGCAGCGCGAATACACGCGGGACGAATACCTGGAACGCATTGGGTGGATCAAGCAATCGCGGCGGCCGATCAGCATGACGACCGATATTATTGTCGGCTTCCCGGGCGAGACGGTGACAGAGTTCGAGGAGACGCTGAGCCTGCTTGAAGAGGTGCAGTATGACGGCGTGTTCGCGTTCAAGTATTCGCCGCGGCCGAACACGCCGGCGCTGGTGATGATAGATGCCATTCCAGACGAGGAGAAGGGAAAGCGGCTGCAGGCGCTTCTGGACCGCCAGCGTGAGTGGCAAAGAGTCAATTATAGCAAGCGGATAGGAAATATTGTGGAAGCTGCAGTTGAAGGTCAAAACCCGCAGCGCAGGCAGGTGACTGGCCGGACTTCTGAGAATATTCCGCTGAACTTTACGCCGCGTGGCCCGATCCTTCCGGCGCCGGGAAGTTATGCTCTGGTGGAAGTGACGCAGAGTTTTCCCAACAGCCTGGCGGGGCGCGCCGTCTAGTCAGGACGTCTAATATCGGCAGGGGAGGGAACGATGGACATCGAGATGAAGATCCGCGGGTTGGTGATGGATCCAAGTACGCATGCGCCCATCGTCATCCTGAAAGACCTGGAGAGCGATACGGTTTTGCCGATCTGGGTGGGGCTGTACGAGGCGAACGCGATTGCGCTGGAGATCGAAAAGGCGACTGCGCCGCGCCCGCAAACCCATGACTTGCTGCGCAATGTGGTCGCCGGGCTGAATGCGGTGGTGGATCGTGTGGTGGTAACGGAACTGCGCAACGACACCTTCTATGCGGTTGTGTGGATGCGGCAGGATGGAGAGTCCGTGACGATTGACGCACGGCCATCGGACGCGATTGCGCTGGCGCTGCGCTGCGATTGCCCGATCTACGTGAGTGAGGAAGTGCTGCGCATTGCAAAGCTCGCGCCCGGAGCTAGTGACACGTCTCCGGAGGAGCTGCGCCGCTGGCTGGAAGGGCTGAACGACGAGGACCTTGGCCGCTACAAGATGTAGGCTGTGCGCGGTCTGGTGACCCATTCGATACACGGCGATCGATCTCTTGTTGAGTTAGGCTACAGAGACCGATGAGCCTCGGCCGCATCTCCAAGCTGTTTGCCGCGCAGAATGCATCGCAGGTGGTTTCGCTGCTGACGCAACTGCTGCTGCCCCCGATTTTTCTGCACAGCTACGGCTTGGCCCTCTACGGCGAGTGGCTCGCTTTGAGCGCGGCGATCGGCTATCTCTCCACGGTCAACTACGGTATCCAGACTTACACGAATATGCAGATGACCATCCACTACAGCCGTGGGGAGGTGGATGAGTGCGTGTCTCTGCAATCCGGGGGGCTTTTCATTCTGCTGCTGGTGGTCGGCACGCTGGCTACGCTGCTGGTGAGTGTGTTCACGCTGCCCCTGGATCGATGGCTGCGCCTGACGATGCCATTGCAGAGCGCGCAATGGATTTTGTATCTGCTTAGTCTCCAATTGCTCGCCGGGATGTGTTTCGGCTTTTTCACCGGGAACTACATGGTGGTGGGGCGAACCCATCGGGGAACGAATTTCAACAATCTCAGCCAACTCCTGGTTACGCTTGCGACGGCGCTGCTGGCCGCGATGCGCAACAATCTCGTCTGGATCGCGGCGACGCAATTGGTGATTACGATCGCACTGACGCTATATGTGGTCTGGGATTTTTCATCGTTGGTCCCGGAACTTCGACCAACGCTGCGACACCGGCGGACGGTGTCATTGATGAGCATCCTGAAGCCGAGCGGGCATTATGCGCTGCTTTATCTATCCAATATTTTTGGATACCAATTGCCGATAGTGGTGATTCAACGCGTTCTCGGCCCGGTTGCCGTGGTGACTTTTTCAGTGATGCGGACCATTTACTCGCTGGCTCGCAGGCTGCCTCCGCTGATTACGAATTCGATTGGACCGGAAGTGACGATCACCTTTGGTCAGCGAAACTGGAAGCGGCTCCATCAGCTTTACGATATGTCGGAACGGCTGGTGTTCTGCCTGATTCCGCCGATTGCCTTTGGGGCCATGTTGTCCACGCCGTTTTTGCTGGCGGTGTGGCTGCATCGAGGTTCACTTTACGATCCGCTGGTCTGCCTTTTATTCGGCATCACCATTGCGATTCAAAGCGTGAAAGAGCACAAGTATCAATTTCAATTTTCTACCAACCAAGTACGCGAGCTCTCTTACGCGACTCCGATCGCTTACGGATCGATGCTTCTGCTCTCTATTCCGGCGATGCGTTGGTGGGGACTGGCCGGCATGCTTGTTGTTTGGGCGGCTGCCGAACTGGCGCAGCTGATTTATTTATTGGACCTGAATCGGCGGCTTTTCGGACAGGAGGCGCCTTTGAACTACCGGGCGTTGGGCGCGCTGCTGCTGCTGCTTTCCATCGGCACTGCTGCGTGCCTGTGGCCGGTGTTTCATATCACTGAATTAAGCTTGCCGGTGCAGGCTATCGCGGCTATCGCAGTCACATTGATTGTTCTTGCGGCTTCCTATCGAATATTCCGGGTCGACGAGGTACGCGCCTTTATATGGCAGCGCATCCGCTCGTCGAGCGCTGTATGATCTGCCCACAAAACGCCATCGGAGCCCTGGTCAGTGGTGTTCCAACTGAGTGACTACGGAGCGGCCATACCAGGAAACAAATGCCTCTGAGGCGGCCGGATCGCTGCCATCCATGCTCTGAAGCCTTTGAAGAGCTTCGGTGCGGTCAAACCGAATCGTCCGTCGCTGGTGGACGAGAATGTCCGCGGCCCGCGGATAGACTGCTTCATCTCCGTTGATCCCGCCGAAATCGAGAAATATGTGTTTCCTGAAGAGCCATCCTGCCTGATACGCATTCACATTACGCTCGGGATAGATGGTCATGAATATTTCCTGCGCTCGAGCTTCCGCAAGGCGCGTGAGCGCGAGCAAGCGAAGAAGCGCGCGCAGGACAATCCCGTTGGTCCATTGATGCGGGCGCTGGTGAATTGCTGCCAGCCAAGCGGAGAGAAACTCTCGCTCCGAGACATCGTTGGAGTTCGCCAGGGAGTTCAGTCCGTAGTCGGCGGCGTAGCTCTTGAGCGTTTCTTTGCCGGACTGTCCGCAATAGACAAAACGCGTCTGGCGGTACTCCGAGATTCGACCGTCTGATATCAGCTGCAGCGATGCCTTCGCACTCAACAACTTCGATCTGTGAAGAATATTGAGCTTCCATCGGAGATCCTCGAAGGAGAATCGGCTCAGGCTTTTCGTGGAAAGGATGCTCTTGTCGTACGAGCCGTTTTCCTGGGCGAAGAGAGGCTTGCAAGCAATCGAATGCGTGGCTTGTAATTCGGCGAAACTGCCGACGACGTGTAACTCGAATTGGCGCACCGCATCGCGTGCGTGATCGATCACTGACTGTTGCTGGAGATAGCTTTGGTAGCCGTCCCACAGCAGAACGGCCACACGTTGTCTCTTCCGGAGAAGCGCGCCATCCTGTGCAAGCAAGCGTGAGTCGATGATCGCCACGTCAGACGCTGGGCTCAGTTGCGAGACGAAACGGATGCGATGGAATGGGCTATGCGGATCGGCGGCGAGTGCAAGGAAGGTCCACCAGACAAACTCCTTTGGCACG
The DNA here is from genome assembly GCA_963830555.1 of uncultured Acidobacteriaceae bacterium. GTDB lineage: Bacteria > Acidobacteriota > Terriglobia > Terriglobales > Acidobacteriaceae > KBS-83. The sequence goes on from CAWHMM010000004.1 coordinate 180,145, forward strand.
AGAACTTCAGCCGTCAGATCTCGCGATTGCATTCTGCTCATCATAGCAAGGGGCAAACCGGCGTGAGATAGGTGGTTCGAGAAGCCTACATACGCCCAGAAGGTTCCGCGGCAGGGATGGCCGAGGGCGTGGAAAGAGAATCGAGGAGCATGGCGATTGCGGCGTCGTAGAGCGGCGAGCTGTCGTTGCGGCTGAGCGCAGCCGCAGTTGTGCGGCCGGCGCAGGCAATGGTGCGTCGCAGCTCTTCCTGCCGGTAAAGCGAGAGCAGCGCTTCGGCGAGCAGCTCGCTATCGCGCGGCGGAATGACGATGCCGTCACGCCCCGGCGTCAACAGCTCCGATGAACCGCAGTGAGTCGTCGCGATGCATGCGACCTCGTTGGCCATGGCTTCAAAGAGCGCCATGCCGAAGCCATCATCGACCGAGGGCAGCACGAAGACATCGCAACGCTGATAGAAGTCATTGAGGTTTGGCACGTAACGCACGAACTCCACGTTCGACAGGCGGCCAAGCCGCTCGCGCAGCGCTGGAAATTGCGTGAAGTCTGCATCGGTGCGAATCAGCAGGCGCGCGTTCGGCAGGGCGAGCTGTTCCCATGCCTCCAGCAGATAGAGGTAACCCTTGCGCACCGGCTCGCCGCCAACAGCACCAACGGTGAATTCGGCATGCCGCTCCGGATGAGTCCGGGCAGGGAAGGCACAGCGTCCGTAGAGCGGCGCTTTGATGATCTTGCTGCGCATGGCCTCGGAAAAGGTGGCGCGCGAGTATTCGGATGGCACAAGGATGCGCTCGGCTTCAGCATATTCGGCGAGTTGACGATCGCGAAACCAGGCCGGCTCCGGCTGCCAAGGAATGCCGAGCGCGGCGGATTCCTGCTCGACGATTTGCTGCTGGAAATTTACGTGCGGACATGCGCGATCGAGCACGAAGCGCGCCCCGCGGCGCTTTGCAGCATGCGCCGTCGCGAGCGATGCGGTGGCCCAGCCGATAAAAAGATCACCGGGCTGGATGATAGTGGCCACCGAGTGGTCGTAGAGCCACGAGTCGGCGTGCAGCATGTTTGGCGATGCAGGAACGCGCACGAAGTGCATGGCGGTTTGCAGCGCGGAGGGAACCAGCGTGACGCCGACAGAGCTATCGAGCCGGCGAAAATAGCGCCGCGGTGCGGAGCTATAGATGCGGACGCGTGCGCCGTGCTTCACCAGAGCATTCGCGAGCAGGGCGGAATGGAAGGGCCGCGTTGTCGACACCGCCACCTGCATATTGTGCAGGGTAGCATGGCGACCCGGCCGCTACTCTGCCACAAGCGAGTTAGGATGGGCAGCGGGACACAATGCAGATTTACTCGAGGAGATGGAGTTTGAGGAGAACGGTCAACGCGGAGCGGGTAAGCGGTTTCATCGAGCGGCGGGGAACACCTACGTGGCTGCTGCTGTTCACAGTCTGTCTGCTGCTGATGCCACTGACAGCGGCGGCGCAGGAACGTCCGCCCGCTGTGCCGCTGGTGACGCACGATCCGTACTTCAGCGTCTGGTCGATGTACGACAAGCTCACCGACGGGCCCACTCGCCATTGGACTGGCGCGCCGCAGCCGTTGACGGGATTGGTCCGCGTGGACGGAAAGAGCTATCGCTACATGGGCGATTTTCCGGAAGAGACGCCTGCGCTTGCGCAGACCGGCCTGACCGTCGCCCCCACGCACACCATCTACAGTTTCAATGGCGCGGGCATCGCGCTGACACTGACGTTTTTTACGCCCGCGTTTCCGCAGGATATGGATCTGCTGTCGCGGCCGGTGACCTATTTGAGCTGGAAGGTGACAAGCAACGACGGCAAGCCGCACGATGTGGCGCTGCTGCTGGATGCAAGTCCGCTGCTGGCGGTGAATGAGGATGACGAAACAGCGACATGGGGCCGGCTGCGGACGGCATCGCTCGATGAGCTGCATCTGGGCTCGCGCGACCAGCGTGTGCTGAATCGCTCCGGGGACGATCTGCGCATTGACTGGGGATACTTTCGACTGTGCGTGCCGCGCGAGGCGAGCGTGGAGACAGCGCTGGTGCCGGATGCCGTGTCGAGCTTTTTGGAAAAGGGAACTCTGCCCGCGAACGACGACATCGGAACGCCTCAGACGCCGCACGATCATGCGGCACATGCAGCCGTTGTTTTCCCGCTGGGCAATGTGAGCGGCACGCCCGTCGAACGCCACGTGCTCCTGAGCTACACGGAGGGCTATGCGATCGAGTTGATGGAACGCAAGCTGCGACCCTATTGGCAGCACAACAACATGACGGTCGCCGACATGCTGGAAGCGGCGGAGCATCAGTACGCAGAGCTGGAGCGGCGCGGTACGGAATACGATGCAGCGCTGCGGCGCGATCTGATTTCTGCGGGCGGCCAGGACTACGCTAACCTTGCGATTCTGGCGTACCGGCAGACGCTGGCGGCGCATAAGCTGGTGGCGGACTGGGATGGCACGCCGTATCTGTTCGCGAAGGAGAACTTCTCGAACGGCGATATCGCAACGGTCGATGTGCTCTATCCCTCGGCGCCGTTTTTCCTGTTCTTCAATCCGCATCTGCTGGAGGCACAGATGACGCCGGTGATGAACTACGCTGCGTCGTCGCGCTGGCATTTCCCGTTTGCGCCGCATGACCTGGGACAGTACCCGCTGGCCGATGGACAGGAGTACGGCGGCGGCGAGCGCACGGAAGAGGACCAGATGCCGGTGGAGGAAAGCGGGAATCTGCTGATCCTGGCGGCGGCGCTGGACCGTGCCGAATCGGAGACGACGCCGGACCATCACTACGCCGAGAAATACTGGCCGCAGCTTACGACGTGGGCGAAGTATGTGCGCGCGGAGGGTCTGGACCCGGCGAGCCAGTTGAGCACGGACGATTTTGCCGGGCACCTGGCGCACAACGCGAACCTGTCGATCAAAGCGATCGATGCGCTGGGTGCATACGCAAGCCTGGCAGATGCTTTAGGGAAGCATGACGTGGCGCGCGATTACGGGCAGGCCGCGAAGGAGATGGCGGCGAAGTGGCAGACCATGGCGAAGGACGGCGACCATTACAAGCTGGCCTTCGACGTGCCGGGCTCGTGGAGCCAGAAGTACAACCTGGTGTGGGACAAACTGCTGAAGCTGAATCTGTTTCCAGCGAGCGTACGCGACACTGAGATCGCGTTTTACCTGAAGCATTTGAATCGCTATGGGCTGCCGCTGGACAGCCGCAAGGATTACACCAAGCTTGACTGGGAGTTGTGGACGGCGACCCTGGCTGACAAAAAGGACGAGTTCCAGCAGTTCATGACGCCGCTGGCGCGCTGGGTGAATGAGACCCCCAGCCGGGTTCCACTGACCGACTGGTACGACACGAAAACCGGAAAGCAGGAGAGTTTCCAGGCGCGGTCCGTGGTTGGGGGACTCTACGTGAAGGCGTATGCCGATCCGGTGCTCACCAGGAAGTGGCGCGCCATGGGCGTGCCGGCGAATTAGGCTGTCTCGATCAAACTGCAAATTTCTCTGAAACGCCGTCATCCTCATCTGCACTATGGCAGCAGAACAGTTTTGCTGCGTAACCGATGAGCAGGTGAGCGCGACGGCGCATTGCTCATGGGGGATCTGGCGGTCGTCGCTGGCCGGCAGAGCCGGGCGGATATTGGCTGCCAACCGATCCGCCCGGCAAAAGCTTTAAAAAGTTTGAACGGCGCGGCTTTCGGAGAGATACCGGGGGCCGCGTATTTTTTCGAAGATTGCCGGTATCTGCCGCGTCACTATCCGGCGCCGTTTGAACTGATATCAACGATCCATGACCTCTCATCGCACGATGCCGCGCTTTGCCATCCTTTTCATGTTACTCGCGTTGGGCGCGTCCTTGCGCGCGCAGGTCAACCCTGAGTGGACGACGCCGCAAAAGCCTTTCCGCATTGCGGGCAATCTGTATTACGTGGGCAGCCGCGACCTTGCCGCCTACCTGGTGGTGACGCCTGCCGGGAACATCCTGATCAACGCGAACCTGGATAGCTCGCCGCCACAGATCCGTGCCAGCGTGGAGGGCCTGGGCTTTCGCTGGGCGGACACCCGCGTTCTGCTGAACAGCCAGGCGCACTTTGACCATGCGGCGGGCAACGCCGCGGTGGTGCGAGAAACCGGCGCCAAGCTGATGGTGATGGACGGCGACGTGGAGGCGATGGAAACCGGAGACGCACACGATTTCGGAGGCAGCGGTCTGCACCGTTTTCCGCCTGTGCACGTCGCGCGCGTGCTGCACGACGGCGACACGGTAAGGCTGGGCGAAACGGTTCTGACGGCACACAAGACCGCTGGCCACACGCGCGGCTCTACCGCCTGGACCATGCAGGTGATGGATGAGGGTCACGCACGGAACGTCGTAATTGTTGGAGGCTTTGCGGCATTGAATTCGTACCGGCTGATCGACACAGCGAAACGGCCGGCGTCATATCCGGGAATCCTGGCGGATTTTGAACATGGCTTTGCCGTGGAGCGCGGCCTGCCATGCGACATTTATCTTGGAGCGCACGGAGGCTACTTCGACATGCAGCAGAAACTGGCGCGGTTTCCAAAAGAAGGACCGTCGGTGTGGATCGATCCAGAGGGCTATCGGCAGGCAGTTGCGGAGGCGGAGAAGAGCATCCAGGCGAAGGTGGCGGCCGAGCGCAGGCAAGCCGCTGGGCGGGGCTGAGCCGCGTCAGGCGCCTTGTTGGCGCTCGATAGAAATGTCAGGGTATTGAGCCCAATAGAAATGTGAGTGTACAGAAGGGAAGCAGTTTGCAGGTTCTTTTCTGAGAAAAACTTCGATTCTTTGTCTATCCTCATTCGGCCTGGACAGTTTCTTCTCAGACGTTGACCCAGGGTTGCAGCACAACTTTCCCGTGGTGTGCGCTTCAGAGTGGCAGAACAGTGCCGACTTGAAGCGAGAACCTTCCTAATCTGTGACGGTGATGACGACCTTGCCCTTCGCGCGCCCGGTTTCGACACAGGCCAGCGCGTCACCGGTCTTCTCGAACGGAAACACCGTGTCGACGACCGGCCGAATGACGCCCGATTCGATCAGGGACGTGATCTCACTCAACTGCTGTCCCTGCGCACGCATGAACAGGAATGAATAGCGAACGCCAAGTGCCTTTGCCTTTTTCCGAACTCCTCTGCTCAGTAAACGCATGACCAGTTTCAGGAATGGGTTGAGGCCGAATGCCTCGGCGAAGGCGGGATCGGGTGGGCCAGAGATTGATATGAGTTTGCCGTCCGCCTTGAGCACACGCAGAGATTTCTCAAGCGTCTTGGTATCTTGACTATTCAGCACAAGATCGTAGCCCGAAAGGACCTTCTCGAAATCCTGCGTGTTGTAGTCGACAACAACATCTGCGCCGAGGCTCCTGACCAATTCGGCATTCTTTGCGCTCGTTGTCGTCGCAACTGTTGCGCCGAGATGCTTGGCGAGTTGGATAGCAATTGTTCCGACGCCGCCGGAGCCGGCCTGAATAAAGACCTTCTGGCCCCGCTTCACCTTGCCAACCTCGACCAACGCCTGCCATGCGGTCAGCCCTACCAAGGGGATCGATGCGGCTTCTGTCATGTTCAGGTTTTTGGGCTTCAATGCAATGTCAGCTTCATTGACGGCAATGAATTCGGCAAATGTACCGATGCGATGATCCCGCGGTCGCGAATAAACCGCATCACCCACCTTGAACTGCCTAACCTTGGGTCCCGTCTTGATGACAGTTCCAGCGACATCGTGGCCCAGGACGAATGGCGGACGGTACGGAAGAAGAGGCTTGAACTCTCCATCCCGCACCTTGGAGTCCAGGAGGTTCACAGCAGTAGCGTGAATTCGGATCAGGACATCATTGTCCTGCAATTCGGGTTCTGGCATGTTGACCAGAAGTAAAGCGCCCTTCTTTTTGTACTTATCAACGACGAATGCTTTCATTGCCTTTTTCCAATCTGGCTACCTACGCCAATCCGAATTGTTTCCGCAGAATCTTGTCGAAGAGAGGCCGGGGAAGAAAACGGCGTGCGAATGCGACCTGCTTCGCCGTCTTTCCAGAGGGATATCGCAACAGCGGAGCCTTATCGGTCGCCGCCAGCACGATGCTCTCGGCAACGCTCTCCGCCGTATCCGCCACGGCCATCGTGCGCTCGAACGCGGCAAGATATTTCGCCCGGCTCGCGTCGTAGATCGTGAGTGGCTTGTCGGCCTGAACTGTACTGGATTCGAACGACGTGCTTGTGGCGGCAGGCTCAATCACTGCAACTCGCAAACCAAATTCACGCACTTCATGATCGAGAGACTCGGAATAGCCCTCCATCGCGTGCTTGGTCGCCGAATAATACGCGTTGTAGGGTGCCGGAATGAAACCCAGTGCCGAACTGACATTGAGAATGCGGCCACTACGCTGCGCTCGCATGATCGGCAGGACTGCATTGGTCACGCGAATAACGCCGTGAACATTGGTTTCGAAGAGGGCGTGGACCTGCTCAATCGAGCTTTCTTCAGCCGCGCCAGTAATGCCGAATCCAGCATTGTTGACGAGCAGATCGATATGGCCAAGTTCGGAGTCCGCCAGAGCGACAGCCATCGCCACCGACTGACATCGCATGCAATCATCGGAATGCCGTCCAGCACCTCGTCACGCTTGGCGCTTCGGCTCGTGCCGACGACACGGTAACCGGCTTTTATCAGAGCTAATGCTGCAGCCTTGCCTATGCCGGTCGATGCTCCGGTGATAAGAGCCGTTTTCTGGTGTGCCTTCGCTCCACTCATCGCCATTGGTCTTTACTCCTCCCGCTTCCGTATCGGGCTTCCATTTTTGCTTACGGACTACATGACTTCCGTTATTGTCTTACATCCATAATGTTATATTATACTCATAAGATAAGGCGCACATGCATGGGGATGCAAAAGATCATGAGATACGAGAAGGGACATAAAGACGCCACGCATGACCACATCCTGGAGGTCGCGGCACGTCGATTCCGCAAAGACGGGATTGCGGCGTCCGGTCTGGCAGGCATCATGTCGGAGGCAGGTCTGACTAACGGGGCTTTCTACGCCCATTTTTCTTCTAAAAGCGAGATGGTCGAGAAGTGCATCGAGCGGGCAACCGATGATCAGTGGCAGCAGTTCCAGAAGGAAATCGCATCGAGACGCTTGCTTGACCTCATCCGTGCGTATCTGTCAAAGGAGCACCGGGATCACCCCGATTCTGGATGCCCATCAGCCGCACTTCTTCCAGAGATTTCGCGCCAGGAACCGGCCACACGCAACGTCTACACCGAGAGTGTGAAACGGCTCTTGGATGCCGTAGAACCGCAATTATCGAATTTGCCGAAGGGACCCAAGGCGCGGGAGATCGGCATTGGGATCATGGGCCTTTTGATCGGAATCCTGCAGATGGCTCGAGCTGTTGACGATCCATCCCTCTCCGAAGAGATGTTAGCTGCTGGCACTCATGTGGCTGGCTCCCTGATTCAATCAGGCAAAAGAAGACCGTAGGCGGCTTGGAATTACCAAACTTCCGGTTCCGTCACCCAGCCCATTTCTAGAAACTGACATCTCTGATGGGCGGGGACCTGACACTTCAAACGAGCGCCTAACGTCTAGCGTACAGAATACCTGTTATCAGACATAAGATATGGGGCCTGCTAGCTCAGGAGTTTCGTGGCTCCCGTCTTCGGGACGTCTGGTAGTTTGCCCATGGCAATGTCGTCGTGCTTCTCAGACTCACTGCGGAATCAGCCTGATGTTGTCCAGTGAGATGACGTAGCCTGTCGAGCCTGCGTTCTTCCCCGTCACCGTGAAGGTCACGGTATGATTTCCCGCCGTGCTGATGGTGACCGGACCCAGATCGAAGTCTTGGTATACGACCGCGTTGTTGTACTCATCTTGAGGCGTGCCCACGTTCTTGCCATCCAAACCCAACTGCCAGATGCATCGCGTGTTGAAGTTCTTCGAGTTGGTATGCAGGTCATAGGTGCCAGCCTGCGGCACATTGATCGTGAACGTGATGAAGTTTCCCGGCGCCACTGCATTGAGGAAGGCGCCGAGACCATCCGGGAAGCCGCTCCATGCCGTGGTGCCGAAGGGTTGCCCGGAGCTGGTACGACTCAGGGTCTCGACTTCGTAGACCAGCGGCGACTGGACCGCCGCGGCCGAGTAGGTCCAGTTCAGAATCTTCTGGTCCGACACTCGCCCTCCGGTGCCGCCGGTGAATCCCGCATAGGCTGTGTTGCTGCCAATCGTCTGCGGAATATTGATAGGCCAGCTGGTTGTGTATGTCGCTCCGGTTACCCCGTCCTTCAGCGTCATGGTCAGGGTGGCGCCGTCGTAGACGATGTGCGCCTGGATGCCGTCGCCGCTGCTCAGCGCGATGCCGGTGTTGCTTAGATCGATCGAAGGAGTGGTGGGCGATGCGCCATTGACGTAGAGCCCCGTAGAATCGTTGCCCTCGTTCACGTTCTGGTGGACGTCAAATTTGATCGCGACGGAGTGAGCAATGCCACCGGTACCGCCGGGTGCCGGAGCGCCGTAGCCTAGCCCACCGCCCGAGGGGCCCAGGGCTGTGGGCGACTCTGCCTGCAGGATGAAGGTCATACCGTCCGCGATCGGCGGGGTGCCCGCAAGTTGAAACTGGAAATCTGTCGTGAAGTTCTGCACACTCACTTGCCTGCTCCAGTAAGCGCTGCCTGCCTGGTAGGTCAATCCGGTGACAAGATGAATTCGTGTGTCGCCGTAGTTTGTCGCGCTTCCATTCATCAGGAAGCCGGCGGCGCCCGCAAATCCATAAGGCAGGTTGATGATCGGGCCGTTGCCGATCAGGTAATTCCCAAAAGCGAACCAGCTCATGTCGCGGCCACTGGAGAAAGCCGCCGCCCGCACTATCGTGTTGCCGGTGATCGGAATAGGCCCGCTGTACAGATTGGAGCTGGTGGTCGGCACTGTGCCATCGACCGTGTAGTAGATCGTGGCGCCCGGGGTGCTGTCCGTGATGGTCACCTGTTGCGCCACCGGGTAGCTTCCAGGAGCCGGACTCAGCCTGGGCTGGGCCGTGGTGGGCGGCATGCCAGCCAGCAGACCATAGACGTCCACTTCGCCATTGGAACCAACATATACGCGCCCGTTTTCCACCATCGGCACCGTAAATTTCACCGCCGCCCCGGCGGTGTCGCGACTGTTCTGGTTGCTCGCGTAGAGCTGCCGGCTGACGTTAGTCGCGTCATGCGCATACAACACGGCCGCGCCGGATGAGCCGTACGCATCCGTGACGATGTCCCACACGATGCCGTTGCTTGTCCCGTTGGAACTGATCACCGGGCTCGCACCCGGAAACTTGCTCGTAACGGTTCCTGTCGCAGCCGCGCTTAACAGCCCATTGCTCAACGTGTACTGCTGCAGAGAACCGCCGTTTTGCCAGAGGTAGACATTGCCATTCCAGTAGGCCGGCGTGCTCCACATGCCGCTGCCGCCGGAGATCTCCTGCACCACCTGGTTGGAGCTCGTGTCGTAGCCGCCCAGGTTGTCCCGGTCCAGCAGCTCGATGCGGCCGTTTTTCCCCACCTGAATTAGTTCGTGCACATGCGAACCCGGCTGGTCCGGAAGAAGCAGTATGCCACCCGACCCCTGGTCCTTGTCCGCGTTACTGAGGCTTGCCTGATCGAAAGGCGCCCAGGCATCGATCACCTGCATGCTGCCATTGTTCAGCAGCAAGTCGACCACGGAATCACCGAAGTCCTGACTGCCCGTGTAAGGCGGCGCAGCATCGAACGTGCCATTGCCGGTGGAAACAAACAATCGTCCGCTGCTCACGACGGTATCAGCGGCCAGCCCGGCGCCACTCTGCCAGATGCCGGCCTCAGAGCCATTCGGAGTCGTGGCGAACACACCGGTCTGCTGCAATGTGGACGCATCGTAGGCGAGAATCCAACCATGATACGGGCCAAGATCGCCATGCGAGCCCAGTCCGATGTAGATCTGCCCGTTGAGAAGGAGCAGGCCGGGGCGCTGCAGTTGCCACTTCGACTGGAAGGTCAGCGTTCCGCTCACGCTGCCTTTCCCCGTCCCCGCAACCGAGCCCTGGACTAACACTGGGCTGCCTGGCTTCTCCTGTCCGTTCGTGATGTCGATCGCATGCAGACGCTGCACAAACGTGCCGTTCTCCTCGCTTTTGGCCACGGCATAGAGCGTGTTGCTTGAGGGATCGATCACTGGCGTGCCGGTGATTCCGATCTCCGGATGCAGATCACCTGTGCCGTAGTCCGCACTCGGCACGGCAATCGCGCCCGGAGCCGCACCATGCGCTACGTCGATCAGGCTCACCTGCCAGAGTTGCTGGTTGTGGTCGGCATCGAACGCATACAAGCTGTCGTTCTCCGTCGCGATGAAGAGCACATTGTGTGTGCCGCCGGTTGTGTTGACGGCAGGCATGTACAAGGGCTGCGCGTATACCCAGCCATCCACGTAGTAGGAATAGAGCTTGCCGAAGTTCGCGCTGTTCACATTGGCGGGCGTCAGTTGGGTCTCTTGCAGGTTCTGCCCCGTGCGGGCAATGTCATAGCGCCATGTGGTTACGTTGTTTGCAGCCAATGCAGGAATCACCACGCCACAAAGTGCGGCGAGGCAGGCAAGGAAGGTCCGGGTCAACACGGGAATCTCCGTCCAGGTACGTTGTTCTGGGCCCATGCGCGCAGACGGGGGACACGCGCGATTCGTCTCGAAGCATCCGCGCAGGAGGAGGCAGCAGAGCGGCTCCGGACACCGATGGCCTGATCGTTCGGCCGGAGGATGCGAGGGGGAGAGAGCAGATAATAGCGCGACCGCACGTTGTCGTTAAAGGAAAATAGTGGGGGGCGCGAAGCGACTCTGTGGACCAGGCGCGCAGACCAGGAGCCCGTAATCACGGGCTATCTTTCACCAGGTCAAATGCAGCACAGAATCTGCGCTTGATAAGCAGCTGACATCTCGATGATTTGCGACGCGGAACTCAACCCTTGCATAAGAGCGAAACACCTTAAGGCCTACGCTGGATTCCAGTTACCGGATTTGTCTTCGCATTCGCACTTTCCTGCACCGATCTGTGAACCAGCCGTGGGTCATATTGGTCTGATCGCCGTGCAGTGGGTTCCGGACTGCCATCCCGCCACGAACCCTGTCTGAATCCGGAGTTCGTGGCAGTGCTTTTGAATCGATTGCCTCACGGGATCCTCACCAGATCGAGATGGTTAGATCATCCATATAGGCGGTCACAGTCCCGCTGCCCAGTCCATCTAACTGAAATTGCGTTTGGATTACCTGACCCCAATGATTATCGTCCGCGACGAATGCCTGGACGTTCATCTTGGTCTCGGTGCCGTCGAGCCAGATGGAATGGTAGGTCACGTGGCCGGAGTCGTCGCGTCCCAAGCTTGCCTGAACGTGATGCCATTGGTTCCGTGTCCAATTTCGCGGATTGCACGTTGTGCCGCTCTTACTTTGCCAGTGAGGTTTGAAACTGCTGGCGGTTCCAAGATTCACGTTATATGCCCAGTTGCCCGAATACCCATCGCATTGGAACCCCATCATGGCCGTTTGCCCATTCGGCATGACCTGATTGAGGTCCATCTCTATGTTGCCGATCTTAGTTGCGGAACTTGTGAGATAGATCCAGGCGTCATAGAAGTAGTTTGTGGCGACGGTGTTGTCAGAGAAAACTACAGAGAATCTCTGGTCTCCATTGCTCGAGAACGAGCTGACAAATTTGCGAGTGCCGCCATATAGAGAGGGCGTGGAAACGATCGATGTCGATCCGCTCGAAGAGCCTGAAGCACCAGTATCGTGTTTTGTCTGCCAGCCGCTCAACGCTTGTATGTTGCTTACGGAATCGGCATTCGGAGGAACCACCGCATCGGCATTGTCACCGGAGCCGCCACTCTCAGCGCCAGGCTGCACCGTGATCCTGATATCGGTTACGCATGAAAGGCCATTTCCCGCCCACGCTTTCACGTGCAGCGTATGTGCGCCTGAGCTGACCGCGACAGACTTGTCAATCGATTGACTGTGCACAACGGCATCGTTCGAGCTACTGTCGAATGAAAAGCCCATGGAAACCACAGCTTTTGACGCGCAAGTACTGGCGGAGGCGGATAAATTGAAAGGTGAGGAGACACCGGAATTGTTGGCGGGGCTGTTGACTGTGACGCCCGCCAGTGCGGCGGTTGACAATGCAAGTGTAGCGAAGCACGTGACGGTCAGCTTCAAGGCAATACTCATCTGAATTCCCTTCTACGGCTAAAGTCTGGTTGGAGCGACCTCCCATCCACTGGTTTGCAATCAGCGATCGAATGAACCAGCAGATGGACCGCAGGCAGGCAATACAAATATTGCCGCGCTACACCGCCGCGCGGACGAAAAGAAGGGTAAGACTCAACAATCTTTGTAAACGCTACCGGAGATAGTTACACGGACTTGCCGAACCGGCAAACGGATTTGACTGTTCTCAAGTAGAAGCAGGAGTGGGTTTTATCGCGCTTGTAAGAATTACAGAGCCGATTATTGAAATACCCACCGCGGAAAGTAAAAGTGGGGTCTGCGCGCCGTGGAATCTAAAACTACAGAAGAACTTCCCAATATGAAACGAGAGCGCCACAACCGGGGCCATAGAGTGCCTCGGTGATCTGAGCTTAGGTTCGGCGGTTTGAAGGCGGCGATCCTGCCACTAGCGAAATAAGCAAAAAGCCCGGCGGATCTATTCGAGAAAACTTGCTCGAACAGATCGCCGGGCCTGAATGGTTCGTCACAATTCCGGGAGCATTTCCCTACTGAACTATGACCGCTATAGTAGCTGTTGCCTGCTGACCTCCACTCGCGCCGGTCACAGTTACAGTGTATGTGCCGGGAGTCGTAGCCGTGCTGGTGGAACCCGATTGAGTTGGTGGAGCGGTTGTAGCTTGCGTGCTACTGCCGCCGCACCCGCTGACCGCGGCAACAATCACGGCGGCGAAGAGCAGGCATATGATCGAGTGCCACCTACGGCGCGGCATGGGAATACAGAAGAGCGCCAACGCAGCGATTACGCCGCCACCTAGCCCAATCGGTCCGGGATTGTGGCCATTGAGCATTGCGGTGGTTGCACCCTTCGTGCTCACCGTCAGCGTCGCGCTGACAGCCTGCATCCCTGCGAAGGCCTGCGGCTGACTGATGGAGCATGTCGGCGGATTGACTGCGCCGGCGGGTCCGGCGACGGCACAACTGAGGACAACAGCCCCGGTGAACCCACCGCTTGGTGTGATGGTGATCACCGATGTGCCGTTCCCTCCCGCCGACGGGATACTGATATTCGAACCGCCAAGTGTAAACAGCGGTGTGGCAGTTGGACCGGCGAGGGTGACCTGAACGCTCGTCGTCGCTGTAATGCCCCCCGAACTTCCGGTAACTGTGACTGTATAGGTACCGGGAGTTGTACCGGATTGCGTATTCACAGTAAGGGTAGCGGTCACTGCCGAGTTGCCGGAAACCGCCGTGGACTGGCTTACGGAGCATGTCGGGGCGTCGGTTGCTCCCGATGGTCCGGTGACCGCGCAAGTGAGGGCAACGCTGCCTGTAAATCCACCGCTGGGTGTGATCATGATCGCCGAAACAGCGTTTCCTCCTGCGGACGGAATGCTGACGTTCGAGCCGCTGAGCGCGAACATCGGCGTAGCGGCCGGGCCCGTGACTATGACTTGAACGCTGGTCGCGGCGTGTTCGCCGGCCGAGCTTCCGGTAATCGTCACTGTGTAGGTGCCAGGAGTCGTACCGGCTTGCGTGTTCACAGTCAACATCGCTGCCACCGCCGAACTGCCGCCAATTGCCATAGACTGGCGTACTGAGCATGTCGGTGCGTCGGTTGCTCCCGATGGTCCGGTGACCGCGCAAGTGAGACTGACAACGCCGGTGAATCCGTTGGCCGGAGTGATCGTGATATTCGAGGTGGCCGTCGTTCCGGAAGCTACTGGCGTCGCCTGACTCGCATTCAGCGAGAATGTACCTGCTGGCTGAATCGGCTGGATGACATAGGCCGCGTTCACAACGCTACTAGTGCCGTAGGTTTTGCTGATGGCAACTGCATTGATGGTTTCCGATTGCGTGACCTGAATCGGTCCGGTGTATCGGGTTGTGGCGGCGGTCGGCTTTGATCCGTCGATGGTGTAGTAGATCACGGCATCGGGCGTAGCACTGTTCAGCGAAATACTCTGCGGACTCGTGTATGTGCCGGCAGCCGGGAAGAAAACCGGGGAGACCGCCTCTGTTGCATACGTCCATGTCAGAATCTTCTGACTGGATGACAAGCCACCGGTACCGCCTGTGAAACCGACATACGCCGTGTTGCCGCCCACCACCTGGGGAATATTGATGACTTGGGACATGGTAAATGTTTTGTTCGTGACCAGGTCCAGCAGGTTGAGAGTCAGCGTCGTGCCGTCGTAATTCACCTGTGCCTGAATAGAATCGCCGCTGCCAAGGACGATTCCGCTCGGAGTCAGATCGACAGTTGGCAGAACGGGTGCCTGGCCGTTGGTATATATGCCTGTCGAGTCGCTTCCCTCATTTTGCTGGTTATAGAAATTGAATTTGACCGCGACGCTCTTCTGGATGCCTTGATATCCAAGTCCCGCGGAGTTTCCACCAAGCGCGGTTGGGGCCACATTCTGGAGGGTGAACGTGAAGCCGTTCCCCTGCGCGTCAGACAACTGAAACTCGAAGGTCGTAGTGAAGGCTTGGATACTGATCGGCGCAGACCAGAATACGCTGCCGGCCTGGTTCAATCCCCCATTGGTCAGCTGGAGACGAGTGTCATTGTTGGCTACGGTGCTGCCATTGAGAACCAGCCCTGCCGTAGAAGAAAAGCCGTTTCCAAAATCAATCGAGGTACCGCCGTTCTGGATAACGTAGGTCTCGGCATCGATATTGCTGTTTTGAAGGACAGGATCGATGGCAATCGCCTTCAGAGTTTCCGAAACGCCTACCTGGATCGGGCCTGTATAGAGGCTGGAGTTTGCAGACGGGGTCGAGCCATCGGTGGTGTAGTAGATTTTGGCGCTCGTGTCGCTGTCGGAGAGAGTGACTGTTTGAGCGGTGAGATAGGATCCGCCTGCGGGCAAGGCGACTACCGTCGGCGCCTGGCTGATGAAGCTGAATGTGGCTGTGCTTACGCCGCTCTGCACATACCCGGGCGCGCTTGCAAGCGCCTTGAGTGTTGTCTCGGTGCTGATCGTGATCGGGGCGGTGTAAAGCGTGGATGACGGCGTGGGCGTAGAACCGTCCAGCGTGTAATAGATGCTGGCGGAAGCCGTTGCGCTGGAAAGCTGAACATTCTGGCTTGCCTGGAAGGACCCGCCATTCGGACTGACTACGGGCGCTGCCGCGTTGGGCTCTCCGTTAAACAGACCATATACATCTACTTCTCCATTCGCGGCGACGTATACCTTGCCGTTGGTGACGATTGGGATGGAAAACTTGTTGGCAGCTCCAGCGGCATCACGCTTCGAATTGGTGTCGCTTTCGTAAAGCGTAGAAGTGAGATCATTGGCATCCCAGGCGTAAAGAACTGCCGGTCCATGAGTATTAAATTGGTCCGCGCGTACCGCCCATGCGATACCGTTTTCAGTTCCGCTGGAAGAGACAGAGAAAGAGGGATCGGGGAAGGCGGATGTAATCGACGACGTGCTGTCCGGTTTAGTACTTAGAACGCCGTCGGTGAGCTTGAACAACATCGGCACATTGTTTTCGGCCCAGAGATATACGTTGCCATTCCAATAGGCCGCTGTGCTCCAAAATCCCTTGCTTTGCGGGATGAGGCCACCATCGTTCGCAGTGATTTGGGGTGGAATCTCCTGAAGCGCATTGGTATTCGCGCCGGCCACATAGCCGCCAAGGTTGTCCCGGTTCAGCACCAGAATGCGGCCTTCTTTGCCGGCCTGGATCAGCATGTGCGGATTCGGGCCGTCGTTATCAGGCACCATCAAAATGCCGCCGGAACCCTGGTCCCAGTCATGGTTGTTCAGGGTTTGGAAGTTGAACGATGTAAACGAATCGATAGGCGTGAGACTGCCGTTTGAGATATCGAAGGCGACGATACTTTCGCCAAATCCATTCTTTGCATTAAACGTCGGCGAATTAGGCGTGCCGTTGCCTGTGACCAGAAACATACGCGCAGCGCCGCCGGGACCGTCCTCATCGATTGGCAGGCCTGCTCCCGCAGCCCAGATTCCCGCCCCTACCCCGTTGGGAGTCGTACATAGCGCTGCCGTCTGCTTCAGTGTGGTTGCATCGTAGGCGAACAGCCACCCATGCCACGGACCGTCATCGCCGTGTGCGCCAAAGCCGAAGTAAACATATCCTTTGTAGTAGTTGAGCGCAGTACGCTGGTTTTCCCATAAGGGGTCGAAGGCTAGCACACCGCCAGAGCTGCCATTCCCCGTGCCCGCCACGCTTGCCGTGATGTTGACGGGGCTATTCGGCTGCTCGGTTCCGCTGATGATGTTGATCGCATGCAGGCGCGAGTAGTAGACCCCGTTCTCCTTCGTGGCGCCGACTACATACATCGTGTTCGTCGCCAGATTGATGGTCGGCGTGCCGGTGATACCGACAGTGGGAGCCACATCTGGCGAACCGCTGTCATGCCAATCAACCGCGGTGGCGCCTGCTCCGGCACCGTAAGCGGAGGTAAGCAGACTGATCTGCCAGATCGGTTTCGCGTTCGCGCCGCCGTTGGAATCGGCGTCAAAGGCGTATATCGAGTCGTTCTCCGTGGCCACGATCAGAACGTTGTGCACCTGGCCATCGTTCATGGTCAGCCCCGGCACATAAAGCGGCTGCGCATAGACGGTGCTGTCCACGCGCATGGAAAACAGCTTGCCGAACGAGCTCACGTTTACGTTCGAAGGCGTCAGCAATGTCTCGTTCGTATTCTGCCCGGCATGGGTCAGGTCATAGCGCCAGGTCGATACAGGCACCGGGGTCGAGGTCTGCGCCGATAAGCAGGGCGCACATGTAACTAGAACGAGCACACATGCCGCCAGCATGTGAAACTCAGCAACCAGCGATCTCAAGGCAGACAGAGAAATAGAACGAGGCAGAAATCTGGAAAGCATTGCAATGGACCCCACGTGACAATGGACTTGCCTTTACGTCCGCCAGGGGAGAGAGACGCGGACATGAGTAAGGAAGCACTCATGTATCAAGGCTGTGTCAAAAACGTGCTTAAAGTGGCCCCAGTATGACCGACCCTCTGGCAGGTTCCCTTGGGAATCTTGCCAGGTCCTAATCGTCAGTTTCACCCTAAGTGTTACCAGCGCATGTACTTGTTACGTTTTCGGTGATCGACATACATATGGAGCGCTGGCAAACTAATGCCATGCGCACGATTGGCAAGTATTTTCTGAGACTTAAGGCTTTCCAGAGATATGTGAGCCTGTCTCCAGGGATCGTTTTTTGCTGCATTTTCTTGACTGCTACTCTTTCTGCCGCTCCCCTGCCACAAGAGCAGGATGGAAAAGCATTCGGAATTGCCTGGCGAGTGGAGGGGCGCTGGAGGGCTGAGACTCAGGGCCGGATCATTGCTAATGGCGACGCGATATGGCCTGGAATTCTCGTGCATCCTGTGGATGCGGGCGGTCGCCACTCCATCCTGATTTTGTTGCCGGACGGCCAGCGGATCCTCTACGAGTGCTATCTTGCTGAGGATTGCGCGCACAGCTTTCGCGTTCCCCAGCTTTACCGAACTCCGGATCCCTCTGCTGTCGATCTGTTGGCTCGTATTCACCAGGTGCTGAGCCGCCAGGAACAGGATCAGAACTCCGGCGAACACCGCGAACTATCGCTTCCGAGCGATGAGGTACTGGCGGTACTTGGTCCCACCAATGAAGTTATAGCGGGAGGGCTGGCGGCAGCTCTGCCGAACGGAGAGTACACCTATAGTCTGCGGTCGCTGAATGGGACATTCCCTCGTCAATCCGGTATGACATTTAAGAAGACATCCCACGCAATCACGCTTCCCTTGCCTTCTTCCGGACTTTACGACGTAACAATTTTTGATCACCTGGGCACGCCTCGCATCGACCTATTCGTCGGCGCAGTTGATCCCGAACGTGAAGCTGCCTTCAAGAGGTCATTTACAGAAGCACGTGCGCTGCTAGCGGACTGGAATGAGGACTACCAAGGGTGGCCTGTTCACGATTTTCAGCGGGCATATCTTGAATCTTTATTCTCGGACAATAAGCCAGCCGGCAACTATTCCGTGCAAGCGGTCACGGCAACTCATCCGGGCACAGACATAACTGCAGAGCCAGCTTTTTCCGCCGCACCTGGTCTCTTGAAAGGCGACACGGCAGTGACATTGATCTGCGGGACTCCTCATGCAACCATGCACTACACGATCAATAACTCCCAGCCTCTAAATTCTTCCCCGATCTATAGCGCGCCAATCATGGTGAAAGGCACGGCTTTGACGATCAAAGCGTTTGCATCCGCTCCGGGCAAGAAAGACAGTCCGGTCGTCACCGGTATTTTCCGAATTGCCGAGTAGCGGAGCTACTCAAAGAAGAATTCACATAACCATTCGGTTCTGGAATCACGCGCTTGTTACTTTGCGAGCACAAGCAGACTTCACGGTGTACTTGCGCCGATCCGCGCTTCCGCCACGTGCAAGGTCATGCGATGGCTCTTACTCGACCACTGCCATAGCAGATAGAGCGCGATCACGATGAGCGAGATGGTGAGGCCGATCCAAATGCCGAAGACACCTCGCTGCGCATGGAAGCAGAGCGCATAGCCGAGCGGCAGGCCGAAGAACCAATAGCCGCCCAGGTTGACGAACATGGGCTGGCGGGTCTCGCCTGCGCCGCGCAATGCTCCAGTGGCCACTGTCTGGATACCGTCGAAGATCTGAAACGCGGCGGCGAGCATCAGCAGCCGCGTGCCCATCACGACAACTGTGTCGTCCTGCGTGTAGATGTGCAGGATGGGACGCGGCAGCAGCAGGAACGCGCATGCCGCAAGCGCCATAAAGCTTGCTCCGGAGGCCAGAGCGAGCCATCCGGCGCGGCGGGCGCGGGGCAAGTCGCCGGCCCCGATGGCGTGACCGACGGCAACTGCCGCGGCTGCGGACATGCCGAGCGGCACCATAAACGTGGTGCTGGCGCAATTGAGGACAATCTGATGCGCGGCGAGCGCTTCCGCAGTGAGCCGGCCAGCCATGAGCGTAGCGACGCCAAAGGCTCCGACTTCGAGAACGATCTGTCCGGCCGCAGGCGCACCGAGCGCGATGAGAGAGCGCAGCTGTTGCCAGTGCGGCCTCGGCCAGTGCGCGAAGAGCGGATGACCCCGACGGCGCTCGTGCTGCCAGGCGAAGAAGACCAGCACAGCCGCCATGTAGACACGAGCGAGACAGGTTGAAACCGCTGAGCCTTTCAGCCCCATGGCCGGGAGCCCAAGATGGCCGTAAATGAGCGCCCAGTTCCCTCCCCAGTTGATGAGATTGGCGGAGACAAGCGTGAAAGTGACGGGTCGCACGCGCCCCACCCCCTGCAAGTAACGACGAAACGCCGCATAGATGAGCAGCGGAAGCGTTCCGAGATTGAGGACATGCAGGTAGGTAGCGGCATCTCCAGAGACCGCGGGATTGATGCCAAAGCCGGTGAAGAGCAGCGGCACGGCTGCGATGCCCAACATCGCGAACGGCGTGTAGGCCAGGACGACATAGACGCCCTGTGCAAGCCACTGATGGCAGACGTGAAAATCGCGACGGCCCCAGGCCTGAGAGACAACAGTATCCAGCCCGAGCAGAATGCCGATCCCGAAGAGTGCCGGAGCATAGTAGGACGCGCTTGCGATGCCGACGGCACCGATGGCGCCAGGCCCGAGGCGGCCCACCATGATGGTATCGACGACGCCCATGGCGACCCAGCCGAGCTCCGACAAAATGACGGGGATGGCGAGCGCGAGCAGCGCACGCAATTCGCGTCTGAGCCGGGAAAGGTTGCCTGATTTCTGCATGAATAAATCGTAACCGGTTGAAAGTTTAAGGGAGCTGACTCCCGCATTTTATGCGGGTGCGCAGCATGGTAGGCTCAAAATTGTATGGTCAGGAACCGTCCGCCGCTGGTCCAGACGTTGAGAGATCACCGCGCGCCATTGGCAGCGGCGCTACTGCCCTCTTTGTCTGGCTGGGATAAGTTTCCGGAAGCCGATTCCGCCGACGCGGAGGCGCGACGGTCGTTTATCGAGACCGAGCTGCGTGTGTTCATCGAGTATCTTGCGCTTTACTTTGAACGCGAAGACAGCACGTATCGCGATCTCTACATCGGCGAAAAGCTGAAACAGTGCTATGACGGGCGGGATCCTTCAGAACAGGGGCTAGCGCGACGGAGTGCGATCCTGGAGAAAGACCGGCGCTCGCTCTCCGAATACCTGGCTCCGCTGCTGACGCCGCGTGATCTCGGCCGTGTCCAGGCGTTCCTTGACGACGTAGCGCGTGTGGTTGCCGGCGACGCGACGCGACCGGTGCGGGTGCTGTTTGTCGGCGACTGCCTGCATCTGGATGTAGTCGCCTTCCTCGCGGCGCCCTTGCTCGAGCACGGACTGCGGCTGGAGTCGACATTTGCCACATCAAAGACGATCCCTGACCTGTTGCGATATCTGCGAGGTCTGGAAGGCCGTGGCTTCGATGTAATCTTTTTCAGCCCCTTCAGTTACGAATTCCATGTTGGGTATTCGCATCTGCGCTTTCTGCGCTCCGCCTTCATCAGCGGCAGAAAGCTGGATGCCGTGGTTGCCGGCGCAAAGTCGGACACGTTGAGCGTGATGCGGCAGTTGGGCAGCTTGTTCGAGGCTCCGATCTTCGTACATAACACTACGGGCATCCGAAGGCACGATGGCAGCCTTTTGGAGATGGGGAAAAACCTGCTGACGCAACGGACGCGCTCAATGGCGCGCCGCGGTGTGAACCGGTGGCTTCCCCGGCAAATGGATGCGTTGAACCGCGAGTCCTATCCGCATTTCTTCCTGCTGGATGAGGCAGGTCTGTTGCGCGCCCAGGGGGAAAGCGCGCTGGGACGCCATTTCTATGACGCGGGGCTGCAGCATCCGGCGGAATTGGGGCGGGCGATCGCCGGCCTCTATCTCGACGTGGTTCTGGCGCAGGCGCTCCTAGCGAAGAAAAAGGTCGTCGTCTGCGATCTGGACAATACGCTGTGGAGCGGGGCCATCGGCGAAGGTGAGGTCAGCCACTATCACGACCGGCAGGCCATACTGAAACGCTTACGCAACAAGGGGCTGCTGCTCGCGATCAATTCCAAGAATGATCCGAAGAACGTCCGCTGGGATGGCAGCGGTCTCACGCTGGATGATTTCGTCTGCTGTCAGATCAACTGGAGGTCAAAGGTGCAGAACATGCGCCGCATCGCGGAGGAGCTGAACCTGAAGGCGAAGGACTTCCTCTTCATCGACGACCGCGCCGACGAGCGTTCCATGGTGCAGGAGAGGATGCCGGAAGTGATGACGCTCGATGCGGAATCAGCAGCCGTGTGGCGGCGTCTTTCGCTGGCTGCGGATATTCTTCCGGACCAGGACGAGCTGGATCGCACGCTGGCCTACAAGCAGAGGGCGGAACGCGAGCAGTTCCTGGAAGACACAACGGCCGCCGAGGCCGAGCAGCGCGAGCTCTTCCGTCGACTGGGGTTTCGCGTGACCATCCGCCATGCCGAGGCACGAGATCTGAAGCGTGTAGTCGAACTGATCAATCGCACCAATCAGTTCAACATGTGCGGCAGCCGCACCACTCCCGGCGAAGTGCGAGGCTGGCACGACGGCAATGCGCACACAATTTTTATTGTCGAGGCACGCGATAGATTCGGCAGCATGGGTACGGTTTCGGTGGCAGTAACGCGGGAGCGCTCAGACCGAATCGAGATTCCAACTTTTGTGCTGAGCTGCCGCGTCTTCGGCTATGGCGTGGAAACGGCTCTGCTGAATCACATCAAGCGTAGCGCCGGGTTCCCCGGACGCGGACGCCAGATCGCCGGCAGGTACGTGGCAACGGCTGTGAACGAGCCGTGCCGGGATACCTACGCGCAGCACGGCTTCACGCAGGACGGCGACATGTGGGTGTATCGAGGCGGGGACGCGATCGAAGATCCTGACTGGCTCACCGTGGAGATCGAAGCCGAAGCCGCTGCATAAGCGCCGCCAAGCGGGAATCAGTTCGCGCTCTTCAGCGCTGTCTTGGTCACCGTGGCCTTATGCTGCTTTCCGCTGCTGTCGAGGATATACATCTTGCCGCTTTTCACGGCGAATTGAACCGGCTGCCCCAGGTCGATATCCGCCGGCTTTGACCAGGGAAACAGCAGATGCTCGCTACCGACGTACACGATGTTGCCGCTCTCGATGGTGTAGACCTGATAGTTCTCGTAGTTGTCGGACTTGGTCGAGTGTGAGTTCGAAGAAAAGTCGCGGTCGTCTGCGGAAGCGTCCGTATGGCGCGTGGTCGTGCTTCCCTCTTTGATCTTCTGCCTTTCCACGGCAGTGAGCGTGCCATGCTGCCATTTGAGATCGTCCGCTTTTACGGTCACTGCTCCCAGCACACAAACCACCAATGCCAAAGCCCTCAGCCTCATGACGCTCCTCGTGCCTTCAAATGGATTGGGGGACTGAGCAGAGAATCTACTTTTTGCAGTGAATCCGCAAGGACCAATCGAGGGGAAGGTGGCGGAGAGAGTGGGATTCGAACCCACGTTACCCGTTAAAGTAAACACGCTTTCCAAGCGTGCGCCTTCAGCCACTCGGCCATCTCTCCAGCGCTTCAACAGCATAGCATCTGCGTGCGAGGATCTGGGTGACCGCAGCTGTTGGGTGCCGCGCGGCGGGAGAGCGAGTCTTCCGCCGCGCGTCTTCAGTACAGAAGTTGTCAGTCGGGGTTACAGAAGTGTGTCAGCCGGCATTTCCCGGTTCTGCAATGCCGGGCTCGGGAGCATCGATGCCCAACGCGGTGGCAAGCGCGACCAGGTGGTCCTGCTCGTCGACGAGGATGGTGCGAATGGTTTCGCTGAGCGCGTACTCATTCAGTTCTTCGCACTGCTTCAGACGCCGGCGGTACTGACGGATCGTCTCCTTTTCGTTGTCGAGATCGAAACGCAGCATCTCCTCTGCCTTCTCGGAGGTCTTGACGGGCTTGGGCTCGACGGTCGGCATGCCGCCCAGGTAATCAATGGAGTTCGAGATCTTCAACGCGTGGGTAAGCTCTTCGGCGGCATGCACGGCAAGCTCATCGGCAATGTTCATGTAAGCCGCGCCCTTCAGCACTTGCGAATAGTTCACGTAGGCGATGATGGCCTGGTATTCGCGCGCCAGGTCCTGATTGAGATAGTCGATCAACTGCTTGCGGGTCAGCGAGGTTGAATCCGCTTGGGGCATTGTTTCTCCTTGGTAGGGTTGCAGCGTATCAGGTTTGCGCCTGACAGCGGCTCGCGTGAATGGGATGACAATGGGGACTTCGCCGTTGTAACACGGAAGCCGGGATTGCAGCCATCTTTCCCTCCGGAACGTCTATTCTTCGATGATGCTGCGCACTGCCCTGCTCTGTTGCCTGCTTCCCGTACCGCTGGCCGCCCAGACGAAGCCGGACGCCGCTCCTGCGCCTCCCCCCGCGCCCAAGAGCAATATGACGGTGACCGTCCCGGTGCTGATGCACGATAGAAAAGGGGCGCCAGTGGCCAATCCCGGCAAGGACGCCCTGACACTCTCCGAAGACGGCGCCTCGCAGAACATTCTGACGCTGGCTTCTGCAGCCGGGCAGCCGCTGACCTTTGGGCTGCTGGTGGACACCAGCCGAGGCCAGCGGGGCGCAACGCCGGAGGAGAAGGCGGCGAGCGAGCAGTTCATCCAGGCGATGATGAACTCGGCCAAGGCACAGGGCTTCGTGGTGCACTTCGATCGTGAGGTGGAACTGCTGCAGGATCTGACGCCGGACAAAGACAAGGTTCTGCACGGAGCCAGCCTGCTCGATTCGCCGGAACCGAATACCGGCGGCTCGAACGCTGGCGCGCAATCGCTGCTGTACGACGCGGTGTATCTTGCCACTTCCGAGATCACCGCAAAGCAGACCGGACGCAAGGTGCTGGTGCTCTTCGCCAACGGGATCGATCAGGGCAGCAAGGAATCGCTGCGCACGGCCATCGACACTGCACAGAAGACCGGGACGATCATCTACGCGGTCTACGTGAAAGGCGAGATCGATAAGGCGCAAAAGAAGATGGATCAGGAACGCGATCCGAGCCGGCGCGACCCCATGGACCCGAATGACTACCCTGGAGGCGGGTATCCGGGTGGCTACCCTGGTGGAGGATATCCGGGTGGTGGCTACCCCGGCCAGTATCCCGGAGGCTATCCGGGCGGGTACCCCGGAGGGTATCCGGGTGGCTATCCAGGAGGCGGGTATCCGAGCGGTGGCAGCCGGCGGCCACAGCAGGGCGTGAAAGGCGACGGCAAACGCGTGCTGGCAGATATCGCCACGCCGACCGGCGGCCGGGTTTTTGAACTCAGTAAGAAGGAAGATGCCGCCGCGATTTTTGCGATGATTCAGGACGACCTGGCTCACCAGGCGGTGCTGACCTTCAATCCGGACAAGACGGGCGCGCGCCCGGGCTTTCACTCGCTGAAGGTGGAGAGCAAGCAGAAAGACACGTCCGTGGACGCGCCGGATGGGTTTTACGTGAAAGAACCGGAATAGACCTCGAGCGCAAACGAGGAGACCTGCCGCAGAGGGCAGGTCTCTTCATTCCATCCAATCATCCTCTGCTACTGGGCAGCTTCCTGCCGTGCACGGAGGAAGAGATCGACGTTGTTCTTGTCGACCAGTGTGGTGCCGGTATCGACGAAGGCGGGCACGGGTGAGAAGGAGTCGGTCTCGTAGTCCTTGTCTAACTGCTTCAGCGGATTCTCGTGCAGCTCCACTACCTGCTTCATGCCGTAGTAGGCCATGGTGAAGGGCTTCTGGCCGACGGTCGCGTCGATCACGCCTTCCTTTACCAGGTTCAGTGTCGCCTCGTCCACGTCCATGGCCACCAACTCGCGGTCCTTGGCGTTGGCTCGCTTCAGTGCTTCGGCAACGTCCTTGCCGGCGGAGGCTTCGAGGCAGATGAACGCATCCACCTTGTCCTTGCCCGTCTTAGCGACCATGGACTGCGTATTGTCGAAGGCGTTGCCGGAGTCGCCCTTGATGTTGACGATCTGGATGATGTTGATGCCAGGGCTGCTGGAAAAAGCGTCTTTGTAGCCCTTCAGGCGCTCGTCGAGATTCGGCTGGCCGGGCATGGTGAAGAAGACGACATTGCCTTTGCCGTGGAGCTTCGCGACGACGCGCTCACCGCCAAGACGGCCTGCCTGCAGGTTGTTGGTGCCGATGAAGTAAAGCCGATGACTATTCGGAGAATCGGAGTCAATGGTGATGACTGGGATGTTGGCGGCTATGGCCTTGTCAATTTCCGGTTGCATCAGCGCCGGGTCCGCGACGGACACCAGAATGCCGGCCGGCTTGCGCGCGATCACAGTCTCGAACTCCTGAACCTCGCCCTGCGGGTCGAAGGTATCCGGGCCGCGCATTTCGGCCTTCACGCCATACTGATTGGCTGCTTTCATCAGGCCGTTATTTGCGGTCTGCCAGTAAGGCAGCTTGATGTTCGTTGCGACCAGATAGTACTGATCGGAATAGCTATGTTTGGCGCAGCTGGTGGTGCCCAGCAAACACGCCGTTCCCAACAACGCCAAGGCCGTTGCGCGTAGTCTCCTGTCCATCGCTTCCTCCCAATCGTCGCCCGCACTCACAGCAGTGAATGCAGCAAGCTCGAAAGGGCTGATTGTACGCCGGGTCTTCTCTTCGATGAAAGTGAGCGTGCTCAGACGCGGACCGGCAGTGCGCTGACGCTCTTGCCGGTGGCTCTGAAGACCGCGTTGGCAATGGCCGGCGCGACGGCGATGATTGGCGTCTCGCCCGCGCCGGCGGACGGCAGATCCGGTCGATTTACCATTTGAATGTCCAGCTCGGGCATGTCATCCAGCCGCGGCACCCGGTACTCTCCGAAGGACGCATTCATGATTTTTCCGTTCTCGAACTGGATCTGCTCCCGCAGTGCGGCGCCAAGCCCCATGATGATGGCGCCCTGCACCTGCGAGCGAAGATTTGCCGGATTCACGATGGCGCCACACTCGAAAGCCTGACACAGGCGGCGGCCATGGATCTCCTTCTTGCTCTGGTCAATCTCTATCTCCACACACGCGGCGACGTAGGAGCCTTTTTCTGTGCCGCAGGCAAGCCCGATGGCCGTGTCGGAGCGTCGCTTGCCTGCATCCTTCTGCCACCCGAAGTGCGCCGCAGCCGTATCCAGCACGGCGCGCAGGCGCTGGTCGTCAAGGTGTGCGCGGCGAAACTCCAGTGGATCGGCGGCGGCAAGCGCGGCGAGCTCATCCATGAAGACCTCGCGCGCGAAGTTGTTCGCGGTCGCGGCCAGCCCGCGATAGGAGCCGTGGCGCAACGGAGGTTTGGAATGCACGAACTGGCAGTCCTTTTTTGCGATGGCGTACGGCGTGTCTACCGCATTCGGGCCGGAGTTGATGTTGATGAAGTGCCAGGTGGCGATCTTGCCCTGCGCATCCAGGCTGGCTTGCGCGTCGATGACCGCGGCGGGGCGGAAATAGGCCCAGGTGAACTCTTCTTCGCGCGTCCAGCGTAGCGACACCGGCTTGCCTGCGGCCCGGGCGAGGCGTGCCGCTTCCACTGCATATTCGCCGGTGTGTTTGCCGCCAAAAGCTGCGCCGAAGTCGGGAATGATGACACGGATCTGGTCTTCCGGTATGTGGAAGGCGCGAGCAAGCTCATCGCGTATGCCAAAGGGATTTTGTGAACCGGTCCAGACCGTCAGCCGGTTCTCCTGCCATTCGGCAACGGCCGCGCGGGGCTCCAGCGGCGCGTGCTGGATATAGGGCACGTGATAGGTGCGGCTGAGCGCCTTCGAGCCGTTGAGTTCGGCGGCGAACGGACTACGCGGCACGCCGCCTTCAGCATTCCGGCGAAGATAGTCGTAGAGATTCTCGCTTGAGGGCTGCGGTACGGTCTGCCATTTGGCGGTGGCGGCGACGGCGCCGAGGGCGCGGTCCGCGCGGAAGCTGTGCGGAGCGGCCACGCCGACGAATCCACCATCGTGGACTACGACCACGCCAGTCATCGCTTTGGCAGGCGAGACATCGATGGAAAGCAGCTTCGCGTCGTAGGCGGGAGGGCGAAGAATTTTGCCGTAGAGCATGCCTGGGCGGGCGATATCCGACGGATAGTGGTGTGCGCCGGTGACGATTTCGTGTCCCGCAGGACGCGGGACTGGAGTCCCCATCACCTTCCATTCCTTGACGGGTGTCAACGCCATGTCTGCTGGAATGGCTTGCTCGGAAAACCTGACCAGACTGGCGCTTTTGGCCAGATCGGCGTAGCCGCATGAGCGTCGGCCGGCGGCATCGATCACGCGCCCGTCCTGCATCTCCACCGCGGCGGGTTGCACCTGCCATTGACCGCAGGCAAACTCGACCAGCAGCTTTCGCGCCGCGGCGGCGCCTCGCCGCACTGCTGGAACCGTCCGCGGGGTAGAGCCGCTGCCAGCGGTCATGCCATCGTCCGGAACCATGCCGGTGTCGGCCAGAATCATCTGCACTCGGCCGACCGGAACGCGAAGCTCCTCTGCTGCGGCCTGCGTGAGCTCGGCCCGCGCACCCTGGCCGGCTTCGACCTTGCCGCACAGCACGGTGATGGTGCCATCCTCGCCCAGGTGGATGCGCGCGCCCAGATTGCTCGCACCGCTTCCAAGGAAGGTGTTCCGGGTCCGCTGGCCGCTCTCCTGCGATTGCGAGAGCGCATGGGGCGAAACCGCGATGACGAGCCCTGCCCCAAGCGTCTTTACAAAGGTGCGGCGGCTCAGTCCGAAATCGTAGGCGGCGTATTCGAGCGTGGGCTGCACGTCATTCAGCGGCACAGACGGATCATCCGTGGAAGCCGTCGTCATATGCGCCCCTTCTCAGCTGGCGGCATCGCCGCCAGCCGGCGAGCGATGTTGGCGTACTGCGGGTAATCGCCGCAGCGACAGATATGCTTCTGCAACTCGGCCCGATATTCCGATTCGCCCGCGGCCGGGTTTTTCTTCATCACACCGGCGAGGCCCAGGATCATGCCCGCCGTGCAATAGCCGCACTGGAAGGCGCTCTCCGCAAGAAAAGCCTCCTGCACCGGATGCAGCTTTTCACCATGCGCGAGCCCTTCGATGGTAATCACCGTCTGCTTATCTACGTTGGCGATCGGCGTCAGGCAGGATGGTGTCGGCTCATCGTTCAGCAGCACGGTACAAGCGCGGCACTCCCCTTCCCCGCATCCGTACTTCGCTCCGGTCAGGTGAAGGTCCTCGCGCAGTACATCCAACAGCGGGCGCTCCGCATCGGTGCCGACGGTTTGCGATTTTCCGTTCAATGTGAAGGTGATGGTCGCGTCCATATCGTCAGCTCCTAAACGACCCTCCAACCCATAACGATGAACCTTACAGGCGAGCGTCGTCAAAGGGCCTGCCGCGTAAACGCAGAAAGGGTGGGAGCTTTTGGCCCCCACCCTCTGCCTTAACGTCGATTAGATGCGGTTTACGCTTGCTCAGCCATTCCGTCGCGGCCGCCGAAGATGCGGCCCAGGCCGAAGCCGACCTGCGCATTGTTCTTCTTTGCGACTGCTGCATCGGCCGGCGGCAAGCCCTGCGCATCGGGCAGCATGTCAAGCCAGCGCGGCGCTGCAGGCATCGGCATCTGGTCACGCGGGGGAAGGTCCGCCTTGACTTCGATCGGTTTCGCTTCGCCGCGCATATGCGATTCCTTGCGCGAGTTGGAAACCGTCTGCTGCGAGGGCATCGGCATCTGTGCGGACTTCTCCACCCAGCTTCCAATCGCACTGACCACGCGGGCTGCACGCAGCCGGCGCGATCCACCCACGCCGTTGTCACCGCCGCGGAAGAGGCCGAGGCTGCGCATGCCGTGCTCCGGATCCATCACTTCCAGCGACCACTCGCGTCCCGTTTTGGGCGACAGCAAAAAGATGGCCCTGAGGCTTTTTGGCGCCAGCTCCATCGTCCAGTTGGCGTATTCGTCAGAGGCGCGCGGGGCGAGCTCGTCGCGCTCTTCGCGGGAGAACTCGAAGGCCTCGTTGAAGCGGTGCTCCAATTCTTCAAGCTTGCGATCTGCGTCGGCAACCAACTGCCTTGCCTGTTGAAAGATAGTGGATCCGTTCTCCATCTCGCGCTCCTTATTAACTGACGTGAGTCAGAGTATCGATGGAAATACGTGCCTTTGGGCATACCACTAAAGAACAAGTTTCCCGCAATGGAACAGGTAACATCACTCCTGATCTACGACTTCAGATGCACACAAATGCGGAGACTTAAATGAAGATCGCCAGTCTGGCTTTGCCTCTTATTGCACTCTGTGCGGTTACTTCGCCGGCGCAACAGCCGACGCATCACACGACCACCACAACAACGCATAGACGTGCCGCGGCTCCCTGTCCGGTTCCGAATCCCCTGCCGCCTACTCCTGCGGGCATTCCACCGGCAACCGGCAAAGTGGAATCGGCGTTTGCCCTTCGCTATATCGATATCAAGCCGGGCGAAGGAGCAGTAGCGCAGCCGGAACAGTTTTATACGGTGCACTACACCGGCTGGCTGGCATCCGATGGAACGAAATTCGATTCATCGCTCGATCGCAACGAGCCGTTTACTTTTCAACAAGGCGCGCACCGCGTGATTCCCGGATGGGACGGCGGCTTTGGCGGCATGCATGTTGGCGGAAAGCGCCGCCTGTTTATCCCCTACCAGCTCGCCTATGGGGAGCGGGGCAGGCCGCCGGTGATCCCGCCAAAGAGCGATCTGATCTTCGATATTGAATTGATTTCCGCAAGCGATACGCCAGTGCCCCCGGAGCCGCCCGCGCCTCCCCCGGCGGAGCAACCGGCCACTCCGCCGCAGTCCGCTGCACCGCAGTCAACCACACCGCCCTCGCAGCCTAAGTAACGGCTGTTCGGGGACGGCGACGCCGGCGCAGGAGCCGCCATCCCGCGAGCAGCAGCGCCAAGAAAACGACGAAAACTGCAAGCGCGGTCAGCAGCGGATAGGTCCGCGTGGTCAGGCCGAGAGAGCGTGCCACTTCGACCCGCTGGAGATCGCCGCCCAGCCCGGGGATGAGAATCGCGTTGTAATCCGTAGTCGGCACGGCGCCCAGAACGCGGTCCACAGGGGGCATTCCGGAGCCGCGGTCTGATGGCAGAGCGGCAAACGCGAGGAGAAATTCCTGGTCTCGCGGATCGGCACGATTACTCTGCCGGAAGTATGCGCGATCGTGCGTGATGGGAAACAGCACGGTCCTTTCCTGGAGGACCGTTTCCACGACTGCACTCACATCCTGGCAAACGCCGAGCCGGTAATAGCCCCCGAAGGGCAGCTCCGGGTGAGCCATGCGCACGCCGTAATAGACGCGCGCGGCCGCACTCAACAACTGCAAGATGTGACGTTGCTGACCGGCATCCGTGTAGCTGTGGAGAACGCGATGCATCACCCAGCTCTGGTTGAGCGAATCCATGGTGCGGAATTCTGCCTTGCCGTCGATCCCGTAGTAGAAGCTGACATCTGCGTTCCACTTCGGCCCGCGGACGTGCAACTCCTGCTCAGAGTGGCTGACCGGCAGCAGGAGCGCCCGGCGGCTGGCGGGTACGGCGATCTGTGTGTCGATCCAGAACGGCATCATCACCTCGCGCGCGCCATCGTGCAGATGGCCGAAATTCGCGAAATACACGTCGTCGGTGATGGAGACCTGATGGCCGCTCGCTGCAAGCTCACCCAGGAGTGAGCCACCATCCGTGAAGTTTTTCCCGTCCAGTACGGCGGCGGCCTGCGGCTTTTCCGGGCCATTCATGGCGAGCCGATTCAGCACGGCGGCAAGCTGGCGGCTGGCCGCGTGCATCGGCGCCAGTGCAGGATCGGGGCCATCGCCCATCGTCAGGTTGAACCCGACCTGCCGTCGCGCGGTTTCCGGATCGTCGGCGTAGCTGGGCGTCGTCGCAGGATGATCGAGGCCGATGGTCTCCGCCTGCCCGAGCGAATACTCGGCGGTGTCCAGGAGATCGGAAGGGGCGAGAGGTTTTGCTGAGTTCCCTGCCAGCCGCGCGGCCGCATCGACGCTCTTGTTCAACGCAAAGATGGTCAACGCGGGAAAGTGATCGACGCGCTGCCACTCCTTGCCGAGGATGAGCACGCGCAGCCGGTCTACGAGATCGGGCGAAAGAAACTCGCCGGCTTTCGGCACCTCGCGAATGCCCTCAAGCACGCGCTCGCGAAACTCCGGCTGCACGGAAACGCGCTGCATTACCGCGGAGAAGAGTTCCGGCGAAGTATCGGCTTCCTGGGCCGTGAGCACTATGCCTGTGAGACTCGCCAGGACAAGGACGACGCATAGCGCGATTTGAAACGGCAGCCACAAACGAAATCGACGCGCGGTCTTCGGCCTCTCGGTCGTTCTATTCCGCGGCGGCATGGCAGCCACAGAGTACAACAGCGATGCGGAACGCGAGAGTTCCGATACGATGGGAGCAGCAAGCCCGGATGGCGAAATCGGCAGACGCAGCGGACTTAAAATCCGCGGGCCGGAAACGGCTGTGGGAGTTCAAGTCTCCCTCCGGGCACCAGTGTTTATGCGGCTCTTTTGCCATTTTCACTCGTTTTAGCTGAAGATGAAGAGCTTTGAGCAGCTTGCTTGCCACCGTTCATCGTATGCGTTGACTCATGTGCGATCCGTAGGCTGGATCGGAAGGGTGAATGGACTGTCTGGTCTGCTGGACCTGCCATGGGCGCACCGGCCCGAACCACTTCACCCTGAGAGATGGCGGCGCTGTCTGCTCGCTCTGCGGATCGATGAATCCGCTCGGCAATCTGCGCAAGATGTCGATTCAGAGAGTGACGGAGCCGTGCGAAATCATCGTGTGCTTCACGCAAAGCGGTACCGCCGCCCACGTTCTCCCTATCCATTGCAAGACGACGCTAGGATCCTGAACCAAGTTCCAATCGGCTGAGACGCTGGAGAAGACGATTTGGTATCTGGGAGCGACAGAAGAGCAGATGAGGAGGCACCGGGATCAGATTCGGAGGTGCGGCCAGGCAGCAGCCACCTCCGGCTTGTGCCGAACAGAAGGAATCTGCTGCGCATCGATTACGGGAAGCTATAGTGGGTCGCGTCGGATTTGGTGAGATGGAAAGTATACCGGTTCCGACCCCTCAGTGATCTTGAATGACCGGCGCGTGGAAGTGTAGATACAGCAACACCAGTCCTAGGGCAATAATGATGCCGAGCAGAAGCATCAGGACGAATCGCCCGACATTGAGCGGTGATTTCTCCGCTCCAATTGCGCCCTCATCGTCTTCATCGTCCAGATCCATCTGAGCCTCTCTACACGATGAGATGCATACAAAAGCCACGGCATAGTCCGTGGCCATTTCTGCATTAACGAGTCAGTCGTTTACGCTATCGAGTCCAGCCCGTCCATCCAGCGATCCCCCGGCCTCTGGATGTTATGCGGCCGCGCGTCCAGAGCTGCTCGAGATCCATGGCGATCAGCTGGGCGCTATACGGCGCGACCCGTTAGCGTCATCCCGTTCTCCCCACTTCGTTGCATCGCCGATTCTATCCCTGCGACCTTATTCTCCCTGAACACGCAGACCCGGCGGCGGAACCGGGGGCGGCTCCGACGGGCCTCGGGCAGGGCGGAGTTCCCTACCAAATCCGATGCGTGATTTGGTGCATGTTGGTCCCGGTAATCGATGCAGTATCTTACGGCAAGTTGCGGTTGATGAATCGTCCTCATCTTGCTGTCCATTAGGCTTATGCGGCTAGTTGCAGTGACTTTCAGTTTCCTGCAAACTCGCGGGTTTGGGACTTAGAATCCGCGAGCCCGAAACGGCACTTAAGCCTCTAGCCCATCTGTAAACATGTCGTCCAATTGCTGAGGCGCGGAAGCAAAAGAGGGTCGCGTATGAGCCCGGGGATGTCTAGAACAGT
The DNA here is from genome assembly GCA_963830555.1 of uncultured Acidobacteriaceae bacterium. Classification (GTDB taxonomy): domain Bacteria; phylum Acidobacteriota; class Terriglobia; order Terriglobales; family Acidobacteriaceae; genus KBS-83. Next base: position 213,293 of record CAWHMM010000004.1, read on the forward strand.
CTTACGAACGCGAATCGGCACCGCCCTTGCGATACTTCTCTTCCTCGCTATCTGCTGGCACTTCCGGCCCGGCAATGCCCTCGTAGACGCCCACGTATACTCCCGCGCCCTGACTACCCGCCATCACGGTGGCGACCCCTATCTGGAAAACGCCACCCTTAGATTCGTTTATCCGCCGTGGTTCCTCCTAGTTCCCTACCTCGGGAACTTCGGATGGTATCTCTACCTGATTGTGAATGCAGGCAGCCTTCTTTCTATTCCCTACCTGATATCCAGGTATCTGCAGGGAACATGGGCGACGACATGGTGCTATCTGGTATTCGCGCTGACGCCGACATTCCCCGGAGAGGAATCCATGATGGGGGGGAACCTGGCAAACATTCTGTACGCGGTTCTCCTGTTGTCCGGACTGCGAGGTATCCGATCTTCCAGGTGGTTGACCTATTACGTCGCCGTATTGCTGTCTGCTTCGGTAAAGCCGCAGATGCTTTGCTTTTTGTTACTGCCTCTACTATGGGGCGCCGGCTGGATTGGGTCCGCTCTCACTTTTGCTTCGGTAGCGGCGACGTTTGCAGTGCAACGGGCAGTGGCTCCCCAACTTTTCAAAGAGTTCGAGACGGCCGTTCACTCTCAGCTTGTTACTCATGGAGACATGGGGGTTGGCATCCCTTCTCTCTTTCACCAACCGCAAATATCTTTATTCCTGCATTTTTTCGTGATTGCCGTTTTTGCGTTGTGCATGTGGATCACCCGTTCGCATCGAGATGACCCCGCGTGGATTTCGGCAACTCTGGTACTGTGCGTTCTGGCAACACCAAGATTGATCCATTACGACATCGCATTTGCCGCAGTGCCAACGCTCTATGTCCTGGCGAATGGTTTTCAGCGGTCTCAAAAGCTCGCGGGACTCTGCTCTGTCGTCCTCTTTCTGCTTTTCAGCCTATCGTTGCACAAAGGGATGTTGGGGTTGTTGTTCTCGCCCTTGGCCGTGTATGCGATATGCAACTGGCGACTCATTCGCACTTCTTTCATAAGAGAGCAAACAGTTCGAAACTCGAATCTGGAACACGAACATTACCCTGGGCTCAAGACCGCGACGTAGTCGCCCTCACGCGGACTGAAGTGCGTAACGGTGGCCGCAACTCAGCAAAGAGACTTCCAGGGCCATTTCCTTCTCCTGGACATAGAAGCACGCCGGTCGCGAAGTGAATGCTATGGATCGGATGCGAGTTCAGAAGGAGAGTCGTCCTCCCACCTGCCAGAACCTCGGCTCGTGTGATCCGGTAGCTGCACCAAAGTTGCCGTCAGGGATGTTGTAGTCGACGTTTGCATAGTTCGCCCGGTTGAAAAGGTTGAAGAATTCGAACCGGAGCTGGAAATTGAATCGTTCACCAAAAGGAATGTTCTTGTAGACGTTGACGTTGGTCTCGAAGAAGTTCGGACCGCGGAACTGCATGGCCTTTTCATTGCCTTCATTGCCGAAGGAGGGGACCGCGAAATTCGACTTTGGAATGGCCCCGGAGAGCCAGGCTTTGTTGTCGGTCGACTGTTTGTAACTGAGGGCATCGGGATAGTCGAGGTTGTTGCCATCAGCGTTGTAGTCGCCGCTTCCAGGCGCATACCCGATGGCCGGATTCGCGACCGAGGGACATGAAGCAGCCGTGGTGGCCGTGTTCTGACAGACCGGAATGTAGGAGTTGGTGTTGTCTGCCGTTAACGGATAGCCCGACTGGAAGATGGTGGTACCGCTAAGGCCCCAGCCTCCCGTGGCGTAGCCAATCGCTCCCTTGCCCTCATTCAAGCCTTTCAGTTCGTAGTTCCAGCTGAGTGAGAATCGATTTGGCACATCGAAAATTGATGGCCCATAGTACTGCCCTGGGTTATCAGGGGTGGGATAGGCAAGGGCATCGTCCTTTGAACTGGACCGGGTGTAGGAAGCATCGACGAACCCGCGCGAGAAGCGCCCTCTAAGATCAAAGTACACACCGTTGTAGTTGGCGTAGCGGTCATTTTCGACGTAGGTAATTGAGCCGAAGCTGGGGTTGAGCCGGGTAGGTGAGATGCTCTCATGGGCGATCAGATCTCCCGGTAAAACGTTGATGTCCACGCCGTAGGAAACAAGGCCAATCGCGTTTCCATTGCTCGCTATGTCGTAGGAATGCGATCCGCTGTATCCAATGGTGGCCGCCAATACCCTCGTGATCTGGCGTTCCACACTGATCGACCAAATGTTCGCCGTGGGCGATTTCAGCAGCGGATTAATGCCGCCGATGGCGAAGTTGGCGCCGGTGAGTCCGCCTTGCGCGTTCAACCCGCCAGGGAAGGTCGGAAACGTGAACCCGTACGGCGGCTTGGAGCCCGTTCCAAGGCCGAAGATTGGTGGATTGGCGGAGCCCGCGAAGAACACGGGCGAAACCAGGCCCGGGGGGCTACCGCGGAATTCCTCCTGCACGTTGGCGGATGTCAGCCAGTTTCTATAGATCCCGAATCCGCCACGAACCGCCCACTGACCATTGCCCGTGGGATCCCACGCGACTCCGATTCGCGGACTGTAGAGGTTGTTAACGGAATGCAGCAGCGCGTTGTGCGTGGCTTTGGCATACCCGTTGGCAACCTGCTGCTGCCGGGTGTCTCCCGTGCCGAGATAAAAGTTTCCGAACACGGTCGTCGCGCTCTTGGACCAGGGATTGCCGCTGTCGTCATAACGCAGGCCGAGCGTCAGCGTGAGGTTCTTCCTTGCTTTCCAGGTGTCCTCCACAAACAAGCCGAAGGTTCGGGCGGCGGCATCCCAATCCCAAAGCTGCTGGGTGCCGGTTTGCGGGTTGTACATGACGCCGTTTTCGTTGGTCGGTGCATCCTGGGCCAGTTTGAGCAGGTTATCGAACGCGAATTTGGGCTGAGAATACGGGCCCTGGAAGGGTTCCACGTCGTCTCCATACCAGCCCTCGTATCCGAACTTGAGCGTGTGCGTGCCGCGAACGTGGGTCAGCACGTCGCGCCAGTGGTAGTTGTGCTGAATGAAGTCGCCTTGCGCGAACCCTACGCCGTAAGCCATGCCGCCATCGGCGTTGATTCCGTTCACCGAGATGGACGGCACCGTGTAGTCCTTGGCCCCGCTGCCGAGAGTGCCCTCAACACGGCTCTGACCGGCAGTGAGTTCATTCAGCGTGTTGGAGGAAAAGGGGTGAGTCCAGGCGGCCTGGCCGGCCACCTGCCAGGTGTTATTCAAAGCTGAGAATTGCGGCATTGGCGAGGCCGCGCCGGTTTGGAGAAGCGTTCGGTAAAGGCTGACGTAGATACGCTCCTTCTTGAACCCCTGGTCGATGCGGGCAAAGTACTGGGTGCCATTGCGAATTTGCGTGGCTCCGAAGGATCCCTGGTCGATCATTGCCAGATTGCAAGGCACGCCGTTCTGACCGCAGCCCGAGCCAAAGACGTCCTGCGCTGTTTGTTGAACGGTGATGGCTCCGACGCCGGACGGGACATACGTGCTGAGCACTTTGCTTCCAACAGTGTTTGGATAATTGGCCTGAGCGAAGGCGATGAATTGAGGATCCGCAAAGGTGACCAATCCGCCCGCACTTGCAGAAGAGCGTAATGGCTCAACCGCGAAATAAAAGAAGCTGTTGTGGTGAGGAACTATCGGGCCGCCAATGGCGAAGTCCATGTTATTGGAGTGGAATGGCTTGTATGGATTGTCCTTGGACGTCACGAAATGCTGGTTCGCGAACATGCCCTGGTAGTTAAACCAGTCGGATACGACGCCATGAAACTGGTCGGTTCCAGACCGGGTAGTGAAGATTGTCTGGAGCCCGGCGGCGCGACTGTGTTCTACAGAGAAAGTGTTGACCTGTATGGCGGTTTCCTGGATGGATTCGGGCTGCGGGGTGAGATTCAACACGCCCTGGCGAATTCCGCTGGTGACGTCGAGGCCGTCGACGACGTACTGATTGTTATTCTGGCCCTGGCCATTGGCGCTGGCATCCACCTGCTCTTCGGTGGAGTAGTTATCTACGCCCGAGGCCGGACTTCCGGATGTGCTGGTGCCCAGGCCTGAGACGCCGGGAGCCATGGTCACGAGGGTGACAAGGTTGCGGCCGATGATCGGCAACTGCGCGACGGCCTGATTCTGGAGGGTCAGCTGTGTACGGCTGTCGGCGGTGTCGAGGATGGGAGCTTCGGTGGTGACAGTGATCGATTCCGAGGCAGAACCGATCTTCAGTGCGAGAGGAACGTTGAGATTCTGCTCGGTGAGCAGTGTGACTGATGCCTCAGCCTTGGAGAAGCCTGGCGCCTGGACGGTAATCCTGTAGTTTCCCGGAGCGAGACTTACAAACCGATAGTTGCCAGAGGCATCCGAAGTGGCAACCTCGCTGGTGCCTGTCGCAATGTTGACCAGTTCCACGGAGGCTTTTGAAACATCGGCGCCCGACTGGTCGTGGACAACGCCCTGAATACTGGCGGTGAACTGGGCGAAGCATGGAACAACGGAGACTGCGAGAAGGCCGCACAGCATAGCGATCAAACGGGACATCCTGCGTCGTGGCATGGATCCCTCCGATGAATTTGCAGATTAGCGGCTAGTGTTTGTCATTGGCCTCGGAAAACGTTTGCTAACCGTTGAGAAGCTTTGTAATTCCAGCGCACGACGGCTGTCAAGAGCTTTCTGTCAAGGGCCTTTCGGTTGATCCTGGACTACTACTCAGAGCCTGCCATTTGGCTTAACGCGCCCAACCTCTGTTTGGAACGATGCCCTGTCCCTCACGGATTGTTATCAGCTGATTCGCGGAGACCTTCCGGTATTGCTCGCGCAGTCCGCTGGGCCAAAGGACATCTACATCGACCTGGGTCACGGCTCCGAGGCCGAAGTGAAGTCGGGGATCATTGCAGGAGTAATAACTGGATTGGCTAAGGACAGCCTGAGCTTGAACTTTGCCGCCATAGTGAGCCAGGACGCGCGCTCCGATAGCGCCGCGGTTGGACTTGACTCCCTCGAGCTTGACCTTGAGCCAGTTCCGCTTGACCCGTTGGTCATTACGCAGAAGCGATGGGGGCTCGTTCATATTGACGATGAGAATGTCCATATCGCCGTCATTGTCGAAGTCGCCGAAGGCGCAACCGCGGCTGCCGTGAGGGGTACTGATCCCCTCGCCCGCCTGCATTTCGATTTCTTCGAAGGTGCCTTCTCCGAGATTGCGGAAGAGAACGCGCGGTGTCTTGTAGGGATACTGCGGGAGCTTACGCTCGACCTCAGGATAGACGCTGCCGGTGACAAAAAACACGTCGGGCAATCCATCGTTGTCGAGATCAACGATACCTGCACCCCAACTGGTGTAGCGGGTTTCCACGCCGACTTTTGCGGCGCGGGTAACATCATCGAAATTGCCGGTGCCATCGTTGCGATACAGGCCGCAGGTGTCACCGACGAAATGGGTTTTGAAGAGATCGAGATGGCCGTCGAGATTGTAGTCTCCGATGCCTACACCCATTCCGGCTTGTTCATTGCCGTCGTCGCTCAGCGCGACTCCGCGCGCGACTCCCTCCTCGCGGAATGTCCCGTCATGATTGTTCATGAACAACAGACTGGGTGTTGAATCGCATGCGACGAAGATGTCGGGCCAACCGTCTTCATCGAAGTCGGCCGCAACGACGGTCATTCCGTAGCTCTCGGTTGCGCCTGCGATGCCCGCCTGTTTGGTGACATCCGTGAATGTTCCGTCCCCATTGTTGCGATAAAGCACGTGCCTACCAGTGGGGAGGCCGCGGGGCCCGCAGTTAACTGGGACGCCCTTCCAGTTGCAGGTGGAGTTTGCGCCCGGAATGGGCGCGTGTTCGATGGAGAAGCGGATGTAATTGGAGACGAAGAGATCAAGGTGGCCGTCCCGGTTGTAGTCGACCCAGGCGCAGCCGGCGCCCCAACGTGGCGGCCCGGGATCCCACAGCCCGGACTGCTTCGTGATGTCGGTGAACGTTCCGTCGCAGTTGTTGCGGTAGAGACGATTCTGACCGAAGTAAGTGCAGAAGATGTCGTCGTAACCGTCATTGTCGTAGTCAGCGACGCAGACTCCGTTTGCCCAGCCAGCTGCTTTCAGCCCCGCCTTCTCCGTGACGTCGGTAAATGTGCCATCACGATTGTTCTTATAGAGACGATTGGTGGCTTCCGGTGGATCACCGCCAAGACGTGTGCCGGAGAGTAGAAAGATGTCCATCCAACCGTCGTTGTCGTAGTCAATGAACGCACACCCGCAGCCGTTGGCTTCGAGAATGTATTTCTTCGAATCCACTCCTCCGTAGATAACGGGAGCTCGCAGATTGGCTTCCAGCGCGACGTCCGCAAAGTGTGCATTGAACGGTCTCCCGGAGGGAGCCGGCTTCGGCTGAGCTTTGACTTCGCGGGTAGCAATTCCCTGCTGAGCCTGACCAACAAGTTGTTGGGCTGAAGCGCACACGGACATGAGAACAAAGGAACGACGGGTAAAGGTCATCAGGGTCCAGAGTAAAGCTCTCCATTATTGCCTGGAGTTCGGACCGAGTAAAGCGCCTCAATTTGGAACCGTTTCGGAGACTACTTCGAACTGGGTGATGAGATGACGAGCTTGAAGCGGTTTCGCTCAGCCTCTTGCATGGTTGCGTCTTGGCGCGCTTTGGCAAGCCGCTTGAGCAATTCTGGAATTTCAGCCTGCTGATTCGTCTTTCGAAGTGCCAGCACGAGATGGTAGAGAGCGGTCTGGTCGGTGGGCGCTTGTTCGAGGACTTTCCGGCATTCCTGAGCGGCAGCAGAGTACTGATGTGAGTCCAGATAGTACTTCGACAACACGTTGTGAGCAGCCGTTAGAGACGGATCGAGGGTGACAGCCTTTCGGGCCGAAGCTATGCCTTCTCTGAATTCGGGTGAGCCAGGCTCTGGCGCCTTCTGGGACAGGATCGCTGCCTGCAAATACCACAGAAATGCTTCGCTCGGTCTTTTTGCAAGCTTCGCTCGCACAGTTGCGAGTGCCCGATCTGGATCGCTCTGATTTCTTTCCTCAGCAATCATTGCCTGTGCGGCGGCACTCAGGCCCTGATGTGGATTGAGCAGCTCGGCCTTTTCGAAATCCGCTGCGCCCTTGTCAAACTGTGCAAGTTGAACATAGAGCACGCCACGCGCAAGGTAAAGTTCCGCAGCGCGAGGCTGAAGCTTCAGTCCCGCATCGATCATCTCAATGCCAGTCTGAAAGGACTGATGGTTCATCGCAATGTCAGCAAAATCCACGTATAGAGCAGTTTCGCGCGGGTTCCTGACAATGGCATCGTGAAGAACCTTGACTGCATTGGGAGTGTCTTTGTTCGCCTCGTAGACGGCAGCCGCCAATTGCACCGTGCTGACATCCGGATTGGAGTCCAGCAGCGGCTGCAGTGTCGTGAGCGCAACCTGTGCCCGGCCGGCGTCTAACTGGACGGCTGTTAACCTGCGCCGCGCGCGCGGATCATCAGGCCGCGCGGCGAGCAGTCCCTGAAAGATGTCGATCGCCTTATCGGTTTGCTTCAGCTTCAGCAGGCAAACACCGTATTCCTGCAGGGCGTCGGGCTGTGGATTGAGAGCTTGTTCACTCAGGGCAAAGTGCTCTACGGCAGCCGGGCAGTCGTTCCTCTTGTAAGCGAGTGCCGCAAGCATCGCGTGAGTGGTCTCGTCTTGCGGACGCTGCCGGAGCACGCGTTCCAGAAGAGGAACAGCATTCTCGCCACCGGCTTCATACTCCAATTGAGCTGCTCCCTCCAAAGCTGGAAGGTAGTTGGGAGAAGCCTTCAGGGCTCGCTGATAGGAGGTCAGAGCCGACTTCTGTTCGCCTTTACCTGAATACGCCAACCCTTGGAATGTCAGTAGCTGAGGATCGTGCGGAGCGCTTTGAAGCGCCGGGTGCAGCAACTGCAATGCCCGGTCGAACTCCCGAACTCTCAGTGCGGAAACAATCGGTGCCACACGGTCGCCCGCGGCCTGCCCGAAAACCGCGGACTGCACGGCAAGGATCACTGCAACCCAAAGAACCACCGTATTACGACGAGAGCAGAACTTCATGGCAGGTGCAGCTCGGATCACCGATCAGGAGGATAGAGTTTTCTGGAGTGAATAGTAATCTATCGTCCCCAATCAGCCTCCCTCTAGATCCAGACCTTCGAGTCGATAGGCGGCACCGATCCGGGCGCGAGATCGCTCTCCGCATCCCCGGGATAGTCGCGCGGCGGTCCTACCCGGTTCATGCGCGCAAAATTGGGAACCGCTGTCATCGGCGAGCCATCCTCCCATGTGCCGGAGATCACCATCACACCACCGAGGACGTCCGGATGCCACTCTGCGCGAAGTGGCGCATTGCTTAGTTTTCGGTCGATCTTGCCGTTGTCGATTTTCTCGACGTTGTAAACGAGTGGTCCGTATCTCAAGGCCACCGTGTTCCGATCGGCTTCGATGCGGCCGTCGGCTACTACACTTTGTGGCTCCATAGGCAATTCCAGATCGATGCGGTCCCCCGCCTTCCATTCACGCGTCACCACCGCGTAACCCTTGCGAATGAGCGGCGTCTGCTTTTGACCATTGACGGCAAACCGCTTCACGCCCCCGACTCGAGGAGAATCATGGTAGAGCTTGCTCGTGGTTCGCTCCGGAACTCGCAAGTAGACGGAAAACGTCTTGGGCTGCTCAGGATTGAGTGTGATCGAAATCGTTCCGTGCCATGGGTATTCCGTCTTCTGTACGACTTCAACATTGGTGCCCGCAACCGGGCCCACATGGATACGGCTTCCGACAAACATGTTCACGTAGAGCTCGTCGTTGCTCTTCACGTAAGTCCATGTCGGAATCATCAGCAGCGTACGGGATAGGTTCCCCACACAGCACGGGCACACATGCCACTTGGCACGCTCCGTATTGATGAGCGGGTTGGTGTAGCAATAACTTTGTCCGTCGAGCGCAGGCCCCCCGAGAAGAGCGTTGTACATCGTTTGTTCATAAAGGTCGGCGTACTTCGCGTCGTGGTAGGCGAGATTCAGCTTGTATTGGAAAAACACAAGTCCGCAGCTGGAGCAAGTTTCGCAGTACGCTTCGTTGCGCAGCGAGTAATCCGGTCCGAAGCCCTCGGATGTCTCGCCGCTTCCAATACCGCCGGTCAGGTAGTACTTCTTATTCACCATGTTGTCCCAAAGCGAAATCACCGCGCTCTGGTAGTCGCGGTCGTGCGTCTCGGCCGCGATATCGGCCATTCCGGAGTAAAAATATGTGGCGCGCACGGCGTGGCCAACGGCCTCATACTGCTGGCCTGGCGGCAAGTGGCTCTGGTCGTATTCGTTCCCACCACGACGCGAATCGAGGAGGAACTTTGCGAGCACAATATACGCGTCTCCGCGGTGATTCCCTTCCTGATCATTCACGAATCGGCCGAAGCGCACCAAAGCCTGCTCCATCTCCTGGTGCCCATCGAACCACTCCTTCTCGCCCGGCCCGATGTTGGCAACCCAGCAATCCGCCAGCTTCTTCGCGCCGTTGTACAGGCGAAGATCCCTTCCATCGGTCAGGGTGTAATGATTGATCGCGGATTCGATGAAATAGCCTGAGACGTAGCCCTCATGATTGCCGCGATGCTCCGGCGACCAACGCTCCGGCCAGTCCTTGCGATCCGCCAGGATGTAAGCCGTCTGCAGGTAGCCATCCGGCATCTGCGCAGCGAGAATGATGGGAATCCAACGCTCCAACGTCGCGTGCATCAGTTCCTGAGCCTGGATGATCTCCACATCGCCCTGCGGATCCACCATAAGCGCGATGCACATGGACTCAACCGTCTGGTGTACCCACGCATTGGAGAAGACATAGCCCTTATGCTTGCCATGCGGTTCGCCGCGGTTTGCCTTGCCCGCTTCGATGAAATTGTCCAGACCCCCATCACCGCGCATCGCAGGAATGTCTGTTCGCTCGCACATCGCGATGCAGTGGGGAATCCAGTTCACGATGAGAGCCTTCGCACGCTCATTCCAGAGCGGGCTGTCGATCGAGTACCTGCGTGTGTAGACCACGTCGAGACGTTCGGCAGGGGGCGCCGGTTCCACATGCACGTCAATCTCGTGCACCGGGCCTTTGCTCCCCGTGGCATTGAGCGCGAGCACATAGTCTCCGGCCTGAGAGAAGGTCGCGGTGGTGATTGGTGATGCCGCGTCGACGAACACGACAGCTCCTGGTCCGGCAGTCTTGATCCAGCGGGTCCTGTTCCTGGTGGAATCTTCGAGCCAGGTGACTTTGCCGGAAAGATAGGTTCGGCCGTTGCTCACAACGGAACGGTCCACCCCGGCATCCACCACAGGCGGCAGTGCCGGAAGCGGACCATAGTTGAAGACTTTCCATTCGAGTATTCCCGCCGGTCGATCGTGTTGAGGAAGCACTTCAAGCCGTAGCTTGCTTGTTTTCACAGGTGCAAAACTCGTCGCGTTGAAGGTGTCCAGCTCCACTCCAAGACCTTGCGGATGCGAGACCGGAACGAAGTCGCTTCCATTCCAATAAAGAATCCTGTAACTCTCAGGCGTGACGAGCCGATAGACGTAACTTCCCGGGAATGCACCTTGCGTTGGGCGATCGACAGCCCAGTAGATCTCGACTTTGTTGACGATGACCGGCTCAGACCATTCGTACTGCACCCAGCTTGTCCGGCTGCCGGCCGAGGGCTCGGCCCGGATTGCATAATGCGCATGAGAGCGGTCCAGCGAGTTCGCTGGCGTGAAGCCGTCATTCAGGGCAGAGATTTTGTTTTCGCTCGCAATGGACATGCTCGTTGGAATTGCGACCCGCGCGACATTGAGAACACCGTCCGGAGCTTGCGCAAACACCCTTCCAGCCGAGAGCGCGGTAAGAGCCGCGGCGCCTCCGAGCGCGGCCAGAAAGTCGCGACGGCTCGGTTCGAGAGATGGGTCATCCTTGGGCGACTGTCGAACCAATGCGTTCCGGGTGTCCGAACACTGATCTCGATTCATGAGCGACTCCTGTACTTCTCTCCGCTGTCTCGCGTTCGCGAATGTCAACGCCAGCCAGGAAACGTTTGCCAGCACACAACGCTAAACTCGTCTTTCGAGGTTGTAAAGCGAAGGACCGGCTTTTCAGCATCCACTAATGGCAACACTCAACTGGGCGCAGATTGCGCTGCAATCGGAATGTGCGCTCTGAATCGGCTTTACACTGAGTAGTGATGTCCATTTCAGAAATTGTGAAGCAGATCGATGCCGAGATCGCTCGGCTCAAACAGGCGCGTACCATCCTCGCAGGTAAAGCGTCAGCGCCCAAGCCAACAGCGAAGCGCGCGCGTTCCGCAGCATCGAGCCGGCGCACTGGCGAAGCTCAGCGGGAGCACCGGGCGGCAGAGACCATGCCGGCGATCACTGTCCTGGCGCCGGTGGTCCGTCGCACGCGAGCCACTCAGCCCAGAGCTGTCGTCCCGGCAACAACTGTCCTGACCGCATCCGTTCCCATGAGACCAGTCGCTGTGCGAGCCGCAGATGTGCCGGTGCGGGTTGTAGCGCCACCGCCTTCTCCGCGTAGAGGCATTCTCGATGTGGAGAATTTCCTAAGCTGATTGTCGCGTAGAAATCGCGGCTACTTGGACGGCTGATTCTCGCGGATGAGGGTGTGCGAGCACTAGTGACGCGGCGCCAAATCTGGCCCGTTAAGGTGCCGCATATCTCCGACGCGGAACCACTCTGCGGCACCAGGCGCCATGACAAAGCTGACGACGACGTGCGCCAAGGCGCAGGGATCGAAGGCCAGACCCATGCGGGCACGCATCATCGCGGCGCGCGGCATATCGGCATATTCCGCGGTGCAATACGACTGCGCAAGAACGCGCCCTCCGATTCTGGCAATCTCCCATGCGCCTGCTGCTCCGTCAGAGAGAGCGCCGGAGAGGACAACACCGATCGTGCGCTGTCCAAAGATGCGGGCCGCGGAACGAAAGAGCGGGTCAGCGGCAGCCTTGGTTCTGCCGTTGAGGGGCTTGCCTGTAGTGGAGAGCGAACCGTCATATGGGTCAAACACGGTAAGCTTGTCCTGCGGCGCCAGGTATACGAAGCCGGGTCGCGGAAGCTCGCCGTCCTCAGCCCATTTCACCTGCAATTTTGTCTTTCGCTGCAGCACGTCAACCAGCCGGCTTGCAAAGCTGAGGCGCGACGGCAGGTGCAACACCACAATCACCGGACTGGGAAAGCAGAACGGCAGCCCGGACAGAAACAGCTCCAGCGGCCGAAGACCACCGGCCGACGCAGCCACCACAACAACATCGAAAGCGGCATAGGGCTTTTCCCGTGCAACCAGCGATAGAGGTGAATTGCTGTCCGCGCTGTTGTGCACGGTATCGTACATAACTTCAGCATAGCGCAAACGAAAGATGCACTGTCGCACAAGATGTTGAACGGGAAGGCATCCCCATCAAGGGGTGACTATGGCGGAAGGACACATAAAGCTAGGGGAAAACCGTCTGCTGACGGCGCTCCATCAGAACGGTGCGGCCAAACGGATGGGCGAGTTGGAGTTGATTCCGCTGACATTGAGGCAGGAACTGTATTCGCCGGACCTGCCGATCCAGCACGTGTATTTCCCGGTGAACGGCGTTGTATCAATGCTGGCCGACGTCGAAGACGGGCAGATGGTGGAAGTGGCCACGGTGGGCAACGAGGGCATGATCGGCCTGCCGCTTTTCCTGGGCGCCGATGCCACGCCCGGGACGTCGTTCTCGCAGGTACCAGGCGACGCGTACCGGATGACCGCCGCTAAATTTCGTGAGCTGATTCAGAAGGCGAACGGGTTTACAGCTGTGATGCATCGCTACACGCAAGCGTTGATGACGCAGATCTCCCAGGGAACGGCGTGCAATCGGGCACATAACAATAAGCAACGATGCGCACGCTGGCTGCTGTTGACCCATGACCGCGTGGGCCAAGACCAGTTTTCGTTAACGCAGGAATTTCTGAGTCAGATGCTGGGAGTGCGCCGGGCCACGGTGAGCGAGGCGGCCGGTGAACTGCAGGCCAACGGGGCGATTGAGTACAGCCGAGGCGTGATCCGCGTGAAGAATCGGAAGCGGCTGGAAGCTGCCTCCTGCCAGTGCTACAGGATCATCCGGAACGAATACGACCGGATGTATTCACAAATTGACTCTGAAACAGGCGATTGACTTGGGTGTCCGAAGAGCGTCGCACGGGGATCTTCAGCAAGAATGCCGTTCGTCGCTCCACTAAATATGGCGCGCCGGCTTCCGCCATCCCACTCCGAGATAATTCTGCCGGCATGATCGACGTGGCGTCATTTGGCACGGCGTGGCCATCAGCTGCTTGCCACCGTACCGGGCACATAGAAGCATCCAAACCAGCAAGTGCAGTCAGCGCCACTGCCCTCGATAAAGCTTTTTTGAGAAGAATCAACAGTTCGGTCAGGACCTCGCCACGATCGCTGCGAGCAAAGTCAGCCACCGTCATTGGAAACAAGACTCAACGCTCACCGCACAGTGAGCGTGGCTGAGAGCGAGCGGTGCGGAGCCAGCATGTCTGAAGACAAAGTCACGCCGGCGGCCGGGCAATCCTCACAAGAACAGTTCAACGTCTTGCGGTCCTTCGGCCTGGGCATCATCACCGGAGCCGCAGACGATGACTGCTCGGCCGTAGGCACATATTCGCAGGCCGGTGCATCGTCCGGTTACACCTTTCTCTGGACGGTCCCCTACCTTTTCCCGATGATGGTGACGGTAGTTTACCTATCGTCGAAGTTGGGGCAAGTCACAGGCCAAGGCCTCTTTGCGGCGATCCGGACCCACTACTCACCTGCATTTCTTCGTGTAGTGCTGGTCGGAGTGGTCATCGGCAACACGATCGAGGCAGGAGCGGATATCGGCGGAATCGCAGCGGCATTGCATCTCTTTGCCCCTTTGCCGCAAGCTTTACTGGTTATCGTTGTCGCGATCGTCTCATTCCTGCTGCAGGTCTGGGGATCGTATCGGATTATTTCGAATATTTTCCGAGTGCTTTCGCTTTTCCTGCTGGCCTATGTCGCATCCATGTTCCTTGCGCATCCAGATCTTCACCAGATCCTGCTTGCAGTGTTCCGGCCTCATTTTCGATTCGATCGCGCCTCGCTATCCATGCTGGTGGCCATGATCGGCACTGCGTTGTCCGCATACCTGTTCACCTGGCAATCGAATGAAGAAGTGGAGGAGAAGAAAGCGGCGGGCCGGATAGATCTTCGCCAGCGCCGCGGCACGACGAACCGGCACCTGCGAAAAACGCTGCTGGATGTATTGCTAGGCATGTTCTTCTCGTCCCTGGTGATGTATGCAATCATCATCGCGACTGCGAGCACGCTCTTTCGATCCGGTCAGCATGATATTCAGACGGCAGCGGATGCCGCGAGAGCGCTGGTACCGGTAGCGGGACGCGCTGCCGGCCTGCTTTTCACACTCGGGATTGTGGGCGTGGGGTTTCTCGCTGTTCCGGTAATGACCACTGGAGCGGCCTACGACGTTTGCCAGAGTCTTGGGTACAAAAATGGTTTGAACCTGAAACTGCGTGACGGAAAGATCTTCTACGGAACGATCACCGGCGTGATGGTTGCCGCCGTTGCTGTAAATTTTATCGGCATCAATCCCATGAAGGCACTGGTATTCGCCGGCATCGTGCAGGGTTTCTCGACACCTCCGCTCATGGCACTGATCGTACTGATGACAGGCAGCCGTCGCGTGATGGGCGACAAAAGGAACAAGCTCCCCGCGAACTTGTTCGGCTGGATTACGACAGCGATCACCTCTGCGGCGTCCATTGCACTCATCTACACATGGATCGTCACGTAGACTTGCTCGCCGGCCGTGGCGCGTCGTCTCGGGCACTCTCATCAGTGCTAGAACGCCATTTCGCGCCAATCGAGCGCGAGAAGGTTACGAGCCCGGATCTGGTATTTGTCTGAAGGTGTAAATCGGCATCCAAACTGCTGTGAGAAGAGCGCGCGCTGCGATGATGCTCCTGGGTGCCGGAGTTGGTTGTGCCGGCACGATGATATCTGCCGTGCGGCGTACCAGCCGGCCGCAGCTTGGGGCGAAGGTGGTCGTCATCACCGGCGGTTCGCGCGGCTTGGGGCTGGCGCTCGCTGAGGAGCTAGGAAGGCAGGGGGCCAAGTTAGTTCTGTGTGCGCGTGATGGAGACGAGCTCGGACGGGCGCGCGACATTCTGGTTCAGCAACACTCTTTTGACCCTCGCAACATTTTTATAGTTGACGCAGATTTGCGGGAACCTGAAGCTGCGGAACGATTGATCCGTGAGGCTACGGAATATTTCGGACGCATCGACATCCTAATCAACAACGCAGGAGTAATCACCGTTGGTCCGATTGAGAGCCAGACGGTGGAGGACTTCAGGGATGTGATGCTTTCAAACTTTTTCTCTGGTCTCCACTGCAGCTTGGCCGTGCTTCCCCAGATGCTGGCGCGGAAGAGCGGACAAATCGTAAATATCACCTCGATCGGGGGAAAGATCGCGGTCCCGCACCTACTTCCCTACAGTGCCAGCAAATTCGCGGCAGTGGGCTTGTCGGAAGGACTCAACGCGGAATTGCGGAGCAAAGGGATACAGGTCACGACAGTTTGCCCGGGTTTGATGCGAACCGGATCACACTTGAACGCACTGTTCAAAGGGGAGGCGGAGAGCGAATATCGCTGGTTCAGTATCGGTGCTGCACTTCCTTTCGTGTCGACGTCCGCGCGCTCTGCTGCTCGGAAGATTGTGCGAGCGATGGCAAGAGGCAAGCGCGAAATTGCGATCACGCCACAAGCGGTGATCGCGGCACGCTTCGGCAATTTACTTCCAGCCGTAACATCCTCGGCACTGCAGCTGATGAACCTTGCGCTGCCATCTGCATCCTCTGGAGCAACATTGAAGTATCGCGGTTCGGAAGTACGTCAAAAAGAAATCACACCATTGACGGTGTTGGGCAGCAGGGCTGCGCGCCGTTATAACCAAACTGCGTGAAGGATACGGTCATTCAGAGATAGAACAGTCCCGTCGCTCTGGAGTAAGCATGCATTTCGTAGTGTTTGGGCTGGCCATTTCGTCATCGTGGGGAAACGGTCATGCCACCTTATGGCGAGGCATGGTTCGAGCAATGGCGAAGCGCGGTCATACGGTGTCCTTCTACGAAAAGGACGTGCCCTACTACGCGAGTCATCGGGATGGATGGAGTTATCCTGCCACGGTCTCTGTGCATCTGTATAGCTCCCTCGCCGAAGCACGACGCGATGCAGCACTCGATTTGGATTCAGCGGATGTTGCACTCTGCACCAGCTATTGCCCGGATGGAGACCTGATATCCCGGATGATTCTCGACTCCAACGCTGCGATCAAAGCATTCTATGACCTCGACACACCAGTCACACTCCAAGCCGTTCGTTCCGGGGCGACCCCCCAGTATCTGCCTGGAGCGGGACTGCGCGATTTCGATCTGGTCCTCAGTTACACCGGGGGCCGTGCTTTGGACGAGCTGGAATCGACGCTCGGTGCGCGGCACGCTGCGCCTCTTTACGGATTTTTTGATCCGGATGCGCACTACCCGGCCGCGCCAAGGAGCGAATTCCGCGGTGCGTTGTCTTATCTGGGGACGTTCGCGAAAGATCGGCAGGACAAACTGCAAGAGATGTTTCTCAACCCTGCGGCCCGCCTACCGGAGCAGCGATTTGTAATCGGCGGTGCGCAGTATCCGGACGATTTTCCGTGGACGAAGAACATCTTTTTTGTGCATCATCTTCCTCCCATGCTGCACCCCGCCTTCTTCTGTTCGGCGCGCGCCACCGTCAACATCACACGTAGCTCCATGGCAGAGTACGGCTACTGCCCCTCGGGCCGGCTATTCGAAGCCGCCGCCTGTGGAGCGGCCATTCTCAGCGACCCCTGGGAGGGGCTGGACATGTTCTTCACACCGGGTCAAGAAATACTTCCGGTTCACTCGGGTGACGACGTTATTGATGCACTTTCCTTGTCAGATGGCGAGCTCCGGCGCATCGGAGAGGCAGCAAGGCAGCGCGCTTTGGAGCAGCACACCGCAAGCAATAGAGTTGCCGCGTTGGAGTCGCTCTGCGACATGGTGATTGCCAACCGAGCTCAGGTTTCCATGCTGGACGTATCGAAAGTGGCGTGAAAGGCGGCTGTTATGTGGGGCATTATTCCGGCGGCTGGCGCCGGCAGCAGGATTCAGCCACTGGCGTTCTCGAAGGAGTTGTTGCCGGTAGGCAGCTACCCAGAACACGACTCGGAACGTCCCCGCGCGGTCAGCGAATATCTCGTGGAACGCATGGTGAAGGGAGGTGCTGACAAACTATGCTTCGTCATCGCTCCCGGGAAGACGGACATTCTGGAATACTTCGGAGCACGAGTATGGGGCGCGAACGTTGCCTATGTAGTGCAGCCCGCGCCGGGCGGTTTGTGCGACGCGCTATTCCGGGCGGTGCCATTGATCGGACACGATGAGTCCGTGATGATCGGCCTTCCCGATACGGTGTGGTCGCCGGAAAACGGATTCAGTCTTTTGCCGGCCAACGAGCTCTCCTTTCTTTTGTTCCCGGTTGACGAACCCCAGCTTTTTGATGCGGTGGTGACCGACCAGCACGGATTCGTGGAAAAGATTCAAGTGAAGGAGCGCGCAGCGTCCACGCATTGGGTTTGGGGCGCTATCAAAATGCCCGGCGCCGTATTTCACGAGCTTTACAAGCTATGGCAGAGGCCGGAACGTCGCGATGAATACTTCGGCACATTGGTGAATGCGTGGTTGAAGGAAGGCGGCAAGGCAGTCGGAGTGCGAGCGGGGCAGCAATACGTAGATGTCGGCACACTGCACGGGTATCGACAGGCTCTGCGTTTGCTGGAGACCGACAATAACGCCCACGAGTCGAAGAACGCAAAGAGGCAAACGAATGAGTTCGTCGCAACAATTAGTGTCTGACGAGCAGGCGTTGAAGGATGATATCGCAGCGCTCGGTCCGTGGTTTCACAACCTGCGTCTGCGCGGCGTTCAGACAGCACCAAACCATTTTCTGGGCGATTATCCGGAGGTGAAGTTTGCCCGCTTTCGCCATGTCATCCCGGCAGATCTTGGCGGGATGAGCGTGCTGGACATCGGGTGCAATGCGGGTTTTTACTCCCTCGAAATGAAACGACGAGGTGCGGATGTGCTTGGTATCGACACCGACGAACACTACTTGCAGCAGGCACGGTTCGCCGCTGAGATAGAAGGAATGAAGATCGAATTCCGTCGCATGGCTGTTTGGGACATCGCCCGGCTGCACAGACAATTCGATCTGGTTCTATTTATGGGGGTGTTCTATCACCTGCGGCATCCGCTGCTTGCGCTCGATCTGATCCATGAGCATGTGGCGAAAGATTTGATGATCTTTCAAAGCATGCAACGTGGAAGCAAGGACCTCATAGAAATTGATAGCGATTACGAGTTTGCGGCAAATGCACCGTTCGACGATATGGCATATCCGAAGATGCACTTTATCGAGAAGCGATATGCACATGATGAGACAAACTGGTGGGTTCCTAATCGTGCGTGCGTGGAGGCGATGCTCAGGTCTTCTGGATTTTCGATCCAAGAGCAGCCGGAGGAAGAAGTGTATGTATGCCGCACGCAACCGATCAAAACTCCGCCGGACGGCCCACACTGCGTTTACCCGCACCGCGGCTTAGGTCAACAACGGTGAGGCCGCACGAAGCCGAGGAGGCGCAGTTGTTGGCCGAAGCGGAAGAGTTGCTGGCACACCGTGCATTACGGCGGGCTATGGAGTGCTTCAACCGGGCAGAAGCGAGGGGCGCCGACGCGGACCGCTGCTCCGCAGGCCGGTGGATGGTGAGTACGCTGCGCGGAGACTTTGCATCTGCATGGCGGGAGAACGACAGGGTTCGCGAACGCGGTGCTCCCGATGGAAACCGATTTTGGCAGGGGGATGACATTGCGCACAAACGTGTGATCGTGCGCTGTCTGCATGGCTTTGGCGACACCGTACAGTTCATCCGCTACGCGGTGTTGCTCAATTCGCGCGCGGCAAAGGTCATCTGGGAAGTTCCTCCGGCGATGAAGGCTCTGGCATCATGCTTTCGTGGTGTGGACCACGTGCTACCGTGGCGCGAAGAAGATGGTGCCTGTTCGGATTGGGAAGTCCAGGTTGAGGTGACGGAGTTGCCATACGTGTTTCGCTCAAGCGTCGCCGACCTCCCCATCGCCAGGCGGTATATCGACCTTCCGACTGCGACTGTTCGACGTGCGGCTCGCGAGATGGGGCGAAAGACGGCTCCGCGTGTCGGTCTGGTATGGGGTGCAGGCTCGTGGAATACCGCGCGCTCCATGCCCCCCGTGCTGATGCGGCTGCTTCTTGCGTGTGAGGGTTGTGAATTCTGGAATCTGCAAGGTGGACCGTCCCGCCAAATTGGAGGTGGCGAGCGATTGCGGGATTCGCCTGGCTGCGTCGGCGGGCTGTTGCCACTTGCCGGCGCTATCTCACAACTGGATCTTGTGATTACGGTAGACACCCTCGCAGCCCACCTTGCTGGGAGCCTGGAAATTCCGACATGGCTGATGCTGCAATACGCGGCAGATTGGCGTTGGATGGATGGGCGCGACGACAGCCCATGGTATCCCTCAATGCGTATTTTCAGACAGCCAGCGCCTAACCGGTGGACAGATGTAGTGGGAGCGGTACGAGCAGAACTGTGGCTTTGGTCGCATGAAATGGCGGAAAGGCTTTCCGCGTGAGCAACGGAGCCATCACGTTGCCGCGTCCATGGGATGCATTCGATGCCTATCTATTCGATATAGATGGAACGCTCCTGGAGTGCAAGGATCTGGTTCACTATTCCGCCTTCTGCGAAGTACTGGGTGCCATTGCGGGCAGGCAACTCACACTGGAAGGCGTGGTCGCGCACGGCAATACGGATATTGGCATTCTTCGAGACGCCCTGAAGCTTGCCGGAATAAGTGACGAGAGGTGGCGGCCGAATATCGACTCGATTCGGCAAGCTATGAGCGACTTCGTCCGCGCTCGCGAAGTGGATTTGTGCATCCAGGTCCTGCCATACGTGCACGAGGTGTTGGCGCACCTATGCGCGAGGAAGGGCGTTCTTGGCGTTGCGACTGGAAACCTGCAATCCATTGGAACGCTGAAGCTGAAACGCGCCGGTCTTCTCAATTATTTTTCCTTCGGTGGCTGGAGTGACGCGTTCGAGTGTCGTAGCGACGTCTTCAGAGAGGCGGTGAGAACCGCGAAAGCGCTCGCCGGAGCAGGAGCTTCCATTTGCGTCATTGGAGACACACCAGCGGATATACAGGCCGCGCGGCAGAACCATCTACCGGTGATCGCGGTGGCAACAGGCATCTATACAGCAGACCGACTCACCGCCGAACTGCCGGATGCTTGTCTGCATTCGCTCGGCGAATTGACGGGAGCGGTTACCCCAACACCTGCGTAACACTGCGCAACTACATCTTCGAACTGCATCGCGCGATGGTAAGCAGTATGTTCCGACAAGATTCGTTCGCGAGCTCGTGAACCGATTCGCTTCCTTTCCTCCTCTGAGCAGTTTCGCAGGATGGAAGCCACCTCATACTCGTCCCGCGGCAGAAGAACTTCTTCACCTGGCGCCAGGAAGTCGTCCAGCCCCTCCCATACATCGGAAAGGATCGTGGCGCCGCACGCTGAAGCTTCAAACAGGCGGACGGAAGGAGAATAACCAGCCTTCACCATATCGCTGCGGGTCAGGTTGAGAGTAAATCGCGAAGATGAGTAGAAGGATGGGTGTTCTTTTGGAGAGAGGTGAATGATGCGCTTTACGCCTGGTTGCCACTTGGTCTCAGGGGGATATTGCGGGCCGGCGACGATAAACCGATCAGCGGGCAACAGGGCGGCGGCCCGGCCAAGCAGGCGCATCAGCTTGGCCTGGCGATCGGCCGCATAAGTCCCGAGATAGCTGAGGCTGCACTGATATTCAGTACGCGGTGGAAACGGTTTATACAGGTCCGGATCGACCGAGCAATAAAACGGGAGCGCATTGGGCGATCCGAAGCGATCCTCCAATTCCCGGAGAACGGGGCCGCCGGTGAAGCTGAGATAGGCGGAGTAGCACGGAATCATAGATGATTCGAGATACTCCGTCCGGCCTCGTTCGCGCAGGCGTGACATAGTGATCGGCGTGTCGATGTCATAGAAGATAAGTGGTCCGATTCCGGAGTCGAGAAGCTGCTGAGTCGCCGCAGTGGCATCGGGGAAATAGGAGCCGATGACGACGGCATCTGCGTCTATGCTGGCCTGCCGCAAGGAGACAGCCGCGGTGTCCCAGGAGTCATAGATCTGCACCGTACAGAAGTCGGGGTGGGGGAGGTCGCAATTGTTGCGGTACCATTCCTGGTTTTTTTCAATGAAGTGGATTCTATGTCCGCGCTGAGCCAGCGCTTTCGCCAAAGCGCGATAAGTGGTGGCGTGGCCATTCCCCCATGACGAAACAATGGTTAGGCCGTAGATGACGATCTTCACGCGGGCTCCTTGCTGCTCTATGCAGCGCTGTCGGCTACGGCGGCCACTGTTCTGCGCTCCAGACAGTTTAGGAAAATGCGTTCCGCCGCCTCGGCGCGGCGGGCATACGTGTGATCGCGGAGTGCGCGGACGCGAAGTGCATGTCCAAACCGCTTACGGGCGGCGGGATCGTATTTCTCGAGTGCGTCGACAACCTCCTGTGCACTGTGAACAATCAGAAGCTCACGCCCCGGCTCAAAGCAGTCGTCGACACCGGGCCAGTCATCGCAAAGCAGGCACGCTCCAGCGCCGGCAACTTCGAAGATGCGGGTCGGCGGGGAAAACCCCAGCTTCGCCATGGAGGTACGATTGATATTCATCACCATGCCTGCCGAGCAGTTCAGCCGGTTGTGAATGTCAGTAGGAACGTGTCCGATCCAACGGACATTTTGCGGCATCGACTTCCCTTCCCAGCCTTCTCCACCCAGCACGAACTGCTTTTGCGGCGCAAGCTCTGCCGCTCGGAAAAAGAGCTCTTCCACACGTTGTTCGCGATCGGGGAGGCGATTTCCGAGGAACATCACATCGCAGCTTAGATGGGAATCCGCAGGCTCCGGGTGATGTGTATCCGGGTCCAGACCGTTGTAGATGCTGTGATAGCTGCGAGCGCCAAGTCTCCTATAGCTCTCTGCAATCACTGGGCCGCCGCCATAACTGAGGATCGCATCGTACTTCGGAATTTGCGGCAAGAAAGGATCGCTTTCGTCTCCGTACACTCGGGCAATGGTGGCCGGAGCATCAACATCCCAAAAGACGACCGCGCATCCGTTGCATAACTCGGGAACCCGTGCCTCCAGCAGAGCGTCGTCCACACCGACCCCACTGTGCTTGATGACGACATCGGCCCGCCCGGCACGGCGAAGCATACTATCGATGTCAACCTCCGGCCTGTACACGATGGACTGTACAAAAGAATAATCACCGCTGTCTCGATGTTGCTGGCGTTCGTATGCATCGGGCTCGGCGAACGTGATGTGATGACCCCGTCGGGCGAGATATTTATAGATACCGCGGTAATACGTGGCTGCTCCGTTCCAATAGCAGGACACGATGCTTGAGCCGAACACGAAAATATTCAACTGAGTAGATCCTCGCAAATGTAGGTGAGCTCTTCTGCGCGATGCACGCAAGTGTGGCGAGACAGGACTGTTTCCAGGCCGCGCAGTGCCTGTGCATCTGCAGCCTCCTTGTCGCGAATCAATCGCTCCATAGAGCGCATCATCTCCTCCGCGCTCCTTGCAATCACAAAATCATCTTCCCGGAAGAGCTCTTCTGAATCTTTCCAGGGAGAGCAGATAAGAGGAATTCCGCACGCAAGAGCTTCAAAGACACGAATGGTCGGAATGCCGATCATGGCGGCGGCGTATTGCCGGCGCGGGATGTGGACGGTGAGGCGCGCGGCGCCGTACCGGGATGGCGCGTCGAGATTCGGAAGATAACCGCCATATCGGACGCCTGCATCACGCAGCGCCGATAGACCATCGTCCGGGTAGCGTACGCCGTAGATTGTGAAGCTTCGCCCGCGAAGAACCGCCGCGGGCTTCAGAAGGAATTCGCGGATCTCCTCGGCGCGCTCATCATCGCCCCAGTTGCCAACCCAGACCACATCCTCGGTTTTGCCGTCCAATGGACGGGGGCGAAAGATGCTCGTGTCCGCAGCCTCGTGGAGCGTCCATGTCTTTCGCACTCCAAGACGATCGCTATAGATCTGGCGAAGAGACTCACCGAACGTGACTACACCATCGAAACGCTCCACGCCGAGCAGACGAATCTGATCAGGAGAGGAAAAGACCCGATGGTGCGTGTCATGTAGCAGGAGAGCGAAGCCAAGCTCGTCTCGCAGTTCCAGCAGAAGATGAGCCAAGGCCGGAGGATTCCACTCATGAAGAATGACAATCTCGCAACCGCGGAGAGCGGCGCGCCAGTGCTCCCGATCGGCTGACTCTGAGCAGGTATACGTCTGTATCCTGAGCTCAGGATACAGCTCTGAGAAGCGGCGAAGTGCCTCTTCTCCCCGCTCTTCCTTCCGTAGGTGCTCGATGGACCAGGCAGTGCACGGTTCAAATATCCTGACATCGTGCCCCATTGCTACCATCGCCCGCATCAGCCCGCGCAGGAAATGCGCGTTGCCGTTGTTCCAGTCGGACCGGAGCGAATGCGCGAGATATGCAATGCGAAGTCTACGCGACATAGCTGACGTCTTTCGCCCGGACGAGTAGCTGCTGAAAAAGGGTGTAAGTAACCTCTCGACATGCGTTCCGCGGTATACATCTGCGCGCGGGTCATAGAACGCTGTTGCGCAGTATCCAGCCGATCCGGTTCCTGGCAAAGTTCATCCAGCAGCGTAGCGAGGTCCGCGGCACTCGTAAAGTAGCACGCCGTCGAACCCCACACTTCGCGCAACGATGGAATATCGTTCGCTACGATGGCGCAACCGCACAGCGCAGCTTCGAGCGGGGCAAGGCCGAACGGCTCGTACTTCGAGGTGCACAGGTAGATCGCACTTTCAGAGAAGAGCGCTAGTAAATCGTCTGAGGATAGACTGCCCACGAAGGTCGCGCCAGAAGGCAGGCGTACATTCTCGCTGTTACGCCCCCGTTGGGTTGCACCAGCGATGAACAGGGGCATGGGCGACCGCACTTCAGCGAGCATCCCGATATTTTTCGCCTCGTCCCATAGCCTGCCTGCGACAACCGCCTGCAGCTTGCGTTTCCGCTTCGTCGTGTGCGGCAGGGACCTGCCGTTGGGTATCACGACCGGCGGCGGGGATACAGATACGTTGCGGACGAGGGCTGAGGCCATCCACGCCGTCGGAGTCACGACGGCATCTGCATCCCGTAATCCTTTCGCGAAGTGCGCGGAATAGCGAGATAGCCATGGCGATCCGCGAAGCACGCCACCGCGGCAACAGTCGGCCCAGCTGTAGACATCGCTGTGGGCAGTTATCACTTTTGGTATGTCGATAGGAAGCGCGCCAAAGCAGAATTGATTGGCGTGGAAAAGCTCCGCACCAAATTGATCCGCCAGATGAAGTAATTGGGGCGCAGCATCCCGATAAGAACGGTCGTTTTCTTCCATCCACTCTAGAGGGGCATTGATGGTGTGATATTCAAAGCGTGCTCTCCATCTCGCCTTCACGTCGTGGCACCACTTCTGCCGTGAAGTGTCGGGCGGATCTCCAATGCCTACGAGACAAATGGCGCAGCCGTGCTTCAGCAGCGTGCCGGCCAGTTCCTGCGTAAATGTCCAGACACCGCCGATGGTATCGGTGGTCATCAAGATGCGCATTCAAGCTCCGACAGGGATAGTGGATTCTGATCCTGGATATCGCTATAGCCTTTCTCTGCAAACAAAGAGAGATAGAAGTCGTGCGCGCGCTCCCATGCGCGGTCGTCCGGCTGCGCTCCAAATGTCTGCACATACTCCGGGCTGCCAGGAAAAGGAAACATTGGGACGGGCTCGCTTACCCAGACACCTTGAGCCTTTAGCTGCTTCTGCCACGCCATTACGGAGCCGGCATCATCGGTAGACGTCTTGATCAAGTTGGCCTGCACCCATGGAATGTTTTTACGGGCGTAGATGAGCAGGTCAGTGATGCGATCCGTTGAGAGCCGGCAGTTCTTATTCATCTGCTCCCGGCCTTCGTCCGTTATCGATTCGATTCCACACTCGAATGAGACGCAATGCGCTCTCTTCAACAACTCAAGCGTGTCTTCGTTCCACAAATCGATACGGCTCTGAAAGCCGATAGAGACAGGTCGCTCCGCTATCGCTTCCAGCAACGTATGTACCTGTTTACCTACTCCAAAGATCTCGTCGATAAAGTAGATGTAATCCACACCGCGGGAAATCATGTGGTCAATCTCTGCGATTACCGCCTCCAGGCTGCGCTCGCGGAACTTGTTACGAAACAGCGTCTTGTTGCAGAAGGTGCAGGAGTATGGGCATCCCCTGGCAAATTCGATTTCCGCTCCAACCTTGAGGTGGTCTGCACCATTTCCGGGAAACACATGATGACGATGGGAATGCCGCTCCAGAGGGTAATCAGAGTAGTCGAGCGCCGGGAGTCGCCTTCATCTCGACAACTCCCAAGCCCTGACTCTTGTGAAATGCGCCGTGCTCATCATGCCAGCAGCACCCGTCGATAAATGCAAAGGGCGTGTCTGCGAGCTGCGATAGCGTTTGGTCGGGCTCACCGCGCAAAACGACGTCGGCGCCTGTCTTCAACAGTGTGGCATGCGGTGTCACAGAGCCATGCGGTCCAATCACTACCTTCGTCGATCTACGATTGAGCGCGGTGATCCATTGCCGTGGGACCCGTAGCTCAGGGGGCGGGCATCGCCAAAAAAGATACGACGGCGCCGTGGGGATGACGAGGAAATCCTCATCGAACGTCTCCAGAGCGATCACGCACCTGCAGCGGAGCCAACTCTTCCATGAATGCGTCCACGAGTAAAACATCATGACCGGCGCGACGCAGCATCTCTCGCGCCGAAAGCAACTCCAACGGGATATGCGGGTCGGGACAGCCGAAATAGGTGGAGCCGCCGAATGTCCATTGCGGATTGACCAAGGCATATCTCATGCAACCTCCACTTCCCGCGCCCGTGCAGGATGGAAGGCATCGTTCGGCCAGTGGCGCCTGATCCTCTCCTGGTTACGCATCCAGAACTGCAGAATGGCTTCCACTGTATCGATCAGGGAGCGACGTGCCTGCCATCCGGTGAACTGTTCGAGCTTCCTGGTGTCGGAGATATAGAGTGGCTGGTCGCCGGGCCGTACGTCGCAAAATAGCCGATGTGGAATCCTGCCGGTATGTCGTTGAATCGCATTCAGCATCTCAGTGATGGAGACGGAGCGTTGAATGCCGCCGCCGAGATTGAATATGTTTCCCCGTGTGCTTTGGATTACGGAACGGACGGCCACGATGGCATCGATCAGATCGTATACATGAAGAACATCGCGTACCTGGTAGCCGTTTCCATAGATCGTGATGGGACGATCTGCGAGCACCGAGTATATGAAGTGCGCCACCCACCCTTGGTCTTCATTGCCAAACTGCCGTGGCCCCGCAATGCAGGACATGCGAAAGACCACGGTAGGCAGATCGTATATCCGGGCATAGTCGTGGACATATTGGTCGGCGGCGCCCTTCGAGCACCCATAGGGAGAATGGAAATCGAGCGACTCCTGTTCGGCGATTCCGCGGAAATGCGGAACTATGGCGCAGTAGCGGCCATCTCGCACTTCGACAGGTACACGCGACAGCGAGCCGTAGACCTTGTTAGTGGATGTAAAAAAGACGAACGGCTGAAGGCCAGAACGGCGTGCACCTTCGAGCACGTGGAACGTTCCTCGAGCATTAACGTCGAAGTCGGAGACGGGATCGGCCACCGACGTGGTGACTGCCACCTGCGCCGCAAGATGGTAGATCTCCGATGCGTTCGCGGTAGCCTGGTACACGGAGCGCGCATCTCTGACATCCCCTTTTACAATCTCCAGTCGGTCGCTTCCCGGCAGAGAGCGCAGCCAGTTAATGTTATGTGTGACACCGGCCCGCGAGAGATTGTCGAAGATGCGAACTCTTATGCCCGGATTTGCGAGCAGGCGCTCGGCTAAATTCGAGCCAATGAACCCCGCACCCCCAGTAATAAGAACAGTGCGGCCTGCTAAGTTTGCCATCGATCTCTTCCTTTCCGGAAATGTCGACCCAAGTGCTGGAGAGAACTGCGTTGGACCCATCGCAAGCCCAGTACGGACCTAGGCTGTCAATCCATACGCGGTCAGCTCTTTCCACATCACCTCAGCTTTATCCTGAGATCCTTGTTCCCTGAGCCATTCAGCGAGCTCACGAAAACCTTCCTGATGCCTGACCTGTGGCTGGTATCCCAGCAATGCTGTGGCCTTTGTCAGATCGGCATAACAGTGGCGGATATCACCTGCCCGATATTTTCCGGTGACGACTGGCTGAATGTCTTTACCAAGCGCGTATGCAAGAGTCTCCGCGACCTGGAGAATGGAAATGGGTGCGCCACAGCCAACGTTGATGATCTCGCCGTCGGATTGCGGACATTCCATCGCGAGCAAGTTGGCGCGGACGACGTCCTGCACGTTCACAAAGTCCCGCATTTGAAAACCATCTTCAAAAACAAGCGGAGGCTGTCCATTGAGAAGTCGGGAGGCAAAGATTGCAGCTACTCCGGTGTACGGATTCGAGAGCGCCTGCCTCGTTCCATAGATGTTGAAGAAGCGCAGAGCTGTGACAGGCAGGCCATAGGTGCGTCCGTAGATGAGGCATAGCTCCTCCTGATCGCGCTTGGAGAGCGCGTATATGGAAGTAAGCTCGGATGGCTTGCTCTCGTCAGTCGGCTGTGGCTTCAGCACGCCGCCGCACTCATCGCAATGCGGATTCCATTGCCCTGCCCTCAATTGAGAGACGGAACGCACTGGAGGCGCGGCGCTGAGATGGCAGACCGGACATGCGTAGCGGCCTTCGCCGTAGATGGACATAGACGATGCCACAATCAGTTTTGTGGGCCCGGACTTCGAATCGAGGATCGCCTGCAACAGATCCGCTGTGCCTTGTGTGTTGACGCTCATGTATCGGCTGATTTCGTACATCGACTGTCCCACCCCGACCGTCGCTGCGAAATGAAAAACAATATCCACGCCCTTGAGTGCAGCTTTCAGCAAAGAGCGATCGCGAACGTCTCCCGTGATGAGTTCTGCATCGGAAGACAGATACGCCGGTGCTCCCGCGGGATGCACCTGGGGAGTAAGGGCGTCGAGCAGACGAACGTTGTGGCCGGCGCGGAGTAATCCATCTGCTAGATGGGAGCCGACAAAGCCGGCGCCCCCGGTGATGAGGATCTGCTTGCTCATGCGGAAACACACTCTCCATTTCTGTCTGGACCGATCGATAAGCCGTCTTGTGGCGCATAGCGGTCGACCGCCCAGCGGGCAAAATCAGCGAAGTGCTTGTTGTCCTGTGGGGGACTTGTATGGTGTTCTTCGATACCCAGGTGCGCGGGCGTGAAGCAGAGTGTGAGAGAGACATCAAACGGCTCAAGCGCGGCCATCATGCGATCGAACCAGGCCGCCGCCCCTGCGCGATAGGAATCGGCCCAGCTCAGGCCGGTGCGTATATGCCGGACACCATGGAGGCGCATCCAGCGCACCGCATCGTCAAGACGCGGATCCTCAAAATGAAACCACTGACAAATGCCCACTGATCCATCGTTGGGAAACAGTGAGGCGGCAAGCTTCGGCGTCCCATCGCTCTTGAGTAAGCCGAGGTGATAGTGGCGATAGTAAGAAGAGCCTTCGGCTTCGCGGTGACGGGTCTCCGCCGGCCACGCTGCCGGCAAGTCGAAGAGACTGTACCAATGGATTCGTGGTGTTGCAGAACGAATGAGATCGATAGTTCGGCGCAATCCAAATGCCTGCACCTCCTCCGCCCCGAAGGAGGAAGCGCCCACCTCGAGTACCCATACCGGCTTGCCACATGCTTCCGCTGCCAGGTTGATCCGCTCTGGCCAGTCGTCCAGTTGCCAATGATTCCAGTCGAGGGGAAACCCATGTACACCGACCACATCGACGTGCTCCATGACCCCGTAATCTGTCATGAGCCTCAGGAAATTGGCGTCGCATGCCGAGACGCCGCCGAGCACTATGGGCAATGTGGGATTTGCGTTCCTTATGGCACCGGCGGCAAGTTTTACCAGCTCACTGAATCGAAGCCACTGCGGGTCGAGATGAAAATTCCAATGAGAAAGGTTATTCGGCTCGTTCCACAAAACGATGGCTTCTACCACGACATCTCCAATTTAAAGACCAGGTTGAGGCTTATGGCTCTTTCCGCCAGCTTTCAATTCAGAAGGTACAAAGAAGGTTTCAAGTTGCTGTTGGCACAGGTTGTTTCGCTGTTGGCGCAATATGGCGTTTGGGAACGCCCGCATTGGACTATCCAGCAGAAGTTCGATCTCGCAATGGCGGATATGCGCGACGGCGAATACACGTAACAGTGTTGTGCGACAATCCATTACCGACGTGAGCAAGAGAATTGAAAGTTTTCGGCGCCTAAGGGTTCGCTGCGGCTCTGCGTGCAACGTGTGAGCTCGAGCGTATACGATCTTCCGCCGCCGCTCCTCCGATTTAGCCGCTTCCGGCTACAGCTACTTTCACATCACGCAGCAGCGTCGAACACGTTTGCTTATCAAGTCCAACTATGTTTCTGCCCGTGCGCATCCGACGTTGTAGCGGGTTCAGGACGGCGGCTAAAGTCCGGCGCATCCTGGCGCGCAACTCCGGAGGCATCCGTGTCCATGGCACTTCTTGCGATCCTGCGCGCGGCGTGGGGCTACTGCTTCCTGATATTCATCACGCGCATTGTCGGTCGCCGTCCCGGCAAACAGCTCACTCCCTTCGAATTTGTTCTGATCTTTTACCTTGGCGGTCTCACGCTTACCGGAATGGTGGGCAAGGATATCTCGGTCACCAATGCCATCCTCCAGATTATGACGATTGCAGGCGTGCATTGGATCATCACAGAGATCCGTTGTCGGTCACCTCGTGCCGCGAGAATCCTCGATGGAACACCCCTGATATTGGTAGGCGGAGGTCATTGGCGGGAGCACACCATGAGCATGATGCACATCACCAGAAGTGACGTGATGGCGATGGCCCGTGATCAGCGTGTGAGCCGTATCGAAGACATCCATACCGCCACGCTGGAACGGAATGGCGAAATCGGCATCCTAAAGCAGGAGTAGTTCCCATGCCTACCAAACAGCCAACGCATGAGCCTGACAACTATCCCCGTGTCGACGGCGCTGTCTCGATCAGTGAGGACATGGATTTCCAGCGCCATTGGTGGAGCTTCGAGCGCGCCGCCTGGTATGTCCTCGCAGCAGTGCTGATCGCCGACGCGCTCGGTGTCTTCGGCCAGGGCTGGATTGCCCGTACCGAGCGCACCGCACCGGACGGCACGTTGCACGTCCGCTATGACCGTATCGAACGCGCCGGCGCCTCTTCCGAAATCACGATCGGCTTCGCCCCTGCGGCAGTCCGTCGTGGTCAGTTCGAACTATTTTCCAGCCAGGCCATCGTGAAAGAGCTAGGCGCCGAACGCATCATCCCGCAGCCCCTCACATCCCAGATAGGTCCTCAAGGTTTTACGTACACGTTTCCGGCTGCCGGTTCCCCGGCAACAGTCAGTATCGCTCTCCAGCCCGTCAAGCCCGGAATCCATGAGTTCGAATTAGGCGTACCGGGTTCACAACCTGTGCGCGCCAGCATCGTTGTTCTTCCGTAATGCCATGTACACGCTGCTTCATGCCATCGCCGGATATTTCATCCTCGTGCTGACAATGCGCCTCCTGCGTCGTCGTCCAGGTTCCCAGATGACGGCGTTTGAGTTCGTCATTGTTTTCCTCATAGGAGGTGTGATCATCGCAGCGACCATGGGCCAGGACCGCTCCGCGACCAACGCCACGTGCGGTGTCATCATGGTGGGCCTGCTCCATCGCACGGTTTCGTTTCTCCGCACCCGCTCGCCGCTACTCGAGAGACTCCTGGATGGCAGCCCTTTGATCATCTACAACAAAGGCGAATGGCAGGCGGAAGCGATGTATCAGATGAAGCTATCGCCCGACGACGTATTGGCGGCTGCCCGCACCAAGGGGTTACGCAATCTGGACAGTGTCGATTATGTGATTCTGGAACGCAATGGTCAGATCAGCCTTCTTTCAAACACGTAGTCCACTCGTTGAATCGTCTTTTCTCCCAAGGTCCTCATGCCTACCTCAGCACGCCGCGTCCCGAATGGCCAGTCGGTTCAGACAACGATCCCCGCCCGCCTCGACCGCCTTCCCTGGTCCCGCTGGCACCTCCGCATTCTCACCGCGCTTGGAACCTCCTGGCTGCTGGACGGCCTTGAGGTCACACTGGTCGGTTCGCTGGCCGGCATTCTTACCTCACCCCATGGTCTTTCGCTCACAGATGCACAGGTCACCGCTGCTGCGACGACATATCTCGCAGGAGCGGTATTCGGAGCCCTGCTGTTCGGGTACCTCACGGATCGCCTCGGCCGCAAGCGTCTCTTTCTCGTCACCGTGGCCACCTACTCCCTCGCTACCCTGGCGAGCGCCTTCTCGTGGAGCTTTCTGTCGTTCGCCATTTTTCGCTCCATCACAGGCGTAGGCATCGGCGGCGAGTATGCCGCCATCAACTCCGCCGTCGACGAGCTGATTCCCGGACGCATTCGCGGAGGCGTCGATCTCATCGTGAACGGCACGTTCTGGATCGGAGGGGCCGTCGGTTCGCTCGCCGCCATCTATCTGCTGAGCGGGCATGCTATCGGCGGAGATCACAGTTGGCGTTTCGCGTTTGGCATCGGCGGGCTGCTTGGCATCGTCATCTTCGTCCTTCGGTTGTCGGTGCCCGAAAGCCCTCGCTGGCTGATGCTGCGCGGCCAGGAGCAGCGCGCCGAAGAAATTGTTGGCAACATCGAGTCGGAGGCCACGCGCCACCAACCCAATTCGCTGCCGGCGCCCGAAGGCGACCCGCTGAAGATTAAGGTGCGGGACCACACGCCTTGGCGCGATATCTTCGGCAACATGCTGGGCGAAAATCGCCAGCGCACCTATCTGGGCCTCATCCTCATGGTTGCCCAGGCGTTCTTCTTCAACGCGGTGTTCTTCAGCTATGGACTCGTCGGCAAGACCTTCTTCCACGTTTCGGATAAGCAGATACCCTGGCACCTGCTGCCCTTCGCTGTTGCCAGCTTCCTCGGTCCGCTCACCATTGGCCGTCTATTCGATACGGTCGGGCGCAAGAAGATGATCTCCATCACCTATGGGTGCGCCGGGTTGCTGCTGGCCGCAACCGCCCTGCCGTTCGCCATCGGCCATCTGCAGTCCAAGGGTCTTGGCATCTGCTTCACAATCATCTTCTTCATCGCCTCTTCGGCGGCCAGCGCCGCGTATCTCACCGTAAGTGAGATCTTCCCCCTGGAGCTTCGCGCTTTCGCGATCGCTATCTTTTATGCTCTCGGCACGCTTGTCGGCGGTGTCGGAGCACCACTTCTGTTTGGACTGCTCATCCAGACTCACTCGCGAACTCTGCTTGCGCTCGGCTATGGCCTGGGAGCGCTGCTAATGATTGTGGCAGCCATCTGCGAAGCCACGTTCGGCGTAGAGGCTGCGGGCAAGTCGCTGGAGGCAGTTTCGAAGCCGTTACAAAGCAATTGAGCCGTTTGGGAGCGCGTCAGGAGGCCGAGCGGCCAGAAGAGACGTGTCGGTTCAAGCCAGTTGAGACCGCGACGGCGCAAGCGAATAACCAATCTCACGCCGCCCTGCCGCGGAACGCTCCTGGGGCTGCGGCTTCGCGATGTGCAGGGATGGGATTGGCGGGGCTATAAATGCAGAGTCTGCGAGAATCCGGCCCTGTTGGGATCAGAACTCGCCTGGACCGCAAGGTTCACCGCGGATGGCGGG
Source organism: uncultured Acidobacteriaceae bacterium (assembly GCA_963830555.1). Classification (GTDB taxonomy): domain Bacteria; phylum Acidobacteriota; class Terriglobia; order Terriglobales; family Acidobacteriaceae; genus KBS-83. The sequence goes on from CAWHMM010000004.1 coordinate 246,387, forward strand.
CAAACACCAGACGTTTGGCGCTCCAGTCGGCGATTGCTCTGTTTTACATCCGCAGCAAGGTCCGACTTCTTACTGAAATGCTGGCAATTCTGGGTGAGGGAGATGACCGTCGCGGTGATGTCCTGCACCGCGTCATGGTGCGCCAGCCGTGCATTCCTCACCATCTCCTGCAACTCGCGCGAACGTTGAACGCAATATCTCAACTGCTGAGGAGTAGTTTGATCCTGGTTTTGCGGGGGTACGTCCCCTGCCTGCTGCACGGAGCGAATTCCCCAGCGCGAACGGAGCCATGCCTGCAAATCACCAGGATCTGCGGCAACGGGCGCCTTTCGTGCGTCCAGAAGAGCACCGTTCGGTCGCCGCACGGGAAGCCCAAACTCCCGTTCCCACCGTTGCACTGTGCGCACACCTTTCCCGAGATAGCGTGCAATGTCTTTCCAGCAACTCAGGGTAGGTGCATCAGCGGTATACATCGAGTCACTCATCAGAACTCCGGGGCCGACCCATCGCTAGCATGGTGCTGGCGAAAGGGTACTCCAATTTGAGATGGATTGTTGGTGCATTGTCTGCAGGTGCACATCTGGACGACCATTCCCACCATTTCACAAGGTTAGATGCGGCCAAACGAGCAGGTGTTTATGCCCCTAGACTGGGAAGTTGCTCGATCACTCGGTTCGACCGGGCAGACGGTCCAACATCGGGCGCGCCCGTCTGGTTCTTCGGATGCTTCCCGGCCGCAAGGCATTTCTGTTACATTGCGCCTCCGCACAGCTTGCGAAAGTAGCGGAGAATCTTCGAGACAATCTCAAAGCTGCCGCAGATTGACTGTGATCGGCGATGTAGTTTTCCGCTGACAGAGACACGTTCCATCGCGATTCCGGAAGGCAGGCACGTCAGTCAACCACGAGTATGGACAGGAGCATCCTAAAGCCGGAAAGTGGGACCGAAAGACGACGACCATGGAAGAAGATAAACCTCGAATCCTCTGTCTGGACGATCGGATCGACAATTTGAAGAGTTCGAAAGTTTCTCCTGGAACAATTCGGTTGTGAAGTGGTCACAGTCACAGATTCATCGTCCTGTCTCCGCACGGTGGCGCAGGAGACTTTCGATCTGGTTCTTCTTGACTACCACCTGGCCGAAGAAATCACAGGTGAGGACGTCGCCCGCGACATCAGCGCTTTGCTTCCGGAGATGCCGCTCGTTATGTTGACCGGAGACCCGAAGCTCCCGGATAGCGCCAGAGAGTCTGTGGATGCGGTTCTGGTAAAGGGATCCAACGGTCCACGGGAGTTGCTGGACACTATCCAGGAACTCCTCCCCGGCCGGCCAATGAAACCTCGCCGCGAATCCTTAGTCACTCCACCACTTGGGAAAACATCCTGATTCTGCCAACGCGATAAAGATTTCTGTTCAGGTTGCCCAGACGTGTCTTTTTCGAATCAGGCCTCTTCCAGGAAAAACTGCTCTTCCTTATCCTTATTCACCCGCAACAAAAAGTCTCTGAGAACGCGCGCGTTGGAGCTGGTATTCGAGGCGCGATCCTCGAATTGCGAAGCGGTCTCTCTGTGAAACGCGCCGGAAGCACGGTCCGCCATCCGCCGGTAGAGCGAAGCGCTCTCCTCCAGCGCCCGCAAGGCAGCCCACAAAGCGGTTTCAATCGCATGACGCTGCTCCGCGTCGAGATGACGAGCGGTAAAGGCATGCCCTACGCGGCACCGAAAACGCAGGAAGCCCTTTTCTTCAATCTCCCAGAGAACGCCCCCGCAATCCGGGCAGGCAAACTGAGAGGGTTGGCCAGGGTGTGGTTCCTTTTCAATCTCCGACATATCCAGCTCCGCAAACTTGATCTCCTCGACTGCCGCGTCTCCGTTCCGCGCTCTGGAGGGCCGTTCCGGCAGCTCTTCTCCTATGAGCTTCACAATCCGGTCAGCGATCTCCGGAAGCTGCAGCACCTTCGCGTGTGGCACTTGCTCCAGAGCGCTGGCTGGCATGGAACTGAACATCGCTGTTTCGGGGTCCTGAACGATCGTCTCCCCGCCGTGCGCGTCGATCACCATCAGGCCGGAGGTGCCGTCGTCCAGCGCGCCGGTCAGAACGACGCCGATCGCCCGCCGTCCATAGGAGGCGGCCGCGGACCTGAACAGAGGGTCAATCGCGGGCCGGTGAAGGTTTTCCCTTGGGCCCTGTATGACGCGCAGCAGCTGACCCTCGACAATCATGTGGAAATCCGGCGGGGCGACGTACACAGTTCCTCTCTCAATGGGCGTGCTGTCTTTGGGATGAATCGTCGGCAGACCGCTCGCCCGTTGGAGTATTCGCGGCAACATACTTCCTGAATGGTTTGAGGTGTGCAAGACAATCAGGACGGCCGCGTCCAGGTTCGGCAGGCAGCCCGCCCAGCACTTGCTGCAAAGCTTCAATTCCACCGGCGGATGCGCCGATCACTATCAAATCGCGATGGATCACAGAGAAACCTCAGCGGAATGAGATGTGTAGTCGTACAGTTGAGATACCTGCCCGCGATTCGGCAGACGCCGGCCATTCCGGAGTAGATAGCCGCTGCGGAATCTGTGCAGCATCCGCCGCTCGGGCCAACGAGTAGGTCCATCTTCGTGAACTGCAACTAATATAGTTGGCTTACTCTCTAGATCCCGATTGGCATGAATAGATGACTTCTTCCAAGCAAACTCGCAAGAAAAAATCCGCACTCGAAGCTGCTGACGACGGACAGCAACAGCAGGATGATGCGCGTCAGGAGTCAAACGGTGACAGCAATGGCAACATACAGAAGGGCCGATTTCCGATAGTTGGCATCGGCGCCTCAGCCGGCGGTCTTGAGGCGTTCACGACGTTCCTCAAAGCCGTCTCACCAACCCTGGGAATGGCCTATGTCCTAATCCCGCACCTGGACCCGCACCGCAAGAGCGCCTTCACCCAGATCCTCAGCCGGTCGACCGCCATGCCGGTCATCCAGATCCTGGACGGTATGCCTGTCGAACGCGATCATGTTTACGTCATTCCTCCCAATTGCGACTTGACCATTGCGCAGGGCACGTTTCACATGACAGATCGTTCCGAGCCGCGACCTGTCAACACGGCCATCGATACCTTCATGCGATCTCTGGCGGCTGACCAGGGATCCAACGCCATCGGCGTCGTTCTTTCCGGCACTGCTTCGGATGGCACCCTCGGCTTGACGGCCATCAAAGGAGAGGGGGGGATCACCTTCGCCCAGGACGCCCACTCCGCCAAGTACGATGGCATGCCTGCCAGCGCCATCGCCTCGGGATGCGTAGATTTCGTTCTGCCGCCGGAAGGGATTGCGCAGGAACTCGCACGCATACGCCAGCATCCCTTCGTGGCGGGTTCGTACCCCCAACCCATCGAGCAGGATGCAGACCTAAAAGACGCTTCGATAGCGCAGCTCTTTCGTCTGCTGCGCCGCGACACCCGGGTAGATTTTTCCGAGTACAAGCCAGCCACTATCAGCCGCCGCATTCAGCGGCGTATGGTCCTGCATAGAATCGAGAAGTTGGATGAGTATGTTGCGCTTCTGCATCGCGACCGGAATGAAGTGACGGCGCTTTACCGGGATTTGCTGATCAACGTAACGAGTTTCTTCCGCAACCCGGAAGCATTCGAAACCTTGAAGCACGTGGTGTATCCCGAGATCGTCCGCGGGCGTAACGCTTCCGGTGGTCCGATACGCGTTTGGGTGCCCGGATGCTCGACTGGAGAGGAAGCGTATTCCCATGCCATCTCTCTGGTGGAGTTTCTGGGAGACGAGCGCACCGAAATCCCTATTCAACTCTTCGGAACAGACTTGAGCGACGCAGCCATTCAACGGGCCCGGGCCGGGAGCTTCAAAGAAAGCATTGAGGCCGATGTCAGCGCCGTACGCCTCCGCCGCTTCTTTCATAGGAGCGAGACTGGATATCAGATCAGCAAGACCATCCGTGATCTCTGCATTTTCTCCACTCAAAACATCTTCAGCGATCCTCCCTTTTCTCGTATGGATCTCGTAAGTTGCCGCAACGTGATGATTTACCTGAGCCAACCCCTGCGGAAGAAAGTCATTCCCATCTTTCATTACGCGCTCAATCCAAACGGCTTCTTGATGATCGGGAACACGGAGGGGCTGCTTGGAGCAGGCTCCGAACTGTTTGAGATCGCCGACAGAAAGCAAAGGCTTTACCGCAAAAGGCTGGTTGCCACCCCGGTAACTTTCGGCTTTTCTATAAGCCATCCCGAGAACCTCCGGGACGACGAAGTGCCTATACCTGCAGCCCGAGCCGCCGAAACGGGCAAAGTTCCGTTGGAGCTGCAACGAGAGGCCGACCGCCTGCTGTTGGCCCGCTACACGCCTCCGGCCGTGGTCATCAATGATCAGCTTGAGATTGTTCAGAGCCGGGGCCGCACGGGCTCCTTCCTGGAACTGCCTACCGGCAAAGCCAGCCTCAATTTGCTGAAGATGTCCCGCCGCGGTCTACTTTTCGAGCTCCAGAATGCCGTCGAAGAAGCGCGCAGGAGCGGAGTTGAAACCAAGCGGGAAAACATACATGTGGAAGATGGCGCAAACACAAGACTGACAACCGTCCGTGTCATCCCGTTCCGCTCTCCCGTTCAGGAGCGCAACAGCTATCTGATCGTGTTCGAGTCGGCGGTATCGGATCCGGCGCCCGCAACCACTCTCGCGCCGCTCACGTTATTGGAGGAATCGGAAAAAGATAAGCAGATCGCGCAACTTAAGCAGGAGGTTGCCGCGACAAAGGACTACCTGCAATCCATTATCGAATCGCAGGAGGCCGTTAACGAGGAGTTGCAATCAGCGAATGAAGAAATCCAGTCCGGTAACGAAGAATTGCAGAGTACAAATGAAGAGCTGCAAACCTCCAAGGAAGAGCTCGAATCGGCCAACGAAGAACTGCACACCGTTAACGAAGAGATGCAGCACCGGAATGAATTACTGACGCAGTTGATTAACGACCTGACGAACCTGCTCAGTAGCATCAACCTGCCGATGGTGATGGTCGGAGCAGATTTGTGCGTGCGGCGCTTTACTCCGCAAGCCACCGCTGTCCTGGGCCTGATGGCAAGTGACGTGGGAAGGCCTATACCGAGACTCAAGCTGAAGGTTGACGCGGTCAATCTCGAACAAATGATGCTGGACGTAATCCAGGAAGTTCAGCCAAAGCAGTATGAGGTTCAGGACCGTGAAGGCCGCTGGTGTACCCTGCGGATCACACCCTACCGCACCATGGACAATCGCATCGAAGGTGTGGTGCTCACGATGGTAGATCCTGGCGATGGTGGTATCTTGAGCAGCTCAGGTGGATCGGCTAAGAGCGCTCCGGCCAAGCGGACGCCCAAAAGGAGGAAGGCCGGAAGCTGATCCGGTTGCACCTCGGATGCTCCAAGAGCAACATTATCTAGTCAAAAGCAGCAAGAGAGGTTGCCAAAATGGAGTCTGACCAGTTAGCCTCTGTGGGAATCGCGATGATTGGTAATATCGTTCATTTCGGTCACGACGTCTGCTTCAGGCTCCCCGTGCTCCGAAGCGCCGGATTTAACGTCGCGCAGTGTAGCTCGATCGAACGATTCTCGCTGGTTCTCGACTGGAGTCCCGACGCTGTGCTGGTGGCCGAAGAACCCCGGCTGCTGATCGATAAAGCTGTTTCGCTGGCTCGCTTGCGTTCCACCGCCCCCCTCATTCACTTCCACGAGCCGGTTGCAGCGTCGAGAGTCGATCAGTTCGATCTGATCATTCCCTCTCTTACCCCGCCGGAGGAATGGCTGCTCCGCGTAAGCACGCTCATAGAAGAGAGCCGCATTCTGCGCCAACAAGCCACGGCTATCCGCCTGGGAGCCAGTTCACTGCAAACAGAGTCTGCCGAGGTCAGAACTGTGTTCCGCGAGCGCCTAAGCCGTTCGATCCGGCAGAGAACTGAGAAAATCGAAGACCCCTGGGATATGTAGCCAGTCGTCCCGTGGCTCTATATACCGTCATCCCCTGCTCCTTTTGAAGCAGCGCCTGGAAAGGCAATGCCAGCTCCATAGGGGCAGTCGGCGTGTGATGTCGCAAGGGTTACTCCGTCATCCCCTTGGCGGTGCTGCTCGCCTTGGCTGACGCGGTGGTGGTGGTGCTGGTACCAGTCTGCCGGGCCGCGAGGTCGCGGTAGATCATCTCGTTGCGGACGATGGCCTGCACGTACTCGCGGGTCTCGGTGAACGGGATCGACTCCACGAACTCGTCCATGCCGTGATACGGAGCGCCCGCGCGCCAGTCGGTCACGCGATTGTCACCCGCGTTGTAGGCGGCAAACGCGTACTCCTGCTTGTCCTCAAACTTGTCCAGCGTCTGGCGCAGGTATTTCGTTCCCAACTTGATGTTCACGAGCGGGTTGAGCAGCTCATTGGAATCGAAGTGGCGAATGCCGTCCTTGTGCGCCATCTCCGCGCCCACGTGAGGCAGCAACTGCATCAACCCCCAGGCGTTGGCATAGGAAATCACTGTCGGGTTGAACTCCGATTCCTGACGGATCAGCGAGGCCACCATATAGGGGTCGAGCCCATTCTTTGAGGACTCGCTCTCGATGGTGTTCCAGTAAGGCTCCGGGAAGAGGATGCGCCAGTAGGCCAGCGGAATCGAAGCAATTGGCGCCGAGGTGTAGAACGGCAGCGCGCGCTTCATCACGCGCATGGCTTTTGCGTCCTCGCCGTAGGAGTGGTAGATCTCCGCTTCCGCGAATGCACCCCACTGGTCGCTGCCCTCAGCAGCCTGGATCTCCGGCGCGATGTATTCGTTCAGGCCGGCGTTGGCCAGCAGCTTGGCGCGAACCACGTGCGCATCATCTTCCGGTACGTCGTCGGTGAGTGCGGGGACGGTCGAAGGCTGAATGCCATCCAACTCCGGCGCTTCTGCGGGCTTTACATCGCCTAATTCAGTAAGGCGTGCCGCCGCCTGCTGCGCATAGTAGTAGTGAAGGTATGTGTCCTTCACAACCAGGTAGTAGGCCGCCGCCTTTTCCGGCTGATGCTCCTGGTCCTGATAGATCCTGGCTCTCCAGTAGACGGCGCTCGGAATCTCCTTGCCCCCGGGATAGTGCGCAATCTGCTCATCGAAGAGCTTTGCAGCGTCTGAATATTTCTCCAGCCGGTAATCGAGCCACGCGGCGCGCCAATGCGCGCTCGGCGCGTAGTCGGAGCAGGGGCCATCATTTCCTTTGCAGATCTTCGGGAAGCGTTCGACCAGTTCCGTGTAGTAGGCCACTGCCGACGGATAGTCCTTGCGCAGCATGTACATGTTGCCGGAAGAGTAGAGCGCCTCGGCGAGCCAGGGACTTTCCGGGAAGCGCTTCTCCAATTCCGTGACATCGGCCTGCTGCTCGTTCAGGTCGCCGCGGTCGCGCGCCAGCTCCGTCAGGAGATAGAGGCGGCGCGCACCGGCTTCGCCATTGGTATCGGCGAGAGCGGCAATCTGCTGCCGGTAGGCGCGCTTCAGCTTGTAATCGCAAGCGGCGGCCGCTACAAGAAGGCTGGCATGCTGCTCCGCATCCTGAATGCCAGGATCTGCAGCGAGAGCGCGGTAGTCATCATAGGCCTCGTTGTACCGGCCAGCGAAGTAGAGAGCGTTGGCGTGGCGCTCACGTTCCGCCACGGTAAGCGGGGCATTCGCGCCCATGTTCTGGAGCTGCGTCTTGGCCTGCGCCGCCTCCGGGCTGAGCGGGTAGCCCAGATAGACGCGGCGGAAGCTCTTTGCCGCTGCTCCCGAGTCACCCGCAATCTGCTGTGCGCGCGCCAGCGCCAGTATGTAGTCCGGCTTGTTGGCCATGGACTCACCGGCGTGCTCGCTCAGAATATGCAGCGCTGTTTGGGGATCGCCCTGGGCCAAAGCCAGGTTCGCCAGCAGGACCGGCATCTGGGGCACAAAGACGCTGTCCGGATGTTTGGTGGTGAAGCTGCTAAGCACCGTCTCTGCCTGGGGAAGCTGGTTGGACTGCATCTCCGCCTGCGCCGTCAGATAGGCAGCGTAGTCGTCGAGGGCGTTGCCGGCAGTATCGGCATGGGTGAGGGCCGTGATCGCTTCGGGAAAACGGCGATCGAGAAGGTACGCATGGCCGAGCGAGAGATAGGCTGCGGCGGCGGCATCGCCGGTATGCGTCTGGGCGTAGTGGGTCACGCCGGCATAAGCGGCGGGAGTGCGGTTCTGCGCCAGTTGCTGCGCCATGGGGCGGAGCTGGGAAGAGGCCACGAAGGCGCGCTGCAGGCGGCGGCTGCGAGCGATGGATTTGGCTGTACGCTTCGATCGGTGGGTGGGCGCGTGCCGGACGTGTGCCGTGGAATGCCGGCGCCCGCTCGAATGCGACGTCCTTTTCGTGGTGTGCGCGCCCTGAGTCGCGTGGTGCGCGGGCGCAGGCTTCTTCTCCTGGGCGGTTTCGCTCATAGCAGGGCCGACAACGGAAAACATTACCAGGGCCAGGCCACAGCCGACCCGGGAAATCGAACGCAGGAATGCCAATTCAAGAACCTCAATGAGCAACTGCTCTGCTCAAAAGACTAAGCGGAGTGTTGATTGGTTTGCCATGAAACATTGGTGGGAGTAGCCGAGGCGTAACTTACAGATTCAATGCGAAACAGTCTGCGCACGCGCAAAGCATCAGTCCCGTGTCAGAAGTCTAGTGCCGACGTGCAGTGAGGCAAAGGATCTGCGGATGTGTCCTATTTCAGGATTCTGGACGGAAGTTCCGCCGCAAGCAATCGTTACAGGCGGTCTTACGTTGTTGCGAGCCAAGTTTTCGGGTAATCCCCTGCGATTTTCTTCCGCCGCTGCGACAAATTCACATATGCTTTTCTGCGATCCAGCGATGCTTGAAGAACACTGGGCAAGGACAAGAAATTGCATCACTTACGCGGCCTCTTACTGCTCTGCCTCGGGCTCACTCTCTCCTCCCATGCCGAAACATTTCGCAATCCGCGCCACATCCCGATTCCGTCGAATCCGCTCCAGGTAGGCACCGCTGATTTCAACGGCGACGGACGCCCGGATTTCTACTACACCGACGCGAGCGGGTTGAATGTAATCCTCGCAAACGCCGACGGCAGCTACGCCGCGCCACGGAACACACCTCTAGGGTCCGCGACGACGACAGGTACACCTACTGGGCCCGCGGCTGGCAGCTGCCATGCGGCCGACTTCAACGGAGATGGCTTCGCGGACGCAGTTTGCTTTCCACCCGAATGGGCAACACCATCGCCCGTCATATTGATCGGCAATGGCGACGGAACACTCCGTCCCGACAGCACATTGTCCATATCGAACAACTTGGTACCCCAGGGCGCACAGTTAGTCTTCATCGCTTTTGCCGACATGAATAGCGACGGGCATCTGGACATTGTTTTCGCCTGCTCAACGGGAACCCTCTTCACCGCATTCGGCAACGGGGCGGGTCAATTCGGCGACCTTGTCACTTTCCAATCTGCTGGAGGCGAAAGTTGGTTGAAGGGCGCAACAGTAGCTGACATCAACGGAGATGGACATCCGGACATTGTCCTTATCGACGAGCCGCTGGTGATGCTCGGTGCAGGAGATGGAACTTTCACGGGCGCATACACTGCAGGGCCATGGACCGGTTGCCACTTGGCCGACTTCGATAAAGACGGACATCTCGACTTGTTTTGTACGCTGATGAATTACAAGAATGGCGAAAATTATCTCGAAATCCATCACGGCAATGGCGACGGAACTTTCACCAAAACACCTGTTTTCTCCAAAGGCTATGCGAACGCGGACTTCACGCTTCCGTTCGCCGCGCGCGATCTGGATGGCGATGGCTATCTCGACATTCTGGCGCTTTCCTCAGATGGCCTGGTGATCTTCTTCGGGAGACCGGGCGTGCACTTCACCGCGCCGGTTCACTATGCCTTCTACAATCCGGAGGGCTTTGACGAAGACCAGGGAGATCCCAGTCTGATTGCCGATTACAACCTTGACGGCAATGTAGACCTGGCAATGCCGGGAGTGAATGGCATTTACATCACCTACGGGCGCGCGAACGGAACCTTCGACGCGCCCCCGGTCATTCGTTCCGGATTGACCACGGGCTACAGCGTCGTCGCGGATTTCAACGAAGACGGAGCGCCAGACATCTTCACCTCCGGCACTGATGGGCTACAACTGCTCCTCGGCAAAGGCAATGGTACGTTTGCCTCTCCCGCCGGCGTGCAGACGTCACCGCCTGTCCCGCTCGACTATGGTGCCTTCGCGATGCTCTACATGGGAGACTTCAATGGGGACAAGCACCAGGATGTCATCGCACTTGGGACTGGGTCCCATCCTCCTCAGTTACTTCTGGGACGCGGAGACGGTACATTTCAGGATCCCCTTCCAATTGCAGGCGCGCTACCAGTCAACTCTTACGCCGTCGCCGACGTAAACCGTGACGGTCGCGATGATCTTGTCAGCGTAACCTCGGATCCCGCGAGTGCCACCGGTACCGTCGATGTTTTCCTCTCAAACGGCGATGGCACTTTCAACCCTATCGCGACCACACTGCCCGGGAATGGATACTCTTATGGTCTTCCCACATTCGCGGATTTCAATGGCGACGGCAAGCCCGATCTGCTCGTGTCTGTACCGCCAGCGATAGAGGTCCTTTTCGGCACAGGCGATGGAAGCTTTAACCTCCAGTCACAAACGCTTTCGATACCTGCCTTTGCCGGCCAGCCCTGCGCTGCTGCGAGGAGCGCTGTTTCGGGTGACTTCGACCACGACGGCAACGCTGATTTTGCAGTTCTCTGCCTGCACTCTGGTGACGACTACACTGACGGTCCGACAGCGCTCTTTGTCTATTACGGAAATGGCGACGGCAGCTTCTCTCAGGCGATGGCGGCAGCTGTTCTCGACCGTGCCTACAACAATGTGATTGCCGCCGGCCTCAACGGAGACAAGCTGTCTGACTTCGTTCTGAGCACGAATGAACTGAATGGTGCTCCGGACTACCGTGGAACGGCAATCTCCATCGTCCACAGCCTTCCCGGACGCAAATTCAGTGCAGAAACAAATCTAGTTGCCGGCGCAGGTTTTACCTCCACTGCCGCAGCCGATTTCACCGGCGACGGTCAGCCGGACCTGCTCTTCACAAACGGCAATTTGGCGAATTCGCTCGTGTTGCTCACCAATATCGGTACGCCAGCCCTTTCATTGACCAGCAGCGCCAACCCCAGCGTCATCGGGGAGGTAGTCACCTTTACGGCTGCGATTAACGCGCCCGGGGACCTGACTTCCCTTCCCAGCCCGTCTACCATCACATTTGCTGGCACTCCCGACGGCGATGTAACGGTTCCAATTACCTTTGCAGGCGGTTCCGGGAAGCCTTTCACGGCAACAGCTGCTTACCAGACAGCGGGCCTGCCTCTCGGTTCAACTGCGATCACCACGCGTTTTCCGGGCGACAGTTTTCTCAATGCCGCAGCCGCATCCCTGACGCAGGTCGTCAACCCGCCAGCCAGTTATGGGCTCGGCGCCTCGCCAGCAGTGCTGGAGGTGAAAGCCGGGTCGCCAGCAAACAACTCGGTGACGGTTACGGTCAAATCGCTCTATGGATTTGCCGGCACGGTGAGTCTCTCATGCGCGGTGAGCAGCGTCGGTTCCGAAGCGAGCGCCAGCTCACCCACTTGCGGATTCGGCACCAGCTCCTTTGGGGTGACGGGTTCTGATGTCAGCACGCAGCTTGTTCTGACAGCGCCCGCTGCGCCGGCTGAAGTGGTGCGAGTTGCCGCTGATGGCACTCTGGGCAAAACCGGCCTCGTATTGTGGGGAGGCGCTCTCTTACTCCTGATACCGGCGCGACGCCGCCATCGATGGCTGGCGGCAGCCACCCTCATCCTTGTCGTGTCAGGATCGATGCTGTCCCTTTCGAGCTGCGGCGGCACCAGCAGTCTGTCTCCGCCTAGCGGTCGTCCTGCCGGTGGCGGCGTTCCTCCTCCGACCAATCCTCCGAGCAGCCAAACCGAAAACTTTATCGTAACAATCTCGGCAACGAGCGATACAGCAGTAACGCCGCCTCCGCCGGTTACCGTACAGCTCACGGTCGATTGATCGCAAGAGAGGCCGGCGATTCACCGGCCTCTTCTTCCGTTTGCCGGCTTTACCAGGCGTAGACGGTTGTGTTCGCCATCTCCATAGTCTGTGTTCCGCTCGATCCCTTTCCGTCCATCTGGAAGTTTGTCAGCAGCACCGGGCCCCAGTGCAATGAGAATAGTGACAGCCCACTGGCCCCGGAAAAGGCGCTCTCGACTCCATCGAAAGCCACCGATTCATAGGTCACGTTTCCGGTCGCATCCCGCGAGTAGGCAATCTGGACGTGATGCCATGCGTCCTTCGTCCACTTGTCCGGATCGCACTGGACGTTCGTATGCCGCCAGGTCGACAGCTCATGGGAAGGAGTGCCTTCGTTCACCGTGTAGTCCCACGTATTGGACCAGCCGTCGCACTGAACACCGTAGATCACAACGTCGCCATTCGTGAGTCCCTGGTTCATGTCCATCTCCACGTTGGCGAGCTTTCCGCAGGGCATGCTGCTGCAGTCTTTGTTGACCATGAGATACGTGTCATAGAGGAAGTGCGTCGCGGCCTGATTTGCCGGAAAGGAAACATGGAATCGCTGCCCGCCGTTGTCCGCGTAACGAAAGGTGAACTGCCGACTCTGTCCATTGATCTGCATACCGCTATTCAAGAGGCTGGTGGTTCCACTCGAAGAGCCGCTGGTCGCTGCATCGTGCTCGCCCGTCCATGTTGTCGCGCTCTGCAGGTTCGCGGCAGCGGCGACGTTCGCGGGCATGGTGGGCAGCTTGTCCAGCACATCGATATTCACCGAGCTGCTGCAATACGCACCCTGATTGCCCCACGTTTTGATGTATAGAACGTGCGGGCCAGCAGGCGCTGACACCGACACCGCTATGGCGGTGGCTTTCACCAGGGTGTCGCGGCCGCTGTCGAGCGACCAGGCCATGCTGCCGATCGGTTGAGACTGGCAGGCATTCGCCGCCGCCTGCACGGTAAATGGTGACATAAGTTGGGCGCCGGGTGTAGGAAAGCTGACCGTGACATCAGCAAGCGCAGGAGCAGCAAGACAAAGAAACGCCAGTGTGGCCGAAAGGAACTTCATAGAAACTCCGGGGGAGGGTTCCTGGAACGAACCTTGGTTAGTTACGTGAGTGGTTGAGCGCCGGACCGAAGGCCGCCGCAGTGTGGTGCTGAGTTGTGCTGGATGGTCCCGAGAGAATGACACCGTTCATGTGACATATAAATCACCCAAAAGGTGTGTTGAAGGAAAACGTGACTGATGAAGGCACTTATGAAAAGCACGGAAGAGGGTGGACCCGGGTAACGTGACTACGAGCAGAGTTCCTGTCCAATCAAAAAGTCGGGGAGTCGGTGCGGCCGGGGAGCATTCCGGAGCCGGCCTTCAGGGACAGTCCGGCGTCTGCGGGCGGATCGCCGGCATGGCTCCCAACCCGGCGGTTCGGCCGGATTCAGGTCGTGATCGAGGCTTGTTGGTAGAATCAGTCAGAGGCCGGTGCATCCCGCCGGTCTCGATCACCGAAAGGCGAGAAACCTCTGAAACCTTCCGAGAGCCCGACCATCGAACCAGTGGGCGCACCCGAAGAGGTGCATCCGGACGTAGCGCTCGTCGAGCGTGCCCGGGGCGGAGATGTGCACGCCTTCGAGACGCTGGTGAAGCAATACGACCGGCAGGTCTTTCGCATTGCGCAGCACATCACGCAGAACCGCGAGGATGCTCAGGACGTCGTGCAGGACGCCTTCTTGAAGGCATACGAGAAGCTCGATCAGTTCCAAGGCAACTCGAAGTTTTATACCTGGCTGGTACGCATTGCGGTGAACGAGGCGCTGATGCGTCTGCGCAAGCGGCGCACCGGCAAGATGGTCTCTATCGACGAGGACGTGCAGACCGAGGAAGGTTCGGTGCCGCGCGACCTGGCCGAGTGGCGGCCGAACCCGGAGCAGGAATACAACCAGGCGGAACTGGCAGAGATTCTGCGCAAGACCATCAACGGACTGCCGCCCGGATTCCGAGTTGTGTTCGTGCTGCGGGACGTGGAAGGTCTCTCCACCGAAGAGACGGCCAATGCGCTGGGGCTAAGTGTGCCGGCGGTCAAGTCGCGGCTCTTGCGGGCGCGGCTGCAGTTGCGGGAACGGCTAAGCCGCTACTTCCGCAAGAAGAATGAGGATGGTGTTCAGTGACCTGCTCGGAATTTCTGGCCGAACTCGATGATTTGATTGACGACACCGTGACGCCAACTCTGCGCGCGGATCTCGAGTTGCACCTGCGCGAGTGCGATCACTGCGTCATCACGCTGAACACCACCCGCAAGACAATCGAGATTTACCGCCAGCACGAGCTGTACGAGCTTCCGTCCGCGCTCCGCGATCGGCTGCAGGCCGCGATTCTCGCCAAGTGCAAGCGCGGCTGCTGACGGATTTCCTGCCCTCCGGTCGTTGAGGCTTCTCCGCATCCAAGCTGGTATTCATGCGCGTCTGCATCGTTGCCGATAACGCCTCCGCTCGCTTCGGCGGCGAAGCCGTCCTTCCCTTGCACTACTTCCGGCAATTGCGACGGCGCGGCGTGGATGCCTGGCTTGTTGTGCACGATCGGTGCCGCACGGAGCTGGAATCATTGTTGCCCGAGGAGCGCGAACGCATGCGCTTCGTTCCGGATACGGCATTTCACCGCGCGCTTTTTCGCCTCTCCAAATGGCTGCCGCGCCGCATCGCAGAATCGACTGCCGGCCTGCTGATGCTGATGTACACGCAATGGACCGAGCGCCGCGTGGTACGGGAGTTCATCCGCAAGCAAGGCATCGAGGTGCTGCATCAGCCCGCGCCGGTCGCCCCGTCCTATCCATCCATGTTCTTCGGTCTCGGACCGCCGCTCATCATCGGCCCGATGAATGGCGGCATGGACTATCCGCCAGCCTTTCGTTCCGCCGAGTCGCTCGCCAGCCGAATCTTTGTCGGGCTGGCGCGATCTCTTACGGCACTTGTGAACCGGCTGCTTCCAGGGAAGCGAAACGCCGTTGTGTTGCTGGTGGCCAATCAGAGAACAGCCGCTGCCCTGCCCTCGGGATGCCGCGGTCGCATTGTAGAGCTGGTCGAAAACGGCGTGGACCTCGCGACGTGGGACGCGAGCAGTTCATCGACACCTAAAGATCCGAAGGGGTTTGTCTTCATCGGCCGGTTGGTGGACTGGAAAGCGCTGCAGATCGTTTTTGATGCAATGTCACGCGTGCCTGCCGCAAGCCTCGACGTGATCGGCGACGGCGCGATGCGAGAGACTTGGGAAGCTGAGGCGCAACGGCTCAGCCTGGCAGACCGCGTGCGATTTCTCGGCTGGCGTTCGCAGCCGGAATGTGCAGAGGCATTGAATGACGCCGCGGCGCTGGTTCTGCCAAGCTTGTACGAATGCGGCGGCGCGGTGGTGCTGGAGGCCATGGCCATGGCGCGTCCGGTGATCGCAACCGGATGGGGCGGCCCGGCGAATTATCTCGACGTCGAAACCGGATTCCTGATTGCTCCGCAGAGCCGCGAGGCGCTGGTGGCTGGCTTTGCCAACGCCATGCAGCGGCTGATGGATGATCCGGAGCTTGCCGCGCGAATGGGCACTGCGGCCCGGCGGAAGGTACTTGCACAGTTCACATGGGAGAGCAAGATCGATCGCATCCTCGAGATCTACGAATCGGCCTTCAAGAACACCGCACAATAAGAAACGCCGGGACCGATGGCCCCGGCGTTCTCGCTTCCCTTCCGATTACACCTCGGGCTGCAAACCGTCGGCCAGTGCGATCAGGTCGTCGCCGATGGTGCGCGTCTTGGCGATCGCGTCCTTCAGCGGGATGCTGGTGATCTCCGTGCCGCGCAGCACGACCAACCGACCGAAGTTGCCCTGATGCACCAGGTCGATGGCCGCAGTGCCGTAGCGCGTCGCCAGCATACGATCGTATGCGGTAGGCGTGCCGCCGCGCTGCGTGTGGCCCAGGTTGACGCTGCGGGTTTCGTAGCCGGTCTTCTGCTCGACCAGTTCCGCCACCGCTTGTCCTATGCCGCTAAGGCGTTCGTGTCCGAAGGCATCCAGTTTCGTCCCCTGTGTTGCCTTTTCGCCGCTCGGCAACTTAGCGCCTTCCGCGACCACAACGATAGAGAACTTCTTCCCGTGGTCGTGACGGTACTTGAGGATTTTGCAGATGCGATCGATGTCCATCGGCTTTTCCGGAACGCCAATCGCATCCGCTCCGCCGGCCACGCCGCTGGTGATCGCAATCCATCCGGCATCGCGACCCATCACCTCGCAGACGATGACGCGGTTGTGCGCTTCGGCCGTCGAATGCAGGCGGTCGATAGCCTCGGTCGCGATGCTGACAGCGGTGTCGAAGCCGAAGCAGGCGTCCGTACCGCTCAGATCGTTATCGATCGTCTTCGGCACGCCCACGATCTTCACGCCCTTTTCGATCAGGGCATTGGCTACACCCTGCGTGTCATCGCCTCCGATGGTGATGAGCGCGTCGAGGTTGTTGGCCTTGATGGTGGCCAGGCACTTGTCAATGCCGCCCTCCATCTTGCGCGGATTGGTGCGCGAGGTGCGCAGAATAGTTCCGCCGAGGTGCAGGATGCCGGAAACGCCCTCCGCATTCAGAGGCCGGGTCTGGTTCTCCACCACGCCTCGCCAGCCCTCGAGAAAGCCGACAAACTCGTCCTTGTAGTGGAAGATCCCCTTGCGTACCGCGGCGCGGATCACCGCATTCAGTCCCGGACAGTCACCGCCGCCCGTCAGTATTCCGACTCGCATGTGCTTGTTGTGCTCCTCTCAAAACGACTCAGTCAGTCGAATCGAATGATACGTGCCGCGGAGCGGTGGATCAAACACGCGCGTCTATCAAGGGGTAACTGAACGCAGACTTGACAAATCTCGTCTGCATATTTATACATAGAGATGTATATTTATGCATTGGCCGCCCGGCGGCATTTGCCGGGCGGCCAATGCACTTTGTGTATTGAGTGCGGAGCCATGAAATTAGAGCGGCACAATGCGATTCGCCAGCTCGTGACAACACGGGTCGTGACCAGCCAGGATGAGCTGCGCCGCCTGCTGGTGAAGCGCGGCCACGAGGTGACCCAGGCGACGCTGTCGCGCGATCTGCACGCTCTCCGGCTCTTCAAGGGGCCCGGCGGTTACCAAATTCCTACTGCACCTACAACGAACCACGACGAAGACCTGCCGGAGATTGCCGACATTCTTCGTAACTTCGGTCTGCGTGTGCGCCAGGCGATGAACCAGCTTGTGGTGGTCACCACCCAGGGCAGCGCGCAACCGGTCGCCGCCGGGATTGACGACGAGGGTTGGCCGGAGGTGGTGGGCACCATCGCCGGCGATAACACCGTATTGATCATCTGCCCGGATGCGAAGAGCGCAACGACATTGAAAGCTCGCCTGGAACAACTGATCGGCTGATGCAGACACAACAACAAGTCGCGGTACTGGGAGTGTCGGGTTATGCGGGCGCGGAGCTGGCTCGGCTCCTGCTGCGTCATCCGCGCCTGGCCGAGGCAGGGCCGCTTTTCCTGGGGCGCGAAGGCTCAGTGCGCGAGCCGCTGACAGCGATGCATCCGCAGCTTGCCGGGCTCTCACAGGATGAGATCTGCATTGAACCGTTCTCGTGGGATTTGCTGGCGGAGCGCGGCGTCAGGTTTCTGTTTCTCGCGACGCCGCATGAGCAGTCGCGCGGGATGGCGCCGCTAGCCCTGGCGCGCGGCATTCGCGTCATCGATCTCAGCGGCGCATGGCGGCTTGAAGATTCGACAAATCGCGCCGTCTATAAATTCTCCGATGAAGGCTCGCCTGTCGCAGCGAAGACGCAGGCCGCTGCCGTCTACGGCATGCCGGAGCTGCATCGCACGG
This sequence comes from uncultured Acidobacteriaceae bacterium, assembly GCA_963830555.1. Classification (GTDB taxonomy): domain Bacteria; phylum Acidobacteriota; class Terriglobia; order Terriglobales; family Acidobacteriaceae; genus KBS-83. The sequence goes on from CAWHMM010000004.1 coordinate 264,362, forward strand.
CCATCATCGGCGCGCAACTCGTCGCGAATCCCGGCTGCTACTCCACAACTATCATCCTTGCACTGAAGCCGCTGATCGTCGCCGGCTGGGTCGATCTCGAGCACGGCATCGTCTGCGATGCGAAGTCAGGCGTCTCCGGCGCGGGCAAGGCCCCTACGGCGAAGACGCATTTCATGCACGCGGCGGACAATCTGTCCGCGTACGGGCTATTCAGCCATCGTCACACGGGCGAGTTGCTGGAACAGTTGAACGTCGCAACGGATGACATCGTCTTTACGCCGCACCTGCTGCCGATTCCCCGCGGCATTCTGGCGACCGTGTACATCTGCTTTCGCGAACGGCATTCCCCGGATGACATCGAAGCATGTCTGCGGGGCTTTTATGCCGGGAGCCCGATGGTGCGCGTGCACGGCGCGGGCAATCTGCCGCAGATCCAGCACGTCGTGCGTACGAACTTCTGCGACATCGGCTTCCAACTCGGCCCGGATGGCCGACGATGCATTCTCATCAGTTGTCTAGACAATCTGCTGAAGGGCGCGGCCGGACAGGCAGTGCAGAACCTGAACGTCATGAATGGATGGCACGAGACGGAAGGATTGCTATGAGATACGTGGTGAAGCTCGGAGGTACGACGCTCGAAAATGCCGAGACGCTGCACGGCTGCGCTCAGGCGATCGTCGAGATGGTGCGCGACGGCCATCAGGTCGCGGTTGTCCATGGCGGCGGCGTGGCCCTGACCCGCACGCTGAAGGCGCTCGGCAAACAGAGCGAGTTCGTCGCCGGCCTGCGCATCACCGATGCAGAGACGCGTGATGCCGCTCTGATGGTGCTGGCGGGCCGCGTCAACAAAGATCTGGTCGCCGCTCTCGGTGCGCATGGTCAACCCGCGGTCGGGCTTTCCGGCGGCGATGGCCTGGTCTTTCGCGCGCGCAAGAAGAGGACGGCGCCGGATCTCGGCTTCGTCGGCGAGATTGTCAGCTCCGATCCACGCTGGCTCGAAGCGATCTGGCAGATGGGTGCGGTGCCGGTGCTGTCCAGTCTCGCGCTGGGCTTCGACGGCCAGTATTACAACATCAACGCGGATGAGATGGCCTCTGCCTGTGCAGTATCCACGCGTGCCGACGCGCTGGTCTTCCTGACCGATGTGCCGGGCGTGCGCGGCGCGGACGGCGAAGTGATGCGTTGGCTTTCGGTGGATCAGATTGCGCCGCTTACGCGTGACGCCATCATCAGCGGCGGCATGCTGCCGAAACTAGGCGCCTGCCGCGAAGCGCTGCTGCACGGTGTGAAACGCGTCCGCATACTTCCTGCGGAGGAGGCATCGTCCATGCCGGACCTGCTTCAGTCAAAGATCGCTTATGGAACGGAGGTGCTGGTCGCGTGACTAAAACATTAGAGCTCGCAGCCGCTGAGTTGCCTGCCCTGCAGGCCGCAGAAGCAAAGCTGTTGCTTGGAACATACGAGCGCAACCCGATCCTGTTTGTCGGCGGCGAGGGCGTGCACCTGATGGATGAGCAGGGCAACCGCTACCTGGATCTGCTGAGCGGCATCGGCGTGAATGCGCTGGGATATGGGCATCCGGCCGTCGTGAACGCGATCGCAGAGCAGAGCGCAAAGCTCATCCATATCTCTAACCTCTTTTTCCATGCCGGCCAGGCGGAGCTTGCTGCACGGCTCACCGAGATGACCGGCATGGATCGCGCCTTCTTCTCCAACAGCGGCACCGAGGCGTGGGAAGCCGCGCTGAAGCTGGCGCGGCTCTATGCAGGCAAGCAGCGAGCTGCAGGCAAAAAGATTGGCACGAAATTCCTCGCGCTCGACCACAGCTTCCATGGCCGCACCATGGGCTCGGTCGCGACGACAGAGAAGGAGAAGTACCGCGCGCCGTTCATGCCGGTGATGCCCGGAGTGGAGTTTGTCCCCTTCAACGATGTTGCTGCGTTGCGCGCTGCGTTCTCCGACGAATACTGTGCCATCTGCCTTGAAGCCATCCAGGGCGAGGGTGGCATCCGTCCTGTATCGCAGGAGTTTCTGAACGCTGCACGCGAGCTGACCCGCTCGACCGGCGCGCTGCTGATCATCGATGAGATTCAAGCCGGCCTGGGCCGCACCGGCAAGTGGTGTGCGTACCAGCACTACGACGTGAAGCCCGATATCACGACGCTGGCCAAGCCGCTCGCCGGCGGATTGCCGCTGGGCGCGATGCTCTGCACGGAAGAGGTGGCGAGCGCCATGGAGCCCGGACTGCACGGCACGACGTTCGGCGGCGGCCCGTTGGCATGTGCCGTCGCCATCGCGCTGATCGACACGTTGAAGCGAGACGATATGCTCGCGCACATACAAGACGTCGGCGGCTACTTCCGCGGCCAGCTTGCGCGGCTCGCAGCCCAGCACTCCTCTATCGTCGCCGGTGCGCGCGGTCTCGGACTGATGCTGGCGCTCGAGCTTCGCTCTGCCGATGTTGCGAAATCCGTTGCCGCTGCCATGATGGAGCGCCGCATCCTTATCAACCGCACTAGCGAAACCGTATTGCGATTTCTTCCGCCTTACATCCTCGGCAAGTCGCATGTGGACCTTGCTATCACCGCACTGGACGACATTCTTGCCCGGCAGGCGCCCGCCGAAAACGGCGCTGTCCACGAAGACAAACCCGAAGACATCCACACGGGAGGAACCCAAATTGGCCGCTAACGCTTCTCTGTTGAAGCCCACGCTCTATCGCAACACTGTCACCGGCCCGTTCGCTCTTGCGGCAAAATCGCTGGCCGGAACGGACCTCTGCTCCATCGCGGACCTCTCGTCTAGCGAAATCGCAGCCATCCTCAAGCTGGCGCACGCCGTCAAGGCGCGCCCGCGAGACTATCGCCATGCGCTCGATGCGAAGCAGCTCATCATGTTTTTCGAGAAGGCTTCCCTGCGCACGCGTCTCAGCTTCGAGGCCGGCGTCAACACTTTGGGCGGCAACGCAATCTTTGTCGACCAGACGCAGTCGCCGCTGGGCGAGCGCGAGTCTCTGGGTGATATTGCCCGCAACGTGGAACGCTGGTCCGATGCCATCGTGCTGCGCACGTATGCGCACGAGACCATCACGGAGATGGCCACTTGCACACGCGTGCCGGTGATCAATGCGCTCAGCGACCTGGAGCATCCGTGCCAGGCAATCGCCGATTTCATGACGCTTGAAGAGCGCTTCGGCACCGTGCGCGGACTTAAGTTCGTCTATGTGGGCGACGGCAACAACGTCTGCCACTCTCTGATGCTGACTGCTGCGCTGCTGGGCGCGAACTGCGTTGTTGCCACTCCGAAGAACTACGGGCCCAAGGCGGAGATGGTAGCGAAGGCCAATGCGATTCTCGGCGAGCTTGGAGGGTCGCTCACACTGATGGAAGACCCGCAGGCCGCCGTAACCGGCGCGGACGCGATCTACACCGACGTCTGCACCAGCATGGGCTTCGAGCATGAAGCCACCAAGCGCGCGCCGATCTTCAAGCCATACCAGGTGAACGAGGCGCTGATGGCCCGCGCCGCGCAGCATGCGGTCTTCATGCACTGCCTGCCGGCGCACCGCAACGCTGAAGTCACGGACCAGGTGCTCGACGGGCCCCAGTCCATCGTCTTCGATCAGGCGGAGAACCGGATGCACGCGCAGAAGGCGATCCTGTTGATGCTGCTCGGTGCCGATGTCACGCCAGAGCACCGCAAGCCGCCGAAAGCAGCGCGCCGCCGCGGACTCGCACTCAAATAATCGATAACCAGATGCTGCACCCGCGCAGACGCGGGTTGCACAATCAATGAGGAGATTGGATCCATGGCTGACAAAGTTGTTCTTGCGTATTCCGGCGGACTCGATACTTCGATCATCATTCCGTGGCTGAATGAAAACTACGGCATGGATGTGATCGCTATGGTGGCCGATGTGGGCCAGGGCGAAGATATTGATGCTGTTGTCGAGAAGGCGAAGAAGACCGGCGCGAAAAAGGTCGTCGTGCGTGATCTGCGCGATGAGTTTCTGCGCGAGTACGTCTTCCCTACCGTGCAGGCAGGCGCTGTGTATGAGAACAAGTACCTGCTCGGCACGTCGATTGCGCGCCCGGTGATCGCAAAGCACCAGGTCGAAGTCGCGCTGGCCGAGGGGGCTGCCGCGGTTGCGCACGGCTGCACCGGTAAGGGCAACGACCAGGTGCGTTTCGAGCACGCCTATCAGGCGCTGGCACCCGAACTCAAAGTGATTGCGCCGTGGCGTGAGTGGACGCTGACCAGTCGGGAGGAATGTCTCGACTATGCAGAAGCGCATGGCATTTCAGTGACAGCGAGCCGCGAAAAGATTCACTCGCGCGATCGCAACCTGTGGCACGTGAGCCATGAGGGCGGCGAGCTTGAGGACGCCGGCAACGCGCCCCTTGCAACCACCTGGACGATGACCCGCTCGCCCCAGGAGGCACCTGACCGCGAGGAGCAGGTGACCATCGGCTTCGAGCAAGGCGTCCCGGTTTCCGTGGGCGGTATGAAGCTGCCGCCCGTCCAGCTCGTCGAATTGCTGAACGAGATCGGTGCCCGCAATGCCATTGGCCGCATCGATCTGGTGGAGAACCGCTTCGTCGGGATCAAGAGCCGCGGCTGTTATGAGACGCCGGGTGGCACGTTGATCGTCGCCGCGCACCGCGAACTCGAGGCGCTGACGCTGGACCGCGAGGTCTCGCACTACAAGCAGCATGTCGCACTGCATTATGCCGACCTGGTCTACAACGGCCTGTGGTTCACACCACTGCGCGAGGCCTTCGACGCCTTCGTTGGGAAGACGCAGGAGAATGTCACCGGAACGGTCAAGCTCTCGCTCTACAAGGGCAACCTGAACATCGTCAGCCGCGAATCCGCGCTATCGCTCTACTCCACCGATCTCTCGTCCTTCACCATGGGCGAGAGCTACGATCAGAAGGATGCCAAGGGCTTCATCCAGATTCTTGGGCTGCCGGCACGCACCCGCGCCCGGCTGTTGCAGAAGCAGAAAGAGGTTGTGAAGTGAAGATGTGGTCTGGCCGCTTCCGCGAGCCGCTTGATGCGCGCTTTGAGGAGTGGCAGCGGTCCTTTGGCTTTGACTGGCGGCTTCTCCCCCAGGAGATTGCCGCCAGCAAGGCGCACGCTAGCGTGCTGGCTGCCGTGGGAATTCTGACCGTCGCAGAGCTCGCCGAGGTCCGCAACGGGCTCGATGCGGTGCTCAAACGCGGCTGGGATGATCCGCGGCGCGCCACGCTCGCGCAAGATTCGCGCGCGGAGGACGTGCATCACTTTGTCGAGCTGGAACTGACCGAGCAAATAGGTGAGCTGGCGCTCAAGCTGCACACCGGCCGCAGCCGCAATGAGCAGATCGCGACCGACCTTCGCCTCTACGTGCGCGAGCAGGCCGCACACGCGCAGCACTTGCTTTGTGATTGGGCGCTCGCTCTGATTGAACAGGCAGAGGCCGCGGGCGATGCCATCATGCCCGCGTACACGCATCTGCAGCGCGCCGAGCCTGTGCTGGTGGCCCACTGGTTGCTCGCCTATGTGTCGATGGTCGAGCGCGACATCAGCCGCCTGGGTGATCTCACTGCCCGACTCAACTACTGCCCGCTCGGTTCCGGCGCCATTGCCGGCGCCACGCTTGCGCTCGATCGCACCATTGCGTCGCGCGAGCTTGGCTTCGTTGCGCCGACAACTAACAGCATGGACGCAACCAGCGACCGCGACTTCCTCGTGGAATTCCTGCAGGCGCTCTCGACCATCGCGCTGCACGCCAGCCGCTTTGCCGAGGAGATCACGCTCTTTGCGACCGCTGAGTTCGGCTTCCTCGTGCTCCCGGAAAGCTTCTCCACCGGATCGAGCGCAATGCCGCAGAAGATGAACCCGGACTTCAGCGAGCTGGTCCGGGGACGGACGGGCCGCATCGTGGCTGCTGCGCAAGCGGTGACCATGCAGCTTAAAGGCCTGCCGCTGGCCTATAACAAAGACCTGCAGGATATGCAGCCGTCCCTGTTCGAAGCGGTCGAAGGTTTACTGCCCATGCTGGAGTTGCTTGCATCCTTCACCTGGCAGTTGAAGTTCCGGTTGAAACAGATGGAGTCAGCCGCGCGATCCGGCTTCCTCAACGCGATGGCGGCGGCTACCTACCTCTCGCATCGCGGAATTCCCTTCCGCCGCGCTCATCACATCATCGGCGAGGCGGTCCGGCTGGCGCTGGACAAAGGCTGCGAGCTGGATGGGCTCACGCTGGACGAACTCCACAGGCTTTCACCGGCCTTCGGCGAAGATTTCTACGCGAGCATCACGCTCGCCGCAACGGTTGATTGCCACGACGTCATCGGCGGCACCGCGCGCACCCGTGTTCATGAAGCAGTTGCGAGCGCGAAAGCGCGTCTGTCCACCGTGTCCGCACCGGAGTTGGAGGCCGCCCATGCCGGTTCGTAAGGCGCGCCTTCAGGATGCGGAGAAGGTTCACGCGCTGGTGAACAGCCTCGCCGGAGACGGCACTCTGCTCAGCCGTCCCTTCGCGGAGATCTGCGAGAACATTCGCGACTTCACGGTTGCCGAATCAAGCAGCGGCGAGTTCCAGGGCTGCGGTGCGCTGCATCTCTACGGACCGCACCTGGCGGAGGTGCGCTCCATCGTGGTGCGGCCGGAGTGGAAGGGCTGCGGCCGGGGACAAGACCTGCTGCAGGCGCTGCTGGAAGAGGCGGAGCGCCATGGGGTGGGCTGCGTCTGCCTCTTCACGCGGCTTCCGGAGTTTTTTCAGAGTGCCGGATTTTTTGTCGTAGAGGACCGCGCTGCCCTGCCCGACAAAATCTACAAGGACTGCCAGGTCTGCCCGCGGCTGCATCGCTGCGACGAGGTTGCGATGGCGCATGGCGTGCTGCCGGATGTGTCGATTCTCGGCCCCCGCGAGCCGGTCGAGCAGCTCGTGCGCCTTGTCACGTAAACGACTACGGTTAAGCAGTCGAAGGGCTCTCCGCTGATACGTCCGCAGCTTCCCTGCCAACATCCGGCTTAAGCAACGGCCAGCCCTTGCGCAGCACGTAATCGAGCCACGCGCCGGCAAACTGCGAGGTGAGCACCGCAGCCACGACCAGCGTCGTGTAGAACTTCGAGCTGATAATGCCGGCATCGAAAGCGACGCTGGCCAGCACAATGCCTGGGCCGCCGCGCGCATTCGTTGTAATCGCGAGATTGACTAGGTCCAGTCCGCGGAAGCCGGCAAACCGTCCTGCCAGCGATACGGACATGATCTTGATCGCACATGTTCCCGCGATGAAGATGACGATCATCCACACCGACACCCCGCGGATCAGGTCCAGCTTCAGGCCGACAATGGCGAAATAAACGGGGATGAAGAATGCGAAAGAGACCTTGCTGATCGCGTCGAGCGCATCCGCGAACAGCCTGCGCTTCTTGTGCACGACGGCAAAGCCGGCGAGGAACGCAGCGAAGACGAGGTTTACATCGAGCGCTCCAGCGACGGCGCAATAAGCCAGCAGCACAGCGATTGCATAGCCCGTGGGCGACTGCTGCGCCAGCACATTCCAGCGCGCCTTATTGATGCGTTTGACTACGCGCGGAACGATGGTTAGCCCCAGAACGAAGAACGCGATGGTGGCGAGCAGGTGGTAGGACATCTGCCGCGGATGCAATGTCGCCTTGCCCGCTGTAGCCGTGGCCACGGCGAGTGCGAGCCACAGAACGATATCTTCCAGCACGGCGACGCCGAGAATAAGCCGTGCGAACCTCGTGTGCAGGATTTTGAGATCGGCAAAAATCTTCGAGACCACCGGTACAGACGTAACCGCGACGCCGACGGCGAGGATGATGATCAGCGACACCCGATTCCCATTGGGGCCGGCCAGGCTGGGGCGGATGAAATAAGGCCCGATGATCAGACCGAGCAGGAACGGAATCCCCGTGCCCACGATGGTGAGCCATCCCACCGTGCGGCGCTCTTCTCTGCTGAACAACTGCTGCATCTCCGCACCAGAGAGAAACATCAGCAGCAGCAGCCCAAGCCAGTAGACGAAGTCCAGGATGTTGCCCTGGTGCTTGGCGGCGTCGACAATGTGCGCCATGAAAGGCAGCCGTCCAAGCAGGGCTGGGCCCAGCACCACGCCGGCCACGATTTCACCAACCACCCTCGGCTGGCGCAGCTTCATGAACAGATACCCGAACAGCTGGGCGAATCCGACAAGCAGAAGCAGGACGAAGAGAACCGAAGTCAGTTGAGCATTTGACATAGTTTGGTTTGCTCCAGCGGTGGAGGCCCTTTCTTCGTCAATGGTTTGCCTGGGCGGGCGACAGGTCCAGCCGCGGAACAACCATTATCGCGCGCGTATCCCTAATACCTGGTCCCGAATGTATTTCTGATGACACCCGGCAGTTACCGCTCGGGAACCATTAAGTACCAGCAAAGACACTCTGTCCTCCGTTCGCTGAGGAGACTTGGCGTTTGTCCTCCGTACGGTTATAGTCAAATATATGCGACCTTATCGGTCGCCTTTGGGAGCGAGATGGCGCGCGAAGCAGCCGAGGTCGAGGTGATGGCGCTCAGTGGAATCCGTGTGGGTGAGTCGGCGGTTGTGGCGTCGCTGGAGCTGCCCCATGACGTCCGCGACCACCTGATGCATCTCGGCTTTTTGCCGGAGGCCACCATCGACGTGTTGCGCCGCGCGCCGGCCGGCGATCCTACGGTCTATCGCGTGGAGGGAGCTGAAATCGCGCTTCGCCAGGAAACAGCCCGCCACATTCACGTACGTCCCCGCGACTCGAGTCGAGACCAGATATGAGCTGTCACGCGCCCACTCCCTCGGTTGCGGTTCTTGACGAGCCGCCGGTCAAAGCCGGCCAGCAGCGCGGTCGCTTCCGCACCATCGCGCTGATCGGACCGCCGAACAGCGGCAAGTCCACGCTCTTCAATCGTCTTACGGGGCTGCGGCAGAAAGTCGCCAACTATCCCGGCGTCACGGTGGAGCAGCGCGTCGGCCGCATGACGGGAATTCGCCGCCATGACCTGACGCTGATCGATCTGCCGGGCGTTTACAGCCTGACCGGCTACTCCGAGGATGCGCGCGTCGCCATCGACGTGCTGAAGGGCGAGATGCCCGGCACGCCGCGGCCGGATGCTGTTCTGATCGTTCTGGACGCGCTGAACCTCAGTCGTCAGCTCATGCTTGCCGGCCCGATCCTCGCCCTGGGGCTGCCCACCATGGTGCTGCTGAACATGGCGGACCTGATGGCGGCTCGCGGCGGCATCGTGGATCCGCTGGCGTTGGCGCAGGAACTAGGCCGGCCCGTCGCGCTGATCAGTGCCGCACGCGGCACCGGCATCGAAGCCATCGAGCGCTTTTTGCAGCAGCATGGCAGCAACCATCCTGAATTCGCAAAGACGCTGCCCGTCCTTCCTATCGAGCTGCCGGTGTTGCAGAATCCCGGCGAGTGCCGCCGCTGGGCATCGCAGGTGAGCAGCCGGACCAAGTACAAAGCGCCGGCGTCGCCGCTGTGGACGCGCCGGCTGGATTCCGTCCTGCTCCATCGTGTCTGGGGTCCGCTGATCTTTCTTGCAGTCGTCGTTGCGATCTTTCAGGTCGTCTTCACCATCGGCCAGCCGCTGAGCGACTGGATGGGCGAAGGGCTGACGGCGCTGGGCACCCGCGTCGCGGGTGCGATTCCCATTCCGTGGCTCCAGGCGCTGGTACACGCCGGCCTGTGGAATGGTGTGCAGGCGGTTCTGGTCTTCCTGCCGCAGATATTACTGCTGTTTCTTTTTATCGGGATCCTTGAGGACTCCGGATACCTGGCGCGCGCAGCGCTGATCGCCGACCGGGTGATGCGCTCGATTGGCCTCAACGGAAAGGCGTTTATTCCGCTTCTCTCTGCCTATGCCTGTGCGGTGCCGGCGATTATGGCAACGCGCACGATCGAGAACAAGCGCGACCGCCTGGCTACAATCCTGGTCGCGCCGTTCATGACCTGCTCGGCGCGCCTGCCCATCTACACGCTCATCATCGCGGCTTTCATACCGAATCGCCCGGTGCTCGGCAGCATCATCGGAATGCGCGCGTGCGTCATGCTGGGATTGTATGTACTGGGTTTTCTGGCAGCGCTGCTGACGGCAAAGCTTCTTAAATCTTCTGTGCTCAAGGCGTCGTCCTCACCTTTTGTGCTGGAACTGCCGCAATATCGCTGGCCTACCGTGCGCTCGTTGAGCCTGCGGCTCTATGACCGTAGCCTGCTCTTCCTGAAGAAGGCCGGCACCATCATCCTGGCCGTGAGTTTTGTGCTGTGGGTGCTCAGCATCGTGCCGCTGCACAACGGCAACTTCTCCGATCTCGCAAACAGCGTCATCGGCAAGATCGGACATTTCGTCGAGCCGGTGCTGCGGCCGCTGGGCTTCAACTGGAAGATCGGCATCGGCCTGCTCAGCTCGATCATCGCGCGCGAGGTGATCGTGGGCACGCTTGGGACACTTTATGGTGTGGACCCGAACACACATGCGCTGAGCCTGCAGGCGGCGTTGCGGCACGATATGACCATCGGGGGCGCCGTCGCGCTTGTGGTCTTCTTCGCCTTCGCGATGCAATGCACTTCGACGCTCGCCGTGGTGCGGCGCGAAACCAACAGCCTGCGCTGGCCCATCATCCAGTTCTGCTACATGAGCGGCCTCGCGTATATTGCCGCGCTGCTCACGAATCAAGTATTGTCACGGCTGCTGTAATATTTCAGGCGTAGCGACTTCGGGCTCGGTACGGAGGCGTTCATGGCAACATCCCTTCCTGTGCGGCACGCTGGCACTTCAAGCGCTTTGTCGATTGTGATCGCAGTCCTGCTGATCCTTGCGGGACTCGCTGCGATCTTCCTGCCCTTTCTTGCCGGCATTGCGATAAGCATCGCGGTAGCATGGCTGCTGCTCTTTGCCGGAGTGATCCATCTGCTCTTCGGCTGGCATACGCGCTCTGCCGGAGCGGTGATCTGGAAGATCCTCGTCGGGCTCGCATATCTCTTTGCCGCCTTCTATATCCTCGATCATCCAGGGCGCGGCCTGCTCACGCTGACTCTCGTGCTGGCCTTTTATCTGTTTTTCGAGGGCATCTTCGAGGCCATCATTTACTCGCGACTTCGCCGCCTGCCCGGCAGCGGATGGTTTCTTTTTGACGCCATCGTCACCATCATTCTCGGCATCATGATCTTCATGTCCTGGCCTGTGAGCTCGGTCATGGGCTGTCGGGACGCTGATTGGAATCAGCATTCTGTTCAGCGGAATCTCGCGGTTAAGCTATTCGCTGATGGGGCGCCGCGCGACCGCAATGTCCGTTGCCTAGTTGCAATCGGCTGAAATGACACCCGTCGGGGCCACAGCAGATAAGCCTCTTCTCTGCGACAATAAAGACTGAGACCAAGCAATGATTTCAGTCAACAATGTAAGCATGCGCTACGGCGCGAAGATCCTCTTTGAGGATGTAACGACCAATTTCATCCCCGGGCGCCGCTATGGGCTGACCGGGCCGAACGGCGCCGGCAAATCCACCTTCATGAAGATCCTGGCCGCCGAGCTGGAGCCACAGAAGGGCACCGTCGTCCGCCCCAGGAAACTCTCTGTCCTGCAACAGGACCAGTACGCCTTCGACGCCTTCCGCGTCATCGATACCGTGATCATGGGCAACAAGGGCTTGTGGGCGGCGCTCGAAGAACGCGAGCGCATCTACGCAAAGCACGATATGTCCGACGCGGACGGGATGCGGCTGGGCGAACTTGAGGGCATCGTCGGCGAGGAAGATGGCTACACGGCGGAGAGCGACGCCGCGATCCTGCTGCAGGGCCTCGACATCCCGGACGAACTCCACGAGCGCAGGATGAGCGAGTTGCAGGGCGGCCAGAAGGTGCGTGTGCTGCTGGCACAAGCGCTCTTCGGCAAACCGCAGGCGCTGCTCTTGGACGAGCCCACGAACTATCTGGATCTCGACTCGATCCATTGGCTGCAGGATTTCCTGGAGCACTTCGAGGGCACGCTCATCACCATCTCGCACGACCGGCACTTCCTGAACAGCGTCTGCACGCACATAGCCGATATCGACTACGAAACGATCATCACCTACACCGGCGGCTACGACGACATGGTCGTTGCGAAGACGCAGATTCGCTCGCGCCTGGAGTCGCAGAATGAACAGCGCGAAAAGAAGATCGCCCAGTTGAACGAGTTCATCGCGCGGTTCTCTGCCGGCACGCGCTCCAGCCAGGTGACGTCGCGCAAGAAGGAAGTCGAGCGCCTGCAGACAACCGAGCTTGCACGCTCCAATATCGCGCGCCCATTCATACGTTTTGACATGCTGCGGCCCTCGGGCAAGCACATCCTCGAGTTCGACGGCGTGACCAAGGGCTACGGTGACCAGCCTGTGGTGAAGGACTTTAGCGGCTCCGTGATGCGCGGCGAGAAGGTCTGCCTGATGGGCCGCAACGGCCTGGGCAAGACCACGCTGCTCAAGTCGCTGCTCTCCGGCCTACCCGATCTGGTGGAGAAGGACTTCAAACTCGGCGGCGGCACGGTGAAGTGGGGCCATGAGCCGCAGGTCGGCTACTTCCCGCAGGACGTCTCCGGTCTGATCGATAAAGGGACGACCGTCGCGGAGTGGCTGCACAACTTCGATCCACAGGCGACGAAGGAAGACATCCGCGGCATCCTCGGCCAGATGCTCTTCCGCGGCGAGGAGGGTCTGAAACCTACCGATGCCCTCTCCGGCGGCGAGGCTGCGCGGCTCATTTTCTGCCGGTTGATGATGCAGAAGCCGAATATCCTGGCGCTCGATGAACCGACCAACCACCTGGATCTGGAGTCGATCAATGCACTCAACATCGCGCTGCAGCGCTATGAAGGTACAGTGCTGCTCGTCACCCACGACCATGATCTGATCGACGAAGTCGCAACGCGCATCTGGCACTTCGAAGGCTCGGCGATCGAGGACTTCAAAGGCCCCTACGAGGAATATCTTTCGGCTTCACGCGACACGACGAAGGTATTGACTTCGTGATCGCAGAAGAGAGCTCTCCGTTCAGTGGGTGAACGAAGAGCTCTCTTTCGGCATGCTCTAAGTCTCTCCGGCGATCGCGCTGCTGTTTCGGTCAAGCTGTTCTGAAAACGGCACGCCAAGACACCTGTCTTCTTACGGACCGCTCACGCCGACGCCCCAGCTCTTGTTTGGCGCCGGACCCATGGTCAGAATCAGCTTGCCGCCACTGGCGATGTCCGCGTGGCTGAACCATGGCTTGTTCCACGGCTTTCCATTGAGCGTCGCAGATTGAATGTAGATATTCTTTTCGGAGTTATTGCGAGCCACGATCGTAAAGTCATGATCGTTTCCCATGTGGATAGTCGCCTCATCGAAAAGCGGACTCCCGAGCATGTAGTACGGAGTCGACGGATCGACGGGATAGAAGCCCAGAGCGCTCATCACATACCACGACGAGGTCGAACCTTGATCGTCCATTCCGGGAAAGGCGAGCCCGTATCTATCGCTACCGTAGAGCTGGCTCATGATTTGCCTGGTTAGCTTTTGTGTCTTCCATGGCTGGCCGGCCCAGTCGTAGTAGTAGGCCACCTGCTGATCCGGTTGGTTGCCCTGCACATATTGACCGATCACTCCGGTGCAATCGCGGCAAATACCTTTTGCCGTGTATGGGGTGCTGAAGAATTGGTCAAGCTTCGCAGCAAACTTCTCCCGGCCGCCGAGTAGTTCCATCAGACCCGGAACATCATGCGGAACAAGCCAGAGCGTCGACCAGCCGGAAGCCTCCTTCATCATGAAGTTGTAGTACGGCTCCTTCGGGTCGAATGGAGATATCCATTTACCGTCTGCCGTTCTGCCCCGAATAAATCCAACCGACGGATCAAAGACATTCCGGTAATTCTGCGATCTCTTCAGGAACATCTGGTAGTCGTCTTCTTTGCCAAGCTTTTTCGCATAGAGGGCGAGAGCGTGGTCGTCCCAGCTGTATTCCAAAGTGGTCGCCGCGCCTGCTTTGCCGCCCGCATAAGGAGGGCTTGGATCTCCATTGGGGATGAAGTCAGATATCCATCCGTTCTTCATATACTCCGCAAGATAGGGTCGCGGCCCATTTACATCCGTAGCATTCTTGCGGAGATATTCATAAGTGCCGGCCCAGTCGAAGGAAAGCCCGCGCTCCCAGTCTCCGAGATACATCAGCACTGCGTGATCTCCATGGAAGGACGTTCCCATATATCCGGATTCGCGGGCCATATCCAGTTGGGAGCGCAGGATGTTCAGCTTGACCTCTGGTTCAAGCAGCGTAAGCAGCACAACCTGATTGCGCCCGGTATCCCAGAAAGGCACCGGGCCATAGCGGTCGTAAGCCGCCGTCTGCATCTTTCCGTCGAGGCCGGTAAATTCCTCTCCTTTTCGCGCCACCAGCCGCGGGCTGTCGAAGGAATGATAAAGGCAGGAGTAGAACAGCATCTTCTCCTTCTCCGTTCCGCCTTTCACCTCCACAAGATTCAGCTTCTTGGCCCATGTTTCCGCAGCCTGGTGCCGAACCCGGTCAAAGTCCCAGCCGGGATCCTCGGCCTGCAGTCTTGCCTCGGCCATTGCATAGCTCACTCCAGTGGCAACTTTGACGAGAACCTGTTCACCCTGGCTCGTATTGAAGCGCAGGTAGGCACCGGCAAAATGTCCGGAGATGTTAGCGCCATCGGGATGAACCTCGTTATCTCCCAGTAGCGATTCATGCGGACCGGCCGGAGGAATCTGCTTGAATGTGCCGAAGACTGCAAAGGGCCGTGAAAATTCCGCCACAAAATATGTGCCCCGACGCTCAGACCGGCCGCGGACGGTGTGATCACCTACTATCTCGATGTCACCGCCAGCGCGGCCCAGATCGAGCAGAAGATGCGCCTTGTCCGACTGCGGAAAGCTAAATCGGAAGATACCGGTCCAGGGAGTCGCGGTCATCTCGGCGCGCGTGCGGTAGTCATCGAGATAGACACTGTAATACCCGGGCGACGATATTTCACGGGCTTTGTCATACACAGAATGGGAGCGGTCCGGCGGTACCGTCCAGTCCCCCACGACCGGCATGATGGTGGGGCCACCGTGGTATCCGGTAGTAAAGCCGAAGATGCTGCGGTTCGGATAGTAGTAAATGGACGGGACACCCGCGATGAATTCCACGTCCAGGTTTGCGTCGATCGGACCTAACTCAGTCGAGCTGTGAGGCAGCATTGCGGCTGGGGAGGTAAAGCCGGAATATAGTTTTTCTCCTGGCGGAGGTGCATTGCCAATCAGTGTCTGATTGTCAAGCGGTGCTGTTCCCACCAGGCCGTTCGCATATTCGAGTGGCGTTTTGTGAGTGGCCGTTGCACTCTTTGCTCGCACTGTTGCGGCGCCAGCAGCAGCCAGCAAAACGAGACTGCTCCATCGGATAGTTCGAGAAACTGCCGTCATGAACCGTAGGCCCCTTGAATTTCTCATCTTAGCGACGATGCTTACTGTCCCTGGTATCTCATAGGATCGAGATACCAGGAACGAATGCAGGTATACCGGCGTTTAGAAGCTGAGCTTGCCCGAGACCTGCAGAATTCTCGGAAAGTTTTGCTGCGTCGCGCCGACCGTGCCGAAGCCGCTCCAGCCGGAGGTAGGGCTGAAGGTTGCAGGACCATCGCTGGGGCTGGTATCCGGACCGCCAAACAGCACTGCGTTCAGTGCGTTGAAGGCATCCAGACGAAGCTGGAAGGTCAGGTTGTCATGCAGAACCGTATTCTTCGCCACCGACATATCCAGGCTGGGAATAGTTGGGTTACGCACCTGCGCGGTGTGGTCGGACAGGTTCGACAGCCCATACTTCGGAATACCCTGCCAGCACTGGGACGCATTGGCAGTATTGAACCAATGGCCCTGGCGCACGGAGGTTCCGTTTGCAGGACGGTAGCTTTGCCCGGGACAGTTGTACCAGAGACCGGTATTCAGCCCGACGGGCGTGCCGCTTTGCGCGTTGAAGACGCCGCTCAACTGCCAATCGTTAATGAGCATGCCGAGTGGATGAGAAGGATTCGTCCAGAACAGTCCGTTCCGTCCGAAGGGCAGATCGTACACACTGGTCGCGGACAGCATGTGCGTGCGGTCGGTGCTCGCGATCCAGTGAACCTGGACAGGATCCTGGTAAGGCCACCCATTCTGATAGCCATCGCCATTGATGACCTTCGAATAGGTATAGGACAGGTTCACCGTCAAACCCCGGTTGGCGCGCTTGGTAAGCTTCACCTCCAGGCCGTCATACCAGTTTCGGCCCTGCGGCGAGTTATAGTTGCCCACCAGGCCAGTACCTCCCGGCGAGCAATACTGAGATAGTGGCAGAATCAGCTCGATCGCAGGAAGCGTCGAGGAGGTACCGCACTGCCCCGGCCCTGAGATGCCCGGAACATTGAAGTATGGGTTCGGCACCTGCTGGTCCCACGATGCAGGGTTAGCCTGCATGGATCGCTGCTGCGCGGATGTTGCCGTTCCATTGACCCAGAGGAAAGTGCGCAGGCGGCTGCTGTAGTTTCCGGCGAAGCGCGCATCCAGAACAGTTTGCCATGGCAGCTCGCGTTGGATACCCAGCGAGACAAGCTGCTCCATGGGTATCTTGCGCGCAGGGAAGTCGAGTGCCGTTCCTCCGCCGCCCACATCCGTCAGCAGACCGAGACTGGTACCCGTAGGTTTCAGCAAACCGCTTGCGAAAGGCGACCCGCTCTGGAAATTATTCGTAGGCGTGTTACCGCCGTCAGTGGAACTGGTGTAGTTGGTTGTCTGCGCCTCGCCTTCGCTGGAGCCACCCTCCAGGCCGTAGGAGTACATGACTCCGTAACCGCCGCGAATGACGGTCTTCGGATCGACCGCGAACGCAAAGCCAAATCTCGGCCCCACGTTTGACCAGTCGGTGTCGTATGCATCCCGCGATTGACCGTTGGTGCCCGCAAATTCGATACCGCCCATGACTTGCGCCAGGGAGGCAGGGTCAATGCCGGCCGCTGTCCATGCAGCGAGATTCGCGCCGCTTGCAACGTTGGCCTGATACGCGCCCTGGTTCGTCAATGGATTGACGCAGGTATAGCACAGCCCGCGGTTCAGGTTGTTGTTACGCTCACGCATTCCCCGTTGCACGTCATAGCGAATGCCGATATTCAGCGTCAGGCGATGACTCACCCGCCAGTTGTCCTGCAAGTACCCGGCAAAGACGGGATAGCCATCCATGATGGAACCGATCCAGTCAATTCCGCCGGCAGCTGCGCTGTTGTGATTTGCCTGCGACGGCGTGCCGAGATAGAACGACGCCAGCGCAGAGCCGTTGGGAGTGCCGGAGGAGGAGCAGGAGTTCGAGTTACCCGAGGCCGGCATGATTGGGTAGCAGTTCTGGTTGTGGGGGTTGAGCTGCGTAAAGTTTGAGCCGAAGGCGAAGTTGCCGTTCGGATGTCCGCCGCTGTAGGGAAAGCCGCCATACTGAAACTCGTCGATCTCGCCTCCGAATTCAAGGCTATGCGCACCGGCGGTCTTAGTGATATCTGCATCGAACGTGAAGTTGTTGGTGACGTCCGGGTTGCGCTGATTCCCGAAAACGGTGTAATTGCCGGCTGGATTATTTGCGATCAGACCGGTGCCCCAGGGATCGTTCACCTGAAACTCGGGTAGATAGTTTGCAGAGGTCGAGCCCGGTAGCGGCATGTTCAGCCCGATTGTGCTTGGATTGGTCTGCTGCGATAAATCGCCATCCGGGGATACTTCATAGAGGCGATCAAACGAGATCTTGAAATCGCCCACCATGGTCGGCGAGAACACGTGCGTCACATCCTGTGTCGCAACATAGTTCTGCTTCGTATGGTTAATGTTCCCATTTGCGGCGAGGCCCGGCAGCCCGTTTCGATTATTAAGCTCCGTCCCGCGCCAATATAGAAAATAGCTGTATAGCTTGGTTCTATCTGTCAGGTTATAGTCCACGCGGACCTGCGGCTGGTTATAGCTGTAAGTGTCAGGAGTGGAGGCAATATAGTTGGAGCCTCGTGCCAGGTTCTGCGAGCCCGGAATATTCGGCAATGGAATCTGCTTCAATACCGCCGCTGCTGTAGCGTTGATCATCGAACCCGGAATCGCGTTGTTCGGAAACTGCGTCTGCACCATGGTCGCTGTTACAGGCGGTCGCCGGTCCTCCGTCAAGACAGGTGGCCGTGCCCGGCTGGTAGATGGGAATACCGCTAGGAAATTCTGCGCTGTCCAACTGCTGGACCAGCCCGAAATTCACACCTGGATTTCCGTTATAGCCAGGCCGAAGATATGCGGGAGGAAGGTTCTCCAGTGTAGTCCCCGACAAAGACTGCCGGTAGCCTTCGAACCCGAAGAAGAAGAACAGCTTGTTCTTCTTGATCGGTCCGCCGGCCGTGATCCACCACTGGTTCTGCACCTCGCCCTGCCGCGGCGTGCCGGTCAGATTGTTCTGGTAGGTGTTCGCATTCATGAAGGCGCCTTCATAGGCGTAGCGTCCGCTCGCGTGATATTGGTTATCCCCGCTTCGGCCCACCACGTTCACTGTGCCGCCACTGGTCCGTCCATAACGTGCATCGTAGGTGGAAGTCATCACGTTCACTTCCTGGATGCTGTCGATGTTGGGGGAGACGTTCCACTCGCCGGCACTGTGATTGTTGTAGCTGAACTGGCTGGTGATGTTGGTTCCGTTCAGCGTGAACTGGTTGTTGCCGACGATGCCGCCACCGATGGAATACCTGCTCGAGATGTCATAACCAGTGGTGCCATGGCTTCCACTCTGCCCGAATTGTGTCTGCGTGAATTGTGACCCGGGCGTGGTGCCGATCAGGTTATAAGCCATACCCCCGCTCAGCGGAACACTCTGTAACGTGCGCTGATCGATGACCGTACCCCCGGAGCCGGTGGAAGTCTCCAGTTGCGGCGGTGCTGTTGTTACCACCACCTGCTGAGACAGCGACCCCAACTGCATCTGGAAGTTCTGATTGAAAGTCTGTGATGCAAGCAGAAGTACGTGGTCCTGAATTGCTGTCTGGAAGCCTTTTGCCTGTGCCGTCACTTTGTACGTGCCCGGCAGAACGTAGGGGATGTAATAGACGCCTTTATCCGTGGTCTTCCCGGTGTAGATCGTACCTGAGGCTGTGTTGATTGCGGTGACTGTCGCGTTCCTGATCACGTCTCCGGACGGATCCATCAATTGACCAGTCAGAACCGCGCGAAAGTCCTGCGCATTGGCATGGAACAGAAAAAAGAGCAGTGCCGTCAGCAGGCATGCTCCCCTGGGGGATCGCATCATGGGCCCTCCGAAAAATGGGTACATCGCTTCATTTCGCCGCGTGGAGCAAAAGCCACGAAGCATTGTGGCATCGTCACCATGGCAGCATGGGAACGATTCCATATGTGTGCGAAATTTTCGTCGAGGCTGCTCTCCTTGTCAAGAACTCAGGCGATTTTTTCGTTTGGCAGGATGCAGTACGCTTACGATTCGAGGACCGGAGAGCAGCCGCAGGAGCTGCGGCGGATGAGACGTGTTTTCAGTTGTAACTGTGGAGGATACCCATCCGAGGCACCGCCGTTCGGCATATGCGAGTCTCGCAGACGCTCGAACAGAAGCTCCGCCGCCGTTCGTCCCAGTTCCTCGATCGGCTGTTGAACGACCGTAATGGATGGACGCACTCGATCCGCCAGCTCAAAATCGTCATAGCCCAGCAATGCTACTGAACCGGGGACGGAGATCTTGAGCTGCTGCAACGCCTCAAAGGCGTGAACCGTTGTGCTGTTCTTCAGCGTGAAGATTGCATCGGGCGGATCGGCCGACGCAAATAGGCTCGCGATCGCATACTCCGCCGACTTGTAATCCTTGATCGAGGTGTCAAGCATACAAGGCAGCCCGGCTGATTTCATGGCAGCTCTATATCCGCGAATGCGTTCATGAATTGTATAGAGAGTGACCTCACCGGTGAGACAGGCGATACGTCGATAACCGTGCTCGATCAAATGCCGGGTCGCCAGATGGGCGCCATCGAAATTGTCGGCCACAACCGAAGGAACAGGTGAGCCTGCGATTGGACGGTCCATCGCTATGACGGGAACTTGAAGGCGGCGAAGTAGATCACGCAAGAGATCGCTTTCCGAGCTTGCCGGCGCGATGATAAAGCCGTCGACGCGATGACGCATCAGCACATGGATGCCATCCATTTCGGTATGCGGATCGTTCTGCGTCGTCATCACGATGAGCAGCGAATCGTTGGCTCGCGCAATGGCCTGGGCAGCCTCTGCACAACTGGAGAAAAACGGGTCGGCAATGCTCGGAATGACGAAACCGATGGTTCGGGTCCGCGCCCCCTTCAAAACACGGGCTGCCTGGTTTGGCATGTACCCAATCGCGTCGATCACGCTGCGCACTTTGGCCAGCGTCTTCGGGTCTACCCGCTCGCCGCCATTGATGACCCGGGATACGGTTGTCGTTCCGACGCCGGCTCTCTTGGCCACTTCGCTGAGCGTCGGATGTTTTTTGTTCTTCATCATATGGAGCTCTTGACCGTGCCTACAGGATTTTGTTATCCGCGGTGGCCAGTGTCGCATCGGCTGCCGCGCGGCTCCAGCCGATCCGCAGGTCTTTCACTCCGTGCAGCGCAAAGGCCCCTTGCGGCCCCTGTGGTGCAGTGATTGCAAAGAAATCCACGCGCTCTGCATCGCTCAGGTAGAAGGCAGGACGCGCATCCACAACGTCGGTTGCCACCTCAACGTGGCTCATCTCCAGATTGCGCACATGCCGCAGAAAAAAGCCGGATGCCGGCGTTAGGCCAAACATGTTTGGCTCCGGATATTTGCTCTCCAGTTCAGGCGGCTCGGCGTGCGCTGCCTCGGCCGCTGCACCGCCTGCATTCTCCACATAGATATTGGAGAACTTCACGTCCTCGATCGCATGTCCCGGTATGCCGCTCAAAATCGAGCTTACGCGCATCGGTGCATTGTGACATTCGAGATTGCTGATCAGGATGCGCTTCAGCGTGCCCACCTTCGTGCTCTCCTTCGGGCCGCGCAACCGTGAGCCGAGCCGCATGAAGACAGGCCCGGAGACAAGATCGCGCATCGCCGTGTTGGTGATGGTGATGTCTTCGATCAAGGCGCCATCGACGGATTCCAGCGCAAAGCCCTGGCAACCCTCAAAGACGCAGTTCGCAATCGTGATGTTGATGAAGCCGCCATTCGATTCCGTCCCGCACTTGATACGACCGGTCCTTGGGACATGCGTCTCCGGAGGGAATTTCCTGAATGTGCCGTCCAGCACCGAGCCCATTTCATAGCACCCGGTCACCCAGCAGTTGGAGATCGTGACATTCCTGGTCGCCCGCGCATAGCCCAGCGCATAACTCGATTTCAGACAGATTCCGTCATCCCACGGTGAATTCACCGTGCAGTTGGAGACACGAACATTTTGGCAGCAGTCGATATCCATTCCGTCGCGGTCGATATCGATCTTGAGATTGTCGACCGTAAGGTTGTCCACGCCGGTCAGCAGCAGTCCGAAGTGCCCTGCTTTGAGAATTGAAAAGTCGCGCAGCAGGACATTACGGCAATTCTTGAGCGCAATCGCTTTGTTGCCTGTCCCCGCCTGTTCCGCGACAAATGGTGCACCGTCTCCCTTTCGGCCACGCCCGTTCGACAGTCCCCTGCCCCAGATCAGGCCCGGGCCTGTAATGCTGAAGTCGTGGAGGTTTTCGCCCCACAGCAACGAATTGTGCCAATGGTTGTGACCATAGTCCTGGAACGCCTCCCATGGCGCATTCGGCTCCGCGGCATCGTAGCTTCCGCCCTGATAGCCGGTCCGCTCGCCCGGCAGCGGCGAACCGGCCGCCAGGATCGTGCTCCCCTGCAGCAGGTGCAGGTGTACCTGGCTCTTCAGGTGGATAGAGAAGCAGAGATAGGCGCCCGGAGGAAACACAACCATCCCGCCACCGCGGGACGCTGCCGCCTCGATGGTCCGGTTGACCGCGTCGGTATCCAGCGTCTTGCCGTCGCCGGTCGCGCCGTAGGTTCGAACGTCGAAAATACCCTGCGAAGCCGGAGCCCCTCCATTGGGCGATGAAGCGAGAAGCGGCGCAACCGGGATAGCCGCAGCGGCGGCACCGTAGCCGCCGATTCGGAGGAAATCACGGCGAAAAGAGTTGAAGTTTGTCATTCGGACGCCATCGTACCAGTCACGTCATCCTTTCGGGCCGGCTCTTTTTGCATTCCGCACCCGCAGAATTTCCGTGGCCGCATACCGTAATCTGGTTTTGTCTTCTATGCCGCCACTTCTCAACGCCCAGAACATCACCAAGGTCTTCGGTCCGCGCCCTCTCTTTCGTGATCTCTCGTTCACAATCGAGGAAGGCGCGCGCATCGGTCTCATCGGACCAAACGGCGCGGGAAAGTCGACGCTGCTCAAGATACTGGCGGGCGATGTCGAGCCGGATGCAGGCGAACTTGCCATCCGCAAACGTGCTCGGACCAGCTACGTGTCGCAGGTATCGGACTTTGCTGCGGGCCAGACCGTCTGGTCGGTGATGGAGGAAGCTGTCCGGGATGCTCGGGTTCCTCACGAGGAATGGGACCGCCTCATCCGCGAAACACTGGGCCGTGCGGGGTTCATCGATTTCACTGCCGAGGCCGTGTCCCTCTCCGGCGGCTGGAGAAAGCGCCTGGCGATTGCGCGTGCCCTCGCCGTTGCGCCCGATGTGCTGCTGCTCGATGAGCCGACCAATCACCTTGACCTCGAAGGCATCGAGTGGCTGGAAGGCATCCTCAGGAACGCGTCTTTCGCCTCCGTAACCATCAGCCACGACCGTTACTTCCTCGAATCTGTCGCGCTTGAAATTGCCGAGATCAATCCCGCCTATCCGGATGGCATCCTGCGCACGCGAGGCAATTACAGCCGCTTCCTGGAAGACAAGGAGGCGTTCCTGGAAGCGCAGCAGAGGCGGCAGGAAGCGCTGGAAAATCGCGTACGCACCGAGATCGAGTGGCTGCGCCGGGGCCCCAAGGCGCGTGCCACCAAGGCCAAGGCGCGCATCGATAAGGCGCACGCGCTTATCGGCGAGCTGGCGGAAGTCAGTGCACGCAATCGCACGGCCAGCACCGATATCGAATTCACAGAGAGCGGCCGCGCAAGCAAGCGGCTGGTCACGCTCGATCATCTCCACTACGAGGTTGCTGGACGCGCGCTGTTTTGCGATCTCACCTTCCCGCTCACCGCCGGCACACGCGTCGGCCTCGTCGGACCGAACGGCAGCGGCAAGACTACGATCCTGCGCCTGCTGCGCGGCGAGCTTGAGCCGGCCTCCGGCACCATCGAGCGTGCCAACGCGCTGCGCATCGTCTACTTCGATCAGAATCGGCAGCTTGATCCCTCGCTCACGCTGCGCCGCGCGCTTGCGCCGGATAGCGACTCAGTCATTTACCAGGACCGCGTCATCCACGTCGCCTCCTGGGCCTCTCGCTTTCTCTTCACCGGTGAGCAGCTCAACCAGCCGGTCGCCAACCTCTCCGGCGGCGAGCGGGCCCGTGTCCTGATCGCGAAGCTGATGCTGGAGGCGGCGGACCTATTGCTGCTGGACGAGCCCACGAACGATCTCGACATCCCGACCCTCGAAGTACTGGAAGAGAGCCTGCTTGAATTTCGCGGCGCGCTGGTGCTGGTGACGCACGATCGCTATCTTCTGGATCGCGTTTCTACGGTTGTGCTTGGTCTGGACGGCGCAGGCAACGCCGGCCAGTTCGCGGATTATCTGCAATGGGAGACATGGCGCGACGAGCTCCAGCAGAACCGTGACTCCGCTTCTGCTGCAAAGCCATCCAGCGCAACCGCTCCGCCAACCGCGACAACGCCTGGGCGCAAGAAGCTCTCCTATCTCGAAGCGCGCGAGTATGACGGCATCGAACGCCGTATCGCAGACGCGGAGGCGGCACTCGAACGCGCGCAGGCAGCGGTCGACAATCCGGATATCGCCAGCGACGCCTCGCGCCTGCAGCTTGCATTGGATGACCTGGCAGAGGCGCAGGCGGCAAACGAAACACTCTACGCCCGCTGGGCGGAACTGGAAGCCAAACTGGGCTGAGAGTTGCAGTTCCCAGCTTCCCCGAAAGTTGTAAGCGCAAGTACGGAAGACGCGCAGCCGGACGCCAGCGACGGCGCTATGCTCAATGATTCCAGACCATTGACTTGGGAACCTGAATCATCACCATGCCCCGTCCACCCTTGCAGCGCACGCTTTACGCCATCCTTCCCATTGCGGCCGCGCTGCTGGCTGCCTTCGCCGGGCAGCGAGCGTGGCCCATCGCCCTCAGCCTGCTTGCCATGGCCGTCACCGCATTGGCATCGGCCGTCATCTACTGGTCGGCACCGCTCAGCAAACCATGGCGAGAACATGCTCCCGCGTCGAGAATGATTGAAACTGCTGCCCCGACCCTTGTATCGGAAATCGCTGCCGCCGCCGATCGATTCGAAGGAATCGCACCAGAGCCGGCGCAGGAGGAGGAAGCATCCTCGCCCGAAGCGTCCAGCGTTGGAACGCGGGCTGACGCGCTCGCCACCGGCGAATGGCGCGAGACGGATCTCCTGACCACCTTGTTGAACTCCCAGGCGTTCGCGTTCCGGCTTGCCAACGAACTGGAGCGCTGCAGGGTGGCCGACCTGACGGCAATCCTTGTCATCTGCGATCTCGACAGCTTCGGGGCGATCAATCAGATGGTCGGCCTGGTGGATGCGAATCGCCTGCTCCGGCAGGTCGCCGATTGCTTTCGCCTGACGGTGCGGGAAGGCGACGTGCTCTCCCGGTTGGGCGGAGATGAATTCGGTATCTTCTTCCCAGGCCTGCCACCCGAAATTGCCGAGGCGCGAGTGCGCGACCTGCGCGCTGCCGTACGCGAGGCCGGTCTGCTCACGCTGGAAGAAAACAGTCCGCAGGTGACGGCCTGTATTGGCATCGGCAGCTTTCCCGCAGATGGCGACACTTTGGATGCCCTGTTCGCGGCAGCAAACGCTTCGTTGGCAAATGCCAAACGCGAACGCCAGGAAAAGGCCAGTCTGCCAATCCCGTCAGCGTTGGTCGTCGCCCGCCACTAGTCTGCGCAATTCAGCCGGTGTTGCGAAGGCCCGCCGAGATCCCATTGATGGTGGCGCCCAACGCGCGGTTGAGCGCGTCGGAGTCTTCGCCGCTCCGCTTGCGCCGCAGCAGTTCCACCTGGATCAGGCTCATGGGATCGACATATGGATTCCGCAGCCGGATGGAACGCGCCAGCACCGGATTCGATTCCAGCAACGCCTTCTGGCCCGTGACAACCAGCACGGCCTGCTCGGTACGCTCAAACTCCTGCTTCAGCTTGTCGTAAACGCGCTCGCGCAGCGCCTTGTCGCTCACCAGCTCGCTATACAGTTTCGCGATGCCGAAATCAGACTTGGCCAGAGCCATCTCCACATTGCGCACCAGGTCAATGAACAGCGGGAAGCGGGCCATCATCGCCTGCAGCAGCGGCAGGTCTTTGTCCGCAAAACGCGTCAGCGCGTAGCCGACGCCGAACCATGCCGGCAACTGGTGCCGGCTCTGCGTCCAGCCAAAGACCCACGGGATGGCACGAAGATCTGCGAGGCTGGGCTTGCCGCTGCGGCGTGAGGGACGCGAGCCGATGCGCACGTTTTCCAACTCGGCAACGGGCGTCGCCTGCTCGAAATACTCGAGCACCTCCGGGTCTTCAATCACATGCTCACGGTAAAAGGCGAAGCTCTCCTCCGAGAGCGTATTCATGGCCACTTCCCACGCCGGCTCCACGCGCCCGCTGAGGCGTCCGTCGTCCAGCCGGTCATTGGGACGCGCCAGAGCATCCAGCGACGCCGCCAGCATCAGCTCCAGATTGCGCTCTGCCAGCACCACGTCGCCATATTTGAAGCTCAGCACTTCACCTTGTTCGGTAATACGTAGCTGTCCTTCAAACGAATCGAAGGGCTGCGCATAAATGGAGCGGTGCGTCGGACCGCCGCCTCGACCAACTGTGCCGCCGCGGCCATGAAACAGCCGCAGGTGCACATTGCACTCGCGCGCAACCTGATGCAGGGCGCGATGCGCACGGAAGATTTCCCAGGTGCTGGTCAACATGCCGCCGTCTTTGTTCGAATCGGAGTAGCCCAGCATCAGTTCCTGCGTGTTGTTCCAGGAGGCAAGCAGTTTCCGATACTCGGGCGAGCTCCACAGCTCCCGGCAGATCTTCGGAGAGCGCTGCAGGTCTTCGATCGATTCGAAGAGCGGGACGGGCATCAGTCCGTGCAGCCCATTGCCTCCCTCCACCTGCACGCCTGCGACGCGCGCCAGGCCGACCACACGCAACACGTCCTCGACTGACGCGGCACCACTGATGACGTATTGCCGGATGGACTCGCGGTATGGCCCTTGCTGCAGACGAGCGATCGTGCGCAGCGTATCCAGCACGTCTTCGCTCTCCGGGTGGAGCGGTTCGGCGGCCTTGCCATTGGCGGCCGCACAACCGGCGGCGGCGGAAACTTCGCGCACCGCACGCTCGTGCCGCCGCGCGTGCTGACGCACATCCAGCGTGTACAGATGCAGCCGGAAGGTGCGCAATTGCAGCAGCAACGGATCCACCAGTTCGGCCGCGATCCGCTCGCCGCGATTTTCGGCAAGGCTCGCGCGCATCAGAAGCAGATCGTCACGGAACTCATCGGCATCTTGATACGGCCTCAGACCTCCGGCATTTTCCGAGTCTCCATCCAGACGCTGCTGCACGCAGAGCAGGAACCGCCGGTACTGTTCGAGCGCATACCGCTCCTTCGTTTCCGGTGCGGTTTGGGAAGATTCCGTCAGATAGCCTTCGAGGCGCTTGCGCAGCGCGATGCTGGTGTCTACCTGATGGACGGAGTTGGTCAGCAGGTCGAAGAGCGACTGCACCTGCTGGCGATAGAAGGCCAGAATGTGCTCCCGGGCCCCCGTGATCGCGCTCATCGTCACCTCTTGTGTGACAAATGGATTGCCGTCGCGATCGCCGCCAATCCAAGACCCGAAGCTCAGCATCAGCGGCATCTCCGCCGGTGATAGCTGCCGCCCGTATTCCGCGGCGAATGCCGAAGCCAGCTCTGCATAGAGCGCCGGCACGGTCGCGAAGATTGAGGCGTGGTAGTAGTCCAGCCCCATCTTCACCTCGTCACTGACCGAGGGTCGACGCGCTCGCACTTCATCTGTCTGCCACAGGGCTGTGATCTCCGCAGCCACAGCGGACTGCAACCGCTCCAGTTCTGCATCGGGGACCGGGATGCGGTCCAGCTCTTCAAGCAATGCGCTCAGCCTGCGCCGCTTGTACAGTACGGACCGCCGCGCCACCTCGGTCGGGTGCGCGGTGAAGACCGGCGTGATGTGCACGCGCTCCATGAACGCGAATGCCGCATCCGCATCGATGCCGGCCTGTCGCATGGCGCGCAGTGTGCCGCGGAACGAGCCGCGCTGGACCGCATTCCCCTTGCCGCGGGCACTATCCCCCCCATCGTCCGACCTCATCTGCATCGAGGTGCGCCGCCGCTTGCGGTGGTTCGTCTCGGCAAGATTGATCAGCTCGAAATAGTAGGCGAAGGCACGCGTAAGTTGATACCCGTCCGGCAGGTCGAGTTCCGCGACACGCGCCATCTGTTCTTTCAGCAACTGTGCCGCACGCGCAATGTCGCCTTGCGCAGCAGCTTCGCGGCGTTCAATCGAAAGCTGGCGCAGGTCCTCTTCCAATCGGAAGAGCCGTTCGCCGGCCTGTTCCCGCAGCACCTCACCCAGCAACATACCGAGCGATCGGACATCGCGGCGCAGCGGCACTTCCTTTAACTCGCCGGTGCGCGCCTCCAACTCCTCCAGGCGCGAGGGCCAGCTTTCTGGCTTCCATAACAGAGGGATCATCGTGCTTCCAGTATGCGGCCATGCGGCAGGTGCGTCATCCCGGCCGGAATTTCCTCGTCTTCCTCAGCGATATCTGCGAGCCTCGAAAATTTCCGGAAGACTCATGGGTGCTAATGACAGCAAATCAGCTTATAGTGAACTATGGCGAACCACTGGCACCCTGCGACTGCCACTTCTGCGTCCTCGTGTCCCGATCTGGTGAACTCCTGCGCTAACGCGCGCCCCAAGAGCTCAACGCTGCGCCCTGGCCTGCCAGATTCTCTGCCGCAAAGTTCATTGATAGACCCGCGCTTTCACCATGATTCCTGCGGCGTGGGCTTCGTCGCGCGCATCTCGAACCAGCCGTCGTATGAAGTGCTGGCGCACGCCCTCACCGCGCTGGGCCGCCTTGCGCATCGCGGAGCCGTAGCCGCCGACGGCAAGAGCAGCGACGGCGTCGGCATCATGACGCAGATACCGCGCAGTTTCCTGCTGCGCGCCGCCGGTCTCACGCTGAAAAGCGATCGCGCGCTCGCTGTCGGTGTCTGCTTCTTCCCTGCCGATCGCGATTCCGCGCCGGCGCAGAAAGCTTTTGAAGAGGCTCTGAAAGCGCGGCGCTGTCGGCTGATGGCCTGGCGTGAAGTTCCCACCCGTCCGGAGCATTTGGGTCAGCAGGCGCTGGCCTCCGCGCCGCGCATTCTGCAGGCGCTGATCTCTGCTCATCCGGCGGAGCTTGACCGCCGCCTCTTCCTGGCGCGCAAACACTTCGAGCGGAAGAAGACCGCGGTCCACATCTGTTCGCTCTCTGATTCCACCATCGTCTATAAGGCGCTCTGCGCCGGCCGCCTGCTGTCAGAGTTCTATCCCGACCTCGCCGATTCTGGGTACGAAACTGCATTCACCATCTTCCATCAGCGCTACGCCACCAATTCCGAGCCCGCCTGGAGCCGCGCCCAGCCTCTGCGTATGCTGGCGCACAATGGCGAGATCAACACCGTATGGGGCAATCGCGCCCGCATGGATGCGCGCGCGTCCACCATCCCGGCCGAATATCACCCGCTCTACTCGCCCGATGGTTCGGACTCCACCAGCCTCGACGAAGCGGTAGAACTGCTGGCCCGTAACGGCCGCAGCGTGAGCCAGGCTGTCCGCATGCTGGTGCCGCCGGCAAGGCTCGAAAAAGTATCCGAGTTCATGCACTACCACGCCGATTGCGTGGAGCCGTGGGATGGTCCTGCCGCCCTCACCTTTGCCGACGGTCACCTTATCGGAGCTGCGCTCGATCGCAACGGCCTGCGTCCGTGCCGCTACTTCATCACCCGTGACGGGCTGGTCGTCGCCGGATCAGAAGCGGGTTTGGTCGATCTGGATCCAGAGTCAGTTCTTGAGAGCGGCCGCCTCGGTCCCGGCGAGATGCTGGTCGTCGACCTGAAGAGTTACGAAGTCCTGAACACACGCGAGATCCTCGCCCGCTTCGACCTCGAAGTGGAATACGAGACGCTGGTCTCTGATCTTGCGCTGACCGACGCGGCGGGCTGGAAGAGCGGCCTGCCTGCGGCGCGTCTGCTGGAGCTGCAACGGCTCTTCGGCTACACGCGTGAAGACGTTCGCATGGTGCTGCAGCCGATGGCTGTCGATGGCAAGGATGCCGTCTGGTCTATGGGCGACGACACCCCCATCGCCGCACTCGCCCGTTCGCCGCGGCCTATCTATAACTACCTGCGCCAGCGTTTCGCTCAGGTGACGAATCCGCCGATCGATGCGCTGCGTGAGGCCTGCGTCGTCCAGTTGCACACGCGGCTCGGCCCATGGCCGCACCTGCTCGATCCGCACGCGCGCATTCCCGGTCTCTCGCTCGCGTCGCCATTTCTCGCGCTCGGCCAGGTGGAGGCGCTGCGCGAGCGCAGCCATCCTCTCGCAGCCGATCTGCCGACCGCGGTGCTCGAATGCGTCTTCTCGCCAACGGAAACACTCTCCGCCGCCATCGACCGCCTCTGTGCGGAAGGGACGGCCTTGGTCACCGGAGGCGCGCAGTTGCTGCTGCTCACCGATATGCCAGCCGGGCCGGAGAAGCTGCCCGTACCGATGGCGCTGGCTACCGGCGCGGTGCATCATGCGCTCATCGATGCTGGCATCCGTACGCGCGTCGGTCTCGCCGTTGAAGCAGGCGATTGCCGCGATCTGCATCATGCCGCTGTTCTGCTTGGCGTGGGCGCGGGCGCGGTGTGTCCATGGCTGGCGCTGCAAACCGCCGCTGCCGCCTCTCCTGAGAACGGCGAGAAGAACATGCTGAAGACCTTCGACCAGGGCTTGGCGAAGATCATGTCGAAGATGGGCATCTCGGTTGTGGACAGCTATCGCGGCGCGCATCTGTTTGACTCCATCGGACTCAACGACGACGTGATCCATCGCTGTCTGCGCAGCACGCCTGCGCCGCTGGGCGGCATCGGCTTCTCCGAGATCGAGGCGCAGGTCCGCCGCGCCTGGCAGGAAACCTTCCATCCCGAGCCGCCGGCCGCAGGCGCGCACTCAGGTACAGACCTGCCCGACTACGGCTGGGTACGCTTCCGCAAGGCGGATGCAGCCGAGCCGCACGCGTGGCAGCCGCAGCGCGTGAAGGTAGTCCAGAGCAGCGTTGGCTCGGTGCGTGGCGCTGTCTCGGTTGCAGAGCCGCAGACGCTCAGCGTGCTCACGGCGGCTTCAGAAGCTGCGCCCCAGACGTTGCGCGATATGTGCAACATCCGCGCGGCCGGCCCGTCGCTGGCCGACGATGCCGTTGAGCCATCCGCGGAAGTCACGCGCCGCTTCATCGCTTCGGCGATGTCTCTCGGTTCCCTCAGTCCCGAGGCGCACGGAACTATCACCGAGGCGATGAATATTCTCGGCGCGCGTTCGAATACCGGAGAAGGTGGTGAGGACCCGGTGGTATGGGCGCCCGACCCGCTCACCGGCGGCCGCGGCCTGCGCAACAACAAGATCAAGCAGCTTGCCTCCGGCCGGTTCGGCGTCACTGCGGAATACCTGGCGAACGCGGAAGAGATTGAGATCAAGATCGCGCAGGGCTCCAAGCCCGGCGAAGGCGGCCAGCTCCCGGCGCACAAGGTCACGGAGCTGATCGCGCGGCTGCGCCACGCACAACCCGGCGTCATGCTCATCAGCCCGCCGCCGCACCACGACATCTACTCGATTGAAGACCTCGCACAGTTGATTTACGACCTGAAGCGCGTGAACCCGCGTGCCGCCATCGGCGTCAAGCTGGTCTCGGGCTTCGGCGTGGGCACGATCGCTTCTGGCGTCGCAAAGGCCTTCGCCGACTACATCGTCATCGCCGGCCATAGCGGCGGCACCGGCGCTTCGCCGCTCTCAAGCATCAAGCATGCCGGCAATCCCTGGGAGCTGGGACTCGCCGAAGCGCAACAGTGCTTGGTCGCGGAAGGGCTGCGCGGCCGCGTGCGTCTGCGCTGCGATGGCGGTCTGCAGACTGCGCGCGATGTCCTGATCGCCGCGATGCTTGGTGCTGACGAATACGCCTTCGGGACCGCCGTGCTGGTGGCCATTGGCTGCGACATGGCGCGGCAGTGCCATCTCAACACCTGTCCCACCGGCATCGCGACGCAGAAGCCGGAGCTGCGGGCAAAATTCCGCGGCAAGCCGGAACACATTGTTAAGTTCTTTGAGGGACTTGCCGGCGACCTTCGCCACATGCTCGCCGGACTTGGACTCGCCAGCCTGGCAGACGCCATAGGCCGCACCGATCTCCTGGAGCAGACGCGCCGCATCGGCGCGCTCGACCTGACCCGCATGCTGGCCGCACCAGTGGACGGTGTGCGCGCATGGGCAGGTCAGCGCAATGTCCGTCCGCAGACCGAGCTGCCCGTCGACGACGAGTGGGTGGAGCCCGCTCTGGCCGCGGCACGCGAAGGCAAGCCCTTTTCTATCAGCAGCAAAGTTGCCAACAGCGATCGTGCCGTCGGCGCACGCCTCGCGGGTGAGCTTGCACTGGAACGGCTGCATCATCGTCAGCCGCCCGTGCCGATCGAGATGGACCTCGAAGGCGTGGCCGGACAGTCCTTCGGCGCATTTGCCGTTCCCGGCATGCGGCTGGTCTTTGAAGGGCTTGCCAACGACTTTGTCGGCAAGGGCTTGAGTGGCGGCGAAATCGTGCTGCGCGCCGAGGGCGATGCAGCGCGCGAAAGCTCGCATCACGTACTGCTCGGCAATGTCGCTCTCTACGGTGCGACCGCCGGCCGCCTGCTTGCTTCCGGACGCGCGGGTGAGCGCTTCGCGGTTCGTAACTCCGGCGCAACTGCAGTCGTCGAAGGTGTCGGCGATCACGGCTGCGAGTACATGACCGGCGGTGCGGTGCTGGTGCTGGGCCGCGCCGGCCAGAACTTTGGCGCCGGTATGACCGGCGGCATTGCCTGGGTCCTCGATGAGGACGGAAGCTTCGTCACCGAGCAGCGCTACCATCCGGAGTTTCTTGCTGCTTCATGCCTGGCGGACGATCCGGAATCCGCCGCGCAGGTCTACGAGTTGCTTCTGCTACACGCCGCGACGGCGCACAGCCAGCGTGCGGAAGTGCTGCTTGTGGACTGGGAGAAGACGCAGCGCATGCTGGTGAAGCTGGCGCCGCGCCCGCAGGCTTAGCGGGCGAGCGCCGCGAGGGGCCGTAATTCCTGGATCGCAGCCATCAGATCGTCGGCGAGTCGCGCCTTCAGCGCTTCATCGAGCGGCCGGTTCGCCTCCGTGAGATAGAAGACGTCCACCGCCAGCTCGCCTTCCGTATCGATCAGCGCCACACGGATATCGCAGCTATGCGTCGCAATCACAGATGCGATGCTGCGCAGCAGGCCCGGCCCGTCCTGCGCTACCACCTGCATCACAGTGCTCGCGCTCGATGCCGTGTCGTCGAAAGAAATGCGGGTCTCCACCCGCATCTTTACTGGCAGCAGATGCAGATGCCTTCGAGCGCGCATTAGCCCATCGACAGACGTGCGTTTTGTCACCGCGTCCATGACCTTCTGCGTAAAGCGGCCGAACTCCGACGGGTTCAGCTCCAGCGTCCCAAAGGAATCGGCAAATAGGAAGCTGTCCACCACCGTGCCCGCATCGTTTGCGAAGGCCTCGGCCTTCACGATATTCATCCCCAGCGCGGAAAGCGTGCCGGCTATGTCGGCAAAGAGCATCGGACGGTCCCTCGCAATCAGCACCAGCTCAAACAGATGCCGCGTCTTGCGCAGCGAAAGCTGCGCCGGCTGCTGCTCAAGATTGCGCGACATTTCCAGATGTGCGCGTATCTGCTCCGGCAGTCGCGTCTGGACGTAACGTTGCGGCAGTCCTTCGAGAAATCGCTGCATCTGCTCCTTGCGGTCCGGCACCATCGCGGTGATGCGTCGCAACAGCGCGGGATCGACAGCGGCGTGGTATCGCTCCTCGTCCACATTGCGGTCCATCCAGTTCGAAGTCGCGATGAAGAGCTGCCAAAGGTTCTCCGCCTTCCACGGCGTCAGCGCCTCCGGATTCACGGCGCGTACATCGGCATAGGTCATCAGGCAAAGCATGCGCAATCGCGTCGGCGTTGCCACTTTTTCCGCGAGTGCCCGCAGCGTCTCCGGGTCGAAAATATCGCGGCGCAGCGCCGCCGACATAATGAGATGATCGCGCACCAGCGCCAGCACGATCTCGCGCTCTTCCGGCTCCAACTCAAGCCGGTCGAGAACAGCTTCGGCCAGCTCCACACTCTGAGTCGTATGATCGCCGCTGCGGCTGGCCTTGCCTGTATCGTGCAGCAGCAGCGCAAGCAGCAGCAGCTCCAGCCGGTCGATTTCGTCCAGCAGTCCCGCAAAACGCCGTTCCCAGTCCTGCGCAACATCGCGCAGTGCGTGAACATTTTCGATGGTCAAAAAAGTGTGCTCGTCCACCGTGTAGCGGTGATACGAGTCGCGGATGACCAGTGCATCGATGCCATGAAATTCCGGCACCAGCATCTCCAGGACGCCCAGCGTGTGCATGGTGCGCAGCGCCTGCGCTGCGTGGCGGCCAAGGAGAATGCGCTGCAGCCCAACGCGCAGAAACGGCCCTTCCGGCAGATGCAGATTCAGCATCGGCAACGCATCGCTGATGGCGGATTCCGCACGCACCGTGAGCCGCCAGCCCTGTTCCGCAATCTCCGCGAAGACGCGCAGCATGGACTCCGGATCGACGTTGATCTGATCACTCTCCAGGTCTATGCGTCCATCAGCGGCAACAAAAGGTGTGCCCTCAACCATCACCTTTCGCCGCCGTCGCGCGAAGAACGGCCGCGGCGCCGGCGGCTGCTCCAGCCAGGGTGTCACGCTGCGCAGAATGGTGCGCGCGTGGCGGTAGTAGGTGCGCATCCAGTACGCGGGGTCGGCCGTCCCGGCTGTTTCGAGCCCAATGCTCTTGGCGCTCGCCTCATCCTGCGCATGCCAGCTCAGGATGTTGTCGTCGCGGTGCGTGCGCAGGTGCAGAAAGCAGCGAGCCGACGTCATGAACTCTACGGCTGCCGCCACCTCGGGATTCGGCTCCAGATCGCCGCCGTGCGGCCATATCTTCGTTTCGCAGATTCGCGTCAGGGCTCGAAACCACTGCGCTGTGTGGTGATCTCGCAGTCCGCCGGGCGCCTCCTTCACATTCGGTTCCAGATGAAAGATGGTGCCGCCAAAGCGCGCATAGCGGTCATAAAGCGCCTGCTGCAGCAGCCGCTCGAGACTGTCGGCCTCCCGCAAAATCTGAGCCGGAAGGACCTTCTCCGTCAGCGAAGCATACGGCGCTGGATCGCCGCCGACGAACCGCCGGTCGAGCAGCGACAACGTGAACTCGAAATTCTCCGCTGCAAACCGGTCGCACTCGCGCACATTGCGCGTGACGGCGCTGGCCCGCAGGCCACTATCCCACAGCCCCTGACTCATAGCGCGGATAAGATCGCGCGCCTGGGTCTCAATGCGCGCATCGGAGCAGAGAAACATCAGGTCGATATCGGAGTAAGGAAAGAGTTCGCGTCGTCCATAGCCGCCGGTGGCCACCAAAGCGATCGGTCGAGCAGTGCCGGCCAGCAGCGACCACAACCCGGTGACCAGCGTATCCACCAGCGACGTTCGCCGCCGGAGGCAGGCGGTGCCATCCCCGGTCCGCGCGAAGGAAGCATCCAGAGCGGCGAACTCCGCGCGGTAGTAGTCCGCCGCGGCGTTGACTGAAGCGAATGGCTGGGCCATCCGGTGCCCCTCCTGCTGGCGCGTTCGAGTTAGAGCGCGGTCTCGCCGCGCTCGTCGTTGCGAATGCGGATCGCCTCGTCAATGCGCGACACGAAAATCTTTCCGTCGCCGATGTGACCGGTGCGCGCCGTTGTGGCAATGGTGTGGATCACCTTCTCCGCCGCGTCATCGTGCACTACAAGTTCAAGCTTCACTTTCGGCAACAGATCCACCGTATACTCGCGGCCTCGATAGAACTCCGTGTGGCCCTTTTGGCGGCCGTGCCCGCGCGCCTCCAGAATGGTCATGCCGTCCACGCCGATCTCGATCAGCGCATCCTTCACAGCGTCCAGCCGCGATGGCTGGATGATCGCTTCAATCTTCTGCATGCATGCTCCTCGGACCGGCCGCTGCTAGGCCCAGTCGTATCCCTCTTCGCCGTGCTGGGTCACGTCCATACCTTCCATCTCGTGCTCGGGCGACATGCGCAGCCCGATCACCAGCTCGATCAGCTTCAACAATACAAACGTGCCGACCACCGATAGCACAATGGCGATCAGGATGCCTGCGATCTGGTTACCAATCTGACCCCAGTTGCCATCGACCATGCCGACCGGCAACGTCTTCCCTGCCGCATCCTTGAAAATCGGATTGATCGCGCTGGTGGCGAAGATGCCGGTCAGTAGCGCGCCCAGCGTGCCCCCCACTCCATGGACGCCAAAGGCGTCGAGCGAATCATCGTAGCCCAGGCGCTGCTTCACCACCGCGACCATGGTGTAGCACACCAGCCCCGCCAGCAATCCGATCAGCAAGGATGACATCGGCTGTACGAAACCCGCCGCTGGCGTAATCGCCACCAGCCCGGCAACGGCGCCGGAAATGCCGCCCAGCGCGCTCGGCTTGCCTTGGCGAACCCATTCGGCCACCATCCAGCCAATCGCGGCAGCGGCCGCGCCGAGATGCGTGTTCACGAAGGCGCTGGTGGCCAGCGTGCCGGAGGAAAGCGCCGACCCTGCATTGAAGCCGAACCATCCCACCCACAGCAGACAAGCGCCGATAAAGCTCAGCACCACCGAATGCGGCGCCATCTTTTCCGCCGGATAGCCCACGCGCTTGCCCAGATAAAGCGCGCAGACCAGCGCCGAGACGCCGGAAGTGATGTGCACCACTGTGCCGCCCGCAAAGTCGAGGCACGGGAACTTGCCGCCGGAGGCATTCAACAATCCGCCCTGCCCCCACACCATATGGGCCATCGGGTCATACACAACGAAAGACCACAGCACGGTGAAAACCACCATCGCGCTGAACTTCATGCGTTCTGCGAATGCGCCCGTAATCAGCGCCGGCGTGATGATGGCGAACATCATCTGGTAGATCATGTAGGTCTGCGCGGGGAAAGTCGCGTATGCCAGATCCGGCGCCGTGCCCACTCCATGCAGAAAGACGTGATGCAGGCCCCCGATAAAGCTGGTGCCGGAGTCGAAAGCAAGGCTGTAACTCAGCACCGCCCAAGTCACCGAGATGATCGCCATCATGGCGAAGCTCTGCATCATGGTGCCCAGCACGTTCTTTTTGCGCACCAGGCCGCTATAGAACAGCGCCAGGCCAGGCCCGGTCATCATCAGCACCAGCGCCGAGCACACCAGCATCCATGAGTTATCGGCGGACATCTTTGCATCCGCCACCGCCTGCTTCAACGCAGCAATGTCGGCAGCGCTCGGCGCACCCGCAGCCTGCGCATGCGCCAGCATCGGCAGCAACACCAGGCCTGTCGCACCACTCAAATACTTTCTTGAAAAAGGCATCCGGCTCCCTTCGAGCAGAGTGAACTGGGACGCCGACTACACACGGAGTTCGGCAGATGGTCCTCATCGACCACGACAACGAAGACGCCCAAGAAACACCACACCGGATGCGACAGGGATCGCGGTGTACAGAAGAATGTGGGGTTATGGATACTCTGTCATACTTCGCGCCCGGAGCAAAGCATTAGTGCATTGGGTCCGCGGGAGCTCGATTTCAAAGTTCCGGCCAGATCTGCGGCGCGCCCGGCAATCGCAGCATCCTATTGCACGATTCGCTCACCGGAGGTAGGCCGGCTTCTCCCGGACTCGTCTGTCTCGCTATGGCCACTCTCCCGGTTCGCGCTCCTCACGCCAGCCGCACCAGCCTTCGCGCGCTTGAGGCCAGCAATTTTTTCCTCGCCGACGTGCAGACTGGCCTTGGCCCCTTTGTCGCGGCCTATCTGGTCGCCTCCCATTGGAGCCCGTCCATGGCTCTCTATGCGCTCACCGCCGGGGGCCTCGTGACAGTCGTGCTGCAAACCCCTGCTGGCGGCATCGTCGATCAGGCGCATCACAAGCGTCAGATAGTGATTGCCGGGTCGCTGGTGCTAGGCCTCGGCGCGATGCTGCTTGCGTGGAAGACCAGCAGGGCCGCGGTGTACAGCGCGCAGGTGTTGATCGGCGGTGCCGGGCCGTTTCTGGCGCCGGCGCTTGCCGCCATCACCATGGGACTGGTCGGTCGGCGCGGCTTTGACCGTCGATTCGGCCGGAATCAATCCTTCAACTCCGCAGGCAATGTCGCCGCCGCCCTGTTGATCCTCGCGGTAAGCCATTATCTTGGCAATCGCGCCATCTTCGTCGCCGCGGTGTGTCTCGTGGTCCCCACCATCGCGGCCACCCTGCTGATTAAACCGGCGGAGATCGACTACGACCGCGCTCGCGGCGGCAGTGAGCGCCTCCAGAACGACCATGGGCCCGGCTACTCGCTGCGGCTGCTCGCGCAGGATCGTGTACTCCTGCTCTTCCTCGTCTGCTGTTTTCTTTTTCACTTCGCCAACGCGGCCATGCTGCCAGAGTTAGGTGAGCTGCTCAGCAGAAATAACGCGAAGACAGCCGTCGCCTTTATGACCGCCTGCGTCATCGTCACCCAGCTCATCATCTCGTTCACGGCCGCGTGGATCGGTCTGCAGGCGCATCGACATGGCCGCAGACCTCTGCTTCTTATCGGCTTTGGAGTATTGCCGGTGCGCGCGCTTCTCTATACGCTCACCCATTACCCTGCCGCGCTCATCGCCATCCAGTGCCTCGACGGCGTTGCGAATTCCATCTTCGGCGTGGTCGCGGTGCTGGTCATCGCCGATCGCACCCGTGGAATGGGTCGTTTCAACCTGGCGTCTGGCGCACTGGCCACGGCCGTCGGAGCGGGCGCTGCCCTCAGCAATTCCTATGGCGGCTACCTGATCCACCTCGCCGGCTTTCGTGTCTCCTTCTTGGGCCTCGGCGGCATAGCGCTCGCAGCCTTTCTAATGCTCTTCTTTTTCCTCCCGGAGACCGATCCCGGGTTAGCGAACTGAATTCCGCAACGGAGACTCTGCCGTCACCTCGCGGTTATTTCCAAGCTGGCTATCTATCACCTGTTGCTCGAGCGAACTGCTCTTATACGACCGGCCGTTCGGACGTCGCTGAGTTCTCACAGGCATCGCCGGGCCGCACGAGTGCCACGGCTGTCAAGTCATCGCTGCTACGTCGCTTGCCTGAATGCAAAAGGCCACGGATGCCCGATCGTGAGCGTTTCCCAAAGTCCCAGGCCTCCTGCAGGACGGCTTCACAGATGCTGGAGGCCGCATCGCCATTGGCATTTTGCAGAGACTGAATCACGCGCTCGCTCCCAAACCTGGCTGATCCGCGCCGGCGCTCGGTTACTCCCTTGGTGACAAGCAGCAGCCTGGCCCCTGGCTCGAACGCCAGAACTGCTGCCTCGTACAGGTTGTGCGTAAACAGTCCCAGCGGAATCCCACCAGACTCGAGAACACGCACACCCTCCGCATCGTGAAAGACGGCGAGCAGGCCGCCTGCATTGTGATACGTCAGGGTGCCGAGTGTGAGGTTGAAGCAACCCAGAAAGGCCGGAGCAAATCGCGCGCCGTGAGCAGCCTCGATCAGCGAGCGATTGACATCGTGCGCCAACGCGGCGATGCCCTCGGACTCGTTTGCGTCGGACGGCTCCAACAAGGCTTGCGCCTTCGTCCGAAACTCATGTTGTACCTCGGTTGCGATCGCGCGCGCTTCTTGCCCCCTGCCCGCAATGTCGGTCAACAGAAATACCACCCGGGACCCAATCGCCACTCCATCGAAGAAGTCTCCCCCCCAGCGGTCTGAGTTGTAGCCAGCTTTTAGATCCAGGCCCTCAAATTGCGGCGAGTGGCCCGGACCGGGAGCAAGGCCGCCAAAACTGAATGGGGCGCCCAGCTCTATCGGAGATGTCATGCCGGTCTCCCTTTTTCCGAGCATAGTAACTGAGACAAACGGCACGCAGCGAAACTTTGCGGCGAACATAGCGCGTGAAAGCGGCGTCAAGCAATAACTTGCAGAGGTCCACCAACGGTTTCCAAATCGGGCCGATGTCGCGACGGTCTCCTCCGAGAGCAGCCATAGACTTCTGGTGGCTACAGCAACATTCGTCTACTATCGGTGCCAGCATTCAATCCAGCGAAGCGCGCGATGCCGACGATAACGTCATCCGCGTCAAGAAACGCGCCGTGCCCCCCGCGGCCTATCGAGAGTTGCCTGACAGGAGGCGCGATTGTCAATCGGGCTCCGCCGTTTCATCGCGTTCTGCTGCCTTTCCGTCCTTGCGGCTGCCGTCGTTCTCCCCGCCGAGACCATTCCGGCCGGAACCCGGCTCGAAATTCGTATTCAACAGCCGATCAGCTCCTACTCCACCCGTGCCGGCACAAAGATCAGCGGCATCCTGATCTCACCCGTAAGCGAGGGCGGCAAGATCGTCGTTCCGCTGGGAACCACCATTCAGGGTTCGGTGGTCTCCGTCCGCAGGGTCGGACTTGGCTTTGCGCACGAAACGGCCCAGGTCGAGCTGGGCTTCGACCATCTCGTTTTTTCCGATGGCACCTCCGCTCCGGTCCAGGTGCGCATCACGTCCGTCGAGAACGCTCGCGAGAGCATCAACAAGAAAGGCCGTATCCAGGGAATACGCTCCACCTCCACCTTGAGCAATCGCGCGTCCGGGATCGTCGGCACCCTCGCCTTCGGAGATCCGATTGCCGCCATCTTCACGACCGCGGGCTCGGCCAGCGTCCTGCGCTTTTCCGAACCGGAGATCACACTTCCCGCCGGGGCTGAACTGCTGGCCGAAGTCGTCGCGCCGGTGGCGTTGCCCACCGGCCAGACACAGACCCTCCCGCCCATCGTGGACACCGAGGATGGGCGGAAGGACCTTGGCGCCATGGTGCACAAGCTCCCCTTTCGCACCTTCACGGCGGGAAAGAAGGAGCTACCCTCCGACTTCACCAACCTGATCTTCATTGGCAGCGGCGCCGCCCTTGAACGTGCCTTCGCCGCAAGCGGATGGGTGATCGTCGATGACCTGAGCGCAGAAACCACCTACAGCACCATCCGCTCCGTGGCCGAGAACCAGGGATACAAGCGGGCGCCCATGTCCATCCTCCTGCTGAACGGAGAGGCTCCGGATTTTGCATACGCGAAAACGCTCAACACCTTCTCCAAGCGTCACCATCTGCGCATCTGGAAAACCAGAGAAACCTGGCATGGCAAGCCGGTCTGGACATCCTCATCCACACACGACATCGGCATCGGCTTCTCGAAGAAGGAAAAAACCTTCATCCACCTGATCGACACGAATATCGACAACGAACGCGCCAAAGTCGTCAACGACCTGATCTACACCAGTTGTGTCTCCAGCGTGCAGCTCGTGACCCGTCCGTGGTTGCCCAAGGATGCGAAGAACGGCACCGGCGAAGAACTGGTCACCGACGGCCGGGTTGCCGTCCTCGACCTGAATGGCTGCGACCATCCCGTCGATGAGGCAATGCAAACTGCCAACCTGCGCACGCACGGCAATCGCTTCGATCGCAGCACGCGGCAGACAGTGCTTACGCTGAAGAACAACATCATGCGGGACAACGTAGGAGTGATGGCATACTCGGGCATCCGCTACGGACTCGATGCGAAGAAGCGGAAGGAAACCGCACCCGAGCGGCAGATGAGTATCGATGGCGAGAAGTACACCATTGACACGGGGTTTCGCTCCCGCGAGGCCTACACGAGCCTGACGCCGCGCGCCGAATCGAAGGCTTCTGCAAAGACCACAGTCAATGCATGGAAGCCGCCTACCGTAGAATTCGGCCTGCATGGCGGATTCCACGGCTACTACGGCGGCAACGGCGGCGCGGTTGCTTACATCCTGACCGGTCCCAATCCGGATGACATACTCGCGCTGGTCTTGGCCAACTCGCTGCACGACGGCTGGGAGCTCGGCGGGACAGTCACGCTGAACCCGCAGAAGTATTTCTCGCACGAATTCAGCTACGACCACAGCTTCACCGAATTCAATCTGGGACTGGGGATTGTCGGTCACGATTCCACTAGCCAGCAGGAGATCGCTCTGATTGTCTTTGACCCTAGCGCCCTGCGCACCTCACAATTCACCTACAACCTGCTTTACAATTTCCGACCCAGGACATCGCGCCTGCGTCCATACCTTGCAGTGGGGCCATCTCTGTCGCTCATGCATCTGTCGGACGCGCCGATTAAAAAGGCACCTGGCTGGTTCAAGCTGGGCCTCAGCAACATCGGCCTGATCAGCGCCGCCTATAACTTCGGCAGCGACCCGCCGCTGGACGGCGGCGGCATCTTTCAGGCCGGGCTGAACTACGGCGGCGGTGTCCGATACCGCCTGACGCCGCGCTGGATGCTTCGCGCCGACTATCGTGAAACGCTGACTTCGCAACCGGATTTCTGGAGCAAATCGCAGAAAGAGATCCTCGGCGGCATCAATGCCGATCCCGGGACAACGCTGACGGTTATCGGGCCGGTGCTGGATGGCGCGATGCGCCAGGACCGCATCACCATGGGTCTCTCTTTCACATTCTGAGGCTACCGACTCATTCTGCTTGGGTTGAAGCCGCCGCGCTTGACTTTCGCCCACTCATTCCCGATCATTTCAACAATGCAGCGCATCCCCAAAGCCCGGCGAATGTCTATGGCCATGCGAACCCTGGGCGGTCCGCTGTCCACG
Organism: uncultured Acidobacteriaceae bacterium; assembly: GCA_963830555.1. Taxonomy (GTDB): domain Bacteria; phylum Acidobacteriota; class Terriglobia; order Terriglobales; family Acidobacteriaceae; genus KBS-83. The sequence goes on from CAWHMM010000004.1 coordinate 306,578, forward strand.
CCGGAAGCCTGAAGCGCTTTCCTCTCGTGCACACGCCGTCCAGGGTGAGCGGCGGTTTTGTTTGTCCAGTTCCGACATTCAACGTGCCAGGAGGAGTTCATGTCCCGCAATTCCGCGAATTCTCATTCCAGCAGCACCGGCTCCAAGCATTTCGATCTCGATTCCCATCTGACCAGCGCCGTCCACGGCGGCCTCCATGCCGACCCGGCTACCGGCGCCCTGCTGACGCCGATCTATCAGTCCACCACCTATCGTCAGGATGCCGTTGGCGTTCACAAGGGCCATACCTATTCGCGTGCGTCGAATCCCACGGTTTCCGCGCTGGAAGAGGCTCTCGGTGCGCTTGAGGACACGCCGCCCTCGGTCTGTTTCGCCACCGGCATGGCGGCGGAGTCGGCCGTCTTTCTCGCCCTGCTCAAGTCAGGCGACCATGTTGTCCTCTCGGACGTGGTCTACGGTGGCACGGTGCGCCTCTTCGATCAGGTGCTGAACCGCTTCGGGCTTGAGGCCAGCTTCGTCGATACCGCGGATCCCGCGGCGGTGAAAGCGGCCATCCGGCCATCCACCCGGATGGTCTTCATCGAGACCCCGGCGAATCCCACTCTCAAGCTCACCGATATTGAAGCCATCGCGAAGATCACCCGGCCCGCCGGCCTGCTGCTCGTCGTGGACAACACCTTCCTGACGCCGCTGCTACTGCGGCCGCTCGACCTGGGCGCGGATATCTCGCTGCTCTCCACGACCAAGTACATCGAGGGGCACAACGCCACAGTAGGCGGTTCCATCGCAGCGCGGGACGAGCGCATCCTCGATCGCCTGCGTCTCATCCGCAAAACGCTCGGCTCAATCCAGTCTCCGCACGAGGCATGGCTCACCGCTCGCGGCATCAAGACCCTGCCTTTGCGTCTGCAGCAGCATTCGCGCGCCGCACAGGTTGTCGCTGAATGGCTGGAGCAGCACCCCGACGTCTCCCGCGTCAACTACCCTGGCCTCGCCAGCTTTCCCCAACGGGAACTCGCGGAACGCCAGCACGCGTTGCACGGCGGCATGCTGTCGTTCGAGTTGAAGCAGGGCGCGGAGGCCGGCATCGCCCTGATGAACGCCGTACGTCTCTGCGTGCTGGCGGAGAACCTGGGCGCGGCCGAGACGCTGATCACTCATCCAGTGAGCATGACCCACGGCGACGTGCCGCGCGAAATGCGCGAGCGCATCGGCATCACGGATGGGCTGGTGCGCTTGTCTGTGGGGCTTGAAGATCCGCGGGATATCATCGCCGATCTCTCGCAGGCTCTCGATGTTGCGCGCAAGAGCGAGCCGCTGGCGGCTTACTCTTCGACCAGGTGAGCACCTACCCTAGAAGGCGAACGTTCGATCTCTGAATGAGCCGAAGCCAGAGGTTCAGCGCGCTCTGCGCGGTTGCGGCCGGCTGACTTGGCGCGATAGAGTGCAGTGTCCGCCGCGTCCACCAGTTTTTCCCGTGTCAGCGCGGAAACCGGAACCACCGAGCAGACGCCCACGCTGATAGTCAGCCGGCCCAGCGGCGAACCATGGTTCTCAATCCCGATCTGGTGTATGCGCGCGCGCATGGCTTCCGCCGTCAGCATCGCGCCGTCCACGTCCACGTTGGGCAGCACAGCGACAAACTCCTCGCCACCGTATCGGGCCAGCAGTTCGCCTCCGCGGCGCAGATCGCGGCCCAGCATCTGGGCCACCGCTGTCAGGCATTCATCACCGCGCAGATGCCCGTACCGATCGTTCAGCGATTTGAAGTGATCGATATCCAGCATGATGACCGAGATCGGCCACCCCGAGCGCAGCGCCCGGTTCCACTCCACCTCCAGCACCTGCTCGAACCGCCGGCGATTGGCAATCTGCGTCAGCGGATCGATCAGGCTTTGCTCATGCAGCTTGCTGTTCAGCAGGCGCAGGTTGCGCTCGGAGTCGTTCAGGCTGTCCTGCACCTGGCGCAGGCGTGTCTGCAGAATCGTCGCCCGGAAGGTGTAGATCAGCAGCGCGCTCACCACTGCGGCGAAACCAACGACCGGTCTGTGTTGCGCCGTATGCGCGCCCAGCAGCAGCACACATAACGTAAAGAAGACCGGGCTCGCGTTGTAGAGCATCATCGCGCCCCAGGAGCGGTGTCGCTGTTCGGCCTCCGGCCTTGCGGCCTGCTCCTTGGAGAATGCCATCACCATTACGGCGAGGAACGGGATCATCCAGCCCACTTCGACGGCCTTACCATTCGTCGGCCCTACATACGCATCCAGGTAGTTCAGCGGGGTCGAAACCAGGATCATCAGCCACGCGAAGACGCAAGCGGCCCGATGAAAATAGCGGTCCTCGCCATCCGGCATCGCCAGCAGACGCACCGTTGCGGTCAGCGCAAGCGCGACGTTCTCCCCCAGGTACAGTGTCGTCAACTGGGAGGCCGGCAGCGCGTTGTGGCTGAAGTGGTTGTTCATGAACAACGTGACGTAAATCAGGATGATCGCCAGCGTCGCCTGAGCGCCGTCTGCCATCAGGATCGCTGTGGAGTCCTGGTCTTCGCCCACCGAGCAGACCGCCAGCAGTACGAAAATGCCGTAGACCAGAAACCAGAAATCCGATGGCAGAGCCGCGGTCTGCACGTTGTGGTACACCACCGCGCCGTAGGTGTAGCACCCTTGGCCGGTGGCCCAGATAAGCAACCCGACTCCCAGCAGCCTCCACTTATCCGCCAGCACAGACGGCTGCTTGCGGCTGCGCCACAGGCATGCCAGACCAGCCAGCAGCGGAGCGAGCGTGAGCAGCGCATTCGTCACCAGCACGGGTAACCCCGCCACGGCCGCAAGGACGTGCAGAGACATCAAGGCAACTGCCAGGACGACGGCCGATTTGGACACACGGATCATGCGGAGTTTGCGCTCATTCCATCGACGCATTGAGACTACTTATCGGTAGGAGCGGCGGGAAATGATACTCAGGCGGAATTACCGAAGTCAGAAAATCGCTATAACGAATCAATCCGATTGCCGGTTGAGGGTCCGCGCGGTTTTCTCCCCCGGTAGTACCGTGATGAGTTGCCTTACTGTACAGCAGCCGGAAGGCAAGTCATAGTGAATTGTCGCCTCCAGGCAGGCCGAATCGCGTGAATTCCTATCGCTTGTAAAACGCGCGCGGCAGGCTCCGCGATGCGTCCTCAGCGGGCGAAAACAGGACGCAAGCCAGGATCCTTTGGGCGAGAAGGAGCTCTGCCCTGCTTCCCAGGTCCTCCTTGCCGCGGCCCGAACTGAATCTGCGCGAATCTTCCCCGGCCAGGGCCGGATCCTGCTCGATCCCTAATTGAAATTCCCGAATCGGCACCCGGCTACCACTTCGGGCTGAATGCCCACCGTACATTCCCATCTTCCTGCACCCAAGCACGTGCCCGCACTCAAGATTGGCAAGAACCGAAGTGGAACTCCGACGATTTTTATTTGCAGTTCCCTTCGGCCTGAACCTGCCGGCCAAGCCAAAAAACTCTCACGAAAACCACACCCTTCCGTTCTGGGTCCGAAGGCGATCCGGCCCGCGACCTCCTTCGCGCCGACGAGCGCTACCGCCTTCGTCCGGAACACAGGACCTGCCGCGGCCTCTCGAACCTCACCGCCGATTCCATTCTCAGCGGCACGCGCAATCCCATTGCACAGCAGACAGGGTCAAAAGGGCCGCACGGCTCTTGCCTTCTCCGCTCCATGCAAAAGCGTCAGCGAGGCATAGGCGCCGATCCACGATCCAGCGGCGGCAAAGCCAACGTAGACCCAATTTCTCGTATAGCTTATGACCGCGAACGCGGACAACAGATACCAGACGCTGCTCCAGGTTGCAGCCGGCAATCGCTTACGCGCAGATACGGCCGCGTTGAACATCACATACACCGCATCAGTCACAGCAGTTGAGACCGATACGCCCAGCGCTAGCCACGGATCCAAATGCGCCATGTTCTGTTCTCCTGTGCTATTTAGAATTTCATTTACGATACTGCCGGCCAATACATCGCTCGGGGCAACGACACTCGCCCCGCTCCGACATCGACAGACCTGGAACCGCAGCAATCGCTACGAGCCAAGTGCTGGAAGCGGCCTGCCAAAGGAAACGGATTTGATAGGCTAACGGGAATTGCCTGCGTCTCAGCTTGGAAGAAGTGCAGCACGCTCCAGAAAACATCCGTGTTGGAACCTTAAATGGTGATTTCAGCGAATCAAGAGAGTACGTTTCTGTACTTTGTCACTTCAGCGGGTTCGAAGTCGTCCGTGCAGATTTTTCGATATGGAGGAAACTCATGAAGACATCACCACCATCCCTGCTGAAGCGGGCCGCTCGTCGGTTGATCCGACCTCATGGAAGTGTGATTCGGCAGGGAGAATTTGTCACCTTCAGACCGGAAGGTTTCGTTGAGGCCAGAGACCCAGGAAGTCTCCTTTGCAGGCACTACTATGAGGTCACGCAGTTGCGCCGTTGCCTGGAATGGATGGCCGGGCAGGGCGTCGAACCCGGTCGCTCATTGGAAATCGGCTGCGGATTCGGCCGCTTGTCTCCCTACATCGCCGAACACTTTGAGCAGCACACAGCGGTGGACATCAATACCTGGGCCGTATCGGAAGCCAGCCAGTTCTATCCTAAGATCTCGTTTTCTGTCGCGAGTGCCACGGAACTCCCGTTTCCTGATCACAATTTCGATACCGTGATCACATGGACGGTGCTGCAACACATCCCGAATTCCCTGGTCGGCAAAGCACTCGGCGAGATCAAGCGAATAGCAAAACCCAACTCGCTGATCATTCTCTGCGAGGCGACCCTCTCCGCGGGAACACCGGAGAAGGACGGGCAGCACACACACGATCGTTTCCCAGAATTCTACGCGGAGGCATTTTCTCCCCGCAGGCTCATTGTGTCGGAGTTCATCACCGAGCTGGATCGGATCCCATCCATGGGCTCTCCCGGTCGGCTGATGGTTTTCGGACCTATCGATCAAACCGCAGCGGGTAAGCATTGAACGTAAGCCACAGTGTCCCGGAGCTGAAGCATGGCTCTGTCATTCCAGTCTCGAGATTTATGCTGCCTCGGCCCTTGGTTTCCGTTATGTTCCTGGCCATTGCTTTCACGGGGACACTCCCAAATTCACATGCCCAGCAAGCTGCTCCGCCCGAGGTGCGCTTTCCCAGGAATGACGAAGGACTGAACTCTCTGCAGGCGCGAGAAAAATCACAACTTGATGCGGCCGGCCAGCTCAAGGTTTTTTACAAGTTCCATTTCACCGATGAGCTGAAGCAGAGCGGAATCACCTTCCGCCATCATGCCCTTCCCTATGCCACAGATCACTACATAGCAAATCATTACGATCATGGCACGGGAACCGTAGCGGCGGACGTCGATGGAGACGGACTATACGACCTCTACTTCTTGAATCAGGTCGGCGGAAATGAATTATGGAAAAATTTGGGCAACGGAAAATTCAAGAACATCACGGATCAAGCAGGAGTCGGTCTAAAGGATCGCATTAGTGCTAGCGCTGCGTTTGGGGACGTCGACAATTCGGGTCACGAGGACCTTTATGTAACCACCGTGGATCAGGGAAATAAGCTCTTCCAGAATGATGGCCACGGCCACTTCAAAGACATCACCCAGGAAGCAGGCGTCGGCCTGATTGATCACTCCTCCGGAGCCATGTTCTTTGACTACGACAACGACGGACTCGTTGACCTGCTGGTTTGCAACGTCGGCGTGTATACCAGCAAGCAGAAGGGATCGCACGGGGAATATGTCGGGCTGCCGGACGCATTCCAGGGACATTTGCACCCGGAACGATTTGAGTACCCGGTTCTCTACAAAAACCTGGGACATTACAAGTTCAAGGACGTGACGAACGAAGTGGGATTAGATCCCCAAGGCTGGTGTGGAGACGCAACCTTCGCCGATGTCAACGGAGATGGCTGGCCGGATGTTTTCTTTCTGAATATGCAGGGCTCCGGTCACTATTTTGAGAATGTGGGTGGCAAAAAATTTGTCGAAAAGACGCAGGAGTATTTTCCTAAGACGCCCTGGGGGGCGATGGGCATAAAGTTTTTTGACTACGATAACGATGGCCGGATGGATCTCTTCGTCACGGACATGCACTCCGACATGATGGCGGACATAAGTCCGGATCATGAAAAGGAGAAGGTCACAACTCCGGCGCCCCCCAGAATGCTGGGCGGACCAACCAGCAAATTCATCTTCGGCAATGCCTTCTATCACAATCTTGGCGGAGAAAAGTTCGAGGAGATTTCTGACAAGATCGGGGTGGAGCAGCTGTGGCCCTGGGGTGTGAGCGTCGGCGACGTCAACGCGGACGGCTGGGAAGACATCTTTATCACAGCGGGCATGAGCTTCCCTTTTCGATATGGCATCAATTCAATGTTGCTGAATAGTCGCGGAGAGACGTTCGTCGATGCCGAGTTTGTTCTTGGCATTGAACCGCGCAAGACGCCCTATACACCCTGGTTTGTTATCGACTGCACCGATCACAAGTCTTTAAGCGACTTAAACAAGACTGTCTGTGAGGGACAAACCGGCAAGGTGACAGTGATGTCTCCGCGTTCAAGCCGTTCGTCTGTCATGTTCGATCTGGATAACGACGGCGATCTGGATATTGTCACGAACGATTTCAACTCCGAACCGCAGGTCTTGATGAGCGATCTGGCCCAGGTGAAAAGTATCCACTGGATCAAGGTTGTGCTCGTCGGAACAAAGTCCAACCGCAACGGCCTGGGTGCGACAATTCGGCTCCACGCGAACAACCAGACCTACATCAGGTACAACGATGGCAAATCCGGCTATTTGTCGCAGAGCGTCTTGCCACTCTATTTCGGCCTCGGCGACGCGACAAAGATCGATAGCATCGAGGTGGACTGGCCCTCGGGTCGGAAGCAGGTGCTGAGAGAAGACCTGGAGGAAAACCGGACGTTGAAGATCAGCGAACCGCCGCTGTAACCAGAAACCGCGAACCAGGCTCTTCATCCTCTCTGACAGACGGAGACCGCAGGCAAAACCTGTGGATGCTTCCACCTCTGAAGAGAGGCTTCCGGGAAAGGATTGGTAGCATGGGCTCTCCCGGTCGGTTGATGTTCGGAACTCTGGATCAAACGCCTGTCGATAAGCAATGTACGTGAGCCGCGACATCCCACGTGTGCAGATTTCGCGTTGACTCAGTGGATGCCTTGGCTGCGCGAAATGGACAATCTCCAGCGGTCGCCACTTTTCCCATCCCTCTGTATGACCCAGGCTAAATAGGTCCGCATCGTTCCAGCCGATGAAGGCTGCCTGATATTCCTTGACATCCATTTTTGTTTCGGTATGCTACGCGTGTTCCAACGTTTCAATAGCGGCTCCGCCGTATTTGCGCTCCGGAGCTCTCCGCTTCACTTCGGCGTCCTGAAGGTCACGGATTTGGGGGGTATTGCACGAAGCAAGCCTTTCTCTCTTTGCCGATTCGAAAACATATTCAGGTAAATGTGCGTTCCAAAGGAAGATCGTATGTGCCGACTCAAGTCGCAGCTTTGGATAATGCTTCTGGCAATATTGCTACCCGTTCCATGCGCCCTTTTTGGCCAGGCGTACTTCGGAACAGTGAGCGGTGTCGTCACCGACCCGGCAGGCGCCCTTGTCCCCGGAGCAAAGGTGATCCTTACCGACCAGGAGAAGGGATTCACCTTCGCTGCAGTAAGCAACGGCGACGGTAGATTCCTGTTCAGCGCCGTGCCGCCCAGCCTCTACAAGTTAACCTCGGATCTTCCGGGGTTTGAAGCGGCCATCAGGATGGGTGTCCGGGTGAATGTGAATCAAAACGTCACAGCCAATCTGTCGCTCAAGATTGCCGGAGCAATACAGACAGTGAACGTGGGCGCCTCGGATCTGCTGAGCACCGAGGATGCCACGACCGGGCTGACCATCAATCGCAAAGCGATCAATGATCTCCCGCTCATAGACCGCTACGCGATGGATCTGACCATGCTGACCCCAGGCGTAACGGAAACCGACGATCAATGCGGCATCAACTGTACAGGCACGAATTTTGTCTCCAATGGCAGCCGTGGATCGACCGCCGACATCCTGACCGATGGTGTCTCGGTCACCAACTTCGAGCCCAATGGCGGGATCACCAACGCCACCTATGTTCCGTCGCCGGAAGCCATCGGCGAGTTCAAAGTGCAGCAGTCAAACTTCAGCGCTGAATATGGCTTCTCCGGCGCAACCATCGTGAACATGGTCACACGTTCCGGGACCAACACATTCCACGGCAGCGCCTATGACTTCATCCGCAACCAGGTCATGGACGCCAATAGCTGGTTCAACAATTACTACAACATTCCTATCTCACCGCTACGCCGGAACAACTATGGCGGAACCATCGGCGGCCCCATCTTCAAAAACAAAACCTTCTTCTTCTTCGATTGGGATGGCACGCGCGAAACAACTCAACAAACCTATCAGGCCGGCGTTCCCAGCGCCGCCGAGCGCACGGGGGACTTCGGAGAGGTGTGTACCGCAAATGGGGGCACCTTCGATTCGACCGGCTTGTGCAGCGTGGCCCAAGGGCAGATATGGGATCCCTATTCCGGCACTTACAGCCCCGACGTGGGCGGCGCGGTGCGGAGCACGTTCATCCCCTTCAACAACATGGCTCTCTATTCCAGCCCAGGCAATCCGAATTTGAACGGCACTCCCTACCAGCTTCCGGCCGGAGCCGGCAATCTGATCGACCCCGTCGCGCAAAGGATGATGAACCTTTTTCCGACGCCGAACATTTCCGCGAACGGCATCTACGATAACTGGGCTGGCTCTGGTCCGACCTATACCTATAACGATCAGTTCGACATCAAGATCGACCAGCAGTTCAGCCAGAAGAACCTGCTGAGCGCCAAATACTCACAGAACTGGAACCACAACAATCCCTATAACTGCTTCAAGGACTTCGCCGACCCCTGCGGGGCAGGCCCGAACCAGACCCACGCGCACCTGTTCAGCCTTGTCGACACGCAGACCTTCAGCCCTACTCTGCTGCTGAACACCACGTTGGGATTCACGCGGGGTTCTGAACACATCCTCGCCTACAACGCAGACAACGGTGTTACGGATCCGCTGACCAAGCTCGGTTTCCCGTCTTATCTCAACTCGAACGGCTTCACCGGCGTGCCCGCGATGTACATCCAGGGCGGTTACTTTTCGGCAAGCAACGGCCAACAGGCTATCGGTAACGACCCGTACGGCAACTACAAACAGGGACAAGACACCGCGCAGCTGGGCGCGGTCCTGACAAAAGAACTCGGGCAGCATGAGTTGAAGTTTGGCTTTGAAGGCCGGCTGCACCAGATGAACTACATCCAGACGAACGCGCCACAGGGTATCTTCAACTTCACGGAGCACGGCTCCTCCGGGTGCCCCAACGACGTTTCCACTTGCGGCGGCGACGCCATGGCCAGCTTCATGATGGGTAATTCCCAAGGCGCTGACGCGGGAGGATATTACGAGCTTCAGTTCCAGCCGGCGACGCAGAACTTCCAGTACGCCTTATTCGTCCAGGAGAACTGGAAAGCCACCAGCAAACTGACCCTGAACCTGGGACTTCGCTATGACGTATCTCTGCCGCGAACGGATCGTCATAATCGTCAGAATTGGTTCGATCCAGGCGTCACTTCGCCGCTGGCTGTACCGGGGCTGCCCACGTTGCACGGCGGCGAAGTCTTCGCCAGTTCTAAGCAGCGCACGATCAGTGACACCGACTGGAGGGATTTCCAACCGCGTGTCGGCTTTGCGTACCAGCTGTCACCGAAGCTCGTCGCGCGCGGCGGCTACGGCATGTACTATTCGCAGACGCGCTCCGGCGCGAATGGTGTCGGCAGCTATGGTACGCAGGGCTTCAATCAATACACGAACATGGTCACGACCTACCAGAATGACGGCGCCACTCCGTACCTTCATCTGAGCAACCCATACCCCAATGGTTTGATTCGTCCCTCCGGCAGTTCCCTGGGCTTGATGAACGATGTCGGATTTGGTGCGATCGGTCCAGTACGAAACGAAAACCAGACGCCCTATGCACAGACCTGGAGCCTGGGCTTTGAGCGCCAGTTCCCAGGCAGTGTGGTCCTGGATCTCGAGTACATCGGGAAGAAAGGAACGCATCTATACTTTGGCGGGGACAATCACTTGGACATACTTGGGCCTGAGATTGAAAACTATACTCCCGATCAAATCTCGAACCTCAACTCGTATGTTGATAATCCTTTCTACGGGATCATCACCGATCCGAACAGTACGCTTTCAGGCCCGCAGGTTCCGGCCTACCAGTTGCAGTTGCCGTACCCGCAATACAGCTCTGTCACCACGGATGTTCCTGCGATTGCCAATTCTACATATCATTCCCTGCAGATCACGGCAGGCAAAAACTACTCCAACGGACTGCAGTTCTTCGCCAGCTTCGTCTGGTCCAAGTCGATCGACGACTCCTCCGTCGACGACGACAACATCACCTGGCTGGGAAGTTTCCTCAGCCTGCAGGATCCAAACAAACCGTGGCTCGAGCGGAGCCTCTCTACTTTCGACATCCCCTACGTTTTCCAGCTCAGCTACGAATACGATCTGCCTCTAGGGCGCGGCAAGGCATTTTTCGGCAGCATGCCAGGCGTGGTCGATACCATCGTGGGAGGCTGGAAGACCAACGGCATCTGGCGATTGAACAATGGCCGGCCGCTGGCCATGAGCACCTACGACGGCACGTCGCTGCCGACCTATGGTGCGCAGCGCCCGAATATTGTCGGAACACCGCGGCGGAATCATAAGTCCGGCTGGATCAACAATTACTTCGAGAATCCGCAGGTATTCCAGCTTCCTGATTTGTACGCAATCGGAGATACCCCGAGAACCATCGGCAGCGTGCGGACACCAACCGCCTTCAATGTGGATCTCTCGATGGGAAAGGTGTTTTCGCTTGAGAAGCTCCGTGCCGGAACACAACTCGAATTCCGTATCGAAGCGCAAAACGCTTTCAACCATCCGGTTTTTGGAACGCCCGACACTTCGGTAGACGATCCGAACTTCGGAACTATTACCTACACTTCCAATGGCCCGCGACAGGTTCAGATCGGCCTCAAAGCGTACTTCTAACAAAGAATCGACGTGATCTCGAAGCCAGATAACTTGCTACTTTTCAGCATGTGGGAGGGCTGTTCGGAAGGGCGAAAAACGGTTTGGTAGCGCTAACGGGAATTGAACCCGTGTCTCAGCCTTGAGAGGGCCGCGTCCTAACCCCTGAACGATAGCGCCACACACGCGAGTGGACAGGACGTCCACCTCGATTACTTTAACAAACTTCGATCTCCGGACAAAGCCGGCGAGCGCCGCCTGGCGGGCTCTAGATGCCGAGCTTCTTCACTTCCTCGTTGTAGTACTTGCGATAGAGAATGTCCCACTCCATCGTGCCTTCCGGGATGATCTTGCGCTGCGACGAGATCTTCAGCCGGGCGGCCTCATCGATCTTCTGCTCTTCCAGCAGCAGCGTCTCCAGCACCTTGCGCGCCTCCTGCCGGACCGTGTTGCGGTCCTCCAGGAAATCGCATTCGTTGATCTCCGCCAGCGTATCGGCCACCACGTGCGCCAGCTTGTTCACCTTGTCCCGGGAAATCCTCACAGCACCGCCTTGTACTGGTTCACCAGCTTCATCTTGATCTTCTTGAACATCTCGGGATAGCTGGCGCCGGTACGCCGCATGTCTTCCTGGATGGTCTCCAGGATCAGCCGCGCTTCTTCGTTGATGCGGTCTTCGACCTTCAGCTCGTCCACCAGGCCCGCGGCCACACGCTCGGAGAGGAGCTGCGGCTTCGTCGACTGGATCACTTTGGCGTTGAGCAGGCCGCTTACTGTTTTGCGAGCCAGGTAGCCCACATAGTCATTGGAAAAAATCATCGATCGTTACCCGGAATATAGCATACCTGCGTTCAGCGCAGCAGCGCGGAAGCTCTACTGCCGCCGTGGTTTATGCGGACAGGCCGCAGTATTGACGCAGCTCTCCGCCAGGCGCAGCCGCTCCACCGGCCGCCCGTGCGTTACGTGCTCGCGGACGATCTCGTCCACATCTTCCAGCCGCACAAACCCATACCAGACCGCCTCCGGATAGATCACCACGGTAGGCCCGTGCTCGCATTGGTCCAGGCAGCCCGCCTTGTTTGCGCGCACCGTCGCCTTCAACCCGGCGGCGCCTATCGCGTCCTTGAAACGCTTTTGCAACTCGCCCCTGCCGTCCGGCGAACAGCAGCCGCGGGCACTGCCCGGCTCCCGCTGGTTGGTGCAGATAAACAGATGCCTCTCGAAAGTCGCCAAATATCTTGCTCCTCTCTGAAAGAGTACGGGAAAACAGTCCGGTTTTCCTCCGGCGTGCGCTGCGGGACTCCGCCGCCATCTGCGAGAATAGGCGACGGAATGATGCCACCAGACAACCTGCACTCTCTCCAGGACGACATGATCGCCTTCATCGAAGGCCACGGCATGAAGCGCCTGCCCGGCTTCGTTATGGAAGACGTTGCCTCCGTCCTGTGGGAGGACGAACAGAACCCCGACAGCTGGAAGGATTTCGTCGAGATGGCGAAGGCAGCCCAGGCGCCCTTCCTCACCATGAGCAACATCACGCTGGAGAAGGAAGATCTGCAATCGCTGCTGGAAGACCTGCGCGACTTCAACTTTCCCGACGAGATGCCCGACTCCGAGGAAGTCGAAGAGCTGGTCAACTACGTCGGCAAGACCGGCTTTGTGCAACTCGGCTTCGCGCACCAAGGCATCATGTTCCTGCACGAAAGCTCGACCGAGTGGTACGACCGCTACCAGCAGCTGCTCGAATCGCTTGAAAGCGTAGGCGACATCGTCATCGACGAGGACGCGGACGAAGAGTGAGCCTGCTCGCGTGAGCACAACGACGAGCGCGCCCGCTTACTCGCCTGCTTACGCGCACTGGGTGCTTCCGCCAGTCGATGCAGGTGCGGTCTCTGCGCTCGCGAAAGCGGCCGGTGTTCCTGGCCCCGTGGCTTCCCTGCTGCTGCAGCGCGATATTACGAATGCCGCGGCTGCCGCGCAGTTTCTCCATCCCACGCTCGATCACCTGCTCGATCCGTACACGCTTCACGGCATGGCCGTAGCGGTCGCGCGCATCCAGCAGGCCATCGCGGCACGCGAGCCGATCCTGATCTACGGCGATTACGACGTGGACGGCACCACGGCCATCGTTCTGCTCAAGACCGCGATCGAAATCCTCGGCGGCATCGCCCGCTACCACATCCCGCATCGCCTGCGCGACGGCTACGGCATGCAGGCCGAGGTGCTGACGCGGGCCTCTGCCGACGGCGTGAAGCTCGTCATCAGCGTCGACACCGGCATTCGCGCCTTTGCCGCCGCAGAGGAAGCCGCCCGCCTCTCGCTCGACCTCATCGTTACGGACCACCATCTGCCGGAAGCCGCCATGGGCCTGCCACAGGCGCTGGCCGTCCTGAACCCCAACCAGCCCGATTGCACCTACCCGTGCAAGCATCTCTGCGGCGCGGGCGTGGCATTCAAGGTGGCGCAGGCGCTGCTGGAGGCAAGCGACACCCAGCGCGCCCGCGAAAAACTGCTGCCGTCGTTTCTCAAGATGCTGGTCATCGCGACAGTCGCCGACGCCGTACCGCTGCTCGGCGAAAACCGCGTCATCGCCAGCCTCGGCATTGAGGGATTGCGCCGCCCGGTGAATGTGGGCCTCCGCGCATTGCTCGAAGTCGCGCAGCTCGACCCTGCGAAGCGATGTTTGACAGCATCCGACATCGGCTTCCGCATCGGCCCGCGTATCAACGCCGCCGGACGAATGGATGTCGCCTCCGAGGTGGTGGAGCTCTTTACCACGCGCGATCCGGAACGCGCCCGCACGCTCGCGCAAAAGCTCGATCAGCTCAACACCGATCGCCGCGCCGCCGAGACCGCGGTGCTCACCCAGATTGACGCGATGCTTGCAGACGACACCGTCGACCGGCTTGGTTGTCTGGTCATCGACGGCGAAGGCTGGCATCGCGGCGTACTCGGCATCCTTGCCTCGCGCGTCGTCGAGCGCACCGGTCACCCCGCGCTGGTCCTCAGCCACGAGGACGGCGAGGCGCACGGTTCCGGCCGCTCCATACCCGGCTTCCATCTGCTCGAAGCGCTCGAAAGCTGCCACGATGTCTTCGTCCGTTTCGGTGGCCACGCGCATGCCGTCGGCTTCTCGCTCGACTCCACGCGAGTCCCCGAATTGCGCGAGCGCCTGCAACAACACGCGGCCATCCTGCTCACACCGCAGATCCTCGAGCGCAAACTCGACTGCAGCGCAGAACTGCCGCTTTCACAGATCGATATCCCGTTCTACCGGGCGCTCCGCCTGCTCGAACCCTACGGCATGGGCAACGAAGAACCAATCTTCGTCGCGCGCAACCTCATCCTCGACGCCCCGCTACAGATCATGAAGGAAGAGCACATCCGTATGCGCGTGCGCGACGATCAAACGGCGATCAAAGCACTAGGCTGGCGCTGGGCGGAACGCGTACGCGCGCTCGGATTAGATCAAGGCAGCCGCATCGATCTCGCCTACCGCCTGCGCATGAACGAGCACCCCGATTTTGGCGGGTTGGAGTTGGAAATTGTGGATTTGCAGCACCGAGGTTAAGTTACGAGAGCTACTTGATGAATGACCATGATCTTCTATGTGAGCTGAGGAACAAGGTAGAGCGAGAAATAGATCAGTACGTCTATGAGACTCCCGAAGCTGCATTGGGAACCCCGTGGGGCCAGGAAAAGGTCTCTACGGAACTCCAAAAAATGAAAGAGTCCCTGATTGAACCCTACTGGACAGACGTTCAATTTCCTACTACGGAGATGGGAGTCCAGCCTGGGGTATTCAACGCTCGAAGATGCGTTGTCGTTGCTGATGACGGCGCGGGCTGGCTCCTGCTTTGGGATCCGACTCGGGCAGAATTCGCGCTTGCATGGCTGAGTGACGCGTTGCCCCGTGCGTTCGGCATTTGTGGCGACGCAGTCGGATGCTTCCTTGCCCGGTAGACGAAGCCTCATTTCTTGACCGGCGCCATAGGCTTCAAAATCTCCTCGAGCACATCCTTCTCCCCCTTCACCCGTTCCAGATACGGATACCGCTGCCCGGCGTGGTAGTCGATCTTCAGCACCTTGTAATAAGACGTATTCGACACGATGAATTCAATCGGTCCCTTGTTCTGCTGAGTCGAGCCTTCCTTCGCGTCATCGATCGCCCGCTTCAGCAGCTCATCCTGATACGCACGCCCATTGACCGCGACAATCTGCATGTCCGGCCCGAAGCCGGCCTTGTCCGCCAGCGAACCCACCAGCACATCGCTCACCTTGCCCCCGTCCGCGATCTTCAGCCCCAGCGACCACCAAGCATTCACGCCGCCGCGCTCATCCGCCTGCATGTAAGGTGTCTCTTTGTCGCTGTAGGCCAGCCGCCATCCGCCATTCGTGATACCACCCAGCGGCGCGTGGTCCACTTTCGTCGTAACCCGCTCGCGCAGAAAGGTCGCCCAGTCGTACGGCACGACTGCATTCAGGTTATCGACCACATCGTCGAAGGTATACGGCACCACTTTCGGCTCCGTATTGCCGCCCAATCCGTGAAAGCGCGCGCAGAAGTCATTCAGGTTCTTTTTCCCGCCGCTCTGCTTGCGGATGATCGTGTCCGCCTCCAGCCAGATCAGCTCGCCCTCCGGATAGTAGTCCACGTTACGCCGCCAATTGTCCCAGCCCTCGCTTGCATCAATCAAAATCTGCGCCGCAACCGCCGTATCCTCCAGATCGCGCCACGTCCGGCCCGGACGCGCATCCAGCGTTGCCGCACTCAGCGCCAGCGCATCGCGATACTGCTCCGGCGTCCAGATGCCCGAACGCGCCGTCAGCACATCGCCCAGATACTCCGTCAGCCCCTCGTACACCCACAGGAGATTCCCCTTCATCGGCACCTGGTAATTCGGCGTCGCGAGTCCAGCCGGTCGCCGATACTTGCCGTTCCACGAGTGCGTAAACTCATGCGGCAGCAGGCCGCCAATCAGCAGCGAGAGATTCGGGTCGAGAAAGCTCTTCTCCGGAATTCGGTCATCGCTCGATTCATGATGTTCCAGCCCGAAATGCGCTACCTGGTCGCTCGCCGTCAGCAGGAAATGGTAGCTGCTGTAGTGACGTGACTTGTACAGCGCTCCGGTCTCCCGGACCAGGTTGCTGAAGCCGGCCAGCAACTCCGGCTTGATCTCCAGGTCTTCCGGCCCGTCCGCCGCCACGTCCAGATAATGCTTTGGCGTCACCTCCGGGGCAAGCGGCCACTCGCGGAAGTAGCGCCCCGCCAACAGCGGCGAATCCACAAGCTGCTCCAGCGACACCGTCTCGAATTTCACGTCGTACGAATCGCCACCCACCTTTGTCAATGAAGTTCCATACTGCCAGCCCTGCGGAATCTTCGCCGCCGGCGTCACCATAACATCGCTCGCCTTCGCGCCATCCGGATACAGCACCACCGTATTCCAGCTCAGCATCGCGAGGCTCGCGCTGGTCGAAGCGCCTGCGGAAAATCCGTTTGGAGCGGCCGTCGCCAGAAAGTCCAGCTTGATCTTGAGCTCGGTTGCGCCCGCGGGCACGTTCACGTGAAACGCATACATATCCACGTCGTCACGCCGCCACGCAATCTGCTGCCCATTCGCGGTAAAGACGATGCCCGTCAGGTCGTCGATCGGTCCCGTGGGCCCGTGCTCGCCCGGAATCCACTTCGGATATACCAGCGTGTGCTCGCCCGGCGTCATCGGCATCGTCTCGACCGCGTGAATAATCTTGCGCGGGGCATCCGTCACGTCCACGCTCAACTGAATCGGCTGCGTCGTGGATTGCGCGTAAGTGGCGGCAAGGCAAAGCAGGAATGCGGCAGGCAGAAGCGGGCGAAGTTGTAGGCGCAGAATAGATCTCCTGAATGGCGATGCTCGCCAGACCGTTTTCACAAACGCTACAGGGCGTGCAAAGAGTATGAACGCAGCTTTTCCGTCAAGAAAAGCTGCTCTTCTCAAATATGGATGTAACATAGTATTTGCGAAAACGGTATAGTGTAACGGCTCCGGCTGCTTTCCTGTCCAGTGCTACACTCCACCCATGCCGCGAGGCTTCTTCCTCACATTTGAAGGGCTGGACGGCTCGGGCAAGTCCACGCAGTTGCGCAAGCTGCACGAATGGCTTGTCCAACGCGGCGAGGATGTCGTGATCACCCGCCAGCCCGGCGGCACCAGGCTGGGCGACCGCATCCGCAGCCTGCTGCTGGATTCGCGCCGCAGCTCACTCGATCCTTGCGCCGAGTTGGGCCTGATGTTCTCCGACCGCGCGCAAGCCATCGCGGAAGTCATCCGCCCGGCGCTCGAGCGCGGAGCCATCGTGCTCTGCGATCGCTATACAGATTCGACCGAAGCCTACCAGGGCGGTGGCCGTCAGCTTGGCTCCGCGCGCGTGCTCGCGCTGCACCGCGAGCTATGCGGGCTCGATCCTGACCTCACGCTGCTGTTGCTCCCGGATTTCGACGCCTCGCTCGCCCGCGCCCGTCAGCGCAATCAGACGGCTCGGGCCATCACCGGCAAGGACGAAAACCGCTTCGAGTCACTCGACACGGCATTCTTCCGCCGCGTTTACGATCAGTACCGCATCATCGCCGCCCGCGAGCCGCAGCGCGTAGTGGCTATTGAGGGCGACGACGGCGTGGAGGCCGTCCATCGCCGCATCCTATCCATCGTGGAAGAGCGCCTTCAGCAGCACCGCGCCTCCTGAGTCAACATGGCAGCAGCCAACACATCTCCGCCGCCCGGACAAAATTCCGATCAGCAGCCGCAACCGCAATGGACCGTCATCGAGCGCGGCCAGTATCGCTACCCTCCCGGTCTCTCGCTCAATCTGGTCTTCTACCTGCGTCGCCGCTTCTTCAAGCCATCGAATCCCATCCTGCTCTTTGAGCATCTCGCCGCCACCTACGGCCGCATCGCGCATTACAAGCTGGGCTGGCAGCACATCGTCTTCATCAATTACCCGGAGTTCATTCGCGAGATCCTCGTCAATCATCCGCAGCAGATGATCAAGGAGCGCACCCAGCGGCGCATGAAGATCCTGCTCGGCGAAGGCCTCATCACCAGCGAGGGCGCCTTCCACATGCGCCAGCGGCGCATCGCCGCACCGGCATTCCATCGTCCGCGCATCGCTGCTTATGCGGACGTGATGGTCGAGCGCGCAGCCCGGCGCCGCGCCAGCTGGCAAGCCGGCCAAACCATCGACGTCGGCGCGGAGATGATGCAGCTCGCGCTGGAGATCGTCGCGCGCACCCTCTTCAACACGGAGGTGACCAGCGACGTGCTCGCCATCAATCACGAGGTCAACGTCATCATGGACCTCTACAACTACCTCATCTCGCTGCCGCTGGCCGAAGCGTATCTTCACGCCCCGCTGCCCGGCCTCACGCGCTTCCGCCATGCACGGGCGCGGCTCGACGCAGTGGTTCACCGCATCATCGCCGAGCATCGCAGCCGCGCCGGCGATGCGGACTCGGGCGACCTGCTCTCCATGCTGATGTCTTCGCGTGACGAAGAAAGCGGTTCGACCGAAAAAAGCGGCATGACTGATGACCAGCTGCGCGATGAGATCATCACCATCTTCCTCGCCGGCTACGAGACGGTCGCCAACGCTCTTACCTGGACGTGGCTGCTGTTGGCGCAAAACCCTCTGGAAGCTAAACGATGTTATGACGAGATAGACCGTGTGCTGCAGGGTCGTCTGCCCACCATGGCAGTCCTTCCAGAGCTTCGCTACACCGAGATGGTCTTCGCCGAGTCCATGCGCCTCTATCCACCGGCCTGGGCGATGGGACGGCAAGCTACCGCGCCCATCGAGCTCGGGCCTTATCGCTTCCCTACAGGAACCTACTTCTTCTTCAGCCAGTACGTGACGCAGCGCGACGCGGAGTACTTCCCTGACCCGCTGCGCTTCGACCCGGAGCGCTTCACTCCGGAAGCGAAAGCCGCGCGCCCGCGCTTCGCTTACTTCCCCTTCGGCGGAGGCGGCCGTCAGTGCATCGGCGAATCCTTCGCATGGATGGAGGGTGTGCTCATCCTGGCGACCGTCGCGCAGAAGTGGAGGCTGACCCTGCTGCCGGACCAGCAGATCGAGGTCCAGCCAAAGATCACGCTGCGGCCCAAGTATCCTATCCACATGCGGGTGGAAGCGCTATAACTGCATGACGCCTATCCTTTATCTATCCCGTGAAGTTGAAAATGGAACCGGATCGCACGACTAAACCTGACTTGCTGGCCGTCCTGGACGAGCTATCGAGTCGTGAGCCGATCTTCCACCGTCCCGAATTCGGAACATCGAGAGCCGACTTCGAGCGGATGACCGCGGATGACTTCTGGGAAACGGGGGCCTCAGGCCGGCGATACTCAAGAAGCCTTGTGCTCGATACCCTGGAAAAGCGGTACGAAACTCCACACCAGGATGTCTGGGAGACAAAAGACTTCCATTGCGGCAGATTAGCTGCCGATACCTACCTGCTGACCTATACGCTCCTTCAGGATGGCGCGCGGCTCACCCGTCGCGCCACCATCTGGCAAAACACCACCGAAGGATGGAAGATTCTCTATCACCAGGGAACAATCGTTCAGGAGGTCGAATGATCTTGCCTCTGGCCTTTCGTTGTCTGCTTTTCTCCAAGCCATTAGGCTGAGAAGGTGAACTTCTCCGACTTTCTGGGCAATCAGGCCACGGTACGCCGCCTGCGCGAAACCCTTGCCGCCGGTCGCCTGCCCTCCGCCATGATCCTGAGCGGCTCGCGTGGCGCGGGCAAGTACACGCTTGCCGTGCTGCTGGCGCAGGCGGCGAACTGCCTTACGCCGATCACCACGGACGGCCTGCCCGACGCGTGCGGTGTCTGCGCGAATTGCGAGCGCATCAGCCCCTCCTTCGCGCTGGACGAGCGCTTTGCCGAGGCTCTGGCCGCGCGCGAAGAGATGCGCGATGCAGACAAGAAAGACACCCGCATTCTCATCCAGACCCATCCGGAGTTGCTCATCATCCCGCCCGACCCGCCGCAGTTGCTCATCAAACTGGGTCAGGTCCGAACCGTCATCGCGCGCATTTATCGCCGTCCCGCGCAGGCGCGCCGCGCGTTTTACATCTTTACGGCAAGTTCTTTCATGAAGGAAGCAGCCAACTCGCTGCTCAAAATCCTCGAGGAGCCGCCGGAACACGCCACGCTCATCCTGCTGGCGGAGAATCCAAACGAGTTGCTCCCCACCATTCGCTCTCGCGCCGGGGTGCTGCGTCTGGGCGCCCTGCCCCACGCGGAGATCGATGCCCTGCTCGCCGCGCGTCGTCCGGAGCTAAAGCCGGCGCAGCGCACGCTGGTCGGACGCCTTGCCGAAGGCGCGGCGGGTCGCGCGCTGGGCTTCGATCTGCCAGCGTATCTTGCATCGCGCCAGGATGCGCTCACCATCTTGCGTACGTCGCTTGCCGAACCTGACTACAGCGCCCTCTTCCGCATGACGGAGAGCTACCGCGCCGGGGCCGAAGGTGCCCAGAAAACCTCTGCCATGCTGCACGCCATCAATCTTCTGCTGGAAGATCTGCTGCTCATCCACTCCGGCGTGCCGGCATTGATCCGTAATACCGACTTGGCAGCGGAACTCACCCGCATGGCGCAGATCGTTACCCCGGCGTGGCTTGAGGCAGCATCCCGCGGCACCGACCAGGTCGAGACAGGAATGCGGCGTAACCTGCTGCGTTCGATCTCGCTGGATGCCTTCGCCACCGGCCTGCCGGTGCGCTGAGCCTTGCGCCGCAGTCTGCGATCTACCCAAACCGAACCCTCTGCTCGCGCGTCCTTTGCGGTGGGTAGAATTCTCTGGCGTTGCCCGCCTCATTCCGGTCTATGATCAGCAATCCGGATCAGCAATCTCGTTATCGATAGGGATCGCTTTACGGAGAGGAAAACTTTCCGCTGCATCCGGGCCGGATCGCGCATCACATGAGGTAACACTCACAGGCACGCTTATATGGCGAACCAATCGGCAGTCCCGTCACATGATGAAGAGGACGAACTTGTTGAGGGCGCAACTATCCCCTCGCTTCCCCCCTCGGGGCCACGCAAGCTCATCCGGCCAAGGCTTCCGGAGGCTATTCGCAACCGCCGCTCCTATGCCCGCCGAGACACCCCGCTGCTGATCCATCAGCAGCCGCCACCCGCAAACAATCGGCAGCAGAGCTCGCATGCGGAAGCTTTTTATCTGCAGAAGCAGATGCACTCGCAGATTCCAATGGTCTTCATGCTCGAAGGCGGAGACCGCATTGAAGGCGTTATCGAGTGGTACGACACTGACGCCATCAAGGTGCGCAATGGCAATATCCGCACGCTGATTTTCAAGCCGGCCATCAAGTATCTCCATAAGGCTGGCGAGTCGCAGCCTTAACAAGCCTCCGAGGAATTCTGCCGTCATCTGAACTGGAGACGGCTCGCGCAGCGAGATCAGCGCAAGTGGGAGATCTGCTTTTTCGCTGCCTTCGAAGTGCATCGGCAGGAAACTTCAGAAAAATAACACCGCGGTAACGGAGCGGTTCATTCCAGGAAGTATGCGTTGGCTCACGAGTGTTACACGTGTAACATCCGAGCGGACCGGGCATGTTACACGTGGAACACTCGAGCGGCCACCTCGACTACCCGCTCTGATGCCCGTTCGGAGTATCAGTTCGATCCGGTTCTTCAGCCCTTCACCACAGGCAGCCGCGCCGCCTTCTCCAGCCGGTCTCGGAGCGCCCGTCCAATCCCCCGGTCTGCAGGCAGCGGGCAGACGATATGGCTTGTTTCCTGTGCATCCAGCCAGCGCAGTCCCGCGAAGAGCCGCTGCGCCAAGGAATTTAGATCGCCCCAGCGGCCCCACTCGAAAATGGAATCCGCCGTCCGCACATCACTCTTGAACTCTTCTGGCGCCATCACGCCAACTTTCACTCCGTCGCCGTCGCGCTTCGCCCTTGCTACCGCCTGGAAAAGCCGGAAGCCGATCACCGACTCCTCGTCCGCCGCCTCCGTCTCCACCAGAACCATTCGAGCGCGCGGTGCATAGTGGCGCATGCCCACACCCGGTGAAGGCAGCCCCGCCGGCTCCTGCCCGGCTTCTGTACCGTTTCCCTCGTACAACTTCACCTCGCCCGCCACGCTGCGCAACGCCTCCAGCGTCACCGCCCCCGGCCGGTAGACGATCAGCGGTGACTGGCTCGCGTCCACGACAGTCGACTCCACACCATGCCAGGTGGGCCCGCTATCCACGATTGCGTCGATGCGGCCATCCAGATCGTCCAGCACGTGCGCCGCCGTCGTAGGACTGGGGCGGCCAAAAGAATTTGCGCTTGGCGCAGCGATTGGCATTCCTGCAGCGGAGATCAGCGCGCGCGCCACCGGATGCGACGGCACCCGCACGCCAACCAGCGGACGCCCCGCCGTCACCGCATCCGGTACGTCCGGGCCGCGCGGCAACAGCAGCGTCAACGGTCCCGGCCAGAAAGCTTCCATCAGCGCGCGGGCCGCGTCGCTGATGTCGGCCACCAGACGGCCCAGCGGTAAACCATCACTCACGTGCACGATGACCGGATCCCACGCAGGCCGCTGCTTGGCCGCGAAGATGCGTTCCACCGCCTTCTCATCGAAGGCATGCGCACCCAGGCCGTATACCGTTTCTGTTGGGAATGCGACGATGCCGCCGCCGCGCCAGATGCTTGCAACCCGTTCGATCGTAGCCGCGGCCGTCTTGTTCTGTAGATCGAATTCGCTCAGGGGAAGGCGCTCGGTCTCTGCCATCTCTCCATTATGCGGGCTCCTGTAAACTCGTCGCATGCAATCGATTGAGATCGAGGTAAAGTTTCGCGTCCGCGATTTGAAATCCCTTGAAGCGCAGCTTCCGCAGCTCGGCTTCCGTTGCAAAACACCGCGCACCTTCGAGCGCAACATCCTTTTCGACACGCCCGCGCGCGAGCTTCGCGCCACGCGCCAGATTCTGCGGCTGCGCCGCTACGGCGAGCGCTGGGTGCTGACCCACAAGCAGACCACGCCGAACGATTCGCCCGATGCGCGCCACAAGGAGCGCATCGAAACTGAAACATCAATCGAGGACGGCGAGGCTGTCGCGTCCATCTTCCGTGTGCTTGGTTATACCTCCACGTTTGTGTATGAGAAGTGGCGCAGCGAATGGGCTGACAGCGAAGGACACTGCGTACTGGATGAGACACCCATCGGGCAATATGCGGAGCTCGAAGGACCGCGCGAGTGGATTGATCGCATGCTCGCCACGCTCCAGGTGGATCGAGCCGACGTGACGCTGCTTAGTTACGGCCGGCTCTTCGAGCAGTGGCAGAAAGACACCGGAAGCCACGCGCAGAACATGAGCTTTGAAGAGATTCAACCCGCGCTGGCGCGATGAATTGGATGGTCATGGCAATTCGAATACAACCATGACATCGCTTTGCGGCCCCTCAAGGTGGCCTGTACCCTCCCGCCGCAACCATAAAAGCATAACTCTCTTGCATCGAATGCCACGCAGCGACTTGCAGGTCTTCGATCTCGCCTCCTTGACGTTCTAGGAGAACCGGCTCTAGTCTACTCCTAGACGTACAAGGAGAAGCACTGCGTGGGTCGAGATAGCCAAAACCGTCAGATGGACCTGCTGCAGGGCACGCTGGACATGCTGATCCTGAAGGCGGTTTCGCTTGGGCCGCTGCATGGATATGGCGTGCTGCTGCGCATCCAGCAGATCTCCGGCGAGAACCTGGTGATCCAGCAGGGTTCGCTCTACCCCGCACTCTACCGGCTGGAGCATCAGGGCGCGATTGCGAGTTCGTGGGGCGAGAGCGACAACAACCGGCGCGCCAAGTACTACCGGCTGACGCGCACCGGCCGCGCCCGACTGGAAGCGGAGACGGAGCGGTGGAACCGAATGGCCGGCGTCATCAGCGGCATTCTGAAGACGACGGCGGAGGAAGCATGAGACTGCGTTCATGGATCACTCGTTTGTACGCACAGCCGCGGTCCTGGCTTCGAGCGGTTGCGCATCGCAGCCGTCTGGAAGCGGAGATGGAGGCCGAACTGGCCTCTCACCTCGAAAATCTGACCGAGGACCTGATCCGCTCCGGACTTTCGCGGGATGAGGCTCGACGCCGCGCGCGGATTGCGATGGGCTCGATGTTGACGAGCAAAGAAGAGATGCGCGGGTCGCTCGGTCTCGGCTGGTGGGATGCGTTGTGGGCCGACCTTCGCTACGGCGTGCGCATTCTCGGTAAGAGCCCTGGCTTTACTGCGATTGCCATCATCTCCCTTGCACTGGCGATCGGCGCGAACGCCACGATCTTTTCCGTAGCGAAGCAACTGCTCTACGACCGACTCGCGGTGCCGCACGCCGCCGATCTGCGGCTGCTGTCATGGACCGGCCATGAAGAAAATCTTGCCGTTCACAGTATCTGGGGAGACTACGACAGAGCCGACGGGCGCGCGATCAGCACGGTCTTCTCCTATCCGGTATATCAGCGGCTGCGCGCGGAAAACCGCGTCCTCGGCGATCTCTTCGCGTTCAAAACCGACAGAACAAACGCGACCATCCATGGAACAGCCGAACGCGTGGGCACCGAGATGGTCTCCGGGAACTACTACTCGCAGCTTGGCGTTATACCGGCGCTGGGACGCGGCATCACACCGGCCGATGATGTGAAACCCGGCGCCGGCTGGGTCGCGGTGATCAGCTATGGGCTGTGGGAGCGGGATTTTGGGCGCTCGCCGGAGGTTCTTGGCCAGACCATCCGGGTGAACGATACGCCGGTGATCATCGTGGGAGTCAATCCGAAGGGATTCACATCGGCAGCCGATGTGCAGACGGCGCCGGATGTGTTTCTGCCACTTCACCTGCAACCGCGTATCTCGCCAAAGCCGCGAACGCTGCAGCCAATCTTCGATCCGGAGTTGTGGTGGGTGAACATCATGGGACGCGCAAAACCGAGCGTTCCTGATGTCACCGCGCAAGCCGCGCTGGATACGCAATTGACCGCTGCTGTGCGCGGCACGATGTCCATCAAGAAGGGCGACAACCTGCCGCGGATGGACTTGCGAGACGGGAGCCGCGGACTGTTTCAAGAACATCAGAAGTACGGCAAGCCGATGGCGATCCTGATGGCATTTGTAGGTCTGGTGCTGCTGCTGGCCTGCGCCAATATTGCGAACCTGATGCTGGCACGCGGGGCTGAACGGCAGCGCGAGATGAGTGTGCGTCTTGCTCTGGGCGCCGGGCGCATGCGCATCCTGCGCCAGCTGCTGATCGAGAGCCTGCTGCTGGCTGCGGCGGGAGGCGCGTGCGGATGCGTGCTTGCCTACCTGGGCCGCAATGCAATTCCGAAGATGCTCGAGAATGCGTGGGAGCGCAATGGCCTGCAGGTTCACTTTGACTGGGGCGTCTTTGCCTTTACGGCAGCAGTTACGATCGCAACCGGAGTTCTGTTCGGACTGGCGCCAGCGATTGCCGCGGCCCGCGCGAACGTCAGCTACGGATTGAAGTCTGCTGCGCTGACAGCGACGCGGCGGCGAAAGGGATTGAGCGGTCGGACTCTTGTCTGCTTCCAGATCGCGCTTTCGACACTGCTGGTGATCAGTGCAGGACTCTTTCTGCGAACCCTGGCGGGGCTGAAGTCGGTCAACGTTGGCTTTCGCACCGACCGCTTGCTGCTGGTGGACGTGAATTCACCGCACCCCAGATATTCGATGGGGAAAGACATCGCGTTCCATCAGAGAATGGAAGCGGCCTTCGCCGGGGTTCCGGGCGTACAGTCCGTTGCTCCGTCAGAAGTCTCGTACATCGCGGACAGCCGTTCGATGGAGGACTTTACGCCGGAGGGCCATGAAAACGACCGCCAGCGCCAGCCCAGTGTGCTTTACAACGTCGTGGGTAACAACTTCTTCGACACCCTGCGTATTCCGATCATGGCAGGACGAGGCTTTGGACCGCAGGATACGGTGACGTCGATAAAGGTTGGGGTGATCAACCAGAGCCTTGCCCGCGCCCGTTTCGGTAAGGAGAACCCGCTGGGCAAGCGATTCCAGATCAGTGAGCTCGAGAACAGCGGCGACTATGGCAAGGAGTGGATCGAGATTGTCGGCATTTGCGCCGATACGCGATATGCAAGCCTTCGCGAACCCGCGCCTCCGCAGTTTTTCCTGCCTTTTGTGCAGCGCAATGGGGAGAGCGGGATGAGTTACATGATCCGTACCGCGGCGACGCCCGAAGCGGTGGTGCCTGCGCTGCGCCACGTCGCACAGCAGATCGATCCCGACGTTCCGCTGGGAAACATACGCACGCAGGAGCAGCAGATCGATGCTGCCATGCAGCAGGAGCGCGTCTTTGTGACGTTGACTTCAGGCTTTGGACTGCTGGCGCTGGCGCTGGCGGCGGTGGGAATCTACGGCGTTATGGCGTATTCCGTGTCGCAACGCACCAACGAGATCGGTGTGCGGCTGGCGGTTGGCGCACAGCCCTGGCAGGTGCGCACGCTGATCCTGAAGGAGAGCACATGGCTGACCGCGGCAGGTATTGTGGCCGGCACGATTGCCGCGCTTGCGCTATGCCGGCTGGTAAAGTCGATGCTCTTCGGCATCGGGCCGGATGATCCGGCTACGATTGCCGGCGGCATACTTGTTCTTCTGGTGGTGGCACTGGCTTCGAGCTGGATTCCGGCCCGCCGCGCAGCCGGGCTCGATCCTATAGTCGCTCTACGTCACGAGTAAACGATCGGCATCGCGCACGGTATCGGCTACTCTTGCAGATGCATGGATCGCCAGGCGCTCCTTCTCACATTGCGACTCGCTGCGGTGACGACCGCGATCCTGCTGCCACTGGCGCTTGCGCTTTCGGGGTGGCTGGCGCGTTCGCGGAGTTGGCTTGCTCGCCTGGTCGAGGCGGCCGTGGGATTGCCGCTGGTGCTTCCACCTACCGTGCTCGGTTTCTATTTACTGATTCTGCTGGGCCCGGCAACTGCGCCGGGCCGGCTGCTGGTACGCGTGGTTGGACATCCGCTGGCATTCACTTTCTGGGGACTGGTGATTGGCTCTGTTCTATACAGCCTGCCCTTTGCAGTGCAGCCGGTGCTGGCAGGTTTTCGCGCGGTGGATGCGGCACTGCTGGAGAGCGCGGCGCTGCTGGGCGCATCGCGCTGGCGCGTGCTGATGAAGGTGCTGTTGCCGGCGGCGCAGGCATCCGTGCTCGCGGCCGCGGTGCTGTGCTTTGCGCATACGGTGGGCGAGTTCGGCGTGGTGCTGATGCTGGGCGGCTCGATTCCCGGCGTGACCCGCACGCTCTCCATCGCGCTGTATGACCAGGTGATGGACGGCAACTATGCGGCCGCGAATCACACGGCGATCGCACTGGTGAGCATCTCGCTGGCGGCGCTCATTGTGGTGTACAGCGTGGCGCGCCCGGGCGCGCGTGGAGAAACCAGCGGTGTGTGAGGTTGAAGTGCGTCAGGCGGGCGCGCTCGAAACCAGCGCGCAGGCTGCGCCGTGGCTCAAGTTTGCGGTTCATCATTCCGCCAACCAGCTCACGCTGGCGGCGGAGGCGACGCTTTCCGGATCACTCGCCGTTCTGGTAGGACCGTCGGGCGCAGGCAAGACGTCGCTGCTGCGCGCGATTGCTGGATTGATGCGGCCGGAGCGCGGTTTTGCCACCGTTGCGGGCACGATTGTATGGGACAGCGAACACCGCGTGTGGCTGCGTCCGGCCGAACGCGGCTGCGGACTGGTGATGCAGCGGCCTGCCCTGTTCCCGGCGATGACGGCGGGGGAGAACATCGCATTCGGGCTGGGCGGACTCGGGCGCGAGAAGCGCGAGGGCCGGGTGCAGGAGATGGCATCGTTATTGCGGATTGAAGCGCTGCTGTCGCGGCGTCCGGCCGAGCTTTCCGGCGGTGAGCAGCAGCGTGTCGCAGTCGCCCGGACGCTGGCGCCGAGGCCGCGGGTGCTGCTGCTGGACGAGCCCTTTGCCGGATTGAACCTGGAATTGAAGAGCGCAATTCTGACTGATCTGGAGAACTGGCTGGCGCGGACGGGAACACCGGCGCTTTACGTAACGCACGATGTTGCAGAAGCGTGGCGGATGGGATCGCGCCCCGCGGCTGAGGTGTTGCGCATGGAGAACGGACGCATCGTGGCGCAGGGCGCTGCGGCTGAGGTGCTCGCGGGGGAGCGCGCGCAATTGCTCGCCGGGCTGGAATAGCTTCTTCCGAGGTCTCGAGATGGAATCAGGCGACCCAGACAGGCTCCGGTTCCAGCGCAACGCCGAAACGCTCGCGCACACGGGACTGGATTGCATCGCGCAGAGCCGTGATGTCCGCCGCGGTGGCGGCACCCTGATTGGTGAGCGCGAGCGTATGACGCCGGGAGACAGCGGCCGCACCGCGACGATAGCCCTTGACGAAACCAGCCCGCTCCAGCAGCCACGCGGCGGGCAGCTTGACTGCATCCGGACCGGCGGGGTAGCGCGGCACGTCGGACTCCGGCATACCGGCGGCGGCCGCGATCTGCGGCAACAGCGACACTGCGACGACAGGGTTTTTAAAAAAGCTGCCAGCGCTGCGGCGCTCGGGATGGTCCGGGGTGACGACCATTCCCTTGCCGAGCCGGATTTCCAGGACAGCGGCGCGGACCTGCTGCAGGCACGGATCAGGGATGTTTTTATCCTTGAAGTAATGCTTTAGGTCCGCATAGGTAACGGCGGCGGGCACATTCTGCATCAGCTCGTAGGTGACGCGGCTGACGATGAAGCGGTCGCGGTCCTCGCCCTGATTGAAGCGGCTGCGGCGATAGGCGAAGCCGCACTCCGCGTTGCTGAGGTCCACCCATTTGCGCTTGGGGCGGTCGAAGGCGCGCACCATCCGGATGGTCCGCGAGACCTCCTGGCCGTAAGCGCCGACGTTCTGCACCGGCGTGCCGCCAACGGTTCCCGGAATGCCGCTGAGGCATTCGATCCCTGCGAGGCCGGCATTCACGCTGCGGGCGACGAGAGCATCCCAGTCCTCGCCCGCAGCGGCGGAGACGACACTTCCCTCCTGCTGCACGCCGCGTAAGCCGATGTGGAGGACGAGTCCGTCGAAACCGGCATCGGAGACCAGCACGTTGCTGCCGCCACCCAGCACAAAGAGACGCAGCTTCCGGGCATCGGCAAACTCGACTCCGGCTTCGACATCGGCTTCCGTAGCGGCCTCGGCAAACCATGCGGCCGGGCCGCCGACTTCGAAAGTCGTGTAGGGGGCCAAGGGAACGTTCTGCCGAAAGTCCATGGTGGGAGGGTACACGACGCCGAATGGAGCGCATTGCCCACTTTTGTGCAACACGGCACCTTGAACCACGAACCGCAGCACGCAAATTGAGACTGGTGCGCGTCACTCCGTTCGCAGCGCCTGCATTGGATCGAGACGCGACGCGCTCCACGCCGGCACAAGGCAGGCGAGCGCCGCGACCGCGAGCAGGACAGCGCTGACGATGATGTAGACGGTGGGATCAAGGGGATGCGTGTCCACCAGTAGCGAGCGGATGAGCTGGGTGGCTGCGGCGGCTCCGGCGAGGCCGAGCGCGAGCCCGGCCAGAGCGGGACGGAGGCCGTCGAACAACATGAGCCGGAGCACTTCTCCGCGACGTGCGCCCAGCGCGATGCGCACGCCGATCTCCGTCGTGCGCTGCGTGACGAGGAACGAGAGCACACCGAAGAGGCCGACCGCGGCGAGCACCAGCGAGAGCGCCGCGAAGCCGACGAGCAGAGTGGCTTCAAAGCTGGTTTCTGCGGAGGCGTGGCCGATGATCTCATTCATGGTCATGATGTCGGCGACGGGGAGCGTGCTGTCGATCGATGCGATGACGCGCTTCGCTGGCTCGGCCATGGCGTCCGGATCGCCCGCGGCGCGAATCGCAAGAGAGCTCGAATTTTCCACGCCGGCCAGCAGCGGATAGTAGATTGCCGGGCGAAAATCGGTGGCGGGCAATTCGCGGGTGTCGCCGGCGATACCGATGATTTCAAAGGTGGTGGGTTCAGAGCTGAAAGCCATCGCGGTTATGTGCTTGCCAATGGCATCTTCACCCTTGAAAACCTGCCGTGCGAGTGTCCGGCTGATCACGATCTTGTTCGCGCGCCCGAGCCGCTCGTCGGTAGTAAAGGTGCGGCCAGCGACAAGTGGTATCTGCATCGCCTGGAAATAGCCGGGATCGACGAAGATTGTATCGGCGTCCAGCACCTCGCCCTTGGGTACCGGCGGATGCTCGCGGACGGTGTAGACATCATCGCGATCGGGCCCCTGCCCGGGAAGAATCGTGGCAGCGGCTGCCGCATTTACGCCGGGAATCTCGCGCACACGATCCAGCAACACCTGGTAGAACGCAGCGAGCTGCGCGGCAGTCTTTGTATGGCGCGCCTGGCTGAGATTTACGGTGAGCACATTATCCGTGGCGCAGCCCAGACTCGATTCACGCATGGCGCGATAGCTTTTCAGCAGCAACCCCGCGGAGACCAGCAACACAACGGTGAGTGCCACCTCGACAGAGAGCAGCAGGCGGCGCAGACGGGCGCGGCTGCGGCCCGCTCCGGCGGAGCGCGAGGACTCCTGCAGAGCACGGAGTATGTCGCGGTCGCCCGCAGATAAAGCGGGCAGCAAGCCGGCGATCACCCCGCATGCGATGACGCAGACGACCGCGAAGCCCGCAGCGATGCCGTCAATGTGGATGGCATCGACGCGCGGCAGATCGGCGCGCGCATGCACAAGCCACTGCAGAGCGCCGTATGCGAGCGCCATCCCCACCGCTCCGCCGGCCAACGATAGCAGCAGGCTCTCGATCACCTGGCTGCGGATAAGCTGCACTCGGCTGCCGCCGAGCGCGGTGCGGATTGCGGTCTCGCGTCCGCGGGATGCGGCACGCGCCACGAGCAGGTTTGCGATGTTGAGGCAGGCTATCAGGAGCAGGCATCCGGTGGCGGCCAACAGCGCATAGAGACCAGCCTTTACATTGCGCACCTGGCCATCGAGGATGGGTCGCAGGTTCACGGCATCATTCACCGGACCATCCGGATGCTGCTGCCGAATTTGACGCTGGATGATGGTCAGCTCGGCAGATGCCTGTTCCCTGCTTACCCCGGGACGCAGCTCGCCGACCACGTCGAAGTTGTGCGAGTCGAATCGCTGCATCATTTCCGGAGAGCGCTCGTGATAGACCGGCACCCAGAGCTGCGTGCGCGCATCCGGATAGCGAAACCACGACGGCAGAACGCCGAGGACCGTATAGGGCTTCAGATCTACAAGAATGGTACGTCCGATGACCGATGGATCGCCTCCGTAACGGCGCTTCCAGAGACCCCAGCCGATCACGACGCTGGCGTTTGCCTGCGGACGATCTTCGTCGCTGCGAAATAGCCGGCCGAGGACAGGGCGAACGCCGAGCATGGGCAGCGTGTTCCATGAGGCTTGCTCTGCCTTGACCACCTCGGGCATCTGTCCGTTGCCAGCCAGGTTGTAGGTGGTGGCCTGCATCATCGCCATCTGCACGAAACTGCGCGCCTGCTGCTGCCAACGGGCGAAACACCCGCCGGCCACGGTATTGTCCTGAAAACGTCCGCGGCTGTCCGCCTCGTAGATGCGGAGGAGGCGATCCGGATGAGCCACAGGCAGCGGCTTGAGCAGAACGGCGTTCACCACGGAAAAAAGCGCGACGTTGGCGCCGATGCCGAGCGCAAGAACGACGATCGCCGTCAGGGAGAACGACGGTGCGCGGATGAGGCGTCGAGCGCCCTGGCGTGTTTCGCGCGCGAGGGATTCCAGCCACTGCCAGCTCCATGTAGCGCGCGCGTGCTCGCGCACAACGGATGGGTTGCCGAAGAGGCGCAGCGCCGCCTGACGCGCCTCGGTCGCGTCCATGCCGGCGGCGCGATATTCCGCGATTTGCTGATCGAGGTGAAAGCGCAGCTCGTCTTCGAGGGCAGCGCCGGCGGTGTTGCGGCGGAAGAGCGTGCTCGACATCATTCGGAGACGATCGAGCAGACGCATACCCGCTCCTTAGCTTTCCTGCACCACGAGATTGATTGCGCCGGAGAGACGATTCCAGTTCTGCGTCTCGGCGGCGAGCTGCGCGCGCCCGGCGGCTGTCAGCGAGTAGAACTTCGCGTTGCGGCCGGTCTCTGTTTCCGCCCATTTTGCGCGGACCCAGCCCTGCTGCTCCAGGCGATGCAAGGCGGGATATAGAGAGCCCTGCTGCACCTGCAGCACTTCACCGGAGATCTGCTGGATGCGCTTGGCGATGGCCCAGCCATGTTTCGGCTCGAGCGAAATGGTCTTCAGGATGAGCAGGTCGAGCGTGCCCTGCACGAGGTCGCTTGGTTTTCCCATGCCTTGACTATCTACAATCGTATTGTAGATAGTCAAGGGGTCGCCTATCGGGCCAGGACAGCTAGAGCACCACAGTCTGGCAATCCGCGCCCCGGCTCCATACAATAGATAAAGGCGGCGGTGAATCTGCTGTCGAGAGACACGAAGGAGCAGGCATGTACCCAGAGATTATGGTGATTCCGATGCGGGAGGAGCTGACCCGCGCCGGGATTCAGGAAGCTCGCACGGCGGCCGAAGTGGATGCGGCGGTAAAGCAGCCGGGCACAACCATGTTGGTAGTGAACTCGATTTGCGGATGCGCCGCGGGCAAGATGCGGCCGGGCGTGCGGCTGGCGATGCAGAATGCCGTGAAGCCGGAACGCAGCATCACGGTCTTCGCCGGCCAGGATCGGGAAGCGACGGAGCGGGCGCGCTCCTACTTCGAGGGGCAGCCGCCGACATCGCCGGCGATCGCCATTCTGCGCGACGGCAAGCTGGTGTATCTGATGCAGCGCTTCGTCATCGAAGGCGCGACGGCGCAGCTCATCGGCCAGGAACTGGTCCGCGCATTCAACGAATACTGCGCAGCTCCCACGACTGCGTAATCGCTCAACGAAGATTCATCAGGAGCCCGGCGCCATGCCGGGCTTTTCTGTTTCCACGCCATCGCGCGGCATGTCGGGGTGCGGCAAATCCGGATCATGATCGGCCAGGAAGCTGGCGACTGCCATGCCGCGCGTCAGCGCCAGATGCCATGTGTCGCCGGCTTCCGAGGTGTGGCTGCTGGAGCTCGGGAAGGTATCGAGAAGCGTGCGCAGGCGCGGCGTGTCGATCACATGACGCGCAAGCGGCGAGCGCTCGACGCGGGTAAGCTCGGCCCGGAGCTGCGGCAGCGCAGCGCGAACGGTGAGGTACCAATCGGCTGCCTGCAGGCCGCGCGTCGTCCGGCGAAGTGTTGACTCAGGCAGGCGTCCCTGCATGGCGCGGCGAATCACTGACCGGCTCTGTCCACCGACGAGAAACTGCTCGATGGGAATGCCGAAGCAAAATTCGAAGATGCGCTTGTCCTGCGTGGGATCGCGCTGCTCGATCTCCCAGCCTACGGCGCTCACGGTGTTCTGCACGCCGGGATCGTAGTAGTCGTAGAGGCTGCGGCGGACGGAAACCGTGCTGGTCTCTACGCCATAAAACTC
Organism: uncultured Acidobacteriaceae bacterium; assembly: GCA_963830555.1. Lineage (GTDB taxonomy): Bacteria > Acidobacteriota > Terriglobia > Terriglobales > Acidobacteriaceae > KBS-83. The sequence continues at coordinate 340,273 of CAWHMM010000004.1, forward strand.
GTCGAGGGCGTTTTCCCGGAGCTGGAACTCGGAAATCAGGCGGGGGTGCACTGCGCTGTAACGGAGCGAGAAATTTCGCAACTCCGGGTGATAGAGGCGGCGCAGCCGTGACGGTATGATCCAGCCGGTCGCCCACGAGGCTCCCCCCCGCCACGACGTATGGCCGCCGGCGCGCAGTTCGCGCACCAGCCGGAAGAGTCTGATCCATTGGCCGCGGCGAGCCAGTTCGGACAAGCCGATAAGGCCACCCAAGCTGATGGTCGCGTTTCCCCCGGCGCCCTGCAGCAGCACATTGAGCCCGCGGCTGCGCATCGCATCCCGGATCGCGTTTATCCAGAGAAGGTTGGTGGGATTGAACGTCGGTTCCCCGCTGAGCCGTGCGTCGCGTTGAAATGAGGCGACCAGGTCCTGCCCAGCGGCATTCACCCGGACGTGCTCGATGTTGGGATAGAGCGCCGCCACGTCAGCCGCCATAGGCCCTTCGTCACCAAAGCGCCCCAGCAGGGCGGAGCCGTCATAGCCCGGAACCGGTACGGCGGTGAACGAGACAAGCCGCTGCTCCGCGGTCAAAAGACGGGCTGCCGTGACCGTAACCGAAGAGCTGTCGAGCCCGGCGCTCAACTGCGACGCGACGTCGCCCGAACCGGGCAGGCGAGCGCCAACAGCCTGATCGAAGCGCTCGCGGAAGTCGTCGATGTAGTCGCTGTCCCGCTTATAGCGGATCGCGGGAACGTCGATGGGGTGCCAGTAGCGACGAACTTCGACACCTGCCGGCGACACCTTGATCCAGTGCGCGGGCGGGAGGGCTTCCACCCCGGCGAAGAAGGTTTCCGTGCCGCGGCGGTTCAGAGCGGCTAGATAGTGCGCCGCGTGCGGCACATGGATGCGAGAGCCAACGGAGGGCAGCCGGCATAGCCCATGCGGCATGGAGGCGAAGGCGAAGCCGCCAGCGGGGCCAAACGAGCGGGTGAAGTGGAGCGGGCGCTCGCCGACATGATCGCGGGCGAGAAAGAGCGTCCTGCTCCCGGGTTCCCAGCAGGCAAATGCGAAGCCGCCGACGAGATGATCGAGGATTCCGACGTTCCAGCGCGTCCACGCCGCAGCGAAGACTTCATCATCGGTTGCTGTCAGAGGAAGGCTAAGCGAGCGCGCAAGCTCAGCGTGATTGTCGATGCGCAGATCGGCTACAAAAGCCGCGGCGGCGGGTGCCTGCGGCGGCGTGCCGGCCGAGACGACTGGGTCCGGACGGTAATCACTGGAGCCAAGGACGAGGTCTGAAGCGGGCTGGCGAAGGATGGCCGGCGCGGCGGCCATCGCTCCAAGAACGGAGATGCAGGCGTCCGGAGGGGTCGGAATGCCGGGAGACCACAGCCCCGCGATGGCGCGCATGTGGCTGCGGACGTTCTCGCTCATCGATGGGAACAGGCGCGAGCAGGACGAGCTGCTCCTTCAGCGGCGAAAGCCATCGCTGCGAGCAGGTGGGTTACTTGGATTGATGGAACAGCGGAAGGTGCGGGGACAGGCAGCATCAGCCCGATTTCTGTCTATTAACTCTGTCATGCACCCGATTTATGCTTATTCACTCCGTCATGCACATGGCTCTGACCGCCCTGTGCATCCGCCAGAGCCAGAATGTCTAGCATGGGCTTCTTCCATTCCCGCTTCTGCGCGACAATGGCCGATGCCGGATGTTGGGCATTCGTACTGGGGGCGTCTTTCATCCATCCTCCGAATCAAGCAGCTGCAAAAGCCGTTGGCTGGCTCTACTGGCCAATTCTCATAACCGCGATTGAGGCTCTGGACCCTTTACTACTCGGATACGGTTGCTGCCCGCGAGCAGGCAGGACAAAACTCTGTCTACTTCATTGTCCGGGCAATAAGACGAACCGTCAATTCCCTATTCTGTAAAAGTCTGGCCCGGATCCCATGAATCGTTAACCCGATCCTGTACGGTCGAAGCAGGCTGATACAAAGACAGATTTACCTGCTATTCCGTCTGCTCGGGTAACCTTGACCAGTATGAGCACATGCCCGCTGCAGGGGAATGCACCTTCCGGGGGATTCAGTGTTTACGCTCGTTTCAACCTACGAGGGAAGACTGATTTCTGCCGGAAGTACAGTGATCCGGAAAGCGTCATGATGCAGTAGCTCAACGTATGTCTAAGGGAATCCGATCGGAAAACCAACCCGGGGAGGCTACCTGAACAGCTACCGCATCGGCCCCTTCTTCTACGTAACTGACCTGTTACTACCTGAATTGCCAATGGTCACACCGGACGGGAATGCCCTGCCAGTCCACATCCGGGTGGGCAACGCGCCGGCGACCCTTGCCGCCCCGCTGGCGTCCGCGCCGGATTATGAGGCCAGCGAGTCGGAGTTCCTTCTCCGGCTTCCCGGAGTGGCTACGTACTACGCTCGCCAAGGGGTGGAGATCATTGTGGATCCGGAAGCAGGCGCGCCGGAGCTGGACGTCCGGTCGTACCTGATGGGCAGCCTTTTCGCCGTCACCTGCCATCAGCGCGGGCTGCTTCCTCTGCATGCCAGCGCGATCGAAACCCCGCCGGGCGCCGTCGCATTTCTGGGGGCGTCGGGCGCCGGCAAATCGTCGACGGTGGCGTTCCTGGCTCGCCGTGGGCACCGCATTCTGGCAGACGATATCTGCGTGGTCGATCCGGCGGCGCCGCGCACGCAACGGGTGCTCCCCGTGGCGCCGTGGCTAAAGCTGTGGGACACAACACTCAAGGCGATGGGGGAATCCAGCCACGGGCTCGCCAGGGTCTTTGCCGAGGACGAGAAATACCGCTATGCGCTCGATCAACCGGAGAGCACGACCGCGCTGGCAGAGCTGATCCTGCTGGAGCGCGACGACGCGCTGACGGAGCCGGTCTTTGAACGGCTCTCCGCTGTGCAGGCTATGCAGGCGGTGCTGGATTTCACCTTCCAGTCGTGGCTGGTACGGGCCACCGGGCGGACCGAACACTACTTTCTGCTATGCGGAAGAGCGCTGGAAGGAGTGCGCGTCACGCGGATGCGCCGGCCGTGGGGCTTCGATGGTATGGAAACCAACCTGACCGCGTTGGAAGCACACCTGGCGACGCGGCCCTGAGCCTGGGGCTAGGGTTCACGGGCGACGCCGGCAGAGTGGATCGGCGCATACAGCAGCGCGCTCTCCCCACCCAGCAGCATCCGGTTGTCGACTTCCAGCCAGGTATGCGCGCGCATCTGGCGATCGGCCGAGCGTCGCACACCATAGTGCATGACGCTGCCGATTCCGCGCCGCCGCAGCATGGCATGGGCAGCCAGCGCCTGCGGAAAACAGACAAACGATAGCGGGCCATAGCGTGCGGCGGTGAGCACCGCCCAGCGAATGCGCTCGACAACATCAGGACGCCCGGTTGCGCCGGGATTGCGCAGCGGCCGTTCCAGCCAGCGGAAGATCCAGCGCACCGGCAGCAGTGCGAGCGAGAGGCGCGCGGCGAAAAGGAACACGAACGCCTCCAGCAGCAGCCATTTCTGCGCGAACGAAAGTGCACGCCAGCGGCCCCAGGAACGCGGCCGCACCCGCGCTTTGCCGGCCGCCGCGCCTTTGCGATGAAACAGAAACCACTCCAGCGGACTGAGCAGTGGATATAGCGGGAACAGAAGATCCGGCAGGTCGAAGCGCGCCCACATCCGCGGCCGCAGCAGAATGCGCCGCACGATCTCGAAACGATACGCAAGACCGCGGCGCAGTCCGAACTCGTATCGCTTCAACTGCCAGCTTCCGGCCTTTTCCTGCGTCGGCTGAAAGTGGTGCGCAAGGTGTTGCGTTCGCGCATACTCCAGAATCCATCGCGCTTCGCGGCTGCCCGTCTGCAGTTGCATGGGAGCGGTAAGAGCGTCCGCATCCAGGAGGTGAATCTCCTGCGCAAGACGCAGTGCGGCAGCCATCTCGGGCAAAACGCCGTACGCGCGCGCCTCATCCGTCAGCGTATTTCTCTGCTCTGCCGGGAAACTGCGCCAGAGCGTCGCAATATCGACGAGCGATTTGAAGCGCGACCATCCATCGAGCGCGCCGTGCACGCAGAGATGGAGAAAGCCCCGGTCGAGCGGCAGAACATTGAGGCTGATCTCTCCGAAGCGCGCCTGGACGCCGGATGTGCCGGCATCGGCCAGAGCATTGCCCGGCATGTACGGATTGCGGAAGAGCCGCCAATGCAGATCGATCTCGAAGTCGTCGCGGTTCGAGCGGTAGGTATAGTCCTTGCCGTGCCTTTGCCAGGAGAGACGCCGGCGAGGCGTGAGCGGCGCCGCAGGATCGCTGCGGTAAAAGCCATCTGCGGTAAGAATCCGGTCGGCGGTTTCCGCGGTATGGGGCGCGATCAGCAGGTCGATATCGCCCACATCGCGAACACTGGGATCGCCGAAGACGGCCTGCGACAACGGAACTCCCTTGAGCACTCGGACCGAGAGACCGGCCTGCTCCAGCAGATCGCATAGCCGCCGCGTCTCGGAGAGGTAGTGGAAGACGCTCACTGCGTTTTCATTTGCGGCAGCCCGCAACGCGGCCAGCGTGGCCTCCGGCACCGAAGCCGTTGCGGCCGATAGTCCGCGATAGACGAGAGGCACGACGCGATGATGGCCGCACAGCGAAAGGAAATAGTCCCAATCAACGTCGCCGGAGGCAGCGTGGTCACGGATCTCCTCAGCGTTGTCTCCGACCGGCCATCGCGCGCAAAGCAACAGGAGGCGCAGCTCGGAGGGAAACCGCAAGAATGCGAATACCTCTTGAGCGGTTCCGGATTGAGCTGTGCGTGGCATGGCGGCGGTGAAGTGTCAGTATGATATGCGAGGCCGCAGGATGAGGCGGCCCGGAGGACCAACTGCCCTATGTCGCGCGAGGTACCCATTACTGCGGAGAGCGTGGTTTCGTGGAGCGAAGCGCCGGTTGCGACTGAGGTTGATCGCGAGGTGGTCCTCATGAATATTGGCCGCGGCCGCTGCTATGGGCTGGGCGAGGCGGGCAGCTCCGTGTGGCGACGGCTGGAGACGCCGACTCGTGTCGATGAGCTGTGCCGTGAGCTCATGCTGGAGTACGCGGCCGATGGTGACGTGCTGACGAAGGATGTCATGGCACTGCTGGAGCAGATGCAGGAAGAAGGGCTTGTGAAGGTGATCGCGCCCTAAGCACGGTTCCGTTCCAAGAGTGGGTTTTCCCCGCGACTGAGGCTGAAGGCCGGATCGATCACCAAAGCCGGTTCGACGATAAGCACCGAAGGCATCTCCCTGCGGCCCTGCGCCAATGAAAGGCTCAAGGTCGCATCTGCCGCCTCGATGCTGCGGATTTGTTCATCCGTCACGAAAACAACGCACCTGAAGCCACCGTTTCCAAAAAACGAAACTCCTGAACGCCAGCGCGAACGTTATGCGCATGATGCCGAAGGAGGTACTTTCGTGAGCCAAAAAGCACCGTAGGCACCCCGCGGCGAGTACCCGGAATCAAAACGGAATACGGCGTTTACAGAAAAGCAACAAGCGTGTTTCTGGGAGGCATATGAAGCAGGATTGGAGCCGCACCCCTCGGCTGGGCCGGCATATGGTGCTTGTATTTGCCGGTGCTCTCCGCACCGGCGTCGTGTTGGCGGGCATCGCTACGCTCACCCTCGCAGCCCATGCGCAGTACAGGGCATCTCTCCGCGGCACAGTTACAGATCCATCGGGCGCCGTCGTTCCGGGCGCCACTGTCACGCTCACCGATACTGGCACAAATCAGAGCATGACGGCGGTCAGCGATGCGAACGGCATTTACAACTTCAACGGTTTGGCGCCCGACCGCTTTAGCGTGAAGGCGGAAAAGCAGGGCTTCCAGACGACAAACGTCGCGCAGGTGGTGCTCATCCCGGAGCAGCCCAACGCGCTCGATATCAAAATGCAGGTCGGCGGCACGACACAACAGGTGGTCGTTTCCGGTTCAGCGGCTCCATTGCTTGATACGGATACTGCGACAGTAAGCGCCACCATCAGCAGCAATCAGATTCAGCATCTGCCTTCCTACAATCGCGACGTCTTTCAGCTTGCGCAGATAACGCCGGGGGTCTTCGGCGACGCGGCGCACGCAAGCGGCGGGGGTACGTTTACGAATCCCGGCAACCAGGGCCCCGGCGGGAGCAGTGGCGGCAGCGGCATTTTCGGTACGGAGAACGGAGCCCAGATACAGGCGCGAGGGAGCCAGTACGAAACCAACGGAATATCCATTGATGGCATCAGCACTGTGAGTGCCGTCTGGGGCGGCACGTCCATCATCACGCCGAGTGAGGATTCGGTTTCCGACGTCAAGGTTACTTCCAACAGCTACGACGCCGAACAAGGGCGCTTCAGCGGCGGAAACATCCAGGTGACTTCGAGGAGCGGCACCAATGACGTCCATGGCAGCCTATTCTTCAAAGCTTCGCGGCCTGGGCTGAACGCCTATCAACGATGGAATGGCATAGGATCCAACAAGCCGGGTACGCCCATCGAGCGGGGTGTGAATCGCGATGAATCGCGCGTCAACAACTACGGCGGGAGCGTGGGCGGTCCTCTCTGGAAGAACCGGGTCTTTGCATTCTTCAACGCCGAGACCAGCCCCTTTGCGGCCAGCGCGACCTCGCAGGGCTGGTATGAGACATCGCAGTTCGATTCGACCGCCGCTCCGGCGAACAGTATCGCGTCGAAATATCTGACTTACAAAGGTGCGGGGGTGGCTTCCAACGGAATTATTCCGCGGACATGCGCTTCCATCGGGTTGATCGAAGGAACGAATTGCGCGACCTTGCCGGGCGGCCTGGATATCGGCTCGCCTTTAACGGTTGGACTCGGCAGACAGGATCCCACTTACGGCGGCTCCTCCAGCACCCCGGGCGTTGGCAGCGGCTTGGACGGCATCCCTGATCTGGCCTACTTCAACACAGTGAACCCGACGACCACCTCGCAAACGCAATGGAACGGACGCCTGGATGCAAATGTGACTCAGAAGGATCGCGTGAGCTTCGCGATCTACTGGGTGCCGGTTGCACAGACCGACTTTACCGGGCCTGTACGGGCGTCGAACTTCTGGCACCACGACCAGACGAACGATGCCTTCTCCGTCATCTGGCTCCATACTTTCTCTGCAACGCTGCTGAACCAGGCACGCGCCAACGCTGCCGGCTGGCGCTACAACGAGCTCGCGAGCAATCCGCAGGCGCCTTTCGGACTGCCGGCGAACAGCATCGACGATATCGGCACCATCGGGCAGCAGGGCGGCTTCCAATACTTCGGGCCGCCGGGACCTGGCGTCTACAACCAGTGGACCTACGATTACAACGACGTCCTGACTAAAATCATCGGCCGCCACAGCATCAAGGTAGGCGGGGATTTTACCCGGCTCTACTATCTCAACCAGTCCATCGGCTCTGCGCGTCCTTCCTTCACCTTCCGCAATCTTTGGGACTTCGCGAATGACGCTCCTTACGGCGAGGGCGGTCAGTTCAGCTCCGCGACCGGCGTGCCATTTGCGAACCGGCAGGATGACCGGGAAGACCTGTGGGGCGTGTTCGTTCAGGATGATTTCAAGATTCGCCCCAACCTGACCATCAACGCCGGCCTGCGCTGGTCGTACTTCGGCGCCCTCTATTCCAAGCAGGGCAACCTTGACGCGCTACGAAGCCTCAACAACCTCGCGGCCTTGAATATTCGAGTCGGCGGAAATCTCTATACGCCCCAGAAGACCAACTTCGGCCCGCAACTCGGCTTCTCGTGGCAACCCCTGAAGTCAGAGGGCAGGATGGTGCTGCGCGGCGGATTCGGAATCAACTTCAACCAGAACGAGATTGCCATCACCTCGAACGGAATTGGAAATCCTCCCAATGCTGTGCAGGCGAACTTCTGCTGCTCGACCCCGACCAGCAATGCTCCCGGCATTCTTTACCAAACCTCATCCAGCCCCACCTCTATCTTCGGGTACGCGCCGAACCCGGCTGCCGTTACGCGCTTTGGTCCTAACAACCTGCCGACCAACGGACAGGCGATTCAGGTAACGGCCTTTGATGCTAATCCGAAGACCATCGCGAACTATCACTACTCGCTCGATACGCAGTACCAGATGCCCTATAACCTGGTGGCTACCATCGGCTATCAGGGAAGCCAAAGCCGGCATCTGCTAGTCAACGCCAACTACAACATCATTGCCGGGGGCAACGGGCAGCCTCTCAGTCCTTATGCCAATTTCATCAATTATTGGGGGAATTTCGGGACCGGCAACTACAACGCCCTGATTACAACGATACGACATACCTTCTCTCATAATTTCCAGCTGGAAGCACAGTATGCGTGGGCTAAGTCGATGGATGAAAACTCCGGCCCATATTCACGCGATCCTTATCCGTACGACTCGCATGCAGCATATGGACGGTCCGACTACAACGTAGCCAATGGCTTCAAGGTCTTTGGTCTGTGGCAGCCGGTGCTGTTCAGCGGCTCGCATAGCTGGCTGGAGAAGGTTGCGGGCGGCTGGTCGATCAGCGGCATCTACAACCTGCACTCGGGCTTCCCTTTTAATCCTGTTTACAACGTCTCTACCTCGGGCGGTCTCTATTACAACGGCAGCGGTTACACGCAGCTTCGCCCGGGTGGATTGGTGAAGGGATACGGCACGAAGACCGGGAATGAGAACTTCCAACAAACAGCTAACCCCAATTACAGCGGAGATCCTACCCGGTTCTTTACAGCTCCTGGTTACGCGGATGGACCAGCCTTCCCGGCAGTGATCCGATCGGCTTTGCCTGGTATCCAGCGCAACAGCCTGACCGCGCCGGGCTATAACGACCTGGACGGAACGCTGAGCAAAGCTTTCGGCATTCCGAAGATGCCGATTCTGGGCGAGAACGCGAAGCTCGAGGTTCGAGCTGACGCCTATAACCTGTTCAACAAAACGAATATCAGTGCGTCCAGCATCGACCAGACCGTCGGTGCGGTGGCGCTGGATGGAACGGTCTCTCCTAATAACGACTTCGGAGTGGCCGGAGCCGCTCTCGCCAGCCGAACGGTGCAACTGCAAGCCAGGTTCAGCTTCTGACGATCTGGAGTTGAGCTTCGGCTAGAAAGGTTGTCGCTTATTTCACTGATGTGGCCTGTCTTTGCGACAGGCCACCCTTTTGGGACGGGATATCTGCATCCAAGACGGGGAAAGGATTTTTCTTACGATGAAGCTATTTACCGCACTGTCCTCGACGGCGCTTTGCGCTTCCCTGCTGGTTGCCTCTGGTTGCAGCAAGAAAACAGACTCGAAGGCGAATTATGAAACTGCAATCAACGACTACTACAAGGCGCATCCAGCCTGCATCTGGTCGCAAGCGAAGAAGTTTCCGGTGCAGGCGGCTACCTCCGATGACGCAAAGACGCAGGGCTACGATGCACTGACGGATGCCGGTCTGCTGACCCGCACCACGGGTGAGAAGAAGGTGATGATCATCGCCTCCAAGCAGGTGAATAACTATGACGTGTCGGACAAAGGACGGAGTGCGTGGACCGCAGACCCGACGCAGCCTGGCTATGGAAATTTCTGTTATGGGCATCGCAACGTTACGTCCATCGATAGCTTCACTAATGGCGCGGATAGCTCCGGCAATAAGAATGCGCAGGTAAATTATCACTACAACATTGGTGATGCGGCGGCGTGGGCCAATACGCAGGAGATGAAGACGGCATTCCCCGATATTGCGACGGCGACTTCCGGATCGCAGAGCGACACGGCGTCGCTGGTCATGACCGACGGGCATTGGCAGCTTGTGAAGCAGTAGGCTAAACGAGGTTGATCCGGACCGGCGGAGGCGGGAGAAGAAGATCTCTCTACTCTGCCGGTTTCGTGTTTGTGCGCTAGCCGTTTGCTACGAAATCCGGACCGGCGCAGCAGACATGGAGGCGAGACGCTTCTCGACGAATGCGATCACCGCATCGGTAACGTATTCAGGCGGAGCTATAGGAAAGCGCGGGATGCCTTCGAGGAGACGGGGCGAAATACCGCGCCATTGGGGGGCGAGATGCTCCGAACCGGTGTGCACCAGCAGGGCGTCGGCGCGATCGAGAAAGAGGCGTGCCGAGTCTTTGAAATCCGCCGTCGCTTGGTCGAGCACGCTCAAATAAAGATGCGGACGCAGAAGTCCGAGGATGCTGTTCGACTCAATGATGGCGTTCTCGGCCGCGGCAAGCTCCTTGCGCAGTCGTGGCATGGCGGCCGCGAGGTTGCCGATGCGTGTGCGCACCCAGAAGGAGCGCACGGCTCCGGCCGCGAGATAGCGTGACGAGTCAGTGCCGCCGGATGCATCGCGCTCTTCACTGATCGCAACGGTATGCTCGTCGGTCTGGCAGTCACAGGGCTCGCCGTCCGCGGTGCAGAAGCCGTGGCCGAATTGGGTGATCTTGAACGCGGTCCAATGCCGATGCGGCAGCCGCGCGATGATGCCGGAGACCACGGAGGTCTTGCCTACACTTCGCGAATGCCCGCCGATGACGACGATTGCCATAGAGTGTGAGACGCGCCTCCCTACTACTTCGGACGCCGGGTGAGCCGTGCCAGGGTCGCCAGCTCCCTCAGATACTCCTTGATTGGGCGCGCCGGCGTCCCCCAGAAGACAACGCCCGGACCGCGGATGCGCTTGCCCGATGGAATACCGGCCTGGGCACCCAGAATCGCGCCTGGACCGATCTCGACATGATCCGCGATGCCGACCTGGCCTCCGACGATGGCCGCATCGCCGATGGTGCTGCTGCCGGAGACGCCGGTCTGCGCAGCGATGACGATGTTTCGACCGATGGTGACGTTGTGGCCAACGTGGACCAGGTTGTCGAGCTTGGTGCCGCGGCCGATGCGCGTCTCTTCGAGCGCGCCGCGATCGATCGTAGTGTTTGCGCCGATCTCCACGTCATCTTCAATGACAAGCCGTCCCTGCTGCGGGAATTGCGTGTACTCGCCGGTGGCGCTGTCGCGCACGTAGCCGAAGCCATCGGAACCGAGCACCGCGCCGGCATGAACAATGACGCGATCTCCCAGTTCCGTGCCGGGATAGAGCACCACGCGTGGGTAAAGATGGCAATCGTTGCCGATGCGCACCCCCGCGCCGACGATGACGCCTGCGTCAATGCTGGTGCGTGCGCCGATGATCGCGTTTGCTTCAATAACCGCGCCTGGTCCGACCCAGACGTCTTCGGCCAGCGTGGCGCTGGATGCGATGAGCGCCGCAGGATCCCCGCCGCTGCGCCGCTCCGGTGGATGAAGCAGCCGGGCAGCGCGCGCGAAGGCAAGCTTCGGCTGGGCGACAATCAGCAGCGGCTTCCCTGCCTTGCTCGCGCCATCGCCGGCGAGCTGCGGGGTGACGAGGACCGCCGCGGCGCGGCTGGCAAGCGCATCACGGAGCGCCGGCTCACTCTCGGCGAAGACAATGCGTGCGGCGTCTGCCAGCGACGGGGCGGCTACTCCGGTGATGTTGATGGCGGACGAGCCGCTTCCATCGCGGAGGTCTGCGCCGAGCTGGGCGGCGAGTTCGCTGAGTCGCATGTCGTCAACTATAGAGGGAAGGATCGCCCGGCGGCCGCGTCTTCCAGCGGCGGTGCACCCATAGCCACTGCTCCGGAAAGCGGCGGATCCATTGTTCGATGGCCGTGGTGCAGATCTGCGTGTTGCTCACAATGTCCTGCTCGTCGTTGCCGGTGCACACCAGCGCCAGCCGCTCGCCAAATTCCAGCACGTACTTTTTCTCCTCTTCGCGCCAGGTGAGAAAGCCGGGTAGAACGGCAGCCTGGGTGCGCATGGCGACGCGCGCGAGGCCGGAGGCGGTACAGGCCGGGGTGCCGAAGAAGTCCACAAAAACGCCTTGGGGCGGCGTCATGTTGGTATCCATCAGAATGCCGACAGTGTCGCCTTTGCGCATCGCGCCCAGCAGGCCACGTGCGAAGTCGTCTTTGTGCAGCACCGTATTGCCATGCATGCAGCGGATGCTATTTACCAGGCGATCCACGAGAGGATTATCCAGCCGGCGGATGATCATGCTCATGGGATAGCCCATGAGTGAGTGATAGAAGCTGGACAGTTCCCACGGGCCAAGGTGCCCCGTCACCACCAGAACGCCGCGTCCTTCATTCCGTGCGGCGAGGTAGTGCTCCAGTCCGGCATAGCGAATGAAATTCTGCGTGTTGTCGCGGGTGTAGTGCGACATCCGGCAGAACTCAGCCAGGTGAAGGCCCAGGTTGCGATAGAGCTTCCGCAGAACGAGCCTGCGCCATGCGGCGTCCGTCTGCGGATGTTCACTTCGGGGATACGCGATCTGCAGATTGCGCTCGCCGGCGCGGCGCAGCCTGCCGGTAAACGCGTAAGCAAACGCGCCAAAACCGGCGCCGAGCGCCCGTGCCCAGCTTCGCGGCAAAGCGCCCATACCGCGCACAAGCACCAAGACGATGATGTACTCGAGCCTCTGACGCATCCTGAAGCAGCTATAGTACATGCGCGTTGCACTACGATTGTGCTCGCGATAAAGCAAAAGGTCCGCCATGGAAGCGGACCTTAAGGGAATGCAGCGAGGAAATTGCTACTCTTGCGCGGAGTGGAAGTACTTCGCCACGGTGCGCACGAACGGCTTTGCCGACTCGGGCACGGCTACGTTGCCCTTCAGAATGGACTCAAAGGAATTGTTGGCGCCGTTGTAGAAGGTGGTCGTGTCATCGACGTTCTGGGAGACGTCATCGCCGCTAAGATCGATGCCCGCGAACAGACCCTTAGAACGCGAATAGGTCAAAAGCTCCGCATTCAGCTTCCAATCCGTTCCAGCCTGCGCAGTGCGGCCCACGGGACCGGCTGACGCAGCGGCGTCGCCGCCCAGCTTGACCTTGTTCTTTAGCAGGTCCTGGAACCCCTTTTGATTTACGGCAACCAGTACCAAGTCTGTCGCCTGGCCACCGATCTGGAAACCGAAGCTTCCACCGGCGATCCGGAAGAACACCGGTGCGCTCCAGCCATGGCCGGTGCGGCAGGTAGCGACGCCCTGGCCATACTGGCCACCCACAAGGAACGCGCCCTTTTTCATGCTGGGCACGACTGCGATGCAGGTCGCTTTACGGGTGATCACATCAGGGATTGCTTTGTCCGGAGTGGCCATGACTTCGGTGATCACACGCGTCGCCGCATCCAAACGAGCGTCCAAGTCAGTTTTGCTTGAGGCGGCAAACGCACCAGGCGCTGTGCCCATGAAACCAAGACCCACAACGATAAGACCAGCGAAAAACTTATTCATTCAACTCTTCTCCGATTCATAGCGGACGCTCAGGTCCGGATTGAGATAAACGCCGTCTGCGGGGCCAAACGCCGGCCGCTGCTGGACTTCGTTAATCTACGTTGTGGTGAGATGCAAACCGCGCCCATGTATGAGCGCGCACGCAGGGAAAAATGCCGGAGGGGGATGCAAAAAGACAAAAAGGTGGGTGCGAATGGCGTTTCCGCCCTTTCGCACCCCGTTTCCCCAGATCTGCGTTGTTCTGGTAACCATCTGACACGAACTAAGGTACCCACGTCAAATCCGAGGTGACAAATTTTTGTTACCGAAGTTGCAGTCATAGCTTGGGGAGAACGATCCCCTGCTGTTTCTGGTATTTGCCGCGCCGGTCGGCGTAGCTGATCTCGCATACCTGGTCGGACTGGAAGAAAAGTATCTGGCAGAGCCCCTCATTCGCATAGATTTTCGCGGGAAGCGGGGTGGTATTCGAGATTTCGAGAGTGACAAAGCCTTCCCATTCCGGCTCAAACGGCGTGACGTTCACGATGATTCCGCAGCGGGCGTAGGTGGATTTCCCCACGCATATGGTGAGGACATCCCGAGGGATTTTGAAGTACTCCACCGATCTGGCAAGGGCGAAGGAATTTGGCGGAACGATGACGGAATCCGCCTGAACAGTAACGAACGAGCGCTCGTCGAACTTCTTGGGGTCGATGATGGCGCTGTTGACGTTGGTAAAAATCTTGAACTCGTCGGAGACCCGGAGGTCGTATCCGTAGGAGGAAAGGCCATAGGAGATCACACCTTCCCGCACCTGTTTTTCACTGAAGGGGGCGATCATGCCGTGCTGCAAGGCCTGCTCCCTAATCCATGTGTCGCTCTTAATTGCCATCCTGCTCCTTGCCCGATCGGGCGCCGACAGCCGAGTACCCTTTCCCGGCTGCTGTAAGTATGCACGGAACTTCACGACAGCTTTTTCCGCTTAGAAAAGCTGCACTTCACGACTGCCCGGCCGATCCACGAATCGTGGAAACGGTATAAAGTACAGAGCAATCGAGGTTTCGCGGCATTTTATTCTTCGAATCTGCATCTTAATAGGGCACTATCGAAGAAGACAATGCTCGGACGGGCTCCTTGAATCAGACCGGCCGGCATCAACGCGGAACGAATGCTCTGGAGAATGCCTTGATCAAGCAGGACATCGTGCACCGGGTAATTGAACGGACCGGCCTCCCCCGCAACAAGGCGGAGGCTGCGGTCGACACTATCTTTGAAAGCCTGAAGAAAGCGCTGGCGGCTGGGGAACGCATTGAACTGCGGGGCTTCGGCGTGTTCAATGTGCGGCCGCGCAAGACGGGCATCGGCCGCAATCCGCGGACGGGCGCGGAGGTGACGATCACTCCGGGCAAGGCAGTGCGTTTCAAGCCAGGGAAAGAGCTGCATTTGATTGATTAGAGCGGCAGGACAGGAAAGGGCAACAGCTGCCCGCGTTCCCCTTCGAGTAGTTTTGTATCCCGCTTCAGGGCCCGCGCCTGCGTTTCCCTGCCGGCTCTCCATCGCCTCCGGCCAGCTCACGCTGTGAGATGCGAAGAGGGTCACTCTCTATACTCGACACAATGGTTGAACGCATAGTCATCGGCGCGTCCGCTTAGGCCGCTTCGCGCAGCGGTCACACTCCCCCGACACGGACAGCGGAAACACCAGGAACTCTTTATGCGAATCCTCAGCCTGCGGCTCATCGTGGCTCTTGTGCTCGGCGTCACGCTGGTGTCGTTCGCTTCGTCCTGGTATCAGGTGCAGGAGGAGAAAGAGACGCTGCGCCTCGATCTGCAGCGTAAGGCGGAGATCTTCAGTGAGAACCTGGCGGCCACGGCTGAATACTATCTTCAGTCCGGAGATGTAGCCGGGCTCGCGAAGACGATCCAACGCATCGGCCACCGGGACCATTTAGCCGACATCGGGGTCTACGACACCACCTTTTACCCCTTGATTCAGACATCGGAGCTGCGTTCGCTGCTCGAGAGCACCCCGGGTGTCTTCACCAGCGCACTCACGCAAAACCGCGCACAGACCGCAAATACGCGGGTGCATCTCAGACGGCTCTACCTCTTCATCGTGCCGCTCCATGCGATCAACGGCAGCGTCGCGGGAGGGCTGGTCGTCGCCTACGATACCGGGTATATACGCGCGGTCATCTTCGATGTCTGGAGCCGCGCTTTTGTCCACATCGCCGGGCAGGTGCTGGTGATCGTCGCCATCACGTTGCTGATCGTCCGGTGGAGCCTGGCCGGCCCTATCGCCAAGGCGGCAGAATGGCTCAAGACACTCCGGACGGAGCGGCGTTCCGGCCAGCCGCCACCGAAGTATCTGGATTTTCTCCAGCCGTTGGCGCAGGAGGTTCTGCCGCTAGCCGAGAGCGCACGCCGAGCGCACGCGGCCGCCGAAGTGGAAGCGCGGCTCCGAAACAGTAGAGAGTCCACCTGGACCGCTGACAGGCTGGCGGACCACGTTCGTACGAAACTCGGCGGCAATGGCTTGTTCGTCGTCTCCAATCGCGAGCCGTACGTCCACACGCGGCACAATGGCTCCATTGCGGTAAGCGTGCCGGCCAGTGGTCTCGTCAGTGCGATCGAACCCGTGCTATGTGCTTGCCGTGGCACGTGGATCGCGCAAGGCAGCGGCAATGCTGATAAGGAAACGGTCGATGTGAATGACCGCCTTCAAGTTCCGCCGGACGACCACAGGTACACGCTGCGGCGCGTTTGGATGGATGAAGAGGAAGAGAACGGGTTTTATTACGGGTTTTCGAATGAAGGCCTATGGCCTCTCTGTCACATGGCCCACGTACGCCCGGTTTTCCGAGAGTCTGATTGGGAGTTCTATCAGAAGATCAACGCGCGCTTCGCCGACGCCCTGGTAGAAGAAATGGCCAACGAAAGCAGCCCGGTTGTTCTGATCCAGGACTACCACTTCGCCCTGCTTCCGCGCATGATCAAGGAACGCGCGCCTCATGCCAGAGTCGCGATCTTCTGGCACATACCGTGGCCCAACCCGGAGGCCTTCAGCATTTGTCCCTGGCAGCAAGCGCTTCTCGATGGCCTGCTCGGAGCCGACCTCATCGGGTTTCATATTCAGGCCCATTGCAACAACTTCATGAGCACCGTCGATCGTGTGCTGGAAGCTCGCGTCGACTGGGACCACTTTTCCGTGAAGCGTAAGGGACACTGGTCCGCGGTCCGTCCATTCCCCATCAGCGTAGACCTGGTGCAGGATGAGCCGGACGGTGGATCAAGCTCTACCACGGAAGAGCGAGAGAAACTTTTGGCTGAGCTGGGCGTTGAAGGGCCGTTCCTCGGGGTTGGCGTCGATCGCCTGGACTATACCAAGGGCATCATCGAGCGGTTTCAAGCGGTGGAGTCATTCCTGGAGAGACACCCGCGATATCAGGGAAAATTCACGTTCGTGCAGATTGGTGCTCCGAGCCGCAGCCACATACCTCAATACGCGGATTTTCAGAAGGCGGTGGAACGAGAAGCTCATCGCATCAATGAACGGTTCGGGCGTGGCAGGCAGATGCCTATCGTTCTGCTTAGCCGCCACCACACACATGATGAGGTGCAGCGTTATTATCGCGCCGCCCATGTTTGCATGGTGACTTCTCTCCACGATGGAATGAATCTTGTGTCGAAAGAATTCGTCGCTTCGAGAGAGGATGAACGCGGCGTTCTGATTTTGAGCCGGTTTACCGGCGCTGCTCGCGACCTGCAGGATGCTCTGATCGTGAATCCCTACGACGTACAAGGCACCGGCGATGCCATTGCCCGCAGCCTGGAAATGAACTCCGCGGAGGTGCAGGACCGGATACGCCGCATGCGAAAAGCTACGATGGAACGCAATATCTATTGGTGGGCGGGCAGCTTAATCGGCGATCTCTGCGACCTGCGGTTAAGCAGAAACTGATGAGGCGGCGCGCTGCTCGCGTCCGATCACATCAAACTGATCGCGTCCATATCGAACACCAGCCCACTTCGCGGAATACCTGCCTTCTCTGCGTAGTCCCGCGCTGCCCGTAGCGCACGGGAGAGCGCTTCGCGCCGCTCCGCCTTCAGCAGCAGGTGAAAGCGATAGGTACGTTTGATCTTCGCGATGGGCGCCGCGGCGGGTCCGAGCACGCGAATGCCGGGAAGCTCCGCGGACTGGAACCATTTGCCCAGCGCGGCGGCCCATCCTGCGGCCTCTTCCATGCGTTGGCTGCGCACCAGGATATTCGCGACGACGCCATACGGCGGGTAGTGCAGAAATCGCCGATATTTCAGCTCTTTGGCGGTAAAGCCGCGATAGTCATGCGCCTGCGCGCACTGGATCGAATAGTGATCCGGATGATAGCTCTGCACGACGACGCGGCCGGGCGACTCTCCTCTACCGGCGCGCCCGGACACCTGGGTGAGCAACTGAAAGACGCGCTCCGCCGCGCGGAAATCCGGCAGGTTCAGCGCGTAATCGGCGCCGACGACGCCGACGAGCGTGACGCCGTGGATGTCGTGGCCCTTCGCGATCATCTGCGTCCCCACCAGCAGATTGATCTCGCCCGCGTGCAGCCGTATGAGCAGCCGTTCCATGTCGTGCCGGCTGCGCACGGTGTCGCGGTCCATGCGGCCGATGCGGGCGTGGGGAAAGATCTCCTGCAGCCGCTGTTCGCCCTGCTGCGATCCCGCGCCGAGAAAGTAGAGATGCTCGCTGCCGCACTTGGGGCAGAGCCTGGGCACGGTGCGGCGGAAGCCGCAGTAGTGGCACTCCAACCGTTGTCCGGCGCGGGCGTGCGCATCTGCCGGGGAGATTGTGCGCTCACGCGTGATTGCGTTTACAGAATCCTCGCAGTAGAGCTCGCTATCCGCGGTTGGGACAGGCTCTTGAAATGCAAGGTGCCGGTGATGGGTTAAGGCGACTGCACAGTTCTCACACTCCAGTCGCTCCCCACACGCGCGGCACATAACGACAAAGGAATAGCCGCGGCGATTGAGAAGAATGATCGCCTGCTCGCCGCGCGCGAGTGCGGTCTCGGTTTCCGCGATCAGCCGCCGGGAGAAGAGCTGCTCCTGCCCGGTCTCCTGAAACTCCTGGCGCATGTCGATGAGTTCGATTTCCGGCAGCGGACGGTGATTCACGCGCTCGGCCATCTCGATCAGGCCGTAGCGGCCGCGCTCGGCGTTGTGCCAGGTCTCGAGCGATGGCGTGGCGGAGCCAAGAATCACCGGGGCCTCCGCGAGCTTGGCCCGCATCACGGCGACATCCCGTGCGTGGTACCGCGGATTCTCCTCCTGCTTGTATGAGGAGTCGTGCTCCTCGTCTACGATGATGAGGCCGAGGCGCACCGCGGGAGCGAAGATGGCGGAGCGCGTGCCGACCACGATGCGCGCTTCGCCACGGCGGATGCGATGCCACTGCTCGGCGCGCTCTTCCGGAGTCAGGGCGGAGTGAAGCATCGCTACCTGGTCGCCGAAAGCAAAGTGGAGTTGCGCCGCGGTGGCGGGCGTCAGACCGATCTCGGGCACCAGCAGGATGGCCGAGCGATCAACATCGAGCGCGCGCTGCATCGCCGCCATGTAGACGGCGGTTTTTCCTGAGCCCGTGATGCCATACAGCAGGTTGGCGCGGAATCCGCCCGCGGCAAGCTGCTGCGCAATCGCGTCAAGTGCCTGCTGCTGTTGCGTATTCAGCGCGAAGGACTGCGCCTTCAACCCGCTGAGATGAAAGGCCAGGGGCCGCTCCTCGAATCGGACAAGCTCGCGCCGAACCAGAGTGTCCAGCGTCGTTGCGGGCACAGGGAGCGCTCGCAACATAGCAACCGGCAGGGTGCCACCGGCTCCCGCGAGCGTAGCCAGGATGGTCTGCTGGTTTTCATTCAGCTTGGGCAGGCGGGCGACGTCCACGAGGATGGCGTATCGCTCCAGACGGCGCGCGTCCCGCGGCGCGGCCTGAGTCTCCCGCGCAATCCACTTCTTGCGGGCCATGCCGTCGATCAGCTCGCGTGTCGCGCCGGTGGCGCGGATCAGCGCCGCACGCTTTGCAGCCTCTCCGCTCAGCAGATAATTCAGCACCGCATACTCCGCCGCCTGCTCCTCGGGAGTGCGGCGTGTGCGGCGCGTGCTGCCCTGCTCGGCGCCTTGCTGCAGCGCACGCTTCCCTGTTTCGGTGATGCGGTAGACGACCTGCCTGCGTACTTCGGCGACAAGCGGCAGCATGGTGCGCAGCACTTCGCCGAGAGGCGCGAGATAGTACTGGCTGATCCAGCGTGCGAGCTCGAGCAGTTGCGGCGAGACGATGGCTTCTTCATCGAGAACACGCTCGATGGCTTTGGCTTCGACCGGCGGCGGATCGTCGTGCAAACGAGTCACAACGCCGATCATCTTTTCATTGCGGAACGGAACGATGACGCGGCCGCCGAGCGGTGGCGGATGGGACGCGTCGATGCGATAGGTGAAGTTCGCGTCGAGCGGCACCGGTACAGCGACATCGCAGAAAACGGCCATCTGTGGGGAGGGTATCAAGACTGATGGTGAAAATTGTGTGACAGCATCTCTCTGCTCCCGTCCGCTGCATCCGTTTCGCGCTTGCGGCATCAGATTGCCAGGTTGAGGAGACAACGAACATGGCGGCAGAGAAGAAAGTTGCGTTTATTACTGGTGGAAACCGCGGGATAGGTCTTGAAACCGCCCGCCAGTTGGGAAAGCAGGGCGTAAAAGTTGTGATCGGATCGCGCAATCTGGAGAAAGGCAACGCTGCCGCTGAAAAGCTGCGCGCGGAAGGCGCCGACGTTGAAGCCATCCCTTTCGATATCACCAAACCAGGCGATTACAAGGAAGCCTACAACTACTTCGACAAGAACTTCGGCCGGCTCGATATTCTCATCAACAATGCCGGCGTTTCCAAGGAGCCATTTGGCTCGCCAAACAATGCGAGTTCGGTAAGCAAGGAGGTTCTGCGCGAGACATTTGACACAAACTTCTTCGGAACCATCGAGCTAACGCAGGCGCTGCTGCCCCTTATCAAGAAGGCTCCGGAAGGCCGCATCGTGAACCTCTCCAGCATCCTTGGATCCCTCGCGCTGCACGCCGACCCGAAATCGCCCATCTACGACTTCAAAGTCCTGGCGTATGACGCATCGAAGGCAGCATTGAATGCCTTCACCGTGCATCTGGCGCACGAGCTGCGCAATACGAAAATCAAAGTCAACTCCGCGCACCCCGGCTGGGTGAAAACGGATATGGGCACGGATGCCGCTCCAATGGAAATCCCGGATGGAGCAAAGACGAGCGTGCAGCTCGCGCTACTGCCTGCCGACGGGCCAACGGGCGGATATATCCACATGGGCGAAGCTTTGCCCTGGTAACGACACGCTCAGGGCTGGGAAGCGCGCGATGGCGGCTTTAGACCGAGGGCCGCCATCGCCATCTGCAGATCCTTCCATGCTTCTTTCTTCTGCGTGGGATCGCGCAGAAGAAACGCCGGATGATAGGTGACAACGGTCTGGATGCCGCGGTAATCGTGGATGCGTCCGCGCATGGCGCCGATGGATCCGCGCATGCCGAGCAGGTGGGTCGCTGCCGTCGCGCCAAGAGCCACCAGGACGCGGGGACGGACGATGTCAATCTGCCGCTCCAGAAAGGGTAGGCAGGTGCGTGCTTCGTCCGGCTCGGGCTTGCGGTTCTGCGGCGGCCGGCATTTGACAATATTCGCGATGTAGACCTGTTCGCGCTTGAGGCCCATGGCAACAATCATGTTGTTCAGCAACTGCCCCGCGCGGCCGACGAATGGCTCGCCCTGCATATCTTCGTCCGCGCCCGGCCCTTCGCCGACGAACATCAATTGCGCGTTCGCGTCGCCTACCCCGAAGACCAGTTTGTTTCTACCCTGCGCCAACTGGCAGCGCTGGCAATCGCCGATGAGGTCACGGACGGCCTCCAGCGCGGTCTGACGCTGCTGTGCAGGCAGAACGGGGCCGAAGGAGAGAAGAGGCGGGACTGGCTGATCGCTGACGGTTACGCGGCGCGGAATAGCGTTCTCCTCGATTGCAGGGATGATGTTGGAGGTTTGGGGAGTTTGGGTGTATTCAGAAACCGGCGCAGCAGCTACGGCAGACTCTGGCGCCAGCTCCTCGGATACCGAAGCATCGATTTCTCCGCCCGGCACAGCACGTTGGTAGAAATCGTAGATGCCAAGCTCGCGGTAGAACTCAAGGCGCGCGGCAAGCTCCTGAAGCGCGGGCGTCATCGCGGATGCGATCCGGCGCCGGCGGGTGAAGTCTCATCCAGAATTGAAGCGGGACGGCGTAGCGCGCGCACCTCGTCGAGGATGCGGTCGGCCAGATCGCGCTTGGACATCTCAGGCAGTTCGATTGCCGTATGGCGGGTGAGGAAGGTGGCCGCATTGCGGTCGGAGTCGAAGCCCACGCCGGGGCGGCCGACGTCGTTCAGCACCAGTGCATCGGCCCCTTTACGCAGCAGCTTGTCGCGGCCGTGCTGCAGGTGGTCTTCGGTTTCCGCCGCGAAGCCGATGACGAGCGTGCCGGCGGGTCGCGTGGCGGCGACTTCGGCCAGGATATCGGCTGTGGGCTCGAGCTCCAGCTGGATGGCCTCGCGCCGCTTGATCTTCTGGGCCGCCGGGGCTTTGGGGCGGTAGTCCGAAACCGCGGCGGCCTTGATGACGATTGTCGCCTCGGCGAGCCGATTGAGGACGGCGACACGCATCTCTTCAGAGCTGGTCACCTGAACGAACTCAATGCCGGGCGGTGGGACGAGCGGCGTGATGCCGGAGATCAGCATGACGCGCGCACCGCGCGCCACAGCCGCTTCGGCCAACGCGTAGCCCATCTTGCCGCTGGAACGATTTCCAAGGTAACGCACGGGATCGATGGCCTCGCGCGTACCGCCGGCCGTGAGCAGGATGGTTTCCCCGGCAAGGTCGCGTCTTGGCGGGCTGATACGGCGGTCCAATTGCTCAAGTACTACTTCAACTATTGCCTCTGTGTCGGCAAGTCGTCCTGGGCCGACCATGCCGCAGGCCAGGTCGCCGATGCCGGGCGGCACGATCTGAACACCCCGGTCGGCGAGAACGCGCAAGTTAGCCTGGGTGGCGGGATGCGCCCACATCTCGCTGTTCATCGCGGGGGCCACGACAACCGGCGCAGGCGTGGCGAGGTAAAGCGTGGTCAGGAAGTCGTTGGCGAGGCCATGGGCGAAGCGAGCCAGCAAGTCTGCCGTAGCCGGTGCGACGACCAGAATATCTGTGGATTGCGCGACAGCGATGTGCTCGATCGCTGAGTCGACGTTTGGGCCAGAATGCTCCGTGCCCCAAAGACCGGTGATGACTTTATGGCCGGTGAGCGCAGCGAACGTGAGCGGCTGGACGAAGCGCGTCGCCGACTCCGTCATAACCACGTGGACGTCCAGCGCTTTCGCCTGCAGCGCACGTACAAGTTCCGCGGCCTTGTAGGCAGCGACTCCGCCGGAGACCCCGACCGTGACCTTCATAGAGGTCGATTTTACCCCGGAGCCGATCGCGTAATCCCGTTAGCGCGCGAAGGTATTCACCGGGGACTCGCCCACTGCCGGCTTTGCCTTGTCCTGATAACTGACTAGCCCTGCATCCAGCTCGTCCTGGGCTACCCGGCAGGCCTTGGCGGAGTGAGTGCTGACCAGCGGCTGCGAACCACCCTGCAACTGACGGGCACGACGAGCGGCCACTAGAACATATCGGTAGTTGCTGTCGAATCCTTGCTTGATATCCATGATGTGACCTCCTGAAGGTTTGCTGCTTTGCCGCTCTCACACATACGGTGCTGTCACTTGCATCCGCGAGCAGCAGCTTTTCTCAATGGGGAAGCTGCGTCAATACAACTCACGAGGCAAACAGCATTTGTGCAAACGGTTAGCGAGTGCGTGCCGGCTCCCTGACACCGAACGATGTCAGCACCGGAATCACGCGGTCCATCGCTTGACCGCGCCTGCAACGGTCTGCAATAGCCAGCAGACGATCCATATCTACTGCGGCGCGTGTCAGTTGGCCCCGATGGAACCTCTCGCTTGCAACGATGGCCTCCAGCTCTTCGACGGCATGGTCGAGCACATCGTTGACGAGAATATAGCCGTATTCGTCGTAGTTCTCAATCTCCACGCGGGCCTTGGCCAGGCGCCGCTGGATGACCTGTTCAGAGACGCTGCCTTCCGCCCGGCTGCGATTGCGCAAACGGGTTTCAAGAGCCTGCGGGCTGGGCGGCATAACGAATATGTTTACAGAGTCGGGCATCTCTCGCCGGACCTGCGCGGCGCCCTGCACATCGATGTCCAGCAACAGATCGTTGCCGTGCGCGACGGCGTCGGTCAGCGCGTGGCGCGCCGTGCCGTAGAGATTTCCAAAGACATCGGCCGATTCGAGAAACTCACCATTCTGAAGCATGCGGTCGAAGGTAGCCCGGTCGACATAGTGGTACTCGCGCCCCTGTTGCTCGGAGCCGCGCGGATCGCGAGTGGTGTAGCTGACTGAGAAATCGAGACCGCCGACATCGGACCGCAACTGATTGACCAGGGTGGATTTTCCTGACCCGGAGGGAGCGGAAATGATGAAGAGGATGCCTGCCAAGCGCGCTCCGTTACCTTTGCATATCCGTTTTCACAAATACTGCTTCTCAGCTGCATGAACGATCAGCTTTTCCTTACAAAAGCTGGGCCAGCTAACCGCTCACAGGTCCACACTACTTGTAAAAGCGGGTTTCAATGATTTTCGCATGAGCCGTGCCTAAGACCAACGGGGAACCTGGCCGGCTCTACGGCTTTGGTGGGAGAATCCGCGTCATTCGAGGTTCTGGACCTGCTCGCGGGCCTTCTCGATCTCGGACTTCAGACTGAGGCCGATCTCCGTCACCTGCGTGCCGGCGCCGGCGATGCCGGCGGTCTTCGACAGCAACGTGTTTGCCTCGCGGTTCATCTCCTGCAGCAGAAAATCAAGCTTCTTCCCTGCTTCGCCGCCAGCATCGAGCATCTGGCGGAAGTGTTCGACATGCGCGCGCAGCCGTGCCAGCTCCTCGCTGACATCGCTGCGGTCGGCCAGCAACGCCGCTTCCTGCAGCAGCCGCTCACGGTCGGCTGCGCCGCCCAGCAAGGCAGTGATGCGAGCGGCGGTGCGTTCGAAATGCGCGGCCTGCATGGGGCCGTGCAGCTCCGCGACGCGATCTACGGAAGCAATGATGCGATCGAAGATGGCGCGGAGATCCGCAGCAAGGGCCGCGCCTTCCTGAGCCCGCATCGTCTGCAGCGCGGAGACTGCTTTCGGCAGAGCTGCCAGCACGGAGGCCTCCACCTGTTCCATCTCGACGGTACGCACATCTGCAGTGCCGTTGCCGCTACCGCCTTGTGCATTGCTGCGAAACACGCCGGGAAGCTGCAGGATGGTCTGCAGGCTGGGCGTTTCGCGCAGGCGATGCTCGGCTGCCGCCGTGCGGAAGGCCGCGATGTAGCTGGCGACCAGGGCGTGATCCATCTCCACCTGCTGCTGCGAAGTGCGCTCGATGGTGAGCGTGACCTCGAGATGGCCGCGGGAGATCACGGACTTGAGCTCACGCCGCAACTGCATCTCAAGCGCCTCCGCTCCCGCAGGCATGCGCATATGCAGATCGAGAAACCGATGATTCACCGCCTTCAGAACGAGGGTCCAGCCCAGCGATTCGCCCAAGCGCTCGCGGTGGCGGGCGAAACCGGTCATCGAGTAGAGGGGCGGCGTGCCGGTGGGCTGAGAGGGTCCTTGCTTGCTCAAATCCTGACTCCTGCCGCGATTGTAGGCTCGGTTGCTGCGTCAACGTCGTCGGCAAACTGCAATTGATACAGACGCTGATACATAGGCGAGGTATGCAGCAGCTCGTCGTGCGAACCCACGGCGGTGATCTGCCCGGCCTCCACAACCGCAATGCGGGTGGCACGGCGGACGGTGGAGAGCCGGTGCGCGATCACAAAGACGGTGCGGCCCAGCATCAGGTTCGAAAGCGCAGCCTGCACCAGCGACTCGCTTTCGGTGTCGAGGGATGAGGTCGCTTCGTCAAGGATGAGGATGGGAGCGTTCTTGAGCAGCGCGCGAGCGATCGCGAGGCGCTGGCGTTCTCCGCCGGAGAGGCGAAAGCCTTTTTCGCCGATCACCGTGTCGTATGCCTCCGGCATCGCGGAGATGAAGTCGTGTGCCAACGCAACGCGAGCAGCCTCCTGCACCTTCTCAAGCGAGACATCCGGCTGTCCGTAGGCGATGTTATTGCGGACCGTGTCGTTGAACAGGATGGTTTCCTGGGTAACGTTGCCAATCAGCCTGCGGAGCGAGTCGATTTTGAGTTCGCGCAAGTCCTGGCCATCCAGCAACAGCCGGCCGCCAGTAACATCGAAGAAACGGGGAATGAGGTTTACCAGAGTCGTTTTGCCCGCGCCGCTAGGGCCGACAAAAGCCATCAGCTCGCCACGTGGAACGGTCAGGTTGATGCCCGACAGGACCTCTTTCTCTCCCTCTTCCGACGCGTAGGAGAAGCGTACGTTGTCGAAACGAATCTCTTTGCGGAATGCCTTCACGGCCTTGGCGTGCGTGCGGTCGCGCACGGTGTCCTGCTCATCCATGAATTCAAATATGTTGCCCGACGCGCCCAGAGCCTGCTGGAAGCTGTTGTAGAAGAGCGCGAATTTGCGCACCGGGTCGTAGAGCTTGAAGACGGCCACGATGAAGACGAAGAAGGCGCTCTCGGTGAGCGCTCCGTCGCGGATTTCGACGCGGCCCACCAGCAGCAGCAGCGCGATGGCGATTGAGCCGATGATGTCCATCAAGGGCGAACTGATCGCCTGCGCGCGCACCGAGCGCAGGTTGGCGTGGAAGAGGCGGCGCGCTGCTTCCTTGAAGCGGGTCAGCTCCCAGAATTCCATCGTGAAGGCCTTCACGATGCGATTGCCGGTGATGGTCTCGTGCAGGATGTTCTGAATTTCGGCGAGTTTGTCCTGGCCGTGGCGGGTGGTGTGGCGGACGCTTCGCCCCACCCGGCGCGCGGAGCTGATCACCACCGGAACGAAGATGACCAACACCCAGGCCAGCTTGCCACCTACGATGACGACAACACACGCAGTAAAGATGAGGGTGAAGAACTGCTGCAGAAATTCCGATAACACCGAGGACATCGCGAACTGGACACGCTCGATGTCATTGATGACGGTGGACAGGATGGTGCCGGTGGCGTGCCGCTGGAAGAACTGCACCGAGCGACGGAGGATGGCCTGATACAGGTCATCCCGCATGTCCATGATCATGCCGAAGCCTGCGTAGTTGATTAGATAGGTGCCGGCGTAGTCGCAGACTCCTTTCAACACCGTCGACACGATCAGTGCAAAGGCGACGATGTTCCAGGGATTGTGGAAATGCGAAGGGACAAGCTGCTGCAGGCTGAAGTGAAAACGGCCGCTGAACAGGCTAAGGTCGTGTTCCGGCGACTGCGGGTTGAGCACCGTTTTGAGGATGGGCCCGACGAGCAGGACGCGGAAAGCATCCAGAAGGCCGACCGCCGCGAGCAGCACGACTGCCGCAAGCGCCTGCAGGGCATAACGACGCACATAGAACAGCAGCCGTCCGATTCGTCGGAATCCGCTCACCGATGCATCTCCGAAGCTACGACCCATGAAGCTTCAGACGGACTACACCGCGCCGGTTGTTGCGAAGACATGCGGCTATTGTAGCCAGACGGACCAGCCACTGCGCGGTCAGCGTGGTATGTCCCGGTGCGTGGTCTTGACCCGGTAGCCGGCCCTGGCCAGCCGCTTGCGAATCTCTTCGGCGATCATGACGGAGCGATGCTGGCCACCGGTGCAGCCGAAACCTACGGTGAGATAGCTCTTCCCTTCCTGGATGTAGTGTGGCAACAGGAAGAGAAGCAGGTCGGTGGTTTTGTCCAGGAACTCTTCGGTCTGCGGGAACTGCCGGATATATCGTGCGACCTTTGGGTGCTTGCCGGTCAGGGGGCGGAACTCAGTAATAAAGTGCGGATTGGGCAGAAAACGCACATCGAAAACCAGGTCGGCCTCGAGCGGGACGCCATTCCGGTAGCCAAAGCTCACGAACGAGACCATGAGGTTCTGGGCTGAGGTCTGGCTGCCGCGCTGGAACTTGCTCAGGATGAAGGCGCGCAGCTCATGCACGTTGTGCTGCGAGGTATCCACCGTCTCGTCGGCCACCTTGCGAATGGGATCAAGCAGGCGCCGCTCAGCATGGATGGCTTTGACGACCGTCTCAGTCCGGCCCAGCGGGTGCGGACGGCGAGTCTCGGAAAAACGTCGCAGCAGCACAGCGTCGGAGGCCTCGAGGAAGAAGACCTGTGTCGGCAGCACTTTACGCAGCTTGCTCAGCAGCTCGGGAAATTTATCGAGGCGCTGGCCCTCGCGTACATCGACAACCAGGGCCGCGCGCTGAATCTCCGCAGACTGTCGCACAAGGTCGGCAAATGCCGGAAGCAGGTCCAACGGCAGATTGTCGACGGAATAGTAGCCGAGATCCTCAAATGTCTTGAGAGCTGACGCCTTGCCCGAGCCGGAGAGGCCGGTGATGATGACGAGCTCGCGCGGCAGGCCGTCGTGCGGCGCGTGCGTGCTCTCGTGCTTTGCAGTCCGAGCCAGACGCGGGCTCGCGGGGGGTGCGTCTTTGCGCGGCATGGCCACATGCTAAAGCATTTCTTTTATCGTTACTCCTCACATTGGATGGTTTTGTCGAATTCTGTCCGGGATGCGAGGGAAGGCGGGCCGATACGGCGCGGGCGCTCCATCCAGGGCGCCCGCTTGTGAATCTGCGCATGTATGAGGTCAATATGGCAGCGCGATCAGCTCCATGACGCCGTCGCGACGCCGGTGCAGGACCCGCAGATCACCGCCCGGATCGCGAAACACGAATACGTCCTTGTCGCGCAGCTCGGATTCCTTGACTGCCTCGTCGAGACTCATGGAGCTTTCGGCCACGCAATCGTCGCAGTGGACGACGTGCGGCTCGGCAATCGCGATGCCATGCGATGGGCTATGTACTCTCACGGGCTCCGGTTTGCGGCCATTGCCGTTTCCGTTCGCCTGCTTCGCAGGGAGCTTCGACGCGGGAAGGATCGGCTCCGTCACGTCCGGCAATGCGGTCACCGAGATGCGGTTGTTGCGGGGACGCGAGAGCTCGGGCTCATGGGCGGTCTTGCCGTCCTTGGGCTCGCGCGTGCGGGCGCGGAATTTGTCTTTATGCTTGATGGCCTGGATTTCGGCCTTGGCCAGCGCGTCGCGCAGCGCTGTTTCCATCACAGACGATTGGCACAAACCAACGATCGTCTGAAAGCGGGTTTGCACAGTAACTTCTGCGGTTTGCCGGTATTTTTCCTCGCTGAGAATGACGTGAGCGCTGCAGCCTCTGCCCACTACCTTACCGACTCGATCCAGGCCCTCTTCTGCCAGGCGACGGAGTGAAGGGGTAATCGCGGTCTGACGACCGGTGTACTCCACCTGCATAAGCAATCCTCCTAGGTAACAAGATGCACATCCCGTGAAGGGAGATGATCCTACACCAGAGGACGCGGTGCATTCCCTAAGATCGCACGCGGCGCTGGTGCGTGCTCGGGATCCTCATGTCTTCGCGATACTTAGCGACTGTTCGGCGGGTAACCTGTATGCCCTGAGATTGCAGCACGCCGGCGATGAAGTCATCGGTGAGGGGCTTTTTAGGATCCTCTTCGTCGATAAGCTTTTTCACCTTGCGTTTCAGCAGCATGAGCGGAGTGGTGGAACCTTCGGGACCTCCTGCAGCCTCGGAAAAGAAGAAGCGCAGCTCGAAGACGCCCTGCGGCGTATGCACGTACTTGTTGGAGACCGCGCGGCTGACGGTGGAGGGATGGACGCCGATCTCTTCGGCAACGTCCTTGATCATCATCGGCCGCAGAGCGTCGACTCCGCGCTCCAAAAACTCCGGCTGACGGCGGACGATGGCCTCGCAGGTGCGCAGGATGGTGCTTTTGCGCTGCTCAATGTTACGAATCAATTGCAATGCGGAGCGATAGCGCTCCTTCACGTACTCTTTGACCTCACGGTCAGTATCCGGCTTCGCCAGCATCCGACGATAGCCCTGATTGAGCCGGAGCGCAGGGACGTCTTCTTCGTTCATCACAACGACGAATTCGTCGCCTCGCTTGGCGAACACCACGTCCGGCTCAATCAGCCGTGCTTCGGCGCGGTTGTAGCGCTGGCCGGGTCGGGGATCAAGCGCGCGGATCAGATCCACGGCCTGCTGTACATGCTCCTGCGGCTTCGAGACGGCCCGGGCCAGCGCAGTAAGATCGCGCTTCTGCAGCAGGGACAGGCAATGGTCGACGATCTGCGCTGCCGTATGAAAGAGCACGCGACGGTTGACGACATCCGGCTCGTCTTCGATTGCGCTGTCGGCTTCGCCGAAGATCAGGTCGAATTCATGCTCCTGCTGGCGAATTTGGAGAGCCAGGCACTCTCTGAGGTCATACGCCGCTATGCCGCTGGGATCGAGTGAGCGCACGATCTGCAGCGCTTCCGCCAGCAGGGCTCGTGCCGCCTCGTGGGCTTCGCTCGACTCCTGCGGCTGAATAAAGCCGGCGAGCAGTTCTTCGTCCGTTGCGGGCAGGTAGCCGTCCTCGTTCAGGTTGCCGACGATGTACTCGGCGGCCTCGCGCAGTGGAGCGGCAATGTTGAGTGAGCCAAGCTGCCAGGCGAGGTGGTCGGTGAGGGTGTCCGGCTGGGAGAGAAAGTTCTCGAACGAAGGCTTGTCGGTGGCCTCGAAGCTGCTCGGGCTGCGAAAGCCGGGATCCAGATAATCCTGAAAGTAGGAGCCGAAGTCGATCTCCGCAAAGGGATCTTTTTCCTCTTTAGGCGTCTCAACGGATGCCGCGATCTCTTCCACCGGGCGCTCTCGCTCGGCCTGGCGTCCCTCCACGTCGTCGAGGAGGGGTACGCTCTCCTCAATCTCTTCGAGGACCGGGTTCTCCGCCATCTCCGACTGGATCATCTCCTTCAACTCGAGCTTATTCAGCGCCAGCACGCTGACCATCTGCATGAGGCCAGGGGTCAATATCTGGCGTTGAGCCACTTTGAGGCTCAGCTTGGGTTGGAGAAGTGCCATCGTCACCTGCTGTTTGGTTGCTGAATTGCTTACAGCTTACAGGGCTGTGCGGCCGGATGCATCCTCTCCTTTTGAGGTATGCACCGGCGGTAATGACCCGGGAGAAAGGCGGGTTGACTAATTCAGTGAAAAGCCTTCGCCCAGGTAGACCCGGCGCACTTCCGGATCGCGGCCCAGGGCGTCGGGCGTTCCGTCCCGGAAGATCTTGCCATCGTTGATGATGTAGGCGCGATCAGTCACCGAAAGGGTCTCACGGACGTTGTGGTCGGTGATGAGGACGCCGATGCCGCTCGCCTTGAGATCGAAGATGATCTCCTGCAAGTCGAGCACCGCAATGGGGTCAATGCCGGAGAAGGGCTCGTCCAGGAGAATAAAAGAGGGCTGGATGCACAGGCAGCGGGCAATCTCGACGCGCCGCCGTTCCCCGCCGGATAGAGCGTAGCCACGTGTCTTGCGAATATGGCCCAGGTTTAACTGATCAATCAATTTCTCTGCGCGGGCACGCCGCATCTCCCAGGAGATGGCCTGCGCTTCCAGCACCGCTAGTATGTTTTCTTCCACCGTGAGCTTGCGAAAGACCGAGGGCTCCTGCGGCAGGTAGCTGATGCCATAACGCCGCGCGCGCAGGTACATGGGCACGCGCGAGATGTCCTCGCCATCGACCAGGACCCGGCCGGCATCCGGTGCGATCAGGCCCACGATGATGTAGAAGCTGGTGGTCTTGCCGG
This sequence comes from uncultured Acidobacteriaceae bacterium, assembly GCA_963830555.1. Taxonomy (GTDB): domain Bacteria; phylum Acidobacteriota; class Terriglobia; order Terriglobales; family Acidobacteriaceae; genus KBS-83. The sequence goes on from CAWHMM010000004.1 coordinate 371,435, forward strand.
CGCCGTTCGGACCGAGCAAGCCGACAACCTCACCCTGCGTGATTTCAAGGTTGACGCCACGGACAACCTGGCGCCCCTTGTAAGACTTCGCAATCTCGTCGGTATGCAGCTTTTGCAACGTGCCTCGTCATGCCGGCTGCTACTTTGGGACCTGTGTGTCCGTCACAGCGCGGGCGTTCCCGCCATCCACCTCGACGCTATCACCGCGATTGGTGAAAATCAAAGCCGCTCCTGATACCGTTCCATGTTCCGGGTCGGCCATGTGCGCCGGCCTGCCTGCGTGGCCGGAGAGCACGAATTTCCCATCCGACGCGGTATAGACCAGGCGCTCCCCTTCACCCTTGCGCACACCTTCCTCCACCTGCACCTTGCCTTCGGCAATCATGTGGTCCAGCGAGCCGCGCGGATTGGGAACGCGCTGCGCCTCGGCGCCGGCAACGGCATTCTTCGTCATGAAGAGGTCGGCTCGATCCGCGCGCAGCCTTCCATTTGCCTGTTGCGCGACCACGTTGCCCTGGAAGGTGGCGCGACGCTCCGCAGCCGAGTATTGGAGGGAGTTCGCATCCACGCGGATCACCGCTTCGCTGCCCTGCGCCTTCGAGCCGGGATCGGCAAAAACGCCATGCACGCGACCCTCGCCATTCTTTTCCGGAGCAATGAGCATCTGCTCCTGCCGGTCCAGAACGATGGTCGATGCGGCGACGGAATTCGCCGCCTGCCAGAGCCGCGCGTCCTGCGTGCCGCCATAGAGAATCGCTTCATCGCGGTCGTGATCGAAAAACACCTTTTCCGCTACGGCATGCACCGGGATTTGCGCGCCGGCACCTTGACGAAAGGTCACCTTCACATCATGGTCAGCGGTGACGGCGCCGCTCAGCCGATAGAAATCGATCATCTGCGCCGTCATTTCGGCCTCTTCGTCGTTCAGGCGCGGTGAGCCTTCCAAATGAATGATCTGCCGCGGCCCATCGAGGGTTGCAATGTCTGCGGTGGCATGGCTGCGCCACGGCTTCTTATCCGTTGCGCCCGGCTTGACCTGGACGATGGTCACATGGCCCCGCTGCACTGCGCGCTCGATCAGGCTGGGCGGAATGTCATTCGGTCTTAGCTTCGCTTCTTTCTCGGGCTCCTGCGCAAATGTGATATCGAGCGTGTCCCCGGTGCTGGTCTGGCTTACGCCACTGGGATTCGTATTCGTCAGGAAGGTGTTTCCCTGCCCACGTAGCTCATCCAGGGCACGCCCCTCGCGCAACGTCGCCTCGATCACATCGCCCTTCATCACGGTGTTCTGCGGCGGCGAGTCGGAATAGATCGTGTGCTCCGTAAGCACAGCGTTCCCGGAAGCCATCAGCTTCTCCGCCTGCGCCTGACCTTGCGGCGAAGTCACAAGATCGATGACCACCGTCGACCCGCGAACCTCGCGAGTGACCGAGCCATGTGGATCGTTCACCGGCCCGATCTCCTGGTCTACCACTGTGACCGCGTTGTGCATCTCTACGCGCTTGAGCTCGCCATCCGGGCCAAGCTGCAGAATGCCGGAGTTCGCATCTCCATGGATGGAGTGCGGGCCTTCATTCGCGGAAAAGAGCAGGCCGCCATCAAGCGCGGCCCGTTGCGTGTTGCCATGCGCATCCATCAGGACTTCCAGGGCCGAGGCGTGCAGTTCCCGGCCCTGCTCGGCCTGCATGTTTACGTGGCCCCTGGCATCCGCTTTTGCGACCGTTCCGTCTGGACGAAAGTAGACCAGCGCCTGCTCCGCAGTGTTGTGTTCCCCGGCATAGCGCACGTCTGGCTTCAGCAAGGCAAGCTGTCGAGTGTCGCCGTTGAACTCGGCATGCTCCGCAACCAGCGCCAATGGACCTTTCGTGAGCTGCGCCGTGAAGTGGACATCCTTCTGCAGGATCAGCACGCCTTCATTGGCGTCGTAGGCGGCGCCGACGGCTGTTCCCTTTGCAGCGGCTACGGAAAATGCCACCGGAGCGTCGGTGCGAGCCTCGCCGGTCTTCTGATTGAAGACCAGTCCGCTGGTTTCCGCATGCACGGTCCGATTCTGCGGGGCCGTTCCGCGTGTGCCGGCAGGCGCCTGTACATCGAGATGTACCGGCCCGAGAGCCCGGGCCGTGCCTTCGGCGGCGTCGTACTCGAATTCATCGCCGTAAACGTGGTCGTTGCGAGATCCATCCTTGCCGTAGAGCGTAATGCTGACGTTGTGCAGAGTTGCGCGTCCGTTGCCCTTGTACTGGATCACCTTGGAAGCATGCAGCGTAAAGAGCGTGTGGCCGCCCTGGGATTTGGAATACGTAAATCCGTTGGCATCCTGCTGGATGTTGACTCCGAGGCGGGCAGGAAGATCACGGCCGAAGTGGCTGAGCCTGTAGCGGGTGAAGAGAAAGAAACCGAGGATGGCCGCGACCAGAACCCCGGCCAGCACCAGGATCCAGGTGCGCAACCTCTCTATGGTGATCCTCATGCTTCGCTCATCTCTCCTGTGCGCTGCGGTACCGTAACTTTACGCGTGAGCGGCCAAGGGGAGCGAACCCCATCACTCGGATTGCAGGCGCAGTTACCGTGCGGCCAGCACCGCCGCACGCGCGTATGCCTGGACGGCAAGTCCAAGACTACAATCTTTGAGTGGCAGATCAACTCTATCTGAGCCTCTGGTTTCCGAACTTTCGTCTTGCCGCATTGGGTCCGGCAATTGTGGGCACGCTGCGCCAGCTATCTTCCGCAGGTGCCGCATCCATGGTCACCGCGGCAGCGGCATATCCGATTTCATGGAACGAAGCGCCGGTCTACCAGCGGGTCTATGAGGAAGACGAAAGCGGAGCCGCGCAGCCGGAAACCGCGGTTGCCGAGGCCATGGAGATCCTCCACGAGGACTGCGCTTATGAGTTCGAAGTGAAGTGGGATCTGTGGGTGCCGGAGGCCGGCGGCGGCCTGGATACAAAATGGCGGCAGGAGCCGCGGATTGTCCGCATCACCGGCTTTGGACCGGACTTCGATGACGGCAGTTACGAGCAGAACGGCCAGATTCGCATTGACTTCGGGACGGATGCGCCGTTTCTGCAAGAGGAAGTCGCGCTCGAACCCGAAACAGCAGCTCGCGTTCAGCAAAACGTCCAAAAACTGGTCGACGTAACGCAGGCGATCCAGAAGAACCTGCCTGTGTCCAGCCGGCTGTTGTGGTCGGAGAGCGGCGAAAGCCTGGCCGAGAAGCTGATCGCGCGCCTGCAACGGCTCAATTGAGCGGCGACGAAAGCGCTGCTCTACACTATGCCCATGCTCGATGAAGTCTCCTTCCGCAAACATGCCGACGCCGCACTCGACGCACTCAAGCGTAGCCTCATTCAGTCTGAGGAGGCGGGCGGCTTCGAGGCCGAGGAACAGAGCGGCGCTCTGAACGTGGTCTTCGATGAGCCGGCAGGCAAGTTCGTCATTACCCCGAACGCTCCGGTGCGGCAGATCTGGATTTCCGCGCTCTCGACGTCATTCAAGCTGGACTGGTCCGAAGAAGCTGCGGCATTCGTGCTGCCAAAGACAGGTGAGACGCTGAAGCAGGTGGTGGCGCGCGTCATCAACCAGCATCTTGGCATTGAGGCAGGTGACGGCGGCGCAGTGTCGCTCGAGTAGCGCGGATTCCCATGGAGACACCGCGCCGCGCCACGCTGTCCGTTGCGATCATCACGCTGAACGAGGAAGCAAATCTTGCTCGCACGCTGGCCAGTGTTTCCTGGGCGGACGAGATCGTCGTGGTCGATTCGGGCTCGAGCGATGCGACCCGGTCGATTGCTCATTCGTACGGAGCACGTTTCGTCACGGAGCCATGGCGGGGTTTCGCAGCGCAAAAGAACTATGCACTGTCGCTCTGCACCTCGGAATGGGTGCTGTCGCTCGACGCCGATGAGAGCGTTTCCCCGGAGCTTGCGGCGTCGATGCAGACGGTGATCGCGAGACCGCCGTCGCACATTGCCTATGCGCTGCCCCGGCGAAATCTCTTTCTCGGCCGATGGATTCGGCATGGCGGCTACTATCCGGATGCGAAGCTGCGCCTGTTTCCGCGCGGCCATGGCGCATTTCGAGAGACGCCGGTGCACGAGACGGTGGACTTCGCAGGCGACGTGCAGACATTGCATGGCGACCTGCTGCATGACGCATATCCCACCCTCGCCGCATATCTCGATCACATGCAGCGCTACAGCACGCTGGGCGCGGAGATTGCGGCCGCGCGCGGCTGGGACGGGCGCAGCCTCCCCGGATTTCTGAATGGGGTACTGTTCAATCCGCTGGCTACCTTCTTCTATAACTATGTGCTGCGTGCGGGCTTTCTGGACGGGCGGCAGGGCCTGCTGCTGCACCTGTATCACTCGGCGTATGTGAGCTGGAAGTATGCGAAGGCGTGGGAGCAGGCGCCTCATTCACCGGTGTAGCGTGCCGCTCGCAGTACTTGCGAGAGCGAGCGCGCTCCTGCACTCTGGTTGTCGAAAGCCCCGATGCCTATCTCGACCAATCCATGCCCCAACCAGGAGGCGCGCTGGCCTGCAGTGCTCGCCCTTTTTGCGATTGTGGGCCTACGAATTGCACTACCCCGTTCGCTGGCGGCGAGTCCGGCGTGGGTGCCGCTGGTGATCGTGGCGGTCCTTGTTGTTCCAACCATCCTGGCGCGGCAGATGCGCCGTCATCAGCTCAATCAGTGGCTCGGATTTGTCATCACCGGCATCGTCACGCTGGATATGGTGTGGTCGCTGGCGCTACTGGTGGCGTCGCTGCCCGTGCACCGGCTCGCGCCAACCATCCTGCTGCGCTCCTCTGCCGTCCTGTGGGTCAGCAACATTCTTGATCTTTGCATCGTGGTACTGGCGGCTGGACGCAGGCGGCCCGAATGCGCGCGACCGCCGCGCGGTGCACGGCGAGGGTTCGTTTCTCTTTCCGCAGATGACTCTTGACGCCTCGGACCCGGACTCGCCCGCCAACGGATGGTCCCCCGGGTTCGTCGACTATCTTTTTCTCGCGTTCAACACCAGCACCGCCTTCTCACCGACGGACGTCCCGGTGCTCTCGCGCTGGGCCAAGCTGCTGATGATGCTTCAATCCTGTATTTCGCTCGCTACCATCGCATTGCTGGCGGCTCGCGCCGTCAACATTCTCTGACCGCTTTCGTCTTTCCAGCGGGACGCTTGCTCTAGTTGGCTGAGATCTTCTAGGCTTGTGAGTTTCGCAAGCGTCACTGTCCTAAGGAGACTGCATGCCCGACCACGCAACCGTTACACCGGCCTCCCGCGAGCCCTCTGCCGCTGAGCGTGACTGGACGGAGCGCGTGCTGGAGCCAGCGCTCGCGAAAGCGCCGGAAAGGCCCATTGGCGCGCGTAGCGGCATCAATGTCGATGAAGAAGGCAATGCACGCTTCACCACCATCTCCGGCATGCCGATCGACCGCCTGTACACGGAAGCCGATTTGCCGCAGAACTTTGCGCTCCCCATACCGGGCTCGGCGCCCTACACACGCGGCATTCATCCCACCGGCTATCGCGGCAAGCTCTGGACGATGCGGCAATTTTCCGGCTTTGCCACGCCGGAGGAGACAAATCTCCGTTATAAGTATCTGCTGGCGCAGGGCGGCGACGGCCTCTCGGTGGCCTTCGATCTCCCGACATTGATGGGATACGACTCAGACGATGCGGAGAGCGAAGGCGAGGTCGGCAAGTGCGGCGTAGCCATTGACTCGCTGGAGGACATGGAGCTTCTCTTCTCCGGCATCGATCTGGAAAAGGTCACCGTGTCGATGACGATCAACTCGCCTGCCTCGGTCCTTTGGGCGATGTATCTGGCGGTGGCGGAAAAGCAGGGTGCGGACTGGAAGAAGATCTCCGGGACCCTGCAAAACGACATCCTGAAGGAATACATTGCGCAGAAGGAATACATATACCCACCTGCCCCGTCCATGCGGCTGGTGGTGGATACCTTCGAGTTCGGCGCGCTCCATACGCCGCGCTTCAATCCGATTTCCATCTCGGGATATCACATCCGCGAGGCCGGCTCGACTGCGCTGCAGGAACTCGCCTTCACTCTCTACGACGGAGTGGAGTATGTGGAATGGGCGCTGCGCCGCGGGCTTGCGGTCGAAGACTTCGCGCCCCGGCTTTCGTTTTTCTTCAATGCGCATAATGACTTCTTCGAGGAGATTGCGAAGTATAGAGCGGCGCGCGGCATCTGGTATCGCACCATGACCGAACGGTTCGGCGCGCACAACCCGCGCTCCACCTGGATGCGCTTTCACACCCAGACCGCCGGCGTCTCGCTGACCGCCCAGCAGCCGAAGAACAATATCGCGCGCGTTGCCATCCAGGCGCTTGCGGCGGTTCTCGGCGGCACGCAATCGCTGCATACGGACGGCTTCGATGAGGCTCTCGCGCTGCCTACGGAAGATGCAGCGCGCATCGCACTTCGCACCCAACAGATTCTGGCGTACGAATCGGGCGTGGCGAATACGGTTGATCCGCTGGGCGGCTCGTATTTTGTCGAGAAGCTGACCAGGGACATGGAGGATGGCTGCTTTGAATATTTCCGCAAACTGGATGCAATGGGTGGCATGGTGAAGGCGATCGAACATGGCTTCCCGCAAAAAGAGATTGCGGAAGCCAGTTACACCTACCAGCGCGCGGTAGAGAAAAAGGAAAAGATCATCGTCGGCGTGAATGAATACGTCATACAGGAAACGCCGCAGGAGATTCTGTACATCGACGAGACGGCGCGGGATCAGCAGACGGCGAAGCTGAAGCGGCTGCGGGCGAAACGCTCGCAGGAAGGCGTCGATCGAACGCTGAAGGCGTTGCGAGCAGCGGCGGCGGAAGAACCCGGCGCCAGCCGTGGCCAAATCTCTTCCGCCAATACGATGCCCTGCATCCTGGATTGCGTGCGCGCTTACGCCACGGTTGGCGAGATATGTGCAGCCCTGCGCGACGTGATGGGTACCTATACCGAGGTCAGCATCGCGTAGGCTTTCCTTTTCTTGGACGTCCGGGCGAGCGTTGCGCCTTTTGCTGCCGGTCGGCGAGGCTAAGAGCCGTAGAAGCATCCAAGACAATCAAAGGATCAGGAGTGTGTATGGAATACGTGAATCTCGGTTCCACGGGATTGAAGGTCTCGCGGATTTGCCTTGGAGCGATGACCTACGGCTCAAAGCAGTGGCGGGAATGGGTGCTGGAAGAAGAGGACTCGCTTCCCTTCTTCCGCCGCGCGCTGGAGGCGGGGATCAACTTCTTCGATACCGCTGATATGTACTCAGTGGGCGCCAGCGAAGAGATCACCGGCAAGGCGCTGAAGCAATTCGGCACGGGCCGCGACAAGCTGGTAATCGCCACCAAGGTCTTCAATAAGATGAGCGACGATCCCAACGACCGCGGCCTGTCGCGCAAACACATCCTGCACTCGATCGACGCCAGCCTGCGTCGGCTCGGAACCGACTACGTGGACCTTTATCAAATCCACCGCTTCGATCCGGAGACCCCGATCGAAGAGACGATGGAGGCGCTGGACGCAGTGGTCCGCGCCGGCAAGGCCCTCTACATAGGCGCTTCCTCCATGTATTCCTGGCAGTTCCTCAAGATGCTGGAGTTCTCGCGCCAGAACGGCCTCGCGCGCTTCGTCAGCATGCAGAACCATTACAACCTGGTTTACCGTGAGGAAGAGCGCGAGATGATCCCGCTATGCCGGTCGGAAAAAATAGGAATGATCCCTTGGAGTCCGCTGGCGCGTGGGTTTCTTACCGGCAGCCGCAAGCGCAACGAAGGCTTCGGAGACACCCTCCGTGCAAAGACCGACGAGTATGCGCAGGGCCTTTATTACAAAGACTCGGACTTCACGGTTGTAGATCGCGTTACGGAGATCGCGCAGAAACGGGGCGTGAACAATGCGCAGGTCGCGCTGGCCTGGGTGCTGGCGCAACCGAGCGTGACGGCGCCAATCATCGGCGCGAGCAAGCTGCAGCATCTGGAAGATGCGTTGCGCGCCCTGGAGGTCAAACTGACGCCGGAGGAGATCCGGGCGATGGAAGAGCCGTACGAGCCGCATCCAGTTCTGGGCCATAGCTGATGCGCTTTAGAAGTGCCGCAATTGCTCTTCTTCCTGCGCGGCGGGCGCTCCGGAGGCGCGCATGGTCTCGCGCTCGATAGAGCGGAAGACGATATCGCGCGAGCCCAGCCCCACAGAAAGCGACAGCGTCAGCACAATGCCGCCGAAAAGAATGCCGAAGGCGAGATCGACGATCTTCTCGCCGATTTCGAGATGATCCAGCGCCATGGCTGTCGTCAACACCAGGACCAGCCACTTCACACCAAGGCTCAGGAGGCGCGCGTACTGCAAGTTCATGTTCACCGCGCCGATAAGGACGCCACGCGAGAGGAACCGCGCCACGATGTTGCCCACCAGCAGGATGACTCCGGCGCCAATCAGTTTCGGCAGATAGGCGAGCAGTCCCACCGCAATCGTGGAGTTCGACGACGCGCCGAAGGCATCCGCGCCGACGGCGATGCCGATCACTACGAAAATCCAAAACACCAGCCGCGAGGCCAGCCGCGCCGGTGTCTGGTGCGGCGACCATTCGGTGACCGCATCGGCGCCACGGCCAAGTTTCTCATCGAAGTGCAACGAGACCAGAATGCGCTGCACGATCCAGGCCAGCAGCAAGCCGAGGAGCGAGAAGAGCAGCACCGCCAGCAAAAAGGCTAGAATGCCCGGCAACAATGAAGCGAAGCGCCCCATTGCCTGCGCCATCGAGTTGCTCAGCGTATGGCCAACTTGGTTCCACATCGATCGTTCCTCCAATTTCTCCGCGCAATTCTTTCCGTGGCGGCGCTAAGGATTGAAACGGTCCGGCCAGCGCCAGCGCTGCACCAGGTACGGCTTGTTTTGTTCGAAGACGCGCTCCAGTTGCTCCTGACGTGCCGTGGCAGACGCCGCGCTCTGCAGTTCCAGAACACGCGAGCCGACCCAGCCCAGGTAGAGCGGCGCCATGGCGCCCAACAGATGGCCACGGCCGAGTGTGCGCAGGCGATACGCCAGCGCAAAATCGTAAACAATGCGTGCCCACAGGGCATCCGCCATGCGGAAGCTCTCCAGCGGCTGGCGGCTCAGCTTTTTCAACTCGAGCAGTGTCACGGGGGGCAGCACCAGGGACCAGACCTCCTGCAGATTGCGCTGGCCGAGCTGGAAGGCGTCTACCATCGGGTGCGGATCCGGCGAGGTCTCCGTGCCGGTCTCGGTCTGGACGGACTCTCCACCGCCGGCTTCGGTGATGGAGTGGGAGCCGCGAATGCGTTGCCAGAGGCTCGCGTGGCGCTCCACGTCCGCAAACAATGGCGCCACGATTAGTTGCAACAGCGTGGGAAGATCCATGCCCGACGCGGCGTACTCGTGATGTGCCGGCAGAAATACCTGGCAGACTTTCTTGTCGCGCACCACAGCTTCAGTGGCGGGCCACAGCAGTCCCTGGGCGGCCGCCGTGGTGCTGATGCTCTGCCGCAGCCCGGGCAGGAACGCCGCGGAAACTGCGAAATCCTGCGCCAGCGGATAGCGCACACGCTTGCCGTACAGCGCACGCGTGAGCGGAGCCAGAATGGCCTGGTTCAGCAGCCCGTCAAAGCGCCCGGCCTGATAGAGCGGCATGGTGAGATCACAGCCGTTTTCAAGCAGCGGCCGCGCTAACGCATCCACCGCGGCCGGGGTAAATGCTGCGAGATCGGGGTTCAGGATGACGCACGCCTTTGCGCCCAGCGACTCGGCTTCACCCAGCAATGCGGCATAGACCGGAGGCTGGCCCAGCCATGGCGCGCTCGAAGTGGCAACGGCGGCGATCTCTTTTGCCACCAGCCGCACATCGCCCGCTTCTCCCAATTTTTCCAAAGCCTCGCCCATGCCCGGCACGCAGGGATGCACCACCGTGATGCGGCGGCCGATGCCGCTCCACTGCGTAGCCACGCTTCTGACATGCGCGACGTCCACCAAGCCGGGCAGGCCCACCACCAGATCTGCCTGTGGAGCGCTCTGGCTTTCGGCTGCCGTCTCCTGTGCGTCTTCTACCTTTGCCATAGGCCTGTTTCCTTACATCATCGTCAACGCAGCGGCAGAGCAAGAATGCCCGCCAGCGGAATCCGCACCCATGCCGGTCGATTGTTGAGTTCGTACATCAGTTCGTAGAGTGCCTTATCGAGCACGTAAATCTCCAGCAACTGCTCAAACGCTTCTGCATCGGCGGGTACCAGTAGGCCGCCGGCAGCTTTCATGGTAAGCCGGTAGGCGCGGAGAAACGCGCTGCACGTAGCCTGTTCCCATACACGTGCCCAGGGCTCCAGCCGCTCTGCATCGCCGGGCCTGCGCGTCAGCACACGCATCAGCCCGGAGTACGCAGCGTAACTGAATGACCGCAACATACCGGCAACATCCTTCATCGGCGACTGCCTGGCTCTGCGCTCGGCCAGCGATCGCGCCGGCTCGCCCTCGAAATCCAGAATGACGAAGTCGCCGCGCGAGCGAAGCACCTGTCCGAGATGGTAATCCCCATGCACGCGGGTGCGTTGCCCCGCGGACTTCAACTCGCCAACACGTTCCAGCCGCTCCGCCACAAGCCGGCGGCGGCTCAGCACCAGGCCGCTCATCTCTTCCACGTCTGCCGGCAGGCGCGAAAGGCTCTGCCGCAATGCGTCGAAAGCGGCGCTGGCATGCTCCGACAGGTCCTTACGCAGGAGCGACAGGTCCTCTTCGGTCATCGTCTCCGGCACGAAGGCGCCATCCTTTGTTGGCTGGCCGAGCGCCAGGTGCATCTCCGCGGTGCGGCGTCCCAGCAGCGCCGCGGCATCCAGATAGGTTCCTACATACTCGCGCGTCCAGTCGCTCTCAGGATGCTCGCTCAAGGCGGTCAGGGAGACGTTCGCGCGAGGATAGTGGTTCTCGGGCAGCGTGACAACAGAGACCAGCTCGAAATATCGCTGCAACTCCTCCAACGTCCATTCCCAGCCATCACCTTCGTTGGGCACCAGTCCCTGCAACAAAGCGAGTGTGGAGCTTGTACTTTCCTCGGCCGCCGGTGTCTGCGGGCGATACTCCAGCGCCCCGGCGAACGGAGCAATGGCGCGGAATCCACTGTGCTCGGCGAGATAGCGGCCGATCTCCATATCAGGATTAGGCCCGGGCTGCTGGCGGCGAAAGACTTTGAGGATCAGGCGGCTCCCAAAGAGGATAGACGTATTGCTCTGCTCCGCCGATCCACGACGCGGCTCCAGGAGATCTTCGCCGCGCAACTCCGCGAAGCTCGCGCTGGGGACACCGATGGTCGTGCCGCGCTGCATCGTGAGCTCGTGCGCGTTGCCGATCAGCGAGAGAAATTCGCGGGCGGCTTCATCGTCGAACATGGCATCGTGCAGGTACCCGGTTCCCTCGGGTGTCGCAACGGCAGCCAGAACTGCAGCGCCGTGGCTCCGGAAGATGCTTTCTGCTGCCCCGCCAATGGTAATTCCAAGGGGAACGAAATACATATCGCGGTCGCCGCCGGTATATGAAACTTCCACCAGCACCAGCGCGTGGTCACCCATCTGCCCCCAATCCGCAACTGCGGTCGTAGCGATCTGCCTTGACTTGGCGCCGAACCAGCGCTGCTTTGGCAGAAATGCCGGCAACCACTCCTGCTCCAGCCGATCGCGCGCCGCGCCGGCGAGCACTGCCTTCCAGTCCGCCGCATGCTGCAGCCGCAGCCCGGTATCGACGGGAGCCTCCGGCTCTTCCGGCTCCAGTTCGCCCTGCAGCTCCAGCCACAGAAATCCATACTGGTTCAACGTGATGGAGTAGAGCGTCTTCTCGATCTTCGGGAACTCGACATAGCCGAGCATCTCCACGGGGCGTAGCCCGGCGTATTCGGAAAGATCCAGTTGCGCCGGCTGCGGAAAGCGCGAGAGGTTGGCCACGCACAGCACGCGCTCGTCGCCATCCTCCCGCACATACGCAAGCACCTTGCGGTTGGACGGATGCAGGAACTTGAGCGAGCCCCGGCCGAAAACGCGGAAGAGCTTGCGTAACGCGATCATGTTGCGCATCCAGTTCAGCAGGCTGGAAGGATCACTCTGCTGCGCTTCTACGTTGATCGCCTCATAGCCCCAGACCGGATCCATGACCAGCGGCGAAAACAGCTTGGCCGGGACGGCGCGGCTGAAACCTGCATTGCGATCCGCAGTCCACTGCATGGGCGTGCGGACCCCGTTGCGGTCGCCGAGGTAAATGTTGTCGCCCATGCCGATCTCATCGCCGTAGTAGAGAATCGGCGTGCCCGGAAACGAGAAGAGCAGGCTGTTAAGCAGCTCAATGCGCCGGCGATTGTTGTCGACCAGCGGTGCAAGCCGCCGCCGGATGCCGATGTTGATGCGCATGCGCGGATCGGCACTGTAGGCGAAGTACATGTAGTCGCGCTCTTCATCGCTCACCATTTCCAGCGTCAGCTCATCGTGGTTGCGCAGGAAAATGCCCCACTGGCAGTTCTCCGGAATGTCCGGGGTTTGCGCCATGATCTCGGTGATGGGCAGCGCGTCCTCCTGGCGCAGAGCCATGTACATGCGGGGCATGAGCGGAAAATGGAAGGCCATGTGGCATTCATCGCCATCGCCGAAGTAAGGACGAACATCGGCGGGCCACTGGTTTGCCTCGGCCAGGATCAGACGGCCTTCATAGTCCTTGTCGATCTCCGCACGAATCTTCTTCATGACCGCGTGCGTTTCAGGTAAGTTCTCGCAGTTGGTGCCGTCGCGCTCCACCAGGTACGGGATTGCGTCCGTGCGCAGGCCGTCGACGCCCATGTCCAGCCAGTAGCGCATGATATTCAGCACTTCTTCCATGACCAGCGGGCTGTCGTAGTTCAAGTCCGGCTGGTGCGAGAAGAAACGATGCCAGTAGTACTGTTCCGCGACAGGGTCCCAGGTCCAGTTCGATTTCTCGGTATCAGTAAAGATGATGCGCGCGTCTTTGTAGAGCTGGTCCGTATCGCTCCAGACGTAATATTCACGCTCCGGCGATCCTTTGGGCGCGCGACGAGCCCGCTCGAACCACGGATGTTGGTCCGAGGTATGGTTCACCACCAGTTCCACCATCACTTGCAGGCCACGATCGTGCGCGGCGGCCAGGAATGCCTTGAAATCGTCGAGGGTCCCGTAGCTCGGGTTTACGTTCAGGTAGTTCGAAATATCGTAGCCGTCATCGCGCAGTGGCGAAGGGAAAAACGGCAACAGCCACAGGCACGTAACCCCCAGGTCCTGTATGTAATCCAGCTTTTGCATCAGGCCGGGAAAGTCGCCGATGCCATCGTTGTTGCTGTCCATGAAGGCCCGGACGTGCAGTTCGTAGATGATGGCATCCTTGAACCACAAGGGGTCCGACATGCTGCCCGGTGTTTTCAATGCCCTCTCCTCGTATGAAAGGCGCTGCTATCTGCGCACGTGGAAGACGTGGGCCGGCACGTCGTAGGGTCGCAGCTCGACATAGTTCCGCGATCCCTGCCAGCGATAGCCGCGGTTTGCCAATGCATCGAAGACTTCAAAAGTCGCTCCATCCCTGAGTCCAAGCGCACCCAGATCGAGGGTAATAAATCCAGCCTGCGCATTCACCGGATCGAGACTCACGATGGTCAGCACCACGTCTGCTCGATCGGCGGTCGCCTTACTATACGCAATGATCTGCGGGTTGTCGGCGAAATGGAAGGCCAGGTTCTCATTGCGTTGGAGCGCAGGATGAGCCCGCCGGGCCTGATTGAGACGTGCGATCAGCGGCCGCAGCGAGTTCGGGGCATCACGGTTCCAGGGTTTGATCTCATATTTTTCGCTGTTCAGATATTCCTCGCTGCCCTCCTTGAAGCGGGCATTTTCGCCAAGCTCAAACGCGGGACCGTACATTCCATAGTTCGATGAGAGCGTCGCGGCCAGCACCAAACGGCTCTTGAACGCGTTCGGGCCTCCGGTCTGTAGTCCAAAGGGCAGAATGTCGGGCGTATTCGGCCAGAAATTCGGCCGCATATACTCCGCGACACTCGTCTTAGTGAGCTCTGTCATGTACTCGGTCAGCTCAGCCTTCGTGTTGCGCCAGGTGAAGTAGGTATAGCTCTGGGTGAAGCCGAGTTTCGCCAGCCGCTCCATCACGCGCGGCCGGGTGAATGCCTCGGCCAGGAAGATGGCGTCCGGATACAAGTTCTGCACTTCGGCGATGACCCACTCCCAGAAAGAAAACGCCTTGGTGTGCGGGTTGTCGACACGGAAGATGCGCACATCCTTCTCTGCCCAGAATACGAAGACTTCTTTCAGCGCATCCCACAGCCCCTGCCAGTCGCTCGATTCGAAATCCAGCGGATAAATGTCCTGATATTTCTTCGGTGGGTTCTCCGCGTACTGGATCGATCCGTCGGCACGCTTCTTGAACCACTCAGGATGCTCTGTTACCCAGGGATGGTCGGGCGCGCACTGGAAGGCAATGTCCATCGCCAGCTCCATTTTTCGCGCGCGAAGCTGCTCAATTAGATATTCAAGGTCGTTGAAGCTTCCCAGCTCCGGCAGGATGGCAAGATGACCGCCCTCCTTAGCGCCGATCGCCCATGGACTGCCTACATCGCCGGCCTTCGCATCGGTCGTGTTGTTCTTGCCCTTGCGAAAGCTTCGGCCAACGGGGTGGATGGGCGGCAGATAGAGTACGTCGAAACCCATGTCTGCGACGTAGTCGAGTTGCGCTGCGACATCGCGCAGCGTGCCATGCTGGCCTGGTTTTCCCCAAGAGCGCGGGAATAATTCATACCAGCTGGAAAACCGCGCTCGCTCGCGATCCACCCAGATGCGCAGGGTGCGTTCGTAGCGCGTCTGCATCCCGGTATCCGAATAACGCTTCTCGAATTCGAGCAGGCTGTCGTCGAAAGCCGCGTCTACGGAGCCCGCACGCACCTCCGCCGCAAATGTCCGCAGCCGTGCTGCATCCTCTTTTGCTGCGCGTTTCGCCGTCGCTTCGATCAGCAATGCGCCCGTCTTCATCGGCAGGTCCAGGTCCTGCGCTGCATCCTGCCGCTTCTTCAGCTCCGAGCGCCAGGTAAGAAAGTGGTCCACTTCACCCGCAACCGTGTACTCATAAAAGCCCTGCCGCTCCAACGGAAAACTTGCTGTCCAGCGGTCGTTGCCGAGGGCCTTCATCTCTTCCGCCTGCCACTCGGCATCGCTTATGTGCCGGTACAGCAGATGGGCCCGCACCAGGTCGTGTCCATCGCCGAAGACATCCGCCTCCACGCGGATCTGATCACCGACGACGCGCTTGACAGCAAAGCGAGCGCCGTCGATCTGCGGCGTTACACCTTCGATCACCACCCGGCTTCGGCCATTCACTGGCTTTGTGGACGCTGCTGCGGAGGCTTGCCCTACTGCTGGCTGGGTTTCGCGCTTGTTTGCGCTTGCTGATTTCTTGGACGTGTTCTTCTTCGTGGATGTGGCGGTCTCAGTTGCCATCTTGTTGGTCGTTGTCTCCATCTTTTCGTCTCTCGCACGCGGAGCGCTGCGCTCCGCCCGTTCCTACCAAAGATGCAGATTCACTGCGGAGCGTTCGCCTTCCAAGGCATTCGCCGCCATGCGCGAAGTCATTTCTCAAAGTGACCCCACAACGTATTGAGCGACTCTGCGTATGCCGGATGCGCAAAAACTGCGTCTTCGAGCGTGCTGTAGCGCAGCTTTCCCATCATCGCGAGTTCGAACATGCTCATCAATTCGCCGCCTTCGGGCGCAAGAACGGCCGCGCCGAGAATCTCCTCAGAATCCGCATCGACAATTGCCTTCAACATTCCCCGCGTCTCGCCGGTCTCAATCGCACGCGCGATCGACGAGACTGCCATGCGCGCTACTTTGATTTTGCGTTTGCTTTTGCGTGCTTCCGCCTCGGTCATGCCGATGCGGCCGAGTTGCGGGTCCATATACACGACGTAGACCGTCATGCGATCGGTCGTTTTTCGGCGGCTTTTGCCCCCCATGCGGGTATCGAGGATCAGGTTATCGCGCAGAATGCGGTAATCGTCATAGGAAACATGTGTAAACGCGGGCCCACCCTTCACGTCGCCCGCTGCATAAATTCCCGGCACATTCGTACGCAGCTCTTCGTCTACCCTCACATAGCCGTGTCCATCTGTTTCCACACCGGCAGCGGAGAGTTCGAGCTCCTTTGTGTTTGGCGAACGCCCCACCGCAACAAAGAGGTGCGATCCGGATATGCTTCTGCCATCTTCCAGATGGACCGTTATAGCGGCAGCGCGCTCATCTACCCGGATCGCGTTCGCGCCGGTCTCAATTTTCAGCCCATCTTCACGCAGAATGGCTTCCACCCCTCCGGAAACATCCTCGTCCTCGCGGCCCAGCAGGTGCTTCCCGCGCTCGATCAGCGTGACCTCGCTGCCGAAGCGGCGAAACATCTGCCCGAATTCGACCGCTTCGTAGCCGCCCCCGAGAATCATGAGGTGCTCGGGCACGGTGTCAAGCTCCATCAGGCTCACGTTGTCGAGGTACGGCACGCCGTCGAGGCCTTCCAGCCTGGGCACCGTCGGATGATCGCCCGTATTGATCACGATTGTCTCCGCGGTCAGCCGGCGCTCGCCGCCTTCCTTCAACGCAACGGCGATCTCCTTCGGCGCCACAAAACGCGCTTCCCCGCGCACCAACTCCGGCTGCCCGCCGGCGAAGCGTTTCTCGTTCGATGTGCGGAACTGCTCGACGATCCTCCGCTTGCGCGCGCGAATTTGCTCCATGTTCACGCGCACGGAGCCGAATTCAATGCCTAGCTCTGCCGCGTGCCGCGCCTTCCATGCGCGCTGTGCGCTGGCCACCATCGTCTTGGTCGGCGTGCAGCCGTAATTGATGCAGGTGCCGGCGACCTCCGCACGTTCGATCAACGCGACACGTTTGCCGGCCTTCACAAAGTCGGACGCCAGCGGATTGCCCGCCTGCCCTGAACCCAGAATCAACACATCGTATCGTTCCGCCATGGCGCCGTCCTTCTTCGCGATCTTTAAAGATAGGTTTAGAAGCGCGATACAGCGAAGAGCGCCAGCAGAATCGCAGTCGCGTCTTCCATGAGCGCTACGGCGAAGTCCTTCACGCCGCGGCTTGTAATGGTGCTGCGCAGCCAATAGCCGGCGTAGGCTCCCAGCACAGCACAGATTCCGCCGATCGCTGCCGGGAAGATCCACGGCAGTCCTGCGGCTACTGCAAGTGCGCTGCCGCAGAGCGCTCCCAGAAGAAAGCGCGCCGCCAGCGGACCAGCCTGAATGCGCGAAGGGACAACCGGCAGCTTGTCAGCAATGAGTTCCCCGATCGCCAGCAGCACGAAGATGTACATGGCAACCGGCTTTGCCAGGAAGCCCAGCCCTGTACCGCCCAGGTGCAGCCAGCCCAGATGCGGCCAGCCTCGTTGCGCGACGATGGCGACAATCGCAATCCCGGTCAATGAGCGCAGACCGCTGACGCCCCCGATCAATATGCAAAGAAGATACAAAATCGTCGATGTCATCGTGCTGCCCTCGGCGGGAAGTGAAGAGGTTACTGGCTATGGCAAAAGCACAAACAGTTTAAGGCAGGACGGGAGTGCGAACGCAGCCGTTCTCTCAAGCAACGGCTGGGTGAACATCGATTTCGCCGCAAGACTGCATCTGTGCTTTGCCCCAGGACGCAGCATGCGCGACCATCCATGCCAGCAAACCAGTTAAAAAAGAAAGGACGCCGCTGGGCGTCCTTTCACATCGCAATCTGTACCGGCCGCTCTTATCCTTCGCGCAACATACTGGGCTCTTCCGGCGACCGCAACCGGACGAGGCGGTCGATGGTGTAGGGCGCGCGCTGCTGCGAGGTGTGATAATGCCGCACCTGCAATTCGCCCAGTAAGCCAATCGCCAGCATCTGGATGCCGGCCAAGATCAATACGCCGGCAACGACAAAGAGGGGTCCGTGCTGGTCCATTACATGCTGGTGCGTTAGCAGCTTCAGCGCGGCCAGAAACATGGAAATTCCGCCCCCAAGCAAAATTGCGAGCGAACCAAGTGTGCCGAAAAAGTGCAGCGGGCGCGACATGTACTTCAGCAAGAACCGGATCGTCAGCAGGTCGAAGAAGACGCGGAAGGTGCGGGAGATACCGTAGTGGCTCTTGCCGCGCTCGCGGTTGACGTTCTTGATCGGAATTTCGCAGATGCTGGCGCCATACCAGGAGGCGAGCGCGGGAATGAAGCGATGCATCTCGCCATAGAGCGGAATATTGTGGATCACCTCGCGACGATATGCCTTGAATGTCGTGCCAAAGTCATGGATGTCGACGCCGCTCAGCTTCGCCATAAGCCAGTTCGCGCAGCGCGATGGGAAGCGCCGCATCACAAAGTTGTCAATGCGCTCCTTGCGCCAGCCGCTCACTACGTCGTAGCCCTCTTCCAGTTTGGCCAGGAAGTTCGGAACTTCCTCCGGATCGTGCTGCAGGTCGCCGTCCATGGCCAGAATGAAATCTCCCTGCGCATGGTCGAAGCCAGCGGCCAGAGCGGAGGTTTGCCCGAAGTTGCGCCGGAGCTTCACCACCAGTACGCGGCTGTCTACCGCGGCAATCTCCTCCAGCAGCTTGTAGCTGCGGTCGCTTGATCCATCGTCCACCAGCACCAGCTCAAAACTGTCGCCGACCGTCTCCATCACCGCTTTCAAACGGTCGTAGAGAGCTGTGACGTTCTCTTCCTCATTGTGGAATGGGACGACGATCGAGTACTTAGGCATAGTAGCTGTATTATATCTGACCGCATTGTGATTTCCGGCGACGTCCCACGCGGTGTACCTGCTTCGAAAACCGGCGGATCAAGCGGAGTTTTCCGCCTGCCGCAGGACAGCGCGAAGGACGGATACAGCTCGCTCACATGCGGCGCGGTCCACGTCGCGATGGGTGACGAACCGCACCTCCTCCGGACCGGCGGTTCCGCATAGGATGCCTTGCCGCTTGAGGTCCGCTATCGTTTCCGCTGCGGGTCTGTGGATCGCGCGAAATATGACAATGTTTGTCTGCACCGTCTCCAGATCAAGCACGCAGCCCGGAATCGCGGCGATTTGCTCGGCCATCCAGCGAGCATTGGCGTGATCGTCCTTGAGGCGCGCGGGCATCTCTTCCAGCGCAATCAAGCCGGCCGCTGCCAGCACGCCGGCCTGCCGCATGCCTCCGCCCAGCATCTTGCGGATGGAGCGGCCGCGATCGATCAGCGCGCGCGAGCCAACCAGCAATGAACCGACCGGCGCGCACAGCCCTTTGCTAAGACAAAACATCACCGTTGCGCAGCCGCGGACCAGTGCCGCCACAGGCACGTCGAGGGCCGCCGCCGCATTGAATACACGAGCGCCATCGAGATGCACCGACAGGCCGCGTTCCGCCGCGCCAGTCCACACCTCTTCAAGGAGCGCCGGCGGTGTAATGGTCCCGCCGGCCATGTTGTGTGTGTTTTCCAGCATGATGAGTCCGGTCTGCGCGCGGTAGTAGATGGGCGGGGCGATCGCCGCCGCGATCCGCTCCCACCGCAGCACGCCGCGCTCGCCCTCCACCTGCCGCAACTGACAGCCGCTGAAGGCGGAGACCATCGCCATCTCCCAATCCACTACGTGGGCCCGCCGCTCGCAGATCACTTCCTGCCCGTGCTGCGTCTGCATCCGCACGGCTATCTGGTTGCCCATAGTGCCCGTAGGCACGAAGAGCGCTGCTTCCTTTTGGAATATCTCGGCCGCCCGCTTTTCCAGCCGGTTTACTGTGGGGTCCTCCCCATAGACATCGTCGCCAACCTCGGCCTGGCTCATGGCCCGGCGCATCGACTCCGTCGGTTTGGTCACGGTGTCGCTGCGCAGATCAATCGGGTTACTCGTATCCATTAATGTTTAATGTTACCTTTCTCTACAAAAACTCTGGCTGCGGCCGATCTCCGAGGTACGGCTAGCCGTGGAGCCCTCCTCTCGACAATACTTGTGCTGTGGACATCCTCGCGAACTCGGACCCCTTTTCGCCGGAAGCAGCCGATCCGCTTCCCTGCTTTCACGCCTGGTTTGCAGAGGCACGACTGGCTGAGCCGAACGATCCGGAAGCCATGGCACTGGCGACCTCCACTCCTGCAGGCCTGCCAGCGGTCCGGATGGTGCTGCTGAAGGAGATCACCGTGGACGCCTCGTTCCTGTTCTATACCAACACGGAGAGCCGCAAGGGCCTGGAACTCGCCGCTAATCCGCATGCGGCGCTGTGCTTCCACTGGAAGTCGCTGCGCCGGCAGGTCCGCATAGAGGGAGCAGTCTCCGAGGTCTCACCACAGCAGGCGGACGCTTACTTTCAGAGCCGGCCACGTGGGAGCCGGCTTGGGGCACTCGCTTCCATGCAATCGCGCCCACTCGCCGATCGCGCACTGCTCGAATCGCGCGCTTCGCAGATGGCCCGTCAGTATCCCGACGAGGTGCCGCGTCCGCCTTACTGGACCGGATTTGCCGTCCACGCGGAGACGATAGAGTTCTGGCGCGGCCGGCCGGACCGGCTGCACGATCGCATCGTATATACGCGCATCGCAGGAGGATGGCAACGTACGCTGCTGTATCCATGACCGGCCCTCCACAAACTGCTTCAGGTGCTGCCAATGCGTGGTCCTGCACCGGATTTTCCACCTTCCGCACCCAGCTGCTTGCTCTGGCTCCAACCGGTGCGCCATAATCAAGCCTCCCGCAAACCTTTCCACGATTGAAAGGTTTTTGCCTGACCAGGTGTCTGATCCGGTTGTCTGTCCCGGCAGGTTCCGCAGTACGCAAAGTGGACCGCCGGCTGCTTTGGATGTGGTTCTTCTTGGAGGCTGTCCCATGCGTTCGCTCAGACTCGCGCTATTCGTGTTTCTCATCTCTGCTGTGCCGCTGCTGGCGCAAACCAGCTCTACATCCGTGCGCGGCACTGTTACAGATGCCTCGGGAGCGCTCATTCCGAATGCGCAGGTCACACTGCGGAATCTCGCCACAAATGCCGCGCTCACCGGTACATCCGACAACTCCGGCCTCTTTCAGTTCCCCCAGCTCGCTCCCGCTACGTACACCATTACTGTGGCGGCTCCGGGTTTCGGACCGTTAACCAAGCAGGCGCAGCTTCTCGTCAATCAGCCCGCTACGGTCAACTTCCAGCTAGGCGTCGTGCAGTCCTCGCAGACGGTTAATGTAAGTGCCGAGGCGCAGACACTCAACGATATCGACGCCACCATCGGCAACGCCTTCAACAGCCAGCAGATTCAAGCTCTCCCCTCAGAAGGCCGCAACGTGCCGGACCTGCTTAGCCTCCAACCGGGTGTGCTCTACCTGGGCCGGGCGGGAGACCAGCAGAGCGACAGTCGCTCTGGGTCGGTTAATGGTGCACGTTCTGACCAGACGAACGTCACGCTCGACGGCCTGGACGACAACAACCAGGAGCAGGGACTCGCATTTACAGGTGTTCTTCGTCCGACGCTTGATTCCACCGAGGAATACCGCGTTGCTACTACCAACTCGAACGCGGACTCGGGACGCTCCTCCGGTGCGCAGGTGGCCATCGTCACCCGCTCCGGCACGAATGCATTCCATGGCAGCCTCTACGAGTACAACCGCACCGGCCTGGGCAACGCCAACGACTGGTTCAACAAGGCCGCGCAAATATCTTCGGGAGAACCGAATCGCCCGGGCAAGTTGATCCGGAATACCTTTGGTGCCTGGGTAGGTGGCCCAATTGTAAAAAACAAGCTGTTCTTCTTCGGAAATTACGAAGGCCAACGGACGGCGGAAAATAAGCAGGTTACGCGAACCGTGCCTACAGCTTCCTTCAAGGCAGGGGACGTCAAATATACGAGCAATGGCACGGTGGTTACGCTAAGCCCAGCCCAGATAGCTACCATGGATCCGAATTGCGGAGCCAACGGCACCTGCCCGTGGGGACCCGGTGTCGATCCGAATGTACTCGACTACTTCAGTCTGTATCCAACGGCCAACGGACTTGCACAAGGCGATGGCCTCAACCTGGGTTCATTTACTTTCTCCTCGCCCTATCCGGGCACACTGAATACTTCGATCGCAAAACTGGATTATCAGCTCAACACCCGCCACCATTTGTTCGTCCGTGGGAATTTGCAGAAGGACACCCAGGCCGACATTCTGCAATACCCTGGCGCACCTCCTTCCAGTTTCCTCGCCGACAACACTAAGGGACTTGCGGCCGGATGGGATTGGACGCTGAATGCGAACATGATTAACGATCTGCGCTATGGATATGTCCGCCAGGGCAATGCAAATCGCGGCATCGGCGTAGGCGACTACGTGAAGTTCCGGTTCATGGACCAGGCGACCGCGCAAAACCGTTCCACAATCGTGAATGTCCCGGTACACAATATCGTCGATACATTCACCTGGAGCAAGGGCTCACATAGCCTTAGCTTTGGCGTAAATTACCGACTGATCTTCAATAATCGCAGCTCGGATGCCTCCAGCTACAACGACGCCAGCACTAACGAATACTGGATCGCGGGCGGTGGCGCAATTGCGAATACCGGCGGTAGCTTTGACCCAGCCGCTTTCGGCTATCCGGGCGTGGATACCGGCTTTAACAACTCTTACAACATCGCTGTTGCGGCCCTCAGCGGGATAGTCCCGTCTGTGTCCGGGCAATTCAACTATGGCGTGTCCGGCAACGGAGCAACGGGTAATCTCTTGGGCGATGGCGCGTTTGTGAACCGCCATTACAAGACGAATGAGTTCGAATACTTTGTGCAGGATGCCTGGCGTCTACAGCCGAACTTTACGCTCACGTTTGGCATCCGCCAGTCGATGCTGCAAACCCCTTATGAGACAAACGGACAGCAGGTCGCGCCCACTATCAACATGCACCAATGGCTTATCAACCGCGCCGCTGGAGCGGCTCAGGGATTGACCGTCCAGCCGGACGTCACCTTCGCCCCAAGCGGGCAGGCACGTGGTTTGAAGCCCTACTGGCCATCGCAACTCGGCAATGTCGCACCCCGCCTCGCGTTTGCATATTCGCCGGACAACAAGACATCCATCCGCGGCGGATTCGGCCTCTACTACGATCACTTCGGACAGGGAATCGTGAACTCGTTCGATCAGCTCGGCTCTTTTGGCACGAGCACAAACCTCACTAACGCGGCGGGCTCCTATTCGCCAGATACTGCTCCGCGATTCACCGGTGTGCACAATCTACCGCCCCTCGGAACCACACAGCCGAGCGTCGTCCAATACCCGTTCACCCCACCCACAGACGTGAACGGCACCGGCTTTGCCATCACGTGGGGCATCGATGATCATCTTAAGACGCCATACTCTGAAGCGATAGATTTCTCGGTGCAACGCGAACTGCCCGGCGGGTTCACGCTGGAGACGGCCTATCTCGGCCGCTTCGGTCGCCGCCTCCTGCAGCAACTCGACATAGCCGAGCCGCTCGATCTCGTCGATCCAGCCTCCGGCATGGACTACTTCCGGGCCGGCACGCTGCTCTCGCAGGATGTGGACCGCAACAACGGCT
Source organism: uncultured Acidobacteriaceae bacterium (assembly GCA_963830555.1). Taxonomy (GTDB): domain Bacteria; phylum Acidobacteriota; class Terriglobia; order Terriglobales; family Acidobacteriaceae; genus KBS-83. The sequence continues at coordinate 395,006 of CAWHMM010000004.1, forward strand.
ACGCAGATCCCCAAACGGCCGCCACGGCTTCCGTCGAGGCAATTCCCTACTTCGAGAACTTGTTCCCCTATCTTGCGACCGGCGGCATGAGCGCAACCCAGAACATCTATAGCAATGAGTGGGCTTTCCAGCGCGGAAATGAAACGACCGCGCTTTCCGATATAGACGTCTACTGCACCCTCGGCTGCGGTCCGTACACCTCACCGCGCTACTACCAGCGGCAGTTTTCTTCTCTCTACGCGTGGTCCAATGTCGGCAGCTCCAGTTACAACGCCGGACAGTTCATCCTGCGTCACGCCATGACTCATGGCGTCCAGTTTGACTTCAGCTACACACTTTCCAACTCGATCGATCTGGGATCGGATACGGAGCGTACAGGCGAACTGAATGGCACCAGCACGTACAACAGCGGCTCCTCGTTCTCCGAAATCATCAACACCTTCCATCCCGAGTACAACCGCGGTGTCTCCGACTTCGACACACGCCATCTCCTCAACGCTGACTGGGTCGCCCAGTTGCCCTTTGGCTCCAACCAGCGCTTCCTCAGCTCCGGGGGCAGGCTGGTGGATGGCCTCATTGCCGGATGGCAGTTCTCGGGTCTAACACGCTGGTCGAGCGGACTGCCGTTCTCCATCCAGGGTCCCGGATGGCCGACGAACTGGCAGGAGGAAAGCAACGCGGTGGTCACGGGAGTCGTCAAGACACACCGTCACATCGTGAACGGCTCCCCGGAAGCGTTCGCCGATCCAGACACGATCAACAACGGGGTCGCTGCAGCTACGCCGGTGCGGCTGCCTTACCCGGGCGAGGCAGGCCAGCGGAACAACTTCCGCGGTGACGGCTACTTCGACGTCGACACCGGCCTCTCGAAAGCCTGGAAGATCCACGAGGAGATGGCCCTCAAATTTGCCTGGGAGGTCTTCAACGCAACGAACTCGGTGCGGTTCGACTCCAATCCTCAAAATCCGACTGGCGGCCTCAATGTTCAGCTGACGAGTGGAACTCTGGGACAGTACAGCTCTGCGCTTACCATTCCGCGCGTCATGCAATTCTCACTTCGCTACAGCTTCTAATGTCTCGCTTCGCACTCATGGCGGCTTCGGCGTATTGTCGAAGCCGTTGCTTTTGCACTGCTAATCTCATTCGTTCGAGCGTCCATGACCCTTCGCTTTCTGCCGTCTTTCGCCCTTCTACTCACCGTGTCGCTGTCCGCACAAACTGCCGCTCCCGCCGCGCAAAACAAGCCGCCCCTGACGCTCGACGCGTTCATGGCCGAAACGGAGTACACTTCCGCGCGCCTCTCGCCCGATGGGACAGCGGCTGTGATCGCGACCCGCGAGCCGGACTGGATGGCTAACCGCTTCCGCGAAGACCTGTGGTTGTGGCGCGCATCCACGAAGAAGCTTGAGCCTCTGACTATCTCTGGCCATGACAGCGGCCCAGACTGGTCGCCCGACGGGCGGTTTGTCGCCTTCACCTCGGACCGTCTTCTTCCCGACGAGAACCCTTCCGAAAGCAAAGACAGTAAGGACAAAGACGACACGCCCGGCCGCATCTGGATTGTCTCGGCGGAGGGCGGCGAGGCGCGCCCGCTCTATCGCACGAAGAATGATCTTCACTCTTTCGCCTGGGCGCCGGACAGTTCAGCAATTTACATCGCCATCCAGCAACCGCTCTCAAAGGACGAGACCGACGCGAAGGAGCGCGACTGGAAGGACGTCACGCGGTATCGCACCAGCGATCGGGGCGACGTGCTGCTCCGCATTCCGATGCCGCCGCCGGCAGCTTCAGCTCCGCAGCCTAGTGCTGCTCCGCCCACGCCGGCAGCCAATCAGCCGGCGCTTCCGGAAGGCGCAACCGTGATAGCACGCAGTCCGCTGGCGATCGACTCCATCAAGGTCGATCCACGCAGCGACGTCATTGCATTTGTCACCAATTCGGTTACGCACCGGCTGGAGAACCCGGCGGACACTGACATTTATTCCGTGGCCCCGAGCGGCGGCGCGGTCACGCAGCTTACCCACAATCAAGGCCTCGAAAACAACCTGCGCTGGTCGCCGGATGGCCAGCGGCTCTACTTCACGGTAGTGGGAGCGGCAGGCTCGGTCGAAGGCCCCTACCGCGATGTACAGGGGCGGATTTATTCCATCGCCGCGCACGGCGGTACACCCCAGCGGCTCGGTGCGGACTTCGACGGCAACTGGCAGGACTACACCGTGCTTCCGGATGACACCCTGCTTGCCACTGGCACCAAAGGCACCAGCACGCAGGTCTACCGCGTCAAAGGCGAGCACGTCGAGAAGCTTGCCGGTGTGCCGGGCACCTATGGGGGCCTCGATGCTGCCGCGCACGGCGACGCGCTGCTGCTGACGCATTCTGCGATCCGCGAGCCGCAGGAAGTTTACATCGCCTCGGCATCTCATCTCGATCAAGGCAAACCGCTCACGCATTTCAATGCGCACTACCTCGACTACGCACAACCGGATTGGCGGCCCTACACCTGGAAAGCAGAGGACGGCACCACCGTCGAGGGTGTGCTCATCTATCCGCCGGGCAAACGCGATGCAAAGCATCTGCCGATGCTCACGCTCATCCATGGCGGGCCGGCCGATGCCGACGGAGACCGCTTCGGGGCTGACTGGTATGACTGGGCCATCATGGCCGCCGCCGACGGCTGGCTGGTCTTCCGCCCCAACTATCGCGGCTCTGCCGGCTACGGCGACACGTTCATGCAGCAGATCACGCCGCATATCGTTTCTGTTCCCGGCAAGGACATCCTTGCTGGGGTCGACGCGTTAGTTGCCGATGGCACCGCTGACCCAACCCATCTTGTCATCGGCGGCTACAGCTACGGCGGGTACATGACCAACTGGCTCATAACGCAGACGACGCGCTTCCGCGCCGCCGTCACGGGCGCCGGCGCCGTGGAACACGCGGCCAACTGGGGCAATGATGATGAGACCTATGATGATGCGGCGTATCTCGGCGGCCGGCCGTGGGAGAAGCCGGATATGTATCAGAGCGAAGCAGCGCTCTTCCAGATGAACAAGGTCACCACGCCAACGCACATCATCGGCGGCGATGCGGATATCCGCGTGGCTTTCCTGGAAGACATTTTGCTAGAGCACGCGCTTGAGTCGCTCAACATCCCGCATGCACTGCTCACGTTTCCCGGCGAGGGACATCCGCTATCGAAGAATCCATGGCATGGTTACATTGCTTTGCGCGAGGAACTGAAGTGGATCAATCAGTACGGCGGTCATGCTCCGCCTGCGCCGTAGCCACTCGTCTCACGTCACCCTGCGGCAATTATCTCTTTTTACGGAGTGTTCATGTCCCGTTTCGCCCGTCTTCTGCCTGCTGCTGCACTGCTCTGCTATAGCGTCTTCGCTCTTGCCCAGGCTCCCGACTATGCGCGCGATCCGCATCAGGCCGTCGATGATGCCTACACAGCTGCGATTCGCAAATACACCACGGCGCCTGAGTTCAACTCGCCGCTGACGGACTATCTGCCCGCTTCCAAGACCGTGCCAACGCCGGCCAAGGTGCTGGGCGATGTTTCCGGCGCGCCGAATATGCTGCCTTACGCGGAGGATGTCTACAAATACTTCCGCGAGCTCGCCGCCGCATCGCCACGTGTGCGCGTGATCACGATTGGCCACACGGAAGAGGGCCGCGAGATGATCGCGGTCGCGGTTGCCGATGAGTCGCTGCTTGCACACCAGAAGGAAAACGATGCGCGGCTGGCGAAGCTCGCCGATCCGCGCACGATTGACATGGACGATGCCAAGGCAGCGCCACTCGTCGCCGCCTCGACGCCTGTGTACTACATCACCGGCACGATTCACTCGCCCGAGACGGGCGCGCCTACCGCGCTCATGGAGTTGGCCTACCGTCTCGCGGTCGACGACTCACCATACATCCAGTACATCCGCACCCATGTCATCACGCTCATCACGCCGGTAGTCGAAGTCGACGGCCGCGATCGCATGGTGGATGTCTATCGCTGGCATCGGGCGCACCCGGACGAAACCTATCCGCACCTGCTCTATTGGGGTCACTACGTCGCGCATGACAACAATCGCGACGCAATGACGATGAACCTCGCGCTTACGCGCAACGTGCTAAACACCTACATTGCCTGGCACGCGCAGGTGCTGCACGATCTGCACGAGTCAGTTCCCTTCCTCTATGACAATACGGTCGGCGACGAACCTTATAACAGTTGGATCGATCCGATCCTCACCAATGAATGGCAGATGCTTGGATGGTCGAACGTGCAGGCGATGGAAAAGTTCGGTATGCCGGGGGTGTTCACCCACGGAGACTTCGACACATGGAGCCCCGGCTATCTGATGTTCCTCGCCGCGATGCACAACGGCATCAGCCGGCTTTATGAGACCTTCGGCAACGGCGGGGCCGACACGGTGGAGCGCGTCCTGACGCCGGACGAATACGCGCGGACCTGGTACAAGCCGAATCCGCCGCTTCCCAAGGTGCTGTGGTCGCAGCGCGACAACAACAACTACGAAGAGACCGCGCTGCTGACCACGCTCGATTACTTCGCGCACAACGGAAAGCTCTTCCTCAACAACTACTACCTGAAGAGCAAGCGGTCGATCCTGAAGCCCGCGCAGAATGGCCCCGCCGCCTATGTGCTCTCTGCGGACGATCCATCGCCCAGCAGGCAGGCCATGCTGCTGCGCGTGCTGCACGACCAGCACGTCGAGGTGCAGCAGACCACCGCGCCAGTCACCCTCTCGTTGCCGCAGCCGTCCAAACCTTCCGACGCAGACAAGGATGATGAAGCTCAATCCGCGAAGCCTAAACCGCCCACCTCGCGCACATTTCCCGCCGGCAGCTACGTCATCCGCATGGATCAACCGTATTCGCGCATCGCCGACGCGCTGCTCGACCGCCAGTTCTGGTCGCCGGAAGATCCGCAGAAGCATCCTTACGATGACACTGGCTGGTCGCTTCCGCCGCTCTTTGGGGTCGACACCGCGCGCATTCTCGATAGCGCAATCCTGAAGGCGCCGATGCATGTGGTGGAAGACCCAACGGCCCCGTCGGCGGCCGCCTCGCTTTCGGGCGACGCATTCCTCATGGAGAATCACGCTGATCCATCCCTCATCACGCTGCGCTATCAGCTTGCGAACGCAACTATCACGGCGACAGATGCGAACATGACCTCCGGCGGCCATACCTACCCCGCCGGCACCTGGATCGTGCGCGGCATCCCGGGCGCTGACCTGGAGAAGGCTGTCGCGCCGCTGCATCTGAAGGTGGCTGCCGCTTCCGATCTGCCCAGCGTGGCCACGTATCCTGTCGCGGCGCCGCGCATTGCACTGATGCATACCTGGCTCGACACCCAGCCCGAAGGCTGGTGGCGGCTGGCCCTGGACAACCTGCACATTCCCTACACCTACATCAGCACGCAGACCGTTGCTGGCGAGCCCGATCTGCGGGCCAAGTACGATGTCATCCTGTTTGCGCCGGTCGGCCGCAGCGCCCAGCTAATCCTCAGCGGCATCCCGATGTGGGGCAATGCCATGCCCTGGCAGAAGACGGACCTTACTCCCAATCTCGGCCGCATCGATTCCACCCCGGACATTCGCCCCGGCCTGGGCGAGGCGGGTCTTACGCATCTGCGCGCATTCATCCAGCAGGGCGGCCTGTTCATCGCATCGCAGGATGCCGCCGAGTTTGCCATCGACACCGGCCTCGCGCCAGGTGTCTCGGTTGCGCCGCGCGGCGAATTGAAGGTTGTCGGCAGCATTGTGAACACGGCGCTGGTCACGAAGAAGGACGCGGCACCCAGCCCGGTGCTGGTCGGATACTCGACTGCGCCCGCGGTGTATAGCGAGGAGGGCATGGCCTTCAACGTCAGCAGCCTGCTGACTGGGGACCGGCGTCTTCGTGACGAAGCCAAGACACCGCGGCCCACCGGTCGTGGCGGCCCGGAGGATCCGGATGTACCGCAGGACCGCACTTTTGCGGAACCGCCGACGGTGCTCAAGGCGAAGCCGTGGGAACCGATGCCGCTTACCGTGGAGGAGACGCGCAACAATCCTTACGTCATCCCGGAGCAGGAGCGACCAGAGGTGCTGCTGCGCTATGCCGGTGCAAAGGAGTTGCTCGTTTCCGGCCTGCTCGACCATCCCGATTCGCTGGCCGAGCACGCTGCCGTTGTCGCTGCACATCTCGGCAGCGGGACGACGCTGCTCTTCGCCAACAATCCGCTCTATCGCGGCGAGACGATCGGCAGCTATGCGCTGGTGACCAACGCGATCCTGAGCTACCAGGCGCCGAAGCCGTGAAGACGCTCGGGTGAGCCATGCGCTACTATGGCAGCGCATGGCTGACCTGGGTAATCTGATCGCTTTTATTCCCACACGCAATGGCGACGCCGCACGCGTCTTCTACGAAACGAAGGTCGGACTGCGGTTCATCTCAGAGGATCAGTTCGCGGTCGTGTTCCAATCAGGCCCTAACTTGATTCGCCTTGCCCGCACCGGGTCGTTCACGCCGGCGTCCTTCACCATACTTGGGTGGGAGACTCTGGATATCGAGCAGGACGTGCGTGATATGTCGGAGCGAGGGGTCAAATTCGAGCGCTACGACTATATGGGAGCGCAGAACGAGCTGGGCATCTGGACCGCCCCCGGTGGTGCGAAGGTGGCGTGGTTCAAAGATCCGGATGGAAATACGCTCTCCATTTCGCAGCACGCCTGATCCGCAGGTCACGGTACCGACCCCCCTCCCCCCTCCCGCTGCGGGAGAGCGGCCCGGAAGTGCTTGTGTAACAATGATTTAGAGCGCCTCCCGCAGGCTAAATTCGTCCATCCAAAGGAGTTATCGCTTTATTCGTCATATCAAAGGACTTATGGCACGCTTCACACGGTTGAAGCGGTTCTCCGCTCAACGACAAAGCCCGCGAACGAATCGCGGGCGTTTCTTTGCTATTTCCATTGTAGCGAATGGCATGGGGCAAATCGGCACTTCTGCGGAAAAGTGCCTGTCTCAGTTCCGAATTGAGACCAGGCTCACGGATCAACGCGATACCGGCAGCGCTGCTTCTTCCGGAGAGGCGACTCCGAGAAATTTTTCGAAGACTTCATTCGAGAGCATCCGGCCGCGCGGGCTCAGCAGTATCTGCTCTCCCGCGCGGGTGAGCAGTCCGTCGGCAGCCAGTTCGGAAAGCACGTCCTCGAAGGCTGTCACCGCACCCGCCCCAAACTCCTGCCGCAATTCCATAAGCGATATGCCGTCTGTGAGGCGCAGGCCGAGGAACCAGGCTTCTTCTAGCTCGGCGGCACGTTCGATGGGCCCGGTGTTGTCGAGCTCGTTTGTCATATATGTCATATATGAAGCGAGCTCGTCGGGGTTGCCGAAGCGGACTGCTGCGCCTTCGCGGGTGCGCAGCATGGAGTGGGCGTCCAGCCCGACACCGAGGTAGGGCTGGCGCTGCCAGTAGCGCAGGTTGTGCTGTGACTCCGCACCAGGCCGGGCGAAGTTGGAGATTTCGTATTGCCGCAAGCCTGCCTGCTCCAGCCGCTCGCACCCTGCTTCGTACATGGCCGCTACGGTGTCATCCGTTGGGACCAGACCTGCGCCGTAGCGGCGGCCACCCCCGATCAGCTCGCGACCGAGGCGGGAGTCCTCATCCACTTCGAGCATGTAGAGGCTGGCGTGCTCCGGGTTGAGAGCGCAGACTGCCTCGACCGATTCCATCCAGCTCGCCATGGTCTGGCCCGGCAGACCGGCAATGTGGTCAATGTTTACAGCCAGCCCGGCCTCATGCAGCCGGCGCACGTCCTGCTGAACGATGGCTCGCGTGTGCGTGCGACCGGTGGCGGCAGCTTCCGCGTCGATCATGGACTGGACGCCCAGGCTGATCCGCGTGGCCGATACTTCAACCATTGCTTTGAGGAAATCAGGCGTGATCTGCCCCGGCGCGCATTCGATGGTGATCTCGGCACCCGCTTTAAGGCGAAAGCTCTGCCGCAGCGTTGCGAAGATCTGCAGTAAGAGTTCCGGTTGCAGAGTGCTGGGAGTGCCGCCACCCAGGTAGATGCTACCGACGCGATCCGGCCAGCGCCAGCCCCTCTGTTCTGCCCTTTCGCGCGCACCGCCAATCTCCGCGCAAAGGCGTGATACATAACGCCCATGCTCGCTGGCCGGAAAGACTCCGGAGGCGAAGTTGCAGTAGGTGCACTTTGCCCGGCAGAAAGGTACGGAGATATAGAGGCCGAGCGTGTCCCTCATTCATCTATTCTGACAGGCCCGTAAGATAAGGAAGGCATGTCGGAAGCCAAGTCCCCTAGTCACGAACGGCACGGTCCGGAGAAAAAGCCGGGCGACAGGCCGGAAAACAAGCCCGCCGCCCACGAAGAAGACATCGTCGGCAAGGCGTATGACAGCCGGCTTATGGGCCGGCTGCTGAAATACCTGCGCCCCTACAAGTGGCAGGCCGGCATCTCGCTCGCCGCAATCCTTCTAAAGGCGCTCGCGGACATTCTCGGTCCGTACCTGACAAAGATTGCGGTGGACCGCTACATGACCCACGACAGCACGGGCCAGTCCACCTGGCTGGGCCGTCATCTGAGCAACACTGCCGCGACCGGCATTACGCAGGTGGCGCTGATTTACGTGGGGGCGCTCTGCTTCTCATATGTGCTGGAGTTTGCGCAGACGTACCTGATGCAGTGGACCGGACAAAAGATCATGTACGACATGCGCTCGGAGATCTTCCGCCATCTGCAGCGCATGCACATCGGCTTTTTCGACCGCAATCCTGTCGGCCGGCTGGTGACGCGCCTTACATCCGATGTCGACGCGCTGAACGAGATGTTCACCTCCGGCGTCTTCGCCATCTTCGAAGATGTTTTTGTGCTGCTGGGTATTGTGCTGGTCATGTTGCGCATGAACTGGTGGCTGGCCTTGATCGCCTTCGCAGTGCTGCCGGTGATTGTGCTGGTCACGCGCATGTTCCGGACGAGCGTGCGTGATTCCTACCGTCGCATCCGCACGGCCATTGCGCGCATCAACGCGTTTACGCAGGAGCACGTCACCGGCATGGGCGTGGTGCAGCTGTTTAACCGCGAACAGCGCGCCTTCACGGATTTTGAAGCGGTGAATCGCACGCATCTGGTCGCCTTTAAAGACGCGATCCTTGCGTATGCCCTCTACTATCCTGCGGTGGAACTGCTGTCCTCGATTGCGATCGCGCTCGTCATCTGGATCGGCGGACGCGGCGTGCTGCGGGGCACGGTCACCATCGGCATACTCGTCGCTTTCATTCAGTACGCGTGGCGCTTCTTCCGTCCGATCCAGGATCTTTCGGACAAATACAACATTCTGCAGGCGGCGATGGCGGCCAGCGAGCGCGTCTTCAAGCTTCTGGATACGCCCGCCGAAGTGACGACGCCGGCCGATTCCCTGCCCAGCCCGCGCGAGGGCCGCATCGAGTTTCGCGATGTGTGGTTTACCTATGAGCGGCTGACGCCGGAGCAGCTTGCGACGATCCAGACGGCGTCGCCGGAAGACCTGGACGCGATCGGTGTCGAGTGGGTGCTTCGCGGCGTGTCATTCGCCATCGAGCCGAACGAGACGGCGGCCATCGTGGGCCATACCGGCGCGGGCAAGACCACAATCATCTCGCTGATGATGCGCTTTTACGATGTGCAACGCGGCCAGGTGCTGATAGACGGCATCGACGTGCGAAAGCATGAGCTGACCGCGCTGCGCCAGCACTTCGGGGTTGTGCTGCAGGACCCATTTCTGTTTACCGGGACCATTGCTGAGAATATCCGTCTGGGCACGAATTCCATTTCGGATGCCGACATGGAGCGCGCGGCTGAAGAGGTCAACGTCGCGGACTTCATCCATAGCCTGCCGCATGGCTTCCAGGAACCGCTGCGCGAGCGCGGCGCCGGTCTGTCTACGGGGCAGAAGCAGCTCATTAACTTTGCGCGAGCGCTTGCGCATCGCCCGCGCATTTTGATTCTCGACGAAGCTACTTCTTCGGTCGATACGGAAACGGAGATACGCGTCCGCACCGCGCTGGACCGCATGGTGACAGGACGCACGTCAGTGGTGATTGCGCATCGGCTCTCCACAGTGCAGCGCGCGGACACGATCCTGGTGATGCACAAAGGCCAGCTCCGCGAGCACGGCCCGCATCAGCAGCTGCTGGCGCAGCGCGGTATTTACTGGAAGCTTTACCGGCTGCAGTACAGGGACCAGGAGATGGAGAGCGCGTCCGGCATCACCAGTACGCCACTGGCGCTCGGCACGGACTAGGGTGTTTTGCACGGCATATTGCCGCCGGCGCGGGGCCTAGATAGTGTTGACGCGGCATCCAAGAAAGACATTCCTATGGCCATCATCCGAAATTGCCCATCCTGCGGAAAGCCGAATCGAATTCCCGCGAAGCACCTTGCCGACACAGGAAAATGCGGCGCCTGCAAAGCAGCACTGACTGCAATGGCTGAGCCCGTCGAGGTCAACCCTCAAGAGTTCGACGAAATTGTGCGCGACAGCAAAGTTCCGGTGTTCGTGGACTTCTGGGCGGCATGGTGCGGCCCGTGCCGGATGGCGGCGCCGCATGTTGCGCAGGTCGCGCGAGACCTGGCGGGGCAGGCGGTCGTGCTAAAGGTGGACACGGAAAAATTCCCGGAACTTGCTTCCCGGTACAAGGTGCAAGGGATCCCAAACTTCGCGGTGTTTGCTCGCGGCAACCTTCACTTCCAGCAGGCCGGCCTGGTAGACGCGAATACGATGAAGAGCTGGATTGCACGTGCCGCCTGATACTCAAACGCCTACATGGCTGACTTCAGGTAACGGATAAGCTCCCGTCGCTCCTCGGGTTTCGGGACGTAGAAATCCATCTCCGTGCCGGGCACCATCTGGTCAGGACCGGTGAGCCACTTATCGAGCGTGGTCTCGTCCCAGACAATGTGAGCCTTCTGAAGAGCAGCCGAATATTGATAGGTCGGAACGCTGCCTGACGTGCGGCCAACGACGCCCCCTAGTCTGGGACCTTCGCCATCTTGAGTCAGCGAGTGGCATCCCGTGCATCGTTTATCGAAGAGCTCTTTGCCATGAACTGCATTGCCGGTGTTGTCAGCCTGCGCGGCTGGGTTGGCTGTCGCCGTCTGCGCGTTCGCCCATCGGCTGAGAGTGGCGAGCTCCGAGGCATCGAGGTCTGACTTCCAGTGGGCTAATCGATACTGCAGGAGCGGCATCTTCCCCGACCGGACCATCTGCACGATTTCTTCCGCCCGGCCAAGCCGCTCGTCCTGCGAATAAGCACTCCAGGTCGAAAGGTTCATCGCTTTCCGGCCTCTGACGATGTCGCTTTCCAAGAGCCAGGACACGGGAGCGAATCGGCCATAGATGGGCGCGCGCCTCTGTGCTGAGTGGCAGTCGGCACATTTGGTGAAGAGAATCGCGCGCACATCCGGGGGGACATGCGTGTCTTCCATAAATGGTGGCGGCGTCCTGCCCGTATACAGACCTGCGTCGCCATACGGATGCACGCGCGCCAGAAGCAGCGAGGCCGGCAGCAGAACCAGACACGCGAGCCCGAGAATTTGCCGGATCCTCATAGCTTGTAGTTATCCGCGAGCGAGGAGTCGACGATGGCAAGGTGGCTTTGCTTGCCGACGTACTTGACCTGAGTGATGCCGAGAACGTCGTGCAGCTTGCCTGCAGGAACCACCATGGGTCCGGCGTGCGGAGCCGTTCCGGGAGCCGGCTGCGGAAATGCTGTCGAGGTCGCGGTGTGGAACGCGATGTTGCCTTCCACCTTCTGCATCACCTGGTGGATATGGCCGTTGAGCACGGTGACTGAGCCGAAGCGTTTCAGGTAGCCAAGGGCTTCTGCGCTATCCTGCGTACCCCAGCCCCATTGCGGATACACCATCCACAACGGGATGTGGGCGAAGATCACGATGGGAGTCGACGCGGATAGATTGGCCAGCTCCGCTTTGAGCCACGCGAGCTGGTCGGCGCCGAGGCTGCCCATGGCATCGACCTGCTGGCAATTGTTGAGGCCGATGAAGTGCACGCCTTTGTGCGCGAAGCTGTACCAGCCTCTGCCCATCGTGCCTTTGCCGAAGCGCTCGCGATAGAGAGCGCCATCGTCCAGCGCGACGTCGTGCTCGCCCGGAACATAGAAAGTGCGGCCAGTTTTCGCGCCCTTGAGGACCTGCTCGGCGGTATCGAACTCCGCCGCTTTGGAAGACTGGCTTATGTCTCCCGTATGAAGCATGAAGTCGTGAGAGCCGGGCAATGCATTGATCCGATCGATGGCCAGCTGCAGGGTCTTGGTCACATCCTGGTTTGCCGCCTTGTTGAAGCCGATGTGGCTGTCGCTGATCTGGACGAAGCTGAAGTCACCGCTCCTGCCGTGGCTCGCCTGCTGACCGGCAGCGCCCCCAGTGGCTGCAAAGAGCTTCGAGGTGGGCACACCGCCGGCCATGGTCCAGACGATCCCGGTTCCCACCCATGCCATGCAGCTCAGAAAGCGGCGCCGGTCGATTCCGTCCGAGCTGGTCGCGTCCGCCGTATTTCCGTTAAATTGTTCGTCATCCGCCTTAATTTTGCGCATATTCTTCTGTTGCTCCTTCGAGAATGGAAACCGGCGGGTGCGGAATTTATTCCATCCCGATGCGCTGGAATAAATTGGCCGGACCGCAGTTTGCATTGGGGAAAGACGAGTACGCGATCGCGGATGCCACTTCTGTCATGGAAACGCCGGGAAGGCCCCGGAAGTCCGGATATGCCGGGCTTTGAGGAGCTTGCGCTTCCACTACTGCCCTCTCTCTACAACCTTGCTCGATGGCTCACTGCAAATCCCCCGGAGGCGGAGGACCTGGTGCAAGAGACGTTTTTAAAAGCGCTTCGCGGCTTCGCCGGGTTTGAGCCCGGAACGAACTTCCGCGCATGGATATTTCGCATTTTGCGAAATACATTCCTGACGTCGAAGACAGGGCTTGCCGCGAAACGGACCGTCGCGCTGGAAGATGAGTTGAACAATCGAGACGGTTCGACAGGCCACCATCCCGAGGCAGCAATCGACCGGCAGACCCCGGAGATGAACCTGATCCGGCTGGCTGACGAACATGCGCTGCACGCTGCCATGGAAAAGCTTCCTCCGGCGCTGCTGGAAGCGCTGCTGCTCTGCGATATGGAAGAGATGAAGTATCGCGAGATCGCTGTTGTTCTGGAAGTGCCGATCGGAACGGTCATGTCGCGCGTGGCGCGCGCGCGCGCTGCGTTGCGGAATTCACTTCAGAGTCAGATGACATCCTCCGAGGAGTACCGCGCATGAGCAGCCATCTATCGGATATGACGTTGAGCGCGCTGGCCGACGGCGAGCTCTCCGCGGAAGAGCTGGCGAGCGCTAATGAGCATCTCGACCGCTGCCCGGCGTGCACGTCTCAGGCGCTTTCAGAGAGTGTGTTGAAATCGGCGACAGCGCGTGTCCACAAATATGCGCCGCCGCCCGATCTGCAGCTGCGGCTTCGGAAGCTTGCAACCAGACCGGAATCGAAGTCCGCAGCTTTCGCAGACGGTTCCGTGGCAAACTCGCGGACTTCGCAGTGGCCGCATGGATCGATTCGCTCGCTGGGATGGCTGGCCGCCGCAGCCGTTCTGCTCATCGCGGTGAGCATCGGATTCGTGCAGCAAAGGACCGGCTACTCCCGACGGGCACCAGACACATATGCGGCGCTGGTGACGGAGGCGTGCGATCAACACATCGCGGCGCTTGCCGCCGGACCTGCCCCTGAAGTGATCTCGACGGACAGGCATACGGTAAAGCCCTGGTTTCAGGGAAAGCTTCCCTTCAGCTTCAACCTGCCGGAGAGTTTGCCTGCGAACACTACGCTAGATGGCGCGAACCTGAGCTACCTCGGCAGCCAGGCGGTCGCGCAACTGCTCTACAGCATTGGCAAGCATCGTGTGTCGGTCTTTGTGCGCGAGAGATCCGCTTTGACCGGCGCGCAGCCTATACAGGCGGAACATGCAGGGTTTCATGTCGCCGGGTTTGAGACGGATGATCTGGAAGGGATCGCGGTGAGCGATGTGGATCCGGCGCGCCTGCGCGAGCTTGTCGCAGCGATTCGCCAGGCGCAGAGTGGGGCTTCCTCGCGATAGCGTGCTTTTTATCTGGTTTAGGCTAGGGTCATGTTTGTCCGACCGCCTGTGCGCGCTTCTAGTCTGTCTGGCTTTTCTTTCTTCCCCCATTGCCTCACTGGCGGGATCTTTGCTGCAAAGCGGGACGGCGAATGCGGCGACTCAGCCGCCGGCTCAAAAGCGTCCGCAACGTCAGGAGCCTCCACCGCCTCCTACAACGCGCGCCGATATTCTGCGTGGCGCCTATGGCCCCTATCGCGCGAACAACGATCTGCTCTCCTACCATCTCGATATCAGGGTTGATCCGGACAAGCAACTTGTCAGCGGCAAGAACACGATCCGCTTCCGCATGCTTGCCGATGGTAATCGTATCCAGCTGGATCTGAACGATGCTCTGAAGATCGACAAAGTTCTGCTCGGCACGACAGACCTAAAGTACGAGCGCGATTCCGGCGCGGTCTTCGTAAATTCTCCGGAGACGCTGAAACGAGGGCAGGAGTACTCGATTGACTTCTACTACTCTGGCCGTCCTCTGACTACAGGCAGATTCGGTGGCTTCACGTTTGGCAAGGATCCCGCGGGAAAGCCGTGGATTTTTACCTCCTGCGAAGACGACGGGGCAAGCATCTGGTGGCCGAACAAGGACCAGTGGCGCGACGAAGTGGAAGAGATGGAAATCAGCGTGGCGGTGCCGAACGACCTAGTCGATGTGTCGAATGGACGCTTCCTGGGCAAGACCGATCTCGGCGACGGATACACGCGCTGGGACTGGATGGTCCACTACCCTATCAATAATTACGACGTGTCTCTGAATATTGGCGATTATCAGCACTTCAGCGATAAGCTTGGCGATTTGACGCTCGACTTCTATGCCTTGCCGGGCGATCTGGACAAGGCCAAGCAGCAATTCTCGCAGGCGAAAGAGATGCTTGAGGCGTACGAGCATTACTTCGGCCCGTATCCATTCACCAAGGATGGTTACAAGTTGATCGAGGTGCCCTACTCCGGCATGGAACACCAGAGCGCCGTGACCTATGGCAACCACTTCAAAAACGGTTATCTGGAGCGCGACTGGACCGGTGTGGGCATCAGCCCGCGCTTCGATTTCATCATCATCCATGAGAGCGGGCATGAGTGGTTCGGTAACAGCGTAACGGCAGCCGACCGCTCTGATATGTGGATTCACGAGGGCTGGACTACTTATCTCGAAGCGCTCTATGTGGAATACAGGTGGGGGCATGACGACGCCATCAAATATCTGAACGGTCTGAAGCCGAAGATCGAAAACCGGAGGCCGATCATCGCCGAGCGGGGCGTGAATGCTACACCGCCAGAAGATCAGTACTTCAAAGGCGCGCTGATGCTGAACACGCTGCGCTCCGTCATCAACGACGACACCCGATGGTGGCCGCTCCTCTACAACTTCTATCAGCAGTTCAAATACCGCAACATTATGACGGAGGACGTGGTTACCTACTTCAATCGCGAGGCCGGACAGGACCTGACACCAATCTTCAACCAATATCTGCGGCACGCCGATATACCGACGCTCGAACTATTCTTCGATGAAACGCAAGGAACCGTGTCCTATAAGTGGAAAGCCGACGAGCCGAACTTTTCCATGCCTGTGCTGGTGGGCGATAGGGACCGCTGGCAACGCATTACGCCGACACTCGACTGGCAGACGATGAAGACGCCGCTCAAGAAAGATCAATTCCAGGTGGCGACGGAGCTCTTCTACGTGAACGTGCAAAAGTATTAGGACGGTCGCGCGACCTTTGTGTCCCGGGGCCAGTTCCGGCGTAGTATCGCTGCCATGGATACTACGCGACGTACGCTCTGCCTCTCGCTTCCCGCCCTTGCTGTGACGGCCGCGCTTGCTGCCGAAGACGCCGGCAAGCCCCTTGCTTCGTTCGCCGAACCGTTTGGGGAACTACCCGTGCACCAGAACGGAGCCAACACCTCGCGCGCTATCCTCGACGGCACGACTCACTCCAACGATCACCTGGAGGTGCACGAGACCACGCTTGCGCCCGGCAGCGAGCCGCATCCGCCGCATCAGCACCCGCACGAGGAACTTTTTCTCATGAGCAAAGGACGGCTCGCGGTCACGATCTCCGGCAAGACCACGACCATCGATCCGGGCGGCGCGGCGTTCGTCCATTCCGGCGAATTGCATGGAGTCCGTAATCCCGGCCCGGAAGCGGCGCAGTATTTCGTTGTGGCTATCGGCACATAACCACGCAGCCGCGCCTTTTTGGATAACTCCGGAAGCGCAGGGTGTGGGCCGATTCTTTGCCCCAGGGAACAATTTCTGTTAGCGTGCCTCTCACATTTCATTTCACGTTTAAGCCCTGGTGAACTCATGCATGTTTCGCGCATCGCACTTGCTGTTGCCCTGCTTGGCATCCCGCTTGCCGCGCTGGCCCAGAACCCGCCTGCTTATCCGAGCGAGACGCCTGAGCATTTCCAGCCTACCAATGCCGGCTTTGACTATCAGCGGCGCGATGTGATGATTCCGATGCGGGACGGGGTGAAGCTTCACACCGTCATCCTTGTGCCCAATGGCGCGAAGAATGCGGCCATTCTGCTTACGCGGACGCCCTATGACGCGACCGCGCTTACCTCGCATGAGCAGAGTTCACACCTGGGGCCGACCCTTCAGGGCTACGACAATGCCGTCGATGTCATCGTCGATGGCGGCTACATCCGGGTGGTGCAGGATATCCGCGGCAAATATGGATCGGAGGGCGACTTCATCATGAACCGTCCGATCCATGGACCGCAGAATCCGACATCGATCGATGAGTCGACCGATACCTACGACACGATCGACTGGCTGGTCAAAAACATCCCTGAGTCAAACGGGAAGGTCGGGATCCTGGGCATCTCCTACGACGGATTTCTGCCGCTGATGGCGCTGATTCATCCGCACCCGGCACTAAAGGTCGACGTCCCGATGAACCCGATGGTCGACGGATGGATGGGCGACGACTGGTTCCACAATGGCGCCTTCCGCCAGCAGAACCTGACTTATATCTACGAACAATCGGCTACACGCGCGAACACTGCGATGTGGTGGACAAGCAGCTACGACGATTACGACGTTTACATGCGCGCTGGCTCGGCCGGTGAACTGGCCAAAGAGCGCGGCATGGAACAGCTCGGCTTCTGGAACAAGGTCGCCGCGCACCCGGCTTACGATGCGTTCTGGAGCGACCAGGCGCTGGACAAGATTCTCGCAAAAGAACCGCTCGTCGTCCCTACGCTGCTCGTATCGTCACTCTGGGACCAGGAAGATATTTATGGCGCCATCGCGGTGTGGAAGGCGATCAAGCCCAAGGACACGGCAAACGACAAGGTCTTTCTGGTGATGGGTCCGTGGCATCACGGACAGGAGATTGAAGACGCCAGCACCCTGGGCGAGCTTCATTTCGGACAGGACACCGGACTCTATTTCCGCCAGCACGTTCTTGCGCCGTTCCTCGCGCATTATCTCGAAGGACGATGCGAAGCAGATCCCCACCGTGACAGCGTTTGAGACGGGCGCGAACGAGTGGGAGCAGCTTCCCCGCTGGCCTGCGGGCTGCGCTGAAAACTGCACCATCGAGCCGACTCCGCTCTATCTGCAGCCGAATACGGCACTGTCGTTCGACAAGCCCTCCAGCGGAACCGCCTACGACAGCTATATTTCCGATCCGGCGAAGCCTGTGCCGTTCCGCAAACGACCCATCCAGCCGATGGGATATACGGGCGAGCTTACCTGGTCTTACTGGCTGGTGGACGACCAGCGGGAAGCCTCCGGCCGCCCGGATGTGCTCTCATTCGTAACCGATACGCTCACTCATCCGGTGAAGATCAGCGGGCAGCCCGTTGTGCATCTGGTTGCTTCGACCTCCGGCACTGATTCGGATTGGGTGGTGAAACTCATTGACGTATATCCGGACGAAGTGGCGGAGTATCCGCACCTGGGCGGATATCAGCTCATGATCGCGGCGGACATTCTGCGCGGCCGGTATCGCGAGGGCTTCACGGTCGCGAAGCCGATCCAGCCCAACACGCCGCTGCTCTACCAGTTCGAACTGCCCACGGCGAATCACGTCTTTTTGCCCGGCCATCGCATCATGGTGCAGGTGCAGTCCGCCTGGTTCCCGCTGTATGACCGCAACCCGCAGAAATTCGTTCCCAACATCATGTTCGCCAAGCCGGGCGACTACCAGAAAGCGGAGCAGCGGATCTACCATGCGCCGGACAACGCCAGCTATGTGGAACTGCCGCTGGTCAAAGAAAAGTAGAAAGCATTCGCCGAATCCGTTGACCGGCGCGGCGAGTCTACAGCAATCCGGTTCGAGGTAGTTTTTCGTTTCTTTATTCACTTCGTAAACAATGCGCCTGTAGAATCGCCTCGCGACATTCTGACCCCGAGGATTTCTTTTGCGCATACATCTCGATTCCCCCCTGGCCACCAGAGCACATCACTGGGCCGCGATCGTCCTGACCTTTCTTTTCTGCTTTTCCGCTCCTTCCCTCTACGCTCAATTTGAAACAGCATCTGTACTCGGGTATGTGCGGGATTCGAGCGGCGCGGCTGTGCCCAACAGCAAGGTGCAGCTCATCAACACCGCCACCGGCGTAGCGATCACAGCAAATACCGACGGGCAGGGGCAATATCAGTTCAGCGATGTGCATATCGGCCAGTACAAGATCTCTGCCACAGCCGGCGGTTTCAGCGCCACGGTTACGGAACCCTTTTCCGTCGCTGTGAACGCGCGCCAACGCGTCGACGTTGCGTTGAAGCCAGGTAGCGTGGCGGACACGGTGACGGTAACCGGCGTGGCGGCGCAGTTGGAAAGCGAGACCAGCGACACCGGCACGGTTATCTCGCAGCGAGAGGTACTGAACCTTCCCTTGAACGGGCGCGCGTATGGCGATCTCGCGACGCTGGTGCCTGGGGTCCGTAGAAACACTCTTGAAAATCAGAGCGTGACCAGCCGCGATGCTTCCTTCAACGTGAATGGGCAGCGGTCGGAGTTCAATAACTTCCTGCTGGATGGCGTGGACAACAATGCCTACGGGACATCCAACCAGGGCTTTTCCAACCAGGCGATTCCGCCTTCACCGGATGCTATCAACGAGTTTCGGGTGGAGACGAACAACTACAGCGCCGAGTACGGACGGGCCTCCGGCGCGGTTATCAACGTTTCGATCAACAGCGGCTCGAATCAGTTCCATGGGCGCGTCTGGGAATATAACCGCAACACGGATCTGAATGCGAAGGGACCCTTTCTTCCTCCGCTGAACGTGCTCACCGGACAACGGCAGGTTCCGGTGCTGATCCGGAATCAGTTTGGCGGCGCTGTCGGCGGCCCGATCAAAAAAGACAAGCTGTTCTTCTTTGTCGATTACGAAGGCAACCGCCAGGTGCAGGGCCAATACACAACCGCCACCATACCGACTGACCAGCAGCGTGCCGGCGTGTTCGTCGACACGAACGGCAACGCGGTGCCGCTGCGCAATCCTGTCACCGGTGCGCTCTATCCGAACGGCGTTGTTCCACAGTCGGACTGGACTCCGCTGGCCAAGCTCGTAATCGCCGCCCTTCCCTCGCCCAATGTGCCGAACAGCTTTTCCAATAACTACGCGTCGCTGCCGAAAGCCAGCCTGATCGACAACAAAGGTGACGGCCGCGTGGACTACTACTACAGTCCCAAGACGACTGCTTTCGGCCGCTTCAGCAATCATCATGGAGACATCGTGGATGCCTCGTCCATTCCGGGCCAAGCGGGCGGCGGCGGCAACGGCACCATCCATGCTTATAACAAGCAGGTGGTGGGCGGCATGACGCACACGTTCAACCAGAACTCGATTCTGGATGCCCGCATCGGCTTCACCTGGACGCAGGGCGGTAAGACACCGTATCTTGCCGGCGTGACCAGCCTGAACACGCAGGCGGGCATTCCCGGCCTGCCGACCGATGCGACGGTGATCCGCGCACTGAGCTCGGAAAACGTGACCGGATTCACATCCTGGGGAGCGCAAACTTCGAATCCGCAGTTTCAGAATCCCTTCGTCATCGATCCGAAGATCAACTATTCCATCCTGACCGGTCGCAACAGCATCAAGGTGGGCTGGGAATTTTTGGCGATCAATACGCAGGTCGACGATTTCAATCCCGTCTATGGCTCGGAAAGCTTCAACGGCGGCTTCAGCCAGAATGGCGGCGGCACCAAGGACACCGGCGCGCGTGAGGCGACCTATCTTACGGACTTCCTGACTGGGGCACGCTCCACTTACCAGCTGAATAACTTCAGGATCGTCAACTATCACCAGTACATGAACTTCTTTTATGTACAGGACGATATCAAGGCGAGTCCGAAGCTCACCATCAATGCCGGCTTGCGTTATGAGCTGGTTACACCGCAGTTCGTCACCGGCAACCACCTGGCAAACTTCGATCCCTCGGCCAACACGCTCATCCAGGCTTCGAGCGGCAGCATCTATAAGCGCGCGCTGGTTCACACACCGACGCTGGGTTTTGCGCCCCGCTTCGGCTTCGCTTATCAAATGACCCCGAAGACGGTCGTCCGGTCGGCTTACGGCATCAGCTTCGACCAGTTCAATCGTGAAGGCGGGGAAAACCTGCTGGCCTACAACGGCCCCTATATCGTGAATTCCTCCATCACGCAGGTTGCGCCGTTCACCTTCAGCGGAACAGCCCAGCCGCTTTGCACCGGCGACAATTTCGCCAACTGCTTCCGCACGGTACAGCAAGGCTACCCGGTAAACTTCGCCAGCTCTCAGAATTTCAGCACGCTGCTGGCGCAGACGCGCTATATCCCGAAAAATATTCCGACCGGCTATGTGCAGACCTGGCACATGGATGTGCAGCGGGAGATCATGAAGAACACCGTGCTTACCGCTTCCTATATCGGCGAGCATGGCGTGCATATCTGGGTGCTGGCCGATCTGAATCAGGGGGCTCCGAATGCACTGACCGCGACGTGCACCACGACGGATGCTCCGGCGGTGAACCAGAAGGGCTGTCTGAGTTTGCAGGCGCGGCGTCCTATCTCCACCTTCACCGGCATTGAGGAATCCATTCCTGCGGGATTTCTCAGCTACAACGCGCTGCAGGCGAAGCTGGAGCGCCGCTTCTCTGCCGGACTCTATCTCCTGAATTCCTTTACTTATTCGCGGGCCATCGACAATGCGTCCGGCCACCTGGACACGCCGAACGGCGATAATTCGCGCGTGAACCTTGCGAACCTGCAGGGCGAGACGGCTGAGTCGGCCTACGACCAGCCGTTGAACGATACGTTGACCGTGGTGTGGGACCTGCCCTACGGCCGTGGCCGACACTTCGGCGGGGCCGCACCGCGCCCTATGCAGATGATGCTGGGCGACTGGCAGATATCGGCTACCAATGTCGCCACCAGTGGGCAACCTGTGAATCTGACTTACTCGGAGCCGGCAGCTTTCGACGTGAGCGATCTGCTTGCCTATCGGCCAAATGTTTCGGGCAATCCGGTCACGCCATCATCGCTACGACAGAAGACCGCGACATCCATTCCCAACTTCCTGAACTCGAGCACCGTGAGCATTCCAACAGATCCGAGCCGTCCTTATGGCAATGCCGGACGCAATTCGTTGCGGGATTATTCCTTCAACGAATTAGACCTCGGCGTGCACAAGGGCTTTCGCCTGTGGAGCGAGACCTCGCTGCTGGATATTCGCGGCGAGGCCTTCAACCTGCTGAATCACGTGAACTACACGGCGCCGGACTCCAACCGCAGCGATGGAAGCTTCGGCAGCATCACCGGGTCCTTCCCCCCACGGCAGCTGCAGGTGGCGGCCAAGCTGATCTTCTGATGGGATGACCGGGCAATTCGCCGTTGGTTGAGCGGCGCATGGCGCCGAGATTGGATGAAGGATAGAGCAGATCCTTCACTCCACCTTCGGTTACGTTCAGGATGACAGGTCGTGTGGAATATCAACTGCGAGCGGCGGAGGCGACTGTCTCTGCCGCTGCTTTCTTCAGCTCAGCCGCGGCATCGCCGGTCGGCATAAACTCCATCGCCATCCATCCGTGATAGCCGTCTTTCTGCAATGCACGATAGATTGCGGAATAGTCGATGGTGCCGGTGCCCGGTGCATGGCGGCCCGGGACGTCCGCGACATGGACAAGCCCCAGCAGATGGATGTTTCCGCGCAGCGGCGATAACAGCGGCGCGACACCGCTGTTTGCCGGCAGGCCGCGCTGCTGATGATAGAAGTCATAGAGCACTTGCACGGCGGGTGAATTCACGGCGCGGGTGATGGCGAATGCTTCCTCGACCTTTGTCAGATAGATGGAAGGATTTTCCAGCGTGTCGATCGGCTCCAGAAGCAATACAAAGTTATGCTTTGCCGCCACGTCTGCAGCACGCTGCAGGTTTTCTATACAGACGGCGTGCTGTTTTTCGCGCGACATGGAAGCATCGCGCTTGCCCGAAAGCAGGATGATGCGGCGGCAACCGAGGCGTTCTGCCTGGGCCATGCGCGCGGTCAGCTCGTCTGCCAGCTTCTGCGCGGCGCCCTGCTCGGCAAATCCTGTGTCGATGCCCGACATCGCATCGCACACGATTCCCAGTTGCGTCATGCGCCCGCGAATACGCTGCACATCCGCAGGCGTCCACTTCTTATCTTCATCCACCAGCTCAAAGCCGTCGTAGCCCGCCGCGGCCACCAGGTCGATCGCCTGTTCCGCCGTGTACTTCGGGCGCAGCGTCCACAACATCACCGAGAGCTTGAACGGGCGCGCCGCCTTTTCCGGCAGCGCCCAGCCGCGCGGTGCAGCGGCGATGCCTGCCAGCGCCGCTGTCGTCCATTGCGCAAATTTGCGCCGCGTCACCATCGACTCACCTGCATATCGTTTGATCATCTACTCGGCGACAATGGGCACGGAGACATCGGTCGTCTCCCAACGCACATGCAGCGAGCTCTGCTTTCCCTGGAAGGGCTTGATTGTGATCGACATGACCTCTTGCGGCGAGGAGAGTGTTTCTTTTTGCATGTCGACGCGCGCGAGGTCCTGGCTCTGGTCGTACTTTGTGCCCCACTGTCCCGTCTGCTTGTTGATGATCAGCTTCCACGTTCCCGCCGAAGGCAGCGTGTAGAGGGTGTAGGTTCCCGCGGGAACGGTTGCGGTGCCGATCTTGAGATTGGCTTCGGTCTTGAGCGTCGTCGCAGGATTCGCGCCCGTCCGCCACCAATGGTCATACGGCACCAGGCCGCCGAATATCTTGCGGCCGCGCATCGAGGGCGCACTGTAATGAATTGAAACCGTCTTCCCATCCACCGTCTGCGAGGTGTCCGCGGGCGGACTTAGGACAGGCTTTTTCGTTTGGGCCTGACAGCCAATCAACATGCCCAGGCCGAGGCACATCGTACATCCCATTCGCAACATCGCAGTATTCATGCGTAATCTCCCGGTTGAAGCATCGCGGGATGATGTTACCGTATTTTCTTGAATTTGAACTTCGGCCGGATATGAGCGTTGAAGAATCGGCCGATGGATGGGGCTTCGAGCATCTCCAGAACGAGCCGGGCCGGCACATCGAAATAGCGGTAGACTTCGCCGCTCTGGTACACCGCTTCCAGCGTGGAAGTGGGAAGATCATACCCAAAGGACCGAAATTCCGACGAGCTGACCTCGTACCTCTTCATCGATCTCTCGCCGAGACAGCGCCCGTTACTCTGTATCGGGCCGCACGTAGGGCTTCATCAAGAAGGCGCGTGCCGTATTCACGGCGCCCTGCGTGTTGTCGTTGGTCTGGATGGCCTGACGGTATTCGTTGACCGCACGGTCGCGCTGGCCGGTGACGTCAAAGATCTTCCCGAGCTGAATGTGACTCCATACCTCGGTCCACTTGGGATCGTCGTCACCGCGCAACGCATCGCGATATGCGTTCGCGGAGGCCTGGTAGTTGCGCTGCGTGAACAGCACGTCGCCGATGCGGTAGTTCGCCAGCGAACTGATCGCATTCACCTTCAGCGCTCTCTGGAATTCCTCGATGGCTCCGGTCGTATCGCCCTGCGCCAGCAATTGCTGCCCGCGCAGAATGGCTACTCGCACCTGCAGATCGGCCGTGTTCTTCAGCACTTCGTTGTTTGGGTCGATGGTGATTTTGCGCGGCAGTCCAAAGGTGTCGATCACGTATTGCGAATCGGACCCCGCAACCTCCACCTGCTTGTTCTCCGTTTTGCCTTCGGTCTGGACCTGGAGCGTCACCGGCATGCGGAAGAGGTCGAGATCCTGGTCGACCTCGCCGATGGTGCGAAAGCCGGTGCCATTTCCTAGACGATAGACCGTGTACTTGTTGTTGAATTGCGGCGCGCCCGTGCCATCCAGCCATTGCGCGAAGAACGGCACAAGATTCTGCTGGCTCGCTCCTTCGGCAATCTTTTCGAATTCGTGCGTGGAGATGGAGGCGTCCTTGTGCGTGCTCAGGGCGGTCTGCAGCGTCTTTTTGAAGGCGTCGTCGCCGATCTCGTAGCGCAGCATGTGAAAGACAATGCCGCCCTTGTCCAGCGTCATGGACTGGAACTGCGGCGCGAAGGCGTCAAGGCGGCCGGCGGAGGTGAGCGGAATCGTGTCGTAGGCCAGTGCGCCGGCAGAGACATCGGTGATCGCCTGCTCCAGGCTCTGCTTCCCGGCGACATCTTCCAAATACATCAGCTCACCGTAGCGCGACATGCCGTTTGTGATCCAGGCATCGTTAAGGGTTGCCGGCGACACCATGGAACTCCACCACTGGCGCACGATGGTGTTGGCCAGCAACCGCCCGTTGGAAAGGCTGTACTGCGCAAGATGGGAGCCCGCCATCAGAGCCATTTCCGGCGCCCAGTAGGCGGGCACGGTGTCGTCCGGCAGCTCGATGATGTTCAGTCGGGCCGACTCCGCGGGACCGAAGGTGCCGCTGAAGAAGTCGTATTCGCGATTGGCTGCCTGCGCAAATTGCTGTATCGGATTGGCCTGAGCCGACTGCTGGGGCGCTGCCTTCTGCGACGTCGTATAGAACTTGATGTTCGCCTGTCCCATGACGGCTGTCGGATCTTTGAACTTCGCGGCGACGATGGTGCCTGGAAAGCCGGGCCGGTCCCAGTTGAACTGCCATGTCTCGCCGCCGCGCTGCGCATGCGGCGCGCCGGCGAAACCCGATCCCAGCACTGTGTAGCCAGCAGGCGCGTGCACCGTGATGTCTGCCGTGAACCGGTCCGTCAGGTATCCGGTCATTGGAAACCAGCGCCCGGCGTAGAGCAGATAGCTGATTGGATCGCCGATCGAGGCCAGCTTCAGTCCCTCCACCGGCGAGTTGTCCCCGTTCTCCAGCGTGCCGTCGTACTCGAAGGTCCACACCGCCTTGTCACCCTTCGCAAGCGGCTGTGCCGGAGTCACACGCAGCGTCGACGCCGCTCCACGCTCCGCATTCAAAAGATGAGCATCGGCATCCGTCACCTTGGAAACCTTCAGTCCCGCATGCAGCTCAAAGCTGGCCACGGGCAGCGCGTCGAGCGCGGTGAAGCTCACCTTTGCCGTGGCATGCAGCTGGTGGGTGTCGGGAATCATGGTGGCGTCGATGACATAGCCCGTGACGTCGATCAGCGGCTTGTTGGAAATCTGCTGCGCCTGGCCGACAGCAGCCATCAGACCGAAGACCGCCACGACGGAAAAAAAAGCCGCGCGAGAAAGATGAGTCAGCGTGTGCGTGCGTAGGTTCATGCCTGGTACGTGCTGGCCGGGTGTGCAGTGGCATCCGGCTTCCTTTCTGCATTCGCAGGTGCGGTGTTCAAAGATCCCGCGGTATTGGATGTCAAAGCGACGGCGCCGCCGTGGAGCAGATCTACACAGATGCGGGCCGTCCGCTCAATAGCACCTTCGCCGGTAGCTGACTGCGTGTGCAGCCGCTGCCGCACCTCCCGCAGGCCGGCGATCGTCCGGTCGCGTTCCGGCCCATCGGCCAGCAGTGGCTGCAGCGCCGCCACAATATTCGCGGCGGTGAATTCATGCTGGATCAGCTCCGGCACAACGCGGCGTCCAGCAATCAGATTGGACATGGCGACGTGCGGCACAGTCACAAACCGCCGCGCAATCGCATAGCTGAGCCTGGAGAGCCGGTATACCACGACAAAGGGATTTCCGAGCAGCGCAGCTTCCACGGTGGCGGTCCCGCTGGCGACGACCGACCCGCGCGCATGATACAGGGCGGCTCGGACGTCATCGATGAGCACTGGCCGTGCTTTGAGCGGCCCGGCCGCCATTGACGCCGCCACGGCTTCCCTCTTCAACGTGGGCGCCACCGGCACCAGATATTGATATGTGTCGCCAATTGTATTTGCGGCTTCGAGCATGGTCGGCAGGTTCAGGTCGACCTCGCGCTTCCGGCTTCCCGGCAGCAAGGCTACCCACGGTTTGGACGCATCCAGCCCATGTTGGCGAGCGAATGCCTCCCGCGACAGCACAGGCGGCGCAAGATCGGCCAGCGGATGGCCAACGAATTCGGCCGTAACACCGCGCTCGCGATAAAACGGCTCTTCAAAGGGAAATATGACCAGCATACGGTCTACAAACCGCTGCACCCGCCGGATGCGCCGTTTCTTCCAGGCCCATAGCTGTGGAGAGACGAAGTAAATCACCGGCACTCCACGACGGTGCAGGTGCTGGGCCAGGCGAAGGTTTACGTCAGGGAAATCGATCAGCACGGCCAGCGCGGGCCGCTCCGATGCAATGGCGCGCTTGAGCCGCTGGAACTGCCCATAAATGTATGGTGCATGCCGGACGACCTCGGTGATGCCCATGTGCGCGACGTCTTCCGCGCGCACCACCGGGCGAAAGCCGAGGGCCATCATCCGCGCTCCGCCCAGCCCGAAGAACCGCACCTGCGGCAGCCGGCGGCGGATCGCCTCCATCAGTGCGGAGCCATAGTGCTCGCCGGATGCCTCTCCCGCGGAAAGGAAGATCAGCGGATCGGGCGGCGTACTGGAAGCGGCAGACATGGTCTACCAATAAGGTTAGCAGCGCACATGGCTGGGTCTCATCTTTATACGGAATCCGGGAGTTCGCTCGCGGGAACACCGGCATCTGTTGGGAAGCCGATTCGAAGCGGCAGATTCTGTGAAACGAATCGGATTGCGCAGGCACAATGGACTGGCGCCAACCGGATCCGCCCATCGATACCTGGGATCGATCGGATCCGGCGGGCTCCCGGATTGCTGTTTGGGATGGCTATTCCGCCCGCAGCGCGTCCACCGGATTGACCGAGGCTGCCCGATGCGCCGGCACATAGCTAGCAAGCATCGCCGCTACTCCCAGCAGCATTGCCACCCCAGCCAGCGTCGTCCAATCCCACGGCTGGATGCCGAACAGCAGCGGACGCAGAAGTCCGGCGGTGGCGAGCGATCCCGCCACACCTGCTGCAATCCCAATCGCGATCAGCCGCATCGCCTCGCGCAGCACCATTCCAGAGATCGTGTTGCGTTGCGCACCGAGAGCCATGCGCACGCCGATCTCCCGCGTCCGCTGACTGACCGAGTAGGCGATGACCCCATAGAGCCCGATCACTCCCAACAGCAGCGCTGTGGACGCGAATGCCGCCGCCATCCATGCCGCCCCGCGATGCAGGTAAGCCGCCTGCGAATTGCTGACGTTTGTCTCCATCGTGCTCTGACCGAAGATCGCGATACGAGGGTCCAGCTCACGCACGGTGCGCGCCATGAGCGGGAGCAACGATTGCTCCTGCTGCGAGCTTCGGACGACCACGGAGAAGAATGGCCCGGGATCCTGCGCGAACGGTACATAGAATGCAGGACGGGTCAGGTCGTCGAGCGGCCCCTCCTTAATATTTCTAACGATGCCGACGACCGTGAGCGCGGGCGCCGACCCGCCCGTGTACTGGATCTGCCTGCCGATCGGGTCCTGGCCGCCGAAGAACTTGCGCGCCATCGCTTCGTTCACGATGGCCACATGCATCTTCAAGCCGTCCTCCTCGGCGAAGGTCCGCCCGCGCAGCATCTCCGCGCCAACCGTGGCGAAGTATGCCGGCGTGATCTCGCGCCGTGTTGCCTCGTCATGCTCACCCGGACGCAGCGGCTGCCCTGGCACAGTGAAATCGCTGAACGGACCATTGCCGGTCAACGGAAGAAATGTCGCAACCGCCGCGGAGTGCACACCCGGCAGGTTCTCCATCCTGCGCAATACTTCTTTTTCCAGAGCGATCGACTTCTCATCCGTGTCAAATGCCGAAGGTGGACCCGCGACGCTGATCGTCGCCAGATGGTCGGTCCGTATTCCGATTTCAACGTGGAGCAGCCGATACAAACTTCGCGTCAGCAGCCCCGCGCCTGCCAGCAGCAGCAGTGCCGTTGCCAGCTCCAGCACCACCAGAGTCGAGCCCAGCCGCCGCCACGTCAGCCCGGCAGTCGTACGTCCGCCATCCGTCAATCCACCACGCACATCGCGCAGCGGCAGACGCACCAGCGGCACAACGGCAAACAGGAGCCACGCAATCAGCGCCACGCCCACTGCATAGAGCACGACATGCGCACTGGCGCCCGCTCCGGACAGAAATGGCATTCCCGCCAGCATGTCCGCAGGCAGCATCCGAGGCAACGTGCGCGCCGCGGCAAATGTGAGCGCTGCCGCGAGCACACTGCCCGTGGCCACCAGCACGGCGCCCTCAGTCATAAACTGGCGAACGATCCGCACCCTGGAAGCACCGAGCGCGCCACGCAGCGCAATCTCGCGCCTGCGGCCCTCCGACCGCACCAGCAGCAGGTTGGCCACATTCACGCCTGCAATCAGCAGCAGCAGCGCCGTGCCCGCCAGCAGCGTCTGGAGAATCGGTCCCATATCGCCAACGATTACTTCGGTCAGCGGAAACAGCGCTGCGCCCTGACCCTGATTGGTGTCGGGATACTGCTTCTCAAGCTGATCGGCCAGTCTGGTCACGTCATCGAGCGCGGCCGCCGGGGTCACGCCATCTTTCAGCCGCGCCACGCCGAAGAGGTTGTGGCAGATGCGCCGCTTCGAACACGAACTCGCCGGATCGATGGTGTCCCACAACTCCGCCGGCTCAACCGGTGCGAAGTGAAACTCGCGCGGCATAACCCCGATAATTGTTTCCGGCGCTCCGTCCAGCGTGATCGTGCGGCCCAGAATGTCCTGCCGGCCGCCGAAGCGCTTCTGCCAGGATGCATAGCTCAAAATCACGCTATGCGACGCGCCCGGCGCGTCTTCCTCAGGACGGAAATCGCGCCCCAGCAGCGGCGCAACGCCAAGCGTGCGGAAGAAGCCGGAGCTGACATGCGCACCCTGAACCAGCTCTGTTCCCTGACGCGATCGCACCATGAAGTTCCACCCGGTGTAGGCGTCCATGGATGTGAAGCTTTTGTTCCATCGCTTCCAGTCCAGATAATCGAGATAGGAGATGCAGTACTTCGGCCCTGCGCTGATGGCTTCGAAGAGTCCCACCAGCCGTGCCGGAGCGCGATAGGGCAGCGGCTTGATCAGTGCGGCATCCACAAAGGCGAAGATCGCGAGATTCGCACCCATGCCCAGCGCAAGGATCAGGATCGCCGTCGCGGCAAAGCCGGGATTTTTCCGCAACTGCCGCAGCGCAAAGCGCAGATCCTGCAGCACGGTTTCCATACGGAAGCCCACAATTTCGTTGCTCTGTTCCTGCAATCGAGTTGCATTTCCGAACTGCCGCCGCACCGTATAACGAGCCTCCTGCGCAGTCATGCCGTCGTCGAGGAGCGCCTGCTCCGCCGCCGCGCGATGAAACTCCATCTCCTCGTTCAGGTCGTCGCGAAAACTATCGCGGCCAAACAGCAGCCGCAGCTTGCGAAAGAAATGGGATATTGGCGTCATCGTGGGCCTCACGCGCGCTCGAGCACACGACCGATGGCTGCAATCATCTGGTCGAATTCAGAAAGCTCAACGCCGAGCTGCTTGCGGCCCCCGGCCGTCAGCGTATAGAAGCGTGCCCGGCGGTTGGTCTCGGTCATCTTCCACTCCGCCTTGACCCAGCCCTGCAGCAGCAGGCGCTGCAGCGCCGGATATAACGATCCTTCCTCAACCGTGAGCACCTCATCGGAAAGCCGCTTGATGGCCTGCGCTATGCCGTAACCGTGCATGGGCGCGCGTTCCAGCGTTTTCAGGATCATCAGGTCCAGCGTCCCCGGCAGCAGGTCGTTCTTCTTCGGCATGCGCCAGCTATAGTTTATCTATGTATAGCCTGTCAAGGGAACAAGGATTCAGCCGGCTTTGATTCAGCTTCAGGATGGAATGGCTTACTGATATGTTGAGATAAGCCAGCCTGCACTTTCGCGGAGGGATGTGTGAGTGGTTGAAACAGGCGGTCTTGAAAACCGCTTTACCCTTACGGGTAACGGGGGTTCGAATCCCTCTCCCTCCGCCATCTAGCGATTCAAGAACATCAGAAGAAATGTTGGTCTGTAAGGGGTTGGCCCCGGTCGATCGCCTGCTGTTCCCGCCGATATCTACGTGGTGATTCGACCTGGCTGGGAGACGCTCTGGCCGCACTGGACAATCGTCTTGGGGCTGGAGCAGGATGATGGGTTGCAAAGGCTTGATGCCAGTCAGTCCTGGCTGAGGGGAAACATGATTATCGGCCCGCACGTGCAAGCGTCGCGCACTGCGAGGTCATCTCATCGACCCGTTCGATTCGAGTTGGCCTCCGATGTCCCTTTCGTAGCAAAACGTCTGAGACTGCTGATAGGCGTTGCGTTCTTTCTGCTGCCGCTCAGTCAAGGAGAACTGGTTGCGCAGCAAGCGCCGCCACCCGGGCAAGGCTGGTCGCAAAGCGAGTCCTACGCGATGTATGGCCAGCAAGGTTTTCAGCAGTCTTATCCGCAACAGCCATACCAGCCACAATCGTATTCTTCCGACCAGGTCTATCAGCGGCAGCCAGGCGGACAGGCGCTGGGCGCGGAACAACTGGAGCAGTTGGTGGCGCCCGTCGCACTCTACCCTGACGTGCTCTTGGCGCAAGTTTTGACTGCATCTACTTACCCCGATCAAGTGAGGTATGTGGATCAATGGCGGCAGGCCCAGGGCAATGCGCCTCCTGAAGACATTGCAGCCGGCGCCGACCAGAAAAACTGGGATCCCAGCGTGAAGGGGCTCACTGCCTTTCCGCAGGTGCTGGCGCAAATGGCGGGGAATCCTCAGTGGACGCAGGACCTGGGGAACGCTTACTACAATCAGCCGCAAGATGTGCTGGGTGCGGTGCAGGCGATGCGGCAGCGCGCCCAGGCAGCGGGAAACCTTCAAAGCACTCCGCAGGAAGCAGTGAGCTACGATCGGGGAAACATCGAGCTCACGCCACCGCATCCGGATGTCGTGCACGTTCCGTCGTACGACCCGTGGAATGTATATGGCCGGTCCGTATCGCCCTACCCGGGATTTTCTCTTCTTGGTGCGCTAGGTCAAGTTCTCGGCTCATCGGCGATGAGTTTCGGCTCGTCGCCGGTGAGTTATGGCCTCGGGATGTTGATGACGGTTTTCAATCACACACCGTGGGGATGGTTGAGCTGGGGGCTCAGCTGGCTGACTCAATCAGTGCTCTTCCAAAACAACGACTACTACTCCCACAGCACGACGGTGGCAGACTGGGGCCTGCCGTATGGCGGCCCGCGTGCGTCCCGAGGCTACTATCGAGCCGATTATGGCCGGGGTGGATACAACGGGAGTGCGGGCCGGGGATTTCGACCAGGATTACTTCGAACATCGACCCGACCGCAGGCGGGTTTCGGTCGCGGCTACCAAGCCGGCGGTGGCGCATATGGGCGGAGGCCGCTCGTCGCTCGCAACAATCTCGAGCGACCAGGATCACCGAATAGCTATAGATATGGAGCCCCTCATGGCGTGAGGGCGGGAAGTGTCTATGGCAGGCCTGCCTCGATGTATCGCCAGCCGATGAATTCGTACTCTCGATCAGGATTCACCCAGCCCATCTATCGTGGTCCCGCGCAAGGATACCGCGCTCCGGGTGGAAACTATCGCGGTCAAGGGTTTGGGCAACGAGCTTCCTTCGCCGGCGGATACCCCGGCAAGTCAAACCGGTCTGGCGGCTTTCACCTGTTTGGCGGCGGACATTCTTCGAAGGGCTTCAGCGGAGGTTCGCACAAGGCAAACTTCGGTGGCGGACATGGCCTCTTCGGAGGGCACTCGGGGGGTCATTTCGGCGGCCATGGAGGCGGCGGCCATTCCCATGGTCGTCACCGATAAAAGCAGAGAGATTTGCATTTGAGTGAAGCTAAAGGCCGCCCCCAAACGAGCCCCATTTCGTAAATACTTATTAGTGGATGAGCCGAAGTGCTGCTCTCCCGGCTTGAGATACGCAGCGAATCGGAGGGCGTTCTTTTTCCAACGCCCAGACCTCTATCTGCCGCCCACGATGCGAGCTGGCAATGCAGACGGCTCTCGCCCGGCGCGTCCAATCGCAGGACACGCGTTGCGAGCCTGATCAAGTCGTATCGGCATTTGAAGTGCGGCTCGTGCCAGGTCAATCCCCGAACCAGGCAACTGCCGCGTGCGTCTTATTGCGCCAGAGCGCCGACGCCCGGGTGGTCTCCCAACGCGAAGACGCCTCGGTGTCATCTCACCTCCGGAAAGGTATGCCGTATCCCGGAGCGGAGAAATATGCGTCTCCTGACTTCTGCTTCTCGCGGCGTTGGCATCTCTTCTTTACTTCTTATTGGCGGAGATCATGAAGGAGCTCGAATGGCTACCAAAGAAACCGGCCGACTGGAATGCTCGCGTACGTGCCCTTGAATCTAGGGGCCATAACCAGGCGCTTTGGGAAGAGTGCGAGCGGTTGAGTCTTCATCAACTTGACTTCGTCGACACATCCAAGCTCGACCGCGCCATACAGAGATTGAAATCGTGCGGCGCTCTGGCAGCGGTTAGCCCGAGGCCCATGTTTCGTCTAGCTGTCTTGGGCTCCTCGACCCTGCAACATCTCGTTCCTGGTTTACGGATAGGCTGTCTGCGGCGCGGAATCGATCTCACCGTGTACATCGGCGAGTACGGCCAATACAGGCAAGAGCTAATGTCGCCGACCGCGTTGAACCAGTTCGGCCCCGACGCAGTCCTGCTGGCACTGGATCCTTACCACCTGGCAGAGCGCAGCGCAGGAGCGCCACTTATCGACACGCTTCGCGCCTGCTGGCGACAAATACGCGAGATGGGCGCGGTGCCCATCCAGCAGACGGCTTTGCCGGTTCATCCGCACGTCATAGGCACCAACGAACACGTGATGCACGATTCGCCGGCCACCATCGTCGACAGCTTCAATGCCGAAATCCGTAAGGAGCCCGGCCTGCTAGTCCTGTCTATCGACGCAGTCGCTGCGCGGCAGGGCGTCGACGAATGGCACGATCCTGTCTTATGGCACCGCGCAAAACAGGAAATAAGCCCTCGCGTATCCCATATCTATGGCGACAGCGCCGGGCGCCTCATCTCTGCATTACGCGGCCGCTCGAAAAAATGCCTCGTACTCGATCTCGACAACACGGTGTGGGGTGGGGTTGTCGGCGAAGCGGGCCTGGAAGGCCTCCAACTAGGACAAGGCACTGCACTCGGCGAGGCCTACGTTAGTTTTCAGCAATATGCGGCCAGGCTATCCCGGCGTGGAGTAATTCTCGCGGTTTGCTCAAAAAACGACGAAGACATCGCCCTGCACGCCTTCTCGAACCATCCGGAGATGGTGCTCAAAGCGAGTGACTGCGCGTGCTTCGTTGCAAACTGGAATGACAAACCGAGCAACCTGCGCTCTATCGCCGACCGCCTGAATATTGGCACCGATTCGCTCGTCTTTGCAGACGATAATCCTTACGAACGCAATTTGGTGCGCCGGGAAATGCCCGAGGTAGCGGTTCCTGAATTGCCCGAGGACCCTGCACTTTACGCACAGGTGATAGCCGACGCGGGCTACTTCGAGACGACAGCAATCACCGAAGATGACCGCTCGCGAGCTCAGCAGTATGGCGCGAACGCAGCCCGGGAGCGCTTGCGGCATGGCAATACTGACCTGGCGGACTACCTGCGCGAGCTTGACATGGAACTTACCGTTCGCGGATTCGATTCGCCAAGCATCCCGCGTCTCCTACAACTCGTCAATAAAACAAATCAATTCAACCTCACCACTCCTCGATACATGGAAGAAGAGCTTCGCGCCATGGCATCGGATCGCCAGGTCATCACGCTTCAGTTCCGGCTCCGGGACCGGTTTGGTGATAACGGAACGATAGCCGTAATGATAGGCAAACAGACGTCTGACGCTGTGACGATTGACTCCTGGCTGATGAGTTGCAGGGTGCTCGGCCGGACAGTAGAGCATGCGTGCCTGAGCGTAATGGCGGATTTGGCGCGATCGATGGGAGCTACCAAACTGGTGGGAATGTATAAGCCCACGAAAAGAAACGGGATCGTACGAGATTTATACGCCCAGCTCGGTTTTGCCCGCAGCTGCTCTCTCGCCGACGACACAATCACCGCGTGGGAGCTTTCTTTGCCGACCTGGCGTCCTCCTGCTCTTCTAATGCAGGTCAGACAGGAGATCGAGGCGGTACCATCCAACTCTCGCGAACCGGTACACAAGATAGGATAGCCATGACAGCTGCTAACATTCATGAGCAATTAACTCAGATATTCCGCGACACCTTCGACGACGATCACATTTTGCTAAGTCCGAACACGACAGCAGCAGATATAGACGATTGGGATTCGTTTAACCACATCAGCCTGATTGTGGCCACCGAAACACAATTCAAGATCAAATTCCAGACATCCGAAGTGGAATCCTTGAAGAACGTGGGGCACTTTGAGGAGCTGATCGTCCGCAAGCTTGCGGCCCAGAACCGACTGAATGTGGCTTGAATATCTCGCCGACCGGCTCTGATGCCTCTACAAAATATGCACTAACTCACATAGCTGCGCCATTTGCTGAACATAAGCAGCGCGAGTACGAACCTCATGCTCTTTAATTCACATCTGTTTCTATTCGGATTTCTTCCTCTATGCCTCGTTGGATTCCATCTCGCCTCCCGCATCAGTGTGCGCGCGGGTGTCACGTGGCTGGGGTTCATGTCTTGTGTCTTCTACGCCGTTTGGCGATATGAGTTCCTCACCCTCCTGCTTGGGTCAGTAATCGTAAATTTTGTGTGCGCGCGCTTGATTTGGCGAGCAAGGGAGCGACCAGAGCACCAGAAGCGAATCCTATTTGCGGGTATCGTCTTCAACATCGGATTGCTGGTCTACTACAAGTATTGCTTTCCCTTCCTCAATGCATTGGGCCGCCTTACCACCCTCCATCATCAGTTTGCGGGTGTGCTGCTGCCCCTGGGTATAAGCTTCTTCACTTTCACTCAAATCGCTTACCTAGTGGACCTGCAACAGGGCGCGGCCGAGTGCGAAGGTTTTCGTAGCTACCTGCTATTTGTCACCTTTTTCCCGCATCTGATCGCCGGCCCAATCCTGCATCACTCGGAGATGATGCCCCAGTTCAAACGCCGCATCCGTCTCAATCAAGTTGACTTGAATGTGGGTTTCACCTGGTTTGTCATGGGTCTGTTTAAAAAGGTGATTCTGGCGGATAGCATTGCTCCGGCTGCAGACGCGGCCTTTGCCAACCCGCACGGGCTAACGTTCCTTCCCGCCTGGATTGGAGCTATCACTTACTCTCTCCAGCTCTATTTTGATTTCTCGGGATATTCGGACATGGCAATTGGTATAGCCAGAATGTTCTCGATCCGCTTTCCTTTAAACTTCAATTCCCCATATAAAGCGCGCAACGTCATCGACTTCTGGTTTCGCTGGCACATGACGTTGACAAGGTACATCATGATGTACCTGTACAATCCGGTCGCGCTGGCGATCAGCCGAAAGCGGGTAGCGCAAGGTAAGCCGGTGGCACGCAGGGGCTCGAAGACAGCCTCGGGATTTGCCCAGCTTATCGCGCTGCCCACGGTATTCACGATGGCCATCGTAGGCGTTTGGCACGGTGCAGGATTTCAATTTCTGCTCTTTGGACTAGCGCATGCTGTGTATCTGACCGCAAATCACGCTTGGCGCATCTTCAAGCCGCGCTGGCTCACCGAACGTTTCCCATCGTCCAGGGCGACGGGATTGATGGCCTGCAGTCTGACCTTGTTGTGCGTTGTACTTGCGCAGGTGCTGTTTCGCGCTAACTCTACATCCGACGCATTCAGCATGCTCGCAGGTATGATTGGACTCCACGGATGGAAACCCGACTCGCTTTCCGTTATGCGACCGGTCCTTGTACGCGTGCCTATTCGCATGGCTATCGTGTGGCTCTTGCCCAATACCCAACAGGTTCTTGCCCGATACGTGACGACGGATCCCGAAGACCTTCCCGGCGCCCGGTGGTTCACTTGGCGCCCCAGCGTCGCATGGGCGCTGACGATTACGGCA
The DNA here is from genome assembly GCA_963830555.1 of uncultured Acidobacteriaceae bacterium. Classification (GTDB taxonomy): domain Bacteria; phylum Acidobacteriota; class Terriglobia; order Terriglobales; family Acidobacteriaceae; genus KBS-83. The sequence goes on from CAWHMM010000004.1 coordinate 431,646, forward strand.
GCACTTCTAATGTCTTTCACGTGGATCGAAGACACCACCAGATTTCTCTACTTCCAATTTTGAGTGTTCCCACTGCCTGACGATCCTCTATCGAGGTCAGACGCTATCAGATGTGAGACGACTGCGCTATTTCTCCGTGCTCCTGCCGAATTCAGGTGCCATGCGTCAGAGAACGCTTGCGCTGGGAACACTTCGGGCGGTGCAATGCCGATGGTATTTGCGATGCGCTCATAAGCCGCAACATTGCGGTCACAGCTGCGAACCGGACTTGCATATAGAAGAACCTTCGTGCCTTGGACGCTATAGCGACGACGAAGCTCATCGAGATAGCCGCGATCAAAGGAGGGACTGGCCGCCTGGATGGAACAGACCTTACTGGGATCCGCCCCGGTCGCCAGGGGGTAGTATCCGTTGTACTTGCTTAAGATTGCTGCGTCGTTGAGATAGCTTCTTCTGAGAGGGTCGAACAGTAGGCCGGGGTTCAGGGTGAACACCTGTTGCCACCAATGTTCCGCGAACACGAGGCTATCCTTCGGATGCATAAGGTAGAATCTTGCGGCTTTGCCTGGTGAGAGGAGACGATCCACCAGGAGCCACCCATCGATGATCCCCCAGTCTTCGTCGTAGGTTGGGGGACGCAGATGGGCTGCGTGTTCTGCAAAAATGATGAGTTTCGGGGCTGCGCTACGGTCCAGATAGTTATCCAGAACACGATTGCCTGTGGAGGCCAGCGCCATGTATGGCAGCGAAAGAACGCAGGTCTTATATCCTGTGTGGCTTTGGACTACAAGGGGGTCTATACCCGTAGCACCAGTAGAATCTCCAAAGACAATAACGTCGCAGTGTTCTCCCTTCATACCCAGATGAAATTCCATAATGTGCCAGAAGATGTGACCTGACATTTCATCTAGAAGTCGACTTCGGGCAGCGACAAATGGAAGGAGCAGCCAGACCACGGCAATGCTCAGCACCAGTGGCAGATATACTCCGGGCGACGCCGTTCGCCAAGAACGTACCTTGGGCTCAGCTGTGGCCTGTATCAATGATTCGGCAACCGGCTCATCAGTCGTGATCATCGGCCGCTCCGAGAGGATTCTTGCCTAGAAATCTCGCCATGGAAAGTTGCCACTTCAACTGCGGCTCGGCTGTTCGGGCTATGCCTTGCAGTCCTTGGCGGTTACCTGCGGTGATTTCATGTCTGCACATGGCAAGCAGTCGTTGGTCGCTCTTCACCATATTCTTTGAAAACTGCGTGTCGAACGCCTCGCCTTCCAGCACACTCAGTCGGCGCTCTTCTTCATACGACTCTGGGCTCAGCGTGGCTGGATACGCCGCCAAGCTATCCTTTTGGATTACAGCGTTCCGCACGGCAGCATCATCATCAATGATGATTTCGGCAAATCGCTCAATCCCCGGATCTGAGCTTTTCAGTAAGGCGAGCCTGGCTTCCATCGTCTGCAACTGCTGCAACTCGCCGACAGAGAACACGAAGTTCGCGTCGGTCGCGCTCATGTGGGCACTCTGGCGTGAAATTGCGGCAGGCACATCGGCTGGTTGCGTCACCAGAGGTAGCTCCTTCATGTCTGTGCCATCCATCTGGAGGACGAGGATCAAGGGAGCAGCAATGCGTACCAGCGAATACAAGGAAATCATGTGGGTAACCGACCCTCAGAGCTCTCATGGCATCTTCAGACATGCAGAGCTCGGTCTCTCATCTAGGATGGCCGAAGTCAGGGCCAGATGGAACACGGTGTACACCAATGCATCTCACGGACTTATGACTCATCAAAAATTCTGTTGATGCTTCCAAACGCGCCGTCGCGGGTAGTGGATTATCACTGTACTGAATGGGTTTTTCAGCCGCGCATAACGTCACGCTCTGCTCCCTTCGGCCGGCGCATCTGAAGAGGCAATGGAGTTTAGAAATGACGGCGTGGGCACGCTCACTTCTGGGCCGCTTCGGCTCGAGATCGAACGAGCATTCTGAGACTTCCCGAACGGAACGCGTGGGACGATCAAGCCCTTTTCTACTCGGCACACGGATCTCGTCAGATCTGGTAGCAGTTGCCGCCGGCACGCTCCTGACATACCTGATAATGGTTCGGTTTTCCCTCGGACGTCTTCTCTGGGAGGACGAGGTTCTTGGGTGGATGCTGGTTCGTGACCCCTCATGGAAGCACATGTTTTCCAGCTGGATATCCGGAGCCGATGGTGGCGGATGCTCGTTCTACCTGACAGGCCGACTATGGTTGATGGTTTTTGGGCAATCCGTTATGTCGTTTCGTGCCTATTCTGCTACGGGTTTCGCAATAGCATTCCTGCTGGCCTGGTGGGCTGCGCGGCGGTTCTATTCTGTACCGGTCGTCGCATTCGCTGCGTGTGTCACATGGTTTCTTTCGCCCGAATTGGTGGGCCACTTCGGCGAAGGACGATTCTACGGACTGTTTGTCGCTTCTACCGCGCTCGTGGTGTCGCTGATTATCAAATCTGCGAAGGAACCATACCCGACTAAGACCTTCGTAGTCGGCTTCTTCCTGGCGAATTCACTTCTGGTGACGTCGCATATCCTCGGCGTTTGCTATAGCGCGGTTCTCTTACTCGGACTGATTGCAATGGACCGGGCCCAAAGGAATAGCCGCGGCCGTCTATACTTCGCCGTCTGCGCGAGCTGGTTATGGCTAATACCTAGCGCACCCGCGATTCTCGCATCGGCCGCGGTGGGAAAGCCTTATTTCTGGACGGCGCGCCCCACTCTGTCGTCATTGCTGTTCGCTTATACGGGATTCAGCCTACGAACTGCTGTAATCGGGTTGGTTCTCATTTTGCTGACTGTCGTTTTTTGGCGCCAGCGTGACCTTCGACTGGCACGTGTGGAGATGAAAGATCGCCAGGCGATTCTGTTCATCACTGGCGCGCTCTTTCTGATCCCACCCCTATTCGCCATTGAGAGCATTTTGGGCCCGTCAGTGTTCAACGGACGCTACATGCAACCAGTGGTGATCGCCACGCTGTTCGCAATGTGCGAGGTTTTGAGGCAACTCTCTGAGGTTCATGTCACGTGGCTCAAGCAGGGTGTCTTGCGATGGATTGCTGCAATCGGGCTGGTTGGGATGGTGTTGCAATATGACTTGGCGTACCTGCCCCGTTACAGCTCAACACATATCGACTACTCCCGCTTGCTGATCTCCCATTTGCCTCGTAGGATTCCGATCCTGTGCGAGGATGCGTTCACATTCACGGAACTCATTGCGCGGCAGGCGGATCCGTCAGTGCAGTTTATGTACCTGCTGGACTGGCAATACAGCATCAGCCCATCCGCGCCGCGCCTGGAAGTGACTCAGTATCACCTTATGGAGAATTGGAAACGGGTCGGCTACTTCGCCGATCGTGTGATGTACCGTTCAGGGTTTCTGTCCGCACACCCGTTTTTTATAGTGCTGCATACGAATGAAGATGAGCTTGCGACTTTATCCCGAAAGGCTCGACCGGGCTTTCGAGATTCTTTCATCGGCGATCCATTGACCGCCCGGTTCGCGAGAAATCCTCTTTATCTAACGCTCCCCTTCGGAAGTCAGGCCATCGGTCCGCTGCGCGAGAGTGAGGCTCTGGTGTGCCGCCGTGACCTTGATTGCACGGCAATCCTCAAGCAGCTGAAGCAATCCGTCGTTAGTCCATGACGATTTACTGGCGCATGTATCAGAGAGATCTGGTGACACCACGAGAGCGTAACCGGCACTAGCGAGTTCGCTGACTGCGGCCCGATGTCGAACCGGACATGTTGACGAGCCAGATTGGTGGAGGCGGCGGGAGTCGAACCCGCGTCCGAAATCGCTGTCAGCCGAGAGACTCCATGCGTAGTCGCGTTCCAAAGACTTCGCAACGGGCGCTTAGAACGGACAAGATGCGCACGCCGCTAGCCCGAAAATCTCATCTCCGCGGCCCGGACATAGCCTTGGAAACCAGCCTGCTGTGTGACGTCCTGACCTTGGCCCGCAGACAAAGCCTTGGAGGACGGCTACTTATTTAATTAAGCAGCAAGTGCAAGATTGTTATTGGCAATCATTGTTTTTGCAAGCGATTACGGGTGCTCACACCCCGGCATGCCTCTCGATCCGCAATCGATCCCGTCGAAACCGTGACGCCCCCAACTCGGGTATACACGCCAGACGTGGCGATCGTAACTACTTGATAAGTATAGCATGGCGACCCACCCGTCCGGTCTTTTTCCATCACCGGATTAAACCCATTGCAAATCTCCCGGTTGCGAGAGTACATTGCCGGCCCATGCCCCCACACTCGATGCAATCCAACGCAGTATGCAAAGCACGAACGAGCTTTTTAACGCGGAGGTCTTCGGCAAACGGAACTTCGCCGCTCTCGATGACATCTACACGCGCGGCGCCCGCATTCTTCCACCCGGCGCTCCGATGATTTCCGGCCGCGAGGCAATTAAAAAATTCTGGACCGATCTGGTGCAATCGGCGAATGCAAAATCCGCCACTCTCGCTTCCGTGGACGTGATGCAGGCCGGTGATGGCGTGGTGGAGATCGGAAAGGCGACGCTTACCGTTGAGCCCTCCGGACAACCTGCCGCGCAGATGGAAGTGAAGTACGTCGTCTATTGGCAGCAGGAGGATGGCCGCTGGAAATGGCACGTCGACATTTGGAATCCGAACTCCTGATCGAATCGTTGAGTCCGGCGGCTACACGAAGCGAATCCGGCGGGAGGCCAGCACCACCATGCGGAGTAGCACCACCCCGTGCTTCCACCGCTGAATATTCGTCTCCCCGTACTTGCGTTCGCGATAGCGTATGGGCAGATCAAGGATCTTCAGGTTGTATCGTGCCGCTCCAAACAGAAGATCGAAATCGCCGAAGGGATCAATTTCGCCAAAGTACGCACGATTCTCAGCAATGATCTGATAGTGGGTTTTGCTGAGGACCTTGGTTCCGCAAAGGCTGTCCTTCACGCTCTGGCTGAGCAGCCAGCTGAATGCCAGGCTGAAGAACTTGTTGCCGAGCAGGTTGAAGAAGCGCATCGCCTTGTCTTCCATGGGATAGACCAACCGAACGCCATTGATGAAGTCGCCTCGCCCTGTCCGCCATGCCTCATAAAAGCGCGGCAGGTCCTCCGGAGGAACCGTCAGGTCGGCATCGAGAATCATCAGCAGATCGCCCGCAGCCCGGTCAAAGCCCAGCCGCACCGCATCGCCTTTGCCGCGGCCTGTCTGCTTGTAGAGCTTCGCGGTACAGCCCGGCCGCGCTGCGATCTCCTGCTCAATGCGTTCATAGGTCTGATCACTGGAGTTGCCCTCGACAAAAATCAGCTCCGTACCTGCTCCCATGGAAGGAACGCGATCGAGAATCGCCGGGATGTTGCCCGCTTCATTGCGTGCGGGAACGACGACGGTGACCAGAGGCTCCGGTGAGGCCGGGTACGCAGGCACCGGACGCGCCACGACGAAGTTCGTCAGTCCGAACCAGCGAAAGGGCCAGATCTTTACGAGATATCGATTGCAAAACGTGTCGAGCAGTGGGAGCCGCACAGGACACATGATCTCGGAAGAGGTTCGCACCAGTTCGAATCCGCCAAGGGTGAGCAGGTTCGCTATGTCCTCGACCGTCAGCCAGTTCTGGCTGAGCTGCGGCTTCGCCAGCCCGAGCCTCTCCGCCAGATGCCGCGGGCCTTCCCACAACCGGCTATAGCAGTTGATGAGTATCCGCGTGCCCTGATGGCAATGCCTTGCGATCTGCTCAAAGACCGTCTGCACATCCCACAGGTCGTTCAGCAGGTCAGAGCAGAGGATGAAATCGAATTCCCCTTCGCACTGCAGCGAGCCTGCATCTCCCGTCTCGAAATGCAGCCCGGGGAATTTGCTTCGCGCTCGATCGATCAACTGCGAGGAAAGGTCGATACCGTAGCCGTACGCCGGCTCGAGCTTGGCCAGCAGTTCCCCATCGCCGCACCCGAGTTCCAGAACGCGCATGCCCGGCGGCACGGAGAGCTTATAGATCTCTGCCAGCCGCCGCTGATAGTAGTTGCGGATGCCCGCCCACCTCGACGCCGTTCGCGCGTAATCCTCCCAATAGCGCCGCCGCTCTTCCGTATATGCAGCGGACTGCGCGGAAGGCCGCACATAAGTTGACTCAGGGGAGTGCATCTGGGAGGATGACATGCAATAACGCTACCACTGCCGGCTTTCTGGTCAATACCCAGGTATCGACAAGCTGCACGCAGGTCTCCGAATTCCGGAATGGAGTGATCCCCTGAACCCACAGGAAAGTGCCGCCCCCGCAGATCACGAGGTCGAACTTCGCAGTCGACCCGAAGCGGATGTATACAGGGCTCTTCGGATGTATGTAATTGCGCTGGTGGCGTTCACGGCGTTCGCCTGGTGTGTCGCCGGCGTCCGCGGACACATTCTGCACGAGCCGTACCCACGCAACACGGTGTTCTTCCTGCCCGAAGTCCGATTCTCGGATTTCACGGATCTAAGCGAACGCGTGTTTCATATGAGTGAGCCCCACGTTCTTTCACGGACCGATATCAAAGCCATTCACCCTTTTGTCGGTCCCTATCCTTACCCAGCACCATCCTTTTACGTTTTTGTCTTCTTCGTTCGTTTATTTCCGCTCCATTCCCTACGGGCGTATCTGATCTTCACTGTTCTGAGCTTCCTGTTCGCAACCTGCTTCTTTTCGCTGCGGGTCAGCCGCTCCACCCATAGAAAACTTCCGCAGGTCGCGATCTGGTCTACGCTTTTGCTGGGTTTTCCGCTGCAATTCTTGATAGACCGCGGAAATATCGAGGGAGTGATCTGGCTGTTGATTTTGATGGGGCTTGTTGCCTTCACACGGAACCGGATGGTGATTTCAGCGATTGTGTGGGGCCTCGCGGCATCGATGAAGGTGTTTCCGGGCCTGCTCTTCGTGCTTATTCTCGCTCGGCGTAAGTTCGGGACATTTGCCGTCGGTATAGCCGCGACTGTTGCCTTTTCACTATTGGCTCTGGCCGGAATCGGCCCTACCGTTCACCAAGCCGCTCGTGAAAGCTCAAGGAGCGCGGCCTTTCTAAAGAATAGTTACATCATTCCGGATGACACCGCTGGATTTGATCATGCGCTCTTCCAGGCGGTCAAACATGTCATCTACATCGCAGAGGCATTCGACAAGCATCGCACTGCTCCGCTCATCATCAGCACCCTGCCGGCGAATCGAATCGCATTGCGGATCTATAACATTGTGATCCCGCTGGGCGCTCTTCTGCTTTACTGGTTTCGCCTTCGCCATCTGCCGCTGTTGAACCAATTCATCGCCTATGTCGTTCTTTGTGTCTCGTTGCCCTATGTTTCCGGTGATTACACGCTGGTTCACATGTACATAGCGTGGGCAGCGTTTCTATTGTTTCTGGTCGATGACGTCGCGACAGGCCGGGTCAGGATTCCAGCCAAAGTTATTCACGCTCTCCTGTTGTCCTGCGTTGTACTCTTCGTGCCTCTCAGCTACCTTGAAATTGCTTACGACGCCAATCTCCATTTCCGCTTCGGGGCGCAGGTGAAGACGATCTTCCTCTTGATCATCCTTCTTACGGTGCTCCGTTTCCCCATGCCAAGTTCGCTTTTTGATGATCTACAACTTAAGCACTGAACGGGAGCTACCTACTTAGTCGGAGCAACATGATCTCCTTTATGAAGCGCGACCCTTCCTTAGCTGCGTCCGTTGTGGAAAGTCCGAATTCGCAATGCGAAGCACGGATTCAGAAGTGCATACGATCTTACGTTCTCTTCCTCGTAGCACTCACCGTTCTGGCATGGTCGGTATCTCTCGTCCGTACTTACATCCTGCATGAACCTTATGAGCGGAGCACGCTGCTGGCTCCGGAAGCTCCTTTCACTGATTTCACTTTTCTCGGGCACAGACTGGATCATCTTGGAGAAGCCGACATGCTCACGCGGCCCGATCTCGGTGAACCGTATCCCTACCCGACGCCCTCCATTTATGCCTATCTGATCTTTCTACGCACATTTCACCACCATATATTCGCAGCGCTATTTGCCTATCTGTTATTTGCAGCTTCAGCGTTTACTCTCGCGGCATGCATTTTTTCGAAACAGCTTGGTCGTATTTCGTCGAACCGATTACCTCGGCTAGCGGTAGGAGTCACGCTGCTAACCGCGTTTCCCGTGATGATTATGATCGATCGTGGAAACATCGAAGCTGTCATGTGGGTTTTGGTGATCCTTGGACTCTTGGCATATTTGCGAAAGCGATTCCTGACCTCAGCGGTCCTGTGGGCGGTTGTCGCCGCTATGAAAATATCCCCGGGCATACTGTTTGCGCTTTTTCTTGTCAGACGCAAGTACATGATGATTTTTGTCGCGCTGACCGTGGCAGCGGGACTTGCCGTGCTCTCCCTGATACAAGTGGGTCCGACTCTACATCAGGCGATGGTAGATAGTTCGCGTAGTGCACCCTACCTCGTCAACACATTCATGTTGGGACGCCATTATCCCTGGTTTGATGAGTCGATCTTCGGCGCTGTGAAGGAAGTGCTCTCGGTCCATGCGTACATGACTAATGGCCACCACCAATTACCACAGGTGCTCCCCGTCACTCGAACGGCATTGCGAATATACAATATCGTTGCACCACTGGGAGCTCTGCTCCTCTATTGGTTTTGTCTGCGGCGCTTGCCTTTGTTAAATCAATTTATCGCGTACGTCGTTCTTTTCACGATTCTGCCTCAAGTGTCGTACGAATATAAGCTTGTGTACATATACCTAGTCTGGGGCGTATTTTTTTATTTCCTTCTTACCGATGTCGTTTCTGGACAAGTTGCCATACCCGCACGAGTAATCAACATCATGCTGCTGTCCTGTGCGGTCATCTTCGCTCCGCTCAGTTTTCTTCGAGTAACTTATGGTGTGAGTATGCTGGCCTTTGGCGGGCAGATAAAGCTGCTGCTTTTGCTACTCATACTTCTGACAGTATGCCGCGTCCCCATGCCCAGTTCACTCTTCGGCGATCTGCAACTCCCCGCTGCAAAGGACGCCGCGGCCTAGATGAGCGGGGCCAGGGAGAAGATCAGATCGACGTAACCCTTGGCGATGAGCTCATCGCTCAAACCGCGGCTCAACTCGCCACCCTTGCCGAGGGAATACATCTGGAATTCCCGTTCGCGGAACCAGTCCAGCAGCGAACTTGCCTGGTAGCCCAGTTCCTCAAGAGCCTGAGGCATGTACTCGACGGCCACAGCTGCCTTCGGCTCGCGTGCCACTGTGGCCGCCATTCCACGGCACACGGATAACTCGTATCCCTGCACATCGATCTTGATGAAGCGAACAGGCCGCCGGTGCTCTCTCTCCGCGAGAAAACCGTCCACACTGACGATCGGAACGCTCACGTAGCCGCTTTCACCTTTCACTTGAGTCGCCCGCAGGTTGTCGGTGGCGATCCGGTGATCGGCATGGTGATGATCATTGATCCACAGTTCGATCGTGCCGCTCTGCTCTCCCACGGCCGAGTGAACGGGCACCACTTTCTCCTGCAACTTTCGGCTACGGATGCTGTCCTCGAGCAACCGGAAGTTGAAAGGCTCCGGCTCAAAGGCGTAGACGGCGGCATCGGCATCGGCAGCCTGGGCAAACAGCGCTGCGGTGTAGCCGATGTTTGCGCCGATATCCAGAATGTCCCCGCCGCGAAAAAGCTCCGGCCGCCTCCGGGCGAGCGCAGCAAACGGATCTTCCAGGTATCGCTTGTAGAGGAAATACGAGGAGGTGAACAGCTTCCTGCCCAGACCGGTCTCGAGGAGACCCGATCTACGCGTAAGCGAATAGAGTCCGGTGACGGCGCGCGCTTGCGAAGGGGAGATTGCCATATGTTGCAGCCAAGTGTAGCTCGCATAGGGTGAGAGTCCACCGCTCCGCCTGCGAAAACTTATAATCACCATCGGAGGATCACCGTCCCGGCATGCTTCGATCCATTCTTGCGCACCCCCTCACGCGGGGCCGGTCGATTGATGATCCTGTCACGACGGCGCTCCGCCGCTCCATCGTCATCTCCAAACCGTTCCTTCGCGCCATTTACCGAGACTGGTATCGAGCCATTCGGGAGCGCGTGCCGGATGGCAGCGGCTCGGTGCTGGAGCTCGGCTCCGGCGCCGGCTTCTTTGAAGAGTTTCTTCCCGGCGTGATTACGTCAGAAGTTTTCGAATGCCCCGGCGTTCAACGAATCGTGGACGCGCGGCAGCTCCCCTTCGCTGCCGGCGAACTTCGCGGCATCGTGATGACCGATGTGCTGCATCACATCCCGGACGCGGCGGCGTTCTTCCGCGAGGCTGCGCGCTGTCTGCGCCCCGGCGGTGTAGTCACCATGGTGGAACCGTGGGTCTCTCCGTGGTCGCGGCTCATCTACACACATCTGCACCACGAGCCGTTCGAACCAGGAGTCGAACGATGGGATTTTCCCGCGAAAGGCCCGCTCTCGGACGCCAATGGAGCGCTGCCCTGGATCCTTTTCGAACGCGATCGGAAACGATTCGAAGCGGAATTCCCCAGCCTGAAAATCGAAGAGATTCGCCCGATGATGCCGTTCCGCTATCTCGTCTCTGGCGGCGTTTCCATGCGCAACCTGATGCCGGGCTTCACAACTCCTCTGTGGAAGCTGGTCGAGAAGACCTGCGAGCCGCAGATGAAGCGACTGGCGATGTTTTCTTTGATCTCACTGCGGCGGGTTTAGTGCGGTCTCCGTCATCCGATCCGGCGAAGTTCAGAGCCGCGTGTTCAGTCCAGCTTGGTCACATCGATGTTCTCGTACTCATGCGTGGCGATTGCGGCGCGGATTTGCGCCGGTGTTTTGCCGGCTTTCGTCATGCGATAGGCGTACACGCCTTCCTGCGCGCAGGTGCTGCACTCGCCACCGTGGGTGCCGGTAAAGCAGCTCAGCAGGCTGGCGTGGCCGAGTGCGCGATCGCAGCGGCAGTTGCAGGGTAGCTGGTAGAGCACCTGCGGAATACGTCCCGCTATCGCGTATACGCGTGTCTGCCAGGGCTGCGTCAGGCCGGCGGCCTGCAGTTGCGCCGGACCGAGGACCGGGTCCAGCTTCGCTCCCGGCGCAGGTGCGGCCGTGTGATAGGCCGGCACATCATCGGTCGGAAGAGACCATTGGGCAGAGGCGCCAAGCGTCAGCAGGGCGATGGGGAGGGCGAGGAGAATGGTGCGCATTGTGCTCAGGATAAGCGAAGGCTGCGCGGAAAAAAAAAGACGGCACGAACATTTTTGGGAATGCTCGTGCCGGGAGGCCAGTGACGCAACTTGTACTAAAACTCTCCGCGGGAGGCCTTCACCTCGACCGCTCTAACAGGATAGACGCAACAGCCGCGCGAATGTTGCTTAGATTGGCAACTTTTCTCGAAAAATCGCCGCAAACACCCCGCCGCCTGCTGTCCGCAGGCATATTCTGCTGCTCCGCTTCCAGGTAACCCGCTATTTAGCGCTTCGGCCAGGCGTGTTGTCAAGGGTTTACGACGGGATCGAAGAATATTCACTGAAGTCCACCTTGGAGCCGAGTTTCTCCGCTTCTTTGGGGCGGATGTTCAGCGTACGGCGTTGCGATGTACAAATCGGCGCGTGAAGAGCCGGCCGCAGCAACGTTAGAACGGAGTCCGGCCTCCGGTGGCGCCGTAGATCTCGCCTGATACATAGCTAGCATCATCGGACGCGAGGAAGACGAACACGCGCGCCAGCTCGATCGGCTGCGCCGGACGTTCGAATACTGTATTTTCGCCGAAGGTTTTCACTTTTTCGGTTCCCATGGTGGATGGAATCAGCGGCGTCCACACGGGACCGGGCGCAACCGCGTTCACACGGACGCCCTGTTTCCCTGCGAGCTTTGCGAGGCTCTTCGTGAGGTTGGCGATGCTCGCCTTTGTTGCTGCGTACGCCAGCAGGCTTTCGCTTGGCTCGTAGGCTTGAATGGATGTGGTGTTCAGGATGACGGCGCCCGGTTTGAGCTTGGGCATAGCCGCCCGGGTCAGGTAGAACATGCCGAAGACGTTGGTGCGAAAAGTGTTTTCAAACTCTTCCAGGGATATTTCCTCAATCGCCGCATGGGTGCGCTGAAATGCTGCGTTGTTTACGACGATATCCAGGTGGCCAAACTCTTTGAATGCCGCGGCCACCAGTGATTCTGCATATTGCGGAGATCGGAGATCGCCGGGAAGGCGAAGAATCTTACGGCCTGCCTCGGCAACGAGCGACCCTACCTCCTTTGCATCTGATTCTTCTTCGGGAAGATGGGACAGGACGATATCGGCGCCCTCACGCGCGAACGCAATAGCAGTAGCACGACCGATGCCGCTGTCGCCGCCCGTGATAATCGCAACGCGATCCATCAGTTTGTTTGTGCCTTTGTATGATTCCTCGCCGTGATCTGCCGGCGGATCCAGTTTGTGCACGGTGCCGGGCTGGCTTTGCTGTTGTTCGGGAAACGGCGGCTTGGGACCGAATTCGCGCGGGTCGGTGGGCATGACCGGTATCTCCATACATTTTGAAGTGGCGATCCCCATTGCAGGGGCGTCGAGATACACACATCTGATGCCCGAATGCATTTCGATGGATGTGCGTTTGCCGAGCGTTCAGCCAGTCACGTTGAGCACGCTGCAAAGCGCGTCAAGAAATGGCGCTTGTCCGCGCAATATCCGCCGCCGCGCTTCCGCAATCGAAAACCACTCGCCTCGATCCACCTCAGGAATCTCCATCGTCCGCTGTGACCGCGGCGGCCACGCGATAGTGCAGGTGTTGCTTCGCAGGTCAGCCGGATTGCAATCGCCCTCGAGGGCCCATGCAGAGACTGTCTTACCGCCAGGCTGCGTCAGAGAACCCAGCTCGATGAAGTGGCCCTCCGCTCTGAACCCTGTCTCTTCTTCGAACTCGCGTCTCGCGGCATCCAGAGCAGTCTCGCTCTCCGGATACGTGCCTTTTGGAATGGACCAAGCACCCAGGTCCTTCTTCGCCCAGAAAGGGCCGCCCGGGTGCACGAGAAATACCTCAGGCCGGCTCGCTCGCCAGCGGTACATCAGAAGACCGGCGCTGCGTGCTTTTGTGGCCATGAATTCTTCGGGCTGCTGTCAGGATTCGATTCCGTACTTCTCCGCGAGCCATCCTCTCATGGCCTTCGGCAGAGTCGAGGCGATCTCCTGCCATGTCGCCAATTGAAGCCGGGAGCGAAGCGAAGCCACTCTCACCGCGCGAGCGACGGCGAACCAGGCGTCGATCAGGTCGGGACGCCGCGCGTCGCAGATCACGCAATAGCGAGCGCTCTCCTCCGCAAACGCAGCCAGCACACCTCGAATTAGTTGATAGTGAAGATAGGCCGTATCGGTCTGCGGCAGCGCGTCGGTATCGAAGGCAGATGCGAAATCACGATATCGCTCGACGCGGGTGCGGGGCGCACGCTGGAATTCCGTTTCGGTCAGCTTCGCTTCGATCAGCAAGTCGCCGATGCGCAGATCGATTTCCGTCCGCTCCACATGGTCGGCGATCAGCGGGATGCGCGGCATGGAGCCGAACTGCAGGCGCTCCGGCGGCTCGGTGCCAAGCAGCACGCGCAGCAGGCTGCCATTCGCGAAGGCCTGCGGGTGGCAGAAGATATTCATCAGCAGCGCGTCAGAACTGGCGGCCGTATCGAGCTCGCTCCGCTCACAGTCATGGCTGACAAGATTGCGGTGCGCCGAAGTGTGGGTCTTCTGAAGGCGGCGGTGCCATTCCGGTCTTCTGCAAATGCATCTATAGGAGGCGGTGTGGAAGTTGCCGTGAACTGCGTCTTCCGCCTCCCTAAAAATAACCGCGGGCAGATTCCCGATGGTGCATTCGTGCGGCAGACCATTGCTCCTGGCCCAAGCAAGTGCGCGAACGCTGAGCTCTTCCCGTAGTCTTCCGGCATAGCTGGTCATGATCTGATTCCCGGCACGCAAGAAGCGTCCGATCTCTGCGTGGTCATCAAGGTTAGGCGAACTCGCTGTGGAAAGGCAAAGAAAAGGCGAATACTCCGATGGCCGACAAACGGTCTAGAATGGCCAGCCTGACGAGAGTTCCGCCGATCTGGCGGCTGATTTTCCGGAGCGGCACCGCCCGCAGGCAGGCGGCCCGCGCCGTCGGATGGACATATAGAAGGAGAGACGGATGAAGACCTACGCTGGAACAGAACTTCGGAACGTCGCACTTGTGGGCCATGCGCATTGCGGAAAGACCAGCCTGATCTCCTCCATTCTGAAGACAGCAAAGATGCCTGCCGCATCCGCACGCGACAATGGCGCAGCCGTGACGGCGTATGACGAAGAAGAGATCGCCCGCGGCATGACGATGTCGAATGCAGTGGCATTTGCGGAGTGGAGCGGTACGAAGGTCAGCCTAGTCGACACTCCGGGCTTTCACATGTTTGTGCACGAAGGCCGCGCCGCGATGCTTCCGGCCGAGACCGCGGTGATCGTGGTCAACGCGCAACATGGCATCGAGTCGGTGACAGATAGGGTGTGGAATTTCGCCGCGGAGCTCAATCTTCCGCGCGTCATCCTCATCAACCAGGTGGACCACCCCAAGGCCGACTCACGCACCGGCAGGATGGAGATGCTCGAGACCATGCGCGAGCGCTGGGGCCGGCAGGTTGTCCCCGTGCAACTGCCGATAGTGGACCAGCATGGTTTCCATGGCGTCGTCGATCTGGTCACGATGGACGCCTACTTCTACACGCCCGATGGCGATGGGCGCGGCACCGTTGGCGCGATCCCGCACATGCTGGAAAGCGATGCGAAAGCAGCGCACGAGGCTTTGATCGAGCTGGTGGCGGAAGGCAAGGACGAGCTGATGGAGGAGTTCTTTGCCGTCGGCACCATACCGGAGGATCATCTGATCGCCGCGCTGCATGAGGCCATTCGCGAGGACCGCATCTTCCCTGTTCTCTATGCCAGCGGCCTTCGCAATGTCGGGACGGACCATCTGCTCGACTTCCTGAAGGTCTATGCTCCCTCGCCGCAGGAGCGGCCTGCGCTGGAGGTGAGAGGAGCCGGCGGGCACGCATCGAACGGAGGCGGCGGCCACACATCCGTAGAGACGCTGCTGCGCAAAGTGGACGATTCCGAGCCGACCACTCTCTACGTGTACAAGACGATGGTCGACCCCTTCGCCGGCAGGATCTCCTTCTTCAAGGTGATCAGCGGATGCCTGAAGAATGACAGCACGGTGGAGAACTATGCGCGAGGCGAGTCGGAGCGGATGGTTCATCTCTCCGTCGTGCAGGGTCGGCAACTGATCGAGGTGAATGAGCTGCATGCGGGCGACCTCGGGGCGGTCGCCAAACTGCGCATCACGCAGACGGGCGACACGCTGGGTGCGAAAGGCCATGAGGTGTTGATCGATCCGGTGCCGGTGCCCGAGCCGGCGATGACCTACGCGATCGAACCGAAGTCGCGCGCCGATGAGGACAAGCTGGCTCCGGCGCTGCACAAGCTCATGGAGGAGGACCTTCAGCTCCGCTTCTATCGCGATCCGCAGACGAGCGAATTTCTCGTGGCGGGCGCAGGGCAGCTTCACATCGAGACGGTTGTGTCCCGGCTGCGCCGCAGATTTCATACGGAGGTCACGCTCAAGTCGCCGAAGATTCCCTATCGCGAGACCATTCGTGCAAGTGCCGATGGTCATGGCCGGCACAAAAAACAGACCGGCGGACACGGACAGTTTGGCGACTGCAAGCTTCGCATTGAACCGCTTCCGCGAGGCAGCGGGTTTGAGTTCGTGGATGACATCTTCGGCGGTGCGATTCCGCGGCAGTTCGTTCCCGCGGTGGAGAAGGGTGTGCAGGAGTCGGCGGCACGCGGCTATCTGGCGGGTTATCCGGTAGTCGACTTCCGCGCTACCGTCCACGACGGCAGCTATCACGATGTGGACTCGAACGAGCTGTCCTTCAAAATGGCAGGAAGGCTCGCGTTCCGTGCCTGCATGGAGCAGGCAAAGCCTGCGCTGCTGGAGCCGGTGATGCGGGTGGAGATTGAAGCGCCAGACGAGTTTGCCGGGGCTATCATGGGCGACCTGAACAGCCGGCGAGGCCGTGTGCAGGGCATGGAAACCGCGGGC
The DNA here is from genome assembly GCA_963830555.1 of uncultured Acidobacteriaceae bacterium. GTDB lineage: Bacteria > Acidobacteriota > Terriglobia > Terriglobales > Acidobacteriaceae > KBS-83. The sequence continues at coordinate 447,773 of CAWHMM010000004.1, forward strand.
ATCGGCACTGTGGTCCGCGCGCTGGTGCCGCTGGCGGAGATGCTGAGCTACGGCATGACGCTTACTTCCGTCACGCAAGGGCGCGGCAATTTCCGCATGGAGATGGACCACTACGACTTTGTACCGGCGGCCGTCGCGGAGAAGATCGTGGCCGGCGCGAAACACACGGCGCATGAGGACGAGGAGTAACAGCGCGCCGCTCACGATTTCCGGTTATCTTATTGCGTTCCGGCAAGTGTTTCATCCATAAAGCCGGCGCGCTGATCCCAGCCGTCGAGCAGCGCTTGTCGAGCCGCCGCTGAGGAAGCGTGGTAGAATCCGCGCCAACTGGTTTGCGCAGGAATAGGAATGCCAGTCTTCCTGTTCAACCTTCGAGCATGCCCCGGACAAGTTAAAAAAAGCACTCGAACTGCAAACCTGGAACAGCGGTACTCGGAGGCGAGCCGTGAAACGTTTCAGCCATTGGCATTCCATCCTTGTTGTTGTCTCTCTTCTTGCAACCCCGGCACTTGTTTTGGCGCAGGCAACAACATCGCTGGGAGGCCGAGTGACAGACGCCAGCGGCGCGATTATTCCCGACGCCACCGTCAAGCTGACCTCCGTGAGCACCGGTGCATCGCGTGTGAACACGACGGCGGGCGGCGGTGAATATCAGTTCTCGCAACTCGCGCCCGGCCGTTACACGCTGAACGTGATGGCAGCAGGCTTCGGCTCCATAGAGAAAACCAACATGGACCTGCTGGTAAGCCAGCCGGCGACCGTAAACGTGACGCTGCCGGCTGCTTCCGTCAAACAAGAGGTGACGGTCACATCCAGCGTCCAGCCGGTGCTGAACACAACCGACGCCACACTCGGCAACGCATTCGATCGCACCCAGGTCGCCTCCCTGCCGCTGGATGCTCGAAATATTCCTGACCTGTTGACGCTGCAGCCTGGAGTCACGTTCCTGGGGCGGGCCGATGACGTGCAGAGCACGCAGGGCGTAGGAAACAATCCGACCGATTCGCGGGCCGGTTCGGTAAACGGCGGCCGCTCCGACCAGGCAAACATCACGCTTGATGGAATCGACGTAAACGACGTCAACAACGGCTACGCCTTCACCAGCGTTCTCAGGACAACGCAGGACTCGGTGGCGGAGTTTCGGGTGACGACGAGCAATCCCAACGCGGAGGAGGGGCGGTCGTCCGGAGCGCAGGTCGCGCTGGTAACGCGCAGCGGGTCGAACAAACTGCATGGCGCGGTCTATGAATACAACCGATCGAACCTGATGGAGGCGAACGACTTCTTCAACAAGCAGCAACAGCTCGCGTCCGGACTACCCAATCGTCCGACGAGCCTGGTGCGGAATATTTTTGGCGCTGCCATAGGTGGCCCCATAAAGAAGGACCGGCTGTTCTATTTCCTGAACTATGAGGGCCGCCGTGATTCCCAGGGCACAAGCGTGAATGCCGGAGCCGTGCCAACAGCCAATTACCGCGCGGGCAGCTTAAAGTACGAATCCCTCAATGCCAATGGCAGCGACAGCGTATATACATTGACGCCGAGCGATATGCAGCACATGGACCCGCAGGGCATTGGGAACAGCACCGCGCTGCTGCAGGTGCTGAACGCATATCCGGTGGGAAACGATCCGACGCAGGGCGATGGCCTGAACAGCATTGGCTACCGCTTTCCCTCTACCATCGCTCGCAAGTACGACACCTACATCGCACGCATCGACTGGAATGTCAGGCCGAGCGGCAAGCACACCCTGTTCTGGCGCGGGAACCTGCAGAATGATCGAGAGCCGACGGCGCCCGCATTTCCCGGACAGCCACCGCAAACGACCGCGCTAACCAACAGCAAAGGGTTCGGGATCGGTTACACATTCCTGATCACTAACAACCTGGTGAATGACGTGCGCTACGGACTGACGCGCCAGGGCCAGAACAATGCCGGCGCTTCGAACGCGCCGATCGTTTATTTCTCATTGCTTGCACAACCGGTTTCACCCGACCGCTCCACGTCATTCATCATTCCGGTGCAGAACCTGACTGACAACCTATCGTGGACAAAGCACAACCATAACCTCGCCTTCGGCGGAAATTTCCGCTTCATCGACGACCAGCGAGTGAGCAACGCCCAATCATTTCCGGACGGGCAGATGAACCAGGGTTGGCTGACACGCAGCTCAACCATTGCAAACAGCGGTGGCCCGTTCGATCCGCCGGTCTCCGGATACCCAGCAGTCGATTTTGCGAACTACGGGAACGAATATAACGCTGCGCTGATGAACATAGTCGGCACCATTACCGAAGGGGACGCTGTCTACAACTACAACAAATCCGGCGCCACGCTTGCCGTCGGCGCGCCGCTGAAACGGGATTATCGCTGGAATGAGTACGAGGCATACGCGCAGGACACCTGGAAGGTTCTGAGCAATCTAACCGTCACCTATGGAGTGCGCTACTCCTATCTGCAGGCCCCTTCTGAAACGAGCGGCACCCAGGTCGGCACCTGCCAGTTCGCGGGAAGTGTCTGCCAACCCTACTCGCTGACTCAGTACTACAACGGCAGCGCTGCTCAGGCAGCGGCAGGCGGTGCAGCCAACGACGTGGGGGAAGTAGCCTTCAACCTGAATGGCCGCTACAATCACGCGCCGGACTTCTGGGCTCCGGACAAGAAAGACTTCGGGCCGCGGCTGGCCATTGCCTTTTCTCCAAACCCGTCGGAAGGGTTCTGGAACAAGATCTTCGGCAACCAGAAGAGCAGCATCCGCGCAGGCTACTCTCTGGTCTTCGACCACTTCGGCGCTGCATTGGTCAACGTCTTCGATACCACCGGCTCCTATGGATTGTCGTCGCACCTGTCGAACGCGCCCGGTTCCATACCTATAGAGAATGCACCGCGATTCACGACCATCAGCGGGGTGCCGCAGTCGCTGCTGCCCGCCGCGCCTCCGGGTGGCTTTCCCGCTGTCCCGGCGTCGAGCGGAAACGGCAGCTTCGCCATCAGTTGGGGACTGGATTCAGCTATAAAAACACCGTACTCACATCTGATCGATTTCTCAGTTGCGCGTGAGTTGCGGAATGGCTCGTCGATCGAACTGTCGTATGTCGGCCGCCTGGCGCACCGGCAACTGGCGCAGGAAGATGTGGCCATGCCTATCAATCTGCAGGTCGGCGGAACTGCTTACTTCCAGCCTGCGGCCCAGCTCGCAAAAATGGCGCGAGCCAACGTACCGGTCTCGTCCGTCGCCCAGGATCCATACTGGGAGCAGGTATTTGGCGGCCTGGACGGCCAGGACGTCGGCCTGGGCTATGGCCCATTGTCCGCAACACAGAATGTGTACGCCTTGTTTCTGAGCAATATCTACAACGAAACCTATGCGTTATATCAACTGGACACGCCGGGATCGTTGCCAAACAGCAATATCGGCGCCGGAGTAAATTACCCCGCGTTTCGCTACTATCACGATCAATATTCGGCGTTGTATGCGTGGCGATCGGTCGGCTACGCGAACTATAACGCGCTGCAGGCCGTCTACCGGCAGCGGTTCGGCGTAGGCTTGCAGGCCGACTTCAACTACACCTACTCGAAGTCACTGGATATCACCTCTCAGGCGGAGCGGCTGGGAAATTCGGCAAGCACCAACTACGCGCAGATCATGAACACCTGGCAGCCCAATCAGCTCTACGGCCCATCGGACTATGACGTGCGGCATCAGATCAACAGCAACTTCATCTGGGACTTACCGATCGGTGCGGGAAAGCAGTTCTTCTCCGGTGCGGGGCACCTTACGAATGAATTGATCGGTGGATGGCAGACAACCGGCATTGTCCGCTGGACCAGCGGCTTCCCCTTCGAGATGAATAACGGCGCTTACTATCCGACGAACTGGGATATCCAGGGGTATGCCGAGCAGACAACGAAGATACCGTCGCGAGCCGCTGCACGCGGTCACCTGGCGCAGAGGTTTGCCGATCCAGCTACCGTGTTTGCCAGCTTCGGTCACGCCCTGCCCGGGCAATCCGGCACGCGCAATCCGCTGCGCGGCGATGGGTACTTTGGCTGGGACGAGGGCGTGAACAAAACCTTCGCTCTGGGCGATCGTGCGAGATTCATCCTGCGGTGGGACGTATTCAACGTCACCAATAGCGTGCGATTCGATCCGCAGTCGGTCAGCGCGACCCTGGACAATCCGCAATCCTTTGGACAGGCGACCGCGCTGCTCACGAATTACCGGCTGGCGCAGTTCGCCGGACGGATCGAGTTCTAGGGCTCGGCTGCCGCGGGCAGCGTCGGCAAATCCATTGCTTTTGCCAGCCGCCGATACTGCTGCACCGGCATTTGCACCAGCAGAGGGTTGGCGGATGGACTCAGCCAACCCAATATGGAGATGACCTGCCGTTCGGGCATCGCCGTGCAGCCCTCCGTGCCCTGACCCGGACCACCCCAGATATGCATGAACACGCACGATCCACCCGCGGACCGCGCAGGATGAGCATTGTGCTGAATGACCAGTCCCCAACGATAGGCTTCCCCCGCATCCCGCATGTGCTCTGCGCTTGTCCAGTCTGGAGATACGGTGGAGCTATCGAGAATTTGGTTATAGAAACGGGAGCGGGGATCATCCACGCAATCTGTAGATGACTTCAAAGAAACATACTTCATCTTCCACCCGGCAGGTTCGTTTGCCGTATATCCGAACGCGTCCCCCAGACGAAATATTCCCGCAGGCGACTTATGATCGCCTTCCCTCTTCACGGGATCGTTGGAGCTGCGCTCGGTATCCATAGACCCCGCTCCCATTCCCCATCCGGTACCGCCCTTGCCCACCACGATTGCTATAGGAGCGCCCACAGGCGTCCAGACGCCGCCCGCAGATCCGCGCTGATACAGCTGCAAACGGCCATCCACAGCATTCCAATCCGCCGTTGTCACGACAACGAGCTGAGAAGAATTCCTGAGCACGGAAGGCTGCCCCGCGAACGCGGTCAGGGCGATGGTGAGACAGCAGGCAAAAATCGATTTTCTTAGGTATCGGGTCATCGTATCGACACGGAAATATGTGTGACTATAGTGACAGGCCAGCCCGCCAGGACCAGCACGAAGGCCGGCGAGACGTTTACAAATGAATCGCAATGCTGGTTCGCCAGTAGTTTACGAGCCGCGAATGCTCGTGCAGCACATTTTTCCTGAGGGGCCACCACTCTGAAGAGTACGCTATCGTTCATTCCTTCCCGCCGGCTGATCGCATATCTGCGGACGGCAAAGCCTCGTTTTTCTTCCTTTGCATGTCTTGCGTGCATTGCGATTGCGCCTCCCATGTCAAGCAAGGCGCAAAACACACCTGTCGAGTGGGGCGGCGTCATTGAGAATGCGGCTGCGAAGCCTGCAGGCGGAGAGGTCATCGAGCTCACGGCGAACAACCAGAGCTTCCGCACGACAAGTGATCCGTCCGGCCACTTTGCCTTTCATGGCTTACCCGCCGGCAGCTATCAGATCGCTGTCATCGAGCATGGACGCCGGACCCTCTCTGCGCATCCGCTTATTCTTCCCTCAGGTGCAGATTCCGCGACGCTGTCCATGTCCACAGGTGGCGTGCTCACCGTCAGCTCCAATGCGGCCGCCGCCGGACAGGGAGATTTGGCGAAAAGCGGCGGGGAAAAGCTCTCCAGCAACGCTGTCACCGAGATCCCGCTGAACAAACGCGATTTCAGTCAGCTCCTGCTGCTCGCCGCAGGAACAGCAACGGATACAAATGGCGGAGCCAACTATACCGAACAGTTCGCCATCAATGGACAGCGCGGGGTGGAAGCGACATTCGCGCTGGACGGCGCCGATTCCAGCGATCCTGAGCTTGGCGGAGCGACATTTACGAACTTCAATGTCGACGCGGTGCAGGAGATTCAGTCGAGCTCCGGCTGGATGCCCGCCGAGATTGGACGCGGCGGCGCAGGCTACACCAACATCGTTACGCGTTCCGGAACCGACAGTCTGCACGGCTCAGTCTTCGAATTTCTACGCAATTCGGCCCTCGATGCGCGCAACTATTTCGACCACTCTTCTCCCGCTAATCCGGGGCGCATTCCGCCCTTCCGGCGAAACGAGTTCGGATTTACGAATGGCGGTCCGGTCGTGCTGCCACATCTATATGACGGCCGGGGCAAGGCATACTACTTCGGCGAGTACCAGGGCTTTCGCCAGGTGCTGGGAACGACGCAGGTGTTCCCTGTGCCGACCGCAGAAGAGCGCTCCGGCATTGATACCACAGCCTATCCCGGCGATCCGCTCATCGTTCCCGTCGACGCCGGAGTTGCCAAAGTCCTGGCGCGGTATCCGCTGCCCAACTACGATCGCGGGGCCTACGGCGTCCATACCTACGCGACTTCGTCCAAGGTAGTGACGAATGCCGATCAGTTTTCCATCCGCATGGATTATCAGCGCGGCAAAAATCATTTCTTTGGCCGCGTATCCTTCGACAACCTGACCGGGCCGACTACCAATCCTGATCAGACGGTGCTGGACCCAAGCTTTGGCGTGTCGTACATCGACCGGCAACGGAATCTGGCGTTTGATTTCTCTCGCGCCGCAACCAAGCGACTAACGCTGGACACCATGTTCAGCATCACGCGAACCACTCCACGATTTGTTACGCCGAACCAGACTGATCCGGCCATGAAGTTCAATGACAGCCTCTTTGAGCCTTTCAACGTGGCTGGCGGCTCCGTCATCGCCGCATTCAATAATCTATTCGCATTGCGGCAGAACTTTTCCTATACAACAGGGCGTCACACATTTCGCTTCGGAGCGGAAGTTCGCCTTAACCGCGATACCACTTACTTCGGCACGAGTCCAAACGGCGAATACGATTTTGGCGGCGGCACGGCCTACTCACGGGTCGAGATGGCGTCCGCAAGTGGCGCGCACGTGATCCATGCCGGCGATCCCCTTCCTGACACGCTCTCCAGCTTTCTAAGCGGCAGCCCGTTTGCCTATACGCGTGCCATTGCGCCGCCCTATTTCTCCAATGGCGAGCACATAGGTCCCGCGGCCATCAATCGCAACCAGGGTGCCGGATGGTTTCAGGATGCATGGAAAATCTCCGACCGCTTCGTGTTGAACTACGGGGTGCGTTACGAGTTCTTCACGCCGATCACGGAGCGCGCGCGCCGTACCTCGAGCATACGGAACACGACCACCGGAATCGGCCAGGAGTTTGTCGTAAATCCCCAGCCCGGCTACGAATCGAGCCGATATAACTGGCAACCCAGAGTTCAACTGGATTGGCATGCGTCGCCGAAGACGACGGTCCATGCCGGCGGCGGCGTTACATCCATCCCGCCAAACATCTGGCAGGACAACATGCTGACCGGCGGAACGCCATTTGTCATCTATCCGCGCGTCGCAGCTACCTCTGCCGCTCCGCTGAGTTACGGCTTCCAGATCACGCCATCCCAGTTGCCCCGCACGTACACCACCTCCGGTCAGGATATGTTCCCCGGAGATAAGACCACATCGGTGGCCCCGAATACCGTGATGGACGTGGACCGCTACGAGCGGGACATCGCCACCGTTCTACCCGATCACCAGATTGTGCCCCTGAACGTCGCCGGCATCGACCGTCATTTCGGCAACGCCTATCTCGATACTTGGACGCTTGGCGTGGAACGCAACATCTTCGGGCTGACTGCGGATGCCAGCTACGTAGGCACCGCAGGAGTCCATCTGGCTCGTGCTGCATATCCGAACGGATATACCGGCGCTGACCAGACATTCGCGCGCTATACGGAATTCGACAGCTCCGGCGCAATCACGGGTGGATTCGGCACCGAGACCTTGATCGAAGCGAATTCGCACTCCACCTATCACGCCCTGCAAACCTCCCTTCAGGGGACGATCGCGCATGGCGGCCCCGGCCTGCAGGCGAGTTATACATGGTCGAAATCACTCGACGATGTCAGCTCGGTGGCGGGCGGATTTATAGCAGGCGCATCGGGACCCGTCGCTTTTGCCGCGCCGCAGAATCCTTTTGATACACACGCGGAGAAAGGGCCCTCCTCCTTTGACGTTGGCCATACCTTCACGCTGAGTGTGGCGCAGGACCTGCAATTGGAGCGCGCCGCATTCTTACAGAACATAAGTCGCGCGGCGACGAAGGGTTGGGAGTTGCTGAGCATCTCCAGTATCTCCAGCGGCGTCCCCTTTACTGTCTACTCGGGGATTCAGCAGACGGGAGCGGGCTCCCAAGGCGTAGATAGGCCCGACCAGATCGGCACTCCCCATCTATCGACAGCACGGGCGAAGCGCGAAGACTACTTCGGACTGGGCGAACAGAATGCTTCGTATTTCTCCACGCCGATTCATCTGCCCGGAGGCACCGGCCCAAACTCAGGCCGATTCGGAACTCTGGCACGGAACAGCTTCCGCGGACCGGCCTTCTATGACTTCGATTTTTCGCTCATCAAAGACACGCCCGTCGGTCATCGACAAAACGGATCGGAGCTTGCGGTGCTGCAATTCCGCGCCGAATTCTTCAATGTCTTTAACATCGTAAACATGGGTCTGCCTGCGAACACAATTGCGGGTTCTGGCTTCGGCATTATCAGCAGGACAGCCGGAAATTCGCGCCAGATTCAGTTCTCCTTGAAGCTGCTCTACTGAGCGCCCGCTTGCGAGAACCAGACTACGGAGCCGCGCTGAAGAGGCGGCAGCAGGAACTGCAAATTGCCGCCTGATGCGCTGCCGGTCACAGTAGTCTCTTCACCCATAAACGGCAGCACATGCATCTGCGTACCCCATTGAGCCGGCACTGTGACGCGTATATCCGACTGTGGCGACGGCGTGGCTATCTCGCCAGCCTTCAGGCCGGCAAAGTTCGCAAAGAAGATGTACTTGGCACCCTGGATGGTTGCGGCGTGCGCGACAACATCCGGAGGCGCGGAAATCTGGAGCGCGTCGTGGCCTTCGATTGCATGGAGCAGGTCAGGCTGGCTGGAGGGCTGCACCGAACCAAAGCTGGCGCTGGCCTTTTCCAGGTAGTTCCGTTCAGGGCTATCCGGAAAGCGGACGGCATCTGCGATGTCTTTCAGCTTCGCATCCGGCTCCCCGGTCAGGATAAGTTTGCCCCCACGCTGCTGGAAGGTGTGCGCAGCGGAAGACTCCCGGTCGCTGAGAACGCGGACGTCCGGAAGTATCAATGTGTGGCCGGCAAATGCTTCCAGCGTGCGTGGCGTCACGATCTGAAACTGGATATGGGCCTGCAGCAGCAGCAACAGGGTCCCGCGATAGGACGCAATGTACTCCTTCGGATAATAGTCGCGCGTAGCGTCGGAGAAATAGACTCCGACATCGCCGACCGGGGTGCGCGCGCCGCTGAAGATCGCCTGGTGCGCCGCCACCCAGTGATAGATTTCGGTGCGAGTTGCCATATCATTCGATCCGGACATGACGTGGCCCTTCGCATCCCAAAGATTCGCGCCGGCCATCAACTCCGACATCGAGAGGTTAAGCATGGCATCACGCGGCTTCACGTGCGGCGCGCCATCCCAGGAATAATTCAGAATCCACGTCGACCGATCGCCGGCGAAAGCACGGAAGCTGCGCAGGCCAATCTGATACATCATCCAGTCAAATGGCGTGCGCGATGCCGCTGTATGGTCATCGCCACCGCCAAATTCATATTCGTGAGCAATTGCGTCAACATGCGGATATATCTGGTAGACATCGGCGCCCACACGCGGCGCCTCTTCTTCAATCCCCGGGTATATCTCGGGGATGACCGATATGCCGGGACTTACCTGTGTTGCATTGCTGCGAATCTCGATTAGAAACTCTGTGATCGTCTTGATGCGAAAGTCTACCCACTTACGGAAATTTGCGTCCTGGAAGTCGCCGAGCTTCAGATCCTTGCGCGCATCGAGCCCGGTGTCACGGCGAAACGCCGCGACGGTCGCATCGTCAAAGCTGGCCCAGGTATCCTCCCATCCCGTGAAGTGGGTCATCCAGTACGGTATATCTACGTAGATACCGTCAATGCCGGTCGCGGCGATCTGGCGTATCCGCTGCATGTAAAGCGCACGCCACTCCGGAGCATAGGGGCTGATCCATGCATCCTCCTCGCCCTTTCTGATCCAGAACGCAGCGTTCGCGCTAAAGATGGCAGGCTCGCCCGTGATCTTCCGCTGCAGCCAGTCCGGGTGATCTTTCGCGAGGGTATGCGGGCCGTCGGCGTTCAACGAGATACACTCCGTGCCGGCGACATAGACGAAGGCCTTGTTATGATGCCGGTGCGCCTCGGCGGCGACGCGGCGAATCGCTTCGAGCTTTTCTTTTGGGTCGTGCAGGCTTTCGTAGCGGCCCGGTATGTCGTTGTCTACCTCAATGCCGTACACACCGCTGGCCTCAGCCTGGCGCACGATCTCGTCCGCGTTGTTGATCGTCAGCGGATATGCAGCGATTCGCACCTCGGGCATCCAGCTACGCGCCGGCCCACCAAAGCTCTGCTCCGACGCAGGCTTCGATACGGTTGTTTGTGCCTGCATTGCACAGGTCGCGGCACCAAGAGCAGCAATAACGGCACACGTACGATATCGATTCACCCGAGTCTCCTTCGGTGACAACTGCGAATATGCGCGACTTTAAAACTGATAACGCACGCCAAACTGCGTATGGCGTGGCGTGTAACCGGCTGCCGTGGAATTCACAATGCCGAAGGCCGGATCCTCATAGGCGAACGCAGGAAATGCAAACCGCGGTGTATTGGTGAAGTTGAAGAAATCGGCATGCAATTCAAGCTGATTCTCGCGCGCGATCGTAATGTTCTTGGAAAAGGACACATCGAAGTTATGAATGCCATCGGCGCGAACATTCGAAAAGTACCGCGGAGCGTTGCCGGCCTGCTGATCGCCCGGATCGGAAAAGCATCCGGCATTCAGGTAAGGCTGGTTGGTAAATGCGGCGCGATGCACGCTGATGCCGGTCAGCACCTGCGGGCAGACAACATCCGGCCGCTGGTTGCCGTCTGCAAGCCGCGGATTTGCCATGCTGATCGGCATTGGCTGGCCGGTTTGGAACGTAAATGTAGTCGAGCCCTGCCAGCCGCCGACGACCACATCCAGCGCGTGCCCCATATTGCTGCCGATGAGGCGTCCACGGCCGAAGGGAAGCTGCGCAACAACTGCAGTTACAAACCGATTGGTCGCATCGTTTGCGCTGACCGACCATTCTTGCCGGAGATTGTCCAGTTCCTGCGGGTTGCCGCTATTCAGGTTGCCCACGAACGCGTTGAAGCCGGTCGACGAGTTATCCTCCGCCTTCGCCCAGGTGTAGTTGCCCTCAAAGGAAAGATACTCATTCGCGCGCTTCTGGAAGCGAACCTGGAGCGAGTTATACCAGGAGGCGGCGGCAAGCAGAGGCAACCCCTGGAAGGCGCCATCAAACTGGGGATAAGGCCGCAACAGGTTGATTTGCGGCAGGACGTCATCGCCATAGCGCGATTCCGGTTCGTTGAACACAGCTCCCGGCCCATTGAACATTGGCTGAAACGGGTTCGTCACCAGATTGCTCAACTCGTCGCTCGTATATTGCCGGCGTATGGCTGAGGGAATGAAATTGCGATTGCTGGTGCTGTTGTACCCGCCCCATGGAAGATGCGTGCTGCGGTTTGCGGAGTAGTCGAGACCCAGCACAACCTGCCATGGAAACGCCTGCTGCAAGCCGATGTTCCACTGATACACCTCGGCATTGCGCGCCTTCTCAAGGTCCAGATTGTTGCCGTTTGAAAGTCCCCACTCGGCGAGTTTTCCATATGCCTTGCCTTGCGGATCCTGAATGCCGGTCGGATAGGGGTTTTCCAGCGTGGCATAGCGGGTGACGTAGTTATCTTTCGTAAAGAACACTGCTGGTGTACTGCTGAATGCCGTACCGGGATATTGATAATTGGTGGCAACGTTCATCCCGTAGTAGACGCCGGCGCCTCCGCGCACTACTGTTCGATCGTTGACTTGATAGGCGAAGCCGACCCTCGGCGCCCAATTGTTGCGGTCCACAGGGATAGTCCGCTGCGATCCGGAGGCGAAAACCGTGGTGCCACGCACCGTTCCAACAACGGGGAGGTTGACTCCGCTGCTCGCATTGAAGTCGCTGAATTGCTCCAGGTTGTGGCGCTCCGTATAAGGCGTGCTCCACTCATATCGCATCCCAAGATTCAACGTCAGCTTCGGAGTCACCTTCCAGTTATCCAATCCGTAGAACGCGGTTTCGCGGGACAGATCGGCGACGGCCCGGCTCACCGTAATGGTGCCTGTGTCTCCGTAGCCGATGAGCATGTTGGCAAAGGAATTCCCTTCTGTCCCGTTGTTCGTGTCATACGGCGTCGACGAGCTCACCGTCGGATCGAAGCTGAACAGCCCCGTAGGATAGTTTGGCTGGAAGAAGTTGTTGTAAAAGAGGCGCTGCTCGCCACCGAACTTGAAGCTATGTCTCCCGTGCGTCCAGGAGAAGGACGATGAGTAATTCAGAAGCGTATGCGCGAACTTCGTGTCGACGCAGCATTGACTGAACAGCGGTGTAAATCGCGAGTAATCTCCATTGGAATTAGGCAGAATCGCCGGCATGCGCGAAATGCCGTTCTGATCGAGATAGGACGGAAAACCGAATGTGGTGGGATCGGGCGTCTTAGAAAAGCTAGGCTGCGCCACCCGGTCCACGCCGAAGTGGCTGACCCAGAGTGTATTCGCCGTTGGAGTATAGGTGTACTCGATGCCATCGTTGTAAACGTCGGTGGTGAAGTTCAGGCCGTCGTTATAGATGTCGTCGAAGAACACCGTAGGCGTGTTGCCGTTCCCGTGGAGAAAGCTATAGCGAAGATTCAGGCGCGAGCGTTCGCTGAAGTTCTGGTCCAGCTTCACGTCAAACTGCACACTGTTGTCGCCGGACAGGATGACGTCGCGATAGTTGTTCGTGCCTACTCCGGGGTCGCCTGCCTGGTTCGGCTTGGGGTAGTAGTTGAGCAGCTTCTGGCCGATGGGATCCACTTCCCCTTGCGGGATCTGGTTGTTGGCATATGGAATGCGGGTGCCATCAGCCTGCGTCGAAAAGGGATCGAAGATCTGGTTGAGCACCAGGTTTCCGTTCGCGTCCACGGTGTTTGTATTCGAGAAGTCGCCCGTACGCTCTGCGGCCGTGGGCACCGTGGCCACAATGTTGACGGGCGCACGATCGCGTATGACCTCAAGGTCGGCAAAGAAGAAGGTGCGGTCCTTGCGTATAGGACCTCCGACCGAGAAGCCGTACTGGTCGCGCTGGTGATCCGGCACCGGACCGCTGTTGAAGAAATCGCGAGCATCAAAAGCAGAACGCTGGCCATACCACCAGCCGCTACCATGGAGTTGATTGGTGCCGGACTTCATCACCGTATTCACAACAGTGCCGCCATTATTGCCGTACTCGGCGGAGAAGCTGTTGTTTTCCACCTTGAATTCCTGCAGCGCTTCCACCGAGGGCTGATAGAAAACGTTGCTGGTTCCGCCTTCGCCCTGCTCCGGCGCGCTGGTCAGGTTGCCGTCCAGGCGAATCTCGGCTGTCGCGTTCCGTTGGCCGTTTGAGACAAAATTCGTGCCGGCGGGATACGAGTCCTGTACACCGGAGCCGGTGGTCTCGGTGACGCCGCCGGCCAGGAAAGTCAGTCCAAAGGGATCGCGGTTCGCCAGCGGAATCTGTATTAAATACTTGCTGCCGACATCGGTTCCCAGCGTGGCGTCGTCCGATTCAAGGAGCACCGGCACCGCGCTCACCGTGACGTCCGAGGTGACAGTGGCGGGATGAAGCGTGACGTTGAGCGTCGCCTGCTGGTTCACCGTCAGCGCGATGTTGTCCTGTTCCACGGTGCCGAAGCCCGGAGCCTTGATCAGCATCTTGTATGTCGCCGGATGCAACGCCCGGATGCTGTACGCTCCGTTGCCGTCGCTCGCGCTATTGCGCGCCACATTGGTTGCGACATCCGTAAGCGTGATGTGAGCATTCGGAATGACTGCGCCCGATGCGTCACTGATCGTGCCGCGCAGGCCGGCCTCATTGATCGACTGCGCGCGAGCTGATGAGAGAAACAGAACCGCGAGCACGACGAGCCAGGCCGCCGCCGCAAACCTTGATATCCGCATCACAACCTCCCAAAAAGGTTTCCAGAACTCGGATTGGTTCCGATTAACTTTCTTTTCATTGCTATTTATTTCGTATAGTGGCCTTTTGTATCCGTTTCAAAGGACACTGTCAAGGCGAATCGCAGATCCGGAGCGATGAGATTGGCAGCGGGAGTGCGGGGGCGCCTGAAATGAGCCCGTAGCCGATGGGCAGCGCGAGGGAGTTCCCGAGGTTACGGAGTGTTTCGCCTGCAGCGCCGACGGCTCTACAGCAGCGAAGGACTAAACCAGCGTGACCGCGATGCCCATGCCGCGCAGCGCGTCTTCGATGTCTTTGGGCAGGTCCTGGTCGGTGATGACGTGATGGATCGCTCCGGGTGGAACAATGCGCGAGAGGCTGCGCCGGCTGAACTTTGTCGAGTCGCAGACCGCGATGACCTGCCGTGCGGCTTTCACCATTGCCCGGTTCACGCGCGACTCCAGAAAGTTCGGCGTCGTAAGCCCGACCTCCAGGTCAAATCCATCGACTCCGAGGAAGAGGATGTCAGCATGCAGCTCGTCGAGATTGTCTTCCGCAAGCGGGCCGACAAGCGAGAACGAATTCTTCCGCATCGTTCCGCCGACAAGAATGACTTCGAAATCCGTGCCGGCGAGTTCCGCGGCAATGTTCACCGCGTTCGTGATGATGGTGAGTTGCTTGAACCGCTTCAGCCCCTGCGCCACTGCAGTGGTCGTCGTGCCCGAATCCAGGATGATCGATTGGCCTTCTTCGACCAACTTCGTCGCCGCCGCGGCGATCCTTTCCTTCTCGCGAAAGTTCTGTTTCTGCTTTTCCTGGAGGGTCGGATCGACCAGCGCGCTCGATTGCACGCGCAATGCTCCGCCATGCGAGCGCTGCACCACACCTTTCGACTGCAGATAATCTAGGTCCTTTCGGATCGTGATCTGCGAGATCTTCAGTTCGCCGGACAGTTCGCTCACCAGCGCACGGCCCTGCTTCTGGATAAGCTCCAGAATGTGCTGCCGCCGTTCGTCGATCAGCATTTCCGGCCGTTCGGCCGCTCTTGCTTTCGTCCTTTTACCCATGGATCACCCGATGACATCGCTGTGCGCGGCAAGAGGGATCATAACCCGGAACAGCAAGCCACTCACCTTTCGGCAGCCGTCCCAGGCCGCAAACTCTGTATATTACGCTTTGTTACGTTTTGAGATCCATATGATAGCCAGCCGCGCGGCGGCTCACCCGTCAAACGAAGCGAGAGGATCGACCTCGCTTCCCTGCCTTCTGCGCCGCAGCCAGTACAGCGCAAGCCCGATCAGGAGCCACACCGACCCGAGGATCTGCGCATTGTGGCCCAGATTGAGCCAGATGAAGCCGCACACCAGAAAGCCCAGCAGCGGCGCCAGCGCAGGCAGCCGCACCTTTTCCTTGCTGCGGTACTTGTAGTGGACCAGGGCCGCTGCGTTGACGCCCATGAACGCGATAAACGCGCCAAAATTCAGCATCTCCGCGCCTTTTTCGTAGGTCAGCAGGAAGACGCCAATCAACGTGCATAAGCCTACCAGCAACACATTGTTGCGCGGGATGGCGGTTTTCGCGCTCAGCGAACCGAAGACGCTCCGAGGCAGCGCATCGCTGCGCCCCATGCCATACAGCAGCCGCGCGGCGCCGAACTGCGCGGCCATGCCAGAACCCATATTCGCGATCAGCAGCGTGGCATTCAGCAGGTGGAACAGAAACTTGCCACCGATCCGCATCGCAACCTGAACATATGCGGTGTCGACGATCGAGTTCGCGAACGGTACGCGATAGGGCCACGCGAGTTGCGCCACGTAGACCTCGATCGCCGAAAGAATGCCAATGAAAAGGCAGGTGAACACGGTGCCCAGCATGATGTTGCGCCGGGGATTCTCCACCTCCTCGGACATTGTCGAAATTCCGTCGAAGCCGATATAGGTCAGCACAGCAATCGACGTCCCGCGAAAGAGCCGCGACGCGGCAAAGTTGCCGGGGTCGTAGAAGGGCGTCAGCCACTCCCCTCCAATCGGGCGCGCAACAACGGCGAGATAGCGAATGGCATAGGCCAGGAAGATCACCACCACCAGCCCCATCGCGCCGGCCAGCACCGCATTCAAGTTTCCGGAGCTCTTCACACCCAGAAGATTGAGCGCAGTGAAGAGCACGACGAATGAAACCGCCCAGGTGGCATAAGGAATGTCGGGTAGGATGTTGCGCGCAGCCGCGCTGCACCAGATGGCGCAGATGATCGGGTTCAGTAGATAGTCCATCAGCATGGACCATCCCACGACATATCCGGCGAGCGGATGGATTTCTTTCCCCACATACGTGAACGCCGAGCCCGCGCTGGGATACACCCGGGCCATGCGACCGTAGCTCACGGCGGTAAACAGCATCGCCACCATGGCGATGAGGATGGTCGTCACCACATGGCCGCGGGCCTCGTTGCTGACCACGCCGTAGATGCCCATGGGCGCGGTCGGCTGAATGATGATGATGCCGTAGATGATGAGGTGCCAGAGCTTGAGCGTGCGCTTGAGATGAGGCGTGGTGGCCGTCGATTGCAGCGAGCTTGTATCAGCAGCCATTCACTCTCCCAGGCGTTCAGCTTGCACGCCAGCTTGACGCTGATTCCGTTACCGCGTCGATGTTGCTACTTCATCTCTTCACGCCGCCGCTTGGCCGCGGGAACATACTTCGTCGAGACCGCTCCGCGGATCGTGACCGTCCCGCTCTGTTCCGCAGATGAGCCGGCAATCCCCCTACTGCGCACCTTCGCCTGAAAGCTTCCCGCATGTGTGTACGCGTGACCCACGGCGGCGCCCGTGGCGGAGGTGCCGTCTCCGAAGTCCCAGACATATTCCAGCACCGGGTCCGCATCACTGGCTGGCCGTGCGACGAATTGTATCGTCTCACCGGCATTGCCCGTCGAAGGCATGGTCGCCACCACGGCGGGCGAAGCAGCGGGAGCGTCAGTCCGGATCAGCTTCAGCACACGAACAGAATGGCTCGGCTGCGTGACGCTCACCGTCGCGCCGAGCGGCTGCGCAGCATCGCTACTCAGAACGTCGGTGTAAGTAAAACTTCCCTGCTCCGGCAATCCAAGCTCCGCGCGAGAGAGCGTACGGCTGCGCGACGCTTCCGTCCAGTTAAAGATCGTGACGATGGATTGCCGTCCATCCTCGTGCAGCAAAAAGATGCTGGGTTGCAGGTCCTCCGCCGCATAGCTCATCAGGTCCAGCGGTGTGGACGCGCGTCCCAGGCGCGCCATGTCGAGCAGATCCTGGTTCTTTACCAGCGCGACCCGCTCCGCGTCTTCGCCCATCGTGGGCAGGTCGTCGCCAATCTCATACATCCCGCCGGTGACGGCGCTGAGAGCGATGGACACCTTTGCTTCATCCAGCGTGAGCGGGTGCTGGCCGCCGTGCCAGCTCTGATCGTCGACCGTCTGCGCCGATACGGTGAATGCATCCGGATCGGCGATAAAGTAATTGCGATTCATGTAATAGCGCGCTGCCATCCCCGATGCCGCATCTTTACTGGATGAGAAGGTGTGCCCCGTGTCCTGAGAGATTCGTCCGGCATCCACCAGCCCCACCGGATTCAGCAACTCGCAGCCGTCCTTGTCCAGCAACACGTGCTCGCCTACGGCCTTGCGAATGGTCTCGATCCCGATGCGCTGCGCTTCGAGTGCGGTCGTGCCGGGCACATGGTAGTACCCTTCGACGGCGCTGTCTTCCATAAAGTCCAGCTTGATGTAGCGAATCCCCCAGTCGCGCGCAAGCGTGCGATAGGTGCGCGTCAGATATTCCTGCGCGCCCGGGTTGGTTGCATCGAGCGCGTACAGCTGGTCGGTGTGCTCGGTCACGAAGCCAAGATGGATCGGCTTACCGTTCGCGTTGTGAACCAGCCACTCCGGATGATGCTCGAAGATCCACGAACGCTCCGACACCTCAAACGGCGCCGTCCAGATGCCGGGCACCAGCCCCTTGCCGGCTGCCTGGCGCTCCAGCGCCGCCATTCCGTCCGGAAACAGCGCCGCGTCCGGCGTTGCATATTCTCCGCGCGCAAACTGATAGCCCTCGTCGATATGAAAGAAGGTATAGCCCAGCGGCTTCAGGTTCTGCGCCAGCCATTCGGCATTGGTCAGCGCCGTACCCTGATTCAAGCCGAAATAATACGCCGTCCAACTCCACCAGCCGATCGGTGTTGGCGCGGAGACTCGCGCGTGATGCAGCTCGCGAATCAGCCGGCCATAGGTATCCAACTGATGATGGTAATCGTCGCTGATACTGAATAACATCCGCTCGGAAGAAAGCTCCGCCCCTGGCGCGAGCGGAAGGCTCAGCTCCACGCGGTCCTCCGCCGGCGAACCCTCGAGCGAGTTCTCCTCCAGCAATTCCGTCGTCCCGGTCGAATCCACCTCGTAGGAGCGCGTTCGCGTGGAATGCTCGCCATCCATGCGCAGTCGCAGCACGCTCAAAAATTTGTCCGAGGTCAACGTGCCCAGGAACCAGCTCTCATGGCTCTTCCGGTTGTAGATGAGCTGCACGCCCACCGCGCGATGCACCTGCTTCTCCGCATCGTTCAGGTCGCGAAGCTGCATCGCTGGCCGGTCCTCGCTGAAGCTGTCGGAGAGCACGCGGTCCGCCGCAGCATCGCCTCCCAGCCGCACGATCCCCGGCCCCGCCGCATCGAGCAGGCGCAGCCGCTGGACGTGCTGCGGAGTGCTCGTGGTGTTGTGCGCGGTGAGCTGAATGTCGCCGAACGGCTCGGCGGCGTAGGTCCGGATTCGAAGAATCAAATCTGGCGCACCGGCGAGTCCGGAGTATGAGACCGTCTGTTCCTCTGCACCGCTCAACTCCCCGCTCACACGGGCCGTCGCAACACGATGCTGCGGATAGTCACGGCCCGCAACCCATTTGCCGTCGACGAGTGCGGCAGGACCGGCGCTCAACACCGGACCTGTGATGCCGGCTGCTCCAATCGTGTACGCGCCGCTCTTCTGGTCAATGGATACGCGAAGCGCGCCCGACTGCGCGAAGCTGAAGAAACTGAAGGAACTGAAGAACAACATCGCGCCGGCCATCGCGATGTGTGAACAGAATTGCCGGTTCGGAAGTCTGCGCACGTCAGCCTTTCTCCTGCCAGGGGCTGCCAGGCAGGCGGAGCATAACCTTACTTACGTTTCATAATGTTTGCTTAGTTTTGCAATCGCTCGGTAAGGTGTCAAGGAGATTCCCGCGCAGACACCCCAAAGGCTGCGCTCAGGCTTCCGGCTGACACATCGCCGGGACTAATGGGATCGCGGATCTCAGTAAAACGCTTCGCGCTTTCGGTCATGTCTGGAAGCAATTATGGATAATGGTCAGGTGTAATTCCCGTTTCTTCGACATACGTAGCCGGCCCCCAGTCGGAATTGCTCAATCCTCCACTGCGTCCTGAACTGAGAGATCTGCATGCTCCACATCGCAATGGACCGGTCGACCGCCTGCTTTACCGGCGATGGCTGCGCAGGATAGCGCGTGCTCGCTTTAGCCATCGATCTAGGAGGCTCGCACGCAAGCGCAGCGCTCGTCAACGAAGCCGGCATCGTTGCGGAGCGCACGATCACGGCCACTGCCGAGAGTTTTCGCGGGATTCTTTCGCCTCTGGAAGCGATGGCTGCCGATCTACTCGAAGGCAGAATGTGCGATGGAATCGCCTTCGGCTTTCCTGGCGCAGTCGACTGCCGCACGTCCCGAGTGCTCGCCACCAACGCCAAATTTGAAGACGCACTCGAGTTCGACTTCCAGGCCTGGGCGGCCGGGCGTTTCGGGTGCCGCATTGTCCTTGACAATGACGCGCGCCTCGCGCTGATCGGCGAGCATCACGCCGGCGCAGCGCGCGGCTACCAGGATGTGGCGATGGTCCTGCTTGGCACGGGCATCGGAACGGCAGTGTTGGTCAATGGCAAGCCACTCCGCGGTATCAGGAACCAGGCCGGCTCGCTCGCCGGCCATCTTCCTGTTGGCCTTCATGGCAGGCGCTGCACCTGCGGCGGCGCTGGATGTGCCGAAGCGGAGGCCTCCACGTGGGCGCTCAGCACAGTGTGCCGCGAGTGGACAGGATTTTCGGAGAGCAAGCTCGCGCAATCCGGCACTCTCGACTTCCGTGCGCTCTTCGCCGCCATCGACGCCGGTGACCGCGTGGCGAAAGAGGTCTTTGACCATTGCATGGATGTGTGGGGCACGCTCATCGTCGGCATTACGCACGCCTACTCGCCGCAGATCATCCTCCTGGGAGGAGGCGTGCGCGCCCGCGCGAAGGACATTCTCCCCGGCCTGCAGGCCCGGCTCGATCGTGACGCGTGGACGCCGGGAGACGCGGTCACAATCAAAGCATCCGCTCTCGGCACGTCGGCAGCGCTGCACGCCGCGATCCCACTGCTTCAGGAGATCACACCCGCGTGAAGTCTCGCTCCACCTACGACCGTTTCCCAACCGTGCGCATCTCCGATTCGGACGAAGGCTGCCATGTCGGCTGGCAGCAGATCGCCGAAGCGCTGCAGCCTCTTCCGCCCGTTACCGTGGTCGAGGTCTATCCCGGCTGCGACACTGCCTCGATCGAACACGCACTCGCGTCCGCGCTCAAACCCGAGCTCATCATTCGCTCAGACGACGCATTTCTCCCGGCGGAGCAGGTCGGAAGCACCATCTATGCAACGCTCGGCACCGATCGCGTCTTCGCCTTCATGCGGCCGTGGAAGCTCGATGACTTCTTCTGCCCGGAAAAGCTTGCCGCCCTCCGCAGTCAGATCCGCGCTGCATCCGGCCCGGTGCTGGTCATCGGCACCGGCGCTGCCCTGATCCCGGAGAAGGCCCCGCGCATCGTCTACGCTGACCTCTCCCGCTGGGAGATACAGGCGCGCCAGCGTGCACACCGTTGCGGAAACCTCGGCATCGACAATCGCAACGCCTCGCCCGCCGAGCTATATCGCCGCGCCTTCTTTATTGAATGGCGCGCCGCTGACCTACTGAAACAATCTCTGTTACAGACAATCGACTTCCTGCTTGACACCCATCTTCCCGATGAGCCGAAGATGTTGCGAGGCGACCTATTTCGCGCCGCGCTCGCGAGCACTGCCCGCCGGCCCTTCCGCGTCGTTCCCTTCTTCGATCCCGGCCCGTGGGGCGGCCGATGGATGAAGGAGAAGTTCGATCTGCCCGATGGGCCGCCCAACTACGCATGGTGTTTTGACTGCGTGCCCGAGGAGAACAGCCTCCGCCTGGCCTTCGGTTCCTGCACCCTTGAAGTGCCGGCCCTCGATCTCGTCTTCTTCAAGCCGCAGGAGCTTCTCGGCGCGAACGTCTACGAATCCTTCGGAGCGGAATTCCCCATCCGCTTCGATTATCTCGACACGATGGGCGGCGGCAATCTGTCGCTGCAGGTCCACCCGCGCACCCAGTACATCCGCGACGCCTTCGGAATGGCGTATACGCAGGACGAAAGCTACTACATGCTCGACGCGGGCACGGATGGCACGGTCTTCCTCGGACTCAGGGACAATGCCGACCCCGCGGAGATGGAGGCGGACCTGCGGCTCGCGCAGCAAGATGCAACAAAGCGCTTCCCCGCGGAAGATTACGTGAACCAGTGGCCTGCCCGGAAGCACGACCACTTCCTCATCCCCGCAGGCACCGTTCACTGCTCCGGCCGCAACGGAGTCGTGCTGGAGATCAGCGCCATGCCCTACATCTTTACTTTCAAGCTTTGGGATTGGGGACGCATGGGTCTCGACGGCAGACCGCGGCCCATCCATCTCGACCACGGCCTCAAAAACATCGACTGGTCGCGCCGTGCGGAGTGGGTCAAGCAAAACCTGATCAATCAATTTGAAGAGCTTGCCTCCGGTCCCGGATGGCGCGAAGAGCGCACCGGCCTGCATCCGCTGGAGTTCATCGAGGCCCGCCGGCACTGGTTCACAGCACCCGTTCCTCACGACACAAACGGCACCGTGAATGTGCTCAATTTAGTCGAAGGCGGTCACGCCATCGTGGAAAGCCCCTCGGGCGCCTTCCCGCCGCTGGAGATTCATTACGGTGAAACCTTCATCGTGCCGGCCGCCGTTGGACCCTATACCGTCCGGCCGGCTCATGCAGTTACACAGCCAATGGCCACGATCAAAGCTAGCGTGCGGTAAACGAACCAAGACCGCGGCATCCTCCAGGCCGTCTTTATTCGAGAAGGCGAACGGGCCCGAGAAGACCGGATTCCAGAAGCGGCGAATCAGGCCGGAAGGCGTGGAAATCCGTGAACGTGTACCGCTTCGTCACGCCCGGCTGCAGATCGCCAATCATCCGGTTCGGCCACAGATTCGTCACCTTGACCTCGACGTGATTGCTCCCGGGATGAAGCATTGGGGCGATGTCTACCCGGAAGGGTGGCTTCCACAACACGCCGCCCACAGGCTTGCCGTTCACCGTGACCTCCGCCATCGCCTCGACTACCCCCAGATCAAGCAGCACCGGCGCACCTGCATGCAGCCACGCCGGCTGGACATCCACGTCTTTCGAATACACGGCCGATCCTGAAAAATACTTCACACCGGCATCGTCACTCTTCGTCCAGGACTGCAATTCCGGGAACGTCGCCTCAGCAGGAGCGCCCCGATTGGGCGCGAAGGCGACACGCCACGGGCCAGTGAAGGTCGCCAGCTCACGAGCAGGCGCCGCCGGCTGGGGCGGCCGCGGAGCAGACCGCTTCTCCCGAAAGACGACAAAGACTGAGCCCTCCGGATCCATGTGCAGCCGCACCGTCGTGATGCCATCCTTCACCGTATAGGCCGCCGGCTCTGTCTTCCCGGTATCCGGATGCCACAACTCCGGTTCCTTGCCGATGACGCGGAAGCTCGCATCCACATCGAACGCGTGCGGCTTCTGTGTCGCGACGAAATAAATCTCCTCCGCCGCAAGATGGCGATGGATGTAGACGAGGTCCTCCGGCGAGAAGCCCTTCGGAAGCGCGTACGGCACATCCTCGCCGACGTTCTCGAGCGCGCCGGAACTGAAGTCGGAACGCATGCCTTCCGCCTGCAGCACATCCTCGATGGTGCCCGAGCCGTACACCTTGCCTTTGCCGACGGGGTGGCCCTGCGCGCTGTCGCCGCTTCCCCAGATCTGGTCGGCGGTCGCCTTCAGCTCGTTCTCTGCCCCCGGCCCGTCGCTCAGGCTGGGCGAATACTCCGGCTTCGGCGCGATCAGCACGACGCCGCGTTCGACGAGCTCGTGCAGCTTACGCAACAGCGGCAGCGTCAGCGCATGAGTGTCCTGCTGGATAGCGATGACTTTATAGCTCATCCCACTGTCTAGCGTCAGCCTGCCGTCGCGGACGCTTGCGTGGTGAAGCAGCACATCCGCGTTGATGAAGTCCGTGCCGTAATGTGTCGGCAGCGCGGGCGAGAGCGGCTTCCAGAAAGGCACAGTAGCGGGCGCGCCTTCGCCATAGAAGTAGGCCACGTCGGCCACGTACCGCCCCTGCTGCAGCAGATAAGAGCACCGCGCCAGATACGTATTCCACGCCTTCGCCTGCTCCGCCCATGTGATGTTGCGCGTGTAGTCCTGGCCGAAGGGTCCCAGCGTCATGCCCGGCTTGTGCGCGTCATCGGTAAACGGCTGCTGGTCCGAGGTGTGAAAGACAATCCGATTCACCCCGCGGGCAAAGTTCTCGTCCGCCAGCGGCTTCAGATAAAACGGGGACTGCCCCCACGGAGTCACAATCGGCATGGTGGTAAACGATTCGGTCGCCGTCAGCGGCTTGCCATAGATGTGCGAAGCCGATGCCGCTTCACGAACATCGGCATTATGCTGCGGGCTGTCCGGCTGGCCAGGCAGCGGTGTCCAGAACTCGCCCATCGGGATCGAAACCTGGCCCTTGTTCAGCAGGCCATCGCCGGTCGTCGGAAGGTCAGTCCCCATCGCCTCCGCATACAGCCCGATGCCGTGCTGCTTGAAGTAGGCTGCAGCCACGGCATAGTGATTCTCCGCCAGCATGTCGGCGATCGTCCTGCGGAAATCCCACAGGAAGGCGTCGCTGACAGCGGCGCTTCCCACCACGCGGCCCGTCAGCACCGGCAGGTAGGGCGTCATATCGTACCCGCGGCGCTTACGAAA
The DNA here is from genome assembly GCA_963830555.1 of uncultured Acidobacteriaceae bacterium. Taxonomy (GTDB): domain Bacteria; phylum Acidobacteriota; class Terriglobia; order Terriglobales; family Acidobacteriaceae; genus KBS-83. The sequence continues at coordinate 472,066 of CAWHMM010000004.1, forward strand.
CTCCACCATCATCTGCTCGGTCCAGTTTTCCTGCCCAGCCTCCCAGCTATCCATCAGGAAGTACTGAAAGCTCTTGCCGAAGTATGGGCCCGCCACGTCGGAGATCATCTTCGTGTACTGCTCGACGTAGGACTCGACATCCTTCCGGCTGAGCTTGTCCACTTCCGGGCCCGTCGCAGCCGGCGTCGCGGGATGGTTCACTTCGCCGGTAAGCGAATAGCCGAGCCGCAGAATCGTCCACTTGCCCGGCGGCACCTGCCAATCCAGGGTTCCATCCGGCCGCATCTTCGAGGTCAGATCGAGCACGTCGCTGGTCTTGATCGCGCCCGCTGCCGGAGCGTTGGGCGTTGCGTCCGTGACAGATTCTGCCGATAGCCCGAAGCTGGCCTTGTCCTCCCAATACGCGACTCGCGGCGCGGACGCAAACTCAATCTCGCTGAAACGAATCGTCCGCGGCGGCGGTGCAATGCCGAAGCTGGCAAGCATGGGATTGGCTTTTACCGGCTCGGCAACTACGCGAAAATACTTCGCCGTCGTCTCCGGGAACGTGAAAGTGCGAATGGGAAACGCCACCGACGCTGTCTCTGCCGGCCCGGGCAGCGTGACCAGCGTCTTCCACGAGCTGCCGTCATCGCTTGCCTGCACCTCGCCCTTCAGCAACCCGCCACCGGTGAACTGCACCGGTGGTGGGAAGCCGATCGTCACCGCTCGCGCATGGAAAGGCTGTTGAAACGTAAACTCCACCCATCCACTTTGGTCGTTCGCAGCCACCGGCACCGACACCGCCGTCGAGTACTTCCCGTCTGTCAACTTATCGCCGTCAATCTCGCCCGCGCTGGACGTAACGGTCGGGTGCAGATCGGCAACCCGCTGCTCGTCTTCCGGCGTGCGGTACGCGACGACCGCAACGTCCGCGTAGTAGGGATCTACCGGCGGCCTTGGCGGTTGCGGAGGCTGCGACTTCGCTCCCGCCAGATCAGTCGCGGCTGGGAAATGCAGCGGCGGGGGCGCAGTCATGTCCTGAAACTTGCCGAGATTTCTGGGCGGCGCCGGCAGAGCGGCGGCGAATGCCTTCGGTCCATCCACCTCCGTCTCGCTCCAGACGTACTTCTTCATCCCCTGCGCAGGCTTCACCCACGGGCCGGCCGTTTCGCTCCATCCGCCGGAGGCCGCCATCGACATTTCCAGGTGCAGCCGGTCCGCCTCCGCGGCAGCATGATGCCACGCCGACTTCCAGTCCGGCTGCATCCAGATGAGCGGCTTGTCGACAAACAGCGGCGACCCCAGATCGCCATCAAACATCTGGAAACCGGCGATGTTGACGCGCTTCATCCATTCGAGATCGGCCGTGATGCCCGGTTCCGTCACGTTGCCGCTCAGCCAGTGCCACCATGCGCGCGGCTTGGCCGAGTCCGGCGGATTCTCAAAGGCACCCGGGGTCGGCCCGGCGCTCGGCTGGCTCTGTGCGTCAGCGGGAGAAAATGGCAGCGGAGAAAGAGCAAACAGGGCGAGCAGAGCGGCTGCCGTTCTCTTCACAGGAGGGTCCTCCAGGTGCGATGATGCATTCGGCCATCTTTCAATAGAGATGAAGTCTTGCTATTGAATGCGCCCTAACCTATACCGGGAAGCTGCGACCCTTGTAAAGGCAAAGTTGTAAAGGACGACGAATCGCCTCGAACATCCTTATATAAAGGACCGGCCAATGATCCCGCGTTCCCGCCGCAAACTGTGCCCTCACCTGCTGGCGCTGCTTTTGCTTTCGCTCTCGGGTGCTCGCGCGCAATCCTCGCCCGATGCGTTGCGGCAGGCTTTCGCCAACCCTCCGGACAATGCGCGAATCATGATGCGCTGGTGGTGGTTCGGCCCGGCGGTGACCAAACCCGAATTGCAGCGCGAACTCGAGCAGATGAAGGCTGCAGGGATTGGAGGCGTGGAGGTCGCCACGCTCTATCCGCAGGCGCTCGACGACCCAGCAACCGGCTTCCAAAATGAGCGCTATCTCTCCGACGAATACATCGACGACCTCCGGTTCGCTGCGCAGCAAGCAGCCCGTCTCGGCCTGCGCATAGACATCACGCTCGCTAGCGGATGGCCGTTCGGGGGTCCCGCGATTCCGGTCGCGCAGGCCGCGGGCGAACTGTGCGTGGAGCGCGTGCCGGTCGATCCCGGCGTGCGATCTGTCATCGCTCCCGCTACCGAGTCCGGCGAAAAGCTCCTTGCTGCCTTTCTCGTGCCCGGCCAAAGCGATATGAATCTGCGCGATGCGAAGCCTGCGCACGAAGTGCGAGATGGACGACTCGATCTAGATCCCCAGCAGCAGCCCCGCACTGCGCTCTTTTTCTTTTCCAGCCGTACTGGAATGACCGTCAAGCGTCCGGCCATCGGCGCGGAAGGATTCGTGCTCGACCACTACTCACAGCAGGCCATCGACACCCATCTGCACGCTGTCGGCGACCGTCTGCTGCAGGCCTTCAACGAATATCCTCCGTATGCCGTCTTCTGCGACAGCCTGGAGGATTACGGCTCCGACTGGACGCCGGACCTGCTCCAAGAATTTCGCACTCGACGCGGTTACGACATCACGCCCTACCTGCCGGCGCTGGTCGGAGACGCCGGCCCGGACACCGCGGCCGTCCGCCACGACTGGGGCCGGACGCTGACCGAGCTCGCGAACGAGCGATTTCTTGAGCCGATGCACGCCTGGGCCCGCGAGCACGGCACGCTGCTGCGCGCGCAGGTCTATGGCTATCCGCCGGTTACGCTTTCCAGCAACCGCTACGCGGACCTGCCCGAAGGCGAAGGCAAAGCTACCATCAACATGTGGCGCGAATTCTCTGACACGCGCTGGGCCTCCTCTGCCGGACACCTCTTCGGCAGCAACGTCACCTCCTCTGAGACCTGGACGTGGCTGCACTCGCCCGCATTTCGCGCGACGCCGCTTGACATGAAAGCCGAAGCGGACCTCCACTTCCTGCAAGGCATCAACCAGCTCGTAGGTCACGGATGGCCGTATTCACCAGAAGTAGCCGGCGATCCAGGGTGGCGCATGTACGCTGCCGCCGCGCTCAACGCGCACAATCCGTGGTTTTTCGCGATGCCCGATCTCACGAAGTACCTCCAACGCGTCAGCTTCGCGCTGCGTCAGGGCAAGCCCGCCAATGATGTCGCGTTGCTGCTGCCGAATGACGATGTGTGGGCCGGATTCCAGGCGCGCTATCAGAAGCACCGGTCGCCCACCTCTGCCGGCGGCTTCGATGAGAGCGGCAGCAACGTCACCATCGACGAATCCATGAAGCAGTTCCTCGGTAGCACCGTCATCCCGCAGGTGCTCGACGCCGGCTTCAATCTGGACTTCATCGATGCGGATGCGATCGACAGCGTTGGCATTCCTTATAAGGTATTGATCCTGCCCAATGTCGATCGGCTCCCCGTGAAGACCTACGAGAAGATTGAAGCCTTCGCCCAGCGCGGCGGCACCGTCGTCGCTACCCGGCGCATGCCCGCAACCGCTCCCGGCTATCTCGATCACGTTGACGAAACACATCGCATTCAGGAGATATCTCGAACCCTCTTTCAAGGTGGCATGGCCAGCGCGCATTTCATTGAGGACGAGAGCCGACTAGGCGCCTCGCTCAGCCAGTATCTGGAGCCCGATTTCACCACCACGCCGAGGATCCCTTCCATCGGCTTCCTCCACCGCGAGCTGGAGAACGCCGACCTCTACTTCCTGGCCAACACCAGCAACCAGCCGCAGCACTTCACCGCGCACTTCCGCTCCGTGCGAAGGCATGCCGAGCTATGGGACGCCTCCTCCGGCGAGTTGCACGCGTTGCCACACGCACAGGACATCGCATTCGACCTCGCGCCCTATGAATCGCGCCTAATCTTCTTCTCCGAGACGGGAGTTGCCGCCGAGCCCGTGCCGCCATCCGTCCAGATCGAGACCATAAATCTCAACACCGGCTGGGAGATAGCCTTCGAAGACGCGCCGGGAAAGATCATCCCGATGCAATCCCTGGCATCGTGGGAGACGATGCCACAGCGGCAGTTCTATTCCGGCAGAGCGACCTATCGAAAGCAGCTCACGTTATCGGCTTCCGACCTCCGCGGGGGCTCGCTCACGCTGGACTTCGGCAAGGGCACGCCCATCCCGCTGCCCGATCCGCTGCGCGCCCCCAACATGCGCGCCTATCTTGAAAGCCCGATTCGCGACGCCGCACAGGTCTTTGTCAATGGCAAGGCCGCCGGATACGTCTGGCACCCGCCGTATCAGGTCAACATCACGTCTTTCGTTCACCCTGGTCCAAACGAAATCAAGGTTCTGGTCGGTAACACAGCCATCAACACGCTCGCCGGTCACCCGCTTCCTGACTACCGGCTGCTCAACGCGCGTTACGGAATCCGCTTCGTACCTCAGGGTATGGAGAACCTGCAGCCGCTACCCTCGGGCATGCTGGGACCCGTGAGGTTGATCGAGAATCGTCCCACACACTAGTTCGTAAGGAGACATGCATGCAGCGAGTCGCATTCCTGTTGCGATTGAGGCCGGGGGCGGAGGCGGCGTATGAGGAAGCGCACCGACACGTCTGGCCGGAGATGCTCGCGCTGCTCACACGCGCCGGCATATCGGATTACTCCATCTTCCGGCGCGGCGAGCTGCTTGTCCTCGCGATGACAATCGCGCGCGACTTCGAGACCACCTGGCGCGAGATCGAGCGCGACCCCGTCAACACACGATGGCAACAGGCAATGGGCGAGTATTTCGCGCCTATGGATCCCACACTCCCCGGCGAGCGTTTCCCCATGATGCAGGAGGTCTTCTACCTGCCCTAGCGCGCGGTGCGCTCGATATCCTAGTGAACTACAAAGGAGTACGCGCCTGCGTCGAGTTCATATACCGTCTCGCCATTCGTGCCCGTGTTCGAATGTATGCGTGCGCTCGCGGCAAGCGGCTTTCCGTCGAGCGACCAGTTTGCGGCATTGCTCAGCGGCAGTTCCGCTCGCGCGTTCGCCGGGACCGTCACATCCCAGCGCGTCTCGCCGCCGTTCATCTTCCAGGCCGAGCGTATCTCGCCGTACGGCGACGCATACAAGAACGACAACGAGCCCAACCGCGCATCGAAATTCGGATGCAGATAGATGGTATGGAAGCCTGCATCCGTCGCGCGCGCATCCACGCCCGCCCCATAGCGATAGATCCAGTCCGCCACTGCGCCATACGCGTAGTGGTTGTAGGAATTCATGCTCGGGTCGCCGCGCATCTGGTCGCCGTTCCAGCGCTCCCACATCGTCGTCGCGCCGTGGTCCACCAGGTAGCCCCACGATGGATACTCCTTGCTCAACAGCAGCCGGTACGCGACATCTTCATGCCCGGTGTCGGTAAGCACAGCCAGCAGATACGGCGTCCCAAGGAACCCCGTTCCCAGCCGCCAGTTGTTCGCCTTAATCTTCTCCACCAGCCGGTCCGCAGCCTTCGCGCGCAGCGCATCCGGCACCAGATGCATGTAGAGCGCCAGCACATATCCCGTCTGTGTGTCGGGACTTGGCGACTTGCTCGGATCGAAGATTCGTCCAAACTGCGAGGGCCCGTTTTCCGCTCCCGGAACCAATCCGTCCGGCTGCACAAACTGCTTCGCAAACGCCGTTTGTATCTTCGCAAACAGTTCCGCGTACTTCTGCTCCTCCGCTGTCTTCCCCCGCGCGTGCGCCATCTGCCGCATCAGCGTCACGTCGTACGCCCAGTACGCAGTCTGCACCAGCAGCGACTTGGTCTGCGCCTCAGGCGAAAGCCAGTCGCCATAAGGGATGCCCGCATCCCTCCAGAGATAATCAGGATTGCTCTGCTCGATGGCTGCCAGGTATTTCGTCATCGCATCCCAGTTCTGCTCCAGGATGCGCGTGTCGCCCGACTGCAGCCACGATGTCCACGGCACGATCACGCCCGCATCGCTCCATCCCGCGGCGTGGCCGCCGTTCGATGCCGATGTGCCCGGCGCATAGATACCGTACATTGCCGTGCCAACTTGCGTCCCCCGCAGGTCCGCCGCGAACTTCTTCGAAAACTGCGTCAGGTCCATGTTGTACGACGCCGCGCGCCAGAAGACCTCCGCATCGCCCGTCCATCCAAGCCGCTCATCGCGCTGCGGGCAATCCGTGGGCACGCCCACAAAGTTCGATCGCTGCCCCCACAGGATGTTGTCCCAAAGCTGGTTCAGCATCGCGCTGCCCGTCTCCAGCTTCGCCGTCATCGGCGCGGCCGTATGGATCACACGCGCGGTTACGATATCTGGCGATGGCTTCGATGCCAGACCAGTGATCTCCACATAGCGGAATCCATGAAACGTAAATTCCGGCTCAAACTCCTCCACGCCTTTGCCGGACAGTGTGTACTCATCGGTCGCAAGCGCCGTGCGCAGGTTCTCCGTGTAGATCGTGCCGTCCGGATTCAGCACCTCGGCAAAGCGCAGCTGTATCTTCGTTCCCGCGCGTCCCTGCACCCGCAGCGCGGGAATTGCCGCCGAGTTCTGGCTAAAGTCCAGCACATACACGCCTGGCTTTGGCTCCGTCACAGATTTCGCATGTAACTCCATCTCCACGCGGATCGGCGGATAATCCTCGGCAACAATCTCCAGTTCCTTCGGATGGATCCCCTGCGCCGGCTTCCACGCCGCATCGCTGAACCGCGCGGTGCTCCAGCCCGGCTGTTCGCGGCGCGCATCGTAGCTCTCCCCGTCGTAAATCTCCGCTTTCGCGATCGGCGATACATCTGCCTTCCAGCTCTCGTCTGTGTTCACCCACGCAACGGAGCCATCCTTGTACTCGATGCGCAACTGCGCCTTGAGCGCTGGCGGCGTGTTGCCGTAGTTGTAGGGCTCCTGAGTCCATTGCAGCGGAGTCGTGTACCATCCCGGAGCAAGATATGCGCCGATCGCATTCTTCCCTTCTGTAACCAGTTCGGTGACGTCATAGACCTGATAGGCGACCCGCTCGCGATAGTCCGTCCAACCCGGCGCCAGTATCTGATTGCCGACCTGTTTCCCGTTGATCCAGAAGCGATACGCGCCAAGCGCGGTCGCATACAGCCGTGCCGATCGAACGCCGCCCCTGGCCGAGAAATCATGCCGCAGCATCTTCACCGATCCGGTTGGCCATGGCCTCCCCTCCGCGTCCGACGGAACTGCCGCCGGCCACGACGCATCCGCAAACTGCAGGCTCTGCCAATCGCCGGTGGCGTTCAGCGCCGCCTTCCATCCCTCGCCGCCGCTCTTCAACACCTCGACCGAGCCGTCGCGCTTCTCGATGTACAGGCACGCGCTCATCGGCGTCTGGCTGTGGTTCTCGTGCGATTCGTCCACGTCATAGAGCGTCACATCCACGGCCAGCACATTGCGGCCCGGCTGCACCGTTCCGGTCACGTCTTGCTCAACATATTTCTTCCACGGCGTCTGCTTGTACGGCGGCAGTGGCTCCGCAGTCAGCACCTGTTTTCCATTCATCCACGCTGCCGCCGTGTCCTTGCCCGTCACATACAGGTGCGCCGCCTTCACCGGCTGGTCCAGTACAAAGCTCAACCGAAAGTCGTGATGCGTGTCGCCAGGTGTGTTGAAGTTCTCCTGCTTTGCATTGGTGATCCACGCAGCGCCCGATTCGCGGATCGCGCGATGCTCCGGCAGCTCGTAGCCAATCCACTTCGCCTGCCAGCTGTCGTGCATCAGGCCCGTCTCCCACCACGCCGTCGCGCTCGCCGGATACGCAACGCCGTCCTTGTCCCACACCATCACGCGCCAGTAATAACGGTGCTCCGGCTTCAACTCCGGCCCGCTGTACGGCACGGCAACCGACTGCCCGGAGCGCACACGTCCGCTGTTCCACACATCCGCGTGTCCGGACGCCATCAGCTCCGGACGGCTCGCGACTTGAATCTGATAGGCCGTCTGCTTTGCACCCTGGCGGCTATCCTCCAGCTGCCATGACAAGCGCGGCGCAGGCGCGTCCAGCCCCAGTGGCGTCTCCAGCGATTCGCAGCGCAAATGCGACGGCGGCTGGAGCTGCTCCGCCATCATCGGAGCTGGCGCAAGAGTGAAGGTGGACATGAGAAGGAGAGCAATAAGAGAGAGACGCATGCCCGGCTAACTATCTTTGGTAGACGCATTTATGTCAATAGGAAAGTTGTATGCCAGATGGAATCCGGATGAGATTTAGGCTAAGATTCCTGCCATCCCGATCTGCAGTTCCCTGTCACGCCGCTATCGTTGATTCGCAGGGGAGGCCGCAGTTCGCGAATATAGTTTCTTTCTGTTCAGGAAAAGGACAAGCATGCAGCTTTCCCGTCGATCATTTCTTCCTTTAGTGGCGGGCGCTCTGCTCGCACTCGCCGCCTCCGCGCAACCCGGAGATGCCAAGCCGAACGTCGTCACCATCGACTGGAACAAGACACTCATCGTTTCCAAATCCACGCCCACCCTCCAGATCGTCGTCAATCCAATGACTCGCCCCGGTTCGCCGATTCACGACCAGACCTTCGCCGCCCTGAAGAGCCTGGGCGCGGACTACGTCCGCTACGTGCCCTGGGAGCCCTATCCGAGACTCGCGGTCGCCGAGCTCGATCCCCCCACCAGCAGTTCCACGTCATGGGATTTCTCGCTCATCGATCCCATGACGAAGGACTTCCTCAACGCGACCGGAGGCCATCCGACGGTGATGAACTTCAGCACCATTCCGGCATGGATGTTCAAGACCGACAAGCCCGTCGCATACCCCGCCGATCCTAACCAGGTCGTCTGGAACTACACCCAAGGAACGGAGCTGCGCGATCCATCCGCACAGCAGGTGGGGGACTATTACGCGCGCCTCGTCAGCTGGTACACACAGGGCGGCTTCACCGACGAGAACGGCAAGCGCCACGACTCCGGCTACCACTATCACTTCCCCGTGTGGGAGGTGCTGAACGAGGTCGACTTCGAGCACGAGACCACGCCGGAGTTGTACGCGCAGCGCTACGACGCGATCGTCGCCGCCATCCACAAGGTCAGCCCGGAAACCAAATTCATGGGTCTCGCGCTCGCCGCACCGCAGAACGATCCGGGCTGGTTTACCTACTTCCTCGACCACGCGCACCACGCTCCGGGCACGCCCATCGACTACATCTCCTATCACTTCTACGCGACCCCGCTGATCAGCGAAAACATCGACAACTGGCAGTACACCTTCTTCGATCAGGCCGACCGCTTCCTTACGAACGTTCGTTACGTGGAAGCGATCCGCAAACGCCTCTCGCCCGAAACGAAGACCGATCTGGACGAGCTGGGCGTCATCCTGCCCACCGACGAACTCGAAAACAGCGCCGGCAAAGCTGGTCCCGATCGCATCCCTGCGCTCTACTGGAATGCTGCCGGCTCGCTCTACGCGTATCTCTTCATGAATCTCTCGCAGCAAGGCATCGATATCATCGGCGAATCGCAGCTGGTCGGTTATCCGTCGCAGTTTCCCAGCGTCTCGATGATGGACTGGAAGAACGGCAAGCCAAACGCGCGCTACTGGGTGCTGAAGCTGATCAAGGACAACTTCCATTCCGGCGATACACTCGTCAAAACCGAATTCAGCCACTGGAGCGACATCGACGGCCAGGCATTTGAGACTCCCGAAGGACACAAGCTCCTGCTGCTGAATCGGCATGACCGCGCGGCCGATGTCACGCTGCCTCCGGGCATCACCAGCTACACGCTTTCAACCGTAGACGGCGACACCGGCGACAACCCGCCACGCGTCGCGCAGGGAAGCGGTTCCACCCTCACCCTCGCGCCCTTCGCTGTCGCAGTCTTGAGCTGGAAATAGATCGCAGCCGCATCTGCTCCGAGAATATGCCTACAGAACCTCATCTCCGCGTAGCCATCTGCGGCATCGGGCTTGAAGCCTACTGGGCCCAGTTCGACGGCCTGCGCGCGGAACTCGAAGGCTATCTCGCCCGCGTAGCGGACCAGCTTCAGTCATCGAAGGTAGAACTCGTGCCGCTCGGCCTGGTCGATTCCGCTGCCCGCGCGCGCGAAGCCGGACGCCAATGCCGCGCCACCAACGCCGATCTCCTCGTCCTCTACGTCACCACCTACGCGCTTTCGAGCACCGTTCTGCTCCTCGCTCAGCAGGCCGGAGTTCCGATTCTGGTTCTCAACCTGCAGCCCCGCGCCGCAATCGACTACGCCGAGTTCAACCGCCTGGCGGACCGCACCCGCATGACCGGCTACTGGCTCGCCTACTGCTCCGCCTGTCCGGTTCCAGAGATCGCGAACGTCTTCACCCGCGCCGGCATTCCCTTCCATCAGGTCACCGGCTATCTCGACGATCCCGCGACATGGACCGAGATCCGCCAATGGCTCGCAGCCGCCAAGGTCCGCTCCATCCTGCGCGACAGCAACCTTGGCCTCTTCGGCCACTACTACAGCGGTATGCTCGACGTCTCCACCGACATCACGCAGATCGCCATCACCTTCGGCTGCCACATCGAGATGCTCGAAGTCGACGAGCTCAGCGCCTTGCGCGAGAGCGTGACTGGAGAAGGAATAGACCAGCGAGTCCGCGACTTAAACGAGCAGTTTGACATCCAGCAGGACTGCTCGTCCGCGGAACTGGAGCGCGCCGCCCGCACCTCCATCGCACTCGACAGCTTCGTCGCGCAGCACGATCTCGCCGCACTCGCCTATTACTACAAGGGCAGCGGCAACGCCGCCAACGAAGACACGATGAGCTCCATCATTCTGGGCACGTCACTCCTCACGGCTCGCCACATCCCCGTAGCCGGCGAATACGAAGTGAAGAACGCCATCGCGATGAAGATCCTCGACGCTCTCGACGCCGGAGGCTCCTACACCGAGTACTACGCGGTCGACTACCACGATGATGTTGTCCTGATGGGCCACGACGGCCCCGGCCACATCGCCATCGCCGAAGGCAAAACGCGCGTTCGCCCGCTCGATGTCTTCCACGGCAAAGTCGGCCGCGGCCTCTCGGTCGAGATGTCCGTTCGCCACGGCCCGGTCACGCTGCTCTCCGTGGCCGAAGATAAGCAGCACGGCTTCAAGTTCCTGGTAGCGCACGCAGCCTGCGAGCCCGGCCCCACGCTCGCCATCGGCAACACCAACAGCCGCCTCCGCTTCCCCATCGGTGCGCGGCAATTCGTCGAACGATGGAACGAACAGGCCCCCGCGCATCACTGCGCCATTGGCATCGGGCATCTCGGTCCCACGCTGGACAAGCTCGCGCGTCTGTTACAAATACCCGTCCAGCAAGTTTGTTAAAGTTGCGGGCTGCTACTGAGGAGCCTCCGCCGCATCCAGCCGCTGCGGTGTGACCTCCGCATTCGACTGCGCCGCGCCGCCCTCGCTGCGCAGATGCGCAAACTCCGCCAGCGCTTTCCGCTGCTCGTCGCCCTTGCCCAGCTTGCGATCCACCTGCGCCAGCCTGTACCACGCGACGGAATCTTCCGGGTTCAACGCCACCGCCTTCTCCAGATGCTCCTCGGCCAGGGCGGGCTCGCCCTGCGTGACTAACGTCGCCGCCAGTCCTACGTGCGCTTCTTCAAAGGACGGATAACTCGCCACCGCCTGTTCGAAATACTTGCGGGCTTCCGCGGCATCGCCCTGCTTACGGCATATCTCGCCAAGCTCATATGCGGCATTCGCGTTCGCGGGGTCGATCCCGAGCTCCGCGTGGAACTCCTCTGCCGCCCGCTTCACATCCGCGTCATCGGACTTCCCTTCCGCCTTTGCCAGCAAAGTCCGGCCGATCCGGAAGTGCACGTTCGGGCGCGCGGGATCCTTCGCCAGCACTCCTTCGTAATCGTGGACAGCGGCCTCCGCGTCGCCCTGGCTCTCGTGAGCCTCGCCGGCTGCCATCAGCCCCCACACTGACTGGGGCGCCACCTGGAAGAGCTTCTGCGCCGTCAGAAATGCAGAGTTCCCAAACACTTTGCTTGAGTAGTACAGCACCTCTGGATCGTCCGGATATGCCTGCCTCAGATCGAGCGCCGTCTGAACGGCCTTTGTATCACTGTGCAGTGACGTATAGGCGCGCTCCAGCCGCAGGCCGCACATGCGCCGCAGCTCCTTGTCCGCGGTCTGATGAAATCCCTTCTCCAGCCCCGGCAGTGCCTCGCGGTACTCGCCTCGCTCGCTCAGCGCCATCGCCAGCAGCGAATCGACGCGCGGCAACCGTGAATTCAGTTCCAGCGCCCTGCGTAGCTCCTTGGTGGAGCTATCGAACTTGCCTTCTTTGAAATAGACCATCCCGAGCGTCACGTGCATCTCTGCAACGTCCGGTTCCTGCCGCACCAGTGCTGCATACGCCTGTTCGGCGTCGGCATACTTCCCGGCTTCCAGCGCAGCGCGACCGCGTTGCGCAAGCTCTTCCGGCGCTTGGCCGCGCACCGCAACAGCACACAGAGACAACAGGACGAGCCCGCCTGCTCCGCAAGCCCTGAAACAGCCATTCATGCCGATAAGTCTATCCCCCTAAAAGTTGGGCCTGCCATGCGTACAGCACGGCAGACCCGGTGGAGAGCTTTTAGAACGTGATCTTGCCACCCAGTTGCAAAATGCGTCCTGGTCGTGCAGACGTTATGTGGCCGAACAACACATTCGTCGCGGGCGGTTGATCGTTCACGTTCCGATCGACAGCCCCGGTACCCGGCCCGCCGGCGGCCGCCGAAGGCGATCCCGGATCTACGCCCCACTGCGTGTGATTGAAGACGTTGAAGCCCTCCACGCGGAACTGGAAGCTTGCCCGGTCACCCAGCGCAAAGCTCTTGCCCACTCCCATGTCCCAGTTGTTGATGCCCGGCTCGCGCAGAATGTTTCTGCCGCTGTTACCAAACGAGCCTGCTAGCGGCTGGGCAAAGGCGGCCGTATTAAACCACTGGTTGATGCTCTTGTGGAAGTTCGCGTGCGGATTACCGACCAGCGTGGCGCGCTGGTTCCGAGCCTCCAGCAGACCAAAGTTATCGTTTCCCTGCACGGAGAACGGGAACCCCTGCTGGAAGGTCGCGATCCCCGTCCACTGCCAGCCGCCCACAGCCGCGTCCGTCAACCGATTCATCTGGCCGCCAAACTTTTTTCCTCGCCCTACTGGAAGCTGGTAAACATAGCTCAAAACAAACCGCTGTCCTACGTCAAAGTCCGATCGCGCGTAGTCCAGGTTGGGATTGTGATCGTCCATATGGCCCGCGAAGCCGTTCGTCGCGCCGATGCCGGCTGCGGCTGACTTGTCATCCATGCTTTTCGACCAGGTATAGACAGCCAGCAGCGCCAGATCCGTTGATCGCCGCTCCAGCCGCACATTCGCTGCGTTGTAGTTGGAATAGCCAGTCCAGTGGCTGTCCAGTGTCCCCGTTCCATTGGTGAAGTTCGGATACGGTGTTCGGGCACTCACCGGGCAATCGCCCAGCAAGGGATTTGCCTGGCAGAATGCCGGGTTCGCCACCGTGAACGGCTGATTGATATTGATGCGGTCGAGCAGGTGTGTTCCCTTGTTGCCGACGTAGTTCAGCTCCAGCGTGGTGTTTCGTGCCACCTCGCGCTGCACGGAGGCCGACCACTGCTGCACGTATGGGTTTTGCGGCTTCTCCGAAATGATGACCGCGATGAACTGTCCCCCGGCCGGGAAGGTTGTGCCGCCATTCGAACCCACCGCCACCGGCTGCAGTGTACTCGCCGGCACAAACAGGTTGTCAGTGTTCTTCGGCAGCGTTGGATCCGCGGTGGGCGTGTTTGAGGCCCGTATCACGAACGGATACAAATCCCCGGAGTCGTCAATCTCGCGCGTCTCCGAAGAATCGAAGAAGATTCCGTAGCCGCCGCGAACCACCGTTTTGTCGGTGAGCCGGTACGCCAGGCCGAACCGCGGCGCGAACGGATAGTAGGATGGATCCCGCGGATTATTGCGCCCGCAATACCGGTAGAACCCATTTCCGGCCGGAGCAATCCCATCTGTCAGCAGCTTCTGATTGGCGAAACACATTCCTCCCAGGGGGTTGGCCGTATCGACCCAGAACATCTTGTTATTGCTTTGCTCATACGGGATCGTCCGGAAATCCCAACGGATGCCCAGGTTCAGCGTCAGCTTCGAAGTAGCCTTCCAGTCATCCTGGAAATACGGTCCGATGTACTTGAATACGAATTGATTCAGGTTGCCCGGCGAGTTGCTGTTTGCCACGCTGAAGGGACCCGGCTGAAATGTCGATGCAACACCGTAATAGCCAAGCAGATAATCCGCCACTGCATTGCCTGTTCCGCAGTATGGCGTGGCGCAGCCCGCGCCGTTGTTGCTGATGGTCGTATTGTTAAAGGTATAGCTACCAAGGAAATTCGTGGATAGATCGCGCTTTTGAACCCAGGTGCGGTAATCGAACCCCATGCTGAAGGTGTGCTTGCCCTTCACGGTGGAAAGAGAATCGGCAAACTCCCACATCGGAATATTGCTGGTCGTCGGATTATTCCCTGGGCTGCCCGCCCCTCCACTCAGATTTTGAAGACCGATACCGGGATATCCACGTGCATAGTCGGGCAGGTTCGTGAACACGCCCGTCAGTCCCAGGGCAGCGACGTCGGCGGTCGGTGCCGGGCTGTCGCCCTGCACGACCTGCGCGCCGAGATATCCGAAGCGAAAGTTGTTTACGAAGCCATGGGGCAGCGAAATGGTGTGCGAGATCTCCCAGCTCGTCGAATTTTCCGTGAAGATATTCAAGCCTGCGGGAATCGAGGTCGAACTCGCCGTATCCAGCAGATAGTTGGCCTTGGTGTAGCGAAAGAAGATGGAGCCGAACTTGCCGATGTTCTGATCCAGCCGGTATGTCTGCTGGTCGGTATTGTTGGGCAGCGTTGTGGCCAGATGGAAGTTGCCCAGGCATCCGCCGCCAAAGCAGTTCGGGCTGGGGAAGAGCTTCGTCGTCACGCTGGCCAGCCGCGAAAAGCGCGTCGACGGAACAACGTTGCCCGGAAACGGTGCGCCTGTAGCCGGATCGATCGGCATGCAGGGGTTGCTGCCGGCAAGCGCCGCGGTGCAGCCCGCAGTGCCATATGCCGGCAGCCCGCTCGTCGAAAAATTGCCGCCCAGCTCTGCCTGGCTGGGAATGTTGGAGTACGAACTGGTGCCGTTGCGAATGCGCCATCCCTCGTAGTTGGCCAACCAGAAGGTTTTGTCTCTGCCGTCGTACAGCTTGGGAATGACGACCGGGCCGCCCAGTACAAATCCGAACTGGTTCTGCCGCAGCTCCGGCTTCACCGGCTGAAAGTGCGTGCTGGCATCGAACGCATCGTTGCGCGCAAATTCGAAAACTGAGCCGTGCAGCTTGTTTGTCCCGCTCTTGCTCACGATGTTGATCTGGTTGGCGCTGAAGCCGTACTCCGCGGAGTACGTTTCGCTCTGCACTCTGAATTCCTGGATGGCATCCTGCGACAGGATCACGGCCGGCGTATTGAGCGCCGTGTCGGTATTCACCATACCGTCCAGCGTGTAGTTGTTCGACTCCGGCCGCCCGCCGTTGATGCTGATCGCGTTGCCCTGCCCCTGCCGCATCTGTCCCTGCTCGCCCACCGTCTGCACGGCGCCTGCGCCGATGAACAGCAGGTTCAGGAAATTGCGCCCGTTCAGCGGAAGCTGGTCCACCTGCTTCTGGGTCACCAGTTGTGTCACCGCGGCCGTGTCGGTATCGAGCGCGACAGCCGACGCATTGACCTGGATCGTCTCGGTTTCGGCTCCAGTCTTGAGTGACCCGTTCACGCGCGCCTGCTGCGCCACGCCCAACGTCACGCCGCCGACCGTCTCTTTCGAAAATCCGGACGACTCAATCGTCACCGAATAGGGTCCCGGGTTGAGGTCCGGCACCGAGTAGTCGCCGGAGGAACTGGTCGTCGCCCGGTGAGACACACCGGTGCCCGTATTCGTGATGGTTACGGTTGCATTTGGCACCACCGCGCCTGAGCTGTCGGTGACCGTGCCCAGAATGGTTCCAGTAGCCCCGCTCTGGCCAAAGGATGCGCAGGCCATCGCCGCAACCATGATCAGGCCCCAAAACCATCGATACACCTTGTGAATCATCGGAAAGCCTCCCTGAAATCTGTTCCCGCATTCCTTCGTGGTCGCCGCACGTCTGGCGCGATCCCTTCCTGCCCGTCGTCCCAACCGGAGGCGTGACGCGAAGCGTCGCCGGCGAAACTGGAGAGATCTGTTTTGTCCGTTTCCGGTTTTCCATCCGGAGTCGCTGATAGAACCCCTCGTGACTGCTCCGGTTCGGTAAGCCTTTTCGTGAAAAGCCCCAGCCCCGCTCGTTCGAACTGGAAGTTCTTCCAGCGCGCAGACAATATCGAGCGCATCCGGACATTGTCAAGAGGAAAAAAAATTCTCAAATGAAATTAAAGCGCAGCAGAACTCGCATCCATTCAAGGCATGGCAATGCCCGGATATATGACACGCAACGTCATATATGGCACCGAATTCTGTGCGTGTGGAAGCCGCTTTAGCGACCTGAAAAGCCTACGAAAGGGCGTCAGCCGTACTTGTTTGCGGCTTTCCGGCCGGCAAAGTCTCGGGCGTCACCACCCGGTGCTGCACGTAGTTGTACGGGGGAACCGTATGGCCGCGCAGCAGCGTCACGCCAAGCTGGATCAGCCGCGGCCCGTAGGTATGCGCCTCATGAGAGATCGAGGCAATGAGCGGCCCCTTGTGGCGTCGCATCTCCTCCAGCGCCTCCGGAATGCAGTCCTGGCCCACTATCGCGACATATTTTTCGCGCCCCAGTTCCCGCACCACCTGCAACGCGCCCAGCGCGCTCGTATCTGTTGCCGCTGCAATCAACACACGGTCCGTGCGCCCATGCCGCTCCAAAAATTCCTTCACCACCTGCGCGCTGGTCTGACGCATGCCGCGGCCATCCAGCCGCACACATGCGCGCGGTTCGAGCCCGGTCAGATGCGTGCGGACACCCTCAAACGCACCGGTGATGCGGCTCTGCACAAACGTTCCCGCCTCCGCCACGTCCAGCCCCAGCACCCAGTCCGCCTTGCCCTTCCACGAGTGCACCGCGTGCTGCGCCAGCAGCTCGCCTGCCTCAAAACCCACCTGAAAGTTGTCGACGCCGAAATACACCGAGCTGGGATGGGGAATATCCACCGCGATCAGCGGAATGCCCGCGCGCGCAATCGTATGCGCAATCAACGGCGCCACCCGCTCTTCAATCTGGAATTCGATCACCAGGTCCACGCCCTCGGCCACGAACTCCTTCGCATTCTTCAGTGCCGTCTCCGCGTTGTAGCGGTTATCTCGGATCATCAGCTCCACGCCGGAAGAGGCGGCCGACGCCTTCAGGCTGGCCGCAACCGCCTCAGAAAACGGCATCTCTTCGCTCTCGCCCGCGAAGCCGAAGCGCATCTTCTTTGGCCGCGCCACCAGCCGATAGGCGCCATCCGGCGTCTGGGCGACATAGCCGCGATGCACGAACGTCTTGAGGATGCGATAAATGCTGGTTTTCGAAATTTGCGAGCGCTGGAAAAGCGATTCCAGCGTAAGCGGCCGATTGTCCGCCTCCAGCAATTCAAGCACGTCGAGCGCCTTCGACAGAATTGGAATCAGGTAGAGACGCTTGATCTTTTGCGGCAACGGTTCACCTCGCAGTGGGAGCATAACAGGCCAATTTCCCTATTGGAAACAAGGGCTGCTCCTGTCAACAGGCATGAAGCTCGGTCAGCACATGCGCCCAGTGCGCAATCCTGGCGGGAGAGTTCTGCTTGCCCTCCCAAGTCGCAAGCTGGATGGCAAAGTTGCCGATGGTCGCGCTCTCCGCAACTCCGCAGTAGACCTCCAACCCTGTGGCCTCCGCAGTGAGCCGGTTTAGGAAGCGATTCAGACTGCCGCCCCCCACGATGGCCAGCCTCCTGAATCGTTTTCCGGTAAGCCGCTCCGCATCTCGCAAAACCGCTGCATAGCAAGCTGCAAGGCTGTGAAAGATGTGGCTCGCAAATTCGGGCGCACGCTCCGGAGTTTCTTCGAAAGCGGCTCTTCCCTGCCTCTTCCGCTGCGCGTTGATGCGCGAAGCCATCGCCCCGGGCAACAGCAGTTCCGAATCATCCACATCCAGCAGAGAATCTGGCGCCGGCAGGGATTCAGCCGCAGCAATCAAATCCTGCATCGGCCAGCGGTCCCCGTCCGGCGAGAGTTGCGCAAGCGTCTGCTTCAGCAGCCACATGCCGTTTACGTTCTTGTGGAAGCAGACACGGTCTCCTGCTGCTCCCTGGTTGGTAAAGCCTGCCGCGCAAGCTTCCGCGCTTGTGATCGGCTGATCGAGCAGCGTTCCAACCAGCGACCACGTCCCTGAGCTGATGTACGCCCAGTCCTCGCCGTCGAGCGGAATCGCAGCCACCGCCGATGCGGTGTCGTGGCACGCGGTTGCGATCAGCCGTGTCCCGGAAAATGGTGCCGCTTTAGGCCAACGGAGCCGGCCAACATCGGTTCCGGTTGCAACCAGCGGCGGAGCAGCGTCCATTGCCAGTCCGCTCAGGTCGAAAATCTTCCGGCACCACGTGCGGTTGCGCATATCGACCAGCCCTGTATGCGTCGCGTTCGTATACTCCGCGACCATCCGGCCGCCAAGCGTGGCCAGCACATATTCCGGCAGGTTGACCCATCGCGCAGACGGCGGCACACCTGCGGCCTGGTCGGCCATCAGTTGGAACTGCGTGTTGATGCGCAGCGGCTGCGCGCCGCTCAGCGCGAAGAGCTCCTCACGCGAGCATCGCGCCTCAACGGATTCCACCATCGCCTGTGTGCGCAGATCGCGATAGCAGAAAGGCAGCCCGAGGGGCCGGCCATCGCCGTTCAGGCGCACATAATCCACCGCCCAGCCATCGACACCGATCGACCCTATCGGGGCAGTAGACTGCTCGGCGCATTGCAGCAAACCGCGCTCGACCTCTACCAGGATCCGCTCCAGGTCCCAGTAGAGCGATTCGCCGCGCGACGCAGGCGCGTTGGGAAAGCGATGCACCAAGCGAATCTGCGGCCCTTCCGTTCCGGGCGCCAGCAGGGAGACCCGGCAGCTCTCCGCTCCTAAATCGATGGCCACTAACGACGGAAGACTGCCCGATGGAAGATTGCTGCCTGCCAAGTGAGCGCCTCTACGTTATCGAAGGAATGCTTCCGTCAGTCCGCCATCGACCGGAATCAGATGGCCCGTGGTGCATGGGGATTTCGGTCCTGCCAGGAAGAGAATCGCTTCCGCGCATATCGCGGGATCGATCGGCCGATGCGTGAGCGTGCGGCCGGCGTAGAAGCCTGCGAGGGCTGTCCGCAGCTCATCATCCGACATGCTCTCTTCAAACGGAATGCTGTATTTGCGTAGCGACGCGATCACCCGGTCCCGCGGGAACATGGTGGAACCCTTCACCACCGTCGCGGGACTGATGCCGTTCACGCGCACCAGCGGCGCCTGCGAGACGGCCAGCTCTCGAATCAGATGACTCAGCGCAGCCTTGCTCACGTCGTATGCCTCTGAGCCGCGTTTGGGCACGACGGCATTGGCGGAGCTGGTCAGCACAATGCTGGCCGCGAGCCCCTGATCGCGCAGAAGCTTGCCGATCTCCTCCACCAGCAGGAAGTTCGCCGTAACGTTGACTTCAAGTGTGAGTGCCCATTGCTCATCGGAGATCACGCCGCTGGGCGAAGAAGGAAACAGCGCGGCCGTATTGATCAGAATGTCGGCTCCGCCGAAGTGCTCGACTGTCCGCCGAATGGCATCGCCGATCGATTCCCGCTTCCGTATATCGACCGGAGCGGCGATTACTGCTTCTTTCCCGGCCGTTCTCTTCAACTCTTCTGCCACGCGCTCGGCGCCGGCTATGTCGAGATCAGCAACGACCACATGCGCTCCGCGCTCCGCTGCAAGCAGCGCCACCTCTCGGCCAATGCCGCTGCCGCCGCCTACGACAACCACGATCTGCCGGCTGAGCTCTTTCTCCGGCGGCTGACGGCGAATCTTGGCGTCTTCCAGCGACCAGTACTCGATGCGAAATGCTTCGGAGGCGGGCATCGCGACATAGTTGCTGAAGACCTGAAATGCCTGGGCCAGACTCTCGGACCCGCACTGCGGAACGCGCGTAACCGGTGCGCCGCCTTCGAGGCCGCCCGCGCCCTTGATCACGTGGATTGCATTCAGATAAAACTCGCCGATGATGCGGGACTCAGGTTTGCTTTTGCCGAAGGTGAACATACCGAGACCCGGAACCAGAACCACGGCCGGTATGGCGTCTCGCAGCGCAGGCGAGCTCGGCTCAGCATGTTTTTTGTAGTATTCGCCGTACTCTTTGCGGTAGGTGGCGATCTGCTTTTCGATCTCCTTGCGCAGTTCCCCGGTGCCGCTCTTCGGATCCCACGGCACAAACATGGGGCGAATTTTTGTGCGGATGAAGTGGTCTGGGCAGCTTGTGCCGAGATATGCAAGCTTCTGCGCCTCGGCGGAGTTCACAAACTCCAGCACATCCGGATGATCCGAGAAGCTGCCGATGACGCGCTTGTTTTCGCTCAGGCGCCCGCGCAAGACAGGCAGGATCTCCAGCGCGATGCTCCTGCGGTCCGCCAGCGGCTCATGCTTGAGGCCTCCGTAGATTCGTTCGCCTTTTTTCCGGAGATGCTCTTCGATGAAGCTGGTGAGCTGGTCAATCAGCGTGACGGTGTTCAGGTAGCACTCGCGCTGCGTTTCGCCCCAGGTGAAGAGGCCGTGTCCACCGAGGATGATTCCGTCGCAGGCAGGCTCCTGCTCGACGGCGCGCTTCAGCATCAGGCCCAGTTCAAAACCGGGCCTCTGCCATGGCACCCAGATCAGCTTGTGGCCGTATCGCTGGTTGAACTCCTCCATCTTTTCGAGACCATTGGCCGCCGCCGCCATCGCGATGGCGCAGTCCGGGTGCAAATGGTCTACGTGACGAAACGGCAGGAAACCGTGAAGGGGAGTATCGATCGACGCGGCGACAGGGTTCAGGCCATAGGTGCAGAGCGGGTAGTACTCCACCATCTCGTCTTCGCGTTCCACGCCGCCATACAGCTTTTCAAGCTCCAGCAGCTTGTCCAAATAGAGCGTGGCCAATCCGGCGCGCTTGATGCTGCCCAGGTCGCCGCCGCTTCCCTTTACCCACAGAACCTCAACGTTCTGGCGCGTCAGCGGATCAGGCATTTTAACCTTGGAGCTGGTATTGCCGCCGCCGAAATTGGTGATGCGCAGATCGGAGCCGAGCAGATTGGAGCGGTAGCGCAGCAGCTCCGGCTCGTCCATACCACGGGCGGCGTTCTCGTCCCAGCGATCTTCCAAATGTTGAAGCTGTGTGCGCGAGTCCACTGCAGATACAGACATGACTTCCAATTCCCCTTCTCAAAACAATACGGCGAGAAGAGAAATATCACAGCGGAATCTAAATGGCAAACAAATTACCTATAGGATTTTCAGGCGTATGAGCTTGTCAATGCTGCATTTCTCTCGCGCCGCTCGCGCGTGATGCGCTCCACATAACCGCTCTCTTCCAGCGCTTCCAACGGATTGGGATGCAGCCCCCGCTTAATTCTCCACTCTGCGAGCGCTGGGCGGACATCGGTCCAGAAGGCCGTTCGCAAACATTCCTCTGCCTCAACAATCTTACCCGCCGCCTGCAGCTCTTCCAGGCGCTCGCGATCGACCAGCGAGGCCTTCAGGTAAAGCTCCTGTGCCGTCATGACGGTTTGCACCATCGCTTCCAGCTTGCCTTTCAGGTTATGGCTCTGGTCGATCATGAAGGCGATCTCTGCGACCAGCGCGGCCTCCGGCTCGCTGAAGATCTCGTGGAAGATGCGGAAGACCTGATAGGGATCGATCGAGCCGATGGTCAGATCGTCATCCGCATAACGGCGATCGTTGAAGTGAAAGCCTCCAAGCAGCCGCATATGCAAGAGCCACGCGACAATCTGCTCGATGTTCTGCGACTGGTAGTGATGGCCGGTATCTACCAGGACCCTCGCCTGCGGCCCGGCTGCCTGCGCAAGGTGCGAGGCCATGCCCCAGTCCGCGATATCGGTGTGATAAAAGGCTGGTTCGAATGGCTTGTACTCGATCAGCATCCGCTGCCCTTCCCCCAATTCCGCATGCATTGCCGCCATTGCCTCTTCGAGCCACACGATGCGCTTGCGGATGTTTTGCGAGCCGGGATAATTCGACCCATCCGCAACCCAGAGCGAGATGTCCGTCGATTTCAATTCCCGCGCGATGCGGGCTGACTCGACCAGATGATCGATAGCCATGCGCCGGATCGAAGCGTCTGGATTGCAGATCGAGCCGAACTTGTACTCCTGATTCTGAAAGAGATTCGGGTTGATGGACCCGGCGCGGATGTCATATCGCTCGGCGAGGCGCCGAACCTTTGCTGCATCGGCGGTACCCCCCGGCAGGTCCCAAAGCACATGCAAGGCAAGCTGCGGAGTGACGCCCGTCAGTGCATGGACCTGAGCGGCATCGGCAAACTTCTCCTCCAGGCTGGTCGCCGCCGCGGCCT
Organism: uncultured Acidobacteriaceae bacterium; assembly: GCA_963830555.1. Lineage (GTDB taxonomy): Bacteria > Acidobacteriota > Terriglobia > Terriglobales > Acidobacteriaceae > KBS-83. Next base: position 494,619 of record CAWHMM010000004.1, read on the forward strand.
GGAGGAATTTTCCGAAACGAGTCCCGGTGTTTGCGAACCCCCACGAGGGAATTTCGATCTGAAAGCCGTCCAGAGCTCGCAGCGCGCCATTGCCGATTTCGCTTTCGCTCATCCGTACCTCCCGCGGCACCGCAGAGTTTAGTCTGAACCGCGACCACTTTCCAAATGGAAAATATTTTCTCTTGATACACGCCCTGCTACCATAGGCAGCATCTATTTTCCTTCCTGTTTAGATTGCCGAGGTGTGGCTTGGGTGCAAATCCCCTGATCGGGGTGCTCTATCACTGGATCGGCGGCCTGGCCTCCGCGAGCAACTTCATCCCGTTCCGACCGATCAAGCGCTGGTCGTGGGAAATCTACTGGATCGTGCAAGGCTTCGCTGCGTGGATCGTCGCGCCCGCCGTTCTTGGATACCTGTTCGTGCCCGGCCTCTCGTCGGTTCTCCACCAGGCGCCATCCGCAACCATGTGGCACTCCTTCTTCTGGGGCACGATGTGGGGCGTCGGCGGCCTCACTTTCGGGCTTGCCATCCGCTACCTCGGCATTGCGCTGGGCTATGCGATCGCACTGGGCTTCTGCACCGCGTTCGGCACACTGATGCCGCCCATCTTCAGCGGACAGATGTCCATCATCGTGCATCAGCGCGGCGGCCAGGTGATTCTGTTGGGCGTCTTCATCTGCCTGCTGGCGATAGCCGTGAACGGGCTCGCCGGGTACTCCAAGGAGAAGGAAGTCTCTGCCGAAGAAAAGGCGCTGCTTGGGGAGCGCGACTACTCCTTTGCTAAGGGGCTTGCGGTCGCCATCTTTGCCGGCATCATGAGCGCCTGCTTCGCCTACGGCCTGGCCGCCGGTAAGCCGATTGCCAATCTCACCCGCGATCAACTCGCGGCGGAACATCGCGCGCTGCTCTGGCAGAACCTGCCGGTGTTGGTCGTCGTGCTGTGGGGCGGCTTCGTTACCAACCTGATCTGGTCTGCGATTCTGATCCTTCGCAACGGCTCTGTGCGGCAATTCTTTGGCGCGCCGGGAACCAATCCCATGGGCACCGCGCCCACTACCGGCGACACACTGGTGGAGTTGGACCCGCGCCATCCTGAGCTCTCGCTGCGGCTTTCGCCTTCGGTGCTGACCCGCAACTACGTGCTGGCCGCTCTGGCGGGCGTCATCTGGTATTTCCAGTTCTTTTTCTACTCCATGGGGCAGACGAAGATGGGCAAGTATGACTTCTCCAGCTGGACGCTGCACATGGCCAGCATCATTATCTTCGCCACGCTCTGGGGCATCGCGCTCCACGAGTGGCGCGACACCAGCCTCCGAACGCGTCTTCTTGTCGGCTGTGGCCTGTTTCTGTTGGTCGGGTCCACGGTGGTGGTTGGATACGGAAACTTTCTTGTGGCTCGCTGATAGGCCGGCACGCGGGTGTGTCTCGCGTCCTCTGAATTACGTTGGCGGCGTGTGACCGATGAACTTGTCCACCCATTGGATGAAGTACTTCACGTTTGGCGCGTCGGTATGGCCGCCGTCGTGCTGCCGCCACGCAAGCTGCCCCCAAAGAATGCCTTCATTGACGGCGGGCATCTTTGCCGTGTGGTAATCGCCCTGGATGTTGAGGCCCTTTGCGCCGAGCAGTGTGAAGACGCGGCTCGCATCCACTGTCGCCATAAAGCTTCCGCGATGATCCAACCATTGCGCATCGCCCTTTTCCGGAATGCCATAGCTGATGAAGGTGAGACGCGGCGCACAGAGCGCGATCAGCTCGTTTGAATCCACCGGGATATCTCCCGGCGTCTTGCTTCCGAAGCTCGCCTCCGAAGCTCCGTACTTCATGAAGTTGCCGGCCATCCAGTAGTATTCGCCGCCCGTCAGGCTCTCAACGGCCTCGCCAAAATTCCGCCGCAGGGGCGTGGTGCCGCCTTTGCCTGACGAGCCGACAAGCACCATGGCAAAGCGCTGATCGAATGCCATGGTCACCAGCGCGGCTTTGCCATAGCGGGAGACGCCTTCAATGCCGACGTGTTTTGCATCCACCGCGGGATCGGTTTCGAGATAGTCGAGCGCACGCCCCGCGCCCCACGCCCATGCGCGCAGCGCACCCCAGTCTTCCGGTTTGCGCGGCTGTCCCTGATTCACCAGGCCGATGATGCCGCGCGTGATGCCGGCTCCGTCGTCCGCCTGGATGCTGGCGGGATCGAGCAGCGCGAAGCCCCAGCCGGCTGCGATCAGCTGCCAGGGATTCGGCGGATCACCATCGGCATTCATCTGGGGCAACTGAAAAGGCGTCGCCCTTACCGGCTGCCACGCTGGATGCGTGGCGAACACATCTCTCAAGGAAGGGTCCTGCTGCACGAGAAGCGCTTTCCATGCGGTGTTGATGCGTTCGAACTCTTCGTCCGTCGGCTCCTTCGGCGCGGGAAAACTGGCATGAGCGAACATGATGAGCACGGGAACCGATCCCCCCGCATCCGCCGGCGTAACCAGCGTCATGTGAATCTTGACGCGGATAGCGGGATATGCCGAATTGTCGACTTGGCCGGTGAGGTCCTTCGCGACCACGCGGTTGAAGCCGATCCTTTCGTCGTCGACCGCATTCACCTTCCATGTCACGTTCGGCACATCTTTGGGAACGCGGCCGTAGACATACTTCTCGTACATATCGACGATCTCGGGCCGGCGATTCTGCCACCACACCTGTGGCGTGATGACCTTCTGGCCATCGTTCAACGTGAGCGGGTCGGGCAGATCACGATACGGGTTCGCTTTCGACTCATCGTAGTTCGCATGGTTGGCCGCGTTTGGATTGCCGCTCGGCCCGGGACGGAGCGCCTTAATGCCGAGCTGGTCCATCATGTTCTGGTGGTCCTGCTCGGCGGTGAAGGTCACGGGAGTCGGCCTCATCGAAGCAGGAGCCGTGGTCTGGCCCACTGCAACGGCCGCGCAAAGAAGAGAACATGAGACTGCGATACGCCTCAGCGGAATGTGCACGCCCGCCCCCAGGATGGAGTACCCGTGTGTCGAAGAACGATTTGCTACGGGACTTCATGATAGAACTTGCGTCGTGACGATCGCAGAGAAATTCAGCGCAGTTTGTGCCGTCGTGCTGATGCTGGCGCTTTCCGGAATGCATTGCGCTGCGCAAGCACCTGCGGCGCAGGAAATGTGGATCGCAAGCTGGGGCGCGTCGCAGCAGATTCCGGAGCCCCAGAATGCAATGCCGGCAGACGATCTCCGCGATGCCACGGTGCGGCAGATCTTTCATCTCTCGGCCGGCGGTCTGAAGATCCGCATTCACCTGTCGAATGCGTTCGGGAGCACACCGCTCTACTTCTCTTTCGTGCATGTTGCGAGCCCGGTGTCGCCGTCGTCACCCGCGATCGATCCTCACACCGATCGGGTTGTGACGTTTGCAGGAAGCGCCGATGTGGTCGTGCCGCCCGGCGCGGAATATGTGTCAGACCCGCTGGCGTATCCAGTAGCTGCTCTGTCGAACCTTGCTGTCAGCTTTCACCTCGATACCGCTCCCGCCGGAGAGACGGGCCATCCCGGTTCTCGCGCCACCTCCTACTTCGTACATGGAGATTTTGTAGCAGCGGCAGATCTGACCCACGCGAAGCGTGTGGACCACTGGTATCAGATCTCGGCGATCGATGTTGAGGCGCCCTTGGGTGCGGCATCAGTCGTAGCGCTCGGCGACTCCATCACCGACGGCCACGGAGCCACCACCAACGGCAACGATCGCTGGACCGATATTCTGGCTCAGCGAATGCAGGCCTCACCAGCTACGCGCAGCATTGGCGTTTCCAATCAGGGCATCGGCGGCAATCATCTTTTGACCGATGGGCTTGGGCCGAATGTGCTGGCGCGATTCGACCGGGACGTGCTTGCCCCTGCCGGTGTCCGATGGGTGATTGTCTTCGAAGGCGTGAATGATCTAGGCGGGCTGACTCGGGATGGCGAGGTCGCGCCGGCGGAACACGCAGCACTGGTCAAGCGGATTGAAGCAGCGTATCAGCAGGTGGTTCTCCGCTCGCATGCTCATGGCCTGCGCGTCTTTGGTGCCACCATTACGCCTTTCACCGGTTCGGACTACTACCATCCGGGCCCCCTGACGGAAGCGGACCGGCAGGCTGTGAACACGTGGATTCGTGCGCCGGGACATTTTGACACGGTCATCGACTTTGACAGCATCGTTCGCGATCCGCAGCATCCGGATCGCCTGCTGCCCGCCTTCGATTCCGGCGATCATCTGCATCCGTCGCCGGTCGGGTATCGCGCCATGGGCGAGGCGGTGCCGCTCTCACTGTTTGCGCAGTGACGGACACACCCGCCGGCTTATGATTCGGGATCCCACCGGTAGCTGGCCTTCTGATCTTTTTCCATTTGCCGGAGCACCCTCATGGTGCGGCTTCGTTTTCGATTTGCGACCGCGCTGAGCAACGCATCCAGAACCGCCATTGCCGCCACATACGAAACTCCGAAGTGTGCGGTGTCGATCGAGACTAGCAACACCTCGTTGACCGAACGAGCAATCCCGGACAGCGACGTATCGGTAATTCCAACTGTATAGCTGCCGTTCGCGCGGGCTTCGAGCACACCTTCCACTGTTTGTCGAAGCCCTCGGCGGAAACTGACGGCCACAACCACGTCAGCCTTTGTCGTGTGATGCATGAGATGGGTGACATGGCCGGAGCTGGTCGCAAGCACAACATCAAACCCCAGCATCATGAGCTGGTAATGCAAGAAAACTCCCAGGCTGACCGCGAGATCTCCCGCCAACACATAGATGCGGCGCGCAGCATAGAACCGGTCCGCCAGCTTCGAGAGTTGCTCGATATCGAGACTGTTGCAGAAGGACTCCAGGTTATGGACCGCTCCATGCAGCGTCCCACGTACGCGCCCCTCAAAGGTCCGCGCCGAGCTGTCCGCGTTCCGCATGCGTTCCACGGCGGTGGAATGTGCGATGGAAAGCTGGTGCAGGTACCTCTGAAATTCGCGGTAGCTGCTGAATCCCATGGCGGCCACGGTGCGCGAGATCGTTGCCGCGTCCACCTGCAGCTTCTGGCCCAGTTCGCGCACGTTCAGCAGCACGTAGTCGCGGGGGTGCTCGAACGCGGGACGGATCATCTCCGGCGAGCTTCATGAATTTGCTCCAGCAGCGCCCCCACAGGCTTCTGCGACTGGAGCTTTAGCGAGTGCTTGGGCATTCTCATTCTCTCGGCCGGGGCGAGGTCTTCGGGCGAGATGCATCTTCCCATGGGGACGCGCAATTGTGCAATTTGGAAAGTTCAATCCTGAGCTCCGACCGCCTTATCTGCAACAGCCGTTGCATCCAGCCCGGGGCCTACGTTAGAGTATGCAACTCGCAAACCAAAGGCTGTTGACATCGCTTGCAATTTAAAACAGCATGGTGCGCGGTTGGAAGCGGGATCCATAGTGCAACGTATTTTGCAGAGACGGCGTGAAGTGCCGCCAGCATCCGCTTCCAGGCGACTCGATTAATACGCATCAATCCTGATGGGCTCAGGGCCAATGAAGGCAGACTGCATCCGCCGGATTGAAGTTGGGACCACCTTGTGGAGGCAGATCATGATTTCTTGCTATAGAGCCGCTGGACGTTGGCGCGCAGTTCTACCGCTTGTTGCTGTTGGATTCCTCGCCGGAATTCCCGCCATCACGGCCACCGTGCGCGGGACCGTAACCGACCCGCAGGGCGCGGTCATGCCGGGCGCACGTGTGGTGGCGACGAATAACTCCACGCACGTCAGCACGAGCACCGTGACGAATCAAGACGGGGCCTACAATATCTAGTTTCTGCCGATTGGCTCTTATATTCTCGCTGTCACCAGCGCCGGCTTTAAGTCGGTCACCATCGGTCCGTTTCCACTTCAGATCGATCAGATTGCGAAAGTCGATGCCCATCTCGAGGTAGGCGCGGCATCGGCGACGGTCAATGTATCGGCTGCGGTGTCTCCGCTTTTGCAGACCGAGGACGCCACTCTAGGCACGACGATCTCCGGAAACAGAATGGTCAATATGCCCATCAATGGGCTGAACTATCAGTTCCCTACGCTCTTTGTGCCCGGAGCGGTGCTGCCCTCTCTTGCCTACATGGGGGGTGCGGACGGCAATGAGCGCAACGCGGACTGGTACAGCTCGCCGTCGTTCAATGGCGCGCGAGGGCAGAATAACAACTATGTGATGGACGGAGTCGAGATTGACGAGACGCTGAAAATTACTCGGGCTACAATCCGGCGCCTGACTCCATCCAGGAGATGCGCGTCATCACCGGCAATGCCAACGCGGAGTATGGGAATGTCAGCGGCGGTGAGGTGCTGGTGGTCACCAAGGGCGGCACCAACCAAATGCACGGCAGCGTGTATGAGTTCTTCCAGAACGATGGGATGTCGGCAAATTCATGGGCCAACAAATTTTCTGGTATACCGCTGGCGCCGTTCACGCAAAACCAGTTCGGCGCCACCTTCGGCGCACCCATCCTGAAGAACCGTTTGTTTTTCTTCGGCGATTACGAAGGATTTCGCTACCATACCGGCGGCACTGGCGTCGCGAGCCTGTAGCTACAGCGAAGATGCGCGCCGGCGACTTCTCCGAGCTGCTGACCGATCAGTTCGGAAACGTGCAGCTATACAAACAACCAAAACGGCGGAGGCTTCAGCAACGCCACTTCTTACGCGGGTAATCAGATACCGGTCCTCAATCCGGTCGCCAAGTTTCTCTTTGCCCATCCGGAACTGTATCCGCTACCAAACGCGACACCCCGCCCCGGCCTTGGCGATCTGAACAACTATCAGGGATATTTCAAATCGCAAACGCTCAATAACCAGGGAGATGTTCGCGTTGACTATAAGGTGGGCCCCAGCGACTCGATCATGGGCCGTTACAGCTATGGTGATGCGCTGGACTTCAAAGCAAAACCGCTGGTCCCCGTCATTTTTCCGGCCTCCAATGATTATCCCTTCCAGAGTGCGGTCCTGAACTGGGTACACACAGTGTCGCCAGCGATGGTGAACGAGTTTCGCGTGGGATTTTCCCGCACCGTTTACGACCAGAACATACCGTCCGATCCATCAGGCGTCTTCGGCACGAGCGGCAACAGCGTCGTCGGAATTCCTTTCCCCAAGCAGGCCTTTCCCGGGTTCAGCCTGGTCAGTCTGCCTAATTCAAATGAATCGAACCTGGGCACCTCCGCGCTGGTCAATCAGTTCCACGAGAACAACTTCTACTACGGCGACCATTTCACCTGGCAGCATGGAAGGCATAACACGAAATTCGGCGTGCAGATCCTGCGCTATCAGCAGAACAGCTTTTCCCCTGGCAATGCCGGCACGCTGGGCAGCTTTGACTACAGCGGCCTCTATACCGAAAATTCAACCCTCGGTCAGCCGGGATATGGTCTTGCCGACTGGGTGCTAAACCAGTCTGATGGTGCGGAGGTCGGCGGCGTCTCGGGTCCTACGGGCCAGCGGCAGTATCGCGACGCAGCCTACGTTCAGGACGACTGGAAGCTGCGCGACAACCTGACCGTGAATCTCGGCCTCCGCTACGGGTGGGACCAGCCGATCTATGAGGTCACCGACAAGGAGGCGAACGTGGCCAATAGCGCGATCCGCAATCCCAATCCGCTAAACGGACAGAGTGCGATCCAGTACGCGGGCAAAAATGGCGCCAGCCGCGCGCTCTACGATCCGTATTACTGGCAGTTCATGCCGCGCGTGGGCTTCGCGCTGCAACTGAGCCCGCGCATCGTCTTCCGCGGGGCATACGGCATCACCGACGACCTGGAAGGCACCGGCACGAACCACCGCCTGACACAGAATGCGCCCTTCCTCAGCCAGTTCGGCTACAGCACGACGCCGCCCACCAGCACCACCAGCGGCAGCGCACCTATCCGGGTGGAAAATGGATTTCAGCTTGCAGGCGGCAACGTCAGCTTCACCAATAACAACTTCAACGCCTTCCCCGCAAACCTGCGACCAGCGCTGGTGCAACAGTTCAACCTGGGCGGCCAGATGCTGATCACCCGGAACACCTCCGCGCAGCTTGGCTATGTCGGCAACATCGCCCGGCATCTGATCACGCCTGTGCAGGAGAACCAGTGGTCCTCCCCGGCAACCGGGAATCTGGCTGCGGAAGACTGCACCAGCCCCGGCGCCGCGCCTTTCTGCGGCATTGTTAGTAACCAGGGAAACTTCTATGTAACCGAGTCGGGAGGCGTGGCCAATTACAACGCACTGCAAGCCACGCTTCACCACCAAAATGCGAATGGCCTGGAAGGCACCATCAACTACACCTGGGCCAAGTCGCTGACCAACAACGCAGGTTTTTACGGCGTGAAGGGCGTCAGCAACTCAAGCTCCTTCTACCAGAACGTCTATGATCCCATGGGTGACTACGGCCCCGGCAGCGAGGATGTGCGGAACTCGCTGAACGCAACCGGCATCTACGTTCTGCCCTTCGGCAAAACCCGCCGCTTCGGCAGCAATTGGAACGCGTTGACGGACAACGTTCTGGGCGGATGGCAGCTCTCCGGGAACGCCATCCTCTATTCCGGTTTTCCGATCAAAATATCCAGTCCGATCCGGTATGACGTATACGCCAACACCGCCCACGCCAATCACTACCGGCCGCTGCGGGTTCAGCACCGGACCATTCAGAACTGGTTCGGCACCGATCCCTCCGCAATCCCCTGCCTCAAGTACGACGCAAACGGAGATACGATCGACAACGGCAGCTGCGCCTATGGCACTGAGTCCTACAACGGATTTGGAAATACGCAGAATGGCTCAGAGCGCGCTCCGGGCTTCCGGCAGGTTGACCTTTCCGCTTTCAAGACCTTTCACATCACCGAGAGCCACACTCTCGAACTTCGGGGAGATGCATTCAACGCGTTCAACATCGCAAGCTACGGCGCGCCGAACGCCAGCCTTACCGCGTATCGCCCAAACACCCAAGGCTTCGGCCTGATCACCAGCACGCTCTCGTCGCAGCGCGTGATGCAGGTCTCCATGCATTACAAGTTCTGATCGAGAAAATGCCTAAGTTCGCGCCGCGGACGACCTTTCAACCCGCACCGCGCACTGCTTGTAGTTCGGCTCTCGCGAAATCGGATCGAAGATATCCTGCGTCACTTCGTTGATGTTCCATTCCGCGAAATGGAAGGGCACGAAGACCTGACCTGGAGCGATTACCTCCGTCACGCGCAGCTCCACGCGGCCTACTCTTCCGCGCGTGGAGATGACATCGACCAGGTCGTGCGGGCGCAGCGCGAGCTGCTTCGCATCGGTCGGGTTCATCTCCAGCCATGCACGCGGTGACAGGCGCTCCAGAATAGGAACCGCGCCCGTCTTGGTGCGCGTGTGCCAGTGCTCCACCGTCCGTCCCGTATTGAGCACGAAGGGAAATTGCGCATTCGGCTGCTCGGGATAGGGTTCCCAGTCGCAGCAGTAGAACCGTGCTCTTCCATCTGCGGTCTGGAATTGCCCATCCGTATAGAGGCGGCGGGCCGCCCTGGGAGGCGAGGTGCTCTCTTTGGAAAACGGCCACTGTATGCCGCCCGTTTCCTCCAGCGCTTCGTAGGTGATGCCGGAATAATCGCAGAGCCTTCCTTCGGAAACGCGCTTCCACTCTTCGAATGCATCGACAGGCGTTTTCCATCCGGGAAACAGCTTGTCCCTGCAGCCAAGCTCCTGAGCCAGCCGCAGGAATATTTCGAAGTCGCTGAGAGCTTCGCCGGCCGGCGGGACTGCCGCGTTCACCTTGCTCACGCGACGCTCGGAGTTTGTATATGTCCCTTCCTTCTCGCCCCAGATGGCCGCAGGCAGAACGAGATCGGCCAGCTCTGTCGTGGGCGTCGGATGAAAACCGTCCTGCACGACGAGAAATTCTAGAGTGCCGAGCGCCTGCTTCAGCACATCGATGTTGGGAAACGACACGAGCGGGTTGGTCGCGATGATCCACAGCGCGCGGATCTTTTTCTTCAGCACAGCGGTGATGATGTCCGGATAGGCAAGCCCGCGCCGCGATGGAATGTTCCCCACGGGCACGTCCCAGATGCCGGCAAGGTCCTCTCGGTCCTTTTCATCTTCAAAGCTGCGATAGCCCGGCAGACTGGACGAGAAGCCCGCCTCGCGCGTGCCCATTGCGTTGCACTGGCCGGTGATGGAGAACGGCGATCCGCCAACCCGGCCCACATTTCCCGTGAGCAGCGCAAGGTTGTTGATCGCGTTCACCGTCTCCGTTCCCTTCGAGCTGTGGTTCACGCCCATCGTCCAGCCGATGAAGCCGGCTTGCGCGTTGCCATAGAGATGCGCGACTCTTTCGATCAGCTCCGGACTGAGACCAGTGATGCCGCTGACGTGTGCAGGCTCGTACTTCTCAAGAAATCCGCATAGCTCGTCGAATCCATTTGTATGCTGACGGATGTATTCGCGATCGATCAGCCCGTCGCGAACCAGGATGTGGGCCAGGCCGTTCAGCAGCGCGAGGTCTGAGCGCGGCTTTAGCGGAAGGTAGATGTCCGCCATCATCGCGGTCTTGGTCACGCGCGGATCAGCGACGATCAGCGTTTTGGAGCGATTCGCGTCGAGATGCTGACAAAGGATCGGATGATTCTCCGCGATGTTCGCGCCTATCAGCAGCACCACGTCTGCGTGGGTCATGTCATCGTATGCGCCAGGAGGTCCATCGCTGCCGAAGGATCGTTTGTAGCCTGCCACCGCGGTCGACATGCATAGCGTGGTGTTGCCGTCGTAATTCGACGTTCCCAGGCCGAGCTGCACCAGCTTGCCCAGCGTATAAAACTCCTCGGTAACAAGCTGGCCGGTGCTGATGACTCCAACTGCCTGCGGGCCATGCTGTGTGGCCACGCGACCAAATTCCGACGCCATCGTGCGCAGCGCTTCGTTCCATGAGACACGTTCAAGCGCATCCTTGCGTCGAAGCAGCGGATAGCGAGCGCGGTTCTCCGCGTCAATGACGTAATGTTCCGCGAGTCCCTTGGGGCAAAGCTTGCCGCGATTGACAGGATGATCCGGGTCGCCGCGCGAAGTTACCACTTTTCCCTCGCGTATGCCGACCAGCATCCCGCAACCCACCGAGCAATAGCCGCATGTCGTCTTGACCCAGTGGTGGGCGACTTTTTGCGCGGAGATGTGGCCAATCGCCTCATCGTTGGCGAAGGAATACTTCTGGCGTTCGATATCGAGGCCGATGAGGCGGCGCAGTTTCACGCAGCACGCTCCTCTCGGAGATAGGACGCGGCCATGGTCTTCGGAACCACACTGACAAAGAAAAGGTAGCGGCCCAGCAGCTCGATGCCGATCGCCGCAACCAGGCAGAGCGTCCGCAGCCAGACGCTGCTGGGGAGCATCGTTAATGCCAGCCCGATCGCCACGAGTCCGAAAAGGCGAGCGGCAAAGCCGTGAAGCAGCCGGTGCCGCAGCAACTCACCCGCCGCGCGCAACTCAAAGATGCGCGAGCGCCGCAGCCACACCAGTTTCAGCATCTGCTGAAGCGCCAGGGCCACTGCGCCGCCCGCGGCTACGTGAGCCAGCGTGTGCCGCGGACTCGGAGTAAAGAGCGAGGCTGCCAGTGGTCCGGTCAAAGCTGCGCTGAGATAGAACTCAAGACTCGTGTGCAGGCTGTTCCACATCGGACGGGCGACCACCATGTAGAGCCGCGCGCTGGCGTAGGTTGCCACGAGCCCCAGCAGAGTCGCGGCCATGCCTGCGTACGCGGCGCTCGCTACGTCAATCCAGAGCAAACCTGCGTAGACAATGGCCGCCATGGAAAAGAGGGAGAAAAAGAGTACCTCCCGGCTGAGCCATGAGCGGCGCCACATGCTGAGCGCGCGGAATGCATAGATCGGCCGGCCCAGGTGCAAGGTTGATGCGCCAAGCGCGAACAGCCCAATCAGCACTACACCCGCGGCGGGCACGCGTGCAATGGCGGAACGGGCGATCGACTGCGACGCAGACATCGATGCAATGGCACCGACGGCCATCTGCGTGAACACGGTCATGAAGATCAGCGTCCAGTGAGGGTGTTGCGGCTCGACGCGCGATGCATCGACGCGGCCGACATCGCGCGGAAGTTCGCGGCGCATCGTGACTCTGGTAGTCGAGATGCTGTCATCGGCAGAGGGCAGCCCCGGCGCATTTGCCTGAGCGGAATATTCGCGACGCCACTTTTCGATGTTGACGATCTCGATGCGAATCGCTTCCTCCGGACAGGCGGCCACGCAGGCCGGCTCACGTCCTTCGGCCAAACGCCCGTGGCACATATCGCATTTGCCCACCACACCGCGTTCCGGGTTGAATTGCGGCACACCGTAGGAACAGTTCCAGGTGCAATACTGGCAGCCGATGCAGCGCTCTGCGCTGTGCAGCACAATGCCGGTCAGCGGATCCTTCGTATAAGCATTCACCGGGCAGCCGGTCATGCAGGTGGGCTCGAGGCAGTGATTGCAGGCCATCGAGAGGTAGTGCCGCATCGTGTCCGGATAGACGCCGCCCTCGATCTCGCCCACGCGACGCCACTGAATCTCCGCAGGGTTTCCGTTCTGCTCGTTGCAGGCGACCACGCAACACTTGCAGCCGATGCACTGGGTCATGTCCAGATGGAAGCGGTATTGCTCGCCAGGCATGGGCCGCCGGTCCGGTGTCAGTGCGACCGCCGGCACGTGCTGCGCATTTGCAGCAGCGCTCAGCAAAAACAGCTCGCCATCTTCCGTTGCTCGTGTGAGCAATGGCAATTCCATGATTTCCTCCACGCCCTGCAAACAGGGGCGAGCACTCGCGCAGGACGTATGACACGTCCATCCGTCAGGAGCGCCCAGCTCCTGTGACAAGGCTCATCGTGGAGAAATCCGCCGGAACAGACATGGTGCCGGCGAAGGAAAAGTAACTTGATGATACTTGAGCACGGCGTCCGGCGAAACAAAATGCGGGGCGGTGCGCGACTTTTCTCAGGCTAGGACCACTAACTCTCTTGCGCCGGCACGAGCACGCGACTAATCTCAAATCAACGACCATCGTTCGTTAGGCACTCCGCCGTGCCAATCTGTTTCGCCACGTCCCTTGCGAAATCCTGAAGCCTGACCCATCGCATTTGCATGTGCGTTTCCAGGCATATCTGAATTCATTCCGCTCTCAACGGAGCAGGAGGACGCGCGTATCACTACCCATAAGGTCGAACAACTCGTCATCGCCACGGTGGGGTTCTTCTGGTGCTTCCTGATGTGGTTCTCGACTGCAGCATTCAGCCCCAGCATCGCGGCGCACTATCACCTCGGCATCAAGGCGCTTGGCCTTCTGGCCAGTTCCGCCATCTGGATGGCGCCGGTCGGCCGCATCTTCGCGGGCTGGGCGTCGGACCGCTTCGGCGCTCCCCGCACCTTTGCCGTCATCCTTGCCGGCTGCGGTCTGGTTTCGATCGCTTCTGCCTACACGGTCAGTTATCGGCTTCTCTTTGCAGAGCGCGTGATCGTAGCCATCGCCGGGGTATCGTTCGTAATCGGCATCCAGCACGTGGCGCAGTGGTTTAATGCTCACGAGATCGGTACTGCGGAAGGACTCTACGCGGGCACGGGCAACGTAGGTGCGGGCATGGGCGCACTGGTGCTGCCGCGTATCTTCGGCACGAACTATCACAGCGCCTTCCTGTGGCTCGGCGTGATTGCTCTCGGCATCGCTGCCTGGTATCTGCTGCGCGGAAGCGCCGCCAGAACCGCGGAGCAGCGCGATCTCGTGCGCGGGCGCAGCAATCTGCGCGATACCATCTTTGTCTGGAGCCGCTACATCGCCATCGCGCTCATGCTCGCCTACGCAATGTCCTTCGGCCTGGAAATCGCCATGAATGCGTGGCTGCCCGGCTATTTCACACGCGGCTATCACGACGCGCTCCTCGCGCTCGGCTTCACCAGCGTGGCCGGCCTGCAGATCGCCGCGGGCACCTTTGCGGCCGTGCAGTCTTTTACCGCATCGCTCTTCCGGCCGTTCTCGGGATTCATGTCCGATCTCTTTCAGCGACGCGGATGGACGCCGCTTCCATTCATCGCCAAAAGCCTCGCCTACGCGCCGCGTCTCCACTGGCTAGGGATCGCTCTTATCCTCATCACCTTTGGTATGGCCGGCCTCGCCTTCGCCGGCCTTTCAGGCTCGCTGCATCTTTCTGTGGCAATGCTGGTCGCCATCGGCGTCTTCATCTCGTGCGGAACAGGCGGGACATTCGCATTGGTGCCATTGCTCTTCCCTGACCGCCCCGGCGCCGCTGCCGGTTTCATCGGAGGAGTTTCCACCGCCGCCGGTATTGTCTACCCCCTTATCTTCGCAGGCGGATCGAACATCCACATTGGCTATCTTTACGTCGCCGTCTTACTGTTCGTGCCATTCGTACTCTTCTACTTCTGGGCTGCGCGATACGAGCGCCACCCCGAAGAACACGGTCTGCGAACGCGAGCCCTGATAGCTGGAGAAGCATAATCGCTCAGCAGTAGTGATTCTCAACCCGAGGTTCCTTGTGCAGACAATAAATACAACCGCCGCATCCGCTCCCCACGAGCCCTGGTACAAATATGGCGTCGCTGTCCTTCTCTTCGAAATGATGATCGCAATCGCGGTCAGCGCCTATTCGCTGTATATGACATTCCACGGCCTGGGCGGTTTTCCCGGCAAGCATTGAGCCACCCGAATCCGGCATAGCGACTCGTCGACGGCGATCAATTGCGAAACCCGCTTTTTTTGACACCATCTCCGCCCCTTGGTAGCCTCAGAGCAGCCTTCGTGGGCATCGCGCTGCCGCCCGGCAGCATCCGCGAACCCACCAGCGTCCCCGTCGTCCAGTGGCCCAGGACATCGCCCTTTCACGGCGGTAACACGGGTTCGAATCCCGTCGGGGACGCCAAATCAAAACGCACAACTTAAGTCCAAGTGGCTGTCACCGCGCTGCACGCTTCTCTGACTTCTCTCAAAAAGAGGGGATTTCGCAATCGCTTCTCGGAGGACTAAGCGCTCTTTGTCTTGTCTTTGGGTGACAGTTCGGCCATTTCACTATAGCTGTTAGAAGGGCGCTTACGCTCCGGCGCAGGCCTCATGTGCCATAGGCGGTAAATCAGCGCAATGAGAATCGCAGAGAACAAGACACAGCCGAACGGCACCCGGTGGCCAATCGGCATTCCGATGCTCAATCGAACGATCACAATAGTCGCCGAGATGAGGGCTAGCGAGGCAATTGCGCCAGTCGCAATACCCTCAGCCGCGTACCGAAGCTGTTTTTTCAGTCGCCTCTTCGACAGACCCTTTACTGGCATATGCGGTTCTCCCGGAGTGGGTGCGAAACTTCGATAGGACGTAGGGGAGATCGGCCGATTTGGATCGTTCACTATCTTAGCCTGTTCGATTCTAAGAAAAACGATGAAATTCCAGTGCGCGGCATCTAGAGCGCTGGCGAAACATGCAGCTCATCGATATGACGGCAAATTCTGCCGTTTTGGGCCGGTTTCGCCCCCTACTACCGATAGCCCATAGCGTCCGAATGCTATAACCCAATCACATGCGCAAGTTCCGCTTCCTCGACACGCTGACCATTGTTTTCGTCGTCGTTCTGGTGGTTTCGAATCTGGTTGGGCCGAAGATGTGCCAGGTCGGTCCCTTCAAGCTGAGCGGGGCGGAGCTGCTCTTCCCCATTACGTATATTTTTGGCGACGTCTTCACCGAGGTCTACGGCTATGCCGCGTCGCGACGAGCCATCTGGATGGGCTTTCTGGCGATGGGACTGCTCTCCGTTTTCGGCGAGATCGCGGTTGCGCTGCCGCCCGCGCCCGATTGGCATAATCAGCAGGCGTTCGCCATCGTCTTCGGACTGGTGCCACGCTTCGCCATCGCCAGCCTTGTGGCCTACTGGGCCGGCGAGTTCACCAATTCCTATACGATGGCCAAGCTGAAGCTGCTGACACACGGCTCGAAACTGTGGACGCGCACTATCGGCTCGACGCTGACCGGACAGGCGGTCGATACAACCATCGTGATCCTGATTGCCTTCTATGACGCGCCATGGTCCGCAAAGGCGAACATTATTATGTCGTCGTACCTCGCCAAGGTGGTGTACGAGGTACTGGCGACGCCGCTTACCTACGCTGTGGTGTACTGGCTGAAGAAGTCGGAGAACGTGGACACCTTTGACGAGCACACCTCATTCAACCCGTTTCGTCTGCGCTCCAATTCTACGGAGCAGAGCAGTGATGCCTGCTTGCGATAGGCTCAACTTATGAATGTAAGAGAAGAGCGCATGCGCGCCATCGTGGTCAAAGACCCTGGCGATGCCGCCACAATGCGCGTCGCAGAAGTTCCCCGTCCGGCGCCGAGACCGGGAGAAGTCTTGATCAAGGTTGCAGCCGCCGGAGTAAACCGCGCCGACATCGTGCAGCGCAAGGGCCACTATCCTCCACCAGCCGGCACTACCGACATCCTCGGCATGGAGGTCAGCGGACATGTCGCCGCCATGGGCACGAATGTTGCGCGCTGGAAGGTAGGCGATGCGGTATGTGCGCTGCTGGCCGGCGGTGGCTACGCGGAATACTGTGTGGTACCGCAGGGACAGGTATTGCCGATTCCCGATGGCGTCTCGTTGGAAGACGCTGCTTCCCTGCCGGAGGCCGCTTTCACCGTATGGGCCAACCTTTTCTCCGACACGCAGTCGTTGCGAACTCGCGAGTCGCTGCTGGTGCAGGGCGGATCAAGCGGCATCGGCTCATTCGCCATCCAGGCCGCGCGAAATGTCGGCGCGCGCGTGGTGGCGACTGCAGGCTCCGCAGAAAAATGTGCTTACTGCCGCGAGTTGGGCGCGGAAGCTGCGTGGAACTACAAGACCGAAAACTGGGTGGCCGCGGCGTGGGCATGGTCGGAGGGTAAAGGGATTCAGGTGATCCTGGACATGATCGGCGGCGACTACTTTGGCAAGCATATTGAGTTGCTGGCACAGCGCGGGCGCCTGATTCACATCGCCACCACGAAGGGCGCCGAAGTGACGCTGGATTTGCGCGAGGTGATGCGCAAGCGGCTGATCGTGACTGGTTCCACGCTGCGCGCCCGCAGAGCGGAAGAGAAAAGTCTGCTGCGCGAAGGGGTCGAGGCGAAGCTGTGGCCGGCGATAGCGAGCGGCGCCATCCGGCCCACCGTACATGAGAAATTCCCTTTGGCCGATGCCGACAAGGCGCATCAGCTGATGGAGTCGAGCGCACACCTCGGCAAAATTGTGCTGACGCTCTGAACTCCGCTGAACCTTCTCGACGGCGTGTACACTTCCTTAGCCCCCGCAAACTTTGTCTGGAGGTAGATGTGATCGCCGCTCGCGCAGCATCTCTCTGTCTATTCGCCGGCATTGTTGTCGCTCTCTACGCGCAGAACGCAGGCCCGAACTCGCGCACGCCCACTGATCCCAAGAGCGTGAGTGCCCCGGAGGGATCAGCGAGCGCTCCGGTGGATATTCCCGATCTGCTGAGCACGGTGCGACTCGGCGAGGCTGCATGGTCGCCGGACGGCAAGCAGATCCTCTATTCGGGCAATGCATCCGGACGCATCAATCTCTGGCTCATGAACGCCGATGGAACAGGAGCGCATCAACTCCTCCACTCAGATGACGCGCAATCGGGAGGCGTCTGGTCGAAAGACGGCCAGAATATCGTCTATCAGCAGGATCGCGGCGGCGATGAGATCTACGATCTCTACACCGTCCCTGCCGCCGGTGGCATGCCGCAGAACCTGACGCAGACGAACCAGATCACGGAAACAAACCCGCATTTCTCACCCGACGGCAAGCTGCTCGCCTTTCAGCACAAAGAGAAGACGGGATCCTCAATCAATCTCGCGATAATGGACTGGGGCACTCACCAGGTGCGCCTCCTCACGCACGAGAAGGACCCAAAGCGATCCTGGACCATTGCGACCTGGAGTCCCGATGGAAAAACGCTGTACGCGAACCGCGGCGACCTGCACGAAGACATGAGCGCATGGAGCGTGGATGTAGCGACCGGCGCCGCGCGCGAGCTTACGCCGCACCAGGGCAATCTGCTCATCGGCGCATCCAGCATATCGCCCGATGGCAAGACGCTGCTCATCGGCTCGAACGAGAAGGGCGGCTACGGCAATATTGCCCTGCTAGATCTCGCGACGCTGCAAAAGAAATGGATCACCGAGACGCAATGGGACGCGAACCCCGGCAGCTTCTCGGCCGCCGGCAATCTCTTCACCTGGTCGCTGAATGCGGACGGGCGCACCTCGATTCACTTCACCGACGCGAAAACTTACAAGGAAATACCGCGCCCGATTCCGGAAGGACTCAACTTCGAGAATGGAAATCCGACGCCGTTCACGGCCGATGGACGCCTGCTCTTCGTTCACGAGGACTCGACACACGCGCCGAACTTCTACGTGCTCGGCGCAAGCGGCACGCCCGTGCAGATCACGCATGTCGAAAGCCCGGGGCTGCGCAACGCGGTGCTGCCTCCGACCCAACTCGTGCACTATCCGAGCTTCGACGGCAAGATCATCTCCGCATTTCTCGCCATGCCTATCAATCTCAAGCGCGATGGCAAGAATCCCCTGATCGTTTTGCCCCACGGCGGCCCCACCGGCCAGGTTGTGGACAGCTTCTCGCCACACATCATCGCCCTGGTCTCGCGCGGATACACGGTGATTGCACCGAATGTGCGCGGTTCTACTGGATATGGCACGGCGTTTGAGCGAGCCAACTATCAGGATCTGGGCGGCGGCGATCTTCAGGATGAGATCTACGGCGTAAAGTTCATGGAAGCGACCGGCTTCATCGATCCAAAGAAAGTTGGCATCACCGGCGGCTCCTACGGCGGGTTCATGACGCTGATGGCCATCGGCAAAGCTCCCGATCTATGGGCGGCCGCGGTCGAGGAGTACGGCATCATCGACTGGTACACCATGCTGCAGCATTCTGATCCTCTGCTGCAGGAGTACGAGAAATCGCTGCTCGGCGATCCGGTAAAGGACCGCGCCAAGTACGAGGCAGCATCGCCAATCCAGTTTTTGAGCAAGGAGCGCGCGCCTCTGCTTGTTCTGCAGGGCGAGCGCGATATTCGCGTGCCGCGCGAGGAAGCAGCGCAAGTAGTGGATATTCTGAAGAAGCAAGGCCGCACCGTGGATGTTGTCTACTATCCGCTGGAGGGTCACGGTTTCATCAAGCGCGAAGACCAGATCGACGAGATCACGCGCATGGTCGGCTGGTTTGATAAATATCTGAAGGATGCGCATTAGACCGATGAACACGGGACACAGGATGGTCGGACCCATTGCCGGTGCTCGCTGAACGCGCGCCCCGCCGACGGTGGCGCATCGCCTGGCTGCTGGGGCTCGGCGTGCTGGTCAACTACTTCGACCGCGTTAACCTCTCCGTTTCGCACGGTGCGCTGTACACGGCCTTCGGTATCTCGGATGTAGCGTTCGGCTATCTTTCGGCTGCGTACAACTGGAGCTACGCGCTATGCCAGTTGCCCGTTGGCGTCGTGCTGGACCGCTTCGGTGTCCGCCGTGTACAGCGCGCCGGCATCTTCATCTGGAGCATGGCATCGTTCGCCGCCTCGATCACCACCACCCTGCCGGGATTGTTCGGCGCACGTCTGCTGCTGGGTGTGGGTGAAGCGCCAACGTTCCCGGCAAACGCAAAGGCCATCGGAGCCTGGTTCCCGGCGCGCGAGCGCACCCTCTCGACATCAATGAACGACGCCGCGGCCAAGCTGGCGTCCGCCATTGGAGTACCCTTGCTGGGTCTGCTTCTGCTGCGCGTCGGCTGGCGATGGAGTTTCGCCGCCACCGGCGTCATCAGCCTGCTCTATCTGCTCATCTTCTGGGCCGTGTACCGCGAGCCCGAAGAAGATCCTGAGCTCAGCCATGCGGAACGACAGCTGATTGAGGCGAGAGCGGAGAACGAGGCTCCCCCGCCCGAAGGCCCTGCTCTATCGCTCAGTGCGCTGCTGCGTCAGCCCAAGGTCATCGGACTATCGCTCGGCTTCGGCTCCTACAACTATGTCTTCTATCTGTTGCTGACCTGGCTGCCGACGTATCTTTCAGAGGCACTGCACATCGATCTGCTGCACTCGTTTCTCTACACCGGGGTGCCGTGGCTCTTCGCCACCATAACGGACTTATTTCTCGGCGGCATGTTGGTGGATGCGCTCATTTCGCGCGGATGGCACGCGTCGCTGGTCCGCCGTGTTGCTCTGATAACGGGAACGGCATGCGGGCTGGGGATTGTGGGCGCAGCCCATGCGCACAGTGCAGCGCAGGCGCTCACCTGGATCGGCATCTCGATCGGTGGCCTCTCTGCTGCGGCTCCTGTCGGCTGGTCGGTTCCTGCTTTGATCACGCCTCGCGCCAGCGTGGGCAAGGTAGGCGGCATCGTGAACTTCGTCTGCCAGGTTTCCGGTATCACGGCGCAGATCCTTACCGGCTACATCGTCAAGGCAACACATTCCTACGCGTTGGCCTTTGGTATTTCGGCAGCGTATCTGCTGCTGGGGATTGCTGGTTATGTCTTCCTTCTGGGGCGCATTGAACCCATGCGCACCGCTCACTTCCCCCCTGCGTAGTGCTTCTCGCCGCCGGTGCGACCATTGCGCACCGTAAAGCTGCCGTCCCTGTCCGCTGTGACTTCGATATCGTGACCCGCATCCGGACCGTCGAGATTCGCGATGTACTCGGCTGCCGTGTTGTGCGTCCCGCCGCCTTCATCGGAATAATGTATCTGCCACAGCGCTTCGAGCCCTGGAGCGTGACGCACCGTGTCCAAGGCAGGAATCGAGCCGCCTTTCGTCGCCCCGTTGTCCATAACAGCAACCGTCGGATGGATGGCATCGACCAGCGCGGGACTCGAACTGTGGAACCAACCGTGGTGCGAAACGATAAGGAGATCCACTTTGCCCAGGCGGTTGTCCGGGCACATCAGCAGCCGCTCCTTGTCCCAGGTCAGGTCGCCAAGATCAAGAATCTTCATATCGCCGAAGCGGATGAGCACGCCCAGCGAATATGCATTCTCCGTCTGGTCAGCAGGGCGCACTTCGGTCTGTTTGCAGTAAGAATTCGGTTCGCCCGCCCCGGCCAGCGGCTTCTGGATCAGCTTGCCGTCAGAGCTAATGACCGTCACGTCGAGTCCATCTTTGCCGGTATCGATTGGCAGCCGATCGCCGGGCTTCGCTACGATCTCTTTCGCTTTCGTTGTGGCCAGCACTTTTTGGAAGGCCGCATAGCCCTCTTCAGTCGGGCCATGGTCAAGCTCGCGGTTCGGTCCATGGACAAAGAATGTGCCGACAGGAATGCGCTGCACCAGCTGCGGCACGCCACCGACGTGATCTTCGTGAAAATGAGTAATCAGGACAGAATCGATGCGGCTCAATCCGGCCTTCTTCGCCGTAGCGGCAATGCGATCCGCATCGCGGAAATTGTTATCCGGCCAGCCGGTATCGATCAGCAGCGACTTCCCTGCCGGCGTTACGAACAGCGTGGACTGGCCACCCTCCACATCAATGAAGTAGATGCGCAGCTTTCCCTTGGCGGCATTTTGCGCGGGTAGCGACAATGCCATCGCTGCTGTGACAAACATTGCCGTAAGAGTACGAAGACCAAGCATCATTCTGTGCCCCTTTTGCCGGGTTGAGAAACAGTGGCGCGCATCGCGCCGGTGGAGATGCCGCCATCGACGAGCAGCGTCTGGCCGGTAACGTAGCGGCTGGACTCCGATGCCAGAAAGACCACCGCGCCGTCGAGGTCATGGATGTCGCCCGGACGTTTCACCGGAATGCGATCGACAAGATACTCGACCCACTCCTTGTCATCGTAGAGCACCTGGTTCTGCGCAGTGCGGAACCAGCCGGGCGCAAGGCAGTTGACCGTGATGCCGTGCGACCCCCAGTCATCGGCAAGGCTCATGGTAAGCTGGCGCACACCGCCGCGGCTCGCGCCGTAGGGCGCAAGGCCCGCATAGCCAAAGACGCTGGTGACGGAACCGACATTGATGATGCGGCCGTAGCCATGCCGGACCATGCCTCGCGCGATGGTCTGCGCAACGAAGAACGTACCGCGAAGATTCGTGTCAAGCACCAGGTTCCAGTCGTCCCACGTCACATCCAGTGCGGGCTTGCGGACGTTGCAGCCGGCGTTGTTCACCAGGATGTGTACCTGCGGAGAGGCCGCTTCGACTTGCTCCGCCAGGCGCTCGATGCTGGCACGATCGCGCACATCGAGGGCGACAGGATGCGCGCGCCGGCCAAGCGCTTCAATCTCCTCGACGAAGGATGTCAGGTCTTCCGCTTTGCGACTGGTAAGGATCAGGTCCGCGCCGGCGCGCGCCAGTGCACGGGCAAAGTGCTGGCCCAGTCCGCGGCTGGCGCCGGTGACAAGCGCAACCTGACCGGAAAGATCGAACAGCCCGGCATCTCCACTCATGCGGGCACGCTCTCCTGCGATTCGCCGGCATCATGATGGATTCTGGGATCGAGCACCACCTTCATCAAATTCGGCTCGCGCGCATAAAGTCGCGCGAACCACGACGGTCCATCCTCAAGCGGCGCCACTGCGGTGATCAGCGGCGCGACCTTGATCTTGCCCTCGGCCATCCATTGCATTGCCTGCGGATATTCGCCGGCCGAAGCGCAGGAGCCCTGCAGTCGGATCTGACGCGTGACCACCTTCTGCAACGGAATAGTGACCTGGGGCGAGATGTTTCCTACCAGCGCTACCGTGCCGCCCTTGCGCGTGCAATCGATCGCGGCCGCTACCGTTTCCGGACGTCCTACAGCCTCGAGCGCGACGTCCACACCGCGCCCTTCCGTCAACTGCTCGATGCACGAGGTGAGCGATTCACGCGAGCTGTCGATGATCGCGTCAGCGCCAAGCAAGCGCGCCATCTCTAACCGGCTTGCGTCAACATCTGTGACAAAGACGCGCGCGCAGCCGCTTGCCTTTGCCGCCTGCAGAATGAGCAGGCCGATCATGCCGGCCCCGATGACCAGCGCAGTCTCGCCGCCTTTCACCTCCGCAACGCGCACCGCATGGATGGCCACGGAAACCGCCTCAAGCATCGCCGCGTCGGAGAAAGAAAGGCCATCGGGCAGGCGATACAGAATACGTTCCGGAACGGTTACATATTCTGCGAAGGCGCCTGCACGACGGTAGTCGCCGCAGGAGACACCGACCACCTGCCTCCGATCGCAGAGATTGACTTCCCCGCGCCGGCAGAACTCGCACTCGCCGCAGTAAACGGTCGAGTCGAAGGTGACGCGATCACCCGCCCGGTAGCCGGTGACGCCCTCGCCCACTGCCGCAACCATCCCGGAGGCCTCATGCCCCATCACGATCGGCGGAATGCGCCGCCCGGAGCTGCCGTCGTACCCATGGACATCGCTGCCGCAGATACCGCAGGCCGCCACGCGCACAAGGACCTCGCCCGGCCCGGCAACGGGTGCGGGAAGGTTCGTAAGGGCAAGATGCTTATATTCGGAGAGCAATAGAGCCTTCATGCCGCTTCAGGTTACAGCAGCAGAAAGCCCCCGGCCAAAGCCGAGGGCTCAGTAGGGCCTTATCGGCCCAGAGCTTATACGCTGAAGGAGGATCCGCAGCCGCAGGTGCTCTTCACGTTCGAATTCTCGAACTTGAAGCCCGCCGCTTCCAGGGTCTCTACATAATCGACCACGCAGCCGTTCAGGTACATCAGCGAGGTCGCGTCGACAAAAACTTTCAGATCGTCAAATTTGAACACCTTGTCCATCATCCCGGACTGGTTCTCAAAGGACATGGAGTACTGGAAACCGGAGCATCCGCCGCCGACCACGCCGATCCGCAGGCCGGCTGGAAGTGGGTCCTGGGTCGCCATGATCTCCCGCACCTTCGCGATGGCGCCATCGGTCAGGATGATTGCCTGCCGGGGCGGGTTGGACTGTTCGGTCAAAGGCTGGGCGATAGTTGCCATGATCTGCTTTCTCCCCCTTGGAGATGTCTATTCCATTTTAAGGCGCGAGCGAATCCCGGACAAGTTCAATCCGGATTGCCCTTACCCATAAAGATGCGGGGAACCCCGCAATCGTCGCAGGATACCGGGCAGATTCCGTTGCCAATAAGCAAACTCTACTTGGCGGTTATCTGGTCCGCGATCTTGTCGTATTGATCCTGGGTCAGCAGCCCGCGCCGAACGAGCGAGTGGACAGTTCGATACGGCCGTCCCTGCACGATATCGTGGGCCTTGGTGATGCTGATTCCCGGCAGCAGCGCCAAACGTGCGGTCGAGGCGCTGTTGACGTCCACTTTGTCTCCGTTATCGCCTGCCTTGCCGCTGTTGACGCCGTCTTTGATGCCCTGCGCGGCGGCGTTCACGCCCTCCACGGCGTTCGCGGCGGCCACCTTCGTCTTGGCGGCAAGTTCCTTCGCCCCCTGGCGCGCATCTTTCGTGGCCTGCTCCGATTTCTGACGAATCTCCCGGTCGTTCGGTCTGCCGTTTGTGCAACCTAAAAGAGCGAAAGCCAGCATGCCGAGCACACATAACGCCGCAATATCAGTCCACCGCCGGGACGCAGATACCCTTTTCATTCGTAAACTCCCCAGCATGGGATGAGCCCGGAGCCATTCAGGCTGGCCGCGTCGTGCAGAAACGCTGACTGATAACTCTCTTATTAATAACCGACCGTAATATTGGTTACTCGCGTTATAGCCCGGAAATATGTTGTCAATGCCCCCGGAAAAGGACTACTTTCACTCCAGAACGGCCCCTCTTTCCCCCAGAGAAGGCCATACATGGCTTCCATATCTGGCACCGGCACTGGGGACCGCTCGCGGTTGAACCGAGGTGCTGTATGCACTATCTGACCATCGTCTTCGTTGTCTGGGCAGTCACAGCCACCGTTCTGCTGGCGCTGCTCGCGTATCGCTCCACCCTCACCCGGTATGAAGAGGATTGCCTCTTCCTGGACGACTGCAACGGCCATCAGCAAAAGGAACAGCAGACCATCCTGGCCCGCGTGCGCAAGGTGCAGCCTGCGGTGCGCGTGATGACAGTAACAACCTGCATCATGTCCGCGGCCCTGGTTGGCACCTTCATCTACCAGCTTGTCCAGCAACTGAACACGCCGGCAAGCTGACAGGAACGGTCTCGGCTTTGCGCTGTCTGGAAGCGGAGATGCTTTAGCCGGGACCTTCCTCATCGCTATCGTTCGACTGCGTGCCGTTGATTGTGGCAACGGTGCGGACTGTCCCTTTTGCGCTCACGTCTACGACCGCTGTTTTGCTGAGGTGCAGGAACGAGTCGCGGGGATTCTTCATTCCCCACTCCACGTATGGAACAGTAAACCGCGTTGTGGCGCTGAGCGTCTTGCCCACGCGCACCAGGTGCACCTTCATCTGCATGGGATGATCGGCACCGTGGATGTTCAGCATTCCTTCCGCAATCACGTCCGACGAGCCGTCCTTCTGCGGCACCTGTCCGCGCAGATGCTCCGCGTGGAAGAAGATGGAAGGATAACGGCCAATTTCCAGCACCTCCTGCATCTGCTTATCGCGCGCGCCGTTCCCTGTGCGCCCCGTTGTGGCATCCACCAGCAACTGGCCCTGTGCCAGCGTGGAATCCGGGTCCACGGCAACGGCACCCCCTTTGAACTGGAAGGTCCCGCGCACATCACGCATCAGGCTCCCCACCCGGAAGTGAATCTGCGTCGTCTGTGGATCGAAATGGATCTCGACATTGCGCGCCGGAATGGCGGCGGATGGCTTGGTATGCGAGGACGCCGTCTGTTGCGCGGTTGCAAGCGGAGTTATGGCCAGCAATGCGATGGAAAGAACAGTAAACAAGGACCGAGCATGGAGCATCATGCGGACACGTCCTTTCTGCAAGCAAAGTGTAACGGACAGATGGGAAAGAAGATGCGCGCAAGTGGACGTGGGTTGGAGCAGAGCTACTCGGCCATCGCGAGCTGATGCCGGACATCGGCGCCTCGCACCCAGAAGATGACGTCGGTTGCGATGTTGGTCGCGTGGTCGGCGATGCGCTCCAGGTTGCGCGCGGTAATGACCGCGTTCAGCGCCTGCAAGCTGGCGTCCGGCGACTCCTGCATCACCCGGATCAGGTCTTTGTGCGCGGCGCGGTTCATGTGGTCGATATCGTCGTCCATCTCGCGTACGGATTCGGCCAGCGGCGCGTCAGCTTCAATCAGTGACTGGACCGCGCGGCGAATCATGTCCGTCGCATGAATGCCCATCGCGGAAATGTCCACCGGCAGATCGGCTGCGGGAACGCTAAGCATGTCCTCCGCACGGCGGGCAATGCTCATCGACTGATCGCCGATCCGCTCCAGGTCCGCGTTGATCTTGATCACGGCCAGAATGAACCGCAGGTCGATCGCCATGGGCTGCTCTTTCGCGAGCAGTTCATAGGCCATCTCATCCACGTTGCGCTGCGCCATGTTGATGGCCGCCTCGTTCTCGCGCACGAAGGTGACCAGCCGCTCATCGCGGTCGAGATAGGCATCCACGGCGTATTCGACAGCCTGCTGCGAAAGCGCAGCCATCGCCAGCAGCTTGTCCTTGAGCTGCTCGAGCTGGCGATGAAAATGAGTGCGGGGCAAAACGGAACTCCTTTACCGCATTGTGCATGAATGCGCCATAAAATCGCATGAATATCTGTGCATCTTTTGGGGCAGGCGATGCTGGCGAGCTGTTTAGTTGAGATGCGGCTCTCAGCCCAGCCGGGCGCGCGCTTCCCGCGTGGCTTCGTAAATCTGGTCGAAGGACTCGACCGCGTAGAGAACTTTCTGCATTTCCGAGATGTTGAATTCGCGGTTGAGCACTTCGTCGAGCTTGAAATCGCGAATCTCCGGCCCGCCGGAGAGCACGTAGTTCGACTCGCCGTGCGAGGAGATCAGCCCCGAGCCATAAAGCTTGATCCTGCCGCTCTGGCGGATCACGCCGAACTCCACGGTGAACCAGAAGAGACGGCCCATGCGGTCGATATCCTCCTGCCGGGTGAGGCCGGCGCACACCTGGCCATAGCTCTGCAGGAAGTCGGCGAAGACCGGATGCGCGTGCATCGGTACGTGCCCGAAAACGTCATGGAAGATGTCCGGCTCTGGCGTGTACTCGAGCGACTCGGCGCTGCGAATAGTCACGGTCGTGGGAAAGCGGCGCGCCGCCAGCATCTCGAAGAACGCCGCGGCCGGCAGGTAGCCGGAGACAGGAGTGGAGTTCCAGCCGGTACGCGGAGAGAGCAGCTTATTCACCTCGGCGAGGTTGGGAATGTGATCCTGCTTCAGGCCGATGTTGTGGAAGCCGTCAATGTATTCCTGGCAGGCATGCTCCTCAAGCTGGGGCATGCGACGGCTGACCAGCTCCGTCCAAACGGCGTGCTGCTCCGGGGTATAGGCGTTCCAGTCCTGCTGGATGAGGTACGGCGCAGCAAGCGGAAGGCTGGGAGCAGAAGTAGTGGCGGCCATGGTCAAGTCCCTCTTGCGTAAGGATAGAACGACTCGCGGTGCGTGCAGCCGGCGAGGTAGCGCCGTATCCGAAAGTATAGCGAAGCCCCGCAGGAATCGTTCGATTCCCAGATTGCTTGCAGCAGGGTTTGCCGTTCGACTAGCGGTGGCTCACCGCCGCGGCGCCTCTGCTCCGGGGGGAGCACCGCATCGCTGCTTCATAAAGCGACATCCGCAGCGGGAAAGGCAGGGAAAGTATCTTTCTCCTCCCACTTATAGATTATTGCGTACCCGGGGCTTGCGGCAAGACCCGGGTCATGCCGCAACATGCTCGGCTGAAGCAAAGAATCTGGGGAGATGGAGGCAAGATGAGCCAGCATGCAGTAGTGATTGCAGGTGGAGGTCCGACAGGACTGATGCTCGCGGGCGAGTTGGCGTTGGCGGGCGTCGACGTTGCCATCGTTGAGCGGCGCCCCAGCCAGGAGCTCCTCGGAGCGCGCGCCGGCGGTTTGCATTCACGCACCATTGAGGTCTTCGATCAGCGCGGAATCGCCGATCGATTTCTTTCGCAGGGACAGATCCATAAAGTGGGGATTAGCTTCTACCACACCACTTTGGATATCAGCGATTTCCCCACCCGCCATAGCTACTATCTCGGACTGTGGCAGCGAGATACCGAGCGCACGCTCGCGGGCTGGGTGGATGAGCTTGGGGTGCGCATCTATCGCGGACTGGAAGTCACCGGCTTTGCGCAGAATGACTCGTGCGTCGACATCGCGCTGTCCGACGGCACGTCACTACGGGCGGAATACCTTGTCGGCTGCGACGGAGGACGCAGCGTGACTCGTAAAGCAGCGGATATCGAGTTCGCCGGGTGGGATGCGACCAAGAGTTGGCTGATCGCCGAAGTCCGAATGACCGAGGAGCCGGCGTGGGGCTTTCGCGAAGACGCTACCGGCGCTCATGCGATCGGCAAGCTGGAGGATGGACGGGCAATGCGGGTCGTGCTGACCGAACAGCAATTGAAGGTCGGCGGCGAACCCTCGCTAAATGACGTGCGCGAGGGTCTGATCGCCGTATACGGGACCGATTATGGAATCGACACTCCCACCTCGATCTCCCGGTTCACCGACATGACTCGCCAGGCCGTTGCGTATCGCGACAGACGCGTCCTGCTGGCCGGCGACGCCGCGCACGTGCATCCCCCGATGGGTGGACAGGGGCTCAACATCGGCGTCCAAGATGCGGTGAACCTGGGATGGAAGCTGGCGCAGGTCGTCAAGCGGATATCGCCGCAAAGCCTGCTGGACACCTACCGTGCTGAGCGCCACCCCGTGGCCGCCCGTGTGCTGCGCTACACAATGGCGCATGTGGCGCTTCAGCGAGTAGATGAACGGACCAAGGCGCTGGGAGAGATGGTTGCCGGGTTTCTTAAGTCGGAAGAAGTTCGCAGACGAGTCGCCGCAGAGATATTGGGCCTGGACGTTTATTACGACCTCGGCGAAGGACACCCGCTGCTGGGACGCCGCATGCCCGATCTCGACCTGATCACCGCTGGCGACCCGCTGCGGCTTTTCACCCTGCTGCACAATGCCCGGCCGGTGCTAATCAACTTCGGTGAGGCGGGCGCCTTTGACATCACTCCGTGGGCAGATCGCGTTCCCTCGATCGACGCCAAATACGCCGGTACGTGGGAGCTTCCGGTGATCGGAGAGGTCGCTGCTCCGGCGGCCGTTCTGGTTCGGCCCGACGGATATGTGGCCTGGGTGGGAGACCTGACCCAGGTCGGGCTCGCTGACGCGCTAACCACTTGGTTCGGATCACCTGCCGCGGCGTAAAGGATTTTCGGTAATGCAGTGAATCGTGGAGGTTCACTCGGCGTGGCTTCTCCTAGAAAGAGAGGCCGCGCCGGGGCCATCTGGCCAACGGTTTGGGCGCGGGTATATCGTGGTGGGTTGCGCGGTGGTCGGCCGAATGGCCGCCCTGAGTGCCGTGCGATAAGGAGGGCAAGCTATGGCGACAATGGTGCATCCCGAGGCTCAGGCGAAGAAGGACTTCCTACCGTTGAACGGCACGGACTATGTGGAGTTTTATGTAGGCAATGCGCGGCAGGCGGCCTACTACTACCGGCTCGCCTTCGGCCATAAGCTGGTTGCCTACGCCGGTCCCGAGACAGGCCAGCGCGACCGCGCCTCCTATGTGCTCCAGCAGGGCAAAGTGCGGCTGGTGTTGACCACGCCGCTGCGGCCCGAAGGCGAGATTGCCGCGCACATCTCAAAGCATGGGGACGGTGTGAAGGATGTGGCCCTGTGGGTGGATGACGCCCGCTCGGCCTGGCAGGAGACAACCAGGCGCGGCGCCAAGAGCGTGCGTGAGCCGTTCGAGCAGAAGGACGACCACGGCACCGTGGTGATGGCCAGCATCGCCACCTACGGCGAGACCATCCACACTTTCGTCGAGCGCAGCAAGTACAGCGGGCCATTTCTGCCCGGATTCCGCGCCACACCGGACGACACGCTGGCACGACCGGTGGGCCTGTTGCACATCGACCACATGGTGGGCAATGTGGGCTGGAACGAGATGAACAAGTTCGTTGACTTCTACCGCGACGTGATGGGCTTTGGCCTCTACCAGCACTTCGACGACGCCGACATTTCGACCGAATACTCCGCGCTGATGTCGAAGGTGATGGCCAATGGCAACGGCAGGGTGAAGTTCCCCATCAACGAGCCCGCCGAAGGGCGAAAGAAGTCGCAGATCGAAGAGTACCTGGACTTCTACGGTGGCCCGGGCGTACAGCATCTGGCGCTGGCGACCGACGACATTCTGCAGACCGTCGCCCAGTTGCAGCAGCAGGGGGTGCAGTTCCTCAAGGTGCCGCACAGCTATTACAGCAGCCTGCAGGAGCGTGTCGGCAAGATCGACGAGCCAGTCGACGAGTTGGAGAAGCTCGGCGTGCTGGTCGATCGCGACGACGAGGGCTATATGCTGCAGATCTTCACCAAGCCGGTGGAGGACCGCCCGACCCTGTTTTACGAGATCATCCAGCGCAAAGGCAGCCGCTCGTTCGGCAAGGGAAATTTTAAGGCGCTGTTTGAAGCGATCGAGCGCGAACAGGCGGACCGCGGGAATCTGTAGCGACAACGGCCGAAGACTACAGACAAAGGCAGACGACGGCTTGCTGGTGCGTGAGCACATGTCCCTGCTTTTGTCTGGAAGTTGTCTGGTGCCGTCTGTAGCTGTCTACTACAACACATGCTCAGCTTCGATCCTGCTCATGAATCCGTCCAGAATATTTACAAGCTGATGATCGGATCGATCGTGCCGCGGCCCATCGCGTTCGTCTCCTCGCTCGACACGCGCGGCGTACGCAACCTGGCGCCGTTCAGCTTCTTCAATGGCGTCTGTGCCGATCCCCCGGTAGTCCTGTTTTGTACGGCGGTAAGGCCGGAAGACCCGAAGCGCGGCATCGGCGCGCACAAGGACACGCTGGTGAACGTCATTGCGACGCGGGAGTTCGTCATCAACATCGTTACAGAGGGGATTGCCGAGAAGATGAACCTGACCTCCGCCCAGGTCCCGCCGGAGGTGGACGAGTTCGAGCTGGCGGGCCTGACGCCGCTGCCCAGCGAGTTGGTGAAGCCGCCGCGGGTGGCGGAAAGCCCGGTGCATATGGAGTGCCGGCTGCGGCAGATTGTGGAGATCAGCGAGCGGGTCCACGGTAGCGCCATCGTGATTGGCGATGTCCTCCGATTCCATGTGCACGAGGACGTAGTGGAGAACTATCGTATCGATGCAGACAGGCTTGCTGCCATCGGCCGCATGGGAGGTCCGACATACGCCCGCACCCGCGACCGCTTTGATCTAAAACGACCGGGCTAGAGCCTGCTGAACGAGCCGGTCCGTGGTCTAGAACTCGTCGAGTTCAGCGACGGCGCTGCGGCCACCGGGACCACGCTTCAAGGGAACCCGAACTCCCGCATTGGGCTCTCCGGAGGGCGGAGGCGTGCTGCGCCAGGACGACAACAGCTCACGCAGCCGCTTGAGGATTCCCTTCATGGACGCAATGCTACTCCCTTCGATACAACAACGGCAGTGGTTTCGATGGAGGCAAATGGTGAAAGGTCGGGCAGTGTAAATGCGGGTTCTGGAGTATCTGGTCGAGATGTTCATACAGACCTTCGGGATCACGCGGCCCACGGAGGCGCAGCGCAGGCGGGTGACTCTTCTGCTGGGCGGCGCGCTGCTCGCGGTCGCGATTCTAATGGCGATTGTGAGCGTGAGCATGGTTGTATACCTGCATACCGGGCGCTAGACAACTTGCCACTGCGACGCGGGTTCCGATATCACGGTAACGAACTATGCGAGCCTTCTTCCCAGTCTTAGCCGGCATTCTTGCCTTCGCAGCGATCACAGCGCAGCCGGCAGTGGCGCAGCGATCGATCTCCTGTTCGTCGGATAACGGCAAGCGCCACTACTGCGACGTGGATACCCGTGGCGGGGTTTCGATGGTGCACCAGCGAAGCGATACGGCCTGCCAGGAAGGCTATAGCTGGGACTATGACCGCCGCGGTATCTGGGTGGATCACGGCTGCCGCGCCGACTTCACAGTGAACTCCTCCGAGTACGGTGCGCCGCCTCCCGTCGCCACCGAAAGGCTGACGCTTACTTGCGGATCGGAAGACGGGAGGCGCCACTATTGCCCCGCCGATACCCTCCGCGGTGTGCGGATGTTCCGTCAGCAGAGCCATGCGCGATGCACGGAAGGTTATAGCTGGGGATTCGACCGAAGCGGTATCTGGGTCGATCACGGCTGCCGCGCGGATTTCCGGCTCCACGCCGGCATTCGATAAGAGCATTTGCGGCTGAGGACTTTCCGGCTTCGGAGGTCCGGCTGCGTCTTCCCTGCTCTGGTTTGGCGGCCGATGGCGTACTATGTCGCGCGGGAGGGTATATGCGCTTTCGTTTCCATTACCTATTACTCATATTGGGGCTTGTTCTTGCAGGAACAGCTCTGCCGGCAATGGCACAACAGACCATCACCTGTTCTTCCGATGATGGGGGCAGGCACACCTGCCACGTGGATGCACGCGGCGGCATACAGCTGACGAACCAGCGCAGCAGTGCAGCCTGCCAGCAGGGCTATAGCTGGGGATACGACCGCGACGGCATATGGGTGGATCACGGCTGCCGCGCCGACTTTACGGTAAACAGTCGCAATCGCTGGAACGGCGGAGGCGGAGGACAGAGCATCACCTGCTCTTCCGATGATGGTGGACGGCATACCTGCCCGGTGGACGCACGCGGCGGTGTGCAAATGACAAACCAGCGCAGCGGCTCTGCCTGCCAGCAGGGTTATAGCTGGGGCTACGATTCCAACGGTATCTGGGTCGACCACGGCTGCCGCGCAGACTTCATGGTAAACAGCTCCAATTCCTGGAATAACGGAGGCGGCGGGCAGTCCATTACGTGCTCGTCCGATGATGGCGCCCGGCATTATTGCTCTGCGGACACACGCGGCGGCGTGCAGATGACGAATCAACGCAGCGGCTCACCGTGCCAGCAGGGCTCTAGCTGGGGCTACGACCAGCGCGGCATATGGGTGGATCGTGGCTGCCGCGCCGACTTCATGGTGGGCAGTTGGAACAATCGCGGAAATGGAGGTGGAGGAGGACAGAACATCACCTGCTCGTCCGATGATGGCGGACGGCATTACTGCTCGGCTGACACGCGAGGCGGCGTCCAGATGACGAATCAGCGCAGTGGATCGCCATGCCAGCAGGGCTATAGCTGGGGCTATGACCAGCGCGGCATCTGGGTCGATCATGGTTGCCGCGCCGATTTCTCCATGGGCCGGTGATCTGATATCAGAGGCTGAGCTGGGCAATCTTGTCTCAGCTCAGCCCGTCGGCTCAACCGAAAACCAGGGTTGCAGCTCCGCCCGCGATCAGCAGGCCGCCGATGATTTTGTGCACTGAGAGGCCTTCGCCGAGAAAGATCCAGGCAAAGAGGATGACCAGCACGACGCTGAGCTTGTCGATCGGCGCAACGGCGGATGCCGGACCCAGTTGCAAGGCGCGAAAGTAGCACAGCCACGACAGGCCGGTGGCGATGCCGGAGAGGACTAGAAAAAGCCATGAGCGGCTTTCGATGGCCGCGATAGAGGTGTGCCGGCCGAGCGCGATTGCAATCGCCCAGGTGAAGACCAGCACAACGGTGGTCCGGATGGCAGTGGCGAGGTTGGAGTCGATACCGGCCACGCCGATCTTGGCCAGAATTGCGGTGGTTGCCGCGAAGAGTGCGGAAAGAAGCGCCCAGAGAAGCCAGGTCATGCAGTACAGGATATGCGCTGGCGTGGATTCCCACGTTCGTTAGCCGGTGAGCTGAGCGAATCGGTCTTCCAGCGTTGCGAGGCGCGCGCGAAGCTCGGCGAGCTCTGCTTCGAGTGCGGCGACGCGATCTGACGTTCTGCCGCTTTCGCTCGACTGGTGAAGAGCGGATCCCTCCAATTCGCTTCGCTCCGGTCGGAATGACGAATCGCTGCTTGTATCCCGCTCTGCCCCTGTGACCGCCGACAGCAGATGTGTATAGCGCACCTCACGCGAGCCCGGCTCTAGGGGCAGCGCTCGGGCCAGCGGCGGCTCGCGCCGGGCAAGCTGGTCGAGCGTGCTTTCGACCTCGTCCATTCCAGCGAAGCTGTAAATGCGCTCGGTGCGGCTGCGCAGTTCGCCGGGAGTCTGCGCACCGCGCAGCAGGAGCACGCATACGATCGCGAGCTCGCCGCGACGGAGATTGAAGACCTCGCCAATGTGGTGTGCGTATTTCGCTACGCGGCTCTCGGTGCCACGCACTGGAGCGGCAAGACCGACATCCTCAAGTTCATGAAGCGCTTGGCGGACTTCATCCTCGCTCAGACTCATGACCGGATGGCGGCTGGTGCGCTGATTGCACGCGTTGGTCAGCGTGAGAAGGGAGAGCGGATAGTACTCGGGCGTGGTGGTTTCCTTCTCCAGCAGCGAGCCCAGCACGCGGGCCGCAGGCGCGGAGAGATGCAGTTGTGACTCAGGCATGAAGATTGCTCCTGGACTTCACGTTATCTGGATTCACCTTAGCGGATCCAACCTTATGGCGGGCTCGCGGCGTGCGGAAGTCTCGTACTCTAAGAGGAAATGTCCAGCTCGACCTTACCAGCGCTGCCTCGCGCGAAAGCTGCGCAGCGCGCCGTGGCAGCTTATTTTCTGGCCAACGGGACCGTGATGGGCGCGTGGGTGCCGCATGTGCCGGACCGCGCGCGCGAACTGCATCTGGACGCGGCGTCGCTGGGCTGGACGCTACTGGCGAGCGGCCTCGGCGCAGTCGTCGCGATGCCGCTTGCCGGTCGACTGACTGCGAAACTGGGCAGCCGCGCCGTGTGCCGCGTGGCCGGCATCGCCTTTCCTGTCGTGCTGAGCGCGGTTGTGCTTGCCCCGACTGTGCTGCTGATGGCACTCGCGCTGCTGTGCTTCGGCATTGCGGGCGCAAGCATGGATGTCGCGATGAACGCGCAAGGGATTGCAGTCGAAGAACAGCTTGGCGAGCGCACCATTTCGCGCCTACACGGCATGTGGAGCATCGGCAGCTTTGCCGGTGCCGCCATTACCAGCTTCGTGCTGTCGCGCAGTGTGTCGGCGACGGTGGTCGTGCTCAGCTTTTCGGGATTGATCACTCTGGTGGTCCTGGCCGCAACGCCCGTTCTGTTTACGCGAGCCGAAGAGGGACTGCGCGAGCAGCCGCATCCGCTGCGGCCGCATGGGCGTCTGCTGCTGCTGGGGCTGGTTGCGTTTGTTTCGATGGTCTGCGAAG
Source organism: uncultured Acidobacteriaceae bacterium (assembly GCA_963830555.1). Classification (GTDB taxonomy): domain Bacteria; phylum Acidobacteriota; class Terriglobia; order Terriglobales; family Acidobacteriaceae; genus KBS-83. The sequence goes on from CAWHMM010000004.1 coordinate 529,945, forward strand.
GGTCGATCGCGGACTGGAGTGGGTTGTATTTGCGCGTGGTGCGCGGTGCGGGCCTGGGCGTCTCCGGATATGGTTATGCGATCTTTGCAGCCCTGATGGTCGCGGGCCGTCTGACAGGCGACTCAATCGTCGAGCGTGCGGGCGAAGAGCGTACGTTGCTCGCGGGCGGCCTGCTGGCAGCGGCGGGGCTGGCGGTGGTCGTCGCCACCGGCTGGCAGCATATGACGAACGAACTGTGGTGGCTGCTCGGCTTTGCGCTGGTCGGCGCGGGGATTGCCAATGGATCGCCGATCATCTATCGCACCGCCGGCCGCGTGCCCAATGTGCCGGCAGGCGCAGGCATCGCGATCACGGTCGGCATTGGCTACGCGGGATTCCTCGCCGGCCCGCCGGGACTTGGCTTTGTGGGCCAGCATGCCGGACTGACGGCGATCCTGCTCTGCGTCATGGCGCTGTGCTGCGTGATGGCCTTCAGTTCGCGGCTGGTCCGCGGATTGACCGCTCCCGGTTGCTAACCAGCACCGCAGATTCCGTGCGCGAGTGATCGGCTCGGACGGTATAACTACTCAGATGGCATGGGCACCCGGAACCCGCATCGGCGATTACGAGATTGCCGGAACGCTTGGCTATGGCGGCATGGGCGAGGTCTACCGTGTGCGCCACACCATCTCCGACCGCATGGAAGCGATGAAGCTGCTACGCGCCGGTCCGTCTTCCGTCTCGCAGGCGCAGGAGATGATGGATCGCTTTGTGCGCGAGATCCGCCTGCTGGCCACGCTCGACCATCCGAACATCGCCAAGCTGCACACCGCCTTTCGACACGAACAGGAGCTGGTGATGGTGATGGAGTGCGTCGAGGGCGAAGACTTAGGCAAGCGTCTGCCGAAGGGGCTCACGCTTGAAGAATCCTTGCGCTACACACGGCAGGTGCTGGAGGCGTTGCGCTACGCCCATGGCCGTGGCATCGTTCACCGCGATATCAAGCCGTCGAACATCATGATCACGCCCAAAGGCGAGGTAAAGCTGCTGGATTTCGGTTTGGCTTTAGGGGGAGCCCTGAGCGGCCCCGATCAACGCCTGACGACGACCGGAGCGCTGGTCGGCTCCATGCATTACATCGCGCCCGAGCACATCTCCGGAGAGCCGCACGATGCCCGCTCGGACATCTACGCGGTTGGCGTCACGCTGTACGAAATGATTACCGGCCGGCTGCCCTTTGAGGGCACGACGCATGTGCAGGTGATTGCCGCTCATCTGCAGCACGCGCCCAAATCGCCGTCAGAAATTCATTCCAAAATCCCTTCCGCCCTTTCGGCAATAGTGATGAAGGCGCTGGCGAAAAATCCGCGGGAACGGTGGCCGTCGGCGGATGCTTTCCTCGAAGCCTTGAAGGAAGTTGGATTGCGAGCGACGCCAGTTGGCGACGTGTCGCAGGTGCGGGTGGCGCAGTTGCCGCCTTCGGGAGCGGGATCGCGGCTGGCGGCAAGCGGACATCGTCCAGAGTCGATAAGCGAGATCACGCGCCAGCTCGCGGAGCATGTCGGGCCGATTGCCGGGGTACTGGTGCGCCGCGCCTCCAGCAGCACGACCAACCTGCGCGAGATGTGCGACGCGCTGGCGCAGGAGATTGCTTCGCCGGCCGCCCGGCAGAAGTTTCTGACCGCAGTCCACAGTCATCTACGAATCAGCGGCCAGTACTAAGCGTTATTACCCCAGCAGACGCATTGCTTTGGCCAGGCTTGTAAAGAGCCGATTGAACGACGCTGTCAACTCCGCGATCTCATCCTTGCCGCGGACGGGAAGCTCTGCTCCGTCCAGTTGTCCGGTGCTCACCTGGTTCGCAACATGCGCGAGGCGGCGCACCGGGCGGATGATGAGCACGAGCAGGATGAGGTTAGTGGCTAGGATCAGCGCAGCGAATGCGAGGACCAGCGAAAGCATCAGCGAGTGAAACGCATTACTCGCGATGTCGACCGGCACCGCGGTCGGAACAGATACGATCTGCGCGCCGATGATCTCGCCCAACTGCCAGCCGAAACCATGATCCGGGCCGTACTTGCGAATCATGGAAGCTGGCGCGACAGACGGCTCGCTGTGGCACTGCATGCAGGGCTGGCGGTTCACAATCGGATGTGCGAGGTAGAGTGCCATGCCGGTGGGCGTTGCGCGCTCGGCGATCAGTTCAGGTTCATTGGGATGGTTGCGGAACTGCTCGATCACATCGGCTTCCCAGTCTGCGGCGCGGTCCTGCGGATTGGTCGGATTCAGCGCGGGCTCGCGGTAGGTGTACTCGGGAAACCGCTTGCGTAGTTTGGCGAAGGTGGTCGTAGCGCCATAGGCAGGTACCGTCTGCGGCAGAAACTCCTGCTCATATTTCGGATTGCCCATAAGCAGCGGCTTGAGCTCGTCCGAGGTATAGCGGCGAACGGAGCTGGCGCTCTCCATCATGAGCTCTGCCTGCTGCAGCACCTGGGCGCGCGCATTCTGCCGGAGAAAGCTGTGCGCAACGAAGGCGACGACCAGAAGTCCGAGCGCAGCCAGCGTGATGAGGATGAGATTGAATTTGAGCAGCAGTTTCATGTGGGCCCCTCTGTACTCAAGCCAGACGATCAATGGTCAACATGGTGCGGTCGTCGGCCTGCGGGATGCCGTCGCAGAAGCGGTCTACCGCGCTGAAGACCGCGGCTATGGGGTCTTTGCCTGTAAGGTATTGCTCGAACTCTGAGATCGTAAACTCCTCACCCGCAGCGTTTTCTGCTTCGCTCACGCCATCGCTCAACAGCACCACTCGGCCGCCTGCCGGAATGGTAAGAGGAATCGCGTGGAAGTTAGCCTCGGGAATCATGCCGACCGGCATGTCGCCGCCCTCGATGATGCGCAAGCGGCCATCCGGCTCGACGAGAAGCGGCTGGATGTGGCCGCCGTTGACCAGCTCGGCCGAACCATCGCGCCGGCAGCGGAGCGCAACCAGCGTCACGTACTTGGTGCCCGAAACGCGAGCGCAGAGAAATGCATGGACAGCGCTAACAGCATCCACCAGAGAAGCGCCGCTGTTGATCTGTGCATACATCATGCCCTGCACGATGGAGGCCAGCAGCGCCGCGGGCATTCCCTTCCCGGAGACATCCGCCACAATAGCCACGCAGCCGTCTACGATGCCGTCGTCATGGGTGCAGATCACGTCGTAGAAGTCACCGCCGACCTCCGCGCACGGCAAGGTGCGCGCGCTGAGCGCAAAGCCGGGCACGACGGGAAGATCACTCGCGATGATGCGCTGCTGAATGGACGCCGCAATCTCCATCTCCTTGCGCATCAGGGCCGCGGCCTTCTCGGCTTCCAGCATCCGTGCGTTTTCCACCAGCGTCGCGGCTTCGGTCGCGATGGCGTGCAGAATCTCCCGGCTCACGGTGCTCAAATTGCAGGACTGCAGTCGGCTGTCCAGGTAGAGCAGGCCGAGCAGCGTGCCTGAACTTCGGCGGCGAAGCGGAATCGCGATGACACTTCGCAGATCGTGGGCGATGATGCTTTCGCGCCCGATGGCCGCGCCTTCGCCTGTGGCGTCGCCCAATATGTAGTCGAGGCCGGAGTATGCGGCGTCGCGGACGATGGAGCGCGAGATCTTCGAGTCGTCCTCGAGAGCAGAGCCATCGCTGGCACGGCCGATGCGCAGCCGCAGCGATGCCACATCGTCGCCGAGAAAGACGAACCCGCGCTCCGCGCAGGTGAGTCGCAGCGCGTACTCAATCATGGTGCTGAGCACATCGTCGAGCACCTGCGTGCCGTTGAAGCGCTTGGCCGCTTCCAAAAATAAAGAGAGCTTTTCAAGATCCGATCCGCTGACTTGGCCCGATGCGCGCTGCAACAGCTCGCGGGTGCCAGTGACCGTGCTCGACCCGGCCGCAAACGGCTCGTCCGCCGCCGTGTCGTCCATAAAGACGAGCGCTACCGAGGGGTGGCCGAGCGCGATGCGGTCGCCGGAACGGAGCCGGACCCGCTCGATGCGCTCGTCGTTGCGCAGCGTGCCGTGACGGCTGCCGAGATCGCGAAGATAGAGGCCATCCGGCTCTGATTCGATGCTGGCGTGTTGCCGCGAGACCTGCGCGTGCGCCATGCAGAGATGGCTTTCGCTGCTGCGGCCCAGAGTGAAGGGAAAGTGCAGCAACGGATGCGCATGCGTGCCATCGGCATCAGTGACCAGTAGACGCGGCGGATGATTGTCGGCAGACATACCAATAGGCGGCGCACCGGCAGATGTCAGCGTCTTGATGCGCACGGAGAGTGGCCGCAGTCTACATCAAAGATCGATGCAGACGGATCGAAAATCGTCAGTACGATTGGCGGACGGCAGTTTGCGCAGGCCGCCCATTGGTGTTTCAAACCGCGGTCATGCGGGATTGCTGGCGTTGACGCTCGATGCCGCTCAGCGTCTCCCACAGCGCGGCTGCCGTGACTTCCGCCGCGTCGAGTGCAGCATCGGCCCGTTCAGGATGCGCAGTCAGGTCGGTCTCGATGGCATCACGCCACACCTTCGCGTGGTATACATCGGCGACCTCATGCAATGCGAAGTAGCGAGAAGTGGCCATGTCGGCGCTATAGTGCTGCTTCAGCCCCTCGGCTTTCGTACGCGCAATGGCCGGGACCCGCGACTCATACGTGTAGAGCGCGGCCAGGGCAGATGCCGGAGCAGCCTGCATCGCAGTGCGGAAGTGCTCGATCAGTGCGGCAGTCTCGGGCTGCGGCGCTCGCCCGCGTACGTCAGACGAGCCCGCTCCCATCCCGGCGGCGAAGTCCATCCATAGATCGCTATGGGGACGGCCGGCCGGCAAGCCTTCTTCGTCGGCCAGGTTCTCGAGGATGGTGCGGCGCAGCGGCGCATCTTCCAGGCGGGTGTGCAGCGCGCTGAGGTAGGTCGGAAAAGCCGAGACGTGGTGCCAGTATTCGGACGCGTACTCACGCAGCTCCTCGCGCGTGAGTTCGCCCTTCGACCATGCTTGATAAAAGGGGTGCTGCAGCAGATCGTAGCGGGCGATGCGAGCATCGAGTGCGGCGAAGAACTCGGGGGCGGAGAACGACTCGGACATGGAAGCAGCTCCTAGATGGCTTGGGCCGACGGTAAGCGGATTGTAGCAAGTGAAGAGATGTCTTCGCCGCGCAGCTCAGGCCTTCCATTTGTAGTAGTAGAAGGTAAGCCCTTCAGGACCAGCCTTGATGCCGTGAAGCCGGCCGCCGGAGCAATACATCATCGAGCCCGGACCTGCGGGATGCGTTTCAGTTTCGACGAGGATGCTGCCTGCGCCTTCAGTCACCAGCATGATCTCCTCCTCGGGATGCTGATGTGGCGGATGCGGCTCCATACCGGGTTTCAAGGCAACACTCCCGACGGTCAACGAGTGAAGCAATTCCGTCGAGCCATCGAAGTAGATGCGAACATCTCCGAAGCTCTGGTGCGTCAGCTTTGCGCTCGCGGGATTGAGCACGCCGCTTGGAAGATGATCGCCCTGTTCGGCGGAGGCGAGGCTGGCGAGGAGGGGCAGAGCTGCCGCGGAAGCACCGAGGAATGCGCGTCGGTTCAGCATGGACGTATGCTACAGGAGTGGCCCAGTCCTCAGCGGCGAACGCTATCGAAAGCCAAGGAGAATCCAGCATGAGTACAGCAGTCGCCCCCGCCGTTCCTTCAAGCACGACCCACGCCGCGCGGCTGGACCGGTTGGCCGCAGTCGCAATAGAGGTCGGCCTGGGACTGGCGCGAGGGCAGGAGCTGCTGATCACCGCCTCGCTGGACACGCTGCCGCTGGTGCGCCGCATCACCGAGCATGCCTATCGCGCAGGCGCTTCGCTGGTGACCACGTTCTACAGCGATGACGAGGCTACGCTGGCGCGTTTTCGCTACGCGCCCGGCGCGAGCTTCGATACCGCCGCTACCTGGCTGCAGGATGGGATTGCACAGGCCTTCCGCAGCAACGTGGCGCGGATGGCGGTGGCCGGCGCGAATCCGGCGCTGCTGGCGAAGGAAGATCCGGAGAAGGTGGGCCGCGCGAACCGCGCATCCTCCAAGGCGAGCCGGCCGGCAATGGAGTTGATTACGCGGCATGCGATCAACTGGACAATCGTCGCGGCGGCTACACCGGCGTGGGCTGCCGCTGTCTTTCCGGGCGAGGCTGAGAACGTTGCAATGGCGAAGCTGTGGGACGCCATCTTTGCCGCTTCACGCGTCGATGCAGCCGATCCGGTGGCGGCATGGCGCGCGCATGACGACGGGCTGCGCAAGCGCGCCGCACTCCTGAACGGGCGACGCTACAGCGCGTTGCATTTCCGCGGGCCGGAAACCGATCTGCGCGTCGGCCTGGCTGACGATCATGTGTGGATGGGCGGCGGCACGACGGCCGGCAACGGCCTTGCGTGCATCCCAAATATTCCGACGGAAGAGGTCTTCACCACGCCGCACTGCCAGCGCGTCGAAGGCATGGTGACCAGCACCAAGCCGCTCTCGTATCAGGGCACACTGATCAGCGGCATCCGGGTTCGGTTTGAAGGCGGCCGTGTCGTGGAGTCGCACGCGACCGAAGGCGAGGCGGTGCTGCGCAAGATGCTCGAGACCGATGAAGGCGCAAGCCGGCTGGGCGAAGTGGCCCTGGTGCCGCATTCTTCCCCGATCGCGAAGAGCGGCCTGCTCTTCTCCAATACGCTGTTCGATGAAAATGCGGCCAGCCACATTGCGCTCGGACAGGCATACAGCACCTGCATTCACGGCGGCGAAACGATGGATACGGCAGCGCTGGCCGAGAAAGGCGCAAACGACAGCCTGATCCACGTGGATTGGATGATTGGCTCAGGCGAGATCGATCTGAACGGCATTACGGCGACGGGGGGAACTGAGCCGCTGATGCGCAAGGGCGAGTGGGTTTGATGACTTACGTTCCCGCAGCAATCTTTTCCGCCTGCTTTGACATCTTCGCCGTCCGTTCAAGCTTATCCCAGTTGAAGGGCCTGCCGTCAATCGCGCGCTTGATGGTCTTGAACAGCACGATCGAGAAGACTTGCCGGTAAGCAAAGCGCTGCAGCCAAATGTGGAAGAGCAGCCAGCCATCGCCGCGCTTGGCCGGGTGTCTGCGCTCGAGCGAAAAGGCAAGCGCCGAGGTTACGAAATCGATGACTAGGAATGTAAGGAAGTAGGCCAGCAGCTTCTCAAAGCCTGCGGCGTTCGCCGTCTCCGGATGGAAATGCCGATCGAGGAGATACTCGATCGTTCCGTAGATGAACATCAAGTCGATAAGTGGTGAGACGAGAGGCAGCAATATCTGGAAGATGAGGATGTTGGGAAGCGCGAAGAAGCCCATGGCACGGTTCTTGGTAAATGCCTGCTTATGCTTGAAGACGGCCTGCAGCGTGCCGAAGGACCAGCGGAAGCGCTGGCGCATAAGGCCCTTCGCATCGACCGGCGCTTCGGTGAATGCGAGCGCCTGGTCTTCATAGATGACCTTATAACCCTGCTCGAGCAGGTTCATGGTGAGGTCGGCGTCTTCCGCCACCGTGTTGATGGGATAGCCTCCGCCACGGCGCACTGCCTCAGTGCGCCATCCTCCGATGGCGCCTGGAATAACCGTGACCACGTTAAACAGATCCAGCGCGCGACGCTCAAAGTTCTGGCTGGTGATGTATTCGAGGGCTTGCCAGCGCGTCCAGAGATTCACCTTGTTGCCGACTTTGGCGTTGCCTGCCACTCCACCGACACGCGGGTCTGCGAAGTGGGCGACGAGTTTCGAAACCGCGTCGCGCGCAATCACGGTGTCGGCATCGATCCCGATGTAGTAGTTCTCCGTGATTCGATCGACAGCGTAATTCAGGGCCTCAGCCTTGCCCGCGTTCTGCTTGCTGAGGACCTGCAGTCGACCTGTCCCGATTTCGTCGCGGAAGGACTCGCAGGCCAGGTCGTAGGTGCGATCAGAGGAACCGTCGTCGATCACAATCGCGCGCAGGTTTTCGTAGTCCGAATTGAGCACCGAGCGGATCGTCCGCACGATGACTTTTTCCTCGTTAAAGGCCGGAATGAGTACGGCCACATGCGGCGCAAAGCCGCCCGGTACATCGGGAATCTTTCGATGGCGAATGCGATCGACGAGCGCAAAAAGTCCGATCAGCACGAGTCGTACGCTCATCAGCACGTCGCCGATGAAGAAAATCAACACTATGAAGCGGCCGATGAAGGCGAACATGCTGAACGCAACGGAGTCGACACGCGCCTGCCAACGCTGGTTCGGAGTGAGCGGCGGCATCACTTCCGCCGTGGTCTTGCCCATCAACTCCGATACCGGCACGATCTGGTAGCCATGCGCCCGTAGCGTATCAATGAGCACGGGCAATGCTGCTACTGTCGCCGCACGATCCCCGCCGCCATCGTGCATCAGGATGATCGAACCGCGGAACTGCGGTTTCGTCTTCATGATGCGCAACTGCTCCATCACCGACCAGCTGATCTCCTGCGGGCTTTTGCGCGGATGCTCGTTCCAGTCGTCGGTGTCGATCTTGTCGCCGATGATGGTGTAACCCATCTGCTGGATGTGATACGCGGGCGCCGCCTGATCGTTGGTGTCGGGCTCCTGGTCAATCGAGTAGGGCGGCCGGAAGTAGAGCGGCTTGATGCCAAGCTTGCTGGCAAAGAGGCGCTCGGTCAAATTGAGCTCGAGCTGCACCTGCCGAGCGGGGATCTCGCTGATATCGGGATGGGTGTAGGTGTGATTACCTATCTCATGGCCTTCGCGGATATACCGGCGCAGCAGGCCGACGTTGTCCTGCGCCTGCTCGCCGATGACCATGAACGCGGCTTTGACATGCCTGGCCTTCAGGATGTCGAGAATTTTCGGCGTCCATTTTGGGTCCGGGCCGTCGTCGAAGGTGAGCGCGACCTTGTCCGGGTGATAGCCGTAGTACTCGATGGAATACGCCTGCGGATAGTCATGCATGTGCTCATCGGTCGCGGTCTGGTTTTCGGCATCCATGTCGATGGTGCGCGAGCCGGGATGCGGCACGCTGGTGATGCGCAGGATGTCGCCATAGCCGTCCTGATTGATGGTGCCGCCGGGCTGAATTTTTTCGAGCGTGGTCTGTGCGCTGGGCGTGCTGGGCTTGTCCCAGATATTCCAGATAGACGGGTCTTCGGTGCCGAGCGCCCATAGCGCGTAGGTCTGTATACCCATCTGTCGTGCGGCGCGCATCTCGTTCATGGCCGTCACCGCATCCAGCAGCCATACCTGGTGCCGCACATGCTGGTCTTCGTCGTCGTACGCGAAGTGCGGGTTCAATTCGTCGCCGGCGAACGAGAGATCGGATTCAGAATCGCTCGCCGCCTGCCAGGCATCCTGCACGCTGGATGAATCGACGTCGAGGACTTTTTGCGAAGCATGGCCCTTCGCATCCGGCAGCGGCACTGTCCAGTTATATGCGTAATTGCCAATTGCACAGATTAGCTTCTGCTTGGGCACGATCTGCAGCACGCGCTGCAGGTTGTTCTCAAACCAGTCCTGTGCGGCAATCGGGCCGGCCGCCGAAGTGTTCTCGTGCTGGTCATAGTTCATCAGCACGATACCGTCTGTATGCGCACCCTCGAACGCCAGCATCTTCTTATCGGTGCCGGTTGGGACGTTAATGTAGAGGCGCAGATTCTTCTTCGAGAAGTCGTCGTACAGCTCGGCCATTAAGGCCTGGTATCCGGCCTGGGCATCGTCCGGAACCTCTTCGAAATCGAGCGAGATGCCGCGATAGCTTGGATTGGCGGCAAGGAACTTGTCCAGCTGGCGCTCCATATTGGCCCGCGCCTTGGGGTCGTTCAGAACGGCGCCGATGACCGGGTCCCACACGCCCGTGAGGATGTTGTAGTTGCGGATAAGCGGGAAGATTTCAGTATCTTCGTGCGCGTTGGTGATGGCCTGCTGCACCTTGTTGGCGGGATCGACGCCGTGCACGATGCCCTTGTCATCAACAATGCGGTAGGTGTGCGCCGGTGCCTCGGAGACCGCCCCAACCACATTCCCGCTGGCGTCATTCACGTTCAACCAGACTGGGAAGAGCATATCGATCTGATGGATGTGCTGCTTGAGCGATGAATAGCTGGCGGGATTGTCATCCGTGTAGAAGGACGCCCGCAGACCCTCGCCAGCATTCAGAGGCACTTCGGAGGCCTTGCGATTCGTCGTCCGCCGGCGCGCGGCGCGCAGTGCGGCCCGGCGCGACTCGGCGGTCTGCCGCCCCTTGACTGCCTTGTAGTTCCGCTTCTGTTGCGGCAGCAGCAGGTCGGGTAGCTGCTCCCGATGAATCACACCCAGAAAGAAAGCCACCAGCAGAAGCGTGGACACCACGGCCGCCAGATCCAGCACGCGGCGCAGTCGCTTCCAGCGCTTTCGTTCGGGATCGTAAAAGATCTGGCGGTTCATCAGGTTAGGTAAAGAGTACAGCGCATACTGCGCACGGCCAAACCGTTCTTCTCACTCTGTATGATGCGTAGCAATGCGACGATCCTGCCTTGCCATTGCGCTCGTGCTGCTCGCTCTCGGCCTGGGTACGTGGCTGCGCCTCTGGTTCCTGTGGCACTTTCCGCAGGTGAATGGCGATGGCCTTGTTTATGGAGACATAGCCAAGAACTGGCTGCTTCACGGCGTCTACGGCCGCACCGAATACTCCGCGGCCGGTGCGGCCGTTCATCCCACGCTGATCCGGCTGCCCGGCTATCCGCTGTTCCTGGCCGTGTGCTTTCGTATCTTCGGCGGGGACCATTATGGCGCCGTCCTGTATCTGCAGGTAGCAATCGACCTGCTGTCGGCGCTGATTGTTGGTTGGACGGCACGCGTGATTGCCGGTGAGCGCGCCGGTATGTGGGCGCTATATCTAGCGGCCTTGTGCCCATTCACGGCGAACTACGTCGCGGCGCCCTTGAGCGAGACGCTCTCCATCTTCTGTATTGCGGCTGGGTGCGCGGCACTCGTCTGGCTGCAGCGGCAGCCGGGATGGAAGCCATGCCTGTTGCTGGCGCTGACCTGGAGCTATGCCACTCTGCTGCGGCCCGATGGCGCTCTGTTGGCGGTTGCGAGCGTGGTTGCGATCATCCTTCTCGCGAACCGGAGTTTTCTCGGATCACCTTCGCTAGGGCGTGTTCGCGCTGTTCGTCTCGCATTCGCTGCCGGCATTCTCTCGGTAATTCCCTTCCTCTTCTGGACAGCCCGCAATCTGCGCACCTTTCACGTCTTTGAGCCGCTGGCGCCGCGATACGCTACCGATCCCGGAGAGTTCACTGCGCCGGGCTTCCAACGCTGGATGAAAACCTGGGCGGTCGATTTCGCCTCCACGTCAGATATCTATTGGAACGTGGACAGCGCGCCTCTGGACGTGAACCTGCTTCCCCCTCGCGCCTTCGATTCGCCGGCCCAGCGCGACCAGACGGCAGAGATTTTTGATGCCTACAACGAAACCACGACCGTCACGCCGGCCATCGACGCGCGCTTCAACGCATTGGCAGCCGAGCGGGAGCGTACGCATACCCCGCGCAGCTATGTGGAACTGCCGCTGCTGCGCATGCTGGATATGTGGCTGCGTCCGCGCACCGAGATGCTGAACATCGAGCTGCGCTGGTGGCAGTACGACCGTCACAATGCGGAGACGGAGTTCGCAACCGGCTACGCGGCGCTGAATCTGGCTTATCTTGTGCTGGCTGCCTGGGGAGCATGGCGGCTGCGGTGGCGCGCTACTTTGCTGGTCGCTGCGATCGTACTTTATTGCGTGCTGCGCAGCCTGCTGCTCGCGACCATCGAGGCACCGGAGGCTCGCTACACGGTAGAAGTCTTCCCCATGCTCTGCATCCTGGCTGCCGTCGTCTTTGCGTCGCCCACGGCGCGTGAAACCGATGCCGCTACTTCCGGATGACGTTGTAGCCGCTAGCCTTCGGTTTGAAGATATCTGCGGGAACTTTCGTGTTGTATTTGATGCCGGTGTACGTCGCGGTCCGGTTATCACCCGATGGCTCGTAGAAGATTTGCTTCAGGCTCAGTGAGCGCGCTGGATCGATCCACACCGTCACATGCGAGAAGGTGTTGGCGACGCCCTGCTGTTTCGGTTTCAGTTCCAGCTTCGCCGTCTGCACTCCGTCAATCGGCTCCATGCCCTGGCAGGTAACAGTCCAATTGCTTTCGAGGTCTTTGCCGCTGCCGCCGAAGCCCAGCGTGAGAAAGCTTTCATACTGGCCGCGGTTCGATCCGGCGCTGAACAGCGTCTCCTGCTTGATCTCCGGCTGCAGCAGCGTGAGCGTGCTGCCGTCGAAGAAGACGGACTTCGCCCCAGGTGTCTTGATATAGGCGGCCATGGAGGTCGACGCGCCATGTCGCTCGAAGTAGATGCTGCCGGTCTGAACATCGTGCTCATTGACCACCGACTGCAGCACATCCCACTTGAAATCCGCCTGCGTGCTCTGGAACTTCGCGGAAGCCGCGTCCATCTGCGCCAGCACTTTGGTGACGTCGCAGTTTTGCGCCTGAGCTATAAGGCAGCTCAATGCTGCTGCAACGGATACGAATACGAATGGCTTCATCCTCGTTCCTCTCGTTATCGCCTAGCGCCGTGCCCAGACTTTGTAGCTCTCCACGCGTCCGCTGGAATCTCTCTGCTCCTGCCAGCGGTCTATGGAAATAGCGCCCGCTATAGGTGCGATGCTCGATTCGAGCTCCGTGCGGAGCTTGTTCGCGTCCGAGGTCTCCGGGACCTGATCGGCGCCCACTTCAAAGGTAAATTTCCCATTCGGCCCGGCATGCACCAGCACGCCATGCCCGCGCGAGGTTGTTTCCTCCGGCCGATCGTGGAAATTGATGAAGCGCGGCGAGACAAAGAGGAACAGCAGGATTAGCGTCACCATGACATCGTAGTGAAAACTGCCCCGCTGATAGGTCCAGAACAAATAGCTCTTCAGTGTCTTCATTGTGTGTTGCTACTCCGTCTTTCGATCTTCGTCTCTCCACCCATGTAGGGCACCAGCGCCTCCGGCACCCGTATCGACCCGTCGGCCTGCTGATAGTTCTCCAGAATCGCCAGCCAGGTACGCCCGACAGCCAGGCCGCTGCCGTTCAGCGTATGAACAAACTCGGTCTTAGTCTTTCCCTGCGGACGATAGCGGATATTCGCCCGCCGCGCCTGAAAGCTTTCGAAGTTGCTGCAGGAGGAGATTTCCCGGTAAAGCCCCTGGCCCGGCAGCCACACCTCGAGGTCGTATGTCTTGGATGCCGAAAATCCCATGTCGCCCGCACACAGCAGAACGCGGCGATAGGGCAGGTTCAGCCGTTCCAGAATGCTTTCCGCGTCGCGCGTCAGCTTCTCATGCTCGGCCTCGGAATCTTCGGGCCGAGTGAACTTCACCAGTTCCACCTTCTGGAACTGATGCTGGCGAATGATGCCGCGCACGTCCTTGCCATAAGAGCCGGCTTCAGAACGGAAGCATGGCGTGTACGCGGTCAGCGAGATGGTGAGCGCAGCGTCGTCCAGCACCTCGTCGCGATAGAGATTCGTCACCGGAACTTCCGCGGTGGGTATAAGCCAGTGGTCATTGTCGCGGTACTGCCCCGGGGTAAAGCCTTCCGCATCGGTGCAGCGAAACAGATCGTCCGCGAATTTGGGAAGCTGGCCGGTGCCAAATAGCGAGCGGCTGTTCACCATCACCGGCGGCAGCACTTCGCGGTAGCCATGCTCGCGGGTGTGGATGTCCAGCATGAAGTTTGCCAGCGCGCGTTCCAGACGCGCGCCCTGGTCCCAGTAGACGGCGAAGCGTGCACCGGACAGCTTCGCCGCGCGTTCCAGATCGAGAATGCCCAGCGCCTCACCCAGTTCCCAGTGGGATCGCGGCGCGAAATCAAACTGCGGCCTGGTACCCCACTGCTTCTGCTCCACGTTGTCGTGTTCGGATGTACCGGCCGGGACAGAATCGTGCGGCAGGTTAGGGATGCTCGCAAGAATGCCGCGGAGTTCGTCGTCCAGCGCGGTGGCGGAAGCGTCCAGCGATTCGAGTTTTTCCTTTATCTCGCGTGTCTCTTCCATCAGCACGCTCGCATCCTCTTTCGCGCGCTTCTTGCGGCCTACTTCTTCGCTCAACGCGTTGCGGCGCGCCTTCAGCGTCTCCGCTTCCGTGATACGCTCGCGGCGCTCGCCATCCAGGCTGGCGAAGTTGCCCAGCAGCGAGGCGGGATCCTGCCCGCGTGCGCCCAGCTTCTCCTCAACCAGCGCGAGGTTGGCCCTGACGAATTGCAGATCGTGCATATTTCCTTATGCTACCGGAATATCCGGGATCCCAGCTTTCGGATGGCACAACGGTTTCCTTCTGTCATCGGGCCGCATCCATTGCATAAGGAGCCTTTTCAATGCAGAAGCGACAGATTGGCAAATCGCCCTTGCAGGTGCCGGTGCTCTGCCTGGGCGGAAACGTCTTCGGCTGGACGGTGGATGAGCGGGAATCGTTTCGTCTGCTCGATGCGGCGCTCGATGCCGGGCTGAATTTCGTCGATACGGCGGATGTCTACTCGCGCTGGGTTAGCGGACACCAGGGCGGCGAGTCGGAGACGGTGCTCGGAAGGTGGTTCGCGCGCTCCGGCCGGCGCAGTCAGGTGGTGCTGGCCACCAAGCTCGGTTTCGATATGGGCGACGGCAAGAAGGGTCTCAGCAGGAAGTACATCCCCGAGGCCGTCGAGGCCTCCCTGCGCCGATTGCAGACCGACTACATCGACCTGTACCAGGCGCACACCGACGACAAGGAGACGCCGCTCGAAGACACGCTGAGCGCCCTCGACACGCTGGTTGACCAGGGCAAAGTGCGTGTGATTGGCGCATCCAATTACTCCGGCGCGCGGCTGAGGGAAGCCATCGACATCAGCCAGAAGAACAATCTTGCGCGCTACGAGTGCCTGCAGCCCAACTACTCGCTGGTCGAGCGGTCCGCGTTTGAAAGCGACCTGCTTTCCGTCGTGGAGGCGTATGGCATTGGCGTGATTCCCTACTTCTCGCTCGCCGCGGGCTTTCTGACCGGCAAATATAGGTCGAAGCAGGATGCCGCCGGTAAGGCGCGCGGGCAGATGGTGGAGAAGTATCTGAACGATCGTGGCTTTGCGGTAGTCGACGCGTTGGACGCCGTGGCAGCGGATCTGCACTCGACACAGGCACGCATCGCTCTCGCGTGGCTGATCGCAAAGCCGGCCATCACCGCGCCCATCGCCAGCGCGACCTCGCTCGACCAACTCAACGATCTGGCGGAAGCAACGCGTCTGAAGCTGCCGGCGGAAGCAATCGCCCGGCTCGATGGGGCGAGCAATCCGGCACAGAAGGCGGCCTGAGTGGACGAGAGCTCTGTCGCCGATCGTTCGGTTTTCATCGCAAGCGTTTGACACGCACGAGCGGTCAAACTAGGGTGGCGGGCAGCGGGATTTTCAAACCCAGGAGCCTCCCCCGATGCTTCGCAGCCCTCGCCTGTATATCGTTATTACTCTCGCCGCTTTGTGCGCGAGCACGTATGCGCAAACCGCCGCCCACACATCGCCGCCTCCGCAGATCCAAAAGCAGACACTGGCTGGCATCGACAAACTTCAAACCTGGTACACACAATCGAGCGGCCTTTACCAGACCACCGGCTGGTGGAACTCCGCAAATGTGCTGACGATGCTGGCCGACTACTCGCTGGTGGCGCATACTGTCAGCTACAACAGCGTCTTCGCGAACAGCTTCCAGCAGGCACAAAAGACAAACAGCGGGTTTCTGAACAACTACTACGACGACGAGGGCTGGTGGGCGCTGGCGTGGATTGGCGCGTACGATCTCACGCACACGCAGCAGTACCTCGACATGGCCTCCTCGATCTTCGCCGATATGAGCGGTGGGTGGGACTCGACCTGCGGCGGCGGCATCTGGTGGAGCAAGGACAAGACCTACAAAAACGCGATCGCGAACGAGCTCTTTCTCTCCGTCGCCGCGCACCTTGCGAACCGCGCCGCCCCGGCCGATCGCGCAAATTATTTTGCCTGGGCCAACAAGGAGTGGGCATGGTTCCAGCAGTCCGGCATGATCAACAGCCAGAACCTCATCAACGACGGCCTTAATCTCGCCACCTGCAAGAACAACGGGCAGAATACCTGGACCTACAACCAGGGCGTGGTCCTCGGCGGCCTGGTGGAATTGAACCGGGCGCAGCACTCGCCTCAACTGCTCCAGACCGCGCAGACCATCGCGGATGCCGCACTCACACACCTGACTGACAGCAATGGCGTTTTGCACGACACCTGCGAGCCGAACTGCGGCGCCGATGGCGTGCAATTCAAGGGCATCTTTGCGCGTAACCTGATGGCGCTGAACTTTGCCGCGCCAAGCTCGAGATACGACACCTTTGCAGTCACAAATGCGGAGAGCATCTGGAACCACTCGCGCGATGCCAGCAACGCCCTCGGGCAGGTTTGGTCAGGCCCGTTCGACGCTGAGAACGCGGGCAGCCAGAGCTCGGCGCTGGACGCCTTTGTCGCAGCATATGCGGCCACACTGGAGCAGAAGCACTGATTCAGGGCCGCGGTGCGGGGCGTTTGCGATGCTGCTCACCCCATTTGGCTAGTCCGGCCAAGGCAGGCCGCAGCGTGATGCCATAAGCGCTGAGGCGATACTCCGTGTGTGCGCGCGCATCGGGAAGCGTACGCCGCTCGATAATGCCGGAGCGTTCAAGCTGGCGGAGTTGCTCTGTCAGGACTTTCTGGGAAGCCCCGGGAACCTTGCGGCGCAGTTCGTTGAAGCGATGCGGTCCCTGCTTCAGCGCCCAGAGGATCAGCGGTTTCCATTTTCCGCCGATGACTTCGAGCGTGGCGCTCACAGGGCACTCTTCAATCTGCACTCGTTTACCTCCTGGTTAAAAGTACATGCTGCCGGCAGGTCACTTTTTTGTGCCTGATTGTGCTGCCCCTTCGATGTGAAATATACCGGGAGTATGACAAACATCGCGATCGTTGGAGCAGGTAATGTGGGTGGCGCGTTAGCGCGGCTGTGGAGCAACGCAGGACACACTGTGAGCGTTGCCGTCCGTGAGGGTTCGACCTCGAAGCAGATTCCGGGTGTCAGCACCGGGCCGGCTAAGGAGATTGCAAGCGCAGCAGAAGTGATTGTGCTCGCTGTTCCGTGGCCTGCAGTCAAGGATGCGCTGACCTCCTGCGGTGATCTAAGCGGCAAAATCGTGGTGGATTCCACGAATCCGGTGCTTCCGACACTTGAAGGAATGGAATTCGGGGGAACCACTTCGGCAATGGAGAAGCTGCAACAACTGGCGCCCCGCGCACGCTTCGTGAAGGCATTCAACACAATCGGCGCCGGATTATTGGGCGACGCGACCTTCGTCGGATTGCAGGCCGATGGCTATTACTGCGGGGATGATGACGCGGCCAAGGCCGCTGTAGTTCCGCTGATTGCAGCGACGGGGCTGCGCCCATTCGACGCGGGACCGCTGCGCAATGCGCGGTATCTGGAGGCGATGGCGATGTTGTGGATCGACCTGGCTGTGATCCGCGGCCGTGGGCCGACCTTCGGCTTCCACATGCTTGAACGCAGCGCCAAATAGCCCCGCGGCGATCAGTCTCCGCTCTGACGGCCTTTTTGCGATACTGGGAGACGCCTATGGAAATGCACCGGCGTCTCTGCTGCCTCTCGCTCGCTTCCCTGCTCATCGTCCTACCCGCCGTTCCCGCCAGCGCCTCCGCCTACGATGGCAAACCGAAGCTGGTGGTGCTGGTGGTGATCGATCAGTTCCGCGAAGACTATCTGGAGCGATACCGGGCGGACCTGAAGGCGCAGCACGGCTTCCGGCTCTTTCTAGATCACGGCGCGTATTTCCCTAACTGCTACTACGACTACGCGAACACCAAGACTGCGCCCGGGCACGCGACGCTCGGCACGGGCGCCTATACGGATGGGCACGGGATCAACTCAAACGAGTGGTGGGACCTCAGCCGCAACAGCAAGCGGCCCATCACCTCGGTGGAAGACGAGCGCTACAAAATTGTCGGCCTGCTCAACGCGGGGGATGAGACCGGCGACTCGCCGCGCAATGAGCGCGCATCGACACTCGGCGATGAGCTGCGTCTTGCGACCGTCGGCCAGTCGAAGGTCTTCGGCATATCGCTGAAAGACCGCGCCGCCATTCTGCCCGTGGGGCGCTCGGCTAACGCGGCGTACTGGATCGATCCGAAGAGCGGCGTCTTCGTAACTTCCACGTTCTATCAGAACGCGTTACCCGACTGGGCCACCACATTCAACGCCGGCCCGCGCGCGCAGCAGGCGCTCGATGAGGCGCACGGCGATGCGCAGAACAACTTCTTTAACCAGGTCGATGTTTCGCCTGCCGGAAATGATTACGAGCTCGATTTCGCGAAGGCTCTCGTTACCGGCGAGCAGCTTGGGCATCATCCCACCAGCGACATGCTGAGCATCTCGCTCTCTGCCAATGACGGACTCGGCCACCGGGTCGGTCCGGATTCACCAGAGATGCACAACATGGTGGAGCAGCTGGACCAGCAGCTCGACGGCTTCTTTACATGGCTCGATCAGAACGTCGACGGCGGCCTCGCGAATGTCTGGATTGCGCTCTCTGCCGACCATGGTGTCGCGTCCACGCCGGAGCAGGCAGCATCGCTCGGTATGGATTCCGCCACATGGGACATTCCGAAGCTCATCACCGGCCTTAACGACGCGATGAACGGCAAGTTCTCTCCGGGCGAGAAGATCGAGTACCTGCTGACCCATCAGGAGCTGCCGTACATCCAGCTCAACCAGCCGGCGTTCGAGCGTGCCGGCATCAATGAGCAGGAGGCGGAGGACGCAATTACGGCCGCGATTCCCGCAATCGTCAGCTCGCTGCCGGCGCAGCCACCCATTCATCCCCCAGTCGGAACGCCGCCCCCAGTAGTCGAGACCGCCCCGCCCAAGCCCGCGCCGCACACCAGGCAGCAGCGCAAGACCGCAGCACAGCAGCAGGCGGAGGAAGCGGCGGAGCAGCCACAGCCGCCCGCGACACCGCAGGCCCTGCAGCCGCCGTCCAGCAAGGTTGCACCAGATCCGTCTCTTGTTGAGGTTTATACCCGCGTGCAGCTTGCCTCCGGCAACCTGCCGCCCGACGAATTTGGCGAGCGCATCGCGCACAGCTATAGCCCGAATGGCGGCTGGTACGTGATGCTGGTTCCTCCCGCCTATCAGATGAACGGCAATGCCGCGGGCACAGGCACCACACACTTCAGCGCCTGGGCGTATGACCGGCACGTGCCGCTCGGCTTTTACGGTGCGCCCTTTCAGCCCGGCATCTACTACCAGCGTGCCGCGCCGGTCGATTTCGCTGCGACGTTTGCCGCACTGCTAGGTGTGAATCAGCCGTCGGCCGCAGTCGGGCATGTCCTCACCGAGGCCCTGAAGCCGGCGACTGCCACGCCCGAAACGGCAGCGACGCCCAAGACACCGCACCGCCCTCGTCGCACCGCGAAGAGCGCTGCTGCGCCTGACACGCTGGGAGACGTCCACCCCGAGTGAAACCCGACATGCGCGTGCGCCTGTGCGGCCTGGAGCTGCGCAATCCGGTCATCGCCGCCTCAGGCACCTTCGGCTATGGCGTCGAATTCGAGGAGATCCTGTCGCTGGATAAAATCGGCGGCTTCGTCACCAAGGGCCTTTCGCGCGAACCGATGGCCGGTAACGAGGCGCCGCGCATCATCGAGACAGCCTCCGGCATGATCAATGCCATCGGCCTGCAGAACATGGGGGCTCCGGCTTTTATCCAGGAGAAGCTGCCCGCCGTCCGCCGCTACTCAGGCACAGCGTGCATTGCGAACGTCTTCGGCTATACCGTGGACGACTACCTTGCGGTGGTCGAACAGCTAAACGACGCCGACGGGATTGCTGCGTATGAGCTGAATGCCTCCTGCCCCAATACGCGGCACGGCGGCCTGATATTCGGCGCAGACCCCACACAGCTCGCCGAGCTGGTAGTTCGCGCCAAAAAGCTTGCCCGGCGGCCGCTGATCGTCAAGCTCTCGCCCAACGTCACCTCCATCGCGCAGATGGCGCGCGTCTCCGAAGCTGCCGGCGCCGACGCTCTCTCGCTGGTCAACACCTTTGTCTCGCTCACCATCGACGTGAAGACGCGCCGGCCGCGCATCGCAAATGTCACCGGAGGCCTCTCCGGCCCGGCCATCAAACCAATCGCTATGCGCATGGTGTGGGAAGCCGCAAGGGCGGTCAGGATTCCAGTCATCGGAATGGGCGGCATCACCACCCCGGAAGATATTGTCGAATTCCTGCTGGCCGGTGCGACAGCCGTCCAGGTAGGGACAGCTTCGTATGCCGATCCTCGTGCCGTCGAGCGCCTGGCCAAGGGACTGCAGGTATGGTGCCGGGAAAACCACATCGAGCGGGTGAGCGATCTGACCGGCGGCCTCAGGCTGGATTCGCAGAAGCCCTAGCTGATCCAGGCAGAGAAAAGGCCAGCCCGCGGAGGCTGGCCTTTTCTCGATTCACTTGAAAATTAGGCGACGCGTGAATCGCTGTCGTCCAAGGTTCGCCCGTGGAGAGATCGGGCCTGGTTCAGCGCCACTCCCGTAAGAAAAACTGGCGCTGGAGTCGCGATGGCCACCAGAACCCAGCAGAGGAAGGAGAGCAGCAGCCCGATGACGGCGGCCGCCTGAAGGCTCAACCCGATTGAAATCTCCCAGATGTGCAGGTTGACCAGAGCCCAGTGCTGCAGCGGCTGGATGTGATGAATGATCGCGAGCGCGAGGACAAAGACAGCCGTCGAAATGGTTGTGGTCCCGATCAGCACAACGTCGATGGTCCGATGCAGACGCTGCCGGCTACGGCAATAGGCGCACTGCGCGAAATGATCTTCGTAGTCGCCACGCATCGCCGGCGTTATGCCGGAGATGTCGTAGCGCCAACTGGAAAGGATGTCACCGACAACAGGATCGACGCAGCCCGCCTCGCGGGAGTAGCGTGGCGACGCCAGTACGGCTGTGTCAATCTCTTTCGCGTGTCCCTGGTTTCCTGAAGTCATTTTCGTTAACCCTATGATAATCGTTGGATGCGCTTCGCAACCAGCGGATTCCCAATCTGGTAACTCCAGTGGTACTTAATTCCCGTAGGCCCGACCCGTAAATAGTTCAACAGCAATAAGATAGCACGCTAGAGAGAGATTGTCGCCAGTGGTTCGTGCTGTTGCGCCAAGAGTAGCTTATTTGCCAGCAGGCTCATTCGGTCACTCAGCGCCCGCTCCGCGCTGACGCGGGCCAGGGCGGGCAGGTTATTGCTCTCCGAGAGATGCGCCAGGATGACATACGCAGCCTGGCCGTCGTAGTTCCGCTCCAGAAACTCGGCTGTCGCTTCATTCGAGAGATGCCCCACACGAGACATCACGCGTTGTTTGACGCTCCAGGGATAGGGGCCGTCGCGCAGCATCTCAGTGTCGTGATTTGATTCGAGCAACAAGACATCGCAGCGGCGCAGCGCCTGACGCGCATTGGCCGGCATGTAACCGAGATCGGTAGCAAAGCCGATCCGGACCCCTTCACCCTCAAATACAAAGCCCACCGGGTCGGCGGCATCGTGCGGGATGGTGAAGGGCTCGACGTCGATATCGCCCACACTGAAGCGCTTCCCCGCCTCGAAAAATGCCAGCGAAGGGATCGCTGCCGGATCGCGCTCCGCCGATGCCGGGTCCTCGCACAGATCCCCATCCAACTGTTCTGCCGCCTCCGGCGCAGCTTCCGCTGCGGCCTGCTGGCGCTTACGCAGCCAGTCGGCATAAGTCATGCGTTTGTGCGGACGCATCCAGCGCACCCATGCGCGATGCGTCATCTCGGTGAAGTAGACGGGGATTCCAAGCTTGCGCGCGAGCACCGCGATGCCCTGCACGTGGTCTTGATGCTCATGCGTAATTAGAATGGCGTCGAGTGAGCGCGGGTCCTCGCCAGCCGTCTGCATGCGTTTCAGAAGCTCGCGGCAGGAGAGCCCTGCATCCACCAGAATCCGGGTCCGCTGGGTGGCGACGATGGTGCTGTTGCCCTTCGAGCCGCTCGCCAGCACGGTCATCCGCATCATTCCCAAAGCATACGCCAAACACAGATCAAAGCAGAGGAAAAGCGGACAAAAGCAGGCAACTGCAGAACCTGCCAAGGATCGTCTCCGCGTGCTGCTGTTGTCTGCAGTTCTCCCGGCTTCTGAACCAGCTACTGCCCAAATGCTCCCGAATGCGGCTGCCGCCGCTGCCATTCGCGCAGCCGGGCCTGGGCCTCTGCTTTCTGCTCGGGGAAGCGCTGCGCCTGGAGCTGCCAGTAAACCACTGCCTCCAGCTCCCGCGCTCGCAGATAAGGCAGCAACTCATCCCAAGTCGGCGCTCCGGGATAGGAGGCCAGCGCCGCCTCGATGCCTTCCGGCGCCGTGCGCACCAGGCAGGCGATATCCCATGCGGTCGGGCCGCCGCACGCATCTTCGAAATCGGTCCAGAGCCAGCCCTTCTCCGTCTTAAGCAGGTTCTTGCGATTGGAGTCACCGTGGATCGGTTGAATCGCGCGGCCGCCGTAGCGCAGTGTCTCGGCCAGCCGCCAGTGGGTTTCGCGCAACTGGATCAGTTCGCCACCGGAGAGCGCGCGCCGCGCCTCCAGAAACTTCAGCCAGCGCGTGATCTCGTTGAAGATCTCCAGCAGCGGCAGCTCGCCTTTCGGCTCCGAGGTACGGTAGCCGCGAAGTGTCTCGTGCAGGTCGCGCAACATCGTCCCTGCCTCGGCAGTAGGTATGACGGCGTCGCGGTCGTGCTCCACCCACTGCCAAAAGCTCATGGTGTAACCGTCGTACTGATGCGGCCCGGGCGGCAGCAGATCGGTGGGCGGCGCCACTGGAGCGCCCTGCGCATGCAGATACGCGGTCACCGAGACATCGCGCCCCAGCCACGCGCTCACCGGACGGCGTAACAGCGCAGATGTCGTGGCCACGCGTGCCAGCAGCGGCGCCGGCTTCAGATGCACCAGCAGGTTCGAGCCGTCGGCGATCACCTCCGCCGTGCTGACCGCGATGCCATGCGCCTCGGCCACCTGTTCGGCAGCGTGTACAGCGCCTACGCTCAGTGCGTCCATGCAACTCCTCTCCGAAACACACCCGCAGCAAACTTCAAATGAATGCAGACAACCGCAGGGCTTCTTTTGAATTCTCGCACTGGGTTTGTCTGGTGCTGACTGCTGTGGTCCGCTTTTGTCTGACTAACTCTTGTACTCAAAAAATCCCTTGCCCGACTTCCGGCCCTTCCAACCCGCATCCACCATGCGTATCAGCAGCGGGCATGGCCGGTATTTCGGGTCCCCGATTCCCTCTTCCAGCACCCGCATGATGTCCAGGCAGACATCCAGCCCGATGAAATCAGCCAAGGTCAATGGTCCCATTGGATGCGCCATTCCGAGCTGGAAAACTTTATCAATTGCCTCCGGCGTGGCTACACCTTCCATCACAGCGAACATCGCCTCGTTCAGCAGCGGCATCAGGACACGGTTGGAGACGAACCCGGCTGCATCGTTGACCTCCACGGGCGTCTTGCCCAGCCGCTCGGAAAGAGCCTTCACGGCGTCGAAGGTGCCCTGCGAGGTCTGCAAGCCGCGGATCACTTCGATCAACTGCATCACCGGCACCGGATTGAAGAAATGCATGCCGATGATGCGGTCGGGACGTTTCGTGGTCGCGGCGAGTTTGGTGATGGAAATCGAGGAAGTGTTGGAAGCCAGAATGGCATCTGGAGCAAGCAGCCCGTCGAACTCCTGAAAAAGCGCCTGCTTGATCGCAAAACGCTCTGTCGCCGCCTCGACCACCAGATCGCAATCCGCCAGCGCTTTCCGGTCAAGCGTGCCCGTGATGCGCGCTCGGGAGCCGTCGGCGTCCGCTTGCGTCAGTTTGCCTTTGGCAACCTCGCGGCCCAGGTTCTTCTCGATCGTGCTCAGCCCACGATCGAGCGCCAGCTGCTCCACCTCGGCAAGGACAACGGGGAGGCCGCTGCGGGCAAAGACATGGGCAATCCCATTGCCCATAGTGCCGGCGCCAACTACCCCTACTCGCCTGATCTCCGCCATCGTCTGCACACTCCAGGAATTTCATCCGCCGGAAAACCTATGAGTGTAACAGGAGGCAACGAGCTGGCAAGTCAGTGCGCCGCGTCGGGCGCGGGCTTCATCGCCTTCGGCGGACGGCGCATGAGGAACGGCAGTGGCGAGAGGCAGAAGATGACGACGCTGAGGATGAAAAAGGCGTTCTTGTAGCTGAGCATGGATGCCTGGCGCAGCATCTGCTGGTAGGCGCGGCCATAGGCAATCTGGGCCGCCGTCGACGCGCCCTGGCCCAGGCGCATCAGGCCAGCCTGGGTCTGCGCCATGTAATCGCGGTAAACCATGCCACCCGGGCGGACATGGCTGGCCAGGCTCTGCTGGTACACCTGGCTGCTGCGCGCGAGAAATGTCGTGAGCAGCGCCGTGCCGAGGCTGCCTCCAAGATTGCGCGCGAAATTCGAGAAGGAAGAGATCTGATTGTTCTTCTCCCGCGGCACGCCGATGTAGTTCAGCGTGCTGATCGGGATGAAGATAAACGCCAGACCCAGAACCTGGTACACACGCCAGAGCGTGACCTGGGCGAAGCTGACGTCCAGATCCAATCGCGTCAGATTGAAGAGTCCCACGGCAGTGACGATGTAGCCCATGGTGACCAGCAGGCGGGGATCCATTTTGCCGATGACGCGTCCCGCGATGAACATCGTCACCATCATCATGAAGCCGGCGGGGGAAAGCACCATGCCGGACCGTTCCGCCGTGTAGCCCATGAGAATCTGCAGAAACTGCGGAATCAGAACGGTTGAGCCAAAGAGCACCATGCCCAGCACGAATTGCAGAAATATCGCCGTGCCGAAGTTGCGGTTGCGCAGCAGCTTCAGATCGACTACCGGGTCCTCATGGTTCCACTCCCAGAAGACAAAGACGACGAGCAGCACCGCGGCTGCGATGGCGAATGTGGTAATCCAGGGATCGCCGAACCAGTCTTTCTCCTGCCCGCGATCGAAGACGTACTCCAGGCAGCCGACGCCGACCGCGACCAGCCCCAGTCCGACGCCATCGATGGGTCCGGAGGTGAGGCTGCGCTCCTTCAGATATGGCGGATCTTCCACCATGCGATTCGACAGAAAGAGCGAGATGATGCCGACCGGAATATTGATGAAGAATATCCAGTGCCAATCGAGATTGTCGGTGATGTAGCCGCCCAGCGTGGGGCCGATGGCGGGAGCGACCACTACTGCCATGCCATACAGCGCAAAAGCCTGACCACGCTTTTCAACCGGGAAGGTGTCGGCGAGGATGGCCTGCTCGCTGGTGGCCAGGCCGCCACCCCCGAGACCCTGCAAGACGCGCGCGAAAATGAGCATAGGCAGCGTCTGCGCCAGCCCGCACAGGAAGGAGCAGATGGTGAACATGGCCACGCAGGTCATGTAAAAACGCTTGCGGCCGAAGCGGTTTGCCAGCCACCCGGAGATGGGGAGCACAATGGCGCTGGCGACCAGATAGCTGGTGAGCACCCAGGTGGCTTCTTCCTGGCTGCCGCCCAACGAGCCGGCCATGTGCGGGAGCGCGACATTGGCGATCGAAGTGTCGAGCACCTCCATGAAGGTGGCCATCGTCACCGTGAGCGCAACTAACCATGGATTGTGGCTCGGCTTCCACTCGTCGTGCATTCGGCCTCAGCGGCCCGAGTATCAGGGCACTGATAGAATATCAGGAGACTGATATGGTGCGAGCGTCACAGAGTACGGGCCGAAGCGACCAAGACCCTCCCGAGGTCCTGAAGCTGACAAAGCGCATGTCGATGCTCTTCCGGGAGCGGCTGGAAGAGCAGCTGAAACCGCTGGACATCACGGCTGCGCAACTGCAGCTTCTCGCGGCATTGACGAAAGAGCCGGGCACGAGCGGCGCGCATCTCTCCCGCTACTGCCAGGTCACGCCGCAGACGACGCACGCGCTGCTGGCCGCCGTGGAAAAACACGGTTGGGTGCGCCGCTCAGCCCATCCGGAAAACGCACGCGTGCTGCTCGCCACGTTGACGTCCGAGGGACGACGCGTGTTCACCAGGGGCAAGGCCATCGTCATCAAGCTTCAGGACCGGATGCTCAGCAGCCTCACGCCTGCCGAGGTCAGGCAGCTCGAGGCGGCCCTCGCACAACTTATCTATAACCTCGAGCCGCGTCAGAAGCCGAAGCGATAGCCCACACGCACGAACTGCGAATCGACGCCCGGGTTGTTGAAGCCGATCTCTTTGTTCGACATATGCTGCACCCGGTACTCGACCGTCCACGAGCGCCGATGATCCCGGAACCATTCCACTCCGCCGCCAAAGCTGAATGTGAAGTTGAACGCAGAGGTCTTGAACTCGGGGATATCACGTGGGCTCACCAGGAACCCTCCGGTCGCGGCAAAGAATGGCTGCACCGCCCGTGCGGGCAGAAGATGCACGGAGAAGCAAGCCGGTGTCACACCCGGCGCATACGTCCAGCGGCGGCCGATATAGTTGTGGACCCGTGCAGTAAACGGCGTCCCGTCCAGCAGCGTGCCGAAAGTCGAACGATCGTGGAAATCCCCCGCATTCATAATCGGTATCTGGAACGCGTAGCGGTCATCGCTCACATAGGACCTGTCGCCGATCGTCCCCGTAATGAGCGCTCCACGATAGGTGGGATCGCTCTCTACCAGGATCGGCCGGATCTCCGCGCTGTAATCCCAGGCCATCCAATGGTCTGCGGAAATCCTCCGCTGATAGGCCAGTGCCAGAGCGGCAAATTTTCTCTGGCGATCGTCGCCCAGAATTATGTGGCTCGAGGAATTTGAATATTCCACAAACGCGGCCACGCTGTTGAGCGGCCCGTAGTAGCGCTGCTCTGCCGCGGCCTGGGCATGCGCCGTTGCGGCAAGCACGGGTACGCAAAAAGCCACCAGCGCTGCTCGCCTGAGGTTCTGCAATTCAATGCGCCCGATGACGCCTGCGGGTAGCCAGCGACGGCGGCGCGCTGGTCACGCCAACCGAGCGGCAGAGGGCGGAGTCCTGCCCATCGGCCAGGCCGAAGAGCACACCCTGCCCGCCGCAGAGCCGCTGTTCAAATGTGTGCGCCTGCGTGCCCACCAGCGGCTCGGCGGCTTCGCGCGAGCCGTAATACTCCACACGATAGGCGTAGACAATGTCGTTCACCGGGCGGCCCGGCGTGCTGAAGTGTACCCAGGTCCCAAGCACGACGCGGCCCGCCTCGTCGTCCAGCAGCGCGTAGACCTGCTGGCCGCCATTCGCCTCCTGCCCTTCGGAAAAGATAGGCGCGCCGGCGGCGGAGCGCGGCCAGCGCACTTCCCACTCATGCGTCTTCAGGTCGATATGAAAGGTCGTGAAAAACGTGGTGCGCTGGCACTCCGCGCAGTCGTTGTAGGTGGCCACCAGCTCCGGACTGCTCTCGCGCCACAGGCGCAGCCATCCCAGCAGACGCAGCCCGGGTCCGCGCAGCAACAGCTTCGCCGTGATCTGCCGCTGATTTACGTCATAAACGCTCAGAACATCTTCATCGGGCAGCGCGGACGGATTGGTGCGCTGCGCCGTGATGACCAGCAGGTGCGCATCGCGCGGCACCGGCAGCTTCACAGCATTCGCCGCGTTAGGATTGGTGCTGGAAGACACGGGCTCTTTCGGCGGCACGCCAATGTAGCCAATCTCGCGCAGCGCAGTGTAAGGCTCGTTCATCAGCGAACGCGCAACGATAGTCTGGACATCACTCGGCTGACGCAAGTCGAGCCAGCGAAAGTTCTCAATCGACTGCGCGCGGACCGCCGCCGGGAGAATTGCGGTGAAGATCACAAGCCAGAGCGCACATCGAAGGTGCCATCGCCTCATGCGTCGAGCCCCAGTTTTTTCCAGATCGCATCCACACGCGCCTTGGTCGTTGCGTCCATCTCGATCATCGGTGGCCATGGCCGCGCAAATCCCTCCGCCGCCCACTTGCGCGTGGCGTCGATACCCATCTTGCTGCCGTAGTTCGGCAGGCGCGATGCATGGTCGAGCGAATCAATCGGCCCTAAGGTGAACTGAATATCGCGCTCGGGATCAATGTTGTTGGCCACGCGCAGCGTGACTTCCGCAATATCATGCACGTCGCAATCCTCGTCAACAACGATGATGCATTTCGTAAACATTGCCTGACCCAGAGACCAAATCGCGCTCATCACCTTCCGCGCCTGTCCCGCGTAGCTCTTGCGGATCGACACGATCATCAAATTGTGAAAGACGGCCTCGGGCGGGAGATAGATGTCTACAATCTCCGGCGCGGAGAGGCGAATCAGCGGAAGAAAAATGCGCTCGACAGCCAGCCCCATCCAGGCATCTTCCATCGGCGGCTTGCCGACGATGGTGGATGCGTAGATCGGGTCTTTGCGATGCGTGATGCACGTGATGTGAAAGACCGGGTAGTCATCCGGCAGTGTGTAAAAGCCGGTGTGATCCCCGAACGGCCCTTCCGAGCGCATCTCGGCCAGCTCAACATAGCCTTCCAGCACAATCTCAGCGTGCGCCGGCACCTGCAGATCGACCGTCTCGCACTGCACCAGCTCCACAGGAGCCTGCCGCAAGAATCCCGCGATGATGTACTCCTCGACCTCCGGCGGCGCGGGCACGATGGCGGAAAAGGTCGTCGCCGGATCGGTGCCGATCGCCACCGCGACTTCCATGCGTTCGCCGCGGAGTTCGGCTGCAGGCACGTTGCCTGGCAGGTGCAACGATCCTCCGGCGGTTTTCGCCATGATGTCGATGCGAGCCGCTGCCGCGCTGCCGGCGGCGTTCGATTCCGCCGCCATGCGCAGGCGCTCGCGCAAGTGCTCCGCCGCGACCTTCTGGCGTTGCCAGTGCATGCCTGTGGTCTGCCCGTCGTAGACCTGCATGCGATACATGCCCACGTTGCGCTTTCCGTGACGCGGATCGCGCGTCACCACGAGCGGCAGCGTGATGAAGCGGCCTCCATCCATGGGCCAGCACTGCAGCACGGGAAAGTCGAGCACATTGAAGTTGTCACGATGGATGACCTGCTTGCACGCCGCCTGGCGCGCCGGCACGACCTTGGGGAAATACTTCCCCGCCTCGGCCACCATGGGCAGCATCTTCAGCTTGCCCAGCATGCCTTCCGGAGACTTGATGTCCATCAACGACTGGATTCGCCCTGCAACCTCGTCCAGACTGGAGGCTTCAACGGCCATCTCCATGCGGCGCCGGCTGCCGAACTGGTTCATCAGCACGCTCGACCCCGGGTAGCCTTTAACGCGCTCAAAGAGGAGCGCTGGGCCGCCGGGCGCGTATCCCTGCAGGCCGTTCTTTCGTCCAGCCTTCGATACCCGATCGGTGATCTCCGCGATCTCGAGAATCGGATCGACTTCTTCGCGGATGCGCTTCAACTCGCCGGCGCGGTCCAGTTGCGCGATCCAGTCGCGCAGGTCGTGATAGGCCAAGTTCTTCTCCCTGACCCTCTCATACTAGAGCGTCTTCGATGCGGGACCCAGTACCGCCTTAGTGGTGCACGCCTTCCGACTGCATCCAGCGATCCATGAAGGTCTGGGCACAGCGTGCGCCGCACAGATGCTTCACATCGGCGCTGTGTGAAAGCGAGTGACTCCAACGCGTAATACGCAGAGCTTCCTGCTCGCGGCCATCCGGCGGCGTCGTATGGTCTGACCAGGCCAGCCACCAGTCTTCCGCGTCGCCACGCGGACTGTTGCAGACGTCACAGTGATAGGTTTCTGTCCACGCCATTGCCGTCACTCCTTGGGAACCCCGGCGGTGCCGGAGCACCGCCGCAAGGGCAACTTAGCATAAGGCGGCAGGCCGCCGCATCCTCAGGCGACAGTCCGCTGCTCCATTGGCTCCAGCGGATAGCCCAACTTCTTCCACGCCTCGTAGCCGCCATGCAGCGGGCGCACGCGATAGATGCCCAGGTTCCGCAGCCGCAGCGCTGTACGCGCGCTGGTCGCATCGCTCGGGCAGGTGCAATAGAGAACGATGTCGCGGTCCCGCGGAATGCGGTCGCCTTCGGCGACGAGCGTGTCCGGCTTGAACAACACGGCGCCCGGCAAGCGTCGCGGGTCGGGCAGGTAGTCCAGCGGATGACGCAGGTCAATAATGTAGACATCCTCACCCGCATCGAGCATTGTCTTCAGTTGCTCGGGCTCAATCTTGGCTCCGCGAATCTGCCGCAAGAACGCGCGCTGCCGATAAACCCGATAACAGAAAAACGCGGCCAGCAGCAGCAGAAAGAGAAACCCGGCGGAATGTCCGACTTGCGCGAGGGCGCCTGGATGCCGCTTCAGGAAGTCACCGAAGAAACGGCCCACCAGAGTCGCGCTGAGGCTCCACAACAAAGCGCCAGCGGCGTCGAAGGCGAGGAAGGTCGCGTACGGCATCCTGCTCTGTCCGGCGATGGGCGCGGCTACGGCTCCAAGCCCCGGGACAAATTTCGCCAGCAGCAGGGCACGCGATCCATACCGCTGGAAGAAGTCTCCGGTGCGCCGCACGCAGGCCGCGGACTCGAAGGAGAGCTTGCACACGGTGCGGACGATCGTGCCGCCATAGCGAGCGCCCAGGAAATACCAGATGGAATCGCTGATGACGCACGCAAGAATGGCCGACACCAGAATCAGCACCACGCTGAGTTGATGCGTCGCCGTCAGCGTGCCAGCGGTCAGCAGCACAGGAACGCTCGGAATCGGCAGCCCGATCTGCTCCGCGGCAATCCAGGCGAACAGGATGAGATACGCGTGATGGATGAAAAAATCGATCGCGACGGGCATGACGTTCAGGCTTCCCAGCGGGTTTCCTGCCGGTCTCCCGAAGTCGCTCCATGCGACCCCGCATTCCACCGGAAAATGCCGCGCCTCACAATCCTTGGTGAGGCACAGCAACGGGATATCCGCTGTAGATTATCCAAAGAATAGATGCTCGACGACGAAGGAGCGCGGCAAAAGTTTCAGACGGCAAAAACAAGAGGCCGGATCGCGAAGGATCCGGCCTGATCGACTGATTTCCAAATAGGGCTACGGGCCCGCTTCTACTGAGCAAATACCAGCGGCATCTCAACCAGATGCTCACCGACGAACCAGACCTGCATCTCGTTGGTGCGTACTACTGAGCTGGCAAGCAGATCGTTTGTGCCCACATCGCCCAGATCGTCGGCCTTTTCGGCAAGATCGCGCGCGTCCTTGAGGATGATCTGGTGCGCTTCCAGCAGGCGGGAAATCTGCACCGGAACCTCTTCGCGGTCGATCGGAACGCGCTCGATGCGGGTATTCGCCGCAACGTCGTGCGCCATCGCGATGCTGACGCCGCCTAGCATTTGCACGCGCTCCGCTAATTCGTCGATCAGTTCTGATTGCTCGCCCGCGTGCTTGTCAAACAGCAGGTGGAGCTGGTAGAAGGTCGGGCCGCCGACCTGCCAGTGCGACTTTTTGTAGAGATCGCGCAACGTGATGGTGTCCGCCAGCAGAAGATTCAGCCGGCCGGCGATCTGCTGACGCGCAGATGCGTCCAGTCCAATCGGCAGGTCTTTGACGACGGTGCCGTACTTCTGGATGGGCTGCGCATGCTGCCGCCAGTTAGGTGTGATCAGGTCCGCAACTTTGGCAGTGGTCTTAGATACGTCCTTCAAGGGCGCCTCTTTTAGGGCATTGCTACTCATCTTCAAATCTCCTTACCCTCAGTTAGATGCGACCGCAGTGCGGAGGGTCGCTGTGAGAACAGGCCCGGCCGCCGCCTGCACCGCATCAGTCCTTCACCCGAACCGTAGGTTCCACCGAGAGGCCCGGCCGCAGGAAATGATCTTTATTCTCCTCCGGCTTTGTGAAGTCGATGCGTACCGGCACACGCTGCACTACCTTGACGTAGTTGCCCGTCGCATTCTCCGGCGGGAACAGGCTCAGCACTGATCCCGTCGCGCCGCCAACCTGCGTCACCTTGCCCTCGTACTCGCGGCCGTTCATGTCGACGTGAATTTTCACCCTTTGCTGGGGCCGCATCAGATGGAGCTGGGTTTCTTTAAAGTTCGCCGTCACCCACAGATCCTGCAGAGAAACCAGAGTGACCATGTTCTGACCAACACTCACGTTCTGGCCCACTTCGACGTTCTTGGTGGTGATGATGCCATCCACCGGCGCAACGATCTTGGTGTAACTCAGGTTCAGCTTCGCCTGGTTCAGCTGGGCGCGCGCCTGCTCTACCTGCGCCGCAGCCTGATCCGATTTCGCCTTCTGAATCTGTACCAGCCGGGGGGCATTCGCGGCATTGCGCGCTGCCGCTTGTGAGGATGACAGCTGGTTCCTGGCCACGGCGATCGAGTATTGCGCCGCCGCCGCGGCTGCTTTCGATGAGGCTAGCCCCGCCTCGTTCGCCTGCGCCGCCGCCACCGCCTGATCGTATTGCTGTTTGGAGATAACATCCTTCTCCACCAGCGGCGTGTATCGCTTTAGATCAAGCTGCGACTTCACGTTGTTCGCCTCGGCCTGCGCCACTTCTGCCTGAGCCTGCTGCAACTGACCCACCGCGCGTTGTACCTGAGCGGCAGCTCCTCTTACATCGGAATTGGCTGACGAAAGCTGACTGTTCGATTGAATATTCGTTACCGGAACGTTGACCTTGCTGGACTCATAATTTGCTTCGGCTGCTTCCAGGTTGGCTTCGTCGGAAGCTACGGTCACTTCGTAGTCGTGCGGATCGATCTCCGCGATCAGCGTCCCGGCGGCGACCTCCTGATTCTCCTTTACCGGCACGTTGATGATGTGACCCTGGATGCGCGCGCTGATCTGGATGATGTGCCCGTTGATCTGCGCGTCGTCGGTGTCTTCATAGAAGGTAGAGTGCCAGTAATAGAGCAGCGCGCCGACGATCAGTACCGCGGCGATGAAGAACAGGATGAAGCTGCGACGCCGCTTCTTCTCCGGATTCTGGCGCTGCTCCTGATCGCTGCCCTGCTGCTGAGTTTGATTGCCGGCCCTGCCGGACTCCGGATCCTGTTCGGCCACGGTCACTTTCCTCCGAGAAATTCCTGATATCGCGTGTCCACCACGCCCATCGCCCGCGCCAGCGACAGCTTGGCGACGTTGTGCTGATACAGACTGGCGACATATTGACTATTCGCCTGCGACACGCTGGCTTGCGCTTGCACCACGGCCAGGTTATCGCTCACACCAGCTCCGTATCGCTGCTGCGCATCGCTCAGCGTCTGGTTCGCCAGTTCAACGTTCGAGCGCGCCACCTCGACCTGCTTCGCTGCCGATTCCAGGTCGAGGAAAGCATCGCGAATGTCGGCATCGACCTGGCCGCGAAGGTCGCTCAACTGCGCCTTCTGACTGTCAAGCTGCGCCTGGGCCTGTTTGGCATCGCCACGCAGCTTCGCCTCTTCAAACAGCGGCACACTCGCAGAGCCCACCGCGTCAAAGGTGCCATGGGAGTGGCCCAGCGTCGGTCCGATGTCGCCGTAGTCGCCGCTGAACGAGACAGTCGGGAAGCGCTCCGCCGTCGCTGCCTTCCGGCTCAACTCCGCCGCCTTTGCCTGCTGCTGCAGCGCCTGCAGATCCTTGCGAGTGGCGTACGCGACCTTCACCGCGTCGTCCGGCTGGATGCCTTCGAGCGGTGCAAAGGGCAGCCGGTCAGCTAATTCGAACTTTTGTTCCAGCGGCAGGCCGACGGCACGCGCCAGCGCAATCTTGTCCTTCTCGTGGGCATTCTGGTCGCGGATCAGCGCCTGCTGCTGCGTCTGGTAATCGACGCGAGCGCGCAGCACGTCCAGTTCCGGCGCTGTTCCCGCCTCATGGTTTGCATTCGCCTGGTCGAGCGATACCTTGCTCGAACCCACCTGCGCCTCGTCGTTGGCAATGTTCGCCTCGTCGGAGATACAGGCGAGATATGCATATCCGACGCTCAGCGCTACCAGGTTGCGGGCATCGTCCAGTGATAGTTTTGTCGCCGCGAAATCATGCCGCGACGCGAGGTAGTTGTCGAGCGACGGCACACTCAACAGCGTCCAGTCCACGTTCCCGCGCACGTCCGTATAGGAGAACGGCCCGATAATCGAAGGAAACCCGGGAATATTCAGCCCCTGCGCCTTCAGGTTGACCTGCTGCACCGACTCCTTGAAATTGCCATTCACCGTAGGCAACAACTTTTGCAGTTGCTGCAGGCGCTGCCCCCCAACTTGGTTCACGTTCTGGCCGGAGAGAATGATGCCCAGGTTGTTTTTGAGACCGGTCAGAACCGCGTCGCGGATCGTGAGCTGGAGCACGCGAGGCGTCACCGGCTGCGTGGCCACACTGCCCTGGTATGCGCTCTGCGGGGGCGCCTGCGGCACGGTCGGCGGCTGCGAGGTTGAAGATGTGGAGCTGCCGGACGACTGACTGCTTCCAAGCTGCGCCATCGCCGGACGAACTCCCGACAGAAAAATTGTCACCAGGCAGGCGGCCAATGGCATGTGCCGCGCACACACGTCGAGCCTGGACCGCCTTTCAGAAGAATCCCACATGATAGTCGTCAATTTGGATGCCGGATCATCGGCAAAGACTTAAAAAATCAGAACTTGCTTTCCATGGAAGTTCCTGGCCCGATCACCTCCTGTGCGCGGAAAAGTAACGCGCGACAGGAGGGATCCCTTCGCAGATCATGAGCCCTCTGCGAACTCTAAGCCGCGGAATGGACCAGCGAGCTGGCAAGCGAGCACAATGCCGCGCGATACGCACCGCCGACATGCGTCTCGGTCCAGCTATCGCCCGTGGTTTGCTGTAGCAGGTGTGCGGATTCCGTGCCGCTGCGGCCCAGCACCGCGCGCAGCACAAATACGCTGCGCTCCACCGGACCAAGCCCTTCCAGCCACTGACGCATTCGTAAGCGGCCAGCGCCGGAGAGCAGCCCCTTCAGCTGTTCCCGGGTGATTCCGGCAGCGCTCAGGTCATCGGTTTCCACGCATCCGCCCAGGTCAGCCGCCGTCGAAGGATGCATCTCGGCAGGCCGGAGGCTGGCCACGCGTACCAGCGCCCGCTGCACCAGATCGTGGCTCGCCGTGCCGCGGGCTGCTTCCCCATCTGCGCACGGATCTATATCAACCGAAGCAACCGTCTCTTCAACCAGTTGCAGGGCCTCGGTCTCGTCTCCTACAAAAAGCGCTGCCGTCTGATACAGCTCGCGCGCGGCGGACTCAATCGTGGCGGCGCTGTCGTTACAATCGCCGCAATCCGTGGTCTGGTCAGGGATGGCTGTTTGCGTCTCAATCACGGTGCCTCCACCTTCCTCTTGTTAGCTGGCTTATGCCTTCATCCTCTGCCAGCCGGGGTCCGGCGTCAACCGCTGCCTGTGCAACGGTTTTTGCCGTGCTTTCATCTTCAGGAAGGCGCGTATCCTGTATCAAAGGAACATCTTCCAGAAACTGGCCGGTCTCACCACCCGTATGTCCGCACGACAGGCAAAGCGAGAACAGCTCTTTTTCAGCCGCGACGAGTCCTGGCTTCGCTTCAACGGCCGGGTGCTGCAGGAGGCTGAAGACCTCAGCAATCCGCTGCTCGAGCGAGTCAAATTCCTCGCCATCACCGCGTCCAATCTCGATGAGTTCGTAGAAATCCGCGTCGCCGGCGTCATGCAGCGCATTGAGGACGGCTACAACGAGGCGGGGCCCGATGGCATGACGCCCGAGCAGACCTTTGATCGGGACACATCCGAGCTGCGCACCTTCGTCGAAAGCCAGTATCGCTGCTGGAACAAATCGCTGCGACCCGCCCTGCACGCGGCCGGCATTCGCGTCCTCGACTACAAGCAGATGTCCGGGGAGCAATTGGAGTACTCCTCGGAGTTTTACCAGCGCGAAGTCGATCCCCTGCTCACGCCGATCACCATCGATCCGGCACACCCTTTTCCCCGGGTGCTGAACAAAGCGTTGTGCCTGGCGCTGCTGCTGCGCAGCAAACGCAAAAGAGGCGCCGGAACCGTGCTGGGCGTGGTCACCGTTCCCAGAGCCCTGCCGCGGCTGGTGCCCGTGCCTTCGTCAGGCGGCACCATCGACTACATCTTCCTACACGAGCTGATCGAGGCCCATGCCGCCCGCATGTACCGCGGCTACGAGGTGCTGGCCACCGCCGCTTTCCGTGTCACGCGCAACAGCAATCTTTATCTGCAGGAAGAAGAAACGCGGTCCCTGCTGGAAAGCGTGCGGACGGAGCTGCACAACCGCCGCAAAGGCGATGCCGTCCGTCTCGAAGTGGAAGAGGGC
This sequence comes from uncultured Acidobacteriaceae bacterium, assembly GCA_963830555.1. Lineage (GTDB taxonomy): Bacteria > Acidobacteriota > Terriglobia > Terriglobales > Acidobacteriaceae > KBS-83. The sequence goes on from CAWHMM010000004.1 coordinate 566,300, forward strand.
GCGGATCCTGACATCATCGACCGGCTGCGCGTCAATTTCGAAGTGGACGAGTCGCAGGTCGTGCGCACCGACGGTCCGGTAAACCTGTCGCGCGTAATGACGCTCTACACCGATACGCCGCGGGCCGATCTGAAATATCCTCCGTTTATCCCGCGCGAGCTGCGCCTGAACCGGCGTTCCGCCAATATCTTCGAAGAGATTCGCCGGCGCGACATCCTCATGCATCACCCCTTCGACTCCTATGACGGCGTCGTAAGCTTTATCGAGGCGGCTGCCGAAGATCCGGCCGTGCTCTCGATGAAGCAGACGCTCTACCGCACCTCCGCGGACTCGCCGATGTTTACGGCCCTCATCGAGGCCGCGCAATCAAAGGAGGTCACCGTCGTCGTCGAGTTGATGGCACGCTTCGACGAAGCCTCCAACATCCGCTGGGCGCGCAATCTTGAGGATGCCGGCGTGCAGGTCTTTCACGGCATCGTGGGTCTGAAGACTCACTGCAAGCTGGCCCTGATGGTGCGTCGCGATGAGGATGGCGTGACCCGGCGTTATGCGCACCTGGGCACCGGCAACTACAACCCGAATACGGCGCGCTTCTACACCGATATCAGCCTCCTGACCGCCGATCCGGCGATCACCGCGAGCATTCAGGCGGTCTTCAACTATCTCACCGCGCACTCGGAATCGGATGACTACTCGCCGCTACTGGTGGCGCCTCTCACCCTGGCCGAGCAGTCCATCCAGTTGATCCGGCGCGAAGCCGACCACGCGCGCAAAGGCCGTCCGGCGCGCATTGTCGCAAAGATGAACTCACTGCTCGAAAAAAGCATCGTCGAAGCACTCTACGAGGCATCGCAGGCCGGCGTGGAGATCGATCTCGTGGTGCGCGGCATCTGCTCGTTGCGCCCCGGCGTCAAGGGGCTCAGTGAGCGCATACGCGTTCGGTCGATCGTGGGCAGGTTCCTGGAGCACAGCCGCATCTTCTACTTCGCCAACGGAGGCGAAGACGTCATCTACTGCGGCAGCGCAGACTGGATGCCCCGCAATCTCTTCGAGCGTTGTGAGGTTCTCTTTCCGGTCAAAGACGCGCAACTCCGCGGTCGCCTCAAGGACGAGATCCTTGCCGCCTACCTTGCCGACACGACGAAGACGCGCATTCTCCAGCCGGATGGCGACTACCGCCGCGCGCAGGTGGGCAAAGTTCCCTTCTCCGCACAGGATTTTTTCATGCAGCTCGCCGAAGGGCGCGTCACCGTGGATAACATCCCGCCTCCGGTCCAGACCCATCCGCCGAAACCCGCTGCGAGCCCGCGCAAAGCTCCAGCACGGAAGAAGACCCCCGCGACCGTCGTCCGCGGACGGATGGAGAACGCCAGCGCGCCGGTCTCGTGACTTAGGCGACAATTCGTGCACCCAGCGTCGCGATTCGGCATCTCTCAGGCCACGTATAGTGTGAAAGCACCGGGCCTCGGTTCGCCTGTTCCTGCTGTCACATTCCTTTTCCGGAGAGCCGCACAATGTCCCGCTTTTTTCGATTCGTATCCCTTTCCGTTCTTCTCGCCGCAATGACAACGCTCGCGCACGCGCAGTCTTCTACCTGGAAGATCGATCCCGCGCACTCAGCGGCGAACTTCAGCGTCCGTCACCTCGGAATCTCGAATGTGCATGGGCGCTTCGGCGGCGTAAGCGGACAGATCGTTCTGGATCCGGCGGATCTGACGAAATCTTCTGTCAATGCGACGATCGATATCACCACCGTCGATACCGGTGTGCCCATGCGCGACACCGATCTGAAGAGCGATCACTTCTTCGATGTGGCGAAATATCCGACCATGACATTCGTTAGTAAAAGCATCGCCACGAGCGGCGACGGTTACACCGTCACTGGCGACCTGACTATGCACGGAGTCACCAAATCGGTGGTGCTGGCGATGGATGCGCCGTCGGGTGAAGTGGCGATGGGCAAAGCGACGAAGCGTGGCTTCGACGCCACCACGACGATTCACCGCAAGGATTTCGGACTGACTTACGATGAGACGCTCACCAAAGCAGGCGACGCCATGATCGGCGATGATGTGAAAGTAACGCTTGAGGTAGAAGCGGCGAAACAGTAGGGCCTGGAGGAGCAGCATGGAGCATGACGTTCTCGTGGCCCAGCAGTTCGGATCCACCGCACGGGCGTATCTGGAAAGCGTGACGCACGCCACTGGCGACGACCTGGAAGTGCTTGCCCAGGAGATTGCAACCGTTTCCGATGCAACCGTGCTCGACCTGGGCTGCGGAGCGGGCCACGCGAGCTTCGCCGTCGCACCCCGCGCTGCGTCGGTTGTCGCCTACGACCTGACGGCCGAGATGCTCGCCATCGTGAAGCGCGAGGCCTCGTCTCGCAAGCTTGCGAACATCACCGCCGTGCAGGGCACCGCTGAGAAGCTGCCCTTCCCCGGTGCCCATTTCGATTTCGCCATCACCCGAACCAGTGCGCACCACTGGCATGACGTCCCTGCGGCGTTGCGCGAAGCGCGCCGCGTTATCAAGCCGGGCGGCCGCATGCTGATGATCGACACCGCCGGAGGCGACACTCCGCTCCTCGATACCCATCTGCAGGCAGTCGAGGTCCTGCGCGACCCTTCGCATATCCGCGACTACACCACACAGGAATGGCTCGCGTTATTCCGCGAGGCCGGCTTTACCCCCACCTTCCGGAAGCAATGGCCGCTCCCTATCGAGTTCTCTGCCTGGATCGAGCGCATGCGCACGCCGCCGGAGCGTGTCGCGGCCATTCACTCCATCTGGAAGACCGCGCCCGACGAAGTTCGCAGCTACTTTGAAGTCCAGCCGGATGGTTCGTTCATCCTGCAGAAAATCTTCATCGCCGCGGAGCGGTAGACGCCTTCCTGCAGCCGCTACACTGAAGTTTGCTGCGTCCCCTTTACACACTTCTGCGCTATTGGCACTTGCTCAGCCTGGATGCGCCCACCGTGGCCGCCCTGTGGTGCTGGGCCTTCGGCCGCGCGGTGCGGCTGTGGCTGGATCCCTGGTTGCCTGTAGCCCTGGCGCTGGGCACCTGGCTTTTCTACGTCGCGGACCGGCTCCTCGATGCGCAATTTTCGCCCGTTGCTACACTCCAGGAGCGGCATCGATTTCATCAGCGCCACCGCCGCTGGTTCCTCGCTGCCGCGGTTCCCGTAGCCCTAGCATTGGCTGTGCTGGTCGCGCGCATGCCTCGCTCGCTGATCGTCGCCTACTGCGTGCTGGGCGCGCTCTCGCTCCTTTATCTCGGACTGGTGCACCTGCCCGCCCGGGCACACGGCCGCTCAATCCGCTATTTCCCCAAGGAGTTCGCCGTCGCGCTGCTCTTCGCCGCCGCAACAGCGCTCCCGGCATGGGACGCCGCCGTGCGCCGCTTCGCCGGAATACCACGGCACCATCCGCTCCTGCTTCTCTGTCCGCTCTTTGCCGCGCTCTGCTGGCTCAACTGCATGGCTATTGAGGAATGGGAGCAGCACCGTCGCGGCCACCGCATCGCTTGGCTGGCGGCAGCCATCATCGCGGCAAGCTGCCTCAGCCTCTTGGGCCTCGGCAGTCATCCGGCACGATGGATTGCGCTTGCCGGCACCGTGAGCGCCGCGCTCTTTCTCATCCTGGACCGCAGCCGTCTGGCCGCCGGTGGGCGGCGCATCGCTGCCGACCTCGCGCTGCTCACGCCTGCACTGCTAATCCCCGTCCTCTTGCCGATCGCACACCGGCTGACGCGATGAGCGTCCCTGCCCGATTTGACCGCTTAGCACGGCCGTATCGCTGGATGGAATACTTTAGCTTTGGCCGCTATCTGCAGAAATGCAGGGGGCTACGCATGGAGGGACTGGCGCAACGTGACTGCGCTCTGGTTTACGGCGATGGCGATGGCAGGTTTCTCGCAGAGCTCCTGAAGCGAGCGCCCTGGATCCAGGCGGTGGTCGTGGACGCGAGCGCCGCGATGCTCCGCCAGACTGCTCGAAAGATGCCCGCCTGCAACCGAGTCAGGTTGGTGCATGCCGACGCGCTCACCTGCGACCCGACACAGTTTCCGGAGGCGCCCTTCGACCTCGTGGTGAGCCACTTCTTTCTCGATTGCTTCTCAGAGCCAGAGATCGCGCTGCTCGTCTCGCGCTTGCACAAGGCGGTGCGTGACGACGCAATCTGGATCGTCTCCGACTTCGCCATTCCCCAGCGAGCGCCGGCTAAGCAGGTCGCCACGCTCATCGTGCGCGGGCTGTACTTTGCTTTTAGCCTGCTGACCGGACTCACCACCCGCTGCCTGCCCGATCACGGCCGTGTGATGCGGGAGGCCGGCTGGCGGCTAGAGGACCGCAGGATGCTCCTTTTCGGTCTGCTGATCAGCGAGCGCTGGCGCCTCCGCTCTCGCAAAGAGATGTCATGAACATCGGCAGAAGCCTTTTCAGGCAACGCGCAGGCGAACACGCCGCCATCTCAGAAGATATGCTCGCAATTTTCTTCAGCACGGGGCACTCGGTACACATTGGCGGCATTCCAGGCACTCCGCCAGACGTTTTCCCAGATCCCTATCCGCCTCCCGATCCCGAGCCGGACGGGCCCGATTTTCCGGAGCCTGATCCTGACCCCAGTCCCCTCGACCCTGAGCCAAGGCCGCTTCCGGTCAATTAACGCGATCAGTGCGCCTTGGTCTTCTTCGCCACATCCGGCGGCAGCGGCATATTCCGGTTCTTGAGCCATTGCAACGTCACGCTCTGCCCCGGCTGCTTTGTGCCCTGCACCTTCAGGCTAGGCATGTAGATTTCCAGCCCCGCCTGCGCTGTCATACGAGTCATTCCGTTCACCAGCTGGTTTTGATAATTCACCAGGTCCAGGTCGAACCAGGGCTCGTCGGCCGCGTCGATCATTGTCAGATCGACATTGTGCATGGTCAGCTTGCCGAAGGTGACCGCGCCGTTACGGAAGCGCAGAAAATTGTGCCATTGGGCCAGCTGCGTCGGATCGTTGGGCGCATTGCCGTAAATCACCTCGATGTCCGGCACCTTCACCTTCACAGCCGTCAGTTCGCCGCGGATATGCGGCGGCGGCAGCAGCTTCTCCGTATCGAAGATAATGTCGTTTCCCGTAACTGTGACGCCCGGAACATTTGTGGAGCGCACCAGGTCGGATAACTTCATATCGAATGTGCCCAGCAGCCCCTTCACCGGCACTTTGAGAACCGAAATGTGGTCTACGTGCAGCCGCACCAATCCCTCGGGCGTCGCTGCAACCGAGCCCAGCAGCTCGACTGGCAGCGGCACCACTTTCTTCACCGTGCCACGTATCTTGACCCTCTCGCCGTCCGGTTGGATATCGATCTGCTTCAGCGGAGAATCTTTGGGTGCGCTGGCATTGAGGTACTTGCAGATATCGCCGATGTTGGCGCGGATCACGCCCTTGTCGATCTGCAGAATGAAGGAATCTGAGTCATCGAAGGACGGAACCTCGTTCTTCTTCGTCCGGACCATCTTGCCGGCGATCCATGCGATGTAAATGCGGAAGTCCGGCCCTTTGCGAAGCATGATGTTATGCGCGTAGACCTGCGTGGGCGCCAGGTCAGCCGCGGTGCGCGGCGCAACTGCTACGCCGGTTTCGGTGGCACCGGGTGAAGTGACGGAAGCCGATCGTCGCATCAAGGATCGACCAAGAAACCAGCCGAGAAGCAGCGCCACAAGGACGGCGAGAATTCCTGGAAGAATACGGCGTACACGGCTCACGGCGGACATTGTAGGGCTCAGATGCGCAATCCCGCCCGTCAGATGAGTATCTTCAGCTTCGGGTGCCCTGAAACCGCTGCAAAGCCGAATTGTTACAATGAGGTTACAGACCTCCCGGACGCACCACCTTCGGGCGGCAACACCAGTCCTTATGATCCTCTACATTCTCCGCCATGCCAGCGCCGGCGCCCGCCGACGAAATCCTCTCCTTGACCGTAAGCGCGGCCTTGATAAGGAGGGCAAACAACAATGTCTCCTGATCGGCGCATATCTGAGCGCGCTGGGCATCAGCTTTGACGCGATTGTCTCCAGCCCGCTAAAACGGGCACTCCAGACAGCATCGCTGGTGGCGACGGAGATCGGATTCGAGCAGAAGATCGGCGTGGACCCGAGCCTGGAGCCGAGCGGCCGCTTCCTCGATTTCGAAACCATGCTGGCGAAGCATGCCGGGCAGGAAATAGTCCTGGTCGTGGGGCACAATCCCAACCTCGCGCAGTTTGCCGGAGCCTTGATTGCTTCGCAGCGTGGCGCGCGAGCCAATCTGCGTCTGCGCAAAGGCGGACTGGTGCGCGTCGACGTGAGCCGCCGTCCTGCGCAACTCCTGGGATTGGTAGATGTCCGGGCGCTGCGTCAGTTTCAGACCAGCGTGGCCAAGAGCTCGCGCCGGAAGACCTCGCGCAAATAGGCACGCTCTACTCGCTATCGCGACTCTTTCGACCGGACGCGCTTCCGTGGCAATGCTGCCCGCCATTCCCCGACAAGACGCCGGTTGATCGTCGCGACCGTGTGCATCGCTCGCTCGTAGGCCCATTGCGCACGCGCCAGAAGATCGGATTGCAACGCTTCGCCGGCATTCCCAAGCGCCTCGCGCGCCTCGCCCGCAACAATCTCCCAGTCATGCCATTTCCCGATCGCGTCCTGCACTCGCTTGATCGTTTTCGCGATCGCCTTTGCCGCCGCATCGCTCTCGTCCGATTCCGCTATGTAGCGCGCCTTCTTCGCGCCCTTGCGGAAATCGTGCAGATTTTCTCTGTCCAGTAGCGGCATCGCATCCACCAGCCGCAGATAATCTTCGAGCGCCAGCCGCGCCACCGGCCGGTGCGCGCGGGATGCAATCGAGCGGCGCTGCGCGACAGCTGCCATGAACTGCTGCTCTGCCTCCAGCAGACGTTTTGCATGATCGTCGAGCGTCTTTGAGAGGGCATCGGCCGCACCTGCGCGACAGTCCTTCAGCCATTCGTCCAGTATGCGCGCGAGCGGCGTGATCGGGTCAGAGCCGGACGCCGCACTCGTGGCTTCAGCCAGTTCTGCGGAAACCTTGTCGGGAGCGGTGTCAGAGGGTGGAAGGAAGTTCTCCGCCAGCAGCTCGCGGTGTACGTCAAGGTCGCGCACCATGCCGGCGGCGCGGCGGACCTTTTTCAACTGGCGCAGCCAGCGCTGACGCGCTTCTTCCGCCGCCATGCCAACACCGCGCGGGCCGGCCTCCCGCGCCAGCGTCTCGAGCGTCGCTTCCACGCGGCGCGTACCGGTGCGCAGATGATGGACCGACTCCACACCGGGGTCGTCGCGCTCTTCACGGCACGCATCGAGCCGTTGGCGCATTGCCGCCGCAACTTCCGCGAGGTGCAACAGCATCGGCGAGGCCGCTCTGCTCCGTGAGTGCTGTTCCGGCTGGTATTCTGCTGGTTCGGTCATGTCTCGTCCCATCGTACTTCCGGTGCACACCGACGCTGCGCCGGCACGCTTTCTATCTCCGCGCCGCGCCTGGGCCATCCTGCTTCTGGTATGGTTCGCCGTCCATTTCGCCGCGCTCTTCTCGCCTCCCCTGCTGGACGATGCCGATGCCGCCCACGCCAATGCGGCCCAGCACATGGCGCTCTCCGGCGACTGGGTCACGCTGAAGATCAACGGCATCCGCTACCTGGAGAAGGCGCCGCTTCCCTACTGGCTCACCGCCATCGACGATCATCTCTTCGGCTACAACGTCTTCTCCGCGCATTTCCCCATGGCACTGGGCGTGCTCGCGACCGCGATCCTCGCCTGGTACTGGACACGCCGCGCCTTCAACGACCGCGCCGCCTTCTACGCTGCTCTGATGCTCTTGACCGGTGTCGGCGTCTTTCTCTTCACGCGCATCGATATACCGGAGGCGCTGCTCACCTTCTTCATCGGGCTCGCGCTCTACTGCTTTCTCGTGGGGCTCGAAGACAAGAGGCCCTCGCTCTTCTACGTAACCTGGGCGTCCCTTGCCGTCGCGATGCTGGCCAAGGGGCTCATCGCTCCGGTCTTCTTCTTTGCCGCGGCATTACCGTGGCTTGTCTTCACTGGCGAGTGGCGCCGCTGGCGCGAGATGCGGCTCGCCACCGGCCTGCTGCTCTTCCTGGCGATCGCTGCGCCTTGGCATGTCCTCGCCGGACTGCGCAATCCCGATCAGGGCAATCCGGTCGGCAATCATCCCACGCCTGGCCACGTGCACGGATTCTTCTACTTCTACTTCATCAACGAGCAGTTCCTGCGCTTTCTCGGCAAGCGTTGGCCGGTGGATTACAACAAGCAGCCGGGATGGGTGTACTGGGTCGGACAAATCGCCTGGCTGCTGCCCTGGAGCCTCTATCTGCCGCTCGTCGTGCGCCGTGCGTGGCGCACCCGCACACAATGGGTGAGCAACCTGCGACTCGCCGACAACAATGCGCGCTTTCGCAGCCGCACTATCTGGCTGCTCTCGCTCTATGCCGGCTTCATGCTGGTCTTCTTCTCCATCTCCACCAACCAGGAGTACTACACCTTTCCCGCATACCTGCCGCTGCTGATCCTCACTGCAGCGGTGCTCGCGTCTTTCGAGTTTCGCGCCGAGCGCATCGATACCGGGGCACGTGAGAGCACATACCGATGGTTGATGGGCGCGCACATCCTGTTCGCCGTGGTTGGGGTGCTCTCTGCCGCCGCGCTCGGCTATGGCCTCTGGAGCGCGCGGCGTTTGCCGTTCGTTCCGGACATCGGAACTCTGCTGGCGCATCGCGGCGTGGGCGACTACTCGCTCTCGATGTCGCACCTCTTCGACCTGACCGGGCCCTCGTTTGCGGCTCTTCGTCTGCCGGCGCTCATCGCGGCTGTTGTCCTGCTTGTCGGCCCGCTGCTCGCCTTGCAGCTGCGTCGCACGGAGCGTCACTTCGAATCCACCCTATCTGTGGCCTTTACCATCGCGATTTTTCTCATCGCCGCGCATATCGCGTTCGTACGTTTCGCGCCGATGCTCTCCTCCGAGCCGATGGCGGCGACAATCAATCGGATCGCTGGCTACCCAGCCAGCGAAAATCCTTCCGACCCCGCAGCGCAACGCGCAACGCTGATCGTCTACGGCGACCAGTCCGATGGATCATCGGTCCTCTTCTACACGCGGCGGCAGGCGCTGCTGGTGCACGGCCGCTCTTCAACGATGGTGTGGGGCTCCATGTGGCCCGATGCCCCACACATCTTCGTCGACGACAAGGAGCTCAGCGCGATCTGGGGGACCGGCAACCGGAAGTTTCTATTCGCGCAGGCGGAGCGGCGCGATCAGGTTGAAGGGGTGCTCGGAAAGCGATTGATTCCCATCCAGGAATTCGCAGATAAGACGCTGTATACGGATCGTCCGCTCTAGAGAACAGCTAAGTCGAAAGCGCCGACTCGTGCTCTGCAGAATCGCCATCGGAGATAGCAGGCAGATGCACCGGGCGCATGTAGCCGCCGGTCTCCAGCATGTACTGCTCGCCACGCCACAGAATCTTGCTGCTGCCATAGCTCGCTACCCAGAAGCCGAAGCCCATAAGATCGCGCAGCGGAAACAGCAGGACGGTCCGCCAGAGCGAGCGCTCCTGGACGATGGCCACTCCAACTATCGCCGCCAGCGCCATGCGATTCCCAATGCCCCATCCCAGCGCAATCAGCGCCACCCACGGCCAGTGCAGCAAGAGTGCAGTAACGAACGCGAGCAGCGCGAAGGGCATGCTGAAGGTAAGAGACGTACCGAAGTGCCCCTTGGGCCGTGAGAAGCGCGTGCTCTTGCTCCAGCGAACCTGGTGGCGTATCGAGTCTACAAATCCCGTGTTCAGCACGATGTGATCAATCGCGTGATGCGAGAAGATCACTCGATGTCCCTTCGCGGCGATCAGGTTGCCGAGCAGAAAATCGTCCGAGCAGTAGTGCCCCAGCGCGCGGAACCCGCCGATCTCCTCGACGCACGTACTGCGCACCGCCATCGTTGGGCCAAGCGCGAACTGCATCCCTTCGAGCATATTGGCGACAAGCACGCCCGCCGTCATTTCAATCGACATGCCCGCGCCTTCCAGTTGCGCCCACAGGGCCGCGGAACGTGGATTGCCGGCCGGCGGCGCGGGACTCGGCACGCCGCGATAGGGACAGGTCACCAGGCCGACCTTGTCCTCCGCCAGCGGCGCTACCACTGCGCGCAGATACTCCGGCGTCACGCGGACATCGCTGTCGCTCACGATCAGGATTCCGTGCTGAGCGGACTGCGCCATCCTATCGAGCGACGCGACCTTGGCATTGGCAAACGGCGGCTCGCCGCTGGTGACGAACCGCGCAGGTATGGCGGGATACCGCGCCGCAACCTCGCGTGCAATTTTCAGGCCGGCATCATCGATCGTGCGCGCGCAGAAAAGAATCTCAAAGGCGGGATAATCCTGCCGGAAGAAGCCTTCCAGATGCTCGGCAAGATTGGGCTCGGCTCCATGCAGCGGCTTCAGAAGGCTCACCGGAGGGGTGAAGCCGCCATCGGCCACAGGGCGGTGTCTGCGGAAGTAAAGAACCCCTGCCACTACCATGATGCCGTAGACGGTGGACGTGATCAGACCAAAAACGCCCAACCAAAGCAGGAGATGAAGCATCGCGAGTATCGGTTCACCAGTGGACTGCTAGTTAGACTACTCCAGCCGGGGAACGTGTGCCTATGACTGCTTTCGCGATGGCTTTCCCGGCAACCACCGTAAGTCATTCCGTTTCTACCGTTTCCGTTCCCTAGCGAGAGCTGGATCGATGACCACCGCTTTGCGCAGGGGGATGATGGCCGCCTCATTCATGTTTGGAGCGGCATGTTGCATGCGCTCCAGCATCTCGGAGCGCACATAGTCCACAAAACTCTGCATCTGCCGGTTCATCTCCTCCATACGCTCGCGCATCTGCAGGATGATCGCGATGCCGGAGATATTGACCCCCAGGTCCCGCGCCAGGTTCAGAATGAACTCCAGCCGTTCAAGGTCTTCGTCGGTGTAGAGGCGGGTGTTCCCCTCCGTTCGTGAGGGCTTCAGCAGCCCTTCCCGCTCATAAAGGCGGAGCGTCTGCGGGTGGATCTCGTACATCTCCGCGACGGCGGAGATCATATAGGCGCCTTTGGACTTGCGTTTGGTCGGCATTCGTCGTGTGTGTCCCTACAGCGAGGTGAAGGAAACGCTCTCCTGCGCAACCGGATGGCTGAAGTGTACGCGGTTCCGGGGGCCTCTGTGCCATCGTCCAGCGGCACGTATCCGGTATGGCATAAAGATGTCCGCACAATATGTGTCGGCTGCCTCCGCCTGTGCCTCCCGCGCTGCCTCGACGTGCAGCCGCACCGCCTCCGTTCGCTCGGCGGAGCCGTTGCGGCCATAGAGCACCGGAGCCGCCAGCAGGATGGCCGACAGCTCATTCCGGCGCCAGGAGGGCTGAAGCTCATGGGCAAGTTCGCTCACCTGCTCGGCAATGGAGAGCTCCGCTGCCTCGCTCTCTCCGTCCAGGGTGCGGAAACCCGGCTCTGAACTGTTGCGCGGAAGCCACGCTGCGGCGGCGGGAACGCGTCCCTCCACCTTGAGCTGTCCCTCTGCCCACGACATGACCCTGTTCACCAAAAGTTGTACTTCGGCTGGGGCGTGTAATTTTGGGACCATTTCACCCTTCGGTAACGGCAAATAGTGATTACTGGCTGGTGATCCGCCGAGTACCGGCGCACACTTCCGTCATGAAGAACGTTCGGTTCCTTCCAGCCGCTTTCGCCTTCGCAGTCGTATCCATGCTTGCCCAGCCCGTCCGGGCCCAGCAAGCCTGGACTCCGGCAGCATCCGACTACCCGGCCATCAAGGTACCCGCGGGGTTGAAGTCCGAGCCCATCATCAACACCACTACCAAGGCCTATTTCCGCACGCGGATCGTTGAGGGATCAAGCCAGGGAAGCAACTTCGGCGGGCACTATGCCCTGCTGCAATGGGGTTGCGGGGACGGCTGCACCACCTTCTTCATCGTCGACGAATTGAATGGCCGTGTCTATGAGCCGGGCTTCAATCTGACCACTCAAAAGGGCTCCCCGGACGCGAACTTCGGCTTCCAATACAAGCCGGACAGCCGTCTGCTGGTCATGGAGGGCTGCCATGGCAACGTTGCCGGTAGCTGCGGTAAGTACTACATGCTATGGACGGGATCAAGGCTGGAACCCGTACTCCGCGAACCGCTGACTACCACCATCGCGTCAGTTGCTGGCATGCAGTAAGAGACCGCAAAATATATCTAGGATATAACAATATTCCACGTGTAACATCCGGCGACACGTTTGGACGCTTATACCTTACTCCACAACGCCGCCCGAGGGTCCTCCGGATTCAATTGCGCGAACTCCCGCAGGATTTCCTTCGAACGTTCGTCGCGGAGCTGCGGCACCGTGATATCGACCATCACAATCTGATCGCCGCGATGGCCTTCCTGGGAGGCTGAGGGAACCCCCTTCTCCCGCATACGCAGCTTCTGCCCGCTCTGGGTGCCGGGCGGGATGCGCAACTGCGCCCGGCCATCGATGGTGGGCACATCGATCTTCGCGCCCAGCGCGGCCTCGTCCACACGCACCGGTACGCTGATCTCAATATTGTCCGCAACGCGATGAAAGACCGGATGCGGGCCGGAGCGGATGATCAGGTACAGATCGCCTGCAGGACCGCCGTTCGTACCGGCATTGCCTTTGCCCGCCAAGCGGATGCGCTGTCCGTCGCGCGTACCCGCCTTGATGCGGAACTCGATAGTCTCGGGCCGCTGCACCGTGCCGTCGCCGTGGCAGGTGGGGCAGCTCTCCTCCACGCGGCCTGAGCCGCCGCAGCGCGGGCATTGAATATTGAATTTCATCCGGCCGCCCATCTGCGTCACATGGCCGGTGCCGTGGCACTCCGGGCATTGCATTGGCGCACCGGAGGAGGCTTTACCGTGGCAGGTCGGGCAGGTCTCCTGGCGCAGAATCTGGAGGCGCGCGGTGCCGCCGCGGACCGCAGTCCAGAAGTCCACGTTGACGGTGTATTCAATATCCGTGCCGGGCTGCGGGCCGCGCTGCGCCTGCTTGCCGCCCTGCTGATTGAACATCCCGGAGAAGATGTCCCGGAAACCACCCCAGCCAGCGCCTCCCTGCGTGCCCGAGGTCGGCTGTTGCTGTGCCGCGGGGCCACTTTCGAAATTGGAAAAATCGAAGCCCTCGAAATCAAAGGGCACACCCTGCTGCGGACCTGCGCCGCCGGCGCGCGGACGCCCATAGCCGCCGCGAGCGGCCGCTTCCGCCTGCGCTGGGTCGATCTGGTCGGAGTAGAAGCCGAACTGGTCGTAGATCTTCCGCTTCTTTTCTTCGCTCAGAACGTCGTTGGCTTCAGAGATTTCTTTGAACTTCTCTTCAGCCTTCTTGTCGCCGGGATTCACATCGGGATGATATTTGCGCGCAAGCTTGCGGAAGGCCTTGCGGATCTCTTCCGCCGTGGCCGTCTTCTTCACTCCTAGTAAACCGTAATAGTCCTTGTTTTGTGTCGATGGCATTGTGTCTTTTCGTCCGATCTAAGCGCCTGCTCGCCGGCCTAATCCTTCTGACAGACCGGGCACCAATAAAGAGTGCGGCCTGCCATGTCTTGATTCCGAATTGCCGTGCCGCAGACAAAGCACGGCTTTCCCCGCCGCCTATAAACATAGTGCACTTCTTCGCGCTGGGCCGGTCCCCGGCGGTGGGGCCGATCTTTGGGGCGGGTGGTCACGATCCTGCGGTCGACCATGCCGTCGGGCATGAGCCGTTTCGCGTCGATCCAAATGGCGCGCAGGGTCTTTGGATCGACATTCCTGCCCGCGTGAAAAGGACTCAGCTTCGCGCGATACAGCAGCTCAGCACGATAGATGTTGCCGATCCCGGAAACGACGGACTGATCCATCAGCAGAAGGCCTATAGGAGCTTTGCTTTCGGCAATCCTTGCGAATGCCGGCTCGGGATCGGAGCCCGCTTCAAGAGGATCCGGTCCCAGCCGTGCCATTAGTCGTTCCCATTTCTTCTGGTCGTAAATCGAGCAGTCCGATGGCCCGCGCAATTCCAGCCATTCGATCTTGCCCTTGCTTCCCGCCCAGATGCGTAGCCGCAGTGCACCTTTCGGCTCGGCCAGCGGCCCCGTGCCCTCCGTGAAATCGCCGAAGCGGCCGAGGTGCACATGCAGTATCAGATCGCGGCCAAAATCGTAACCAAGGTGTTTGCCCTGCGCGATGATACCGCGCAGCCTGCGTCCGTCGAGCAACTCTGCGTCTGGAAACTGGCCCGAGGGTGAATCCGCGTGCACGCTGCGGCCGGCGAAGATCGCGTCCTGCCGGTCGCGAAAACGGTGGACCTCATTTCCCTCGGGCATCTTTGCTTTCGTCACTACTTTCGCTGCATCACACTTCGATTGCACTCTGCCGATATCCAGCAGAGTGCGTGTCATTCGTTTCGATCAGAATGACAACCGAGTTTGTTCGACTTTTAGTTCCAGACCAGCCGTGCTTCGACCGGCTCCATGCGCCAGAAGATGTCCGGCTCGGTGCGGTGCATCTGGGCGCAGAAAGTCTCCGCCTCTGATTTTGTGTTGAAGAGCACCTTGTTCAGAATTTGTCCGGCGCGCCACTGCACGCAGCGCCACATGGTGTTCGTCATTGTCTGTTCCTCCGCGGCCGCCCTCCCCTGTCCTGACGCGCCATGTTTCGTGTGCCCGTTCTTCTGCTGCATCGATACCTCTACTTCCCTGTTACTTCTTTTATCGGCCGGATATCGCAAGGGGCGCTCACAATCGCTGCGAGCGCCCCTTACCAGTGCCCCGGCAGACGACATTCGAGTCATCTGCCAATGCGTTACTTCCGTCCGGCGTTTACTTTTTGTCTTCGACGTCCACGTACTCGGCGTCGATGACACCTTCATCCTTCTTCGGCTCGCCTGCGCCTTCTGCCGTGGTTCCGGCAGCAGCCTCGGCGCCGTCGGTCGGAGCGTTCGCGGTGGCCTTGTACATGGCTTCGGCCAGCTTGTGCGAGGCAGCGGTCAGTTTCTCCCGTGCCGAGTTCAGCTCGTTTGCGCTTGGGCTTCCTTCCAGGGTCTTCTTGGCATCGGCTAGAGCAGATTCCACATCGCTCTTTTCCGAGCCGGAGACCTTGTCGCCGCTCTCCTTCAACATCTTCTCGATGTTGTAGACCATGCTGTCGAGACCGTTGCGGGCCTCGATCTGCTCGCGCTTCTCCTTGTCTTCGGACGCGTGCGACTCGGCATCGCGCGCCATACGCTCTACCTCATCCTTGCTCAGACCGGAAGACGACGTGATGGTGATCTTCTGGTCTTTGCCCGTGCCGCGGTCCTTTGCAAGCACGTTC
The DNA here is from genome assembly GCA_963830555.1 of uncultured Acidobacteriaceae bacterium. GTDB lineage: Bacteria > Acidobacteriota > Terriglobia > Terriglobales > Acidobacteriaceae > KBS-83. The sequence goes on from CAWHMM010000004.1 coordinate 581,689, forward strand.
AGAATGCCGTTGGCATCGATGTCGAAGGTGACCTCGATCTGCGGCACGCCGCGCGGGGCCGGCACAATGCCGCCCAGCTTGAACTTGCCAAGCGTGCGGTTGTCCCCCGCCATGGAGCGCTCCCCCTGCAGAACGTGTACTTCGACTTCACTCTGGTTGTCAGAGAAGGTCGAGAAGGTCTCTGTCTTCTTGGTCGGGATGGTGGTGTTGCGCGCGATCATCGGCGTCGCAACTCCGCCCGCAGTTTCGATCGCCAGCGTCAGCGGCGTCACGTCGAGCAGCAGCAGGTCCTTCACCTCGCCCGCCAGCACGCCCGCCTGCACGGCCGCACCAATCGCGACCACCTCATCCGGGTTCACTCCACGATGCGGCTCCCTGCCGAAGAGCTCCTTCACGAGCTGCTGGATCTTCGGCATGCGGGTCTGACCGCCGACCAGCACCACTTCCTGAATCTGGTCCGCCTTCACGCCGGCATCTGCCAGCGCCTTGCGGCAAGGCTCAAGCGAGCGCTGCAGCAGATCGTCGACAAGCTGCTCCAGTTTGGCGCGAGTCAGCTTGCGGACCAGGTGCTTCGGACCGCTCGCGTCCGCGGTGATGAAGGGCAGGTTGATCTCGGTCTCCATCGCCGTGGAAAGCTCAATCTTGGCTGCTTCCGCGGCCTGCTTCAGACGCTGTAAGGCCATCTCGTTGCCCTTGGAGCGCAGGTCCAGTCCTTCGTCCTTCTTGAACTCATCGATTAGCCAATCGACGATCCGCTGGTCGATGTTGTCGCCGCCCAGGTGGGTGTCGCCATTGGTGGACTTCACCTCTATGACGCCCTCGCCGACTTCGAGGATTGAAATATCGAAGGTGCCGCCGCCGAAGTCATAGACCGCGATGGTTTCATCCTTCTTCTTATCGAGACCGTAGGCAAGCGCTGCCGCAGTGGGCTCGTTGACGATGCGCTTCACGTCCAGCCCGGCGATGCGGCCGGCGTCCTTGGTCGCCTGGCGCTGCGCGTCATTGAAATACGCCGGCACAGTGATGACTGCTTCGCTCACGGTGGTGCCTAGGTAGCTTTCCGCCGCCTGCTTCAGCTTTTGCAGGATCATCGCCGAGATCTCCGGCGGGGTGTAGTCCTTGCCCTGGGCTTCGACCACGACATGGTCGCCCTGCGCTTTGACGGTGTAGGGCACCATCTTCATTTCGTCGCTGACTTCGTTGGCGCGACGGCCCATGAAACGCTTGATGGAATAAATCGTGTTCTGCGGGTTGGTCACCGCCTGCCGCTTTGCCGTCTGGCCAACCAGCCGTTCACCGGTCTTGGTAAAGGCCACAATGGACGGAGTGGTGCGGTCACCCTCGCTGTTGGGGATGACTTTGGGCTCTCCGCCTTCCATGACGGCGACCACGGAGTTGGTAGTGCCCAGGTCGATACCGATAATCTTTGCCATAAATCTCCTGACCTCATCGCTCGTGCGCGTTCCGATCACTGTCGCACTTGAGTGACTTATTGTCAATCTATCTGATGCGGATATCTCACAGGAAGATGCGAGAGTTTCAGAAAGAATCGGAGAGAGAAGACTCTAGAGATATGACCAATTATTTCAATGACTTGCAGTCACCAACGAGAACCGTGTGATTCAGGCTGTCCGGTCTTCAGCAACCGCCGAAATTCCCCGCTTGCCTCGTCCAGAACTGATACGGTGCCATCGCCGATGTCATAGATCCAGCCGTGTAACTCCATCACTTTCTGCGAGATGGCGGGAGCGACGGCACGATGATTCCTAAGATGCTGGAGCTGCAGGCGAACATTCTCCTTGATGAGAGCCCGGGTGAGTTCGTCCCCGGCCGGGTTACCGTGATTGGCTCGGGCCATACCAATGGCCGGTTCGGCGTTGCGAAGCCAGCTTTTGACGCCTGGCATGGAGGCAAGCCCCGGAGCATCGAGCGCCTTGAGGGCTTTCATAGCACCGCAGTCGGAATGTCCGCACACAATAATGTGACGTACATTGAGCGCGAGAATGGCGTACTCCAAAACCGCGTCGACGCCACTGGCAGAGTCGCCGGCCGCCGGCACAATGTTGCCAATATTGCGGCAGACAAAGAGACTGCCCGGATGTGTCTGGGTAATGAGCGCGGGATCGATGCGGCTGTCAGAGCAGGTGATGAAGAGGACCTGGGGATGCTGTTGGTCCTTGAGCCGGTCGAAGAGATCACGATGTTTCGGATAGACCTCTCTGCTGAATGCCTCGTAACCCTCAATCACTTTGCTAATGCTGTCGTTCTCCGACATATTCCTCCTCCGCATGTCTCCGAGTGTGTTCGATAGCAGTATGCCTCGCAGACAAAGAGGAAATCCAACCATGGGGGACACGAGAGCGCCCGGTTGCAAGAATTCTTGATAGTCTCGCAACCATGCGCTCCGCAATACTTCTCCTTACGACTGCTTCCCTGCTGCTGGGACCGCTTGCTGCGAACTTGTCCGCTCAGACCGCGAACATACTTGATGCTGCAGATGCAGCGCGGGCAGATCAGGCGGTCGAGAAGGTGATTGCGAACACCGGGATCCCAAGCGCCTCGATTGCGCTTGTCCAGAACGGGGCGATTGTGTACCTGAAGGCGTACGGCAAGGCGAGGCTGGAGCCGCCGATGCCGGCGACGACCGAGATGCAGTATTCGATCGGCTCGGTGAGCAAGCAGTTCACGGCGGCGCTGATCCTGATGCTGACCGAAGAGGGCAAGATAACGCTCGACGACCCGGTTGGGAAGTATCTGCCGGAGTTGACGCGCGCGAATGAAGTCACAGTGCGCGAAGTGCTTTCGATGACCGCGGGCTATCAGGACTACTGGCCGGAAGACTACGTGATGACATCGATGATGGCTCCGTCAACGGCGCGACACATCCTGGAGGTATGGGGCAAAAAGCCGCTGGACTTCGATCCGGGAACGCAGTGGCAGTATTCAAATACAAATTATGTGATCGCGGGGCGGATTGCGGAGATTGTCGGCGGCAAGCCGCTGGTGGAGCAGTTGCGTGAGCGCATCTTTGTGCCGCTGCACATGACCGGCGTACGCGACCAAGATGCTAGCCATCTGCCGCCGACGGATCCGACCGGCTACTACCAGCACGCCCTGGGGCCGCTGCGGCCGGCGCCGCTCGAAGGCACGGGATGGATGTTCGCCGCGGGTGAGCTCGCGATGTCGCCACACGATCTAGCGCTGTGGAACATCAGTATGATGAACCGCTCTTTGTTGAAGCCGGCATCGTATGACCTGATGTTCACGAACGTGAAGCTGAAGAACGGGAAAGAGACGGGCTACGGGCTAGGCGTGCAGGTCAGCGAGTACGATGGCCAGCATGTGATCTCGCACAGTGGCGAGGTCTCCGGGTTCGTCTCGCAGAACACGGTGTATCCGGACAGCAAAGCGGCGGTGACGGTGCTGACGAATATCGACGCATCGAGCGCTGCGGCGACGATCGCCCGTGCCCTGGCGCCAATTGTGCTGGCGGCCGGCACGAATGCTGCTCAGGACACGGGAGCGAGGGCCGCCGAAGCGCGGGCGTTGAAGGTTTTTACGGGATTGCAGAATGGGCAGCTTGATCGATCGCAGTTGACCGAGCTATGCAGCAACTACTTTACTGCGGAGGCGATCCAAGATTTCGCAGACAGCTTGAGGCCGCTGGGCAAGCCGCAGAGTTTTACCCAGGTAGCCGAGGAGCCGCGCGGCGGAATGATCTTCCGGGCATTTCGCGCGGAGTTTCCCGACCGGCGGCTTACGGTGACAACGTACGAAGAGCCCGATGGCAAGTTGGAGCAGTATCTGGTGCTACCCGCGGGCAGGTAGATAGCCGATCGACAGCCGGACAAGAATGACGTTGGTTTTGCTCCGGAAGGGTTGCGGCGCTTGCGACTGAGAGCCTGCCGTGCGAGACTGACGGTGGTCTTGCGAGCCGAAGTCCCCGCGGAATCGTAGCGGGTTGACGTGGCTCCTGAGATACAGGCCGGGATGGCGGAACTGGCAGACGCAGCGGA
>CAWHMM010000005.1:0-438226 GCA_963830555.1 uncultured Acidobacteriaceae bacterium
AGGATCCGATCCTTGGCATTATCGTCGTGAACCCTGCGCTTGATGCGATCACCGAATCGAAGATCGCAACCCAGAATTTCGACGCCGAGTTCGGCAAGGCAGTCTCGGCGGTTGTAACGGTGCAGACCAAGTCGGGCACGAACAACTTCCACGGCAGCGCGTATGACTATCGTCGAAGCAATGCGAACCTGGCGCGTAACCCGTTCTCGCAGTCGCCGAACCCGGCGACACCTAACAAACTGGGCGGCCTGATTCCGTCGGGACTGTACAGCGAGTTCGGCGGTTCTGTGGGCGGTCCGATCAAGAAAGACCGTGCATTCTTCTTCGGGGATTATCAGGGACAACGGCAACGTGCGGGCACTTCGGGCACGCAGACTGTGCCGACGAGTCTACTGATGAATACCTGCCTGGGCTCGCAGATAGGACCCAGCGGAATTCCGGGCTGCGATTTCAGCCAATACGCAACTCAGTTGGTCGGCCCCGGCAAGCAGCTCATCTACGACCCTGCGACCGGCGCGCCGTTTGCTGGCAACGTGATTCCGACGGCACGCCTATCACCGCAAGCGATGGCTCTTTTCAAGCTGCTGCAGCCGTATTCCCCAACCACAGCTCCCAGCGGAGTCCTAGGCAATACCGGCATTGCCGGTAACTACTCGGCCAGCGGCCAGGGCATCTTCAATGCGGATCAATGGGATGTGCGCGGAGATTTCCAGGCGACACAGAAGATCCACGTATTCGGCCGTTTCAGCCGTTTCACGGACACACTGACGGGCACCACGATTTTCGGGCCGGCGGGTGGCACGGGCTTCGGCCTCAATAATTATGGCGGCACGTCCGTGGGCGCCAATGACAGCGTGGCGGCAGGAGCGGATATGGCGATAAGCGCCACTCTGCTGACCGACTTCCGGCTCGGCTATTACCGCTACAACGCGGTCACAAGTAAGTACGACCAAGGAACCGCTTTAGAAGACCAGCTGGGAATCCCGGATTCCAATCTGGGGGATAACTTCACCAGCGGCGCTTCGGCGTTCAACATCGAAGATCCGGGCAGAACCGGCGTAGGCACCTCAAGCCAGGGCTCCGGCGTCGGACCGCAATACGGTAGCGGTCTGAACGTGAACCGCTGCAACTGTCCGCTGTCGCAGCGCGAGGACCAATACCAGGTGGTGAACAACTGGACCAAAATTCTGGGCAACCACTCTCTGAAATTCGGCGCTGACCTTCGGTACGCACGCAATCTGCGCGTGCCGAGCGACGTGAACCGCGCGGGTCAATTCAACTTTGGAATTGGTCCGACCCAAAATCCAACGGACCAGAGTGGTGGCCTGGGCTTCGCGACCTACGTGCTTGGCGACGTCACCAACTACCAGCGTTATGCCAGCACATCGACGAACGCCAAGGAATTCCAGAAGAGGCTCTTCTTCTACGCCCAGGACACATGGCGCACAACTCCGAACCTGACGCTGAATCTGGGGGTTCGCTATGAGCTGTACTATCCGGAGACAGTGAACGGCAAGGGCAACGGCGCGCTGATGGAAATGAGCAACCCGAGCACTACTAGCGGTTATCTGCAGGTTGCCGAGTATGGCAAGTTCGGCTCGAACATGGGTTGGAGCCCGACGTACAAGGCGATTCAGCCGCGTATCGGTCTGGCCTATCAGTTGAATCCGAAGACAGTGATCCGATCAGGCTATGGACGAAGCTTCGATCTCGGAGTGTTCGGTTCGATCTTCGGTCACACCGCGACACAGAACCTGCCGATCCTTACCAACCAGTCGATCCCTCAGCCGAGTGGCAACCAGTCTTTTGCATTCACCCTCGCTCAAGGGCCCGGTCTACCTCCTGTCACCCCCGTTCCGGCGAGTGGTTTGCTGCCCAACCCCGGATTTAACGTGAACTCCAAAGCTCGCCCAAGTCCTCTGCGGCTGCCAACGATCGACGCCTGGAACCTGAGTATTCAGCGGTCCATCACTCCCACACTTTCCGTGACCATGGCATATGTGGGCAATAAAGGCACGCATACCCTAAGTGCGGGAGATGGCAACAGCACGAACCCGAACGAACCGGGCATCTTCCTGCCGGCGCAGTACAGCATTGAAGGTCGTACCCTTCACTACACGACGGCCGCCGCCGAAGGTGGCGCAACAGCGGACACCCTCGGAATCTATCCCGATGGCGGTACGAACAACCCCTCGCTGTTGCAGCGTTACTACGGCGGCAAGCTACAGGCCTGTAGCGACCCCAACTACGCGCAACCGGCACTTGCAGGGCTCCAGCCGGGGATGTGCGGTTGGAACTCGGGTATTCAATACAACGGTGACGACCAGGACACCCATTTCAACGCACTTCAAGTCACGGTTGCGAAACAGCTGACCAAGGGGCTGTCGTTCACCTCGAACTATGCATGGCAGCGTTCGATTAACTTCGGAAGCGGCTACTCAACATGGATCAAGCGCGCCCAGAAGGGTCGTGACGATTCGCAGCGTGAGCAGCAGCTTACGTCCTATGGAACCTACCAGTTGCCCTTTGGACGAAATGCGCAGTTCGCCTCGAACGTTCCGGGCTACATCGACGAGGTCATTGGCGGATGGCAGATCAGCCCGGTGGTGACGTATGCGAGCGGCTTGCCTTTCAGTCTTACTTACCAGGAGTGCAGCAGCGCCATTCCAGGAGGTGGCGCACCTTGCTACCCGAATGGACATGGCAACAATCTGAAACTGCATATTTCGGATCTGAACACGAAGAACCATAACCGAGTGGCCTTCCACGGCGCCACGACCCCGCTGACCGACCAGCCGTTCAATGGCTTCACGGCTCCCGGCCTGGATCAGATCGGTACAACCGGCAGAAACAGCACATTCGGCCCGAACTACTTTGACGCTGATCTGGCGCTGCAGAAGAACTTCCCAATTCGTGAGTCGCTCTTCGCGCAGTTCCGTGTTGATGCCTACAATGCTTTCAACCATATGAGCCTCGGGAACCCCGGCGGTTCGATCGACAATGGCGATCAGACCATCGGCGGACTGTTCGGAAGCCAGTTCCCGACCAGACAACTGCAGTTCTCGTTGCGCCTGCAGTTCTAGCTCAAAACCGAAGTCTTACCAACGAGGAGAGCTGTCTGCTCTCCTCGTTTCTTTTAGAATCAATAACCTAGGGTATTGGTTACACCCAGGGTTACACGATAGCGTGAATCCGCTGCTCCAGGACGGTTAACCGACGGAAGTTGCCCCGTGAAATGCCCTGTTGTTCGTTTGAAGATTCGCATCCGTCAGCCTGACGGGTCACGTCCGTTCCTCGATCCCGTTCCGTCCGGGAAGGGCAGACTGAAACCTCTCCACGCCTTGGTCAATGGCAAGCCGGAGCACTATTCCGCTGGAATGGCGCCAGCGGTCACCCTGGTGGTGAGTAACACGGCACGCCTGAAAAAGCGACAACCAGGCGTTCTGCCTTCCGCTTGGACAGGAACGCCTTGGCCGCGACTTCCGCACGGGGTAGGCCTCCGAATGATGTCCCAACTTATATTCCATGGGGCAATGGAACTCGGATCCCGCGATGATCATCCTGTACAAGGCTCCCAGGAGCTGCGTCGGGACGTCGTACTGCGGATAGCGTTTGGTTTTTCAGGAATCCTAGTGACCCACCTGTTGTGGGCGGTCAACCGGCCCACTGATACGTTGTCATCCCCCGATAAGGACTTCGCACGAAAGAATCTTCGCGTGGACGCCTAGATTGTTAGCTGATCAAGCCGTGAGACGATCTGGTGAGCGACCCGACGATCAGGCAGAAGGTTTCGCTCGCTGGCCGCATGGCGACCCTGCCGATAATTCGTAGCGTGAGTGAACAGAGAGGGTGCCTTCTCTGTAGGTTGGATAAGTTCACACCCGGAGGGCGCCCCGTCGTATGACAAATCCTTCGCCTTCACCGGAACAAGTTGGTCAGCTCTCAGCAGAAGTGGCTAGATACATCGAGATGCAGCGAGATAAGTACAGACCCGCTGGCCACCCGTTGTCCTCTGAGCAGAAAATCACGAAGACCGCCTACTTCTCGCCCGAGCTAGTCGGGGGAAGCCGATGGCTCTCTCTCGTCAGTGAATCGGTTGAGGCCCCTGACTGTTTGTGATGGTCTGGACCTATTCGCAAAGATCACATCTGAAAAGGTCATTGCCGCCATCATCGTAAACGCAGAAGGGTCTACGAGGTTCCCCTATGGGACGAGGTACTTTTACACGAGCTCGTCCACGTTGAATAGTATCGGCAACTCGGTATCCAGAGACCCGCCGACTCATACGCCAGGCACTACACGAGGGCTGGCTATCCGGGGTTCCTCTGGAGCAGCACGCACATTTACTCGGTACGCGGTCTTAGCAGAATCCAAATGAGCCATTCTCGGTCGAGGAGGTCGCCAGTTGGATTGCCGATTCCCAATATTAGCTGCAGCATCATCACCCGACAGCAGGGTGGCCCCACTTGCCGACTCGCCTATCAGATTGTCGCTCTGCTTATTCTGACGCACTCAAGAAGCCAGATTGTGATACCGGCGACTCAAGCAGTGAGCACAATGGCTCCAAATGGCGGCGAAACTCCTCGATCCAAGATTGTCTCAGGCACGGTGAATTGAATATGGTACCGGCGAGACTAAATCAACAGGGCGACATCGAATAGATGATGACGTCCCCAGAAGAGTCTTCGAGCGTCCTATCCGGCACCTCTGATACCGGTTACCAACCTGGCCGTTCTTACTTCCGAAACACTTATGCGCGGTTGCCGGAGCGCTTCTACGCTCGCCTGAACCCGACACCGGTTGCTGCCCCGCGCCTGATCAAGCTGAATAGTGTCCTAGCGCGGAACTTGGGCCTCGATCCAGATATGCTGGCAAGCCCGGAAGGTATCGAGATCCTGGCTGGCAATCGCGTTGCCACAGGGTCCGAACCGCTGGCGGTCGCGTATGCCGGGCACCAATATGGTGTGTTTGTGCCACGGCTCGGGGATGGTCGAGCCAACTTACTGGGCGAAGTGATCGGACGGAATGGTGTTCGCTATGACGTCCAGCTCAAGGGCTCCGGCCCCACTCCTTTCTCGCGCGGAGGTGATGGCAGGGCAGCTCTTGGTCCGGTCCTGCGAGAGTACATCGTGAGTGAGGCCATGGCGGCGCTCGAAGTTCCGACCACCCGGGCATTGGCGGCGGTGACCACGGGGCAACAAGTGTTCCGCGAAACAGCTCTACCGGGAGCGGTGCTGACCCGGATAGCCGCCAGCCACATCCGGGTAGGCACCTTCGAGTATTTCGCCGCCCGGCGCGACAAGGAAGCAACGCGCACGCTCGCCGACTATGCGATGGCTCGGCATTACCCCGAGGTCGCACATGGAGAGCGTCCCTACCGTGCTTTTCTAGACGGCGTGATCGGCCGACAGGCACACCTGGTTGCCCACTGGATGCTCGTCGGCTTCATTCATGGCGTCATGAACACGGACAATACATCCATCTCGGGCGAGACGATCGACTACGGCCCGTGCGCATTCATGGAAGCCTATGACCCGGGCACTGTGTTCAGCTCGATCGACAGCCAAGGACGCTATGCGTACAGCAACCAACCAGCCATCGCCCTCTGGAACCTGACACGGCTCGCAGAGTCCTTGCTGCCGCTTCTCGAGCAGGAAGAAGGAAGGGAAGAGGCTGCGGTGGCTTCCGCGCAAGAGGCACTCACCGCATTTGCTTCGAACTATGAGGCCGCGCATCTTGCTGGTCTGCGCAGGAAACTCGGGCTGTTTGCCGAGCTTGACGGCGATCTGGCAATCGCGCAGGACCTCTTGGAACGCATGGCCGCTAATCGCGCCGACTTCACCCTGACATTCCGCCGGCTTTGCGACGCCGCGTCCGGAAAGGGAGGCGATGCGGGAGTGCGCACGCAGTTTGCTGATCCCGCAGCCTATGACACGTGGGCTGCCGCATGGCGCCAGCGGCTGGACAGAGAGGAGCCAATCCCAGCGCATGAGCGGGCCGCGGCCATGAAGAAGGTGAATCCAGCATTTATCCCGCGCAACCATTTGGTGGAGGCCGCGCTCAGCGCCGCGGTCGAGCATCAGGATTTCCAGCCGTTCGAACACTTGTTGGACGTCCTATCCCGTCCCTACGAGGAACGGCCGGGATTGGAGCGGTATGCTACGCCCGCAGGTCCCGAGGAAAGGGTTCGCTGGACGTTCTGTGGAACATAAGCCGCGAGAGGCGCAGGAGAGTTTGGATAACGGATGAAGGAGCTCTGGGAGAGCATCGTTGATCTATGCAGCGGGACCCGGTGCCGGTAGGTAATTCCCCTTTTCGACGCCGCTGACCTTCGAGAGTGAGTTCCTCCCTCCTTGCGGGGTGACGCTATATCAGCCACTGAGGCGGTCCCGTCTTTCCTGTGGAGTCCTCCATATAGTGGCCGCGGTGGTCCTGACCGGCACAAAGCGCCTCGAGCCCTCGTGCGGGTCGGGCACACATACCAGAATTCCTGTTTGACTTTAGAGAGAGTCAGATCCGACACGAGACCATCGACCTGGTCCCGGCGCGAGGCCAGCTCTTACCGGCGGTGTGGGTCGATTTCTGGCGGCCTATGGTCCAGACGGCACAGCTCTGCCTTCTCGGCGACGCGGCGAGACGGTGGGTACCAGACTCCTCCGCACCAGGTCCCCCTAGCCAACCGTCACCGAAATGCCGGTTCGCAGCCGCAAGCGGTACATCGCTAGCGCATCCGTTGGAATAACCCTGCGCACCCGAATGCCAGCTTCACTGTGAGAAGGGTTCCCGCCTAGCGACAAACCCGTTCCAAGCCCGAGTCTAGAAGGCTAACGCGGATGACTATGCTTCCGCACCGGGCAGCGACTGACTGGCTGGAATGGTGGCCCACGTAGGATCACCTGCGGAGAATGCGGCTTCGGCCAACCTTTGACGATTGCGGTATGGACGAAGGTCGCACGAGATTGGGAAAGTGTGTTGCAGACCAATCAAGGGGACCTGATTTGTCTGCACTACACTTTCGGGTGCAGAGAAGAGGTCAACGTCGCCAGTGATGCGGTACAGGAGCCCTCCCTCGTCGATCGAGGGACTCAGCACTATCTTCCCGAGTCGCTGCTGAAAGTAGTTTTTGAGTGCTGGCTCGTTGCCAGAGAGGAATGTCTCAAGCGTCTGGAGACGCTCGTTCACGAACCCGGGCACGTCTTCGGGCGGAACATCGCGCCTCGGTGGACTGCAGGATCTCATCAATTCGGGCGATCTTGGCTTCTACGTTAGCCAAGTCGGCGTATAGTGCTCGGGAACCACCGCTCTCGCGAACAGCCTGCACGAGATTCTCCTGGTAAACCACCTGCCTTTTTCTGCGGGCCATCAACTCCGTCCTGTGCTCCTCCCCTGACTTTTGCAACGCCAAGCGCTTTGACTTTTCCGAGCCAAGATAATCGAGGAGCATCTGCACCAACTCGTCGCGCACGTCGGCCGACCGTAAGCGAACACTGAGTGCTTGTAAGAAGGTCTGTTCGAGCTGATCCTGCCGACCTGTGCCCTTGTTGCCGCATGCACCACGGTGCTGATGGTTGCCACATCCGTAGCTCGCCGGCTTGGCGCCCGGATCGACATGCTACCGCCGGCGTGCGTCGAGCTTACAAACTGAGTCGAGATGGACGTGCCGTTTACTTGGACGGCAAATCTACGCTATATGAGTCCGGGTATTTCAGCTCCGAGAACTACAAGCCGCACTCTGGTGGCGTTCACTGTCCCTAGCGAGAGCTCGGTAGACGCAGAGTCGCTTTATCGGACGAACACTGGTCTTGAAGAAGGATAGGAGTGCTCGCCCCCAGGAGAGCTTCAAAAAGCCCATCTTAGAGATGGAGGGCCGCCTTGCCCGGTTGATCGAATACCCGCCCAGCGTCGTGGCTCTTGCAGAGTGCATAAAGGATGGCGCTCGGATGAAGAAGCTCACGAAGAGGTCAATGGACCTGCGGATCAAACTGCCGGATGTGCTCGGCCAGTTCAGAGTCGAGGCCGGCTATGAGGGCTTCGACCAGGTGGTCAGGGTCGCGCCGATCTCGGCTGATTTCGCGTAGCGGCTGTTACAGTAAGCGCACGACTGAACAATCACTGAGAGCGCGCTTGAACACATATTCGACGAGCTGACGCAAATACATAAGCAGGACCTCCAAATCAGTCAGGACTGGAGCGTTATCCACCGAGGTTCCGCTCAGACCAGTCCCTCTCTCAGGGCTACCGAGTTCGATAAGCGACGCGAGTGTCAGAAGGAGTCTCACGCGGAGCTGCGGAAGCTGGGGTTCGAGAGGTTTCCGAACTGACACTTTTCCACACGTTCTAAGCCCGGGTAGGCGATAGCGATTGGGTATTGACCTTCATGAGACAACCTGAAACCGCATCACCCACCATCATCGAGCAGCTCGCAGAACGGAAAACCTATGTTGGTAGCACCGAGGCCATCGGCATCCTGGGGATCACGCGGCAGACCTTCTGCCTTTGGGTGAGGGAAGGAAAGCTGGCAGCGCTGCGGATCGGGAATGCCTACGTAGTTGATCCTGCTGTACTGTCCACCTTCCTTCGAGCACTCCAAGTGTAACGATGGTCGCACCGAAATGTGAACAACGTTATCCGCAAGGGTGAGCGTTCTTTCATTGGCTCTCCGCCAAAAACTGGTTGCACTGGTTACAGTTTTCGACCACTTTTACCCATATCAGCCATCACGACCTAGCATGAGACTGCTTGAGCGAAGAGGCCGGGAACCCGCTCCAACAGCGGCTGAAGCGCGTTTTCGCTGCTTTGTTTTCAGAGGGTTGCAAAACTGGGGAATTTGAATCCTCTCTCCGCCACAGAGTCGATCTCCTTTAGAATCTCACATTAACGGCCTACGATAGCCCGCATTTGGCCGGAAAACCTCACCTTCCCGGGGACCGTGCCGCATTTGTTCCCCAATTCTCTGAACGCAACAGTGGCAGTTCCTTTTTTGAGTGAAAGTGGACCTCCGGTTCGACGTCTCGCTTGGCCGGCAAAGTGTGATAGCAAACTCGCAGCCTGAAAAATGGATGTGCGGTTTGAGATTCCGCTCGGACTAGCAAAGTGGATACACTGGGTCTTCTTCCTGCCGAGACGCTAAACCTCTGTACGGAAAGCACTTGCAATTTCGAAAGAGTAGTGGTCCGAAAAGTAGAGAGAGTTCGAATTCACCTCGCTCCGCCACAGAGCTTTTCCCTTTAGAATCTTTTATTTACCAAGCGGCAAATAACCCGCATCTGGCCGCCCAACCGCGACTTCCTAAGCGATCAAAGGATCACCTTCCCGGCGACGATCCCGCATTCACTCCCCAATTCTCTGAACGCCACAGCGGCAGTTTCTTTTATGACTGAAAGTGGACCGCAGGTTCGATGTCTCGCTTGCCTTGCAAAGTGTCGTCTGCAGGCGTTGCATAGTATGCAGTACCGCCGCGAAGGCGACGATGCTAGCCAGTATCAAAGCAATTAGTGCCGACCGCGTCCTTGATGATGCGTCGTTGCAAACCCGAAGCCAGAGAAGTGGATCTAGGGTTCGAGATTCCGCTCGGACTAGCAAAACTCATAAGCTAAGCCTAAGTGGCCGCCCAAAATCACATGATGAGAAGCGCGTTTGCCATGGCGAAAAGTATGGGCATCCCCGCAATCCCCTGACCAGCAGCGCGTTCGCCGAATCTGATCCACGAGCGAACAATACAAAACACTGGCATTCAGTCATTGCAGCTTCGCGTACTCGGCCTTCGCCTGCGTCAGGATGGGAACGTCGGGGTCGGCATTTTCCCAGAGTGTGAGAAAAGTCTGATAAGAGGTTTTGGCCTTGATCAAGTCTCCCTGCATTGCATAGGCTCGACCTAGTTGAAGATGAGCCAGCGCGCCGATCGGGTCACTCATCACGACCCCGCGGTGATCGAGAATCTTCTGGAACTCGGCTGCGGCTTCCCGGCCTTGCCGTCCCGCGAGATAGGCCTCGCCACGCACATAGACCGGGTAGAGCGCCCCGAAGAGCGCATGTACACTGCTACGTGGCGCGCCCAGTTCGTGGGGAACGGCGACTTGCAACATTTCAAGAGCCTTTGAGGCGTCGCCATGATTCAATGCGAGGCGTGCGCGAAGCGCGGGAAGATAACTGAATTGGACTGAAGTGTCCTCAGGGAATTGCTTCTGCATGTCATCTGCAAGTGTACGAGCGTGGGAAAGATTCCCCGCGAAGGCCAGGGCTAGGGCAGCCCCATATTGCACTTCGCGATCCTTCGAAATCTCAAGCGCGGTGATGGCCCGCGTCCGTGCTTCGGCCGCGTTCCCGAACAAAGCTTCGCGCACTGCCGCTCCTGCCTCCCACAGACCAGCTCTTTCCGGTTGTCCCGCTTGCTGGGCCTGGTTCACCGCGCGACGTGACAGGCTCCTGGCCTGCTGCAAGTGACCCGAGTAGGCCAGGGCGAATGCCTCTCTACCGGAGATCCAGTTTTCGCCCGCGGCCCTGCCTTGCGCCCGCGCGACTGCGCGATCCATTCCCGCCTGGTTCTTCCTCAGAAAGGCGATATCGTACTCCTGCATGACAAACTCATCTGTTTCCAGTCCGTGTCCAACTCCACGCCGAAGGTCCGCCTCGGCTTCGTCCAGGAGATCGAGGTAAGCATTGCTGGCGGCAAGACTGTAATATCCCATCCCGAAATTCGGGTCGAGCTCAATTGTCTTCTGAGCTTCGGCTCTTGCATTTTCGTATTTGCCTTCGGTCTTGTTCACCATGCCGGACAACAACATGTGGGGTCCTGCATCACGCGGATAGGTTTGCGCCCACGACTCACAGGTTTGCCGCGCCTCTTGCAAGTTTCCCGTGACTAGCGACTCATAAGCGGCCATGATGAAGAACCTCTCGTGATCGCTGGCGCGGTCGCGCAACTGCCAGGCTCGGGTGGTGCTCTCCGCCGCGAGATCGGACTCATCGAGATCGGCGTAAATGCGGCCTAACCAGGCATGTGCCATCGCAAATCCTGGGTCGATTTCCGCAGCCCGCTTGAAGAGCGGTAGGGCAGCGATGGACCCACTCGAAGAATGAGCCCTCGAAGCCGCGCTGTAAGCCTCCAGTGCTTCCAGTGACGGCGTCGTTGCTTCAGCGAGCGGGGTGTTATGTTTCTCGACCGTGGCCAGCGACTCGCCAACGCGAGTTCTGAACGTACTGGCCATCTGGCTCAGTGCGTTCAGAACGTCTTCCTTTTTTGCCGACTGCACCTGCTCCTCATCGAGGATGTCTCCACTGCGGCAGTCTTTTGCTCGTATTCCCAGCACGTATTGGCTGCCTATGGTTGCGATCGAGCCTTCCAGGACAGCAGCACTGCCGGTTCTTCCGCAGACTTCCCTGGCAGTCTCTGGAGTCAGCCGCGCATCCGCCGGCTGGCCCATTAGTCGAAGCGTGTGTTGGATGCGCTCCTCTGAGATAAGACTTAGAAACGGCGACTGCTCCAGTTGCACAGCCATTCCTTGCCGCAGTGTTCCATCAAATACAGAGTCCCCGGTGGTATTGGCAAAGTCAGCGAGCACAACTGTGTCTTTTGCGCCGAGAACTGGTTTGCGGCGCGGCCAAAACCGGAACGCTCCGGCCACGATGGCAAGGACGAGGACGACCGCCACCGAGATCCATCCCCAGGGTTTCGTTTCCTTGATCTGTATCTGCACTTTGGAATGCTTCGCGGCCACGACACTGACTTCGTGGTTCGGCACCAGCTGCGCGTGCTCGGCGAGACGGTATCCGCGACCCGGCACGGTCACGATGTAGCGGTGGTCCTGGGGACACTCACCCAGCGCCTTCCGCAACATAAAAATGTTGCGGCTAAGGTTGGCCTCCTCTACGAAGGTGTCCGGCCATACCGCTTTCATCAGGTCATCTTTGGTAACGACCTCTTTGCTGTGTCGTACCAGAACCAGCAGTATCTGAAAGGTCTTTGGCGTCAGCGGGACAGGCTTGCCGGCACGTCGCAGAGTTTCCTTTTCAGGATCGATCTGAAACGGTCCGAACTCGTAGAGTTCTGTAACTCTCTGGCTTGGGCCTACGAACATCAGGAGCACCCACCTTCGCAGGCCCAAAACCACGCGCGGCTTGGAGTTTAGCACGCTTGATTGCTTTGTCCGCCGCGGTCACGGTTCGAGCCCCACCCTGCAAATCCCTTGTTGCATTGGCTTTATTCGCCTGCGAGAAGTTATCAGAAGTTATCAGGATCAGGGAAAGGACTTCTGCTCCCTCCTTGCGGCAAGCTGCATCCGTATCACTCACTCCCTCCGGCCAACTCGAGCAAGCCGCACACCCAAAGCAGGACACCATGGCGAAGCAAACGAAGATCACGATTCAAACCGATTCCTTGTTGATCCTGCGCGGCCAGAGTTCGAGACGTGCATGGTGTCCGCTGTGCGCAGCCGAAGTGGACATGATTGCGCTGCATAACGCCTGCGTGATCACCAACCTGGAGCAGGCGGCACTGGAGGAATGGCTCAATTTGGGGGAGTTGCATCGCTCGCAGGCCGCTGATGGCGCGGAGATGATTTGCCTCAATTCACTGCGGGGTCGCGTGCGGAACGTCAGAAACATCTGAATCGCGACATCTTCGCGCGGTTCCAGAATTCACGAAATTCACTGCCACGAAATTCACCGCAAGGAGACGATATGAAATCCAGATTGCTGTTTACCGCTCTGTTGCTCAACTCGCTGACTGCAGCTCTGACGCCGCTGCCGTTAGCCGCGCAGAAGCCGGATGAGCGAACCGGAAAGATACGCTACACGGTACTCGACCTCGGCACCTTCGGAGGGCCGGGGACGAATAGTTCCGGCTACGACATGAACGATGCGGGCTGGGTGGCGGGGTCTGCGAACCTGGTTCCCGGAGGCCCGCAGCACGCATTTCTTTGGTTTGGAAGAGACCCCTTGATGGACCTGGGTACACTCGGCGGACCGAACAGTGAGGCGGGCGGTCCCAACCTGAGAGGAGAGGCGGCGATCGTCTCCGAGACTGCCGAGACCGAATCGAATGGGGAGGACTTCTGCGGTTTCGGAGACCACATTCAGTGCCTCGCCGCCATTTGGCGGGATCGGAAGCTGACAGCGCTTCCCACTCTGCCCGGAGGCCACAACGCCGAGGCTTTGGGTCTCAACAATCTAGGTGAGGTCATCGGATTTTCAGAGACTGGCGTCGAAGACGCAACCTGCTCCACCTTGATGCCCTCCCAGGTCTTCCGTTTCGAGGCGGCGATCTGGGAACCGGATGGCAGGGTCCGGAAGTTGCGGCCCCTCCGGGGCGACACCGTCGGCTTTGCCTTCGGGATCAACGACAGGGGGCAGGCCGTCGGCACCTCCGGTGTCTGCTCGAACGTCTCGGTGCCTCTTGCGGCTGTGCATGGCACACACGCCGTGCTGTGGGAGAGGGATGGCGTAGCCGTTGACCTTGGCAATCTGGATGGCACGAAGTCCAACAACATCGCCGGCAGCATTAACGACCGAGGGGAAGTCTCTGGCACCTCGCAACTTGCCAACGGCGCTATTCATACGTTCGTGTGGACCAGAGAGAAAGGGATGCGGGACATAGGCACTTTGCCCGGAGCCATTGTGACCGTGGCGCCGTGCTGCAACACTCTCAACAACCGAGGCGAGGTGGTGGGCTTCTCCATCGATGCGACGACGGGAAACGTAGTTGCATTTGTCTGGCACGACGGAATGATGAAGGACCTCAACGATCTCATTCCGGAGGACTCGCCCTGGCAACTGCAGTTTGCTCAATCCCTGAATGATGCTGGGGAGATCACCGGCCAAGGCTTGATCAATGGGCAGTCTCACGCATTCCTGGCTGTTCCCTGTGACCGGCATCACGCTCACTGGGATGGGTGCAAGGAGTAGAGGGCACGAGCACTGGGAGGCGGCTCGTTCATCGAAAGCTCGGGTGGCACTCTCGAATTGCCCCCGAGCTGGCTCTCTGTTAAAGAAGGCGATGAAACTCTTGCTGTTGCCAGGAGCCATCGTGACAGAGCCAAACGTCTGAGTTCTCCCAGATTACTTCGCATTCGCTCAGGGCCGCGTATCACTGAAGGTACAAAATTGGAGTTATTCCCATTGCTCTGCTTGCGATTATCCGGACGGAAATGTATTACGAGAAGCATCTTTCAGACCTCCTGTTTCTGGCGCTTGGAGCGGCAGCATTGCACATTGGGCTGGGCCGGCTGCAAACCGGACCGGACGAGGCAGAAGAAGAGACGGAGGGTTATGAAGGAGAGTTTTAGACACTCTGTTTGAACTAATGGCAACGATGGATGACGCCTTCCTTCTCTTCGTCCACGGCGTTCGCCGCTTCCTTCAAGTCCGCCGCGTCGAGCCTAATCCCATCGCACAACTTCCGGTTATGTGGAATGTTTGCCCATTAGGCTGTACGAGTAGCAAGCTCCCGGCAGTTCCATCGTTCCCGAGTCAGAGGGATATAAAAGGCCGTGCCGCGCGCGCCCTCGCATGGGATGAAAGTATCCTTGCCCTCTACTCTTTGGTTATCTTCCTGTCGCTGGAAGCTTTCGTCTAACCGGTGGTCTAAGATTGAGTCCGATGCGGATCATGGACAATGTGATGTCGACGAACTATCAATGCAGGTGAGGCATGCGGCAAGATACAAAATTGCGATAGCAGCATTGTTTGCAATGTCTCTTGCCTATGCGGCCGGATCCCAGGCACACGAGGGATGTAACCCCCGAGTGGTGCTGCGGGATGGGCTACTCGAGGGAAATCAGTTCGGTCCATCCACCAAGCACGCAGCCTTTCTGGGAATTCCATACGCAGCCGCGCCAGTAGGCAATTTACGCTGGCGCGCTCCGCAGCCACTCGCGAGCTGGCACGGTGTGCGCAAGGCTACCAAGTACGGACCTGCATGCCCGCAGCTCCCGAGTACATGGTTACCGGAGATGCTCGGCCGGAAGCAGATGCGTACCGACGAGGCCTGCCTGTTTCTGAATGTCTGGACGCCAGATTTGGACAGGCGCGCCCAACTACCGGTGATGGTGTGGATCCACGGTGGAGGCAACATCGAAGGTTCGCAGGAATGGCCCCCGCTCGGGCCGACGCTCGCCACACATGGGGTCGTTGTGGTGACAATCAACTACCGGCTGGGTGTACTGGGTTTTCTCTCGCATCCGGCCCTTACCGAAGAGTCGTCGCATCACAGCTCAGGGAATTACGGGCTGCTTGATCAGATGGCGGCGCTCCGATGGGTGCAACAGAATATCGAGCAATTTGGAGGCGACCCGCAACGCGTGACGGTCTTCGGAGCCTCATCAGGAGCGCTCGACATCTGCGATCTGATGGCATCACCGCTCGCGAACGGCCTTTTTCAGCGTGCGATCATGCAGAGTGGGGTATGCGTCGATTCACTAGCACCGCTGCTTGCCGGAGCAGAGGCTGGCGGCGTGCAAGTCGCCGCGGATCTAGGGGCCGGGAACGGCCCCAACGCGCTTGCCAGACTTCGGGCCTTACCCGCGGATGAGCTGGTGCGTAAAGCAGCGGATGAGAAGGATGTTGACTTCAATCCGGTGGTAGACGGCTGGGTTTTCCACCAACAGCCCGCCCTCACCTTTTCGCAGGGGCGCCAGACCAGGGTTCCGGTCATTGTGGGAAGCAATGCCGATGAGGTATCGATTTTTGCCAGTCCGCTTGTGGGCGGAAGTTCTTATCGTCCTAAGTCGGTCGATGAGTACCGGCAATGGCTGTCGCGCGAGTTCGATTCACATGCTGATGCGGTGTTCGCGGCATATCCGGCAAGTACGGACGCGCAGGTTCCAGCTGCGTTCCGTGCGATGGACACGGACTATCAGTTTGGGTTTGGCGCAAGGTTGCTTGCGCACGAGACGGCCGCCGCAGGGGAACGCGCATACCTTTATACGTTCACAAATGTCGGGGCAGGACAGTTCGCCGCACTGGGTGCCTTTCATAGCGAAGAGAGCATGTTCCTCAGCAAGAAGTATTGGGCAAGCTGGGTGAACAACCCCGGGGACGCTCGATTGTCGAACACCATCATCGGTTATTGGGTTCAGTTCGCGAAGGAAGGGAAGCCATCGGCACCGGGACTTCCTCCGTGGCCTGCATATCGCCATGGCGAACCTATGGCGCAAGAGTTGGGATCACGCGTCGCACAGATACAAATCCCACGCAAGGCGAAGCAGAGCGTATTCGAACAAATCCTCAAGGACCAATTGCGAGGCAGCAAAAAGTAAAAAAGCAATAATGACTATTCCTGCGCGTCACGCGATTGCATTCGAGCACCACAAAGCAGTTGCGATATATAAGGAAGCAGAGCTACTATCGTTGGCGCAACACACCGGCCGCAATACGCGTAAAGACGAACTTGCGGCGTCCGCCAACGCGTAAGCGGGTCCAGTTCTTTCGGCGCACTTTTCGGTAAGATCGCCACGCGAACGTTGCACATTGACATTTCAACCGCGGCTCAGACCGCTGAGGCCAGACTTGGGAGCGTTTCAGATGACTGAATTTAAACGTTGTATTCGAAACGTTGTATCCGCGGTGATCCTTAGCTTCGCATCCATCACACTTCCGGGGTCGGTCTCTTCCGCGTTCGCCCAAACCGCCGTAACAGGAGGGCTGAGTGGGGTGGTCGCGGACTCCACGGGAGCTGTAGTTCCCAACGCTGCCGTCACGGTAGTGAATACCACTACCGGGGACACGCGCGTGCTGACGACGAATGCCGATGGACGTTATGTCGCTGCGTTCCTGAAACCCGGTAAATTCACCATCTCGGCCACAGCGCCCAGCATGCAGTCGAATACCACATCGGTTCAGATTCTCGTGGGTCAGCAATCGGTCGCCAACCTTACTGTCACCCCATCCGGAAATAAGCAGGTTGTCACGGTGAGTGCGAATAACGCGCAGTTGATTGATACGCAATCGGCGAACATTATCACGTCGTTCACGACGGAACAGTTTGAAAGCCTGCCGAACCCCGGCGGCGATATTACGACGATAGCTTTCACAGTTCCCGGCGTGGTGGTCAACGTAGGTTCCGGCGGCAACGGCAATTTCAGCTCCGATGGTTTGCCGGGCATTTCCAACCTCATCATCTTGAACGGTGCCGACCAAACGGACTCATTCTTCAATGATTCGACTACCGGCGCATCAACGCTCAGCATCGGCTCGGACGAGATTGCGCAGGCTTCGGTTGTGCAGAACGGCTACAGTACGGAGTGGGGACGTCAGGCGGGCGCTGTCGAAACCTATGCAACGAAGAACGGCACCAATCGTGTTCACGGTCTTCTGCATTGGACCTATAACAGTGACGGCCTGAATGCGAATGACTTCTTCAACAACCTGAATGGCATACCACGCCAGAAGGCCGTTTCCAACCAGTACGGAGCCCAGATCGGCGGCCCCATCCTGCGCGACAAGCTGTTCTTCTTCGCCGATACGGAAGGTATTCGCTACGTCCAGCCCTCGACAAGCTACGTGAATTTTCCCACTGCCGCTTTTCAAAACACCACCCTGAATACAATTCCATCGTCCAGCCTCCCCGCGTATACGCAGATGTTCAAGCTGCTGACGGGCGCGCCGGCGTTTAACAGCGCCGTTCCCGTGTCGACCGGCAACGGCCCGCTGCAGGACGCCTCAGGCACTCTGGGGTGCGGCAGTTTCGCCGGTACCCCCGTCTATGGCCAGGCCGGCAACTATTTCGGCACTGTGCCGAGTGGCGTTTCTGGAACAGCGATTCCATGCATGACGGCGGCGGCAGGCGTGACGCATGCCGCCTTGACCGAATACATGATCGCTGGCCGCGTTGATTGGAACATCAGCGACAAGCAGAAAGTCTTCGTACGCATCAGCGACGATCAGGGTTACCAGCCGAATTTCATCAGCGTCGTCAGTCCGCTTCTGAATGTGCAGAGCAAACAACCGATCTGGAACGGGCAGATCAACCACACCTACATTTTCAGTCCCAATGTAACCAATCAATTTATCGCATCGGCCTTCTACTATTCGTGGCCTTTTGGGCCGACCAACCTGCAGCAGACGCTGGCGGCTTCGCCGGCGCAGTTCAATAACAATTCGGATGGCGGGACTAACTTTTCGGTCGGGCTGGGTCAGGGTGGCAGGGTCGGTTTCGATTGGGGCAGCAATCCGACCAGCACAGCTTCCACTCAGTATCAGTTTGTGGACGACCTTTCCTGGCTGAAGGGAAACCACAATTTTAAATTCGGCTTCAACTTTAAGCGATATGACGTAACCGATGGCTACCCGACGGTGAATACCTATGCCGGCTACTATTCCTTCAACTCGTTGGGAGATTTGGCCGGCGGAGTGTTACCGGGATCGTCAAATTCGAATTTCAATCAGACCTTCGATCAACTCAAAGCCATCAGCCTGGCCGGCTACAACTATGGCATCTATGCACAGGATGAGTGGAAGGCCACGCCACGGCTGGTGCTTGACTATGGCGTGCGCATTGACCGCAATGGAAATATCCTGTGCAACACGAATTGCTTTTCGCGCTATCTCGGCGGGACCTTTCCCGCGTCCGGCGTCACATTGGACACCCCATATAGTCAGACAATAGCCACCGGATACGGCAAGGTCTTTCCCTCGCTGGAATTGGCGATCGTTCAGCCGCGGTTCGGAGTCAACTGGGACGCAAGAGGCAACGGCAAATCGGTTCTCCGCGGTGGCGTAGGCATCTTCGAGGACTCATTTCCTGGCGCGCTGGTCGAAAACCAGTATTTAACGTTTCCGGATAATTACGGCGCATTTGTCGAAGCTGGGAGCGTGGGCCAGGGGGCGGGGAGCGCGCCGGCCTACGCGCTCGCTTCGTATAACGCTCTTACAGCCGGATTCTCCCGAGGAGAGAATGCCAACCAGTTGGCGGCATCGCTGCCCCCGGGGGTGCCATTTTTCGCGCCCAATCATTATTTGTCCCCGCAGCACATGGTGAGCCCGAAATATCTGGAGTGGAGCCTGCAGATGCAGCAGCAACTCACTCAGACGGACGCGGTGATCATCTCCTATGCGGGCAATCACGGGTACGACCTGGTGAGCTATGACTACGGCATAAATCAGAACCTGGCCGGCAATGCCTACACGGGGTCCGCGCTCTATACCAGTTTCGAGGACGTGCCCGTGAATGCGCCCGATCCGCGGTTTGGGCAGATGGGACTTATCAACGCCAACGCAGTCTCCTCGTACAACGGAGTATCGATTGAGTACAAGCGCGTCGATAGTCGCGGACTGACGGCGAATATCTCCTATACCTATTCGCATGCGCTTGACGATGTTTCGAATGGCGGCCAGGATGAGACCTTTAACAGCAACGGCCTCCCTTACCAAATCGTGCCGCATAACACCGCAAAGTTGATGTATTCGAATGCCGATTACGACATTCGCAACAATTTCCTTGTCGACCTTACTTATATCGAGCCCTATCATTTCCAGAATAAGTTCGCGGAGTACGGGGCGGGAGGTTGGACCATCGCCGGTAAGGCCTTCTGGCGCTCCGGGCTCCCCTTCAGCGTGTTTAATAACAACGCTGCGAACGATTTGAACAACGGCACGGGCAATGGCTACGTCCTGGCTGAGGCACTGGACAATCGCGTCAGCCACTCCTGCTCCTCATTCCAACACCCCTGCTTTCAAGGCCACTTCTTCAATGGTTCGGGCTCAGATCAGGACCCCAACTCTCAGGATCCCTACGGATCCGCGCCACAGACGGATTTCGGCAACATCCCACGTAACTCGTTCTACGGGCCGCACTATGCGGACATCGATCTGAGCCTTTACAAGAACCTGTACAAATCGGAGAAGGCTCAGTTCAAAGTTGGTGCGCAGGCCTTCAATGTCCTTAACCACACCAACTTCGGGGCGCCGCAAAACGATGCGTCGTTGTCGAACCTGGGTCAGATCAACAGCGATGTGGTGGCGCCTACCAGCCCGTACGGATCTTTCGGCTCCCCAGGTGCGGGCCGCGTGATGGTTGTTACCGGCACATTAACGTTTTAGCGTTGCGCGAGACTGCTACGAAGCACGCCTGAACCCACAAACATGCGACGGGCGCTTTGAACAGTGCTGAAGGTATGCTCATAATAGAAACCGCACAGCGGATCAGGCTACGCTGTGGGGCAGGAAGGAGGAAGTTCTCTATCTCTCGTCTCGTGAGCTTATTTTGCTTCCTCTAGGTTGCTACTACCATTCCTCCGGCGTTGCAGAGGCAACTCCTCCTAAGGTCACCACTGGTAGGTGCCCTCCAGCAATCACGAATGTCAAGCCGAGCCCCCGCAATTGCAGCGTAGCGGAGGCCGATCGCAGAGCTCTCATCAAAACGCCTTGAACTCAAGCGCGCGACTTAGTGCACCGCAGGTCGTGAGCGTACCAGCGTTCGGTGTCTGCGCAGCAGCAGGATCAGTGCGCGCCGCAAATACATAGCCAGCAAAGGCATTGCTATTGCGGCCACCACGCCCCAAACGATAAGCGCATGCCACTCCCATTGCCAGATCTCATGAAACAGTCGCAACGGATGATGGCTGAGGTGCTCCAACTGCTTACGGTCCATCGGCAGCCTGCGCGTGTGAAACAGATGCACGCCGATTTCGATGAACGGGATAAGCAGCAGCAGGTGCAGGGGTGCCACCACGTGTGTGCCAACTAGTGATGCGAGCTTGCTTAGTCCAAAGACCCAAGCCACAAGCACCACAAACAGCGTGGTAAGTCCTACAGACGGATTGATACCGACCACCATACCCAGCGCCAGGCTCCACGCCAGTCGTCGGGGCGTGAAGCCGCCCCGGAGCGCGCGCAACAGCGGTCGCAACACGTGGCAACGAAACCACTCGCGGATGAATCCCGGAACCAGCACACAAGCTTCGACGCTGGGAGGACGGCAATGGTGGGCGCGAAGAGGACTAGAAATGTTGCGTCTCCCGCGATATGTGCCTGCAGGCTGCTGACGCGCTACAGCAGCCGACCCCTCGAAAGGCCATCGCGCTCTCTTCCACAATACCGTGGCGTTCTTTACCGCTGGCGGCACCCGCCCACCTGCACGACCCTGTCGGGAGCCGTGGGATGCATCATCGACGCGACCCGGCGAGAGCCTCAGGACCGACTCGGCAGGCACAACGAGGTTGCGATTCGTAAGCGCTCACCGCCGGCCAACAAAGCCGGAGAGGTGCCGAAATGGCTTAAGGTGGACGACTGCACCCGATACTTCGCTATCTGGTCCACGTCAAGCTGAGGACTCTCGAGCTGGACCGAGAGAGACTATCTTCTTGGTCACTGACCCGCATCTCACCACGGCAGAGGTGCTTTATGGACAAGGAACATGTGAAGGGCGCAGCGGAGAAAGTTGGCGGCAAGGGAAAGGAAGCTGCGGGGCACGTCACCGGCGACAAGAACCTTGAGAACGAAGGCAAGGTTGACCAGACAAAAGGAGCGATTCACAAGAAGGCAGGGGACACAAAGGACGCCGGCAAACGAGCGGTTGATGCCGTAAGGAACGCACCTAGTAGGAAATGACTCCGCGCCGGGCTGCTTCTATCCAAAAACAGAGCGGCTTTCTTTTTTGCTCCGATTTTCGTTACTCCCAGCCCCCAACGAATCGAACAGACGACCGTGACCAAATTCATTGGCCCAGCACTCTCCTTTTTGTTGCACCTCGGATATTTTGGCCCCGTGTTAATGGGTGTTCTCGACTCCTCTTTTCTCTTCCTTCCCTTCGGTAATGATCTGCTGGTGGTCACTCTCGTGGCACGCCATCATCACGGGTGGCCGTGGTATGTGCTGGCGGCAGCGCTCGGCTCGACAATCGGAGTCTTTGTTCTTGCCCTGGTCGCGCACAAGCTCGGGGAAGAAGGCATCAAGAAGATGGCCGGAGAAAAGAAATTTGCCAGACTGCATAAGATGATCGACACGCATGGCAGCAAGGCGGTCTCCCTCGCTTGCATTGCCCCGCCACCGTTTCCCTTCACCACGGTGATTGCTGCCGCGGCCGCATTGGACTTATCGCGGGTTCGAATTTGTGCCGTAAGCTTTTTAACCCGTGGAGTACGTTTTTCCATTCTCGCCCTACTTGCGATTAAGTATGGAAGACACATCTTAGAAGTGGCCAACTCTAACGCGTTCCGGTGGACGATGATTGGATTCATATTGTTATGCCTCGTGGGCAGTGCATTGTCTATCTACACTTGGATCAAGAACGTACGACCCGGGAGAAAGCTAGGCGGAAGAAGCCCGGCTTGATTCCGGCAAACGTTCAAGCATGTTCTTCGCGTCCACTAACATGTAGTAGGGCATCTTCGAACCATGCTAGTCTGCCGGACCCAGGTCGGCATGACTCTCCGCGGGCGGTATCGAGACGCATGTTCCTCGATCCGAAGTTCAGCAGCCAGGGACGGAGGCTGATCGGCCTTCGACACAGGAATCGGCGGCTGTATTAGACGGCACTCGGCCCGTAGGGCTTCACCCCGAGATTAATCTCGATGAGCTGGTTAGGCACCGTGAGGCTGCCGATCCTCAGGGGCGGCATAATATCGGGCAAGCTCCTCAGGAAGGGGCGGCATAATATCGGGCAAGCTCCTCAGGAGAGACTTCGATCGCGCTGTTCCTTCGTATGATGTCCGCGATTTCCATATCGCTCTTGCCTTGTTTCCGCAGTGATTCGATCTCATCGCTGATCATGCCTACAAAAGCTTGAATCGGGAACATCTCAGGCCCAAGCCCGGCAGCTGCTCGGAGGGCGTTCTGTGCTTTCAAAGCCTCTTCAATTGGGTACACGTTCGATCCGGCCATTGCGTGGACATCCTCTGAAATTTCAGTTATGGGAGGGGTCTTGCGACTCGAGCTTGCGTGCGGTATCTCGTTCTTAGTTTTTGCACATCAGCCCCGCCTAGACTTGCACTTCCAGATAGCATTGCGCAAACATAGACTTCGTGATCTGCGCAAATCTTTTGGCCATCTTCAAACGACACGCCGTTCCGGACACACGATGAGCACGGCGACGCTTAAAGATTGCCATCGATCTGGGAGTGAGGCTTGGAAACATCCAGCGAGTCAACTTGCTTTGGGTCGGCCACATTGCACCTCAATCATGAACTCCGTAGGATGAGGCATCTTTACTGTAGGTGGTCCGACTTTGATGTTATCCACGAAGCCAGACGGGCGACATCGCTCACAATGCCTAGCGCTAACGAGGCAGTTTGACCGCTCAACGGGAGACCCGTCCTGCTCGGTGTGACCTCGTATCACGGCTAAATTGCTCTAAGAGGCGATCTCGCGAATTGTCGCATCTCCCTCAGTGGAGGGTTATATGTCCGAGCGCGCGCCGGAAGATCCAACTGTCAGAGAACCGCCAAGGCAGGAGCCAACAAGAGATGATCCGCCTACAGACGAACCGGACGTCGTGGAGCCACCGGACGAAGATCAAGATGACCAGTCTCCCGGTTCGGGGTCACCGCTGCGTGTAGGAGTTCGGGGAGCGTCTCTCTGAGCGGAGGACTCTTGAGAATCTCTGGCCACAGGCGCTGAATCCTAGCAACCAAATCAGAGGGGTCCGGCTCTGAAATTGAGAGGCGTCCTCCCACGTGCCGAAAGAAGAAGCGCCTTCCAACAACGTCAGCGAACGGCTGGAGGCTTGCGAGGCCAGTCTGCGTAACCAGCAGCGGCTTGCTCTAGCTGGAACGTTGATTGGGGCGACGATGCACGAAGTAAACAATCGTCTCGAAGCGCTCGCCAATTACATCTATTTGGCAAATAGGGCGATCCAATCCCCGATCGCCAGCGGTCAATACCTGGAAGGCGCCTCCCAGGAGCTGAGGAGGCTCGGAGAGATCACCAGCCGAAGCCTTGGCTTCGTACGTAAAGATCTCGCAGCAAGAGACATCGATCTCGTTGAGTTGGCGAAAGCAGCCCTGGAGCTGCACCGGGTGAAGATATCGAATAAACGGATCAACGTGGAAGTCCGAATGGATGATTCGGTTATGATCAGCGGCAGGCGAGGTGAACTCCTTCAGGTACTGGTAAATCTCTTGCTCAACGCAACCGAGGCTCTGTCCCATTCCGGCAACCTGCATGTTAGAGTCGCGGCGCGACGAACCGAAGCAATCGTCACAATCGCCGACAACGGGAGTGGTATACCGGAAGACCTTCGTTGCTCGCTGTTTCAATCCTTCAAGAGCAGCAAGGAAGCCGGCAGCGGTCTAGGATTGTGGGTAGTCAAACAGATAGTAGAAGGCCATCGAGGACGAATTGCGTATCGGACCAGCACGCATGTCGATAAGAGCGGAACCGTGTTTCGCATAATGCTCCCGACCCGGTAGCTTCGGTCCTTACAGCGTTGCCATGGGTCAGGTATTTTGCAAGCCGCTCGATGAAGGACTTGGTCAACGGCGATCGCGGCTAGTCGGCATCAGAAGTGGAATCGCCATGTGCGGCATTAGAATCTCAGGTGAAGGCTGCTGCACCCTTCGGATGCCATCCTATGCCGGAATCCTCACACCTGCGCGAGCACATAGACCTTATAGCTCGTCATGAGCGAGAGTTTCTAGACCGTCGCACTCACTCGGAACGCGTTGGCGATGCCATTGGAGCATTGATCGGCAGCCTCTGGTTCATAGGCATTCACTTCTTGTGGATCGCCTTATGGATCGGTTTGAATACTTTGCACCCCACTCCACTCTTCGACGGACCGCCCTTTCCCTTACTGGACACGATCTTGGCGGCCGAAGCTATCTTCCTCGCCAGTTTCATCGTGATGCGTCAAGGCCGCCTGAGCCGTCGCGCAGATGAAAGAGATCACCTGATCCTCCAAATTCTCATTTTGACTGAGCGTGAGATAACCGCAGTGCTGGGAATCGAGAGACAGATCGCAGCCCAGATAGGACTGCCGAGCGTCGCCATGGACGAGACGCTCGAGCAATTGAGTCGGGAAACGCCGATCGATCAAATTACGCAGGAGATTCACGAGAATCTTCCTGAGCAGTGAGGCGCAAGACACAGCAACGCGAGTTGCAACTCTCACTCAGGCTGCGTTGACTGGGCGCGAGAGCTTTGTGGCTGGTACCCTTTCCGTCACAGTCGACCGGCGCAACTCCAGATCGATACGCTTGTCCAACCATTCCGACTTCAGCCGAAGGCTCTCCATTAGCCGGTTCAATGCGAGACTACCGCGCCCCGACGGCCGACCTTCGAGAAGACGCATACATTCCGAGATTTCCGCGCGCTTCGCTTCCAACGCGAGAAGAGTTTGAGATCCTATGGGTATGTCCCTCCGTCACCTTTGGATGCACTTGAAAGGCGTGGCAACCAGTCGATGCTGATCTGTACAAAGTCTTGCCATACTGTCGGTCGGGTGATCTCTTGCGGAATGAGGTTTGTACCGGCATGGGACCCCTGCACCAGAGGACTGCGGCATAATCGTCGATATGGACGTTCCAAGGTTGAGAGCCGACACGCGCCTAGAGCACCTAGCGACCGAGGAAGCCATGCCCCTGATGCGAGCCGCCATTACCCGGGCAGAGTACGAGTGCATCTTGAGGCGACTCCGGTCGGTCGTGACGAGGTGGGAAACGTGGGCGGAGGCTCATGCTCCTGAGGATTTGGCTGGGATGGTTCGGGCGCGCCGGCGCGGCTCATTGATTGAGCGGGACTTGCAGTCCCTCGGAATCGCCCACGACCAGAACTCTGTGCATTTCGAGGCTGCGAGAATCCCAGGATTGGAATCTAAAAGTAAGACTTTTCGCTCGGCTTTCCTCGGGGCGATGTATGTAGTCGAGGGGTCAACGCTGGGAGGACAACAAATCGCACGACATGTGGAGGCGGTCCTTGGTCTGAACGCGACTTTCGGCGCTGGTTATTTTCGCGGTTATGGTGAGCTGACAGCGGACATGTGGCGGCAGTTTAAGGCGGTCCTGGCCGCAGTGCCTGATGCAGAAAGCGGAGTAGTAATAGCAGCCGCAAGAGCTATGTTTGAAGTCTTCAGAATGGCGCTTTTGGGACAACGATAGGGTTTCGGCTACCGGGCATCAGGCAGCTTTCGCCGGCGAGTACGGTGACCTGATCTCCAGATACATCAACGAAGAGCCGTATGGACGGTCGCAAATGGAACATCTCGAATCGAGCTTCGTGGGATTGTGCCTCGACAAGTCCGGAGAAGCGTCATCGCCATGCGAGGATGAACTCATAAGGGTCCCGGGAAGTGTACAGCAGCATGGCTTTTTCCTCCTGATCGACCCAGAATCCGAGAAAGTGCTAGTAGCCAGTGAGAATGCTGAGCGCTTCTTGCAGCTACCTCTCAAGTTGATCCTCGGAGCGGGGCTGGAGACGATTCTCGAACGGGAGTTGCTCCTCGCTTTGAAGTCCATACGACACCGTAAGAAGCAGGAGATTCACCCGATTGTTGTCTACCTAGGGTCGTTTCGACTGGGAGATCGACAGTTCAGCGTGGTGACGCACACTATCGGTTCATCGCGGGCGCTTGAGTTTGAGCAGCAGGACCGACTGATCGGCAGCGAAATGATGAACGCAACCATCACGAACTTCGTTGCCGCTGTGGGACAGTTGCAGAGCGTTCAGGATCTCTGCAGCTCATTGACTGGGCAGATTGCAGAATTGACGGAATTCGACCGTGTGTTGCTATACAGCTTTGATGACGAGGGCCATGGAACGGTGCTCTGCGAGGTGAACAACGGACAGCTGCCGACCTATGTGGGCTTACGGTTTCCGGCTTCAGACATTCCTCGACAAGCGCGAGAGTTATACGTGTTGAACACGACGCGCACCATCCCCGATGCCACATACACGCCGTCTCCACTGGTGGGCTCGACGGCTCGGCCTGCATCGCAATTAGACCTTTCGCTGAGTGTGCTCCGGAGTGTTTCGCCGATCCATCTGCAGTACATGAGAAATATGGGCACAGCGGCTTCCATGTCGGTTTCGATCGTGCTGGAAGGCAAGCTTTGGGGACTTGTGAGCTGTCACAACGGTTCGCCGAAGACGGTACCTTATCTAATCCAAAGCGCTTGCGACATGCTGACTAAAATGGCGGCAACCCAGTTGACGAAATTCAACGCGACGGGCCGTCTGAAGGATATGGTTCGCTTCCATAATGCGCAGCGAGACCTCCTGACTATCCTGGCGGGCGAGCAAGATTATCTGACCGCGCTGTCACGGCAGTCGAAAGGTCTACTGAAGATCACAAATGCGGCTGGCGTTGCAGTAATGTTCGGGGGGAGTTTCATAACCGAGGGTCTGACCCCAAACGCACAAGCGCTGCAGCGATTGGCGGATTGGCTGAACGAAGATGAGGGGCGAGAGCTGTTCGCAAGCAGCAATCTCGCCTCGTTGCTGCCTTGGGCAGAGTCAATCTCTGATGTTTGCAGCGGCATGCTTGCGGTGCGGATCTCCTCAGTTCAGCGGCGGTACGTGTTGTGGTTCCGCCCGGAGGTTGTGTCTACGGTGCGATGGGCGGGCGAGCCTGCAAAACAGGGCGCACCGAATCTGTCGCTAACACCACGTGCCTCGTTTGAGCAGTGGAAAGAGATTGTCCGCGGAAGAAGTGAGCCTTGGACGGCGATGGAGATTGAGTCAGCGACGGATTTTCGTGCAGCGTTGACAAGTATCGGGCTTCGTCGCGCGGAAGAAGCGATCGAATTGGGCGAAGCGCGTTTTCAGCAACTCACGCAGACGTTGCCCGTGAAGATATTTACTGCGGACGACACCGGCAGACTGACTTACGTAAATGAGCGTTGGCTGGAGAGTGGTCTCCCGTCGACGGGATTGTGGTTTGAGCAGGTTTGTTTGGATCCGGACGAAACCGGAACGACTGTCGCTTTGTGGCGCAAATGTGTGGAGACGGGCAAGAGCTTTGCAACAGAGTTGCGGCTGAGACCACTTGAAGGAAGTGCCGAGCGCTGGAACTTTGCGCGAGTCGTTCCTTTTCAGCGTCCCGGCGCTACACGCGCGGGTTGGATTGGCACTCTTGTGGACCTGACCGAAAGCAAGGAACGTGAGGCGGCGATGCAGATGAGCGAGAAGCTTGCTCTTACCGGCCGCATGACCAGCGTAATCGCCCATGAAATCAACAATCCGTTGGAAGCGATCACGAACCTGATGTACCTGTTGCGAAGTGAATTGAACGGCGATGGCCCCGCAGCTCGCTACGTTGATCAAGTAGAGGGCGAGTTGCAAAGGATCTCTGGCGTGACCAAGCAGACACTTCGCTGGAATCGCGAGAATCACGATCAACCAAAACCATTCGAACTATGGGCTCTTGTGGAGGAAGTTCTGCGTCTGTTTGCCGGGAAGATTCGCAACAAAGAGCTGGAGGTCGAGCGTGAAGGCGCCTCAGCGATCAGTGGCTGGGGCGTACCGGGCCAAATACGTCAGGTATTGGCTATTCTCGTTTCGAACGCCGTAGACGCTGCCCCCGTCGGCGGCAGGCTCCTTATTCGAGCACTGGCGCAAGATGGGAATATCGGCTTTGTAGTCGAAGATAACGGCCAAGGCATGAGTTTGTCGACGCAAGCGAGACTATTTGAGCCATTCTTCAGTACGAAAGGCGATCTGGGTAATGGATTGGGGTTGTACATTTCCCGAGAGATCGTGGAGCGGCATGAAGGACGAATTGAAGTGAAGTCGGGTGAGGGCACTGGGACGACTATGACGGTTTGGCTACCCGGTCGATATCCGAAACACGCGAGGCCAAGTGAAGGGCGCAGCATCGGAAACTCGCGTTGATTACACTTCATTGCGACTGGGTTGGAATGAATGATAAATGAGAGTCGGGCTCCGATATCGTTTTCCGGATGAGGTCGCACTGCGTCTTTTATGGTTCTCCATCCCGACGGCGCAGAGAAGCAGCCTTCGCAGTCCATGGAAGCCGGCGCAGATGTTGGTCTGGTACGCCTTCAGTCCGTGAACCTCATACCGTTCCATCAATCACTCCCGCACGACCGTTGCGTCAATGCTGAGGTTTTGTGAACAGGGGGAGTCGCAATACACCGGGCCAAGTTCCATGTCACCGGTTCTGAGGATCGCGGTACGCGGACAGAGATGATGGTC
This sequence comes from uncultured Acidobacteriaceae bacterium, assembly GCA_963830555.1. Lineage (GTDB taxonomy): Bacteria > Acidobacteriota > Terriglobia > Terriglobales > Acidobacteriaceae > KBS-83. The sequence goes on from CAWHMM010000005.1 coordinate 29,083, forward strand.
CCTGTATGGCCTCGCAGATATACAGCACATTCGATTGCCCGATCTGCATTACGCTCGTTTTCCATTTTCAGGTTTCTCTCACAACCTTGCGCGGGTTCTTGTCATCACGCAGGCCGGCAAACTTCGTATGTCGCAAATGGTCGGCACCCGTCCACGCCAGAAACTCAACCTGTGCCACTGCGTCAGGCGTGATCCACACCGCTCTGTCATCTTGTCTGCGGTAAATCCCTGTCCCCACCGTCCTTGCCCATACTGGAAGAGCATTTGCCAAGCGGTCACGCCGATCACGGGCGCTAATGCGGCCTCGCTGTGGTTGAGCAAGTGGGGCTTGGCCGCGATCATCCCGGCCATGGCTACTGCGAATTCTGCTTGAGCGCCACAAAACTGCGGGTTCGTTACCCGATAAACTTCGCCGCCAACCGAGAAGTCGCGAACGTCCGGGCCGAGCTGCTCAACGACGCCGGAGAGATCTGAGCCGAGGGTGAGCGGAGGTTGCGGGCTGACCTTACTCTTGCCCTCACGGATACGCGCATCTCACGGAGCGACGCCGGCGGCTATCACGCGCACCAGGACTTCGCCGGGCCCCGGCGACGGTACCGGGCACATCTTCGATTGTGACCACGTCGAGTGACCCGAACTCATGAAGCCTGGCCGCTTTCATGGTTGACTCCTTCCGCCCCTAAAGATCTGCGAACTTAACCGGAAATGTCCCGCATGATTTACTTGACGGGGCTGGCCGAAGACATCGCGCAACACCACATCAAAATCCTGAAGGGCTCGCGCACAGTCGCCTGTAAAGCTGGAGCCATGCATGATGGCGAGCGTTTTGGGCTTTAGGTCAGCAAGCTTTTCCGGGTCAAGTCTGCCGTGATCTTCGCTCTGACTGGATGTGCCATCGTCGGCATTTTCCTACTAGTCAGAGCCCACCCGGTCACCGCAATCGGGTGTCGAATCTGGCTTCCAATAGCCAACGTTTGCGTTGGGCAACCACAATCCTTGTACATGCTACCCGGGTTTATTAGCGGTGGACTGTGATCTGCCTAAGACGTGAGCGACTAGAATCCAGCCGTCCTTGTGAAAGCAGTTCAGCCAATAGTCGAGCGATTCTGGAATCGTTGTCGAGGTAGCCCTCTTGAAATGGGCGGATATAGCTTCGGGCCCGCACCCTCATACTTCCTCATTTATGAGGGACGCGGGTATGACTACAAGGCAATTGCTGGCGTGGCGCATGACTATCGATATCCCGAACGAGGTCCACTGAAGCAAGAAGAGTTTAGCGGTCGGCAAGGAAGGTGCTGCTACCCTCCATCTCTGCGAAGTGCTGAAAGGCGACCACGATCTCTGCCCCGGTTCACTAGGTTGAAGGTCAGTGAGCACGAGTTGAGGCCGATAGCTTCCGACTGTCTTTGTCGCAACAAGGTGAGGTCCAGGCCGAGTAAGTCATCCGTTCCGCTTTTAGTACATTCATTGGGTGATGCCCTTCGCGAGATGAAGTCTAGTATTGCGCCAACCGTACGAACTGTCCAAGGCAGCCTTTCAAACCGGGCTACATCAATTTCGGTTAGCACCAGTCGGTCCGCCGCTTTTCGACGTAACCGCATTTGTAGCATCCGCGCGTTTGGTATGGCCTTTCATCGCAGGGTCAACAGCGGGTCCATAAACTTCGACGCGCTGCCCTTCCACTGAGGTGCATCTGCCATGGCGGCAGTTTCTTTGCAAGTTCCGAACGCAGAAATCCCACGCTGGTCGCAGCCCGAAATGGAACCGATTCGCGCATCTCGGGTGTTGAGCAAAACTATGAATTTCTCGAACCGGATAGCAGGCCGCGTTTCGGGGGCAATTCCGAAGAGGCTGATGGCTCGATTAGTTCGGGTCTGTCCTTCTTCACCTTTCCTACAGCTTTGTCCACCTTCCATGCAGTCATCTTCTTCGCATTGAAGGGAGGCAGCAGGTCGATGGGCGAGCGATCGGGATCAGCTTTCAACCATCCGCGGAGTCGCTGGAGCGGCGCTGCGCTATCTCGGAGCGACGGACGAACAGATCGACGCATCGCGACCAGATGCGCAAGTGCGGACAGGGCAGCAGTCATATTCGGCTGATGCCTGCAGCGGCTGAAACGCGATATCGCGTTGGTTCTAAAGGCTACACGTGAAAGCAGCTTGAGAGAGATGTCTGCTCTCCTCGTTTCTTTTGGGATACAGTCGAAGCCATGAAGTTCTGTGTTGATGTTCTGGGGCGGTGCAGCGTGCTGCTGCTGGCAGGGTCGCTGGGTGCTCCGATCTCCTTCGCACAAGCCGCTTCCGCCACAGCGCAACTGCCAACGCCGCCGGAAGCCTCGAGCGAAGTGAACTTGGGTGCAACACAAAAGCTGGTACGGCAGGGGCGGGTGGACGAGGCGCTGCGTGCGCTCGATGTGCTGGCTTCGCAGAAGCCGGAGCCTGCCGGGGTGGAGAAGCTGCGCGGTCTGGCGCTCTATCAGCAGAATAAGCTGAGCGAGGCTGAAGCTGCATTTGCGCGCGCGGTCGCCGCAGATCCGCACGACATCGAAGCAGCGCAGATGGATGGCGTTGCGCTGTTCCGGCTGGGGCGCCCGGCAGATGCGGTTCCGCTGCTGGAGCGATCGCGGAACGAGAAGGTGGCCAGCGCGAACGTCGACGGCAACTACGTGCTCGGTCTTTGCTACATGGACACGCGACGCTACGACGATGCGCGGCGTTCTTTCGCGGCGCAGTACGGTTTTCCGCCGGATAGTGCGGAGGCCTATCTGCTTTCGGCACGGCTGCTCTTCCGGAGGGAGTATCTGCCGATCGCAATCGCGTCGGCGCAGAAGGCTGCGGCCCTCTCGCCGAAGATGCCTCTCGTTCATGAGTTGCTGGGGGAGATGGCGCTGGCGCAGTCTCGAGGCGCGGATGCCATCGCAGAATTCGAGCAGGAGCGGGCGATCAATCCGCTGTACGGCGGCGTGTATGACCGGCTTGGCGACGCCTATCTGCGTGCCGGTGAGTATGACAAGGCGCAGGAGGCGCTGAATCGCGCTGTGCTGCTGGACCCGGCCTCAACCGGGCCGTATACGCTGCTTGGCAAGGTTCTGCTGAAGCAGGGGAATGCCGCGATGGCGACCATGTACCTGGAGCGCGCGCGCAATATGGACCCGAATAACTACATGATCCGCGGTCTGCTGGGGCAGGCGTATCGCGCGGCCGGCCGAAGAGAAGATGCGGAGCGCGAGACGGCAAAGTCGGTTCAGTTGCAGGCGGCGACGGCGCCGAAGCTCTCGAAACCATGAGAGGCAGGGTCATTCGCATTGGGTTGGCAGGCTGTGTTTGTCTGCTGCCCGGAACGTATGGGGCGGCGCAGACTGCGAATGCTCATAGCAGTATCGCGGCGAAGCAGGCCGATGCGGCATTCCGTGCGGGCTATGAGGCGGCGAATGCTGGAGATCTTCAGCAGGCGCGACGCTCCTTCACGGAGGTTGTGCGGCTGGAGCCGAGAATTCCGGAAGGACACGCGGCGCTGGGGTCGGTGTTGCTGAATCTGGGTCAGCCGAGGGAAGCGGCAGCCGAGTTGAAGCGCGGGCTCGCGCTGAAGCCCGGCGACCCGGAGATGGAGATGAATCTGGGGGTCGCCGATGTGCGTGCCGGCAGATCGGCCGAGGCGCTTCCGCTGTTCCAAACAATATCGGCGCGACGAGCGGTGCTGCCGGCGGAGGTCGAGGCTGCTTTCGCGCGAGCGTTGATTGAGACGGGGCAACGGCCCGCGGCGCTCGAGCGCATACGAGCCGCAATCGCATCTACTCCGAACGACGCGACATTGCACGATGCGCTGGGATCCTTGCTGGCGCAGCAGCAGGAGTGGACTGCGGCGCAGGCGCAGTTCGCGCGAGCAGTGGAGCTTGATCCGCGGATGATGACCGCGCGACTGCATCTTGGCACGGTGCTGATGCAGTTGGGACAGCCTGCTGAGGCGGCGGCGACGCTCGAGGTTGCGCGCGCAGCGCAGCCGCAGGATATCGGAGTGCTGAATGAGCTGGCGCTAGCATATTCCGCGCAGGGAAATTACGACAAGGCGCTCCTGATGGCGCAGGAGGCGATGCGGCTGGCTCCGGAGAATTCTGCGGCAGCCTACCAGACCGCGATTGCGCTGCAGGGGCTGGGGCGAGAGCGTGAGGCGACTCCGCTGTTTGAGCGCGTGGTGGTGGCCGAACCGAAGAATGCCAGTGCGCTGACGAACTATGCGCTGGCGCTGGTGCAGCAGGGGAATGCGAAGGACGCGATTCCGCTTTACAAACGCGCGGCCGAGCTGACGCCGAACGATCCCGTAGTGCATGAAGATCTCGGAGTGGCATACCTGCAGCAGAGCGATGTCGATGATGCGATTCGTGAGTTTGAAGCCGGGCTGAAGCTGGAGACTGACAGCCAGCAACTGCATTACGACCTGGGCCTGGCTTACAAGCTGAAGGACGACACGACGCGCGCGGTGCCGGAACTGGAGCAAGCAGCTCGACTGGATCCGAACTCGCCCGACCCGGCGTACACGCTGGGCATTCTCTACATGCAGACGGGGCGCTTCGCGGATGCGGAAGCGCAACTGCGGCATACGCTGGAGCTGCGACCGCAGAACGGCGACGCCTGGGCGGTGCTGGGCAGCGTCTACAAGCAGGATAACAAGCTGCGGGAGGCAGCGGACGCGCTGCGGCATGCGATCGCGCTGCTGCCGAACCAGCCGGGGCCGCACATCACGCTGGCAGGAGTGCTGACAGACCAAGGGCAGAAGGCGGAGGCGGCGGCGGAGCGCAAGCAGGCCGGGGAACTAACTCGGGTCGCGGTGAATCGTCAGCGTGCCACCTTTGCTACGAACACCGGCAACATGCTGCTGGCGAAGGGACAGGTGGCGGATGCGATTGAGCGCTATCAGGAGGCACTCACCAGTGATCCAAACTATGCGGACGCCCATATCGGGTTAGCGACAGCCCTGGCGCGGCAGGGGCGCGCTGCCGAGGCAGCCGCGGAGCGCGAGAAGGCTGCGGCGCTTGCCAAAGCAACGCAATGAGTTGCAAGCCGTCTTTATACTGGCTGGGCTCTTCGTTCAAAGAAACTTTGAGGAGGACTGTCATTTGAGCTGGACCCGACGACGTGTGCTTGGCTCGCTGAGCCGGACGGCACTGGTGCTTCCGTTCGCCGAGGTTCTCGCGATGGCGGTTCCACCGTGGGCGCGCGGGGACGCGCAACAAACGCCTGCTGCGCAGCATGGGTACGAGACAAAACCGGTGGCGCCCCCGCCGGGACCGGCTTCGCCGATTGCCGGCACGCCGCTGGGAGTGAGCTTTGTGGACGTGGCGAAGCAGAGTGGACTGAACGCCGAGACGATCTATGGCGGGGTGGGGAAGAACAAGTATCTGCTGGAGACGACCGGCTGCGGGGCGGCGTTTTACGACTACGATGCCGACGGCTGGATGGATATTTTCCTGGTGAACGGCTGGCGCTTGGAGGGATTCGCCAAAGAGCAGGAGCCGACGTGTCACCTGTTCAAGAACAATCGCGACGGCACGTTCACCGATGTGACGGCCAAGGCCGGCTTGCGACGCAGCGGCTGGGGACAGGGCTGCTGCGTGGGCGATTACGACAACGACGGTCACGATGATCTATTCGTCAGCTATTACGGACAATGCGCGCTCTTCCACAACAACGGTGATGGCACGTTCACGGATGTCACGGCGAAGGCCGGGCTGACACAGTCGAAGACGCGCTGGAACTCCGGCTGCGCATTTCTGGACTACGACCGCGATGGCCACCTGGACCTGTTTGTCGCAAACTACATTGATCTAGATCTAAAGACGGCGCCGGTGCCAGAGTCGGGTCCGTGTCTCTATAAAGGCATCATGGTGGCGTGCGGGCCGCCGGGTCTCCAGCCCGGGAAGAACATTCTGTACCACAACAACGGCCACGGCACCTTTACCGATGTTTCAGAGAAGGCCGGGATGTGGAACACCATCGGGAACTACGGGCTCAGCGTTGCCGTTGCTGATCTGGATAATGACGGATGGCCGGATATCTACGTTGCGAATGACTCCACCGCAGCGACGCTCTATCAGAACCAGAAGGACGGCACCTTTAAGGACGTGGCGATCGAAGCGGGCGCGGCGTTGTCGCCTGATGGGAAGCCGCAGGCCGGCATGGGCGTGTCGGTGGGGGACTACAACCGCGACGGAACGCTCGACATAGCAAAGACAAATTTTGCCGGAGATACCGACTCGCTGTACGCAAACCAGGGGGACGGCAGCTTCGAAGACCGCACGTACGAGGCGGGTCTGGGCGTGAACACGCGCTACCTGGGCTGGGGGATCGGCTTCTTCGACATGGACAACGATGGCTGGCTGGACCTGCTGGTGTCGAACGGGCACGTGTACCCCGAGGTCAACGGATCGAAAACAGAAGCGCCGTATGCCGAGCATAAATATCTCTATCGCAACCTGCGCAATGGGCGCTTCGAGGATGTAAGCGCGAAGGGCGGTTCGGGAATCACGACGCCGGCGCCGGCGCGGGGATGCGCGTTTGGCGACTACGACAACGACGGCGACGTGGATGTGTTGGTGAATTGTGTCAATACGTATCCGCAGCTGTTGCGATGCGATGCCGCCATCAAGCGCAACTGGATCAAGATCAAAACGGTGGGGATCAAGTCGAATCGGACCGGGATTGGCGCGCGTGTGACGGTGACGGCGAAGACCGATCCTTCGGCAGCAAAGCCGCTCATGCAGGTGGATGAGGTGCGGAGCGGAGGGAGCTATTACTCGCAGAATGATCTGCGCCTGCACTTCGGCCTGGATAAAGCGGAGACCGTCGATACGGTTGAGATCCGCTGGCCCTCCGGCCAGCGGGACACATGGAAGAACCTGGCCGCCAATAGACTCTATGTCCTGGCCGAAGGCGGCAAGCAGATGAAGACGGAAAGCATGAGCGGGTGGAAAAAGTGAACCGCGTGCCAGCTACCTGATTACGGCATAGGGGAACGAAAAGCGACCGATCTGGATCACGGAATGCGGCTCGCTGCCCGCACCGTGCGGTGGCCAGATGCGGAAGCTTTCGACTCGGGTGACAGACGGGTCGCGCACGGCGTCGACCTCGCCGACCTGTTTACCTGTAGGCGCCTGATAGAAGCTGACCTTGAGCGCGTCCTGTGAACGCGTCCAGCCGAAGACGTAGTCGCCGGGGGAGAGATCAATTGATCCGACCCGCAGCGGCGCCTGCACCAGAAAATAATGCGAATACTTGCCTTCGGCAGAATAGCCGGCGGTGATCATGACGACGCCGGCGATGAAGTGGCCATTGCCATCCGTGATGCCGGAGGCTGTGCGGAATTCGGTCTCGATGCGCTCCGAGATCACGGGCGCGCGTGCCGGGATGATTGATTTGAGCTCGTCTGGCGTCGCGGTGCGCCAACTCTCCGAAGGCTGCGCGTGTAGCGACACGGGCGTGAACGACAGGGTGAGGACAGCGGAGAAGGCGAGATGCAGAAAGCGGCGGCGCTCAAGGAAGCTAATCAAAGTGAACGATGCCTCTCTGCAGAGCCGTGGTGGCGGCCTGGGTGCGATCGGTGACGCCGAGCTTGCTGAGCAGACTGTTGATGTGCGTCTTTACCGTCGCTTCGGATATGAAGAGCGCTGCGGCAATCTCCTTATTGCTGTTGCCGCCGACGATGAGGCGGAGGACCTCTGTCTCGCGATCGGTGAGCGATGGCGTGTTCATTCGCTCGGCGAGGCGTTCGGCAACGGGCGCAGGTATGCGCGATTTGCCACTGTGGACGGTACGAATCGCGGCGAGCAACTCTTCGGTATCCATGCCCTTCAGCAGATAGCCGCGCGCGCCTGCCTGCAGGGCACGGTAAATGTCCTCGTCGCCATCGAAGGTGGTGAGCACGATGATGCGGGCATTGGGGAACTCGGCGCGGATGGCGCGGGTCGTCTCGACGCCGTTGACGGTGTTCATGCGCAGATCCATCAGCGTGACATCGGGTTGATGCTGGCGATAGAGCGCAAGGGCCTGCTGGCCGTCGGAGGCCTCGGCCACGACCTGCATCTCGGGCACGGTGGCGAGCAGTGCGATGAGGCCGCGACGGACGATGTGGTGGTCGTCGACCACAAGCAGGCGCACGGGTTTGGTGGCGGATTCAGCGGATGCGGTCACTGGCTGCACTCTCAGGCGTCCTCATGGTATCTCGACGCGCAGCGAAATGCGCGTACCTTTCGCGGGCTGGCTTTCAATGCGGAGGACGCCGCCGATTTCGGACGCGCGCTCCCGCATGCCTTGCAAGCCGAAGTGGCCGCCCTGAACGAAGGTCTGTGGATCATAGATGAAACCGCGGCCGTCGTCATCCACCGAAAGTTCGACCGCACGGGCGTCGTAGGCGAGAGTTACGTCGATGGTGGAAGCGCCGGCGTGGCGCGCGGCGTTGTTCACAGCCTCCTGCGCGACACGGAGGAGTTGATCTTCGACCTGGGGCGGCGCGGCGCGATATGTGCCACGGACCTGAAAGCGCGGGCGGGCACTGCCGTGATCGCCGGCCTGGGTGACGGCGCGGTGGATCCGCGCGGGCAGATCGTCCGCGCCTGTAGCCGCGGAGCGGAGATTCCAGATGGAGCTGCGTGCTTCGGCCAGGCTGCTCTTTACCAGGGATCGCGCGCCATCAAGTTGTGTGCGAGCTGCATCTACGGAGGAGCTGAGGAGTCGGGCCACCAACTCGAGCTGCACGCTGATGCCGACGATGTCCTGTGCGAGCGTGTCATGGATCTCACGTGCGATGCGGGTGCGCTCAGCCAGCACCGCATTGAAGCGCAGCTCCACACTGCGAACGCGCATGCGATAGATCTGATAGCCGAGCAGGAGGACCGCGAGTCCGAGGAGGGTGCGGAACCACCATGTTTGCCAGAGGCGGGGCAGCACACGGATCTCGAGTGTGGCGCCGGTCTCATTCCAGACGCCATCATTGTTGGCGGCCAGCACACGGAAGGTGTAGCGGCCGGGCGGGATATTGGTGTAGTAGGCGACGCGGCGCGCGCCTGCTTCGATCCACTTGGGATCGAAGCCTTCCAACCGATAGCGATAGCGTACGCGCGCCGGCGCGACGAAGCTGAGGCCGGCGTAATGAACAGAGAGACGCGTATGACTGGGGCCGACCCGGACGCCCTCGATCGATGGCGCACTTTGATCATCTACGGTTACGTTTTCGATGACCACCGGCGGCGGGAGGCGGTTTTCCTGCTGATGCTCGGGATTGGTCACGCTGATGCCGCGCAGCGTGGCAAACCACAGCATGCCATCCGGGGTACGAACCGCGGCCGGGTGCCCGGAGGAGCATTCGTTGATGCGCATGCCGTCCGCGACACCATAAGCGGCGACCTCGATGTGGGCGAGCGTGTGGTTCGCGAAGGCCTCCAACTGCCGGCGCGCGACGCGATAAATGCCGGTGGCGCCTGCCAGCCAGAGGTTGCCGCGGCCGTCCTCGACAATGGCGTGGATGACCTCCGGCAGACCTGTGGACGCCGATGGGAAGGCGGTTACGCGGCCCTCCCGAAGCAGGTCCAGGCCGCCGCCGTTGGTGCCGATCCACAATTCAGCGGGGAGCGATCCTGACCGGTTCTGATAGAGGGCGGTGATGACATCGGAGGAAAGACCGTCGCGTGTGGTGAGCGTGGAGATGTGTCCATCCATCAGATGGCTGAGGCCGCCACGGGTGCCGATCCAGAGAGCGCCGGCGTGGGTGAGGTCGAGCGCGAGAGCGCCGACCAAATCGCTGCCAAGGCCGTTGCTGCGATCCCAAAGCGTGATGCCGCCGACGGTGCGATGAGAGAGGCCACGACGGGTGCCAATCCAGAGCGACTTGTCGGTGGGATCGTAGAGCAGGGAGCGCACGAAGTCGTCGGGCAGGGTTTCGCTGTGCTGCGCCGGAGCGGCGCGACCATTGGTCAGGTGGTCCAGACCATCCGGCGTGCCGACCGCGAGGGCATCATCCCGCTCTGCGGCGAGAGAGAGGATGGTGTTGCTGGCGAGGCCCTGCCGGGTGGTAAAAGTCTGCCAGGCGGAGCCGGAAAAATGGGCAAGTCCGCTGCCGTCCGTCCCGGCCCAGACTCCGTTCTTACTGGCAAAGACGGTGCGGATCACATCGCCGGGCAGGCCGTCGGCGGTGGTGAAGGTGGTGAAGCGCTGTTCGCGCAGCTCCAGAAGGCCGGCGGCATCGGTGCCGAGCCACAAGTTCCCCTCGCGGTCTTCATAGAAGGCTTCGATTCCGGCAGCTCCGCTGCGGGCATCGAGAACTTCGAATCGGCCATTCGCGTAGCGCGCTACCGAGCCCTCGGTGCCGATCCAGAGCGCGCCCTGACGGTCTTCGAAGAGATGGAGAATGCGGCTTGCGGGCAGGCCATCAGCGGCGGACTTCCAAACGAATGCGCCGGATGGGGAGAGGATGCCGAGAGCGGTCGAGGTCGCGAGATAAATGGCACCGCTGGAGCTGGAGGAGAGGGCGCGGATTGCTGTGTCTACATTGTTCAAGCCGCCCCGGGCGCTATTGCCCAGACCGCTGCGGGCGCTATTGCCCGACCCGTCTCGGACTCGATTGGCTGCTGCTGACAGGCCCAGCGAGACGGGCGTCAGCGTGTCATCGCGGTAGTGGAAGAGCGCGGCTCCGCGCGAGAGCCAGAGGGAACCGTCGCGCGAAACGGCGAGAAGATCGGCGGAGCCGGGCAGCGTGGCGGTGACGCGGGCGCCGCGCAACTGGACAACATTGTGTGCCGTGGCGACCCAGAGCGACCCATCAGGCGCATGGGCAGCGATGGGCGTGCCGTCATGGCCGGTCATGGGAGTGTCCACGCCCGATACAACGGTGAAGCGATCACCGGCGCCGAAGGCAACGCTCTCTGGGGTGAGCACCCAGAGCTTGTCGTTGCCGGCAGGGAGCACTCCGGCGATAGGCCCGGCGGGCAGCCCGTTTGCCGTGCCGAGCATTTGCAGGGAGCCGCGGTTGCGCCGGAGAAGGCCATCGGCGGTGGCGGCCCAGAGCGTGCCGTCGGCGGTCTCGGCAAGAGCGCCGATCAGGTTGCTGCGCATCTGCGGAGTAGAGCGCCTGTCGAAGAGCGTGAAGTCCACGCCATCGAAGCGCACGAGGCCGCCGTCGGTCGCCAGCCACAGATAACCGTCGCTGGTTTGGAGAACGGCGTGAACGGCGTTCTGGGGCAATCCATTGTCAGTCTGCCAGAGCTGCTGGCCATATTGCCGAAGGGGCTGAGAAGGGTCGAGGGCCAGGAGTGGACGGGCGCCGGCAATCAGCAAAATCAGGACCACGAGCGCGGCGAGCGCGCGGCCGCGGCGTCGACACATCATAGACGTGACCAACCCAGAGCTGACGAAGGCATGACTTTGGCACAAGGATACAGCGCTGAAGCGCCGTGGATCATTGCGCAACGGGGGCCGGAATCGGCTCGACGCGGCCGAGCAGAAAGATATAGCCGGCAACTCCTGCGAGCAGGTAGAGCACAGGCACACTGAAGGCGATGGCGAAGGAGTGTGTGTGTTCGTAGAGATAGCCGGTGATGACCGGTGCTGCGATGGCGGAGATCTGACTGGAGAGATTCATGACACCGGCGACGCGGCCTACCGCGCCGGGCGGCGCGATGAGCGCGGGCAGGGACCAACTGACTGGCGCTGAAGCCGCAAGTCCACCGATGGAGATGCTGATCCAGAAGAGTGCCGATCCGGGGGTGGTGGAATGCACGGCGCCCAGCAGCCCCATGCCCAGCAGCATTCCGGCTATCAGGATGGCCTGGCGAACGATGGTTGAAGAAAAGCCGCGGCGCATGAGGGCATCTACCAGCCAGCCGCCGGCGATAAGGTCTGTTGCGGTGGCAATGAGCCAGGGCACGCCGGTGTAGAGGAAGGAATGGAGAAGATTGATGTGCAGAGTGACGGCTAGATAGGTGGGCAGCCAGGTGAGCAGGAGGTAGAAGACGTAGTTGTACGCACCATAGCCGATGAAGATGCCGTATACCTTGCGCTGGCGCAGCAGGTAGGTAAAAGGTACCGGGGGATGGTGTGCTTCGGATGTATCGCCGAATCGCTGGCCGGGCGGCGGATCCCGATAGATGAAAAAGAAGGCGGCAAAAAACAGCAGACTGGTGAGCGCGGTAGCGGCGAAAGCCCAGCGCCATCCGGCATGCAGCAGCAGTATGCCGATGAGCGGAACACCGATGGCCGTAGAGAACTTGGCGGCAGCATCGAAGATGGCGGTGGGCAGGCCACGCTCTTCGGGCCGAAACCAAAGGCCGATGGCCTTCGCGTTCGCGGGGAAAATGGGCGATTCGCCGATGCCGAGCAGCATGCGCGAAGCGAAAAGGGTTCCGTAGGTGGGCGACACCGCTGCGGCAAGCGTGGCGATGCCCCAGAGAAGCGAACCGATGCGGCCCACGAGGGCGACGCCGACTGCATCCAACAGCGCGCCGACAGGCAACTGGCAGATGGCGTAGGTCCAGTTGTAGGCACCGGCCAGGTAGCCGAACGCGACCTCGTCCATGTGAAAGGTGGCGCGCAATGCGTCATGCGCAACGGAGAGGTTGACGCGATCGAAAAAATTGATCAGCACGCCAACTCCGAGCAGGAAGGCGATGCTCCATCGCGCGCGGTTGTTTACAGGCGTAGAGAGGAGTTGTGCGGATTTGTCAGTGACATCAGACATAGCCATGAAACGCGAGTGCGGTTATGCTGAAGGTATGGCTCGATCAGGTGCGTGTGCAAGGCAATGCTGCGCAATTTGCCCGCGCCGCATGCTGAGCGCAGCGGTGGTGCTGGCCGTTGCGGGTGCCCATCACGCGCGGGCCCTGGGCGCAAACACGAATACGAGCATCTTTTCGCCGGCGTCGACACCAGCGCATTCGATCTACAGCCTGTCACTGTTTGTGCTCGCGATTACGACCGGCATTTTTGTTGTGGTCGGCGGACTGATTATGTACGCAGCCGTGCGCTTCCGGCAGCGGCCAAACGACGATGGCAGCGAGCCGCCGCAGATCTTTGGCAGCAATCAGATCGAGCTTTCGTGGACGATCATTCCTGTTCTTATTGTGGTCGTGCTTTTTCTAGCCACGGCGCGCATGATTTTCGCGATTCAGGATGCGCCGCGGCCGCCGGCCGCGCTGGAAGTGACCGTGATCGGCCATCAGTACTGGTGGGAGTTTCGTTATCCCGGGCTGCACATTACGACGGCGAATGAGTTGCACATCCCGGTGAGTCCGGCCGATGCGCCTCGTCCGACGTATATGAAACTGACTTCCGCCGATGTGATGCACAGCTTCTGGGTTCCACGTCTTGCCGGCAAGGTGGACGTGATTCCGAACCGCATCAACGAGCTGTGGATGGATCCGCACACCCCGGGTTTGTACGTGGGGCAATGCGCGCAGTTCTGCGGCATAGAGCACGCGAAGATGTTGCTGCGAGTGTATGTTGATACGCCGGAGCAGTTTGCCGCGTGGGCGAAAGGCCAGCAGCAGACGGGCGTGCAGGACCCGGCGGTTGCGACGGGACGCCATGTCTTTGAGTCGCAGGCCTGCATGAACTGCCATACCGTGGCGGGTACGGCGGCGCACGGACAATTTGGCCCCGACCTGACACATCTGGCAAGCCGCAAAACACTTGCGGCCGGCGCTACAGACAACACAACTGAGGATCTTGAGAGATGGATCGATGATCCGGACCTGATTAAACCGGGGTCGCTAATGCCGTCGATGCATTTGACAGCGAACCAGGTACGTGATGTCACCGCATATCTGAACACGTTGCAGTAGCTTCAGTTTCGAAGGAGAGCAGGACGCAGATGGCAGAAGGGAGCATACCGGTACCCGGCGGCCTGGGCGGCGCGCGCATTCCAGAAGCCGCGCGTCCCGAAGCCTATGATGGCACCTGGCTGGAGACGCTGCATAGCTGGGTGGTCACGGTAGACCACAAGAAGCTGGGCATCCTCTACGTCCTGTATGCGCTGCTCTTCCTGGTAGTAGGCGGAGTGGAAGCGATCATCATTCGCATCCAGCTGTTCTTCCCGAACAATCACTTCGTCAGCCCGGAAACATACAACCGTGTGTTCACGATGCATGGCACCACCATGATCTTTTTTGTGGCCATGCCAATCGTCTTCGGCTTTGGAAACTACCTTATGCCCCTGATGCTGGGAGTGCGGGATATGGCGTTCCCCCGCCTGAACGCATTCAGCTTCTGGATGTCTGCTTTCGGCGGGTTCCTGCTCTATTACAGCTTTATTGGTGGGGTGGGCCTGCCGGGCGCCGGGAGTGCGCCGGATGTTGGCTGGTGGGCTTACTCGCCGTTGACGGCGCGCGCCTTCTCGCCCGGGCATTCGACAGACTACTGGGCCTTATCGCTGATCGTCTCCGGATTCGGATCGATCGGCGCGGCCATCAACTTCATCGCGACCGCATTCTGCATGCGTTGCAAAGGCATGACGCTGTTCCGCATGCCGCTGCTGGTGTGGCTCTACGTGGTGACGTCGGGGCTCGTTCTGGTTGCTGTCAGCCCACTGACTGCAGCACAGGTCATGCTCACGATCGATCGCTATCTTGGCGGCCATTTCTTCGACACGCAAGCGGGCGGCTCCGCCGTGGTGTGGGCGCATTTCTTCTGGATCTTCGGGCATCCGGAAGTCTATGTGCTGGTGCTGCCGGCGTTTGCCGTCATGAACGAAGTGATCCCGGTCTTTTCACGCAAGGCGATCTTCGGGTATCCGGCGATGGTGGCGGCGTCGGTGGGCATTGGTTTCGTGAGCCTGGGCGTGTGGGCACACCACATGTTCACCATTGGCATGACCTCGATTTCAAATGCCTTCTTCGTGCTTTCGACCATGCTGGTGGGAATTCCGACGGGCATCAAGATTTTTAACTGGATTGCGACGATGTGGGGCGGCAAGATCCGTTATCGCACCCCGATGCTGTTCGCCGTCGGATTCCTGGTGCAATTCCTGATTGCGGGCCTGACTGGCATCATTCTGTCGGTTGCGCCGTTCAACTGGCAGTTGCACAATTCGTATTTCGTGATCGCGCACTTTCACTATGTGATCGTCGGCGGAATCCTGTTTGCGATCTTTTCCGGGATTTACTACTGGTTCCCCAAGGCGACGGGAAGGATGCTGGATGAGCGGCTCGGAAAATTGCACTTCTGGCTGTTTCTTATTGGATTCCACGTCTGCTTTGATGTCATGCACATTCCCGGCATTCTGGGCATGCCCCGGTCGATTTACACCTATGAGGCAGATCGCGGATGGACGCTGCTGAACCAGATTGTGAGCGTTGGCGGCTTCATACAAGCGATCGCGATCCTGATCTTTGTCTACAACCTGGCGCACTCCGCACTGAAGGGGCGGGAGGCCGGGGCCGATCCATGGGACGCGTGGACGCTGGAGTGGGCCACTTCGTCTCCGCCGCCGCCCTATAATTTCGCGACCGAGCCGGTTGTCAGCAGCCGCCGGCCCCTCTGGGACCTGAAACATCCGGACGACCCGGACGAAGCGTTGGAACAAGGATGATAGAGCCGATCGGAATGTCACTGCAATGAGTACGATTCCCATGACCCACGGGCACGGCCACACTGTCGACCCGGACTGGCGGTTGCCGTCGCGTGGCCGCGTCGGCATGTTGTCGCTGATCATCGCGGAGTCCGCCATCTTCGTGATCTTCGTGGTGGCCTACGTGTACTACATCGGGAAGAGCACCTATGGCCCGCAGCCGCGGCAGGTGCTCGAACTTCCGATCTTTAACACGATCTTTCTGCTGTCGAGCAGCGCCACCATCATGATGGCGGAGCGCGCCCTGGTGAAGCGTGCGATGGCCGCCTTCAGCGCGTGGTGGGCGCTCACGATTGTGCTGGGGGCAATCTTCCTGGTGGGTACGGGCATTGAATGGGACAAGCTCATCACGAAGGATGGGCTGACGATCAGCACAAATCTTTTCGGCACGACCTTCTACTCGCTGGTGGGGCTGCATGCCTCCCACGTGATTGTCGGGCTGATTATGTTGACGGCGGTACTGATCTTTGCGCTGATGGGCGCACTGAAGCCGGAGCACACGGAAAAAGTGGAAGTGCTGGCGCTCTACTGGCATTTTGTAGACGCAGTGTGGATTGTGGTCTTCACCGTGGTGTACGTGATTGGACGATAAGGCATGAGTACGGACGCACAACACGAGCACGCGCCGCAGGGCGGCCGCCACTATCACGCAGAGAATGCGATCCACATGCCGGCGCCGACGCAATGGCCGCTGATCATGGCGGTGGGGCTTACGCTGATCATCGCCGGCCTGGTGACGAACTTCATGATCTCGCTGCTTGGCGTGGTGATGGGCATCGCCGGGGCAGTGGGCTGGTTCCGAGAGGTACTGCCGCAGGAAGCGCACGAGTTGCTGCCAGTAGCAGATGAAGACATTGAGATTGAGCGCGAGGGGCGCCGCGTGGCGCGCGTCGAGCATGTGCATGCGGCGTCCGGACGCGCGATGACGCCGATCACGACGTACCCCATCTCTTCCGGCATCAAGGGCGGGTTCGCCGGGGGCACTGTGATGATCGTGCTCGCGGAAATATATGGCGTGGTGCGTTTCCACAGCATCTGGTATGTGGTGAACCTGCTGGGCGGCGCCGGTGTTGCCGGCTGGAATTCGCCGTCGGAGCACGACCTGGCTAAATTCCATCTCGCGGCATTCCTGATCGCGATCGTGATCCATACCGCGTCGTCATTTCTGGTGGGTTTGCTGTATGGGGCGCTGCTGCCGATCCTGCCGCGGCATCCGATTGTGCTCGGCGGCCTGATCGCGCCCGCGTTGTGGACCGGCCTGTTGCACTCCATACTCGGGCTGCTCAACCCCTTCTTCGATGACCACATCAACTGGTACTGGTTCGCATTGAGCCAGGTGGGATATGGAGTGGTGGCCGGATGGGTTGTGGCGCGCGAAGGACGGCTGAAAAGCCTGCAGGGCGTGCCGCTCTCCGTTCGCCTTGGCGTGGAACGTCCGGAAGTGCCGCGGCAGGACGACGAGGACAAGCGATGAGAGCAGGCGTGCTCGCGCTTTCATGCGCACTATTGGCAAGCGGCTGCGGCAAGCTACCGGGGAAGCCGGCACCGGGGCCGGAAGTGCCGCGGCCCGAGAGTGTTCTGTCTTCGAAGGTGTTGTATGCGCAGAACTGCGCCGGTTGCCACGGCGCGGATGGCCTGCATGGCCCGTCGACGCCGCTGGCCTCGCCGGTGTATCAGGCGGTCGTCGATGACGCGCGGATTGGCCAGGTGATCGCCGAGGGGTTGCCGGGTTCGATGATGCCGGCATTCTCACAAGCACTCGGCGGCGACCTCACGGATGCGCAGATCGATTCGCTGGTGCACGGCATACGCGCGAACTGGCACAAAGAGAATGCACTGGCAGGCGCGACGCCGCCACCTTACGCGGATGACGGAAAGGGAAACGCCAAAGCGGGCGAGAAGGTGTATAGGGACAACTGCGCCAACTGTCATGGACCCGCAGGAGGCAAGGTGGGTGAGGCGGGCTCGATTCTCGATCCAGCCTTTCTGGCCCTGGTGCCGCCGCAGACCTTACGGACCACCGTGATTGTAGGTCGTCCGGACCTGGGGATGCCGGATTGGCGCGACCAGATGGATGATCCGATGACGCCGCAGCAGGTAAGCGACGTAGTGGCTTTTCTAGTGGCGCAGAAGCCCACGGTGACGCCGGAGAGATCACAGGGGCCGGAAGCCATCGAGGGTAAGGCACCCCAACCCAAGACGAGTGGAGGAGTGCGATGAACCCGGAGCCTGGTTTACCGGAGCCCGACCAGAAATCCGTTGTGGAGCGCGCCAAGGATGCCGCCAGCGACAAAGAAGAGGGCGTTTCGCGCCGCACATTCCTGTTCAAGGTAAGTATCGCAATCAACGCGCTGGTTGCGGCTGCGATTGCCACGCCGATCGTCGGCTATCTACTGGGGCCGATACGCCGCAAGGGACGGTATAACTCCTGGATTGCCCTGGGCAACGTCCGCGACTTCCGTGAAAACGAAACGTTGCTGGCTACATATCGGAACCCGTTCACGAACCCGTGGGATGGCGACACCGGAAAAGTGGCCTGCTATGTGCGGCGCGAGGGCGCCAACAAGTTCACCGTATTTGCCGTGAACTGCGCGCATCTCGGCTGCCCGGTGCGCTGGTTTCCGCAGTCGGAGCTTTTCATGTGCCCGTGCCATGGCGGTGTGTATTACTCGAACGGCGAACGCGCCGCCGGGCCGCCGGAACGCGGACTCTGGACCTATGACTATCGCGTGAACGGCGACACGCTGATGATTGATGCCGGGCAGATGCCGACGCTCGCCAACGATGCCAAACTGGTTAAAGGAATCCTGCCATGCCCTGGTACAAACAAGCCTACGATTGGGTAGAGCGCCGCGTGCAGCTCGAGGGCTTCGCCAAGGAGTCCATGGAGCACCCGGTGCCCAGCAAGACGGCGAGCTGGTGGTACGTGTTCGGCAGCGCCAGCTTTGTGTTGCTGCTGCTGCAGATCGTGACCGGCATCCTGCTGGCGCTGGTGTATGTGCCCTCGGCCGGATCTGCCTGGCAAAGTCTGCAGGTCTTGAACCATCAATTACCGCTGGGCTGGTTTTTGCGCGGCATGCACGGCTGGGGATCGAACTTCATGGTCGCCATCGTGCTGATTCACATGTGCCAAGTCTTCATGTTCGGCGCATACAAATTTCCGCGCGAGCTTACCTGGATCCTTGGCGTCTTTCTTCTGCTGATGACGCTGGGCATGGCCTTCACGGGGCAGGTGCTTCGCTTCGATCAGGATTCTTATTGGGGGCTGGGCATCGGCGCATCTATTATGAGTCGCGTCCCATGGATCGGTAGTCAGCTTGTCCAGTTCATGCTGGGCGGCCCGATCATTGCCGGCGCCACGCTCACACGG
Source organism: uncultured Acidobacteriaceae bacterium (assembly GCA_963830555.1). Taxonomy (GTDB): domain Bacteria; phylum Acidobacteriota; class Terriglobia; order Terriglobales; family Acidobacteriaceae; genus KBS-83. The sequence goes on from CAWHMM010000005.1 coordinate 48,059, forward strand.
TTCTTCACACTGCATGTATTCGTCATCCCGGGACTCATGCTGGCGTTCGCCTCACTGCATACCTGGCTGGTGCTGAAGCTGGGGATCAATGAATGGCCCACGCCCGGGCGGCTGGTAAAACGCGACACGTATATCCAGGAGTACAACGAGCTTGCGCACACGGACGGCGTGCCCTTTGTGCCGGGCGCAGTGTGGAAGGACGCGATGTTCGCCGCGGGCATCGTGCTGGCGGTTGCGATTTGCGCGCTGATCTTTGGCCCGATCGGGCCGACCGGCGTGCCCGATCCGACCATAGTGCAGACGGTCCCCAAACCGGATTTTTTCTTCCTCTGGATCTATTCGGCACTTGCCTTCCTGCCTCCGTCAATTGAGACGCCGCTCATGTTTATCGCACCGGCGATCGCAGTGATCGCCATGCTGGCCCTGCCGTTCTATGCCGGAGTAGGGGAGAAGAGCTGGCATCGCCGTCCGGTGGCGGTCATCGTGCTGGTGGTGCTCGCCGTAGGTTTCGCGACCCTTACTCACCTGGGCACATACGTTCCATGGAGTCCGCAGATGGATGGATGGAGCGCGGATCCGGTGCCGGTGCACTTTGTGCACGGAACAACGCCCCTGGAGCGGCAGGGCGCGATCGTCTTCCAGGAAAAGCAGTGCCGCAATTGCCATCAGATCGGCGGCATGGGAGGACGGCGTGGTCCGTCGCTTGACGACGTTGCGACGCGGCTGACGGAAGACCAGTTGGTGCGCCAGGTGATACAGGGCGGCGGGAATATGCCGGCCTATGGCAAGACTCTTTCGCCGCCACAAGTAACAGCGCTGGTAGCGTTTCTTGAGACGCTGCATCCTGCGAATCAGCCGGTGGCCATCGATGCGTCGCGGCACGTTGCGGAGACGAACAATCCGGCGCCGAAAGAGCCGGTGGAGGCAGTCCGTCCGTAGAGCCGTTTACACAGTGTCGTGTTCTCAGCGCATTTGAGGGGAGCGGCTTTTCCCAACGAAGCGGCTGCGCCGGGTGTCGTTTTTACGCCTACACTCTTTGTGAAAACGGTCCCGGTCGTATTGTCGTTTGGAGTTTGCAGTGAATCCTGATCTGTCAGACGCGATCGCAGCCTCATGGAGCTTTCCTCTGTGGGCCACGCTTTCGTTGTTGCTGACGGCGATCGTGTACTGGCGCGGATGGCATGTTGCGCGGCTCACTCGCCCGACGGAACTGCAGGGCTGGCGCGCTGCTTGTTTCTTTGCGGGACTCGCCGCAATCTGGCTTGCGGTTGCTTCTCCGCTCGACGTGCTGGGCAATTGGCTGCTGCTCGCGCACATGGCACAGCATCTGGTGCTGATGTCCGTTGCGCCGCCACTGCTGCTGCTGGGCGCCCCTACGGTTCCGCTACTTCGCGGTTTGCCGCGTGGCTGGGTGCGCGACGGGCTCGGCCCTCTCTTTTCATCGCGCACGGTTCACACGATCGGGCGCTTTCTTACACATCCGGCGAGCGGCTGGATCGCGATGAACGTTGCCTATATTGGTTGGCATGTGCCGGCGGCGTATGAGCTTGCGCTGCGCTCTCCCCTCTGGCACGAGATTGAGCACGCATGTTTCCTGTTTACCTCGCTGCTTTTCTGGTGGACCGTGCTGCAGCCGTGGCCCAGCCGCTCGCGATGGTCGCGCTGGGCAGTAGTGCCTTATCTCGTCACGGCGGACCTGGTAAATACGGCTCTTTCGGCGTTCCTCGCCTTCTCGGGCCGTGTGCTGTATCCGACGTATGAGGCTGCGCCGCGCATCTTTGGATTGACCGCCATGCAGGACCAGGCTGCAGCGGGCGCATTCATGTGGGTTGTCGGATCGGCGATTTACCTGGTGCCGGCCATCGGGGTCACGATGGCGCTGTTGTCGCGGCGAGCTCCGCGGCATGGCCTGGTGACCATCGGAGGGTCGCCGGCCGCGGGAAGCATTCGGCCGCATGCATTCGATCTGCTGCGAGTGCCGCTGATCGGCGGATTCCTTCGCATGCGCTACGGAAGGCAATCGTTGCAGGCGATCAGTTTGATCGTGATGGTGATTGTGATTGTTCACGGCTTCGTTGGGCATCCAATGGCTGCCATGAACCTGGCCGGCGTGGCGCCCTGGAATATCGTGCGGGCCTTGGGTGTGCTGGCGCTGTTGTTCGTGGGGAATCTCTTCTGCATGGTGTGCCCGTTTACGCTGCCACGCGAACTGGCGCGCCGCATGGGCTGGGCGCGCTTGAAGTGGCCGCACTGGCTGCGCGTGAAATGGATTGGCATCGCATTGATGCTGGCGTTCTTCTTCGGGTATGAGCGCTTTGCGTGGTGGAACAGTCCGGCGCGAACGGCGTGGCTGCTGATTGCCTATACAAGTACTGCATTCCTAGTGGACAGCTTGTTTCGCGGGTCGAGCTTCTGCAAGTATGTCTGTCCTATCGGGCAGTTCAACTTCGTCGGATCGCTCCTGTCGCCGACGACGCTGAAGATACGTAGCGCATCGGCGTGCAACAGCTGCACAACGCGAGATTGCATTCGTGGCAATGAATCGCAGAGGGGCTGCGAACTGGAGCTGTACCTGCCGGAAAAGCGGAGCAACGCGGATTGCACATTGTGCATGGATTGCGTGAAGGCGTGCCCGCACGACAACATCGGAATCGTGCCGCGCAGCATGACACAGGACGTGCTGGCGGCCATGCCGACTTCGTCCCTGGGACATTTATCGCGCAGGACGGATGTGGGCGTCGCAGCGCTTGTGATGGTGATGGCAGGCTTCGCCAACGCGGCCGTGATGGTAGCGCCGGGCGCTGATTTCTTAGCCGCTGCGGGGCGGCGTGTTCCATTGCTGGCAACAAGTCTGGGCAGCTTTGCCGGTGTTGTCGCGGGCACGCTTCTCGCCATTGGCATCCTGTGGCTTGTCTCTCAAATCGATCGCGGCGGTGAGTCGCAGCGGGAGGCGTTTTGCCGCAATGCGCTGGCGCTGGCGCCGCTTGGCCTTGGGATGTGGGCGGCACATCTGCTCTTTCATCTGCTGATGGGGATGCCGGCGTGGCTGCCGCTGGCGCGGCAGACTGCACAGGATTTCGGTCTGCGCTGGCTTGCTTCGCCACATTGGAATGCAGGCGCAGGCATATTGCAGGGAAACGGTCTGCTGCAGTTACAACTTCTCTTTCTGGATGGTGGACTGCTGCTGTCGCTTTACCTGGCATGGCGGATGGCAGTGAACGCGGATGGGGTGAAGCGCCTGCTCGCCGCTATGCCGCTTGCGTTTCTTACCTTTGCGCTCTACGGTTTCGGTTTCTGGTTGCTGCTCCAGCCGATGCAGATGCGCGGCATGATGATGGGGGGCATGTGAAACGCCTGATCGTTGCACTGATGCTCGCTTGTGCCGCGACTGCCGCGCACGCTGACGGCGGCAGGCTGCAGATGCGGCAGGCGGCGGGGCCGTTTGTGGTCTCGCTGTTTACGACACCAGAGTCGCTGGGCGTGGGACAGGCTGACCTGAGCGCGATGATCGAAGAGCAGGGCGGCAGCAACGTCCTGCTGGATGCGGATGTTGTGATCACGTTGACTCCGGAGGATAGGGGAAGCCAGCCTGTCGTCGGGCATCTTTCGCATGCCCATGCGACGAACCGGTTGCTTCAGGACGCGGTCGTTGAGTTGCCGCATCCCGGGCGATGGCGTGCCGTCATTCAGGTAACGGAGGGGGGGCGCCACGTCAGCATGGCGACCGATCTGATGGTCGGTGACTATTCTGCGCGACGCGGAACCGAATGGGTATTTGCGCTATTGCCCGTGTGTGCGATCGCATTGTTTGCGTGGGTGCAGGTTGCCAGCGCCGGGCGCGGCAGATTGATCTCCCGAGTTTCCTCATAAGCTGCGCGTGACCGCTGCGCTTTCTATCGCTATAGTGAAGAGTTTGCCTGATGCGCTCTTATGACGAACCCTTCCGCTCCTCTTCTCCTTGATGGTGATCCACTGACGCTCAAGCAACTCGATGCCGTTGCTGCTGGACGGCTGCATGTGGCGATTGCTCCCGCTGCTCAAAAGCGAATGCTCGCGTCGCGCGCGGTCGTGGATCGGGCTGCCGCGGGAGATGCCGCTGCGTATGGCATCAATACCGGCTTTGGCAAACTGGCCGAGGTGCGCGTTCCACCCGGTCAGGTAGCCGCTCTGCAGCATAACCTGGTGCGCAGCCATTGTTGCGGCGTGGGCGAACCGCTTACCGAGGCGGAAGTGCGCGGCATGCTGCTGCTGCGCGCCAATGTGCTGGCCAAGGGCTGCAGCGGAGTGCGCACGGAAGTGGCTGATCTGCTGGTAGCGATGCTCGAACATCGGATCCATCCAGTGGTGCCGTCGCGCGGTTCCGTTGGCGCCAGCGGCGATTTAGCTCCGCTCGCGCATCTGGCGCTGGCATTGATCGGCGAAGGCGAAGTGTTCGTAGAAGGCGAACGCGCGCCGGTAGCGACTGCGCTGGCCGCTGCCGGGCTATCGCCGCTCCGTTTGCAAGCGAAAGAAGGGCTGGCACTGCTGAACGGCACGCAGGCGATGGCCTCACTCGGCGGGCTGAGTTTGTTCCGTGCGCAGCGTGTGGTCCGGCTATTCGATCTTGCAGGAGCGATGTCGCTGGAGGGTCTGCGCGGGACGCCGGCGGCATTCGATGCGCGCATCCACGAGGCGCGGCCGCACCCCGGGCAGATTGCGTCGGCGGCGCATTTGCGTGGGCTGATGGAGCAGAGCGAGATTCGCGAATCGCACCGGCTGAACGATCCGCGCGTGCAGGATGCATATTGCCTGCGCTGCATGCCGCAAGTGCATGGCGCGGTGCGTGGCGTGCTCGACCATGCGACGGCGGTGATTGAGACGGAGACGGGCGCCGCGACGGATAATCCGCTGATATTTGCGACAGGGGGCGGTACCGGGGACATTCTTTCCGGTGGCAACTTCCATGGCGCGCCACTGGCCTTTGCACTGGACTATGCGGCGATCGGGTTGACCGATCTGCTCAGCATCAGCGAGCGGCGCATCGACCGGCTGATCAATCCGGATATCAACGAGGGTCTGCCTCCGTTTCTCTCGGACAACCCGGGGATTTCGTCGGGCTTCATGATTGCTCATGTCACCGCTGCTGCGCTGTTGAACGAGGCAAAGGTGCTGGCGCATCCGGCGAGCGTGGATTCTGTGCCGACATCGGGCGGCAAGGAGGACCACGTTTCCATGGGGATGACCGCTGCGCTGAAACTGCGGCAGGTGGTCGAGAATGCCGAAATGGTGCTGGGGATTGAATTGATGACAGCGGCGCAGGCACTGGAATTTCGTTTGCCGTTGCGCGCCGCTATCCGGGTGGAAGCGGCGCGGGCGCGGGTGCGTGAGTTTGTTGCGCCGTTGCGCGAAGACCGTGTGCTGGCGGGCGATATCGCGAAGCTTGCAGAGGCGATTCGTGCCGGCGCCTTTGACGAGTGGCTGGGTTGACCTGGTCTTCCGCTCTCGAAGCTCTAGCTCTGGCTTACAAAAAGTTCACGAGAAATATTTCTTGAGCGGCGCCCAATAATGTGCATTCCACCCCCACTCGAGGTGGTCGAAATCGCCTTCCGGAAAGCTTGAATGATCGAGAACGATGGTGGTCGCGGCATTGCCAGGAGTGAATTCGAACTTGACGAGCGAATAAATTCCGGGATCCCAGGCGGCCGGACGCCAAGCCTGCACGATGCGCTGGCTGGGAATAAGCTCGATATTTCTTCCAACGATCAGCCCCCCAAACACGGAGAAGGCACCGCCTGCTTTTGGATCGATCTGGGCCGGCGCACCGGTAAAAGCGGCAAATTGCTTAGGGTCCAGAAGCAAATCGTAGATGCGCTCGGGCGCAGCCTTGACCACGATTTCGTCGTGCAGCGATGTTCGAGTGGAATTCGCAGAGGTTCCCGGCTTCGCTCTCATGGGCTGTTGTGACGATTGGCTCCAGAGACTCGACTGTGCGGCCATACCGCCTATTGCGATGGCAGCGCCGGTGACAACCTGTCGTCGCGTGATCCGATGGTGCGACGAAGCCCCATTTGACTGTGCCTTCATGGCATCCTCCGAAAGCTTTCGAGGGTTGGCCCAGAGCATCGGAACACGTGCACAAATTATGTTCAAGATCATTTTTTGATCGTCAGCACTGGAGAGCGCGGGTGAATATACTTCCGGGTGAAAAGGGAGAGCTCTATGCCTTATCCGGCTGGTCATCGCACTGAAGTGAGGAAAAAGATCGTGGAGAGTGCGCGACGGCTCTTCAACCGGCACGGCTTCGAAAATATTTCGGTCGACCAGATTATGTCCGGAGCGGGACTGACGCGAGGTGGGTTTTACAGCTATTTCGAAAGCAAGAGCGATCTCTACGCCGAGGTGCTGGGCTGCTTCTTCACCGACCCGGAATGGAAGAGTTGCTGGGAGGGTGTGGAAGTAGACCTTAGATCCGCGGAAGTGGGGCCGCAAGTGGTGCGCGCATATCTATCCCGCCAGCACTTCGAGGATGTGGAGAATTCTTGCCCGATGGTTGCGCTGCCGAGCGACGTGTCGCGCAGCGGGGCGAGCGCAAAGCGCGCCTTCGAGACGGTGTTCCAGGCGATGGTCAGCGTTCTGGAGCGCGGCTCGAAAGAAAATGGCCGATCCCGTCGGGTGACTGCGCAGGCCGCGGCCGCGCTGTGTGTGGGTGGGATGGTGGTGGCCCGGGCCATCCACAATCGGGAAGCTGCGGATGAACTTCGCGATGCGTGCATGGCTGTGGCGCTTGAGTTGGGAGGCTGGGAGGACAACGTAAGACGGAGTAGCCGGTGATGGTTCTTCATTTCCAGATATGAGGGCCCGCATCGCCGTAGAGATTTTGGCTGAATTGGAACCAGAAAAGAGGTTTTCCCGTAACTCTCCTTGACAGCTTAGGAAAGGCCGGCCTAGACTCCTAAGCAACTTAGGAGACTTTGCGTGAGCGAGCAGGTCGCCGCGCGAAGTTCTATGACTTAACGGCGCCTGGGCGTAAACGGCGGCGCGAAAAAACAGATGGATGGAACCGGCTGGTTGCGGCCTTTGCAACTGCGCTGGCTGCCCGGCCGGAGGAGATATGAGCTTGATCGATGGCTTGCGCTCGTTCTTGCATCGTGGGTCCAAAAACGCCGAGATGGAAGAAGAGCTTCGCTCGCATGTACAGCATCGCGCGGATGATCTGGAGCGTTCCGGCTTTCCGCGGGCGGAAGCAGAGCGGCGGGCGCGTGTCGAGTTTGGCGGCTATGAGCATTACCGGCAGGAGTCGTACGAGGCGACGGGCGGACACTTCTTCGAACGACTGGTGCAGGATGTGCGTTACGGATCGCGTTTGCTGGCGAAGTCGCCGGGCTTCACGATCGTCGCGGTGCTTACGCTGGCGTTGGCCATTGGAGCGAATGCGGTGGTGTTCAGCATGCTTAACGGGCTGGTGCTGCGGCCGCTGAATGTGCCGAATGCGACGAGCATCGCCATGATTGAGCAGGGTGATGGAACCCCGATGCAGTCGTATCCAGATTATCTGGATCTGAGGGAGCGCAATCGCAGCTTCGAGGATTTGGCCGCGTACCAGATTACGCGCGCGGGATTAGATACTGGACGCGACGCAGCGCCGGTGTGGGTGTATGAGGCGAGCGGGAATTATTTCGACACGCTGGGAGTGCAACCGTATTTGGGACGGTTCTTTCATCGCGCCGACGAGCATGGTGAGAACAGCAGCCCGTACATCGTGCTGAGCTATGCGTACTGGCAGAGTCACTTCGCCGCAGACCCTCGGGTAGTGGGACGCGCGGTGCCTCTGAATAAACATCCGTACACGGTTCTGGGCGTGGCCCCGCGGGAGTTTCGCGGAACGGAGCTGTTCTTTACACCGGACTTCTGGGTGCCGCTAGTGGACCAGGGGCAGGTGGACGGCTGGAGCATGCTTAAGTCGCGCAGCGCACGCGCGATGGAGGTGATCGGCCGGCTGAAACCCGAAGTGATGCCAGCGCAGGCTGAAGCCGATCTGGGCTCGGTGGCCGCATATTTGAGGAAGGCGTATCCGAAAGAGAATGACGGGATGAAATTCAAATTGGCGCGGCCGGGTCTTGCAGGAGATATGCTGGGCGGCCCGGTGCGCGCTTTCCTTGCCGGGCTGATGGCCTTGGGAATGCTGATCCTGCTGGCAGCGTGCGCGAACCTGGGTAGCCTGTTTGCGGCCCGGGCATCGGATCGTTCCAAGGAGGTGGCGCTGCGGCTGGCGCTGGGTTCGAGCCGCAAGCGCATTCTGCGGCAGCTGCTGACGGAGGCGATGCTGGTCTCGCTGGCCGGCGGCGCAGCGGGACTCCTGGGGAGCATTGCGCTACTGCGATGGCTGAGCGTGTGGCGTCCGCTTTCAGTCTTTCCAGTGCGCCTGCCGGTAAGCCCGGACGCGCACGTGTACGAGTTGGCATTGCTGCTGGCGCTCGCCAGCGGAGTGCTGTTTGGCATTGTGCCGGTGCGCCAGGTGTTCCGCGCGAGTCCGTACGAGGTGGTGAAGGCGGGCTCGAGCATTGTGATCGGGCGGCGACTTATGGCAAGAGACGTTCTGCTGGTGGGGCAGATTGCGATCTGCGCGGTGCTGGTGACATCGTCGTTGGTGGCGGTGCGCGGGCTGGTGCGCTCGCTCCACAGCAACTTCGGGTTTGTGCCGCAGGGCGCAATGTTGGTGGATACGGATCTGGACATGGCGGGGTACAGCGGCGACCAGGTACGGATCATGCAGCGGCGCGCAATCGATGCGGTAGGCACGATTCCGGGAGTGAGCGCAGTGGGAATCGTGGATCGCGCCCCGCTAGCACTCGGCTGGAGCACCGATGCGGTCTTCAAGGATGACGTGACCGACACACGGATGTCCAACGCCGCGGCGGAGGCCGCGAACTTCCGCGTGTCGCCTGGATATTTCGAGGCGGCAAAGACGACGCTGCTTGCCGGCCGGACCATGAATTGGCACGACGACAAAAATGCGCCCCGTGTGGCGGTGGTGAATGAAGTGTTTGCCCGCAGGCTGTTCGGTTCTACGGGCAAGGCGGTTGGGGCGTTCTTTCGCGCAGACGGCAGTCGGATCCGGGTGATCGGCGTGGTGGAGGACGGCAAGTACAAGACGCTGACTGAAGATCCGCAGGCAGCGATGTTCTTTCCTATCCTGCAGGCGGAGACGAGTTCCACGTGCCTTCTGGTGCGATCGAAAGGTGATGTCGCGCAACTGAGCGGAGCATTAGAGAGCACGATGCGCAAACTGGATGCGGGGCTGCCGTTCACAATCAAGACGTGGACCGACACAATGGATGGTGCGCTGTTCGCGTCCCGGGCAGCGACGGTGTCGCTGGGCGTGCTGGGTGTGCTGGGTGCGATGCTTGCCGTGACCGGCATCTTCGGAATGGCGGCGTATTCGGTAGGCAAGCGGCTGCGCGAGTTGGGCATCCGCATTGCGCTTGGAGCGCAACGGAGGGAAGTGCTGGGGGCGGCTCTGGGCCGGGTGTTGCGGTTGTTGGCCATCGGCTCGGTGGCTGGGTTGCTGCTTGGCTTAGGGGCGACGAAAGTGCTTGCATTTATCGTTTACCAGGCATCGCCACGCGACCCGCTGGTGCTGTGCGGAGTTGTGTTGATCATGCTGCTGCTGGGACTGCTGGCGGCGTGGATTCCGGCGCAGAGGGCGCTCAAGGCTAATCCGCTCATGCTGCTGCGCGAGGAGTGAGCAGAAAGCGACGCTACGGCGCTCCAAAGGATGGAGGCTGATCGGCTTTCTTTGTGCCCCAGCTCTTGTCAGGCGTGGTGCCAAGCTCGATTTCCATGCTCCCGCCCTGTAGCGCGAAACTTTCGGGGAGCCAGGTCTTTGTAGTGGGCGTGCCGTTCACCTTCAGCGACTGCACATAGGGAGCATTCGTCTGCGCCGCGCGAGCGATGACGTGAACATCTCCATTGGCGCGGTGCACGGTGACCTGGGTGAAAATGGGGCTGCCAAGGACGAGTTCGGCGCGGCCGGGTATTTCCGGATAAAAGCCCATCATGGCGAAGACTGCCCAGGAAGACATCTCACCGAGGTCGTCATTGCCAGGAATTCCGTTTGGCGCATTTTTCCAGATCGTGTTGAGCACCTGGCGGACGAGCTGCTGCGTCTTCCAGGGCTGACCGGCGAAATCGTAGAGCCAGGGCGTTTCGATGGAGGGCTCGTTATCGAGCTCGGCGTGTAGCGGGCCGGACTTCGTAACTGCGGGAGCTCCCTTGTCGTTGTAGAAGAAACGGTCGAGGCGGGCGACTGCTTTGTCATGGCCGCCCATTTGCTCGAAGAGACCGGCGACGTTGAAGGGGACCATCCAGACATATTGCGCGGCGCTGCCTTCGACGAAGCCATCTTCTGTTGTCGGAGTGAAGTCGCGCGGCGCCTTGTCATTGTCGTCCTGCACTTTGGGCCAGGTGCCGTCGGCATTGCGGTTCATGAAATAGCCGCCATCCCGCGCGGCGTTGGGGTTCCAGATGTTCTTCCAATACTCGGCGCGCTCGAGGAAGCGGCGCTGGACCGAGGTCTCGCCTAGATGGCCAGCGAGAGCCGAGATGGAGAACTCGGCGGTGACGTCTTCGAGCGTATCGGCGGCAGGACCCCACGCGGGCGCGCCGGTGGGAATGTAGTGGAGCTTGAGCCATTGGTCGAGTCCGGGGCGTTGACCAACGCACTCGACGGGGCAGCCATCGCCGCTCAGATCCTCCTTCGTAGGGACATCGGCGGCACGTACCAGCGATTGCAGGGCGGCGCGCGCGTCGAAGCTGCGGCCGCCGAACGCGTAGATATCTGCGATGGCGGGCGCGGCAGGATCGCCATTCATCACGTGGGTTGCGCCGCTCAGGTGGGTCCAGCGGTCCCAGCGGCCGTGATCCTGCTGTGACTGGTTGTAGAGGCTCTGCGCAATGTCGCTGCCGCGCTTTGGATCGAGCCAGGTCAGCAATTGAAATTGCGACCGGTACACATCCCATCCGGAGAAGTTGGCGTATTGCACGGACTGGCTAGCGGTGACGTGGTGGACCATGTGATCCATACCGGTGTATTCGCCGTTGATGTCGCTGTAGGTAGTTGGCGTCATGCTGGCGTGGTAGAGGGCAGTGGTGAAGACGCGGCGCTGCTCGTCGGTGCCGCCTTCGATTTGAATTTGCGAGAGATGTTTGTTCCATGCGGTGCGGGCGCGGGCGGAGACCTCCTCGTATGTGGTGGCGGCTTCGGATTCGGCTTCGAGGTTGGCGCGGGCGTTGGCCTCGCTGACGTAGGAGATGCCAATGCGCACGCGGACTTTGCCACCCTGGCCGAAGCCGACCCAGACGCCGGAGCCATGGCCGGCCTCCGGAAAGCCCTTGGGACCGAAGCCTGTGCCTCCTTCGGAGGTGACGCCGCCGGGCTTGACGGTTGTGTCCTTCCACGCGCCGGTGTCGGTGATGGGCCGGTCGAAGCGGGCGACAAAGTAGAGCGTGTAGTACGGGCGACGATCTTCCGTGCCGATGTAGCCGCAGAAGTTACCACTCGTTACTGATCCGGTGACGATTCCGGCAACTCGGTCGATCCGGGTGTGGGCGGCCGTCGAGCCGACTTCAGAGTCGGAGGTGCGGACCAGGACGCGGGCAGGCTTGCCGGCCGGAAAGGTGAATGTGGCAGCGCCCATACGCGTGGCGGCGGCGAGCGCAACCTGGACGCCGTTGCCGAGCCGGAGCTGGTACGAGCCGGGTCCGGCCTTTTCATCGGCGTGGTGGAAGTCGGCGGTGTAGGTGTGGCGGAAGTCTTTCGAGGGAGAGACGGTAATGGCATCTGTGACGGGCATCAGCGGCACGTCCCCGGAGGCGCCGGCGCAGCCCCAGCCTTCGACATTCGTCAGGCTGAAGCCGCGAATCTGCTTAGCGCGGTATTCGTAACCGCCGGGCGCGGCGATCTGCCTCTTCGCATTGACCGGCGTGGCTTCCGGGCTGAACTGCACCATGCCGAATGGCATGGTGGCGCCGGGGAAGACGTTGCCGCCGTTGGTGGTGCCGACGAGCGGGTTGACCAACGATGCCGGATCGGACGGTGTGGCGGATGCGGTCGCGAAGGCAAATGCGGCGATCAGCAGCGGGGAGCAGGCGCGGCGGAGGGAGGATTCCATCCTTTGTAGGGTACGGCATGTTCGTCGGGAAGAATCCCGAAGCGGGACGGCCGTTCCGCGGATACAACGGCGCCGATAGAGTACCGAAGTTATGCAGCGAAAAGCGCGTGGCCTTTGGATTGCGCAAGCCGCCGCGGTGGTGCAAACGGCGTGGAGGTTACCCGGGTATGTGTCAGATTATGGAGCCGATGATGCTGCTTTTCTCAGGGCAGCATGACTCGTAACCGAGATAACACAATGGTGGAGCACGGCAGGCCAAAACGGGTCATGAAATTACCCAGGTAATTTGCCGAAAGTGGGACTCGGCCCCAATCTGGCACTGAGGTGGACGTATGAAGACTCTGACCGCATTGGTGATGCTTGTCGGGCTCACGGCTTCTGCGCAGACCCCCAGCCTGCAGGGCGCGAGCGTCGACTTTGACACGCTGATGAGCATGCATTCGCTGGGTGAGAAGGTTGTGATGCAGGCCTTCAACGGGGGCGCATGCCAGGTGACTCCGCTCTCCGACCTGCCAGTGGCAGTACGCAGTATTTTCGGCAGAGAAGTTTCCTCGATCTTTGTGGGTCAATCTGATGTGGCGGCGCACTTCATCGCGAGCGATATCGACAAGACCTACTTTTCGAACGGCACGATCGTAGTTTCGCTCTGCTCGCACCTGAAATCGGGCGCGGAGCTGGATGCGATGCGCAAGGCGGCAGAGAAGCATGGCGTGCCGAATGCAGCGCACCTATCCTGGGTATGGGAGACGCTCTCGTTTGACCAGAGCACACATCAGGAGACTGTGCTGTCGCGCTTCTACCTGGATGAGCACGGGATGCTGATGAAGGCGCTGGGCGAGTTGTTCCCAGGGCTGCCGGCACTGATGACCATTCCGGAGAACAGCCCGGCGTTCCATCAGGACGTTGCAAACTTCCTGCAAAGCCACCATCCACCGGTGCAGTCGGCGCAGGTGGCGCAGTCCACCGAGACGGCTACACGGTAACGATTTATCACCCCGAGCCCTCGGGTCGCCGGTTGAGCTTTCAGACTAGCCTTTCCGTATCCGCCGGACAGGCAGCTGATGAGTTCCTGGCGGGTCGGGGGCTCGCTTTTTTGGGGGTCGCAACGGTCCGGGAGTTGGCCGGCCGGTGAGGCCGTTATTGCTGGCTACATCGCTGTGAGACATGGGTCAGCCGGGCAGATGGAATCGACATAGCGACTGAATGCTGCGTCCTTGCGCGCTGCGGCGAGCCCCTGCAACTGGGTGATTTGGGCAGGGGCGAATTCATTCGAGGGCATGCACCCGAAAGCTTGCGCCTCTTGTGCGAAACGTTGCGGCGCATCAGGAAGGCTGTCATGTCCGCTCATGCGGAAGGACATCGGGGTGAGCGGGCCGAAGAGCAGCGGGCGCGCCAGGTGAGGCCAGCGCTCAAGCTCGGGTTCGATGCCGGCAGCGCGCGCGAACGAGATGGCGGCCTGGTGAAATGTAACGACCTGCGGGCCGTTGCGACGCGCACGATAGTCTGCAATGCCGGCAGCGAGCTCGTCTCGCGATGGAGCAGGTCGCGCGCCGCTGAAGACGTAGGCGATCCAGCGAGACTGTACCTCAAGCGCAGGATAGTAAGGCCCCGCCAACTGAAAAAAACCGACAAAGGCAAGTCCGGGCAGGTCGGGATGGAAGGTGTGTTTGTAGAGATCGAGATGGTGTTCATCGGCATCGAGGGTACGGCGAATCTGTTCGGTCAGAAAGGGAAGGTGGAGATGGTAGCCGGTACCAAAGAGAATGGCGTCGAAAGTTTCGCTGCTGCCATCCTTGAAACGAACTTCCTTTCCATTCACCGATTCGATCCAAGGCTTGATGGCGATGCGTCCTTCTGCCACTAACGGAAGGAAGAAATGGCTCTGCGTGAACGTGGACGGAGAGAGGTTATCCGGCGGCTTCGGTGCTCCGAAATTTTCCGGACTGCCTGCCACACTGAGCACGAATTGTTTCAGGGCGGCGGACAGATGTTCCTGCGGCAATGATTCCTCGGCCAGCATGGCGAATCGGGTGAATCCCACGTGATCGGTGGGCACTCCGTTGATGAGCTTCGGCAACACCCATCTCTGCTTGCGGTGCGTGACGACGACGCGTGCGGCGCCGAGCATCGCCAGATCGCTGGCGATTTCCAGTGAGCTGATTTGGCAGCCCGCGACGAGAACACGGAGATCGCGGTAGCTCTCGGGATGTTTGAAGGCAAAGGCGTGATTCACCCCGCCCTTACCGGAGAAGGATTTGAGGCCGGGCACGTCGGGGATGGACGGCTTGTTGTAACGACCAGTGGCAATGACAACGCGCTCATAGCCCTCTTCACCCACGGCTGTTTGTACAACCCAGCCGCCCTTCGCATCTCGACGGAGCTCGCGTACTGGAGTTTCGAGACGGATGCTGGGGACGAGATCAAAAGTTTTTGCGTATCGCTGCAGGTATTCCCCCATCTCTTCGTTGGTGGGATAGGTGGGGCAGCCTTGATTGTGCGGGAGATCGCTGAAGGATGTCATGATGCGGCTGGTATTGGTGCGCATCGCGGGCCAGACTCCGGAATGATGAGGGTCGGCGCTCCATTGACCGCCAAGGCGCGCGCCCTGTTCATAGACGGTCGGATCGAAGCCTTCAGATCTGAGATATCGCGCAGCTACCAGACCGCCGGGACCCCCGCCGATGACGGCTACCTTTCGCATTGCCGTACTCTAGCCGCTGGTCATGACAATGACCAGCAGTTTTATGCGCGCTGTAGTAGTTGTCATCGACTTGGTTTGTCAACAAATTGAGGGCAGGCTTTATGGCTCGGCAGTCCGACTAATGTTGGCTGTAGCCAAAAGTCAAGACTCAGAGTCAAGTTCACGAAGACGGGCAAAGACGCTAAGGACCACACGGTCGCAATTGGCGCCCATAAAAGGGAAGGCGCTTTTGCAACTCGGCCCTACGCGCGCGAAGAGATGATCGCGCACCAGGGCGCGTCCGCGGTGCAGGCGAACCTTTACATTCTCTTCCGTCAATTCGAGCGCTGCTGCGGTCTCCGCGGTGCTTAACTCTTCTATATCCCGCAGCATGATGACGGTTCGGTAGGGCGCCGGAAGATCGAGGACGGCCTCTTCGAGGAACCTCCCCATCTCGGCGAGGGCGGCCCGCTGCTCGGGATCCGGCGAGGTTTCTGCAATTGCCGCGTCTGCCGTGCTGGTCATTGAACCGTTCGGGGGGCTATTCATAAAACCATCCTCATCCTGCCCGCTCTCTTCAAACTGCTGGCTGCGCTTGCGCTGTTGCAGCCGGCGGAGCGCCTCGTGCACCGCGATGCGGGTCAGCCAGATGGAGAATGGCGCATGTCCGGCGAACTGGTCGAGGTGCTGGTACGCGCGAACATACGCATCCTGGATCACATCTTCGGCTTCGGACTCATCGCGCAGAATGGCCCGTGTCACGCGATAAAGCCGCTGATTGTAGCGCCGCATAAGGATCTCGTACAGGACGGTGTCTCCGGCGCGCACGCGCGTGACGATTTCCTGGTCGGTCCAGCTTTCCAGCCGCGCTCCCTCCAGCGTTCCCAGAATTTCCATGACTCTCAATGGATAGAGCGGCAGAAGGCGAAAAGGTTACAGCGGGACGGCGGTTTTTCAAAAAGAACCTGCGGTTGTAACCAAATAATGGGCTGATCGCTCTTCTGGACAGGGAGTACGCGATGAAGGATTCCGATAATGGTCTAAATGTCGGCTGGTGGGCGCTGAAGATCGGCCTTGGAGTTGGGCCGATCGTGTCGGGCATTGATAAATACTTCAACAAGCTGGCGGACTGGGGGATGTATCTGAGCCCAGCGGCGATCAAGGTTCTGCCGGTCAGCGGCGCGACCTTCATGCATATTGTGGGCGTGGTGGAGATCGTGGCCGGGCTGATCGTGCTAAGCCGCTGGACCAGGGCCGGAAGCTATATCGTTATGGCGTGGCTGCTGGCAATCGCGTTGAACCTGGTCATGACAGGGATGTTCTACGACCTGGCGATGCGCGATGTAGAGATTGCAATCGGCGCGTTCGTGCTAGCGCAATTGAGTGCGGCGCGCGAGCGGCCTGGAGACACGAAAGAGTCGGCGGCTGCTGTATCGACTGTCCAGCTTGCAGGGATACAGTAGCTCTGTTCTGAAACTAAAATTGCAATGGAGGACGTGATGAAGAAACTTGTTTCGGCGGTGTTGTTGCTTGGTGCGTGGGCGGTGCCTGCGCTGGGTGCGGCGACGAGCTATCAAAATGTGCCGCTGCTGGACGTGGGCTGTTCGAAGAAAGCGGCTGCGAACCCAGACTCGCATACGCGAGATTGCGCGATGACCTGCGCGAAGAGCGGCTTCGGCATCGTGACCCAGGACCAGCATTTCCTGAAGTTCGACCCTGCCGGAAATACAAAGATTCTGGACGAGCTGAAGGCGTCTTCAAAGAAAGATCACCTTCGCGTCAATGTGAACGGCGACGTGCAGGGCGATACGTTGAAGGTGACCTCGGTGACACTGCTATAGATGGGGCGGCGGGGCGTCCGGCAATCGCCGTTAGGCAAACGGACGCCCTTGCATTGTGGCTTGCTCTACTTGGAGCGGGTGAAGACCGCGTTGTGTTCGGTTGCCAGGTTTTCGATCAGAACCTGATTCTTGTCTGGGGAGAACTTTGCGCCGCGGCGCGCCAGGCCGCTATCTTCGCCGGCGAAGTAATAGGTGAAGGTATCGGAGTCCCAGTGGGAGAGCTCGTAGTAGGCTCCACGCGGTGGAAGACGGAGGATGAGGCGATCGTTCTGGACGGAGACTTCGAGCGTTCCGAAGTATTCGTTCGTGTATGTGCCGACATAGGCGGCGAGCGGTTTGGCGGCTGTCGCAATTTTTGGGAGCGGCAGCACGGCGTAATTTGGCGATTCGTTCTGAGTCTCAGCCATCATCTGGCTCATGACATGCCCGATAAGCGGCAGATAGTCACGCTGCTGCTTGCCATAATGCAAGTAATCAAGAAAGGTGAGGCAGATTGACTCCGGCAGGCCGACCGGCGTGCTGTTGGTGAGGGCGAGGACGCCGATGTGCTCCCCGGGAACGATGTAAACCGCGGTGGATGCGCCGAGAAAAAAAGCGCCGCTGTGGCTAAACTCGGGATGTCCGTCGGGGGTGGCTCCGACATTCCAGCCCAAGCCATAGTATTGGTTGCCGGGGCATTCATTCGGTTTCTCCGGAGTAGGGGCTACGCGGCAAACCTGGGCCTTGTGCGTTTCGGCGAGCGCGGTGGCATCGATGAGCTGTTTGCCGTTCCATTGGCCTCCAGCAAGCTGCAGGCGAACCCACTGCGTGAGATCGCGCGCACTGGAGCTGGCGCCGCCCGCTGGGGCTTCCGCGTCGGCGTCACGCACGAACCGGTTTACCGGCTGGTCGTTGAGGAAGATGTGCAGTGCGGCCTTGTTCGCGCGATTTTCGTAGTCAGAGAAGCGAGAGCTGGTGCGGGTCATGCCCAGCGGGACATAAAGCTGTTCGTTCGCGATCTCTTCCCATGGCTTTCCGATTTTCGTAGCGGCCGCGATGCCCGCTGTGGTGTAGCCGAAATTGCTGTAGGCGTACGTTTTGCGAAATGTGCCGGGCAGAGGCAGGTATCGCATGCGGTAGAGGATCGTCGGACGCGAATAGCCGAGCATTTCCAGGAAGTCGCCGGATTCGGTAGCGAGACCGCTGCGGTGCGAAAGAAAGTCGCGGATGGTGACTTCGCGCGTGGTCTCCGGACTGGATAGCTGGAAGCCAGACTCGAGATCGGCGATGCGGTCATCCCAACTGATCTTCCCTTCGCCGACCAGGGAGGCGAGCACCGTGGAGGCGAGCGGTTTGGACACCGATGCAAGTTCGAATACGGTATCCGGATCGATCTTCTCGGGCTCACCGACCTTGCGGACGCCGTAGCCGCGGAGGAAGACAACCTGGCCATTGTAGATGACCGCGACCGCTGCTCCTGGGACCCTGGTCTTGTCCATGGCGGAGCGAATGTACGGATCGAGCTGCGCGAGGGCAGCGTTTACGCGCTCGGAAGTGATCTCTGCCTTCTGCTGTGCGGCGCAGAAGATTGGCAGACAGCAGACAACGAACGCGGCGACACGGATGCGCATACGTACCTCAGACCCTTACTTGTTTCGGGGAGTGCCATTAGAACATGCGTCGAAGTAGATCGTCGAATGAATTTATGCGGGCGATCAGGGCCGCGGGCGCAGGGCGGCGATGAAATCTTTTGCACCGCGGGTGTTGAGGACGTCATCGGCTGTCAGCCAGGCGCGGCGAAGCTGGCGGATGCCGTACTGCATTTTTTCGAGCGCGGAAACGTGGTGCGAGTCAGTGTTCACGACGATGCGGCAGCCATTTTCTTTTGCCATGCGGAGGTCGCGGTCGCATAGGTCGAGCCGGTTGGGATCGGCATTGTGTTCGACGGCGACGCCGAGTTGGCCGGCTCGGAGCAGGATGGCAAGCAAATCGAGATCGTAAGGCTCCCGGCGGAGCAACTGGCGGCCGGTGGGATGGCCAAGGATGCGGACGTACGGGTTCTCGATGGCGCGAAGGATGCGCGCGGTCATCTCGTCCCGCGGCTGACTGAAAAGCGAGTGCACGCTGGCGATGACGATGTCCATTTGCGCAAGGACTTCGTCGGAAAGATCGAGCGCGCCGTCGCCCAGGATATCCACCTCAATGCCTGCGAAGACGCGGATCTTGCCGGCCATATCGGCATCGACTTCGCGGATGTTGCGGATGTGTTCCAGAGCTCGCTCATCGTCGAGGCCCGAGGTCATCGCGAGATTCTTCGAGTGGTCGGTGATGGCGATGTATTCATAGCCGCGCCCGAGGCCAGCCTCGGCCATCTCGCGGATCGTGCTCTTGCCGTCGGTGGCGACGGTGTGCATGTGAACGTCGCCGCGGATATCGCGCTCCTCAATGAGGCGCGGCAGCGTGTGCTGGGCGGCAGCTTCGATCTCTCCGCAGTTCTCGCGCAACTCGGGCGGAATCCAATCGAGGTCGAGCGCGCGGTAAATGTCATCTTCGGTTGCGGCGGCGACCTGCGTGCCGTCGTCGATGCGTGCGAGCGCATATTCGCTGAGCGTGTAGCCGCGTTTGAGCGCGCGCTGGCGCAGCGTCACGTTATGCATCTTGGAGCCGGTAAAGTACTGGAGCGCCGCGCCGAAGGACGCGCGCGGCAGCAGGCGGACGTCTATTTGTAACCCGCTTCGCAATCTGAAACTGACCTTGTTCTGTCCTTTCGCGAGGAGCTCCGCGATGGGTGGATACGCGGCCGTGTACTCGACGGCGGCGGAAACGGCATCTTCTTCGCAGGCCGGGCCGGTGACGAGCATGTCGAGATCGCCGACGGTGTCGCGGCCACGTCGCAGCGATCCGGCAGGTGTGATGCTTTCGATGCCGGAGAAATCTTTGAGATAGAGCGTAAGACGCTCGGCGGCGATCTCCGCGTCGTCGAGATGGAAGCGGCCGGTGTTCTTGCGGTACTCGTCGATGCCTTTGCGCAGCTTCTGAATGAGTTTGTCGCCGACGCGCGGCAGGTCGGCGAGACGGCCTTCGTCGATCGCGACGGCGAGCTCATCGACGGTGGTGACGCCGGTGGCTTCAAAGATCAGCGAGACGGTCTTGGGCCCCATGCCGGGCAGCTTCAGTAGCTCCAGCATGGACGGGCGATATTTCTGAAGCAGCTCATCGCGCACCGGCAGCGAGCCATGCTGCTCGATGGACTGGATGTTCGCCACCATGCCCTTGCCGATGCCGGGAATATCCAGCAGGCGTTTGGGGTCGTTGGCGATGGAGGAGAGAGGAATCGTGCTCTGCTCAACGGCTTCTGCAGCGCGGCGGTAGGAACGGATGCGGAAAGGATCGCCTGCACCGATCTCAAGCAGGTCGGCGGTTTCGGCAAGCAGTTGTGCGATGGCGCGGTTTTCCATTTCGTGCGACGTGCCCTGAATGCACTGTATCGCAAGCGGGCGAGCACGTGCCTTACTCCACGCACAATGGAAAGCGCCCGGCAGACACACATCTGCCAGGCACGTTCGTGTGATCTTCAGTGATGGTAGGGCTCAGGCTGCCGATTGGGTGCGCAGCACCTGGTCCGCCTGCGGCCCCTTCTGCCCCTGAATAATGTCGAACTCGACGTCGTCTCCCTCTTTGAGACTCTTATACCCATCGAGCTGGATCGAACTGTAGTGCACGAAGACATCCGGGCCATCGTCCCTGCCGATGAATCCGTAGCCCTTCGCATTGTTGAACCACTTGACCTTGCCTTTGTACTGGGACACGTGTCGATTACCTCACTTCAGAGCAGATTCGAACGAGCCCAGTCCAAAACCCTGTGCGTCGCTCTACGGAAGGTAGAAACCCAGCCTGCCTAGATTTAGTGACGCAGTGAGGGTAGGTTTGGTTTGCAAAAAAAGTGAGCGCCCGGCATAAGGAAGCGGTGAAAAAAACGCGGTCTAGCCGCGATCGCGCGCCGCGGTACGCTCGGCACGTTTGCGCTCCTTGCGGAGACGATCGTAGAGCAGCGTGGCCGCGATGGTCTTGCCGTCGTGGATGCGTCCGGCATCGATCTGGCGCAACAGCTCGCTCAATGGAACGGCGAAGAGCTCGATCTGTTCGTCGTCTTCCGGTTCGGCGTCGCCCGGCGTGAGCCCTTCGGCCAGATAGGTCTGCATCCACTCGCCAAGAAAGCCGGGGCTGGCGTAATAGCGCATCAGCTTCGACCACTGCTTCGCTTTGTAGCCGGTCTCCTCGAGAAGCTCGCGCTTTGCGCCGGCCAGTGGATCTTCACCAGGATCCAGACTGCCGGCAGGAACCTCGTAGAGATACTGCGCAGCGGCATGACGATACTGGCGCTCCAGCAGGATGAGCGGATCGCGTTTGCTTTTTGAATCATCGACGGCGAGGACAACGACCGAGCCGGGATGGCGCACGACATCGCGGCGGTGTGCCTCTCCGCCCGGTTCGCGCACTTCATCGGTCACGACGCGGAAGACCGGACCCTCAAAGCTGACTTTGGAAGAGAGGACTTCGACTCCCTTGGGGTAGGTGCGGTCGGTTTGCTGCTGTTTTTTTGCTGCGCTCTTCTTCTTCGTTGCCATCCGATCTCTCATCACTACGGTACCATCCTGATCGAAGGATGCAGGCAGATGGAGATACGTCGCGGTGTCGCGGTGATCGGACTGGGGAACTGGGGATCTTCGCTTGCCGCGGCGCTGGATGCTGCCCTCCTGCTGACCGAGCGAGTGCACGCGCGGCGTCGCTCACGCGCCAGACTGGATGCGCGGGTGCTGTGGCTCTCGGTGCCGGATGATGCGATTCAAAAAACGGCGGAGTGGCTGGTTGCACAGCGCACTGATTTACGCGGGCAGGTGGTGGTCCATTCGAGCGGAGCGCTGGACCGCGGCGTGCTTGCTGTTGCGGAAAGCGCTGGCGCGCAGACTGGCTCAGTGCATCCCATGATGAGCTTCCCGACCCGGCGCATCGTTCCGCTGAAGGGAATCCGCTTCGCTGTGGAAGCGGCACATGCTGCGACGCGGAAAGAGTTGTTTGCGTTGGCAAAGAGTCTCGGCGGCGAACCGTTCGCGATTGATAGCCGAGCTAAGGCGATGTACCATGCGGGCGCAATGTTCGGGTCACCGTTGCTGGTGGCGACGCTCGCCGCCGGAGTGCGTGTGCTGGAGCACGCGGGTGTCGCGGAAAAAGATGCATTGGCACTGTTGGGACCAATGGCCGTTGCGACGGTGGCAAATGTACAGAAACAGGGACTGGCGCGGAGCTTCAGCGGGCCGCTTGCGCGCGGCGACGCGGCGACGATCAAACTGCATCGTAAGGCATTGGCCAGGCATCCGTTAGAAGCTCACGTTTATGCTTCGCTGGCGCGATTTGCGGCAAAAGACTTGGTTTCCGCGGATCGGCCGGCGATAGAAGCGGCGCTGGACGATGTTTCGGCGCCCGGCGATGTTTCGGTAGAGAATCAGAAGAGGCATTGAGGAGACACGAGTGGAACCGGAGTGTTATCCCAGCTCGATTGTGCCGCACAGCAGCCGGCTATTTCTGGATTACACGGAGAGCGCCGAGCCGCTGTCTCCGTTTTATCCCAATGCGGCGGTGAGCAGGACCTGGTTCCGCGAGGGACGGCAATTGGGCGCGGAACACCGCGCGCAGCTGGCGAATTTACTCGATGCACAGAACACGCAGTTCGGCGGCGGGAGCGTGGCCGCTGCAAACATCCGGCGGCTTCGGGATGGCGCGTCGGCTGTTGTCACCGGACAGCAGGTAGGACTGTTCGGCGGCCCGCTCTACACGCTGCTGAAGGCGGCAACTGCGATTGCACGGGCGCGCGAGGCGACCGGGGCGGGCTTCGATACGGTGCCGGTTTTCTGGCTGGCAACCGAGGATCACGACTTCGCAGAAATCGCGCAGGTGAATCTTCCGGCCAAGGACGGTCTGAAGCCGGTGACCATCGGCCGGGCGCCGGAGCTTCCTGTTCCAGTGGGCGGCATCGTTCTGGGAGAGCGCGTCGAGGCAGCGCTGGCTGACGTAGAAGAAATCCTGGGGACGGGCGACGCCACTGCGCTGCTGCGCGAGAGCTACCGTCCTGAAGCGACGTTGGCGCAAGCCTTCGGAAAGCTCATCGCGCGGCTGTTCGCGCCTTGGGGCCTGATCGTCGTCGATGCGGCCGGGCGGGGATTCCACGCACTCGGGTCGAAGGTCTTCGAAGATGCGATCCGCAACGCGGATGTGCTCCATGGCGCGCTGGTCCGCCGGGACGAGGAACTGATCGCCCGGGGGTATCACGCACAGGTCAAGGTCACCGACCAATCAAGCCTGCTGTTCCTGCGGGACGAGAAGACGGGGGCGCGGCTGCCCCTGCGTCGCGTGCGCGTGAATGGCGAGATGCAATGGAAGGCAGGCGGGCAACGTTACACCGCCAACCAACTGCTGGAGATACTTCAAGCAGCACCTGAACGGTGTAGTCCGAATGCTCTGCTTCGTCCGGTGTTTCAGGATGCGGTGTTTCCGACTTCCACCTATATTGCCGGGCCGGCGGAGATTGCCTACTTCGCGCAGTCGGAGGTCCTCTACCGGGAGATACTCGGCCGCGCGACGGCGGTGCTGCCGCGGCTTTCGGCGACGCTGGTTGAGCCGAAGATCGCTACCGTTATGGAACGGCACGAGCTGCGCTTGCCGGACATCCTGACCACTCCGGACGCGCTGGCGCTACGGCTTGGGGCAAGGGCTATGCCAATCGAGGGCAAGCGGAAGCTGGCAGCGGCCGGGAATTCGCTCGACGGAGAACTCGCCGCAGTGACGGAGTGGATGGCGCAGATGGATGCGGGATTGGGGCGCTCTGCCTCGACCGCGGCCTCGAAGATGCGCTACCAGATGAACCGCCTGCGGCGGATGGCAGCCCGCTATCAGCTGGAGAAGGAAACCAGCCTGGCGCGGCACGCGCAAGGCGGTCACACAGGCGCTGTATCCCGGTGGCGATCTGCAGGAGCGTGAGGTGGCGGGCATCTACTTCCTGGCGGCGCAAGGGAATGACTTGTTGGAGATGCTGATCCACACGGCCGGAAATGCCTGCCCAGGGCATAAGCTGCTTCCGCTCTAAGCGCTTGCTCCCCGCGCCAGCGACGCCGGTGTGCGGCTACAATGGGAAGCCATGGCGAAACAGATGAGTGCATTCGAGGTGGCTTGCCCGGATTGCGGAGCGATCCTGACGGTGGACCCGGAGACGCGCTCGATCATCGGGCATAAATCGGCTCCACGCAAACGGACCTTCGAGGACCTGGAGGCGGCAGGGCGTGCACTTCGCGAGCAGGAAGAGCGCAAGGAGAGCCTTTTCCGGCAATCGATGGAAAGCGAGCGGAACAAGAAGGACATTATGGAGCGGCGATTCGCCGAGGCGGTGAAGCGCGCCAAGGATGATCCCACGACCGGCAAGCCGCTGCGGGATTTCGATCTGGATTGATGCTTTCATTGCGCCGGGTGGCTGCTACGGCCCGCGCTGCATCCCATCACTGAGCCGGCTGCGGAATAAGCGGCAAAAATCAGAAGGGAAGGACTAGATCCATGGCGAGCGAATTGAACAAGATGGCATCACGACTGAGGGACTCACTGGACGACAACCTGCCGGGAGGAGCCAGCGCGTGGACGCGCGGACTGGCGGCGGGATCACTGCTGACCGGCGCGGTGCTGCTGGCCACCGGCCGGCGCAAGAGCGGACTGGCAATGACAGTCGCAGGGTCCCTGATCGCGATGTTGGAAGAGTCGGATGAGGTACGGGAGCTGTGGGACAACCTGCCCGACTACATCCACACGGCACAGCAAGCGTTGGGACGTTTCGAGAATTTCGTTCAGGACCTGTCAGAACAGGGCGATCGCATCCGCCGCGTGATCCGGGAGCAAGCCCGCGCCTGACCTCGGACTTACTGTCCGAGGTACATGCGCCGGCGGCGAGTTTCGTGGCTTCGCTTCCTTTGGTGGCTGCCCGAAACGCTCGCTTTGCTCCGATTGGGATGCCCAAGCACACTGATGCCATCAGTTGGAGCGCTCGACCAGATAACGCGCGACTGCTTTGAGCGGCTCGGCGCGCGATCCGAAGACCGCCAACTCGGCGAATGCTTCGTCAATAAGCTTTTGTGCGTCGGCTATGGATGCGGGAATGCCGTGAACTGCGGGCCAGGTTGCTTTGTTGCTGGCTGCATCCTTGCCGGCTGTCTTGCCCAGCGATGCCGCGTCCCCTGTCATGTCGAGCACATCGTCAATGATCTGAAAGGCCAATCCAGCCTTACTTCCAAACGCGGTGAGCGAGGCGGTCTGCCGCGCGGTTGCGCCGGCAAAGACACCACCGCTCACGATGCTGACACGGATCAGCGCGCCCGTCTTCGCGCGGTGAATGGCCAGTACAGAGGCTTCGGTCGGCTGGGATTGCTCGCCTTCGAGGTCGAGCACCTGTCCGCCGATCATGCCGTCGAGGGTGCCGGTAGCTTCGGAGACGAGCTGGACGATGCGGATGGCAGCCTGAGGCGGGCAGCGCAGGCCGCCGAGTGCGGAGTAGGCGAGGGTCTGCAGTGCGTCACCGGCGAGGATTGCGATGGCTTCGCCGTAGACCACATGGCAGGTGGGCTTGCCGCGACGGAGATCGTCATCGTCGAGCGCGGGCAGATCGTCGTGGATGAGCGAGTAGGTGTGGATCATCTCCATGGCCGAGCCCAGCTCTTCCACGCCTGCAGGATAGTCATCGCTGTTCGCAACCATGCGCGCCGCTTCCATGCACAGGATGGGACGCAGGCGCTTGCCCCCGGCAAAGACACTGTGCCGCATCGCTCGATGGATGGAGACAGGTACCTGGTCGGAAGAAGGAAGCAGGCGCTGCAACGCCTGATCTGTGCGTGCGGCACCGCTCTCCAGCAGTGCACGGATATCGGTCTGCATTGGGGTCATCATACCTGAGCTTTCAAAGGTGTTTTGCTTCGCGGCACCGCTTACGTTTGAGTGGAAAGAAGCAGGAATCGATCAAGTATGCTTGCCTTTGCTCCGGGACGAGCTCCGCTGGAGAAAGGACCGTATTGCTTGCGCATCCTGCTGCATGGGATCAACTACTCACCAGAGCTGACGGGTATCGGAAAGTACTCGGGAGAGTTGGCGGAGTGGCTGGCGGCCCGCGGCCACGGCGTGCGCGTCGTGACGGCGCCGCCTTACTATCCCGCATGGCGCGTGCGTACGGACTATCAGGCCTGGAGCTACAGGACAGAGCCGGGTGCGGCGCCGGAGGATGTGCGCGTCTACCGCTGCCCGATCTACGTGCCGCGGCGACCCTCCGGACGAACGCGCCTGCTGCATCTCGGCTCCTTCATGCTGAGCAGTTTGCCCATCATGCTGTCTCAGGCGCAGTGGCGGCCGGATGTGGTGCTGACGGTGGAGCCGACGCTGATGTCGTCGGTGGCCGGGTTGATGACCGCTCGCATGGCCGAGGCAGTGGCGTGGCTGCACATTCAGGACTACGAGGTGGATGCGGCGTTCGGCCTGGGGTTGCTGGAGAGCGGAGGACTTGCGCGGAGCGTTGCCGAAATGCTCGAGCGGCGCACCATGCACCAGTTCGATGCCATCTCCACCGTGTCGGAAAAGATGATGCAGCGGCTGCCGGAAAAAGGCATACCGGGCGAGAAGACGGTGTTGTTTCCGAATTGGGTGGACACCAGTGCGATTGCCCCGCTCGCCGGGCCCAGCCGTCTGCGCCATCAGCTTGGTCTGGGGCCAGAGCGGATGGTGCTGATGTATGCGGGCAACATGGGAATGAAGCAGGGACTGGAGCTCCTGCCGCTATTGGCGCACGAGTTCGCGCCGGATCCGCGCATCCATTTTGTCTTCTGCGGGGATGGAGCGTATCACGCGCAGCTTGCCGGCATGCTGCATGGTGCCGCGAATGTAACCATGCTGCCGCTGCAGCCGTATGACCGGCTGAACGATCTGCTGAATGCCGCGGACATTCATCTGCTGCCGCAGAGGCCCGACGCGGCCGATCTGGTGATGCCGTCGAAGCTGACCGGGATGCTGGCCAGCGGCCGGCCGGTGATCGCAACGGCGGCAGCGGGGACGCAGGTGGCGCTGGCCCTGGGCTCCTGCGGCATCGCGGTGCCTCCGCTCGACAAGCCCGCATTGTTTGCCGCCGTGCGCGCGCTGGCCGACGCGCCGGAGATGCGTCACGCATTGGGCGTAGCGGCTCGCGCCTATGCGGTAGAGCATCTCGGCAAAGAGCGGGTGCTCGAACGCTTTGAAGCCGAGCTGATGGCGGCGATTGATAGACGCCGTTCTCCCGGGCCCCAATAAACGAAGCCGGCGTTCTCGCATGGTACCGTATGCCTGACGCATGAAAAAGGCACTCATCACAGGCATCACCGGGCAGGATGGCTCCTACCTCGCGGAACTTCTGCTGGCCAAGGGATACCAGGTCCACGGCATCAAACGGCGGACGTCGCTTTTCAATACGGCGCGCATCGATCACCTCTATCAGGACCCGCATGCGGAACACCAAAAGCTGCTGCTGCACTATGGCGACCTGACCGACACCTCCAGCCTGATCCGTGTCATCCAGCAGGTGCAGCCGGATGAGCTCTATAACCTGGCGGCGCAGAGCCATGTAAAGGTGTCGTTTGAAGAGCCGGAGTACACGGCGAACAGCGATGCGATCGGCACGCTGCGGCTGCTGGAGGCGATCCGCAGCCTGGGACTCCAAAGCAAAACACGCTTCTACCAGGCATCGACATCAGAGATGTTCGGCCTCGTGCAGGAGACGCCGCAGCGCGAGACGACGCCGTTTTATCCGCGCTCGCCATATGGCGTGGCCAAGCTGTACGCCTACTGGATCACCGTGAACTATCGCGAGTCGTACGGAATCCATGCCTCGAACGGCATCTTGTTCAATCACGAATCGTCGCGCCGCGGCGAGACTTTTGTGACCCGCAAAATCACACGCGCGCTGGCACGTATCAAGGTTGGTTTGCAGGACAAGCTGTACCTGGGCAATCTGGATGCGAAGCGCGACTGGGGGCATGCGCGCGATTACGTCGAGGTGATGTGGCTGATGCTGCAGCAGGAGACACCGCAGGACTATGTGATTGCGACCGGGCACCAGTACAGCGTGCGCGACTTCGTAGAACGCGCGGCGGAGCCCCTAGGAATCCAACTGCGCTGGGAGGGAGAAGGCGCGGAGGAGCACGGAGTTGACGCGGAGGGCCGGGTGATTGTGGCGGTCGACCCGCGTTACTTTCGTCCGGCGGAGGTGGAGACGCTGCTGGGAGATGCATCGAAGGCCCATCGCGAACTGGGATGGAAGCCGCGCGTGAGCTTCGCGGATCTCGTATCCGAAATGGTGACAGAAGATTTGAAAGAGGCGGAGCGCGATGCACTGGTGCACAAGCACGGCTTCAACGCATTCCGCTATCACGAGAGCTGATGAATCGGGACAGCAGGATATTTGTGGCCGGGCATCGCGGGCTGGTGGGATCTGCGATTAACGCTTACCTGAAGCAAAAGGGCTTTGCGCGGCTGCTGCTGCGCACGCGCGCAGAGCTGGATTTGCTAGACACGCGCGCGGTGGATGCGTTCTTTGCCATGGAGCGGCCGGAGTATGTGTTTCTCGCAGCGGCGAAGGTGGGCGGCATCCTGGCGAACGATACCTATCCGGCTGATTTCATTCGCGACAACCTGATCCTGCAGACCAACGTCATCGAAGCGAGCCGGCAGGCGGGAGTGAAACGGCTGCTGTTCCTGGGATCGAGCTGCATCTATCCAAGGCTAGCGCCGCAACCGATTCGCGAAGAGTATCTGCTGACCGGGCCGCTTGAGGCGACGAACCGGCCATACGCGATTGCAAAGATCGCCGGGATCGAGATGTGCTGGGCTTACAACCGCCAGTACGGAACTCAATATCTGGCAGCGATGCCGACGAACCTCTATGGCCCGCATGACAATTTCGACCTGAAGACCTCGCATGTGCTGCCGGCGTTGATGCGCAAGGTGGTGCAGGCGAAGGCGAGGGGTCAAACCTTCATCGAGGTTTGGGGAACGGGAACGCCGCGGCGCGAGCTGCTATACAGCGAGGACCTGGCCGAGGCGTGCGTTTTCCTGATGCAGCTGCAGGATAGCGAGTTCCGGACGCTCATCAGCACGGAGCAGGCACCCTTGATCAACATCGGGACGGGCGAGGATGTGACGATCCGCGAGCTGGCCGAGTTGGTGGCGCGCGAGCTTGAATTTCAGGGCGAGCTGCGATTCGATGCGACCAAGCCGGATGGCACGCCACGCAAGTTGCTGGACGTATCGCGCATCCATGCGCTGGGCTGGCGGGCGAAGACAAAGCTGCCGGAGGGAATTCGCAAAACCTACGCGTCGGCGGAAGAGCAACTCAAGGCGTAGCGCGGTTGCGGTGCTCGCGATACCAGACGCAACCGAAAATGAAGAGGCCAACCAGCGAAAGCGTGCGCCCTATCCATATATCTGGAGTGATGCGCCAGCGAATGTCGATCTGCGAGCGACCCTGTGGGATGGGGACGGTCAGCAACCCGTCGTCGCGTCGCGGCCGATGGATGACATCGACACCGTTACGGCGGACCGTCCACGCGGGATAGTCCATCAGCCGAAAGACAGCGTAGCCCGGCGCGTCCGAGTCGATCACTGCGTCGTAGCGTTCGGCGTTCCAGTGCTGCAACTGGATGGCGGCGCGGCGTTCGGTCGCGAGACTTGCCTGCCATTCAGGATTTTGCTGCTTGCCGGAGTCTGGCTCTTCCGCATTAGGAGCGATCAGGACGCGGACTTCCGGCATGTCCTGATAGATCTCGGCATTGTCATCGTCACGCGGCGTGTACTCGTCGGTGCCTTCCTGCCCGCTGCCCTCGTGCATGAGCGCGACCTGCGCGGGCACGTTGTCTTCTTCATCGCAATACTGATGGAGGTGGCGGGTGCAGATCATGATGGAAGTGACGCAGAGCAGCGAGGCGGCTGCGCAGAGCCAGATTGTGCGGGTTCGTGCAATCGCTCCGGCCATGAAAAGCGCGCCAACGGGAGCCAGCACGAGCAGCCATCGCCAGGGGAATTGCAGATAGGCTAGCTGCGGCGCGTAGCGCCACACGGGCGTGCTGAGAGGTAAAAGCAGCAGCAAAATCAGCGGAACGAACGAGGCAAGCCAGAGCACCGGGCGCAGGCGCAGAGCGTCGCGCAACAGCGCAAACGAAGCGCAAGCGACGGCGAGCAGGATGCACGCGAGGATGGACGCAGTGTGGAGGACGCTGTCGTGGAAGGGCTCGCCGGTGTGATGGAAGAGAAAGCTGTCCTGGAAGCGCATATCAGGGCCAATGGCGCGCGCAATCTCGACCCAGCCCTTCTGATGTGCGGCGGGGACAAGATAGAACCCGGCAAGCGCGAGACCGGTTGCCGTGGAGGCGGCCATGCGGAGCGATGCGCGCCAGCGGCGTTCGGATACGAGGCGCAGCAGGGCGATCCATAGCAACGCGTAGCAAGCCATTACCCCCGATGGAGCATTCATGAGCCAGATGGCGGCAATAGTGGCGGCGAGAGCGGCGATGGGCGGCAAGGGCCGCACCGCGAACGAGAGCAGCAACGGGAGGAGCGCAGCGGCCATGAGCTCACCGTAGGCGGTGCGCTCATACGCGACGAAGAGCATGTAGGGATTTGCGATGTAGAGACACGCTGCGACCGTGGAGGCAAGAGGCGTGAGCCACTCCTGGGCGAAGCGGCGCATCGCGAGCCCGGCGCAGAAGAGGCAGATCGCGGTAAAGAGCCATGGCGCGAACTGCCAGCCCAAGAGGCTTCCGAGCGCCGAGCCGAGCAGCCATGACGCAGGCGGATAAAAGATGAAGCGCGGTTCGCCTGCTCCGAAGTTTGCGGACTGTGCCCAGTGCGGATATAGGAGGCCGCTGTGCCGGGCACGTGAGACTTCGAGCCATGAGACGAGGTGGAAGTCGAAGTCGTGCCCGCAGGAGGGGCCGCGCGTGAGCAGCAGTGCGGTGGCGGCGAGCGTGGTGCACAGCAGAGCCGCGAGCGAGAGCCACTGCGCTCGGTTGAATATCACGGTGTAAGCCGCAGCGTGTGCTCGGTTGCTGCGTTGACGGCCGCGGGCGCGAAGGGCAGCGCGAAGGTGGCGGCGTTGTACCAGGCAGGCCACTGGTCGCGATAGTACGGGCTGACGGGGTCACCGGATTGGCCCATCACAATGTTTTCCGTTGAGCCATCGATGTCACTCCAGTCCATGGTGAATCGCTGCGACGGACCGAAGGCGCTCCCAACCTGCTTGACCGTCGTGGTGTCGCCGGATTGCGGATGGGCCGGGATGCCGGTCCATCCGAAAAACGGAATCATGCCATAGAGCGGGTGCGAGAGTGCGATGGTGTGCACGTCGCCGTAGCGCCAGTTCTTCAGCGACAAAGGTGCGTGCTGCTGGTCGAGTCCCCGCGAGACTGCAGCGGCCAACAGATCGTCCCAGCTCGCGTATCTTTTTGGCAGCCACGCAGCGGGCGTGGTCGTGACGAGCTGCTCTTCGGCATACGCGCTCTCCGGCCATTCGTAGAGTTTCCAGTCCGGGCCGAGTTTCGGTTCCAGCAGCAACGGCCACAGCGCATCGCGCGCCGCGGTGACGATCGCGGGTGCGGCTTCCGTGGTGTGCATCACACCGTCCCAGGAGCGAAGGATATTCGCAGCGGCGCGGAGGCGCGCAGAGGGATGCCGCGCGTGATCGATAGCGTAGGCGAAGCGCTGTGCCAACTCGTGATCGAGCTCGGAGTCGATGTCTGTCTGCAGTGAGAGCATGTCGGAGCGCGTCATCTTTTCATGGCTGGCGAGCCACTTCCAGATGCGCTCGTTGCGGTAGGGCGAGGCCCATTCAAGTGAGAGCGGCGTGGGGTAGTTGTCTGGCGTGATGCGCGAGTTGGCGGTGGCGAGGATGCCGCCGGGGGGGTCGAGCGAAGAGGGCAGCGTTGCAAAGGGAATGACACCCTGCCACTCGTGGGTTGTGTCCGTGATGGGCACGCCCACCAGCCCGCCCGGCCGCTGCGGTATGTGCCCGATTGCCTGATAGCCGATGTGGCCCTGATCGTCGGCATAGACCACGTTGAGCGTGGGCGCCCACCATTGGCTCATGGCAGCCTCAAACTCCTGCCAGTTGCTGGCGGTGTTCAGCGCGTAGATGGAGGTTCCGTTGGCGAACTGCGGATCGTAGACAGTCCAGCGCAGTGCGAGGGTGCGCGACTCGTGCGGCGTCAGCGACGAGATCACCGGGCCGTGGTTCGTGCGCAGCACATCGAACTCCTGGTTCTTGCCGAAGCGCACCTGGATGGTTTCGTGGTCGCGTTCCATGGGACGCCACGCGCTGCCGTCCCAGTATTCGCCCTGCGCGTTGGTTCGCTCCACATACAGGTCCTGGGTATCGCCATAGAGCGCCGTGAAGCCCCAGGCGATGTGGTCGTTGTGGCCGGCGACGATCAGGGGGACGCCGGGTAGCGCGACCCCGGCGGCGTGGAAGTTGGGGGCGCGCAGATCCATCTCGTACCAGGCGCCGGGCACGGAGTGGTTGAGGTGCATGTCGTTCGAGAGCATGGGGCGGCCGGAGGCGGTGTGCGCGCCGCTGAGCACCCATTCATTCGACCCGGCAATGCAGCCACGACAAGGGTGGGAGCTGCCAAGCTTCATGCCCCGTACACCGCGCAGCCGCAGGAGGTCGCCGGCGATGCCGCTGAAGGACTCCTCATCGGGCAGCGGTGGCGGGACGTTCACGGGGGGCTGGGTCAAATCGGGCACCGCCTGGGTGGGCGGATGATCGCGCCACGATCCGGTGGGGTAGAGATCGGCGGCGAGCGTGGGGCCGATCTTCCTCGTGATGGCCTCGCGGCTGAGCTTGGTTGGCCACTGCTCGTCCAGCGTCTGCACCATGTTGAGCACGATGAGCATGGAATCGACGGGCTGCCAGCGGCGCGGTAGGTAATTGAGCAGACGGAACTCCGCCGGCAGGGCGTTGGCTTCGCTGATGTAGGCGTTGACACCGCGCGCGTAGTCCTCAAAGAGGCGGCGGTCCTGCGCCGACAGGCTGGCGGTGAGCCGCTCGGCGGTCTGGCGGAACTCAAGGACGCGCTGGACGCGGTCGTGCTCGACGAACTTGCTGCCGAGAACCTCGGCAACTTCGCCGGAGGCGATGCGGCGCATCATGTCCATCTGCCAGAGGCGGTCCTGCGCGGCAACGTAGCCTTGCGCTGCGATCAGGTCATCGATGGACGGGGCTGCAATATGCGGGACGCCCTGATGGTCGCGCTGGACGGTGACCGGCTTCGTGACGGCGATGGTGCGGCGGTCGCCGTCGAGCTGCGGGAGCTGCGCCTGCATGGCGTGACGCAGCCAAAGCGCTCCCGCGGCTGCCACGACAGCCGCCAGGATCAGCAGAACGACACAGGTGCTGAGCAGGCGGAAGAACCAGCCGCGTCCGCGTCTCAAGATGGTCTCTCGCCGTATTGCATTGACCTTTCGGCAGCAGCTTGCACAAGACACACGATATCGCAACCGCGGCCGGCTGCTTGACACGGAGCGGAACCCCGGCAATCCTAATCATTCTCTACCTGCGTCCGAGGAGTGCTGTTGAACGTTCGCGTTTTCTATCACGACAAGTGTTTCGATGGGGCGTGTTCCGCCTCGCTGTTCACCCGGTTTCACCGCGAGTGCATTGCGCCCTCGGCGGCGTACAGCTATCACGGGCTGGTGCACCGCGCCGGCGCGCTGTTCAATGAAGCGGATTTTACCGGCGACGAGAACGCGATTGTCGACTTCAAGTATTCGGCTTCCCCGAAGATTACCTGGTGGTTCGACCATCATCTCAGCGCCTTTCTGACGCCGGAGGACCACGAAGATTACAAACGCGGCATGGCGGATGGCCGCTATGCAACGAGGCGCTTCTACGATCCGAGCTACACCTCATGCGCCGGATTTCTGACGCACATTGCGGCGACGCGCTTCGGCTTCGATGCCGCCCCGGTCGCGGAGCTGGTGAAGTGGGCCGACATTGTCGATGGAGCCCTTTACGAGAGCCCGGAGGCGGCGGTGGAGATGGCCGCGCCGGCGATGAAGCTCACCGCGATCATCGAAGCGACGGCGGACCCGGCGCTGATCCCGCGGATGATTCCACTTCTGACCGAAGAGCCGCTGGCGGCGGTCCTCAAGGAGCCATTCATCGCGCCCTTATTGCCGCCGTTGCTGGAGCGGCACGAGGAGGGCATGAAGCTGATCCGCGCGCGCGCCGAGTGCAAAGACGGCGTGATCTATTTCGACATCACCGACCGGCAGCTTGAGGGGTACAACAAGTTCATTCCGTACTACCTGCACCCGGGAGCGACGTACAACATCGGGCTGAGCAAGTCGAGCTTCCGCACCAAGGTGGCGGTGGGCTCGAACCCATGGACCAAGCGCAAACCGGAAGAGATGGTGAACCTGGCGACCATCTGCGAACGGTACGGCGGCGGCGGCCATGCGCGGGTGGGGGCGATCTCGTTTCCGCCGGACCGGTCGGATGAGGCGCGGGCGGCGGCGGCGACGATTGTGGCGGAACTGCGGGCGCATGAGCGGGACTTGCCGTCCAGGTAATTGCGCCTGCGGCGCGAGCTATTTGGGTTCGTTCTCAGCGGCGTAACGTGACCACCCCCCTCCCCCCTCCCGTTACCGGAGAGCGCCTTGTAAGTTATTGCACTGATTTGAGTTAGATGGCCTCCCGTGGGCTAAATTCGTCTTTCTAAAAGGCTTATCGCTTAATTCGTCCAAATAAAGGACTTAGCGATGGAAAAAGCCACCGCGAGGGTGGCCTGTGGATAATTCTTTCTGTGACTGGAACTGTATCTATTTCCAGAGTAGCAAATCGGCGAATAGGAAATGGCAGAAAATTCTCTCGTTTCCCGGACTGGGAGTTACTGTGTGACGGCTCGCGATGGAGCAGGTTGTTGCTCGTACCAGTTGAGGACGCGCAGCGCCCGCAGCGTGTTCCAACGGCTGGGACGGCCGTCGCCGTCCTCGAGCGCGAAGTGGACTTTGCCGGGATGCGTGTTCTCCAGCAGCCAGGCGCCATCGGGCTGCTGTTTAGATCGGAGCAGCTGAATCGCTTCGTCGATCCGCGGGTCAGGCGCGTCGCCGACGGAGCGGAAGTATTCGAGGGCACGCAGCACGTCGTAGTGCCAGCGGACGGGAAACGAGAATTGGAGCCAGGCCGGGTTGACGACGTCGCCGGTGCTCTTGCGGCGGAAGAGCTTCCGTTCGAGGAGGTACTCCTCGCCGCGGCGCCGAGCGGCGATGGAATCTGCAGAGCCACCGGCGGCGCGTTCGTACGCCAGCAGTCCTTCGAGAACGTTGATGGTGGTCGCGAACGACGAGCGGACCGAACCGTTTTCCACCTCGCAGTTCCAGCCGCCGTCCGCGAGCTGCTCAGAGATCAGACGGGCGACCAGGCCATCCATATGCTGACCGAAGTAGATGCCCAAGGTGACGGTGCGGCCGTTAATGCAGGGCTCGACCTCGCCCGAGAAGAAGGGTTGGCCGGCGTGCTCCCAGCGGCAGTTTTCTTTGATCAGAGCAATGCCGCGGCTCATGCGGTCAGAGTGGGGATCGATTCCGAAATCGAATAGCAACTGGAGTGTGGGAAGTGTGGAGGTCCAGGGCTGACCCGGGTCCTTGTCGGACCATTTGAAGTTTGCCGGAAAGCACGCTCCACCCGCCCATTGGCCGTCTTCGGCCTGCAGCGCGAGCAGCCGGGCACCCCAGCCTTCTGTGGCTATGCGTGCGCGCTCCGCCGCGACGATGTCCGCGGGCGCATGGACGAGGTCGCGCAACACCTGCCAGCGGATGGCGGGATCGGAGTCGAGCAGCCAGTCCTGTACGTTCATGGGGCTGAGTGTAAATGGATGGTTTCGCGCCCTTGACTGAGGATGGGGTGGAGCAGACGACGATTTGCATTGCAGCTTTGCTGCGACATGACTCACCCACCCTATGCTTTGCGTGGGATGGGCACCCGGCGTGATCGAGCGGGCATTGTCATGCGGGAAAATACCCCAATCTCCATGCTCTACTTCGCGGCTGCGGAAGCCGCAGGCTGGGACCAGTGCATATCGCGAAACAGCCAGCGGCCGTCGCGCTTCTCGGCAACGGCCGTAAGGTAGCCTGCCTGCTCCACGCGGTGGCCCGCGGTGTCGATCTGTACCTCATGCCACGATGCGGCAACAACTGCCAGCCCAGGCGCCAACGGATCGACGCGCAGATCGTTACCCCACTGCAATTCGATACGCCGGTTCTTCTCCGCAAACTTGCGCGTTCCCTCCTGCGCCGCCACGCCGTTTGGAAAGGGCATCGTGCCGTTCACCACCATAAAGAACGCCGGACTCTTATCGAAGTATTTGAGCCACGCATTCGGACCGACCTTCGTCACATCGTGAGCGACGGCGCGCATAAAGGTGCGAACGCTCTCCGTCTCGGAGGCCGCGCTGCGGGGTGTCTGCGCCTTTGTTCTCTCAGATAACCTATCCTGCCCGTAACAATGGCCGGCCCAGGCCAGTGCCAGCAACACGGCGACGCCGTAAGTTCTGCGCGAACGCTTGGAAATCGTCATCGGGTGCCTTCTTCCGCCGCTGCTCGGATGGATACTCATTATCAGCACTGTCGACTGGGAACGGCTATTGTTTTGTTGCTGTTCCTGATTGCCCGAGCTTTATGAGCCGGCCGGTCATCCATCGAGGGTTATTGCAATGAAAAGCGGTATGGCGAAGAGGTGCTGTCGCCGGTGAGACCGCGATCTTAACTGCGCGAGGGCCAGACGGGTTTGCGTTTTTCTAAGAACGCGGCGATGCCTTCGCGGAAGTCGTCGGTGGAGCGTAGCTCGGCGTTGATGTTGACACCGGCGCGGAGGTTGCGACTGAGACGCTCGATTTCCTGACGGTGGAGCAGATGCTTGGTGGCGCGCATGGAACTGGGGCTGTTGGCGAGCAGCGTGGTGGATAGCTCGGTGACCGCGGTGCTGAGCTCCGCTGCGGGCACGACCTTCGTGATCAGACCGAGGGTGCGGGCTTCCGCAGCATCCAGGACGCGGCCGGTGAGTAGAAGGTCACGCGCCTGCTTTTCGCCAACCTGCAGCAGCAGGAAGGAAGAGACGATGGCCGGAACAAAACCAATTTTCACTTCGGTGTAGCCGAGGCGCGCATCGTCGGCGGCGAGGGTGAAGTCGCAGAGCGTGGCCAGGCCCATACCGCCGGCGAGCGCGAAGCCGCGGACTTCGGCGATGGAGGGCAGCGAGAGCGCGTAGAGCGTGCGGAAGAGCTCCGCGATGTTCATGGAGTCGCGCTGATGCTGGTCCCTGGTGCGGCTGGACATGGCGCGCAGCTCGGAAAGGTCGAGGCCGGAACAGAAGTGCTCGCCTTGCCCCCGCAGCACGACCACGCCGGCGGGGCTGTCTTCGGCGGCGCGCAGCGCGAGGGTAAGCTCGTGGATCATGGCGGAGGTGAGCGCGTTGCGCCGCTGCGGCCGGTTGAGCGTGATGGTGAGGACGCGACCGGTTTCGACTTCCGTTTCTTCTACGAGGATGGTGGTGTAGTTCGCCATGGGCGTTCTCTCGTTTCCTCTCGATCGGCGAAAAGCAGATCCCTCGACTACGCGGGTGGCGCCGAGCGCCACGGCTCCGGTCGGAATGACGATACTTCTTAGGGCATTGTTCAACGAACCGCTTACTGTTTCACGCCGGCGTACTTTTCGGCAATGGCGCGGTTGGCGGCGATGATGGGCGCGAGATCGCCAAACCGAGGCAGCGACGCGCCGAGCGCGCTGAGTGTTGCGATGACCGTCTCGGTGGCCACGTTGCCGACCAGAATATTCTGCGCGAAGGGGCAGCCGCCGAGGCCGCCGATGGCGGAGTCGAAGCGGCGGCAGCCGGCGCGGTACGCGGCGGTGATTTTGCCGGCGGCCTCGTCGGAGCGTGCATGCAGGTGGACACCGAGCTCGATATTGAGGTTCTGCGAGAGCACGGCTGAGACGACTTGTTCGATGAGCTGAGGTGAGGCTAGGCCAACGGTGTCGGCGAGGGAGATGCTTTCGATGCCGGAGTCGGCGAGCAGATCGCAGGCGGCGGTGACCTCATCCACGCTCCAGGGGTCATCGTAGGGGTTGCCGAAGGCCATGGAGATGTAGGCGACGACATCAAGACCGGCTTTGTAGGCGAGCGAGCCGACGGTCTCAAGCGCTTCAACTGCCTCTTCCGGGGCTTGGTGCTGGTTGCGCTGCAGAAAGCCGGGCGAGATGGAATAGGGAAATCCGACAGTACTGACTCCACCGCTGTTGATGGCGCGCTCCGCGCCTTTGGTGTTGACGACGATGCCGATGACCTCGAGGTCGTCTGCCGGCGCGAGCGTCGGGAGATCGGCGAGGGCGAGCACCTGCTCGGAGTCGGCCATCTGCGGGACGGCTTTGGCGGAGACGAAGGAGACGGCGTCGATGTGGCGGAAGCCGGAGGTGACGAGAGCGCGGAGGTAGTCGGCTTTGACCTCGGCGGGAATGGTTTGCGGAAGGCCCTGCCAGGCGTCGCGCGGGCACTCGATGATTTTGACGGTGTTGGTCATACGGACAGACGAGGGTATCAAAATTGGCGAGTCAGCGAGTCACGGACTGGCCGTCCGAGGCGAATGCGCCTCCGCCGCGTTCTGTGGGGTTCGCTCCCGTTGGTCGCTCGCGCATGGAACCGTGGGCGAGTTGACCTGATCCCAAGTCTCTACAAGGTGTGATTCTGATTTCTTTCGAGCGAATCCTGTGCAGCAGGTGCGTCATCCATTGTTTAAGACCGACACCAGGAGAAACAGGATGGCCGCTTTTTGTGCGTGCTGCGGAACAGAGATCGGGCCGAAGGCCGAGGTGTGTGCCGCATGTGGAGCGCCGCAACATGGGATGTTGCCGAAGCGCCCGGAAGCCAAGACTGGCGTAGTTGCCGGTTCGAAGCGCAGCGGCTGCGCAATCTGGGGAGAAGAAACGAGTACCGCAGAGAATTAGAGCTGGGCCAGCACCAGCACGGCGGCGATAGCGAGCGCATGCGTAAGCACAACGGCGGAGGCAGCGCGGAGGAAACCGGCGGCGCGCCAGAGCAGGCCGAGGAGCAGCCCATAGAGCGGGAACTGCGCGTACATCAGGACCTGCGCGACCGTGTCGGCCATGGCGTCGGGAATACCGAGCTGCGGCTGATGGGCCAGCATGGCGAGCGGCGCGATGAGGCGGAGGCGGAAGAGGCCGTTCTGGCCGAGCAGGGGTGCGACTTCCGCGTAGCGAACCGTGAACCAGGCGGCGATGATGCCGACGAGGACGAGCGCCCAGACGATGCCCCAGGCTAATGGAGATTTGCTGCGCTTTTTGCGGGCTGCTGTTCGTTGCCGGGGGAGTGCTTCTGCGCGTGACGCCATGCTTTGAAGATAGCGGGGCGGACGGGTGGGAACTGGCGCACGATTGAGGCGCGAACCAACGTCGTCAACTGACTCTCAGTCTTAGTCCTTTCACATGCGGAGAACCGCTGGGAGACTATGAGTCTGTGCCTGCAGCCAAAATCCTTACGTACAGCGTCACGTTAGCGGCCTTAATATTCTTCGGATTCTGGGAGTGGAAGCTAAAACGTCAGCTAACAGACGAAGCATCCCAACTGCCCAAAGAAGTTATCGACCGGGGAATTTTGGACGATCTTTCGGAGCGAATGGAGCGTGAACGCTTCTTGAAACGTTTGCCTCGGGAACGAGTGCGCAGATTCAGGCTGATAGTTGGTCTCAAGTTTCTGTTCTTCGTTTTGTTGATTATTGAAGTGATCGTGCTCCAGAGAGCGGGTTAAGCCGTCTTCTATACCTCACGGCTAAAGCAAAACTTCAGGTCTGGAGAACGCCGGGATGGAAGCGCTCGACTGTCGAATTGTGGGCGGCGGCTTCGAGCGCGAGCAGGACGGCTTCGCGCGTCTTTGCGGGGTCGATGACGGCATCGACCCAGAGGCGTGCGGCGGCGTAGCGGATGTCCGTCTGGGCGTCGTAGGTGGCCTGGATGTTGGCGCGGATCTCTTCTTTCTCCTGATCGCTGAGCTTGCGTCCGCCGCGCTCCAGTGCGCGGATGCGGATCTCGACCAGCGTGTTTGCCGCTGATGCGCCTGACATGACGGCGTAGCGCGCGGTGGGCCAGGCGAAGATGAAACGGGGATCGTAGGCCTTGCCGCACATGGCGTAGTTGCCCGCCCCGAAGGAGCCGCCGACGATGACGGTGATCTTGGGCACGGTGGAGTTGGAGACAGCGGCGACCATCTTGGCGCCCGAGCGGATGATGCCGGTCCATTCGGCGTCGCGGCCCACCATGAAGCCGTTGACGTCGTGGATGAAGAGGAGCGGGATGAGGTTCTGGTTGCAGTCGAGGATGAAGCGCGCGGCTTTGTCGGCGCTTTCGGCATAGATGACGCCGCCGAACTCGATGCGCTTTTCGCCGGAGTGGCTGGTCTGCGGCTGGTGCTGCTTCTGGTTGGCGACGATGCCGACGGCGAAGCCGCCGATGCGCGCGTAGCCGCAGAGAACGGTGCGGCCGTAGTCGGGCTTGTACTCGTCGAACTCGGAGCGATCGACCAGGCGCGCGATGAGCTCATGCATGTCGTAGGTGTTGCTGGCGGCGCGCGCGGGGTCGGGATCGATGAGGGTATAGAGGTCTTCGGCGAGATATTTCGGCGCATCCTTTTCCGGATCGAAGGCGGCGCGATCGAACGGGGCGCGTGCGGGGTGGCCGAGCTTGCCGACGAGCGAACGTAATCGCGCCAGGCACAGATGGTCGTTTGGCTCCTTGAAGTCTACGGTGCCGGAAATTTCGGAATGCATGGTGGCGCCGCCTAACTCCTCGGCAGAGTATTTCTGGCCGATGGCGGCTTCGACCAGCGCGGGACCGGCGAGAAAGAGGCCGCTGCCTTCGGTCATGAGGACGTGGTCGGTCATGACGGGGAGATACGCGCCCCCGGCGACGCACATGCCCATGATGGCGGTGATCTGCGGGATGCCCATGGCGGACATGCGCGCGTTGTTGCGGAAGATGCGGCCGAAGTCGTCCTGGTCAGGGAAGACGTCCTCCTGTAAAGGCAGGAAGATGCCGGAGGAGTCGACAAGATAAAGAGTGGGCAGATGGTTCTCCATCGCGATGTGCTGCGCGCGGAGAACCTTCTTCGCGGTCATGGGGAAGAAGGCACCGGCTTTTACGGTGGCGTCGTTGGCGATGATCATCGAGAGGCGGCCGGCAACACGGCCCAGGCCACAGACGACGCCGGCGGCGGCTGCGCCGCCCCACTCGGCATACATATCGAAAGCCGCGAAGCTCGCCAGTTCGAAGAGTTCGGTGTTGGGATCGAGGAGGAGCGCGATGCGCGCGCGCGCGGTGAGGCGCTGCTTGGCGTGCTGGGCGTCGATGGCTTTTGTGCCGCCGCCTTCGCGGATGGTGGCTTCCTGCTGGCGCAGCGCGGAGAGCAGCGCGAGCATCCCAGCGGTGTTGGATTGCTGGCGCTTCGCTTTCGGGTCGAGCCTGGAGGGTAGCGTGTTGTTCAGCGCGGTTGGCCGGTGCGGATTATCGGGAGTAGGCATAGGAAACTCGCCAGCATAGCAGGTCGGATCAAGGGCGTTGTAACCCAGG
The DNA here is from genome assembly GCA_963830555.1 of uncultured Acidobacteriaceae bacterium. Lineage (GTDB taxonomy): Bacteria > Acidobacteriota > Terriglobia > Terriglobales > Acidobacteriaceae > KBS-83. The sequence goes on from CAWHMM010000005.1 coordinate 89,437, forward strand.
CTTGATCAGGGGGCCTGCCCAATCCGGTAAATGCGAACTGAGTCATCGCCAAGAATAGCGAGCCGCTGTCCCGAATCGGACAGTGCAAATACGTGGCGGTCCACAGCATGGCTGTGAATCCTGGTGGCATATATCTGCTTGCCATCGGATGCGCGATAGACGGCGACCGTCATGGATTCCAGATCGGTGAGATGCATTCCAGTTCGCCAATCCACATCGCGGATTGCATGTTCGACTCCGATCGCAAACCATTGGCCAGTGGCCGAAGCGTCAGCATATTCAGGGATGGCTCCGTTCGTAGTCGAACCACGCAGAAACGTTTTTCCATTGGACCGCAGAACCCGATACCACTTGCTGCTGGAATCCGCTCTGCAGCCGCTTACGAAAAGAAGGTTGGCGGGAAGGGTCTGTACGACAGGTGCACAACCTGAAGCGAATTCCGCCAGGTGCGCGTCATGTTTGTCCCAGTTGGTCTCCTCAATCTTCCACAGGCTTTGGCGGTCCTCCACGATAGAGATAGTCCCGGAGTCGAGAAGAGCAGGCTGCGCGGGAATCTGCGTCAATCGTTGAGAGCTGATTTCTTCGAGCTGGCCGTTCAATGCAATCAGGTCGCAATCTTCCTGAATCGCCTCGGCGGAACCCACGAAATCCGCAAGACGCCGAAAGGTTGCTGCATCGTACTTCTCGTGCTTTACGGCCGCGAGGATCAGGGTATGCGAAGGCGAGATGGTGACGAAGGCTAAGGAACCGGAGATCTGCCATCTTGCTTGTTCTTCGAAATCGCGCCCATAGACGATCAGAGCATCGCCGACATGTACCAATATCCGGCCACGATCGAGCGGCCACAAATAGGTTCCCTGATCCGGCACTATCCAGTCGACAACGCGCAATCGGCGCCCATCCGCAGCGGATACGAGAACTCCGCGTATTTGCCGCGGAGCACTGCTACGTTCGGCCTCGGTGTTGCTTCGAGGAACAAGCGGATGCATGTTAAATGTGATGAAGACCTGGTCGTCGCCTAGAAATGCAATGGCGGCATTGTCTTCGAGACCGCCCACGACTGTGCGGGCGGTGCGCGGACGATATGCCAAATCCCGCAGCGGAACCTCTATTTGAGCCCGTTCCGCCGTGACAGCTGCGGCATCCGGCGCTGTCACGCAGCCGCCGCTAACGCAGTTCTCGACAAGAACCGGCATTGGTTTCGGCGCGCTTCGCAACGGTATCTGCGTTGCGTTCACGCCGGGCTGTGAAGAGCTGGTCGAGCCCGAACCGGCACTCGCCACCTGACTTCCCCGTGACACACCGCTCGGCGTCAAGTGAGCAACAACCATAAAACGCGCATCCGGATCGAAGTACAACTCTCCGCTGGATGTGAGAACGGTCGGGTCGGAGGCCAGGGTTGGCAGCGAGAGCTTGACGCTGGGATAGTCACGCACCTCACCTGCCCTAAATGTCTCCTGACTGGAAGACATCGGAGTGAAGCCGCCCCGGCCCAGTGTGCCGGTTCTGCGTCCAGGTGCACCGGCGGGCGCCGCCCCACCGGAAGCGCCAGGACTCGCCGAGTGCGAACCGGCGGTTGCCGCGAATGCCGTCATGATTACCTGACGCGCCAGAATGTCGTCATTGGAATTCTTCTTGGGGCCGTGTATGGCGGCCAAGATCGGGGTGACTTCCTGAGAGTCATCGGCGGGGCAGGGGATCTGCAGGAAGCGGAGATCGACCTCCTCCCGCGTTACGCCGGATCCGCGTTTCAACGCCTTTACCACCCTGCCCTCAAGCGTGGTGCCCATTGGAATGCTGCAGCGGCCCTGCTTCCAGTCGGAGATCGTTTTGACGAAGAAGGGTGCGCCATCCGCGACTCGTCTGCTGTCGATGCGGCCCAGAAGCTTCGTGGTTATGGAATTAGTCTGGGCATGCGCACCGGATGCAAACAGAAAAGCGATCGCGGCAGTTGCCGCGAGCTTGCTTGTCTGGGTGGAGCGTTCGCGCATCGACGAACCCGGTCAGGCTTTCTGGGGGCCTGCTAATCCTAATGCATCGGCATCCCGCTGCACTGCTGCAAGGCAGAAGGCGATGTGCTGGTCGAGGTCGATTCCCATTTCGGCAGCGCCGTTGATGACGTCGTCGCGGTTGACGCCGCGGGCGAAGGCTCTGTCCTTGAGCTTCTTTTTGACGCCGGCGACTTCGACGTCGTGAATGGATTTGCTGGGTTTGACGAGCGCGCAGGCGGTGAGAAAGCCGGCCAGTTCGTCACACGCGAAGAGCGCCTTATCAAGATGCGAGATGCGCGGGGTGCCGGTGTATTCCGCGTGGCCGAGGATGGCATGGCGAATCTCCGCTGGCCAGCCGCGTTCTTCGAGCACGCGCACGCCGACGTATGGATGCTCTTCTGCGGAGGGATGGCGCTCGTAATCGAAATCGTGCAGCAGGCCGGTGACGCTGTAGAGATGGACGAGCGCTTCGGCATCGCTGCCGGTGATGCCGAGGCGCGCAGCTTCCTGCTCGCCATAGGCGCGGACGCAGCTTTCGACGGCGAGCGCGTGCTTGAGCAGGCTGGGGCTCTGGGTGAACTCGTTGAGCAGGGCGCAGGCAGCCTGGCGCGTGGGGAGAAGGGCGGGTATCTGGTTAGTCATTCCACCTCTGGGTCATGAAGGATTCGAGAGTTTTGCTGTTCTCTTTGGGTTTTGTGCCATGTTTCGAGAATATCCAGGTGCTTTCCACCGGAATTTCACTTGACATGAAAATCAATACTCGTGCACTGTAGCTATGCGCGACGGTGTATCTCCGCCGCGTAGGAAGCCCGCTCTGGCCTCCGTACAACATATGGCAACTACCTTAGCAAGCGTCGAGGCGCGCGAGGTACTACGTTGCGGTCACTGCCAGCTCGTGCAATTTCGCACGATGAATGCCCTCTGCAGGCGGTGCCACAAATCCCTGGAAATGGAAGAACCCGAACCGGTCATGCCGGCCGCGACCTCTGCTACCCGGGAGCCCGAGGCGGAAGAGGGCGGTCTGCAGGTGGCGCGCGCGGTGCGCGATGCCCGGCGCGGGCGCAATCTTTCGCAGCGGCAGCTTGCCGGCCGGATGCAGGTGCCCCGCACCTACATCTCGAAGATCGAGAATGGCAAGGCGATGCCGACCTTGTCCTCGCTGGAACGGCTGGCCACGGCGCTTGAAGTGGACATGTGCAACCTGCTGCATGATGCGCGCAACCGCCAGCATGACGAGTCGTTCTCGATTTTGGACGACCCGTTCCTGTCGGAGATTGCCCCGCTGATTTCAAAGCTCGATGCCTTGCAGCGTTCCATGTTCCTGAACCAGGTGCGCGACATGGCGCTGGGCCGCCGGCGCACGGCAGTCGCCTAAGATTTGGCGGGTTCCTTCAGCTTGCGTTAGATATCGCATTGCAGTGCGCACGGGCGGTTTTCTCCAGACCGCCTGTGCGCGTTGCGACGCGCTCCGGGCATGTGCTACGGTCGAAGGCTGAGAGGGAAGGGCGTTCTCAAATGAAGTCAGCCAGCCGGGCCCATGAGCTCTCGCCGGAAGAGCGGGCTATCTACCGGTCGCTCAATCCTGAGCGAATGCCAGAACACATTGCGATCATCATGGATGGCAACGGCCGCTGGGCCGGCCGCCGCAGTTTGAAGCGGTTTCTTGGCCACCAGCAGGGTGCCGAGTCGGTGCAGTACGTGGTGGAGACCTCGTCGCGTATCGGTCTGCCGTGGCTGACACTCTATGCCTTCTCGCTGGAGAACAATCTGAAGCGGCCCAAGACGGAAGTGAACTTCCTGATGCGGCTGCTGCGGTCTTACCTCATCAACAATGTGAAGCGGATGAACGACAACAATGTCCGCATCGCCTACATCGGACGTACGCACGAGCTGCCCGTTGAAGTGCAGGAGCAGATGCAGGCGGCGGCCGAGGCGACGGCGCGTAATACGGGCACGGTGCTGACGCTGGCCCTCAACTACGGGGCGCGGTCGGAGATCATTGATGCGTTTGCTGCGCTGTCACGCGAGCGCGCCGCCCAGGGGCGCAACGCCGAGGGCATTACGGAAGAGGACTTGCATCGGCATCTGTATACGGCGCATATGCCGGACCCGGACCTGGTGATCCGGACCTCGGGCGAGATGCGGATTTCGAATTTCCTGCTGTGGCAGATTGCTTACTCAGAGATTTTTGTGACCGAGCGCTTCTGGCCGGATTTTCGCGGCCTGCATCTGCTGGAGGCGATTGCGGAGTATCAGCAACGCGAGCGGCGCTATGGCGGGCTGAAGGCGCACACGGATGAGGAGATCCCGGAGCATGCTGTACTGGTGCCGCGGTAGGTGTCACTTTCCAATCCCAGAAGTTGCAGGTCCGTTGCTTTCGCTCGGATAACAGTTGCTGACTCATAACTTACCGACGGCTGCCTCCCAGCAGTGATCCCAATGCTCCGCGGATGAGTTGACGGCCTACCTGCGAGCCGATGGCGCGGGCGGCGCTGTTGACCATGGCTTGACCGGGGGACATGCGGCGTGAGTTGCCGCTGCCGAAGAGTGCGCCCATGGCCTCGCCGAGGAGGCCGCCGGCCCCGCCTGCTGTCTGCGCCTGCACTGTCTCGCGCTGTTGCATCTGGCCTGCGGTCGGCGTTTGCTGCGCTTTGCCTGTGAGGCGCTCGTAGGCGGATTCGCGATCGACGGATTTCTCATAGACGCCGGCGACGGGTGAGCTGGCGATGATCTGCTGGCGCTGTTCGGGCGTGATAGGGCCGATCTGGCTTGCCGGTGGGCAGACCATCGCGCGCTCGACGATGCCAGGGGTGCCAGTCTCATCTAGGAAGGACACCAACGCCTCACCGACTGCGAGCTGCGTGATGGCGGTGGCGGTGTCGACTTTGGGGTTGGTGCGGAAGGTATCCGCGGCGGCTTTGACGGCCTTCTGATCGTTGGGCGTGAAGGCGCGCAGCGCGTGCTGCACGCGGTTGCCGAGCTGGCTGAGGACGACCTGCGAGACGTCGTTGGGATTCTGGGTGACGAAGTAAACGCCGATGCCCTTGGAGCGGATGAGGCGGATGACCTGCTCGATGCGGGCGCCGAGGGTGGTGGGCAGATCGTTGAAGAGCAGGTGTGCCTCGTCGAAAAAGAAGACGAGCTTCGGTTTTTCCGGATCGCCGACTTCGGGCATGCGCTCGAAGAGCTCCGACAGCAGCCAGAGAAGGAAGGCGGCGTAGAGCTGCGGCGACTGCATGAGCTTGTCCGCGACGAGGATGTTGACGACGCCGTGGCCGTTCTGATCGGTCTGGAGCAGGTCGTCGATATTGAGTGCGGGCTCGCCAAAGAACTTATCGCCGCCTTGCTGCTCGAGTGCGATGAGATTGCGCTGGATGGCACCGATGCTCGCCGGCGAGATGTTGCCGTATTGCGTCTTGTACTGCGCGGCGTTGTCGCCGGCATGCTGCAGCATGGCTCGGAGATCCTTGAGATCAAGCAGCAGGAGACCTTCGTCGTCGGCGATCTTGAAGACCAGTGTGAGGACCCCGGCCTGCGTGTCATTGAGATTGAGGATGCGGCTGAGCAGGAGCGGGCCCATCTCCGAGACGGTGGCGCGGACGGGGTGACCCTGCTCGCCGAAGACATCCCAGAAGGTAACCGGGCATCCGGCGAACGCGGGCGCGTCCATGCCCATGGTCTTGAGACGCTGCTCGAGCTTTGGCGTGTTTTGGCCGGGCTGGCTGATACCGGAGAGGTCGCCTTTGACATCGGCTGCGAAGACCGGCACACCGATGCGGCTGAGCGCTTCGGCGATGACCTGCAGCGTGACGGTTTTGCCAGTGCCCGTCGCGCCGGCGACCAGACCATGACGATTGGTAAGGGCAGGCAGCAGCACGAGGCCGGCTTTGGTGTCAGTCTGTTTCGCGATCAGCATCGGCTGGGCCATGTCGTCGATCTCTCCCGTGGGCAACGTCTCTTCGAAACTGAAGGTACACCGGTCATGTGCGGAATTGCATCCTCACTGCCCTCGCAACTACCCACCCAAGGCGGCATCCGTCTAAGCTGACGATATGCAGGTGCGCGTTCTCTTCTTCGGTGTGCTCAAGGACCTTTTTTCGTCGAGCAGTGCGGCGGTAACGCTGCCGGAGGGCTCGACCGTGGAGCAATTGACGGAGCAGCTTCGGAATGGGGCCTCTACACACCGCGCTGAAAGCACGAGACATCCGGTGTGGGGCGCGCTGGCGGTGGCGGTGAACCATGAATATGCGAATCGCTCCGCAGTGCTGCGCGATGGCGATGAAGTGGCGCTGCTGCCGCCAGTCTCGGGCGGGAGCGATGATGCGAATGCGAACCGGAATCCGGTGGTGGCGTTGGTCCGCGAGCGGATCGATAGGGATGCAATCGTGGCGAAGCTGAAGCAGGCGGCGGATGGCGCGGTCGTGGTCTTTGACGGCATCGTGCGCGACAATACGCGCGGGCGGAAGACGCTCTATCTGGACTACGAGGCATATGAGGAAATGGCGCTCGCGCAGATGCAGAAGCTGGCGCGTGAGGCGGCGGAGCGGTTCGCGATCGACCGCGTTGGCGTTGTGCATCGACTGGGGAAGCTCGAGATCGGTGAGAGCAGCATCGTAATTGTGGTCACGTCGGCGCATCGCGCGGCGGCCTTCGATGCATGCCGGTGGCTGATCGACACGCTGAAGCGCAGCGTACCGATATGGAAGAAGGAGCACTTTGCGGACGGCGCTGTATGGGCGGACGGCGAGCCGTTTCCGGCGGAGCTGGGGTCCGGTACGCCGGCATGAATCGCGTCGCGACGTTGTTCGGACTGGTGCTGCTTGCGGCCTCTGTCGCGGCGCAGAAGGAGCCCACGTTTCACGTGGAAGCCCCGCTGGTAAACGTATTCGTGAGTGTGACAGATAAGGCAGGCGCGCCGATCGGCGGCCTGACGCGCGATGATTTCCAGCTATTCGAGGAGGGCAAGCTCGAGAAGATCGCGGTTTTTGAGCGGGACACGTCCGCGCCGCTGGCGATTGTGCTCTCCGTGGACGTGAGCGGCAGCGTGTACAAGGACTTTGCGCAGGAGCAGTCGGCGGCGCAGCGCTTTGCGAAGGACGTGCTGCGGTCCCAGGACCGCGCCGATGTTGTGGCATTTGCTGACAGCGCGCGCGAGGTAACGGGCTTTACTCCAAACCCGAAACGGATTGCGGCTGGATTGAGCGGACTGCGTCCGGGCAGCGGCGGCACGGCTTTTTATGGGGGTATCTCGCTCGGCTCGCAACTGCTCAAGCCGGAGCATGGCCGACGTGTGCTGGTAGTGATCTCCGATGGGGACAACACGGTGAATGACGTGAGCTACGAGGATGCGCTGGATGAGGCGGTGCGCGATGAGGTGATGATCTACAGCATTATCGACGTGCCGGTGGCGGCGAGCGCGGGCCGGGACCTGGCGGGCGAGCACGCGATGATCACCCTGGCAGAGCAGACGGGCGGCCGGGCGTACTACGCCGATCAGTCGTCGCTGGACCAGATCTTTCATCGCATCGCGGACGATCTGCGCACCCAATATCTGCTGGGCTACTACCCGCCAAAACGTCCGTCCGGGGACGAGGGCGGATTCCGCGCAATTGCGGTGAAGTTGAGCAGCGTGGCGAACAGCGCGAAGTATAGCGTGCGCAACCGTCCGGGGTATTACGCCGCCCCGACTCCGTGACGTCGGCTACAATCGCGGCATGGCGAGTGAGAATGCATCGCGCCGCAGCGGCAAGCTGCCGCCGCCCGGCGATACCGGGCAGGAGGCGGCGTATCTGCGCTTCCTCTCAGACAAGCAGGTCCCGGTGATGGTGAAGTTGCGCGACGGGGAGAGCGTCTCCGGCTGGATCGAGTACTTCGACGATCGCATGATCCGGCTGACACGCGAAGGGCAGCCGAACCTGTTCATCTACAAGCAGCAAATTCGAACGATTACGGAAAAGGGACGGCGCGGGCCTAAAAGCACTGCCGGACAGAATTCCGCAGAAGAAACGAGGGACGCACGGCGTGATTAGTCAACTGCCTGACTCGCTGAACCTGGGGCTGGCAGTACCGGCGGCCGCGATTGCAATTGAAGCCGGGCTGCTGGTCCACGATTTTTATGAGCGCGGCGTGCGCACTGAGTACAAGGGCGATGTTGACCTGGTGACGGAGGCGGACCGCGCAAGCGAAAAGCTGATCGTCGAGAAACTACACATCGCGTTTCCGGATCATGGGATTTACGGCGAGGAGGGCACGCGCGACGGCCTGGAAGCGGAGTATCGCTGGTATGTCGATCCGCTGGATGGAACAACGAACTTCGCGCACGGCTTTCCTTATTTCTGTGTGTCGCTGGGGCTGGAGCGGCGGCCCGCGGGGCTGACGCCGGACCAGGATGGCGAGATCGTGGCGGGCGTGATCTATCAGCCGATGCATAACGAGCTGTTTGTGGCGGAGAAGGGCAGCGGGGCGTTTCTCAATGGGCGGCGGCTGCACGTCTCGAAGACAGCCCAGTTGCAGGAGGCGCTGCTGGCGACGGGCTTCCCCAGCCACAAGCGGCACGAGAATCCGAACATCCACTTCTATCAGCAACTCACTCTGCGCTCGCATGGCGTGCGGCGCGCGGGCGCGGCGGCGCTGGACCTGGCGTACACGGCGGCGGGACGATTCGATGGATACTGGGAGTTCAACCTGAACCCCTGGGACACGGCGGCAGGCGCACTGATGGTGACCGAGGCGGGCGGACGGATGACGACGTTCGAGGGAGAGCCATTCCGGCTGGACAGCAAAGAGGTGCTGGCGACGAACGGGCTGTTGCTGCCGGAGCTGCAGAAGTTCTTTCAGGATATGTTCGCCGGGCGGGACATTGAACCGGTGCCAACGGCCGCGGAGTTTGCGGCGCGACGGAAGGCGTTCCAGGGTTAGGTGCTGGCCGAACCGGCGAACGCGCCTTTGGCGCGAACCGTGGTTTGGATCGCTTCCTTTGTCGCTCACATCTGGATCTGTGGGTGACCTGACTCTTTCCGGACCTGTACAGGCGAATACTTGATCCTGGCGTTCTGCAGTATTGTGTGAGTGCTGATGAAAGGCCTTACATGTCCGCGCTGAAATGGTGCCTCGTCCCGCTTGCCGCCCTGGCACTCACTCTTCCCGTTTTCGCTTCCGACGCGCCCACGCTGGTGAAACGCGATGGACGCTTCGCGCTGATGGTCGATGGCAAACCGTACTTTGTGCTTGGCGGCCAGATCAACAATTCAAGCTCGTGGCCGTCCACGTTGCCCGATGTGTGGCCAACGCTGACCGCGATGCACGCCAACACGGTTGAAGCGCCGGTCTACTGGGAGCAGATGGAGCCGCAGCCGGGGCAGTTCGATTTCTCAACATTGGATGCGCTGGTGACAGGCGCGCGCGAGCACAAGCTGCGCATGGTGCTGCTGTGGTTTGGCACGTGGAAAAACGGGGAAGATCACTACGTTCCGGAGTGGGTCAAGACGCATCCGGAGAAGTATCCGCGAATGATCAATGAGCGCGGCGAACCGGTGCAGGTGCTCTCGGCAAATTCTGACGTGAACCTTGAAGCGGACAAGGCGGCGTTCCGGGCCTTGATGCATCACCTGCACGAAATCGATGGCGAGCAGCATACGGTCATCCTGGTGCAGGTGGAGAACGAGTCGGGTGCGATCAATGCGGTACGGGACTACTCTCCGGCGGCGGAGAAGCAGTTCAACGGGCCGGTGCCGGCGGCACTGGTGAAGGCCCTGGGCAAGCACGCGGGAACGTGGCACGAAGTGTTCGGTGCTGATGCGGATGAAGATTTTCAGGCGTACTCGGTGGCGCACTACATCAGCGAAGTGGCGGCAGCGGGCAAGGCGGAAATCCAATTGCCCATGTACTGCAATGTGTGGATGCGATATCCGCATGGCTATCGCATCCGCGGATGGAACCGGCCAGGCTTTGATTATCCGAGCGGAGGCGCGGCGCAGCCAGTGCTCGACATATGGAAGGCGACTGCGACGCACATCGACATGATCGGGCCGGACATCTACACCAGCGATACGAAGGCTTTTCTGGATATTCTCGGTGCGTATAACAGGCCCGACAATCCGATATGGATTCCGGAGACGGGGCTGGGCGATGACTTCGCGAAAGGCGTTTTCTACGACCTGGGCTATGGCGGCATTGGCTATTCGCCGTTTGCGACGGACCAGACTGGCTGGTCATTGAAGCCGGGCGAGGTGCCGAAGCTGCATGCGGAGAACTACAAGTTGCTTGAGCCGATGGACAGCGACCTGGCGGAGTGGGATTTTGAAGGCAAGCTGCATGCCGTGACCGAGGAGGTGGGCGATACAGAGGACTCGATGCGGCTGGGGCGCTGGGTTGCTGAAGTGGGATTTGGATTTCCGCAGCGTGACGGCGGACACGCGCCGGGGACCCCGGACCACATGGGGCGCGTGCTGATTGCGCAGATCGATCCGGACACGTTCATGGTGGCGGGCTTCGATGCGCGTGTGACGCTGCGGCTGGCGGATGGCACGCCTGGTCACGCGCAGATTCTGCGCGCCGAGGAAGGTAAGTACGAGAACGGGGAATGGCATGCGCTGCGCATTTTGAACGGCGATCAGACGGACCGCGGAATCAATCTGCATCACGTCAATCCACAAGACCAGGATACGGTGGTCCGCATCCGGATGGGCACGTACTGAGGAATTCAGCTGGATGCAAAAGATCGCCGCCTCTCTCAGGTCGATGCCTGAAGTCATAGATCCAAGCAAATTTCCGCGGAGGGCGTGGCGCCTGGAACCGCATCTTGAGCTGGCATAACAAACCTGCGATGTGGGCGAGGCGAAGCGTTAGAAAACGCTGTTACAATCGAGGTGATCCCACCGCACTGGAGATTCGTTTCATGGCTTACATCATTGCAGAACCTTGCATCGGTACTAAGGACTCGGCTTGCGTGGACGCCTGCCCCGTCGACTGCATTCATCCCAAGAAGGACGAGGCGAATCACGCCGAAGTGGAACAACTGTTCATTGATCCGGTGGAGTGTATCGACTGCGGCGCTTGCGTGCCGGTGTGTCCGGTTTCCGCCATCTTTGCGGGCGACGACCTGCCGGAGAAGTGGGCGGCATACACGGAAAAGAATGCCTCGCATTTTGGTCGCTAATCCGGAAAAAGCTTATTTGTTGCCAACGCGCAGCCTTCGGGTTGCGCGTTGCTGCGTTTAGACCGCTATGAATGCTGAAGCCATCGTGCTGCGCACCTGGCCGATTCGCGAAGCCGACCAGATCGTCGCGCTCTTTACCCGCGAGTTCGGCAAGATGAAGGGCGTGGCGAAGTCCGCGGCGAAAAGCCGGCGGCGCTTTGGCGGCGCGCTGGAGCCGATGACGCATGTGCGCGCCAGCTTTTTCGAGAAGCCGCGGCAGGAGCTGGTGCGGTTGGACTACTTCGAGATTTTGCGCTCGCCGTTGTCGATCGCGGTGGATTACACCCGCTTGAGCGCGCTGGCGTTCTTCGCTGAGGTGACTGACGAGACGCAGCCGGACCACGATCCGAACGATGCGGTCTTCCGCCTGCTGCTGTCAGTTCTGGAGGCGGCAGAAGGCGGCAGCGTGTGGATGCCGGTGACGTACTTTGCGCTGTGGATTACACGCTTGATGGGCTGGCTGCCCGAGCTGCGCCGCTGCATGTTGTGCAGCGAACTACTGGATGGCGCGCCTGCGTACTTCCACGCCCTTTCGGACGGGCTGGTGTGCGTGCATCATAAGCGGCTTGCGTCAGGAACGCTGAGTGTGGAGTCGCAGCGGCTGGCTGCGCGCATCTTTCATGCGCCCGCGTCGACGCTTGTTGATGAGCCATGGCCGCGCGAGCGAGCGCGCGATCTGCGGCGCTTTTCGGTGCAGACGCTGGAGCGGCATCTGGAGCGCCGGCTGACCAGCGCGACGGCGCTGGTCAAGCTGGGCGGCTGAGGTGCTTGCCGCACGGGCGGGCGCGCCTTTGGCGCATACTGCGAGGTTCGCTCCGTTGTCGCCCACGCGCACATCTCTCCAAGATGTGGGATCTGCATTTGTGATGATGCGCTAGCGTTTGGCGTGCTCGACCGGCTCCTCATGGTCGACGACGGGATCGCGTTCGGTGGCTCGCGAGGACGCCAGGCGGAAGACCCGCTCCCGCGACTCTTCTCGTTTGATGAAGCGGCGACGGCCAATCAGCAGGTCCTGCAGCGAGACATATCCGCGCGGCTGCATGGTCTCGCGGTCCAGGACGAGCAGACGAATCTGGCCGGTAGTGGCCATGCGCTCCGCGGCGCTGCGGCAGGTCTCATCGCCGAAGGTGTAGACGGGCGGCAGCTCGGCAAGCAGCGGAGCGTGCTCCTCCGCGAGGTCGGTCATCGCGTCTTCCACGCTCACCATCTCGAGCGGATCGACCCCATACTCGCGGGTGAGGTGGTGTCCGCGGCGGCCGAGCTTTTCCGTGAGGATGGATCGCGGCATGATGAGCGAGGTGATGGTGTAAGCGGCGATACAGGCGACTATTAGCGGCAGGAGCGCCGGCAGGGCATGCGTGAGCTCGATGGAGAAGACGATGGCGGTAAGTGGAGAGCCGAGCGCGCCGGCGAGCATGGCGCCCATGCCGATCAGCGCGAGCGTGCTCTCTGGCATGTGGAGCAGATGTGCCGAGAGTGCGCCGAGCGATGCGCCGATCATGAGCAGCGGCGCGAGCACGCCGCCTGAGGTGCCGGAACCGAGCGAAAAAGCCCACATAAGCGACTTGAAGACGATGATGCCGAAGATGAGCGCCATGGTTGCGCGCCCGGCCAGTAAGACGGCGATGTTGTCATAGCCGACGCCGAGGCCGTGGGGAAAAAACAAGCCGCCGATGCCGACGCCGAGTCCGCCGATCGCGGGCCACCACATCCAGTGCACAGGAAGCTTGCCGAACAGATCTTCTATGCCGTACATCATGCCGCTGAGTGCCGCGGCACAGAGGCCAACGATTGCTCCGAGGATTGCCGCTAATACCGCAAAGCGAATGCCGCTGGGGATGGCCTGCGAGGAGAGCGGGAAGAGTGGGCCGGCACCGAGCCAGATGACACGCAGCACCGCCGCGGTGACGCTGGCGAAGGCCACGGGAACCAGCGAGCGCGGACGCCACTCGAAAAGCAGAAGCTCGACGGCGAGCAGGATGGCAGCGAACGGCGCCGCAAAGGTCGCGGACATGCCCGCGGCAGCGCCGGCGACGAGCAGCGTGGTGCGCTCTGCGTCGGTAAGCTTGACCCATTGCGCCAGCAGCGAGCCGAAGGCGCCGCCGGTCATGATGATGGGACCTTCCGCGCCGAACGGACCACCGGAGCCGATGGCGATGGCGGCCGAGATGGGTTTGAGAATTGCGATGCGCGGCTCGATGCGTGCGCCGTTCAGCAGGATGGCTTCAATGGCTTCGGGAATGCCGTGGCCGCGGATTTTGTCCGAGCCGTAGCGCGCCATGATGCCGACGATTACGCCCCCGATGATGGGTACCAGCACCATCCAGTAACCAAGCGGACTGCCAGCCGGTCCGACCATCGCCCAGCTGTAGCGGTGATAGTAGAAGAGGTTGGTAAAGAAGGCGATGAGCCGCAGCAGAACTACGGCCAGCCCTGCGCCGCCGATTCCGACGATGATAGCGAGGCCCGAGATGAGCCAGACGCGGCGGTCGACCGTGAAGTCGCGCAGGGCGGAAGCATGACTTTTCATCGAGCACCTCGCGCCAGAGTGCGTCCTGGAGAGGGCGCGCCCGGCGGCGGATCGTCCTGCCAGTGTTCGATGCGGGTGAGGGTCTCGATGAGATCGGGACCCATGACTTCGAGTTCACTTCGGTGGTGTGCTGCCAGCTTGTGGAGCAGCCGCGAACCCTTGGAAGTGATGCGCAGCAGGACGCGGCGAGCGTCGGTCTGGTCGCTGGTACGTTCGAGCAGGCCTTCCTCTTCCGAGCGGTTCGCCAGTTCGACGACGCTGTTGTGGCGCAGGCCCAGGCGCTCCGCTGCGTAGGCGATGGTGGGGACCGCGCTGGCCGGGGCTCCGGCAATCTGCAAAAGCAATTGATGCTGCTGCGGCTGTAGGCCGGCGGCATGCGCCGCCTGCTCACTGAACTGCACAAAGGCGCGAAGGCGATAGCGAAATTCAGCCAGCCGTTCCACCAGGCTGGACGAGGAGGATCGTCCGTCTTTCATAAATATATCGTATCACGACATATCTACAAATAGCATTGATGTCAGCAAAGGCAGCTGCAACCATCAAGGGATAGAGAAGAGGCTGCACTGCGGCTCCGCACAGACGTCGTATACTGCGGATATGTCTATCGTGCGCAATATTGCCGGCGTGGCCAAGGGTATGTCGATCACCTTCGGCGAGATGTTCAAGCCGACCGAGGTGGAAAATTATCCCGATGGCCCGGGCCCGAATCGCGGCGCGCACTTTCAGGACCGGTTCCGCGGTGCGCATGTGCTGCAGCGCGATGAGAATGGCCTGGAGAAGTGCGTGGCGTGCTTTCTGTGCGCGGCGGCCTGCCCTTCGAACTGCATCTACATCGAAGCTGCCGAGAACACGGAAGAGAAACGAATTTCCAGTGCAGAGCGGTATGCGAAGGTCTACAACATCGACTACAACCGCTGCATCTTCTGCGGGTATTGCGTGGAGGCCTGCCCTACAGACGCCATCACGCACGGACATGGCTTTGAGCTGGCGTCACTGAACGCGACCAACATGATCTACCGCAAAGAAGACATGCTGGTGCCGCAGATTGCATTGCCCGGAGCTACACAGGCGCAGTCGGATTCGATCAAGTAGCGCACCATAATCAAGCTAATATTCCGCCTGTTGTCCCTTGGCGGGTATCGACGTTGGAGCACCCGGCGTGCCGGCGTATGTCACCAGCAGGACGACGGGTTCATCCCCGGTTTCGCCGCGATGAACATCGTTCACCGTTTCGGCGAACGCCTCTCCCTGATGAAAGACCTTTGTCTTGCCGCTTACCTTGTCGTGCACGGTAAGCGTGCCTGAGAGGACGTAAGCGGCGTTGGGAAAGGGATGTGTGTGCCAGGGCAACGCGGTATGCGGCGCAATGGTCAGCTTGAGCATGGTGAGTTGCGGAGCGCCCTGAGGGTACTGCTTGTAGGGGACGCCATTCCACGAATGATCGGCTTCTAGAAGGACTTCGCGCTGAGCCGACGCGACTTTGCCGGGTGCGGTCTGGGCGTATGCGCTCGATAGAGATGTTGCGGCGGTGATGAGAGCAAATGCGGCGATGCAATAGCGGCTCATGGAATGGCTCCGTGGTTGGATTTCATAATGCTCTTCAGGTCCGTTAGGTGGGAGTTTTCAGCAGCAGATACCCGCCGGCCAGGCCGAAGAGCAGGTCTGGCGACCATGCGGCCAGAAATGCGGGCAACATGTTCACGTTGCCCATTGCCTCAAATGTGCCAGCGACCACCCAGTAGGCGATGGCTACGCCGATGGCTGCGGCGATGCCGGCGAGCGAGCCTCGCTTGCCCATGGAGAGCGCGAACGGCACCGCCAGTATGGCCATGATCAAGGTGATGAGCGGGTACGCAATCTTGTGATCGAGCTGCACGCGCAGCCGCATGGTGTCAAAGCCGCTCTGCCGCAGGTCGTGGATGTAGCGTGAGAGCTCGATAAAACTCATCTCCGACGACTGACGGTTCTCTTTCTTGAAATAAGAAGGCTGTTCCGTCAGAGTGGCAAATGTGCTGAGCGAGAAGCGATCGTAGCTGCTGACGGCCTCGCCCTGGAAGTGGCGGTCCCATCCATCTTCAAAGATCCATTGATTCAGGTGCGGGTCCCAGTGCGCCGTGTCGGCAAAGATGCGCCGCGTCAGTGAGAAGCTGTCCGGGTCGAACTCGAAGACGGAGAGGTTCGCGAAGCGGTCATGATCCGGATCGAAGAACTGGTAGTAGTAGATGCGGCCGGGTTTTCCCGCCTCCTGCTCGCCGAAGATCCACTTCTGATCCGGACGCAGGAAGGTTTGGGCTGGCTTGCCCTTGATGACGCTGAGCAGGGCTTCCTGACGGCGGTTCGCGCCGGGCAGATAACTCTCGTCAAAGAGGAATAACCCGGCCGCGAGAATCGCGGCAATGACCAGGACCGGCACGATGACGCGATAGATGCTGATGCCGGTGGCCTTCATGGCGGTGAGCTCGCTGGAGCGGTTCAGCACGCCAAACGTCACCAGCACGGCGACGAGTACGCCAAGTGGCAGCAGCGTGTACACCATGCTGGGGACGAGGTTGAAGAGGTACGCACCCACGGTGACGAGCGGTGTGCGGTTCCGGATAATGTCGCCGAGCCGCTCGAAGAAAGTGAAGACGAGCATGAGCAGCACGAAGGTGCAGAGCACCATGACGAAGGTGCCGAGGAACTCGCGCAGCACGTAGTCATCCAGGATGAGCGGAAAGCTGCGGCGGCCGGAGCGCTCGTGGCGCAGTGTGGTGTCCAGGATGGGCAGGCGCTTGAGCGTCTTGCCGGCGGCACGCGCGCCACTGAAATTGAACGAGAGATTGGCGACGCCGCCGCGACTGAGCTGGCGCAGAAGCAGCAGGCCGAAGGCAGCGAAGATGATGTTGGCTGCCCATACGCCCAGGAACGGAGTGATCTTGCCCTGGCGAGCCAGCGAGACGCCGGTGAGCGAGAGGAAGTAGTAGACGAAGACCAGCGCGATGGTGAGGACGAAGCCGGCGCTTTTGCCGCCGCGACGGGAGGAAAGGCCGAGCGGGACGCCCACCAGCATGAGGACGATGCAGGAAGCGGGAAAGGCGAGGCGCTTGTAGAACTCGATGCGATACCACTGCCCGCCAGGGTGCTGGGACTTCCGCCAAAGCTCGGGGGTCGACATGGCCAGCACCGGCGCATCCGCGTGGCTGATGTGCGTGTCTTCCTGGTTGCCCGTCTGCAACGGAAGATCAGCCTCGGTGAAGGTGGAGACGGAGTACTGGTTGGGATCATTCGCCACGAATTCGTGCCGCGTGCCGTTGCGCAGCCGCATGCGGAGCTCGCCGTTGCCGCCGTTGACCACGGTGGCCGTGGCCGCGGTGATGATGAGCGGCGAAGCGGGATTGGTGAGGTCGGCGAGGAAGACGTGCTGCCATTGGGAGGCACCGACGGAGCCGCGCACGTTCTGCACATACAGTACGTAGTTCTTGAAATCTTCATAGAAGACGCGCGGCTGAATCTCAAAAGAAGCCTGCGAGGTCTTCAGCGCATTCTCGAGATCGAGAAGCGACTCCGCTGCCTTGGGCGCGAGGTAAAGCGCATTGAGGAGCGAAACGCCCCAGCCCAGGACTGCAACCAGCGAGACGATGCCGACGAAGCGCCAGACGCCGATGCCGGCTGCGCGCATGGCTGTGATCTCGCTGTCCGCCGCCATGCGGCTGAGCCCGAGCAGCACGCCGACCAGCACCGCCATCGGGATGGTCATGGTGAAGGTGTTGGGCAGGGTGAAGAGAAAGATCTCCCCCATGCTGGCCAGCGATGCGCTCTCCCGTACGATGACGCCCAGGATGTCGGCCAGCGGACGCATGAACAGAATGAAGGTAAACAGCGCGCCACCGATGAGAGCGTGCGAGATCACTTCACTCAGAATGTAGCGTCGCAGGATGCGCACGGTGGTCGGCCTTGCGAGTAGTTTACCCGGCAGGCCGGCATGCCCGGCTTAAGAAGTTCACGGCGTTGGTTGAGCGGCGCTTCGCGCCAATATCGAACGGTAGGTACAGCAGATCCTTCACTTCACCTTCGGTTTCGTTCAGGACGACGGGACGACTGAGCGTCTTAGCGCGCGTGCCGGTAGACGAGATCGAGCAGCTCGTCATACATGGCGCTGGCGCTCTCGCCACCGCTCCGGATCGCCGTGGTGGCGCAGTGCTCCAGGTGATTGCGCATCAGCAGACGGCTGACGCCGCGCAGTGCTTCCTGCACGGAGGCGATCTGCACCAGAATATCGGCGCAGTAGCGCTCCTGCTCGACCATCGATTCGAGGCCGCGGACCTGGCCGGCGATGCGGCGCAACCGGCGTACGGCGGCCCCCTTCAACTCGGGATCGACGGCGACGGCCGGCTTCTCATCGGTATTGCAAGCGGCTGTGGGCAACTTCTGTGTAGACGGGTTCTTGCTCTTCATGCTGCCCTCCAGCGCCGCAGGCGCAGGCTGTTTAACAACACACTTACGGAACTGAGCGCCATGGCCGCGCCCGCCACCGCCGGCGACAGCAGGATGCCGAAGGCAGCCCAGAGCGCGCCCGCGGCAATCGGAACGGCGAGCAGGTTGTAGCCTGCGGCCCAGCCCAGGTTCTGCTTCATGATGCGTCGCGTTGCGCGTGCGAGCTTCAGGGCCGAGACGATGGCGCCAAGATCGCTGTGCAGCAGGATGGCATCGCCTGCTTCGCGCGCCAGCTCCGTGCCGCTCCCCATCCCGATGCCGGAGTCTGCCTGCGCGATGGCCGCCGCGTCGTTGATGCCGTCGCCCACCATCAGCACGCGCCGGCCCTGCCGCTGCAGCTCGCGTATGCGTGCGAGCTTCTGCTCCGGCGAGAGCCCGGCGTAGACCTCGCGAATGCCGAGGGCGTCGGCAAGGGGCTGTGCGGCTGCTGCCGTATCGCCGGTGAGGATGGCGGGTTTCAGGTGCATCGCTTCAAGCGCGCGCAGAGCGACCGCAGCATCCGCGCGAACAGTGTCACGGCAGACGATCGTGCCTGCATAGGCGCCTGCGCGTGCGATGTGCAGCATCGTGCCGTCGGGCTCGTGGGTTGGGGCAGGGACGGCAATGTTGTGCTGCTCGAAGAGGCGGGTGTTGCCGGCAAGGACTTCCGCGCCGGCGATGGTTGCTTCCAGCCCCATGCCTGGCATGGCCTGGAATCGATCAATGGGCAGGAGCGTGAGCCCGCGATCTTGAGCGGCATGCATGATAGCGCGGGCCAGCGGATGCTCGGAGCGCTGTTCCGCCGAAGCGGCGAGCTCGAGCAGCCTATCTTCCGACCATCCGGCAGCGGGTGCGATAGCGACAACGCTCGGCTTGCCTTCGGTCAGCGTGCCGGTCTTATCCAGCAGGACGGTGTCGACATGGGCGAGCCTCTCCAGGGCTTCGCCGCCTTTGAACAGCACACCGAGCTGCGCGCCGCGTCCGATGGCGACGGTCAAAGCCGCCGGCACTGCGAGACCCATGGCGCAGGGGCAGGCAATCACCAGGACGGCGATAGCAACGGCGAATCCGCGGCTAACGTCGGAAAACGACCAGATCAGGAAGGTGACAATCGCCAGCGCGATGATCGCGGGGACGAAGATGGCGCTGACGCGGTCGGCCAGTTGCTGCATGGGCGCGCGCGAGGACTGCGCCTGCTCAACCAGCCGCAGGATCTGGCCCAGGCGGCTTTCTGCGCCGGCGGCCGTGGCGCGATATTCGACGGCACCGTCGTAATTGAGTGAGCCGCCGATCAGCGCGTCTCCGATATTTTTGGCGACCGGTTGCGACTCGCCTGTCAGCAGCGACTCGTCGACTGTGGTGGTGCCGCGGAGCACTATGCCGTCAACCGGTATACGCTCGCCGGGACGAAGGACGACAACGTCATCGGGGAGCACGGTCGCGGTGGGCACGGTCAGCTCGCGCGCCTCTTTGAGCACGCGGGTCTGGGCGGGCTCCAACTCGGCTAATGAGCGAACCGCGTACAGCGCGCGCTTGCGTGCGCGTGTTTCCAGCCAGTTGCCCAGCAGTAGAAAGCCGAGGATGAAGAGGACCGAGTCGTAGTAGAGACCGGGTTGGATGTGGTGGCGCATGAAGAAGCCGGGCCAGAACGTGCCCGCCACGGAGTAGCCGAAGGCCGCCAGCGTGCCCAGCGCGATCAGGGTATGCATGTTGGTGGTGCGGTGGCGCGCGGCCCGCCAGGCACGCTGATAAACCGGAGCACCGGCCGTCGCCATCCCTAGCAAAGTGACTGCGCCCAACGCAATTGCGAACAGCGGGCCGGGCGTCATGGTATGCATGCTGGCGAACATCACAGCGATCGCCGCCGCGATGGTCAGCAGCGCAGTGACGAGCAGCCGGCGTTCTTTTGCGATTCCGCTGTGGGCTTCATCCTGCGAAAGATGATCGGTAGAACCGGCCTTCGCGGGAAGGTTAGCCTCGTACCCGGCTTCGCCGACGACGGCTACCAACGCGTTCGGCGAGGACTCGGCCGGCGTGTACATCACGCGCGCGGAGTGCGCGAGCAGGTTGACGGTAGCATCCACGACACCGGGGGCTGCGCGGAGCGAGCGTTCGACATGCACCTGGCAGGCAGCACAGGTCATACCGTGGATCGGCAAGACTATGGTTTCCACGGGCGTCTCGACAGCCGCGTCCTGCTGGCGGCCGGAAACGGCTGCGTTATTCGACAAGGTGCGCCTCGAATCCGGCTTTGCGAATTGCGGCGAAGTACGCGTCGGGCGGCGACGTTTCGCTGTGCACCCGGGCTGCGCCCACGCGGACCTCATCCACCTGGGTGCCCGGCACCTGGCTCAGCGCACGGGTGACGCGCTGCACGCAGGCCCCGCAGTGCATGCCATCGATCTGAAAGAGCAGTTCCTTCATATACCCCCACCCCCTATAAGTATAGGATGCGGGATCCCGTCGGAAGATGCAAGGACCTCAATCCGCCTTGCCGGGGATCGGCTGCGGTTCGAAACGGTAGCCGACGCCGCGCACCGTCTTGAGAAAGACGGGATTTGCGGGGTCGTCTTCGAGATAGCGGCGCAAGCGCACGACGAAGTTGTCGATGGCGCGGGTGTCGGTGTCCTCGCGCATGCGCCAGACCTGCTCGAGCAGCTCCTTGCGCGAGATGGTGCGCCCCTGGTGACGCACGAGATAGCGCAGCAGGTCCGTTTCCATGACGGTGAGGCGAATGTCGCGCCCATCGACGCGCAGCTCCAGGGCGGCGAAATCGATGGTGCGTCCGGCAAAACTGAAGGAGGACTCCGTGCCCGCCGGCACTGTGCTGTTGGGCTCGCGTCTCTGCCAAGCCCAGCGGCGCAACAGGCCATGCAGCCGCGCCAGCAGGATGGAAAGATCGAAAGGCTTTGGCAGGTAGTCGTCGGCGCCGGCGGCGAAGCCGCGCAGCACATCTTCCGGCCGGCCGCGCGCAGTCAGCATCAGCACCGGCGTGCGATCGTCCCGCTCGCGCAACTGTTCGACGACTGTGAAGCCATCGCAGCCGGGAAGCATCACGTCGAGCACGATGGCATCGATGGACGCATTCGGATCGGCCGCGAGCTCGAGCGCCGTTTCGCCGTCCCGCGCAATACTGGCGCGATAACCTTCGGCTTCCAGGTTGAACTTCAGGCCCTGAGCGAGGTGCTCCTCGTCCTCGACGATGAGGATATGGGCTGGAACGCTCATACGGTCGCTCCGCCGTCGACAACGCCACCGGGAGTGAGGATGCGGGGCAGTTGCAGATGGATGGTGGATCCCCGGCCTTCACCGGCGCTCTCGGCAAACGCATCTCCGCCGTGCTGCCGTGCGATGGAACGCACCAGGAAGAGACCAAGGCCGGTGCCTTTGACACGCAGGATGCTGCGGTTGGGCACGCGATAAAAGCGGCGGAAGATGCGCTTCAGTTGCGGCTGGGGAATTCCCAAACCCTCGTCCGCGATGCTTACCATCACCCAGGCATCGCTTTCGACAGAGAGCACGATGGTGAGATGCGCGCCGTTGGGCGAATACTTCACTGCATTGTCGATGACATTCAGCACGGCGGTACGGAGATCTTCCGGGTTGCCGGCTACGGCAAAGCTGGAACCGGTGTGCAGTTCCCGCCGGTCGATGCGGATCGCGTCCGCATCGAGGTGATAGCGAACGGTTGCGGTGGCTACGGCCTCTTCGACCAGCTCATCCATATCGACGCGTACGCGGATCTGGCTCCGCCCGCGCTGGCCCAGCTCACCGGCTTTGAGCACCTGCTCGACTGTGGCCATCAGCCGATCGGTGTCCTCGCTCATCACGGCGAGGAACTGCTGCTGCTGCTCGCGCGAGACGTCGCGGCGGCGCATGGTGTCCAGATACAGACGGATGGAAGTGATGGGCGTCTTCAGCTCGTGCGTAACGGCGTTCAGGAAGCTGTCCTGCTGCTCGTTGCGGCGCACTTCGCGGACCAGAAAGACGGTATTGAGGATCAGTCCGACGATCAGCAGAGCGAAAAACGGGATGCCGATGACCAGCGGCGCGAGGCGGCGCCAGTTGAGAATGATCCAGCCAAGCTGGAGCGCGACGGCAACTCCAACCAGGCAGACACCGAGCGCGATGAAGAAAAACATGGCACGACCGCGCCGGGTGATCCGCATAGGCAAGGAAAAGTATAGCGGCGTCCAATTCGGACGCCGCTATGCGTAAACAGTGCCCGGTCGAATCAGGCAGCGCCGGCAGGACGCGGATTGGCAGGATCGTACTGGGCGAGCTTTATCTGTTTGGCCAAGCCGAGCTTCTTCAACAGCCAGATGCCGTAGTAGTTGGGATCGACCTCGTACCAGGCAAAGCCATGGCGCGCAGAGACGGGATGGGCGTGATGGTTGTTGTGCCAGCCTTCGCCACCGCTTATCAGCGCAACCCACCACAGGTTGCGGGACTCATCCCGGGTTTCAAAGCGGCGCGATCCCCACATGTGGGTCGCTGAATTGACCAGCCACGTGGCATGCAGACCGAGCGTGGTCCGCAGGAAGATGCCCCACAGCAGGCATGGCCATCCGCCGATCGCGAGCAGTATGACTCCCGCCACAACGATGGGCAACCAGTGATAGCGGCTCAACCAGCGATGCACCGGGTCCTTTGCAAGATCGGGTGCGTAACGGGCCAGCAGCGCGGTCTCATGATGCAGCGCGTCGCCCTTCAGAATCCAGTCGACGTGCGCCCACCATCCGCCATCGTGCGGCGTGTGCGGATCGCCTTCGTGATCGCTGAGCTGATGATGCACGCGGTGCGTGGCTACCCAGAAGATCGGCCCGCCTTCCAGCGAAAGCGTGGCGCAGACCGTCATCGCGTATTCCAGCCACTTGGGCACTTTGTAGCCGCGGTGCGTCAGCAGTCGGTGATAGCACATACCGATGCCCACGTTGATCGACAGGACGTAGAGAACAACGGCGGCGATGAGCGCTTTCCAGGTGAAGAAAAAGAGCGCTGCCACGGCACCGATATGGAAGGCGAGCATGAAGCTTGTCGTGACCCAGTTGCGGCGGAAGTTCTGGCCGGCGCGGCCCAGCACCGGCACTTCCTGCTTGCTGCGCGCGGGGGCGGCGGCGTGCGGGGCGGGCGCTGCAACGATGATCTCGGGAGGTGTTTCAACCAGCATGTAAGGGAACCTTCTAGAAAACTGAGTTTGTCTCTATTTCGACCCTAACAGCGGTGCTGCCAGGGCCAGCGTAAGACTTTTGTAATCGCAGTACGCTGGTAAGCGCGTAGAACAGGGATGGGGAGTTTTTACGGATGAGGCACGGGATCTGGATAAGTCTTTCATTGGCAATGATCGCAACTTACACGGGCGCGCAACAGTCGCCCATCGACCTGCCGACGAGCAAGCAACTGATGCCGGTGCCGGGCACGCCGCAGCGCACCAACAGCCTGCCCATGGCGATCGCTTCCTCCCCGGATGGCCGTTTTCTCGCGCTGCTGAATGCGGGCTACGGAACGTATGAGTCCCAATACCAGCAATCGATCGCCGTCCTGGATACGACAAACGGCAAGGTGACTGACTATCCGGAGGCGCGCACTGCGCCCGGCATGCCCCAGACGTTGTACCAGGGACTCGCTTTTTCGAGCGACGGCACACACCTGTATGCATCGTTCGATTCGCTTTCCGCACCGGTTGCGGAAACGCCGAAGCAGACCGGAAACGCCATCGCCGTGTACCGCGTGGATGCCGGACGCGTGACACCAGAGCGGCTGATCCCGATTCCGTTGCAGACGCTGGCCGCGGGCCGGATACAGAACCATCTGGATGCGAGCGTACCTGCGGGCAAGGCGATTTCTGCGCCGGCGGGACTCGCTGTGGTGAAGGGAAGCGGCGGGGACCAGTTGCTGGTCGCAGATGTGCTCTCGGACGATGTGCTGCTGATCGATGCGGCGAGCGGCAACATTCGATACCGTTTCGATCTGTCGACGGGAGCTGTCGTTCCGTCCGCTTATCCGATCGCAGTGGCGGTCACCCGCGATGGCCGGCGGGGATTCGCCGCGCTGTGGAACGGATCGGCTGTTGCGGAGCTCGATCTTCTCTCCGGCAGGGTGGTCGGCACGCTGCCGCTGCTGCGGCCCGCGGAAGCAATCGCGCCCGGTTCGCACCCGGCGGCGCTTGCGCTCGCGCCGAATCAGAAGACGCTCTATGTTGCGCTTGCCAATCGCGATGCTGTGGCCGCTGTTTCGCTGCGTCGCGGGCGGATGAAGCTGGCCGGCATCTTCGATACGCGGCTGCCTGGGCAGCAATACTTTGGCGCCGAGCCGAACGCGCTCGCGCTGAGCAGAGATGGGCAGCATCTGTACGCTGCGAATGCCGGGACGGATTCTGTTGCTATCTTTCGCACGCGCAGAGGTCATACCGGCACGCCGAAGCAGGCCGAAGGCTTTGTGCCCACGGAGTGGCTGCCCACCGGGCTCGCGATGGATTCCGGCCATCTCTACATCGCGACCGGGAAGGGCACCGGCACCGGCCCGAACGGCATGCCGCAGCGGCGTGTGCTTGGTGCGCCGCATGTTCGCGGGAAGTCGACCTACATCGCTACGCTGCTCTACGGCTCGGTGGCTTCGGTTGATCTGGCGCAGCTCGATGCACATCTGCCCGAGCTGACGAAACAAACCGTGACCAGCAACATGCAGGACGCCGCGGCCGTGCATATCAAGTTTCAGAGCGGGCGCAATCCGATCCGCCACGTGATCTATATCATCAAGGAGAACCGCACCTACGATCAGATCTTCGGCGACCTGCCGGCGGGCAACAACGATCCGAGCCTGACGATGTACGGCCGCGGCATTACGCCAAATGAGCACAAGCTCGCGGAGCGCTTCGGCATCCTCGACAACTTCTATGACTCAGGCGAGGTCTCCGGCGACGGCCATGTCTGGTCCACCGCGGCCATCTCCAGTGACTACACGGAGCGCACCTGGCAACAGGCGTATCGCGGCAATGAACGCGTGTACGACTATGAGGGCGTGGTGGAGAATGGGTTCCCGCTGACGGAGAAGATTCCGGACGTGAATGAGCCGGAGAGCAATTACCTGTGGACGAATCTCGCGCGGCACCATAAGACCTATTTCCATTTCGCTGAGTACATCGCAACCCATTTCTGCGGAAGCGGCGAGCCAATGCCACGACAGGGACCGACAGAAGGCACGCCGGAGCCGGAGCGAGAAAGGTGCGCGCGGCCGGCCATTCACCTGGGCGATCCGGTGCCGGAGAATTACGGAGGCGGTGTCAGCAAATATCCGTGGGGCATTCCGCTGATTGCGCAGAACGTGGCCACCAAGCCGGAGCTGGTGAGTCACTTCGATCCGAACTATCCGGACTTTGAGCTCGACTTTCCCGACCAGCTGCGCTTTGAGGAGTTCAATACCTACTTCAAGAAGTGGGTGGCGGAACGTAACAGCGGCCATGACGAGATGCCGAATTTCGTGATGCTGCGCCTGCCCAACGATCACACCGAAGGCACACGCGCCGGCAAGCCGACGCCGAATGCCTCCGTGGCGGACAACGATCTTGCGGTGGGCCGTGCGGTGGAAGCTGTGTCGCATAGCCCCTACTGGGATGACACCGCGTTCTTCATTCTTGAAGACGATGCGCAGAATGGCGCAGATCACGTCGACGCGCACCGCAGCACCGCGCTGATCGTCAGCAAGTACGGGCCGCGGCAGACGAGCCCGCTGGTGGATCACCACTTCTACACCACGGTCAGCATGATCCGCACGATGGAAGACTTGCTGGGGCTGCCGCCGATGAACAACAACGACGCCTTCGCGCCGCCGATTGCGAGCGTCTTTGCAGGAGCGGGTGATCAGCGGCCGTTCGATGCGGATTATGCAAACCGCGACAACGGGCTGATCTACACGGCGAACAAGCCGAACGCGCCGGGCGCGAAGGAGTCCGGCAGGATGGACTTCCGGCATGAAGATCGAGCCGATCCACAGAAATTAAACGTGATCCTCTGGAAGGAAGCGAAGGGCGACGCGCCGCTGCCCGCGGCGCTGCTAGTGCCGGTGAAGCGGCATAAGGATGATGACGATTAGAGCAGCCGGTTAGCCGACGAAATCCACCTTGACCGGGTGTGGAATGATGCCGCGCTCGTAGCCGAGCTCGAGCAGCTTACGTATCGCTTCTTTGCCATCTTCGCCATAGTTCAGCGTGCGCTCGTTCACGTACATGCTGACGAAGCGGTTTGCGAGCTGCGTGTCGAGATCGCGGGCGAACTGCATCGCGTAGGCCAGCGCCTCCTCGCGATGATCGAGTCCGTGCTGGATGCTCTCACGCAGCGCTTTGGTGACGACGCGCATCGTCTCTTCGCCAAGACTGCGGCGGATCGCATTGCCGCCAAGCGGCAGCGGCAGTCCGGTTTCCTCGCGCCACCACTGGCCCAGGTCAAGCACCTTGAAGAGCCCGCTGGCGGAGTAGGTGAGCTGACCTTCGTGGATGATGAGCCCGGCTTCGTGCTTGCCCGCGAGGACCTGCGGGATGATCTGGTCAAAGGGAACGATGGTGGTGCGGACGTCCGGCGCGAAGAGCTTCAAGGACAGCGCTGCTGTCGTCAGCTCGCCCGGAATCGCGATGCGCACCTGCTTGATCTCGTCGAGCGAGAAGTGCTTGCTCGCAACGATCATGGGGCCATAGCCCTCGCCCACGCTGCCGCCGCACGCCATCAGCGTGTAGTTGTCCTGCAGGTACGGGTAGGCGTGGAACGAGATCGCGGTGACGTCGTAGAAGGCTTCGTGAATCGCCTTCTGATTCAGCGTCTCGATGTCGGTCAGCGTGTGGGTGAACTTCAGGCCGGGTACGCGCACCTTGTTGGTGGCGAGGCCGTAAAACATGAATGCATCGTCGGAATCCGGCGAGTGCGCGATTTTGATTTCGCGAATGCCGGTCTGCGTCTGTTCTAAAGAATGGGTGCTGCTCACGCTGCCTGGATCCTTTTCGGTTGGGAGAATGCTGATTCGACTCAAGTAACTATTCCGGTTGCGAGGAACGTCTGGAGAAGGACGCGAACGTCTGGGCGCAGACTGCGGCGGCGATCACCTTGGCGGCATCACTGGCCAGGAAAGGAACGACGGATTCCTTCAGCAGCACGGAGAAGCTGGTGTTTGCCAGCATGCCCAGCCACAACGCGCCGATTGCCAGCAGAATGATGTCGCCCGCCGCCGCACCCGCGATGGCAAAGAGAAACGTCCGTTTGCCGTCGCGATACACCAGTCCCGCCACGGCCGCGGCAAATGGAGCTGCCAGCAGGTAGCCGCCGGTTGGCCCGAAGAGCTGCGCGATGCCGCCCACGCCGTGCGGGCTGAAGACCGGGAGGCCGGAGGCGCCTTCCAGCAGATACAGGCAGAGCGCCGCAAAGCTGAGCCCGGGTGCAAGCAGCAGGCCCAGCAGCACGACGGCAAAGGGCTGCAGTGTGATCGGCACGGGCGTAAAGCCCAGCGGAATGGAGATGTGCGCGCAGAGCGCGACGAAAGCGGTGGCGGCGATAGCAATTCCGCCCTGCCGGGCGAGGCGGCGCGCGCCACTGGCAGCGGCAGTGCGGTCCTGTGCAACGGCTGTCTCCATGCTGGTCTGGATGGCTGTGCGGGGCATCATCGTTTCTCGTCTCCTGAACTGCTGCGAATCCTCGTTCGTCGAATCAGTTGTCCTGCTTCAGGTCCGTCTCGGCTGCGTCGGGCGGCAACTGCGCGCGACCCCGACGGACGTGCCGCGCCACCGAGATGGCAGCCCACAGCAGCGCGCACAAACTCACAACGAAGACAGCAAACAGCCAGCGCATGCGTGAGGGATCAGTCCTTCCGGGGCTCTGTCAGGATAAAGCATTTCCGGTTTCATCGTCAGCGCACGTTGGCGGCGATCCAAGCCAGGTAGGCATCGCTGCCATCGGCCACATCCAGCACCAGGAACTCCGGCAGATCGTAGGTGTGCAGCTGGTGAACGCGCGAGCGGACCGCGTCAACTTTCTCCTTTACCGTCTTGATCAGCAACAGCACCTCGTCTGCGGTCTCGACGGCGTCGTTCCAGCGATACACGGAATGCACCTCGCTGATGAGGTTCACGCAGGCAGCCAGATGCTCCTCGACCAGCGCATGCGCGATGCGCTTCGCCTCGGCACGCGGCGAAGTGGACACCAGAATGAGGCGAGTGTCCGTCATGCGATAGGCTCGATGATTGTGGTGCATGCGGCAGGCCCATGCTCTGCCATACAATCCTCGACGAGCCGCATCCCATGCATTGACATCGTGCAGAGTGGACGGAATAGAGAGTTAGACAGGAGAGATATGGCCACAGAGATCAAGTTCGGAACCTCGGGCTGGCGAGCCATCGTTGCGGAGGAGTTTACGCTCGGGAACATACGCCGCGCTGTCACCGGGATCGCCCGGTACATCGCGGGTCAGCCGGGCAGTCATCGGGTGCTGGTGGGCCGCGATCCACGATTTCTAGGGGAGATGTTTGTCGACGAGGCGGCGCGCCTACTGGCGCAACACGGCGTCACGCCCGTGGTGATCCCGGAGGCTGCTCCCACGCCCGCCATCGCCTACGCCATTCGCGAGCAGAAGGCGAGCGGCGGTATCAACTTCACGGCGTCTCATAATCCGCCGGAGTACAACGGCATCAAGTTTTCGACGTCCGACGGCGCACCCGCGCTACCGGAAACAACCGGTCGGATCGAGGCGGAGATTCGCGCGCTCGGCGATGCGGCCGTGGCTCAGGCAAAGCCGCTTGAGAAACCCGCAACGCTCGACGTGAAGCCCGGCTATTTGAAGCGCCTGGGCGAGCTCGTGGACTTCAAAATCATCCAGGCGTCGAAGATCAAAATTGTCTTCGACCCTTTCTGGGGCGCGGCGCGCGGTTACAGTTCGGACGTTTTGCGCGAGCATGGCATTGATGTGAATTGCGTCCACGACTACCGCGATGTGCTCTTCGGCGGACATGCGCCGGAGCCGGACGACCATCTGCTGGGCGACGCAAAGAAGAAGATGCGGGAGACGAGCGCGCACATCGGCATCGCGACCGACGGCGACGCGGACCGCTTCGGCATCCTCGATGCGGATGGAACTTTCATTCAGCCCAATTACGTGATCGCGCTGCTCTTCGAATACCTGATCGAAACGCGCGGGTGGAAGAACGGTGTGGCGAAGTCGGTGGCGACGACAAATCTCATCAACGCCATCGCGGAGAAGCAGGGCGTGCCGCTCTATGAGACACCGGTGGGATTCAAGTACATCGGCGAGCTGATCATCAAGGATGAGATTGCAATTGGCGGCGAGGAGAGCGCGGGGCTCACCATCCGCGGGCATGTGCCGGAGAAGGACGGCATCATCGCCGGTTTGCTGATGGCCGAGATGGTGGCGCGCCGGGGCCGCACGATCGGCGAGCAACTCCAGGATCTATTTGGCAAATATGGTTCCTTCTACCCGGTGCGCGAGAACTTCCGCTTGACCGGGGAGGTGAAGCAGAAGTTCACTGAAAAGATAAAGAATGATCCAACCGAGCTCGCCGGGCAGAAGGTGAAGCAGGTGGTGCGTACCGACGGCCTGAAGCTGATCTTCGACGATGGCTCCTGGGTCTGCTATCGCCTCTCCGGCACCGAGCCGGTGGTACGCGTCTACACCGAGGCACGCGACCACCAGGAGAGCGCAAAGCTCACCGAGGCCGCGAAGAGCTGGGTCTTGCAGTAGGAGAAGGGAACAGAGTGAATCCGATGTCCTCCCCATCGCAGCCCCACACGCAGCCGGGCAGGCTGGCGCGGCGTTTCTCCGTCGCCACGGCTGCGTATGGGCAGCGGCGGCGAATCGCGACCGTGTTCGCCGCGCTGATTGCCGCTCTGCTCGCGTATCACGCGCTCTTCGGCGCGAATGGGGTTATGGCGTACCAGGCGAAGCAGAGTGAAGACCGCGTGCTGGCGCAGAAGCTGGAAAAAATCAAGCAGGAAAACAGCCGCATGAAGGCGCACGTGGAGCACCTGAAAACCGATCCCGATGCCATCGAATACGAGGCGCACATGCGCCTGCGCTACACGCGCCCGGACCAGGTAATCGTGCTGAACAATGGGACTTCCGGGGGCACGCCTGCTGAAAACGCGAAACCCGCGCCCGCAAGCCATTGATTGGCTTTCCACACAAGCTGTGTCGTTCGAAGCGCTGCGTCAGCATCCCTTCATGCGCGTCCGCTTTGTGAAAGCGGCCTGAGTCTCGCCAGCCGTTTATACTGGCACTATGAGCACAGCAGCGCCGCGCGATCATTATCTCTTCGGCTCACTCGAGAGCAGCGCCAAGAACCAGATGAAGGTGCAGGAGGCGAACTTCGGCGAAGCGCCGCCGGAGGGAATCATTTTGACCTCGCTGGATTTTGCAGTGAACTGGATCCGCAAAAGCTCTGTGTGGCCGATGACGTTTGGTCTTGCGTGCTGCGCGATTGAAATGATGTCGATGGGCGCTGCGCGTTTCGATGTGGCGCGCTTTGGCGCGGAGGTCTTCCGTCCGTCGCCGCGGCAATCGGACCTGATGGTGATCGCGGGCCGCGTCTCGCAGAAGATGGCACCCGTGATCCGGCGGCTATGGGAGCAGATGCCGGAGCCGAAGTGGGTCATCTCCATGGGCGCCTGCGCGACCTCCGGCGGTGTTTTCAACAATTACGCGCTGGTGCAGGGCGTCAATCAGATCATTCCGGTGGACGTTTACGTTCCCGGTTGCCCTCCGCGGCCGGAGCAGCTCATTTACGCCATCACGCTGCTGCAGGAGAAGATCCAGCGGGAGCGCGGCACGCTGAAACGGGCGTTGAATTTGAGCTAGATCTTCTTCAAAAATGTGTGAGCGTACGAAAGTTTTCGTGCTTACTTTCATCAACTACGCGACATTCTGGAAAACCGTGTAAATACCATCATCTTCAGGCGAAATAGTGCTTGAAATCGCCGGTTCTGCCGTTAGGATGGTGCAGTCCGGAATTTCGTTCCGGACGGGTGCACATTTTTTAGGGCGGCTGTCAGATTGGTCATAGGCCTGGTTACTCTAGTGATGCTCTGGATAAGTTATTGAAAATTCTAGGCAACGCACCCACTAAAATGTGCACTAATCTAGGCAACGCGTGGTAGCTTTCCATTGCGCTGCCTGCTCGGTGCCTTCCGGATGGTGAGAGTGTTCTGGGGTATGATGGAACACTTGAGTGCCATTCGTAATTCGATTTGTATGACTTTCAGTACGGTTGCGGAGGATAGACGCATGCATTTACGTCCGTTGCATTCTCTGAGCCGGATCCTGCTCGTAACCTGTGCGGTAGGCCTGGGAACAACGGCTCTCTTTGCGCAGGACACAAACACGACGCAGCCTCCAGCTCAGCCAACACAAGACCAGTCGTCGAGCAGCGCTCCGGCGGCTGCCCCTGCCGCCCCTGCCCCTGCATCAACCGCTCCGCAGGCGCCTTACGCTTCGCGGGTGGACATCTTTGCAGGGTATTCGTATCTGGCGCCGCACGGTTCGCTTACCATTCCGGGAGGCCAGTTTGTCGGCATTACCGGCCCGGTGACGTATTCCTCGATCGACTACGGCGCGATCGGCAGCGGTACTTATTTCTTCAACCGGTATGTTGGCGCGCAGGCTGAACTGAGCGTTCATCCTGACGGTAACAACGACGGAGCATCGGTCGCATCCGGCGGCATCGTGTTCCGCTATCCGACCGAAGATGTCACGCCGTTCGTGCATTTTGAAGCTGGCGCGGTTCGGCTAGGCGGTCCCTTCAAGCAGCCATACACCTGGGGTCCGGCACTGACGGCCGGTGGCGGTCTGGATTACGGCATTGGCCATCATTTCGCCATTCGCGTCTTCCAGGCGGATTATCAGTACTACCACGTCAATTTTGGTCCGCAGAATCCGTATCCGACCGGTGGCCGCGCCAACCTGGATGTGGCTCGCCTGAGCGCGGGCATCGTCTATCGTATGGGCAATATCACGCCGCCTCCGCCAGTCACCTACCAGTGCGCTGCGAGCCCGGCCTCGGTCTACCCTGGCGATCCTGTCACCATCACCGGTACCGCAACCAACCTGAATCCGAAAAAGAACGGCACATACTCCTGGACGGCCAACAACGGCGTCAAGGTTTCCGGCGACTCGGCAACGGGCAATGTGGATACCAATGGTCTGAATCCGGGCAGCTATACGGTGACCGGCCATGTTACGCAGGGCCAGAAGGCCGGCATGTTCGCCGATTGCACTGCGAACTTCGAAGTCAAGCAGTTCGAGCCGCCGACCATCAGCTGCTCGGCCAATCCGACCACTGTGAAGCCGGGTGACAGCGCAACGATCACTGCCCAAGGCGTAAGCCCGCAGAACCGCCCGTTGACCTACACCTACTCCACCTCTGCCGGTCAGATCAACGGCAACAACACCTCGGCTACCCTGAACACGTCTGGCGCGCCTGCCGGTCCGATTACCGTGACCTGCAACGTGTCTGACGATAAGGGTCAGACGGCTTCCTCGACGACTTCGGTCAACGTGGAGCAGCCGCCACCGCCGCCGCAGCCCAAGACGCAGACGCTCTGCTCGATCAACTTCGATCGTGACAAGCGCCGTCCGGCCCGCGTCGACAACGAAGCCAAGGCCTGCCTGGATGACGTAGCCCTCAACCTGCAGCGTCAGTCGGATGCGACTGCTGTTGTGGTTGGCGACTCGGCAGCCGGCGAGAAACAGGGTCCGAAACTGGCAGCGCAGCGCGCCGTCAACACCAAGGACTACCTGGTCAAGGAGAAGGGCATTGATGCCTCCCGTGTCCAGGTTCGGACTGGCAGCGAGGCCGGCAAGCAGGAGCAGAACTACCTGGTTCCGTCCGGTGCCAACTTCGACAACGACGTGCAGGGTACAACCCAGGTGAACGAGGAAAGTGTGCGTCCCCAGGACCGCACTGGCCACGCAGCTCACCATGCCCGTCACAAGAAGAAGGCTGCTGCAGCTCAGTAGTCGTTTCTTCCGCAACCAACAAGGGCTGACCGGCTTCCGGTCAGCCCTTTTCTTTTGTTGCTCGATGCATCCTGATCGGCCGCTGCCGAGGCCACATGCTCAGCTTGGTACGGGCCCCTTCGTGGGATTGTCACCTCTGCCTATGACCTTTACTCTTGCTACAACAGTTCTTTCTGAACGGACCAACAGCTTTTCGTAAATGAGGTCGTGCCATCCCAATGAATCGCCGTTTCGCTTCTCTGCTCCTGCTCTCTGCCTGTTCCCTCCCGCTTCTGGCGCTGCCTCAGCAGACGACGAATGCAAATCCGGCCGCCACGGCGTGGGTGCCGGTTGGTCCGGATGGCGGAGACGCCCGCAGCTTTGCCGCCGATCCCTCGGATAGCCGTCACCTCTACCTGGGAACGACGAACAGCTGGCTCTACGAGAGCCGCGACGACGGCGGATCGTGGCGTCGCCTGGCGAAGCTCTCGCCCAAAGACGACCTGATTCTCGACAACATCACGGTCGATGAAGCAGATCCGAAGACGATCTATGTGGCTGCCTGGGTGGTCGATCATCCGGACGGAGGTCTCTTCATCAGCCATGATTCCGGAAAGACCTGGGCCAAGAGCCCGGCGATGGATGGGCAGTCCATTCGCGCGCTCGCCCAGGCGCCTTCCAATCCGAAGACGCTGGTGGTCGGCACCCTGAAGGGTGTTTTCCGCAGCGAGGATGGCGGACAGCACTGGGACCAGATCAGCCCGGCGAACAGCGCGGAGCTGCATGAGGTCGAATCGATCGCCATCGACCCCAAAGATCCAAAGACGATCTACGCCGGCACCTGGCATCTTCCATGGAAGACCACGGATGGCGGGACAAACTGGCACAACATCAAGCAGGGCCTGATCGATGATTCGGATGTGTTCTCGATCATCATCGATTCCGCCACGCCGCAGACGGTTTATACCAGCGCCTGCTCAGGCATTTATAAGAGCGAGAACGGCGGCGAACTCTACCATAAGATCCAAGGCATTCCTTCGACCGCGCGTCGCACACGCGTGCTGATGCAGGACCCGGTCGATCACGCGATCGTCTACGCCGGAACCACCGAGGGTCTCTATCGCACGACCGCCGCGGGCACCAACTGGTCGCGCCTGACCGGGCCAGATGTCATCATCAACGACGTCTATGTCGATCCGAAGAACCACAATCGCGTGCTGCTGGCAACGGACCGCAGCGGCGTGCTGATGAGCAACGATCAGGCCGTCAGCTTTGCCCAGTCGAACCACGGCTTTTCACAGCGGCAGGTAGTCGCGCTGACCCAGGATGTGAAAGACCCGAACCGCCTCTACGCCGGTGTGGTCAATGACAAGATGTACGGCGGCGTCTTCACCTCCGGCGACGCCGGCAGCACGTGGCAGCAGCAGAGTCAGGGGCTGGAGGGCCGGGACGTTTTCAGCCTTGCCGAGAGCCCGGACGGCACGCTGCTGGCGGGGACCAGCCACGGCATCTTTGCGTGGCAGGACGGGCGCTGGCAGCCCGCAGGGCACGTCGTTCAGATGGAAGAGAAGACGGTGTACGAGCGGCGCAAAGGCAAGCGAGTCAAGTCGACGAAGACCGTCGCGAAGCCGGCAGGAGAGATTGACGGACGCATCCATCAGCTCGATCTGAAGAACGGCACGTGGTTCGCAGCGACCTCGGCCGGCGTTTACCAGAGCACGGACCAAGGCAAGGTGTGGACAGGCGGACCGGTGCTGGGGCAGACGGATTACCACAACGTTCACTCCGTAGGCCCGATGGTGCTGGCGACAAGCCGCACCGGCATCGCGATCTCGCAGGATGGCGGCAAGACCTGGCAGCCGGAACCGCTGCCCGGCAAGCTTACCTCGGTGCGTACCAGCACCATCGCTCCGGGCGGCAGCATGTGGGTGGGCGGCCGTGAAGGCGTTTACTACAGCACAGACAATGGCGCCAACTGGACGTTCATGTCGACCTTGCCCATCTCCGACATCAACAGCGTTGAATACGACGGCGATCTCAAACGCGTTGTGATCACCTCCTGGAGTTCTACCTGGGTCATGGCGGTAAACGAGTCGGACAAGAGCTGGAAGTGGTGGGACGCAGGCTGGCTCGTACGTGGCGTGCGCTCCAATGGCGGCCGGTTGCTGGCTGCTTCGCTCTACAACGGCGTCGTGATGCAGCCGCAGAGCGGCGCCTCGAATGCTGTCGTGGCAAAGCGGAATGCCGGCGTGGGCGGAGCGCAGTAGCAACGTACCGCTGTTAGTGTGAAGCAGAGGAGCTCAACAGCATTCACGCGTGACCGCGGACATTCACAGAGATAACGCCCCGGGGAGCGTTCCGGACCTATCGCAGATTCGCCTGCGTCCCTTTGAGACCAGGGATCTTCCCGAGCTGCTGCGTCTGGATGCGCGCTGCTTTCCGCCGCAGATCGCCTACTCGCGCGCGGAGCTGCAGTACTTTGTGCGGCATCCGCGCAGCACCACCGTCGTAGCCGAGCGCGATGGGCAGATCGCCGGATTTTGCGTGGTGGACTGGAAGCAGGAGGCCGGTCGCAAGCTGGGCCACTTCATCACCATCGACGTTGCTCCGGAGCTACAGCGCAATGGCCTGGGACGGCTATTGATGCAGGCGGGTGAAGCGGAGCTGGTGGCGATGAACTGCTTTGCTGTCGCGCTCGAAGTCGCTGTCAACAACGTCGGCGCCCAGGCCTTCTATGAGCGTCTCAGGTATCGGGAGATGGGACGGATTCCCGGGTATTACGCAGACGGCACGGATGCAGTGGTGTTGCGGAAGGCGCTGGATTCGCTCGGTTGACCAGCGGTGAATGCGGCGCGGTTCAGTGCTTAGCCGTACCTGCCGGAGCAAGTGTAGCCGGGGAGCCAGCGGCGTTCAGTGCGGCGCGCATCGCATTCCGGCTGGTGTCGCTGGGCGGCCCGCTGACCCGGCTCAACACACGCCCCGTGCGATCAAGAAGAAGCAGCACCACTTGCTTCTCCGACGAAATCTGCAGCCGCCGATCGAAGGCGTGCTTATCGACATACAGCGGGAGAGTGGTCGGCCAGCGGCTGGAATCAGCGGCCGCGCTGCGCATCGAGGCATTCTGCCACCAGCGCGAGAGAAAGTTCTTCTGCGAGGAAACCAGTGAGGTATAGGCCGTGAGAGACGGATCGCTCGCACGCCAGCGGTCGAGGACGGTGTCCCAGCTATCGACATCGGGCTGCTGGGTCAGATCGAAATAAAGCAGCAGCAGATTGCGGTCCGTATGGAAGTCCGCCGGCAAGGTGAGATGCTGCTTGCTCAAGGTATCTGAGCTGACCTTGGGAAGAACGACCGGTTCAGCCGCGCGCGCAACTGCTATCGCCGTCAGTGCGAACAGAACAATCCAGAGTTTCAGGGAGCGCATGTTTCGGCGACGACTCACTTGGGATGAAGTAACGGGCGAACAGAGAACGCTGAACCGCATGGTAACAGCAGGATCGATCTGCTGTTGCGAAGCCGCTGAGGCAGTTGCCCCCCAGCGTATGATGAAAGGGTGAGACAGTCTACTGCACAGCGCCGCGTGAGGGATGATTTCCGTACGGACGACGCGCAACTGCTGCCCATTGCGGAGAAGGTCTTTGCCGGACAGCGCCTCAGCTTCGACGATGGCCTCGGACTTTATCGCAGCTCGGACATTCTCGCCGTCGGCTGCCTGGCCAACTGGGTGCGCGAATCGCTGCATGGCGATATAACGTACTTCAACGTCAACCGGCACATCAATCCGACCAATGTCTGCGTCGCGGCCTGCCGTCTGTGCGCCTTTGGGCGCAAGAAGGACGATGCTCACGCGTACACCATGGCGCTCGACGAAGCGTGGGCCACGGCAGCTTCCGGCTATCACGAGGCGGTGACGGAGTTTCATATCGTCGGCGGCCTGCATCCCGATCTGCCGCTCGAATACTTCCTTGATCTGGTGCGCGGCCTCAAGGAGCGCTTTCCGAAGGTTCACATCAAGGCCTTCACCATGGTCGAGGTCTCCTTCCTCGCCCGCCGCGCGAAGATCATGATCCCTGAAGTGCTGGTGAAGCTCAAAGAGGCGGGTGTGGACTCCATGCCTGGCGGCGGGGCGGAAATCTTCTCCGACCGCGTGCGCCACATCATTTGCGATCACAAGATCGACGGGGACGAGTGGCTGGAGACCGCGCGTGCCGCGCACAAGCTCGGCCTGCGGTCCAATGCGACGATGCTCTACGGTCATGTGGAGAACGACGAGGACCGCGTCGACCACATGCTTCGTCTGCGTGCGGTGCAGGACGATACCGGGGGCTTCCAGACATTCATTCCGCTGGCCTTCCATCCGGACAACACACCGCTCGAACATCTGCCGCGCACCACCGGGCTCACAGACCTGCGGCAGATTGCCGTGGGGCGCCTGCTGCTGGACAACTTCGCGCATATCAAGGCGTACTGGCAGATGATGACTGCCGGCATCGCGCAGGTGGCGCTGCGCTTTGGCGCGGACGACATCGACGGTACCGTGATCGAAGAGAAGATCTACCACGATGCGGGCGCGAGCACGCCGCAGGGCATGCGACGCAGCGATCTGATCCGGCTCATCCGCGAGGCCGGCCGCGAACCCTTCGAACGCGACACGCTTTACCGGCCGGTCATCCGCACAGAAGACAGCTTTACGGTTGCCGTCTAGCTCAATCAGGCTGCCGTATCCGCGATGGGGGATGGAGCTCGTGCCGAGCGCGTTTTTTGCGCATGCTTTCGACGCACCTGTCGCTGCGCGACGTACAAAAGACCGATGAAAGTTACGACCAGCAGCGACAGCGCATAGATGCCGTGAAGCTGCGGTATCTCACCGTAGAGCAGCGCCAGTCCGACGAACACAAAGAGCAGGTGCGCGCAGAAGACCTCAATCGAAGCGCGGCCCAGCGTGATGAGCGGCTCGTGCGAGATGGCCCAGCGCACCGCGCCGCGCAAGGTGTAAAGCAGGCAGACAAAGGCAACAAGGTTCAGCAGGCGCAACGGTCCAAGCTGCCACTTATCCACCAGGACTTCGAGATTTTCCTGCGTCAGCCGCGCACCCAGCCAGTCGTGCCGCAAGCCGATGAAGAAGATGCAGAGCGCGCCGGCGATCCAGTTGGTCCATTTCGGCAGCGAATGCAACGGCAGTTCGCCTTCCACCGAGCGCGCGCCCATCCACATGCCCATGATCCAGATCCATTGCCACGCGAACAGGTTGAATGCGCCCCATTGCTGCAGCGGAATCGGCAGGTGCGTCACGCGCACGACTACGTCATGGACGTAGATGCGCAGATGGAACTGGGCCAGCAGCCAGATGAAGGTGCTGCCAAGAATGACCGGTCGCCAGCTTCGTTTGACCGCAATTGAAAACGCAAATGGCGAAGCTAGCAGGAAGATCACATAGATAGGCAGGATATCGAGCAGCGGCGGGCAGTAAATGAGCAGCAGGGAACCGATAATGGCCACCGCCGGATGAGCAATATAGAAGTCCAGCAGATGTTCCAGCGCAGCGTGATGCCGGTAGACGGCAAAGGCAGCCGCGAAGGTGAAGGCCAGCAGCAGCAACGTCACGTGATACGCATACACGCGCAGAGCGCGCTTCCAGAGTTTGCTGCGCAGGCCGCCCGGATTTTCGAGCGCCTGCCGCATGTAGACCCGGCCGACCAACAACGCGGACAGGAAAACGAAGCCCTCCGCCGAGGAGATAAACCCGAATGGTTGGTTGACCAGATCGGCGAGCCGCGTGGGCAGATGCGTCAGGGTCATCCACACCAGAAAGAGACCGCGCAGCGCGTCAAATTCCGGCTTACGCGGAAGCTGCATGCTTTTCACGACGGCGACGGACGTGGTCTTCAGCGTCAAGAAACACTTCCCCTTACGGGCTTAGACGGCATTCGGGGGGGCAAGTTGCTATCTAAATCTAGCTCGAAATCCGGCGGAGTTGTGCATCGCCGGAGGTATGGCCGCATCGCCGGCAGGTCAGAATGCCGCGATTCCCGTGATGGCCTGTCCAATGATCAGCGTGTGGATATCCTGAGTCCCCTCGTAAGTCTTCACGGACTCCAGGTTCATCATGTGCCGCATCACGGGGTAATCGTCGCTGATGCCGTTGGCGCCCAGAACATCGCGCGCCATCCGCGCGCATTCCAGCGCAATCGCAACATTGTTCCGCTTGGCCATGGAGATGTGTTCGTGGCTCACCTTGCCGGCGTCCTTGAGGCGGCCTACCTGGAGGGAAAGCAATTGTCCCTTGGTGATTTCGGTGATCATCCAGGCAAGTTTTTCCTGCACCATCTGATGGCTGGCGATGGGCTGATCGCGGAACTGCTTACGCATCAGCGAATACTGAAGCGCCGTGTCATAGCAGGACATAGCTGCGCCCAGTGCCCCCCAACCAATGCCGTAGCGTGCCTGGTTGAGGCACATCAGCGGCGACTTCAGGCCGCCAGAGCCGGGCAGCAGAGCGGATGCGGGCAGCCGCACATCCTGCAACGCGAGACCGGAGGTGACGGAGGCGCGCAGCGACCATTTTCCGTGCACATCGTAAGCGCGAAAGCCGGGTGTGCTGGTCGGCACCAGAAATCCGCGCACCCGGTCATCTTCATCCTCCACCTTGGCCCAGATCACCGCGACATCGGCGATGGAGCCGGAGGTGATCCACATCTTCTCGCCGTTCAGGATGTAATCCGTGCCGTTGCGCTTTGCGCGGGTGCGCATGCCGCCGGGATTCGAACCGAAATCTGGTTCGGTCAGCCCGAAGCAGCCGAGCTTTTCACCCTTTGCCATGGCCGCCAGCCACTCATCCTTCTGCTCGTCGGAGCCGAAGGTGTAGATGGGGTACATCACCAGCGCGGATTGCACGCTGACAAACGAGCGAATACCGGAGTCGCCGCGCTCCATCTCCTGCGTCACCAGACCGTATTCCACGTTCGACATGCCGGCGCAGCCGTAGCCATGCAGGTTCGCGCCGAAGAAACCCATGTCGGCCATCGGCTTCACCAGCTCGCGCGGGAAGCGGCCCTCGCGGTTGCACTCTTCGATGATGGGGATTAGATTGTCATCGATGAATCGGCGAGCGGTATCGCGGACCAGCCGCTCATCTTCGGAAAGCATGGTGTCGAAGCCAATGAAGTCGACGTTCTTGAACTTGAAGGCCATTGCGCAGGGCGTCCTTTAGAGCAGGTCTTGCAAACCCTTAAGGGTAGCAGAGCGAAAGACTCGTTCCTTGAACCAATCAGCTGCTTCCGATTTGACGGGGCTTCTGTGTCGTTCCTATACTTCACCACGCTGAAATGCCGTCTTAGGGAGGAAGTCTATGTTGAAGCGTTCGCTGGGGCTCATTCTCTTGGTTGCCACCGCTGCTACGGTCGGGTATGCAGAAGATGCCTGGAAAGGTCATTCACCCGCTCTGGTTGCACAGCATAGCGGCACCACACAGCTGCTGATTGCTGTCAGTCCGGTGAACTCCAAAGTCGTTTGGGCGGCGGGAGCAGGAGGCACCTACGTCGTGACCACCGATGGCGGTTCGCATTGGAAGTCAGGGGTTGTGCCGGGAGCCGCGAGCCTGCAATTCCGAGATGTGCAAGGTGTCAGCGACAAGGTCGCTTATCTGATGTCGATCGGGAACAACACCGGCGATTTTCGTATCTACAAGACGGAAGACGGCGGGGCCCACTGGAATATGCAATTCAAGAACAAGACGGCGAATGCCTTCTATGACTGCTTCGCTTTCTGGACGCCGGATCGCGGAATCGCGCACAGCGATTCGATCAACGGAGTATTTCCCGACATACGCACCACCAATGGAAGAACCTGGCATTCCATCGCCGGCAATATGCCACCTGCGTTGAAGGGGGAAGCGTCGTTCTCCTCGAGCGGAACCTGCATCACGACACTAGGTTGGCAAGATGCCTGGGTTGCCACCGGCGGCTCCAGCGTCGCGCGGATACTGGCCACTCGCGATGGCGGAGACAGCTGGAATGCGTACGATACTCCACTGGTAAGCAACCCCAATGCTGGCGGCCTCTCGGTGGCGTTTCGCGATCCGTGGCACGGCATCGTGGGCGGCGGCGACTTGACGTCGAACACTTCTGCGCAGGCGGCAACCTCGGATAATGGCGGTCAAACCTGGAGTCTTACCCGCAAGCCTCCGATTCCAGGAGCGATCTTCTGTCTCGCTTACGCTCGCGGACTCGAACACCACGATCCCTGGAGCGAACGAGATCGCCGCGGCCATGAGCATGATCGGACCGTGGTCATCACGACCGAAACTCAGCCGAATTTCACCTCGGGCGCGGCCGCCTGGACTCCCGATGAAGGGCAAACCTGGTTCAAACTGCCGAAAGTGAGTGGGTATTGGGCGGTCGCTTTTGCGAATCCGGAAGCCGGATGGTTCGTAGGCAATAAGGGCCAGATTCTGAAGATCAGCTTCTAGCTGTCACTGAGTCTTTTCACGCAGGACGAGCGTGCAGCCCGGTTGACCGCATGTCTTCTATATCAACTGTCGCGGGTGTCCGATGACCGCCCGGTGCGGGCATCCGCTACTCATAACGCAATGCGGTTTGGGCATCCACGCGCGCTGCGCGCCTTGCGGGAATCCAGCAGGCCAGCAGCGCGACGCCAACCAGGCATAGTGGCACGCTCAGGAACGTCACCGTGTCGTGTGGCTGCACGCCATAAAGGAAACTGCTCGAAAATTTTGCGCCGACGAGCGCCGCGGGCAAACCCAGTGCGACAGCAAACGCAGTCAGCAGCATGCCCTGGCGCACGATGAGCCGCTCGACTGCGCCAAGCGGTGATCCCAGCGCAATGCGGATGCCGATCTCCCGCGTTCTCCGGCTCACGGAAAAGCTCATGATGCCGTAAAGCCCGATGACGGCCAGCACCAGCCCGGTGACCCCGAAGACAGCAAAGAGCGTGCCGGCAAGGCGCGGCAGAAAGAGCGCGCTGCGCAGATGGTCCTCCATCGTCTCCTGGTTATAGACGGCCATTGCCGGATCGAGAGCATGGATCTCGTGGCGCACCTCGTTTGCGACTGCGCTGGAGTCGCCCCGATAACGGACGATCAGCTCGTATCCCAGGAAGGACGGATCGCTGGCGGTGCTCTGCGCAAGCGACCGGAAGAGCACCGGCCGCGTGTTTTCTCCGATGGTGCGCGATTTGATGTTCCCGACTACGCCGATGATCTGGTAGTCGACACCGGCCCCGCTGACATGCTGACCAATTGGATTTTCCCCGCTAAAGAGTCGGGCGGCGAATGCCTGATTGACGATGCCGACCTTCTGCCCGGCGGCAGGCTCGCGGGCGAAGTCACGGCCGATGACCCGCGGAATGCCCAGCGTTTCAAAGTAGCCGGGCGTTGCCATGTAGAGATCGACGTTCGGGGCACCCTGCTGGCTGGGCCGGCCAACCACGGAAAAGCCATCGCTGCGGTGACCGCCTGCGAGTGGAACGGCATCCGTGGCCGCTACCGAGACGACTCCCGGCATACCTGCTACGCGTTCCCTCAACTGAGTCAGGAACTGCGTCGTTCTCTCCGGGCTGTAGCCGTGCACGCGCGGATCGACCGAAAGCATCAACAGTCCCCGCGAACGAAAGCCGATGTCAATGCTCGACGCATACCGCAGACTCCGTAGGAGCAATCCGGTGGCGCAGAGCAAGACAAGGGACATCGCGATTTGTGTCACGACCAGAGTGCTGCGCATATTCACTCGACGGCCAGGACGCGCCATTGCGTCCTCGCCCTTGAGAGCGCTGACAAGAGCCGGACGAGAGGCGATCCACGCCGGAACGAGGCCGAGAAACAGCCCTGTCACCACGCTGAGCGCAAAGGTGTAGAGCAGTACCCGCCAGTCCACGGTGACGCTCATATCGAGCGGTACCGGCGCGGGAACGCGAAAAGCAGAGAGAGCGCCGGTTGCCCAGAGAGCCAGCAGGATGCCGACGAGCCCGCCTCCCAATGCCATCAGGACGCTTTCCATGATCATCTGGCGCAGCAACTTTGTGCGAGCAGCGCCAAGCGCGAGACGGATGGCCATTTCCCGCTGACGTGCCATACCTTTGGCGAGCAGGAGATTGGCGACGTTCGCGCACGCGATGCAGAGCACGAGCAGGACAGCCACGGAGAGGATTCCAAAAAACATCAGAATCGCGGAGTGATCACGGCCAGGCGGCAGGGAACCGGCCTGGGTTAGTAGAAATCCACCACCCTTGTCCGTGGCCGGATAGGCCTTGGCGTAATGCTTCGCCAGGGTTGCGAGTTCCGCAGACGCCTGAGCCGGGGTAATGCCGCGATTCAACCGCCCGACAACCGCGAACCAGTGCTCGTCACGTGCATCGCGCTTGGGAACACTGGGGGCAAGCTGCTCGACATTGCCGAGGGGCACCCAGAACACCGGATCGAGGACGATGTCGAGCCCATGGAAGCCGGGCGGGGCGACACCCACCA
The DNA here is from genome assembly GCA_963830555.1 of uncultured Acidobacteriaceae bacterium. Taxonomy (GTDB): domain Bacteria; phylum Acidobacteriota; class Terriglobia; order Terriglobales; family Acidobacteriaceae; genus KBS-83. Next base: position 133,068 of record CAWHMM010000005.1, read on the forward strand.
CGGTGTAGGGGTGACCGGAGAGCGTGATCGATTTGCCGATGATGTTGGGATCGGAGGCGAAGCGGCGCTGCCACAGGCGATGCCCGAGAACGATCACCGGCTGATGTTCTTCCGACGGCAGGAATCCGCGGCCGAGCGTCATGCCAAGGCGCGTCATATCGAAGTAGTTCGCGGTTGCCGCCTGTCCCCAGACACGCTCGGGCTCGCCTTTCCCGCCGATGGAGGCGGGCAGCAGTTCGTAATAGGCAGCGACGCCAGAGAACGACTTTGCCTGGTCGCGCACATCGACATACGTTGGCCAGGAGAAGCTATTGCAGCATTGCTCTCCATCATGTGTGGTGTGCAGCGCCAGAAGCGTCCCCGGGTCGCCGACTGGTGCGGGGCGCAGCACGAAGCGGCTGACGATGGAGAAGATGGTGGCGTTGGTGGCGATACCGATTCCGATGGAAAGTACCACCGCCAGCACAAACCCAGGGGTCCTGGAAAGCCGCCGGAGCGTATAGGTAAAGTCCTGCCGCAAAGCTGCCATGCTGTCACCCAACCGATGTCACTAACCAACAACGATTGGGCGGCCAGAAATGTTCACTGAATTGTGAAATTTTCTTGCGACGATTGGCCGAACTAGTGTCCTTCATCGGCGGACGGGCCATAGAGGGCCGGTACTGCGGCTTCATTCAGCCGCAGGTACACGGTCAACTGCCCGCGGTGGTGGGCCAGATGGCTGAAAACGGCATCGGAGATCATCGTGTAACGCGGGCCCTCACCAAGCACGCGATGGCCGGAGACCAGCCGCCAGCGATCATTGAGGTGCTGCTCGTCCGTACCTTCCAGCGCCCGCTTTGCCTTTACGTAGCCATCGTCCAGTAATTCCAGTAGTTGCGCGCCGGTTTCCACGGCACGGGTGCGGAATTTGTCCGCGCTGGGATCTTCAAAATCCAGTTGGTCACCTTCGATCATGAAGGCTATCCAGCCAGGCATAGCGGCCACCAATGCTGCCAAGTACCCGAGGGGCATGGACTTCTGGTGGGGCTTCCAGTCGTTTCGCCCTTCGGGGACACGCTCGAGGACTTTGCGGTTGAGGGCGGTTTCCTGCTCAAGCTGCTTCAGAAAAAACTCTTTCAGTTCCATCTCTTCCTCCGGATCGGTCTCTACGAAGGCAAGAGTAAAAATCCATATATGACAACCGATGTCATAATTCAAAAAGAAAATGGGGTTACCGAGGTGAGCTCTGAAATCCGACCGTTTGCTTTCCGCGTTATTGCTGCTTCAAGCACACGGCCGTATGACCGGCCGCGAGCTGGCAGAGCGCCTGGAAGTGTCTCAGCGAACGATGCATCGGGACATGGAGGCCCTGAGCGCGGCGGGGGTTCCAATCACGGCGTTGCGCGGACAACAGGGCGGCTGGCAGCTGGAAAAGGGCTGGCGCACACAGGTGCCCGGTCTGGATGCGGCGGAGCTGGGCGCGCTGCTGATGGCGCAGCCGCGTGCGCTGCGTGAGCCCAAGCTGGCCGCAGCGGCAGAGCGCGCGCTGGGCAAGCTGATGGCGTCGCTGCCTGGCAACATGCGGGAACAGGCGGCGGCGATGCGGGAGCGCCTGCATGTGGATGCCAGCGATTGGCGGCCAGTGAGCGAGGACCTTTCGATGCTGCCGATTGTGCAGGACGCCGTGGCGCGGGATTGCCGGCTGAGCTTTGCATACACGCGCGCCGACGGGGAAAGCGGCCCGCGCGTAGTTGATCCTCTGGGCCTGGTGGTGAAAGGCGTGACCTGGTACCTGGTGGCGCGGACGCCCCGCGGAATGCGCACCTATCGCTTGTCGCGGATGCGCACCGTTACGCCGCTGGCTTTGACCTTCGAGCGACCGAAGCGCTTTGACCTGGCGAGGCACTGGAAGAAGTCGATCCGCGAATTTGAGGCGCAGCGGCGGCACTACGAGGCCACGCTGCTGCTTTCGCCGGAGGCTGTGACGTCGCTGACCGAGTGGTGCGTGATGACGCCGGCGAAGGTGCGCCATGCGAAAGGCCCTACGCCAGAGTGGAGGGCAATGCGGGTGGAGTTTGAAAGCAAGGAGCAGGCGCTGTTTGTGGTGTTGGGGCTGGGGCTGCGCACCCGCGTGCTGGAGCCCAGGCCGCTGTTCGATCGCGTGATGGGCGAGTCCATGATGGTGGCAGAGGTGGCGCAGCAGATGATGGAAGACGACGGCAAGGCATCTCCTGCCTTCCCGCGGACGAGGCTTTTATGAGCAACGAAAGCCCTGAGTAGCTCCGGGCAGAGGATCAAATGCGATCGGCAACCGAAAAAATGGAAGTGAATCAAACGCAACGAACCTACGCGAGACTTGCGGGGGTGTTGCTCCTCGGCGCGATCTTCGTTGCTCTGGGTAGCGGCTCCGTCGTTTCCCACATCGCCGGCAATGGAACCTTCGCCGAAACGGCAGCCAGGATTGCAGCATCGGAGCGTCTATACCGACTGGCGCTCTCGAGCGTGGTGATTGTGACCTTGAGCAGTGCTCTGCTTGCCTTCGCGCTCTACGCAACGCTTAAGCCAGTCAACAGTCTTCTGGCTCAACTTGCGATGATCTTCAGCCTGGGAGATTCATTCCTGGCTCTAACGGTACGAATGTCCGGCTTCGTGAGGCTGCATCTCTATATCAGCGCACACAACGCAGGAGCCGGATCCATCCATGCGGAGATATTCGCGGATCTGATACGCAGTATCGCGAATACAACAGAGAACATGGGAGGCATTGCTTTCGGCATTGGCACGTGCCTCTTCTTTTATCTATTTCTCAAATCGCGGTATATCCCGAGTGTCATCTCATGGCTCGGCCTGGTCGCATCTGTCATCTGGACAGGGCTGTACTTTGCCAATTTGATTTTCCCGGAACAGCACGCACTGTTTCAGTACATCTGTCTTCCGCCCATGGCCCTCGCAGAGATTGTGACCGGCATCTACATGGTGCTGTTCGCGGTGGGCACAAGACGCAAAACACTGGCCGCTCCAGCTTCATCCGCGGGGAATGCTTAGGTGCGTCCAAGCCCACGGATATGTCACTCGTCAGGTGACTTGTTTGATTTTACGCTGCGGCCTTCGGCGGTGCGGAGCGCCTCTTCGACGGCTTTCTGGGCGCGGCGCTCGCGGGCTTCCGGGCTCTGGTAATAGAAGATGCCCAGCAGATGCGCGCGGCGCTGCACCGCGGTCATGGCAACCCAGCCGCGTTGCGCATGCGGAGCGCGGCGAAAGGCGACCTGCAGGATGGGCGGCAGCACCTGTTCGCCTTCCATGGCGAGCATCATGCGCTCGGCCAGCTGCTCGGCGCGCCGCTGCCGCGCCTCGGGGCTCTTGGGCTTGCGCACATCGTCGGCCATGTACTTGCGATAGGAGTAGCTGAGCGCGCTGAACCAGCGTTCGAGCGCGCGGTCCTGTTTCAGCAGCTTTCCGAGCTCCGGGGGAACGGTGGCTGCTCGCTCGTCTAGATCGGGCTCGAGGGTAAATTCCGCCATCTCGCCCGCATAGGCCTGAGCGCCTTTCTGCATGGTCTTGTTCACCAGGATGACGTAGCCCTTTTCCGCTGAGCCGAAGAGGGAGGTGCGAAAGGCGAAGCCGTTGATGGTGCCTTTTACGCGCATTCCTTTGCGCGCCTTCCAGACTTTCTGTGGTGAAAAGGGAACATGCGCGACGACCCATTTCAGGTTGGTGCCGTCGGGCTTCAGCAGAGAACGGAAGCGCTGCCGCGTGCTCATGCGCGCAAGGGTAGCACGCACGATGGTAGTACGCTCCGCTTCAAGCTGGTTGGTCGGAACCATCTCCATGTGCTGTTCAAGAGTTGCCCGAAGCCGCTGGCGCGGCGGATGCGTGAGGCACGGTGACACGGCCAGCGGCAATCAGCGCTTTCACTGATTCCTGGATCGACTCCAGGCTTGTAAATCGCGGGTTATATCCGAGGCGCTGACGGCTCTTCTCGATGGAAACGCAGGAACTCCGCATGACATGCCCCCATGAGGTATGGGCATCACTCTCGGTCAGGCCAAGCTTCCATTGATCGAATGGCGCAAAGGATAGCCGGGGCTCCTGCCCAAACCAGCGATACATCGCCTCGGCGTAGCCGCGCATCGTGAGGGCGTGAGACGAAACCGTGTTGAAGACTTCGCCAATGGACTCCGCTCTTTGCTCGATGGCACAGATGATCCATTGCGCGACGTCATCGGCATGCACGTGATGCAGCATCTCCAGCCCGAGGTTCGGCAAGGCGAGTTCTTCGCCTCTCGCGATCTTCGAGAAAACGTTCGGGTTCGTATGGGCTTGCGGATTGATAGGGACCCAACCCTCGCCGACGATGTGACCTGGCCGGAAGCTTGTCGCAGGAAATCCGTCTCTGCGCGCCTTCTGCAAAAGCCAGCGTTCGATCTTCGCCTTATTGATTCCATATGTGTCGATGGCGTTTGTAGGGTCGGTTTCCACCGAAGGCACCCCGGTTGCATGGCCGTACACCCAAATGGAACTGCAAAACAGATAATGCTCGATCTTGCCGCGCAACGCTTCGACCAACTGCTGCGCCCCTTCGAGCTCGAAGGAGATCATGTCCACGACGATATCGGCACGCAGGGCCGCGATCCGCACGCCGAATTTACCTTCCGCCTCTTCGGCCTTGCGGTCCACCGCAACTTGCTCGACGGCTTTCCACGCCGCGTGCTCACGATACGGTGATGCCATGCCACGGCTGACGTTTACGACTTCATGTCCACGCACGACGAGAGCAGGCAGAAGGTAACTTCCCACGTGTCCACTTCCGCCGATGACAACGATACGAGCCATAATCTGCCCTTGCCCTACCAACGCTAGTCACCAGCTTCTAGCGGCTGACCGTGAGTCTGACCGAGACGGTGACGGAGATGTCCTGCTCGCCGGCTTCGGTGCCCATTGAGACTGTTTTCTCGGCAGCTCCCATCACCATATTGCGCATCATCGGCAGGGGGCGGATGATACCGCTTGGCTCGACATTGACTTCGCGGACGCCGATGACGTGCGTGCCGGCCGCATTGGCGACTGCTTCTGCCTGTGCGACGGCGGTCTTGGTGGCTTCCTGCGCCAGATCCTTGCGGACCTTGTCCTGCTCATCCTCGCTGGGCGAATAGCTGGTCTGCTGAATGGTGTTTGCGCCGTGATCGAGCACGCCGGAAAGGATGTCGCCGGCCTTTGCCGGAGTGGTGCGAAAGCTCACCGTGGTGCTGCCGGTGTAGCCGACGATCTTCTGCTGGCCGTTCTTTTCTTCGTGGGTCTGCGGCTGGAAGGAGATCTGGTCGGTGGCGAGCCGCTCCGCGCCCTGCCCGCGCAGCCAGTCCAGCAGGCTCTGCGAGCGCTGGGCGAGGTCGCGGGAGACCGACTTCACATCCGTGCCCTGGGTCTGGATGCCGACGGAAATGTCCGCGACCGTATTCGGGATGCGGCGATGCGCGGTGCCACTGGTGGAGACGATGCCGGCATTCACGGGAAGCGTCAGCTCATTGGTCTGCGCGTGAGCCAAAGGCGATGATGACAGGACGATTGACGTGAACAGGGCAGCCAAGGCAAAGCGGGTGCGGTTCATGGTTGGCACTTTACCTTATCCGAGGATTTCTGCCGCGGGTTTTCTCTGCTGATAAGGCTTGCCATGTAGGATTTGGTCCGTAGCCGCATCCAACGCTATGGGGTAGGATGAGCGGCATGGCTCGCATCTCTCGTCGCGTGATTCTGGCTGCCGCTCCCCTGCTTCCACTGGCTCCTTATATGGCTCGCTCACTCTTTGGCCAGCGCCGTGTCGGCGCTTCGCAGCTTTACGTTGGTACCTACACCCATGAGATGGGTCCCGCAAATAAGGGCGAAGGTATCTATATGGCGGAGTGGGATGAAGACAAGGGAACCTTCACTCCTTTGCAGCTCGCGATGAAAGCGGCCGACCCCTCGTTCCTGGTGGTGACGAAGAACGACGATGCGGTTTACGTGGTCAATGAACTCGGAGGCGGCGGCGAAGAGGGAAAGCTGACTGCCTACCATCGCGATCGATCGACCGGGGCACTTGTGCAACGTAATTCGGCTCGTTCCGGGGGCAGCGCGCCTTGCCACCTTTCTGTGGATCGGGCTGACGAAGCGGTCTTCGTCGCGAATTACGGCAACGGCGTGCTCACCTCCTATCGCGTGACGGAAAAAGGGCTGGAGGGGCCGGTGTCTCATTTCGCTGAAGAGTTCAAACGCGATGGGCTGGGGCCGGACAAAGAGCGGCAGGAGAGCCCACACATTCACTGCACGACGCTCTCACCCGATGAACGATTTCTGCTGGTCAGCGACCTGGGCACGGACCATGTCTGGATTTTCCGAGTCGATCAGAAGACTGCAGTGCTGACCGAAACAAAGAATTCCTTTCATGCCAAGCCTGGTTCCGGGCCGCGGCATACGCATTTTCATCCCAACGGACAGTGGGTTTATTCGATTAACGAGATGAGCGCTACGGTAGATGTGCTTGAGTGGCACGCGCGAGGCGGCACGCTGACCCGGCTTTCGGAAGTGTCGCTGCGCGACGCTTCTTCGCCGGCAGACAGCACCGGGGCGGAGCTGGCTATTGATCGCACGGGGCGGTTTCTTTACGCTTCGCATCGCACCGAAAATACGCTGCTGGTGTTCGCGATCGATGGGAAGAGCGGCGCGCTTACATTTGTGCAGCGGATCAGCAGCGGCGGAAAGAACCCGCGGGATTTCACGCTGGATCCTTCGGAGAAGTGGATTGTGGCAGCCAATCAGGACTCAGCGAACATAGTGGTCTTTGCACGCGATTCGCATACCGGGAAATTGACGCAGACGGAGCGAAGTGCTCATGTGGGCGCGCCGGTGTGTGTGCTGTTTGTCTGATTAGCTCAGATATTCCTTCAGGAATGGATCGTCCGAGTGGACGAGATCATGGGTCGATCCATCGAAGACCAGGCGGCCCTCGTGCAGCACCATGAAGCTGGTGTCGCGGTCGGCTTCGCCGCTGGGCAGCACCACCATGGTGTTCTTGTCGCGATCGAAGTAGTGCGTCGCCAGCATGAAGGCGTCCTGCAGCCGGTGTGTGATCAGGATGGAGCTGGTGTGATAGACATCGCGCTGTTTCATGATGAGCGCGATGATGTTGGTGGAGGTTATGGGATCGAGTCCGCCGGTGGGTGAGTCGTAGAGCAGCAGGCTGGGCTTGGAGATGATGGCGCGGGCGATGGCGACACGACGCCGCATGCCGCCGGAGAGCTCGGAGGGGAACTTCTCCATTGTCTTATCCAGCTCGACAAACTTCAGAGCTTCTTCGACGCGCTGATCGATTTCGTTATCGGGTACGCGGCGCTCCATCAGTTGAAAACCGACATTGTCGCGGATGTTCAGCGAGTCGAAGAGGGCACCCTCCTGGAAGACCATGCCGACCGACGAGCGCAGCTCGAAGATTTCGTTCTCGTGCATCGCGGTGATTTCATGGCCGAAGATGAAGATGCGTCCGCTGTCCGGGCGGATGAGGCCGTTGGCCAGCTTGAGCAAAACGCTTTTGCCGCCGCCCGCCGGTCCGAGCAGCAGGCGAGTCTCGCCGTGATTTATCCGGAAGGAGATGTTCTTCAGCACTTCATTGCGATCGAAGGAGATGGAGACATCTTCAAAGACGACGGGCAGCGCGTCGGGCTGGGGCCGATAGCGGCTGGGCGCGGCTTCCTGAAGAGCGGTTGGCATGGGGATTTAACGTCCGAAGATGCCGATCATGAACTGGCTGATCACGAAGTCGATGACGATGATGAGTACGGATGCTGCGACGACGGCCTGTGTGGTAGACCGGCCCACACCCTGCGTGCCGCCGCGTGTGGACATGCCGAAATAGCAGCCGACGGAGGCGATGATGAAGCCGAAAAAGACGGGCTTGACGAGCCCCTGCAGAACGTCAGGGTAGCGCAGAGACTGATACGCCGTATGGAAGTATTGTGAGCCGCTCTGGCCCAGCAGATAGACGGCGACGAATGCGCCGCCCAATGTGCCTACCGTGTCCGAGATGATGGTGAGGAAGAAGTTCATGACCACGGTGGCGACCATGCGCGGCACGACGAGCTTCTTCATGGGGTCGGTGCCGAGCGCGCGCATGGCGTCGATCTGCTCGGTGACAACCATGGAGCCAAGCTCGGATGCCATGCCGGAGGCATTGCGGCCGGAGATCATCAGCGAGGTCAGCACGGGCCCGAGCTCCTTGATCATGGAGAGCGAGACCAGCGTGCCGGTCAGCGCGGTGGCGCCGAAGTTGGCCAGTGACGAGGAGGACTGCAGCGCGAGCACCGCGCCGGTAAAGAAGCCGGTGAGGACGACAATGGGGATTGAGCCCACGCCGATAATGTCGGCCTGGGTAAAGATGTCATTGATGTAGCGGGGGTGCCGGAAGACGTTTGAGATCGCGCGGCCGGAAAGGATGGCGTAGTCCTGTACGGACCGGACGCTCTTCTTAGCAAAGCCATCCAGCGTAGCGAAGGGCATGGGGGAATTGTAGAGGGTTTTCACTGGTACTGCTTCCAGCAAGGTTCAGCGCGTGTGGCTTTTCTTGAAGTGGATTTCCACTGCAAGGTTCCATTCGGGTTCGGGGCGGAGCGGCTTTTCTTAACGGAAAAGCCGCGTGTGCGCCATTGTTCTCGCACAGACCGGGGAAATCCACTTCGAAGGAAAAGCCACGTCGATCCTCAGGCTCGTGTATAGGTGCGCAGTGAAAATCCTCCAACGGTATAAAGCGATACCGGCGATCCATAGCCGCTGCGCGTCGCCGAAGTCCGTATCAAAGATTGATTTCCATGACGAACCCGGCGGTGTACCATCATGCCGTCCATCCCGTTGATCGCGATGTTCGGGCCCGAAAAGGAGCCAGCCATGGCAGCGACATACGACTTGAAGCATGGGGCCAATGGAGAGAAGTACCGGTTCAATCTCAAGGCGGGGAACGGCGAGATCATCCTGATCAGCGAGAGCTATGAGAGCAAGGAAAGCGCGCTGGGCGGCATCGAGTCAGTACGAAAACACTCCGGCGATGAGGCGCATTTCGAACGCAAGAACTCGAAGCGCTCCGAGCCTTATTTTGTGCTGAAGGCAGCGAATGGGCAGATCATCGGGATGAGCGAGATGTATTCATCCGAAGCTGCCTGCGAGAACGGGATCGCATCTGTGAAGAAAAACGCCGCGACCGCGCAGCTTCGCGACCAGACGACGCACTAAAGGTCTGCCGGTGCGGAGTGAAGTCCACATGGAAGTCGCTTCGCTCCGGCTGAATCGTCCCACCCTACGCCTGCCCGTGGATGGGGCACCCGGCTCTGGATTCCAGCGCATCTTTGGGGGAAAGCAGATCTCTCCACTCCGCGCCTTCGGCGCTCCGGTCGAGATGACGATTTATTTCTGCTCCGGCGGAGCTGCCGGTTATTCCTTCGTCTTCTTGCGGATCTCGATGTTCATGCGCTTGATCTTCTGGTTCAGGGTGGAGAGCGGGATGCGGAACTGCTCGGCTGCCTCGGTCTGGTTCCAGTTGCAACGCTCCAGTTTGTCGATGATGATGCGGCGTTCAATGTCTTCAAGGATGTCGAAGAGCGAGGCGTTCGCATCGTGCTCCAGCAGGGAAGCGGAGTAGGAGCGTCCGGTCAGCTCGCCGGGCAGAACCTCGAGCTGGATGACTGGAGTGGGTGAGAGCGCGACGCCGCGCGCGACGACGTGCTCCAGCTCGCGGACGTTGCCCGGCCATTCGTAATCCATCATGGCGCGCATCACTTCAGGCGCCAGGCGCCGGGTTTCGAGGCCATTTTCCTCGGAAAAGTGTTCAAGGAAGTGCGTTGCCAGGAGCGGAATGTCTTCGCGGCGCGTGCGCAGCGGCGGCAGGTCGATGGTGACGACGTTCAGCCGGTAGTACAGGTCCTCGCGAAAGCGTCCTTCGCGCACCGCCTGCTTCAGATTGGTATTGGTGGCGGCCAGGATGCGGACATCGACCTGGACCTCCTGCACGGAGCCGAGCGGGCGGAAGCGGCGGTCCTGCAGCACGCGCAAAATCTTGGCCTGCGTCTCCAGGCCCATGGTGCCGATCTCATCCAGGAAGAGCGTGCCGCCGTTGGCGATTTCGAAGAGACCCTTCTGCGCCGCGTGCGCGGAGGTGAATGAACCCTTGACATGCCCGAAGAGCTGCGATTCCAGCAGGTCGGTGGGCAGCGCGCCAGTATTGATGGGGACAAACGGCTTGTCGCGCCGCGGTGAGTTGGCATGAATCGCCTTGGCGATTACGTCTTTGCCGGTGCCGGTCTCGCCCTGGATTAGAACCGTGAAGCGCGAGGGCGCCACCTGAGCTACCAGATCGAAGATGCGCAGCATGGCGTCGCTTTTGCCGACGATGTTCTCGAAGTTATAGCGCTGCTTGAGCGCGCGCTTGAGCTGGACGTTCTCTTCTTCGGTGCGGTGCTGCGCGATTGCCGCCCGGATGTCGGCCAGCAGCTTCTCGTTTTCCCATGGCTTCTGGACAAAGTTGCGGGCGCCGGCGCGGATCGCGTCCACCACATTGGTGACCGTGCCGTAGGCGGTGATCATGATGACCGGCAGTTGCGGATGGCGGTCGAGGAGGCGCGGCAGCAGGTCGATGCCGTTTTCGCCGGGCAGAGCGAGGTCGAGCAACACCAGATCGTAGGGCTGGCGCTCGAGCTCGTCCAGACCTTTGACTCCGTCCGATGCCATGCCAACCGAGTAGCCTTCGAGGACCAGCAGGGTTTCCAGCGATTCGCGAATAGCGGCTTCATCGTCGATGATGAGAATGCGAGCGGTGAGGAAATCACCGGCTTCCGCATTGGGGGCCAGGACCATAGTGCCTTCAGACATGCATTGCTTTCCTTGCTGCGGGGAATTCGAGGCGGAAGGTGGTACCGTGTCCAACTGTACTGTCTACGTGGATGCGGCCGGAGTGCTCCTGGATGATGCCGTAGGTGACGGCCAGGCCGAGCCCGGTGCCGCGGCGCTGACCCTCGGATGCCGCATTCTTGGTGGTGAAAAAGGGATCGTAGATGCGCTGCATGTGCTCGGGCGCGATCCCGGAGCCGGTATCAGAGATGAGCACGCCCACACGGCCATTCACCTCGGTTGAGACGCGCAGCGATCCGCCGGCCGTCATGGCGTCCTTGGCGTTGATGAACAGGTTCAGGAAGACCTGCTGCAGCTTGTTGGCATTGCCCACGATGGGCGGCAGGCCAGGCTTCAGGTCGACTTCGAGCTTCACGGCCGCGGTTTTGAACTGATGTTCCAGCAAGGTCAGGGTATCGCGGATGACGCCGTTGAGGTCCAGCTCGAAGAACTCCGTCGAGCCGGTACGGGAGAAATTCAGCAGACTGTTGACGATCTCCGATGCGCGGAAGGTCTGGCTGGTGATGCGATCGAGCAGCGGCGCGAGGCGTTCGTCGCCGCGCAACTGCTTGGCCAGCATCTGGGTGTAGCTGGAGATGACGGCGAGCGGGGTATTGACCTCGTGCGCGACGCCCGCGGCGAGGAGGCCGACGGAGGAAAGCTTTTCTGCCTGCGCAAGCTGCGACTCAAGCTGCATGCGGCCCGTGATGTCGTCCACCAGGATGATGCGGCCAACGACCGAGAAATTACGCGAGACCAGGGGCGCGATGGCGATATTGGCGGTGCGGGTTTCGCCGGTAGGCAGTGGAAGCTGGAACTTGTATAGGTTGTGGACACCGGGCTGGTCTTTGAGACGGCGAAACTCGGCCATGAACTCCGGCGGGAAGATGGCCTCGATGGTCTTGTTCAGCACGTCGACGCGGGGCATGGCGAACATGACTTCCATTTGCGCGTTCCAGCTCTCGACGGTTTCGTCGAGGCCGATGGCGAGAATGCCGACGTTGATGGATTCGACGATGTTCTCGTTGAATTCCTTGAGACGTTCGTACTCGGAGACCTTCTGGGCGAGCGATGCGTAGAGGCGGGCGTTCTGAATGGCGATGCCGATGTAGGAGGCCAATGATTCGAGCAGCTCGACATCTTCAGAGGAGAGGAAGTCGCCGGCGGTGGTGCGGCCGAGGCCAATGATGGCGATGGTGCGCTGTTGCAGCCGACAGGGCAGGTAGTAGTGCAGATCGAGCTGCGTGGCCGCGGCGCGCTCCGGCTCGCTCATATAGAGAGCCTGGCTGGGATTTTCAAAGAACAGGTGAGAGCCGCCTTCTTCGTGCTCGGAGGGCTGCCGTGCCGGTCCGATGTGGCCCGGGTCGCGATTGGGATCGAAGTTGAGGAAATTAAGGTCGAGCGCCTTCGCCGCCGGGCTGGTGACGGGCAAGAGGCTGTTGTCGAGACCGCGCGCTGCCGCGAGCGTGTAGCGGCCGCGGGGGCCATCGAGGAAGATGGCGACACGGGAGACGAGCAGCGTACGCGTCAACCGGTCGGTAACGGAGGCGAGCACCGCGTCGAGGTCGGTTTCCGAGCTAAGGCCGCGGCCGAACTCGATCAGCGTCTGACGGTAGTCGTAGCGGCGGCGGTCGAAGACGCGATCCACTCGGGCCTGAATGGCGCGCTTTAGGGGGTCGAAGAGCTGCGCGGTGATGATGATGGTGGCGATAAGGCCCCAGGCGCCGAAGCTGGGCAGGTTTTTGTGGATCAGCTCTGCCGCGAGCGCCACCGCGCCGAAATACAGTCCGATGAGAGACGCCGTCGCGAGTGTGTAGGCGACGCCCCGCTTGAAGATCAGATCCACATCCATGAGCCGGTAGCGGACGATGGCCCAGGAGAAGGTGAGGGGCAGAAAGACGAGACAGAGGCCGGCGATCTTGTTCAGGATGGACGGCACCGGCCAGTCCGCGAGGAAAGGTATGACCTGCAGAAGGGTGAAGGGGATGATTGCGAGCAGAGTGCCGCGCGTCAGCCACTTCAACTGCTGGCGGCGGAGCGGGTCCTGAGTGACGCGGTAGTGGCTGAAGAAAACTACCGCGGCGAGCACGTAGTAAGCGGCCAGGTAGCCGACGGCGATCTGGTCCAGGCGGTGAGCGAGGCGCTCCGTGGCAGACCACAGACCGAAGGCGAGAGCCTGCACCGCGATGACCAGGACCCCGGGCAGGTAGACCAGGCCGAGCAGCCAGCGTCGGCGGGTGACGGCGCGCCGTTCGCGAGTGCGGTCCTCCGGGAAGGCGAGCGCGAAGTGCAGAAAGAGCGCCGGCTGCAGCGCGCCCGCAATGATGGAGCCCCAGTAGATCGTCCAGTCAAAGGCGTTGAGCTTGCCGGTGTATTGGAAGGCGTAAAGGACGAACGATGCCAGGCAGAAGACATAGAAGTGCGTGGCGTGCGGGGCGGTCCAGCGGCGGAAGAGCACATACAGGCCGATCAGCAGATAGACGAGGGCGACTACGCGGAGGCCCTGGTACTGCGAGCGGTCGGTGGCAATCAGGACGACGGAGGCGTCGATACGGACGCCGGAGCGGAGCAGTGTGTAGTCGAGGCGACGGTAGACGCCGGTATGGAACCATTCGCGAACAAGGCTGGCTAGGCGGGGTGTGGGCTGCTCACCGGCGGCGAGGAGAACGTCTCCGGCCTTAATGCCGGCGCGCTCGCCGGGGCTGCCGGCAGGGACGCGTTGTGCCTGCAGGCCGCCGTGCGCCTCCATCCACCAGATGCCATCGGTGGGCTTCTGGTATTCGGCGTCTTTGACCAGATTCAACGAGGCAAAGATGATCGCGGCCAGCGTGAAGATGGCCAGCAGGACCACGGTGAGCCGGGTTGAGATCGCCTTCTGCATGCGCTTGGAAACGGACGGGCGAGTTGAAGGATCAGTTTAGTGGGAAGCACGCAGCTTGCCAGCTTCCTGATTTACCAGTAAGGGACGAAATTACGGCCCTAAATGATTACAAAGATTAGCTATGTCCGCTTTTAACGCATTTTAATCGTGATCTCGTCCCCGAAGCGCGGCGGCGACAGTTCCGCGAAACGGTAGGGCCCTATGGTGAGGCGTAGACGGCCGTTTTTATTTCCGTATTCCGGAAATGGGAGCTCTGGTCGTCGCAAACGTGACCTTTAAGCCTCCGGAGCCACCCTGCCGATACATCTTTTCGTGAACGAAAGCTTTCTATTGTTACAGGCGTTTAAATATTGTGCGACTAGAAGTGGCTGCATGTACGGATTTGCGACTTCGTCCAGCAGCATGAGACCCGCTTCGACGGCGGGTCTCATCCATAGCCTCACCGAGTGTCACGGGTCTATGCATCCACTTCTGCGCACATTGCTATTGACGACGTTCCGGGAGGTTCGGATATGTCGCTGGCCAAATGGATGACTGCCTTGGGCGAGCTGCAGGAGAGGGAAGAATTCGTTCCCGTCGGGGGCGCACGGATGCGCTGCCTCATCACGGGAAGCGGCCCCTCCCTGCTGCTCCTCCACGGTTTGCTGGGCACGGCGAACGCATGGGGGGCTGCCGCGCAGCGGCTTGCCGGCGGCTCAACCGTCTATGCGCCGGATGCGCTGGGGATCGGCGGCTCTGATCGCGTTGCGGGCCTGGATGTGAGCCTGGGTGCGACCGCGGCCCGGCTGATCGAGCTCATGGATGCGAAAGGCATGGAGCAGGCCGACGTTGTCGGGACCTCTCATGGCGGCTCCGTGGCGCTGATGCTGGCTGCGCTCTATCCGGAACGCGTCCGCAGCCTCATCCTTCACGCGCCGGCGAACCCGTTCTCCGACATTGCCGACCCGCTGATACGGTTCTATCGCACACACCTGGGGCGGTGGTTCGCCGGCCGGATTCCGGCTGTGCCGGCGAGTGTCCAATCGCTGGCGCTGGGACGCATGTATGGCGATGCCAGGCGGGTTCGTTCGGGATCATTGGAACATTACATTTCCTCGCTGCGGGTTCCGGGGACGGTTGCGTACGTGCTGAGCATCCTCGACCGCTGGGAGCTGGACATGGCCGCGCTCCAAGCTGCGCTGCCCGGGGTGCGCCGCGTGCCCGCCCTGCTACTTTGGGGAGACCGCGATCGGGCTGTGAGTCTCGGCAGCGGCGAGCGGCTGGCGGAGTACTTCGACCGTGCTTCGCTGGTCGTGATTCCGGGCGCCGGCCATTTGCCGCATGAGGAAGTTCCGGTGGCATTTGCCGGCGTCATCAGCGGTTTTCTGGGCGGCCTGGACCGCACTCATCCTCATCTCACTGGGACACGCCCGCGCATCCTCGCTCGCAACGACGCTGCGTAACTCGCTGCGCGGCGAGATCAAGGTATTCTGGCTGGAATCAGCAACCAGGAAGTGGAGGATGAATTTGAAACAATTCAGGAATCGAATGGGGACATTTGTCGTATCGGCGGCGTTGCTCATGAGCGCGGGCGCGCCGGTAATGCTGGCGCAGACTGCCGGGCAGGACATAAAGGACGCCGGCCACGATACGAAGGATGCGGCGAAGGACACCGGCCACGCCGTAAAGAAGGGCACCAAGAAGGCGTGGCACGGGACGAAGAAGGGCACTGAGAAGGCGTACGACAAAACCAAGGACGGCACCGAGACGGCCTACGATAAGACCAAGAGCGGCACCAAGAAGGGCGTGCACAAGAGCGCCGAAAAGACGAGGGAGGGAGCCGACAAGGTTTCCGACAAGACGGCCAATCCTCAGTAGTGAGGCGAAGCGGATGGAATGGGCGCGCGATCGAAAGGTTGCGCGCTTTTTCAATTGTGTCAGCCGGTATTTCCCAGCACCGCCCTGGCTGAGCGGCGCAGCGCGCCAATATCGAACGATAGGTGAAGCGGATCCTTCACTTCCCTTGGCTACGTTCAGGATGACGGTTCATCAGGAGCAGCGCTCACCAACGTTATTCAGCCAGGTAGACGCCGCGGCGGTGAAAGCGGGGATCGGTGAGCTGCTGGAGCATGAAGTCGGCTACATCGGCGCGTGAGATGCGGCGGCTGCTGGAGGGCAGCGCGTCGGGCAGCACGCGGTAGGTTCCGGTGACCGGGCCGTCGGTGAGGCGGGGCGGCCGCACGACGGTGTAATCGAGATCGCTGGCCGCGAGGAAGCGCTCCTGCGCACGCTGGTCCGCCATGGGATGACGCAGCAGCGTAGCCCGCACTACAGCGAAGAGCGCGCCGACGAGACGCGGCTGGTACTTGCCCGCAGGGTAGAGCGCGCCGGCTGCGCCGACGGTAATGATGCGATCCACCATGTGGAAATGCATGCCGTTGATGATGAGCGGAATGGCGCGGCTGAGGATGGGCTCATTCTTGAGCGTGCGAGCGCCGAGCGCGCAGAAGACGGCGCGATGGCCGTCGATGGCATCGCCGACAGATTGAGGGTCGAAGATATCGCCATCCACAATGCGAAGACCGTCCCGGGGCTGGAGCGATTGTTCGGGGGACCGGCCGGGACGGACAAATGCGGTGACGGCGTGGCCTTGTGCGAGCGCGCCCGAAAGCAGCAGCCGGCCGATTCCTCCGGTAGCGCCAAAGACGATGATCTTCATGGAACGTTCCGTGAGCTAAGACCGTTTTCAAAGCATTTTCGGTATTGATCTAGACTGTCGAACGACTGTTGTTGTGGCTTTTCGTTAAGGAAAAGCCACGCCGAGAGTATCTCCGCAAACCGCTGTATTACCGAAAATGCTTCACCGGCGCGGGGCGGCGTCAGAGCTCTGCAATGGGGGGATGATGTCGAGCGTTGGGGAAACGGCATAGGTCCGCAAGGTCACTATACAATCCCTTCCGCGGGGTCGTCGGCTCGAATCGTTGGTCCGAGCCGCCGGGAGCAATCGCGCAACAACAAACTGCCTGCCATGAATGCTCATCCCACCAGGTGAAGAAAGGAACGAGAATGCCCGAACATATTGCGCTTAAGGAAGTGGAAGTGGCATTGCATGAGTTGATCGACAGGCTGCGCGCAGAACAGGAAGGATTCCGTGATCTTGGTCATCGTCTGCAAAATGAGGAGGCGAAGCATTTCTTCCTGGAAGAGACACAGAGGCGCGCGGAGTACGCTGCCGAGCTTGAGAACGAGCTGCATCGCATGGGCGTACACGATGTGAAGGAAAGCATCTCCCATGCCTCGAAAGCGCGCCTGTTGTGGGGAGAGATGCAAGCAGGTCTGGCAGGCGGCCAGAAGGCGCTGCTGTCGACTGCGGAAAAATTCGATGAGGCCACATTGAAGATCTATGCCGCCACGCTAAAGCAGGAATTGCCGCTGCCGTTGCGGCAGATGCTGGATCGCCAGCAAGCGCACATTCAACGGTCGCATGACCAGTCGATGGCGCTGCACGATCTGGGTTGAAAAAGAGCCAGCGGGCGCCTAGAGCCGGGGCATTGAATGCGGCCGGCCGGCGAGCGCGAAGGCGATAAAGCCGAGGATGAGCACGATGCCTTCCATGTGCACCGATTCGCGGTGAAGCTGATCGAACTGGGTGCGGGCAGGGCTGGATTCAGGTAAAGCCGAAACACCGACTGTGCCGCCGGCGGCCTGCTGCACGGCATCCATGCGCGGGATGATGGAGAACTGCGAATATGCCGTGAGCAGCACCATGATGAGCACGAGCACGGCCTGCGGGACCACCGAGTGCCAGCGCACGCGGGCCCGGAGCAGGAAGCTGAAGATGAGGAAGAGCACGCCGCAGATCAGCCCCATGTAGTGCAGGTGGCGCAGCGTGCCGCCCACGACGAGTCCGGCGGCGTGCAGACCCTCTGCGGGATTGAGGAAGCGCGAGGGCAGCGATCCGAAGGCAACCGCAGCGACCTGGACGAAGAGCAGCAGCGCACCGAGCCAGAGGCCGAGGACGAGAAGTGAGAGGGTGGTCAGAACGCTTCGCATGGCACCTTATACCGCTTTCGCAGCCGGTCTGCCACCACAAGAGGGCGCGGGGGGCTACGTCAAAGTAAACGGCATTCGGTAGCGTCCCAGTTTGGCGAGCACTTCACTACAAGCCGAAGGCCGTAGGGTGCTTTGGCTGGTAGAGGCCAACGCTGCCTCCCCCGGGAAGCTCGATTTTCGTGATGGAGCCCCATCGTGCCTCCTCAACTTCAGAGCACTAACGCCCTTCCCGACCAGCGATGCCATCTCGGCGTTCAGATCGTCGCACGTGAAATACAGCTCGTGGATTGCCTCCGTGGAGGGGTGGAAGGCCGCTTCCGCGGGCGGCAGGGCAAACCAGCCCCCCCCCCCCCCAAAAAACTCTTCCCTCCCTTTTTCTTGCCCCGGATTCCCTGGTGCGGGGGAATTTTTTTCCCCTGGAATCCCGAAACTCGACCAACAATGAATCGGGCACCGGCCGGAATTCACGCCACACGGCCAAGAACTTATTGCTGGACGTGCGAAGGCCGGCCGAGCAGCCGCTCAATACGCTTCGCGATGGGCGGGTGCGTAGAGAACAGCTGAGCAAAGCTGCCGGTGGAGAGCAGCGGCTGCACGATAAACAGATGCGCCGTTGAGGGCGTTGCGCCCATCGGCAGGCGTTTGGAGTAGGCGTCGAGCTTTTCGAGCGCACTGGCCAGGGCGTACGGGTTGCCGGTCATGTGCGCGCCGGTGGCGTCGGCTTCATACTCGCGGGAGCGCGAGACGGCGAGCTGCACGAGCATCGCCGCGATGGGCGCGAGGATGAGCATAAAGAGAGCGGCCAGGCCGCCTCCGTCGCGATCGCGGCTGTTGCCGCCTCCGCCGAAGCCGCCGAAGATCATGGCGAAGCGCCCGGTCTGCGCCAGGATGGTGATGGCGCCGGCGAGCGTGGCGGCGATGGAGCTGATCAGGATGTCGCGATTGCGCACGTGACCGAGCTCGTGTGCAAGCACACCGGCGAGCTCCTCATCGTTCAGCAGATTGAGAATGCCCTGGGTGACGGCGACGGAGGCATGCTGCGGGTTGCGGCCAGTGGCGAAGGCGTTGGGCGAGTCGCTGGGGATGACATAAATCTTTGGCATGGGCAGGCCGATACGCTGCGTCATCTGCTCAACGACGCTGTAGACGCGGGGAAGCTGCTCACGCGTGGCGGGCTGTGCGCGATAGACGGAGAGAGCGAGCTTGTCCGAATAGAAGTAGCTGAAAAAGTTCATCGCCACCGCGATGGCTAGGGCGATGATCATCCCGTTGCGTCCGCCAAAATACTGGCCAATGAAAAGCAGGAGAAGCGTCAGGGATGTGAGCAGGAGCGTGGTCTTCAGAGTGTTCATGGTCGTTCTGTTCCTGTTAGTACGGTACTCCGAGAGATGCAGGGCGCACAGTTTAGACGCAGGGGATTGGGAAATAGTCGGAGGTGGTCGGCTTGAAAGGTGATCGACAAAAGCGAAAGGCCCTGCCGGAGCAGGGCCTTTCGCGAAGAAGATGCAGCAGGTTAGAAGTTGAATTTGAGCTGGTACTCGATCGAGCGTGGGCCGCCCGCATCGAATGTGCCGGATCCGCGCTGGGTACGGGGTGAGCCATCTGCGACAGCCGGAGTATCCGGACCGTTCAGGAAGCCCGCCGGGCCAGTTGGTCCGACATTGGTCTGGGTGAGCATCTGCCCGGATAGAATTCCAAAGTTGGAGAAGTTCCCGATGTTGTAGAACGCTATTGCCGGCTCGAGGCTCATACCTTCGTGGAACCGACCGAGCTTGACCGGGTATGAGAGGTTCATGTCGATAGAGCGGAACGCGGGGTTGTTCATGGCCTGTGGCCCGGGGAGATTCGCGATGGGCTGCTGCGCTCCCTGCATGGCCACGAGTTGCTGACCGCTGAGCAGACCGGCGTTGACCAAAGCCTGTCCGGCTGGAGTCAGAGTATTTCCAAACCGGCTGTTGTAGTTCGTGATAGTCGCATTCAAGGTTTTGGCCTTGACGTCGTGCATGTATGCGCCCGGCGAGGTTCCCGGCAGGAGGTCGGCGACACTTCCATCGCCGGTCACGTCGGTCTGAAAAATCTGGGCCGTCGCGCCAGCACTGTTGTCAAGCGTCAGGCTGGTGGGCAATGCCGAGAAGAAGTGACCGGCCAGACCCATTTGCAGACCATACTTCATAGAGAAGAAGCCGCCAAACGACAGCTCGTGCTTGTGATCCAGTCCAAGGCGCCCCATGTAGGCCGATGGATTGTCGTAGTCGTACGGAGGGCTATTAAAGAAATTATCTCCGCTATTTCCCGTGTTACCGGCGGTCGATACATCTCCGACAATTCTGGAAAGGTTATAGGAGACCTGGAAGTTGGCAGAGTCAACACCGGGTGCGGGGTGATTCCGAACCTGTTTGAAGACTATCTGCAGTGCGTCGTAGCCAGACTGTCCGGTAGGAAGAATGAATTCGCCGAGACCGACGGCAGGATTTAGGCCGGGGAACGCAGCACCGGTGGCCGGCGTGAGTCCCTGAACGGAAGCCGGGTAACCGCCGAGATACGCGTTGCCCGAGTCGAGTCCATTGCTGGCAAAGTCCTGAATCACTGCGCCGCCGATCGTGCCGTCGGCATTGGTGTGAAGACCCGGGCAGCTTACGATAGCTTCGTCCACGCTGGTAGCGCCGCAGGCTGCCAGCGTGGCTCCGATGGCATTCTGCGCTGCAGCCACGTTCAGGCTACGGGCCGAACCCACACGATTCACGTCGATGACCAGAGGAATCTTCAGCGTCGAGTTATGGACATAGTCGCCGCTGACGACGGTGCCCCTGCCGATCTGCTGCTGGATGCCGAAGTTGTACTGGATTGAGTAGGGGGTCTTATAAGGAGCTGCGTAGACACCGGCAGCATTCAGGAAATGGCCGATGTAGGACGGATTGGAGGCGGTGTTATTGGCCTTGGTTGCCGTCTGATATTGGTGGAGCACGTCAAGCAGCCCGGGTGCTGCGTTTTGGATCGATTCCGAGCAGAGCGTCGATATCGGAACTCCGGCGCCCTCCGTGATCGTGATGCCACCAGGAGCCGGCACGGAATTTGTTCCGCCGCAGACCGAGGTGCTATTAAAGAACGGACCCGATGCATTGATGACGGCGCTGCGGGCGTTCGAGGTGTTGTTGAAGACATCGCTCTCGTAGAAGATGCCGATGCCAGCACGGAATACTGTATTCGGAGAGGCTTCAGGGTTATAAGCGAAGCCCAGCTGTGGTCCCCAGTTGGCGTAGGGCTGATGGGTCTTCTTGCCTAAGCCGGGCTGGTATGCATCGAAGAGGTTGGTCTCTCCGTTGACGCAAGGGTTGATTCCCGGGTCAACGCTGCTG
Organism: uncultured Acidobacteriaceae bacterium; assembly: GCA_963830555.1. GTDB lineage: Bacteria > Acidobacteriota > Terriglobia > Terriglobales > Acidobacteriaceae > KBS-83. The sequence continues at coordinate 154,221 of CAWHMM010000005.1, forward strand.
CAGGGTGGACTTGGCAGGTCCTGGTTGGCGCGGTCTGTATCGACGCTCCAACGGATTCCGGCATTCAGGGTGAATGTCGGCTTGACCTTCCATGTGTCCGCAAAGTAAGCGCCTTCACGCCAGTCGAAGGTACCGCCGCCAGGAAGGTTGAACCCCGGCTTCTCGGTGAAGACCTGGTTTCCGTTTCCGAGGATGATTCCAGAGGTCGAATACCCGTTGACCGGGTCTCCCGGGCAGGGTGCTGCGCCGGCGACTCCTCCGCAATTTGTCAACTGGCTGCCCGGACCGAACTCGGTAAAGAGGGATGCGCCAAAGAACTCCGCACCACCACCGCCGAGGAGCCGGTTCAGGCTGTAGCCGTACTTGAAGGTGTGTGAGGCCTTGGTCCAGGTGCCGTCATAACGAAACTGCTTATCGGACTGGAAGGTTGTCTGGGGCGACAGGTAGTTGATTCCTGCAAAGAAGCCATCTTGCGAGTCATAGAGCGTGAGGCCCGGGATCGGGTTGTACAGGGAAGAATTCCCGGTGACGGCATCGCTGATCAGGTTGTGGAATTTCTCGTAGCTGCCACGGAACGAATGGGTGAAATGCCCTGTGACAAAGTCGGCACCGCCGGCGAAACCCGGAGTGTTGTCGCGGTTGTTGTAAATGGAGTAGAGGAAGCCGAAGTTTCCGCCGACTGCGTTGACGTCATAGTTCACGCGGCCAAAGAAATGGATTCCGTGCCATCCGCTGTAGTCCAGGCGCGCCGTCGAGTAGGTCTCCTTATAACCAAATCCAATCGATGGATGTTGGCCAAGGATGCCGGCGAAGGTTGGGCTGGCGGTGGACGCGCTCAGGTTGATCTGCTTGATGCGTTCGGCATTGGCGAAGAAGAAAAGTTTGTCCTTGATAATCGGACCGCCGATGCTGCCGCCAAACTGATTGCGCTGGAATGGCGCCGAGATGCCGCCAGTCAGATCGGCAAAGCCGGCGCGAGCGTCCTGAAACTGATAGAAGAGCTGGCCGTGGTAGGCGTTGGTGCCGGAGTTGGTGGAGACGAGCACCTGGCCGGTGGAAGTGACTTCGCCCGAGACGTCCTGTGTGGAGCGGTTCAGCTGGAATTCGTTGATCGCGCCCTGAGAGACGTTAAAGATGGTGGTTCCGACCGTCTCGTCGGTGATGTCCTGTCCGTCCAGAAGGATGCGGGTGGTGCGGCCGGAGACGCCGCCAACCGAGATCGCCGAATAGCCGGCCTTGGTTGGGTCGAACGACTCGCCGCTCTGCAGAATGACGCCGGGCTCGATCTGGGCGAGATCGAGGAAGTTGCGGCCATTCACCGGCAGGTTCTTGATCTGCTGCGCCGTGATGACGTCGCTGACGCCTGCCTGGTCAGTGTTGAGCTGTACGGCACCGGCATTGACCTCAACGGTCTGGGCTGACGAGCCGACAGTCAGCTTGAAGTTGCCGGAGGTGGCTGTGCCTGTATGGATGACCGTTTTCACGTCCGTCTTCTGGAAAGCCTGAGGCGCTGACTGTCGACTTCGTAATTGCCGGGATTGAGAGGACCGAGGCTCCAGTAGCCCCTCGAGTCAGTGGTGAGACTGGCCTTGGTTCCAGTCTCGGTGCCGGTCACGACCACAGTTGCGCCGGGAACGACAGCGCCAGAATTATCTGTGATTGTGCCCTGAATGGAGCCACCATTCACGGAGACGGCTTGGGCGAAGGCGGCAGGGCTGGGGAGGTGTGGCCGCGCCGAGAATGAATGTTGCCAGGGCCAGGATGCTGGCTGCCCCCGACTTCCGAAATTTGTTTCTTATCGAGCAACGCGAATCCAAGGAAAGCCTCCTGAATGAACCTGCAACTTTGGAGATGGGCCTGCAACTAAGGAGGCACGTTTCATACCAGTTCGTGGAAATAGGGAGAACCTCGTTTCGAATCAGATGGTTAGTGGCGAAGTGCCATAAAATAGGTTCTGAAATCGTGGATTCGGATTACAGAAACACGTAGACCTGAGCGCTGAAATAGGCAATTACTTTCGCATTTGGACGATGACAGCGGTTTACGCGGGATGTGCGGACAAAAGGAAAGGCCCTGCCGGGGCAGGGCCTGTGGGAAATTGCTCTTCGGACGACGTGATTGTTCGATCAGAAGGTGAAGGTGGCCTTTAGCTGGATCAATCGGGGCGCCGCGTCCCCCCCAAGGAAGGAGCCGAGGATGGAGGTTGGCGTGCTGACCAGGGCGTTGATCTGACCCAGGTTTGAGCCCTCCACATCGCTCAGCGGCTGTGCGAAGTTGGGGTGATTGAAGAGGTTGAAGAACTGCGCGCCGAGCTTGAGGTTTGCCGACTCCCAATGCGGCATCTTGAAGCCCTTGGTGAGATCGAGATCCGTGTCGGTGTAGCCGGAGCCGATGAACTGGTTGCGGCGTTGCTGACCGAAGTCGGTGGCGGGGCTGAAGTGCACATAGGTGCGGGCTGTCGGGTCCAGAGCAGTACCGAGGGGGCAAGGGGTATCGACCGATTGGGCGCCCTGGCACTTGTTGCTGAAGCTCTTGTCCACCTGCTGCGCGAAGAGCGATCCCGACGTAGTTTCCCGGAATGCTGGAATCAGTGACGGTGAAGGGAAGGCCGCTGCTGTGGAAGACCGTACCGCCGATCGTCCAGTTGCCGGTAATTGCGCCAAACCTGTGATACTGCGGAACGTTGATGACGTAGTTGGCGCTGACGTAGTGGCGGATGTCGTAATCGGCGGGTCCGTAGTTCTGTGAGACGTTGTAGGGGTTTTCAGGATTGGTGAGGTTGCCGCTGAAGGCGTTGAAGCCGCCGTTCGAGACGATGTCGAAGGCGTGGCTGTACATGTAGTTGAATTGCAGGTTGACGAGCTTTTGCCGGCGGGCGACGGAGATTACGGCGCCGTTGTAGTTGGAGCCGCCGCTGTTGTCCACTTGAGTGACAGCGGCAAAGGAAGCCTGGGGCGCAGCAGCCGGCAGGCTGCCGAAGCCGAAGGCGTTGACGCCAGCGTTCAGAATCGGCTCGTGGTAGCCGTGGTTGCCAACGTAGGTGAGGGAGGCCACGGTCTTGGAATCGATCTGCTGTTCGACCGCGAGGCTCCAGCTCTCATACGTAGGATAGGAGACGCTGCGGGTGGTGGAAGTAAATGTCGGGGCCTTAAAGCCGATGCCTAAATTGCTCAGCGTGTTGAAACTGGCTCCCGCGGCATAGTTCGCCACGAAGGCCGCATTGGATGCCGCTGCCGCCGCCGCGCCACTGTTCGGAGCCGCGTTATCGGCGGCATATTGACCGCGCAGATAGAACTGGCCTACCGATGGCGGGTTCCTCAACAGGTCGCCGGCGATCTGTCCGGGGTAGCTGTCGGCAAAGATGCCAAAGCCGGCACGGATGGTGGTGTGGGAGTCGGGGCCAAAGGGAAGGTAAGCGAAGCCGATACGCGGTTCATAGCCAAGGGCCTGGAAGGAGGGAAAGGCCTTGTGCTGACCGGAGGAGATGAGCTGGTTGTATGGCGTGTCGGCGGAGGTCGCCGCTGCCAGGGCAAAGAAGTTGTTGCTCAGGTTGGCGAAGCAGTTCGTAATGCAAACCGGGGTGGAGTTGTGCTCGAAGCGCATGCCGTAGGTCAGGGTGAAGTTCGGGAACATCTTCCACGCGTCCTGCACGTAGAAGCCTTCGCCATACACGGCCACCGGCTGGGTTGGACGGGTGGGGAAGTATTGCCGGTAGCGGCTTATGAAGCCTGAGGCAAAGTTGGCCTCAGTGGTGTAGACCTCAGGGGTGATCGCGCGCACGGACGGGCCGTAATCGGTGATGTCATCGCGGCGGAAGGAATACCCAAACCTGAGAGTGTGGCTGCCGCGGGTCCAGCTCAGATCGTCGATGAACTGATACCCGGTGACGTTGCGGCCCTGGGGGAAGTCAAAGTTCTCACCGCCCGGGGTGCCCGAATAGGGGAGTGCGCTGTTGGTGTTGCTGGCGAGACCCCCGTCGAGAAATACATAGCTGTTTGGCACGATGGCGTTTGCCGCAGCCTGGCTGGTATTGCTGAAGATAGCGCGGTAATAGGCTGCCGCAAAGATGAACTGGTTGGTGATGTTGGGCGAGAAGCTATGCGTCTCGTTCAGCTGACCGGAATATTGAGGCTGGGGACTGGCAACGTTGAACAGCGGGCTGAGGAAGCTGGTGAAGGTCGGCTGGACGCCCTTGTCGATCACGAAGTGGCCGTAGAGCCGGTCTTTGTCGCTTAGCACCTGATCGATGCGGCCCGTGATCAGGTATTCGTGCGCGAAGTTGCTGGCATTGCTGTTGTAGGTGACGGTCTCTGGATCGCCAGCCACTGGGGCCGCGTTACTCGCACCCGGCGCGCTGTTCCAGAGGGCGTACATGCGCTGATAGAGCGGGATCGCGGACGAGTTGCCGTTCGAGGGAATGTTGCCACCCTGGAGATCAGGCAAGTAGTTAGGATTCGTCGGATCTGTGATGACCGGGCAGGTGCCGAGGCTCTGGCACTGGAACTGGGGGCTTGGCGCATAGATTGTGCCGCGAATCGGAATGATGACCCGCAGACCTTCGGTGTTGACAAAGAAGAAGGTCTTGTCTTTCTTGATCGGTCCGCCGATGGCGGCGGCCCACTGGTTGGCGTTGTCGAAGGGGCGCGGCGGTCTGCTGATCTGCAAAGCGGCGTGCTTGTTGAACCAGTCGTTGGCGTTCATGACGCGGCCGTTCCACCAGTAGGTGGCGTTGCCGTGGAACCTGTTCGAGCCGGCGACGCTGATCTCATTCGTCTGTGCGCCGCCAAGGCCGCCGAACGATGCGTCATATGCCGGGCTGGTCACCGTAACGCTGCTGATGTCGTTATTGCCGAGCAGGAGGTTTGTCGCACCCGAGTTGTTGAGGTTGAGATACGGGTCGTTCAGATAGGCGCCGTTCAGGGTGAAGGTATTTGACGTGGCAGGCAGGCCGAAGGAGGAGAAGTTGCCGTAGCCGCCCTGCGTGTTCATCACCGAGCCGGGTGCGGTCTGCGCGATAAAGGTCAGGTCGTTCCCGGGATTGGGGAGCGTCTGTATCTGCGCCATATCGAAGGTGGTGCTGATGGCTGCCTCTTCGGTGTGGAGAAGAGGGGCAGCTTCGGTCACTTCGACCGTTGTGGCGTTCGTGCCGACGCCCATCCTCAGACTGCCATCCGCTACCTGTCCGGCAGAGATATTGATCTGCGTTGTTGTCGTCTGAAATCCAGCGAGGGTGGCGGTCACGGAGTACTGCCCGGGTTGCAAAAGCGGTACGCGGTAGTTACCCGAGCCACTTGTGGTGGCGACCTTCTCTTCACCGGTAGCGAGGCTTTTGACCGCAACCTTGACATTCGGAATCGAGGCGCCGCTGGCGTCCGTTACGACACCTGTGACGTCGCCAGAGACCAGGGTTTGCGCGTGAGCGACTGGAACAGGCAGTGCGGTGAAACCTACGACGAATGTCGCAAGGGCGAGGATGCCGGTCGCCGTTGCACTACGAAAGCTGAACTTTTTAGAACGATGATCTTCCACGGAGAACTCCTACAGAGCAGTAATGCAACTTAGGAGGCACGTTGCGTACCAGTTTTCTGGGCAGGAGATTGGGACTAGGGGAATCAGGAGCTTAGGGACGAGCCACCAAGGATTGGCTCTGAAATTGCGGAGCAGGATACAGAAATACATAGAACGGGTGCGGGATTACGGAAAATTGCAAGTTTTGCAATGCCGGAGTGGCCTGAAGCCGTCCTTCGAACACCGCTTTCCGACATCCCTGATCAGCGGTTCAGCGCGCGGCGGATGATGGCTTCGAGCGCCTGCTTGTGGGCGGCGTACTCCACCTCACCCACGTTGCCCCGCGCGCGGTCGGCTTCGAGCGCGAAGAGCTCTTCTTTGAGCGAGTTAAGCAGGGCGCGATTGTGGGCCTCGGGATCGGGCTCGGCGGCCACAGCCGACATGTCAGGCCGCGCGGAGAGTGGCGGGGGAATGGGCGCAACGGTGGCCGGGGGCGCATCGGATTGCGTCCAGGTGAGAGGCGCGGCGTATTGCTCCGCGGCTGGGTCGGATGCGGCGGAAGCGATATCGGCGTCGTGCCGGGCCGGGCGGCGGAGGAAGAAGGCAGCAGCGATGACCAGCAGCAGTCCGACGCCGGAGAGAATCCACCACTTGTACTTGTTGAGCGGGTCGGGGGTGTCGATGGGATTGCCGAGTCCGCCGCCGGGACGATTGTCCTGGGCTGCCGGCGCGCCTCCGGGCTGGCCATTGCCCGCCTGCGCGGTTTGCACATCGCGGGGCAGCGCTCCTGAGCCGGAGACCGAGAAGCCGAGCGCCTGGGCGGGGCCGACGTTCTTCGCGACGAAGGTCTGCGCGTTGAGCTCGTCGTTGATCGGCTGATAGGGGGTGGACGGATCCGGGGTGAAGGTCATGCTCTTGGGAACCATGACCACGACGTTGTCTGCCTTGTCGGCCAGCTTCGGGGTGAACTTCGCGGAGCCGGAGTAGGGCAGGCTGTAGGTGACCTGGAACTGCGTCTCGCCGGGCCGGAGCGGGAAGAGATAGGCGTAATGGCCGGGATCGCCCACCGGCGCAGGCGAGGATGCCACCGGCATGCCGCCCGGGCCCATGGCGGCCGCGCCTTCGACCTTTGCATCGGGCGGCAGGTAGATCTCGTAGGAACGGCTGGAGAACTGCGTCTTGGGCGGCGTGGAATCGTTCTTGACGAAGTAGCTCTGGGTGACGTGCAGGAGTCCCTGCGGATCGGTCTCGACGCGCATGACGTTGGCTTCGGTGGTGATGCCGGGAACCTTGGCTGCGACGTCGTAGACGGTGAGATCGACGGTGCTGGTGCCCGGAGGCGCGGGCTGGAAGTAGGAAGCCTTTTGATGGTCGACGCGGATCAGGTGCATGCCCTGGTCGGGCACATCGATGGAGTACTTGCCGTGCGCGTCGGTCTTGGTGCGGGCGGACTCCTGCATGCGCTGCTGGAGCGAGATGAGGATGACATCGTCACCGGCGGAGGGCTTGTTGTTCGTGCCGTCCGTGACCGTGCCTTTGATGGCGGCGGCCAGCAGCGAGGGGGCAAGGAGGAGAACGAGAGCCAGGAGGAGCGGAATCTGCAGCAGACGTTTCATGTCGGAATCTTGGGGACTAGGATACTGCGAAGTTATCGGGATTGCGGATGATTTACGCGGAAGCGATGGCACGCGAGGCACGTGTTGCGCGAGATTCGGCAGGAAATCAGACCCGGTGGAGCGCTGCCAACTGAAGGCGCTCGATCTCGGCAAGCACCTTGGCGGCTTCCGCCTCGAGCGTGGCGCGCTGCGCGACGTAGTCCTCTTCGGGATATTTGCCGGCACGAAATTCGAAGTTCAGGTCGCGCAGGTTGTCGTAGAGGACGATTTTCTGCTCTTCGAGGAAATCGAGGCGGGTTTTCACCCGCTGCGCGGCGATGTTGCGCTCCGGATAGAAGACGTAGGCGAAAAGCGCGATGGTGAAGATGGCGCAGACGGCGAGGATCATGACAGGTCGCCTCCGGTTTCTTTGCGGATGCGCTGCTCGAGCACGAGCGTATGCGGATCGGTGGCCGGCGTGGGCATGGCAGCCGCACGCGGACGCCAGCGCCGGACGATGAGGACGACTGCACCGATGCCAAGCAGCAGCACGATGGGCGGAACCCACCAGGAGAACTTGTTCAGGCCGGTGAACATGGGCGCGGCTAGCGCGGTCGCGCCGTACTCGTCCTGGAAGGCGTGGAAGATCTGATCATCGCTGTCGCCACGGTCGATGGAGGCCGCGAGCTGCGTGTTCATCTTCTCCCGGTCGGGACAGCCCACATGGTCGCACTCGCCGAGCAGTTGCGTGCAGCCGCAGGTACACATGAGCCTGTGGCCCAGCTTGTCGAAGCGGGAGCCGCTGGCGGTATCGGCGGCATGCGCGCCAAATGCAACGACGGCAGCGACGATAGCGAGGCTGAGAGAAAGGCGAAGGCGACGCCACAACATCAGTCACCGCCTCGCAGCGTTGCTGTCTCGGTCACAAGCGGGCGCGACGGCGCCTTTGCCTGCTGGCGCGCGCGGGCCGGGGAGAGGACGGTCGTGAGGTTTGGAACCAGGGCGACCAGCGTGCCGATGATGACGATGACGACCCCGATCCAGATCCAGGCGACGAGCGGATTGAGGAAGACCTTGATGATGGGGCGGTTGGTATCCGGGTTCTGGCCGGCGTAGATCACGTAGAGGTCCCAGGCGAGGGTGGAGTGATTGGCCACCATGGTCTGTACCTGTTGTGAAGCGTTGTAGAAGCGCTTCTCCGGCGCGAGCTGGGTGATCTTCTTGCCGTTGCGGTAGACATCGAGCAGCGCGTACTCGCTGTCGTAGTTGAGGTTGGTGTCCTGCGTGATAGTCCTGGCAGACCAGCGTGTAGGGCCCGATCTGCATGGACTGGCGGAAGTCCATCTCCTGCTCGACGGAGCGGTTGAAGGCGGAGCCGGCGAGCCCGATGAAGATGACGACCACGCCGAAGTGGACGATATAGCCGCCATAGCGGCGCGTGTTGCGCTGGATGAGGAGGCGCATTGCGACGAGGATGTTCTTGCCGGTCTGCACCTGCACGACGTGGGTGCCGCGAAGGAACTCCGAGGCGATGGCGGTGACGACGCCGGCTGCGGCGGAGAAGGCGATAAAGGAATAGAGCGGCCCCTGCTCGTGCCACGGGCGCTCACCGATGGCGAGCAGCGCCACGGCGGTGGCGATGGTGGCGATGCACGGCAGCACGAAGTTGCGGCGGATGGAACGCAGGGAAGAGGAACGCCACGCGAGCAGCGGACCGAGGCCCATGAGCGCCAGCAGGCCGAGGCCGATGGGCACGGCGATGCGGTTGTACCAGGGCGCGCCGACGGTGACGCGATTGCCCTGCACGTACTCGCTGAGGACAGGGAAGAGCGTGCCCCACAGGATGGTGAAGCAGGCGGCGAGAAAGATGAGGTTGTTGAACAGGAAGCTGGATTCGCGGGAGACCAGCGATTCGATCTTGTGGTCGGACTTGAGGTGGTCGCGCTGCAGGATGAAGGTAAAGATGCAGACCCCGAGCACGATGAAGAGAAAGGCATAGAACCAGCTGCCGATGGAGGATTGCGCGAAGGCGTGCACGGAGCTGACCAGGCCGGAGCGCGTGAGCAGCGTGCCGAGGATGGAGAGCATGAAGGTGGAGAAGATCAGCCACACGTTCCAGTTCTTCATCATGCCGCGCTTCTCCTGCATCATGACCGAGTGCAGAAAGGCGGTGCCGGTGAGCCAGGGCATGAGCGAGGCGTTTTCTACCGGATCCCATCCCCAGTAGCCGCCCCAGCCGAGGACCGAGTAGGCCCAGTGCGCGCCGAGGAAGATGCCGCAGGTGAGGAAGAGCCAGGTGACCATGGTCCAGCGGCGGGTGATGTGAATCCATTTCTCGCCGGGATAGCGCATCATCAGCGCGCCGAGCGCGAAGGCGAAGGGCACGGTGAAGCCGACGTAGCCGAGGTAGAGCATCGGCGGATGGATCACCATCTCCGGAAACTGCAAGAGCGGGTTCAGACCGAAGCCGTCGGCGGGAACCGTGCCACCCTGCACCAGCGCGAATGGCGGCGCGGCGAAATTGAGCAGCAGCAGAAAGAAGACCTGCACGCCGGCGAGGATGGTGGAGGCGTAGGCGGTAAGGCGGACGTCTACTTTGTGCCGGGCGCGAAGGACAAAGCCATAGGTCGCGAGCAGCCACGCCCACAAGCAGCAGCGAACCTTCCTGCCCCGACCATAGCGCAGCGAACTTGTACGCGCCGGGGAGCGCGCGGTTGGAGTGATGAAGGATGTAGGAGACGGAGAAGTCGTTGGTGAAGGCGGCCCAGACCAGCGCGAAGGCAGCGGCCGTGACGGCGAAGAAGCTGGCGATGCCGGCGCGGCGTGCGGTCTCGGCAAGGCGCTCGGGCGCGATGCGGGTGCGCCCGTGGACGGCCAACTGACGCAGGGCGAATGCGCCGGCCAGCAGGGTGTAGGCACTGAGGGCGAGCGCGAGAAGAAGGGAGAAGCTACCAAATACCGGCATGGCGGGTTACGTCGATTGTCGCAAAGCGCGACGAGATGCGCCAATCTGGAACCAATTCAGCGGGAAAGCCAGGTCATACGGTGAGGAACAGCAGATCTCTCCACTGCGCGCCTGCGGCGCTCCGGTCGAGATGACGGAGAATTCTGGCGGTTGCCGCTCCGGTTGAGGTGACGGAGAATTTGCGGGTTCACTTCTGGGGAGATGGCGGTGCTGTCGCCGCGTCGGTCGAGATGACCGCGATCTTCAGGCGGTCTGACAGTAGGGCGGGTAGAGCAGAGTGCGCGTGAGCTCGATCAGCTCTTCCGGCTGGATCGGCTTCAGGCGGAAGTAGACATCCATCCCTTCGTATTGCGATTCCGCTTCGGGCAGGCCGCTGAGGACGACGATGGGCAGCGTTGTGGAGCGTTCGCGAAGCTGCTTTACCAGCTCAGGGCCGCTCATCTCGGGCATGCAATGGTCAGTAATAACCAAGCCGAACTGGGCGTCGAATTTCTCCAGTGCGGCGTCGAACTTTGTCAGGGCGGCGACGCCATTGTCGGCGAGAACCACGGGGAGGTGGGCTTTTTCAAGGATCAGGCGTCGTGTCACGGCCTGGATAGGGTTGTCGTCCACAATCAGGATAGCCGGCATCGCGTGGTGTCAAAGCCCCTTATCGGTTGGTAGAGAGATGAGGGGTTTATGCAAACGGTTGCCCTCGATCGGTGTGTGACGAATAAAACGCTTTCTATTCTTTTCCGGTATATCCCCCAATTGGGGGAGTGTCAAGGTGGGTACCTCGCTTTACGCCGTAACTGTGGAAGCAGGGTCGTTCTTATTCGGGAAATGTCAGTCGAGCCGTGACGGAGCGGCGCCGAAGTGCGCCAGTGCTGCCTCCAACTGCGTGATGGCAGCGGGGTCTTTGGTCCGCCAGGTCTCCTCAGTGGTAATTCTCGGGTCGCCGGAGGAGGGGTGAATCTCGCAGTGCTGATAGCTGAGCAGGCGGTCGGCGGGCTCGTCGCGCCAATCGTTGCCGCGGCCTTCGCGCCGGGTGGAGCCCGGCTCCCAGCCGCGCGGTGTCAGGTGCCATTCCGTCCATTCTTTGCGAATCGCCATGGAGACATCGTAGCGGAGCGTGCGGCTGTCATGCGCTGAGCAGGATGCGGATGTCTCGTAGATTGTTGCCGGTGGGGCCGGTGAGGAGAGAGTCGCCGAGGGCGGTCAAGACCGGGAAGGCATCGAAGGCGTCGAGCGCGGCATGAGGGTCAAGCGCGAGGGCCCGCGCGCGCGCGGCGGTGGATGGGTCGACGATTGCGCCCGCCGCCGGACTGTTGCCGTCGATGCCATCGCTGCCGGCCGAAAGGCAGACCACCGGCTGGCCCGGGAAATGACGTTCGAGAAGCGGCGCGCAGGCCAGAGCAAACTGCTGATTTCGGCCTCCGACGCCCGGCGTGCGGTCGATGCGGACCGTGACTTCGCCGCCGGAGAGAAGGCAGAGTTTGCGGCCGGGATGTTGCCGGCGATGCTCGATGAGGCGCTCCAGCAGGTACGCCGCTGCGCGTTCGTAGGGCCAATCGTCACAGCTGTTGTCTTCGATGACCTCGTAGCAGAGCGCGACTGCCTGCTCTCGCGCGGCATGGAGCAGGTCGCGATTCGAGAGCAGGGTGGCCAGCCAGTCGGCCCTGTCCGCTTCATCGCGCGTCCCGGCGGCGTACTGCAGCGCGGGCTTGTCGCCGGGCGTCTCCGCCAGATCGGGGCGGCTGAAGAACTGGCGGACGGCCGGGGGGAATGTCTCGAGCAGGCGGTGTCGGTCGAGCAATTCGCGGCAATCTTCGACCGTGGAGGGATCTTCAAGGGTTGGACCGGAGGCGACGGCATCGGCGTGCCGCGCGGGAACATCGACGATCTGCAGCGTGAGCCTGGCCGCTCGCGGCGCGGCGGCGGCGAGGCGGCCACCTTTCACAGCAGAGAAGTGCTTGCGCAGCGTGTTCATTTCGGCGATGGTGGCGCCGGAAGCGATCAGCGCCTGGTGAAAGGCGATGGTGTCGGCCAGCGAGATGCGGCGATCGAGCGGAAGATCGAAGAGCGTACTGCCGCCTCCGCTGATGAGATAGAGGACAAGCGTGTCCTCGGTCGCGCGATGCAGAAGGCGGAGAGCATGGCGCGCGGCGCGGAACGAATCGCGGTTGGGGAGCGGGTGGCCGCCGGCGTAGTAGCGAATGCGCGACTCGCGATGCTCGGGCCGGGTGGGCGCGCTACAGATGCCGCGGACGCGCGGTTTCCCGGGCAGGCTGGCGAGCAGCGATTCGGGCATCGATTGCATCATTGACTGCGTCATGGGAACGGCCGCCTTGCCGAGCGCGACGATCTGGATCCTGCGGTAGCCGCGGAGATCAATGCGGAGAGGCTGGAGGGGCGGTTGTTCGACGATCAGCGTGGTGTCTTCGACGCGGATGCGCTGCTCGAAGGCGCGCTCGATGCGGCAGCCATCGAGCGCGTGTCGGAAGATGGCGCGTGCGTCCTGATGAAGCGGGTGCAGGCGCGCCAGGTACTCGTCCAAATGCTGATCGATGTGTTCATCGGAGGTCATTGCGATCAGGAGGCGTTCGGAGCCGCGTGGCCGGCTTCGAAGAAAAAGCGGGCGACAAGCCATTCCCTGAGGGCGTGCTGCATCTGCTCCAGCTTGCCGGCGAAGAAGTGGTCCGCCTCCGGCACTACGATGAGCGCTTTGGGGTCGGCGGCGGAGGCTACGATTTCGCGAAGCACCGGCTCGGGGCCGAACTGGTCGGCGCCGCCGCTGAGGAAGAGCTTGGGCATCGCGCAGTCTGCGAGGAAGCTATAGCGATAGTTGCGGCCTTCGGCGGCTACGGGCAGCCCGAGGGCGGCGAGGCCGGGGACGCGTTCGTCGCCACAGCAGGAGCGCAGCGCCACATAGGCGCCGAAGGAAAATCCAACCACCAGAACCGGTAAGGCGAAGCGCTGCTCGAGCCAATCGAGAGCGGCGCGCACATCGTCCTGCTCGCCGTGGCCTTCATCGTGGTCGCCTTCGCTCAGCCCGGTGCCGCGGAAGTTGAAGCGCAGCGTCGGCAGGCCGAGCGACTGCATGGTCTTTGCCGCGCGATACACAACCTTGTTATGCATGGTGCCGCCGCCCTTGGGATGCGGATGACAGACCAGCGCCGCGTACCGCGTGCCCGGCTCTCCCTCGACGAGGAGCGATTCCAGGTTGCCGGCAGGACCGGCGATCGAGAGTGTCTGCAGGCGGCTGGGCATCGAATTCGATTGTAGCGAGAGGGAGTTCCAGCGGCAGGCGAGTGTCGGTAGTTCGCTCAGACTAAGTGGCGGGGTTCATGTAGTCCGACAGCACCAGCAGCGCAGCCTGTGCCTGCTCATCCAGACTCTCGTTCACATGCGCGAGGTCGGGAACCAGATAGCTGAGATTCACGACCAGCAGATTTTCCTGCACCACCTGCGCAATCACGCGCCGCAGCATGCAAAACTCCGCCAGCAGCATGCCTGGCGTATACCCCTCCAGATCGCGCGGGCTTTTGAGGCGCTTGTGTTCCGGCGTCTCCTCGCCTGAGTAGGATTGCGCCGCGCGAATGATTTCTTCGAGGGTGTCTTTGAAATGCTGCCGACGCTGCTCACTATTCAAGGGCAATCGCGATAGCGCGTCGTCTTTTTCTAACGATGCAATCCACAGATCTTCGATACGCCGGATGTTCTCCTGCAAAATCATTGCGACGCGCTTGGGCGGCGGTAGCTGCCGCTGGTGAAGCGGCTTAGCGAGCTTGTTTTCAATGGTGCTGATCAGCGCCGGGATATCGGCCGGCTTGACGACGTAATCGTCCACCTGCTGCCGGATCGCTTCGAGCGCCGTTTCAAAAGCCGGATAGCCGGTCAGGATCATGGTGATGGCTTGCGGCTGGGTCCTGCGCATCGCGCTGACCACCGTTAGACCATCCCCGGGGTTGCCGATATTCAGGTCCGACAACAGGATGTCGAACTGCTGTGAGGTGATCTTCTGCAACGCCTCGGCAACATTTGCCGCAACGCTCACCTCAAACCCGTGCTTGCTTAAAATGGTGGACAGCGTGAAACGAATGGTGGCTTCATCATCCACAAAAAGTAAGCGTCGTTGCATTCCTGATCCTGAGATCGCCCGAGTTGCAGAGCGGTGCGTTACCTGCTGGCGTGAATAGAGATGCACGCTGAGTGTTCCGCGGTCATTTCCTTAAGGAACCAGTCGGTTTGCACTAAAACTTCGCCAGTCCCTCGATGGCGCGGAAGATGTCCTCGGGCTGCGGCAGGATGACGTTCTCCAGCGTCGGCTGATAGGCGACAAAGGTGTCCGTCGCCGCCACACGCTTTACCGGCGCATCCAGATCGTCGAACAGCTCGTCTGCAATCCGCGCCGCGATCTCCGCGCCATAGCCCCAGCTCAACACGTCCTCGTGGGCCACGATCACGCGGCTCGTGCGCCGCACACTCTCTGCGATTGCCTCCCAGTCGTACGGGCTGAGCGTCCGCAGATCGATGACTTCCGTTTCGATGCCCAGCTCGCGGCTGGCGCGCTGCGCGGCCTGCAGAGCACGCGGGACAAGCGCGCCGTAGGTCACCAGCGTCACATGCTTGCCTTCGCGCACCGTCTTCGCCTTGCCGAACGGGATCATATAGTCCGGCCCGGGATATTGCGCGCGGCCGAAGGTCTCGCGATACAGGCGCTTGTGCTCCAGGAACATCACCGGGTCGTCGCAGCGGATCGCGGTGCGCAGCAGGCCGTTGGCATCGAGCGCATTGGAGGGAAAGACCACGCGCATGCCCGGCGTGTGGGTAAACAGCACTTCGCCGGATTGCGAATGATAGAGGGCGCCGCCAGTGAGATATCCGCCGATCGCCACGCGCACCACGGCCGGCGACGCGAATGCGTTGTTCGAGCGCCAGCGCATGGGCGCCAGCTCATTGCGCAGCTGATGCATTGCAGGCCAGATGTAGTCGAAGAACTGAATCTCGACCACCGGCTTCATGCCCCGGGTGGCGACTCCGATCGCCCGTCCGATGATGTTTGCCTCGGCCAGCGGCGAGTTGAAGACGCGGTCGGCTCCGTACTCGCACTGCAGCCCTGAGGTCAGCTTGAAGACGCCGCCCTTGCCCTTGACCGAGCCGGCCTTCAGATATTCCTCGCGGCTGCAGTCCGCTACATCCTCGCCGAAGACGACGATGCGCTCATCGCGCTTCATCTCGTCCTTCAGGCAGAGGTTGATGAGGTCGGCCATCGTGCGGTCGCCACCGTCGGGAGCGGAGGTGCCGGCGGCGAATGCGCTGGAGGTCGGATCGATGTTCGGCGAATACACATAGTTGTAAATAGATTCCGGAGGAGCGAAGGGCGCGCGCAGCGCCCGGTCGGTCGCTGCCTGGATCTCGTCATCGACGGCCTTCTCCAGCCGCGTGATGCCTTCCGCATCGATCAGCCCCTCGCGCAGCAGCCGCAATTGCAGCTTGGGCAGTGGATCGCGCAGGTTCTCTTCTTCGAGCTCCGCCGGCGGGCGATAGAGCTTTGCGTTGTCCGAGAGCGAGTGCGAATACGGCCGAGTGACGTGCCCGTGCACAAAGGCCGGTCCCTTACGCGCACGGCAATGCGCCACCGCTTCGGTCATCGCGGCATAGCTCTCCACCGGATCGGTGCCATCGACCTCGGCAAAGAAGAAGTTGGGGAAGTTCGCTACCAGCTTCGAGATATTGCCGCCCGGCGTGTTCACCTCCACCGGCGTGGAGATGGCATATCCGTTGTCTTCCACCACAAAGAGCATGGGCAGCTTCTCGAGCGATGCCGAGCTCACCGCCTCCCAGAATTCACCCTGGCTGGTGGAGCCCTCGCCGATCGAGGCGTACACCACCTCGTCGCCGTGAGACGCAGCATGATGAAAGGCGCGATAGTCGTCGCCCTGCCGCTCCGCTGCATTCGGATGCCTGGCCAGATACACGCCGGCCTCCGCGCAGCCGACGGCCTGCAGCATCTGGGTCGCAACAGAGGAGCTCTGCGAGACGATGTTGAGCCGCTGGTTTCCCCAGTGCGACGGCATCTGGCGTCCGCCGCTGGCCGGATCGTCCGCCGCGCCCACCGCCTGCAGCAGCATCTCTTCGGCGGTGACGCCGAGCGCCAGGCACAGGGCACGGTCGCGGTAATACGGATAGAACCAGTCGTAGCCCGGCTTGAGCGCCTTGCCCGCGGCCACCATCAGCGCCTCGTGGCCGGCGCCGGAGATCTGGAAGAAGATTTTCTGCTGATTTTTCAACAGGATTTCGCGGTCATCGAGGCGTCGCGAGAGGTACATCAGGCGGTAGACATCGACCCATTCCGGGCCGCTCAAACCGCTCCATCCGCCGCCGGCGCTCCTGGTGCGCCGCTCTGTTGCCACACTGCCCATACCCGCTCCTCGCTGCCTTCCCAAGTCAAAACGACTGGCGATTGTATCCTGTCAATGCGCCCTTGTGCTTGGAAAGAAGATGCTTCAGCTCATGAATTCGCTTCGTCGTGGCAACAACTTCAAATCGCTGGTTTGACTCACTTTTTCCGCACGTGCTCTAATCAGCCTTCCTCGAACCTACGGCTATCCCGGCAACGCGCTGCGGTGGTAACGGCGGGGCGTAGCAACCCAATACTTTCGGAGAACTTGCATGCAGAATGTCGGCCTGTGGGCCATGGGGTTCCAGATAGGCTCCCCCAGCACCCCAGACAACGGCAGTATTTATTTGTGGGGCGCAATCGTCATTGGCGTCCTGGGCCTGGTTGTCGCACTCTTCTTCTCCCGATCGGTCCTCAACATCGATGCCGGAACGCAGGAGATGCAGGCCATCTCCAACGCTATTCGCGAGGGCGCCGAGGCGTTCATGTCGCGGCAGTATGGCACGATCGCCATTATCGCCGTGGTGCTGGCGGTTCTGCTCTACATCGGATACCGCCTCTCGCCCTTCACAGCTCCCTTTGCCAATAAAGTCGTCATCAGCTTTTTGATCGGCGCTATCTGCTCCGGGCTCTCCGGCTTCACCGGCATGTTCGTCTCCATCCGGACCAACATCCGTGCCGCCAGCGCCGCGCGCACCAGCCTGGGCCGCGCCCTGCAGACCGCGCTCCGCGGCGGCGCCGTGACCGGCCTGGTGGTCGTCGCGCTCTCGCTGATCGGCATCGGCGTGCTCTTCTTCCTTTTCGGTGGTCTCGAGCATCCCCAGGCCACTCCGTATGAGCTGGTAGGTTTCGGCTTTGGCGCTTCGCTGGTGGCGCTCTTCGCCCAGCTTGGCGGCGGCATCTACACCAAGGCCGCCGATGTGGGCGCCGACCTTGTCGGCAAGGTCGAAGCCGGCATCCCGGAAGACGATCCACGCAATCCGGCCGTCATCGCCGATCTGGTTGGTGACAACGTGGGCGACTGCGCGGGACGCGGCGCGGACATCTTCGAATCCACGGCCGCCGAGAACGTGGGCGCCATGATCCTGGGCGCCGCGCTGTTTCCCGTCTTCGGCATCAAGGGCATCCTCTTCCCACTTGTCATCCAGGCGATCAATCTCATCGCTTCCATCATCGGCGTCTCCATTGTTCATTCCCGAGAAGACGAAGACCCGATGCACGCGTTGAACCGCGGCTATTACGTCACGTCCTTTCTGGCGCTGATCGGCTTCGCGGCCGCCGTCTACTTCATGCTCCAGGGACGCTGGTGGCTGCTTGGTTGCGGCATCGTCGGCATCCTGATGTCGTTCCTTTTCGTCCGCATTACGGAGTACTACACGGAAACCCGCTACCGCCCCGTCCGTTCCATCGCGGAAGCCTCGCTGACGGGACCGGCCACCAACATCATCAGCGGGCTCGCCGTCGGCATGGAGACACCCGCCATGCCGGTCATCGTGATCAGTCTGGCGCTGCTCCTGAGCTACTACTTCGGCGTGCGCGGTCTGGAAGGGACCGATATTGCCAATTACGCGAAGGGCGTCTACGGCACCGCTATCGCCACCATGGGCATGCTCTCCGCCTCGGCGTACATCCTGGCCATGGACACCTTCGGGCCCATCACGGACAATGCCGGCGGCATTATCGAGATGTCCAACCAGCCTGACGACGTTCGCCAGAAGACCGACAAACTGGACGCCGCCGGCAACACGACCAAGGCGCTCACGAAGGGATATGCCATCGGCTCAGCCGCGCTCGCCGCCTTCCTGCTTTTCTCCGCCTATCTTGAAAGCGTGCACGATATCGTCGCGCATCGTTTCGCGGATGCCGGCCAGGTCCTGCCGGCGAACTGGCATTTCTCACACGTCAACCTGGCCAGCGTCCCCGTTTTCGTGGGCGCGCTGCTGGGCGCGATGCTCACTTATCTCTTCTCCTCCATGGCCATCAAAGCGGTGGGCCGCACGGCGCAGTTCGTTATCAAAGACGTGCGCGCACAGTTCAAGGAGAACCCCGGCATCATGGAGGGCACATCCAAGCCCGACTACGGACGCTGCGTCCGCATCGTCACCGGCGCGGCGCTGAAGGAAATGGTGCTGCCGGGCGCGCTTGCCGTTGCCATGCCGCTGGCCGTCGGACTGATCTTCCGCCACCTGAGCGACAGCTTCAACGTCCGCGACATCGGCGTTGATACGCTCATGTTGCACGGCCATCCCGTAAACCTGACGGGAGCGGAGAGCGTCGCCGGGCTGCTGATGGTCGGCACCATCTCCGGGATCCTGCTGGCCATGTTGATGAACAACGGCGGCGGTGCGTGGGACAACGCGAAGAAATACATCGAGAGCGGACAGTATGGCGGCAAGCGCTCGGAGGCGCATAAGGCAGCCGTAGTGGGAGATACCGTGGGCGATCCCTTCAAGGACACCGCCGGCCCATCGCTGCACGTGCTCATCAAACTGCTCGCCACCGTCACGCTGGTGCTTGCGCCGCTGTTTCTTTAGAGCTATTCAAATGAGAAAGGCGCTGCGATCTTCGCAGCGCCTTTTGCTATTGTCGGATGCATGCCTGCGACTGCTCTTCCCGGGAAGGCGCCGTGGTATCGCCGTCGGACCTCATGGACCGCGTTGCGCAGCCTGCCTCCAAGGAGCCTGGTCCGGCTCTACCTGGCCATCTTCTTCTTGTTTTCGGTGTATGGCTTCTATGTGAACCTGACTGGCCCGCAACGCCTGCCATTACTCCTGGTCCTGGCATTGGGTTTTGCGAATGGAGCCTATTCGGTTCTCTACCCCTGGCTGCTCATTCGCCATCCCGGCCCATGGATCTGGCTTGTCTCCATGTTCAACGCAATTTGGGCCTGCATTCTCGGATGGCTCGCCACCACGGGCCATCTTCATTGCCCGGGGCCGATTGCTACACTCGGCATCACTGCCACCGGCCTGTGGATACTGCTCATTCTTTCCTACGTGTTTTTCACTGCATTCATAGGCAATCAGGCCGCTGCGGCAATTCGCATGCAGAACGAGCTGGAGTTGGCACACGGCATCCAGCAGACACTCGTGCCGATGATTCATCGCATTGGACCCGTCTATGAGGTGTACGGGCTAACCCGTCCCAGCGACCGCGTTGGCGGCGATCTGGTCGACCTCATCGCCTCTGCCGACGGCGACATCGCTTATGTAGCCGACGTTGCGGGGCATGGGCTACAGGCCGGCATTCTGATGGGCATGCTCAAGGCCGCCGCGCGCACCGCGTTGCTCGAGCCGGCAAACGCTCCGGAACGCCTTCCGCTGCTTCTGGATCGCCTCGATAACGTGCTTCCCGCAGTCAAGGAGCAGCACATGTACGCGGCCTTCGCCGCCCTGCAGCTCGGGGTCTCCGGCAAAGTCCGCCATGCAATCGCCGGCCATCCCCCGATGCTTCACTACTGCAAGGCTACCGGCGGATTCCACGAACTCAGTCTTGAGCAGTTTCCTCTCGGTCTCGTTCCCGGCGGCCACTTCTCGGCGAGCGAAATCAGCATTGCGCCCGGCGACCTCTTACTGATCGCGACCGATGGCATACTCGAAACCTGCAATCGAGAAGATCGCGAATTCGGCATCGCCGGCCTGGAAGGCTGCATTCGACCATACGTGAGCGCTTCTCTCACGGAGATAGCTGGCAATGTTCTAGAGGCAGTCAGCGCCTGGGGAAAGCAGGAGGACGATCAGACCCTGCTCATCGTCCGCTGCCTCGCCCATCACTAGCAAAGGACACACCCCTCCCAGACCACCCCACTCGCTGGCGCTGCCTATCCCCGCATGCGGTCCTTCACGCTCTTGGCCAGCTTTTCGATCTCGCTCGCCTTTTTCACTACATCCACGGAGAGCGTATCTTTGTTCGACTTGTCGACATCATCCTTCAGCTCTTTCGCCAGCGACAGCAACTTGTCCGTATCCCGCTGCAGTTGCTTCTGGCGATCGGCGTTGCGCGCCTTCTCCATCTTCTCCAGCCGCTGATGCTCAATTGGATCGTTGGGGCCCGGCGGCTCTCCGAAGCCCGGCTGCGACGGGACCGTTGGCACCTGCTGTTGCATCGGCTGCTGCATCTGCGCCGCGAAAATGGTGTGGAGGCCTGGTCCGGAGATCGCTACCCATGACCCAGTCAGCAGGAGCGCGGCGACTGCTCCCACCCCCCAGCGCAACTTGGCAAATGAGCATCGCATCCCTGCATTATAGAAATAGCCATATAGAAACAGCTTTAGAAATAAGTGCAAACTCTTTTACCGAAAGGCCTGCATGCTCCTTTTGCTCGCGCCGCCCAACCACCGTCCGCCCTTGCGCGTGGCGTTTGAATCCATGTGGCAGAACTTTCTGGACAGCGCACAGGACTTCCTCGTCAACGACCTCAAGCACCTGGTCGCCATTCTGGTTTTTGCCTGGGTCGCCTTCTGGCTGGTGAAGCTCATCACCGACCGCATGAAGCGGGCGGCGGAGCGGCATACCAGCGGCGGCCTGGCCCGCACCTCGCAAATCCGCACCCTAGCCTCAGTGTTGCGCGCCACCGGCTTCGGCATCATTGGCTTCTTCGCCATAGTCAGCATCCTGCGTGCGGTATTCGACTTCAACCCGACGCCCCTGCTCGCATCCGCCGGGGTTGCCGGGGTGGCCATTGGCCTCGCCGCGCAGACCATCGTGAAAGACATGATCAACGGCATGCTGGTGCTGGTGGAAGATCAGTACAACGTCGGCGACTGGGTGACCCTCGCCGGCATCAGCGGCACCGTCGAAGCGATGTCGCTGCGCAAAACCTCGGTGCGCGGCGGCGACGGCACCCTCTATCTGATCCCGAACAGCCAGATCACCAATGTGGCCAACCAGAGCCGCGATTTCTCCACCACCACGCTGAGTATCTCGGTCGATTTCTCCGCGGATCCCGACAAAGTGATCGCGCTGCTGCGCAAAGTGATTACGGAGGTGCGAGAGGAGCCCGCGTACAAAAACATCTTCCTCGAAGATCCCAAGGTGCTGGGCGTGGACCAGATCAAAGGCCCGGAGGTGATCTATCTCATCAATGTGAAAACTCAGGCGAGGAAGCAGTACGACGCTATTCGCGAGATGCAGAAGCGCATCCGGCTCGCGCTCGAAGAGAACAACATGCTGCCCGGCAGCCCCTTCCGCGTTAGCGTCGCAGGCGGAAAGCGATTGCTTCCGGGCGAACAGGCAAAGGCAGAGCCCGTGCCTGACCCGACCACCAACCCGCCTAACGAAACCAATCCACTAGAACCGCAATAGACGGCTAACCAGCTAACGCGGCGCGCAACTCTTCCACGCTGCGCACCGGAGGCAAGCACTGCGTACCCTGGCAGATCACGGCGAAGCTACCGTTCTCCTGTAACTGCGGAAGTTGCGTAAGCGTAGCCTGCAAAACGGGAGGCAAACTGCGCTCCCGCAGTACCGCGGCTGTCGTCCGCAACACGGTCTTGTTCACCAGGTAGCCTTCGCGCGCCGCTGCTTCGAGCGCGTCGGCAAGATCGTCATCTCCAACCGCGACGATCTGCTGCGGCGGCCGCAACAGCCGCTCCAGCGCTAATCCGTACGTGCCGGCATAGAGGCCGAAATGCTCCACGATCCCGCCGAACGCCTCCAGCGTGTCCTCCGCCATTTCGCGCAGCTTTGCATCGCCATTCAAGGCCTCCAGACGCAGTAGCGCGGCAGCAGCAGTGGGATTTCCCGCGGGTGTCGGGGTATCCTGCAACGGTTTGCGCCTCGTCGTCAGAGCGCCAATCGCATCTGTCGCCGTCGCTGTATCGAAAAAGCCCCCGCCCGTCGCGTCATAGAAGTCGCGCTGCATGCGAGCGGCGAGCAGCTCCGCTGCTTCGTGGTAGCGTGACTCCAGCGTTCGCTCCCATGCATCGAGACACGCATGCACCAGCAACGCGTAGTCGTCCAGTACACCGGGAATGCGCGGGCCGGCCGCTCCGTCCGCGTAAGCCACCACATGCGAGAGGCCATCCTCGTCCGACCACGCCTCACGCAAGATGCGATCGAGCGTCCTAATCGCAAACTCCCGCGTGCCGGCTGCCTTCAGCACATCGCTCGCTTCCAGGTACGCAGAGATGGCCATGGCATTCCAGCCCGTGTACATCGTGCGATCGATGTACGGCGTGGGCCGCGCGGCACGCGCGGCGGCAAGCTTGGCGCGCGCACTCGCGAGCAGACCGGTCACCGCGGCCGGATCGCGCTTCAGCTCCTTCGCCAGCGTGTCCACGGGCTTATTCAGGTGCAGGACGTTCTTTGCCGGGTTGTGGTGCATGTCGCCCAGCTCGCCGATGTCGTAGTACGCACCGGCCACATCGAGCTCGTCCGCGCTCAACACTTCCGCTGCTTCTGCGCGCGTCCAGGTGAAGTAATCGCCGTCGTCATCGAGCGTCATGTCGGCATCCTGCGAGCCGTAGAAGCCGCCATTCTCCCGGTCGCTGAGCCACGCATCCATCCATGCGGCCGTCTCCCGCACCACTCTGTCGAACACCGGATAGGGGAAGCTCTGCCAGGCGTGCACGTAGTTCGCCAGCAGTCCCGCATTGTCGTAGAGCATCTTCTCAAAGTGCGGCACCACCCATCGCTCATCGACGGAGTAGCGATGAAATCCGCCGCCCACGTGGTCGTAGATGCCGCCCTCGGCCATCTTCGTCAGCGTCACCAGCGCGACCTCGCGCGCCTTCGCGTCGCCGTTACGGGTTGCGGCATTGATCAGCAGATCCAGCGCCGCCGGATGCGGAAACTTCGGTTGTGCGCCAAAGCCGCCGTGTTGCGGATCGAACTGCGCAGTCATCTCCTGCAGCAGCTTCTCCGTGATGGCAGGACTCAGCGACCCGCCGCGGCCGGCGAATGCCTCTCCGTGTTCGATGGCGGCAAGGATCGACTCAGCCGATTCCAACACCTCACCGCGCTTCGTCTTCCAAACGTCGGACATCGTGAGCAGCAGCCGCTCGATGCCCGGACGTCCGTAGCGGTCGTGCCGCGGGAAGTATGTTCCGCCGAAGAATGGCCGCCCGTCCGGCGTCAGCACAGCGGTGAGCGGCCATCCGCCCTGTCCGCTGATCGCCTGCACCGCCGCCTGGTAGCGGCTGTCCACGTCCGGGCGCTCATCGCGATCCACTTTGACGGCCACGAAGTGTTCATTGATCAGCGGAGCCAGCGTCTCATCTTCGTAGCTCTCGCGATCCATGACGTGGCACCAATGGCACCACACCGCGCCGATGTCCAGCAGGACCGGTTTGTCTTCGCGCGCGGCGCGCGCAAAGGCTTCCGCGCCCCATTCCTGCCACTGAATCGGCTGGTGCATTGCGGAACGCAGGTAGGAGGAGCGCGCATGTGCGAGCGCGTTCAGGGGCTTTGCCGGTGTTTCGATTTCAGACATGCCTTCAGTCTAAGATGCGGCGCGCGTGCGGTCCGCTAGCGGAGCCGCGGCAGCGCGGTCCAGCCGCCGCTTGGCCAGCAGGATGTACATCCAGGCCGTCACCAACGTGAAGGAGATGGCAAACATGCCATACGGGATCACCTGCGCAAACTTGTGCCAGAAGGTCACGGCCGAGGTGTCACGGAAGAGCGTCGGGCGCGTTGCGGCAAGCGAGAGTGCACCGAGCGTCGCGAAGATCGCCACCGCCCAGCGCAAGCGCACCAGCAGGCACGGCCGAATTGTCATCACCAGCGGCAGCGCAACCAGGAGCCAAGCCACGCTCGCCAGAAGCATCGTCCAGAGCCCCCACACAAGCAAGCCGTAGAAGAGCGTCTCGACAAAGAGCTTCGGCTGGCCCTCGGTGTCGCGCACCGCCACAATCACATTCACCGGCATGCATGCGAGCTGGCCCACCAGCCAACCCGTGACACCGCTCAGTGCGGCATAGCCGGCGCGGCGCCAGCGCGAGATGGATGCGGCACTCGCCATCTGATTATGCTACGAGCCTGCTCGCCACTTCTGTGTAGAGCTCGATTGCTTCCAGTAGCTCGCGCTTGGCCAGCTTTTCGTCCGGAGTGTGCGCCACGTGGATCGAGCCAGGGCCCATCAGCACCGGCTCGCCCCAGTTGGTGAGTGCGGGAATGTCGGTCGCAAAGGCGGCGATCATCGTCTCGAGGCCTTCGATGGCCTTCATGCGCACGAACGGAATTTCCAGCGTGTATTCGATCTCCGCGAGGCCGGCGACAGCTTTTTCGAGTGCCGCGCGAGTGCTCTCAGACGGGCCCACGAGCCGCACCATCACCTGCCCTACGGCCTTATCCGCGATCACGTTGGGCGCGCGACCGCCTTCGATCAGCCCAATATTCAGCGTGCTCGGACCGATGCCCGGCTCGGTCGGCAACTCGATGCGCAGCACGTTGTCGAGCGCCTGAATCAGCTTGTGAATCGCGCTCTCACCCAGCTCGGGATAGGCCGAGTGCGCCATCTTGCCATGAGCACGCACCGCGGCGCGCAACACACCTTTGCTGGCCAGGCCCAGCCGGTTGTCGGTCGGCTCGCCGTTGATCAGATACCGGCTGCCCTTCGGCTGCAGGTTGGCGATTTTCGCGCCCGCCGAGTCCCGTTCTTCGCCGACAACAAACAGCATTCCCGCTTTCACGCCGCCGGCGCGCAGCCGTTCCACTGCGGCAATCTGCGCCGCGATGATGCCCTTGGCATCGCACGCGCCGCGTCCATAGATGGCCTCATCGTCCTCACTGCTCGCGAAAAACGGCGGCACCGTATCCATGTGCGTGGAGAAGACAATCTCTGGCTGCTCGCCCCGGACAGCGGCATACACGTTGAAGCGATCCGTGGTCGCGCCGTTCTCCCCCTTGCTGGCAACGTGCATCTTCTCGACGGCGAAATTCCGCGCCGCCAGCAACTCCGCAAGAAACGCGCCCACCGCGCCTTCGCCATAGCTGGTTGACTCAATGTCGATGAGTTGGCGTGTCAATTGCACCGGATCGAGCGTCATGTTAGGTCAGCATACCTGAGCCGATCAGCAAGCCGGCCAGATCCCTATCCCGAGCGGCGCGACAGCAGGTTCACTTGCGCGCGGCGGGGGAGTTCGCCAGAAACTGCCGCAGCGCTGATGCGGCCTCGGCGCTGTCGAGCACGGTGCTGTTGACCACGGTGCTGTGCACGATTGCGGAGGGCGAGGCAGCTTTTGCAACGTACGCGGGAGCCGTTCCGCTAGGAGGGAGCAGGAACAGTTTGTCGAGCGAGCCCGAGCTAAGGGCGCGCGTCGGATCGAAGCGATCGTGGGCAAGAAGGCGCACCGGAAGGATGTGTGTCCAGCGTGGGGCGTCGAGCAGGTGGAGCGTGGGTGGCTGCGGATCGATCATGACCAGGCTGGATAGATCCGGGCGGCGAAGTGCAAGGGCCGCTCCGAGGTTGCCGCCGAGTCCACGCCCGATCACAACCAGATGGCTGGGCCCGATGTGGCGCACGCTGGCGAGATAGTAGAGCGCGGCCTCTGCATCCTGAATCCAACTGTGCTCCGATGGCCGGACCCACTGGCTTTTGCCGAAGGCGCGCGGGTCGAATGCGAATACGTCATAACCGAGCGCGTGCAGCGCGGCGAGATCCGGCAGAGCGTCGGAGAGCGAGCCGCGCGCCTGGTGCAGATAGAGAATCGCGGCGGGTTGGTGCGGAAGCCTGGGGTCGGCCGGGATCCACCAGCCATTCAGGCGCGTCTGCCCGGCTTCTGTGGCGTCGAAACCAACATCTTCGAAGCTGATGCCGCTGTCCTTCGGCGTGTTCGCAATGATATGAGAAGGATGGAAGATGAACTGCCACTGGCCCTGCCAGAAGAGCAGCGCGATGGCGAAATAGACCGCGCCGAGCGACGCGAGCACCATGATGCCTACGCCGCCGAGCAGCCAGCGCCGCGTGACCAAAGGATTGCGCGGGCGTAGAGGGTCATCAAAATCTGCTGGAGGTGTGGGGCGCACGCGTGCAGGCATAGAGATTAGCCGAAGGCCAGCTCGTCGGCGGATTCGAGCGGCGTGCCGCAGACGCGACAGATGACCGCTGAGCAGTCTCCGCAGGTAAGTGGATCACTGACGGGCTGCGCGCACCGGGGACACCAGAGCGCGCCCGGAGGCAGGTTGCGCTGGTCGGATTGCTTTGCTTCGGACATCTGATCTCAGCGTAGCAGTCGTGGCGACTTAACTCTATGGGCGAGGCCGTACACTGCTGCCAGAGCTTTCAACGAGGGGCCACAACAGGAATGAGTCAGTGGGTGCGGATCGGCGCGGCGTCGGATATGCCGGCCGAGGGCGGAGTGAAAGCGTTTGAGGCGCAAGGCACGGCGATTTGTGTGGCGCGCGTTCATGGTCGGCTTACGGGATTGAACGATGTGTGCCCGCACCAGGGCGCCCCGCTTTCCGAAGGCGTGATTGAAGATGGCCGGGTCGTGTGCTCGTGGCACGGATGGAGCTTCGATCCGCAGACAGGTGCGGAACTGTGCAATCCGCTAGGATGTGCGACGGTGTATCCGGTGCGTGTGGATGGCGACGACGTGTTGTGCGAGGTGTAGGGACGATGTCAGAAAAAAGCCAATCGGGGAAGAGGGAGTCGGGGAAGAACCAGTTGGAGATTCCTGATGGAGTTTCCAGCGATCCCAAGGCCTTTGAGCTGGTGCGCGCGTGGGTGGCCCAGGGCGATCTCCACGTGAGTCTCGAGATGGGCGGATGGGACGATCCGACCGCGTGGGGCGTGGTGCTGGCCGATCTGGTGCGGCACGTGGCCCGGTTTTACGCGGAGCAGAAGCGGCTCAATCCGGAGCAGACGATTGCGCGCGTGCGGGACGCGATGGACGCGGAACTGGACGGGGAAGATGCGGCTCCGGATGGCGGTCTGGTGCAGTGATATGGGACTGGCCGTCCGGGCAACTGCGCCTGCGGCGCGCGTCCTTAAGGTTCGCTGCCGTCGGTCGCTCACGTTCAGATTTGCGCGACCTGACTTGATTTCCACGATCGACACGGGCAGTGGCTACCGCGCTTTTCAGGGCGTGCGAACCGCCGATTCCTCGCTCAGAATGGCAAAGCTATGAGGATCAGCTTCCAGGCTTACTGAAATGTCCATTCCTGGATGTGCGGGATGTTGAAGTCGGAGTAGCGAACCCAGCGGGGATGGATGACGAACCAGGTGATGTCTGGCCAGTTCTGGCGGTTGACGCCGTCCGGCCAGGCGGCGTAGTAGATGGGCCGAAGGCTGGCGAGCTTGTCGGCCGCAAGTTCTTCGGCAAAGCCTTCGTATTGCACGGTGCGCTCGTCGCCGCTGCCGCGAGTGTCGGCAACGGTGAATGACACCCGCGGGTTGGCCAGCATGTTGGGGTACTTGCGGCTGGTCCGCACGGTGTCGAAGAGAATCTCGAATGCGGAAGTGACGGCGTAGCCGACGAGCGCGCCTTGGGGCTCGCCGACAGGAGAGAGCGTGCCCAGTGTGCCGAGCCGCTGGCTTTGGAGGTAGGCGAGCAGCTCGGGCTTTTCCATGATTGTTCTCCAGTGATTAGGACGCTGCGGCGACGATTTTGCCGAAGGACACCGGATCCAGGGAAGCGCCGCCCACGAGCGCGCCGTCGATATCGTGCTGCGCACAGAGTTGTGCAGCGTTGTCCGGCTTGACGGAACCGCCGTAGAGAATGCGCATGGCCTCGCTGGCAGGCTTGCCAAGAAGCTGCGCGACTTCGTGGCGGATGATGGCGTGGGCTTCGGCGGCGATCTCCGGAGTGGCGGTTCTGCCGGTGCCGATGGCCCATACCGGCTCGTATGCGATGACGATGGGCGCGGCCTGCGCGGCCTCGATGCTCTCGAGCGCGCGGCTGGTCTGGCGGCGCAGCACCGCTTCCGTCTCGCCATTCTCACGCTGCTCGAGGCGCTCGCCAACGCATACGACGGGAATGAGCTTGTGCCGGAGCGCAGCGAGCAGCTTTTTGTTCACCAGCTCGTCGGTTTCGCCGAAGTACTGACGGCGTTCCGAGTGTCCGATCAGGATGTGGGTCGCGCCTGCCGCGGTCAGCATGGGCGCGGAGATCTCGCCGGTAAAAGCGCCCTCGTCCGCGAAATACATGTTCTGCGCGCCGATCTTGAGCGCGGAGCCTTTTGCGGCTTCGATGGTGGCCGGCAGGTCGATGGCTGCGGGGAAGATTGCGACTTCAACGTTGGCAGGCAAAGGCGTCTGGAGAAAGGCCGATACAAAGGAGCGGGCTTCGGCGGGGGTCTTGTACATCTTCCAGTTTGCAGCGAGCAGGGGAATGCGCATGGTTCCTTTCAGCAGTGCAGGGGTAAGTATCGAATGTGTTTCAGCGATACCAGAGTCTCACGCGCGAACCGATGAGCGCACCTCGGCAGACGCTGCACCCTTCGCTGTGCCACCCAAGGTCAGGGAAGCTGATCTATTCGCCGGAAAGGATGATGGGCAAGGTCGGCGTGGCCGAGCCTTCGGCGTTTTCGACCGTAATGCCAAAGGCCTTCGCCGGGACGCCGCTGGGTATTCTGGGCAGCACGACGGAGGCATAGCCCTGCGGATTGGGGCGGAAGGTGCCGGCCGGGATGGGCGCTCCGCCGCTGGCCGGGATGACCCAGAGCTCATAGGCCTTGTCCGCAGGAACGGGCTGCAGGTGACTCGCTTCCATGACCAAGGCGCCGCGGTCCGCAAGATAGACGGTGTGGGCTGTGGGCGCGGGCGGCGTCTTGCTGGCAGTAAGCGTGACGCGCTGCGCGTCCGGCGCATTCAGGACTTCAAGCACCTGCTGCGCGTAGGAAGCCTTTGGCGCCAGTTGCGCAACCAGGCGGGACTCGCCATCCAGGGCGTCGTTGAGCGAAGCAGTGCGGTATCCGAGAATGCTGCACGCAATGGCGAGCGCAGCGGCGATGGCCCACGGAGTGAACGTAGCCCACTTGCTGCGGCGCGCGGGCGCAGAGGAGATGTCGTATGCGGTGGTTGTCATTGGCTCTTCACGCATGCGCGCCTGCAGACGCTCGAAAGCGCGCACGGGAGCGGGTTGCTGTTCGGCAGAGAGTGCGAGGAGCGCGAGGTCGCCCTGAATATGGGCGAGCTCCTGCTGCGCCTGCGGATTCTCGCGCAGGGCAGCGGCCACGGCGGCCATCTCTTCCGCAGAAAGGGCCTGCATCGCGTAGAGCGCGAGGTCCTCGGACGGAATGGGGCGTGGGTCGCTCATGCCGGAAATGCCTTTCGTAAGCTGATCAATGCCTGGCGAATCCTCGTCTTGACGGTGCCGAGCGGATCGCCGGTGCGGCTGGCGATCTCGGTGTGGCTGAGTCCTTCAAAGTATGCAAGCTCCAGCGCCTTTCGCTGCTCCTCGGGCAGTCCTGCGATGACCTGCCGCACTTTCTCCATGGTCGTGTTGCGTTCGGCCTCCTCGGCAACATTGACCGAGGAGGCGAGCACGACGTCGTCGACGGAATCAGACGGCTTGCGGCGGCGCAGCAGATCGATGGCCCGGTTTCGCGCGACCACCACCAGCCATCCGCCGAGCGAACCGCGCTGCTGGACGAAGGCCTCGGGATTGCGCCAGAGCTGCAGGAAAACCTCCTGCAGCACGTCTTCGGCCTGGCCGCTGTCATGCAGCACCCTGAGTGCTACCGAGTAG
The DNA here is from genome assembly GCA_963830555.1 of uncultured Acidobacteriaceae bacterium. Classification (GTDB taxonomy): domain Bacteria; phylum Acidobacteriota; class Terriglobia; order Terriglobales; family Acidobacteriaceae; genus KBS-83. Next base: position 184,301 of record CAWHMM010000005.1, read on the forward strand.
ACAACTCCGCTGTAACGCCGAAAAAGATCTTCCATTGCGTTCTCATCACGCTGCCCCACGCGCGTCAGCAGTGCAGTGTCGTCGACCGTCCTGATCTCCGTTTTGCTATTCGATGTACGGTTATCAGAGGGCTTCGGATTGGAAGGGGATTCAAACATTTGCGGAGTGCGTGGTCATGATACGCAACAGATTGCCGGGCTGTCACTCGGCGTGCGCTCGCTGGTTAGATGACAAAGGCGCCAGATGAAACTGCGGCTGGACAAATTCCTGGTGGAACACGGCCTGGTGACGACGCGCGAGCGGGCGCAGGCGCTGATTCTGGCCGGGCGCGTGCTGGTGAATGAGCAGAAGGTGGAGAAGTCGGGAGCAAGCGTTCCAGACGCCGCCGCGGTTCGCCTGCTGGGCGAGGACCTGCGCTACGTGAGCCGCGGAGGCCTGAAGCTGGAGGCGGCGCTTGCGCATTGGAAGATCGATCTGACCGATCGTACCTGTGCGGATGTGGGTGCCTCGACCGGCGGCTTTACGGATTGCATGCTGCAGCATGGCGCAGCAGCGGTGCTGGCGATCGACACCGGCTATGGGCAGATCGCACACAAGCTGCGCGTGGATCCGCGGGTCACATTGGTGGAGCGGACGAATGCGCGAAAGCTGGAGCCAAAACAGGTAACCGTCGAAGTTACTTTTCTGGCAATGGATGTTTCGTTCATTTCCGCCACGTTGGTTCTGCCGGCTGTGATGTCTGCGATGCGGCCGAGTCTGGTCGAGGCAGTGGTGCTGGTGAAGCCACAGTTCGAAGCTGGACGCGAGCACGTTGGCAAGGGCGGAATCGTACGCGATCCGGCGGCGCATGCTCTGGCGGTGGAGCGTGTGCGGGCGGCGGTGGCGGAGCTGGGCGGTGCGGAGATGGAGGTCATCGATTCGCCTGTGCTTGGGGCGGAAGGGAACCGCGAGTTTTTGCTGCATGCGCGGTGGCTGTAGCGGGACGGCTCCGGTCGGGATAACGAATTGCTTCGATTCCCTGGGTGGCTGACTTACCTGCTTGCTGACTCGCCTCCACGAACCGTAATGGCGCTTCCTTTACACTGAAAGACCGATGCGCACGATTGCTGTGATCTCGAAGCCGCAGAAGCCGGATCTGGCTCCCATCCTGAACGAGCTGGTGCTTTGGATACGCGCGCGCGGCATCGAGCCGATTCTGGACCCGGTGAGCGGGAATTACGTGCAGAGTGCGCGCATTGTGCCGCGGAACGAGATGCCGGAGCACGATCCCGAGCTGGCGATTGTGCTTGGCGGCGATGGAACGCTGCTGGCGGCTGCGCGCGTCTTTGCCAAGCCCAAGGTTCCGATCCTGAGCGTGAATCTGGGCTCGCTGGGTTTCCTGACCGAGGTGCGCCTGACCGACCTGTTCTCAAACCTCGAAGGCTGGATCAGCGGTCAATGTCACATCGAAAAGCGCGCCATGCTGCACGTGGACGTTCTGCGCGACGGGCAGCTCTTCCGGTGCTATGAGGCGCTGAACGACATTGTGGTCTCGAAGGGCGCGATCGCGCGCATGGGCGATTTCCGGGTGCTGCTGGGCAAGCAACTGGCCATGTCGTTTCGTGCGGATGGCGTGATCGTCTCCACGCCAACCGGATCGACGGCCTACAACCTGGCCGCGAACGGACCGATCATGTCTCCGGATGTAGACGCGATGATCGTGACGCCGATCTGTCCGCACCTGCTGACGATCCGGCCGATGGTGGTGCATGGCGATGCGGAGATCACGTTGAGTGTGGTGGGCGTGCCGGACCAGACCTATCTGACGGTGGACGGGCAGGAAGCGATCGAGGTGCAGGTGGGCGACAGCCTGCAGTGCCGTCGCTCAGAGTACACGGTGCAACTGGTGCGGCTCAGGACCGAGGGGTTCTTCGATGTGCTGCGCCAGAAGCTGAAGTGGGGAGAGCGCTAGAGAGTCGCTGTTTAGAGCGTTTTCACTGTCGCTATAGATAGCCGGCTTCCGCGCGGTGTGGCTTTTCTTAACGAGAAAGCCACGGAAGTGATCACGCTCTTGTGTACACCTACAGTGAAACGCTCTAGCTGGCGCCGGTGAGCTCGTCGAGGAGCGTCTTGGCCTTGGTGGCCAGGGTGTGTGCGCCGTCTACGTCGCCGTTGTGTAACGCACGCTGTGCCTGATCGAGGAAGCTGCGGATCTGCGCGACGGTTTTGTTCTGATCGCCGTTGAGGTTGCGCAGCGAGTTCACGCCACGCTGTGTCGTATCAATCAGACTCGCGGCCTGCTGGCGCGATCCGAAGGTGTCTGGCGTGGGGCCGGCGGTGAGCTGGCCGATGGCAGTGGGCGGCGTCGTGTCGCCGCTGGGTGTGGCCGCAGTGACCTTCACGTTCTGGCCTTCCGGAGTTGCCTGGCCATTCTCAGAGGGCTGGGGTTCTTTTTGGCGGTTTTCGCGCTCGCGGTTCTGCTCGGCCAGTTCTACCTCTCCCTTATGTCCGTGATGGCGGCTGGGCTTGACGGGCTTTTTCGTTGTATCGACGATTTCCGAGGCAGGAGGCGGGGTGGGTTGCGCGGCGGGCGCGGCCGGATCTGGCAGGTCCGGCAGAGGCGAATTATTCAGGCTCAGCGCCATATCGAGTCGCGTGAGCGGCTGCGGGAGGACGGGGTCGGTCTTGGTAATAAGGGGAGCAGGGGGTGGCACGCTTTTCTGAAGATAAGCGCAACCCGATAGCGCTGGCAGAAGCAGCGTTGCGGCCATGAAACGCAAGCAGGAAAAACGCCGCATCACAGGCCGGACCCTTCGGAAGTGAAGGCCGGAGCCGAGGTTGTCTTATCCAACTGAGAACCGCGCAGTTTACCCTCCGCTGAAGCCAGCAGAGGAAGTTTCAAGGTGAACGTACTGCCTATGTTTTGTTCCGATTGTACGTCAATACTGCCGTTATGTAGCTGAATGATACGGTAAGTCATGGCCAGGCCAATACCACTTCCGTCCTTGCGGGTAGTGAAGTAAAGGTCAAAGATCTTGTTCCGGATGTCAGGCGGGATACCGCTGCCGCTGTCGGCTATCTCGATGGCGGCCATCCGGCCTTCCTCCCGCAGGCTTACGTGCAGCTCTCCGCCCTGGGCCATGGCCTGGGCGCCATTCAGGACGACATTCAGGATGGCCTGCTTGATGAGATCGGCATCAACCTTGGCTATCAGGGGCCGCTCGGGCATGTGCGGGGCGACGTGAACGTTATGGGTTTCCAACTCGGCGGAGGCCAGCATAAGGACCCCGGAGACGACGCGGCGCAGATCCTGTTCCTTGAGCTGAAGCTCGACCGGCCGGGAGAAGTCGACCAGAGTCTGAACGACGCGATCAAGGCGCTGAATCTCGCTTTCGATGATCTCCAGGTGACGCATGGCGCGCGCATCGGGGCCGGAGAGCTTGTTGCGGAGGAGTTCCAGGTGCACCACGATGGCGTTGATGGGGTTCTTGACCTCGTGGCCGACGCCGGAGGTGAGGCGGCCGATGGAGGCGAGGCGGCGGGAGAGTTCGAGCTCGCTCTCCAGTTCGCGAACCGATTCGAGGTCATGAAGGGTCAGTAAGGCGCCCAGGGAAGCGCCCGGCGCCGACTCCTGATCCATCACAAAGTCCAGCGAGACCTGGACGCGTCGGCCGGTTTCGGTTTCGATCTCCTCCTGATCGAGCGCGCGGCCGGTATCGAAGGCGTCGCGCACCAGGCGGCCGAGTTTTGTCTCCAGCGTAAAGATGCCGGCCAGTGAGTTGCCGAAGAGATGGCTCCGCGGGATGCCGAGGAAGCGCTCGACAGAATCGGACACCAGGGCGGCACGGCCTTCTGCGGTAAAGAGCAGGATGCCGTCCTGCAGGTTGGACATGATGGAGTCGAGGTTCTCCTTCATGGCGGAGAAGACCTCTTCCACGTTGCGCATGCGGCGGCCGATGCGTTCGATCTTGTCCGAGACCTGGACTACCGTGTCCTCGGTGGAAGGCCCGATGAGCGCAGAGGGGCGGATCAGCCGCCCTTCCTTTGGGGCGGGTAGTTCCGCCGCTTCGGCTGGTCGAGCCTCGAAGCCGTCCTGCTCGAACCCCGCGTGTTCCAGAGTGTCGAGGCGCAGATTGATCTGCTCGATGGGCTGGAGAGCGAGATTGGCGAGCAGGGCCGCGATGATCAGCGAGGACAGGATGGCGATGCCGGTGAAGGTGAGCGAAGCCCAGATCCAGGGCGCGAAGACATTGCGCAGGAAGGTGGTACGGATGCCGACCCGTATGGTGAGAAACGAGACTTTTTGTCCACTGGGAAGTGTGCGTTCCAGCGGCAGCACAATGTTGTAGTTGCGCGGCGGCCCGAAGACGGCCCGCATGGTGGTGATGACGCCGGCGTGCTGGAGCACGGCGTAATCTTCGCGGTCAGGCAGGGCGACGTTGTCCTGGGTGGGATCCGTGCTCAGCAGCGCCTTGCCGTCGCGGTCCGCGATCGCGACGTCGAAGACGGTCGGCGCGTAGCGATTGACCGAGCTGAGCAGCCCGTTCAGGCCCTCGTCATGCTGCAGGACCTCGGAAACGGCAGAGCGCAGGGCGGAAGGGTCGTTCGCGTCGATCGGGCGGCCTCGCAGCCCGGTATTCAGAGCAAGCCCGGTGCTGTAGAGGATCTGGCGCGCCACCATGTCGTTGGCGGTATAGGACTGGCTGATGCGCTGGGCGAGCAGCTGCTCGAGGAAGAGCCAGGACAAAACCGTCACGACCAGAAAGACAAGTCCGGTGATGGCGAGCACTAGTTTTGTCTTCAGGCGCATGGGGGCTCAGGTTATGGTACCCGTTGCGGTTGCGACCCCTGAAACAGGAACTCAGCCTCGGGGGTGGCGAGCTTGAGTAGTTTTCCTGCAGAAGGCGTCCCGAACGAGGGCCTGAGCGGGTTGTATCTCACGAGGAACCGCAAGGCAATACAACGGTCGAGCTAATTCTGCAGGAATCTTACGTTTACAGCCGTTGAGGCCGATTTTTGAAGCTATGTGTGTTTCCAGGCTGCCGGGTCAGGAGCGGATACGAGCCTTGCAATCTTCATGAAAACTGCTTATACGCGCTCTTCGACGCTCTCGTTGGCAGCAAATGAGGCGCTGCCATACTCCTTGAGTTTGTTATGCAGAGTCTTCAGGCTGATGCCCAGGATTTCCGCGGCCCGTGTCTTATTGTTGCGGGTGGATTCGAGGGTCTTGAGAATGAGCAGCCGCTCCGCCTCATCGACCGTAGCGCCCACCTCGACCTGGACGGAATTTGCATTGGCGGCATCGTCCGCACTGGGACGCATGACGCGCTCGCCGAAGCCGGGAGGCAGATGACGTGACTCGAGCTGGCCTTCGCCGCAGAGGATGACCGCACGCTCAATGGTATTGCGGAGCTCGCGGACATTGCCCGGCCAGTCGTGGCTCATCAGGCGTGCGAGCATCTCCTTGTCCACGCCGGTGACGGCCCGTTCGTGCTTCTCGTTCATATCGGCCAGGATGGCTTCCAGGATCGCCGGGATGTCTTCCTTATGCTCCCGCAACGGTGGCATATGAATGTTGAAGACGTTCAGGCGGTAGAAGAGATCGGCACGAAGGTGGCCATCGTCCACGGCCTCGCGGGGATCCTTGTTGGTGGCCGCGAGGACGCGCACGTTGGTGGTCTTCTCAATCTTCGCGCCCAGGCGGCGGAGCTTGCGCTCTTCGATGACACGCAACAACTTGGCCTGCGTGCCGACCGGCATTTCGCCGATCTCGTCCAGTAGAAGCGTGCCTTCCTCAGCCAGCTCAAAGCAGCCGGGGCTGCGCTCGATGGCGCCGGTGAAGGCGCCCTTCTCATAGCCGAAGATTTCGGCTTCGATCAGCGTCTCCGGGATAGCGGCGCAGTTGACTGCCACAAAGGGCCTGGTCTTGCGCGGGCTCAGCTCGTGCAGGGTACGCGCGACCACCTCCTTGCCGGTGCCGCTCTCGCCGGTAATCAGGACCGAAACGGTGGAAGGCGCGACGCGCTCGATGAGCGCAAAGATGTCCTGCATCTTCTTCGAGGAGCCGACGAGGGAACCGAGGACGCCTTTTTCGCGCAGCTTGCGACGTGTGAAGTCCAGCTCCTGCTCGGTTTCGCGCATACGCGAGGCGTTAGCCAGGATCATCTTGAGGCGCGTGGGATCGACGGGTTTCTGGATGAAGTCGTAGGCGCCCAGCTTCATCGCTTCTACGGCGCGGTCGATGGAGCCCTGCGCGGTAAGCAGGATGACGCACTGCTTGTCGGGGAGTTCCGTGAGCCGGTTCAGCAGCTCGATGCCGTCCATACGCGGCATCTTCATATCCGTTACAACGATGCCCGGCTGCCACGCTATAACTTTATCGAGCGCTTCAGCGCCGTCGCGGGCGGTCTCCGTCCGATATCCCCAGCCGGAGACCAGTTCAGCAAGCCCCATCAATGCATGGAGCTCGTCTTCTACGATCAGTACCTTCTCACCTGCCATTATCTACTGCTCTTTTCTCGGAAATAGTGTCACGTTTGTATCACGCAAATCCAGCCTGGTTACCACTGGAACACGTGTAGAAATGAGCCCCTTACCGAAATGGGTCAAACCTCTGGAGCGGCGGATACATCCTTCTTCTATCTATGTTAGACCTTGAAGTCGCTCCCGAGGAGCTGAAGGCGATGCTCACAGGCGAAAGCCTGCCTTTTCTGCTGGATGTGCGCGAGCCATGGGAGATAAGTTCCATAGGATTTCCCGGGGCGCACGCGATGCCAATGGGCGAAGTCCCGGCGCGGGCCCACAACGAACTGGACCCGGATGGCCGCATCGTTGTGATCTGCCACCATGGGGTGCGCTCGCTAAACGTGGCTAACTGGCTGCGGAACCAGGGATTTGAGCAGGCGCAATCGCTGCGCGGCGGTATCGATGCCTGGGCTCGGAATGTGGATCCTGAGGTGGCGCGGTATTGAGGGCAACCGACGGTTTAGGTCCAAGTCAGTCAGGGATGGATCACACGCAGTCCGAGGTGCTGTTCGAAGGCGTCGAAGTCCAGGTCGCGGTGAAGCAGAGAATGTCCTTCAAGAAGGCAAAAGGTCGCAATCAGGCAGTCGATCGTTTTGCGGATGGTAAGACCGCGCTCCCGGAGTGCGCGGTAGTTCTGCGCTGAGGCTATCGCCAGGTCTTCTCCGCCAGTACGGAAGACGGTGAACTTCAGCAGTTCGCGCCGAGCGTGCCTGAATGTTGTTTCGTCGCGGATACCTTGCAGGATTTCGCAAAGGATGAGGTCCGTCAGACCGAGCGGCTGGGATTGAATCTCGCGATCGAGCCAGCTGGTGTGCGGGTTTACAGCTCCGCCCAGATAATCGATCCAGACTGTGGTGTCAACAATTGTCACGGAGGCGGCTACTCTGTCGTGCGGCCTGAGCGCGACTCGTCGAGGTCGCCTTCCCAGCGTACTTTGCCACGAAGGCGACGGATGCCGCTCTGCGCGTGGGTTCTTACAAGGAGACGCAATCCGGCTTCGACGGCTGCTCGCTTGGTGTGAGTTCCCGTGCTGCGCATCGCCTGCCGGATAAGCTGATCGTCAATTTCGATGTTCGTCCTCATGCTTTCCCCATGTGTAAAGATACACGATTTATGTGTATAGTTCGAGGGCGGCGCCATCGCTTGGCGCGACAGCTTCGGAGCTTGCTCATGGGAGGGCGTGTGCGCCTGAAGGATTGGAAGTGGGTGATTTGCGGCACGTTTCTCATGGCGGCCGCGCCGAGCGTCGTTGCGCAGAGCGCGAGCAGCGCATGGACGGTGCAGCCCGATTGGGTCAGGGCGCACGAAGAATTTCTGGCCAGCGATGCCATGCAGGGCCGCGGCAGCGCGACACACGACGAAGAAGTGACCGCTACGTACGTCGCGAGTGAGTTTGTTGGTTATGGACTGAAGACCGCGCCAGGCATGAGCGGGTATATCCAGCGCGCGGAGGTAGTCCAGCCGATTCTGGACGGACACGCAACCATCAGCGCGGGCAGCGCGACTCTGGCGGAAGACAGAGACTTTCACCTGCTTGTGGCCAGTGGACAGCCAGCGAGCGGGCCTCTGGTGCGCCTGGAGGCGAAGGATGCTGCGCACGCAAAAGTGACACCCGGCTCCGTGGTGCTGGTGGAGCATCTCCAGGCGGGTGACGGAGCGATGCAGTCATTACGGCCGCTCTACCGCGGCGGCGCGGCGGTAGTGTTGGTGGCGCAAGACGCATCCACGCAGAAGATGATGGAGATGCTTGGCGGGAAGCCACGCATCTCGATGCGGCTGGCGGACGCTCCCGCGAATCATCACCGCTTGACGCTTGCGGCGCTCTCAGCGGAAGCCATGACCAGGCTGGAGAGCGTGAAGGATGGCGAGACGGTCTCGCTGATTGTCCACGCGGCTCCGCAGAGCGCGCCCCGCTTCACCTACAACGCGATTGGCTATCTGCCGGGTACCGATGCAAAGGCAGGGACGATACTGCTGAGCGCACACCTGGATCACCTGGGCACGCGGCCGCCGGTGAACGGCGACGGGATCTACAACGGCGCGAATGACGACGCTGCGGGTACAACGGCGGTGCTGGAGCTGGCCCATGCCCTGGCGACGGGAGCGCCGCTCAAGCGCAGCGTTCTGTTTGTCTGCTACGGCAGCGAGGAGGCCGGCGAACTGGGATCGACGTATTTCGGCGAACATCCTCCCGTGCCGCTGACGGATCTGGTAGCGAATCTGGAGTTCGAAATGATCGGCAACCAGGATCCGAAGATGCCCAAAGGCGTGCTGCTGCTGACCGGGTGGGAGCGCTCGAACCTGGGACCGGCGTTGAAGGAGCATGGAGCGTTGGTGGGGCCTGATCCGTATCCGGAGCAGCATTTCTTTGAGCGCTCGGACAATTACGCGCTCGCGCTCAAGGGCGTGGTGGCGCATACCGCGGCGGGCTGGGGTACGCCACCGACTTATCACCAGCCCAACGACGATCTGCAGCATCTGGACATTCCCTTCATGACGGCGGCGATCCAGTCTCTGGTGGCGCCGGTGCGCTGGCTGGCAGACAGCGACTTCGTTCCCAGGTGGAATGCGGGCGGGGAGCCGAAGGCAGCGGAATAGCCGGCGTTGCCAGGGGTGCGTCGATCTGTGCCCGTTGCTTTGTTAGACTTTTGAAGTTGCCCCTCGGCGGTGTTCGATCGCTATCGCTGCCGGGACCGAAGGAACTCGCGAATTTCTAACCGACACAACCGATGAGCAATTGGATCAGCATGATTGGCGGGGCGACCGGCGAGCCGATTCCGGTAGACCGCCGCCCGAAGTTGAACGACCGCTTGCGGCACCAGATCACAAGGAGCGATATGACGGAGATTGCGCAGATACATGCGCGGGAGATTCTTGACTCACGCGGAAACCCGACAGTAGAGGCAGACGTGGTATTGGACGGCGGCGCAATTGGCCGCGCGGCCGTGCCGAGCGGCGCCTCGACGGGCGAGCACGAAGCAGTAGAACTGCGCGATGGGGACAAGTCGCACTACCTGGGCAAGGGCGTGCTGCAGGCAGTGGAGAACGTGGAGAGCATCCTGGCGCCGGAGCTGACGGGCATGGATGCGGCGAACCAGCGGCTGATCGATGCCACGATGATCTCGCTGGACGGCACGGAGAACAAGGGCCGGATCGGCGCGAACGCGATCCTTGCGGTCTCGATGGCCTGCGCGCGCGCGTCGGCCGCGGCGGTGAAGCTGCCGCTCTACCGCTACCTGGGCGGGGTGAACGCCTGCATTCTGCCGACGCCGATGATGAACATCATCAACGGCGGCGCGCACGCGGACAACAACGTGGACTTCCAGGAGTTCATGGTTATGCCGGTCGGCGCGGAACGCTTTTCGGACGCGCTGCGCTGGGGCGTGGAGGTCTTCCATACGCTGAAAGGCGTGCTGAAGAAGAGGGGCTACAACACCGCCGTGGGTGACGAGGGCGGATTTGCGCCTTCGCTGAAGTCGAACGTCGAAGCCATTGAAGTGATTTTGGAAGCGATCGAGCAGGCCGGGTTCAAGGCGGGCGAGGACGTTGCGCTGGCGCTAGATCCGGCATCGAGCGAATTTTTCGACAAAGCCAGCGGCAAGTACGTCTTCAAGAAGTCAGACAAGAGCGAGAAGACGAGTGAAGAGATGGTGAACTTCTATAGCGATTGGGCGCGGCAGTACCCGATCATCTCTATCGAAGACGGCCTGGCGGAGGACGACTGGAAGGGCTGGCAGCTGCTGACCGAAAAGCTGGGTGGTCGCGTGCAGCTTGTCGGGGACGATCTATTTGTTACGAATACAGACCGTCTGCAGAAGGGAATCGACGAAGGAGTAGGCAATTCGATCCTGATCAAGGTCAACCAGATTGGCACTGTGAGCGAGACGCTGGAGGCGATCGAACTGGGGCGGCGGTATGGCTACACGTCGGTCATTTCACACCGCAGCGGCGAGACGGAAGACACGTTTATCGCGGACCTGGCGGTGGCGACTGGGGTTGGTCAGATCAAGACCGGCTCGGCTTCGCGCACGGACAGAATTGCCAAGTATAACCAGCTACTGCGGATCGAAGAGGAACTGGGACAGGCGGCAGAGTTCCTCGGCATCGAGTCTGTGAATTGTGACTAACGAATAGCTACGCGCCGTGCAATCCACTGCGCAGGAAAGAGTGTTCTGATGAAGTTTGTTCCTACCGTATTCCCTGCAGTTTTATTGGGCGGCGCCCTGCTGCTGTCGCCGATGGCGGCACGCCGCGCCTTCGCCCAGAGCAGCACGACATCCGGCGGTGCAGCAGCCAAGCCGCAGACACCGAGCGGGTCGGCTGCGACGGCACCGTCGAATCGCAAAATCGGTTCGCTGACGCCCGGGCAGCCCGCGCCACCCGAACATCCGATCACGCTGGCGCAGACGCGCGAACTGCTGGATCTTATGAATTACAAGAAGATTGAAGACAGCAACTGGTCGCAGATGATCGCGATGAACAAACAGCAAGCGCCCTTCATCCCGGAGGATGTCTGGACCGACGTGCAATCGAACGTCAGCAGCATCGACTATCCCGCGCTGATGCAGCCTATCTATGCGAAGTACCTTTCGCAGGAGGATGCGGAGAAGGCGCTGGTGTTCTATCGCACACCGGCGGGCAAGCGCGTGCTGCAGTCCATGCCGCCGCTGCTGGGCGAGAGCGTAGCGGCATCGCAGCAGAAGGGCCGCCAGCTGGGCCGGGACGCGATCGAAAAGCATCGCCCGGAAATCGAAGCGGCGCAGAAGAAGTACCAGGAAGAGCATCCGCCCCAGGGTGCGGGTGGGCCGGGTAACGGAAGCGGGGCACCCGGACAGATGGCACCCGGACAGTCAGCACCCGGGCAGTCAGCACCAGGACAGTCCGCATCACCCTCCACCACGCCGGGGCCGGCTACTCCGCCGCCGTCCGCCACAAAGCCGCAGCGCTAAGAGAAAACGCGTTACGCAGCTTCGGGCCGTCGTGAGCTTCTGCTCAAGGCGGCCCGAAGTTTTTGCGGCCACGCCGGATCCATGCAGGGCCGCTCGATGAGTACGAAATAGGCGACCGAGAAGGCGAGGATGCAGGGCAGGATGACAACGCTCTGCACCAGGAAGTCGCCCAGCAGGTCGTGGGTAAGTAGCAGATGGCGGCTGGCTTTAAAGACCAGCGCGATGACGAAGAAGTGCCAGAGATAGATGGAGTAGCACATGCCGCCGATGATGGCGATCCATTCGATGGTGAGGAGTCGGTGGAGGAGCACGCCGCGAAATGCGCCCACGAATGCGAGCGCGATCAGAAGCGGTTCCACCGCATAGAGCGGCCCATGTCCGGTGAAGAGCAGGATGTACCACGCGGCGCCGCTGACCACGTCCCATATCCATGACTGCCGCCATGAGGGCATCTCGGTGACATAGATATCGCTGAGCAGCATACCGGCGAGGAAGTATTGCAGCAGCCAGCCGATGGTCGCCCAGAAATGAGAATGGCTGCTGATCCTGCCGGAGATGAAGACTTCGAGCGCAGCAGGGATCGCTATTGAGATGGCGGTCAGCGCGCTGCGCCGCAGCCAGCGGTTGCGCACCAGAAAGATAAGCGTGAGCAGCGGCACCAGAAGATAGAACTGCACCTCGATTTCGAGCGTCCAGGCTACCGGGTTGATGACCATGGAGTCGCGGAAGAAGAACCCGTGCAGATAGAGCGCGCTTGCCGCGAAGTGGGGAAATACCTGGCGTACCGGAAGGTGGGCATAGAGCACGATGACAATCGCGCAAACGGCGATATTGAGGAGATAGGGCGGCTCCAGGCGGGTGAGCCGTCGAAGATAGTAACTGCGCAGCGAAGGGCGCGCGTGGCCGAGCAGATAATGGCGCGCGAATGGCCGGCCCAGGATAAAGCCGCTGATGACGAAGAAGATGCGTACGCCAATGTCGCCGCGTTCGAAAAACCCGAACAGGCCGGCATACCAATCATGCCTGGTGAACGTGATGTGGCTTTTCGCACTGACCTGGGCAGCGAGATGAAAGAGCACGACCAGGGCTATCGCGACAAAGCGCAAGCCATCGATCTCCGGAATCCAAGACGAGCCGGAGGTGATTCGTCGCAGGCTCCAGGAGCGATGATTGGTGGCGTGGGGGGACGTGCTAACCGCAGGCTGCATGCGTCCCACTACTGTACTATCTACCGTGTGAACGCTATGCGCGCTTCGAATGGGATGGCCGCAGAGCGCGTCCCAAAGGACTGATATTGGAGAGAAGGGTTTGATGAAGGCATCGGTTCGGCGCGACCGGTGCGCGGTTCTGTGTGCGGCCGCAACGGTTTTGGTTCTGCTGCTTGCCTACATTCCTGTTATCCGCATACATCAGGGATGGGAGGACGAAATCTATTGGGTTTCCACCTGTCTTTCGATGCTGCGGCACAAGGGCGGTGTGCCGTCGGTCCTGGCTGACTATGCGGCTCCGGTGAGCCCGCTTCGGTTCTACGGCCCCACCATATTCTGGTTTGCGACCGCGGTGCTGAAGGTGTTCGGCTTCTCCATGCGGACGTGGCGAAGCTTCACCTTCGCCGGAGACGCTGCCTATCTCGCATCGATTGCCATTCTGTTCTATCGCCTTCGCCGCTCCTGGGCCGTTGCGATGGGTGCGGCTCTGTTCTGCTCCCTGTCGATCACTTTCAGCTTCGGGCTCTCTCTGCCCGGTAGGCCGGATTCGTGGACGCTGGCGCTCGTAGTGCTGGCTTTGGCGGTTGCCGCTACGGACAGCGCGGAGGGGGAATCGGCAGCCATTCCGCTCGGGCGATGCGTCGCACTCGGGACACTGCTCGGCGTTGCCGCATCGACCACGCCGCGGGTGTGGCCTTTGATCTTCTTCATGGTGCTGCTTCTGCCGCTGCGCGTTATGGGCGGCAGGATACGGGCGATGGCGATCGTAGCGGCCAGCTCTCTTGTCGTGTGGTCGCTGATCCTGCTGCCTCTCCGGATGACGATCTGGAGCTTTGTCGCCGGTGTGCGCCATGCCAGCGCCGGGGATGCAGTGGACGTGAGCCCGTTAATGGGCGGCAAATGGGGCTTCGGACACGCTCTGACGCAGGTGGTCTACTTCGGCGCGCTTCTGTTCATCATCGGCCTGGTGGATCTTGGACGCTGGCGCCGGATCGCACGCTTCCAGCATTGGTTGCTGGCGGTTGCGTTGTTGAATCTTACCGCAGCGCTGCTTCTGACCGCGCGGTCCCTGAATATGTTTGCCTACTGGGGATTTCTGATCGAGATTGCTGCGCTGTGTACCTGGACCGAAGCTGCGCCGGGCCGTCGCATGCAGGTGGCGCGGGCCATCGGATTCGCATTATGTCTTTTCATGGTTACGTTACGGGCCGCCAGAGAAATGCCTGCGCTGACGCATTGGGGCGAGAGCAATCCCAGGCTGGTGGAACAGGAGCTGCGCGCGAATATTCCGCCGGGAAGCGTGGTGTACGGCCTTCCCGGCCGCTATTTTTATCCGTCGCTGGCGGTCGGAGCCGACTACCGGCATCCGGTGGACTGGTCTAGCTCGGGCCGCGCCAGTACGCCGGGCCATCCGGGGCTGCCTGCGCCGATGCGCGATGCCTGCCACGCGCCAGCCTTCCTGATATGGCCAGCCGGCAAAGAAAGTCAGCCGCTGCCGCCAACGCCGTATGCGACGCCGGAGCGCGTGGCGAACTACTCCAATCCGTGGGAGCAGCCCTCGGCGCTCGAACGCCTGATCGAGCGAGTGCCGGGTGGGAGGGCAGGCGAAGATGCGCGGGAGTTTGCGATCTACCGGCTCCTGCCCCATGCGCAGTATTGCCGCGGGCTCACGAGCGCTCCTGCGCAGTGAACGATCGATGCCATACATTTGAAGCAGAGACGAAAGGATTCATGAAGGGAAGCAAAATGCAACGACCGCTGGTGCTGGCCATTCTGGATGGCTGGGGATATCGCGCGGAGCGCGAAGCCAATGCAATCGCCAAGGCACGCAAACCGAACTACGACCGGCTGCTGCGCGAGTATCCGAACACGCTGCTGCATGCTTCGGAACATTTTGTCGGACTGCCGGATGGGCAGATGGGCAACAGCGAGGTGGGCCACCTGAACATCGGCGCGGGGCGCGTCGTCTCCATGGACATCACGCGCATAGACGCGATGATTGCGAACGGCAGCTTCTACGAGCATCCGGAGATTGTCCGCGCGATTGACCGCGCCTGCGAGGGCGGAAGACAACTGCATCTGCTGGGCCTGCTTTCGGACGGCGGGGTGCATTCGCAGCAGGCGCATCTGCACGCGCTGCTGCGGACCGCAAAGATGCGAGGGGCTGAGCGTGTATACGTGCACGCATTCCTCGATGGGCGCGACACGCTGCCGACCAGCGGCGTCGGATATCTGGCGAGACTCGAGCGCGCGATTGAGGAGATCGGCGTGGGCAAGCTGGCGACGGTGAGCGGCCGCTACTATGCCATGGACCGCGACCGGCGCTGGGAGCGTGAGCGGCTTACCTTCGACGCGATGGTGAAAGGCACGGCTGAGGGCGGCTTGCATCGCGATGCGATAGCGCGCGTGAAAGAGAGCTATAGCCAGGGGGTGACGGACGAGTTCGTTATTCCGTTCGTTGTGACCGATGCCGCGGGAGCACCGGTGACTCGGATTCGCGATGAGGATTCGTGCATCTGCTTCAACTATCGCGCTGACCGCGTGCGGCAGATCACGCGCGTGCTGGCGCGGGAGAGCGGACTGACAGCCGACGGCGGCCGCGAGCTGCCCGGCGCGGAGGACCTGGACAAAGCCATTCCTCGGACGGAGCTGCCGAAGAAGCTGCACTACCTGTCCATGACGCAGTACGACAAGCTCTTCAAAGTGCCGATGATTCTGCTGCCGGAGTCGATGGAGAACCTGTTGGCGAACCGGCTGGCCGCCGCGCAACTGCGCAACCTGCGCGTGGCGGAGACGGAGAAGTACGCGCACGTCACATATTTCTTTAACGGCGGCATCGAGAAGGAATTTCCGGGTGAAGACCGGCAGATGGTGCCTTCGCAGAAGGTAGCGACTTACGACCTGGCGCCGGAGATGAGCGCGCAGGGCATCGCGGATCTTGTCACCAAGGCAGTGGCAGATACGGCTTTCCAGCTGGTCGTGGTGAACTTCGCCAATGCGGACATGGTGGGACATTCGGGCAAGCTGGAGCCGACGATTCGCGGCGTGGAGACGGTGGACGCCTGTCTGGGGCAGATCTATACGGCGCTGCGGCAGTCGGGCGCCTCCATGCTGATCACGGCAGACCACGGCAATGCAGAAATGCTGGTGGACCCGGTGAGTGGCGGACCGCATACGGCGCACACGACCAATCCTGTGCCCTTTGTGCTGGTGAGCGAAGACGCGGCGCAATACCGTCTGCGCCAAGGCGGTTCGCTCAGGGACATCTCGCCTACCGTGCTCGCGATGCTGGGCCTCGAGCAGCCGGCGGAGATGAGCGGCGGGGATTTGCGCGTGAAGTTGTAGGTGGGGCGGCCTTGGAAAGCAGATCGCTCCACTTCGCCGGTGACGCTTCGCGCTACGGCTCCGGTCGAGATGACGGTGAAATTTCGCTACGCTCCGGTTGAAATGACGAGCCGTTATAGGAAACGGCTCATCGTCCCTTTGGCTTTGCAGCGCTGAGCTCGCGGCGGAAAGCGGCGAGAGTGCGTTCTCTCAATTTGGCTGTTGCCAGGGCGCGGCGTTCGAGCGCCTGCTCAAGGCGGCGCACGGGATCGGCGGGACCGTCCTGCTTCCGAGCCAGCGGCCAGGGCTTGCAATCGATCAACGTGGGCCCAACGCCGCGCCGGGCACGGTGAATCGCCTCCTGCGCGACACGATAGACAGCGATTACGTCGTTGCCATCGACCGGGATGCCGTAAAGGCCGAGCGGTTCGGTGTGCCGCGCGCTGCTGACGTCAGCGTCGGCTGCGGTTTCGATGATGAAGACGATCCCCAGCTTGTGTTTCGCGGCATAGGCTAGAGCGGGCTCGAACGCATCGAGAGAAGCGATGCCGGGACCGCTGAAAGCCAGCGTGATCCCGCCTGCGCCCTGTCGCGCCATGGCGTAGCCGGTTGCGATGGCGAAGCGGGCTTCCGCCGCGGGTGCGGATGCCAGCATGCCGGGAAGCGGACCGTCGGCTGATATGCGGCGCAGAGCGTGGCCGCGCGCCAGTGCTGCGAGCCGGTCGCCGGCCACAGGCATCACGGCGTCCCCATCGGTGAGATGCGTCACTGTTCCAGTGACGATTGCCTCGCGGGCTACCAACGGAGCGGATGGCGTTCTGATACGGTTTCGTTCACGGAGCAGACGGGTGCGAAGCAGCGTGACGTAGAGCTTCCGAAACTGTTCGTTGGAGATGAGGGGAGCAGGTGCGGCGGCGGCCGCGCTGGGTGTGGGCATGTTCAGCAGTGGTCCTCGAGTGGGGAAGAACGAGTGAAGCCGGCTGCAGACGATTGTAGAGCACCTTTTCGCAGCCTGTATGTGGAGGACGCGAACGTGCTGTGCAGGGATACTCTCTGAGGACGCGTTCGGTTCCGATCCGGCTGGTGCAGCAGCTTCCGTGCCAGCAGCTTTTGCGAAATGGTCAGGGTGCCACAGCTCGTTCAAACGCGCAACGCGGGATTTCAACAGAAATGTGCATAAGCCTGTGCACAAGAGCGCCGCGCACGCGGTTCATGCAGTGTTTATCTACGGTTGCACGGCATGCACTACTTTCGTTGCAGCGTCCGCTTGAAGAAAAATCCTGCGCGCGAAATGTCGCCGATCATTGTCACGCGAGCGGCTCAGGTGGAGTAATCGGCGTTGATCGAGACGTACTCGCGGGTGAGATCGCAAGTCCAGAAGCGACAAACGCCGCTGCCGAGGCCGAGATCGATGTGGACCGCGAATTCCGGCTGGCTGAGATAGCGGTGTGCTGCAGCTTCGTCGAAGCCGGCCGAACGGCCGCCGCGCTCGCAGATGAGCAGATCGCCCAGATGGATGGCGATGCGCGCGGGATCGACCTGCGCGCCGGCGTAGCCCGCGGCGGCGATGAGCCGGCCCCAGTTGGGATCGCTGCCTGCCCACGCGGTTTTTACCAGGGGCGAATGCGCGATGGCTTTGGCAACGCGGAGCGCGTCGGCGTCGGAAGCCGCGCCGCGAATATTCAGCTCAACCAGGTGGGTGGCGCCTTCGCCGTCGGCAACGATCTGCTTCGCGAGTGAGGTGCAGACCTCGGTAAGTGCGGTTGCGAAGCTGCTGGAGTTGCTCTCAGTGAGGGTCGCTCCAGATGCGCCGCTGGCGAGCAGCAGTACGGTGTCGTTGGTGGAGGTATCGCCGTCGATCGAGATGCGGTTAAAGCTGGTCTCGGCGGCTTCTTCGAGCAGCCGCTGGACCAGCGCGGCCTCCGCAGCGGCATCGCTGCAGAGATAGACCAGCATGGTGGCGTGCGGCGCCGCGGCGAGCTGCGGGTGGATCATGCCTGCGCCCTTTGCGATGCCGGCGATGCGCACCGGCGCGCCACTGATCTCAACGGTGGTGAAGGCGGTCTTGGGCCTGGTATCGGTCGTCATCATGGCGTCGGCGATGGCGGCCAAGTGCTGCTCGGTGTCGCCAAGCGCCTCGCGCAGCGCCGGGAGCGCCGCGCGAATTTTTTCGACCGGCAACGGCACGCCGATGATGCCGGTCGACGACGGGAAGACGGACTCCTGCGCGCAGCCGAAGACCTCTGCAGCGGCGGCGCAGCATTGCTCTGCCGCCGCGAGGCCGGCATCACCGGTTGCGCAGTTGGCGTTGCCGGCGTTGATAAGCACGGTGTGGACGCGGCCGGCATTTGCGGCGAGATGACGGCGATCGACGAGAAGTGGTGCGGCCTGGATTTTGTTCGTGGTGTAGAGGGCGGCTGCGGTCGCTGTCGCGGGCGCGACGATGGCGGAGAGATCGGGGCGGCCGCTGGCTTTGATCCCGGCGCGCACGGCTCCCCAGAGAAATCCACGGGGCAGGGCGGAGATTGTGTCCATGAAGCTTTTACTCTAACAAGTAATGATGAGCCTCACGGATGAGAGGGCGGGGTGGTTTGCAGAGTTGCGCGACGTGCACGTGGCACGCGGCGAAACTGTGGTGCTGCACGGGATCAACATCGCAATCGGGCGCGGTGAGCACGCGGTGGTTCTGGGGCCGAACGGGTGCGGCAAGTCGAGTCTGATCAAGGTGCTGACCTGCGAGTGCTATCCGCTGGCGCGCGAAGGCTCGTTCGTGAAGATTTTTGGACGCGAGCGCTGGGTGGTCGAGGACCTGCGCAAGCGGCTCGGTGTTGTCTCCGCGGATATGCCGGGGCCGAGCACCGCGCACACCCCGGGGAGAGACGCGGTGGTGTCGGGATTCTTTGCCAGCTCGACCTTGTGGCCGCACCTCGTGGTCACTTCAGAGATGCGCGAGCGCGCCGCGGAGGCGATGGAGCTGATGGAGGCCACGCATCTTGCCGCGAAGCCGGTGGGCGAAATGTCCGCGGGCGAGTCGCGGCGCATCATGATTGCGCGAGCGCTGGTGCATCGCCCGGAGATGCTGCTGCTGGACGAGCCTTCCAATGCGCTGGACCTGCGGGCACAACGCGAGCTGCGTGAGACGCTGCGGCGGCTCGCGCAGCAGGGAACCGGACTCCTGCTGGTGACGCATCATCTGCCCGACGTGCTGCCGGAGATCGATCGCGTGATCCTGATGCGTGAAGGGCGCATCGCAGGAGATGGGACGAAGCGTGATCTGCTGACGGCGGAGCGATTGGGCCAGCTCTTCGGCAGGCCCCTGGACTTGGTGGAACGCGACGAATATTTTCACGCGCTGGCATGAGCGAGAATGCGCTGTATACCCAGTCGCAGGCGCGCACACCGCGCAGATCCGCCTCCGCTAATCCGGTGATGATGGCGACCGCGACTGCGCTCAACGAAGTGGACGCTGGTGTTGATACACTCGCTGCGGTTATCCGGGTGCTTCCCCAGGCACTTCCTGCTTAGCTTGCATTTCTATCCGAGTAGAAGGGGAATCGAATGACATCTTCTGTTGGAGCTTCCGTCACGCCTGAACGCATCATGCAATTTGCGTGGGGTTACGTGCCTCCGCTTGTTCTTGAGGCTGCCGTCCGAAATCGCGTCTTCGACGTACTCGACGCAGGTCCGAAGACTCTTGCTGAAGTCGAGACGGCGACGGGCGCATCGAGCCGCGGGCTTTCGGCGATTATGAATGCTCTGGTCGGGCTAGAATTCCTCGCCAAGGACGCGCAGGGGCGCTACTCGCTGACGGCCGAGAGTGCGGCCTTCCTGGTCAGCACCAAGCCCAGCTTCATAGGCGGCATGATTCGCCACGGCAGCAAGGACCTGATTCCCAAATGGCTGCGCCTGACTGAGATTGTCAAAAGCGGTAAACCGGAAAGATCCGTCAATGAGGAAGGGGCCGGCGCGGAGTTTTTTCAGAATTTCGTTTCGGACATTTTTCCGACGAGCTACCCGGCGGCCCAGGCACTGGCTCAGGTGCTCGACTTCGGCGATGCCGGCGAGCCGGTGCGGGTGCTGGATCTGGCGGCAGGCTCCGGAGTGTGGGGCATTGCGCTTGCGCAGAGCTCGCCGCGAGTGCGCGTGACGGCGGTGGACTGGGCCGTCGTTCTGCCGGTGACCCGTAAGACGGCGGAGAAATTTCATCTGGGCGATCGCTTCCGCTTCGTCGAAGGAGATCTGCTCGAAGCCGACTTCGGCAAGGACCACAATGTCGCCACGCTGGGGCACATCCTGCACAGCGAGGGCGAAGCGCGCAGCCGCAAGCTTCTGGCAAAGGTGTTTCAGGCGCTCGCGCCCGGAGGAACAATTGCCATTGCCGAGTTTCTGGTCAACGATGATCGGAAAGGGCCGTTGAACGGTCTGTTCTTCGCTGTCAACATGCTGGTGAACACGGATAATGGCGACACATATTCCTTCAACGAAATCAGCGGATGGCTCGCCGACGCAGGTTTCCGCGATGCGCGGACGGTTCCGGCGCCCGGGCCGTCTCCGCTGATTCTCGCCACCAAGCCGTAGGGCATTCTCTTGACTCGCTGCGCGCCGGGCGTTAACTTATGAGTACACGGGAAAGGAGGATGATCCAGCGAATGAAAACTTCTGACGGTAGTTGTTCGATCACAGTACGTGAGGTGACTGAGGCTTAGGGCGTTCATGCTCTAGACCTGGCGAACCAGAAATTTTTCGCTGAGGCCCACTTCATAACTCGCGCTGCCAGATTGGGAGGCAGACGGGTGAAATAGAGAAGCGTGCACGCCTCAGGTCAACTCCAACAGATCACCGGGAAGGGCCCGCAGCCAGTATGGTGCGGGCCTTTCTCTTTCTAGCGATAAACTGGAGCCATGGAACCACTGGTGATTGCGGGGCGTGCGTTTCAATCGCGGCTGATTGTCGGCACCGGCAAGTACAAGGATGGCGCGGAGACGCAGCGGGCGATCGAGGCTTCCGGCGCGGAGATGGTGACGGTCGCGGTGCGCCGCGTGAACCTGGACCGCACCAAGGAGTCGCTGCTGGACTTCATCGATCCGCAGCGCTATTTCCTTCTTCCCAATACGGCCGGCTGCTACACCGCGGACGAGGCGATCCGCGCGGCGCGGCTGGGGCGCGAGGTGGGCTTGTCGGACTGGGTGAAGATAGAGGTGATCGGCGACCAGGCGACGCTCTATCCCGATGTGCAGGCGACGCTCGAAGCGACGCGCGTGCTGGTGAAGGAGGGCTTTACCGTGCTGCCGTACACGTCTGACGACATCGTGTACGCAAAGCGGCTGGTGGATGCCGGCGCCGCGGCCGTGATGCCCCTTGCCGCGCCGATCGGCAGCGGCATGGGGTTGCAGAACACGGCGACCCTGCGCATCCTGCGAGAGATGATCACCGAAGTGCCGCTGATCGTGGATGCGGGGATCGGCTCGGCTGCCGAGGCGGCGTTGGCCATGGAGATGGGTGCCGACGCGGTGCTGATCAACTCGGCGATCGCGGGCGCGAAAAACCCGGTGCTGATGGCCGAGGCCATGCAGCACGCGGTGATGGCGGGGCGAGAGAGCTTCGTTGCGGGACGGATGCCGCGCAAGCTGTATGCGACGGCGAGCTCGCCGGTCGAGGGCGTTTCGCGCGTCAGCTAAGAACCGTCACACGCACTGCCGTTTCATGCTCATGACGCGGTAGACTTCCTCCCATGCGGGTCTTCGGGATTGACTGCGGCACGGAGTGCACCGGCTACGGCGTGGTGGACGTGGATGAGTCCGGCCGCGAGTCGAGGCTGCGGGCCATCACCGCCGGCGGCATCGTTCTCTCGAAAAAAGATCCGCTGCCGGTGCGGCTGGCGCGTGTGTACGCCGAGCTGACCGCGCTCATGACGCTGCACGATCCGGCCGTGGTCGCTATCGAGGAAGTCTTCTTCGCCGCAAATGCAAAGTCCGCGCTGAAGCTGGGGCAGGTGCGCGGTGTCGCGCTGCTGGCCGCGGCGAACATGGGATTGCCGATTGCGGAGTATGCGCCCCTGAGCGTGAAGTCTTCGGTTGTCGGCTATGGGCTGGCGAAAAAGGAGCAGGTGCAGTTCATGGTGGCGCGGCTGCTGGAACTGGAGCGGGAGCCGGAACCCGCGGATGCCGCCGATGCTCTGGCCATCGCCATCTGCCACATTCATACTGCCCAGACGCTGGCGGCGCAGAGCGTTATTTCACCGGTGAGGGCGCGATAGATGCGGGTTGTGGACTTCGCTGTTCTGGCCGGGCTGGCAACGCTCCCTTGCACAGGCGCCGTGGCACAGACGCCCGCGACGGTGACGTTTCATTTTGAAGACGCGCGGATGCAGCCGGCGAAATACACGATCACGCTGCATGAGGATGGGACGGGCCACTTCCACGCCGACGCTGGTCCAACCACTCCGGACGATATTGCTGCGCTGCCCAGCGAGGGGCAGGACCGCGGGATCCAGATCACGACGGAGACAACAAAGCATGTCTTCGAAATCGCGCGGGCAAAGAAATTCTTCGATATGGCATGCGAGGGCGGTGACGCGCATATCGCCTTTACCGGAAAGAAGGAGCTGGGCTATCAGGGCGCTGACGGCCATGGCGGCTGCTCCTACAACTACAGTAAAGATTCTAAAATTCAGTGGCTTGCCGCGGAAATGCAAGGCATTGCTGCAACTCTGGAATCGGGCCGGCGGCTGGAGATTGAGCATGAGCACGGACGGCTGAGCCTAGACGCGGAATTGGAGACACTCGAAGGCATGGTGCAGAACGGGCAGGCGGTGGAGTTGCAGAACATCGAGCCGGCACTGTTTGCCATCGTGAAGGACGACGCCGTCCTGCAGCGTGCCCAGAAACGCGCACGGCATCTGCTGGCGATCATCGAAGCCGGCGGCGTAGTCACGAAGTAGGGCGCTACGACAGACTGCAACGCAGGAATCTTAAGGGTTCCTTCATATTGCAAAGCCGGAGATACATCGCCACAGTAACTGCGACCTTCTGTAAGATTCCGTGTTCTAACCAGTAGAGCCAGTGACCCGAACAGGCAGCAGCGACTGGGGCCTGAGCTTCAGGAGGTGGACCCGATGCGTGGACACCGATTCATGATTGCATTGCTCGCGGGGGCACTCGGCGCTGGAACAGCCTTGGCGCAGGCGCCCGATGCTACTGCTTTGGTTCGGTTGAGCTATGTGCAGGGCCAGGTCAAGGTTATGCAGGGTGAGGCGACTTTGTTCGACCAGGCGCAGGCGAACATGCCGCTGCTCTCCGGATATGTGCTTGCGACCGGCGACGACGGGCAGGCGGAGGTGGAGTTTACCGACGGCAGCGTGGCGCGGGTGACGCCGAACAGCGAGCTTCGGCTGGACAAGCTGGCCGGCGCCGATAGCCGGGATGAGACGACCGAGCTCACGATGGTCTCTGGCCTGGGGTACTTCGAGCTGAACACCACGAATGGCCAGCGCTTCGACCTGCACTTCAACGCCGCGGTGGCGCGGCCGGTCACCAACTCGATCTTCCGCGTGAGCCTGGACAATGCGCCGGATCTCTCGGTATTTGCCGGCACGGTACGTGCCTCGGCGAGCGCCGGCTTCGATCAGACCGTGGAGGAAGGGAACAGCCTGCACTTCGATGCGAACGATGCTTCGAATGTGGCGACGGCGCCGATCCAGAGCGATACGTGGGACCAATGGAACCAGGACCGCGATAACCAGATCGCGCAGGAGGCGCAGCAGCAGACGGCGGCGCGCGAGACCAGCGGCGCAACCCACGAGCCGGGCTGGGATGACCTGGATGCTTACGGCGACTGGTATCCAATGGAGGGCTATGGCAACGTGTGGGTGCCGAGCAATGCGCCCGCAGACTGGGATCCGTACGGCAACGGCTACTGGGCGAACTATCCCGGCTGGGGCTACACGTGGATCTCGGGATATCCGTGGGGATGGCTGCCCTATCACTGCGGCGCGTGGAACTACTGGGACAGCATGGGCTGGGGCTGGGTGCCGGGTCAGTGCGGACTAGGATGGCAGCCGGTCATCACTATCTGGAACACACCCCGTGGATGGCGTCCACCTCCGCGTCCCATCCCGGGCGGCCATATCGGTACGCCGAGCACGCCCAACCGGCTTGTCGCGGTCCGGCGCGGGCCTACGCTGCCCAATCGTGGAGTCACCAACCATCACACGCAGCCCGTACAAGTCGGCGGCCAGCGTGTCGATCCGCTGCCGATATTGGAAAACCCGACCGGGCGATTCTCTTACGGCGGGAGGGCAACGCATACTGCGCCGGTCGCGCGCACCTACGGCTTTGCCGGCGGCGGCAACAATGCTGTCCGCGTGGCACCGCCGGTTCAGGCTGCACCGGGAGGCGTTCCGGCAGGTGTGAGGCCTCCTACGATGGCGCCGACGCGGCCGGTTTTCCGCGGTGCCCCTCCGGCGGTGGGAACGCGTCCGGTGATGTCTGCTCCGCAGCGGATAACGCCGACGCAACCCATGTCGCCAGCCGCACCGCGGATGACCATGCCCGCGCCACGGACGTATGCTCCGCCACCCGCACCACGCGTGTCGGCGCCTCCTCCCGCGCCACACGTGAGCACGCCGTCGGGAGGCGAACACCACTGACTTGAAAACCAGCACGAAGCGGCGAGGATGACATCCTCGCCGCTCTCTCTCGTCAGGAGTGCAGGAGCGCCCGGTAAACGGCAGCCATGTGCGGCAGGTCTACGGCTTCCGCGCGCACGTTCGCGTCGAGACTCGCGGCTTCAAGAGCGGCTGCGATTGCGGGCGACTTATAGCCAGCGCTGCGAAGATTGTTGGCCCACGTCTTTCTCTTTTGAGCAAAGCTGATGCGTAGGAATGGCACGAAAGCTTCCGCGGTGACGCCGAGCTCGTCAAATCGCGGCCGAACATGGAAGCGGAAGACGCTCGAATAAACCTCGGGAGGCGGGGCGAAGGCGGTTGGCGGCAGGGTAAAGAGCAGCTCGACCGTGCCGTAAAGCTGCATCGTCGCGCTGAGCACGCCATAGTCGCGCGTACCGGGAGAGGCTGCGACTCGTTCGGCGACCTCGCGCTGCACCATGAGCACTGCGCGATCGATGGCGGCGTGATGGTGGACGAGATGAAGCAGGATGTCCGAGGTGATGTAGTAGGGCAGGTTGCCGGCAATGGCAAGCTTGCGGCCGCGCTCCTGGGCCAGAGCGGTGAGGTCAAGGGTAAGAATATCGGCGTGGCGGACGTCGATGGTTTCGGTCGCGGAGAACTCTGCCTGCAGAGCGGCGGCAAACGCTGGATCGAACTCGATCAGCGTAAGATGCCCGGCAGCGCGGGCGAGGAGATGTGTGATCGCACCGCCGCCGGGACCGATCTCCAGCACGGCGTTGTCGGCAATGTTTCCCATCGCGGCAACGACCCGCCGGCAGGCATCTGCATCTATTAGGAAGTTCTGACCGAGCCTGGGTTTTTTATCCATCTGTAGCCGAAATGTGTGCGGGACGCGCCTGAGCGATAGAATCTTCGAGAATACGGGACAGGGTACAGGCCGCCTTCATGATGCGAGGGCAGCTTCTGCAGTGTAGAGGGGCGGAGCGGGAATGCATATTGCGTATGCGGCCTCCGAGTGCGTGCCGTTTGCGAAGACGGGCGGGCTGGCCGATGTTGTAGGAGCGTTGCCGCGCGAGATGGCGCGCCAGGGACACCAGGTGACGGTGTACCTGCCGTACTACCGCCAGGTGCAGAAGCACATGACGGAGCGGCGGATTGCGATTCCCAGCATCACGATTCCATTTCATGGCTACAACCGTTTTGTGACCGTGCTGGATGGCGGCATTCGCAACGGCGTGCAGTTCTACTTCTTCGATTGTCCGGAGCTCTTCGACCGCGAAGGTTTGTACGGCGCTGCGGGCGGTGAGTACAGCGACAACGCGGAGCGCTTCGGCCTATACAGCCGCACGGTCATCGAGGCGGCGAAGCAGCTGGGCATTCCGGACCTGTTTCACGTTCACGACTGGCATGCTTCGCTGGTGCCGGTGATGCTGCGCTCGCTCTACTACTTCGATCCCGTACTGCGCTGCGCGCCATGCCTGTTGACGATTCATAACGCCGGGCACCAGGGCCTTTTTCCTTCGAGCATCATCGAGCGGCTGGATCTGCCATGGGAAGTCTTCACCGTCGATGGGCTGGAGTTCTATGGGCAGGCGAATTTCCTGAAGGGCGGCATTATCTATGCCGACACGCTGACCACGGTGAGTCCACGATATGCGCAGGAGATCCAGACGCCGGAGCTGGGCGCTGGACTGGAAGGCGTGCTGCGGAAGCGCTCCGCGGATTTGAAGGGCATCCTGAACGGCGTGGATTACGACGAGTGGAATCCGGCGACGGACGGCAGGATTGCCGCGCACTACACGCCGGAGCGGATGCAGGGTAAGCGCGATTGCCGGCGCGACCTGATGCACGCCTTCGGATTGAAGAGTGGGGACAACACGCCGGTGGTGGGCATCGTCTCATGGCTTTCCTCACAGAAGGGCTTCGATCTGCTGGCCGAGGTGATGCCGGAGCTGATGACACGCGATCTGGTGATGGTGGTGCTGGGAACCGGCGAGCCCTACTACGAAGGGCTGTTCCGTTCGCTGGCGGAGAAGTATTCGGGACGCATCGGGGTGAAACTCGCATATGACGACACCATGGCGCACAAGATCGAAGCCGGGGCGGATATGTTCCTGATGCCGTCACGCTACGAGCCGTGCGGGCTGAGCCAGATCTACAGCCTGAAATACGGCACGGTGCCGGTGGTGCATGCCACCGGAGGGCTGGACGACACGATCGAGGAGTGGGATCCGGCAGCCGGCACCGGGACCGGTTTCAAGTTTTATCCGTATGATCCCGCCGCATTCATGAGCGCACTGGACAGGGCATTCGCGACCTTTGCAGACAAGAGCGCCTGGCAAAGGCTTCAGCGGAATGGTATGGCGAAGGATTACTCCTGGCGGGAGCCCGCCGGTGAGTATCTACGGCTGTACGAGGAGTGCGTACGCCGGCGGTGCTAAAGCTGAACCGCAGCTTGAGCCATCTTCCCGAATCGGGAAGGCGCGGACCGGTTACAGCTGGTGGAAGGTCTGGGGCATTGCGCCACTGACCAGCGATAGGTGCCGGGGTGTTTGCTGCCGCCGCCGCCCACCGATGCGGAATCCGCCCTGCGTGTAGCAGCGGCATGCATCCAGGCAATTGGGGCAGAAATCGTGGCGGCATTCGTTGCAGCGCAGCAGGGCCTTGCGCAGAACGCTCTTCTTGCAGTGATGGCAGACAGAGATATTGCGGCCTTTAACCAGGTGCAGTTTGCCCCGGTCTACGAGCGGCGCTTTGCTGGTGAGGTCCAGAGAGATCATGGCAAGTCCATTGAAACGTGGAAGTTGGTAACTGTCGCTTCCACCTAGGTTGCTCCCGGTACTCCCACGAAGGCAGCATTACGGAGGTCGCTTTTCCATGCGGTGGTGCTCTTGCCATGCAGTGGGGAACGGGGTAGGACGAGATCCTCAAGGAATACTTGAGCTTTAGAACCTGTAGCCGACTCCCGCCGAAATGATAGGGACCCAGTTTGCGTAGGCACTGAGATTCCGATTGATATCCCCGATGGCGGTATTCAGGTTCTGATTGAATCCGACGTCCGATGCGGCCGGCATACAGACCTGCCCCGTGCAGATATCTCCCGCGGTCGTTACTTTTACGGTGGGCGATCCCACGTATGCCGCGCCAATCTCGACCGGGAACGAAAACCGCTTTCGATAATCCCGCGGCAGAAGATTGCCCCAGCCCACCGTAAATACCGGAGCTATCCGATTCATGGCCGAACTACCGGTGCCGCGAAAGGGATTCGCGGAATCCGTCGTGTAGTCCGTTCCCTCGATGTTGAAGGTCTTCCCAAGCTCCAGGTTGAGGCGCGCACTTGCCTGAGTGAGATTGGGAACCCACACGCCAAGGCTTACATGAAAGCCGCCGGCAAGCGGAAACCAGTCCACGCCCAGCCTTGCTCCGCCAAGCCGCAAGTGTCCGTCGAAGGGAGATGCGGTGAGGGGAGAACTGGTGGTTTGAAAGGTCCGGGTGTAGCCCAGATAGCTGACGCCGGCCCTTATATTCCAGTAAGCGCCGTAAGGAACGGCTAACTCCGCACCGATTCCTGTCGTGCCCACCGTGATACCAGTCCCGAAATGAGTGAAGGGCATCCAAACTCGCGCCGGAGCCGGCACCTGGGCGAATGCGGCAGTTGCGGCGGCCATCCACAGTACAAACAACGGTCCGGCAGAAGTGGAGAACCGCTTCTGAAAACGGTTGTCGCTGCATGAGGTGCCTGACCGCGGTGCGCGCATGCGGAACGCTTTCTCAGTCTGGTTTGACGATGGGAACCTTATTTAGGTTGGGATGCGCCGCAGCCGGACGGGGAGTGTCCATCGCATTCCAGGCTTAGCCTGAGCTTGCGCAGGCAGACGTGCCGAAGTCCTACGACGGCTGCTTCCGCTTGAAGAAGAAGAAGAGCGGAATGCCGCCGGCGATGATTGCCGATCCAAGCAGCGAATTGCGCAGGTTGCTCGTGTAGCTGTAGACGAGCAGCACCGATGCCGCTGCGATGAACAGGGCGGGCAGCACGGGATACCCCCACATGCGAAAGGTGGCGGAGCTTTCCTGGGTACCGCGGCGCCGATGGACGAAGATGGTGGTGGTCGCGATCATGTAGAAGAGCCACTCGGCGAAGATCGCCAGCTCGAAAAGCTGCTGAAAGCGTCCCACTGCAAGCAGCAGGAGCGTGCTGAGCGAAGCCTGCAGCACGAGGGAAGGCGCAGGCGTCCCGAAGCGCGGACTGAGTTCCGCGATGCGTGAGAAGAAGAGGCCATCGCGCGCGGCAGCGAAGGGGACACGCGCTCCGGACATGATGGTGCCGTTGAGTGTGACGAAGATGCTGAGCGCCATGCCTGCCGTGACAAGCGTGGCCCCGGTGGCGCCGAGCACCACGCTGACCGCTGCTACGGCTGGCCGAGGCGAAGCGGCAACTGCAACTGCAGGCAGCATGTACTGGATGGCCGCGTTCACCGCGATGTAGAGAAAGCCGACTATGCCCACGCCGAAGAGCAGCGCGAGCGGCACATTGCGCTCCGGATTGCGCACTTCGCCCGCGACCATGTTGAGGTCATTCCAACCGTCATAGGCCCAGAGCGCGGCGATGAGCGCGACCATGAAGCCGGCGAAGCCGCCTTCCGCGCCGGTGAAGATGGTGCCGAAGTTTGCGGCGAGACCGTGGGCGCTGGCGAAGCAGGTGATGGCGATAACCAGCACAAGCAGGACTTTCAGCCAGGTGAAGACGAGCTGGAAATTTGCCGCGCGGCGGATGCCGATGTAGTTGAGCCCGGTCATGAGCCAGGTCATTGCGATGGCGAAGAGCTGCGACCAGGCGAGCGGGATGGGCGTTGCGATGGCGGTGTGATCAAGCCATTTGAGCGACGGAAAGAGAGCGAGAGTGCGGGCGAGCCCAATGGTGACGGTGGCGATGGATGCGGGCTTGGCGACGGCGAACCACGTCCACATGTAGAGGAACGCCGGCAGGTCTCCATAGGCGCGGCGGATG
Organism: uncultured Acidobacteriaceae bacterium; assembly: GCA_963830555.1. Lineage (GTDB taxonomy): Bacteria > Acidobacteriota > Terriglobia > Terriglobales > Acidobacteriaceae > KBS-83. Next base: position 213,920 of record CAWHMM010000005.1, read on the forward strand.
TAGACGTACTCGCCGCCCGCGTACGGCATGCGCGCGGCAAGTTCGGCATAGGTCATCGCCCCGAAGAGCGAGAGCAGGCCGCCTGCGATCCAGGCGAGATAGACCAGCGAGGAATGGCCAACGGCGCGCATCATCTCCTGCGGGACAAGGAAGATGCCGCTGCCGATGATGGTGCCGACCACGATGGCGGTGGACTGCGAGAGGCCGAGAACGCGCTCCAGGGGCTGATGCTCGCGCTGGTAGCGGGTGCTGCTGGCGGTGTTGGTCGCGGGTGTGGAGATGGCGATGGCTCCGGGAAAAGAGATCGTGCCTAGAGTAGCGCGAGAGCAGGAATGAGCGAAGAATCGCTTCGCTACTTCTTGACACCCTTGATCTCGTGGCCTCCCTGATAGAGGACGAGGTGATCGATCTTGCCGGACGGGCCGGCAAAAAACTCAATCTCGGCATCCACTGCACGAGCGAAGAATCGCGTGGGACTGGAGGCGAAGATAGGCACCGGTGACTGGCCGGTTCCCTGCGTGACGAGATGATCGCCCTGTAGCGCGATGGTGAGTGCGAACTTAGGAGCGATCTGATAGACACCGACGTATCGCTGGAGGGTGCTGATCGGAACGGCGATTTCTTTTCGCTCAGAGGGCAACACTACTGGCTCGCCATGGACGACGGCTGCGATACGGCTGGAGATTTCGTCCGGCGCGTTGCCGTTTACATTCGAGAGGACAACGATGCTGAGCTTCTCCTGCGGATACCAGGCTTCGAAAGTGTTGAAGCCGTTGATGCCGCCGCCATGGCTGATGCGCTCGTGTCCTTGGATGGTCTGTATCTGAAGACCGAAGCCGTAATTCTCCTTGAATGGAGTGGTCATCTTCTTGAGTGATGCAGGACTCACTACCTTCCCGCCGAAGAGACCCTGTTGCCAGCGCAGCAGGTCGCCGGTGGTGGAGTAGAGCTCGCCCGCGGAGAAGGGGACGGTCATATCGATGTAGGTGGCGTTTTCCAGGCCATGCGGACCGGGCGTGTAGCCCGAAGCGCGTCGCGGCAGGATCGTGCTGTTGCGATCGCAGCCCGTGTCGTGCATGGCGAGCGGCGTGAAGATGTTCTGCTGAAGAAAGTCGCAGTACTTCTGACCGCTGATCTTCTCCAGCAGATAGCCGAGCAGCGCGTAGCTGGAGTTGCTGTAGCTCCACTTCTCGCCGGGCTGAAAATCGAGCGGCTTGTCCCGGAAGCGCGCGACAAGCTGCTCCGGCGTGACGGGACGCCCTTGCAGTTCCTCATAGTCGGGAAACGAGGTGAAGCTGGGAATGCCGGAGGTATGGGTCAGCAGGTGAAAGAAGGTGATGTTCTTCCATGCAGCGGGTGAGTCCGGCAGGTATTTGGAGATCGGGTCTTCGACCTTCAGCTTGCCTCGCTCTTCCAGCAGCAGGATGCCGGCCGCGGTGAATTGCTTGGTGATGGAGCCGAGACGGAATCGTGTGTCGGGCGCGTTGGGGATCTTCCATTCCAGATCGGCCGATCCGTAGCCCTTGTCCAGGATCGTGCTGCCGTCGCGCGCGACCAGAACGGTGCCCATGAAGTGTTGCGAGGCGACGGAATCCTGAACAATCTGCTCCATTCTTTTTGTGTCCGGCGGTTTTGTGGCAGGCCGAGCTCTGCGCGGAGCACGAGAGAAGAAGGAGGCAGAAAGGAATGAGCCCGGGAATCCATCGACGCATCAGGAGGGTCTCCGTTGGATCGATATCAAAAGTACTTCTTGAACTCCGCCCAGTCTGCAGGAATGCTGCCTTTACGTCCGTGGCAGAGATAGATGTTGCGGTGCTCGAAGGGCATGGCGTACGCGTGGTTCATCACGCCGGCGATCTCAACCGAGTCGTAGTATTTGCGCATCTCGTCGAGCGAAGCGCCGTTGATCACGATCATGACCTCGCCGGTTTCGCCGTGCGGCCCCCAGATCCAGTAATTGTTATGACCGCTGATGGCGAACGGCAGGCCATGGCCGAGGAAGTTGATGGCGCTAGCCTCGCCGTAATTGGAGCAGAGGATGCCGGCGCGCGCTTTGTCGCCGGCGGGCAGCGCGTTGTAGATGCGGGTGACCTGGTCCACCATCTCCTGCCAGCCAAACCGGTCGGCGTAGAACTGCGGGAAGGCGCTGGTTGCCTCGTTCTCCATATTCTGCGCGGTGTTGCGCAGGTGCATGCGGGCGGTGTAGTCGAGCCACTGCTGCGGCCGCAGGATGGGCATCGACATGGGGAGGGCGATGATGCCGCCGATGAGCAGAACTGCGGCGTAGGTGGGAACGATCCAGCCGGTGCTGCGGCGTTTGAGCAGAGCCTGCCAGCAGACGCCGCCAGCAGCGAAGATCGCGGGGTAGATGGCGGCGAGATAGTAGTCCTTCGCATCGCGCGTGGCGAACATCAGCGCGAGAAAGACAAGATAGGTCCAGCCAAGAAATCGCCATTCTCGGCTACGGCGGCTGACGAGCAGCCACACAACGCCCGCCAGCCACAGCGGCAGGCTGAGCGGGTTCAGCATCATCACCTGCGCGCCCAGGAACTGCAGCGGCGACATAACGATGTTCTTGTGATCGACCTTGCCGTTATGGATGAACTCGAGCGTGGGGTAGTGGTTGTGGATCTGCCACAGCAGGTTAGGCAGTGCGAGAACGACTATAAGTGCGACACCGAGAGCAGCGCCGCGGGTAAAGATGATGCGGCGCTGGGGGGTGAAAAGCAGGCCGATCAGGAGAGCGACGAGGAAGACGGCCATCGACGGCTTGTTCTCGATCCCGATACCTCCAGCAAGGCCGAAGACGATCCACCAGCCAGTAATAGATCGTTGGCTTGGCGCGCCGCGCAGCAGCATGAGCACGGCGAGGACAGCGGCCATCCAGAAGACTGCCTCGAAGGAGTTCATGGAGAGGAAGCTGTCCAGCCCAAGAAACTCCGGCGCCAGCAGAAGGCCGAGCATGGCGAGCGCCTGCGCGCTGCGGCGGCCGCCGAGCGCCCACGCGATGATGCCCGTAAGGAAGACTGCGGCTGCGCCGGCCAGCGCCGAGAACATGCGGAGGCCCGCGAGCGATGTGCCGAAGAGCGCGATGGCGGCGCGTGCCTGCAGCGCGACGATGGGGCCGTGATCGACATAGCCCCAGTCGAGCTGGCGGCCGCAGAGGATGTAGTACATCTCGTCGCGGAAGTAGCCCCAGCCGATGTGGGTCTCCCACAGATTGCCACCCAGGTGAAGGACGAACTTCAGCAACGCGAACAGAGCGGCGAGAAGGAGCGCCTGGCGGAGCGCGCAACCGTCAGCAGCAGAGGGCGCTGCTAACGCGGGGTCTTCGAAAGAACGGGAGGCAGTTGCGTTCATAGTTTGTGAGGGCGGTTCGGAACCGGTGCCGTGACACTTCGGGTACGGATGGAATGGTATCGCGGTTCCGTGATGGCCGGGCCGGGAAGCTCTGAACAACATGAAGGGACGTTTCGATGGTGGAAGCAGATTTTCCCGCTACGCGCTGCGGTACTCCGGCCGGAATAAGGAAATAGGGCCGGCCCTTGCTGCTTATGCAGGCTGCAGGGTGAAGAGAGTCAACTCCGGAGGGCAGAGAAAGCGTACCGGCAGCTTGACGGTGCCGATGCCGCGGTTCACATAGAGCTGCAGCGGGCCAATGTCGAAGTGGCCGTGCACGAAGCGGCGCCCGAGCTTGGGAAGCATATGTCTGGGCGTTCCAATCAAAGGCAGATGCACCTGGCCACCATGAGTGTGGCCGGAGAGCATCAGGTCCACGCCGCCATGCTTCACGACCTCGAGAGCATAGTCCGGCTCATGCGCCAGCAGGATGATCGGCTCGTTGGGCGTGGCCTGGCGCGGGATCGCGGCGTCCAGATCGGGAACATCCTCGAGCGAGCTGCGGATGCCGGCGAACCAGAGCCGGCTGCCATCGCGCTCAAAAGGGAGATAGCTGTTGACCAGCGTGGGAATGCCGTGGACCTTGAGCGAATCCACGACGATCTGGCAGCCGACCAGAAAATCATGATTTCCAAGCGACGCGAAGCGGTACGGACACCGGATGCCGCTCAGGATTTCCGCACAGAGGTAGCTCAGATTGCCGTGAATGCGATGCGACAAAGGACCATTCGTGACGAAGTCGCCGGTGAGCAGCACGACATCGGGATTGAGCGCGTTGACGCGGCGGACCACCTCACGTACGAAATACGGCTCGGTAAATTCGTCATAGTGAATGTCACTGATCTGGGCGACGCGCAGTCCGTGAAATGCCTCCGGGAGGCGGCGCAGCCGGATGATCTGTTCGCGAAGCTCCAGATCGTGCCGGTCCCAGAAGCCGGAGTAGGCAACCAGACCACCGCCGGCGGCAAGGGCCGAGAGGCCAAGAAATTGCCGGCGTGTGAGCTTTTGTTGTGCCTCAACTGTCGCGGTGGAGATCACTCCCTTTCAGGATAGGGCATAGGCGTGCGCGGACCAGCAGGAATCTCTGGTCCGCGGTACTACCTTCGGGTCACGTACTACTCGGCGCGCAGCGCGTGCACCGGGTCCACTGTGGCGGCGCGGCGCGACGGCAGATAACAGGCCAGGTACGCGGTCGCGACTACGCCAATCGTGATGATGACGTAGGTGATGGGATCGACCGGGCTGACGTTGAAGAGGATGGAGGACATGAGCCGCATGGAGACGAAGGCGACCACCAGACCGCAGGCCACCCCGATGCCGGTGAGCAGGAGCCCCTGTCGGACGAAGAGCGCGGTAAGCGCAGGCCGCTGCGCTCCGAGCGCCATGCGGATGCCGATCTCGCGCGTGCGCTGCGAGACGGAGTAGGAGATGACGCCGTAGATGCCGACGACGCCGAGCAGCAGGGCCATGGCTCCCGCGATGCAGAGCATGATCAGCGTGAAGGATGTGCGGGCCATGGACTTGCTGTAAAGCTCGCCGACCGTGGTTTCGTTGGCGAGAGGAACGTCGGGATCGATGGACCAGACGGCGCGCTGCACTTCATTCCTGAATACCTGGGAGCCTGCGCGCGGGCTGCGAATCTCAAACGCAATGCCGCGTTGCACGTATTCTTTCTGGCCTTCGAAGCGGTCCTGTATCAGCGGCCAATAGACCGTAGCCGGAGCAGGCAGGCTCACGCCGTCGTCGTGCACATCGCCGGCCACGCCCACGATCTCGCGCCAGTCGTCGGTGTTGGCCACGCGGATGCGCTTGCCGAGTGCGCTCTGCGCATCATGCCAATATTCTTTTGCGAAGTTCTCCGAGATGATGGCGACGGGAAGCTTCTGGTAGGCTGTCGGCCCACGTGAGATCGCGTCCCGCGATCAGCGGCGTGCCGAGCAAGGCGAAGGATCCCGGGGCTATACGTCTAAAGCGGCGGATGGGCGGGAGCTCGCCTTCGCCGTAGACATGGTCCTGCGCAAAGAGCACGTCGTTGTTGGAGTCGCCATCCATTGGCACCCCACTGGCAAAGCTGACTGCGGTAACGCCCGGGATGGCCAGCGAGCTTGTCCTGAATCTGCTGATCAGTACGGATGAGGCGATCGCGCTCCGCATCGGGTATCTGTGTCTCGGGAATGTATAAGCGGAAGGTCTCAAGCGTATTCGGCGAGGTGAAGCCGGGAGAGACCTGCATCATGGCGCGGAAGGTGCGGATCATCAGCCCGGAGCAGATCAGCAGCACCAGAGCCAGCGCCACCTGGACCACGACGAGAGTCTTGCGCGCGCGATGACGTTCGCGGCTCTGGCTCAGCGCACGTCCACCTTCCCGCAGACCGCTGGCGGAATTGCCGCCGGCGTACTTCATCACCGGAATGAGACCGATGAGCACACTGGTCAGCAGCGCGAGCCCGAGGGTGAAGAGCAGGACAGGAAGATTGATGCCAATCTCGTGAATGCGCGGCAGTCCCGTCGGCGCTATCGCCACCAGAACACGGAGCGCAGCGTAGGCGAGTCCGAGACCGATCAAAGCACCCACGATGCCGAGCACTGCGCTTTCAAAGAGGAGATCCCCGGTTATCCGCTTCCAGCCCGCGCCCAGCGCGGAGCGGATTGCAAGCTCCTGGCGGCGGCCTTCCACGCGCACCAGCAACAGGTTCGCCACATTGGCGCAGGCTACCAGCAGCACCATGAGGATGGAGCCCATGAGCACCCACAGCACGTTGCCGACATCGCCCACAACATCCTGCTTAAGCGGACGAAGGCTGGGCCGGAAATGCGCTTTTTCAAACAGCGCCGGACTGAAGCCCTCCGGAGCGGGGAAGCTGCGAATCGAAATGGGGAGCAGGCGCGCCATGTCGGTGCTGGCCTGCTCCATGGTGACGCCGGGCTTCAGCCGGGCAAGCCCGCGGTAGCTGAAGTTGCCGAGCTTCGTTTTACTGCGGTCCAATTGCATCAGCATGTAGAGCGAATCGTCCTTGCGATCCAGAAACTGAAACCCTCGCGGCAGCACGCCGATGATCTCGTGTGGCTTGCCGTCGATGGTCAGAGTGCGGCCGATGGCGGAAGCATTGCCGCCGAATTTGCGCTGCCAGTAGGCGTAGGAGAGCAGCACGGTTGCGGGCGCTTCGGCGGTGTCATCCCGGCGCGTGAAGAGGCGGCCGAGCGCGGGCTTGACGCCAAGCAGGGGCAGCGTGCCGTCAGTGACGTCGAGGCCATCCACATGCTCCGGCTGTCCCGCGCCGGTGACGTTCGACGAATCGCCCTGATAGATGCCGATGTCCTGGAATGTTGTGTTTTGCTCGCGGTCGATAAAGTAGATCGACGGCGACATGTTCAGTTCCTTGATGTTGATTCCCGGCGCGGTATGCCAGACGCCGATTAGTTCCTCTGGATGCGGATAGGGAAGAGGCTTCAGCAATATGCCGTCAACGACGCTGAAGACGACCGTGTTGGCGCCGATGGCGATGGCCAGCGTGAACAGAGTGACCGCGGTGAACAGCGGCGCACGGCCAAGCCGGCGGATGACCTGCTTGAGCTGGTCGGTGAACATTGCCATGGATCGCCTCCAGAGCCGCGGATGTTTATTTGTAGCGGAACTGCCATTGGCTTCGTTTGCACGAGCTCTGTCAACTGTACGTTCGGGGACGCGGAATAGTTCCCCGTGGAGCTTGCGGTTACTGGAGCACTCGTAGCGCGGCGGCGGCCTCGGAATTCGGCTCCGCCTGCGGATGGAAATAGACGTAAATCGCCTCGGCCACCTTCTTCGCAACAACCGATGTCAGCGCCTCCAGCGATGCCTGCTCCACCGCGCGCTGCGAGCCGAAGTGCTGCACCAGGCGTGTGCGTGTGCGCGCGCCGACTCCGGGGATGTCGAGCAGCTCGGACTGGCGGTCGCGTATCTCGCGACGCTTGCGATGGTAGGTGATGGCGAAGCGGTGCGACTCGTCGCGGATGCGCTGGATGAGGTGCAGCACCGGCGAGCGGCGGTCGAGGACAATGGGGTCGTCCTCCTGTCCGTAGAGGTAGATCACCTCTTCTCGCTTGGCGATCGACGCCAGCGGCTGTGTCGTGAGGCCAAGCTCTTCCAGTGCCGCTGCTGCGGCGTGAAGCTGGCCAAGGCCGCCGTCGACCAGGACGAGCGAAGGCATCTTGCCTCGCCCGGCGCCATCTTGCACGCGCGCATCGCTGTCCGATGTTTCGACCAGCTCCGATGCGCTGGTCTCCTGCAGAACGCGTTTGTAGCGGCGGCCGACGATCTCGCGCATCGCGGCGAAATCATCTACGCCCGTGACCGTCTTTACCTGGAACTTGCGATAGTCGGACTTCTTCATCGCGCCGTTCTCCCACACCACCATCGACGCGACCGTCTCCGCGCCCTGGATGTGCGAGATGTCGAAGCATTCGATGCGGCGCGGCAGCTCGGGAAGCATCAGCAGGTCCTGCAGCGATTCCTGAATCGCCTTCTGCGAGGGCTGCAGCACACGGAAACGCTGATCGTAACTCTGCTTCGCGTTCTGGCCCACGAGATCGACCAGCGAGCGCTTCTCCCCGCGTTGCGGTGCGGCAATTTCCACGCGGTGGCCGGTGCGCTCGGCCAGCAGATGGCACAGTGCGTCGCGGTCCGCGAAGTCCACTGGTACGAGGATGGAGCGCGGCACGTATTGCTGATCGATATAGAGCTGCTTGAGCAACGCGGAGAAGAAGGCGGGCGGGGCAAACCCGCCTGACGCCTGAGCTGCCTCGGGCGCACTCTCGGCGTGCGTCGTCTTCGGCCTGCAGCACTTCCGGCAAGTCCTCCCAGAAGAGGTCGCGGCGATCGACAATCTTGCCGCCGCGCATGTGGAAGAGGTTCACGGCCAGCATGTCGTTTTCGTAGTGATAGCCGAAGACGTCCGCGTCGTCGCTGTCCGCGCTGGCGATGCGCTGCTTCTCCTGCACCTGATTTACGGTGATGAGGAGATCGCGATATTTCGCGGCGAGCTCGAACTGCTCCGATGCAGCGGCTGCTTCCATGCGTGTTTCGAGCGAACGGCCGAGCTCCTGCTGACGCCCTTCGAGAAAGAGCTGCGCGTCGCGGACAGCCTCTCGGTACTGCTCCGGTGTGGTCAGGTCTTCCACGCACGGGCCCAGACAGCGCTTGATGTAGTACTGCAGGCACGGGCGTGGGTAGTAGCGCGTCAGGTCGAGCTTGCAGCTTGGCAGCAGAAACGAGCGGTGCAGCAGGTCAGCCACGCGATAGGCCAGGTTGCCGGGGAAGTAGGGGCCATAGTAGGCACTGCCATCCCTGCGCAGGCGGCGGGTGACGAAGACCTTCGGATAGCGGTCGCCGAGCGTGAGCTTGATATACGGATAGGTCTTGTCGTCGCGCAGCAGGATGTTGAAGCGAGGCTTGCGCTGCTTGATGAAGTTGTTCTCGAGCGCAAGCGCCTCGCCCTCGTTGTCGACCATGATGTAGTCGACGTCCACCGCTTCGCGCATCAGCGAGCCAGTTTTGGCGTTGGCCTGCGCCGATTCGAGCAGGTAGGATCGCACCCGCGCGCGCAGGTTCTTCGCCTTGCCAACGTAGATGACCTCGCCCTCGGCGTTCTTGTACAGGTACACGCCGGGCTGGGTGGGCAACGTGCGGATTTTCTGCTGCAGATCCATTTTGAGTGCGTGTCTTCAGTGGCGCAGGCGGACGGGAAGCGCGGCTACTGTCAGTTTATCGTCCCGCGTCCGGAGCCGTGGCCAGAGGCCGGGAAGCGCGTAATAACTACACCGGGCCGTGTAGTCCGTCCAGGAAATCGGGTGTAAGTCATTGATGGTATTCTTGATATCGACATCAAAACGTTTTGGCACGCATCGTGCATCAGAGAGAGCAGGAGTTCTGCGTTCCGGTGCCCCCGCTAACTAACGACAGAACCTTTCGACGGTGCTTCGCGGGGTGTGCCGCGAGGAGGAGAGTTCAATTGACGACAGATATGAAGCGTCTAATGCAGATTTCAGGCTGCGCGGCGGGAGCGCTGGCGCTGCTTCTTACGAGCGGTTGCTCATCGAAAAAGTACGTGCGGAGCCAGACCGGACCGCTGATCCAGCACACGAACGAACTGGATGATCAGACTGCGACGAACAACCGCAATTTGAAGAATCTCGATGAGAAGACGACTGCAGGCATCACCAAGGCGCAGTCCTCGGCCGATAGCGCCCAGCAGAATGCGCAGCAGGCGAGCACCGCTTCTAGCGCCGCGCAGCAGAGCGCGCAGGAAGCCGTGAACCGCGCCGACTCGCTGGCCAGCGTGGTTAGCAACCTGGACAGCTACAAACAGATCGCGGCAGCTTCGGTGACCTTTGGCTTCGACAAGAGCGTGCTCACCAAGACGGACAAGGCGCAACTGGACCAGCTTGGACCGCAACTCGGCCAGACCAAGGGATACATCCTGGAAGTCACGGGTGGAACCGATTCAACCGGCAGTAAAGAATATAACTATGCTCTGAGCCAGCGCCGCGCGGAAGCCGTGGTGCAGTATCTGGCGTCGAAGTACAACGTGCCGCCACACAAGTTTTATCTGATCGGCATCGGCAAGGATAAGGAAGTCGCACCAAACGACACAGCGGAAGGCCGCGCGAAGAACCGCCGGGTTGATATCCAGGTGCTTTCGAACATGCAGCAGGGTGGCAGCACAGTATCTCAAGTTCAGTCGCACTGACAGGGAGTCGGTAGCCGACTGCAAATGAAAAGGCCGGGGCCACAAGCTCCGGCCTTTTCATGTCTAAGCCTGAACTAGCCCGTAAGCTTCGGGAGCCTTGTATCGGAGACTCGTCCGCGCTGGAAGAATTTGAACGAGCGAGTGCGCGGTCTATTCTGGTCGTCAGATCTGTTCCTCTGTCCATACGGAAATCGGCTTGGCAGAGGCGTTCATCTGCCCGGTTAGTCGTGTGTGTCCGGCAGATGCAACAGCGTGCTCGTGCAGGTCACCACTTTTGCGCTTCCCGTGAAGTAGCCGGTGTCTTGGCCGCTGCCAAATCCGACGCTTGTACTGGACCTCGACAGCCCGATGTAATCCGCTCTAGTCTGGCCCGTTCCGAAAAACGATGGGTCAGCGTTTAAAACACTGACCGACAGCACCTTGCCATCGCTCGATAGGCATCCGGTACCGGTCGTCGTTAAGATGACGGTCGACGCGGTCTTGGTAAATCCCACCCAAGGTGAGCAATTGCCCTCCGGTGGCAGTGCGAAACCTGAACCGATGAAAGTCGTGCCGCCGTTGCCGAAGCCGCCGTCCACCGCGATGCAGTAGTGTGCCTCCGCGAAGGTTTGGGCCGGGATCAGCCCCAGCAGCGGAAACAGCAGTAAATGGGTAGCCTTCAAACGAAACATACGTTAGTTCCTCCTTGTGTCAGGTAGTGATCACAAGTGCGCCGGCGTTTCTGCGGTGCAGCGTTTTTTGCGCCCATACAGGTGACTCACATCATGGATTCGGCATAAAAAGCTCACGCGACACGAAGAAGCTTGAGAAACTGGTGCGGAGAATGAACATAGTTTTCACCATCGTCCTGGCTTGCTCCTTGTGTTGCCCGATCCTGACCGCGCAAGCGCGAGGCCATAGCGCTGTCAAGTCATTCGCTGTTCCATCGTTGTCAGCGGCTGACGCGCAGCACAACGCGCGGGCTGGCTACGTGGGTGACCAAGCCTGTGAATCCTGTCATGACGGAAAGCTAACCTCCTATCACCAGACCGCGCACTACTTGACGTCAATGGCGCCCAGCCGTGAAACCATTCTTGGTAAGTTCACGGCCGGCGATAACGTGCTGAAGACTGCAAATCCGAACCTATATTTCCAGATGGACGGGCACTCTGATGGAAAGGAGGATGGCTTCTTTGAGACTTCGGTGGCAGGAATGCCCCCGCACACGAATGCGCGCTCGGAACGCATCGGGGTGGTAGTGGGCTCCGGCGAGAAGGGCCAGACCTATCTCTACTGGAGCGATGACCAGCTCTTCCAACTTCCCGTTTCATGGTGGAGAAAAGTAGGCTGGGTGAACAGCCCCGGCTATCGCGACGGCTTTGCGGATTTCGATCGCGCGATCATCCCGCGCTGTCTCGAATGCCACGCAAACTACTTTCAATCTCTGCAGCCTCCTGTGAATCGATACAGCACTGCCGATGTTTCACTCGGCATCCAGTGCGAGAAGTGTCACGGTCCGGGCAGGGAACACGTCGATCGCGAAAAATCGAAATCCGCCGCAGGCGCGGGCGACGCCATACTAAACCCGGCCCGGTTCACGCGCGAGCGGCAGATGGATCTTTGTGCGTGGTGTCATGCCGGACATGGACAGGCCCTGCAACCGGCATTCTCGTATCGTCCTGGCGATCCGTTGGAGAAGTACATCCAGTTTCCGCCGGTCGATCCTAATGCGCCGCTCGATGTTCATGGCAATCAGGTCGAGTTGCTCAAGCAGAGCCGTTGTTACCGATCATCAAACATGACATGTCTCACATGCCACGATGTCCATACTGCGCAGCACGACGGAGCGGAGTTTTCCAAACGCTGCCTGACATGCCATAAACCCGAGTCAGCGACATTCGCGCGGGCCAATCACCCCGTTACGAAGAATTGCATTGGCTGCCATATGCCGAGGCAGGAAACGAACCTGATCGTCTTCGACTGGAAAGGCACCAGCGTGCGGCCGGAGATGACGAACCATTGGATCAAGGTCTATCCGGCGGGGAAACAGGCGTCAACTCAGTAATCAAGGTGTGTAGCATGATTACGATTTGCTGATGCCTTGCCCTTCAACGATTGTGATGTAGCGGTCAATCGGCAACTCCGTAAACTTCTCCGTTTTGCCGCTGGGCTCCGGCCACTTTACTTCCAGCCAGTCCACCTTTGTGCGCTTGCCGATGCCCAGCACCATGCGCGGGTCGTGGGAAGACAGGTAGCTGCCGCCGCCGACTCTCATTCGGTCTCGCTTCAGGTCGCCGGCCTGATAGGTGATGCGCGCGCCAACCGCGTCTCGATTCGCCTTCTTCCCGACCAGGTGGATGCCGAGCCAGTGATTGCCCCTGGCCGCGGTATTGCGCAGCAGCAGGGGCGCGGCGTCGTTCACCGACACCAGCACGTCGACAGCGCCATCGTTGTCGAAATCTCCAATTGCAAGTCCTCTCGCCGAAAGATCTTTGGTAAAGATCGGTCCGCTCTCCGCGCTCACATTGCGCAGCGTCTTGCCGTCGCTGTGAAACAGCAGCAGCGGCTCCTCATAGGTGACATCCTGGCGCATGCTGTGGATCAATTCATCGGGATTTCCATTGGCAAGAAACAGGTCGAGGTTGCCGTCATTGTCGTAATCGAAAAACTTCAGCCCCCAGCCGCTCATCAGGCGAGTGGCCGCGCTCACTCCGGTGGGGCCCGCTTCATCATCGAATGTCTCATCGCGGTTGTTCTGGTAAAGCGAGTACCGTTCGTGATCGATGTTGGCTACGAACAGGTCCATCCATCCATCCTGGTTGAAATCAGCCGAGTCTGCTCCCATGCCGGAGCGTGCTCGTCCGGCCTCACTGTAGGCGACACCGGCCAACGGCCCGATCTCGTCGAATTTCCCGTTGCCGCGGTTCATGAAAAGAAAATTCGGAGATGTGTCATTCGCGACAAACAGGTCCATCCTGCCGTCGTTATTGACATCGGTTGCAACTACGCCCAGGGCTTTGCCAAGATGCTTTGCGATATCCGATGACTTGCTCACGTCGGTAAAAGTCCCATCGCCGTTGTTGTGAAAGAGCCAGCTCGGCATCGGGTGATAGAGCGTCGGGATGCAATACCCTGGCTGGTTGTTGTTGGCCCTGCAGGGAAGGTTCATTTCCTTGCTGAATTCGACATACTGGCAGACGAACAGATCCAGCCGCCCGTCATTGTCGTAGTCGAACCACACGGCGCTAGAAGACCAGCCCGGAGCCGCAACGCCGGCCTTTTCCGTGACATCGGTGAATGTCCCGTCGCCGTTGTTGCGATAGAGGATGCTTCGTCCGTACTGCGTCGCGTACAGGTCCGGGAAGCCATCGCCGTCGTAGTCGCCCACGGCAACGCCCTGGCCGTAACCGCCGGCTCCGACGCCGGCCTTGCCGGTTACGTCGGTAAATGTGCCATCACGATTGTTACGATAAAGCGCGTTGCGCAAGGGCGGTTTTGGATCGTAGAAATCGCAGCGCCCGCTGTTGACCAGATAGATGTCCATCCACCCGTCATTGTCGTAATCCAGAAAGGCGCAGCCCGCTCCGGTGGTCTCCGGCAGATACTTCTGCGGCGATTTCCCGGCCGTGTGTACCCATGTAATTCCGCTGGCGGACGGCGGCACTTCTGTAAACGGATATGCGGGCTCGGCAGCCAGCGCAAAAGGAAAGCAGTGAAGTCCAGCCAGCCCGGCGCCGCCGGCCAGCCTGGCCAGAAAGTGCCTGCGCGATAGATGCAGCTTGTCGATACCGGATGCGGTCACTGCGGCGACTGGGCTCCCTGAGCGCCTGTGCGCGCGGCGGCCTGCTGCTGCAGGGCGAATTCGCGGTCTGAGTCCTCTTTGCGTCCGGTACGCGCATACGCGGTTGCAAGACCGTAATGGGCTGCCGGATTTTCCGGCTGAAGCTTGACCGCAGACTGCAGCGGGGCCACAGCATCGGAGTAACTCTTCTGCGCGAGCAGTGACATGCCAAGACCTAAATAAGCGTCTGCAAATGCGGGATTGAGCTGCGTGGCTTTGGTGAAGTGCCGGATGGCTTCGGGCAAATCCTGCGTCTCCCGTGCCAGCTCACCCAGAACGTACTCCGCGCCTGCGTTGGCGGGGTCGATCTCCAGCTCCTGCTGCAGCTCTTTTTTCGCCAGGTCCTGAAAGTCGGGTTCCGGATTCGGCTTTGAAAGCAGCAGCCGGGCGAGGCGGAAGTGAATGCCGGGGTAGCGCGGCTTCTCGTCGAGGATCTTTCGGTAGTCTTTCTCCGCCTGATCCCATTTTCCCTGCAGCTCGTTCGTCTCGGCATCCATTTCCAGCGCGGGAACAGACGTGGGCGCGGTCTGCGCCAGCTCGCGTGCCGCGTTGGTGGAAAGATCGGAATAGGCATGCACGGTCACGTACAGCACCTCGGGATCGTGAGGCAGGTGCTGATTCAGGACGCGTAGCAAATCCAGAAGAGATCCTTGCTGCTGCAGCAGAGTGGCGCAGCGCACGCCATCCAGGCCGACGCGCTTCAGCAGCTCTTTATCTGTAATATGCGGAGCCGCCTTCGTGAGCAGGGGGAGCGCCTCGGAGCAGCGGCCGCTCTCGGCGAGTGAGGCAGCATGCTCGGCTGCGGCGGGAGTGATGGCGCTAGTGGCGCTGTGAGCCTGCGCGCCTGCCGCAATCGTAAAGAGAATAAGGGGAGTCAGAGAGAACAATGTGCGCATAAATGTACAACGGGGCAGCGCGTGAGCGTCTGCCCCGTGAGTCTATCAGGGCGCCTGAGCGGATTCACCCAGATGCGGCTGGAGTCGCTGTAGTGAGCGCGGCTTTTCCGTTAAGAAAAGCCGCACCGAAGAGAAACCGGGTAAGCACAGCAGTGGTGAATCCGCTCCTAGAAATACATCTTCAGAGCGAACTGAATGTTTCTTGCCGGTTGTGAGCTGTTGATATCGCCGAAGGTAGTCGAAGTGGCACTGTAGCCCGTATCGGTCATTCCCAGGTTGACATTATTGAACGCGTTCAGGAAGTCGGTCCTGAACTGTAGATACGTCCCTTCGGTGAAGTGGAAGTTCTTCATGAGACTGATATCGGCGTCAAAGTATCCCGGACCATATACCGGTCCCTGCGCCGGGCAGTTTCCGAAAGTACCCGGTGCCGGATCGGAGTAGCCCGACGGGCTCATCCATTGATAGCCGTTGAAGTTCGCTGCCGGTCTGCTGCGCCCATACACCGTTTGAACGCCGCAGTTGGGACGAGCTCCACGCGACCCGGTTCCTGTGGCATCGCCGCTGCCATAAACCGCAAGCGGGAAGCCGGTATGCGTGGATACGATGGTCGACGCCTGCCAACCACCAACTACCTTGTCGACGACCGGGTTCATGTTGGCGCCGAACCGCGCGCCCCGGCCAACCGGAAGGTTGTAGGTCGCGTAGGCGGAGACAACATTTTTGGAGTTGTAGTAGCAACTCGCGTAATCCGCGCGAGGGTTATACAGGTTCTGGAAGTAGGGCGATGCGGTTGTCGATCCAGCGCCTGCACCCCAGGTTCCGTAATAGCCGCTGTTGTTGGTCAGGCAGTGTGACCAGGTGTAGGCCACCTGCCCATCCAGTCCGTTGGAGATGCGCTTCTGCAGAACCGCCTGCAGTGAGTTGTAATTCATGTAGCCCACCGAAGCAGTCCCGGATACCTGGCCGAGATCGTTAATGAGAGTAGGGTTGTTGGCGAAGTAGAACGGCGTCGTGGCAACTCCGTTCACCAGCTGCTTCTGCAAATAGGGCATCGGCACCATCAGGTGATCTGCCTTCTGGGCGACATACCCAACCTGAAAGGTGGTCGTGGATGTTGCTTGCTGCTGCAAGGTCAGGTTCCACTGTTGATCGATCGCCGGCTGGACGGTCGGAGCCCAGACGTACATGGTGGCACCTGCAAACGGGTCGCCTGGGGTCGCGCCGCCAGGGCCCGCCTGCGTCTGAACGGTTGCAGTCGTGTAGGTCGCCGCAACCTCCGGCGGAGTGAAGGGTGGATTCCTGGGGAGGCGCAGATTGGTGCCCGTGCCTTCCAAATAGGACGAGATCGTGTAGGCTCCGCGAATCACGGTCTTGCCGTGCATGGCCGCTGGTGACCAGGCGAAGCCAATACGGGGTTGAACATCGGGAAGGCCGTACACCGAGTTGTAGAGCGCTCGGCTGTTGCCGTTCACGCCTGCAAGTTCAAGCGCGCCGGTGGTCAGGTTCAGGTTGGACTGTTTATTGTTGAGCTCCACCCACGGCGTGTGGGCTTCGTAACGCACTCCCAGGTTCAGCGTCAACGTCGGCGTAACGTGCCAGTCGTCCTGTCCGTATCCCGCAAACAACCAGGAGAATTGATGCCAGACAAAGCTGGTGCTCACGCCAATACCTCTGGCTTCCGGGTAGCCGGTAAAGAAATCGGCTGCCGGGTCGCCGACGAAATCGACGTTACCGACTGAAGACGGCCCAAAGAGGATGTCGCCATACTGGCCGGTGTTGCCGGTGTAGCCGGTGTTGATGCGATACCGCCAAAGCTGGAAGCCGGTCTTGATGACATGCTTGCCGTGAGTGATCGTTACACCGTCATCGAACTGGATCACAGTATCGGCAAAGTTCTGGTTTACGATTTGGTTGCCGATGTTGGTGAGGCTTTGGCTGCCGGGCTGCGGAGGAAGACCGCCGCCAAAACCAAGCAACAGCAGGCCAGGTCCGGAGGCGTTGGTATTCGCGATTCCGAGCTGTGTACCAAGGTTGCCGATGCTGGCATTGAAAGCGCCGCCGCTGTTCAAAGTGACCCAGCTAGTCCCGAAGCGTGCTTCGTTCAGGATGGTCGGGCCGAAGGTGTGGGTCCAGGTGCCAACCACGTTATGGATAGGAGCTTCCACAAAGCCGTTGCCCAGGATCAGCAGCGAGTTGCTTGACGGATCGTTCTGGTAAGCCTGCGAATAACGTCCCTCAAAGCGGTCGTTCTGAGAGATCGTGTAGTCGACCTTTACGTCTCCCTGATCGGCGTTGAAGGCCTGAGTCACGGTGTTGATTGCATTATTGGTCGTCTGATTGTTAATCGGGGTCGGATAGTACTTCGAAGCAAACAGATTCGCCGCAACTACGTTTTCCTGCGACAGCGGAATCTGATTGCCCGGGTAAGGCGCCCCTGTGGTGGGATTTGTGAGCTGTGTAGTGATCTGCGAAAAGTTGCCTCCACGCTCGGCGTTTGTGAAGACAGTAATGAAATTGCTGCTCGCCGGGTGATCAAAGCGCTGTCCTTGATAGTCGATGAAGAAGAACAGCTTGTCTTTGAAGATTGGACCGCCGAGTGTGCCGCCGAACATGTTCCAGCGCACACTGGGCTTCTTCAGTACATTGCCCGGGTTCAGCTTGTTTTCCCACTGGTTGGCGTTCAAAATGTCGTTGCGGAAAAACTCCCAAGCATCGCCATGGAACCGATTGGTTCCGGACTTGATGGAGGCGTTGACGATGCCGCCCATGTAGTTCCCGAACTCCGCCGAAGCGTTGTTCGTGATCTCGTTGAACTCCTGGATGGCGTCCGGTGTGGGTGTAAAGGCCAACAGGTTGTCGGAGGTCTGGTTGTTGTCCATTCCATCCAGAATGAAGTTGTTTGACTGCTCGCGGTTTCCGTTGATGAAAGGCCGCGCGCCGCTATTTGTGTTGTCACCGTTGTTGAAGGACGAAGCGTCCGGATGAATGGCGCCAGGCGCGAGCAGTGTCAACTCCACATAGTTGCGGGTCGCCAGAGGAATGTCGGTGACCGTTCGGGAGTCGATCAGCGTGCTGACCTGCGTGGTCTCCGACTGCAGTTGCGGAGCTTCCGAGGTGACCTGCGCTGTGGTAGTCACCGCGCCGACGTGCATCTTGAACTCGAGACGCGCCGTCTGGTTCAGCACCAGGACAAGACCGGACTGGAGCGCCGACTGGAAGCCCGGCGCTTCCGCCTTCACCTGGTAATTGCCGATCGGAACGCGCACAAAGTTGTAGGTGCCGTTGTCCGTTGATTTTGCTGTGTAGATGGTTCCGCGATCGGTATCGGTCACCGTGATGGTTGCGCCGTTGATGGCAGCGCCGCCCTCATCTACGACCGTGCCTGTGATCGCTGCTGTCGTCTGCTGGCCCCATGCGGGATTACCGATGCACAGACAGACTAGAAACATCCCAAGGGTGACCCCAAGTAAGATGATTCGCTTCATACTCGCCTCCTAAAGCACTCGCCAAATAAGGTTGCAGCGGACAACGATGCCCGTGTCTCCGGAGTTGCAAGACGCGGAAGGTCGTATCCCAAAAAGTCCGACTTCGCCGAATGGAACTGTACTGTCTACTTTGTTCCCGCCGAGCCCAAATCCGTCCAGGGGAGTTTTGTTTGTTTTGAGCGGGAACTACGCCGCCAGAACTTCCACTTCTTGCTATGAATCTTCGGCAAAAGTTGGCCACAAGCGTAGGACAAATGGACCAGCAAATGCAATGAAGAAATCGAAAGAAGTTTTCAACCGAGGCCGTTATGATCACTTTTTTCAGGTCAAAGGCTCAATTTGATCACTTTTTCTGATCATTTCGAACCATCTCGGATTCGGCGGTTCTCATAACTCATAACGGCCTCGCATACGGCAAGGCCAGAAATGGCATCTGACTCCTTCAGGAAATTCGGAGGCATCGTGATCATTATTCTCATCATCCTGATTTTGCTGTTCGGCTTCGGTGGATATCGTCTGGGGCCGGGTGTCGGCTACTACGGTGGCGGCAGTATCAGCCTTATCCTGCTCATTGTCCTGATTCTTCTACTGTTGAGGGTAATCTGAACGGCGAACATGTTTGGAGAGGGGTGTTCCGGCGACCGCCGGAATGCCTCTCATCCCTCAAGGCCGCGACTCGCTATTCATAGACGGAAAAGCTCTGCGGCTGGGGCACGAAGCGTCCGTGCGACGCGTCTACCGATGCAGGGCATGGTGGCGTGGCGCTTTCGATCAGGCGGCTGATCGCCTCGCGAAGGAACGCCTCTGGGGATCGCCCGGAGCGGGTGGCGAGGCTTGAAAGTCGGGAGGCGAGATCGGGCGGAACCTGCATGCTCTGAGCATGCTGTGGGCATTCGTTTCCGCCCATCCCACATTGGGGTCTACAACCTAAAGCATTCCCTGCGCATTCCCTGAACGGGAACGTGGCGCTCCTCTCGACAATGCAAGTCGTTGAAAACAAAAAAGCAGCCGAACCCCGTTTCCAAATCGGGCAAACGATCGTCATCTGCCGGAACAAAGGTACTCTTAAACTAGGTGACCGTCTGGGTATGATGGCATTCCAAGCGAGGCAGCTATGACCTTACTGGTCTTTTTTGGAATTGTTGTCAGTCTGCTGATTCTCCGGTTGATTCCCGGCCTGCTGTTGCGTCTGGTGTTGGCCATTCCACGCCGCCACTTCGTTGCTCTGATGCGTCGGATGCATGACCGCAAAATCAGCATCGCCATGCTGCCGCGCACCCCGGCCACTCCGCGCAGCCGCCTGAAACTGGTGCTTGTTTCGTCTTCGCTGCTGGCGCTGGCCCTGCTGGCGACGACTGCATTCTGGAGCTGGCACTCCGCCAGCCTGATGATGCTACTGCGCTAACCAAACAGACCTCTTACCGGGCGCTCCCGTGTCATCGCGGGAGCGCTTTTGTGTTTGCGGCCGCCAATTTTCTTGACTCATCCCTGGTGCAATGCAACGATCAAGCCCAACAGGGCCCTGATTCCGTTCTCATGGCGAATATGTGCTGTGGGGAGTTGCGATTGGAGGCATGATGTACCGATCGATTGCGGCCGGCATCGTGCTGCTGCCGGCCATGGCAGCCTTTTCCACGCAGAAACCGCCCGTTCGAACGCCCGCTTCCGTAAAGCTGTGGCTCGACACCACCTCCGCCAATTCCTGCGAACAAGCCACGCCTGCAAGCGGCGCCTGGATGATTCGTAACAATGAAGGGCGCGACGTGGTGGTGACCGTACACCGCAGCATGACACAGTCTGGCGCGACAAAAGAAGACCAGATGCGCGACACGCTCACTCCAGGGGAATCGCGAGACCTGGGCTGCGAAATATCCGATCAAGGACGCCAGACGCTGACGCTCGTCAAGGCTGTCTACTGATTCAGCTCTGAGCGCAAACCGCCAGCACGGCAATGCCTACCAGCAGCACCACGAACGGAACCCAGAAATGGAGATCCGTCAAGATGGCGAGTGCCAGCGGTTTCGCCGGCACTTCGTTGTTTTCCGACGTGCTCACCAGGCCAGCTTGCCGGGGAAGAACTCGGCAAACAGGTCATCGTAAAAGGGTTTCAGTTCCTTCATGTCCGGCTTGGTGTGGCCCTTGGAGTAGAGGTCGTAGGGATTGAATTTCTGCACCCAGGGCAGCATGGCGCGGTCCTTCTCGTTCATCAGGTGCTGGTACGCGCCGTGCTTGTGCCAGGCATAGAAGGAGTGGAAGCGCAGCATCGCCAGCCCTTCGTCCGGGAGACGGGTCTTCATCACTTCCGCAATATATCCATCGTGGCCGAAGGACATGTGCAGGTTCTCGAGGCCGCAGTTCGGTTCGTAGATTCCATTCTTGGTCTGGTACTCGGGAATGTTGCGGTCAGGATTTGCCGCGAAGTACTCGGGAAAGACGATCTGCTCCGACCAGGCGCAGCCTACTGGAAAGGTATCGCCCACCACGCCCCATTGCGGCTCGCCATACAGGCAGAGACACTTGCCGAGATCGTGGACAAAGCCGGTTGCAATCATCCATCGCGGATGCCCATCGCGCCGGATCGCCTCGGATGTCTGTAACAGGTGCTCCATCTGCGTCAGGTCTGTATCCGGGTCGCTGTCGTCCACCAGCGTGTTCAGATATTCGCCCGCCTCCCAGATGGTCTTTTCGCCCCGTGCCAGTCCGAAGTACTCCTTCTCCTTGCCCACCACGTATGCCAGCGTCTGCTGCTCATGATTGATGCGATAGAACTCCGCCACGCCGGGGTTTGCCTGCTTGTCGTACTGACGAAACTCGTCCTCCGACTTGCCTTCCTTGTAGCGCCCTTCGAGAAATTCATCCCAATTTTCGAGACTCTCCATCGGGCGTTCTGCGGGAGCAGTGGACTGGTGTGTTGTCGCCATACGGTCACCTCGGAGCAGGTTTCTTGATCGTTTCAGTTAACGATGTCTCTACCACTCCACGATAGAGACTATGGCCAGCCATTGGCAATAGCATTTCCGTAATCCGTAGTCGGGAAGTCTCAACCTGGAGGGGGCATCGGTTCATCCTGAGGCAATACAGCTGCGCGCAAAACCGTAAACTGGCCGCATGGCGGGAACCCGGTTTGCACTGTGGACTGTGGCACTGGCATGTGCTGCCCTGACATCGACGGCGGCGCAAAGTCAGGTGTTGAAACAGCGCTATCCCGGACGCAGCGACTGCCCGGACTCGCACCTGCGGCTCACCGCGCGGAACGCGGATGGGTCGCCGGCCGCGGGTCTGCATTCGCAGGACCTCTATCTCTGGTTCAGCACGGGGACGGCGGATATTCGCTCGATCGAAAGCGGGGCTGCGATTCCGGAAACGAATCTGCTGATCGTGTTACGCCCGGGCGCGCCTTTTGCGCAGAGCGACACAGCGGCTGTGATCCGCAACCTGCGCGCCGCGGCGAAGCTGCGCTGGAAGATCGCGGTGCTCACACCGGATGGTTCCGTAAGCCCCTTTATCGCGGCCGGGGATGAAGCGTCATTGCAAACTGCATCCTCAAAAGTGGGGACGCGCGCTCTCGGCAGCGCGGACTGGCCGCCCGCCGAGCGCAATGCATTTCGTCAATTGCACGCACGCCCCGGACGTCACATCATCGTGGAGCTCGCGCAGCCGGTGGCTGGATCGCCGGGCGTCAATAATGACCCCAATGCATCCGAAGACCACACGCTCGACCTGCTGGCCCGTGATGATATGGCGCAGATTTATAGCCTGACAGCGGGAAGCAAAGAGTTCGCATCGACCGGCGGCCGCGCCGCGTCGACCATCGACGCGCTCTTCCAGGGAATCGTCGCGGACGCGCCGGGCAGCTATGACCTGACCATCCACCCGAGGTTTTCCTGCGAGCCGGGCGCTTCCTACTCGCTGCGCATCACGTCCTTCCGCCCCGACGTGCAGCTCTTTTATCCGAGCGCTATCCGCATGGAGACGGTTGGCTCCCGCTGAGCCGCCATTTACTCCGCGCGTAGAGCCTTCATGGGCTCAACAGATGCAGCCCGCCGCGCCGGGAGATAACACGCTACGGCGGCGACTACGATGAGCGCAAACGAGACAGCGGCAATCGTCGCCGGATTGCTTGCGTGCACTCCATAGAGCAGATGAGAGAACGTGGTCAGCAGACGCCCCAGGAGCAGCGCAGCGACCGCGCCGACAGCGACCCCGGCAACGGCAAGTTGAAGCCCCTGCCCGATGACCATGCGAAAGATCTTTGCTTTCTCCGCACCCAGCGCCAGCCGGATGCCGATCTCGCGCGTGCGCTGCGAGACCGCGTATGAGATCACACCGTAGATGCCGATAAAGCCAAGTGCGAGCGCCATGCTGCCGGCAATGCCGAGCATGACCAGCGTGAACGATGTGCTCGCCAGCGATTGGCTGTAGATGTCCTGCATCGTGCGCACGGAGGCCACCGGCACATTCGCATTGACAGACCCCACAGCGCGGCGAAGCTCAGCCAGGAAGCTCTCCGTTCCGGCGCGATCACTGCGGACGATGAAGGTCGCCGAGCGGATGGCATCAAAGCTGCCTGTTCCCCAGTAGCCAAGCGCCATCGCAGGCCAGTACACGATCGCGGGCACCTTTTGTTGAACGCCATTTTCGTATGTGTCCTGAACCACCCCGACTACCTCGATCCACGGCATGCTCGTCCATCTGCGAATTCTCTTGCCTACCGCCGCGGCCGGGCTACCCCAGAGTTCGCGGGCGAGATTCTCCGAGACAATGGCGACGGGTTGACGATTGTAGGTCTCAGACCGGGTGAACTCGCGTCCGGCGATCATCCTTGTTCCGGCAGAGTGGAAAAAGCCAGGGGCGGCAAATTTATACAATCGTAAGGGTGGCGTTTCCCCAGCGTAGTTCTTTCCTTCAATTAATATCTCGTCCCATCCGGCTTCGAATCCTTCCATCGGCATGTCACTTGCGAACCCAACCGACGTCACCCCCGGGATCGCCGCGAATCTATCGGCGATATCGTTCTGAAGACGAGTCACGACTTGCGGACTTTGAACGAGCGAGTCGGGAATGGAGATGCGCATGGTTTCGAGATGCCGCGCATCGGCAAAGCCGGGATCGATGGTCCGCAGCTTTTGGAATGTGCGGATCATCAGTCCCGCGCTCACCAGCAGGACCAGCGCCATCGCTACCTGAGCGACAACCAGTAGGTTGCGAGCGTGATGGCGCTCGCGGCTTACACTTGCGGTTCGTCCGGCGCTCTGCAAAGCTCCGGGAGTCCATGACCCGGCATAACGAAGCACCGGAATCATTCCGAACAGCACGCCCGAAAGCAGCGACAACGCCAGCGTAAACAGCAGCGCTCGCGCATCGAGAGCAATCTCGTTCAGCCGCGGCAGATTTTCCGGCCCGATTGCAAGAAGCAGCCGAAGTCCCGCATACGCGATGACCACTCCAGCGGCGCCCCCGAGAGTGCCGAGCAGCACACTCTCTGTCAGAAGATCGCGCGCGATGCGAGCGCGTCCAGCGCCGAGCGCCACTCGAACGGCAAGCTCCTGCTGACGAGCCTCCGCCCGCACCAACTCCAGGTTGGCGACGTTCGCGCAGGTGATCAGCATGACGACGGCGAGTGTGCCCATCACCACCCACAGCAGCCCGCTGACATTGCCAACCACCTCCTGCTTCAGCGGACGAATCGCCGCCGTGATTTTCCACTGTTCATAAGAGTGAGAATTTGTGCCCGGGCCATTCGACCAGGAATCCATCCAGATCGGCACCATGCGCGCGATATCCGCGTCGGCCTGTGCGATCGTGACTCCCGGTTTGAGGCGTCCAATGCCTTGGTATCCGAAGCCGGCCAGAATCTGCTTATTGCGATCAAAGGCAAGGGGCACGATGACGTCCAAGTCTGCGTTCACGATGCGAAATCCTTGAGGCATCACGCCGACGATCTCGCGCGGCAGCGCGTCGATCGCGATATTGCGCCCTATCGCAGAGCGCTCTCCGCCAAAGCGGCGCTGCCAATAGCCGTAGCTCAGCATCACGGCCTTCGCGCCATGCGGATCCTGATCGGCGTGCGTGAGCCAGCGGCCGGCTGCAGGCGGAACATCGAAGGACGGAAGCACGCCATCACTGATCAAAACCGTGTGCACCTGCTCAGGCTCGGCGATTCCGGTCACGTTGGCCGTCCCGGTGGTCCATACTCCCAGCGATTGAAAGGTCCGGTTCTGCTCGGAGAAGGTGAAATACATCGACGGTGAAAGCCGCAGCCCTTCCACGAAGTTTGTCAGTCCTGCTGCACCAGGAGCCTGCAACCACACGCTGACAAGTTGGTCAGGTTTGGGATAGGGAAGCGGCTTGATCAGAACACTGTTGAGCACGCTGAACACCGTGGTGTTGGCGCCGATTCCGATGGCCAGCGTGAGGATGACGGTAGCTGCGAAGCCGGGCGATCTCCGCAGGCGCAAAAGTGCGTGTCTCAAGTCCGCCCACATGCTTTCGAGAGTCGGCCATTGCCAGACCTGGCGGCTGCGTTCGGCAATGACGGTCACGTTGCCGAATTCACGCCGCGCTTTCTGCGCGGCCTCTTCGCGTGTCATGCCGTCTTCCATCAGCTCTTCGGTCCGCTCTTCGATGTGCTCGCGGATCGAGACCGCGAGATCGTCATAGCGGCGGCTGCGTGGACGGAGATGCTTTAGCCACTGCATGGTGTGATTACGCCTTCTGGAGTGCGAGCACCCGGGCGATGCCGGCGAACATGGTTTCGAAGCTGGCGACTTCCTGCTCCAGCCGGCGACGCCCGGCGGGGGTGAGCCGGTAGATGCGTGTTGGCCGCCCCTTGGCGGAAACGCCCTCCTCGGACTTCAGCCAACCTTCCTTGAGCATGCGCTGCAGCGCGGGGTAGAGCGAGCCCTCCTCGATCTGCAGCAGGTCGTCGGATATTTGCTGGATGTGTTTGACCAGGGCATAGCCGTGCATCGGCTTCAGCCGGAGCGAATGGAGGATCATCATTTCGAGTGCGCCGGGAAACAGGTCGCGGCGCGGAGTATCTCTGGCCATGCCAACACTGTAGACCGTGCATAGCTATTTTGAAAATAGGTATGTCGCAAAAAGATTCGACCGCACTTCCAAACGTCAGATTAGCGGGGCGAAATACCTCTCAGGAGAAGCCGGTCTGCCTGCGCAGCCGCATACCGCAGTAAATCAGGCTGACAACCATGATTATGACGAGTGCCAGCAGCCAGCCGTGATTCATCGCAATCTCCGGCACGCGGGCCTGCACGCCCAGCCACAGGAACACCGCGACGGCCGAAGCCACGATGGCCCAATCCCACCAGCGGCGGCGCTCGCCGGCAGCAAACTCCTTGCCGGTCTGCGCTGCAAGCACGGCCCGGTAGTTCAGTCCGTAGCGGTCGCACTCGCGCTCGACGGCAAGGTTGCGCGAAAGATGTTCGCGCTCGCCCGCAACGGCGGTGGAGATGGCGAGCGCGCCCAGGATCATGACCACTGATCCGCCCAGCACCATAAGCTTGTGCGCGAGATCGGTTCCGGCCAACTCGCCAAAGACCAGCGCGCCCCAGGCCAGTCCCCAGAGCTGATTCGTATTCGAGAGCGGGATGCCGCGGCCAATGCCGAGATACTTGGCGGTGAACTGCTGAAAGAGGTCGCCGATGACCCAGACAAAGCCGCCAAGAAAAAGCCAGAAGAGGACGCCGCGAAATTCCGAGTAGTGAAATGCGGTCGAATGCGTGCCGCCATCCAGCCACCACACCAGCGCGAGCACGGAGCCGAGCTCGCCGAATGTGAAGGCGGTCACGAAAGAGAGCGGGTTCATGCCGCTGATGTAAGCCTTGCGATATGGCACATACATCGTGCCCCAGAGCGCGCTGGCGCCGATAGCCGCCGCGATGCCGCGTCCGGCATGCGATATCGTGTGGCCGCCGCCGTGGACGGTGCTGAAGCCGAGCAGGATCGCAGCCGCGACAATAGCAACCGCACCCAGCACGACTTTCAGGATGCCGCCGCGGCTCGCGCCCTGAAGCTCGCGGAAGAGTACGCGGCCCCACAGCAGGCCGAAGAGGGAATTGGCGTTCCACAGCGGAAACGCGATGGCAAGTCCGACATCGCGGATGGCGAAGACCGTGAGCGTATTGGCGACAGCCCACAGCGCGCCCGCGAGCAGCGCCCATACGATCAGGTGCTTCTTCTGGGCGAGGTCGCGAACCACGTAGCTCGTGCCCTTGAGCAGCGTGGGGAAGGTCCAGCGCGCGGTGAAGACGCCGGCCACCATCCATAGCGAAACCGCAAACGGCGAGAGTCCAACGTTGACGAGCTTCGTCGGCGCCTCAGCCGCGCCTAGCCACACGCCAGCGGCGAGTCCGCATGCGACGCCGAGACGATGTAGGGCGTGGCTGTCTTCGTGAGAAATGGTCGGGTTAGTGTCGCCTGATTTTGTCTGCAAGTCAGAGCCGACAATAGAGGGCTGCGGATGGCACGTCAAGGAACGGGCAGCGGATCACGCAGTGGGATTTACCATCTGCCGCCCAGCCCGTGGCCGGGAATCATGTGGAGCGTCAGCGCCAGCGCGGCCATCACGGCAATGTAGTAGAGCAGCGTGTTCCATCCTTCTTCTTCGGGGCGGTCCTGCGCGGAGGCGCGCGCGAGGGTGACGAGCCGCCACAACACTCCAGCGGCGACGAGCAGGAAGATTCCTTCGCCGCCCAGCCACCACATTCCAACCGCCGCACAGAGCAGTGCCAGCCGCGCCATGCGGCCTAAGGCATTGGCGGCCTGTGCGCCATCGAGCACCCAGATGGGAATCAGATTCAGGACGTTGAGCGCCGCGCCGGCGCGCGCGAGCGCGGCCCACAGCATGGAGTGCGTCTGGAGATACAGTCCCGCGCAAACTGCGGCGGCGAGCCAGCCCGCAAGGGGACCCGCTAAGGCGATCTGCGCGCGCTGTGCCTGCGAGACGCCGAGCGCCTGCCACTTTACATACGCGCCGAGGCCGGGAAGGAAGACAGGCATCTCAGCCGGCAGCCCGCGGCGCTTGATGTCGACGTAATGGCCCATCTCATGAATGAGGATGGACGCCGCGAAGCCAACGCCGAACTTCCATCCGTAGAGCGCCCAGTAGACACCGACAAAGGCGAAAAGGCTGAAGAGGAACTTCAGCTTGAAGAGGGCGAAAAGAAGTCCTTTCGCCTTGAAGAGGACGAGCGCGATAGGACCGAGCGGACCAAGGCGCTTGAGCCATTTCGATTTTTCATCTGCGGGGCGCGGCAGCGCGGCGAGATGGCCGCGTATCCAATCTGCCTGCGCGGAGGTAGGCGGCAGCAGCGCAAGCACTTCAGACCAAAGCGCGCGAGCGCCGGCGATGTCGCCTTCCCCCTCGCTCTTCTTGGCTTCGGCGGACAGTGCGTCGAGCCGCGCTGAATGAACGAGCGCGTGGCAGCGCGGGCAGGCGCGCGCGCCGGCCGAAAGGGGCGCGCCGCAAACGGCGCAGTGTGCCGGACCAGAGGTTGCGCGGCTTGCCGAGGGGAAAACGGAGTCCATAGAGAATGGACGCTCTAGCCGGCCGCAGGTGTCAAGCGAAAGGGACCCTCCACCGCCGCCCGCTGGGCCGCTGTGCCACGCCACGCCAGGCTGAGGCCCACATACAGAATGACAGCGTTGATCAGGCCATGGACAGGACTGCGCAATTCGAGGATGGGCGACATGAGGCCAATCGGCAGCAATCGAAGACCCGCCGCAAACATTCGCCCGGAAGGAATGCGCCCATGGAATTGCCAGAGGGCGATCGGGATCTCCGCCAGCGCGATCGCGAGATAGGTGAGAACAACTGCGGCAATCTGGTACGGACGGCCGCCTAGGCCGCCGGAACCCGCCTTCATGGCCCTGGCGACGATGTAGCCAACGCCGAGCGCCACATAGCCGACGTAAAGATGCGTGGTGATGGTGAAAGCCGCATATCCAGTAAGGCCGACAATGGCGGCGCCGATGCCGAAGAGCAGAGCGCGGCTGAAGGCGCCGCTATCCGGGCCGCCGCCCTGCCCGCTTCGCGCAGTTGCCGCGCAGGTCGCGCATGCAGCCTGCCCGCGGACACGGTAGTACTCGGTAGAGAGCGGCGAGCTGCAGAAATGGCAGCGGTCGATCTTCGGCGGCGTAGCGTATTCGGCGGTGGAAAACTGCGGCGTATCGGACATGCGACGTCCCTTGCCGGGAGAGCTTCGCTGGAGGGTAGCACAGCAACCTGTCGGCGAATGGAGAAAGCTTCGCGCAGGCAGCCGGTTTGCCCAGGATGGGAATGCTAAGGCAGGATACGGAGGACGATCAGGAGGGCGGTATGCCGACATTGGTGGAGCTGTTGTTGCCGGAATTCGATGCGGAGATGGCGAGCACGCGGCGGGTGCTGGCGGCGGTGCCGGAGGAGAAATTTGATTGGCGGCCGCATGCGAAGTCATTCACCATGGGACGGCTGGCCGGGCACGTCGCGGAAATCGCAAGCTGGACTACGGACACGCTACAGAAAGGGCGGCTCGATCTGGGCGCCGGAAATCAGCCGGAGAACACAACCTTTCAGCCCGCCTCGCACGCTCAGTTGATGGAGAAGTTCGATAGTTGGGTGAAGCAAGCACGGGCCGATCTGGGGGCCACCAACGATGCCGCACTGGAACAGACCTGGGTGATGACTTGGAACGGTACGGAGATCCTTCGCCTGCCACGGCGGGACACGATTCGCACCTGGGTGCTGAACCACACCATCCATCATCGCGCGCAGCTAGGCGTGTATCTGCGGCTGAACGATGTGAAGGTGCCGGGCGTCTATGGCCCTTCGGCGGATGAGAAGTAATTGATCGTATTGCCCAGGCTGTATCCGATTCTTGATGCGGAAACGCTGGCTCGCGCGGGTCTCCCGCTCGCGACGGCGGCGCGCGAGCTCTATGACGCCGGGCTGCGCTGGGTGCAGTACCGTGACAAGCAGGGGAGCGACGCGGTGGTTGCAGATTCCATGCGCGAGCTTCGGGCAATTTTCCCGGCCGGTGAATCGGTGCTGTTGCTGAATGACCGCGTGCATTTATGCGCGCCGACAGAAGCAGATGGCGTGCACATCGGTCAGCAGGACATGGCTCCGGCAGAGGCTCGACATATTTTGGGACCGAAGCGGCTGCTGGGAGTCTCGACCCACAACCTCGCGCAGCTACGCGCGGCGCTCGCGACCGTTGCGCCGGACACCGTTGCGCCGGATTACCTGGCGATCGGTCCGGTGTATGCGACTGGGTCGAAGAAGAATCCTGATCCGGTGGTGGGGCTCGAAGGTGTCCGCGCCGCCCGCGCGCTCACACGGCTGCCCCTGGTGGCGATTGGCGGCATCACCGCCGGGAACGCGCGCGAGGTCATCCAGGCGGGAGCCGACGCCGTAGCGGTGATTTCCGCTCTGCTGCCGCAGCGTGACCGGAGCATGGAGGAGGGGGCACGCGACTTTCTCGCACGTTTCCGGTAGAACTTACTGTCTGGACATTCACCGTGTGTGAGCTATGCGGGCGGCCCGACCGCGGCCGCGTTCTTCGCTGAGAAGGACAGACTGCAAAGCCTGCCCTCGCCGAAGGCAGCGACCAGGCGCACGACATCCAACACCATCCGGAGGCAGTTTCTTTGGCTAGACTTTTTGCAACCAAGCCCCTCTCGCTCCTCACAGACGAGGCGCATGAGGAGGGGGAACACACGCTGAAGCGATCGTTGGGGCCGGTCAACCTGATCACCCTGGGGATCGGCGCCGTCATCGGTGCGGGCATCTTTGTATTGACCGGGCAAGCCGCCGCCAAGTACGCGGGCCCGGCGGTGGCGCTCAGCTTCATTCTTGCGGGCATCACCTGTGCGTTCGCGGGCCTCTGCTACGCGGAGTTTGCCTCCATCATTCCGATCGCCGGCTCGGCCTACACCTATGGATACGCAACGCTGGGCGAATTTGTCGCCTGGATCATCGGTTGGGACCTGTGCCTGGAGTATGCCTTCGGCGCCGCCACCGTGGCGTCTGGCTGGTCAGGGTATTTCATCTCGCTGCTGGAGCAGCTACATATTTATTTGTCGCCGGGGATGGCGCGTTTTACCACCACAGCGGGCACGGTGCTCTACAACCTGAACGGCAGATGGATGACGAAAGAGGCCGCCACAATGGCGGTGTCGCGCGGCACCGATCTTTCCGCATTGCCACATGTGACGGGCGCATTCAACCTGGTGGCCTTCCTGGTCATCCTTATCGTCACGGCGATTCTGGTCATCGGCATCCAGGAGTCGGCCAACTTCAACACGCTGATCGTGGCGGTGAAGCTCACCTGCGTCTTCGTCTTTATTGCGCTCGGCGCGGCTTTCCTTCTGAAGCATCCGGACCTGGCCAGAATGAACTGGCATCCGTTTATCCCTCCGAGAGATGCGGCAGGACATTTCGGATTCAACGGCATCGCTGCTGGTGCGGCGTCGGTGTTCTTCGCCTACATCGGCTTTGACGCAGTGTCGACCGCTGCGCAGGAGGCCAAGAACCCGCAGCGCGATATGCCGATCGGCATTCTCGGCTCGCTGGTGGTCTGCACCATCCTGTACATCCTGGTTTCGGTCATACTCACCGGCCTGGTGAGCTACAAGGCGCTGAACGTGGGCGACCCGGTGGCGGTGGGCATCGATGTCACCGGCATCAGTTGGGGTAGCCTGCTGGTAAAGATCGGCGCGGTCTTCGGGCTGGCGACGGTGATGCTGGTCATGCTGCTCGGCCAGTCGCGCGTCTTTTTCTCCATGTCGCGTGATGGCCTGCTGCCCAAGTGGGCGAGCGCAATCCATCCGAAATTCCGCACGCCCTGGATCTCGAACATCCTGGTGGGGACGATCGTGGCCTTCCTGCCCGCGCTGCTGCCCATCGACCGGCTCTCCGAGCTGGTGAACATGGGCACGCTGCTGGCCTTCAGCATCGTCAGCGCGGGGGTATGGATTCTGCGCCGGCGCCATCCGGACCTGCCGCGGCCGTTCAAAACGCCGCTGGTACCGCTGGTGCCGATCCTCGGCATCATCAGCGCGTTTTATCTGATGATTTCCCTGCCGCGAATTACCTGGATCGTGGTGGGTATCTGGCTGCTAGTAGGCTTGGTGATCTACTTCAGCTATTCCACGCGGCATAGTAAGGTGCAGGCGCTGCCGGCGCGGGAAACCACCGGGAGATAGAGAACAACCAGAGTTTCTTTGAACGGCCTGCCGCTGATGGCAGGCCGTTTTGTTGTGCTCCCGCACCGCAAATTGTGGAGGGTGTTACAAGCCGGAGTTATTAGCGAGACAGTCACTTAGGTAACAATTTTTTCCCGATATGGACAAGGGCAGCGCGGGATTCCCAGACTGGTAAACCATTCATTCACCCAGTTGGGCTACACTCTGATCGTCAAGAATATGCCTCTGGCAATTCCCGCGTCGGGGAAGAGCAGGAGTGCACTGGTAAGAGCACGCGCCTCTTTGTATGCGAAATCAGCAGTACTGATCCGGGACCCATTGGGTCTATAGAAAATCCGTCGAGCATTTGCCGGAAGAGCGGCTGCAACAGAACGGAACCAACCGCAGCACGAACGTTCTTTCAGGGTGGCCATGTTCTCGAACCGTCTTGCAGTTTCCCTCTCCCTCGGCGTGTCGCTTCTCACATTGGGTCTCGCGGTTCCGGCTTCGCATGGTCAGACGGCATCGCTCGCCAGCCCGCGTGTGCTGGGCCCGGTGAACGAGTCGCAGCTGGCGACGATTCAGGAGAAGGCTCTCCCACCGGCGCGTTTTGATCGCGGCCGGGTGCCGGACGGCACGCCCACCGGACACATGCTGATGCTGTTGCGGCGCAGTGACGCGCAGCAACAGGCGCTGAACCGGCTGATCGCCGAGCAGAAGGACCCGAAGAGCGCGAACTATCGCAAATGGCTGACGCCGGAGCAATTCGGCGCTCAGTTCGGCATTGCCGATGCAGATGTGCAGGCGGTCACGTCCTATCTGGCCGCGCAGGGCTTTGCCGTGGGCCGCGTCTTTAAAGACAAGACGGCGATTGAGTTCTCGGGCACCGCCGGACAGGTCCATTCGGCGTTCCAAACAGAGATCCATAGCTATGCTGTCAACGGCCAGGCCTTCCGGGCCAACGCCGCGGCACCGAAGGTTCCCGCGGCGCTTGCGCCGGTGGTGAAGAACATCACGCTGAACAATTACAAGACGCCAATGGCCCCCATGGGCCGGTCGGTGGTGCTGAACCGCAAGACGGGCAGCGTGCACCCGATGTTCGCGGAGCAATTCCCGGACGGCTCAGGAGCAGAGGACCTTTCCCCTGGGGATCTGGCGGTCATCTATGACATCCCGTCTACGGCTACGGGCAGCGGTGTAACGGTGGGCGTGGTCAGCGATTCGAATATCAATCTCGCTATTCCGGCTAACTACCGCACGCTGTTCGGGCTGCCCGCAAATGCGCCCACGGTGGTCGTGGACGGCACCGATCCCGGCATCAATGACGACGTCATCATCGCGTATGCCCAGGTGGAACTCCTGGCCGCTACAGCACCGCAGGCCAACGTGATCTTCTATACCGCGGCGGACACCGATCTGGATACCGGCCTGGATTTTGCGGCGCTTCGCGCTGTAGAAGACAACAGCGTGCAGGTGCTGGTGTTCGGCTTTGAAGGCTGCGAGGCAAATCTGGGAGCGAATTCGAATCCGTTTTTCGCCGATGCCTGGCAGCAGGCTGCGGCGCAGGGCATATCCGTCATTACGCAGACCGGCTCCGGCGGCGCGGCGGAATGCGATGCGGGCGCGAACGGCGCTCAGCCGCCCTACTCGGCCACTCATGGCCTGGCGGTAAACGGGTATGCCTCGACCCCGTATGACACGGCTGTTGGCGCATCGGACTTTTACTACGGCCCCACCGGCTCAGTAACCGCGAGCAATCCCGGCATCCTTCTGAATTACTGGAGTGAATCGAACAGCGGGACAGCCGGGTTTACATCGGCGAAGTCCTACATTCCGGAACAGCCCTGGAACAGCAGCTATCAGGGGAACAATCAGATCGTCTATCCCCCTCCTGTCTTTGTCGAAGCGTCGGGCGGCGGCGTGAGCACGCTGGGGCAAACGGCGGATGATGGGACGCAGTCGCCGTATCCGCAGCCCAGCTACCAGGCTGGCGTTTCAGGTATATCGAATATTTCGTCTACCGCGCGTGTCCTCCCGGATGTGTCCTTCTTTGGCTCGAACGGAAATAACGGCAGCAACTACATGCTGTGTCTATATGCTTCAGACTGCGTGAACGGGACGCCGGATTCGCTGCAGTACAGTGAAGGCGGCAATGGCGCTGTTGCGGCCGCCGGTTTCGCCGGAGTCGCGGCGCTTGTGGTGCAGGCGCATGGTCCGCAGGGCAACCTGAACGGTGGCCTCTATGCGACGGCTGCCGCGAGCCCTAGCGCTTTCCACGACATCACCGCGGGCACCAACATGGTGGTCTGCACCGCTGGGAGTCCAAACTGCGGCGCCAACGGCTACACGGCTACCGCGCCGCCCACGCTGGCGGGTCCGGCGTACAACGCTACTGCGGGGTATGACGCGGCATCCGGACTGGGAAGCGTCGATGTTACGAAGCTGATCAGCGGCTGGGTCAGCGGAACTGGCTCAGGCACGCCCGGCATCACTCTCTCGATCACAAAGAATGGAACCCCCGTCACTGCGTTTCAGCACGATGATCCTGCGGTCGATCTCAGCGTCTCCGTCACGGGCGGCGCCGGCACTCCGCAGGGAGATGTGGCCATCACCCGCACAGCAACCGGGAATGCGACGCAGGGCGTTCTTCGGCTGACGCTCGACAGCACGGGCACGGCTGTTTTCCCGTTCGGCGACATCGCGGGGCTTCTGCCGGGTGGCAGTTATTCCGTCGTTGCACGCTACGCGGGCAACGCGACGTACGCCCCGGCGGTGGCCTCAGCGCCGGTGAACGTCTCCTCGGTTCCGGGCAAGCTGGTGATGCTGACCACGGATCAAGCCGGCAATCCGCTGACAATCTTCAACGGCCAGTCGGTGCCCTACGGCACAAACGTCCACTTCACCTTCTTCGTCAGTGACGCGAACGACCCCAACGATCCGCAATATGCAACTGGATCGGTTACATTAACCGACAACGCCAAGCAGGTAGCTGTGCTGCCGCTGGACTCGGAAGGCTTTGCCAGCTTCAGCAGCAGCCAACTGGGCGCGGGTTCGCATCTCTTCAACGCCACCTATGGCGGCGATCCCACATTCAATGCAGCCAGCCTCACCGGGGCGGCGCCATCGGTGACGATTGCCGGCGTGCCCACGACGACGACCGTGATCTCTACCGATCCGAATCCCTCGTCAGCGAACAACACAATGGTGCTGGTAGCGACCGTCACCCCCACTCAGGTCTGTGCACCGCTGGTGCCCTGCCCAACGGGCGCGGCGCCGGGCGGCAAAGTCCGCTTCAAGAGCGGAAACAAGATCCTGAACACGGTGACGCTGGATCATGGCGTCAATACCGGTTCGGCGCCAACCTCCTCCGCTGCGCTGACGCTGTCTCAGGACACCTTCGATCTGAACAGTTCGCAGTCGATCACCGCGATCTATATTCCGGACAACACCGGGAACTACACTGCGTCTACCTCCGCCCCGCTGACCATCACGGTTGGGGGCGCACACGGCGAAGTGAACACCAGCACGGCGCTCTCGACGACTCCCGCGAATGCAATCAATTTCGAGGACACGTCGTCCCTGACCTTCTACGCCATCGTGAACAATGCAGTGGTGGGCGGTTACGGAACACCGACGGGCAACGTCGCGTTCTTCTCGAACGGCACATCGTTGGGCAACGGAACGCCGGTGAGCGGTTCTCCAGGGACGTGGAGCATCAACATCCCGCAGAACGGCGACGGGCTGCTGGAACTGCCGCTGGGACAGAGCCGCATTCTGGCCCAGTACACGGGTGATGCCCGACACGCACCATCGAGCGCGTCGTACACGATCAACGTGTATGACCAGAATTCGACGCCTGACTTCGCAATGCAGAGCAACGTGACCTATCAGACGATCTCTGCTGGAAACCGGTCGGCGAAGTTCGCGCTGCAGTTCACGTCGATGAACAATCTGGCGGCACTCGGGATACCCATTACGCTTACCTACACCGCGCCTTCGGGCATCACCTGCAGCGGCGCGCCGGCAGCTCCAAACTTCGGCAACAAGCTGTATGCGACGGTGAACTATACCTGCAAGGCAGCGGCTGGGGTGAAGGTCGGGCAGCTTGCAACGCCGGGCCATCCACGCGGGCTGTCGATGGCCGAGGGTGGAGCGGCGCTGGCCTGCATCTTCCTCTTCGGTCTGCCGGGACGGCGGCGCAAGTGGCAGGCGCTCATGGGTTCGATGGCGCTGTTCGTGATTGCCTTCGGCATTACGGGTTGCGGAGCCGCAATGAATGCGACTTCGACTCAGCTAATCGGGGACGAACTTGCCGGCGGTGGTTCGGCGCAGGCAGCCGCTGTGCTCGCACCGGGCACCTATACCGTGATCGTTACGGGCAGCGCGAGCGTGTATACCCGGTCGCAGGCGAACACCACGGTGAACGTGGTCCACAACATACCGCTGAAAGTCGTGGTGCAGTAGGCTACGATTCCGGTGGCATTGAGAAAGGGCAAGCCTTGGCTTGCGCTTTCTTCCGAGTGGTGCTCAGATGTTCCACGTGTAACACTCGAGCGATGCTCGGGATGTTCCACGTGTAACACTTCAAAACCTGCCAAAAAAATCGAGCTCTTCGAAACTTTAGTTTGAGAACACTGAGTTTGGTTCCCGATCGGGAACGATCTACGCTAGGAAACCGCTTTTTTCGAACGGGTCCGGTGCTCGCGCCGCGAAGGATGCGCACGCCGGCGTTGTGCATCCTAATGCAAGGCGGAATCCGACAGTTTTTCCACGAGAAGATTCCGTCTAGAGTTGCTGAGATACTGCGAGTCATAAAAAATTCGTAAAAGGGGGCTGAACGATGGCAGTACGTCTGAGACATATTACGGCGATTGTATTGATAGGTGACGGGCTGCTGGCCTTGCTGAGTCCGGAACGGGACGCGTTGGCCTGGCGTATGGGCCCGGAACCATTTCGTTCGCTGATGAGTTATATGGCGAAGCGTCCGGCGTTGACGCGATGGGTAGGAGCGACACAGATCGCTGTGGGCGTCTGGTGGGCGCTGCGTGAAGAACCGGCCGCTCCACTGCGCCGGGCATGAGCAACGACATATTTGTTAGCGAATTGCGCCGTTTCAAATCGAAACTGCAGTTCGCTTTGAACGAGCGGTAACAGGATAGAAAGCAGGAGGGGTGGAACTTCGCAGCATGTGCCGCTATCATGAGCGCAATCATGCTGAACCGGCGAAAGTTCCTGGCACTCTCAGCGGCGGCCTGGCCAGCAATGGCTTTCGGCGCGGGAAAACATACCCCACTGGGTGTGCAGCTCTACACCATCCGCGACCTGCTGAAGGGCAACAACCTTCTCCCATTGCTGAAGCAGATTCGCGCCATGGGCTACGAGGAAGTGGAATTGTTCCCGGGTGTTTACAGCCATTCTGCGCGTGAACTTTTGCTCACTCTGCACCGAGTGGGTCTCACCGCGCCCAGCGGACACTTCGATTACGACGGCTTCGTCTCGAAGATTCCGTATGGGCGACAACTGGGACTGAAGTGGATGGTGTGCCCGATGCTGCCCAAGGCGCAGTGGGGATCACCGGAAGGTTTTCGCCGGGCAGCCGCCACCTTCAATCAGTGGGGCAAGCAATGCCAGCAGCATGGCATGCGCTTCGCGTTCCACAATCACAATTACGAGTTCCAGGACCTGAAGGGGACCACCGGTTTCGACATCCTGCTGAAGGAGACCGATCCGGCGCTGGTGTGGGTGGAGATGGACACCTACTGGATCACGCAGGCGGGGCGCGACCCGGTGCTGCTGTTGAACCAGCTTGGCAAACGGGTGCGCATGCTGCACCTGAAGGATCGTAAAGCTCATGTCCCGACGTCGCAGGTGCTGGACGACTCCGCCGAGCACTTTACGGAAGTAGGCAAGGGAACGATTGCCTGGCGGCCGCTGCTGGCGCTCGCGCAGAAACTCGGAATTGAATACTACTTCATCGAGCAGGACAAGAGCGACACGTCGCCGATGGACAGTCTGAAGACCAGCTACGCTTTTCTGCGGCCGATGATGAACTAGATTGCGTGTGACTGTTCGCGGCCCAGAGAAAGCAGATCTCTCCGCTACGCTTCGCTCCGGTCGAGATGACTAGAGTATGGCCGGCGTCGCTTCACGACACTGCTTCGATTGGGGCGACGAAAGACGCTAGAGTTTTGGCGCGGTGCTCCAGTCGCACGACACGGCGGCGCGTTTTTCGCTGCTCTCCCGCGCCCATTCGAGCATACGCAGGACGCGCCAGGCATCTACCAGCGTGACTGCCTGCTGTGCACTATTCAGCGACGTATCGCGCACGTTCGCATAGAAGCCGCGGTAGTCGCCGGGTAGTGTCGGCACCGGGGTGTGCTCTGTCGCGCCGCTGGCATCGAGCGTGGTGATGGCTCCCCATGCGCTCTCCGGGTCCACGCCCCAGGGCCTGGTCTTGAAGAGATCGCCAGCGCGGAGTGCGTCTTCCTGGGGGTCCAGGTTGTCCTTGCGATAGCTGCCGCGCGTGCCTTCGAGCATAAAACGCACAGCAGGAAGCGGTGACAGCGATGTGGAGCGCAGCCAGACGGTGATTTCGGGATAGTAGAGGCGCAGATCGAAGGCGTCATCGACCAGGGAGCCGGCGCGCTCCGAGCGCACATCGCCCCAGACAGCGGTGGGCAGGCCGAAGAGAACGAGCGCCTGGTCTCCCAGATGCGAGCCGAGATCGAGCAGGATGCCGTTGCCGTGGCCCGTCTCTTCGCGCCATGCGCCGGATTTAGGCGTGGGGCGGAAGCGATCGAAATGCGACTCGAAGGTGCGCACGGTGCCGAGGTTGTCGGTTTTGAGGAGCTGCTGCACGGTGAGGAAGTCGCCGTCCCAGCGGCGATTGTGATAGACGAAAACTCGTTTCCCTGTCTGTTTTGTGAGGTCGAAGAGCGAGGCGCATTCCTCTGAGGAAACCGCGACGGGCTTGTCGATGACGACATGCTTGCCGGCGCGCAGGCACTGGGCGGCCATCGGCACGTGGGTGTCATTGGGCGTGGCGACAACGATGACATCGAGCGTGGCCTGGGCAAGCATCGCGTCCAGCGACGGATACACCGGCACGCGCGGGTAGGCTTTCTGTGCGGCGTCTCCATTGCGCTGGACGATCGCAGCGAGTTCAAGACCATCCGTTGCGTCGATGACTGCCGAATGAAAAACACGGCCCGCGAGGCCAAAGCCGATCACCCCGCAGCGAATGGGTTGCGCTGTCACTCTTTTTCCTCCGGTCCGGCTTCGTCTAGGTTGGTCTCTGCTCCGCACTCGGTGAGCAGCATCATGGAACGGCCGGCGACGATGATGGTCTCATCCACTTTTCTGCGCCCGAACTCCTCGTGGCGTTCGTCCGTGTTCATGACGCACTCCCAGTATCCATCACAGGGGCATGGCGGAAGCTTGAACTCTACTCCCTCATGGTAGGCGTTGATGAGGATGAGAAAAGAATCGTCCATGACCGGATTGCCGTGCGCGTCTTTTGTGTTGAGCGTGCGGCCGTTCAACATAAGCGCCAGACTGCGGCCCCAAGGCGCGTTCCATGCGCCTTC
The DNA here is from genome assembly GCA_963830555.1 of uncultured Acidobacteriaceae bacterium. Taxonomy (GTDB): domain Bacteria; phylum Acidobacteriota; class Terriglobia; order Terriglobales; family Acidobacteriaceae; genus KBS-83. The sequence continues at coordinate 253,016 of CAWHMM010000005.1, forward strand.
GTCCAGCTCCGCGCCGCTGGCTTCGTACCAGGCGATGTCGCGGACCGCCGAGTTGTGAATGGCTGTGCCCTGGAAAAATTTTCGCCGGCGGAAGTTATTGTGCTTCCTGCGAAGGTGGATCAGATGGCTGGTGAAGTCGATGAGCAGTTGCTTGCGTTCACTCGGCCGCCAGTCGTACCAACTGATCTGGTTGTCCTGGCAGAAGGCGTTGTTATTGCCGTATTGCGTGCGGCCGCGTTCGTCGCCGCCGCAGATCATGGGCACACCCTGCGAGAGGATGAGTGTGGCCAGAAAATTGCGGATCTGCCGCTCGCGCGCGTGATTGATGGCCTCGTCCTCGGTATCGCCTTCGACGCCCATGTTCCATGACTGGTTGTCGTTGGTGCCGTCCTTGTTGTCTTCCTTGTTCGCTTCGTTGTGCTTGTCGTTGTAGCTGACGAGATCGCGCATGGTGAAGCCGTCGTGGGCGGTCACAAAGTTGATACTGGCATACGGGCGGCGGCCGTCATGCTGGTAGAGATCGCTCGATCCGGTGAGGCGGTAGCCCAGATCGCTGAGCTGGCCCTCATCGCCCTTCCAAAATTTGCGCACGGTGTCACGGTACTTGCCATTCCACTCTGCCCAAATGACGGGGAAGTTGCCGACCTGGTAGCCGCCGTCGCCTACATCCCAGGGCTCTGCGATGAGCTTGACGTCGGCGAGCGTCGGGTCCTGATTGATGATGTCGAAGAAGCCGGAGAGTCGATCGACGTCATGCAGTTCACGCGCGAGTGTCGCGGCCAGATCGAAGCGGAAGCCGTCCACGTGCATCTCCGTGACCCAGTAACGCAGCGAATCCATGATGAGCTTGAGCACCTGCGGGTGGCGCACGTTGAGGGTGTTGCCGGTGCCGGTGTAATCCATGTAGAAGCGGGGATCGTCCGCCACGGTGCGGTAGTAGACGGTGTTGTCGATGCCCTTGAAGTTGAGCATGGGGCCCATCTGGTTGCCCTCGCAGGTGTGGTTGTAGACGACGTCGAGGATCACTTCGATGCCGGCCTTGTGCAGCTCCTTCACCATGTTCTTGAACTCACGCACGCTGCCGCCCGGCGACTGATCGGAGCTGTAACGCTCCATGGGCGCGAAATAGGCGAGTGTGTTGTAGCCCCAATAGTTGCTGAGACCCTGTTCGACCAGGTGAGCGTCATTGACGAAGTGATGGACGGGGAGCAGCTCAACCGCGGTGATGCCAAGCTTCTTCAGGTAAGCGATGTTCTCCGGATGGGCAAGGCCGGCGTAGGTGCCGCGCAGCTCTTCCGGGATAGCCGGATTGCTGATGGAGAAGCCGCGTACGTGAACTTCGTAGATGACGGAATCAGCGAGGGCAACGCGCAGCCGGCGATCGCCGGCCCAGTCAAATGAAGGATCGATGACGATGGACTTAGGCATGTCGGCGCCGCTGTCTTCGTCATTCTTGTTCAGATCGGGATCGGTGGCGCCAAAGGTATAGGGAAAGATGGACTGGTTCCACTGCACGCGGCCGTGAACGGCCTGCGCGTAGGGATCGACGAGCAGCTTGTTCTCGTTGAAACGTTGTCCCTTTGCCGGGTCCCACGGCCCGTGGACGCGGTATCCGTAGCGCTGTCCCGGGCGTATACCGGGCACAAATCCATGCCAGACAAAGGCGGTGCATTCTTCGAGACGCAAGCAGTCGGTCTGCTGGTTCTGGTCATCGAAGAAGCAGACCTCAACGCCTGTGGCATTCTCGGAGTAGACGGCAAAGTTGGTTCCTTTACCGTTCCATTTTGCGCCCAGCGGATAGGGTTTTCCGGGCAGTAGTGTGCGTGCCATTCGGTGCTCTTTCTAAAGCTGAATTCCTTTTGAAGGGGTCCTTCGAGTCAGAAGCACTGGAGGCGAGGGGCGTTGCTTGGCTCGGCCAGGTCACTGCTCCAGGTTGTTTTGGGCGGCGGCTGTATTGGCTGGTTGCAACGGAAGAAAGATGCGGAAGACGGTCCCACCGGTCCCATCCGGCGCTTGCCGGACCTTGCTGCGAATGCCCACCCGGCCCTGGTGTTTGTCAATGATGGTCTGGCTTACCCAGAGGCCGAGACCGGTGCCGGTGGTGCCTTTGGTCGAAAAGAAGGGCTCGAAGATGCGATCGCGCGTGGCCGCGTCCATTCCGCATCCTGTATCCGCCACGGTGACGTATACACCTTCTTCCCCGGTCCGGGCATCATGGCCGCTGGAGCTGCGAAGCAGGAGGCGGCCGCCGTCGCGATGCATGGCGTCAATGGCGTTGCCGATGAAGTTTGCCAGCACCTGGCGGATTTCGCCCTCATAGGCGTGCAGCGGAGGAACGTCCCGGTAGCGGCGTTCAATGGTTACGGAGTATCCGCGCAGGCGGGGCTCGTACAGCGAGATCACACTGTCCAGCAGTTCGTTCACGTCGGAATCCACCGGACGCGTGCTCTGGCGGTAGAAGCGCAGTGTCTGGGTGGTGATGTGGGTGACGCGGTCGAGCTCCTGCTGCGCGATGCGAAGATATTCCCGGGAGCGCGCATCGAGCTGACCAGAGCCGATGAGGAACAGGCAGTTGGTGATGGCTTCCAGCGGGTTGTTGATCTCGTGTGCGATGGAGGCTGCGAGGCGCCCGGTAGCTGCGAGCTTTTCAGTCCGGCGCATCACTTCTTCGGTGCGCTTCTGCTCGGTGAGATCGACGAAGAAGATCGCGATCTGCTGCAGGGTGACGTCGGTGTAGGGAGAGTCCTCCGGAGCGAGAGTCGCAAAGGCGAGCAGGACAGGGAGGTGTGCGCCGTCGCGGGTGCGGCAAGTCGCCTCAAAAGGACGAGGCCGGACCGCAGTTGCGATGGCATCGCGCAGGCGACCCAGGAACGATTCGTAGTCCAGCTCGAAAATATCGGCGAAGCTGAATTCACCGCTGCGCAGGTCCTGCTCGTCATAACCAAGCAAGTGTTCGACATTCGCATTGGCGTATTGGATGATGCCTTTTGGGTCCGTCACCATGAGCCCTACAGGCATGACCCCGATAAGGCGGCGGAAACGCTCTTCGCTGAAGAGCAGTGCCCGCTCAGTATCGAGGTTCAACCGGCGCAGGCGAGCTTCGCGCATCTCGCGTTCGATCGCGGGCACCAGCCGGGTCAGATTCTGCTTGGAAATGTAATCCTGGGCGCCGGCACGCATGGCCTGAACGGCGGTCTCTTCGCTGACTGCGCCGGACATGATGATGAAGGGAACGTCGTGTCCGAGTCGCTTTAAAAGCTTCAGAGCGGCAGGAGCGCTGAAGGCGGGAAGATGAAAGTCTGCCAGCACAATATCCCACTCGGCGCCGTGCTCGGAGAGCGCGCGGCGCATCTCTTCCGCGGTTTCGACGCGCTCCACCGAAGCGCGGTATCCGGCGCGTGCGAAGATGCGGACCAGCAGCGAAGCGTCGTCTTCGTTATCTTCCACCAGCAGGACCCGCAGCGGCGCCGTGGCTGGCGGCTGACTGGATATCTGGTCCGGCGGATGATCAGGAGCACGCATTGAGTGAGGAAACGGTACATTTTGCGGCAGTCCGGAGCCGCCATCCAAAGTGCAATCAGCGAAGCGGCATGGGGGGCGCTTCGTTCAGGACCAGCCAATACATGCCGAGCTGGCGGGTAGCTTCCGCGAAATCCGTGAAGTTTACAGGCTTGCGGATGTAGCTGTTGACGCCTAGTTTGTAGCTGCGCATCAAGTCGCTCTCCTCGTCTGAGGAGGTAAGCACCACGACGGGAAGCATGCGATGCTGCTCCGATTCGCGGATACGGCGAAGGACTTCGAGGCCATCGATCTTCGGCAGCTTCAGATCGAGCAGAACGACCTGCGGCACATAGGCAAGCGAGCTCTTCTCGCCGCTGCCGAAGAGCATTTTGAGGGCCTCTTCACCGTCGTGTGCGACACGAATATGGTTGGCGATATTCGCTTTCTTGAGGGCGCGAATCGTCAGTGCCTCGTGGTCGGGGTCGTCTTCGACGAGAAGAATCATGCGTTCATTTACCGTCATCAGCAGGTATAGTACTCCATCCATTGACAGAGGAAACCGTCAGCCGGGCGGCTCACGATAGCTCCCGTGTCAGCCTTCCAGACGGTATTTGGTTTCCGCCAATTGGAAGAGGGGCCGCCAGACCAGCCGGTTGATGGTAACCACCATGAGCGCCATGATGATGGTGGCCATCAGCAGCGTGGCGAACTGGCCGTGGTCGGTGGCGCGGCTGATCTGCGCGCCCAGACCGAGAGTCGAGAGCGTCTGGCCGTGAAGGTGGAAGTATTCGGCGACGATGCTGGCATTCCACGCGCCGCCCGATGCGGTGACCAGTCCGGTGATGAGGTAGGGAAAGATCCCAGGCAGGATGAGCGTGGTCCAGCGCTGCAGGCTGGAGAAGTGAAACAGACCCGACACTTCCTTCAGGTCTGACGGAATCGCAATTGCGCCGGCGATGACATTGAAGAGGATGTACCACTGGGTGCCCAGCAGCATGAGGGCAATGGAGCCGATGCCGAGGCCGCCGCCGGCACGGACAAGCGCAATCAGCAAGACGGGAAAGAGCGCGGTGGCGGGTACAGAAGCCGCGATCTGTGCCAGCGGTTGCGCAACGCGGGCCAGGCGCGGATTGAATCCGATGGCCACGCCGACCGGGATGGTCCAGAGCGCGGCGATGAGCAGCGAGGCATTGACGCGCAGGAAGGTGGCGCCGGCGCCCTTGAGCAGTTCGAGAATCTCGGCTCCATGAAGTTGCCGCAACAGCAGCACAGCATGAAAAGCGGCGAAGATGGCGGCGACCAGAAGCGCGAGAAAGATGGTGCTGTTGGTGATAAGCGAGCGCTGCCGTGATGCAGCGCTGCGCTCCGGCCGCGCGAGGGCGCGGAGACGACGCGCGGCGAGGCCGTGATAGATGCGCTCGCCAAGCGGGACGATCGTCTGATCATGCAGCCAGCCGATCGCATTCGAATTGCGCAGCGCGTACAGGATGGGCGAGGTGGGGGCCTTCGAACTCTCCACCTGCTCGAACTTGAACTTGTCCGCCCAGGCGATGACCGGACGCCAGATGAGCTGATCGGTGGCGACGATGATGGCGATCATGACGGCGAGGCCCCAGATCATGGCACGAGTGTTGCCGTTGCCTGCGGCGGTCTGCAGATAAGAGCCGAGGCCGGGCAGGCGGAAGTCGCGATCGCCGAGGACGAACATCTCGCAGGCCATAAGGAAGAACCACCCGCCGGCGACCGAAACCATGGAGTTCCAGACAAGCCCTATGGCGGAGAAGGGAAGCTCCAGTTGCCAGAAGCGCTGCCAAGCGGTGAAGCCGTAGATCTGCGAGGCCTCACGCAGCTCGCGCGGGATGCTGCGGATGGAGGAATAGAAGCTGAAGGCCATGTTCCAGACCTGGCCGGTAAAGATGAGCAGAATGGCGCCCAATTCCACGCCAAGCTGCCGCGTCGGCAGGAGCGAAACCATGACGAGCATGACGCCGGGCAGGAAGCTGAGCACCGGGATCGACTGCAGGATGTCGAGCACTGCGATCATGAAGGCTTCCACGCGCGGGTGATAAGCGGCGTAGTAGCCGTAGCCGATGGCGAAGATGAGGCTGAGCAGATAGGCGACGCCGATGCGGACGACCGAGTAGAACGCATACAGCGGCAGTGCGCTGACGGACTGCGATATTTGCGCCGACGGGACAGGGTGCGAAAACCAGTAGCGGCCAAGCAGGACCACGCAGTAAAACGCGGCGAGACAGAAGGCGGCGACCGCCATGTCCAGCACGATGGGCCACGAGCGCTCCAAGGCCCAGGTCCGTGAAAGGGTGGGGATACGCGAGACCTTCAAGGCATCGTCTCCACGGAGAGGGATTTCTCAGGGCTGCATTTCTCAGGGCTGCAATTCTCTGGGCTGCAATTCTCTGGGGCGAGGATCACTCTACCGTCTCCTCGACGGGAGTCTCGGCAGTTTCCTCAACCTCCGGCTTGATGAAGCGGCGACGGCCGGCATCGAAGTCGAAAAGCTCGGCGTAGCGGCCCCAGTTGATGGCCGTCTCGAGCTGGCGCAGGGTTTCTTCCTGAGAGAATTGCTCATCGAGCATGTCGAGGAAGAACTCCTCGGGCACAGTGTGGTCCCTCTTGGTATCGAGCGCGCGTGTGATCTGCCGGAGCAGGAGGACATGCTCGGTCGCGGCGTCGCGGAAGAGCTCCTTCTGCTTGAGAATCTCGGAATCGGCAAAGTGACGGCCGCTCGCGGTGATGGCGACGTCGCCTTCCTCCAGCTTGAGGAAGCCCAGCAACTGCGCGGCTTCCACGATGGGGAAGAGGTCGTCCAACTCGAAGCTGAGCTCATCGGCGAGCTTGTAAACGTCGTCTTTACCGCCGCGATCAATGAGAATTTCAAGCAGGCCGGCGATGCCGCCGGGGCGCGCGTGCGGCAGCATTTGGTAGCGCATCTGGCGCTGGTCGCGGATGGCAATGCGCTCCGGCACGTTGCTGGGCTGCACGTCGGGCCGGGTGAGGACGGTATAGATGTAGTCGACGAGCTGCGTAAAAAGCGAAGACTTGCGGTCGCGCGGCTGCGAGAGAGTGACCCGGAAATCGACGCGCACGTGACCGGGATTGCGGCCGAGCACGATGATGCGATCGGCCAGCAGGACCGCCTCCTCGATGTTGTGGGTGACGAGGAAGATGGCGCGGGTGGGGATGGTCTTCTTCTGCCACAGCTCTAACAGCTCGCTGCGCAGGTTCTCCGCGGTGAGCACGTCGAGCGCGGAGAAAGGCTCATCCATGAAGAGAACTTCCGGCTCGACCACCAGGGCGCGGGCGAAGCCGACGCGCTGCCGCATGCCGCCGGAGAGTTCCTTGGGGAAAGCGGCCTCGAAGCCGTCGAGTCCGACGGTATCGATGATGCGCAGGCTGCGTTCGCGGCGCTCCTGGGCTTCCATGCCGCGCGCCTTCAGCGGCGCCTCGACATTTTCGAGAACAGTGAGCCACGGGAAGAGCGCGAAGCTTTGGAAGACGATGGAGACGTTGGGATTGGCGCGCGAGATGGGCGTCTCATGCCAGTAGACCTGGCCGGCCGACGGCTTGGTGAGCCCGGTGAGCATGCGGAGCAGGGTAGATTTGCCGGACCCGGAAGGGCCGAGCAGGGCGACGATCTCCCCGGGGACGATCGACAGGTCGGTCGGCGCGATGACCTGGATGCGGTTCTCGCTCGGCTGCGCGTAATATTTTTCGACCTTCTCGGCGCGAATGATCGTTTCCGTCATAAGGCATCTACACTACCGGCACAAACAGCACTGGGGCACGAACGGCGGCACGCGCATTGCGCGAGACCATATCCCGGGCTTCAGCCATGGCTCACCTCGCCCGGATTGGTCTGTTTCGTGCCTGACCATCCTGTCTACTGTATGCGTTGTCTGTTTGCGGGGAGATGAAGCATCTCCCCACCGTGAGCGTATCATCTAGAGATAGAGCAATTTCTCTGCAGGTGCAGACGCCGGTGACCGTTCGTTGCCCTTTCCACAGGAGAGGCCGCGGAAGGTGTCCCTAAGGCTGCGGGCAAAGAAATGCTCCAGCGAGTTTTCGCGCTGGCACCGTCCCGACCAGGGCGGCCAGATTTGCGGCCAGCGCCGTGAGCAAAAGGGAGCGAATGTCCGAATCACAGCAAAAGCCAAAAGTTCTGGTAGCCGATGACGAACGCGTGATCGCCGATACCTTGTCCATCATCCTTAACCAGAACGGCTTTGAGGCGACGGCTGTCTACAGCGGCGAAAAGGCGGTAGAGACAGCAAAGTCGCTGAAGCCGGACATGCTGATCTCGGACGTGATCATGACGGACATGAACGGCATCGACGCAGCGATCAAGATTCGCGGTATGCTGCCAAATTGCAAGATACTGCTCTTCTCCGGCCAGGCGGCTACGGCCGACCTGCTGGACAGGGCGCGGGTGCAGGGGCACGAGTTTGAGATCCTGGCGAAGCCGGTCCATCCGCAGGATCTGCTGGCCCGGCTGCACAGTTAAAGTTTTACTTTAGGAAGATATGGATGAATCGCCGGCTGCGAGGCCGGCGTTTCCTTTTGCACTCAGACTTCCCGCCGCCCTTCCAAAGCCCGGGTCATCGTGACCTCATCCGCGTACTCGATGTCGCTGCCGGCCGGGACGCCGGTGGCAATCCGCGTGATCCGTACTGCGTAGGGCTTGAGCAGATCGGCCAGCAGGGACGCTGTGGCCTCGCCTTCGAGCGTGGGGCTGGTGGCGAGGATGGCCTCTTCGATTTCGCCGCGCTCGGCGCGCGCGGTGAGCGAGCCGGTCCGCAGATGCTCCGGTCCGACGCCGTGCAGCGGCGACAAGGTGCCGTGGAGCACGTGGTAGACGCCGTTGTAGTGGGTGCGCTCGATGACGCTGATGCTGGTGGGCTCCTCGACCACGCAGACCTGGCGCTGATTGCGCGTGGGACTGGCGCAATAGACGCATGGGTCTACATCGGTAATGTTGTTGCAGATGGAGCAGAGGCGGAGTTTCGCCTTGAGCTCGCGCACGGCGTCGGAGAGTGCGTCTGCATCTGCCACGCTGGAGCGCAGGATGTGGAAGGCCAGGCGCTGCGCGCTTTTTGCGCCGATGCCGGGGAGCTTGCGCAGCTCTTCGATGAGGCGAGCCATCGGCTCTGCAAAGCGGGACATGAGTGGTTTAGAAGCCGGGCAGGTTCAGGCCGCCGAGCATTCCGGAGAGGCCGGACTGCAGGCTCTCGTCGGCGCGCCGGCTGGCTTCGTTGAGCGCCGCAACGATCAGGTCTTCGAGCATCTCGACATCCGCCGTATTTGCGGTGCCGATCAGGCCGGTGACGGCCCTGGGGTCGATCTTCAATGAGAGCACTTGCTTCTTGCCGTTCATCTTGACGGTGACGGCGCCGCCGCCGGAGGTGGCTTCGACAACCGTAGTCGAGAGGCGCTGCTCCATCTGCTGCTGCATCTCCTGCGCCTGCCCCAGCATTTTCTGAATGTCCTGCGGGTTCAATCGATGTTCCTTTCCTGCGGTCTGGCTCTCCAGATCGATATTACGACTACGTTGCCTAAGACTTGCGCCGCAGATCAAGAACGTCACGCACCTCTGCGCGAAAGAGCTCCTGCGCCTGCTTCACCAGCGGGTTTTCGAGGGCATGCGCCTGCAGGCTGCCTTTGGCAGCAGGCGCGGCAGCCGGGACGGGCGAAGCGGCTCCGTCTCCCGGGAGGACCACGAGCTTCAGAGTGCTGCCGGCCTGTTGGATCGCGGTGCGGGCGATGCGCTCCGCCTCCGGGTTCATGGTGAGGGAGAGCATGGTTTTTCGTACCGCAACCTCGACCATGATGCTGCTGTCATTGACCTGCCAGTGCCCTCCGCGGAGCAGTGTGCTGGCGGTTTCGTGGCCCTTTTCGTGCAGCGCCTGAGCCACCGCGTCGCGTAATTTGTCGACCAGGCTGACGAATTCGCCGGCGGCCGGCGCCTCGGGCTGATCGTCGGAGGCGATCTCTTCTTCGAGATCGGCCGCGATGCGCTCTGCTTCCGCGGAGACGTGGCCGCGGATCTGCGGATCGGGCGGCTCATGCTGGGCGGCCGGTGATTCCTCGGCAACAGAGGACGTGGGCGGCTCGTCCAGCGCGACGGCGACGCCCGTCTCCAACGGGGAGGCGGCAGCGTCTGGATCATGCTGTGCTGCCGAACCCGATGGACCAGACTTGCGGCGGGTGTCTGATTCGAAGGGCGAGAAGGTGGGCTGTGCCGGTTGCGACGGCGCGGAGGATGCAACTGATCCGCCACGTGCCGCTTCGCTGCTGGTCACGCTGCGCGGTGCGGCGGGTCGGGATGGTGCAGAGGGCGGAGGTGCGACGGCTGGGCGCGGCTGTGGAGTGGACGAACGTTGTGCAGTGGCTCCAGCGCCGGGGAGCTGACTCAACAACTGCTCCAGCGGGATCAGGCGCTGCGTGTGGACGAGCTTCATCAGCCCGAGCTCGAGGTGGAAGCGCGGCTCCTGCCGGTAGTTCATTTCGTCGAAGCTGCGCAGCATGATCTGCAGAAAGCGGGTAAGGTCCTCTTCGGCGAAGAGCATCGCGGTGCGCGCGACGCGGGCGCGCTCGTCGTCAGAGATCTGGAGCAGCTCGGTCGATTCGCCGCCGAGCTTCGCCATCAATGTGTTGCGCAGATAACGCACCATCTGGCGCGCGAGCTGCGACGGGCTATTGCCTGCGTTGAGCAGCGTGTCGATCTCGGTCATTACGGCGGCGCTATTGTTTTCGCCCACCGATTCGAGCAGCCGCTCGAAGACGGTGTTGGGGACGGTGCCCATCAGCTCGCGAATCTGTGAAGCTTCAAGATGAGGCCGATCGTCAGTCACCGGTGCGCTGGCAATGGCCTGATCCATGATGGAGAGCGCATCTCGCATGGAGCCGTCGCCGGCCTCGGCCAGCAGCGCAAGCGCGGCATCGTCGGCATCCAGTTTTTCGTGATCGGCAATCGAACGCAGCTGCGCCAGGATGTCGTCGAAGCGCACGGCGTGAAACGAGTAGTGCTGCGAGCGGGAGCGGATGGTCTGCGGGATGTCTTCCGGCTGCGTGGTCGCCATCATGAAGACGACATGGTCAGGCGGCTCTTCGAGCGTCTTGAGGAGCGCGTTGAAGGCCGCGTCGGTGATCTGGTGCGCCTCGTCGAGGATGTAGATCTTGTAGCGGTCGCGCGCCGGGCGATAGCGGGCGGCATCGCGCAGCTCGCGGATCTCATCGATGCCGCGGTTGGTGGCGGCGTCGATCTCGATGACATCGACGGCGGAGCCGGAACGGATTTCCGTGCAGGCATCGCAGACGCCGCAGGGCTCGGCGCTGGGGCGCTCCGGGGAGCCGATCGGGTGCTGGCAGTTGAGCGCCATGGCCAGGATGCGGGCGATGGTAGTTTTGCCGATGCCGCGGTGGCCGCTGAAGATGTAGCCGTGGGCGATGCGGCCCTGGGCCAGAGCATTCAGCAGGGTGCGAGTGACGTGCTCCTGCCCGATGACATCGCGGAAGAATTGGGGACGGTATTTGCGGGCGAGAACCTGATATGCCATGCGGACTACTGCGATTGTAGTTCGGTTTTCCGGACCAGCAACGGGCCGAGTGAGCCGCGATTTGCACCGGCTCCGGCGGGGAGCCAGTCTTACGAAATGCTAGCAATGCTATCATTGCTAGCATGGCCACCCTGACGATCCGGCAACTGGATGATGCATTGAAGGCCAGGCTCCGCGTGCGTGCGGCTGAGCATGGCAAATCCATGGAGGAAGAGGCACGGGAGATTCTGCGCCAGGGGCTTGCTGCGCCGGCACCGACCGAGACGGGAGCAGACTGGGTCGCACTCATCCGGAAGCGGCTGGAGCCCTTCGGGGGCGTGGATCTGGAACTTCCGCCGCGCCTGCCGCCGCGCAAGCCCCCGACATTCCGTTAACCGCATATGTGGATATTGGACACAAATGTTGTGTCGGAGCTGGTCGCAATCAAGCCAACCGTGGATGTGGTTGGGCGAATCAGCCAGCTTCCACAGAACGCGGTCTATACGACCGCCGTTACCGAAGCCGAGATTTTCTACGGGATCGAGCGTCTGCCGACGGGGCGCCGCCGCGATCATTTGCGCACTGCGATTGAAGCGATCTTCTCTGAGGACTTTGCTGGTCGCGTGCTGCCCTTTGATAGCCATGCAGCCCGTATCTATGGTCGGTTGCTGGCAGAGAGGCGGACGGCAGGCAGACCTATGCCGCAGTCGGACGTACAAATCGCCGCGATTGCCATCGCTCATCGGGCCGTACTGGTGACGAGGAACACGCGCGATTTCGCAGGCAGCGATATCGCGTTACTCAATCCCTGGGTCGCCTGACCTAGTTTTTCTTGCCACGCTTTGCGGCGCGCTCGCGGCGGGCTATCTCGGTCGGGGAGTACATCGTCTTGCGGCAATGGGGAGTGCCGCAGTTGCAGGTTGCCTCGTCTTCGTCACCGTCATAGAGACAATAGTCATAGGTCAGCTCTTCGCCGGCGGCTATGTCGCGGATGGCGAGAATCCAGACGCGCTCATCCATCTCGTCGGTTTCGCAGTTGGGATCGCAGGAGTGGTTGAGGAACATGGCCGCGCCGTGACCGTCGATGACGGTCGACCGCTCGCCGATGCCGAAGAGATAGGTGATCGGGGAATCCTCATAGATCCGGTCAGCTTCGGCCTTGCGCAGGCGTGGGCCGGTGTATTCCACCACGCGGGAGCCTTTGCGGATGGGGGTGGTGGTGTAGCAGCCGGCGGCGTGGATGGCAGAGGAGCGAATCATCAGGCCCATGGAATTCCTCGGGAAGAGAACATTTGCTCGAGTATAGAAGCCCTGTCCGGGGGCTCGCGCGTCTTATACCCTATTGGAAGATGCAGGATGCTGGAACAACACGGACCAGGTCAATGAACATGCGGGTGGGCCGATGGCCGCTGCGCCCGGTGGCTGCCGTTACGTTCGTCGGGTTGCTGGCGCTGCCCGCAATCGCGCAGCAGTCCGGCACGCAGAATTCCTCATCCGCTCAGAATTCCTCATCCACGCAGAGCAGCAAGCAAACCCAGCAGACGCCCCCCGCGCATAAGAGCCCGGCGCAGGAGAACCCGTTTCCGGCGGATACTTCCCAGCGGGCCGCGCAACAGCAGTCCCAGCCGGGCAAAGATGCGCCGAGTGCGCCCGACGCCGCCCAGCCGCCGAAGTCTGGACAGAAGACGGGCGACGCAGCCAAAGACAATCCGTTCCCGGAAGACGTGTCGAAGAGCGCGGCGGCAGCCGCAGCGAAGGAGAACGAAGGCGGCAGTTTCAGCGGCAACGGTGCGTCGAGCAGCAGTTCCAATCCAGCGGGCGCAGACAATCCGGACGCCGACGTTCCGCCCGAGACTGGCCGGCGCAGGCTGAAGAAGCCGAGCGATAAAGATATCCAGAGCGGCTCGCTGGCAGGCGAGGGCAGGGCGCACGAGGATGTTCGAATCGGGCGCTTCTATCTGAGCACCGGCAACTACAAGGGTGCGTATGGCCGCTTCTCCGACGCGGTGCGGATGGACCCGGCAAATGTGGATGCCATTTACGGTCTGGCATCGGCTGCCGACGGGATGCATGACAGAGATGAGGCGCTGACGAACTATAAGCTTTACCTGCAGATCGCGCCCGATGGCGACAAGGCCAAATCTGCCCAGAAGGCCATTCGCGCCCTGGCGAAGTAGCACAAACGGGGCATTCGATCCCGCAATATTCTCCCACTTTTTCGTAGTTGCCCTGATTTGGCGGCAGGGGCTATTGTGCCTGCAGTAATCGCTTATTCCATTCAGGCGCAGAAATGCATCCAGTCTTCCATTCCGCGTTTCGCGAGGTGACTGCCGAACTCGAGCAGTTCGACTCGACGTCGGCGAGCGTGCATCCCTGGGGACGGCCGCATTGCTGGTCCGTGCTCCAGGTGGTGGAACATCTGGTGCTCTCGATGGACCAAACGCGCGAAGCTCTGGAAGAGAGGCTGGCCAAGGGCCGGCCGGGACGGAACCTGCAGCGCTCGCGTACGGAATGGGCTTTGCAGCTGATGATTTTGAGCGCGGGCCACATGCCGAAGGGTGTAGGAGCGCCGCGCGAGACCACGCCGAAGGCGGAGCTACCGCCGGCCGGGGTGAGGGAGCTGACGGAGCGGCTGGAGAATGCAATCGAATCTCTCGACGCGACCCTCGACCATTGCCGGCAACGGTTTGGCATGGAGCGGGTTGGCAGGCACTTTCTGCTGGGGCCACTGCGCGTGGACCAGTGGCGTCGATATCATGTTCTGCATCTGCGGCATCACTCAAAGCAGATGGCCGATGTGCGCGAGACCTTGTCGGTCGAAGTCGTGGGCAAGCCCGCGATGATAAGGATTTAAGCGGAAACAAAATCCAGACTGAGCCCGGAGCGAGTTGCTTCGGGCCTTTCTCTTTTGTGTCTGCTATTGCGCTCCTTAGTGGAAGAAGCCGAGATACCAGATCAGGGTGGTGCCTCCGAGAAATGAGCAGTAGATGCCGGCCAGGGCGAGGAATGTGCCGAACGGAACGGCCAGCGGGCCCTCTGACCGGGACCTTTTGTGGCCGCGAAGCGCGAAGACGACAAGGGCGGTGAGCGCGCCGGTGACGACGGCAAGGAAGAAGACCACGCACATCTGGCGCGCGCCGAGCCAGGCTGCGATAGCCGCGGCGAGCTTGACATCGCCGAGCCCGAGACCCTGGCGCCGGCGCACGAGCGAGTAGATCCAGCGCAGCAGCAGCAAGGCCGCCGCCGTGGCTGCTGCGGAAATCGTGCCACGCAGGCCAAGCATCCACGCCGAGTGCCAGGCAAACGCTGCGCCTCGATGCATTTCGCCGAGGAGACCGTCGGCTGCCCGGTAGAGAATGCCAAGTCCTAGTAGGGGAAGCGTAAGCGCGTCAGGCAATTGCATTGTTTCCGCATCGCAGACTGCCAGGGCCAGCAGCAGCAGGCAGAAAATTGTGAAGGCGACAGTATCGAAGATGAGGCCGCTGTAGAGCAGATTGCCGACGGTGAGTGCCGCAGCCGCCGCTTCCACAAACGGATAGCGCCACGCAATCGGCTTCCGGCAATTGCGACAGCGGCCGCGCAGAAAAAAATAGCTGACCAGCGGTATGTTGTCGCGCACGCCAATCGGCGCCTTGCAGCGCGGGCAGTGCGAAGGTGGCCGAACAACGGACGCGTGGCGGGGCAGGCGGCTTATGCAGACATTCAGAAAGCTACCGACTGCCAGACCGATGAGGACGGCAAAGACAATCTCGATGATCAGCATCGGCAGCAACACTCCTCGCTCAAAACTACGGTCGATCGGAAAAGGGACTCGCAGCGCAGTATAGCGGCGCCGGATGCACCGCGACGAAGGCAGACGAGGGCTCCCGGGACCCTCCGCAATGGCTGGCGGGTTACAGTGGAGGCATGAGCCAGCAGAATGGCAGCCGGCCCGTGGATGCCGGCGCACTGTTTCAGGAGAGCGTGGCGATCATGGCGAGGCTGCGCGGGCCCGGTGGTTGCCCGTGGGACCGCGAGCAGAGCTTTGCCACTATCCGCAAATACACACTGGAAGAGACATACGAGGTACTCGACGCGATTGAGCGCGAGCACTGGGCGGATCTGGCTGAGGAACTCGGCGATCTGCTGCTGCAGGTGCTTTTCTACGCGCAGATGGGCGATGAAGCCGGCTACTTCTCGATTGTCGATGTGATGGGGCATCTGAACCGGAAGCTGATCCGGCGGCACCCGCATGTCTTTGGCGACGAGGCGAGCGCCGCGGCAGGGAACCGCGCGCAGGTGGACGGAGCATCCGCGACCGAAGCGGCCGGGGTGCTGGCGAACTGGGAGGCGATCAAGGCGGCCGAAAAGAAGCAGGCCGATACGGCAAAGGACGGCTCCGTGCCATCGCTGCTGGACGAGGTGCCTCGGAATTTTCCGGCGCTGCTGGAGGCGGGAAAACTGGGCAGCAAGGCGGCGAAGGTGGGCTTTGACTGGCCGGATCGAGCCGGGCTGCTCAAGAAGGTCGAAGAGGAATGTCGCGAGATCGAAGCCGAGGCCGCCGCTGGAGCGGCAACTGAGGCGATCGAAGGAGAATTGGGAGATCTGCTGTTTACCGCGGTAAACCTCGCGCGACACTTGAAGGTTGATCCGGAACTTGCGCTACGGCGCACAAATGCAAAATTTCGCCGGCGTTTTGCCGGCATGGAGCAGGCGAGCGGCCGCGCACTCAGCGAGCGGAGTGCAGCCGAACTCGAGGCATTGTGGGAAGAGGCAAAGCGCCGGGAGGCGGTTGCGGCGGAATGATTACCCAAGACGCGAAGCACCTGGAAACGCAGCTCCAAGTACGCTCCTGCGAGGGCGTTGAGGAGCTGGAAGCGTGCGTGGCGCTGCAGATCGCGACCTGGGGCTACGACGAGATGGATGTGATCCCGCGGCGCATGTTCACCGTGGCGCAACGCATCGGGGGCCAGGTGATGGGCGCCTTCGCTCCGGACGGTCTTCTGGCCGGTTTCGCGATGGCCATTCCCGGCATTCGCAATGGCGCGCCGTATCTGCACTCGCACATGCTGGCGGTGAATGCGAAGTTCCGGAATGCCGGCGTGGGCCGCCGGTTGAAGCTGGCGCAGCGCGAGGATGCGCTAAAGCGCGGCATCCGGTTGATGGAGTGGACTTTCGATCCGCTCGAAATCAAGAATTCGTTCTTCAATATTGAGAAGCTGGGCGCGATCGTGCGGAGCTACACGCCCAATTTCTACGGGTTCACCTCGGCGCGGATTCAAGGGGGGCGTCCGACGGACCGTCTGCACGCGGAATGGTGGCTGGATAGCGAGCGCGCGAAGGAAGCGGTTGCCGGGCGTCGCGCGCCGCGGGATTCCGTCGAGGTGCGTATCGAACTGCCCCACCAGGTGATGCAATGGAAGGAATCGGCCGAAGGCGCAGCGCAGGCGATGGCGCTGCAGACGGCCAATCAGAAACGGTTTGCCGAGGTCTTCGCCCGCGGGCTGGCTGTGACGGGGTTTTCCCGCGACCGAGAGGGCAACGGCTGGTTCGAACTGAGCCGCTGGACTGATGAATCTGGAAATCAAAGCCGCGGCCGGGCGGTATCCTAAGCCGGACGCAAGGAATGAGCAACCAGACTGTTTTCACAAAACAGGAAAGAGCCTATGAGAATTGACGCGATCGTGCTGCGCGAGATCCGAATGCAGCTGGTGGAACCGTTCGTGACCAGCTTCGGCAAGACTACCGACCGCCGCGTGCTGCTGGCTGAGATACGAGCCGATGGACTTGTGGGCTGGGGCGAGTGTGTGGCGGGGGAACATCCGTATTTCTCGCCGGAGTCAATCGACTCGGCATGGGTCGTGCTGTTGCAGGAACTGGCGCCGATGCTCGCGTCCAGTCCGGTAGAGCACGGCGGTGATTGTCAGAAGATTTTCAAAAAAGTTCGCGGCAACCCGATGGCGAAGGCTGCCCTGGAGAATGCCATTTGGGACCTGGAAGCGCAGATGGAGAATGCGCCGCTATATGAATTGCTGGGCGGCACGCAGAAGCGCATTGCGTGCGGCGTCTCGATCGGCATACAGCCGACGATGGAGCAGCAGTTGCAGAAAGTGGAGCGCGAGGTCAACGCCGGCTACCGGCGCATCAAGCTGAAGTGCCAGCCGGGCTGGGACATTGAAATGCTGGAGGCAGTGCGCAAACGCTGGCCGAAGATTCTGCTGAGCGTGGATGCGAACTCCGCCTATCGCATGCGCGACTTCGATCACCTGGTGGATTTTGACCGCTTTGACCTGCTGATGATCGAGCAGCCCCTGTGGGCCGATGATTTCTATTACCACTCCATGCTGCAGAAGCGGCTGGAGACGGCGATCTGCCTGGACGAATCGATTCGCAACCGCCGCGATGCGCTGGCGGCGATCGATATGGAATCCTGCCGCATCATCAACATCAAGAACGGTCGTGTAGGCGGGTTCTCCGAAGCGATTGCCGTCCACAATGCGGCGATGGAGCGCGGGGTCCCGGTGTGGTGCGGCGGCATGCTCGAGACCGGCATCGGACGCGCGCACAACATCGCGCTCTCCACGCTGCCCGGCTTCACGCTGCCGGGCGATGTTTCGGCCTCGAAGCGCTACTGGGCGGAAGACATCATCGACCCGGAAGTCGAAGTTTCGAGCAAGGGCGAGATCACTGTGCCGAATACGGCGGGTCGTGGCTTTGAGGTGAAGACGGGGCTTATAGAGAAGCTCACGGTGCGTAAGGAGGAAGTGCGCGCGCTGCAGCCTGCTTAGGTCCGTCAACGGGCCAGCTTAGCGCCGGAACTTCGCTTACGGGAATTGCGTTCTCACATCTAACAAGGAAGGCCATGTCAGCACGGCCGGAAGTACGCTGGCCGGATGGCCGGAGATGGAGAGACGATGACCCCGCAGGAACAGAAGATGCTGGACGACCTGATCGCGCGTGTTGATGCAACGCGGCTGGAGGAGAGGGACCCGGACGCCGCGCAGCGTATCGAAGAGTGGTCCAGGCGCAACCCGGATGCGGCCTACATCCTGGCGCAGACGGTGCTGGTGCAGAATTACGCGCTGGAGCAGGCGAAGATGCAGATGCAGCATCTGCAGGAGCAGGTTGCGCAGCATCCGGCGCTGGCGCAGCCATCGAAGCCCACTAGTTTTCTCGGCGGCCTCTTCGGCCACAAGGAAGAACCGCAGCCGCAGTCCGGGACGGCGTACGCCGCGCCGCCACAACAGCCCGGCTACGCGCCGGTTCCACAATATGCAGCCCCGCAACCGTACGGGCAGCCTGCCGGCTATCCGCCGCCTGCGTATGGTGCGCCCCAGACATACCCACCCAGTGGTGGTGGCTCCAGCTTTCTGCGCTCTGCGGCCACCACGGCGGCCGGAGTTGCCGCTGGAGCGCTCGCGTTTCAGGGTGTTGAGTCGCTGATGCACGGCTTTGGACACGCGGCAGGATTTGGCGGCTACGGCGGACCGGGCTTCGGGGACTTCGGCGGCCGGCCGGAAGAGACCGTTATCAACAATTACTATGACTCACCCGCGCCGGGACAGAACGGCAGCAATGCCGAGGTCCAGCAGTTCGCGCACGAAGGCGACAGCAGCCTAAACACCCAACAGGATCAGGCCGATGACGTGAACGTGGACAACGACGATACGCAGCTACAGGCCGACACTGCCGATCTGCCGGACATTGATGACGGCGGCACGTTTGACGACACCTCGATGGATGATGGCGGCTCCTTTGACGACAGCTCCGATAATTCCTGACATGCAACATTCGTTGTGACCTGAAAGGCGCTCGGTCGTGAGCGCCTTTCTCGTTCCTACGCTCTGCTAGACTGGGGCGCCGCGTTTTTCTGAGGGAGCGCATCACGGTGCCGGTGGTCGATCTCGATCGGGTCTCGAAGGCGTACAGCAGCAAGGCAGCGGTGCGGGAGCTGAGCCTGCGGATAGAGCCGGGCACCATGTTCGGACTGCTGGGGCCGAACGGCGCGGGCAAGACCTCCACGATCCGCATGATTGTCGGCATGACGATGCCGGACTCCGGTGCGGTCCGGTTGTTCGATCAGCCATTCCGCCGCGAGCACCTGCGGCGTGTCGGCTACCTGCCGGAAGAGCGCGGGCTCTACAAGCGGATGAAAGTGATTGACCAGCTTGTCTTCATGGGCGAGCTGCATGGGCTGAAAGCCGCCGCAGCGGCCGAGCGCGCACGCCACTGGTGCGAGCGCATGGATATCGCCGAGTCAATGGAGAAGAAGACGCAGGAGCTATCCAAGGGTATGCAGCAGAAGATTCAGTTCATCGCTACGCTGCTGCACGATCCCGAGCTGATCATCATGGACGAGCCATCCTCCGGACTCGATCCGGTAAATGTATCGCTGCTCGAGCAGATTCTTCTTGAGCTGAAGAGCAAAGGCCGGACGATCCTGTTCTCGACCCATCGCATGGACCAAGTGGAGAAGCTGTGCGATTCGATCTGCCTGGTCGATCATGGCAGGCCGGTGCTGGAAGGCACGATGCGCGAGGTGAAGTCCCGGTACGCTCGCAACCGCGTCATCCTCGAGTACGCGGGCGACGCATCGTTTCTCACCGATCCATCGATCACCGAATTGCGCGAATATCCCGGCCGCGCGGAGTTTAAGCTGCGCGATGGCGCCGACGGTCAGGCGTTGCTGCACGCGGCCGCGCAACAGGCACAAATCTTTCGCTTCGAGCTGGTCGAGCCGTCGCTGGAAGAAATTTTTATCCGCACCGTAGGGGGCAAAGTCGATGCATGAAGTGCTGCTGATTGCCCGGCGCGAGTATCTGGAGCGGGTGCGCAGCCGCGCCTTCCTGATGATGACGATCATATTTCCCGTCTTCATCGGATTGATGATTGGCGGGAGTATCTTCGCCGGCAAGCTTAGCGCTGGCGTGAAGGAGATTGCGGTTGCATCGAACGATGCGGTGCTGGCGCGTGAGGTGGCGGCCGAGATGCAATTGAATTCTCGCGGAGGCAAGTCGCCCGAAGTGGTAACGCCCGCATCGGAAGCACAGCGCGCAGACCTGAATCAGCGCGTGGAGAGCAAGGCGCTCGACGGCTATCTGTGGCTGGAACAGGCGGCGGGCGAGGCGACTCCGCAGGTGAGCTTTGTCTCGCGCTCAGCAGGGAACGTGTTTTCGCTGCGCGGGGTACAGAGCGCTATCGATCGCGGGATCGACCGCGCAGAGCTCATCCGGCACGGCGCGACAAGCGCGGAAGTTGCAGCTACTTCGCAGCATCCAGACATAGAGACGATGCAGATCCGCAACGGGCAATTGATCCCGTCGAACTCGCTGAAGAGCTTCTTCGGCGCCTACGCGATGATGTTTCTCATTTACTTCACGGTCGTGTTCTATGGCATGAACGTTGCGCGATCTGTGGTGGAGGAGAAGACGTCGCGCATCTTCGAAGTGCTGCTGTCGACGGTGCGGCCGCAATCGCTGATGGCAGGAAAGCTGCTCGGCGTGGGCGCGGCCGGCCTCACGCAGATGGGCATCTGGTTCGTGTTGATTACGGGCATTGTAGGCACGTCGGCAAGCACGGCCATCGCGCAGGGCGGCCTGGGCGCCTTCGGCATCCATCCGCTACAGATCTTCTTTCTGCTTGCCTATTTTCTGCTGGGGTTTTTCTTCTATAGCGCGATTGCCGCAGCGGTCGGCGCAAGCGTGAGCAGCGAGCAGGAGATTCAGCAATTCAGCATGGTCATTGTGGCGCCGCTGACCGTGGGGATGGTGCTGATCAGCTACATCGTCAGCAATCCTACGGCGTTGCCGGTGGTGCTGCTGTCGCTCTTTCCGCCGTGCGCTCCAATCGTGATGTTTCTGCGTATGTCGTCGCAGATGCCGCCAGCGTGGCAGATCGCGCTGTCCATGCTGCTGATGGTCATCTTCATCTGGGCGGCGATCTGGTTTGCGTCGCGCGTCTATCGCGTGGGCATTCTGATGTACGGCAAGCGGGCCACGCTGCCGGAGATTCTGCGCTGGATGCGGTACAGCTGACGGAAGCGCTAATCAGCCTTCGAGTTTAATCGCACACCTTTCAA
The DNA here is from genome assembly GCA_963830555.1 of uncultured Acidobacteriaceae bacterium. Lineage (GTDB taxonomy): Bacteria > Acidobacteriota > Terriglobia > Terriglobales > Acidobacteriaceae > KBS-83. Next base: position 274,127 of record CAWHMM010000005.1, read on the forward strand.
TTCGTGAATCTCGGTGATTGCGATCGCACGCGTGCCATTCAGCTCGAAGACCCGGCCCGAAGCGCGCACGTATTTACCGACAAATGGCATTAGTCTTTGTCGCTGGCTCGCATCGGGCATCTTGTCAGTGATCGGGAAGTAAATGTCACCAGCTTTGGTCAAAATGATCAGCGGAGAGCCGCTTCTGGCGCATGCCAATGCACATTGCAGGTCGAAGTCAGTGGCTGTTGAATCATGATTCTGGATGGGGCACGCAACATCGCGGACCAGCCCCTCGATTGCCACGCTACGAGTTACAGATGCGTCTGCCGCATATACGAATGGCATGCAGGCGAACAGGCAAGTGGCAAATACCCCAACGATTCTTGTCGAACGACTCACAGTAGCTCTCCCTTTGCTGAAGCTTTCAATCCTCACCGGGAAGATAGCAGTTCCTCCCGCGCGCATAGTTCGCCAAATGACGTAACGAGGACGACGTAACGGATTTCCCCTATGAGCGAGCAAAAGAAAGCCGTGTGGTCCTGCTAGATCTTCGTTCGTCCGACGCATTTTCATGCGGACGAACTCGCGGCCGCCGGGTACACTCGCGTCCATGAAACGCTTCGCCCTTTTGCTGGTGATATGTGCCGTCGCCGTCTGGACTTCTGCTGCTCAACCTGCCGCGAGTCACGCTCTGCTTCTCGAACCTGCGCAGGTGTGGACGGCGGGCGAGCCGGTCCATAGCGGCTGGGTGGTGTTGATCGAAGGCGATCAGATCAAGGCGGTGGGGCCGAAGTCGAGCGTGACAGCGCCTCCGGATGCGGAACGCATCGCACTGCCCGGCATGACTGTGCTGCCGGGATTGATGGACCTGCATTCGCACATCTTCCTGCACCCCTACAACGAGAAGCTGTGGGACCTGCAGGTGCTGACGGAGCCGCCGATGTATCGCGCCGTGCTGGCGACAAAGCACGCCGAGGACACGCTGATGGCCGGCTTTACAACGCTGCGCGATCTGGGCACGGAGGGCGCGGGCTTTGGCGATGTCGCGATCAAGCGCGCCATCCACGAAGGCGTGATTCCGGGACCTCGGCTGTGGGTGGCGACGCGCGCCATTGTCGCGACTGGTGCGTATGGGCCTGCGGTTCGCAATTACCGGCCGGACATCTCGCTGCCACAGGGCGCGCAGGAGTGTACCGGCGCAGCCGAATGCGTGGCCGCGGTGCGCGAGCAGGCGGCGCGCGGCGCGGACTGGATCAAGATTTACGGCGACTATCGCACCGGTCCGCATGGCGAGACGCGTCAGACATTCTCGCAGGAAGAGATGAATGCGATGGTGGCGGCAGCGCATGACAGCGGCCGTCCCGTTGCCGTGCACGCGCAATCGGATGAAGGCATGCGGCGCGCGGCGCTGGCCGGCGTCGACACAATTGAGCACGGCTTCAACGGCACAGAAGCGACCTTTCGCCTGATGGCGGAGAAGCACATCGCGTTCATGCCGACGCTGACTGCGAGCGAGGCGTATGGAATTTACTTCGAGCACTACGTGCCGGGCACGAGCGCGCCGACGGAAGAGATGCACGATGCGGCGCACGCCTTTGAACTAGCGCGGAAGGCGGGCGTGACGATCGGCTGCGGCAGCGATGTCGGCGTCTTCAAACATGGCGAGAACTGGCGCGAGATAGCATGGATGGTGCGTGACGGCATGACGTCCAGCAGAAGCGCTGACTGCTGCGACCGCAACCGATGCGAGCGTGATCGGCATGAGCAAGCAGCTTGGTGGTCTGCATCCGGGGATGCTGGCGGATGTGATCGCGGTGGCCGGCGATCCGACGCAGAACGTTGAAGCGCTCAAGAATGTTCGGCTGGTGATCAAGGATGGCGTGGTGTATCGGCGACCTTAGATGTCAGGGCGCTGGAAAAAGCAGATCTCTCCATTGCGCTTCGTTCCAGTCGAGATGACGAGGCATGGAGTTCTGCGGTTCAGTATTTGGCTGACCGGCTGATCCGCAGACTTGCGACATCTACGGCTCGTCGCTGTAAATCGCGATCGCCGGCTGGCCGCCCTGGCTCATCCGCGCGCGGTACATGCCCGGTGTGTTGAAGCTCCAGGCCATCTCGCCATCGGGTGCAATGGCGATGACGCCGCCGTCGCCGTGCAGGTCCTGGAGCTGTTTGTGGATGACCTCGTCGGCCGCGGCCTGCAGCTTCATATGCTTGTCTTCAACCAGCGCGCAGATCTCGCGCGCGACGGTGAGGCGGATGAAGTATTCGCCCGTGCCGGTACCGGATACTGCGCAGGAGTGATTTGACGCATACGTGCCCGCGCCGATGATGGGCGAGTCGCCGATGCGGCCGGGTAGCTTGGCCTGCAGACCGCCGGTCGATGTGCCCGCGGCGATGTTGCCCGCCTCGTCGAGCGCGACCACGCCGACCGTGCCCCACTTGTGCGCGTCTGCTGGCTCGATCATTGCCAGCGGCTTTGCCGGAGCGGGCGGTGCGCCTTCGGGCCGCGGCGGGATCGGCTTGCCTTCCTTCTGCAATTGGCGGACGAGTCCTTCCCAGCGGCGCTCGGTAAAGAAGTAGCTGTTGGGCACCTGCTCCAGACCCTTGCTTGCTGCGAATTTATCGGCGTCCGGTCCGGCCAGCATGACGGCGGGTGATTGCTCCATGACCATCCGCGCCGCGGCGATGGGATGGCGGGTGTGTGTGATTTGCGCTACAGCGCCTGCCTTCAGCGTGGCGCCGTCCATGATGGCGGAGTCGAGCTCGTTGCGGCCGTCCGTAGTGAAGACTGCGCCCTTGCCTGCGTTGAAGAGCGGATTGTCTTCGAGGTACTGGATGGTTGCTTGTATGGCGTCGAGCGACGTGCCGCCCTTCTCGAGGACTGCGGCTCCGGTCTCTATCGCGGTCTTCATCGCGGCGCGGTATGCGGCCTCCGTCGCGGGCGGCATGGACTTGCGCTCGATAACGCCTGCGCCGCCGTGCACGACGATGGACCATTTGTGCGATGTCGCGTCTGGAGCAGTCTGGGCCATGGTGGAGAATGTGACGGCGAACAGCGCAGCGGGAACGAGCAGGGCGTGGAGCTTCATGCCGGGAATACTAAATTACTCACCGCAGAGGCGGCAGACATCCGCGCCGAAGCGCTCCAGCTTGGCGGCGCCTACGCCGCTAATTGCTGCCAGCGCGGTGAGATTTGTAGGACGGGCATGCGCGATCGAGCGCAGCACGCTATCACCGAAGACAAAGAAGGCGGGTTTGCCTTGCTTCTTCGCGATGGCCAGCCGCCATTCGCGGAGACGCTGTTCGAGCGCGGCGCCTTCGGGCGAAAGGTCCGCGGGCACCTGCTCCGGATTCTTCGCCGACGCCATCTCCGGCCTGCGTTTCTTCGGCGTGCTGCGCGCGTGACGTTCACGCAACGATAGATCGAGAGGCGCGCCTTCGACGAAGTCCTCGCCTTCGCGGGTTAGCGAGGCTTTGCGGTAGTTCACCGGCTTGCCGTCTTTCTCGAAGCTGGCTTCTTCAATGCGTACGAGCCCTGCGGCAGCAAGCGCGCCCAGCACGGCGTCGAAATCGTTGCGAGCGAGATCTTCACGCGGGTAAATCTCCTTGTACAGGCGGCCGGTCGATGGAGACGGGCCGCTGCGCAGCGACTTCAGAATGCCGCGCGCCGCCTGCTCCTCCTGTGCGGACAGGCCGCGGAAGCTCTGTGCGATGGCGCGCTCGGGCGAGCAGAAGTCGCACTGGCCGCAGAGGCGCCGGCTGTCCGCCGTGTCGCCGAAGTGGGCGACCAGCGACGCCATGCGGCAGGCGTGGCCCTCGGCATACCGTGCGACCAGCTCAAGCTGCCGCCGGCGATGGTCTGCCTGCGATCGGTAGGTCTTGCGCCAGGCGGTCGCATCCGGGCCCAGGCTCACCATATCGTCATACGTAACGTTCACTGCGCCATGAATGTAGAGCTTCTCCAGCGCCTTCTCGAAGATCTCCGCGTCCATGCGCAGCGCCGCCTGCAACTGCTGGCGGGGCAGCGGCTCGACGCTGATGCGGCGATGAATGCGTTCCAGTTCGTCGAGTGCCGGATAGTCGCGCTCCAGGAAGAACTCGTGCGTGCGGCGGTCGGCGTAGGAGTGCATCAGGATGGTGCGGCTGGTAGCGCCGTCGCGGCCGGCGCGGCCGATCTCCTGGTAGTAGGCTTCCAGGCTCGCGGGCAGCGCGGTGTGGATCACGGTGCGCACGTTGGCCTTGTCGATGCCCATGCCGAAGGCAATCGTCGCTACAACCACCTCGAGCGCGCCATCCAGAAAGGCGCGCTGCACGCGCTCACGCAGTTCCGCGTCCTGCCCGGCGTGATATGCGGCGGCCGGAAAGTGCCGGCCCAGCGTGGCCGCTGTTTCCTCGGCATCCTTGCGGGTCGGCGCGTAGACGATTGCGGGGCGGCGTTCCGGATCGCGCAGGAGATCGAGCGCGCGCTCGGTCCGCATCGGCTTTGGCACTTCGACGACCTCGATGGCGAGATTGTCGCGGCGAAATCCGTGAATGAAGCGCGCCGCATCCTCCAGAGCAAGCTGCGCGAGGATGTCGTTCTGCACGACCGGTGTGGCGGTGGCGGTCAGGGCCAGCACCGGCGCGGGGCGCAGCAGGTGCAGGTGCTGGCCAAGCATGCGGTAGTCGGGGCGGAAGTCGTGTCCCCATTGCGAGATGCAATGCGCCTCGTCGATGGCAATGAGCGAGGGCTTGCGCTTGCCGAGCATCTGGGCGAAGCCGGGGACGCGCAGCCGCTCCGGCGCGATAAAGAGGAACTGCAGATTGCCGTTCAGATAGTCGATGCAGGCCTGGCGCGAGCTCTGGCGGTCCCGGCCGGAATGAATGCGCGCGACCGCAAGACCGCGTGCCGCGAGCTTGGCGGCCTGGTCTTCCATCAGCGCGATGAGCGGGCTGATGACCAGCGCCGTGCCGCCGCGTGCAACGGCAGGCAACTGGTAGCAAAGCGACTTTCCCGCTCCGGTCGGCATGACCAGCAGGACGTCGCGTCCGGCGATCGCCGCCTCGCAGACCTCTTCCTGGTTGGCGCGGAAAGCTGGGAAACCGAAAGTTTGGGCGAGCAGGCCGGTGAGGAAGTTCTGGGACATGAAGCTCTCTCATCGTCGCATATCGCGCGGTGGAGAAGGAGACGGCCGCTCTGAAGTTAAGTCGAATGGACGGAAGTGGCGCCTGGTGTTTGCGAGGTGCGCGCCGGTTGTTTCTTCCTGGATGTCTTCAGCGCAGCAGGCGATGGGCGTCGGGCACGCAGCCAGGAACCTAGTAGCGCTTGCAGCACAACCAGGCAGACGATCATCGTGAATGCAAGCCCGACGGCCACGGCGAGGAAGCTAGACATGAGATCGCCCCGGAGAGCAAGACCATTGATCTGCAACTGACAAAAGAACGCTCAAAGCCAAATCTCCGGATTTCAATTCCTGCGCATTTAGAACGATTGAGGCAGGCTACCTGGCCCATGGCAAAGGCAGAGGGCGGATGCCGCGGCGCCCGTCGTAATCGCTAACTTAGAAACAGGCTATGTGGAAATCAGGTGAGGGGCGATACATCGAAACGGGCAGCGACTCCCACGAAAGGAACGTAACGGTGGTAAGGCGCTGCCCGAATCAGCGACCAAAGAGCCGGCCGAAGAAGCTGGACCGGGTGGCAGCCCGGCGTCGAGGCTCAATGGAATGAGGCGTCGCGGGTTCCGGCTGCGCCTCCAGCGGCTCACCGTAAAAGGCGGCGCGGGGGTTCGCGATGCAAAGCCGTTCGGCTGTCGCCGCGTCGTACTGCTCGGTGAGAAGATCGAAGGCGGCGCGCAGCAGAGGTGGCCGCGATTCCGTATTGTGTGCGTCCGTGGCCAAAAAGTGGACCCACTGATGATCCAGCAGCCAGATGGCTGCCCGCTCCGCCGCCTGTCCAAAGCGGCCGGTTAAGGAACTGGCTGTGACCTGAATGAGCGCTCCGGCCTTCAGCCAATCCAACATGCGCTCAGGCTGCCGAGCGAGGATGGGATTGCGCTCCGGGTGGGTGACGATGGGAATCATGCCAGAAAGCGAGAGCTGATAGAAGGTCTGCGCCGTATTGGGCGAGATCGCGCTGTCTGGAAACTCGACCAGCAGATAGTTATGGCCATTGATGGTGTAGCGGGTCGGGTGACGCTGCGCGTCCTCGATGTTGTCGAACATCAAATGGAAATCGCAGCCCAGACCGAGCGTGATCAGCTCGCCGAATCGTTTCGTCACCGCATCCTGCAGTTGAGCAAAGAGCGCGGCATTGCGCTCGGGATCGAAGAAGTAGTGATGGTTCGCATGCGGAGTGCAGACAATGTGCGTGATGCCATCGGCAATCGCCATTTCCACCATCGCCAGCGACATTTCCAGGTCGCGAGCGCCATCGTCCAGTCCGGGGAGCAGATGATGGTGGATGTCGATCATGCTAGAGCATTCCTCCTGTCACAATTCATCTCTGACAGCCATTCTCTGCAGCTTTTCTTAGCGGAAAAGCTGCGTGAAGATCCTCTCCAGTGATCACATCCAGGAGGAATGCTATTTGGCGATACCGCTGGCGATACCGCTCAATAGCGCAGTTCCGGAAGGTGTGACCCCGCTGAGCGCCTGAATCATCGATTGAAAAACGGGGAAGCCGTCGGCCGAGCCCAGCATCGCTTCGCTGGAGCGGTCCGGGTGCGGCATCATGCCAAGCACGTTGCGGCCCTCGTTGAGGATGCCGGCTATGTTCTCAAGCGAGCCGTTCGGATTGGCCTCGCGAGTGATCTCGCCCGCGGGTGTGGCGTAGCGGAAGGCGATGCGGTCTTCACGCTTCATCGCGGCAAGCGTTGATTCGTCACAGAAGTAGTTGCCTTCCATGTGGCCGATGGGGATCTGCAACACCTGTCCGTTCCGGAGAGCATTCGTAAAGGGCGAATCGGCGGTTTCCGTGCGCAGGTGCACCTGTTTGCAGATGTATTTGAGGCCGGCGTTGCGCATGAGCGCCCCAGGCAGAAGCCCGGATTCGCAGAGGATCTGAAAACCGTTGCAGATGCCCAGCACCAGCCCGCCCGATGCGGCGAAGCGCTTGACCGACTGCATGACGGGGGCGAAGTGCGCGATGGCGCCGGTGCGCAGGTAGTCGCCGTAGGCAAAGCCGCCGGGAACAAGGATGGCGTCCGATCCCTGGAGATCTTCCGACTCATGCCAAAGCATGGTGACCGGCTGCTGCGCAATCTGCTCGATGACGTTATAGGTGTCGTGATCGCAGTTGGAGCCGGGGAAGACGAGGACGCCGAATTTCATGCTTCTAGGGTAGCAAAGCGGTTGCCGGGAGCGGCAAAGACGATGTTGACCAGTTACGGCGCGTTACTGGCTATTTTGACAACCTGAGCTTCCGCGCGGTGCCTTATCACTTGCAGGATCGAGTCTTGAAGGCTTCGCATAACAGCGTCCGTCCAGAACCCCACATAGGGATTGAAGTGCGTGGAGACCCGTTCACGGCTGCTCAGGTGAAGCAGCGTATCGCCTTCTGGCGCCTGCTCAAGCCGGTACTCGCCTTCGACCACATCGAAGTAGCGGCCACCGGGCTTGACGTGCTCATCGAGGGTGGTCGGCGGCACCTCATCGGTGTTTGCGCGGATGCTGAAGCTAAGGTCGTGCAGCGTGTCCCATTTTGCCCACCGTGCCGCGCGATCCGGTACACTGCGATTCCTCCCTCTCTTTCCATCTTTCCGGGCTGAACAAAGATGCAGAGCAAACAGGAAGCTCGCACCACCAAAGAGGAAATTCCCAGGCACGCACGCGGGGCGCCTTTGGCGGCGGCCACCCGGCTGCCGTATTACGCATGGCTGGTGGTGGGAGTCATCTGCATTGGCGTCTTCATGGCGCAATTGGACGCGAGTATCGTCCAGCTTGCCTTGCCGGCGCTGCGGCGTCAGTTTCACTCTTCTCTAGCCGCGGTGAGTTGGATCGCCATTGCATACCCGCTCTCGTTTGCTTCCACGCTGCCGGTGTTTGCGCATCTGTCGAAGATGTCCGGCAGGAAGTTCTGGTACGTCGCCGGCTTTGTTCTGTTCGCGGCGGCATCGGCGTTGTCGGCATTGACATCCTCCTTGCCGCTGCTGATTGCATTCCGGCTGCTGCAGGGCATGGGTGGAGGCATGCTGGGAGCGAACAGCATGGCGCTGCTGCTCGCGAGCGGCCCACAGAGCAAGCTGGGCGCCGCCGTTGGCATGTTTGCGATGGCGCAGGCGGTGGGCATCAGCTCCGGGCCGGTGGTGGGGGGTGTGATCCTGGCTGCCTTCGGCTGGAGGGGCATTTTCTGGATCACGGTTCCTTTTGCGCTTGCCGGTGCGGCGCTGGGCTGGCTGCTGATGCCGAATGCCAGGGAAGCGGGCCACGCAGGGCGTTTCGACTGGCGCGGCGTGCTCTTGCTGTTACCGGCGCTGATCCTTTTTCTTGTACTGCTGAGCCAGATAAATGCGTTGGGGATTGAATCCGTAGCGCTGCCCGGCGGCGCGCTGCTGGTTGCCGTGTTGCTTGCTGGATTCACCTGGCTAGAGCGCCACGAGAACGATCCCCTGATCGACCTCAGGCTTTTCCGGCTTCCGGCGTTTGCCGGCGGGGCAGCCGGGGTCAGCATGTCATTTGCGTTGTTGTACTCCATGCTTTTTCTCATGTCGTTCGCGTTCATTCGCGGGCGGGAAGAGTCACCGATCGTTGCGGGACTTCATCTGGCCATCCTGCCCGTCTCGCTCGGCCTGATGGCCCCGGTCAGCGGAAATTTTTTTGAGCGAGTGGGAAAGGTCAAGACCACCGGCGCAGGCATTTTGCTTTGCATCCTGGGGATTGTTTTGCTGTCTGTCGCGCTATCGAAAACGGAATATGGCGTTCTTCGGATGGTTTCGCTTGCGCTTTTCGGCGCGGGACTCGGCACCTTCATTGCTGCGAACAGCAGCGCGACGGTGGCGGCCGTTCCGCAGAACAAGAGAGGCGAGGCAGGCGGTCTGATCAACCTGATGCGGGCGTTGGGAAGTGCGATAGGAGTGGCAGCGGCTTCCACCGTGCTTTCCTGGCGCATGCAGGTGATCGCGCACGTGGATAGCAGGACGGAAGGTCCATCGGCTGCGGTGCTGACAGCCGTGAGGCACGCGCTGTGGCTTCCGGCGATTCTGGCTGTGATTGCTGCGATTGCCGCTTCCTTGCGCAATCGCGAACCATTGCCTGAGGCTGTGCTGCAAGGCATGCCTCCGCTGGCCGAAACGGAAGAGCAGGCTTAGAGGACCGCTCTCAGAGCTCGTCGACGTGCCGGGAGTCTTCGTCGCGATGCCAGGTATCGCTACGCCGAGCGATCACAAAGAAAGCGATGAAGAGGCCGATCGCCGGAATGGCGAGCACGGGGATTGCCTTGCGCAGGCCGGCGCGTATTTCCGGCGCGGAACCGGCGGTGGTGTCGCGGCACATGCTGCAGCCTTGTGCGTGGGCGGCAAGCGGAAGCAGGAACAGCAGCGCGGTCAGGCAGATGCCAAGCCACTGAATCTTCAGAAGGCGAGGCATCGTCACGCTACTGGAAGAACACGAGCAGGCTGAAGAGGAAGATCCAGAAGACGCCCATCGAATGCCAGTACCAGGCGGTGCAGTCCACGATAATCTGGCGCATTTCCAGGCGATGCAGCAGCGTGAGAGACCCCAGCGCAGCCACCAGCGCTAGTACGCCGAGGATGAGATGTGCGCCGTGGGCTCCGGTGATGAGGTAGAAGAAGTGGCTGCTCGGATTTGAGGCGAAGAAAAAGCCTTGCGTTGCCAGGTCTTCCCAGGCCATCCATTGGCCGATGAGGAAGGCAATGCCAAGAGCGACCGTAGCGGCGAGCCATGGCGCAGCACGGCGGCCTGCGGGACGTCCCATGCCCAGCCATTCTTCCATCACGTCCAGTTCATGAAAGAGCTGGCGACGGCCCATCTCCATCGTGACGCTGGAGAGCAGGAGGATCGCGGTGTTGAGATAGAGGATGGGCGGGATGTCGAGGCGGTGCCAGTCCAGGATGTAGGCGCCGTGCATATCGAAGTGGCCGGCGGACTGGCGGAAGAAGAAAGCCGTGACCAGGGCCATGAAGAACATGAGGTCGCCGGCGAGAGCGGAGAAGATGCCCATGCGATAGCGGGTGAGCAGTGCACGCGGACCGCGCCCGTTCCGATGGTGGTCCCAGTTCTCGTCGCCGCCGCCGCCTCCTGTGGGCCGGCGGTCTACCGGTGGGCGGCCACCAAATCCCGGATCTTTTCTTTCACGATCGACATCGACAACCGACCGAGGAGTAAAGGTGGCGGGCATGGAAGACTCCGTTGCGAATACAGCTTACTCCTGTTGGGATGCCGTCTCCCACTGCGGAGTGAAGTCGCGGTCGTGGGCTCCATTTTGGTACTCATACGGGCCGCGTTCAACCGTAATTGGAAGCGGCGTGGGCTGCCATTCGAGCGTGGTGGCTTGCCAGGGATTCTCGCCCGCCGCCGCGCCGCGGCGGGCGCTCCAGAAGAGATTGATCAGGAAAAGGATTTGCGCCGCGCCGAGCACGAACGCCGCCCAGGTGACGCCGCGCTCCATGGGCAGCAATCCGGCAAGCGAGGAGGTGCTGCCGGTGACCTGGGCGTAATGGCGGGGCCGGCCGGCGAGGCCTTCCAGGTGCATGGGAAAGAAAGTGCCATAGGCGGCGATGAGCGACAGCCAGAAGTGCCAGCGGCCCAGCCGCTCGTTCATGCGGCGGCCAGTCATGAGCGGGAACCAGTAATAGACGCCGGCGAAGATGGAGAAGGCACCGGCCATCGCCATGATCAGGTGAAAATGCGCGACCACGAAGAAGGTGTTGTGAAGGTACTGATCGAGCGCAGGCAGGGCGAGGATGGGGCCGGTGACGCCGCCGGCGATAAACAGCGAGAGAAAGCCGAGGGCGAAGAGCATGGGCGTCTTGCGCTCCAGGCCGCCGCCCCACAGCGTGCCGAGCCAACTGAAGACCTTGGCAGTTGACGGCACGGCGATGGCCATGGTGGTGAGCGCGAAGGCGCTGCCCGCGTAGGGATTCATCCCGCTGACGAACATGTGATGTCCCCAGACGACGAAGCCGAGCAGACCGATCAGCACGGTCGTTGCGGCCATCATGCGATAGCCAACGATGGCGCGGCGGCTGAAGTTGGCAAACAGGCTGCTGGCGAGACCCATGCCGGGCAGGATGGCGATGTAGACCTCCGGATGGCCGAAGAACCAGAAAAGATGCAGCCAGAGTAGCGGTGACCCGTCGCCGCGCGAGATGACCTGGCCGCTGATCCAGTCACCCTGCGGGATGAAAAACGCAGTGCCCATGTGACGATCGCAGAAGAGCAGCACAATAGCCGCAAACAGGACCAGAAACGCGAGCAGGATGAGGATGGAGGTGACGAACCACGACCAGACCGTGAGCGGCATGCGGCCGAGGGTCATACCGCGAGCGCGCTCGGTGAGCACGGTAACGAGCACGTTGATGGCGCTGAACCAGGAGCCGATACAGAAGAGGCCAATGCTGAGAAGCCAGCAGTCCATGCCACCGCCCTGTCCCGGACCGGCAGAGGCAATGGCACTGAGCGGGGGGTAGTTGGTCCAGCCGGCGATGGGTCCGCCTGCAGGCAGCAGAAAGGCGGAGAGCAGAACGGCCAAGGCAGCGGCGACGATCCAGAAGCCGAGCGCGTTCAACCATGGCATAGCCATGCGTCGTGCGCCGATCTGCTGCGGCAGGATGAGGCTGGCAAAGCCGCTCTGCGGCGCGGTGGTCAGGACGAAGAAGACCATCAGGGTGCCGTGCATCGTGACGAGCGAGAGATATTCTTCCGGCAGCATGGGGCCGTGGAAGGGCCAGTGAATGCCTGGCCACGCGAGTTGGGTGCGCATGGCGAGCGAGAGCAGCGTGCCGGCGGCAACGGCGATGAGCGAAAGCAGCAGATAGTGGATGCCGATGGCGCGATCGTCTGTCGTGAAGATGCGTCGCAGGAGCGATCGGCGGGTGCGTCCGCGGGTTTCCATTTCGTTCATTGCGCCGCCTTCTTGGCGCGCGAGGCGAGCCACGCACTGTAGGCGGCTGGCGAGACGACGCGCATGCGTGCCTGCATGCGCGCGTGACCGGAGCCGCAGACCTGCGAGCAGAGGATGGGGAAGATGCCCTCCCGCACCGGCGTGAAGTGAACGTGCAGCGTTGCGCCGGGCACAGCGTTCTGCTTCAGTCGCATTTCGGGCACGAAGAATCCGTGGATGACATCCAGCGAGCGCAACTGCAGATCGACTTCCCGGTCGACGGGAAGAACCAGCTCACTCGCGACGATGTCGTCTCTGCCGTGATCGTCTGCGGGGTCGAGTCCGAGGGGGTTGCCGAGCGCTGCGTTGACGAGTTGCGGCTGGCTCGCGCCGTAGGCGGCGTCGATGCCGGGATAGTGGAAGTACCACTGGAACTGCTCGCCGACCACTTCCACATGCAGTGCGCCGGGAGCCGCGCCTTCAAAGCGTTCGCGCGCCCAGAGATGTTCTGCGGTGACGGCCATCACGACGTAGAGGATCACGAGCAGGCTGAGCGGAAGGAGCTCGGCGCGCGAGGAGGATGGTGGAGAGGAAGAGCGGCGCGGACGCAGGAATAGCCAGACGAGAAGAATGTTGGCGGCCAGGAAGCAGGCCGCCATCGCGCCGACATCCCAGCGCATCAGGCGATCGACGGCGACACCGTGGGCAGCGGCGTTCGGCGGCATCCACCACGAGCTTTGCAGAAAACATTCGCAGAGCGTCGTGACGTGCGCCATAGCGGGTCAGCTCTTCCGATGCGCCGCGTTGTTTGCTTCGCGCACCATGTCGACGAAGTAGCGATGGATCCGGCGGTCAGAGGAGAGCTCGGGATGGAAAGTTGCGGCCAGCAGATTGCCTTGCCGTACCAGGACAGGGAAGCCGTCGCGTTCGGCGAGGACCGAGACACCCTTGCCGACCTGCTGGATGCGCGGCGCGCGGATGTAAACCATCTCCAGTGGCCCGCTGTCGTAGGCCGCGCCCAGCGCGGTTACGCCTTGCTGGATGGAGCTGTCGATCTGGCGGCCGTACGCATTGCGCTCAACCGTTGCATCCAGGACGCCCAGGCTGGGCTGCGGCGGATGGAGCACTTTCGATGAAAGCAGAATGCAACCGGCACAGGTGCCGAAGGTTGGCGTCGCTTTGGTGAAGGCGCGCAAAGCATTCAGGAAGCCATCGCGCTCCAGGAATTTCAGAAACGTCGTGGACTCGCCGCCGGGGATGATGAGGCCCTCGAGCCCCTGTAGCCGATCCGGTTTGCGGACCAACACCGGCTCGGCGCCTGCTTCGCGAAGCGCGGCCGCGTGTGCGTCGTAGTCACCCTGAATGGCGAGCACGCCGATGCGCGGCCTTACGGTTTCCTTGAGGGAATTCTGCTCTGGCAAATCGCCGTCTTTCTGCTACCAGCCGCGCGTCTGCAAAAGCTGGCTCTCCTCGAGAGCCGCCACGGCAAGGCCCTTCATGGTGCCGGTGACCTGCTCGCTGGCCTCGGCCAGAACCTTCGGGTCGTTGTAGTGCGTCGTCGCAATCACGATGGCCTTGGCACGCGACTCAGCCTCGGCGCGCTCCCCGGGATTGTTCAGCTGTCCTTTGGCATTGCATTCGACATCGAGGGGGGTGGCGCGCTCCTTCATGAAGATGCCCGAGCCGACGAAGACGGATTCCGCGCCGAGTTGCATCATCAAAGCAGCGTCTGCGGGAGTGGCGATGCCGCCCGCTGAGAAGTTCGGTACGGGCAGCTTGCCCGTCTTCGCGACCATGCGGACGAGCTCGTAAGGAGCGCGATGCTCCTTGGCTGCGAGGTACAGTTCCTGGTCGCTCAACACGGTGAGCGCCTTCATCTCGCGCACGATCTGCCGCATGTGCTTTACGGCGTGCACCACGTCGCCGGTGCCGGCTTCGCCCTTGGTGCGGATCATCGCGGCGCCCTCGGCGATGCGGCGGAGAGCCTCGCCCAGGTCGCGCGCTCCGCAGACGAAGGGAGTTTTGAAGGCGTGCTTGTCGATGTGGTGAGCCTCGTCGGCCGGGGTGAGCACTTCGCTCTCGTCGATGAAGTCTACGCCGAGCTCCTGCAGGATCTGCGCCTCGGCAAAGTGGCCGATGCGGGCCTTGGCCATTACCGGGATCGAGACCGCATCGATGATCCCCTTGATGAGCTTGGGATTGGCCATCCGGGCCACGCCCCCTTCCGCGCGGATCATCGCGGGAACGCGCTCCAGCGCCATGACGGCAACGGCGCCGGCATCTTCGGCAATCTTGGCCTGCTCCACGTTCATCACGTCCATGATGACGCCGCCCTTCAACATCTCGGCGAGACCAACCTTCAGCCGGAGCCCGTGATTCTCGCTGCCGTTTGCCTTGTGACCGTTGTGCTCTGTCATGTTCGCAACCCCTGACTTGCGGGCAGTTTGCTACTGCCGCCAACACTTCAGTTTAGCAGTTGTTCGGGGCGCAGCATGGGTGGCGGGACGAGACTACAAACGGCTGCCATTGCCAGCGAAGCGACTTGCACCCGCGGCAGCGGAAGAAGAACATGTGTCCCAATGGACGAGCCCGCATCGGAAGACAACTCGATCGCCCCAGTGCCGCAGGAGGAGCAGGCAGAGCCGCCGGCGATCCAGCGTCCGGAGCAGCCGGTTGGATACGCGAAGCCCCTCAGGCCGGCCGTTGAGATCGCCAGCCCGACTATAAGTGGACGGCCGGGCGCGACGCAGCATCTGCGCAAGGCCGGAACAGCGCTGGTGAACTGGTGGCGCGCCATGTCCATCGATGCATTGTGCGTTGCGGTGCTGTGGCTGATCGGCCTGGAAATCCTGCGCGTGCCGCTTGCACCGGCATGGGCGCTGGTGGCAGGGTTGATGGCGTTCGTGCCCAACATCGGCGGAGTCATCGCGCTGATCGGGCCGACCTTTTGCATTCTTGTCCAGGGCAAGGACCTGGAACGGCTCGCGTTCCTGCTCGGCATATACGCCATCATCGTGGTGATCGAGCAGCTTGTGCTGCAGCCCTGGCTGATGAAGAAGACCACGCGCGTGCCGATCTGGGCTTCGATCCTGGTGCCGATCGTGCTCGGCATCGTGATCCCGTTCTGGGGTGTGTTGTTGGCGCCGCCACTGCTTGCCGTGATCTACGCCTTCCGCAAGCCGAAGGTGAAGCAGGCCAGTTAGGGACTTGCGCCGCAGAGTGCAAGGAGTTATTTTGTGCCGCGAAGGGTTACGGATTTTGTGCCTGACCTATGGCGGAAATTCTGCTCTGCCCGCAGGAAGAATTAGCACATCGCAGAAAGACGCCCGATTACGCGAATTGCATTCCGTCAAAATATTTCTTTTTTTGACTTGCGAGCAGGTATGGAGTGTGTATTATCCGCAATAACAAATCAATTTAAGACTCTGCTCTACAGCACATAACAATGAGCGGAAATTCAAAGGATGCGCAGTCCATCCATCACGGCACTGCGGCATTCTTTCTTCTATTCACGCTGTCCCGAGTTGCGGGGATTTAGTCAGCGTCTGCGCCTGCCTTCGATTACATAAAAAGTTCTGCCTGGTTGCGGCAATCCTTTGTTCGCATGTTGCTGCGAGCAGGGCGAGCCATTGCTGTACTACGCGTTGTGATTTGTAGCCTCGCATCCGATGCCCGGCTATTGGGCCAAATGCTTATTCATTCCCCAGGAGAACTGTTTTGCTCATGCAACGGCCTTCTAGTTCCATTTTGGACCAAGTGTTTCGGCGCCGCGTAATTCTTTCCGCTGTAGCGGTGCTGTCCGGACTCGCTTTCTCCCAACCAGCATCGGCTTCCGATATCACAGTGGCCGCTCCCGTAAACGGCACCGGCGTTACCTCTCCCGTCTGGGTGCGAGCGCACAACGTGGGATGCAACGGTTCGACACCCACATTTTTCGGGTATTCGATCGACAACAGCTCTGCAATCACGCGCGGCGTCACAAACTATGACATCGACAC
Organism: uncultured Acidobacteriaceae bacterium; assembly: GCA_963830555.1. Taxonomy (GTDB): domain Bacteria; phylum Acidobacteriota; class Terriglobia; order Terriglobales; family Acidobacteriaceae; genus KBS-83. The sequence continues at coordinate 290,149 of CAWHMM010000005.1, forward strand.
CCGGGCCGCGATTTCTTCCGGCACGCACACCATCCATTACAAATCGTGGGTCAACGGCGCCGCCTGCCCGGTCATCAGCACCACTTTCAAGGTGGGGGGCAGCAGCAGCGGCGGGAGCAGTAGTAGCAGCGGATCTTCATCCGGGTCTTCCACCGTGTCGAACGCGGTGACTTCGCTTCCTTCGAATGCGGTTGCTTCTTCACTGCTGGATGGCATGGGCGGCTGGAGCGGAGAGCACGATTCAGGCACGCCCGGTTCCTCGAGAGGTTCGATGAACTATCCGGCAACGACGCCTTCCTTCGATAAGGCCCGTGAGTTCTACATGACCTGGTCGAGTGGCGCCGGCGAGCGCTGGCATGTTTCCTTTGGAAACAATCCGAGCGCGATGAATTTCGTTCTGGATACTTACGTCTATCTCACCGATCCATCGGAGGTAGCAAACCTGGAGTTAGATCTGAACCAGGTGACTTCCAGCGGAAAAACGATGATGTTTGACACGCAGTGCTCCAGCTATTCCAAGACCTGGGAGTACACGGTTGTCTCCGGCAGCAGCAACCATTGGACTAGATCCAACGTTTATTGCAATCCGCTCACATGGAAGGCGAAGACCTGGCACCACATCCAGATTGGAATGCACCGTGACAGCAGCGGCAACATCACGCACGACTGGGTCAATCTGGATGGCACTCATAGTGTGTTCAGCAACGCCAAAGGCTATGGCACGCGGAGCCTGGGTTGGGCTACAGGCACGCTGCTCACCAACTTCCAGATCGACGGGTTGAGCCATGGCAGCGGATCGATTACCGCCTACATCCACAACATGGTCTTCTATCACTGGTAGGACGCGGTTTGGTTATGGCTGAAGGCCGTCAGTCGAGTGACTGGCGGCCTTTGTGTTTGTGTAGTGATCAGCCTTTGGACAGATGGCAACTTCTTTCTCCGCTTCACCGGATGATGTATTTGAAATTGGTAACCATAAGGTCTCTATTGTCCTGCTGGAATAACTGAGATATTCTGCCGATCGATCGAAATACCTTCCTCCTCTCGATCGCCTCCCCTCGAATTCAAGCGAACTCTCACTGCACAGATTCGTGCGGCGTGAGTTTGCTCAGTCCAGCGACGAACGGAGTTGCTATGAGATCGTATGTTTTCCTGGCGGCAACAATTCTGCCTTTTTCAGCATTTCTCAACGCGCAGCAAGACACCATGCGCGAGATGCCTGTATTCACCAGCAATCGCGCGACGGCTTCTCTGGACCTGCTGATGGTGGCTAAGCCGAAGCCGATCGAACTCGCCGGCACTCACCCGACGGCCTGGGTCTACGAAGTTTGTCCCCGCGCCGCGGCTGTCCATGATGGCTGTCCCGCCGATGCGCGCACTGCGTCTCCCTACGGCGGTGTGCGATTGCAGCTTCAGCCTGGGGACCATCTTCGCATTCGTTTGGTCAACCAGCTTCCTCCGGCTCCGCCCGACTCCGAGCATGCGTACGGCTCCGATCCGATGGACGAGGAGATGCTGCAACCCAATCCCACGAATCTTCATACGCATGGATTGATCGTGGAGCCACGTAAGGCGGATAAGACGGATCCTACCTACGGCGATTACATTTACGTTCTCGGATATCGTTCCGGAACCAAGCCGAAAATGGTTCATCCGGGTCTGGCCTACACTGACAAGCCGATCGATTACGACATTTACATTCCAAAGAATCATCCGTCCGGTGTGTTCTGGTTTCACCCGCACATCCACGGACTTTCTCTGAACCAGGTGTCAGCGGGCATGTCGGGCGTGATTACGATCGGCAATCCGGATGACTATCTGGGGGACCGCGAGGGCTCCTACGGGCTGCATGGCGTGAATGTCCGGCATGTATTGCTGAAGGACATTGAAGTGGAGCGGGACAATACGGTGGATACGCAGGAAGACCCGGACTTCTGCGAGGCGGATTCCGGCGCTGTGCGCCCTGGCTACTGTGCCGGCGTAAAGGTTGATTCCGACGGCGGCCCGGTGGACCACACCGGCGGCAAGTGGATCTTCTCGGTCAGCGGGCAGGTTTTCCCGTCGGCAACGATTCGCGGCACGGGTGAGATTTGGCGGCTGATCAGCGGCTCAGGCAGCCGCGGCTACTCGCTCGCGCTTCGCGACGACGATACGGGCGAACTTCTTCCGTTCCAGATTCTTTCGTTCGACGGCGTTGCCATCGATTCCACCAGCGCGAATACGCATGACTTCGCCTCGAAGGCGGGGAACCGCTTCGTGCAGGCGGCCTGCGGCTCCGATCGCACACGGCTGTCGCATCCGGTTTGCGCAACCGTCCTGCGCATGATGCCAAGTGCGCGCACAGAAATCTTCATCCCCGCGCATCTTGGCCAGACCAGGCACGCGACCTTCGTGACGCAGTCGCTGCAGACGGGACCGTCGGGTGACGACTGGCCTTCCGTTGGCCTGGTGAGGCTGACATTGGACGGCAGCAGCGCGTCCGACCATGCCATGCTGGAGGTTCGCCCGGTCGCGCGCGAAATTCTGAGCGATACCGGTCTGCTAGGCAGCGCGGCGAAGATCTCTGTGGCGGGAGTGAAGGATGCGCTTAGCGTGAGCGAGGCTTCCCGGATCACAGGCATGGCCGCGCATGTTTCCTCCTTGAGCGGCAACAATTGCAAAGCCCTGGCGCCGGGTCATTCGCGTCGCATCTTTTTCGGCGTGCCCACGGGAAATCCGGATGGCTTCGGATTGGGATACGAGGAACTGGATCAGCATGGCAAGCCGGTGCCGGGATCGTTCAAGGACATTGAAGCGTTCGATCATCTGACCATCAGCATCTGCCTGCCCCTGGCCGCGGGAAACAGGCCGGTGACCGAGCGCTGGGAGCTTGTGAACGTTGCGGGAGAGGACCACAACTTCCATATTCACCAGACGCGTTTCCGCGTGCTGCCGGCGAATGCTCCGCAGGGGGATGGCGGCGGTGTGATGGACAATGTGCCGGTGCTTCACGGTAGTCCGGAATGCGACGGCAGCATTGCAACCTGGAAAAGCGGGGCCTGCAAAGTGGCGGCGGTTCGCGTGGATATTCCATTTGCGGAGATCGGGGATTTTGTCTATCACTGCCACATTCTGGAGCATGAGGACGGCGGCATGATGGCGCACATCCGCGTGGTGCCGCACCCGTGAATGGAGGCAGGGTCACGCGAACGCAATGGCGGTTCGCGCACCGCCTGCCAATCGTCTGCAAGTGCTACAATCGAGTGTCCCGGCGGGGTTTAACTCCGCCTGTGCGAGCGCAGGCGACAGGCCGGTCGACACACTTCCGAGAGTTGCAGAGGTCCTATGTCAGGCCACTCTAAATGGGCCACAATCAAGCACAAAAAGGGCGCGCTGGACGCCAAGCGCGGCAAGATCTTCACCCGTCTGATCAAGGAAATCAGCATGGCGGCGCGCGGAGGCGGCGATCCGGACGGCAATCCTCGTCTCCGCACGGCGATCCTGGCGGCGAAGGCGGAAAACATGCCGCAGGACAATATCAAGCGCGCCATCCAGCGCGGCACCGGCGAGCTTCCCGGCGCGCTCTACGAAGAAATCACCTTTGAGGGCTACGGCCCGGGCGGCGTGGCGTTGATCGTCGAGACATCGACCGATAACCGCAACCGGACGGTGAGCGAGGTTCGCCATGCCTTCTCGAAGAACGGCGGCAACCTGGGAACGGAAGGCTCGGTTCGTTTCCTGTTCACCAAGAAGGGATTGATTGCCGTTCCCAAGGAAAGCGCCGATGAAGAGAAGCTGATGAACATTGTTCTCGAAAACGGCGGCGACGATCTGAACGACGAGGGCGACACCTGGGAGATTCTGACCGATCCGACCGCCTACCATGCGGTTCTCGACGCGATCCACGCGGCGAAGATTGAGACCTCGGTGGCCGAGATCACGATGATCGCTTCCACCTACACCAAACTTGAAGGCCCGGCGGCCAACCAGATGGTGCGCCTGCTCGAATCGTTGGAAGATCACGACGACGTGCAGAACGTCTACTCCAACTTCGACATGGACGCGAAGCAACTGGAAGAGGTGGCCGGCTGACCCGCAACACGAATCCACTGAGGCCGCCGCTTCTAGAACTGGCGGCCTTTTCTCTGTCGCTCTGCGCTGTTGAACCACTAGCGCGAGTCTGGACTCCCGACTCGTGCGCCTGATGAGACGCATGCTTTCTTTTCATTTTCGCTTTTTGCCCGCAGCGCTTCTGCTGACCGCGATCTCTTCCGCCCCTGGGGTGGCGCAGTCCAGCAGTAGCCAGACAGCGGCCGCCGGGTCGTCGGCGCTCTCGCCGGTGCGCGAGATGATGAGCCGCCATCCGTGGAACTGGGGATCCTTCTTCGACGGTGGCTTCAGCGCCGGCGTTACGCCGACCTCCAGCTATCTCAGCGCCGGTGCGCGCGCGGGTAAGGTGTTGAGCGACCCGTTCGGTCCGGGGATTCTGCGCGGGCAGTTCGAATACAGCGCCGAGATCATGCCATGGTGGCAGGGACGCACCGCGACTTTTCTGCGCTACAACCTGACTGCGACCAGCAATCCCGATATCGCTGCGGCCACCGGCCCTTACAAAACAGGGGGTGCCTACAACGGGATCAGTCTTACGCCGATTGTGCTGCGCTGGGACCTGGCGACCGGCACGCGGCGCATCATGCCCTTTGTTCAGGGGGCCGGCGGGTTGATCTGGACCAACCACAAGTTTCCGCCAGTGGGCCCGTATCCCTTGCCGGGGCATCAGGGCACCAGCGTGTGGAACTTTACTCCGCAATTCGGCGTCGGACTTCAGTACTTCCTCAAGCCGAAGCGCTCGATTACCTTCAACGCGAACGCGGTGCATATCTCAAATGCATCTCTGGGCGATGCCAATCCCGGTGTGAACGCTACCGTGCAGTTTCAGATCGGCTATAGCTGGTGGAAGTAGCAGGACGGAGATGAGCCAGCCCATCATCGAGTGCGTGCCAAACTTCTCCGAGGGCGTGGACCGGGAGCGGGTGCTCGCGATTGTCCGCGCCATGCGGGTGCCCGGCGTCTCGCTGCTGGACTGGTCCCAGGATGCGGACCATAACCGCTCCGTGGTGACGATCGCCGGTCCGCCGGCTGCCGTGGTGGAAGCCGCAGTGCTGGCTGCCGGCAAGGCCGCGGAGCTGATCGACCTGACCCGGCAAAGCGGCGTCCATCCCAGGATCGGCGCCGCGGACGTGATCCCTTTTGTGCCGCTGAGGGATATCTCGCTTGAACATTGCGCTCTGCTGGCGCGGCAGGCGGGCGAGGAGATATGGCGTCGCTATGGCGTGCCCTCCTACTTTTACGAGGCGGCGGCGGCTCGGCCGGACAGGGCACGGCTGGAAGACGTCCGCCAGGGCCAGTTCGAGGGGCTACGCGATGCTGTCCGGCGCGATCCGGCCCGGCGGCCCGATGTGGGCGGCCCGGACCTGCACCCCACAGCGGGCGCGAGCGCGGTGGGAGCGCGGCGCTTTCTGATCGCGTGGAATGTCTTCCTCGACAAGCCGGACGTGGCTCTGGCCCGATTACTGGCTCGCGAGGTGCGGGACTCCGGCGGCGGACTGAAGGGCGTGAAAGCCCTGGGGGCGCTGGTGCGTGGCCGCGCCCAGATCTCCATGAATCTGAAGGACTTCCGCGTCAGCTCGCCCAGCGATGTCTATGCCGACCTGAAGCGGCGGGTCGAGGGCCGGGGCGCCCATATCGTCGAAGGCGAGCTGATTGGACTCATTCCCGAAGCGGCAGTCGAGCAAAACAGCGAATGGGTGCGTCAGTTAGAAGACTTCTCCTCTGAGACGAAGGTCCTAGAGCGCCGGATAGAGCGGCCGCTCGAATGGCCATAAACAGGCCCAGGCACCAGCTATGGTTACAAACCGCGTAACTATGAAGTTAGTAACGGGCTCTCACCCAGAAGTGAAATACAGCGGTCTCCGGCCGCAGTCTAAGATGATAACGGCAGGCGGATGTGCGGTGCCCAATTGACCGGCCTCTGTTTGGAAGGAAGTGAAGTAGAGATGAAGAATCTTGCGAAGATGTTGAGCGGCGGCATGACCGCCGTGTGCCTTGGTCTGGGTCTTGCTGTGGCGCTGCCCGCCTCTGCTGCTCAACTGAGCGGCGATGCCCGGGCGGCTATTCCCCATGATGTGCAGCAGTTGATAGTGATCGACTACCGTGCGATGCAGAACTCGCCTGCGGCCATGCAGCTCAAGAACAAGGTCATGCCTCCGGAGCTGAAGAGTCTGGAGAAGGCGCTGCAGGTTTCCGGCATGAACGATAACCACGATGTCGATCAGCTGGCCTTCGCCTCCTTTCGCCCGAAAGGCGCGACGGGCGATTCCACGCGGATTATCGGTCTCGCGCAGGGTCAGTTTTCGCTCGATGACATCATGGCCAACTTCAAAAAGAAGAAGGTCAAGCCGGTGGTGCTGCGCGATAACCGGATCTATCCGATGGGCGGCTCCGGGATGCAGGTGGCGTTCCTGAACCCGACGACGATGGTTTTTGGCCAGAGCGACTCGCTCAAACAGGCGTTGGATTCGCGCGATGGTCTGCAGGCGAACTTCCTCACCAACAATGCAATGACCGACATGATGGCCTCAGTGCAGGATGAGCCGCTGTGGAGCATCCTTGACCAGAAGGGCACGCAGACGATGATGCGCTCCCTGATGGGGCAGGCCTCGCAGATGGGCGACTTCGAGACCATCCAGAAGCGGATCCTGAGCTCGTGGTACACCATGGACTTCCAGAATGGCGTCCAGTTCAACCTGGATGTCCTGACGCCGGATACCTTTACGGCGGCGACCATGGCGTCCTTGCTGAATGCTGCCGCGCTCTACAAGAAGATGAGCGGCACGGACATTGAGAAGCAGGCGATTGATGGAACCAAGATCGACTCCAGCTCCGGCAAGCTGATCGTGAGCTACCAGTCGAGCGATCAGCAGTTCGCAACGCTGCTGCAGTCAAGCCTGTTCCAGTCGGTTGTGCATTAAAAAGCACCAGCCCGTTGATGACAAGAGCCGCTCTTTGAGCGGCTCCTACGCGTTTTAATCGCTAGATCCCCAGCGATAGATCGCCAGATTGTTCACGTAGGCGTCCATGGTGCCGGATTTGTGCGAGCCGTCGATCTGGAAGTTGAGCAGCAGTTCGCCCGGCGACCATCCCAGCGACTGCGTTGAGAAGACGGTCGCTCCCTGGAAGTTGCTGTAGGCACCGTCGAAATTCACCCAGTCATAAGTCACGTTGCCGTCATCGTCGCGATGGTAGGCGATCTGGATCTTGTGCCATTTCTTGGTGCCCCAGGTCTGCGGATTGCAGGGGATGTTTGACGGACGCCAGTGCGTTCCTGTGCTGTTGACGTAGGTGTACTCCCAGCTCTTGGAGTGGACCGAGCACTGCGTGCCGAAGATGACGGTCTTGCCATCGGTGAGCACCTGGTTCATGTCCATCTCAACCGCGGCAATTTCCGCGGGCTCGACGAGATAGACGTTGGCCTCATAAACGAAGTGCGTGGCGTTCGGATCGCGTCCGAAGGTGAGGTGGTAGCGCTCGCCGCCGTTTCCCGTGTACCAGGTGACGAATTGACGCCCGGGAAGCCCGTTCTTGCCATCGGGATAGATCGGGTAATTCGAATTTCCGGTGGACGCTCCGCGTGTCTGGTCGTCGTGAACCCATTTCCAGGCAACGCTGGTTTCCAGTGCTATAGATCGAATTGCAGTGTCGGGAATACGCGACATATCCGCGGCGGCCGGTGCGGCCGGCGGCGGAGCCGGGCCCTGCGCCCAGGCTGCTGCGGCAGAAAAAGAAAAGGCTGCGAAGGCAAAGAATTGTTGAAGGCGCATCTGTGATTTCACTTATCTCACAGACGCAGTTTCGGCGTGAGTGTTACCGCACCCCCTTGAGCGCAGCGGCAGATATCAGCTTGGCCGGTCGGGGAGGGCCTGGAAGATCACGCCTTCGTCCTCGCCGATGGAGATGACAAGATTTTTGCGCATGCCCTCCTGCACTACGGGCCCGGTCGCGGTATGGCTCTTGCCGGTTGAGTCGTTGAAGGTCACCTTGACCGCTCCGGAGCCTATCAGCTTGGGCGGGTAATCGAAGCTGGCGCCGCTGGGCACCGCATCGCGGCCAAAGCTGGCGTTGGGATAATCGACTTCCAGCTGGTGGATGTCCGGTCCCTGATTTCTTATCGTGATGAGAAATGCTGCTTCCGGGCGGCCGAGGCTGGGGCGGGCACGGCAGCCAGCCAGGAGCAAAGGAAGCGTAAGAGCCGCACAGCAGAGAAACGCAACTTTCATAGTTTCTTATTCAATCGAAGCATCACATTTGCTACAGGTTGCTCTTGCATGCTCTAAAGCGTGGTTTTTCGTTCTAAGATTCGTGCCGTCAGCACCACGCCGGTCTGATTGTTGTGCAGGGCGATGGGGAAGGCGAGCACGTTCCACACCCAGCCTTCGCCTTTGCGGGGGAGATTGAGAAGACCGCGATAGGTGCGGTCGATGTAGGTCTCACGCTCGACGGCGACGGTACGCAGGATCTCGCGCCAGTCCGGCGCCAGCTCCGGCATCTCGACGAACATGTTCTTGCCGAGAAACCAGTCGCGCGGCTGCTCCAGCAGGCGGGCGCAGGTGTCGTTCACGTACTGCCAGTTGCCGTTCGCATCCAGGATCTCGAGCACAACGTCGTCGCCCATCGCCATGTTGATGCGGGAGTAGAAGAAGTCCCGCGCGTCGACGACGACCGGCTTTCCACGTCGCTTGGCCTCAAAGGAGCGCAGCGCCGATACCAGATCGTCAATGGAGCTGTAGCCCTTCAGCAGGTGCATATCCTCGATGCCGCCAAAGCGCCGTTCCAGCGTGGCGGAGAGAATGATGATCGGCACTTCGGGACGCCGTTCGCGCAGTTCGGATGCTACATCGGTCCCGAAGCGACCATGGCCGAGATGGTAATCGAGCACTGCGATGTCGATGCGGTCCAGCAGCTTTTCTGCCTCTTCCACCGAATCGGCTGTTTCAGCGATGTAGCCGTGCTTCCGCAAAATTGTCGAGCGCAGCAGCAGGTTCTCCGGATGGTCGTCGAGTAGAAGGACGCGTACCGGCTCTTCCTGCACAACTTCAATTGCGGTGCCAGCGGGCTTGATTTCCTCGATGTCGGACATTTGGCGGTCAGACCATTTTCAAAAACGCATAGGATTCGCAAAACACTGCAGACGCAGCTCTTCGTCAAGAAATGCTGCCCCTCACGGCTTTGGGCATCTTACAGCACTTGTGAAAACAGTCTTAGGGTACGTGGATGCACGCCCGTGCCGCGGGGCTTCCCCGGGATTGTGGTTTTCGTCGGATTATTTGGCTGCATCATCTTCCTTTTTCGAAGCTTCCGTATCGCGCTTCCTGGGTAGACGGCGCAGCATCTCCGGCAGCCGCTGGAAAACAGCGGACGCACGCAGCCATTGCCGATTGTCGATGGCCGGATAGCCGCTGACGACTTTGCCGGCAGCCACGTCGTTCGGAATGCCGGATTGCGCGGTGGCAATTGCGCCGTCGCCGATCTTACAGTGACCTGCGACGCCGACCTGCCCGGCGAGGACGACGTCGCGACCCACCTCGGTCGATCCGGCGAGCCCCACCTGTGCGCACAGCAGCGTGTTTTCGCCTACTCGCGAGCCGTGGCCGACCTGGACCAGGTTGTCGATCTTCGCGCCGTTGGCGATCGTGGTAGCGCCGACGCTGGCGCGGTCGATACAAGCATTGGCCTGGATCTCCACGTCCGAACCGATACGCACCGGCCCGGACTGGGGGATTTTCTGCCAGGAGCCGTCGTCCCGTTTCGCGAAGCCAAAGCCGTCCCCGCCGACCACGACGCCGTTCTGGAGGATGACACGGTCGCCCAGCACGCAGTTCTCGCGTACCACGGCGTGAGCATGGGCGAAGAGGTTACCGCCCGCAGTAACTCCCTGATATATGACAGCGTGTGGCAACAATACCGCCCCCGCGCCTAGCCGGACGCCCGCTCCCACGACGACGTAGGCGCCGACATGAGCGCTCTCTCCGATGACCGCGGTGGGGTCAATGACTGCTGTCGGATGAATGCCTGGCGGGTAGGCGGGCGACGGATGGAGCAGGGCGATCGCCTGCGCGAAGGCGAGATAGGGATTTGTCAGCCGAAGGGTCGCGGCGGTGATCTGGGGAAACTCCGGCGCAACCAGCACCGCGCTGGCCTCAGTGGTCTTTGCTGCCGCGGCATAACGTGGATTGGAGACGAAGGTGATCTGGCCGGCGGTGGCCTCCTCAATGCCCGCCACACCGGTGATCTCGACCTCTCCGTCGCCGTGGAGCGAGGCGCCAAGTTGTAGAGCGAGGTCGCGCAGCTTCATGCTCCGCATGGTAACCGACTCGCCGTCGGAGGCATATGCGCCTGCGGCGCGTGTTGTTCGGCTCACTCCCGTTGGTGGTTCACACGTTGCCCATTGGGCGGACGGGGACTATAGAGCTTTCGGGACCGCGGCAGGGAAGAGATCGGCTTGCTGGCGATCGGATGCCGGCGGTTTGCGCTTGACGGGTGATGCCGCGGTGGCGCCGATCACCGCGACGACCGAGAGATCGCTAATGCTGGTGCGCGGCAGGAAGATGCGCTGCGTGTTGGAACGGGTGTCCGGAGGGGTAAGGAGCAGTCCTCCGGGATCGATGAGCGTGAGGTCGTTCGCAGCCACGCCCTCGAGTACGGTCTCATCTTTGAGTGTCATCCGCAGCCACAGGCCGGCGAGGCGGGGGCGGCCGGAAAAGGTGGTGCGCAGCAGGCGTTCCGGGTTGGAGGGCTCGCCGGAGTTGAAGTCACGGACAAAACACGCCCATTTGAGAGACGGCAGCGGGACGGACTGGCGACGGGCCGAGAGGTCGAGCAGTTCCAGATGGTCCTGGCGGGTAAAGCCGGCCGCAGGCAGGTAGCCGGCGAGCCAGCTGCCGTCGTGCATGCGAAGGACGGCTTTCTTTTGTGTGCTGCCCATAAAGACGCTCTGCCCAAAGGCTCGCGGGATTGTCTCATACCCGCCTGCCATGTGCAGCGCAAAGTGTGCAGAATGGTAGCCAAGATAGTCACACTATGATACCGTTAGGCGTTGAGCAGTAGCCCGTACAGAGAATAAGTCTCTCAGAAAGAGCGACATAGAGCCTGCCAGCCAGCATGTGCCGGCGGCTCAAGGCACGAACATGCCCGACTACATTTATTTGCTGGAGCATCGCCTGTCTCCGGCACAGCGCAGCGCTCTCAGACTGGTTCGCGATGCCGCCCGAGCGGAGGGCATGACTAGTTTTCTTACCGGTGGGGCGGTCCGCGACCTGACCAGTGGCCATCCGGTGCGCGACTTTGATGTAACGGTTCAGGGAAATGCTCTGAACCTGCGGCAATCATTGGAAACTGCCGGCTTAATTTACTGGGGATCCCACGCTCCCTCACAGACCCTGTTCCTGCGCTATCCGGGAGGAGTACGGCTGGAGGTGTCGAGCGCCCGGAAAGAGACCTTCCCTAAGCCCGCGCACCCGGTTTACGAGTGGACCAACATCCTCGAAGATCTGCGTCGCCGTGACTTCACCGTCAATGCCATGGCCTTGTCGCTGAATGAGGGCTCCTATGGGTTGCTGATGGACCCGACTAACGGCGTCGCGGACATCGAGATGCGCACGCTGCGACTGGTGAGCAACTACGGCTTTCTCGAAGACCCGATCCGGCTCTTCCGCGCCGTTCGACTGGGTACCCGGCTGGGATGGCAGATGGATGATCGGACCAAGCAGCGCTTTGACAATGCAATTGAGGAAGGTGTTTTCGCCGTGATCACGAACTTCCAGCGGGGATATGAACTGGAAGAAATCGCCCACGAAGAGAACCCGCTTGAAATGCTGAAGACGCTCGAACAGCAGGGCTGGATGAAGCAGCTTTTCCCAGCATGGACGGCGAGCAAGGCCGACGCCCAGGGGCTGGCGCAATTGCATGAGCTGCAGACACGTCTGCAGATTGAGGGCATCTATCCGGATATCTCTGCCGCGGCGATGGAACTGCTGACGGCACGCATGCCGCCCAAGGACACGGCCGCACTGAAGAAAATGTTTGTGCGCCCGGGCTTCGTGAAGGAGTGGGAGCGGCTGGACAAGGACGCGGAAGCGTTCGCCGCCAAACTCACGGCCAAGGAAGCGGGAGCGCCTTCCGCCTCCTGGAAGCTGCTCACGCGCTCTCTTGCGGAGCCGGTGTTGTGGCTGGGTCTGACCGGCAAGGGCGCGGCCATCCAGAACAAATACAAGAACTTCTTCAACGTCTGGCCGGAGGCGCGGCAGAAAGTGCCGACCGCCCTGATGCTGGAGATGCGCATTACACCGGAGATCGAGCGCTATCCGGAGCTTCTGGAGCACTTGTTCTTCCAGACCATGGACAACAAGCTGAACGACGAAGCTGCGCTACGCGCATTTCTGGAGCCCTACTCGCCGCCCGCGCCTCCGCCGCCGGTCAACCTGCGCAAGCAGCGTGCCTCGAAGAAGAAAGCGACGAAGAAGGAGGAGGCTGTCGCGACTGCGGCAACCTCGCAACCCGCAGGCCCCGAAGCTGCTGCGAAGGGCAAGCCGGCGACGGCGAAGCCCGAGGCAAAGGCCGTGGAAGCAAAGGCACCGCAGAAGCCAACGGCGGCAAAGGCTGTGCCCGCCAAGCCCGCAGCTCCTGCTAAACAGGCTCCGGCGAAGTCGACCTCCAAACCAGGCAAGCCCGAGCCGAAGAAAGCTGTTGCCGCAAAGCAGGCTGCGCCCGCCAAGAAAGCGCCGGCCAAGGCTATAGCAAAGAAGGTTGCAGCCAAAAAGCCCGCGGCAAAGTCGAAGCCGGCAAAGGCAGCCAAGCCCGCGAAGGTTCAAAAGAAAGCAGCGCCGGCGAAGAAGGCCACCGCGAAGAAGGCTGTGGCCAAGAAGGCTCCTGCCAAAAAGGCCGCAAAGAAGAAGCGCTGATTCAAAGTACCGAACCGGTTTGTAGAAGAGGCGAGCGACGCTCGCCTCTTTTTATCTTCGAGGCCCTGATTTCCTCATCTTGTACCCGGTACGCACAGCGGACGGCGCAGCGGCTCGCCTGCTCGCGGAAATAAAATGAAGTCAGACCATGGCTGAGTTTACCCACCTTCATCTGCACACCGATTACTCGCTGCTGGACGGCGCCTGCGACGTGGAGAAGCTGGTCGCGCGCGTGGATTCGATCGGCCAGAAGGCCGTCGCGATCACCGATCACGGCAACATCTACGGCGCGGTGCATTTTTTCGATGCGGCGAAGGCGAAGGGCATCAAGCCCATCTTGGGTTGCGAGCTGTACGTGTGCAAGAAGGAAGATCATCGCGCCGATCCGCAGGGCGACGATTACAACCACCTGCTGGTGCTGGCGGAGAACGAAGAAGGCTATCGCAACCTGGTCCGCATCACGTCGGAGGCCTCGCTGCATGGCTTCTATCGCAAGCCGCGCATCTCAAAGCGCTATCTCGCTGAGCATTCGGCTGGCTTGATCGGCTTTTCCGGCTGCCTGGCGGGCGAGTTCTGCGAAAACCTGATGGCCGGCAAGTACGAGGCCGCCCGCAATGTGGCCGCCGGCTACCAGGACATCTTCGGCAAAGGAAACTTCTTCCTGGAAATACAGGACCAGGGGCTGGAACTGGAAAAGAAGATCCACGCAGACATGTTCCGCATGGAGAAGGAATTGGGGATTCCGCTGGTGGCGACCAATGACAGCCACTATCTGTGCGAGGACGACCACCACGCGCACGAAGTGCTGCTATGCGTGCAGACGGCCGGATCGATCCATGATCCGAAGCGCTTCAAATTCGACTCCGACCAGTTCTATGTGAAGTCGGCCGAGGAGATGGAACGGCTTTTCTCGCATGCACCGGCGGTGGTATCGCGCACGATGGAGTTTGCCGAGCGCTGCCAGCTCAAGCTGAACAAAGTGGATAATCCATTTCCGGAGTTCTCCGTTCCGCCGGGCCATACCATCGACAGTTACTTCGAGGAGGTCTGCCGCGCCGGGTTTGAGAAGCGATTGCAGACGGCCGTCCAGCATCTGAAGGACCGCGGCTTGTTGCGCAAGAGCGAAGCGGATTATCGCGAGCGGCTGGAGCGCGAGATTGAATGTATTAAACAAATGAAGTTCCCCGGCTACTTCCTGATTGTTTGGGACTTCATCAAGTACGCGAAAGAGCACGACATTCCGGTAGGGCCGGGGCGCGGATCGGCGGCGGGATCGCTGGTTGCTTACGTGATGGAGATCACGGATATCGATCCGCTGCAAAACGAGCTGCTCTTCGAGCGCTTCCTGAATCCGGAGCGCGTCTCGATGCCGGATATCGATATCGACTTCTGCATGAACCGCCGCGGCGAGGTGATCGAGTACGTCACACGCAAGTACGGCCGCGAGCAGGTGGCGCAGATCATCACCTTCAATACCATGGCGGCGAAGGCGGCGATCAAGGACGTGGGCCGCGCGCTGGATATGCCCTATGGCGATGTGGACCGAATCGCCAAGCTGGTGCCGGCGACGATTGGCATCACCATCGAGCAGGCGCTGAAGGACTCGCATCAACTGCAGGCCGCGTACGAAGCGGACCCCGCAGTGCGCGAGCTGGTGGATACGGCGAAGAAGCTTGAGGGCCTGGCGCGCGGGGCAGGTGTGCACGCCGCCGGTGTTGTGATTGCGCCGAAGCCGCTCACGGAACTTGTGCCGGTCAGTCGCTCGAAGAACGACGAAATCGTTACCGCCTACGACATGAAGGCGGTGGAGAAGATGGGCCTGCTCAAGATGGATTTTCTTGGGCTGACCACGCTGACGGTCATCGATGATTGCCTGAAGCTGATCCGGCGCAACCAGGGCATTGAGATCGATATGGCGAAGGTGCCGCTGGATGATCAGACGACATACGAGCAGGTCTTCCATAAGGCGCTGACGTCGGGTGTCTTCCAGTTTGAATCGGGTGGCATGCGCGATGTGCTGCGGCGGTATCGACCGACGACGGTCGAAGACCTGACCGCACTCAATGCCCTCTATCGTCCGGGCCCGATCCAGGGCGGCATGATTGACGACTTCATCGAGCGCAAGCACGGTCGCCGCAAGGTGGCCTATGAACTGCCGGAACTGGAGACGCTGCTCAAGGAGACGCTGGGAGTCATCGTCTACCAGGAGCAGGTGATGCAGATCGCAAACGTGCTCGCCGGCTATTCACTCGGCGAGGCGGATTTGTTGCGACGCGCCATGGGCAAGAAGAATGCCGAGGAGATGGCCAAGCAGCGCGAGCGCTTCGCAACCGGCGCGGCCCGGAACAAACATCCCAAGGACAAAGCGGCGCGCATCTTCGACCTGATGGAGCAGTTCGCGGGGTACGGCTTCAACAAGTCGCACTCGGCAGCGTATGCGCTGCTCGCCTATCACACGGCCTATCTCAAGACGCACCATCCGGTCGAATTCATGGCCGCGTTGCTGACCAGCGAAATCTCGAAGCCCGAGAACGTCGTCAAGTACATCAGCGAATGCCGCGAGATGGAGATCGCGGTCGAGCCGCCGAACGTGCAGGTGTCGGATGCCGACTTCACGCCGGATGGCAAGGTCATCCGCTTCGGACTGACGGCGATCAAGAATGTGGGCCGCAATGCGATCGATTCGATTCTCGCGGCGCGCGCCAAGCTGGCCGAGGAGCGGAAACGCGGCTTCGAATCGTTGTGGGAGTTCTGCGAGGTGGTAGACCTGCGCCTCTTGAACAAGCGCGTCATTGAGTCGCTGATCAAGGCGGGTGCGCTGGATAGCTTTGGCGCGCGGGCGCGGCTCATGGCTGCGGTCGACAAAGCGATGGAGCGTGCGCAGAAATCGCAACGCGATCTGGCAGCAGGGCAGCACGGACTTTTTGGCGGCCTGGGCGCGATCTTCGACGACGCGCCGGTGAACGGCACCGGCGGTATGGCCCACGGGGACGATCCGCTGCCCAATGTGCCGGACTGGGACGAGAACCAGAGGCTGCAATCAGAGAAGGAAGTGCTGGGCTTCTTCGTCTCCGGCCATCCGATGGACAAGTATGCGGACAAGATCAAGAACCTGAAGGCGGTGAGCACAGCCGATGCGCTGGAGATGAAGCTTGCGCCGCCCATGCGACGCGGCGAACAGCGGCCAGAGAATGACATTGCTATCGCGGGCGTGATCGTGGGTCTGAAAGTAGGGAAGTCGAAGCGTTCCGGTGAGTTGTACGCGCAGGCCGCGCTCGAAGACACTACCGGCAAGATCGATCTGATCGCGTTCCCGAAGGACTATGCCCGGCTGGCCGAGCAGCTGAAGATCGATGTGCCGGTACTGGTGCGCGGACAGCTTCGCGCGGAAGAAGATGCCGCGCCGAAGCTGGCGGTCACATCCATCCAGGCGCTCGAAGACGTGAAGGTGAAGCTGCCGCAAAATGTGCGCATCAAAGTGACGTTAGATCGCGCGACTGACCAGACGCTCGTTTCGCTGCATGCCATGATTCGCGAAGCGCCGGGCCCAGGAAAGCTGATGATCAATCTGGAGCAAAGCGGCGAGTTCATCGTGATGCTGGAGCCGGAGGGAGTCACCGTGGGGGCGGACCGCATATTCATCGAGCGCGCCGAGGAGTTGCTAGGCCGCAATAGTGTGACGGCGATCGACTAGCGCCTCGTGCAAGCGGCCTGCTGCGCAAGGATCCCGCTCTGCCTCGCCTTGCCCTTGCCCGAAAACGGCTGGCCCGGGCGCGGGTCCGCCATCCGGAATCCCGCGCCTGGCTTGGACAGGGCCATGTTAGACGGCTGCCCGGGAGCGGTGTATTCGTAGTGCATTCGGCACGGCTTGCCGGGGCTGATTTGTCTCCTCAGGTGCCCTTCCATACAATCGGAGCGTGGCCCAGGGAACCTTGATACCGTCAACGACACAGCAGAGCAGTGATCAGCCGGATGGAAAGGCGGAGCCGAAGCTTGCACCTGCCCAGGAGCCTCAGCCAGTAGCGTGGCTGAAGACGGAGCTGGCGCGGAATGCGCAGCGGCCATACCCTATGGACTTTATCCGGACGATCTTCACCGATCTGAGTGAGATCCATGGCGACCGCAATTTTGCCGACGATCCGGCGCTGCAGTGCAGTATGGCCCGCTTCCATGGAG
Organism: uncultured Acidobacteriaceae bacterium; assembly: GCA_963830555.1. Lineage (GTDB taxonomy): Bacteria > Acidobacteriota > Terriglobia > Terriglobales > Acidobacteriaceae > KBS-83. The sequence goes on from CAWHMM010000005.1 coordinate 307,320, forward strand.
AAGAGGTGCTGGTCGTCTCCAATGTGAAGGGCCGGACTACAAAAGATAATGTGAAGTTCAACTTCGGGCTGCCGAATCCCGAGGGCTACCGTAAGGCGCTGCGCGTGATGAAGATTGCGGAGAAGTTCGGCCGACCAATCTTTACTTTTATCGATCTGCTGGGCGCGAACCCCGGTCTGGGCGCGGAAGAGCGCGGACAGGGTGAGGCGATTGCGCGCAATCTGCTGGAAATGTCGCGGTTGACGGTGCCGACCATCGCGACGGTGACCGGCGAGGGCGGCTCGGGCGGCGCACTGGCACTGGCCGTTGCGGATCGCGTCCTGATGCTTGAAAACGCGGTCTACTCGGTGATCTCACCCGAGGGCTGCGCCTCCATCATGTGGCGCGACGCATCGAAGCGCGCGAAGGCCGCGGAGGCCCTGAAGACCACCTCGCAAGATGTGAAGACGCTGGGCTGCGTGGACGATATCGTGCCGGAGCCACCGGGCGGCGCGCACCTCGATCCGGAAGCCGCGGCGCGCATGCTTGATGAAAAGCTGAGCTGGCATCTCAGTGAATTGCAGACCATGTCCACGGAAGATCGCCTGGCCGCCCGGCGCGAGAAATTCCGCAATATTGCGCAGTTCTATACCACGTAGCTGCTGGTTTCCTTGGTTACCACGCCACCCACACCGCCGACGCATCCGCATCCTTCTCGCGTCCGCTCGTTCTGCGTCTTCGTCGTCGCGCTGATGTACGCCTTCTTCGCGGAGGTGATCTCGCATCACGCGGCCAACGGATTGAGCTCCGGCGACTGGACGCCGATGGTCGACCGCCTGATCATGTTGTTCCTGCTGGTGATCGGTTTCAGCGGGCTCGGCATTGCTTTTTCCCGCCAGCGCGAGCCAAGACGCGCGATGGGGCTCGTCACGCGTCCCGGTATTCTGCGTGAGTTTGGCACTGGCAGTGCAGTCGGATGGGGATTGCTGCTGCTGACGATCATTCCCTCGGTCTTCATCGGCGGCCTTGGCGTCACGTTGTGGACGGGCGCGCATCAGTGGTTCCTGCTCATTCTCGATCTGTTCGTGCTGGCCGTAGCGGCGCTGTGCGAGGAGCTGATCTTCCGCGGATATCCTTTCCAGCGATTGATTGACGCGATCGGAACGACGCTGGCCACGGTACTGATCTCCATTTGCTTCGTGGTAGTGCACTATGACCCGGACATGCCGCACGCGGCTGTGTTCGCGCTGTTCCTGCTCAGCGTGATTCTGTGCATCGCATTTCTGCGAACGCGTGCTCTGTGGCTTCCCTGGGGGCTGCATTTCGCCTGGAATGCGGCGATGGGTCCACTGTTCGGACTGCCGCTCAGCGGCTATCACGGTTTCAGCAACGGATTTTCGCCAGTGGTGCAGACTTTGCCGCTCGGACCGGACGCGCTGACCGGCGCCGATTATGGGCCGGAGGGCAGCGTGATCGCAGTGCTGGTTTTGTGCTTCGGGCTGTGGCTCATCCTGCGCGTGACGCGCGAATACGCTTCCCGGTTCGGCTTCCCAGAGATCATTCCGGGCGGCATTCCGGTGGATATCGACGCAGCGGCGCGCCGCCAGCACGAGGCAGCGATGGGACCAGCGCAGCCGGTGGCCCCCAGGCTGATCCAGATTGGCGAGCTGCCCCAGGCTGCGGCCCCACCCCGTCAGCCGGAAAAGCCGCCTCAGGATGATCCGCAGGGATAAAAGGCAGCCTGCCGCTCTTCCTCCTGCTTCGAGTTCATCCAACCCTCTTTGGTCACTCAGGTCTTGTCAGCGGCGCCCGCAGAAGCGCATCATTCCGGCATAGAGGGTTTCGATGGGCGCTCGGCACAGGTTGCGGAAGGCTGGTCAGCCAATCGCCCTTTCCGTATTCGCTTTGGCGTTGGCAACTGCCGCGCCTGCTGCCCCTGCACAGACCCAGGTCTTCATCGTGCAAAGCGAGCATCAGAAGAACATCCCTCCGTTCCAGGCGACTCACGTCAATTTCGACCAGCGGAAGCTGACGCCACGCGATCGCCGCGAGCTGATCGTGGCATTCACGGCCGAGCAGGGCTTTGCCCGACGCCCGCTGCCGCTCGATACCCATGGATTGGTGCTGCATGCAAACGGCGATCTGAAGCCGGAGGGGCTGGACTATGAAGCCATGCTTCAGCGGCACGGGGTAAGCTCCAAGGCCGGCGACCGGCTGGTGATCTCCGACATCAAGATTGAGGCAGACAAGATCGTGCTTCTGTTCAATGGCGGTCCGGATCACAAGCACAAATATCTCCGCCACATCGAAATCGGCGCCGGCATGGGCACTTCGCCGGTGGTGCAGGACGATGGCCAGGAGCCGGTTGGCTCCCGACTTACCCTGACGTTCGAGAAATATGTGCCGGATATCACGCCCGATCAGCTTCGCGCGCTGATCCAGCCGGTGATGGACTTCAACGTGAAGACGCCGATGGAAGCGTACGTAGATACGCTGCCGCCGATCCTGAAAGAGGCGATCCTCAATCATCACGTGCTGGTGGGCATGGATCGCCAGATGGTGCTCTACGCGCTGGGTCAGCCGCGTGACAAGACGCGGGAGCAGGATAACGGCGTCCCGTTTGAGGAATGGATTTTCGGTGAGGCACCGCAGCCGACCCAGTTTGTCCGCTTTGTAGGCAACAAGGTGGTGCGCGTGGAGGTTGCCTCCGTCGGCCAGGATCTGATCGTGCGCAACCAGGACGAGACCGGCGGCTACACTCCGAGCTCAGATATCCACGAGGTGAAGATGGGCGATGCGACGCCTTCTGCCACTGAAGGCCAGAGTGCGAAGCGTCAGGCTCCAACGCTCCGGCTGCCGGGCGAGGAGGAGCTTCCGGGCACCATGCAGCCGGTCAGCACACCCGGCCAGCCGGATACGAAACCGCAGCCCATACCACCGCCGCCGGGCTCTTCACCCGGATCTACGTCAGCGCCGTCCGGCCACTGGAGCACAGCGCAGAGCACGGTTGGGAGCCACTGGCCGAACTGAATCGGCTTACGCCTTCGTGTACACTTGAAGAAGCGGTACGCCGCCTTCTGCCTCGCTCCAAGCCTCCATCGATGAGAAAGAGTTGCAGGGTCGAAAGGCCACACCAGGCCGCATCTGTGCGGCTCAAAGTTGCGTGCCGGAATCGGGTTTGAGGAGTCACGGAGAGTCATGGCAAAGGTTGCGAAGACAGCAGATCGCAAGAAGGTGATGGACACGTCCAAGAGCACGGACTGTCCCAAGTGCAGCAAGGCCACGCGCATCGTCAAGCGCGTAAAGGACCGCGAGCGCGGCGTTCCGGGCGGAGTGTATATCTCCTGCTCAGCCTGCGATTTTTACGAGAAGCTGTAAGCGCGATGTAAGAAAGAAAAGACGCGACAACGGTGAGCCTGGTCCCTTGGATCAGGCTCTTTTCATTTGCTGGGGTTGCTTTTGGCCATGTCGCTGAGGATGGCCTGCGCTGCGGTCATGGGATCGGCGGCTCCGGTGATGGGTCGCCCGATCACCAGCATGCCGGCACCGGCAGCGAGCGCGAACTGTGGGGTAGCGATGCGTTTCTGATCGCCTGCTTCGCTGCCTGCGGGGCGGATGCCGGGAGTCACCAGGAGCGCTTTCGGCAAGGCGCTATGCAGGGCAGCGGCTTCCGCCGGCGAGCAGACCATGCCGTCGATGCCGCACTCCGCGGCCAACCGCGCGAGACGAAGAGCCTGTTCCATGGGAGCGGCGGGCACGCCAGTCTCGGCCAGCGCCGCCGTATCCAGGCTGGTGAGCACTGTGACGGCGATAAGGCGCGGCGGCTTCGCCAGGGAGCGGGCGGCTTCGGCTGCGGCCTGGAGCATCGCGCGGCCGCCCGCGGCATGAATCGTGAGCAGGTCCGGCTCCAGCCGCGCCAGCGAGCGGATGGCGGATGCAGTGGTGTTGGGAATGTCGTGCAGCTTGAGATCGAGAAAAACGGAGTGGCCGCGCTTTTTCAACTCGCGAACGACGCTGTCGCCGCTGGCGAGATAGAGCTCGAGCCCGACCTTGAACCACGAGACTGAGGCAGCCAACTGGTCTGCGCAGGCTAACGCTGCCGTGGCATCAGGGAAGTCGAGCGCAACGATCAGCCGGTCTGCTGCGCGGGCGACGGCTGTCTGCGCCGGGGAAGTAGGCGGCAGAGTAGTTACCATAATGGGAATCTTAACGGGGAAGGCGCTGTGCAGAACGGGGTTGTTATCGCGAAGAACCCGAAGCTACATCCCCGGCCTGGTCAGCATGGAGACTTCCGTCCGGGAGGGGCGTGCGTCGATGAGATCGAGACGGACCCGAACCGTGCCGCGATGGCTGAAGCCGAGACGCTTGGCCGCTCCGTAGGAGAGATCGACGACGCGAGATTCGATCATGGGCCCGCGGTCGTTGACCCGCACCACTTGAGAGCGATGATTGCGCAGGTTGGTCACGCGCACCAGCGAACCCAACGGCAGTGTGCGGTGGGCGCAGGTCATCGCGTTCATGTCGTAGGCCTCGCCGTTCGCGGTGGGCAGCCCCTGCAGAGCATGGCCGTACCACGATGCGCGCCCGAATTGGAACCAGTGTTGATGATGAACAGTCTGCGCCCTCGCAGCATCGCTGGCCGTCTGCTCAGCATGGACAGACGTGCCCGTCCGTGCGCTTGTCAGAACGAACCCCGCCGCCAAAAGCGCCGCCGCAACGATAGGAAATCGTAGAGAGCGATTCGTATTGGTGATGGCCGTATTCATCATGGGCTCCCCACATTTTACGGAGGGGAGCAACTACAAAGCAAACAATTCAGGCAATTTATTTGCCCAAAAATGGTTGCAATCCGTCGGGAAATATGTTACTTCGATCACGAAAATCGCATAGAGAATACAACCATATAGACGAATTTCCGGCGCGAACTGGTGGTGGCATACACCGGCAGGATAGTGCGCTTTCACGGTGCCCCTTCTCCAGGACTTCCACGCGCCGGCATCCGGAGTGAGTTGCTCGGCGAAGAGCCTGGCCTCGGAGGTTCCCCACTCCCCGGAGACCTGAACCGGGCTGTTCAAAGCCATGAACTGCTCGACATGCGCGCCGAGAAAGGAGGCGAGCGGACCCGGCTGCCTCTCGGGCCAATCCGGAGTTGTTCTCGTCTTCATCGCCGACCGCTCTCACGGACAAGATGCCCGCCATCGCTGACGTTGCGGATCAGGTTGTCCGCCTCCGCTGGTGTGAGGACCTCGAGCCCGGGGGCGATAACCAGCTTATAGCGGAGAAGGTCGCGCTCTGGCGGAACGATGTCGACCCTATAGCCGAGCTTCCGCAGTGGCGTGTAGTAGCCCATCAGCTTGTCGATGGGATCGTAAGCCGGGTTCATCCGCTGCCAGTTGATGGCCCAACGGCTCGGATAGCAGTGCAGGATAGCGACCTGCGCTTCTACGCGAGTTCCCTCTATTGCTGACCCGGCCTTCGCAAACTCGCCGCCGCCGCGATATGTACAGCAGCGAGCGAGAAAGCAAGCAGACATCTTGTGATCCTGCGAAGGGAGAGGGTCGCTCTATCGGGCATCAGTCACCATAGCTGCGGGCCTATGGAGCACTGTAGCGCTATCCGCCGCCGGATGCAGTTGTGGCCGATCTGTATCCCATGAGTAGGGATGAGAGCGGCTCACTTACAATCGATTGTCGCGGTGGCCGCAACGGTTGGGAGGATTGAATGATTCACTTTCTTGTACACGATGCTGCCGATAACGTCGGCGTCGCTGTCGTCGATCTTGAGCCTGGTATGGATTGCATTGGAAGAAACCTTGCTGACAATTCGACCCTGAAGGCGCGTGCGGAGCAGGCAATCCCTCTGGGCCACAAACTTGCGTTGAAGGATTTCAATGTGGGGGACACGGTGACGAAGTATGCCTGTGAGATCGGCCGTATCGTTCAACCGGTCAAGGCAGGGAACCACGTGCACATCCACAACCTGAAGACAAAGCGGTGGGCCTGAACATGGCAGAGCGTAAAGTCCTCGGCTATCGTCGCGAGAATGGCCGCGTCGGTGTACGCAATCACGTTGTCATCCTCCCTGTCGATGACATCTCGAATGCCGCATGCGAAGCGGTCGCGAACAATATCAAAGGGACGCTGGCCCTGCCGCACGCCTACGGACGGCTGCAGTTTGGCGACGATCTGGAGCTGCATTTCCGCACGATGATCGGGACAGGCAGCAACCCGAATGTGGCGGCGGTGGTGGTGATCGGCATCGAGCCGGGATGGACTGAGCGCATTGTCGACGGCATACGAAAGACCGGCAAGCCGGTAAAAGGCTTTGCGATTGAGGGTAAGGGCGATATCCAAACGATCGCAGATGCTTCGCGTCAGGCGAGGGAATACGTGCAGTGGGCGTCGGAGCTGCAACGCTCCGAATGCGGGTTGGAAGAGCTCTATATCAGCGTGAAGTGCGGCGAGTCGGATACGACGACCGGCCTGGCAAGCTGCCCCACAGTCGGCAACGTGATCGATAAGCATTGCGCAGATGGCGGAACGGCTTCCTTTGGCGAGACGAGTGAGTTGACAGGCGCGGAGCACATTGTTGCCGCCAAGGCAGCGAATGAAGAGGTGCGAAAAGCATTTCTTGCAGCCTTCGATGACTACACGAAGCTGGTTTTCAATCAAAAGACAAATGATTTGTCCGAGTCGCAGCCGACCAAGGGAAATATTGCAGGGGGCCTCACCACGATTGAGGAGAAGGCGCTGGGTAACGTAGAAAAGCTCGGCAAACGAACCAGGTTCGTCGGCTGCCTGACTCCGGCCTCCGCACCTACAAAGCCGGGACTTTGGTTTATGGACACATCAAGCGCTGCTGCGGAAGCGGTGACGTTATGGGCAGCTTCTGGCGCTGTCGTGCATCTGTTCCCGACCGGACAGGGCAATGTAATCGGCAACCCGATCGAGCCGGTGATCAAGCTCAGCGCAAACCCAAAGACCGTTCAGTTCATGACGGAACATATTGATCTCGATGTGTCAAAGATTCTGCAGGGCGAGATGTCTGTGGATGAAGCCGGAGACGCGCTGCTGGACATGATCGTGCGGACGGCGAATGGGCGCATTACGGCCGCAGAGGCGCTCGGCCATCGCGAGTTCGTGATGACCAAGCTGTATCGCAGCGCGTAGCAAAGATGGAGCAATGCCACCGGCAGAATGAGACGTTTCCCCGCGATCTATCTAGAAAGGATTGCCGCGCAGCTTGCGCAGCGTGCCGGTGTTCCACCGGCGGACGCCGCCATCTTCGCGCATGTTTTGGTGGACGCCGATGTGCATGGCACGGCTACGCACGGTATCTCACGGGTCAGCATTTATCTGGAGAGGATCGAACGACGTTTGATTGATCCGCGCGCCGAACTGGCCGTGGATCGTGAGTCTGCGGGGGTGCTCGTTGTCGATGCGCAGAATGGTCTGGGGCAAGTACAGGCGATGAAAACCCTGGACCTGCTGATTCCACGTGCAAAGCAGAACGGTGTGGCGGCTGCAACGATTCGTAATTCGCAACACTTCGGCGCACTGTCGTACTACTGCAACCATGCCGCAGAGCAGGGAATGATCCTGCTTGCCATGACCAACTGCGAGCCGGCGATGTCGCCGACTGGCGGATCTGAGGCCTTCTTTGGCACCAATCCGATCGCAGCATCGTTTCCTGCAGGCCCAAGTCCCACCGTGAAAATTGATCTCGCCACCTCCATTGTGGCGCGCGGCAATATCATCGCGGCCAACAGGAAGAAGGCGCCGATTCCGGAAGGCTGGGCGTTGGATAGCGCAGGCGAGCCAACGACGGATGCCGCCGAAGCGCTTCGCGGGACGGTGCAGACGATGGCGGCCCACAAAGGATACGCGCTCGCATTGATGGTGGAAGTGTTCAGCAGCATCCTGTCTGGTGCGGCAGTCGGGCCGGAGATCGGATCGATGTACAAGGATCTCGATCGGAAGCAGAACGTGGGCCACTTCTTTTGTTTGTTCGATATTGCGGCCTTCCTGCCGCCGGACGAGTACACGGGCAGAATGCAAGAAATGATCAGACGCTTGAAGAGTATGAAAAGGCGTTCCGGCGTCAACGAGATTCTTGTCCCGGGGGAACGTTCAGACCGTGCGAAGCGGGCAAACTTGAGCGCAGGTATCGCGATCGGTGAAGAGACGATCTCTGAGATTCAGCGGTGGTGTGATCACTTCGGCGTGACTTTTAACGCCGAGGGAACGGAAGCGCCGACACACGCGTGACCTTTCCCAGCATCGCGACTCATCTGAATTGTCTTGCTATCTTTCAGGCGTGCCGTGCCATTGCAAGATCCACGATCTGCCCGATCATTTGAGTGTAGGAGAGGCCGGATTTTTTCGCGGCCATGGCAAACTCCTGTCCGCTGGAGAGCCATGGATTCGGATTCGCTTCGATGACATACACCTCGCCCTTGCTCGATACGCGCATGTCAATCCGTCCATAATCGCGAAGCTTGACGGCGCGATAGGCCTTTACCGCGATCTCCGTGAGCCTGGTTGCGGTTTCTTCATCCAGGTCTTCGGCGATCGCCGATTTGGTCAGCTTATAGGCTTCTGAGTCTTTCTCGAATTTCACATCCTGGCTGGCGATCCTGGGCATGCCCTTGGGCAGCTTCGAAAGGTCAAGCTCCACAAGCGGAAGTGCATGCGCGCTCTCGTAACTGCCAAGGATGGCGGCGTAGATCTCGCGCCCTTCGATGTACTCCTCGATCAATGCAGGAGAATCAAATTCCGTCTGTATATAGTGGACGCGCTCCATCAACTCCTTCACGCTGGTGACTACGGCAGTGGCATCAATGCCGATCGATCCATCTTCAGAGGTGGGTTTCACGATGAGTGGGAACGAGATGTCATGTGCGTGATCAATGGCGCCGCGATAAGCCGTTGCGAAGTAGGGCGACTGAATCCCGTAAAAGGCGAACATCTTTTTGGCGATCGACTTGTCCTGCGCAAGGGTGTGCGCGTGCGGCCCCGCACCGGTGTAGGGGATCTCGAGCATGTCCAGGAATGCAGTGACGTGCATCTCCTTGGTGTCATCGCCCGCATAGGATTCGGTGAGGTTGAAGATGAGATCGGCCCCACACTTTGCGAGCCCCAGCAGGGACTGGGGGCGCCCGTCGAGGACGTAGTATGACGGCTCATGACCGAGCTTCTCCAGGGCTTCGAAGATTTCTTCGCGGTCGTGCTTTACCGGCTTCTTCTTGCGTGTCTTTTGTCCCTTTCGCTTGCGCGGCGCAGGAACTTCTTCCTGCACGTCAGCAGGCTCTTCTTCCCACAAGTCGTAGAGCACAGTGACTTTCAACTTTGTTTCAGCCATGCGTCCTCCAATCGTCGCGGCGGCAGTTGCCGGCACATCTCAGGGATGAATGAACTTACCACGGGCCAGGTAATTCATTGAGAGTGCGGTTGTGTAGACCGTGAACTCGGTCAGGTAATCAGATTCGCGTCGAATGTCCACGCGCAGATCCAACTCCTCAACGCGCTTGCAGATAGCTTCCACCAGTCGCTTGATGATCGGACGCTGCACGCCGCTCCAATACGCGACCTTATCGACGATGGGTTTGCGATGCTGGCGCAACATCTCCTGGGCAGGCCGCACGCCTTTGCGCCGCTTGCGGGAGATATTAAAGATGTCCGCCAGGTCGGTATCCAGCGCGAGTTCCTGCACCGGAATCTCCGCGGGCAAGCTGAGATGATAGAACTCGCCGACCGTCGATTCCATCTCATCGACGGTGATGTCGGTACGGCCGCGACGGCGGATGGGTTCGAGACCTCCGACCTTCCGTGCCATGCGATCGACATATTGAAGCTTGGCCAGCGCGCCCCAACCTTGATAACGCTTTCGCCATTGCGAGCGAGGCGTCAGCCAGACGGCAAACGTTTCTGCAAAGTCCTCATCCGGATGCTTTTGCGCGTACCACCCGGCCATGTGGCGAACAAATTTCCGCGAAAAGGGTATGGGACGGTAAGTATCGCGATACGCGCGTCGAAATGGACCGAAGAGATCGCGCCACTCAGCCGACTTGTATAGCTGGTAGGCGTAATTGAATGCGTGTCCCGCCTCATGACGCATGTACATCATGATCTCGCGTGCGTCTTCCAGGTCGTTCATATCGCGCTCAAGCTTTGCCAGCTCCGGGTTGGCCAGATAAAACGGGATGCCAATGACGGGCTCGCCAGAGGGACATCCCCATTCATCGGTGAGATAGCAAAGCGGACGGAATTTGTGGATGCCCTTGGCTTCCAGTTCGCGGTAAAGCTGCTGAACGAATCGTTCTAGCGGAGAGCCCTCGAGTTTAAGCCCAAGTTCGCGAATGGGCTTGGCGAGTATCTCTTGGAATTCCGTTCGGGTTTCCTCGAAAGTGCGCACTGGGCTATTCAGAGTTCTATACCACGGAGCCGGATTTGGCGTGACAAGGTGTATCGCCGGTTAAAAAGGGACGCCCAATTTCTGAGCGCCCCCCAATCGGGTACTACTTCAAGCGAGCAACCAAATTGAAGGCGCTTAGGATTATGAAAGCGTTTCCCAGACCCATGAGGTAAAGACGATACCCCCGATAGGTGAGTTGTTCAAACGCCTTCGCCTTCGGAGAGCCTTCTGGTTCCCCTTTCGACATATCTTGAATATGCCGGTAGAGCGCCCAGGCGCAGTAGCCTAGCATCGTCAGGAAGAACACAAACGCGATCAGCTCTACTCCGAGGAATGGCTGCCCGCGATTGAGTTTGAACAACGTGGCCAACTGAATGACGTTGAGGGCGTTGAAGATGATCGCCATTAAGAAATAATGGCGCGGGTTGTTTGAGAGGATAGCTTCTCGCCAAGTCGCGGAAGACATAAGTACCTCCTCCTAACACCAGTCAAGTGCGCTAAGAATTCCATTATTCCCATTTCAGCCGCTTCAGGATGGCAGCCGATGTATCTGTTGAGCCTGTTCAGATGGTAGAGAGGCTAGGCTCACTTTGGTGCGGTTGTCACGTTACGCTTTCGAGTCCCCGGCTAGACAACGGTGGCCACAACATGAAAGAGCCCACTGGTGTGGGCTCCTTTGGGCAACTTCTCTCTAATCTATCTCTCGTTTTTTTCTTCGATGCTGCAGGTCATTTATGCTAAATGGTTGCGGGGGCAGGATTTGAACCTGCGACCTTTGGGTTATGAGCCCAACGAGCTACCGGGCTGCTCCACCCCGCACTTTGATAGTAGCAACCGGGGTGCTTAGCGTCAAGCGATCCGAAATCCTCTGCTATCCACTAAGTGTCATGACTCCAGTGATTTAAGAACTTCAGCAGGCTCCGGGCGCACACGAAAATCTGCGTGCCCCTGTGACCATCGCACGATGCTGTTCCGGTCGATCACAAAGGTCGCCGGGACCGGCAGTCGCCAGGACTGCTCGCCGTTGATGAACGGGATATTCACCAGAATCGACCGGTAGTAGCCCTGCATGGAATCGGGCACCACATATGCCGCACCAAACCGCTCCGCGATAGCCGCGCTTTCATCGCGCAGCAGCGGGAAGGGAAGCGAGTGCTGCATTACCGTGAAGTCATTCTGCCGCACCGCCTGCGGTGAGATCGCAATCAGCAGTGAACCGCACTCCCGAACAGCAGGGAACAGATCGCGCCAGGTCTCCAACTCGGTCACGCAGTAAGGGCACCACCGTCCGCGGAAGAAGCAGACTATGAGCGGACCCAGCGCCAGCAGGTCCTCGGAGCGCACCAGCTTTCCATTCGCATCGGGGAGTGTGAACGCAGGCGCAACGTCCCCCGGCTTCAGCAGCTTGTCTTCGATGCCGGTGGCAAACAGCTCCGCAATCGCGCGCTCGCTCAACTCCAGCCGCTCCGGCTGCACCAGGTCGCGGGTCTGCGCTGTGATCTCGTCCAGCTTCTCCTGCAGGGTCATGAGCGCGTTCAACGGCCCATTCCGCCGCCCATACCGCCCATGCCGCGCATCGCATTCAGCGATCCCATCAGCTTCCGCTGCATGCCCGGCTTGCCGGCGCTTTTAAACATCTTGCGCATCTGCGCATACTGCCGCAGCAACTGGTTCACCTCCTGCACGGTGGTGCCCGAGCCTGTGGCGATGCGCTTTCGGCGCGAGCCGGAAATCATCTCGTGGTTGTTGCGTTCCTTCTTCGTCATGGAGTTGATGATCGCCTCCACGCGCGAAAACTGCTTCTCGTCCACCTGACCGGCCATCTGTTGCAGGCCTTGGAAGGGACCAACGGACGGCAGCATCTTCATGATGCTCTGCATCGAGCCCAGCTTCTTGATCTGCCGTAACTGGTCACGGAAGTCCTCCAGCGAAAATCCGTCGCCGGACAGCGCCTTGCGAGCAAACTCCTCCGACTTCTTGCGGTCCAGCGTCGACTCCGCCTTCTCGATGAGCGTCATGATGTCGCCCATGCCAAGGATGCGGCTCACGATGCGGTCCGGATGAAAAGGCTCGAACGCATCCGGCTTCTCGCCCGTACCGATGAACTTCACCGGCTGGCCGGTGATGTGCCGGATTGATAATGCCGCACCGCCGCGTGCATCGCCATCCATCTTGGTCAGAATGGTGCCCGTCAGCGCAAGCTGCTTATGGAATGACTCGGCCGAGCGCACCGCGTCCTGGCCGGTCATGGCATCGGCTACGAACAGGATTTCCTGCGGCGACAGCAGAGCCTTCAGCCGCCGCATCTCGTCCATCAAATCTTCATCGATGTGCAGACGGCCGGCCGTGTCCACAATCAATACGTCACAGCCGTAGTTCACCGCCTCCCGCCGCGCTTCTTTCGCCAGCCGCTCCACCAGCGCTGTGCCGGCCGGCTCGTTTTTCAGGTCGCCTACATAGATATTTGCCTTGATCGTGTCGGCGACGATCTTCAACTGCTCGCGCGCCGCCGGGCGATAGACGTCGACGGAAACCAGCATGGGACGATGGCCGCCCTTCTGCAGCCATGCCGCCAGCTTGCCGGAGGTCGTCGTCTTGCCCGAGCCCTGCAGACCCGCCATCAGGATCACGCTAGGCGGTCGCGATGCAAAGTTGAACCGGGCCGTGTCCTTACCCAGGATCGCCACTAACTCGTCGCGCACGATCTTGATCACCTGCTCGGTTGGCGACAGCGCCGTCATGACCTCGGAGCCCATCGACTTCTCGCGCACGTGTTCGATCATCTCCTTCACTACGGAGAGGTTCACGTCGGCTTCAAGCAGCGCGATGCGGATCTCGCGCAGTGCTTCGTTGATGTTTTCTTCGGTAACGGTGCCTTCGCCGCGCAGGTTCTTGAAGGCTCGCTGAAGCTTGTCGGACAGGTTCTCGAACATAAGGGTCAGCCTCAAGTTTATCAGTCCGGCGCGGCCCTCCAGGGATGCGCCCCGGCGCCACGGCAGTGTAAGGTGGCGTGTATGTTTCGACTGGTATCCCGCAGTTTCCGGCAGGCGGCCGTGCTGCTTGCCGTTTGCCCAGCCGCCTTTGCGGCGCATGCGCAGCAATCGGCCACTCCGCCTGAGTTGCAGGAGCGCGGAGGCACGGCCGCTCCGCATGTCGAACAGGCCAGGCCGCTCAACGACTATCAGCGCGCGCAGATGGCTGACTGGGCCCGCGATTTCGCCGACCTGCAGCGCTACCGCGCCGCGAACCAGGAGCTCGGTGAGCCCGTCTCCGGCGAGCGCCGCGTCGTCTTCTTTGGCGACTCCATCACCGACAAGTGGACCCTCAGCCAGTATTTTCCCGACAAGCACTACATCAATCGGGGCATCAGCGGTCAGACGACGTCACAGATGCTGTTGCGATTCCGCCAGGATGTCATCAATCTCCATCCCGATGTGGTCGTCGTTCTCGCCGGCACCAACGACATTGCCGGCAACACCGGTCCCATTTCGATCGAGGACATTGAGGGCAACATCACCTCGATCGCCGAGCTCGCCCGTGCGCACGATATCGCGCTGGTGCTCTCGTCCGTAACGCCGGTCAACAACTACACGCCGGCCTCGCAGCGCTTTTTCGCCGATCGTCCGCCGTCGGAGATCCTGCGACTCAATGAATGGATGAAAGCCTACTGCGCAAATACCAACTGCTATTACCTGGACTACTTCCCTTCCATGGTCGACGGTAGCGGCTTGATGAAACGCAGTCTCACCGAAGATGGTCTGCATCCGAACGATGCCGGTTACAAAATCATGGCCCCCCTGGCCGAGTCGGCCATCGACAAGACCATGGCTTCGCGTTAGTGCATCAGCAGCTGGTCGCTCCGTGAAAGCTGAAGACCTCCGCCGCAGCCAGCACAGTGTTGGCGTGGATCGTCACCGTGTCCTCCACCTGCATTGCGTATCCGCCGGCATAGACAGAGAAGATTCGCGCGCCGGCGGACTGCGCTGTGCGGAAAACCATCCGGTCGCGCTCCTTCAGTCCATCGATTGAGAGCGCCAGGCCACCCAGCTTGTCTTCCACGTAGGGGTCGGCGCCGGCAATGTAGGCGACCAACTGCGGCTGGAAATGTGAGAAGGCCGCGTCCAGCGCGCACTCGAGCGCTTCCAGATACCCGGCGTCATCGGTGCCATCGGCCAGCAGCACATCGATTGAGGACGGCGGCTTGTATGCGGGATAGTTGTTCTGCTGATGCATGGAGAGGGTGAAGACGCCTTTGGCACTGGGCGTCATCGGCCCAGCAGGCACTCCATACCGAAATGATCCCTGCCGATGTGCCCCGGCAGGCGGAAAGATCGCGGCCGTTCCGTTGCCGTCATGTACATCGAGATCGATCACCATCGCGCGCTGAATCATGCCATCGCTGGACAGCCGCGCCAGGGCAATGGCTACATCGTGCAGAATGCAGAAGCCCTCACCGTGCCCGCGGTGCGCGTGATGAAAGCCGCCGCCGATGGAACAGGCCACGCCATTGCGCAACGCCAGCCGCGCCGCTTCCAGCGTGCCCCCGCAGCCGAGCAAGGTCGCATCCACCAGGGCCTTCGAGTACGGCAACTCGGTCTGCAGGATCTCCTCAACGGAAAGCGTGCCGCCGAGCAGCCGTTCCACGTACCCGCTGTCGTGCACGCGCAAGACATCGTCCATCGCGATCGTCTGCGGCGTGACGAAGTCGCTTTCCGTGGCCGCGCACGTTTCCAGCAGGCGTTTGTGAATCAGGCGGTACTTTTCACCCGGGAAGACATGACCGCCGAGCGGAAGGTAAAAGCCGTCGCTGTAGACCAGGGAAAAGGGAAGCATGTGTCCTCATTCGATGCGGGAGGCCGGTCAAGAGCCAGCTGTGCGCCGCTCGTCTGCGGCGTCTCTGAGTTCTGTCACTTCGCGACTGAGTAGCCGGTTTCCCGTTATAAATATTGATTGGACGAAAAACGCGCTTCTATAGGCTCAACGAAGTAGTGACAATCGGGGTCCCGACATTCATTCCGTAAGGTAATCAATCTGAAACAAACGGATGGAGCGATCCATGGAAGAAGAACAAGTACGTCAAGCCCTGAATGCGCACTGGCATGCGTCGGCGGTTGGCGATGCGAACGCGGAACACGATATTTACGATGACGATGCTATTTGTGACTATCCCCAGTCGGGCGAGCGGATCTTCGGGCGCAGTAATTTGCAGGCGTTGCGGAGTCATCATCCCGGCAAGCCGTCTGGTTTCACCGTCAAGCGGATTCTTGGAAAAGGTGATCTCTGGATCACGGAATACACCATCACCTACCTGGGGCGACCAGCTTACACAGTGAGCATCATGGAGTTTCGCAACGGTAAGGTTGTGCACGAAACACAGTATTTCGCGGATCCCTTCGAGGCGCCCGCCTGGCGAAGCCAATGGGTTCAGCAGATCACGTGACGGCAAATTGAGATTCGCGTGAACGAACCCGGGCTCCTCGTCTGCGATGCGGGCACGTCAGTGATGGCTCGCGTCTCCTGGTTTCTGTAACACCCCGAATGCAGGCTACTGCATTATTTCACCGGCTGCCCGGCGGCTTTGTCTTCTGCGCGTTCGATCGCCTGCACCTTGCTGTGGCGGATGCTGTAGGTGAAATAGACGACCAGGCCGATAAGAAGCCAGCCGAAGACGACCTCCTTGGTGAGCCGGGGCAGGGTGAAGACCAGGTAGAGCGAGGTAACGATTCCGAGGATCGGCACGAGGGGAACGAAGGGCGTGCGGAATGGGCGCTCCATCTCCGGGGCGCGGCGGCGGAGGATCCAGACCCCGGCGCAGACGATGGCGAAGGCGAGCAGCGTACCCATGTTGGTGAGCTCGCTGAGCCGGCCCACCGGAAGCAGAGCCGGCAGGACAGCGGCGACGCATCCGACCGCAATATTCGAGAGCCACGGCGTGCGGAACTTCGGATGGACGTCGCTGGCCCACTTCCACAGAAGCCCGTCACGGGACATGGAGAAGAAGACGCGGGACTGGCCGAGAAGCATGACCAGCATGGTGGTGCCGAGCCCGCAGACTGCGCCGAACTTGACCAGCAGAGTGCCCCAGCGGTGGCCGGTGACATCGATGCCGGTGGCGATGGGCGAGCCGACATTGAGCATCCTGTAATTGACCAGGCCGGTGAGGATGAGAGCAACGACGATGTAGAGGATGGTGCAGATGATGAGGGAGCCGATGATGCCGATGGGCATGTCGCGGCGCGGATTTTTAGCCTCCTGCGCGGCGGTGGAGACGGCGTCGAAACCGATGTAGGCGAAGAAGATGGAGGCCGCTCCGGCCATGATGCCCGGCACGCCGTAATGGCTGCCGCCCGTCGATGGCGGGATGAAGGGATGCCAGTTAGCATGTCTCAACTGGGGATGATGCATGAGGAAGTAAGCGCCGACGACGATGAAGACGCCGACGACCGCGAGCTTGATGAAGACGATGGCAGAATTGACGTTGGCCGATTCTTCGATGCCGATGACCAGGACCGCGGTGACAACGCAGATGGCGACGAAGGCGACGAGGTTGGCCACAGCGGTGGCGTGCGGCAGCGAGGCGAGGTGAATGCTGACGTTGTCCGGCAGCGACATGAACGGTACCCAGTGGCCGTTGTACTGGTAGAGCTGGGTGCCGGGGGTGGCAATGATCTGCGGCGGGAGATGAATGCCGAGATCGTCGAGCAGGCTGACGAAGTAGCCGCTCCATCCGGAGGCGACGGTGGAGGCTCCGAAGGCGTATTCGAGAACGAGATCCCAGCCGATGATCCAGGCGATGAATTCACCCAGGGTTGCGTAGCCGTAGGTGTAGGCCGAGCCACAAATGGGAATCATGGAAGCGAACTCGGAATAGCAGAGCGCGGCAAAGGTGCAGGTGATGCCGGCGACGACGAAGCTGAGCGCTACGGCGGGTCCGGCGTAGTTTGCGGCGGCAGGCCCTACGAGAACGAAGATGCCGGTGCCGATGATGGCGCCGATGCCCAGGGTGATGAGATTGACCGGACCCAGAGAGCGCTTGAGGGTACGTTCCCCTTCTTCACATGCCTCGGCGCTGAGGGCCTCAAGGGACTTGGTTGCGAATAGTTTAGCCATGAACGCGGGAATCCTTCGCTGAACGAGATCTGTGGAGGCGGTATTCGCCACGTGCCCCAGGGGCCGCGCACACAATGACGAATGCCTGGCCAGGTACCCTGCGGCCTGTAGCGTACCAGTTCGGCGTGGATACATGCGACCATGAAGTGCAGGTTGCGCCGCGGCTGATGAACCCGCTCAACAAACCAGGGGCATCCAACCTAGCGGACTGCGCATGACACCACGAGACACTAGCCTCGACGATACCGGCCTGCACCAACTGCCCCCGCTGGAAGACCCTGTACCCGCCGCCGCGCCGCAGGGCGAACAGCTTTCCGCGACGGAAACGGTTACCGCGCGCGACCAGCCCGGCGGCATCTCGCATGCATGGCGCGCTCTGCGTGCGCCCAACTTCCGGCTCTTCTTCAGCGGGCAGAGCATCTCGCTGATCGGTACCTGGATGACGCGCATTGCGACGAGTTGGCTGGTTTATCGCTTGACCGGATCCGCCTGGCTGCTCGGCATCGTCAGCTTTATGGGCCAGATCCCCACCTTCCTCCTCGCCCCATTTGCCGGCGTCTGGGTTGATCGCTGGAACAAGCGCAAGGTGCTGGTCTGGACCCAGGCTCTTGCCGCGGTGCAGTCGCTCGCGCTTGCCGCTCTCACGCTCACGCATCGCATCACCATCGCCGACATACTCGCGCTCAGCGTGTGCCAGGGCCTCATCAATGCTTTTGATATGCCCGGACGCCAGGCATTCATGGTGGAGATGGTGGACGACAGACGCGATCTGGGCAACGCCATCGCGCTCAACTCATCCATCGTCAACCTTGCGCGCCTGATCGGCCCGTCGCTGGCCGGCGTGGTCATCGCACTCTATGGCGAAGGCTGGTGCTTCCTGGTGGATGGCATCAGCTACTTCGCTGTCATCGCATCGCTGCTTGCGATGAAGCTTCGCCCGCTGCAGGTGCCTCTGCGTCAGGACACGCTGTTTCAGCAGCTTCACGAAGGCTGGCAGTATGTCAGCGGCTTCCTGCCTATCCGCAATCTGCTGCTGCTCTTCGCGATCGTCAGCCTAATGGGCATGCCCTACACGGTGCTGATGCCGGTCTTCGCGTCAGAAGTGTTGCATGGCGGCGCGCATACGCTGGGCTTCCTGATGGCTGCGGCGGGAGTCGGCGCGCTGGCCGCCGCCGTCTTGCTTGCGGCGCGCAAGTCGGTCAAAGGGCTGCTCAGGATGGTCCCATTGTCGGCGGCTCTCTTCGGAGCAGGGCTCATCGCCTTTGGGCTCTCGCATGTCCTGTGGCTCTCGCTGGCGCTTATGCTGGTGGTTGGCTTCGGGATGATGCAGGGCATGGCCGCGAGCAACACGATTATTCAAACGCTTGCCCCCGCCGACAAGCGCGGCCGCGTGATGAGCTACTACACCATGGCATTTGTCGGCATGGCGCCTTTCGGCAGCCTGCTTGCCGGCGGACTCGCCCATGTCATCAGCGCTTCCTGGACTGTCGTGATCACGGGAGCCTGCTGCATCCTTGGCGCGGCATGGTTCTGGCGTCAGATGAAGGAGGTTCGCGACGCCATACGCCCGGTCTATCGCGAGCTCGGCATCATCCGGCCCGCGCCCGAGACACACTGAGCGTTTTTAGTCATACCGACGAGAGCCAGGGCATTATGTCTTCGTCACTGTGGCGGATTGCTCGGCGCGCTCGATCCGCCCGGACCCGAGCTGGGACTCGATCCAAAGTTCCCAAAGCCAGAGCCTGAGCCCGAGCTGCCGCTGGAGCCGGAGTTGCTAAATCCGAAACTGCCCGAACCGCTCGACCCACTTGACCCGTTCGAGCTGTTGACGCCCATCCCCGCAGCATTGCCATTGGCGCCGGCGCCGCTTACATTTCCGCCATTCGCGATCCCACCGCCATTCATCAGCAGCTCTTCCTGCGGGTCGTAAACAAACTCCCAGTCCGAGTACTTCTTCTGCTTGTGATACTGGATCAGCGAATCTTTTTTGATGGGGATCCCGACACCCACAATCGGGCCGCCGCCGCCGAAGGTTGAGCTCCCGCCGGTGTTGCTGGCGCCGGGGCCATTGGTGCCGGTCGGTGTGGTGCCTATGCCGCCGGTGTTGGGACTGGTTGAGTTGTTGAACCCGAAGCCCGATGAGCCGGTGCCGCCCGGAGTGCTCGTGCCATTCGAGCTATTGTTCGAGAAGCCGAATGAGGAGCTGCCGCCGTTTGCTGCACCGCCGGAGTTGCCGTTCGCCGACCCGTTTGTACCCGATGCATCCTGATTGGCGTAAAGACCCGGCGTTCCGCCCGAGCCGGTGCCCAGTCCCGGACCCGTCGAAGCGCTGCTCATCCCGGCCTGGAGCGGCTGTCCGAAGAAGCCCATCGGGGGCACTTTCGCCTCGCCCATGTGAATCAGCCGCCAGTCATCTTTGCCGGTGATCGGGTCCTTGTAGCGCTTGCGCAGAAAGCGTATCTGGTTCGTGTTCTCAAGCTGCTTCAGGTCCGACGGATAGGCTCCAAATTTCTTGTAGTAAAGCTGAATGGCGCGTTTGTACTGCAGCCCGCGCTCGACCGCCTCCTGTTCCTTGTCGCGCTGTATCTGCTTGGCCACGCGCGGAGCGGCTATGGAAAGCGCCAGCAGCATCAGGAAGATCATGACCAGAACGGTCAGCAGCAGATAGCCGTCCTCCGCGTTTGTCGGCTCCGGTCTGGAATTTCGTAACAGCATAAAGCACTAATTTTGCGAGAGCGGCAGGCTCTGCGTGTTGTGGTACGGGATGTCCTCGATTTCGACGGAAAAGGGCCGGATCGAGACCACGCGATACCGCCGGTCCACGATGTCGCCCTCACGCGCCAGAAAAATATCGTCGCCGTGCAACAGGAAGATCTGCCGATTGCCGCCGTTGATGGAGGAGTAGCCGTAGAACTTCAGGTCGATGGACGGCGGTGGGGGAGGTCCGGGGGGCGGCGGCGGAGGCTGATTCCGGAACGGCTTCGGTTTCTCAATCCTGACCTGCTCCGGCGCGGCTGAATCGGGAGAGAAGATGTTGCGGCCGTTTCCCTTGTAGGTCGTGTCCTCCGCCTGTGCCATCAGCTCGGGGTGCAGCGTTGGATCGAGCGCGGACGAACTCTGCAACTGGACTGCTTCATGCGGATAGGGGGTTGCTGTCGAAGCACCGGTGCTCGCGACATTCGTCGACGGGGCGGCTGGCTGGGTCACGACGGTTGGAGGCGGAGCGACAGGCGCAGGCGACGAGCTGCCGAAGAACTTCGGTAGCTGGATGGCCGCGAGAATCACCAGCAACGCACCGAGCCCGATCGCTGCATACAGCTTCGGCTTGCTTTCCGCGCCAACAGGAAGGGCCATCGCTATTCCCCTCCGTTCGGGCCGGGAATGGCCGTGTCTTCATCGCCCGTCGTCATCGGCTGCAGATGCTCGACGTCGCTGCCGCGCAAGTATGTGGTCACCTTCAGCCGCAGGTTCACCAGGCCGCCCTGCTGTCCGGTGAGCGTCAGTCCGTCGATCACGAAAAACATCTTGTCCCGTTCCACGCTGTTGATGAAACGCATGACTGAACTGTAGTCGCCGCTTACGCTGGCATCCATACGCACTTCGGTCACATCGTGGAGCGCCGGGGCAAAAGCCGTCTGCACGCGGCTCAGATGTACATTGGCCTTCTGCTCCAGCGTGCCCAGTTCCGCCAGGATGGCGGAGTCTGCCCCTGGTACTCGCGCGTCGTAGAAGTGCTCCGCCCCCTTGGTCGAATCGGAAACGCGCTGAGGAAGATTGTGCAATGGCCGCGCCTGCAGTTGCGCCGTTCGCAATTCCACCTGCTTTTGCGCCAGCTCTTCGGGGCGATCCATACGCAGCGTGTGCCAGGTCAGCAGCAGTTGCACGATCAGCACAAGGTTGGCGATAGCCAGCACCGCGACTGCGGCGATGTGCCCGTTGAGCAGATTGAATGTCCCTGAGCGTGTGAGTTTCATGGCGCGCTCCGCCCCGGCACCGGCTTGTGTGCGCGCGCCACCTGGCGCGACAAATGCGCGGCATTTTTCTGTCCGGCAGCGCTCTGCAGCGCGCCGGTCTTTGCTGCTGGCTTCGTCTCGCGCGGTTCCAGCGGATTGTATTCGGCCAGCACATCGAAATTCACGCCATTGTTGATGGCTGCGGGCTCGAAATTCGCGACCGGACGTCCGTTCTGATTCTGTGCCTGCGAGGTTTCGCTAACAATGCGCGGCGTGCGGAAGCGGCGTGAGTGCTCAAGATTGCGCACCAAAGACACGGCTTTGTCGCGCGGTCCCCCGACCCGCATGTGAATGGTCACGCTTCCGTCTTTCGCGGCCACCGGGTCGATAGTCAGCACCTGTACGCCGGCCGGCAGCACCTGCTCCAGGTCCATCATCACCGCGGTCCACGAGAACGATTTGTGCAGGAAGAGATTGTTGAGAAACCGGGCCTGGGTCAGCACGGTGGCGTTCTGCGGCTGGCGCATGGAGCTCTCGGCCTGCTCCCGCTCACCGCGAGTTCGGGTAATAGCAGTTTCGATGGTGGTGGCACGCGCCTGCGCCGCAGCCGCCTTCTGTTTCTGCGCGCCCAACACCCACCACAGAAACGCGCCCGTCACCAGCAGCAGCAGCGCGACAACGCGCAGGCGCTGGTACAGCGGTCGAAGCTCGACGTAGGGGTGAGTCGCGAGATTGAGTGTGATCCGCATAGTTAGCTTGCCAGCGCTCCTACCACGGGAGCCAGCATACCGGTGGTTGCGCTCGGGGTGCCCGCGCCATAGGTTTCGCGCGAGGGGATCAGATCGCGCACCCGCACGCCAGGCAACGCCAGCAACCGGTCCAGCTCGCCCGCTCCTCCCGGCCCCACGGAATAGATGGTATGCGCCGTCGAGGAGAGCGTGTCCTCGTAATATGCCATCGCGACGGAAACACTCTGCTGCAACTCGGCCACCGCCACCGTTTCGCCGGCATCTCCGTTCGCTCCGTTCAGGCTACTCTCGCCCAGTTCAATCGTGCGGAACAGCAGCAGTTGAGTTCCGCGCGCAATCGCTGTGGTCACGCAGTTTGCATTGCGGTTCACCAGCAGCGCCGCTTCTTCTCCAGTGACCGCGGCGAGCGCGGCCAGTGAGCTCGAAAGCACTGCCCCAGGCTCATATCCGGCCTCGCGCACCGCATCTTCATACTCCGCGCGCACCGGCGCCGGCATTACCGCCACCACCGTGCGCACCAGCGCCTCGTCTCCATTTTTCGGCAGCACCTGCCAGGAGATCGCCGCATCGTCCACGTCGAAGTGCACCAGCTTTTTCAGGCGGAAGCGCAGGATCGGCAGCACATCCGCGGTCTTGGCGGGCAGGGTATCGAAATCCAACAGCAGTACCCGCACCGCGGCATCCGGCACAATGACGGTGACCTTTTTCGTCCGCTCGGCGATCGGCTCCAGCGCCTGGCCGATGGCTGCCGACACCGCGGCGCGGTCGGTCATCGCCGGAGTCTTCAACCCCGGCACCAGCACGCCCAGACGCAGCGGGGCAAAGTGCGTGACTACGTCCTGCGCCTGGCCTACTTCGGCCACCGGACCGGGGCGCGCCGCCAGCACGCCCGCAGGCGAGATCTCGCAGGCCAGCCGCGGCCGCAGCGCGTCGATGTCGGAGGGAAAGATTCGGCGGACAATGCTCATCGTGCTTTCCTTTACCGTCCCGTCTCGATGAATGTAACCTTATTGATCTCACCCAGTGTCGTCAGCCCGGCGCGCACGCGGTCCAGGGCCGACTCACGCAGGAACTTCATCCCCATGCCCTGTGCCGAGCGGCGGATCTCCGAGGTCGGCCGCTTCTCCAAAATCAGCTCGCGAATCGTATCGTTCAGGTCGAGCAGCTCGTGAATCGCTGTACGGCCGCGAAAGCCGGTGCCGCCACACTCAATGCAGCCGGCGCCTTCGCGGAAGGGGAAGTCCCGCCATTCCGCGGGATCGAGCGCGCTCTCCTCCAGCATCTCTTCCGAGATGCGTACGGGGCGGGTGCAGAACTCGCATGTCGTACGCACCAGCCGCTGTGCCAGGATGCAGTTCAGGGACGAGACAAAGTTGTATGCTTCGACTCCCATATTCAGGAAGCGCCCTAGCACATCGAGCACATTGTTCGCGTGCACGGTCGTGAATACCAGGTGACCGGTCAGCGCGGAGTTGATCGCGATCTGTGCCGTCTCCTGATCGCGGATTTCGCCGACTAGGATCTTGTCCGGGTCGTGTCGCAGAATCGATCGCAGTCCGCGTGCAAAGGTCAGCCCCTTCTTTTCGTTCACGGGAATCTGCGTGATGCCGCGAATCTGGTATTCCACCGGGTCTTCGATCGTGATGATCTTGTCTTCGTCGCTCTTGATCTCGTTCAGTGCCGCATAGAGCGTCGTCGTCTTGCCGGAGCCCGTCGGTCCAGTTACCAGCACCATGCCGTAGGGTTCGCGAATGTAGCGGCGAAAGCGTGACAGATCCTCCGGCGCGAAGCCGACTACATCGAGGGTCAGCTTCTTGAACTTCTCGCTCATCGACTCCTTGTCCAGCACGCGGAGCACGGCATTTTCGCCATGCACGGTAGGCATGATGGAGACGCGGAAGTCGATCAGCCGGCTCTTGTAGCGCACCCGGAAGCGTCCGTCCTGGGGCACGCGCCGCTCGGCGATGTCCAACTCGCTCATCACCTTGATGCGCGACAGAATCGTCGTGTGGTGCTCACGCGCGATGGGCGCCATCGCCGCCTGCAGCACGCCGTCGATGCGGTATTTCACCAGTAGGGAATCGTCATAGGTCTCGATATGGATGTCCGAGGCGCGCCGCTCTAGCGCGGTGAAGATAGTGGTGTCCACCAACCGGATGATGGGCGAGATGTCCTCTTCCGACGTCAGCTTCTCGATCGAGATGTTTTCGTCCTGATTCTCCTCTGACGAGATGACATCGAAGGTGAGCCCCTCGGACGCCTCATCCAGCACGCGCTGCGACTGCTCGGTCTTCTTCAGCAGGTCGGTGATCTGCGAGAGCGTGGCGACGCGCGTCACCACGCGCTGTCCCAGCAGCCCGGCGATCTCGTCCAGCACCATCAGCCGACTCGGATCGCTGACCGCGATCACCAGCCGGTCCTCCATTTGCTCCAGCGGAACGAAGTTGTAGCGGAACATCATGTCGACCGGCACGGAGCGGAAGAGCTCATGCTGGATGCGAAAGTTCTTCAGGTCGACAAACTCGCAGCGGTATCGCGCGGCAAGCGCCTGCGCCCGCGCCACTTCGTCGGCCGGTATCGGGACAGGCATCACAACAACAGGACTTTCAGCCATGCGGGGGAACTCCTTCTCTCGTTAGACGGCGGGGCTGGTTCGTCATCATCGCTCTCATCTGCCCCCCATCGAGCCTGCCTGACCCAGTGAAAAGATCGGCAGGTAAAGCGCAATCATGATCGTCACAACAACTATGCCCATCACGATCAGAATGATCGGCTCAATCAACGACAGCGCGGCGGTCAGCGCCGTCTGCACATCCTCTTCAAAGAACTCCGCTACGGAGTTCAACATCTGCGGCAGCGCCCCGGTCGACTCACCGACTTCGATCATCGACGTTGCCAGCTCCGGAAATACCTTGGTCTGCGTCAGACTCAGCGACAGCGGCTTGCCCTCGCGCACGCTCGTCACCGAGGTGCGCACTGCCTTGCCGATCATGCGGCTGGCAATCGACCGCGCCGCCGTCTCCAGCGAAGGCACCGGCGGCATGCCGCCTTCGAGCAGCGTGGACAGCGTTCGCGAGAACTGCGCCACCTGATACTTCACCCAGATATTTCCAAAGATCGGCATTTTCAGCCGTATCCGGTCAATCCTGTTTCCACCCTTTTCTGTCCGACTCCACCGCCAAAAAACATACGCAAGCAATGCGATTACCGGAATCGCATACAAGATGTACGCCTGGAAGTTCTTTCCCAGCGCCAGCAGAAACATCGTCAACGGCGGCAAACGGCCGCCGATCTGGTCGTACAGTTGCCCAAAGCGCGGCACCACGAAGGTGATCAGGAAGGTGAACATTGAGAGCACCATAATCACCAGCAGCGCCGGGTAAAACATGGAAGCCTGCAGCTTCTTGCGAAAGGTCAGCGAAATCCGCTGGAAGTTCAGATAGCGCGCCAGCACGTCTTCCAGATGTCCGCTGCGCTCGCCGGCCAGCAACGTCGTGGTGTAGATCGCCGGGAAGCCGCCCTGCGCCTCGAACGCTTCCGATGGCGATTGCCCAGTCCGGATGCGCTGCGTCACGCCTTCCAACTGCGAGCGGAATGCCAGGTTCTTCTGGCTCTTCGACAGCATCTCCAGCGCGGGCAGGATCGGCACACCTGCGCGGATCAACGTCAGAAACTGCTGGTTGAAAATCAGGAACCCTTCCAGCTTGATTTTCTTCTGCCGATTGCGCAGCCCGCGCGCCTTCACCGAATAAACGTAGTAGCCCGCCTGCGTGAAACGGGCACGCAGTTCCTCAGCGCTTGCCGCCGTCTGAACCTGCTCCTGCAGGCGGCCGCGCTCATCGGCCAGTCGAATCACAAACTCTGCCATGCGCGTGCCCCGCGGGCTACTTTCCTTTCAGACCTGTCAGCTTCGCAATATGACCCTGCGGACCCACAACCCAGGGAAGGCTGATGGCGTTGTAGCCATCGTTGCCGATAGCAGACCAGCTCTGCCCGTCATCATACGAGACGTCTGTTCCATTCGGCCCGACGGCGATCCAGGCGTTGTTCGCGGCATCCCACTCCACGCTCGACCGGTATCCCTGCGGCATTTTCGTCGCCGCCGACCATTTCCCGGTCTTCGGGTCGCGCCGCGCCGCCGTGCCCTGACTCTTATCCGGAGCCGAGTAGTCGCCGCCCACCGCTACCGAGTGCCAGTTGCCGCTCTGGTCCTTGTGCAAGCCTAGGGCAAAGATTCCCTGAGAGTCGCTCGCTCCAGCCATCGGCACCTCATCCTTCGAGAAGGTCCAGAACTGGCTTAGGCACCGCTCGGGATTCCTGTGCGCCATTGTCATTCCGCAGTCCAGTCCCCCCGAATAGACGTAGGGATGCTGGCCGCCGCTCATGCCGCTGGTGCCAAACCACGGTACTGTCACATCGCCCAGCACCGGATCGGTCACGACCATCGCCTGGTTACTCGCCGCGAAGGCGCCAAGTTTCTGCCCGTTCAGGTCCAAGTCCTTGCTAGTTAGAGACTTCCAGTGCACGCCGCCATCCTCCGTGCGGAGCAGTGTGAAGTGCCCATTCACCGGATCGCCCAGCAGATAGCCGTTTTTGTTATCAGAAAACACCAGCCCGTCCCAGAAGCCGTCCTTGTCAGTATTGGTCGCCAGAGCGGTCCAGTGAGCGCAGCCGTCGGTCGTTTTGTAGAGGCGGCTCTGGTCACCCGGTCCGGACGACATCACGATGGCCGTCTGCGCATCCCAGGCCCAGATGCTGCGAAAGTCCAGCTTGTCCGCCCCGTCCGGCATCGCACACCGCTGCCACACGTAGCCGGAATCCTCGGTTCGCAGCACTGTTCCACGAGCTCCACTTGCCCATGCGACGCCGTTGCCGACGGCATGAATGCCGCGCAGCGGTTGATCGGTGCCGCTATGCTCCGCGTCCCAGGGATTCCACACGGTGCTGGGCGATGAGCCGGAGGAGGGGACCGGAATCACCTGCGCAGCGCTCAGCGCGGGAAGGGAAGCAGCGAGCAAGCCAAATCCCATGAGAGAAACGAGAGAACGCCTCATCTTCTCTAGGATAAATGGCCCCGATGCCTGCGCATCTCAACGCGCCGGCGCTTTCGACGTAAAGATTGCTCCGATCAAACACGCCGCGATCAACAGCTCTACAATGACTGGCGGCGGAAAGAAGTACAAATACGAGTTCGCGGCCATTGCCAGGAACGCCACCAGCAGCGTCCAGTAGATTGGCCGCAGTCGGTAGGCACCAGTCGATGCCAGCGAACTCAGTTGCCACAGCACGACCGCCAGCGCCGCCAGAAATATGGTGATCCCCAACCCAAGTCCCCTGTAGAAGCTCCAGTAGCTGCGGATCGCTCCCATCAATGGAAATTGGTTCGCCCTCATCGCCGCCACAGCCGTTTGCTGGGGCCCCGGGTCCGGCTTTCCGTAAACACCGCCAATCGTATGAAGTACCGCGTGCAGCAGCGTCAGCACGGCCGCAGTCCGCAGGTAAATGACAGGTTTCATGCGTTCTCCTTCCGGGAAGCTTGCAGCAGAACTCTGTATAAACGAAAAAGCGCCGGCGTGGGCCGCGAAATCCTGCGACGTACACACATTGAGCGAAACCTCTCCATTGTCCGAGTCCGTTCCCATTGCCGTTGTCGTTATCGGGCGCAATGAAGGCGAGCGCCTTCGCGCCTGCCTCCGCTCGGTGCTTGCCATGAACTACCCGCGTCACCTGCTCGACGTCGTTTATGTCGACTCCGCATCCACCGACGGCTCCATCGCGCTCGCCGAAGGGCTTGGCGTCCGCACCGTTGCGCTGGATGGCCCGACCACCGCGGCCCGCGCACGCAATGCCGGCTGGACTCGAACGTCTGCCCCTTTTGTTCTTTTTCTCGACGGCGACACGCTTCTCGAGCCTGGTTTTCTTCCTCTAGCCATCGATCAGTTCCAGGACCCATCCATTGCCGGAGTTTCGGGCGCGCGCCGGGAGATGCGTACCGCCGACTCGATTTACAACGCACTCTTTGATCTGGACTGGAACGCCCAGCCGGGCTTCAGTCCCTACCTCGGTGGTGACGCCCTCGTTCGCCGCGATGCACTGGAGGAAGTGGGTGGTTACAACGAAGATCTGATCGCGGGCGAGGAGCCCGAAATGTGCCGTCGCATGCGCGAGCGCGGTTACCGCATTCTTCATGTCGTTGAGCCGATGACCCGCCACGATCTGGCCATGCGCAGCTTCCAACAGTACTGGCGGCGCTCTCTGCGTACCGGCCATGCCTACGCGGAGGTTTCCGCGATGTTTGCCGATACCGAGGATCCGTTCTGGACTGCGGAGAGCCGGCACAACGTGGTGCGCGGACTTTTCTGGCTCACAGCTCCTGCCGGCGCCGCAGCCCTCTCTATTGCGCGGCGCTCCTGGCTTCCTCTTGGCCTCTTTGCCACGGCAGCCATCGCCGTTGGCACGCGCACCGCTGCTCGGGCTTCCCGCGAGACCCGTTCTCCGCGCCTGCTTGCCGCCTACGCCCTGCATTCCCATCTGCAGCAGATCCCAATCTTTTTAGGCCAGCTACACTTCTGGCGGCAGCGAAGCGCGGGACGCCGCTCCGGCATCATGGAATACAGGACCCGCTGAACGGGCCCCGGGCTTTCGCATGTTTGAAAACTTCAGGCAGGACTGGCGCACCTACGACGGAGACCTGAGCCGCCGCGGCCTTTGGGTCATGGCCGTTTACCGCTTCGGCCGCTGGCGCTACGGCATCCGCTCCGGTTTCGTGCGCAAACCGTTCTCGCTGCTCTACAAAGTGCTCAACGTGGTGAGCGAGATCGTCACCCACGTGGAGCTGCCATGTGAAGCCCAGGTCGGCCGTGGGCTCATCATCGAACATGCCTTCGATGTGGTGATCAGCGGCGATGCTGTTCTTGGCGACGATGTCGTGCTCCGCAATGGCGTCACCATCGGCCTGCGGCATCGCGCTTTTCGCGGCTCGCCGGTCATCGGCAATCGCGTGGACATCGGCGCCGGGGCGAAAATCCTTGGCCCCATCACCATCGGTGATGACGTTTCGATTGGCGCGAATGCCGTAGTCCTCGCCGATGTTCCGGCCAACTCGATCGCGGTTGGCATCCCGGCGCGCATTCTTTCACGCAGCGATCGTGCAGCAGCAGCTTTCGACGCCGTCGCACCACCTGCACCCATCGAAGGTTGAAGGACGCTACTGCCGCACTGCGATTCCGTGCCGGTCCAGATACGAAGTCATCGCCGCAGCGCTGCCCACCGCATCCGCTATCCCGACATATCCATCCGGCCGTACCAGATACGCGGCATTCCGCCACACACCGGTGCGCCGCATCGCCGCGCGCCAGGCGAAGACGTGCAGCGGCAGCGGGCGTCCCTCGCACATCTGCCGCAGTTCCGCCGTCGCTTCGCCATAGACATGCACCTGCCAATCCACCGACTTGAGCGGCGCAAAATTGTCCTCGCCGGTGGCGTTTGCATTCTGAATCCATGGCAGCCGGTCGCCGCCCTGCACCGTTTCGGTCCATCCGGTGCTCAGGCTGCTGCCCTCGTAGTCGATCGAAGTCTGCGAGACTCTGCGGAACATTGCGCGTCGGACAGATTTCGACGAGAGGAGCAGCGGAATCAGCAGCGGCGCGATACGCAGCCGTGTCAGCCGCGCCATGAACCCCGAGCTGGTCACGCTGGTGAATGCCTGGTCCGTAGTCGATACCAGTGTCCGCGCAAATCCGATGCGCTCCTGCTCATAACTCTCCAGCGTGGAAGCATTCGCCCGTCCGCCGAGAACAGCAGCCAGCTTCCAGGCGAGGTTTACCGCATCGCCGATGCCGGTGTTCATCCCCTGTCCGCCTACCGGGCTGTGGATATGCGCCGCATCTCCCAGCAGAAATGCGCGTCCCTTGCCAAAGCGGTCCGCAACTCGATGATGCACACGGTAGGTCGAGAACCAGTTCACCTTCTCCACATCGATCCGGATCCACTCGATGACCCGCTTGCTGACGCCGTCCCAGGTCAGCTTTTCGGCTTGGCCTGCCAGCTCCTCCCGGATCGTCCCGATCAGTCTTGCGCGTCCTTCGTGCTTCAACGGAAACACCACCAGGAAGTCTGTGCTGTCCAGCGCGACGTGCAATTCGCCGTTCATCGTTGCGCCGCTTGCTTCGACATCGGCGACGTAGAACATGTGTTCATATGTGCCGCCCGGGAAGCCGATGCCCAGCGCCTCGCGGACGGTCGAGCGCGCTCCGTCGCATCCTGCGATGTACGCCGCAGTCGATCGTTCTTCCGTGCCGTTCGCACGGCGCAGATATGCGGTGACGCCATCCGCTCTTTCTTCAAAGCGTATGAGCTCCGTCTGCCGTTCCACCTCTACGCCAGCTTCGCGCAGACGGTCGATCAGGAAACGCTCGTGCTCGTCCTGCGGATATATCAGCGCGTAGGGAAACGGACTGATGCCACGGCCCATCTCGCCCAAGACGGCATGCGCCACCCGCCTGCCGGCGACCCACATGTTCGCCGCTATCATTTTCCGGCCATCCGCGACAACCGCATCGGCGAACCCGAGCTGCTGATAGAACTCGAGTGTCCGCGCCTGCACCGCTAGCGCGCGTGAGGTCGTCCCCGGCTCCGCGGTTTTGTCGATGATTCGCAGCCGCACACCCAAGCGCGTGAGCCACAGTGCCAGCACGAGGCCTGTTGGCCCCGCGCCGACGACGAAGACGTCTGTGTCGTGATTTGCAGATGCAGCCATCGAAGCGCCTCGCCAGCAGACTATAGCCAAGACACCGTCGGCCGATAGTCCTTGCCGGATGTGCAATGGATGCAGGCGGCGGATTATTTTGATTCGGGAACCAAGGCAGCGGTACGCGCCAGCCGAAGCACCATCACTTGCGCCCCGGCTTCGCTCTCGCCGCTCTCCGCCAGCGCGTCGAAGCACTCGAACGACGTAACTGCCGCCAGCATCGCTGCACGCTGCTTCACGTCTTCGGCACCCATGCGCTCCACAATGCGCGTAGCGGCCATAAGCCGCCGCTGGTTGCGTGCTTCGATCACCGCCCCAAACTCCGGATCGATTGCTCCGATTCCATGCACACGCCGGAGCAGCAGGCGATTTTTCCTCCAGAAGCCGCAGAAGATTTCGACAAAGCGGGCCACTTGCGTATCGCCCGGCGGCAGCATCATCACCTCGCGCATTCGCTCCATCCCGCTGTCAAGGGCAATCAGATCGAAAACGGCCTCCAGCACGCCCGTCTTTGTGCCGAACAGGTTGTGGATGGTCTGCCGGGTCACTCCACTCTCTACCGCGAGGTCCGCCATGGTGAGCTGCCGGTATCCGTTTGCCTCCAGTTGCGTGCGCGCGGCCCGCAGGATCGCGGCCCGGCTTTCGTCCATCTGCTCCAGCCGCTTTCCCAATTCATAAGGGCGCTTCTCCGGCTCTGCTGCTCGCTTCGTCACAACAGCATCTTAGCGATCGCATATTTGATTTGACAATGTGTAAATCTAATTATAGGTTCAATTCGAGAGCAGATGGTTCCATGAGCGGCCATACCGTGAGCGGCAACCCGGGCAGTCGAAAGATCGCTTCACGGGGGGGAACCGCTCCTGGTTTCGATGTTCGATTCCCGCTGGCGTTGAAAGTCGGCTTTTGGTTCTGCATCGTGATCGCGGTAGCCGTAGTCATTCGTCGACTTGTCGCACTCTTCACGCCGCCCAGCACAAGCGCACCGGCCCAGCTTGCCGAGCTCGACACCTGGTTCTTATCGCACGCCGCGCTCACCTATGTGCACATCCTCTGCGCACTGGTTTTTGTTCTGCTGTTGCCGTTGCTCTTCTGGACCCGTACGCGCAGCTCGCACGCACTCCAGCGCGCCATCTATCCACTTGGCGCAGTTGTTGCCCTTACCGCTTATGCCATGAGCGCATACGCTGTCGGCGGATGGCTGGAGCGCACCGCGGTTCTTTTCTTCAACACGCTGTTTCTCTTCGCGCTCTATCGCGCATTTGTCTTTCATCGAGCCGGCGACCGTTCACAGCAGCAGCGCTGGATGCTGCGTGCGATCGCCATCCTGCTCGGCATCGCAACCACGCGGCCGGTCATGGGGGTCTTCTTTGCCACCTCGCGACTTACCCATCTGACACCACAGCAGTTCTTCGGCATCGCTTTCTGGATCGGTTTTTCGATCAACACGCTGGTCATGGAGCTGTGGCTCCGAACCCAGGGGAGGACCATGCTCGCCTGAGCGGCAGCAGGTCGAGAGGAGGATCACATGAACACGCAGACGACATCGGCCACATCATCGGTCGCCGTGCACAAGGGGCCGCATCCCGGTATGCTCGCCATCCTCTACACGGTGCTCTTCTGTGCCGGCCTGTACCCGGTCACGTTGTTCTACAAGCTGCCTTATTGGCCGGGTCCATGGGAGCCGGCATCCACCATCGTTCCGTTCTTCCAAACCCAGGGCAGCCGCGTGGTTCTCTGCCTTTTCCTGCAGCTCGGCGCCATGGTGTGCCTCGGTCTTTTCACAGCCACCGTGGTCAGCCGCCTGCATTTTCTCGGAGCGCGCGCCGCCGGAGTCTACATTGCGCTCTTCGGCGGCTTCTGGGTTGTCTTCGACGCCATGGCCGGCACGATGGCCACTTGGGCGATGGTGCACCCCAGCGTTTCGCCGCATGAGGGCGTTGTGATCGCACTCTATTATCTCGGCTATGGGCTTGGCGGCCCCGGCTTCTCCATTCCCATGGGACTGCTGATCGCCGGCGTCTCCGTCACCGCGGCTTTTATGAAGCTGCTGCCGAAATGGCTCATCGTCTTCGGACTCATCCTGGCCGCGGCAGGCGAGCTGAGCTGGTTTCATCTCATCCTCTACCCGAAACTCCTCTTCCTTATCCCGCTTGTGCGCTTCCCCGGCTTTATCTGGCTCATCAGCGTGGGCTTCCTGCTTCCGAAATCGAGGAAACCCGCGGCTTCGCTCGCCGCATGACGCTATACTGACGGCCCATGAAAGCTCTGCAAGTGCTTGCTCTCTGCGCCGCCACGTTTCTCAGTGGTTCGGGATGGTCGATTGACGTCTGGGCTGCGCCGTCTGCCGCAGGCACGCCGGCCGCTACCCAGCAGATGAGCATTCCCAGTCACGGCAGCACACTGCTGGGCGTCTTCTATCTCGCAGCGGGCGAGGGGACGCATCCCACCGCAGTCGTCTTCCACGGCTTTCCCGGGTACGAGCAGAACCTCGACATCGCCCAGTACCTGCGCGCACACGGCTGGAATGTGCTTGCGATGCACTATCGCGGCTCTTGGGGCGTCAAGGGCAACTTCTCCTTCGAGCACTCCGCCGAAGATGCCGACACGGAGGTTCAGTTCCTTCTTGATCCCGCGAACGCGGAGAAATACCGCATCGATACACATCGCATCGTCGTCATCGGCCACAGCATGGGCGGCTATATGGCCGCATCGGCCATCGCGCACAATCCGCAGGTCGCTGGCGCCGTTCTCATCTCCGCATGGAACATCAGCCGCGGTTACAAAAACCGCCGCCGTCCCGGCGAGGCCCCGCTTTCTGTCAAAGAGGAGGCCGCCGCCATTGACATCGATAACAATCTTGCCCCACTCGGCGGCACCAGCGGCCTAGCGCTCGCTCGCGAGATCCGCGATCACCGGCAGGCGCTCAACTTCCTCAACCTTGCGGCCGCCATCGCGCCACGTCCCGTCTTCGTCATCACTGCCAGCGAAGGCCTTGCCCCCACCGATCACGCACTCGCCGAAGCCATAACGAAAGCCAGCGACACACATGTTACCGAGCGCCATTGGGATACCGACCACAGCTACTCCGGCGAGCGCGCCGAGCTGGCGCAGGCCATCCTGCAGTGGGTCGACAATCTGCCGCGTCAGGTGACACCTCGGCCTCAGATCGAAAAATAGCTTAGACCGGCGGCGTTCCCTCCACTACCGGCACCCCCCCAGGCGGCACAAACCGGAACGTCTCCGCCGCAAGCACCGGATTCTCTTCCTCGTCCGTAAATCCGAAACTCGTTCGCGAGCCGTCCAGTTCCTCCAGCGCCATCGCATGGATCGTGCCGTCCGCCGTCACCGTGACTTCGAGCGAACGCACCCGTTGCTCCATTCCCTTTGGCACACCGCGCAGCCGAAACTGGCCGTTGTCCCCGGGCGTCATCGTCAGCCCGTCCAGCTCCTTGGTGAGCTGCGCATGGCCGAGAAGGAAGCGCAGCGGCGAGCGCAGATCGTCCAGCTTCTTCGCGGGAATCTGCTGCACCTGAGCATCGCCGGGCGTGTAGAACCAGCCGTATTTTCCATCCAGCACAAAGACCTTGCCCGGCGGCTCGGCATAGTTCCAGCGCATGCGCCCGGGCTTCTCCAGCAAAAGCACGCCGCTCTCACGGCGGTCCATGCCCATGCCTGCATACGTTTCGGTAAAGCGCACTCGTAGCCGCTTGAGGCTGTTGTAGTGGTGGTCTACCGCCGCCGCCAGTTTCGCGGCGGAAGGCACGGTCGTCTGCGCCCTGCCCGGAAGGGCAGCCAAAAGCAGCGCCAGAAAGAGAAAAGGCCAGCAACGTTGCTGGCCTTTCGTGTATTTGCGAAAACTCACGAGATCGGTATGGTGCAGTTGGTGCCTCCCGCGGGATCGGCCTTAATATCGCCGGACATATCCATGCAAAAGCCGCGATGGCCGGTCTTGCCGACCGTCTGCGGCACCGCCGTCACCTCATAGGAGGTAAACATGTCCTGGTTGTTCGAGCCCTGCGTCTTGGTGCAGTTGGTTATGTTGAAGGTGTATCCGTCCTTCTGCCCTGTAGCGAGGGAGGCCTGAAGCATCTGCGCCGCCTGCGCGGTCGGCGGCCCGGAGCTCCCGCTGCCGCCAAGCGCAGTGATCGAGCAGGCGAAGCCGTTTGCCGGGAAGTTAGTCTGGTACTGCACCTCGGCCGCCTGGATCGCGCGCATCGACGCCAGGGCAGACGTTTCGTGCGCCTGGATCATCATGTTGAGCATGCTCGGGATCGCGATGAGCGAGATGATCAGGATGACAGCCATCACAATCATCAGCTCCATGAGTGTGAAACCCGCTTCGCGATGCCCGCGCGGAGACGGTTCCTCTGACAATTGCTTCCACCAGTTTTTCATGATGTAACTACCTCGATGTCGCACACGGAGTATCGACCGCAGGGTATCAAAATCCTGCCGGTCCGGAAAATATGCCTGAGTGTGCCTCAGAATGACGCAAGTCATGTCGCTTTCGCTCATCTGGCCGCTACGCCTCAGCCACCGCGCGCGGCTTAGTAATGTCGTCATCTCGGCCGGAGCGAAGCAGAGAAATCTGCTTTCTTTGAGCGTTGCAACCGATCGCACGCCCGGCTATCTCAGAGAGATGTGGATGAACCCAGCAAACCCACATCATCCCCCGCTTGAGCGACCAGAGAATGCGAACTCAACGAAATGCGGGTAGGCGCGTGGCCCGGAGCCCAGTCCCTAACATGCGAGGTCCTCGCGGCCCACTTTGATTCCATCCAGCCGCCCCAGCATTGTCACGGCAATCTTCTCCGGCACAAACAGCTCCTGCGCGAGCGCCGTCACCTGCTCGGCCGTGACGTTTTCCACCTGCTGCATGACCTCGTCGATCCCGAAGAAGTGATGGAAGTACATTTCCTGCCGTGCCAAATTGGACATTCGTGCGCCCGTGCTCTCCATACTCAAGACGATGTTGCCCAGCAATTGGTCCTTTGCCCGGCGCAGCTCATCCTCCGGCATTGGCTCCTGCTTCAGACGCCGGAATTCTTCGGTGACCAGCTGAATGACCTGCAGCGCCCGGTCCGACGATGTGCCCGCGTAGACACACAGCATCCCGGTGTCTTTGTAGGGGTTCAGATCACTGTAAATGGAGTACGCTAGGCCCCGCTCCTCACGCACGGTCTGGAAAAGCCGCGAGCTCATCCCGCCGCCCAGCACCGTGTTCAGCAGCAGCGCACAATAACGGCGGTCGCTTGAGATTGGGAGGGAGGGCACGCCCATACAAAGCTGCACCTGCTCCAGCGCTTTCTTGTTGCGCAGCACGATCTTCGCGCTGGTCGTCGGCGCCGTGCTGGCGTCCTGCGGCACGCCGGCTGGCATGGCCTCGAAACGCCGCCGCACCTCATCCACAAACCGCTGATGGTCGAGGTTTCCCGCCGCGGTGAAAACGACATTGCCGCCGCGGAAGCGATCGCCGTAATAGCCGAAGAGCTTTGCCTGCTCCAGCCGGCCCACCGTCTCCTTTGTTCCCAGGATCGGCTTGCCCAGCGGATGGCCTCGCCAGAAATTCTGCGTAAAGATCTCGTGCACCAGGTAGTCGGGATTGTCCTCGTCCATCTTGATCTCTTCGAAGATCACGCCCCGCTCGCGCTGGATATCGCCCTCGGCAAAGATCGGGTGCAGCACCAGATCGCTGAGCACATCGACAGCTACCGGCACATGCTCATCCAGCACTTTAATGTTGAAACAGACGGTTTCCTTGCCCGTGAAGGCGTCCAGATTCCCGCCGATCGCGTCCACTTCGCGCGCAATGCGCTGCGCCGTCCGCGTTTCGGTGCCCTTGAAAACCATGTGCTCTACAAAATGCGAAATGCCGTTGAGCTCCGCGACCTCATGCCGCGAGCCGGCCCGCACCCACACACCCATGGCGACGGAGCGCACGTTCTCCATGCGCTCAGTCAAAATCGTCAACCCGTTCGGGAGGACCGTCCGTTCTACGCTGCGTTCGTTCATAAATTTCGCCGCTCCCTGGTTAAGCCGGACACTGGTTAAGGCGGACACGCGTCCGCGCGAAGCACATAGGTGCCACTCAGCCGAATGCTGGAGCATTTTCACGATGGTGCGGAAATGCTCTATCCTTGCCTGTTGCCGGGTCGTCTCGATGCCATTGGATGCCGGATTGCCGTCAGAGCCTCTGTCTGGGTCGCCATCCGGACCAAAGGAGGAGCGCTTCTTCATTTTAGACTCTGCCGGCTCGGAATCGGTTCAGACGGCTGCACCTTCCGAGGTGCAATCGCTGTTTGGCCTTTCCTATGAGCAACTTAACTCTCTACTAAGTACGTTTGATGAGCCGAAATTCCGGGCCCGCCAGCTTGCCCAGGCCCTCTATCGGGACTGGTTGCCGGAACTGGATGCCATGACAACTCTCCCTGCCGCGCTACGCACAAGGCTGAGCGAGCAAGGCTAC
The DNA here is from genome assembly GCA_963830555.1 of uncultured Acidobacteriaceae bacterium. Taxonomy (GTDB): domain Bacteria; phylum Acidobacteriota; class Terriglobia; order Terriglobales; family Acidobacteriaceae; genus KBS-83. The sequence continues at coordinate 344,739 of CAWHMM010000005.1, forward strand.
ACCGTCGGGCTCCCGCCCATCCTTCAGACCTTTCGCTCGGTAGATGGGACGGAACGCTACCTCATCGGCGTAAGCGGCAATCAGACTGTGGAGACCGTATGGATGCCTGAAGGCGACGGCGCTGAAGACAACGATGATGAAGCAGACGCGGCGCCCACCCGAAAGCGCGCCACCATCTGCGTCTCGTCGCAGATCGGCTGCGCGGTAAATTGCCAGTTCTGCCTCACCGCAAAGCTCGGCATCGAACGCAACCTGAGCGCAGGCGAGATCGCCGGGCAAGTGGTCGCGGTTCTTCGCCGTCATCAGGTTGAGCTTGGACGCGACCGCATCAACCTCGTCTTCATGGGCATGGGCGAGCCCTTCCTCAACTACGACGCGTTCATGGACGCGGTCCGCCTGCTGGTGAACGAAGTCGGCCTGCCCGCTTCACGGATGACCGTCTCGACCTCTGGTATCGTCCCCGGCATCGAGCGTTTCGCGCAGGAGCCGCTGCGTCCGCATCTCGCCATCTCGCTCAACGCGTCGAACAACACCGTACGCGAAGCGGTGATGCCGATTACGCGCAAATGGCCCATCGAGCGGCTTCTCGAAGCCGCCCGCGCCATGCCGCTGGCCCCGCGCGAGAAGATCACCTTCGAGTATGTGCTGCTCGGCGGCGTTAACGATTCGCTGGTCCATGCGGATGAGGTTGTCACGCTCGCCCGCAGCGCGGGCTTCCCGGTGAAGGTGAATCTGATCGTGTGGAACCCCGGCCCGGGTATCCCTTACCACCAGCCAAAGGATGAAGATGTGGAGCGGTTCCAGCAGCGCCTGATCGCGCGCGGCGTTCCGGCGTTTATTCGACGGCCGAGGGGGCGCGATATCTATGCGGCATGTGGGCAGCTGAAGAGGACCACCGAAGCTGCTTCCTGAGCAGTTCGCAATCACGTATGCGGTACAGTGGTTGCGCCATGCGCCTACTCGCTCTCCTAGCATCCACGCTCCTGCTCGCCACGCCCGTCTTCGCCCAATCAGCCGAGAGTCGCTGCGCCGGCCTCCAGCAACTGCAGCTTGACCACGCTCGCGTCGTCTCTGCAGAGGTCGTTGCCTCCGGCACATTCGTAGCGCCGCCGCGTCCCACCGGACCGAACGAGCAGGTTCCCCTTTACAAGCAGCTCCCCGCCTTCTGTCGCGTCAAAGTTCAAGCCACACCCAGCTCCGATTCGAACATTCAGATCGAAGTATGGCTCCCACTTGAAGCTGCAAATTGGAATCACCGCTTCCAAGGTCAGGGCAATGGCGGCTTTGCCGGCGAGATCGGCTACGAGGGTCTTGCCAATTTCCTGAACGATGGTTACGTCACGGCGGGCACCGATACCGGGCATTTCGCGGATGGCATTGACGCAGGGTGGGCGCTGCATCATCCGGAAAAGATCACCGACTTCGGGTGGCGCGGCGTCCACCAGATGACTGTGCAGGCAAAGGCGATTCTAGCTGCATACTACGGCGCACCCGCCGCGCACAGCTACTTTGCCAGTTGCTCCGACGGCGGACGCGAAGCCCTGATGGAAGCGCAGCGCTTTCCCGCCGACTACGACGGCATCGTCGCCGGAGCGCCCGCCTACAACTGGACCGCGCTGCTGACCAGTGGCGCCATCGGCATGCAGGCCCTGCTCACCTGTGACGGCAGCTACATCCCGGCGACTGACATCCCGTTCATTCACAGCGCTATCGTCAGCCGCTGCGACAAGCTGGACGGCGTTAAGGACGGCATTCTCACCGATCCGCGCGCCTGCCATTTCAGCGCAGCATCGCTTGCCTGCAAATCAGCGCAGGGAAAGTCCTGCCTTACCGCCCCGCAGATCAAGACGCTCAGCACAATCCTCTCCGAGCAGAAGGTCGGCCACACTACCATCCCGGCCATTCTTGCGGCCGGCGGCGAGCTCGATCCGAACGGCTGGCCGAGTTGGATCACCGGTCCTGCGCGCGGCAAATCCGCCGGCGTTGGCTTCGCAACCGGCTACTTCGCAAACATGGTCTACAACGATCCTCACTGGGACTTTCACACCTTCGACCCCGTCGCCGGTCTTGCCGCCGCGCGCGAGAAAACCGGGGCGACGCTTGACGCCCATCCCGACCTCAGCGCTTTCCGCGATCGCGGCGGTAAGCTGATCCTCTATCACGGCTGGGCAGACGCGGCGATCAGCCCCATCTACTCCATCCAGTATTACGAAGCAGTCGAGCGGACGCTCGGCAAGGATGCAACGGCCAGCTTTACCCGTCTCTATCTCATGCCCGGCGTCAAGCACTGCGCTCAGGGCCCGGGTCCGGACAGTATCGGCCAATTCGGTCTCCCCAGCCTCAAGGAGTCCGACGCCGGCCACAACGTCGTCCTCGCCATCCAGGGTTGGGTGGAGCAGGGCAAAGCCCCCGATACCATCACGGCGACAAAATATGGCGAGCTGGCCGATCATCATGCAGATTCGCACACGATTCTGATGACCCGCCCGCTTTGCCCCTATCCGCAACAGGCGCACTACAAGGGGAAGGGAAGCATCAGTGACGCGGCGTCGTTTGTTTGTAGATAGGCGATCAGGCGGACAGGCTGCGCCGCGAGTCCAAGTCCTCTTCGAGTCCAAGATGCAGCAGCACATCCGCGACGCGATCGGCATTGTGGCGCAGCACGTCACCTTCGGCGGCGAAGTTGCCGGGGACCACTCGTACGCCCAGCGATTCGATGCGCTCGATGTCGGGCACGATGGGCGCCGCGCCCTCACGCGCATAATTGCGCAGCAAGGTCTCGCTCACCGGAGCGGTGTTCACCAGGGCGTAGTCGAAGATCGCGTGGCCGCTGTGCTCATAAATCTTCTCGATATGCTGCGAGGCAGTCAGGTTCAGGCTCTCGTTTGATTGCGTCATCAGGTTGCAGAGGAAGACACGAAGGCCGCGCGCATGGGTCAGCGCCTCGGGAATGCCCTTTACCAGCAGGTTGGTGATGAGGCTGGTATAGAGTGAGCCTGGCCCGAGCGTGATCAGGTCCGCGCGCGCAATCGAATCGAGCGTCTCCGGCAGCGGCTCCGCGCCGGCCGGCTCCAAGGTCAACTCGCAGATGCGGTGCTTGCTCGCCGTGATGTTGGTTTCGCCTTCGACGATGGAGCCGTCGTCCATGTGTGCGGAGAGCGTCACGTTGGTCGTCGTCGCCGGATAGATGTGCCCGCGTGTTGCCAGTACCTGCGAGGAGAGCTTGATGGCCTGTGCGAAGTCGCCCGTGATTTCGGCCAGCGCTGCAACGAACAGGTTGCCGAAACTGTGGCCTTCCAGGCTGGCGGTGCTCTCGCCATTGCCGTTCGCCGTGACGGCCGTGCTTGCGGAGAAGCGATGCCGGAAGAGCCGCGACAGCAGCGCCTCATCATCGGCCAACGCCACCATGCAGTTGCGCAGGTCGCCGGGCGGCAGCATGTTGAAGTGGCGCCGCAGCCGCCCGCTCGATCCGCCATCGTCAGTCACGGTCACGACGGCTGCAAGATCGCTGATCAAGCTCGGCGTCGGGATGGTGTCCGGCTCACTGATTTGCGGCGATGGAGCATACCGGCGGAGTCCGCGCAGCAGGGTGGAAAGCCCGGTGCCACCACCGATGGCAACCACGCGCAGTGACGACCGCCGGATCGGAGTAGTCAACTCCGGATCGTGCTCGGCTGCGCTAGTGGTCTTGACCGGCATACTCCTGTGGCTTCCTTCGACTACTTCCTACTGCACTTCAGGGTAAAGGAGCTCCGTGAATCGCGGATCATCCGCCATGTCCTGAAAGTCCGAATCCACGCGCGCATGAATGCGGTTTTGCGGATTGATGCTGATTGCCTGCCCAAGATGCTCCAGGCACTGCTCGGTCTGTCCGGTCATGCTCTCCAGGATGGAGAGACCGTACAGCGCGTAGTCCGCCCGCGGCTCTTTGGTCAGAATCGTCTCCAACTGCTCACGCGCCTCGTCGTACAGGCCGGTATTCAGCAGCGAGATAGCATAGTCGTACTGCTCCTCCGGGCCTGCGAACCTGCGCTCCTGCTTCGTTGCCTGACGGCCGCACGCCTCCAGGTACACACGTGCGCGCTCCGCTATCTCCGGCGAAGCCGACGGGATCAGCTTGCGAAAGATCTCGCCGGCCTTATCGTACTTGCCCTCCTGCATCGCCTTCAGGGCGGACTCGTATTCCTGCATGGTCTTCTGCTGGGCCGGATCGGCCATGGTGCGCACCTTCCCCTGAATCGTCTTCGGGCCGCGCGCCTTGGTTGTGCTTGTGCTTGCCATTGCTTGCTTGTCCTTGCTTGCTTGTCCTTGCTTGCTTCTGCCTGCATCTCACACAGGGCTTCTTACCACATTCCGTTCCAGCCGTTGTACACTCCCGACCCCAGGGGCCGTCAACCACACCAGCGGGTTACACCTGCGCCCCTGGTTTGCTTCTTCACGTCTGCTTGCCGTAGAGAACCGGGTTCAGCTCGGGATCGTTATACATTTTCAGTTGTCTGTACTGCCGGAAGAACCGCCTGCCCGCGCACAAATCGGCCCAGAACTGCTCCAGACATCGGACCAGATCCTCGCGCTGCACTTCGAGAATACCCAGCCGACCCGCATTCCGCTCGCGATGTCCTGTCGGCGCGCCTACGCGCTCGAGTTCCTCCTGAGTATGAAACAGCTTCAGCGACAGAATCGATAGCCGGTCCAGCATCATGCCCGGCGTCTCCGAGTGCTGCGGGCCGCCCTGCGTCACGCCAGCCTCGGCGAGGCTCGCCAGCAGGCAGCCATCGATCTTCTCCGCCGCATCGTTGCGCACCTGGTTGACGCAGTCGATCCGCCGCTTGACAGACGCGATTGCGGCGTCTCCCGCTGAGGGTTGGCGAGCGTCGTCCTCGGCGTGCCACAGCGTGAAGTTGGCCGCATGGAGCGCCTCCACGAGTGCCTCGAAGGACTCGCTCGCCCCAGCCTGCCCTAAGTGCGGTGTGGTCGAATGCCACAGCCGGGTGCGCTCATCCTGCAGTTGCACGATGGCGCGCACGTCGACCAGTGTGTTGACTGATGTAGGCATGAAACGGGAGCAGCGGCGATCTGCTGGTGAGCTCGCTGGGAATCGAACCCAGGACCCACGCATTAAAAGTGCGTTGCTCTACCAACTGAGCTACGAGCTCACAGAATCGCTCTTCTGCTAACTAACGGTAACACAGGAGCCGGTCACACAGGCTCGTCGGACGGCTCGCCGGGTAAACAGCAAGGGCGCCCTGTTTGGGGGCGCCCTTGCTGTTTGTTCCCGTTAGCTCACTGAGGCAGGTAGTAACGGATCGACGTCTCGAACACGTTGTCCGTGCCCTTCGCATTGCCGCCGGGGTTGGTTGTACCACCAGCGCCAGACCAGAGGTTGCGCTGGAAGTAGCTGTACTGGATGCCTTGCCGGAAACGGCCCATGGGTCCGCGGTAGAAGTCGTACCAGTAACCTGTGGCGAGCTCCTGGACGTCCTTCGTCTGGTTGCCGCAGTTGGCCGGGGTCGCAGGCGTAAAGCCATCGCCGCTATTCGGGTATGTGACCGTCGTGTTTGGCAGCGGTTCGGTATTGCACCCGCTCATGTTGGTAAGCGGCGAACCATACCCTACTTTGCCGAAGTAGTGGCGTCCAATGTAGTCGCCGCCGTAGTTCAGGTACAGATTCAGGCGCTTGGTGGGGTTTGCTTCGATCGTCGCCAATGCGTCGAAGTTGTGCAGCAGAGCTAACTGCGCATTGGGACGAAGTGTGAGATCGGCGATGGTCGAAGAGCCATAACGACCGGTTCCGTCACCCCAGAGGCCTTTCAGACCGACAGTGAGTTTTTTGTTAAGCGCCGTTACGCGACCGCTGGCGCCAATGCCGCCACCGACGGTGCTGTCGTTGTACGCACCGGCGGATGTGCCGGTGACGGTCGTAACGCCACCGACAGTGGTCACGACCATGTTGGGATAGATACGGTCGCGGAAGAAGCGGCTGATACCGAAGACTTCAAAATGACCAAAGCGCGGCTCGTAGGCGAGCTTCGCGATCATGTCCGGCGCGAGATTGAAGGAGTAGTTCGCCGTCGCATTGTAAAGGCCGCCGTTGTTGCCGTCGGAACCGAGCAGCAAGTTGACAGGCAGACTCGATCCGGCCGGATTGAGGGTTTCAGCATTTTCCGCCGAGGCCCCGATCCAGAACTTGTTGCCGAAGTCCTTGGTGACGCGGAAGCCATACTGCCGCGTCCATATAAAGCCCGCGACGTATTGTGGGTCGATGACGGAAGGAAGGATCTCCGTGCCATTGTCCAGACCGTGCGTGGTTTCTGTTGCCAAGGACCACATTTGGCCGCCGCTGATGTTCCACCCGCTGTGGAAAGCGGCGCGCGCCCAAAGCTGGCGCTGGCGGACGACATAGCTGTTCGACTGGTTGTTGTTGGAGGTAATACCAGTTCCCAGCCAGTCCATTTCGTAGTAGCCGGTCAAGTCCACATTGGCCAGCTTGCCGGTTGCCTTCAGCGCGAGACGCGACTGGCGCCCCGAACCGTAGAACTCGCTCAGCTGTGCTGCATTCGAATTCTCAAGCGGAATGCCGGTGAACTGCGTGTTGATATCGCCACCTGTGGCAGCGCTGCGATATACCGTCGCGGCTTCAATGAACGAGCCCGCTGGCGAAATCGTGATGCCCTTGTAGTGGATCTCGTCCGGATGCTCCACCTTCTTCTCGATGTTGGTCTGCGTCTCCTGAATGGAGGAGGCAAGCGAGCTGCTGTTCGTCTTGAGATCGCTGACCGCGCCCTGCAGGTTGGAGACAGCCGTCGTATTGTCCGTCGTCTGCTGTTGCTGCTGCTGTGCCTGCTGTTGCGCCTGCGCGGCGGCTGCGTTGGCAGCAGCTGCCTGCTGCTGAGCAGCCTGCAGTTGCGACTGGCTGTCGTTCAACTGCTGCTTGAGCTGGTTGATCTGCGTCTCCATATCCTCGCGCAGCTGTTGAATCTGTGTTTCCACCGACGGACGCTTCGGCGTTGCCTTGCGGTGTCGTACCGGGGTCTTCCCCGAAGCGGTGCCGTTTGCTGACGTCGTCTGCGCGCTTGCCATAGCCGATACAAGCACACAGGTCGCCACGGCCATCCAATGATTTTTCATTCAGCCTCTCTCCAGAACTCGTCACACGCGTGGCCTTCCGAGAAACGCTTCTTTCAAGGCAGCGGGACACACTGGTGACGTAGCCATAGGGTGGCAGCCGGATGTGACAGGCGGGAGAACGCTGTTTGAATAGATTGTTAGGAATTGATGAGCAGAATGTTACAAACCGTGGAAAGCCAGTCCGAACCCGGCCTAATGGGATCCGGCGCTGAGCAGGTTGGCCAGCAGGCGGTACGCGCCCGGTACGCCCTCCGGGGTCTGCCGGTGCAGGGCGAAGGCGACGTAGATGTACTCGCCTTTGCCGAACTTTGCGTGCAGCAACCCCCCGCGCTGCGGATCCTGGCCGGGATCGTGTGTTTCGGTCGGGGCGGCGTACTCCGGCCCCCACGACGACATGAACGAATGGCCGCGCTCCTCTGCCCATCCGTCAAAGTCTGCTTCCGTGATGCGATTCGGCATCGTCAGCAGCGGGTCCTTTGGATCGAGCAGCGCCACCGGTGCATGCTCATCCACCACGCGCTCGGGAATGCCACGCGAGTTCAGGTGCATCTCATACGGCGTGTATCCATGGTCGAACTCGGTGCCCTGATACATGACGACCAGCGTGCCGCCTGCATGTACCCAGGCCAGCAGGCGTGCATTGGCAAGCGGCAGCTCCGGCCGCGCCGCATAAGCGCGGATGCCGAGCACGATGGTCTGGTAATGGAACAGGTCGCCGCTCAGCAGATCGGCTGCGGAAAGCTGGTCCACCTGCAGGCCAAGCTGCTGGATGGCGTTGGGCAGCGTGTCGCCAGTCCCCATGACGTAGCCGACGCGCCGGCCAGTGGCGACCCTTACGTCCACGCCGCGCACATCCACGCGCGCCGGACGGTACAGGTTGTAGGGAATCAGTGCGCCATAGCCGGCCGTCTCATATCCAGTGGTAAATCGATGGTTGCCGCTCTCCGCGACCGCCGTGATGAAATAGCTTGCCGCAGCAAGCGCCGGGGCATGCACCTGGAAGCTGAATGCCGCGTCCTCGCCTGCATGAAGGCGAAAGTCCGCCGCGTGCGGCGCGGCGCTCCAGCCTTGAGGGAGTTCGAGGCGCAGTGTGCCCGCGGCATCCTGCGCGGCATGCAGCCGCGCAGGCACGGTGACCTCATGCTCCCCGCTGTGCGAGCCGTCGATGGGCAGCACGATCCACGGTTGGCCCAGCGAAACCGACAGCTCCGGCGTGACGATCAGCGGAGCGTATACCGCTCCCGGTCCCAGCTCCGTGTGCATGGTCTGGACGACTTGCGCGAGGCGCAACGGAACGCCGTCGTAGTCGAAAGTCGCGATACCGCTTAAAGGATAGGGCGCGAACGAGAGATTTCGATACTCCGGCTCGGCGATGTCGTAGTACGCCTGCTCGGTTGAGGGTCGCGAAAAATATGGTGCGGTCGGTGCGGCGTCCTGCGCCGCGATGACGTGAAAGACCACATCCCCGCTGGTGCTGTGCGGATCGTCCAGCCCCGGAGCGCCCTCGCGCTCGACTGTCCAGCGTTCGTTGCGTGGAGTTTCCAGGGTGACTTTGTTCAGCGCCGCGGCTCTGGGAGCCCGGATATGCACCCGGACGCGGAAGTCCTCGCCCGGCGTGACCTGCGCGGGCACAGGCTGCGGCGTGGCGGAGAGCCCGCCGCGCGGAGCGGCGTACAGCTCGAAGCCCCGGCCGCCGTTTCCCGGCATCACCAGCGCCGTCATCTCGATGCCGAGCGCCTGGCTCAACGCCGTATTCGCCTGCCGCAGCTTGATTTCGAGCTCCCGTGTTACGGATGCCTTCTGCTCCGTATCAAGGCTGCTCGCCTTCACCTGGTCCAGTAGCTTGGTGATGCGCCGGGACACATCGGCGACCAGCGGCGCAGTCCGTTCCGGATGATCGGGAGCGTAGTTGAGGATGGCCTGCGCGACGATCTCGTGAATGCGTGACAGTGGCTGCTGCAGAAACGCGCCTTCCGGGCCGGCCAGCTTCGCCAGGCCGGGCAGGGACGTATCGATGCCATCGAAAAAGTTCTGCTCCGTGGGCTCGACGGGCACGCGCGAGCCATAGCGGTGATAAGCGCTCGATGCCTCGCCGGACAGCGGGACATTGGGTCCTTCATGCTGCGTTCGCTGCTCGCCCAGGCCGCGCCGCGCGATCTGGATGTAGGTCTGGCCCTGCAGCGGATCGCGCTCGCCCTCTTCGATGGTCAGATTGGTTGCCGGGACGCCGTTGATGTCTGTGTCGTTCACATAGTTATGGAAGCGCACCGGCGCGTATTTGCCAGTCGCATAGTCGAACATGCCCTTTGGCGAGAGGGAGAAGCCGGGCACGCGCGCGTATACCTTGAGCGGCTTCCAGGGCTGCAGTCCGGCGGCAATCTGATCGGGAAAGACCTTCGGATCGCCGGCGGCATTGAAGACCTCCTGCGCCAGCATGCCGGATACCTGATGATGCCCGTGTCCATCTGTCACGCCACCAACAAAAACCGAGCAAACCACCATGGGCCGGTAGAGACGCACAGCGCGCACTGCGTCGTAGAGCACACGCTCGTGACCCCACTGCGCGAGCGCCTCCTCCATCGTCTTCGAAAAGCCATAATCGGCGACGCTGCCCCAGTACTGTTGATCGACGCCGTAGTACTCATCCGCGCGCAGCAGCTCATTGGTCCGGATCAGTCCCAGGGCATCGTAGTCGGCCGCCGACATGGCGTTCTGTCCGCCCTCGCCGCGCGTGAGCGTGAACAGCGCGGTTCGCACGCCGAGCCCACGGCTTTCGTAGGTCAGCATGCCGCCGTCTTCATCGTCCGGGTGAGCCACGATCATCATCAGGCTGGCCGTGGTATCCAGCCGCTTCAGGCTCTCGTAGAGACCCGCCGCGCCGCGATTCTCCGGCAGCGGCATGGCCTCGATTTTCGGAGCGGAGGCGGGGAGCAGGTCCGGACTGGCCGGGGCGGCAGTCTGCGCGCAGACCGTGGTCGCCAGCAGAACAGCCAGTGAGAGGAGATGCGCGCGCCGCAGATGCATGAAACATGAGTGTACCGTCCCGTGGCTAAGCGTGCGAGCGATGAGCCAGCTACACTTCCTGGAACCAACTGCGGTGATTGTGGCGGTTCTATAGTGTCCGGATCTGATCCTGCGAATCTAAGCTCCATGCTCGCCGACCGCGCTGTCCCCCCACCGCCGCGGCTCAAGCGCGAAATCGGGCAGGGGAGCGCGCTCGCGCTCAACATGCTGGAAATGGTCGGCGTGGGTCCGTTTATCACGTTGCCGCTAATCGTCGCCGCCATGGGAGGCCCGCAGGCGATGCTGGGCTGGGTGCTGGGTGCGGCTCTCGCCTTGTGTGACGGCCTGGTGTGGGCGGAGCTGGCTGCTGCGCTGCCGGAGGCGGGCGGCTCGTATGCGTTTCTGCGGGAAATCTACGGGCCCGGTCGCCTTGGTCGCCTGGTCTCCTTTCTCTACGTCTGGCAGTTCACGCTCAGCGCGCCGCTGGTGATGGCCTCGGGCGCGATCGGGCTTTCGCAATACGCGACTTTCCTGTTTCCGTGGCTTTCGGGCACGCTTGCGGGCGGCGGTCCGCTGCGGCATATTGAGCGCACCAGCCTGCTGGCAGTCGCGGTCGTGGTCCTCTCCGTTGCGCTGCTCTATCGACAGCTCCGCGCCATTCAGCGGATGGCCTGGGTTCTCTGGACCGGCGTCGTCTTCACGCTGGGCATCACCATCATCGCTGGATTTACGCACTTTCATGCGCGGCTGGCGTTCTCGTTCCCGGCCGGCGCATTTCATCTGGATCATCACTTCTTCATCGGACTCGGCGCAGCCATGCTGATCGCCACCTATGACTACTGGGGCTACTACAACATCACTTATCTGGCAGGCGAGGTGCGCGATCCCGGTCGCACCTTACCGCGCACCATCATCGGCTCCATTGTCATCATCGCGGTGCTCTATCTGCTGATGAACGTCAGCGTGCTCGGCGTGATCCCGTGGCAGGAGTTCACCAGCAGCCATCACAGCAGCAGCTACAGCGCCGTCATCGCCGAGCTGCTCGGCCGCAGCTTCGGGCCGACCTGGGCGAAGATCGGAGCGCTGCTCGTTATCTGGACGGCGTTCGGGTCCCTGTTCTCATTGTTGCTCGGCGCGTCGCGTGTGCTGTGGGCTGCGGCGGCGGAGGGCAACTACTTCCACCCGCTCGCGAAGCTGCATCCGCGCGGAGGCTTTCCCGCGAATGCGCTTTTGCTGCTGGGCGGCGTTGCATGCCTCTGCTGCTTCTTTGATCTGAAGGCGATCATCGCTGCCCTGGTGGCGCTGCGCATCGTCCTGCAGTTCCTGTTGCAACAGGTGGGCGTGGTGCTGTTGCGCCGCCGCCGCCCAGACCTGCCGAGGCCCTTCCGCATCTGGCTCTATCCGGTGCCGGTTATCTGCGCGACGGTGGGATTTCTGTTCGTCCTCGCCTCCCGGGCGCATGCCGGCCGCGAGATTGCCGCGGCGCTCGTCGTGACCGTCTCCGGTGTCCTCGTGTATCTCAGGCGAGCGCGGCGCGATACCGCATGGCCCTTTGCAAAAGCCATAGAATGAGTGAGCAGGCAAACATCCGGAGACTGCCGGATCGCGTACTGTAACCAGGACCCCAACCCCGGCGTCCAACCGTCTGAGACCGCCAATCGAGCGGCCGGGAGAGCAACATGCTGATCCGAAAGCCTGCCGACATCCCCTCCTCGGAGATCACTTCGAAGACCGATTACCTGAATCGGCGCACGTTCATGGCAGGAGCAGTGGCGGCCGGCGTAGCCGCGTTGGCGGCGGAGCGCATGCACCACTGGGCCGATGTCAGATCTGCGCGAGCTGCGGAGAAGCTGCAGACGGTAAAGAGTCCCTTGTCCCTGACGGGGGAAACACCGACGTCCTACCAGGACATCACGCACTACAACAATTTCTACGAGTTCGGCACGGACAAGGGCGATCCGGCGCGGAATGCCGGCGCCATGCACACGCGGCCATGGACCGTGCAGGTAACCGGACTGGTGAAGCAGAAGAAGACCTTCGACATCGACACGCTGATGAAGCTCAAGCCGATGGAGGAGCGCATCTACCGCTTTCGCTGTGTCGAGGCATGGAGCATGGTGATTCCCTGGGACGGCTACCCCCTCTCGGAGCTAATCAAGCAATGCGATCCACTGCCGAAGGCGAAGTTTGTGCAGTTCCTCTCGCTTGCCAATCAGAAGCAGATGCCCGAATTGAGCCAGTCCGGCATCGCCTTTCCGTACTCCGAGGGGCTGCGCATGGACGAGGCCATGCATCCGTTGACGCTGCTCACCTTTGGCCTTTACGGCGAGACATTGCCCAACCAGGATGGCGCGCCGGTCCGCGTGATCGTGCCCTGGAAGTACGGTTTCAAGTCAGCGAAGAGCATCGTCAGGATCAACTTCACCGATCACGAGCCGCCTACCACCTGGAACATGATGGCTTCCACCGAATACGGCTTCTACTCCAACGTGAATCCCAGCGTCGATCACCCCCGCTGGAGCCAGAAGACCGAGCGGCGCATCGGTGCGTCACTCTTCAAGCAGCGCCAGCCCACGCTCATGTTCAACGGCTACGGCGATCAGGTGGCGAGCCTCTACAAGGGCATGGATCTCAGAAAGAACTACTGATGTCCAACCGGGTCATCGTTGTTCTAAAAGTGCTGGTGCACCTCGCCTGCCTTGCTCCGTTTTTGATTCTGGCCTGGAAGACGGGTCACGATCTCAGGCATCCGGACGCTGTCGCGTTGCTGGGGCCCGATCCTACGGCGGCGCTCTCGCACGGCACCGGATTCGCGGCGCTGCGCATCCTGATCATCTCGCTGGTCATTACGCCGGTGCGCCGGCTCAGCAGGCATCTCGCGTGGCTGATTCGCTTTCGTCGCATGCTTGGCCTTTACGCCTTCTTCTACGCGTGCGTGCACCTGCTGGTGTATCTCAAGCTCTACGCAAACTTTGACTGGCCCACTCTCGTCGATGATCTCAGCAAGCGGCGATACATCATCGCCGGTTTCTCCGCATGGCTGCTGCTCCTTCCGCTTGCCCTCACGTCCACGAAATGGTTCATCCGGAAGCTCGGCAAACGCTGGCAGGTGCTTCACCGGCTCGTCTATGTTGCCGCCATCCTCGGGGTGATTCATTACTGGTGGATTGTGAAGAGCGGCGTCCTCGACCCTGTGAAGATCACCGTTACGCTGGCTATCATCCTGCTGGCGCGTCCGGCGTGGTCGCTGATCGATGCAAAGCGACGGCAACGACGCATGGCGGAAGTCTGACCTACTGATTGCGCGCAGTCGCGTTCACCACCAGATCGTTCACGTCCGCGCCGCTTACCTCCAGCGTTTGACCTGCGCTCGTGTATTCCGCGTGGGTCGTTGGATCGTAGGCATTCAGGATCAGCACGGTGAATTTTCCGTCCGGCACGGCGTTGAAGGTAAAGGTGCCGTCGGAGGCGGTCGTCGCGCTGATGGTGCCGTTGTCGCTGGAGCTGAGCCTTAGTTGCACGGAGGCGCGCGGCAGTGGATGACCGTCCTGCTGCGAGGTCACAACTCCGCTGACGCGATGCATCCCGGCAGCGGGAATCTGAATGTCTGCGCCGGTCGCCTCGTCGCCGGCATGAAGGTCGAGCTTCTTTGCGTGGCTGCGTTCGATCGTGTTGCCGTAGTAGATGGGGAAGATCGACCGTGGCGCGGCGAAGACAATGTATGTGCCGTCGGCGAGTCCAGTAAGGCGGAACTGCCCGCGGTCGTCGGCCCGTGTGAATGCGGCGAAGCTGCCCTGCTGCGTGTTGGCCATCGTCTGCGTTCCGCCTGAGTTTCGAGACAGAACCAACGCCTGCACCGAAACACCCGCCGCGGGCGAGCTGTCATCGAAGCTCACCGTTCCGTTGATCGTCGCACCGCGATAAATCATCACCTGCACGTTCGCAGTCTGATTTCCCGCGACGCTCACGCGCGTCAGTTGAGCCGTGATGCGGTCGCGATCCGCCTGCGAAAGATTCGCCGTATCGCTCAGCATGCCGCGCAGGGGTTGAATGTATCCCGGCATCATCACGTCCGCGTAGTAATCGCCCGGCGCAACGCCAGTCATTCGGAAGGAGCCATCCGAATCGGTGGTCGCGAACCCGCCTCGCCCGCCGAAGCTCCGTTGAAACATAGCTCGGGAATCGCCGGAGTTGGATGCGCTGTCCACCGGCTCCAGACGAACGTTGGCAAACCTCGCCGGCTTTTGCGTGTCCGCGCAGTAGACGTGTCCTGTCACCGTGCCCGCATCGGTGTTTTGCGCATGCGCGGGGAAGGCTACACAGACAATCGCCACCGTGGAGAGCAGCGAGGCGAACTGCCAAGGGCTGCGCATGCGTCTGTCGCCTTTATGTCTCGTCGATACCGCTGAAGATATCCGTCTCGTCCCGGAACCGTTCCGGATTCCGCGCTGACGCCAGGAGATAGTGCTCTTCATGGCCGTACTTCTCGTAGACCGCAGCGGCGCGGCTCATCACGCTTTGAGTGTCGTGCGCCTCGAGCGCCTGGCGTTTCACTTCCTGAAGCGGGCCAAGCTCGAGCACCACGGATGACGCAGTGCGCGGCGCCACAGCAGCCTCCTCCTTGAACTTCGATACGGTGAACTTCGTTGCTTCGTAATACAGCTTGTGCGGCGCCCACAATGCGAGCCCATTCTGCAGTTGCTCCGCTGCAAAGTTGCTGCGGCCGCTCCAGTGGAAGGCCGCCGTCGCTGCGAAGCCGGCCACCGCATGGTCGCGATGCAGGTTTGGACCGCCGTCGCCGCCGAAGGTAAGCACGATGTGGGGCCGCAGCTGGCGCATACGTTCCACCAGACGTGTTGTGATCTCAAAAAGATTCGCCTGGATCAGGGCTCCATCAGGATATTTCCAGACCTCATGCCTGGTCACGCCAAGGATGCCGCAGGAGATCGCCATCTCGGCGAGACGAGCGGCGGCCAGTTCATCATCGCTGCGGGTATCGCCGCGATGAGAGGCCGCGCGTCCTTCGGTCAGGCAGATCACGGTGGTGTCGGCGCGGCGTCCGTGCGCCAGCAACAGAGCGCCGCCAAAGCCACCACTCTCGTCGTCAGGGTGCGCCGTTACGCACATCAGCCGTAGGGGCAAGCTGCTCTCCTTCAAGAATGGTATCGAGGGCGACCGGATAGTCCCAGGGTAGCGAGCGCTGCGCCACCGGCCGAAAGCTGAAGCGGTGCAGCGGCGTCGGGCCATGCTCTGCCAGAGCGCGCTTGTGCTCCGGCGTGGAGTAGCCCTTGTGCGAATGCAACCCGTACTGCGGCCATTTCTGATGGTATTCGCACATGCGCCGGTCGCGATAGACCTTCGCGATCACCGAAGCCGCGGCAATCGAGATCGAAAGGGAATCGCCATAGATGATGCTGGTTTGCGCGCAAGGATGGTCGAGGCGCATGGCGTCGATCAGCAGATGATCGGCTGCAGGCATGAGTTGGGCAACCGCGCCCAGCATTGCGAGCTTCGATGCCTGGTAGATGTTCACGCGGTCGATCGTCTCCGCGTCGACCTCTTCGATTGCATAGCAAACAGCGCGCGTTTCGACGATCTTCGCCAACCGCTCGCGATCCTCGCGCTCCAGTTGCTTGGAGTCGCGCAGCCCGCGAATGCGGCACTCCGGCGGCAGAATGACGGCGGCGGCCACCACCGGCCCGAAGAGCGCGCCACGCCCTACCTCGTCCACGCCGGCAACCATAACTGCACCGGTTGCGCGCGCAGCTTTTTCATAACGCAGGCCGCAGCGCAGCTTCCGCAACATGCGCATCTTGCGTGTGGAGGGAGAGAGCGCTTCTTCGTCGAGCCGCTCAATCTCCTGTTCGCTGATCACCTTCGCCGGCATCAGTCACAGTGTACGTCGCCGCCGCTTGTAGAAAAGCAGGGCCGCGCTGTCAGTTTCCTGACCCGCGGCCCTGACTCGATCAAGCGCTCATCTCGGCCTCTTCCGCAGCTTCGTCCTGGTCGGCGTCCTGATTGCCGTCGGGCAGCAGGCCCAGCGCCTGCCGCTCGAAGAGCCTTTTGTAGACCCCGTCCGTTCGCAGGACGAGCTCTTCATGATTGCCCTCCTCGACAACCCTGCCGTGTTGGAAGACGAGAATGCGGTCGAGCATCCGCACCGTGGACAGCCGGTGTGCGATGACGATCGCGGTCCGGCCAAGTATCAGCCGCTCCATCGCCTCCTGGATCAGCGCCTCCGACTCCGAATCAAGGCTCGACGTCGCCTCGTCCAGGATCAGAATCGGCGCGTCCGCCAGGAACGCACGCGCCAGCGCAACGCGCTGCCGCTCGCCGCCGGAAAGCTTTACCCCGCGCTCCCCCACCAGCGTGGCGTAGCCCTTCGGCTGGTGTTCGATGAACTCGTGCGCATTGGCCAGCCGCGCCGCGCGTTCAATCTCCGCCATCGTCGCGCCGGGACGGCCGTAGGCGATGTTCTCCGCCAGCGAGCGATGGAACAACACCGGGTCCTGCGCCACCAGCGCAATTTGCGCGCGCAGTGACACCTGTGTTGCGTTGGCGATCTCCTGTTCGTCGATCAGGATGCGTCCGTCCGTCACGTCGTAAAGCCGCTGTAGCAGCTTCACGAAGGTCGTCTTGCCGGATCCCGAATGGCCGACCAGGCCAACGCGTTCGCCCGGCGCGATGCGCAGGGTGAAGTCGCGGAAGAGCGGCTCCAACTGCGCGCCATAGCGGAACGTGACCTCATCGAACAGCACCTCACCCTCACAGATGCGGAGCGGCTTCGCGCTGTTGCGATCGGCCACGCCCAGCGGATGGGTGTGCATCGCGACCATCTCTTCCATCTCATTCACGCTGCGCTGCAGGTTGGCTACGTGCTGACCAACATCGCGCAGGTATCCGTGGATGATGAAGTAGCTGGTGAGCACGAACGTGACATCGCCGGCGCTCGCACGGCCCGTCCACCAGAGCCACACCGCGCATCCGGTTATGCTGGCGCGCAGCACCAGCAGGACAAGCTGCTGCATGCTGCCGCTCTGCGTGCCCCGCACCCAGTGGCGCAGCGTGCGCCGTCGCCACTTGCCCATTACGGTCGCCAGCCGGTCGTCCTCGCGGTCCTCCGCGCCGAAAGACTTGACCACCGGATTGCAGGTCACGGCATCGGACATCGCTCCGCCGACCAGGGTGTCCTGTGCGTTCGAGAGCCGCGCGGCCGGCGCAACATAGTACAGCGACAACGCGATCGAGAGCGCGACATAAAGCACCGCCCCGGCGCCCGCTACAAGACCCATCACCGGCCAGTGCCAG
Source organism: uncultured Acidobacteriaceae bacterium (assembly GCA_963830555.1). Classification (GTDB taxonomy): domain Bacteria; phylum Acidobacteriota; class Terriglobia; order Terriglobales; family Acidobacteriaceae; genus KBS-83. The sequence continues at coordinate 362,178 of CAWHMM010000005.1, forward strand.
CCCAGTAGAACGGAGGATCCGACGAGCGCCATCAGCGCCGGCAGCAATGCCAGCAGCAGCGTGTCGTCCATCATGTCCACGGCCCACATGCCGCGCGTGACGCGCCGCACGATAGATCCGGCGAAGTTATTCGCGTGCCAGTCCGTTGAGAAGCGCTGCACGCGCCAGAAGGCGTCGCGGGCAAAGCGGGACATCAGCCGGAGTGTCAGATGAATGATGGCGACCAGCGCCAGATATCGACCGGCCACGAGCACCACGCCCAGAGCCGCAATGCTGCCCAGCGCCCACACCGCCTCATGAAGCGCCTGCACTTTGGATGCGGAGCCGTGCGCGGCATGCATGGCTACCGCATCGATGAGTCGTCCGGCGAAAACCGGCATGAACAGATCTGCAACCGTAGCGGTGATCATTGCCGCGGAGACACCGGCGACCAGCCATCCCTCCTTCCGCCAATGGCGGAAGAGGAAACTGAGAACATCCCGCATTGCATCGTTGCTTCGAGAGGCTTTCATAACGTCACTCGCTCAAGCGCGGGCCAGAGCCCGGAAAAAGTACCGCAATTGGAATTGCGCGCCTTGGAAGTGAGGAGCCTAGGGGGAACCAGATCCGGTCTGCGGATGCAGAAAGGAAAAGGCCCTGAGGCAGCGCCCCAGGGCCTTCGTGAAATGCTGACGAAGACGCTAAGTGCGCTCCACTTCCTTCAGACGGGCAGCCTTGCCACGCAGGCCGCGAAGGTAAAAGAGCTTGGCGCGACGGACACGGGCGGAACGAATCTTCTCGACCTTGTCCACCACTTTCGAGTTCAGCGGGAAGATACGTTCCACGCCCTGCCCGAAGCTCATCTTGCGGACGGTGAAGGATCCCTGCGGGCCGTGCTTCTTGGCAATCACAATGCCTTCAAAGGCCTGCAGACGCTCCTTTTCACCTTCCTTGATCTTTACCTGCACGCGTACCGTGTCGCCGGGGACAAAATCGGGAAGGTCCGTACGCTGGAGCTTCTCGGCAAGGCGTTGCATGACTGGATGAATTGACATGACCAATTTCCTAGGGATTATTTCGAACTCTCAGTGTACACGATTTTTGCGCCGATTGGCACAGCAAACGCGTGCTTAGAGCAGGCTACACTTGCCAGACAAGCTCGCTCGTATGCGATCACTCCTGGCACTGGCCCTCATTTCTGTTCTCTCACCGTGGACGCTTGCTACTGCACAGGCCCCGGCCTCGGCCCAGCAGACGGGCACTGTCTTCCACGCCGGCACAACCCTGGTTCTGGTTCCCGCGCTGGTGCGAACCAAATCCGGCGAGCCGGTCTACAGCCTGACCGCGGACAGCTTCCTACTGACCGATGACGATGTGCCGCAGAAGCTTTCGCTTGAACAGGATACCGATAGCGAGCCGCTGGCGCTGGTGGTTGCGGTGGAGATCGGAGGCGCGGGCGCCCGTCATCTCGATGACTACCGCAATCTCGGCTCAACCATCGAGGCGCTAGTCGGAAATGTCCCGCACCGTGTTGCGCTGGTCGGCTTCGACAGCGAGCCGCATTTGCTGGAAAATTTCACGCCCAGCATCGATGCCATCGCCGCCGGCCTGCACGATCTCGATTCGGGAGACAGCGGAGCGGCCATCTTAGACGGGCTGAAATTCTCCGTCGACCAGTTACAGAAGCAGCCCCCGGAATATCGACGCGCTATTTTGCTGCTCAGTGAGACGGTCGATCACGGCAGTCACATCCCGTTGGAAGACGCAGTTCGCGCCGTGAGCGATACGAACACCGTCATTTACAGCTTTGCCTTCTCATCCACGAAGTCTGCGGCAGGGCATGAGGCTTCGCATATGATGCACGACGGTGAACCTGGCCCGCCAGGTGGGTGCTTCGCAAATGACCCAAATGCAGATCCTTCGGAGAAGAAGGGAAAGGCGGAAAAGGCCTACGACTGCTTCGGCCTGCTCGCACCACCACTGCGGATCGCCAAAATCGCCGCGCTCATCGCGATGAACAGCATGCGTCGCAATGCTGCCGAGACCGTCGCGCAATTAACGGGAGGCGAATACTACGGATTCAAAGATCGCCGAACGTTGCAGAAGGGCATGCTGACTGTCTCCAACCACGTGCCCAACCGATACGTGCTTAGCTTCCGCCCGGAAGCTCCGCATCCGGGCATGCATACGCTGAAGTTGCAATTGAAGGATTATCCCAACCTGCAGATCACTGCGCGCAGAAACTACTGGGCGGAGAATGCAGCAGGAAACGCGCAACCATAGAAGCTAACGCTCGGCGCGGAAGGTCTTCCCCAGTTCCTTATCTGCCAGGCGGAAATAATGGCGGAAGTTGTAAATCAACGGCGACCACTTCTCCGGATCGATGTGGTTCTCGTCCAACACGAATTCCTCCGCCACGTGCACCCGCAGAACCTCGACCTCGGCCGCAACTCCGCCGCCAAGCTGATTGAGCTTTTCACCATTCATCGTGTGCAGATGAACGACGCGGCCCTCCAGGTGTATGGGGCAGTCGCGAACCCGCTCCGGCTGCACCACTTCGCTCGGCATCGGTTTCAGTTCCGAGGCACCGAACTTGTCCGGCTCGAAGTGGAACTGGCGGGTTTTGAGCTCCGGCACCGGGTTTTTGCCGGTGAGCGGTGCCAGCTTCTCCACATTCTGCCACAGCTCCGGTGATGCAATATTGATGACGCATTCCGGCACGCGCGCCAGGTTATCTGCCGTCTTCGTCTCGTCTAAAAGCCCCAGCATGAATGTCCAGCCCAGCGCCCAGAAGGAAGAGATCGGCGCAAGGTTCGTGCGGCCGTCCTCGTTTTGCGAGCTGATCAGCGCTACGGGCGTGCCAAAGTAAAGAATCTTCGGCTCGATAGTGCGGAATCCATCCACGGCCGCCTCCTAGCCAATGGATTCGCTTTCCGCCTTGCGCGTTGCTGTATTTAAGAAAGCGCGATCATTCGCGCTTAACGCGGCATCCTTCAGCAAGTCCGGCCGATTGCGCAGGGTCTTCAACAGCGCCTGCTCGCGGCGCCACTTGCGAATCGCGGCATGGTCGCCACCGTACAGCACGTCAGGAACAGCAAGCCCGCGAAATTCCGCCGGCCGCGTGTAATGCGGATAATCCAGCAACCCTCCGCTGCCATGGGTGGAGCGAGGAACATTTCCTTCTTCAGCCGGGCCGGCGTCTGCAACGCCGAAGCTCTCGTATGCCGAGGACGCCTCGTTGCCCAGCACGCCGGGAAGCAGGCGTGTCGTCGCATCCATGACTACTGCAGCCGCCAGTTCGCCGCCGGTCAGAACGAAGTCGCCGATCGATAGCTCGCGGTCGCAGAAGAGCGTGTTCACGCGCTCGTCCACGCCCTCGTATCGCCCGCAGATCAGCACGATGCGTTCCAATTGCGCCAGCTCGCGCGCGTCTGCCTGCGTAAAGCGTTTGCCCTGGGCAGAGAGCAGGACCACGCTCTGCCGGCTTTGATCGCGCTTGGACTTTTCCCCAATACCCAGTGATTCGATTGCCGCGGCCAACGGCTCGGGCTTCAACACCATGCCCTCTCCGCCGCCAAATGGCCGATCGTCTACCGTGCGGTGACGGTCGCTGGTGAAGTCGCGCAGGTCAGAACGTCCACACGCAATGATGCCGTTCTCCAGTGCGCGCCGCACAACGCCATGCGCCAGAAATCCGTCGAAGAACGCCGGGAAGATAGTGAGGACGTCAAAGCGCATCGCTGTCCCCGTCTGCCTCGTTCCCCTGCTGTTCGGCCGTGCGTTCCTCCTCAGTAAGGGGAGCGTTCAGTTGCGTCAGGCCAGCCGGCAGCCGCATCCGTACCACACGCCCTTCGAGATCTACGACAACCAGATATGTCTTCGCGAAGGGAATCAGCAGCTCATCGTTATTTCTCTTCAGTACCAGCAGGTCGGCCGCGCCGTTCTCGCCCCGTTCCACATCCAGCACCTGGCCTAAATCGACGGCGCCGTTCGCCTCATCGATCACATGACAGCCAATCAAATCTGCAATGTAGACCGCGTCATCACTCAACGCTGCACGCGCATCGCGCGGAATCGCCACATGCCATCCACGCAGGGATGTCGCATCGGAGATCGAATCGATGCCGGCAAACTTCAGCACGATTCGACCCTTATGTAGCCAATGCCGCTCTACTTCAGCTTCGCGGGGAGGAGTCTTCGCATCCGGAGGCACAAGCCACACGCGGGTGCGCTCGGCGAATCGTTCCGGGAAGTCAGTCAGAATATCCGCGATCATTTCGCCGTGGCGGCCCTGCGTGCGGGCCACCCGCGCCAGCAGAACGAAATCGCGATTCTCAGCAGACATGGCTGAGCGGACGGTCAGCCCGCGGTTGTGGATTCGCTGTCACCGACCGCGGTGCCATCCACACCCTCGTCCTCACCATCTTCCTCGTCGTCATCTTCAACGACGTCGAGTTCATAGCGCAGGTGATGTCCCTGACCCACGGCGGCGAGGATGGTGCGCATGGAGCGCACCGTTCGGCCCTGCTTTCCAATCACTTTGCCCACGTCGTCAGGTGCAACACGCATCTCCAGCACCGTCACGTCCTCGCCTTCTTCGGCCTCCACGGCTTCCACCAGAACTTCGTCCGGGTGGTCGACTAGCGCGCGGGCGATCTGCGTCATCAGCTCTTCAGCGGCGTCCAGCTTCTCGTCGTGGGTCATGCGGCTCCAGCGTTAGGCAAAGGAAAAAAAGGTCCCGCGACATAGCGGAATGCAGGAGGGGCTAAGCAGCCGGAGTGGCGGCGGGTGCTTCGTTGTAGTTCTTGAGCAGCTTGGCGACACGATCCGAGAGCTGCGCGCCGTTGCCGGTCCAGTGCTCGATACGATCCTTCTTCAGCAGGACGCTCGCGGGATTGGTGCGCGGATTGTAGGTTCCAACGACTTCGATCGAGCGCCCATTGCGCGCGCGGTCCTTCTCAATCACGACTACTCGGTAATATGGCTGCTTGCGCGCTCCAAAACGCGCTAAACGAATCATCAACACAGGATTTCTCTTCCTTTCGGCGAACTCTCTAAAATCGTCTCGGGATGGTTCAGCGGCGTGCTGGCGATCTTGCCCGCGGCGGCGCATGGATGTGCACCACACCCGCACTGCTCCCAACCCATCAAGTATGGCGGAATCAGCAGGTTTCCGCAAGGTAACGCCGTTTCGGCAGGCGGGTCACCTCAAGACGGCCAGCCGTACTGCTGAGCCGCATCGATTTCACTGCCATCGGCAGCTCCGGCTTTCATACTATGTTGCGGAAAGGCCACCGGTCGCTGACGCCCCGTGAGCGTTCCGTTGCAAGGGAAAAATGCGCGGACAAATCGCCTCTGACGCGTCGAGCGACGGGTCCGCCTCGTCCCGGAATCGTGCGAAAAGGCATTCGCCACTCTTTCTGGCGGTATTTGCGGCGCTCCTGATCGCAACGATGGTCTGCGTGGGCGGCATGCTGACGGGAGTCTTTTCGGCGCGGCCATCGCATCACGATACGCAATGGTTCTGGGCCAGCGGCCACCTGCTCACCCACGGGGCAAACCCGTACGACCGTGAAGCCGTTCGCCAGATGGAGTTGGCGCTGGGTCTGCCCGTAAAAGGTCCCGATGTACCCATGCTTCGGAACCCGCCAACTGCACTGTTCCTTATGGTGCCGATGGGGCTGCTGGGACCAAGGTTGGCGATATTAGCGTGGTCGCTGTTGCTGGCGATCTGTCTCGCAGTGTCTGTGCTGGCCGTACGGGCAATGATGGAGGAGTCCTATGAGCACGGGTACATTCTCCTGGCGTGGTTTTTTCCACCGGCGCTGTTATGCATTGAAGTGGGACAAACCGGGCTGCTGACACTGGCCGGACTGGCCCTTTTTCTGCGTTTCCATAAGAGCAGACCGCTTTGGGCAGGTGCAGCGCTTTCGCTGTGCGCAATCAAGCCACATCTGCTGTTGCCATTCGGAGTGGTTCTGCTGGCCTGGGTGGCCACGCGGAGGAAATGGCGCATTCTCTGCGGCGCCTCTCTGGCCCTGGCGGCCGAGAGCATCATCGCGATGGCGTTTGACCATGCTGTATGGCGCCACTATTTAGCGGCAATGCGCACTGAGCGGATTGTGGATGAATTTGTGCCCACGTTCGGCGTCGCGCTGCGGTTTTTTCTCAGTCGCACGACTATGTGGGTGGAATTCATTCCGGCGGCCCTGGGGTGTCTCTGGGCGGTGTGGTATTACCGGCGGAACCGGGAGGGTTGGGATTGGACAACCCACGGATCGGTGCTGACCCTGGTGTCGCTGATGGTCGCTCCGTATGCGTGGCTTACCGATCAGGTGTTGGCGATTCCTGCGATTCTGTTTGCGCTGACAGCCTCGCGTCGGCCGGCACGCGGGAGCGTGACTTTGTTGATGGCTATCTCGACGTTGACTGCGGCCCAGATGATGTCAAAAGCAACGACCCTGTATTTCAAGTCGGACATGGCCTTGGGCCTGGTGTGGCTCGCCTGGTATCTCTATGCAACGAGCGGGACCACGGCGAAGAAAGCTGTAGCTGTCGGCGGAGAAGCGGCCGTCAGCCTGCCGGCGCTCTGATTCGAAAGATGAGTATTGCGTCGCCATCCGTGAATGCTCCGAAATTCGCGAAGCCCTCCGTCGAAATCTTTCGTAGCAGGCTTGCATTCGTTCCCGAGCTGTGTCATTCTCTCCCAGCAGTAACGGGGAAGCCACATGCAACAGTATCGAGTCGAATTCGGCAATACATGGACGCAGCCATGCGCCTATGCGAGTTCGCGGCTTCCTGACGCGCTTCGCTAAGCGCATCTGTAATTCGATAACGCACAAATAGCCTTTGTGAACGCACCGGGTGGTGCGATCCGCGGTTCCTTCGACTGTATTCGATCCATACCGCTGATCACCTGTTCCCCCGGTGCGGTTCAACTTAGCAGCCCGTGGTGAAGCCTACGGATACTTCTTGGCAAGACCCTTAAGGGGAGCGGTTCGAATCCGCATCATGCCGTCGGCAGATGTTCCCGGGCGCCTGATCACGAAGCAACGCAAACTCCACCGCGCTGGTGGCGCAGTAGACGGCTACTTCATAATCCGAAGGTTACCGGTTCGACTCCGGTCGCGATCGCAACATCGCGTAGCTCAAGGGCAGAGCAGCGGGCATTCCGTCTCGATCATTCCCCAGCGCAAGCCGTCCCACCCGCACACCGCCAACGGAGTGCCGAGCGAAAGGAAACGTATGTCGACGACGATCCACGTGCGCAACGGCACGCCGGCAGGCAACGTATCGCTCTGCCACACCTGCCGCTACGCGCACATCCAGCAGGGCTATGCCGACAGCGAAGAGCAGGTGCGTTGCGGCTACTTCTACGAGCAGGTGCGGCCCGTTCAGTTTGCTGTGCGTACCTGCACCGACTACCTCAGCAAGCTTATCCAGACCGTCGACGAGATGAAGAAGGTCGCCGTCATCCTTGACGCGAAGGAGATCGCGAGGCGTCACAGTGCGACAGGCTTCAGTCAGCTGAAGACGGTCCACAGCAATTGCAAGTCCAGAGTGGATGAAGATGAGTAACTCCGCCTTCTGACCTCTCGCCTCCGTAATGCCGGACGGTGGCGAGAGCCTCCCACCGGCGCCACGGAACGAGTTGTGTTATGGCACGTCTGATCCAGCTCAACCTCAACACGCGTATTTTTCGCAGTACCGCCCCGCGTACTTACGAGGGCGCGCCGGCCGCGGTCATCAGCCCGGAAGTCGCTCTGCGCCGTACCGTGCTCGCGAGCCTTCTGTGGGAGAACCAGTTTTACGAGGATGGCGTTACGGTCGCGGATCGTGTCGCTGCGCTGGTCCCGCAGGTGAACGCGGCAACCGTGGCGGCTCTCGCTATCGAAGCACGCGAGCGCATGCACCTACGCCATATGCCGTTGCTGCTGGTGCGCGAGATGGCGCGGCACGCCTCGCATCGGGCGCTGGTTGCCGAGACACTCGCGCGCGTCATCCGGCGTGCAGACGAGCTTACCGAGTTCGTTGCTATCTACTGGAAGGACGGCAGGCAGCCACTCTCCGCGCAGGTGAAGAAGGGACTGGCGGCGGCATTCGTGAAGTTCGATGCCTATCAGCTCGCGAAGTACGATCGCCGGGCTCCACTGCGTCTGCGTGACGTGCTCTCCCTCTGCCACCCGCGTCCTCTGGACGTAACGCGGGAGGTCTTGTGGAAGCAGCTTGCCGAAGGCACGCTGCGTTCGCCGGACACCTGGGAGGTGCGGCTCTCGGCTGCGGTCCAAGACGCCGACGGCGTGCGAAGCGGTTTGAACATGGAAGCAAAGCGCGAGCGCTGGGAGTCGCTTTTGCGCGAGCACCGTCTCGGCGCGCTGGCATTGCTGCGCAATCTGCGCAACATGTTTCAGGCCGCGGTGGATCCGGAGCTGGTGCGTCAGGCGCTCGAAGCGGCGCGGACCGAGCGCGTGCTTCCGTTCCGCTTCGTGGCAGCCGCTCGCGAGGTGCCGCAGTGGGAGGAGTGGATCGAGCATGCGATGCTGGCGAACCTTGCCGGCCACGCGGTGTTCGAAGGCCGCACGGTGCTGCTGGTCGATGTTTCCGGCAGCATGGATGCGCGTCTCTAGCAGCGGAGCAAGATGCTGCGGATGGACGCAGCCGCGGGCCTTGCAGTGCTGCTGCGCGAGGTGGCGGAGGAGTGTGCGGTCTACACCTTCTCCGATCGGCTGGTAGCTGTGCCGGCGCGACATGGCTTCGCATTGCGCGACGCCATCGCAGCCAGCCAGCCGCACAGCGGAACCGCACTGGGCAACGCTCTGCGCTCGCTCGCTGCCACGCTTCGCGCGGATGACCGGCTGATCGTCCTTACGGACGAACAGTCGCACGACCGGGTGGAGGCGCCACCCTGCCGTGGCTACATGGTGAATGTGGCCGCGTACCAGAACGGCGTGGGTTATGGCCCATGGGTCCACCTGGATGGCTGGAGCGATGCGGTGGTGCAGTACATCCGCGAACTCGAGGCGGTCGATGATCGTAACGGCGGTCGTAACGACGCGGTGTAACAGGAGAGGGTAGATCAAAGTGGTCTGCCTTCATCTTGTGTCCGGCAGGTCGACGGAACCATTGCCGTAGCTCCATTTGCATTGACCGAGGAGGAATATCGGGGAGTTTGCAGTTTTGCTCGGGAGACAATGGCCTGACTGCTGCCCGCAAATGAAGAAGACCGCCAGGAGGCGGCCTCAGTACGCGGATGCTCGCGAATTACATCGCTTCGAGATATTTGGGGAAGAGCTGACCGGCGCTGTCCTGGAAGAGCATCGTCAGGTGCGCAAGCATCTCGCTGTAGAGCGTCGTTGCACGATGCGCGTTTACCGATGCGCCGACAGTCGAATGCGACATTGCATACTTGGCCAGCGCCATCAGCACGCAAAGCCGGATCTGGAAGGCATCGCTGCGCAGACCCTCAAGCAGCGCCTCGTCCGGATCGGTGCCGTGCTCGGCGGCGTAATCGGCGAGCTGGACCAGCAGGGGCGCATTGCAGTACATCGCCCACAGGCCGCGCGCTCCGTCAATTCGTTTCCAGATGTCCGCCGGTGTCGCCTTGATGCCGCCTCGATACAAGTAGCGTTCAGAGACTTCGTCGATGCCCCAATCATTAACCCTGAGCGCCGCAACAATCTCATCCCAGCTCCGCTGCTTCCTTTTCGCCTGCGCCCGACGCCACAGCCCCACAAATGCGAGGAGGGCCACCGCGAGCAGTATCTGGAATAGGGAGAACATCGTCATCTGCGATCAGTGCTCCGAGTAACAGCTAACCGGGTACGTTTGGCTGACTGAGCTATTGTTACCAGAACTTCCTGCATTTGTGGAGTGAAATCTTTGCGCGGTGCTTCATTTCGGGAAAATGCCCATGTCCAGAAAACGAGGGTAACGATGTAGGCAACCGCCTGAAACTGCATAAGTCCATCCAAATGAATCATATATCCCGGATCGGCTGGCGAAACATGGCTCAAAGAAACCTGGACCAGCAGTGACACACCAGCAAAAAAGGCCAGGCCAGTAGCCAGTTGCAGCACATGACTCTTCCATCCGATCCCCAGCATCTGTGCAAAACCTGCGAGTGCAGCGAAAAGGAGGAGTTTGAGGATTGCCAGTCCAAGACTCACCTGGAGTAACAACTGAATTACGTTGGTGCCTGCTGCCTGAACAGGGCGCGAAAAGCTAGCAGCCACAATGGCTCCTAGTAAAACGGCTACCGTCGCAACGGGCGTAATCGAAAATGGAATAGATCGCTTGGATGGGCGAAGGACATTTTTCCCAATCTCGAAGACAATCAGGAGCTGAAGCACATAGTCCAGAACTGTAATTACGAAGTAGTAGCGCGCATAAGAGCCGCCATAGCTATTCCGAAACCAGCTCAGTGGGTCTTCGACAATGTTGAGGAGAAGATAGATGACGAAGATCGGGTAGAGCCGCGCCAAGCCTTTGCGGAAAAGCACAACGCAGAGCGTCGCCTGCAGGATCAGGCCCGCGGCAACGCTCACCGAGTCAAAGGTAAGGAAACGCATTGCTCTCCGATGTCACTTACACCGAAGAGCATACGCTACATAATTCCGGTTGTTGGATAATCCGTCCGGGTAAGAGACATCTTGAAAGACTGGGCTCAATCATTCTTCTGGAAGAAGCAATGTGAGACTATAGCGCGGCCGCCACGAGCTTCCCGCTCTTCGGGAAGGGAGCCAATGGGCTGAATGCGGTGACGAATTTGCCGCTTTTCGGGAAGGGAGCCAACGGGCTGAATGCGGCCACTAGTTTGCCGCTCTTCGGGAAGGGTGCCAACGGGCTGAATGCGGCAACGAATTTACCGCTCTTCGGGAAGGGAGCCAGGGGGCTGAATGCGGCCACGAGCTTGCCGCTCTTCGGGAAGGGAGCCAGGGGGCTGAATGTAGCCACGAGCTTGCCGCTCTTCGGGAAGGGAGCCAAGGGGCTGAATGTAGCCACGAGCTTGCCGCTCTTCGGGAAAGGAGCCAGGGGGCTGAATGTTGCCACAAGCTTGCCGCTCTTCGGGAAAGGTGCCAGCGGGCTATTCGATACCATCGAGTTAGCAAAGCAGGGTACTGCCAGCGCGGCGGACAGGGTAAGAACGGAAAATAACTTCACGGGAAGGGCCTCCAGGGGTCTTTGGTGCACGTGGCGTATCGCCTACGCAGTTCGAACGTTAGCTGACACCGCAAAGGGTTGCTACAACTTTGGTGGAATTTTGCTAACTGGCAACTGGTAATATTACCGACGTACTAGGTTGCACGCTCGGTTCCCTGCGAGGTCGTCACGTATACGCAACGCGAAGGGGTAGAAGAGTCACCTCTCCTGTGATTCATACGGTACGGGGTCGCTACTCTCTTCGTGGGATGTCCCACTGATTAATAGCTTCGTATAGTGACGCCATGACTCTCGCACTCTCGGCACAGGCAAAAGCGGATGCCCCGGTTGAGCTGAGAAATGCTGTCCGTTTTCCGCTCCAGATCCCTCTGCGACTCTTCACCGCAACCGGTGAGATTGCGGCGATGACGGAGAATATCTCCGCCACCGGCGTCGCGTTTACCCTGCCTCGGCCACTCGAAGTTCAGACCCAGGTCCGCTTTACAATGAAGATGCCGGCAGAGGCCATGGGAACCCCGACAGATGTAGTAGTTCACTGCACGGGCCGTGTGGTACGCTGCAACACCGGCGAGACCTGCTGGCGTGCCGCAGCAGTTATCGACGAATATTACTTCAGTCAGTAGAATTGTTATGAGCGCAGCCAAGCCTGACATGCTGGAAGAGACCATCCCGGACGAGCCGGTCGAGCCGAGTGCATCGACTGAACCGAACATAATCCGCATTATTCTTGCGGATTCGCAGGCGATCTATCGGGTCGGCATGCGCAAGATTTTTGCGCTCGAAGACGACATCCGCGTTGTTTCACAGGTAGATAACCTCCAGAACCTGGAGTCAGCTATCCAGAGGTTCCCAACGGACCTCGTCATCCTCGAGGGCGGACTGATCTCGGGTACCACCGATGCCATCCCCGCCATCGTTCGGAGGAACCCCCAGGTCAAGATCATTATTCAGGCGGTGTCCACCGATGAGCAAAACACCGTCGAGCTCTACCGGCGCGGGGTTCGCGGCATTATTCCGCGGTCCATTTCGCCGGACCTGCTGGTTAAATGCGTTCGCAAGATCGCGCAGGGAGAAACCTGGATCGATAACCAGTCGGTGAACTGGGTCATTGAGGCGTACCGTTCCCAGGCGACCGCGCTGACCAGTCCGAAGAGCCAGCCGCGGCTGTCTCCGAAAGAAATGGCGATCATCACCTGCATCACGCAGGGCAAACGCAATAAAGAAATTGCCTATCAACTTGGCACCACAGAGCAGGTGATCAAGAATTATCTGCGCAAGATCTATGACAAACTCGGCGTCTCAGACCGTTTGGAGCTGGCACTTTATTGCCTGCACCATCAGCTGCACAAGAAATTTGCAGATGGGGCCGTGAATGCCGAGGGCGGAGACGCGGTGCTTGCACCGGTTCCGATCCCGCAGCCAGCTCAGGCAGACAAATAAGACCTAGTGGTATCAGACCGCAAAGGGAGGCCATACCGGTCTCCCTTTCGCATTGCTGTACGCTGCCGGTCATCCGGCTTTTGCCGCCGGAACCGCCTGCGGCGCAAGCTCGGCATTCCGCTTCGGCGGGGGCGTCGCCTCGTTCAGCAGATCGATCAGCAGTTGCAGCCGCGCTTCGGAAATGTGGCCAAAGAGCGTCTGAATACGCGCATCGAGCAGCGGGGCGACGAAATCCACCAGCTGGTTCCCCTCTTCGGTAATCTCGGTCAGTACGGCGCGGCGGTCATTCGCGTTGCGATGTCTCCTCACCAGTCCCTGCTTCGCCAACCTGTCGAGCAGGCGAGTGATGTCCGGGTCGGCCCCCGACAATCTGTTGCCTAGCTCGGAGCAGGTAAGTCCCTCCGGCGGCCCGCAGCGCAGGGCCTGCAGCACGTTATATTGTGCCGTTGTCATGCCGTGTACACGTAATGTCAGGTGAATCTCGCGCCGCAGATATTCGGTAGTTCGCTCCAGACTCGCAAGTGCATCTGCGGGAGTGCCCAATGGCCAGACTTCCTGCGAGCCGGATTTTCGCACCATTTCCACTTGCAAGCTCCTTCACGCCCGGTCCGAACTTTCTTTCGGATACCTGCTGCTATGCTTGCCTCTCCCCGTGAACTTCCTGGCCCCATTCCGGACGCTGACCGCAAAGCAGCGTCACGCCTTCGCCGCCTGCTTTCTCGGCTGGTCGTTAGATGCTTTTGACTACTTCATTCTTGTCTTCTGCGTGTCCGCGATCGCGACCGATTTTCGTGTCGCGAAAAGCGCAGTCACGGAGGCCCTGGTCCTCACCCTGGCCTTCCGGCCGGTGGGTGCTCTACTCTTCGGTTGGATGGCGGATCGCATCGGGCGGCGGCCAACCCTCATCGTCAATATTCTTTGCTATTCCGTATTGGAACTAGCCTGCGCCTTCACACCTTCGCTTCACGTTCTCCTGGTCCTGCGCGCTCTCTTCGGCATTGCGATGGGTGGCGAGTGGGGAGTGGGCGCCGCCCTGGCATTTGAAACTCTGCCCAGGGAAAACCGCGGCTTCTTCTCCGGCATTCTCCAGGAAGGCTACGCGGTCGGCTATTTGGTGGCCGCCGCCGCTTTTGGACTGCTCTTCGAGTCCATCGGATGGCGCGGCATGTTCATTGTGGGCGCTCTGCCCGCCTTGCTCGCCGGCTACATCGGCTTCAAGGTAGACGAGTCGCCGGCGTGGCAGCAGGGCAGCGCGGCGCGCGACGCGGGAGTGTCAGTTGCCGGGCTGTGGCAGGGCATCCGCAGCTATTGGCCATTATTCCTGTTTCTTGTTCTGCTCATGACCGGCTTCAACGCTTTCAGCCATGGCAGCCAGGACCTGCACCCGCTCTTCCTGCAGAGCGATCATCATCTCAATCCGCATATCGTCAGCCTCGTGGGCGTCGTGCTCGCGTTAGGAGCGATCAGCGGAGGCATCGTATTCGGAGCTCTCTCCGAGCGTTGGGGGAGAAAGCGCGCCATCATTACCGCGGCGCTGCTCGCCATTCCGGCCGCGCCCATCGCTACCCTAACGCACGGCCCGGTCGCGCTCGCCGCCGGGGCGTTCCTGGTGCAGTTCATGATTCAGGGCGCGTGGGGTGTTGTGCCCGTCTATCTCAGCGAGATCTCGCCCGGCCCCGTCCGCGCCACCTTTCCCGGCGTGGTGTATCAACTGGGAAATCTCATCGCCTCCAAGCTGACCAACATCCAGGCGCGGATAGCCGAGCGCACCGGCAGCTACGGCCCTGTCCTCGCGGTCACCATTATCGGAATCGCGATCTTTATCTCCGTCGTGATGTCGTTTGCCCGCGAATCGCGCGGCGCGGAGATCACTACCTGAAGAATGCGGTGAGTGCAGTTACACTTCGGCCATGCGTTGCCTTTTGTTCTTACTCTTGGTCGCTTGTACCTCTGCTGTTCTGCAAGCCCAGACCGCGCCCGTGAAAACGTTGGAAGTGTATTCGGGTGCCGTTCCCGGCGCATTGGGCCATACGGCGGCGGATCGTCCAACGATCGACGTGTATCTGCCCGCCAGCAATCCAACCCGTACCGCCGTCCTCGTCATTCCCGGCGGCGGCTATCACGATGTCGTTGCCGATCGCGAAGGCGCCGCGCCGGCGCAATGGCTTGCGCAGCGCGGCGTCGCCGCCTTCGTGCTTCATTATCGTGTCGCGCCGTACCGTTATCCGGTTCCCATTGCGGATGCCGAGCGCGCCATGCGCCTGGTGCGCAGTCAAGCCGCGGAATTCGGCTTCGCACCGGATCGTTTCGGTGCATGGGGCTTCTCCGCCGGCGGGCACATTGCAAGCATCCTGGCCACGCTCTACGACAATGGCTCGCCGGCCAGTCCCGATCTCATCGAGCATGAAAGTGATCGGCCCGATTTCGTCATCCTTGCGTATCCGGTCATCAGCATGAAGGCCGGTATTGCGCATGAAGGCTCGCTGCACAATCTGCTCGGCCCGGTGCCCGATCCGGCGCTGGTGGCGTTGCTCTCGGCAGAAGACCACGTGACGCCAATGAGCCCGCCCGCCTTCGTTTTCACCACGAACGACGATGATGTCGTGCCGTCGCGAAACAGCATGCTCTACGTTGCGGCCTGCCAGCGCGCCGGCGTCCCGGTGGAGTTCCACATGTTTGAGCACGGCCACCACGGAGTGGACCTTGCGGAGCATCTGCCGGCGCTGCACCTGTGGACACTGCTGCTCGAGAGCTGGATGCAGCAGAATCGATGGATGGCGCCCCGTAGCTCACAGTAGTGTCACTCATCGCGAAGCATGTCTATTCACTGCGTAGTGCTTCGACTGGCTGGATAGATGCCGCGCGCCTCGCCGGGACGAGGGATGCGATCAGAGCGCAGACAGAAAGCGCGAGAACTGCCGAGCCGATCACAAAAACATCGAATGGGCCGACCTCATAAAGCTGATGGGCGAGCGCCCGGCCGCAGAGAATCGCTAGTGGAATGCCGATCAACAGCCCGATCCCTACCTGCGAGAATGCACTGCCCAGCACCAGGCGAAGCACCTTCGCCCGATTGGCCCCCAGCGCCATCCGGATTCCGATCTCGCCCGTGCGGCGCGTAACGTTGTATGCCGTGACACCGTATAGGCCGACCGAGGCCAGCACCAGCGCCAGCATGCTGAAGAGCCCGGTAAGCCGCGCGATCAGCCGCTGTTGGTTGAACTGCACTGCTACCTGCTCGGTGTAACTCTTCACGTCGACCAATGACAGATCCGGATTGATCCTCGTCAGGACATCGCGCAGCGGCTTCTCATAACCTTCCGGAGCGCCGGCCACATTTAGCTGAATGGATTGCGCGTAGAGCGTTCCGGTCTCCAGTCGTTGATACCCGGAGGGCTCGTAATGCGTGACCTGCGTGAGTGGCACAAAGAACATGGGTCGCTGCACTGCTGACGGGCTTCTGTACTTTGCGTTCTTCACAACACCGACAATCTCGCAATCGTATCCATGCCCCGGCAACGAGAGTCCGATGTGCTGCCCGATGGCATCCTTCGAACCGAAGAATCGCCGCGCGAAGGCTTCATCGACGACGGCCACGTGCTGCGCCGCCTGCGTATCCTGCCGGGTGATGGCTCGTCCCCGCACGAGCGGCGTGCCGATGGTTTCAAAGTAGTGCGGGCTCACACGGGAGAAGTTCACATCGACATTCTCGATCCAGTCTTCCGACCGGCCTCCGATCGAGATGTCGAGGCTGATGCAGCAGAGATTCTGTGGGCTATTCTCAGATAGGCTGGCGCTGTGCACACCGGGGACAGCTTCGAGTCGATCTTGTATCTCCCGGTAAAGCGCCGGTAACTGTTCGGGCCGATATCCAGCGGCTTTGAAGTTGATGTTTGCCAGCAGTCTGCCTGCTGTCTGAAACCCGAGGTCGTCCTTCTCCAGGTTGCTCAGGCTTTGTGTGACCAGGCCCGCCACGGCCAGGAGCACAATGGAGAGCGCGGCCTGAACAATCACGAGCACCTTCTGCGGTCGCGACGAGTGCGTAGTGCTGTTTCGAGTACTGCCGCGCAGGCCCTTCGAAGGATCGGCATGAGTTCCGATCCACGCCGGCGCGACTCCGAAGATCACCCCCGTAAGAACGGAAAGCGCCAGCGCAAAGCCAAGAATGGGCAGGGAAGGCGACGGATTCACCGGGATATGCGTCGCTCCGCGAAATGCAATCAGCAGGATGGCGCGTGATCCCGCGTAGGCCAGCAACACTCCGATGGCTCCGCCGATCAGCGAGAGCAGCACGCTCTCCGTCAACACGGAGCGGATCAGGCGAGCCCGCGTCGCGCCTAGTGACAGGCGAAGCGCGGTCTGGTGTTCTCGCGCGGCGCCGCGCGCCAGCAGAAGATTCGCCAGGTTCGCGCAGGCGATGAGCAGCACCAGAAACGACCCGGCCGAAAGAAGATAAAGCCCATCCTTAGAGTTGCTGCGGAAGGGCGAGATGCCCATTCCGCCCGGCGTCAGTTGAATGTGCTGGTTCGCGATCTTCTGCTCGGCATCGTCCGTTCGGCCCTGGGCACGCAGCCAATGTTGCAGGTTCGTCGAAAGCTGAGACGGAACCTGCGATGGAACCGCGCCCTGCTTCAGCCGGCCAATCACGTATAGCCATGCATCGCCAGATGAGTTGAGGAGAGACTTCACGCCTTCGCCTTCGAACGCAGGCTCCTGGCTCAACGGGATCCACAACGCCGGTGGGTAGGCGCTGAGCCGGTCGCCGAAGAACTCCTCCGGCGCGATGCCGATCAGCGTCACCGGCAGTCCATTGACATTGATCGTCGAGCCGATTATCGAAGGATCGCCGGCGTACTCCTTCTGCCAGGTGTGATACCCCATCACAGCGACCACCGGAGCCGCCGCCGTATCATCCGACGGCTGGATCAGGCGCCCGCGGGCGGCTCGAATTCCGAGCGTCCCAAAGTAGTTGCCGGATACGTACTCACCGTTGATGGTGTGTGCTCTATCGGCGGATGCTGTGCCGCGAATATTGAACGACGGCGTGTTGCCGGAGAACGCTGCTACCTGCTCAAAGTTCGTATTCGTGTCGCGCAGGTGCTTGTAGAAGGGATAATCGAATGTGCCCCAAGAGCCTTCGAGGCCGCCCCATTCGCAGCAGTAGTATTCGCCTTCGCCCACACGGTAGAGCGTCTCAGGGCTCGCGATCGGCAACTGCTTCAGCATCACGGCGTGTACTAGCGTGAAGATTGCCGTGTTTGCCCCGATTCCCAGTGACAGAGTCAGCAGGGCAACGATCGAAAAACCCGGATTCCTCCAGAGCTGTCTCAGTCCGTAGCGAATGTCCTGCCACACCGATTCCGCCGCTGACTCCCATCCGGCCGCGCGCACCTTCTGCTTGACGGCCTCCACACTTCCCATCTGGACGCGCGCTGCGCGCATCGCATCGGCGGGGTTCATGCCGTTGCGTTCGTTGTCCTGCGCAGCCGCCCGCAGATAGCCGGACAACTCCTCATCCATATCGGCGCTTCGCTGCTTTCTGCGGAAGAGCGCCTTCAATCCGCTGACAAAACGTCGCAGGAGCATCGCTGGTCCTTCCTCAGGCTTCGAGAATCCGGGTAATCGCGGCGGTCTGTCGCCCCCACTCGCGTGTCTCGTCCTTCAAGGCCTTCCGGCCGCTCTCGGTCAGCAGGTAGTACTTCGCGCGGCGATTGTTTTCCGTTGCGCGCCATTCCGCCTTGATCCGCCCAGTGCGCTCCATACGGCTGAGGGCAGGGAAGAGCGATCCCGGATTCACACGAAAGACACCGCTGCTGATCTGCTCGATCCGGATCGCGATGCCATACCCATGCATCGCCTCCAGCGCCAGCGTCTTCAGGATCAGCATCTCGAGCGTGCCCTGCACAAGATCGCTCGGCTTGTTCGCCATGCGTCGTCTCCCCTAGTTAATCAAGAGGAATGATCCGGCTTCTTCTCTAGGTTGTCAAGAGGAGAGCTGATGCGCATGCATCAACTCGCGCGTGCATTAACTCGAGGTGGATAAACTCGGGCGATGGCTCAGGTTGCGCATGGGCCCGACATGAGCGACCAAAGGGAGCGAACCGCTAGGACAGCGCCGCAGGCGCGTCCGCCCGTGCAGCCAGCGCCTCGCCAGCCGCGGCCGGGCTGCCGTACACTATGGGGTTATGGCTGCCACAGAAATCTCCACCGTGATCCTTCCGCTTGCCCCAAGCGGAGACTTCCGCAACGAGCCCTTTGTCGACTTCAAGTCGAGCGCCAACGAGCACGCCATGAAGGCGGCGCTGCAGCACGTTGGCGGCATGCTCGGCCACGAGTACGAGCTCGTCATTGGCGGCGAACGTGTGCGCACGGGTAAGAAGCTCTCTTCCGTCAGCCCGGCAAAGCCCGCGCAGGTCGTCGGCATCCACCAGGAGGCCGGCGCCGAGCAAGCGGAGCAGGCGATCACCGCTGCGCTTAAGGCGTTCGACATTTGGCAGTTCGTTCCCGTGGAGCAGCGCACCTCATTGCTGCTGCGTGCGGCCGCCATAATCCGCGACCGCAAATTCGAGTTCTGCGCCTGGCTCGTTTACGAGGTCGGCAAGAACTGGGCCGAAGCCGACGCCGATGTCGCCGAGACGATCGACTTCCTGGAGTTCTACGCGCGTGAGGCTCTGCGCCTATCGCATGCCGAGCCGCCGATCCAATATCCCGGCGAGCGCAATCGGCTGTACTATGTTCCGCTCGGAGTCGGCGCGGTGATTCCGCCGTGGAATTTCCCCTTCGCCATCATGGCCGGTATGACCGCCGCAGCCATCGTCTGCGGCAACACTGTCGTGCTCAAGCCATCCACCGATGCCCCTACCATTGCCGCGCGCTTCCTCGATGTGCTCGAAGAAGCAGGCATGCCCCCCGGCGTCGTGAATCTTGTGCAGGGCGGCCCAGAAGTCGGGCGCGCCATTGTCGAGCATCCGAAGACGCGTTTCATCGCCTTCACCGGATCAAAGAAAGTCGGGCTCGAAATCCACGAGCGCGCCGCCAAAACGCAGCCCGGCCAGCGCTGGATCAAGCGCACGGTTCTCGAGATGGGCGGCAAGGATTCCATCATCGTCAGCTCGGACGCGGACATGGATGCTGCTGTCGAAGGCGTGGTCGCCTCAGCCTTCGGCTTCAACGGCCAGAAATGCTCGGCTTGCTCGCGCGCCATTGTGGAAGAGCCGATCTACGACGCATTCCTTGAGCGTCTCGAGGCCCGCGTCGCGCAGATCAAGGTCGGCGACCCGGTAGAGAATGCATATATGGGGCCGGTGGTGAACGAGACAGCGATGAAGCGCATTCTCGACTACATCGAAATCGGCAAGAACGAAGGGCGCCTCATCAGCGGCGGCAAGACGGCTGAAAATGCCGAGGGAGGCTACTACATCCAGCCCACCGTGATTGCGGATGTCGCGCCCGGCGCGCGGATCGCGCAGGAAGAGATCTTCGGCCCGGTGCTGGCCCTCATTCGCGTGAAGAACTTCGATGAGGCGCTCACCGTCGCGAACAACACCGAGTACGGTCTCACCGGCTCGGTGTATTCAGGCGACAACACCAAGCTCGACCATGCAAGTCGCACCTTCCAGGTCGGCAACCTCTACTTCAATCGCAAGAGCACCGGCGCCATGGTAGGCGCGCATCCCTTCGGCGGCTTCAACATGTCGGGAACGGATTCAAAAGCCGGCGGCCCGGACTATCTGCTGCTCTTCACGCAGGCGAAGTCGGTTGCGGAAAAGCTGCGTTAGGGTTCCAGTCTTACGCGCCGATAGATCGGCAGGAACTATGTCTCGAAGTACAGGGAGATTTCGCAATTGCCGTCTTTCTGCTGGCTGTTGAGACGGTCGGGAAACACTGAAGATAAGAAGCCCGATAGCCCCACTGCGAAAATCTGCTCCTCTACCATCCCGCCGGGCAGCCGTTGTTCCGATGCAACATAGGGCAACGTGCCTTTGTAACTGAGCTTGATTGCCAGGTCGAGGTCGTCATAGCTGACGCTGGCGGTGATAGAGCCGTCTGCGTAACCCCCTTCTTCGATCAGCCGCAGCAGCGAACTCATACTGGTCTCAGCACGCGAGACATCGGGCGCGCTCAGCTGCCATAACTTTGTCCGCGAGCGGAATATGTCATCAAAGCTTGCGGGAGCTTTGCCGTCGCCGGTCTTCAATACCATCGTCTCGGTGCGGCGTTCGCCGATAAGGAAGCACAGGTTGAGCAGCACGCATACGGTCACGGCAATCGAAAGCATGGAATCGGTGAACGCATGAGTCCAGGAGGGCAGCAGGGCGAAGAATTCCGGATACACGCGCCGGCTTAGCGCAAACAGCAGTGAGATGCCGACGATAAACGTGCTGCGCATCGTCACCGGGCGCGACATCACGATCTGGATCCCTCCCATCAGCATCGAGGCGCCGTTGAAAACGAGTGCGGCGCCGATGATCGGCAACGGCAGCGCCAGCAGCGCGGCGCCAACCTTCGGCACGCATGCAAGCAATACCAACCAGCCGGCGATCGCATAGGCTATGTATCGGCTCGTCGCTCCAGTGACTTTCTGGATGCCGACCAAGCTTGGCGCTGCGCTTAGTCCCGGCGTCGCGAGCCACCCACCGACAAAGCACGATATGCCGTCTGCCAGGACCCCGGCGCGGATATTTTTCAGGTCTGGCCGGCGCCAGGATGCGTCGTTGATCTTTTGACAGGTCGTGATCACGCCAATCGCGCGAAGGCCGGAAGCCAGCGCCGCAATGGCGAACGGCACCATCAGTGACGGTTCAAACCGGTAGGAGAGAAAACGAGGATCGGGCAGCCCGAACCACGGCCGCGAAGCGATGATCGCGGCATCCTTGCTCGTCACCATCCCTACCGCGACCGCGATCGCCATACCCAGCGCCAGGCCGATTAGACCGCAGAGCAGCCGGGGCAGGCCTTTCCCCCATATGCCAAATCCGACCATCACGGCGAGCGTCAAGCCTGCGGCCCCTAGGCGAATCGGAAGATGCGGATCGTGCAGGTCAGCAATCCCTAGAAATCCGCGCACGCCGATGAGGCCCAGCTCCGTGCCTACGGCGAGCACGATAAAACCTGAAACGACTGGAGGGAATATCCTGCGCATTCGTGGCAGCGCCCACGCAAAGATCGCTTCAAAAACGCCGGCGAACGCAACCATCCCACAAACCAGCGCTAGCCCGCCGCGGTGTGCCGCCTCCAGCGCCGGTGCAAAGTAAATTGCCGAAACCACCGGGGGCGCCAGGTATCCTGAGCCCGCCGGACCAAGTCGATGCGCTTGCAGCAGAGTAGCCAGCGCGATCGCGATCATGCCGAGGCCGACCGCATGCGATGCCACGGTGCTGGAGGCTCCTGCCGCCTGGGCGATCAAAGTAATGAAGACCAGGTATGGACAAATCACAGCCACATGCTGGGCACCCAGAAGAATGAGGGGCAACAGAGGAGGGCGTTCGTCCAATGCATAAATTAGATCGGCAGGGCGCAGGTGTTGCTCGCGGCGGGGTGCAGCGTCGCCA
This sequence comes from uncultured Acidobacteriaceae bacterium, assembly GCA_963830555.1. GTDB lineage: Bacteria > Acidobacteriota > Terriglobia > Terriglobales > Acidobacteriaceae > KBS-83. The sequence continues at coordinate 384,308 of CAWHMM010000005.1, forward strand.
ACCGTAGCTGAGCTGTCAACGGGCTGCGCTGTCATGCGCCAGAATTATAGCGATCGAGAGCGAGCCTTAAACACCTTCTATTCACCCGGCCGGCGAACTCTGCTTGGACCGCGCGGCATCGTCGCTCGGGAGGCGGCGAGCCGCGGACCTCGTGATGAAGGCGCAGCCCGTTCATCGGAGCGTAGCCGGTTTGTGCGTCCATTTGGACTCTTATGTGTACGTGCCTTGGATACTTAACTGCACACCGCTCGCATACCAGCCCAGCCCGGTGAGGAGATGTCTGGACATGTCATGTTATGCGGTATAGCTCGCTCCAAAACAGAAGCCCTCCTTGCGGAGGGCTGTTGAAGGCCAAAGTACTGCGTTGTGCGCTTTTGATCTTATGCGCTGCGCATCTGTAATGTGCTGGCGGCTGCCGCAATGCCATTCGTTGATGGCGCTGGTGCCGGCAGGCCGTTCACTGCCTCGGCTGCAGCGGCGGCCAGAATTTTGTGATGAATCGTGAACAGGGCGAGCTCCAGCCGGTCGGAGACCCCGGTCTTGTCGTACACCGAGCGCAGATAGTTCTTGATCACCTGCTCCGTTGTGCCGAGCCGCTGTGCAATCTCCTTATTCTTGCAGCCCTGCACGATCAGGGCGACAATCTTCATCTCCTTCGGCGTCAGGCGATCGCGCACGCGCGCACCTACCGAATCCTCGTCCTCGCTGTGTGCCGCATCGGCGGGGCGCTGCACGCAGGTCAATCCGTGAATTACTTTATGCACGCAGTCCACCAGGGCAGCGCCTGTGGTGTTGCGATAAACCACGCCGCGTACGCCCTGTGCTGTGTAGGAGGTGGCCGATTCGCCGTTTTCCGCGATGACCACGGCGCGGCTGCCGGCGGCCTTGATCCGGTTCATGAAGTCGGCCATGTCCGGCTTGAGAGCTGACGCGAAGACCACAATCGAAGAACGATACGTATCCACGGCCAGTATCATCCGGGCCATGTCACTGCATTGTGCGGCCACCCGGAAGTCCTCTTCACTGGCCAGCACCTTTGCGATGCCCGCGCGGAAGATTGCCTGATTGTCACCGAGAATGATCTTGTTCATTGCGCCTCGTTTTTACCTAGCCCCTTTGCCGACAGTTTAAGAGTGCGCAACTCACCAAACGCTCCGGTGCAGTCACCCGCTCTGCACAAGAGTGCCGTCTATAACTTCCCACAACGGATGCGCTGTCACCAAGGCTTATCGGCAGATTTCTGTATTTCTTCTCTTTACTTCTCGTGGACTGCTCGTTTGGACGCTCGTTTTTCTGATGCTCTTTCGCCGGTCGTCTTCCTGTCTTTGTGCTGCACTGTTGCCCCTTAAAGATCAGCGATAGACTCACCAGCGACAACCCCACGATAGTGTTACAGGAGTGTGGCGTAAATCCAGCGACAGCTGTGACATCCATGCCATCGCGTGTGTTTTCAACGCAGCTTTCTCCGCTTCTACAACCGCCATCGCAGCCATGCTGCAACCTCCCCATGGAGGCACTACACTAAAGGTGCAGCAGTGATTCGCCTCCTCAAATTCGGGGGCGCCGGTATCGCAGAAACGTATCGCCGCCGAAATAGTCCGGACGCGGCTTTTCCGTTACGAGAGGCTGATTTCTCTCCACTGCCGGCCGGACACAACATTTGTAAAAACGGGATAGAAGCTTGAGGAGCCGATGAGCAAGCCAGTCATTCTCGCAATCGACGACGATGTCAGCGTCCTGGAAGCCATCGTGCAGGATCTCCGGCGCCGTTACGCCGGCAATTACCGCATTCTGCGCGCCAATTCAGGACAGGCTGCACTCGATCTGGCGAGGCAATTGAAGCAGCGTTCGGAAAGCGTCGCGCTTTTCCTGTCCGACCAGCGGATGCCGGGAATGAACGGGACCGAGCTGCTTGAGCGCTCGATCGAGATCTTTCCCAACGCGAAACGGGCTCTCCTCACCGCATATTCCGATACCGAGGCAGCGATCCGCGCCATCAACGCCGCGCGCATTCACTACTATCTGACCAAGCCGTGGGACCCGCCCGAGGAGAAGCTCTACCCGGTTATCGACGACCTGCTCGAAACCTGGTGTGACACGCACAAAGCGCCCTTTGAAGGTCTCCGCGTGGTTGGAGCACGGTATGCGTTGCGGGATCACCAGGTTCGCCAGTTCCTCACCCGGAATTACGTTCCCTATGTCTGGCTCGACGTGGAGAGCTCGCCCGAAGCCCAGGAACTGCTGGCGCAGAACAGCATCAGCGATCCGAAGCTGCCCGTGCTCTTCTTCCGCGACGGCAGCTACGTGCAGCAGCCGGAGCAGACCGAGCTCGCCGCGCGCATCGGTCTGCGCACGCAGCCTTCACAGGATGTCTACGATCTGGTTGTGATGGGCGCCGGTCTCGCTGGTCTCGCCGCCGGCGTCTACGGGGCCAGCGAGGGCCTACGGACGCTGGTCATCGAGCAGGAAGCTCCCGGAGGGCAGGCAGGTACCAGCTCGCGCATCGAGAACTATCTGGGATTTCCGACTGGCCTTAGCGGGGCGGAGCTGGCGCAGCGTGCCTATCAGCAGGCGATGCGCTTCAATGTCGAATTCCTCTCCGGCCGCGCAGCCTCCATCCGCTCCGACCAGGGCTACCACTTCGTCTGCCTGGGTGACGGCCGCGAAGTCTCCGCCCAGACCTGCCTGATTGCCACCGGGGTGGACTGGCGGCGGCTGGATGTGTCGGGTGTGGAACAACTTACCGGGGCCGGCATCTACTACGGCGCAGCCCTGGCCGAGGCCCGCTCTTGCAAGGACGAGGAAGTCTTCCTGGTGGGTGGCGCCAACTCCGCCGGACAGGCAGCCCTGGCCTTCAGCCAATATGCGCGCCGCGTTGTCATCCTGGTTCGTGCCCCATCCCTCGAAAGCAGCATGTCGAAATACTTAATCGATGAGATCGGTCGTGAATCCAATATTGAGGTCTGGACCGGCTCGAAGGTGATCGAAGCCATCGGTAACGGCCATCTCCAGCAATTGCGCATTGCGCGGCCCGATGGGGACCAGACCGTGAATGCAACCGGGCTGTTCATTTTCATCGGCGCGGAGCCGAAGACCGATTGGCTGCCACCGGAGGTGTTGAAGGATGAGCGAGGATTTGTCTTGAGTGGAAGCGATCTGAAGCGATGTCCGAGTTTCGCCCGGAGCTGGCAGTTGCAGCGCGAGCCCTATCTGCTGGAGTCGAGCGTCCCGGGCGTCTTTGTCGCAGGAGATGTACGCCATGGTTCTATAAAGCGCTGCGCTTCTGCTGTTGGCGAAGGGTCGATTGCGGTACAGTTCATCCATCAATACATGGCAGCTCGCTGAAGTGATGCAAGGAAAGGAACAAGACGCAACTCTAACCCGCATGAGCAGTGACCAAACCAGCCTTCGCATCCAGCGCGTTCCCTCTGCGCCTCTCTACGCAGATCTTTTAAAGGTGCCTGTTTTTGCCGAAATGACGGAGGACAACCTCACCTGTCTCCGCAGCGTCGAGCTGATCGAAGCGGGACCGGGCGCTGAAATTGCGCCGCCGGGTTCCACCTGCGACGGTTTTTATGTCTTGCTCGAGGGTGAAGTGGAGCTCCGCAAGGAGGGCAAGCCGGGCGAGCCACTGCAAATCTTCCCGCAGACCGCCGGAGACTCATTTGGGGAAATGCCCCTGCTCAAAGGGGTGCAGTCCACCTACTCAATGGTTGCGACGGCAGCTGCGCGTCTTGTCCGCTTCGATGAAGAGTCCTTCTGGCAGCTCATGTTCTCTTGCCCGCGGGTTCGTGCCGCCATTCTCGGCAACATGGCGCGGCGGCTGGAATCCTATCAAGTCAACGCGGTCCACCGGGAAAAGCTGGCCTCCCTCGGCACGCTCGCTGCCGGCCTTATGCACGAGCTCAACAACCCTGGCGCGGCCGCGTTACGGGCAGCCTCGCAGCTGCGGGAAAACCTTGCCCGAATGCAGGAGATCGGGCTCCGCTTTACCAACAAACCCAAGAGCCAGGGCCAGCTGGACTGCATGCGGTCCCTTCAGCAGCAGGCCATGCGCCGCGACTGCTGCGTGCTGATGGGCTCGCTTGAGCAATCGGATCGCGAAGAGGCTCTGGCCGAGTGGCTGGAGAATGCCGGCGTGGAAAACGCCTGGCGGATCGCGCCGGGCCTCGCCGAAATGGGCATGGATGCCGAGCGGCTGGGATGCACACGCGAGGTGTTTGAGGGGCAGGACCTCTCCGACACCCTCAACTGGCTTGAGTCCGTCATCTCCAATATCCAGCTCGTCTCTACCATCGAATCCAGCATCGCCCGCGTTACCGACCTCGTCGTCGCGGTAAAGAAATACGCCTATGAGGGCAAGGTCGGCAGCTCTCTGAATGTCCACGAGAGCCTGCATAGCACCCTGATCATCCTCGGTCATAAGTTGCGCCACAAGGGCATCGTCCTCCGCAAGCACTTTGCATCCGAGTTGCCGCCGCTGGAAAACTCCGCGCCCGGCCTCAACCAGGTATGGACCAACCTGCTCGACAATGCCATCGATGCTTCGCCCGAGGGCGGGGAGATCACCATCCGCACCCGCCGCGACGGAGATCGCATCGCGGTCAGCATCGGCGACCACGGCTCCGGCATCTCCGAGGAAGACCAGAAGCACATCTTCGAGCCCTTCTTCACCACCAAGCCGGTGGGCAGCGGCACAGGCCTCGGCCTGGATATCGCACGCCGCATCGTCGACTCGAAACACGGCGGCGAGATCGCAGTGAAGTCGAGCCCGCAGGGGACAGAGTTTACTGTCTATCTCCCGATCAACGGCGCTGAGCCAGAAAATGAACCCGCTGCGGGATCTGCCAGGACCGCGCCGGCATCCGCCTCAAACTAGCCGCGCCACAAGTGCGTAAGCGGGCCACCCGCGCCCGCCCAGGGATCGACATTCGGAAAGGGCAGGGAAGCCATTCGCGCAATTGCTTTCGTATCCGGCGCCTCGAGGCAGATGTCCCAGTTCTGCCCGCGCGGATAGGCGCCTACTACCAGAAAATTAGCGCTCGCTTCCAGCCGGCAATGGCCGGTGCCGGTCGGCAGCACCGCGATATCTCCACTTTGCACCGTGACTTCGTGCCCGTTCGGGCCGCCCAGCATCACCCGCGCCGAGCCGCGTGCAAAGCCGAGCACCTCATGTGCAGTGGAATGGTAGTGATGGAAGTCATAGACGCCATCTCTCCACTGCGCGGGCCATCCGTTCCGCTCGAAGATCTTCTCGAAGCGTGACGCGGCATCATCTCCCTTAGTCCGCATGACGCCCCGATAGAGCAGCACCGGAAGATGTTCATTGTTCGGCATCCATCCATTGCGTGAGAGCCGCAGAATCTCCGGATCGTCCGCCCCGCTGTCACCCGGCGCCGCGCCTTCAGGCAGAGCGCGCACCGAACCCAGTCCTATCGCACCCAGCACCGCCGCAAACGTACGTCTGTCCATCGGGAGACCTCCCTGACGGTTGGAGGCTGCACAAAGACTGTTGGCTGTATACATCCAGCAGCCGGTCGCCACGGTTCACCGATACGCTTCGAATTGGACAACGGTTTCGCAGATGACGGTAAGTGAGGAAATCCGGCACCTTCGGTTCAGAGCCCTGAAGGTGGAAGTTTATCCCACGAGGAACGCCACCGGAAAAGCGGCGGCCGAGGCTGCCGCGGGCGCGCTTCGTAGTCTCAGCCGCGAAGAAGCCAGCATTGGGGTGATCTTTGCCGCTGCAGCTTCGCAACTGGACACCCTGCGTGCGTTGGTCGCGACACCCGACCTGCCCTGGGAATGAGAAAGGCAAACATCATACGGCGCACCCTGTACGGTCCGATCTCGCCTGATTGTCCAGCGAGTATCCTGCGGACGCATCCAAATGCGGTCGTATATCTGGACAGGGAATCTGCTGCTGCGCTGGACTCAAGGTTGAGACAAAATTCCGAGAGGCTGATGAGGAGAGTTCAATTCTCTCCGAATGGTGCGTCACTCCTAGGTTCCCTCCTCGGATACCGTGCTGTACGACAATCAAGTCATGACCGGTGTGCGTGCTGTTGAGCGTGATCTGCGGAGCAGAAGCGGTGTACGTGTAGACAAGTGGCTGTGGGCAGCGCGCTTCTTCAAAACGCGGGCTCTTGCCGCGCGGGCCTGTGAGCTGGGCCGTATTGTCTCGAACGGCCATGAGGCGAAGCCATCGCGCGAGGTACATCCAGGGGATCGTCTGCACATCCGTACGGAAGCAGGCGACTTCCACATCGAGGTGCGCGCCGTCAGCGAGATGCGCGGGCCCGCCGCCGTGGCGCAGGCGCTCTATCACGAGCCGGATGAGAGCCGCGAACTGCGCCTGAAGATTGCCGAAGAGCGCCGCGCGATGCTGCAACAGGGCCTGTTGCGCGAAGGCAAGTTATCGCGCCGCGATCGCGAGGAGATGAACCGGCTCCGCGGACGCTTCTGACGAAAACCTGCGGTATGCTGCCGGTATGGATATCTCCGCGGCGCTGCCGGACGATGTATCGCAGATCGTCGCGATCGAGCAGATACCCGAATACCGCAGCTACATCGGCGCCTGGACCGCAGAAGAGCACCTTCGTGCCATGAAGAACCCGGACAACGAATACTTCGTGGTGCACGATGCGACGGGTCTGGTGGAAGGCTTTGCAATTCTCCAGGGAGCGGAAAACGAACACCGCAATCTTCACCTCAAGCGAATCGCCATGCGTACGGCGAATCGCGGCCTGGGAAGAGCGCTGCTCGAACATGTGACGTCGCGTGCTTTCGTCCATCATCGCGCCCATCGCCTGTGGCTGGATGTCTTCGATACCAACACGCGTGCGCGCCGAGTCTACGAAGCGTACGGCTTCCGGGAGGAAGGCGCGATGCGCGAGGCGGTGCTGCGTGATGGCGACTATCACACGCTCGTACTCATGTCCCTGCTTGACCGGGAGTACACAGCGCGGCAACAGGAACCCGCGGATCCGGTTACCTCCGCTGCGCGCTCCTGACCCCTCATACTTTCCCTGATTCCTGCCGATAAAACTCCTGGCGGCGTCCCCTGCGGCCGCCCATCCCTGCCGTCGGAGTGTTTCTCGCGTGTTTGCCATCCTCGGAATTCTTGTAGTCTTCGGCGCGGTGCTGGGTGGCTACCTTATGGAGAAGGGCAACCTGCTGGTGCTGGTTCAGCCGGCCGAGCTGCTCATCATCGGCGGTGCGGCGCTGGGCACGCTGCTGATCGCAAACCCCATCCATACGCTCAAGGGCATCGGTGCGGGCATCGGCGGCGTTTTTGGGGCATCGCGCTACGGCAAGCCCCGCTATCTGGAAACGCTGCGCATGATGTTCGGCGTTCTCACCAAGGCGCGGCGCGAAGGCAATCTCGCGATCGAGCAGGACATCGAGGTGCCGCAAGAGTCAAAACTCTTCGCCGAGTTTCCCGCGTTTCTCAAAGACCATCACACGCGTGATTTTGTCTGTGACACGCTGCGCATGATGATCACCGGAGGTGTGGAGGCCTTCGACATCGACCAGATGATGGAGTTGGACATGGAGGTGCAGCATCATGACGCGAACCTGCCGATCTCCGCACTCACGACAGTCGCTGATGCGCTGCCCGGCTTGGGCATCGTCGCCGCCGTGCTTGGCGTCGTGATCACAATGGGCGCGCTAGGCGGTCCGCCGGCGGAGATCGGTCACAAGGTCGCGGCGGCGCTGGTTGGCACCTTCCTCGGCATCCTGCTCTGCTACGGACTGGTTGGCCCGATTGGCGCCAAGATGTCCAAAACCGCAGACGAAGAACGCTGCTTCACCCACATGCTGCGCGTGCTCATGCTTTCCGCCATTAAAGGAACTCCCCCGCAGATCGCCATCGAGATCGGCCGCCGCGCCATCCCGCTCCACGTGCGTCCCAGCTTCGCGGAAGTGGACCAGGTATGTCGTGGCGGCGGTGCGCCCGCGGCCCCCGCCGATGGTGACGAAGGACAGGCTGCATGACGCCGCAGCCTGTCCCGCAACGACCTATCGTCGTAGTGCGCAAACGCGTCGCGCACGCTGCTCATCATGGCGGCGCATGGAAGGTTGCCTACGCCGATTTCGTCACCGCGATGATGGCACTCTTTATCGTGCTCTGGCTGATGAATTCGAGTGACCACATGCGCAAGGCGATCGCCGGCTATTTCAACGACCCTCGCGGCAGCACAACGACCATCGGCACCGACCGTGCCGGCGCCGGTGACGCCTTGGCGCTGTCACACGACGACCTGCGCGACCTGAAAGCGCGGCTGGAGCAGCAGGTCACCAGCAATCCCGCGCTGGTCAGGCTTAAGAAGCAGATCGAGATCACGATCACGCCGGAAGGCCTGCGCATTGAACTGATCGAGTCGCGCGACGGCACATTCTTCGAGACCGGCAGCGCTACCCTGAACGAAAACGGCCGCACCACCCTTGCGCTGCTGGCACATCAGCTTGGCGGTGTGCCGAACTTTATCTCGGTCGAAGGTCACACCGACGCCCGTGCGTATGCCGACGCGAACGGCTACGGCAACTGGGAGTTATCTGCGGATCGCGCCAATGCGGCGCGGCGCCTGATGGAGCATGCCGGCCTGCGTACCGGGCAGATCTCGCAGGTGCGGGGCTTCGCGGATCGCCAGCTCCGTGTTCCCAGTGATCCGCTCGATCCGTCGAATCGGCGCATCTCCGTCATCGTTCATTACCTCACGCAGACCTCTGCCGCCGGCGAGGATTCCGCGAAGGCCGGCGACTCCGGTGCTCCCAATGCCGCTGCTGCGGAGAAGCAGACGAAAAGCGTCTCCTCGTCCGAATCACCTTCCGGATCAGCATAGGAGCGTGCGATCTACTCCGCATCCGAGACCAGCATCCGATTCCTTGCCGTGAACCCGGTATGCAGGAAGATGCCGACAGCCGCACCCGGACGCTCCCACAACACGGGCGTGGCCCACAGGTCCGACGTCAGTACCAGCAGCGTCAGCAAAAGGAAGATGATGACGCGCGCCATCGAAAAGCGGAAGGGCGCGGCCAATGTCAGCAGTCCGCATCCCGCAATCAGAAAACCCATCAGCGGCATCATCGGAACAAAGTGCCTGTAGGACGGAAAAGCATCTCCGCCGATGGTCATGACATAGAGCAACCAACCCACGCAGATGGTCGCAAGCAAGATCACCTGCCGCTTTTTCCCCGCAATCGAGAGCGCGATACATCCGACGACCGCCAGCAGCAGAAACACAATCTCCGAGCCGGCCCCATATATGTCGTAAAGCAGCCCGTTGTAGAGCCGGTGCGACGCAAGCGCTCCATTTCCATATGCTGTGTTCGGCATCCACGTGCCGTAGTACGCGTAGCGAAAGATTGCTTGCGCGACAAAAAATAGGATGGGCAGAGGCAACAGCCGCGCGCGCGCAATCAGCGTCCGCGTCCGTACGCCCTCAGCCAGCACGGCGCCCGCATAAAAAAGCAGGGTGAACAGCGCAGCATCGGCTCGCGTCAGCACCGCCAGCCCGAGCAGGATGCCCATCACATCGGCATCGCGTCGGCGTCCTTTCGCTGCCGATACCCAGCGAATGCCGAAGTACGCCGTCCACGCGAGCAGCGCCGACAGCAGCGGCTGCTCCAACCCACCCACTGCCCACACGGCCACCGGCGCGCTCAAACACAGCGCAAGACATCCGACGACCGCTGAGATGAATTTCACCTTTGCCGGATAATCGCGGTACACCTGCGCAGCGATGGCCACAATGCCAGCGGCGGTGCTCACAATGCCCAGCAGGCGCGCCGCGGTTTCCAGCTTCATGCCGAGCGCGCCTAATCCGGCGCACAGCCAAACCCAGAGCAAATTGCTGTGCCCTTCCACCGCCGGGTTCAGATCGTTCGTAGTCAATCCATGCCCCGGTAGCAGCCGCTGGCCGAGGTGCGGGGAAGCGTAGGCGCCATTCGCCATGAAGGGCCAGAAGTGGTAAATCTGCAGCCCCAGCGCTACGGCGCATGTCGCGCCCAGCGCGACGAGCCACAGGGCCGTCAGGTTGCGCCCGCGCGGCGCGGGTTCGGGGCTGAAAAGAGGAGGAGCCTGCCTCGGAGTCGTGGACATGCGTAGCCTTTGATGTGTCTCAAGCAGAGTCTACCAAGCAGGAGTAAAGAAGATCCGGGGAAGCCGACGGAAAGATGTGCCCGAAACTTGTCGCGGCCAGCCACGATATGCCCGCCGGCAGTTCAGCTACCCGAAGAACCAGCACGCGGAGCGCGGGGCATCCGAAAGTGGCCTTCCCCTCGAAGTCCGAGTGGTGTAGACTCCTCTCCCATAGGACTTCGAGTGGAGGGTTGCAACCCCGAATGGCTCGCAATGAAGAACTCTCGAGCGAGATGCTCAAGGGCACGCTCGACATGATGATCCTGCGCACGCTCTCCACGGGCGACGCCCACGGCCACACCATAGCCAAAGTCATCGAACGCAACTCTGAAGATGTTCTCGAAGTCGAGCAGGGCTCGCTCTATCCTGCCCTGCATCGCCTGGAAAACCGGGGCTGGCTCTCCTCCTACTGGGGCGCGAGCGAAAACAACCGCAAGGCCAAGTACTACCGCCTGACTGCCGCGGGCCGTCGTCGCCTCACGCTGGAGGCCAGTCGCTGGCGTCAGATGGCCCGCGCCATCGCGCTCGTCATGGGCGAAAGGGTAACCGAGGAAGGTGCAGAATGAACTGGCTTCGTTTCTTTCGCCGCCGCCGCCAGGACGCAGAACTCGAAAGCGAAATCGCCGCCCATATCAACGAAGAGCGCGCCGAGAACATGGCCCGCGGCCTGAGTCCGGAAGAAGCCGACCGACAGGCGCGCATCAAATTCGGCTCCGGGCGCCGCGTCCACGAAGACATCTGGCAGCAGAACAGCGTCGCCCCTTTCGAAAATCTCGCGCGGGATCTCCGCTACACCGTCCGCACGCTCGCCCGCACTCCCGGCTTTACCCTCACCGCCATCCTAGTCATGGCCCTCGGCATCGGCGCCACCACCGCGCTGTTCACCGTTGTCAATTCCGTCCTGCTCAACCCGCTCCCGTATCCCAACTCCTCGCGCCTCGTCGCCCTCTACGAAACCGAAACCGTCAGTCACAGCCCCTCAACCTGGATGCCTGTCGCTGCCGGTGTCTTCAAGGAGTGGCAGCGCGCCACGCAGAAAACTGCACAGATGGCCCTCGTCTCACCCTGGCAGAACTACAACGTCTCCGCCGGCGGCGGCCAGTTGCCGGAATCCGTCAGCGCCGCGTGGGTCTCGTGGAATCTCTTTCGCATCCTCGGCGTCGCGCCTGCGCTCGGCCGAGACTTCCTCGCCTCCGACGATCAGCCCTCCGCGACCCCCACCGCCATCCTCTCGGACGGCTTCTGGAAGCGGCGTTTCGCGTCCGACCCGGCCATCGTGGGCAAAACCATCTATCTCGACGCCAAGCCGCATACCATCATCGGCGTCATGCCGGCATCCTTCGATTACCCCTGGCCCAAAGATCAACTATGGACGCCTACCGGTCGTGACGCGCCATCCGATCTGATGAGCGCGTTCGGCGACCATAATTTCTATGTCACTGCGCGCCTGGCGCCCGGCGCCACATTGGCTGGCCTGGTCAATCAAACTGACGCCGTCGAGCGCCACGTCAAACTCGCGCATCCCGATCCCTCCGTGCACAACCACGCTATCGGCCGCTCACTGCTCGACGACACCGTCGAAGATTTTAAAACGCCGCTCTACGCTCTCCTCGCGGCCACCATCTGCGTCCTGCTCATCGCCTGCCTAAACGTTGCCAACCTGCTGGTCGCCCGTTCTGCCGCACGGCAGAAAGACCTCGCCATCCGGGCCGCGCTCGGGGGAAGCCGCTGGCGGCTCATTCGCGAACACCTCACCGAATCCCTCGTCCTCTCCGGCGCCGGCGGCGCGCTCGGCCTGCTGCTCGCCTGGGCCGCGCTCGCTTGGCTCCAACACTCGAAGATCGATATCTCCCGCGCCCAGGAGATTCATCTCGACTGGTCGGCCCTCGTCTTCGTCGTCGCCATCTCCACGCTCACCGGCCTCGTAGCCGGACTTCTCCCTTCGCTCGGACTGCACGCCGGCCAGCTTCTCGAATCGCTGCAAAGCTCCTCGCGCTCGCATAGCGGCGGTCGCAGCCGCGCGCAGCTGCGTAAAGTGCTCCTTACCGCGGAGGTAGGTCTCACCGTGATCCTTCTTCTGGGCGCCGGCCTGCTGCTCAAGAGCTATCAGCAACTCCGCACCCGCGATCTCGGCTCCGCCGTCGACAACGTTCTGACCATGCAGTTCAGCCTTCCCGATGAGCACTACAACGAGCCCACGCAGAAGGTCGCCTTGTTCGAGCAGCTTCTAAGCCGCGTTCGCGCGCTTCCCGGGGTCGCCGGAGCCGGTATGTCCACCGCACTGCCCGGGGAAGGCTGGGGTGGCGATATCTTGATCAGCATTCCCGAACATCCGCCGCTGCCCAAAGGGCAGGGAATCGACCTCATGTGGCGTGGCGCTGATCCCGGCTACTTCGCCGCGCTCCAGATCCCGCTCCTTCGCGGCCGCTACTTTCGCAATGACGAGCGTCTCGAACACGCCAAAAGCGCCATCATTACCGAATCGGTTGCAAAACAATACTTCCCCGGCGAAGACCCCATTGGCCGCCATATCGGTGGAGATGATCTCGGCACGAACAACTACGAAATCGTCGGCATCGTCGGCGACACCCGCTGGAAGATTACGCAGCCCACCAGGACCACCTTCTACATGCCTCTGTTGTCAGGACACTACGGCGGTGTCGGCCTCGCCGTTCGCGGCAAGCCTGGGGTCGATGTCGAATCGCTCGCCATGCCCATCCAGAAGATCTTCAGCCAACTCGACGCCGATCTCCCCATCCGCGACATCCTCACCATGCGCCAGAACATCGGAGTCGCCACGTTGCAGGATCAGTTCAACTCCATCCTCGTGCTCGCATTCGCCATCATCGCCTTGGTGCTCGCGGCCGTCGGCCTCTACGGCGTGCTTTCCTATCTCGTCACGCAGCGCACCAGCGAGCTTGGTATCCGCATGGCGCTGGGCGCGCAACGGACTGAAGTCATGCGTCTCACCCTCACTGACGGCCTCGCACCTGTTCTTATTGGCCTCATCGCCGGTCTCGGCGGGGGCGCCGTGGTCGTACAGCTTGTGCGCACGATGCTCTACGGCATGAGCCCCTTCGATTGGACCGTCTTCTCAACCGTCGTCGTTGTGCTCGCCGTTACCGCCGCTTTCGCGTCCATCCTTCCCGCGTGGCGAGCCAGCCGCCTTGATCCCGCACAAGCCCTGCGCATGGAATGAGGAGCACACCTTCACCGATGGCCCGGCCGGCTTAAGCCGACAAAAGGACGCGCACTCCGTAGGGCTCAAGCTGCACCGGCCCCGATACCGTTGCGCGGTCATGCGCATCCGTATACGTGCCTGTAAGCGTGACAGATTGAGTTTTCGAGGTGTGATTCATCAGATAGGTCCAGGCGCGCCGCCCTGCTTCCTGTGTCGTACGCCGCGTCGTCACCTCCACCCCCGGGGGCGCCTCCACTGCCCGCGGCACCCCTGCTTGCGCAAACAGCGTCAGCAGCACTCGGGCCAGGTCGGCAGGCTCCAGATGCGCGCCGAGGTAGATCGCCCTACCCTTGCCGAATGTATTCGACGTAATCGCCGCCTTGCCTGCATACGCCCTGTCCGTATAAGCAGCCAGCACCTCGGCTTTTTGCGGAGCGAGAATGTCTGCCCAGATGCGGCACTCCGCGTTCGCGCCCGCAAGCGCTCCCTTGAACTCCACTGCCTGCTTCTCCGAATAGATCGGCTGATAGTCAATCAGCTCGACGCCCATCACATCGCGCAGCAGCCCCGGCAGCGGCGTGGCGACGATCCGGCTGTGTTCATCCTTCACGCCCAGCCGGAAGCCCGCGATAAATGTTCCGCCGCCCTGCACGTATGCGCGAATGCGATCGGCCTGCGCCGGGCTCACGATGTACATCACCGGCGCGCACACCACCTTGTATCGCGAAAGATCCTGCGTAGCGTCCACGATGTCCACGCCTGCATGCGAGGCTGAGATGGAGCCATACCAGGGCACCAGCTCGCCCATATATTTCAGCTTCGGTTGCCCCGGCTGAATTCCGAGCGCCCAATCGGCGCTGTAGTCAAAGCACAACGCCAGCGTCGCTTCGTATGGCGCCATCAGCGCATCGCGGCCCAGCGCCTTCAGTTCGCTCATCGTCTGCTGGATCTCGTCGAATCCTGGACTGTGCGACCGGTCATGCCGCAGCAGGCCGTGCCAATACTCCTCCGCGCCAAAGTCCGCCGTGTCCCAGCGGAAGTAGTTAATTCCCATCGCACCATGCGCAACTGCCTGATAAGACCACAGGCGCAACTGTCCCGGCTCCGGCTGCGGCGAAAACGTCGGCTGGCCCGCCTTGCCCGTCTGCTCTTCCATGATCATGAAGGGCTTGCCATCCTTCACGCTTCGCGAAACATCGTGGCCAAACGAAATTGTCGGCGCAATCGTCTCCGGCCCCCCACTGGATTCGCCCTGATACAACGCGGCAAATCCCGGGTAATTATCTGACGCGACAAAATCCAGATCCCGGTACAGGTCGCGCTGATTGATGGTGTCGACCAGGCCGACATTGTTCGTGGTGATGAAGTGGGCAGGGCACTCCTTGCGCAGCATCGCCAATTGCTCTTCCAGGAACGACACATTCGCGTAGCTCTGGTAGCGGTCGTAGTCGAGCGCATGTCCCGGATTCGGCGGCGCGCCTGAGGGAAGCGGCACCGGAATTTGTGCGAAGTCTGTGTACGTATTGCTCCAGAACACCGTGCCCCATGCCTGGTTGAGCGCATCGAGCGAGCCGTACTCCTTGCGCAGCCACTGCTCAAAACCCTCGCGGCAATAGCGGCAGTAGCAGCGGCCGGACTCGCCCAGCGTTAGCTCGTTATCGATCTGCCAGCCAATCACATCGGAAGTTTTCGCAAACGTCTTCGCCATCTCCGTAGCCATGGCGAGCGACAGACGCCGATAGGTTGTGTTCGTCGGACAGGTGAAGCGGCGCGTGCCGGGACTCAACGTAACGCCGTGGTCGTTGACCATCAGCACCTCGGGATACTTCAGCGTCAGCCACGGTGGCGGCGCCGCAGAGGGAGTACCGAGAATGATCGCGATTCCGTGCGCGTGAAGGATACCGATCGACCGGTTCAGCCAGGCAAACTCGTAGCTGCCCTCTTTCGGCTCCATCAGCGCCCAGGCAAACTCGGCAATGCGCACATTGGTGATGCCCATGGCCGCCATCTGGCGGGCATCCTCGTCCCACAGGCTCCCCGGTGTCTGGTCCGGGTAGTAGTCGGCGCCAAACAGCAGCGGGAGCTGGCTATAAGAAACGTTTTCTCCGCTCGGCCGTAAAAAAGCCTCTGCCCGGCGCGCAACAAATGGCGCTGCAACCGCCGCACTCCCCGTCAAAAGAAAACGCCGTCGATCCATCCGCCTTCCTCCGGCCCTCACTATACAGTGCGAGTCTTCCCGTGACGAGTCGATCGAGTGGGCAGCGCATGGGGAAATGCACTCTGCCAGTGGGTGCCAGGTTCTGTGCGCGCCGGTTGAGAATCAGTCGTGCCGATGCATGCGACTCGGCAAACGCCGAGCTAATTCCGCGGCCTGCCGTCGCTGAAACGGGAGCTTGAGAACAGAGCGATATCACTTGAAGTATGTCGTGTTCTCGCAAGATCAGCGAGTATCTCGCCTACGACCGAAGAAAATTTAAATCCATGACCCGAAAAACCCGCGGCGATGCTGACCTGGGAATACCGCGGATGGACGTCGATGATGAAGTGCTGATCGGGGGTCATGGTGTACATGCAGGTGGTGGCGCGAGAAATCTCTCCGTTGAGCGCCGGAATCCTGGATTCGATTGCGGACCGGATTGCCGCCACATCGCTTGGATGGATCCTCCGGTCTATCGTTGACGGGGTGCAATCCTCGCCTCCGGAGTGGATGGCGATCTTCGGGTCACCGGTCACATCGATTCGTGGGAAGCCATAAAACAAGGGGCCCTGCTCTGGCTCCCACAAGAAAATAGGAAAAGTTTTCCTGTCGAAGGCAGAAGGTTGCACAGTGGGGCGAACCCAAAACATGACTCGTCTTGAGACGGTCAGGGGCACCGGAAGTCCTGGAACAAACTCGTTCGTCCAGGGCCCCACCGAAAGGACTAAGCACTTGGCTTGGTAAGTCCGGTGTTCAGTAACGACGCTTACGCCTTCTCCCGATTCGGAAGCCGTCCATGAGAGGATTGGCTCTTCGAAATGTAGATCTGCTCCTCTCCTCGACGCACACCGTAAATGCTGCTTGATGCATTCTTCGGGCTTCAGGTAGCCGGCTTTCTCTTCGTGAAACGCTACTTCATCTTTCGCCAGGGCAAACTGAGGGAAACGTCGTTTCATCTCACACGCATGCAACAACTCATATGCAAGCCCGTGTGAATGGGCACTTTTCAAGCACCCGGTAATAAGGCCGCTTTGGAGCGATCCAATCGCGACGCCACCTGTGACATTCAGCAGTTCCTCGGTGCTTTCAGCTTCTAATTCCTGCCAAAGCTCATAAGCACGAAGCACGAGCGGAACATAAGCTGGGTCCTCGAAATAAGCCTGCCGAATGATGCGAGACTCTCCGTGCGACGACCCTTGATCGTGGGCTGCGGTGCGAGCCTCTAAGCCCAGCACCTTTGCACCTCGTTTCGCGAGGTGGTAAACAGCAGAGCTTCCCATCGCCCCGAGGCCCGCTACGATGACATCAAGCGTGCCTTCCACTTTTCGCCTCCGCGTGAGACTTCAGCTCCCGACATCTCAAAATAAAGTCCGTTCGCATCATCCTTACTCATCGAGAGGTATTGCTGACGACACAGAGGCATGTCCCCAGGTGCGATTGTTGATTTACGACAAATCGCCGACGCACTCATCGCATCTCGCAGCGATATGGGACACGGCATTACCACCGATTCCCCCGCCTCGGAAAACCTGCCAGTTCACCCCATCCAAATTGCTAATCTGAAATAAGAGCAGACACTTTGCACGTTCATTGGCAGCGCCGAATAGGGCCAGCAGCTTGAATTCGGCCGCGATGAACAGTGCGCAAACTGCTGCGTAAGCCCTTTGTTTGGAAGTCTTTAGGCCTTAAGTCCTTTAAAAGTCCACAGTTAGCCCTCCAGGCCAGGGCTAACATGTTGCAGCGCAAGGACTTGTGCGCCACCGTTCCGGGGGTAGGGGGGAGGGGGTAGATTGGTCACGTTACCCCCCGGCCAGCTGACGCGCCCGTTCCGTCGCACGCATCACCGCCTTGATCAGCGTCACACGCAGGCCGCCCTCTTCGATCTCCAGCAGCCCGTCGGCCGTGCACCCGGCCGGGGTTGTCACCGCGTCTTTCAGCAGCGCCGGATGCTCGCCCGTTTCGAGCACCATGCGCGCCGCGCCGTAGGTTGTCTGCGCCGCCAGCAGCGTCGCCGCATCGCGCGGCAGTCCAACTTTGACGCCGGCCTCGGCCAGCGCCTCGAGGATGATGTAGATGTACGCCGGCCCGGAGCCGGAAAGGCCGGTCACTGCGTCCAGGTGCTTCTCATCCACCTGCACGGTGCGGCCGACGCTCTCAAAAAGTGACGCCGCCAGTTGCAGATGCTGCAGCGTCGCATAGCGGCCGCCGGACAGCGCCGTCATGCCCGCGCCCAGCATCGCCGGCGTGTTCGGCATCGCACGCACCACCGGCATCCCCAGCAGTTCGGTCGCGTCCTCGATCGCCTTCGTCTTCACCGAAGCCGCGAAGGAAATAATCAGCTTCTCCGGCGTCAGCACCGGCTTGATCTGCCGCACAAGATCGATTACCGTGAACGGCTTCACGCCGATAAAGATGAGGTCGGCATCGCGCACCGCCGCGACGTTGTCCGTCGTCACCGGAACCTTCAGCCGCTCGGACAGCTTTGCCGCGCGGTTGTCATGTTGCACGGTCGCGGTGATCTGATCAGGCGTGAAACGCCCGCTGCGGATCAGACCCTCGATCAGGATCGATCCCATCTTGCCCGCGCCCAGCATGGCCACGCGCTTGTTCACGTTGTTGGCAGCGGTTGGCTCGGAAGAGGACTGCATTCGGTCCGTCATCCATCTACTTTACTGTGCTTTAGGGCTCCGGCCGGCCTGCTGTGACGCAATCCACGCATCCACCCGCTGCTCCACGACGTCCAGCGGAAGCGCCCCGGAATCGAGGATCGTGTCGTGGAATCCGCGGATGTCGAACTTAGGTCCAAGAGCCGTCTGCGCTTTCGCCCGAAGCTCCAGGAACTTGAGCTGGCCGATTTTGTAGCCCAGCGCCTGCGATGGTATCGCGATGTACCGGTCTACCTCCGCCTGCACATCCGCCTCGTCGACAGAGGAGTGTGCATGGAAGTAGTCCACCATCTGCTGCCGGTTCCAGTGCTCGGAATGCACGCCGGTGTCGACCACCAGCCGGATGGCGCGCCAGATGTCGCCTTCCAGCCGTCCGTAATCGCTGTACGGGTCGGTGTAGAAGCCTACGTCTTTGCCCAGGCGCTCGGCATAGAGCCCCCAGCCCTCGGTATACGCGGTGTAGTAGTTATGCTTTCGGAACTCCGGCACGTCGGTCAGCTCCTGTGCAATGGAGATCTGCAGGTGATGCCCTGGAAGACCTTCGTGGTAGGCAATATCCTCCGGCATTGTCAGCGACCGGTGCGCGTAGTCGTAGGTGTTCACGAAGAAGATGCCGGGCCGCTTGCCGTCCGGGGTGCCGTGCTCGTAATACGCCGGTGCCTGGTTCTTTGCCATATAATCCGGCACCTGCTGTACGTCGAGTGACGCTTTCGGCAGGCGACCGAAGAGCTGCGGCAGCCTCGGCTTCATACCGTTGAGGTAGCCGCGGTACACAGCGATCAGCGCCTCGGGCGACGCCGGATGCAGCTTCGGATTGGTTGGGATCGAATCACGCAAAGCCTTGAGGTCCGCGAAGCCAAGCTTCTTCGCGATCACTGCCATCTGGGCCTCGTCCTCGGTTACCTGCTGCTCTCCGATCTTATGGATCGCGTCTGGCGTCAGATCGGTTGTGGTACTCCGGCGCACCAGGAACTTGTAGTAAGCGTCGCCATCGGAAAGCGACCAGATGCCGGGTTCGGTGCGCCCGTGCGGGATGTATTGCGCCGCCAGGAAGCGCCCGAAACGCGCATAGGCCGGCAGTACCTGAGTGGCGATCGCCTTCAGCACCTGCTGGCGAATCTCCGCCCGTTGTGCCTGCGAGATCGAGGCAGGGAACTTCTTGAGTGGTAGCGCAAAGGGTGAATCCTCCGGCTTTTGCTCCGCAAGCGTGTTGACCGGGACCAAAGCCTTTTCCAGCAGATATTTTGGCGGCACGCGGTTATCGTCGATGCCCGTCATCATGTTGTCGGTGATCTGCGCAAAGGCAGCAGGAATCTTGTTGAGCCGAGAGACATAGTGGTCGTAGTCATCAGCCGTATCGAAGCTGAGCTGGGGCACAAGCTGCGGCAGCTCCAGGTGCAAACCGTGGAACTGACTGACCGGCATTTCCCAGGGCTTAAAGCGGGCTTCTTCCTGCTCCTCTACGAGGTTCCGCACCAGCAGGTCTTTGCTCAAGTCCTCCTGTTCGGGCAGCCCGGTGGTGTCGATCGCTCCAAGCCGGTCCAGAAAGGCACGATCGCGTTCGAGATGCGCATTGTAGCCGGCAACCGAATAGTCGCTGAGCTGATCGTCATAGCGCTTGTCGCCCAGTGTGGAGGCGAACTCCGGCGAGTCCTTCAGCTGCTGCTGCCAGTAGTCGGAGAAAACGGTGCTCAGCGCCTTCTCGCGTTGCGCGACGGTCAATGAGGCTGTGGGAGCAGGCGGCTGCTCTGGCAGCGTTTGCGGCAAAGCGACTGCAGCCGCGAACAGACAGGCGATTCCAAGCATGAAGGCAGGGTCCTCGATGGATTTCCATCAACGATACCCTGCGAGGGCCGATCTACGGAATCGCTGAGAGCGATTAACTGTGCGACTTGCTGTGTGGATTTCGGACGCGCGTGGATTGCACATCGGAGTCGATCACGCCGTCCCGGATGTGCACGACGCGATGCGCGAACTCGGCGATATCAGGCTCGTGCGTGACCAGCACGATCGTGTTGCCGCGTGTATGCAACTCGTCGAACAACGCCATGATCTCATCGCCGGTCTTCGAGTCCAGGTTTCCAGTAGGCTCGTCGGCCAGAATGATGGATGGGCGGTTAATGAGCGCGCGGGCAATCGCGACACGCTGACGCTGACCGCCGGAGAGCTCGTTGGGCTTGTGGTTCATGCGCTCTTCCAGATTCACTGCACGCAGAGCCGCCTTGGCCCGCTCAATCCGCTCGTGGGAGGGCGTGCCGTTGTAGATCAGCGGCAGTTCCACATTGTGCAGTGCAGTGGCGCGCGCCAGCAGGTTGAAAGTCTGGAAGACGAAGCCGATCTCGCGGTTGCGGATACGCGCCAGTTCATCATCGTTCAGGTCGCTGACACGATGACCGTTGAGCGTGTAGGTGCCCTTGCTGGGACTATCGAGACAGCCAATCAGGTTCATCAGCGTGGATTTGCCGGACCCCGACGGCCCCATGATGGCGACATACTCGTTGTGTTGAATGCGCAGGCTGACGCCGCGCAGCGCGTGCACCTGCTCGGAACCCATGTCATACGTCTTCCACAGATCCTCGACGACAATGACATCCCCCCTTGGGGAAGGTTGAGCGCTCGCAGTCTCCGTGGCCGTCATCGTTTCAGCCGCCATTTGGGGCTCCTTCTTGGTTGCGCCTGCATGCTCACCGACACATGCTCTGCGGATCGCGCTAAGTAGTGGACGCAGCAGCGGCTGCCGCGTTGGCATCAATCGGCTTCACCAGCGCGCCGCTCTTCAGTTCGCGCAGGGTCTTATAGGAGCCGGTCACGATTTCGTCTCCCGCTTTCAGCCCGCTGGTCACCTCGATATCGGTCGTGCCGGTGATGCCGGTATTAACGGGCAAGAAATGCGCCTTCAGTTTGCGGCCATCATGCTCTAGGACGAAGACTCCCTGAACCTGCGGCTCCTTGCTGACGGCCGCTGCTTCTACCTTCTTGTCCTTCCCGGTCTCTACGGTTTCGCTGGGCCGCCGCATGGTGAGCGCTTGAATGGGAATTGAGAGGACATCCTTCTTCTCGGCCGTGAGGATTTTGGCGGTGCAGGAGAGCCCGGGACGCAGATCATCCGTGGGATTGTCCAGGGTCACAACGACCTTGAAGTCCTTTGCCTCTTCGGTACCGGTCGTGCTCTGGCTGGTGGCGATGCCGGTGGAGCGCAGGATCGCCTGATCGCCCACCGTGGTCACATGGCCCTTGAAGACCTTCCCGGGCAGCGCGTCGATGGTGACATCGGCAGTCTGGCCGTTCCTCACGTTCACAATGTCGGTCTCGTCTACCTTAACCTCAGCGGTGACGATGGACATGTCAGCGATTGTCATCAGCGTGCTGCCCGCCGCGTTCTGGATGCCGATGACCACAGTCTCGCCTTCGCGCACCGGGAGGTCGGTGACGATGCCATCGAAGGGCGCCAGCGCAACCGTGCGGTTTAGCACATCCTTATAACGCCGCAGCGCCGCTGTAGCCTGATCGATGCGTCCAGACGCGGATTGCGTCTGGGCTTTTGCCTGTATGATCGCGGCCTGATTCTGTGCCACCGCGGCGACGGCTACATCATAGGCAGCCTGGCGGGTGTCGTAGTCCGACTTGGGTATCAGCTGATTTGCGTAAAGCGCCTGGCCGCGTTTCCAGTCCAGTTCCTTCTGTTCTAGCGTCGCCTTGGCGCTCACCAGATTCGCTTCTGCCGTCTTCTCCGCGGCGGCGTACGAGCTGAGGTCCGTGCGCGAGGAAGCGATGGTGGCCTGCTGCGTAGCGACGTCCGCCGCAGGCTGCACGTTTTCCATGGTCGCGAGGACCTCGCCGCGCTTCACATGATCGCCCTCTTTGACATAGAGGTGCGTGATGCGGCCAATGGTCTCGGCGCTGACGACGGCGTAGACCTTGGGCTTGACCTGCCCGGTGCCGCTGATCTGCGAGAGTATGTCTTCCCGGACCGCTTTGCCCGTCACGACCTTGGTGTAGCCCGATTGCGCGCGCGCAACCACGATTCCAACCACTACGAGCAACACAACGACGGCAGCCAATCCGAACCAAAGGAGGCGTTTGCGTTTCATTTAGTGACCCAATCCTCGTTTTCCGGACAAAATCTTCCTAAGAAGCAGATAGAGCTACGATTCGTACAGGCGAATTGTTCCCTTAAGGCAGGGAGCGCGACGCAAGCGCAACTTGCCCGCATCATTGTCAGCGTGAGAAGTGCGCTCCAATGATACCAACCTCTGGCTGTCGCGAGCCGGGCAAGCAATGGAAGGAGTGACTATTTCTGTCCCGCTGGTTGTCCTTGGCCCTCGCGGACACATAAAATAGCCGCACAGACCAGGAGTCACCGGAACCATATGTATTCGGTTCGTCATCGCGTCATCATCTGCGCCTTTGCCTTGGCAGCATCCACCGTCTTCCTTCCCACGCTGCAGGGCCAGCAGTCCGCACCCGCAGATGGAAGCACCAATGTCGAACAGCCGGCACAGGACCCGCTCGACCGGCCGCTGAGCGACAAGGAGAAATTCAAGCAGCAGAAGGAATTGAAGCAGGAGCTGAAGGGCCCCTATAAAAAGTGGCTGGACGAGGACGTGCGCTGGATCATCACCGATCAGGAGATGAAGGCGTTCAAGAGCCTGTCCAACGATGAAGAGCGGGAAGCCTTCATTGAGAACTTCTGGCTGCGCCGCAACCCGAATCCTGACTCGCCGGAGAATGAATTTCGCGAGGAGCACTATCGCCGCATTGCCTATGCGAACGAGCATTTCGCCGCCGGCAAGCCCGGGTGGAAGACGGACCGCGGGCACATCTATATCGCTTACGGAAAGCCAGACAGTATCGATTCGCATCCTGCCGGAGGCACCTACGAGCGCCCCGTAGACGA
The DNA here is from genome assembly GCA_963830555.1 of uncultured Acidobacteriaceae bacterium. GTDB lineage: Bacteria > Acidobacteriota > Terriglobia > Terriglobales > Acidobacteriaceae > KBS-83. The sequence goes on from CAWHMM010000005.1 coordinate 407,393, forward strand.
AGGGGGTGGCGAGACTTCCACCTTTCCTTTCGAGATCTGGCACTACCGCTATATCGAGGGTATCGGCGACAACATCGATATCGAGTTCGTCGACACCTGCCAGTGCGGCGACTATCACATGACGCTGGACCGCTCCGAGAAGGACGCCCTGCTGCACGTGCCGGGCGCCGGACTCACGATGTACGAACAGATGGGCCAAGCCAAGAAGGCCGATCGGTTTAACGGCGGGCTGGAGAGGCTGGGCAACGGGCCTATGTCGAGCATGAATTCCAGCAAGGAATTCGATCGGCTCGAACAGTACGCGAAACTCCAGGCGGCACCGCAGATCAAGTTCAAGGATCTTGAAGCCTTCATATCCGAGCACAAGGTGCTGAATGGTCCGGTATTTCCGTTCGACGTTCGGACGGATTACGTAAAGGTGACGGAAGACACTGTTCTTGTTCCCATCACGCTGCAGATCAAGAACAAGGACATCGGCTTCAGCATCAAGGACGGCGTTGCGACAGGCAAGGTCAATATTCTGGGCCGGGTGACTACGATTACCGGCCGGATTGCTCAGACTTTCGAAGACACAGTGGAGGTTGAGCAGCCGAGCGAATTGCTGCCCAAGACGCTGGAAACCTCGCAAATCTACTGGAAAGCGCTGCCACTCCGTCCCGGTCACTACCGCGTCGACATTGCAATTAAGGATGTCAACAATCCAGATCACGTCGGGGTTTGGGCACAGGGCATCGTGGTGCCGAAGTTTGATGACGAAAATCTCGCGGCATCTTCGCTGATTCTGGCTGACAAGATGGAGCGGGTGCCGTCCAAACAAATTGGGACCGGCAGCTTCATCCTGGGGAATACCTTCGTGCGGCCACGTGTCATGGACAGCTCAGCAACTCCGGCCAGCTTCCACCGCAACCAGCAGCTGAACTTCTGGATGCAGGTGTATAACCTGGGCATCGACGACAAGAGCAAGCAGAACGACGCCAAACTGCAGTATGAAATCGTGGATCTTGATACAAACAAGACAGTTCTGGACACATCGGAGGAGAGCAAGACGATCTCTCCCAATTCAGACCAAGTGACGGTGGAGCACTCCGTACCCTTGGCAGGTCTTGCCCCCGGCAAGTACCGGGTAACCATAAAGGTGAATGACGGCGTTAAGAAGCAGCAAATAGCCGAATCGGCACCCTTCACGGTAGACTAAGCGCAGCTTCTACCGGGATCTTTCCGGCTAAGGTCCCTGGCTCCGATTTTCGGATGAGGTGGCAGCGACTCAGCAGTGAGACAGCAGTTCCTCCAAATCGCCTGTTCGATTCTGGCCTCTGCCGCCCTGGCGGCCCCCGCGCTTGCGCAGAGTGAGACAGCCTCGGTTTCCGGCGTGGTCCGGGACCGGCATGGCGCTGCGCAGATCGACGCGCTGGTTCAGCTGATGCGGGCAGACTCTTCCGTGGTAGCGATCGCGCACACGAATGCGAGCGGCGTGTTCCTGCTCGAGGACCTGCTTCCCGGCGTTTATCAACTGAAGGCTTCGGACGAAGCATTCCTGCCCTCCTTGCGGCAGAACCTGCGCGTCGCGGCGCACCACAAGACCATTGCCAACATCACGCTGAGCACGCTTTTTGACGCTGTCCAGTGGCTGCCGGCGGAGCGCCGGTCTCCGAGTGAGCCTGCCGACGACTGGAAGTGGACGTTGCGGTCGGAAACTAACCGTCCCGTGCTCCGCTTTTCCGATGAAGGGCCGGTGATGGTTTCGGAAGGACGGGGCCCGGTGCAGAGTCGCGCGCGCGTGACCACGAGCGGCGGCCTTCGTAACTTCGGCGATGGCGGACTCCGGCACGGCATGGAATATGAGGGCACGGCCAGCACGGGTGAGCACACGCTGCTGCGCACGTCGCTGAATGCGACCGATGGCCTGCAGGCCAACTACATGGCCGCTTATGAAAATGAGATCGGCCCGGGACGGGTTGTGCGGACAGTCGCCGCCTACACCGATATGCCCGATCTTACGGGTGGACCATATGGCGCGGGCCGGTATCAGGCGGCGACGCTGCGCACGGCCGAGACGTCGGAGCTAACTCCGATGTTGCGCGCCGAGATTGGAAATGAATTGGTTGCGATGCGACTGGTTGGCGTCCAGGGTGGGACCGAGGTTGTGGGGCGGCCATTCGGTTCGTTGACTGTGCACATTGGCGATACGAGCCTGGCATACCGGGTCGCCACTTCGCGGATGGCGCAGGATGCTGCGGCACTTGCCGATGACGAAACACTGCTACCCCCAGTTGCGCAGCGGGCAGGCAGGGCGACGCTCGAGCACGGGCTGCACCAGGAAATCCGGCTCCGTCACACGGCAGAACATGGCGCCACGTTGCAGGTGGCCGCGTTCCACGACCGCACCGTGAACCCGATGGTGCAGGGAAGCGGCTATATCAGCGACCTAGATGCGGCCTCCGGCGATCTGCTCCTCGATCCGGTGTCGGGGGTCTTCCGCACCGCGGCGAATACCTATGGGGGCTACGGCTTTTCAGCGGGCGCGACCGTTCCTTTGATGCGATCTGCGATAGCGATCTCAGGAGAAGTCGAGGCGGGCTCCGCGCTGGAGGATCCATACGTTCGTTCCGATTCGGCATCGGAAGAGCGCTCCGTCGCGCAGACGCTCACAAGTCTCAAACCCGTCCTCACGCCCGCGGTGACGATGGCTGCCGAGGGCAATGTGCAAAAGACCGCGACGTACTGGCGTGCCTCCTACCGCTGGCAACGTGCAGATACGGTTACGGCGGTAAACCCCTACGCTTCGCCTGCCAGCGATGCCTATCTGAGCGTTCTGCTTCGCCAGCCGATCCGCGTGGGGCGCATTCTTCCAGGCGGCACGCAGGCCGTGATCGACATGCGTAATCTCCTTGCGCAGGGATACTGCCCGTTCGTTACACCGGATGGCAGCACGCTATTTTTTGCGCAGGCAGACCGCTCTATTGCCGGCGGCATCGCCTTCACCTTCTGAGCGCGAGCGTGATATAAAAACTAGAGCGGCAGTCTGTTGCCGCGCCCAGCGAAACCCTCCGCAACACCCTTCCGGACGCGTAGCTCAACTGGCAGAGCATTCGACTCTTAATCGACAGGTTGTAGGTTCGATTCCTACCGCGTCCACCATGTCCTCGGACGTGAGGAAGCAAACGCCACCTCTTCCTCCGCTGAGTCCCATCTCCGGATACCAGACAGCCTAATTGTAACCATGATGAGTGCTTTTTACGTCGTCACCCTCCTTCTCTTTGGGTTGCGGTGGCAGACGAGGAGATTTTGTCATTCACGAACGTACAGCTCCGGGGCGAGGGGAATGCCTTCTTCGGTGTAACTGACGGAACGAATGGTCTTCATGAGGGTAACGTTTTTGGCGTTGGAGGAGGCGACCTGGAGACCATAGAGGAGGAGGCCGGCGCGGCGGGGATCGAGCTGGTTGGCGGCAAGAGCCTGGAGAACCTGGATAAGCGCGAGCTGAATAGAAGCGCTGTCATCGGCCGCCGGAATCTGAAGCGGCAGGCTAAATTCCGATTCGCTGGCTTGTTCAAGCTGCTTTGCGGTTTCCTTGGCGCAGGCGGAACTCGCTTCATCGCCGGCTGAATCGCCGGACGCGAAGGTTCCATCCGAAAGCCGTGGTTTGCGGGCGGCTTCTAAGCGCTGATGCACAAGTATCTGCTGCTGATGAAGCCGGGTGTGATAGTAGCACCAGTGGCTGTCCTTGATCGCTGCCGCCGTGCAGCGTCTATTGTCTGATCGAACGTGTCTGCATTCGAGATACATTTTTCTTTTCCTTTGAGACTGAAATTGCTGGGGGTACCCCTCCCCTACCCCGGTCACGGAGAGCCGATAATCTATGCTGAATCATTGGGATACGATGCCGCTGGACACGCAAGTCTGGACTTCTAAAGGACTTAAGGGTCAAAGGTGTCCAAACAAAGGACTTACATCGCGATACCGGGCCATTCTTCTGGCGGACGGTGACGGGAGCAGGGTCCCCACAGGTTTGCCGGAATTGCGACATCAGTTCTTTGCGAAGCAGTTGACCAAATGAAAAAAGCCACCGCGACGGTGGCTTTTGTAGCTTTCGCTCTCTTTCGAAGAGCGTGCTTATTCTTAGTGTAGCGAATTCACCTAAATTCTATGGCACATTCTGCGAGATATTCCCAAATTGGGAATTACCATCCGATGGCAGACCGAGCATCATTCGTTCAGGCCGGTTTAAGTGGTAGCCTGCGGTGATTTGAGATCGAAGTACCGGCAGAAGGCAAGGGCAGACAGGTGTGTCTTCAAAACCCGCCGCTGCAGGTGCGTCGTTGAAACCCGGTGCTGTCAATGAAGTTCGATTTCGGAGCGATCTCCGGGTAGCCCAACTTATTTTTCGCATATTTCCGAATGCGCGAATCCTGATCCAGCTCCATCACTTAGGCAAGATTTATATCAGAGAGCAGTTGTTCTATTCACGAAGTAAGAACAATCTACATTGAACGCCGCCGATTTCCACAACCGCAGATAATGCCGCAAGTGGGCCACTGGCGCGGTCGCGCAGGACATTCGTCTTCCCAGCGGCCGCGCGCCAAATCTGCACCTTTTGGGTGATATAGTTTCGCTTATATCTACAGCACACTATCTCGAAAGGTAAGCGGTTTAATCGACCCACTTACCGAAGATACATATAGCCGGCTGCTGCCACGGTATTCGTATTCGATATCGGGCGGCTGAGGCCGCACATCTCTTTCCGGGTCTTCCTCCCCCGTTCATCAGACATCTTTTGTCTGCGGGGACTGCAGTCTGTCGTGGCTCTCTCTTCCTCTGATTTTGTGTCGAGTTGAAGGAGATGTGCCAGTGCAAGCTTTTCCCCCGAAGGCTAACAGCCCGATTTCCTTCCCCTTGTTCCGCGCGGCGTTCGCTCGGCGTTCTTCGATCGCGCTTTCCGCCATCTGGCTTGCATTTTCGCTGCTGGCGATCGTGCAACTGGCAGGTTGCGGCATCGCGTACAACACGCTCCCGTTAACAGTGGATCCGAACTCTGTCTCGTTCGGGACAGTGCAGGTCGGCAAGAGCCAAGCGGCCGCGGTCACGCTCCACAATGCGGGATTGAGTGCCGTGACTCTGAGTGGAATGCAGGTGGCCGATCCTGCATTCGCGTTGTCGTCCGATCAGGCGAACACCACAATTCCTGCCGGCGGATCGGCGGATCTGAAAGTCACGTTTGCGCCAACAGCCGCGAAGGACTACAGCTCGCAGGTCGTGATCCAAAGCGGCGGTCAGCAATCGACAATCGCGGTGTCAGGTACGGGGCAACAGCAGCAGAGCACTCCTCCTCCGCCCGCACCGGGCAGCCCTGCCATACAGGTGAGCAGCACGACGCTTCAATTCGGCAGCGTGCCGATCGGCGGAAACGTGCAGCAGACGCTCACCGTCACTTCGACAGGAACAGGCGCGCTCGATATCAACGCACTCAACGCAACCGGCAACGGATTCTCCATGAAGTCACCCGCGCTGCCTCTGTCGCTGCAGCCGGGCCAGTCGCTGACAATACCAGTAAGCTTTGGCCCGCAGAATGCCGGCGCGGAGACTGGAAGCCTGGTCATCGCAAGCGATGCGGCGGGGTCGTCTTCCGTCGCAGTCAGCCTGATGGGCAGCGGGGCTACGTCCACCCCCCCTCCGCCTAGTACTCCAGCGCTCACGCTGAGCAGCACCACGGTGGACTTCGGCTCAGTGGCAGCAGGCTCGCAGAGTTCGAACTCCGTGACGCTGACATCAAGCGGCACGGCGGCCGTTGTGATTCAATCGCTTGCCGTGAGCGGCGACGCATTTTCGGCCGGGAATATACAGCTGCCGCTGACTTTGGCTCCGGGACAGCAGGTCGCGCTGCCGCTGACGTTTGCTCCATCGGCAGGAGGCGCCCAAAAGGGTGCAGTCACGCTGACCGACAACGCGGCAGGCAGCCCAAACTCGATCAGCCTTACGGGAACGGGAACGACGTCTGCCTCGCTGTCGACGCCTGCGAGTGTTGATTTCGGAGATGTGACGGTGGGCTCCTCCGGATCCAAGACCATCACGCTGGTCTCAAACGGCTCAGCCGCAGTGACTATCAACTCCATTGCGGTGGCGGGTGGATCGTTCTCCGGTCCTCCGATGACGCTGCCCCAGGTGCTGCAGCCAAATCAGCAGATGGCGCTGAAGGTGAAGTTCAGCCCGGCAGCGGAGGGCGACTCGACCGGCAGCATCACGATCTCCAGCAATTCGGCGACGAACGCATCGGCTACCATCCCGATGCGTGGAAAGGGAATTGCCACAACCGCGCCTTCGCTTTCAGCAAGCGCAACCAGCCTGAGCTTTGGCCAGGTGGCGATCGGTACACAAGAGGCAACGAGCCTGACGCTGACCTCAACCGGGACGGCGCCGGCCACCATCAGCGGGGGTAGCGTCACGGGCGCAGGCTATACGGCGACCTACGCGGGCGTTCCGATTGCGAACCTTTCCGCTCCGCTGACACTGCAGCCCGGGCAGCGGGTGACGTTTGACGTGGTCTTCGATCCGACAAAACCCGGAGCATCGAATGGGCAATTGAGCCTTGCAACCGATACGGGGTCGCCGGTGACCGTGTCGCTGAGCGGGAAGGGAACGAACACCAGCTCTCCAGCTCTAACCCTGAGCGACTCGAGCTTGAACTTCGGCGATGTACAGATGGGCTCGACTGGGGTCCAGCAGCTTACACTGACCTCATCCGGCACGGCACCGGTGACAATCTCGTCGGCAGCTATCGCAGGTCAGAATTTCGAGGTCACCTCCGTGCAATACCCGGCAGGGACCACCGGTTGGCCGGCGACGCTCAACCCGGGGCAGCAGGTGGTGCTCTCCATCACCTTCAGCCCGGATGCAGCGGCTCCGTTCAACGGAAATCTGGCATTGACGAGCGATGCGAGCGGCGGTACCGCGAACGTTCCGCTGAGCGGTACAGGGGACGCGGTTCCCGCGGCGGACCTGACCCTTTCGGCTACGTCCATCAGCTTCGGCCAGGTGCAGATTGGATCGAAAGTAACGCGGCCGCTGACGCTCACCTCAACGGGGAATGCTCCGCTGACGATCAGCGCGATCACCGTGGCGGGCGCGCAGTTTAGCGATGGCTCTCCTTCACTGCCGGTCACTCTGCAGCCGAACCAGCAACTGACGTTGAACGTGACGTATGAGCCGTCCGCGGAAACGTCAGACAGCGGTACGCTCACGGTGGCGAGCAATGACAGCTCCGGACCGGCGACCGTTTCGCTGGGTGGAAGTGGAACGACGGCCCCCTCTCCGCAACTGACGGTGAATCCTACGGCGCTGAATTTTGGCAATGTTCCGCTCAATACGCCCACCAACAAGACGGTCACGCTGACCTCATCCGGTACGGCTGCCGTGACGATCACGGCGGCAAACGTAACGGGATCGAGCTTCAGCGTCTCCGGCGCGAGCTTCCCGCTGCAACTCAATCCGAATCAGACGGCAACTCTCCAGGTACAGTTCGATCCGAGTGCCGCCGGAACGGCTTCAGGACAACTGTCGATCACGAGCGATGCAACCGGCGGCACCGCAACGATCCCGTTAAGCGGTAACGGCACAGCGATCACAAGCCCGCAACTGACGGTGAGCACGAATTCGCTCGCCTTCGGGAACGTAGCTGTGAACTCGACTGCGACGCTTCCAGTGACGCTGACCTCGTCCGGTACGGCGCCGGTAACGATCAGCGCGGCGGCTGTCAGCGGGGCGTCATTCACGGATTCGGGCGCGACTTTGCCGGTGACGTTGAATCCGAATCAGTCCGTTATGTTGAACGTGCAGTTCAAGCCGACTGCCACGGGGCAGACCACCGGACAGCTGACGATCACGAGCAATTCATCGACTGGCGGGACCAGCGTGGTACAGCTCGGCGGAACTGGAACTGCAACGGCCACTGCGCAATTGCAAGTCAGCACGACATCCTTGGCATTTGGCGATGTTCCGGTCAACTCCACGGCAACAAAGACGCTGACGCTGACCTCTTCGGGTACGGCGCCGGTAACGGTGAGCTCGGCCGCGCTCAAGGGTACGGGCTTCAGCGATTCCGGGGCGAGTATGCCGGTGACCCTGAATCCGGGCCAGTCTGCCACGCTGACGTTGCAGTTCGATCCGACTGCTGCCGGCGCAGTGACCGGTCAGTTGACGATCAGCAGCAATTCGAGCACCGGAGCGACCACCCAGATTGCCCTCACCGGCAATGCAACCGCGGTGCAGCATTCGATCGATCTGAACTGGGACGCTCCTTCCAGTTCGGCTGATCCAGTCGCCGGGTACAACATCTACCGCTCAACGGGCACCAGTGGTTCGTTCACCATGCTGAACGCATCGCCGGACGGCCAGGTGAGTTACACCGACAGTGCCGTGCAGAGCGGCACAACTTATGTGTACGAGGTGAAGAGCGTGGATGCGAACGGGGTGGAGAGCAGCGCTTCTAACCAGATCACATTGAACGTACCGTAGGCGGCCCGGCGGGTCGCCAGGCCCGCCCGGCATGGCCCACCAGCCGGGGCCTTTACTCCAGGATGTGGGAGCCTCAAAATCTTCCGGCGATTGCGGGGGGAACGGGGCTAGGCGAGTACAGGTTCGGTAATATCCACAGTCACAACACTCGCGGTACTTCGGATTCGAGAGTGCGGCGGTCCTTTGGTGCGGGGGCTACGCGGAGGGGAAGTCCGAATCTGGACGCGCTGCGTAAGATTTCCGATGCAAACTGGCGGACTCAAGGTTTGCGCACCGCTAAATGCCCGGAGCGAATCGACCCCAGACAGATCCTGCTATTCACAACCCAAGGCGGGGATTTTCGGGCAGCTTTTTCGGGCCGAGTACAGCTTTCTGTGCGTGTTTATAGATCATTAACCAACACGCAGCAGACGGGAGTGAAATTAGTTGCCAAAACCCTGCAGAATGCGGGTGCTGAAACAATGTACGTTACCTTCCATCAAACTATAGTGACAATGAAATGACACTATGTGGTGATCGCACTATAGTACCGATGGGCTCTTGCCTTCCGACTGGAATCACTTATCCTTAGCTTCGCAAGAGATCAGCCGGTTTTGCTCACGGCTGATGAAGGTGCGGGAGTTGTTCGAGCATGGCGATGAGTGGCAATGAATGACTAAATGCCTGCACTCAATGGTTTGGGTGGCGTGACTGTTTCGCGGTGATTGGAATATAAAGACGAGGGCTGTTCGGGACCCTAGAAATATCGGGTACGTTGGACCGGCCGGAAGACTCTCAGTACTCCAACATAAACAGTGGCGTTTGCTTTTTTTTTTGAACGACGGATGTTTTGCCGAAAGTTCTCTGCGTGGATCGGTTGTGAGATTGTCGGGATACACAATAGCCGCTGATTCATCTCCCTTTGCGAGCCGAAATGTGTATTTGCGATTTCCCCCAAACAGTTCAAGCTTAGGAACTATAGACCAGGGCTTTCTCACAAGATTCACGAGACGTAAGCACTGGATTTATTGAAGCGTATTTTAAGTGCGCTTCACTTTAGAAGTAGCGGCGGCCCGTGCTGTATGATCCGGGCAGAGCTCTGTAGTCGGGTTCTGATCGGCGCCGGGTCTAGCGCAGGGAACAAAAAAACAGGGGCTGTAGCCCACAGGGCGAAGCTACGTCTACGTTGCTTCGATCTAACCCTGATTCTGAGTTGTGGAGAGAGACGATGCCGGCTCCGCACGCAATTGACACCACCAGCAATGGAGAGCACCACTGGTGGGCGATCTACACGCGCCATCAGCATGAGAAGGTGATTGCGGACGTACTCTCCGCGAAGGGCTTCGAGATATTTCTTCCGCTTTACGATTCGATACGCCGCTGGAGGGACCGGCAGATGCTGCTCTCTCTGCCCCTTTTCCCCTGTTACCTGTTTGTTCGCGGCGGATTGAGTCGACGCTTCCAGATCCTCAACACTCCGGGCGTGCACATGGCTCTTACTCATGGTGATCGGATAGCACTGATCCCAGAGAAAGAGATCGAGGCGATCCGCCGGACGGTGGAAGGGCCCTTTCGTATGGAACCTCATCCCTTTCTACGATGCGGAGACCGGGTGCGGGTGATCCGGGGCTCGCTCGAGGGAGTCGAGGGCATTCTTATTCGCAAGAAGAACCAGTTCCGGTTGGTGCTTTCCGTGGACATGCTGGCGAAGTCGGTAGCAGTTGAGATCGACGCCTCCAATGTGGAATCGATGCTAGAGCCTGTCCAGGTTGGCGATGCGCCGGCGGCCTTGTATACCGCCCTGCAAACCGGAGCCACACAAATCCACGGTGCCGGGGCGCCGGTCGCGTGAATCGCATGGAGCCGTTACCAGTGTTGATGGAGTCGCAATGAAACGAAGCGTACATCTCGTCAGCGGCGCTGGATTTCTGCTGATCGCGCTTTCCGTGATCGGCTTTACCCCTGCGCCGGCCCCGGCGCAGCAAGCCCCGTCGGCGGAAAGCTCCACTGCAGATATCCGGACCGCGACCAAGCCTCACGACGCCGCTTATCTGATCGGAAGCAGCGATGTGCTCGCGATTACGGTCTGGAAAGAGCCGGAGATTTCCAAGTCTGTTCCGGTGCGGCCGGACGGCAAGATCTCGTTACCGCTGGTCGGAGAACTTCAGGCCGCCGGCCGCACGCCGCTGCAACTGGAGCAGGACATCGCGGCCAAATTGAAGACTTACATTACCAATCCAGATGTCAATGTCATCGTGCAGCAGATCAACAGCGAGAAGTTCAACATCCTCGGGCGCGTGGCCAGACCCGGCTCCTTCCCTTTGACCGGTACGACGACCGTGCTGGATGCCATCGCAACCGGCGGAGGATTTCTGGATTTCGCAAAGGAAAAAGGAGTCTATGTTCTCCGCCAGAATTCCGGCGGTGGCCAGACCCGGCTTCCTTTCAACTACAAGGACGTAGTCAAGGGCAAGCACCCAGAGCAGAACATCAAACTGCAAGCGGGCGACACGGTAGTTGTTCCCTGAGAGTTCCTATGTTGAAGCGAGTGTTGACAGTTGCGCTGGTCGGAGTGCTCTCGGCGGGGTTCCAATTCCGCGCGGGCGCACAGGTGGGCCCTTCGCAACGAAATTCGATGCAGACGCCTCCGCCCGTGAGCGGTCAGTCCTACCGCATAGAAACAGGCCTGGAAGAACGGCAAAACTACATCAAGGGAGGCATAGGAGTCGGGGGCGGCTACATTGACAATCTGTATCCTGCTTCCTCGGGTGCGGGTCAGTTCAGCGAAAAGCTAATCTCGTTGCAGCCGTCGATCGCGTTCGATACGACATCGGCGCGGCTACATACCTCGGTAGCCTATAATCCGAATTTCATTTTTTATGAGCCTACCAGCAGTCTGAATGAAGGCGATCACAGTGTTACCGCGAACCTTGAATATCGATTCACTCGCCGCTTGAATGTGGATGTGAGTGATAGCTTTCTAAAAAGTTCGAGCGGGTTTGGCCAGATCGGTGCAGGAGGGATTTCGGGATCAGCCCAATCACCGGCACTTCTTGTAGGATACGCGAAACATCTGCTCAACCTTGCAAATGGAAGTCTCTCTTATCAGTTCAGTCCGCATGCGATGATCGGCGCTCGTAGGGGATGTAGGCACGCTCAGCTATAATGCGGGTTCTTTTCAGACGGAGGGTCTAGCGAATTCGGACTCCCGCGGCGGTGGCGGCTTCTATAATCATCGAGTTTCCGCATCGCAGTATCTCGGAGCGATCTATAGATACGAACAGGCATTCGCATATTCCACGCAAGGACAATATGAAACACAGACTCACGAGATAGATGGCTTCTACACGCTTTATGTAACGCAGACGCTCTCGCTTTCTGTCTCGGGAGGCCCACAGCACTATCGTGCAACAAATCCGCTATCTTCTCCTATATCGAATTGGACTCCCTCGGTTACAGCCAGCATGGGATTGCAAAAGCGCCACGCAAGTTTCGCTGCCGCTTTTTCGCGCACTGTAAGCGGGGGCGGCGGGCTGCTGGGGTCGTTTTACTCGCGACACGCCGGAGCCACGGGGGTATGGCAGTTTTCCAGGCTATGGAATTCATCATTGAATGTCGATTACACGATCAACAAGAATGCCGCACCTCTTGTTGAAGTGACAAGCTTCAGCGGACATACTTTCTCGACCTCGATTTCGCTGGAACGCACCATTTCCTCGCACACCAGCGCGAGCCTCAGATATGACCGTCTTCAGAACAAATATGACGGTATTCCTTCAATAGCCAACAATCCCAATAGCGACCGAATTCTGGTCTCGTTGTCTTGGGACTTCCAGCGTCCGATCGGCAGGTAATCATGGCAGAAGCTTTCGAAGAGCAGGAAGCGCAACCGCTCGATCTTCGCCGCTACATCGACCTGGTTCGCCGGCGCCACATCCAGTTCATGGTCCCGCTGTTTGTCGGCTGGCTCTTGGTATGGGGATCATGCTGGTTTCTGCAGGCGCGATACATGTCGAGTACCTTGATTCTGGTCGAAGAGCCGACCATGCCCAAGAATTACGTCACGCCAAATGTCAATGACGATCTGCAGGCGCGGTTGCAGAGCATCTCACAACAGATTCTCAGCCGCACGCGTCTTCTGCTCATTATCGACAACATGAAGCTTTACGAGCGTAAAGATCATCCTCTGAGCTCAGATGACAAAGTGGAACGCATGCGGAAGGATATCGAGATCGAACTGGTGCGCGATCGAGATCAAGCGATTACCGCATTCCGGATCAGCTACACGGCACCCAGTCCGGTGATCGCCCAACAGGTCACGAGCAAGCTGACGAACCTGTTCATCGACGAAAATCTCAAGGTGCGCCAGCAACTATCCCAAGACACAACCGAATTTATCCAGAGTCAGCTTGAAACTGCGCGGCAGAGCCTGGCTGCGCAGGAAGTGAAGATCCGCGATTTCCAATCGGTGCATGAGGGAGAGCTGCCGACCCAACAGTCCACAAATCTTCAGATTCTAAGTGGATTGCAAGCGCAGTACCAGAATGAACAGCAAGCGCTGAACACCGCGAAACAGCAGCGGATCTATTTCCAGACCATGCTCGATCAGTACCGTGCCCTGCAGGGCGGCACTACAAGTGCGGATGGCGCACCAAACGGGTTGGCGGCCATCGACCAACAGTTGACGAAGATGCACGCGCAATTAACCGAGCTAAGCTCGCACTACACGGACAGCTATCCGGATGTGCAGCAACTGAAGAGCCAGATCGCGAAGACAGAGCGGGTCCGAAGCAACCTGCTTGCCGAACTGAAAAGCAACGCACGCAAAGAGGATTCCAGCGCCGCTGCGCACGAGACTGTCGATCCGATACAGAATCCTACGCTGATGCAACTTCAGGGCCAGCTTCATTCCGCGCAGTTGGAAATTACCAACCGCGAGCAGGCGATCGCCAATCTGAACGCCAAGATCGGGGAGTATCAGAGACGGCTCAATCAGGAGCCGGCGAGCGAACAGCAATTGGCGGATCTGACACGCGGCTATGATCAGTCCAAAGCCAACTACGACGAACTCCTGAAAAAGGAGAACGAGTCGCGGATGGCAACGAACATGGAGCAGTTACAGCAGGGGGAGCGGTTCAGCATCATCGACCCGCCGAGCCTCCCGGTGAAGCCAGCATTTCCTAATCGGGTCAAGATGTGCGGCATGGGGTTTGTTGTCGGCATCATTCTTGGTGGCCTAGTCGTCGGCTTGCTGGAGTTTCTTGATGACCGGCTGCATAGCGATAAACAGATCAAGAAGCTGTTACATACGTCGGTCATCTCCGAGGTGCCGGACGTTCTGACAGCGAACGACAAACATCAGAACGCACGGAGGATCTTGTTCGGCTGGGCTATGGCTGCGCTCGTGCTGATCTGTATCTTGGCAGGGTCTGCTTTCAGCTATCTGCACAGCTAGGTCTGGGGAAACGTTCATGTACAAAGGCTTCTTCGGTCTCACGCGCAATCCATTCGACCTCGTGCCAGACCCGACCTGTTTCGTCTCGACCAGGCGGCACAACGAGGCGCTGGCGGCTCTTTACTATGGCGTGCGCTGGCATAAGGGATTCATCGTTGTGACCGGAGAGGTCGGTACTGGAAAAACTCTTCTGTTGCGCTGCCTGCTGCGTCTGCTTCGGGCAAGCAAGGATGTCGCGTACGCGTATCTGTTCAATGGCCGACTCACACCTACCGAGTTCCTGCAGTACATCGTCTCCGACTTCGGCCTGCGCTCGGCGGGGAAAAACAAGGGCGAGCTCCTGCTCGAACTTGGACAGTTTCTGATCGCTCGCGGTTCGAAAAAACTCACGACGGTGCTCATCATTGATGAGGCGCACCATCTTTCAGAGGAGATTCTCGAGGAGGTCCGCCTGCTCTCAAACCTGGAGACGACCGACGAGAAGCTGCTGCAGATTGTGCTGGTCGGCCAGCCGGAGCTGGACGAGAAACTCGACTCCGTCGACCTTCGGCAGCTCAAGCAGAGAATTGCGCTTCGCGCCCATCTGGGCTCGCTCGATGCAGACGAGACACGCGAGTACATTGAGCGGCGGCTACAGATCGCCGGAGCGGACCCAGGTCGCCAGGCAATTTTTTCCGCCGAGGCAATGGCCGCGATCTTTCATCATTCGCAAGGCTTACCGCGTCTCATCAACTCGATCAGTGAGAACGCCCTGATTGCGGCCTATGCGCGGCAGCTGCCTGTGGTGTCGGTCGAGCTCGTGGACGATGTGGCGAGGGAGTTCCGTCTGGACCGGCCCGAATTTCCAGAGAAGAACATCCATGGCAATGGAACGGGTGTCCAGAGAGCCTTGGGCGCTCGTCCGGATGTGGTTGCCACCATGCAAAGGCCTGCGAACGGCGCACATGCAGGCAGAGTCATCGGCGTCGAGGCAAAGAAACTATGAGCCATATATTTGACGCACTCCAGCGATCCGAGGCGGAGCGCTCCGGCAAGCCTGTGTCGCCTCTTTCGGCAGTTACGGAGCTGCTGGAGCGCGCCGAACGCGGTGCAGCCTCACTTCGGGATACGGCGCCGCAACTCGACCCCTTCGGCCTGAGTTCACTGGAGCGCGAAACGAACGATTCTCCGGAGCAGCGCACTTCCGTCGCGGAGGCGGACGCGCTGCCGGAACTTGACCCTCGAACGGCCGATCAGGGAATGGCAGAGTTGGCTCAATGCCAGACGCTGCATTTGTCCCTGACCCCGCAGAACCGGCTGGTCACTGTTTCGGACATCGATAGTCCTGCTGCCGAAGCGTTCCGGCTCTTGAGCGTGCGGCTGCGTCATCTCCGCAGGAGCCGGGAGCTCAAAAAATTGCTTATCACCAGCACCATTCCGCAGGAGGGCAAGAGCATGGTCTCTGCGAACCTCGCCTGCGGGCTGGCTTCTTCTACCCGGCGCAAAATATTGCTGTTGGAAGGAGATGTGCGAAGGCCAACCCTATCGAAGGTATTCGGTCTAAATACCCATCCGGGGCTCTGTGAATGGTTGGAGGGCGGGCGCAGCCTGGTATCGAGTCTCTATCGTCTGGAACCCGGTGGCATCTGGCTGTTCCCCGCCGGGCATGCGCCAGCCAGTCCGCTGGAACTCCTCGAGTCGAACAAGCTTTCCGCATTGATGGAGCAACTGGCTGGGTGGTTCGACTGGATCATCGTCGATTCGCCGCCGGTTCTGCCCCTGGCCGACACCAGCGTGTGGACGCGGCTGGCGGACGGAATCCTACTGGTCACGCGCCAGGGAACGACGCAGAAGCGCCATCTGCAACGGGGGCTTGAGGCACTTGAATCGAAGAAAGTCATCGGCGCAATATTGAATTCCTCGAAAAACTCCTCCGACAACGAGTATTATTCGTATCGCCGTCCTCCAGAAAACGCCGACTGAATCGCTCGGCAGCACGCGGTCAGAACCGAAGGCCGCGGCGCCCTCTCCCCTGTAGCCAACCAGCCGGCACCCACATGCAGATATCTGTTCCCCCAGCGCGCGAATGCGGCCAGTCCACGAACATGCCCATCGCGCGGAATACCAAAGTAATGAGCACCGTGGAGAGAGGAATAATCCGTGACTCTGCTACGCGTTGAAGATCCTGCCCATCCGGCCGACTCGCTGTTCGACTTCCTATCGACGGAGGAGCGCGTCGTCCAGAATGAAGAGAGCTTCAAGAGGACAATTGCCATTGAGCGCAAAAGAACAGAGAGGTCACGGGAGCCGTTCCTGCTCATGCTGGTAGAAGGGGGCAGTTCACAACTCGCCGAAAAGCGCGGCAAGCCGCTCGACCGAATCCTTTCTGCGATGCTGTCGTCGACGCGGGAGACGGATGTCGTCGGGTGGTACAAAGATCGGATTACGGTCGGCGTGATGTTCACCGGTTTGGCCGTCGACGATAAAAATGTTGTTCTGAGCACCATCCTCAGCAGGGTCAGCGCGGCGCTGCGCGATGAGCTGACAACGGAACAGTTCAGTCAGATCAGCCTCTCCTTTCACTTCTTCCCGGATCAGTGGGACCATGAAAACTCGGGCCGACCGAGCAATCCAGCTTTGTATCCGGACCTGTTCAGCTCAAATCATGAAAAGCGTTCGCTGCTGATCGTCAAGCGCACCATGGATATCCTGGGCAGTGCGCTGATGCTGGTGCTCCTCGCGCCGCTGCTGCTGGCGATCGCGGCGCTGGTGAAGGCTACTTCCAAGGGGCCTGTGCTCTTCAGACAACACCGGGTGGGGCAATACGGCCGCCGCTTCACATTTCTCAAGTTCCGCTCCATGCGTGTTGGCAATGATCCTAGCGTGCACAGGGAATACGTAACCAAGCTGATCGCGGGCGAAGCCGAGCGCATACAGGCCAGCACGAACGGTACGGGCGTATACAAGCTGGCCAATGACAACCGGATTACGGGCATAGGAATGTTTCTGCGCAAGACAAGCCTGGATGAGCTGCCGCAGTTCTTCAACGTGCTTAAAGGCGACATGTCGCTCGTAGGTCCGCGTCCTCCGATTCCTTACGAACTAGCGGCTTATCAAACCTGGCATCGCCGCCGCGTACTCGAGGTGAAGCCCGGCATCACGGGCCTTTGGCAGGTCACCGGAAGAAGCCGCGTCAAATTCGACGATATGGTGCGTCTGGATCTGCGATATGCGACGTCCTGGTCGCCCTGGCTCGATCTGAAGATTCTCCTGCGAACGCCCGGCGCGGTCATCAAAGGCGCCTACTAAGCTGCCGGCGCGGCCTCGATTCTATCCTCAAAATTGCATTTCTTTACTGCTCATCAGTTCTGAGCAGGCATCTCGATGTGTGTTCTGCCTCACAAAGATTCGACGGAAAGTGTGGTGAGAGCCTCGTGAACTTTGGCGTGATTGGTTACGGCTACTGGGGACCAAATGTGGTCCGGAATTTGGCCGGCCTGGATGGCTCGCAAGTGTTGGCCATTGCAGAGAAGAGCCCGGCCGCACGGAAGCGCGCACAGAAGGCACATCCCGGGATTACGGTAACGGCGGACGCTGCGGAGGTAATGGAGTCTGCCGACATCGATGCCGTCGCTGTCATTACTCCGGTCTGGACGCACTATGAGCTGGCGAAGGCGGCCCTCGAAAACGGCAAGCACGTCTTTGTCGAAAAGCCATTTACCAGCAACACGGAACAGGCTGAAAAGCTGATCGAGCTGGCGCGCCGCAAGAACCTGCAAATCATGGTGGACTATACCTTTCTGTTCACCGGCGCGGTGAGGAAGATATCGCAGCTCTTGGATGAGGGAGCGCTGGGAAAGCTTTACTACTACGACTCGACCCGGGTGAACCTGGGGCTCTTCCAGCACGACATCAATGTGCTTTGGGACCTGGCGCCGCACGATCTGTCGATCATGGATTATCTCATCAAGACCAGTCCTGAGGCGGTCGTCACCACCGGGCAAAAGCACCTGAACAGCCACGAAGATGTGGCATACATGACGCTGTATTTTCCGGAGAAGGTCATCGCGCATATCAATGTGAACTGGCTTTCGCCGGTGAAGGTGCGTACCACGCTGATTGGCGGCGAGAAACGCATGGTGGTGTGGAACGACCTGGAAGCGGACGAAAAGATCAAGGTTTATGACAAAGGCGTGAACATCACCAACCGCGAGGGTGTCTACGACCTGCTGGTGAGTTACCGGTCCGGAGATATGTGGTCTCCGCAACTAGAACAGGCCGAGGCGCTGCGGCATGAGCTGACGTATTTCGTCGAATGTATCTCAAATGGAACAGAGCCATTCAACGACGGCTGCGCCGGACTGCGTGTGGTCAAGATGCTCGAGGCGGCAAGCGAGTCACTCTCCAAACGGGGAGCTCTCGTCTACTTATGAACGAGTTCTGTTCGATTGCGCCAGACGTCAAGCTGGGCACGAATGTCCGTCTCTCGAAATTCATCAATCTGTACGGATGCGAGATCGGAGACGAGACGAAGATCGGCGCGTTCGTCGAGATCCAGAAGAATGCCAGCGTGGGCAAGCGCTGCAAGATCTCCAGCCATAGTTTCATCTGCGAGGGTGTCACCATTGAAGACAATGTCTTCATCGGACACGGCGTAACCTTTGTGAATGACAGCTATCCCGCGGGCTACGACTGCCGGAGGGAAGTTTGCAGACGGAGGCGGACTGGAAAGTGGAACCGACGGTATCCGAAAAGGCGCATCGATCGGCTCGGGCGCCACCATTCTTTCCAACATCAGCATTGGTGAAAACGCGATTGTTGGCGCGGGCAGTGTGGTCACAAAGGATGTGCCAGCGAATGCAATCGTGGCCGGCAATCCGGCCAAGGATTCTGCGTTCTATCGAATCAAACGTGGAGACTAAGCAATGTATAGCTCGGATAGCATTCCTTTTCTGGATCTGGTCACTCCGCACGTCGAACTTGAAGAGGAGTTGACAGCGGTTTTTCGCCAGGCACTCAGCACCGCCGCATTTATCGGCGGCGCCGATGGTGGAGGACTTCGAGAAGGCATTTGCGAGTTTTGCGGAGTCCGGCATGCCGTCGCCGTCAGCAGCGGAACGGACGCGCTGCGCTTCGCCCTGATGGCTGCCGGCGTGAGGCCGGGCGAGGTCGTGGTGACCGTTCCGCATACCTTTATTGCCACGACGGAAGCGATTTCGCAAGCTGGAGCGATGCCCGAATTTGTGGATATCGATGAATCGACCTACAACATGTCTGTCGAGAAGCTTCGGGAATATCTGGAGACAGAGATGCACGCGGGATAAGCCAGGCAGGCTGATCAGTCGCAGAGTCGGCCGCCCGGTGACGGCGGTGGTGCCCGTGCATCTTTACGGGCAGATGGCGGACATGGATGCGATTCTCAGACTGGCGGAGCAGCATCGGCCTGCTGTGTCATCGAAGATGCCTGCCAGGCGCACGGCGCAGAATATTTTTCCAAGCGCTGAACCGCTGGATGAAGGCGGGATCGATGGGACACGCGGCGGCTTTCAGCTTCTATCCGGGCAAGAATCTGGGTGCCTGCGGCGAAGCCGGTGCCGTCACAACCAATGACGCAGTGGTTGCGAAACAAGATCAAGATGCTGCGCGACCATGGGCAGGCGAAGAAATACTACCACGATATCGAAGGCTACAACGGACGGCTGGACGCGATTCAGGCGGGGCTGCTGCACGTGAAGCTTGCTCACCTGGCGAAGTGGAACTGCCGAGCGGCGCGAACGCGCGGCGGAATACAACCGCCTGCTCGCGGGGAACATGCATGTGACTTGCCCCTATGAGCCTTCCTGGTCGAGGGCGGTATATCACCTGTATGTCATTCGCACCGCCGATCGCGAGGGAATGGTCGCGCCACCTAAATGAGGCCGGCATCGGAACCGGAATTCACTATCCCGTGCCGCTGCACCTGCAGAAAGCCTACGCGGGCTTGGGTTACATGCCGGAGGACTTTCCGGTCTCCGCCCGAGTGGCGAAGGAGATCCTCTCGCTACCGATGTTTCCACAACTTACCGCAGCACAGCTGGCCACGGTGGCCAGCCAGATTCGGAGCTTTACTGACGGAAACTACGCTAGCGCCGGAAAAGGCGCTGGAGGCGTCGTTCGCTGGCTGCTCAGGCGAACGCGTGAATCGTGCGGAGATCTGCCATCGTCCTTTCCCGAATCTATTTCGCGGAAAATGCTTCAAGGCAATTGGCGGCAGCCCAGGGCGAATTCATTTCCGAACCGGATCTCATAAGAGAGCAGAAGGACTCCATGACGCGCTTTATACAAGCCGGTAATAGAGACATCAAGGTCGAACGCGGTCTGATACGAACGGGCCGCCTCGATGGCGAGAATTACTGCTTCGTCGAGGATCCGGAACCGGTCGTGCAGGGACTTCGAAGCTGCAGCATGCGGGTGGATCTTTTCACATTCATCCAGAAACTGCCTGATGCGACCGAGACACAGCCAGACAGAAAACCGAAGTACAGCTATCCCATGGAGTGGGACAATTTTGCGGCCCTGCCCATCAGGAGCTATGAGGACTGGTGGACCAAGACGCTGGGATTCAAGGCGCGCAACAAGGCCAAGCAGGCGGAGAAGCGTGGCGTTGTGCTGAAGGAGATTGAGTACGGAGAAGAGGTGGTCCAGGGGATCTGGGAGATCTATAACGAGACGCCGATTCGCCAGGGAAGGCGGTTTCCACATTACGGCATGACGTTGGACCAGATTCGCAAGTATGCCGGAACTTTTCTGGGCCAAAGCATTTTTATCGGAGCATTTCTGGAAGACCGGATGATCGGTTTCATCAAGATGACGTGGAACGAGACGCGTACCCAGGCGGGGTTGATGCACATCCTCTCGCTGGTGAGCGAAAGGGACAAGGCCCCGACAAATGCGCTGATGGCGCGCGCAGTGCAGGCCTGCGCGGACCGTGGAATTCCGTGGCTGGTATATTCGAATTTTTCCTATGGCAAAAAGCAGACCGATAGCTTAAGTGACTTCAAGGAACGAAACGGCTTTCAGAAGGTGTATGTACCCCGCTATTACGTACCCTTAACTCCGTTGGGCCATATCGCCATGCAGTTTGGACTGCATCGTCGCTTCGCTGGCCGGATTCCTGAGCCAGTGGCAGAGAAGTTACGGCATTTGCGAAAAGTCTGGTACGACCGCAGATTTCGGACGTTGGCAGAGTCCTAGGTTTTCTTCTCTATCTCTACTGTGCGCAGAAGAGAACTCCTAATACATGATGATCCCGCCTTTGTCATCACGGCGCGACTCGCCTGGTGTGTAAGCTCCTCCATCTGAGATGAATCCTTCCCTTGCCAGCCTGATCTGCGCCTGCGGCATCGCGGGACTCTTTTACCTTGATAGAGACAAACCAAGCCATATTTCGATAGCTTCGTGGCTTCCGACTGTCTGGATGGCGATCCTTGGGTCAAGATCGGTGTCAGTATGGTTGAATTTGGCCCCAGCTGGCTCCAATGTGGAAGGCAGCCCAATTGATGCCGCGGTCTACGGAATGTTGTCGGCTGCTGCAATCGGGGTTCTGATTCGTCGCAGCAACCGCACGCGCGCGATACTGGCGGCAAATTGGCCAATCGTGATCTATTTTCTCTATTGCCTGATCAGTGTTACTTGGTCATACCATCCGGATGTGTCATTGAAACGATGGACGAAGGCAATCGGGGACCTGGCAATGGTCCTGGTCATCGTTACCGATCGGCAACCGTTTGCGTCCCTCAGACGCGTGATCTCTCGGGTGGGCTTCGTATTGCTGCCCGCTTCACTTCTGCTCATCAAGTACTACGATATCGGTCGCGGTTATACGCCCGACGGGGCTCCGATGAATACCGGAGTCTCAACGGACAAGAACATGCTTGGAGTGATGCTGCTCGTCATCTCTCTCGGTACCCTGTGGCACATAGCGATTCTGTTTCGTGCGAAGCGCCAGCCTGACCGCGGCCGGCACCTTTTGGCACAGAGTCACTTTGCTGGTGTTCGGGATAGTGCTTTTGAAAATGGCCGACTCGCAGACTTCGGTCGCCTGTTTTGTGATCGGCGGGAGAATCATCCTGGCGACAATATGAACGCCTTCAGAAGACGTCCCGCCCGAGTGCATGCATTGTGCCTGTCGTTCATTCTTGTCGCGGCATTCACTCTGCTTCTCGGCGGTGGGGCGGACGTCGTTCATGCTATGGGCAGGAAGTCAAGCCTTTCCGGACGAACGGTGATTTGGGCTGCGGTGATTCCTGCAGCGCCTAACGCAATTGTCGGAGCAGGCTTTGAAGACTTTTGGATCAGCCCGAACGTAGTGAAGTTTCAGCAGGCACTAGTGGGCTGGTGGCATCCTGAAGAACTCAACGAAGCGCATAACGGCTATATAGAGGTTTATCTGAATCTTGGCTGTATCGGTGTGATTCTAATTTTGACTCTTCTCATTACTGGTTATGCACGTGCGGCGAAAGTACTTCGGATGAATCCGTCTGTCGGTGGCCTGCTACTTGCCTATATTATGGTCGCAGCAGTTTACAGCATCACCGAAGCTGGATTTAGGATGCTGGATCTTATATGGGTTTTCCTGCTTATCGCTATAGTCAGTGCGAGCAGCGTTGCTGCCGGCCTCATTCGTGGCGACGCGCTCAGTCTCGGTACGCTTGACCGTACGGCGAGGAGAACGGCTGCCGGTAATCAACTCAACTCTGGCAAGAGCACCGTTCTCGCATCCGCTGATTGAGTGAATTCTGAAAAGTGCTAGCAGAATAACTTCTGATCAGCACACTGGTTAGGCTGTGCTCTGCACCGAGTTCAATAGCGAATTCCACGCTTCCAGTTCGAAGGCATTGCGTCCGTCATTGGGTTGAGCCGAGAAGTGAGCCAGCAATGCCAATCGCAACGCTCTGCTTTGCTAAAAGGATAATCTTGAAGCCCTTCCAACCAAACGGTGATTTTTTCCCGATCGCGACCGGGAAGGGACTTCGCCAGGCGGCAGTTCGTGGCGCCGGGGCGGCCATTGCCGGTCAGGCGAGTAACTTCATTATTGGAATAGGGTCGATAGTTGTCTTGGCACGGCTACTTACTCCGGCCGACTTCGGAGTGGTGACCATGGTTACGACGTTCAGCCTTCTGTTTCGAAGCTTTGGACTGAATGGGTTCACCGAATTGATCATGCAACGCGAAGGAGATGACTCATCCTCTAGCGAGCAATCTGTTTTGGATCAATCTAGGGATTGGCGCGATCCTTACCGGTGCTTTTGCAGGCTCGGGCAAATTGCTGGCGCTCTTCTATCACAACGTGGCCGTAGTTCAAGTTGCCATGGGCATGTCGCTGACGATTGTCATCAGCTGCGCTGGTTATATTCACCTGGGATTGTTGCAGCGCGCGATGCAGTTCAGAAGTATCGCCATCATCAGTTTTACCGGGCAGGTACTTCAAGTTATCGTCTCTATCGTCTTTGCCATGTTGGGCTGGCACTATTGGGCGCTTGTCTGGGGCAGCATAGCGCAGGTGTCACTGATGACTGTGGGTGGCTGGTGGATCTGTCGATGGATACCGAGGTGGCCTAGTCGCGTTCCGGGTACGGGTTCAAGCTGTAAGTTTGCGATGAACGTCTATTCGCATTTTGCTTTCAACTACCTGACCTCCAATACCGACAATCTCCTCGTTGGCTGGCGATTTGGAGCCCGGGCATTAGGGTTCTATAAAAAGGCATACGATTTGTTCGTGGTGCCAGAAACGCAGTTGTTGGCGCCGATGTCTGCCGTCGTCGTCAGTACATTGAGCCGGGTTAGCCAGGACCGCGAACTATTCCAGCGCTACTTTCTGCGGGTAATCTCAGTTCTGGCGCTCGTTGGGATGGGAATCGGAGCAGACATTGCGTTGGTGGGACAAGATCTTTTTCGCATTCTTCTGGGCCCAGGCTGGGAAGAAGCTGGTCGAATATTCGCATTGTTCGGTCCCGGAATCGGGGTCATGTTGCTGTATGGCACGCATGGGTGGATTCATCTTTCAATCGGCCGTCCTGAAAGATGGTTCCGTTGGGGTGTGATCGAGTTTGTGTGTACCACCGGTTTGTTCTTGCTGGCGTTGCCCCGGGGCCATGCGGAATTGCGTTTGCCTGGACGGTTTCATTTTTCCTTCTGATGTTTCCCGGCTTTTGGTACGCCGGAAAACCAATCAGGCTCGGCCTTAAGCCGATCTTCGCGGTGATCTGGAAATTCATGGCGGCGTCGGCTGGAGCCGCCTGCGCGACGTTTCTGCTTATCAGAGCCACGCTGCTCTCTGCGCCACGGCCGGGACTAGCCGGTGCTTTTTTCAATCTGATTTTTGTCTCCGCGACCTTCTACATCCTCTACTTAGGTGGAGTGATTGCACTCCACCGGGGTATGACACCTATCCATGAGTTCTTGTCCCTGACTCGCGACTTCTTGCCTGTTGGGGGCTTCAGATCTCCGTCGCCTGGGCTGACTGAGATCAAGAAGGCACAGACTATAGCCTTCCGTGAAGCCGTGGGGTTACACGAAGGCTTTGCGGTCGTGTCTGACGACGCCGAATCTAAACGATGAAAAACGCGGTTGGTGACAAGAGGGAAATGCTGCGAGCAGCCCATCAGGCGATCGCAGGCGAGTTGGCTCGCCGCTCGCGGGTTCCGGAGAACTTTCTCCGCGAGGAGAAGTCATGAGCCGGCTACGAATTTTGCTTCTAGCTCCGAACTGTAATCCCAGCGGCATCAGCATACCTTTCGTCGCTTACTGCCATGCCGCAGCGCTCGCCGAGCTGCATGATGTGTCCCTGGTGATTGGCTCACCCGTCGAAGGAGCTGTACGGAGCGCAAAGGGACCATTCCGGAGCATCGAAGTCGTTCGTATGCCACTGCTCGAGCGCTTCTATGCGTGGTGTTTTCGATGGATATTTAGAAGCAACTTCGCCAGCCAGGCATTGACCGCCTTTAGCTATCCATTCTCTCTTGCCTTCGAATGCTATGCATGGCGTAAACTGCGGGGTCGGATTCGGGCGCGTGAGTTCGATCTTGTGCTGCGGATTCTACCAATCACATCTGTCTTGCCGAGCCCCTTTGCCTTCTTCCTGCGCAACGGGCCCATACCCTTTGTAATTGGGCCGATCAACGGCGGACTTCCTTTTGTCCAGGGTTTCAAACAGGCCCAGAAACAGAAGGAATGGGTTTCCGGTCTACGAAAGCTCTACCAGTACATGCCCTTTGCGTCCTCCACCTACCGCAAAGCGGCTGCAATCCTCGTCGCCTCCTCACAAACATGTGCCGAATTCGCAAACTATGAGGACAAGTTGTTTTTTGTACCGGAGAACGGAGTCAACCGCGACCTTTGCTCAGGCAATGCGCGCGATTCAAAGCATGGGGACAAGGTAGAGCTGATATTCGTAGGGGGGTTAATTCCCTGCAAGGCATGTGATCTTGCACTGCGAGCGACAGCGCCAATTTTGAGAGACAATCGTGCTCGCTTCAGCATCCTCGGTGATGGCCCAGAGCGAAGCCGACTTGAGGAGCTTACGAGATCCCTCGGCATTGAGAAGGCAGTCTCTTTCTCCGGCTGGGTTAGCCACGCGGAAGTCATTCGTCGATTGCGATCCTCGGATGTTTTGGTCTTTCCGTCCGTTCGCGATTTTGGCGCGGGAGTCATTTTCGAGGCCCTCGCGACAGGGGTTGTGCCCATAGTAGTGGACTTTGGAGGACCTGGCGATGTCGTTCGTCCGGAGATTGGCTATAAGGTCTCCCTTACCAATGAAGACGGTGTCGTGGCCCAAATCGAACAGCTTCTGACAGAACTCGTATCCGACCGTAGTCTCCTCAGCTGCGTCCGGGAGCAGGGCATGACCTACGCACGGGAGCACCTCACTTGGGAAGCCAAAGCGCAGGAGACCACCAAGGTCTTGAACTGGGTCTTAAGACGAGGTCCCAAGCCATATCTTCCCCCACCTAAGGTGCTAACTGACTCGCTTCTCAAGGAGCAAGCGCTTCGTACGAGCACGAGTACAGCCCCCAAACAACTTCACACCAATGGACGTTCTAAAGAGGCCGTAACGGGACGTCCCGGCCACGAATCCATCAAGCGTCCTTTGGTATCAATTCTCATTCCTGCGTACAACGCGGAGCAATGGATTGCCGAAAGTCTTCGTTCGGCAATTGCGCAGACGTGGAAGCCCAAAGAGATCATCGTTGTTGACGACGGATCAACCGATCGGACGCTAGCAATTGCGCGTCAATTTGAATCAGAGCAAGTCCGCGTCGTGGCAAATGAACACCAGGGCGCCGCTGCAACTCGAAACCTGGCTCTTTCGCTGAGTCAGGGAGAATACATCCAGTACCTGGATGCGGATGATCTCATGGCCCCGGACAAAATTGCCAGACAAATAGCAGACGTTGGGACAATCTCCGAGCAAACGGACACTTTTGTCAGGTAGCTGGGGAGAGTTTGTATACCGATATCATCGATCCGAATTCGTGCCCACTGCGCTGTGGTGCGATCTTGCGCCCTGTTGATTGGTTGATGCGCAAGATGCAGCTGGGTGTGTTTATGCAAACTGCCACCTGGCTTGTCAGTCGCGAGTTAGCGGAGGCCGCAGGTCCCTGGGATACCAAGTTGCTGGGTGATGACGACGGTGAGTACTTCTGCCGGGTGTTGCTCGCCAGCGATGGCGTTCGATTCGTGCCGGAATCAAAGGTCTACTACCGCAAATCGGGCGTCAACTGTTTGAGTTATATCGGTCTTTCAGACAGCAAGATGGAGGCGCAAATGTGCTCGATGCAACTGCACATTCGCTATCTCTGTTCGCTCGAAGATAGTCCGAGAGTGCGGGAAGCCTGCGTCGCATATCTTCAGAACTGGCTGCCGTTCTTCTACCCTATTCAGACCCGACCTCGTGAAGCAAGCCGAAGAATTGGCTGCAAGCCTGGGTGGGAAGCTATATCCGCCACAGCTTTCTTGGAAGGCTGCCTCATTCTCGGCAGTATTTGGACGACGACAGATGAAACGAGCGCAAGCGATTCGTAGTGCGCATAAGGTGGTCGCTGATCCAATGGTGGGACAAGATGCTTTTTCAAATCGATCAACGGAGAAGCACTGAGAGCGTATGAAATGAACGCTACGATCCCAACAATTTTGACTGCGAATAACACGCCTTGAAAGCTCTAGCTGCACGGCGAAGTACAGGCCAGATGAATGTTGGTCGCGCAATTGTAATGCAGATACACTGCTGTCCGGCGGAAGCCGGACAGCAGCGAGTTAGTTATCGTAGGTGGATGGCTGGCAAGACTTCCCGGGCTCAATGAACAACGCCGGTAAGATTTGTCGGGGATACCGGAGGGACGCAGGCGGCGGTGCCGAAGAACTGCCAGTCACCAGCGGGTGCGGGTAGGTATAGGGTTGATAGATACCCGTCCAAGTATTCGGGCTGGTGCAAACATACAGCTCGCCGTTTCCGCCGTTTGCGTCGGTGGCGAAGTAGGCGACGCCGTAGGAGCCGGTCGGACTTGCACCAAAAGTCCCTCCTGGACCGGCTGTACAAGTGGATGGACGACTGCAGAGAGGGGTCCCGAGCCAGTTCCACTGTTACCACTACAAACTACGTGGCTTCTATGTAATCGTCAGCCTGTTGTACTGGCTGGATTCGTGACGCAGGTCCATCTCCGTTAGTCCGTTGGGAATCGTTGTTGCCCCAAAAATAAATCGGCTCAAGATATTGTTGCGGCCATGCGATTGTGCCAGTAACGGAGTTCGCGGCATTTGGCAAATTTGCCCATTCAGAGCCTGTCCCTGCCCGCGTCCTAGACCATCGAGACATGGGTACCCTGTAGATGAGTTGCTGTTGCCGTCCCACGACCCGATCCTTCGCTCCATTTGAATTGATCACCGTGCCGCAATATCCCCAACCGTTCGGAGTATTCGTTTCAGTCTCAGAGCCATCATTTCTGGTGGCGTAAGAGCGGAAGTCGATAGTAACCACCGGCCATCGTATTGCCCCAAAGCAATGCGGTACCCCCAGCGAACCTATCGCGGCAGAGCTGGATTGAAGTCGGGCCCCTCGAAGAAGTTGTGATATGCTTCATATCGCGATGCAGCTCGCGCTGCCGCCCTGCCGTGGACTTGGTGCCGTGAGTCTGAATATCGCCAAATACATAGAGCCGTTCAGAGCGTGTTATAGCGCACAACAAAGCGTCCACCAGAATCGCAGTCCTCCGATCTCGCCGCCATTGACCTAGTTGCTCTCGATAAAGAGGGAAGGAGCTGATCCGAAGTCCGTTGACCATTGAGTCCATGGGCCATCGCCATTGTCCAATCGTGTCATTCACGTCAGTTGAATGCCTGAAAATAGTTGGTGTCCGTTAGAATTGAGCCACGGCCGGAATTCTCATCAGAGGGCATTGTGATCGATAACGCCCCGGTCACGGATATGCGCAACCACTCATGCTGCCGGAGTCGAACTAGGTACCCATTGATGTGGTTGTGATCGAACCGGAAGTTGCGCGTGCCGCCGCCAATGTTGTATTCCCCGTTGTACTTGATGGCCTCCTGTACCCTCCTCGATCGTCAGCCCGGTCATCCGAAATTTGGTCCTGATGCCGCGCCGAGTCGTGAACTCAATGAGCGAATTGTTACTCGGGTCATGCGTCTTGAATGATGGTCTGATCGTTGGCCGAATAATTCCAGCTAGATGTTCCCGCAGTACCGGTCCATGTGAGCGTCGAGGCTCCCTGAATCGTCAGATTGGTCACTGCGGAAGGAATCGTGTAGGCGAGGTCGGAACTCCACGATCGAGTTCCGGCCGGGATGTTCACTACAACCGTTGCATTGGTGTTGCTGCTCGACGGCAAGGCCGCTAGGAAGTCGGATTCCCCAGAGCTCTTGGCGTTGCACACGGCGGTAGTACATGACTGCGCATCGGCTGCCATGGGCATGGTCAGCAGCAGCAGAGGAAAAAGATTGGAAGAGTATATTTCATGTGAATTGCAACTCCTTTATTGCAAAGATTCTATTGCAAAGACTTCCTACCGTGCCAGAAGGCGCGAGGGCCGGTATAAAAAATGAGTCAGAGCTTTGTAACGGATGCCCATCTTGAGTCTACTTGCTGACCGGTCGGCGAACAAAGCGCGAAAGTCACCAGGAAAATGACCAGGTGAAGGTCTACTTACACTGAGATAGGCACGTCGTATGGGATGGGCCAAAATTCACTCCAAATGAATTTGGCCAAGACACGACAGAAGAAAAATATTCGGAAGACAAAATGTTGAAATTCGGCTTGCTCGTGTGCGGGAGAAGTAGGCCGGTCCCCGGAAGTGTTTTAAAATCAGATCCCGCTTATCGTTCCAGAGCAACAGCAGGCTAGCACAGTGTTCTGAGATAGACAAGAGATTGCCTAAAGATATGCGGAGTTCTTAGTCAGTCGCATACCGCGTTTGGCAGAAATAACCGGGGTAACACCAAAGTTGTAAGCGATCCGTTACGGTACGAGATCCTCAGGGCCTGGCATTCTTAGCTCGGTGGCGAGATCGCAGGAACATGTGTACAGAATCAGGACCGGTCAGAAGAAACATTGTCAGACATGAATAAGCGATTCCTCCGCGCATGGTCACTCTGTTCACGGGGGGAATTGACAACCACTATGCCTGTGGGCTCGGCAAATCGCTGGCAATGTCAGGGACCTCCGTGGACGTGATCTGCAACACGGACATGGATACCCACGAAATGCGGAATACTGCCAATCTGAGACTCATTACTTTATACGACAAGCCGCCCACGTCAGAGTATCATTCGGAAGCTTCTGATGTATGCCCGAGTCTATCTCAGGCTCATCCGCTACGCAGCTACCTCATCTGCTCGCATTGTGCACATCCTCTGGCATTACAAATTGACAGCCTTCGACAGAACCCTTCTTCTTATCTACTATAAGGCGCTCGGCAAACAAGTTGTCTTCACCGCACATAACATAAACGCAGGCGAAAGGGATGGTTTCGACTCTCTCTATCAATCGACTGTCTCTGCGCATTCAATATCACCTTGTCGATCATATTTTCGTACACACCGACAAGATGAAAGATCAACTCATAGAAACCTTTCGCATACGGGAGAAAAAGATCACCGTAATACCTTTCGGAATGTACGATATGGTTCCGCAATCGACGCTAACTTCAGCAGAGGCCAAGCAACGTTTGGGGCTTTGCAGCTCTGATCGAACGATTCTTTTCTTTGGACGAATTGCTCCTTACAAAGGCATTGATCTGTTGGTGGACGCATTCGGCCGAGTCGCGCTTCAGGATAAGAGCTACCGCCTAATCATTGCCGGTGAGCCGATGAAAGAGTCGGAACGGCAATGGGCACATCTACAGCAAGTAATCGAGCAAAGTCCGATGCGGCAACAGGTGTGTCAGCACGCGCGATTCATAGACGACAACGAGATTGAGCTATACTTCAAGGCCGCTGACGTACTCGTTCTGCCGTACACCCGGATTTTCCAGAGCGGGGTCCTGTTCATGGCCTATAGCTTTGGCTTGCCTGTCATAGCTACCGATGTTGGATCATTTGGCGGCGACATTATCGCGGGTGTGACCGGATTTGTATGCAAACCGGGTGATCCTGCGGATCTCTCCAAAGTCATAGAAATGTACTTCTCGAGCGAGCTGTTCAGAACGCTCGATGAGCGGAGAGCCGGCATTCAGAAACTTTTCCATGAGAGTCATTCCTGGGGTGTTGCTGCAGGCAAGACAAGTGACGTATACAGAGATCTAATGGGATTACAGGTACAGTCCAGCACGTGATTGTTCCCGGGCGGAAAAGATCGTTGTGCCGTAGTCTGACAGAATATTCGCGAAATGCATTGGCTCGTAGGAATCATGCAGTTGCAATGG
>CAWHMM010000006.1:0-2050154 GCA_963830555.1 uncultured Acidobacteriaceae bacterium
GATGTATTGCTGGCCCCGCACCTTCGATCAGTACGAGCAGAACATGGAGGGCTTCCTACTCCAGCCGGATCCGGCCGTCATCAAACGCTTGAGCGACGCTGTCCCGCTGGGCGCGGTAGCCAGCCGCGCGCCGAGGGGCGACTCTCCCGCCTGGCGCATCCGGGCTGTCAGTCGCCCGCCTGATCGAGCGGCCAACTGGCCCGCGCCCCGCGGCGGGCCGGCGGCGGTGTGGCGAACGCCGGGCGGGTCGACGGCCCAATCGGGGACGTGCTCCCACCCTTCTCCGTACACCAACTCGTTGAGCGGACGGCGCCGCACCGGGCCGTGACCGCCCTCGGGCTTGCCGATGGTGATGGTGGACCGCCATGAAGGCCCGCTCCGGCACCGGAGCAAGTTGACGGAGCTCAGCCTCCACCCCGAAATGAAAGCCCGTGATCACTCCCCCATAGCCGATAGCCCGCGCCGCCAGCAGGATGTTTTGACAGGCGGAAAAATGGACGCCCCCTCGAAAGAGGTCGCCGGCCGGTACCGGACCAGGCAGGGCAAGATGAGCACCGGCACCCGCTCGAAGTCATCGACGTACTGCTGCATGGTGCGAGCCATGCGGACTTCGGGGTGCTATCGCCGGCCCCGAGCCGCGGTCATAGCTACCGGTCTCCCGCTTGTAGTTCCAGACCCGACGCGGCCGACTCGGCCATGAGCCGTTTGGCCTCTCGGGCTTTGGGCCCGTCCGTCAGGACCAGGAATCGGTACGGCTGGCGGTTGGAGCCACTCGGAGCCCGGGACGCGGCAAAGAGAATGGCTCTCAGGGCCTCGGGTGGTACCGGCTCGTCGTGGTAACGGCGTATGGCCCGCGTGGATGTATTCCCCGAGCAGGCCGACCGCGTCGTCGGGCAGCGGTTCTTCTTCCAGACCCATGACTCATCCTTTTCGAAAACGAAAGGCGGCCGCAAAACTCGCAACTCTCGTGGCTGGTGGCGACAGAAACCTTAGCGCTGCCGGTAGGACGGCCCCGGTAGCCTCGCCTCCATGACCACCCTCGTCGCCCGGCTGACCGACATCCAGGATCGACTCGACGCCCTGGCCCGCCAGCATGGCGTCCCCGGGGCCGTGCTGGCGATCGGCTTCGGCGGCGAGCTCCTGGACTTTGCCACCGGGGTGATCAATGTCAACACCGGCGTCGCCACCACGCCGGACTCGGTGTTCCAGATCGGGTCCAACACCAAGCTCTTCACCACCACCCTGATTATGCAATTGTCGATGCGGGCGACATCGAGCTGGACCAACCGGTCCGGCGCTACCTGGCCGACTTTGCCCTGGCCAACCGGGCGGCCGCCGATCAGATCACGGTCCGGCAGCTGCTCACCCACACGAGCGGCATCCAGGGCGACTACTTCAAGGGCTTCGGCCGGGGCGACGAGGCCATCGAGCGTCTGGTGGCCTCGCTGGTCGATATCGACCTGGTGCACCCTCCCGGCGAGCTGTGGTCGTACTGCAACACGGGCTTCGTGGTGGCCGGGCGTCTGGCCGAGGTCATCGCCGGCAGCCCGTATCACGGCTCTTGCGGCGCCGGATCTGCGACCCTCTCGGGCTCAGACGCACGACCGTGCTGGTGGACGAAATGGTCGCCCAGCGCTGCGCCGTGGGGCACATGGTCGGTCCGGACGGCCGCCCGAGGGTCCCCCGGGTGGTGGTCATGGAGTACGCCCACGCCCCGCAGGCAGCATGACGACGGCCACCGCCGCGGAACTGGTCCGCTTCACCCAGACGCACCTGGGCGGCGGAACCGGGCTGGACGGTGGCCAGATCCTGTCAAAGGAATCGGTGGGCGCCATGCAGCAGGTGCAGATGCGCCAGCCTCCGACGTCCAGGCCCGTTGACCCAGGGCCTCGGCTGGCTCATGGAGGAGTGGGACGGCCATCGGGTCATCGGGCACGGCGGGGGGACGATCGGCCAGCTCTCCTTCCTGCAGGCCGTACCCGACGAGGACCTGGTGGTGGCATTGTTGACCAACTCCATGACGGGCGGCCTGCCGTGGCGCGATCTCGCTCGCTGGCTGTTCGAGGATCTGGCGGGCATGCGAATGCCTGAAACCCCGACCGCTGTCCGATCCGGCGCCCGATGTGGCGTTGGACCGTTACGCCGGCGCCTACGAACGACTCGGTGTGCGCCACCTGATCACCGTGGTGGACGGCGAGCTCCTCGTGACGACCGAGCTGACCGGCGCGCTGGCCGATCTGCAGCAGGGGGCGACGCCGCCGCCCTACCGGCTGCGGGCTCTCGACCAGGAACGCTTTGCGACCCGGATCAACGGGCTGGGCAACGTGGTGGTCTTCCAGGAGTTCGAGCAGGGTCGGCCGCAATACTTCTTCGCCGGCCGGGTGGCCCGGCGCACGTCGCTGTCGGCCCGGCCGGCCGGCCAAACGGGTCGAGGGCCCTCGCGGCGGCTCCGCTTCGGCCGGCCCGTAACCCGGATAGGGTGGGGTCGTGCTCGACAGCTGGATCCCCGACGAGACGAGAGCCCGGGTGCCGGTCAGCGGGGCCATGTCCGGAACTCTCCTCTGAGCGAGGACGCTGGCCCGATGACCGTCGACCTGCGCGGCCGGAGTTTTGTCAAAGAGCTCGACTTCACCGCCGACGAGCTCCTCTTCCTGCTCGGACTGGCGCGTGACCTCAAGGCGGCCAAGGGCGGCGGTTACGAGCGCCGCGCAACTGACGGCAAGAACATCGCGCTCGATCTTCGAAAAGACTTCTACCCGCACCCGCTGTGCCTTCGAGGTCGCCGCCCATGATCAAGGGGCCCACGTCACCTACCTGGGGCCGGAGGGAACGCACATCGGGCACAAGGAGTCCATGAAGGACACGGCCCGGGTACTCGGCCGCATGTTCGACGCCATCGAGTACCGCGGCTTCGGCCAGGACGTGGTCGAAGAGCTGGCCTGTTACGCCGGCGTACCGGTCTACAACGGCCTGACCGACGACTTCCACCCGACCCAGATGCTGGCAGACATCCTGACTATGCGGGAGCACTCCGACAAAGCACCTCGCCGACATCTCATACTGCTATCTGGGTGACGCCGCCTTCAACACCGGTAACTCGTTGATGGTGATCGGCGCCAAGCTGGGCATGGAGCGTCCGGATCTGCGCGCCCGAACGACTGTGGCCCGGCCCGGGGCTGATTCAGACGGCCCGGGAGATCGCCGACGGCGTCGGGGGCCGCCTCACCTTCACCGAGGACATCGACCAGGGCGTCCACGGGGTCGATTTCCTGTGCACCGACGTGTGGCTCTCGATGGGCCAGCCGGCGTCCGAGTGGAAGGATCGCATCAACTGGCTTCTCCCCTACCAGGTGAACGTGGCCGTCGATGGCGCGCACCGGCAATCCGGACGTGAAGTTCATGCACTGCCTGCCCGCGTTCCATGATCGCGAACAACGATCGGCCAGCAGCTCCACGAAACGTACGGCCTCGACGCCCTCGAGGTGACCGATGAGGTATTCGAGTCGCCGGCCTCGATTGTGTTCGACGAGGCCGAGAACCGGGTCCACACCATCAAAGCCATCCTCGTGGCCACCCTCGGCCGCTGAGGCGACCGCGGTCAATGACGGACGACGTGCCGACGACACCGGCGAGCGACGCCGCCGGACGGCTCGCGTTCCGGCCGCGGGCCGAGCCGCGGGCCGCGCCAGGCGGCCGGGATGGCCCCGCTCGGGACTTGGCCCGAACGGGACGGCGTGCTGTATGTGCCGGAGACGCGGCCAGCCGGGCGCTCCGATCATGGTGTTCCTCCATGGGGCGGGCGGCAATGGCCGGCGGGTGCTGCGACCGGTGCTCGAGCGCCGCCGACCGGTACGGCACCGTGATCGCGGCGCCGGATTCACGCGGGCCGACCTGGGACATCATCGCCATGGCAGCACGTTCGGCCCCGACGTCGAATTCGTGGACCGGGTCCTCAACGGGGTGGCCGACCAGTGCGACGTCGACTTCGACCGCCTGGCGATCGGCGGCATCTCCGACGGGGCGTCCTACGCGCTGTCGCTGGGCCTGACCAACGGCGACCTGTTCGGGCCGGTGGTGGCCTTCTCGCCCGGGTTTCTCCGTCACCGTCGAGACCCGACGGAAAGCCCCGGGTGTTTATCTCGCACGGGACCAGCGATCAGATTCTGCCGATCGACCTGTGCGGCCGGCGGCATGGCCGCCCAACTGGGCCTCGGCGGGTACGCCGTGACGTTCCACGAGTTCGACGGGGGTCACACGGTGCCGGCCGAAATCGCCGATCAGGGGTTCGGCTGGTGGGTGCAGCGGAAGGGGGCCCCTGCGAAGTCGCCCGGACCCCGCCTCAAAAGCGGTGGTCGTCCGGGTGGTGGCCACCGCCGGGCCCGCCGGCGGGCAGGGAGGCGAAGTACTGCTCGATGGCGTCGGCCAGCCCGGCGGCGATCACGTGCTGGCCGAGCGCGCGCCGCGATCGATCCCTCGACGGGTCCGTGAGAAACAAGGGCTCGATCACGCGCGCCCGGCATCTGGCTCGGGGTGGTGAAGTAGCCGGGCTCAGCCGGCCCGAGCAGGAGGAGATGCCCGTAGGCGATGGCCTGGCTGGACAGAGCCGAGCCAAGATCGCTGTCGGGGGCCACTCCTTCGTCGGGTATGCCCGAACCGTGCGCATTCATGGCCAATAGCACATCGGCTTGCACCAGGTCGGCCAGGCGCAGGTTGTCGGCGGCAAAGGGCCGTACGGCGTCATAGCCGGTCACGCTCCCGGCGTTGGCGGAGGTGCCCGAATCGAAATAGATGCCGACCAGAACATCGGCGTTGGCGTCGTTGGCGCAGACGTCCCTGGCGGCCACGTCATCGTGTGAGCCTTGAACCGTCAGGACGCCATCTGTGATATCACCCGGTCCCAGCCGGGCCACGGCGGTGTCCCGGGTCCGGGACACAACCAGGCGAAAGCCGGCGCGGCGGAGGATGGTCGCAGTATCCATCTCGACGGCAAGCGTCAACGTGGCCTCCTCGATGGTCTGGCCGGCTTCGGTCCGACCGACCGCGCCAGGGTCGATTCCGCCGTGCCCGGCGTCGAGAAAGACGGTCACATGGCGATCGACGGCTGTCGGCGGGTAAGCGACACAGGCGCCAGGGGCAAACCCGGAGGCATCGACCGCCTCCACCCCATCGTTGACCCCGGCGGCCGCCTTGACCACCCGGCCGAGCGAGGTTCGGTCGCGACCCGGCCTCCTGGCGGCGGTGGTCAGCGCCTGCACGGCCAGGATCGACCCCGCGATGAAGACCGCCGCGGTCAGGACGGTGACGAGCCGGCGCCGCCGGTAGACCCCCGCCCGCCGGCGGGAGTGAGCGGGCGCCATGCGCGACCGCGCGCCCGGTCGACGGGGCGCTCAGTCGGCGACAGTGACGAGGTCACCGATCGCCAGGTGGGAAAAGGCGACCTCGGCGGTCGACACCGGCAGCTCGACGCAGCCCAGGCTTTGCGGCCATCCGTACGATCCGCGGACGAACCCGTGAACAGCGTCGCCACCGTTGAAGTAGTTGATCCAGTACACCGGATCGTGGTAGTAGCTGCCGTCGGGATTGAATCCGCTCATGTAGTTGAAGCTGTAGCGCACGTAGATCGGGAAAGTGCCGTTGGCGGTCGGTGACTCCGGGATCCCGGTGTTGGCGGGCGGTGGTCATGACCACGGAGCCGTTCTCCCACAACGTGAGCGTCTCGGGGAGACTCTGAGTCACGTACACGTAGGAGTACGGGTTGGGGTCCATCTGGTGGCTGAGCGGCGGCCTGCAGGAGCGCTTCCCACGGGGGCGCCGTCGGCCACCTGGCTGACCGTCTCGGGAGACACGGTGAAGCCATCGAACGAAGATGACTCGTTCGACTCGAAGGCCATCAGGGCGCCTTTCAGGAGCACGTTGGGCGTCCGACGGTCCACTGAGCCTGCAAGGAGGCCGGGGTGGACGCCCAGCGCCACTGGAAGCTCCCGGCCAACGGCTGGGACACAGTGGCCACCTCAGCGGCGAAGGTGGTCGGTTGGATCACACCGGGCGCCGGCACGAACCGGAGCGGCAGGTAGCCGAGCTGAGCGAGGATCTCCTCCATGCGCAGCGGCGAGCCGGGCGCTGGTGCGGAACTGATAGGTCGTCGAGGGGGGGGCGAAGTGGCCCCCGGCGCCGGTTACCGACACCGCCCGGTCGAAGGTGACGGTGACGGCCGTCCCGGGACCGAAGCCGAAGCCGGTCGGGGTGAACACCAGAGTGTTGGCCGCCGGTTCGGACCAGGACCCGGCCACCGATGGGGTCACCGACGGTCGGCTCGCCCCCAGGACGGCTGCGACCGGCTGGGCGAAGGTGAGGCTGATCGCCACGTTGGGGGCGGCCGTGGCCGTTCCGGGGGCCGGGTCGACCAGCGCCGGTGATCCTCCGCCGGACGGGGCGTCAAACCAGGTGACGGTGGCGGCGTCACGGGCGACGGTCTCCCATGACAACGGGGCGGCGGCCACCTCCAGGGAGCCGGCGGAGGCCTGCGACGGTACCTCGAGATTGACAACGGTGGCCGGGTGAGCCAGGCGGGCGACCTGAATCGGGCCGCCCCCACCGCGGTAGTCAACCACGCTGACCGGATGATCAAACCGCACCGGCACCTGGCCACCGCCCGAGGTCACCGCGATCGATGCCGCCGGCGCGGCCATCGGCGTCGTCAACGTCCTGGTCGTCGTCACCCGGTCGCCGACCAGCCACCGCAGCCATTTCGGGGGGCTGGCAGTAGCCGTAACCTGCACCGTCTGGCCCTGCGCCAGAGCCCCGGTGGGCGCCAGGCCGCCGGCCTCGCGGACCAGGACGAGCGGCCGGCCGGCGCTGGTGGCTCCTTCGGCCACCAGCTTCGTGCCCAGCCCCTTGACCTGGAGATCGAACATGGCCAGGCTGGAAGACGACACCGATACCTGCGGTCGGGCCCACAACAAGGCCAGCACGACGGCGGCGCCGGCCACGACCACCACCGTGCCACCGGCGATGGCCAGGCGGGTGACCCAGGCGGATCGCGGGCGCTGATAGCGGTGCCGGTGTGTGGTCATCTCACCCGCTGGCTCCCTCGTGGGGTCCGGTATGACGCGGTGGGACAGATTCGTTCTGCAAACCAATTGCAGCGTGGCCCGAGCTGATCCGGACGCCCGTCGGCTCCCGCCTGACCAGGTCGGGACCAGCCGCACCCGGCCGGCCCGGTCGTCTCGGGGCGCGAAACCGGCGCGATCCACCCATAAGGGACAAGATCCCAACCGTACCACGGCCGTCCCCGAGCGGGAGGGCATGGTGGAAGTCGGCCCGAGATGACCCCTATCCTGAGTTGGAGTGCCACCCCCCGAGATAGATGACGATGCTCTCCGACGCGAGAATGAAGCGACCTATCGCCAGGTCGTCGACCGGCGGGATGACCTGCTGGGTCGCTACCAGATCCGGCGCGACACGGTGCGTCCGCCGGACCCTCTGGGCGATTTCATCGACAAGGTCCGCACCGTCCTGCCCGGCACCTCGGGCGTCGCCGTCGGCGAGGTCCTCGTCGACCAGATCGAGCGCGACCGCTTCGGTGCCGATCTGGCCCTGAAGTTCCCCGGCCTGCTCAAGGATGGAGGACCCCGGCGCTTCGCCACCGAGCACGCCCCGGCCATCCGGTCAGCCATGGCGGGTCCCGAGTTCGCCGACGAAGTCGCAAGCGTCGACTCGGTCGGTATGTATATCAACGTCAGGCTGCGCAATGAATGGCTGCTGGCCGCGGCCAGCTCGAGCGCGGCGGCCGGCCCGTCCTACGGGCGCTCGTACGGTCTGGCGGCGGGACGTTACGTCCTCGACTACTCGTCGCCCAACGTGGCGAAGAGCCTTCATGCCGGGCACATTCGTTCGACCATCATCGGTGCGGTCCTTTCAAATCTTCTCGAAGAGTCCGGCGGTTTGGTCTTTCGGATCAATCACATCAATGACTACGGCGGCTTCGGTTTCCTCCTCGAAGGTCACCGGCGCTTCGAGCACAGCTTCCCTCCGGGGTCGGACCTCAACGAGCGATCGCTCGAGATCTACCGCCTCCGACGGATACTCGAGCGCGCCATCGGTGACGGCGCGTCGGTCGCCGACCTGCCCGGCCCGGACGCCGACCTGGTCCACCTGGTGCTCCCCGGCGTCGAAGCCCGAGAAGACCTCAAAGCGGCGATGGAGGAGTTTGCCGCCGGCGCCGATCGGCGTTTCGCCGCCCTCGAGGCCGGAGATCCCGAGGAGGTGGCGCTGTGGAAGCAGATCGTGGTGGCCAGCCTGGAAGAATTCTCGTCGTTCTATCGCTCGCTGGATATCACCTTCGACTTCGTCATCGGTGAGAGCTTCTACGCCCAGCTCGGACTGCAGCTCGTCGACGAATGGCTGCGGTCAGGAGCGGCCGTGTCGTACGGCGAAGGCGAGGCCGCCGCCGATCTCCGCCACCAGCAGGACTTGCTCGCGGCCGGCGAGATCTCCGACAGCGAGTTCGAGTCCCGCGGCCAGGCCATCCGCAAGGACCTCGGCGCCATCGTGGTCCGCATCAGCCCGTCTGAGCGCTACGTCGTCAGACGGGGTGACGGTCGGAGCATCTACGCCACCCGGGACCTGGCGGCGGTCGCTCTCCGGCAGAAGCTGTTCGAACCCACCAGCTTCATCTACGTCGTGGGCCAGGAGCAGAAGACCCACTTCGAGCGGCTGTTCGCCGCCAGCTACCAGCTCGGCCTTGCTGATCCCGCCCGCACGACGTTCGACCACATCTATTTCGGCTTCTACGTCGACGCCCACACGCATAAGAAGCTGTCGAGCCGCGAGTCCGCCACCGGCGTGGCCGAGTTGTTCGAGGTGGCGCAGTCCTACTTCCGGTCCCGGGTGAGCGACCGGCTGGCCGAGGTCGACGAGGACCCTGACAACGTGGCCCGCCAGCTCACCATCGCTTCGATCGTGTTCAACGACCTCAAGCAGGACACCCGCTCCAGCGTCGAGATGGATATGAAAAACCCGACCGCCATGGTGGAGGTGTTCGACAAGTCAGGCGGCGCGTACGTCATCTACACGGCCTGCCGGGCGGGCAGCATCGTCCGGAAAGCGTCGGGGCGGCCCGAGGCCACCGGCCCCGATGCCGTCAACGACCTCGACGCGGCCGAGGCGCGCCTTTTGCTTCAGGTTCTCGAGTATCCAACCGTCGTCGCCTATGCGGCCGAGCAACGAAACCCGTCCGTGCTGGTCAGGCACATGTTCGATCTGAGCAACCTCTACAACTCGTACAACGCCAAAGCACGGGTCATCACCGATGCCGGCGTCATCACCTCCCGGCTGATCACCACCGCGGCCGTTGAGCAGACCCTGCGTAACGGCCTGAAACTCCTGCGAACTCGAGACGCCGGAAACTCGGTATCCAAAGAAGCATTGCGACCAGCGGTTATGACCGGCGAGTTTCCGGCGTCGATTTCTGGCCGGCCCACTAGGGCGGGCGGGCCAGTCGCCGTCAGTTGAGCCGGGCCCGCAGCGACGCCGCCTCCGAGCGCAAGCGGGCGGCCACCTCCGGGGTGGGGTGGGCCGCCGCCAGCCCTTCGAGGACGGTGGCGGCGTCGTCGAAGCGTCCCAGGGTGCCCAGGCGGGTGGCCAGGTGGACCCGGTCGCCAGGCGGCAGGTCCGGGATGCCGAGCCGCATCCGGGACACCCACAGGAGCGACCGGTAGTCGGCCCGGCGCTCAAAGCTGTGGTCGAGGTTGGCGAGCATGCGAGCGAGAATGGCGCGCCGGCCCGTGGCCGCCAGCATGTCGGGCGTCGGACCGGCCGGGCTGCCGGTAACCGTGCGGAACATGCGCTCACAAGCGGGAGGATCGAGCCGCTGTCCGCCGTTGAACGCGTCGATCAGCAGGTGCGGCGCGGTCGGGTCGCGGACCAGAAAATGGCCGGGCATGCCGACGCCCTCGAGCTCGACGCCGCAGCGACGGCCCACCTCAATGAGCAGAAGCGAGAGTGAGATCGGGATGCCCAGCCGGCGATCCAGAACCTGATCGAGGTAGGAGTTGAGCGGGTTGTCGTAGCCTTCGCGATCTCCGGCCAACCCCAGGTCCACGAACAGCACCCGACACACCGCGTCGGCGTCGGTGTCGGTGTCGCCGCCCCGGCCGACCCGGGCGGCGATTTCGTCCAGGCGGCGCAGCTGGGCCGGCACGTCCAGGGCAGGATTGGCGTGGGCGGCGATCAGCAGGGCCGCCTCATCGAGCGGAAGGGCGGGCTCGGGGCGCTGCATCAACTCCTGCCAGCGGGCGGCCGGCTCCACGTCGGGCACTACCGCTGGTCCGGTCCGCCCAGGGTTGACCGTGGCCCGGCGGACGGGCCATACCTGCTGGCATGCGGCCCAGAGGGCGCCGAGGGCATACGGCCCACGTCGGCGGGCGAACGGGCCAGCCCACCGCACCCTCTCGTGTGCCGGGTGATCCAGCCGGCCGCGCCGACCTGGCTGCGATTCGGCATACCATGCAGGATAGCTGGCGGCCACCGCCCTTCTTCTGGGGCCGTTTCCGGGAGTGCTGCGCGTGAAACTCGGCGAGTTCGAGGCCATGAGCTTCGACTGCTACGGGACGCTGATCGACTGGGAGGCGGGCCTGGCCGCCGTGCTCACACCATGGGCCGAACGGCAAGGGCTCAATCTGGACGACGAGCAGCTTCTGACCGTCTTTTCCGCTCACGAGTCGGCCGCCGAGGCCGAATATCCGACGGCGCCGTACCCCGACATTCTGGCGCACAGCATGCGGGCGCTCGGTCAGGAAGTCGGGGGCACGGTCACCGACTCCGACGCCGCCGCCCTGGCGCGCTCGGTACCGGACTGGCCGGCGTTCGCCGATTCCCACGATGCCCTCGTCCGGCTCGGCCGGCGCGGCCGGCTCATCATTCTCTCCAACGTGGACCGTTCGTCGTTCGCGGCGTCGAACGCCCGGCTGGGCGTGACCTTCTCGAGCATTCTCACCGCCGAGGACGTCGGCTCCTACAAGCCGTCACCGCGCAATTTCGAGGCCCTGACGAAAGAAGCGCGTCGGCTCGGCGTGGGCCGCGGCAAGCTCGTGCACGTGGCCCAGAGCCTCTTTCACGACCACCTACCCGCCAAGCAGGCCGGCCTGCC
This sequence comes from uncultured Acidobacteriaceae bacterium, assembly GCA_963830555.1. GTDB lineage: Bacteria > Acidobacteriota > Terriglobia > Terriglobales > Acidobacteriaceae > KBS-83. The sequence continues at coordinate 11,150 of CAWHMM010000006.1, forward strand.
CACGGTCTGGATCAACCGGCGCCACGACCGGCCCGGTTGGGGGGCCACCCCGGCGCCGCCCGGCGCCGTCACCCCGGATTGGGAGTTCCCGTCGATGGGGGCCTTCGCGGCGGCCGTCGAGACCGACTGAGGCTGGCTTCGCCAGGCCGGCTAAGCCGGCAAACGGCCCGCCCATCGGCCCCCCGGCCGACCCGTATCATCACCGCCCTGTGGGTACCTTCGAACGGGGCACGTCGGTCGACCGGGTCGATGAAGGATTGTGGACCGCCAGGATCGAACCCTCGTGGACGATAGGGGATGCGGTGCACGGCGGCTGTGCGCAGTGCGTCGTGGTCCGCGCCGCAGTAGAGGCGAGCGGTCATCGTCATCCGGTCGCCACCAGCGCCCACTTCCTGGCGCCCACGACCCCGGGCCAGGCGGAAGTCGTGGTCGAACGGCTTCGGGAAGGCCGGACGGCGTCCACCCTGCGGGCCGTGCTGCTGCAGGAGGGCGTCCAGAAGATCGTGGCTCACGTCACCGTGGGCACGCTCGAGGATCAGGCGCCGGTCTATCAAGTGGCCTCACCCGGGCTGCCCTCGCCCGCCGAGTGCATCCCGCGCCCGTCCCGCCTGCCCGACGGGAGCGAGGTGCGGTTCCTGGAATCGATCGACGTGCGCATCGATCCCCGGTCCGCAGGCGGTCCGCACGAGGGGTTGTCCGGCGTCCCCGAGGTCCGCGGCTGGATCCGGGCCCGCGACGACACGCCGCCCGACGCCGCCTTTCTGGTCTTCTGCGTCGACGCCCTTCCACCGACGGTGCTCGAGCTCGGGGGTCAGGGCTGGTCGCCGACCGTCCAGCTGTCGACGTACGTCCGGGCGCTACCCGCCCCCGGCTGGCTGGCGGTCATCGTACGGGCGTCGGCCGTGGGCGGTGGCTGGTTCGACGAGGAATCCGAGGTCTGGGACAGCCGGCAGCGCCTGGTGGCCCAGGCCCGACAGGTCGGGCGCTACCGCCTGCTCACCGACGGCCAGGGCGCCTAGCACCGCGGCTGGACCGACGCGACAGGCGGGCGGCCGGGGCCACGGGTTCGCCGGCGCCCGGGCCACCGGATCGCCGGGCCCGAGCCGCGTGTCGCAGACCACCGGGTCGCCGGCATCCACTGACGCGCGGCCCCCTTCAACCGGGCATTGTTCGCGTCAGTCGATGGGGCGGACCCATGGTTTGGGGCCCGGTCCGCCCCTCTCGTCGGGGACCACAGTCGCGACGGGGTTCAGTGGAAGCCGCCGGCCCCCACGTCATACCCGCGACCGGCCGGGCAGTTACGAGCCGGCCACGATCGCAAACCGCGGCGCCACGCCCAGAATGCGGCCCGGCAGGCCCAGGCCAAGGGCGGACGCCCACTCGATATCCCGTAGGCGGTAGAGGCGGGGGGCAGGCCAGCCGGCGTCCGCGACGAACGATGCCAGCGCGCTCGGAGTGGTGCCGCCGCCGAGGGGCATGATCTCCCGCAAGCTGGCCGGGTACTCGGCGTGGTGGCCGGATCGCTGACCGGACGTTCCTCCGGTCCCCGGCCAACTCGCCATCAGCCGGCGAACGTTCCGGCGCAGTCGGTCGAGGGGGTCAGCCGCCCCCCAGAGCCCTTCGAAGAGGACCAGGCGCCCGGCGGGCGCGGCTCGCCGCCACGCCCGCAGAGTTCCGGCTGGATCGGGCAGCGTCCAGACCAGATGGCGCTCGATGACGGCGTCGAACTCGCCGGCCGGAGGTTGCTCGGCCGGGCCCTCCACCACCTCCACGGCCAGACCGCCGGTGGCCGCCTTGTCGCGGAGCTGCGCCAGCATCCCGGGCGACAGGTCGAGGGCCGTGACCTGATGGCCGAGGCGGGCGGCGATGAGGGAAAGGAAGCCCGTACCGGCACCACAGTCCAGGACCCGAGCAGGCGGCGGGGGAAGCAGATCCCTCAGCGCGGCTGACCAGGCGGCCTGCTCGGCGACGTCGGTAGGGTGATGGTGCGGCACGTTGTCATAGACGGCGCTGTCCTCATCCCAGTAGCGGCGGACTTCATCAGCAACGGACATGAGCCCAGCTTGGCACCGCCGGGCCAGCCTGGCATCCGAGTTGGCGAGGGTGAGCCGGATCCCAGAGGCCGCGACTGGCTGGTCCGGCGGGATCCTGCGGGCGGCACCCGGAAGATGTTCCAGCCAGGACGGCGTCCCGAATTCAATCGACGCGCTCCAACGGCGTCATCAGTCCTCGGCCAGCAGGGCACTCAGGTCGGCGGCGTTACGCACGCCGTAGTCCTGGTAGCAGTTGTTCATCAGGGCGTGAACGTTCTCGGTCCGCTCCGCCAGGCTCTCGAGCCTGGGCACCCAGGCCCGGAGCTGTGGCTTCGAGTAGAGGTATCGGAACCGCTCCGCGGCGGTGGTGCCGGCCTTCTTCCAGGTGTCGTCGTTGCGTCCGTGGAAACGAACGACGGCCAGATCCGGGCTGGTGACCTCGACCACAGTGGGAAGCTTCGACGCCCTCGGCGCGTCGACCACCACCAGGGCCAAACCGAGGTCGGACAGCGTGCCCAACGTTCGGTCCCGGTCCTCCGGGGTAGCCAGCCAGGTCGGCGATCGGAACTCCACACACACGGGCAGGTCCGCCCACCGTTTCCTGATGGCCGCCAACTCGGTCCGATTGTCCTTCCTGGCGGTGAACCACTCGGGATACTGCATCAGCACGGCCCCCAGCTTGCCGGCGTCCTCCAGGGGTCGGAGCGCATAACGGAACCGCTTCCACACTTCTTCGACGGCATCGACCGGCAAATGGGAAAGATAGACGTTGCGCTTGCCGGTGAACTCGGGTCGGATGGCATCGCGCACGTCGGGCCACAACGAGTTCGGCTGGGCCGGGTGACCGGTTAAGAGCGCATAGGCCTTGACATTCATGATGAAGCCCGGCGGGGTCCGCTCCGTCCAGCCCTCGGTCAGCTGGCGCGACGGCGGGAAATAATAGGTACTGTCGGCCTCGGCCACCGAGAACCGGGAGGCGTAATATCCCAGCCGCTCGGCCGCGGACATCGACTTCCTCGGATACCAGTCCGTCTCCTTGATGAGAGTCGAGTCCGTCCACGAGCAGGTTCCAACGCGGATTCGTGGCTCCGACACGGTCCCATCCTGGACGCTCGGTCCGACCCACGCAACCGGTTCGACTGGCGGCGAGGGTCAGGCCGCCGGCGGACTCGAGGCCGGAACCTCGCCGCCCGGCCATCCATCGCCACCAGTTCCGGCATCGAGCTCTGGCCGGGGCACCCGATAGGCTCGCCGTTTTCTGGCCCTCCGGTGGGACCAGAGCGCGGTCGTACAGGTCCAGCCGAGGGAGCAGGAGGTCACGCGGACATGAACGCTGGCGAACAGGGCGGCAGCCAGACCACGACTCCGACGCCGCAGCCGGTGCTGTACCTGTTGACGGAGGCGGCGATCTTCCTGGTCATGACCGTCAATCACGGTGGCGAGGACGACGTCCGGGACCTGCTCACCGACTTGTCCGGACTTCAGCGCACCGTCGGGTTTCGTGTTCCCGCTGGCGAGTTGAGCGTGGTCGCCGGCATCGGTAGCGACGCCTGGGCGCGGCTGTACGCCGGGCCTCGCCCGGTCGGTTTGCATCCGTTCCGGGCCCTGAGGGGGACGAAACACCACGCGGCCTCGACGCCCGGGGACCTCCTTTTTCACATCCGGGCCGCACCAGATGGACCTTTGCTTCGAGCTGGCCGCCCAGATCATGACCCGGCTCGGCGGATCGGTGCAGGTCATCGATGAGACCCACGGATTCAAATACTTCGACATGCGCGACCTGCTCGGCTTCGTCGATGGAACAGAGAACCCCGGCGGCCCGACGGCAGTGGCGGCCGTGACCGTCGGGCCCGAGGACCCGTACTTCGCCGGCTCCAGCTACGTCACCGTCCAGAAGTACGTCCACGATCTCACGGCGTGGAACGCCCTCCCCGTCGAGGAACAGGAGCGCGTCATCGGTCGAACCAAGCTCGCCAACGTCGAGTTGGCCGACGACGTCAAACCGTCGAACTCCCATGTGGCCCTCAACACCATCACCGGCCCAAACGGCGACGAGCGCCAGATCCTGCGGGACAACATGCCGTTCGGATCGGTCGGTGACGGCGTCTTCGGCACCTATTACATCGCCTACTCGAGCTCCCCCGAGGTAACCGAGGAGATGCTGGCCCACATGTTCATCGGCGACCCGCCCGGCAACTACGACCGGATACTGGATTTCTCCACCCCGTCGACGGGGACGATGTTTTTCGTGCCGACACTGGACTTTCTCGAGAACCCCCCATCGCCGCCCGGTGCCGCCGGCACCCAGACCGGAGCCACCGCCGCGGCCGGGGAGACGTCTCTCCCCCCTGCCCGGTCAGGGCTCGCTCGGCATCGGCGACCTTCGCGGCCTGGCCCAATCCAGCCAATAGGTGGGCCGGGACTACCGGTAAGGTACGGCGCAGCATCAGAGCTATAACGTGCGCAGAGTCCATCATTGGATGCGGAGGATCCTCATGGCCAGCCCGGTCAAATCCGGCACCCGGGGCGGCGCGGTGACCGACGCCGAGTACCGGTCCCTGGCCCAGTTCCGACGGGCTCTCCGATCGTTCCTGTATTTCTCCGAGGAAGCGGCCCGGGCCGCGGGCCTCACACCCGCCCAGCATCAGCTCCTCCTCGCCGTCCGGGGCGCCGAAGGGGACGAGCCGCCGACGATCGGCGAGGTGGCCGACTGGATGAAGTTGCGTCACCACTCGACGGTCGAGCTCGTCAATCGGGCCGAGGCCAGCGGACTGCTGCAGCGCGTGCCTGACCAATCCGACCGGCGGCGCCAGCGGCTGGTCCTCACCGACCTGGGAGAGACCAAGCTGGCCGCCCTGACGACCTTGCACCGGGAGGAACTGCGCCGCTTCCGGGAAGAGGGGCTCACGCCGCTGCCCCTCCTCTGACCCTCGTCACCACCCCGGCCGGATCTGCTAGGATTAGATAGCCTAGCTAACTACCAGGATCATCGAGACGGTGAAGGTGGCGGTCGACAACTCCCTCGAGCGAGGGTCACTCAGACAAAACGGAGGGCGGGGCCCCGGGCGCCGCCTGGAGCTGGGCCACGCCATCACCTCGCTCAAGCGGCGCAACTACCGACTGTACTTCTTCGGCCAGCTGGTCTCGGTGGGCGGGACCTGGATGCAGACGGTCGCCCAGTCGTTTTTGGTGCTCCGCCTGACCGGCAGCGGGACGGCCCTCGGGCTGGCCACGGCGGCCCGCTTTCTGCCCATGTTCCTGTTCGGCCCGCTCGGCGGACTGGTGGCCGACCGGCTCAACAAGCGGCGGGTCCTGTATGTCACCCAGACCCTCTCCGGGCTGTTGGCCGGCGCCTTTGCCTGCCTGATCGCCACCGGTGTCATCGAGATGTGGATGGTCTACCTGCTGGCGTTGGCGCTGGGCTGCGTCAACGTCTTCGATAACCCGGCCCGCCAAAGCTTCATCGCCGAGCTGGTCCCCCCGAGGACCTGTCCAACGCCGTCACCTTGAACTCGGTCTCGCTCAACATGGCCCGGGTCTTCGGTGCGGCCCTGGGCGGCGTATTCGTCGCCGCCCTCGGGTTGGCCACCTGCTTCGCCATCAACGCCGTGTCCTTTCTGGCGGTCCTGATCTCGCTCGCCCTCATGCGCCCCGCCGAGTTGCGACCGAGCGGGCGAGCCCCGCAAGAAAAGGGACAGGTCCGGGCGGGATTGCGATACGTGCGTGAGACCCCCGAGCTGCTCGGTTCCGCTGCTCATGATTGCCGTGATCGGCACGCTCGCCTGGGAATTCCAGGTGAGCCTTCCCCTGATGGCCCGCGACACTTTCCACCGGGGAGCCGGCACCTACGGCCTGATGGCCTCGGTGATGGGGGCCGGAGCGGTGGTGGGGGGCGTGCTCACCGCCTCCCGGCGGAATCCCCGGGCCAGGGCGCTGGCCCTGGCGGCGATCGGATGGGGCCTCGCCATCCTCCTGGCGGCAGGCGCACCGACCCTGCCGACGGAGCTGGCCGCGCTGGTGTTCGTGGGCTACGGCAGCATCACTTTCAACTCCATGGCGAAGACCACCCTGCAGCTGGCCGCCGTCCCGGTCATGCGCGGTCGGGTGATGGCGCTGTGGGCCCTGGCGTGGCTGGGCTCGACTCCCATCGGCGGCCCCATCATCGGCTGGGTCGGCCAGGACCTGGGGGCCCGCTGGTCGCTCGTGGTCGGCGGGCTGCCCACCGTGCTCATCGGGCTGCTGGCCTGGCCGGCCTTGAAGCGCATCGACGACAAGGTCGAGGCGGACGAAGATGGGCCCGAAGCTACGCCGTCGCGAGTCCAGCCGGGGGGAGTCGCCGGCATCCACTGACGCGAAAGGTGCCCGGTTGGAGCGGGCGGCGCGTCAGTCGATGCCCGGGAGCGCCGTGGGCGGGCGTGGGCCGGCGCCGGCGGGCGCACCGTGGGTCGCGGGCCCGGCGCCACCCCGGTGACAAGGGAAACGGACGGACGGCCTCAGGCTCCGGTTTCGGGCGTCGGCCGCGGCAGGCGTTCGGGCGGCCAGCCGCACCCCGGCGACAATCGTCTGGTACCCGGTGCAGCGGCAGATGTTGCCGGACAGCGCCTCTCTGATGTCGTGGTCGGAGAGCGGGCGGCCGTCGCCCAGCAGGGCCACGGTGGACATGACAAATCCGGGGGTACAGAACCCGCACTGAAAGCCGTGATTCTCGCGGAACGCCTGCTGCACCGGGTGGAATCCTGCCCGTCGGCCAGACCCTCGATGGTCGGATCTCGGACCCGTGGCCTGGACCGCCAACATCAGGCACGAGCGGACGGCCGGCCCATTGACCCGTACGGTGCAGGCGCCGCAGACCCCATGTTCGCAGCCGACGTGGGTGCCGGTAAGGGCCAGGTCGTCGCGTAAAAGATCCGCCAGGGTCCGGCGGGGTTCGACCGACGCTTCCCGGGTGCTCCCGTTGACCCGGACCCGGACCTGGTGGCGGGTCATGGCTCGGCTCCGACCGTAGGCGGGCTGGCAGCCGGGGCGCCGGCGAGAGCGGCCACGATGGCGTCCGGTGACAGGGGCTGACTGGTCAGCACCACGCCAAACGGACTGAGGGCGTCGGCCACGGCGTTGACGACGGCTGCAGGCGAGGCGATGGCACCCCCTTCGCCCATGCCCTTCCATCCGCCGGCGTGCCGCGACGGCGTCTCCAGGTGCCCGTATTCGAGGGCGGGCACGTCGGCCGCGGTCGGTAACAGGTAGTCCATCATGGTCGTGGTCAGCGGGTTGCCCTCCCCGTCATAGACGAAGTTCTCCAGGAGCACCCCGCCGATCCCCTGGACGACCCCGCCGCAAATCTGCCCCTCCACCACCTTGGGGTTGATCATGACCCCACAGTCCTCGCTGACGATGTAGCGCAAAAGGGTGACCCGGCCGGTGAGGGGATCGACCTCGCAGGTGCAGACGTGGGTGGCGTTGGACCAGGTGACGCCTCGGTGGTGAATCGAGAGGTGATCTCCAGACCGGGCGGCAGGCCGGCCGGCAACCGGTGGGGAGCGAGATAGGCACACGCCGCCACGTCCGCGACGGAGATCCGGTGGGCCGGGGTCCCGGCGACAAAAATGGCGCCCGACTCGATCTCCAGGTCCTCCGGCGCGGCCTCCATCATGTCCGCGGCGATGCTGATCAGTCGCTCACGCATCTCCCCGGCGGCCAGGCGGGCGGCGCCTCCACCGAAACGACATTGCGGCTCCCCCCGTCGTGGCCCCGACCGGGACGGAGTCGGTGTCGCCATTGACGAAGATGACATCCTCGATGTCGACGCCCAGGCCCTCGGCCACCACCTGACTCATGGTGGTCTCGATGCTGTGACCCTGGGAGTTCGCCCCGGTCAGGATCTGGACCTTGCCGCTGGGGTCGATGCGTATGGTGCACGAATCGGTGGCCCCGAGCCCGAAGGGCATGGCCGAGGGTTCGATATAGACCGAAAAGCCCACCCCCAGGTAGCGACCCCTTTGGCGCTCACGGGCCTGTTCCGCCCGAAAAGCCTCGTAGTCGAGCATGGCCACCGCTTGCTCCAGGGTCTCACGGGGGGTGACGTCGCTGAACACCTGACCGGATGGCGTGGTGTAGGGCATATCGGCGGCGCTCAACAGGTTGCGCCGCCTGAGCTCGAGCGGATCGATGCCGATCCGGCGGGCGGCAATGTCGATCATCGTCTCCCGGCCGAGCGTCTCGAACATCCACGGGCCTCGATACGCGGTCGCCGCGAGGTGTTCGAACGGACCGCGTCGTCGAGCCGGCCGACTTGCGGATCCCGGTACGGGCCAGTGATAGCCCGGGACGAAGTCGCCGCCCACCACCCGGCCGTAGGAGCCTGAGTTCTCGGCGTGCTCGATGCGCATGGCCGTGGATGGGGCCGTCGGGGTCGAGGGCCAGGGACGACCGTCCCTCGGTCCTCCCGGGCGTGCGGGGCGGCGATCAGGTTCTCCCAGCGATCCTCGATCCACTTGGATCGGACGGCCGACAGAGGCGAGGCGGCCAGAGCCACGGCACCTTCCTCGCGGCCCAGCCGTATCTTCTGACCGAACGCTCCCCCCGACATCCCCCACGAGGACCCGCACGGCGTGACCGGCAGATTCAGCAGGGCGGCGAAGTGGTCGCGCGCCGCGTGGGCGCCCTGCGTCGAGATCGAGATGCGTCATACGGGGCGGGAAGGCTTGCAGCTCGCCATCACCCCCCGGGTCTCCATCGGGCAGGCCACGTAGCGGTGCTGGACGATGTTCTCCTCGACGACGCAGGCGGCCACTCGAAAGGCCTCATCCAGGTCGTCGCTCCCGGCCGTGTGGGTGGTGCCCACCAGATTGGACCCCCCGGATGCACCGGTGCGCCGGTCCCGGCCAGGCTGTCATCGATGGTCACCGCGGCGGGCAACGGCTCGTAGTCCACAGAGACCAGCTCGCAGCCGTCCTCGGCCTCGGCCCGGCTCTCCGCGCATACGATCACCACCGGGTCCCCGACGAAAGCCACGTGCCCGGCGGCGAGCGGCGGGTACAGCCCTCCGTCGGTCCCCTGGATGGCGTCGGCGTTACCCGCCGGGACCAGGTCCTCCCACCCGAAGGCGGCCACCACGCCCGGGCATTCGAGCGCAGGGCCGACATCGATCCTGGTTACCTGGGCGTTGGGATAGGGACTCCGGACAAACGCCGCGTACAGCATGCCGGGAGCTTTGACGTCATCGATGTAGCGGCCCTTACCCGTGAGCATCCGGAGGTCTTCACGACGCCGGACCGGCTCGCCGACATAGCGGGTGGCGGAGACCATCTGGGCGGAAGCTAGCGCTGGTCACGGCCGCGCGAACCATGGCCCGCAACCATGGCCCGCAACCATGGACGGATGGCCCGAGCCGGCCTGGTCGGCCCCAAGAGGACCGGTATCTTTGACGGACACCATGGATGAAGGTGCGCAGGATCTGGATCAACACACGGATGCGGGCGAGCTGGCGGCCGCCTCGGTGCGAGCGCAGCCACCTCGAGAGCCGGCCGCGGGCTGGCCGGACGCCATCCGGCGGCAGGTGACGGCGTCGACCGGCAATCTGTTTTCCCATGGCCCGTACCCGCTGTGGCGCACGCTGGCGTACCGGGGTGACCCCGGCTTGTTCGGGCCGGGATCGGCCACCTGGGCGGTCGTCGGCGACACCTCCGTGTTCGTGGGCGGGATCCGGGCCCTGCTGATCCAGGCGGCCCATCCGGAGGTGGCCGCCGGGGTGTTCGAGCACTCCCGTTATCGAGAGGACCCGCTCGGCCGGCTCACCCGCACCGCCAACTATGTCACGGCCACCTCGTTCGGCGCCCGGCCGGAGGTGGAACAAGCCGTCGCCCTGGTCCGCCGGCGGCACATCCCCGTGCATGGCTGTTCCCACCGGGGTATCGCCTACGACGCCGCCAATCCGTCGCTCGACGCCTGGGTGCACAACTCACTCACCGACTCTTTTCTGACCGCCTACCTGACCTATGGAGCCGGCCGCCACTCACCGGGTGACGCCGACCGCTACGTCGCCGAACAGACCCAGGTGGGCCAACTGCTCGGCGCCGACCCTCTGCCCGCCACGGCGGCGACGCTCACGGCGTGGATCGTCGAACACCCCGACCTGGGGCCATCACCGGGCTCGCGTCAGGCCGTCCGTTTCCTGCGGCGGCCTCCCCTCCCACGATCGGTGCGCGCCGGTTACGCCCTGCTGTTCCGGGCGGCGGCGGCCACCCTGCCCCATCGCATCCGCCAGATCATCGGGGTGCGCACCCAGCCGGGGGATCTGCAGGTGGGCCGGGCCGCGGTGGCCGGGCTGCGCTGGGCTCTCGGCGCGTCCCCGGACTGGCAGCTGGCCCTGCTGCGAATGGGGGCCCCGGCGCCGCCCGGGATCCGATTTCGTCAACCGCCCCGCCGGGTGCCCTCCGAGTGGACCGAGCCGCAACCCGAGGCCGGAAACTGGCCGAACAGATTCCCTGGTCGCCAGCCGTGAGGCGGCCTCGGGTTTGGCAGGCTGGCGGCGTGCGTCAGGGCGGGGTTTCGCGGTGCACGTCGGTCGCGGCCTTGTCGGGCCGGAGGCCCTGGAAGCTGGGATGGCGTAACCGGCCGTCGCCCGTCCATTCGGTGAATGCCACCGCCCCGACCAGTTCGGGACGGGCCCAATGGGCTCCCTTCTCGCGCCAGGTCGAGGAACGGGGAGGCCGGCAGCTCCCGGGCCAGCAGGTCCCGTGCAGCCGCGAGCAGCTGGTGGTTGAACCCGGTCCCGACCTTGCCGGCGTAGCGGAGCTGCTCGCTGGTCGTCGTAGTAGCCGACGAGGAGGCGCCCCGAGGCCGATCCGGGAGCGGGTCGGTTCGGTCCAACCGCCGATCACCAGTTCCTGGCTGGCCGTGCATTTGAGCTTCTGCCAGTCGGGTGAGCGTCCGCTCGTGTATCGGGAGTCGACGCGCTTGGCGACCAGGCCCTCCCAGCCCGAGGCGCAGGCCCGGTCGAGCAGATCGGCCGGCGAGCCCGGCAAGCGGTTTGACCAGCGACAGCGGCCGCGTGGCCGTGGCCCGAGCGCATCGGCCAGCAGCTGCTGGCGTTCGGCTCAGGATCCAAGCCCGGTGCGGTCGTGACCGTCCAGGTGCAGCAGGTCGAACACGCAGTAGGTGAGGTGCGCGGGGTGGGGCGAGCTCTGCAGCAGGGAGAAGCTGGTCTGGTCGCCGTCGAAGGCGACCAGTTCGCCGTCGAGCACGAACGTGCTGGACGGGAGGTTCGCCAACGCGGCCATGACGTCGGGGAAGCGGGCGTTGAACGAGAGCCGGTTGCGGGAACAACAGGTCGACCCGATCGCCGTTGCGGACGGCGAGGCAGCGCAGCCCGTCGAGTTTGCGCTCGTACTGCCAGTCCCCCGGCCGGCTGGTCCGGTAGTGGTCCGCCGGCTTCACGAGGGTGGCCAGCATCGGTGGCACGAACGCCGCCCTGGGCACGGCAGCCGGACCTTCCGTCACGAAGACGCCGAAGGATCGGCCCGCTCGGACGGAACGTTCGGGCTCCAGCCATCTCCCGCCACGGCGATCATCGCCGCCGGTGCTCCCCATGCCGAGCCGGCGTAACCATCGGGCGAGGTGGCTGACTCAGGAATCCAATCCCGCGACGCCCGGGAGGGGCACGCCGACCGGCAGCTGCCGCAAATGGGCGTCGACGTGGGCCTGGTGATACTGCTCGATGACCGGGAGGAAACGCGGGTCGGCATAGACCCGCCCGTTGACCACCGGACCGGTCTCGCCCGCCCATCACCGCCTGCACGTCTTCGCCGCTCAGCGTCTTGTGCGACTCCAGGGCGTGAGCCACGGCCAGGACCTCCCGCCGGTTGTCGGCGACCAGGTGCTCGGTCCGGGCGAGCAGCTCGCGTCAGCTTGCCCTCGATCCGCTGTCCCGAGGTCGCCTGCGAGCAGATCCTTTTCCTTGCCGCCGTCCCGGGGCGGACCGCCCCGGCCGCCCGCGCCGATCTGCTGGGTCACCCCGTGGGAGGCGATGGTGGAGCCCATGCCCCAGTAGCCCTCCATCAAGCTGGCGATGGTGGTGGCCGACTCCAGGTCGCCCGATACACCGGAGGAGCTGTCGCCGGCGAAGAAGAGGCGCTCGCCGGCCAGCGATCCCAGGGCCACCATGACATCGGCTTCGTACTCGCTGCGCCAGGTGGTGAACCGGTCCTCCGGCTTGATCGAGGCCACCATGCCCAGGTAGGAGCCGCCCTTCTCGATGGTGGCCACGTCGATCTGGAGGTGGTGGCGGACCCGGTAGGCGACCACCGCGTGGCAGGCCTCGTGCACGGCCACGGCGTGGCGCTCCCGCTCGACGTACTCGACGTCCTCCGGCAGGCCCAGCTCCTTGAGCTGCTTGGCCCGCAGGACGTCGGGCCAGCTGATGCGGTCCCGGCCGTCCCGGATCGACAGGATCAGCGCCTCGTTGACCAGATCCTTGATGGTGGCGCCGGTGGCGTAGGGGGTGACGGTGGCCAGCTTGTCGATCTGGTCGGGGGTCAGGTCGTGGGCCACCTTGTTGAGGTAGCCCTGGTAGGTCCGCACCCGTCCGGCCTTGGAGGGATATCCGACCTTGTAGATCCGGTCGAGACGGCCGGGTCGGAGCAGGGCTTCATCGAGGGCCTGGGGCATGTTGGTGGCCATGACGACCATGATCCGGTACTTGGGCGGCGCCTTGGGCGGGAACCCGAGGACCCGGCGGACCACCCGGTTCATGAACCCTCGGGGCTTCTTCAAGCCGGAGAGCTCGGTGAGCAGCGCCTGCAGCGTGCCCATGCCACCACCACCGCCGCCGCCGGCTCCGCCCATGACCGGCATCATGCCGTTGACACGGCAGGTTGGACTGGAGGAGTTGCGAGACGCTGTTCGGAGAAAGATAGGACCCGCCGTGACAACCACCCCACTGATCAAAGATCGATGGGTGCAGCGGGCGCCGAGGACGCTTGGCTCGGCCAGGGTTCCGCGCCGCTCACCCCGCCCGGCCCGAAGATCCCTCCGGGCCGAGCAGGCCCCGGTTGCCCAGCGAGTCGGCCTCGTCGAAGAATACGATCACCCCGCCATAACGCACGGCCAGCTTGCGCAGCTTGCGGAACAGGCTCTTGACCTTGAGGACGCCGACACCGAAGAACATGTTGATGAAAGCGCCGGGATCGACGAACACGAACGGCTTGCCCGTCTCGCCGGCCACCGCCTCCGCCATGAGGGTCTTGCCGGTTCCGGGGGGTCCCCACAGCAGAATCCCGCCCGGCACGTAGCCACCCCGGTCCTCGATGGCCGCCGGGTCGTCCAGGAACACGAGCGTCTCTTTTACCCGATCCAGAACGGCATCCTGGCCCCAGACGTCCGAGAAACGCGGTCTTGATGTCGTCGGGGAAGTAGCACGTCGGTGCCGCCGCGTGGACAGGAACCAGAAGATCACGGCGAACTGCCCGACGGCCAGCAGGAGGACGGCGATGATCTGGAACACGAACGGCAGGGCGTGGTAGAGCTTGCTCGGCAGCTGGAAGAGCCCGTCGATGGGGGTGGTGTGCCAGGCCGCGCCGGCGATGATGGCCACCGCCGCCACCACGACGACGATGGTGAAGATCCGGCCCAGGCGGTAACGGGTCCAATCGCTCAGACGCAGCGACCGGGCGTGGAGGCGACCGATGACGCCGTAGGTCCACGCCCGGTGCCACCAGGACACGTGCTCCGAGATCAGGTAGTGCACCTGCCGCAGCAGCTCGAGACCGAACAGGGCCTCCAGCCACCACTTGGTCCGGAGTCTGCTGGACGACGGCATCGTGCACGCTGAGCAGCGGATTGTTGGACAGGGCCGACCACAGCACCACCCCCCAGACGACGGCGATGAGGAGGAGCAGCTTGACCCGATCCCACAACGGAGATGGGCTTGCGGGTCTCGCCCCGGTACGGCACTACCTCGACGCGGATCGTCGTCGGCGGTCGGCCCGGAGAGGCTCCCCCGGCGGACGGTCCGGGTGGGCTGCGACTCGGAAGTCATGTCCGTCCTACCTTCACGATCCAGGAGTTGACGACGCGGTCGATCTCACTGCGATGCTGGGCGAAACACGCCGGCGAGCAGCCCAGGAGGAGCACCCAGGTTTTGGTGGTCGCGGTGTTGACGAGCGAGATCTGCTCTACGAGAGAGGAGCCTGTCCGCTGACGAGTGACTCTGGGCGCCGCCTCAACGCCACGCAGAGTGCCGCGAGTGATCACCCGGCTGGGCGACAGTTCGCTGACACCGAGTCGCCGGTACGCGCTCTGGATCTGATCGACCGGGAGAACGGTGTTGAGCAGCGAGTCCAGCGAGAAGTTCAGCGATCACTCGGGGATATGGCCGGCCACCTCGGCCAGACCCCATGGGTCGGTGGTGGACGCTCAGGAGATGCTTGACGTCGGGCTTCGGGTCAGCATCGAAGGCCGATCAGATAGGGCAGGCTGCTGGAGACCAGCCCGTCCCGCTTGAGCGTGCTCTGAGAGTACGTGTGCCAGCCGTACGGGATCTTGAAGAACATGCCCTGGGAGGAAGTGGTCACGTAGGTGGCGCTCGGGGCGCAGGCGCACGCCAGCAGCACCGCCGCCAGGGTCAGCACGACAGCGAAGAGGCCCCCTCGCAGCCTGTCCATGCCCAAGTATGCTCGCGTGTTCAGCCTTATGCTTTGATCAGCCAGCCGTAAGCTCTGATCAAGAAGCTGCCGCCAGAAAAGGGAGACGCACGATGGCCGTAAGCAACGGGTCCGACAACCGTCCATCCGACGTGGATGCCGTCGTGGTGGGCGCCGGTTTCGCCGGCCTGTACCTCATGTACCGGTTGCGGAAGCTGGGCCTGTCGACCCGGGGGTTCGAGGCGGCCGCTGACGTGGGCGGCACCTGGTACTGGAATCGGTACCCCGGTGCCCGGTGCGACATCCCGACCACCGACTACACCTACAGCTTCGACCCCGAGCTCGAGAGTGGAGTGGACCTGGTCGGAGAAGTACGCCACCCAGCCGGAGATCCTGCGCCTACCTGCAGCACGTCGCCGACCGCTACGACCTGCGCCGCCACATCGAGTTCTCGACCCGGGTCGAGTCGGCCGACTGGGACGAGGACGGCGCACCGCTGGCGGTTGCGGACCGAAGGGGGCGAGGAGATCAGCTGCCAGTTCTACGTGATGGCGACCGGCTGCCTGTCGCAGCCGAAGACGCCCGACATCGAAGGGACCGAGCGTTTCCAGGGCGAGGTGTACTTCACCAGCACGCTGGCCCCACGAAGGGGTGGACTTCACCGGCAAGCGGGTGGCCGTGATCGGTACCGGGCTCGTCGGGCATCCAGTCCATCCCGCTCATCGCCGCCCAGGCCACCCAGCTCACGGTCTTCCAGCGGACCCCCAACTTCTCGCTCCCGGCCCACAACGGGCCGCTGTCCGCCGGAGCGCATGGCCGCCGCTCGACCGCCGACCGGGACGCCTACCGCGAGGCGGCCCGCATGGTCGCGGGGCGGCGTCCCGGTCGAGACCACCGAGCATCACCGGGGCTGCGGCCTCCGAGGAGGTGCGACCGCGCGCGCTTCGAGGCGGCCTGGGAGGCCGGCGAGCTGTTCGCCATCCTCGGCGTGTTCAGCCGACCAGATCGTCAACCGCGGCGTCCAACGACGATCGTCGCCGAGATGATCCGGGAGAAGATCCGATCGATCGTCGACGACCCGGCGACGGCGGAGGATGCTCTGCCCCAAGGACCACCCCTTCGGTACCAAGCGGCCGTGCCTGGACACCAACTACTACGAGACCTACAACCTTCCCCACGTCCGGCTGATCGACCTGCGCAAGCACGCCGATCACCACCATCACCGAGACGGGGATCGATACCGTCGACGAGTCGATGGAGTTCGACGCCATCGTGTACGCCACCGGTTTCGACGCCATGACCGGGCCGCTGGTCGCGGTCGACATCACCGGCCGCGACGGGCTCACCCTTAAGGAGAAGTGGGCCGATGGCCCGTCGACCTATCTCGGGCTGGCCACCGCCGGGTTCCCGAACTTCTTCATGGTCACCGGGCCGGGCAGCCCGTCGGTGCTGTCCAACATGGCCGTCTCGATCGAGCAGCACGTCGAGTGGATCTCGGACTGCGTTGAAGTACGTGCGCCGACACGATTTCGACACCATCGAGCCGACTCCGCTGGCCGAGGCCGGGTGGGACCAGCATGTCCAGGACTGCGGCAACATCACCCTGTACCCGACCGCCAACTCCTGGTACATGGGCTCCAACGTCCCGGGGAAACCCCGGGTCTTTCTCCCCTATATCGGCGGCGTGGACGCCTACCGGGCGGCCTGTGACGAGGTCGTGGCCGACGATTACCTCGGTTTCACGCTGGCCGGCGCCGGGGACCTCGCAGACCCACGACGGGGTGGTCCGCCGGCTCCAGCCCGACGTGGCCATGGTGCTCGACACGATGGCCGCTCTGGACCTGCCGCCCGCTCGAGTCGATGACCGCCGAGGAGGCCCGGGCCTTCATGGCGGCTGCGGGTGCCGAGCGGCCCGCCCGGGCCCGACGTCGGCGAGGTGGTCGACGGCGTGCTGGTCGGGCCGGCCGGCAACCTCGATTACCGGCTTTACCGGCCGGCATCGCCGGGCCCGCATCCCATCGTCGCCTACTTCCACGGAGGGGGCTGGGTGCTCGGTGACCTGGACTCGGACGACCCGTTCTGCCGGGACCTGTGCGCCCGCTCGGGCGCCATGCTCGTGTCGGTCAACTACCGCCACGCGCCGGAGGACCGTTTCCCGGCCGCCGCCGACGACGCCTTCGCCGCGGTGCAATGGATCGCGGCCAACGCCGTCGAGCTCGGGGGGCATCGCCGGGCCAGCTGGCGCGTCGCCGGCTGGAGCGCCGGCGGCAACGTCGCCGCGGTCGCCTGCCAGCTGGCCCGCACGCCGGCGGCCCGGCGATCCTGGGCCAGCTGCTGCTCACGCCCGGTCGACCGATAGCGACATGCAGCCGGCCGTCCTATCAGGAGAACGGCGACGGGCTACGTCCTCACGACTCCGCTCATGCAGTGGTTCTGGGACTACTACGCCGATCCGGCTGATCGGAGCGACCCCAAGGCGTCGCCGCTCCGCGGCGATCTGTCGAACCTGCCGCCGGCCGTCATCGTGACGGCTGAGTTCGATCCGCTGCGCGACGAGGGCGATCGCCTATGCCGAGGCGCTCTCGGACGCCGCGGGCGTCCCGGCCCGCCACTTGGCCGCCCGGGGCCACACCCACACGTCGCTGACCATGGTCGACGTGATCATCTCGGGCGCTGCCGGTGCGGGCCGAGATGGCGAACGCCATCCAGGGGTTCTTCCCGGCGCTGGTGGCCACCTAGCGGAGCAGGCGGCAGGCCCGGCTGAGCACGGACCCGCCGGCGAACCCCAGCCGGCAACCGGCACCGCCGGCAAGAGCGCGCCGGAGGCCGGAACCAGGGGCGCCGAAGAGACCCTGGCTACCCTGGGCCGTCGAGGCGCCCCGATGGGCCGGCCCAGACCGACGCCGCTAACCCGGTGCAGAAACGCCCTGGTCGCAAGGTACAAGTCGGCGACGAGTTCGCCGGCGGCCCCCCAGCCGCCACACGCACGGAGAAAGGGGATCACGTGTCCTCAACCACCCCCGGACCAGAAGCGGTTTCCTTACCTGCGGATGCCACCGGAACCTGGAACATCGACCCCTCCGCCACCACCGTGCAGCTGCACACCAAAGCCATGTGGGGGCTGGCCAAGGTGACCGGCACCCTCAAGGTCACCGACGGCGCCGGCACGGTCAGCGCCGACGGTCAGGTGTCGGGTCAGCTGGTCATCGACGCCCGGTCCATCAACACCGGCAACGCCCGCCGCGACAAGCACCTACGCAGCGCGGACTTCTTCGAGGTCGAGAAGTACCCCACCATCACCTACGTGGCCACGGGCGCTACCATGCGTGGCGCCAACCAGGTGGGACTCACCGGCACCCTCGAAGTGCATGGCGTCACCCGTCCTCTCGATGTGGTGGCCACCATCACCGAGGTGACCCCGGAGCGGGCGGTGATCACGGCCGACGTCGCCGGCCTCGACCGCCGGGACTGGGGTCTCACGTGGGCCAAGATGGGCGCCCGGGTGATCAACCAGGTGACGGTGCACGCCGTGTTCACCAAAGCGACCTGACCAGCCGCTCTGGAGGGATTTTGATACACATGTCGCGTAGTACGCGACCAGGTACCAAAATGGAAACTTCGGACCGTCCGTCCTCCCCTTTGCGGCCCCGCTACACGGCAAATGCCAGCGGCGCCGGAACGCCAACAGAGGCGGTAACCTATCTGCGTGCAAGCGCAGATAGATGTGGAGCCGTCGACGACGCAGTTCGCGGCGGCCGTCGAGCTCCTGCAGGCGGTCGGAATAGAGCCTCGCCTGCGCATCCTGTGGGCCTTGTTGCACTCCGAGCACTCGGTCAACGAGCTGGCCGTCCACCTCGGAGCCAACCCGCCGGCCGTATCGCAACATCTGGCCAAGCTGCGGGAGCTGGGCCTGGTCACCACCAGGCGGGAGGGGAACTTCGTCTTTTACGCCTGTGACCACCCCCACGTGCGGGCCCTGGTCAGCGAGGCGCTGTCCCATGCCCAACGCTCTGGCCGGGGCGCCGCAGGGGCCAGGACGGGCCAGAAACCCGTCCCGGCGGCGCCCGCCAAGAGCAGCAAACGAGCGTCAGCATGAGCGGAGCCGCCGACCATCACGAGCACCGCGGAGACCACCTTCACGGCGACGACGGTGACCATGGTCATCACCATCACGACGAGGTCGGCGGGCGGGGAGCCCGGCGGTGGGGAGACCTGCTCAAGCATCTGATTCACGGGCACAGCCATGACGCTCAGGACTCGTTCGACAGCGAGCTGATGGTCAGCAAAGCCGGGACCAGGGCCCTGGCCATCAGCTTCGCGGGTCTGCTCGTCACGGCCGTGGCCCAGCTCATCGTCTTCATGGCCAGCCGATCGGTCGGCCTGCTCGCCGATACCATTCACAACTTCGCCGACGCCCTCACCGCGGTACCCATCGGCCTGGCGTTTCTCGTCGCTCGCCGGCAGCCCACCGATCGTTACACCTACGGCTACGGCCGGGCCGAAGACCTGGCCGGGGTGACGGTGGTGGCGGTCATCGCCGTCTCCGCCGGCCTGGCCGCCTGGGAAGCCATCGACCGGCTGATCCATCCCCGTGACATCAGCCATCTCGGCTGGGTCGCGGTGGCCGGAGGCATCGGTTTCCTGGGCAACGAGCTCGCCGCCAGGTATCGCATCCGCGTCGGGACCCGGATCGGCTCGGCCGCCCTGGTGGCCGACGGCCGCCATGCTCGAACCGACGGATTTACCAGCCTGGCGGTGGTGCTGGGAGCGATCGGAGTAGCCCTCGGATGGCCTCGGGCCGATCCTGTCGTCGGCCTGGCCATCACCATCACCATCCTGGCGGTGGTGCGACAGGCAGCCCGAGACGTCCTGGTCCGGCTCCTCGACGGGGTCGACCCTCGCCTGGTGACCGACGTCGAACGCCGCGCCGCGGCAGTGGCCGAGGTACAGGCGGTCGACAACGTCCGGCTGCGCTGGATCGGCCATCAACTCCAGGCCGAGCTGGACATCACCGTCGACCACGACCTGTCGATTTCCCACGCCCACGGGATCGCCGAAGCGGTCCGTCATGACCTGCTCCATCACATCCCCCGGCTCGCTGACGCGGTCATTCACACCAACCCCTCCGCCCATGACGGCCCCGACCCTCACGAGCTCACGGCCCATCACGACCGTTCCCCGGGAGGCCGTGACGCCCGCCGCCCCGCCAGATTGCCGGGGCGGCGCCGTCATAGATGAGGCCCGAGGGGGCGGCCTGGAGTTGCGGGCCGGCCTAACCAGCCAGGAGAAGCCGCCGGCAGAGGGCCATTAGCTCAGCCGGTTGAGGGTATTGGTGCCGTCGTCGACGAAATAGAGGGCGTGGCCGCCCGGGGCTACGGCGAGACCGAAGAGGTTTCCGGCCCCGGGCAGGGCCGGCGGGGGCATGGCCGTGGTATCGAGGGGCACCACGGACACCTGTCGGCCGAAGGGTGTGGTCTCCACCGCGTTGCCGTCCTGGCTGTTCACCGTGACAATGTCCTGGTCGGTAGCGACGGTCAGACCGAGCGGACTGTTGAGCGCGCCGTTTCTCGAAACCGTGAGTCCGCGACCGAAGACCGGACCCGGCAGGACCAACGGCTCCGGGATGGCGGCGATGCGATTGCCGAGGGTGTCAGCGACATAAAGCACGTGGTCACCAAAACCGAGTCCGACTCCAGTAGGGCCGATCACCAGGGCGGCCGGGTCCGTGCGTTCGGGAAGACCGGAGGCGATCACCGTCTCCGAATCGACCCGAGGTTTGATGCCGGAGAGATCAAGGTCGAGCGCACCACCGTCCCCTGGCGGACCACGGTGTTGTTGGCGTTATCGGCGGGCGTAATGCCGTTGAGGACGTTCGGACGCGGAACGGCCGGCGGCGATCTGCCGGCGGCTGAGATTCTCCAATGAGGATACGGAGCAGATCCTGTCGCTGGTGGCCAACCACATGCGCTTCGGCGATGTGGGGAAGATGAAGGAGTCGACGCTGAAGCGGTTCTTCCGGCTGCCGAAGTTTCCCGAGCACC
The DNA here is from genome assembly GCA_963830555.1 of uncultured Acidobacteriaceae bacterium. GTDB lineage: Bacteria > Acidobacteriota > Terriglobia > Terriglobales > Acidobacteriaceae > KBS-83. The sequence goes on from CAWHMM010000006.1 coordinate 31,862, forward strand.
TGGAGCTTCACCGGCTGGATGTCACGTCGAGCCACAACCGGCTGGAGCTGTATGACTTTGCGAAGTCGCGCTACGGGGCGGCGCCGGCCGAAGTGGTGAAGCCAAGTTTGCTGGTAACCGGAGCGGACCTGATTGCGGCAGGCTACCGGCCAGGGCCACGCTTTCGCGCGATGCTGGATGCGGCGGAAGATGCGCAGCTCGAAGGGATGATCACGACCAAGGACGAAGGGCTGGCGCTGGTGCGGGAGATGTTTCCTCCACCTTCGGCGGCGTAGTACCGTTACCCTACCCCCCTTCCCCCCTCCTCCCGTCACCGGAGGCTGGTTTGTAACTCCTTCCGAATCATTTACCTAGACGGCCTCCCGAGGGACAAATTCGTCTTTCTAAAGGGGTTATCGCTTTATTCGTCATATATAAGGACTTACGGGCCGGTTTCCCGGCCCAAATGGAAAACGCCACCGCTTTGGTGGCGTTTTGCTTTTCTGCTCTGTTTCTATTGTAGGGAATTTGGTGGAATTAACTGGCAGTTTTCTGCCGATTCGACGCTGCTGCATTTCCCTTTCGGGAAGATTCGCAAGCTTGCTTGAAAGGAATCATGTCTTTCTCTTCTGGATCGCGAAGTAGATCCGCAGCCCAGCACCGTGCCGGCCACGCCGGAAAGAAAGTGGAGAATTTCATGCGAATACATACCTTGCCACCTCAGTTCGATCCAAAGATGCCATAGATGATGCCTCTGCAGAAACAGGATCAGGGGAAGAGGTTCCCGTGCTGGCCATGTTTCGGCGGCCAGGCTTAGCGCGCCCAACAGGACGAGGACGAGGACTGTTATGTCCGGGAAAAGCCTTATTTTCATGCCGAGCCTTGCTGGAATTGTAGCCTCGAGGAGGACGAGGGGTGTGAGATACCTCACGTGCATGCTCGCGGTTCAATGGGCCCCCGGTTTGCCGGCCCAAAATGGAAAACGCCACCGCTTTGGTGGCGTTTTGCGTTTTTCTGCTCTGTTTCTATTGTGGCTGATTGGGTGGGTTGATCTGACAGGATTTTCGGGGTGTGGTTCTGTTTTGGGAGTTGATTTACGTGCATGAACGATGCTGCGTGGGGATCGGTCGGCGCCGCCCGCCCGCTGCGCTTGGATGGTGCCCAATGACAGGGACATTCAAATGCGAGAGGGAACCTTCCTCGAGCTCAAAGCCGGATGGTAGTTTCGTCTTCGTTCTGCTGAATGAGCTACGATCAAAAAGCGATGACCCTCAACCCTCGCATCTTGACATGGGCACGCGACACGGCGGGCTTGTCTATCGATGAAGCCGCACATGCGCTCGGGTTCAAGGACGCCCGCGACCGTACAGCGGCGGAGCGCCTACAAGCAATGGAAGCTGGGGAAGAAGAGCCGTCGCGGAGCGTTTTGCTAAGCATGGCGCGTGCATATCACCGCTCTCTGCTTGTTTTCTATCTGAGCGAACCGCCTCGTACAGGCGACCGAGGTCAGGATTTTCGCAGGGTGCCAGGGATGACGCCCCCGGAATATGACCCCACGCTTGATGCCCTTATCCGCGATATTCGCGGACGGCAAGGCATCGTAAGGGATCTCCTTGAACAAGCCGAGCCTAAGAGGGTGGATTACGTCGCTTCGGTTACGACGGAAGTGCCGCCCCAAGAGCTTGCGCACCGGATAATAAACCGGCTTGGTTTTTCGCTCGCTGAGTTCAGAAAGCAAGCGACAGTGCAGGGAGCGTTCAGTTATTTACGCGAGAAGGTTGAGGCGTCTGGTGCATTCGTGTTGCTGCTTGGAAATTTGGGCAGTTATCACACAAACATTCCCAGTGGTATTTTCAGGGGGTACGCCATCGCGGACGCTGTGGCGCCTTTTATCATCGTCAACGACCGGGATGCCCTTGTAGCGTGGGCTTTCACGACGCTTCATGAGCTAACGCACATATGGCTCGGGGCTACGGGCGTGAGTGGTGGGGCCACCGACACGCAGCTTGAGGGTTATTGCAACAGCGTCGCGGGAGAAATACTGCTGCCTGAACGCGAGATGAGTGAGCTGCGCTTTCTGCGTGGCGCTTCGCTTCAGGAGGTCATCCGGGCGATCGCTCAATTCGCCAGTCGACGGAAAATCAGCCGTGCGATGGTTGCTTACAAGCTCCTGCGAGTCAATGTCATCACTCGTGCCAGATGGCGAGAGCTGGATAAGTATTACGAGGATGAATGGATCGCAGCGCAAGCGCAGCCAGCAACGAAAGATAAGAACGAGGGCGGCCCAAGTTACTACGTTGTGAGGCGGCATCGGCTTGGGCATGCTCTTTTGGAACTCGTGAAGAATTCCCTTGCGGAAGGGTTTCTCACTCACACGAAAGCTGGACAGGTGTTAGGGGTTAAGGCCCGCAATGTAGATCCGTTGATCTACGTTGCGGGTATGCGAGGTGGCCAGTAAGTGCTCTACCTCCTCGATGCGAACATTCTCATCACTGCTAATAGTACCTACTACCCAATCGATCAAATTCCGGAGTTTTGGAGTTGGGTTCATCATCAGGCCACCTCTAACCGGATGAAAATTCCCCGCGAAATCATGGAGGAGATCAAGGCCGGGCGAAAGGATGACGATCCGCTACTCGATTGGATTTCTGCCGCTGAGATTGAGACGGCTTTGCTGCTCGATGAGGCCGTGGATGTTTCGCTTGTTCAGCACGTTGTTACTACTGGCTATGCACCCGACCTTAGGGACGACGAAGTTGAAAAGATAGGACGCGATCCGTTTCTGATTGCATATGCACTCGCAGATCCGGCAGACAGAACGGTCGTGACAATAGAGGTATCAAGGCCGTCGGCTCAGCGGGCCAATCGTAAGGTCCCCGACGTATGCCAAGCCTTGGGCGCGGTGAGTTGCGGACCGTTTGCGCTTAACAAGGCGCTCGGTTTTAGAACGGGATGGAGAACTTCCGATTGACAGGATCACATTCCCGCGCTGATCCCAGTGTTTGATGACAATCTAAGCACTCAATCCTGTTCGCCAATAGTTTGTGCGTAGGTTTTGCCGTAGGGGTAGAAGAGTTCTTTGCGGTCTTCCTGCCAACGGGCGGAGGCGCTTTGCGCTTCGATACTCGCCCACCCTGCGCCTTCGCGTAGGATGGGGCACCCGTCAGGCGAACTTATGCAGGTCAGTCGCTGACGAGACGCCGACTTTTGAGTGCAGGACCGGACTTATGAGGATTCCTCGGAGCCGTGATGGATTGGGCGGTAGGCGCCGACCAGCCTGGCAATCATCACCGCGATATACAAGACCCCGAGAACGGATTCGATCATGGAGACGGATCGGACCTGCGACGAAGCGGCCGCGATGCCGGCGGCGCCGGCCGTCGTCATGCTGCCAAAGCTGAAGAAAATGAAATCGTAGCCTACAGGAACAGGATGCAGATTGATGGCGGGATCCAGATAGAAGGCATGAGGCTGGAGGATGGCAAGGATAGCGTAGAGCCGCGCGAAGGAAAATCCGATGAGGAGATAGATGCAGACGGCGCCGAAGATGGTCTCCGCCTCCGGCTTTTCGCGCACAAAGACGCGGCGAAAGATCACTACGATCGTGAAGACGTCAAATGCAAAGCTGAGAACGACCGTGACGACTGAAGCAGGCACCAGCCTGGGCCGAAAAACGATGGCGTGCTCCACGATAGAAGGAACCGCAAGAGCCAGAGCAACAAAGATGAGACCTTTGCGGAAGCTCACCGCGTAGACGCACATCAGCGTGAGGGCGGCGCTGACCAGGCGGAAGAGGTAATAACGCGCGCCGGTATTCCCCATGTATGGGTACATGGCGAGGTATGCGAGCAGAAACACAAACAGCAGAAAGAATTTGCGCCCGGTGACAGGCAGAATCGGTTGCGCAGGACTTTCATCCTTAGTTGTCGATACCTGAGCCATGGCAGAGACAATCGATCCTACACTTTTCCGATTTCAAACTAGTCTTTCGCCGAGAACTGCCTGCATGAGGGTGTGGCGCGCTCAATCCTGTTCGCCGAGGGTTTGCGCGTAGGTTTTGCCGCAGGGATAGAAGAGTTCTTTGCGGCCTTCCTGCCATTCCTTCTTCATTTCTGTCGTAGTGATGTCACAGTCGGGGCGGCATTTTTTGGTGACGGCGCGGAGGTCCTCAATGGTGGGTGACCGAAGACCCAATAGCCGTTATGCGAAGCAGGCTTTAGGCAGGTCGACGGGGCCGTTGCTTTGCGGATACCGCTTTGATGATGAGGCGGTGTTTGCCCTTTGGGTCTAGCGGGACTGTTGCTCTGGCTTCGGCTTCCTGCATCAGGTTGCGGATGGCGGGCTCGTCGAGTGTCGTCGCGGATGCGAGGCGGATGTGCTTCACGAGGTTGCCGCCGCCTTGCAATCGCTTTTCCGGGTCGGGGAGCGGGGTGGTGGCTTTCTGCGCCTGCAGGAAGAAAAGGCTGACCCACCGAGGAAAGACTGCGATGGAAAAGATGCCGTCCGAGGCGCGCTCGGTGGGCGAGAAGCCGATGGCGAGGGCGTTGTAGTTGTCGTAGACGAGCTCGAGCGCGGTGGGATAGCGCTTGCGCATTTTCGCGAGAACCGCGCGGGCGGTGGCGGCGACTTCGGGCGTGAACTTGTCTAAGAATGCCGCGAGTTGTTGGCTCGCGGGGAATGCCGCGATCTGTTGCTTCGCAGGCGAGGATGCGAGTTGCTTCGCAGGCGAGGATGCGAGTTGCTTTGCGGGCGAGGATGCGAGTTGCTTTGCGGCAGCTCCGGCAGAATTCTTTTGAGTAGCCATCGCAAGTTCTCCTCCTGTACGAGCCCTGTTGCGCGGATCAGCTTGCGGCGGCGAGGCGGGATTTGATGTCGCGCATGGGCGGCTGGCCGAAGAAGCGGCTGTACTCGCGGTTGAACTGGCTGGCGCTTTCGTAGCCGACTTCGAAGGCGGCGCTGGCGGCGTCGAGACCGTGGAGGAGCATGCGCTCCCGGGCAACATGTAACCGCAATTGTTTTTGATATTGCAGCGGGCTCATGGCGGTGAGCGAGCGGAAGTGATGGTGGAGGGTGGAGACGCCCATGCGCGCCATGGCGGCGAGCTCCTCGACTTTGAGCGGCCGGGCGTAATTGGCGCGCAGCCAGGAGACGACGGTGGCCGTGCGGTGGGCCTGCTCGCCGATGGTGGCGATGGTGCGGAGATGCTTGCCCTGCGGACTGCACAGGAGGCGATAGATGATCTCCCGCTGGATGAGGCTGCCGAGGAATGGGATGTCGCGGGGTGCGTCGAGAAGATCCATGAGGCGAAAGCATGCGTCCAGCAGCTCGACCGAAGTGACGCCGACGGCCATGCCGCGGGTGGCGGAAGAGGCTTCGTCGAAGTGAAATTCCTGCTCGCTGAGAATCTCGCGGATGACAGGCATATCGAGCGCGAAGAGCAGACCGAGCATCGGAGTGTCGCGGGTGGCGGCGATGACCTGGCTGACGACCGGCAGATCGACCGAGGTGAGGAGGAAGTTTGATTCGTCGCAAAGATACGTTGAACCGCCGAGATTGATGCGCTTTTGTCCCTGCACAAAAACGACGAGGCTGGGCATGTAGGCGGCGGAGGTGCAGTCAGTAGGCGCGGAGCGGCGGTAGAGACTGAGACCGGGTATGCCGGTGGGCTGTTCTCCTTCCGTGCTGGTGTGGGCAGCGATCCTGCGGGCGAGGTCTTGGCGCATGTCGGCTGCCTGCGGGTTTCCGTTTGCGCTTTTCCGCGTTGCCATGTGGATTGCTCCTTTCCCGTTCGTCCTTATGAATGCCTTGCCGATGCGAAAAGGAAAAGCAGATCTCTCCGCTGCGCTTCGCTCCGGTCGAGATGACGAATCATCGGGGGCGGGTTTTGTCGGAATGACGATAGCGACCCTTGGGATTCGCCTTACGCAAGCGTATCGCTGGTTCGGACGCGTGTGTGCATAAAAATCTGTGCGGCGACAGAAACAGGCAATCAATCGGAAGGATCAGGATACCGCTCCCGTCGCGCGCTTGCGTAGTCTCTGCATGGGGAAGAGCCGTGTGGCGAGCGCTGCGGATTGCTCCGATCGCACGTGTGCAGCATGGCTCATCTCAAACGTCAGCCGAGAAGGTTAAGGAAAGTCCATGTACAACGCGAAAGCTTATTCGGTCAGCAGCGCGACATCGCCGTTTGCTTCCAGCACGATCGCACGGCGCGATCCAACCGAGAAGGATGTGCAAATCGAGATCCTGTTCTGCGGGATCTGTCATTCGGATTTGCACCAGGCCCGCAATGAGTGGAGCGGTGTGATGCCAACGGCGTATCCATGCGTTCCCGGACATGAGATTGTCGGGCGCGTAACGAAGGTGGGTTCGGCAGTGACGAAATTGAAGCCGGGCGAGTTGGCGGCTGTGGGATGCCTGGTGGATTCCGACCGCACCTGTCCTGAGTGCAAGGCGGGCCTGGAGCAATTTTGCCCAAACATGACGCTGACGTACAACTTTCCCGACAGGCGCAGCGGAGGGGTGACGTATGGCGGCTACTCCGAGAGCATTGTCGTGGATGAGCACTTCGCGCTCCGCGTTCCATCGAACCTTGACCTTGCTGGAACCGCGCCGCTGCTTTGCGCGGGGATCACCACTTACTCGCCAATGCGGCACTGGGGTGTGACCAAGGGCAAAAAAGTTGGCGTGGTTGGCCTGGGCGGGCTGGGGCACATGGGCGTGAAGTTTGCGCACGCGCTGGGAGCGCATGTTGTAGTCTTCACCACCTCACCGAGCAAGAAGGATGACGCGCTGCGGCTGGGCGCCGATGAGGTTGTGATCTCACGCAATACGGATGAGATGGCGAAACATGCCGGCAGCTTCGACTACATCCTGGACGCGGTTGCGGCCGATCACGACGTCAACGCGTACATCAGCCTGCTGCGGCGAGACGGCAACCTCACGATGGTGGGCGCGCCGGAAAAGCCGCTGCCGGTGTCGGTGTTCGGGCTGATCTTCGCGCGGCGCAGCTTTTCCGGCTCGCTCATCGGAGGCATTGCGGAAACGCAGGAGATGCTGGACTTCTGCGGCAAGCACAACATCACGGCTGATGTGGAAGTCATTCCGATCCAGAAGGTGAATGAAGCGTACGAGCGGCTGCTGAAGTCAGATGTGAAGTACCGCTTCTCTATCGATATGGCTTCGCTGAAATCTGAATAACGGCTGCTCGTGAACGCTCGTTCGAGGTGGAGACAGCGGATCTCTCCACTTCGCTCCGCTCCGGTCGAGATGACGATTGATTGCGCATTCGCTGCGGCCGAGATGACGAGAGGAATACTAAGAATTCCCTGAACAGATAACAGGAGAAAGAAATGCAGAAGCGCAACTTGGGAAGAAGCAATCTGGAAGTGTCGGCGCTAGGGCTGTGAGGGACTCGCCATGAACATATCTTTTGAAGGCCAAGTTGCACTCGTCACAGGAGCCGGATCCGGTTTGGGCCTAGCCACAGCGAAGGCCTTTGCAGAATCGGGCGCTTCCGTGGTGCTGGCGGACTGGAATGAGAAGGTAGTCAGTTCCGCAGCCAGAGAGCTCGCCGATAAAGGGCACAAGACTCTGCCCGTTCGCTGTGACGTTTCCGATGACGCTCAAGTGGAGGCGATGGTGAAGCAGACTGTCGCCACTTTCGGACGACTTGATGCTGCCTATAACAATGCCGGTATTCAAGGCGTCCTTGCAGAGACCGCTGATTCTCCCCGTGACGATTATGACCGGGTGATGGCGATCAATTTGCGGGGCGTATGGAGTTGCATGAAGTTTGAGTTGCAGCAGATGCGCGAGCAAGGGAGCGGCGCCATCGTGAATTGCTCCTCGCTAGGAGGCCTTATCGGCGGCGCCCGGCGCGGCACCTACCATGCTGCGAAGCATGGAGTGATTGGATTTACCAAGAGCGCTGCTCTCGAATATGCCACGCGCGGCATTCGTGTTAACGATGTGTGCCCGGGCATGATTCAGACGCCAATGTCCGACCAGATGATCGCGGAAGGGCAGGGAGAGGAGTTGAATGCGATGTTGAAGGCCTATGTGCCGATGGGCCGGATGGGACGGCCCGAGGAGATCGCTGACGCTGTCTTGTGGCTTTGCAGTTCCGCCGCGAGCTACGTAACCGGACAGTCGATTTCGGTCGATGGCGGCTATGTCATGCGCTGAAGATGCGGCGGGAAAGGCACCTAAGTTGAGTTACATTCCGGGCAACAGTCATAGGCAAATGCAAATGCACGCATCGAGAAGGGGACGAGACACATGGAAATCAAGAGAAGCGGCTCGCAGGCTTCCGGCAAAGGGCCGGCGGATTGGTTTACGGGAATTGTGCGCGTAGACCCGCTGTTTAGTGCGCCCGATCCGGCGCGTGTTGTCAGCGCGAGCGTGACGTTTGAGCCAGGGGCGCGGACGGCGTGGCACACGCATCCGCTGGGCCAGACGCTGATTGTGACAGCAGGCTGCGGGCGCGCGCAGCGCTGGGGCGGGACGGTGGAGGAGATTCGACCGGGCGACGTGGTGTGGTTTGCGCCGGGTGAGAAGCATTGGCATGGCGCGGCGGCCACGACGGCGATGACGCATTTTGCCATTCAGGAAAAGCTGGATGGGGAGACAGTCGATTGGCTGGAGCAGGTGAGCGATGAGCAGTATTCTTCTGGTCTTCGTTCCGAAGCTTGAGCATTGATTGGCAGGCCTGACCGCTGGTTGCGGTCTTTGAAGATACGTGCTACAAGAAGACACACTCGATGAATTGCCGCGTTCAATACGATGTTGTGACCACGGCGCGCAGGCTCTCCGCCTGTTGTTGTTGCTAGCGCGTCGCTAGCTTTGCGGTTCCGACTGGAACTGTCGACCTCTTCTCCTAAATTTTATCCATTGCAATCAGGGAGTCTTTGCTTATGTCCCTCTCTCCTTCTGAATCGAAGCTACATATCTCTGTCGATGGCTGGGCGGTGATCCTGGCCCTTGTGGCAGCCCTGCTGGTGCGTGCCGGAGTTATCCGGGTTGTGCCCTGGTAGGGGCGCGGATAGGGAGGAAAGGTAATGGCCGACTCTATCGCGCTTCCGCAAACGCGTCCGGTTTCGCTGCCGGGCCGCTTGTACTCTCTTCTACCGGGCGTGATTCTGCTCGCCGCGGTCGGATTTGCCGGCAAGTTTATAGAGCAATTCATTGCGAGATACGGCAAAGCGCATCATGTAGTTTTGCCGAACATCGAGTATGTGCTCTGGGCCATCCTGATCGGGGTTGGGATTTCCAATACGATCGGCCTCCCTGCTGTGTTTCGCGCAGGAGTCGCGACCTATGAGTTCTGGCTGAAGGCCGGTATTGTGCTGCTGGGCGCGCGATTTCTGATTGGCGATGTTCTGCGGCTGGGCGGTCTTTCGCTCACGCTGGTGTTTATCGAGATTGCCCTGTCGCTGCTTTTCATGACCTATCTGGGGCGCGCGTTCAAGCTGCGCCCAAAGCTGATTACGCTTCTTGCCGTGGGCTCTTCGATTTGCGGAGTCTCGGCGATTATCGCAACACAAGGTGCAATTGACGCGGACGAGGAGGACTCGTCGTACGCAATCGCAGCGATTCTGGCGCTCGGAGCGATTTCGCTGTTCCTATTTCCACTGATCGGCCATGGTCTGCATCTGAGCGATCGCGGCTATGGGCTATGGGCCGGCCTTGCGGTAGACAATACAGCGGAAGCTTCCGCGGCAGGCGCCCTGTATTCCGACGCCGCGGGCAAGATAGCTGTCCTGGCGAAGACGTGCCGCAACGCAATGATCGGCTTTGTGGTGCTGGGATATGCGATCTACTGGGCTGGACGAGGGCAAGCCTCAAAAGTGGGCAACAAAGGCGCGTTCCTCTGGGCCAAGTTTCCGAAATTTGTTCTTGGGTTCCTGCTGATTTCCGTGCTTGCGTCTGTTGCGTTCTTTACCAAGCCGCAGATTGTGGCTATCGGCAATCTGTCGCGCTGGGCCTTCCTGCTGACCTTTGCCGGCGTGGGGCTGAGGACCAACCTGCGCGAGCTCGGCAAGCAGGGCGCGCGACCGTTTCTTGTAGGCGCTATCGGCGAGGTCGTCATTGCGGCCCTGACGCTTGGGCTGATCTATGGCGCGACGCGCTTTGTGCATTTGTGACAATCGGAGTTTTTGTAGACCACCGGTAGCGAAGTGGCTAACCCACAGGACCGCGAAAGCTGCATTCGCGGGTTGAATTCCCGCCCGGTGCTCCAGGGTTCTCACCGGCGGAGTATCTTCATCCATGGCTTCGCCCCGTGACGACTCGGCTATTCGTAACCGTAGCCAAGTCCTTAAGAGGCTGAGCCTTACTATATCCGCAAACCGCGCGAAGTTGGCATGTCGCAGATCTATGCCTGTCTGCGCAGGTTGCGATCAGAGGATAGTTTCTGCAACGACTTCGACCTGCTGTCGGCGGTTGGTGCCAGGAAGATCGAGAGAGCCTAGGATGACCGGCTTGCCCGGAATGAGAATGGCGGTGCTGTCCAGCGTGCTCTGATGGAAGACCGGGTCCTGCACGCCGATTCCGGATTTTTCAACCGCAACGCTGGACTGCGCAATCTTCGTGCGCAGGCGGGCGGCCCCTTCGGCATAGCTGTCCAGCGCGACCTCGATCTCCAGTCCAACATCCTGGTATTGAACATTCGCGCGCTGGGAGTCATTGGCCTGGGGATCCACGCCGATCAGAATCGGCACCTTGCTGCCCTGCTTGACGTCCGACTTGCCTCCGGAGACGACAACGAGCGCGACGTGCTGCTTGCCGCCCGGCCGGCCGTTGTCTGTTTCGGTGATGGTGTAGGTGAGCCGATAGACCTTCCGGGTGCGGTCGAGGTCGGCCAGGATCTTCTGCGCGAGCGCGACGTCCTCCGCCGACCCGCGGATGGAGATTGCGCTTTGCGCCGGCACGTAATATAGCTTCGCTGCCGGAAGCATGTTGCGCAGATCGTTCTGGATGTCATTAGCATCGTGCGGCGCAGTGAGATTGCTGAGATAGAAGGTCTTATAGGTCAGCGCAGCGGGCTTTTCGTTGGCCGAGGTAAGGTCGGCCAGCTTCGCGGCCTGCGACTGGGCGTGGGCTTGGGTTGCAAACGGGACGGTTAACGAGAGACTGAGCAGCAGCATCGAGGCGAAGGTGGCTGCGCGGTTGCGAGCAGATTCCGGCGGTTCAGAGATTTGCGGCGTCATGTGTTACCTCACAAAAGGGTGTGGACAGAGGTGGGCTGAAGCCGGATCCTGTGCGCATCCGGCTTGCCGCATTTGCGACGACGCTAAACATGACGCTGCGGCCGGAGTTTCGCTCGGACTATTTTGATATTGCGAAGATATGTGCTTTCGGCGGTTGCCAGATCTGGTCCCGGCTTCGACACCCGTTACGAAGTGTGAACGCCGGCGCAGCTATTCGACGGGCACGATGCTGTACTGCGGGAGGGTAACGACGGGCGCCCCGGAGACCTGTGCTGCCTCGGCGGTGTTGATGGCGAAGGCATAGAGCTTCGCGGTCTGGTGCGGCAGAAGGGAGGGCGGCTGCTGATAGACGAAGAGTTTCTGCCAGGCGGTATGAAGCGCTTGCGCGAAAGAGATCCGTTCCTGCACAGGGCCGTTCTCTACCAGAAACAACGCGGCGGGAGCGAACGTATCCGGCTTTGCAAAGATCAGCGGATCGAAGCGGTGAATCAGGCGGCCGACGGTGAGATAGTCGCCGAGGTGCGCGGCCAGGAAGACTGCGACAAAGGCCAGCGTGTACCAAGAGTGCGCGGCAACGTGCGGGCGCATGGCGTCTACATCCCACGCGCTGACCAGCACGATCATCACCACGCCGAAGATTCGCGCCATGTTAGTGGATCTGGTCTTCACGAAAGACATCACTCCCGAAAAAGGCGGGCCGGCCAGCTTGGGGGGTGAGTGGGTCCGTGCAGTTGGGGTGGCAGACCGGCAGGGAGATGGCTGCGATCCGAGGGGTGACAGGAATTGAACAGGGGGGGTCCGCGGCCAATGAGGAGGGCACGGGGACGACCAGGCAGAATGGAACCGCCAATCGGCGAAACATCTTAGACCAGCTCCCTAAGGGAATCAGCAGATGCGAAAGGAGAGTATCTAATAAATCACTGCGGAGCGCACAGCATTTTTGCGGATTTGTTTATCCTGCCGAAGATTTCAGGAGGAATTCGTCCGCAGATCAAGTTATTTCGCTCGCGTCGCCATATCTTGCCGATAATTTCTTGTCTTTCGTAACTGCGCAGAGAGCCGATTCGCGATGGCTGCAGTTAATGCGGACGCAAACAGTTGAATCTGTACATGTCGCTGTTACTGATAACCAAGTGGTAAATTGCTGCGCTGACTGCCCGAGTCTCGGCTGCTCCCATGCGGGAGGCTGACTGCGACTGCGTGGCATGACGACGCAGCCACCAGCAGGGGTCCTCGCCGTCGTGGGGAAAGAGCGCCCGGACGCAGGACTGGTTTAGGGTGCCCTGCTCTTCGGCTTTGATCCGGTGGTTTTTGAGCGGGGTGAGCAGGAGTTGGGTGACCTGCACGCTGCTGTAAGCAGTGCCCCGCCGTACGCGAAGGTGCCACACAGCCCAGTCGCCGCACCAGAGCAGGAGCGCCGCTGCGAGCAGCCAGAGTGTCGCGTCGGCGGTCCACTTCCTAAATTTGCGTAGAAGCTCCGGACCTTTGATTGCGGGGCACATTTCAGGATTACTTTAGCTGCGTTGTTATCGAATGCGGAATGTCGCTTCGCTCCGGCTGGATACGCTCTGTTTCGCGATGTACGGGCGGAAAAGCAGATCCCTCCACTTCGCTTCGCTCCGGTCGGGATGACGAAGCCGGGGAGGATGACAGGTTCCGGTATGACGAGCCAGTGGCGCTCAACCTAGAAAATCTTGACGTGGAAGGTGAGATATTTCTTTGGATTTTCGCGAATATGCGTCACCAGGTTGCGGCTCTCGCTCAGCATGGCATCGGCGTTGTTGTAGAGCGACGGGTTCACCACTAATTGGCCGAGGGTGCCCTGGCCGCTGTTGATCTTGTCGATGATCGAATCCAGCTTCTCGACCGTGTCGCGGAATTTGGCCTGGAAGTCGGGGTCCTTGGCCAGCATGCCGATGGTGCCCTTGCCCTGGTTGATCTCACCCATGAGGGCGTTGGCGCTGGTCACTGTCTGGTTCAGGTTGTTGTAAAGGGTCTTGTCCTTAAGCAGCTTGCCGACGGTGCCCTGGCCGCTGTCGATCTCGGCGGTGATGTGGTCCAGGCGCGCGGTGGTGTCGTTGAGGTGGTTGTAAAGCGTGTCGTCATTGAGCAGCTTGCCGATGGTGCCCTTGCCCTGGCTCAGGTTGGTGCTCAGCTTGGCGAGCTGGTTCACCGTCTCGTTGGCCCGGTTGTAGAGGGTGGGATCGTTGATGAGCTGGCCGACGGAGCCTTTGCCTGTGTTCAGAGAGTCGACCAGGCTGTCGAGCTTGGCCAGGATGGTGTTTACCTGCTCAATTGTGCCCTGGCTTGACTTGATGACGTCGGAGAGGTTGGGGCTTTCATTGGTGCCCAGCTCGTCGTTGTCCTTCACGCGCGGGCCGATGGCGCGCTTCGAATCGATATTGACCACGGTATCGCCGAGAACGCCGATGGTGTCCAGACTGGTCTTTGAGTCCTCACGCACGTCAGAGGCGTACTGCTTACTCACCTTCATGATGACTTCGACCGGGGTCAGCTTGCGATCAGGCGCGATGCGGATGGTTTTGACGTTGCCGATGGTCACGCCTTCGAGATTCACCGGCGCGCCGACCTTGAGGCCGGCAGAGTTCTCGAAATAGGAGCGGAGGGTGATCTTACCGGCAAAGAGGCCGCCGGTACTGCCGGACATGAGAAAGACGAGCGCCGTCAGCGCGACAAGCGCAACGATGACCAGCACTCCCACCTTCAGTTGTGACCACTGCACTTCCTGTTGACTGGGCACGAAACCTCGCTGGTCATTCCCCGAAGCAGGACCCTCGGATCAAGCACAACAATACTCACGATGAGAGTACCAAAACGGCTCCCGAAAGAACCGATGAAAGACACTTCCCTGCTTGGATGATCCGAGACGGGCCGCCGTCGCGGCCATCTCAATTTTCCAGAATCACCATTGCCCAGGACTGCGTTCCGGTGTGAGTGATGGAGAGCGAGGTGTTCCGGACGCCCATCTGCCCGGCGATCTCCGCTGCCCGGCCGTGCAGCAGGAGCAGCGGCCGACCTCCAGGCTCGCGGCCGACTTCGATCTCCCGCCAGGTAACGCCGAAGCCGATGCCGGTGCCCAGCGCCTTGGCAGCCGCCTCCTTAGCGGCAAAGCGGGCAGCAAAGCTTTCCGCTGCGTTCCGGCGTTTGCGCTGGCAATAGGCGATTTCGCCGGATGTGTAGACGCGCTGGAGAAAATGGGCGCCGTAGCGCTCAATGGAGCGGGCGATACGGTCGATATCGATGACGTCAATGCCGGTGCCGACAATCACGGATGCTGCCCTCCACGTGGAACCATCAGCCGGCCTCCACCAGACCATAGCGCCGCTGCCATGCCTGCTTGAGGCGCGCGGCGACGATAGCGCGCTCGGCTTCGCTGGCCTCCGCTGCGGCGCCGGCGACGAATGCCGACGCTTCGTGCTTGGCCAGCTCCAGCAGCTCGCGGTCGCGGACCAGGTTGGCGATGCGGAAGTCCGGCAGACCGGCTTGCCGCGTCCCGAAGAATTCGCCCGGGCCGCGGAGCTGGAGGTCCAGCTCGGCCAGCTCGAAGCCGTCCTGGGTGCGGACCAGGGCATCCAGCCTCTGCTCGGCTTCAGGCGAGACCTTGCCGCCGGTCATGAGGATGCAGTAGCTCTTCGCGCTGCCGCGCCCGACGCGGCCGCGCAACTGGTGAAGCTGGGCGAGGCCGAAGCGCTCCGCGTGTTCGATCACCATTACGGTTGCGTTTGGCACGTCCACGCCGACTTCGATGACGGTGGTGGAGACGAGCACGTCCAGCTCGCCGCGCTGGAAGCGGCGCATCACGATCTCCTTATCATCCGCGCTGAGGCGGCCGTGCAGCAGGCCTAGGCGCAGTCCGTGGAGCGCGCCGTCGCGGAGCTCTTCGTACATCTGGGTGGCGGCTTTGAGCGTGGGGCGCTCGAAAAGCGACGGCGTCTTTGAGGATTTCCGGGCGCCGGGCTTGGCTGGCTTTGCCAGCTCCTCCTGCGGGGCGGGAAAATCCAGTTCCGGCTGGTCGTCGCTGGGGCCTTCGATAACGGGATAGACAATATATGCCTGGCGGCCCGCAGCGACATGCTTACGCACGAACTGCCAGACTTCGTCTGCGCGCTCATCGCTGCCGCGGCGCGTGACGATGGGCGTGCGGCCGGGCGGCAGCTCGTCGAGAATGCTGAGGTCGAGGTCGCCATAAAGCGAGAGCGCGAGTGTGCGCGGGATGGGTGTCGCTGTCATGACCAGAACATCGGGCTCGCCCTGGCCGGGCTTCTTCATCAGCCGGAAGCGCTGCATGACGCCGAAGCGATGCTGCTCGTCCACGACAACGAGGCCGAGGCGATCGAAGTCGACCTTCTCTTCGATGAGGGCGTGGGTGCCGATGATGAGGTCTGCTTCGCCACGCGCGATGCGCCCGCGAGCGGCGCGCTTGTGATGCAGATCGAGCGAGCCGGTGAGCAGGGTGATGCGATAGTCGCGCGTGGCGCGCTCCAGCAGCTTGCGCGCGCCGAGGTAGTGCTGGGTGGCGAGGATTTCCGTAGGCGCCATCAGCGCGGCCTGATAGCCGTTCTCGATGGCGATGAGCATTGCCTGCAGGGCGACAATGGTTTTGCCGGAGCCGACATCGCCCTGCAGCAGCCGCCGCATGGGGCTGGGATGCTTCATGTCCTCGACGATCTCGGCGAGAGCGCGCTTCTGCGCTTTTGTGGGATGAAACGGCAGCACCTCGCGCAACGCGGCGCGGACCTGCTCATTCGGAGCGAAGGCGATGCCGGCGCGTTCGCGGGCTTTGCGGCGCTTGATCTCGAGACCTAGTTCGAGAAAGAACAGCTCTTCGAAGATGAGGCGGCGGTGTGCGGGGGTGCGGGCGGCCTGAAGCTGTGCAAGCGGAACGCCGGCATCCGGGAAATGCACCTGCTGCAGCGACGTATCGCGCGACGGCATGCCGAGGCGCGCGAGCATCGCAGCGGGCAGCGTTTCAGGGATGCGGCGGCCGAGCTCGCCGAGAAGCATGAAGAGCTGGCGGCGCAGCCAGCGCGGACCGAGCTTGGAGCCGCCGAGGGTCTCATAGATGGGCGTGATGCGGCCCATCTCCAGGCTGGAGAATTCTTCTGTAGCCTCGGGCAGGATCTCAAACTGCGGCTGGATCATTTTGAAGCCGCGCGATGACCGTGAGGCTTCCACCTTGCCGAAGACGGCGACTGTCTGGCCAGACTGGAAGCGGTCCTTCAGATAGGTTCCGCGAAACCAGATGCACTTGAGCGTGCCGGTGCCTTGGCCGAGCGTCATCTCGAAGATGGGCATGGCACGCGTGCGCAGGAGGACCGAGCCGCGCACTTCTCCGATGACGCTGGCGGTTTCTCCGGCGACCAGCTCATGCAGCGTGCGCGGATTGGCGCGGTCTTCGTAGCGAAAGGGGAGATGGTAGAGCAGGTCTTCCGCGGTACTGATGCCTTTTTCCGCGAGCGATTCCGCGATGCGCGGACCGATCCCCTTGATGAACTGAACGGGCGTATCGATCGCGAGCACGCTCTGATGCTAACAGCGAAGAATCAGACTGCTACACTGCGATTCCACGGCATGGATGAGACGACCGAGCGCGGGTTGAGCTGGCGGAAGCGACTGATGCTTTGGGCCGTGCCGCCGCTGGTGGCGGCGCTGCTGCGCATGCTCGCTGCGACGCTGCGTTACGAAGAAATTTGCGAAGATGGCGGTAAGCCGGACAAGCGCGATGGCGCGAGCGTCTGGTGCTTCTGGCATCGCTGCCTGCTGCCGGCAACCTGCTTCTTCCATGGGAGGCCGCAGACTGTGCTGCTGATCAGCGCGAGCTTTGACGGCGGGCTGATCGCGCGCACGATTGAGCGGCTGGGCTACAGGACGGTGCGCGGATCGAGCTCGCGCGCGGGTTCCAGTGGATTGCGAGCTCTGGCTCGCGTAGTTGATGAAGGCGCGACCGCGGTGATTCCGGGCGACGGACCACGCGGACCGCGCTACCTACTGAAGCCGGGCGTGACGAAGCTGGCGCAGTTGACCGGGCTGCCGGTGCACAGCTTCTATCTGTTGCCCCAGCACGCGTGGGTGCTGCGCTCGTGGGACGCATTGCTGGTGCCGAAGCCGTTTTCGCGTGTGGTGATGGTGTGGGGGCGTCCGGTTGCCCCGCCGCAGTCTGAAGATTCGGGCGAAGAGGCTCGGCTTGAAACAGAGGCGACGCTGGAGCGGTTGCGAGCGCTGGCGGAAGGCCATTTCGATAAGTCCCACTAGAATCGGTAAGTGCTGGTTTCCGAGTTCGACTTTGATTTGCCCGAAGAGCTTATTGCGCAGGAGCCGCCGGCGGAGCGAGGCGATTCGCGCATGATGCTCGTCGACCGCGGGACCGGCGCGTGGCGGGATGATGTCTTTCGGCATTTCCCGAATCATTTGCGGGCGGGAGATGTGCTGGTGCTGAACGACTCGCGTGTAATTCCCGCGCGGCTGTATGGCACTCGCACCCGGCGAGCGGACGAGGCGGAGGCGGCTCCGGGGCGCATCGAAGTCCTGCTCACGGAACAGATCGATGCTTTGGAGTGGAACGCCCTGGTAAAGCCAGGACGCAAGCTGCGCGTGGGCGATGGGATCGAGTTTGCCGACGCGGCGGCGGATGAAGCTCTTCACGCGGAGGTCATCGCCACAGGCGAGCGCGGCGAGAGGACGCTGCGCTTTGCGCCGGTGGCGGATTTTGAGCAGCGGCTGGATGCGCTGGGGCACATGCCACTGCCGCCCTATATCCATCGTGCGGATCGCCCGCTGGATCGCGAGCGCTATCAGACGGTCTATGCGGCGCGCCGCGGATCTGCAGCCGCGCCGACAGCGGGCCTACACTTTACCCCCGAGGTGCTGGCGCGGATCCGCGCAACCGGAGCGGATATTTGCACGATCACGCTGCATGTGGGGCTGGGGACATTTCAGCCGGTGCGGGTCGCGGAGACGGCGGCGATCCGGCTGCACAGCGAGCGCTATGAGCTCTCCGCATCCTGCGCGGAACGGATCAACGCGGCGCGCGAGCGGGGTGGGCGAGTGGTGGCCGCGGGAACGACGACTGTCCGCACGCTGGAGCACTGCGCCGCCATCTCCGAGGACGGAAAGCTGCATCCGCACAGCGGGTCGACGGAGATTTTTATCTCTCCCGGCTTTCGCTTTCGCGTGGTGGATGCGCTGCTGACGAATTTTCATCTACCCCAGTCGACTCTGCTGATGCTGGTGGCCGCCTTTGCCGGACGCGACACTACATTTGCGGCCTATCGCCATGCCGTGGAAGCGCGGTACAGATTTTTCTCCTACGGCGATTGCATGTTCATCTCATAATCAGGACCTTCATGCCCAATACTGAAACCAAGCCGCCTATCTTTCTGCTGGACTCGATGTCCTTCATCTTTCGCGCGTATCACGCGATGCAGCGGTCGCGGCCCATGTCCACGCGCAGCGGCGTGCCCACGGCGGCGACCTACGTCTTCGTGAACATGATCAACAAGCTGCGCAAGGATTTTTCACCGCATTATTTCGCGGCGATCTTCGACACCATGACACCGGTCTTCCGCGACGAGCGCGCCAAGGCGATGACCAGCGTGCGCAAGTTCAACATCAAGACGCAGCAGTTTGACGAGGTGGCCTACGAGGGCTACAAGGCGAATCGCACGGAGATGCCGCCCGACCTGGGGCAGCAGATTCCCTACATCCGCCGGGCGCTGGAGGCCTTTCGCATTCCGATCATTCAATACGAGGGCTTTGAAGCGGACGATGTGATCGGAACGCTCTCGCACAAGGCAGAGACTGCCGGGCACAAGGTGTACATCGTCTCGAATGACAAGGACATGCTGCAGCTTGTGACCGAGCAGGTGCTGGTGCTGAATCCGGCGAAGGACAACCTGGTGCTGGACCCAGCTGCGGTGAGAGAAACGCTGGGGGTGCCCCCGGAGCGCGTGATCGATGTGATGGCGCTGCGCGGCGATTCCGTCGACAACATTCCGGGCGCGCCGGGGATTGGCGACAAGGGATCGGTGGAGCTGATCCAGCAGTTCGGATCACTCGAGGCCACGCTCGATCGTGCGGATGAGGTAAAGAAAAAGACGTATCGGGAATCGTTACAAAATAACCGCGACAACATCATGCTAAGCAAGGAGCTGGTGACGATCCACTGCAGCGTGCCGGTGGAGCTGGAACTGGACCGCATGCAGACGCAGGAGCCGGATGTTGCAGCGGCGCGCGCGCTGTTCAATGAGCTGGAGTTTACGACATTGTTGAAGGAGCTTGCGCCGGCCGTCGATGCCACGCGCGCGGAGCTGGTCGTCACTCCGAACGAGCAGCAGTGTGCAGAGTTCTTCTCCGCGGCGCGGGCGGGATTTGCCATCGCTGTCGATGTCACGTTTCTGGAAGCGCTTACCGAGCAGGTGAGTGAATCGCAGGCCGAGGCGGTGGAAGAGGAAGCGCCGATGCTGCAGAATCTGTCGCTGCTGGACGTTATCGGCGAAGCGGAGCGGGCGGAGGCCGTCGCGGAGCAGGAGCATTTCGTTGCCGTCTCTGCCGAAGAGGGGCGCGCGCTGCGGCTGTCGCTTACCTCCGCGGATGGCGCGCGGCTGAAGACCCTGCTGGAAGATGCATCGGTCCCAAAGATTGTGCATGACCTGAAGGCGACGACGCGCACGCTGGAGGCACACGGCATCACGATTGCGGGCGTGCGCGATGATTTGATGCTGTACTCCTATCTCATCAACCCGACGCACGCGGCGCACCGGCTGGCGGACGTGGTGGCGCGCTTTACAAGCTCTCCGCTGGCGGAGACGGGCGACAAGCATCTGCCGGAGCAGGCGGCCGCGATTCGCGCACTGTCCGCAAGCATGCGACAGGATGTGGACGCCGCACGCGGGCTGGAGGTGTACGAGACGATCGATCTGCCGCTGGTGCCGGTGCTGCTGGGCATGGAGCGCGCCGGCGTTCGGGTGGATGTGAGCGTGCTGGGCGGGTTGGCGAAAAGCCTGGATGCAGAAATGTCGCAGATCAGCGAACAGATCTTTGAGCAGGCCGGACAGCGCTTCAACCTGAATTCGCCCAAGCAGCTTGGCGATGTGCTGTTCAACAAAATGAATCTGCCAAAGCCACTGAAGTATGGCAAGGGCAAGGTGATCTCGACCGCGCAGGATGTGCTGGAGGAGCTGGCCGTGCATCATCCAGTACCGGCGCAGGTGCTAGCGTACCGGCAGCTTGCGAAGCTGAAGTCTAACTACGTCGATTCCCTGCCGTTGCTCGCGGACAATGACGGGCGCGTGCACACCACGTTCAACCAGGTCGGCACGGCGACGGGGCGGCTCTCGTCGACCAATCCCAACCTGCAAAACATTCCGATCAAGACAGAGAAGGGCCGCGAGATACGGGCGGCGTTTATCGCGGCGCCGGGACATGTGCTGCTCTCGGCAGATTACTCGCAGATCGAGCTGCGGCTGATGGCGCACTTCTCGGAAGATCCGCTGTTCATGCAGGCGTACCGCACGGGACTGGACATCCATACGATGACCGCGTCCGAGGTATTTGGCGTGCCCGCCGCGTCGATGAGCAAGGAGACGCGCAACCGCGCGAAAGCGGTGAACTTCGGGATCGTCTACGGCATTTCGCCCTTCGGATTAGCGGCAAATCTGAATATTCCGCAGTCTGAGGCGAAGCTCTATATCGAAACGTACTTCGAGCGTTATGCGGGCGTGCGGCAATACATCGATCGCGTGCTGGAGGAGACGCGCTCAAGCCAGCAGGTGCGCACGCTGTTTGGCCGCGTGCGGCCGATTCCGGATATCCAGAGCCGCAATCCGAACCTGCGCGGATTTGCCGAGCGCACGGCAGTGAATACGCCGCTGCAAGGCACGGCGGCAGACCTGATCAAGATTGCGATGATCCGCATCGATCGCAAGCTGCGCGAGCAGAAGCTGGAGGCGAAGATGACGCTGCAGGTACACGATGAGCTGCTGTTCGACGTTCCGGAGGACGAGGTGGATGCGGTGCGCACACTGGTGCAGCAGGAGATGGAGCACGTGATCGAGCTAAAGGTGCCGATTGTGGCCGATGTGGGCGTGGGGCAGAACTGGCGGGATTTGAAAGGCTAATCCGTTTCAGAGATACGGCTACTGCAGCGGACTGGCACCCGCCGGCCGCCCGGTCGCCTCAAACGCATCCTGTGCGTTCTGGAGAGAGGTCCAGCCCGACCATTGTGTACTGCTGCCCATGCACTCCGCCTGCACTGCGACGTGAGTCACCTGGCGAGCTACATTTTCGGGAATGTCGACGGATGCGCTTCTGCGAATGACGCCCGGATCGCCGCGGTCCCTGCCGCCGATGCTGACCTCGTCTGTTTCCACGGTGTAGAGCTTGACCAAAGGATCGTGCACGGCATCGCAGGCGCCGTGTAACGGATGCAAGCAGCCCTTGCTGAGCGTGACGGCGAGCCGCCCTTTCGGGCCCGCGTGCGGCGAATCTGTCTCCAGTTCCAAGGTCAGGCTGAGCCAGCTTGTCTCCGGACTCAATGCGGCGGAGCCACGCACCCAACTCTCCGGACTGGAACCGCAATACATCGTCGCCTGCAGGCCGTGGTCCTGCCCATCGTGGCGACCATCGTGCGGCGCGACATAGTTTCCGGATCCAAGGATGAGCGGCGTGTGCTCCTGAGCACCGGCAGAGAGGCAGCAGAGCGCCAGCAGCATGGTGAAACGGCAGGACATGCCCGCATGGTACGGACAGAGGCCGGCCGCACCAATCCCGCTTTCCGGGGAGGCTGTCTCGACAGCGCAAGAGCGCCTTGCGTATGGCATCCGTTCGGGGGGCAGAGTTAGTTTGCGGATGCCCTCTTTACCCAGGTCAGCCATGCATCCGCGCTTTGGGAGTTCGGGAGCCAACCCGCAATCTCGTTGGAAGACGAGCCCGGCGGTCCTACGCTGGCAGAGGTGAAATGGCAGTCCACCTCGCCCTGTGCGTCGACGATGCCGTCGGGAGAACAAAGAAAGCTGCCGGGAACGCCGTTCGGTGCGTTGGAAGAGGCTGCCGATGTGGTCTGAGTGCTCCCGACCGCGGACTCGGATGCTGCCGCAAGCACTGCCGTCATCCAGGGCAGGAAAATGTCGCGGGTCGATAGATTGCAGCAGTGACCGACTCCATTCTGCACCGCGAAGCCCCAGGGCGCATTCAGAGCGCGGCCTCGCTGAAAGTAGGAGTACCCTCGCGTCGTGCCAGCCTGGGCATCATTCGCATTTCCCAGAATCAGAGCAGGAATGGCGGCGGACGCCGGCGACGGCGTTACCTGGTCCAGGTTGATGTAGGCAGACCCCGGCGCATACGCTACGATTCCGAGAATGCTCTGCGGCGCATAGTTCGTCATGGTTGTCGCGAGCACACCCGCGGCAGAGAAGCCGTACAGGATGACCTTGTGAGTCACCAGCTCTGGATGGCTGGTTGCGGTCGCCAGTTGTTGAAGCCCCACGAACAAAGCGCGGCCGGGCCCCCTGGCTGCATCGGCCTGCAAATCGGGGTAGGACTTCGCGTCGCATTCATGGGCGAAGACCAGAGCGATGCCCAGAGAGGATGCCGTTGTCCGCATCTCGACATCGTTAAAGAGATCGAGACTGTCGGCGCGATCGAAAATGACGACCGTTCCTACTGTGTGCGGAACAGCCCTGGGCAGCACAACGTCATACTGGCAGCCGCTCGCGAGGTCATCTGCCGCCGCCGGCGCAACCGTGGTCCTCGCATCCGGCCCGGGCACACTCGTGCCACAGCCAAAAAGGAACGCGAATGCCACGATGGCAACGCCAAAACAGACTTTCCTGATCCCAGGCAACCAAAACGACTGAAAATGCATTGTGGGGGCGCTGGCTGCATATTACATCAGCCGACTGAGCATCCCACCGGATGTCTGCTGCCTCCGGGGCTGGGCGGGCCGCGGAGCGCAGTACGCACCACTCCCAGTCGGATGATGCCCTCTTACCTTACGCACCGCGGAACATTCCTGCAGTCCCGATCAGCGTTTTGTGTGAATCGATCTAGACTCCGAGCGTGGTGCGGATAGCCTGGGCGATGCGCTCGGCGTGCTTCTCCATCTCCTCGCGCGATTCGGCTTCGATCATGACGCGAGCCAGCGCCTCGGTGCCGCTGTAGCGCACAACCACGCGCCCTTTGCCCTCCAATGCGGACTCGGCTTCCTGGATGCGGTCGCGCACTTCGGGAATCTGCTCCAGCGGCTGCTTCTCGCGCACGCGCACATTCACGATCACCTGGGGGAAGACCTTGAGATCGGCGACGAGCTGATGCAGCGGCTTGCCGGAGCGCTGCACGATATCGAGAACCAGCAGTGCGGTGAGAAGGCCATCGCCGGTGGTGCTGTGCGAGGGAAACAGGATGTGCCCGGACTGCTCGCCGCCCAGCATGGCGTTGTGCTGGCGCATCATCTGCAGCACATATTTGTCGCCGACCGGCGCACGCAGCATGCGGATATTGTCCGCTCCGAGAGCCGCTTCAAGGCCCATGTTCGACATGGTGGTGGCGACGACGGTGTTGTCGCGGAGCGCTCCACGGGCCTGCAGATCGCGCGCCGCAAGCAGCAGGACGGCGTCGCCGTTGACGACTTTCCCATTCGCATCGGCGAAGAGTGCCCGGTCGGCATCGCCATCGAGCGTGATGCCGATATCCGCCTTGCGCGCGGTGGTCTCCGCGGCGACGATCTCCGGGTGCAGCGCACCGCACTGTTCGTTGATGTTGCGGCCATCCGGATCGGAGTGCGTCAGATGCAGCTTGCCGCCGAGCGCGGAGAAGAGCTCCGGTGCGATCGCGGAGGCGGCGCCGTTGGCACAATCGAGGACCACGCGGTTGCCATTCAGATTGAGCCCGGGCACCACCTGACGCAGGAAGGCTTCGTAATCCAGACGATAGCGCGCTTGCGGGACCAGTGCCGGGGCGGTGACTGCAGGAGCGAAGGACGCATCCGCGAGACGCCGGAAGATCTCTTCTTCGATCTCGAGCTCCTGCTCATCGGGCAATTTGTAACCGTCGCCGCCAAATACTTTGATCCCATTGTCCTGCCATGGATTGTGCGATGCGGAGATAACAACGCCCGCGCTGAATCCATGCTTGCGTGCGAGAAATGCGACGCCGGGCGTCGTGATCACTCCGGCACTCTCCACAGCGGCCCCGCCTTCGGACAGGCCTGCGGCCAGCGTGGCGCTGATCCAGGCGCTCGACTCGCGGGTGTCCATACCAAGGACAACGCGTAAATCTGCACCATGGCGGCTGAGGGTGTGGGCCAGAGCGAGACCCACTGCGTAGATCGTGCGCCGGTCAAGCGGCGGCTCGCCGGCTACTGCGCGGATTCCATCAGTTCCGAAAAGCTTTCTCATATCTCGTCTTTTGTATGGACTGCAGTACTGATGACCGTGCCTCGTCGAAGCCGGGTCTGGAGAGTCTGACCCGGTTTGACGCCGGAACTCTCGCGCAAAAGCTGACCCGTCGAGGTAAATGTAAGGCTGTAGCCGCGATCGAGGACCGCGAGCGGCGAGAGCGCGGCAAGGCGGCCATCGACCGCTTTACGAGTTGCGGAGGCACGTTCGATGGCGGCGGCCATGGCCCGCTCGCTGTGCCCCTGCAGATGATCGACGGCCTGGCGCAGGCGCTGCCAGCGATGCGCAGGCGACCACACGAGCAGCAGGCCGGAGAGCGACTCGGCTCCGCGATGCGCGGCGAGTAGCCGCTGCTGCAATGCGCGATGCAACTGCTCGGTGGCGCGGGCGCAATGCTCCCGGCGCGCGCCGAGCGCCTGAAAGCTGCTCTGCTGCAGGAGACGCGCATGAAGCTGCTGCAGGTTGTCCGCCTTTGCGCGCAGCAGCGCCTGCCACGCAGCGGCCAGGCGGAACTGCTGCTCGTCGACACGCTGTTGAGCGCGATCCAATTGCCAGCGGAGACGCGCGATGGTGGCCTCCGGCGATACGGCGGCAAAGCGGCGCTCCGCGAGCGCGATGTTGTAGCGGCAGGCACGCAGAAGACGCGACGCAAGCGCTTCGATGCGCTCCTTTACATCCTGCTGCAGCGCGGTCAGCAGCTCCGCGGCCGCGGATGGCGTAGGCGCGCGCAGATCGGCGACGAAATCGGCGATGGTGAAGTCGGTCTCGTGGCCGACCGCGGAGACCACGGGAATTTCCGAAGCTGCAATGGCGCGCGCGAGCGTCTCCGTGTTGAACGGAGCAAGATCTTCGGGCGAGCCGCCGCCGCGCGCGATCACGATTGCGTCAACTGTGTTTGCCCGATTGAACCAGGCGATGCCGGAAGCAATTTCACCGGCCGCCTGCTCACCCTGCACGGTGGCGGGATAGAGCAGCACGTCCAAGCCTGCGTGCCGCCGGCCGACGATGTTGAGGAAGTCGTGAATGACCGCGCCTGAGGACGAGGTGACAATACCGATGCAGCGAGGATACGGCGGCAGGGCGCGTTTGCGCGAGGCATCGAAGAGGCCTTCCTGCTGCAACTTCTGCTTCAGTTGCTCAAAGGCGATCTGCAGCGATCCTGCGCCGACCGGCTCCAGTGTTTCAGCGATGAGCTGAAGCTGTCCGCGGTCCTCGTAGATGGAGATGCGGCCGCGCACCAGCACATGCAGCGTGGCTTCCGGGCGAAAGCGAAGCAGACTTGCCTGTCTGCGGAAGAGGACGACCGGAAGCTGCCCGTATTCATCTTTCAGCGTGAAGTAGAGATGCCCGGAGGCGGCGCTGCGCAGGTTGGAGATTTCGCCTTCCACCCAGCAGTCGGGATAGGCCCGCTCAATGTGGCCGCGGATTTCGGTGACCAGCGCGCCGACGCTCCAGATGCGGCGAGGCTCGGTTTTCCGCTCGGTTGGAAAGAAAAATCCCAGCTGCTCATTAGATTCCTGGCCAGAATCGTCGTTTTCTGAAAGCAGGTGTGCCAAACGATGAGTTTACACCGGCATGCTGCTGCCGCTCAGGCGCGGCGCTTGCCCGCGTCCTTCGACTTGGCCTCGATCATCTGGTGAAGCTGATCGATGGTCCGCTGCAACGCATCGAGTTCGAATGCCCGGATGGGCGCGTCCGCTTCGAGCATCACTTCGACGCGGCGGGCTAGGTTGGTGCCTTCGGGCAGGCCGAAGGTGCCGAGGATGCCGGCCAATTTGTGGGCTGCATCGCCGCCGGCATGGCGTGCCTTTTTGTCGGCGGGATTGGTACGCAGCGCGCGGTTCGTGGCGCGCAGGACATCGAGCCGCTCGCCGATGGTCTGCGAGCTGCGTGCCCATAGTGTCGCGAGCAGGTCATGAAGCTTGCCCGTTACTTCTTCAGGAGCGGCGTGATGGGAGCGTTCTGCCATGAAGTCTCCTAAACCATTGTCGCAAATGTTGTGACCGGGCCCGCCTTCTGTGAGGAACAGCTCTGCGCGATGGAAAAGCTGCGTCCACAACTTCTATGAACTTTGCCAAAACAATTAGTTTATCTGCTTCCATCCCAAAGTCTGCGAGACCTGTGTCGACAGCGTGAGCGGGTCGAAGGGCTTAAAAAGCACCCCTGCGACCCCGAGCTCCGCAAAGCGGCGCTGGTCGGAGCCCTGAACCTTGGCAGTGAGCAAAATCACCGGAATCTTCGCGGTCTTGGGGTTCTTCTGAAGTAGCAGGAATGTGGTGGGACCGTCCATGGCCGGCATCATGACGTCCAACAGGATCGCGTCCGGGTGGTCCTCCTCGGCGCGCTCCATGCCCTGCTTTCCGGAATTGGCCAACACTACTTCCCAGCCGGCCACGGTCTCCAGGCTTAGCCCGGCGACCTGACGGATGTCTTCTTCGTCATCAATGATGAGTATGCGACGTGTCATAGGAATTCGAAACGGTAAACGGCGGAATGGCAGGAACGGAATACCCAGATGTGTGCACATTCTGCGAGGCGGTGCGCAACATGGCAAGTACCAATGTCTCCACCTCCTGCGCCTGGACCCGGGCCTTGGTAAGGAAAGTGGTTGGACCAAGCTGAAGCTGGTCGCGTTCGGCATCGCTCAGATCGCGCGCCGAGTAGACGAGCAGGGGCAGCGAGTGCAGATCGGGATGATGCCGCAGCCGCTCTACCAATCCGAAGCCGTCGCCGTCCGGCAGCCCGACGTCGAGAATCATCAGATTGGGCGTGAAGGACGCACAGAGCTCCAGCGCCGCAAGCCGCGTGGCGGCATGCAGAACGTGAACGCCGGCGCGCTCAAAGGTCGCGCTGATAACGCGGGCAAGGTCCAGGTCATCTTCGACCAGCAGAATCTCAGCCCACGTCTTCTGCCGGTTCAACACCGTGGCGAGCTCTTCCAGAAGATCGCTTTCCTGCGCGGGAACCTGCAGCCAGCCATCTGCACCGAGGCCCAGCGTGGATGATTTGCTGATCGCGTGCGCGCTGAGAATGATTACCGGGACATCGGAGGTGGCCGTCTCCTCCTTAAGGATGCGCAGAGCTTCCCATCCGGACATATCGGGCAGCGTCAGATCGAGCAGCACCGCTCGGGGCGCCTGCCGCTGCGCATGCGAGAGCGTCTCGCGCCCGCTGGAAGCTTCAATGACGTTGTAGCCATGAAAGCGCAGGCTCGCCGCGAGGCTGGTCCGCGTCTCATTGTCCGTGGTGCTGACGAGCACGGTCTCCCGCTCGTTGCTGGGAGCCGGCTCCGGACGCGCCTGCGGTTGCGGGTCTGCGGGCAGGAAGATGTGGAATGTGGCGCCCTGCCCGGCATTCTGCTCCGCCCAGATGCGGCCGCCGTGCTGGTCGACGATAGTGCGGCAGATGGCGAGCCCCAGGCCGGTGCCGCCCTTCTGCCTGGAGTCAGAGGCATCTACCTGCTGGAAGCGGTCGAAGATGGTCTCCAGCTTGTCTTCGGGAATGCCGCGGCCTTCGTCGGTGAAGCCCAGCGAAACGCCTTCCTCGGACTTTTCGATGCTGACCGTGACGGTTGAGTCGGCGGGCGAGAATTTGATGGCGTTGCTGAGCAGGTTGGTCATCACCTGCTGCAAACGATCCGGGTCGGCGACGAAATCAACAGCATCGGCGCGCAGGACAAGTTTGACGGATGCGTTATCAGCGACCGGCGTGACAGCTTCAATGGCCTGCTGCGCCAGTTCCGAAAGCGAGCAGGCGCGGAAGCTGAGCGGCGCGCGGCCCGACTGCATGCGCTCCAGGTCGAGGATGTCGTTGATGAGGCGCACCAGGCGATCGGAGTTGTTGACGGCGATGCGCAGCAGGTTGGCGGCCTTGTCGTTTACCTCGCCGAGCATTCCGGTGGAGAGCAGTCCCAGCGAGCCGCGGATGGATGTGAGCGGGGTGCGCAGCTCGTGGCTGACGGTGGAGATGAATTCGTCCTTCATCCGGTCCAGGGCCTGCCGCTGGCTCACGTCGCGGAAGTTCAGCACCGTGCCGGTGATGGAACCATGCACCTGCATCGGGGTCAGCGTGAACTCGACCGGGAACGAGGTGCCGTCCGGACGGTAGAAGATGTCCTGTCCCTGCGCGCCATCCTTGGCGAAGAGGCCGCGCCGGATATAGCAGTGCGAAGCGCAGGCGGTGGGACTTCCGTAGATGTCCTCGTGGACGATCGCGTGAACGAAGCGGCCGGTCAGAGCGTTGGGCACAGCACCGAGCATCTGCGCTGCTGCCGGGTTGGCAAAGGTGACGCGGCCGTGCTGATCTGTGCCGAGGATGCCGTCCGCGACGGTGTTGAGGATGGATTCTTTCTGCCGGTTGAGCTCGGTGACGCGCTTTTCCTGAATGGAGCGGCCGAGGAACTGGCCGATGGAGGCGCAAACGGTTTCGACCGTCGCCATGATCTCGACTTCGGCGGCCATACGCTTGCGACTGAAAAACTCAATGACCGCGATGACCTGATTGCCCACGCGCACCGGAACGCCCCAGCAGGTAACGAGGCCATCGGACTTGGCGCCCTCGCGCGTGCTGAAGCGGACGTCGTTGTGGAGGTCTTCAACCCAGATGGAGGTGCCCTGCACCCATACCTGGCCGGGCAAACCTTCTCCCGGAGCGAACTCAGTAATGGAGCTTTTGGCCAGCGTGGATGGGAAGACGCAGTCGGCGGCCATCCACATGCTGCCGTAGCGGAGCACCTGGTGGCCCGCATCGGCGCGCCATAGCTCCACCAGATCGAAACCGAGGTGGCTGCCCAGGGCGGAGAGGATGCGGGGCAGGGAGTCTTCAGTCGACGCCTCCTGCACCACCTGGCCAACCCCAAGTTGCATGGCGAGGCGCCGCTCGCGTTGGTTGCGGAGCGTGACGTCACGCAGGATGCAGCGCACGGCGCGCGACCTTCCGGCTTCGCGCAGGCCGAAGAGGCTGGCCTCCATCTCCCGGATGCGGCCGGCGGAGTCTTCGACCCGGAGGTGGACCTGCTCGATGTGCTCGCCGGTGACAGCGCGCTCGAAGATGGCGGCGGCCTGCGATTGGATGGCGAAGGGGAAGGCGGATGCGAAGCCTTCCAGATTGCGGGCGGAGCAGGCGTCGCGACCGAAATAGCGCTGCCACGCGGAGTTGACGTAGAGGTATTTGCCCTCGGCCGAGAGCATCGCGATCATCTCGGTGAGGTTTTCAAAGTAGTCCTGGTAGCGGATCTCGGGCGCGGCTTCGGCAGATCTGTTCTCCGCCGCCTCTGCGCCAAGCGCTTCCTGAAGCTGGGCGCGCAGCCCGCGCTCATAGCGCAGTTTGTAGAGGCAGGCGGCTGCAAAGCAGGTCTGCATCGCGCCCCAGGCCACAAATATGATGATGGGTTTTGCCGGGCTCCAGACCAGCCCCGTTCCGGAGTACATCAGCACGACAACCGTATAGGCGGTGGACAGCAGGGTGAGCGCGAACATGGCGAGCCAAACCGGGCGGCCGCTCAGCCAATGCGCGAAAAGACGTTCGTGCTGACTCGTCGGAGAGTGCAAGGGTCAAAACCTTGTTCGGAAAAATCGGGAGAACACGTCTTCGAGGCAGAGGCTGCGTCGGGGAGACATGCAGACCCAAAATCCAGCAAATGTACATCTACAACTTCAAGCTTTCGTTACGCCCCACCGCCGAGTTCCATTTCAGGCCCAGCTGAGGTATGCGCCATCCCCCGGGGGAAATCTTTCTGGATAACGCTTGGCGAGTATAGAAGGTAACTCTTACTAATAGTCAAAAGAATTGTCCTAAGTAATCAATTTTTCGTGGTTACTGCACTGTTTGTGGTGCATATCTTGTATATCGGGTGCGGAATCGCGAAGTGCGAGCGTATCGCGAGAGATGCTGAAAATGTAAACGGCCCATCCGGGCGGATGGACCGTTTCGGGAACGAGGGTGGTGATCAGGCGGTAACAGGCTCGAGCAGACGCGACCAGCGGCGCTCCCGACGCTCCGTGTATGCCTGCTTGTGCCAGGCGTATCCGGCGATCAGGGGAAGCGCGAGGGTGGCTTCGCTGTAGACCATCTGCTCGAAGGTAGTGTCCACCTTGCCCCAGGAGCTGGCTTCCTTGAGCGTGCTCGAAGAGAGCGCGCCGTCGCGGACATCGGCCACCGTGATCTGGATGGCGTACTTGTGCATGGGCGCTTCGGTGCCCAGAATGTCCGCGGCCACGACGATGTCCTGCGCGAAGTTCTTGGGCACGCCGCCGCCGATCATCAGCAGGCCGGTGGTGGGGTTGGCGATCTTGAGCTGGGTCAGCTCGTAAAAGTCCTTGGCCGAATCGAGCGACACCTTGGGTTTGTCGCCGCGCGCGTGCTGGTGCGCCACCAGGCCGAAGCCTGCGGAGCAGTCGCTGAAGGCGGGACAGAAGATGGGCACATCCTTCTCGTAGGCCGCGAGCACGATGCTGTCCACGCCGCCCTGCTGCGGGGTCTTGCCGTTCTTCTTGAGGTACGCGCCCATCTCGCGGATGAACTCGCGCGAGCTGTGGGGCCGGGGAGCGAGCGAGTCGGCGATCTTGTGCGTGGTCTCGTCACACTCGCGCAGCTCTTCCTCGTCGATGAGCGTGTCGTAGATGCGATCGATCATCAGATCGCGAAGCTTGCCGTCTTCGGTGCCGCTTTTCACGACATCGTCGGCGATCCAGTGGCGGAAGCCGAGCGCCTCGAAGAAGTCCTGATCGACGATATTGGCGCCGGTGGAGACGACGGCATCGACCATGTTGTTGCGGATCAGGTCGACGAATATCTGCTTGAGGCCAGCCGAGATGAGCGAGCCGGCGAGGCAGAGGATGACGCCGCAGTCCTGGTCGCGCAGCATGCGCTCGTAAATGGAGGCGGCGCGAGCCAGATCGCGCGAGCTATAGGCCATGTGCTGCATGGCGTCGACCAGCGGAACCACATTGTGCTGCTTGATATCGATGTGCTGAATGGGCTGCTGGAGCAGTTCTTTCTTGGTAGCCATAGCTTTCAGGATATCAACCTGCCGCGGGTCTCCGATGCGCGGACGCGATGAATTTTCGGTTGCTCGGGCGCCCTTTATACTCCTGCCCATGCCTCCTCCCCGTCGACGGTGCTTGTCTGTTCTTTCTGTTGTGCTTTGCCTTTTGCCGAGTCCCTCATTTGCGTGGGGACCGGATGGCCATCGCATCGTGAACCGGCTGGCGGCGGAGAACCTGCCGGCGAGCCTTCCGGAGTTCCTACGTAGCAAGGCGGCGATCGAGGAGATCGAATACCTGGGCCCGGAGCCCGATCGCTGGCGCAGTCCGAACGAGGCAGAGCTGAATGCGGCGCAGGCGCCCGAGCATTACATCGACCTGGAACTGGCCGACATGGCCGGTCCCCTGCCGCGCCGCAGGTACGACTTTGTGGCGGCGCTCTATGCGGCAGGGCTGACGCATCCTGACCTCGCGCGCGATCTGCGTCCGGAAAAAGTAGGGCTGCAGCCCTGGGTGACGAACGAGGTGTACCAGCGCCTGCAGGCCGCGCTGCGCGAATATCGCGAGCAGACGGCGCGGCATGAAGATACGAAACCGGTGGAGGCGGCGGTGATCTTCTACGCTGGCTGGCTTGGCCATTATGTCGGCGACGGCGCGATGCCGCTGCACACCACCGTCGACTACAACGGCTGGACGGAGAAGGACAATCCGAACCAGTATGTAACCTCGCCGGGCATTCATTCGCAGTTTGAGAGCGGCTTCGTCCACCGAAACATCAAGGCGGCGGATGCCGAGCCGCTGATGGCTCCGCTGAAGACGCTCGGCGATCCCTTCGAGGACTACATTGCCTACCTGCGCGCATCGCACACGCTGGTGGGGCGGGTGTATCAGCTTGAGAAGGCGCAGGGCTTTACTGGCGCGGGCACGCCGGAGTCGCGGCGGTTTACGGCGGAGCGCCTGGCCGCGGGAGCGGGCGAGCTTCGGGACATGATTGTGACGGCGTGGGAGCAGAGCGCGAAGCCGGCGCAGCCGTACCATGAGCCTCCGGCGATACCGCGCTCGACGACGCCGCGGCCCACGGCGTACTAGCCGAATTTGAGGGTTCGCAACCCTGAACTCCATTTGACAAACGATTTCTGGATCGACTACTTTGTTCGCCTTATGTAAACGGTTGCAAACGTAAGCGGTTGCAGCCATGGAGGCTGGGATGAACAAGGTATCGCGCCGATCTGTGTTGAAGACGGGATTGCTGGCGCCGGCGGCAGTTGCGGTGGCGAATGGGATGGGGCCGATGGGGCTTGCCATGCAGGCGGGCGGAAGTGCTCCGGAGCCGCTGCCCTCCTCTGCGGGAACTGGGACGGCCGCCCTGCCCGGCGCGGGACGCGAGCGCCTGCTGCTCGATTTTGGATGGCGCTTCCACTTCGGCAACGCGGACGATCCGGCAAAGGATTTTGAATTTGGAACCGCGAGGGCTGGCAACTTCCAGAAGACGGGGAACTTCATGCCCGCGGGGGAGATTGCCTTTGATGGCAGCGACTGGAAGAGCATCGACCTGCCGCACGACTGGGCGATCGAGCTGCCGTTTGAGAACGACCCTTCGCTGGCCAGCAAGGGCTTCTACCCGCTGGGTCGCAAATATCCGGACACGAGCATCGGCTGGTATCGCCGCGTCTTCGAGCTTCCGGCTACCGATGCCGGCAAACGGATCACGCTCCAGTTCGATGGCGCCTATCGCGAGACGATGGTGGTCTTCAACGGCTTCTATATCGGACGCCACAGCGGCGGTTACGATCCCTTCAGCTTCGATGTGACCGACTTCGCAAATGCGGGCGGCAGGAATGTCCTGCTGGTCCGCGTGGATGCGACCGAGAGCGACGGATGGTTTTATGAAGGAGCCGGAATCTATCGCCACGTCTGGCTGGTGAAAACGCATCCCGTGCATGTGAAGCAGTGGGGAACGTTTGTGGCGTCTGACGTGAAGTCCGGCGGCGCCAATCTTTCGATCCGGACAGAGGTGGCGAACGACAGCAGCAAGGCAGCGAACGCCCGGGTGATTTCGACCATCCTCGACCCCGCCGGGAAGGCAGTCGGAAAAGCGGCCACGCCGATGGCGGCGATTGAGAAAGACGGCGAGAAGCCGGGAGAGCAGACCTACACGCAGGAGATCGTCGTCCGACGGCCGGCACAGTGGTCGCTTGAAGAACGGAGCCTCTACAAGCTGGTGACGGAGATCGAGACCGGTGGCGAGATTGTGGATCGCTACGAGACGCGATTTGGCATTCGCACGGTTGCATTTGACGCGCAGAAGGGCTTCTTGCTGAACGGCAAGCCCGTAAAGCTGAAGGGGACGTGCAATCACCAGGACCATGCCGGAATCGGCGCGGCTCTTCCGGACGCGGTGCAGTACTACCGCATTCGCAAGCTGCAGGAGATGGGCTGCAATTCGATCCGCACCTCGCACAACCCGCCGACTCCGGAGTTGCTGGATGCGTGCGACGAGCTCGGCATGCTGGTCTTCGATGAGACGCGCATGATGTCTTCGAATCCCGAGGGCCTGAGCCAGTTCGGCGACCTGGTGCGGCGCGACCGCAATCGCCCCAGCGTGTTCATGTGGTCGATGGGCAATGAGGAAGGCCAGGCAAACACGGAGCGCGGCGTACTGATCCTGAGCGCGATGAAGGCGGTGGCGAAGGAGTTCGATGGATCGCGGCCGGTATCGATCGCGCCCACCGGATCGATTGGCACCGGCGGACTCGCGGTGTGTGACGTGATGGGCTACAACTACATGGATCCGCAAGCCGAGGCGTATCACAAATCGCATCCGGATAAACCGGTGATTGGCACGGAGACGGTGAGTGCAGTCGGCACCCGCGGCATTTACGTCACTGATCCAAAGAAGGGGTACGTGGGCTCGTACGATCCGTACACCACGACGGGACGCGCCTCCGCAGAGGGCTGGTGGAGCTTCTGCGATGCGCGCGAGTGGATGTCGGGCGGTTTTGTCTGGACCGGCTTCGACTATCGGGGCGAGCCATCGCCCAATCAGTGGCCGAATATCAGCTCGCAGTACGGCATCATCGACACCTGCGGGTTCCCAAAGGACTCGTTTTTCTACTACCAGTCATGGTGGACGGCGAAGCCCGTGCTGCATCTATTTCCGCACTGGAATTGGCCGGGAATGGAAGGTAAGGAGATCGCGGTCTGGGCGTATTCGAACCTGGACAAGGTGGAGTTGTTCGTCAACGGCAAGAGCCTGGGCACGAAGGACGTGAAGAAGGATTCGCACGTGGCATGGAATGTGCCCTATGCAGCGGGATTGATCGAAGCGCGCGGATTCAAGGGCGGCCAGGTCGTGATGACCGACAAGCGCGAGACCACCGGCCCTGCGGCGAAGCTGGTGATGTCCGCGGACCGCAAAGAGATCTCTGCTGATGGCGAGGATGTCGCGATGTTTGCGGTCGCCGTTCAGGATGCGCAGGGACGCGTGGCGCCGATCACGGACAACGAGGTGACGTTTCGAGTTTCCGGAAGCGGGAAACTGATCGGCACGGGCAACGGCGATCCCACCAATCAGGAACCCGACAAGGGCAGCTCGCGGAAGGCATTCTCCGGCTATTGCATGGCGGTGGTGCAGGCGACGAAGAAGTCCGGCGATATTACGGTTGAAGCGACCTCGCCGGGACTTGCACCTTCTACGGTTACGATTACGGCGAAGCAAGTTGATCTGCGGCCGCAGATTGCGGGGTGGGAGCGTGAGGTGCCATCCGGCTCGGGCGTGACCGGACTCTGGAGACCGATGCCGCAGGAGACGAATGAGCTCATGTCGTTTCTGGGAGCGGGCGGGAGCATGGTGTTCACGCTGCGCCAGGACGGCAGCAGCCTGAGCGGAACCGTGGAAGGCACGGGAAGAAGCTTTACCGGAGGCAATGATGTCCCGACGCCGATTACGGAAGGCAAGGTTGACGGCGACCGGATCTCCTTCAAGGCGGGCAGGAATGACTTCTCCGGCACGGTGAAAGGGGATCGGATTGAGTTGGAGCGGAACATTGTGTTCCCGTTCAATCGTCCCGAGCCTGCGAAAGAAGAGGCCAACCGTCCGGCAATAGGGCCGCCGCCGGATGGGTCCGATCCGTCGATCGGCTCCTGGCGGATTCCTAAGAGCGTGTCGATGGTGTTGCAGCGGGCTCAGCGATAGTCGTTGGCACGACTCGCTGCCGAGGAGCGCATTGGCATGCTTGCGACAGTTAAGAATTAGTTCCGAGTCGCGCATCACTCGCCGGGAATGATCCATGCCATGTGTCAGGTAGCGGAACCAATAGCCGAACCACGCCACCATAGACCAAGGCGAATCACCAGTGTGAACCTACTCACTGCACATGGAATCTAGTTTTTCAAACCCATGCGAAGAAGAAGGCTTTGGAAACGAGGGTCAGGACGCAGACTATCAAGCGCCAAGTCAGACTTCAGGTTTCCGGGCATGAATAAAGTTTTCTCCGAATAAGCCTTCTCCAGGAACTCGAATGCTTTGTCGTTTTGTCCGAGGGTGGCATAGATCCTCGCCATCGTGAATGACGAATCAGGGGTTCCATTTACCTTACGCTCCAGGTCGCGAAGGATCTTCTCCGCCTCGGCTTTTCTGCCGACGGCTGAATAGCCGTGAGCCAGCATCACAGCCGCGCCAGGGTCGCCTGACTTCTCAAGTGCTTTCTGGTACTCGGATATGGCTTCCTGAAGCTTGCCCGTACCTTCGTAACCACCGCCGAGAAGGTAGTGAGCAGACCAGTTGTTCGGGTCAATGAGCAGCGCTCTCTTGCTCGCGTCAATCAGGTTGGGATAATCCCGCAGCGTGTAATACGCCCACGCTTCGACCATTGCCGAAGTGAGACTGTAGTCCAGTTGGTCGATCTTCGCGATCTCGGCGAGGGTTTCGTCTCGCCGGCCGAGAAGGGCGAGAAAGCCGACGCGATCCTCATGTGCACAGCTATAGCTTGGCGCCAGAGCGATGGCACGATTCAACTCGCGATCGGTAGCTTCCCAATCCCAGTCAAAGTCCGATTTCAGCGAGGCAAGGGCATCGTGCGTTTCTCCGACGCTTTCGTCCAGTTCGAGTGCCTTGGCCAATGCCCCCTTGGCAGACTGGTACGCCTCATCCCTTTTTAAAACTCCTGCGAATGCCGAGGAAAGGTAGGTATGAGCCAGTCCCGCGTAAGCCTGGGCGAAATTCGGGTCGTTTTGGATCGAGTGTTCGAAATACTGTTGCGCCTTCTTGAGTGAATCAGGCTGGGTGTACCCGTTATCGAAGTAAAAACGTCCTCTAAGATAGTCGTCGTAGGCTGCCGGTTTCACCGCGTAGTTTCCCCGAAGCCGAGTCTGCTGCTGTGGAGTCAGTTGTGCACGGACTTGCTGCGCGATCGTGTTGGCGACCTCGCCTTGCAACTTCAGCACATCGCCGAGATCGCGGTCATAGGATTCTGCCCAGAGGTGCCGGTCGGTGCGCGCCCGAAGAAGTTGAGCGGTGACGCGCACGCGCTGGCCTGATCGAACGACCGAGCCTTCCACGATGGCGTCCACGTTCAACTCTCGTGCAATTTCAGGGAGGTCCTTTTTTGTCCCTTTGTATTGAACTACGGAGGTCCGCGAGATGACGCGGAGCGAGCCGATTTTGGCAAGGTCCGTAATCAACTGATCGGTCATTCCATCGGCGAAGAACTCCTCTGAGGGATCGCCGGAGAGATTGGCGAGAGGCAAAACGGCAATGGAATTCAGGCGCGAAGCGGCGTTGGAAGAACGGCTGCTCAGGCGCACCAGCAAGAGGGCGAAGCCGATCAGGAGCGGAATGAGAATCGCCGTGGCCAGGAACTTGCGAGATCTGGCGCGGACCGGGCTGACAGGAAGTTCGATGGGCGGCACATGCTGGACAGCGACGGGAGCGAGAGGCTGAGCCTCGGCTCCGTCGAGCTGACCGATGAACCTGTATCCGCGGCGGGGAAGTGTTTCGATGTATCGGGGCATCTCGGCGGAGTCGCCAAGCACCTCGCGAAGGCGGGCGATGGCATTGTGAAGACTATGGTCGAAGTCGATGAAGGTGTCCGCGGCCCAGATCTGTGCGCGGAGCTCCTCGCGGGTAACCACGTCACCGGGGCGGCTTAGCAAGGCGGCCAGGACTAGCAAGGGCTGGCCCTGGAGACGGAGCTTTATACCGCGCTTGCGCAGCTCACCTGCGCGAACATCCAGTTCGAAGTGGTCGAAACGCAGTACGCGCGGGCCCATTGCTGGAGCAGCCATAGCGGCACCCGTCGGGCTGGCCAAGTCTAGCACGGTTGAAGGCAGGCCGGGCTGGTCAGCGAACGTGTTCACCTTCAATGCTTTACCAATGGAGCTGACTTTGGGGACGAATGGAGGGCGCGCTGATTGACTCTCTCCTACGCAGCGGGGAGAGTGACCAACACATTCTTGGTGCCTGGAGAGGAAAATCCATGATGAACACACTGATAGCGAAGACTGGTTTAGCCGCCGGTTGTCTTCTGT
Organism: uncultured Acidobacteriaceae bacterium; assembly: GCA_963830555.1. GTDB lineage: Bacteria > Acidobacteriota > Terriglobia > Terriglobales > Acidobacteriaceae > KBS-83. Next base: position 69,974 of record CAWHMM010000006.1, read on the forward strand.
TGGCTGGAGCTGCAATGGTGGGAGAGACCGAACACAACACGACCCCCGCACAGGTCGTCGCGTTGGACGAGTGCGATCCTAAGACTTTCAACCTTCCCGGCAATGGTGGGCCGGGTTTCTGTAAAAATGTCGCGCTAGGCTATACCGGACTCGGCTACGCCACGACGTTTTCTAAATTGTTTACAGAAGCCGCAAGCCTCAGCCCTGATCCGAAGTGGGACTTCGAACCCGACAACCTCACAGTGAAAGAAGGAACCCCGATCATCGCGGTAAACCAGGGCGGCGAGACCCACACTTTCACAGAAGTTGCGAATTTCGGAGGCGGTTTCGTACCACCGCTCAACGGGGGAGAGAATGCGGCTCCAGAATGCGCTCTGGGATATTCGGATGTTGCCGTTGCCAGGACACGCATTCTTCAAGGCAGCCAGCTCCAGGTCACGGGTCTTTCGAAGGGCGTGCATTATTTTCAGTGCTGCATCCATCCGTGGATGCGCACAACAGTCGTGGTGAAATGAGCCGGCGGAAAAACAGCAACCCTTTGAGCTCGGCCATCTGTAGGTAATCACGCCGTGATCGACAAGGCACCTGATTATTTATCAAGAGCAGTTGAACGTGTCGGAGGACTCAATCAGAAAGAAGAAGGGGCTGCGTGAGTGCGGCCCCTCTCTCCTGTGCATAGAGCATGTAATCTACTGCGACTGCTGTGGGGGAGCAGCTCCTGGAGGCGGTCCGCCCTGGCGATCGTCCACACCTGCATGTACGATGCCCGGCCGCATACGACCGAAAGGCAACAAGGACGCAATTGGGCGGCATCCTTCCCACTGCTCCGGCAGAGCGCACGCACGCGATAAGAGCGAAGCGATCAGCTTCGCCGCGTATCGCGCAGCCGTGGATCTGTTCCCGTGGGATAAGACCACGGTCTTTGATCCTTTGATGGCGCAATTGGGTTACGACGTGAACGACACTTCAACAGATATCGGAACGCCAGCCGGAATCGGCAACGTCGCATGTGCGGCCGTGCTCGCCTTTCGACACAACGACGGCTCCAATCAGTCGGGAGACCTGACCGCGAGCGGCATTCCATATGCGGATTACACCGGGTATGAGCCGAAGAATCTTCCGAGCACAGTGCCGGTGAGCGATCTATCCACCGTACTCGATCCGAACCATTGGCAGCCGCTGACCTACTTCCATGGGACAAAGATTGTTACTCCGGTATTCGTTGGCGCTCAATGGTACAAAGTAACGCCCTTTGCAATGACATCGCCGGGTCAGTTCCTGCCGTTTGTTTCTTTGTATGGTTCGGCCTTGTATGGATCGCGAGAATACACGAGCAAGCAGAGGAACTCGTAAATTTCAGCGCACATTTGACGGACAAGCGGAAGGTGATCACGGAGTATTGGGCATCGGGCCCGCACTCCGAGCAGCCTCCGGGACATTTGGGACCTCTTCGCGCAGTACGTCTCAGCCAAGGACCACCATACTCTGGACGACGACGTGAAGATGTTTTTTGCACTGACGAACGCAATTTTCGACGCCCGCATCGCTTCCTGGGATATAAAGCGGGTTTTCGACAATGTGCGTCCCGTGACTGCAATCCCATATCTCTTCCATGGCCAGCAGATTCAATGCTGGCGAGGTCCGGGACAGGGCACTATTACAACTGACGGCGCTAACTGGCTTCCCTATCAAAAGGCTACATTTCCCAAACCGCCTTTTCCCGAATATATCTCGGGCCACAGCACATTCAGTGCGGCAGGCGCAACCATTCTCGCGCTGTGGACTGGCAGCGAAGAATTTGGAGCTTCCGTTACCTTCCGGGCCGGAACGTCCACAACTGAGCCCGGGATTACTCCCGCGAGTGCCGTGACGCTGCGTTGGAGGACCTTCCACGACGCGGCCGACCAAGCTGGAATCTCTCGCCGATACGGGGGCATTCATTTCCGGGCTGCAGATCTTGTCGGCAGGGCCACTGGAAACAGGGCAGCGATAAATGCCTGGGCAAAGTCGCTGGCATATTTTGACGGCAGAATGGAACGTGAAGGCTAAAGTTTTCCGTTGAGCCCAGCGCGCCGTCTGCACTTCGTTGCTGTGGCTCGTGTTCATCGATGCCCCGAACCGGTATGGCCTGCCGCCGTTATTCGAGCTGCACGTTTGGGGATGGCGGGACAATCCCCAGGGTTCGTTCGTGGACTGGAACGATCATGTGATATGCGCAAATCAGTAGAAACAGCACCGTCTATGGTGGCCGTGCGGGCGCCGAATGCGGGCCGCACTGCAGGACCTTCGCGCGCTTTTCGTTCGCGTTATTCTCACCGCACATCGACCTCGTGCCGCGGAGCATAGCGCGGTGATCAGTTCAACTGATATTCCGCGGCTTAAGTTTCTCTGCCGGGTCCGCCAGCGCGCGCGGCTCGCCGATCAGGCTGTACCCCAAAGCGAGACTGGTGGCGCGCGAAGCGCTGCAGCCCAGGCACTCTCGAAGATTATTTGCCGCCGCGAGGATGTCGTCAGAAGTTGCAGCGAAGAAGGAGACGGATTCGAGTCCTCCTTCGCCTGATTCGTGCGGGTCCAGCTTATCTACCGTGATGCGGTAGTGGTGCGGCACGATTATGCCTTCTCGATCTCGCGGGCGGCGTTGTCGATCACTTCGACGATGCGGCTGCGCTGCTCGGGAGTGAGGTTGCCCTGACGCATGCCCAGCGCCATGCGGAAGTTCTGAATGGCGCGCATGATCTGCGGATCGCGCTCGGACGGGCGACCGGCGCTGCCGATGCCGGCAAGACGGCTCAAGATCGCCTCGAGGATGCTGCGGTTCTCTTCGAGCTCCTTTTTGCCCTCCTCGGTGATGGTGTAGAGCTTGCGCGTTCCCTCGGTGGTGACGGTGGCGAGACCGGTTTCCTCGAATAGGGTAAGCATGGGATAGATGATGCCGGGGCTTGGCGAATACAAGCCGCCGAACTTGTCTTCGATGGCCTTGATGAGCTCGTAGCCGTGGCGGGGCTGTTCGGCGATGAGGTCTAGGAGGAGATAGCGAAGGTCGCCGGAGCCGAAAAGGCGTCCGAGCCCACCGCGTCTGCCCCAGCGCTCCCCTTCCTGGAAGGGACCGCCGAATGGTCCGGCAAAGGGGCCGCGTCCCCGGAAATGACGTTCCTCACGGGCGCGGTTGCATCCGTGAGCTTCTCTGAAGTGTTCTTTGAGTTGTTCGAATTGGTATCTCATGGTTTGTAGTATCAAGATATATCTTGTAACTGTCAAGACCATACGAAAATATAGAAATTCGCCATGCGGAACACTCGATGACAACTTGACGATCTGGACTCAGATGAGCTGCCGTCTGAACCGCCATTGGGCAAAGTGCCATATTTCTCAGGTCGTTATAATCAGCGTAGTCAGTATGTCCGTCATCGCAGCCGCCCACGTCCCGACAACCCGCCACAAGAGCCGGATGAAAGCCGCGAGCCGCAAGCTGCGCGAAGTGGGCATTGTGGGACACGCGCTGGCCTCTACCCATCACGTAGTCATGGCGCAGATCGTCCCCATGCGCTTCTGCAATCTCTCCTGCGCCTACTGCAACGAATACGACAAGGTTTCCGAGCCCGTCCCGATCGACGAGATGCTTCGCCGCATCGATCATCTCGCCCGCCTCGGCACCAGCATCATCACGATTTCGGGCGGCGAGCCGCTGACCCATCCCGATCTGGACCAGGTGATTGCGCGCATCCGTCACCACGGACGCCTCGCCGGCATGATCACCAACGGCTATTTTCTGATGCCGGAGCGAATCGAACGTCTAAACCAGGCCGGTCTGGACCACATGCAGATCTCGATCGACAATGTGCAGCCGGATGAGATCTCGAAGAAATCGCTGAAAGTCTTAGACAAGAAGCTCCAGTTCCTGGCCCAGTATGCCGACTTCCACGTGAACATTAACTCGGTCGTGGGCGGCGGGATCAAGAATCCGCAGGACGCGCTGACGATCGGGCACCGCGCGCTTGAGCTCGGGTTCACGTCGACCATCGGCATCATCCACGACGGCAGTGGACAGTTGAAGCCGCTGGGGGGCGAAGAGCGCCGCGTCTACTACGAGATGACGAAGCTCGAGAAGAAGAACTATTCGCGCTTCAACCACTTTCAGGAAGCGATCGCCAACGGCCAGCCGAACGACTGGCGCTGCCGCGCCGGCTCACGCTACATCTACATCTGCGAAGACGGCCTTGTGCATTACTGCTCGCAGCAGCGCGGCTTTCCCGGTGTACCGCTAGCCGAGTACACCAAGGCCGATCTCGACCGCGAGTTCCTGACCGAGAAGACCTGTGCGCCTAACTGCACGGTCTCCTGCGTACACCAGATCTCTTACATCGACCACTGGCGGGCGCCGCAGAACCGGACTACATCGCCGCAGGGCGATCATGCGGATCACGCTTCGGACCTGGTGAATATCGAGCTGTAGCGCTATTAACTTGCGCATGGAAGTGCAGGAAGCGCATAGAAAGTAGCGACGCGAAACCCACCAGCAAGAATAGGCGACAGCTTTCCGCGGTTTGCTTCTTCTCTGCAGCTTGCCAACTCAGCGGAGAAAAACGATTCTTCTGCGGTCCAGCGGCATGTTGGGGGCAAGATGTTGCACTAAACGATTCCAAAGTTACCGCGAGTTACTCAGTAGTTTGGTAAGTGTTACCGCATCAATGTTTTTCCGCGCTCATCTCAGGGTATGGTGTGGACATGCGGTGATGTTCTCGCTGCGCACTGGTGCTGGGTCTTTCGGGGGAGGGACTTAGCACCAAGGTGCTGCGGGCACATCACCGCCGCATTGCTTGTGTTCGATTGCTGCGCTTGTGGGGGAAGAGACCGAGATGAAGGCCATTGAACTCGCACACGCGCTAGAGCAATCCAGAGCGATCCCTTTAGATCAGATCGCCTCGATTGCCATGGACCACAAGCGCCAGCTCGCCTTCGTTCAGCTCCATACAGGCACGGAAGTCCAAATGGAGGCTTCCGGCTACGGCGACCTGATCCAGAAGCTCACCGAGCTCTACTCGGGCAGCTTCAACGCCTAGCTCAACAGCGCGGCCTTCGCCCGCTTCCCTGCCCGCACCACAATTTTTCCCGGCACTGCCACACGTGCATGCGTGCCCTGCACCGGTTCGCCATCCATTTTGACGGCGCCCTGTTTCACCAGACGCCCAGCCTCCGCAGCGGAGCCTGCAAGGCCAAGCCGGACCAGCAGCTTGTCGAGCCGGATAGCACCGGTTTCGGCGGTCCAGCCCGCGTCGCCGGCTGCGACCGTCACTTCCTCCAGATCGTCCGGAGTCTCATCGCGCTGGAACTGCTTTGCCCAGTTTTCATTCGCGCGCGCGGCGGCTTCGTCGCCGTGGAAGCCCGCGACGATGGTCCGCGCAAGCCGCTTTTTCACGTCCATGGGATGCTCGGCGCCGCTTGTGACGGCGGCCTTCATCTGATCGACTTCGCTCTGCTTCAGGTCGGTGAGCAGCGTCCAGTAGCTCCACATCAGGGTGTCGGAGACAGACATCAGCTTGCCGTACATCTCGCCCGGCGGCTCGTGGATGCCGATGGAATTGTTCAGCGACTTCGACATCTTCTGCACGCCGTCCAGGCCCTCGATGATCGGCGTCATCAGAACGATCTGCGAGGGCTGGCCGTAGTGGCGCTGCAGCTCGCGGCCGATAAGCAGGTTGAACTTCTGATCCGTGCCGCCCAGCTCCACGTCGGCCTTCAGCGCGACAGAATCGTAGCCTTGCGAGAGTGGATAGAGCAGCTCGTGCAGCGCGATGGGCTTCTCTTCCTGAAAGCGTTTGTGAAACTCTTCGCGCTCCAGCATCTGCGAGACGGTGAAGTGTGCGGCGAGACGGATAATGCCCTCGAAGCCGAGCGTACCCAGCCACTCCGAGTTGAAGCACACCTCGGTCTTGTCGCGGTCGAGGATGCGGAAGACCTGGTCGGTATAGGTCTTCGCGTTGGCTTCGATATGCTCGCGGGTGAGCGGCTTGCGAGTCAGCGATCTGCCTGATGGATCACCGATGAGCGAGGTGAAGTCGCCAACCAGAAAGATGACCTGGTGGCCGAGGTCCTGAAAGTGCTTGAGCTTGCGCATGAGGACGGTGTGGCCGAGGTGCAGGTCGGGCGCCGTGGGGTCAAAGCCGGCCTTTACGCGGAGGGGGCGGCCGGTTTTGCGCGACTCTTCAAGGCGCTCGCGCAGATCGGAGACGCGGATGATCTCCGCCGCGCCCTTCTGAAGGTAGTCAAGCTGTTCGTCGACGGGGAGGAAGTTGTGGTTCGGTGAACTGTCAGGCATGCGTGATGACAGTATAGGGGCCTGTCAGGGAAGGCAGTAGCCCCCCGGCCTCTGCGGTCATCTAACGATCGCGAGGAGGATTTCGCGTATCAAGACAAACGACGATGCGATTGAAGAAGTGATTCTGGAGCTGCTGAACCAGCGTGGCCAAAGCCGGACGATCTGTCCCTCGGAGGCAGCGCGCGCACTTGCCGGGAGCAATGAGCGTGCCGCCTGGGAGCCGCTGATGGAGCGCGTGCGCGTCGCGGCCGAAAGGCTGGTTGCCGACGGGCAGATCGCAATCACCCAACGCGGGCGAATCGTGGATCCTAGAGACGCCAAGGGTCCGATTCGGTTGCGCAAGCGATGATCTGGCGATCGAATGCAAACACGGGGTGAAGAAAGCCGTCGCGCTGCATACTACCGGTATGGATGCCGAGAGCACACGCGCCTTTCTGCTGAAGCTGCCTTCTGTTGTGGAGACGCTGCAATGGGGCAACAACCTGGTCTTCTGGGTGGGCGAGAAGGCGATTGGGGGCAAGATGTTTGCGCTGCTGAACCTGGATGCAGACAACAGCGGCGTACTGTCGTTTGCCGCGGGCCCGGAGGGTGCGGCGGAACTGCTGGAGGTGGACGGCATCTCTCCCGCGCCCTATCTCGCGCGGGCGCACTGGGTGGCGCTGGAGCGCTGGAATGCATTGCGTGGCAATGAGCTGGAAGCGCGGCTGCGTGCTGCACGCGATATCGTCGAGGCCAGGCTGCCGAAACGCACGCGCGAGGTGCTGGCGATGCCGGCCGGCGAGCGGCGGAAATTGATTGCCGTGCGCAAGAAGGGACTGGCCAAGCAAGGTAAGCAGCGCTGAGACCAGTTGCGCGCATGGCGCACCTTCGATAGCGTCCAGATATGCAATCCGCTGATGTACCGGCCCTGAGACTGGATGGAAAAGTTGCATTGATCACCGGCGGAGCACGCGGAATTGGTGCAGCGACGGTGCGGCTTTTTCGGCAGGCGGGGGCGCAGGTCGCCTTCAACTACCGTGCGGCGAAGGATTGTGCCGACGCGCTGGCGGCCGAGTGCGGCGGCGAGGCTGTTTGCCGCGCCTTTGCGATGGAACTGGATTCGGTCGAGGCGGGACGGAAAATGGTCGAGCAGACGATTGCCACGTTCGGCCGTATCGATTGCCTGGTGGTGAACCATGGCATCTGGCCGCCGGATGATGCGTCGATCGGGACGATGAGCGAGCAGCAATGGCGGCGCACGCTGAATGTGAACCTGGACAGCGTCTTCGGGCTGGTGCAGGCGGCCGTCGCTGCCATGCAGCAGCAGGGTACGTCCAAAGGAGGGGCACGAGGCCACGTGGTGCTGGTGAGCTCGACGGCGGGCCAGCGCGGCGAGGCGTTTCACGCGGACTATGCAGTGACCAAGGGCGCATTGATTTCGCTGACCAAGAGCTTATCGAGCGAGCTGGCGCCGCAGGGCATCTATGTGAACTGCGTGGCGCCGGGATGGGTGGATACGGAGATGGCCGCGCCGGCACTGGCGACCGATGCGGGGCGGGCAAAGATCTTTGGAACGATTCCGCTAGGCCGGGTGGCGCGGGTGGAAGAGGTGGCGGCGCCTATCCTGTTCCTGTGCACGCCATGGGCGGGGTTTATCAGCGGCGAGGTGTTGAACGTGAACGGTGGCGCGGTGCTGGTGGGATGACGATACGAGGAGCGGGATTCTTCCTGATATTGATCCTGTGCGGCGCCCCGGTGCTGCGCGCGCAGGCGAACATGGATCCAACCGCCGCGGCCGAGCAGCAGAAGGCGAAGGATCTGCTGCAGCAGATGATTCAGGCGCTGGGCGGCGATGCGTGGCTGAACGCGTCGGGCTATGAGCTGATCGGGCGGACTTCCGGCTTCTACCAAGGCAAGCCTACGGGCGCGATTACGGACTTCTGGGATTACCACCAGCCTCCGGACAAGGAGCGCGTGGAGCTGGGCAAGAAGCGGCAGGTGTACGAGTTCTTCATTGGCGACCAGGGCTGGGAGATCACGTACAAAGGCAAACGCGTGCTTCCCAAAGACGAGATGGATGACTATCTGCGACGGCGCAATCATTCTGTGGATGCTGCGGCGCGTGTGTGGATCAAGGACCCCGGGGCGCTCTACCTCTACGGCGGCCAGGAACAGGTGGAGCGCCGGCTGGCGGACAAGATCACGATCCTCTCCTCGACCAACGACAACCTGACGCTGGATCTGGACGCGAGCACGCACCTGCCGGTCCGGCGCAGCTTTGAGTGGCGCGACCCGCTGTACAAGGACAAGAACGTGGAAGGCGAGGAGTATGACGATTACCACAAGTTCAACGGCGTCTCTACGCCGTTCTCGGTCACGCGCTATCACAACGGCGATATGACGAATCAGCGCTTCCTTTACAACGTGGTGTATGGAGGGGCGCTTCCGCCGGAGATGTTTGATGTCGACACGGCGCTGCGGAAGTTGAAGAAGTAAGCGCCAATGCCCTTAGAGATGCGCGGCACGGCTATATATAATCGTTCTCCGTATGACCACGGAGAATACAGCCACGGCAACCTCTCTCGATATCACCGAGATCATGCGGATCCTGCCGCATCGCTATCCGTTTCTGCTGATCGATCGCGTTGTGGAACTGAAGCGGATGGAGCGCATCGTGGCAATCAAGAACGTCACGATCAACGAGCCGTTCTTTCAGGGGCACTTCCCCGGCTACCCCATCATGCCCGGTGTGCTGATGGTGGAAGCGATGGCGCAGGCCGGCGGCGCTTTGCTGCTGACCGAGGTGCCGGACCGCGAGAGCAAGCTGATGATGTTCACCGGGATTGATCAGGCGCGCTTCCCCGCGCCGGTGGTTCCAGGCGACCAGGTACGCATTGAGGTGGAAGTGCTGAAGTGGAGCCGCCGCGGCGCCACCATGCGGGGCAAAGCTCACGTGGACGGCAAGCTGGTGTGCGAAGCGGAGATCAAGTGCCTGATGGTGCCGCGGAACGCCCGAAAGGCTGCGGCGCAGGAGACACCTGCGCTGGCCGGGGCCGCTGCCGAGTGAGCATTCACCCCACCGCGCTGGTGGAGACCGGCGCTGTTGTTCCCGCTTCTGCAAAGGTCGGCCCGTACTGCACCGTGGGCGCCCAGGTGGTGCTGGGAGAGCGCTGCGAACTCGTTTCCCATGTTGTGCTGGATGGCCATGCGAAGCTGGGCGCGGGATGCCGCGTGTACAGCTTTGCCGCTGTGGGTGTCGCACCGCAGGATTTGAAATATGCAGGCGAGGCGACGGCGGTGGAGATTGGCGAGCGGACGGTAATCCGGGAATGCGTCACTATCTCGCGCGGGACCGCAGGTGGAGGCGGCACGACACGCGTGGGCAGCGATTGCCTGATCATGGCGTATACACACATTGGCCACGATTCGACGATCGGCGACAACTGCATCCTGGCTAACGGCGCCACCCTGGCGGGGCATGTGAGCGTGGAGGACTGGGCGACGGTGGGCGCGCTGTGTCCTGTGCACCAATACTGCCGCATTGGACGGCATGCCTATGTCGGCGGCGGTACAACCATCACGCAGGATGTGCTGCCCTTCTCGCTGACCTCGGCCAAACGTGAGACACACGCGTACGGACTGAACAAGGTCGGGCTGGAGCGTCGCGGCTTTACGCGCGAACAACTGAAGGCGCTGCAGCATGCCTATCGCCTGCTGCTGGCGTCGAAGCGGAATACCTCACAGGCGCTGGATGCTCTGCGGGCCGAAGCAAGCTCGTGTGAAGAGGTCGCGTACCTGCTGCGCTTCGTCGAAAGCAGCGAGCGCGGCGTGTTGAAGTAGTTCCGATGGCCAACGATCTGCACGATACGCAAAAGCCGCTGGGCCTGATCGCGGGCAACGGACGCTTCCCTTTCCTGCTGCTGGATGCGGCGCGGGCTCACGGACGCCGGGTGGTGGTGGCGGCCATCCGAGAAGAGACCGATGCGGCAATGAATGCACGCGCTACCGAGGACGCAGGGACGACTGTGTACTGGCTCTCCCTGGGCGAGTTGTCGCGGCTGATCGAGACGTTCCAGAGCGAGGGCGTGACAGAGGCCGTGATGGCCGGCCAGGTGAAACATAAACAAATTTTTTCGAGCATCCGGCCGGACTGGCGACTGGCGAAGCTGCTGCTGAATCTGCGCACGCGCAATACGGACATGCTGCTGGGTGCGATCGCGAAGGTGCTGGGCGATGAAGGCATTGAGCTGATCTCGTCCACATCGTTCCTCGAGCCGCTGCTGGCATCGCCCGGCGTGCTGACGCAGCGGACCCCGAACGAGGAAGAACGCAAGGACATTGCGTATGGCCGCGAGGCGGCGGTGGCCCTGGCCGGTTATGACATCGGGCAGACTGTGGTGATCGCAGGACAGGCGTGTGTGGCGGTGGAAGCGATGGAAGGCACCGACGCAACTATCACGCGCGCGGGTGCGCTGATGCGGACCCTTGAGGATGAAGCGTCCACGCTGGAGCGCAGCCTGACGGTGGTGAAGATCGCAAAGCCGAAGCAGGATATGCGCTTCGATGTGCCGGTGATCGGCGAAGCGACCATTGACGCGATGTGCGAGGCGCGCGCGACGTGCCTGTCGCTGGAGGCGGGACGGACGCTGATCTTTGATCGCGCGGCGGTGGTTGCTGTGGCCGATGCTGCAGGGATTGCCATCGTGGCGGAGCCGCTGGGGTAGAGCTTTACTCCCGAGGGCAATTTTCACGCAATTGTCACTTCCGCGATTGCGGCGGCAGGAAGCGGCTGAGAAATGCTCTAATGAGGACGCCCCGATTGGAGGAGGTGTATTGATGTCCACGTCACGTTTTGCAGTTCTTGCTGCTCTGGTGATCGCCGCGATTGCCAGCGTGTTCGCGGTGCGCAACGCGCGCGCAGCGGACGATGCGGTGCCCACGGTGGGACAGGAAGCGCCAGGATTTTCCCTGCCGTCGCAGGAAGGCACGCCGGTGAGCCTTGATCAATATCGCGGCAAGTGGGTGGTGCTGTACTTCTATCCCAAGGACATGACCTCCGGCTGCACGATGGAGGCGCACAAGTTCCAGGATGACTTGCCGAAGTATCAGCGGGACAACGCGGTGATCCTGGGGGTGAGCGTGGACTCGGTGGCTAGCCATAAGACGTTCTGCACGAAGGACGGGCTGAGCTTCAAACTGCTCTCCGACGAGCAGAAGTCGACGGTATCGAAGTATGGTTCGCTCGGCAACTACATGGGCATGAAGATCGCCAAGCGAAACACATTCCTGATCGATCCTGAAGGAAAGATCGCGAAGGTGTGGACGGGGGTCGATCCTTCGAACCACAGTACCGAGGTGCTTGCGGCGCTGGCGGATCTGGAGAAGAAGAACGGCTAAGCCAAGCGGCAGAGTATAGACGCAAAAAAGCCCGGCGCGATGCCGGGCTCTTTTGCTTGCCTTGTACTACCGTTGAACTACTTCTTCTTTGTTGCCTTCTTGGCGGCCTTCTTGGTGGACTTCTTCTTTGCCGCTTTCTTGGTGGCTTTCTTAGCCGACTTCTTCGCCGACTTCTTCTTTGCTGCTTTCTTTACGGCCAATTGAGTACCTCGCTTCGTGGATTTAGTACGTGCGCCCTTTTTACCGGCAGCCTTCTTGGCCGCCTTACCGCCGCTGCGGGCGCTGCTGCTTTTCTTCGCGGCAGATTTGCTAGAACTCTTCTTCGCTGCTTTTTTGGCGGGAGCTTTCTTCGCCGCCTTCTTCGCAGGAGCCTTCTTTGCCGGAGCCTTTTTGGCCGCAGCTTTTTTGGCAGGTGCTTTCTTTGCGGGCGCCTTCGCTGAAGGAGTGCTCACTCTGGAGGTTGCCGGCGCAGGTGCGCGGTAGCCTTCATCCTCGTGAGTATCTTCGTCCGAAGAGACTGGCACACTGATTTCTTCATCTTCTTCGTCTTCGTCGATCTCCTCTTCCAACTCATCCGAGTAATCTTTGCCCTCGGGTTCGTGTTCACCATCGTCGTACGCTGCTAAGAGCTTCCGTTCGTCCTGCATCTGTTCGCCTCCGGCACTTCACTCATCGTTGGCTTCGCTTGTGGCAGCGAGCGCAAATATCGACCACTCCACCTGCGGCGCGGATTATAGCAACAGGATGCAACGGTCTGCTACCGAACGCAAGCGAGAAACGCTTGCGCGTCGTGCGAAATCGACCATTGCGGATCGCGTTTCGCAGCGATCGAGGCACGTTGCCACGCCCTGCTTCGCGATCATGGTTCCTTGTGATGCGGCTTTGTCTTCGTGCTGGTGTGTGATTGTCCGGACTTGGACGTGCTGCGCGCAGCGTGTCCGCGCCGCTTGCCGCGCTTGCCGCGGGCGGATGCGGAAACGTGCGCCGGCTCAGCCACAAACAGCGTCTGGCCAGGCCGGATGGCGCTGGAGCGGAGATGATTCCAGCGGCGCAACTGCTCGGTCGTGACGTTGAAGCGGTCGGCGAGGGTGACCAGGGTGTCTTCACGTTCCACGCGATAGCGCGCGCTGCTGCGCTGAGTGCCGGAGACAGCCGCCGCGGGAATGATCAGCGCGTCTTCCCCGGAGATATCGGCATCGGCACCGAGCTGATTTACGAATGCTATGTCGGTCGCGGAGACGTGGTAGGTCTTCGCAAGCGACTGCAGGGTGTCGTCCGGCTGCACGCGGTGATACCGCCATGCGGTGCGCTTGTCGGGAGGAATCTCCGCGATCGCCTCCATAAAGTCGGCCTTTGCGCCGTCCGGCAGATGCAGATCGTAGGGCTCGTCGGGGGGCGTCATCATGCGCAGCAAGCTGGGATTGAGACCGACGATCTGCTGCACCGGCACGTTAACGATATCGGCGACGAGGCGAAGGTCGATGGAGCCGTTGACGGTGACTGTGTCATCGACGACCGGAGGATCAGGGTGGATGTCGGTAAGCCCGTACTGCACCGGGTTCTTCGCCATCACGGCGGCAGCGAGAATGATGGGAACGTAGTTCTTTGTCTCCTGCGGCAGGTTGTTGCGCTTGTAGAGCTCCCAGAAGTCGGCGTAACCGGTGCGTTGCACAGCGCGCTGGACGTTGCCGGCACCCCAGTCGTAGGCGGCCATTGCCAGGTACCAGTCGCCGAACTGCTGGTAGTTCTTCTTGATCTCGCGCGCGTAGGCCCGTGTGGATTTTTCGGGATCGAAGCGCTCATCGACCCACCCGTTGCGCTCCAGCCCATAGGCACCGCGGAAGCCCATGAACTGCCACATGCCAGCTGCACCGGAGCGGCCGTTGACGGCCTGCACCTGGAAGCCTGATTCGGCGATGGCCTGATAGATGAGATCGGCGGGCACGCCTTCCTGACGCAGAGTGCGCTCGATGAGCTCCTTGTAGCGGCCGGCGCGGCGCAGCGAGCTGATGATGGTATTGCGTCCCGTGGTGGTGTTGGAGAAGTAACCGATGTAGCTGGTGACGGCGTCGTTGATGACCAGCGGCAGGTCGGACTGTGTGGTCTTGAGCTCGGCTTCAGCAGCGGCGCGGATGTTGGGATCGACGGGAAAGGTCACGTCGTTTGCAACGCCAACCGGCGTCTGTTCCATGGGCGGGGTAAAGCCGGTGCCCTGTTTCAGCGCATCCATCTCGAGTGCGTTGATGGAGTCGACGATGTGCTCGAATTCATCGCTGAGCTGGGGGCTGGCTTTGAGATCGAGACCGCTGGAGAGCATAGTGTCGACGGCATTGTCGAAATCCCGCTTGGCCGCGGCAAGGTCGCCCGCGTGGTAGTTGCGCATGCCGCTTGCGTAGCTGGTCTCGGCCGCCGAAATCACCTGCTGCTCCCGCGGATTGGCTGGAGCGGGTGCCTGCTGCATGACGGATGGAGACGGCTGCGTTTTCTTCTGCGCGGCTGGACGCGACGCAGCAGCAGTGCCGCAGCAAGCAGCGAGGAGGAGGGCCGCCTGGGCGAGAGCGGCAGAAGATTTTGAAACATCCATGCGGTTCAGAGGAGGTTCTCTACCGTTTCACACATACCGTGTCCGGTCAGCAAGCCGAGAGGAACGTTCCGTTGTTTCCCGGTGGCTATACCTCTTGTGAGAACGGTCTGGCTATTGTAGAGCGCAGGCACGCAGCGTGCCGATGATAAACTCAAGGTTCGAGCGGACTTCGGTACTCAAGGAGCATTTCACTGCTGCCATGTCCTGCCAGACTCTGTGAAGTGTGGCTTTTCTTGACGGAAAAGCCACGCCGACTGCAGTGCTCTTGCAGACTCCGGCAGTGAAATACTCAGCCAGTCATTGCTCACCCACCCGGCACACGACGAATCCGCACACATGGACACCAGGCACATCCGCAATTTCGCGATTATCGCGCATATCGATCACGGGAAATCGACCCTCTCCGACCGGCTGCTGGAGCTGACGGGATCGGTGAGCGCGCGCGAGATGCAGGCGCAGGTGCTGGACGCCATGGATCTGGAGCGCGAACGCGGCATCACCATTAAGGCACACGCCGTCCGCATGCTTTACAAGGCGAAGGACGGCGAGCTTTACCAGCTGAACCTGATCGACACGCCGGGGCACGTGGATTTTTCCTACGAAGTCTCGCGCTCGCTGGCCTCCTGCGAGGGCGCGCTACTGGTAGTCGATGCTACCCAAGGAGTAGAGGCACAGACGCTAGCGAATGCCTACCTGGCCATCAGCAACGGGCTGGACATGATCCCGGTGATCAACAAGATCGACCTGCCCAGCGCGGACGTTGTGCGTACGCAGGAGATGGTCGAGAACACGGTCGGCATCGACGCCACGGATGCGATTCCAGTGAGCGCGAAGACGGGCGAGAATGTCGAAGCCATCCTGGAGGCGATCGTGCATCGGCTGCCGCCGCCCGCGGGTGATGCCGAAGCCCCGCTGCAGGCGCTGATCTTCGACTCGTGGTTCGATGCGTACCGCGGCGTGATTGTGCTGACGCGCGTGATGCAGGGCACGCTGAGGAAAGGTGCGCGCATCCGGCTGATGTCCAACGGCCGCGTCTTCGATGTGGAATCCATGGGCGTGCTGACGCCCAAGCCGGTCGAGGTCTCGGAACTGGGAGCCGGCGAGGTTGGATTTTTCGTAGCGACGATCAAGAACGTTGGGGATACGAAGATTGGGGACACGATCACGGAGGATGGTAGGCCGGCGGCCGGGGCTTTGCCGGGCTTTGAAGACATCAAGTCGATGGTCTTCGCGGGACTCTACACGGTGGACTCGCACGAACACACGCTGCTGAGAGAGGCGCTTGAAAAGCTGCGGCTCAATGACTCCTCGTTCTCTATGGAGCCGGAGAGCTCCGTTGCGCTGGGCTTCGGCTTCCGCTGCGGATTTCTTGGCCTGCTGCACATGGAGATCATTCAGGAGCGCCTGGAGCGCGAGTTCGACCTGGACCTGATCACGACGGCACCGGGCGTGCGTTACAAGATTCGGCTGACCGATGGCAGCGAGATCGAGGTGGATAATCCGTCGCGCTGGCCCAACCCGAGCGAAATCGAGCAGGTGGAAGAGCCGGTCATCAAGGCCACCATCCTGACCAATGAGGAATATGTAGGCGGGATCCTGAAGCTGGTCGAAGAGAAGCGCGGGCGCCAGCAGAACTTTGAGTACGTCACACCGACGCGCGTGATGCTGACCTACGAATTGCCGCTGAACGAGATCGTGCTCGATTTCTACGACCGGCTGAAGTCGGTCTCCCGCGGATACGCATCGCTGGACTACAGCCTCTCCGGCTCCTGGATCTCGCCGATGGTGAAGCTGGACATACTGGTCTCCGGCGAGCCGGTGGATGCGCTTTCGATCATCGTGCACCGTGACTTCGCTTACGAGCGCGGGAAGGCGCTGGTCTCGAAGATGCGGGAGCTGATTCCGCGGCAGCAGTTTGAAGTGGCCATTCAGGCAGCAATCGGGTCGAAGATTGTCGCGCGCGAGACGGTGGCGGCGCTCCGGAAGAACGTGCTGGCGAAGTGCTACGGCGGGGACATCAGCCGCAAGCGGAAGCTGCTGGAAAAGCAAAAGGAAGGCAAGAAGCGGATGAAGCGGATCGGCAAAGTAGACATCCCGCAGGAGGCCTTCCTGGCCGTGCTGAAGGTGGGCGAAGATAGCGCGAAGTAACGCTGCCGGATTTCAACGGCGAAAGCGATCTGTGGAAAGCGGCTGAACAGGGCGTTCGGCGTTTACCGTTTATTCATCCTGCCGAAACGCCAGTATTACCCCGTAAGCGACTCACTCCAGAACAGTTATCGAGGCCGGAACGGTACCTGCTGTCGCGCATATTGTGCAGGCGGGGATTTGCGCCGGCCGACCCGTCCTGCGATCCACAGAAATTTCCACAGGCCGAGGTGCCGCTGTACAGACCGCGCGGGCTCCGGATAGCGGAGCCCGGCGGGAAGTGTTTTCTAGTGCGTGGTGGTGCGTGGAGTGGTGGGAGTACGGGTGGGAACGCGAGTGGTGGTTCCCGTGGTGGGCCGCGGGGCTGACGCAGGCTGCGCCGGAATGCCCGACTGCTTGTTGTAGGCCTGGACGACCGCCTCGGAAATGTTGGTGGACTCGGCGGCCCAGAGGATGGGCGACTGCTGCTGCTGCTGGGAGCCAGCGTCGAGGACCAGCGTGTAGCCATTCTCCTGAGCGTAGCGAGTCATGGTGCCGGCTACCTTCTGGGCGATCGTGCTGAACTTCTCGTTCATTTCGCCAGAGAAGTCGTTGCGGGCATCTTCCACGTTGCGCTGCAGCGTCTTTTCCTTTTCATCGATGGTGCGCAGGCGGCTCTGGCGTTCCGCATCGCTCAGCTTGTCGCCAGCGGTCTGCATATCCTTCTTCAGCGTGTCGACCTCATCGCTCTCAGACTTGATCTGCTGCTGCTTGGGCTGGAACTTGGTGTTCAGCTCACCGAAGGCACGCTGGCCTTCATTGGTCTGGGCGACGACAGCCTCAAACTGAATGACCGCGATCTTGGTGGGGCCGGCGGGAGCGGTGGCGGCAGGCGCGCCGGGGGCGGAGGGTGGCTCTGCTGCGGTCTGGGCGAGCGCACTGGCGCCCAGGGTGGACGCGAGCATGCAGACGAGTGACAAAGAACGCTTCATTTGGCTAGGAAACTCCTTGGTTCTTGTTGGCTGTCCTGATTGCGTTTTGAAGGCACTTGCGGGCACGCTGCCCTGTGCTCTCCCCCTTGCGCAATTCCGATGCGAACGCCGCGCGCCCCCGGGTGAGAGGGTGCGGTTTGCGCACAAGAGACACGAACAGAGGACATCTCAGGAACTTGCGAATGATTATAGACCGTTTTCACAAATACGGTGGTCTCTCCGACGTTCATGCCGAGCAGCTTTTCTTTGACGGAAAAGCTGCGTCAGCGACTGTTACAGGCCTTTACTTCATTTGTGAAAACGGTCAGGGACGGCCTCTGAGCAGAGTCAATGAAGGCAGGGCCGCGGAATTGGGTGAGCGGCGCCTCGCGCCGATATTGAACGATAGGTACGGCAGGTCCCTCACTCCACCTTCCGTTTAGGTTGACGATGACGATTCAAGCAACAACTTTCGATTCATGACCCTAGAAGGTTGTGCTGACGGCAAGACGGAAAGTCTTGCGCGGCTCGCGCAACTGGTAGAGCGAGCCATAGAGCTGCTGCGACTGGGCATAGCTGTAATCGCCTGCCCCGCCGGCGGGGAACATGTCGCGCGTGATCAGGTTTTCGCCGCGCACCTGCTCCAGCAGACGCAGCGGGTTGTAGGCGTAGTAGATACGGAACGGCGCACGAACGATGGGTAGCATGACCGAAATCTCCGCGCCGGTGGACATGCGAGGAGTGGTGTTGGTGCCCTCGATGGGTCGAATCTCGCGGGTGAACTGAACGCGCTGTCCACCCTGGCACGATCCATTGACATAGACCGGGCAGCCGTAGAGTGGCGCGTTTAGCTGGTCGGTGGCGAGCACGCTTTGCAGCAACTGCGACTGGTGCGTCGCGACAGACATGCCGAAGTCGTCGAAGAGCTTGAACATGACCGGTCCGCCGAGCGGAATGCGGTACTCGACGTTGCTCGTGAACGAGGTATCGCCGCCCACCGAAACAATGCCGAAGGTGGGGACGGGGATGGTGATGTTGCCGAGCGTCGGGTTGGTGGGATCCCGCGGGACGAGCGTGCCGTCCGGGTTGGTGAGGATGAACTGCGTGCGCTGCGGAATGAATGCGTACGGCGTGCCGGAGCGGATGTCGAAGCCGCGCAGCTCTTGCTCGCCGCCCTGGTAGAAGCGCTGGAAGGGCGGCGCGACTTTGCCGCCGAGGCCCTGGATGTATTGCGCCTGGAAGCGGAAGGCGAGAACGTTACGGCCTTCCCTGCTGGGCCTGAGAAAATGCATGCCGTTGAAGTGGCGGTATTCGAAGATGGGGTTGACGTACTTGACGTTTCCGCCGAGGCCGGCAATCTGCAGCAGCGCGGTGTAGGAGACTCCGTCGTGCGGATTGTAGGGGTTCCCGATCTTGTTGTAGGTGTAGGAGAGCGACGCGGTGCTGGAGTAAATGCCTTGGAGCGCGTTATTGGACTGGACGCCGCTGCGGAATGCCAGGGTCTGGAAGAGCGAGGTGGATGCCGGACTGAAGGCGGTGATTGAGCTCTTCTGGAATGAATAGGTGAGGCCGACGCGGTGGAAGCTGCGCCGGAAGAGGTAATTGGTCGATACGCTGAGGCCGGTGGCGGCTTGGTTGTAGTTCTGCACCAGCGACTGCTGCGCGGCGGTCAGGTTTCCGCCCCCGGTCGATATCTGGTAATTCTTCGCGGCGTTGTAATCGGACTTGTTGGAGAAGAGCTGAAAGCCAAGTGAGACCGGCTTATTGCGGAAGTAGGGCTCGGTAAAGCCGAACGAGAGGTTGCGCTGCAGGTTGCCGATATTGGCCTGCAGGCTCAGCGTTTCGCCCAGACCGAGGAAGTTGTTGGTCTGATAGTTGAGGCCGAGGAATGAGCCGGAGAGGCCGCTGACGCCGCCATTCAGACCGATGGAGTTCTTGCCCTTCTCGTGCACCCGGAGCAGCAGCGAGACGGTGTTGTTCGCCTGGTCCTGGGTCGCAGTGGAGTCCTGGTCCACCTTAAGCGGATCGAAGTAATCGAGCTGGTTCAGGCGGAGCAGGCTCTGCTCCCAGAGATTGCTGTTGTAGACCTGGCCTTCTTCGAGCAGCAGTTCGCGGCGAATGACCGAATCGCGGGTGACGGTATTGCCCGTGAATTCGATGCGCGAGACATAGAAGGGCTTGCCCTCATCGATGTCGATATCGAGATACAGAAGCTTTTTAGCTTCGTCGAAGCGGGGCGTCGGGACAGCAGCGTAGTTGATGTAGCCGAGTGTGCCGTAAGCCTTGCGAAGGTTGTCGAGGCCCTTGGCGACGGCGGTGTAGTTGAAGTAGTCGCCGTCCTTGATGGCGAACTGAGCGCGCAGGGCCTTCACGTTTTTGACATGCTCGTTGCCGGTGAAGGTGATGCCGCCCAGGCGATAACGCTCGCCTTCCTCAATGGGCAGCGTGATGTCGATACGCTTGCCCTTCTTGGACCGGAAGGTCAGCAGCGAGAGGCCGCCTTCATTGCGGATGTGCGTGGAGGGCTCGCCCACGATGGCCTTGAAGTAGCCATGGTTCTGATAAGCCTGGCGGACACGCTCGGAATCCTCTTCAAGCTTGCTGGCGTCGTAGGTGCGGGCGAAGAGGTTCTCCAGGAAGATGGAGTGCGGGATGCCGATGGGACGCAGGTTGCGCATGGCGTAGCGCAGCGTGCGTGAGTTCAGGTTCTTGTTGCCGGTGAAGCGGATGTCGCCAACCTTTACCGTCGGGCCCTCCTTGATGTTGAAGGTCACGGCGACGGATGCAGGCGGGATGGTTTTGACTTCCGGCGTAATGGTCGGGAACTGGTGCCCGTGCTCGCCCAGCAGCGCTTTCAGGACGGCGATTGCCTTAGCGATGCGCGTGGGGTCGTACTGGCTCTCCACGCTGAGCCCGACCTTCTCCTTTTTGAAGCGGTCGAGGACATCGGACGTCGTAACCGAATTTAGTCCCTTGTAATTGATCTCGCGGATGGTTGGCTTTTCCCGAACGAAGACGTCTAGGACTTCGCCCTTTGCGCTGTCCTCTTTTTCGATGCGGACATCTTCGAAGTAGCCGGTGTTCCACAGTGAGTTGAAATCGCGCTCGATCGTAGCTGGATCGTAATTGTCGCCGACGTGCGAGTAGAGGCGGGCGAGGACGGTTTCCTTGGGAATGCGACGATTGCCGATGACCCGAATTTCGGAAATGACATTGGCGTTCTGCGCGAACGCGGGCGCAACCGTGCAGAAGAGTACGGCCAGAGCACCCAACCCTTGGAGCATCAATTTACGAAGGATCCGGGGACGAATGGTGTTGTCCTGCTGGATCTGGGAGCTCATGCTCCGCCGAATGACGGGAAAAATAGGCACACCCTCACTGCAACCAAAATCGAACTTCCGCTCTTTCGTGCTGGAAAGCCGATTCTATAGCAAGCGGGGCCGCGACGACCAACAGCGAGCCACGAATCGGGCGCGAAGCGACCGAAATAGCGCCTGGAAAAGCGGATCTCTCCACTGCGCCGGTCTCGCTTGCGCGAGACGGCTCCGGTGGAGATGACGAGGAGTTGTTAGTGTCAACTTTCGAGCTCGGCATGGACCACGAAAGCATGCTCGGCGGGGCTCCAGCGCACATCGAGCACGTTGGGCTTGCAGCAGACCTGGCAGTCCTCGACATAATTCTGGCGGGCGCCGGCAGACTCGTCGACCATGGTTTCGTTCCATTCGCCGCAGCCGGCGCACTGATATCCGTTTTCAGCCAATGCTCGAGATCCGCGTCACCTCAACCAGCGTGGAATAGAATGTGGGGCCGCGGCCGATGTCGGTGAGGCGCTCGGAGGTGAGCGCGTTGACGTTGCTGCCACCGGCGGAGAGCTTGTTCCAGTTGAGCCGCGAGGCGACGACGCCCGCGGGAACACCGGTGTGGATCTGCGCGACCAGACGAATGCGTCCGCGATCGTTGAAGACCTCGACCGTGTCGCCTTCGTGGATGCCACGACGATCTGCATCGTCAGGATGGATTTCGAGTTTGCCGATGCGGGTCTTCTCCATCTTCTGATGCGGCGCGAGATTTGCGAAGGTGGAGTTCATGTAGTTGTCGGCTTTGCGTCCGAGGAATTCGAGTGGGTAGGCGCGATTGGCGCTGTGGCGCGATTCTTTTGGAGGCTTGAAGGACGGCAGAGGATCGAGCCCCTGTTCGGCCAGCGCGGCAGAGTAGAGCTCGCCTTTGCCGGATGGAGTGCCAAAGCCGCCATCGGCGAAGGGCTGGAATGGCGCTATGGGCTCGCCGGCCCAGCGAAGGCGAACGCTGTGCTCCTTGCGAAGCTGGTCGAGCGTGATGCCATCCATTTGCGGATGCGTTTCTTGCGGCGCGTCGGGGATCGCCTGGGCAAGCATCTGCTGTTCGGTATCGCGGAAGCAGGCTTCGGAAAAGCCGATGCGCTGTCCGAGCTGGCCGAAGAGCCAGACGTTGGAGCGCGCTTCGCCAAGCGGCGCGATGGCCTGATCGGAGAGCTGTACGTGGTAGTGACCGTAGGCGCCCTGAAGATCCGCGTGCTCGAGGAACGTGGTGGCGGGGAGGACGATGTCGGCGTAGTCGGCGGTATCGGTCCAGAACTGCTCGTGCACGACGGTGAAGAGATCGGGACGCGCCATGCCGCGCAGCACTGTGTTCTGGTTGGGTGCGATGGCGCCGGGGTTGGAGTTGTAGACGAAGAGCGCCTTGACCGGCGGATCGCTTAGCTCAGTGAGCGCATGGCCGAGGCGGGTCATGTTGACAACGCGCGCGGCGCGGCCGAGCGGGCTCGAGTACATCAGGTCGGGACGTTCGAGGGTCTGCGAGTCGAAGCGGAAAGCTCCGCTGGTGGAGAGCTGCAGGCCACCGCCAAGGCGAGTCCACGCGCCGGTGAGCAGCGGCAGCATGCAGACGGCGCGCGCGGCTGTGCCGCCGTTCTCGCAGCGTTGGATGCCGTAGTTGAGCCGGATGGCCGCGGGCCTGGTGGTGGCGTATTCGCGGGCCAGCGCGCGGACTTCATTCGCAGTCATGCCGGTCCAGGCAGCGACGCGCTCGGGCGGATATTCCTTTGCGTGCTCTGCCAGCTCCTTAGCACCGACGGTGTGCTGGTCGATGTAGGCGCGGTCTTCGAGACCTTCGGCGAAGATGACATGCATCATGCCGAGGGCGAGCGCAGCGTCTGTGCCGGGGTGAATCGCGATATGCCAGTCGGCGAGTTTTGCAGTGCGGGTCTGGTAGGGATCGATGACGATGAGGCGGGCCCCGTTGCGGCAGGCTTCTTCGATCTGCGGCCAGAGATGAACGCTGGTGCCGTGAATGTTTGCGCCCCAGGCGATGATGAGACGCGCGCGATGGAACTGCTCGGTATCGGTGCCGAGCTTGCGACCGTAGACGGAGAGGAACGCGTCTCCACCGGCGGTGGCGCAGATGGTGCGGTCGAGCTGCGAGGCGCCGAGCCGGTGGAAGAAGCGGCGGTCCATGGAGCCGTAGCCGAGCACACCAATGGTGCCGGCGTAGGAGTAGGGCAAGACAGACTCGGGGCCGAATTGGTCAGCGATGGCGGCGAGCCGCTTTGCGATCGTGTCCAGCGCCTCGTCCCAGGTGATGCGCTCAAAGCTTTCGGCCTCGCGACCGGTGGGCAGCGCGCCTTTCGCGATGCCGGCGCGGCGACGCATGGGGTAGAGCAGGCGGTCCGGCGAATAGACGCGATCGAGGTACTGAGCCACCTTGCCGCAGAGAAATCCGCGGGTGATTGGATGATCCGGGTCGCCGGCGATCTTTTGCGCACGGCCGTTGGCGTCCACGCTGACCAGCACGGCGCAGGAGTCCGGGCAGTCGTGGGAGCAGACCGCGTGGACCACGTGCAATGGCGATTCGCCCGGGGACATAGCACAATTGTATGCAGCGGGATGCTATAAGGCATGGAAAAAGATCGGCTTTGTGACGACTCCTGCGCGGCGGGAAGCAAAGTTTTGGCAACCCATGGCGTCTGCGATGATCTAAGAGAACAGTTATCACTTGCGGAGAGCTTCGATCGGGTGACGTACAGGATTGCAATTGGGATGGTGTGCGCGGCGATGGTATGCGGCGGGACGTATCTGCGCGCGCAGAATCCCCAATCGAGCGGGTCGGTGAATGCGTCCACGACCGCCGATGGCTCGAGCAGCGCAAGCGATACTAGCGGCGGCAGCACAGCGGCGGCAGGCAGCGGGAACGGGTCGTCCGCGTCTTCATCGTCATCGTCGTCGATGTCAGCCGGCTTGAATGCTCCATCGCCGCAGTCACTGTTGAATCCAAGCTCGGCACAGAATCCTTATTACGGCAGTGTGACGATGGGCACGGTCTCGCCCGAGACGCTGCATCTTTCGCTGGATGACGCCATCCAGCGTGGCATTCAGGCGAACCTCGCGCTGACCCAGGCACGCATCCAGCAGCAGCAATCGGATGCGCAACGGCTGGAGGCGCTGAATCCGCTGCTGCCGTCGCTCAAGGCGGAAGCAACTACCGGAGCGCATCAGTACAACCTGCTGACCTTTGGATTCAACCCGAGCCTTCTGGCCAAGATCGCGCCGCTGTTTCCTGACGTCAATTTTGCCAACTTCAATCCGATCGTGAAGGTAGACGTGACGACGGCGGATGCCGCGTTGAACTGGACGACGCTCGATTTTGCAGCGATCACACGCTACCGGTCCGCGAAGGAGAGCCTGAAAGCGGCGTACTACAACACGCAATCGTCGCGCGGGCTGGTGGTGCTGAATGTCGGAAATCAGTATCTGAAGACGCTGGCCGACCGGTCGCAGATTGACAGCGCCGACGCGCTTCTGCGGGCCGATGAAGTGCTGTTGAAACAGGCGCAGGCAGAGCACGAAGCGGGCACCGCGGCGCGACTGGATGAGTTGCGCGCGCGCGTGCAATTCCAGACACAGCAGCAGAAAGTGATCGCCGCACAGAACACATTCGAGAAGGACCGGATCCTGCTGAAGCGCGAGATCGGCGTGCCGGTGGAGCAGACGATCGAGCTTACCGATACCGCGCCGTATGCGGACCTGGAGCAGATGTCGATTGAAGACGCTCGCCGGCTTGCCTACCAGAGCCGCCAAGATTACCAGGGGATGCAACGTCAGGTGCAGGCGGCGCGATTTTCGCGGTCCGCAGCCAAGTACGAGCGGCTACCGACCGTGACCGCGGGCGGCAACTACGGCGTTACCGGTCTGACACATGGGCTGTATCACGGCACGTTTGTGGCCATGGGCGAGCTGCAGGTTCCGATCTTCAAGGAAGCGCAATTTCGCGGCGATGCCGACGTTGCCGCAGCGCAGCAGAGCGACGCGTTGAATCGGCAGGCAGACCTGAAGCAGCAAATCGATCAGCAACTGCGTGACAGCATGCTGGATTTGAATTCGTCACAGACGCTGGTGCGGGTCTCACAGCAGAACGTGGACCTGGCGACGCGGGCGCTTTCCGATGCGAACGACCGGTTTGCCGCCGGCGTGGATGACAATCTGCCGGTTGTGCAGGCGCAGGCTACGCTGTCGCAGGCGCAGTCCCAGCTGATTGCGGATACGCTTGACTACAATCAGGCCAAGCTTGGACTGGCGCGCAACCTGGGCATTGTGGACACGCAGTACAAGGCCTACCTGCACGGCAAATAGCCGTTACACGGCGGCCCGCTCGCGCCAGCCGCGGCGCGCGATCCCAATCGAGATCAGGTCGATGATTGCAACCATTGCCGCGCAGGCGGTCCATCCGCCGAATTTCCAGACAAGACTGGGCGCGACACCTGCCACCGTCCCGCCGATGTAATAGCAGGCGACGTACATACCCACAGCCGAGGCGCGGGAAGACTCAGGTGCGGCCTCGCGAAGGAAGCTGGTGGCGCAGCTCTGCGAGATAAACACACCGGTGCAGCAGAGGGCGAGGCCCACCACGACGACGGGTAGCGAGTGCACCAATGTAAGCAGCACGCCGGCGAGCGAGAGCAGGATGGAGCCGGTGATGCCCGCCCGGAGGCCGACGCGGGGCAGAAGCGCGCCAGCGAGCGGGGTGGCAACGAGTCCCACAAGATAGACGACGAACAACAGGCTGAGCTTGGCGGTGGAGAGCGAGAACGGAGGCGCCGCGAGATAGAACGTGATGTAAGTAAAGACGCCGACGAGCGAGAAGAGCACATTAAAGCCGACTAGGTAGGTGGTGAGCAGGCGGGGGTTGCGCAGATGAGCAAACATCGGCAGAAAGATCTGACGGAATGGCAGCTGCGTGGCTGTAGAGGGCGAGCGCGGCTTGTCTCGCAGCAGCCAGGCGACCAAAGCAGCGCCGCCCAGAGATATGAAGCCGAGTAAGACGAATGAGGGTCGCCAGCCGACGTGATCGGCCATGACGCCGGTGATGGCGCGGCCGGAAAACCCACCAAGAGCGGTGCCGCTGACGTAGATGCTCATGACGGGAGCGACTGCTGTGGGCGGCCAATTTTCCGTGATGTAGGCGATGGTGGTGGCGAAGACGCCGGGCGTAATGAGCCCCTGCAGCAGCCGCCAGAAGACCAGCCAGCCGAGGGACGTGGAGCTTGCCGCAGCGCAGGTCGGTACCGCGAGCAGAAGAATCGAGATCAGGATGACGCGCTTGCGGCTCATGCGCTCGGTGAATGTGCCGAGCAGCGGCGCTGCGATTGCGACACCGAGCGTGGAAGCGCTGACCGTCCAGCCCACGGCGGACTTCGAAGCGTGAAAAAGGCCTTCCAACAGCGGCAGAAGCGGCTGCGTTGCATAGAGAGTGAGGAAAGCGATGACGCCGCAGACGAATACGCCAACTACACCCCTGACCGGGTGAAGCAGATGACTATCGCGCGATGCCCTACTGGGAAGCGCAGCAGAGGCGGAGGATGCGCCTTCGCCCAACGGCAGCTCGGGCGCGGCGGAGTCGTGCATTCGATGAGAATCGGACATGGGCGAGCGACATCCAAGATTAAATCGAGCCCCGACCACGATGCTGCGACAATAGAAGGACACAGCAAGAACTGAGAGCATGACCGACGCAAAGAAAGAGGAGCCTGGCAGTCGCGGCGCGGCCGCATTTGCCTATCGCGATTTCCGGCTCTACCAGATGGCCCGCGCCCTGGTGATTATGGGCGCGGAGGCGCAGGCTGTTGCGGTGGCGTGGCAGGTTTACCTGATTACGCATCGCGCGATCGACCTGGGCTATACCGGGCTGGCGTTGTTTCTT
Source organism: uncultured Acidobacteriaceae bacterium (assembly GCA_963830555.1). Classification (GTDB taxonomy): domain Bacteria; phylum Acidobacteriota; class Terriglobia; order Terriglobales; family Acidobacteriaceae; genus KBS-83. Next base: position 96,576 of record CAWHMM010000006.1, read on the forward strand.
CCCGGGTTGATTTTCATGCTGCCGGCAGGGCACACCGCAGACCGCTTCGACCGGCGAACTGTCATCCTGGTCTGCTATTCCCTGCAGTTTGTCTCGACTCTGACGCTGTTTCTATTTGCGTTTCACGGCATGCATCGCATTCTGCCGATTTATGCGGTGCTGTTTTTTATCGGGACTGGCCGCGCCTTCAGTGGGCCGGCGAGCTCGGCGCTGGTGCCGCATCTGGTTCCGGCGGAGCACTTCGTCAACGCAGTCACATGGGGCGCGACGGTTTTCCAGATCGCGAATATCACCGGTCCCGCTGTTGGCGGCCTGCTGTTCACGCTTCCGCTGGCGCACTGGGGGCTGCCGCATATTGCGGGAGCGCCGGTGGTATTTCTGTTTACGTTGCTTACCCTGGTGGGGTTTCTTACGCTGATCGGCATGCTCGCGGTGCGGCCGGGCAGGATGGAGCACCGGTCAACGACTTTCGACATAGTGCTCGAAGGGCTTCGCTATGTGTGGCGCGCGAAGCTGCTGCTGGGGTCGGTCAGCCTGGATCTATTCGTCGTGCTGCTGGGCGGCGCGGTAGCGCTGATGCCGATATTCGCAGAAAACATCCTGCACACCGGCGCGCGTGGACTGGGCATCCTGCGCGCGGCACCGGCTGCCGGCGCGCTCATCGTATCCATCCTGCTTTCCTTCCGGCCAATCCGCAGCGGTGCCGGGCGGATGATGTTTATCTGCGTTGCGATCTTCGGTATGGCCACGATCGTTTTCGGGCTGTCGCGCAGCTTGTGGCTCTCGCTGGCGGCATTGGTGATCCTGGGCGCGGCGGACATGGTGAGTGTCGTCATCCGCTCTTCCCTGCTGCAACTGGCCACGCCGCCTTCCATGCGAGGCCGTGTCAGCGCCGTGAATTCTCTGTTTGTCGGCGCATCTAACGAACTTGGCGAATACGAAAGCGGTCTGACGGCGCAGTGGATGGGGCCGGTGCGGGCAGTTGTGCTGGGCGGAATCGGGTCCTTGATCGTGACCGGATTGTGGACGGTAATCTTCCCATCCTTGCGTGACGCTAATGCGCTGACGGCGGCGTCGCTGATGCAGCCTGAAGAGCAGTTGGAACAGCCGTCCATCTAGCCCTTAGCGGGCCGAGGGAGAATTGAATGAAGAATTGGCAGATCATTGGCGCGGTCACGCTACTGGTCTTGGCGATTGCAGCGTGGCGCATCGTGAGCTATGAGCACGAGCGCAATTCGCCCGGGGTTTTGCCGAACAAGCTGGCACAGGAGAAACCGACCGATGACGACCTGGTGTTTGTCCGCCAGATGCTCATCGACAGCGTGAAGTCGGCGCGCGTGCTGAACGGCAAATCCGTTTGGATGAAGGCCGGCTACTCGGTTCCCTATTATCCTTATCGCACAGGGCACGTTGGCTTCTCCGAGCAGGCGGGTTGGTTGCCACCGGCACAGGAGCTGGAGGTGAAGGACTTCATTGAGGTGACGACGCCACCAGACTGGAACAGCAGCATTCCGCGCGGACCGAAGAACGTATTCGTCGTTTTCCTTGAGCCTGGGCGAAGCGGCGAATTTGCGGCTCCAGTGGCGTCCCTGGATGGCGCGAACTCGACCTGGGCCTGCGATGACATCTTCTTCTACCAGGACCCGAGAAGCCTTTACCATTGGCCGCCGGAGGTATGGCAGGCCGTGGCGCAACACACGGCCACGCAGGGCATGAGCGAGAAGCAGACAACGATGGCGCTGGGGAATGTGCAGCAGTCGGACTCGAAGGACTTGGGCAATCGGACCGTGAGATATACGACGATAGACCAGGGCCAGACGCGTCACTTCAGCGTTTCGTTTTCGGGGAACAAAGCGGTATCGGTAAGCTCGCAGTAAATCTGCTCCAAATCGGACTCGGATCGTGCGATGCGGACCGCGGGCGGCCGGCCTGTGAGTTGATGACCGGAGAAGATGGTGACACCGTTCTTCGGACAGAGATCGACGCATGATATGCCAATGACACTGACCGACGGCCGCGCCTCGCTTCTGGCGCTGCGTTTCCGGAACCATTTTGAAAGCTTGCGAAGCGCCTTCGGACCTTTGCTCTTTTTGAGTTTTCGCTGGCACTTGAGGCAGGCAAAAACGGGCTCGCCTTTCCATGGAGCGGGGTAGAGGCGGAGAGGAGTTTCCGAATCGGATGCCTGTGCTGTTTCGCTCATCGCTGTCAACGTGAGATGCCGGGACTCAACGCCGTGTTAGACGCTGGCCTGCTCTTCCAGCTGCTGCATCAGTTCTTCCCACTCGGATGAGAGGCTGATGTGCTCGGCGCGCAGTTCTTCGAGCGCTGCGCCCTGGCGCTGCGTCTCATCGGCGCTGACGAAGTTGCCGAGCGCCTGCTCCGTTTCCGCGATGGCGTTCTCCACGCGGGGGATTTCCCGTTCTACGAAGACGAGCCGGTCCTGCATCTGCTTGCGCTTGATCGGATTGACGCGGCGATTGCGACCGTTGTTCTCGGTCGTGTCTACAAGCGGCTGGGACGCGGCTGCTTCGGCGGCGGCAACGACGGGGTCGGGAATGCCGGCCTTGCGGCGCATGTAGTCCTCGTAGTTGCCGGGATAGACGTGGACCGTACCGCTTTCCACTTCGAAGACGCGCGTGGCCAGCGCGTCGAGGAAGTAGCGGTCGTGCGAGACGAAGATGACGGTGCCGCTGAAGTTGCGGATGGCTTCCAGCAGGACTTCCTTGGCGCGGAGATCGAGATGGTTGGTCGGCTCGTCGAGCAGGAGAAAGTTCGCCGGACTGACCAGGATGCGCGCCAGCGCGTAGCGGTTTCGCTCGCCGCCGGAAAGCACGCCGAGCTGCTTGAATGCGTCGTCGCCCGAGAACAGGAAGCAGCCGAGCAGCCCGCGCAGGTCAGCCTGCGGAACGCGCGGCGCCACGCTGCTGATGTCGTCCAGCATGCGGGCGCTGCCGTCGAGCACCTTGTATTGATCCTGCGCGAAGTATTCCGCAGTGACGTTGTGGCCGAACTTGAGCGTGCCGCTGGACGGGCCCTCCGTGCCGGAGAGCATGCGGATCAGCGTGGATTTGCCTGCGCCATTGACGCCGACCAACGCGATGCGATCGCCGCGGTCGATGGTGAAGTTGACGGCTTCGAGCACTTGCTTGGGGCCGTAATTCTTCGCGAGATCGCGCACTTCGACCACCGTGCGACCCGATGGAGGCGGCTGCGGAAAGGTGAAGTGGATGACGGGCTCTTCCTGCGGAAGCTCGATGCGCTCGATCTTTTCGAGCTCTTTGATGCGACTCTGTACCTGCTTTGCCTTGGTGGCCTGATAGCGGAAACGATTGATGAAGGTTTCCAGATGCTCGATGTGCTCGCGCTGATTGCGATATGCAGATTCGAGCTGGGCGCGCCGCTCCTGCTTTTGTTCGAGATAGCGCTCGTAGTTGCCGTGATAGACGTGAAGGGCTTTGTTCCATATCTCGATGATCTTGGTCACCGTGACATCGAGAAAATAACGGTCGTGCGAGATCAGGATGTAGCCGTTGGGGTAGCCATGCAGGTACTCCTCGAGCCAGTTGCGCGTCTCGAGATCGAGATGGTTGGTCGGCTCATCCAGCAGCAAGAGGCTGGGCTTCGCGAGCAGCAGCTTGGCCAGCGCGATGCGCATCTGCCAGCCGCCGGAGAACTCCTGCGTCTGCCGCGTCCAGTCGTGCTTGCTGAAGCCAAGGCCGTCCAGCACCGCACCTACCTGGGCGTCGAGTGCGTAACCGCTATGCGCATGAAATCGCGCGTCCAGGCTGGAAAAGCGCTCTGCCACCGCCTCATAGGCGCTGGAGGCTGGATCGAGCTCGGCGAGACTGATTGAGAGCGTCTCGAGTTCCTGCTCGATGGAACGAATCTCGTCGAAGACAGAGAGGCATTCCTCGAAGACACTGCGTCCGGAAAGTGCGAGGCCATCCTGCGGCAGGTAGCCGATGCTTGTGTTGCGGGCGCGTTCGAGCGTGCCGTAGTCGAGCGACTCGAGGCCCGCGAGCGTCTTCAGCAGCGTCGATTTGCCGGTCCCATTTGCACCGACGAGCGCGGTGCGTTCGCCAGGCGTGATGAGCCAGCTTGCGTTTTCAAAGAGAGTGCGTGGCCCAAAACGACGTCCGGCCGAACTGAGTTGCAGCATGAATTATCCCTGCTGCTATTTTCTCATTTTGACGCACCGGTTACGGCCGCTTTCGCCTTTTGCGGCGCGGGCTTCCGCGAAGCGACGAGCGCTTGCCAGTCCGCCTCGGTCTGGTCTGCGTAGGATTCGGCGAAGGCGGCGAGTGCGTGATCGAACTTGTCCTGCTTGCTTCCCGCACCGAGATAGCCGGTGATGAGATGGACATCGCCGGAGCGCGCATGGCCGCGGGCGAGCAGCTCCCCGCAGACGGCTGCATATTCTGCGAGGCCGCCGCCCTGCAGCTCTTGAGGATTTACAGATGCTTTGTGATCGTTGAGCTGCCGGACGAGGTAGTCGCGGTTGGCGATTGTCGTCCAGCCGAGAAACGGGTCGGACTGCCACTGCATGGCGCGCTGGCCCTCCGCAACACGCTGGCCCTGATGTGTCGCCGCGCGGGCCGCAGCGTGGTTCGCGATATACGGCGCGTAGGCCGAGCCGGGCTCCTGCTTGATCTGGAGGAAGAGCGGATCATTTTCGCCATTGCCCTCGAGGTAGACGAGGTAATCGCGAAGTCCCACGCTGCCTGTGCCGACGACCTTAAAAGAAACGTCTACCGGCACATATTGATCGAGGAAATGGCGGCGCTCCGGCAGGAGGCTGTTGCGATACGTCGCAAAACTTGCGAGCACCGCTCGCGCCTGCCCCGACGGCAGAGGAGTCAGCATCGGCGGATCGCTCCGGAATTGCCGCTTTCCCTTCTTCTCTTCTGTGAAGCGGCGGAGCGTACCGAGAGGCGTTTCGCGTTCCGCCTTCTGCAGGGCGTCCGATACCGGGGTCACTCGCTCGAGCCGATGAACTTGATAGCGCGCTACCTCGACCACGGGAGTACGCGCGAGCGTCGCAACGAGGCGGCGATAGCTGAGCGCGAGGGTGTGAACGGCCTCACGGCAAGGGGAGGACTTCTGGCCATTCTCGCGCCCAGCCAGAACGAGGCTGGTGGCCATGCGTTTGAGGTCCCATTCGAAGGGCGCGGCACATGTCTCGTCGAAGTCGTTGATGTCGAAGACGAAGCGCCCATCGGGGGCGGCGTATGCGCCGAGATTGCGCACATGCGCATCCCCGCAGATTTGCGAGAGGATGCCGGTATTCGGCAGCGCTGGCAGATCCGCGGCCATGACGGGCACAGCGCCGCGGAAGAAGCCGAAGGGCGAGGCGAGCATTCGCTCGTACTTGAGCGCGACGAGCGATGCGATGCGTCCGTGCATCGAACGCGCGATGGTGGCGACGGGGGATGGCCGATGCGCCGGCGGACGCCAGTGGGCGTGTTCCTGGCGACGCAGTTGTTTCCGCCGGGCCTGGCCAAGCGCGCGCCGCTCCGCGGGCGTAATGGGTTCTGCCATAACTTAGTTGACGATACATCCGGGACTGCGCGGCGCAAAAGGCGAGACCGGCCTCAGTTTAGTCTCGGGCGTTGGCTGAGCGGCGCTTTTCGCCGATAGGGAACGGAAGATACAGTAGGTCCCTCACTCCACCTTTGGCTGCGTTCGGGATGACAACTGTAAGTCTCACGAGGCTTGCGCGATCTGACGAGTGACAGCTTCGCGTTCTGCATCGGGCAGGGGCGGCATGGCGCCCGAATGCGAGGCGACCCACGCACCCCAGCAATTTCCCGCTGCGTTGAGTTGGGAGAGCGGCGCACCGCGCAGGTAGTAGTGCGTGAGCGCGGCCGTGAAGGCGTCTCCGGCACCGACCGTATCCGCCACCTTCGCCGGATATCCCGGATGGCGGTCGACCTGGTTGCCTGTGACCAGCAGACTGCCTTGCGCGCCGAGCGTGATGGCGACGAGCTTCACGGGGAACTGATCGACGATCTGCCGTGCGCCGTTGAGCAGGAAATCCGGCGTGGTTCCGGCGGCATCCGGGAAATCCAGCAGCGAGAGTACCTGCGGCATCTCGTCGGCATTCAATTTGAAGATGGTGGCAAATTCGAGCGAGGTCTCGACGATCTCCGCGTTGAAAAACGGGGCGCGCAGGTTGACGTCAAAGATGCGTACGCAGTCCGGGCGGGTTTCGTGCAGAAAGCTCTCAATGGTTCGACGCGAAGCCGGCGACCGCTGTGCCAATGTGCCGAAGCACACGGCGTCTGCCTGCTCGGCCAGGGCAAGCCAGTGCGGAGTGAACTCCAGAAAGTCCCAGGCGACGGGCTCATGAATGGTGTAACGGGGCTGTTGTCCGTCTTCCAGGGCCACCGTTACAGTACCGGTAACGCGGCTGAAATCCTCCTGGATGTATTGCGTATCCAGCGGCGTGGTTTTCAGGAAGGCCGTGGCTTCGCGGCCGAGCGGGTCGGTGCCGATGCGAGTGGCAGCCACGCCGCGATCGCCCAGCCGCGCGGCCATAACGGCGAAGTTGGAAGCTGCTCCGCCAAGCTGCGGACCCTGCGGAAGCATGTCCCACAGCAGTTCCCCGAGACCTACGATGCAACGGGGCTCGGTCATGCGAACCTCACCGGGCGCGTCGCGCACGCGTGGCGTTGGATCTGTAACCAAGGCTCGAACCAGGACTCCATTAGAAGCCGCCGAGGCATCCTGTCTCCTGCGAACGACTGACGATCGTGAATCATGGGACTGCCGGACGTGCCCCGAGCCTATCATGCGTGACCACGCAAGCACGAGGGACACACCGAATCACATTTGACGCCACCGCGCCCGCCGCAGCAGGCGTGTGTTAGGCTTCGATGCTGCAACGCAGCCAGGCGACAGGAGGGCTGATGAAAATAACGAGGACGAGCCTGACACTGGTGCTGGGCCTGAGCCTAATGGCCGGGAGCCATGTCGCAACTGCGGCGGATACAGCCTCGGCGAAGAAAACTGCGAGCAAGGCGGCGGCACCGGCAGGCGGCGACATCTGGTGGAAGCATGCCGTGATCTACGAGATTTATCCGCGCAGCTTTCAGGATTCCAATGGCGACGGCGTGGGAGACCTGAACGGCATCACGAGCCGGCTGGATTATCTGAAAGAACTGGGCGTGGACGCCATCTGGCTGACGCCCATCTATCCTTCGCCGCAGGTTGACTTCGGCTACGACATCTCGAATTATGTCGCCATCGATCCGGCCTACGGCACGATGGCCGACTTCAACCGGCTGGTTACCGAGGCGAATAAGCGCAATATCCGCGTCATCATGGACATGGTGATGAACCACACCTCAGACAAACATCCGTGGTTCATCGAGTCGGAGAGCTCTAAAACGAATCCCAAGCGCGACTGGTATGTATGGGAAAACGGCAAGGGGCCGGGGCAGCCGCCCAACAACTGGCAGTCGGCGTTTGGGCATTCCGCATGGCAGTATTCGCCCAAAACCGACCAGTGGTATTACCACAAGTTCTACATTCAGCAGCCGGACCTGAACTGGCGCAATCCGAAGGTGGAGCAGGCGATGTGGGGCGTGGTGCGCTTCTGGCTCAACAAGGGCGTCTCCGGCTTCCGGCTGGATGCCGTGCCCACGTTGTTCGAGGATCCCTCGTTAAAGGATGAAACGATCCTGCCCGGCACCAATGAGTATGGCGACCCGAAGATTGATGGCTCGCTGACAGAGAATCTTCCGGAAGTTCACAAGGTGATGCGCGATCTGCGCAAGGTGACAAACAGCTTTCCCGGCAATCGCGTGCTGATCGGCGAAACGTATCTGCCGAACATTCAGGAATTGCAAAAATGGTATGGCGCGAATCATGACGAGCTTCAGCTGCCGATGGATATGCAGGTTGGATTCATCAACAAGCTGGATGTGAACGAGTTCCGCCGGCGCATTGGCGAGGTGGAGCACGACATCAGTAACAACCAGCCGCTGCTGATCTTCGACAACCATGACAACCCGCGCATGGATATGCGGTATGGCGACGGCAAGCACAACATGGCGATCGAGCGCATGCTGGCGACGATTCTGTTCGCCAGTCGCAGCACAGCCCTGATGTACTACGGCGACGAGATCGGGATGAAGACTACGCCGCCTGCTCGCGTCGAAGACGTGAAGGACCCGGTCGGCAAGATCGGGTGGCCTCTGGAAAAAGGCCGTGATGGCGAGCGCACGCCGATGCAGTGGGATGGCTCACCCGAAGCGGGCTTTACCACCAGCGACAAGCCGTGGCTGCCGGTACCGGACAGCTATAAGACGGTCAACGTGGCGGAAGAGGTGCGGCAGGACGATTCGCTGCTGAACTGGTACAAGCAGCTTATCCAGCTTCGCCACGACAATCCGGCGCTGCGCTCCGGCAAGCTGACGATGCTGAACACGGAGGACACGAACGTACTTTCGTGGATCCGGCAGACACCGGGATCGCCGGCAGTGGTGGTGGCCTGCAACTTCACCGCAGAGCTGCGCAAGTTCAGCTTCGATCTATCGAAACAGGGTATTCACAGCAACCAGGCAAAGACGCTGATGAAGTCGCCCGGTTCGAGCGATCCCGCATCGCTTGATGAAGTCAATCTGCCGCCGTTCGGCGTCTATATCGGGCAGGTGCAGTAGGCCTGCTATCACGAAATCGACCGGTGTAACTCCGGCCTTGAGAGACTGAGCACAGTCTCGTATCGTGCATAGACGTTTTCGAAGACAGCATCCCATGATGCGGAGAGCGCATACCGGCGAGCGCGCTCCCGCATCGCGGCGTGCGTGGCCGGGTCGCTTGCCAGCGCCACGATGGCTCGAGCAAAGTCGTCGTCACCGCGGATGAAACCCGTCTCCGCGTCACGGACGATCCAGGCGGGGCCACCATCCGGCGTGACAATCGCCGGAACACCGGAGGCCAGCGCCTCCAGCACTGCATTGCCGACGGTATCGGTGTGCGAGGGAAAGACGAAGGCGTCCATGTTGGCATATGCGCGGGCTAGTTCCCTGCCCCGTAGCACGCCGCTGAATTCGGCGTTGACGAGGCGCTCGCGCAGCCACTTTTCCTCGCCGCCGTGGCCGATGATTTGAAAGCGGAACCGTCCTGCGCTCTGCTGCTGAAGCTGCTGCTGGACGGAGACCAGCAGGGCTACGTTCTTCTCGACGGACAGGCGGCCGACGAAGCCGAGCACGAACTCGCGATCCTGCGTGGGCCGGTCGCGATGCACGGGCGAAAAGGCGACGGTGTCAACGCCGCGCGTCATTCGATAGCAGGGCCGGCCGGTCGCGCGCTGGAGCAATGTGCAGAGCTGGGCATTGGGGGCGAAAAGCATGCTCGCGCGGCGGTAGTATCGCGCGGCTGCCCAGAGAGTCGAGGATTCGATCTGGCGGCTCAGATGCGGGCCGCGCTTTCCGAACAGCCGCGTGAACCATGCCGAGCGCGTGGCAGCGTACTCGTGCACGTTGGTATGCCAAGAGGCCACGAGCGGCACCCGGAGACGTGTCGCGACCCACGCGCCGAGAAGTCCAAGCTCCGAGGGACCAGTAATGTGGATGATGTCCGGGCGAAAGTGGCGGGTACCGGCAAGTATCCGCGGCAGGTGACGCCAGTAGGCGAGATCGAAGCGCAGATCCTTTTCTACCGGAAAGGAGAATGCGCTGCGCGACAATTCCAGCGTGCGGACAGAGCCATGGTTCGCCATGCGGTCCGCCGGACCGGCGCGCACGCAGAGGAACGGCAGGTTTTGCCGGCGGCCAAAGGCCTCGAAGTGACGGCTGGTGTGCGCCACGCCGTTGATCTCATGGAAGGCATCCGGGAAATACGCGACCCTGGGTACAGAAGACGAGACGACATCCGAGGTCGCAGACATAGCGCGAGCGAAACTGTGCGCAGAAGAAGCAGCGGCGATGTTAGATGGCCTCGCCTTCTCCGAGAGCAAAGTGCAACTGTCGCGATTCGTTCCATGCCATGCGCAGGCTGCCGCTGAAGGGCGCTCGTCCCATGAGCCGGACGAAATGGATGGCGAGCGACAGCATGAGAGGTGCATGACCGGCAGGCCACAGGGCGCTCACCGGTTGCGGGATGCCGTTCGCGTCGGGATGATAGACACGCTCGTCCCAGCGGCGCGAGCCCTCGGGAAACTCCGGATAATCGCGGACGGCATCGAGCGTGGACTGCATGATGCGATGCTTCCAGGGCTGCGCGTACTGCGGCATGAAGAGGATTTGGCTGCGGCTTTCGTTGCGTATCTCGTGAACGAATTCGTTGAAGGAGGTTGCGTTAGTCAGGTTGACGACGCCATTGGGCTCCAGACCGTGACGATCGCCGCCCGAGATCAGCAGCTTGTTCCAGCGTGCAGCGAGCGCTCGTACTACCCGATTTTCGTTCCAGTGGCGCAGCCCATTGAGCTCCATGACGTGAACGAAGTCTCCATTCTGCTCCATGAACTCTTCTACGCGCAGCGCGTGGCGGGAGGCGCCGATCTCGTAGAGGTCCCACATGGGATGGTTGAAGACGATGAGCACGTTGGGCAGCGCATGGAGTGCGCTCAGCAGCTCGGTCAGCCGGGCGTTGGAAGGACTTGCAGTGAACTCCTCAAAGGTCCTCATCCACTGCGCGCCGTGAGCGCTGGGCAGGTTGTGGATGCCCAAGTGAAAGCACTGATCGCCTGCGAAGGGCACTGTCCACTCGACAGAAACCGGAATGTGGCGGGCGCTGGCGACAGTGCGAAGCAACTGTGGCGCCTCGATGTTGTCATGATCCGTGATGGAGACGAGCGCGGGGCGTTGCAGCTTGTTCTCGATCTGGCGACGTTCCAGATCGAAGGCGAGGCGCGGAGTAAGCGGGGGGGCCCACCAGGCGCGAGAATAGTCCGGTTTTACGATTGCATGTTTCGCGTAAGCGCCTTCGAGCCACCGGAAGAGATGACCGACGAAACCATCGCTCGCCACGACTTTGACGACGAAGTCCAGCGTCTCTTTGGAGCGGTTGGTGTGGCTATGCAGCGAGACGCCGGTATTGAAGTTGCGCGCGGCATCGGGGTTCTTCCATAGATAGGAGATCTGGGATCCCTTCATGGCTACTCCTCACACCTGCAGGCACAGTATGAGGACGGAGCCATGAATGAGGCATTACGCAGGCAAGAAGATGCTGTAACTTCAGTGCAAACCGTGGTTCCACATTGGAATGGAACCGCGATGGTTGCAGGCCGTTTCGGTCGAATTCAGCGGGTTTTTGCGATGTCGGGCGTCAGATCACCGCCGCTATCCGGCGTCCTGGCTGTCTCGTTCTGCGTGGTGCGGCGGCCTTCCGGTTCCAGGTGGTTCGTGGTAAGTCCGTGCTGCAGTTGCGCGAACGCCTCTTCCGGCGTGTCGGCAAAGTGGAAGAGATCCAGGTCCTGGGGGGCTATGGTTCCCTTCGCCACCAGCACATCGAAGTTGATTACCGACTTCCAGTACCCGGACCCGTAGAGGATGACGGTGATCTTTTTGGCCAGCTTTTCGGTCTGTTCGAGGGTGAGGATTTCAAATGCCTCATCGAGTGTTCCGAAGCCTCCCGGAAAGACGACCAGCGCCTTGGCAAGGTAGGCGAACCAGTACTTGCGCATGAAGAAGTAATGGAACTCGAAGTTGAGCGCGGGCGTGATGTAGGGGTTCGGCGCCTGCTCGAAGGGCAGCTTGATGTTGAGTCCGACGGTGTGGCCACCGGCCTCGTGCGCGCCGCGGTTGGCGGCCTCCATGATGCCGGGGCCACCGCCGGAGGTGACGACGAAGCGCCGCTGCCGGCCCTTCAACGTCATGGACCATTCGGTGAGCATGAAGGCGAGCTTGCGGGCGTCCTCGTAGTAGCGCGCCATCTCGACGGCTGCTTCAGCGCGGCGGCACTTCAGCTCGTTCGCGCTGCAATCGTCCAGCTCTGCGCCTTTTGCGGGCTGCTCGTGATGCGGCGCGGGCTCGTTGGAATAGGGACGGGCGAGCAATTCCAGTTCGCGGTTGGCGACATCGAGCGCGCGGAAGCGGGCGGAGCCGAAGAAGACCACGGTATCGCGGATGCGCTCGCGCCGGAAGCGCGCCAGCGGCTCGGCATATTCGGCCATGATGCGGATGAGGCGGCCATCCGGACTGTTCAGGAAGGCAGGGTTCTCGTAAGCGAGCGAGGCGGAGTGCAGCGGATGCGGAGTTCGATCTTTAGACATAAGTAAGAAGATTATTGGCGATGCCGGGGACGAAACAGCACGCTCAGCGCAACCCAGATGTTGAGCAGGCCGAGGCCGGAGACCAACCCACGCACCCATCCCTGCGCGAGGAAGCCGGCGATGGTGGGCCAGTGCATGATCCAGGCGTTGGTGGTCCAAATGCTGCGCCAGGGCAGCAGAACGACCAGCGCGCCGACGTATAAGCGAACGATGACGAACAGCACGATCTCCATCACCAGCAGCCAGCGGGGGATTTGTCTTTGCCGCTGCTCGGGAACCGGCTGCACAGTGGTTGCCGGCTGGTCGCGCGTGCTGAAGAGATTTCCCTGGTCCGCCATTCATTTCCTGCAAAGTTCAAGGAGCGGCGATGTGGCCGCTCCTTAACACTCAAGCTTACACGCTGAGGGAGGTCACAGCAGATCTCTCCACTCGCTTCGCTCGGTCGCGATGACGACGGTGTTTTCCTGTTATTGCGCGACCGGCTGCGCGTTGCGCTTGGGGCGGCGGTTGGATTGCAGGATTTTCTTGCGCAGGCGCAGCGATTTCGGTGTGACTTCCACCAACTCGTCTTCTGCGATGAACTCGATGGCCTGTTCGAGGTTGAGGGCTTTGACCGGAACGAGACGGATGGCTTCATCGGCGCTCGACGCGCGCATGTTGGTGAGCTTCTTTTCGCGCACTGCGTTCACATCGAGGTCGTTGTCGCGCGAGTGCTCGCCGACCACCATGCCTTCGTAGACTTCAGTGCCGGGGTTGACCAGCAGCACGCCGCGGTCCTGCAGGCCGTCGAGTGCATAGGCGGTGGTGGTGCCGGCGCGGTCGGCGATGAGGGCCCCGGTGGGCCGCTGCGGAATCTCGCCCTGGTACTGAATGTAACCGTCGAAGAGCGCATTCATCACGATGGTGCCGCGGGTTTCCGTGAGCATCTCCGAGCGCAGACCGATGAGACCGCGGGAGGGGACGCGGAACTCCATGCGGACGCGGCCGGAACCGTGATTGGTCATCTTTACCATCTCGCCCTTGCGCGGTCCCAGGCGCTCGATAACGGTGCCGACAAAGCTCTCCGGGATATCCACCGTGAGGTGCTCGACCGGCTCCATGGTTTTCCCCTCGACAACGCGGGTGACGATCTCCGGCCGGCCGACCATGAGCTCGTAGCCTTCGCGGCGCATCATCTCGATGAGGATGGCTAGTTGCAACTCGCCACGACCGAGGACTTTGAAGCTGTCCGGCGAACCGGTCTCCTCGACGCGGATGGAGACGTTTGCAAGTAACTCTTTGTCGAGACGCTCGCGCAGGTTGCGGCTGGTGACGTACTGACCTTCGCGGCCTGCCGTAGGTGAGTTGTTAACGGAGAACTGGATCGCGATAGTCGGCTCATCGATAACGATGGGCGGCAGAGGCTTCGGGTTCTCGAGATCGACGATGGTCTCACCGATGGTGATGCCCGTGACGCCGGCGATGGCGACGATATCGCCGACCACGGTCTCGGTAATGTCGGTGCGCTTGAGCCCTTCAAAGGAGAAGAGCTTGGTGATCTTGGTCTTCTGCAGTGAGCCGTCGCGCTTAGAGATGTTGATCTCGTCGCCGGTCTTGAGGGTTCCGTTGAAGACGCGCGCGATGCCGAGGCGGCCAAGGTAGTCGGAGTAGTCGAGGTTGGTGATCTGGATCTGCAGCGGTCCCCTGGCATCGCCGGGAGCAGGTTTCAGCGAGTTGACGATGGTTTCGAAGAGCGGCTCCAGGTCGGTGCCCGGGGTGTCGAGCGAGAGCGACGCGGTGCCGTGCTTGGCGTTGGTGTAGAGCACCGGGAAATCGAGTTGATCCTCTTCCGCATCGAGATCGATGAAGAGGTCGTAGACCTCGTCGAGAACTTCCTTGGCGCGGGCGTCGGGGCGGTCGATTTTGTTGATGACCAGGATGGGCGGCAGCTTGGCTTCGAGAGCCTTGGAGAGGACGTACCGGGTCTGCGGCAGCGGGCCTTCAGAGGCGTCGACCAGCAGCATGACGCCGTCGACCATCTTGAGGGCGCGCTCGACTTCGCCGCCGAAGTCGGCGTGGCCGGGGGTATCGACGATGTTGATCTTGGTGTCCTTGTAGTGGATCGCCGTGTTCTTGGCCAGGATGGTGATGCCGCGCTCTTTTTCGAGCTCGTTCGAGTCCATGACGCGCTCGACTACGGTCTCGTTGCTGCGGAAGGTGCCGGCCTGGCGGAGCATGGCATCGACCAGGGTGGTTTTGCCGTGGTCGACGTGGGCGATGATGGCGATGTTGCGGATGGTGCTGGACACGGCGGTGCGTTCTCTCTTCCTTGCTCTAGTTTCTTTTCGGGACCAGGAGGGGGGACCCCTCCCCCTCCCGTCGCGGGAGGCTGCCTCGTAAGGTCTTGCGATACAGGCACTTAGACCCTCTCCGGAGGGCTAAATTCGTCTTTACAAAGGGCTTATCGCTTCATTCGTCATTCCATTGGACTTAGCAGGCGCACATACGGGGTGCGTCCAGGTCTTCATGGCTGCCTGGAATGGGGCTATTTACAGTGTAGCGGACGCAGATGAAAAACAGGCACGATTTGCGAAGATCGTCCTCCGGCAGTCATGGGCTGAGACCAATTTGGCAGGAGATTCCTAGCGTTTACCAGATGCTCGTGAGTGACCAGGCTTGCTGCTGGGTGATGCTCCAGTTGCCGCCGAGGGTGATGGCGACTGCCGGCTCCATTGGCGTGCGGGTGTAGTAGCGCTGCGTAATGGTGTGGCGGTGGTTGATGAATATTTCGGCAACGGAGTGGTCGAGGAAAACGTGGAGGTCGAGCGGCAGATCGTTTTGTAGAGAAACCTCAGTATTGCCTACGCGCACGACGTTTGACTGCTGCTGTAAGGAGTTGCGCAAGAGCAAGGCCGCGCCCTGGTGATCGATAAAGGACATATCGAGCATGGGCTCGGACCCGGGATCGAAGGTGAGGCGAATCTCCTGCGCTGCCGATGGAAGGCGTTTTACTGCGTCGCCGGTGCGTGGTTTTGTCCTAAGCGTTGCAATCTCCGGCGCCGGCTCCATGACAAGCTGGCCACTCACGATCGAGAGGCGGCGCGGCAAGGACATCATGCCGGACCAGCCGGCGGCGGCGTACTCGGCTTGTGGGCGCGTGTCGGTGATCCAACCCCAGAGGATGCGGTTGCCGTGGGCGTCGAGCTGCGACTTGGGGGCATAGTAGGCGCCGTGATCGAGTATGCCTTCGCTTTCCGCATGAAAGAGCATGGTGGCCATGTCGAGGGTACCGATCTGCCAGATGGTCTTGCCTTCGCTGGAGTGGATGAGGACATGTTTGCCGTCGAGCGGGAAGAAGTCGGGACACTCCCACATCTCGCCCGAGCCGACCACGTCTGTCTGCTTGCCATTCCACCTACCGCGCGCCATGGGATGGAGATATTCCCAGCGATGAAAATCAGCGGACGTATAGAGAAGCACCATGCCGCCGACCGTGCGCTCGCCGGAGGCGACGATAAGGTTCCAGTGATCCTTATTGCTCTGGCCGGTGCCTTGATCGCGCCAGGGCGAGGGATCGCGAAATCCGGCAACCTTCATACCTGCGGGCGGCGCGGGGATGACGGGCTGGGGCTGTTTGCGCCAGTGCCGCAGGTCGTCGTCTTCCGCGATGGCCATGCATACGGACTCGTGCAGGTATGTATCGCCGTCGCGCAAGGTGGCCTGCTCTGCCGTCGACTTAACCACGCCGGTGTAGAGGAAAGTAGGCTTGCCGTCGACGATGGCGGCGGTGCCGGTCCAGCAGCCGTCAGCATCAGGACCGCCGGGCGTGGGCGCGAGCGCAACCGGCTCGCGATGCCAATGAATCATGTCGGACGAGGTGGCGTGCGCCCAGAGCTTCACGGCGGAGACCGGCTCGGAATTGTATTGGTAGAACATGTGGTAGCGGCCCTTCCAATAAAGAGGGCCGCAGGGATCGTTCATCCAGCCGTGCTCGGGGAGCAGGTGGTACTGCGGGCGCATCGGGTCGCGAGCGATGGCGGCGTCGGAGAGATCGAGCGCAAGCGCGGGCAGAGTGCGGGTGAGCGCGGCTCCGGTGGTGAGGGCGAGGCTATGGAGAATGGTTCGGCGGGTGGGCATGTTCGAAAGCCTGAGTGCAACCAGCGAGCCAGTATCGCAGAGCAGCGAAGCAACGACCAGTCGCCGCAACGGATGTTCCCTCAGAGGATGATTGCCTGGCGCCTCAGCCGGTCGAAAAGATCGAAGAAGGACGCGCGACTTTCCTGGTAGAGATTGAAGCCGAGAACACGGCTCCTTGTCATGTCATTTACGCATTCCAGTTGGCGTCCCAGATCGCTATCCGTATGCCACCAGGAAGCCAGATTGTCGACATCGCGTTCCGCGAGAGCATGCTTGTCCGCGATGGATCGCCAGATGCGGCCGGCATCGGCGAACTTCGGGGCCAGCGGCTGGATCGGGTCCGGAGGACCGGCGGCTTCGACGCCGAAGTAGGAAGCGATCTGGGGCCACAGCCATCGCCAGCGGAAGATATCTCCATTCACGACATTGAAGGCCTGGTCTCGAGCTTGCGGAGACAGGGCGGCCCACTCCAGATGATGTGCGAGAAGGCGAGCGTCAGTCAGATCGGTAAGCGCGTTCCACTGCAGATGGGAGCCGGGAAAGACGAAGGGCTGTCCGGTGTCGCGGCAGATGGTTGCGTAAACAGCAAGCGTGACACCCATGTTCATCGCGTTGCCGAGAGCGTATCCAACGATGCTGTGCGGCCGATGCACGCTCCAACTGAATCCACCACGCTCCGCCGCATCGAAGAGGATGTCTTCCTGGGTATAGTAGAAGTTCTCGCCGGGGAGCCGTGGATTGTCTTCGCGAAAAGGGGTTTCGGCGGCGGTTTGACCGTAGGCCTCAAAGGGACCGAGGTATTGCTTGGTGCCCGTTACCAAAGCGGCGTGCGTCAGGTGTTTCCCTGCTTCGAGCGCGGCGAAAAGATGGCGCATCATGCCGCCATTGACACGGACGTTTTCTGCTTCCGTGGGCTGGCGCAACCAAGTGCAGAAGAAGACGTGAGTGGGATCGACGCCGGCGAGAGCACTGCGCACGGAAGCTTCGTCCCGCAGATCAGCGGCGACAGGGATTGTGCCCTCAGCGGCTGAAGGCTTTCTGGCCAGTCCGTACACGCGCCATCCATTCCGCACGAGATGTGCGGCGAGGTTACCGCCAACGATGCCGGTAGAACCTACGACCAGAGCGGTGCGGGCATCGGACGGTAAATCAGCCAGTGTGGACGACACCGCCGGAGATTTCGGATCCATACACCTGAGATGTTCCGCCGCTCAGGAACGATTCCTCCCTCAGCGCCGGGAGACGTGGCGGTATTCGGGGGTGAAGCCTAGTGTGCGCGCGTGATCGAGCAGGCGGTCGAAGTCGAGGGAGATGGTGGCGCCGGCTTTTTGGGTTACTTCGTCTTCGATGGGGAGATCGAAATCGTCTGCGCCGTAGTGGAGACCTTCGAGCGCTCCCTGGTTCTGCGTGAGGACTGAGGTGCGGATGCGCGGGATGTTGTCGAGATATATGCGTGAGAGCGCCAGGTGGCGCAGATATTCCTGCGTAGTGATTTCGATGCCACCGAGTTGAGTGAAGTACGGCTTGAAGGTCCAGCAGAGGAAGCTCTGGAGGCCGCCGTTGATGGAGGCGACTTCGTCCTGGAAGGCGCGGGTGCGGTCGAGGTGCTCGATGCGCTCGTCCAGCGATTCGTCGAAGCCGATGACCATGGTGGCGGTGGTTCTGAGGCCGGCTTCGAGGATGGCGCGCTGAGCGGCGAAGTATTCCGCAACGGTGTATTTGAATTTGGAGTGGCGGCGGCGGAAGGCTTCGGTGAGGATTTCCGAGCCTCCGCCGGTAATCCAGCGGACGCCTGCTGCCTGGAAGCGCGCGGCGGCTTCGGCGTAACTCAGCTTTGCGTGGTCGGCGAGATAGAGGAATTCGGCGATGGTGAGCGCATAGAACTCCAATGTGTCGCCGTAGCGGTGGCGAATGGCGGAGAAGAGGTCGCAGTAGTAGTCGAGGGGGAGATGCGGGTTGAAGCCGCCGTTGAATGCAGCGAGGTCGCCGCCCAGCGAGAGGAGCTCGTCTAATTTTGTAAATACCGCTTCGCGAGGGAGGACGTAGCCGCCTTCCTGGCCGGGGAGCTTGTAGAAGGCGCAGTAGTCGCACTGGGCGACGCAGACGTTGGTGTAGTTGATGATGCGCATCACCATATAGGTGGCGCGGTCCGCGGGATGGAAGCGGGCGCGGACGATTGAGGCGAGAGCGCGGAGTTCAGCGTCGGTGGCGTGCTGCCAGAGGTGGCGGGCGTCTTCAGGCGTGATGCGCTGGCAGGCGTGGACCTTGGCGGCGATGGCGTCCGTTGCGGGATTGGCTAGGGCGGCCACCTTTTTATTCTACGGTCCCACATCTCTACGAGATGTGGGGCACCCCTTAGGTACGGACTGCCGGTGTTTGTTATATCCCGCGCTTGCCGGTCGGAGGTGTGGATGGCGCTGCGGGCAGTTGGCGCAGGGTCACAAGCTGTTGGGCGAGATGCTTCCACTGATCCTTCTTGAGCTGGAGGACGCCGCCGTGACGATGGCTGTTCGAAAAGTAGTGTTCGATGTCGGCGCGGATGGCGGGATCGATGGGCTGCAGGCTGGGCTTGGAGTCTGGCTGCGCGGCTGTCGGTTGAGGGGCTGGCGCTGGCTGCGAGTTGGGGTTTGATCCGTTTGCTTCCGGCTTCGATGGAGTGGGCGGCGGGGCGGGCTTGCGCGGCTTGACCAGCAGAGCCAAGTAGCGGGCGTAGGTCTGGTCGGCAAGCGGGTAGGAGCCGGGCGCGGTGGGCTTGCCGGTATCGAGATTGACTGCGGGGAGCCGCAGCGACGGCTTGTCCGGCGGCTCGGAGCTTAGGCGAGTGATCGATTGCTGGTAGTGGTCGACGACGGTATCCATGCCGGAGAGAAAAGTCTTCTGTGCGTCGGCGCTGGGAACGCGGAGGCTGAGGTCGCGGAGTGGGCCGACCCTGGGGACAAGTTTGAGCAGGAAGGCGAGGATGCGGGCGCCGATTCCGGGGCGATGGTAGCTATTGCCGAAGCTCTTTTGGTAGTCGGCCTTACTGAGGCGGTAGTTCAGCTTTTTCGGCACGAAGGTGGGGTCGGCTTTTTCCATCTGCTTGCCGTAATTGGCGATGGCGACCTGGGTCATCTTAGGCAGCAGAACGCTGACGGTCCTGCGATACGTGCCGATCGCGAGGTCTTCCTTGGTAAGGACGAGGTTGAGCGGAAGGCCGTAGGTGTCCTGAAAAGCGCGCTCGAAAACGGGCTTGGAGACCTGGAAGCCGATGAAGTCGTGGAAGGCTTCTGGAGCGTAGCGCTGCTGCGTTACCTCGAGGACATCGAAACCGAACTCGGTCTGAAGGTGGGCTTCGGGGTCCTGGTCGTAGAGGACCACATCGCCGTAGCGGCGGCGGAGACGGGGATATTCAGCGGCGGTGGCGCGATTGACAGCCGGGTGGCCGTAGGAGTCGGAGGTGTAGTGGGCGAGCGCGCCGAGCGCGAAGGCGTACTCGTCGGGATTCTGTGCTTCGCGGATGAGGTTATCGACGAAGTCGCCGGAGCGTACGTAGTGCAGCATGTCCGAGAGCAGCTTGTTGCCGAAGGGGTAATAGCCGATGTCCTGGATGATGGCTCCGCCGTAGGCGTAGGCGTGGGCCTCCTTGATCTGCTCCGGGGTGATGTCCGGATAGCGGCGGCGGAGAAGCGGGATGATATGGGATTTCCAGGCGAGGTCGACGACCTGCTCGTGCGAGAGGACGGAGTAAGCGTGCGCCGGCTGCGGGGGCAGGATGAGCAGCAGCATGAGCGTAAGCGCCAGGCCGGCGCGACGACGCGCCTCAAAATTGTGCATACCGGTTGATATTCGATGCAGGGCTAGACATGCAAATGGGCCGGGGCTGGGAAATCGTTCGTAACTTGCGGCAATACCGGGATGCCCTGAAGGCGTGGCAATTGCCGTGGAATGCGGAGGCAAAAGCATTTGGGCGGTGCGGCAACTGCGTTTATGCTGATGCCAAGCAATCTTTGCGATCCGTACAGGCTGTCCGACGCGAGTGGGTGTGGCCCTGAAGACGCCATATCCCATACCTATCAGGGAAAACTCCATCGGCCAGAGCTTGAGAACAGCCTCAGCGCCCATGTTGCCGCTGCACGGGGTCACGCACCCCACCACAATTGTCAGAGGAGAGGAATGTCAAACGAACAGCGGAATTTTCTTGCCCTTCCGTATGAAGAGCTGGAAGAGCTGAATCTGAAGGCCAAGCGCCAGCGGCGAGATCGGGTGGCGGTGGACACGGTTCGCGAGGAGCGCCTGAAGTATCTGACGGACGAGAAGCGCATCAAGGCAGTGACAGTCATGTTCAGCGACCTGGAAGGCCGCCTGCACATGCTGGATTACGACAAGAAGTTCCTGCTGAAGAGCTGGGACAATCTGACGTTCGATGGGTCCTCGATCCGCGGATTTACCGCGCAACGGGAAAGCGACCTGCGGCTGTTTCTGGACTGGGGCGCCTTCTACTGGGTGCCGGAGGACTTCTTTGGCGGCGGCAAGGTCCTGGTGTTTGGAGATGTGATCGACAAGGGCGGCACGCCGTATGCGGCAGATGTGCGCGGGGTGCTAAAGAGTTTTGCCGACGAAAAGTTCGCCAAGGACGGCTACACGCTGAACGCGGCAAATGAGATTGAAGGCTTCCTCTTCCAGGGCGTGGATGCGGAACAGCACTTCTATCAGAAGCAGCGCTTCGAATACGTGAACACGGGCGGCTACTATCATTCGCTGCCGGGCGATCCGCTGCGCACGTTCATCGACACGGCGGCCGAAGTGCAGCGCGCGCTGGGCTTCGAGAACGAGAAAGACCATCCTGAGGTTGCGCCGTCTCAGTTTGAGATCAACTACAGCTACGGCGAAGTAGTGGCGGCGGCAGACCAGATCCAGCTTTACAAGCTGATCTGCCGGCAGGTGGCGACGCGGATGGGGCTGACGGCGAGCTTTCTGCCGAAGCCGGTGGTGGGCGTGAACGGGAGCGGGATGCACACCAATGTCTCGGTCAGCAAGGGCAAGAAAAACCTGATGTGGGATCCGAAGGGACAGGAGAAGCTGAGCCCCTTCGGCTGGGGATTTGTCGACAAGGTCCTGACGCACGGCAACGATCTTTGCCTGCTGCTGAATGCGAGCGTGAATGCGTACCGGCGGCTCGATCCACATTTCGAAGCGCCGAACCAGATCAAGGCATCCGCGACAGATCGTGGATCGATGGTGCGCGTGCCGATCGGCAACGAGAAGAGCATGCGGGTGGAGGTGCGGTCGGTGAGTCCGGATGCGAACCCGTACCTGGTGCTGTATTCGATCTTCAAGACCGGACTGGACGGAACGACATCGAAGATCGCAAACCTGCGCCAGGCGGAGCGGTATCTTCCGGACAATATCTATACGGCGCTCGCGGACTTCCGCAACGCAACGTGGACGACCAAGCTGCTGGGCGAGGACGTGAAGGCACGCTATGCGGACCTGAAGCAGGCGGCGGCGGACCGGTGTCCGCGGCTGCTGGGGACATTCGTGAAGGTGCCGGAGGTGCAGTACCACCACGATGTTTACAACCAGTTCTTGTGGAACCATTTCTAGAGCGGCGGGCTGAAAGAGTTGCCTGAATGGGGAGAGCGAATGTGCTCTCCCCTTCTGTTTGTGGCCTCCGAATGCGTAACTGACGGATCGACATTTTTACAGACAGCTTATTCAGTGGATGGTTATACTCGGGGCGCAATTTCAGAGGGCCGGCGTTCGGTCCGGCTCCGGGCTTGAGGTATTTCCTTGAACCGCTCTCTTGTTTCTGCTCTGATTTCTTTCGTTTGTCTCTCCACATTGTCTGGTTTGGCGCAAACCGGATCGATCCAGCCATTGGTGACGCTTTCGATAGGCGCGAATCCTGTGCCGGGCAATGTGCCGGTTGCAGTGATGGTGCAGCCCTACATCGGAAGCACGAAGATCCCAACGGGAACGATCACGTTCCTGGACTTCACGACGGTGCTGAATCCGGGAGGGACAGCGCTGACTCCGCCCGGCGGCGTGACCGGTCAGACATTTGCGGCGGCGATTGGTACGCTGGATCCCGGACTGGCGGCGGTGGCGCAGGGCGCCATCACGGGCGACTTTGACGGCGACGGCAAGCCGGATTTACTGATCTACGGGACGACGAACGCGTCCGCGTCCACGGAAGTGCAGGTCTTTTTAACGAGCAACGCGGGAACTGCGCATTTCCGCACGGTGGCACCGCAAACCCTGGCCATCCCGCTCCCAAGCTATGCGACACCCACCACGCTGTACGCCGACACGGACACCAACCTTGACCTGCTGATCGGCAACATGGTGGCCTCTGGGAACGGAGATGGAACATTTTCCAACCCCGCAGTGCTGCCGATCCTGGCTAACGGCTTCCAGCAGACCTACATCGTGGAAGGACTTGCGGGAAGCGGACAGGCTCTGGTTGCAGTGAAAGCGCCGCCGAGTCCGATCCCGGCTAGCGGCACCGTGCAGTACAGCTTTACGGTGTTCAGCTACAGCTTTGGCACCTTCACCTCGCGTCGGCACTTTTGCGTTGGCTGCGCCGATTCAATTGGGGGGCAGCTGCTGTGCCTTGCTGAACGTGTTCGGGCTCAGCTTTGGCGATGTGAATGGTGACGGGAATCTCGATGTGATCTCGCAGAGCAACAGCATTCCAGTCGGGAATGCGGCAGGCGCCGTCAGTTACAACGTGATGCTGAACAACGGCAACGGGACGTTCGGCGCGCCGAAGCCTCTGGACACCTCTGCGCTGCGTAACCTGGGAGCCTCGGCGGTGGCCTTCGGCGATGTGAACAACGACGGCAAGGTCGACCTGGTGACAACGTACGCCACCCCTGAAGGCAAGAATTATGTTGCCGCCGCCCTCGGGAATGGCGACGGCACCTTTGGCGCATTCTCGCCGCTGCTGCTGATCAATGGTATGACCGCAGCCATCGCAAATCCGCAAGTGCAACTGACGGACGTGAACGGGGACGGCAAACTGGACGCGGTGGCGGGCTCCGGCGAGTTGGCGCTGGGCAACGGCGACGGCACCTTCACACTGGGGACCCCGTTCTTTGCGCAACCAGCAAATGCGCAGACACCGCTGAACTACCCGCTGATCCAGATACCGATCGATGCGAATGCCGCAGAGTCGCTGGTGTATCTAAACCCGACGAGCGGAGCGAATGCGGTGTTCACGCCACAGAACGCCGCCACCGTGAAGGCCACGCTGGCGCTGGCTGCGGGGTCGCACAGCATCACGGCGCAATATTCCGGCGACAGTACCTATGCGCCGCTGGCTGGCGATCGAGAACGTTTCGGTGGCGTCGGTGCCGCCAACGATCGGGATCACCTCTTCCGCCCTCACGATTTATGCCACACAGCCGGTTACCTTTACCGCTACGCTGAGCGATCCCACTATCACGGGCAGCATAACGTTCGCCGATATATCCAAGAACGACGACAATCCGCTGGATCCGATGGCTGGGACGACAGAAGGTGTGCTGGGCACAGGAACCATCGCAAACGGCGTCGCGACGCTGACTACACAGTTGCCGGTGGGCGGCAGCCATACCATCCTCGCGGTCTATGGGTCGGACATTTACACACCGATCGCGCAGGGGCAGTTAACGGAGACGGTCAACCTGCCATTTGCCGTGAACGGCAGCAGCACCGGCGTTTCGCTGAGCGCCTCTTCGGGCCACACCGCAACAGTGACGCTGCCGGTCCAAGCGCTGGGCGGATTCGCCGGACAGGTCACATTTGGGTGCCAAGGACAGCCGATATGCAAATTCAGCCCGGCGACGGTGAATCTTTCCGGGACGGGGACTACGAATGTGACATTGACGGTGACGGCGGCGGCCGTCACCGCAACGAATACCGCGGACACGCGGCCTGGGAGTGTGGCGCTGGCATGCGGTCTTCCGCTGTTTGCTCTGCTCGGCATTGCCGGTTGCGGACGGCGGCGAATCCTGCTGCTCGTTTTCGGAGCGGCATTGTGCCTGGTCCCCTTCAGCGGCTGCGGGGGTGGAGGCAGCAGTTTGCCGCCGTCATCCAGCGGGCTGGGTGCCGGCACGTATCCGTTCTACATCACGGCCGCCTCGGGACAGAACGTGCAGGTGTTACAGGGCACGTTGAACGTGCAATAGTCCAGCGCGCGAGCGCGGGTTGGAGCGCCGCGCCGTCCCTGATACAACAAGAGGACGACAGAGGCTGAAGAGGGTCTCGCCTGATTCTTGTCGTGCGAGTAGAGATGGCTGCGATCGAAGAAGGAACGAACCGGCGATTGCGCTTGGCGATTGCGGGGTTTGGCACGGTGGGATCGGCGGTGGCGCGCATCCTCGTCGAGCAGGGCGGAGCGTCTCCGTTTGAGCTGGCCTACATCCTAAACCGGCGCATTGCGGAAAAGCGCGCCGGGTGGGTGCCGGGATCGGTGCGCTGGACAGACGATGTGGACGAGGTGCTGGACTCGGACATTGATGTGTTCGTGGAATTGATGGGCGGCCTTGATCCGGCCGGCACATGGGTGCGGCGGGCACTGGCCAGCGGCAAGTCAGTGGTGACGGCGAACAAGGCGCTGATTGCTGCCGAGGGCGTGGAGCTGGGCGAGCTGGCGTGCCGGCATCGGCAGCATCTGGCTTATGGCGCGTCGGTGGCGGGCGGTGTTCCGGTGCTTTCCGGGTTGCAGGAGGGGCTGGCGGGCGATGCGCTGGTAAGCGTCAGCGGCATCCTGAATGGGACGTGCAACTACATTCTGACGCGCATGGAGGCGGCGGGGCTGTCGTTTGCCGATGCGCTGGTGGAAGCGCAGCGCGCGGGGTTTGCGGAGGCCGATCCGAGCGCGGATGTAGATGGATACGATGCGCGCGCGAAGATCACGATCCTAAGCCGTGTGGCGCTGGGCGCAGATGTCGACTTGGAGACGGTGATGTGCCGGTCGATTCGGCCGATCGCGGCGGTGGATCTGCATTATGCGGCGGAGCTGGGCTGCACCATCCGACAGATCTCGCATGCCGAGGTGAAGGATGACGGGCTGCACATTGCGGTGCAGCCGATGCTGGTGGAACGTGCGCTGCCGCATGCACGCGTGGTAGGGCCGCAGAACATTGTGGTGAGCACGGGGCGCTATGGCGGTGAGACGACCTTCTCCGGCAATGGCGCGGGCGGCGGCCCGACGGCGGTGGCGGTGGTGAGTGACCTGGTGGCGCTGGCGCGGCTGGGCACGACGTCTGCCGAGTCGATGGGGCTGCCGCTGAAGAAGATGCTGGCGTCGAACCAATTTGTGATGCCGCACTACACGCGGTACCTGGTGCGCGATCGCCCGGGAATTCTGGCGGCGATCTCGCAGGTGCTGGCGACGTATGCGATCAATGTAGACGCGGTGCTGCAGTTGCCGGGACATTCGCGCGAGGCGCTGCCGTTTGCCATCACGCTGGAGCCGTCGAGCCAGCAGGCGATGGACGCGGCAATGGCGGAGATCGGCAAGCTGCACTTCCTGGCGCAGCCACCGCTGTGCCTGCCCATCCTGAGGAAACGCGCGTGACCCATCTGCATCTGCATTGGCCCCGGATGCGGGGCGACGTTCCAGCTGCACACGCCGTTGATGGCTTGCCCGAAATGTGGCGAGCTGCTGGAGGTGGCGGTCGATCGGCCAAAGGCCGATGCGATGGCGCTGAAGGCGTTGTGGTCGGAACGGCGGCGGTCGTTTGCACTGGTGGATGCGAGCGGCGTGTGGCGCTACCGCGAGGCGCTCCCCGCATACGCACAGGATTGTGTGGTCACGCTGCGCGAAGGGAATGTGCCGATGGTGCGGGCGCAGCGCGCGGCGGAGTTTGCCGGCGTGACGCGGCTGCATTTCAAACATCTGGGCTGGAATCCGACGGGCTGCTTCAAAGACCTGGGGATGACGACGGGCATGACCGAGGCGCGCTTTCTGAGCGCAAAGGTAGTGGCCTGCGCTTCGACGGGAAACACCGCTGCGTCGCTCGCTGCATATGCGGCGCGTGCGGGCGTGGTGGGGCGCGTGTATCTGCCGGCGGGACAGGTGTCGATGAACAAGCTGGCGCAGGCTCTGGATTTCGGAGCGGAGATTGTGGAGGTTCAGGGGAGCTTTGACGATGCGCTGAACACGCTGCTGGCGCTGCCGCCCGAGGAGGTCTACTTCCTGAACTCGGTGAACCCGTTCCGCATCGAGGGGCAGAAGACGTGCATGTACGAGGTGATGGAGGAGCGCGGATGGCGCGCGCCGGACTACCTTGTGGTGCCGGGAGGGAATCTGGGGAACAGCGCTGCGTTTGGGAAGGCCTTCGATGAACTGCTGCATTGGGGGCTGATCGAGCAGGCGCCGAAGTTGATTGTGGTGCAGGCCGCGGGTGCGAATCCTTTTGCGCGGCTGTGGCGCGAGCGCGAGAAGAATCCAGATGCCGTGCTGAAGCCGCTCGATCCGGAGACGCGCGCGACGGCGATCCGGATTGGCAATCCACGCTCGTGGCGGAAGGCACTCCACGGCGTCGAAGCGACGGGCGGCATGGTGATCGATGTGACGGATGAGGAGATCGGCGAGGCGAAAGCGGCGATCGGGCGCGATGGCATTGGGTGCGAGCCGGCATCTGCTACGACGCTTGCAGGCTTGAAGAAGCTGCGCGATGCGGGCGTGATGGAGCGCGATGCTGAGGTGGTTGCGATGTTGACTGGGCATGGGCTGAAAGACACGGCGTACATCCTGGAGCAGCATGGGGCGCGCAATCAAGGGCAGCAAGAGGGGCATTGAGGTCGGTGCGGATGTGGAGCGGTGCCGCAACAGCAGATCCCTCCACTTCGCCGGTGTCGCTTCGCGCACACGGCTCCGGTCGGGATGACGAGGTCTTCATTTTGATTCGTCGGATAACGAAGGGTTTCTCCAACTGAGAGATGGGACACTAGAACGATGCCAGACGACATCCTCATTGAGTCCCTGCCGATTGGCGCTGAGCCGGAGGAGATCCATGTTCCGGGATCGATTGCGAACCTGGGGCCGGGATTCGACACGCTTGCAGTGGCGGTGAATCTGTACCTGAGCCTGCTGGTGGAGCGGCGCGAGGGAATGGACGAGGTGACGTTCCAGTTCGTGGGCTGCGATCCGATGGGCGAGAACCTGATCCACTCGGCGTTCGCGCAGCTGCGCGAGGAGTATGCCCGACCGTTGCCTTCGATTCATGTGGAAGTGCGCAGCCAGATACCGCCGCGCTCCGGGCTAGGATCGAGCGCGGCCGCGACTGTGGCGGGGCTGCGGCTGTTCGAAGTGGTGAGCGGCGTCTCGCTGGGACCAACGCCCTTGCTCGCGGTGGCGGCGGCCCTGGAAGGACATGCGGACAATGTGGCGGCGGCGCTGCTGGGCGGATTGACGGTGAGCTGCCAGTGCGACGACGGCAGCGTGACGGCGGTGAGTTTGCCGTGGCCGACGGCGATACGGCTGCTGGTGCTGACGCCGGATTATGCGCTGACGACGGTGCGAGCGCGCGAGGTGCTGCCGGCGCAGGTGCCGTTTCGCGATGCGGTGAGCAACATGCAGCGCGTGGCGCTGCTGCTGTGCGCGCTGGAGAGCGAGCATCCGCACAGCCTGCGCGAAGCCATGGTCGACAAGCTGCACCAGCCGTATCGGAAGGGCATCGTCCCCGGGCTTGCGGAACTGCTGGAGCTGGAGCATCCGAAGCTGCTGGGCGTGTGCCTGAGCGGCGCGGGGCCATCGTTGCTGGCGCTGACGATCGGCGAGTCGGCGGAGGTGAAGGAGCTGATCGAGCGGACGTATCGCAAGACGGGTAATAGCTTCACGATGCGCTGGCTGAAGGGCGAGCAGCCGTTTCCTTAGGGACTCGCCGTCCGGGCAAATGCGCCTGCGGCGATGCTGGCCGCACGGGCGAAAGCGCCGGCGGCGCGTGACGCTGGGTTCGCCACCGTTGGTCGCTCACTTTTCCTTTCGTGTGGACTGAGAAAACAGCAGGTCTCTCCACTGCGCGCCTGCGGCGCTCCGGTCGAGATGACGAGTTATTTGAGCGCAACAGTTATAGCTTGCAGGCGATGACTTCTATTTCCACCAGTGCGCCGGGAGCGGCGGAAGCTAGGCGACGGTTGCTCCGGGTTGAACCTTTTCTCCGATCATGTTGACGGCGCGAATGGCTGAGAATGCGGCGCCCTCCTGCCAGCCGACCATGTGGCTGGTGTGATCGCCGGCGAAGTAGACGCGGCGATCGGGGCGGGTGATGACGGAGTAGCCGCGGGGATCCTGTTCAGCGATGCCGAAGGTGCTCCCTGGGCCGCTGATCCAGGAGCCGAGATTAAAGGGGATCTGGCCCCAGCTTACGTAGAGGGGATCGCGCAGTTCCCTGCCGCGGCCGGGAAAGAGCTTTTCGACTGCCTGACGCGAGGCGTCGAGCTTGGCGTTCATAGTGGGGAGTTTGCCGAAGGGCGTGCCGTTCTCGATGCTGTAGCCGCTGACGATGACGCCACGCGGCGAGAAGAGTTTGTAGCTGGGATACCAGACGACATCGACAGTTTGCTGCAGGAAGGAGAGGCCGCCGTAGATGTTCTCGTCCTGCTCCCAGAAGCGGCGCGATTGCCAGGCGATCTTATACGCCGAGTCGTAGAAGACATGCTGGAGGACATCCGCGACATCGGGAGAGAAGTCTGCATCCACGTTCTTGAGCGTGGTGAGAGGCATGGCGCAGATACAGTATTCGGCATCGATAGTTTCGACGCGACCGCTGATGCGGTCCTTATAGGAGACGCGCACGCCTTTGTCTGACTGGCGGATGCGCATGACCTGCGCGTTGTGGCGGATACCGTTGCCGAGCTTCTTCTCGAAGGCGCGAGGGATCTGGTCCATGCCGCCGATGGGCTGGAACATGGTGGCCTGCCAGTCGATCATGTCTTCGGTGAGCAGCCCCTGCCAGAGATTGGCGTCGAGCAGCGCATGCATGGGCAGCGGGTCGTGCGGGACGCCATCCTGCGGACCGGCGCCGGGCGGAACCTTGTAGCCGGAGCGCTCCGTGCCGGTGAAGCGATAGTCCGGTGCGAGGTCGCCGTACTGGGTGAGGAACTTGAGCATTCGCTCTTTGTCCCCGGCATCGAGGTCCTGATCGAGCGCGCCCTGCCGGATGCATTTGGAGAGCAGCTCTGACACGTGACCGCGTGTGTCGTTGACCATCTGCCGCTGTTGGACCGGCTTGCCGCCGTTGAAGTTGTCCGACTGAAGGAGCGACGAGCGCGCGGTGTTGATCTCGATTTCAAGCGGGACGCCGAGCTCGTGGCAGTAATTGAGCATGTGGGTGTGAATGGACGGCAGGCGCGCCGGGCCCGCGTTGAAGTAGAGACCCTCGTCGAAGGCACATGTCTGCTCGGTGCCATCGGTAAAGCTGACGCGAGTGCCGCGACGAATAGTCCAATTGCGGCCGCCGACGCGATCGCGTGCTTCCAGAACTGTGCAGCTGTAGCCGAGCTTTGTCATTTCATAGGCAGAGACTAGGCCGGCGATGCCACCACCGAGGATGACGACGCGTGTGCCGTGGCCGGCAACGCCGCGGACGGGCTGCGCTTCCGTAGCGGTGATGGGCAAGAGGCCGAGCGTCTGCATCATGGTGAAGGCTGCGCTGTAGCCGCCCACCTGTCCGACACGAAGAAGAAACTGACGCCGCGTGAGTGCCATAGATATTTCCTTTTTGCTGGGGGTCCCAAATCGTACAGCGAACGGCAGAGCGTTGTCCGAAGAAAAAAGGGCGACACGGACTACTCGAGGAGACGCAGCCGTGCCGCTTGGGGAGACAACAGCGAGTGGCCTAGAAAATGATCTTCAACGCGAGTTGCGTGTTGAAGGGTTCTCCGGGGCCAATTCCTGGCGCATAGTTGCCGGCGCCGATGGTGGAGCCGACCTGGCCGAAGCTGCTGGAATCCGTATAGGCATTGCCGAGCTGCGTGGGGCCGGGGCTGGCTAGATTGAGACGGTTGGTGAGGTTGAACATCTCGACGCGGAACTGGGTGTTCACGCGCTCGGTGATGTGGGTGTTCTTGAAGATGGAGAGATCGGCATCGGCGAATCCCGGACCGTAGAAGCTGTTGCGGCGGAAATTGCCCCAGGTGCCGGCAGCGGGATCCACGAATGAGTTGGGATTGAACCACTGCACGAAGCGCGAGCCATCGACGTTCTGGACCTTGTGGCTGACGCCGGCGAAGGGGCTCGCGATCTGATCCGGACGCTGCGTGTACTCGTTGGTGCCGGAGGTATCGGTGCCGGTGAACAGGTTGATAGGCTGTCCGCCCTTGAGGGTAACGACGGAGTTCAACTGCCAGCCGTGCGTGAGCAGCGATGGCCCGCGGAAGCCGGGCACGGTGTAGTTGACGTAGCCAACGACCGTGTTGCGCGTATCGAAGTCGCTGGCGCCGTAATCCCCTTTGAAGTTGGTGCTGTCCTGGGGCAACTGGCCACGATACTGAGTGACTTCATCGAGGTTGTGGCTCCAGGTGTAGCTGAATTGCGTGGTTAAGCCATGCATGCTGCGCACGCTAAAGACGGCTTGCAGCGAATTGTAGTTGGAGGTGCCGATGCTTTCGATCTGGTTGATCTCGCCGTATTGGGGATAGGAGGAGAGATAGGGCCGATTGGTGACGCCGGTGTAGAGCGCGCCGTTGAAGGTGACGTCGGAGGTTGGGCCGCCGAGATACGGCTGGTTGATGTTGAGGATGCTGAGCAGGCGGCGGCCTTCACTGCCGACATAGCCGATCTGGAAGAGCGCCTTCCCACCAAGCGACTGCTCGATCTGAAAGTTGTAGTTGTAGTTGTACGGAGTGCGGAAATTGCGATCGACGGAGAAGACGCCACACGGATTCGCGGGATTGCAGACGACTGTGCCGCTGGGCAGGATGGACTGGCCCGGGATGATGGAGACGACTCCAGCCTGCGGCGTGGCGGCGACGGTGAAGACAGGATCCGTGCCGCCGGGATTGCCTTCGAGTCCGTTGGGAGCGTTGTTGCCCGGGCGGTTGTCGAGGAAGGGGTTGGCATTCGGCGTGTCAAAGAACATACCGAAGCCGCCGCGCAGCACAGTTCCCTTCCAGAATGCCGGCGAATAGCTGAAGCCCAGGCGGGGGCTGATGTTGGCCCAATCACTGGGATAGACCTCGCTGATTTGATCGCCCTGGAAGGCGAGGCCGTTGCTGGCGGTCAGCTCCGGGCGGAAGACGGAGAGGTTTTTGTAATCCGAGTGCATCGGCTGCAGATAGTCGTAGCGGATGCCGTAGTTGATGTTGAGTGTAGGAGTGATCTGCCAACTGTCCTGCGCGAAGAGGTCGAAGGTGTTGATGAAGACCTGCCGCTCGGCATTGCCGCGCGCGATGGAGGCGGAGGCGAGATAGCCGCCGAGGAAGTCGGCGAGCGCTTCGGCGTTGCCGCTGCAGTCGCCACCGTCGACGCACCACGGACCCTGCGCGCCGGTGAATTTGAAGGTGCCGGTGGAGTGGCGCTGGTAGAACTCGTCGATCTGCGCCTGGCGATATTCCCCGCCAAAGCGAAGCTGATGCCGTCCCAGGGTCCAGGAGAGCGCTTCGTCGAGATGGCCGGTGATGTCGTTGCGGCCTTCGGGCGGCGTCTGGCCAATGACTTCGAAGCCGCTGATGTTGATGTTGGGCGATTGCGAGTACGGGGAATTGGTGACGAAGCCGAGCGAGTTGACGTCAAAGCCGGTCTTCTGATCACTGAAAAGCTGATTGAAGTAGTTGACGCCGATGGTGACCTGGTTGGTGATGCGCGGTGAGAGCGTCCAGTTATGCACCAGCGAGTAGTTGTAGACGTGGATCGGCGCGACTTCGAAGTAGTACGGCAAGACGCAGGTGCCGCAGACGGGCGCTATCTGATTGCCCTGGCCGAGAAACGCGCGGGCCGATAGCGATTGGCGATCGCTGAAGTTGTGATCGAGCTTGATGACGCCGTTGTAGCTATAGCCGGTTTCGGGAGCCGAACCGCTGTAGTTGTTGCTTTGCGCGGGGCCGGTGAGCGCGTCGGCCGGCCAGAGCGTTTTGAGCAGGGCGCTGGTGGCGGAGTTAACACCGACACCGTACTGCTGTAGCAGAGTGAGCGCCTGTGCCTGGTAGGCGGCGGAAGGCTCCGTTCCCTGGTTGCCGGTGGCGATGCGGAATTTCTGCTTTTCGAAATTCGCAAACCAGAAGGTGTGGTCCTTCCAGAACGGGCCACCAGCGCTGGCACCCCACTGCTCGTTACGCAGCGGCGGGTTGCCGGTCTGGAAGGGCGAGACAACGGCCAGCGCTTCGTTACGGTTGTAGTAATAGGCGGAGCCGTGGATGGTATTCGTACCCGATTTGGTTACGAGATTGACGGTGCCCCCGGGGTTGCGTCCGGTCTCCGGCGAGGACTGCGTTTGCAGAGAAAATTCTTCGAGCGAGTCGATAGGGTAGGTGACGCCGGCGATGTTTTCCACGCCGCCCTGATTCACTGCAGGGATGTTGTGCCAGAGGTCGTTGTTGTCAGAGCCGTCGATCTGCCAGTTGACCTGGTTGGCGCGCGTGCCATTGACCGAGCCGAAGCCACCTGCGGAGTAGCCAGCAAAACCGGGCGCAAGGCCGATCATTTGCGTGAAGTCGCGTCCGTTGAGCGGAATGTCCTGCACGGCCTTGCTGGGGATGGTGGTGGTCTGAACCGGCGTGGTGGTATCAAGCGCCAGACTCGAGCCGCTGACCTCGATGGTCGTCGCCTGTTGTGCGACGGCTAATTTGACTGGAACGGTGTGGATGGCACCGGCGGAGACGCTGACTTTGATGACTTTGATCGTGTCGAAGCCCGCGGTCGTGACGGTGATGGTGTAGAAGCCCAGGGGAAGATCGGGGAAGTTGAAGTCGCCGCCGCTGGCGGAGACGGTCTGGCGCGCGACGCCGGTGGCATCGTCGGTGATCTGCACCTGAGCGCGTGGGATTGCGGCGCCCGCGGGATCGGTTACGGTGCCGTTGATGGCGCCGCGGAAAGTCTGCGCGCCTGCGAAGGCGCTGGAGAGAACGGCGGCGACGAGCGCTGCCTGTCCCATGGGAGCGAAGAACGTACCACGACGCCACAGCATATCTAGCCTCCAAAGGAATACGAATCGCTGCAAGGGCCTGGGCCCGACATTGGGCATGGACCATGGACTGGATCGGTTCTTCGCCTGGAAGAGATTTGCGCCTGAAATAGGCTTCGACGTGGAAGGGACTACTACCCGAGGCCTGCTTCAGCTAGGAGCGAGGCCTTTGTTTCTGCTTATTGCTTGCTGAAACGGTTGGGATTCCTTACTGTACGAAGAAGCGATCGCAAACGCAACCGGAAAAGAAGGCTGCCTCCGCGCGTAGACACTTTCTTCCGTCTTCCGAATTTCACACATTCATGCCACGTGCACCGAGAGTGCAGCGAGGCCTCTGAGAGGAGACGCAGAGATCTATGAACGCACACCCGACCGCACCTCTGAACGCATCGCAGGACGCAGCGAACGGCGCAAGCAACTGGCAGCATGCGGAAGACCCGCATCTTGAATTCCTACATGAACTTGGCAGCCGAATCGCGGCGGCCGATCCGCTGCACGACGTGCTGAATCGGGTGGTGGAGTTTGCCACATCCATTGTGCGTTGCGATGCGTGCCTGGTTTATGTGTTGCAGGGCGAGAAGCTGGTGCTGCGTGCGTCGAAGATCCCGCACGCGGAGCTGGTCGACACTCTCGATTTGCAACTCGGACAGGGCATCACGGGCTGGGTGGCGGAGCATCGCGAGCCGGTGGCGATTGCGCGCAATGCCACGGGGGACGCGCGTTTTAAAGCGTTTCGGGACCTGCCGGAAGACCGCTTCGAAGCATTTCTTTCCGTTCCGCTGATGAGCCGAGGCAAGCTGGTGGGCGTAATCAATGTGCAGCACAAGAAGCCGCACGACCATACGCAGCGCGAGATCCAACTGCTCTCGACGATCGGATTCCTGGTGGGCGCGGAGATCGAGATGGCGCGGCTGGAGATGGAGAGCGCGGACCTGAGCGAACGGCTGGAGACGCGGAAGATTGTTGATCGTGCCAAGGGCATTCTGCAGCGCGATCTGAAGATTGATGAGGAAAGCGCGTACGCAGCGCTGCGCAAGCAGAGCCGGCAGAAGCGGCGCTCCATGAAAGAGTTGGCCGAGGCGATTGTGCTCAGCGATGAACTGCGACGGGTGGGCCGCACCGGTCCCCCTGCGCAGCAAGCGAGCAGATAGCTGTATCAGGACACCTTCACCGTTACATTAGGTTAGAGATTCGACTCTCTTGTCCGATTCATCTTGATCCTGGACGCACCACGCGTTACAACTACTACGCTGCATCGGAGTGCAGTATCCGCTCCTGACAATCCCTTGAACGCGCGACGCCTGGTTGCGCGCCAAAACGACAGCGCGCCCTGCGCTGTAGGAGTTCGATCGTGCTGCGTAGAAAATTTCTCACGCTCAGTGCCTTGTGGAGCTGCGCCCTTTTCGCGCTTGCCGCTACCAACGTGACCACCTGGCGCTACGACGTGGGCCGTACCGGACAGAATCTTAAAGAGACGACGCTGACGCCTGCGAATGTCAACAGTTCGACGTTCGGCAAGTTGTACTCCTATCCGGTGGATGGCCAGGTCTATACACAGCCGTTGTACATGTCGGGCCTGATGATGGCCGACGGGCCGCACAATGTTGTTTTCGTCGCTACCGAGCATGACAGCGTCTACGCGCTGGATGCGGATCATAGCCAGCAGTTGTGGCGGGTGAGCCTGATTGACACTGCGCACGGCGCGCCGAGCGGCGCCACAACCGTGCCGAGTGTTGAGCTGGCCGCATACGACGTGAAGCCGGAGTACGGCATCACCTCCACGCCGGTGATCGACCCTGTCAGCTCCACGATCTATCTGGTAGCCAACAGCGAAGAGGGTGGGGCGTATGTGTATCGGTTGCATGCGCTGGACCTGGCGACCGGGCAGGAAAGGCTGAACAGCCCGGTGGTTATCCAGGGATCGGTGACAGGCACTGGCGAGGGGAGCGTGGGAAGCAAGGTCTCGTTCCAGGCGAGGTACGAGTTGAACCGTCCAGCGCTGCTGCTGCTGAACGGGCAGGTGGTGGTGGCGTTCGGCTCACACAGCGATAACGGCCCCTATCACGGTTGGGTGATGGCGTACGACGCAACGTCGCTGCAGCAGACGGCGCTTTACAACGTCAGCCCGAATGGATCTGCGGGCGGCATCTGGATGTCCGGGGCAGGGCTGGCTGCGGATACAGCAGTGAATGGCCGCATCTACTTTTGCAACGGCAATGGCAGCTTCAATGCAGCTCCGCCGTATACGAGCAACCAGAATTACGGCGATGCTGTCGAGCGCCTGGACCTGACCAGCAGCGGGCTGCAGCCGATGGATGCGTGGACGCCCTTCGATCATGCAACTTTGGACAAGTCGGACCTGGACCAGGGTTCGGGAGGCGTGCTGCTGTTGCCCGATCAGCCCGGTTCCCATGTTCACGAGCTGATCCAGGCGGGTAAGAACGGCAAGATCGAGTTGCTGGACCGCGACAACCTGGGAGGAGTAGCCAGCAGCTCCAATAATGTCGTGCAGGAGATTACGGGCCAGATCGCCGGCATGTGGTCCACTCCGGCTTATTGGAATGGAAATGTCTATTTCTGGTCTAGCGGCAAGCAGATGCTGCAATACCGGTTGAGCAACGGGCTGCTGAGCGCGAATCCGATTGGCAACAGCGCACTGTATGGAGGCTATCCGTCGCCGAGCCCGGTGGTGAGCGCAAATGGAACGAGCAACGCGATCCTGTGGGCGATCCACGCGGATGCTTTTAACACTCCCGGTCCCGCCATATTGTTGGCTTACGACGCGACGAATGTCGGCAAGCTGCTCTACTCGAGCGACCAGAGCGGCACGCGCGATGCTGCGGGGAACGCTGTGAAGTTCAGCGTGCCGACCGTGGTGAACGGAAGGGTTTACCTGGGCACGCAAAACGAGGTGGATGTCTATGGGCTGCTCGGCTCGTCGGAGCCGGCAGTGCCTACGCCGACATTCAGCCCGGCGGCGGCCACATACCCGTCTCCAATCGATGTCACCATCAGCGATGCTCTTAGCAACGCCAT
Organism: uncultured Acidobacteriaceae bacterium; assembly: GCA_963830555.1. Taxonomy (GTDB): domain Bacteria; phylum Acidobacteriota; class Terriglobia; order Terriglobales; family Acidobacteriaceae; genus KBS-83. The sequence continues at coordinate 133,038 of CAWHMM010000006.1, forward strand.
TATTTACGACACGACGGATGGCACGATTCCGACGACGGCATCAACCCCATACAACGGCCCCATTCACATCATCGGCACAACGACGTTGCAGGCTTTGGCCGTCGCCGACGGATATAACAACAGCAGCGTGGCGCGTGGCACATACACTATCGGCACTCCGGCCGCCATCGACTTCAGCAACGGATTCTCTTCCGTCGCCGGACTTACGCTGAATGGAAGTGCAGTGAACGCAGACGATACTCGCCTGCAGCTTACGACTGGCGGAACAAACCAGGCGGGCAGCGTCTTCTGGAACACGCCGGTCAGCGTGCAAAGTTTTTCGACGGACTTCAACTTCCAGCTTTCCGGCAGCGGCCTGATCGCGGATGGGATCACCTTCACGATTCAGAATGACAGTCCAAGCGCGCTGGGCCCCATTGGCGCGGGACTCGGCTACGGTGCCGGCGCACCCGGAAAGCCGCTGGGAATTGCAAACAGCATCGCGGTCAAGTTCGATCTCTGGAACAATGCCGGGGAGGGCCACAACTCGACTGGACTTTATACGGATGGCGCCTCACCCACAGTACCCGCCGTCGACCTTACCGGGAGTGGCCTCGACCTGACCAGCGGTGACACCTTCAGCGCTCACATCAGCTATGACGGGAAGACGCTCTATCTGACGCTTCGCGACCTGGTGACCGCGGCGGCGGCGGTGCGCAGCTTCCCTATCGACATTCCAAAGACGGTTGGCGGCAGCACGGCGTATGTCGGCTTTACCGGAGGGAGCGGCGGAATCGGAGCCAGCCAGAAGATCATGTCCTGGACGTACACACCGGACGTCAGCTTCGCGGCGACGCTGTATCAATCCGACAAGCTGCACGGCGTGAGCTCCGGACCGAGACTGCGTACTGTCTACTGGAGCGAATATCCGGACGGAGCGGCGACACTGCTCGATTCCGCCGCGGTTGGCGACAACGTGACTTACACCGCGAATATTCCGCAGGCCGGCGCCTATGACCTGCACGTGACGGCGAAGGATTTCAACATGCGCGCCATCTGGCAGCTTGCAATCGATGGAGTGAACACCGGTGCTCCGCAGGATGAGTTCTATAACGGCGAGAAGTACGTCGATATCGATGTTGGTCCAGTGTTCATCAAGACCGCCGGGAACCATACCTTTCGGTTTACTGCGACGGGTAAAAATGCGAGCTCAACCGGCTATATGATTTCTATTGATTACATCGGATTGACGCCGCGTTAGAACAACCCGAGACCTTCCGAAGAGGCCACGCGACCGATGCGCTGGCCCTTAGGAGAAAACCTTAGGCTGCGCTGCACGCCTGTTACACTCCGGGGCATGCTCCGCAGCCTGCTTTTTTCTGCCTTTCTGGTAGCTGGAACCTTTTCGCTCTTTGCTCAAACCGCAAAACCTGGCCTGAAGATTGATGATCTCAATCAACTGGTTCGCGTGGGCGAGCCGACGGTTTCGCCGGACGGCAAGCAGATCGTCTACACCGTGTCCCGCGTCGATACCGAAGACGATAAGAACGTGACCGAGCTGTGGATGGTGGACTGGGATGGCTCGAACAATCTTCAACTGACTTACGGGACGGAGTCGGCGAGCTCGCCCGAATGGAGTCCGGATGGTCGGTATCTTGCGTTCACTTCATCGCGTCCCGGGAAGGCGAAGGGATCGCAGGTGTGGGTGCTGGACCGGCGCGCCGGCGAGGCGCGCCAGGTAACGGATGTGAAGCAGGACCTGAGCGACTATTGCTGGTCGCCGGATGCGAAACAGCTGCTGCTGACGCTGCGCGAGAAGGACCAGCCGGAGAGCGATGAGAAAAGCGCCAAGCCGAAGCCGCCAAAGCCGATTGTGATCGACCGCTATCACTTCAAACAGGATATCGAAGGCTACCTGACGGACAAGCACGCGCAGCTTTATCTGTTTGACATTGGGACGAAGAAGCTGAGCAAGCTAACCTCCGACCCAGGCAAATACGAGGAGCACGAGGCGGCGTGGTCGCCGGACGGAACGATGATTGCGTTCGTGAGCAATCAATCGCAGCCTGATCCGGACCGCGTGGAGAACGACGACGTTTTTGTTGTGGACGCGAAGCCGGGATCGACCGCGCGCAAGCTGACGACATTTCCGGGCGAAGACCATGGGCCGCTGGCGTGGAGCCCTGACAGCAAGCTAATCGCATATCGGCAGGGACTATCGCCGCGCTACACCGCTTACGGCAGCACACGCCTGGCGGTGGTGCCCGCGCGTGGCGGAGCGCCGGAACTGAAGGCCACTTCGATCGACAACAATGTGGGACCGCCGGTGTTTTCGGCGGATGGCAAGGCGCTGCTGACGACAGTTACAGATGACCGCGTCGTGTATGTGGAGGAGGCGCCACTGGATGGTGGCGCGCCGAAGCGGGTGACGACGGAACGCGGCGTGGCGAGCGCGCTGTCGCAGGCGGGCGGGCATGTGGCGCTCTTGTGGTCCACGGATTCGAGGGATCCGGAAGTCTACAGTCTGGATGGAGCCGATCTGCACAAGCTGACCTCGCACAATGATGTGCTGCTGGCGCAGCGCACGCTGGCGACGACGGAAGACATCGCAGCAAAGAGCAAGGACGGCACGGATGTGCATGGGCTGCTGACGATGCCGGTGGGCTACCAGGCCGGGGCGAAGGCGCCGATGCTGCTGTTTGTTCATGGCGGCCCAACAGCACAGGATGAGCACCGCTTTACGGTGGACCGGCAACTGTTCGCGGCGCATGGATTCGCGGTACTGAATGTGAACTATCGCGGAAGCGCGGGACGTGGACGCGAATACAGCGAGACGATCAACGCGGACTGGGGCGACAAGGAAGTGGCCGACTTGCTGGCGGTGGTTGATGCAGTAGTGGCGACGGGGAAAGTCGATCCCGAGCGGATGGCGGTTGGCGGCTGGAGCTACGGCGGAATTTCGACCGATTATCTGATCGCTTCGACGACACGCTTCAAGGCCGCATCGAGCGGGGCGGGAACCGCGAACCTGTTCGGGATGTATGGCGCGGATGAATACATCCTGCAGTACGACAACGAGCTTGGGCCGCCATGGAAGCACCCGGAGCTGTATATCAAGCTGTCGTATCCATTTTTCCACGTGGAGCGCATCAAGACGCCGACGCTGTTCATGGGCGGCGACAAGGACTTTAACGTGACACTGATCGGCGGCGAGCAGATGTACCAGGCACTGAAGAGCGTGGGGGTGCCGGCGGAACTGATTGTGTATCCCGGGCAATTTCATGGCTTCACGCGGCCGAGCTTTATTCGCGATCGCTATGAGCGATGGTTCGCCTGGTATGACAAGTATCTAGGGATGAAGCCGGCGGCCGCGAAGTAGCAGCCGATGCCCCAACTCCGCTAAACAAGCTTTTCTTTGCTGACAACTCTGGATGCGATGAGGTAACGTTCGCGGCCTGGAGGGAGCCATGTCCGAAGAGAACAAGAACCTTGCGCGGCGGTGGTTTGAAGAGGTGTGGAACAAGGGCCGCCTCGATGCGATTCCGGAGATGTATCACGAGACTGGACTGGCGCATGGATTTCCTGATCCGGATTCTGTGATCCATAGCCCGGAAGAATTTGCAGAAAACTGCAGGAGCTTTCGCGAGGTTTTTCCCGATGTGCGAGTTACGGTTGACGATCTCGTCGCAGAAGGAGATAAGGTCGCGGTTCGATGGACCGCGGCGATGACGCACAAGGGCGACGGCCTTGGATTTCCCGCGACTTCCAAGAAAGTTCGCGTTGCCGGCTCATCATTTCTTATTTGCGGAAACGGCAAGATACTCGAAGGCTGGAACTTTATGGACTTAACCAGAATGAGGCTACAGCTGCAGGACAAGCTCCAGTAACTACGAGATACCTCAGCCTCGAGAATAAGAACGGCAGAAGGCGGCGAGATCGCTGATCGGGAATACCGATACGGCGCGCTGCCCATCGGGATAGGCGAGAGCTGCGATGTAATCCGGCGCAAGGGATAGGTCGTGGAGCGTCCAGCGCGCGGCGGCCACTTTGTCGCCGGCGATGTGAACGAGGCGAGCCGGCATATCTGCCTGGATGGTTACCTGGAAGCTGTCCAGAGGGCAGGCGAGGCCATCTCCAACGGCTTTGACATAGGCCTCCTTTCTTGTCCAGCACCGGAAGAATGCCGGTTCGCGCTGGCCTGGCGCCAGCGAAAGGAGTTCTGCAGCCTCCTCCGGACAGAAATAGCGGTCTGCAATTTCTTCCAAATCGGGAACGGGACGCAGGTGCTCGAGGTCGAGACCCAAAGCGCATCCGGCCGTCACCGCGACGGCTGCCATTCCCTCGGAATGCGTCAGATTGAAGTCGAGTGAAGGGTTTTTTGAAACAGCCGGCTTCCCCTGGACACCATGTTCAAAGGAAATGCCCTCGGGATCGCGATCCAGATATCTGGCAAGAAGAAGGCGAAGAACGCCATGGGTTATGACGTACGCGCTGGCCAAATGGGGGAAGCGGAATCGCGAGGCACGTTCCAGCTCACTCCTGCTGAGAACCCGTTCCAGCCCGGCGACAACGGGCTCCGCAGCCTTGGTTGGCATGGTCCATATGTGGACCTCGCCAGCATGGAATCCGGGAGGGGCGGCTGGGACATCGGGGTCGAAAGCGGGCACCAGATATGTTCCCATGCCATAAGCCGAATCGTGAGCCGGCTGATGACTGTTATCTACACAAAGAGTGTTACTGCCGGCTGCGGGCGGCCCTGCTAGAGTACAGCCTGGTTCGCGGGCACTTCATTTCCCGTATTTCTTGCCTGTCTAACGGGCGCGCAATAACACCTTGAGAGGGGGCACAAGGTTACCGAAACAACGGACCGTAATCCGAAGGTGATGTTTGGAGAGAGATTTCGTAGATAAATTTTCCGCCAGATTTAGTAACGTACTTTTACGTATTTTGGTTCCGAGAGAACCGCAAAATGAAGACAGACGACCCGAGAGGGCGCAAAGGATTGCAGGCCAGGTTACCAGGCCGATTGAAGGATTTCCGTTCCAACACTCCGTCTTCGAGCAAACCGTCAGGCTCGTTGGCAATTCCCACAATTTAGGCTGGGCCTGACGTTGCAGGCAGGCCGAAATTGCAGACTTGGTTCCAAGTTATGGCCCTTGTTCCCTCTCGAAGGCAGGAGGGCCAGATGTGAGCGAATACACTGTGAGCGCAGAATCGTTGCTTTCAGATCTGCAAGCACTCGATATTCGACTTTCTGTCGAAGGCGATCAGTTGCGTTGCAATGCTCCAAAGGGACAGCTCACACAGGAACTGGCACAACGCATTGCGGCTCATAAACCAGACCTGATCCGAGTCCTCAGTCCTGCAAACTCCCAGGGGTCCTCGCTACCGCGACGCTCCGCCGTTGACGGCGATATCCCGTTGTCATTTGCACAGGAGCGCTTCTGGTTTCTGCAGAGTCTTGAACCGGAGACAACGGCCTACAACATCACGGCGTGCCGGCATGTTGGGCCGGCCGTCGATACTCACGCACTACGATTCGCTCTCCGTGCCGTGGTTGATAAGCATGAGGTGCTGCGGACGAGTTTCCCTGAAGTGAACGGGGCTCCCGTTCAGGTGATTCAGAAGGGTGTCTATCCGGAATTAGCTGTGCATGACTTCGGCGAGCTTGACCGGGCAGCCAGCGCTGTGGCTCTGCATTCTGTCGCCGAAGCGTCGTTAACGCAGAAGTTTGATCTGATGACCGGGCCGCTGTTTCGTATTTCGCTGGTCCGGTTCTCCGGGGACCAGTGCATCGTCCTGACGATGCACCATATTCTTTGCGACGCGTGGTCGATCGGCATCTTCTTCAGAGAACTGCAGTCCTGCTATGAAGCCTGCCTGACGGGGGGCTCTCCAGAACCGCAGCCGCTTCCAATGCAGTACGCCGATTTTGCCGTGTGGGAGCGGGAGCGGGATGCTTCCGGGGAGTTGGCGTCGCAGCTTGATTACTGGAAGGCAAAGCTGAAGGGGGCACCTTCGCAGCTCGATCTGCCTCTGGATCATCCCCGGCCAGAGTCGATTGTGCATGAACGCAGGCTGCATCGATTCCAGCTGAATGCATCGACTTCGCAGTCGCTAAAGAGCCTTGCCAGCGACGAGAGCGCTACGCTCTTCATGATCCTGCTGGCAGTCTTCAAAACGCTGCTATTCCGGTATACGAAGCAGAGTGACATTGTGGTCGGCACTCCGGTTTCGACGCGCCGCCACTCCGAATTTGAGCAGGTCATCGGCTGTTTCATCAACACGCATGTGCTCCGCACGCAAATTCCCAATGGGGTAACCGCAAGGGACCTGCTGGCCCGGGTTCGGGTTACTGTTCTTGAGTCTTTGAGCCACGCAGACATTCCGTTCGAAAGACTCGTGAACGAACTGCTCACGGAACGAAAGCTCTCGCGGTCTCCGCTTTTTCAGACCGCTTTCATTTTGCAGAACACGCCCGCATCGTCTGAGTACGAAGTGATCAGCGGGGGCACCGATTTCGACTTGACGTTGTATATGTGGGAGTCGAATGGCATTATCGGGGGCAATCTCGAATACAACCCAATGTTGTTTGAGCCGGAAACCATCGCCGGAATTGCTGGATGCTATGAAACGCTGGCGGCGGAGATCGCCGCGCATCCGGATACAGCGGTCGAGCGCCTATCTGTAGTCACGGCTGCTCAGGAGGCAGAGTGGTTCGGCCGGTACAACGGTCCGGCACTTTCTATACCCGGCCTTTGCTCGCACGAGTGGATAGAGCAGCAAGCGAGCGCGTCACCGGACGCGATTGCAGTGGTGGCAGGCAAAGAGCGGCTGACCTATCGGGAATTGAGCGAATCGTCGAACCGTCTGGCCCACCAGCTTCGCGAGATGGGCGTCACACAGGGCAGTCTGGTTGCGCTCTGTTTGGACCGAACTGCCGATTTGGTGATTGCTCCTCTGGCAGTGTGGAAAGCGGGCGGCGCGTATCTTCCGTTGGACCCTGAATTTCCCAGCGACCGCCTGGCGTTCATGCTGGAGGATTCGGCAGCCAGTGTGCTTGTGACGCAGAGCCGCCTGTTAAGCAGGCTTCCCTCCGATGTTCCCGCCCTAATTTGCCTGGACCGCGACCGGCAATGGCTAGAGTGCGAAGGCGCGAGGCCGCCGGATTCTTTATCGCCACCAGATGACATCGCCTATGTCTTGTACACTTCGGGGTCCACGGGAAAACCCAAGGGCGTCGAGATCGGCCATCGAGCGCTGGTCAATTTTCTCTTCTCCATGCAGCGCGAGCCGGGCATGCGCTCCTCTGATCGGCTGCTGGCCATCACCACCTTTTCCTTCGATATCGCCGGGCTGGAATTGTACCTGCCCCTGGTGAGCGGGGCGCGGGTGGTAATTGCACCGCGCGCGGCTATAGCCGATGGAAATGCATTGACCGGGATGCTGAAGGACGCGGGAATCACATTGATGCAGGCGACTCCTGCGACCTGGCGCATTCTACTGGAGTGCGGCTGGCGTGGCACACCGGGTCTGAAGGTGCTGTGCGGAGGCGAAGCTCTGCCTGCATCGCTGGCCAGACAATTGGTAGCCACCGGAGCAGAGGTATGGAACCTGTACGGTCCGACGGAAACAACTATCTGGTCCACGCTGGAGCGGCTCTCGCCGTCGAGCGAGCAGATTTCGATCGGGCGTCCGATCGGGAATACGCAGATCCATCTGCTCGATACGTACGGCCATCTTGTGCCACCCGGAGTAGCCGGAGAGCTTTACATCGGCGGCGATGGATTGGCGCGAGGCTATCTGCGTCGTGATGAACTGACAGCGGAACGGTTCGTGTCCAGCGCGTCTCATAATGGTAAGCGTCTCTACCGGACCGGCGACCTGGCGCGAAGACTGCCCGGCGGCCGCCTTGAGTACAAAGGCCGCATCGACCACCAGGTGAAAGTTCGGGGATATCGGATAGAGCTGGGTGAGATAGAAGCAGCACTGGAAAAACAATCGGGAGTCTCGCAGGCCGTGGTGATTGTCCGGGAGGACAACCTCGACGATCCGCAACTGACGGCCTACATGACAATTGCCGATAGCGCTGCTCCCGATGCAGGCGGATTGCGAAAAGCGCTGCGAACTTTCCTTCCGGAGTACATGGTCCCATCGTGGTTCGTACAACTTAAGAAATTCCCGCTCAGCCCGAATCGTAAGGTGAACCGTAAGGCGCTGCTGGCCCCGGAGTACCGGCCGCGGCGAACGTCCGATTCCCTCCAGGCGCAAGCGAATCCCACTATGTCCAATGGGGCTCCTCCGGCGCGCTATGTACCGCCTTGCAATCAGCTTGAGTTGACCATGACCGAGATCTGGCGCGAGGTGTTGGATGTCGATCGGGTTGGCGTGTCCGATAATTTCTTTGAGTTGGGCGGCCATTCGCTAGCCGCGGTACGTTTGCTCTCCCGCATGCGGGCAGCCATCGATACAAATCTGCCATTGCGCTGTATCTTTCTTCATCCCACGGTTGCCGAGCTTGCCAGCCACATCTCCTACGACGCAGCGACGCAAGGCTATCGCTACACAAGCGAGGTGCCGGAATGGAGTTGCATGGTTCCGGTACAGCCCCGGGGCGGACGGACTCCTCTATTCATGGTGGCCGGTTATGGAACTCCGGACGATACGTTTTTGGCGTTGTCACAATTAGCACCCCATCTCGGCATGGATCAACCGTTGTTTGGGCTGCGGCCTCGCTGGCTCGAAGGCAAAGACACGTATGCCACAGTGGAAGAAATGGCGGACGAATTCGTTGCCGGACTACGGGCGGTGCAGCCCAGCGGACCCTATATGATCGGCGGCTGGTGTCTCGGAGGGATCGCTGCGCTCGAAGTAGCGCAATTGCTTCAGCAGCAGGGCGACGAGGTGAAGCTGATGATCCTGCTGGATACGGCGCGGCCCAGCTCATTACGTACGCTTCTGTTGCACATTCATTCCATGCGGCAGAGGATTCGCCACATCATCAGCGTTCTTTCTGAGATTGCTTATGCGGGCCCCAAAAGAGGCGCGGCGATTCGCCAACTAATACACCGAAAGCTTTACGTGAACGACCCGTTTTATCGATCGATGATCGCATATCAGCGTCAGTTGAACTCGCATGCGCCTAAGGGTTACTCAGGGCGAATCACGCTGATCGTGAATCAGGAGGAAGGGCGCCGGCAACGTGACCTGGGATGGACAGGCTTTGCGAAGGCGGGGCTGGATGTGTACACGGTGCCTGGGGATCACACCACGGTGCTGAAGGTTTATGGGCAGGATGTCGCCCAGGCGATTCTCCGATCGACGGAAGGGTTCACTACAGAACGGCGCATCGGGAAGCTCGAACGAACCGAGGTCCATGCAGTGTGAACGACCTGGATGATGTATTGAGCACCGCAGTTCCCTCTCTGGCTGCCCTGGCGCGGCAGGCGCGGAACAAGATGGTGGTAAGTGTGCGGGATGTGACGATGCGCTTCCCGATTGTGAAGCGCTATCGGGAATGGGTGCTTTCGCCTTTAACCCCGCGCCGGTCGTTCACCGCATTGAAACACGTGTCGCTTGACGTTGAGGCGGGCAACCGCATAGCCGTGATGGGACCCAACGGCGCTGGGAAGACAACGCTGCTCAAACTCATCGGCGGCCTGCTGTATCCCAGCGAGGGCGAGATCATCGTTAACGGGTTGAACACGCACACCCAAAATGGAGCCGCTCGAAAATCGGTGGGCTTTGTGTTCAACGAGGAGCGAAGCTTCTTCTGGCGCTTGAGCGGACAACAGAACCTGGAGTTTTTCGGAGCGCTGGACAATCTGTCCGGCCCACATCTTCGCGACCGAATACGCGAGCTGCTTCAACTGGTCGGCCTGGAGCACGCCGGCAACAAACCTGTGTCGGCGTATAGCTCCGGCATGAAACAGCGGCTGGCGCTGGCGCGTGTGCTGATCGCAGATCCGGACATACTCATCCTGGATGAGCCCACCCGAGCGCTCGATCCTGTTGCCTGTGACGAAATGGTGGAGTTCATTCTCTCGGATATCCAGCAGCATTCCCACAAGACTCTTTTGATTGCCACTCACCGGATTGAGGAAGCCATGACACTCTGCAATAAGGTCATGGTGATCGAAGGTGGCCAGTTGCGAGGCTTCGATTCGATTGAAGGCATAACGTCGGACGGAACCACTCTGCTGCAGTACTACCGGCGCTGCATGAGCGATGAGCGGACCTATGAAAATGCTATTCCATAAAGCGCTGGCCTTCATCAAGCGGGACTTCTGCATCGAATCGGGCTACCAGGCGGCCTTCGTCATGGGCCTGTTTGAAGCGATTATGCTCCTGGTGGTGTTTCACTTCATCGGACAGCTCATCAGTCCGGGGGCCTCCGCATCGCTGGGCAAGTACGGCACCAAATACTTCCCGTTTGCGCTGGTGGGTGTGGCGTTTGCGCGGTATTTCGATCTTATGCTGCGGATGTTTTCCGAATCGATCCGCAATGCGCAGGTCACCGGGTGCCTGGAAGCAATGCTCTGCAGCCAGACCGGCTGCATCGCGGTTGTGCTGATGTCTTCGCTGTACAGCCTGATCTCAGGCGCCGTGCAACTGCTTCTCATTTTTGTAGGGGGCGTACTGCTGTTTCATGTCGATCTGACCCAGATGAATGTGCCAGCGACCATTCTGGTGCTGATCGTTTCGGTTGCCATCTTCGTAGCCTTCGGAGTCCTGTCGGCATCGGCGATCGTCTGGCTCAAAAAGGGCGACCCTATCACGTGGGTGCTGGGGGGCTTTGGCAGCATTCTGGGCGGAGCTTACTTCCCGATTGATGTGATGCCTTCGTGGATGCAGAAGATTTCGTTTCTGGTACCCATCACCTACTCTCTGGATGCGCTGCGGTTGACGATACTCAAAGGCGGCACAATTGCAACGGTGGCGAAACCGGTCGGTACGCTCGCCGTGATGGCTGCGGTTCTTTTACCTGCCAGTGTTGCTATTTTTGCTGCTGCGGTGCGGCGGGGACGCAAGGAAGGCACACTGACGCAGTACTAGATCAAAGCTGGCTTCACGCGCGCTCGTTAGAGCGCAATGCGTGCTGCTAAATCTCGATTTCTTCGCGCTCGACCTCTATGGTTGGGGCGCCTGGACTTACGGCCCAGCGCATGACTCGAATTCTCTCAGCCAGTTCGGCCGGGGTCGCCGCTTCAAAGACACTGCGCAAGGGCAGATTGACGCGGAATCGCTCGCGAACTCGCGACAGCACCTGTGTGCCCATCAGCGAGTGACCTCCCAACTGGAAGAAGTTGTCGTGAAGCGCAATGGTATTCACGCCAAGCAGTTCCCGCCACAGGCTGATGATGAAGGCTTCAATTTCTTCCTCGGCAACCGGCGGCAATTCTACCTTCGGTTCCGGTCCGTTCTTGCCATTTTCATTCAGCGGTGAAGACAGAGATGGCGCGGCATTGGCGACGGCTGCTGCCTCGAGCCGCTGCAGGGCTGCGACATCGCGCGTGGACACTAGAAATTGCGTGACCCCGGTTGCGAGTATCCGGTCGAAGACCTCAGCGCCCTCCTCCGGCAGGATCCCATGCTTCAAGCGATCTTCACGGAGGTGCGCGAGTGCGGCAGGGACCTCCGCATGGACCGCCATGCCCACTTCGCGCCATGTATCCCAGTTCACAGAGAACACGCGAGTGCCGGCGGGATCGTCGTGCGCAGCGGCAAAGCCGTCCAGGTACGCGTTCGCAGCCGCATAGTCGGATAACCCGAAGTACGGCAGGATTGCGCTAATCGAAGAGCAGAGCATGATGAAGTCCAGGTCTGCGGCACCGAGCTGCTCGCGTATCCATTCCGTTCCCTCGACTTTGGGCGAAAGAACTGAATGAACCTCCTCGCTTGTCTTTATCTGGATCATGCCCGATCCGGCGCCGCCAGCCGCATGGACGATTCCATGAATCGCACCGTAGCGGTCACGAATCTCCGCCATGACATTGTTCATGGCGCCTGCATCGGAGACATCCGCCTGCATGGCGACTGGCTGCCCGCCCGCGTCAATCACGGCCTGCATGCCGCGAATCTTTGCCTTCACATCATCGGCAGTACCGGGCGATGCTATCAAGGACGGCCTGTCTGCCTCTAGCGGTAGAGGAGTCCGGGAGATCAGGACAATTCGGCTCCGCGTTTTAGCCGCGATATGACGGGCCAAGACCAATCCGATTCCGCCGAGGCCACCGGTGATGACATATGTGCCGCGATCACGAAGTGCCACGCTGCTGTCCGATGTGAAAACCTCTGGGTGCTCGACCCGGACAGGCTCATAGATTTGCTTCCATCGGGAAGCGCCGCCGCGATAGGCGATCGTCTCATTGCATGCTGGGCTATGGAGTTCTGGAATGAGTTGATCGGCTGCAGTTGATGGATTGGAGCTGAGGTCGAGATCGAGAATGCGTGAACGGATGTTGGGATATTCGAGAACCGCAACTCTCCAGAATGCATTCCGTGCAGCATGAGCCGGCGAAGAGATGCGCTCGTTGAGGACGCTGTACGCGCGGTCCGCGATGACATTCAGTTCGATGGGGGCACCGGGGTTTTCCTCTTCGAGGGTCTGCAGCAGAGCCATCGCAGCGGGAATGCCACAATCCGGACTCTTGGGGTTCCAGAGGTATACGATCCGGTCTGGCCACAATTGCCGGGCCATCCGATCTCTCAAGAGCCTTTGATAGTCCTCTCGCTTGTCCTGACGAAGTTCGTATCGGTTTGGATCTGAATGATAGGCTGGCCCGGCCTGCACTTCGACGACGGCGCCATGGGCACTGAGCCGGGCTACAAGCTGGCGAGAGAACGCGTCGTCCTCCGTAAACACGAGCCAGTCACCGCTGCGCGCGCTCGCCTTCTGCAATGGGCCGGTCAGCGTCTTCTTCCACGATGGAATGTAGAACCAGTCTGCGATATCCGGCTTCTTGAGGAGAGACTCTGATGCGGAAGGCGGAGCGACCTTCGCAGGCTCAATCCAGTACCGCTGACGTTCAAAGGGATACGTCGGAAGGGGTACACGGAGGCGGCGATGGCCTGCGTGCAGGGCCTTCCAGTCTATGCGTACATTCTTCAGCCATAGTTTTCCCAGCGCAGTGAGCCAGTGCTCATGATCGTTCGCAGAGGCGAGCGCATGGCGCATGGAGGAGACGATCGCTTTTTGAATCTGCGGTCCGGCCTGCGCGCGAACCAGCGAACCCAGAGTCTCTCCCGGGCCGACCTCAAGCAGAACATAATCGGATTCGCGCAGGAGATTGCGTGCGCAATCTGCAAAGCGGACCGCGTTCCGAAGGTGGGCGCCCCAATATGATGGATCGGTCGCCTGGGCAGGTGTGATCCATGTGCCGGAAACATTCGAGAGATAACGAAGGCCAGGGGCATGCAGCTTCACCTGGCGCACCCGCTCAACGAACGGCTCGACGATCACATCCATCATGGGCGAGTGAAATGCATGCGAAGTTTTCAGTCTTCGACAAACAATTTTCTTTTTATTCAGAACAGCTTCGAGCTCCTGAATGCTCTCCTCCGGTCCCGAGGCGACCGTCTGGTTATCGGAGTTGATGGCTGCGATAGAAAGCATGGGAGACAGCAACGGAGCAAGGTCCTGCTCAGAAAGGGAGACGGCGAGCATCACTCCGGATGGCATGGACTGGATGAGCTTTCCGCGTTCCGCAATCAATGCGAGCGCCTCTTCCAAAGAGAAGACGCCAGCAAGACATGCGGCAACGTATTCGCCAACACTGTGTCCGATCATGGCGGCGGGAGTGATGCCGCACTGCAGCCATAGCCGTGCGATCGCGTATTCAATGGTGAAGATGGCGGGCTGCGTGATGGACGTTTGCCCGAGGAGATGCTCTGCCTGCTTCTGGTCATCGGCGCTAGGGTAGAGCACGTTGCGCAGATCAAGCCCGAGATGCGGCTGAAGCGTCTCCGCGCAATGATCAACAAGCTCGCGAAACAGCGGCACGCTCTGGTAGAGGTCGCGCCCCATGTTGATGTATTGCGCGCCCTGCCCCGGTAAGAGAAAGGCAATTGGAGGCGCATCGGAGAGGGCAGCTTCCGCCCGGAGCTTTTTCAGCTCAGCGGACTGTACATTTCCGAGTTGTTGCTTGAGGTGATCTACATTTTGCGCAAGGAGCGCCTGGCGATGTTGGAAGCGCTGCCGCCCGGTTTGCAGCGTAAACGCTACGTCTGCAAGATTTGCGTCCGGTGTCTGGTCCAGCTGTTCGCGAAGCTGGGACATGCGCCGGTCCAGCGCGGTGGCAGTCTTTGCCGAAAGCACGATCAGTTGGGGGTGCTGGGCCGGATCGGAAGTGGCTACCGGCGCTTCTTCGAGCGAGACGTGAGCATTGGTTCCCCCTATGCCGAACGAGTTTACGCCGGCGCGAAATGGCTCTTCTCCACGATATGGAACAGGTGTGGAGTTCACGTAGAAGGGCGACTTGCCAAAGTCGATCAGTGGATTCGGATTGGTGAAGTGCAGTGTAGGCGGGATCAATCGATGCTTGATCGCGAGCGACGCCTTGATGAACCCGGCGACACCGGCTGCTGTATCGAGATGACCGATGTTGGTCTTCAACGCACCCAGGGCACATGATCCGGTGTTCTGCGCAGCCGCTTCGAAGGCTTTGGTGAGTGCGGTGAATTCGATGGGATCGCCAACTTCTGTTCCTGTGCCGTGCGTCTCCACATATCTGATCGACGCTGGGTCGAAACCTGCCATCTCCATCGACTTCCGGATCACGGCCTGCTGCCCCTGAACGCTTGGCGCGGAATACCCGACCTTTGCGGCTCCATCGTTGTTGATTGCTGCACCACGGATGACCGCGTAGATGTGGTCGGCGGCGTCGATGGCGTCTTGCAGCCGCTTCAACACAACAACGCCTGCGCCGGCACCGGGGACAGTACCGCATGCATCAGCGTCGAACGCGCGGCAGTGTCCGTCGCGCGACAGAATCATGCCCGGCATATACAGATACCCGAGCGGCTGAGGCAGCGAGATGGAAACGCCTCCGGCGAGCGCCATGTCGCATTCGCCTCGCAAGAGGCTCTCAAAAGCCATCTCTACGGCAACGAGCGAAGTAGAGCAGGCAGCCTGAACGCCAACCGCAGGCCCTCTCAGATTCAACTTGTAGGCAACGCGGCTGCAGAGAAAGTCTTTGTCGTTGGCGACCATTGCCTGATAAAAGCCAACAGAGGCGAGAATTTCAGGGCGGCTGAGCAGGTTGTTGACGATGTAGCCGTTCATGCCGACGCCGGCAAATACGCCGACCGCCCCTTCATACTCCGCTACATTGCAGCCTGCATCCTCGATCGCTTCCCATGCACATTCCAGAAAAACGCGCTGCTGCGGATCTATGATTTCGGCTTCGCGCGCACTGAATCCAAAAAAGCCGGCATCGAAATAATCGGGATCTCGTATTGTGCTGGACGCGGGTACATAGTCCGGATTATCGATCAGGTCAGGCCTTACCCCGGCAGCAATCAGCTCCTCGCGGGAGGCAAAGGCGACAGCCTCTCGTCCTTCGGTGAGGTTCTGCCATAGCTCCCGCGGATTACTGGCTCCTGGAAACCGGCCTGCCATTCCGACGAGTGCTACGCCTGCTGTTTGTGCTCGCTTCATCAGTGCTTCACCTCAAATATCAGCGGCTTTGGCCGCGAACTTGGACGCGTTCTCGCCAGACTGCTCAATGAAAGTGCTGAGGGCTCGAACGTTGGGATATTGAAAAAAGCTGATCAACGAGATGGGCCTTTCGATCCGTTGATTCAGATCTGCATGTGCCTTGACCATCTGAAGAGAGTGCGCTCCGATGTCAAAGAAGTTGTCGTCGAGACCGACACGCTCGACTGATAACACATCGCGGAAGACCTGAGCCACGGTCTGCTGCAGCCCGGTGGCCGGCACATGGAAGGTAGCTTGTCCTTCGCTCGAGCGCTGGGGAGCCGGAAGCGAGGAGCGGTCGAGCTTGCCGTTGGGAAGGCGCGGAAACTCCTTCAGAAAGACGATGGTGCCGGGAACCATGTATTCAGGAAGGTTCTCGCGGAGCCGGTCGCGCACGGCGAAGTGCGACGGCGGCTCATCTCCGGCATAGATCACGTAGGCGACGAGGCGCTTTTCGCCTCCGTCATCGCGAACCAGCGTGACGGCATCCAGAACGCCTTCACAGTTGCGCAATGAATTCTCAATTTCGCCCAGCTCGATGCGAAAACCGCGCAGCTTCACCTGATGATCGAGGCGTCCGTAGAAGTCTAGTGTGCCGTCAATTCGATAACGAACCAGATCGCCGGTCCGGTACATCCGCGCATCCGGATCCTGACCAAAGGGACAGAACGCGAACCGTTCCGCAGTCAGCTCGGGACGATTCAGATATCCGCGAGCGAGACCTTCGCCGCCGATCCACAGTTCACCGGCCACGCCTTCCGGAACCGGCTGGCCCACTCTGTCCAGGACATAGAACGAAGTGTTCTGGATGGGACGTCCGACCGGAATCGCCGCGTGCTCTGCGGATTCCACGCGGTATGCGGCCGACCAGATCGTGGTCTCGGTGGGGCCGTACATATTCCACAGCTCCTCCGAGCGAACGAGCAGCGAGCGCGCGAGGGCAGGCTCCATGGCTTCTCCGCCACAAAGGATTTTCATGCGCGCATCTCCCTGCCATGCGGCGGCGATCAGCAGCTTCCATGTGGCAGGCGTGGCCTGCATCACCGTGGGACGGTAGCGCGCCAGATCGTGAAGCAGAGCTTCCGGATTGCCGGGTTCGAGCGCAATACAGACGGTACCGCCGGTATACAGCGGCAGCAGCAGCTCGAGACCAGCTATGTCGAACGATACCGTGGTTACGGCGAGCAGAACGTCGGCGGCTGAGAATCCAGGCTCCTTCTGCATGGACTCAAGGAAGTTGAGCAGCGCGCGGTGGGGAATCTGTACCCCTTTGGGCTTCCCGGTCGATCCCGAAGTGAAGATGACGTACGCGAGGTTGCTTTGACTCACAGCAGCAGAGGTCAGAGGCGCATCCGGCGGCTGGTGCAGCCCATTGTCGAGAAGGCACACGCTTTCTCCCAAGGACGCGGGTAGCAAGTCCAAGAGTCCGCTTGACGTGAGGACCGCGACGGGCTGCGCATCTTCAAGGATGTTTTCGATACGGCCCTTGGGATATGCGGGATCGAGCGGCACGTATGCCGCACCCGATTTGGCGACGCCGAGCATGGCGGCGACGAGATCGATGCCGCGCTCCTCGAAAATTGCGACGAGCTTTTCCGGCCCGGCACCTCTTGCGCGAAGCGCCGCGGCGATACGGTTGGCCTTTTTATCCAGCTCACCGTAGGTGATCGCCGCATGCCCCGCCTTTACCGCCACGCGATCCGGCGCTGCCCAGGCATATTTCTCAAATTGCTGGTGGAAACATAGCTCGGCCGGAATGTCTTTCTGTGTGCTGTTCCATTCGTAGAGCAGCTTGTTCCGCTCCGGAGCGGAGAGCAAGGGAATATCGGCGATCTTTACATTTGCGTCCGAAACCACAGCGCGCAGCACGGTGAGATAGTGTTGCTGCAGGCGATCAATCGTTCCTGCGTTGTACAGGTCACTGTTGTAATCGAAGAAAACGTCGAGCGCGCCTTTACGCGGGAAGGCTTCCAAGGTGAGATCGAAGCGCGCTGTATCCACTTCGAGTTCTACAGGTTTCGCTTGGAGACCAGGCAGCTTCAATTGATCTACCGGAAAATTCTGCATGATGAACATGGTCTGGAAGAGCGGCGAGTGATCGAGCGAGCGTTCCGGCCGTAGCGCCTGAACCAGTTGGTCGAAGGGAACATCCTGATGCTCGTAGGCGCGCAGTGTTACTTCGCGCACGCGGGTCAACAGCTCACTGAAGCTCGGATTACCGCTCAGGTCTGTGCGCAAAACGAGGTTGTTCACGAAGAAGCCCATCATCTGATAGAGCTCGGTTCGCGTGCGGCTAGCCGAGGGCGATCCGACGACGATGTCCTCCAGACCCGTGTACCGCGCCAGCAATACCTTGAAGGCGGCAAGCAGAACCATGAATAACGTGACCCCGTGGCGCTGGCTGATGGTCTCGAGCGCAGAGGTCAGTTCCTCGGACACAACCAATTTCGATCGTGTGCCGCGAAACAACTCCGCCACGGGCCGGCGGTGATCCGGCGGAAACGCGACCACAGGCGGAGAACCGGCGAGCTGCTTCTTCCAATACGCGAGCTGCCGGTCGAGTTCTCCCGCCTCCAGCCACTTCCGCTGCCAGGCAGCGAAGTCGACATATTGAAGCGTAAGCGGGGCGAGCAGCGGGGTTTCGCCGGAACTATAGGCGCGGTAGAGCTCGGTCATCTCCTGACCGAAGACGCCAATGGACCAGCCATCGAAGATGATGTGGTGGAGAGTGAACACCAGGATGTGATTTTCCGGACCGGTGGTCAGCACATTCGCGCGGAAGAGCGGCGCATGAGCAATATCTAAGTGCTCCCGGATCAGGCCCGCTGCATAGCGAAGCAGCTCTGGCCTCGCGCCGGCGCCTGCAAGATGCCGGGCATCGATGACTTTCAGCAACCACTCGACGTCCTGCTGAATGCGCGTCTGCGGTATTCCGTCGACTTGCAGAAAAGAGGTCCGGAGGTTTTCATGGCGACGAATGATCATCCGGAGGGCATTTTCGAGCGCCGGAATATTCAACGAACCGGTGAGTTCAACCGCAGCGCCGATGTTATAGACCGTGCTCTCAGGATCGAGCTGATGGAGAAACCAGAGCCGCTGCTGCGCGAAGGAAAGCGGGAGCGGGCCGGAACGGTCCACTTTGGCAAGCACCGGCTCGTGAGCGCGAACTGAGTGCTGCGATGCCCGCAGGAATGAGACGATGGCAGGCTTCTGCTGCAACAGCTCTGCCTTCAGCGCAGCATCGAGAACTCCAGGCGGCGCGGCACAGCGAAGAGAGTCGCCATCGAGTGTGAGTGCGACCCCTTTCGCGCGAAGCTCGCCGAGGAAATCTATCAGAGGTCTCATATGCGAATTTCATCCTGCAGATGCAGTGCATCGCGATGGCCGTTGCCGTCGGTTGCCCACAGCATCGTTTCCAGCACCCCGGTCAGTGCCGCGATTGTGGGGTAATCGAAGACGATGGTTGGGGGCAGCTCGCGCCCGAGCGCCGTCTGCAGCCGGTTTCTCAGATCCACTGCCATCAACGAGTCGAGGCCGAGGTCCGTGAGAGGAACATCGAGCGGCGGAACTTCGCCGACCCGGAAGCCCAGCACCTTTGCGGATGCCGAGATGACGGACTGTTCCACAAAATGTTCGCGCTCTTCCCTCATCATCCTGAAAACGGGCGGCGGAGCGGCCGCCGACCGCGCTGCGGGAGCTGTCTCGCCCACCTCAGACAGCATCGGACGGATCCGCCGCGCCTGATAGATGGACTTCAGCGTCGTCCAGTTCACGTCTGCGATCATGACGTTCGCGGAGGACGATGCAATCAGTTTCGGCATCCACTCGAGGGCCGCCGCCGAGTTCATGGCGAGCAGTCCCATCTGCCGAAGACGTGAGGTGGCCATGGGCGAGGCCCCCTGCACTTGCTCCCACGCGCCCCAGTTTACGGTCAGCATCGGCAACCCCTGTGCACGGCGGGAGAAGGCGAAGGTGTCGAGAAACTGATTTGCCGCTGCGTAGTGCGCCATTCCCTGCGAACCAAGCAGCGCGGTGGTGGAAGAAAACGCAATGAAGAAGTCCAAGGCTCGATCTCTGGTCCACTCATGAAGCAAGCATGCGCCCAGGACCTTTGGGCGCAGCATCTCTGCAACCTGCTGTTCGGAAAGGTCTGCAATCTCTGCAACGCTTTGAGCTGTAGCGACGTGGAAAATCCCGCCAAGCTCAGGGCAGTCGCTCCCAAAAAGAGCGAACACCCGCTGCATGGCTTCAGTAGAAGCAACATCGCCGGCAATCACGGTGACAGGAGTTCCCGACGCCCGGATTTCTTCGACGGCGCGGGCACGGTTTCCATCCTGTTTAAGACCGCTCCGGCTCAAGAGCACGAGGTGTCCTGCACCGTTCTTTGCAGCCCATCTCGCGACTTCGAGCCCTACACTGCCCAAGCCGCCCACGATTAGATAGGAGGCGTCGGCCCGCAATCTTTCCGGAACGCTTTCAAGGATTGTGACCGGGGCATGCTTCAATCTCGGCACGAGACGCTCTCCACGACGGTGGGCGACCTGGTCTTCAACATCTTCATGCCGTATTTCTCTCAGCAGATCGGCCGCATTTTCCTCGGCGGTACGATCGGGATCGAGATCGATGAGACGTCGCGACTTATCCGAATGTTCAAGGCCGAATACGCGCCCGGCCCCCCAGAGCATGGCTTGGAAAGCTCCGGCCGCGGTCGGCGCATAGGAAATGGTGTTCTGCGCTCCGCGCGTGGCGAGCCAGAGCTGCGTCATGCCACGCGTATCTTGCGCGACGGCCTGCATCAGCCGAACCGGCATCTGCATGCAGAGCTGAATGTTTCGCTCCGCATCAGAAAACTCACGCGCATCCACTCCGCAGAGATAGACGATCTCGAAGGCGGCATCCGGCCATTGCCGGCGGAGGGCGTGCAACGCGGAATCCGGCTTTTCGAGGAAATCCTTTTGAGGGACCAGCTCACAATGCTCGCCACTCTTGCTTAACAACTTTGCCAACGCGACGCCAATCCCGGACTCATCGGAGACAATCAGCCATCGTTTTGCCGGATCGGATGCCGGCCGCGTGGCACTTTCAACCTCATCCGCGCAGGCTAACATGACAGCCTGCTGCGATGGCGTGCCGTCGTTTGTCTCATACTGGAGCGCGCGGCTCACGCCCATGCCATGCTCGCGAAAAAGCGCCTGCCACATCTCGGCGGAGATCAGCGGATGCTCCGGGCGGAGGTCACGATCGGCAACCCGCCACCAGCCATCAGTGAGGCCGAATGTCATGTCGAGCCAGCGATCGGGCCGCACTCCCTCGATCAGCATGAGCAGGCCGCACGGCCGGAGCAGTTGGCGGGCATGAGCGACGGTTTGCCGCAGATCTCGCGTTGCATGCAGCACGTTGGCGGCGAGGACGATATCGTATCCGGCCGCCGGAAAGCCCTGCTCAAGCGGGGAGCGCTCAATGTTGAGTAGCTTGTAGTGAACGCCAGTGAAGTTCTGGAATTTCTCGCGCGCACGGGTGAGGAATACTGGGGAGATATCCGTGAACGTGTACTCGATGTTTTCTTGTGCGATGGCAGGCAAAACGAAAGCCGTCGTTGCGCCCGTGCCGCCGCCGATTTCAAGGACGCGCACAGGGCGGCCAGTGCTCTGCCTAACGGCGCGCGCGATGATCTCCTGAGCCGTGTTGTTGAAGAAGCGACACAAGGGGGAGTTCTGGTAAATCTGCTCCGCCTCCTGAATGGACCCTTCGGCAAATACCAGCTGCATGGGGTCGCAGGCGCCCTGCAGAACGGCGGCGGTGCGGCCGGTACAACGCTTCAGGATGGCGAGTTCGGTCTCAATCTCCGGAAAGAGCGCCTTCAGCGCGGAGAGTTCCGAGTCTGGATCGGCTTCGTCGATGAGGCCGGTGCAGCGATAAAACTCGCCGTTGCGCTTCAACAGACCGGCTTCGACAAGGATGCCAAGCAGCCGTTTCAGAATGCGGTCGCGCCCCGGAGCAATCCTCAACTCACGGCAAAGCGTATCGAGTGTGCACTCTTTGCCCACCGACAGCTTCCACCCGAGCTGCTCAAGTATCGTGCGCGCGTAGCCTGCGCAAATTTCCTGAAGCCGTGTGCCCGCTCCGTCGACATGCAGAACGGCCCTGGTGGGCTGCAGTGCTGCGGTCTCATCCACGAGGCCGGAAAAATTCTGTGCCGCGGATTGTTCAGAAAGCGGGTGTGGCACCCATGCGAGTTCGTATAGCCATTCTTCGTTGCGGTCTGGCTGGCGAGCCTCCGACATGGGAGCGGCGAAGGGAGAATCGGCGCTCTCTTCCGCATCGAACCAGTAGCGCTCCCGCTCAAAGGGATAGGTGGGCAGACTAACCATGCGTGCTGGGGGGCCATAGAATGTGCTGAAATCGAACTCACAGCCGAGAACGTATAGTCCTGCAGCTGCTTCAAGAAGAGCGCGGCTGCCATCCGGATCGGCGTGCCAACTGGCGAAGCGCGGGCCAGGGAATTTGACGGCTAACTTGTCGAATTCTTCGAAGGCCGACGGCGGTGCCATCGCTAAATATCCAGAGCAATTCTCTTTCTGCAATTCGGAAAGCGGCAGAGCTACCGATGCAAGGCTTTGCAGCCAGACGGGCGCTGAATTCTGCTGTGATCCGAAGCTAAACCACGGAACCGTTGCTGGATGGGGTTTGAGCTGGCGGGCGAGTTCCTCAACTTGAGGGTGATTCCTTTGGCCGAGCTCGATCAGGAACAAAAGAGCGTCTTCCATGCTGACGACGCCCGCGCAGCATGCCGCAATGCACTCTCCCGTGCCCGTTCCGAGAACGAGTGCCGGCTGCAAACCGCAGGAGCGCCATACTTCCGCCAGCGCGTACTGTATCGCGAAGGAAGCAACCGGCAAAAATTCCGAAGCAAGTGCAGAGACCGGCTCACCGGGATCTGCATAGAGCAACGAGCTCAATGGACGCGGTGTCTTCCCGAGCAAGACTTCTTCGCATCGCTGGATCGTTGCGCGGAATACGGGAATTGTGTCGTACAGCTCGCGTCTCGTGTTCGCGGACAGCGAGGAGTGATCGGCAAACAGGAAGGCTATTCGCGGAACATGAGATGTAGTTTTGCCGACCGGAAAATTGCGGCTTGCATTGCCATCCGTGAAATTGCGCAGCCCATCCAGGAGCTCTTCGAGCGACGCGGCAGTGAGCGCGAAGCGATGCTCGAAATGGGAACGCCCCGCCTCGAGCGTTCGCGCGATGCCGGCCAGAGAGAGATCCTTATGGTCGGCGATGCGGCTGCCCAGCCGCGCTGCGATGGAGTGCAGCGCTGTTTTCGATTTGGCGGAGAGCGGAAAGAGCAGCGGGCGATTTTGCTCAAGTGCTGCTTCAAGTTCAGCAAGATGTTCTTCCACAATAACGTGGACATTTGTACCGCTGAACCCGAAGGAGCTGACGCCGCCGGTGCGTTTGCCGTCAAGCTCCGGCCATTTTTCGGTCTGAGTGGCGATACGGATCGGTAGGCGATTCCAATCGACACGGTGGTTCGGCTTCCGGCAGTGCAGGCTGGCGGGAATTTGACGATGGTGGAGCGAAAGCACCAGCTTCATCAGCCCGGCGATGCCTGCAGCAGACTCCAGGTGCCCGAAGTTACTTTTTACAGAGCCGACGCGCAGCGGTCCTGCGGCGGGCGATCTTTCGGCGAAGACATTCCCGAGCGCCCCAATCTCAATGGGATCGCCCAATGCTGTGCCGGTGCCGTGCGCCTCGATGTATTGAAGGTCGTCCGATGTGAGTCCGGCATCTGTAAGGGCGGCCGCGATCACGGCCTCCTGAGAGCGTCCGTTGGGCGCGGTGAGCCCGCTGCTGCGGCCATCCTGATTGGCTGCGGTGCCGCGGATCACAGCGAGAATCCGGTTTCCGTCCTGGACCGCATCCTGCAGACGCTTCAGCACGATCATGCCGCTGCCCTCTGCGCGCACGAATCCATCGGCTTGGTCGGAGAATGGCTTGCAGCGGCCATCTGGCGCCATCATGCGACTTTGTGAAAGCGCGATGGTGACTTCCGGTTTGAGGATGAGATTTGCGCCTCCGGCGAGAGCCAGATGAGACTCTTTCCGCCGCAGGCTCTGGCACGCGAGATGCACGGCCATCAGCGAGGCAGAGCATGAGGTGTCGACCGCTAGGCTCGGGCCTTCCAGACCGAGCAGGTAGGAGATGCGCCCTGCAGCGATGGCATGGGAAAGACCCGATGCGAAGTAGGCATTGATCTTCTCGCGCGCAGCGCGCAATGTGACATAGCCATAGTCGAGGTTACATATTCCAACGAAGACGCCTGTCTGGCTGCCAGCGAGGCTCGATGGGGGAATACCAGCGTCTTCCAGAGCCTCCCATGTTGTTTCCAGCAATAGGCGCTGCTGCGGATCCATCGGAACAGCCTCCGCCGGCGCGATGCCGAAGAACTTCGGATCAAACTGATCGTGTCCATCGATGAAGCCGCCCCATCGCGTCGTCATCTTGCCGGGAACATCTGGATTGGGATCGTAGAAGGCGTCGGCATTCCAGCGATTGGAGGGCACTTCGCGAATGGCATCCACGCCCTCGCTCAACAGCTTCCAGAAGGAATCGGCATCCTTCACCCCACCGGGATAGCGACAGCCCATTCCAACGATCGCGATCGGTTCCGATCGCTCTGCTTCCAGCGTCTCCAGACGCTCATTCAGTTCGGCTGCGAGCAGAGCAAGCCGCTGCGGAGAGAGCTTTGAGATTCTCGAGAGAAAATCGCTCACAGAACTCCTCCCATCGCTTTCTCGCCCAGCATGCGATTGACCTCTTCCTCGGAGAGCGACTCAATATCTTCGATCAGGCTCTTCCGGACTGGCTTCGTCTTCCGGTCTGTCGCCGCTGGCATCGTATCGCCCCCGAGTTCGCGGAAGAGGAAATCCGTCAGTGCCTCCAGCGTCGGATAGTTAAAGAGCAGGGTGGCCGGTAGTGTGCGATTGACCGCGGTTCCGAGCGCATTGCGAAGCTCGACAGAAAGCAGAGAATCGAGACCGAGCTCCTGCAATGGCTGCCCGGGCGTGATTGGTTGGGTGCGGTCAAGCCGCAATGTCAATCGAACCTTCTCCTCGATCAGTTGTGCCAGCAGGCCTTTCCAGCGCGATTTGGCGATGGACTCGAGCCTGGGCATCCATAATTCCTGCTTTACAGGGGATTTCTCTCCGGCGCTCGGTTTTCGCGAGCCTTGCAGGCCGCTGAGAAACTTCCGCTGGCTGGGCGGTATGTCGTTTGCCAGATACTGTGACCAGTTCACTGAGGCGACGATGGTCTGCGTTCCGTTGCCTTCGAGAAGGGCTTCGAAAGCGCTCAACCCTTCGCGAGTAGATATGCCGAGGATGCCGGTTTCGGCACTGCGCTCGACTACTTTATGCCGAACGGCCATACCGGTCTCGCTCCACGCACCCCAGTCGATGCTCAAGGCCGGCAGGTGGTGAGCACGCCGGTAGTGCGCCACGGCATCGAGGAAAGCATTTGCCGATGCGTAGTTGGTCTGCCCCGGTGAACCAAGCGGGCTAGCGATGGATGAAAAGAGCACGAAATGGTCGAGGGGGCTATTGCGTGTGAAGCGGTGAAGATGGCACACTCCCCCGATTTTTGGGGAAAGCACGCGTTGGAACCGTTCGCGATTTTGTTGTAAGAGCACGCCGTCATCGACGATGCCGGCACAATGGAAGACACCGCGCAATGGCAGCACCGAACGAAGAGCTCTCTCAACATCCAATGACTGGGAAACGTCTCCCTGGCAGACCGTGACTACGGTGCCATGCGCGCTCATGGCGTTGAAGAGCGCGGCCGCTTCAGCAGATGGGCGACTGCGGCCCATCACGATCACTTCACCGGCTCCGCGCGCGCTGAGCCATTCGGTAACTTTCAGACCAAGCCCGGAGTTTCCGCCGGTCACGAGATAGGCGCCATCGCTGCGGATCTCCGCGCTATGTGGCTTGCGTTCGGGGCAGACGATCACCCTTCCGATATGGCGGGCCCGCGCCATATATCGGAAGGCATCGTGGACCTCTTCGAGAGGGAAAAGCTCGCGCGGCAGCGGTTTGAGCGCGCCACTTGCGAACTGCTCTACCAGGTCCGCAATAAGGTCTTGAACCAGATCACTCGCCGCTTCGATCTCTGCCACCAGATTGACTGCGTGGTAGAAGACATCGGAACGAATGACTTTTACCGCCTCCGGCGAACGAAGCTCTGCAACGCCCAATTCCACGAAACGGCCACCCGGGGCGAGAATGCCGATACCCGCATCGATGAAAGCTCCGGTCAGCGAGTTCAGGACAACATCGACGCCTTTTCCGCCGGTAGCCGTTTGCAAGTCATGCGCGAATTCCAGCGAGCGCGAGTCGTAGACTCCGGCGATGCCGAGTGAGCGGAGATAGGCGCGCTTCTCTTCGCTTCCGGCGGTGGCAAAAATCACCGCGCCGGCTCTCTGAGCAATCTGGATGGCAGCGAGGCCCACGCCACCTGCTCCCGCATGAATCAAGACGCTCTCGGCCGGGCGGATCTGCGCGACGTTTTGGAGCGCATAGCGCGCGGTCAAAAATGCAACCGGAATGGTGACCGATGCCTCGAAGCTGAGGTGCTGCGGCTTCCGCCACACCAGCTTTTTCTTCGTCGTGACAAAGTGTCCGAAGCAGCCGCGGGCCAGGGCGATCACCTCGTCGCCGGCCTGCAGCCCGGTGACGCCAGGCCCCACCTTTACGACGACGCCCGCGCACTCGCCGCCAAGCGGGCCGCTTTTCCCCTTGTAGATTCCGAGTGCGCAGAGCACATCGCGGAAATTGAGACCCGCGGCCCGCACTTCGATCTCCACGTCATCCTCGCCCGGCTCTCTGCGCGAGGTTGGTAGAAGCTGTAGTCCGTCGATCGTCCCGGGCTGCACGAGTGTGAGCTGAAGGTTGGCCTCCGTAGGGGACTTGTTTGAAGGAGCAGAAGATTCTTTTCGGCGAAGCCGCGGCACGGAGATGCGGCCGCCACGTACGACGAGCTCATCTTCGTCTCCGGCGGCAATCATTGTTTGAAGCAGTTGCTGCGCGTCGAAATCGCCTGCAGCATCCAGATCGATGCGAATCGTCCGCATCTCGGGATGCTCGAGCGCGATCGACCGCCCGAAGCCCCAAAACGCGGCATGAGCGACATTCGTAAGCTTCGGTCCCTGACCTCCCTGGGTCACAATCCAGAAGCGGGGAGCGCGATCCTCTCCGCGGCTGACGAGGGCTTGAGAGAGCTTGAGACATTCTTCCAGGAGCCTAGATGTTAGCTCTCCAGCTTCGTCTCCTGAGAGGCCCAGCAAATCTTTTTGGGGAACCGGCGCGATGTAGACAACGTCACTGAGCGGAGAAGCATGCAGGCGGGCTCGGTCGAGGAGCTCCACATACGTGGCGGTGTCAGCAGTCCGGCCAGTAACGAAGAGATTGCTCTGCTGCGCGGTCGTGCAGGCAATTCCCTGCTCTTTCAGAACGGCGGCGAAATGGCTGCAGGGCGTCTTGCTTCCGAACACCAGGCAGCCTCCAGGCAGATCCAGGTGGTGCGAATCGGTCGGCAGCGGCAGCCATTCTATTTCATAGAACGAATCCCGCAGCGCACCCGGCTGATGCTGTGGCAGCGGACGTACGACCAGACCCTCTGCGCGCAATACGAGCATTCCTTCGCGATTGAATCCATGGAAGTCGGCGCGGAGTTGTTCGCCTTGTCCGTCGCGTAACACCGCATGAGCAAAGGCCATCCCGCGGCAATCGCCGAGGAGCTCCAGCGTCTCCAGACCGGATGGAAGATAGAGGCCGCTGTTCTGTTCATTTGTCGCCATCGCGGCAGCGGCAACGGCCTGCAGGCATGCGTCAAGAGCGACGGGATGGATCTGGTATCGATCTGCGCCCTCCTGCGCTTGCGAGGGGATTTCGAATTCGACCAGGGCCTCTTGCGATCCCTGAACAATCTGCATCAATGGGCGGAAAGCGGGACCGAAGGTGAGACCACGCTCATCGAAGGCACGGTAGAACTCTTTGACCTCGAGCTTGCGGGAGCAGCGAGCGCGGATCGCCGCGAGGTCAGCCGCAGGAACATCGCTGTGTGATTCCGCGGATCGGGAGACAATGTCTCCGGTCGCGTGGAGTGCCCAGCCATCCTGCGATTCTTCTGCATTGCTGTAGATCGCAAATGTCCGGCCGCGATCGCTGTTCTTCAGAACGCACTGCAAGGTGCGCGGCGTATCGAAAACACACGGCCTGAGGATGGCGGCAGAATGGATTGCGGACTTATCCATACCGATGGCCTTGGCAGCACTCAGCGCGATTTCCAGGTAGGCGGCGGCGGGAACAACCGGTTTGCCCTGCACGGCATGGTGCGCCAGATATGTAGGGTGATCCGGACCGATGCGCGACTGAAACTGAATCTCTTCCAGAGGCGAAGGCAGGCGGGTGCCCAAGAGGGGATGTGCCGGTGAAGTCCCAGAAGCCGGCGAAGCTTGAAGTGCAGCAGCTCTCTTAGGTATCGGATAACGATGGCGCTCGAACGGATAGGTGGGAAGCGCGATCTTGCACTCCGCTCGTCCATGAACGGCAGCCCACTGGAGATCGAATCCATTTTCATAAAGCGAGCGCGCCGTACTCAGAAGATCGAGCCACGCATTGCGTCCTTTGCGCAGCGATGGCAGCCAGACAAGATCGGGCCGGGGTTCCGCGAGTTTGCCGAGGGTGCTCAGGTGGGGTTGGGGACCGATTTCGAGCAAGGTGGAGCAGCCGGTGGCGAGTGCCGCCTGGAGCCCGGCATGAAACAGCACCGTGCTGCGCATGTGGCGGCGCCAGTAGCCGGCATGGCCCATCTCGCCTGCCGCCGCGACTCGTCCGGTCACATTCGACACCACACGCAGCCGCGGCTCGCGATACGTGATCCGCTCCGCGCGATGCTCGAACTCATCCAATATTGGCTCTAGCAGCGGCGAGTGGAAGGCGTGTGTCACCTCCAGCGCACGCGTCCTGATTCCTTCCTGCTGCAGACGCCGCGATGCTTCTCCGATCGCCTCCATTGCACCCGAGATCACCACGCTCGATGGCCCGTTGATCGCCGCGATGCCGGCTTCCTGCTCCAGACCCTTGAGCGCCTGCTCCACGTGCTCCACGCTTGCGGAGACGGCATGCATTGCGCCCGGCTTCACGCCACGTCCGGCCAGGCTGTCCATCAGCTCCGCGCGCGCATGCACCAGCCGCAGTCCGTCTTCCAGGCTGAAGATCCCCGCCACCACCGCGGCTACATACTCGCCCAGGCTGTGGCCCAGGACTACTGACGGCTCAATCCCCCAGCTTCGCCACAGCTCCGACAAACCGTACTCCAGCGCAAACAGCGCCGGCTGCGCATGACCCGCCTGCTTCAGGCTGTCGCCCTCGCCGTACAGCACCGCTTCCAGAGACTCCCCGGTCTCCTGCTTCCAGAATGCTGCGCAACGCTCCACCGCGGCGCGGAATACCGGCGATCCCTCCCACAACTCCCGACCCATCCCTGCATACTGGCTCCCCTGGCCCGTGAATAGGAAAACGATGCGATTCCCTTTCTCCTGTGGTCGTGCAGGAGAGGAGAAGGCGTCGAGTTCCCTCCTCATGCCGTCGATGTCCGAGGCCATGAAGCTGGCGCGGCAGGCGAAATGCGACCTACCAGTGTTTGCTGTGAAGCAGACGTCGCGAAGATCAGCGTCCCGATGCTTTTCCAGCCAAACGCGGTACTGGGCTACGACGGCCTTAAGTGCGGCTTCGCTCTTTGCCGACGCGGTGAGCACCTGCACCGGCCAATGGTTTCCGTCTGCCCTGGTCTCGGCGGCGGAACTCTCTTCCACAATGACGTGCGCGTTGGTTCCGCTGAAGCCGAACGAGCTGACCGCCGCAACGCGGGACTTGCCTTCGCTCTCCCAGTCCATCAGCTTCTGCGGAACTGCGATCCGGAGAGCATTCCAATTCACATGAGAGGTGGGCCGCTCGAAATGCAGGTGCGCCGGGATTTGCCGATGTTGAAGCGCAAGGACAAGTTTGATCAGCCCTGCGATACCGGCAGCCGATTCCAAGTGGCCCATGTTCGTTTTCACGGATCCGGCCAGAAGCGGCCGCGTCTGTGGCCGGCCGGCGCCATACACGGCACCGAGGGCCTGCAACTCAATTGGATCGCCCAGAGGCGTTCCCGTTCCGTGTGCTTCGACGTAGTCAATGACTGAGGGAGAAAGCGCAGCATTGAGCAGAGCCTTTCGCATGAGCGCTTCCTGCGACGGCCCATTGGGCGCAGTCAGGCTGCTGCTTGCGCCATCCTGATTGACGGCAGAGCCGCGAATGATGGCCAGAATGCGGTCGCCGTCCGCTTCTGCTTGCGAGAGCCGCTTAAGCGCCACGAAACCGCCGCCCTCGCCGCGCACAAAGCCGTTCGCGCTCTCATCGAAGGTCCTGCAGGTGCCTTCCGGCGACAGCATGCGGAGGCGCGAGAGCATGGAAGTTGTCTCCGGCGCTAGCATGACATTCACGCCGCCGGCGAGAGCCAGATGACAGTCCCCGCTGCGCAGGCTCTGGCAGGCGACGTGGACGGCAACCAGAGACGAGGAGCATGCCGTGTCCAGCGCGATGCTTGGCCCCTGCAAACCGAGCACGTAAGAGATTCGCCCGGCAGCGATGCTATGCGCTACTCCGGATGGATAGTGAATATCCATCGAATCCGAATTCCCCGCACTTGTGATCTGGCTGAAGTCGTTACCTGCGATGCCTAGAAAGATTCCCGTCAGCGTGCCTTGCAGATTCGCCGGGGCATAGCCGGCGTTCTCAAGAGTCTCCCAGGCCACCTCTAACGCCAGGCGCTGCTGTGGATCCATCGCAGCAGCTTCCCGTGGCGCGATCTCAAAAAAGCCAGCGTCAAACTCGTCGACCTGTTCCAGAAAGCCTCCACGACGAGTCACCATTTTGCCGGGCTTGTCCGGGTCCGGATCGAAGTACGTATCTGCATTCCAACGATCGCCGGGGACTTGAGAGATGGCATCGCGACCGTTCCTGAGCAGGTCCCAATATGAATCAGCATCAGTTACTATTCCGGGAAAGCGGCAACCGATGCCGATCACGGCGATCGGTTCTCTCTGCGCGCGCTGCGCCTGCTCCAGCCGGGCATCGCGGTCCTGGATGGCGAGAAGCGCCTGCTTCAGCAATGAGGATTCACTATTCGCGCTCTTGCCCATATCTGTCCTCATTGCACCAGACGGCTGCGCAATAACTCCGCGACTGTTTCATCCGACAGGTTGTCGATTTCCGTGGCGGTAAAGAGCCGTTCCGGCGATATCAAGACGCGACCGGTGTCAGCCTCTGCCTGCGTTTCTTCTGTTTGCTGTATCCGACCGAGGGCATAGCCAGCGATTGCATCCGCCGTGGGATAGTCAAAGATCAGCGTCGCAGGCAGGTCGGCGACTCCAAGGCGCATCGTCAGCCGGTTGCGGAGCTCCACAGCCATCAGGGAATCTAATCCCAGATCCATAAGGCGGCTTCGTCTCTTGCCGATCGCGTCCGGCCCGAGACGGAGAACATGGGCAATCTCATCCATCACAATCTGAAGCACAAAATCGTGACGCTCCGCAGGCGGTATCCCAGAGAGAAGATCCATGGCAGCAGGAAGCGGGATTGCATCTTCGTTCTCCGGCTCGGGAGCCCAGAAGCGCTGTCGCGTGACATCCGTTCTGCCGGATTCCTCGCCTGTTAGTTCTCCGCCCGGGGCTTTGGCAAGCAGCACGTGGAGGCCAATCGATTCGGCAGGCGAACCGGATTCAGGCGCCTGGATCGCCGACTCAAAGCCGGCCTTCTCCAACGCAGCGATCCATTCGATCGGAGAGATCAGCGGCAATCCTCCGCGCAAGTCATCTTCGGACTTCTGCCATCCTTCAATCAGCGCTGTGGTGATCTCATGCCAAGCGAGGTTCTGCGTTGCTTCGAGCAGAATGGCTGTGCCGCCCGGGACGAGCAGCCTTTTCACACGTTGCAGAGTGGCGTCAAGGTCCCGGGTCGCATGAACGACATTGGCGGCGATGACAAGATCGTATGAGTGCAGATGCGCCTCGACATCGTCATCGCTTTCGATATCGAGAATTCCATAACGAACAAATCGATACGCGGAGAAACGTGTACTCGCCTTCTGCAGGAAACTCTCCGAGACGTCCGTGAAGTGATAGGAAATGCCTTCAGCCGGAAAGGCGGGCAGCACCGCCGCGGTGGTGGCTCCGGTGCCTCCACCAATTTCGAGAATCCGGAGGCGGTTCCGCGAGAAATTCGCGACACCTGCGGCTTGCGCGGCCGCCGCCACTATCGCGTTGGCGTAGCTTGTGCCGGCGGATTTTTCGTAAAGATTCTTCGCCAGCTCGGGCGACCCACCGGGGAACAGGGTTTCCAACGGACTCGTCTTTCCTGTCAAAACGCCCTTGAGATGTTTGACGCAGTTGCGCAGATATGCGAGCAGGAATGGGTCGTCCTCAAGGGCGCCTTCCGCGTCCTTCCATGCGACGGCGAGGTCGATCTGAGGAGAGGCCGCCGGGATCACAAACCCGGAGCCCGCCTGCTGTAGGCAGCCTTCTCTGCACAGCGTCTGGAGCCAGCGCCGCACCAGCTTGGCTTGAGCGGGCACGATGCCCGAGCGGGTAATTAAGGAGTCCGCCTCGATCGTGCCGGGCGTCGCAAATGCCCCACACTCCTGGAGCGTGCTGCATACGACCGCGATGGCTAACTTCCGAAGGCTCTCCCATCGTGCAGGAAACGAATCGAGCCGCAAGCCGACTGGGGCCATTTGTGATTGCGACAGAGCTCGTCCGGAAGCATGCTGCCATATCTGATGCGCGGTTTCATCGGCATCGATGCCGTGCCAATACCGCTGGCGCTTGAATGGGTAGGTTGGCAGCGCCACGCGCGATCGCTCGTAGCCATGGTCGAAACCGGACCAGTCGATCGGATGTCCTTCGGCATAGAGTTGCGCGAGCGTCTGGCACAACTGCATAAAGTCCGAAGCATTCCGGCGCATCGAAACTCGAATACTGTGTTCGAACTCCGGGTTGTCGCGCGCGGCCAATGCCCGCAGGTGGGGTTGGGGACCGATTTCGAGCAAGGTGGAGCAGCCGGTGGCGAGTGCCGCCTGGAGCCCGGCATGAAACAGCACCGTGCTGCGCATGTGGCGGCGCCAGTAGCCGGCATGGCTCATCTCGACTGCCGCCGCGACACGCCCAGTCACATTCGATATCACGCGCAACCGCGGCTCACGATACGTAATCCGCTCCGCGCGTCGCTCGAACTCATCCAATATTGGCTCCAGCAGCGGCGAGTGGAAGGCGTGTGTCACCTCCAATGCGCGAGTCCTGATGCCTTCCTGCTGCAGACGGCGCGACGCTTCCGCTACTGCCTCCATCGCACCTGAGATCACCACGCTGGATGGCCCGTTGATCGCCGCAATTCCGGCTTCCTGCTCCAGACCCTTGAGCGCCTGCTCCACATGCTCCACGCTCGCTGAGACCGCATGCATTGCGCCCGGCTTCACCCCACGTCCGGCCAGGCTGTCCATCAGCTCCGCACGCGCATGCACCAGACGCAGCCCGTCTTCCAGACTGAAGATCCCCGCCACCACCGCGGCTACATACTCGCCCAGGCTGTGGCCCAAGACCACTGACGGCTCGATCCCCCAGCTTCGCCACAGCTCCGACAGTCCGTACTCCAGCGAAAACAGCGCTGGCTGTGCATGGCGCGCCTGCTGCAGGCTGTCGCCGCCTCCATACAGCACCGCTTCCAGAGACTCTCCCGTCTGCTGCTTCCAGAACGATGCGCAACGCTCCACCGCCGCGCGGAA
This sequence comes from uncultured Acidobacteriaceae bacterium, assembly GCA_963830555.1. GTDB lineage: Bacteria > Acidobacteriota > Terriglobia > Terriglobales > Acidobacteriaceae > KBS-83. Next base: position 166,597 of record CAWHMM010000006.1, read on the forward strand.
TACCGGCGAGCTCTCCCACAGCTCCCGCCCCATCCCTGCATACTGGCTCCCCTGACCCGTAAATAAGAAAGCGACGCCGCGCTGGGCCTTGTCGTTCGCCGCTCCGGTGAAGCTTCGCGGAGAGGCGCCGGTGTCCGCACTCTCTTCCAGGGCAGCAGCGAGTTGCTCCGCCGTCTGACCCGTGACTGCACATCGCAGATCGAAGTGGGCTCGGCCTGCATTCGCGGTGAAGCAGATATCCGCGAGAGCCTCCGGACTTTTGCGCAGCACAGCAGTGTAGGCTGCTCGCAGCCTGGTGAGACTGGCCTCTGTCTGTGCAGAGAGCGCGAGAACATGCGAGGGTCGCACGAAGCGATGCGTGCCCGGTTGCGGCGGCGGAGCTTCTTCCAACACCAGATGCGCATTGGTTCCGCTGAAACCGAACGAGCTGACCGCCGCATAGCGGGGCCTTTCTGCCGAAGGCCACGCCACGTTGGCAGTGGGAATGATGACAGGCGTGCGCTCCCAATCGATATGGGAGCTTTTCTGTTTCTGGTGTAAATTTGCCGGAACCGTCTGATGCTGCAACGCGAGGACTGCCTTCATCAGGCCCGCGATGCCGCTGGCTGCTTCGGCGTGTCCGAAGTTTGTCTTCACCGCGCCGAGGAGCACCGGACGATTCGGGGGCCGGTCTTTTCCCATCACCGACGCAAGAGTTTCAACCTCGATGGGATCGCCCAGAGCAGTTCCCGTTCCGTGCGTTTCCACGTAGTCGATCTCCGCGGGATTGACGCCCGCCATCTCGAGCGCCTTTCGAATCACCGCTGCCTGCGCAGGCCCGCTAGGAGCGGTGAGGCCTCCGCTGCGTCCGTCATGGTTCACGGCTGACCCGCGAATCACTGCCAGGATGCGATCGCGATCGCCAACCGCTGCAGATAGTTTTTTCAAAACGATTACGCTGCAGCCTTCAGCGCGCACATATCCGTCCGCCGTGTCATCGAAGGTCTTGCAGTGCCCATCGGGAGCCATCATGTGCGCTTTGGAAAGCGCGATGTTTCCTTCCGGAGACAAGATCAGGTTGACGCCGCCGGCGAGCGCGACGCTGCACTCGCCCGCGCGCAGGCTCGCGCATGCGACGTGAACCGCAACCAAGGACGATGAGCACGAGGTATCGATAGCGAGGGAAGGACCGTGGAACCCGAGAACATAGGAAAGACGCCCGGCCACCATCGCCGGCGAATTGCCGGAGCCGGTGTATGCATCGATGTGCGCCAAATCGGTGAATGCATGCCGTCCATAGTCGCTGTTGCCGATTCCGAGAAATACTCCGGTGCTGCTTCCGCGCAAAGCCGCCGGGCTGTAGCCTGCATTCTCCAAGGCCTCCCAGGCGACCTCGAGAACCAGCCGATGCTGGGGGTCCATGGCCGCCGCTTCGCGCGGCGAAATCCCGAAGAACGATGCGTCGAAGCGATCGACGTCGCTGAGAAATCCTCCATGCTGCGTGCACATCGCGCCTGCGGCGTCAGGGTTGGCATCGAAGTAGGACCGCCAGTCCCACCTTCCGCGAGGTATCTCGGTGATTGCATCCTTTCCGGAAGAGAGCAGCTCCCAGAACGACTCTTCATCGAACACGTCGCCGGGAAAGCGCAGCCCGGTTCCGATAATGGCGATCGCCTCCCGCTGAGCGGTCTCAAGCTCCTGCACGCGTGCCCGCAGAGTGCGGATTTCGTGCAATGCGCGCTTGACTGGCGAGAGCTCCGGCTCAATGTGCGGCGTCTCAGACATGAGCCTTACTCCCCGAGCCATTCAGCTCTTCGAGTAAAAGCAGCTCCGCCTCGTCTTCGCTTATCGCGTCCAGCGCCGCGAGATCGTCGTCCTTGCCGACCGTAGTCTCTGCCGAAGGCGCGGCTGGAACAGGAAGCAATCCCAGCAGGTGGTCTGTGAGCTCCTCGACGGTGGGATAGTTGAAGAGCAATCCCGCAGAGAGCGTGAGGCAAAGCGATTGTGCCAGATCGTTGCGCATTTCAAGCGCCATCAATGAGTCGAGACCAATATCCTGCAGTGGAACGCGATCCTGAATTGTCGCGCCTGCATCCAGGCTGAGCGCACGCCGGGCGCATCCTTTGATGTGGAGCGAGAGGAGTTGCTCGCGATTCGCAACTGATGCGCCAAGAATTTCCTGCAGGATGCGATCGTGGCTGACGGCAGTGGAACACTCTGCTTCTTCGCGACGGCTTAGCTCCTGGAATAGCGCCGCATCACGAGCGCTGCGATTGTTGAGGAACCGCTGCCAATCGAGATCCATGATGGCGACCTGCGCGCCGTGGCCTTCGATCGCGCTTTCCAGGGCGCGCAACGCGACAGCGGTCTCCATCGGACGGATGCCCTGCCGCTCCCATCGCGCGCGGTGCTCCGCCGACAAACGCGCGGCCATGCCGCCGGAGGCCCATGCGCCCCAGTTCACGCTCAAAGTCTCCATGCCGCGAGCCGTGCGGAAATGGGCGAGCGAGTCCAAAAACGCGTTCGATGCTGCATAACTTCCCTGCCCCGCCGAACCCAGAATCGAAGCAGCAGAAGAGAAAAAGACCATCAGCTTCACCGGGTCTGATTGTGTGAGGCGATGCAGGTTCCACGCACCTTCCAGCTTGGCGGCGGTGGATTTGGTGTAATTTGACCATTCTTCCCGCCCCAGAACAGCGTCCTGGAGAACGCCCGCGGCATGGAAGATGGCATTGAGCGGCGGGTGCGTGGAGCGGATGCGATCCAGCAGTCGCTTTAACTGCTCGGCGGAGGCCACATCGACCTGCTCGACACAAACATCGACCCCGCTCTTCCGCAGCTCAAGCACGACGGGATGGTCGTCCTTGGCATGACGGCTGGCCAGGACAAGGCGCTTCGCTCCTTTAGCGGCAAGCCATGCGGCGGTTGCCGAGCCCAGCGCGCCCAGCCCACCTGTAACCAGCACAGTTCCGTTAGCTATGATGTCGCGGATGCTTTCTCGTTCCCTGCGGCCGTGGGCGAGCACGATCTTGCCGACGTGACCAGCTTGGGCCATCGTGCGGAAGGCCTGCGCTGCGCTATCGAGCGGGTAGAGCGTGGTCCGAAGAGGCTGAAGACGTCCCGCAGCAAAGTGGGGCATCATCGCCTGCAGCATGTCGCTGATCCGCGTGGGAGTTTGCTGTGCGACATCTCCGAGATCGAAAGGGAAATAACGGATGTCCTGCCGGAAATCTGCGACCTGGCTCTGCGCCCAAATGCCTCGCTTGCCCACTTCGAGGAAGCAGCCGTCGGATGCCACTGTCTCCAGACTGGCGCGGATAAAATCGTCCGCCAGGGAATTCAGAACGATATCGACGCCCGCTCCGCCCGTAGCCTTCAGCACTTCGGAGCTAAAGGCAAGTGAACGCGAATCGAACACGTGCCGAATGCCGAGCTTGCGCAGGAAGCCTCGTTTCGCCTCACTGCCGGCGGTTGCATAAATCTCCGCGCCAGCCTGTTGTGCCAGCTGCACAGCCGCCTGGCCGAGCCCTCCGGCAGCGGCGTGAATGAGAACTCGCTGACCGGACGATAAGCCGGCAAGCGGGTGCAGGCCGTAATACGCCGTCAGAAAAGCGACGGGGATGCTCGCGGCATCGGCGAAGGTCATGCCTGCCGGCATGGACGCTGCGTATGCCGCCGGAACATTGACGTAGCTCTGAAAGCTGTGCGGCGCAAAGGCAAGAACATTCTGACCCGGCACAAAGCCGCGAACCGCGGAGCCGACGCGGACCACGGTTCCCGCGCACTCGCCTCCAAATCGCGGATCGCGCCCGCCGAAGACGCCGAGAGCGGTTAGCACGTCGCGGAAATTCAGACCGATGGTGCGAACTTCGACTTCGATTTCATGCGGCTCTGGATCACGGCGCGAGATCGGCTGAAAAGTCAGATCATCGAGGCGGCCCGGCACGTCAATTGCGAGTCTGTGCGGCTGTCCCGATGGCGGCATACGAGGGACTAGCCGAGCGACGTGGCGAACACCTGCACGATACGCCACGATGGAATCATCGCCGCCGGCAGTGATCTCTCGGAGAATCCACTCTTCGCCTGCTTCGAGCGAACCACCCGACGTTGTATCCATCAGCACCGGAGCACTCGCTGCATGCTCGACAGGCAACGTGCGAAGCATCCCGAGCAGGGGCGCCTGCGCGAGCGAGACATCTTCATCGGCGAAGACAGCGAAGACGCATGACGTAGTCACCCACAACCTTGGCGAGCCAGCATCTCCTCCTGCGAGTAGGGTTTTCGCGAAGGCGAGCACGAACTCAATAGCGGATTTCTCTGGATGCTGCCAGCGAGCATCGGTGGAAAGCGTCGATGCAGAGCGGGCGTCGTACAGAACCGCCGTCCATGCCGCGGCGTGCAGCGCTTGCGGGCCGTTCTCCTGATTGACCGTCGTGCAGATTGCTCCCTGTCGCGTAAGGGCATCGGCGATCTTTGCGTAGCTTCCTGCCTCGCCTTCCACAAGAAGCCATCGTTCCCCGCTCCTCGCGGGCTCGGCTTTCGCCGGCAAAGCCTCTGCCCGCCACGCAAGTTCGTAGGCCGGAGCTTCAACCGCAACGGTGCGGCTGACAGCCGCGATCGATGTACGCTTTACATGGAAGCCCGACAGCGCGGCAACCTGCGCTCCCGCAGGATCGAGAGCGACGATCTCTGCCGTCATCGAGTCAGCATTGACGCGCGTGATCCGGCAGTGCACCCAAAGCTCCGTTTCTCCACTGTGGCGCAGATGAAATTCATCCAGCGCGATGGGCAGAAACAGGTCGGAAGACTCGGCGTCGCGAGCGGCAATGAGAGTCTGGAAGCAGCCATCGAGCAGTGCGGTATGCATGCCATACTGGCGGGCGGCTTCATGCATTTCGCTCGGCAGGCGCAGCAACGCCAAACTCTCGCCCGGGCCACGCCACGCCTGCTGGATGACACGAAAGCTCGGCCCAAACCGCAGCCCTGCGGCTTCCAACTGCCGGTATATCTCTGCCGGCTTGATCGCGTGCTGGCAGCGCGACCTTAGCTTGGAAAGATCCGCGCTGCCTGTTACGGCGGGAAGGTCGTGCAGCATTCCCTGCGCATGCCGAATCCATTCCGATCCGCGTTGGCTCGCGATCTCTACGGAATCCTCTGCCGCCAGCACCTGCAGCCTGGTTGAGGCGGAGGAAAGAAAGAGCGGCTCCCGCAAAGTGAAATTGCGAATGGCGCATCCTGCACCACTCCTGCTTTGGTTTGCTGCGGCATTTGCAATTTCCAGGAATGCGGCAAACGGCAGGAGAGGCTGATCGCGGAGAGCGTGGTCCTTTAGATACGAGGTTGAAGCCGGATCGAGTTCGGATTCGAAGAGGCTGCCTTTGATAAATCCCGAAGACACGACTCTGCCAAGCAGCGGATGCACATAGCCCTCGCGCGTACCCGCTGCGACCATTTGCACGCTGCGGGACGCGTCCTCCGAAAGCCAGAAACGTTGCCTGTTCCACTGGCGTTTCGGAAGGGGAATCACTCGCGCGTTCTCTGGATGGTGGTTCACGGGTAGCAGCGGCGCCTCTTCGACGATGAGGTGCGCGTTGGTGCCGCCTAGTCCAAAGCCACTGATGCCGGCCACACGCGGCCTGGCTCCACGCGGCCATCGAACCGGCTCCGCTGCGATGGAGAGTCGGGAATTCTCAAGCAGAATTTGTGGGTTCAGCTTTTGAAAATGCAGATTCTTCGGAATGAGGCCGCTCTCCAGCGCGAGAACGGTTTTGATCAAACCGGCAAGTCCCGCGGCGGCTTCCAGATGACCAAGATTGGTCTTTACCGCGCCAAGCATGCAAGGCGAAGCATCCACGTGCGTGCCGCCATATACCGCGTTCAGGGCTTCGACTTCTATCGGATCGCCCAGGGAGGTGCCGGTTCCGTGTGCTTCCACAAAGCTGATCTCATGCGGCTCGATTCTCGCGTTCTTCAGCGCGGTCCGGATCACTGCCTGCTGCGAGAGGCCGTTCGGGGCCGTGAGGACGGTGGATCGTCCATCGTGATTCACTGCCGACCCGCGAATCACTGCGCGAACGCGATCGCCATCCTGTAAAGCGTCGGAGAGCCGCTTGAGAACGACGGCCGCAGAGCCCTCTCCGGGGCCAAATCCGTCCGCCGATGCGTCAAATGTCTTTGACTTGCCGTCGTGCGCCAACATCCCCCATTTGGAGAGCACGAGCACTTCGTCCGGCAAACACTTCAGACTGCTCGCGCCCACAATCGCCAGATTGCATTCCCGCGCGCGCAGACTTTGCACTGCGATGTGAGTGGCGACCAGGGAGGAGGAACACGCACTGTCTACGGCAGTGTTCGGCCCCCTGAGATCGAGGAGGAACGCGATTCGGCCCGAAGCGATGCTGTGCGCTGTTCCAAATCCGGCGTAGGCGGTCAGCGTGGACGGGTTGCGATAATGTAACCGCGAATAGTCACTATTATAGATGGAGACGAAGACGCCCGTCTCTGAGCCGCCGAGCGTCGCCGGTTCGATGCCCGCATCCCACAACGCCTCCCAGGTCACTTCCAGCAGGAGTCTTTGCTGCGGATCAATCTGGTGCGCCTCTCGCGGTGAGATCCCGAAATACTCCGCGTCGAACGCGTCGATAGCATCCAGATATCCACCGATGCACTGCTCCGGCTGTAGACCAGCCTTGTTCGGCCATCTTCCCTCGGGCACCTTCACGGCACCGCTACGGCCCTCTATCAACGTTTGCCAGAAGGCTTCGAGAGAATGGCTCTCGGCGGGGAAACGGCATCCCATGCCGATAATGGCAATCGGATCTGAATGGAGTAGCTCGAGATCTTCTTTTTCCGCACGCAGCTTCTTCACTGCAAGAGCAAGTCGCGCCGGGGAGATCCGCGTCTTGTTTGGATCCGCCATCACGAGCTTCTCCCCCGTTCGCCGATGAGGGCTTCGAGCGCGTCTTCTTCGGAAATCTCTATTGGCAGCACTGCGAAGATAGTTTTTTGCGGTTCATCTGGCGCTTTCGCCGATCCGTGGAGGGGCTGTAGCTGCATCCGCTGCATCAAGTGCGGCGCGAGAAGGCGGATCGTCGGGTAGTTGAAGACCACGGTTGCCGGCACCGCAATCTGCAGCGCACTGCCGAGGCGGCGCACAAATTCCAAGCCCATCAAAGAATCGAGGCCCATTGTTCCCAAGGGACGCTCTCTGTCGATTTTGCGTTTCGCCAGCTTGAGGACGAGGCTGAGTGTCTCCTGCAGATACGCTTCCATCGACTCCGTTCGCTGCTCAGCCGACTCCGCTTCAGTAAGCAGGTCGAGAATCTCGGAACGGCTGGATGATGATGCATGGGTCGCGACACGGGAGGTGAAGTCGCGAAACAGTGGCGGGATCTGATCTGCGCCATAGAATTCTGCGAACGTCCTCCATTCAAACAGGACCGCAACAGCTTGTACGGGATTTTCGCGGATCGCGGCTCCGAGTGCTTCAAGTGCCTCGTCTCCGGAGAAATTGATCATCCCCTGCCGCACGTAACCTTCAATACTGCGTCCCGTTCCTGCAGCTCTGGCAAGTCCGATTTCGTTCCATCCTCCCCAATTGACTGAAGTCGCGGGCAGGCCGAGAGTGCGCCGGTAAAAAGCAAACGCATCGAGAAATGCATTTGCTGCGGCGTAGCTGCCCATGCCGGGCTGCGGATGGATGGCCGCTATCGAGGAGAAGAGGACAAAAAAGTCCAGGTCTTCCTGCAAGGTGGCTTGATGAAGTCTCCATGTGCCGTCTATCTTCGGCCCCATCACAGACGGAAATTGCTCCGGCGAGAGATCGCGGATGAGAGCATCGTCGACCAGCGCCGCGGTGTGCAGGATGCCTTTGAGTGCAGGCCCCTTTTGGCGAATGGTCAAAAGCGCCCGGTCAAGCTCAGCCTGCCGGGTGATATCGGCTCGTATCACTTGCACGCTCGCGCCGATGGCCTCAATTCGGTGGATGATCGCCGCAGCTTCTTCGCTCACCTCACGCCTGGAGACAAGAGCGAGATGGCCGGCGCCATTCTGCGCCATCCACTCAGCCAATCTCAGCGCGACACCGCCCAGTCCGCCGGTAATGAGATAGGTCGCGTCCGCGGAAAACAGTGGAGCATCGGCTGCGGGCAGCACCTGAACATCTCGCCCCATGCGAATCGCGATCTTTCCGATGTGACGCGCCTGTGCCATATACCGGAAAGGCGCGCTGGGCTCATTCGCAGGATGAACGGTTACCGGCAATGGCTGCCACTCCCGCTGCTCGATACGAGCGATTACGGATCGCAGCAAGTCGATCACATACGATCGCCTGTCCTCGAGAGCGGCCGCGAGATCGACGACGTGGAAGGAAAGGTTCCTGCGAAATACTTTCAGTCCGAGTTGCAGATCGTCATAAATGTCGCGCTTTCCGAGTTCAACAAACCGGCCGTAAGGCGCCAGAACATCCAATCCGCGCCGAATGAATTCACCGCTCAGCGAGTTGAGCACCATATCGACGCCGCGGCCCCCGGTCGCCGCCATGACGCCATCGGCAAATCCCAGGGATCTTGAGTCGAAGACATGCGCGACGCCGCGGGCTCTTACGTACTCTTCCTTCTCCTTTGATCCCACGGTGGCGATGATCTTTGCGCCCACCGAGTTCGCAATCTCAATCGCGGCGAGTCCAACACCTCCCGCGGCAGCATGAATGAGGACCCAATCTCCTGCTTTCAACCGGGCCAGCTCGATGAGCGCGTAATAAGCAGTGAGGAATGTGATGGGCGAAGTGGCCGCCTCTTCGAAGCTCAGGTTCCGCGGTTTGCGCAATGCCAGAGCAGCCGGAATCACCACGTGGGATGCCAGCAATCCTTGCCGGATCGAAGGGGTGACGGCGAGCACTTCGTCTCCCGGCTGGAGGGCATCGACACCGTCGCCGATGGCCACAATGCGGCCCGCGCATTCCATGCCGAGGCGCAAAGGCTCGTCCGGATTCAGTCCGGGAAGAATGCCCATCGCCTTGGCCACATCGATAAAGTTGAGCCCGGTAGCCACAACTTCGATTGCGATCTCGCCGGGAGCCGGCGGACGAGGAGCAAAGGCCCGCAACGAGAGATTGTCGAGAACACCGGGATTCTGTATCTCGAAACGATATTGTTCTCCGACGCCCAAGGGCCGGTTCGGAGCTTCTGTGCTGGCTAGCTGTGCGAGGCGCGCGACAAAGCAGTCACCGCCGCGCAGCGCGACACGGTCCTCTGGGCCGGCCTGTGCAACACGCCGCACCAACTCGCGCGCTTCCGTAGCATCAGGGACAGCGCTCAGGTCGACGAGCGTGGCGCGCAACTCCGGATGCTCGCGCGCAACCGTGCGGCCAATCCCCCACATCGGGGCATTCTCGATGCGCGGTGTCTCTTTCGCTGGATCCACTGTCATACTGCCAGCGGTGACCAGCCATAAGCGCGGCGGCTGCGGCCAATTCGCATTGCTGAGTGCCTGCACCAGCAGCGGAATATGCTGACTGCCGGTCTGCTGAGAGCGCATCAGGCTCGCTGCGCTGTAGTCGCTGCGACCTTCTAAGTTATCGAGCGTCCAAAGATGCACGACGGCAGTGGGGATACCGGTCGTATGCGTGACTTCAGTAAACAGCCGTTCCAGGTCAGCTCGTGAGTCCGACCTCACCTCGAATTCGAACTCCGAAATTCGCTGAAAAGCGGGCCCTGGCCTGACTGTGGTGCAGTGGCCTCCGCCAGACTCCAGCGACCGCTGGATCGTTTCTGTAACTCCCGCGCGATCCGCGAAAACAATCCGGTTTGTAGCAGACACATCGGGAAGTCCCGGATGGCCATTTGCTTCCTCAAGAACCCACTGCACCGTGTACAGCGAATGCGGCGAATCACCCCGATCCGGGCGGACAACCTTCTCCTCCATGCCGGAAACTTCGACCAGGACCGAGCCGTCGTCATCCATCAAGCGCAGGTCTACTCGGAATGTGCCCTTGTCTGAATCACGAGCGGCCAGCGATGCCTGCGCGAAGAGCCGAGTTTGTTCTGCGACATTTCCGTAGACAGAAACGCGATTGATGCTGACCGGCAGGTAGGTGTCTTCCGCATGAAAGCCGTCCGTCACAGGGCGTACCAGCGCCATCGCCTGGAAACACGCGTCGAGTATTGCGGGGTGAATTACATATTTGTTCCGGTTCTCAACGTCTCCGCGTAAGCAGCATAATCCTTCGTGCTCTCCCGTCCAGGCCTGCTCCACGAGCTGGAAAGCAGGCCCGTAATGTAAGGCGCTCTTCGCCATCCCCTCATAGAACTCTGCGCGGTTTTGTGTGGCGACATGACGCTGAAGCTCCGGAAGCGAAACGGATCGCGGATTGCCGATGTCCTTCCTGCTCTCTGTCTGGACGCGCTTCAGGTGCCCAGTTGCATGGAGCACCCACAGGCCGTCTCCCTGCTCCTCCCGGCTCCGGATTTCGAATGCGAATCCATCGCTGCCCTCAGGCGTCATAGCGAGCTGAAAGATCCTGCTTCCCTCTTCCGGCAAATACGCGGCATTCATGAAAACGCCGCTGGTGAGATCGAAGTCCTGGCCGGGAAGGAAAGAACGGACGCCGGACAGCGCCATTTCGACGTATGCCGAAGCCGGAAAGACTGCCGAACGAGCAACGCGGTGATCGGTGAGATACGGGATGTCGCCGAGACCGATCCTGCTTTCCCAGAGGATGGTTTCCGGCTGCCGCGAGGACGCGAAGCGACGTCCCAGCAGCGGATTTCCTTCCCGGTCCGCAATGTCCAGGCGCTTTCCCGTGCCCGTCTCCGGCCAGCAGCGCTCTCGCTGGAAGGGATACTGCGGCAGCCTCACGCATTGGCCGCCTTGCGGATAAAAGCTTTCCCATGCAACGGAATACCCTTCCGCGTACATGGCAGCCAGGCTGGAGAGCATCGTCGCCCGGGCCGGTTTCTCCCGCCTGAGCGAAGCCACTGCGAGGACCTGCGGATCGACTTCGCCGGCGGCGGACTGGATGGAGGGCAGCAGTATCGGATGCGGGCTAAGTTCGATAAATATGTTGTGACCGCTCTGGCTCAACTGCGCGATGGCAGGTGCCAGCAAAACGCATTGCCGCAGGTTGCGGATCCAGTAGTCTGCATCCATCCGCGTGCCGGGTTCATTTCCCTGCGCCGCAAATTCGCCCGTCACGGTGGAGAGCATCGGGATGCGGGCGGGATGCGGCTGGATTTCCGACAGTGAGCGGAGGAGCGGATCGAGAATCGGATCCACCTGCGAGCTGTGCGAAGCGACGTCCACCTTCACCAGGCGGCAGTAAATCTCTTTCGCCTGGAGGTCGCCGAGCAAGGCTTCCAACGCTTTGAGATCGCCGGAAATCACCGTGGTGCGAGGTCCGTTGCTGGCGGCCACGGAGAGGCTCGGTGTGTCTTTCAGCAATGCCCGGGTGGCTTCGAGCGGCAGATCGAGCGTAGCCATGCCGCCATTGCTGCGCAGGGTCTTCATCAGGCGGCTTCGGCGGCAGATGATGGCTGCTGCATCGGGCAGAGTGAGCACTCCTGCAAGATGGGCGGCAGCAACTTCTCCCATGCTGTGGCCAACTACCGCGTCGGGTTCTACACCCCAGGCCCGCCAGATAGCAGCCAACGCTACGCTCATCGAGAAGAGCGCCGGCTGGATGACATCAATCTCTGCGAGATAGCGCTCCGCCTCTGGCCCGAGAAGCCGCTCAATCAGCGACCATCCTGTCTCCGCCACGATGGCCAGATCACATTCGTCAAATGCCTGACGGAATGTGTGGTCGGCGTCATAGAGCTCGCGCGCCATTCCCAGCCACTGCGACCCCTGTCCCGGGGCCACGAAGACGACACGCTTGCTCTTGGAAGAGGAGCGGCCTGAAGCAATACCTTCCGACGCTTCGCCGTCCACCGCCGCGGTGAGGCGCTCTTCCAGCTCTCGTCGATCGGAACAGACGATCGCTGTGCGAAATTCGTGATGGTTACGGCGAACGCTCGCCGTATAGCAGAGATCAGAGAGGGAGAACGGCCGGCTCTCGTCGCGTACCGTTTGGAGGTACGCATGCAGAAGATCCTGCAGGGCTTCGGGAGCGCGCGCCGAGACCGGTAGTACGAGCGCATGGCCATCGCCGTGGTCATGAACGGCCGCCGGCTGTTCCACTTCTTCAAGCACGATATGCGCATTTGTGCCGGTGATCCCGAAGGAGCTGACGCCCACCAGCAATGGACCCGGCTCTGCGTGGAGATCGATGGCTTGGGTGGCTACCCGGATGGGCGCGTGGTCCCACTCGATCTTGGGATTGGGTGTCTTGCAGTGCAAACTGGGAGGAATGGTGCGGTGTTTCAGGATCAGCGCCGACTTGATGAGGCCCGCGATCCCTGACGCGGCTTCTGTATGGCCGAAATTTGTCTTGATGGAGCCGAGCATGCAGGCGCTCTTGACTCCGCGCTCTGTCAACGCATCGGCGATCGCCCCTATCTCGACCGGGTCACCGACTCCGGTACCGGTGCCATGAGCCTCGATATAGCGCAGCCGTGCGGGATCGATTTCCGCAGCCTTCCATGCGGCGAGAAGCATCTCGCGTTGTCCGGATCGGCTTGGTGTGACAAGAAGTCCGCTGGTGCGGCCATCATTATTGGTTGCGCCGCCACGAATGACCGCATAGACGCGATCCCCATCGGCCCTGGCACGGGAAAGACGTTTCAACACGACGACTCCAGCGCCTTCGCTGCGCACAAAGCCATTCGCCGAGGCGTCCGCGAATTTGCACCGGCCGTCCGGAGACAGCATGGTTGCCCGGGTAAATAGTTCGGAGATCTCTGGGCCCAGGATGAGGTTTGCGCCGCCGGCGAGGGCCATCTCGCTCTCGCCCGTCCATAGCGTCTGGCAGGCAAGATGGACCGCGACAAGCGACGAGGAACACGCGCTGTCCACGGTTACGCTGGGCCCCTCAAGCCCGAAGGTGAAGGAGACTCGTCCGGAGGCCGATGCCCGGCCGCAGCCAGTTACCGAATAGAAATCAGGTGGATTGCCGGATTCGTAGAGTCTTGCCTCATACTCATTTGTCCATAGGCCGACGAATACTCCGGTGCGCGATCCCTCGTACTTCGATCGAACCAGCCCGGCATCCTCAAGCGCCTCCCATGCGGCTTCAAGAAGCACCCGCTGTTGCGGATCGATATAGACGGATTCCCTGGGAGATATTTCAAAGAACTGAGCATCGAAACTCTCCACATTGGATAGAAAGCCGCCCCGGTCGGTGAAGACTCTCCCAGACTTTTCACTTGCGGAGGCGTAAAGCTTGTCCAACTCGGGGAAACGGCCGCCAGGATAAGGTCCGATCAAGTCCTTTCCGGCAAGCAGATTCTGCCAGAGCTCCTCCACATTGGAGGAGCCGGGATAGCGGCAGCCGATGCCGACAATGGCAATCGGCTCCTTATTTCCGCCCGGAGAGGCATCTGCAGGCATCCTGCTCTTTCCGTTCATCTGCATATGCTTGTGCTCTCCAACGCAGCCGCCGTGCGAGGTATAGGCCTCCGCCCCAGGAGCCGGCCCCGGATTGTCTGAACCACCTGGGCGACGCTGTCCGGAGGGAAGAAATGGCCGCCGGCCAGTACCTCCAGGTTGAATGCCTTAGTCGTATGCCGACCCCACTCGCGCATGGTGCATGGTGTTGCGGCGTGATCCTCCGTTGCGGCAAAGGCGGTAATGGGAACGCTGAGGAAAGCTTCCGGTGACAGACGGTACCGCTCGTAGGCTGTGAAATCGGCACGCATCGGCGCCATAAAGAGGTTCAGTACCTCACGGTCCTGATAGATTGCCGCTGGGATTCCGCCATACCGGGCCTGAAGTGCTTCCACAAATTCGTCTTCGGGAAGGGCGTGAATCGCGGGAAGTAGAGGTCCCATGTGAGGGGGTCGGCTCGCACCGACGAAAAGATGGTTGGGAGCGGCCGATCCCAGCCGGCGCAGCGATCTTGCCAGTTCAAAGGCCACCAATCCGCCGAGACTGTGCCCGTAGAGGGCGAACGGTCTATCTGCCAACTCGACGATGCGATCAGCGATTTCGCCCACTAGATCGGAAATGCTGGTCAGAGGATCTTCTCTAAATCTCTGCCCACGTCCGGGATATTGAACCGAGACGCACTCGATCTCCGGCGCGAGCAGTGCAATCCAGGAGAAGAAGGCGGTCGGGCCTCCTCCGGCGTGGGGAAAGCAGAGCAGACGCGTCGCGGCGTCCGGTTTCGGCTGAGCTATAGAGAAAACCGACCTGAGATCCATCCCGTACCGCACCCTTCAATCGAAGCCGAACAGCATCGGCCGGGAAGTAAAAGTCTGGGAGCTATCTCTTTTCCCCGGCTGGAAGATTTGAAGAAACCTGTCGAACACCCGGAGAGTTTTGCCCGCCCGTTACGAGGAAGCTTATATCTCCTGGTGTACTGTCTTACGAACTGAGGGGCAATACGATTGCCCGAAGGTGGGATCAAGTCCCGAAAAAAGCACCTTAGCGCGCAGCCGTCAGAGCGAAAGCTTTTCATGGCCGGATAAACCGTGCCCATAGCAATTTCGGGGGATCGCGCCCTTCGGAGCGAACCCGCTCTTGCACTCAGCTCAAATTGTTCAATGTTGAACGCGAATTCAATCGATGCAGCAGTGGCGGGGGACCAAAACAGAAGATGTAACTTCCAAATAGAAAATCTGGACAACGCATTCGCATATTTTCGCGAACACGCCGGCTTTCGGCTCACCATGACATATTCGTCATAGGCCATCTAAGTGGCAGCCGATCGGCTCAAATCTTAGCAGTAATTCGCAGGTTCACAACCACAAACCAGCCGGTATACATTACCCATTTTCAGTCGAGTAACCTTGGTTATCGTGCCAATGAATGCCTCCAACCTGCGGCAGGCTTCTGCAATTCCGCAATCGGTGAGGAATTTTGCCTCAGCCAATCTGGCAAATGGAGCCACTGACGAACCGAAAGTCCGCCAGGTTCCAGGCGGTCTTTTCTCTTGCAAGTTCGCCGGACTCCTCTGGAGCACGGAAAAAAGGGCGAACCGGGCCGGTCGATTCTGGCATCCTGTGAAGAGGAACTTATGACGCCAACGGCGACCACAAGCCGAGCTTCGACCAGCACGCGGGCCGTGATCGCCAGCCGGGCGATGAGCCGTGCTGCATTCGAGCACACACTGGCCAGCGCGAAACGTACCATCCTGCTGCGCGAGATCGCGATGCTGGCGATCGACAGCTTCCGCTTGAATAAGGTCCGCTTTGCCCTGACCGCGCTTGGCATGGTGATCGGTTCGGCTTCGCTGATTCTGGTGGCGACTATCGGCCTGACGGGCAGGAACTATGCGCTGAAGCTGCTTGAGAACATCGGCCCGAACATGGTCGAAGTGGAGTACTCAGGGGGCTCTTCCGGCAGCGTGGGCGAGTACAGGAACGATCTGCTGACCATTGATGACGAGCGCGCCGTAGACACGCAGGTGCCCGCGGTTGCGGCGTCATCGCCGATGCTCGAGATGCACGATCGGGTCAGCTTCGGCGGGGGCGTCGCGAAAGACGTCCTGGTGCTCGGCGTATCGCCGCAATACCGCATCATCAGGCATCTGATTGTCACGGCGGGACGTTTCTTCGACGATACCGACGAGGCCACCCATACGAAAGCGGCCGTCGTGACGATACCATTCGCCACGCAGATGTTCGGCAGCCCGGAGGCGGCGATTAACCAGACTTTCCAATTGAGCGGGATGCCGATCACCATCGTCGGAACGTTCAAGGAAAGCGTGAGCACCTTCGGAATGTCTGAGGTTGCGGATGAAACCATCCTGATTCCCTACTCGGTAGCCCGCTACTTTACCGGCACCGACAAGGTGAAGCAGATCTTTTTCTCGATTCGCGACAAGAACGACATTCCAATCGCGCAGAATCAGATTCTGAGTGTTATTCAGAGCAGGCACCAGCCTAATTCGGTGTACAAGGCGAACACCCTGGTCGAGATCCTGCGGGTTGCGGGGCAGATTGCGAATGGCCTGACCGTGATGCTGCTCTTGCTGGCCACGGTAACGCTTGCCGTGGGTGGCGTGGGCATCATGAACATCATGCTGGCGAATGTGCGATCCCGCATTCGAGAGATCGGCATCCGTAAGGCGATGGGTGCAACGGCGCGCGAGATCAAGCTTCAGTTCCTGTTGGAAGCGATTTTCATTTCGCTAGCCGGCGGGGTTATCGGCGCCATACTGGGCATGGCTCCGCCGTTGGCCGCGCGCTTCTTCACGGACTACAAGGTCCCGATATCGCCCTGGTCGGTGGTGATCGCGCTGGCGACGTCGGTGGTGGTGGGCGTTGTCTTTGGAACGCTGCCGGCCACGCGGGCGGCCCAACTCGATCCGGTCGAGAGCCTGAAGTACGAATGATTCGCGCGGTCGGCTCTACTGCTTTACCGCGACGCCAAAGAGAGTGATGAGCAATACGGCTTGATCCGGGCTGATGATCAGGCCGTCCATGGCAGCAGGCGTGCCGCGCATGCCATCGATGCGGCAGTCGCGGATGTCCGCGCCCGTGAGCTTTGCCTGTGCGATGTCGGCGAGGGAGAGATCGCAGCGGCGGAAGATGGCACCCGTCATTTCGGCGGCGTAGAAGTCCGTCTGGGTAAGATTGCAATCCTCAAAGACACAGTCCTGCATGGCGGCCATGCGAGCCATCGCCAGGTCCATACGGCACTCGCGGAAAAGCACGCTCTTCCATTGCGCCTCGTTCCAGACGGCGCCGGTAAGCCGGGTTCCGATGATCTCGACGCGCTCGAAGGTGCTGGCGGTGCAATCGATGTTTGCGAGATCGGAATTTTCGATGCGGACGTCACTGAGAAAAAGGCGCCGTGCATTTGTATCGGTGAGTGAAACATTCTGCAGCGCGCAGCCGATGAGAGAGACCCGCTGGTCGCGGGCACTGTGCAGCGCCGGAAGCTGGGCTCCCGAGAGGCGGCCATCGTAAACGGAGCCGGAGTCGATCTGCCTGGCGAAGTTGTTCTCCAGCCGCTCGAGATCGATGCGGGGAGCAATGCGGCCCTTCTGCTTCGCTGACATTTCGACGCTGCTCAGCCGCGTTTGCGCTCCAGCTCAGCCATGGTGGACCGGATGAGCTGCTTGGCGCCGTTGATCTGGTCGAGGACGGTTTGGATATCGAGCGCGGGCTTGCTGGGGTTGCGGTTGGAGACGCAGTAGACACCGTGCTGGCCGATGAGGATGAGCGCGTCGGTGAGCATGTCGAGCGAGACGGCGAGGCGGCCACGCTCCGGACCGAGCATGAACTCGTGCTTCTCCAGCGAGTCACGCTGTTCGGCCAGCGCAGATGCGCCACTATATGGCTGCTCAGCGCGCTCCTGATTCGGATCGGCCACTACCACTCCTTCGCAGCGGAATCGACAGTGAGCGGCTCGGGCGTTGGCGGCCCTTTCCAGCGAAGGACCGGCCTGCGCGCGGCGGCGGTTTCATCCATGCGCTTGACGCGCGTGGCATGCGGCGCGGTGAGGACAAGGTAGGGGTTTTCTTCGACTTCCCGTGCGATCTGCTGCATGGCGTCGATGAAAAGGTCGAGCTCTTCTTTCGACTCGCTCTCGGTGGGCTCGATCATGAGCGCGCCGGGAACAATCAGCGGAAAAGAGACGGTATAGGGGTGGAAACCGTAGTCTATGAGGCGCTTCGCGATATCACCAGTCTTGACGCCGTGTGCCTGCTGCTTTTTGTCGCTGAAAACCACCTCGTGCATGGAAGGCGTCTTGTACGGCAGCTCGTAATAGCCTTCGAGTTTCTTGCGGATATAGTTGGCGTTGAGCACCGCGTCCTCGGTGGTCTGGCGCAGGCCGTCGGGACCGTTGGCGAGAATGTAGGCAAGCGCGCGAACGAACATACCGAAGTTGCCATAGAACATGCGGACACGACCGACGGAGTGCGGGCGGTCATAGTCGAGGCGAAGTGTGCCGTCAGGATTTTCGCGGACGACGGGTGTGGGAAGGAACGGCTCGAGGATCTTCTTGCACGCGACTGGACCGGAGCCGGGACCCCCGCCACCGTGCGGTGTGGAGAAGGTCTTGTGCAGATTGAGGTGCATGACGTCCACTCCGAAGTCGCCGGGGCGCGTCTTGCCGCAGAGCGCATTCATGTTTGCGCCATCCATATAGAGGAGCGCGCCTTTGGCGTGGAGGACATCGGCGATCTTGTGGATCTCGCTCTCGAAGACGCCGATGGTGGACGGATTAGTAAGCATGAGCGCGGCGGTCTGATCGTCGACCTGCTTCGCGAGCTGCTCGATATCCACCATGCCGTGTTGATTGGAGCGAAGGTTTTCGACCTGGTAACCGCAGATGGCGGCGGTGGCAGGATTGGTGCCGTGCGCGGAGTCGGGAATGAGGACCTTGCGGCGCGGATTGCCCTTGGACTGGTGATAGGCGCGGGTAAGGAGGATGCCGGTGAACTCGCCGTGTGCGCCCGCGGCGGGCTGTAACGTGATCGACTCCATGCCGGTGATTTCGATGAGCGCCTTTTCGAGCGTGCGCAGCACACCGAGAGCGCCCTGGGAGAGTGACTCCGGTTGATAGGGGTGCGCTTCGGCGATGCCTTCGAGGCGCGAGACGAACTCGTTGACGCGCGGGTTGTACTTCATGGTGCAGGAGCCGAGCGGATACATGCCAAGGTCGATGGCGTAGTTCCAGGTGGAAAGGCGCGTAAAGTGGCGGATGATCTCGATCTCGGAGAGCTCTGGAAGTGCGGCAGCTTCTAGGCGTGCGGCATCGCCGAGAAGTTTAGTCGCATCGGCCTCGGGTACATCGAGCGGTGGCAGACGATAACCACGCTTGCCGGGTGAGGATTTTTCAAAGAGCAGCGGCTCGTTCTGCGTGAGGTGCGCTGCAACCTTCTGGCGGGTTCCGGCGAAGCTGCTTTCCTGCTCCGTTGTTTCGGGTGTTGTGGCCATCGTGATTCCTTATGCGTGCACCAGCGTGGGCTGGCTGCTGTGACTGCCGGCGAGGACCTTGGCAGCCTTGTCGATCTGCTCGCGGGTGGTGAGCTCGGTGGCACACCACAGGCTGGCATTGCCCAGCTCTGGATAGAAACGCTGGAGCGACAGGCCGCCGATGATCTTGTCTTCGAGCAGACGCGCGTTGATGGCGTCTGCCGGCTCTTCGGTAACGAGAACGAACTCGTGGAAGCGCGGCGACGATGCGAACAGCAGCTTTGCGCCAGCCTGTGATCCGTTTTTTGGGGACAGCGCCTCTGATGCATACTGCGCCTTGGCCAGGTTGTGCAACGCGAGCTCCCGGATGCCTTCCTTGCCGTAGACGGTCATGTAGATCGTCGCCATGAGCGCGACCAGCGCCTGGTTAGTGCAGATGTTCGAGGTGGCCTTTTCGCGGCGGATGTGCTGCTCGCGCGTGGAGAGCGTGAGTACGAAGCCGCGGGTGCCGTCCTTGTCGACGGTCTGGCCGGCGAGGCGGCCGGGCATCTGGCGGAGATACTTTTCCTTCGCGGCGATCACGCCGCAATACGGGCCGCCGTAACTGAGCGCGACGCCGAAGGACTGCGCTTCCATGGAGACGATATCGGCTTCTTTTGGCGGACGTACCGCGCCGAGAGAGATGGCTTCCGCGATGGAGACGATCAGCAGCGCGCCCCTCTTGTGCGCGATATCGGCGATGGCCGGGATGTCCTCGACGACGCCGAAAAAATTCGGCGACTGCACCAGCACGCACGCAGTCTGATCCGTGAGCGCGGCGTCGAGCGCTTTGAGATCAACGCGTCCGTCTTCACCATAGGCGAGCACCCGCTTGTCGATGTTCTGGTGCTGCGCGTAGGTGGCGAGCACTTCGCGATATTCCGGATGCACGGTCTTGGCGACGAGCGCACTGGAGCGTCCGGTGACGCGCACGGCCATCATCACGGCCTCGGCCGCGCCAGTGGAGCCGTCGTACATGGAGGCGTTGGCGATCTCCATGCCGGTGAGCTCGCAGATCATGGTCTGGAACTCGAAGATGGCTTGGAGGGTGCCCTGCGTAATCTCCGGCTGGTAGGGCGTGTAAGAGGTGAGGAATTCGCCACGCTGCACGAGCGCATCGATGACGACCGGGCGATAGTGGCGATAGGCGCCGGCTCCGAGGAAGCTGGCATAGCCACTGGCGTTTCGGGCGGCGGCGTTCTTGAAGTAGTCGACAATCTCAGACTCGCCCATCTGGCGCGGGATCTCGAGATCGTGTGCAAGGCGGTATTCGGCCGGGATGCTGGCGAAGAGGTCGTCAATGGAGGATGCGCCGATCTCGCGGAGCATGCTCTCGCGTTCGGCGTCGGATTTTGGCAGATAGCGCATCGTTGGTCCTTTTATTTCATTAGGAAGTAGCATGCGATTCCAAAGAGTCCGATGCCACCCCACATCTTCATAAAGAAAGCCTTCGCTGTACTTTCAGCTTGCCGTTCTCATCAAGGCAAGTATTCGTCAACTTCATCCAGCTCACGGTTAATGCATAACCAACGAGTGCAATAACAACATCAACGATGAAGAGCGGCAGAAATCGTTCCATCGCTCGATAATCTTAGTGCGTCTCTTCCTTGATATAGGTCTCGTAGGCATCCTTCGAGAGCAGGTCGCCGGCGTCTGCGGGGTTGGTCACTTCGACCTTCATGATCCAGGAGTTGTGTGCGTCGGTGTTGATCTTCTCGGGTGACGAGGTGAGCTCTTCGTTGACCGCGGTGACCTTTCCAGAGACGGGCGAATAGAGGTCCGAGACGGCTTTGACTGATTCGACGCTGCCGAAGACCTTGCCCTTCTCGACCGAGGAGCCAACTTTAGGCAGATCGACAAACACGATATCGCCAAGCGAATTCTGCGCGTAGTCGGTGATGCCGACCTTGCCGTCGGAGCCGGAGAGCTCGATCCATTCGTGTTCTTTGGTGTACTTGTAGGCGGCGGGGTAATCGGGCATGCGGGCGGTTCCTCTCTCTAGCACTTATTGTAGGGGGCTGCTTCCGTCTACTTCTTCGGTCTCTTGTAAAACGGGGTCGGCACCACGACTGCCTTGACCGGCTGATTGCGGATTTCCACCGCGATTTCCGTGCCCGGCGCAGTGAACTCGATCGGTAGATGCGCGAGCGCGATGTTCTTCTTCAAAAAGGGCGCGGGCGAGCCGGAGGCGACGGTGCCGATTTTCTTCCCGTCAGGCGAAAGCACGGCGTAACCGTCGCGAGCGATGCCACGTTCAGTCATTTCGAGGCCGGCGAGCTTACGCTTCGGGCCGCCGGCGGCACGCACAGCTTCGAGCGCGTCGCGGCCGATGAAGTCGCCCTTGTCGAGCTTCGCGTAACGGTCCAGGCCGGCTTCGAAGACGTTGATCTCGTCCGATATTTCATGCCCGTAGAGCGCCATTGCGGATTCGAGCCGCAGCGTGTTGCGTGCACCTAGCCCGCAGGGCAAGATGCCGAATTCGCGGCCGGCGTCGAGAACTTCGTTCCAAACACGCTCGCTGGTCGGCACGTCGGAAGGGACGTAGATCTCAAAGCCGTCTTCGCCGGTGTAGCCGGTGCGGGCGATGAGCGTGTTGTGCAGCCCGCAGACCGTACCCCAGGTGAACCAGTAGTTCTTGATGCCATCGAGATCGCGATCCGTGAGCTTGCGCATCACCTCGACAGCTTTCGGACCCTGGATGGCGAGCTGGGTGTAATAGTCCGAGTAGTCGGAGACATGCGCGCCGTGCATCCGGCCAACGCTCTGCCGTACCCAGTTGACGTCCTTCTCCCGCGTGCCGGCATTGATGACAAGCAGATAGTCGTTCTCGGAAAACTTATGGACGATCACATCGTCGACGAAGGTGCCATTGCCGTAGAGCAGCGCCGAATAATGCGCCTGGCCTTCCTTAAGCTTCGACGCATCGTTCATGGAGATGTGCTGGACGGCGGCGAGCGAGTTGGGCCCGCGAAGCTGAATGTCGCCCATGTGGCTAACATCAAAGGCGCCGACCCCGGTGCGGACGGCCATGTGCTCGGCGATAAGGCCCGAATATTCGACCGGCATATCCCAGCCGCCGAAGTCGACCATCTTCGCGCCCAGACGGCGGTGCGTGGCGTTGAGTGCGGTTTTGCGAAGTGCAACGGCGGGCGCGGCAGTGGACACGGTGCAGGAGTCCTTTGGGCAGGGTTGGCGAACTGTCTAGGTTAGCACCTGGAAGCCTTGTAACGAGGGGGTTCAGCGCATGCAGGATAGCTTGTTGTCCGCGGGCTCAGGCTCCGAGCCGCTCGCAGAAATCCCGAATGGCGGGGAGATTGGCGCGTACATTGCTCGTTGACGCAGCTGCGCCGGTATTTTCCAGAATGGACAGGAGCGATTCAAGACAGGTAGCGACGATCTTCGCTTTTGGTCTTGGAGAAGATAACTGCGCTCGCGCTGTGTCAATTTCCGCCCGGGCCTCGGCCATATAGTCCCAACCAAGTCCAAGCTTCGGCAGCTGAAGCTTTAGCGATTCGAGAATGCTGTCCAGATCTCCCTCCTCGAATGAAACGGGCGCCAGACTCGGCACATCGGGGCGTTTACCGCCATCATGCTGGACTAAACCGTTGCGGGGAGGTGACGGGTTGACTACCGGCACCTCGCCGAGTTCACCCGTGACCTCTCTCGGATCCAGTCCAATGGCTGCACAAATCTGTTTCAACTCGAGGGCTGCGCGTTCATCGCTATCATTTGGCACGATCCGCGCAGGCATTGGCCGCGGCGGTATGCGCCCTTCGGCTTCGCTCACACTGGCAGGCCGGGAGGTTACGGAAGGCTGCTTGACATCCGGAGCGGGGGCAACATGCAGCCCCTGGTATGGCTGCTCGAGGATACTCTCCACCTCATCGATGCCAACTTGAGTAAGCGAAACTATGCACTGCAGCCGAATGATGATGAGGCCTTTTTCGGCCAGGTGACGCGCTGCGGTCTCCGCTTCCGTATCGTCTACATGCATGACCTCCGCGATCTCGGCGATGTAGACCAAACCTCTTTCGCTGCCATAGGTCATGGCATAGAGGCACCGCATGAAGTCAGAGCGCTGCTTTCGCTTCCCATCCAAGGAAGGAGCCATGCGGATTCCTCCGTCCCAGGTTACGGCTGCCTCGAGGCAGACTGCCGCGAACCACAAGGGCGCTCCAAGCATAATCCGCGGGTCAACCGCCGGGCGAGGGCAAAAGAAAAGCCAAGGCTGCCGGCTATGGCGAACGGTGCAAGGCGCCCTTTAAAGGTGAGGGAGCATTCGGTCAAGTACGGCGACGGCCGCCTGTGGACTTCCGGAGGGTTTTGAATCTGGCCTCCTGGAATGAGTGGTTTATCTCGGAGCGCAACTTGCCTGCTCACGACTGGATCTGGGTGAGGAAGAATCTGATTTCCGTTAGGCTCACCCGCAGGTCGACGGTCATGCCTGCCGCGCCGGGCCCATCGAGGACGGCGAGCAGCGTGTTGAGCGAAGCGGCGATGATTGGCTGCTTGGGCCGGGGCGAGAGCAATTGCGCGGTGGCGGTTGCGATTTCCGCTTCCGCCTCGGCCAGGTCGTCTTTCAAAAGGCGGAGTTTTAACAGCCGCAGCTTGAGCGAAGCCAGCGTTCCGGTGATCTCTTCCGGGTCGAACAGAAGCGGCTGAGTGCGAAGGGCATGCCCGGGGGCCGCATCCGCTACAGCGAGGTGGCCGTTCCCCGCTGCGGAGGCCGGCTTACCGATAAGCTCACGCGGGTCCAGTCCGATGGCCTGGCAGATGAGCTTCAACTCTGGGTCGTCGTGGTCGTGCTGGATCTCGATGGGCGGAGCGGCCGGGGGAAGTTGAGCATCTTCATGCGAAAAGTCGCCTGCGCCGAGCAGCATGTGGCTGACCGAAATTTGCACTGGTTGCATAGCGGGTGCGGCCGGCTTTGCTGGCGGTAGCAATTCCGGGGCTGCGTGCGCGGCGTGTACCTCATCGATGCCGGCCTGAGTGATGGAGAGGATGCATTGCAGCCGGATCCGAACCAGCTCTTCGGCGACCAGAACCTCGATGGCGGCTTCCGCATCCTGCTCGTCGAAGTGCAGAAGCTTTGTGACCTGTTCGACATACACCAGCCTCGTCACGCTGCCGTGAACGATTTCGCACAGGCCGCGCAGAAACGCGGCTCGGCGTTCCGTCGACTTCTGGTCGAAAACTAGACCCATTGAGGTGGGAATATTATCCCCCTGAAGCGTGGTGACCAGAAGAACAAACCGGGTTGAACGCCTCACATCCGTAACCGGCAGGCGCTTGGCGCAGCTCTGCCTTCCGACAATTATGACAAGCGATGTCATGATTCTTTTACTGCGCGACTACTACCACCGAAATAACCACCCGAGTTACCTGCATTCCGGCTGGTGGTGGAAATCTCCGGATCGTGCCTTCGGTAGACTTTTGCGGCGAAAGGAAGGGTGACGATGCAGGCTTTGAAAACATTCTTGTGGTTCAACGGCGAGGCGGAGGAGGCGGTGGATTTCTGGGTGTCCGTCTTCAAGGGTGCGAAGAAGGGGGCGGTGCACCGGTATGCGGAGTCGTTCCCCGATGCGAAGTGGCGCGGCAAGGTGATTACCGCGAGCTTTACGCTGCGCGGACAGGATTTTGTGGCGCTGAATGCGGGGCCGGATTTCCAGTTCACACCGGCGGTGTCGTTTATGGTGGTGTGCGCAACCCAACCGGAGATCGACGAGTACTGGGCGAAGCTGACGGACGGCGGCAAGACCATGGCGTGCGGGTGGCTGACGGACAAGTTTGGCGTGACGTGGCAGATTACGCCGGAGACGATGGACGCGATGATCAACGATCCGGATAAGGCGAAGGCGGAACGGGTGATGAACGCGATGATGGGGATGGTGAAGCTGGATATTGCGGCTTTAGAACGGGCTCGCGACGGTAAATAGTAGCGGTGGCTGAATCCATCGACGCGGTGGCGCATCTTCCTACAACCGGTAAATCTCTGTTTTTTCGGTGTTGGAGGGATGATGAGCCGCCGCTTCGCAGAGATTGCCTTTACGCCGCTGGTGAAGAAGCAGCAGGAGCTGCATGGCAGCCGGGGGTCGTATGCGCGGATGGAGGAGATCAGCGAGGCGGCCGACCGGCTGACGGAGTTCGAGCGCGAATTCATTGCCGGCCGAGATGGGTTCTATATGGCGTCTACCAGCGAGACGGGGTGGCCGTACATCCAGTATCGCGGCGGCGCGCAGGGCTTTCTGCATGTGCTGGATGACCGGACGCTGGGCTTTGCCGATCTGCGCGGGAACAAGCAGTACATCAGCGTGGGCAACCTGGAATACGACGACCGCGTGGCGCTGTTCTTCATGGATTATGCGCACCAGTTGCGGCTGAAGGTCCTGGGGCGCGCCCGGGTGCATGAGGGCGATGCGGAGGCGGCGGCGCTGCTCGCGAAGCTGCGGGTGCCGGGGGAGAAGACGCCGGCGGAGCGCGCCATCGTGATCCATGTGGAGGGGTTTGACTGGAACTGCCCGCAGCACATTACTCCGCGGTTTACGCAGGAGGAGTTGACGGGGACCCTGGAGCCGATCCGAAAGCGGATGGAGGCTTTGGAGGAGGAGAATGCCCGGTTGCGCACGCTGGCCGGCGAGACTGCGGCGAAACCGGCGTCGCCTGCCAGCAAGTAACGTGACCCTGCACCCCCCTCCCCCCTCCCGCTGCGGGAGGCTGGCTTATATCTCCTGCCGAATCATTGGGTTGCGTGCTCTCCCGAGAGTCAAATTCGTCTTTCTAAAGGGGTTATCGCTTCATTCGTCATTCCATTGTAGTTAGAGGCACGAAAAAGCCACCTTGACGGTGGCTTTTTGTTTTGTCCTCCGGCTGGAGGTTGATCTCTGTTTCCAGTGTAGCGAATTGGCCTAAATTAACCGGCACTTTCTTGCAGATTTGTGACGCTGGCGGTTCCGTTTTGAACCGTTGTGAGATTTGGAAGCTTGCGCCGCTGTATTCGGCCCACATCTCTGCAAGATGTGGGGCACCCCGGCCCGAGCTTCTATGCGTTGAATTTTTACGCTGGGAACCGTGAGAGGTGCGGGCACGTAGAAGGAGACACCCTATGAAGAGGCTTGCCATGCACAGGATCGTTCGTCGGCTGTTCGGATTTGCGTTTGCCGGTTTTCTGGCCCTTTCCACAATTGGTATCGCCGCCCACGCCCAATCACCCACGGAGGGGGCGGCGCAGCAGGATGCGTTGTTTGCGACCATCCAATCGCTGGATACGCGGCTGTTTGATGCTTACAACAATTGCGATCTGAAGACGTTCGGTTCGCTGCTGTCGGATGACCTGGAGTTTTATCACGACAAGACCGGCCTGATGCGCGGGCGGCAGGCGGTGGTGGATGCGGTGAAGAAGAACATCTGCGGCAAGGTGACGCGAGAACTGGTTCCGGGAACGCTCGAGGTTTACCCGATAGCGAACTACGGCGCGGTCGAGATCGGCGTGCACCGCTTCCACCATCCGGGAGATACGGGCACGGAGGGGGTGGGCGAGGCGAAGTTCATCCACTTATGGCAGGAAACGGATGGAACCTGGAAGGTGACGCGGGTGATCAGCTTTGATCATCATGGGGCGAAGTGACGGATTGAATCGAATTCGTGACCGAGTGTGCGGATTTACGCGGTTGGTCGCAAACTGCTGCGATTTCAGTGCGGAGGATAGATGCTGGCGGCATAGACTTCACGCATGATCGACGCATTGACCGTCCGTGCTGCTGCGCGCGAGGACTATGCGCAGTGGCTTCCGTTGTGGGAGGGATACAACCGCTTCTACAAGCGCTTCGACGCGACGGCGCTGCCGGAAGAGATCACGCGCATGACGTGGTCGCGGTTTTTCGATGCGTATGAGCCTATGCATGCGTTGGTGGCTGAGGACATCACTCCAGAAAACAAGGGCCGGCTGATCGGGCTGGCGCACTACATGTTTCACCGGAGCACGATCACGATTGAGCCGACATGCTATCTGCAGGATTTGTTTACCGCGGAAGCGGCGCGCGGCAAGGGCGTAGGCCGGAAGCTGGTTGAAGCGGTCTATGCAGAGGCGCGGCTGGCGGGGGTGGTGAATGTCTATTGGCGGACGCATGCGTCGAATGCGACGGCGCGGCGACTTTATGACTTGGTGGCGGAGGATTCCGGCTTCCTGGTTTACCGGAAGCGGTTGGCTTAGCTCCTGCTGAGAGAGCTGACCCCCGGGAACGCTTGAGGTCTACCCGATAGCAAAGTACGGCGCGGTGGCGAGCGGCGTGCACCGCTTCCACCATCCGGCACACGAGGGTACGGAGGGGGTGGGCGAGGCGAAGTTCATCCACCTATGGCAGGAGACGAATGGTACGTGGAAGGTGACGCGGGTTATCAGCTTTGATCATCACGGAGCGAAGTGATGATGGGATGGTGAGTTTGGGTGACGCGGAGTTGGAGTGGGATCGGGATGGAACACTGCCCGTTCGGGTAACAGCGGCGGGCCAGGTGACCGGCGGTCACCTCCACTCCCAAATGGCCTCTCCGACCGCGACGAAAAGATACAGTGCGAAGAGCGTGCAGCTGAGGCAAAGCCACCAGCGAGATGCCATGCATCCCGCTGCGATGGAGAGGGCGAGCGCCCCGAGATAACACACCACCACCACGCCAGCCGAAGCAGTTGGCCACACATGTATTAGCAAAGTCGGGAAAAGCAGAAGAAGGACTGAGCAGACTCCGAAGGTGTGTCCGCTAGATTTGCGCTTTGCAGGATCCATAAATTCCCCGAGTGAACGTCACCGTTTTACTAACTGCTTTGCAGGGTGCGAAGCTGCTTTGGCGCGAGCATCGGGGGCGCTGCGCAGGCCAGGTGCCGCAATCCAGCATTGACATCTCACTTCCCGAATCCCCTCCGCAGCTAGTCGAGTCCCGCGTCGAGAGCGGCGCTTACTCCCGCCCCAGCGATAATGTCTTTATCGCTTCTATGCTATATTACATGCATGCCATATGAGATCGGAGTGTCGGGCGACTTCAAGGCATGGTACGAAGATACCCTTTCAGAGGCGGAGCAACTGAGCGTTGAGCGCGTCGTAGAAATGCTAGCTGAGGCGGGACCGATGCTGGGATTTCCTTACAGCTCCGGCATTCAGGGGTCGCGGTACTCTCACATGCGCGAATTGCGAATCCAGCACGAGGGCAGACCGTATCGGGTGCTGTATGCGTTCGATCCACTGCGGATGGCGTTGCTGCTGATCGGCGGCGACAAGACCGGTGATGGGCGATGGTACGAAAAGTCGGTTCCGCGAGCGGATGCGATCTACGGCGAGCATTTGAAGGAACTCGGAAAGAAATAAGTGGGCCACTACGAGAATGCGAAGGAGATAGAGATGGTGCACACATGGAATTCGTTGAAGCACAAAGCGTCCGCTGCGAAGCGCGCGGCCGTGAAGAAGGAAGCACTCGCGGAACTGGAGCGAATCGGCTTCGGCAAGCTGCGTCAGGCCCGGGAACAGACGCAGGTTGCTGTCGCCGAGAAGCTGGGGATTCCCCAGGGCTCCGTCTCACGGCTGGAGCGGCAGCAGGACATGCTGCTGAGCACGCTGGGCGAATATGTCGAGGCGCTGGGTGGACGGCTGGAGATGCGGGTGGTTTTTCCGGAGGCTAGCTTTGAGTTGGAGCCTTTGTCGGGGAAGAGGTCGGCCTAACGGCCCTCGGAATAAGCCCACCCTAGCTTCGCTAGGATGGGCACCCGGCGCTATCGATTGAGAATTCCTCTAATAATGTGAACCGCCGAGACGAGTGCGACCAGAGAGCAGACGCTCAGCAAGAAGTAGCCAAGCACTACTCTCATGGGAAACGCAACATGGCCTCGCGGAGAGGGTAGTGTGAACGTTAGGAAATACCTTCCTGGAGTCAAAGCGCACAGGCCAGCTAACAACACCCCGAAACCAACAAATACGAGCGGGTTATAGAGCCTAGAGTAGTGCATGCGCGCCGTCCTTTTCTCTTATTATCTCTTATTGACAGGTAGCCGTCGGCTGCGCAACGACCTGGACCCAAGCGCGATAAACGAAGGGCCATAAAACAACCTGCGCGCCGAAGAACAGCAGGGACTCGAGCTTGACTATCAAAGGCGTCATCGCTTTACCGACCGTTCTGCCGGACGCGAGGCGCCGTTGGCGCGGGCATGCGCGGTGCGGCGCAGGTTAGGCCAAAACTTCTTGTTCCTTGGGAACTGCGGGCTCTTCGAGGGCTTCGAGCAGCTTCTGCTCGATCTCTTCCTGCTCGCGGTCGCGGCGGATGAGGTCGCGGACGAATTCGCTGGGCGTGGCGCAGGCGCCGCTTTCTACGCGGGACACGATGTAGCTTCGAAGGAATTCAAGGATCGAGATGTTCACGCTGGATTGCTACGCCGCCACGCTAATCTGTTCGGATCGCACCGCAAGAGAGCTCGTTATATTTCATCGTCATCGCTGAAAAAGTCGAGATCCACGCGTCTGGTCACGTACGTCTTTATTGGTTGCACGCCGACGCCAAAGTCGATGCAGTATCTCGCCAATTGCTCACCGTCGACAAGTATCACCTTTACATTGGGAAGGGTTCGCACGTATTCGGGTACGGTTGAAGCAAAGCTTGAGGTTGTGATGAACACGCCCTTCTGGGCTTGCTTCCCGGCGAGACTGCCCACGAATCCTTGAAGTTCTTTGCGTCCAACCGTGTTCTGCCATCTCTTTGCCTGCACATAGACCATGTTGAGTCCGAGAGTGTCTTGTTTGATCACTCCATCTATGCCTTCATCTCCTGGACCACCGGTCACCACACCCGCATCCTCTCGAGATTCTCCGTAGCCCATTCTCAACAGAAGCTGCACGACTAGTTGTTCAAACTTAGCTGGCTTCATATGACTAATACGGTCAATCAAATCTTGAGCCAAAGAGTTCCTGTGCAGATCAAATGCTGCTTGAAGCTGCTCTGTGGGATCAAGGGGAGTTGACAACGCATCGATAGTTTCAGATTGTGCCGCAGCATCGTCTCCTAAATCTGAGGAGTTCTTTTTGCTTGGACGGAAGAAGGCAGCAAAGTCTGGATATCGCGTTACCAAAAACTTGAGATCAATGCTGCTTGGATTTTGAGCAAGGACCGAACGGCCTTCCGAGGAGATTTTGTACCGCGCCCTGCCGGCACGCTCTAAAAGACCGGCTTTACTCAGATATGAGACAGCCCAACCCGCTCGGCTTCGATACAGAGCTGTGGTAGGAGAAGACGCAAGCATCAACGAGCGATCTTCTTCCGAAAGGTGAAAATGGTCCGCGAGATTCTCCGCAATTTCTTTTCTTGACAGAGTCTCCTTATTCGCCAGCAGGCCAAGCATTGGACGCATGAATTCTGTGTAGGGTGGGATGGCCATCAAGCCCTCTCAGATAACAACGCTTTCGCGATACTCTCCAAATACGTCACGAAGCCTAGCAGCAATTTCATCCAACCGTACAGTTACTTTTTACTACCTTGAGAATTGCGGACATTAAATTGCTGCCGCCGGAGGCACGTTCTTTCACCGCATCGATTCCCTGCTGCCATGCTCACTTTACTGAAAAGCAATCAAGGTCGTTGGCGAATTGGAGTGGGCCGGTGTAGTGGCGCCTGATTTCGGTTTGGGTTTGCTGCTGTTTCTTTGGCCCGAGAGTTCGCAGCATGCGGTGCGACAGCACCAGTTGTTTGACGTGCGCCTTTGCGGCGATGTATCCGATGACGGAAGGTGGCATGTGGAGGCGGCGTTCCACTCCGGTGGCGCCCTCGGGCACTGCGTTATGCGCGATGAAAAGGTCGGCGTTGATTGCCAGCTGGGTCAGGCCTTCGCCTTGTCCGTTGGTGTCTCCACTGAAGACGATGCGCTTGCCCCCGATGTCCACTCGCCATGCCAGGGCGGGAAACGCTCCATGAACGACGGTGACCGCGTAGAGTGCCATATCGGCGTCTTGCAAGACGAAAACCGGCACAGGGCTGGGCGCGACATCGTGCGGTTGCAATTGATAGGTGCCGTGGGGATTGGGCTCGGTCATATCGCTGAGATAGCGCCAGGCTCCGTGGGGATCGCTGAAGAGGTCGTGCACGAACTCGGTGGTGGAGGGCATGTACTGGTTTCCGGAAGGGCCGTAGATGGGCAGGGGGCGGGTGCGATCTCCAAACCAGGAGGAGAAGACGAGCGCGGGGAAATCGCCACTGTGATCGACGTGGAAGTGGCTGAAGAGGAAGACGTCGACGTCCGAGATGTGCGCGCCGCTCTCCCCAAGCGGAGAGCGCTGCCGCCGCCGGCGTCGACCATGACTCGGGCCTTGCCGTGATCCCAGATGAGATAGCTGGAGGAGGCGCGCTTGGTCTCCATCTCCGGGCCGCCGGAGCCTAGTACCTGGACCGCCAGGCCGGTTGCGCCGCAGGATTGGGCCTTTGCGCGGGGGGCGGTTAGGTAGAGAGCGAGAGTGATAACGAGAAGCAGAGCTTTTTCAGAATGCCTCGGCGAGTCCATGTGGGTGCCTCCCGTAATGTGCCCTATTGTGGGTGCCGCGGATCGGGGTGCTGCAGATCAATGCGCGAGCCGGAACCCGTGCACGAGCATCCGTACCATGATGAACGCGAACATCATGAAGCTGAGGTCTGATCCGGTCACCGAAGATGCTGAGCGAATTGTTCGCGCCGTGGAAAAACTGAATGAAGCTCCGAGGACGGCAAAGAACCAGAAAACCGAGCCAATGAGAGTGGGACCGATCAGGAAGTTGGGTAGCGGCCAGTAGACAAGCAGGATAAGGAGAGTTCCGATGAACCACGGCACGGCCGTCGTGCATAGGACGCTCTTCGCGCGGCCGTAGTGCGGAGGCGCCCAGCGCAAAAGTTCCTTCCCCATGAAAAACATGAAGCCCGGTAGCAATATAAGGCCGGCTATCGATGCCATATCCAGGATGACCTGCGACGCGCCCAAGGATTTGAGCGCAACGCTGAAGTCACCGCCAAGAGCCGCTCCGACGAGGGGACCCAGAAATGCGTAGATGCCATTCACAGCCAGCATCAGAAAAATCAGACCTACCGGCCTGCCTGAAAATCGCCACTTGTACAGCAGCCAAGTGACCGTTCCCAAAACGAGGCTGAAGGCCGGGCCAGCCACGGCGATTGCTGCGACCTGTTTTGCAGTTGCCGTTGCTGCATCCGGATTGACCCACATTTGGAATAGTGTGGAATCAAATCCGAGTAGATAAGCGACGCCCGCATGGACAGCTTCGTGCGGCGTCACATTCAGTGCAAAAGCCGCCACAAAAAGCAGCGTAGGGCGAGCGGCGATGCCGAAGGTCCGCATTGCTTCAGATTTTGATGGGAGAGGCGCTGGCTGTTCACGATCATCGTTGTGGTCGGAAATACGCACTGGATCGCCTTCACAAAGTTCTCAACATTTTCAGCCAGATTCAGGCTCCCCGCAGACTTTCAAGCTAGATTACGACGCTCTCCTGATACTCCCCGAAGACTTCGCGCAGGGTGGTGGCGATCTCGCCCACGGTGCAGTTGCTTTCTACCGCTTCGAGGATGGCGGGCATTAGATTGTCGCCGTTGCGGGCACGTTCTTTAACGGCGTCCATTCCCTGCTGCCATCTTTCCTGGCCGCGCTTGGCGCGCAGGGCTTGCAGGCGTTCTACCTGGCGTTGTTCTAAGTCGGGGTCGTGGCGCTGGGTGGGGACGCCGGGCTCGTTGTCGCGGGTGAATTTGTTTACACCGACGACTACGGCTTCTCCTGTTTCTACGCGGCGCTGGTAGTCGTAGGCGGCGTTCTGGATCTCCTGCTGGACCCAGCCTCTTTCGATGGCCTGGAGCATGCCGCCGAGGGCTTCGATCTTCTGGAAGTAGTCTTCGGCTTCGTGCTCGATGCGATTGGTGGAGGCTTCTACGAAGTAGCTGCCGGCGAAGGGATCGACGGTCTGGGCGGCGCCGGACTCCATGGCGATGATTTGCTGGGTGCGGAGGGCGATGCGGGCGGCCTCTTCGGTAGGGAGGGCGAGGGCTTCGTCGTAGCCGTTGGTGTGGAGCGACTGCGTGCCACCGAGGACGGCGGCCATGGCCTGGACAGCGGTGCGGGTGATGTTGATTTCCGGCTGCTGGGCGGTGAGGGTGGAGCCGGCGGTCTGGGTGTGGAAGCGGAGCATCCATGAACGCGGATTTTTTGCGTGGAAGCGCTCGCGCATGACGCGGGCCCAGAGGCGGCGGGCGGCGCGGAACTTTGCTACCTCTTCGATGAAGTCGTTGTGCGCGTTGAAGAAGAAAGATAAGCGCGGAGCGAAGTGGTCGATCTGGAGGCCGGAGTCGATGGCGGCCTGGACGTAGGTCATTCCGTCGGCGAGGGTGAAGGCGACTTCCTGCGCGGCGGTGGAGCCGGCTTCGCGCATGTGGTAGCCGGAGATGGAGATGGTGTTCCAGTCGGGAACTTCAGCGGCGGCCCAGGCGAACATGTCGGTGATGATGCGCATGGCGTGGGGGACGGGATAGATGTAGGTGCCGCGGGCGATGTACTCCTTGAGGATGTCGTTCTGCACGGTGCCGCTGAGTTTGCGGATGTCGGAGCCGGCACGCCTGGCTGCCGCGACGTAGAGCGCGAGCAGGATGCTGGCGGTCGCGTTGATGGTCATGGAGGTGGAGATGGTGTCGAGCTTTATGCCCTGGAAGAGGCGCTCCATGTCTTCGATGGAGTCGATGGCGACGCCGACCTTGCCGACTTCGCCTAGGGCCATGGGGTGGTCGGAGTCGTAGCCGATCTGGGTGGGGAGATCGAAGGCGACGGAGAGACCTGACGTGCCGTGGGCCAGCAGGAATTTGTAACGGCGATTGGACTCTTCTGCGTCGCCCATGCCGGCGTACTGGCGCATGGTCCAGAGGCGGCCGCGGTACATGGTGGGCTGGATGCCGCGGGTGTAGGGATATTGGCCGGGGAAGCTGAGGTCTCGATCGGGCGAAAAGTTTTCCGCGGCGAGGTCTTCTTTCGTCCACACTGCTCGCTCGCCTTTTCGGCTCGACACCGGTTTGTCGTTGTCGCCTGGGCTCATCGTGCCATCTTTCTGCTGCGGCGGCTGGCTTTCACGAACGAGGAGAGGCAGAAATAGAGGAAGACGAGGGTGACGACGGCGTAGAGGAGGAAGTGTGCGTGTTCGGGGCCGTGGAGGGCGGAGGTGCGGGTGCGCCAGGCGCTTTGTCCGAAGAAGACGGTGAAGAGGGCGAAGAAGAGGCCGGTGATTTCGAGCCAGAGGGTGCCGGAGATGTGCTTCACCGGGCCGAAGAATGCCTGGCCGAAGCGGCGCGTGCCGACACCGACGCGGCGGGCGGGCTCGGCGTAATTCTTTTTCGGACGTGATGGCGGAGCGGATGGACGGGGCTGGGGCGGACGCGATTGGGATGCAGGGGTCGCGGCCTGCTGGGGAGCAGTGGCGTCGGATTTCTGGTTGGCTTGTGCGGCGCGCTCCTTGACCATGCGCGAGGCTACGCGGACGCCGATGCCGAGTTTGCGTCCGAAGCGATTCGGCTCCATGGAGGAAGTGTACTTTGTAGCGAGA
This sequence comes from uncultured Acidobacteriaceae bacterium, assembly GCA_963830555.1. Lineage (GTDB taxonomy): Bacteria > Acidobacteriota > Terriglobia > Terriglobales > Acidobacteriaceae > KBS-83. Next base: position 201,161 of record CAWHMM010000006.1, read on the forward strand.
CGGCTGGTCAGCGGGTCGGGGAGTGGCTTATAGAGCCGCAGGCTGGAACGTGCCGCTAAGAAACGGTTGGCCGGGTTCTTGCAGTATCCCACCCTTCGCTTCGCTCAGGATGGGGCACCCTTGATCGTGGTGAGGAAAGAGAAAGCAGATTGCTCCGCTGCACCTGCGGTTCTCCGGTTGGGATGATGGACGCGACAAAAACTTTCGACGGGGCGGGTGAGGCGGATTGCCCGCTTGGGTCATCAGACGTAAGGTAGGGGGATACCCGCGCGCCGGACCTGATGCCTGGGACGGTGCAACCCCCGAGCGGGACCGAGGAGGCAGGATGAATGCACGCGTGCGCAAGCTGATCGAGCAGTTGGGAGAGGCCATTCATGAATCGGTCTCCGAGTCCGAGCAGATTGCGGGCGTGGTGCAGAACATTCGCAGCCAGGGATTTGACGTGCTCCTGATGCTGGAGGCGACCATCGGGCTGAACGAGGTGGAGTCGGAGCCGGGCGGGGAAGGTGAGGCTTCGGGGGCCCAAGTGCTGGAGGGCAAGCCGTTCACGGCGCAGGATGTTAATTTCCTGCGCTCGCTGCGCATCTCGGTGGAAGGCGAGGATGTGGATGGCGACGAAGAAGAGGATGATTCGTCTTCCCCCTCGCGCGAATAAAACGCGTTCGCAAAAGCAGACATCCAACAACCGTTCTCACAATTACTATGGTCTGGCTGGCGGTCGCCAGGTGCAGCCTTTCTTAAGGAAAAGCTGCGTCGAGAGTTCTTCCACGAGACACATCTATATTGTGAAAACGTCCTTGGACTGTCCGGTTCTGCCCTGCTGCCTGTAAGCTGGCTTGCGCAGCGGGAGACGGAGTCCTGATGCTGCAATGAGCAACCGGTAACCCCCACGCCGGTTGAGGGAGAGCTGCGAAACCATGACGATGAAAGATACGCTGGGTGTACTCCTTGCCGGGGGAGCGGGCGAACGTCTGTTTCCCCTGACGCGCGATCGCGCAAAACCGGCAGTTCCCTTTGCCGGCACCTACCGGATCATCGACATCACCTTATCCAACTGCATCAACTCCGACCTGCGCCGGGTGTACATCATGACGCAGTACAAGGCGCTGTCGTTGAACCGGCATATCCGCGAAGGCTGGAGCAGCAGCGTAGCCCAGGAGCTGGGCGAGTTTGTGGAGATCATGCCGCCGATGCAGCGGGTGAGCGCGAACTGGTATATGGGGACGGCAGATGCCGTGTACCAGAACATTTATTCGATCGGGTCGGAACAGCCGAAGTACGTGATCATCCTGTCCGGCGACCACATCTACAAGATGAACTATGGGCTGATGCTGGACCACCATAAGGAGGTTGGCGCGGATGTGACGCTGGCGACCCTGCCGATCCGCCCGGATGAGGTTTCGCGTTTCGGCGTGGTGGATGTGAGCCGGTCGGGTGAGGTGATGGGATTTCTGGAGAAGCCGAAGGAGACGAAGCTGCGCTCGCCGTGGAATTCGGCGCTGGTGGATGCCTCGATGGGCATTTACATCTTCAACACGGATGTGCTGCTGCCCGCGCTGATCCAGGATGCGGACGATCCGAACTCAAAACACGACTTCGGACACGACATTCTGCCGGCGCTGCTGGGCAAGTACAAGGTGCACGCGTACAACTTCGTCGACGAGAACCGGAAGGAGCTTTACTGGCGCGACGTGGGAACGCTGGATGCGTACTACGACGCGAACATGGACGTGGTGTCCATATCGCCGATCTTCAACCTGTACGACCGCAACTGGCCGCTGCGCACGCGGCAGCGGCAGTATCCGCCGGCGAAGTTCGTCTTCGGCGAGCCGGGACGCACGGGCATGGCGGTGAACTCGATTGTGTCGCAGGGCTGCATCGTTTCCGGCGCCGTGGTGCGCAATAGCGTGATGTCGCAGGATGTGCGCGTCAACTCCTACGCGGAGATCGATTCGAGCATTATTTTCACCCACGTAGACATCGGGCGGCATTGCCGTATCAAGCGGGCGATCATCGACCGCGACGTGCATCTGCCGGAGGGCACGGTGATTGGCTACGACCAGAACGAGGACAAGCGGCACTATCACGTGACGCCATCGGGGATCACGGTGGTGACGCGCGATGGGTCGCTATATGAGAGTCCGGTGGCTCCGGATTTCATGAGCATGCCGCACTGACGGGTTCACGGGGTAGGGGTCTTTCCCGCAAGAACGGATCTGTGTAGAACCGGAGGGACTCTTGCGTAGTAACCTCGATCTCCAAATAACTTCGTTCGCTCAGCGTGATCCAGGCAAGGACATAGAGCTATGGACACCAAGGTTTCTGGAGTTGAACCCGGACAGCGTCGCCTGAATGGTCCGCAAACCACTGGACGCGAGTATCGCAATCTTTCGCAAGCCGCCTACGCCATGGCGCAGGATGACGATGTTGCCGTGATGATGCGCGACGGCGTTTCGCTGCTCGCAGATGTGCATCGACCGGCGGAGCCCGGCAGATATCCCGTTCTTGTTGCGGCTTCTCCCTATCCGCGGCAGATTCAGAACCTCGGCGCCCCTGCAGGCTTTATCGAAGCCGGCGCCAGCGACTTCTTCGTGCCGCGAGGCTATGTCCACGTTATCGCCAACTGCCGCGGAACCGGTGGCTCCGGAGGAACCTTCGGTTTCTTTGATAGCCAGGAACGTCATGACATGTACGACCTGGTTGAGTGGGCCGCGCAACAGCCCTGGTCCGACGAAAACGTCGGCATGATTGGCATCAGCTACTTCGCCGGAACACAGATGGAAGCAGCGGTGGAACGGCCCCCGCACCTCAAAGCCATCATGCCGATCGCCGGCACGTTCGACCTCTACGAGTCGGCGACGCATCATGGCCTGGTAAGCAGCAGCTTTCTGACCCCCTTCCTGTTCATGATCGGCATGACATCCGGCCACACCAACAAACTGTGGCGCAGCAAGTTGCTGGATGCAATGCGCGCAATCCTGCTGACTCCCAGCATCCATAAGAAATTCGAGATGGCCAACGGCGAGGCTGCCATCGCCGGTATCAGGGTCCTGCTGAATCTTCACCACGCCCCTCATCCCTGGGACGATCTTTGGCGCGCTATCGCCGCGCAGCATCCGCTCCGTGATGCATGGTGGGAGGATCGCAATCTGCTTCCCCTGCTCGATCGCGTCGAAGTGCCCGTCTACATGGGCTGCGACTGGCAAAACGTGCCACTCCATCTGCCCCATACTTTCACCGCCTATCAGCGGCTGACAAACTCCAAACATCTGCGCGTCGCAATGATGGGAGAGCACGGCCTAGCCTGGCCGTGGGAGAGCCTTCACATCGAAGCGCTCGCTTGGTTCGATCACTGGCTCAAGGGACGGGACACCGGCATTCTCGACGGGCCGCACTTCCGCTTCGTCATCCCCGAGGCTGAGGACTGGCGAACCACCGACACCTGGCCGCTCCCCGAAGCCGTGACTCATGCGTACGCCTTAAGGGCCGATGGAGGCCTGGGCGAAGAGGAAGACAATCCCGGCGCCAGAACCTACATGAATCTGGGCGGCGGCCTCAACCGGCCACGCCCAAGCGAGACGGACCCCGCTTCGTTTCTCCATTGGACAACACCGCCCCTGCCCCATGATCTCGACCTGGTCGGGCCCATCGAGTTGCAGTTGGATGCTGCCTGCACCGCGCCGGACACCGCCTTCATTGCAGTCCTGCAAGACGTCGACGAAAAGCAGAACGCCATCAACATCACGTCAGGCTATCTTCGAGCTGGATTGCGAAGAGTCGATGAAGCAGCCAGCAAACCGAGCGCTCCGGTACTTCCATGCGTATGCTTCGAGGCCGTGCCGATCGGCGAGCGAGTGACCTACCGCATCCCTCTTGTCCCGAATGCTCGACGCTTCCGGGCCGGCCACCGACTCCGGCTATGTCTCACGACAGACGACCAGAACAAGGACACACCGGCACCCCTTGAATTCAGACACGCGAGCATCGGTACCAGCTCCTTCAATACTATTTTTTCTTCATCGCGACTCCTGCTGCCAGTGTTGCCGTAGATTCCGCCGCGAGAAAGAGAAGGACGGTTTCATTACCCATCCAATTACATCTTGTCCTGAACGACTCATTGTCTGAGGGAGCGTACTGATACCCCTTCACTTGAGCGCACCATCGCCAGCGCACCCATTGAGTTCCCCTGACTCCTCTTCCGTACTTTGGGTGCGATTCGTTATTGAAAAGCGGCTCTGGTGTTTCTCGAGTAGGGATACATCGCCGATGCACTCATTGAGCTTCGTACAGCCTCATGCCTCCGGTGGGCGCCCGAGTCACGGGAAACTCGGAAACTGGCAGGCGGGAGCGGTGAGTTACGCCCTTTTCGTCATCGCGGCGTAGCATCTCATGATCGGGCAGCGGGAGCGCACAATCATCCATTTTGACCACGCATTGCCGAAGGCAGATTTCATGCCTGAGAGATATATCACTCGACATCATCGCTCGTGGTCATCCCTTCGGTTGATTTTTAGCGCCCCGGACGAAGGCTGGACGATTTGCGGGCGTGAGGCTGGTCTTGATAAGCGTGCCGCGTTGAGGCTATCGAGTCAGCGGGCCCACAAGTCAGGGCAAAGCTCATTCGCAAACTGAATTGGCCCAGCCTACGTGCGATCGATTTCGTGCGGATTCCGTGGAACCATCCGGTGTTTTTCCACGTATTTCATCCCATGAGCGCGGCAGCTACATGGCCGGGAATGCTGGGCGGGGGGCGTAACCTCTCGCGAACGAATGGATTATGGATGCCGGATCGGTCTCCGCGGCGGTTAACCGGGTATTCTTCTGACGGCAGCAGACCTGGGACAACCGGCGGAATGGACAGGGGCAGAGACAAGGGCTGGGAGCGGCCCGCGCGGAGAGAGAACACGGCCGCCCGGGCCGCCGCGTCCGTGCCTGCCGCGCCGTCGGCCGATGTCGACTGGGCGGGGATGGTGGAGCGGTGCCTGCGCGGGGACGGCGGGGCCTGGGCGGAGCTGGTGCGCAGCCATCATCGCCGGGTCTACGGCATGTGCTACCGCTTTACCGGATCGCCGAACGATGCTGAGGACCTGACGCAGGAGGTCTTCCTGAAGCTGTACGGGAACCTGCGCAGCTTCAACAGCGACAAGGGCAGCTTTACTACCTGGATCACGACTCTAACCAGGAACTTGTTGGTGGACCACTTCCGGCGGAGCAGGATGGAGCGTTCGACCGATTCGCTGGATGCCGGATGGGATGATGGGGAAGATACGCGGCCTGGAGCCGATCTACTGCAGGATGTGCGGCGGTCGCCACATGACCACATGGTCGGGCGGGAGCTTGAAAAAATGGTACAGGGGGCACTCGCAAAAGTGTCGCCTGAGCTGCGCGAGGCTGTTATCCTCCGCGATTTAGAGGATATGGATTACAAGGAGATCGCGCTGGTGCTGCGGGTGCCGGAGGGTACCGTAAAAAGCCGCATCAGCCGGGGCCGCGCAGAACTGGCGCGCCTGCTGGGACGTAATAAGAGACAGGTGATGTAGCCGTGACGACGACCGACAACCCGGAGAAAGGACCCCGCACCCTGAGCTGCGAAGCCTGGGAGGCGATGCTGACCGATGCGCTGGACGGCACGCTCGACGCCCGCGATGGCGCGGCCTTTTACGCCCACAGCAGCGGCTGTGGCGCCGGCTGCGCGGAGTTGCTGGAGGAGGCGAAGCGCGGCACGGAATGGCTTCGATTTCTACACCAGACGCCGGAAGCCCCGGAAGGGCTCCTAGAGAAGATCCTGGCCGGTACCACCGGGCTTCCCGGTGCGCAGCAGCCGCTGGCGGCGACGGGCGCTGTGGCGCTGCCGCGGCAGCCCTGGATGATGGCGCCGATGCACATGCTGCAGCGGCATATGGCGGAGTCGCGCATCCTGATGACGCTGGCGATGGCCTTTTTCTCGATCGCGTTGACGCTGAACCTGACGGGCGTGCGGCTGAGCCAGTTGAAGCTGAGCGACCTGAGCCCGTCGCTGCTGGCAACATCGGTGAGCCGCCAGTACTGGGCCACTTATAAGGACGTGGCTCAGTATTACGGGAGAATGCGCATCGTTTATGAGCTGGAATCGCGAGTGAACGAGATGCGCCACGACAACAGCACTCCGGCGACACAGCCTGCCAAGCCGCAGCAGCAACCGCAGCCGAAACAGCAGCCCCAAGCCCAGCCATCCGGCGGAGGGAAACCAGGCGGCTCGGCGCATACGAGCGGCAGCGGCGCACGTCCGGAGCAGGGACACAGCGGGTATTACGAAGCACCGCTGCCGGTGCTGGCAGTCTTCCACAGAAAAGCTCTATCCGATGCGCATCTACGACCTGAGATGGATGCGCACAGCAGAATTTTCTCCTCGGGCCACGTGTTTGTATTTGAAAGACCAGGCAATCACCATAAGCCGTCAGAAAGGAGCCTGGTATGAACTGCAACTATCATCCTGATGTCCCCTCGTCTGCCTTTTGCCAGTTTTGCGGCAAGCCGTTGTGCAAGGAATGTGTTCACAACGTGGGGGGTTCCGTGTTCTGCGAGTCATGCCTGGCGGAGCGGCTGCGCGCGTCCGGCGCAGCCGCCGGAAGTATGCCGGCAGCGATTTTCAGCGGCACGCCGCATCCCATGCTTGGCGGCCTGCTGGGCATTATTCCCGGCGTGGGCGCGATGTACAACGGGCAGTATGCCAAGGCGATTGCGCATGTCGTGATCTTCGCGGTGCTGGTCAGTTTGAGCGATCACGCATCCGGGGTCTTCGGGATTCTGGTGGCCGCCTGGGTGGTTTACCAAGTCTTCGACGCCTACCAGACGGCGATGGCCCGCCGCGACGGGCTACCGCTGCCCAATCCTTTCGGCTTGAATGACATCGCGCAGCGGCTGGGGATCCATCCGCATCCGGGCATGCCACCTATGCCGCCGGTTCCGCCGGTGCCGCCCGTTCCTCCGGCCGGGGGCGCGGCATGGGAGCCGCAGCCGGGACCATATTCAGGATTTGTGCCGAATCCTGGCGCGCCGGGCTACGCGGAAGCATTGCGTGCTTCGATCGCCGCCGGAGCGGCCGGCTACACTCCGGGTGCCGGACAGCCCGGCTACCCTCCGACAGGACAGCCGGGCTACGGACCTGTACCAGGCCAGCCGGGTTACTACGCTCCGGTTCCGCCTCCCCCGCCGCCCGGCTACATGGGTCGCGATATCCCGACTGGCGCGATCATCCTGATCGGGCTGGGCATCCTGTTCCTGTTCGGCTCGCTGGGCCTGCTGCATGAGGACTGGGTGGCGCATGGATGGCCGCTGCTGATCATCGGGCTGGGCGTCTGGATCATCTTCCGCCGGACGCACGGGATTCCTCCGCCACCGATGCCGCCGGCGAATGGGTCCATCCACAGCCCGGGGCATACGCACTCGGTGCCGACGGACACGACCGGAGGCACGCGATGAATAGCTGGCTGCTGATCCGGCGTTTGCGCGGGCCGGCGTTTCTGCTGATGTTCGGGGTGACGGCGCTGCTGCATGAGTGGCACATCCTGAGCTTCAGCCAAAGCTGGCCGCTTTACCTGGTGCTGGCCGGAGTGCTGGCGCTGGCGGAGCGCGCCGCCTTCCAGGCGCCCGATCCGTCGCAGATGCCGCAGCAGTATCCGCCGTACAGCGGCTATCCGCCGCAGCCGGCACCGACTGGGTGGCAGACACCGCCGAGCTCGCCGGGTACGGGCATTGTGCCTGCGCCTTCGAACGAGATGGCAAAGAACGATTCGTTACAGAACGACCGCACGGAAGGAGGCCGCTAATGGCTGCAGCACCTCCGCCGTATACCTCCGGGCCCAGTAATCCCGATCCGCGCTGGCAGTGGAAACAGCAGCGCCGCGCCGCGAAAGAACAGTGGCGCGCACAACGCGCGTACTACCGCGGCTGGCGGCGGCCCTCCATGGTGCGGCCAATCGTTCTGATCGCAGTTGGCGTGATTGCGCTGCTGATCCAGGCAGGCACCATCAGCGGTTACGAGTTCTGGGACTGGTATATCCACTGGTGGCCGGTGCTGTTGATCGGTCTTGGGCTTGCGCTGCTGGGCGAATGGTGGCTGCAGCAGGACGATCCCTACAGCAGGCGAACCAGTGTGGGCGGACTGGTGTTTCTGATCGTGCTGCTGGCGGTGCTCGGCATTGTGGGCAAGCACGCGATGAACAGCCCCTTCGGCTGGCACTTTTCCGACGAGGACAACAACTGGGGCATGCACCTGTGGGGACAGGAGCATGATGCGGACCACCAGTTCGAGCAGGCCTTCGGCGCGAATGGCCAGCTGACGATCACGAATCCGCATGGCGATGTATCGATTGCGCCGTCGACGGATGACCGCATCCATGTGAGCGCGCACCAGACGGTGTATACGTCGAACGACCGCGATGCCGAAAAGCAGCTCACCAAGCTGCGGCCGGAGTTGCAGGTGAATGGCAACGAAGCTACGCTGACGACCGCCAACATCGACCGTGGCAGCGTGGACCTGACGGTACAGGTGCCGGCGAATACCAGCATCACGATGAAGGCGGGCCGCGGGAATGTGGCGGTGAGCGGGCTGAACGGCGCGGTAGGCGTGGATGCCGGGCACGGCAACGTGACGCTGAACAAGATTGGCGGCGCATGCACGGCGCGGATGTCCGGCGGCGACTTTTCCGCGCACGCGCTGACCAGCAGCCTTTCCGTCAGCGGACGCACGGAGGATGCGAACGTCTCCGACGTGGCCGGCAAGGTGACGCTGGAAGGGGACTTCCTGGGCGAAGTGGATGTGGCGAAGCTGGGCGGAGCGCTGAGCTTCCACTCCAGCCGCACCACCTTCGAGTTGGATCACCTGAACGGCGATCTGCTGCTGGACGACAGCGACCTGACAGTAAACGATGCGAAGGGGCGGGTGGAGGCGGCGACGCGCTCGAAGAACATCACGCTGACCAAGGTGGCGGGACCGCTGGATGTCCAGACCTCGGACGGCGATATCAGCGTGAACCTGAATGGCGGCGAGGGGCCGATCAACCTGCGCAATCGTAACGGCGCGATCCGGCTGGGGCTGCCGGCGAATCATCTCTTCCACCTGGATGCGAACGCCCACGACGGGAGCGTGTCGAGCGATCTGAATTACAGCGGCGGCGTGGAGCGGAGTGACCACTCGCTGACCGGAAACACGGGGAACGGCGGCAACGCGACCCAGGTGACACTGGTGGCGGACCATGGCGACATCGAAGTGAAGCGGGCGGAGGAAAACCAAGCTGCTGAGGCGCCGGCGGCTCCGGAAACTCCTGAGGGCAGTGTGCCGAATCCGCCGAAGCCACCGCGACCACCGCATCTGCGGGTGCCGCGGAACGAGCCGGTGCCGCAGGCTACGCCGCAGTAGAGGCAGGCCAACACGCTTTCAGGTCCAACAACCGAGGAGACACGGCGCAATCGCGATAGCGGGTCTTGCCTGTCAGGCGCTGTAATTCGCTACCACCCGAGTTACCTTTCCCGCCGCAGACAGCTCCAGGAATTCTCCCGTGTGAGTTCCCTTTTGATTTGTGTAGTAGAGGAGCACGCTGTTTACGCCCCAGAGCACATCCTCAAGGCGAAAGTGCAGTTCGGGATAGGCATCAAGCCCCCGCTGAAAGTAAGCTCTCAGGTTCGCCTTCCCGACGATCTTTCCGTCCGGCATTTCTAAGATCTGCGCGGCGACGGGCGAGGTCAACTCGACTGCATCTTCGTAGTGCGACATGATCGCGTCCAGATCGTGATCGTTCCAGGCCGCTACCCAATGGTTTGCAAGGTTCCAGGCTTCGTCTCTTGTCACTGCCGCTCCTCCGATGGAATGTTTATCAGCAGGTGTCATGCTTAACAGCAGATCTCCCCACTTCGCGGGTGACGCTATGCGTCACGGCTCCGGTCGAGATGACGATTTAGTTCATTGCCCGGCCGGACGCCAATCTATTTCCTCGCTCGTGCCGAGATGACGACTTATTTCATTCGTTTCTGAGACACCACACCAGAAGCAGCTCGCAAATGTTTCTCGACCAGCGCGGCGGCTTGCTCGATGACCTGATCGAGTGTGAGGTCGGTGGAGTCGATGATGGTGGCGTCAGGTGCGGGGCGGAGGGGCGAGTCGGCGCGGGTGCGATCGCGGCGGTCGCGCTCGCGGATTTCTTCGAGGACCTTTGCGGGTAGTTGCGTGGCGACTGCTGTCCCGCCGGTCTCTCCGTTGCGAGTCTGCTCGTAGCGGCGCTCGCCGCGCTTTTCCGGTGAGGCGTCGAGGAAGATTTTTATTGGCGCGTGCGGGAAGACGACGGTGCCGATGTCGCGGCCTTCCATAACGACATTGCCTTGTGCACCGAGTGCCTGCTGCAGGGTGACGAGCCAGCGGCGGATGGGCGGGTGCACGCTGACCTCGGATGCCGCGGCGGTGATCTGCGGGGTGCGCAGGCGCTTGGTGACGTCGACACCATCCAGGAGGACACGATTGCCTTCCGGACCTGACTGAAGACGAACCGAAGTTGTGTGCGCAAGCGCTTCCAGTGCGGCGGGATCGCTGGTTGCCACATCCGCTTCGAGCGCTTTCATGGCGAAGGCGCGATACATGGCGCCGCTTTCGAGATTGAGCAGATCAAAACGCTCAGCGAGGGCGCGCGCGACGGTGCTCTTCCCTGCTCCGGCAGGCCCATCGATAGCGACGATGAGCGGCCTCGGGCCGCTCGGCTTCGATTCGTTCATCTAGCCTTCGTTCCCTTCGCGGGATTCGCCGCGCGGCTTGCGCTTTGGCGGAGCGGAGCCGGCGGGACGCTGGCCTCCGGGACGGGGGGCCCTGGGCTTAAAACCACCTGATTTGAAGCCACCCTTTGAGGGAGGACGACCGGACGACGCGCCCGGGCGCGGCCTGCTGCTGCCGCCCGGACGGAGTTTATCAAATCCGCCGGGTCGCCGGGGCTTGCCGGAGCTTGTCGTCGTAGATGTGCGGCCCTTGCCGGCGGGGCGTGGTTTGCTAAAGGACTTGCCGGGAGCGCCCGATTTTCGAAAGCCGCCGGGCTTGCGCGGGGCTGACGCTGCACCTCCGCCTGCACCTGGACGCGGAGGACGCGGGCCGGAACCGAAGGCAGGGCGTGGGGACCGCGGGCGCTCTGGACGATCACCGCCAGCTGCCGGCCGATCACCGGATGGCTTGCTGAAGCGCGGCTTACCGAATGAGCCGGGCTTGCCGAAAGAGCCAGGACGGCCACCGGGTTTGCTGAATCCGCCGGGACGGCCGGAGCGCTGGCCGCCGGGGCGGAAGGGCCGCGCGGCGCGTTCGCCGCTTTGCGGTCTGGCCGGTCCTGAGGGCCTTGGACGGGATGGGGAACGCGGCGTGAATGCGCGCTCCGGACGCTCCGAGCTGGTGGACGAAGCACTGCCGGGCGCGGCGGAGCGCTCCGGGCGGCGATCGCCACCCGGAGAATAGGGCCGCTTGAACGGGCGGTCGCCCGATGGGCGAGATGGCCCATCGCGGCGTGGCGGACGGTTGTCAAAGCGGCGAGGGCCGCCCGCGGGACGATCTCCTGCTGGCTTGCGGAAAGGACGATCGGAACCGGGCGTTCGATCTGGACCGAAGGAACGACCGGACGAGCGACCGGGGCCGGAAGGGCGGTTGGGCCGGAAGGAGCTGCGTCCTTCGCCAGATGGACTCCGCTCGGATCGCGACGGGAAGGGACGCGGGGGACGCTCGCCGCCAGCTGCGGGCGGACGGCCCTGACGGAATGGTGGACGAGCGCCTCCGGGAGTGAAACGCTTTGCGCCCTCGCCGGTACGGGGTGGGCGATCGCCGGATGGCCTGTCACGCCGGAAGGCTTCGCCTGCGGGCCTGGGTGGCCTGTCTTTGCCGAAAGTGCCTCTGCGCTCGAAGCCGCCTGACGGCTTGCTGAAGCCACCGCGTGAGGGGCCACCGCGTGCGAAGCGGCCCGGGCGATCCGGACGATCCGAACGACCTGGACGTTCGGAGGAAGGGGCGGGACGGCCGCGGCGCTCGAAGTTTGGCCGTGGTGGACGAGCAGTTCCCTCCCCGGCTCCAGTTCCCTTGGCTCCAGCCTGTTCCGCACCGAAGGGACGACCGCCGCTTCTTTGCGGGCGGCGGAATCCGCCTTCGCGGCGCTGGGGACGTTCGCCTTTGTGCTCTTCGCGCGGGGTGAAGCGGCCGCGCGCACGGTTCGAGAAGCTGGGGCGCTGCGCGGGCTTGCGCGGCGCGGGCGCTCCGGCGGTGGCCTCAGCAAAGCTGGGCTCGTTCTGCTCTAGACCTGCATCGACGGTAGCGTCGAGACCTGCGTCGACGGCAGCGTCGAAACCGGCGGCGGCGGCGAGCTGGGAAGTATCGGTTGTTGCCGCGGTCTCTTCTTCCTCGGCGACTTCGGGCAGCGTGCCTTCGACGTAGAACTGCTCTTCACCATTGAGGGGGAATGATCCGAGCTGGCGGGTGGCGGAGAGGCCGTGGACGACCTCGCGGATGCGGGATCGCGCGGCGAGGGGCGAGAGGAAGATTTCTACCTGCTCCCCAGTGGCGGCGACGGCGGACTGCAGATAGAACGACGCGAGCATGGAGAGCGCGGTGCCCTGCGACTGCGTGCTGCCGACGTTCAGCTCGCGACGGTGACGCGCGCTGAGCAGCTCCCAGTGCGCGCCTTCGGGCCCGTTCTCGGCAGGCACCGGCACGACGCGCATGGTGTGCCAGAGCTCAGCGAGCGAGCGCAGCACGGCGGCTTCCGTGACCTCGCGACCGAGGCGCGAGCGTAGTTCGATGGTGGTGAGCGCGCCTTCCCGCTCGAGGACCATATAGGCTTCGGCAGCCAAGGGAGAGACGCGTGCGCCGCCGACCGTTGTGGGGGCGCGCTTGGGATTGCGTTCCGGCTGAAGGGCGTAGAGGTAGGGCAGAGCCTCGGGCGTCGCAATGAAGTCGGGGTGCTCGCCAACAAAGCTGGAAATGCCAATGCCCGGCGCGGCGCCGAAGAGATTGAGCGCGATGACGGCGCCGGATGCGACGAGGCGCGCGAGCATGTGTGACGCAGCGGCGATCTCGTCCGGTGTGGGAGTGATGTTGCTGCGGCCGGCGACAGCTTCCACGAAGCTGGGTGCGGGGACCGGGAGGTGCTGATAGCGCGGGAGGTAGAGGCAGAGCGGCGTATCCCGAAGCCAGCGCTCGGCGTCGTCGAGCGTGAGAAGCGCGTTGCCGTCCTGACGCCAGCGAGCCTGCCGCGCTTTTTCCAGTTGTTCCTGTTTCATGATTTCCGATCTTGAGCGGGTCGGGCTGCCACATGTGTCCGCGAGTGCCGAAACAGCAGATCCCTCCACTGCGCGGCTTCGCCGCTCGGTCGGGATGACGTTTCCTATTACGGACACTAGATGCGGTGAAATGCGCGCTCGATGTCCTTCCAAGGATACCGTAGTGCGATGGGCCGGCCGTGGGGGCAGCTGGTGGGCAGCTCGGTTTTGCCCAGCTCGCGGAGCAGCCAGGCCATGCGCTCGGGATCGAGCGGCATGTTGACCTTGATGGCGGAGTGACAGGCGATGGAGGCGGCGATGCGGGCGCGCGCGGTGGAGAGATTCTCGCGCTGCTCGAGACGGTCACTCTGCTCCAGGACCTCGACAAGCATGCGTTCGAGCTCGCGGCCTTCGAGGCCGACGGGCGCGGCCTTGATGGCGAGCGTGCGCGGGCCGAAGGGCTCGGCTTCGAAGCCGTTGCGCTCCAGCTCGGCGGCGATTTGGGAGAAGGCGACCATCTGGGCGGGCGTGAGGTCGATGAGCAGCGGCATGAGCAGGCGCTGGCGCTGCACGCGCTCCACTTCGCGCTCACGCAGGATTTTTTCAAAGAGCACTCGCTCGTGCGCGACGTGCTGATCGACGATCCAGAGGCCCTCTTCGTTGGTGGCGAGGATGAAGGACTCGCGGAGCTGGCCGATGGGTTTGAGAGAGGCGAGGGCGTGCAGAGTTGCGGCCTGGTCGGGCTGAGCCGCGGGCGAATTCGCGATGGGCTGAGCCGAGGCTGTTGGGAGCTCCGCGTTCAAGAGAGAGAGTGCGGCGGCGTCTTCGATTGCAATGGCTGTTCCGTTGCCGGCAGCGGTGAAATCGAGGCGCGTGGCGACAGGCGCGGGCCGCAGGGATTCGAGTGCGAAGGAATCCGCATTGCCGGTGAAAGGCGCAGATTCGGGTGCGCCCGGGATTGCGGAGACGCCGGGCAACAGCGAAGGCGAGGCGGCTGCGTGGGTTTCGAGCGCCGCGAGGAAGCCCATGGCGGGGCGCGATTGCACGATCTTGTTGCGCAGGGTGTCGCGCACGAAGTCATGGATGGAACTGGGCTGGCGGAAGCGGACTTCGGTCTTGGCGGGATGGACGTTCACGTCGACTTCTTCGGGCGGCAGCTCCAGAAAGAGCAGGACGACGGGAAAGGATGTGGGCGGGAGGATGTTGCGGTAGGCCTCGGAGACCGCGTGCAGAAGGAGACGGTCGCGGACGAGCCGGCGATTGACGAAGGAGTAGATGGAGTTGCGATTGAGCTTTTCGAGCTCGGGCTTGGAGGTGAAGCCCGAGAGGCGGAGGTGGCCGGGGACAGGCGGCTCGTGGTCTTCATCCTGCTTCCACGGCGGCGGCGCGGGCAGGCCTACGCGCACGAGATCGACTTCCGCGGCGATGGGGAGGAGGTGATCGAGCGTTTCCTTGCCGAAGATCTGGAAGATGCGGTCCGCAGGCTCGGCTACCGGCGGCGCCTGGAGGAGGGCGTGCGTGGCGGAGTGCAGCTCGAAGTGCCTGTCTGGATGCGCGAGTGCGTAGTGTGTCACCAATGCGGTGACGTGTTGCAGCTCCGTAGTTTCCGACTTGAGGAATTTCCGGCGCGCGGGCGTATTGAAGAAGAGATCGCGCACGGCGATGGTGGTGCCGGGGGGCAGGCCGGCGTCTTCAACGCGATGCATGCGGCCGCCCACGATCTCGATGCGGGTGCCGGCGGGCTCTTCG
The DNA here is from genome assembly GCA_963830555.1 of uncultured Acidobacteriaceae bacterium. GTDB lineage: Bacteria > Acidobacteriota > Terriglobia > Terriglobales > Acidobacteriaceae > KBS-83. The sequence goes on from CAWHMM010000006.1 coordinate 216,161, forward strand.
GCGGCGCGGGTTTCGATTTCGAGGCGGGAGATGGAGGCGATGGAGGGCAAGGCCTCGCCGCGAAAGCCGAGGGTGGCGATGGCGAGCAGATCGTCACTGCTGCGGAGTTTGGAGGTGGCGTGGCGCTCGAAGGCGAGCAGCGCGTCATCGCGCATCATGCCGCAGCCGTTGTCCACGATGCGGATGAGCTTGCGTCCGCCGCCTTCGACCTCGATGCGGATGCGGGTCGCCCCTGCATCGAGCGCGTTTTCGAGCAGCTCCTTGACCACGGACGCGGGGCGGTCGACCACTTCGCCGGCGGCGATCTGGTTGGCGACCTGATCGGTGAGTACGCGGATGCGGCCCATGGATTACAGAGTACGGCAGCGCGACGTGGAGAACTTCCCGGAAGAGGGCGGCGAATATGGCGGATGACCGATTCGGAAATAATTCGGCCCGCGCCGGGATCAAGTGGCGGGTTGCGAGTAGAGCCACCAGGCGCTGGCCAGGTCCTGCACTATGTGGCCTAGGGACTTGTAGATGGTCACTTCGTCTGCGGAACGGCGGCCTTCGGCTTTGCCGGCGAGGACTTCTCCGATTTCGGCGAGGATGTGCGAGTCGTCGATGAGGCCGGCTTGCTTGGCGCGGAGGAATTCTGCTCCCTGCTGAAGGACGCCTTCGCGGCTGTCGGCGAAGAAACGGGCTCGGGATACGAGGGCGTTGTCGATCTCGGCGGGGCCGGCGTGGCTGGAGCCTACTACGTTGATGTGGGTGCCGGGCTGGATCCATTGGGATTTGAGGATGGGCTCGGTGGCGGAGGTGACGGTGCAGATAATGTCCGCGTTTGCGACGGCTTGTGCAACGGTGTCCGCGGCGACGATGGGAAGGTCTAGCTCGGCGCGCATCTTTGCTGCAAAGGCTTGTGCGCGCTGCGGGGAGCGGCCCCAGATGGTGATGAACTCGAGCGCGCGGACTTTGCTGATGGCGTGGGCGTGGGTGACGGCCTGCTCGCCGGTGCCGAGGATGGCGAGATGTTTTGCGTTCTTGCGCGCGAGCGCTTCGGTTGCGACGGCGCTGGCGACAGCGGTGCGGATGGCGGTGACTTCGCCGGCGTGGACGATCGCGACGGGCGTGCCGGCCTCGGGCTCGAAGAGGACGATGACGCCCTGGTGCGATTGGCGGCCCTGCGCGGCGTTCTCCTGAAAGATGCTGAGCAGTTTTGCGCCGAATGGCTTGTCGACGCCGAGAGCACCGGGCATGATACCGAAGAGATGTCCATCGGCGAGCGGGATGATGGAGCGGAGAAGCTGTCTGGTCTCGCCGGCGGAAAAGGCGATCATCGCATCGCGGATGAGCGGAATGCAGACGTCATAGGTGAGGCGGCGGGCTACTTCTTCGCGATCGATGAAGCGCATGGAGGATTGTCGCGTGCGGCGATCTCAGTAAAGCCTGGATTTTACCCAGTAGGTTCCGTTGTCCCAGTCGATGCGATTGCCTTGCTGGCTGATCCTTCCGTGGATGACAGTGCCACCCCAGTTGGTAGCGATCTGGTGCCGGTCGATGAAGTTCCCGGATGCGCCCTGGCCCGATTCATTCTGCAGGTTGAGATCGCCGTGCCTCTGACGAATGGAGCAGGCACGGGAACGGTCGCCATTTGCGAACCAGGTGCCGGTAAGCGTCCAACGGCCATAGCCGCCGCCGCTATCGCAACGCGCCCAGTAGCTTCCGTTGGACCAGTTGATCTGACCGCCATCGTTGCTGAGCGTGCCGGTGACGAACTGCCATCCGGGCGCCTGAATCTGGTTGGAGCCCTGCAGATTTCCAGGAGAGCTGTCGCCGTTCTCATTGGTGAGAGTTAGAAAGACGCCGTTGCCGGAGATGGAGGCGTGCTTGCTGGAATCTCCCTGCGGGCACCACGCGCCGAGAAATCCGGAGGCCTGGCCGTTGTCCATCTGAGGCAGCGGAGCGGGCGCCGCGTGGAGCGACGGAGAGGAGCTCAAGAACCCAGCGACACACAGCGAGCAGCTTAAGGACCGGAGCAAGCGACTTAGATGGTTCATGAGAAAGGTCTCCCCGATGTGCAGGCATTATCCACCGCGGAAGGATTGTCAGATGAATTAATTTTGGCTTTCGATCAGCTTCAGCTGCCTGCGATTCAATAGCTCTTTCCTGAGCGCGTAGTTTGCGCTTCACCGATTCACCAGCGCCGCATCTATGGTGGGAATGCTGATGCTATTAGGGCAGGCCCAGGTCGACCAACCTGGGCCTGCCGTTATGCGAGCGGGTTGGATTGAGCAGGCTGTACTAGTCCTGACGGCGAGCGTTATCTGCCGCGTTCGCCAGCCGATTGAATTCGGAGAAAAACTCCTTTGATTGGCCGGCGAACAAGTTCATGTTGATGAAGAAGGCTGCGGTCGCGCGTGCCCCGCCAAACTTATCCGTCAGCGGCCGAACTACGGCGCAGCGGGGGAGTTTGGCATTGATGAATTCGCAGGGTACGGGGAAGATGAGATTGGGCTGGACGAGCGGACCCTTCTTGGTGAAATCGGGAAAGGTGAGACCTCCGAAGCTGACCGGCGCTACGGGAGGTTGAACTCCGTTGCCAGCGAAGTCGACCCATTCCAGAAAATGCGCCACCTCATCACCACCGATGCCGAGAGTGACCTCAAGAACCTGCTCACTGGTGACCTTGCGCGAGAGACTGGCATACAAGCTGGAACCACCTTGCTCGATGGCGCCGAAATGGAAAGCTGCGGTGTTTGCGATGACCTGGACATGGTGCGGATTGCTCATGTCGGCATCTGTTCGGGGAATGCCCGTACGGTTGGTGATGTTGATGGCCTGCGGGAACGTAGCTCCGAAGTCAGGATTCGTGGTGCTGCGATACCGAATATAGAAACTGGTATCGACGTTGAGATGCATGAGATTGGTCAGACGGCCGATGTTCTGAGCGCCGGTTGCGCGGCTGCCCTGGAGGTTGCGAAAGGCATCGAAGTCGACCGGATCGGCACCTTTGGATTCGAGATAGGCATTGAGAAAGGCGGCGTGACTGACTTCATCGAGCGTGTTGCTGGTGATGTATTGCGACCCGTCCCCATCGAGGTTCTGCAAGGCGAGCTGATATGGATTTTGGGTGCCGCTGGTGACGCCACCCAGTTCGGCATATTGCGTCCACAGATCGGCTTCGATCAGCTCGGCTGCGGCAACGAAACGCAGAATGGCAATATCGCCGTCAGTGAGATCGCCATCATCACGATCATCATTTGCCGGTTGAGCCAGTGCCGAAGCTTTACCAAACAGACCGGCACCGACGAGCGCGCCACTTGCGAGCACGCCGCCTTTCAAAAACGATCGCCGGCCCGTTTTACGCTGATCTATCTCTTCTGAACTATTCATCATTCCTCCGATTCGGCCATTCGATGGCCTGCGGAGAAATCTATAGAGCAGCAGATGAGGTAGTTGTCATGGTGCTGTCAAACAATTGTCGCGGTGACACGAATTCACGGATTCCTCATACGAGAGCTCGGTGAAAGCAACAACTATGCGGTCGTCAGTTCGTGTGCCTTGTCCTCGTCGTGGTGGCCGGGGGCACGGTCGCCGAGGACGTGGAGACGGAGGAAGTTGGTGGAGCCGGTGAGGGTGCGGGTTCCGGCAACGATGCCGAGGATCTCCTGCGGCTTTACGTAACCGCCCGCGGTCAGAACGTCCTCTGCCTCTTCGACCATCGATTCCGTGGTGGACATCTTGGCGCAGCTGAGGGGATGTACACCCCAGAGCAGGTTCATGCGGCGGATGACCTTGGGCACGCTGGAGAGGGCGAAGATGCGGGGCTTGGGACGCCACTTGGAGAGCTGGCGCGCGGTGGTGCCGGTTTCGGTGAAGACGGCGATAGCGCCGATGTCGAGATCTTCGGCGGCGTGGGCCATGGACTCGCAGATAGTCTCCGAAATGGAGAGGCGCACGTGCGCGGAGCGGCGGCGGTAGGTGTCCGGCTCGGCAAGCATGACGGCTTCGCTCTCGACGACGATGCGATCCATCATCTTGACCGCTTCGACAGGATATTTGCCCGCGGCGGACTCGGCAGAGAGCATGACGGCATCGGTGCCGTCGTAGACGGCGTTGGCAACGTCGGAGGCTTCGGCGCGGGTGGGGCGCGGGTTCTCGATCATGGACTCGAGCATCTGCGTGGCAGTGATGACGGGCTTGCGGTATTCGCCGGCGCGGCGGATGACGTGCTTCTGGAGCGCGGGAACCTTCTCCGGAGGCACCTCAACGCCGAGATCACCGCGCGCGACCATGACGCCGTCGGCGATTTCGAGGATGCCTTCCAGATGCTCAATGGCCTGCGGCTTTTCGAGCTTGGCGATGAGCCAGACGTCGCCGCCGAGGGCGCGGGCACGATCGCGGGTGTAGCGAACATCTTCCGCGGTGCGGACGAAGGAGACGGCGACGGCATCGACATCGTTGTCGATACAGAATTTCAGATCGATCTCGTCCTTCTCGGTAAGCGCAGGCGTTTTGACGAAGATGCCGGGGAGGTTGATGCCTTTGTTCTCACCGAGCATGCCGCCGTTGATGACGGTACATTCCACGTCGTCGCCGCGGATGGCGTTGACGCGCAGCTCGATGAGCCCGTCGGAGAGCAGGATGCGCGCGCCGGACGTGAGGTTTTCAGCAAGCGTGGGAAAGGTGGTACCAATCAGCGTGGAGGTGCCGGCGATCTCGCGCGGCGTGATGGTGAGCGATTGGCCGGCGGTGAGCTGCACGGGCTTCTTATCCACGAGCTTGCCGGTACGGATCTTTGGCCCCTGAAGGTCGCCGAGGATGCAGAGAGGCTTGTTCTCGTCTTTCGCTACCTCGCGAACCATGCGGATGAGATCGAGCTTCTGCTCATGGGTGCCGTGCGAGAAGTTCAGCCGGGCGACGTCGAGACCGGCGCGCACAAGCTGGCGGAAGGTGACCTCGTTGCTTGAGGCGGGGCCCAGGGTAGCGACGATCTTGGTACGACGATTGTCTACAGCAGCGAACGGCGATCCATCTCCAACAGGCAGCATCCGTAATGACTCCAGCCCCTAATTCAATATGCGGGGGTGTTATTTCGTGTTGCTAACGAATCATTTTACTCGCAACCGGCGGAGAGTCCGATTTCTGCCTAGGGAAGCGTGAGTTCTGACGAAGTTGAGGGAACGCTCTCAGCCTGCGCAAGGCGGTCGGCCTCCACCTGGGCATTGAATTCCGCACCAAGGAAAACGGCGAGCGCGGTGATGTAGAGCCACACGAGCGTGGCGACGGCGGTGCCGAGCGAGCCGTAGATGATGCTGTAGTCAGCGAATCGTGTGACGTACCAGCCGAAGACCAGCGTCGTGACGAACCAGACGACGGCGGACATGACTGCGCCGGGCAGCACATCGCCCCAGCTTTGTCGACGCGGAGTGCCGAAGCGGTAGATGACGGCGAGCACGACCGCCGTGCAGAGGATGGCGATAGACCAGCGCGACATGCGCCAGAGGAAGAGCACATAGGGCTTGAAATCGTGGGTAGTCACGGCGACGACCCACTGCTCGATCTGGTGGCCGAAGGCGACGATCGCGGTGGAGAGCGCCATGGGCACGAGACAACTGGGGATGAGCACGAGGGCGGTGAGGCGTTCACGAGTGGGATTCCACTCGGTACGCACGTCGTCGAATATGGGGGCGGCGAAGGCGCGGCGGAAGCCCTGCATGAAGGAGGTCATGAGGCCCATGCAGCCGAAGAGGGTGACCAGCAGAGCGGAGCTGACGGCCTGCAGCGAGCGCACATGGCGGCTGTTGAAGTAGTCCTGGATCGCGTCGATGGCGTTGCCGGGCAGGAAGTCGGCGAGGGCGGAGCGGATTTCACCCATGAGCGTGTCTCCCTGCGGGACCAGCGCCACTACAGTCGTGACGACGAGCAGCGCCGGAAAGAGGCCGAGAATGGCGGAGTATGCCGCCGCCCGCGCGAGCGTCAGCACATCATGAGAGAGCGCGTGCAGCGTGGCGCGCCGCAACTGGTGGAGTGGACGCAGCATTCCTTTCTAAGCGTAATGCCATCGTGGGGCGGGAGAAAGCACTTTGCTGCGCGAGAGGGGTAGTCGGAAAGATGCCCGTGACGCAAACGCCTCGACTTGGCAGGTTACGACGGGGTCGCAATCCAACGGGCGCGAGGACATACGCACTGTTAGGATTACGGTGGCTCCGCCACCAGAGGAGACTGCCTGTTGAACCATCTGCTTCGCCGTTCCGCCGCCTCGGCCAGTGTTGCGCTTGTCCTATGCTGCAGTGCTTCCTTCGGGGGCCTGACACGCAAACATAAGGCTGCGCCTGCGCCGCCTCCGCCGGCGACACCGCACGCGAGCTCGCAGCTTGCCGACAAGAAGCTGAACGAGCGCGTGGATGCGTTGCTGGGGCAGATGACGCTGGACGAAAAGATCGGGCAATTGACGCAGTACACCGGCGGCAGCACGATTACCGGGCCGACGGGGGAGAAGCTCGACTTTGACGCGATGCTGGCGAAGGGGCAGATCGGGTCATTGTTCAACGTGGTAGGCGCGAAAGAGACCAATCACTACCAGCACATCGCAATGGACCAGTCGCGGCTGCATATTCCACTGCTGTTTGGGCTGGATGTGATCCATGGCCATCGGACGACCTTTCCGGTGCCGCTCGCGCTGGCGGCGAGCTTCGATCCGGACATTGTGCAGCAGGCTTCGCGCATGGCGGCTACCGAAGCGCGGCAGGATGGCGTGAACTGGGTGTTTTCGCCGATGGTAGACATCTCGCGCGATGCCCGGTGGGGCCGCATCGTCGAAAGTGCGGGCGAAGATCCCTACCTGGGCAGCGCAATCGCGCGCGCGTATATCCGGGGGTATCAGCAGGGCGATCTGTCGAAACCGGATTCGGTAGCGGCGTCGGTAAAGCACTTTGCGGCGTATGGCGCGGCGGAGGCGGGACGCGACTACAACACGACGGACATGTCGGAGATACGGCTGCGGCAGGTGTATCTGCCGCCCTACCAGGCTGCGGTGGATGAGGGTGCGGCTACGGTGATGTCGGCGTTCAATGCGCTGAACGGCGTTCCGGAGACGGCGAATCCATTCACGCTGACGAAGATCCTGCGGCATGAGTGGGGTTTCGACGGGATGGTAGTGAGCGATTACGGCGCAATCAGCGAACTGATGAAGCATGGCATCGCAGGCGATGGCGCGACGGCCGCGGAGAAGGCGCTGACAGCCGGCGTGGATATGGACATGGAGAGCAACCTGTATCACTCGCGCCTGGCGGGGCTGGTGGCGAGCGGCAAGGTGCCAATGCCGGTGCTGGACGAGGCGGTGCGGCGCGTGCTGCGGGTGAAGGTTGCGATGGGGCTCTTCGAGCATCCATACACGGATGACAATCAGCCGCCCTACCAGCCGACTCCGGAGAAGCGCGAGTTGACGAAGAAGGCGGCGGAAGAAAGCTTTGTGCTGCTAAAGAACGAAGGAGTGCCGGGCGTTGGCCGACTGCTGCCGCTGGCGAGCGATTTGAAATCCGTCGCGCTGATCGGACCACTGGCCGATGATGCCGAGGACATGCTGGGATCGTGGGGTGCGCAAGGCGATCCCCACAACGCCCGGACACTGCGGGACACGCTGACCGAGAAGCTGGGGAAAAAGCTGACCTATGTGAAGGGTACGGAGATCCTCAGCAAGGACACGAGTGGCTTTGCCGCGGCAGTGGCGGCGGCGAAGAATGCCGACCTGGTGGTCGTGGCGCTGGGTGAAGCGGGCGCGGCGATGACGGGAGAAGCATCGAGCCGCACACATTTGTCCTTGCCGGGCAACCAGGAACAGTTGCTGGAACAGGTGGTTGCCGCGGGGAAGCCGGTGGTGCTGGTGCTGTTCGACGGCCGTCCGACTGCGATTCCGTGGGCGGCCACGCATGTGCCGGCGATTCTCGAAGCATGGTTCCCGGGCATGGAGGCAGGGCCGGCACTGGTATCGGTATTGACGGGCGAGGTGAACCCATCGGGCAAACTGCCGGTGGAGTTTCCTTACAGCGTGGGGCAGGAGCCGCTGTACCTGGCGCAACTGCCGACGGGACGCCCGGCGGGTGATGCTGACTTGACGCATCCGCCGACCTCCGCCGCGGACAAATACCTGTCGCGCTACATCGATTCGCCGAATGCGCCGGTGTATTCCTTTGGCTGGGGACTTTCCTATGCGCAGTTCACATACACGAACGTGAAGATCGAGCACACCGGCGGCAGCAGCAAGGACGTGGGCGAGATCACGGTGGGCGTGGACGTGAAGAACATATCCAATGTGGCAGGTGCAGAGGTCGCGCAGCTTTACCTGCACGATACGGTGGCGAGCGTCTCCCAGCCGGTGCGGGAGCTGAAGGGCTTTCATCGCATCCTGCTGCAGCCGGGGCAGACGCAGCATGTCGAATTCAAGCTGCACTTTGATGATCTGGCGTTTTACAACACCGACGTGAAGCGCGTGGTTGAGCCGGGAACGTTCGATGTGTTCGTGGGCGGAAGCTCGCTGGCGGAGAAGGCCGGCAGCTTTACGGTGCTGGAGTAGGGTCAGAAAAGCAGATCCCTCCACTTCGCTTCGCTCCGGTCGGTCTGACGGGCTGCGTTCCTTCCCTGCTTCCTATTTCGGCGCTTCTATCTTCCGCCGCGTGCGCCGTGGCGCGTGGGCTTCCAGTCGTTAAGGAATTTCGTCAGGTCGCTCGACTCGAGATGGCGCATGCTTTCGAATTCGCCGTGCGTCTGCGCGAGCAGCACTTTGCCTTCCGGGGACAAGATGACGAGGGCAGGTACGCCACGCTCGAGCGGGATGCCGTAGCGGGCGGCGATGTCCTGATTGGCATCGTAGCGGCCGATGTTTATGTCTACCAGCTCGTAGTTTGCGTTGAGCAACGGGAGATTTGTCTGATCGTGAAAGTAGAGGTTCAGGACTTTGCAGTCGCCGCACCAGTTTCCACCGAAATCGAGAATGACCCGCTTATGCGCTGCGCGGGCTCGCGAGAGCGCGGCCTGGATCTCCGACTTGGCGACAGACGGATCGGGATAGATGTTCTGGAACTGCGCGAGCGCGGCGGCCTGTGAGAGGAGCGGGAGAGCCACACACAGCACAGCCACCCTCTTGATTGTCTGGGTGATTCGGTTGAGCCACGGTTTCCGCTGCATGTCTGCCTCCTTCCTCGATGGATTCGAAGTTCCGTTGAAGTGCTTCTATGATGCCGGAAATCCTGATCGGTTACCAAACTTCGGGTCAGCGAGACAATTTGCAGACGGACACGGCTGTGTTTTGGAAGGGACAGTCGAGGCCATTCGCCCGTGCGCGCTGCACGACGATCCAGGTAACGGGGCTGCGCGCGGTGAGCGCGAGGAAATCAGGCTTGGTGTAGTGCTCCCATCCGCGGGTGAGCTGCTGCTCGCGCTCCCATTCGGGGGCCATCTGCGGGAAAACGGAGGCGACGCCCGAATCCTTTACCCAGTCGGCGAGCATACTGCGCTCCGCAATCGCGCGAAACCCGTGATTGTCCTCGCCGGGAGTAAGCAGGTAGCGTGGCGGCAGCGCGAAGACCGCATCCTCAGGCGTGTTGTGGCGCACCCAGTCGAATGCCTGGAGCCACGGGTTGGCAACAGCGCGACCGGGAAGCTCCAGGTGATGGCTGGCGGGATAGAGGCTGCGATCGACACCGTACATAGTGGCGCAGATGGGCACGAAGAGCAGCAGCCAGCGCCATACCTTGTCGCGCAGCAGATACTCGCCTGCCAAGCCGCCGAGCAGCAGAAACATGACGATGTAGATGAGCTGGAAGGAGCGCATGGGCTGCAGGCGCACGAAATCGTCGAAGTAGGTGCTGGAACTGAAGAGAAGGAAAGCCGCGATAGAGATGCCGCCCAGTACCAGCAGGGCGCGGCAGAGGCGCGCCGCTAAAGGCGTGACGACCGATGAGCGGATGCGGGTGATGGCGAAGAGAATCGCAAGCGGCAGCAGAGCGCCAGCCCACTCGTACCATGTCCATGCCCAGGCAAAGAAGAAGGTGCGTGAGTAGAGCGTCTGGCGATAGGGCTCCTGCGCCGGCCCGAGATGAAAGCCGGCAGGAAGGCGGACGAAAAAGCCGATGGAGCCGGCGAGCGCCTCCTCCGCGGGGACGCGGGTCGGCGCGAATCGCGGCAGAGAGAGCAACACCACCAGCGCGACGCCGTAAGCGGCCATCTGAGGATGCAGCAAAGCGGTGATGGCGAGCAGAACCACCGCAGCGGCCGGACGCGCAGCGAGGATGGCTGCGAGAGCAAAGACGGTAAGCGGCGTGGAGAGCGAGCGCGCTGTGAGGTAGGGGTCCATGATGGGCAGCGCCGAGCCTGCGACCGGAATGGTAAGAACGGATGCAAGCGTGACGGTTGCGGCCCATTGTGCGCGGGCGCGGGTGAAACAGAGGGTCGCGAGCCAGTGCCCTGCCAGCAGCAGCAGATAGATGCCGAGCACATGAAAGGCCAGCACTGCCCACGCCAGCGGGACGTGGAGCCAGCGCACGGCGGCGCCCACAACTTCCGAGAAGATGGAGACGCGGCTGTGGGAGAGGAAGAAGTCTGCGCCGTAGGGAAAGAGCGACGGGTGAGCGAAGCGCTCAACGGCTGGAATGTAGATGGCGGCATCGTCCACGCCGTAGTGGTAGCCCTGCACGGCGATAGCAAGCAGGGAGAGGAGAAGCAGAACAAATGCGCGGGAAACCGGCCGCTCGAATTTCACGCGGAAGGTCTCTCCCGCATGTTGCTTCCTGCTTCACATTCGATTCTGCTCACAAACAGCTCCTGTGTGGACAAAGGCCGGCAACTCACGACTATTTGGGGGAACTGTTGATGGACGCGAATATTCCCCGAAGGTTTACCCGGCGGAAAGTGTGACAAAGAAAAAGGCGGGGCATGCGAGCCCCACCTTTTTGAGATGCCAGCAATCCTCGGATAGCAGGATGGTTTTTATTCTGCAGCCAGTTCCTCGGCTTCGCCTTCCTGCCGCATGAGCTCGAGCTCGCGCTCTTCGGCTTCCTGGGCTGCCGAAACCTCTTCCTGCACCTTCTGGGCCGCTTCCTCCAGCTCGGGCGAGAGCTGGATGTTGCGGTAGAACTCCATGCCGGTGCCGGCGGGAATGAGGCGGCCGACGATGACGTTTTCCTTGAGACCGCGCAGACCATCGACAGCGCCGTTGATGGACGCCTCGGTGAGCACGCGGGTGGTCTCCTGGAAGGAAGCCGCGGAGATGAACGAGTCGGTGGAGAGCGACGCCTTGGTGATGCCGAGCAGCAGCGGACGGCCTACTGCGGGGCGGCCACCTTCTGTCATGGCTCGCTCATTCTCATTGCGGAAGCGGAAGCGGTCCACCTGCTGCTCGAGCAGGAAGTTGGTGTCGCCTACGTCCTCGATCTTCACCCAGCGCAGCATCTGCCGCACGATTGTCTCGATGTGCTTGTCCGAGATGGCTACGCCCTGCAGGCGGTAGACCTCCTGGATCTCGTTGACGAGATAGGCTTGCAGCTCCTTCTCGCCGAGCACCGCGAGGATGTCGTGCGGGTTGAGCGGACCATCCATCAGCGGCTCGCCGGCGCGCAGGCGTTCGCCTTCCTGCACGTTGACGTGAACACCGCGAGGCACAGAGTATTCCTTCTCCTCGCCGTTCTCTGCCGTGACGTAGATCTTGCGCTGACCCTTGGCGACCTCGCCGAAGCGGACGACACCATCGATCTCGCTGATGATGGCCGTCTCGCGCGGCTTGCGGGCTTCAAAGAGCTCGACCACGCGCGGCAGGCCGCCCGTGATGTCCTTAGTGCGGGTGGTCTCGCGCGGGATCTTGGCCAGGATGTCGCCCGGGAAGACCTCGTCGCCGTCCTGCATCATGAGGTGAGCGCGGCTGGGCATCAGATACCGCTTGTTGCCCTTGGCACCCTTGATGAGGATGGCCGGCTGACGCTTCTCGTCCGGGGCGTCGGAGACGACCAGACGCGACAGGCCGGTAACCTCGTCGACTTCCTCGTTGAGCGTGATGCCTTCCTGCAGGTCCTTGAACTGAACCGTGCCGCCAATTTCGGTGAGGATGGCGAAGGTGTACGGATCCCACTCTGCCAGTGACTGGCCGAGCGTGACATGCGCACCGTCTTCCACCTTCAGCTTCGCGCCGTAAACGGTCTGGTAGCGCTCCTTCTCGCGGCCACGCTCGTCGACGATGGCGATGGCGCCCGAGCGGTTCATCGCCACCAGATCACCAGCCTTGGAGCGGACGGTGGTCAGGTTGATGAAGCGCACAATGCCGGCGTTCTTTGCGTCAAGGTGCGACTGCTCCGAGACGCGCGATGCCGTACCGCCGATGTGGAAGGTACGCATGGTGAGCTGCGTGCCGGGCTCGCCGATGGACTGCGCCGCGATGACGCCGACGGCTTCGCCAAGCTCCACCGTGCGGCCGGAAGCAAGGTTGCGGCCGTAGCAGCGGATGCAGACGCCGCGCTTGGACTCGCAGGTAAGCACCGAGCGAATCTTGACGCGCTCGATACCCGCAGCCTGGATCGCGGATGCCAGGTCTTCGTCGATTTCCTGATTCACTTCAACGATGACCTTACCCTCGTAGTCCTTGATCTTCTCAAGCGACACGCGGCCGATGATGCGGTCGCGCAGCGGCTCGATGATCTCGCCCGACTCGACGATAGGCATCACGTAGATGCCTTCCGCCGTGCCGCAGTCCTGCGAGCTGACGATGACGTCCTGCGCCACGTCGACCAGGCGGCGGGTGAGATAGCCGGAGTCCGCCGTTTTGAGCGCCGTGTCGGCCAGTCCCTTGCGGGCGCCGTGGGTCGAGATGAAGTACTCGAGCACGGTGAGGCCTTCGCGGAAGTTCGCCTTGATAGGCGTCTCGATGATTTCGCCCGAGGGCTTGGCCATCAGGCCGCGCATGCCGGAGAGCTGGCGAATCTGCTGTTTCGAACCACGAGCGCCAGAGTCGGCCATGATGTAGATCGGGTTCATGGTGCCGGCCTTGTCGGCGGACTTCATGTTGTCGAACATCTCGTCGGCCACCTTTTCGGTGACTGCCGACCAGATCTGAATGACCTTGTTGTTGCGCTCGCCGTTGGTGATGGCACCGTCCAGATACTGCTGTTGCACGGCGACGGCCTGCTTTTCGGCGTCGCGGACCGTCGGGCCCTTGGACTCCGGAATGACCATGTCGTCCAGGCCGACCGAGAGACCGGAGCGCGTCGCGTACTGGAAGCCCAGCTCCTTGACGCGGTCGAGCATCTTGACCGTGACTTCGAGGCCGAGGTTCAGATAGCAGTAGTTGACGAGCTGGCCGATGCCTTTCTTCTTGAGCAGACCGTTGACGAACGGCATGCCATCGGGAAGCGCATCATTCAGGATGGCGCGACCTACCGTGGTCGAGATGAACTGCTTGTCGTACTCGATCGGCTCGGTGTGCGTCAGGTCCTGATCGTCGTAGGCCGTAGTCATGTCGAGCACCGGGCCGGTGTAGCGCAAACGAATCGGCGTCAGCGTCTCGATTTCCTTCGCTTCGAGCGCCATCAGCACTTCTTCGATGTTGGCGAAGGCACGGCCCTCACCTCGGCCACCCTTCTTGGCCTTGGTCAGGTAGTAGAGACCGAGCACCATGTCCTGCGTGGGTACGGTGATCGGCTGACCGGAGGCCGGCGACAGGATGTTGTGCGAGGCGAGCATGAGCACGCTCGCTTCCACCTGCGCCTCGGGCGACAGCGGGATATGGACGGCCATCTGGTCGCCATCGAAGTCGGCGTTGAAGGCGGTGCAGACCAGCGGGTGAATCTTGATGGCCTTGCCTTCGACGAGGACGGGCTCGAATGCCTGGATGCCCAGACGGTGCAGGGTTGGGGCGCGGTTCAGCAGCACCGGGTGGTCCTTGATGACTTCTTCAAGGATGTCCCACACGATGGGCTTCTGCAGCTCCACCATCTCTTTGGCCTGCTTGATGGTGTCGCACTGCCCGGTCTGCTCCAGGCGGTGATAGATGAATGGCTTGAAGAGCTCGAGCGCCATCTTCTTGGGCAGGCCGCACTGGTGCAGCTTGAGCTCCGGCCCGACGACGATGACGGAACGGCCGGAGTAGTCCACGCGCTTGCCGAGCAGGTTCTGGCGGAAGCGGCCCTGCTTGCCCTTGAGGGTGTCGGAGAGCGACTTGAGCGGACGGTTGTTTGCGCCGCGCAGCACGCGGCCTCGGCGGCCGTTGTCGAACAGCGCGTCGACGGCCTCCTGCAGCATGCGCTTTTCGTTGCGCACGATCACCTCAGGCGCATGGAGGTCCATGAGCTTCTTGAGGCGGTTGTTGCGGTTGATCACGCGACGATAGAGATCGTTGAGATCGGAGGTGGCGAAGCGGCCGCCATCCAGCGGCACCAGCGGACGCAGCTCCGGCGGGATCACGGGGATCACATCGAGGATCATCCACTGCGGCTTGTTGCCGGACTTGCGGAAGGCCTCGACGACCTTGAGGCGCTTGGCGTACTTGAGGCGCTTCTGCAGAGAGGTTTCAACCTTCATGCGCTCGCGCAGCTCAATCGAAATCTCATCCACGTTGACGCGCTTGAGCAGTTCCTTGATGGCCTCGGCGCCCATCATGCCCTTGAAGCCGGAGGGGCGGTACTGCTGGTCGAGCTCGCGGAACTGGTTTTCGTCCTTGATGATGTCGCGCTCCTTGACGGGCGCGTCACCGGGATCGACGACGACGTAGGACTCGAAGTAGAGCACGCTTTCCAGATCGCGGAGCGAGATGTCGAGCAGATGGCCGATGCGCGAGGGCAGCCCCTTGAAGAACCAGACATGGGAGCAAGGAGAAGCCAACTCGATGTGGCCGAGGCGCTCACGGCGGACCTTGGTGACGGTGACTTCCACACCGCACTTGTCGCAGATGACGCCGCGATGCTTCATCCGCTTGTACTTGCCGCACAGACACTCCCAGTCCGTGACCGGTCCGAAGATGCGGGCGCAGAAGAGGCCGTCGCGCTCCGGCTTGAAGGTGCGGTAGTTGATGGTTTCGGGCTTGGTGACCTCGCCGTGCGACCAGGAGCGGATCTTCTCCGGGCTGGCAAGCGAGATGCGGATGGCATCGAAGTCGGTGATCGGGCTGGTCAACTCGAATGGGCTGGAACGATACAAGACGTCCTCCATAACGCGCATTCTTTCGGCGATGCGTGTGTGCCGTGCGTCTCCCGGACTTGCCTGCTGCTTCTCCGGATTCAGTGACCCGCGCCGGGAGGCGCCTTGCCGATCAGGGTCCTGAATCTCACATCTGTGCGAAGGCGGGACGCGCAAGAAACGCGTCCCGCATCGCGGTTAGTCGGCGGCCGCCAGTTGCGGCACCGGCTCATGCTTCTTCTTCCCGTCGCCGACCTTGACCAACTCGACATCGAGACAAAGTGCCTGCAGCTCGCGGATGAGCACGTTGAACGACTCCGGCACGCCGGGTTCGATCGCTGCCTCGCCCTTGACGATGGCCTCGTAAATCTTGGTGCGGCCATAGACGTCGTCGGACTTGGCGGTGAGCAGCTCCTGCAGGATGTAGGCGGCGCCGTATGCTTCGAGCGCCCACACTTCCATCTCGCCGAAGCGCTGACCACCGAACTGCGCCTTGCCACCTAGCGGCTGCTGGGTGATGAGTGAGTACGGTCCGATCGAGCGAGCGTGGATCTTGTCGTCGACCAGGTGCGAAAGCTTGAGCATGTAGATATAGCCCACGGTCACTTCCTGCTCGAACTGATCGCCGGTCATGCCGTCGAACATGTGCGTCTTGCCGGAGCTGGGCAGACCGGCCGAAGCCAGCAATGCCTTGATCTCCGTCTCGCGCGCGCCATCGAAAACCGCGGTGCCGAACCAGATGCCCCTCTGCATGCCCGCGGCCACGCGCATCAACTGCGTGTCATCGAGATCGAGCAGAAGCTTCTGCGTTGCGGTGTTGGCGAAGCGCTCCTTCACCATGGCGCGCACTTCATTCGCGTCCTGGTTCAGCTTTACCAGAGCAGCGATTTCTGCGCCGAGCTTGTGCGCCGCCCAGCCCAGATGCGTTTCCAGCACCTGGCCCACGTTCATACGGGAAGGCACACCCAGCGGATTGAGCACGATTTCGACCGGCGTTCCATCGGGCAGATACGGCATATCTTCCTCAGGAAGAATGCGCGCGATCACGCCCTTGTTACCGTGGCGGCCGGCCATCTTGTCACCGACTGAAAGCTTGCGCTTCATGGCAACGTAGATCTTCACCAACTTGATGACGCCCGGAGCCAGCTCATCGCCCTTCTGCAGCTTGGCAATTTTGTCGTTGGTGATCTTGCGCAGCACATCGATCTGACGCGAGGTCATTTCCTCGATCTCGTCGATCTGCTCATTGACCCGTGGGTCCTTGTCGGCGAAGCGGATGCGCTTCAGGTTGCGGGTCGAGATCAGCTCGATCGCTTCGCGATCAATGATGGCGCCCTTCACGACGAGGCGCTTGTTAGTGCGCTCATCATGCAGGTCCGCCAGCACTTCCTTGCCGCCGAGAATTGTCTCAAGACGCTTCAGGCGCTCGTCGGTGAGAATGCGGATCTCATCGGCGAGGTTTTTTTCGAGCTTCTCGATCTGCTCGGCTTCGATCTGCTTGGCGCGTTCGTCCTTCTCCTGACCCTTGCGGGAGAAGATGCGGACATCGACCACGGTGCCCTCGATGCCCGGTGGGCAGGTGAGCGAGGCGTCGCGAACATCGCCGGCCTTCTCGCCGAAGATCGCACGCAGCAGCTTTTCTTCCGGGGTCAACTGGGTCTCGCCCTTGGGCGTGACTTTGCCGACCAGGATGTCGTTGTGCTTGATCTTGGCGCCGATGCGGATGATGCCGCTCTCGTCGAGATCGCGCAGCGCGGACTCGGAGACGTTGGGGATATCGCGGGTGATCTCCTCAGGTCCCAGCTTGGTGTCGCGCGCCTCGATCTCGAACTCCTCGATGTGGATCGAGGTGTAGTAGTCCTCGCGGACCAGCTTTTCCGAAATCAGGATCGCGTCCTCGAAGTTGTACCCGCGCCAGGGCATGAAGCCCACCAGCACATTGCGGCCGAGCGCGAGCTCGCCCTGCTCGGTGCATGGACCGTCTGCGATTACCTGCCCCTTCAGCACGCGATCGCCATGGCGCACGATCGGCTTCTGATTGATGCAGGTGTTCTGGTTGGAGCGCTTGAACTTGGTGAGCTGGTAGATGTCGGAGCCAACCTCGCGCGACATCTGCGTGGGGTGATGCTCGCCTTCGACGCGCACGATGATGCGCTCGGAGTCGACCGAATCGACCACGCCGTTGCGCTTGGCCAGGATCACGGCGCCGGAGTCGCGCGCAGTGACGCCTTCCATGCCGGTGCCGACCAGGGGCGCCTCGGCGACCAGCAGAGGCACGGACTGACGCTGCATGTTCGCACCCATCAGCGCGCGGTTCGCGTCGTCATGCTCCAGGAAGGGCACGAGCGAAGCGGCAACCGAGACAAGCTGTTTGGGGCTAACGTCGACGTAGTCCACTTCATCGCGGTTTACCAGGACGAAGTTGCCCTGACGGCGAGCGTTGACCAGGTCTTCGACAATCCTGCCGTTTTGGTCCAGCTCGACGTTGGCCTGCGCGATGGTGTGGCGATCTTCTTCCCAGGCCGATAGATAGAAGGAGAACGGATCGAAGTCGATGCCGCGCTTGCCATCTTTCTTCAGCTTGTTATTCAGCTTGATCGCTTCTGCCTTCTCGATGGTGTCGCCGACACGCATACCGCTTTCGCCGGCGTTGACCACCTGCACGAAATCGAGCAACTGGCCGTCGCGGACGCGGCGGTAGGGCGACTCGATGAAGCCGTACTCATTGATGCGCGCAAAGCACGACAGCGAGCTGATGAGGCCGATGTTCGGACCTTCCGGAGTTTCGATGGGGCAGATGCGGCCGTAGTGCGTCGGGTGCACGTCGCGGACTTCGAAGCCTGCGCGCTCACGCGAGAGACCGCCCGGCCCAAGCGCCGAGAGACGCCGCTTGTGCGTGATCTCGGAGAGCGGGTTGGTCTGGTCCATAAACTGCGAGAGCTGCGAGGAGCCGAAGAACTCGCGGATGGCGGCCATGACGGGCTTGGCGTTGATCAGGTCGTGCGGCATGGCCGTCGACATCTCCTGATAGACGCTCATCTTTTCCTTGATGGCACGCTCCATGCGGACCAGGCCGATGCGGAACTGGTTCTCCATCAGCTCGCCGACTGCGCGTACGCGGCGGTTGCCGAGGTGATCGATGTCATCGACCAGACCGATGTTCTTGCGCAGCTTCAGCAGGTAGGTGATGGTGGCGTAGAAGTCCTCAGGGGTCAGCGTCCGATGATCGAGCTTCGTCGCATCCTGATTGTCGTAGAGCTTGATGTTGAACTTCAGCCGGCCCACGCGCGAGAAGTCGTACTTGCGAGGATCGAAGAACATGCCTTCGAAGAGCGCGGTGGCGGTATCGAGCGTTGGCGGATCGCCCGGGCGCAGCTTGCGGTAGATCTCGATGAGCGCTTCCTCAGGCTTGCGGACGGAATCACGGCGCAGCGTGTTGGTGATGATGTTGCCGACATCGTCGCGCTCGGGGAAGAAGACTTCCACCCGCGTGACGCCCGACTCCATGATCTTGTGCAGCTTGTCGGCGGTGAGCTCATGGTTCGCTTCGAGCAGGATCTCGCCGGTGGTGGTGTCGACCACGTCGGCAGCGGTCATAGCGCCGTCGAGCTCGGCGGTCTCGACCTCGACCCGCTTGGTCTTGGCGTTGCGCAGCGCCTTGAGGATCGACGCGGTGATCTTGCGGCCGGAGTGGGCGATCTCGTCGGAGCCGTGATGGACGGCGTGTGCCGGCTTTGCGCCGAGCAGATGCGTGGCCTTTGACGTGTCTTCGTTCAGCGTCCAGAAGAGCTTGCCGCCTTCGAACTGGATGGTGTCGACGGTGTAGAAGGTCTTGAGAATCTCCTCGTCCGAGCGCAGGCCGAGCGCGCGCAGGAAGATGGTGCCGAGGAACTTACGCTTGCGGTCGATGCGGACGTAGAGGGTGTTCTTCTGGTCGTACTCGAACTCCACCCAGGAGCCGCGATAGGGGATGATCTTGCCGAGGAAATAGGTGCGCGCATTCGCCGTCTCGAAGAAGACGCCGGGCGAGCGGTGGAGCTGCGAGACGATGACGCGCTCTGTGCCATTGACGATGAAGGTGCCGTTCTGGGTCATCAGCGGAATGTCGCCGAAGAAGACCTCCTGCTCCTTGATATCGCGTACGGTCTTGGCGCCGGTCTCGGCATCCTTGTCGTAGATGGTGAGGCGCACGGTTACCTTGAGCGGGGCCGAGTAGGTCATGCCGCGCTCTTCGCACTCTGCCTGGTCATACTTGAGCTGCAGGCCGACGGGGTCGCCGCACTTGTTGCAGAAGTCCGGAGTGTTCTTGTTGTAGGTGCCGCAGTGATGGCAGAGCACATCGCCGGGATGGAAGGGATCGGTGATCACCATGGAGCCGCAGTTGACGCAGGCGGTACGCAGGTGATGCAGTCCCTTCAGGTGGCCGCACTTGCACTCCCAGTTGCCGATGGAGAAATCCACAAAGTCCAACTGTGAGATATTGCGAAAATCCGTGATGGGGAAGACCGAGGTGAACACAGACTGCAGACCGTTGTCCTCGCGCTCGGAGGGCAGCTTATCCATCTGCAGGAAGCGCTCATAGCTGCGGCGCTGCACTTCAATCAGATTCGGAATCTGAATGGAGGTTGGGATCTTGGAAAAATCGAGTCGGCTGCGAAGGGCGCGGGTATCCGTGGACATGCATTACTCCTCAAAGGGCTCGCTAGCGGAGAGGCGCGACGAGCCGCTGCCCGAGCCTGGCGGCGGTTCGCTCAATTGGGCTGCGTGCGCGCTCGATTCGGCTTCCGGCCACCTCTTTCGCCCGGATGCTTGAAAAACGCACGATGTCGATACAGCGTGGGCAACATTCCCGGACGCGTGAACGTCAGATGGAACATGCCGGTTTCCCTGAAGCAGGCGGGGAGCCGTCAGGGGGTCAAACGATCAGGCGGGATCTCCCTGGCCGGGAACACACGAAAAGCTGGGGTCGAACATCTGCTGACAACGCCAAAAGCCCGTAAAGACAGGATGTCTCACGAGCGCCACAACCTATTTTGTGCACTTGGCAGAAGCAGAATGTCCTTTACGTTGCGCCGACCCAACCCACCCGCGTGTAAGCAGCCCTGCTGAAACAACTGTGTCGCCACTGCACTCCCGCCGCCAGGATGCAGTTGCGCCGGCCGCCAGGACCGGAAAAGTCTCTAGCTCAACTCCAGCCCCTGCAGACGTACGGAGCGAAAGCAAAGCGGAACGCACAATCCAGATTGTAGCGCGTCCCGCTATGGCACGCAAGTTGCAAGCGAGCTGGAGCCGAAATTACTTGATCTCGATGCCGGCGACGCCATCGAACTTCTTCTTGATGGTCTCCGCCTCTTCCTTCGAGATGTTCTCCTTCAACGGCTTGGGGGCGCCATCGACCAGGTCCTTGGCTTCCTTCAGGCCGAGCGAGGTGACCTCGCGAACTGCCTTGATGGTGTTGATCTTGTTCGCGCCGGCGTCCTTCAGGACAACGGTGAACTCGGTCTTTTCCTCAACCGGAGCCGCTGCTGCCGCGCCGCCGCCCGCCACCATGACCGGGGCCGCTGCGGCTGCCGAGACTCCGAGGCGCTCCTCAAGCTTCTTGACCAGGGCCGCTGCGTCCAGCAGGCTCAGCCCGACAATCTGATCTTCCAACTGCTGCAAGTCTGCCATTTTCTGTCTCCACTCGCCAAACTCAATTGGCCTTGAAATAAGTTGCTCACGTGCCGCCCTCAATCCATCCGAGAGCCGCCTGCCGCCCCTGCCGTCCGCGGTTTCCGTTGTGCCCAGACGTAGCACCCCGCGACCTGCTGGTTCGAAACTTCTGTCCGGCCCTGATGGCCCGGGAAAACTAAACCCTTACCCTTCGGCGGGTGCCTCGGTGGATGCCGATTGCGCCTGCGATGCCTCGCCGGTTTCCGGCTGTGCCGGATCGGCCTGTGGTGCGCCGGTTACGTCGGGCGCTGCGCCTTCCGCAATCGCAGAGTGCTCGACGGAAGCAGGCTCTGCCTGCTCCGCTGCCTTAGCCTCTTCCGCGGGAGCTGCCTCAACGACCGGAGCCACCGTCGCTTCTGCCGCCACCGGAGCCGCTTTGGCTTCCGGAGCTGCTGCGCCGGCAAACTTGTTCTGCTCTACGGCCTGGTTGACGACGACGGCGAGATCGCGTCCGGTGGCTGCGATGACCGTGGCAAGGCGCTGTGCCGGGGCGCTGATGAGGAAGAGCAGCTTCGAATAGAGCTCGTTCTTGCCAGGCATGCTGGCGAGCTGCTTGATCTCCTCGATATTGATGACTCGGCCGTCGACGATACCCAGCTTGAAGGTGAACTCGGCATTCTCGCCTACCCAGGTCGAGATGGCCTTGGTCAGCGCGACGGGATCACCCGAGGTGTAGGCGATGGAGGAGACGCCCTTAAGCCCCTGGAGCGCCGCTTCGACCCTAGTGCCCTTGGCCGCGCGCGCCGCCAGCTTGTTCTTGAGCACGCGGTACTTGCCGCCGGCTTCGCGAATCGTCTTACGAAGCGCATAGTCCTGCGACACGGTCAACTTGGCGAAGGTGCCAATGATCGCGCTGGTCGAGCTTTCCAGCTCGGTTGCGAGCTCGGTGACCTTTTCTGCCTTCTTCTGTCTCGTCAATGCCATAAAAGCCTTCTAGCCGCTAGCTTCCAGCCTTCTATTGTCCGTTCGGGGCGAACCGTTCGCACTCACCGCACGGATCTGCAGGCCGGAGCTGCCGTTCTGCTGCTGTTCTTTACTTCGCTGCCGCTTCCGCGACTGCGTGATCGAGCGCGATTCCGGGCCCCATGGAGGAGCTCAGGGTCATGCCCTTCACATACTTGCCCTTGGCCGCGGAGGGCTTGGCGCGCATCACGCTGTGGATCACGGTGGTTGCGTTCTCTACCAGCTTCTGCGGCGGGAAAGAGAGCTTGCCGACTGGCACATGCACCAGAGCAGTCTTGTCAGTGCGGAACTCGATCTTGCCGGCCTTGATCTCCTTGACCGCTGCCGCGACGTCCTGTGTCACGGTGCCGGTCTTCGGATTCGGCATCAGACCGCGGGGACCGAGGACCTTACCGAGACGGCCGACCGAGCGCATCATATCCGGCGTCGCGATGAGGGCATCGAAATCGGTCCAGCTTTCCTTCTGGATCTTTTCGACCAGATCTTCGCCACCAACGATGTCGGCACCGGCCGCTTCCGCGTCCTTCAGACGCTCACCGGAGGTGATGACGGCGACCTTCTTGGTCTTGCCCAGGCCGTGCGGCAGAACCACTGTTCCGCGGACCATCTGGTCGGCATGCTTGGGGTCGACACCGAGACGCAGCGTCAAATCGACCGTCTCGTCAAACTTCGCGAACTTTGCTTTCTGGAGCAGCGGTACCGCGTCTTCCAATGTGTAGGGCCGGGGCTCTACCAGGGCACGCGCCTTCGCTGTATTCTTGCTGAGCTTCTTGGCCATTTATCCCTCGTCTCCCACCGTCTGATCCCAGCAGCGCTTGCGCACTGAATTTGCCCCTAGGCAAACCGTCTGACCGTGGTGCTGTTGACAGCGTCTCTGGAGGTGATTGAGACGCATTTCCTATTATGCCGGACCTTACTGATTCGAGCAAGGGTATGTCGTCGGAGGCACCGGCCGGTTCCGCCTCTGAACTACTTCTTTCCAATTCTTTCTAAGGAAATTCTTGATTGTTGTCCACTCGCATGGGTACACTCCGCAGCACTGTGCGGGCTCCCTGATACACCACCAATGTAGGAGGTAGGTATGGGCGGCACACTTCGCGAAGAGGATTGGGGTGAGAAAATCACCAAGTTTGAGAGCAATCAGCTCCCCCTAGTACTTCATTTTCGTCCGCAAACCATGGTCCGGGTGAAGAAAGAGAAGATGAAGGAATTCCGTGCGCTGGTGCGCAAGAACCTCAGCATCGTTTTCGATGATGATGACGACGGCCCGTACGGTCCGCAAGCCACTGTCTCGGGCTCCGGGGATGGCTGGGACGACTGCGATTGAGCCGGTAGTGTGTCAGCACCTGGGCGCAATGTAGCCATCGTCACTCATGAAGGCGACCTCCACGCGTTGATGGCGCGGGCGCAGCTGCGTTGCGCCGGCGATGACTGTGCAGTGATTGCCAGCGATGCTCTGGCTGGCTCACCCAGCCTTTCCTGGTACCTCGACAATGGTGTGGACTCGGCTGTATGTCGTGACATCGACGGTTACGATGTGTCAGTCAGAGATCTAGATCTGGTTTGGTGGCGGCGCATGCCGCGTGGTGCCGCACCGGACCACCGAGGCCATGCGCCGGATCCTGTAGAAATCTTCACCGCCCGCAACATCCGTGCATCCCTGCTAGGCATCTTTCTTACCGATTTCCAAGGGGTGTGGCTTGATCATCCGAAGGTCATGCATCGGGCGGACAACAAGCTGGTTCAACTCCGCGCCGCGGCATCTGCTGGCTTTCGCGTCCCACGCACCATACTAAGCCAGGATCCGCGTCGAATTCGGCAGTTTGCCGAGAGCCTTCGCGGTCCTCTAGTGGTGAAGACCGTAGCCGGGATGCTTGGCGTGCCATCACTGACTGGCGAAGTCACGCCACAGCACCTGGAAAACGATGGGCCACTCAAAGCATGCCCGGCGATCTATCAAGAGTTGATTCCCGGAAGCAAACATCTGCGTGTCCATTGCTTCGGAGGCGAAGTGCGCGGCGCATTGATCCAGTCGAATCTGCTGGACTGGCGTCACCCGCTCGATGCCGACATCGAACCATACGCTCTACCCGAAAAACTACAGAATGCCCTATTGAACATCCTTGCAGAGTTTGGTCTGCAGATGGGCATCTTCGATCTCAAGCTCACCGATGACGGGGAACCGGTCTGGCTCGAACTGAACCCGCAGGGTCAGTTTCTCTTTGTTCAGGCCCTGGGAGGAGGCGACTTGATCACGCCCTTTGTACGCTTCCTGCAAGACATTGTGGATCGCCATCGGAGCTCGATAGCACCCAGTCAAGGCATCGAGCCGACCTTGAAGAGCGAGTTGCCCGGAGGTCATCCAGGCAACACAGTTTCGATCAGGCCGTGACCTTAATCCCCATCGACCGTGCCGTGCCCTTGATGCTTTTGATCGCCGCTTCGACGGACGCCGCGTTCAGATCCGGCATCTTCTGGGTGGCGATCTCGCGCACCTGCTTCTCGGTCACGGTGCCGGCTTCGGTCTTGTTCGGGGTGCCCGAACCCTTGGCAGCCCCGGCGGCCTTCTTCAGCAGAATGGCGGCGGGTGGCGTCTTGGTGATGAAGGTGAAGGTGCGGTCTACGTAGACCGTAATGACGACCGGGATGATGAGGCCGGCCATCTCCTTGTTCTGCGTGCGGGCGTTGAACTGCTTGCAGAACTCCATGATGTTGACCTGCGCCTGACCGAGCGCCGGGCCTACTGGAGGCGCGGGCGTCGCCTTGCCCGCTTCGATCTGCAGCTTGACCTGTGTCTGTACCTTTTTAATCGGCGGCATTGCTTGTTACTACCTTTCTCTCAAAAACTCTTGGGCCACATGAGGGCCGGAACTATTCCACTGATTTCTCAACCTTGCCAAACTCGAGCTCCACAGGAGTGGAGCGGCCAAAGATGGTCACCATCACCTTCAAGGTTTCGCGGTCTTCGTTGACTTCGTCGACCACGCCATTGAAGTTGGCGAACGGCCCCTCGGTGATGCGGACCGACTCGTTCTTTTCGAACTTGATCTTCATCCGCGGCTTGTCTTTCGAGACATCAGTGCGGAAGAGGATCGAGCTGACCTCCTGCTCGGTGAGCGAGACCGGCTTGTCCCCGGTGCCGAGGAAGCCGGTCACCCGCGGCGTGTTCTTGATCACGTGCCAGAGGTCGTTGTCGAGGTCCATTTCGACCAGCACATAGCCGGGCAGAAAGACCCGCTCCACGGTGCGCTTTTTGCCGTTCACCAGCTCGGTGACCGGCTCGGTCGGGATCATCACACGGCCGATTTTGTTCTGGAGGCCGAAGGCCTGCACGCGGCCCTCAAGCGACTCCTTTACCTTGCGCTCGAAGCCGGAGTAGGCGTGGATGATGTACCACTTAAAGCTTTCGTTGGCCGGGGGCGGCAGCTGTTCCTGCCCCTCGCCGGTGTCGCCGGCAGCGTTTGGTGTCTCCGGATTTTCCGGGGTGTTGCCGTTGTTGATCTCGTCGGTCATGGTCTGCCTCAACTTCTATACCCCACTGCTGCCCAGCAGATGCAACAGCGACTGGACGATACGTCCGAGCACCTGGTCCACTACGTAAAAGTAAGCTGCAAAGGCGAAGACGGTCACGATAACGACCACCGTCGTGTTCTGCACTTCTTTCCAAGAGGGCGTCCAGACCTTGCGCATTTCGTTGCGCACGTCCTTGAGGAAGCCCATCCAACGATCCCAGGTGCCAACCAGCTGACTCGGCTGCTGGGGTTGCTTCGGCTCGCTGAGCGCTGTCATTGCCTTTGCCATTCGAAACCTTCTTTACCTGCCTACTGCTCGCAGCCGCCGGGCTGCACGATCAAGAATTCTGTTCTGCGTTCGCCAGTCTTCGGGGAAAAGATGGCAGGGGCGCTCGGATTCGAACCGAGAAGTTCGGTTTTGGAGACCGACAGTTTAACCGTTGAGCTTACGCCCCTGTGGTGCGCCCCTGGACACCTTGCTCTCCGGAAGGCGCGTTGACTGGGACGGTTTCGTCCCTACTTGGTTTCCTTATGTGCCGTGTGCTTGCGGCAGCGGTTGCAGAACTTCTTGAACTCGAGACGGCCGGTGGTCGTCTTTTTGTTCTTCGTCGTCGAGTAGTTCCGCTCCTTGCAATCAGGGCACTGCAATGTCACGATTTCACGCATTTCTTTATTTTACCTCAGGGTTCGCAGCCAGCTTTTAGCCAGCGGCGCCTCTCCTTGCCTACTTGAGTATTTCCGTAATGGTCCCGGCGCCGACGGTCCGGCCACCTTCGCGGATGGCGAACCGGAGGCCCTTCTCCATGGCCACCGGCGTATGCAGCTCGATCTCCAGCGAGATGTTGTCGCCCGGCATCACCATTTCGGTGCCCGCCGGAAGCTTTGCCGTGCCCGTCACGTCCGTCGTCCGGAAGTAGAACTGCGGACGGTAGCCGTTGAAGAACGGCGTATGACGGCCGCCCTCTTCCTTCGACAGCACGTAGATCTCGCCCTTGAACTGGGTATGCGGCGTGATCGAGCCCGGCTTGGCCAGCACCATCCCGCGCTCCACATCTTCCTTCGCGATGCCACGCAGCAGAAGGCCCGCATTGTCGCCCGCGCGGCCTTCATCCAGCTGCTTCTTGAACATCTCGACGCCCGTCACTACCGTCTTGCGCGTGTCGCGGAAGCCTACGATCTCCGCTTCCTCGCCTACCTTCACCTGCCCGCGCTCGATGCGGCCTGTGACTACCGTGCCGCGACCCGAGATGGAGAAGATGTCTTCGATCGGCATCAGGAACGGCTGGTCGATCGCGCGCTCCGGCAGCGGCACATTCTTATCCACCGCCTCCATCAGCTCGTCGATCTTCGCCTCCCACTGCGCCTCGCCGTTCAACCCGCCCAAAGCACTGCCCCGGATCACCGGCACATCGTCGCCCGGGAAGTTGTACTTCGACAACAGCTCCCGAACTTCCATCTCCACCAGATCAGTCAGCTCCGGATCTTCCACCGCATCGCACTTGTTCAGAAACACCACGATGTAGGGCACGCCTACCTGGCGCGCCAACAGCACGTGCTCCTTGGTCTGCGGCATCGGACCATCGGTCGCCGCCACCACCAGGATTGCGCCGTCCATCTGCGCTGCGCCCGTGATCATGTTCTTGATGTAGTCCGCGTGACCCGGGCAGTCCACGTGCGCGTAGTGACGGTTCTTCGTCTCGTACTCCACGTGCGCGGTCGCAATCGTAATGCCCCGCTCCCGCTCCTCCGGCGCATTGTCAATCGTGTCAAAACTCCGAAACTTGTTGTTCGGATTGTGCTTCGACAACACCTTCGTAATCGCCGCCGTCAACGTCGTCTTCCCGTGATCAATGTGACCAATCGTCCCTACGTTCACGTGCGGCTTCGAACGGTCAAACTTCTCCTTCGCCATTTCGATCGATCCTCTCTAATTGCTAACTGCCAAACCTGCGGACGCTGTTGCGATCCGCTTTGATACAAAACTCAGTAGTACGCGTAAATCTTCAGATACTTTGCACGCAGCTCTGGGGCCACGTGCTCCACCGATGCGAGATACAGCTCGCGGATCTGGCCGCGGTCGAGATTGCCGAGTCGTCCATAGGCCGTGATCGCCTCCTGGCCCAGGAGCCCTTTGCTCAGCACAGATTCGAAGTTCCGCACCCGCAGGCGCTGTGCATCGACCTGCTTCAGAAAGCGGCCGGCCGCGGCTGACGCGAATGCCGCCTGAATCGCGGAACGCACGATGTCGTAGGAGGGACCGTCCTCAACTTCCAAGACCGGCTTTTCAAACATGGCGTCTACCTTGCCCATACCGCTTCGCAATTCCTTCTTGAACTTTTGTAAGCCTGGAGCGGGAGGCGGGAATCGAACCCGCGACCAACAGCTTGGAAGGCTGTGACTCTACCACTGAGTTACTCCCGCCTTGGTACAACAGCAAACCAGCCCGACTGCGGGCTGGCAACCTGCTTTCAAACTCTGGAGCTGATGACCGGGATTGAACCGGTGACCTCTCCCTTACCAAGGGAGTGCTCTACCAACTGAGCTACATCAGCCCTTCTCGTACCAACGTCCCTTATCCTAGCGCGAATCCCGCAACCCTCTCGCGCTCAACAACACCCGCAACGCCAATCCGCCCAACACGACAAAGACCAGCGTGCGGAACTTACCCGGCTCCATGGTCTGCCAGGCCAGCACGGCGACCGCGGCGAAGAGCACCAGTGCTATGGCGGTCTTCTGACCGAGGCTCAGACTGCCCGCCCCGCTGCTTTCTTCCATCACGTTGCCAACTTCTGGTGCACAGGGGAGGATTCGAACCTCCGTAGCTCGCAAGGAGCGGCAGATTTACAGTCTGCTGCCATTAACCGCTCGGCCACCTGTGCACTGTTCCAGCCTTCGAACCGGTCCATCGAACGCATCTCTCCAGCCGCACCAAGCTTCGCCAAAAGCTGGGAAGACGAGGGGAAGGAGGAGACAGCGGAAGGGATGTCGCGGAACGAAGTTGCCGGAGTCCTTACAATGTCTTTGACGATCCTTGAGTTCGGCTGGGGACTGGAGCTGGCGAAGGGATTTGAACCCCCGACCCTCTGATTACAAATCAGATGCTCTACCAGCTGAGCTACGCCAGCCCGCACCGCCTGTTCCCGGCACACACTGATGCGAGCCTCGGGGAGCGACCGTTCAAGCGCAAGAGTAGCACAGCCATGGGCTCGTCGCAACGAGCGGACGCCAGGGGGCAGAGCGCCGCTTTCTTGAGGGCGATTCCGTTATCTTCCTACAGGTTGATACCCGCTGCTTCCGGCCTTTTTCATCGCGGCAACGCCCTCCTCGGGCGAGAGGAGCGGCGTGGTCTTGACGCTCTTGCAGGCGCCGCCGGCCGCGATGGCGGCAGCAAATGCAGCGGCGGAAACATTGTCCGGCATATCCATGATCACGACGGTGTCGTAATCTCCGAAACTCAACCAGCCCTGTTGCAGCTTTCCGCCGAGCTTCTTCACCACCGCGGAAACGGCTGGTATCCGATTCTGTGGATTGTTCACCAGATTTGCCCAGGCCTCGGGCGAGTAGGACACCTGCACCAGAAATTGCGCCATAGAGATTCTCCTTAAGGGTTCGTTCTATCGAGATTTGGGGATAGTCGTCCTGCGGGGCCTGTGCGGGAGGGCGAGAAAGACGTTACGATGCCCTGCGACGGATTCGCAAGCAAATGCGGACAGAGGCAGCAAACTATGCTGCCGAGACGCTGACGTGACCGCCTTCCGAGTCGACGAAGCGCGCCAGCATGCCGCCGAAATCCTGCTGTGTAGGCGGCAGGCTAAAGGCGACGCCCTTGGTAGACATCTGCTCGAAAAACCGTTGCAGATCCGGCACGCCGAAGCCGAGCTCGACGGTGCCGGGTGGGTTCTTCTCCGACGCCGGATGCAGGCCGAGCTTGGTTTCGCCGGTTGCGAACTCGCTCCAACCGGGCGAGCTGAAGATGAGGGGCAGGCCCAGGGTGTCGCGATGGAACGCCACGGCGCGATCCATGTCGCCGACGAACTTGATGACGTATGTGAGCTTCACGCGGAGATTCCTCCAGCGTGAGGGAGCATACCGCCATGAGCTCTGCGTGCAAATGCTTATTTGTGGCGTAATGCCTGAACCAGCAGAATCAAGCCGACGCACACCAGGCCGCCGTGCACGATCTCGAGAAAGGCTTCGCCGCGCAGGCGATGATTCAGCGCACGGCCGAGAAAGATTGCCGGCAGGGCGACTACGAGCGACCACAAAAAGTAGTGCGTAAGGGCGGGAACCCAGAGGCCGGCCAGCCAGTAGCCGATCATGGCGACGATGCTGGCGGGCAGGAAGTAGCCCTGCAGCGTGGCGCGGAAGTGCTGCGGCGACCAGCGGCGCATCGCTCCGTAGAGCACCAGCGGAGGACCGTTCATGCCATAGGCGCCGCCGAGCACGCCGGCGAGAAAGCCGCAGCCGAGCAGCCAGGGACGGCTGTCGCGGCGGAGTTCCGGCGGCTTTGCACCCAGACGTGCGCTGAGCAACGAATAGCCCGAGAAGGCGACGATTACCAGGCCCAATGCGGCTTTCACGATCCCCTGGTGGGCGCTGGTCAGGAGCCAGACGCCGAGCGGAAGGCCGACGAATGTGGGCGCCAGAAGCCAGCCGGTGCTGCGCACGTGGATCTTCCGCCAGTCCTGTACGACGACGACGGCAGCGATGGTGATGGAGAGCAGAACAGCGAGCGGAGCGACGATCTCAATCGGGATGGTGAGCGCGAGCAGCGGCACGGCAATCAACGCTTCGCCAAAGCCAAAGGTCGATCGGACCAGGGTCGCAAAAAACACCACCAGCAGGACGTGCAGCGTTGTTGTGTCCACGCATCTCCAAAGCTCGAATATTGGTGACCAGCGCGAACGCCCGCCCTCTCGATTTTAGCTTTGCCGGGTGGCTGGATGGGTGCTTGACACCCCTGCACATCTAGGGGTACTCTCCTCCGTACCCATAGATGCATAGGGGTAGGCTGCATGGCGAAGAAGGATCTTCAGGGAACGCTGGATTTGCTGGTGCTCAAGACGCTGGCGCAGAAGGGCGAGATGCACGGCTATGGCATCGTGCTGCATGTTCAACGGGCGTCGGATGAGTTGCTGGCGGTTGAGGAAGGCTCGTTGTACCCGGCTCTGCACCGCATGGAGCAGAGCGGGTGGATCAAGTCCGCGTGGGCGCTGACGGAGACGGGACGGAAGGCGAAGTATTACCGGCTGACGCCGGCCGGACGGCGCGAGCTCGAAGAGGCGGAGAAGAGCTTTGAGCAACTGGTGAAGGGCGTGCGCGCTGTGATGCGGTACGCGTGAGGAGGCTGCTATGTCGCTGGCTCGCCGCGTTGCTAATTTGTTGCGCCGGACGCGAATCGATCACGAGATCGATGACGAGTTGAAGGCTCACATCGAGATGCGTACCGAAGACAACATGCGTGCCGGCATGCCGCCGGAAGCGGCTCGGCGGGATGCGCTGCTGCGCTTTGGGAATCGGACGGTGATGCGCGAGCGGGCGAATAACGCCGACACCGAGCAGGTGCTGGCCGGCATGGGACGCGATCTGCATTACGCGCTGCGGCAGTTGCGGCACTCGCCTGGTTTTGCGCTGACCGCGATCCTGACGCTGGCTTTCGGCATCGGCGCAAATGTCGTCGTGTTGAGCGTGCTGAACGCAGTGATCCTGCGGCCGCTCAACCTGCCGCACTCCGAGCGCATGTACACCATCGCGCGCAAAACTCACGGCGAGGATAGCCAGTCGTACCCCGACTACCTCGACTATCGCTCCCGCAACGCTACTTTCACCGACATCGCAGCTTACCGGCTGACAGCCGTCGGGCTGAGCGCGGGAGGAACGGCCAAAGCCAGTTGGGGATACGAGGTCTCCGGCAACTACTTCGACATGCTCAGCGTCCAGCCCGCGTTCGGCCGATTTTTTCACGCCAGCGACGAACATGGGCCAAACTCGGCTCCCTACATCGTGCTCAGCGACTCCATCTGGCGCAGCCGTTTCCATGCCGATCCACGGATCGTCGGCACCACCGTCGACCTGAGCAAGCATCCCTATACAGTTATCGGGATTGCGCCCCACTACTTCAACGGCACCGAGCTCTTCCTCCGGCCGGATTTTTGGATGCCCTTGGTCAATGAGCAGCAGGTCGAAGATTATGAGTTTCTGACGAAACGCGGCAATCACGGGCTCTGGCTGCTGGGGCTGGTCAAGCCCGGCGTGACGCCACAGCAGGTGACGGATAACCTGAATGCCATCGCCGGTCAGCTTGCGAAGCAGCACCCGGCCGAGGACGATGGTCTAACCGCCCGCCTGGTCAAGCCCGGCCTGCTGGGCGATGTTTTTGCTGATGCGGCACGAACCTTTCTGCTCGGCGTTCTGTTGCTCTCCTCCCTGGTGCTGATCGCTGCCTGCGCGAACCTCGCCAGCATTTTTGCGGCGCGCGCTGCGGATCGCAGCCGCGAGCTGGCCATCCGGCTGGCCATCGGTTCCAGCCGCTGGCACATCCTGCGCCAGTTGCTCACGGAGGCGGTGCTCATCTCGCTAGCAGGCGGTATTGCCGGAACCGCGTTTGCCACCGTGCTGCTCCGCGCGCTCACTCGTTGGCAGCCCATTGCGGAGTTTCCCATTCACATGACCGTCTCTGCGGATGCGCGCGTCTACGCTCTCGCCATGCTGTTGTCCATTGGCAGCGGCGTGCTCTTCGGCCTGCTGCCCGCGCGGCAGGTCTGGCGAACGGATGCGGCCCGCGTGATGAGAGGCGCGGAGGTTCCCGTGCTCTTTCGCCGCTTCACTCTGCGCGATCTACTGCTCGCACTGCAGATCGCGCTCTGCACACTGCTGGTCACAGCATCTCTCGTGGCGCTGCGGGGAATGCAGCACTCGCTGCACGCGCCGATGGGCTTCCAACCGCAGGGCGCGATGCTGGCCACGACCGATATGCTGATGGCCGGCTACTCCAATGACGCTGCTCTCCCGGTGCAGAAGCGCATGGTGGAGGAAGCTCTCGCCACCCCTGGCGTCACCGCTGCCGGCACCATCAATACCACCCCGCTCAGCGGAAGCGTCGGTACCACCGCCATCTACCGGGATGGCGCTACGGAGTTCGGCGCCTCCCATGCTGCGCTCGGTGCAAAGTTCTTCTCCATCTCGCCCGGCTACCTGCGGGCCGCCGAGACCCGCCTGGTAGCTGGCCGCGATATCACTTGGCAGGATGACGCGAAATCGCCCAAGGTCGCCGTCGTCAATCAAGTCTTCGCGCGCAAACTCTTCGGCAACGCCTCCGCCATCGGTCAATACTTCATGGCCGGGAAGGATGACCGGTTCTCGATTGTCGGGGTGGTGGAGGACGGAAAGTATGACTCACTTGCCGAAGATCCCAGCGCTGCGGTCTTCTATCCCCTCGCGCAAGGCACCAACAGCAGGACGGTCCTCGTTTTGCGATCGCAACTGCCGGCCGCCGACGCAGCAAAGGCGCTGAACCGTATCCTCACCGGCCTTGATCCGGCGCTGCCCATTTCCATATCGAGCTGGCCCAAGTCGCTGAGCTTCGTCCTGTTCCCCGCGCGTGTGGCCGCGGCCTCGCTCGGCATCATGGGCCTGCTGGCGGCGATGCTGGCGCTTACCGGCACCTTCGGTATGGCGGCTTACAGCGTGAGCAGGCGCGTGCGGGAGCTTGGCGTCCGCGTGGCGCTGGGTGCGCAGCGGAGCCAGCTTATCCTCTCGGCCCTGGGACGTCCTTTGGTCCTGCTGATCTCAGGCTCTTTGGTGGGCCTCGGGCTTGGCGTGCTGGTCAGCCGGCTTCTTGCGCAGATCGTCTATCAGGCGACTTCGCGCGATCCGCTGGTGCTGGGTGGTGTGGTTGCGACGATGGCAGTGATCGGGCTTGTCGCTACATGGATTCCCGCGCGTCATGCGCTGGGCATTGATCCGGCGCGGCTGCTGCGCGAGGAGTAAGCCGGCAAAGAACGGTCGGCCCTCCGCGCTGCTATTCTGTTTGCGCCATCTCCGGCCCTCATGCGCAGACGCACCCGCACTACGCTTTTCATTGCCACTATCGTCATCGTGCTGCTGGGTGTGCTTGCCTGGCTGCGGCAGAAGGCGCCCCCTGAAGTGGCCCGGCTGCTGCCGGAGTCCGACGGCATCCTTTACATCAACTTCGAGCCGCTGCGCGCCGCCATGCATTTCGATCAGCATCCGGTGCAGCATGATGCGGCATACCAGCGCTTCATCGATACGACCGGCTTTATCTTTGAGCGGGACCTGCACCAGGCCGCCATCTCCCTACACCACATGCAGGACCCGCGGGGACCGAACGGGCCGGTGGCATATTCGGAGGTCTTCGCCGGGCGCTTCGATCACAGGCGCGTGATGGCGTGGCTGGAAGCGAACAGCAAGAGCCGCGAGCAGTACGCCGACCGCACGATCTACAACCTGACCAGCCAGGGCCGCACGGTGCGGGTGGTGCTGCTGGGCTACGACATCGTTGCGGTGTCGAATACGCCGACGGCCGAGCAGATTCACGCCATTGTGGATCGCTATCGCACGGCTGCGCTGCCCTTCTCCGGATCGTCGGTGCTTTCGGACTACTACAGCCAGGTACCGGCGCTCTCGATCGCGTGGGGTGTTGGGCGTATCTCGCTGCCCTTCTGGTCGGAGGGCGGTCCGCGGGTGTTTGGCGTCACGCTCCCGCTGAACGCCGATACGGCCTTTGTCGCGTCCGTGCGCTACCTGGGCAATCTGCGGCTTCGGGTGGAGGAGATTGCGCCGAGCCAGGCGGAGGCGGCCGCGACAGTGAATGCGTTGCAGAACATGCTGGGGCTGCTTTCGACTGCGCTGACCGTCGTCCAGGACAATCCGCAGAGCAAGAACTACCGCACGCTGATCAACAGCGCGGCCGTGACGCAGCATGGCAGCCACGCCGTGTTTACGGCGATTGTGCCGATGGACCTGGTGAAGCAGGCGGCCAGCGGTACTCCATAGACAAACGAATTGTCTTTTCCTAAGCGATTTGTCAGGTGGCTTGACGCATCAGTATCGTTGAGTACAGCGCTTTCACCGCCCTTACTGCGGTGCCACACCCCGAAGTCCCGCTCCCTACCCCGGAGGAAATGCATGTCTCGTATCACCCCCTCTTCTCGCATCATGGGCCCTCTCCTCTTCCCTGCTCTCCTGCTGATTGCTCTTCCTGCGCTTGCGCAGAGCAGCAAGCCGATAACAGGGCAGGCGGCCTTTACTGACTTCTCAAAAGAAAAGCCCGGAACGATGCGCAAGATCACGGTTGCCGATCTGCCGGTGCCGTACGCAACGCAGTCGGTGGACAATGGGCCTGACCTGGTGGCGCGGCCTGCGGGTGCGATGCCCGAGGCGCCAGCCGGCTTCAAGGTGGAGCTGTACTCGTCGGACGCGAAAAGTCCACGGTTGATCCGTACCGCTCCCAACGGCGATCTGTTCGTGGTGGAGAGCGAACCGGACCGTAGTGGCGACAGTGGCACGGTTAAGGTTTTCCGCGGCGTGGATGCGAACGGCAAGGCGAAGCAGGTAGAGACATTCGCTACAGGCCTGAAGCAGCCGTTTGGATTGGCCTTCTATCCGCTGGGGCCTAATCCGAAGTGGATCTACATCGGCAATACCGATTCAGTGGTGAAGTTTCCATACAAGAACGGCGACTTGAAGGCTAGCGGGCCGTCGCAGGTTGTGGTGCCCGATCTGCCCGGTGGCGGACGCCTGCGGGGCGGCGGCCACTGGACCCGCGATGTTGTCTTCTCGAAAGACGGCACGCGGATGTTTGTCTCGGTCGGGTCGCACTCAAACGTGGACGATCCGGACACGACGCCGGCGGAGTTCCACCGCGCCGACGTGCTGGAGTTCACGCCCGAAGGCAAGTTCGTGAAGGTCTACGCTTCGGGCATTCGCAACTGCGTAGGCGAGGCGATCAATCCGATCACGGGGCAGCTATGGTGCTCCACGAACGAGCGGGATGGCCTGGGCGACAATCTGGTGCCCGACTACATCACGCACGTGCAGGAAGGCGGCTTCTACGGCTGGCCCTGGTTCTACATGGGCAATCACCAGGACCCTCGGCATAAGGGTAAGCATCCAGAGCTGGCGAACAAGGTGATGGTGCCGGACGTGCTGCTGCAGCCACACTTCGCGTCGCTCGAAATGACCTTCGACGAGAGCAGCAAGTTTCCAGCCTCGTACAAGGGCTGGGCCTTTGCGGCGGAGCACGGCTCGTGGAACAAGTCAAAGCGCGCAGGCTATGAGGTAATCGCTGTGCCGGTCGAGAACGGCAAGGCAACGGGTGCCTATCAGGACTTCCTGACCGGGTTTGTAAAGCCGGATGGGAATGTATGGGGCCGGCCGGTGGGCGTGACCTTCGGGAAGGATGGCGCTTTATACGTCACCGACGACGGATCGAGTTCGATCTGGCGAGTGAGCTATACGGGCGCGAAGCAGGTGGCAGGCAAGTAGCTTCGGCTTTGATGGAACGACTGGCGTCCGGCACAACAGCCGGACGCCTTTTTGTTTCATCGCTGGCTCTTGCGCCCTGCCGCGACATCGGCATTGAAGCCGGCGGAATGGCCGCGCGGGACGCTGAGTGACTTCCAGCTCGCAGACTGGAGATGCTTGGCGAGGAAGACGATCTGGCCGACGTGGTAGCTGTAATGCGCGAGTTGTCGGTTGATTGCCTGCAGGACGGAGTGGCGCTCGTTGCGGATAAAGGTGTCGCGTGAGAGATCGGCATCCGTCAACGGATTGAGCGCAGTGAACATACAGGCCCAGCCTTCGTCCCAGAGCTTCATCAGCTCCGCGCGAGTGGCAGGCGGCGTTTCGAATTCCGTATCGCGATGGCGGTCTGGCTTTTCGCCGTCAGCCTCGGGAAAGCCCTTCCAGCGCGAGCGCATATTTCCCGCCATATGTTTCACGATGAGCGCGATGGAGTTCATCTCCGGATCGAGGATGCTGGTGAGATCGGCGTCCGAGACCTGTGCCATGGCAGCCTCGCCCATTTTCTTGTAGTGAGCGAATAGCGGGCGGACATCGTCGAGGTAGCTGGTTGTGAATTGGAGAGCCATTCCAGAGGATGTACCATGCCGCACATGCGCAAGGCCACCCTGCTCTCATTCGCTATTTTGTTTCTTATTGTTTCCGCTGCCGCACAGAGTCCCTCAGAACCGCCGCTACAGACCACCGTCGATCAGATCGCTACGCAGCATCACGGACAGGTGTCGGTCTTCGCGAAAGAATTGAAGACGGGCCAGACCATCGCTCTGAAAGCCGACGAGCCGGTGCAGACGGCTAGCGTGATCAAACTTGCGCTTCTGTACGAGGCCATGGAACAGATCCGCGATGGCAAAGCGCATTGGGACGACAAGGTGACGCTTACCAAGGAGAACCAGACGGGCGGATCCGGTGTGCTGGGCTTCTTCGACACACCCGTGACGCTGACGCTGAAAGACGTGTTGTCCATGATGGTGATCACGAGCGACAACACCGCGACAAATGTGGCGATCGACAAGATCGGCCTGGATGCCACGAATGCCGAGATGGGAAGGCTGGGCCTGAAGAAAACGTGGCTCTACAAGAAAATCGGCAAGCCGGCGACTGGGCCAATGCCTGCGGACCAGAAGAGATTTGGCCTGGGCAAAACGACGGCGCGAGAGATGGGCGCGCTGATGCAGCGGATCGTGACCTGCCAGCTTGGGGATACCTCCGCCGTGCCCAGCGAAGCCGACCGCGCGATCTGCGGGGTGACGCTTCACATGCTGCGCTCGCAGTTCTATCGCGATGGCGCGCCGCGTTACCTGGAGCCGATCGACAGCAGCGAAGAGGGTTCGGCGATCGCGAACAAGATTGGGGCACTCGATGCGGTGCGCAACGATGTGGATGCCATCGCGACGAAGAACGGACTGATTATCTTGTCCATTTTTACCTGGGACAACAAGGACCAGAGCTGGACCGATGACAACGAGGCGTATCTGACGACGGCGAAGATTGCGAAGGCGATTGTGAATACGTGGGCGCCGGAGGGGTTGGATGTGAAGGCGTTTGAGCTGCCGGCGGCGAAGTAGGCGTGAAGCGGCGATCTCGCCCGGTTAAGTTGGTGATGCAGAAGCAATCGATTGCTCCATGAAGCCTCCCGCCAAATTGCATCCAACAAAGGCACGCGAATTTCCCTTTTGGAGCACAGAGACATGAAGTGGTTTGCATGGACCATGGGAGGTACCCTGCTGAGCGTCGCTGCTTGGACGCTTTGGCAGAACCAGCAAACTTCAAGGCGCGGAGAAACGGAAGGGACTGCGCCGGTCGAGAAGCTAGCTGATCAACTGCAACACGCCTGGGCCGAGCCCCACAACACGGCGGTCTGATCGCGGTGTTCAAGCGCGGCGAAGCAGCGTAGCAAGGTGGGCCGTGTTTGAAGTCGGCGGGAAGTGCAGTGTCGCTTCCGAGGGACGCATGTTCAAGGCTCCACTGGCCGGTCCGGCTGCGCGTTGTACAACTCCTCGACACGCTGAAGCGTATCGATCTCTTCAATCGGCTTGTCATCGCGAATGCGCATGATTCGGGGGAAGCGCATCGCGAAGCCGCTGTTGTGGCGCTCTGAACGCATCAGGTTGTTGAAGGCGACTTCCAGCACAATGTTCGGCTCCACTGTGCGCCAGCCGCCAAAGTCTTCGATGGTGTGCTCGTGGAAGTATTCGGAGAGCCGTGCGATTTCGGCATCGGTCAGCCCGGAGTATGCCTTTCCTACGTTCTTCAACGTGTCACCGTCGCGCACAGCGAAGGTGTAGTCGCTGAGAGTTCCGGCGCGTTTGCCGTGCCCGTACTCTGCTGCGGTGACGACTACATCGAGCGTGGCCAGCTCACGCTTCAGCTTGAGCCATGCGAGACCGCGACGGCCCGGCTGATAGAGGCTGGCTGCCGCCTTCAGCATCACGCCTTCATTGCCGCGGGCACGCGCGTCGACGTAAGCCTGTTCCAATTGCTCGGCGCTGGTAAGGCGTGTCACTGAAGCGAGAACAAAACGCGCGAAAGCGTTCTCGCTGAGTGCCGGTGCGGTATCGGGTGCGCCGAAGAGCGCTCCCTGATGCTGCGACTCGATCGAGGCGGGTGTGCTGCTGATGACCGTGCGCGGCGCCTGCGCGGCATAGATCTCTTCCAGCGCGGCGCGGCGCGTGGCAAGAGGCTGGTCTAAAAAGAGCACACCGCTGGGCGACTCTTCCATGCCGTTCTGGGACGATGCACCTCGAAAAAGCAGATCGAAGGCCATGAAGACGATGGGTGTCTGCTCCCGCATGGCAGCCGTGACGCGCTTGCGGCCGATACGGTTCTGCAGCGATTTAAATGGCAGGGCGCGCTGTTGCGCCGCGGCGGGATCTGCATTCCACGCCAGGATTTCGCCGTCCAAAATGAGCGGTTCGGTGACGTTCGCGAATGCTTCGATGAGTTCGGGGAAGCTGTGCGTCATGTCGTCGCGGCTGCGGGAGAAGAGCGCGACACGCCCGGGTTGCGAAGGATCGCAGCAGTGCAACTGGCAGCGGATGCCGTCGAATTTGTCCTGCACGTGAGCTTCGACAAGCAGGTTCCCGGACGGCTGCTCCGCTGCAGGCTGCTCTTCGTGCGGCTCTTCTCCTTCTGGTGCCGGTTGTGCACCGCCTTTGCCCTTCCGCTCGGCGCGAATCTCTTCAGCGAATCGCGCCATCGCCTCCGCGACAGAATCGACCGGGCTGGCCAGCATGAATCCGAGCGGGTGGAAGAGCCGCATGCGTGCCTCATCGAGCCGGTTCGCCGCGGCCAGCCGGACAACTTCACTGAGGTCGCCGAGCAGCATGACGGCGCGTCGGACCGCGATGAGATCGCGCTCCATGGCGACTGCGATTGCCTCCTCCACCTGCGCCTGCTTTACGCCGATGCGCATGTCGCTGAGCATCAGCTTGATCAGGTATTTGGCTTCGAGTGGAGTCGCTCGACCGAGCAGATCGCGCAGCAGCGCCTGCCGCGGCGCGGTGCCCTTTGCTGCGGCGAGTTGAGAAAAGATCTCCGCCGCATCATCAATGGTCAGCGTTGCGCTTTCCGCGCCGCCTTTCGCCGCGAGCAGATCGAAGGCGGCGGCTCCCATGTCGCCGTGTCGCCGGTAAGCCTCGTGCATTGCGGCATCGCTTGCCTTGCTGAGCTCCCCTACCACCCACCACAAACTTGCGCCGCCGACGCTAAGCTGGCGGCGATCTGTTTCCGGGAAAGGCGTGCCGGAGAGATAGAGCGCGGCGAACGCGGCGTCCTCTACCGGCACCGCACGCAGATAGTCTGCCATCCAGGCGCGCTTTTCGAGTTTTTTCGTGGTGCCGGCCAGCCGCTCACAGAGCCCGGCCCATGGTTCAAGTTGCGTCATTCGTTTCGTCACGGCCAAGGTTGTAGATGCATCCGCTGCCCCTCCGCGATACTCTAATAGCAGCGATGTTGCGCCTGATCCCTTTCCCCGGCACCCTCCTCTAGCGGCTCCGCCGCCATCGCCTGCCTGCGCCTTCGCTCATCCCAAGTTTGTAACTGATTTGCCGGCCCCTGTGTGTGGTCGAGGAGTCCCCGATGTTTGAACGCCTGGAACAGATTGCCGCCCGCTACGAAGAGCTGGGCCGCGAGATGGCCTCCGACGAGGTAGTCAGCGATCACGAACGCTACCAGAAGGTAGCCAAGCAGCACCGCGACCTTGAGCCTGTGGTCGAGAGCTTTCGCGAATACCAGCAGATCAAGCAGGGCATCGCCGACGCCCAGGGGATGCTGGTGGAGAGCGACCCTGAAATTCGCGCGATGGCGCAGGACGAGCTGACGCAACTGGAAGAGCGGCTGCCGAAGATTGAAGCGGATTTGAAGCTGAAGCTGCTGCCCAAGGATCCGAATGATGAGAAGAACGTCATCCTGGAGATTCGCGCCGGCACCGGCGGAGACGAGGCGTCGCTGTTCGCGGCTGAGGTCTTCCGCATGTACTCGCGCTTTGCCGAGCAGCACCGCTGGAAGGTGGAGGTGCTGTCGTCATCGGAGTCGGGCGTTGGCGGCCTGAAGGAAGTGATCGCCATCATCGAGGGCGACCGCGTCTACTCGCAGCTGAAGTACGAATCTGGCGTGCACCGCGTGCAGCGCGTGCCGGCTACAGAGACGCAGGGACGCGTGCACACGTCAGCGGTTACTGTGGCCGTGCTG
Source organism: uncultured Acidobacteriaceae bacterium (assembly GCA_963830555.1). Lineage (GTDB taxonomy): Bacteria > Acidobacteriota > Terriglobia > Terriglobales > Acidobacteriaceae > KBS-83. Next base: position 256,717 of record CAWHMM010000006.1, read on the forward strand.
CCGGAGGCGGAGGATGTGGACATCAAGATCGAAGCCAAGGACCTGCGCATTGACACCTTTTGCTCCTCGGGGCCGGGCGGACAGTCGGTGAACACTACCTACTCTGCTGTTCGCATCACCCATCTGCCCACTGGCACCGTGGTGAGCTGCCAGGACGAGAAATCGCAGATCAAGAATCGTGAGAAGGGCATGCGTGTGCTGCGCGCGAGACTCTATGAGGTGGAGCAGGAGAAGCAGCAGGCGGCGCTGGCACAGGAACGCAAGCAGCAGGTTGGTTCCGGTGATCGCTCGGAAAAGATTCGCACCTATAACTTCCCGCAAAACAGGCTGACCGACCACCGCATCGGCCTGACACTGCATCAGCTCGCTGAGATTATGGAAGGCCGGCTGCAGTCGGTGATCGATGCGGTGGTGGCCCACTTCCAGGCAGAGCGCCTGAAGGCGGATACAGCGAACATCGCCTGATACGCTACGAACGATGCGTACATTCACGGTTGTCTGCCTTGCAGCGCTTTTGACCGCCGCAGCCCATGCGCAGGATTCGCATTCTGTGCCGCATTCCTATGACTGCCATTACACGAAAACGCCGATACGCATTGACGGACGAATCGACGATCCGGCGTGGCAGAAGGCGCCGTGGACCTCTGACTTTGTCGACATCGAAGGCACGTCCAAACCCGCTCCGCGCTTTCGCACCCGCGCCAAGATGCTGTGGGACGACAAGTATCTGTACATCGCTGCCGAGCTTGAGGAGTCAAACGTAACCGGCACGCTGACGAAGCACGACTCCGTCATCTTCAAGGACAACGACTTTGAGGTCTTCATCAAGCCGCTGCCGCAGACCGAGAGCTACTACGAGTTCGAGATCAATGCCCTGAATACCGGCTGGGATCTTTTCCTGCCGAAGCCCTACAGCGAAGGCGGGAGAGCGGACAATAGCTGGGACATCGCGGGGCTGAAGACCGCGGTGGCCGTTCAGGGGACGTTGAATCATTCCGGTGATACGGATCACGGCTGGACGGTGGAGATCGCGTATCCGCTTAATGCATTCGAGTCACGGCAGCATGTGCCGGCGCCCCAGAAAGGTACGGTATGGCGGATCAACTTCAGTCGTGTCGAATGGAAGCCGGGCAATCCGAAGGAAGACAACTGGGTGTGGGTCGCCGCAGGGCGTGATCAACATGCACGTGCCGGGCCGATGGGGCTATCTGCACTTCCGTTAGCTCAGGAGTTTTTTCCGTAAGGCAATCCCGACGCGCTGAAGATGGTGGCGGAGTTCCGCATCTCCAGAGCATCCTCCAACATCCACTACCTGCGATGATCATGACCACCAACATGTGTCCGGCGCTGGAGAATCCGATATGGCTTGCAGCGACCACGCTGCAGAGGCATCTTGCCTATGGCGAGGGATTGGCGCGGCGGTATCACGCCGAAGTTGTGCCGCTGGCCGCGATAGCCGAGCACTCGGAGGAAGCAGTGGCTGCGCTGCGCGCCATGGTTCATCCGGGCGAGCGGGTGTGGTTCTTCGAGGAACCGCTACTCTATCCAAGCGAATGGCGCGAGACAAGGCGCATCCCCGGCTTCCAGATGATATGCGACAGACTTCCACCGGCGACGCGCGCGAATCGCGTGCCGGCAAGCGTGATGCTCGATCCGATAGCGGATGCGGGGGCGATGAACGCGCTGAAGGCGGTGGCGTTTCCCGGCTTCTTCGGCATGCGTACGCCGGAGATGGGACGGTATCGCGGCATTTTCATCGATGGTGAGCTGATAGCGATGGCCGGTGAGCGGCTGGCGCTGCCGGGCTATCGCGAGGTGAGCGCGATCTGCACGCATCCGACGCATCTAGGCCATGGATACGCACAGCGGCTGACGCGCGAGGCGACAGAGGCAATTCTGGCCGATGGCGATCTTCCCTTCCTGCACGTTGCGGATGGGAACGCGGCTGCGATCCATATTTATGAGGAGCTTGGCTTCCGGCGCTGCGCGGATGCTGTCTTCGTGCAGATCGAGCGAACCGGCCGTTAGCCATAAAGCGAAAGGCTGGTGATCGGGATCACCAGCCTTTGCCTTGTTGCGGTGTGCCTGCTTATGCCAGCGCCGGCGCCAAATTTGGCGCAATCGCGGTGACTTTGAAGCGCTTCATGGTGACGGCGAGCTTGCGCTCGATCCTCTTCACCTCGTTACGCTCTTCCGGCATCACGAAGGTATGGGCCGTACCGCTGCGCGACGCACGCCCAGTGCGGCCGACCCGGTGGACGAAATCCTCCGGCTCCTTGGGCAGATCGTAGTTGACCACGTGCGCGACATGCGGCACGTCGATTCCGCGCGCGGCCACGTCGGTCGCCACGAGCACGCGGTTGGCGCCATCGGCAAAGCTCTTCAGCGCGGCAACACGCTGCGCCTGAGTGCGATCCCCATGGATGCGCGCCGCATTGTGGCCTACACGACTGAGCCGGTTGGCCAGCCGATCCGCGCCATGCTTGGTGCGGGTGAAGACGAGGAAGCTACCCTCGAGGCTGCTAAGCAGGTGTTCCAGCAGCTCCGATTTCTTTTCCTTCGACACTTCGAAGATCTGCAGCGAGACGTTGTCGGCCGGCTTCAGCTCGGTAGAGATGTCGATGCGCACGGGGTCCTTCAGGTACTCGCGCGTGACATCCCTCATTTCGGGATTCAGCGTCGCGGAGTAGCAGAGCGTCTGCCGATCCGCGCGAAGCTTCGAGACAATGCGCTTGATCGACGGCTTGAATCCCATGTCGAGCATGCGATCGCACTCGTCGAGCACGAGCACTTCGACGGCGTCCAGCTTGATGAGCTTGCGATCGAGAAAGTCTTCGAGGCGGCCCGGAGTTGCAACGACCAGACGCACGCCGCGGCGGATCGCATCGAGCTGCGGACCTTCAGCGAGACCGCCGACGACCAACGCGGCACGAATGCGGCCTTCGGGCATCAACTGCCGGTAGACCTTCTCCACCTGCATGGCGAGCTCGCGCGTGGGCAGCAGCACGAGCGCGGTGATCTGTTTCGAGGGCTGCTTCTGCAGGCGCTCGATAATCGGCACCATGAAGCTCAGCGTCTTGCCGGTACCGGTCTGCGCGGTGGCCAGCACGTCGCGGCCTTCGAGCGCCGGAAGAATCGCCCCGGCCTGGACAGGCGTGGGCGTAACAAACTTGGCCGCCGCAAGGCGCTTCTGCAGGTCGGACGAAAGTGGTAGTTCAGAGAATAGTTTCAACTTAGGTTCCTTGTTTTGCTGTCGCGGCAATCGCGAGATACACGCCGGGCGTGCGGCGCGATGCCGGGATACGCTCGCTACAGTTCTGTCCGATCGCGTGTCGTTCTTGAAGAGAACGATGGACGGGCAGCGAGCTTGCTCAAAATGTGCGTAAGGAAAAACGGCGGGACTTGATGAGTCACTTAGGCGGGCGTTGCTTTGCCGGCCTCCGCTCTTGCCGAACGATCCTATGCGTCGAGAACGCCGGATGGCTTTCCTGACTCCATCTACGCGACACGCTGTAGAAGGCAACGCTTCAGGTTTGGGCTAGGCCACTCACCGGAGCGGCACAGGCCAGCACACTGGCCTCATTCGGGATGCGGTATGCATCACCCTTCGGAAGCGTTACAGGCATTATAGCATTTGATGGGCCCGATCACTCGATGACTAATTTCGCGAAAGCTATAGAGAGCGCAACGGCGCTGCTTGCCCCAAGCGCAACAGCGCAGCGCGATGCGGAGTTGCTGCTGCTGCACGTTGCCGGAATCACACGCGCGGATCTGCTGACCCATCCGGAGCGTGAGCTGACGGAGCGGCAAAGCAATCACTATCAGGCCGCGATTACGCGTCGAGCGCACCATGAGCCGGTACAGCACATCCTGGGCAAGCAGGAGTTCTACGGACGCGAGTTCATTGTGAACCGGCTGGTGTTGGTTCCCCGGCCCGAGACGGAGCATGTTGTGGAAGCGGCGCTGGCGCTTCGCCCTGAACCCGAACGAATCCTGGACATCGGCACCGGCTCCGGCATTCTGGCTATCACACTGGCGATGGAGCTGAAGAACGCTACCGTGACAGCGACGGATATTTCGGCCGCTGCGCTTGCCGTTGCGCAGAAGAATGCGCAGCAGCTTGGCGCCGGGGAGCGGGTGCGGTTTGGGGAATCGGATCTGTTTGCCGCTCTTGACGACGAGCGGTTCGACTGCATTGTTTCGAACCCACCGTATGTGGCGACAGGCGAAGTGTTGGAGCCGCAGGTGCGCGAATACGAGCCGGCGACGGCACTCTATGCCGGCGAGCATGGGCTTGCGATTTATCGCCGGCTGATTCCGGAGGCGACTGGGCATTTAGCACCGGGCGGGCACCTGCTGCTGGAGATCGGACACGGGCAGCGCGATGTGCTCCAACGGATGCTGGCGCACACCGGGTTTGAGGAAATTCGTTTCGTGAACGATCTGCAGGGGATTCCCCGCGTGGCTATCGGCCGAGCCAAACGATAAGCGCCTATCGCTTCCGGTGACTGTCTTCTGCAGGAAGCCTAGCCATATCGAGACTTCTTCCGCGGATCGATATGGCTTCTCCTATTCCAACCGGAGAGCTTCCATCGGTTCGACATTCGCGGCACGGCGTGCCGGAATGAGCGCGGCGAGGATGGCGACCAAAACCATGAGCAGCACGACGGCCGCGAGCGTCAGCGGGTCCGCAGCCGAGACGCCGAAGAGCTGACTGCGCAGCGCGTGTCCCAGCAGAATGGCGCACGGCACGGCAGCGACGATGCCTATCACCCCGAGGCGCACCATCTCTTTGACCACGAGACCGGTGATGGCGAGCCGGGATGAGCCGAGCGCCATGCGGATACCAATCTCGCGCGTGCGCTGTAAGGTGCTGTAGGAGAGCACGCCGTAGAGCCCGACTCCTGCGAGCAGAGCGGCAAGCGCACCGAAGGCGAGCGCCAGCACTTCGATCATGCGCTCGTTCGCGATGTTCTGCTCGACTTGTTCATCCATGGTTCGCAAATCGCCCATGATGAGTGCGGAATCCAGATTGCGTACCGCGGTGCGTACGGTGGCGAAGATCTGCTCGGGTGGCATCGCAGTACGCAGATAAAAGTAGAGATGTTCCGGCACATTGCCCTGGCCGAGAGGCGTAAACAGAGTGGGGAGCGCATTATCACGCAGGTCGACATGCTTCATGTCGCGCGCTACTCCCACGATCGTCATGGGGTGCGGGTCCTTATCTCCGTTTGAAATACGCCCGCCGATGGCCGCCTGCGCGTTCTTGAAGTAGTGGCGGGCGAAGGTTTCGTTGACAATCGCGACCGGCTGGCCTGCGGCGTTGTCAGAGTCGGTAAAGCTGCGGCCCGCCGCCATGGGAATCTGCAGCGCATGGAAGAAGTCGGCATTCGCCTCACTCTTTTCCACGTCATAAGATTCGTTCGGCGTAGCTATGTAACCGGCCACTGTCACGTTTCCGGTATGACTATCGTAGGTCAGCTCCGGATCATCGGTCGCCGCCACAGCCTGCACGCCGGGCAACGCGCGCATCGTCTCGTGAAGGCGCTTTTCGATGGGCAGGGTCTGTTCCTTTGCATACCCGGCCAGTTGCGGGTCGATGCGGAAGGTGAGCAGATGCGTTGTGTTGAAGCCTGCGTCGGAATGCCGCAGATTCTGGATGGTGCGCACAAAGAGACCAGCGCCGACGAGCAGCAGCACACTCAAGCCGATTTGCAGTGAGACTACGACGCGACGAAGGCCGAGCACTCCGCCCGTCGCAGTGGCGGCCCTCTGCTTGAGGGCGGTCACCAAGTCAGGACGCAGCAACTGGATGGCCGGCGCGAGGCTGAACAGCAAGCTGACGCCGAGTGCTACAGCAAGGCCAAACACGAAGAGCGGCGCATCGAGCGTGGCTTGGAATGCGGTGGTGCCGTCCGTGCCGGCGATCTGCCGGACGAGCAGCCGCATGGCTGCGGGCGCAAGCAGCAGACCCGCGGCGCCCCCGAGCAGGCCAATGAGAGCGCCTTCCATCAGGAGTTGCTGGAGAATACGTCCGGATCGCGCGCCCATCGCGTAGCGCACAGCAAACTCCTGCACGCGCGACGCGGCGCGCACCAGGAGCAGGCTGGCGACGTTGACTGCAGCGAGCAGCAGTACGAGGAGAGCCATCGCCATGACTGACACCAGCGGTGTTTCCAGGGAGCTGCGGTTGTAGGAGAGTCCGCGCGCGCCGGGCTCGATGACGATACGGCTGTGGGTGAGGAAATCATCCGCAAAGGTCTGCGACTGATGGCCTAACGCTTTCAGCTCTTCGGCGCGCAGTGCGTGCCATAGCGGCGCGACGCCTGCCTCGGCCCGGGGAATGGTTTCGCCGTCGCGCAGACGGCCGAGGACGTTCATCCAACGGTCCGTGTGGTCGGTGAGCCGCTTGCCTTTGCCCGGAAGCACTGTATCGATCATGGACATGGGCACGAACAGGTCCGGGGTCTGGCCCCAGACCGCACTCTGGAAGTTCTCCGGTGCGACGCCGATCACCTCGAAGCTGTGGCCGTTCAGCGCGAGCTTCCTGCCAACGATGTTCGGATCGGTGCCGAGGTGGGTGGCCCAGTAGCGATGGCTGAGCACGGCGACCGGATTCGCACCCGGCGCGGCGTCGTCGGACTGTGAGAGGAGGCGGCCGAGTGCAGGTTGCACACCGAGGACGGAGAAGTAGTTGCCGCTGACGATCTCGGCGTCGCCCACCTCGGATGTGCGGTCATGCGCAATGCCGACCGACGTGGGTGCGGTGGCGACGAGGCCGTTGAAGACCTTCGCCTGATCGCGCAAGTCGCGGTACATGGGATAGGAGAAGGACTTCTCCGGGCCCGCGCCGTGATCGCCGGTGTGTCCGTTCCAGTGCTTGCCCGGCGCGCTGAGCACGACGAGCTGTTCGGGCTTCTGGACCGGGAGCGAACGCAGGAGCGCCTGGTCGAGCAGCGAGTAGACCGCGGTGTTGGCTCCGACGCCGAGCGCCAGTGTGAGGACGGCGGTAAGCACGAAGCCTGGCGAGCGACGCATCTGGCGCAGTGCGAAGCGAAGATCGGTGAACCAGAAATTCCGGATGAAGTTCTTCACGCAGTCCTCCGAAGTGACACAGACATCCCGGGCGTGCTTCATGCAATTGAAGCGCCAGCTGCAAGTGTTTGATTTGCTGCTCTGGATGGAAGGGGGGCGGGGGTGTCCTGTCCGCTGCCGGACAGCGTTAGTCCAGCATTGGACACGGGGCGCGGAGCTAGGGCTGGCGGATGAGCTCGGCGGCGGGGGTGATCTCGCGCTGCGATGGTATCGAGGCGGATTCGTAACGCTGACGGAGGGCGTGCGGGGCGCTGGTGCGGGAGTGGAAGTGGACGGACTTTTCCAGCAGGCCGGAGATGCGCTCCATTTCGAGTTGTATGGCGGCGGTGGTGATGCGCCAGTGGTCTCTGCTGCTCATGGTGAATTTATCGCATGAGCGGGAGGCTGGCGCGATGCCACGGGAGACGCATTACTGATGGGATTCCGGTGACCAGTCTGATTCCTATGTGAGGCTTTTGTACTGTTACGTTGCTCCCGATTTGGTTCTGCTTTCCATGTCCTAGATGTGTTCCCGATGGCGCACGGGGGCGAGCGGTATGCCGTCCTCAGTGTGGGTGACGGTGCGCACCACTCCGAAGTTGGGGGGCCGTATGTCCTTGACGTTGGCAGAGGCGACCTGCAGCGCGTAGAGAAGAAGGCCGGCACGTTTCGGGTCGATCTCGTTGGCGGCGAGAGCTTGCGTGACCTCGATGAGTGCGAGCTGGATGGAGACCTGATCTTCAAGCGGAGGGAGATCGAGGGTGTTCTGCAATTGCTGCCCTTCGCTCGCCGGGCTTTTCGGGGCGCCGACGGGATAGGGGCCATAGTCGATGGTCTCGGTGGTCGCGCTGTCGATGGTAGCGCCGGCGGCGGGTGCGGGAAGAGCGGCGAAGCGACCGTCCGGGAGACGGCGGCTGTGGCGAATAATTTGCCGCTCATAGAGGCGAGCGTGGAAGTAGCACCAATGGCTGTCCTTGAGTGAAGGCGCATCACACGCCTTGCCACAAGGGCGGATATGTCGGCATTGCGGATACATTTTCGTTCCCTTCGATGTGGGGCGGAGGAGCGCCCGGGTTTGCGTGGTTGGCAGGGACGCCGGGGGGGACCCCCCTCCCCCCTCCCGCTGCGGGAGGACCCGCTGTAAGTCATGATGAATCAGAGGTTTGCGTGCCCTCCCGAGGGCCAAATTCGTCTTTCTAAAGGGGTTATCGCTTCATTCGTCATTCCAAAGGAGTTATTCGATACGGTGCTCAGCGAAAGGTCGCCCAAGCCCCCTTTTTTCGACAGCAAACGAAAAAAGCCACCGCAAGGGTGGCTTTTTCTGCTGGCGTTTTTCGAGCTAATTCCAGAGTAGCAAATCGGGGGATAGCAACTGGCAGGTTCTGCGGCTGATTCCCGAATCGGACATTACTTAAGGCATGGGGCGTGGAGGCGCTAGTCCTTGAAGAGGTGCGAGGCGTGAGTGATGGCGGCGCCGGCACGCATGGCGGCGGCGACGGCGGCGGTTTCTGCGAGCATGGCATCGGTGGCGCCGGCTTTGCGGGCGGCGCGGAGGTGGAGCTCGATGCAGTAGGGGCACTGCGTGGTGAGGGCGACGGCGACGGCCATCAACTGCTTCTGCAATTCATCGAGCGAACCCGCGGTGAAGGCGGCCTTATCGAAGGCCCAGAAGGCCTTCATCTGGTCGGGGGCATTCGCGTCCAGCTTTTTGAGCTGGGTGAGGTTTTTCATATCGAACATGGGTGTCTCCTGATGGGAAATTTTTCTGATCGCAGTTGTTGGGTGTGGGCGACGAGGAAAGGTTACAGGGTGGGAGGGATTTTGAGATAGGGGGCGATGGTAGACTCGCCGCGTGCGGATGCTGGGTACGGTGGTGTTCGTTTTGCTGGGGTGGATGCCGATGCGCGCGCAGCAGGTGCCGGTTTCGATTCCCTGCCCGGTGATGCTGGTAAGCGGGCATGTGCGCGGCAACAACATCGAGCTTTCATTCCGAAATGAGGGCAAGGTACCGATCCAGCAGGTGAGCCTGGGCTGCTCGCCGCCGATGAAGGGACAGGCGCGGGATGCCCTTTGTCACAACGAGAGTGGCTTGTTCTATCCGAGAACCCAGTACACGATGGAGTTTGCGTACACCGGTGCGGGGCGGGGTGCGGTGACGCTCTCAGTGAAGGGTGCCCGGCTGGGGACGGGGGAGTTGTGGATGGCACGGAGTGCCCGGGCCTGCCGGGGGTTGGTGGTTCGCCGGTAGCCGGTGAGGAAGCGACCTTCGTACTCTTTACCGCCCTGGAGACGCCAGTGAGCCGAAGGAGCCGCATTGGATGGCCTCCGAATCAGCAATGCAGAAATCCAAAGACAGGGGGTGGCTCGTAGTTCCATTCAGGGACAGTTGTCGGCGACTGGGAGGCCGGCCGGAGGGTCCGAGGGGGCGGCGATGGTGATGCAGACGTGGGTGAACTGTGTCGCGGTTGCGGTGGTGGCAGGGGGACTGCTGAACGCGTGGTTTGCGCTGCACCCACGCGCCAAAAAGCGAGCGAAGCCGGAAGACACTGCTCCAGGATCGCCGGTACAGAAGGCACCGCTCCCCTGGAAGCAAATCGTCAGAGCCAAAGGTCACAGGCCATGGAGGGTGTTTCGCAACGAAGCGGAGATTTCCCGCCGTCGCAAGTCCGGCGCGGGCGAAAGCCCTCCTCCTGAACAAGGGCGATCCGGTACCGGCGAGCGCTAGAGATTTCCCGTAACGCTATTTACGGCATGCCGCAGGCTCTGGTTTATTGCCCGGATCTCATACCGGGCGAGGGCGGCGGGCGCGGTGGCAGCCCGGCCCGGCATGGAGAGAAGGTTGGCAAGCCGCAACATCTCGGCTTCGATGGTGGTCTTTGAGATACGCCACTCGTTGCTCATAGTGTGAGAAGAACGAGGCGGATGCGGCGGTGGATGGTGCGACTGTCGCGGCATTACTCACCACGGTTACGCTGCTTTTGTACCGTTACCGGGCGGCGCTATTGGTTCTTTTTGGGAAGCGAGGCGGTGAAAGTCAGGGCCCGGTCGATGAGCTTTTGACGGAGTTCGTCGTTCAGCCCCAACCTGCGAACACCGCGCAGGTTGGGGATCCCGAATTACCGTAGGCCTCGGGGGTGGCGCGGACCCAGCCGGACAGAAGTGGCTCGACTCCGCTTCGCTCCGGTCGAGGTCGGCCGCCCATGATGGCGGTCGAGACGCCGGGGATCTGGTTGGCCCAGGCTTCGTTGTCCTTGCCGACGCGCAGGAGCAGGCTGCCACGGCGCGCTCCGATGAGCAGATTGCCGTGGAGCAGATATGCCCATCCGCCGAATAGGCTTTTTCGGAGAGGCCTCTGGTGTGGGTGAGGTTGGATTTTATGAGTTCTTCTAGGCCTGGGTCTCGGGGCATGGGTCGAAGTGTAACGCCTAGGGTAAGAGTGGCCTTTGGCCGACTGAACGGTCCCACCCCTAGCTTCGCTGGATGGGGCACCCGGCTTTTCGTCTGGGTGTGCGCTCTCTCGGATTGATAATCTAATGCTTGTATGGACCTGATAGAAGCCCGTGATCATTTAGATCTAGCGAAAAAGCAGTGGGATAGCGCGGCCACCGATTCATGGGAGCCCGAAGAGCCAGAGTCTTGCGTTTCTAACGTTTTCTACGCGTATGAAAACGTAATCGTCGCATTATGCGAAGCCCTCAACGTTGAGTGGACAAAAAACCATTACAAGAAAGCCGAAATCGCTGAGGAGTTGGCCAAGCAGGGCAAGGTAAGCAAAGATGTCTCGAAAATTATGCTGCACCTAAACGAACTGCGAAAAGATGTATCTTATGGCGAGCCTGGGGCTGCCCTTCTCAATGAAGATTTGGAGGCTCTGGTTTCCGAATTGGAACATTTCATTGGCGAAGCTGAAAATATAGTCTCGACGCTGGAGGACGAAGCGACGGAAGACGATGACGAATAACATCTGGGGTACGGTTCCAGAAGTGAAAGCGTTCATGGATGGCCTCACGAGCCGTGAGAGTGAGCTGTCCGTCATCTTGGTTGGTTCTGTAGCCAGAAAAGCAGATACCGAGAACAGTGACGTCGACTTACTCTTAATCTCGAGGGGATCCCTGAACGATTTAAATATTCCTCGGCGGGTTCATGCTATGCGTTCGACACCCGAGAGTTTCCTTGAGCAACTTGAGGCCGGAGAGGATTTCGAAGCGTGGTGCGTGAGATTTGGAATCGTGGTGAGCGACAACGGGCTGTGGTCGCAGATTCTTGAACGCCCTGAAACTCAAATTTGGCCGAGTTGGAGAAAGAAGGTGATGCATGGAGCGAGACGGTTAATCTTGGCAGGCAGATTGATCGCGACAGGTGATCTCGACGCCGCCGCCGAAGAGATGCTTTATGCAACCGGTCACATCGCAAGGGGATTCCTGCTTAGGGCGAATATCTTTCCGCTGTCCCGGCCTGAATTGGAAGAGCAAATCCGCACCCTCGGCTACCCCCATCTTGCATCCATCCACCACGAGCTCCGTACGAAGGGCAAGCACGAGTTACGGTTTCTTAAACGGTGCCAGGCCTACTCAAAAAGGCTGCTCGTGCACCTGAGTGCTCAGGATTATGGAGGACTTGCAAAAAAATACGCCGAAAGAAAACGCATAAAAAAAAATGCGCGCGATACAAAGACTACGCGGGCGAGGGCTTCGCGCGGAGCTGATTGACCGCTTCTGTCAACTCTGCATCGTCACGAAGAAGCTGAGTCATGCGGTCAGCTAGTTCAGCAAGAACCACGCGAATACTTTGAGCTAAAGCCAAGCACACATCATCCTCGTACACGTGGAGTCCCTTACTTAGGGCGTCGTGGAGAAGGGTTAACGGGTTATAACCGTTTATTAAAAGCCCTTGCGGTATTCCTTTCTTCGCGATATCTATCGACTCTGTAAATCGAGTCTCCTTGACAGCATTATCGAGGGCTTCGAGGATTTCTGACCCTAAACCGACTTTGACGGCTACTTTGCGGATCTCGGATATGATCCGATCCTTCTGATGTTCCACTACGCGCCGATAATACGCAAAAGCACCCAGACCGAGCCCGAGGTTCTCGGCGCGTCGGCCTTTTAGAAACAGTTCTCGATCCGGGCCAATCAAACTAATCAGCCGTGCGGGTGTATGCGAACCAAAGCTCGGCTGCTCACCGAATTTGATAGCAGTGCCAATGCCAGACTCGGCGCGGGTTAGATATACGGCATAAATCTTGTGTGATTTGCGACAGTTCCTACACTGATAAGTGAGGAATGTGAACATTCTTTCTGGTCGGAAGATAACGGTGTCGTCTGTATTGGCAAAGTTCTGGACCCGTTCGCAGCCTTCGTTAGGGCAGTAGAGAGTCACATCTTCCAGGATTAAAGCCCAGGCAGTTCCATTGTAGCGATGGAGCTTGCGCACATTCAGTTGGCTGTTCGGCGGAGCTGTACGCAGGAATTCATTAAATTCAGGAAGCCGCTCCGGGGCAGCTTCTTGAATCGCCTTTGATTCCTCGTCGGTCTTTCCGCCAGTAGTTGTTGTTGTCGTGTGGGGGGACGTATAAGCCGAAATCTTCTCGTTAAGAGAATCAAGCAGTTCGCAAGTGTCGAACCGAATAAGCCGAAAGTCGCTGCCCCCCAAAAGCCAAAAGTTTAGGCAGGCTTTCACCCATAAGCTGAAATTTTCATTGAATAAGCGATGCGTGTTACGTATGCATATGTAAATACAGTCAGTTAGCGACGATAGCCACACTTATGCTCGCCTAGGACGTCAGGACCAAGTCCGGTAATGCCTGCGGTGCCTCCGCAGGCGTGCATGCGGGAAGGATCCAGCCGCGCCGAATCCCGAAGAGTCGCTGGCTCGTAGAATGACGAAAAGTGACGCCCGGCGGACTCATCAGTCGCAGGTCGCTTGAGTCTTTACACGGGCGGAAACCCACTCCATATCTGAGGAGGCACTGTGTGGCTGAAAGGTTCTCGCGAAAACAGCTCTATACCCTGGTGTGGTCGGAACCGCTGAAAACCTTGTCTGTACGGTTCGGGATCTCCGATGTGGCGCTGAAGAAATCTTGCAAGAGAGCCGCAATTCCCACTCCGGAGCGTGGCTACTGGGCGCGGAAAGACGCTGGCAAAACTACTATTGTGACTCCACTCCCCGTGCGTCCACCAGGAATGGACGATGAAGTGCTCATAGCAGGTGGAAACGGCCAATACTGGTACCCGTTGACCTCACTCAGTCGCAAGATGTACCCCATTAAGCTTTCGGTCGGACGCGGAGCCGGATGCCTGACGAGCACTGAACGTGTCACTTTGCAGCCCTCCGAGCTCTTCTCTTCGTTAGCGCCGCCTTTAGACGTTCAGCGTCAATCTGACGTATATAAGGCTGCCTGCCTGAGAGCCGCTCGGCGGGAGGCAGGAATACCGAAATGCCGTTCGTCCGGCACAGGCTTAACAGAATCTTTTCGGAGGAGTTTTCCGAAGCTGCCATCTTGATGATGAAGAGATATTGGTCGCGAAATGAATCGAGAGATGGCAATTCAACTCTCCAACTGGACGCAAATACGGTCCCGGATACTTTCCCGGATTGGATAAGGCCGGGAATAGCGGTCGGGGAGCAGCCGAGCTGTCCCGCTGCCTCAAGAGCACTTTCGGTCTCGGGCGGAGAGGTATTCAACTGATTAGCCAGTTTCGCCCTATGCTCTTCCGCCCTTACGTTCCCGCATAGTCCCGTTGGCAAGTGGCTCTTGTACCGCTCAGTTTGAGAATGTCGATATGCCCAACGATTCAACGCGAACTCGACGATTACCGCACCAATGAAATTTGTATGATATCGACTGGCGTCGTTCGGACCACACAACATTCGGTGAACTCGTAACAAATGGCGTATCGATTGATGCGCCGTCACTGTTCGATCCGGAGGACTGAGCAGCTGCAGAAACTTGTTTGGCCAATCGGAAAGCAGCTTCGCCGCCAGGAATATGGATCGGCGCTTATCGTGACCACCTTCTACCCCCTGACAGCGTGCTAGTGCGTCTACAGTTTCCAAAAGTTGCGGAACTGTCATTCGCGTGAGATATTGCACGGGGAAGCCTTCTGGCACGACTCTCGAGACGGGCTGACTAAGCGCCTTACGTCGTATCACATCCAGCAGCGTAAGCTCATGCTCAGTAGCCGATCTCGTTTTGTCTACGCTAAGTGTCGCACCGCAGGAGCATTCCAGAAGGCCCCGACGGTACCACCGAAGCGGTTTGCAGCATGCTGAGCAGGAGGAGATTGCCAAGTACTTGTGCACCGGGCAGGCGATCATGTGGGACAGGGCCCAGTGCGCTTCGATATGGCCTAGTTCCTCGATGCAAGCGGGGCAGCATCGAGCATTCATGACCTCAGACGTGCGCGGCAACTCAACTTCAAGCGGGCGACCGAGGACGGAATCGCCTATGGCTCCAGTCTGCCCCTGAGGCTCTCTTGGTGTCAGCTGCATTGCGATCCGAGAAAGTCCCGAAAGCGCTTCCAGGCTGGCAATAGGGATACCGTGCTGGAGGCCTGCGAGTTGAAGCAGTTGACTTGGCGAACTGTAGCCATTTAGTTCACTCAGCCGTAGAAGATAGCCAAGGGAGGCCTCGTTTTCGTGAGGGGCGGGATGGCGAACGAGAGCGGCTCGAATCACCTTGCCACCAGCAGGTCACTGACACGCGCGTCTCTCGCGCGTACGATCCCGCGTCGCGGGACCACGATGGCGGACTCGCCTATGGTCCATCTCCACTCGCTCGAGAGGACGTTCTGTGAGTCGGTGCCCATTGACGGCGCGGAAGCGCCTGCGTGCTTCTTCGCGTCCTTTCTGAGCAACACACCTCTCAAAGGCCGGGATCTGGTTAATGAGGCGGGTCATGTATCTCCTTGTAGGCAGCGGTAGAGTCATTCCCTCTGGTCGTTGTCGATTTTCGGCACGAACTCTAATCACAGCGTCCTCAAGAGTAACCTTGATGCTCGTGCGCTCTCGCTTGAGATAGGTCGCGGCGATCGCCTGTTTGCATATTTCGTGAATGTCCGACGGATACCGCGCTGTGCGATTTCCCTTTCTATGGTTGTTGTCGAGCAGGGCTCGGAAGTCCTCTCCTGCTGCGAGATATTTCTTCTTCCATTTGTAGACGGTCACCCATCCGGGAGCCTTCGCTGGCTTCTTAAGCTGCTGCCACATCTCAAAAACGGCTGCCTCCATAGCGCTTCGTGTGTTCGGGAGGCCGGAAGTAGCTCGGACATATAGTCGGCGAAGCTTGGCAAGCTCTACATCTTCGGGCGGGATATCTCCTCTTACAGCGGCAGGGCTGGGGCTGAAGCCAGTGGTTGCGAACGTCAGTTCGCCGACTTCGATCTTCCTCAATATGCTTGGAAACTCGAACTCGACAATGCGACCGGTTCTGACCTCTTCAAACTGCCAAGATGTTTCATCGATTTGCCGCCGCACGCGGTGATCTACTCCATTCAACCGCATCAACGCATTGACCTGCATTTGCGCAACTCCCATGTCAAAGAACTCCGGGACGCCGCACGATAGTGGTCGTGGGCAAAAGTGCGGAGCTCATATCAATGAGTAGAGCGCCTTCCAGTATTAGCCGGCAGACGATAGCTCTCCCTCGTTCTCCGAAGACCCCAGCGCACACGTCGCCCCAAGTCGGCTTAATTCCGCGCTTGAGAAGTTGCCGGAAGAATTCCCGTTCCGTGACACTGATCCGTCCTCTTCCGAACCGCAATAATGTGCTCGCGTTCTCAATGCGCGGTTGCATCGCCAAGTCATCGGCGAGAACCATTCGATATGTGTACCCGCACGAAGGGAGATTTAAAGCCAAAAAGGCTGTTCGCCGAAGCACGTCCAGACGAGAAGCTTGAGCGGATGCTTTGACTTCCCAGAATTCCTTCCGCCGACCAATCTCCACGAGGATGTCTGGATAGTGACTGTGCAAAAACCCTTCCATCTGGAACTCGATCTCGCAAGGCTGCTCTGTGAACAGAGTCACACCAGGATCGCAATCAAGAATGCGGAACGCGTTGAGTTCGTGAGTTGATTCCCACTGCATCATCCGTCCCGTCTTCCAACTGGGATACTTGCCCGTGGAGCGAGCCCTCGACCGCGTTACAACTCGACGAGCTCTCAATTGATGTGCATCCGGGAACCGTATCTCCCGGATAGGAGGGTGGGAGTTGGCCTCGTTACCCGCAGATCTCAGCTGCTGTGAACCAGCCTGTTCTTTCCATAGCGTTGGTTTAACACATCAGCTTAAAGTTGAACCCCATGGGACGAAAGTGGACACCCCATAAGCCTGAAGCGCTTCTGGGGTGTTCTTTTCTCAGCGGGAGAATGTTTTGCTGCCGCCAACGGGTTTGCCGACGAGGAGGGAAAACCACATGTCGCCATTTCTTCTCACTAGCAGCTAAGAACACCCGCTCGTGCTGCCGCAACTCATGCATCTGTAGCAGCTTCCGTTACGCACCATGATGGCGCCGCAGGTGTGGCATGACGGGGCGTCGCCCATGTCGTAGAGGTCTTTCATGGCGTTGGCTACGTGGACGGCGGGCTTGGCGGCTTCCGGTGTTGCCGGGGCGGCGAGGGCGCTGGAGGCGGTGAGATCTCCGATGACTCCTTCTACGGGGATGGCTGCGCTCGCGACTCCACCAGACATGCTGAAGAGGGAGAGCTGGTGTCCGGAGAGGAAGCGTAGCTGGAGCCAGCGGAAGATGTAGTCCATGATGCTCTTGGCGTAGCCGATCTGTTCGTTGCCGGTCCAGCCGGAGGGCTCGAAGCGGGTGTGGGCGAACTTTTCGACGAGGACGCGGAGGGGGACGCCGTGCTGGAGGGCGAGGGAGACGGCGGTGGCGAAGGAGTCCATGAGTCCGGAGACGGTGGAGCCTTCCTTGGCCATGCGGATAAAGATTTCGCCGGGCTCGCCGGAGGGGTAGAGGCCAACGGTGATGTAGCCCTCGTGTCCGGCGAGGGAGAACTTGTGAGTGAGAGAGGCGCGCTCCTCGGGGAGGCGATGGCGGATGGCCTTGGGCGGGCGCTGCTGGTCGGACAGGTCGGGGAACTGCGCGTTCGGCGAATCGCTCGCCTGCGGCGAGCCATAGGTGACCGGGATGACAGCAGCGGCGGGAGTCGCGCCGATGGCGCTCGGAGTATTTGCAGAGACCGACTTCATGAGGGCGGCTTCGAAGGCCTGGGCGGCGGCGGCTATGGATTTGGCGGAGACTTCGAGGCGGTCGGAGACCTTGTGGGTGAGCGAGGCTTCGAGGGTCTTGAGGTCGGCGGCGAACTCGGGGGAGCGGGTGTCGATGCCGGCGGCGAGCGAGGTGAGGACGCGGTCGGCGGCGGCGGTGAGTGCGGCGTCGGGCTTGGTGGACTTTTTTTCGTCCGCTGAGGTGTTGAGGACCTGGACGCCCTTGGATCCGTCGCGGTAGATGGCAACGGCTTTGAGGCCGAGACGCCAGGCTTCGACGTAGGTCTCGGCGATGTCGTCTACGGTGCAGTCGTGGGGAAGGTTGACGGTCTTCGAGATGGCGCCGGAGAGGAAGGGCTGAGTGGCGGCCATCATCTTGAGGTGGCCGAGGTAGTGGATGGAGCGGGTGCCCTTGGCGGGCTTGAAGGAGCAGTCGAAGACGGCGAGGTGCTCGGGCTTGATGTGGGGCGCGCCTTCGATGGTGCCGGTGGCGTCGATGTAGGAGACGATGGCCTGCACGTCGGCGTCGGAGTAGCCGAGCTTGAAGAGCGCGCCGGGGACGGTGTTGTTGACGATCTTGATCATGCCGCCGCCGACGAGCTTCTTGTACTTGACGAGGGCGAGGTCAGGCTCGATGCCGGTGGTGTCGCAGTCCATCATGAAGCCGATGGTGCCGGTGGGAGCGAGGACGGTGACCTGGGAGTTGCGGTAGCCGTGCTTTTCGCCGTGGGCGAGGGCCTGGTCCCAGGCGTCTTTGCTGGCGGCGATGAGTTGTTCGAGCTGGGGCGTGATGAAGGGCTCGGCTGAGGCTTTGGCGCGAGCGATCTTGTTGACTTCGGCGCGGTGCATGCGGATGACATCGAGGAAGGGCTCGCGGTTGGAGTAGAAGCCGGGGCAGGCTCCGCCCTTTTGCTCGCTGCCCTGATTGAGCGGCGTGGCGGCGGCGAGGGGCTTTGCGACTTCGGCGATCTTTGCGGACTGCAGGTAAGCCTGGCCGCAGAGGATGGCGGTGAGGGTGGCGGCGAAATCGCGGCCGGCGTCGCTGTCGTAGGGCAGGCCGAAGTTCATGAGCAGCGCGCCGAGGTTGGCGTAGCCGAGGCCGAGCGGGCGGTAGTCGTGCGAGTTGCGGGAGATCTTCTCCGTGGGGTAGCCGGAGTTGTCGACGAGGATCTCCATGGCGGTGAGCACGATGTCGATGGCATCGCGGTAAGCCTGGATGTCAAAGGTGCCCGTCGGGGTGACGAACTTCATCAGGTTGAAGCTTGCAAGGTTGCAGGCGGAGTTGTCGAGGAACATGTACTCCGAGCAGGGATTGGACGCGTTGATGCGGCCAGTGTTCTTGGAGGTGTGCCAGCGGTTGATGGTGGTGTCGTACTGCATGCCGGGATCGCCGCACTGCCAGGTGGCTTCGGAGATCTTGTGCATGAGGTCACGGGCTTTGTAGGTCTTCGCGGGTGCGCCATCCTTGACGGTGCGGGTGGTGAAGTCGGCGTCCTGCTCCCATGCGTGCATGAACTCGTCGTTGACGCGGACGGAGTTGTTGGCGTTCTGGAAGAAGATGGAGGAGAAGGCTTCGGAGTCGGGGCCGGAGCCGTCGTAGCCGGCAGCGATGAGGGTGTGGGCCTTGGCTTCTTCTTTCGCTTTGCACTCGATGAAGTCGACGATGTCGGGATGGTCGACGTTGAGGATGACCATCTTGGCGGCGCGGCGGGTTTTGCCGCCGGACTTGATGACGCCGGCGAAGGCGTCGAATCCGCGCATAAAGCTCAAGGGGCCGGAGGCGGTGCCGCCGCCGGAGAGGAGCTCGGACGAGCCGCGGATGGGCGAGAGATTGGTGCCCGTGCCTGATCCCCACTTGAAGAGCATGCCTTCGGTCTTGGCGAGGGTGAGGATGGAGTCGAGCGAGTCATCGACGGAGTTGATGAAGCAGGCGGAGCACTGCGGATTGCGGTAGCCGGTGGTGGAGAAGATGACTTCGCGGGTCTTGGGGTCCCAGTGCCAGTTCTGCGCGTCGGAGTTGGGCTCGAGACGGTCGCAGCCGACGTTGAACCAGACGGGCGAGTTGAAGGCGACCTTCTGCTGGACGAGGAGGTGAGTGAGGTCGTCGTGGAAGACGGAGGCATCCTCATCGGAGGCGAAGTAGCCGCCTTTCTTTCCCCACGCCGCGATGGTGTCGGCGACGCGGCCGACCAGGGCGCGGACGCCGCTTTCGCGCTGGGGGGTGCCGGTCTGGCCGTGGAGATATTTGGAGGCGACGATGTTGGTCGCGGTCATGGACCAGTCGACGGGGACCTCGACATCCTTCTGCTCAAAGATGATTTTGCCGCTCATGTCGTTGATGGCGGCGGTGCGGTGCTCCCATTGAACCTCGTCGTAGGGGGAGACGCCGGCGCGCGAGAACTTGCGCGTGAAGCTGAGGCCGGAGGCGGGCGCGGCTTTGGCCGAGGCGGAGGTGGATGCGATGGCGGTGTTCGCCTTTGGGGATGTTTGCGTGGTCTCGGCCATTTGGGGGCGCCTCCTGAGAGTTCGAGCTGGATGTTTCGGCGACCGTTGCCTGTCCGGCCCCGTCTGCACGGGGGAGCCTGGGCGGGGCGTGGAGCAAGCGGCGGAGGTTGCGAGTTTGTGTCGGCGAATTTGGTGCGGAACGGGCCGGCCGGAGGAGCGGTTTGCCACTCGGCTGTCTGAGCCGCAGATGGCAAAGTAGCGCTGCTTATCGTCTCAAGTCAAGCGAGAACCACAACATCTAGTGTAGTCGATGCGGATACGCGGTTCCAGTCGCGAATCCCTGATTTCGGGCTGAGGAAAACGCCGGAAGGCTGATCTGGCGCGGGCTTGGCCGTCTCCCGGCCGGGGGAGGGGGAGTGGATTCAGGGTATGCCGGTTGGGGGTTGGTGCCAATGTGGGAAAGCGGGGTGGGGCTGTGGATGGTGTGGAGGATTGGGGTTCTTGACGGGGTTTACCCGCAACGGGTGGCCTTCCGAATCAATCCTGATGATTGTCCGAGTGATGGAGGAGGGAACCTTCGTCCACTGAATCGAGCGGTACTCTTCTTTGATCCCCACTTTCCTCGGCGCCTTCAGGATCACGCATGTTCACTTTGAAGGCCGTCCAGATGATGAATATCCCGACAAGCACTCCCACCGCCGCTGCCCACGAATCCGCGCTATTGAATATCCCTTCTTCCCTGCCATCTACTGCTATGAAGTGGGCCTTCACGATGAGGCCGGTCCGCTCGTGATAGTTCACAACAACATGCTCACCGAGGCGGAAAAATGAACTCCGGCCATGGGCATAAACCGCCAACGCGCCTGCGTTGGTCTGAAGCACTACATCGGTTCGATAGTCTTTGCCTTGTGGTTGCACGTGGACAAAACTAATGAACCCATCTACTTGAGAAACGGGCAGCGCGACATCGGTGAGAAACACCGCCAGGGACGCAACGGCTATTGCCAGACCAAAGAGGATCGTGGACATCCGTCGGCGGCTCCCTTTGTGAGGAGAGATGCTAGCCACGGCTGCGGCTATGCCGTAGCAAATTGAGCCGATCACCAAACAACCGCAAAGTGCCAGGAGTGTTTTGCCGAGGGCTATTTGCATTGCAGGATTGTAACCAGAGTTGCTACCGAGCCTTGCTCACAGTCAAGGTTGGAAATCCAAGTGAGTAATGGTAAGATTGTCTTACTATGCAGACGAGGGTTTCTACCAAAGGGCAGGTTGTTCTTCCCGGGCCGCTTCGGCGCAAGCTGGGCATTCAGGCCGGCGATGCGATGGACGTAAGCGTAGAAGCGGGACGCATCGTTCTGATGCCCCACGGGAAAAAGACGCGCCAGGCGCGTATCGTGACTGACCCCATTACCGGACTGCCCGCGCTCAGCGCGGGCAAGGATGCTCCGGCGCTGACTGGCCGCGAGGTTGCGGAGATCCTTGCAGAGTTCCCGTGACCTTTCTTTTGGATGTGAATGCGCTGGTGGCGCTGGGATTCATCCATCACGAATTTCATGATCGGGTGGCGCGATGGGTGAAGGCAGAGGAATTTCCGCCGCTGGCCACTTGCTCCATCTCGGAGCTGGGGTTTGTGAGGGTGCTGTCGCAAGCGCCGGTCTACGGATTCACTGTGGCGGATGCGCGCAATGCGCTGTTGCGATTGAAGAGGTCGAAGATTCTTACCTTTACCTTCGTCGCGGATGATCACGATATCTCGCATCTGCCTGCCTGGGCGAAGACCGCGAGGCAGACGACGGATGGTCACTTGATTCAGCTTGCGCGTGCGCATGGAACAGCGCTGGCGACGCTGGATCAAAAGATTCCGGGAGCTTATCTCATCCCGTAGACTTCCAGCCTCGTTCCGTCGCAAAGCACCAGTGGATTATAGATATTTCTGCCGGCGCACGTGCGAGACGAACGCGTGCTGCTGCGGATTGCCGAGCCGAACGATGCAATGGATGCGGCGCGGGTGCATGTACGCACAGGGTAACGTCCGTCCGCGCCTATCCAGATTACCTACCGCTGATCGGCGCGCAGGGTGGAGGAGGGAATGGTCAGCGGATGTTGTTCGACGCCGGAGACGATGGCGACGAATCGGATAATTCCCAGGGTGAGATAGGTGACGACGAGGATGGGGATAGCGATGGTGAGCACCATCTGAAGGCTGCGCGACCGGCGAATCTCGTTGGCGAAGCGCAGCCCGAGGTCCGAAGATTGCCGGAGATTGCGCTCGCCCGTTCGCGACGGAGTGTATGCAGGAATCGTTGAAATGGCGCGCATGGCGAGACCTCCCATGAAGGCGCCTACTGATATCGCCCTCACTTATCAATGCGCAGCACGTATGAAAAAGGTGCAAACGGCCGTCCAAAAGATCGCGCGACTGCGGTTCGAAGCGGAAGGAATGTGGCTGCTGGCGTATAAGACTGGCGTCATGTTGCGTCGGCGGGCGGAACCTTGCTATGGCTGTGGCGCGGGTGCGCTCGCGGCAGGCGGGATATCGCGGTTGCTGCGAAGGTAAGATTTTCCGCGGGGTTTAGGAACTCAGGGTAGCGAGGTACAGTCCGGCCGTGGGCGCGGAAATCTTTGAAACGATCCCCGCTCCGGCCTCACTACTCCCCAACGTTTGTGCGGCTCTGCTCCCCAGTAGCCGTCGAACGCCGTTTGTAGCCGCGACGGAATCTTGTCGCTGGCCGGCCTCCTGAACTGATCTTCCGACGATCTTCTGATTCGATAGTCGATTTCAGGGTCGCCGCACCCAACTCCCAGCGCCTGGGTAGTGCCCAGACCCACCCATTCAAAGGAAGAGACGATCATGAAACTGGAAGAAGATTTTGTATTCCGGCCTCTGCCACCCGTCAAGGAAACAATCCATTTCCCTTTTCCTCATCCGCCGTTTCATCTCAACCCTCTGGGCCCGGTTGCGCAATTGACAGGATCGTGGGGCGGTAAGGCTTCAACACAATCTGGCGACCATTTTTCCCAAGATCGCAATCCGACCGGTTCCTGGAGTTGAACCTTACGGACGATGCGATCAAATTTGACGTTATCAGCGGAGCGATTCCAAATCGCGGGCTGCTGCAGCCGGACATAAACATGTTCGGCCTGACTTATTTGCAACAGGTTTCGGACGCCAATCTGAATGCGGGTCTTCACATAGAACCGGGCATATGGGCGGTTGTGCCGGCGACACAGGACCCGCAGGAGACACAAACGGTGGTACGTATGGCATCCATCCCGCATGGAACGACAATTCTGGCTCAAGGAACAGCAAGCTCCCAAGCGGGAGCGCCGAACATTCCTAACAACAACATCGATCCTTTTGGAATTGGCGGAGGTGGGGGCGGAGCACCTTTCCCGGAACAAAACCTATCCGCGCCTACGCCGTTCCGGTCTTCCGGCCCGCAGATGGCCGGTATTACGCAGGGCATGGTGGATAACCCGAATTCCCTGCTGCAACAAGCAATCGCAGGACAGCACATTCTTTTTACAACCACACTGCAGGTATCGACGGCGCCCACTGCGCCGATTACGGGAGGAGGAACGGCGAATACCTCGTTCCTTGCGGGCGCAGGCGACGGGCCGAACGCAGTATCAGCCCAGATGTCTGCGACGTTCTGGATCGAGACCGTCAAAGGACATCCGGATTTTCTGCAGCTGCAGTATTCGCAGCTGGTGCTTCTCAACTTCAACGGCCTGAGCTGGCCACATGTGACGGTGGGCACGCTGAGGAAGAATGTGCCGGTCGAGCCTCCGATCTGGAAGGTGGATCCTGACATACCTCTCGACATATTGAAGAAGGTCAGGCCACCCATTCCGCCCGAAGGCGCGCCAGTGAGAACGCTGGTGCATGACGAGGCCGACAGACAACAGAAGAAAGCGAAATGAGGACAGTAGCGAGCGAGACGCGCCGACGGGCTGCTAAAGCCCGCCGGCGCGCTTTCGTAGCGACCAGCCGCGGCATATTTCGGGCTGGACCGGGCTTCCGGCAAACCATGGGCGTGCAAGACTAACTGTCATGTTGCTTCGGCCGGCGATCCCGGGAGATGAGATGGCGGTGGCGCGGGTGCATGTGCGCTCCTGGCAGGTGGGCTATCGCGGGCTGCTGCCGGATGCCTATCTGGATGGGCTGCGGCCGGAGGAGCGGGCGGCGCGGTATCGCTTCGCCAGCGAGAATGTGCGCGATCCGGTGACGATGGTGGCCGTGGACGATGAGGAGATCTGCGGATTTGCGACGACTTCGCCGGCGCGGGATCTGGATGTTCCGAACGACGGCGAGCTATGCGCGCTGTATGTCGACCCGGAGTGGTGGGGACGCGGCGTGGGCAGGACGCTGATTGGCGCGGCGCGGTTGCAGCTTTTCGAGATGGGCTTTCGCAGCGCGGTGTTGTGGCTGCTGGCGGGCAATGCTCGTGCGGACCGCTTCTACCGCAAGGATGGCTGGGCGCCGGACGGGTTGCGCCGGAGCGACACGATGTGGGGTGCGGCAGTGGACGAGGCGCGCTACCGGCGCGTGCTGACTGGAGAGAAGCCTGGATCGCGCGAATGGGTATGAGGAATACGCGGAAGCATTCATGCGCCGGCGCCATCCGCGCATGGGGCAGGAGATCGCGCGCGAATGGGCGCGTGGGTTTGCGCCCGGCGCGGCGGTTCTGGAGCTGGGATGCGGCGATGGCGTTATCTCCGAAGTGATAGTGGATGCGGGGCTGTCGCTCTATGCGGTGGATGCTTCGCCCACGCTGCTTGGCGCTTTTCGCGAGCGCTTCCCTGCTGTCGAGACGGAGTGCGCAACAGTGGAGGAGTCGTCGTTTTTCGACCGCAGTTTCGACGGAGTGATTGCCGTGGGACTGATGTTTCTACTGCCGGAGGATGCGCAGCGAAATGTGCTTACCAAGGTTGCGAATGCGCTGAGACCGGGCGGCAGGCTTTTGTTTACTGCGCCGCGCCAGAGGTGCTCGTGGGTGGATGCGCTTACGGGGTACGAGTCGCGCTCGCTGGGCGCGCAGAACTATGAGGCGGCACTGCGTGAACTGGGGCTGGCGGTTGGGCCGGGGGCTCAGGATGAGGGCGAGAACTACTACATCTTTGCGGTAAGGTAAGGATGATGGCAGAAAAGCGCAGCGGCAAACCCATCCGGCTCACGGACAGCCAGTTCGCCCTCATTGCGAAAGCCCTCGCCGAGCCGCGCCGCTACGAGATCCTTGCCGAGATCGGCCGCCGCGACTGTGCCACACCCTGCGGCTGCATCGCAGAATCTCAACCTATCAGTCCGGCCACGCTCTCCCATCACATGAAGGAGCTGGAAAACGCCGGCCTGATCCGCATTGAGCGCCAGGGCAAATACGCCAACCTCACGCTGGAGCGCGATGTCCTCCGCGCCTACGTTGACCGGCTCGCCAGCATCTGACAAGTTCGTCGACGACCAAGCGAAAAGGCCGCATCCTACACCGGCGACGCAGCTATCCGTCCCAGATATGGACGGCCTTATTGTTTGTGGAGATACTGTAGTACTTGCTAACGGGCCGCATGGGCAGGAGAGAACGGCCATGGTCGGACATATCGTAACCATTGCGGTACTTGGCATTCTTACCGCCTTCCCTGCTGCTCACGCGCAAACGGCAAACCACGACCGGCAATACTTCCGCGAGATCGCCGCACATGAATTCGCCGTCCCGCCCGGCGCGTCAGCCTTCGTCCTCGCTCAGGAGCTCACACCCTGGCTCGCCTCGCCCGATCCCACGCTTCGCGACGAGCTCGCTTACACCATCCTCGACACCTGGATCCGCCACGGCATGCTCACCAACGAGCAGCTTCTCACCCTGCTTCCACCGCTCCAGCAAAATCTCATCAGCGGCATCGGCGAGTCCGGCAATGATTCGGTGTTTAAACGCTCCTTCTCCGCGCTCACGCTCGCGTCATTCGAACAGCGCGAACTCGAGCAGCCATACCTTTCATCTGCCCAGTACCGCTCGCTGCTCGCCGCCGCGCTCACCTACCTGCGCGATGAGCGCGATAACCGCGGCTTCGAGCCGGTGAAAGGCTGGATCCATTCCGCCGCCCACACCGCCGACCTGCTCGCTGCGCTCGCCCGCGATCCGCGCTTCACCCCGGCCGATCAGCAGGCGCTCTTCGCTGCCGTCGAACATCGCCTGCGCAGCACAACCGGCGTTTATAGCTACGGCGAGCAGGACCGTCTCGCCGTCGCTCTGCTTTCGGCTATCACGCGCGACGACTTCCAGTCCGCCGGCTTCCAGAATTGGCTCGCGTCCGTGCAACAGGACGCCATCGTCTGGCAAACCTCGCCCCCCGATCCGGTGCAGCTCGCGCTTTTTGAAAACCACAGCTACCTGATGGGGGCTATGCTGGCCCGCATGCCTGTCCAAACGCCTCTGTCGCCGGCAGCCACGCAGGCCCGCGACGCCGTCCGAATTGCCCTCCGCAACCGCTAGAGCTCACCGTTACCAAAGCGAAGACAGGACCGAAGAAAGCAGCATTGCAAGGCCAGTCCCGCGATACTCTGGTACCCTCACCACCGCGCCGGGGGATAAAAGCGATGCGAGCCGCCATATTCGTAACCATACTAGTGACGTGTACGTCGGCATTCGCCCAGGCCCCATCGCCCACGCAGTCCGCGGCCCCCGCCATTGTCACTACGCCTGCGCTCAGTGGCGCACAGATCGTCTCCTTCAACGCCACCACGCCCGGCGAAACGATCTA
The DNA here is from genome assembly GCA_963830555.1 of uncultured Acidobacteriaceae bacterium. Taxonomy (GTDB): domain Bacteria; phylum Acidobacteriota; class Terriglobia; order Terriglobales; family Acidobacteriaceae; genus KBS-83. The sequence goes on from CAWHMM010000006.1 coordinate 283,208, forward strand.
CTACACCACCGACGGAACGGAGCCGACCGCGCATTCCACGCAATATCTGGCGCCCTTTCTCGTCGCCTCCAACCTCACCGTCAAAGCCGTCGCCATGGTCAACGGCCAGCCCAGCAAAGCCGCCAGCCAGAGCTTCACTCCCAATATCCCGTTCAACACGATGGTGTGGAGCGATGAGTTCAACGACGCCGCCGATCTCGGTCCCAAGCCCGATCCCGATATCTGGACCTACGACACCGGCCACTCCGGCTTTGGCAATCGCGAGTTCGAGCACTACTGTGCCTACGGCGACGCTACGGAGCCATGCGATCCCGCGCATCCGAATGCCTTCATCGGCGACGACGGATATCTCCACGTTGTCGCCCGCGAGCCCTCGCCCGGCGTCTACACTTCCGCACGTCTTAAGACGCAGGGCCTCTTCAGCGTCGCCTACGGACGCATGGAGGCGCGCATGAAACTGCCGGAAGGGCAAGGCACCTGGCCCGCCTTCTGGACCCTCGGCAACAACATCGCCACCGATCATTGGCCCGCATGCGGCGAAGAGGACATCATGGAGCACATCAACGAGCCCACGCCGGACTGGATCGCGGGCTCGCTCCACGGCACGAACGGCGATACGACCAAGCACTACCTCGCGGCGAAGGGAGAATCCTTCTCTGCCGCGGACTGGCACACCTACGGGATCATCTGGTCAAAGGGCAAGATCAGCTTCTACATCGATTCGCCCGACAACATTTACGCCACCAACACGCCCGCCGACTTCAACCGCTCCGGCGCCGTCTGGCCCTTCGACTCCGGCAACGCGTTCTACCTACTGCTGAACCTGGCGATCGGTGGCGACTGGCCCAAGGCCCCGGACAACACCACAAGATTTCCCGCCGAAATGCTGGTCGACTACGTACGGGTCTACACGAACTGATAAACGCTCTGTAGACGAGCAAGCCGAGAAGGCCGAACGACCTGCCCGCAACTCTGCGGGAAGGGTGTTGAACGATCTTGCAGCGAACAATTGCGGGCTGTGACCGGCTTCTTGACATGCACGATGAATGAAGCAAGCTTTTGATTTTCCCAAAACGGAATCCGGTCTTCCCATGTCTCGTGCAAGCCGGCATCGCAGTACACTGACCGGAAGTCACAATAGTGGCCGGGCCCCACCCCGGAGAAAACCATGCCGTTCCTCGCGATGATCCATCGCCCGCAGCGCCTTTGCGCGCTCGTTATCCTGGCCGTTGCAAGCATCTGCTCTCCGGTCTTTGCCTCCAATATCACCGTCGGCAGTCCAGGCACTAACGGCCGCATCACCTCGCCGGTCTGGATACGTGCGCACAACATTGGCTGCGAGGGCGTGCCGCCTACGGTCTTCGCCTATTCCATAGACAACAGCAGAACACTTGTTCGCGGCAAAACCGCCTACGACATCGACATCCCGGGCCAGTACATCTCCGCCGGCGTGCACACCGTCCACTTCAAATCGTGGACGGCCCGCGGTCTTTGTCCCGTGGTCAGCATGCAGTTCACTGTTGCCGGTCCTTACGCTTCCTTTTCGTCATCCTCTCCCGCTGCTGCTCTCTTTCTTCCATCGCAATCAGAGAGAGAAGATGCGGCAAAGTTTCTGACTTCGCTTTCCGGCGGGAATGTATCGAATGAACACACCGCTCCGGTAGCCGCATCGATCAGCCTCTCCGGTGCAGGAGCGCCCATCCCGCCGGCCGCGGCGTACGGCCTGCCTCCAAACGCCGTCTCGTCCGGGGACCTCGACACCCAAGCGGGCTGGAGCCAGATTCACGACGGCGGCACCCCGGGCACATCGCGCGGTTCAACCCTGTATCCGGCGACAACGCCCCTGTACGACGACGCCCGCGAGTTCTATATGACCTACACCGACCGCGCCGGCGAGCGCTGGAACATCACGCCGAATACGGATGCCGCCGCGACCCACTTTGTCCTGGACACCTACGTCTTTCTCACCAACCCCGCCGAGGTCATGAACCTGGAGTTGGACATAAACCAGGTCAACTCCAACGGCGAGACCGTGATCCTTTCCACGCAGTGCGCCGGGATCGTCGGCTCATGGGAGGCCGGCTACACTGCCGGCAAAAAGGACAATTGGTGGGCCTCTGGTATCAAGTGCGATCCGCGTACCTGGACTGCGAACACATGGCACCATATTCAGATCGCTGTCCATCGCAACCCGAACGGCACCGTCACGCACGACTGGGTGAGTCTCGACGGCGTCTACCATACGTGGAACTACACGCACATATGCGGCCGCTATCTCGGTTGGCAGCCCGGCGACATCAACGTTCAATACCAGATCGAGGGCAACAATAAGACCAGCGGCTCGGTCACATCCTACATTCACAAACTTACCGTCTACCGCTGGTAACCCGGCGGCTCAGAGATAGCCGCCCACATTCCTTTTAAGAGATGTGGGCGCTTCATCCGTCGGCAATATCATCTCGTCGTGACGCGGATCACCCGGCCGTTCCTCTGTTGCAGCGGCCGAAAGTTATTTCCGACAACATCGTGAAATGTCTGGAACTGCTGGAGAGACATCTCCGCCCAATCCTGCAGGATGAAGAACTGCACAATCGGGCTGCATGGCGGAGTCGTCAGCGATCCGCCGTAGGTGTAGTAGCGCAACGTGTTGGTGAACGCTTTGCTCAGATCGAGCGGCCCAACAATCTTTCTCGGCGACGTGCTCTTCTGCGGGAGCCCATTGGCCAGCAGCTTCTGCAGGAACTGATTCGGCTTCCCAATCTTGTAGATCACGCCGATCACAGCCAGCTGCTTGCTGTCCTCGTCCTGGAACACGGCATGCAATTCCATCACGCCCTGTTTTCCATCCACCGTGTGTTCCGACAACGTATGGAAATGAAACTCAATCATCCTGTAGGGGTCGCCGTTGAGGGTCAGTTCCTGCGGGACCGCCGGCACGCCCCTGACGTTGTAGCCGGGATTGTTGAGGGTGACAGATGTCTCCACGAGATCGAGATTGAGCGGCGCGAGGCGCCGGTCCGGGACCGCCCGTGAAATATCAATTGGAGACTGCCTTCCGGTCGGCGACGCTGCACACGCCGGGGCATCAGCGCTCTGCGCCCAGAACGCGGGCCCGTCGTCCCCGGTGTAGGCGAATTTGCCGGCAGCTGCCGTTAGCGAATTGGTTTGGGCATGCAGCCGGATGGTCGAACCACAGGTAAGGAACAGTACAAAAGCTACCGCAAGTAAACCGGAGGGTCTACGCATGACAAGGTCCTTTGTGAGGGGAGAAAGTGGACAAAGCATACGCTCTCTGCGGGGAATAATGGGAAAGATTCTCCAACTGCAAGCTGCGGGGACTTGGCCGTCCGGGGCAATCGCGCTTACCGGTCCCCGCCGTGCTTAGGATGACACCCACTTTCTTTAGAAAAGTAATTTGAGTCCGAACTGGATCTGGCGGCTGGTGGCGGCGGCGGTGACGACACCGGCTGTGGGGCTGAGGACGGCGGTTTGCTCGCGCGTGGCGGCGGTGGTGCTTTGCTGCGGGCCGGAGCTGAAGATGACGGGATTGGGCGTTTGCAGGTTGGTGTGATTGAGCACGTTGAAGAACTCTGCGCGGAACTGCGCGCGGAGCCGCTCGTGAATTGCCGTCGTTTTGGCGAGCGAGAGATCGAGATTGGCAAAGCCGGGGCCGGTGAGCGTGTCGCGCCGGAGATTGCCGACTGCGCCGGCGGAAGGCGCGAGGAAGGCTGCGGGGTTGAAGAACTGGTTCGCACGTGCGGCGGTCGATCCGTGGGCGTAGAGCGAGCCCTGGAAGTTCGGGTTTACGTCAGGGCGTACGGGGTTGCGGGTGTCGCCGGAGCCGGTTGGGTTGTAACCGAGCTGCGGCGTGAAGGGAAAGCCGGACTGGAGGTTGGAGATGGCGGAGAGCGTCCAGCCGGAGATGGCGGTGTTGGTGGCGGGGCCAAAGCCAGCGCCGATGCGATGACCGCGGCCGAAGGGCAAATCGTAACCGCCGTTGAGCGAGACAATGTGGCGAACGTCGGTGGCGGCAGGGCCCCAATCCAGACTCGGCAAACCGGGGACGCTGACGAAAGCCGGCGTGTTGGCGGAGACGCTGGTGTTCCATGCCGAGCCGTCGTCGAGGTTCTTCGACCAGGTGTAGTTGCCGCGGAATTGCAGACCGTTGGCGTAGGAGCGGCGCACGTCGACCTCAAAGGCGTTGTAGCTGGCGTTGCCGCTGGAGAACCATGATGTCGTGTTGGTGACGGCGGGGTTCGCCTTTACGGTGGTGGGATAGTAGATGGTGCCGGCGGCAAGCGATGCGGGGCACGCGGTGTTGGGGCAGACGAAGAAGCCGGGCTGATTGGCGTCTTCCGAGAGGATCTGGTGATAGCTGTGCGAGCCAATGTAGGCGAGGGTGAGCGATGTTCCGGGAGCTACCTGCTGTTCGAGCTTCAGCGTCCATGCGAGAGTGCTCGGGGTCGCAATGTTGGTCTGCACGCTCGAAGGTGAGATGGCGCTCTTGCCGGTGATGGGATCGGCGACCGTGGTGCCGGAGTAGCTGAGCGTCGCGTTATAGGGCGCGCTCTGGTCGAGGCGATAGTTGAGGTTGTCGAGCAGGCTTTGCTGCACGCCAAAGGATGCACGGATGGCAGTGGTGCCTTTGCCGTTGGGGTCCCAGGCGAGACCGATGCGCGGTTGCGGCAGGAATTTCGCGCGATTATCCGTAAGTGCAGAGTGGCCGACAGTGGGATTGGTGTTGATCACTCCATTGGTGAACTGATAGTTTGCGGCGCGGCCATTGGCTTCGTTCCAGCCATTGCTGCTTTCGAGGCGCAGGCCGGCGCGGACTTCGAGTCGCGGAGTGACCTTCCAGATGTCTTCGACATAACCCGCTCCGAACCAGGAGCGCCAGTTGAGGGGCGTGGGCGCGGGGACGATGGTGAAGGTCTTGATGGTGCCCTGCAGGAAGGTTTGGAGAGTGGCGAAGGAGGCCTGGCCGTCCTGGTTTTGCGCGAGGTTGTCGTTGCTCTGGAGGCGCTGGATCCATCCGCCGATTTCCAGCTGATGGTGGCCGACCGTCCAGTAGATGTGATCGTCGACGGTAAAGAGATTGCGAGCGACGGCGTTGTTGCTGCCAACGTTGCCGCCGGCACCGGTGATCTGCGATGCGCCGTTGGAGGCCGTGGAACCGGCGATGACGATGGCGCCTACGGGCCGGCCGGCGACAAAGCCGGGGACATCGACGGTGGAACTGCCGAGGAAATAGAACGACGCGCGGGAAAAGCCGAAGCGCGCGGTGTTGAGTAGCTGCGAGGAGAAGATGTGCTGCTCTTCGATGCTGGCGACTTGCTCGCGCAGGGTCTCATCGATGACGGCGAAGGGATTGGCGGCGGGCGTGTGGGCGACGGAGTCGTCGATGGTGTAGACGCCGAAGAGCAGGTCCTTCGCGGTGAGATTGCCGTCGGCGCGCGCGGTGCCGAAGTCTTCACGGATGGTCTGCTTGGGATTGCTGAACGCGCGGGCGATGCCGGTGGGCTGGCCGGCGGCGTTGGTGAGTTCGGAGCCGTTGGGCGTGGGCCAGAGCTTCAACAAGTTGGAGACGCCAGGGGCGAGGCCAACGTTGACGAGTGAGCCGCCGGGGCCAACCGGGAGATAGCCCTGACGAGCGTTTGCATCGGGCACGAGGGCGACGTTGCTGAGGCCGAGGTTCTGTCTGTAACCTTCGTAGTTACCGAAAAGGAAGACCTTGTTGCGGCGGATGGGACCGCCGAGAGAGCCACCGAAATTATTGCGCTGGAACTCGGGAATCTGCTGCTGGTCGAAGTAGTTGCGGGCGTCGAGCGCGCTGTTGCGAAGGAATTCGTAGGCCGCGCCATGGAGTTGATTCGATCCGCTGGCGGTGACGATGCTGACTTGCGCGCCCTGGCGCTTGCCGAAGGCGGCGGAGTAGGTGTCGCTGGAGACATTGAACTCGCGCACGGCGTCGACACCGAGAAGCTGGCCACTGGTGCCGCCGGGCGTGACGTTGATGAGGGATGCGCCGGTGTATTCGACTCCGTTGAGGAGATAGAGGTTGTCCTGCGGGCGGCGGCCGGAGACGGAAAACATGTTGCCCACCGATGAATTCGAAGTCCCGACGCTGCCGGAGCGCTGCGCCGTGTAGTTCACGACGGCGGGGTTGAGCGTGAGGAGCTGATCGTAGGAGCGGCCGTTGAGCGGGAGGTTCTTCACCTGGCGCTCGTCGACGAGGCCGCTGGTCTGCTGCGTGCTCAGATTGACGGGCGAGGGCGTATCCGTGACTTCGACGTTCTGACTGACGGCACTGGCGGAGAGTGCGACATTGACGCGGACCGATGCGCCGACCGTGACGACGACACCATCGCGGTGCTGGGTGGCGAAGTTATCGCGCGCCGCGGTAACGCTGTAGCGGCCTATGGGAACGGAGGGGGCGCTGTAGACGCCTTCTCCATTGGTCGTGAGCTGGCGTTCGCTTCCCGTCTCCTGGTTATGGATGACGACGGTTGCACCGCTGACGACGGCGCCTGTGGAGTCGGTGACTGTGCCGCCGATGGATCCGCCGACGACCTGCGCGTATGCGGGCGCGGCGGTAAAGAGAAGTGCTGCGAAGGTTCCGGCGATGGCCGGATGTGCGAGGAAGCGCATTGCGTCGATCTCCAAATCCGTAAAGCGTTGGTGAAGAGGAGCGCTGCGCGTTGTGTGCGGCTAAGTGTGGCGGCGCTCCCAGTGCGCCTGGGGACAACAACAGGCGCAACATGCGGCGGAGCGACAACACGATTGAGATAGGAAGGCAAGATACATGGGGTCCTTCGAGTGTTTGTGAATTTGTAGAGTAAGAACCAACGACGTCTCAAGCCGCAGAGCGGCGCGCATCTATCGACAACAACAGAGCGCGGGCTGGACGAGACGAACCATGTGTAAGTGGAGAGTAACACGATTTGCGATGCGAACGAATGGCGGCTGGAGAAAGTGTTAGATTCGCTGGTGCCATGAAATATCGTTTTCTTACGCTATCTCTTTGTCTGCTTACATTTGCTGGTTCCGTAGCGACATGCCCGGCGCAGGATAGCGGAGTGCCGCACCTTGCGAAGGCCGGCGAGGCGACGCAACTGGTCGTGGACGGCAAGCCTTATCTGATGCTGGGGGCTGAGATCCATAACTCAAGCTCGTCCAGCTTGACATACATGGATGCAGAGTGGCCGAAGCTGGCAGGGCTGGGCGTGAACACCGTGCTGACGCCGGTGAGCTGGGAGCTGATCGAGCCGGCGGAAGGTAAGTTCGACTTCACACTCGTGGACGGTCTGCTGGCCGGCGCGCGCAAGCAGCATCTGCGGCTGGTTTTTCTATGGCTGGCGTCGTGGAAGAACGGTATGTCGAGTTATCCGCCGGTGTGGGTGAAGGAGGATGCGAAGCGCTTTCCCCGCGTGGTGGAGGATGGGCGGCCGGTAAATATCCTGAGCACGTTCGGCGCGGAGACCGCCGCGGCGGACGGTCGCGCGTTTTCGGCGCTGATGCAGCATCTGCGCGAGGTGGATGCGCATGACCACACGGTGTTGATGATGCAGGTGGAGAACGAGGTCGGCGTGCTGGGGGCGACGCGCGACCGATCCGATGTGGCGAACCGCGCCTATGCCGGTCAGGTCCCGATGGAGTTGCTGCGGTATCTCGACCAGCATCACGCATCGCTGAATGCGGAGCTGCGCGCGTTGTGGGAGGAGCATGGCGCGAAGACATCGGGGACGTGGACGGAAGTCTTCGGCGACTCGCCGCGCACGGATGAGATTTTTATGGCGTGGCATTACGCGAAGTACGTGCAGGCAGTGGCTGCGAAGGGCAAGGCAGTGTATGACCTGCCGATGTATGTGAATACGTGGCTGGGCGGCGAGGATGCTGCTCCGGGAAATTATCCGAGCGGCGGACCGCAGCCGCAGGTGATCGATGTGTGGAAAGCGGCGGGGACGGCGATCGATATCTATGCGCCGGATTTGTACTCGCCGGATGTGTATGGATGGGCGCGGCGCTATCATCGCGCGGATAATCCGCTGTTCCTGCCGGAGACGCGCGACGGCGATGCGGGTGCAGCGAATGTGTTCTACATTCTGGGCGAGCATGCGGCGATTGGGTTTTCGCCGTTCGGCGTCGATAACTGGGCGATGCCCGCAACGGGTGAGTTTGCCACGCAGGAGAAGAATGGCGAGGACGCGCTGCGCACAAGTTACAACGCCATTGCATCGATCACGCCGATGCTGCTGGATGCGCAGAGCAAAGGTACGGTGCATGGATTTGTGCTGGACAAATCGCGGTCTTCAGCCTTGTTCGTGATGCAGGGGTATCAAGTGGAGGTGGCGCTAGATGAGATCTTTGGCAATCATGCGGAGAGTGGTTATGGCCTGATCCTTGCCATAGGGCCAGATACGTTTCTGGGCGTGGGCAAAGGGTTCCGCGTGAAGTTCACACCGCGTGATCCGGCGGCGAAGCGCGTGGGTATCGGCACCATCGACGACGGCCGTTTCGAGAACGGGCAGTGGATCGCCGGGCGGCGGCTGAACGGGGATGAGAACGACCAGGGCGAGTACTGGCGCTTCGATCCGCGCGAGCTGCGGGTGGAGAAGGTGACGCTGTATCGCTTCTGAATGACCAGGTGTGCGCTCGCATGCGACTAGCGTACCTGCGGCCCTGTCTCACGCTGATCGATAACGGTGTAGCCCTCCGGGATGACGAAGTAGCGATGCTGCGGCTCGGAAGTGTTGACATCGGTCGCCGTGAAGCTCTCCTTCCCCACGTGCGGATCATCCACGATGGACAGCAGATTGACGCCAAGCTGCTTTGAATACCAGAACTCCCGCATGGAAACCATGGGCTGATCGTTTCCATACGTGCCGGGGTTCAGCGTCGTGGTATCGCGGTAGCCTACCGTGTCAAAGCCGGCGACCGTCTTTCCGCCAAGATCCTCATGCGTTGCGTATCCGCTTCCGTCCGCCAGCGATCCTGACCTTCCGACTGCTGGCTGATAGTTTGCTTTGGTCGATCCGCTGTAGTGCTGCAGGTAGCAATGCCTGGTCGCCGTCTCACAGTTGTAGAGCGTATGTGCGGCAGGATCGGAGATCTGAATGAAGTTCATCTTCGATTCCATCTTCCCGTTCCGGGGCACCAGCCACCATCGCTCCTGGTAGATGCGACCGTCGCTGTCGCGCATGATCTGCCGCTTGTTGCCCACTGTGTAGGTTCCCCCGTTGGCCATGGTGCGCGTCCATTCCGTCTCCAGAGTCAGGCTGAAGGGAGCATGTGCGAGGGGTGGAATGAAGATGCTTTCGAGCGTCTGGCGTGTGCCGCCGTCGTAGGTCTGCACGGCCTTTGACGGAGCCTGGGTGTCAGATGGAGGCGCCTGAACCTGCGCGGCAGCCGCAGCAGCGAGGACGAGAAAGGCAAGGCAGAAGAGCTGGAACCGGATGCCCATGGTGAGTATCTCCGTCGAGACGCCAGCATTCTATGCCTCCATAGCGTAACGCCGCAGATTTTCTCGCAAGAGGTCGAAACAGCAATCCTCTAACTGTCGAGAGCAATGGTGATGGTGCCGTCCAGACGAGGAGTCGCGGCGACCTGTTCCAGCGAAGCGACTAGCCAGTCCGCGGCCGTGAGCTCTGCCTGGGCGTGCGAAGAGAGTACGGCTAGCACCTTGCAGCCGGCGGCTTTGCCGGAGGCGACACCGGCGGGTGAGTCTTCGATGACAAGGCAATCGGCGGGCGCGAGATTGAGGAGCCTCGCGCCAGTGAGATAGGGCTCGGGATGCGGCTTGCCGTTGGCGACGTGCTCGGCCGGCACGAGCGTTTTGGGAATGGGCAGGCCCGCATGTTTGAGGCGGCCTTGGAGCAGGCGCACGGTGGCCGAGGTCACGATGGTCCAGCGATCGTAGGGCAGCGAGGCGAGAAGTTTTTCCACGCCGGGCAGGATGATGAGTCCGCTGTAGTCTTCGGCGTCGTAGTCTTCGAGGCGACGCTGCTCGATGACGGGATCGAGGTCGGGACGAATCGCACGCAATGTATCGACGGCGCGGCGGCCGTGCGTGGACTGGAGGGAGAAGGCGCCTTCCATGTTGTGGTGCTTCGCCCATTGCAACCAGCAGCGCTCATCGGCGCCGGTGGAGCTGATGAGGACGCCGTCCATATCGAAGAGGATTCCGCGGGTTGTGAGCTCGATGGGCATCCTACTCATTGATGATGACATGCTGGGCTGCGACTCGAAGGGCGAGAATCGGCGTAGTCTGTTGGTGAGTCTCCCTGAGGAGGACCCCCGCTCATGGAACGTCGAGATTTCCTGAAACAGAGCGCTTTCACCGCAGCCGCCGCAGCGAGTGCGCGGCTGGCGAATGCCACTCCGACACAATCGATTGCGAAACGGCCGCTGGGCCGGACGGGCGAGTATCTCTCGATCATTGGCTTCGGCGGCATCGTGGTGATGGATGAGGACCCGACGCAATCGAAGAACATTGTGGCCGAGGCGGTGGACCGCGGTATCAACTACTTTGACATTGCGCCGAGTTACGGCGACGCGCAGGAGCGGCTGGGGCCGGCGCTGGCTCCGTATCGGAAGAATTGTTTTCTGGCGTGCAAGACCGAAGGACGCACCAAGGAGGATTCGCGCAAGCAGCTTGAGGAGTCGCTGCGGCTGCTGAAGACCGACCATGTCGATCTGTACCAGTTTCACGCGCTGACGAAGATGAGCGACCTGGACAAGGTGCTGGGCCCGGGCGGCGCGATGGAGACGATGGAGGCGGCGAAGAAAGAGGGGAAGATTCGCTACATCGGCTTCTCGGTACACTCGCAGGAGACGGCGGTGGCGGCAATGCATCGCTACCCGTTCGACACGGTGCTCTTCCCGGTGAACTTTGTTCTGTTCTCGCAGGCGAAGTTTGGGCCGCAGATTCTGGCGACCGCGCAGGAGAAGAAGATGGGCATCCTGGCGCTGAAGGCAATGGCGAAGACCACGTGGCCAGCAGCCAAGAAGAACAATCATCCTGAACCGAAGTGCTGGTATCAACCAGCCACGTATCCGAACGAAGCGGCGCTGGGGCTGCGGTGGACGCTGGGGCATCCGATCACAGCGGCGCTGCCGCCGGGCGATGAGAAATATTTTCGGCTGGCGATGGATGTGGCGCAGAACTACAAGCCGCTGGAGAAGCATGAAGAGGTGGCGCTACTCTCGGGGGCGGCGGGCGCGGAGCCTATCTTCCATCTGGGGAACGATGTCTGAGATGTGAGCGCCTGCCTCCCGGTGGGGGGACGCAGGCGCTTGTTCAACAGGAAAAGCTCTGGCGGCTCTTCGGAATGGGCGTCCTGATCGATTGCAGGTATGACAGGGTGGCAACCTCTCCGTGCTCTCGCGTCGGAAATTCGAGCGGGAGATGTCTCTCGCCGGCTGACGCTGCCAGGCACGAATTCCCTTCCAGCCAGAAAAGAATAATGTCGGCCATCTCCTGAGTCTGCTTCGCCACTTCGGTAAGGCTGCGAATCACCGACCGTTCAAAATCGCCCTGTGCGCCGGCCCAGCGGCCGATGTGCGGATGCGAGTCGATGGACGTGAGCTCACGAAGCTGCAGGCATTCCTGACGCCGAATCGCGGCCTTTGCATGACCAGCATTCTCTTCGAATAGAGAGACAACGCACAGCCGTATGGATCCATTCACGACTCGCCCCATCGTCTCCAGCGCCGCGCAGCCATGGATTCCGCTGCCTTCGAGCATGCGCACGCTGTCCTGCGCGATTTCTGCCGCAGCGGTGTAGGTGACGCGAAGAGCCGTGTTGATGCTGGCGGCGGCCAATGCAAAGCGAGAGTCCGAAGGCGTGGCGATACCGGCGTTTGTGACCTCGCGACACAATTCCTTGATGCGGCGGTAGTGTCCTTCGATCTCGCTGTCTGCCTCACGAACATGCCGGGCGAAATCGAGATTGCGCATTGCGTATCCCTTGATGGAGTCATCGAGAGCGCGTTGCGATAGTCTCGCCATGGCGAGCAGGCGCACTCGGAGAGTTTGCTTGTGCTGTTGGGAATTCATCTGTTCGTCCTTCACTCACTCTTGGAGTTCTTGGTTCATAAGGAATGTTCAAAAGCTAACAATTGCCGTCGATGTACAGGGATGCGTTACAAGAAGCGAGTTACAAGAGAACGGAAAAGTATTTCTAAGTCTTCTGCCGTCTGACTAGTCCGGTACCGCAGTCATCGGATTGATGGTCTTGCTGATTTCCGTGACCTTGGTTGCCGGGAAGCCACTGATCCGGGCGTGCTGATGGATGAGTGCCTCGTCTTCAGCCAGATAGATACAGAAGAGCTTTTCGTCTGCGACATAAGATTCCACCCACTGGATCTGGGGCCCGAGCTGATGAAGAACCTGGTTGGACTTGGCCGCGGCTTGCTGCAGTTGCTCGCGGTCCATAGTTCCGGCGCTGGGAATAGTCCGCTCGATAAGATATTTCTTCATAAGTCACCTCCATCTTTCCTCGATGAGTTGTTGTCTATCTGACTAAGTCGAAGATAGGTGGAGTGAAGGCTTGTTTCAAGATGGCAGACGTGCCATCCTACATAGGTTATCCGGCCACGTCCCAGCAGTTATTCATTTCGGTATCGTAAGGAAGTTGCCGATGACGAATGTCACGATCTTGTTTCTCGACCAGACTTTTTCTTCTACGGCCACGGGGCCCATGGAAGTTTTCCGTCATACCGGCACATTGTGGAACAACTTCACGGGACAGAAGCCGGTTTGCCATTTCCAGGTGTCCACCGCATCCGTGGACGGGCGCGCAGTGCACTGCGACGGACCAATCGATATCCAACCGGGAATGGCGCTGAAGGACGTGCGCAAGACGGACCTCATTTTTATTCCATCCACGGGCCTAGGCATCGAGGATGTGGTGGAACGCAATGCGCCGGTGGTGCCGTGGCTGCGGCGCTGGCACAAACGGGGAGCGGCGATTGCGAGTGTCTGCTCCGGCGTTGGGTTGCTGGCCGCGACGGGCCTGCTGGACGGGAAGCGCGCGACGACGCACTGGAGCCTGGCGGAGCGCTTCCGCGAGAAATATCCGGACGTGCACTGGATGCCGGAGTTGATGGTGACCGAGGACAGCGGGTTCTATTGCGGCGGGGGGGTGAATGCGGCGCTCGACTTGAGCCTGTATCTGGTGGCGCGATTCTGCGGCCACGAGGTTGCGATGCAGAGCGCGAAGGCGCTGCTGATCGAGATGCCGCGGGCATGGCAGGCGGGATTCGCGATTGTGCCGTTGAAGACCGAGCATACGGATGAGAACATCTCCGCTGCGCAGGAATGGCTGCACCAGAATTTTCATCAGAGCTTCCCGCTAGAAAAGCCGGCTGAACGCGTCGGGATGAGCCCGCGCAATTTCATTCGCCGCTTCAAACAAGCTACGGGCGACAGTCCACTGATCTATCTGCAAAAGCTGAGAGTCGCGGCGGCCAAGCGCCTGCTGGAGAACGATCATCGCAGCATGCAGGAGATCAGCGATGCAGTCGGGTACCAGGATGCGGTGTTCTTCCGGAAAATTTTCCAGCGGCACACCGGGGTTTCGCCGAGTGCTTACCGGCAAAGATTCGGAATGTAGAGTGCGGCTGCAGGTAGACTCAGCGTATGGGAAACAAAAATACCGGAAAACGCGAGAAGAAGAAGCCCGCGAAGGCTCAGCCGAAGGTTGTGCCAGGGCGCAAACGTGAGGACTACAACCCTGTTCCTGGCGGACCGCCGAAGAGCTGACCAGGATCTGGCGGTGGTTCGTTGGCGGCGCCAAGAGCTGGCGCCGCACCTGTTTTCTGCGCCGCTTCTCTTATCCACAGACACACATGCTCACTCGCGCAGCGTAACGGGCGTCTCACAATCAGGTATGTCCCGTCGCAGTTCCGCATCGTTTCGGCTCTGGCTTGTCGCAGCCCTGTTTGGGTTGGGCGCGCTGCTGCCGGCGGGTGCTGCTTCGAACTGGAAGAACGCGGGGCATGCGGACGTAAGCAGCGCGGAATCTTCGCAGGCTGCTGTCGCTCAGGAGAGCGCTGAAACATTCGTTCCTGCGCATCTGCGGCGTGTCTCGCATCCGCGGCTGGTGCATGCACTGCCGCGGACGTCGGCTTCTGCTTCGCTGTTCCGGGCGGCGTGCGTTGTTCCGCCGGGGTTTGCGCACAGCGTGGCTGTGCACGAGCACGTAAGGGTGCTGACCGGCGCTTCACTTTCTACGAGACCGAGTCGCGCGCCTCCCGCTGCATAGAAAGCCTACCTATTGAATCGAGATGGGCGTGCATTTTGCTCGCGCGCATCTTTGCCTGCTTGTCGTCCGACCAGCAGAGCGCCAACGTGCGCTCAAGGAGTTTTCTTATGCAGCAACTGCTTGCAGGGTATGCCATGTTTCGGTCCGCGGTTTTCGCGCGGCACTCGCGGCATTTTGCGGAGCTCGAGAACGGCGAGGAGCCGAAAGCCTTGTTCATCACCTGCTCCGACTCGCGTGTGATGCCGGAGATGATTACGCAATGCGCGCCGGGAGAGATTTTGTGCTGCCGCAACACCGGGAACCTTGTGCCTCCGCCGGAGGAGACGGCAAGCGGGGTTGCGGCGACGGTGGAGTATGCGGTGCGGGCGCTGCGGGTTCCGGACATTGTTGTGTGCGGACACTCCGATTGCGGCGCGATGCGGGCGCTGCTGGATGAAGGCAGATTGCATGACCTGCCGTTGATGCGCCTGTGGCTGGAACACGCCGGGCCGATGGCCCATGCGTTCCGCGGCGTGATGCAGGATCCGCGGGTGTGGCCGGAGGAGGAGCGGCTGCGGGTGCTGACGGAGCTGAACGTGATCGCGCAGTTGCGCAGCCTGAGCGCGCATCCATGTGTGGCGAGGGCGCTCCGACGAGGCAGCCTGCGGGTCCACGGATGGGTGTACGAGATATCAACGGGGCAGATCTACTGCCTGGACCCGGCGAGCGGAAGCTTCCGGCCGCTGCAGGTGGAGGAGGTTGAGGCAGTGGCCGCCTGAGCGGATTGTCATGAATCAGGAAGGGCAGCAGGATAAGATACTGCTGCCCTTCATTTTTGCCCGACCGAAAACAAGATGATCGTCCGTTCAAGGAAAAACTGGTGGACCCTGCTGTTTGTGTGGCGCGGCTCCATGATGAAGCAGATGCTGCCGCAGCTCATCATCGTGGCGGCGCTGAGCGTGATTGCGGTGTTCACCGAGGGCAAGCTGTTTCAGCAGAAGGTGCCGCTGAATGCGACGCCTTTCACGCTGGTGGGCGTGGCGCTGGCGCTCTTCCTAGGATTTCGTAACAGCTCTGCTTACGATCGCTGGTGGGAGGGACGCAAGCTGTGGGGGGCGCTGGTGAACACCATGCGCACGCTTACGCGGCAGGCGTTGACCATGACAGGCGACGCAGGGGGCAAGCGCGAATTTCTGAACATGCTGGTGGCCTTCACCTATGCGATGCGCGACCAACTGCGCGGCGATACGTTTGCGCGGAGCGCCGAGCTGCTAGCGCCGGCGCTGGCCGAGGAAGTCGACCGGGCGCGGTACAAGCCGTTCATCATCCTGCGCGCGATGGGCGAATGGGTGACAGATCGATACAAAGAAGGCGCACTGGGCGAGATCACGATGTCGGCGTTTGACCACAACCTGGTGGAGCTGTCGAACATCCTCGGCGGCTGCGAGCGAATTGCTTCGACGCCGGTACCGTTCGCCTATTCGGTGATGATTCATCGCGTTGTCTACTTCTATTGCGCGCTGCTGCCGTTTGGCCTGGTCGATTCGATTGAGTGGATGACGCCGGCGGTGGCGATCCTGATGGCTTATTCGTTTATCGCGCTGGACTCGCTGGCTTCCGAATTGGAGATGCCCTTCAACCGCGACGAGAACGATCTAGCGCTGGATGCGATCTCCCTGAATATCGAGCTGAGCATTCTGGAGATGAGCGGAGAGGCGCTGGAAAAGAAGCCTCTACAGCCGGTGGGGTATGTGCTGCATTAGGACTCGCCCTCCGGGTGCTTGCCGCACGGGCAGAGGCGCCTGCGGCGCGGGTGGTGAGGCTCGCTCCCTTTAGTCGCTCACGCTTGCTTTTGCAGCGAAGCTCAATCTGTATCTGTTCGAGATGCCCGCCCCAACAAACAGCAGATCCCTCCGCTACGCTTCGCTCCGGTCGGGATGACGACGAGTAGAGTTCGCATGGCTCTAGATGAGCCATAGCGTGAAAGCGAAGCCGCAAACGACAAGAGGGACGGCCGAAGCCGTCCCTCTTGTGTTTCTGCTGGTGTGGTTTAGAGAGGCTGAACGTTCTCTGCCTGCCAGCCCTTGGGGCCCTTCACCACGTTGAACTGAACTGCCTGACCCTCCTGGAGGGTGCGGAAGCCCTGCGCCTGAATGGCGGTGTGGTGCACGAAAACATCCTCGCCACTCTGGCGGCTGATGAATCCGAAGCCCTTGGCATCGTTAAACCACTTCACTGTTCCCTGTTCCATATTGCTTAAGTCCTTTACTGCTGAGTTTGTGACGCTGAATTCAAGATCGGTCTCGGCAAGTAGAGAACTGCAGATACAGAACTAGCAAAACCTGTCCAATTCGAACGCTGGTTCAGTATACAACGGACGGGGTGGAATTCTCGATTACTTTCGTAATCAAAGAGTGGTACTGCTCAAGGGACGCGACGATAGGGCCAAAAGAACAGCAGACCCCTCCACTGCGCCGATTGCTCTTCGGGCGGCGGCTCCGGTCGGGCCGACGAGATGCGTTTGAATCAATTTTCCGCGGCGATGGCGTAGTAGCCCTTGCGGGACTGGACTTTAAGGGGTTCCTCGCGCTGGCGGCATTGGATGTCGACCTTGCGATAGGTGCCGTCGGGCTTGTTATTGCTGGGGGTGTAGCTGGCGACGTATTGGGTCCGCAGCTCGTCTTCGATCTGCTGGAAGGCGGCGTCCAGCTTCTTTCCGTTGTTGCCCACGTTGATGAGTCGGCCGCCGGTCTGGTCGGCGAGCTGATGCATGACGTAGTCGCCGGAGTAGCCGATGGAGTACATGCCGCCGTAGAAGCCGCGATCGGCAATCAGGATCACGTAGACCATGGAGTTGGCCTTCTGGGCGGCTTCGATGGCGTCGCGCAGCTTGTGGGTGGAGCCCTGGTCCTCGCCATCGGTGAGGAGGATCATGGCCTTGCGGCCGGTCTCGCCGGCGAGCTTGTCGTTCGCCGCTTGGACCACCGCATCATAGAGGAGAGTGCCGCGCGGCGCGCCGGTAGGCAGCGGGCCGGTCGTTACGCCGCCAGTACCGACGTTGATCTGCGCCTTCTGCATGTCGCGGGCGAGTTCACTGGCGTTAGAGGTGAAGTCGGAGAGCAGGTCGATATCGACATCAAAGGATACGAGGAAGGCCTGGTCCTTCTGGCGCAGGATGCGTTTCAGGAACTGGGAGCCTGTGTCCTGCTCGAGCGGCAGAACGTTCTGCTGCGAGCCTGAGGTGTCGAGCAGGAGGCCGAGGGTGAGCGGCTGATCGACCTCGGCGACAAAGTTCTTGAGCGTCTGCGGCTGCTTGTCCTCGAAGACCTGGCAGTCGTCGCGGGTGAGGTGCGGGATGAGCAGGTTCTTCTTGTCGCGCACATCAAAGTAGAGCGAGACGAGGTTGACGTTCTGGCGAAAGGTGGCGACGGATTGTGAGGTGTCGTCGTTGCCGTTGGGATCGCCGGGCAAACCCTGCGGGGCGGCATCGGGCGAGGGGGCGGCCTGGGCGTGGATACGTGCCGCGGGGACGGCGAATACGGCAGAAAGAATGAGGAAGGTGAGGATGCGGCGCATGATCGTCTCCTATTAGACGATAGCGCGAGCCGACAAGTTAACCGGTCCATCCGGAGTACGTCTCTCTGGTAGGCTGACAATGGAGTTTTTGGCCGCGGGCATCGCGTCATTGCCATATCCCGACGCAGTCCTGCGTAGGTGAAGCGCAGGCGACGGGATAGCCCGAATATGTTGGAGGAGCCTTGGGCGGAAAGCAGTTGGCGTGGAGTCTGGTAGCGGCAGTTTCCCTGGCGGGGCTGGCGGCAGGGGCGGCACAGCAGAATGGCAGCAGCTCGCTGCCGGATGGCCCAAGTGCGCAGCAGGAGAGCGGTTCGCAGCAGAGCGTGCCGGATGCGCCCGGCGCGGGGCAGAGCCAGGGCCCGAATGATCTGCGCAATCTAACGCGACAGGTGGCACCGGGTAAGGCGTCGAGCGACCAGGACCAGGTGCAGGCTCCGCCTGCTCCGCCGCAGACGAACGCTCCCAATCCTGACGGACCGCCGCAGCAGGAGGCTCCGTATGTTCCGAAGACCCGGGAGGAAGCGAAGCAATTCCACCTGGTGATGCAGACTACGCAAGTGATTGTGCCGACCACGGTGCTGGACAAGAACCACCATCAGGTAGCGGGGCTGACCTGGCGCGATTTCCGCGTCTACGAAAATGGCCAGCGGCAACACATCAATTACTTCAGCGTGGACCCGGTGCCGCTTTCGGTCGCTTTCGTGATTGACCAGAGCATGCCCAAGGACACGATGAAGAAGGTGAACGAGAGCCTCTCCGCGATTCAGGGCGCCTTCACACCGCAGGATGAAGCGGCGGTGTTCACCTACGGCAACGGCGTGACCGAGCAGACGACCTTTACGGCAACGCAGGGCGACCGGCTGCCGGCAGTGCTGGAACGCTCGAAGAAGGAAGGCACGGAGATGGGCGGCCCGCAGATGGGCGGCCCGCTGGGAATGACGGGGCCGACGATTAACGGCAAGGCTGTGGACCCGAATGTGAACGGCAATGCTCGACCCGGCTTTGATCTAAACCTTCCGCGCGAGGCGCATACGCTCTCCGACGCCATCCTGGCGGCCGGGACGGCACTACAGTCGCGGCCCAGGGACCGGCGGCGCATTATTTATGTGATCAGCGACGGCAAGGATGTGCGCTCGAAGGCGAACGTGCGTGAGGTCATCCGCTTCCTGCAGGGGAACAACGAATTCGTCTATGGAACGATGGTGGGCGATGCGGCGACCTGGGGCATCGGCTACCTGGACCGGGTGCACGTGCCGCTGATTCCGGCTGAAAATGTGCTGCCGCGGTATCAGCAGGCGACCGGCGGCGTGCTGGAAGCGCAGCTTTCCTCCGAGGGTATGCAGCGCAGTTTCCAGATCATCGCGCGGGAAGCGCGCACGCAATACACGCTTGGCTTCCTGAGCCATCTGCCGACGATTGATGGACGGCGGCGCACGCTGGACGTACATGTAGAGCGGCCCAATCTGGAAGTGCTTGCGCCCCTGGGCTATTACCCGACGGCCGCCACGCAGTGATGTTGTTGGCGATGGGCGGCGGCGCGGCTACCGTCGCGCTGAGCCTGGCTTCGGCAGCGATCTGGGGGACGAGCGATTTTGTGGGCGGCGTTGCGGCGCGACGGCTGCCCTCCCCTGCCGTGGTGACGCTGTCGCATTTGCTGAGCCTGGCGTTGCTGGTGTCGCTGGCGCTGATCCACGCGTCGAAGTGGCCGGATACGCAATCGACTGTGTACGGAGCGCTGGCCGGAGTGGCGTGCGGCACCGGAGTGATGGTGCTGTACAAGGCGCTGGCGCTGGGTGGTATGGGACTGACGGCGGCGGTGAGCGGCGTGCTGGCCGCGGTGCTCCCGGTGGTGTGGTCTTTCTCAACCGAGGGGCTGCCGCGACTTCCTCAGGTTGCAGGGATTGTGCTGGCGGGCGCGGCGATCTGGATGATTGCGCGCGCGCCGGGATCGCCGACCTCGAAGCAGGCGGTGGTGCTGGGAGCCATCTCGGGCGGAAGCTTTGGCTGCCTGTATATATTTCTGAAGCTGGCCGGACGCGGCGGCGTGCTGTGGCCGCTGGCGTGTTCGCGTATCACGAGCGCCACGCTGGCGGCAATCGTGACATTGATCGGCATACGGCGGGCGAGCGGCACGCGCCGGGAGACCGAACCGGCGTTGTCAGCATCCGCATCTTCTAAGCCCCGATTGTCGTGGCCCGGTTGGGCGGTGCTGGGGCTGATCGGTATCGCGGGCATCTTCGATGCGAGCGGAAATACCTTCTACACGCTGGCGACGCGGCTGGGGCGGCTGGATATTGCGGCGGTGCTGAGCTCGCTCTATCCTGCGTCAACGATTCTGCTGGCGGCGGTGCTGCTGAAGGAGCGCACGACGCGCACGCAGGCGGCAGGCATGGGACTGGCGCTGGCGGCCGTGGTGCTTATCTCCGCTTAGCTCGTACACTTCAAATCCAAATACACCACGCATGACGATGACGGGACAGAACAAAACAGAAACGCCGCGCATCGAGCCGGGCCGCATGGAAGTGGGCCGCATGGAAGTGATTACGGGCCCGATGTTTTCCGGCAAGAGCGAGGAGCTGATCCGTCGCCTGAAGCGAGCGCAGATTGCGCGGCTGCGCGTTGCGTGCTTCAAGCCGGAGATCGACATGCGCTACCAGCCGGATGCGATTGCTTCACACGGTGCGCAGATGATTGAGGCGCGAGCGGTGCGCGATGTGGAGCGGCTGCGCGAAGCGCTCTTCCCTGCCCTGGATACGGTCGATGTGGTGGGCGTCGATGAGGCACAGTTTTTCGATGACTCGCTGGTGGTGCTGGCGATGGACCTGGTGCATGCGGGCAAGCGCGTGGTGCTGGCAGGGCTGGACACCACGTTTGCGGGCGAGCCCTTTCCGCCGCTGCCGGCGCTGATGGCGATGGCCGATGAGGTGACCAAGCTCTCCGCGGTGTGCATGCTGTGCGGCTCGCCGGCGATCCACACGCAACGGCTGGGAACGAACCAGCAGCTTGTGGTGGTGGGTGCGGCGGGCGTGTACGAGGCGCGATGCCGCGCGTGCTTCCGGCCGGAGGGCGACGTGCCGGCGGCGGAGCAGTTGAAGCTGCCGCGATAGCTCAACGTGGCGCGTGTGCAAGTTCGCCGCGCAGTGTTGTGACAGCCTGGCCGCGGAGCTTCACTCTGTTGCCGGCGAGTTGAAGGCGCAGCCATCCGCCTCGTGCGGAGGCCTGGTAGGCGACGATCTCCTGCTTCTTGAGGCGCGGAATCCAGTAAGGCGCAACTGCGCAGTGAGCGGAGCCGGTGACGGGGTCTTCGTCGACACGGTAGCGCGGGAAGAAGTAGCGGGACACGACTTCGGCTTCGCCGTGTGTGCCGGCTGCGGTGACGATAATGCCGCGAACGTCCTCGGCGCTGGAAAAGACGGCGATCTGCTTGAAGTCCGGCTGGAGCTTGCGGACTGTGTCCTCGTCCTTCAGCTCGACAAGATAGTCCATGCGGTTGCGGCCGACGAAGATGGGTTCCGCGCCGAGCATGGCGGCGAGATTTGGCGCGGTTGTCACCGGCTGAGCGGGCTCGGACGGGAAATCTAGCTCAATCCACGGCTGGCCGTCGAGAAGAAGGTGGTCCGCGGTGAGCAGGCCGCTGCGGGTATGGAAACGCGCCTGCTCTCCGGCGGCGAGCGCGCCGGTCTCCCAGAGATAGTGCGCGCTGGCGAGTGTGGCGTGGCCGCAGAGATCGACCTCGCCGCCTGGCGTGAACCAGCGGAGGTTGTAACCGTCTTGATTGCCTGCTTCGCGCTTGACTAAGAAGGCAGTCTCGGCGTGGTTCATCTCGAGGGCGACGGACTGCATCCACTCGTCGGATGCGGGAGCGGGAAGCACGCAGATGCCGGCGGGGTTGCCGCGGTAGGGCTCGGCGGTGAAGGCGTCGACTACGGCGATGGACTGGGGCATGGATCCATCGTAGCTAAGAAGTGGTTGGCTATGAAGCACTCAGCCGGTCTGCGGCTTGAAGCCACGTATCCCACCCTTCGCTTCGCTCAGGATGGGGCACCCGCGTCTCGTTACACTGCCCACGGCTTCAGGTTCTTCTTTTCGTTGCGCTAGAGGGCGCTGCTGAGAATGGCGGGGCGCGTGTCCGCGAAGTGCAGGATGAGCTCGCCGAAGAGTGTGTTGGCCCAGGCAAACCAGGCGCGCGTGAAGTCATCGGCGTTGTTCTTCTCGAAGGATTCGTGGATGAAGTGGGTGCCGGCGGTGGTGTCGCGCAGCGTGCGGAGGCAGGTGCGGATCTCCTGATCGCTGGTGCTGGTGAAGGCGCGGAAGAGGATGGACATGGGCCAGATGTAGTTGAGGCCCTGGTGCGGGCCGCCGACGCCATCACCCGCTTTGCCGCGGAAGAAGTATGGATTGTCGAGGCTCAAGACCCAGGCGCGAGTGCGCTGGTAGACCGGATCGCTGACGGCGCAGCAGCCCAGGTAAGGCAACGAGAGCAGGCCGGGCGCGTTGGCGTCATCCATCAAGAGCGTGTTGCCGTAGCCGTCGACTTCGTAGGCCCACACTGTGTCACCGCTAATGGTTCGTGTGTGGCCATGCTGCGCGAGGGCGGCGGCGACTTCTTTGGCGAGGGCGGTAGCTTCGGTCGCGAGAGCGGCATCATGCACGGCGCTGCCCATCTCCGCGAGCTGGCGCAGGCTGACGACGGCGAAATGGTTTGCCGGGATGAAGAGCGGATAGATGCAGGAGTCGTCCGACGGGCGGAACATGGAGTAGATGAGGCCGACGGGACGCGCCGGATTACCGTAGCCGCCAAGGGGCACGGTGTCAGTGGGCACCGGCGAGCTGCGCTGGAAGTGATAGGAGCCGCGATTCTGTTTGCGCTGCTGCTGGCGGAAGGTGTTGACGATGCGATGAGCGGCTTCACGCCAGTCGTAGTCCAGTACAGCGACGCTGCCGGTGGCCTTCCAATAGCCGTGCGCAAGCCGGATGGTGTAACAGAGCGAATCGACCTCCCACTTGCGCTCGCCTACGCCCGGAAACATGTCGGTTTCGTCATGCACGGCCCAGGAGAGCGGCTTGTCGGAGGTCGTGCGCATGAACGCGTTCGCGTACGGATCGAGGAGGATGCATCGGCTCTGGCGGCGAATGACGCCTTCGATGAGCGAGGCGAGCTGTTTGTCCTCGCGCACGAAGCGGAGGTAGGGCCAGACCTGCGCGGAGGAGTCGCGCAGCCACATCGCGTCGATGTCGCCGGTGACGACGAAAGTATCGGGATGGCCCTGGTAGGTGCCGGGAGAAACGGTGGTGTCCAGCGTGTTGGGCAGACAGTTGCCGAACATGAGGCGCAGCTCGGGATCGGCAATCTTCGCGCCAACCTGGGTGATGGCGGCCTCGACAGCAGGGCTTGAGAAGCGGCGATCGGCCGGCGCGGGACGCTGGTGGAGATCGGTCGGTTGAATTTGCGCGAAGAGATGGCGCGGCGCGGCCGCGGCTGCAGCAATCGAAGCGGCGGTGCCCAGAAAGGCGCGGCGCGTTGTGCCGGGGTTCGTACTCATGCAGTAAGAGACGGCGGAGCGACCTTCGGATCGACGCCAAGCTGCTGGTTGGGCTGGTCGCCCATGGTGAAGGTGAGGGTGGCGCCGCTCGCCAGCTCGGCGTGGTGCACCCACAGGCGATTGAGCGTGTTGCCGTTGAGCGCGACGGACTGCACGTACTTTTGCGAGGGGCTGGTGCGCTTCGCTTCGATGGTGAGCGTTTTGCCGCCGGCAATATTCACCTTTACGCTCTCAAAGAGCGGCGTGCCGAGCACATAGGTGCCGCTCGCCGGATCGACGGCGTAGAGTCCGAGCGCGCTCATCACGTACCAGGCCGACATCTGGCCGCAGTCTTCGTTGCCTGCAAGGCCGTCGGGATCGTTGTGGTAGAGCGTGTCGAGGATCTGGCGGATGCGCTCCTGCGTCTTCCATGGCTGGCCGGCCCAGAGGTAGAGATACGCGATGTGGTGCGATGGCTCGTTGCCGTGCGCGTACTGGCCGATGAGGCCGGCGATGTCGGGCGGCGCGTCGGCGGGCAACGCGGAGCTCTGGTTGAAGAGCTCGTCGAGTTTCTTGAGGAAGGGCTCGCGTCCGCCGAACTGCTCGATGATGCCGTTGACATCGTGCTGGATGCCGAAGGTGGTCTGCCAAGCGTTTGATTCGGTGTAGTCGCGATATTTTTTGGTGTGGCCCATCTCCTTGGGGTCGAAGGGCGTAGTCCATTCGCCGTTGGCGAGCTTGGCGCGGATGAAGAGCGTTTGCTTGTCGAAGAGGTGCTGGTAGTTTTTGGAGCGCGGGAGCTGGATGGCGACATCGTCGCTGCGGCCCAACTTCTTCGCCACCTGCGAGCAGGCCCAGTCGCCGTAATCGTATTCGAGCGTCTTCGAGACGGACTCGTCTTCGAGATCGGCGGGAATGTAACCGTCCTTGCGATATAAGGCGAGGCCGCGGTAGTTGTCGTCCATGTTGCGCTTACGCATGACTTTGTAGGCGCGCTCCCAATCGATGCCGGGGAAGTTTTTCACGCAGGCTTCTGCCATCACGCTGGCGGAGTGATAGCCGGTCATGGTGCCGGTCTCTTCGGCCTGCAGCGGCCATACAGGCATGCCGGCGGGACTCTGCTCCGCCATGGCGATGAGGCAGTTGACAAGCGAAGGCACGCGATCCGCCTGGAACAGCGTGTAGGCGGGATGGCAGGCGCGGTAAGTGTCCCACAGCGAGAAGGTGGAGTAGTTGTGCTCGCCTGCGGCCAGGGTGTGGACCTTATTGTCCATGCCGCGGTATTCGCCATTCACGTCGTCCATCAGGGTGGGCGCGCACATCATGTGGTAGAGCGAGGTATAGAAGATGGCCTGCTGGTCGGGCGTGGGGCCATCAATGCGGATGCGGCTGAGCTCGCGCTGCCATGCGGCGTTGGCGGCGGCGCGGGTGGCGGCGAAGTCCCAATCCTTCTGCTCGGCGCGGAGATTTTTTAGCGCGTTGTCTGCACTGACGGCAGAGATGCCGCAGCGGATGTGAACAGGCCCGCTGACGGGCGGGTCAAAGTGCACGGCGGCCTGCAGGACCTTGCCTTTGCTGGTGGTGCCGTCGATTGCTTTGCGATCGGAGTAGATCTGCGCCTTGGCGAAGGGGACGGAGAATTCCATGGCGAAGTAGATTTGACGGCCGGGCGCCCATGAGTTGACGGTGCGGCCGCCGGTGATGAGGCGCTGCGCGGGATCAATGGTGAGCTGGGCGGTTTGCACCGGATCCTTCGGGCTCTGGTAGGAGTGGAAGAGATCGATGAGGAAGTGCGCGTTCTTTGCGTCCGCGGGGAAGGTGTATTGGTGGAGGCCGGTGCGCTCGGTGGCGGTAAGCTCGGCGCGGATGTTGGTGTCCTTGAGCAGAACGGAATAGTAGCCGGGCTCGGCGGTTTCGTCCTCGTGCGAGAAGCGGGAGCGGTAGCCGGCATCGGGGTTCTCGCGTGTGCCGGGCTCGAGCTTGACCTCTCCCGTGCGCGGCATCACGAGAATGTCGAGCAGATCGCCGCAGCCGGTGCCGCTGAGATGGGTATGGGTGAAGCCCATGATGGAGGTGTCGCTGCGGTGATAGCCGGCGCACCAGTCCCAGCCGTCGTCGTAGGTGT
Organism: uncultured Acidobacteriaceae bacterium; assembly: GCA_963830555.1. GTDB lineage: Bacteria > Acidobacteriota > Terriglobia > Terriglobales > Acidobacteriaceae > KBS-83. The sequence goes on from CAWHMM010000006.1 coordinate 308,674, forward strand.
CGGGGCTGAGTTGCACGGCGCCGAAGGGGACGGTGGCGCCGGGGAAGCAATGCCCGTGGCCGCCGGTGCCGATAATGAGGTTGACGTGGCGTGTGACGTCGTCCTGAGGATCGGTGGAGGGTAGAAGGCCTTCAGAGAAGCCGCGCGGCAGGGCGAGGCCGGAACAGGCGGCGAGTGAGAGCGTTCCCAGAAATGTACGGCGTGTGACCATGCTGCAAAGCCTTCCTTCAGGATATCTGTGTGGTTTGGACAAGGTGGCGGCCCAGCGCTTCTTCATCGCGGGTGAAGGGCAGAAGGCAGGCGCCGAGGATTCCGGCATCCGAGCCTAGCTCGGCGCGGCGGACAAAGCTTTTTCCGGGAGTGTCGAGCGGATCGCCGGGTGCGGCCTCCGTGGGCCTAAAGACATAACTGCGCAGGCGCATCTCGGCGAACATGGCGGGAGCGAACAGGTCCCACGCGTTGGAGAGGCCGCCGGCGACGACGTAGAGCGGCAGGTTGAGGATGTTGGCGGTGCTGGCAAGCGCAAGGCCGACGGCACGGCCGACGCGCTCAAAGATCGCAATCGCGGTGACATTTCCGGCGGTCGCGGCATCGGCGATGGCGTGGGAGGTCCATTGCGCGGAGTCTCTCGGGAGCGCGGCGGTCAGTATGGGATCGTTCGCTTCTCTGGCCATGCGAACGACTCCTGTGGCGGAGGCAAAAAGCTCCACACAGCCGCGGCTTCCGCAGGGGCAGGCCAATCCATCGGGCTCGACCGTGAGATGCCCCGCTTCACCGGCCATGCCATTGTTGCCATGCCAGATGCGGTCATTGAGGATGATGCCGTTCCCGACGCCGGTGCCAAGCGTGAGCATGCAGAGCGAGTGAATGCCGGCGGCACGGGCAGAGCCCAGCTCGAATTCGGCCAGCGCTGCGGCATTGGCGTCGCTTTCGAGGAAGATGGGCTCGCCGATGGCTTCCTCGATACCGGCGCGAAGCTGAAAGCCGTCCCAGCCGGGGAGGTTTGGCGGATTCCGGATGACACCTGCCGGCAACTCCAGCGGTCCGGGAGTGCCCACGCCGATGCCCAGCAGCTCGCCCTGTGCGCCAAAGCGGGAGCGCAGCGTGATTACGGCCTCCTTCAGATCGCGAATGACTCGCTCGCGGCCCTGAGTGAGGCGGGTGGGGAGCGAAATCAGCTCGGCGACCTGATTCCCGGCACGATATGCGGCGACCCGGAGGTTTGTGCCTCCGAGATCGACCCCTAACGAAAATTGACCTTCGACCGTTTTGCTGGACACTTCTGTGATCATTTTGCCTCAAATCAGCAAAAATTAGCCCCGCAGGTGCAGTTTCGTGTTGTAGGCTTGGCCCATCGCTTTTGACATCGTGTTCCGTGTCCTCCTCATTCTGGCAAACCATGACGGCGGTTCGGGACCAGAATCCTTCACTCTACACCGGAGCGCCATGCGAAGTTCCCTGGTTGCGCAGATCGGCACGTTCACTCACCCGGCGCTGATTGCGGGAACCGATCTTCATTATGACGGGCGAGGGCGACAAGGACGCACGGAATTTTCCCCTGCAAAGTGGCGTGGAACCTATTGGGAAGGGAAAACGTTTGTGCAACGCAGTTGGATTTCCTTTGAGAACGGCAGACTGGTATGTCCGTAAAGACAGACGATCGCGAAGAGAAGATCATGCGGCTGCTTCTGCAGAAGGGGTCAGCCACCATTGAAGACCTGCTGGCGACTGCGGAGACCTCGGCGCCGAGCATCCGGCGCGACCTGAACCGGCTGGAACGCCGCGGGCTGGTGCGGCGCACGCATGGAGGCGCCACGCTGGTGGAGCCGCTGCTTTATGAACCGTTTCGCTATGACACATCGTTCCAGGCACGCGAGCAGCGCGCGGCCGAGGAGAAGCGGCGCATCGCGCTGGCGGCGGCGGACCTGATCAACGAGAACGAGACCATCGGGCTGACGGCCGGCACCACCACAACCCAGATCGGCCGCGCGATCCGTCATCGCACGAATATCAAGGTAGTGACCAACGCAATCAACATCGGCATGGAGCTGTGCAACCACGTCGGCATCCGGACTTCCATTACAGGCGGTGTGCTGCCGTGGGCGTGGTCATTTTCGCTGAGCGGGCCGGCAGCGGTGCACTTCATCAACCAGGTGTATCTGGATAAGGTGTTCCTGAACGTGGTGGGACTGGACGTGGAGCGCGGCGCAACCACGCTGGAGGCAGATGAGGCGGTGATCTTCCGTGCCATGCAGCGGCAGGCGCGCGAGGTGATTGCCGTGGCCGACCACACCAAGATCGGGCAGGTGAGCCCGGCGCTGATCTGCCCGGTGCAGGAGATCCATACGCTGGTGACCGATACCGGCGCGACGGATGCTATGATTGCGCCCTTTGTAGAGCGCGGAATGAAAGTACTGCGTGTGTGACGAAGAATGCCCAGGAGGCTGGTGGATGCGGGACGGCTGGTGCGGTGTTGCGGGGAAAGTGTGTGGAATGGCGATGGTGGGAGTGCTGGCCGCCTCGCTGATGAGCGGTAACACTGTGCTGGGTCAGCAGGCAGCGAACACGGGCGCGGCAGGGCTGGGACTGATGCCGCTGCCGGCGAAACTCGAAGCGGGTACCGGGAACTTCGCTCTGCAGCCCGGAATGCACCTGGCATATCTGCACTTCCACAACGCGCGGCTGGAAGACGGTGCGCTGCGCATGATGACGCGGCTGCAGTTTGAAAGCGGCGTGCCGCTGCCGCACATTCCGAGCCAGATTGCCGGCGACGCTTCCACGGCCGGCATTGTGATCGACGTTGCAGCGGCGGGCGGCGCGGTGCAGTCCGTGAATGAGGACGAGTCGTATTCGCTGACGGTGACGCCGAAGCTCGTGACCATCCAGGCGGCGACGGTGGTAGGCGCGTTCCACGGGATGGAGACGCTGCTGCAACTGGTCGAGCTGAAGGACAATGCCGCGACGATTCCCGCGGTGAGCATTGAGGACACGCCGCGCTTCCGCTGGCGCGGGCTGATGATCGACGTAAGCCGCCACTTCGAGCCGGTGAGCCAGATCGAGCGCACGCTGGACGGCATGGCGATGGTGAAGCTGAATGTCTTCCACTGGCACCTGAGCGATGACCAGGGCTTCCGCGCGGAGAGCAAGATTTTTCCCAAGCTCACCGGGCTTGGCTCGAACGGGCAGTTCTACACGCAGGAGCAGATGCGCGAGGTGGTGGCGTACGCGCGGGCACGCGGCATTCGCGTAGTACCGGAGTTCGATATCCCCGGCCACACTGTGAGCTGGCTGGTAGCGTACCCCCAGCTTGGCAGCTCGAAGGGGCCGTTCCATCTGCCGGATGTGGCGGGCATACACGACGAGGCGCTCGATCCCACGCGCGAGGCCACGTATGTGTTTCTGAACCGCTTCATCGGCGAAATGGTAAAGATTTTCCCCGATGCGTACTTCCACATCGGCGGCGACGAAGTGAACGGAAAGGTATGGACCGACAACCCGCGCATCGCCCGCTTTATGAAGCGCAAGGGATTTGAGAAAACGTCACAGTTGCAGGCCTATTTCAGCCAGCGCGTGGTGCGCCTGGTAGAGCGGCATGGCAAGAAGCCGATTGGCTGGGACGAGGTACTGGTGCCCGGGCTGCCGAAGGATGTGATGGTGCAGTCCTGGCGCGGCGTGGATTCGCTGGCTGCCGGTGCGCGCCAGGGATATACCGGAATCCTCTCCGCACCCTACTACCTGGACGGCATGAAGACGAACGAGGCGCACTACCTGGCCGATCCGATTCCGGCAGACACGACGCTGACACCGGAGCAGCAGAAGCTGATCCTGGGCGGCGAGGTGTGCATGTGGGCGGAGCAGTTGAACGAGCGCACCATCGACTCGCGCATCTGGCCGCGCACCGCGGTGATGGCGGAGCGCTTCTGGTCGCCACAGGCCGACCGCGATGTCGCCTCGATGTACCGACGGTTGCCAAAGATGTCCATTGAGCTGGAGCAGGCGGGGCTGAAACACATGACCGGGCCGGCCATGATGCGGCGAAGCATCAGCGGGCAGGTGGATCCGACGGCACTGACGACGCTGGCGGGCGTGCTCGAACCAGTGAGCTTCGGCGAACGCTACGACGCGCAGCACACGGATGGACACACGCCGCTGGACCGGCTGGTGGATACGGTGGTGCCCGATCCGCCATCGCGCTTCGAGATTGCGCAGGATGTGGATGCGGTGTTGAACAAGACGTCAGAGAGCATAGAAGCTAAGGCTCGACTGACGTCGCGGTTTGAAGAATGGAAGCTCATTGCGCCGGCGCTGGCGGCCGAGATGCTGCAGAATCCTCGCATGAGCGATGCTGCTTTGCGTGCCAAGCAACTCGGCGATTTGGGCCAAATCGGCTTACAAGCACTCGGTGGGTGCTCAAATATCTCGCCACTGATGGGTGATTTCAAGCAAGCACAACTTCACTCTATCGCGGATGCTGCACAGCCTACCGCGCTGGTACGTTTCACATTCCTTGATTCGCTAAAGAAGCTCGTGGACACGGCAGAATCAAGTTGTGCGACGGGCGGAGTCAGCGGTACAACTACTCCGCCAGCACAGCCTTAGTCAGGTTGCGGGGGCGGTCGACATCGATGCCCCGCTGCACCGCGCAGAAGTACGCGAAGAGCTGTAGCGGGACCACCTCGGTGATCGGCAGCAGGTGTTCGCGTGTGGACACGATGGGAACGAAATGCGTCGCCGCGGCGGCGACTTCCTCGTCGCCGTGGTTGCCGAGCGCGACGACGGTGGCGCCCTGCTTTTTGAGGTCGCGCAGGAGCTGCACGCTCTTCTCGTAACGAATGACGGAGCCGGGCTCGCTGCGATCGACGGTGGCGATGGCGACGATGGCTGCGGTTGAGCCGACCAGCGCGTTGGGACCGTGCTTCAACTCACCGGACGGGTAGCCCTCCGCCTGCAGATAGGCTGACTCCTTCAGCTTGAGCGCGCCCTCGCGCGCGATGGCGTAGTGAATGCCACGGCCGAGATAGAGGTACGTCTCCACGTTTTGCAGCGCCATCGCGATCTGCTCCATCTGGCGCTCCCAGTTGTCGAGCTGGCCGGAGATCAGAGCCGGCAGGGCTGCGAGGTCTTTGCAGTGCGCGGTCAGGGTATCTGCGGAGAGCGTCTCGAGCGCCACGCCGGATGCCAGCGCAATCAGGTTGAGCACGAGAAGTTGCGCGGTGAAGCTCTTGGTTGCGGGCACGGCCAGTTCCCTGCCCGCCCAGGTGGGCAGGCTGATCTCCGCCTCGCGGGCCATGGTGGAGTTCTCGACATTTGTCACCGCGATGGTGCCATGGCGGCGGCGATTGGCCTCGCGCAGAGCCGCGAGGGTGTCGGCGGTCTCGCCGGACTGCGAGACGACGATGATGCCGGGATTGGCGAGAGTATTGATCTCGCGATAGATGTATTCGCTGGCGTATTCGACATCGACCGGCATGCCGCTGATGTCCTCGATCATGATTTCGCCGGCGAGTGAAGCATGTCGGCTGGAGCCGGAGGCGGAGAAGACAACCTGATGATGGTCGCGGAACCACTGATAGACCGGGCCGAACGAGGCTTCGTCCAGCGCACCGTTGCGAACGTAATGGCTGAGCGCCGCAGTAAGCGACGTGGGCTGCTCGTGAATTTCGCGTAGCATGTGGTGCGGAAATTGCCGTTGCTGAGTGCTGGTGGACATAGTGCTTCTCACTTCCTCGGAGATGTTCAGTAGGGGACGCCGCCGTTGTAGACCTGGAACTCGCGAATCTGCGCCGGGCCGTTGCTGTCGAGCAGGGTGAGGCGTACGGCGGTTGCGGTGACGGCGGGAAAGATGTCGATTTTTTTGTGACCTATGGCCTGAGCGTGGGCGATCTCGCGCCAAAGGCCGTTCTCTTCTGCTTCGATGCGGTACGCGGCGATGTGCTGCCCGTCATCGAGCCGCTCCATGGTGACGGTGCGATCGAACGTGGCCGGCTGTGCGAACTGCACGGTCAGGATGGATGGCGCGTTGTTGCCCGCTGATGAAGGCGGCGCCTGCCAGTACGTGTTTATGTCGCCGTCAAAGGCGGCCTCGGTGCCGTTCGAGTCTTTACCGTGCAACGCGAGATTGTTGCCGTAGATCTGGTGGATGCGCTCACCGAATTCCTTGAGGCGGGCGACGTCGGCGGTGGGCAGGAGGCCCGTGTTGTCCGGCGCGAGGCCGAGCATAAGCTGAGCGCCGCGGCCGACGGTCTGGTCGTACTCCTTGACCAGCTCGTCGATGGATTTGAGCGAGGCTTCGTCGTTGGGATGCCAGAACCAGTGGTCGGTGTGCAGCGGTGTATCGGCTTCAACGGGACGCCAGCGGAGATAGCCGGTGCGATCGACTACGTTCCAGTTTTCGAAGTCTACCTTGCCGCTCTCCGTGCCGACCCAGCGGAGGTCTGCATACTTGAAGAGATCGACATCCGCGAATACGAGCGCGTTCGGCTGATAGGTGCGGAGGTGCGAGATGATGGTGTCGAAATCGTACTTGCGTCCTGCGCTGCCCGCTCCATCCAGCCAGAATTCAGTGAGCTCGCCGTAGTGCGAGGCCAGCTCCTCGAGCATGGAAAGATAGTACTTGTCGTATGCGGCGGGATCTTTATACCGCGGATCGTGACGGTCCCAGGGCGAGAGATAGACGCCGAAGCGCAGGCCGTGCGAGCGGGCGCTGTCTGAAACCATACGAACGAGATCGCCCTTGCCGCCGAGCCACGGGCTCGACTTGACGCTGTAGTCGGTCTGCGCCGTGGGATACAGCGCGAATCCGTCATGATGCTTGGCGACGAGCACCACGTAGCGAATGCCCGCGGATTTTGCGGCCGTGATCCACTGATCGGTATCGACATGCTGTGGATTGAATTCGCTGACCGGCGCAGTGCCGTCGCCCCACTCGCGGTTGAGGAAGGTATTGGTGCCGAAGTGGAGGATGGCGCCCATCTCCATGTCCTGCCAGGCGACCTGCTGCGGCGACGGCTTTACGTCGGTAAAGTTCTGCGCGAGCGCGGCGGTCGCGGTGAGCAGCGTGAGGCAGGCGAGCAGGTGTTTCATCAATCTCCTTTGGCTTAGCGCCAGGTGATGCGGTACGCGTAGGCGTAGTCGCCGACGGGCTGCGAAGGAACGTGGATGTGCAGGCCGTCCTGCTGCTGCGTGAAGGTGAGCTGCTGGCCGGAGTTGCCGTTTGTTGCACCGAGCAACTCGACCGAAGCGATCGCACGCGTGCCGACGCCTGAGGCGAGTGCGCGGATGACGGCTTCGCCGTCCTTCGGCCAGGCGAGCTCAATGGCGTAGAGCGCGTCGCCTTTGGTTGTGAAGCGGAAATCTTCCGCCGTGTACGGTTTGGTTTCGCTGTCGTGGAACTGGCCCGCCTCAATCTGCGTTGGGCCTTCGCCGAACTGCCGCCACGGGCGGGTGCCGTAGATGGCGTCGCCGTTTACCTTGAGCCATTCACCCACGGCGAGCAATGTCTTGGCCGCGCCTTCCGGAATGGTGCCGTCGGGCCTGGGGCCCACGTTCATCAGCAGGTTTCCGTTCTTGCTGACGACGTCCGCGAGTTGATGGATCACCATCTCAGTCGACTTGTAGGTGTCGCCTTCGACGTACCCCCAGGACGCGTTCGAAAGCGATGTATCGGTCTGCCAGGGTTGCTTGCGAATGTCTGCGAGACCGCCGCGTTCCAGGTCGAGGGTGGCTGAGCCATCGGCCATCGCGCTCAACTTGTAGAAGAGCGCGACGGGCTGGTGCCCGGCGGCGCCGTGGTTGTAGTAGTAGGTGGCAAAGCGGGCGAGATGGGTGCGGAAGTCCGGCTGGCCCACCCACCAGTCGAAGTAGATGAGATCGGGATGATAGCGCTCAACGATCTCCGCAGTGCGCGCGAGCCAGTCGTCCATGAAGGCGGGCGAGACATAGGTAAAGTCGTGGGCCAGCGAGTCGCTGTTGTCGCCATCGAGCTGGCGAAGCTGCGCCGGGCCGTAGAAGGCCGCATATTTCGGATCGTTCACGTCTGAGGCGAAGTGCCGGCCCCCGTCGAAAAACCAGTCGTGCTCCGCGCGGTGCGAAGACGCGCCAAGGTGCATGCCCTGTGCGCGAACAGCCTTAGCCAGGTCGCCCAGCACATCGCGCTTCGGGCCCATTTTGCCCGCGCACCAGTCGGTGAGGTTCGACTCATACATGGGAAAACCGTCGTGATGCTCGGCGACGGGGACGACGTAGCGCGCGCCGGCATCGTGGAATAGCTTCGCCCACGCGTTCGGATCGAAGTGCTCGGCGGTGAATTTCGGGATCAGGTCCTTGTAGCCGAAGGTGGCCTGCGGCCCATAGGTGACGACGTGGTGGGCGAAGTCCGGCATGTCCTGCTGGTACATGTTGCGCGAGTACCACTCGCTGCCGAAGCCGGCGACGGAGTACACGCCCCAGTGGATGAAGATGCCGAACTTGGCATCGCGAAACCACTCCGGGGCTTGATAGGCGCGCAGGCTCTGCCAGTCATCGCGAAATGGACCCGCCGCTATGGTCTTGTCGACGTCGGCGAGAATGCGCTTTCTCTCCGCATCGTACTTGCCGTTCGCGGCGATCCACTGCGCGTCGATCTGCTCCGGCGTCAGCGTGGATGCGGTGGGAGCGGTCGCATTCTGCGCGAGAGCGCATGATGCGATGCTGGCCAAGGATAGCGCGGCAATCGCAATGGAGAGATGTCGGTTCTTCATCGTGCCTTCTGAAAACGCTGGAGTATGCTCAACGCGTTAAAGTAAGCGGCTTGACCCGCGCTTATTTTCCGGGAAATGTCCATATTAAGCTGGAACGATCAATTTATAAATCTGGCCGGGCGGAATTTGGTCAGAGAACGAAGTTAGCCTGAGCAAAAGATATGAGGGTACATGCAGCGCTGGTCGGCTATGTTGGCGGTTTTCACTTTTCTTCTTGGAGCGATTGGTGCTCTTCAGTGCCGGGGCGAAAGCACCGTGGTGGACGGATGGCAGTTTCGCCTTGCAGCCTCTACGCCGGATGCGTCTGCACATGCGAAAGCGCAGGAATGGCACGCTGCCGAAGTGCCCTCCACGGTGCAGATGGACCTGCTGCGCAATGGAATAATCGTCGATCCGTTTGCCGGCGCGCACGAGGCGCAACTGCAGTGGATCGGGCTGGCGAACTGGGAGTACCGGACGATGCTGAACGTGGATGCCGCGACGCTGGCACACGAGCACGTGGAACTGGTCTTCGCGGGCCTGGATACCTTCGCCACGGTGCGGCTGAACGGGCAGACGATTCTGGTGGCGGACAACATGTTCCGACGCTGGCGCGTGCCGGTGAAGCCGCTGCTGCACACAGGCGCGAACGAACTGACGGTGAGTTTCGAGTCGCCCATCCGCCGGCTCCTTCCGGCCACGCTGAAGCGCGCATACCAGTTGCCGGGCGAGTTTGATTCTGCCTTTGGCGACGAGCCGAAGGGCGTGCAGACGGCGAATTACATCCGCAAGGCTGCCTATCACTACGGGTGGGACTGGGGACCTCGCTATGTGACGGAGGGGATCTGGCAGCCAGTGCGGCTGGAGACCTGGGATGCGGCGCGGATGGATGCGCTGCACGTGATGCAGAGCTCCGTGACTGCAGATGCGGCATCGCTGGATGTGCAGGTGAATGTGCAAGCGTCGACAGCGGGTAAGGCCTCCGTTACTGTGACATATACAACACCCAAGGGCGAGCATGTTTCCGTTCCGGAGATTGCCGCGCAGCTTGTGCCCGGCAGCAACACGGTGCACGTGCCTGTGGTGATCAGCCATCCGGAGCGGTGGTGGCCGGTGGGCTATGGGCCGCAGAACCTGTATCAGTTTTCCGCCAAGGTGAGGATTGGGCGCGAGATGCTTAGCGCCGAACGCGCGACCGGCCTGCGCACCTTGCGGCTGTTGCGCGAGAAAGATCAGTGGGGCAAGAGCTTCGGCTTTGAAGTGAACGGCGTGCCGATCTTCGCAAAGGGCGCGGACGTGATTCCCTTCGACAGCTTTCCCGATCGCGTGACGCCGGAGAAGCACCGGCAGATTCTTGAATCCGCACGCGATGCAAACATGAACATGGTGCGGCTGTGGGGCGGGGGCTACTACGAGAGCGACGACTTCTACGACGAATGCGACCGGCTGGGTTTGATGGTGTGGCAGGACTTCATGTTTGGCGGCGCGATCCCGCCGGATGATCCGGAGTTTCGCGCGAACGTGGAGCAGGAGGCGATTGAACAGGTAGACCGGCTGCGCGATCATCCCAGCCTGGTGCTGTGGTGCGGCAACAACGAGGTGGAAACGGGATGGGAAGCATGGCCGGACCGCATGGCGCTGAAGGAGAACATCTCGCCAGACGAACGCTCGCGGATCGAGACCGGCATGTCGCTGCTGTTTGACGACATCCTGAGACGCACGGTGGCGGTTGGGAATCCGGAGATCCCGTACTGGCCGAGCACACCGAGTTCGAATCACGACACCGAAGCGAACAGCAACGATAACGGCGATGTGCATTCATGGAATGTGTGGTCGGGTTCGGCTCCGGTCGAGGACTACCTGAAGGACACACCACGCTTCGTCTCGGAATACGGCTTCCAGTCCATGCCGGACATGCGGACGATCCGCGCCTTCGCTAGCCCCGAGGAGCAGACGGCGAACTCCGCGGTGATGCGCGCGCATCAAAAGTTCGCAAACGGCAACGGCAACGATCGGCTGCTGCTTTACCTTCGCCGCTACTACGGCGAGCCGAAGGACTTTCCCTCTTTCGTTTATCTCAGCCAGGCGATGCAGGCGGAGGCGATTGAACTGGAGGCGGAGCATCTGCGGGCGAGCCGGCCGCGTTCGATGGGCACGCTCTACTGGCAGCTCAACGACTGCTGGCCGGCGGCATCGTGGGCCAGCGTCGATTACTTCGGCCGATGGAAGGCCCTGCAGTTCCACGCGCGGCGCTTCTACAGCGATCTGCTGATCGCACCGATCCGGCAGGACGGCACGACAAATGTGTACGCGATCAACGATCGCACCACACCGGTGCAGACCAGCATCCACATGCAGGTGATGAGCTTCGATGGCCGCGTGCTCTCCGAGACCACGGCGCCGGTGACGATGGCAGCGCTGTCGAGCACGCACGTGAACTCGCTGGCGGACGACGCGCTGCTGAAGGGCGCCGATCCCGCGACAACGCTCGTGGTATTCACGATGAACGTAGTTGGCAAAGCCGTCTCCCGCCAGATTGTTTACTTCCACATGGCTCGTGATCTTAAGCTGCCGCAGGCAAAGGTAACGGCTCATGTGGCTAAGACTGCGCAGGGGTTGGAGCTGACGCTGCATGCCGACACGCTGGCGAGGGACGTATGGATCTCGTTCGGCGATCAGGACGTGACGCCGGCGGACAACGCATTCACCCTGCTGCCGGGAGAGACACGCACCGTCGCGCTGAGGAGCAGCGTGGATGCGACGGCGCTGCAGAGCGCGCTCCATATCCAGACACTGGATACGGCGACACTGCCGGGCATGGCCGGGGCAGGCGAATGACAATGCATTTACAACAAGCAATCCCGCTTCTCCTGAGCTTCGCATTCGTGGGCACATCTCTGGCACCGGCGCAGACTGCTGTTCCGCATAAGGAGAAGTGGGCCATCGCGGTGCATGGCGGCGGTGGCGAGGAGGAATGGCAGCACATGGATGCGGCCACGGCCGCGGCTTACCATTCGTCGCTGGAGCACGCGCTGAATGCTGGCGCCGCTGTGCTCAGCAAGGGCGGCCGTTCCATTGACGCGGTGGAAGCGGCAATCAAGACAATGGAGGATGATCCGCTGTTCAACGCGGGGCGCGGCGCGGCCTTCGATGCAGAGGGCAAAAACGAGATGGACGCGGCCATTATGGATGGCGCGACGCTGGAGGCAGGATCGGTCGCGGGCGTGAGCGCTACGAAAAACCCGATCATGCTGGCGCGCGCGGTGATGGAGCATTCGCCTTACGTCATGATGGTGGGACCCGGAGCGGATACTTTCGCAATCAGCCAGCGTATCCAGCAGATGCCGCCCTCGTACTTCTTCACGGAGATGCGCTGGCAGGAGCTGCTCGGTGTTCTGCGCGCGCAGGGCAAGCCGCTGCCGTCGCGCCCGCCCGGCGTTCCGGATGCGCCGCACGCGATGCTGTCCGATGGCGTGAAGCCGTTCGCGCACCGCTTCGGCACCGTCGGCGCTGTGGCGCGCGATGTGCAGGGCGACATCAGCGCGGGTACTTCCACGGGAGGGATGCAGGGCAAGCTGCCGGGACGCGTCGGCGACTCACCCATCATCGGCGCCGGCACGTATGCGGCGAACGATTCATGCGCAGTGTCGGCCACTGGCGTGGGCGAGTATTTCATGCGGCTGGACGCGGCAAAGGAAATCTGCGCGCTGGTGAAACTGAAGGGCATGAGCACGCGCGCCGCGGCCGAACATGTGATCCGTGGCGAAGTCGCAAAGCTGAAGGGCGGCGAAGGCGGCGTGATTGTGCTGAGCCGGACGAGCAACCCGGTGTGGAGCTATAACACGCTGGGAATGTTTCGCGCGCGGCAGGTGGAGGGCGGTGCGGCTGAGGTTGAGGTGAAGTGAGTCGGTGGCACCGGAGGAAAGGCGGATCTCTCCACTTTGCCTGCGCCGCTCCGCGTCACGGCTCCGGTCGAGATGACGAATCCATTAAGCGTATTTCGATAGGGCGATATTCAGATCGAGCGGTGCATTATCGCTCTTTCCGGCGGGGGCGCGAGGCGAGACGATGACTGCGTGACCGTGATCTTCCCGCCAGGCGAGGAAGGTGATGTGCGCCGGATCCGCGATGCGCAGCATATCGAGCAGGATGTAATAGGCGGCGATGTCAGCGTCGCGGAGTGAGCCTTCGGGATCCGGCACTTCCACATTCGTCGCGGCATCGAAGAGCTGATTCAACGTGCGCTGCCGCTGGCGCGGCGCAAAGCGTACCAGTAGTTGCTCCGGTTGTGCGCGATGCAGCGTTTCGCGCGCGGCCCACTGCACGAAGGATGTGCTATAGATCTGCGTGCCCGACCCTTCGACGAACAAGGACGTGACGAAGTGCTGCATCAACGGATCGTGCGTGACGCCGTCCGCGCCGGACTCCGCGGGCGTGAGCGCAGTCAGCATGCTGCGCATCGCCTCTGCTCCGCCGGGCCCGGATTGCGTGAAGCGGTTCATACGGTCGAGCACGTTTTCGCGCACTGGGCGGAGCTTAGCGTAGGAGAGAAGATCGACCGCGTCGGCGTCGTGCTGCCAGGGCTCTCCACCGTCGATGTACCAGCGAGTGTATGGCACAGCCTGCGCATCAGCATGCTGCAGCGCGGCATGAAGTTGCCGCGGGGTGTCCGCAGTCCACTGCATGTTGTGCAGCGTGACCCCATGCGGCGCAAGTTTGCGAAAGAGCTGCGGGCAGGGCGCAACGGCATCCTTGCCGACGACGACAATCGCCAGGCGGCTGGTCTGCGGGGTTTGATCCAGCGGAACGGCCAGCAGTTCCTGCGCCGCTCGCCGGAAGAGATCGATCTCGCTGCTGGACCAGAGATACGCGGTCAGCTCCGCCAGGAAAGGCTGCGGCGAGCCCACCCAATCCTTTGCCGCCAGCGCGGGCGGAATGCGGATTTGCTGAAAGGGCGCGAGCAAACGCGCGCGCTGCTCGGGCGGCAACGATTCCAGCCATGCGCACTGGCGCTCGAAGGTGCGCCGCTCCGCGGGAAAGCGCCAGTCAAAGACGATGATCTCGCGCAGGAAACCGGGCGCGATGGAGACGGGCAGTTGCCGCAGGAGCGGGAGATGGTCAATGGCGAAATGGCGCGCCTTCGGCGGATAGCTGGAGAAGCTGGCGGCGGTGAGTTGGCCGGGGGTCATCCGATCAACTCCGAAATAGGCTTTCCCTGCACAAAGGGAGTTTCGAAACCGTGACGCTTACCAATTGTGGGCACTAGATCGATGGGCTGGATGGCCCGATCGACGGTGACGTTCTGGCGAATGCCGGGACCGAGCGCGAGGAGCCAGGTGGTACGCGCCATGGCGGCGCCGGTGCGGTGATGCTGAAAGCCATTGCCGCCCGGATCGCCATCGGCATCACGGCCGAAGTCCGGCATGATGAACAAGGCGGTCCGGTCTTTGTATTCGGGCATGCTCTGGATGGTGGCCCAGAGCTCGGCGCAGATGCGGTCGGCGCGCTGGATGGCGTCCAGGTAGAGCGAGAATGCGCCCGCGTGCGCCACGTCCATATCGTGCAGAGTAATGAGTAACAGCGATGGAGACACTTGCGCCATCAGGCGGCGGGCGATGGAGAGCGACAAGGCGTCCGCGCTGTCGAGCGAGCGCGCATCGCGAGTGAAGTCTTCGACCGAGAGCCGCAGCGTGGAGGCAAGCTGTTCCAGGTGCAGCTCGCCATCGCTTTGGGAAAGCGAGGGCCGGTAAACCGGCATCTCGTAGTTGTCCTGCAGCAGGTGCTCGTAGTCGACAAGAGATTGCGGATGCTGCTTGCTGACCGCCGCGGCGAGCAGTTGCTTGGGCAGGATGACGCCGGCGCCCTGTCCTTCGTAGCCGCCGTGACGACTAAAGCCGATCTGCTGAAAGCCGTTGCTGGGCGCGATGACCCAGGCATCGTCCATGGGCCGACCGAGGCCACGGCGGAAGTATTCAAAGACTGTGGGATTGCCGGTGGGCTGCGCGATGAAGTTGTCGAAGGTCTCGTAGCAACCGGTGACGATGCCGGCGGTGGCGACATAGTGGCCGAGGATTCCACGGTTGACGACTTGGGTAAAAAACGTGCCCTGCGGGATGAGCTCGCCGAGCAGATGCGGAATGTTCTGCTGGCCTTCGAGCGCGAAGGTTTCCTCATCGCGCGCGCCTCCGCCGAAGGTGACAAAAACGGTGCGCGGCCTGGGATGAACGGTAGCGGCAAAGGCTGAGGGCACCAGCGTGGAGACACCGGTGGCCGCGATCGTCCCGCTGACCAGGCGCAGGAATTCGCGGCGCGTCTGGCTGCGCATGTGGCAAAAGCGTGGATCGAAGGCGTCCATGATGATTCGGCTATATCGGAAAGATAGTCTGACTCTACGCTGCGACAATCGGCCAAGACAAGAGCCGGGATCAGTTTGAGCGGAAAGGATTTCGGATAGTCACCGACCGCACTCTCTGGCCGCTTTGCATGTCCTCCGAGTAGAGCGTGGCGCAGCCGGCTTGCAGCGCTGCCGCCACGATGAGCGCGTCATAGACGGAAAATCCTTGAATCCGGGCGATCTCTATGGCGGAGCGGTGTGTCTCCACTGTGAGGGGGCGCGGCGAACCGCAGAGCTGCTGAATTGTATCGAGCGCTTCCTCGATTCGTTTCCAGGTCCAGCCCAGCTTGCGCCCGGTTACATTTGCAAACTCGTTCAAGACCTGGACGTTGATAACAGGCCGAGTACGCAAGAGCCTATCTGCAACGGGAGAACGTCGATCGCCCGGCACCATTGCGTACAGCAGAATGTTTGTATCCACGAATGCGACCTCAGCGGGCATTCGCTTCATCCCGGTCGAAACGAAATCCCGGCGGCAGTGGTTTGCCCGTTTCGCGGAGTTTCCGGAGCCGCGCTATCGCACGTTCCATGCTCTTATCGCGCGTCACCTCGAAGCCTCGCTTACCCGCAACGTTAATCTCGATCTGATCACCTTCCTTCAGTTCGAGTGCCTCGACCAAAGCGGCAGGAAGACGGACGGCAAGACTATTGCCCCACTTAGACACCTGCATATTTCCACCTTCCTGGATATACATACGCAATTGTATATCTTAGTCCACGCGTTCGGGGCGTACTGGCTCATCAATCAACGCGTGATCGATGCCGCTGAGCGGCGGCGCGGCGCCGCCATCAAGGTCGAGCAGCACGACTTGATTGCTGCCGGGATGCAGCCAGGCTCCGGGCAGATAGAGGCCGCCCTGCGGACCGATGCGCCAGTAGCGGCCGAGCGCGTGGCCATTCACCCACACCTGCCCTTTGCCATAGGCGCGCATGTCGAGGAAGGTATCGGTCGGTTTGCCGATGGAGAAGGTGCCGCGATAGAGCGTTGGGCCTCGGTCAGCGTCCTTCTCTGTGAAAGGCGCCGAAGCCGGATCGAGAAGCGGGAGTATGTAGTTCTCCCACCCGGTAATCGGCTGGCCGGCAAAGGTGACGTCGCGCGTGATACCCGCCTGCTCCGTGCGGAGGACCGCGGTGAAGTTCACGCGGCCGGAGTTCTCAACGAGAATGTCAAGGCGCTGGGCCTTCCCGGCGACGGTGAGCGGCGTGGACATCTTGCCGAGGCGACGGTCGAGGACGCCGGCGAGCTTGCCGTCGAGATAGACGCGCGCATACGAGTGAAGCTGATCGAGCGCCAGATCACCCGAGGCGGGACCCTGCAGCGTGGTGCGATAGAGCACATAGCCGAAGTCCTGATGGAGGTCCTCCATCGTGAGCGGCTGCTCCGACTTGATCGGAGCGGGCAGCGCGTTCCAAAGCAACACGCTCTCTTTCAGAGCGATCGGCGCAAGCGCGCCCAGAATCGGCGCGGGCGGCACCGGCGGTGGCGTGCTGCCGGTCACCTCCTGGATTGCCTTACGAATCTCGAAAAACTTCGGCCGGGGCTGCCCGGCTTCGTCGACGGGTGCGTCGTAGTCGTAGCTGGTGACGTCAGGCTGGTAGTTGTGGCCGTTGGAATTCGCTCCGCTGAACCAGCCGAAACTGGTGCCGCCGAAGACCATGTACAGACTCACCGAATAGCCCTGCTTCAGCATCCAGCGGATCTCTGCAATTTGCTTCGCCGCATCGGTGTGCTCATGCTTTGCGCCCCAGTGGTCGAACCAGCCGGCCCAGTATTCGGCACAGAAGAATGGACCTTCCGGGCGCAGCTTGCGGTAGAGCGCGAAGCCGCGCTCCGCATCGCCGGTGCCAAAATCCACGGCGGCGGGCAATCCCGGCAGCGAGCCGCGCGTCAGCTCCTCCGGTCCATCGGCGGTGTAGAGCAGCGAGCCGGTAAAGCCGGCGTGGAGCACCATCTGGCGCGCGCTCTCCATGTAGGCGTGGTCATTCTCCTTCGCGTCCTGAAAGGAGCCGTATTCGTTTTCTACCTGGACGGCAAGGATCGGGCCGCCGCGATCGAGTTGCAGCGGCGCCAGCTCTTTGCCGAGGCGATCCATCCAACGGCCTGTCGCCTGCTGGTAGCCGGGGTCGAGGCTGCGCAGTTTCAGGTTGCGATCGCGCAGGAGCCACGCGGGATAGCCGCCCAGGTCCCATTCGCCGCAACTGTACGGGCCGGGACGGAGGATGACGTAAAGCCCTTCCTGCTGCGCCTCGCGGATGAACTCGGCGACGTCGCGCTGGCCGGTGAAGTCATACTGTCCGGGCTGCGCTTCATGGAAGTTCCAGAAGACGTAGGTCATCACCGTGTTGATTCCGATGGCGTGCGCCATGCGCAGGCGATCGCGCCAGTAGGCGCGGGGGGTGCGGACGTAATCCATGTCGCCGGAGATGATCTGGAAGGGCTTGCCATCCAGCTCGAACTTGCCATGGGCGACAACGAAGCGATGGTTGGCCGGTGCCGACTGCGCCAGTGCGGGAGACGCTGCAAACAGCAGCATGAGAGCGGAACAGACGCGCCGGAAGGCAGAAGTCATGGATGGGAAAAGCCTCGTCAGAGTGGAGCCAGAGTAACGCAAGCTTCAACATTGCGGGTACTTTGGGCAGAGGGCGTAGAACGCAATACTGCTGTATGTTGGAGGAGCATGCTCGCCCACGCGCCGACTGCTCCTGCCCCTCAAGCCAGAGTGGGTTCACCCAAACTCGAGATTTGCGTTGAGACCCTCGAGAACGCACAGATCGCAGACCGCGGCGGCGCCCACCGCATCGAGCTGTGCGGTGAGCTTGCCGGCGGCGGGGTTACGCCCAGCCTTGGCCTGCTGGAACAGGTAATAGCCGGCATCGCGATTCCGGTCCACTGCATGATCCGGCCGCGCGGCGGCGACTTTCTCTACAGCGCTGGTGAATTTCGCGCGATGGAACGCGATATCGAGCTGGCAAAGAATGCCGGCGCCGCCGGCGTGGTTCTGGGGATCCTGACTGCCGGAGGTGACGTGGACGTCGCGGCGACCCGGCGGCTGATCGAAGCGGCTCGCCCGATGCGCGTCACCTTTCATCGCGCGTTCGACGTGACACGCGACCTGGATGCTGCGCTCGAAGCAGTGATCGCGGCGGGTACCGACATCCTGCTGACCTCCGGTGGCGCGGAACTCTTGAGTGAAGGCGTGGATGCCGTGGCTCGACTGGTGGAGCGCGCGGGAGACCGCATCCAGATCATGGGAGGCTCCGGCGTGCGGTTACAGAACGCCGTGGCATTGTGTGAGGCTTCCGGCGTAGCTGCGATCCACTCATCGATGCGTCGGCCGCTGTCCCGCCAGGATTCCACGATCCACGTGCTACCGGATGCGCTCCCTCCCTACGAGGTGCGCGAAGAGGATGTCCGCACGCTGGCTACGGCACTGCGCGGCGACTGATCAGACAGTGGTACGTTGTATTGCTGTGTGGATTCCAACTGCAGCACTCCTATCTCTGTTGCTAACGGCTGGCGGCCCGGTCCCGGAGACAACTCCGGCCGGCCAGGCTGCGCCTGACTCGGCCGCTGCCCCGGTGCAGAGCACAGTTGAGATCCGCCCGGGAGTGCAGAAGATTCCGCTGGATCAGCCGACCTCGGCGCGGCTGCAGGCTCGGAAGACCAGCTACAAGGTGACGGTTACGAGCACTGACTGGGTGGATACCCAACTGGTGGTTGCGCCGGGCGATTCGGTGGAGTGCACGGCAACTGGCGATGTCTCGCTGGCCGACGGGCGCAAGGTAACGGCCGACGGCGTGGCGCGCGGGTGGAAGGACCTGCTGCGGCAGTTTCCGGACAACAACTCACCAGCGGGCGCGCTGGTAGGGCGGATCGGCAACAGCGTCGCGACGGTGCCGTTTGATGTAGGCGCCAAAAAGACACTGGACGTGGGGATGGCCGGCGAGCTGTATCTGCGGATGAACGTGAGCTCCGATCTGGCAGCTAGCGGCAGCTATACGGTGACGCTGCACCTGTCGCGCAAGCCTGCGCCGGCGGCAGCGCAGGCAGCGTCGGAAGATGCGCTGACGGACGCGATCTCACCGGCGCTCTTCGCCAACGTTCCGCGGCGCGTCGGCGACCAGCAGAACAATCCGGGCGACATGGTGAATTTCGCGCTGGTCGGCACGGAAGAGCAAGTGAAGACAGCTTTTCAGAATGCCGGCTGGGTGGCGGTGGACAGCACCAAGCAGGACGCGGTGGTGCACGGGCTGCTGCAGACACTTCAGCACCAGTCCTATCTGGAGATGCCGATGAGCACGCTGTATCTCTTCGGCCGTCCGCAGGACTTCTCGTTTGCGCGCGCGGATCCGATCACTGTGGCTGCGGAGCGGCATCATCTGCGGGTGTGGAAGTCGAGCGAGACGGTAGACGGCAAAACGCTGTGGGTGGGCTCGTCCACGCACGACATCGGCTTCGAACGGGATCAGCGGAACAACGGAATCACGCACAAGATCGATCCGGAAATCGATAAGGAGCGCGACTTCCTGCAGCAGAGCTTCGCCGCCGCGGGCAATCTGCAGGCGGCGGCGTACGTGACGCCGGCAAATCCGCTGCGCGACGCGAAAACGGCCACCGGAGGCAGCTTCCAGTCGGATGGCCGAATTGTTGTGCTGCTTCTGAAGTGAGGACTGGCTCTGAATCAGAAGCTCGCAGCGCGACAGTTATTGGTCGAGCGGCGCTTCTCGCCGATATTGAACGGGAGATACAGCCCTACCTTCGTTACGTTCAGGATGACAAATCGAGCGAGGACCTGATGCGCCTGGCAGTTAGCTCACGCTGGGAACTTGCGCGATCTGGTCGAGCGGCGCACTTACGGAAGCTACCGGGATGCGCACCTGGTCGGTCATGAGGCGGGTGATGGCGGAGGCGGCCATCGGCGGCGCGAAGTAGTAGCCCTGCACGCGGTCGCAATCGAGCTGCCACAGGCGGTCGAGCTGGTCTTCGCGCTCCACGCCTTCCGCGACGACGATCAGCCCGAGACTGTGCGCAAGGAATACGATGGCCTGCACGATGGCGTAGGTGCCGTCCGGCTCGTTGATCCGCTCCACAAAAGAGCGATCGATCTTGAGTGTCTGCACCGGCAACTGATGCAGATGCGCGAGCGAAGAGTAGCCGGTGCCGAAGTCGTCCACGGAGAAGTGAATGCCCATGCGCGCCAGGGTGTCGATCTGCCGCGCCACCTGCCCGATATTGCGCATCACGGTGGACTCGGTGACTTCCATCTCCAGCGCGGAGGGCGGCAGCTTGTAGTGGTGAAGGCGCTCGATGACATAGCTGGAGAAATCGAAGCGCGTGAGCTGTAGGGGCGAGACGTTGAAGGCGATGCGCACGGGATGAAAGCCGCTGTCCTGCCACTCGCGGCTCTGGCGGCAGCATTCGTCCAGCACCCAGTTCCCGAGTGGGACGATGAGGCCGCTCTCCTCCGCGATAGGAATGAAGCGGTCGGGATAGACCATGCCGAGCACGGGATGATGCAGGCGCACCAGCGCCTCCAGCCCGCAGAGCTGGCCGTTGCGTGTGTAGAGCGGTTGATAGTGCAGCTCCAGCCCACCATCCTTGAGCGCGCGTCGGAGATGCTTTTCGAGCTCGGTGGCCTCAAGCGTGGCGGCTGAAATTTCCTGCGAGACGTACATGTACTGGTTGCCGCCAGATTTTTTGGCGCGGTACATGGCAGTATCGGCATCGCGCCACAGGAGTGAGGGATCGGTGCCGTGATCGGGATAGACGGCGATGCCGAGGCTCGCTGTGAGATCGATGTCGATCCCGTTATGGCGGTAGGGCTCGTTCAGACCCCGGAGAATCTCGGCGGCCACGCGCTCAGCATCGTCCGATTTTGCGATCTCCTGCAGCAGGACAGTGAACTCCTCGCCGCCGGTGCGCGCTACGGTATCGACGGCGCGCACGCGCGAGCTCAGACGACGGGCGATCTCCTGCAGACAGACATCACCGATGGCGTGGCCGTAGGTGTCGTTAATCTGCTTGAAGCGGTCGAGGTCGAGGCAGAGCAGGGCTGCCTTATGACCGTAGCGGCTGGCGTGCGCGATGGTCTGCGCCATGCGGTCTTCGAGCAGCGCGCGGTTGGGCAGCCCGGTAAGGATGTCGTGATTGGCCTGGTAGACAAGCTGCTCGTGCAGCCGATCGCGCTCCGTCACATCCTGCATCAGCGCGAAGGTGACTTTACGGCCGTCGTGCTCGATCTGATGGGAGGCGATGTCCACCAGCATGAAGCTGCCGTCCTTGCGCTGATGGCGCCACGGGCCGTTCAGCGGGTTCTCGCAGGTGCGCTTCAGTTCGGCGACGAGCTTCGAGAACTCCTCGCCCGGACGGATATCCGCCATGGTCATCTGCGCAAATTCTTCGTGCCCGTAGCCGTACTGCTGTGCGGCGGCATCGTTGACGTGCAGGAATGCGAGTGTCTCCGTGTCGTACATCCACATCGGGTGCGGGTTGGATTCAAACAGCACTCGATAGTGCGCGCCGGCGTCCTCGGCGCTCATGATCTCTTCCTCCAGCAGGGTCAGGATCATGCCTACGGCGACGAGATATTTGGGAAGATTCCAGAGCAAATCCGGCACATGGGCCGCCGGCCAGAAGGTCTCCATGACGGCAGCAGAAACCCAGACCGCGGCCCATGCGTACAGGCTGAAGACAACGGTGCGGACTCCGGCGGAGAAGCGGGATACATCGAAGCTGTAAAGCAGCGCGAGCAGCAAGTAGACCTGCGTCAGCATGACGTCGATAGCAGTCGCGTCGTGATGATGCAGGATGCCGTAGCCCAACCACCCGGTACATCCGATCACCGAGGCGACCAGGACAGCAAACAGCGCGCGGCGGCGCTGCGAGACGCGCCAGGCCACCATGAGTGTGGCCGCTTCGCCCGCGATGGCGCTGAGAGACAGGAGCCGGCTGCCATCCGGCAGGAAGCAGGCAGCCGCGGTGGTGGCGAGCCACGGCACGCCGAGCGTGATCAGCACCGCCAGCCAGCGGCCGGTGACATCCCGCACAAATGTGGTGGAGAGGATGAAGCAGATGCCGCCCACGACTAGCGAGCCTAGTACCAGAAAAACCTGGCTGTTGCGTCCCAGATCCGAGGAGGGGCGCAGCATGAGCCCGGCGAAGTGCACCAGGATGAGACACCAGCCGATCAGCCAGCAGCGGACCCGGAGGGTCGGCCGCTTTCTGTAGATCGAGGTGAACAGAAGCACCAACGAGCCAAGCGACAAAAGATCGAGAAGTCCGCTCATCCTTCGGAACCCTACAGCAGCAAACTTTGCGGACCAAAGATCGGCCAGCAACCGGGAAACAGAGCATTTTCGGTATAGGTGTAGACGATCCAGCGATCGCTCTCGTTACTCTTCCAACGAAAAGGCGCACCGCGTGAGCCGCTGCAGCCTGGCCATAACCACCGGAATTACCCTAACTGAACCGTACTTTCCCCGGGTTGCTCGCCTCAATATCACGAAAGTTATTTCCTGCACATTCTAAGCACCTTCGGTCATTTTTCGGAGTACTTTCTGTGCAGTCAAGATGCTGGCAAAGCTAAAGCCGCTGCCGGAGTTGCCGACAGCGGCTCTTGAGTTCCAATTCGGAACTAGCTTTTAGTTCTTCGGCGGGTGCGATACACCTTCACCTACCGGGCCTTTCTGCGGTGCGCGCACCTTCTGACGGGCGTACTGCTGGCCGTGGATCTTGATCTTCGACTCGTCGATCTGGCCTTCGGTCGGCTGATCGAAGACGGCTCCGGGGGCGAGCAGATAGGTCTGGACCTGGCGGCCTGGCGTTGTGCTGGTGCGCACATCTACACGTGATGGATCGATGCCCTTCTCGTTCGCCAGATAGGCGCGGGTATTCATGGCGCGCTCTGCCGCCGTCAACTGGCCGTCCGCCTCGCTGTCGGAGTGCTCGCCGACCAGCACCAGGCGGGCATCCGGCTGATGTTCGAGGGTGAGCGCGACATCGTCCAGGCAGGCGCGGCCTTCGTTGTCCACACGGGCCGGACGGCGCATGTCGCGGTTGAAGTAGACCGTGCAGAGCGGCTGGGCCTTGGGCGCAGGCGGCAATGCTGGCGGAGCGATCGTGACCTCTGTTGCAGCCACGGCGGTCTGGCCGAGATCGTCAACGATGCGGCAGGTGATATTGGCGACGCCGGGCGGCAAGCCGTCGGTGTGCAACTGCGCCGTGTCGTCCTTGCCGTCGATCTGACCTTCCGATGTGGTGTAGCTGTAGGTCAACTTGCGCTGCGGGATGCTGCCGGCATATGCCGTGATGATGGAAACCTGTCCTGGCGTGACGGTCGATGGATCCGGCGAGCACTTCAGCGTCGGAGCCGGCGATGATTTAACTACGAAGTTCGTCGAGCACTGCGCGAACTGTCTGCCTTTCTCCCTGGCGGAAATGTGGGCGGTCGCGTGATAGGTGCCGGCAGCGAGGCCGGTGGTGTCGACAAAGATTACCGGACCGAAGCCTTGCTGCTTGCCGCCGCTGAGCACCCAGCTGAAGAAGAAGGGGTGCTTGGTCTTGTCCTTGTAATTGCGGAGCGTGGCGGCCAGCGTGACGCGCTCACCCGCGTAGGCTTCGGCCGGAGTAGCGTCGCAGGCCAGGCTCTTGGATTGAATCGGATTCATCTCGCCGAAGCGGAAGACCAGCCCGGCGGAGAGGCGCAGCGCGCTCACATCCTGCGAGCCGCCAGCCAGATCGTATGGCTGGAGAGGTCCCTGGTCGGCGTGCATGTAGCCGTAGTCGGCCTGCACGAGGCGGAAGGCGACGTGCTCGTGGGTGTGGGGCAAGAGGACATCCACGCCGCCGCCACCGGCAAAGCCGTAGCCCCAGGTGGGAGGCTGAAACTTGGGTCCGGCGACCTCTGCGCCACCGCCTGTGAAGTGGACGAATGGAATAAGGTGCTGGCCGAGGAAGAAGCGATAGATCGCGCCTGCTTCGGCGGTATAGAAGGAATCGGTGAGACCGCCAAGCTGGATGAATGGCGGAGCAGGCGATGTTCCGGTGGTGCCAAGCGGGTATTCGCTGTGTGAGAACTCCGCCTGCACGCCAAAGTGGCGGCTGAAGTAGTAGCTGCCGCTGGCAATGTAGCCGCGCGTGTTCTGGCTGGGAAAGCTGAAGCTGCCTACGCTGCCGCTGGGCCGCAGATATGTGTATCCGCCGAAGATGTCGAGGCGTGACGCGGGCGGCGGCTCCGGCGCGTTGACCTGCGGCGCGGCCAGCGACGGGTTCACGGCCTGGTTATCCTGCGGCACTGCGGCCGGTTGATCCTGCGATGCCGATGCGGGCGCTGGCGTGCTGTCCGGCGTTGCCGGAGTTCCAGGAGCAGGAGCCGGCGCAGTCGTGTTGTCCGGTGTTGCGGGAGCGGCTGGCGGCGTGGATGAGTCTGCGGGGTTTGCCGGTGCGGTCTGCTGAGGCGCTGCGGCAGGAATATCCGCCGGTGCGGGCGCGCTTGGCTGCGCTGGTGTCGAGGGCTGCTGATCCTGCGGCGCGGGCGCGGAGGCAGAAGGCGCCGTGTTGTCGGTCGCGGCGGGTGATGTTGGAGCGGCCGTTGGCAGCGGGGTAATCGCGTTATCGGTTGCTACCGGAGCGCTTGACTGCGCGGGCGCATCGGCAGGCGCTGCAGGGGCGGTCTGCGGCGAGGAAGAGGAATCCGCAGGTGCCGTTGTCGTGGGCGGCGAGGTCTGTTCCGGTGCTGGTGTCGATGCCTGTGCCGGCACGGCCGACGCCGGTGCTGAAGGAGCAGGCGCAGTGCTATCCGTCGCTGCCGCTGCAGGGGAAGCCGCGGGCGTGGTTGTGTTGTCGGGAGTTGCCGGTACACTCGGCTGCGCCGGCGTATTGGCAGGTGCCGCGGGCAGGGTCTGTTGCGGCATCTCCGATGAGTTCGCGGGCGCTCCCTGCGGAGCCTGTTGCGGCGCGCTCGCAGGCGGCTGAGCCGCCGGTGTATCGGAAACGGCGGCGGGTGCCGGGGTCTTGTCCGGCGCAGCTGAAACACTCTGCGGCGTAAATTCCGCGGGAGTCGACGAGACGCCTTGTGGCGCAGCGTTGTTCGGGGCGACTGTCGTTACAGGAAAGGTTGGCGCAGGCCCGGAATCCGGCGGAGCGGGCTTGTTGCTGTCGAGCTCAGGCGTGACTGGCGGCGGCGGCTGATCCGGGACAAACCTGTTGCCCGATGGTTTTAGCTCATCCTTGTTGTCAGGGCCTGCGGGAGTCTGGACCTCGTTCTGCGGGTTCTGATCCGAGGTCGCTGGTGTCGCGTCCGGAACTGCAGGCCCCGGCTCCGATGTTGCGGGCGTGGTCTCAGGCGCGACTGGATCCGGGTTCGACACGCCGGTGGTCTGATCGGTGGATGGGCCCTGCGCTGGGGCGGTGGAATTGTCGGCGGGCCGGGCTGTCGTTTCTTTGTTCGTCTTCGCTTCCGGCTTTGCGCTTACGGCATGCGCGGGCGCAGTCGCTTCCGCGGGCGCGGCAGGCTGCTGCGCACCCGCAGCAAGCGTGCAGAGGCATGCGGCGAGCAGACCTCGAACGATCGGACCCAGCGTAGCTCTCAAACCATGACGCATGAACGGTGTTCCTCAGACCGCTTTCACAAATCCGGTGTTAGGTCCGGAAGTTGCGCGGAGCAGCTTTTCTTGAGGGAAAAGCTGCGTCCAGTTTGTTTCGTTGGCCAGACCTTTCGTGAAAACGGTCCAGCCGCCAACCACGATCCGTGCGCGATTCGCAGGTCGCGGTACGGAGTTAAGGGAAACAGCAGGCCGCATGGTGCGCATCAGCGGGCCAGAACGAAACTGACAGTGGAAGACTGCGTGATAGTTGCGCCACCGCTGGTGGCAGTGCCGGTGACGGTAACGGTATAGATCTTGTAATTGTTGGGTGCCGCGCAGCCCGTAACGCCCAGTGCCGCAGCCAGCAGCGCGAAGGGCAGGAGCAGCAAGAGGAGCCGACGACGGCGGCGCGCGCCGAAAAGCATTCCGCCGGAACCGAAGAGGCCAAGCGGCAACATGGTCCAGGCGAACAAAGGCGAGCCTCCACGATTCGAACCAGGCTGCGTGTCGCGCAGATTGCTGAAGATCGTCGGGACGTTGCTGGTATTGGCCGTGGCCGTGATGGTCATGGTTGAGCTGCCCGTGGCGCCAGACGCCAGCGTGACGCTGGCCGGCGCAAAGGCGCACGACGCACCCGCCGGCAGGCCGGAGCAGGTGAGCGAGATGGGGCCGGTGAAGCCACCGGTTGAGGCCAGATTGACGGGATAGTTCACGGTCCCGGTGTGATCGATTTCCTGCTCCGGCGGGGTCGCGGCGAGGGTAAAGCTTCCGCCGCTGCCGCCGCCTGTAGTCGTGACCGTTAGAGTGCCATTTACGACGGTGACTGCGTAGTCGGATGCCTTGGCACCAGCGCCCATGGCATAAGCGGGAGTTATGGGATAGGTTCCCGCCGGACTTGCGGTGGTCGCCGTGGTGCTGTAGCTGGCGGTGATGGATTGTCCCGGGACCACGTTCTGTACCGTGCCGGTGAACGCCGGGTTCGCCGTATTGACCGGCCGAGTCTGGTCGTCGGCTGTGATCGTGACCGGCCGCGGCGTCACAACCAGAGTGATGGTTACGGTGGAAGCCGGATAGGTAGAGTCACCCGAATAGGAGACGGTGACGGTATAGGTGCCGGCGTCCTCAAGTGTGGCCGAGGGTGAGCAGGCAACCGCGCCATTTGCGGGCAGCGGCTGCACCGGGCAGAGCGCTGCACCGGCGATGGAGAATGTTGCCGTGCCAGCGGGCGCGCTGGTCTGATTGCCGGTAATGGCAGCGGCGAGCATGTAGGCGTTGCCATAGACTCCCGTGACGGCAGGTGCGGCGATGGCGGCGGCCGGCGTCGCTCCGGTAGTCGTAACCGTCAGGGTGCCATTTATAACCGTGATGGCATAATTGGAGGCCTTAGTGCCCGGGCCGATGGCATATGCGGGCGTGATGGGGTAGGCCCCGGCCGGGCTGGAGATGGTCGCCGTCGTGCTGTAGGTGGCGGTGATGGATTGCCCCGGCACGACATTCACCACCGTGCCGGTGAGTGGCGGGTTCGCGGTGTTGATCGGGCGGGTTTTGTTGTCGGCGGTGATCGTGACCGGCCGCGGTGTCACGGTCAAGGTGATGGTCACGGTAGAGGCCGGATAGTTGGAATCACCCGAATACGAGACGGTGACGCTGTAGGTGCCGGCATCTTCGAGTGTGGGCGATGGCGAGCAGGAGACGGCACCGTTTGCAGGCAGTGCCTGCGCCGGGCAGAGCGGCAAACCGGCGATGGAAATCGTAGCGGTGCCGGTGGGCGCGCTCGGCTGATTGCCGGTGATGGTCGCGGCGAGCGTATAGGGATCGCCATAGACCACCGTGACAGCAGGCGCGTTGATCGTCGCGATCGGCGGAGGCGGCGCGTTGCCGATCAGCGTGATGGTCTGGCTCGGGGTGACGCCGTTGTCGCTCAGAATCTCGTGGCCTACGAAAGAGCCGGGCGACTGCGGGGTGAAGAAGAAGCTGAAGTTGCAGGTGGAGCCTTCCGCGAGGCTGCCGCCGCAACCGATGGTATCTACGGCAAAGTTGACCGGATCATCCAGGCCAAAGGTCAGGGGGCTCAGGGCGCCGTTGCCCGCATTCCAAAGCGTCGTGCCGAGCGGGCCGCCGGTCTGGCCGACTTTCACGGTGCCGAAGTCAAGCGTCGGGTCGGTGTAGGTGATCTCGCGCAAGGCGCTGTTGCCCGTATCTGCGATGAAGACCTCGGCTCCGCCATCCACAGCGACGGCCATGGGGTTATTCAGCTCGGCGGCGTTTGCCGGCCCGTTGTCGCCGGTATAGCCTGGCGCACCATTTATGTCGCCTGCCAGCAGCGTGACTTCCGGGTTCTGCGCCTGGCCGCTGTAGGCAAGAAAGAGGCGATTGCTGCCCGCATCCGTGATGTAGATATCACCGGCCGGATCGGCGGAGATGCCGGAGACGCCGGCCAGCCCGACGCCGGTGCGGGTGTTCGGATTGGTATCTGTTGCCGTACCGTTGCCGGCGAAGAAACGGATGATGCCTGCGGTATCGATCTGATACACGCGAAAGGCGCCGCGATCGGCTATATAGAGATCGCCTGCCGGATCGAGGTAGAGTGCGGAGGGGTGCACGAACTTCGCAGCCGTCGCGCGCACGCCGTTGGGCGAGGCGTTGCTTCCCTGTCCGGCGATGATCGACTGCTGGCCGCCGGCGTAGATCTCGAGCACGCCAACAGTCGCGCCATCTTCCGCGACGTAGATATCCCCGAGCGAATCGGCAGCGAGCGCGACGGGATGATCGAGCCCGCTCGCCCAAGTGGTCAGGTTCCCGTTCGCGTCGAACTGGAAGATGGAGCCGGTGGTCGAATCCGCGATGTAGAGATTGCCGGCGGCATCGATGGCCAGCGCGGACGGTGTCTGGATGGTTCCGCCCGGCGCAATGAGTTGGATCGGCGCTCCCGCGCCGGAGGCAAGTACGAAGATGGCGCCGGTGCCGCTTTCGGCGTAGTAGACGTCGCCCGCGCTGTCGATGGCGATGGCCGAGGGCTGGGCGAGCGAGCCGGCGAGCGTCTTGATGGTGCCGGGGACGAAGATGGCTTCCGCGCTCTCGCCAATGCCATTCAGGCCGAAGCGGTAGATGTTTGCCGGCGCGGTGGTGCTGTCGGTGATGGTCAGCGGAGCGGTGCGCATGCCGGGCAGCGTAGGCAGGAAGCGCAACCCAACCTGACAGGTCTTGACGACGCCGGGGCCGGGCGCTGTGATGGAACCCTGGCAGCTATTCAGGCCCAAGGCCGGGAAGTCCCCGCTTGGAACGGCGTTGAGCTTTACCGCACTGGTGATCATGAACCACAGGTTTTGCGGCTGGCTGTGGTTGCCGACCAGAGTCTCAGGGAAATGCAGCCCCTGAGCCAGAATGCGGACGATGTTGTTGTTGGTATCCGCTACATAGACGTTGCCCGTTTTGTCGGCGGCCAGACCCTGCGGGTTGAGCAGTGAGGCGGAGACGGCGGCATTCCCGTCCTGTGAGGGGGCGTAGGGGGTAATTCCGCCATCGCCCGCGATGAGCTCCAACTGGTTCGCGGCCAGTTCATAGACCTGACCGGGGCCTCCATCATTGATATAAAGATGGCCCGCCGCATCGGCTGCAAGGCCAACCGGCTTCTGGAGAATCGTGCCGTTCGAGCTGGTGCCGTCGTTCGTGCACTTGCCTGCCGCCGTGGCTGCGGCGCCAGCGGCTGTCACTTCACGAACGCAGGCGTTGCCCGAGTCGGCGATGTACAGATTTCCAATCACATCCAGGGCCAGTCCCTGGGGAGCAACCAACGCTACGCCGGCGGCGGGGATGCCCGCGCACTGCGTGCCAACGGCGGTGGAGACTGCACCGCTGACCAGGCAGGCAACAGCGCCGAATGGGCCGGTACGGATGACCTGATACGTGTGATCGACTGAATCGTTGACAGCGATGTAGAGATTGCTGGCTGCATCGACTGCCAGACCGGAGGGCGCCGGCGCGACAGCGCTCGACGAGGGGTCGGTGCAGGCGCTTCCGAAGAGCGGTTGAAGGGCGGCGGTGCCGGTGCTGCCCGCAGGCAAACGGCGGACGCAGTTGTGGCCGGTATCTGCGATGAAGAGATCCCCGACGGCGTTGAGGGCCAGCCCGGAGGGAATGAGCACTCCAGTTGCCGGATCGGCGGTCACGCTGCCGGCAGTCAGGCAGGTATCGCTGCCGCCGGTTGGCTGGCCAACAACAACCGTCATGTTGCCGCTGGTGTCCACGCGGCGGACGCAGTTGTTGCCGGTATCCGCGATGTAGATGTTTCCGGAGACATCCGATGCAACGTATGTTGGAGCATTTAGCGGAACCGTTGTGGCCAGTCCGCCGTCGCTCGGCTGCGTGCCGGTTACGGCGCCGGCAAAGCGAGATGTACTGGGCACGAGCCGGATGGATTGCGCCATGCCCGCACTGGCCGCCAAGCAGGCAGCGCCCACCACGACAGCCCCACGCAGCCACACGAGTGCACCAATGCGAAATCCGCCCTGCAACCGTTTCATCATCCGCTCCGCTTCTTCTGCCGGAGGGGCCGCGAGGGACTCTGATGGTGCCTCTGCGCCCGACCGGGAGACAGCCTGCCCGGCATAGAACGGGCTGTCCGAAATTGACCTTCCCCATCGGTGTATCGAGCCGGAGCGGCGTTGTCCCGAAATGGGCGAACGTCTTCCGGTAAGGGGAAGTTCGCCCTATTCAAGCACAGGGGGAGTTACGAGAGTATGCAACTAACGCGCCAGTATGGGGTACTAGCCTTCGTTCGTAACTGGTGACTATTACAAAATCGTTAAGAAGCCGCGGGCGGCTGGGAACGGATCACGGACGCGCTGCCGCTGGCCTCCAGGCGATAGGCGGACACGGCGGCGGGAACCACCACGGCACGTCCCGGGATGAGATCGACCGGGTCGCAGCCTTCGGCGTGGAGGACGGCTGACCCTTCCACGGCGACGAGCGCATGAGGAACGGCTGCCGGTGGCTCAGAGCGGAAAGGTGAAGTGGAGTCGAGCGTAAGGCGGTCGACGGTGAAGTACTTCTGCTCGATGAGCCGGGTACGCGCGCCCTCTTGCTTCGGAGCGACTTTGCCGGCGGCGGTATGGAGGCGAGTTGCGGCAAGGCCCTTATCGATGTGCAGCTCGCGCGGGCGGCCGTAGTCGTAGAGACGGTACGTCATGTCGGAGGTCTGCTGCGTTTCCAGCAGGACGACGCCGGGGCCGATTGCATGAACGGTGCCGGCATCGACAAAGATCATGTCTCCCTTCTCGACAGGGACCTGCTCGACCATGGCTTCCAGCGTGTGGTCGGCGATGGCCTTCCGCATGCCTTCCACGCTGCTGCCCGGCTTGAGCCCGAGCGCCACCGCCGCGCCCGGCCGGGCGTCGAGGACGTACCAGCACTCCGTCTTGCCACGCGGCTCTCCGGCCTGCTGCGCAAGCGCGTCATCCGGATGTACCTGCACGGAAAGCTTGTCGTGCGGGAACAGTATCTTCACCAGCAACGGGTAATCACCGGCTTCGTTGCGGTGGGGTCCCAGCAATGCATCGGGATAGGCCGCGGCCAGCTCGCTGAGCGTGCGGCCCTGCTGGTCGCCAGTCTCGATGAGGCACTGCGGACCGGTGAGCCAGGCTTCACCGACCGGCTCGGCCGGGCGATAGTCGTACCAGGGGGATAGGTCGCGCGTGCCCCAGGGCCGGGGGCTGAAAAAGGGCGCGATGCGGAACGGTGCGAGCGGGGGCGATTGCATATCGTTCACAGGATCGCCTGAGTGGAGCGCAGGGAGCAAGCAGAGGAGTTAAGTTGTCACTAGTTGGACCGCGCTTCGCGCGATATCGAACGGAAGGTAAAGCAGATCCTTCACTCCCCTTTCAGTTACGTTCAGGATGACGACAAACGAAATCAGGTCGTCGCCACCAGCAACTCTTCTCCATTTTTTGGCGGGCGAAGACCGTCCGTGCGGCCCGCGAAGTAGCGTTCGGCAAGAGCGGCCGCCGACACGTGCTGGACGTCTTTGAAACCGGCATCACGGGCGAGCGCCAGCATCTCTGCCGGCGTGAAGAAGCTGACGAAAGGCGTGCCGCTTGCTCGCGCACCCTTCTCTGCCATTTCAAACCCGGCACGGATCTCGGGGTCCATGAGTTCGAGCGGCAGCAGGAATGTCATGGCGAACGTAGATCCCGGGGCGAGCGACGCGACCTGGCGCAGTGTGGCCGCGATCGCGTCTTTCGTGAGGTACATGCTGACGCCGGTGGAGGCCACGACCGCTGGCTTGCTGGCGTCGAAGCCGGCGAGCTTGAGCCGCTCCCACCATGACTCGTCCGCTTCAAAATCGACGGGCACGAGCTGCAACCAATCTGGAATGCCGTAGCCGAGCGCGATCAGGCGTTCCCGTTTCCAGGCCTGAGGGCCACGCTGATCGACCTCGAATATCCGCAGGCGGGAGGCGGTCTCCGGCCGGCGCTGGGCGAAGGTGTCCATGCCAGCTCCGAGGATGACGTACTGGCGGACGCCGCGGCCGGCGTGTTCGAGAACCAGATCCTCAATGAAACGGGCGCGGGCCACGATGGAGGCACGGAAGAGACGGGTTCCGAGTGGATCCATGTCCGGACGTTGGTGCCAGCCATCCTCCGGAGCTACCAGCTTGAGGCCGATTTCGTCTTCGAGCACGTGCGGCGGCGCATCGACCTGGACGTGTATGGCGCGCCATAAGGCGACCCGTGCTGCGGTATTGTCTGGCGCTGCGGTTGGTTCCTCCGGCATGACGCTTTCTCCCTCGATCAGCTTAGCCATTCCAGACGGCGAGGCCTAAAGTCCAGAATCTCCTTCGCCTTTTTATTCGAGGCGCCACGCAGCTTGTTCTGGTAGTAGACCGAATCTTCGCCGACGCTGGCCCGGGCCCGCTCTTCTGTCACGTGTGGCGGAGGGGGCGCGCCGACGAAGCGCGCGAATGCGGGCAGCCATACGTGGACGGGCGAGGGATCGTCGTCCACGATGTTGTAAATGCCGGGCGGACAGGTGATGGCTGCAGCGGTCGCCCGTGCGGCGTCGGCTATGTGAATCCATGACCAAACGCCTTCGCCCTTTCCGATGATGGGCATCTCCTGCTTGCGCATCTGATCGGCGGATGCGCCATCCGGGTCGTACCACGTGTTCGGGCCGTAGAAGAATCCGTAGCGCAGTGCGACGGCTTCGATACCGGGAGCCTTCAGAAGGCGCGACTCAAGCTCGGTGTAGGTCTGTGCAGCTCGGGCGATGCCTGGGCTTGCGTCTACGGCGAGCGGCTCGGATTCATCCGCTAAACCCTTCCCGGCCCGGATGAAAAATCCGGTGGACTGCTGGATGTAGCGGCGTACTCCGAGGGCCTGCGCGAGACGGAGCAGATTTCCGCCGCCTTCGAGACGCAGCTTGCGATCCCCCGGCGCAGCTTCCGCCATCTCGGAAGGATCGCGCGGGAGCGCCGTCAGCTCATCGATAACGACATCCGGAGCCGAAAGCCTGAGCGCTTGTTCGAGGGCGGTCTCGTCGAACGCGCTGACGTGAGCGACCGATGCGCCAAGCTTTTTCAGCCGTTCCGCACCGGCATCGGAGCGCGTCATGCCGGTGATGGTGTGGCCCTGGCGAATCAGTTCCATGATAAGCGGCTGGCCGATGGCTCCGCTTGCTCCTGCAACGAAGATCTTCATGTTGTCTCCTGATGACTACGACGCGGACCGATCATGGCTGCGCCATCGGCGTTAATCTGGCCAAGGCCTGTTTCAAGGCTGTCACCTTGCCGTCATCGGGAAGGCCGCTCGTCTTCCAGACGACGTGACCAGAGGGCTCCGCGAGAATGAGGTAAGTGTTGCTGGATGCCGAGTAGCCGACGATTTTTTTCCATTCATCTTCTCCAGCGGTGAGTGGCGCGAAGTGCGAATGCTCTACCTTAGGCACCTCATTCCGCATGCCGTGCAGGATCATGGCCCTGACGAAGGACGGCACCCCCTGCAGATCAGCCAGCTCGTAATAGTCGACATGTGGATCATTGAGATAAGACGAGAGCGCCCGCTGATTCCAACGGGTAAAGTCTCCGCTGCTCTTGTGGGAGAAGCCCACGATCACGAGCAGCGGCTTCTTGCCCTCTGATCTCGGGAACGCTATGGCGGATCCATCGAGCGCCTTAGCCGTTGTTGGCGGGACGCTCTGAGCGAGGCAGGTGCACGCAGTCGTAATAAAGAAGCAGGCCAGGAGCCGCTTCAGGCTATACATCGCAAATGGCCTCCGTAATGGTCGACTCAGACATTGGCGACCATTCCAACACAAATACAGCTCGACGCGCGAAGCACGTGAGCCTGCGCTTCTCTGCTGGCATCCTTCTTCGCGCCTAGTATCGAATAGAGATCAAGGAGCGGTGCGATGAAGAAACGGAAGCTGGGCGGACGGGGGCTGGAGGTCAGCGAGTTGGGGCTGGGGTGCATGGGGATGTCGGAGTTCTATGGGCCGCGGGACCAGTTTCAATCGGAGGCGACGATCGATCGCGCGATCGATCTGGGCGTGACCTTCTTCGACACGTCGGACATCTACGGGCCGTTCACGAATGAGGAGCTGGTAGGGCGCGCGCTGCTGCCGCACCGGCGCAAGGTGCAGATCGCGACCAAGTTCGGCATTGTGCGCAAGAAGGAAGACCCCGCCTTCCGCGCGGTGGACAGCAGCCCCGCTTACGTGCGCAGCGCGTGTGAGGCGAGCCTGCAGCGGCTGGGTGTGGAGACGATCGACCTTTATTACCAGCATCGCGTCGACCCCAAGGTGCCGATTGAAGAGACGGTGGGCGCCATGGCGCGGTTGGTGGAAGAGGGCAAGGTTCGTTACCTGGGACTTTCCGAAGCCGGGCCGGAGACGATTCGCCGCGCTCATGCGACGCATCCGATTTCCGCGCTGCAGACCGAGTACTCGCTGTGGAGTCGCGAGGTGGAAGAGGAGATTCTTCCCGCAGTGCGCGAGCTGGGCATCGGATTTGTGGCGTACTCCCCGCTGGGCCGCGGCTTCCTGACCGGACGGATCAAACGCTTTGACGACCTGGCACCGGATGACTGGCGCCGCAACTCGCCACGCTTCAAAGGCGAGAATTTTGACCGCAATCTCGCGCTGGTAAAAAAAGTAGAAGAGATGGCGGCGAAGAGAGGCGTGACCGCCTCGCAGCTGGCGCTGGCATGGGTGCTGGCGCAGGGAGAGGACATCGTGCCGATTCCGGGGACGAAGCGGACAAAGTACCTGGAAGAGAATGTTCGCGCCGCGGAGGTGAAGTTGAGCAAGGACGATTTGGCGGCATTGGACGCCCTGGCGCCGCGCGGTGTGGCGGCAGGTGCGCGGTATGACGAGGGCGGCATGGCAGCGGTGGGAAGATAAGGCTTCAAATAGAGAAGCGCGGGTCGCCTTCGACGACCTGCTGTTCCAGCCTCGGCGCTTCCCCGCTGTGCCACAACCTGGCGCGATGCCGAACGCGATAGACCAGCGGGCCTCCATCGGGTGTAGCGGCACGCTCCAGCGGCCGAGGAATGCAGACGAACTCGGCTTCGAATATCGTGCTCGACGCGGTGACAATCGCGTAGCCATGGCCACCCATGTCCACGAAGGAGAGATGCGGAGACATATCCGGGTTTGAAGCGGCGCGTGATTTCGCAATGTCGCCCGACTTCTGATACTCGAGGCACGAGCGTACGCCATGATGCAGCAGCATGTTGATGGCCGGCTGCGGCTTTGCATCGCCGGCGGCCTGCGCAAGGAAGAGCGGGCGTAACGGATGTTGCTTGGGAAATACGTGCTCCAGGGCTTCGACTTCGCCCGGCGCAGAGATCGATCCGGTGACGAATGCGATGCCGATCGGTTCGAATGGCTGCGGCGGAAGGGCTTTGGCGGCGAGCCCGGCCCAGAAGCTGTGACGATCGCCCGCGATGGTCGCGAAGCCGGTGATGCCGTGCTGACGAACAAAATCGTAAATCTCCGCGCGTTCGACATAGGCGCTGCTGTGATCGCCGCCACCAAAGCCCGCGTATCCGGCGCCAGGCCATGGATGTGTCAGCCCTGCGGGAAGGTTCTGCGGATCGGCGCGCATGTCGAGAGTCGCGGTGGTGTTGCCCCAGATCTTCCACGTGGCCTTCGAGGCGCGCAGTCGCTCCAGAAACCACAACTTTTGTTCTTCGCCGAGGATGGTCTGCGGCGGATCGTCTTTGCGGAAGTTGGGGACGTCCGTGCTGCCGTAGCGAATGGATGCCGGGGGTTGGCCACGATCGTAGGCGCGCCCCGCGTCGAGGATCACCATCGCCTCCTCAGGCACCATCTCGGGGAAATCGTCCGACGAAAACGGCGTGGCTTCCGCGCGGTCCAGCGGCTCCTCAGATCGATAGCTGCGCTGATCGGTCACGATCAGCTCAACATTGCGGCCCCAGCGTATGCTGCGGTAACCCTTGAGACTATTGATGGCGAGCAGATTGTTCTGTTCTGTGCCAAGCCCATGCTGATCGAAATGCGTGACCGGTGTATCGACGACATGCGGCGGATCGAAATGATCGATCGATGTGCTGGACGGCCGCGCCATGCGCGCAGCACGGTATTCGAAGAATGCCTGATTGGCGGCTACCTTGCGGGTCTGCGCCGGCCGCGTTTTGCCTTCGAACTTCTGCAAGGATTGCCAGCCCTGCCAACTGTACTCGTGGTTGTCCCACATATCGACAAAGGGCCAGCGTGCGCGCGCGTCCTGCAGGTCCGGATCGTGCAGATACGCGCGATAGATCGCGCGATAGTCGTCGACGGTTGTCGGGATATGGAAGTCTCGAATCTTTTCGCCATGCTGATAGCGAACGATGTCTCGCAGGCGGCGGTCGTACATGCCCTGTGGACGATCTTCCGGATACCAGACGATCTCGTAAATGAAATCGCCGAGGTGGAGCACGAAGCCGAGCTGCTGGTCCGCCGGCGCGCGCTCGTCTTCGTAGATCATGCGGCGATAGGCATTCTGCGCACCCTGGTTTGCATTCTGGCAACTGACAAACGCAAAGCGCACGACGCGAGAATCGTCTTCTGCCGGCGCCGTGATGGTGCGACCGACGCGGCTGCCATAGCCATGAGGATCGACGAAGCGATACCAGTAGGCCGTCGCCGGCTTGAGGCCGCCCACCAGAACGCGCGTGGTCCAGTCCGCAGCAGCGGAGATGGGCGCATGTGCCGTCGCGATGATCCGACGGAAAGACTTGTCTTCTGCAACCTGAACCTGCAATGAATTCACCGGCTCGATATCTGGAGACCGGCGAGTCCACAGCAGGACGCTGTCCGGTTCCGGGTCCCCGGACGCAACGCCTTCCGCGAAGAGATCTCGGCGCTCGTGCCAGGCTGCAGGTGATGCGGAAAGCGTGCCGCCCCAGGCGGCTGCCGCTCCCATCGTTATGGCGAGTTGTACAAAGGAACGCCGATCCATGGCGGACATTGCTCTCTCCTGGTCTTTCCGGGACCAGCCATCATAGCGAATCGAGCGGAAACTCCCGATGCGCAGGGATGAGTCTCCGTTAGACGAGACAAGCCAACAAAAACGGAGGACGATCGGAATTTCGACGCTGGCAAGGACCGTGTCGCGTTCACGCTTCATGCCGAGCGCCAACAGCAATCTTGTTATGCTGGCGTGACCGCCGGAGATGCAACATGACGAGACAGAGGTTCTTAGCGCTGTTTGCTGTGAGTCTGATCACCGGATGGGCGGCGTACGCACAAAACGACACACCGATAACCAACAACAAGGCAGGAATGACGATGCACGCTAAAGGAACGTTCGCGGTGAAGATAACGCCGGCTGAAGCATCCGCGCTGGGCCAGGCGGCAGGACTCGGAAGCATGACCATCGATAAGACCTTCTCCGGCGATCTGGAAGGAACGAGCAAAGGAGAGATGCTGACCGCGAGCACGGAATCGACCGGCGGGATGGCCTATGTCGCGATGGAGCGTGTGACCGGCAAGCTGAAGGGTCGCAACGGAAGTTTTCTGCTGATGCACAACGCGTCGATGCTCAAGACCGATCCGAAGAGCGGCGTGATGCAAGTGATGGTAGTTCCACACTCCGGTACGGATGAACTTACCGGCCTCTCCGGCAAGATGACCATCACGATCGAGAGCGGGAAGCATAGTTACGGCGTCGAATATCTCCTGCCTTAGGAGCGTAAGAATCAGGCGATGAAAATGCGAAGGTGTTGAGTTAGTGGATAGGCAAATTTGCTGATTCATCTATACTTTTCCCTCCGGAGTGTGTCTATGGCTTCTACCGTTTGGAAGGGGTATATCTCCTTCGGCCTAGTTTCTGTTCCTGTTCGCCTGTTTGCCGCGGCGCGTGAAGAGCACGTGAGCTTTAACCAGATTCACGGCGAGTGCGGCGGCCGAATCAAGCAGCAGATCTTCTGCCCGCAATGCGACCGCGTTGTGGAACGGAACGAGTTACAGAAGGGCTATGAGGTAGAAAAAAGCGTCTACGTAACGGTGACATCGGACGAACTCAAGACGCTGGAGGCGGAATCGTCTGACGTAATGGAGATCCAGCAGTTCGTGTCGCTGGAGGAAGTCGATCCTATCTACTTCGAGACCTCGTATTACTCCGCGGCGGAAGAGTCCGGAAAGCGCGCTTACAACCTGCTGTTCCGCGGAATGACCCGCGAGAAGCTGGCCGCGATTGCCCGCGTAACGCTCAGCGGGCGCGAGCAGGTAGTCCTGATCCGGCCGTATGACGAAGGGCTGCTGCTGCACACGCTCTACTATCCGGCGGAAGTGCGCGAGGTCGGCGAGTACGGGCACGATACGGCTTCGGAGGTTCCCGAGGCTGAGGTTGCGCTGGCCGAGAAATTTATGGAGTCGCTGCGCGCACCCTTTACGCCGGAGCAGTTCCAGGACAATTACAAAGATAAGGTGCTGGCGCTGATTGAGACCAAACGCGCCGGCCAGGCCCCGCGGCCGGGCGCGGAGAAGCGCAGGCTTGCTCCTGTGGTTGATCTGATGACGGCGCTGAAGCAGAGCCTTGCCGAGAAAGAGCGCTCCGGGCCTACCCTGGTTCCGGCGGCCTCGCAGAAGGCTAAAAAAGAGCCGCAGCGCGCTGCCAAAGAGGCGGGAGCGAAGAGCCGCAAGAAGGCTGTTTCGTAACTCACAGTCTAAGGGCTGGATGATTTCGCGGCGCCACCTAGCCAGAGGACCGCATTTCGGAATAACTGGTTCTGTATCTCACTGGTGAAGACTTTGTCGCCGTGCCCCATGTTGCAGTAGATCATCTTGTATCTCGTGTTGGTCCAGACGACAGGCAGATCGCCAGATACCAGAGTGTCCTTCATACCCAGCGGATAGTTCGTGGGACTTAGACTCATCAGGACATGAATACTTTTGCCGGTGCGCGGATCGGGCTTCCAGATATACCACTCGTTTGCCGGTGAGATATAGGTTGCGGGAAGGCCACGCGTGACCGGGTGGCTTCGGTCTTCGACTGTCAGCTCGGCCGGCAGAGGCGGCCAACTGTTGGTCAGGAAGACGGCGCTCAGAAAGTCATGCGAAAACCACGGCCAGCCGGTGCTGCTGTCGTTGTAGCCGGCGAAGTGAAAGCCCAGCCACGCACCCCCGCGCTGCATGTATTGCTCAAATGCGCTGCGCTGCGCCGGCGCGTGCGGCGAGTCGTTGAGCCAGACGACAAGCTGATAGTGCTGGAGGTTTGCGGTGTTCAGGTCGCTCCAGTTCGTGGTGACATGCCAGTCGAAATTATCGTGCTTCGCTTGGTCGGCGAAGAAGGTCACTGCCTGACGCGCGAAATCTACGTGGTCGGCTTCGGTCTTAACCGTATAAAAGGCGAGCACATGGAACTTTGGCTGCGTCGTCTGCGATCCTGCAGAGCACGCGAGCGCGATGACAAATAGAAATGCCGCCAGCCGCCGCATCAGGAGTGTGCCGCCCACAGGATGGAGTTATGAAAGAGCGTGGTGAACGACTTGTTCTGAAACAATTCAGGATGGTGCCCCATAAAGATATAGATATTGCGCGCTTTCTTATGTTCGTTGGTCCAGACCACGGGGTGATCGCCGCCCATCTTGATGTTTGTTGAGGGCGTGTAGCTGTTCTCGTCCACCGTAGCGAGGACGTCGACATTTGGACGCGGATCTTTGTCCCACGTGTACCACTCCTCGTTTTCGATCTGGAATTCCGCCGGCAGGTCTTTCATCGCGGGATGGTGCGTGTCTTCGACATGCACCGTGCCGGTGACGAAGGTTGCGATGTAGTCCTTGAACTGAATGCCGCCCATGAAGTCGGAGAACCATGGCCATAGGCCGAAGCCGTCGAAGTGCCCGAGCAGCGTGGCGTGATGAAAGCCGATCCAGCCCCCGCGCCCTTCGTCGATATAACGCTCGAAGGCGGCGGCGGCCGCGGGCGTCCAGCCGTAGGGCGGATAGTTCAACTGAATGAAGAGCTGGTAATGGGAAAGGAAGGCGTCATCAATCGGCTTCGTGTCCCTGATGTAGTCGATGGCAAAGTGATCGCGGATCGCCTCCTGCGCGAGCCAGACTTTTGCTCCGTCCACAAATGGCTTGTGGATACCGCCCTTTTCGGCGAGCACGACGACGTGAAAGCCCGGAGGCTGAGACTGCGCGGGCAGCCTGCTCACGCACCAGAGACACAGCATGAGGGCACAGGCAGCCCTCAGGAGCTTGAGATTTTTCATCAAACACTTGCTCCGGCACCTGCGGAGTGCGCAACACAAACGTTATACCTTGTCACCTGGCCGAATGCCGACGATTATTATTTCTGGCGAAGATCGGAGCGATTATGAGGCTATACGGAAATCCGCTGCGGCTGGAGCAGTTGCTTCTTGCGGGCATGCTGGCGGCTGCGGCCCTTGTGCAGGCGCAGACCGACGCTGAACCTCGCGGGAGAACGATTCATCCGCACGCTGTCGCCATCAATCCTGCGACCCATCGCTTCTACGCCGTCGATCAGGACAGTAACCGAGTGCTGTCGATCGCCTCCGACGGACAAACGGCTTCGATAGCGGTGGGCCGGCAGCCGAATGCCGTCGCGATTGATCCAGCAACGAACCGCATCTTCGTCGTGAACGCCGGCAGCGGGAACGTGAGCGTGATCGATGGCAGCGCGAACCGCGTGATCGCGACCCTTCCCACGGACACACGACCGTATGCAATCGGCATCGATGCCGGGCTGCATCGCGTGTATGCGACCAACACCTTCAGCGATAGGGTCACGGCGATCGACGGAACGACAAACTCCGCGAAGCAGCTCCCGCTCGGCTCGAAGGATTTTGTGGAGACGGATGCTCGACGACATCGCGCATTCTTCATCAGCTATGAAGATCCAAAGCTCTTGATTGTGAATGCGGACGAGACCGCGCACCGCGAAGATCTGCACCTTTCACATCCATGGGGGCTGGCGGTCGATGAACGGCGCGGCATCGTCTACGTGACGGAGATCGGTAAAGACACGCTGATCGCTTATCACGAGGACAGCGGCAAAACCGAGACGGCGCCGACCGGATCGATGCCGGATGCTATTGCGATCGATGAGGCGGCCAACAGAATTTATGTCGCCAACTATGTTGGCGATTCGGTGACAGTGATGAACGGCGCGACACTGAAGCCAGTTGCCACCGTAGCAGCCGGGCACCACCCGCAGGCCCTTGCCGTGGATGGCCGACGCCATCGCGTGTTCGTCGCGAACACACACAGCAATAACGTGACGGTGATCGATGGAACGAACAATCGTGTTCTCGCGACGCTTACGGGCGGAACCAATCCGTACGCAATCGCAGTCGACCCGGAGAGCGGCGACGCA
The DNA here is from genome assembly GCA_963830555.1 of uncultured Acidobacteriaceae bacterium. GTDB lineage: Bacteria > Acidobacteriota > Terriglobia > Terriglobales > Acidobacteriaceae > KBS-83. The sequence goes on from CAWHMM010000006.1 coordinate 350,209, forward strand.
TATGTCGCAAACTACGGCTCACAACCGGTCACGAAGCTCGATCTATCAAAGCTGCATTGAGGCTCAGGGAACTAGAGCTGCATCCGTAGACGCGCTTTGGTGAGCGCCCTGGCGATAAGCAGAATCGCAATAGTAAAGCAGATGGCGCGAAGAATGCCGGGCCAGCCTGCATTCCAATGGCCGAGCAGATACTCAAGCCCAGTCAGGCCGGCGAGATAGTAGTAGATATCCGGTACCAGGTAGGTGAGCAGCGTGTTGGAGCCGGCGGGACGCACCAGCCACGCCCAGCCGGTGAGCTTGCGCACATCGCAAATCCAGTAGAGTAAGGCGAAGAGCGCGCAACTGGCTGCGATGGTCCAAAGCGCCCACGTTGGCGTGGCGCGAATTTTCGAGATGCCAAGCGGGGCCAGCAGCCAACCCGCGACAAAGGTCACTACGGCCATCAGGAGCGCTAGCTGGATTTTCTGCCACGGAGTTTTCCAGCGGTGCTCGCCAAGAAAAATGGTCGACGTGACGACGCCTGCCATAACCAGGCTGGGCATAGCTCCGTTGCCGAACGGCCACGCATACATGGAGACATGATCGAGCGGCAGCCACCGCTCGATGCACGCGGCGTTATAGGCGACGAGCAGCACGAACCATACGATCGGCGCGATCTGCCAGCGGCGCGTTGGAATGTAGAGCAGGCAGACGGCGAAGTAGGTCAGCCCGATGAGGCCGAGGATCTCCGGATAAGAGAAGTCGATCCAGGCCTCGCCGTGCGGAGTCGCGCGCCGGAAGATGGCGAACATGACGACGATGAGCGCCGCGCCGCTCGATCGTAACCAAAGAACCACACGACGACTCAGGCCGGTGTAGACGTTCCACAGCAGGATGCCACCAAGCAGTCCAAGGAGCGCCCAGGCTTCAGGAGTGAGGTGCATGCGTGCGGGGTCGCCGCGCTCCGCGTTGGCCAGAATGAGGCCGAGCACCAGCAGCGCAATGGAACGCAATACGATGTGCATCCATAACGCAGGTAGCGACGGGTTGCGCTTCAGCCGCTGCCTGACCGCGATGGGCAACGCCATGCCGACAATGAATAGGAATGCGGGAAAAACCATGTCGACGTAAGTCATGGCGTCGACATTCGCCGGCATGTGGTAGGTCCACTTGGAGAGACCATGCACACTGTCCAGATCGTTGACAAAGATCATGACCGCCATGGTGATGCCGCGGAAGATATCGATGGAGAGGACCCGGGTCGAGACGGCCTGTCCGGCGATGCCGATTGCGGGCGCGGAAGCCGCAGTGCTCATCGGCCACCTGCCGCATTCGAGCCGCTGCCGTAGAACGCGCTATGGATGGTGTTCAGAAGAGCCCCTGTGGGGTCGCCGGTGTAGTCCCAGAACATGATTCCGGCGAGGCCCTTGCGGCGCACATAAACGCACTTCAAGGCCAGCGATTGGGGGTCCTCGTAGGAAACGAACTCGCGCTTTTGGTCGCTGTAGAGATACGGCACGGATGCGGCCGCGTCCCAGTACCGCGTGTAGCCGTGGCCGATCATGCTGCTCACGATGTTGCCGTAGTTTGCAAATGCGTTAGGAACCGGACCGCCGGGCTGGAAGAGCCCGTGAGCTTGCGGCCCGACATTGCCCCATACATGACCGTAGAAAGGCACGCCGAGCACGATTTTGCGCGCCGGTACGCCGGCCTGCTCGAACTCCTGGACGGAGCGGTCGGCGGAGACTCGCTTGGGATCGGCGGGATCTGTGAAGAGCGGCGCATGATTGCCGGAGATCTTTTCATTGTCCGGCTCGTAGTAGTCATAGGCCATCAGATTCACGGTGTCGACAACGCGCGCGACGCGGTCAAGCTCGGTGTGCGCTATGTAGTCGCTCGATGAACCGGCGGCAAACGACAACAGCAGTTTGCGTCCAAGCTTACGCTGCTCGCGGTTGAAGCGCGTGCGCAGCTCCTGCACCAGCAGCGTGAAGTTGCGACGGTCTTCCGGCCGGAATTGGTTCGTTGCGCCGGCCATCCCGGGATACTCCCAATCAATGTCGAGGCCGTCAAGTTTGTAGCGCTCGATGAACTCCGCCGCGCTGTCGATGAACCGACTTCGGCTTTCTTTGGTGAGCGCCATGTCGGAGAAGTTTCCGGACCACAGCCAGCCGCCAACCGAGACCAGCACCTGGAGAGAGGGGCTCTGCTGCTTCAGGCCGACGAGGGTGGCGAAGTTCGCCTCGTCGACGGGCGCGCCGATTACGATGCGGCCGTCCTGAATGTTCGCGAAGGCGTAGTTGATGCGGGTGAGCTTCGCGGCATCGACATCCGACGCCTGTAGGGCGCGATTATTCGGGAAGATGTACGCGATGATCTGCGGGAGTTGCGGCTGGCGCACGACGGGCTTTTGCCCCCAAGCAGCGATGGGCATCGCTGCAAGCACCGTGACCGCCGCGAGCCGTGCGAGACCCGTTGCGGCTGCCCGCATTGTCCTATGAACTGTCACCTGCCAGAGAGACACTAAGCCCTCCATGCCGTTACGTCCGAACCAGCATTGCACATATTCAATCGATTGAACCAGGAATCTGCACAAATCTCTGCGTTATAGTCGCGAGCAGCGTTTCAGGAGGGTGTTGTGACCCGGCTCTTTCGACATTCTTGCGCTTTGAGCTTTTGCGCGCTGGCAATATCCTTTGCATCTGCGCAGATGCGCGTGCTGGTCGATCAGGTCGGGTACGAGACTGGGGCGCCCAAGGTTGGTCTGATCTCAGCTGCGGATGCCGATCACCCGACGCAGTTCACGTTGGTGGACGACACGACCGGCAAGGTGGTCTTCACCGGCACGCCTGAGCCGGCCGGCAAGGTCTTCCGCTGGGGCGACCGCGTGTACTGGAAGGCAGACTTCTCGACCGTCCGCACACCCGGCCATTACACGCTCCGCGCAGCGGGCGGAGATGCTGCCGCGACCTCCTGTGCATTTCAGATCGACGACAACCTGTTGGAGAGGACCACGCTCTCCAACATCATCTTCTATTTCAAAGGGCAGCGTGCGAGCGGCGACTTCGATCGCGCGGACAGCCATCTGCCGTTGCCGGATGGCAAAGGGACAGTCGACCTACGCGGCGGCTGGTACGACGCCACCGGCGACTACGGCATTCACCTCTCGCACCAGAACCTGACCTCGTATTTCAATCCGCAGCAGGTGCCGCTGGTGGCATGGACGCTGCTGGCCAGCTACAACGCTTTGAAGGCGCGCAACGATGACAACTTCAGCGAGTACGAGCACCGCCTGCTGGACGAAGGGCTATTCGGCGCTGACTTCCTGGTGCGGATCAAGCGGCCTGGCGGCTCTTTCATCCAGAGCATCGAAGGGCCGGGGCCGCAGAAGCTTGCGAAAGATCGCAAAATCGGCAATCCGAATTGGCGCACGCAGATCAAGACGAAAGCTTCGGAATCCACCGAGCGCGCGAGCGATATCGCACTCGGACAGCATGCCTATGAGGCGAGCTATCGCGCCGGCGGCGGCATGTCCATCGCAGCGCTTGCGTTGGCCAGCACTATGCCTCAGGATGGCGATTTTTCGCGCGCAAAATATCTCGCGACTGCAGAAGACGCATTCGCATTCTTAGAGGCGCACAATGGCGAGTTACTGAACGATCACGTCGAAAACATTCTTGACGATTACTGCGCGCTGATGGCGGCGACGGAGCTGTATCGGGCGAGCCACAAGGATATCTACCGGCAGGCCGCGGACCGGCGTGCTGCGTATCTGATGGCGCGACTGACAACGAACGGCACGTTCCACGATTACTGGCGCGCGAATGACGGAACGCGGCCCTTTTTTCATCCTTCCGATGCGGGTCTTCCGGTGGTGAGCCTGCTGCGCTATGCGGAGATCGCTTCCGCCGCGAACCGGCAGCGGGCAATCGGAACCGTGAAACGATCGCTCGAATTTGAGCTGGCAACGACGCATGAGGTGAACAACCCGTTCGACTACTCGCGGCAGCTTGTACGCATGGGCAATGGAGATGTGCGGACGGCGTTCTTCTTCCCCCACGATACGGAGGCTGCTCCCTGGTGGCAGGGTGAGGATGCGCGTCTCGCGTCGCTTGCAGCAGCCGCGCGCATGGCGGTGCCGCTCTACAAAAGCGATCCTCAGTTTCAAACCGCGCTCGAGACATACGCAGACGATCAACTGCATTGGATCCTGGGGCGCAATCCTTTCGACAGCAGCATGCTGATGGGCAGCGGTCACGGCAACGCACCCTATATGTTCTTCCGCTCGTACAAATACACCAGCGCTCCGGGCGCCATCCTCAACGGTATTACTGCCGCCTACAGCGATGAGGACGGCATTGCGTTCAACGAAGGCTTCGCTGCCACGGGCAAGGACGACGACTGGCGCTGGACCGAAGAGTGGCTGCCGCACGCGGCCTGGTATTTGTACGCGGTCAGCCTGCCGCATCCGTAAACGTACTCGGAACTATGTCGAAAATTCCGGAGGTGGGCAAAAAAGTCACAGATAAGCTTGCGTTCGCTGCCAGCGGAACCTGACGTGGCAAATAAATTACGATCTGCGCGCCTGTTTGGGACAATTCACCTTGTTTTTGGCGCTAATCTGCAGAGGTAGAAAACACTCTGAAGCAGCCGGCATCCTAAGTTCAGTGCGTTGCTGCGCTGGGCCAAAACTTCTCTTCAGGTCGCGGCGCGAGATCGCAAGCAGGAGGAACAGACCATGACTGTACTGATCGCTTGGACATCACTGGCAATAGGTATTGTGATTGGCGCGGCGTGGAGATCGCTGTGCGAAAAGCAGTCGAGACGCAACACAAGCCTCGCGGACGGCAGCATGATGCTGCACCGGCTGGATGCGGGCGCGGGTGACGTGGAAGCAAGGAAGCAGCAGCGCGCCTGAGGTTCGTTGCTGCAGTGGTCTGGCTCGTCAAGAAAACACTACAGCCGCCGATACGTTCTACATCGACGCGAGTGCAATGGCGACCGCAGCGACGCCCATCAGCAGGCTCATCCGGTCGGTGAGGGCGAAGACAACCGGGTCTTCATCCAGTTCCCCGCGCGAAGCCAGCAGCCAGACTCGACAGAGCCAGAGGATCATAAGCGGCGTCATGAGCCACATGCGGTTGTGGTGGTGATATAGGCCGTGGACTTCCGGCTGACCAATGTAGACGGAGAAGACGACGACGGCAGCAAACGCGCTGGAGGTGCCGAAGGAGCGTACCTGCTCGATATCGTTGAGCAGGTACCCGCGCCCGTTCGAGAGCTGCGCGCCCGCACTGCGCACGTTTTGCAGCTCGCTGAAGCGCTTCACCATGGCCAGGGAGAGGAACATGAAAACTGCGAAGGCCGCCAGCCATGGCGAGATATATGTGTCCGTGGCCGCGGCGCCGGCCAGCATGCGCAGTGTATAAAGCGCCGAAAGCACAACCACATCAAGAATGACGATCCGCTTGAGCCCCAGCGAGTAGGCGAGAGTGGTGACGAGATAAAGCAGCAGCCACCCGACAAAGGTGTGCGGCAGCCGAAGGACTGCCAGGGAGAAGGAAGCTGCAAGGAAGACAGCAGAAATCGCCATGCCGGTCGCAGCCGAGAGATTGCCGGAGGCGAAGGCGCGCTTGCGTTTGCGCGGATGCTGGCGGTCGGCCTCAATGTCGAGCAGGTCATTGATGATGTAGGTGCCGGACGCGCAAAGCGAGAAGCAGATGAAGGCCAGCACGGCGGAGAGCAGCACGTTGCTTCGCACGCTATGGGCCAGCAGCGGCGGCACAAAAATCAGCGCGTTCTTCGCCCACTGGTGGACGCGAATCGCTTTGATAAAGGTGCGAAGGGGAGTGCCGTGGTCCGTGAAAGTGTGGACCGGTTTGAGGCCGCGGGCGCGCATGCCCATGCGAAGACCGGCGCTGGGGTTGGCTAACATTGGTGCTGCCGCGGCAGCAAGCAGTGGCAGGTCGGGACGTGCGTTGCCGATGTAGTCGAAGTCTCCAGCAAAGCGCTTACGGAAGCTGTTCAGCTTGTTTGAGCCGATATTGTTGGTGGCGCCATCGGAAGAAAGCACGCCTTCGAAAATGTTGAGGTGCTGCGCGATGCGATCGGCGACACCGGCATCGGCTCCGGTGGCGAGATAAAGTTTGCGGCCCTCGCCGCGCTGGGCCATCAGGTATTCGAGCAGCGGGCGATTGTAGGGCAGGCGCTCGACATCGAGAGTGACCCGGGCCGTAACCTCGCGCTTAAGGTTGGCTTTTCCCCTGAGAGCCCAGAGGGGCGCCTTGAGTGCTTCGAGCGGCCGGGTCCGGACGAGCAGCAGCAGTGAGTCGACAAGCGTGTCTGACTTGACGAGAGTGCCGTCGAGGTCTACGCAGAGGGGACGGTCGAGAGCTGGAGATGCGGTGGTGGCCATGCGGCTCCTGACGGTCTGCGGAACTGCCGCGCGCTGGATGAAGAATACCAAAGGTATATCTGCGTCTATGACCGAAGTTAGTGCCGCCCGAATTTCGAAGAATTATCATAGAAACCATGCCAACTCCACCATGCGCGCCGGATTCCATCAGTGAAGAGCGGATTGCCGTGTTAGTCGATACATTTTACGCTCGCGTGCGGCAGGATGAGACGCTGGGCCCTGTCTTCGAGCGGGTGGTGGGCGACGCGTGGGAGCAGCACCTGGAGAAGATGCGCGCTTTCTGGTCATCGCTGACGCTGGCCAGCGGCCGCTATAAGGGCAATCCGATGATGGCGCACCTGATGCTCATGCCGCGCGTTGGAACCGAGCATTTCGAACGCTGGCTGACCCTGTGGCGGCAGACGGCGGCGGAGATGTTTCCCGAGCACGTGGCGGCAAAATTCGTTAGCAAGGCCGAGATGATGGCGGAACGCCTGCTCGCGACCATCGATCAGTATCATGGCCATCTGGCCAGCCACGCTGGCTGATCGCGCGAAAAGCAAAATGGATGGAACCGGCGGCAGCCGTTTTCGTATAGACAACTGAGAGCCATGAAGATCCTGGTTGCGGGAGCTTCCGGCGCGATGGGGCAGGCACTTGTTCCGCTGCTGGTCGCGGCCGGTCACGATGTGGTGGGGATGGTGCAGCGTCCGCGCAGCACGGAGATCGTGCGCGCCCTGGGCGCGGAGCCACGGACAACGGACGCGCTTGACCCCGCCGCGGTGCTGAGCTGCTTCCGCGAGGTACGGCCGCAGGTGGTGATCCACCAGGCGACCGCGATTCCCGCCGCGCTGGACATGCGACATTTCGATCGCGATTTCGCGCTGACCAACCTGCTGCGCACCGAAGGCACGCGCAACCTGCTCGCAGCCGCGTTGGATGTTGGCGCGACGCACTTCGTCGCGCAGAGCTTCGCGGTCTGGACCTACGGGTGCAAAGGCAACGGCAAGAGCAAACTCAAGACCGAGGAAGACCCGCTCGATCCCGCTCCTCCGGCAAAGCTGCGGAGTACCCTCGACGCGCTGAAGGCGCTGGAGCGGGCCGTCCTCTCGGAGCCGCGAATCACTGGCACGGTACTCCGATACGGCGGGTTCTACGGCCCGCACACCTCGATCGGGAAAGATGGTTCGATCGTGCAAGCGGTGCGGCGGCGCAAGCTGCCACTGGTCGGCGAAGGCGCGGGCGTGTGGTCGTTTGTGCACATTGACGATGCGGCAAGCGCGACCGCAGCGGCGGTGAAGGCAGGACGCGGCGGCGTGTATAACGTGATCGATGATGAGCCGGCGCCGGTCTCGGAGTGGCTATCGTTTCTGGCGCATTGCGCGCACGCGCAACCGCCGCGCCAGATTCCGGCATGGCTGGCAAAGCTGCTGATCGGCGAGCACGTGGTCGCAGTGATGAATGAGATCCGCGGCGTTTCCAACGCGAAGATCAAGCGCGAGCTGGGCTGGACGCCGCGCTGGCCAACTTGGCGGGAGGGGTTCCGCGACACGCTGAAGAATGCTCCGTTGCCGGTGAGGGAGCTTTTCGGCACAACCCAGCTCGAATCCCGGCGCTGAGCGCTTAACGCGAGCGCTCGCCCTCTAATACGTACCCGCTCAAGGTACGATTCCGGGCCTTCAGCCGGTGTATTCCTCTTCCTCAGTCTGCGCAATGGCGACGGCGTGACTGCTTTGCTGCGCGATCCAATGCCCTACGGCGACTGCGCCCAGGCAGAGCACGACCGAGAGGCCCATGTTCAGCAGCGCTTTGCCCCAGGCGCCGGAGCGCAGCAGGTCGAAGGTCTGCAGGCTGAACGACGAGAAAGTGGTGAAGCCGCCGCAAAGGCCGACCATGACGAAGATCCGTGTGGATTCCGGCACGGCCCAGCGGCTCCCGGCGACGGTAAGCGTACCGAAGAAGCCGATGATGAAGGAACCGATGATGTTGATGAGAACGGTAGACCAGGGGAAGCTGCCGCTGTGCCGGGGTAGCATCTCGCTGCCTAATGCGTAACGCAGGCAGCCGCCGATGGCACTGCCCAGAGCAACCCAGAGATAGAGGTTCATCTCCTGCCTCGCATGTCGCCGCAGCGGATCGTATGCGAACGCTGCGGTCGGATTGGCAGGAGTTATCAGCCGGGTGGCGGGCTTGAGGACTGTTGTCCTCGGGGGAAACTCCATTCCCCTCTCTATTTACTTTAGATCAAAGTCAGGAACGGAAGGATTCGCTTTTCCGCCGCACTGTCGAATCCCAATCTGCAACCGAATTTGAACAGATCCAATGACAAATGTGCATCCTGGGGCGGGGACCGCGACTCCTGAGAGTGTTTACGCGTCTCAACCTGTAGCAAGCGAGGTAAGTCGAATGAAACGTCTTTTTTCTTTTTGTGCCGCGCTGGTTTTGAGCGGCCTTGTACTGCCTGCGTTCTCTCCCCTGGTGGCTCAGGAGGCTGCCGCGGAGAATGGACCCTCGACCATTGTGACTGTGGAGCCGAAGGGCAGCGGCGAACTGGCTCAGCCCGTGCCGGCAAACGCGGTAAAGGCAAAGGTAAATGGCAAGAATGCCGAAGTGGCGGGCTGGACAGCCTTCGGCCCGAACGCGACACAGCCCAATCTGCAACTGGTTCTGCTGATCGACGACGGCTCCCGCTCCAGCCTGGGGCTGCATCTGCCGGAGCTTCAGCGCTTCCTCACGCAACAGCCGCCCACGACAGAGGTCGCCGTTGCCTACATGCGGAATGGCACGGGCCAGTTCACAGGGCCGTTCACTACGGATCACGAGAAGGCCGCGCAGACGCTCCGGCTGCCCATCTCCTCGCCCGGAACGAACGGCAGTCCGTACTTCTCCTTAAGCGATCTAATCAAGAGGTGGCCGGCGCACACTCCGTCGGAGCGGCGCGAAGTTGTCATGATCACCGACGGTATCGACCGGTACACCGGGCTGCGCTACGATCCGTCAAATCCATACATCAACGCGACCATTCGCGATGCCATCCGCAATAACGTGGTGGTTTACTCCATCTACTTCCACAACGCGGGATTTGCCGACCGCACCGACGCGGGCATCAACAGCGGGCAGAATTATCTGACGCAGCTGTCTGAGGCGGTGGGCGGAGAGTTTTTCTACCAGGGATTCGGCAATCCGGTGGACTTCACGCCCTATCTGAACCAGATCAACAGGAAGCTCGGCAACCAGTACGAGCTGCGGGTCACGCCGCCGGAGAAGGCAAAGAACATCGTGAACCTGAGGGTGCAGGTCTCCGCGCCGAACACCCGGACGCAGGCGGCGCAGCAGATCTTCCTGGGTCAGTAGCAACAGAGACCGGGTGCAGCGCTGTAGTTTGGCTTCAAGAGCGGCACTGCATCCGCCCTGGAATATGCGGCCTGCACTATTTCTGGTGCAAATCGAAGCACTCCCGCAGCCCTCTCTCTTTACAATAGGAGGAGTGCATCCACCCACTGCTACCTCTTATCGCGCAGGAGAAGAATGTCTTTAAAGCACAGCCTGGGAACCTGGTTGATGGCGGGCGTGTTCCTGGCAGCGCCAGCGGGCGCCTACGCGGACAACACGGCGCCCTTCGATCTGAATGGTCCGCGCATCGACATGCGTGTGACGCGCGGCGGCAAAACTTTGCCCATCGCCCAGGTGCCAAACCTGCAGCCCGGCGACAAGGTATGGGTGCACCCGGAGCTGCCGCCTTCGCAATCGGCGCATTACCTGCTGGTGGTGGCGTTCCTCCGCGGTGCAACCAACCCGCCGCCGGAGAGCTGGTTCCTGAAGCAGGAGACGTGGCAGAAGAAGGTCGCCAGCGAAGGCATTCACTTTACGGTTCCGGCGGACGCACAACAGACGCTGCTATTTCTGGCCCCGGAGACAGGCGGCGACTTTAAGACCCTGCGCAATGCCGTGCGGGGGCGTCCCGGGTCGTTTGTGCGGGCCTCCCAGGACCTGAACCAGGCCAGCCTGGACCGCTCGCGTGTCCAGACCTACCTCAGCAGCGTGCGCGACACTTCGCAGACCGATCCAGCCGCTCTGCAGTCCACCTCCAAGCTGCTGGCGCGCACCCTGACCCTGAAGGTGAAAGAAGAGTGCTTCGAACTGCCCTCCGCAGAGCAGGAGCAGTGCCTGACACAGAACAGCGAAGCGCTGGTGATGAACGATGGCCATGAATCGATGGTTTCGGCGCTGACCAGCGGTCCGGGCACCGATCTGGCGACGCAGCTCTCCTATGCGCCGACGGCGGGCGCGGGATACTACAGCGCCTATGTGGGCGCAGTGATTGACGTGGCAAAGCTGCTGGAGGGGCTGCATACGGCGGAGTATCAGTACATTCCGGCGTTGACCTTTCCCAAGGAAGATTCGCTGGATCTGAAGCTCAACAATCCGCCGTCGTTTCACAATCCGAAGTCGGTCATCGTCGTGGCGCTGCCCGCGGTGGAGACGGCGCAATTGCCGCCGCTCCACGCGATCGATCCCAAGCAGGCGAGCTGCCTGCAGGGACCGGGCGTAGTGCTGCCGGTCGAGGGCGCGCCATTGGTGTACTCGACCAGCCTGGCGCACAATCTGGCACTGCATGTGGAAGGCAAGTCGGGAAAATCGATCGACCTGCCGGCGCGGGCTGTTGCCGCAAAAGGCGGGCTGGTAGTGGACGCCTCGGCCGTTTCCGATGCGAAGCTTGACCCTCATGTGGTGGGCAAGATCGTCGGCATGTGGGGCTTTGAGCGTCTGGATGGCCCGTCGTTCAACCTCAACGTGCCGCATCCGACAACCTGGCGGCTGGACAAGGCAGACGCGAACTCGCTGGTCGTGGGACGCGATGACGAGGTGCGTCTGCACGGCAACGGCGCCGCGTGCGTGGCGGAGATTCAGCTTCGCGATTCGAACGGCAAGGAGACGAAGGCCGACTTCAAGATGGTGAAATCGGACGAGTTGGAAGTCAAAGTCCCGATGACGAATGCCGCGAGCGGCGCTGCCGGCCTGCTGGTGCGCCAGCAAGGTCTTGAGTCGCCAGACCAAGTGGCGATTCAGGCATATGCGCAGGCAGGTCATCTGGATGCGCTGCACTTCCATGCCGGAGACAGCACGGCGTCGCTGGTGGGCACGCGCCTGGATGAGGTGGCGTCCGTTGAGCTGAAGGACGTTCGCTTCACGCCTGGAGATCTGACGCACTCCGGAGACAAAGACACGCTGACCTTGAAGGCCGTCGACCCGAAGGCCGCGGCGGCGCTGCCGGTGAATCTCCGCGCCACGGCCCGCGTGCTGCTGAAGGATGGGCGCACGATGGAACTGGAGAACACCGTCAGCGGGCATCGCCCACAGGTAATGCTGGCCGGCAAAAGCGTAAGCACCGATACGGACGCGAGCAATCTGGTGCATCTGGTCGATCCGAGCGAGCTGCCGGTGGGCGGCCGGATCAGCTTTGTGCTGAAGACGATTGCGCTGCCCGGCTTCACGCGGAACGACAAGGTGGAAGTAGCCTCCGACGATCAGACACTCCACACTACGCTTGAGGTCAGCGACGGCGGCCTGGTGCTGCAGGACTCAAGCACAATACTGGGCAGCTTTGACCCGCTGAAGAGCTTCGGACCTTCGGCATTCGGCAAGCTACAGCTACGCGCCATCGATGCCAGCGGCGCGCCGGGCGACTGGATTCCTTTGGGCACGCTGGTGCGTGTGCCGGTGGTTGCGTCTGTGAAGTGCTCGCGGGCGACCAAGGCTGCCGCTGCGGTTGCAGCAGCAGCGGCGACACGTGCTGCCGCCGCCAACGATGCTCCGGCTGCGACCGAGGGTAGCGGTCCGCCGCCACCGGTGAACGATGCCGCGACTCCCCCCGCAAACGACCCGAACGCGCAGTGCACGCTGAATGGCAGCTCTCTGTTCCTGATCGATTCGATTGCATCCGATCCGCAGTTCACGCACAGCATCTCCGTGCCGGACGGCTACACGAATCCGACGCTGGCCGTGCCGAAGCCAAACAGCGGCGAGCTGTACCTGCACCTGCGCGATGATCCGGCGATCGCCAATACCATCACGGTGCCGCCGAATGCTGCCACGCTGAGCAAGAATACGGCGGCCGGCGTAACGGCGGCTGCGCCGCATACGAACGCAAACACGGCAGATCGCTAGAGCGGACCGGAAATTCCGCCGCCCAGCGGCAATATCGATTTGGCGTAGAGCGCCGCTTGTGGCATCGTGGGATACCGATGAAGCTTTCCCGGATCTCGCGCTCTGTATTGTTTCCTGCCCTCCTGCTGATCACCCTTACCGCTTCCGCCGAGTTACGGCTGCCGAAGTTGTGGACCGACCACGGTGTGATCCAGCGCGATCGCCCGATCCATGTGTGGGGCTGGGCCGATGTAGGCGCGCGTGTGACCGCAACGCTGCGCGGCAGCGGCGCCGGCGGCGGGGATGAGACGGCGAGCGCGACCGCGGACTCGCTCGGACACTGGAGCCTGTATCTCTCACCACGTTCAACCGGCGGCGGGGCTTACACGTTAAACGTGAGGGGCGGGAATGACGCGATCACCATCAACGATCTGCTGGTAGGGGACGTGTGGCTGGCGAGCGGACAATCGAATATGGAAATGCCGCTGAGCGGCTTTCCCAACTCCGCTGTGCTGAAGAACGGCGCCGAGGAGATTAAGGCGGCGAATCATCCAGAGATCCGGCTGCTGCACGAGCCGAAGCGCTTCTCTGAGTTTCCCCTGCAGGACCAGGACGCGACCTGGCAGATCTGCACACCGGAGACGGCGGCGACCTTCAGTTCGGTCGCGTATTTTTTCGCGCGCGACGTTCAGCACGACCAGAGAGTTCCAATTGGGGTGGTCGAAGCGGACTGGGGCGGCACGCCCGCAGAGGCGTGGACCAGCCTGGATGCGATCGGCAACGATTCCGCGCTGATGCCGGTCTTCGCCGTGCGCGCGGCCGAGATGGACAAGCAGGCCGACGTTGAGGCGATCAAGGCGCGATATGCGCGCGAGGATGCCGCAGCCCGCGCGCAGGGGCGCACGCCGGAGCAGCATCCCTGGCAGCCGCCGGTTGAGCCATGGCAGGCGGCCTCGCTCTACAACGGAATGATCGCGCCGGTGACGCCGCTCGCGATTCGCGGCGTGATCTGGTACCAAGGCGAAGCCAACACCGGCCTTGCGCGCGCGCCGCTCTATCACCGGCTCTTCTCCGCAATGATCACAGATTGGCGGCAGCATTTTGCGCAGGGTGACTTCCCTTTCCTGTTCGCGCAGATATCGAGCTACACATCGTCGCCGGAGGAAGACTGGGGCATGGTGCGTGATGCGCAGCGGCGGACGCTATCGCTCGTGAACACCGGAATGGCCGTGACCATTGATGTGGGCGACCCCAACAACGTGCATCCGGCGGACAAGCAGACGGTCGGGCATCGCCTGGCGCTGGCTGCGCGTGCATTGACCTACGGCGAGGACGTGCGCCACAGCGGGCCCCTCTTCCGGCAGGCGACTATGGAAGGCGACGGGATGCGCGTCTACTTCACCGGCATGGATGGCAAGCTGGCTGCGCACGGCGCGACGCTCAAGGGGTTTGAGCTTGCCGGCGAAGACCGCCGTTTCGTAGCGGCGACGGCGAAGGTTGATCCGGATGGTGCGACCGTCACGGTGACGAGTCCGCAGGTAGCGGCGCCTGTGTATGTCCGCTATGCGTGGCCGAATGCGCCCGATGCAACGCTGATGGACAGCGCGGGACTGCCGGCATCGACCTTTACATCCGAAGCTGTTCCAGTACCCTGAGGCTTTCGCTCCGGAGCAGCCTTCAGATAAGCTGGCAGCGCTGAAAAGATATCGTTAACAGATTTTCCAGCGAATTTCCTGGAGGCTCCCCGAATGCATCGCTCGATCCGTGTTGCCACGCTCTTTCTGACCCCATGGCTCCTCGCCGCTGTACCCGCAAAAGCTCAGCATGGCGCGGCGGCGTACCAGGTTCTGCCGCCGGAGTACGGGCCGTTCAGCGGACACTTTCTGGCCGGCGGCGAAGGATTGGAGAAGCCGATACCGGCAACCGACCCGCTGCTGAAAGCAGTCAAACCCTGGACGATGACCGCATGGGTAGAAATGCCGGCAGTGCCGGCGCAACCTATGCTGATTGCCGGCATGGGCGATGCGATGGACGAGCAGTCGCGGTTCTTCGCGGTCGTCAACGGCCGGCTTGCGCTCTACTTCGGCAAGGATAATGTACTCACGGCGAAGAACCCTCTGACGCCGCAGCCGTGGCACGCTATCGCTGCGACCTTTGACGGACAGGTCGCGCGCCTCTACTGTGACGGCGCGGAGGTTGCCAAGGGCGCTCTGCTCTACGGCCGCGTAGCGCCGATGGTCTCGATGGCGCCTGAGAAGGCAGCGCTGCCGCAGGCTGTACCGTTCGGCGGCCGCATCGCGCTCTTCACCATCTCACGCGCAGTCATGAGCGATGCGGAGATCGCTGCGACATCGAAGCAGCAGCCGCAGTTCTCGCTGATTCGCTTTGAAGAAGGCGCGAAGCCCTGGCCGGTGCAGACACGTGGGCAGGCGGGTTATCGCGCACCGCAGGACCCTGCGACCTTGCCGCGCAGCGCGGCTGCTTTCTCATTGCCCAGGCCCGGTCCGGAACCGCCCGCAAAAACAACACTACACAAGGACAGCGACGGCGCGTGGACATTGAACGGAGGATGGAAGCTGACGCCTGCTCCGAAGGTGACCGCGACGCCGGAGGAGATTTCGAACGCGGGATTCCGCGCCGAGGGCTGGTGGCCGGCAACGGTACCGGGCACCGTGCTGACCACGATGGTGGACCGCGGCGTGTATCCCGATCCCGACTACGGGCTGAACAATATGGCAATTCCGGAGTCACTGAACAAGCAGGACTACTGGTATCGCGCGGAGTTCATTGCGCCGAAGCAGTCGAAAGGCGAGCGGCGCACGCTGGTGCTCGACGGCATCAACTACCACGCCGAGGTGTGGCTGAACGGCAAACAGGTGGGGCAGGTGACAGGTGCGTTTGAGCGCGGCGTTTTCGACGTAACCGATGCGCTGCGCGCGGGCGGAACGAACGCGCTGGCCATCCGCATCTCACCGCCGCCGCATCCCGGCATCCCGCAGGAGCAGTCGATCCTGGGCGGCCCGGGTGAGAACGGCGGCATGATGTGCCTAGATGGGCCGACCTTCGTCGCCACCGAAGGCTGGGACTGGATTCCCGCGGAGCGCGATCGCGACAGCGGATTATGGCAAGACGTCCGGCTCGTCCCCAGCGGACAGGTGAAGGTTGGCGATGCGCAGGTGGTCACGACTCTGCCTCGGCTACAGAATGGGCAGACCGACACGTCGCAGGCAGATGTAACGATCACTGTCCCCTTGAAGAATGCCGGCGATGAGGCCCGGCGCGGCAGGCTGATGGCTTCCTTCGAGGGGGTCGAGTTGAAGAAGGAGATCACGCTTGCGCCGGGCGAGCAATCCGTGGAGCTGAAGCCGGCGGAATTTCCCGTGCTGCATCTCGAGCATCCGCGGCTGTGGTGGCCGAATGGCTATGGCAAGCCGGAGCTGTATCACCTGAAGGTGACGTTTGAGGAGGACGGCGGGGTTACGAGCACGATCACATCGCAATTCGGCGTGCGCGAGATCAGCTATGAGCTGAGCCTTTTCGACAACGACGGCAGGCTACGGCGGGTGGAGTATTCACCCAGCGACGATCGCGGCCACACCACACCGGCTGTCTATGTCTCGCACGACGGCATGCGGGAGATCTCGCACGAGCGAGGAATGGCGCGGGCAGCGGCGTCGATCACGGAGGGCGCAGATGCCTCGCCGTCGCTCCGTTCCGATAACGACCTAGGGCCGGCACCTTATCTCGTCATCAAGGTCAATGGAGTGCGTATTGCCGCGCGCGGCGGCAACTGGGGCATGGACGATGCGCGCAAACGTGTCTCACGCGAGCGACTGGAGCCCTACTTCCGTCTGCACCGCGATGCCGGTCTGAACATCATCCGCAACTGGGTCGGGCAGAGCACGGAAGAAACTTTCTACGATCTGGCCGATGAGTACGGCTTGATGGTGTGGAACGACTTCTGGGACTCGACGCAGAACTACAACGTGGAAGCGGAGGATCCACAGCTCTTTCTGGCGAATGCGAAGGACACGATTGAGCGCTATCGCAACCATCCGTCCATCGTGTTGTGGTGCGGGCGCAATGAGGGCGTGCCGCAGCCCATCATCAACGAAGGATTGATCCGGCTGATCCACTCGCTCGACGGCACGCGCTACTACTCGCCCAGTTCGAACGAAGTGAACCTGCAGGGCAGCGGGCCGTATTCGTATCAAGATCCGGCGGACTACTTCGCAAAGCTGAATCACGGTTTCTCTGTCGAGACGGGCACTCCCTCGCTGCCAACGCGCGAATGGTTCACCCGGTGGCTGCCGGAGGCTGATCGCTGGCCGGTATCAGATGACTGGGCGTATCACGACTGGCACCAGGCCGGGAACGGCGATGTGAATCCGTTCAATGAGCACATGGAGGCGATGTTCGGCGCGGCCACCAATCTGGATGACTACGTGCGCAAGGCGCAGATGATGAACTACGTGGACCATCGTGCGATCTTCGAAGGCATGAACGCGCATCTATGGGCGCCGAACTCCGGACGCATGCTGTGGATGACGCAGCCGGCATGGCCGAGCACGATGTGGGAGATATTCACGTCCGATTACGGGACGCAGGCCTCCTACTATGGGGTGAAGAAAGCGTGCGAGCCGCTGCATGTGCAGCTTGATCTCTCGAATGACACCGTCGCGGTAGCAAATACGACCACCGAAGCCCGTCCCGGGCTGAAGCTGAGCGCACGCGTCTATGACCTCCATAACAAGCTGCTGCTGAGTAAGGACAGCGTGGTGAATGCCGCGGCAGATGCGGTGACGCCCGGCTTTCCGCTGGCGCTTGCGCCGCTAATGGGTGAGGACAACGTGGTTCTTGTCCGGTTGGAGCTGCGCGGCACAGATGGGCAGCTTGTTTCCGACAACTTCTACTGGCGGGCAGCGCACGAGGCCGCCTATCGCGCACTGGACCGGCTCGCGCCAGCGACAGTCACGGCGACGGCCTCTACGGCGAACAAAGGCGAAGTGCAGATCACGCTGCGCAACACCGGGCAGGTGGCGGCGCTTGAAAATAAGCTGACGCTGGTCGATGCCGGCGGCACAGAAGTGCTGCCCGCGTACTACAGCGATAATTATATTTCGCTGCTGCCGGGCGAAGATCGGGTCGTCACCATCTCACTTCCGGCAGGCGACCGCAGCGGCGGAATGCGGCTGGAGCTGCGGGGCTGGAACGCAGTGCCGGTGTCCATCACGGTACCTTAGCAATTGCGTATTCCAGCGCTTCTGGTTGAGAATGGCGTGCGAAAGTAAAACGCTTAAATTCTCCTCCAGTCGAGAATTCGAGTCAGGAGCGTGCATGCCCAGGAACGACCGGTTGCCGCGTCGCACATTCTTAAAGCAGGCTGCCGGTGCGATCGGTGCCGCGTCGCAGATGAGCGGGTGGCCAACGCTCGGGGAGACTGCGACGCCTGAATCGCCGGTTGGTCCAGCTGTCGCGCTGAAGGACGCTGCGTTTCCGCGCGTCTTCACCGGCCGCAAGCTCAAGATGCTCGCTTTTCCGCTGGGCGGCGTCGCCGCGGGCAGCGTGTCGCTGGGTGGACGCGGGCAACTGCGCGACTGGGAGATCTTCAACAAGCCTAACAAGGGCTATTCGCCCACATATGCGATGCCGTCGATCTGGGCGCAGGCCGGCGATGCGAAGCCCGTGGCGCGTGTGCTGGAGGCGCGTATTCTTCCGCCCTACGAGGGACAGGACGGGCTGGGCTCGAACAATGCACCGGGGCTGAGCCGGCTGGATGGAGCGACGTTCACCGGCGCGTATCCATTGGCGCACATTGCCTTTGAAGACCGCACGCTGCCGGTGAAGGTGGAGCTGGAGGCGTTCTCGCCATTCATTCCCCATGAGCCGGACGATTCCGGGCTGCCGGTTGCGATCCTGCGCTACCGGGTGACGAATCCGAGAAGCGTGAGTGCGAAGGTCAGCATCGCGTGGTCGCTGGAGAATCCGGTGAAGCAGGCTGGGCCTCCCCCGCCACCCGCTGCCGGAGTGGAACGTGAGCCACGGCAGAATACGTATCGATCTAGTGCACATATCGCCGGGCTAACGATGAGCAACCCGTCCCTGCCGGAGGATGACCCGATGCGCGGCACGATCGCGCTGGCGGCGCTCCGGCAGTCGGGCGTCGACATATCGTACTGGCGCGGATGGCCGCAGGGGCGCTGGTGGAACTCACCCATGCTCTTCTGGGACGCATTTTCCGGAACCGGAGAGCTGGGACCGGCGCCGGAGGCGCGCAACGCTGTTGGTGTGGTGTTGCAGCGCGCCACAATTGCTCCCCGCCAGTCGCAGACGTTCACTTTTTTGCTGGCGTGGCATTTTCCCAATCGCACACCGGACTGGTGCGGATGGGACGCACCCAAGGGCAAAGGCAACACGCGCATCGGCAACTACTATGCGACGCGCTTCGACGATGCTTGGGCAGCAGCGGATTACACCGCGCAGCATTTGGAATTGCTGGAAAGGCGCACACGCCTTTTTGCGGATGCATTCCGCGAGAGCACGCTACCCGCGCCGGTGAAAGAGGCGGCCAGCGCGAACCTGTCGACGCTCGCCTCCACCACCTGCTTCCGTACTGCGGATGGCGAGTTCCACGGCTTTGAAGGAGTGGACGACACACGAGGATGCTGCTTCGGCAACTGCACGCACGTCTGGAACTACGAGACAGCGACGACGTTCCTGTTTCCGTCATATGCGCGTTCCCTGCGCAAGGCTGCGTTCGGCTACTCCATGGACGACGCGGGCGCCATGCGCTTCCGGCAATTGCTGCCGGATGGACACGACCGCTTCGGCTGGGCCGCCGCAGACGGGCAGATGGGACAGATCCTGCACGCGTATCTCGACTGGAAGCAGACCGGCGACGATGCATGGCTGCGCGCGATGTGGCCGCGGCTGAAGAAGGCCATTGAGTTTGCATGGGTACCGGGCGGATGGGACGCCAACCGCGACGGCGTGATGGAGGGCGTCCAACACAACACCTATGACGTGGAGTTCTACGGGCCAAATCCGCTGTGCGGCATCTTCTACCTGGGCGCGCTACGGGCCAGCGAAGAGATGGCGCGTCGCATCGACGATAACAAATCTGCAGATGAGTATCACCGGCTCTTCACGCAGGGCAGCCGGTGGATCGACGCCAATCTGTTCAACGGCAACTATTACGTGCAGCAGGTGCGGGGTTATCGCAACGACCAGATTGCGCCTCACCTGCGCGGCGATATGGGTGCGAATCAGACGGAGCATCCTGAGTATCAAGTCGGCGATGGATGCCTGGTCGATCAGCTGCTAGGACAATATATGGCGGACATCGCTGGCCTGGGCGAGCTGGTCTCGCGCAAGAATATGGCATCGACGCTGCACGCCATCTATCAGTCAAACTACAAGCGCACGCTGCTGGAGCACGACAACGTGGAGCGTACGTTTGCGCTGAACGATGAAGCGGCCGTGCTGGTGTGCAGTTATGCGGAAGGCAAGCGGCCGCGAATTCCCTTTCCTTACTACGCCGAGGTCTTTACCGGGCTCGAGCATGCGACGGCCGCCATGATGATGTATGCCGGCATGATCGACGAGGGAACGGAGTGCATCGCCAACACGCGAGCGCGGTATGACGGCGAGAAGCGCAATCCGTGGGATGAGGCGGAGTGCGGGCACCACTACGCGCGCGGGATGGCGTCCTGGTCCAGCGTGGTGGCGCTGAGCGGGTTTGCATACGACGGCGGCAATGAAGCAGTGACCGCCGTGCCGCGGCTGCCGCACCGCAGCTTCCGGTGCTTCTGGGCAAGCGGCACCGGGTGGGGCGAGTTCATCTACGCCTCCGGCACACGCGGCGGCACCTTCTTCACGCTACGCGTGCTCTCCGGAAAGCTCCGCTGCCGATCGGTTAGAATCACGGCGGCTGGCGCGAAAGCAAAGATGCGCGTGGGCGAGAAGGAGTATCCGCATTCCGCCGCCGCGATCGACGCTGCCACTTTGTTCACAGCGGAAGACACGATCGTGCTCGCAACCGGAGATGAACTGCGGATCGAGGCCGCCGGATGAAGCCGACGATCGTGTTCGTCGGGGGCCTTCTCGGCGCGGGAAAGACCACCCTGATCCTGGCAGCGGCGCGTGAGTTGAACCGGCGTGGCATGCGCTCGGCGGCTGTCCTCAACGATCAGAGCGATGCGCTGGTCGACACGCAGCTTGCAGAGTTGCACGGCGTGCCGAACAGTGAAGTATCAGCGGGTTGCTTCTGCTGCCGGCTTTCCGACCTGACGATGCAGCTTGAGGCGATGTTGGCATATGCGCCTGACGTGATCTTCGCCGAGCCTGTCGGGAGCTGCACGGATATTGCCGCGACGGTCCTGCATCCGCTGCTTGAGGACGGCGCTTATCGCCTAGCGCCGTTCACGGTGCTGGTCGATCCCGAGCGGGCACGCGCCCTTGTACTCGAAGGTGCGGATAAGGACATCGTCTTCCTGTTTCGCAAACAGCTCGAAGAGGCCGATCTGCTGTGCATCACCAAGTCGGATGTATATCCAACCGCGCCGGACCTTGGCGCGACCGGTGTGCGCCAGATCAGCGCCCGCACTGGTCAAGGCGTAGCGGCATGGCTCGATGAAGTGCTGGCCAGCGAACTCTCTTCGCACAAAGACGTGCTCGACATCGATTACGAGCGCTACGCACAGGCAGAGGCTGCGCTGGCGTGGCTCAACCTGCGCGCGGTACTAGAGGCGCGTGTACCCATATCGCCGGCCGTGCTGCTGGGGCCCTGGCTCGAAGGCATCGATCGCGCAGCGAGCAGTGCAAACATCCAGATCGTCCATTTGAAGGCGATCGCGCAGGCGCCGACCGGATACGTGAAGGCCGCTCTCTGCATGAACGGCGAGGAGCCAATGGTTGAAGGAATGCTCGATGCATCTCCGAGCACGCGGCACGAAATTACGCTGAACATTCGCGCGCTGGCCGACCCGGACAGTCTGAGCGCAATCGTGAGCCGCGAGCTTCAGAAGCTCGATGGCCATTTCGCGGAATGCACCCTGCGCTGTTTTCGCCCGGCAGCTCCGCGGCCGGAGCGCCGCGTGCTGCGCGAAGCGGTTGCCGCTCGTAACTGAGGTCGCTACATTATCTCGCCCAGCCTGCGGATGCCCTCGCGAATCTGCGCGACGGTCAGATTCGCATAGCCAAGCAGAAATCCCGGCGGAGCTGGCTGCCGGAGATAGTAGCCCGCAATGCCATGGATACCTACGCCCAGCGCTGTCGCGCGCGCGATGACGGCGTCCTCCGACACCTTCGCTTTAGGCCACAGCACGATGTGCGTACCAGAGCGGCTGCCGCTGATCGTAACCCGATCGCCGAGATGCCGCTCAATGGCGGAGAGCAGCGCATCGCGGCGCATCGCATTTGCCCGCCGCGTGCGGCGCAGGTGCCGCTCGTATGCGCCGGAGCTAATGAATTCAGCCAGCGTCTCCTGCTCCAGCACCGCGGTATGACGATCCGCAAGCCACTTCGCGGCGATGAAGGCGGATACCAATTGAGGCGGGGCAACTACGTACCCGATGCGCAGCGCGGGGAACAGCGTGCGCGAAAAGGTGCCGACATAGAGCACCCGTCCGTCGCGATCCAGGCTCTGCAGCGGCTCCAGCGGCTCCCCCTCATAGCGGAACTCGCCATCGTAGTCGTCTTCCACGATGATCGCGTTCGCCCGCCGCGCCCAGGCCAGCAACGCGAGACGCCGTGGCAACGGAAGCACGGCTCCGGTCGGAAACTGGTGCGACGGCGTTACCAGCGCCAGCCTCGCCTGCCGCGGCATCTGCTTCAGATCAATCCCATCGGCGTCCACCGGCACCGGGTGCACGCGCAGGCGCGATGCAAGCAGGACCTGCCGCATGCCGTGGTATTGCGGATCTTCGACAGCAATGGGGTCCCCCGGGTTCAGCAGCAGCCGAATGGTCAAATCCAGCGCCTGCTGCGATCCGTTCACGATGACCACCTGCGATACGTCACAATGAATGGCACGAGAGCGCCGCAGGTGCCCGGTGATCGCGTCGCGCAAGGTCGGATCGCCCGCCGCGGTGCCGTAATCGAAAGAGCGGAGCGGGGCAGTGCGCGTGCGGCGCATCAGGATACGTCGCCACGTTGCCAGCGGAAATTCATCCAGCGAGCATTTCCCATAGACGAAGTCGTAACGGAGCCCTTGAGACACGCGGACCGGCGAGAGACCTCGGTGAGCAACCGACGTGGCGGCGCTGCCGTACTGCGAGAGCCGTACGGGCGTGGCGCGCCGCGGCGCATGCGATGGCGCCGGATGCAGATCCTCTGAGACGTATGTGCCGGAACCGCGGTGGCCGGTGATAAAGCCTTCTGCGATGAGCTGCTCGTATGCCTGCACCACCACCGTGCGCGATATCGAGTTCTCCTCGGCGAGCTCGCGCGTGGAAGGAAGCGATTCACCGGGACGCAGCGCGCGTTCCACGATGGCCTGTCGAATCCAGAGATAGACCTGCCGCGCGAGAGCCTCGCTGCCCCGTTGAAGTGGTATCAGCATGATGACAGAAAGTGGACCTTTCAAAATACCAGATAGCAGGCGACCATGGGAACATGCTGAAACACCAGGCGCACCAGAGCATTTTCGGTATGGGTGTCATCCGTCCGACGGTAGCTCGTATGGCTTCGCCTGAAGAAGAAGCCATCCCAGGAAAGTTTCCAGGATCAGTCTTACCGAAGCTGCTTGCACTCCTCGCCATCACGGCGATTCTGCTGCTTGCAGCGGCAGAGCGATGGTCTTGGCGCGAGTCCGCCCCAACCTTGGCAGCGCAGACACTGCCGGTGCAGAGACACCATGACGGCCAGCACGACTTCGATTTCTATGCAGGAAGATGGCGGCTACACAACCGTCGGCTCGTGCATCCGCTCACCGGATCGAAAGAGTGGGTCGAGTTCGATGGCACTTCCGTGGCGCGCACAATGTGGGACGGCCGCGCTAATGTGGATGAGTTTGAGGCGAACACGCCGTCCGGACTCATCTCGGGCATGACGATGCGTCTATACAACGTGGATACGCACGAGTGGAACCTCTACCGGGCCGAGGGCAAAGCCGGCGTCTTCTCCGCGCCTGCTGCGATCGGCCACTTCGTCAATGGCCGGGGCGAATTCTATGACCATGAAGCGATTGACGGCAAGCGCGTATTCGTGCGGCTTCTGTGGGAGGTCCGCTCGGCTCGGCAATGCCACTGGGAACAGGCTTTCTCCACCGATGAGGGCCGCACCTGGGAGACAAATTGGATTATCGATTCCAACAACGTGGAGGGACCAGCCCTTTGACCGACCGTGCAACCGTACGCCGACTGCCACAGCGTGGCGCTTATGATGCCGAAACCATCCACGCCATTCTCGACGCGGGCTTTCTCGCCCATGTCGGGTTCTGCGTGGATGGGCAGCCATTCGTCATACCAACGCTGTACGGGCGCGTCCGCGATGAGAGCAGCGGACCCGACAAACTGTGCCTCCACGGCTCCGCGGCCAGCCGCATGCTGCGCGAGCTATCTGCAGGCGTTCCAGCGTGCGTCACCGTGACGCACGTGGATGGCATCGTGCTCGCGCGCTCTGCATTTCACCACTCCATGAATTACCGTTCCGTTGTAGCCTTCGGAACAGCACGCCAGATCGACGACGTGCAGGGCAAGGCGGAAGCGCTGCGTGTCATCTCCGACCACTTGATTGCCGGCCGCTGGGAAGATGTGCGCAATCCCACGGCGAAGGAGTTGAAGGCGACCTCGGTGCTGGAGTTCACCATCGAGGAAGCCTCTGCGAAGGTCCGCACAGGGCCCCCTGCCGATGACGAAGAGGATTATGCCCTGCCGGTGTGGGCGGGCGTTGTGCCGCTTCACCTACGAGCCGCCCCGGCGCTCAAGGATCCGCGGATGGAGCACGATCTCACGATCCCGGAATACGTGCGCAAGTTTCACGCGAACGGAGACGGAAGCTAAAAGGGCGAAGGAAATTACCTCGAGAATTCCTTAGATTTGCGACTTCGCTTTATGCTGGGTGGCGGATGGATCCACGCACATTCCTCGCCTCCTCAGGCATTTTGCTGGCCGACATCCCGGATAACCCCGGCGATACGCTTCTCCACTGCCAGCAGGCCATGCACATGGATTTCGGATTCATACAGCTTATGAAGTATGTGGGCTGACATGCGCATGGTCAGGCCCGCTCGAAAGCCAACACGCAGCGCCTTGTGGATGGTTCCAGCGTGCGCTCTTCTGTGCGCAGGCATGCTGCATCCAGAGGATGCTCATCCCGTGAAGGCCTCGCCGGCTATCGATTGGCCTGTCTACGGTGGCCAGAAGGCGGACGATCACTACTCCCCGCTGGCGCAGATCAACCGCAGCAATGTCAGCAGGCTGCACGTTGCGTGGACCTACGATACGGGCGAGAAAGGCGTCGGCCTGCAGGCCAGCCCGCTGATCGTGGGCCGCACACTCTACGCCTATACGCCGACACAGAAGGTCGTCGCGCTCGATGCGGCGACAGGAGCGCTGCGCTGGAAGTTCGATGCCGGTGTGACCAGCACACAGCCGGTGCGCGGGCTGACGTGGTGGAGCGATGGGTCCAATGCTGGTCCGGGAAGCCGGCTCTTCGCCGGCGTCGCCAATTTTCTCTATGCGCTCGATCCCGCAAGCGGCCGGCCGATCCGGAGCTTCGGCGAAAACGGCCGCATCGATCTCCGGAAAAATCTGCGCGGCGACTATCGCGAGCAATCCATCGCATTGACGACACCGGGTATTGTTTACAAGGACCTGATCATCGTCGGCGGCCGCAATCCGGAGACGCATCCTTCTCCGCCCGGTGACATCCGCGCCTTCGACGTGCATACCGGCGCTCTGCGCTGGAGCTTCCACACCATTCCGCATCCCGGCGAAGACGGCTACAATACCTGGCCCAAGGACGCATGGCTGCACTCCGGCTCGGCGAATAACTGGACAGGCATGGCGCTCGATGAGAAGCGCGGCATCGTCTACGTTCCTACCGGCTCTGCGGTCTCGGATTTTTATGGCGCCGATCGCATTGGCCAGGACTTGTTTGCCGACACGCTGCTTGCGCTCGATGCGGCGAGCGGCAAACGCATCTGGTCCTTCCAGGGCGTGCATCACGACATCTGGGACCGCGACTTTCCCTCGCCTCCGTCGCTGCTCACCGTAACCCAGAGCGGCAAGCGCATCGACGCGGTCGCACAGACGACCAAACAGGGCTACGTCTATCTCTTCGATCGCGTCAGCGGCCGACCGCTCTTTCCCATCGTCGAAGAGCCCGTGCCGCCGAGCGATGTCCCCGGCGAAATAGCATGGCCAACGCAGCCGCGTCCGCTCGCTCCGGCGCCCCTCGGCCCGCAGTTATTGACGAGCGACATGCTGACGAACCGCACGCCGGCGGCGCATGCCTTTGCTCTCGAAAAATTCAACACCTTCCGCAGCGCCGGCCAGTTTGTTCCGTTGAGTGTCGACAAGCAGACGATCGTCTTTCCCGGCTTCGATGGAGGCGCGGAGTGGGGCGGCTCCGCGATCGATATTAAGAGCGGCGTGATCTACATTAACGCGAACGAGATGGCATGGACCGGCGGCCTCACTGCTAATAAAACCGGCCTCGGTCCGGGTGAGGAGGCGTATGACCATCTCTGCGCCAGCTGTCATGGCGATCATCGCGAGGGCTCGCCACCCTCCTTTCCCTCGCTTATCGGCGTCCGTACGCGCCTCTCCGACGCGCAGATCACGGACACCATCCGCCAGGGCAAAGGGCGCATGCCTGCCTTCCCCATGATTAACGATGCAACCTTGCCCGCGCTGATCCACTATCTCGAACAAGGCGCAGAAACACCCGGCCATGAAGTGGCTGGCAATAAGCAGGAGATGGCCTCCATTCATGCTGCGTCGCCCGCAAGCATCGGAGCCATCAACCACGCAGGAGCGGCGAGCTATACGGCGCACTGCGCCATCTGCCACGGCGATCAGCGCGAAGGCATTCCTCCATCGTTCCCTGCCCTAGTCGGTCTTGGCAGCCGCATGCCGCAATCGCAAGTTGCCAATCTCATCCATCAGGGCAAGGGCCGTATGCCTGGATTTCCCAAGTTGCAGGTCGGCGAGATCGCGGCACTGCTCGCCTATCTCGGCGTCCCGGAGCATACGTCTCAACCGCAGCCGCATCCCGCTGCTGAAGATGCAGAACTTCCCTACCGATTCACCGGCTACCGCAAATTTCTCGACCAGGATGGCTATCCCGCCATAACTCCTCCCTGGGGCACGCTGAACGCGATCGACCTGAACAGCGGCAGATATCTCTGGAAGATTCCCTTCGGCGAATACCCGGAACTGGCCGCAAAGGGCATGAAGAACACGGGAACGGAGAACTACGGCGGCCCCATCGTCACCGCCGGGGGTGTCGTTTTTATCGGCGCCACTATCTTTGACCGCAAGATGCACGCTTTCGACAGTCGTACCGGCCGGCTGCTCTGGGAGTCGATCCTGCCCTTCGCAGGGCACGCGACACCGGCAACGTACATGGTTGACGGGCGGCAGTATGTCGCGATCGCAGCGGGCGGCGGACGCGATCCGAAATGGCCATCGGGCGGAGTCTACGTCGCCTTTTCGCTCCCACCATCCAGGGCCGGAACAACGGCACATGTCAGAAAACCACATCCCGGCAATAGCGACCGCCGCTGACCGTTGACTAGTGGACCAAATTGCTTTTGGAATTAGCTGCTGTTGACAAAGTTAAACCCTGTAGTTGACCTTGCGCTTGCGCTACAATCGCGCCACATCTCACAATCTATCGGCGAGCCGCGTCTGCCTCGCAAGGACACTTATCTCGTTTTGTCTTTTGAGTGCGCTCTGCACAATTTGCTTCCGGAGTGCTCGCCATAAAAGAGGGGCGAAAGATCTGCACATAGCGACCAACAAAGACATCATGCAACGGACAGGAATCTTTTCTTTCCTGGCTATCCTCGTCGGCGGCGTGTCCATGCTGTTCATCGCCGGCTGTTCAGACCCCGGGACGCCGTTGCAGACTCCCCCCGGCGCAATCGTCGGCCGCGGGGGCTATTGGAACTACTCCCCTTCGGTGATCCAGGAAGGAGATGTGCAGAAGTTCTGGTGGTGCGGAGCCGGCAAGAATCCCACAAACCCTTCCCAGATCAGCGACACCATTCTCTACGAAAACGTGAATACCGTAACCGGCGAGAAGCTGGGGCCGATTATCGCGCTGGCGGAGACCAAGGGAGGCTGGGATGCGCTGTACACCTGCAATCCCCGGGTGATTGGCGGCACATTTGTCAATCCGCTTGGGAACGGCGAGACCTATACCTACGAGATGTTTTACGTCGGCACGACGAACAATTATGGCGCCAATATCGGCGTTGCTTTTTCCAATAATGGAATCCTGTGGACGAAGTATCCAGAGCCGGTGATCTTCGCTACATCTCAGAGCAATTACGGTGTTGGTCAGCCGGCCGCCTTCAACACGGACGGCAAGTCCGCCATCACGCTTTTTTATGAGGACTACACGCCGACGGTCCACCACGTGGAAGCGACATCTTCAGACGGGATCCACTTCACCGTACAGGGCACGCTCACCACAAAAGGCCTCGACCCCGCCAATCCGGACCCCCTGTGGAGCGACATCGGCTACGATCCTTCCACAAAGTCCTGGTATGCCGCCTTTGATTTGCCGACTCGCGCGTCCGGGACCACCGGAGGTTTCGTTGAGCGCGGGCCTTATGGTTTTCAGCTCTATCGCATTCCGGACTCATCTTTGCTGACTGGCGCAACACCGTGGCAGATGCTGGAAACGGTAGACACCAATCTGACGGGCTACGAAGCGAACTTCCTCCCTTCGCTGCTGCATGACGATCACGGCAACATCAACATCGGTTCTTATCCCAAACTCCAGCTCTTCGTCTCCGCTGCGCTGCCGCGGCCGGCATGGGATGCCACACCGAAATCAGCCGGAGAATCTGGCGATGTCTATCAATGGGCCATCGCGGTGAACACCTACGAGCCGAATCAAACGCTTCTGACACTCAAGCGCTATCGGAATGACAAGGCATTTGAAGTCACAAGCGGATGGGCCGATCCGGTAAAGTTCTTCTTCGATAAGACTCTCGCCCATCTCTACACCGCGCCGCAAAGCGGAGCAGCCCAGCCCTTTTACGGCTGCAAGCAGGACGAACTGGGATACTTCGTCTCGCTTGATCCGGCATGCGAAGGACAACGCATCCTCGGCGTTAACGGCTATGGATGGGCTGACAAGCCTGGCGGCACCGCGACCGTTGCTCTCTACACCTGCACATCCACACATCTGGGCAGATTCCTGAGTAAGGACCCCGCATGCGAAGGGAACGGCAAAGGCAAACTGCTCGGCTACGCCTTGCGATAGCGGTGCTCGTTAATTTGTCTGCGCTTTCCAATTCCTTCCCTCTCAGGTCGGAAAGCTATCGGGCGCATTTCTCCTCGCCGCTGTGCCAACCCGGATTGACACTGGTTCCCCTGGTTCCGGAGGTGTACCGTTGCACCACATTCGCTGCCTGAAAGAGGCGCCCCGTGAAACTTCTCGCGAAGTTTAACCTCATCCTGCTCGTCATCTTCGGAGCAGGCGCCCTGCTGATCTCTCACTTCGCCTACGCCTTCCTCATCGGAAATGCGCGAAACCAGGTGCTGCACGAGGCGCAACTGATGCTGGCAAACGCGCAATCTGTTCGGGACTATATCGCAAAGGACATCTCGCCGCTTGTCGAAGAGAATCCCCGCCATGAGGTCAGTTTCCTTCCCGAGGCGGTCCCTTTCTTCGGAGCTACAGTCACTTTCAACAATCTTCGGAAGAGCTATCCGCAATACACCTATAAGGAAGCGGCACTGAACCCCACAAATCCGGAAGATCGGGCTGCAGACTGGGAATCCGACATCATCCACCATCTTCGCGATCAGAACGCGGACGGCCAGGATAGCGGGGTACGAGAGACTCCGAATGGCCCGGCCCTCTTTGTTGCCAACCCCATCAGAGCAACGAAGGAATGTATGCAGTGCCACAGTGTTGCCTCCGACGCGCCAGCCGGCCTGATTGCCCGATATGGGTCCGCCAACGGCTTCGGCTGGCAGCCGAATGAGATCATCGGAGCACAGATTATCTCCGTGCCGATGGCGCTGCCGGTGAAGATCGCCAACCAGGCTTATCACCGGCTGATGCTCTTCCTCGGACTGACCATACTTCTTGCGATCATTGCTCTCGATGCGGGCGTGTTCTGGTTTGTGATCCGACCGCTGCGAGTTGTCTCCGACGCGGCAGACCGGGTGAGCCGCGGCGAGAAGAGCGTGCCGGCTGTGCGCATCCGCGGGAAGGATGAGATCTCTGTGGTTGCAGCATCGTTCAACCGGATGCAGGTAAGCCTCGCCAAGGCATTGCGGATGATCGATGAGAACTGAACGTAGTTACGTTTTGAACGCTCTCAGGAACCGGGCGCGTTCCGTTTCATCCTCGATCTCCCGGGCCACGGTGGCAATCAGGTCCTCATGGGTCGCACACTTTCTGGCCGCACGCTTCACGATCACCTCTGCAACCGGGCCTATATAGTTGCTCAACTCCCGGCAGACACGCTCCAGGGTCCCTGGCTGGCTGAAAGGGACCGTCACCGCTGACTCCACGCGCGGCAGCGGTGCGCCCGTCGTTGTGCTCTCTACCGGCGGCGGGGCATCGGGACTCTTCGCCGGCTCGTGGCTTCGTGGCGACGCGTCCGGCTGTACATCCAGGTAGGGACGCAATGCCCGGATCAGTAGCTGCACGTCCGACTTCCACCGGGCATGCGTCAGCTCCACCGCGTTCCTATAGACGAGCTCCTGCAAATCAGGGGGAAGGCGATCACCTTCTGGCATCTTCGCGCCCCTGACGAGCACGGGAATGACCGGAATATCCCGGCGAAGCGCGGAAGCGAGTTCCAGCCGCACGAAATCATTCGGGTCTTCCAGCCGACGACGTCCCGCAGCGTCCTTTAACTCCAGCCACTCTTGCCCGATGATGGCGAGCAGGACATTGCAGGTCGTGACGCTCTGGTCGATGGCCTTCCTGAAATCGCGTCCCGGCTCAATCGCCGACACGTCCATGAATACGGACTCACTGCCGAAGTGAGAGGTCAGGTCGTCGAATAAGCGCCCTGACTCGCCTTCCGAATCTTTTCTGCGATAGCTGACGAAGACGGAGCGCAAGTAGCCCTTCCCCGCAAAATCCCTTAGAGGACAGGCGGTCGCGTGTGCCATCAGGTTCCCGGCGCGCAGACCAGCCTACTCCTGAGGCGCGCAAAAAGAAGCTGACACATTAAATACCCGTGCACAGTGCTTGCGCCAGCCATCATTTCCGGCGAGTGAGAGTTCCGGCGAGGCTCTAGGTCGTGCTTGTGGCTGCCTCCGCCCTCGCGGACTGCTGCTGAAACGAGGACCACTGCGCGTGCTCCTGCGACACCGTGGACTCGATGCGTTCGGCAAGAAGGGCGTGCGCAGCAGCGGCATTCGCGTAGGGGCCGGCATTGGCCAGATAGACGTACTTCTCATGCTTCAGGGCTTCGCAGGTGGAGCGATAGGTCGTCCAGTTCTGCTGGTACTGATTGAGGTGCAAAAGGCCTTCGAGCAACGTGATGAGAACTCCAAGCCCCGCGGTCACCAGCTTGTCGTATGGGAAGGTCAGAGCGGCAAGGAAGGGGATAGCCGCTGCCGAAAGAATCTCGACGACCTTGATCCGTTTGAACATGCGCCGCGCAGAACGGCTTTTGCGATCGTACCAATCGATCTGGTGCTCCAGGCGGTCGAAGATCGGATCAGTCTTCGGATCAGGAATTACGGCAACCGAGGTTGTTAACAGGTTTTCTACAAGCATGCGCGGACCCCCTGGAGTTGCGGAGTTGCAATGTTCGGCCCGGTTCTGGTTGAGCCCCGCTGGATTCTCGTATCAGCGTCGGACACTTGGCATTTGCCTGAATCAGGCTTTGTTTTGAAACAGACCCAACTCCGCCTCGCGGCGTCTGAGCAGGCCGGCAACCACTACGCCTCCCGCCCGGTCCCAGCATTCGAACTGGGCAGCAGCCCTGGCAAAGTCCCCGGCGTTCAGAGCTGTCAGGAGAGTTGATCGAGCAAAGTTGCCGGGCCCAAGGTTGAAGACGAAGTCCACCAGAGCGTCGAACTCGCACTGGGTAAGCTCCAGTTTGACCATGGAATTGACGAATCCTGCGGCGGCAAGAACGTCATTGGCCAACAGCGCTTCTGCCTGTTGCTGCGTGATGATCAGGCCTGGACTCACGTCCACACCCGTGTGGCCGTATCCTATTGTCCACACGCCGACCTGATCCTGATAAGACGTGAGAGCGCAACCTTCGAACTGCTCGGTCAGAGCAAGCCCTCTGCCACTGTACGTTAGATTATTCACGCCCATCGTCGCGTACCTCTGCACGCAATTCTGAAGCGCGGTCATGATAGCAGAAGGATCCAATATCCAGAGCGGATTTCGTCTTGGCTCAGTGTCCGGTCCTTTGGACGCAACTGGCTTCCCCGGTTCGCGCACGTTTCGGACATCGTGCTTCCCGCGACAGTCAGGATTCGGGAGTGCTCGGAAAGCCAGTGGGCAAGCAGCGTGTGTCAAGGCTGCGTTTGGCCCGCATCCGCCAATTTACGCAGTTGGGCTATTTTGAAAAGTCAGTATAGAGAAACACGATCAGCGAGAAGATCGAGTGGTGTCCTCTGCAGCGCGGAATGAAGCGTGCAAAGCATCACGTTTGAAACGAAACAACTGCGTGATGGAAATGGCTTGGTACTAGAACCTGTCCATCTCGCAGCTCTATCCGTCGAACAATAACCTGGCTGACCTAGTACGACGCGATAGCCGAGGTGGACTGAGCCGTCAGCGCGGAGGAGACGCCCGGGCTCTTTTGGGCTGCCGCGGCCTTGTTGTGAACGTAGCCCCACACAAACCAGCTCATGCCGATCACCAGCAGCAGCAGCGCCACCACGCCGGCCCAGCGCATAGTGTTGTTGCCGGACTGTGAGTCGTGGCCACGCGAACGGCCCACATTCTCCGCGAACTCCGCCCACGCCCGGTCTTCTTCGCTGATGACGGTCTCCACAGGTTGACTGAGTTCCAGATAGCGCTTCACCCAGGTCTCTTCGTCCAGCCCCGCGGTACGCGCGTAGCTGCGAACGATGCTGCGGCGAAAGACGCCGCCCGGCAGCTTATCGAATTGCTCCTGCTCTACTGCCTGCAGGTAGCGGGTGGTGATCTTGGTGGCGGCGGCGATCGCCTCGAGTGCCACACCCTTTGCTTCTCTGGCCTTTTTCAGATCGTGTCCAAAGCTGCCCATGCTTACACCTTGGTGCCTTTCCATACCGGCTGGGGGCGTATTTGATTCCTGATTGGCCCGGGCTGCCCGCCACCTAGTCCTTTGAATGCAAAGGTGTGCTGAGTGATCTATTGACAAAGTCTCCGATCACCGTACGCCTTTTCCTCAATCAGCGGAGCACCACTTTCCGGGAATGGAACGCATCCCCCGTAGGGTATCAGTCCCCCGTAACTGCTTTGTTACACTCGCCCTATGAACAAGCTGGTTCTCGGCAACCTGCTCTACCGGCCTATCCGTGTAGCCATCAGCGTGCTGGCTGTTGCCATAGAAGTCATCATGATCCTCTCCATCACCGGAGTCTTCATCGGCCAGGTGAGCGGTAGCCGCGCCAGCACCCTCGGCGTCGGGGCGGACATGGTGATTCAGCCGCCGAACGCCAGCTTTCTTACCGCCATCGGGGGCGCCCCGGTGCCCGCCAAAATCGCGGATGTCGTACGAAAACTGCCCCACGTCGCCGTGGTGGCCCCGGTGATCTCGCAACTCAACACCGCCGGCTCGGTCGAAAGCATCCTCGGCATCGATTACCCAAGCTACAACGCCCTTCGTCCCTTCAAGTTCCTCGCCGGCACTCCCTTTCAAGGCCCGAACGACGTCATCATTGACGACTACGCCGCCCGCCGCGACAAGGGCTACCATGTCGGCGACACCATGCAGGTCTTCAATCACCCATTCCGCATCTGCGGCATCGTCGAGCACGGCAAGGGCGGCCGCAAGTTCGTCCCCATCAAGACCCTCGGCGCGCTCAATGGCGCGGAGAACAACGCGTCGTTCTTCTATCTCAAGACCGATGACCCCGCCAACCAGGACGTCGTACGCAACGAGATCCACAACACTCCGGGCCTGAGCGAGTACCAGGTCCACACCGTCGAAGAGATGCTCTCCCAGATGACGCCCGCGCGCCTGCCCGGCTTCAATATCGCGCTCCGCGTGGTCATCGCCATCGCCTTCATCGTCGGCTTCCTGGTCATCTTCCAGTCCATGTACACAGCGGTGCTCGAGCGCACGCGCGAGATCGGCATCCTCAAATCGCTCGGCGCGTCCAAGTCCTACGTCGTGAATGTCGTGCTGCGCGAAACCGCGCTCTTCTCTATCGCCGGCATTATCGTCGGGCTCATCCTTACCTTCGTCATCAAGGCCGTACTGAGCAGCCGTTTTCCCACGCTGCCCTTTCCCGTCCAGGTCTCCTGGATGCTCTATACCGCTGCACTAGCCTTTATCGGCTCACTGCTCGGAGCACTCTACCCGGCCTGGAAGGCCGCCCAGAAAGATCCCATCGACGCTTTGGCGTATGAATAACCGCGAAAGAGTCTTTTCGGGGTTGCGAGGTTAGCTTCGAGTATCGCGAATCTTCAGTCGCGGAGGTCCGCTGGTCGCGTTTGCCCCTGGGCGCGCGATGAACAATGGGTCGATGCTGCTGCACGGCGATTGAGCGAATTAGTCCAACATCTCCACCACCGCCGCATGCCCGCGCTCGCGCGCATAATCCGCCGGCGTCTTCCCGCGATCGCAGCGCGCCGTCTTGTCCGCGCCCGCAACCAGCAGCAGCCGCACCAGGTCCTCTCGGCCCGTTACTGCCGCCTGGTGTAGCGGACGATATCCGGCGGTCTGCGCTGCATTCACGTCCGCGCCGCGCTCGATCAGCAGGCGCGTCACTCCGGCATCTTTGGAGAGCGCCAGCACGGCATGCAGCGCCTGGTTACGCATCGCTGTCTGCGAGACCTGCCGCGCATCCGCGCCCGCATCCAGCAGCAGCCGCGCCGTCGCTTCATCCGCGAATGCGGCCGCCAGGTGCAGCAGCGGCCATCCATCGGCAGAGCGGCTGTTTGCGCGCTCCTTCGCCGCCTCCGCGTGCGCCCCCAGCAGCTCGCGCAATCGCTGCACATCGCCGGTGGCCGCCGCCTCCGGCAGATCAAGCTCCAGCCCGGAGCGCAGAAAATCGCGCACCAGCGTCTGCCCGCTATACACCGAGCAAAGCAAAGCCGAGACGCCCTGGGCGTCCCGGCTCTCTGCTATCTGCGGATCATCCTTGACCCACTCTGCAATCTCCTGGGTCTTGCCTTGCCGGACCAGATCGAGGAAGCTCTTACTCACTCGCTCACTGTACCAAAGCAACGGCACGATTCAGTGATGCGAGCAGGGTGGCTGAGAAGTGCGGTTTGACTTACTCAGTGCGCTGCCGCATCCGCGAGCACAGGGGCGTTCGAAGGCGGCTTGTTGTCTCGTGGAGCAACCTGCGTTGGCGCGGGCTTCCCATTCGGCTTCGTACGATCCGAGTAGATCCGGAAGGTCACCTGCAGATTCACCAGCTCGGGCACAGGCTTGCCGTTCAGCGTTCCCGCGCGGAACTGCGCGTTCTCCACCGCCTCCACGGCCTTCTCGTCCAGGCCAAAGCCGATCGGGCGCACGATAGTCACGGTGCCGGGGCGCCCATTGGCATCCACCACCATCTGCAGAAAGACCATGCCGGCAATGTTATTTTTCTGCGCGTAATCGTTCGAGGCCGGATCGAGCACCGTCAGCAACTGCGGCGGCTTCACCTCGCCACCCGGCCGCAATGCAGAAGCGTCTACCCGCTGCGTGCGCGCCTTGCCTTCCTTGGTGGCGAAGTAGTTCTGCCAGAATCCGGGCAGCGTGGCAATCACGGAGTCATTGAGCGACGGCGCAAACATCACATTCAGCGCCTTGGACAACTCCAGGAAGCTCACGCGGGGATCATGGTTCGGAGCCACGGCCGGCGCTGCATTCGCGGCAGCAGCCGTTGTCTGGGCAGACGCGCCGGCCGGTTCCGGCGTCGCGGGCAGAGACTCAGCATTCTCCTTCGCAGCATCGGCAGCTGCCGGAGCAGCTACCCTGGCCGCGATCTCCTTTTCGTCCTTTTTCTTCTCGTCTTTCTTCTTTTTCTTTTTCTCCGGCTCGATAACCAGACGCTCGATCTCGATGTTCATCGACTTCTTCGGGTCCACCTTGATCCGCTCGAAGGGCTTGGAATCGTCCTCGTAGGGCAGCGCGCCGAAGAAGTGCAGACCCACCCGATGCGCCTCGATCTCCATGGTGTGCTTGGTGAACTTCACCTTGTCGATCTCCACCGCGCTCAACGCGAAAGAGCCCTTTTGCGGGCTGCCCGCCACCTTGCCGTCGGTCGCAAACTGCAGCTTGTCGTCCTGGTAAAAACCGCGCATGAAAAAGGTCTTGCCCACCAGCTCTGCTGAAAGCGCCTCAGGCGTGGATGCCGGGGCAACCGCCTGCGGCCCCTGCGTAATATTTGCGGCGCTCGCGGCCTGGCTTGCTGAGGGCGGCGCGGCCGGAATCTGGGACGAGGCGAATGGCGCGGTTGTCATCAGGCAGGCTGCGACCAGTGCAGCCCCGGGACGGGCAATAGGCAGATGACGCATGACAGGCCTTTCCTTCGCGCAATGCTCCGGTCGCGGTCTTCTGTGACCAGCGCTGCCGGGCAGTCTTCCCGTCTATCTAAGGACACGTTGCCTGGAGCGACAATGGAACCAAAGCCCAACCGTAATGACCCGTCGGTGGGAGAGGCGGCGCCGGGTAACGCCGTCCGTTACGATTGGAGCCAATGCCGGCCGCTGTGCCTAGGCCTGGCGTTCGCCTCTTATTTCAAATGGGTTTCCGGGACACGTGCCGTCCGATTTCGCCCTGAGCGTGACATTTCAGGGGGGCCGAGTAGCCCGAATGCGCCACAACCTTTTACAATGCAAGCGGGTCCCCACCCAGACTTTCAGTTCACAGCTGTTTTGGCAGCCTCGACGCGCACGTGTGCATCGGGACGAAGGAATCGGATGAAGTTGAAGAAATTCGGCCGGGCTGCATTGGCCCTAGCCGCCTCTGCCGTGACAGTCCTCGGCATGACGTCCTGCACTCTGAGCTATACAGTTGGGTATCTGTTCGTGACCGGGTCCCAATATAACCAGATTGCGACTTATCGAATCCAGAACGACAACGGGGCGCTGCACCAGAGCAGCATTGTGGGCACGGGCGGCACCAATCCAACCCAGGCGTTGGTCACAGCAGGCGGCAACTACGTGTACGTGCTGAATGCGGGCACCGGCACGGATGCTGCGCCGGCGCATAGCCAGATCGCATTGTTTTCAGTCGGGGGCTATGGTGCGCTGACGTACCAGACCTCATTCAGTCCGCAGGGCTTCAATACCCGGGACATCGTCATTAGCGGCAACTTCCTGTATGCGCTGGACGAATTCGCCCCCGGCACCGGTGGCCCGAGCGGCAGCACAGCGCCCAACGGGGATATCACGGCATTCACGATCGACCCCAACACCGGCCGCCTGACCCCGCTGCCCAACCAGCAGAGCAATACCAACGGGAGCACCTACTTCTTCCCGGTGGGCACCAATCCGACCTGGCTGGCCATGAGCGGCGCTTATGCCTATATCGCGGAACAGGGTCCGGTGGGCAGCACCAATCCAAACGACCCGCCGCAGGCCATCTTTGTCTACAACCAGAGCGCCACAAACGGCCAGCTCACGCTGACGCAGAACACGCCGACGCCGACCGGCGCGACCCAGCTCACCTATATCGACGCGACGCCGCAGTACATCTACGCGCTGGACGCCGGCCCGGCTGGCTCCCCGGGATTCATTCTGCCCTACACGATAGGATCGGGAGGCACGCTGGCGGCTGTATCGGGCGGAGCACGCGCCAACAATGCCCAGGGAGCGAGCCCGGTCTTCCCCTCCCGCATGCTGAAGGAAAGCAGCCACAACTTCCTCTGGGTAACCAGCGAGGGCCTCAACACCAGCAATGGCACCCCCGCCAGTGTGCTGACGGCATACATCATCACCACGGGTACGGCGGCAGGACAGCTTACCGATGCGAACACCGGCGGCAACATACTGACCGTCGGATCGGGACCGCGCTGCATCGTGGAAGATCCGTCCAACCAGTACGTGTATACGGCAAACTTCAACGACAGCACGATCACCGGCAAGAAGATTGATCAGGTAGCCGGCAGTCTGGACAAGCTGCCCAAGGGTATGCCGGCGCCTCCGGGCTCGCCGACATGGTGCGCGGCGACGGGCGCTCACTTCTAGCAAGACCATGGGCGGGGAGTGCTGGCGGATCGCTACAATAAGCCAGACCTTCCCGCACTCCATGAGAAATTGCGCCCTCCGCAGCGGAAACGTTGTGAGAGTGCGCGAGTCGAAGATGGAAAAAGACCCAGGGCTGGAATCGAGCCGCGGGATTCGCAATGAAGGACGAAGAAACCGAATGAAGTTCAGTCAACTTGGCCAGCTTGCTCTGGCGTCAGCCGTCTCCGCCGCTCTGGTGCTGGGCATTTCCGCTTGTGGGAAGAGCAACACCATCGACTTCGTCTACATAGCTTCGGCGAACCTCAACCCCGGACAGATCTTTGGCTTCGCGGCAGACGGGGAATCGGGTGCGCTCTCGCAGATCCTGGGCTCGCCCTTTCCGGCGGGCCGCAACCCGATCGCTCTGGTCACCTCGCCCAATGACAAGGCGGTCTACGCCCTCAATCACGATGACAATACGGTGACCGAGTACATCGTGGGCTCGGACGGCAAGCTCTTTTCGCAGAACACCTACAACATCAAGTCCGGCACCAATCCGAATGGCATGGCAATCAGCCCGGACGGCAAGACGCTGTACGTGGTCGAGGCATACGGCCTCGATCCTAGCGGAACCCCTTACAGCCCGACCACACCGGGTATTGGGGCGCTGATCCAGTTTCCTGTCAACGCCGACTCGACCCTGGGCACGGAGACTTCCTATGCCACCTGCAATAACCCCGTGGCCGTAAATGTCCTGGGCAGCGGAGGCGCGGTCTATGTCGTCAACAATCCTTCCGGCCAGTTGACCACGCTGATCGATACCGTTGCGGCGGAGAATCGTGGCGCCACCGGCAGCGCAACCGTGATCTATCCGGCAGTGGGAGCGTGCAACGGAGGCGCAGGAGCACAGGGCCAGATCACGAGCTATGTCGTGAACTCTGACAACTCTCTGACGCCGGGCGCAGGGTCACCCTTCGCGGCGGGCGTGCAGCCCAATGCAATCGCGACCGACCCCACAAACCGTTTCCTCTACATCACGGACTTCCGGCAGAACCTGATGCTCTCCTATTCCGTTCAGAGCGGAGGGGCCATCCAGCCGCTTCCGACAAGCACGGAGCCAACCGACCAACTACCCAGCGCCATCACCATCGACCCGCGCGGCAAGTACATCTATGTTGCCAACTATGGCGCCAACGACGTGAGCGGTTTCGCGCTGAATGCAACCACCGGTGAGCCCTCGGGCCTGGCGGGAACCTCCAACACCACCGGCGTCGATCCCGGCCCGGCATCCGTCATCGTCGAAAATTCGATTGGGCGTTACGTGTACACAGGGAACTTCATCGGCGGCTCCGTATCGTCGCTGTATCTTGATCCCAACGCCGGCACCACGCATCCGGGGCAGAACACGCCGTTCCCTGGCGTGTCGAAGGCAACCGCGGTGACCAGTGTGAAGCATGGAGATCACACCATCCAAGTCAACCCGTCCTATTAATCTCTCAGTTGAGAAGATGATGAATCACAAAGGCCTGTCCGAATCGGACAGGCCTTTGCTTTTGAGATGACTGGCGGTGAATGGCTCGCATTCAACCTTCATGCCAGGCAGCGAGTTCATTTCCACTCACATCGCGGAAGTGAAAGCGCGATCCTCCGGGAAAAGAATATATCTCCCTGGTGATCACACCGCCTGCATCCTTGATGCGTTGCTCCGCTTGTTTGAGATCGTCAACGAAGATAACGATCAACGGCCCGGATGTCTCCCCCGCCTCACCGTTGCGGAATCCGCCGGCGAGCCGCCCATCTGAAAAGCTGGTGTAGTTTGGTCCGTAGTCTTCAAAGGACCAACCGAAGACTCGGTTGTAGAAGCGTTTCGTTGCTTCGATGTCGTTCGAAGCGAACTCAATGTAATCGATTTTGCAATCGCGGTTGTTGGGCATCACATTCTCCTTCGGCTGGGTGTCCGAGCGTAAGCACACCACAAGTGAGTGCTCGCAGCTCCTCCATCCACCTTCTCTGCGAGAGAAGAACGTGGGTAGGGCCTCCTGACTTGTGAGGCCACCGAGGTACGCACTGAATCTAAACCACGCCTCGTGGTTCTTTCAACCGCAAGCCAGCTTTAAGGCACGGTAGGCGGAGCGGCGGGATCGCGGAAGCGCTGAGGCTGATGCGTCCAGCGTTTGATCCAGCGTTGGCCGGGGCGCTCGACCAGATACATCACCGCGATCGCGGTTCCCACGATCAGCACATAAGAGAGCCATGGATCAAAACGCAGGAGTCCGGCGCGCTCAATGAGGTGCGTTTCATCATGCAGCAGCAGCCAGAGGTTGAAGTGCAGGATGTAGAGGCAGTAGCTGGCTTCGCCGATCACGATGAGCGGATAGATGGAGAACAGCCGCGTCAGGAAATTTCGCCCTGCCAGGGCAAGCACCACCATGCCGTAGAGCGGCATCAGCAGGCCGTCATGCATGAACAGATACGGCATGCGGCTGCCGAAGTACAGGATGATGTAAAGCAGGCTGAAGGCTGCGATTCCCAGCGCGGTACGAAGGCGGCTGCGCTCCGGAATAAGGTCATTGAAGCTGGCGAGCGCCATGCCGAAGAGGAAGGAGGGCAGGTGCTGCAGTGGCCCGAATTTGATAAAGCGCAGCCACAGGCCATTCGAATAGCGGCCGGGGTGCGGATCCCCGTCAAGACTCAGGAGTGTATAGAGCGCCGGAAGAATAAAGCTGAGACACCAGAAACCGAGCATGCTCCACACAATGCGGTTACGCGCGCGCGGCCGGCGCAGCGTCACTAAAAAAGGAAAGAGCGCATAGAAAAAAACGTCGGTGGTCAGCGTCCACGCAGGCGTATTCCAAAACGTGCAGAGCGTCGGCGACCATCCCTGCGCGAGGATGAGCGTCAGCCCGACGCCCCATGCGAATTCGCTGTGCGGACGAATGCGCCACTCCTGCTGGAGCACCAGGACAGATATGAGCAGCGAGAACAGAAAAACCGGATAAATACGCGAGAAGCGCGCCATCCAGAAGGTGCGCGCGCGCATCAGCCCGCGCTCGGCGCGCTCGCGGTAGTTGTAAGCCAGCACGAAGCCTGAGAGCAGCAGGAAGAAGCTGACCGAGACGTATCCGTTATCGACGACGGGGGCGAAGGGCCCAAAGATCTTCGGGTCGGAGAAATGGAAGAACAGGATGTTCAGCGCAGCCAACGCACGCATGCCGGTGAGCGCATGCAGGTGCGACCGGCGAACCGGGGGAGACTCCACGGAAACTGTCGCCGTAGCCACTCCATGCTCTGACGACATCCGGCCGCCGGATGTTGCGGGGCTCTCGACGGAAGTTGCTGGCAGCGTGGTCGACACACGGTCTCCCCGGGGATGGAATCAGAGTGGCGCTTCGAAGCGCACGGCCCCTTCTTCCCTTTGATGATAGAGGAGGAGGGCGGGTCCGGGAGGGCGCGCTTACGGCTCGTGGGTGCCCCTTTGGTTGCATGGCTTTGCAAAGACAAGCCAAAGAAAACGAGCGAGAGCTATTCCGCGCGAAGCATGGCGACCGGATCGATGTGCAGAGCGCGAATGACTGACGGGATTGCGGCGAGCGACGCTGTCGTCAGGATGATCAGCCAGGGCAGCACCAGCATGGCAAGATCGGTGGGCTTTACCTGAAAGAGCAGCGAGGCGATCCAGCGGGTGGAGAGCATGCCCAGCGCCAGCCCAAGGCCCGCTCCCACGAGAACCGCCGAGAAGATGCCGGCTGTGACTTCACGTGCGACGTGGGCGGCACGCGCGCCCAGTGCCAGGCGAATGCCCAGCTCGCGCTCCCGCTGCAGCAGCGAGTAGTTGAGCACACCATAGAGACCGATGCCGGCCAGCAGCAGGGCTACCGCACCGAAGAAAAATGCCAGCATCGAGAGCAGGCGCTCGCGGACGGTCAGCGCCTGATCAATCTCCTGTTGCGTCCGAATATTAGAGACGTGGAACTGCGCACGCAGGCGGGGCACTTCTTGGCGGAGGGTAGAAGCGAGGGCGAGCGGGCTGGAAGAAGCAGTGCGGACGATAAAGGTTTCTTCGTCCAAGGATTTCGGTTTGCCTTCCGCAAGCGAGTGGAGCGGGACGTAGACGACCGGCGGAATGGCTCCATGGATATCGCTGTAATACGCGTCGCGCACGATCCCGATGACTTGCATGCGGTCGCGCTTCCCATCATCGGAGGCTTTTTCGAAGAAGCGGCCTACGGGATGCTCGTCATTTAGAAATTTGCGGGCGAAGGTCTGGTTCACGATCGCGACATTTGGGTAAGCGTCGCTGTTACGAAAATCGCGGCCGTCGAGCTCCGGGATCTTCATGGCATCCAGCCAGCCGGGCGAGACCCGCAGGAAGTATGCAAGATCGGTGCTCGGCGGGCCTCCATTGAAAGAGATCGAATCATTCCAGCCGTACCCAATCATGAGGGGCCAGCCAGCTTGCGCTACGCGTTCCACGCCGGGCATGGCGCGCAGATGGTCGGCAAGCTGATCCCAGTAGATCTGGGGTTGAGCAGTCCGGCTTGTGGTCTCAAGCAGAAGCAGACGATCTGGGGAGAAGCCCAGCGGCTGATGAGAGAGGCTACGGAAGGTCGCCACGAAGAGTCCGGCAGTAAAGAGCACGAGAAAGCAAAAGGCGACCTGTGCGGCAACCATGCTTTGCATGATTCGACGACGCGAGCGCGGATCGTTGCCTCCTTTAAGGACGCTCGCCGGCTGGATTGAGGAGGCACGCAACGCCGGCAGGAGCCCAAATAACAGAACGACTCCGATGGTGAGCGCGATACCGAAAGTGAACACGCGCCAGTCTGCAGTCAACACAAGACGGGCAGGATTGTCCGGCGGGTTGATCATGCTGACAACAAGCGGCGCGGACCACCAGGCGAGCAGTGCGCCGCAGATCGACGCGAAAAGGCCCAACATTGCGCTTTCCACAAGGAGCATCTGGACAAGGCGGCCCCAGCCCGCGCCGATTGAAACGCGCAGCGCCATTTCTCTTGCTCTCGCGGATGCCTGCGCGGTCATCAGGTTGGCGACGTTCGCGCACGCAATGAGGAGCACCATAAAGACCAGTGCACCCAGGGCCGCCAGCGCGCGGCTGTAGCCTTGCTGCATACCAGAGGCTCCGGACGGCGCGGACGTCATGAGCACCTGGTTGGAGAGGACGTTCTTCAGCGTCGCGGCCGAGAGGTCTGTCTCGCCACTGAGGCGCTTTGCTTCAAATCCGTGGCTGATAGCCGCGAGCTTTTGACGAATCGGTTCAGGGGGAACGCCGGGCTGCAAAATCACGAGTGTACGGATCCAGGTCGCGTCATCGCGCGTGACACTGTGGTGCATCATCGTGGGAACGAATATGTCCACGAACGTGCCGGGCTCGGTTCCGGTGAACTTCTTCTCGGAAATGCCGACGATCTGAAAGCCGTTATTGCCGACGTGGATCGTCTTGCCGATGACGTGCGGATCCCGTGCGAAGCGGCGGGTCCAGTAGTCGTAGGAGAGCACTGCGTACGGTTCGGCTCCGGGAGTGCGATCGTCGTTGGAGGTGAGCAGGCGTCCCAGAGCCGGCTGCAATCCGAAGACGTCAAACATGGAGCCGGAGACGTACTGCAGGTTTGCCTTCTCCATCTCCTGATCTGATTTGTAAGTAAGGTCCGTACGGTCCGCATACGAGATCGCGATCAGATCGGCCTGTCCTTTGGTTGCATCGCGCATCTGCTCGAAGACCGGATAGGCCCAGCTATCCCACTCACCGGGTCTGTTATCGAAGCCCATTCCCTTACGCGAGAGCACGTAGAGTCGGTCGGCATGTGCAACAGGAAGCGGACGCAGAAGCAGCGCATCGATCAGGCGGAATGCTGAAGTGCAGGCACCGATAGCGAGAGCCAGCGAGAGGATGGCTGCGAAAGAGGTGACTTTATTTCGCTTGAGCTGCCGCCAGCCGAAGACGATGTCCGCGCGCAGCGATTCGAGCCAATGGATGACGTGGATGTCATGGCTCTGCTGCTGATGCTGGACTGTTCGGCCAAGTGCACGGCGCGCTTCCGCGGGATCGCGGCCTTCGTCGATGGCTTCCGCGAGATGCGATGCGAGCTCCGCGTCGATGTCGCAGTTCAGACGATCGGGGCGAAAGACATTGCCGATGCGAGACCAGAGCGACATATCACACCGTCCTTAAAACGCGATTCACTGCGAAAGTGACCATCTGCCAGCGGGTTTCTTCCGCTGCGAGCTGCTTCTTGCCGGCAGCAGTAATTTCATATGCGCGCACGCTGCGCCCGTTCTCCCGGGTGATCCACTCGGCGCGAACCCAGCCGGCCTCTTCCATTCGGCGGAGCGCGGGATAGAGCGAGCCCTCCTCGGCGCGCAGCACGTCTCCGGAGGTCTCCTGAATCGCGCTCATGATGGCGTAACCGTGCGTGCGCGGCCGCCGCGAAAGAACCTTGAGGACGAGCAAATCGAGAGAGCCCTGCAGTGTGTCGAGTTTTGGCATATTTAGACATCTATGTACATAGACGTCTAAGCAGTTGTCAAGTCCGACCGCTCGGCCGGACCAAGTCTACGGCCTGCTTTCGGCGCGCCGACTGACCCCGCCCGGAACCTGCTTTTGATATTGAGGGGAAAGGTAAAACTAGGCGGTGACTAGGGAGCCGACACGCTCGCCGGAGACGACCCGGAGGATATTGCCGGGTTTGTTCATGTTGAAGATGATCATGGGCATCGCGTTGTCTTTGCAAAGACTTACAGCCGTCATGTCCATGACTTTGAGCCCCCGCTGCAGCACTTCGAGATAGGTGATCTCTTCATAC
This sequence comes from uncultured Acidobacteriaceae bacterium, assembly GCA_963830555.1. Taxonomy (GTDB): domain Bacteria; phylum Acidobacteriota; class Terriglobia; order Terriglobales; family Acidobacteriaceae; genus KBS-83. The sequence goes on from CAWHMM010000006.1 coordinate 395,035, forward strand.
TTGACCGCATCCTTGATAAGGACTGGGTCAGCGCTGTAAATGCCGTCGACCTTGGTGGCCTTAAGCAATATATCGGCCTTGATCTCCATAGCCCGGAGCGAGGCTGCTGTGTCTGTTGAAAAGAAAGGATTTCCGGTACCGGCGGCGAAGATAACGACCCGCCCCTTCTCCAGATGGCGGATGGCACGGCGGCGAATGTAGGGCTCAGCGACCTGGTTCATTTCGATGGCGGACATCACGCGGCTGTGCACGCCGCATTTTTCGAGGGCGTCCTGGAATGCGAGCGAGTTGATAACGGTGCCCAGCATGCCCATGTGGTCGGCCGAGACACGATCCATATGGCGCGCCTGTTCTGCCACACCCCGGAAGAAGTTCCCGCCGCCGACAACAATGGCGATTTCGACGCCGGTGCTGCGAACCTCTGCGATCTCCATGCTGATCTGGTGGACGGTGTCCACATCGACACCGAAGCCGCGGCCGGCAGCCAGGGCTTCGCCTGAGAGCTTGAGGAGAATCCGCTTATACATTCCCTGTGAGTATCGCATGGACGTCACCGGGAAGCCGCCCTCTTCCTGATACCCGGTTTGTAAGTCCAGGGTCGCTCTCACCTGCCGGCAGTTCCGGACGTTGTCTCCGGAATGCGTGTGTAGATGAGATCAAAGCCCGGCTGCCAGGTCTTGCCGTTGTCGTCGGAGGTGACTCCGCTCTGTTCCACAGTTCCGTCGGCCAGCAGGCGATAGGACATGCGTGTTTTCTGCTGCGGGTGCCCGGGCATGGGCCAGACGCCCTCGAGGGTCATGGCGTGACCATTCCATACTCCGGTGAAGTTGACCCAGGAGCCGGAGGAGTCTACCCAGAGCTGCTGCCAAACGTGCTTGTCCGGAAGATAGGAGCTCAAGCTGCCGCCATTGCCGCCCTGCAGAGGCATCCAGTTCTCGCGAATCGCGCAGCCAGAGTAAAGTTTTTCGATCAGGCTGGTGGCAGCCTTGCGATTCGGTGCGCCCTTCGGTGAGACACTCCAGCGGCCAACCCAGAAGTCCAACTGGCGGCTTTCAGCGGATGTGCAACCTGCTGGCGAGGCCGAGGCGGTCGCGCTTCCCATATTTTGCGCAGTGGTGGTTTGCGTGTGGCCAGTTTGCGGGGCGCAGGCAATGAGGAGAAGCGCACTGGCGAGGCGTGACGTCAGGATCATCCAGCACCTCAATCCTTGAGGATGATTATCGATTGGCCGCGGATAATTTTCCCTTGATACAGGAACCGGAAGAGGCTTGTACAGGCCAGAGTGACAGTGCATCAGGAGAACGTGACGCGTATCCTGAATGTGTTTCCGCCAGGGTTTCGATGCCAGGTTGCCGATACAAGCCGACGGGCGCGCTTGGCGTGCTGGTGGAGTGCCTGTGGTACTGGGAGGGCGCGCCGGGACCGCATTTGCAGGAGCGTTTGCTGCCGCAGGCGCAGGCGGCGATGATCCTGAACCTGCGCGAGGAACCGATCGCGATCTACGAAGACGATTGCTTCCCGGGTTATTACGGCACAGCGGTGTTTTCTGGCGCCCGATCGAATTGCTTCACCATCGACTGCAACCAGCAGGAGAGAGTCGTGGGAGTGCAGTTTGCTCCGGGCGGTGCGTCTCCTTTTTTCCGCGTGCCGATGTCCGAGTTCGAAGACGCCTCCTTCGACATGGCCGACCTTTGGGGACGCGAGGCGTCAAGGGTGCGTGAGCGCGTGCTGGCCGCTTCGAAACCGCGGGCAATGCTTCAAGTTCTGGAGCGGTGCCTCTTGGAAACGCTTCGAGTTCCCGACCGATTGCATCCCGCGGTGGCTTACATGGCCGGCGAGCTTGACATCTGCGACGGGCCCGGCCGGGTGCAGACGGTAACGCAGCAGATCGGATTGAGCCAGCGCCGGCTGGCGCAGCTTTTTCACGAGCAGGTCGGTGTGTCGCCAAAGACCTTTCATCGCGTGAGGCGCTTCCAGCACACGCTCACTCGGCTGCGCGGCGTGCGCCAGGTGGACTGGGCGGAGCTGGCGCTCGAGTGCGGCTATTACGACCAGGCGCATCTGAGCCACGACTTCCGCCAGATTGCCGGTATGACGCCGAGCGCCTATCTGGCCGCGGCGACCGAGCATCTGAATCATGTCCCCCTTCGCGATTGAGGGATTTCCGATTTCTACAAGACGCGGCGCATGTGCTGGGAGCAGAATCGCAGAACAGAATCACGAAAGCAGGGAGAGTTGCGATGGCAAAGATGAATCCGATTCCTGAAGGCTGTCACAGCGTTCAGCCATACCTGATCTTCGCTGGGTGCGAGAAGGCGATGGAGTTTTATGCGAAGGCATTTGGCGCACGTGAGGTGATGCGCATGAAGGCGCCAGATGGCCGGATAGGTCATGCCGAGATGCAGATCGGAGACAGCCACATCATGATGGCCGATGAGCATCCGCAGATTGAAGCCTTTGGCGCGAAGCATTATGGCGGGTCGCCGGTGAGCCTGATGTTCTACACCGCGGACTGTGATGCGATGTACAAACAGGCGCTGGCGGCGGGAGCAGAAAACCTGCGGGAGCCGGCAGATCAGCCGTATGGCATTCGAATGAGCGGCGTACAGGACCCGTTCGGCTATAAGTGGTGGATTGGAACGCAGATCAAAGCCATGTCCGAGGGTGAGACGCAGGAAGCCACGCTGGCAACGCACGGAACAGTGTGACGCCCGGTATGACCCCAGATACGTTTCGCCGCGCGGCACTGGCACTGCCGGGTACGGTGGAGAGCGCGCACATGAACCATCCTGACTTCCGCATCGGGAACAAAATTTTTGCAACGCTCGGATCTCCAGATGGGTCGTGGGGGATGGTGAAGCTACCGCCGGAAGAGCAGCAGCGACTCATCGACTCGATGCCGGAGATGTTCAAGTCCGCAGCCGGTGCATGGGGCCGGCAGGGTGCGACGCTGGTGCGGCTGGCAGTGGCGAAGCCGCAGATGACAACCTTCGCGCTGGAGATGGCGTGGCGGCTGGCACAGGCGAAGCCGACCGGGAAGAAATCTGCATAAAGTTTAGCGGCCTGTCGAGTGGCGCAGGATGAAATCGGCGCGCTCGTTGAGGCCTACGAGCGGCAGCCTGACGATGCGATAGCCAAGTTCCATGTACGTCTTTACGATGGCGTGCTCGGTGCGCTCGGCCTGTTCCCTGCTCTGGCGGCGCTCCTCATCGGTCGTGTAGATCTCCGGCCACCACGGTGCGAGGAAAACCGGATCACGGTAGCGACATCGCATCGCTTGCTCGCACAGGTCAGCGGGCAGCGTATGACCGATGAGGTCGGCGCAGGTGAATGCGTCACCGACTCCGCGATCGAAGTACACCAGCATTTGCGGACGCTGTGCGAGCTGTTCCTGGTAGGTTGTGATGGAGCGCTGCATCAAGAGGTCGGCGAACAGCGGCGCGTTCGCCCAAGGCAGCGCATGGCCACCGGAGGCGACCTGCTCCTGGATCACGGCGCGCGCGTCTTCCGGAACACAGATGTGGCCACGACTAGCGACTTCGGACAACACCGTAGTCTTGCCGGCGCCGGGACCGCCGGTAATGACATGAAAGGCTGGCTGTTTCATTCTTGACCTCAAAACTAAAGAAAATTGCAAAAAGATGAATCGCGGCCTTATGAATCGCATCCGGTACCGTGTATATGCACTAATATGGCTGACTTCGATAAATCACTGGCGCGGACTCGGTATTGCACCTGCTCGGCGCTGCGACGCGCCACGCGAGCGGTGACGGCGCATTACGAGGCGCACTTTCGTGGCTCGGGCTTGCGCGGGACGCAGTTTACGGTGTTGTCCATTCTGGCCCAGGCGGGTCCGCTGCCGATCACCCGGCTGGCTGACATGCTGGGGACAGAGCGAACGACACTGACGCGCAACCTGGCTGTGATGGCGCGGCGTGGCCTGGTGGGGTGGACAGGCGCTGAGGACGGCCGGGTGCGAAAGGCTGTCCTGACCGGGGCTGGAGAGGCCATGCTTCGTAAGTGCCTGCCGCACTGGGCGGCTGCCGAGGAGAGCGTGAATCAGGTTTTGAAGCGGTACCGGCTGCCGCGGGTCTCAGACTAGCAGAGCCTGTGGCGATCGGTGAAAGGGTTTTGGGCCCAATTTACGTGTAGATACACGGAGGTGCAAAATGTTCGATCTCGTATCCATGGCGGTGCTGACGGCCGGCGCCGCTGTCGTCGTGTTCTTCCTCTCTTCGGCTTTATCAGAAACTGCGCGACAACGCGGCATGATTGCTGCGGCGTTCGCAGCGTTGTTTGCTGGTGTTTTGACTGCGGGATCAAAGGGGATATTCTCCCCGACGGCGCTAGGTACACCCGGCTTAGGGATCGGCGTCGTCGGGCCTTTCGTTGTGCTCGCGGCGCTCGGCCTGGGCACGGAACGGGGTCGCGACGCAATAGGACGTGTGCCGCTGTCGCGCCTCATAGGGGTGCATGCACTTCGAGTGCTCGGCATTCTCTTCGTGCTGCTCTATGCAGCGAAGCGCCTGCCTGCGCCATTCGCTCCGATAGCCGGTTGGGGCGATGTCGCGATCGGAGTGACGGCAATCCCCCTGGCGCTGCTGACGAGAGATGAACAGCACGCTCCCAAACGGCTGATTTTTGCTTGGAGCGTGCTTGGTCTCACCGATCTGGTGGTTGCAGTCACGTTGGGTACGGCATCGGCACCGGGACCGTTGCAGGTTTTTCAGGGAGGACCAAGCTCGGCAATTATGACCAGTCTACCGTGGCTCGCGATCCCGGGCTTTTTGGTGCCGTTGCTGGCATTTGTGCACTTCTGCACGTTCTACAGGTTGCGGACGATCTCTGAAGAGAAGCGAATCCGGACCTCTCCGTTACGTGCGCCTGCAACCGGGTTGTGATTTGCAACAGGCCGGTCGATCTGCGTCCGCCGCTGATATAGACAACCAGTAGATTCGAGCTGCGTGTGCTGTTCGGCGGAATGCTTTTCGCCGGGCAGCACCATAGTCGTATGGTTGTATCGACATGAGCGAGGAACGCTCCAGCGGATTTCATAACAACTTTGGCGCCTTACGCATCCTGCTGGCGGCGACCGTCGTGTTTTCAGACAGCTTTCTGCTGGGCGACGGTGTGACGAATGCCGATCCGATGAAGCGGTTCAACCACGGGCAGGCGACCACCGGCCATGTCGCGGTGGACCTGTTCTTTATTATGAGCGGCTATCTGGTGACGCTGAGCCTGATGCGTGACGCTTCACTGCGGCGTTATTGCTGGCATCGCATTCGGCGCGTGTATCCAGGTTTCGTTCTTGCGGCGGTATTCAGCTTTCTCATCGTGCTGCCGCTGGCTGGTGGAAGAATTATCCCTGCAATGCATCTGGGTGCAGCAGGTGGTTTTGTGTACCGCACGCTGCGCCTCGGAGCGCCGACTTATAACGGAGGGTTTCCGGCGAATCCATTTCCCGGGGAAGTGAATTTGTCGCTGTGGTCCATCTCGTATGGCTTCTGGTGCTACATCCTGGCGGCAGTGCTTTCGGCGATGGGTCTGCTGCGCTCGCGATATCGCGTGCTGATCCTGGCGGTACTGGAAGTGCTGGCGATCGCATTCGGCGTGTGGGCACTGTCGGCGCATTTCTTTCCTGAACCGCATTGGGCGCTGATGACCATTGGATATCCGGGTATGTGGGCACGCGTGCTGCCGATGTTCCTGAGCGGCATGCTGCTGGGCGTGGTGAAGGACCGCATGCCGGTGAATGGCTGGATTGCTTTGGCAGCGGTGGCTGTTCTGGCGATAGCGGCACAAATTCCCCTGGCATGGGCGCCGATGATGGCCATTGCCGGGGCGTATCTTCTGTTTTACTGCGCGTATACGCCGAAGCTGCTGCTGTGGCGAGTGACGGCGTGGGGCGATCCGTCGTATGGAATGTATCTTTTGTCGTTTCCTATTCAACAGATGTTCATGCGGATGTACACACATGATGTAGCACGGCGGACGATGAATCCGTATTTGCTGTTTGCGGTGTCGCTCGTGCCGTCTCTTGCGGCAGGGTATGTCAGCTGGTGGATGGTGGAGCGATGGTTTCTGGCGTGGGAGCGGCCGAACGCGAGTCAGGCAAACTACTAAGTGAACGATCGGCATATCCGTCCGTTTTTTTCGGGCAGATATGCCGATTCAGTCTCACTGCGGCTGCTGGTTGATTGCCAGCTCGGCGCCGGGTTGGGCGGCCTTGGTCTGTGCAATCTCGACTTCACGTTCCAGCTTGCTTTTTGCGCACTTCTGGCCGGTGTCGCTGTTTGCAGCCCAGACTTCGCGAAGGAAGTACTGATCGCCATAGCGCTGAAACACCAGCTTGCCCTTCTCCGACGGCTTCCCGATCTCGGGGTTCGTGGTGACGAACCCGCTCGTGGAATATCCGCGCAGCATTATCAGATGCTCGGACTGGATCTTGACCCTGTACACGCCGGCTGGCATACGCTGTGAGCCGTTATGAAATGCAAAGGGCACGTTCACGCGCATTTCTGCGTCCTGAGCAAATCCGTGAGCTGCTGACGTCGCTGCTACGACCCCGAGAGTGCAGGCCAGCAAATAGGTGCGAAGTTTCGATGTAGATGTCGCGTTCATGGCTGTTCTCCTCATTGGAAGGCCGCTTCTAAGAGCGCCTTCATCTGGTTAAGCGGAGTAGTGCCACGAAGAGTGCAACGTCTTTCAAAAATATTTATGGTCCGTCCGAGCTCACCTGCGGACGAAGCTCCTCGAACAGCCAGATTCGGGCCAGCGACCAGTCGCGTTTCACAGAACGTTCAGAAATGTGAAGCAGCGCCGCGATTTGCAGCATGGAGAGTCCACCGAAATAGTGCAGTTCGACAACACGTGCCTGCCTGGCGTTGACTTTCTCCAGACGGTCGAGAGCTTCATTCAGCGGAAGCAGTTCTTCAGCGTTCTGGGGGGACAATGCAAGCCCTTCATCCAATTCAACGCGCCTTAGTCCGCCGCCCCGCATTTCGGCATTGTGAGAGCGTGCGTGGTCCACCAGCACACGCCGCATGACTTGCGCAGCCACCCCGATGAAGTGTTCTCGATTCTTCCAATCGATCTCGTCCCCTGCAAGCCTGAGGTAAGCCTCGTTGATGAGTGCTGTTGGCTGGAGAGTATGGTCTGGGCGTTCCCTACGCATATAGGACCGTGCCAGCCGATGGAGTTCGCTGTAGACCAAGGGAAGCAGGCTCTGCTCGGCCGCGGCATCACCGGCTCGAATGGCTTTTAGCAATACGGTGACTTGTCCTTCATCGTTCGCCATGGCGCGCTCTCCTTCGAGGCCGCTTACCAGTCTGTCCTGGTAGGGCGTTTGCGATGAGCATCGCAAGACCTGTCTGCGACTGCGCAAACAGTCCAGGTGTGGCCCCGTTTTACCCTTCACTGCGCATTAGAAGGTGAAATGGCTACGATGACGCCACTTATAGGTAGCTTCGGGGAACGAGGTCGTATTATAGTGCGATACAGGTCTTTTGCGCCTCATCCATGAGGCTTCGTTTGAAGGTCTTATAAGGGCATTTGCGCTTTCCTAGGCGCTCCGTTCACAGGTCCAGCAGTTCGGCCCAAATTTCGTGACCTGCCCTTCCTCCCCCGCCGTCTGGCTTGCTGTCCTGCCTCCCAATCCGCGGCGCGACAGTTCGCCTATCTGCTACCGGATGGGAAAGATGCGCCAGCAAAGGCAATCCGTTGAGAAGCTGTTCGGCGACGCCCTTGATTTGGCGCCCGAGGCCAGGCGGGCGTTTCTCGATGCTGCATGCCGGGATGAGCCTGAGTTGAAGAACCTTGTCGAGCACTTATTGACGGAAGATGAGCGCGCCGGCAGCTTCCTGCAAAAGCCGATCGTCGATTTTCTTAGGACAACCGACACCACAGCCAAGAGGGCAAGTGACCCGCAGGCGGCGTCTGCGTGCGCGCGATTCAATACTGGGGATATGATCGCCGGACGCTTTCTCGTCGTCCGATTTATCGCGCGCGGCGGCATGGGTGAGGTCTACGAGGTAGAGGATCACCTGCTTCAGCGCACCCGGGTTGCGTTGAAGATGATTCTTCCAGAAATTGCTGCGGATGCCGAGGCATCCCATCGATTCATGCAGGAGGTCCTGCTGGCACGGCAAGTCAGCCATCCCAACCTATGTCAGATTTACGAGATTTTCCGTTGCGACGAAGACCAGTCGCCATTCCTGTTCTTGACTATGAAGCTTTTGGCCGGCGAGACCTTGGACTCATGTCTTCGCAACGGCCTATTGATTCCGCGCGACGAGGCTCTGGAGATTTTCCGTCAAATGATCGCGGGCATCGCTGCGATCCACGCCGCAGGGATAATCCATCGGGATATCAAGCCTACGAATGTCATGCTGGATCGCTCCGGCTATCGCGTTCGTGTTTCGATCATGGATTTCGGGCTTGCCCGCCGTTACGAGTCGGAAGCCACTATTCTCAAACCGCGCGTCATTGCGGGAACGCCCGGCTACCTGGCGCCGGAACTGATGATGGGCCAACGTCCATCACGCGCTACGGACATCTTCGCGCTGGGCGTGTTGCTCCATCAAGTGATCACCGGCGAGCGTCCCATCGAGTCTGCAGACGGAATATCGCAAATCCCGGGGCCTTCACTGGCAAATGCCCCTCTACCCGCCTCGTACCTTCACGCCATCCAGGAGTTTCTCTCCGACAATCCGCTAGTCCGCTGTCGCGCGTTTGAGCAAATTCGGTCTGTTCTCGATGAGACTTCATCGCACCTGCAACTGCGCCCATTAGCTCGAACCTGGACACGACGCCAGATGCTGATCACCTCGGGAGCAGCCGTTTGCGTCCTTGCTGGCGGCGCAGCATGGAAACATGATCGAATTACAGATTTTCTTAATCCGCTACCAATGAAGCGATTCGTCGCTCTGGTGGGCTGGCCACCTTCGCCCGATGCGAGTGTCCGGTCTATGCTCACAAACCTGATCGATTCGGTTTCTAGTGAACTGTCGCGGGCAGAAGCCTACGATAGCAATCTCTTCCTCATCCCTCATTTCTCCTCGAATGACGTCAGCACACCTGGCCAGCTGAATGAAGTCCGGGAGTCTCTGGGAGCTAACCTTGTCCTCGCCGCCTCCGGCCTCCGTTCACCGAAAGATCTCCATGTCTCGCTGGAGGTTCTCGATCCTTCCAAGCCCCACCCCCTGCGCAGCAAGCAACTCCACGTCAGTGCGGGAGAGGAGTTGTCGCTCGCGCAGAAAACGGTGCATGCCGTCGCGGAGCTGCTGGACATTCATCACTACGAGCCGAGCGATAAGCGCACTGCGGCGGGCACCGGCAATCCGGAGGCGTATGCAGCCTTTCAGGAGGCTGAGGCTCTGCGAAAGCAACCCAACAACGCCGGTCTCGGTCCGGCCATAGAAAAGTACAAAGAGGCGATTGAACTGGATCGTCACTACACTCTGGCAATGGCGAAATTGGCAGTTGCATATTGCCTGCTCGCTTACCTCCAGCACGATCCCGCAGCCATTGCGCTAGCGCGCGCCAACGCTGAAGCCGCCCTTGCTCGCGATCCGACTCTGGTTCCCGCTCACATGGCGCTCGCATCTGTCTTTCAGCAAACGGGAGACGAACAAGCGGCAACGCGCGAGATGAAAAGAGCATTGGCACTAGACCCGGCAGACACTAACACGGTGATCCGGCAAGCGCAGATTTATACGCGGCTGAATCGCTGGCAAGAGGCCGAGGAGTGTTTCCATCGAGCCTTGCATCAGCGTCCAAACGACTGGCTTGCCCATAATGAATTTGGCGTCGTCCTAAATGCGCAGGGCAAATATCACCAGGCAAATTCAGAATTTGAAACTGCCAGTCTGGCCAATCCCAAGTTCGCTCTGGCGCTGAACAACATGGCATCGGTCTGCCTACAGCTGGGCCGAGTCCCGGAAGCCATTGCGAAGCTGAACCAGAGTCTCGCGCTCCAGCCGAATACCTTTGCCTTGTTCAATATGTCTGCGGCACTGCGGTATCAGGGAAAACCGCTTTCCGCATTAGAGTTCGCACGCAAGGCTGCGGAACTGGACTCAGGAGACAGCCTCAGCTGGCTGGAGCTTGGAGATTGCAATTCCATGATCCACGGTCATGAGAAGGATGCGAAACATGCCTATCGGGAGGCGGCGCAGGTGCAGCGGGAGGAGTTGGCCACCGATGCTACGGATGGTCCCGGATGGATCCAGCTTGCACTGTACGAAGCGAAGATAGGGGCCAACGAGCAGGCGCGCGCCAACATTCGGACAGGTGATTCCTTTCCATCCGCTGATTTGGATACGCAGATGTACAAAGCACGGGCACTGGAAGTTCTGGGCAGCCGAGAAGAAGCTCTGGAGGTCCTGGCGGAATGCTTCGGGCGAGGGGCGACTGCGTTCCAGGTAGACCTTGCGCCAGACATGGCAGAGATGCGAAGAGATACCCGCTATCAGAGATTGTTATCGAGATCCTAGGCCCCTGAAGATGCACAACGATGTTTGAAATCGTGAGGAGTCCCGCCTATGAATTCGCAACGCGCACTGATTGCTATCTCCTCCGCTCTGGCTCTCTTCAGCTTGATCGGATGTTTGAGGAAGCCAGTTGTTACCTATGTCAACCAGAACCTGACGCTGAATGACTACGTCGAACCGGGCCAGGTGCTCCAGTGGAGAGTTTCCAGCCCGCAGAGCCCGCCATTTACGTTCCATCCTGATTCAGAAAAATTTTGTTCCACGTTTCAACCCTATGCTAAATACGGGACCCCGGCGACATGTCTGGTTGCCAAGCAGCATTATCCGGACGGCGTTCAGATGAATGTGTACACGTATGAGCTGACATATACGCAAAACGAAGAGCGCTCTTCAGCGAGCAAGCGAAAGGGGTCAGATGAACAAGCACCCGCTGGACCGAGGTCGCAGTCTCCCTCTTCGGGTGTGTTCGCCCAGCGGGTCGGTAGCTGCGGTCCCTGTTCTGCGAAAAGGATCCCGGCGCACCCTGTCGCACCCGGTTCACCACCGGCAGGACCAGCAAATCCTGAGGTGACGCTCATCTGTAGTGACACCAAATTGATCGTCCAACAGACCCAGCCCGCTTCGGTCGGCTCATCAATAACCTGGTTAAACAGTCAATATTCGTCTGTTGGAGACTGGACGATCGAATTCAAGCAGGACGGAGTGTGCACGCCGAAACCGATTAACGCAGGACACGATAACTGCACGCTGCAGGCGGGTACAGTGACCCCCGACTACAGCTACCAGGCAAGCCTTTATAAAAAGCCCGGTGATTATTCACCGGCGAATCTAGTGTGCGCAGGTACTGTTGTTTTGACAGTTCAATAGGCAGCTATCTTCGCATTTTATGGCGGCCTGAACAGTAGGGTACGAAGAGGAGGTTCAGGTCGCACTTTAAAACAACTACTAACTAAAGCGCGAAAGGAAAATCTATGGACATACTACTCGGTGTGTTTTTGCTTATCGGAGCGTTCTTCTCTGACCATACGGAACAGACAACTCCTGTCCCGAGTGTCGGGCCAGGCGGCTGCCCACACTGCTAGCTTGTGCAATAGCTCTTGTATTCTCTGGCAGGCGCCAGCAGCTGAGAGATGAGCTCTTGGCGCTTGACCAGAGTCCTTCGAGGCAGATCATTATTATTGAGGTGTTCTGGCTAGCGCTTCATCCGAGTGGAATCACTTGAATCTCAAGGCGAGACGCTATCATCGGATACACGTGCCGCTGACCAGAGCCCAACGCCACAAGGGGCGCTACCTGAATCCTGTGCCGACGGAAGTTGGAGGCCTATCCACGATATTCAAAGTGGGCCCGCGCCTGTTCGTGGGCAAAGCAGCGCGCTCCCCGAAACATCCACCCGGCCCATTTCATACTGATCTCCGCGTTTATGAGGTAAGGCCGCGCTCCGGCCTGCGTATCACCTGGTTTGGGCATGCCTCCTCTTTGGTCGAGATCGATGGTGTCACGCTCTTGATCGATCCGATATGGGATGAGCGTGCCGCACCGACACAATGGGCCGGTCCAAGGCGGTTCTTTCCCCCGCCTCTCGCGCTCGAAGAACTGCCAACCATCGATGCCATTCTCATCTCACACGATCACTACGATCACCTGGGAGCGGGGACGATTCAGCGTCTTGCGCGCATGGAAAACCTGCAGCAGACCCGCTGGATCACCACTCTGGGCGTGGGTACGATCCTTTCGAGGCTTGGCGTAGCTTCGGCCCGCACGACAGAACTCGACTGGACGGAGCAAATACAGATCGGTTCGCTTACAGTTGCCGCACTGGCCGCCCGCCACTTTTCTGGACGGAGTCTCTTCAATCGCTTCGAGACGCTGTGGGCCTCCTTTGCACTAATAGGGCCGAAGCACCGCGTCTACTATGGTGCGGATTCGGGCGAGTGGTACGGATTTCGTGAGATTGGCGAGAGGTTTGGGCCATTCGACCTGACCATGCTCGAGATTGGCGCCTCTGACCCGTTATGGCGCGACATTCACATGGGTCCGGAGGGTGCCGTTCGCAGCTTCCGCGCGCTCGGCGGTCATGGTCTCCTCATGCCGATTCACTGGGGACTCTTCGACCTGGCTCTGCACCCATGGCAGCAGCCGATCGAGACGATCACCGCGGTCGAATATCTCAAGCTGTGGTCGCCTACACCGGGACTGCCGACGGAGGTTCTCTGCGACGAGGAAGTCCGGTCCGATTGGTGGCGGAGTTAGTTTTGCAGCAAGTTAGCGAGTCGGCAAGTCAGCGAATCCGTTCAGAACCGGATTGGCTACAGGCAATCAGAAGAAAAAACGGCGATCTATAAAAATAGATCGGTGGCGCCGCAAATCACCGCTACGGAAGTTGAGATGAAACAGCAAAGCCCGCCTCCTCAAGTGAAGCGGGCTTTTGTTTTATAAGGCCGACTTACCGATTTGTTGTTTACGCCGCTGCGTCTTCAGCAGACTGCTTGGTGGTTGCGACCGTCCAGTTAGGGTCGCCTACCTTGAAGCGAGCGAAGCGGCGGACCGTGATGTTCTCGCCGAGTTTGCCGACCTTCTGCGCGACAAGCTGCGCGATGGTCATGGACTGCTCCTTGATGAAGGGCTGATCGAGCAGGCAGACCTCCTCATAGAACTTGCTCATCTTGCCTTCCACGATCTTCTCGACCACAGGCGCGGGCTTGCCGGTTGCAGCCGCCTGGGCGCGATAGATTTCCTTCTCGCGTTCCATGTCCTCTGCGGTGACGTCCTCCTTGCGGACGTAGCGCGGATCGGAAGCCGCGATGTGCATCGCGATGTCCTTCAAGAGATCCTGAAAGTCCTCGGTGCGAGCAACGAAATCGCTCTCGCAATTGAGCTCGACCAGCACGCCAATCTTGCCGCCGGCATGGATATAGGTGCCCACCGCGCCTTCGTTGGTGGAACGCGAAGCCTTCTTCTGCGCGGAGGCGATGCCGCGCTTGCGCAGGACGATAAACGCCTGCTCCATGTCACCCTTGGATTCCTGCAGCGCCTTCAGGCAGTCGCCCATGGGCGCGCCGGACTTCTCGCGGAGCTCTTTTACCAGCTTTGCATCGATCTTCTCGGTTACGGCAGACATCTTCAAACCATCCTTGTGATTGCTGTGATAATTGTGCGGCCAGACAGCGAAGCGTGGCGGTGAGAGTGTCACGGCCACGCTTCGGAATTCAGGACCGTCTTGATCTTCTAGTGGCGCGCTTCGGCAACTGCGTCCGGCTCGGCAGCGGTGACTGCAGCGGGAGCCTTGCGAATGCCTCCACCCAAGGCCGCTTCCATATCAACCTCTTCCGGTTCGGACTCGGCAGTGACCGTGTCAGCGCCGGCTTCGAGCGTCTCGGGAGCAGGAACGGACTCGCCTTGCTCGCCGACGTGTGCCTCGGCAACCGGCAACGCGGTGACACCAGCGGTGGCATCGGCGAACGCCTTGTCAGTGGACATCTGGACGCCTTCGACGACTGAGTCGGAAATCTTCGACGTGAAGAGCCGGATGGCACGCAGGGCATCATCGTTGCCGGGGATCACGTAATCGACCACCGTGGGATCGCAATTAGTATCGACAACAGCGACCACTGGGATACCGAGCTTGCGAGCTTCCTTAACGGCAATGGCTTCGTTGTTCGAATCGACGACGAAGATCGCGTCCGGCAGCCGCTTCATGGCCTTAATGCCGGCCAGGTTGGCCTGCAGGTGCTTGCGCTCGCGCTCCAGGCGGATGACTTCCTTTTTTGTGAGGAGGTCATAGCGGCCGTCGGTGGCCATATCGTCCAGTTCCTGAAGGCGGCGGACCGACTTCTGCACGGTGACCCAGTTCGTGAGCAACCCACCCAGCCAGCGCTGGTTGATGTAGAACATGCCGCAGCGGTTCGCTTCTTCCGCGATCGCGTCCTGGGCCTGCCGCTTGGTGCCGACGAAGAGGATGACCTTGCCCGTGGATGTGAGGTCCGTGACGTACTTAGAGGCCTCCTTAAACATCTTCAGGGTCTTCTGCAGGTCGATGATGTAAATGCCGTTGCGCTCGCCGAAGATGTACTCCTTCATCTTGGGGTTCCAGCGCTTGGTCTGATGCCCGAAGTGAACTCCCGCTTCGAGCAGCTCCTTCATGGTGATAGTGGCCAAACGACCTCCTTGTGATGTGCATCCCGCCAGTGGTTGAGCCCCGGCGCGGATTGATCCCGCAGATCGCCGCGTTGGACGAGGTGCGGGGAATGACTTGCTACGACACTCGTGCGGCCCGGCTGCCATAACGGCAGCCGGGCCAGAACTCGTACGTTCCCGGAAAGCGGATTAGCGCTTCGAGAACTGGAACCGCTTACGGGCGCCCTTCTGCCCGTACTTCTTGCGCTCCTTGATGCGCGCGTCCCGAGAGAGCAGTCCTTCGCCCTTTAGCGACTTGCGCAGCTCGGCGTTGAACTCGAGGAGAGCGCGCGAGATCCCCATCTTGACCGCATCGGCCTGCGCCGAAACGCCGCCGCCGGAGACATTGGCGAGCACGTCGAAGTTCGAGAGCATTTCGACCAGCACCAGCGGCCGCTTCGCGGAAACTCGCTGCTGCTCGGTCACGAAGTACTCTTCAAAACCCTTGTGGTTGACGGTGAACTTGCCATCGCCGGGGCGCAGGAAAACACGAGCCACACTGGCCTTCCGCCGTCCCGTTCCGTAGTACTGAACTAAATCTGCCATTCGTCTCCCATCTCTTCCTGAAACTTTGCCTATGCCTGACGCACCGCGTCCGCAATCTCGAGCGCCACCGGCTGCTGTGCCTGATGGGGATGGTCCGTGCCGCGATAGACCTTCAGCTTGGTAGCCATCTGGCGGCCCAGCTTGGTCTTGGGCAGCATGCCCTTGACGGCCTCTTCCACAATCTTTTCCGGACGGCGGGCAAGCAGGCGGGTGAAGGACTCCTCACGCAGGCCCCCGGGGAAACCTGTATAGCGGCGATAGATCTTCTGCTGGCTCTTCAAGCCGGTCAGCCGCACCTTGTCCGCATTGATGACGATGACGTGGTCGCCCATATCCATAAAAGGCGCGTACCTAGTGCTGCGCTTGCCGCTCAGCACGCTTGCCGCTTCGGTGGCCAGACGGCCCAGCGTCTTACCGCTGGCGTCCACCAGGAACCATTTGCGGGCGATATCATGCGAGCTCGGCATGTAAGTCGACATCTTTCTGTACCCTCTTCCACTCAATCTCGTACGTGCGGCAGCAAAGCCAATCAGACTCAACTCGGCCCAGCAGCCATTTGCGCTCGACACGCAAACGACCAGAATTCTTAAATCCGGAGCCGGTAGATCGCCGGCAAACTGGATCGCGTTGAGTGCGCAGGGATACCGCTGATCCCTCACCACTGGCCTGCGGAACGCCCGCATGTTCAAACTACCGGCAGACGCGCAGACGCAGGACTGCGCAAGGCTTTCAGGATAGCTCAGTCTGCCGGGGGAGTCAATGAATCCCTGCCAGGTGCGACGAGGCTGGTAGCCAGTAATCTCGCCCCCTGCGTTCTTGTTCAGTTTCCAAGCGGCACAATATCCTCGTCAAGCGAATGAACGCCGCCCTTCCGTTCATCCTCATCGCAGGCCTCGCACTCTCGAAGAAGCGCCTGCGAGGTCACTTCCTTCGTCCGTATGCAGATGACGTGGAAGAGAGAGGAGAATTCCCGCAGCCGTTTGATGACCGCCAGTTGTTCTTTCCGGGAAATCGTATGGTCCAGGACGATCGTTCGGAAGCCTTTGAAGCGCGCCATCGACGACATGACACCCAGATCCTGCACCCGCAGCGTCTTAAAACCCGCGCGCCTAAGGAACGAAGTGCGTGTGGAAAGCAGCACGGTGTCTCTGGATGCGAGAAGTACAGGAAGCATACGTGGCTCCAGTCTTTCGCTTGTGAATGGATCGATAAGCAGTAGCCGCGCGGGCGATCGATAGGGCCGGGGAACTCGGAGCGGCAGCGCGGTTCCAAGTCCCCCAGATCAGGCCACTATCCGACCTGGACGTTTTCTGCCTGGAGGCCCTTGGGCCCTTTCTTGACGTCGAACTGAACCGACTGGCCTTCCTGCAGGCTGCGAAAGCCGGTGCTCTTGATGTCGTTGTGGTGAACGAAGACGTCACCTGCGCCGTTGGCACGGCTGATAAAACCGAATCCCTTAGCGTCGTTAAACCACTTCACTGTTCCCTGTTCCATAAACGTGTTCCTTAGTACGCGATGTACCGTTGAATGCAATTTGGCGAGGTTGCAAGCAGGAACAAACCAGAACAGGCAAAAAGACCAGATCGAATCCGACGACCATATTCAGGCTAGCACCTTTCGAATGGGCGTGCCCGCAGGGAAAAGGCGAGATGTTCTTGGAGCATTTCCGCTGTTTTCAAGCGATTCGAGGCAAAACGGGCGCCCCTTGTCTCCGTAGGCCGGATGCCACTCTTATGGATCCGCATTTCGATCGCCCGCTTCACGAGAAGTGAGCGACCGAAGGGAGGGGAATGGAACAGAAGCGCCCCCGGGCGAAGGTGTCCAAACGGCGAGTTCCGCAGCAGCGACTACCAGACCCGGCAGATGTTCTCCGGATACATCGGTGAGCCTTTCTTGCAATGGAAGGCCTTACCGAATTCCTCGAAGTTTTCGACGACGCCATCGACGCGGAACTTGCCCGGCGAGTGCGGATCGACCTTCACCATCATCCGCGAATACTCCGGGCGCCGGCTCTCACACCAGATCTGCCCGTACTGAATGAAGAACTGCTGCGCCGGCGTGAAGCCGTCCTTCTGCGGGCCATCTGTGACATTTTTCCCCTCCGCAGCCAGCGTGTTCTGGAGCGCGAGGAACGCAATGCGAATACCGCCGTTATCGGCTGTATTCTCGCCCAGCGTCAGTTTGCCATTCACATTCGCGCCCGGCTCCGGTGCGAAGTTGTTGTATTCCTTTACCTCGCAGTCAGTCCGCTCGGTGAAGGCCTTGCGATCTGCCGGCGTCTGCCACTCGCGCAGGTTGCCCTTGCCGTCGTACTTCGAGCCCTGATCATCGAAGCCGTGTGTCATCTCGTGACCGATCACCATGCCGATCCCGCCGAAGTTCTCCGCGGGATCCGCCGATAGTGAATAAAACGGCGGCTGCAGGATGCCTGCCGGGAAATTGATGTCATTCATGCTCGGCTGGTAGTAGGCGTTGACTGTCGGCGGCGTCATGCCCCACTCCGTCTCATCCACCGGCTTGCCAAGCTTGTTCAGATTGCGCTGTAGCTCAAATTCATTGCCGCGATTCACGTTGCCGAGCAGATCGTCTTGGTTCACCGTGAACTTCGAATAGTCGCGCCACTTGTCGGGGTAGCCAATCTTATTGCGATAGAGCGCCAGCTTCTCCAAGGCCGCTTTCTTGGTGTCCTCGCCCATCCAGGGTAGTTGCTGGATGTCCTCCGCCAGCGCCTTGTCCAGCGCTGCGACCAGCTTCGTCATGTTCTCCTTGGCTGCCGGCGGAAAGTTCTTCTTCACCCAATCCTGCCCCACGGCTTCACCCAGCGCCTCATCGGTCAGCTTGGTGCAGCGCTTCCAGCGCGGCTGCAGTTCCTTCGCGCCCTCCAGTGTGGCGTTGTAGAAGTTGTAATTCTCCTCGACGAAGGCGTCGCTCAGCCACGGCGCGGCGTCGTGGATAGCGTGCCACCGCAAATAGCTCTTCCACGCATCCAGGCTCTGGCCATCGATGGCCTTGTTCAGCGCCTCGAAGAAGGCCGGCTGGCCCACGTTCAGAGTCTGGAATGGGCCGATCCCGATCTTGTCGAAGTATGTGGTCCAGTCGAAGCCCGGCGTGATCTGCTCCAGTTCTGCCAGCGTCTTGATGTGGTAGCGGTTCGCCGGTTCGCGCAAATCAGTGCGGCTCAACGAGCCTTCCGCCAGCGCGGTCTCGATCGTCATCACACTCTTCGCTTCGGCTGTGGCCTGCTCAGGCGCGTCACCGGCCAACGTGAACATCTTCGTCATGTGCTCGACGTACTGATCGCGAATCTTCGTCTCGCGCTCCGCCTTCTCGATGTAATACGAGCGGTCCGGCAGCCCCAATCCTCCCTGCCGCAAGCCGGCGATCTGTTTGGAGCTGTCCTTCTCGTCCTGCTGTACCTGGAAGGAGAACATGGCGTCGGTGCCGTCCTGCCGTTCGAGTTTGGTGAGCGCGGTTGCCAGTTGCTTCTTATCGTTCAGCGCCGCGATACGATCCAACGCCGGCTTCAGCGGAGCGGCTCCTTTTTGGTTCGCCTGGTCCACGTTCATGCACGATGCGTAGAAATCCCCGTACTTCGCCTCCAGTGGCGTGCGGGTCGCGCTTGGTTTGGCCGCGGCTTCGAGATTTTTATAGAGCAGCCACTGATTGCGCTCGGCCAACATCCCGAAGTTGCCCCACCGCGCCTGGTCCGGAGGGATGGGATTGTGCTTCGCCCAATTGCCGCAGGCGTACTGATAAAAATCCGTACATGGATCGGCAGCCTTATCCATCGCGCTCAGATCGAGCATCGTCTGCGCCTTCGGCTCCGCTGGTGTGGCGCTCGAGCCGGTATCGGCTAGCGCATCCAGGCCGGGCAGCGTCTGCGAGGTGAAAGTGCTTTGGGCCCAGGCGAATCCTGTGCCCAACAGGATGACGGCTGCTACGCGGAATGACTGCATGGCGCTCCTTGAGAGTGAAAGTGAAGCGGGAGCGCAGGCTGCAACCTGCCGCACACTGGCGTCCTGCCAGCCACGCTGGCGAACGCTCTCTGCACTCGCTTCGCTCGACTCACGAAACTAACACAACTCGGGGAAAGGTGAGCAGGATGGAGGATCAGGCAAATAGCACGCGCGCGAGGGAGTGTAAACTGCAGATCTTCGCTGCGCTCAGGATGAGTAAGCTCTTCTTACAACGTTCAAAGCACCTTTACAGCGTTCACAGCGCGTAGCGATCCAGTGACTCCCGGAGCTGCTGTAACTGATCAGGGATCACTAGCTCCGATTGCGTGATGCGCGAATCCACCGTGATGGCCAGCGTGAGGATCTTGCGGTTGCGCAGCACTGTCATGGCGACCGGGCGCCCGGCGTTCGAGCGGAGGGTCTGCAGCCAGTCGGCTGCGGTTTCGAGAGGCATGCCGTTGGCGGTCAGGATGACGTCGCCTGCGTCCAGCCCCGCGTTCGCGGCCGGGCTCTTATCTTCCACGCTGCGGACCAGCAGGCCGTTGCCTGCGCGGACGCCGAAGAACTTCGCGAGCTGCGGGGTCAGCGGCTCGACCTGGGCGCCCACATATGCCTGGGCATCTGGAGCATCGCCGTCCGGAGCGGGGCTGTCATCGGCATAAGTGCGCTGACCGGCAAAGCCATTCACGATAGGCGCGGGCTCGGGAATCGGGACATGGAAGTGATGCGCCCAGGCATGCTGGACCAGCGCGGTGCGGTCGGCAAGCTGGAGATGCAGCCGCTCTATTCTTGCGTTGTGAACCACCTGCAGGTCAACGAACTTGCCAACGGGCATATCGCGGAGCAGGCGGCCGAGCGTGGCCGCGTCGCTCACGACCTGCCCATTGATGGCCTGGATGATGTCGCCGGTGTGGACGCCGGCCTTTGCGGCCGGAGCATCATGGTCAAGTGAAACAACCTCAGCGCCGAGCGAACTGGCGAGCTTCTGCTTGTCTGCACGTGTCGGGTCGACATCATGGACGGTGACGCCCAGATAGCCCTGCGACGCGGCGGCGAGGACCAGGCGGGCGTTGCCATCGAGGACGGCCTGGGGAAGCTGAGCGGGCACGGGAGGCGGCGCAACGGCGGTCTGGAGGGCGCCCGATGCGGGAAGCGCGAGGGCGGCGAGGCCCAGGACTGCCGAAACCCGGAGTGCATTGCTCAGAGTTGTGCTCGACAGGAATTGTGATTGGGAACGCATGTGCAGCAAAGCTCCTGAAAGAAGCAATAGAAGAGCGGATGCTGGCGACTTGGAAATCCGCTCTACGGCCACTAAGTCAGACGGACGGGGAGCGCGAAAGTCACACCCCGTGGCAGAACCTTAACCGATTGGCGCTGCTTCTGACTATTGGACTTGCGGCATCTGCTGCAGCATGGTGCGGGAAACAGTGCGCAGCAGTGGGTTTCCATCGTGGGTTGCGACGTTCTGGAGGACTTGCTGGACGCTGGAGTCGGTAGCGACCGGCGCAAGCATACGAATGGCCTGGGCGCGGATTTGCGGATCGCCGTCGTCGAGAACAGCTTCAAGAACAGCGTCGCGGACGTGCATGTCCTCCGCTAGGTAGGGAGCGAGGCCGCTGAGCGCCTGCTCACGGATATTAGAGTGCGGATCGTAACGGAGAGCAATCATCAGCGCGCTGCGAAGGCCGTCGTCGGCGGCACAATCCATGGAGCTGCCGGGACCGCTGCATGTATGGGTGAGGACGCCCAGGACAGCATTCTGCACTGACGTGTTGAGGGGGGCCCGGGTGCCCAGCAGTAACAATGAGCGGATGACAGGTTCGTCCGGCGGTCCGATCGCAACCCCGGGCATAAGACGGCTGTATTCCACCCGGACGTTGCCGCTGACGGGGTCCTGGGAAACGCCTGTGATGGCAGCGATGGGCTGCTTGCCTGGGTCAATGAAGGCCTGCGTGGTTGCGGGGACCGGGTTGGCAAGACGGAAGCCCGCGTAGCCCAGGCCGGCACCGACAACGAGCATGGTAGCCGCAGCCAGCGGAGCGGTGCGCAGCAGGCGGAAGTCGGTCCCCAGCGAGCGGCGGAACTGCGCAAACCAGGTATCGCGAGGCGCCTGCTCCAGGGCTTCGTCTATCTTGAGCCTGGTCTGGGCGATGAGGTTGGGCGAGGGCTCACGCACCGGAATGATGGCCATGGCGCTCGACAGAGCACGGGTCACTTCCAGTTCGTCGCGGCACTCGGTGCAGCCGGCCAAGTGCTGCTCCAGGCGATGGGACTCCTCGTCGCCCAGCTCACCGTAGAGCAGCAAGGTGATCTGCTCGCGGGCGGCTTCGCAGCTCAGAGTTCCATCGTGGCCAGGCCAGATCATTGCGTCACCGGATGCTCAGCGGACCACGGCCAGGCTGGCGCGCAGCTTCTTGGTGGCACGGAAGAGGGTATTCTTGGCGGTCTCTTCCGTGGTGTGGAGCATTTCGCCAATGGTGCGCAGGCGCAGCCCCTGGTAATGCTTCAGCTCGAAAACCATGCGTTCGCGCGGCGTGAGCTTCTCGAGGGCCGTGGCGATCCTTGCACCCAGCTCCTTGCGCTCCAGCTCCCGGCCGGGATTGGCGGAGGCGCGCTCGTCCGAGACCATGCCGAGCAGGTCGAGCTCCTCGCCGGAGGCGTCGGTGATGGTCGCCGGATCTTCGCGGCGCGTCTTGCGGCGACGCATCAGGTCGAGGCACAGGTTGGTCACGATGCGATAGATCCAGGTATAGAAGGAGCACTCGAACCGGAAATTGCCTATATAGCGATACGCCTTCAGGAACGCTTCCTGAGCGATGTCCTGCGCGTCGGTTTCCGACCCGAGCAGGTGAAGGGCGAGGCGCAGCACGGCCTGGTCGTACTGGCGAACCAGGGTGTCAAAGGCCTGCCGGGATCCCTTCTGGGCCTGGCGGATCAGCGCGGTTTCCGAGGCGCGATCCTCCGGGCTGAGAGAGCTACTCCGGGTCTGTAGAGCACGGCGGCCGGGCCAAGCTGGGCTGGTGCGGTTAGTCTGAAGGTTCGTGCCGAGCGGTCCTGACTGGATCCCGGGCTGGATACGGAGTGCTTCGGTTCCCATCGTGCGTACACCTCTTACAGAGATTACGTCTTACACGAAATAGACGTTCCCTCGGGGAAGATGACGCAGAAATATGAGTTTGGGTAGCAGAAAATGACGAAGCTATGACAATTGGGATGAATTTGAGGGCAAGGTCTAGCCGGGCGAGCCACATTCCGGGTTTATGCTAGGCGTCGCCCGAAAGCACGCCTTCCGGCGCACATTCCAAAACCGGGGCTATCGAATGACTCGTTCTCGCACACAATTCTGTTTTGCATTGGCCATGCTGGCCGCTTCGTCGCCCGCATTTGCCCAAAGCAATCTCTCTGTCCACTGGGAGGAGCTGACGGGGCCGGACTTCGTAACTGCAATTCACCAATCGCAGGGCGTTTGCGTGCTGCCGTTCGGGATCATCGAGAAGCACGGGCCGCATCTGCCGCTCGGTACGGACCTGATCAACGTCCGGTATGTGACGGAGAAGGCAGCTCAGCAGGAATACGCAGTGGTCTTTCCGCCTTACTATTTTGGCCAGATCGCTGAGGCGCGGCAGCAGCCCGGGACGGTCTCCTACAGCGGGCACATGCAGCTTGACCTGCTGCAGGAGACGACCGACGAGATGGCGCGTAACGGCTGCAAGAAGGTCGTGATCGTGAATGGGCACGGCGGAAACCTGAGCCTGTTGCCGTACTTTGCCCAACTCCAGATGCAGGCTCCGCATGATTACGTCGTGTACGTCTACTGGTGGCCGGGCGCGAAGGGTGCGGACCGGCCTTACAAAGGCGGAACGGTGGACATGCATGCGGGCGAGAGCGAGACCGCGCACACGATGGTGACCGCGCCGGGGCTGGTCCACATGGATCGGGCCCAGTCGCAATCAGGTGCGGACCAAGCTCGCGTGCATCTGCCGGAAGGACTCTATACCGGCATCTGGTGGTACGCGAGGTTCCCAAATCACTACTCCGGCGACGGGTCGCTGGCGACCAAAGAACTCGGCGAGTACGACATCAAAGCCGAGACGGCGGCGGTGGCCGAAGCGATCCGCGCCGCGAAGGCCGATAGCGAATCCATGAAGCTGCAGCAGCAGTTCTATGAGGACGCGAAGCATCCGCTGAATACCAAACAATAGGCGCGAACGAGGACCGGTGTTGCACAGGCGGCGAGTCTTCTACACTCGTCGGTGATGACACAGTCAAGCGCTATGGATCTTATTACCGCCTATTGCGACGGCGGATCGCGTGGCAATCCCGGGCCTTCGGGGTATGGAGTTTCGATTGAGGACGCGTCGGGCCGCCCGATCGCCGACCTCAGCGAGTTTCTAGGCGTCAAGACAAACAACTTCGCCGAATATTCGGGGCTGCTGGCGGCGCTGGAGTATGCGCTGATGCATGGGCACCCGCGGCTGCGCGTGGTAGCCGATTCCGAGCTAATGGTGAAACAGATGAAGGGGCAGTATCAGGTAAAGAGCCCGGACCTGCGGCCTCTGTGGGAAGAAGCGAAGCGGCGGGTGGCAGGACTAGAGCGGTTCGAGATCCAGCATGTGCTGCGGGGCAAGAACCGGCGCGCCGATGCGCTGGCAAATCAGGCAATGGATCGCGGCACGGGCAAGCTGGTCCGCGAAGTGAGCCGTGAGGGCGGTGGTCCACCGCCGTCCTCTACATCATCTTCGGCGACACGGCCGCACCTTGTGACCTCGACTGCTAAGGCGTCCCAGCCGGTGGAGGTGAAGGCCGCCGAGAAGCGGACGGATTCTGCCGAAAAGCCGCGCACGCTGAAGGGTTTTGTGAAGAACGGCGTGGTGCACCTGCTGGAAGGTGAGCTGCCGGAGAATTGCTTCGTACGCGTCACTCCGGAATAGCAGAATCGGGAACCGGCGACGCCCTGCAAGCGTAGGAAGAGACATCATGCGCTTGATGCTGCTTACTGCCGCATTCACGATGCTTGCCGGGTGCGCTTTTGCCGCTGAACCGACCGCCGCTGCGCCCACAGCCGAACAGATCATGGGGAAGGTTGCGGCCAACCAGGACCGCACCGAGGCGGCGCGAGAGCGCTACATCTATCTCCAGCACATCCGCGCGGTATCACGAAAGGCGAACGGCAAGGTGATGTGCGAGGAGATCACCGACAGCCGGGTGAGCCCGCGGGCAAAAGGGTCGCATCAGGATTTGCTGAAGCTGGATGGACGCGCCTGGCAGAAGAATCACTACATTCTGTACGCGACATTGCAGAATCAGGACACTGCTGAGCATAAAGACAACGAGGTGAAGACAGAACAGGAAGATCTGGAAGGCATGGATGTCGATCTGGTCGAGAACCTGCGAAAGAACCTGACAAACGATGGTTCCGCTGAGAGCGATCAGAAGCAGTCCGGTGTGAATTGGGCAGCGAATGAGCAAGCGGGGAGCAAGAACATCTCAAAGGACGGACTGGCGAAGGGCCTCTTCCCGCTGACGAGCAAGCGACAACAGGATTATCTTTTTCAGCTTCTCGGCCGGCAGAAGATGAATGGCCGCGATGTTTATCACGTGAGCTTCCGTCCGAAGGACAAGAGCGATTTCGACTGGAAGGGTGAGGCGTTCATCGACACAGCGGAATTCGAGCCGGTGGTGGTGTACACCGAGATGTCGCGGAAGATTCCGTTGGCGGTGCGAACGCTGCTGGGGACCAACCTGCCGGGGCTGGGATTTTCCGTAACCTACGCTCGCCAGCCGGATGGTGTGTGGTTTCCGGTGAGCTTTGGCACGGAGTTCCGCATGCGCGTGCTGTTCTTTATCGCGCGCGATATCTCGATGTCGTTGACTAATATGCATTTCGAGAAAACGCACGCGAACATACGGATTCTGGATGGCGTCAAGGTGGTGGAGAATTCGACGCCAAGTTCGGCAGTAGCTGCACATTGAAACCTAAGTTCTCTGATTACCCGTCGACTACGCTCAGGCATTGAATGAAGTGAGCTGTGCGGTAAAGAAATCGCCTCTGCTCCCGTTATAGCCCTGTGTTTTCTAAACGCATTCCCAAACGCCGACTTGGCGTGATAGGCTCTCGCGCGCTATGAAAACTACGACGGAACCCCAACTGCAGCATGTCCGTGACGCCATGGCGCAGACGAATCAGCACTTCTGCGCAGAAGTGATCGGCAAACGGAACTTCGATGCCCTCGATGACCTTTACACGTCCGATGCCCGCGTTCTTCCGCCCGGAGCACCGATGATCTCCGGCAGGCAGGCGATCAAGAACTTCTGGTCGGATATGGTTCGATCTGCGAATGCAAAATCAGCGACACTTGAATCCGTCGAGGTCATGCCGGAAGGCAATGGAGCCATCGAAATCGGCAGGGCTGTTATCGCTGTTGAACCCGAGGGGCAGCCTGCTGCTTCATTGGAAGTAAAGTACGTCGTGTACTGGCGGCAGGAAGACGGGCGCTGGAAATGGCACGTCGATATCTGGAACCCTAACTCTTGAACCGGCGGTTAGCCCTTTGCCAGCTCCGTTTTCACGATCTCGCTGACCTGACGGCCTTCGGCGCGGAGGCCGGTTGCGGCGATCTTGGCCTGCACATCCTTGATGACGAGGCCCATCTCTTTGGACGTAGGGCGTTTGCCTGCGGAACTCATCTCGGCGATGGTCGCTTCGACGAGCGACCGGACTTTCGACTCATCCGCCTGTTGCGGCATGTAGCCTTCGATGACCTTGATCTCGGCCGCTTCTTTCTCCGCGAGCTCTGGGCGGTTGCCCTTGGTGAATGCCTCGATCGAGTCGCGGCGCTGCTTGATGAGGGTGGTGAGCGTCTGTAGAACCTCCGCATCGGTCAGCGGTGAGCGCTTTTCGATCTCTTTATTCTTGATCGCGGCTTTCACCATGCGCAGCACATCCAGCCGCGCCTGCGCCCGCTCTTTCATGGCCGCGACGGTGTCCTGCTCGATGCGTTGCTGAAGGGTCATCCGGGTTCCTCTCCTGAACTGCGATGATGGCGATGCCGCGAAAGGCCAACTTACCAGTATAGAGATTGTTGCGCTCGATAGAATAGAAGCCAAGGAACCCACAGACATATGATTCGCAAAACGCGCCTCTTCACGCCTGGTCCTACGCCTTTGCTTCCTGCCGCGCAGTTTGCTATGGCTGCATGTGATCTGCACCATCGCACGCCGGAGTTTCGCGCGCTGTACCAGCGTGTGCTGGAGCAGCTCCGCACCTTTATCGGCACGAAGAACGATGTGATTCTGATGGCCTGTTCCGGCAGCGGCCTGATGGAGGCAGCGGTCGCGAACATCACGTCGCCAGGTGATCGCGTTCTGGTGCTTTCCGCAGGCAAGTTTGGCGAGCGCTGGACCGGCATTGCGAAGGCCTACAACTGCGATGTGGATGTGGTGAGTGCGCCTTACGGCCAGACCTTCTCGCTGGATGCGGTGAAGAGCGCACTGAAGGTTGAAACGCGCGCCGTCTACATGCAGGCCAATGAGTCTTCGACCGGCACGCGGCACGATGTCGAAGGTGTGGCGAAGCTGCTGCGCGACGCGAAGAGCGATGCAGTGCTGGTGGTGGACGCAATCACCGGCCTGGGCACAACGCACTTCGATGCAGACGGGTGGGGAGTGGACATCATGATCGGGGGCTCGCAGAAGGCGGTGATGATTCCGCCGGGGCTGGCCTACTGTTCGGTGAGCGAGAAGGCCTGGGAGCTGATGGGCAACGCGTTAAACCCACGTTACTACTTCGACCTGCGCAAGGAGCGGAAGAATGCGGCAAAGGGCGAGTCGTCCTATACGCCGGCTACCTCATTGATCGCAGGTCTGAGCACGGCACTGGATTACATCGCCTCGCAAGCAGATGGCGATCTGGTGGCGGGGCGCAAGAAGCTGGTGGACAACGCGGAAACTTGCGCGGCGATGACGCGTGCCGCGGTGGAGGCGCTGGGATTAAAGCTGTTCTCCACGTCGCCTGGCGCCGCGGTTACGGCAGTGTTGCCGCCAACGGGTATCGATTCGGGCGTGGTGGTGAAAGAGCTGAAGTCGCGGTTCGGAGCGATCATCACGAACGGTCAGGGCGAGATGAAGGGTCACTTGTTCCGCATCGCCCACATCGGCTATTTCGATTATCTGGACACGATTGCCATCTTGGGCGCGGTGGAGCAGGTGGCGGCGACATCACTGAAGCTGCCGGGCTTCCAGTTCGGAAAAGCGCTGATTGCGGCGCAGGAGGTCTTCGCCGAGCGCACGTCGGCCCCGAAACCGGAGCTTGTTGGCGCTAAGTAGAACGCGCTGCTCATCGGTCGAGTGGTTCCGGTGAGCGGCGTTCCGCCTACTTTCTCTCCATATAGCCGCGTTTTCATCAAAGTTAGGAGCCTGCCTTGAAGATTGTCCTCGCAGAAAAAGTTTCGCCCGCAACACTCGCCGTCTTTCAGGCGGAGCCGGGCTGGAATGTCGTAACGCACGATCAGATCAAGAACGGCCTGGCGGACGAGCTGAAGGATGCCGACGGGCTGGTAGTGCGCTCGGCCGTGCAGGTAGACGATGGGCTGATGGAGCAGGCGCCGAAGCTGCGCGTGATTGGCCGCGCCGGCGTGGGTGTGGACAACATCGATGCCGATGCGGCGACACGGCGCGGAATTGTGGTGATGAATACACCGGGCGCAAATGCGATTGCCGTGGCGGAGCTGACGATCGGGCTGATGCTGGCGCTGGCGCGGCAACTGCCGAAGGCCAACGGCGCGCTGCACCAGGGCAAGTGGGAGAAGAAATCGCTGAGCGGAGCTGAGCTGCGCGGCAAAACGCTGGCGGTGCTCGGCCTCGGCCGCATCGGGCTGGAAGTCGCGCAGCGTGCGGCGAGCTTCGGCATGCAGATCATCGGGCACGACCCGTTTGTCACTCCGGCAGTCGCGCGGGAGCGCGGCGTGGAATTGGTGGCGCTGGATGCGCTGTTTGCGCGTGCGGATTATCTGACGCTGCATGTTGGGCTGACGCAGCAGACGGCAAGCATCATCAATGCAAAAAATCTGGCGATGACGAAAAAGGGTGTACGCATCGTGAACTGCGCGCGCGGCGAGCTGGTGGACGATGCAGCGCTGGTGGCTGCGCTGGACAGCGGGCAGGTGGGCGGAGCGGCGCTGGACGTCTTTCGCGACGAGCCGCTGAAAAACTCGCCTTATTTCAATCGCGAGAACGTCATCCTGACGCCGCACATTGCCGGATCAACCGCGGAAGCGCAGGAGGCAGTCGGCATCCAAATCGCTGCGCAGGTGCGCGAATATCTGAAGCTAGGCGTGGTGCAGAACGCGGTGAACCTGCCGTCGCTCTCGCATGAAGAGTACGTGGAGCTCTCGCCCTACATCGACATGGCCGCACGGCTGGGCGCGTTCCTGTCGGCTACAGCGGACGGAAACGTGGAGAGCATTTCGCTGGTCTATCGCGGACGGCTGGCCCAGGGCAAGACGGACCTGGTGCGCAACGCCGCGATCGAAGGTGTGCTGGCACACTCGGAAAATGTAAACCGCATCAACGCCGCAGCGGTGGCCGAGGAGCGGGGCATCCGGCTACACGAATCCAAGCTGGAGAACGGCGGCGCCGCGGGCGTCACGCTGACGCTGCACACGCGCGGCGGCGAGACCACCGCAACTGCAACCGTGCTCCATGGGCGCTCACCGCGCCTGCTTGCCTCCGATGGCATTGATATAGAAGTGCCGCTGCACGATGCCCTGATCGCGATCCGTAATCACGATGTGCCGGGCGTAATCGGCCGCATCGGCACGGTGTTGGGTGAGCACCAGGTGAACATCGCAAACTTTGCGCTAGGCCGCGGTCCGGATGCTGAGGCGAAGAATGGCGGCGGCGGCGCGATCGCAGTGGTGCAGGTGGATGGCGAGATCACGCCGGCGGTGCTGGGCGCGCTCGAAGCAATCGAAGCGGTGACACGCGTGCGGCTCGTTAAGTTATTACCGCTGCCGTAAGCCAGTTGTGTCACTACCGTAAGCTCGCGGGGCGCCATCGTTACAATAGGACGAGACTAGTCAGGAGCCGCCATCCGTGCCGCTTTACGAATACCAGTGCAAGCAATGCAGCCATCGCTTCGAGAAGATCCAAAGCTTCTCGGCGCCCGAAGAGAAGGTATGTCCGGAGTGCGGCGGCGAGGTGGAGCGGCTGATCTCCGCGCCGGCGATCCAATTCAAGGGCGCCGGATGGTATGTGAACGACTATGCCGGACGCGGAAAGGCTCCACCGTCGAATGCGGCGGATAGCGGCTCCAAAGAGGGCGCGGGTAAAGAGGGCAGCAAGGGAACTGGCAGTAAGGACGTCTCTGCGAAGAGCTCGGAAGGTTCGCCCAAGTCTGATGGCGGCGGTAAAAGCGGCTCCAGCGCTGCCTCCTCTTCGAACTCGGGAAGCAGCGCCGCAAATTCCAGTTCCGGCTCGAGCACAAAATCCTCAGACTAGCTTGAGGACTTCTTCGAAGAAGTCTTTCTCGTAGATTTCTTCCGGCCCGAGGATGATTTTTTCTTCGAGCTGGATTTTTTTCTTGGGCTCGATTTCGTGGAGCTCTTCTTCTTCGCACTGGATTTTTTCGAACTGGACTTCTTCTTTGGTACCTTCGCGCCCTCAGCGCGCGCTTCAGAAAGTCCGATGGCGATGGCCTGTTTGCGGCTCTTCACCTTTTTTCCGCTGCGGCCAGACCTCAGCTTGCCGCGTTTGAACTCGTGCATTTCGCGTTCGACATCCTTGGACGCTTTCGGGCTGTACTTCCGTTTCGAAGATTTCTTCCTTGCCATGCTTGCCTCCATGCACACGTGTGTGCCTGTTGCCTAGTCACTTGAGAGGCAAAAATAACTTATCTGGTTGTTACGGAGTAGTTTGCCGGCAACAGATTTGCGTCTTAGATTTCCGCCATCGCAGGCAATATCTCGTCGACGTCCACCCATTCGGTTGGGTAGTTGCCGGTGTAGCAGGCCACGCAGAACATCGGCTTGCCGCCGCAGGACTCGAGTAACCCGTCGAGTGACAGATAGGCGAGAGAGTCGGCTTCGATGAAGCTACAGATCTCTTCGACCGTGTTGTTAGCGGCGATCAGGTCCTTCTTGCGCGGCGTATCCACACCATAGAAGCACGGCGATGTGGTCGGCGGACAACTGATGCGCAGGTGCACTTCCTTCGCGCCGGCGGAGCGCACCATGCGGATGATCTTGCGACTGGTGGTGCCGCGGATGATGGAATCGTCGACCAGAATGATGCGCTTGCCGGCGAGCAGATTGCGGACGGGATTGAGCTTGAGCTTGACGCCAAAGTCCCGCACGCGTTGCTCGGGCTCAATGAAGGTGCGGCCAACGTAGTGATTGCGGATGAGGCCGAAGTTGAAGGGTATGCCGCTCTCCGCCGCATAGCCGAGCGCCGCGGTAACGCCGGAGTCGGGCACCGGCACGACGATGTCGGCAGGAACACCGGATTCGCGCGCCAGCTTGCGGCCCATCTTTTCGCGGCTCTCCTGCACCCATCGGCCATAAATGCGGCTGTCCGGCCGCGCGAAGTAGACATGCTCGAAGATGCAGCTCGTCTGCGGAACGCCAGTCGCGTACTTGCGAGAGGTGACGCCTTCAGGCGAGACCATAACGAGTTCGCCCGGCTCGACATCGCGGACATACTCGGCGCGGAGCAGGTCGAAGGCGCAGGTCTCTGATGCAAAGACGTAAACGTCGGGCGCGCCTTCTTCACCGACGATGCGGCCCATGGAGAGCGGGCGGAAGCCGCGTGGATCGCGGGCGGCGAAGATGCGGTCGCGCGTCATCATGACGACGGAGAAGGCGCCGTCGATCTGCGAGAGTGAGTCGGCGATGGCGTCGACCAAGGTGGTGGCCTGGGAGTGCGCGATGAGCTGGACGATGATCTCGGAGTCCGAGGTGGTCTGGAAGAAGGCGCCCTCGCGCTCGAGTTTTGCGCGGATGGTACCGAGGTTCACCAGGTTGCCATTGTGCGCGATGGCGATGAGGCCCTTGGTTGACTCGACGCGGATGGGCTGCGCGTTGAGCAGCGCGGAATCCCCGGTGGTCGAGTAACGCGTGTGGCCGATGGCGAGATTGCCGGGGAGCTTCTGCAGAACTTCTTCGGTGAAGATGTCGGCGACGAGACCCATGCCTTTGATGTTCGAGAGGTGATGGCCGTCGGCGGTGGCGATGCCGGCGGACTCCTGCCCGCGATGCTGCAGCGCGTAGAGCATGAGGTAGACCTGCCGCGCGGCGTCGGGGTGGGCGTAGATGGCGGCTACCCCGCATTCTTCGTGGAGGGTGTCTGGATCTTGCTCGCGCGCGATTGGCACATGCGAGGTGGGAAGGTTTTCCTCGATGCCCGGGATGCCTTGGTAGAGGCGTTGGGTCATGCCGTCACCGTGTCGAGGCTGAGTGTGGATTGGAGGGCGCTGGACCAGGCCGACCTTAGGATCGAGATTTCTGTGGCGATGTGGGGCTGCCCATTGACAGATATCTCGAATGTGCCGGTAGTAGTCTGCCCAATATCTTCCGCGAGATATCCGTATTCACGAGCAGTGAATTCAAGCCTTGAGAAGTACTCTGAGCCGCACGTCACGACTACAGTTGAGGTGGACTCCCAGAAAAGATCAAAGAGTTCCGATCGTAGCTCATGAGTTGAGAGCGCGATTTGTGCACCTAGATTGGTTTCAAACCCCGCCTGCGCAATGGCCACAGCAAGGCCGCCATCGGAAATATCCGTAGCGGATCGAATCAGTTTTTCGTCTGCTAGTTCTATCAGGAGCTTGATACAGTCTGCTTCATCTTGCAGGTTCAGCCAGGGCGTTATTCCCCACGAAGCACCCAGGATAACTTTTGCAAACTCGCTTGATCCGAGTTGTGTGAGCGCGTGCCTTTCGGGTCCGTAGTCGCGCTCGCTTAGGTTTTTCGGGTCGCACGGGCGAAGGATTACGATCCTGTCGCCAACGTGCTGGAAACTTGCCGGCACAGCCTTCGATACATCCTCAAGAATTCCGACGACCCCGATGACCGGCGTCGGATAGATCCCTTCGCCCTTGGTCTCGTTGTAGAGCGAGACGTTGCCGCCGGTGACCGGCGTGCCGAGCGCGGTGCAGGCTTCAGCGATGCCATCGATGGCGGCGGAGAGCTGGGCCATGATCTCCGGCTTCTCCGGGTTGCCGAAGTTCAGACAATTCGTCGCAGCCACCGGTACAGCTCCGGTGCAGGCGACTTTGCGTGCCGCTTCGGCGACGGCGAGCTTCGCGCCCTGTTTCGGGTCGAGGTAGCACCAGCGGCCGTTGCCGTCGAGCGCCATCGCTAGACCGCGCTTGGTCCCCTTCACGCGCATCACGCCCGCTTCGCCACCCGGGCCCTGCACAGTGTTGGTCTGCACCATGGAGTCATACTGCTCGAAGACCCAGCGCTTGCTGCAGATGTTCGCGCTCGCGAGCAGCTTCTTGAGGTCCGCGGTGTAGTCGCGCGGCTGCTTCAGCGCTTCGAGAACTTCTGCGGGCGGATCGAGCGGGACCGGCGCCTTCCACGTGCCGACGGGGCGATGATAGAGTGGCGCATCGTCGGTGAGCGACTGGTTGGGAATGTCAGCCACCAGCTCGCCGTGGTGACGGATGCGCATCTGCGGCTCGCCGATGACTTCGCCGACGATCACGCCATCGAGCCCCCATTTCTCGAAGACGCGGAGCACTTCGTCCTCGCGGCCTTTTTCGGCGACAAGCAGCATGCGCTCCTGGCTTTCTGAAAGCATGATCTCGTAGCTCGACATGCCGGTCTCGCGCTGCGGCACATTGTCGAGTTCAACGTCGAGGCCGACGCCGCCGCGGCCACCCATCTCGCAGGTGGAGCAGGTGAGACCCGCAGCGCCCATGTCCTGAATGCCGACAACCGCGCCGGTCTTCATCGCTTCGAGGCACGCCTCGAGCAGCAGCTTTTCCATAAAGGGGTCGCCCATCTGGACATTGGGGCGCTTCTGGTCGGAGCCCTCGGTGAACTCTTCGCTGGCCATGGTGGCGCCGTGGATACCGTCGCGGCCGGTCTTGGCGCCGACATAGATCACCGGATTGCCGATGCCTGTGGCCTTGGCGTAGAAGATTTCGTCCTTGCGCACCAAGCCGAGCGCGAAGGCGTTCACCAACGGATTGCCGCTGTAGCAGGGCTCAAAGCGCGTCTCGCCGCCCAGGTTAGGCACGCCGAAGCAATTGCCGTAATGCGCCACGCCGGCGACCACGCCTTCGACGATCTGATGGTTCCGGCGGACGAGCGCGGGATCGGACTCGCCGTCTTCAGTGGAGAGCGGGCCGAAGCGCAGCGAGTCCATGACGGCAAGCGGGCGTGCGCCCATGGTGAAGATGTCGCGCAGGATGCCGCCGACGCCGGTGGTGGCGCCCTGGAACGGCTCTATATAGGAAGGGTGGTTGTGCGACTCAATCTTGAAAGCGCAGGCCCAGCCGTCGCCGATGTCGATGATGCCGGCGTTCTCACCGGGTCCCTGGACGACGCTACCGGGCCCGGAAGTGCGTTCGCCGCGCGTCGGCAGCCGCTTCAGATGCACGCGCGACGATTTATAGGAGCAGTGCTCACTCCACATGACGCTGTAGATGCCCAGCTCGGTGAGCGACGGGGTGCGGCCAAGCGCCGCCTCGATGCGCGCGTACTCTTCGGACGTAAGGCTGTGCTGCTTCAGTAGCTCGGGAGAAATGCTGGCCGGTGCGGGCACCGCAGGGAGCGTCCTGGTTGTCATGGCTGTACCTCTATTGTCGCATGATCAAACCGGATTGAAGCGGGGGCGTGGCGGTTGGATTCCTGTGGTTGAAGGGGCAGGAAGTCGGAAAATCAGCTGAGAAGCAAAGGGCGAGTCCCATCCGGAACCCGCCCGGTTGCTCTCCGCATTTTCGAAGATCTGGATCGGTTACACCAGATCACAACGGCTTTACTTCGGCATTAGCCGGGATGCTCGAGCTCAGCCCGAGTTTCCCTCACTCTCCCGTCGTAACGGTCGTTGTACGAGCTACCTCGCTGCCAATTGCGAGACTCGTTTCCGATTCTCTTGTTGGCCATTTGGTTTCTCTCTCCTTCTGGAAGATTTCGCTTCCGTTAATCAATGGGACGCAGAGGCCTTTGCTGGAGTTGTCGGCTTTCTAGGTGATCTTGTGGAAAGAATTCAGACGCTCGCTACCGCACGGATGTGCCCGGGGCCGGTGCGGCAGCATCCGCCGATCCAGTCCGCTCCGGCCTCCCGCCACTGACGTGCCATGTCCCCAAAGGCGTGCGGGTCGGAGGTCCCGCTCCAGCTTCGCGTTTCCGGCACCCACGTCTCGCCGGAGTTGGGGTAGACGGCGATTCGCTTGGCGCTGACGGCGCGGATTCTGCGGATCAGCGGCAGGATATGAGCCGGTGCGGTGCAGTTGACGCCAATGGCGATGATCTGCGGATCACGGTCGAGAAGGCGGGCGCCGGCTTCGATCGGCTCGCCGTGGCCCGTATAGCTCTCATCACGGCAGGTAAAACTGATGTACGCCGCCATCTCGGGATAGCGCGCCAAAGCTTCAAAGATGGCCTCCGCCTCCTCGAGCAGCGGAACGGTCTCAAAGGCGAGGAAGTCCGCGTTCGTCTCGCGCATCGCATCGATGCGTTCGGCATGGAATGCGACGAGCTCTGCATGGCTGATGTTGTACCGGCCGTGGAACTCCGCACCATTGTGCAGGGCCGCTCCGTACGCGCCGAGTGAACCGGCGATCCAGGTGCGGCGCGGCTCGCGCCCTGCTGCGATTTCAGCTTTCGTGTAATCACGGCGGGCCTGTTCGGCGAGTGCGACACTTTGCTGGATCGCGGAATTGGCATCGGCAGGAGTGAGCCCGCTCTCACGAAAGCCCATGGCAGATACCTGATAGCTGGCGGTGAGCAGGCAGTCTGCGCCGACCTCCAGATAGCTGCGGTGGACGGCCAGCACCTTCTCTGGATGCGAGCGAAGCACCTCGCCGGACCAGAGCGGACTGGAGAGATCGCATCCGGCGCGCTCAAGCTCGGTGGCAAGGCCACCGTCGAGAACGCGAAGTCCGGTCAGATCGAGCTGGTCGCGCGGGGTCATGTCCGTTCGGCTACGTCAATTTCGCCAGGCGTCACTCTGTTATATTGACAGGAGTGCGCTCGAATGAGCCGCCATCCCTTACCAGGACGATGGCGCCGGGCGTTCCCACCTGCAATCGGTCGATCGGGGAGTGGCTCAGCCTGGTAGAGCACCTGGTTCGGGACCAGGGGGTCGGAGGTTCGAATCCTCTCTCCCCGACCATTCTTCTGTAACGGCACAGTCAATGGACTACGGGGGCTTTTGCTCCGCCGATTTCGTCATCGTTTGCTACCGGCCGCCTTTACGACTTGAACATCAGCTGCCGATTGTCTTTAGCGAAAGCCGCCCAAGCACCTCAACGCGAAAGCCGGTAATTCCTTTGCACTGACTGCTCGTGCCTTGAAACTGCGGAGTTGGCCCAGAGCAATACGGCTTCGCAAGCCTCTCGATTGTTTTCGACCGATGTCTCAAGCTTTCGTGTCAGCACCCACCCGCTCCAATGGGTGCTTGCGGTCAACCAGGTTGCCAATCATCGCCGGGCGATTCTGGGCGACAAAGTTGTACCACTTGTTGCGCTAGTCTTGTCTGCAACCATGCCTGCCTCGCCATCGCTCGCCCACGCCGGTCCGCGAGCACGACGCTTCGCCCTGATCTTGTGGCTGCTTGGTGCGGTGCTGATCGCCTGCGCCGTGATCTTCGTCATCATGACGCGGCGATGGCCGATGGTACAAGATGCAGCGCTGCTGCACTACGACGTCTTCCTGATCCGGCATGGGTGGACGCCGTATCGCGACTTCGTGGACGTCAATATGCCCGGAGCGTACTGGGCGACGGCGCTGGCGATGCATTTGCCCGGCCAGCCAGATGTCGCCTGGCGGATCTTTGATTTGACACTGGTGGCGCTGACTGGCGCGGGCTACTACTTCATCGCGAGGCCACACTCGCGCTTCGCTGCGCTGTTCGCGACCGTGCTGTTGTTGCTGGTCCATGGGCAGGACGGCGTGCAGCAGACGGGGCAGCGCGACCTGGTGATCGCCGTGCTGCTGGTTCTCGCGTTCGCGTGTCTGCTCGAGGCGATGCGGCAGAGCCGCTGGATGTATCTGCTTCCCTACGGTCTTGGTGTGGGGCTGGCGGCCACCATCAAGCCGACTGCGGACCCGCTTGGGGTACTGCTGCTTGCAATGGTGGTGACATATCGCGCTCGCCGGCAGGATGCTGATCGTTCCGCGACGCTCGGCTGGCTCGCCGCAGGATTGGGCGCGATGGCGGTGCCGCTGATCGCGATGGCGGTCTGGTTGCAACACAAAGGCGCGCTCAAAGCGTGGATCGCAGCAGAGCACCTGGTGCTGCCATACTACGCAACGCTAGAGCGGCGGCCGCTAGGCTTCACGTTTTTGCACAGCATTTCCCCGTTGGCCGCTCTAGTTGTGCTCTGGCTACTGTGCCTCGTGCTGCGTGGGCCTGAATGGCCTCCGTTCGAGCGGCTGCTTACGGCAACAGCAGTTGTGTTGAATCTGCTGGGCCTGCTGGCTCAGGGTAAGGCGCTTCCCTACCAGCGATATCCGATGCTCGTCTTCCTGCTGCTGCTGATTGCGCTTGACCTGAGCACTGCGTGCCGCCGGCGGAATAGAACGCGACCCGTCGTGAGCACTGCCGCGAACTATGTTGCGCTTGGCGGGCTGTGCTGCGGCTGTTTCATCCTTGCACCGCTCGCCTTGGCGAGGGTGCACCGGTTCGTTGCGAAGCCGCAGGAGTTCGATGCGATGCTGGCTGCGGATCTGCACCGCGTTAACGGCGGCAACGTGAGCGGGCGCGTGCAGTGTCTGGACACGGTTCAGGACTGCCTGCCAACCCTCAACGCGATGCGCCTCCTGCCGGCAACGGGAATTCTTTCCGACCAGCCGTTGTTCGATCCGGTTCCTCGGCCCGCCGTGGATTTTTTCCGCCGACAATTTAAAAAGGAAGTCACGGCTCAGCCACCCCTCGTGTTCGTTGCGGTGAGCGGATATTTCCTGGACAGCGGAAGCGGGTATCGCAAGCTGGACACGTGGCCTGCGTTCCGGCAATGGCTGGATGCCAATTACATCCTCGAGATGGAGCGGGCATCTCCAGGAGTGGTGCGCTGGTGGAGCAGGCCGCAGCCGCAGCCGGGATATCGCCTATATGTCTTGAAGGGAACTCCGTCGCAGCTGGATACGGAGAGCCGCTGACTGCGGAATTCGCGCCTTTGGCGCCGCTTTCGAGCAGTTCACGCGGTGATCTTTGCCGTATCTTCGCGTGGTCTGGTACGGTACTTTAGTGGTCCTAGACGCTTCTTGTTGGGGCTGCCTGTCCGCCACGTATGACCCCTGAATGAATTCCCAAGCACATTCCGGTCTGGCGACCAGAGAAGGTATAGGAGGAAGCTCGTTTTGTCACAACTACGCGATAAGTTTCTGTTCACCTCGGAATCGGTGACCGAAGGCCATCCCGATAAGATTGCCGATCAGATTTCCGATGCGATTCTCGATGCCTGCCTGGAGCAGGACCCCTTCAGCCGCGTCGCCTGCGAAACGCTGACCTGCACCGGGCTGGTCGTCATCGCCGGTGAGATCACAACCCAGGCCTATGTTGATTTTCAATCGCTGGTGCGCGGCACGGTGGCCTCGATCGGTTATGACAATGCGCTTTACGGCTTCGACTCGAACACCTGCTCGGTGATCTCAACGATCAACAAGCAGTCCGGCGACATTGCGATGGGCGTGGACACCGGCGGCGCCGGCGACCAGGGCATGATGTTCGGGTATGCCACGAACGAGACGGAAGAGCTGATGCCGGCGCCGATTTCGCTGGCGCACAAGCTGACACATCGGCTGACCGAAGTCCGCAAGAATGGACTGATGTCGTACCTACGGCCCGACGGCAAGAGCCAGGTAACGGTAGAGTATGACGCGAATGGCAAGCCGGTCCGCGTGGATGCGGTCGTCATCTCAACACAGCATGCAGAACATGTAACCAACGATGAACTGCGGCGCGACATTCTGAAGAACGTGATTCAGGCGGTAATTCCCGCAAAGCTGCTGGACCAGGACACGAAGTACCACATCAATCCGACGGGACGATTCGTGATCGGCGGCCCCATGGGCGATACCGGCCTAACCGGCCGCAAGATCATCGTGGACACCTACGGCGGCATGGGCCGGCACGGCGGCGGCGCCTTCAGCGGCAAGGACCCGACAAAGGTGGACCGCTCGGCCGCGTACATGGCGCGGTACATTGCGAAGAACATTGTGGCCGCCGGACTCGCGGACCGCTGCGAGGTGCAGCTTGCATACGCGATCGGCGTGCCGGAGCCGGTGAGCGTGCTGGTGGATACCTTCGGCACGGGCAAAATCGGCGAGGTCGAGCTGCAGAAGCTGATCCGCGAGAATTTCTCCCTGACACCGAAGGGCATCATCGAATCTCTGGACCTGCGTCGTCCGATCTACAAGAAGACCGCGGCGTACGGACACTTCGGCCGCAAGGAGAAGGACTTCCGCTGGGAAGCCACAGACAAGGCGGACACGCTGCGCGAGTCTGCCAAGAAGACGGCAGTTACGGCGAACGCATAGCGTAGGACCGTAGGGTGCAAAGCCCGCTCGTAATGGAGCGGGCTTTGCCGTCACTAGAAGATTTTGCATCCGAATTCATAGGCCGTGCAGCAGCAGAATGTTGGTGGCCACTGGTTGTATATTGCGGAACGGATCCTCGCCATGCGTCTCCCCCTATTCCTGATCAGCCCAGTCGCGATCTGTCTGGCCGCTGCCGGCTGCGGCGGCAGCAGCGCTCCGCAAAAAGCCGCCGTTGCGGCCGATTTCACGATCTCCATCGCGCCAACGTCGCAGACGCTTGTTCAAGGAACAACGGGAACGGCGCTCTCCGTGCAGGCCACGGGGACCAATGGCTTCGTTTCTCCGATTTCGGTGGATATTACAGGACTGCCCGCGGGGGTGACGGCGAGCACGGCATCGCTGACGCTGATTCCCGGCACTGCGCAGAGCGTGACACTGAGCGCGGGCGCAGGCGCCACCAGCGGCAATTCGACCGTGACGTTCGCCGGAACTGCAGGCACACTGTCGCATGCGGTGACAGTGGCGGTGACGGTGCAGACGGCGGCCATCCCGGATGTAACGACCTATCACTTCGATAACTCGCGGGACGGGTTGAACGCACAGGAAGCGACGCTGACACCCGCGAATGTGAGCAGCACGACCTTCGGCAAGCTTGGATTCTTCCAGGCGGATGGAAAGGTCGACGCGCAGCCGTTGTATCTCGCGGGGTTGAACGTAAACGGGGCTGGCGCGAATGTGCTCTATGTCGCGACAGAGCACGGGACATTATATGCATTCAATGCAGACACAGGGGCGCAGCTATGGAAGACATCGCTGCTGGGAAGCGGAGAGGCTCCGAGCGATGATCATGGATGCGATCAAATCACTCCGGAGATCGGCATCACGTCGACGCCAGTCATCGATCGTGTAAAGGGAGCAATTTTTGCGGTGGGGATGAGCAAGGATGCTGCGGGGAAATATCACCAGAGATTGCATGCCTTGAACCTGACGACCGGGGCAGAGTTGCCGGGCAGCCCGACGGATATTACCGGCAGTTACCCGGGCAGCGGCGCGGATTCGCAAAGCGGCAACGTGATCTTCGACCCTGCACAGTACGCGGAAAGGGCGGGATTGTTGCTGCTGAATGGGACGATTTATCTTGCGTGGACCTCGCATTGTGACATCCCGCCTTACACCGGATGGGTAATGGCCTACAGCGAAGGCACTCTGCAGCAGACCGCCATTTTGAATCTGACACCGAATGGAAGCGACGGTTCGATCTGGATGGCCGGTAACGGGCTGGCGGCGGATGCACAGGGCAACATCTACTTCCTGGATGCAAACGGGACGCTCGATCCGAGCTTCGACAGCAACGGATTCCCCGCCCAGCACGATTATGGGAACGCGATTGTGAAGCTGAGCACGGCGGCCGGCACCCTGACGGAGGCGGACTACTTTGAGCCATACAACACAGTGGACGAATCGAACGGAGATATCGATCTAGGGTCGGGCGGAGCGATGCTGCTGCCGGACATGACCGATGCCAGCGGCAACGTGCGTCACCTGCTGGTTGGCGCGGGCAAGGACAAGAACATTTATGTAGCCGACCGCGACAACCTGGGAAAGTTCAATCAGAATTCCGCGGACAACAGCAATTTGTACCAGGAATTGACCTCGGCGCTGGCTCAGGGCGCGTGGTCATCGCCCGCGTACTTCAACGGGACCGTATATTACGCCGGCCGGAACGACAGGTTGAAGGCATTCCCGATGACGCAGGCCAAGATGGCAACCACGCCTTCGAGTGAGTCGGCCATGGTATTTCCGTATCCGGGGAGCACGCCCAGCGTCTCGGCGAACGGGACGCAGAACGGGATCGTCTGGGCCGTGGAAAGCAATCTGGGCCAGGCGGGCGTGCTGCATGCATACGACGCAACCAGTCTGAGCCGGGAGCTCTACAACAGCAACCAGGCTGCGGGTGGACGGGACAGCTTCGGCAATGGGAACAAGTTCATTGCGCCGGTGATTGTGAATGGGAAGGTGTTTGTCGGCACACAGACCGGCGTTGCGGAGTTTGGTTTGCTGCCCTGACGCGCGGATTGACAGCGAGGGTATTCTGACCTGAAGCTGCCATCCTCGCTGTGGACGGAGAACATCCTTGCCTGCTCCCTTTCGCGGAACGCTGTTGCTCTCCTTGCTGTTGCTGTTCGCCTTTCCTGTTCTTCACGCTCAGCCGGTGCCGCGCGTCATCGGGTTCATGACCGACTTCGATGTAAAGGATGACGCGGTCGGCATCTGCAAGGCGGTGATGTTCGGGATCGCACCTGATGCGCGGATCATCGACATCACGCACCAGGTGACTCCATTCAACATTCCGGAAGCCGGGCGGTTCCTGGCTGGATCGGCTCCATATTTCCCGCATGATGCAATTTTCGTCGCGGTGATCGATCCGGGAGTCGGGAGCGCGCGTAAGGCGATCATCGTGAAATCGAAGGTAGGCCAGTATTTCGTGCTGCCCGACAATGGCATGATTGCGCAACTTGCCGACCGCGATGGGCTGGCCGGGGCCCGGGAGATTACGAACCCGGCCTGGATGATCGGCGCCAAGCTGTCATCCACGTTCCACGGGCGCGATATCTTCTCGCCTGCGGGAGCGCATCTGGCTCGCGGCGATGACTGGACGGAGGCCGGGCCCGCATTGGACCTGACGAAGCTGGTCCGGCTCAAAAACAACAGCGCAACCATCGATGCGAGTGGAATGCACGGGCAGGTGATTGGGACGGATGGCCCCTTCGGCAATCTGGTGACAAACGTGCCAGCAGAGACATTCACCAAGCTCGGGTACAAACTAGGCGACCATGTGCCGGTCACTATTGCGGGAATTCATTATGTACTTCCGTTTGTGAAGACATTCAGCGATGTTCCGTTGGGCGAGGGATTGCTGTACATCGATTCGCGTGGACGGT
This sequence comes from uncultured Acidobacteriaceae bacterium, assembly GCA_963830555.1. Classification (GTDB taxonomy): domain Bacteria; phylum Acidobacteriota; class Terriglobia; order Terriglobales; family Acidobacteriaceae; genus KBS-83. The sequence continues at coordinate 436,851 of CAWHMM010000006.1, forward strand.
TGAGCTTCGGGATCGATCAGGGAAACTTTGCTGAAATGCGCCATGTTGCGCCCCCGGTTCCACTTGAGATTCCCGCAAAGCGGTGAATTGATATTCGCAACTTCTAGCGCAAGAACCGGAGCGCGCCGCCGTACGCTGAAGCGCAGTATGCTGACATGGCGACGATACAGGTGGTTCCAACAACAGTGAAGGTAGTAGAGATGAAGGCGGCATTCGATGCCCCGTTCGATGCTGAGCTGGCGTGGCGGCGGGTGCAGGCGCGCGATGCATCGGCGGACGGACAGTTTGTCTATGCAGTGGAGACGACGGGAATTTTCTGCCGTCCAAGCTGCGTGAGCCGGCGGCCCGCACAGCGGAATGTAAGGTTCTTCAAGGATGCGGATGCAGCGATGGCTGCAGGCTATCGGGCGTGTCGGCGCTGCCACCCGGCGGGCCAGCATGCCGAAGCGGAAATGGTGCGGCGGCTGTGCGACTATCTCGACAGGCATGTCGATCGTGCTGTGACGCTGCAGGAGCTGGGACGACTGAGCGTCGTGAGCCCGTTCACCGTGCAGCGCATGTTCGAGCGCGTGCTGGGCGTGAGCCCGCGGCACTACCAGATCGATCAGCGTTCCGCACTGCTGCGCGACAGGCTGGCGGACGGCGCGAGCGTGACGGATGCGATCTATGAGGCAGGGTTCAGCTCATCGAGCCGCATGTACGAGGGCGCGGATGCGAGGCTGGGCATGCGTCCTGAGCGCTTCCGCAAGGGCGGCCTTGGGGAAACGATTCGCTTCCTTATTACAGATTGCCCGCTAGGCAAGATGCTGGTTGCAGCGACCAAGGGCGGACTGTGCGCCGTAACGCTGGGCGACGATGTCGCCGGGATGGAGCACGAACTGCGCCAGCGCTTCCCTGCTGCGCAGATCGAAGCCGCAACTATGGACGATGAGCGCCTGGGAGCGACGGCACACGCGGTGATCTCGCGCATGACGGAGCATCCGGTGGCGCTGGATCTTCCCCTCGATCTGCGCGCGACGGCGTTCGAGCAGCGGGTGTGGCGCTTGCTGCAGACGATCCCGCGCGGAGAGACGCGGAGCTACTCGGCGGTGGCGGCAGAGCTGGGCCAGCCCCGCGCGGTGCGAGCGGTAGCGCGGGCGTGCGCGCGGAATCCGCTGGCGCTGGTCGTACCCTGCCATCGCGTGGTGGGCAACAACGGACAGCTCACTGGCTATCGCTGGGGCAAGGAGCGCAAGGAGAAGCTGCTGAAACTGGAGAATGCTTCGAGCGAACGGTGAAGGAACCACCACTCTACCCGTTGTGTAGGACGGGCCACCCGTTATCGTGATTAGCGTAGAGGACAGCAGATCCTTCCACTGTGCGGCTTCGCCGCTTCAGTCAAGACGACGGAGCATGGGGAGCGTGACTGGTTAGAGCTTCGTTGTTGACCAGTCAGACGCGTGTCCGGGCAGCGACGGCCAGTTCGCGTAGCAGCGGCACGGTCTCGTCCCACCCGATGCAGGCGTCGGTCATGCTTTGGCCGTAGACGAGCGGCTGGCCGGATTGGTGCTTTTGCGCGCCACCGACGAGGTTGCTTTCGAGCATTACACCGACGATGCGGCGATCGCCAGCCGCAATCTGCGCAGCGACATCGCGGCAGACGATGGGTTGGCGGGTGTGGTCTTTGCGGCTGTTGGCGTGGCTGCAATCGATCATCATGGCCGGCTGAAGGCCAGCCTTGGTTTCAAGCCCCGCGATGCGTTCCACGTTGGCGGCATCGTAATTCGTAACGCCACGGCCGCCGCGCAGGATGAGGTGGCAATCGGGGTTGCCGTCAGTGGCGAAGATGGCGGTCTGGCCGTCCTTGGTGTGACCGAGAAAGGTGTGCGGCTGGCGCGCGGACACGATGGCTTCGATGGCGATGCCCGCATCGCCGGAGGTGCCATTCTTGAAGCCAACCGGGCAGGAGAGGCCGCTGACGAGCTGGCGGTGAAGCTGGCTTTCCGTGGTGCGCGCGCCGATAGCACCCCAACTTACCAATGCAGCGAGATACTGCGGCGTGATCAGGTCAAGGAATTCACTGCCGGCGGGCACCCCCATTTCGGCGAGATCGAGCAGCAGGTTGCGCGCCATGCGCAGGCCTTCATTGATGCGGTGCGATTCGTCCAGATGCGGGTCGTTGATGAGACCCTTCCAGCCAACGGTAGTGCGCGGCTTTTCGAAGTAGACGCGCATAACAATCAGCAGATCGTGTGCCAACTCGCCGGCGAGCGGCTTGAGCAGGCGCGCATATTCGAGCGCCGCCTCGGTGTCATGAATAGAACAGGGACCAACCACAACGAGCAGGCGGCGGTCCGCGAGTCCGAGAATTTTGAGAATGTGCTGGCGCGTCTGATAGACGAGGGCGGCCGCCGCATCGCTGATGGGCCGTTCTGCTTCCAAGGTGAGCGGCGGATCGACCACATTGGCCGAACGGATGCGGAGATCGTCAATGAGATGTTGCATGGGGATGGCAGAAGTAGGCATGGCGAGCTTCTCTAATTGTATCCAGTACGCGAAGTCGGCGCGGTTGGCCGCTCTCGGTCGCCATCCTTAATCCTGCTTGCGTTCCAGAAAATCCAGGCCATCCGCGCTTCCGATGACCACTTTGCTGGCAATTCCGAGGAAGAGGCCGTGTTCGACGACGCCTGTGGTGCGCTTGAAGGCGTCGGCTGCCTGCTCTGGCGAAAGGCCGGATTCGATGAGCTTGCAATGCAAGATGTAGTGTTGGCCGTCCGTGACGTACGGTTCCCCGTCATCCTTCCTGCGGAGCTCGGAGGCGAAACCCTGCTCGCGCAGGCGGCCCTGAGTGGTTTCCCAGCCGAACGGAACGACCTCCACCGGGACGGTGAAGATGCTGCCGAGCCGATCGACAATCTTGCGGCGGTCGACAGCGACCAGCATGCGACGGCTGGCGGTGGCGACGATCTTTTCGCGCAGCAGAGCGCCACCATGTCCCTTGATGAGCGCCAGCGTACCGCGCTCTACTTCGTCGGCACCGTCGATGGTGAGGTCGAGCTGGGGCTGGCGCGCAAAATCGGTCAACGGAATGCCGAGTGACTCTGCCTGGCGATGCGATTGGATGGAGGTAGCGATGCCCACGATGCGCAGGCCTTCCCGGACTCGGCGACCGATCTCATCAATGACCAGTGCTGAAGTAGAGCCGGAGCCGAGGCCGACGGCCATGCCGTCTTCCACCTGAGCTGCTGCCCACTCCGCCGCACGACGCTTTGCTGCTTCTGCCGGATCCTGCGATGTGTTGGGAGTCATGCCCATCCGTGATATCACGCCGGAGGGGAAATGCTCCAGCGGCATTGTCGATTACGGCGTCATTGCGAACTGGACAAATGTTCCGCCATTTCGCGGCCAAGGCGAGCGCTCTCCGAAACGCCGCGATCTTCCGGATAATAGAAACAGGTGTCAGCCACTTGCAGGCCCGCGATCGGCGTCTGAACCGGCGGGATCTTGCTGGCGAAGCCCGGCTGGCAAACCGGCTGCGCATAGCGGAGCCGTGCGACGTGAGACGCAATAATGTCGTTCCGAGTGAGGCTGGGATTGATTCTGTTCAAGTAGGAAAAGGCCTCGCTCAGGAGCGCTTCGTCAGTCCACCCAAATTTGGCATGGTCGTTCGGCATGTAGTAAGGAACGTAGACGACGCTCTCGCCACCAACCGGCCTGAGATTGGAGAATTCAATCAGGCCCGGAACAGCAACTTCGGGCTCGCTGATATTGATCCAGAAATGCCGGCTGAGTTTTTTCCTGAGCTTGAACACCAGGCAACAGATCCCCATGTTTTCGATGGCTCGATAACGCGTCTTCCAATCCTCCGGCAGTGCAGGAATCATCTCGGCAACGAGTGGAGTAGGCACCGTGCAGATGACAGCATCGGCTGCGAGGGTGCCGTTCGGCGTGGACACGCCGGTGACACGCCCCTCGTGGGCCAAAACAGTGAGCACGGGAGACTCAGTCGTCAATTCCCCACCCTGCTTTCGGATTGCGCTGCAAAGCGTATCCACCAGCACCTGGCTGCCACCTTCAAGATAGCCCAGCTCTTCCTGCATGAGTGATTTGCGCGAGCGGCCGATCCGCCGGATCCGCGTCCATATCCATGCCGCAGAGATATTCTCCGCGTGACGGAAGAACTTTAACTCGAGTAGCGGATTCCAGAGCCGCTCGTATACTTCCGTGCCGCACCAGCGAGTGATCCATGAGCGCGCAGACTCTGTCTCAATAGCATCCCAGCGGTCCTTCCTGACGGAAACGAAGGCGAACCATGCATAGCGCAGCCGGGACAACAGGCTGATCTCCGGAAACGTGAGCAGCGCAATTGGATTGCCCCAATCGTATAGACGCCCTCCGGTAAAGATGCCCATCGAGGTTGTGCGCCAGCGAAGCTTATTGGCAATGCCAAGCTCCCCCAAGAGCGCAACCGTCTCAGCGTCACTTTTACAAATGAAGTGATAGAAGCGTTCGATGGAAAGGCCGGCAAGGTCGAAATGCGCGGCCATCCCTCCCGGCTCAGGCGCAGCTTCGAGTACTTGCACGGCATGACCTGCCTTGAGCGCGTGAAATGCAGCGGCAAGGCCCATGATGCCGGATCCAATAACAATAACGCGGGCGATATGGCCCCCAATCGTAGGAATGTCTAACCGATAGCCTAAAAGGCCAGGACTACTTTTGAATACACGGGATCACGGAAGGTGATATCCAATGCCTGCTGCAAAGGGGTTGCGCAAATTCCGAATATGCCTGGCCAGTCGATGACTTCGAAGATATCGGGAGTGACGAGCGCCGCAAGCTGTTTCACGGTGAACGCAGGATTTCTGTCGAATAGTGCATTGAGCTGCAGCATGGCCCAGAAGAGGCTGTACGGTACTTTCTGAATTCTTGCTTTCGACCGGGTAGCCGCCTTCACTGCACGGATCAGGTCGATGTAGTTGATTTGTTCCTGTCCGCTTATGTTGAAGGCACCTGTTTTCTGCTGCTCGATGGAAGACAGAATGATTTCGCAGAAGTCGCCGACAAACAAAGGCTGTCGCAGGAATTGACCCGTGCCGGGTACAGGGAAGACAGACGTGCGCTGCATGAAGCGTCCGAGCCAGCCAAGATGCTTGCGATCGAACCACCCGAACATAAGCGTGGGCCGGAGGATTATCTGCTGCATTCCGGAAGCAGCGATCAAAGCCTCCTGCGCCTTTTTGGTTTCCGTGTAGTCGTCCCTAGCCATGGAATTTACGACGGATGAGGAAATATTCACTAAGTAGGGCACCTGATTTTTGATCGCAGCTTCCAAGAGGCGCTCGGTGGCCGCAACATTGTTTCTCACGAATTCCGACGAATCCAGGCCGCCTATCTGGGCGTGGCCGATGACGAGCGCGTCACATCCCGCAAGGGTGCCCTGCCAGGCAGATACGTCTTCCCGCTTTGCCAGGTCGACCTGTATGGCGGTTATCGACGGAAATTGCTGCCGGAAAATCGCCATGTTCGCTGCATGTTTATCTATAGCGACGAGCTGACTAATACCCCTTGCGAGAAGGCGGGACGTCAGATTCTGGCCAACCAGACCAGCCGCACCGGTGATGACAATTTTCTTGGTCTGGCTCATGGGAAGCGATAGAGGCCGGTGGACTCGGACATCTCCATAACCGGCCGAACCCAACTATTGACGCTGCGTGTCAGACGCTCATCCCCGCGAAAGAATGCGGGGCCTTGTTGATGATCGGTTGTTTTGTACTGTTCGATACCGGCAGTCATGGACCTGTCATGCTCTATTAGATATCTATTTCCACGGTGATCGGAGATAGCGCAAAAGAGAATGGAAGTCACAAGAACAACCTGAAAAACTCTGTGTTGCAGGCTGCGGTTCCTGAGGTAGCCCTCGATCACGAAAACATAGCAACAGACAACAAGCAGGTCCGAATAGATTTTATATCGGCTGGCCACGCTTGCCTCGATGCCAAGTTTGCTTCGTATCCCGGATACGCCCACGGCGGTCAGCACCAGAAACATGCTGAAATTGAAGAAAATGGGATTCGATTGATCAAAACGTCTTCTCGCCATCAAGAGAATAAGAATGAGCACAAGAGTTCCGAACAGAACCGAAGCATTATGGATAACTGGGACGTGAATGCTGAAAGCCGAGCCGATGAAAGACAGAGTAAATACTGGATTTAGATAATGGGCCGAGTGCAGTACAGATCCGCTTGGATCCTGCTGGGAAGAATGGAAATTGTAATGATAGAAGTAAAGGGCCGCGCACAAGCCTGCAACTAAGCACCATATTCCAACGCGCCTCCAGGCCCTCCTCTGAAACAGCATGATGAGGCCAACTGGGAACAGGGCGAATCCATTGCCCGACGAAGCAATGGAAAGCACCATCAGAATACAACCCAGCAAAAAGCTGCTGTGGCTGTTTCGACAAAGCGCGGCAAGGGCCGCGAACGCAAATACTAAAACCGGAATATTCTGCAGTCCCGGCGAACTCCAGTTCAGTGTCTCTGCATATTGAAGTTGAAAGAGAAGATATGCCACGGGAGCAAAGAGTAGGAGCCTGCGTGACGCGTTCTCCTCAAAGACGAGAAAATGCCTCCACATGAGATAGAAGAGCATGAGAACAAAGAGGTTTCCGAGCCACGACAATAGAATGAAGCTCGGACGGCCGGAGATTCCATACTGCAGGGCGATAACGAAATTCGCGAAGACGGGCTTGTACTCATTGTGCTGCGCGACGACAACATAGCCGGCCTTTGCCAGGACATTTGGCAACGATGAAAGATGCTCCAGAAATTCCAGCACGCCGCTGTAGTCATCAAGGAATGGAAGATTGAGTATGCGGCGCGCCAGGATAGCGTAGAAGCTAATGATCGGCAGCAGGATTATGCAGATCGCAAGCGCCAACCGTCGTGAATCGGCTGTGGCGATTCGGGGGGAAGGCTCAGGTCGCATCGCTTCAACGGCTGTCATCTATGGTGTGCTGTCGGATCTGGAAAAGCGCAGGTCTATGGTTACAAACCTGGATGATACCAGAGGGTCGGATTGCGACAGGCACCGCGAACCATCAATGGCTACTTGAAGTCCATGAATCAGCGAGGCGGCGCGGATGTCTGTTTCGGCTGATTTGCAGGTGCGCTCTGCGGCTGGCCGGCAGGAGCATTGCCCGGCGCCGGGGATTGCCCGTTCTTGGTGATGTCCTGGCCTTCAAAGGTGATCTTGATGGAGGAGCCGAAGCGCTTGTAGTTGCTGTACTTCACGATGGAGCGCGTGTGTATGTCTTCAGACATGTAGCCCTTGCCGCCGGAGAAGTGCAGGATGCCGTCGGCTTTGCTGTAGACGGGAAACCAATACTGTCCATCGACCTGCTCGCGGTAGGTGGTGAACGGGAGTGACAGGTCTTCGTGGCCGGGGCGCAGGTCGTCCGGCACGTTCTTAGCGTTCACGACGACGATTTGCAAATCCCGCTGATCAACCCAGATGCGTCCTTGGATGTATCGCTGCCCTTTCTCGATTTTCTTGGGAGCGACGTCGAAGACGTACGTGTCAAGATCGTCGACCTTCTGCCGGCCAACGTAGTTGATGTTGTAAAGCGGAAGGTCTTCCGTGGTGAGCACGAAGGGCAGCCGGTGCTCTATGTCCGACATATCGGAGGGCGTCATGATTAGGCGTTCGAGGGTGTTGGCGGGTGCGAAGGTGACGTGCTCGAGCTTCGCACCCTTGCCGTCGTAGGAGATGTCCGTGACCTGCTGATAGACCCCGTCGGGCTTGTTATCGTCGTTGAGGGTTTCAATCACTACGCTGCGTGTGTAGGTGTACTGATCCATTGCCTGACGGAATTCGGTTTCCTTCGCGGCGAATTTCTGGATGATCTGGTCCGGCGGAATGGACGGCGTGGATGTATCCAGCGGGCCGAAGCCCGAGTCCGTGGGTTGCAACTGTGTGTAGCTGGCCTGGGCCTGGAGACGCGGCAGCGGAAAGAGCAGAAGACCGAACAGGCTGAGCGTTAGCAGGCGAGACATAAGCCGAAGTACCTCTGAACACCGAATTCCTAAACAGAGTAGACGTCCGGCGGCCGAAAAAGACATGGCGATGCCGGCCCGCCCCAACACCTACGGCATCAGAATACAGGCGCAGACCGGCCTCTCACGAGGCAGCGGGCCCAAGGGGTATGGCATGGCGATCGTCCTTACATTCAATCCGGGAAGCAACTCGTTGAAAGCAGACGTCGTGGAGGTGCGGAGCAAACAGCGCTTCGGCTGCGAAAGCGAGACCCTCGCCAGCGCAATGGTGGAGAACATCGGGAAGGACAAGCCTGCGACCTTCTCGGTGATGCGCGGGCGCGAGACTGCCGAGTCGCACGATATGGAAGCAAAGAACTTTACTGACGGCACCAGCGCGCTGGTGAGTTGGCTGCGCGACCGGGCCGAAGCACATGGCGCAACCTACGAGGACCTAGATCTGGCGGCAGTGCGGGTGGTGCACGGTGGCGACCGCTTCGACAAGCCGGTCATGGTGGATGCCTCGGTGGAGCATGAGATCGAGGCTCTGCAGTCCTTTGCTCCGTTGCACAACGCGCGCTCGCTGGAAGTGATCCGAGCACTGCGCAAGCATGCGCCCGATATGAAGATCGCGGCTGGCTTCGATACTTCGTTCTACCGCAGAATGCCGGAAATTGCATGGCGATATCCGCTGCCCCCGGAGCTTGCGGACAAGCACGGCATCCGGCGCTACGGGTTCCACGGCTTTTCCCATCGCTCGCTGCTGGAGCGGTATGCGTTGGAGGCGAAGCGGCCGCTGAACGAGATACGGCTCGTGTCGCTGCACCTTGAGAGCGGCTGCTCGGCGACTGCGATCCGCAATGGCGTTGCCATGGAGAACTCGATGGGGCTGACCCCGCTGGAAGGGCTGATGATGGGAACCCGCAGCGGCAGCGTCGATCCGGCAATCGTGCAGGTGCTGATGGAGCAGGCGAGCATGAGTATCGACGAGGCGCTCGAAGTGCTAAATAAGAAATCGGGATTGATGGGAGTTTCGGGCATCTCGCTTGACACGCGCGTGCTGATGAAACAGCTCGAGAATCCGCGGCCTGCGCTGGCGATGGAGATGTTCTGCTACAGCATCACCAAGCAGGTAGGCGCGTATCTGGCTGCGCTGGGCGGAGGGGAAGCGATCATCTTTGGAGGCGGCATCGGCGAGGATGAGCCCATGGTGAGGGCGCGGGTGTGCCGCGCGCTGCACTGGGCGGGCGTAGAACTGGACGAAGAGAAGAATAAGCGGAGTATCTTTAAGCCCGGGCGGCTGAGCCCGCCGAACACCGTATTGGCGGTGTGGACGCTACCCGCAGCCGAGGCTGCACAACTGGCATTCGAGAGCGCAGCCTTGCTGTGAGCCGCGCGATTCCTCTTATTACGACGCCAACCCCGTATCTTCGCCATAATTTCGCTGTAAACTCCGTAGCCGCGGGGTCGTCTATGTGTGTGCATGGAACACGTGATCGCGAATGCTATGGCGGGAAATGAGCTTCCGGCGGCAGCCGTGAGCCAGGAGACCGGCGATGTAGAGGAGTGGATGCGGCTATACCGCGGCCGCATTTTTCGCTACATCCTGTTCGCCACGCGCGACGATGACGTAGCCGAGACGTTAACGCAGGATTGCTTTCTGCGAGCGCACGGGGCGCGATTCAGTTTTCGCGGCGACTGCTCGATGGCTACCTGGCTGATGCGCATTGCAGTGAACCTGGTGCGTGATCACCAGCGAAGCATGAAGCTGCGCTTCTGGCGACGCGCGCCGATGCTGGACGCCGCGGAAATGAGCGATCGGCTGCCGGATACGAGCCGCTCTACCGAGCACCGGCTGATTGTCGAGGAGCGCGTGGCCGGCGTGTGGCGTGCCGTGGAGACGCTGAGCGAACGCCAGCGCAGCATCTTTTTACTCCGCTTTGTGGAGGAGCTGGAGCTGCCGGAGATCGCGGAGGCTATGCAGTTGAACCTGAACACGGTGAAGTCACACCTGTACCGCGCGTTGAACGCTGTGAAGCTGCAGGTGGGGGAGGGACGATGAATTCGCACTTGAGCCGGGAAGCAATGCTGCGCTGGCAGGCAGGCGAGGCCAGCGATGTGGAGCGGGCGCACGTCGCAGAGTGCGCGGTGTGCCGGGCGCAGACACAGCCGCTAGCCGATGCGCTGAAGTGGTTTGGCTCCGCAGCGCGGCAGTGGGGCGCGGAGAAGGCCGCATTGGCGCAAGAGTGGAGAGAGGCAAGAGCGGCGGCTATGCAGGAATGGCATGAGTCGGAATGGCGTAAGTCCGGGAGCGCAGCGGCACGGAGCTGGCGCAGCATGGCCGCTGCCTGGGTGACGATTGCTGTGGCGCTTCTTCTGGCTTTCGGAATCGGGCTGCCGCGATGGACGGCGCACCGTGCAGCGATCGAGGCGCAGGTGCAGCAACGCAAGCAACGGCAGGCGCAGCAGGAATTAGTGCGCGACAACGCGTTGCTCGAAGAGGTCGATCAGGATGTGTCGCAGGAAGTGCCCTCTGCCATGCAGCCGCTCTCGTGGAGCGCGAGCGATACGACCACGCGGCAATAGGGTTCGCAAACCATAGATCGAATCGTTCAACGGAGAAGGAGCAAGATGAATTCAATTTCGAAAATTCGCACCGTACACCTGGCCGTCAGCGCGGCGCTTTTGCTGGGTGGACTGCCAGCGATGGCGCAGGAGCTAGCGGCCAATGCACCGCCACCACCACCCGCCCCGATGCAGGGGCCGGGGATGGATGGCGGTCCAATGACACCGCATCGGCCGCCGATGGAGCGTGCTTTTCGCATGGGGCCCAGGGGGCGCTGGTGGGACAACCCTGACATTTCGCAAAAGCTAGGCTTGAGCGCCGATCAGCAAAAGAAGATGGACGACATCTTCCAGCAGAGCCGGCTCAAGCTCATTGACGAACATGCGGCGGTTGAAAAGGAAGAAACAATCCTGGAACCACTGCTCGCGGCCGAACAGCCGGACGAGACACGTATCCTGGCGCAGATCGATAAGGTGGCGCAATCTCGCGCACAGCTGGAGAAGGCAAATGCGCGTATGCTGCTAGGACTGCGCGGCGTACTGACCACCGCGCAATGGAAGACGTTGCAGACGCTGGGGCCACGGCCGGATGATCGTTTCGGGCGCCACGGTCCGGACGGTGCACACGGCCCGCGCGACCGGCGGGCACCTGATGGTGCTCCGGATGAAAGCGTACCGCCGCCGCCCGCGCCCAGCGGAAATCCGGGCGACTCGCAGTAAGGCGCAGTGTGAGAGCGTATCGCGCGGAGACCAGCTGCAGGCGGTCTCCGTGTCTGTTTCCCTGTCGATTGCACCAGCGAGCAGGTAGGATAAGAAGTCCTCGAATCTTACTTGCGAGTCCGACATGCGTCTCGGTTTGTGCGCTGCGCTGTTGCTTCCCTTCCTTTTTCCGTGGGCCCTTGTTTCGCAAACGGCTCCGCCGCCTCGACGTCCCATGAGCTTCGAGGACATGCAGCACATGCGACGGCTGGACGATTTGTCACTGTCGCCCGATGGCAAATGGGTGCTTTTCGCAGTGACAGATGTCGATCTGGAGCAGAACCGCAAGACATCGCACCTCTGGATCGTGCCAACCGGCGTCGGCTCTAACCCGATGGAGGAAAAACCGGTCACCGCGTCGCTGCCCGGCGAGGGACACGGACGCTTTTCGCCGGATGGCGCGCGCGTGCTGTTCCAGAGCCCGCGCGATGGCGAACAACAAGTCTATGTCGCGAACTTCGACCCGCATAGCGGTACGCTTGGCGATGCGCACCAGGTGACACACGCGGCGATGGGCGCGGATGGTGCGATGTGGTCGCCGGACGGAAAGGACATCCTTTACACCTCTTCGGTGTATCCGGAATGCAGCGGACCGGACGAGGAGCGGTGCAACACGGAGCACGCGAAAGCGAAATCCGAGGACAAGGTAAAGGCGCAGATCTTCACGCACCTGCTCTTTCGGCACTGGAATGCATTTACCGGCGAGCGGCGCTCGCATCTCTTCCTGCAGCCAGTGAGCGGTGGACCGGCGCGCGATCTGAACCCCGGCGACGAGCATGATGTTCCGCCATTTTCGCTAGGCGGCCCGGATGCGTATGCGTTTTCTCCTGACAGCAAGGAATTGAGCTTCGAAGAGAACACCGATTCAGTGCCGGCGATCTCCACGCATGTGGACCTGTGGACCCTGGACCTGACTAACCCGTCGGCCAAGCCAATGAAGATTTCGACCAGCGCCGGCGGCAACTTCAGCCCTGCGTACTCGCCTGACGGGAAGTACATCGCGTGGCGCTCGCAGGCACGCGCCGGGTATGAGAGCGACCGCTTCCGCCTGGCGCTGTACGATCGCCCGACGAAGAAGATCATGCTGCCGATGGAGGACTTCGACCGTTGGATCGATTCGCTGGTGTGGGCGCCGGATTCGCAGAGCCTCTATTTCACGGCGGGGGACGAGGGCGAGGAGCCCATCTTCCAGCTCGATCTTGCATCCGGTCAGCGCAGTTATATCGCCCGGCGCGGCGAATACGGGGACCTGCACGTGACGCTGGACGACACGCACATGGTGGCCAGCCGCACCACGGTGCGCCGTCCGCCGGAGATCACGCTGCTGAATTTGACCGAGGAGTCCTTTCCACATCCAGCGCACACTGCAAATCAACCAACACTGCATGTGCGCAGCATTCGCAGCCGCCGGGCTCCGCTGGCAGAACCGTCCGATGTGACGGAGCAGCCGTTGACACGGCTGAATCGAACCCTGCTGAGCCAACTGGATATACCGGACATGGAGCACTACTGGTTCCACGGCTCGGGCGGCGTGCGGGTGGAGGGGTTCCTCGTTCGGCCTCCGGGCTTCGATCCGGAGAAGAAGTACCCGGTGAAGTTTCTTATGCACGGCGGCCCGGAGGGTGCATGGGGTGATAGCTGGAGCTATCGCTGGAACGCCGAGCTGTTTGCGGCGGATGGCTACGTTGTCGTGATGGTTAACCCGCGCGGATCTACCGGATACGGGCAGGCGTTCGTAGACGGCGTCAATGGCGACTGGGGCGGACGTCCATACATTGACCTGATGCGTGGACTGGATGCGGCGGAGGCGCAGTTCCCTTTCCTGGACAAGACACGCGAATGCGCGCTGGGCGCGAGCTACGGCGGCTATATGGCCAACTGGATTTTGGGGCACACGGACCGTTTCCGCTGCATCGTCTCGCACGATGGCATGTTCAATCCGGTGTCGGCATATGGAACGACGGACGAGCTATGGTTCAACGAGTGGGAGTTTCGCGGGACACCGTGGACGAACCGGTTGACGTATCGCAGGTGGTCGCCAATGCTCTTTGCGCCGCGCTTCAAAACGCCGACACTGGTGGTGCATAGCCAACTGGATTACCGGCTGGATGTGAGCGAGGGATATCAGCTCTTTACCACGCTGCAACGGCTGGGCGTGCCGTCGGAGATGCTGTACTTCCCCGATGAAGGCCATTGGGTGCTGAAGCCGCAGAACTCTCAGCTGTGGTACCAGACGGTGAACGCGTGGTGCGATCGCTGGACGAGTGCGAAAAAGTGAATGTGATGACATGGGCCTGAGCGATCGACCGAAGAAGCAGCGCGAGCCACTGACGGAGACGGCGCTATTCGATTACGCGGCAGCTTCGCTTGGACGGCGTGCACAAACCGTGGCTGAGCTAAAGCGCAAGCTGCGACGCCGCGTGGAACCGGGTGACACGGGCCAACAGAAGATCAGCTCCGTTGTCGGAAAGTTGAAGGAATATGGCTTCCTCAACGATGCAAGCTTCTCCGCGGACTTCACGCGCCTGCGGCAGGAAAACGATAAGCTTGGCCGGCGCCGCGTTCAGCAGGGCCTGATGCAGAGGGGCGTACATCCAGAGCTCGTCTCATCCACGCTGGATGTCGCGTACGAGAACGTCAACGAAGAAGATCTGGCGCGTGCATACATTCAGCGCAAGCGCATGGCACAGCCGAAGGACAAGAAGGAGGCGGCGCGCACCATGCGGCGGCTGATTGCCGCCGGCTTCGCACCGCCCGCGATCTTCAAGGTGCTGCGTAAGTGGATGCCGGATGAGGGTTCGCTCGAAGGGCTGGAGACAGGCGACGGACCGTAATCTCAGAAGTGATAGATAATGTCGCCCGCAACGGTGAATTGTGTCTTCTTGCGTCCCAGATCGAATGCCGGCGCATCGTATGCGTGCTCCAGCCGTAGCTCCGGACGTATCGTAATCGTCGTTCCGATCCAGTGATCGATACCGATCAGATGCTCGGTATAGCGGGTCTTGTAGCCGGTACGCTGGCCGCGGATGTCATCGACATACTCGTTGCGGATGTTCAGCGAGTCATGATGATGATTGAAATCTTTCTCCAGATAATTCACGATTGCCCAATCGGGCGCGTAGCAGCGGAGCTGGCCGGGGCTGCAGTACGCGCCATTGGCGCCTGTCTCAGGTGTGATGGGATTGGCGACGTTCCCGGCGACGTTCGGGACGTCCCGCTCATACTGATACCAGCCTTCCGTCGCCGTATGCCATGTCGCATCGATCCTGTGATACCAGGTCAGGTAGTAACCGTTGAGGTTGTTGTACGCGTACTTCCCATCGTTGATGGCGTTCGCGCACAGATAGAGGTCGTCCCCACCAGTATTCCAGTAGTATGACGCGCACGCAGTTCCTGTGGGCTTGGCATCATCGGTCCACAGCGAGGCCTCGCAGCCGCCGGAGATCCCGCCCTGCACCTGCCAGTGGTTGCTAAGCTTGACCGTGGCTACGGCTCCCTGCTGCGTGTAGCAATCCACCGTGTAGAGCAGCGAGTGACTGTAGGTGTAGTTGTTCGGCGCAAGCTGCGCTTCGATATCCGGCAGCGAGATGTACCGGCCAATGCGCAGGTTCATGCCCTTTGCGACATGAGGCAGCCACAGGTCCACATACGCCATCACCGGATCGTAGCCATATGTATTGTTGCTGGAGAGCAACTGCTGGCTTAAGATGCCCTTCGCAGTGGTGTAGCGATAATCCAGTCCGTAAAGCTGCGTAAAGCGAAAGCCCCAATCGAAGTGATCCCGCTGCACCTCGTCTGGAAGGCGCTCGACGTAGAGAGCGGCCTGATCCAACTGAATAGAGTTTGGAATGACATCGTAGGCAGTAGGCGCGTTCGCAAACTTGCCGCGATTTGAGCTGCTGACGTTGAATCCGCCGTTGAACCAGCCATATACCTTGGTCCGTGATTTCGCGCCATTGATTGCATTCATCAACGGATACGTATTCGTGTCTGGCGCGCCGACTACCGGAGAACCGCCGTAGGGCCAGTCTGCGAATGGAAAGGGCGGTGCGCTGACCGGCGCAGGCCATCCGGCGCGAGCAGGCGCTGGGCCGCTCGGAGCAGTGCCATGCCAGTCCTGCAGATAAGTTTGGACGAGGGCGTGCCAGAACCCATCCGATGACGCTGGCTGCTGCCCGGTGCTCGCTTGTGGACTATCAGCCGCGAATGCTGGAGCGAGAGAAAAGATAAGCAATGCGACGAGAAGAGTGAACGGTGTGATAAATGACAGCGGTTTGTCCTTTTGCATAGTAAGCAGCCATCCTGGCCACGATCCGTTTTCAATCTATCGCTGATGCAGAACAATACCGATGAAGCCAAGCGATAAAGATATTAGAAGTGGGTAAGTCACGCGCACAAACTTCGCGAGCGGTAAGAAAGACATAATGAGTTTGCGCGAAAGCTGTAAGTTGCGACTGTGGACAGGTGTGCGCAATCACGTGCCCGGCGCGCGCTCTACTTCAGCCGGCCGGACGCCGACGGATTGTAGACTGGAATATATGCAAGTTCGTTCCGGCAACCAGATTCGCGAGATGTTCCTGAAGTTCTTCGAGGAGAAGGGGCACCGGCGCGTGCATTCCTCCTCGCTTGTTCCCGCCAATGACCCCACGCTGCTCTTCACCAACGCGGGCATGAACCAGTTCAAGGACGTCTTCCTCGGCCTGGAACATCGGGACTACAACCGGGCGACCACGTCCCAGAAATGCGTGCGCGCGGGCGGCAAGCACAACGATCTGGAGAACGTCGGATTTACGCGGCGCCACCATACCTTCTTCGAGATGCTCGGGAATTTCAGCTTCGGGGACTACTTCAAACGCGAAGCGATTGCGTATGCCTGGGAGCTGGTGACTTCGGAGAAGTGGTTCGGCCTTCCAAAGGACCGACTGTACGTGACCATCTTCAAGGGAGAGAGCGGCGTCCCGCGCGATGAGGAGGCGCACGCCTACTGGCTTGAGCAGGGAGTTCCCGCAGAGCGCATCTTCGACATGGGTATGAAGGATAACTTCTGGCAGATGGGCGACACCGGTCCATGCGGCCCATGTTCGGAGATCTTCTATGACATGGGCATTGCAGCATCGGAGAGCGGCAGAGACCTGCCTTTCGGACAGGACAATGCGCGTTATGTCGAGATATGGAACCTGGTCTTTATGCAGTTCGATCGCAGCGCGCAGGGAGAGTTGGCGCTGCTGCCGAAGCCTTCCATCGACACCGGCGCGGGCCTGGAGCGCGTGGCCGCGGTGTTGCAGAACAAAATCTCGAATTTTGAGACCGACTTGTTTGTGCCGCTGATCGAGAAGGCTGCCGCGCTGACCGATTCTAGGGGCGATCTGGTGGGCAATCCGTCGCTGCGCATCATCGCGGATCATGCGCGCGCCGCCACGTTCCTCATCAGCGACGGCGTACTGCCGGCGAACGAGGGACGCGGCTATGTGCTGCGTAAGATCCTGCGGCGCGGTATACGACATGGTCGTTTGCTGGGGCAGAACGAGGCGTTCATGCACCAGATGGTCTATGCCGTCCGCGATGAGATGGCCGGAGCGTATCCGGAACTGAACGATAGCGCTGACCGCGTCAGCAAGGTGGTGCTGTCGGAGGAGCGGCAGTTCGCGCGCGTGATGGAAACCGGACTCCTGAAGCTGGAGCAGGACTTTGCGCCCCTGCTGTCCGAAAAAAAAGAGATCGCCACGGTGACGTATCCGGGAGCGGATGCATTTCATCTTTACGAAACCTATGGCATGCCGCTGGATTTCATGGTGGATGCAGCCCGCGACCAGGGGATCGAATTCGACCTGACCGGCTTTGAGGCGGCGCGCGCGGAGGAGCAGGCACGAGCGCGCGCATCATGGAAGGGCGGTACCAAGGCATCTGCGAGTCCGGAATATCGCGAGCTGCCGAAGACGATCTTTGAAGGCTACTCGCAGCTTGTCTCGACCAACTGTGAGGTGCTGGCTATTGTGCGCGACGGCGCGGGCATACCTGCGGCGGCGGCTGGCGAGGAGGTCGAGGTCGTGCTGGACCACACCTCTTTCTATGCCGACTCGGGCGGACAGGTGGGCGATCACGGCTGGCTGCGCACGGACGATCACAACACGCTAGTCGCAGAGGTGCTGGGATGCACGCAGCCGGTGCAGGGCGTGCGCGCGCATCACCTGCGGTTGAAGCAGTCGCTCGCGCTCGGTATGCACGTGGACACGGTGGTGGATGCGGAGTTTCGCAACGCGACACAGCGCAACCATACCGGCACGCATCTGCTGCACGCGGCGCTGCGCCAGGTGCTGGGCACGCACGTGAAGCAGGCCGGCTCGCTGGTGGCGCCCTCACGGCTGCGATTCGACTTCTCGCACTTCACCGCTGTCGCCGATGAGGAATTGCAGGATATCGAGGACATCGCGAATCGCCAGGTGCTGGCTAACACAAAAGTCGAGACGCTGGTAGATGTGCCGATCGATGTAGCGGTGAATGAGTACAAAGCCATGGCTCTCTTTGGCGAGAAATATGGCGAGCGCGTGCGCGTGGTGAAGATCGGCGACTTTTCGACTGAGCTGTGCGGCGGTACGCACACCGGCGGGACCGGAGAAATCGGCCTCTTGAAGCTGACCAGCGAATCGAGCGTCTCGTCCGGGGTGCGGCGCGTGGAAGCCGTAAGTGGGATGGGGGCGCTGGACGAATTCCGGCGCGGATACGAGGCTACGCAGTTCGCGACGCATCTCGCTGGCGCCGGCGATGTCGCGCCCGCCGACGCGTTGCGCCAACGATTCACCGCGCAAGAAGACGAGATCAAGCGGCTGAGGCGCGAGCTAGATCAGGCGCGAATGAAGTCGGCTGCATCATCCGTCGCCTCGGCCGCGAATCAGGCGATCGAGATCAGGGGTGTGAAGGTGTTGGCGCAGCGCGTGGCGGCGCTTGATCGCGGACAGATGCGCACACTGGTCGATAATCTGCGCAACAAGCTCGGCTCCGGCATCGTGGTGCTGGGCTCGGCTACTGAGGATGGCAAGGTGGCGCTGATCGTCGGCGTGACCAAGGATCTGACTGGGCGCGTACAGGCGGGAAAGATCGTGGGACAGATTGCGCAGCGTGTCGGCGGTTCCGGCGGTGGGCGACCCGACCTCGCGGAAGCCGGTGGGAAGGATGCAACGCAGCTGGATGCCGCGCTTGCCGGCGCACCGGAGGTGGTCGACAGTCTGCTCGGCTGATGTTTGATTTCTGTGCTCTACGTTGGTGACATGGCACTGCAACGGCCGCCGATCGGCCTGTCTCAAATTTGGAATCCAAAGGGTGTTCAAGTAGGTATCCGGTCATCTTCTTCGGAGCTTGGCCGGTTGCAGGCCACCTATAATGGGCCTGTTCTGGTGAATGCAATTCTCATGAATGGGTAGCCAGCTTGATTGGCATGGATCAGCTTTTTCATACGAAAGCTGCGTCCATTCTCCGGCCGCCGGGTTCAAGGCTCACAGGGGAATTGCACGCCTCTCGTCGAATTCTATGCCGGCACGACTCTTCTCCCCGTTTCGATGCCGCCGCGGTGTCCTTGCAGCCGCAGCCGGGGCGACACTCGCGCTCTTAAGCTCGCCGGCTTTGGCCAGCCACCGGCACGCTATGCACTCCAGACCAGTCGTGGTCCTGCCTCCGTTTGCACGGGCTGAACAGTTGCGCGATGCCCTGGAATCGCGGCCGGAATCGTCGCGCACCCGCGGGGAGTACGCGCGTGTGCTCGATGCTTATCGCGCCGTCTATCACGGCAACCCAGCGGACCCGAAGGCGGCGGAGTCGGTGAACATGGTCGCCGGCCTGCTGGCCGAAGAAGGACGCATTTTCCATCAGGACAATACCCTGCTGGACGCCGTGGGGCAGTTCGAGTTTCTTCGCGCTCAATATCCGGCGAGTCCGTACCGGGCATCCGCGCTGCTAGCGGAGGCGACGATCCATCTGCACGATCTGCATGATCCGTTTGAGGCGAAGGCCGCCTACCTGAAATTTCTGAATAGCTATCCGCGAAATCCGCTGGCTGCGCAGGCGCGTGCTGGGCTGAAGGAGATCCAGCACCAGCGGCGGCAGCAAAGAGCGGTGGAAACGCCGAGCGAAATCGCTGAGAATGCTCCCGAAGAGCAGCCATCCACTTCGAACTCTGCGGGCAACGCCGCAGCGTCCGGTGCGATGACGAAAACGCCAAGTGGAAACACCAACACTGCGCACACGAACGAGCTGACGAATGTGGCGCCCGAGACGGCTGCGAAGGCACACGCGCCTGCGGGTTCGGTCGCCTTGCCGGCAACGCCCATGACAAAGACGAGCGGGGATGCTGCCGAAGGCCAGCCGTTGCTGACAGGGGTGATGCGGGCTGCAGCGCAGCAGCACCACGGGCAATTGCCGCTGGTCACGAATGTGCGCCACTGGTCGACGCCGGTCTACACGCGAGTTGCAATCGATCTGCAGGATCAGGTGGAGTACGAGGCGGCGCGCGTTCCCAATCCAGATCGCATCTACTTCGACCTGCATGGGACCCGGGTTGCGCCGGAGCTGATCGGCAAAATGGTGAACGTCACGGACAACGGATTCCTGGAGCGGATTCGCGTGGCACAGTTCTCAGACAACGTGACCCGCGTCGTGCTGGATGTGAACCAGGTGACAGAATACTCGGCATTCTTTCTGCCGAATCCGTGGCGGCTCATCATCGATATTCATGGTGCGCGGCCAGGCAGTCCGCCGCAGATAGCCTCCGCGCCGCCGGCTGAACGCGCTCCGCAGCGGAACATTCGCCAGCCGGAACCGGTGGCCACCAGCAGCGAAAGCAGCCGACAGGCCACCCGGGCGCTGCGCGATATTGCAGAGGTGAGCACGCGTCCGGATCAGGTAAAGGCCACCAGCAAGCCGACGACGGGGCCGATTGTCGCTAGTGTGAATACGCCGTTCCCGGCGGAGACCGCAGAGACCAATCGAAGAGTGCCCGCTCCGCCAGCGTCTTCGCATGTACTCGGCGCGAGGAAGAATGTTCAGCCTCGTCAGTCCGCCCTTGACGAAGCGCCCGACGGTGATGAGGACGATGTCACAATTCCGAAGAGCACGTCGCACGAGGCCGTTTCTACGCTGAATGGGCAGCGCTCACTCACCCGCGCGCTGGGGCTGAAGATCGGCCGCATCGTGGTGGACGCCGGGCATGGCGGCCACGACTCCGGAACGCTGGGACCTGACGGGATCCAGGAGAAAGACGTGGTGCTCGATGTAGCGCTGCGGCTGGGCAAACTGCTGCGCCAGCGCATGGGATCGGACGTGATCTATACCCGCGACGACGACACCTTCATCCCGCTCGAACAGCGCACCGCGATCGCGAACAAAGCGCAGGCAGACCTGTTCATCAGCGTACATGCCAACTCCAGCTCCGATCCCACGGCACGCGGGGTGGAAACCTACTACCTGAATTTCACGACATCGCCGGACGCGCTGGAGGTTGCGGCGCGTGAGAACGCGGTCTCCGATGAGTCCATCCATGAGCTTTCCGGCCTGGTGAAGAAGATCACGCTGAAGGATAAGATCGACGAGTCCAGGGAGTTTGCCGCCGATGTCGAAACGTCGCTCTATGGCGGGCTCGAGCGTGGCAATCCGGGATTGCGTGATCGCGGTGTAAAAAAGGCGCCCTTTGTCGTGCTGATCGGGGCCAATATGCCTTCGATCCTGGCCGAGATCTCGTTCCTTACGAATCCTGACGACGCTACGCAACTCCGCGACCCCGCATATCGGCAGCGCATCGCGGAATCTCTCTACCGCGGAGTCGCGAAGTACGTGAACGGGTTGAGTGGATTGCGAGTCGCACAGAACGGCAACCGGATCGCCGGCAACTGAGCACCTTCCACTCAGCGCGCCTTGGATAGCCTCTCCTGTACACTGATCGGTCATTTCCCTGCCGCAGAATTATCTCTGCCTGTCGGAGTTCCCGCCCCGTGATCTTCTGTTTCCGCGCTTCTTTTCTTTGCATCCTCCTCTCTGCTTCCGCTGCGGCTCTTGGCGCGCAACAGACAAAGCCGCTCACCATACGGGCCATCTTTACGGACCCCGGCTTCACCGCGGATGCGCCCAAGGGGATGGAGTGGGCGCCCGATGGAACCCGCATGACCTACCTGAACGACAACGGCGACCTGATGGCCGCCGATGGCATCACGGGCGAGACGGGCGTGCTGGTGCCCGGGGAGAAGATCGGCAGCATGCACTCGAAGACGGCGAGTGAGCAGGACCTGGATCATCGCAGCCGTTACAACGAGGCCAGCTATCTGTGGGCACCGGATTCAAAGCATCTGCTCTTCGATTCGAACGGCGCGCTTTTCCTGTACTCACTCAAGGACGGCGTGGGTGTTGCGGTGGCAGAGACAGGCACCGCCAGCGGGGATGATCCGAAATTTGCGCCCGACGGCAGCGCGGTAACTTACATACACAACCATGATCTGTATCTGCGACGGTTGCCGTATACGCAGCAGACATTCCAACTCACCAGATCGACGCAGCCAACAATACTGAACGGCGAAGTGGATTGGCTGTATCTCGAAGAGCTGGACGTGCGCAGTAACTACTTCTGGTCGCCAGACTCGAAGAGCGTTGCCTACCTGCAGATGAACGAGGCTGCTGTGCCGCAGTATCCGATTACGGACTGGATCCCGGTGCATGCCACGGTCCAGATGCAGCGCTATCCGCAGCCGGGCGATCACAATCCGGCCGTGCGGGTAGGCGTGGTGAGTGTGAAGTCCGGGCGTACGAAATGGATGGACGTGCCGCTGGCCGGCGGCGGAGATTACATTCCGCGCTTCGGCTGGATCAACTCGCACACGCTGTGGATCGAGACGCTCACGCGCGACCACCAGCATCGCCGACTGTACTTCGCGGACGTGGAGAAGGGTCGCACGCAACTGGTCCTGGATGAGAGCGATCCGAAGTTCTTTGACGAGAACTACGACGTCACAATCAGTGGGCCGAACATTCTCTGGACAAGCTGGCGCGATGGGCACACGCAGATCTATCTCTATAGTTTCGACAAGGCGAATCCGATGGCAGGCGAGGCAAAGCTGGTGCGGCAGCTTACGAGCGGCCAGGGAGAGGTCTCGTCCATCAAAGCGATCGACCCGGTCAACAGCGTCGTCTATTACATCTCGAACGAAGGCGACCCGCGCGAGCAGCAGCTTTGGACAACGAAACTGGATGGCACGGGAAGAAAGCAGCTCACTCAAGCGCACGGCGTTCATAAGCCCGAGTTCTCACCGAATAACCGGCAATATGCCGACGAGTTTTCAGATATCACCACACCGCCGAGTGTGGGGATGTGCAGTGTGACGGGCACCGAATGCCATGCCTTCTGGCGACCGAAGCTGAATCCGGAGTACACACTGATGGCCCCGCGTCGATTGACACTCAAGGCGAGTGACGGAACGACGCTGTATGCGAGCCTCATGCTGCCGACGGGTGAGCATGCGAATGGGTCGGTGCCACTGATCAACAATCCATACGGCGGTCCGCATGCACAGACGGTGCAAAATGCGTGGCAGGGGCGGGCTACGCTCTTCGACCAGGTGCTGGCGGAGCATGGCTTCGCAGTACTGGTCGTGGACAACCGCGGGATGGGCGGACGCGGGCGCGACTTTGCCCAGGCGGCATATCACAACTTCGGACCCGTTCAGCTTCAGGACCAGCTTGCCGCCATCGATCAGGTGCTGGCGCAGTTCCCGGAACTGGATGCCAAGCGGCTGGGCTGGTGGGGCTGGAGTTGGGGCGGAACATTCACTCTCTATGCGATGACACATTCTGACCGTTTGAAAGCGGGGGTGTCGGTGGCGCCGGTGACGGATTGGCGAAACTACGACTCAACCTACACGGAACGCTACATGAGCGAGCCCGCGCAAAACGCCGACCAGTATCGTGACTTTTCCGTGGTGACGAACGCGGACAAGCTGAAAGGAAGGCTACTCCTGGTGCACGGCACGGGTGATGACAACGTGCACATGGAGAACACGATTCAGTTCATCCAGAAGCTGATCGACGCGCAGTTGCCGTATGATTTGCAGCTCTATCCGCGGAAGACGCACTCCATTGCGGGTCCCGATGCGCGGACTCATCTTTACACGCGGATCCTGGCGCAGTTTCAAGCCTATCTGGAACAGCCGAGCAAATAGGTATCGATGACACATCCCGCAGAGAATGCAACAACCGCGAATCTGATTCGCGCACGTACTACCCTTGGCGATTTTGAAATTATTGTCCTGACCGACGGCACCTACTACCTGGACGGCGGGGCGATGTTTGGCGTAGTGCCCAAGCCGCTCTGGGAGAAGCGCGCGCCGGCCGACGCGCAGAACCGCATCCTGCTCGGTACCAATACGGTGATCGTACGGACGGGCAAGCAGACGATTGCGATCGAGACCGGCATCGGCAACAAGCTGCCGGAAAAACTGCGCGCAATCTACGATGCCAAGGCGCGACTGCCGGAGAGCTTTCGCGAGGCGGGTATCGGGACAGATGAAATAGATGTCGTGATCAACTCGCACCTGCACTTCGATCACTGCGGGTGGAACACCACGCTCTCCAATGACGGACGTATCGTGCCAACGTTCGCGAACGCGCGCTACTTTGCGCATCGTGGCGAGGTGGAACACGGGCACCTGCAGCTGGAGCGCGACGCGGTGAGCTACATCAGCGCAAATTACGATCCGCTTGTAGAGAGCGGGCAGATGTCGCAGATGTCGCTGGGTGCCGGTGAAGTGCAGCAGATCGTGCCGGGGATTTCGGTGGAGCTCTACCCTGGGCACACGCACCAGTTGATAGCCGTTCATATCGAATCCGGCGGCGAGCATGCCTGCTACATCAGCGACCTGTTGCCAACCAGCGCACATCTGGATGTTACCTGGGTATTGGGCTACGATCTGGATCCGCTGCGCTGCATTGAGGAGCGTAAGCGCTTCTACAAGCGGGCGATACCGGAGAAATGGCTGGTGCTGTTCACACACGACCACCACACCCCAATGGGTTACGTGAGCTGGAGTGACAAAAACAAACCTGTTTTCCGGCCTCGCGAAAGCTGAAGGGTCCCCTCCGTACCGGATCGTGGTCCTTTTGGAGCGGAATTTCCAGCTTTGTCCCGGTACACTGATACGCGCCCGGCTCGGTCCGGCCCCTTCCCCTGCGGCCACTCACGACCCTGTTTGATGGATGCCGACGATGACTTCTCCGCCCGTCACAGACCGCATATCCAAGGCAGAGCGCGCCCACACGCTGAAAGCCGCGGCCATCATGGCGCTGTTGCTGGTGCTGGCGGGACTGATCGCGTGGTCGATGTGGCGGCGCGGGAAGATATTTCGCGGCGAGAATGGGACGGCATGGCAGTATCCGCCGAAGGCCGCCGACGCAAGCCATCCAGCGCCGGTGATTAAGAGTGGCAATGCGGGCACCGCGATCCCGCCGCCAAATACCGGCTTGCTGCCCGACCCAACCTCCGCCAGCACGTCAAACCTGACGAGTCAACCGCTGAAAAAGCCCACTCCCGTGATACGCCTGCCGCTGGCAAGGCCTGTCCGGGACGCCGCGACTATGACAGAAGCCGTGCCGCGCCGGCACAAGCGGCATCGCCGGGACATCCTGGGACTGGGCAAGTTGTGGCACTGGATCCGGCGTCCTCACCACGACAAACCGGAGTGAGCTTCAGCCTCCGCTATTTGCAACTAACGCTGCGATCTTTTGCCCGTCCGGTGAGCCGAGCCCGGTGCATGGGTCCCATCCGGCCCCGGCTTTGTAGCTGCCGTTCGAGCCCGAAGTGACATCGAAAAAATTTGCTTCGCCACCGGGGTAGAGCGTGGGATTGAGAAATCCTGCATTGCGGCCAGTCTGCTGGTTCACTAGCGCGACGAGCGCAGCCCATAGCGGCGCCACGGCGCTGGTGCCGCCAACTACGGCAGACTGTCCGTCCACGAGAATCTGATATCCGGTTGCCGGCGCGGCATCGCCGGAGACATCCGGCACGCCGCGGCCACCGTTTCCGCCGGACGGTGCGGGGACTTTCGCTCCGGATTGCCAGGACGGCAAGCCAAAGTAGCTGGAGACACCGCCGCCCGTTGCGCCGCCGCCCTGCGATTGATCGTTCCACACCGTTTCGGCAGAGCGGGCGCCATTCGAGATTGTGAGGGCGGTGCCCCCGCAGGCCAGCACGTGCGGGCTGGAGGCAGGAAAGTCGACGTGGTTGGCGCCGTCGGAAACGCCGTCACTGGAGCCGGAGTCGCCCGACGCGACCGTGATGGTGATGCCGAGCACTGCAGCGGTGGAAAGCGTGTTGTCGAAACTCGCAAGCGATGCTGTATCCCAGGACGACTCTGGACCGCCCCACGAAATGGAAATGACGGAAGGTTTGTTGGTGGTGTCGTGAATAGCGGCGGAGATGGCGTCCTGAAAGCCCTGATTGGTGTTGGGGGCGAAGTAGACGGCGATGCGCGCGCCGGGCGCGATTGAGCCGGAGACCTGAATATCGAGCGCGACTTCGCCGTCGGCGCCGTTGGGATCGCCGGGCGAATTTGTGCCCCCATCGACAGGCACGGCAACGACTGTGGGCGGAGTGATGCCGAGCTGGCCGAAGTAGGTTTTAATGTCGGAGGTTTCGTAGCCGCCGCCGAGCTCAATCAGTGCAATGCATTGGCCGGACCCGTTGACGCCGGTGGGATAGTCGTATGCCTTGGCCACCTGCGGCGGCGTAAAGCTCACCTGCGCGGCGTTCGGGTTGGCAAAGACGATCTGGCTGAGCCAGCGGATGTGCGGGCGCGCGATGGGGCGTGTATCGAGCCCAAGAACACTTTCGATGACGCCGGCCTCGGGCTCCGGCACCGAGATGCTTCCAGTAACAGCATGGAAATAGCGGCCCGCGGGCGGGGGCGCGGTGTGCTCGTAATCGTTGAGCTGGACGCCGAAGGTTTGCTCAAGTTGCTGCGCCGTGCCGCGGAGCCAGACGCGGCGGCCCGCGCGATCTTCATGCACAAGAGTGAGCCCGTGACGCGCGGCGAACGTGCGCGCCTGCTCGACGGCCTGCGGCGTGGCGCCATGCGTGTTGAGATACTCCTCGCGCGAGAGTTGACGGCCCTTCAGCCCTGCGACATCGAGCGGCTTCGCCCGTTTGAGGATCACGGTGACGGTGATCTGCTGCGTGGGAGAGGTCTTGCCGATATAACGGCAGTTGCGCGGCGCGGGATGATCGCTGTCGGGAAGGGGAACGAGACGCACCTGACGGTCGGGGGACATGAGCGCTCCTTGTACTGAGTATGTCACTCAATAGATGCTGGTTTGCCGTTCGGAGCTACTTCGGTGTGGGGAAACGGTCGCCATGGCTAGGCGGCTGTGAGATGACGAGGAAGCGTGCGTCCGCTGCGCCGCGGTTGAAGACCTGATGCGGCATTTGAGCGAGCACGGTCAGGCCGGTGGATGGCGTCAGGCGGTGTTCTTCCCCGTTTAGCTCGATGGTCAGTTCGCCTGCGAGTACATAGAAAAACTGTGTGGTGTGCTGATGAAGGTGGCGCTGTTCGGCGCTGCCGGGCGGCATGCACTCTTCAATGGCGCTGAGGGATGCAGAGCGATGGAGGTGCCAGCCATCGCACAGGTGCTCACTGATGGCGCTTGGCCAGGTGTAGTGTTCGGTGTTGCTGATGCTGACCTTCTTCATTGAAACGGCTCCCGGCCATTGAAGGACGATAGCGTACACAAATCAAGCCGTGTCCCCCAAAATTGCCATTTCCTCTCGAATAGGCGCAGCAACCTTGCAAACGTAGGCGATTTCACTATCTTTATCTGTAGTGAGGCGGCAGGATTTCCCGCCTGTACGCAAACGATTCTTCTGACAAGGAGACGATAGACATGCGACGGCGGGATTTTGTGAAGGCGATGGTTGCCGCCTCAGTGAGCGCGCGCTCGATGCTGGGACAGAATGCGCCTGCCTCGGTGGCGCCATCAGCGCCTCCGCCGATTCCTCCGAAGGCCGCGCCCTTGCCTGCGCCGGGGCCGGTGCCCTGGATGCGCGGGCTGATGGAAGCAAAGGCTCTCCCCATGACGCCGCTGGTGCCGGACGCGGTCGCGCATACGCAGGCGCGCTTCTTCACGCGGCAGCAGTTTGCCACATTGCAGCAGCTCTGCGAGGTGCTGATGCCGCCACTGAAGAACGCGCCGGGAGCGTTGGACGCGGGCGTGCCGGAATTTCTGGATTTCCTGGTCTCGGTATCGCCCGAGGACCGGCAGAAGATGTACATCGACGGCCTGGACCGGCTGGATACGGAAGCGAGGAAGCGATTTGGGATTCCGTTTGCCGGAGTGAGTCTGCAACAGGCGGACGCATTGATCCGGCCCGCGATGCGAACCTGGATGACCGATCATCCGCCGAGCGATCCCTACGAGCGGTTCATCAACCTGGCGCACAGCGATATCCGCACGGCAACGATCAACTCCAAACCTTGGAGCGATTCGCTGCCTTCCCAGGACGACCGCCGCATGGAAGAGGGGCTTTACTGGTATCCGGTAGACCCTGATATGCAGCGCAGCGACCGGCCGAAGTGCTTCACAGAGGACTCAACGAAGAATGCTGGATGAAGTTGACGTACTGATTATTGGCTCCGGTCATTCAGGTGGAATGGCTGCGAAAGTCCTCACCGAAAAAGGTATTTCCTGCGTAATGCTGAACGCGGGGCCGGTGGCCGACATACGGAAGGATACGGAGCTGCGGCAGGCGTTTACTCTGCCCTTTCGCGGATTCAAAGATCCCGACAAGGTGCCGCACGTCTTTCAGGCGAATGAATTTAATGCGAATACGTGGGTGGATGAGAAAGAAGTCCCCTACACCTGCCCGCCGGCCAGCCCTTACAACTGGGTACGAGTGCGCCTCTTTGGCGGCCGATCGCTCTTCTGGTCGCGACAATCCTTCCGGTTGAGCGACTACGAACTCAAAGCGAAGTCGCACGACGGCTTTGGCGACGACTGGCCAATCAGCCTGGCTGATCTTGCGCCGTACTACTCGCGAGTGGAGGAAATCTTCCGCGTCGAAGGCGTGCCTTACGGGATGCCGCAGTTTCCTGACGGCAATTTCGTTGCTCCAGAGGAACCGTGGTGCGTGGCCATGGACCGCTTTCGCGACGCAGGCAAGCCCATGGGCGTACCAGTGTGCCGGCAGCGCCGGTCGCTTGGCATCAATGGCCTGGCTAGCTCCATCAACCTGCTGCTACCAGATGCCTTCGACACCGGGAAGCTGCAGGCGATTCCAAATGTCGTCGTGCGTGAGCTGCGCGTGAATCCAGCAACCGGGCTGGCACGCGAGGTCCACTTTGTCGACCGTATCTCGCGCCGGGAGATGTCGATCAAAGCGCGCGTGGTTGTGTTGGCGGCCGGGACGCTCGAAAGCACGCGCCTGCTGCTGAATTCAAAAATCGCTAATTCCAGCGGCGTCATGGGTCATTACCTGATCGACCAGATATACGGTGCCGGCATCGTCTGCTCCGTGCCCGAAGCGCGCGATGGCAGGAGCACGCGCGAGCTGATGGAAGGCGCGGCGATCATTCCGCGTTTCCGCAACATTCAGACCCGGGAGAAGAATTTTCTTCGCGGTTATGCGCTCAACGTGTCGAGCAGCACGCATCCGATGGGCCCGCAGAACTTCGCCGCATACGGAAAAGAACTTGAAGAAAAGCTGGAGAGCTACAGCGGCAGCGGCTTTTATACGGGCATCATGGGTGAGGTGCTGGCACATTACGAGCATCGCGTAACGATCGACAAGCACGAGGTCGATGCTTGGGGGATTCCGGTGCTGCACATCGACACTCGCTATACGGACAACGAATTCAATATGGCGCGCGACGCCGTGGACACCAGCATCGAGATGGCCCAGCGCGCCGGCTTCGAGGTGCTGGCAAAGAACTACGAGCCCAATCCGCCGGGCTACAGCATTCACGAGCTGGGCACCTGCCGCATGGGCGACGATCCGAAGACGAGCGTGCTGAACAGATGGTGCCAGAGCCACGACATCAAAAACCTCTTCGTCGTGGACGGCAGCAGCTTCGTCAGCTCGGGCTGGCAGAATCCGACCATGACTATCCTGGCGCTGGCGATGCGGTCGTCGGAGTACCTCGCCGACCAGATGCGACACAGGAATGTGTAGCGCGCTATCGCATCGGAGGTGCTTCGCTCCGGCTGCATTCCCCCAACCCTGCGCGATGCGTAGGGTGGGACACCCGCATTACAGCGGGATATTGCCGTGCTTCCGCGGCGGATTCGTATCCCGCTTACCGTCGAGCATTTCTAACGCGCGGATGAGCCGGCGGCGCGTTTCGCGAGGGCGAATAACGGCATCGATGTAGCCGCGTTCGGCGGCGATGTACGGATTAGCGAAGCGCTCGCGGAATTCGGCGACGCGCTCTTTTCGTGCTTCGGCCAGCACTTCAGCCTTGCGCTCTTCGCTCAGCGAGCCATTTTTTTCTTCCGCTGCACGCAGCGCCTGCGCCAGTTCGCGGCCATACACGATGTTCACCGCACCCTCCGCACCCATCACAGCGATTTCCGCCGTAGGCCAGGCGAAGTTCGCGTCGGTGCGGATGTGTTTTGAGCTCATGACGCAATACGCGCCGCCGTAGGCCTTGCGCGTAATCACCAGCAGCTTAGGCACAGTAGCTTCGGCAAAGGCGTAGAGCAGCTTGGCGCCATGCCGGATGATGCCGCGGTGCTCCTGGTCGGTGCCGGGCAGGAAGCCCGGCACGTCTTCCAGCGTAACCAGTGGAATATTGAAGGCGTCGCAGAAGCGCACAAAGCGCGCGGCCTTGGTCGAAGCGTTGATATCGAGCACGCCGGCGAGGAACGCGGGCTGGTTTGCGACGACGCCCATGGAGCGGCCGTTCAGGCGCGCGAAGCCGATGACGATGTTGCGGGCAAAGTGCTCCTGCACCTCGAAGAAGTAGCCATCGTCGACGATGCGGGTGATCACGTCCTTGATGTCGTAAGGCTGCGATGGATCGGCGGGCACGATGGTATCGAGCCCTGTGTCCTCGCGGTCTACAGGATCGCTGGTGGCGCGGCGTGGCGGCGGATCGAGATTGTTTGCGGGTAGAAAGCTGAAAAGCTCGCGCAGCATGGCGAGGCACTCCTGATCGTCGTGCGCGAGGAAATGCGCAACACCGGATACCTCGTTGTGCGTGGCTGCGCCGCCCAGCTCTTCCTTCGACACCTCTTCGTGCGTGACCGTGCGGATGACATCCGGGCCGGTGACGAACATGTGGGCGGTCTTATCGACCATGAGGATGAAATCCGTGATGGCGGGCGAATAGACCGCTCCGCCGGCGCAGGGGCCCATGACAGCAGAGAGTTGCGGAACAACGCCCGAGGCAAGCGTGTTGCGCAGGAAAATATCCGCGTAGCCTGCGAGCGAGACGACGCCCTCCTGGATGCGGGCGCCACCGGAGTCGTTGAGCCCTATGATGGGCGCGCCGACCCGCATGGCGGTATCCATGATCTTGACGATCTTGGCGGCGTTCGTCTCCGAAAGCGAGCCGCCGAAGACGGTAAAGTCCTGCGCATAGACGAAAACAGTGCGGCTGTCGATGGTGCCGTAGCCAGTGATGAAGCCATCCCCCGGGATGCGCTGCTTGTCCATGCCAAAGTCCGTGGCGCGGTGGGTGACGAACTTGTCCGTCTCCTCGAAGGTGCCAGGATCGAGCAGCAGTTCGACACGCTCGCGCGCAGAGAGCTTGCCGGCACTGTGCTGGCGCTCGCGCCGTTCGGCGCCGCCGGCCTCTTCGGCCAGGGCGTGGCGGCGTTCCAGTTCCGAAAGGGACGCGGCGTGGGGATGGCTGGGATGGGAATCATTCATTGCGAAACGAATTATAGGTGGAGTGGCCTGGACTCGCCGTCTGCAGACATACGTCTGCGGCCCGAGCGCCGCTCCCCGGTCCCAGCCGTACGCAATCGTGGAGCAATCTTTCTAGTTTTCATATTGCTTGTATGCGCGTTCGTCACTCGTCTTGAAACGCTGGACGCTCGTCACCGCGCAATGTCTGCTCGCAACCGGCGTGAATTGGCTGCAATCTTGCTTTATTTCGCCTGTAGCACAGACCTGCATTGCGAGGGACAGGATGCATTCCTCGGCTACGCAGGTAATTGGGGGGCGTGTCATGCAAATCCGGAAGTTCACCTTTGCAACTCTTTTAAGCTTGGCGGCAGTGAGCTTTATCCCGTTGCCGACCGCAGTGGCGCAAACCTCCACTACCGGTTCCATCAATGGAACGGTCACTGATTCGAGCGGAGCGGCGGTTCCAAATGCGTCCGTTGTTTTGAAGGACACCGCGACGGGTGCGGTCGTCAATCTGACGACAAATGCAGAGGGACGATTTACGGCACCCTTCCTGAAACCGGACACCTTCAATGTTTCGGCTTCGGCGGCCGGATTTCAGTCCAATACAACCAGCATTCAGATCCTGACCGGACAACAGTCTGCGGTCAATATCATCGTCTCGCCGAGCTCCAACACTCAAACCGTTGAGGTCAACGCCAACGATGCACAGTTGATCGATACGCAAACGGCGAACTTGACCACGACATTTACCACGCAGCAGTTCCAGAACCTGCCGGCGCCTGGCGGCGACATCACGACGATTGCGTACACGGTTCCGGGCGTGGTTGTTGGCGCGGGCACGAGCGGATTCGGCGGGTTCACCTCTGACGGATTGCCCGGGCTGTCGAACTTGGTTGTGATTAACGGCGCCGACTACAACATTGGTTTATATGGCGGCCAGGCCTTTTCCGGCTCATCGAACCTGACGATCGGCCAGCAGGAAATCGCACAGGCGGCAGTGGTGCAAAACGGCTACAGCGTGCAGTATGGACGGCAAGCCGGGGTGATCGAAACCTATGCCACGAAGGCCGGCGGGAATCGCGTGCATGGGCTGGCGCAGTGGCAGTACAACAGCTCCGGACTGAACGCGAATGATTTCTTCAACAAGCAGCAAGGCGGCTCGCGCCCCAAGGCGGTTTCGAATCAATACGCGGCCCAGGTCGGCGGGCCGATCAAGCGGGACAAGCTTTTCTTCTTTGTGGACACAGAGGGAATTCGCTTTGTCGAGCCGAGCGTCGGTTTTGTGAATCTGCCTTCGCAAGCGCTCATGAGCAGCATTCTGGCCAACCCTGCCCTAACGCCAGGAAGCAAAAACCTGTACGGCACGATGTTCAAAGCAACGGGGGCAGGTGGCGCCTACGCCAAGACCATTCCGGTCACCAACGGGCCGGGGCCGCTCCAAGACAAGACTGGGAGTTATGGCTGCGGCACGCTTGCCGGCACAACGGACTTTGCGACGGGCGGGACACTGGGCTCAAGCGCTGCAGAAGGCTGCGCAAATTCCGGATTCCTCACTACCACGGCCCTCAACCGCGAGTGGTTGGCGGCAGGACGGCTTGATTGGAACATCAGCAATAGGCATCAAATCTTCTTCCGGGTTACGGACGATCAGGGCTTTCAGCCTTCCTATACGAGCCTGATCAACCCAAATTGGAGCATGGTAAGCAATCAGCCCGGTTGGACGGGACAGCTAAACGATACCTACACCATCACTCCCAACCTAACCAATCAGTTCCTTGCGGCGGCGGTTTATTACAGCGGAATCTTCCAACCGCCGGACCTGCAGGCCGGCCTTGCAGCATCTCCCACAGAATTCGATCAAGGACTCGACGGGGGAACCAACGCCGCCGGCGGCCTTGGTCAAGCCACCTTTTTCACTGCAAGTACGACGCTTGGCGCACCCTGGATTGATTTTCCGGGCGGCGTGAATGCCACGCAGTATCAGGCAGTCGACAACGTTTCCTGGGTCAAGGGAAATCACAGCGTTAAATTCGGCCTCGACTTCAAGCGCTTCCTGCTTAGCGATGTCAGCCTGAAGACAGCCGCTTACGGCGGCGACTATGCATTCGCCACCATGGCCGACGAGGCTGGCGGTTCGCTGCCTGGAGCGAGCGGCGGTTCCACGTTCTCGCAAAGCTTCCCGGCGTTCGGCAATATCCACAGTGCTCTTTATAACGTCGGCATCTATGCCCAGGATGAATGGAAGGTACTGCCGAACCTCGTGCTCGACTTCGGCCTTCGCGTTGACCGGAATGGGAATCCCTCCTGCAGCGAGAACTGCTATTCGCGCTACCTGGGAGGATTTCCTAACACCTCAGCCACTTTGGACACTCCCTATAACTCGAGCATCTCCACGGGACACAGCACTCTTGTGCCTAAGATGGAATGGGCAGTCGTGCAGCCGCGCTTCGGGTTCAACCTGGACCTTCGTGGCGACGGGAAAACAGTTATACGCGGCGGCATAGGATTGTTCGCCGACAATTTCCCAGCCCTGATCACCGAGCAGACTTTCCTGTCCTTCCCGAATCGCTATTTTGCGTCGGCGCTAAACGGTACTGTAGCGCAAGATTCAGGAAGCGCCTTTGCTTTCGCGCAAGGGTCGGCTCAGGCCGTGCTGGGCGGCTTTGCTCATGGCGCAAGCTTTAACCAGATCCAAGCGCAACTAGC
Source organism: uncultured Acidobacteriaceae bacterium (assembly GCA_963830555.1). Lineage (GTDB taxonomy): Bacteria > Acidobacteriota > Terriglobia > Terriglobales > Acidobacteriaceae > KBS-83. Next base: position 470,760 of record CAWHMM010000006.1, read on the forward strand.
TGCGCAAGGAATACCGTTTTCGCCGCCGAACTACACCATCACCCCGAGCGAATTCCACAGCCCCCGTTACCTTGAGTTCAGCATGCAGGTGCAGAGACAGATCACTACGACGGATGCCCTGATTGTCACCTACGCCGGCAATCATGGTTACGACCTGTTCATGCCAAACAATCACCTGAACCAGAATGTCGGCCCGGTTTACGGTGCATTTGGAAACGGAACGTTTGGTGGCCTGCCCGCGACGTCGCCTGACCCACGTTTTGCTACGGTGTCGAATTTCTTCAACGGAGGCGCCATCTCGAACTACAACGGCGTTTCCGCGCAGTACAAGCACATCGACCACAGCGGACTAACCACGGACATCGCTTATACCTATTCCCATTCTCTGGATGACATTTCCAACGGAGGCAACGCACAGCTTCCTTACGCGAGCAGCGGTTCTATTAGCTCGCAAATTACCCCGGGGTTGCCATCCGCACTAATGTACTCGAGCTCCGACTATGACATCCGTAACAACTTTGTGATGGACCTGGTCTATGCGGAGCCGCACCGCTTCAGCAATCGTATTGTGAACTCCGTGGCGGCAGGATGGACCGTCGGCGCAAAGGCGTTCTGGCGCTCCGGAGAGCCGTTCAGCGTGTTGAACACGAATGCCACTTCAGCTTTGGCGGCGAGCGGAACCGGCGGCACGACTGTGCTGGCAGAGGTGCTGAACAATAACTTCAACCACTCCTGCACTTCGTACCATAAGCCCTGCTTCCAGAATTTTGGCGCATTCAATGGAACGGGACCTACCGCCTCTCCAACAAACCCCAACACCGGGCTTCCTCTTAGCCAACCTGTGCAAATAACCTTCGGCAACGTTCCGCGAAATTCGTTCCGCGGCCCGCACTTTTCCGATGTCGATGGCACGTTGTTCAAGGATGTCTACAAGAAGGAATCTCTTGCGTTCCAGGTCGGGGCCCAAGCATATAACCTCTTCAATCATGTCAACTTCGGACAGCCGGGTAATTTTGCATCCAATCTCTCCACGTTGGGCGTGATAAGCACGGACATCAATGCGCCAACCAGCCCATATGGGTCCAGCCAGCAGCCGACTGTTACCGGGCGTGTGGTCGTCGTACAGGGGCGTCTCGTCTTCTGAAAAGGAGCGAGGTTACTATTGCGGAACTGAAATCCAGGAGCGCATCAACAGAACAGGGCGGCCAGCAGTGGCCGCCCTGTGTACTTGCAGTTCAGCTAGGAGACGTGGCGATGGAAGATGTCGTCCTTTTCGCGGCACGGAGAGCAAAGGGCGCTTACCCCGCATCCGAACAGCAGGGCTGCGCCGACAGTGACGAGTATCGCCGGCAAATACGCTTCCAGGTGCGAGAGCCAATGAGCAACGATGGAAAAATCAGTGGATAACATCGAACTCACTCCGCGTCGGTGATATAGAACCGGAAACCGGTTATTTGGTTGCTGCTACGCACAGAATAACCTCGTTTGCTACTTGACAGAGTCTCCCCAAACGGGGCAACGGCGCTCCCTCAATACACGCAGACGAGAGTACTGCCCCAGACGGTGTTCTGGGAAGCCTTTCTCTCTGTGATACTTAGTCACATTCCCAAGGCCGGAATATCGCCTGGTTTTCCACCGATTTGCCCCCTTTGCCGCAGCGGCAGCAGAATCGATGTGCGTGGCAACAGCGATGCCCAATCAGCCCGAACCCGCTATCCATGAGCCCCGGCTGCGGTGGCTATTTCTTGACCTGAACTCCTACTTCGCCTCGGTAGAACAGGAGTTGGTGCCCAGCTTGCGCGGGCGCCCTGTGGCGGTGGTTCCGGTGGTCGCCGATACCACGTGCTGCATCGCGGCCAGCTATGAGGCCAAGGCCTTCGGCGTGAAGACCGGCACCCAGGTGGGCGAGGCAAAACGGCTGTGTCCGGGCATCCAACTCGTGGAGGGCCGCCACGAGCTATACGTGCAATATCACAACCGCATCGTGGAGGCAGTCGAGTCCGTGGTGCCCGTCTCGTCGGTGATGTCGATAGACGAGATGGCTTGCCGCCTGGTCGGCCGCGAGCAGCCGCTGCTGGTGGCGCTGGAGCTGGCACGGCAGGTCAAGGCGAAGATCCGCGACACAGTAGGATCGACGCTGCGCTGCTCCATCGGCCTTGCGCCCAATCGATACCTGTCGAAGGTGGCGAGCGATATGGAGAAGCCCGACGGGCTCGTGGCACTGACGCCAGACATCCTGGAAGCGGCGCTGCTGCGACTGACGCCGCGCGACCTGCCGGGCATCGGCCCACGCATGGAGACGCGCCTGCACCAAGCCGGCATCCGGACCATGCAGCAGGTATGGGCGCTCGACCGCGAGGAGATGAACCGGCTGTGGGGCGGCATGGGCGGCGACAAGCTGTGGCACTGGCTGCGAGGTGAGGACTTTGAAGATGAAGAACTGGAGCATGCCAAGTCAATCGGCAACAGCCACGTCCTTGCTCCGGAATTGCGCACGCCGGAGGGCGCGTACGCGGTCCTCAGCAAGCTGCTGCACAAAACCGCGATGCGGCTCAGGACGGCGAATCTCTGGGCATCGAATCTGCGGTTGAGCATCAAGTTCGCCGTGCCGAAGGATGTGTCGGCGCGACAGCACAACTCGGGCATTCCGCAGGTTGCGTGGTCGCAGAGTGTGCCGCTGGTGGAATGCCAGGACAACCAGACACTGACCGAAGGGCTGAAGAAGCTATGGGCAAAGGCGCCCACAGGACGGAATTACTCCAAGCCATTCTACGTAGGCGTAACGCTGAGCAACCTGGTTCCTGACCATCTGCACACACTCGATCTGTTCGCCGGGCAGGATGCGGCGGTGCGGCGTACAAACCTGTCGAAGACGATGGACTCGATCAACAAGAAGCACGGGACGACGATGCTGTTCTACGCCAGCATGTTGCCGGCAGGCACCGCAGCACCGACGCGGATTGCATTTACGAGTATTCCGGATCTGTTTTGAGATGGGAGCAATTCAGCATCCGAATTACCATCACCCGGACACCGTGTTCTCTGAAACTTGAGGTGAACTATCGGATTTATGACTGCCGGTTGCATATCTCAGAAACATCGCTGCCGTGATCGCGAGCAAACCCAGAAGGACGAGCGGCAGCTCCACCAGCAGCGCAGCGGCCAATCCGCCAAGAAAGCCTGAAAGAGCTTCCGCGCCAACCTGGAGAGCCTGGTTGTTTCCCATGGCGCGTCCCTGTTCTGCCTCGCTCGCTGCCTTGGAAAGCAACGTAGCGCACGCAGGCAGACACAGCGCCAACGCGCCTGAGGTCAGAAACAGGGTTATCCAGAGCGATTCGGCAGGACGAAACACTACCACGGCGATCATGAATACGCCCGTCAGGAAAGCTGACCAGACGGCGAGTGTCTTCGTGCTTACGCGGGCAGCGAGAAAGCCGGTCAACCAGAGGTTCGCAATCACAATGGGAACGCCGACCCAGGCGATCAACTCCGAAACACGCGAGACCCCGAGATGAAAATGGCCCACCAGATACATGGGATAGCAACGAAAAAAACCGAAAATTGCGAAGTAGCAAAGAAAATTCAGCCAGTAGATACCGCGCAGCCGGCGGTCGACGATGACACCCTTCAAATTCGTGAAAGCCTGGGTGTAACTCACCGCAGAGCGAGCCCCGGCCGGATTGGTTTCCCGGAAGAGCACCGCCGTGGCCGCGGTCGTGATCACAAGCAGAAGGAGGACCGCCCAAAAAGGGGTCGCGTCATTGAACCATGGAACGAGCTCCGGATCAGCCAATTTGCCGCCCACTAGGGGCCCCACGATATAGGCCGCACTGACGCTCATGTAGATATAACCGAAGAAGCGGTTTCGCTCTTCCGGCCTGACCACATCGGCAATCGCGCTCTGCGCGGCGACAATATTCGCCTCCGCCGTGCCCGCCAGCGTCGAGGCTATAGCAAGCAGCGCAAAGCTCGGGGCGCTCAGCGCCACCACAATCAACGCGTAGCAGACAGTCGTAACCGCCAGCGAGAAAAGAAGGACTGGCTTGCGTCCAAAACGATCCGATAGCGACCCTAGAATGGGTGATCCAACAAACTGACCCAACGGGTAAAGACACAGCAAAAAGCTAAGCAGCACGATGCGTTTACTCATCGGCGCTCCGGCAGCAAGCAACAAGTTGTGGTTGCTCATCAGTGCCGGCGTCAGCACAGTAATCATTAGGCTGTAGCCGACAAAGCCCACAAAAATGACAATGTAAAGAGGAAGGAATGATGTTAGGGGATGCGTTCCGTTCCCTTGATGCGAGGGACTCAGAACGCGATCAGTTCGCGTCTTCTCAGCCGAAGGGGAATCTTTCTTCATAGATCACACACGCTCACCCGGCAACGGCATCTCGTTATTCACCGCATATCACTGCACGTGGTCACAATTCATATAGACTCCGCGCGTCGGCAGTATACAGATGTGTTCTGACTTCTCCGTCTGCAGCGACTATTCTGACGCCTGGAGGTTTTGGATGGCGAAGACACTGGCCAACGATCAAGACCGCGAGGAGATCGCTCGTAGACTCGCTATGCTGACACCGGACGCCGTCCGGCAATGGGGATCGATGTCCGTCGGCGGCATGGTATGCCATGTGCATGACAGCTACCAGGTGGTGTTGGGCGATCGACCGTTCTCGTGCGCGAAGCTGGATATCCCGCAGGGAATGGCGAAGTTCTTTGCGCTGCGAACGCCGATGCGGTGGCCGCGCAATCTGGCGACCAGCGAGTCTGTGCGGCAGGGCGGCGGCGGCACACCGCCGGTGGAGTTTGCACGCGATCGCGCGGGTCTGCTGGAGACGCTGGGCCGCTTTTGCGCGAGCACGTCGTTGATCACGGTGCATCCGTTCTTCGGCAACATGTCAAGCGCGGACTGGATGCGGTGGGGCTATCTGCACGCCGATCATCACCTGCGCCAATTCAGCGCATGATCTATCGCGGGCGACTGGCCCCTTCGCCCACCGGTTTCCTGCACCTGGGCCACGCGCGCACCTTCTGGACGGCGTATGAGCGGGCTCGCGATGCGGGCGGCATTCTCGCATTCCGAGACGAAGACCTAGACTTGCAGCGGACGCGTCCGCAATATGTGAGCGCAATACTCGACGATCTGCGCTGGTTCGGGATCGAATGGCAGGAAGGACCGGGACTGGACGGTGTTCCGGGGGGCGGCCCGTTTGCGCCATATCGGCAGAGCGAGCGATATGCGCTCTATCGCGCGGCGTGGGAGCGGCTGCTTGCGGACGGATGGATCTATCCCTGTACGTGTAGCCGGCGCGAACTTGCGGCTGCGGCGAGTGCTCCGCATGAGGATGAAGATGACGAGCCGCTCTATCCAGGGAACTGTCGCCCCGAGACAGGCGGACCGCGGGCCCGAGCTGTAACGGATGCGCGTGAGCCGGCGGGGGTGAACTGGCGGTTCAGAGTGCCGGACGGCGAGACGATCCGCTTTGGGGATTCGGGTGCCGGGTCGCGGAGTTACATTGCCGGGCATGACTTCGGCGATTTCGTGGTATGGCGGCGGGACGATGTGCCCGCGTACCAGCTTGCCTGCGTAGTGGACGATGCGGCGATGCAGATCACCGAGGTGGTACGCGGTGCGGACCTGCTGAAGTCAACGGCGCGGCAGATTTTGCTGTATCGCGCGCTGGGGCTTACGCTGCCGCGGTGGCATCACTGTCCGCTGCTGCGGGACGCCGCCGGCCAGCGGCTGGCCAAGCGGACCGATGCGCTGAGCCTGCGGGTTCTGCGCGACCGCGGAATGACTCCGGCTGACGTACGGGCGATGTGGCGCCTGCAGGAATGACGATTTTGCGCGATGATGGCTTGACACGCCGGGCGCAGCAAAGCGGAGCACTCCATTTTCACTTCGTTCCGGTCGAGATGATCAGAGATTGAGAAGGGCGGTTTTGAGACATGCAACAATCACGGTTTTGTAATTCCCTGCTCTCGCTGCTGATGCTGGCGAGTTCCGCTGGCTTCGTGTTGCACGCCCAGGAGCGTCCGAAGATCACCGGCATCTCGCACATGGCCGTCTACGCCAGCGATCCGACCGCGGCGGAGCACTTCTACGCCGACGAGCTCGGTGCATCGAAAGAACCCGATGCCGAAAATCCGCAGGGCACCGTCTATCGATTCAGCGAGCAGCAGTTCATCGAGGTGCTGCGGCTTCCGGCCGCGCACTCCATCAGCCGGCTGGACCATGTCGCGTTTGCGACGGCCGACGCCGCCGCCCTGCATGACTACCTTGCCGCGCACCACTATCGCGAACTGGATGCGATCAAGAACGGCTCCGATGGCAGCAAATGGTTCTTCACGCGCGATCCCGAAGGCAACCGCGTGGAGTTCTGTCAGGCGGCGCAGCATCCGTTTCATGCGGCGGCGAATCTGGTGAGCCAGCGAATCATTCACGTCGGCTATCTGGTGAAGGACCGCGCCAGGGAAGACAGTTTCTATCGCGACCTGCTTGGCTTCCGGCCGTACTGGTATGGGGCCATGCATCCGGGCAAGGTGGACTGGGTTTCCGAACAGGTGCCGGATGGGCACGACTGGCTGGAGTACATGATGACCGGTTCGGGCTCCGACACGCCTGACGCGGCCAAGGTGGATGCGCGCCAGCTTGGCGTGCTGAATCACTTCTCGCTCGGCGTACCGAATATGGAGAAAGCGGTGACCGCGCTCTATGCAAGTGATGCGCTCCGCTTCAGCCCGCGTCACGATGGACCGCAGATGGGCAAGGACGGCAAGTGGCAAGCGAACCTCTACGATCCGGACGGCACGCGCGTGGAGCTGATGGAGTTCCAGCCGGTGATGAAGCCATGCTGCTCGGAATTTACCGCAGAGAGCCCGACAGATTAGCCTTCTAAGAACCCGGTAACGTCCTCCTACCCCTCCCCCCTCCCGTCACCGGAGAGCGTCGTGTAAGTCACTATGTTGCTATAAGATAGACGCCCTCCCGACAGCTAAATTCGTCTTTCTAAAAGGTTTATCGCTTCATTCGTCATTCCAAACAAGTTAGGAGCGGGTCACACGGCAAATCAGCAACCTAAAAGTAAAAAAGCCACCCAGGATGGCGGCGGCTTTTCCGTTCGACATTATGTGTGACTGCGTTTGTATCTATTTCCAGTGTAACGAATTGGGAGATATAAAACGGCACGAATGACGTGTGATTCCCAATGTGGGAGTTACCTTCTTTTCCGCGGAGAGGCGGACGCAAGATCGTGTGCTTGTCTGCTCAGGAGGAGGCGGGTTGAGCCCAGGTGAATTGCTGGCCGTAGTCTGAGTTAGACCATACCTTGTAGCCGATGCCTGCGAGCATACGGGTGATGGGCACAGAAGTGTATTCGCGATCGACGCGGTGCTCGGTCTCGATGGCGAAGTGGATCGGATATTCCTTCAGCGCGGAGAGCGCGCCGGTGATCACGGCCACCTCCGCTCCTTCAATGTCCATTTTGACAAAGGCAGGCACGCCGTATTCATGACATGCATCGCTAAACGAGAGAGTTTCTACTTCACTGGTCTCTCGCTTGTCCGCCGTATCGGTGTAGCTGGTGAGACCGGCGCCGAGGCTTCCGTCCATGCTAAACAGCGCGGTGCCGGACGATCCGGCGAGGGCCTTCTTCACCGGAATAACATTGTCCAGCCGGTGCATTTCGATATTGCGGAGCAGATAGGGATAGGTGTGCTCATCCGGCTCAAAGGCATAGACCTTGCCGGATGGGCCGACCAACTTTGAGAAGTAATAGGAAGTGAATCCGCCATGGGCGCCTACGTCCCAGATCACATCGCCCAGCTTTGGCGTGTGTGCGGCGGTATAGGCATCCATGGAATCTTCTTCGACCATTCCTGGCGCCCAAAGGCTTACGCCGTCCTTGGAGTAACGGTGCAATCCGGGTTTCGAGAAATCGAGAACAGTGCTGTCGCCCCGTGGCTCGGCAACTACGGTTTCAAATAGCTGATCCCACATGTGCACCGCATAAGGCACCATCAGGTACTGACCGGCCGGTAGAAGCATGCGCCGGCTGCCCTTGGCCAGCGCCAGCTGACCATTCCGCTCAGCGACATTCACTCCGCTCGCACGGGCTTGCAGACGGAGGACCGAGCGCAGGATGGGATTTGCGGGTCCGAGCTTGAGCAAGGACTCACGCACCGATTCGTAAAGGGAGGGCATCGGGGGAATCGTATCAGGCAAATCAGGCGGTGAAGCTTTGCTTCATCGGCTGAGCGTAGCCGCACGCTGGACAGAAGTCCTGACGTGGAGACATGGTAACGCCGCAGTGGATGCACGGAACGGTAAGTGACCCATGGATTGCAGTGACGTTTGACGCAGGAGCAGGCACGAAGTCGACGGGAGCGGGACCGATGTTCAACGGCGCGGAGGCAAGACCAAACATGGACGGATAGCCGGCTTCGACCGGGGCGCCTTCTTCGCTCTTGCCGCGTGAGCCGAAGATCGATCGCAGGAGGGGAATACCGATAAGCAGCAAGGCAGCCGCCGCTGCAACGCCGTATGCCACCCGGTGGTGCGGCAAATTCAGAAACGACTCATACAAGGAACGCAGGGTCTGGATGGCGGAATTCATGGCGATCTCCCGGTGCGGTTGCAGCTGCTCAACGCCTTAGGGGCGACGGCAGGGGGATGGCGGCGAGGGCTGATCGCGGACGCACCTCAACTTAGTCCGCGCTATGGCCCGTTTTGTCTTAGAAACAGATTCCGGCGCGAGGTTGCTCGGCCGGGTTGATTTCTCGTCGCCGAACGTTCCACGCGGAATCTTGGCACACAGAAGAGGGGCAGATGGGTGGCAAGTACTTGCCTTGCAGCTTCTTTCAACCGGGGATCATGCAGGCATTGCGCCTATTCTGCCGGCTCGAGCGACGGCCGCTCGGCGATTGGTCCGTGATTGCGTGCGATGGAACCTAGGTTCCGCAACCGGAACTCTGCGTAAGAAAAATCTTCTTCCGTATCAATGTCAATGGATCGCACCCGATCGATAATGACTGCCTTTGACTCATCGAAGTACCAATCGTAGTCATTGGCTCGGAAATCATTCCACCTGGCGATTCTGACCGCTCCTGTTACCCGGTAGTACTGTGGCAGCTCCTGTCTGTTTTTCTGGCGAATGTCCTTTGGCAGGAACTCCTTCATGCTCAATGAGTCGCCAAGGGTATTGCACCATACCGGCGGACCGTCCACTTCAGTTACGGAAATGACGGACTTTGCGTGCGGATCATCTCTGAGGACGCTAACTGCCCGGTCGATATCGGCGCTGGTTGTGAAGGGCGAAGTCGCCTGAATCAAGGCGAACAAATCGAACGTCTCAGAACGCTCGTCGAAAAATCTAAACGTATGGTCGATTGCCTCATGAATGGGCGAATCGTCTCTTGCCATGCTTTCCGGCCGAATAAATGGAGCTATAGCACCGTGCTCCCTGGCGATGCGCGCGTAGTCAAAGGAATCAGTATTCACCAACAGCGTCCCGCCATTGCGATAAGCCTTTGAGCCGAGAACCGCCGCTGCCGCATGGGCAAAGAGGGGGATTCCGCCGAGTGGCCGGACGTTCTTGTCTTTCACTCCTTTGGAGCCGCTCCGCAATGCCATCATGAACAGGATTTTCAACGTGCCCCACTTCCTCAACTCGCGTTCTTCAAGGACCTCATTGTTACGACTTCTTAACATGTTCCTGCAGCAGATACGTCGTGAGGAACCCCTCAATAGTAGGATGGATCCCTCCAACAAAAGCTGAAGTTTGGATGCTGCTGATGGTCTCGAATATGAAAATTCCGCGAGATCGTAATCGACGTGGTTTGCTTGCAATCCGATTCGCCAGCATCGCTGCCTGGACCGCGCCCGACAAGTCGTTGTATGCGGGCGACGGACGGCAAACATAAGTCGAGGCGAAATCTCCTCACTAAGGATTCGAGAAACAGTCTTAAAACCACGTTTGCCGGCGATAGCGGAGATATTCTTCGCCAAAGCTGGCTTCAAGAACGGCGGCTTCGCGGCGCGCGCGGACGATCTGCACGGGGATAAGCGGCAGGAGGACCAGAAGAAGCGGCCAAAAGGGGATGAACATGGCGACTCCGAGACAGAAGAAGCAGCCGAAGACGTAAATGGGGTTACGGAGGCGCGAATACAGGCCGGTGGTGACCAGTCGGGTGGCCTTGGCGCGGATGGAGAAGGCGCGGCCTAACTGGATGCGGGCAGACAGGATGAGCGCGAGTGACGTGAGCGCGATGGCGGCGCCGGCGATGCGCAGTGGGGGCCAGGGCTGGTCTGCGAACTGGAGAGCCAGGAAAGTGACGGCGGCGATGAGGAAGAGGGAGGAGAGGATATTGAACTTCATGAACTCGGCCGGTCGTTCGTCTAGCGGTGAGCGATCCAGGGTAAAGCAATGACAGCCAGCGCCACTAACAAGATGCCGCCGAGCATAAACCAACTGGCGGGGCGGGCGAAATTGAGTGTCCAGCCGATGCCGAAGCGCTTTTCGACCCAGAGGGCGGGATCCCCAGGGTTGTAGTAGAAAACCCCAGCGACCCAGTGCTCGCCTTTTCCTTTTGCCATCATCGGACCTTGCTATACCGGCGCCAGCGCGATGTCCATCTGGTAGAAGCGGAAGTAGTTTTCTTCTCCGGGCGCGGTTGCGGCTACTTTCTCATAGCGATCGAGCGCGTCGTTGATGAAGGCGACGCGGTCAGCCTCGGGCAGCCGCTGCACCCACTCGATCATGGTGACCTTCATGCGGGCGAGGAAGGCGTCGCGGGAGCCGAAGTCCCAGGCTTTATCTGTAGTGCGGATACTGAGGACGCGGAAACCCTGCTGTTCGGCGAGGGCAGCGTACTCGTCAGGCGTGAGGTGCATGAAAGGATCGTTGAAATCCTTGAAGTAGCCGGCCCAGCGAGGCGATTTGCGGGTCTCGTCGATGACGTCCTCGATACATGTGCGTTCGCCCCTGGCAACCATGCGCAGCTGGGCTTTGCCCTCCGGCTTGAGGGCCTGGTGAATTCCCTTCAGTGGCTGCGCCTGATCGGAGATCCAGTGCAGGGCGTTGAAGGAGACGACGAGGTCGAACTCCTGCTTGAAGAGTAGATGACGGGCGTCCGCAACTGCGAACTGAAGATTGGGGTGGATGGCGGTCCAGTGCTCATTGGCAAAGGCGACCATCTCGGCTGAGGCGTCTACGCCAAGCACGGAGCCCTGCGGGACGCGCTCGGAGATGGCAGCGGTGGTCTTGCCGTTGCCACAGCCGATGTCGAGGATGCGCTCATTTCCCTTGAGTGTCAGGACTGAGAGGACCTCGGCACCCATCGCATCCTGGAGGGCGGCGAGGCGGTCGTATTCCTGGGCGTTCCATTCGGTCATGACGCGGATCTCCTTAGGACTGAAGGGGCCGGATGGATTCTAGCTGAACTTGCCCGATGGCGGTCGGTTCGTGGTTTCTGGAGCGGATCCCGGGCCGGGAACACACTTTCCACACCGTTCTCCTGGCAAGGAGGTAAAAATAGAGCCATCTCCTCCATGTCAGATTTTGCCCAAAGCGTGAAGCAGCAGGCGGACATTGTCCGCGTGATCGGCGAGTACATCACGCTGAAGAAGTCCGGCGCGCAGAATTACCAGGGGCTGTGCCCTTTCCATGGCGAGAAGACGCCTTCCTTCTCCGTCCATGTGACGCGGCAGTTCTATCACTGCTTTGGCTGCGGGGTGTCGGGGGATGTCTTCAAGTTCGTGCAGGAGATCGAGAAGGTCGGCTTTCCGGAGGCGATCAAGATCGTTGCTCAGAAGTGCGGGATTGCGCTGCCGAAGCGGGAGTTCAACTCGCCGGAAGAGGCGGCGGAGAGCCGGCTGCGCGGACGGCTGCTGGAGCTGCATGAGCAGGCGACGGCGTTCTTTGAAGAACAGTTGAAGTCTGCCGAGGGGGCGAGGGCGCGCGAGTACCTGACCGGGCGCGGGCTGAAGCCGGAGACTATTGCGAAGTTCCGCATCGGATATGCGCCGGATGGCTTCGGCGGGCTGCGCGACCAGCTGAGCGGGGCTGCACCGCAGGATGTGCTGCGGGCGTCGGGGCTGTTCAGCTACAAGGAGCAGGAAGGCGAGGGCAAGAACGGCGGCGGACGGCTGTACGACCGCTTTCGCAAGCGGATCACGTTCCCGATCGCGAACGAGGGCGGCCGGGTGATTGCGTTTACGGCGCGGGCGCTTGATTCGGACGAGAAGGGCGGTCCCAAGTACCTGAACTCGCCGGAGACGCCGCTGTATTCCAAGGGGCAGGTGCTGTTCAACCTGGACAAGGCGCGGCAGGCGATCCGACAGCAGAACTTTGCCTTGCTGGTTGAGGGCCAGATGGACTGCATCTCGGTCTTTGCCGCCGGGGTGACGCCGGTGATCGCTACCAGCGGAACGGCCTTTACCGAGCAGCAGGCGCGCCTGCTGCGACGCTACACCACGCGGCTGGTAGTGAACTTCGATCCGGATACGGCGGGGGCGAACGCGGCGGAGAAGTCGATTGCTTTGCTGACGGAAGAGGGCTTCGAAGTACGGGTGGTGACGCTCGAAGGCGGGCTGGATCCGGACCGGTTTGTGCGGGAACGGGGCATTCAGGCCTACGCCGAGGCGCTGAAGCAGGCGGTGCGGCATTCGGATTACCTGATTGAGCGGGCGCGGAAGCTTTTTCCAGTGCGGACGGCCCAGGGCAAAGTGGAGGCGGTGAATTTTCTGCTGCCACACATCCGGCGAATGCCGCATGCCATCGTTCGGGACGAGTTTGCGCAGGACGCGGCGCAGAAGCTGGGAATCGATTCGGCGGTGCTGCGGCAGGAGCTGAAGCAGGCGGCCGCAAAGCGGCAGGGGCATATCCAGAGCGTGGCGGTGGCGACCCTCTCGGAATGCGAGCGGGTGCTGGTCCGGGCGCTGGCCGGGACGCCGGAGAGCGAGACTTTCCAGCGGGCCGGCCATGCGATGACCGAGCAACCGGCGCATTTTGAAGGACTTGGCATCCATACGGCGTTACGGGCGCTGGCCGAGCGGGAGCAGCCTGATCCGCTGGAGGCCGTCGGAACGGCAGAGCGGACGATGGTGGCGCAACTACTGATGCGGGAGGGCGAACCGGTCAGCCGGCATGAGCTGGAGATGGCTCTGGCGACGCTGGAACAGCACTTTACCGAACGGAGGCAGCGGCAAATCCGCAGTGAGATTGCGGATGCAGAACGCCGCGGGGACTTGACGAAGGTGACGGAGCTGATTACCGAGCGAATGGAGTTGGACCGGCAACTGCACAAGCTGGACCAGCGGATGCGCGAATTGCTGGAGCAGGCTTGAGGACACCCGGAAAACGTGCCCTGGCGGCATCTTGCGATGAAACGAAACGGGCAGAAATACATCTAATACTTGAGGATAGAAGCGCTGATCTGAATGGATTTCCGGCCGGATTTGATAAGGCCCGAGGCGGACTGCGTGGTATCCTGACAATCTCTGTCTTGAAGTGTGCGTCCACCAGCCCGCTTGATTGCCGGTCAGGCCGCGGGATTTGCCACCTTAGGTTGGCCCTTATCGCGCATCTTCACTCAAAGGACAGTACGGGTTTGTCCAGACAAACTATTGCAGCGATACGGCTGCGCAGCGGCGAAATAACGCGGGGAGACAAGGCGCGCTTTGGCGATTGAAGACAAGTTCGAAGACGATATTCAGAAATTGATGGATCAGGGCAAGGAAAAGGGTTACCTCACGTATGGCGAGGTAAACGACCTGCTGCCGGACAACATGCATTCGGCGGATGACCTTGACGATCTCATCACCACCATCAACACCCAGGGCATCGACCTGCTCGAAGGCGAGCCCAAGTTTGGCGCGGGGGAGAAGTTTGACGCGGAACACGCCGAAGAGGGCGACGACGTTGAGCTGGACCTGACGCCGGGAACACTCGAGAAGACCAACGACCCAGTCCGCATGTACCTGCGGGAGATGGGCACGGTGCCGCTGCTGACGCGCGAGGGCGAAGTGGAAATCGCCAAGCGCATCGAGCGCGGGCAGCTTCGCGTTTTGAAGGCGATCTCGCGATCGCCCATCGTGATCCGCGAAGTCGTGGCGCTGGGCGAAGACCTGAAGCGCGGCGTGCGCAACATCAAGGAAGTGGTGATCTTCGATGAAGAGGAGATCACGGAAGAGGTCCTGCAGGCGCGCGTGAAGGCGACGGTGGGCCGCGTTGACACGCTGGTGAAGCACCAGAAGAAGGCGCAGGCGCTGCTCGAAAAGCTGGAGACGGTCAATCCGAAGACGAAGGCCAAGGAACATCGCAAGACGCGTTGGCTGATGGGTCGCGAGCGCGTGATGGTGTCCCGGATTGTGCGCGAGCTGAAGTACACCAACGCCGAGCGCAAGCGGCTGCTCGACAAGGTGAACAAGACGGTCGATTCGATGCGCACGCTGGAGCGGCAGATCAAGTCGCTGGACCAGAAGTTCGACGCCTCGAAAAGCGAAGAGCTGCGCAAGGAGTACCGGCGCCAGCAGCGCAACTGCAAAACGGACCTGGACCGGCTGGAAGCGGAGATCGGTGTCTCGATTGCCGACCTGAAGCGCACGCAGCGCGAGATGATCCAGGGCGACATGGACGCCGAGCGGGCGAAGCGGGAGCTGATTGAAGCCAACCTTCGCCTGGTGGTATCGATCGCGAAGAAGTACACGAATCGCGGATTGCAGTTCCTGGACCTGATTCAGGAGGGCAACATCGGCCTGATGAAGGCGGTGGACAAGTTTGAATACCGCCGCGGTTACAAGTTCTCGACCTATGCGACATGGTGGATCCGGCAGGCGATCACGCGTGCGATTGCCGACCAGGCGCGCACCATTCGTATTCCGGTGCACATGATCGAGACCATCAACAAGCTGATCCGCACCTCGCGGCAACTGGTGCAGGAGCTGGGACGCGAGCCTACCTCCGAAGAGATTGCCAAGCGGATGGATATCCCTGTGGCGAAGGTGCGCAAGGTGCTGAAGATTGCGCAGGAGCCGATCTCGCTCGAAACGCCGATTGGCGAAGAGGAAGATTCTCACCTGGGCGACTTCATCGAAGATCGCCAGGCGGTGTCTCCGTCCGAGGCGGTCATCAGCGTGAACCTGAAGGAGTACACCTCGCAGGTGCTGCGCACGCTGACCCCGAGGGAAGAGCGCGTGATCAAGATGCGGTTCGGCCTGGAGGACGGCTCCGAGCACACGCTCGAAGAAGTCGGGCAGAGCTTCCAGGTGACGCGCGAGCGCATCCGGCAGATCGAGGCGAAGGCGCTGCGCAAGCTGCGGCATCCTTCGCGGTCGCGACGGCTGAAGGCGTTTGTGGATGGGGTGAAAGAGATCTGACCTTAGCGAGTCAGCATGGAAACGAGGGAGCCCTTGGCTCCCTCGTTTTGCTTTGCGGCGTTCATTCCAGAGAAATTATCCAGATGGGAGGCGGATTGTGAAAACAGCAGATCCCTCCACTTCGCTTCGCTCCGGTCGGGATGACGAATGAGGGGGGCCGGCTGACTCGCTGATTTGCAGATCCTTCAACTGCACCAATCACTCTTCGAGCGATCGGCTCCGGTCGGGAGGACGAATTTAGAGGTCGGCGGCCTCGCTAGCCTTATTGCGCCGGGTGGACTTTGCCTTCTTTCATCGCCTGATCGATCAGTGACTGCATCTTGCGGTCGGCTTCGCGGCTGGCGTCCCGCTGCTGGATGCCGAGCAGCGCCTGCTGGCGTCCCAACACACCCTGCATCCGGCCGAGGTCGCCCTGCCTGGCGCCAAGACCGCGCATTTTCTCGACCAGTGGCTCCATCTGCTTGCGAATCTGCTCGGCCTGCTCACGGATCTGCTTTTCCATGGCTTCGCGCTGGGGCTGCTGCGCCTTCCAGTCGGCCATGGCCTTGTCGAACTTCGCCTGCGCTTCTTTTTGCTCGGCTTCGAGGCGCGCGCGGTCGGCGTCGCTGAGCTTCTGGTCAAGCGCAAGTCTGGTCGTGCTGTCGGTGAAGCTTTGGACCGCCTGATCGAAGCCTTCGGGCATTTGAATATGGACGTCGGGCATATCGAAATGGCCCTGCATCGCGCCCAGTTGGCCCTGCATTGCTCCAAGCTCGCCTTGTAAGGCACCTAGCTCTCCCTGCTGCTCGCCCAGCTTGCCCTGCTTTGCCCCGAGCTCGCCCTGCTGTTTGCCCAGTTCCCCTACGCGCGCATAGGCATCCTGCGCCTGTTTCACGAGCGCTGGATCGTCGATGATGTAAGTCTTGCCGTCGCGCTCGAAGAGCACCGCGCCGTTCTTATGGTCCTTGAGGCTGTAGCCGTTGAGCTCGCAATCGTGGACGGTGCCATGGTTGTCCGGGCCGCAAATAGCGTAGCCATGGTCGCCGAGCTCCATTACATCGTTATCGCCCGATTCAAAGGCGAGGACGCGCGGCATGGCCATGACCTGCAAATGCGTGTCAACGGTGACTCGGGGCTGGACCATCGCCATGGGACCAATCGGCGCGACGGCGGTCATCGGGCCGAGTGCAAGAACGGAAGGCATGCCATCGGAATTCACCTGCAAATGAAGATCGGATGGCAGACCGTGAACTACGACGTGAGGCTCGACCCGGACAACGCCGTCCGGCGATTGCACGCTTCCGGCACCTTCACCAACGCCGATTCCGACGCCCGGCGCAGGAGCGGGAAGGGCATCTGCCTCGGGAAGAGGTGGAAGCTCGGGAGGGGCGTCAGGCGCAGGAAGAGATTGCGGGGCTGCCGGAGCGGCGGGTGCCTGTGGCGAAGCGAGCACCACCGTCTGCGGCTGAACGATGTGGACGGAGGCCGCTGCTACGAGAGCGGCAGCAGTGAGCAGTGCGGCAGCGGCGATGGCCTGGCCGCGACGTTTGCGAAACGCGCCGGCAAGCTCCGGGTCGGCGATGAGGCGATCGATGCGCTCGCGGAGTCCTGCGGATTGCGCCATGGCAACCATGCCGGCGGGCGCCTGCTCCGCGGCTGCGAAGCGAAGGAGCAGTTGCGCGTAGCTGAGGCCGTCGCCGCTGGAGGCAATGGCCGCACGGTCACAGATAGTCTCACTCAGCCGGGAGAGCTGCGGGCGAAGCCACCAGGCGTGCGGGCTGATCCAGAAGAAGCAGTGATGCAGGGTTGCGGCGAGCTGCAGGTAGAAGTCGCCTTCGCGGATGTGCTGGGTCTCGTGCGCAAGCGTGGTGCGCAGCGTGGCGTCATCCCACCCGACAGCCTCGAGCGGCAGCAGGATGCCATGGCCGACGGTGGCGGGTGAGCGGAGATCGACTGAAAGGCGGACGGGAAGATCGGTTTCAGATGTGGCGAAGGGCTGCGCGCGGCGCCATAGGCGCGCGGCGAGCGAGAGACCGAGGAGCACTCGAAGCAACAGCAGCGCGGTGATGGCGAGATAGGCAGCGAATCCGATTTGCCACAAAGCGATGTGCGGAATGAGCGTGGGTGGGCCCTGCAGTGCGCGCGGAACCGGCACGCTCAGCGTAACGGCGGGAGCTACGTCAGCCGGCGATGCGGCAGTTTGCTTGACGGCGGCGCTGTTTGCGGGCGGGGTTACGTCCGAACGAAATGCAGAGACAGGCGTGGAGCTGACCAGGATCGTCCGCGGCGTTGCCCACAACGCTGTAAAGGAGAAGGACGGGATGTGCAGTGCGACGAGCGCGGGCATGGCAAGCGCGAGGATGAGGACGGCTGTCCAGGCGCGTTTGCTGATGCGCGCGTGCTGTACGCGCAGCAGGCGCAGCACAACCCAAACAGCCAGAGCCAGAGCAAGCGAACGAACTGCCGACTCTCCGAGAACACTGACGATGCTCATCTGGACTTCTCCTTCGCTGACTGCGATACCGTTCTGCGCCGTTCTACTTTGACTTGCCTGTTTTTGTCTTCGCGCGCGCGATCTTCGCGGCCAGGCGCTGCAACTCGTTTTCGCTGAGCACGTCGGCGCTGACCATGCCGACGAGGAGCGCTTCCACGGAGCCGCCGCAGAAACGATCGACGATGCGCTGCACGGCCCGGCCGGCGACGGAGCGGCCGTCTTCGGCAGCGCGGTAAAGATAGGTACGCTGCTCGACGGTGTGGGCGAGATAGCCCTTCTCTTCGAGCCGGCGCAGGACAGTTCGGACCGTGGACTCTTTCAGGACGCGGCCTTGGGAGTGGAGGCGCTCGCGGACCTGCTCGGCGGTGGCCTGACGCTCCTGCCAGACCATACGCAGGATGGCCTGCTCGAGTTCGCCGAGGCTTGCGGGGTCGTGTTCCTGGGCGTGGGCTTCCGGATTTGGATGGGCGGAAGTGCTACTGTTCATAGTGCTACAGACTGTAGCACTATGAGAACGGTGAGCGCAAGCGGAGAATCTTACTTCGGCTTATACGGATCGTCGGCCGACGCTTCGAGTCTTGGCCTACCGGTACGCGCTGCGCTCTCTGGCGAACGAAAGCAGGTAGCGATCTTCTGCTCGGTCTGCTGAGAGGCCACAGCTCACAGCATTCAATGCATAGGTGGTTTCACGGCCATCTTTGCCTCTCAAAATTCGACGACAACCTTTCCCGTGGCGCCGGATTCAACGAGGGCATGCGCGGCACCGATGTCGCGAATCGAAGAATGTTGCTCATTGAGCATAGGCCGCAGTTTCCCTGCCTCGACGAGTGCCGCTGCGCTGGCGAGTATCTGGCCATGATGCGCTCGGGCTTCGCCGGTAATCAGCGGCAGCAACGTGAACACGCCTGAGTAGGTAGCGGAGCGGAAGGAGAGCGGTGCGAGTGAGTGCGATCCCCATCCCAGGCAACTGACGACGTGGCCGGTGTAGCGCTTTGCCGCCACAAAGGATGCATCGAGCGTTGCGCCGCCCACCGTGTCGTAAACAATGTCAAAGCCCTTCCCCGCCGTATTCACCGCGACGTATTCCTCAACGGAAGATGAGCGATAGTCAATCGGGGTGGCGCCGAAATCCTCCACGATCTTTTTCTTCTCTGAAGAGACGGTGGCGAAGACATGTGCTCCATAGGCGCGCGCGATCTGCAGCGCGATGTGACCAACGCCGCCAGCTCCTGCATGGATCAGCACGGTTTGGCCGGCGTGAACCTTCGCGCGGTCGACCAGGCCCTCCCAGGCGGTGATCGTGATCAACGGCAGCGCCGCCGCCTGGCGCATCGAAAGTACGCGTGGCTTGTGTGCGAGCAGATTCGCATCGGCAGCGATGAATTCTGCAAGTGTCCCTTGCAAACCGCCAACACCGCCCACCATGCCGTAGACCTCATCGCCCGGTTTGAAGACAGTGACGCCGGGCGCCACCTCTTCCACGACGCCGGCCATATCCAGTCCGAGCACCGCCGGAAGCGGCTGTTTCGCATGCTCCGCCTGGCCGGCACGGATTTTGGCATCGAGCGGATTGACGCCGCTGGCTTGCACTCTGACCAGAACGTGATTCGCCCTGAGCTCAGGGCGCGGAAGATCGACCTTTCGAAACTCTCCGTTCGGTTGTTCGACGATATAGGCTTGCATTCGCTCCCGCTGTTGCTGTGAATCGTTGCGTCACGCCGTCGCAACGCACAAAGAGCAGCCTCGTGCGCGGCTGCCCTCTGCTGGTGCTTACGACTACTTCTGCTTCGCGTCTGCTTCGATGGTCTTCCACTCGTTGGGGTCGAGGTGGACTGAGGCGGCTGCGACGTTTTCTTCCAGATGCTTCACTGACGATGTGCCGGGGATGGGCAGGATTACCGGCGAACGATGCAGAAGCCACGCGAGCGAAAGCTGTGCCGTGGTGGCGCCGTGCTTCTTTGCCACGGCATCGAGCGGGCCGCCGGGGCGCGCGAGTTTGCCGGCCGCGACCGGAAACCAGGGGATGAAGCCCAGCTGGTGATGGGTGCAGTAATCGACGACGTCTTCGTGCTGGCGGTCGCCAAGGTTGTACTGGTTCTGCACGCTGACGATCTCGATGAACTTCCGCACCTGATCGATCTCGTGCGGCTTCACTTCCGAGAGGCCGACGTGGAGAATCTTGCCCTGTTCCTGCAGCTTTTTGATCGGCGCGAGTGATTCTTCCACCGGCACTTTGGGATCGATGCGATGGAGCTGCCAGAGGTCGATGCGCTCGACCTTGAGGCGGCGGAGGCTCATCTCGACCTCCTGCTGCAGGTATTCCGGACGGCCAACCGGAAGCCACTTATTCGGTCCCGTACGCACCAGACCTCCCTTGGTGGCGAGGATGAGACCCTTGGGATAAGGATGGAGCGCTTCCGCGATGATCTCCTCGCTGATGTAAGGCCCATAGGAGTCGGCAGTGTCAATGAAATTGACGCCGAGTTCAACCGCACGCTGAAGGACGCGTTTCGCCTCCGCGCGGTCTTTGGGTTCGCCCCAGATGCCTTCACCTGTGAGGCGCATGGCGCCGAATCCGAGGCGGTGGACCGAAGTCTTGCCGCCGAGGGAGAAGGTGCCGCTGGATTGTGCGGAGATAGTGGGTGCGGTGCTCATATGGAAGTTCGATGCGGTATCGCGAGTGAGGGTTCAATATAGGACGCGACGTTACGGAACCATACATCGCGGAGGTGCGTAGTTGTGAGTATGCCCGGTTCGCAGGGCAAAAGGACGGGACAGAAGCAATGACGACTCCGATGGCGATGCCGCAGATGACAGCAGAGCAGCAGGCGACGTTCAACGTCTACTATCCGAGTACGCAGCGGGATGAGTTGCTTGGCGTGCTGCTGGCAGTGCTGCTGGGGAGCTTTGGAGCGCATCATTTTTATCTGCGGCGCAATGGGCTCGGCGTGCTCTACCTGGTGCTGTTCTGGACCGGGATTCCGGCCATCCTAGGAATCATCGAAGCGTTCTTTATGCCGGGGCGGGTGCGGCGCTTCAACGCAGAGCAGGCGGCTATGCTTGCCCACTCTGTGGTGCAGGGAACGGTCTTGCCGCCTGCGCCCGCAGCCATGGTGGCGTGCCCGGCCTGCGGAACGGTGCAGACGGCAGGCGCGCGATATTGCGTGCGTTGCGGGCAGGGGATGGTGTAGCGGCGGCAACTCAGGGAATCAGCTGCCGTGCACCAAACCGAAGGCGAGGATGCCCAGCACAATCAGGCTGACGACTGTGTAGAGCAGATCGCGTTCGCGGGCGAAGCCGATAATCGCAAAAATTACGCGCGCGATAGGTGTAGCGACGAGCACCAACAGACCTAGTGCGATGATGCTGCTGCCGCTGCCGGTGTGGAGCTGCTCAAGAACGCCTGAGATGGAACGGAAAGGCACATTCGCAGAGGCTATTGCTGCATGCGCGCCCGGCGGATGAAACACCGTATAGTTCGGCACCGCCGATGCAGGATGGCGCAGCACCAGCGCACCGCCAACGGCGACGAGCAGGGCCGCGACGATAACACCGATACGCAGCAGCAGGCCCATCGCGATCTCCATGCGCTGGTCTTCCTGACGGGTTGGAGTATGTCTCATTAGGATCAGAACTTTCCCGTGAGGCTGGAGTAGATCATCTCAACACCAAGCGCGACGATGACAAAGGCAAAGATCTTCCGCAGTGTGGAGACGCGGGCGCGGACGAGAATGCGCGACCCCAGGAGCGATCCGGCGAGGACTCCGAGCATCACAGGCATGGCGAGCGACGGAAGCACGTAGCCGCGGCTGATGTAAATCCCTGCGCTGGCGGCAGCTGTGACGCCGATCATGAAGTTGCTGGTTGTTGTTGAGACCTTGAAGGGCAGGCGCATGGCCTGATCCATCGCGAGCACCTTTACGGCGCCGGAGCCGATGCCAAGCAGCCCGGAGAGGCCGCCGGCCAGAAACATGATGCCGAAGCCGGCAGGGACGCGCTGGGCAACATATGCCTGGAGCACACCGCCTTCAGTGGGATAGGCGCCGGAAAGCCGCAGCCGCTCTGCAAGGCCGTCACTCTGTGGCGGCGGGGCGTCCCCGTGCCGGCCGCGAAAGCTCGCGATCGCCGAGTAGAGGAGCACGACTCCGAAGACGATGCCGATGGCCTTGGTGGAGACAATCGCCGTCAGATATGCGCCGACCAGAGCACCCAGCGTGGTTGCGATTTCGAGGAACATGCCGATGCGGATATTGGAGAAGCCGTCGCGGACATAGGCCGCAGCAGCACCGGACGAGGTGGCGATGACGGAGATCAGCGAGGCACCGATTGCATAACGCAGGTCCACGTGGAACGCCAGCGCGAGCACGGGTACGACAACGACGCCCCCGCCGAGTCCGGTGAGCGCGCCGAGGAGACCAGCGAGGAGCGAGGTGCCGAGGATGGCGAGGGTGAAGGTGAGGATGGTCATCAGGAGAAGGCGTTGGATGCTGATTGCATTTTGCTGGTTAGTCCGGTAACTTAGCTAAGCATGCAGTACACGGTACATCAGGCGAAGACCCATCTCTCCCGGCTGCTCAAAGAGGTTGAGGAGGGCAACGAAGTCATCATCGCACGCGGCGATAAAGCGGTGGCGCGGTTGGTGCTGGAAAAGCCCGCCAAAAAGCCAAACCGGGTGCCGGGCCGTCTTCAAGGGCAGGGCTGGGAAGCGCCCGATGCCTGGGATCCGATGACAGACGAAGAGCTGCGTGAATGGGGCGCTCTCTGAGGCTGCTGCTCGATACACACACCTACTATTGGTGGACTTATCAGGAAGAGCGCCTTTCACCGCGAGCCTTGAAAACAATCAAGAGGAGCGAGGAAACCTTCGTGTCGCTCCTTTGTTATTGGGAGCTTGCGATCAAGGTAAAAGCCGGAAAGATGCAAGCCGGTACTCTACTGATGGAAGGCCCCGCCAAGCTTGGACTTGAAGGCTTCCTGCTGCTCGGAATCGAGTTTCGCCACATATCCGGCATTCTCGATCTGCCGCTGCATCATCGCGATCCATTTGACCGGCTGCTCATCGGCCAGGCGAGGGCAGAAAAGCTCTCGATCGTCTCCAGCGATGCGATCTTCGATCGTTATGGCGTGGACCGTATCTGGTAGCTGCCGTCGCCTCTTACTTCTCTTCGTGATAATCCTGCTCGGTGTTGATCTCCCATAGCGTGCTCTTGTCGGTAACGCCGGCGAGGATGTTGTCGACGGCTGTCATGGCGGTGAGCATGGAGTGGTCCTGGTTGTTGTACTTATGCATGCCATTGCGGCCGACGAGGAACAGGTTTTCGAACGGATCGAGCCACTCGCGGACCTCCCCGAAACGATCGTAGGTTCCGAAGTAGGCCGGATACGTCTTGGGCACGCGAACGACATGGCCGTCGCGCACATCGGCGGCATCGATGATGCCGATCTTTGCCAGCTCCCGGGTTGCAAAGCGGATGATCTCTTCGTCCGGCATGCGCCAGAGCTCGTCAGTCTGATAGCAGAAATATTCGAGACCGACCCAGATCTTCGACGGATCGGCAACCATGTGCGGGCTCCAGTTGTTAAAGATCTGTAACCGTCCGAGGAGCACGTCGGGCTCCTGCACATAGATCCAGGTGTCTTTGAGCGGCGAGCCGTCGGGCTCCGTGACGAGCAGGCGGTCGAGCAGGAGGCCAACCGTGATGAAGTCGCGGTACATGAGGCCATCGACGACTTCCCGCACATTGGCGGGCGCTGTCTCGTCAAGCGCGCGGACCAGCTCGACGATCGGCATGGTGGAGAAGCAGTAATCGGCGGCGAAGCGGCGGCGTTCGCCGTTTTTGCTTTGCGCTTCGACGGCCAGGATGCGATGCGCACCGTCTGTCCCTGTCTTATCGGTGATGAGGCGATCCGCGCGCCACCCGGTTAGGACTTCCCCGCCCTGCTGGCGGACGAGACCGGCGACGTGCTCCCAGAGCTGGCCGGGGCCGTGCATGGGGTAGAGGAACTGCTCGATGAGCGAGGTTTCGGTGTGCTTCTGGGCGAGATCTGCGCCTTTGGAGCGCGCGGCGAACGTGCGCTTCAGAAAATGTGTCACCGCGCGGGTGAGCGAAAGGCCCTTGATGCGTTGCGCGCCCCATTCGGCGCTGATCTGATCGCAGCGCACTCCCCATACCTTTTCCGTATAGGACTTGAAGAAGGTGAGATAGAGCCGGCGGCCGAAGCGGTTGATGAGGAAGTCTTCGAGACTTTTCTCCGGACGGCGCTGATGGAGCCGCGACTGGATGTAACTGAAACCAACCTGCGCGGTGCGTACAGCACCGAGCTTGCTGAGGGTGTCCGCGGTGAGCGTGATGGGGTAATCGAAGAAGCGGCGCAGGAAGTAGATGCGGCTGCGGCGCGAGCGAACGAGCATCACGAGCTCAGGATCAGCATCGGGCTGCGTATGGACGTGGAGCGCCTGCAGCGAGCGATGGCGGTTCTGATAGGAGATGATGGCGTGGCCGGCGCCCTCGTCGGCGATGGGCATCAGGTCGAGCCACCATTGCATGACGCGGTCCGACTTCGAAAAGAAGCGGTGCCCGCCTATGTCCATGCGATTGCCTTTGTAGCGTATGGTGCGCGAGATGCCGCCGATGGAATCATCCGCTTCAAGCACGATGGGCCGGATGGCGGCAGCGCCTTCCGGCGTTTTGCCGCCGCGGCGCAGCAGCTCGAGCGCCGCGGTGAGACCGGCTGGCCCCGCGCCGATGATGATGGCGGTGCGCTGGGTCATTGCATACGGGCGAATTGGCCGGCGATGCAGGTAGCTATGAGCTGCCCTTCCGGAGAGAAGGCGATGACGTCTGCACGGCGGCCGGGTGCGATGGCTCCGTGGGTCCGGTCAAAGCCGGTAAGAGCAGCGGGGTTGGCCGAGCCGAGGCGGGTAACGGTGGCGAGCGGTGCACGCGTGAAGTCCGCGAAGTTACGCACTGCGCGATCGAGGGTAAGGATGCTGCCCGCGACCACGTCGCCATGCATGCACACACCGTTCACTACATCCACCTCAAAGCTGCCCAGCGTGTAGTGGCCTTCCGGCATGCCGGTCGCGCTGAGGCCATCGGTGATCAGGATGGCACGGGCTGCACCCTTGCAGCGCCAGAAGATGCGCACGGCGGCGGGATCGACATGGCGGCCGTCGGCGATGATTTCTGCGAAGAGGTTTTCGTCATCGAGGACCACGCCCAGCATGCCGGGCTCGCGATGCTCCAGGCCACGCATTGCATTGTAAGTGTGGGTAGCAGAGACGCCGCCGGCGGCGATGCCCGCGCGTGTCTCGGCGGCAGTCGCATCGCTATGGCCCAGGCTGACGCGAACGCCGAGCGAGGACGCGTGCTGGATGAGCTCGAGCGCGCCAGGCAGCTCCGGTGCGATGGTGATGAGTCGAATATTGCCGCGCGCCGCCTGCCAGAAACGATCAAAGAGCTCGATGGAAGGCGCCTGGAGGTATTCCGGAGGATGCACGCCACGTTTGGCGTAGGAAAGGAATGGGCCTTCCATATGGAGCCCGAGCGGCACGGCACCGGGCAACGTCTGCTGTTCGATGAGGGTGGCGAGTCCCTCAAGTGCGCGTAAGGAACGGTCCGTCGCTGCAGTGACGAGCGTGGGGAGCCACGCGCCGACGCCATGTTTTGCCAGCAAGGTACTGACGTGCGCGACACCGTCTGCGGTGCCTTCCATTACATCGTGGCCGGCGGCACCATGTACGTGAATATCGAATAGGGCGGGTGCGAGAAGTGCGCCGGGAAGGTCATGGTGCTGATCGTGCCGGGGCAAGCCATCGCCACGAGAGCCGAAGCTGTGGACGACGGCGTCCTCGATGAGCAGCCATGGGTCGGCGAGAACAGAATCCGGCAACACCAGGGTGCCGGCGGTAAGCAGAATGCGCATGCAGGTTCCTTCGTACGAAAAGCAAAAAGCGGATCTCTCCACGGCGCGGCTGCGCCGCTTCGGCCGGGTGACAGATAAGTATTTCAGAGATAGCTATAACTTGTTCACGCCTATCAATCTCTATCGACGACGGGGACACCGATTTCTTCTGCTTTGGGCAGTGTGTGGGTGGTGGGGAGCTGGGCGCGCAGAGCGTCGAACTGCCGCGCGCGGGCGATCCATAACTGAATGGCCATGTCGTATTGCGCGAGCACATTCTGCAGCCAGTAGGGACGATTGTCGCGAAGCCATGCCTGTTCAAAGAGCTCGCGTGTCAGCGTGTAGCCATCGCGCAGGTCCTGGCAGCGGCCGTTGGCGTTGCTGATCTGGACCAGATCGCTGGAGGCGCGCGCGTGCTGCGTGGCGGCCTGGCTATAGGCATCGGCGTAGGTGTGGGCGATTTCGTCGGCGAACTGGAAGTTCATACCGATGAAGTCGATGCGGCGGGCGCCCAGGGCGAGTGCGTCGAGCGCTTCCTGCTCGCGCAACGGGGCAGCGGCGCGGGCCTGTGCGATCAGCGTGATCGCGTTCTCTGCGTGGAGACGGACATCTCTAAGGATGGGCAGCAGCTTGGCGGAATCCTGCTGGCCTTCGCGGCTCCAGGGATCTTCCCAGAAGAGCGCGTTCGATGCGCCGAAGCGGAAGCCGTTATCGGTAAGCAGCTTCTGCGCGGCCATGATCTCGGCCTGAGCCTGATCGACTTTGCCGCTCAGGTCGCCGTGGAAGGCCGCGCCGTAGCCGTCCTGGAATTGCGGAATGGAGCTTTCCCCGCGCTGCCATGCGGCGGCCGCGCCGAAAAGGACTCCGTACCAGTCCTCGTCGAAGATGCCTTCGCCATCATCGTTCCAGACGGTGTTCAGCATGCCCTTCGCGCCGAGGCGCTGGCCATCGCGCACGAAATGCTGGATGTTGACCAGAGCGATGTTGCTGTCGGGATAGACACGCCGCCAGTTGTTGACGCCGGGGGCGACCCACACCTCCATTCCGGCGCGGTTGAAGGGCTGGATGTATTTGTCGAAATCGGGCTTGGCATCGTAGACCCACGGGACGCCGATCATGTCTTTGGGCAAGGCGGAGAGCAGATCCGGGTTGTGCCATGCGAGGTCGCCCCAGAAGAGGATTCGCTTGCCGGTGGGCTGGATCGCGTCGTGGATCTGGCGCAGAAAATCGACATAGACCTGATCGAGTCCGTGCTGCGCGACAAGGTCTTTCGTCTGCCCCTTGCCGAGCTCGGTGGTTTCGTCCGCGCCAATGTGCACCCATGGCGAGGGGAACTGCTGCGCGATCTGCGTGAACCAATCTTTGATGAGTGCCAATGATCCGGGCTGGACGGGCGAGAGCACCTGTCCGTGCGGCGTTTCGCCGAGGGCGGAGAACTGTTCGTACTTGAGGACGTTGTGGAGATGGCCAAAGGCTTCCTGCTCCGGCACGACGGTGACATGGTATTGCGCGGCATAGCGAACGAGCTCGGCGACATCGCCTGGCGAGATCGAGCCGCCGGGCGGCGCGATGAGCGGGGATGCGGAGTATTGAAGTGTGTGCTCGAAGTACGGCGAGTAGATGTTGAGCTTGTAGGCGGCGAGAGTGCGGACCTGGCGCTTCTGGAATTCAAGTGTCGGTACGGGGCCGCGGGAGAGATCGTCGTCCAGGCCGCGATGGGAGAGCGCGGGCCAATCGTGGATGGTGGCGGTCTGGAGCTGCGCTTCTTTGCCGTTCCCGACAACTAACTGCTTGACCGTCTGCGCGCCATAGAAGAGGCCGGCGCTGGTCTCGGCGATGACCGCGAGGCTGCGACGGCGCGGCAGGATGACGTAGCCCTCGTCGTGCATCGCTGGGTCGAGGCTGATGTGCGCGGATGCGAGCAGCGCCCTGCCGGCGGAAGTTTTCGTGCGGAGCAGCTCGACAACGACGCCTGCTGCACGGCTCGGTATGCCGCGCTCTTTCAGCGTGGCGCGCAGGTCTTCGACGGTGATCCGGTCTTCGGCATCGCCGGAGCCGGTCCGGATGAGGATGCCGCGATTGAGCGAGAGAAGCCTGCCTGGCTGCACGTCGCACGGCATAGGAATGAGCTTGAGCGCCGTGGCGGGCTGGGCTTGAAGAGCCGCGAAGAAGATGAAGAAACAACTTGCTGCGATCAGAAATCGACTAGCGCCGCGTGGGGCTCGCGTGATGTGGATCATTCCGTCCTTTGGGATTACGTCTGGATCGTGCTCCCAATGTAACGCGGCATGATTCGCCTGACCGAGAACATCCTCGCCGACATCTTCACGGCATTTCAGGTATAAACATGTGTTTCGGAGGAATGGCATGGCGGAGCTGCGCTATCAGTCGGGTTTCCTGAACGAATTTGCTACCGAGGCCGAGCCGGGCGCGCTGCCCGTTGGGCAGAATGCACCGCAGAAGCATCCGCTGGGGCTGTATGCGGAACAGTTTAGCGGCACGCCCTTTACCATGCCGCGCGGACAGAACCGGCGGTCATGGCTCTATCGCATTCGTCCTTCGACGGTGCACAAACCGTATACGCCGGTGCGGGCGCAGCGGCTGGTCCGCGGCTGGCCGAACCCGGACGCCATCACCTCACCCAACCAGTTGCGCTGGAATCCAGAACCCATTCCGCCGGGCGCAGTCGACTTTGTGGACGGCATCATGACGCTCGGGGGCAATGGCGACCTGTCAATACAATCGGGCGCGGCGATCCACATCTATGTCGCGACCCGCTCCATGCATAAGCGCTTCTTCTGGAATGCGGATGGCGAGTTCCTGGTGGTGCCGCAGGAAGGCAAGCTGCTCATCTTTACCGAGATGGGCAAGCTGGAGGTAGCGCCGGGAGAGATTTGCGTGCTGCCACGAGGACTGAAATATCGCGTGGAGCTGGTGGACAAGGCGGCACGCGGCTACATCTGCGAGAACTACGGGCAGCAGTTCCGGCTGCCTGACCTGGGCCCGATCGGCGCGAATGGGCTGGCGAATCCGCGCGATTTCCTGACGCCGGTAGCGGCGTACGAGAACCTCGAAGAGCATGTTGAGGTGATTTCGAAGTATGGCGGCTCGCTGTGGTGCAGCGGCATGGAGCACTCGCCGCTGAATGTGGTGGGCTGGCATGGCAACTATGCGCCGTACAAATATAATCTCGCGCACTTCAACACGATCAACACGGTCAGCTTCGATCACCCCGATCCTTCGATCTTCACCGTGCTGACGGCTCCGAGCGAGATCCACGGTACAGCGAACATCGACTTTGTGATCTTTCCACCGCGCTGGATGGTGGCGGAGCACACCTTCCGGCCGCCATGGTTCCACCGCAACGTGATGAACGAGTTCATGGGCCTGATCTTCGGCCAGTACGATGCGAAGGCGGAAGGCTTTCTGCCGGGTGGCTGCAGCCTGCACAATTGCATGAGCGGTCACGGGCCGGACGCGGAAACCTACGAAAGGGCCGGCAATGCGGAGTTGAAGCCGATGCGGCTGGAAAACACGCTGGCCTTCATGTTCGAGACACGCTTTGTGGTGCAGACCACCAAGCACGCGCTCGAAAGCAATACGCTGCAGCGGAATTACTTCGAGTGCTGGCAGGGCCTGAACCGCCGCTTTACACCACCCGGCCATCCGTCTTGAGCGGTACTGGACATGATGCCCTGCACAGCTTGCTGAGCGGGCTGATCGATTACGCGGGACTGTTTCCGCCGGCCGGCCTGGCGATGGATGCTGCTGTTCGTAACTACAACAGCTACATAAGCGGCGAACATTCGTGGATGTTGGGACGTCTCATTGTGCCCGCGGTCCGGCTGGAGGAGTATGCCGACAACGTGCGGAATGCGGGCATCGACGCGAGCGCGTGGAGCCTGAGTGTGCTGGCCACACCTGCTGATACGGCCCCCGTTGGGCGATTCAACACGGGTGCGGACGAGTCCGGGGCAGGCGGCATAGGAAGCATCGACACCATCGAGGTCAAGGCCCCGAACGCTCGCGAGATTCAGGACACGGCGCAGGTATTCGGCAAGAACTATCAGCTCTATTTCGAGACGCCACCGGAGACGTGGCGCTCGCTGCTGCCGGCGATCGGTGTAGCCCGAGCCCGAGCGAAGATCCGGACAGGCGGCGAGGCGGCAGCGGCAATCCCAGAGGAGTCACGAGTGCTCGAGTTCCTGCGGATTGCGAGCGAGCGGCGAGTGGCCTTCAAAGCCACGGCGGGGCTACACCATCCGCTGCGCGGAATGCAACGTCTCACCTACAAACCGGATAGCGCGGAGGCTGTGATGCACGGCTTTGTGAACGTCTTCTGCGCGGCCGTGCTGCTGTGGCAGGAGCCCGATCTGCGGCAGGAAGCAGCATGGATGCTAGGCGAACGGGACGCCGATGCCATTACGATGGATGAGATGAGCATGACGTGGCACAACAGTGGCGTAACACTGACGGCTGAACAGATTCAGCAGGCGCGCGAACAGTTCTGCATCAGCTTCGGATCGTGTTCTTTCACGGAGCCGATTGAAGACCTGAGGGCGCTGGGATGGCTGTAAACACCTGCGATCCCGCGCTGCGGAGCTGGGTGAAGACGGCCCAGGCGCCAGGGACGGATTTCCCGATCCAGAATTTGCCATTCGGTGTGGCGCGGATTCCGGGAGAGGCCGAGCCGCGAATCGTGGTGGCCATCGGAGACCGCGCGCTGGACCTGCATAGGCTGACAACGGCGGGCATTCTGACAGGCCTGGACGACGCGAACATCGCAGCGTGCCGGCAGACGACATTGAACGCGCTGATGGCGCTGCCGCGCGCGTCGCTGCGGCTTTTGCGCGAGCAACTGAGCGCCATGCTCGAAGAGGCCCGCGTGGAGACGATGCGCCACCGCGCTGCGCTGGAATCGGCACTGAAACCGCAGAGCTCGGTGGAGATGCTGGTGCCAGCCATTATCGGCGACTACACGGACTTCTACGCTTCGATTTACCACGCGACGAATGTAGGCAAGCTCTTTCGTCCAGACAATCCTCTTTTGCCGAATTACAAATATGTGCCCATCGGCTATCACGGCCGTGCCTCGTCGATTGTGCCGAGCGGCACGGCTGTAAGGCGGCCGCGCGGACAGATTGCTGGCGCAGCGGGAGAGGCGCCGACGTTCGCACCGAGCCGCCTGTTGGACTACGAGCTGGAGATGGGCGCCTTCGTCGGCAAAGCGAACCCGCTGAGCGATGCGGTGCCGATTGAAGAAGCGCGCGAACATCTCTTCGGACTGTGCCTGGTCAATGACTGGTCGGCGCGTGATATTCAGAGCTGGGAGTATCAGCCGCTGGGACCGTTCCTGGCGAAGAGCTTTGCGACGACGGTGTCGCCATGGGTGGTGACGCTCGACGCGCTGGAACCATTCCGCGTGCCTGCATACGTGCGATCGGAGAGCGATCCTGCACCGCTGCCGTATCTCTCGGGCGGGGACGATCAGCGGCGCGGCGGTTTCGATGTGCAACTCGAGGTCTACCTGGAGACGCCGCGAATGCACCAGGCGGGTGAAGCGCCGTTTCTGCTGAGCCGTAGCAACCTACGCGAGCTCTACTGGACGCTGGCACAGATTCTGGCGCACCACACCAGCAACGGATGCAACCTGCGCACGGGCGATCTGCTGGCCACCGGCACGGTATCGGGTTCGGCGACGACGTCACGCGGCTGTTTGCTGGAGATCACGGCGCGCGGCGCGCAGCCCGTAATTCTGCGCAATGGCGAGACGCGAAAGTTTCTGGACGACGGCGATACGGTGATCTTTCGCGGCTACTGCGAGCGCGAGGGCGCGATGCGAATAGGCTTCGGCGAGTGCCGCGGGACGGTTTTGCCAACGCGCTGAGGAGACAAATCTGGGAGGGAAAGTCGAGGTTGCATCCCTGAAGTGTGCGCGACCGCGATTCGTTTCATCGCCTGATTGTTGTTGACGAGCGCGCGATCGGAAGCTGCCAGCCTCGTCGCATGGCCGTAAACCGAAGTCCGAAGCAGAACACTGCACCCGCTATCGCCGCCACGTAGGCAGGAAAATGCAGCAGCCTGCCGAAGACCACCACCGACGCACCCAGGAGAGCCGCCACCGCATAGAGCTCGGTGCGCAGGACAGTGGGGATTTCGTTCACGAGCACATCGCGCATAATGCCGCCGCCGATTCCTGTCAGCATGCCAAGGAGCGTCGCCGCGACCGGGCCGACATGAAAGGCCAGCGCCTTAGTTGCGCCAGCGACGGCAAAAAGCGCCAATCCAGCGGCATCGAAGACAAGCACAGGGCTGCTCAGCCGGTCAATGCTTCGATACCAATAAAACGTAATCAGCCCGGCAAGCATGGAAACGGCAACATAGCGCCAGTCGGACATGGCAGCCGGAGGAACGGCTCCAATCATCAGGTCGCGGGCGATGCCGCCAGAGTTTCCCGCGGCAAAAGCCAATACGAGAACGCCAAAGAGGTCGAGCCTATGCTTTACCCCGGCGGTTGCGCCGCTGAGCGCGAATACAAATGTGCCGCCAAGATCGAAAACCACGTACAGCGTACTGAGTACGATATGTCCGTTGACGACCAAGTCGCCATTATGCCGTTAGCCAGGCCTGGGCGGCAACGACCAAGGTCTCCACACCTGTCTCCAACGTTGGATGGATCACCGGCGCAAAGCGCGGGTTGTGGTTGGTCGGAATCTCGCCTAGCTTTCCTTCTTTTTCGGCCTTTGCATACGTTTCGCGGTCAATGCCGCCTACGAACCAGAATACGGAGGGTACATGCCATTCCGCCCCAAATGAACCGAAGTCCTCGCTGGCCGTGGTCGGCTTTGTCTCCTGCACGCGCTCGGCGGAAAAATGCTGACGAAACGCGTCGCTCACCCGTCTCGTCGCCTGCGGATCATTCGTGACGAGAGAATAGCGGTCCAAACTCGTGATCTCCGGCTTTCTGGGAGCGCCTGAGGCGGCGGCTTCGGCATTGACAATCCGCTCGATCGCGGCGAGCACGCGTTTACGGACGCCCTCGTCAAAGGTGCGCACGTTCAGTTTGATGATTGCTTCATCCGGAATCACGTTTTCCTTCGTCCCTGCCTGCAGCATGCCGATCGTAACCACGGCTGCTTCATTTGCCGCGATCTCGCGCGAGACAATGGTCTGCAGGCGCAGCACGGTTGCCGCGGCCATCACGACCGGATCAATGCTGGCCTCCGGCATGGAACCGTGAGCGCCACGCCCGAACAGTCGAATCTGCAGACTATCGGCGGCGGAGGTAGTTGCTCCAGCGCGCCCCGCGACCACCCCTGCGGGCATGGCCATCACATGCTGGCCGAGCACGACATCGGGTTTGGGGAAGCGCTGGAAGAGCCCGTCATCGATCATTGCCTGCGCACCCGCCGCCGTCTCCTCTGCGGGCTGAAATACGGGCATGAGCGATCCCTTCCATGCATCGCGTGATTTTGCAAACAATGTGGCGGCGCCGATCAACCAGGTCACATGCATGTCGTGGCCGCAGGCGTGCATGACGGGTGTGACCTGACCAGTGCTGTCAGTGACTGTGACTTTGCTCGCATAGGGCAACCCTGTGGCTTCCTGAATCGGAAGCGCGTCCATGTCGGCGCGCAGCATGACTGTCGGTCCTTCGCCGTTGCGCAAAAGGCCGACAACGCCGGTCTTCCCTACGCCGGCAGTCACTTCATAGCCGGCGGCACGAAGACGGTCCGCGGCGATGGCAGCGGTTCGCGTCTCGTGCATGGAGAGCTCAGGATGAGCATGCAAATCGGTATAGATGGACTCCAAACCGGGCTGCAACTTGTCCAGATCTGCAAGCAGGGTGGCGGATGTCTTTGAGGGGACAGCCATATATCCGATTCGTTTGCGTGAGAGGCTTTACGATCATTCAACTTGCCTGCAGATGAATAGATCGCATCTGGTTGGATGCTGACGCCGGTGGGCGCGGCCATTCATGCAAGGAACTTGCTTTGCACCTGGAAGGTCTACGCGCTCCCGGTGGAAAACGGGATGGTCTGCCGTTTGGACTGCCGGATGTTTATTGGAAATCAGGTTTCCAGAGCGGCAGCGGGCGCGCCCAGAAGATGATTTCGCCGGGATTCACCTGCACCGTGCGCGTGTTGCATTCGTTGTGCGCGACGAAACCCGTGTGGACGGCCTGCTGCACAGGCACGGCAATCGTTGGCCCGCTGCAACTGAAGTAGGCCAGGCGGTTGGGGTCGCCATAGTCCTTTGTCGCGGGCTTCAGCGTGAAAATCTGGCCGCCTGTCACGATCTGCATCGTGCCGCGCCCCTTGCCGCCCACGTAGACGAGCGACTCTTCCGCATCGGCGTCCCACTCGATCACAACGTTCTGGTGGCTCATGGGCTCGCCGGTATCAACATTGATGAGCCGGATAACCAGCCGGCTTGGCTCTGCGGCAGCCAGTGCGGACTGGGAGCTGCTGCGAAGGGTGTCTGAAAAGGCAGTCGCGTGCATCGCCAGCACGAACGCTGCGCAAAGGGCCGTCTTTCTGCAGATCAAGGTTTGCAACATAGGGACAATGTCTCCGTGCTTCTAACGAGCGCGTGTCCATATGATCCGATGACGTAAGGAATTCCCGACCTACACAGAAGTGAAATGCGCGTCACCCATGGGGTGGTGAGTAGGTCCACTTTGGGAAAAATTGCAGATTGAAGACCGGTGTTGGCCGAGCGAGGCTTCGCAAGGATCAAAACGGGACGATTCAGCAGGCTCCGCACTCCACCTTTGCTTAAGTTCAGGATGACAAACTATGCAGCGAGTGAACGAGTCGCCACGCTAAAACCGCGCAACGAGCATGCGCTCTTCTGTCATGGACTCAATCGCCGAGCGAAGACCTTCGCGGCCGGTGCCGCTTTCTTTGATGCCACCGTAAGGCATGTGTTCCGCGCGCCAGGAGGTCGCTTCGTTGACGAGCACAGCGCCCGCGTCGATCTCGCGAAAAGCCTGAGTGATGCGGCCCCAATCCCTGGTGAAGACGGCCGCCTGCAGGCCATAGCGGGAATCGTTCACGGCGGCGATGGCTTCATCGAAGGTGTCGTAGGGATTGAGAAAGACCACCGGCGCGAAAGCTTCTTCCTTGAACAGCGGTGTGGTGTGCGGGACTTTAGCCAGCAGCGTGGGTGAAAGCTGCGCGCCGCGGCGCTCTCCCCCGGTGATCAGACGCGCACCGGCATCGACAGCCTTCTCGATCCAGTCGGCAGCGCGTTCGGCGGCAGCGAGCGAGATCATGGGGCCAATCTGCGTCTGTTCGTCGAGCGGATCGCCCGCGTGCATTTGCTCAATGCCTTCGGTCAGGCGCTGCGCGAGCGTCTGCCAGCGCGTTTTGTGGACGAAGACGCGCTGGACGGAGATGCAGCTTTGCCCGGAGTAGCTGAAGCCGCCGGTGAGGATCGCCTGCGCTGCAAGATCGAGGTCTGCATCCTCATGGACGATCATGGCCGCGTTGCCGCCAAGCTCCAGCGTGCAGCGCAGACGCGGAGCCATTGCTTTGAGCTTCCAGCCCACGGCGGCGCTGCCGGTGAAGGTGAGCATGCGGAGGCGCGAGTCAGCGAGCATGCCGGCTGTGACCTCGTTCGAGCAGGGGAGAACGCTGATAGCTCCGCGGGGCCAGCCGGCGTCTACGGCCATTTCGCCGAGTCGTAGCGCACTGAGCGGCGTCTGCGGGGCGGGCTTGATGATGATGGGATTACCGGAGGCGATGGCCGGTGCGAGCTTGTGCGCGACCAGGTTCACAGGAAAATTGAATGGCGTGATGCCAAGGATGGGCCCGATGGAAAAGCGGCGAATGAGGCCTACGCGGTTCTCGTTGCCGGGGGTCCAGTCGAGCGGCAACAGTTCTCCGCCGATGCGCTTGGACTCTTCGGCAGCGATGCGAAAGGTCTGGACCGCGCGCTGCACTTCGGCGCGCGAGGCGGAAAGCGGCTTACCGGCTTCGAGCGCTATACCACGGGCAAGGTCGAGCGCTTCCCGCTCGATGCGGGCGGCGATGTGTTCAAGAATGGCGGCGCGACGCCACGATGGCAGCGATTTCGTTTCGGCAAAGGCGTGTTCCGCCGCGCGCAGCGCTTCGTCCGCATCGCCGCCCGTGGCCTGACACACCGATGCGATGACGTGATTGTCATATGGGCTGCGCACCTCGGCAGTGGCTTCGCTGTTGCGAAGATTGCCGGCAATCATGAGGGGGGTGGCCGCAGGAGAGCCCTGGGTTGCGGCCCGTTTGGCTTTGGAGATCGGCATCGCCCTATGGTAGCGGCAGGAGAGCGCAAAGCATGACCTCCGAAGCAACCCGAAAGTAAACATGTATCAAACTTTCGTCATGGCGAACTTTCGGCGAAGGATGGCTGTTTCAATCAGGGAAGAGCACTGGTCAACGTGGAACATTTCGAGTGAAGGTCAGGCGAAGAGCGGCTATGGTGTGCGCAGGCAAGATTTTGAACACTGCTTTTCCTGAGGTGATTCGATGACCAGTGCTCTTCCCCGACCTGTTGTCCCTGTGACGCAGCTTCTGATGGCCGTGATGCAGATTGCGGCAGAGCACCACCGCGCAGGCCGTAGAGCGGCGGCGAGAACGATGTACCTGGAAGTGCTGGAGATGGATCCACGCCACGCCGATGCGCTGTTCCTGCTGGGTGTGCTGGAGCGCCAGGCTGGACGACTGGAAGAGGCGCGGCGGCGGTTAAGCGAAGCGGCGCGCTGGGCAGCGGACCGCGCTCCCATCGATGCAGAGCTACGGATGGCAGAGCAGCTTCTGCGGCGGCGCGAGCGCAAGCCCGCGCAGGTGCGGCACGAGGCAGCATATGCCACGGACTGTTCTGCCCTGCCCATGACAGCGCGCGCATAGTGCGGGGCCGGTCGCGAGACGTCCCGTTACAATGAGCAAGGCAGGGCTTGGGCGGCAGGACCGTCTGACCGCGCCGCATTTCCCCGTAACAGGACTGGAATGACACTCGCGTCCACTACATTGCAGCAGACCGTCGAACGAGCCACACATCAGGCCGGTCTTACGATTTTGACCGTTACCGAGGGTAAGGACTTCCACGAGAAGCCGACCTCGATCTTCCGGCTAGGGTTATCGACCGATAGCGCTGCCGAGCGCACGCTGACACTGGAGCTGAGCGAAAGCTTCGCGCCCATGACGGGCGATCAGAAGCAAGGATTGGCGACGTATCTGGAACAAGCGGCAAAGCGGCTGCGGAATCGGAATCCGAATGCGATGGTCACGCTTGCCGGGCTCCCCCTGGTATGCCGCGAATTCAAGTGGCCGTTCCATTTGTCGACCTCGGGCGCGGATACCTACCTGGTGCATGGTGTGGTGGGCCTGGATGACGGGAGCGGAACGCCCTTGCATACGAAGGTCGCAGCGAGCATGACTGTGACCTTTGCAGAAGTCGTGGCTGCTCCGGAGCAGCCGTACGCGGAAGCATTCATCTACAACGCGGTTCGCAAGACTTTGGACCAGGGGCAATTGGAGATGCTGAAGTCGGGCAATCGTCAGCCGGTGCCGGTGACTACGCGCTACTACAGCCGCTGGCAAAAGAAGTTCATCTTCTCCGACACGACCGAAGCGGCCCGCCGCGAGTTCCTGAAGGCGAAGGTCTATTGGCTCTCTTCGGCGCTGGGCGGCAACCAGCCGGTATGGATCGCCGACGGATACGACGCGCAGTATTTGAATACGACACCGGAAGAGTTGCAGGAAGAGGCGGCTCAGCTGGCACAGGAAGGATGGCTGGCACTCGATGGCGAGTTTGCCGCCGCAACCGCAAAGCTGGCCGCAGAGGCCGATCACTATCGCGCGCTGCTGGCGCATGGACTCTCGCTGACCAAGCCGGAGTTCAACGAAGAGATGCGGCACGGCCATACGAATATGTAACTGGCGGAAGCCACGCGCTGCTTACTTAGCCTACCCGGGTGAACGGGCGGTACTCTTAGCTGCGGTGATGGCTTCGCGGATCTTTGCGTATGGCGCTTTCGCCGAAAACTCGACTTGTTCTCCGCTTTTTTGAACGCCTAGCTGCTCCCATAGCTTTTCGAGATTTACCTGCACGGGCGACGTGCTCCAACTACGGTATTGGTCGGTGAGGACGTGCGTGCCAGTTGCTCGATCACCGATCTCCAGCGCGCGCGTCAGCGGCCACTCGTGATCGATGGTGCCGCCGGCTGCGACGACGGCACGGAGAGCATCCTGAAGTGTTTTGCGGTTCGACGTCGCGACCCGAATCTGCACATCCGCAACAAGGCAGAAGAGCGCGCCACCCCAGTAAGTCCTGCCCCAGGTATGGGTGCGGTCGAGGCCTTCGTCGCCGGGCTGCGGCTCGCCTTTGGGCATGCCGTCGAGCATGTCGCGCCAGATCTGTTTGGCGGGCAGCTCTCCAGCCTGCACACGCGCAATGGGCTCGATGTAGCTGGCGAGACCCTCTTCCATCCAGTGCTGATCATCGGGCAGGCTCGGGAACGCGGTATGAACGAGTTCGTGCGTGATGGTCCAGTCGTCCGTGAGCTCCTGGGCCGAGATGTGCTGGCCGAGGCCGATGCGCGTGAAGGCCGGCCAACCGCCGACGTCGCCCCAGGTGGTGCCATGTACGTCGCGGCCGGCCATGGGAACTATGAGGATGCGGTCACGCGGCACCGGAAAACGGCCATAGTAGGTCACCACGGCCCGCGCCGCCATCTCGATACGCTTTGCGACGATGTCGTCGCTGAGATCGAGAGCGCCCGTGGCGAAATCCACCTGCAGCATAGCGCCGCCGATAGTGATGCGGCGCGTGGCGCGCGGCGGACCGTAGCGTCGCGCCGGGTCCCACTGAGCCTGCGCTCGCAGAATCGGTTCCGTTGCGGCGAGCGATCCCAGCATCCGGAGAGCGGTCCGTCGGCTGAGATGGGAAGTCATGCTATGTGTAAGACAGCAGAAATGGTGATCCGGTAACAGCCCGCGTCAGGGTGTTGTGATGCCAAGCGTTCGCAGCCAGGTAGCCGCCAGATCCGGCCAGTGGGTGACCGGCAGTTTGGTGGGCCGCAGCCCGTAGCCGTGACCGCCATTCGCGTAGAGGTGCATCTCCGCCGGAATGTGCGCCTGCTTGAGCGCTTCGTAGTAGACCCACGCGTTTTCCACCTTCACCGGATCGTCTTCCGCCTGGATGAGAAAGCTGGGAGGAGTGAGCGCGACTGGCTTTACTTCCGGCCGCACGGTATGGGTATCCTCCGATTCCAGGTAGCCGGGATAGATGAGCAGCGTGAAGTCCGGCCGGGCACTGAGCTTGTCCGCGTCGTCGATCGCCGGATAAATCGCATCCGTTGCGTGCGCGCCCAGCACCGCGACCAGATGGCCGCCCGCAGAGAAGCCGAGCACGCCGACACGATTCGCATCGAGCTGCCATTCGGACGCGTGCTGACGCACGATGCGGACAGCTCGCTGCGCATCGGCCAGGTCCTGCGTGTACTTGGGAAACGGGCCGGCGTTTGGTACGCGATACTTCACCAGCGCGCAGTTCACGCCGATGCTGTTGAGCCAGTCGCACACCTCTGTACCTTCGAGATCGTAGGCGATGATCTGGAATGCGCCGCCGGGAAAAACGACCACTGCGGCACCGGTGTTCTTCCCGGATGGAGCGGGATAGAAAGCCAGCGTCGGTTTCGAGACATCTCCGATGCGCGCGACGCGCTTGCCCGCTATGAGGTTGTCCGTCGTCTTGGTGGTGTCGTGCTCCTGCTGGCCGGCGGGGACGTTTGATGCCCCAGGAGGTGTACCGGGCCAGAGCGGAATCGTGACAGATTGCGAAAACGCTGCTGTTGCAATGTCGAGCCCGAAGAGCAAAACGAAATGAGAGATGCGCACTGGACGAGTGTACCGCCCATCGCAGACAAACTGCAGGTCCTTCGCTTTGCTCAGGATGACACCATATGTGTCGCCATCCTCAATGCTCCAGATGCGCGGCGGCGCTGTACGAAAGCAGATCCCTCCACTTCGCTTTGCTCCAGTCGGGATGACGAGAGTGTTTAGCTTCGGCCCGACTTATCGTGGCATTCAGCCAGGACTCAGCGTGGCACTGGATATGTGGCTCAATATTCCAGATAGGCGGCGCGGCGTTGCATGAAGGCTTCTAGAGCGATGCGCCAATCGCCTGCTATGCGTTCGGGGTCTTCGCCGGAGCGGAGTGCGTCGAGGACAGATTTGTTCACCAGCAGGTGATCGATGCCGTCGAGCTTGTAGTCGTTCGGGTAGAGCTTCCAGAGAGCGGATGCAATCTCGAGGCCGAGTTCCGGGCCGTCGAGCGTGTTGCGATCCGTCACCATCAACGAGACGCCGTGGCAGAGCTGACCCGCATATGGATACGGCGCAGCGGGCGTGAAACTGGCGGGCATGAATCGCAGGCCGGGCAACATATCCGCATTGAGCGTGCGGGCTAGGGTGCGCGCATCGATCCACGGCGCGCCGAGTAGTTCGAAGGGCGTGTCCGTGCCGCGACCCACGGAGATGTTGCTGCTCTCAATGAGGCCGAGGCCGGTGTAGAGCTCGGCGGCCCGCTGGCTGCGGAGATTGGGCGACGGGTTGATCCAGGTGAGGCCGGTGGAGTCGAACCAGTCGCCGCGCTGCCAGCCCTGCATCTTCACCACGGTGAGTGCGGCGTTGATGTGGCCTTCGCCGTTGTAATAGCGCGCCAGTTCACCGATGGTCATGCCGTGGCGCACGGGTACTGGCATGTAGTTGGTATAGCTGTCGCGCCCGATGTCTGACATCGGCCCCTGCACGAACGATCCGGTCACCGGATTGGGACGATCCAGCACGACGACATCGATGTGGGATTTGGCTGCAGCTTCGAGCATGTAGCCCATCGCCGCGTCATAAGTCCAGTAGCGCACGCCCACATCTTCCAGATCAATCACCACCGCATCCAGGTGTCGCAGCGTATCGAGCGACGGGCGGCGCTTCTCCTTCGATCCGAAGAGGCTGATCACCGGGAGGCCGGTGACGGCGTCCTTTGTGTTGGAGATGCTTTCCGTGTCCTGATTGCCCTGGAGGCCATGCTCGGGGCTGAAGAGTGTGGTGAGCGTCAGGCCGGAATCAGCCGCGTGCGCGTCATGTGCGAGCACATCGATGGTGCGATGGCCGTCACGATCAACCCCAACCGCACTGGTGAGCAGGCCCATGCGCAGATGGCCGCCGTGTTTTTTTCCGAGCGCCTGCAGGGTGAGAAACTTCTCCCCTTCGAGCACATCGATGCCGGTTTTGACATCGCCATTACGGGCTTGCCAGCGGCGCGCGCCAGTCAGTGATTCGTTGTAGCCGGTCAGCTGCGCGAGCTGCCCGCTCTCCTCTGTTTTGATTCCGATGGCCTGCGCCGCCGCATCGGCAATGCGCGATCGCAGCGCGACAGTGTGACCGCCACCGTCCGGGTGTACAGCATTGGTGAGGATGATGACGTAGCTGTTGCTTTGCGGGTCGATCCAGAGAGACGTGCCGGTGAAGCCGGTATGGCCGAAGGAGCCGACGGGAAAGAGCGTGCCACGGTTGCTGGAGAAGGGCGAATCGATGTCCCAGCCGAAGCCGCGCAGAGATGTGCCGGTGGCGGGCTGCTCCGGCTCGGTCATCTTGGCGAGCGTGAGCTGGTTGAGTGGAAAGCTGCTGGGCCTGCCGGCGAGGCGATCGAGCAATGCCTGTGCGTAGAGCGAGACATCGGCCGCGGTCGAGAAGAAGCCGGCGTGGCCGGCGACGCCCTCCATGCGGCGTGCGGTGGGGTCGTGCACGATGCCGCGCAGCATGGTGCCGTGGTCGGAGAGGTTGCCTTCCCCGTCCACGTATTGTGTCGGCGCGATGCGGTCGCGATTCTCCATGGGCGGCAGGTAGCCAGAGTCTTTCATACCCAACGGTATGGTGATGTTGCGCTGCGCGTAGACCTCCAGCGGCAGGCCGGAGACGCGCTCCACCAGCGCACCGAGGGCGATGAAGTTCTCATCGCTGTAGCGGAAGATGACCCCGGCGGGCGTGGCCGGAGCGGACTCGAAGAGGCGGCGCAGGCCCTCCTGACGGCCATGCCATGGGCCGGTGAGGTCGAGATCCGGCGCGAGGCCCGAGTAGTGGGTGAGGCACTGGCGGATGGTGATGTCCTGCTTGCCGTTGGCACCGAACTCTGGGATGTAATGCGCGACCGGATCATCGATGCGGATCTTGCCCTGTTCGTAGAGCTGCATCACGGCGGTGGCGGTGACGAGATCCTTGGTGAGCGAGGCCATATCGAAGATGGTGTCCTCTGTCATCGTTTCGCGTGCGGGCACCAGCGAACGCTCACCGTAGGCGCGACGGAAGATGACATGACCGTCGTGACCGATAACGACAACGGCGCCTGGCAGCTCGTGACGCGCGACCGCTTCATTGACCATGGTGTCGATGGGCGCGAAGGCCGTGGGCGAAGGAGTCTGCGCCGGCTGCTGTGCGCCATGTGCAGCAAACGCGGGAATGGCGATAGACGATGCGAGGACAATATGGAGGCAGTGGCGGATCATGCAGGGAGGGCCCTTTCTTGCTTCGGCAGCAGGAGGCTTGCGAGATAGCCGATGGAGGTGGTGATGAGCGCTCCGATCAGCACGTACCAGATGAACGCTACCTTGGGCAGCGCCCACGCGTGGCCGATGGCAAACGGGCCGGGTTGCTGCCAGAGGATGAGATTTACGATGAGCCCGACGATCATTCCGATGATCGTGCCGGTCTGATTTGCGCGGCGCGTGAGTGTGCCGAGCAGGAAGGCGCCGAGCATCTCGCCCCAGGTGACGGAGGCGATGGAAAGGCCGATCTCGACGACATGGCCCCCGGTACGCGAGAGGACCGCGAGGAGCAGAAGCACGACGGCCCAAACCGCGGTGAGGATGCGCGAGAGGCGAGTGCGGGCGCGCTCTTCCATCTCCGGATGACGTGGCAGATAGAAGTCGACCATGGTGGTGGAGGACAGCGAATTGAGCGCGGCGCTCATATTGGACATGGCAGCGGCCAGGATAGCGGCGATGACCAGGCCAGAGATGCCGTGTGGCATGTCCTGAACGATAAAGAGCGGGAAGAGACGATCTGCCGTGCCCACATGCGCGAGCGTGCCGGCGGGATAGAAGACGAAGAGCCCCGCCCCGATGAGCAGGAAGAGCGCGAACTGAACGAACACGATCGCGCCGCTGGCGAGCAGCGCGACCTGCGACTGCGCCAGGTTCTTTGCGGCGAGCAGACGCTGCACCACAAGCTGCTCAGTCCCGTGGCTGGCCATGGTGAGGAAGCAGCCGCCGATCAGGCCGCCCCAGAAGGTATAGGTTTGGGTAAGCGAGAGCGCGAAGTGGAAGACGGTGAACTTGTGCGCGGCTGCGGCTGTGTGATGGATGACGCTCCAGCCGCCGGGGACCTTCGTGCCTAGCGTCCAAAGCGCAAGGATGGTACCGACGAAGTAAAGGATCATCTGGATCACGT
This sequence comes from uncultured Acidobacteriaceae bacterium, assembly GCA_963830555.1. Taxonomy (GTDB): domain Bacteria; phylum Acidobacteriota; class Terriglobia; order Terriglobales; family Acidobacteriaceae; genus KBS-83. The sequence goes on from CAWHMM010000006.1 coordinate 514,006, forward strand.
CCGTCCAGATCACAGCAGCGAAACCGCCCTCGAAGGTGTAGATGAGTGTGAGGATGGTGAGGATCAGGATGGACGGGATCGTGCCGGTGCCGAAGGCGACGGTGATGACGATCGAGACGGCGAAGATGCGAACGCCTTCGGCGGCTGCACGGGTGGCCAGGAAGATGCCCGCGGTAAAGCGATGCAGTTCCTTGCCGAAGCGCTCTCCGATGAGCTGATAGGCCGTCATAAGCTGGCCTTCGAAGTAGCGGGGCAGGAACAGCACGCAGACAACGATACGGCCGAGCAGGTAGCCGATGGCGATTTGCAGGAAGCCGAAGTCGCCGGTGTAGGCCAGCCCCGGGATACTGATGATGGTGAGCGTGCTGGTTTCGGCGGAGACGATGGAGAGCGAGATGGCCCACCAGGGGATATTGCGATCGGCGAGGAAGTAGGAGCGCAGCGACCGCTCCCGGTTACGAAAGCGGAGGCCGAACCAGGTAATGCCCAGCAGATAGAGGACGATCGCGGCGACGTCGATGAAGTGGAGCTTCACAGGATGCGATTCCTTGGCGCAGGGACCTCGTCGCTATTTCGGGGCGGTCAGAGTTGTGAGCAGGTCGTAGTAGAAATCGACGCCGCGATCGAACGACGAGATGGGAAGGCGCTCGTCCTTGCCATGAGCGCGAACATCGTCGCTTTCCAGCTCGATGCCTGAGACTCCGTACGTCGGCATGCCGGCGGCGTTGGTATAGATACCGTCGGATGCGCCATCCGCCATGGTGGAGACGACCGGCACCCCGGGCCACATCTTTCCGGCTACCTGATCGAGCGCGTGCATCACCTCCGGCTTGATGGCAGCGGGGGGCAGGGCTTTCTTGTCAGGCGCCTTATCGAAGATCTGGCCCTGCCCTTCTGCGCCGTCACCCACATACTGCACGGTGATCTTGGGGCTGTTGAGCACGCGGATGAGGTCCTTACGAACTTCTTCCTTGGAGTGGCCGGGCAGGATGCGGCAGTTCACGATGGCCTGGGCGCGCTGCGGCAGCGCGTTGTTGGCGTGCCCGGCATCGAGTCGCGTGGCTACGCAGGTGGTACGCAGCGTCGAGTTGTACTCCGGCGTCTGGTCGAGGCGCTGGATGGCGGCAGGGTCAGGGGGTGTCTTGAGGATGGCGCGCATGTCGGAGGCGGTCTGGCCGGACATGATCTTTGACTCGGTCTGGAAGTAGTCGCGGGTGACGCCGTTCAGCTCGAAGGGAAAGCTGTAGTGGGCGAGGCGCTCCAGTCCATCGGCGAGCTCGTAGATGGCGTTGTCCGGCACGGGCAGCGAACTGTGGCCGCCGGGGTTGGTGACGGTGAGCTGGTAGTCGGCATAGAGCTTCTCACTGGCGTCGACGGAGAAGATGGTGGCTTTGCCGTGGTGCAGTTCCACGCCGCCGCCGTCTGGGTTGAGGACGTATTCGGCGTCGATCAGGTCGCGGTGGTTCTCGATGAGCCAGTTGACGCCGTTGGACTTGCCGCCCTCTTCGTCGGCGGTGAGCGCGAGGATGATGTCGCGATCGGGACGGAAACCTTCGCGGTGCAGGCGCAGGAGGGTTTCGACCAGGATGGCGTCGGACTCCTTCATATCCTGCGTGCCGCGGCCATAATAGTAGCCGTCTTTAGTTACGAACTGGAACGGGTCGGTGGTCCAGTCTTCGCGGCGAGCTTCGACGACATCTAGATGACCGATGAGCAGGATGGGCTTTTTACCGGTCGCTCCGCGATAGCGCACGACCAGGTTCTGCTTGCGGTCATTGGGGCCGAGCAACTGCATGTCCGCAGCCGGAAAGCCGGCTTCGAGGAAGCGCTGCTGCATGGCCTTGGCCGCGGCGGTGACGCTGCCCACCGAATCGGTGGTGTTGATTTCTATGAGCTGGCGGAAGATGTCTACCCCTTCCTTGTGATTGGGGTCGGTTGCCTGAGCCTGAGCGAGGGGTAGGAGCATCCAACAGACAAGAAATAGAAAACAGGAGCAAATGAGGCGGCGGCCGCGTCGAGTCATCAGGAGTCTGAGGGTACCAGATTCACAGTACCGGAATGACCGTAAGTCGCTTCCTAGTAACGCGGGAACAGCACCGGTGGCATGTTGATGCCGCATATATTCGCTGGCCTAAGGTCGGTGCGGGTCGGATAGACTACTCGGTCGCATCGGGGAAGATGCCGATTCCGGGGCAGCAAAGCAACGAGAACTGCCGGAAACGATTCTCACCCCAGTTACACAATCTGATCCAGAAAGCCGGATGATGAACGATATGACCCGCTACTCGCTCCAACTGCGCCCCCTTGAGCTCTGCAACCAGTCCGATCATGGTGTGCTGGAGATGGAGATCGTCGCGCACCCGGACGGGCCGGGCGAGGCAATCCGCACGCGTTCGCGCCAGTGGCTGCCGATCTTCGACCGCATCTGCGCCTTTCTGAGCAGCTCGCCCTTCCAGCGCAAGGCGATGCACCGGACGCTGAAGGCGGGCGTGCCGATGCAGGTGCTGGACCGCTCGAACGGCGAAAAGCTGTTCTTCTCCGAGGAGGAGATTGCGGCCTTTGCTCCGAACGAGTCGAACGCAGCCTAGGGTCACATTACCCTTCCCCCTCCCGGTGCGGGAGGACCTTCTAGAACCCACCTGGAATCATGAGGATGACGGCTGTCCGGAGGCTCAAATTAGTCTTTTAAGAGGGTTATCGCTTAATTCTTCATTCCAAAGGGTTTAGCCGGTCAACAACGGGGCCGGGCTGATAGACAAACGACAAAAAGCCACCTCGACGGTGGCTTTTTTACATGTATGTCCAGTGTAGCTAAATGAGGGGAATCAACTGGCAGAATTTTGGCTGGTGTTCCGATTTCGGAGTTGCCTGGTTGAGGAGAGAGAAACCCGCCCTTCGCTTCGCTCAGGATGGGGCACCGGATTCTCTTCGCCCTAGTCCGTGGCAACGAGGTCGACGCTGGGACCGGTTGGACGGGAGCCGCGGAAGCCGTAGTAGATGACGAAGAGGTAGCAGAGGAGCGGCAGGATGAAGCCATGATGGACGCCGATGCGATCCATCAGGTAGCCCTGCGCGGGTGGAATGATGGCACCGCCGACGATGGCCTGCACGAGCAGTCCGGAAGCCTTGCCGGTGAGCGGGCCCATGTGCGCAGTGCCAAGCGTGAAGATGCTGGGGAACATGATGGAGTTGCAGAGGCCGACGAGCAGCATTGTCCACATTGCGAAGTGGCCGGAGGTGAGCATGGAGGTGGCGACCAGCGCCGTCGCTCCGATTGCGCAGACGCCGACGACCGGGCCGGTAGGCAACTTCTGCAGGAGGCCGGAGCCGATGAAGCGACCGACCATGAGGCCGCCCCAGAAAAAGATGAGATAGATATTTGCGCGCTGCGGGGAGAAGCCGGCGATGTCGTGCTGCATCATGTAGATCACGAGGCTGCTACCGACCGCAACTTCCGCGCCAACATAGACAAAGATCGCGATCGCGCCGAGCCAGACGTGGCGATGCGACCAAATGGTGCCGAGGCTTTCTGTGCCGCCGCGAAACTCCTGCGTGACCTGGATGCGAGGCAGCTTGAACAGCGCGATGATAGCAGCCATGGCCAGCAGTACGATCCCGATACCGGCATAAGGCAGCTTGAGCGAGGCGGCCTGCTGAATCTTGGTCATCGTTGCTATTTCGGCAGCGCTCGCCACGATGAAGGCCGAGCCGAAAAGCGGCGCGATGACAGTGCCCAGAGAGTTGAAGGCCTGAGTGAGATTGAGGCGACTGGAAGCCGTCTGCGCCGGGCCGAGCACAGTGACATAAGGGTTCGCCGCTACCTGCAGGGTAGTGACGCCAGCGGCGAGGACGATCTCCGCCGCGAGGAAGAAGCCATAGGACTGAACGCCGGCAGCGGGCACAAAGAGGAAAACGCCGGCAGCCATGACGGCCAGGCCGACGACCATAGTCCTTTTGTAGCCGATGCGGTCGATCAGTTTGGCAGCGGGCTGGGCAAAGATGAAGTAGCTACCGAAGAAGGAGAACTGCACCAGCATGGCCTGAAAGTAGTTGAGGGTGAAGATCTGCTTCAGGTGCGGGATGAGGGTGTCGTTGAGGGTGGTGAGAAAGCCCCACATGAAGAAGAGCGTTGTCACGATGACCAGCGCGCGACCGTAGTGGGCGCTGCCGCTCTCCGAAGCAGAAACCGTTTGTCCTGAAGCGCTGCCTAAAGCCATCCGAATCTCTCAACCTCGTGAGGACACTAACATAAATGCGCGAGCGGAGGCTGAAGATGCCCCTTCATCGATTAAGTACGTTCTGAGTGAGCATGAGCCCGCGTGCGAGGGGCAGCAGATCTCTCCGCTACGCGGCTTCGCCGCTCCGGTCGAGATGACGAACTCTGGTTGCGGTGAATAACAAACTCCCTGACGTCTACTGCTCGTGATAGTTGCGCATGAGACCGCCGTCGATCACGTAGGTTGATCCGGTGATGTAGGAAGCTTCGTCGGAGGCCAGAAAAGCGGCGAGCGCTGCGACATCGTCGATGGTGCCCATGCGGCCGAGGGGAATGTTCTTCAGCAGCGCATCCAGCTCGGTCTTGTTGTTGAGCAGTTTCGCGTTGATGGGAGTGCTGATGGCGCCGGGCGCGATGTTGTTGACAGTGATGTTCTTCGGGCCGAGCTCGACAGCGAGGTCGCGCATGAGCATACGCAGGCCGCCCTTGCTGACGCAGTAGGTTGCGAAATGCGGGAAGACCATGTCCTCGTGCACGGAGGAGATGTTGACGATGCGGCCGGGCATGGAGGCAGCGAGCAGCTTCTGCACGAAGTACTGTGTGAGGAAGAAAGGGCCCTTGAGGTTAACCGCGAGGACCTTGTCGTAGTCGGATTCGGCGACTTCCCAGAAGTCAGCCTCCTTTTCCATGCCGGCGTTGTTGACGAGAATGTCGCAGCCGCCCCATTTCTGCCAGGCGGCATCGATGAGCTTGCGAATGTCACTCATGTTGGTGACATCGGCCTGACAGATGACGCCTTCGCCGCCTGCCTTCTGGATCATGTCGAGCGTCTGGTCTGCGCCGTCAGGATGGCCTACGTAGTCGACGACGACACGGGCGCCTTCCTGCGCAAAGCGAACAGCGATTCCCTGCCCAATCCCGGAGCTTGAGCCGGTCACTACTGCGATGCGGTTCTTCAGGCGCTCCATGCGTTCTCCCTTTGCGTGTGAATGGCTGTGGATGTTCGGCTGCTTACTACGATGCATGTGCTGCAGGCGGAGCTACGAGGTGGGCAGGAACATAGTCCCGCCGGGCGGAAGGGGCTGCTCTTTGCCGCGATGAAAGATGCCGCGGAACAGGTCGGTGCCGCCGCCGGGCCAGCGCAACATGACGAGCATGATGGCGAGCGCGAGGAGCGGGACAAACAGGCCGGTGTGCAGCGAGCCGGTGCGCGCGGAGAGTTGGCCGGTGGCCCAGGGCAACGTGGCACTGCCCAGGCCGGCGACGGCAAACATCCAGCGGGTCTGCGCCGGATCGGGAGTCAGCGCCATAAAGATGGCGACGCAGATAGGAAAGATGGGAGCCATGCTGAAGCCGGCGAGCGCGGCGGAGAGCATGACTACAGGCAGCGAGTGCAGGGTGAGCAGCGCGGCCACGCCGATGAATGCGGAGATGAGTGAGACGGCGAGCAGCAGTTCCTCGCGAACGTGCAGCAGCACGGCGGGAGCGATGCCGCGGCCGATGAGCAGCGAGAGCCAAAAGCAGGAGGCGGCAAGCGGGGGCGCAGCGGAAAGGTGGAAGTCGAGCCGATGAACGTAGGTGAGCACCCAGCCGCCGAGCGCGGCCTCGGTGCCGCAGTAGAGCAGCCCGAAGATGGCGAAGAAGACGACAACGCGCCTGGGACTGCGCGGCTCGGACGGCGCGGTTTGCGGCATCTGGGGGGCGGAGTTTCGTCTGTCGGAATTCTGCTTGTTGGGATTTTGTTGTTCGGGAAGGCAGAGCGCGAGGATGATGCTGAGGGCTGCGGCGGCGGCCATTGACCAGAAGAGGCCGGTGACGCCTGCGTGGTGAATCGCATACTGCACGGTGAAAGGGGAGATGGCGGCGCCGGCGCTCCAGGAAAAGTTCAGCAGGGTGAGCATGGCAGCGCGGCGCTCGCGATAGCGGTCGCCGGTGAGCACGCTGTTGGCGGTCATGGCCAGGCCGAGGCCAGTGCCGAAGAGCAGAAAGAGGAACCAGAGCGCGTAGCCGCCGCCAAGGGCGAGCAAGACCATGCTGATGGCGATCATGGCCATGCCGAGGGCGAGATTGCGATGGAATGGCGCGCGGACCAGCAGAGCTCCGATTGCGGAGCCGGCAAAGACGGCGAGGAGAAGACGGCCTGAACTGGCGTCGTCCAAATGCCACCGAGTGGCGACTGCGGGCAGGCAGCTGCCAAGCAGTGTGAGACCGACGCCGGTGATGAGCTCCATGACCTGAATGCCGAGGATGGGACCGAGAGGATAGTGGGTTTTCAGTTTGGCGGAGGTCAGGCTGGACACGACGGTTCCCGGGTGGATTCGCGCGACATCAGGGCGGGCTCCACGGCCACCTGCTCACCATACTCCTGTTGATTGCGGAGACGGCTGAGCACGATGCGGGCGGCGATGCGGCCCATGTCTTCGAGCGGCTGGCGGATGGTGGTGAGGCTGGGGGTGATGAAGGCGGCGGCGCGGATGTCGTCGAAGCCCATGACGGAGACGTCCTCGGGCACGCGGAGTCTGGCGTCGCGCAGTGCGCGAATGGCTCCGATAGCGGCCACGTCATTGAAGGAGAAGAGCGCGGTGAAGCGCTTGCCGGCGGCGAGCAGTTGCTGGACTACGGGATAGCCGAGCTCGGGCGAGGTGAGATCGCGATCGAGCTGGACGACAAGTGAGCGGTCGATCTTGAGGCCGAGTTTTTTTGCGGCGCGTTCGATGCTCTGCCAGCGATCTTCCGAGTCGGAGCTGAAGGGCTGGCCGCGCATGAAGGCGATGGAGCGATGGCCGAGCCGATAGAGATGGGTGAGAGCCAGCTCCGCGGCTTTTGGCTGGTCGAGAATCACGTTGGTGACGCCGGCGATGTGGCGGTGCGCGGCGACGGCGACGGCGGGGACAGGGTAGTTGTGCTGGAAGGCGGTGTCGACGAGGATGAGGCCCTCCGCGCCGCGGCCAATCAGCAGGCGGGCGTATTGCTCGACCAGCTCGGGCTTATGGCGATGATGGGCGGTGAAATAGAAGTAGCCTTCCTGCACGAGGTGATCGCCGATGCCGCTGAGCACCTGGGTGTGATAGCCCTCGCCTAACTCCGGCACGAGGATGCCGATGGTGTGCGTGCGGCGGTTGCGGAGGGAGCGGGCGAGCAGGCTGGGCTGGTAGTTCAGTTTTTGAGCGGCGGCCTTGATGCGGTCCCGGGTGGCCTGCGGAATGGAGCGACCCGGAACATCATTGAGCACGACAGAGATGGTTGCTGGACTGAGCCCGAGATGGTCGGCGAGAGTCTTAAGGCTGGCCGGTTTCTGCTCGTGATTCTTCTGTTGCTGCTTGCGCGCCATTGGCCTCCGCGGGTCCCAGGTGTGCGTGCAGGTGATAGTAGAGCATTTCTCATATCAGTGTGTACCGCGGAGTGCTTCGTGGCGTGGCTTTCTACCTTGCATTGGGATTGTCCTGCGGGCGGCTTTAATGCTGTGAGCTATCGCGCCCTTCGGCTTCCTGGCTATCTGAATCCGAAGACTATCGATTGCTTTAGAATGGCGCCGGCAGCATTCGGAGGCGTGGCCGTGAAGAGATTTTTCGTTTTTTGTGCGCTTGCCGTGTGGGCGGTTACGCTCCGCGCTCAAATCGGCGAAGGCTTCGTGCATACGCAGGGAGCCGAGCTGGTGGATGGAAGCGGTCAAGCGCTGATGCTGCGCGGCACCAACCTGGGCAACTGGCTGGAGCCGGAAGGATATATGTTCCGTTTCGGCGACGATGGGCCGACGTCGCCACGCGAGATTGAGGAGTATTTTGACGAGCTGATCGGCCCCGACCAGGCCGCGACCTTCTGGCGCGAGTACCGCGACGTGTACGTCACGAAGGCCGATATCGATTTTCTGAAGTCGACCGGCATCAACTCGGTGCGGGTGCCGATTCACTACAAATTCTTTACACCGAATAACAACGAGGGCTTTCGCCTGCTGGATCGCGTGGTGGCGTGGGCGAAGGCCGACGGGCTTTACGTGATCATCGACATGCACCAGGCGCCGGGCGGACAGACGGGCACGAATATCGACGACAGCTACGGGTATCCGTGGCTTTACGATTCGCCGGGAAGCCAGGTGGAGCTGATCGCGATCTGGAAGCGCATCGCGGACCACTACCGGAACGAGACGGCGGTACTGGGATACGACCTGCTGAACGAGCCGATTCCGCACTTTCCCGAGTTACAGAAGTACAACAACCAGCTGGAGCCGATTTACAAGCGCGTTTCGGCCGCGATCCGCGAGGTGGACAAGCATCATGTGCTGATCCTGGGCGGAGCGCAGTGGGATACGAACTTCAATGTCTTCGGGCCGCCGTTCGACAGCAATGTGCTCTACCAGCTTCACCTGTACGAGTTCAACACGCCATGGAATGCGGAGACGGCCGCGAAGACCGAAGCCAGCCTGGCGCGGTATACCGCCTTTCGCGACAAGTACCATGTGCCGATCTGGCTGGGCGAATCGGGCGAGAACGACGACGCGTGGGTGCGCGGCTTTCGCGAGATGCTGGAGAAGCACAGGATCGGCTGGTGCTTCTGGCCGTACAAGAAGATGGAGGCGAGCTCTTCGTTTGTCGCGTTTCCAAAGCCGGACCACTGGGATGAGATCGTGAAGTACTCGACCGAGCGGCGCGGCGTGGGGAATGCGGAGAAGCAGCTTACGATGCGGCCTTCGCCGGAGACTGCGGCGGCAGCGATGAAACAGTTGCTGGAGAACGTGCGGCTCGCGAAGTGCCGGGTGAATACCGGGTATATCGAGGCGCTTGGTTTGACGGTTCCTGCCGGTGGAGTGCCGGCTCAATAGGTAAGCGCGACACAAACTAAGGAGTCGCTGCGCTCCGACTGAACAGAATCAAACTACCCCACCCTAGCCTTCGGCTAGAGTAGGGCACCCGCTTGCTTGCGTTCCCAGCAAGCTCGAGGTCATTTGCTTCGGTCGAGATGACTACCAGCTATTTGTAGATGAGGCGGATGTCGGTGGTGGTGATGAGACAGGTCACCGGGATGGTTGCTTTTTGGATCGGCGGAGCGACGAGCAGGATGCGGGGGTTGTTGGCGAAGCCGAAGCCTTCCTTGGGAACGCCAAAGATATTGCGATCCAGCTTCTGGTTTTCGTTCTCGTCATGCAGGACGACGACCCCGTATTTGCCGGCAGCAATGTGGTCAAAGCGTGCCGTCGCGTGATCGCCACGGATGGGAAAGCTCTGATGCCGGAAGGACTTGCTTACGTCTTCGGGCCAGCCTGCGGATGAGGTGAAGAGCTCCGCGCCAAGAAGGCCCTTGGTGTTGCGAAAGCCGGTGACGTGAATGACGAGCGAGCAGTTGCCTCCAGCAACGGGCGACGACGCCAGAGCGGGCTGCATGACAAGCGCGATCGAAAGCAGGGAGCAGGCCAGCAGCACTCGGCGCGTGCAGAGAATCATCCGAAATGAACTCCTATGGATTGGACTGGGAGGAGGTTCCCTGCGATGGTACAGGCGACGTGTTGCTGGGTGGGACGTTCCGGGCTTCCCGTATGTTGCCTCCAAAGTGGAAGGTGGGGCCGATGGACCAGCGGAAGTCCCACCTGCCGTCTTTGAGCAGGTCATTGAAGACGTGGAAGTAGACGATGTCGGTCTGCATCCGGATGGCGATGTGTTTGGTCGCGTTCAGATCGTAGCCGCCGCCGAAGCCGTAGAAGCCGGTCCAATCGGTCTTTTTGCCGGCGGGCACGAGCTCCTGCGCAATGGCCGCGGTCACCTGGTCATGCGGATGCGGTGTGGCGGTTTCGCGCACCGCGCCGAGCGACGGGCGGATGAAAAGCGTGACGCGCTTGAATTTGCGGTAATTGAAGTTCGGGCCGGCAGCAAAGGTTTGCGTATTCGAGTTCACAGGCACGTAGACCTGGTAGGTGGGCGGAATGACGCCGGCCTGGATGAGCGCGAGGATCTGCTGCGCGAGTTGCTGCTGCAACGCGGTGGGAAGCAGGTTGGGAGTGAGAGACGTATGGCCGGTCGTCACGGAGTAGTCGAAGCCCAGGGTGGCCCATGTCTTCCAGTTCCGGCCGGCCTGGAGGTGATAGCCGCGAGTGGTCAGGTCGACATTCGGCGCAATGAGCGTGGCGAAGCCGTTGTAGATGTCGTAACGGCCCACGTAGTCCTGTTGAGCTTTTGCGGAGCTGACCGAAACGGCGAACAGCAAAGCGGAGAGTAACGGAAAGAGGCGAGCGGGGGAGCGGTGCACGGGGGAGACCTCCGGAAGCTGTGGAGCGCGGGCGAATCGCGTACAAAACAGCCGAAGACTAAACATCCGTAACAAGAGTTGGCAAACGAAATCTTACTGACTGGTCAGAAACTTATTGGCCCGTGGCGGGCTCTGGCGGGAGGCGGCGGAGAAAACCTCCGACATGCTCGAGAACGATCTCCGGCTGCTCGCGATGTGGGGTGTGGCCGCTGTCGGGCAGCGAAACCAGATGCATCTGGGGAGCGAAGCGGCGCAGGGCCTCGGCCTGCTGATTGGTGGCGTATTCATCGTGCGCACCCTGCAGCATGAGCAGCGGACAGCGAACGGGCGGAAGATGCGCTTCGAGGGGTAGCAAGAGCAAACTGTCCGAGCCACGGATGCTGAGCCAAGCGGCAAACACAGCATCCGGATCGCGATGGTGGCGGCCAAGCTTTTCGCGGAAGTCGGTGGTGCGCCATGCTTGCTCGGCCATGGCCATGCCCGCGGCTGCGGCGGGCTCGGCATGGAGGATGGGCGACTCCAGCACCAGCGCACGGACATTCTCCAAATGGGTTGCAGCGTAGATGAGCGCGATGGCCGCGCCCTCACTATGCCCGAGCAGCACGGGGCGCTGCACGGAGAAATGTGCGAGCACGGCAGGCAGGACTTCCAGCGCCTGATGGCGGTAATAGTTTCGGCTCCGCGGGCGTGGCGGCCCTTCAGACTGGCCGTGGCCGAGGCGCGAGTAGAGCAGCACGTCCATACTGCAGCGCTCCGCGAGCTGCGAGGGAAAGTCGCGCCAGTGAGAGACCGAGCCGAGCGCCTCATGGAGCAGCACGATGGTGCCCTGCGGGTTTGGAATGGTGATGTGCTGCGTCTCCAGCTGCCGCCCGGCGATGCAGTGCAGTGCAGCTTCGCTCATAGCCCACGCGCCCAGATGACCGGCTTCCCGGCGGCGATCCAGCTATCGATGCGCGAGGCATAGCGCTGCTCCAGCACATTCCGCTTGAGCTTGAGCGTTGGGGTGATCAAGCCGCTGTTGATGTCCCAGGGCCCATCGACGAGCGCGAGGAACTGCAACCGCTCGTGCGGATCGAGTTCGGAGTTCACCTGCGTGATTAGAGTCTGAAGCGAGCGGCCGAGGTCGTTGTTGAGACCGTTGGCCTCGCATTGCTTGCGGGCTTCCGACGATAGCACGGAGATGGCGAAGGGGTGCGGGCGGCCATCGCCCATGACACAGGTGGCCTCGAGCGCCGGATGAATGCTGAGGCGCTTTTCGATGGGGACGGGAGAAACGTATTTACCCTTGCTGGTCTTGAACTGCTCTTTGATGCGGCCAACGATTTTGAGCTGACCATCGGGCGCGAGCTCGCCTTTGTCGCCGGTGCGGAAGAAGCCGTCAGCGGTGAAGCAGGCGAAGGTCAAGTCGTCGTTCTGGTAGTAGCCGATCATGTTCATCGGGCTGCGCATCTGGACTTCATCATCGCCGCCGATGCGGACTTCCACACCGGGGAGCGCGGGACCAACGTAGCCGATGCGGAAGTCCTGGGGCCGCGGCGCGTGGGTGATTGCGGTTTCGGTGAGGCCGTAGCCTTCGACGAGGCCGAGGCCAAGGTCGCGATACCAGGCGAGAACTTCCGCAGGCAGGGGCGCGGCTCCTGAGGCGGCGAAGCGCACCGAGTCGAGACCGAGCTGGCGGAGTATCTTCCGCTTCACGATACCGCGCAGGATGGGAATGCGGAGCAGGCGGTCGAGTTTGGGCTGCGGAACTTTCTCGAGCACGCCCTGGCGAAAACGCAGATAGAGACGCGGGACGGAGAAGAAGAGCGTCGGACGGGCGCGCTTGAGGTCAGCGAGGAAGCTTTCCTGCCCGGCGGTGAAATAGACGGTGCAGCCGATGTGCAGGCTGGTCGCCTCGATGACGCCGCGCTCCGCAATGTGTGCCAGCGGAAGATACGAGATGAACCGCTCATTTTTGTCCATATTGACCAGCTTCGCGATGCTGTCGCCCATGTGGGGGAAGACGGAGAAGCGGTGCATGACGCCCTTGGGCTGGCCGGTGGTGCCTGATGTGTAGATGACGGTGGCGAGCTCGTCGGCAGCCCGCGTCGGTGAGTCGGAAATAGGCGGGCACTCAGCGAGGATCTGATCCCAGCGGCGGTCGCAGCCGCGCAGGACATCGGGCGCGGCGTTGGGCATGGCGATGCGCAGAACACCGACGGGAATTCCCTGCTGCATAGCTTCGCGATCATCCATCGCGCCAAGAAAGCAGGCGCGCACGTCAGCATGCTGCAGGAGGGCGTGGATGGAGTCCGCGCGCAGCGATGGATAGAGCGGCACGGTGACGCAGCCGGCCATCCACGCGCCGAGTTCGGCGATCATCCACCAGGCGCTGTTGCGCGCGAGTGTGGCGATGCGCGAGCCGGGCTCCCATCCGCGAGCGCGCAGGAAGGCGGCGATGCGGCGCGCCTCGTCCATGGTTTGCTGCCAGGTCCAGGAGCGCACAGAGCCGTCGGTCATGGGCTGAACGAGATAGTTTTCATGCGCTCGCGCTTTCTCCCAGTAATACGCCCGCCCGAGGGGGAGAAACTCGTCGCTCCACTGCGCCATGCGTGGTTGCCTCCGTGCTGGAAGCGTACTATCCCGTTTTCACAAATGCTAATGCTCGCCAGCTGCCGCAAGAGCAGCTTTTCTGAACGGAAAGGCTGCGTCAGGTTTTTCTGGGGGTTGTACCTGCTGTGAAAACGGGCTACGAGCCCTTCGCTTTCTTCACTGCCGCGGTCAGCGCGGGAACGACATCAAAGAGATCGCCGACGATGCCGTAGTCGGCGACTTCGAAGATGGGGGCGTTCTCGTCCTTGTTGATGGCGACGACGGTTTTGGAGCCTTTCATGCCGACGAGATGCTGGATGGCGCCGGAGATGCCGACGGCGAGGTAGAGCTTGGGCGAGACGGTCTGGCCGGAGCTGCCGACCTGACGCTCCATGGGCAGCCAGCCGTTATCGCAGATCGGGCGCGAGGCCGCGAGTTCGGCACCCAGGGCTGCGGCGAGTTCTTCCATCATGGGCAGGTTGTCCTGCTCCTTGATGCCGCGGCCAACTGAAACGATGATGGCGGCGGAACCGAGATCGACGGTCTGCGCGGCTTCGCGGAAGGGCGCTTCCGGCTTGTTGCGGATGGCGGCTGCATCGAGCTCAGGTGAAAAGGTCTCAACGGAGGTAGAGCCGGCTTCGAGTGATTCGGCACGAAAGGCGCCGGCCTGTACGGAGAGGAAAGCCGGGCCGGAACTGGTGTGACGGTAGTCCGCGTTGAGCTTGCCCTGGAAGAGCTGGCGGACGAAGACGAGGCTGTCGCCGTCCTTGCGCAGGCCGACGAGATCTGCGAGCAGCACCTGGCCGAAGCGGGTGGCGAGGCGGGGTGCGAAGTCGCGCACCTGGTAGGTGTGGGGAAAGACGACGTAACTGGGGTCGAGCTTGCGGATAAGCTGCTCGAGCGCGGAAACGTAACCGTCGGCGGTGTAATCCTTGAGCAACGCGTGCTCGACGCGGTAGCCCTTGTCGAGCTTCTTTGAGGCGAGCTCGGTGCTGAGGGCTTCGAGGCTGTCGCCGACGATTGCAGCCGAGAGCGGCTGGCCGGATTCGGATGCGATCTGCTGGCCGGCGGCGAGAGCTTCCCACGACATGCGGTTCCAGGCACCGCCTTTGTGCTCGAGTATTACAAGGACTCCGCTCATAGGACGCGCACCTCAAACTTCAGTTTTTCAACCAGCTTGGCGGCGGCCTCGTTGGGCGAGCCTTCGATGAGCTGGGTTTCTTTCTTCTTCTCCGGCAGGTAGACGCGCTCGAGCGTGACGGTGGCGGCAGCAGCCTGCGGCAGATCGCTGGCTGCGACGCGGCGAACTTCTTTCGTCTTGGACTTCTTGATGCCCATGAGTGTTGCGTAGCGCAGTTTGCTGATGCCGGACTGGATGGTGAGCAGGGCGGGCAACGGCATCTGGACGTGCTGGAACCAGCCGTCTTCGAGCTCACGCTTTACCTTAATGGAGCCGTCGCCTGCCTCGACCTGCATGATGATGGTGGCGTGCGGGATGCCGAGCAATTCGGCGAGAACGACGCCGGTCTGGCCGAGGCCGAGATCGTCGGACTGCAGGCCGGTGAGGATGAGGTCGGCCTTTTCATCCTTGATGGCTGCGGCGAGACGGCTGGCGATGCCCAGGGTGTCGAGTGTGGCGAGGTCGTCGCACTCAATGTGGATGGCGCGGTCTGCGCCCTTGGCCAACGCCTCGCGGATAGTCTGCGAGCCGCGCTCCGGGCCGGCGAGGACGGCGATGACCTCGCCGCCGTGTTTTTCTTTGAGCTGCAGGGCCTCTTCGAGGGCGTAAGCGTCCGGCTCGTTGATCTCGTAACTGAGATCGTCCTCATCGATCCACTTTCCGTTGGAATCGATATGCAGGGCGGAGTCGCGGACCGGCACCTGCTTGATGGCGACGATGATCTTCATACGTTCTGTGCTCCGTTGGATGTTGCGGTTTGGTTGGCGATGGACTGCGCGGTGATCGTCTGTGCCGTAATTTGGGCGATGTCGAGCAGTTGCGGCGGTGCATCGCTGACCGCCACGAGCGCATCGCGCAACATGGTGTTGCAGAACGGACAGGCTGCGCCGACGATGGGGGCGCCCGTGGCAGCGAGTTCCCTGGCGCGAACGTGACTGACGCGCTCACCGGATTCTTCGCCGAGGAAGGCCAGGCCGCCGCCGGCTCCGCAGCAGAAGGACCGCTCGCGCGCACGCGGCGGATCGATGACCTTACCGGAGAGCGCGAGCACTTCGCGCGGCTGATCGTAGGTGCCGCGATAGCGTCCGAGGTAGCAGGGATCGTGGTAGACGATCTCCGGGCCGTCAGCTTTGGGCAGCTTGTCCTGATAGCGGGCCATGAACTCGCTGTGATGCTCGATCTCGGGGGATGCGCCGTATTCCTTCCAGTCTTTGGCGATGGTGCGGACGCAGTGGGGGCAGATTGTCACAATCCTGGTGACTTTCTGCTGCCTCATGATTTCGAGATTCTGCTCGGCGAGCTGCTGAAAGACTAGGTCATTGCCGAGACGGCGGACCGGGTCGCCGGTGCACTTCTCTTTCTTGAGAACACCGAAGCTGGTGCCGAGATAATTCATGACTTTCGCGAAGGAGGCGATAATCTCGCGGCCCTGCGGATCGTAGGCGCCCATGCAGCCGAGCCACAGGCAATATTCCTGCGAGCCGTCGAAGATGGGCAGCTCCTGCTTCTTGATAAATTTGTCGCGCTCGGTGGCGCTCATGCCCAGGGCGTTGCCGCTACGCTCGAGCGCGAGGAAGAGCTTGGTGCCGTGATCATCTTCCCAGGTGCCGGTGTTCACCGCTCCGCGGCGCAGGCCGATGATGACGGGCAGGTGCTCGATGCCGACCGGGCATTGGTATTCGCAGGCGCCGCAGGTGGTGCACTGGAAAGCCGCTTCCTGCGAGTTGTACTTGCCGAGCAGCGGCTCCTCGGAGTGCGGGCCGAGATCGTTGAGGTAGTTGCGGACACCGAGGATGATTTCTTTGGGATTGAGTATCTTGCCGGTGTTGTTGGCGGGGCAGTGCTCGGTGCAGCGGCCGCATTCGACGCAGGAGTAGGCCTGGAGGCGCGACGAGCTGGGTGATGTCCTTGCCGGCGACGAGGCCGAAGTCTTCATCGCCGGAGAGCGGCGGGATGTGGCTGAACTCGCCGCGCGACAGAAAAATTGTGAAGGGACTGAGCACCAGGTGCAGGTGCTTGGTGTGCGGGATGAGTGGGAGAAAGATCAGGATGCAGAGCGCGTGGGTCCACCACAAGCCGCGGGCCGCGGCAGAGGTGGATGGCACGAAGAAGGCCGCCAGGTACGTGACCATCAGGGCGAAGATGAGGAAGGCGATGATGCCCGATTCGTAAGACACCTTGCGGCCAAGCCAGATGGGACGCACGAAGAAGCGGCGCACGAAAAGACCGGCGATGCCGACCGCGACAAGCAGCGCAAAGGAGGCGGCGAACCAGAAGTAGAAGCCGCCGACCCAGCCGTCGGCATCGAGGAAGCCGAGGCGAAAGCCGGAGGCGAAATGGTTGAGCGAGACGAGCGCAAAGGCGAGAAATCCCCAGAAGACGAAAGCGTGGGCGAGACCGGGGAGCGGGCGCTCCTTGATGACTTTGGCCTGGCAGATGACTTCCCAGAAGAAGTCCCAGACGCGCTTGCCGACGGGCGCGATGTGGAAGTCGGGATCTTTGCGCGCAGTAAAGATGTTCCTGAGTACGCGATCGAAGCGCCAGAAGAAACCGACCAGCGAAAGAACCATGAGGACGGCCAGCAGCACGATCTCTGCCGCTGAGAAGGTCGGAGGTTCGGCGTAATGAAGGCTCAGGGCGAGCAGGTGCGGCAGTGTCGCAACATTCATCAGGCTGTCACCTGCACAGCGCGCTTACCTTGGTGCAACGCGCCCAAGAATTCACTTGCACGATGAATCCGGAAGCGCGTACAACGAACTAATAACCTACCGATGAGTAAGATATCAACCGGAAACGGCAGTGTCAAACGCGCGAGGAGTGGCACCATGCCCAGGCAGTCCGCGGCGCTGGGGCTGCATCGCCGGCTTTTCGCCGATCGCAGGCGCAATCCTGACGGTAAGCGGGACGCTGTGCTGCAGACGGCGGTACGCATGTTTCTGGAGCGCTCCTATGGCCGCACATCGATGAACGATGTGGCGACGCAGTTGAACATTACCAAGCCGGCGCTCTACCACTACTTCCGCAACAAGGAAGAGATCCTGGTGGAGATCTACCGACTGGGAACAGACCTGATCGACGAGATGCTGGATGCGATCGAAGCCGAAGAAAAACCCGGACTGGACAAGGTAGCAGACTTTATCTCGGGATACATCCGGATCGTCTCCGGCGATTTTGGGCGTGCGGTGATCCGGCTGGATGACGGCGAGTTGTCCCGGACGGGGCGCAAGACGGTGCGCGAACGCAAGCGGGAGATCGATCACCGGCTGCGCGCAATGATTGAGGGCGGCATGCACGATGGCTCGGTCGCGCCGTGCGATGCGAAGCTTGCCAGCTTTCTTGTGGCCGGGGCGATCCACGGAATGGCGAGCTGGTATGAGCCTTCCGGACCGATGAAGCTTCCGGCCATCACGGCGCAATATGTGCGGATGCTGACCGCTGGACTGGCGGCGGGCAGCCTGTCTGCAATGGCGGCGCGCGACCCGGCTGGGTCTGAAGTGCGACGCTCACTTTGAAAGCTGACGAGGAGAGCATGGAAGCAATTGCGGAACGCGAAGGGAGCAAAGCGGCATTCGCGAAGCCGCTGCTGCTACGCAAGGCTGCGGTGTTGGGCGCGGGCACCATGGGATCGCGGATTGCCGCGCATCTGGCAAATGCCGGAGTGAGCGTGCTGCTGCTGGACTTGCCGGGCACCGATGGCGCGCGCAATGCCGTTGCGGACAAGGCGGTGGAAGGGCTGAAGAAGAGCAAGCCGGCCGCGTTCTACACGCCCGCTGCCGCAGCGCGCATTCGCACCGCCAACTTCGACGACGACCTGGCGCAGCTTGCGGAGTGTGACTGGATAGTCGAGGCGGTGACCGAGAATCTGGAGATCAAGCAGGATCTGCTCAAGCGCGTAGCGCCGCATGTTCAGCCGCATGCATTTCTAACCACCAACACGAGCGGCATCCCGGTGGGCTCGATTGCTAGCGTGCTGCCGGCTGAGCTGCGCCGCCGCTGGTTTGGCACGCACTTCTTTAACCCGCCGCGCTACATGCGGCTGGTGGAGGTGATCCCGGGACCCGATACTGATCCGGCAGCGATGGCAGCGTTGTCCGCGTTTCTCGATCAGAACCTGGGCAAGGAGGTCGTCCGCGCGCGCGATACGCCGAACTTTATCGCGAACCGCATCGGCACCTTCTTCATTCTGGAAACTCTGCGCGTGATGGAAGAGGAGGGACTGAGCGTCGAGGAAGTGGACGCGCTGACCGGCACGGCCATCGGCCTGCCGCGCACCGGCACCTTCCGGCTGGCGGACATGGTGGGGTTGGACATTCTGGCGCACGTGGCGCGGAATTTTGCGAAGGCAAAGCAGGATGCGGGTGGGCAGGCTGCGCTGCCTCCATTCCTTGAAACCATGCTGGAGCGCAAGTGGCTGGGCGACAAGACAGGCGGGCGGCTTCTACAAAAAGGAGCGCGGCACGGATGGCAAAGATGTCCGGCTGGTGCTCGACTTGAAGACGCTGGAGTATCAGCCGTCCGCAAAGCCAAAGCTGCAGTCGCTCGAGATGGCGAAGAATGTGGAGTCGCTGCCGGAGCGGCTGCGCATGCTTCTTAGCGCGGATCAGAAAAAGGATAAGGCTGCGCGTTTCCACTGGAAGCTGCTGACCCGGTTGTGGAACTACGCGGCGGATTGTCTGCCGGAGATTGCCGATTCAGCGGCGAGCATCGATGCGGCAATGCGCGCGGGCTACAACTGGCAGCTGGGGCCGTTTGAGATGTGGGACGCGGTAGGCGTTGCCGATACCGTAAAGCGCATGCAGGCAGCGGGCGAGCGGGTGAGTCCGGTGGTGGAAGCGATGCTGGCGAGCGGCGCGACTGCCTGGTATCGCGACAACGGCACAACCTGCTACGACCCGGCGACGAAGAGCTACCAGCCGGTAGCGCGCGCGGCGGGCGTGGCACGCATTGCGGATTTCCGCGCCAGCCACGGGGTGATCCGGAGCAATCCGGGAGCGTCGCTGGTGGACCTGGGAGACGGCGTCGCGTCGATCGAGCTGCACTCGAAGAAAAGTGCGATCGGCGATGACATTATTCGCCTGATCACGAAGACGCTCGCTCCGGATTCAGATATGGTGCGCAATTTTCGTGCGTTTGTGATCTCCAGCGATGCAGAGAATTTTTCCGTGGGCGCGAACCTGATGCAGTTGCTGCTGGCGGCGCAGGAAGCCGAGTGGGAGGACGTTGATCTGACGATCCGCGCCTTCCAGCGAATGACGCAGTCGATCAAGTTCTGTCCACGTCCGGTGGTGGTTGCGCCGTACGCGCTGTGCCTGGGCGGCGGAACGGAGATTTCGCTGCACGGCGCGCGGCGGCAGGCGCACGCGGAGCTCTACATGGGACTGGTGGAGACGGGCGTCGGGCTGATCCCGGGGGGCGGAGGCACGAAGGAGTTTGCGCTGAAGGCGACCGATGAGGCGATCCGAGCATTTGGGGGTGCGGCGCGGGTAGCCATATCAACCGAGATTGTCGACACGATAAAGCAGGCCTTCGAGACGATCGCGATGGCGAAGGTGTCGACCTCTGCGGCGGAGGCACGTGCGCTGAACCTGCTGACAGGGGAGGACGCCATTACGCTGAACCGCGAACGGCTGCTGCTGGACGCTAAGGCGGCAGCGGAGGCCCTTGCCGATGGTGGCTACTTGCCGCCGGCAATGCGCGCGGATATTCCGGCGGCAGGCGAAAGCGTGCTTGCGACCTTGAAGCTGGGGGCTTACATCATGCAACAGTCGGGCTACGCGAGCGATCACGATGTGAAAGTGGCCGGGCACGTCGCGCACATCCTGTGTGGCGGCCGCGTGGCGCCGGGCACGCGGGTGAGCGAACAGTACTATCTCGATTTGGAGCGGGAGGCATTCCTTTCGCTTTGCGGCGAGCGCAAAACGCAGGAGCGCATCGCCTACACGCTGAGCAACGGAAAGCCTTTAAGGAATTGACCATGCAGGATGCAGTGATTGTAAGCACGGTGCGGACGGCTGTTGGCAAAGCGCCCAGGGGCACGCTGGCTACGGCGCGGCCCGACGATTTGGCCGCTACCGTGATCGACGGGGCCTTTGCGCGCGTGCCGCAGCTCGACAAGCGCGAGGTTGACGATGTGATCCTGGGCTGCGCCCATCCGGAAGCCGAGCAGGGCATGAACGTGGCGCGGATCGCCAGCCTGCGGGCCGGGCTGCCGGTGGAAGTTTCGGCGATGACGGTGAACCGGTTCTGCGCCTCCGGGCTGCAGGCCATCGCGCAGGCCGCGGATCGTATCCGCGGCGGTGGCGCATCGGTGGTTGTAGCGGGTGGCACCGAATCGATGAGCATGATTCCGATGGGCGGACATAAGATCAGCGCCAATCCGTGGCTGGTGGACAACCTGCCAGCGGCATATCTTTCCATGGGGCTGACGGCGGAGCGTGTTGGTGAGCGCTTCCATGTATCGCGCGAGGATGCGGACGCATTTGCTCTGGCGAGTCATCAAAAAGCGCTGAGGGCCATAGCAGAAGGGCGTTTTGCGGACGAGATTGTGCCGGTGGAGTGGACCGAGCGCACGCCGAAGACCGGGTCGGCGAAGCCGAAAGAAGAGAAGAGAACTTTTCAGGTCGATGAAGGGCCGCGCGCTGACACCTCGGCGGAAGCGCTGGCGAAGTTGAAGCCGGCCTTCCACGCGAAGGGCACGGTGACGGCGGGTAATTCGTCGCAAACATCCGACGGGGCTGCGGCGGTAATTGTGATGAGCGCGGAGCGCGCGGCGGCGCTGGGCATGAAGCCGTTGGCTCGCTTTGTTTCATTTGCCACGGCAGGCTGTGCGCCGGAGGTTATGGGAATTGGCCCGGTGCATGCGGTGCCGAAGGCGCTGAAGATTGCCGGGCTGACGCTGGAGGACATCGGACTGGTCGAGCTGAATGAGGCCTTCGCGGCGCAGTCCCTCGCGGTGATCCGGGAACTTGGGCTCGATCCGGAAAAGGTAAACGTGAATGGCGGCGCGATTGCTTTGGGCCATCCGCTGGGCTGCACGGGCGCCAAGCTTACCGCTACGCTGCTGCACGAGATGCAGCGCCGCAAGGTCCGCTATGGGCTGGTGACGATGTGCGTAGGCGGCGGCATGGGCGCGGCAGGCATCTTTGAAAATCTGAATTGAATTTGTAGCGACTGGAGTGACTTATGGCAACGGTGCCGGCATCGGCGAAGACATCCGTAAAGGCTGCGGGGGGCGGCAGCTTTCTGCTCGAAGAGCGCACGCCGCAGGAAGTCTTTACGCCCGAAGACTTCAATGACGAGCAGCGGCAGATTGCCGAGACGGCTTCGAACTTTGCGCAGAAGGAGATTCTGCCGGCTGCGGATGCGATTGAATCCAAGGACTACAAGGTGACACGGGGGCTGCTGGCCAAGGCCGGCGAGCTCGGCCTGATGGCGACCGATACGCCGGAGGAATACGGCGGCCTGGCGATGGACAAGGTCACGTCGGCGATCGTAGGCGAAAAACTTTCGGTGCTGGGCAGCTTTGCCACCAGCTTCAGCGCGCATGTCGGCATCGGGATGCTGCCCATCATCTGGTACGGCACGCCGGAGCAGAAGCAGAAGTATCTGCCAAAGCTGGTGACCGGCGAATGGATCGGAGCGTATGCGCTGTCCGAGGCGTCTTCCGGCTCCGATGCGATGAGTTTGCGGACACGCGCGGTGCTCGCGCCGGACGGGCAGCACTATATCCTGAACGGCGAAAAGATGTGGATTACGAATGCAGGCTTCGCTGACCTGTATACCGTCTTCGCCAAGGTCGATGGAGAGAAGTTCACCGCGTTTTTGATTGAACGCGACACGCCGGGATTTGCCGTGGGTGCGGAGGAACATAAGCTCGGGATTCGGGGCTCATCCACCTGCCCTCTGATCCTTACCGATTGCAAAATTCCGGTTGCGAACGTGCTGGGCGAGGTGGGCAAAGGGCACCATATCGCCTTCAACATCCTGAACATTGGTCGCTTCAAGCTGGGAGCGAGTGCCATCGGTGGCGCGAAGAATTCCCTGGCGAACGCGGTCCGCTACGCGAAGGAACGGAAGGCATTCGGCAAGAGCATCAGCGAGTTCGGATTGATCCAGCAGAAGCTGGCGGAGAGCGCTACCGGCATATTTGTGAGCGAGAGCATGGCCTACCGGACGATAGGAATGATCGACACGGCACTTGGATCGCTTGACGGGGAGGACGCGACAAACGCGCGCGAAATCCAGAAGAAGATTGAAGAGTATGCGGTGGAGTGCTCCATCCTGAAGGTGTGGGGATCGGAGATGCTGGACATGGTGGTGGACCACACGCTGCAAATTTATGGCGGCTACGGTTACGTGGAGGAGTATCCGGCGGAGCGGGCGTATCGTGACTCGCGCATCAACCGCATCTTCGAGGGCACGAATGAGATCAACCGGCTGATCATTACCGGCTGGCTGATGAAGCGTGCGGCCAGCGGGCAACTGCCGCTGCTGGGCGCAATCAAGAAGCTGATGGCGGAGGTGATGGAGCCGCCGTCCTTTGATGGCGCGGAGGAAAACGACGATCCGCTCGCAGCCGAGGCAGCACTGCTCGCCAATCTGAAGAAGGCGTCGCTGTTCTGCTCCGGCTCTGCGACGCAGAAGTACATGCAGACGCTGCAGGACCAGCAGGAAATCATGGGCGATCTGGCCGACATGACGATGCAGGTATTTGCGCTTGAGTCCGTGCTGCTGCGTACGCGCAAGCTGGGCTCGCAGCCGCAAGCCAGGACGGCGCACGCCATGGTGAAGCTGTTCGCCGCAGATGCTCTTGCGGTTATCGAAAAGGCTGCACGGCGCGTCCTTGCGGCTGTCGCCGAGGGAGACATGCTGCGAACGCAGCTTGCCATTCTGCGGCGGCTGCTGAAGCACACTCCGGAGGACACAATTGCGCTGAGCCGGCTGGTGGCGCAGCGCCAGCTCGATGGAGGCGGCTACAAGCTCTAGCGCGCTCGCGACGTTGGCAATTGGAGAGGCACGTTGCGCCGATACGTTCAGGATGACGCATCCGCGAAGAACCTACCGCAGCTTGCCGAGCGAGCGCAGGCCGTAGGCAACCTCTTCTAGGAAGGTCTCTGGATGCATGGCGGTGGGCGGCGGCACGTTCATCCGAGCAGCGGTGGAGGCGACGAGGCGCAGAGCGAGGGATTGCCGCACTTCGAGTGCCATGTCCAGGCGGCGCTCGAGAAATGTCTCGATCGCCTGCGGGTCAGCCGTTGTGAGACGGCTGAGCGCATCGGCGGGAAGACTCGTCGCGCGCGCGGCGACAGGCGCTTGCGGCGCGGTTTCGGTGAACAGGCGCGTGCTGCCCAGCGTGGACGACTCGCGCGTTTGCCCTTCGTGCACGACGAGCGTACCGGCAACAAGGTCACCGAGCCGCTGATGGCGCGAGGTGACGAAGATGCTGATGGCGCCCACGATGTAGGAGGTGGGCAGGAAATCGATGATGCGCACCAGATTGCGAGCGACGGATTCGAAGAGCGTGACGGCACGGCCGGTCTGCTGGATGACGCGGATATTTGCAACGCGTTTTCCCGGCGTCTGGCCGTTCCAGAATGCTTCGAACAACGCGAAATAGCCCCACTGCAGTAGAAAGGGGACCAGGATCACGATGGCGATGAACCACTTTGCGCTGGCGGCTTCGAACTTCTGCAGGCTGGGCAGGAAGAGCATCGCGCCAAAGATCATGGCGAGCACGACAGCCGCCTGCAGCAGAGAATCGATCACAATGGCAATGAAGCGGCTGCCGATTCCGGCAAGCGGAAACTCCAGCGCGACGAGCTCGGGCGTCTCAATGCTGAAGAGCATTTCGGTATTCGCTTCCATCGTCCAACGTCCGCCGAGAATCTTCTCAGGTCACAGTACTAGATCAGTTCTCCTGATAGTGGGGAATATTCAGGAATGATTGTGTGGGACTTCCTGGACGAAAAGCCCCAGAGGCAATCCATCGGCACTCTGTAGCTTCAGGAGAACTGATCCAGCAAAATGCTTTAAGCTGATCATCAAATTTCATGGTCTCGAACCAATGGATTGAAAAGCGGCGGCCTTATTGGGAGCGGCTTGCGGCGTTGTCGGCCCCATCGCAGGGCACCGGCCTGCGACGGCGGGGACGCGAGAGGCGAGCTGGCGCTGCTCTATCGGCAGGTCGCGAATGATCTTTCCGTCGTGCGGCAGGATGAGACGGCGCGGTCGACCGCGCATATGCTGAATCAGCTGCTGGGCCGAACGCACAATATCATCTACTCCAGCCGCAAGCGTAGCTTTCTTGGCGCGTTCACATTCTTTCGTGACGAGTATCCGCGCCACTTCCGCCGGCTGCTTCCCTACACGCTTACCGCGATTGCGCTGTTTGCCGGCGGGTTGTTGCTGGGTTCCATTCTCACGATAAGCCGGCATGGCTTTATGGAAGGGCTGCTTGGCCCCCGCATGGTGGAGACGATTCATCACCACCAGATGTGGACGCACTCCATTGTCGGCATGAAGCCGCAGGAGAGCAGCCGGATCATGACAAACAATCTGACGGTGACGTTCGCCACCTTTGCGGCAGGCATCACGGCAGGACTGGGTACGCTGTGGCTGATTTTCTTCAACGGACTGCTGATGGGTGTGATCGCAACCGCGTGCCAGCAGGCGCATATGTCGCGTGACCTGTGGAGCTTTGTCTGTCCACATGGCTCGCTTGAACTGCCGGCAATTTTCATTGCGGGCGGAGCGGGACTGCGGCTCGCCAGCGGCATGCTCTTCCCCGGCTTGTACAGCCGCCGGGATTCGATCGCGCTTGCGGGCCGCGAGGCGGTGCGGCTGGTGGCGGGTGTGATTCCGATGCTGGTGATCGCAGGCACGATCGAGGCCTTCTTTTCGCCGTCTGGTGCGCCCCCCGGACTGAAATTTGCCGTAGGCGCGGCGCTGTTTACGTTACTGTTGATGTGGCTTTTCTCGTCGTCGCAAAGCACGGAACAAGCGGAGAGTGATTCTGCAGTTTCGCAAGATCTCCAATAAGCAATCGATTGATCTAAGAATAACGTTATGGTATTTTGCGGGCCTGGGAGGTTTCGCCCGATGGATCGTCGCCAATTTGCCGTTCATTCTATGGCCGCAGCCGCTGGTACCGCCCTCTATGGCGGTCGCAGCTACGCCGATCCTGCCACCGTCCCAGATCAACTTCCCGGGGCTGTTCCGGACTCCCTGATACAGAAGGCGCGATTCCCTGAAGGATTTTTTTGGGGAGTTGCCACAGCCTCCTATCAAAATGAGGGCGCATGGAACGAGGACGGCAAGGGTGAATCCATCTGGGACAGATTTACTCATACTCCTGGGAAAGTAAGGGGAAACGTAACAGGCGACGTTGCATGCGATCAGTACCACCTTTATGCGCAGGACATAGCAGTGGCCAAGCGTCTCAACCAGAAGAGCTATCGATTCTCCATCTCCTGGCCGCGCATTCAGCCGACGGGAACCGGCGCCCCAAACATGAAAGGTCTGGATCACTACAGCCGATTCGTCGATGCTCTTCTCGCGGCCGGCATCCGGCCCTGGTGCACGATGTACCACTGGGATCTTCCTCAGGCGCTGGAGGACAAGGGCGGCTGGCCGAACAGGGATTTAGCCAAATACTTCGCAGACTACGCCGGTATCCTGGCCAAACATCTTGGCGATCGAATCACCGTGTGGGCACCTTTCAATATGCCTTGGGCGATTGCCTTCATGGGATATGCGGCGGGTGTCTTTCCCCCTTGCCGGACCAGCTTCAGCGACTTTCTGAAGGCGGCGCATACGCTCGCGCTCGCTCAAGGTGAGGCTCATCGTGCAGTGAAGGCCGCCTCTCCGAAGGCCACGGTAGGAAGCGCTTATGAGATGGCCTCCGCATACCCGAAAACGGACTCTGACGACGACCGCGCCGCCGCTGAGCGGTACCACGCCATGAACAACGTCTTCTTTCTGGAAGCGGCCATGCACGGCCGTTATCCGAAGGCATTCGTCGGAGAGCCGCCCTATGACGTGATGGGCTTCAAGGCCGGCGACGAGAAGCTTCTGTATGCGCCCTTGGATTGGGTAGGCTTTCATTACTACACGCGCCGCATCGTGTCGGACGCGAGCAAAGAGAAGTTTCTCAACGGAGGCAATTTCAGCGGCACAGAGATTGAAAGCAATTCACCCGGTGGTCGCGACCCTTACACACGCTTCCGTGCCGCAATGCCCACGGAGGGGCCGCTCACCGAAGCCGGTTTGGAAGTATGGCCGCGCGGTATCTATGACCTGGTAACCAGAATTTCGAAGGACTACAACCAGCCGATCATCGAAATTACCGAGAGCGGATGTGGTTATCTCGATGGTCCGGATGAGGAGAAACAGGGGCGAATTCCGGATTTGCGTCGCATCCAGTGGTACCGCGAGACGCTGGCTGAACTGGCGCGAGCGATTGACGACGGTGCGCGGGTGCGGGCATTCCATGCCTGGACGCTACTCGACAACTTCCAATGGGCGGAGGGTTATACCGAGCGATATGGTTTGATCTACACCGACTTTCGCAACCAGAAACGCACCATCAAGGACTCTGGCCTGTGGTATGGACGTGTTGCCGCGGCCAACCGGCTGGATGTGTAGAGCTACTTTGGATTGAGCGGCGCTTCGCGCCGATACTGAACGGAAGGTACAGCAGATCCTTCACTCCACCTATCGGTTGCGTTCAGGATGACGAGTGGATTGGAAACTAATGGCTGAATGCACTAGAGCAATCCCTGCTCTTTGACTTCCAAATAACGATTCAACACGGAGACGGCTAGCGACTCGGGTTGTGTTTCCAGCGTCATCGCGCCGCGCTCCTCGAGACGACGCAGCAGGCGCTCGCGGCGGTTGAGCAGCTCCTGCGCCGCTGCGGTTTCAAACATTGCATCGAGCGTTCCGGGCGTGATGTTGGCCTGGCGCTGCACGTCCATCTGCGAGATGGCGATGAAGAGGACCAGATGCCGCCGCACCAGCCGCGCGGCCGCATCCAGCACCTCCGGCTGCATCGCGGTCTCGGCGAAGTCGGTCATCCAGAGGATGAGGCTGCGACGCGACTGGCGTTGCATCAGCGTTGCCGCCGCACGCAGATGATCGGCTTCGAGTGGTTCTGCTCGCACCTGCGCCAGCGCATCCAGCAGCAGCCGCAGATGCGCCGCGCCGCGTCCGGCCAAGACGAGCTGCTGGGTGTCGCGCCCGTACGCGAGCAGGCCCACGCGGTCGCCCGATGTCAGCGCGATCTGCGCGAGCGCCAGCGCGGCGGACGTGGCGTGATCGAGCTTGGTGTAGCGACTGACGCGCGCGCTCTGCAGGCGTCCTGCATCGAGCACCACCCAGACCGGCTGGCTCTTCTCCATCTCGTAGAGACGCGTTACCAGCGATCCGCGGCGCGCAGAGGCGGTCCAGCAGATATCGCGAATCTCGTCGCCTTCGAGGTAATCGCGGAGACTTTCGAAGTCGCGGCCCATGCCGCGCTGCCTGCGCAGGCGCATCTGCAGCTCGATGCGATGATGCCGCGCTAAATAGAGGCGGTTTTCTTCGGGCGTCCGCAGCGTGGGATAGATGCGTACTGTCTGGGTGAGAGCGGCAGCGGCCCAGCGCTCCACGAGACCGATGGCTGAGCGATAGCGCAGATACAGCTTCCCTGTGGCGTGATCGCCGCGCTGCGCGGGGACGAAGCTGTACCGCACGGAAGCAGTTGCCTCCGGGTATGCGGCGAGCTTGTGACTGACCGGCTGGTCCACAAATGGCGCAGGCAGGTCGTCGAGCAAGGTGCAATGGATGAGACTGCGGCCGTGTTGCGTGATGGCAAGCTCAACTTCCACTTCGCGGCCGATCGATGGGGCGCTGAGCCACTCGCGCGCGGTGTCAATCCGGCGCGGCGCTGGCAGCCGTGTTCCGTCGATGACGGCAGCGATCACGACGCAGAGATCCCACGCGAGCATTCCCCATGCGAAGCGCGCTTGAAAAAATGCGGGCACAAGGAAGACGACTCCGGCGAGCAGCAGCCATAAAGCGCGCGGTGTGAACGCCCAAGCCAGATGGCCGCGCGGCGCTGCCGTGGCACGCACTCTATCCGGCCGAACGGTAAACGAATTCATTGCGAGGGATTGGCCTGCCGGGGCACGGGCACGGCTGCGATCAGGTCGGTGAGCACACGGTCGGCGTCAAGGCCTTCCAGCTCCGCCTCAGGACGAAGCATGATGCGATGCCGCAAGACGGGCAACGTCGCCTGCTTGACGTCATCGGGAATGACGAAGTCGCGGCCATCGAGCGCAGCGTAGGACTGTGCCACACGCATGAGGCTGATGGCCGCGCGCGGGCTTGCGCCAAGAGTGAGCGACGGCCACTCGCGGGTGCGGCGCGTGATGCCGAGCAGGTAGTCGTAGAGCTCCGGCTCGATGCGGACCAGCCGCTGCTCTGCCTGTGCGGCGGCGAGCAAACCCGAAGGAGCGGGAGTCAGATCGGTGTGAGACGCGGGATCGAAGCCGGCATGATGCCGTTCGAGGATCAGGCGCTCCTGCTCCGCAGTTGGATAGCCGACGCGAATCTTCATGAGAAAGCGATCGAGCTGCGCCTCCGGCAGCGGATAGGTGCCTTCGAAATCGATCGGGTTCTGCGTCGCGAAGACGGTGAAGATTTCCGGCAGGGGACGGCGTTCCGTGTCTGTGGTCACCTGCCGCTCTTCCATGCATTCCAGCAGCGCGGACTGCGTACGCGGCGGCATGCGGTTGATCTCGTCGACGAGCAGGAAGTCGCTGAAGACTGGGCCTGGACGAAAGATCATCTGCGCGCCCGCGGCCTGCAGGATGCTGGTGCCGAGAATGTCGGCGGGCATGAGATCGGGAGTTGCCTGAACGCGGCTGAACTGGAGACCTAGCACGCGGCCGAGCAGCTTGACCAGCAGCGTCTTTGCGATTCCGGGCACGCCTTCCAAGAGCGCGTGACCGCGGCTGAGTATGGTGATGAGGGCCTGGTCGATCAGCTCGGTCTGTCCGGCGATGACCTTGCCGATTTCCGCGCGGCCGTGTGCAAGCAACTGTGTGGTGGCGGCAATGGCCGGCTGGGGATTATGCGCTGCGACGCTGGGTGACGTGGCTGCTGAGATTGGATCCAACGGTCCCTCGATCATGCGTGAAGTATGCACTCGATTCCGCCTGCTGTGCGATGAGCTCCTGATAGCGGGCCAGCGCCTTGACCAGAGCCAACGCCTGGCGGGGCTTCAGGTCCGAAAGGCTGTCGGGACGATCGCAGGCCTCGAGATCGCGCTGCAGCGAAGGCTCATCCATCTGGAAACGCGCAGCAAGAGTTGCGGCAAGTGTAGCGGCATCCATCGTCTGCGCTCCGGCGATGGCATAGCGGTGTGCCAGGCGCGAGCGGAACCGCTCATAGCCGATGCGGACGGGCACGTCATTCGCACGCGAGGCACGGTACAGGCCGCCGAGCGAACGCACAAACTCCATCGGCGAGCTGCGTGTCGTGACGGGCAGCGGGCGAAGCGGGCCACTGCGGCGCCCGCGGGCGAGAACAAGGAATAAGGCGATCAGCAGCAGTTGCGCAAGCAGCGCGAGGACGATGCGGTCGGCGAATGGATTCCACGCGGCAGCCGGCGCGGCGTGCAGCGATTCGTCCCAGAGGATGTGGTCGCCCGGTTGAAGCTGAAGGCTGTTGAGTAGCAGATCGAGACTTCCCTGCGAGGCGATGTCCTGATTTTCCAGCGGGGAGGCGCTGGCCCACCATACGACGGAGCCTTTCTCGACCTTATAGGTCACCACCACGCCTTTACCGGCGCACTCGTAGATGGCGCGCTGCGATGGCCGGTCCAGATTCCACACGCTGCGAACGCCTCGAATTACGACTTTGCCGCCGTCCGCAAGCGGTGAGAAGCTGACGGGGTCCGCCTCACAGATACCGCCGATGAGCTGCGGCGGCGATTTGCTGTCGAGGTTCTCGTCCGGCAGCGCCGCAGCAGCAAGGAATCCAGTGGCGAGCACACGGCCTCCACGTGCCAGCACTCGCTGGACCGCGGCGGCTTCCTGCCGGCTCGGTGCGCGCGATGGCTCGGCCAGGATGAGAACGGTGTGCGCATCCGCGGTGTCGGCAACGGCGTCAAGAGGTCCCTCTGAGCGCTCCACTCGATAGCCAAGCCGGGACAGGAGAAGATAGGCCGCCTTTGCACCATGCGGCGCGGAGGAATACGTGGACGGAATGTAGTTGTCCGGCTGCTCCTCGGGATTCAACAGAACCAGCAGCACAGTCGTGCATGCCACCAATGCGGCGGTGATCAAAAGCAGGCGACGGTCGCGATGGTCGAGCGATGCCAGCAGCGTCATCGCGTCGCCAGCCGATCGGTGATGAGCTGTTCAAAGAGCCGGCGCGCCGTTTCGCAGTCCGGCTGGGTTGCGGTTTCCGATCCGTACCAGCAGGTTTCGAAGCATTGCGTCAGGCGGCGCAGATCCTCGTGCCGCGCATTGCCGGGCAAAACCAGACGGAGATATTCCCGGGGAGTGCGGGCGCGATCCGCAGGCCACAGGCCACGCGATTCCAAGCGCGCGATGGTGGCCCAGTAATAGCTGCGCACCGCATCCCGCCAGCGCTGTTGGCGGGCAGCCTGCTCTGCGTCCTGGCGCAGGCGCTCCCAGTTACGCATCGCGGGGGTGTCCTGCACTCGGGCCCGCTCCGTGGCCTCAAGACCGCGCGCTCGCCGAACCTGCCGCACGCACCAGTAGCCGAGTCCAAGGCAGGCCAGCGACACCACTACCCATTCCAGCAGCAGTGCCAGCCAGCGGCGATGGGCGCTGTACTCGACGATCCGGGAGAGCCGGCGGTTGATCCAGATGGCGACTGCTTCCAGCACGCGCTGTGTCAGCGAGCGGTCTGCACTGCGAAACTCTGCGCGATGCAGAACTGTTGTGAGCGCATTGCGCTCTGCAGAGTAAGTAGACGTTGCAGGTGGAGGCGCTCCCAGCGCCTCCGATTCTTCAAGGTGGAGGCGTTCCGTCGCTGCCAGCAGGCGTGGCGCGGCATCCGCGCCGCTGAGGGCACGATCGCCGGCGTGTTCCAGCAGGGAGCGCAGCCAGTCGTACGAGATGCGCCGTGGATCCTTCTGCCCTGGGACGGTGACGAGGTCATCCGGTCCGACGGCATCCGCGCTGCAGTGAGCGGAGTCCGTGTGCTGCCGACAGCCGTCGATGAGCGCTGCAAGCGACTTCAGATGGTCGCGATATTCGGACGGGCTTCGCGGCTGCGACGCAATGGGTGCTGCATGGAGAGAGCACGCCCCGGCCAGGAAGCAGAGCGCGAACGCAGCCGCCGCGCGGCAACGAATCTGGAACCCGTATATTGCCAAAGGCATTTCGATCGCCGGTCCTGAAGTGCCCAGGCTAGATGGCCGGCCCGAGATTGCCTGGGCCTGACGGCTCGATCTGCGGACGAATCGCCTGGGGCGTAAGCGAACCGGGCAGAGCAGGCGGATTTGCTTCTGCAGGCGTGCCCTCCGGTCTCATACCGGCCTGCTCCATCAGCCACTCCACATCGTAGCCTTCCTTGCGAATGCGCTGATCGTAATAGAAGAGCGTGAGCGCGATGGAATAGATGGGCAGCACAAAAGCTCCGCTGAACGATGAGCCGAGCGAGGTGATGATCTGGGTGGTAAGCGTAATGGCCCCGCGATTCTTTAACAGAAGAATGATGGTTGGAATCTGGATGGCGTACTGAATCATCATCATGACCACTCCTACCAGGAGCAACATGACGAAGATGCGGCCGATTCCGCCCCGGGTAAGAACACTGCTGCGCTTCAACGCGCGATGCACTGTCAGGTCTTCCATGAGCGAAGCCGGGACAGAGAGGGCCCAGCGCAACATCCACCAAAAGGCGACAACGATCCCTCCAACCATCAGGGTGGCCGCCAGACCAACCATCATGTCCCGGGCCAACCCAGCGGGCACGAGAGTGGCTGCTGCGACGACGATGCTCATGAGCGCCCCGAGCGGGACCAGGCTGTAAACGTACATGGCCAGCAGGATAAGGATGTAGCGATACCAGTGATGGCGGATGTTCGCGTAAGCCTCCCGGATGGTCGCGGGCTGCCCGAGATAATTACGGGCGACGGCGTGCATCACGGCAGCCATGGCAATTGCGACGGGTAGGATGGCAAGCAGGCCAACGATGGCGCCTACGAGGACGCTGACACTTGCGTAGGCGCGAGGATTGGTATGTACGAAGGGATAAACGAGCGCGTCGAATAATAGACTGAGGGCTAGCACGCCCGCGTAGGAAATGCTCGCGATCCCGAAATAGAGCATGAAATGGCTACGGTACATCTGCGCCGTGCGGTCGAGAATCTCACCGAGGCTGGATGGACGGACTTCTGCGCGCATACGGCTGCCCCTGATCCTGCGAGTGCCGGTTTGCAAGACCGATCCTCGCAGCCCACCTGCTCTGCTGGCGGATCGTATCACAAGCCGTTCCAGGCTTGCGACGACAAAGAGGCCGAGAGCAATCACCCGTGCAGCTAGGTGATGGACCGGGTCTTCAGATCGAGGGTGAATGTGTCGTCCGGCGTCTTCGTGGTGCCGCCGTCCTCGGCAGGATGGAACTCCATCCGCAGCGTGGTTGCGTTGACGATGACGCGAAGATAGCCGTAGTGCGTGTCGTCGTAACTGACCAGGGTAAGGCCACTGTCCACGACCATGGGGGTGCGGATCGCGTTGCCGCTGGCGGTGGTCCGCATCACGGTGATGCCGTGCCCACCCATGCCGGCGACGAGGTAAGGAATGGTCACGCCGGAGACGGTGCGGGTGTAGCGCTGGTAGTTGTGAGAATGCGCGGAGAGCACGACATGTGGCCAAAAGCCCGCTGCTGTAGCAGCGTTGTCCGTGTCCTGCAGCATGCGAGGGCTGCCACCGTGGTTCACGCCGCCGGTAAACGGCGGATGATGCACTGCGACGAGCACCGCGCCGATGAAGTTCTCGCTCTTTGCACGGGCGAGCGCGGTCTGAAGAAACGTAAGCTGACTGTCGTTCAGCGTGGGACGCGTGTTGCCTTCGGTGGAGATGACGCCGGGATCTTCAAGCGCGTTGCTGTAGAGCCCCAGCAGCCGGACGAAGGGCGCTTCCAGCGTGTAATAGACGCCCGGCTGGATCATCGCGGTGCGCGACAGGCCGCCAGCTTCATCGGTGTGCACGGTTGTTGCGGAGCAGAAGTTACGCAGCCAGGCATCAAGGGTGGGAACTGTTTCTTTGGGATAGGTCACACCATCGTGATTGCCGGGGATGCTAAGGATGGGCGCCGGATAGTTGCGATAGGGCTCGTAGAACTGATCGTAGTAGTAGGCGGCTTCGCCGAAGTTATAGACGACATCGCCGAGATGGTAGAAGAACGCCGGCACGTCGGCGGCGCTGTTCTCGGTGAAGTCGGTGACCATCTTGTCCGCTACCTGGGACTGCGTGGCCGGCCCCTTGGTGCTGCCGGTATCGCCTACGGTATGGAAGACGATCTGGCCAGCCTTCTGGATCGCCGCAATGCGCGCCGGCCCCTGCGACCCCAGCACATCCGCAAGTTGCAGCACCGGTTCGGCTGCACTGCCGCGCGGCGCCGGAAACGGCTCGACGGCGCCGATCTCTTTCAAAGATTGATCTGTAACCGGATCGCGGAAGCTGGTCGGGTCCGGGCTCGGCGTTGGCTGCGCGAAGACGGGATCGTTTGCTGCTTGCGGGTGCGATGGTTTTTTCTTCGGGGGCGTTGACGTGGCGGTCTTGTGATGTACGGGCTGCTTTTTGGCCATGGGGGAGCGGCTCCTAGCGATTATTGTGCTCCCGCGGGGTTACGGTCAGGCAAATCAGCCCTGAACGAGCAGCACATCCAGAAAGCGCGGGCCGTGCACACCCTTAATGCGGGTCATCTCAATGTCCGCCGTGGCTGATGGGCCGGAGAAGAACGTGACAGGACGTGCTGGATCGAGGCGTGCAAAGGCTTCAGGAAGTGTCTCGACAATTTGCGCGGCTTCGATGACGCAGAGATGGTAGTCGGGCAGGAGCGTGAGAATGCGGCGGCCTTCGGCAGGGCCGTGCTGGAGGGCGATGCTGCCGGAGACGGCTACGCCGACTGTCGCAGCGGTCATGACGCCGTCGACTCCGTTCAGCGCGTCCAAAGACAGCTCGTGATCCGGAGTCCAGTCGATGCCTTCGGCCAGCCATTCCGACCGCAGCGCCACCGGGGTGGCGATGCGGCGGCGGTTGGCGGCGGCGAGAAGCTCGGCGGCCTTCTGGGCAATCTCTTCTCCTCGCACAGGAAAGACGCCGGCGTCGTAGTCGCGGAGGCGCTCCTCAAAGAGCGCCAGCGTGTCCTGCATGCTTTGCGTGCTCGCGCGGTCGTAGGTGCGCGGGATGGATGGTTCGTGCCGGATCTCTTGTGCGGTCGCTTTGCTGATCCGCGCGAGCATGCGGTCGCGGCTGGATTGTGATGCGGGGCTCATGATTGCTCCCGCTGCTGCCACCAATCGCGGAAGGTCTGGCGCGGCAATGGCTCCAGATCGCGCGTCTCGGTCCATCGTCCGGCCATGCCGGGGAGCCAGCGGTACCAGGCGTCGCCGCGATGGAAGGTGCTCTGCGCAGTACGTGCCAGCCGCTGCGCGGCTTCATATCTGCGGCGGTTCGCGAAGACCGCGGCCATGGCCAGCATTCCCGCGCGCTCCTGGTCGACGAGGGAGGCCAGCTTGCGGCGATTGCGGTCCACGACGCGGGAACGCAGATAGACCAGCACTTCGGGGATGTTGATCTTGACCGGGCAGACTTCGTAACAGGCGCCGCAGAGCGAGGACGCGTACGGCAGCGACTGCGCGTGGCGCATGTCTTCAAGCTGCGGCGTGAGGATAGCGCCGATGGGACCTGCGTAGACTGAGCCGTACGCATGACCGCCGGTCTGCCGGTAGACGGGACATGCATTCTGACAGGCTCCGCAGCGAATGCACTGCAGCGTCTGCCGGCCGATGGCATCGCGCAACACGCGGCTCCGGCCATTGTCGAGCAGCACGACGTGCATGTTCTTCGGCCCATCGCCCGGCACCACGCCCGACCAGATGGAGTTGTACGGATTCATGCGCTCGCCGGTGGCGGAGCGCGGCAGCGTCTGCAGCAGCACTTCAAGATCGGCGAAGCGCGGGATGACTTTCTCGACGCCGACGATGGCAATCAGCGTCTCCGGTAGCGTGAGACACATGCGGCCGTTGCCTTCGGACTCCACGATCGTGATGCCGCCGGTTTCTGCGATGAGGAAGTTTGCGCCGCAGATGGCCGTCTTGACGCGCAGGAACTTCTCGCGCAGATACTGGCGCGCGGCAGCTGTTAAGGCCTGCGGATCGTCACTAAGATCGGGCAGATTCATGCTGTGCGCAAAGATTTCGCGGACCTGTTGCCGATTTTTGTGCAGCGCGGGGACGACGATGTGCGAAGGCTGATCGCCGCCGAGTTGCAGAATCAGCTCGGCGAGATCGGTCTCATGCGCTGTGACACCGTTCTGCGCCAAAAATTCGTTCAGGCCGATTTCGGCGGTGGTCATCGATTTGATCTTGATGACCTCTCGCGCGGCATTTTCACGAAGGATGCCGAGAACGATCCGGTTTGCTTCCGCAGCGTTGACGGCCCAGTGCACGGTACCGCCCGCAGCCTGGAAGCGCTCTTCGAACTGGAGCAGGTAGTGATCGAGATTTGCCAAGGCCTCGCCGCGGATCGCAGCTCCTGCATCGCGCAGCGCCTGCCAGTCTTTCTTTTCTTCGACCAGAGCTGCGCGCTTGCGCTGGATCGTATCGGTTGCGCGGGCGACGTTACGGCGGAGTTGTGTGTCGCGCAGGTCCGCCTTTGCCGCCTCTGGGAACGGCGGCGCGGTTCTCGGATCGAGTTGAATGAGACTCACGCGCTTTTCTCCTCAACTCCGGCGAGTATCTCAGCCAAATGAAGCGTGCGCACGCCTGCAAACTGGCGGTGCAGCATTCCCTGAATGTGCATGAGACAGGAATTGTCGCAGGCGGTGCAGACCTCGGCGCGCGTGTTCAGGACGGCGCGCACTTTGTCTGTGAGCATCGCGGCGGATACATCTGCGTTCTTGATTGCAAAAGTGCCACCGAATCCGCAGCACTGCTCCAGGCCCTCCAGTGGCACCAGTTCCAGCCCGCGCACGGCGCGCAGCAGCGCTGTTGGCTTGTCGCCGAGATGTAGGCTGCGCAGCCCGTGGCAGCTCGCATGGTAGGTAACGCGATGAGGGAAATAAGCGCCCACGTCTGTCATGCCGAGCCGGTCGACCAGCAGCTCGCTGAATTCGTAGATACGCGGGAGCATGGATTCGACGGCGCTCGCCATCGCGGCATCGTTGTTCTCGCGCGCCAGCGCCGGGTAGTACTCGCGAATCATCGCGACGCAGGATGACGAGGGAATGCAGACCGCCTCCGCGTCCGCGAAGATCTCCACGAAACGCTTGGCCAGCGGATACGCCTCTTGCCGGTAGCCGGTATTGAAGTGCATCTGACCGCAGCAGGTCTGGTCGAGCGGGAATTCGACTGTGTGGCCAAGCCGCTCCAGCACGCGCACCACCGCCTGCCCGGTTCCCGGGAACAGCGTGTCGTTATAGCAGGTGATGAAAAGACTGATCCGCACGCCTCTCCTGTACGGGGAGACGTACTGACTAACGCAGCGTCGTCTCCTGCTTCAGCGGAAGATCCTGAGACGATCCGCCGACTAGGAAAGTGTACTGCCCCGGGAAGAGCTTCCATCCCTGCGGGTCATCGTAGATGGAGAGATACTTCGGATCGATCGGAACCGTGACCTCGCGGCTCTGACCCGGCTCGAGCGCGACACGAGCCCAGCCCACCAGCCGCTTCGGCGGCTCTTCGGCCGCGGTGGGCAGGCCGGCGTAGACCTCGGCAATCTCGGTTCCGGCGCGCTTGCCGGTATTCGTCACGGTGAAAGCGACATTCTTCGCGTCATCGGCGACTTTCAGATCGGAGTAGCGGTAGGTTGTGTAGGAGAGGCCATAGCCGAAGGGGAAGAGGACAGGCTTGTGTTCGGCGTCATACCATTTGTAGCCGACCTTAACGCCTTCGTCGTAATGCACGCTGAAGGTGGGCTTGGCTTCACCGGTTTTCTGGACGGCCTCCTTGCCGGTAGCTCCCGGCGGCGGCGTGACCAGGTGCGGATGCGGCAGGTCGGCCACGCTGCGCGGAAAGGTCATCGGCAGCTTGGCGGTTGGATTCACATCGCCGGACAGGACATTGGCTACAGCATGGGCGCCGTCGCTGCCCGCATACCAGGCCTCCACTATGCCCTGCACTTTATCGAGCCACGGCATGGTGACGGCTGTTCCCGTCTCGAGGACAACGATGGTGTGCGGATTGGCGGCGGCCACCTGCTCGATTAGCGCATCCTGATTGTCCGGTAGCGAGAGATCGGGCAGGTCCATGCCTTCGCTTTCCCACTGGTAGGCGAAGACGATCGCGACATCGGCATTCTTTGCGGCTTCAGCTGCGGCTGCGGGCTCGCTGCCACCGTAGCGCACCGTTACGCCGGGTGCTTTCGCGGCAACGGCCTTGAGCGGTGAGGTTGGAAACCAGACGTGCGCCTGCCACTTTGCCGGAGGACGGCCGGGAGGATCGACCTGTGCGGAGCCGCCGCCGGAGATCATGCCGGCGTCCGCGTTGGTCCCCAGAATGGCAATGGAGTGCACTTTCGCATGGTCGAGCGGCAGAATGTTGTTTTCGTTTTTCAGCAGCACGATGCTGCTTTCCTCGATATGCCGCGCGACGTCCAGATCGCCCAGCACATCCACAACGCTCTTTTGCCTTGGATGATCGACCAGCCCGGCGGCGAACTCGGCGCGCAGCACGCGGCGTGCATGATCGTCAATCTCGGACATCGGCACCTTGCCGCTCTGGGCTGCTTCTTTCAGCTTGGCGCCGTAGAACAGGTCTTCCGGCTCCTCGTTATCCAACCCGGCGGCGGAGGCCTTTATCGTGCTGTGCGTGCCGCCCCAGTCGGAGAGCACAAAACCTTTGAAGTTCCAGTCCTTCTTCAGCACGTCGGTAAGCAGGTATTTGTTCTCGCAGGCGTAATCGCCGTTCACCGCGTTGTAGCTGCACATCACCGCCTGAGGATCGCCCACTTTGACACCGATCTCAAAGGCGAGCAGATCGCTTTCGCGCATCGCACGCTTGCCGATGATCGAGTCCACCTCGTTGCGGCCGCTCTCCTGGTCGTTCATGGCGTAGTGCTTGATGTCGCCGATGACGTGCTGCGCCTGCTCACACTTGATGCGATTGCCGACCAGGGTGCCGGCGAGGACCGGGTCTTCGCCCATGTACTCGAAGGTGCGGCCGTTGCGCGGCTCACGGGTCAGATTTGTGCCGCCGCCAAGGGTCATGTTGTAGCCTTGCGCGCGCAGCTCGCGTCCGATCAGTGCGCCGTAGTCGCAGGCAGCCTGAGGATCCCAGCTCGCGGCCGAGCCCAGATTTGAAGGCAGTGCGGTGGAGTAGCGGCCATTCTCGGCACTGCTGCGCACGCCATAGGCGGCGTCACTCATCTGGATGAAGGGAATGCCCAGGCGCGGAATTCCGAGTGTAAAGCCAGCCCCTCCGTCACCGAGATAAGCATTGGGCCGCGGCTTGCCCCATCCCGGCATGCCGTTGCCGTGCAGCAGATCGATCTTTTCATCGAGCGTGAGCTGCTTCAGAATCATGTCGGCGCGCTCGTCGGGCGAGAGGCCGGGGTTCATCCAGGGTTGGTCCTGGAGCTGATTTTGTTGCTGGGCGGCCTCGTTGTGGCGCCGATGCTGGGCGGACAAGGAAGTGCTGCAGGCGGCTCCCAGCGTCAGAGCCAGGAGGAGCGAAAGGGATTTGTTCATCGGAGGGCCACCATGAAAAAACGTTATTCTGCCACCCCATCATAGCCACACAGAGGACGGCTTGTGCAGCTTTTTTGCCCAAACGAACGCTGCACAATCGTTTGACTAGGCCATGGGCACGCTTTCCCGGTTGCGCAGGAGGTCGTGGAGCGGCTTGCTGTAGGTGCGGCTCACCCGGAGGTGCGTGCCGTCCTGCAGAGTGAGCCGGCAATCGCGGTTGGCAAGGGGCTCAATCCGGGTAATCCGGTCGAGCTTGACGATTGTCGACCGGTGAACGCGCAGGAACTCATTCCGGTCCAGACGCAATTCCAGCAGGTGAAGCGGCTCCCGGAGCAGATGCATCTTTTTCGCGACGTGCAGCCCGGCATAGTCGCCGACCGCCTCAATCCAGTCGATTTCAGAAGACTGGACAAATGCGACCTGATTGCCATTGCGAATCGCAAAACGCTTCGCCGGCCCGGCATCGTTTCGATCGGAGTGCAGTTCCAGCAGCTTCTGAAAGCGGCTGTGCAGGACATCCTGTTGCTGCAGCGCAAGGATGCGCCGCGCGCGTTCCAGGGCGATGAGAAACCGGACATTGTCGATCGGCTTGAGCAGGTAGTCGAGTGCCTGGACCTCGAACGCTGCCAGCGCATATTCGTCGTACGCGGTGAGAAAGATGATGCACGGAACCGATCCCTGCGGCAGCGCCCGCAGCACTTCGATGCCGCACATGCCGGGCATCTGGATATCGAGAAAGACCAGATCGGGTTTGAGCGCGAGCACAGAGCGTATAGCATCTTCGCCGTTTGCGCACTCGCCGACGACCGTGATGTCCGGGTGCTCGGCGAGGCGGAGGCTGACGCCGCGCCGCGCCAATGGCTCATCGTCGACGATCAGAACTCGAACGTTCACCGTGCCTCCACTGATTCCAGTTCCGTGATTGACTCAGAAACGGTGCTGAACGGCATGGAAATTCGAACCTCATATGTCCCGCTCGCTGTCGCATGGGTTTCGAGTGCTGCCTCATGCCCATACATCTGCTCCAGGCGGGCACGCGTATTAGTCAGGCCGACGCCACGATGCGGCGTAGCGGCATTCCGCCGGAGCACGGGCTCGTCGTCATCCTCGGCGCTATCGTTCTCGATCTTGATGCGCAAACGGCCATGGATGGCTTCTGAACGAAGGACGAGATTGCCGCCCTGCGGGCGCTTCGCTATGCCGTGGCGGACCGCATTCTCCACCAGCGGCTGGAGCAGGAAACGGGGCACCTGCGCCTCCTGCGTCTCCGGCTCGATCTCGAAACTGACCATCAACCGGGGACCGAAACGGACTTTCTCCAGCGCGAGGTATTCCTTTGTGACCGCGATTTCTTCCCTGAGCGAAACCTGATGCGTGTCAGGTGATTCGAGGGTCCTGCGCAGCAGGTCCGCCAGGCGCGCGATCATCTGGGTGGCGATCCGCGGCTGGTTGTCCAGCACCAGGGTGGAGATCGCGTTGAGTGTGTTGAAGAGGAAGTGTGGTTGTAATTGATAGCGCAGCGCGCGCATCTGGGCCTCGCGCGCCATGACTTCCAGGGCCTGCAGCCGCTGCTTCTCCTCTTCCCATCCTTGATAGTGCTTGATGCCAAAGTAGAGAAACGCCCATGCCGCGAGTACAAAGCAACTGCCTGTGGCATAGACAAACAGACTGTTCCAGTGGAAATGCCAATCCTCACCGCTAAACCGTACCTCCGCCCACACCGAAGCCCAG
This sequence comes from uncultured Acidobacteriaceae bacterium, assembly GCA_963830555.1. Taxonomy (GTDB): domain Bacteria; phylum Acidobacteriota; class Terriglobia; order Terriglobales; family Acidobacteriaceae; genus KBS-83. The sequence continues at coordinate 554,871 of CAWHMM010000006.1, forward strand.
GACACAAGAATGCCCAGTCCATATGCGACTGCGGTACAAGTGAACAAGGCCCGAATGAGTGGAACCTGTGCGCGCCAGAGCGCGTGACAGACTCCATACATGACGAAGCTAAGCACAAAACCGGACAGCACAAACACGGAGTGATAGGCGATATCACCGCGCATGTTGCGGACGGCGGACATGGACGCGCCCACGGTGGCGGCGTAGAGCAGCCAGCCGCCTAACTGGAATTGCCAGAACGAAAATGAGCGGAAGCGCGGGCTGGAGGTAAGCTGCTTCACAATTCGACATTCTATTGGTCGGCAAGGTGATTCGCCGCACCGTTCCAGCGCATGAAATGCACGGTTCGTCGCAAACCGGGAGCGACTGGTCGATAGCCTCTGTAACTCCGCCCCATTGCCCTTTATTTTGTTGCGCATGCAACAGTCATTGCGAGCCTGTCTTCAATTCCTGGCGATGATCCTGACTGTTTGTCTGGGTCAGGGCATAGGCCACGCGGTGTCCCTTACCCCGCCCCCCGGCTTTACGTTTGCTGGATACTGGCAGTGTGCAGGCAGCTTTCCTGCCAACGGCCGGCAGCATCGCTCTGTCTATCACGGCGAAGCCAGCGCGGACGGCAAATGGGTGGACCTGACAGAGACCGACATTGAGCCGAAAGGCTACGTGGGCCGGTATGAGCTGGGCACGGACGCCGGTCAGGACAAGCTGGTTTTCATCGACGTGAACTCTGCCGGTTACGCGATCTTTGAGAGTCCGGGCTGGGACGGCCACACCCTGACCGTGACCAGCACCGACGTACTGCACTATTCGGCAGCCTCTCCCAAGAACCGTTTTCTCTATACAGTGAATGACCCTAAGCATTTCGACGTGGAATGGCAGTATGAGAAGGCCGGCGGATGGGCGTCGGGGGACCTGCTGCATTGCGCAGCGCAGGCTCCACGGCTGGCCGTGAGCTACAAGCCTGAGACTCACGGGAGCAGCTTTACATCCGCTCTTTCGCAAACACTGCTTCCGCCGAGACAAACGCTGCTGCTTACGCTTCTGCCGCTATTCTGAGCGGCGCCATGACCGGCTAGGAATGTGGCGTGGCCGAGGCCGCCTTCGTTCGATCCCCTTCACGCGCGCGCCTGGTCAGACTTTCCAACTCATCCAGCGTGCGCGGCCAGTCCTTCCCCAGCAGGCGCGACAGGCTGCGGTCTGCCAGCACCCGGCCTTCCGTCTGGCAACGCGCGCAGTAGTTCGTCTCGTTATCTGCGTAACGGATGCGCTGGATCGGTTCGCCGCAGCGCGGACACGGCAGGCCGTAGCGTCCGTGCACTGCCATCTCTTTGCGAAAGGCAGTCACCTTCTCCGGAAAGCTCTCCTCGGCTTCGGCCTTCAGCCGATCGATCCAGAGCTGCAGCGTCTGCAGCGTTGCTGTGAACAGCCGCTCCCACTCGTGCGGCTCCAGCTTGTGCGTCAGCTTGATAGGCGAAAGCTGGGCGGCGTGCAGTATCTCGTCCGAATATGCATTGCCGATTCCGCTGAGAATGCGCGGATCGGTCAGTGCGCGCTTGAGGGTCCGATTCTCCGTCATTAGAGCGGCGCGAAATCCGTCGAAATCGCACGAGAATATTTCCACGCCGCCTGGATCGATGGCCTGCAGGCCAGCCTCGCCACTGAGGACATGCAGCGATGCACGCCGCTTCGCGCCGGCTTCCGTCAGCACCAGCGAGCCGTGCGGGAAATCGAACGCTGCGAGGGTGTTGCGGCGAGCCAGTTTGACTCTCGGCTGGCGCCAGTGCAGGCGGCCGGCAATCATGAGGTGCAGGACCAGCCAGAGATCGCCTTCGAGGCCGATGGCGATGCGCTTCCCTACACGCCGCAGCTCGCGCACCGTGCGCCCCTCTGCGCTGCTGAGCGGCGGCTGCACCGTACGCAGCAGAAAGGCGCCGGCTACCCGCACCTGCTCGAGTGGCTGACCCAGGATGCGCGGCTCGAGCGCGCTGAGATAGGCAGCGATATCCGGCAGTTCCGGCATGGCAACCAGATTAACCCGGTACCCTTAGAGTCAAGCTTGTTTCCGTCGACGGGCCAGGGTTGATTTTGGCACCTGCAGTTATCGTTTGACAGGCAACCAGCTCTCCGACCTGACAAACGGGCCTGACGGAATGTATCTCGAGATATGGGATATGCCTGAACCTTACGCGGGCGACTTAGCCGGCTGGCTATTTTTCTGTAACGGGACTATAAGTCTGCTGCACAATAACTCGCGGTCTGGAGGAAGCAGCCATGGCCCAGTTCTGTACGAGTTGCGGAAAGCCGTTGACGGCAGGGGTACGCTTTTGCCCGTCCTGCGGAGGCGCAGTCCCAGCGCCACCCTTGGAGCCATCCACGCCATCCTCCGCCTCCGCACCTGCCGGAGCCTCTTTCGCGCCGATTGGCGATCCGGAGATATCTCAGGCCGCTTCTTCTGTTGCTGAAAGCGCGTGGACGACAGTCGCGGCGCCTTCCGTTCCTGAGATTCGGCAGGCCGTATCGCCAGCACAATTTACGCCGATCGAACCGCCGGCTTATCCGCAGGAGAGTAGCGTTTCGCCTCCGGGTGAGTCGCAGGGTTGGACTGCTGTCGCGCCGGCACATCCATCCGCTGTAACGGCGAGACAGCCGGAATCGTTCGCGCCCGTCTCGTTCTCGAATGGACCTTCCAGGTCCGGTCCCAATACGCAATGGTCGCAACCGATATCCGCTGCTTCTCCGTCCAATGCCGCCGTCGCCACGCCAAAGCGACGCTCCGTCTGGCCCAAGCTGATCGCCGCAGCGCTGGTAATTATTCTGTTCGTCGGAGCAGCGGTGATAGGCGGCGTGATTTATGTAGGGTACAAAGTGCGGCAGAAGGCGCGAGCGATGAGGGAAAACCTGTCTCACCTAGCCGCCGACGAGGATCTTAGCAAGCTGACAAAAGGTGGGCCGCCCGATGCGAAGGATGCACTGCAAGGCCTGTTCAGCGCGCTGTCCGGCAAAGCGGTCGCAGATGGGATTCCGGTGCTCTCCTCAACCGGTCCGGTCTCACCATGCAGCGCATCTCCGTTTCCTGCGCAGGACAAAGCGCGTGTGCCCTTCAAGCCCGGCACGGTACTGACAACAGCGTGGGGCATAAAGTACGGCGATGTGGAAGCCAGGAACATGATCGATTCTATCGGCGACTCCACTGTAGCGACCACGAACAGCACAGGCGAATACAAGAACGACAATGGCGCGACGGCAAAGGCGCTGACGGTCACGAATCAAAACTGCAACAGTGACTATCTCTCCGCTGTGAACTTTATGACTGTCAATGCACGGCAGCTGCCGATGCTGTTGCACGATCTGACCCGCCTGCGTCTGTCCGATAAGGCGTTTCAAGAAATCAAGTCGAAAGGGCAGACAAACTTTACCTACGCGGATATCTTCTACGTGCCAAACGGTGTGAAGCTGACGCATCAGGGCGGTGTATTGGCCCGGGTAGAAGCGCAGGATGTCAAATACCCGATGATTGTGAATGATCAACGCGTGGATCTGCCGGTGATTCACCTGAAGGGCAGCATGACTGTTCCCGACAAGGATCCTCGTCCAGCGAGTCAGAGGCCGAAGCAAAGCGATGGCGAACTATTCGTTCTGGACGATGTTGCCGATCCGCTGGTTCTGAACTGGAGGCTGAAAGACCCGCTGTATCACAATGGCAACTTCCGCGTAGAGGTGGTCAAGATCAACTTCCCTGTCGCGAAGCGGGAGAATGTTCTGGAGAAGCGGTTGACCGAGCAGAAGCGCGCTATCACTTATGGCATTTATTTCGATTTCGACAAGGACACGCTGAAGCCTGAGTCCGAGCCGGTCCTGAAAGAGATCGCACAGACGATGACCGACAATCCCGACTGGAAACTCACCGTCGAAGGTCACACAGATAATGTAGGAGGCGATCCCTACAATCTCGAACTTTCCAAGCGGCGCGCCGATGCCGTGAAACAGGCGCTGGTCAGTCAATACAACATCGCGCCGGAACGCCTGCTCACCGGCGGGTTTGGCGCGTCGCGCCCCATCGAAACGAACGACACGCTGGAAGGACGCGCGCGTAACCGGCGGGTCGAGCTCGTTCGAGAGTAGGTCGGCCAGGCTTCCCACGATCTACCAATCCGTAACGGTGCCGTCCAATTTTCGCGCAACTGGAAGATAGGCGCGCTGATACGGGTATTTCGCGGCGAGGCTTTCGTCAATATCCACACCTAATCCGGGCGCATCTTCAGGATGCATGTATCCCTTCTCGAATCGGTAGCGATGCGGAAAGACCTCGTCCACGAGCGCGCTATGCCGCATGTGCTCCTGTATGCCGAAATTGTGAACGGCTATCCCGAAATGAAGCCCTGCCGCCATAGTTATGGGCGATAAGTCCGTGGCACCATGGCATCCCGTGCGCACGTGATACAGCGATGCGAAGTCAGCGGTCTTCTTCATATGAGTGATCCCGCCGGCATGGCCGATGGCCATACGAATGTAGTCAATCCACTGGTGCCGTATGAGATCGTGCGCGTCCCATATCGAATTGAATATCTCGCCGGCAGCGATGGGAGTAGTCGTGTGCTGGCGAATGATTTTAAAGCCCTCCTGCAATTCCGCAGGAGCCGGATCTTCAAGCCAAAAGAGGTGATAGGGCTCCAGCGCGTTGCCGAGGCGCCCGGCCTCAATCGGAGTCAGGCGATGGTGTACATCATGGAGCAGGTGAATGTCAGGACCGATTTCGACCCGCAGCTTTTCGAACAGCGAAGGAATGAAATTGAGATACTTCTCGCTTGACCACAGACTCTCCGTAGGTAAATTGCGTTCGGCGGGTTCGTACGATGTGCCTTCCTTCGGGATTCCATAACTCGCAGCAATTCCGGGGACGCCGGTCTGTGCGCGCACCGCGAGATAGCCCGCCTCGATTTGTTGCTGGACAGCATCCACCGTCTCGGCGATGTCGCGGCCATTCGCATGCGCATACACAAGGACTCCATCGCGAGATCGGCCACCGAGCAGGTTGTACACCGGGGTGTTCAGCGCTTTGCCTTTGATGTCCCAGAGCGCAACATCGACCGCGGCGATCGCGGCCATGGTCACCGGACCCCGCCGCCAGTATGCGCCGCGATAGAGATACTGCCAGATGTCCTCTGTCCGAAAAGGATCGCGGCCCGCCAGGCACGGTAGAACGTGCTCCTCGAGATAGGCGACAACAGCGAGTTCACGCCCGTTGAGTGTCGCGTCGCCGAGCCCGTAGATGCCTTCATCGGTCTCTACGCGGAGGGTGACGAAATTGCGTCCCGGCGAACATACGACGAGACGAGCATTCGTGATCTTCATGGCTGAGTCTTTCGGAAAGGAGTTATCTCGATGTAATCGAGAGGTGCCGGCTCAGTGCCGTCAGGCGTGCCACGCAGCGAAACTGTGTCGCCCGGCGCCAGATAAATATCTGGGAATGAAATGCGTGTGCTGGTTTCGCCATCGGGGTGAAGGTCAGGAGCGGCCGGAGGAAGCGTATCATCTGCCACCCAGTGACCGCGAGCGCGGCCATTCACCAGAAGGTCGAAATGCGACACTCCGGTCCAATAATCAAAGTACTGCACCGCAATGGAGTAATTGCCTGAGGTCTTTTCCACGGTAGTGCTCACGGAGCAGGTGCTGTGTCGATTGCAAACGGCGGCCTTGCCGTTGGAAGCGGTCTCCCACGGATGGACATCGATCGGTGTGTAGCCGTCGGCAGCCATGTTCTCGGCTTCGATGCGATCCGGATAATTGCCGACACGTCTCTCGCGATCCGGAATGCCGGAGATCTTCTGAAACCATTTTGTCACTGCGTCGCGCCACACGATCGCATGTCCGGCCTGATACGTGAACAATTTCAGTACCTGTTCGTAGCGTTGTTCATCGATGAGGCCATGCAGTGTCTCCCACCGCGGAGCGTACGTCTGAGCGGTCGCGGCGTCCTGATAGTGCGCATCGTAGATGTGCTGAATCACCGTCGTTCCGTCGTGAAGCACGTAGGTGTACGGAACGTGGCGCATGAAGAGAAGGAGATCGTCAGGGCAGCTAGCCAGACTCTCATAGATTTTTGCAAGCTCAGGCGGATACTGGCCGATGTAGCCAGTGCCGGTAGCGACGGTGCGGTTCATCCCCACGCCATTGCTGTCGGCGCGAAACCACTGGCCCCATCCGTTGCGCTCCGCAGATGCAACCCCGGGACCATAGTGATACCCGAGAATGTTCGTCAGAGTACCCATCCCAAGATTGCCGGTGTACTGTTCGTAAGTGCGCCACGAGTTAGTTTGCAGATCGTCGATGACGGAAATCACCTTCGGATTGTCGCCCCAGGTCAGGCGCGTCCAGCTTTCGATGATCTCTCGCGTGGTCAGATCCGGATTCCATGCAAGCCTGCCGAAGCCATACAGGTTTGCCATGGCCATTGGATGATGGAGCCAGTTCGTTTCCATGCCAACGTTCGCGACGCCAACAAAGCCACCAAGTGGCTGGTGAAAGCTTGCGCCCTCTACGATCTCCTCTACAGGAGTGGACCGGTTCCGCGCGCGAAGATCTGTATCGAGCGCGGCCTTCCACATGGGAACGAGAAAGACCAGGTGGCGCTGCTGGCCTGTATACTCCTGCGTAATTTGTAGCTCGTTTGCCTGATTGGTATGTTGAAGCGCGGCAAACAGCGGGCTGACTGGCTCGCGGACCTGGAAATCGATCGGGCCATTCTTAATCTGAATCACGACATTCGGATCAAACTTTCCATCTAGCGTGTGGAAGTTATCGAATCCGGCGCGAGCGCGATCTGCCTTTAGATCTCTCCAGTCGAGATGGTTGTTGTAGACAAAGCCGCGATACAGCACGACGCCGCCATGCCGTTGGAGAGCGCGAGCAACTGTGTTGGCAGCCTCCGCTGGTGTACGGCCGTATCGCGAAGGGCCGAGGCGGCCTTCCGAATCTGCCTTGATGACGAAACCGCCAAAGTCTGGAATAGCGCGATAGATCTCATCGACCTTCGACTGCCACCATGCGCTTACCTGAGGATCGAGCGGATCAAAAGTAGAAAGATGACCGACTGCCATGGGGCTGGAAAGATCGACGGAGAGCGACATCCTGATGCCCCAGGGACGCAGCTGATCGGCGACGCGTGCGAACTCGAGAATCATACCCGGCTCAAGAGTGCGCAGGTCAGCGTTGACGTTGTTGATGGTGAGCCCATTGATGCCGACCGAGGAGAGGAGTCGGCCGTACTCATACACGCGAATCAGGTCGCCGCGCACATGGCCCTTGTCAAAGAAAATGCTGCGGCCTGCATAGCCGCGCTCAATAGTGCCGTTGAGGTTGTCCCATTGATTGATCCAACGAATGGGCGCGGCGGGAGACTCCGTGATTAAGCTATCCGGCAGCGGCCGCTCGGTTCCAACCAGCTCCAGAAGGTAAAACGCTCCGTATAATTCGCCGCGTTCATCGCCGCCGGCAATGATGATGCGGCGATTGGTTCCGCTTCCTTCCGTAGAGAATGCGAAAGCATCCGGGCCCAGCCTCTTCCCTTGGTGCATCGCGGGGCCATGGTGCCTGAGGGCAACGGCAGTTCCGAGGACGATAGCGGGCGACTTGTCCCCTGCGCCCGCAGTGCGATATTCGACAGTGAACGTGCGCGCGAGCATGGATTGCAGGCCCCGCTGTAGTTCCGCTGCAGCGGTTCGTTCAACGAGGCCGTCACCGAGCACCACAATCCGGCTCGGGAGTATGTTGTAGCGGTGCAGCGCTATGGGATCCGTGATACGCGCATAGCGTAGCCAACCCTCAGCACCGGTTTCTGCAACCGCAACGTGGGATAACACCAGCAGCAAGCCCAGCAGCAGGAGCGCGCGGCTGACCGCTGTCATTGATTGACGCCGCTTGCCAGGTACCCGCCATCGACAGTCAGTATCTGGCCATTGGTGAAGGAGCTTTGAGGAGATGCCAGGTACAAAGCGGCACTGACAACTTCGTCTACGTTGCCGAAGCGATGCATGGGCGTGCGCAACAACAGTTCGTGGCCACGCGGTGAATCGAGGAGACTTCGATTCAGCTCCGTAGGAAAGATGCCGGGCGCGATCGCGTTCACGCACACACCCTTGCTGCCCCATTCCACCGCGAGTGAGCGTGTCAGGGCACCCAATGCCGCCTTGCTCGCGCAATACGCGGCTACTTCATGAAAGGCGACAAATGTGGATAGGGACGCAATCGAAATGATGCGGCCGTAGGCGTTCGCAATCATAGTCCGTGCGAAGATCTGGCTCGAACGAAGCGCTCCCGTCAGGTTCACGTCCATGATCTGGTTCCAGGTCTCTTCGGAACAGTCCAGCGTTGGGATCTTATGAGTTATTCCCGCTGCATATATAAGGATGTGAATGTTGCCGAATTCTTCGAGAACCTGGTCGTGGAGCGCCTGCAGGGACTTGCGATCCCTGACATCACAGGCCATCACCAGCGTTCGTCTGCCGCAGGCTTGAATCTCCGACGCGGCAGCCTCGACAGCGGTTTGCGAGCGAGAAGAAGCGACATCTGCGCCGGCGTTCGCCAGGCCAAGCGCAATCGCCCTCCCGAGCCCGGAGGTTCCGCCGATCACGACTGCGATCTGGCCGGCAAGGTCAAGATGGTTGTTCAATCTTTATTGCACCTGAATATCGGTCTTCAACTGGATGTCGACGGAAGAATTCCCGACCATCAACTCAATTGGCTCTGGCTCCAGCACGAATTTATGCTGCTGCTCACTCCAATATGCCAGGTTGGAAGCTCGAAGTGGAATGATGGCAGTTTTCGTCTCGCCCGGCTGCAGGCTTACGCGCTGAAAGCCCTGCAATTGCTTCGACGGCCGCTCCACCTTCGAGCCAAGATGCTTCGCATAGAGCTGTACAACGGCATCTCCGGCCCTCTGGCCCGTGTTCTTCACGTCCACATTCACTGTGAACGAGCCATCCTGTTGCAGACGGGGAGAGCTCGTTTTCAGGTTGGAATAGGCGAAGGTCGTATAACTCAGTCCATATCCGAATGGATAGAGCGGCTCGCCTTTGAAGTACATATACGTCCGGCCGTCACGGATGTTGTAGTCCATCATGGGTGGCAACCGATCGAGTGACTTGGGCCAGGTTGTAGTCAGATGGCCGCCGGGATTGTAGTCACCGAACAAAACCTGGGCGATCGCCGTACCCTCATCCTGCGAGGCATGGGTCATGTGCACGATGGCGGGCACATGCTGCTGAGTCCAATTGATGGTATAGGGGAAGCTGGAAACGAGAACGACAATCGTTTTCGGGTTGACCGAATATACCTGCTTGACGAGCTGTTCCTGTTGTCCGAGCGAGATGCTTTCGCGATCGCGGCCCTCGCGCCCATCGCTAGGGACGGTGCATGGCAGGGTAGATCCGTCATGATGCACATTGTCCCAGTCATGGGCCATGTCCGGTCCGCACGTCGGGTCGTTCCCCACGACAACAACAGCAACATCGGAGGCTCGCGCCTCCTTGACAGCGTCGTTGTCCAGTTCGCTGGCGGCATAGTGAACCGTTACGGCCGGCCCGGCTTCCGCCTGAATGCCTGCAAGCGGCGTGATGGCATAGGGTGGCGTGCCGCCGTACCAGTCCCAGTGCACGGAGTTCGCCAGCGGGCCAATCACCGCAATCGACTTGATCGATTTGCTCAATGGCAAGACCTCGTTTTCGTTCTTCAGCAGCACCACCGATTCCAGCGCCATCTTTTTCGAGATAGCTTTGTCGGCTTCCGTATTCCACGGGTCGGGAGAATCCTTCACGCTGGAATATGGAACCATCGCCGGCGGATCGAGCAATCCAAGGCGAATGGTAACGCGGAACTTCGGCCGCAGAAGATTATCGATCTCCTGCTCGGTGACAGAACCGTCCTTGAGGGCAGCCTTCGTCTCGTCCTTATAGGTATCGAGAAACTGGTTGATACCAGCCTTGAGACAGGCGACTACCGCTTGCTGCTGATTTGGAAAAAGATGGCGCTGCGTCACCAGGTCGGTGACTGCTCCGCCGTCGCTTGAGACGACGTCGGCATCCCACTGATTGATGACAACGCTCTTCAGAACAGGATTGATCGCCATGGGCGTACCCTTCCATGCGTTGTAAGAGGCCATCAACGCCCGTGCGCCTGCATCCTGAAACGCCATGCGGAAAGGAACCGAATAGTACTCCCAGAAAAGCCGCTCATCGAAATTGGACGAGGAGCTTGTGCGGCCATCCTCATTGCTATTTGCAAGGAAGTGCTTGAGCAACGCGGCGGCCTGCCAGTACCTGGGATCATCGCCCTGCAGTCCGCGGACAAAAGAAGCAGCCATGGTGCCGTTAAAAATCGGATCCTCACCGTATACCTCTTCGCTGCGGCCCCATCGCGGATCGCGGGCCAAGTCCGCCTGAGGACCCCAGAGCATCAAGATGCGGCGATCATACTTCGGCGTCTGGGTGATGAAGCGCGCCTCATGGCCCTCCACAGCGCCCGCCTGGCGAACGAGGTCCGGGTCCCAGGTTGCACCCATTCCGGGCGGCTGCGGAAACTGAGTGGTTGGAATGGGTTGCAGGTGCAGCTTTCCGCCCCCGCGCTGAACTACGCCATGAAGGCCTTCGGAACCACCATAGCTGGGGATTCCGAGCCGCGGAACACTCGTCTGTACTCCAAGACAGTCGATCTTTTCGTCGATCGTCATCAGCGAAAGGATGTTATCGATCCTCTTCTTCGCCGGCAGCTTCGGATCTAGAAACGGATATTTGTACTGCTGCCCAAGAGATGGCAGGGCAAAGGATGCTGCGATGAGTATTGCCGCTGTAAGGGAAAAGGAGCCGATACGGATTTTCATTTCGCGTGACACACCCGTTTCATTGAATTTGGCGACAACGCACTAAGGCAGCTTTGCTGTGCTGAGCGCTTCATACTGCTGCATCTCGCGCGCCGCATCTTCCGGGCGGGACGCTTGCCGGTAAGCAATGGCCAGATCGTGATGTAGATTGCTGCGCTGCGCTGCAAGTTTGACTGCGTGCTCCAGACTTGCAACAGCTCCGGTTGCATTTCCTTCAGCCAGCTCCAACCGGCCAAGCGCATCATAGGCCTGCGCATCTTCAGGATCCATCCGGATGGCCGTCTCCAATTCCTGCCTGGCGCGCTCTACATTGTTGTCCAGCGCGAGCGCTTCACCCAGATCACGGTGCACACCGGCCGACCTTGTGTCACGCTGCTCCAGCGCGGTCAACAGCGTCACCGCGGTTTGGATATCGCCTGTTTTCACCAGTGCTTCCGCATACGCCATTTTTGCTGGATCGGCCGTAGTCGCATCTGCTGCGATCGGTTGCAGGACAGTGCGGGCGCCGGCATAGTCGCCGGTGGCACACAGGCTGATCCCCAGCGCGGACCGCATATCCCTGTCGTCAGAGTGACGCTGAAGATATCGCCGTAGAGGCGGGATCGCCTGCTGAAACTGGCCTGCGGCGAAGGCAGCACGTCCCCAGTTCTCGTCCAGACCTTCCAATGTCGGATTCCATTCCGCCGCCCGTTCGAAATAGCCAAGCGCCGCGCCATAATCTCTGCTGCTGCCTGCGATGGCTCCCAGATTGTTGTAGCTGTCGGCCACTGCGGGCCCTATCTGCTTTTCGAAGCTGTCGCCCTGCGCGATGGATTTCGGATCGAGACGCGCAGAGGCTCCCGCAGCCTTGACGGATGGCAGTCCCCCGCCCGCGCTCATTCCACCGTTCTCGTCGAGGTAGTCGGCAAGCCGGTCGTGATCACGCGCCAGATTTTGCAGGGTCAGCGATTGCGAGATTTGCAGTTCTTTCTTACCTGCCTCTGAATCTCCGGACTGGATGAGAAGCCTTCCCAACAAATAATGTGCCTTTTGCACCTGGTACTGATTCCGCGAGACATCGGTCGTCAGGCGAATCGACGATCGCAGTGCCGCCTCTGCTTCGACGGGGCGCTTCATATCCGCATAGAGCTGACCCAGATAGAGGAATGTATCCGGATTGGTTGCGTCCAGCTCAGTGGCGTGCTTCAGGTACGTTTCTGCGTCCCTGTAGTGTTGCTCTCCTGCTTCGAGGTGCCCCAGTGCCGCATACGGCATAGCTCCCTTTGGAGAGATCGCGATCTCCTTTTGCAACTCCGCCTTGGCATCCGATAACTTGCTTTCGCCCACGGCCGCAAGGTAGGCCGCGGCGAGCGAATAGTGCGCCCCGGCCAGCCCACCGTCCTTCGCGATCGCTTGCTGAAACTCCTGGGCGGCTTTGCTCTGAAAATCGGAATTCAAATACGCTTGCCCAAAATACATATGGATCAGTGCCGTGTCTCCGAAGGAAGAGGTCATCTCCTGAAAGAGATTCGCGGCACACGGTTGATCGCCTGTGTTCAGGCAGGCGACAGCCAGTTCATAGCCGTTTTCGAAGGTCGAATCCAGGGCGACAGCTCGCTCAAGCTCGCGCCGTGCTTCCTGGTTCATATTTTTCCTCAGCAGGACCTGCCCAAGGATGAGGTGCGCGCGCGCGTTCTGTGGAGATTCGCGGCTTACCTCCTCCGCGAGCAGCTTCGCGTGTGCCAGGTCTCCATTCTGCAGCGCCGCCTGCGCATACTCCAGTTGCAGTACCTCCGCATGCGGGGCGAAGGTCAGGGCTTCATCGAAATTCGCTGCAGCCTTTTCATATTGCCCGGCCTGGGAACGCCGGATGGCCAGTTCACCAAGGGCGTCGGTAAGAAAGACCTTGTACTCATATGCGGCTTTGTCCATCACATGCGCAGACTGGAATCTCTGCGCCGCCACATAGTGCTGCTGCAATACCGATGAATGGGCTCCTGGGCCACGTATCTGCCCGGTGAGGGGAGCAGTTGTTGCGCATACCGCGAGCAACGCGCCGGAAAGCATACGGGTTGTTCGTGGCGGGAGGCAGGCTACCCGATCGTTGGACGCAATTCTCATTGCACTGCGCTTCCTCTGGAGAGGCGCCTTGAACTGGATTCTATCTCTTCCCCCGAACCGATATTCGTTCTGCAGGATCGCCGTGACCCGAGAGGAGACGCGCGCTGGTAAAGAGAACGCAAGGTGTGCAGCGAGCACACCTTGCGGAGGAGGAGATCAGAAGTTGTACTTGACGTTCAGCTCCAGAATGCGCGAGTACGGAGCAGCGGTTTTGGTATCCATAGTGCCAAAGTTGGAGACGGTTCCGCCGCTTGAATTGGTATTCAGCGTGATCGCCTTCGTCGGGTAGTCCACCAGATATCGCAATGTGATCTGGTTTTGCCCGCTGAACTGCGGCAGGGGATGGTTCAGCCAGTTGAAAGCCGAGATGCGGAACTGCACCGTCTGCTCGTTCTTCACATGGAATGATTTATAGAGTGCCAGATCATTGTCCATATAAGAGCCCATGCTCATATACGGATAGTTATGGCCGCCATTGGTTCCCACCGCGGGAGGCGCAAAGCATTTCAACTGTATGCGCTGGTACTTGGCCAGGCCGGAATTCGGATTGCAGGTAAGCACCGGCATGATCGCGATCGGCGCGTCGGTGCCGAAGTATGTCGGATCGCCGATGCCGTTGCCAATTCCCGCAGAGCTGGCACCGGCCGGGAGGTTCTGGTAGCTCTCGGAAAGTCCGAAGTTAGGAACTCCATTGCCTAGTAAGGCCAGCAAGCTGCCGCCCGCCTGCCAGGTGGAGATGCCTGATATCGTCCAGCCTCCAATTGCTCCATTTACCCACCGATTGAACCGGTTCATATTTCCCGTCTGGTAGGTATAAGAAGCGTTGAACACATACGGCCGGTCAATTGCTTCGACTCCGTAGTTGTGACGAAGCACGAAGGGATCCGCCTGCAGGCCTGTGCCCAATGTTTTCGACCAGGTGAAGTTGAAGTCATAGGTTAGTCTGCCGCTGGATTTCAGGTACGCCACCTGCAGCCCGTTGTAGTTCGTGTAACTCACGCTTCTGTCCTGATAGACACCATTCGTGCCGTACGCGTAACCGTACGGTTTATAGTCGGCTACCTGGTTCCCGGTCTTTGTGCCGTCGCTGTTTTGCGATACGTTTTCCGGGTTGTTGGACGATATTCCTGTCACCGGGTCAGGATGAAAGAAAGCGCCGACAGGGGTCTTATTCTGATCGGCAAAGGCTGTGAAATTGCTGCCCTCGATCGTTTCGCCATTATCAAGGATCTGGCTGCTGCTGCTTCCGACATAGGCAACATCCAGCAGCATATTCCACTTCAATCTCTGGTCGATCGTAAGGTTATAGCTGTAAGTTGCCGGCACCCCGTAGTCGGTTGCGTCGAGCCCGTTCTGCGACCCGGTGATACCACAGGGGGCAGTCACGCATTTTGCCGGAGCGAGTTGACCGATCTGCGAAAGCAGGACACTTTGCTGGCTGGGCAGGGTAAAGCTCCGCACATTCTGAGCCGTGGTCAGGGCAGCAGCATAGTCGTTGTACTGCCCCGCAAAGCGGTAGGAGCCCCACCCGCCACGGAGCATGGTATTGCCGGTGCCCAGCACATCGTAGGACACACCGAACCGCGGAGATACGAAGGCAAACCGGTTCGGCTGGCCGCTCAGCGGAACACCTGGATCGATGCCATGCCAGTAGTAGCCAGGAGCAATCTTGCCTGAGTTGTAATCAGAAACTACGCGGTCGGGGAAGAAATCCGCCATTCCGGTGCCTTGGCGGTCATACCAATGGCCCACATGCTCGAAGCGGGCTCCTACTTCCAAGCTGAGCCGGTTGTTCACTCTCCAGGAGTCGTCGAAGTAAAACGCGAGCACCTGATAGGCCATGTCGCTGACCGGAGCCGAGCTGTTCTCTGTGTACTGGCTCACGTTGCCCATGATGAAGTTGGCGACTGGATTGTTCGGCGATCCGGTCAGCCTTCCGAGAAACGGATTGATGCCCTGTCCAAAGGTGTTGACGATCCCATTTGTGTAGGTGCCGTCATTGCTTTGAATATTCCCAGTGTTCTGGGTAAATGCCCCGATCTTGACCGTGTGCGCGCCCCAGATCTTCGTGAAATTGTCGGTAAAGGAGGGCACTTCTTTTCTGACTTCGTATGCGCCCTTGGGATTCTCGAAGATATCGTTCTGCGAGAAATCCGGGAAGGTATTGGTGCCGGCGCTGGAATACGACGGGATCAGAACGGATCCGCTATTGAATACCGTTCCATACGCAGAAGGATAGCCCAGCGTGCTCTTATACGCGCCGCTGATATTCGGCACTCCGAAGGGAAAATTGCCGTAACCCCAGGATGCGATAAATTCGTTCGTTGTGCTTGCGTTGAACACGTGGACGAAGTGGCCGGCAATGGCTTTGGTGTAGACATATCCGTACACGCCACCGCCGGGGAATGGGATGGAGTTCCCCGGAGTCCAGTAAATGTGGGCCCCGTTGCCCTGTGCCAACTGCGCGCTATATGCCTGCTGATACGAGATATAGAACTTGGACTTATCGCTCAGGTCATAATCGACGCGCAGACGATACACCCATCCGTTGTTGATGTTGTCGATCGGCTGGTAATAATTGAAGCCGCCGGGCGTGGTGGCCGGATTGGCATTCGCCTTCGGCCAGAAGCTGGCCATGGCCTTGGCTCCCGGATCCAGAAACTGGGCTGGGATGTGACCGTTCGTCACCGTCGTCCCATCGGGTAGCACTGTACCTGTAAGGTCGTTGCACCACTGACCCTGCGTTTTTGCAGAGAAGCCGCCGGGGCACAGCGTCTGGTTGTCGGCATTATCGGAAGTGAAATCTCCGGCCATCATTTCCGGGCTGGGGATGAACGACTTCAGCACGTTGGCATTGCCCTGGTTCTGCAGGAACCGCTCGTACCCGCCCCAGAAAAAGAGCTTCTTGTGTGTTAACGGGACTGGTCCGCCAAAGTTGCCGCCGGGATAATAGTAGTGCGCACTTCCCCGTTGAATTCCCTGATGATTGTCCTGCCAGTCATTGGCATTCAGGATATCGTTGCGGGCATCAAAGTAAGCCTCGCCATGATAGTTGGCCGTTCCGGATTTGCTGATGGCGCTCACGACAACCGGGCCGTACTGGGCGTCTGCGCCGAAGTTGGAGGTCTGGACGCTGACCTCCTGCGTCATCTCCGGGCTGATGAGGGAAATCGAACTGGCCATATCGCCTGGATCGATGACACTGACGCCATCGGAGAGCAGTGAAGTGCCACCGCGGTTCGGCACGCCATTCAGATTGATACCGTTTCCAATGGAACTCTCATTGGCAGAGACGTTCAGATCGCTGAACGACGGATTGTTTTGCGTCAGGCCACCGGAGGTCGTCGTCGCCCCGGGCAGCACCTTCAGCAGCTCCGTTGTGTCGCGCCCCTGCAGTGCGAGATTCTCGATATCCTTCGCCGATAGCACCGCGGCACGCTCACCATTTTCTTCCGGGATGATCTGCGGGGCCGACAGTACTTCCACCGTCTGAGTGGCGCTGCCCACCGTCAGACTGAACGGCGGCGCGGCAAGGTGGTCGCCCGCATGCAAAACGATATTGTCCAGCTGCTTTGGCTGGAAGCCCTTTGCCTCCACCTTCAGCGAGTAGGAGGAAGGCAGCAACGCGGGAAAGGAATAGATTCCGCCACTATTCGTCTGCACCACACGCGTACTATGCGTGGCCTCGTTGATAAGGGTGACCTGTGCCCCGGGAATCACTCCGCCGGATGGGTCCTGCACTGTGCCCGTGATCTGGGCGCTGATTTGCGCGTGCGCGGCCGGTATACAGAGCAACAACGCTGCCAACAGGATGAACAACTTAGCTGCGGCGAATTTCCTGGCCGTGCAGCCTTGTTTCGGGCTGCGAACTCCTACCACTATTTGCATTTGAACCTCCCCAAGCTCATCAATCTTCAACGTCTCGTATAGCCCTGGCCGCTGCCCAGCCAATTCCGCAGATCCGAAGACCTGCAGATGGTCCATTGAGGCGGCCTTTCGCCCATTATTTCTTTCGTCTTGCGAATCAGTACTGCTTCCGTTGGATTTGGCAGCAGATAAAGCTTATTGCATCAACGTGGCCCCTTGTACGCGTCGCGGACACCGGTTGTCAACCCGTCGTAATTAGATTTTTATCTGTCACGAAATATTAGACGTGCTCAAGAATTGACAGAGGGGCTTGCTGCTGTATAGAGCACTGATCCTGATTTTTCCCAGGTAATCGTGAACTTTATCGACGGCATTTCCCATTGCCTGCCTTCACATCGCCAGCGACTTCGTGATTGACAGGCGTGACACGCACGACATATTTTGCATGTGTAAAAAGAAATTGGCAATTGTTGAAAAAGTCAGTAGCCGGGCAACCTTATAGACCCGGGTGATTTAGCAGCTAACAGAGTGGCTGTGGGCGCCCTGTACTGGAGATAGAAAGTGCAGCACAGCGATTTCCCGAGCGTCCGCTATGAGAGGGAGGCATCCGAAAATCCGCTGGGCGTATCGCTACTACGACCCAGACCAGATGGTGAGGGGCAAGCGACTGGAGGAACAGCTAAGGCAGAAGAAAGGGTTTCGCTGCGCTTCAGGCGAGCGCGGCAATGAAGGCGAGGGAGAAGGGTCCGTCGATTAAACTGGCCAGACCGCAGTTGAGTGTGGTGCGATGAGTTGTTCCCCAAGGAGTGCTGCACCGTTATTACAGGAGCCTTCTCTGCCGAAAGCAAGACCATCGGAGACACGTCGGGCGCCAAAGGCAATGAAGGATGAGCCTGTACCTTCGGGGCTCGCATCGAGCAGCACGGCGCGAAATATCAATCGCGACATCGTCCTGGAGCTGATTCGAACCAGCCAGCCGATCGCTCGCGTCGAGCTTGCCAGGAGCTCGGGCCTGCAGCCAAGCACGATTTCGCAAATCGTGGAACAGTTACTTGCCGAAGGCTGGATCGTAGAAGGCTCGACGGCTTTGCGCCCGCGTGGCCGGCGGCCCACGATGCTGTCGCTGAATAGCGACATGCTGGTGCTTTCGGTAGATCTGCGGCCGACACAGGCATTAGTCGCTGCATTCGATCTTCACAATCGCCTGCTGATGCAGGAGCAGGTTCCGGTGCACTCCGATCCGGCGCGCTCCACTGAAGGCATTCTGGCCGCCATCCAGAGCCTGCGCGCACGACATCCCGGGAAGCAGTTTGAAGGCATCGGCGTGAGTGTGCCGGGCCGCGTGGACCCCGAGCGGCAAGAGTTGCTACTTGCTCCGAATCTGGCGTGGCGTGGCTTCGACTTACGCAAAGTATTGCAGCGCCGTACAGGTCTCCAGGTCGAGATGGAGAATGAAGCGAACGTCTCACTGATCGACGAGATATGGTCCGGCAGACTCGGGAATTATCACAATGTCGTGCTTGTCAGCATATCGGAAGGCATCGGCGCTTCACTTCTGGTAAATGGGCAGATGGTCACAGGCAAGTCCGGCATGGCCGGTGAGTTCGGACATATCTCTCTCGATCCGAACGGTCCGGTTTGCGGATGCGGGCGCCGTGGATGCTGGGAGATGTTCTCGTCGACACGCGCGACTCTGCGGCACTATGCCCAGATCAGCCGCTCCAAGCTTCCCATCACGATCACGGATCTGGTTCACATGGCGGATGCGGGCGATAAGCTCGCGACAGCCGCCCTGCAGCATCAGGCAACATACTTCGGCAAAGGACTACAGATCGTCGTCACGTCGCTCGCGCCGGAGCTGGTCATTGCAACCGGAGATGTCACGCTTTCCTGGCCCGGATTTGCGTCCACCGTTCAGGCGGAACTCTCCTCGCATCTGCTGGCCGGCGAGCCGCCCGAATTATTGATCATCGCCCGGTCCGATCTCACCCGGCTCCGGGGGGCCGCTGCGCTCGTGCTCCAACGCCATGCCGGCTACCACCGATATACACAATCCCCGATGAACGGCCGTGTCCTGCCCAAAAGAAGGCTGCCAGTGGATTAGCCGTCGCGCACGGATGGTTGCGCCGCAATCAGTGGCGCCACTGTTCAGCCTTTTGCACGTCAGCGGAGAATCTCGCGTCTGGCTTCGGGCAGCCCACCGTGCTCAATCATGATGTGCGTCCGGAATTGGACGCGCGATCTCGGGCAGTGCTAAATTTTATTCTCGACACGAAAGAAACTAGCTCTTCCCCCTGCTTCCAAATTGTTTCGCGCATCAGGTATTTCAGATAAATCATGTATCTCGGCATTGATTGCGGCACCCAGGGAACGAAGGCCCTGCTGATAGACGGGCAGGGGAGTCCGCTTGGACGCGGCTATGCCAGACATGCGCTCATCGAGCGCTCTACTGGAGCGCGAGAGCAGGAGCCGCAATGGTGGGTCGATGCATTACGCATTGCGGTGAAAGAGGCCCTCGCATCTGCCGGCGGCAGCGCGGTGAAAGCCCTTGGTGTCTCGGGCCAGCAGCATGGCCTTGTCGTCCTCGACGGAGACCTCGAAGTCATCCGTCCCGCAAAGCTCTGGAACGATACCGAGACCGCCGAACAGAACGCAGAGCTTGTAAAGCAGTTTGGCGGACCTGCTGAATGGTCGCGCCGTTTCGGCATCGTTCCGCTGACCGGCTATACCATCTCCAAACTGCTTTGGCTTAAGCAGAACGAGCCTCAGAATTTCGCGCGCATACGCCAAATTCTGCTGCCCCACAATTATCTGAATTTCTGGCTCACCGGAAGACTGTGCGCGGAAGCCGGCGATGCTTCCGGAACGGCGTTCTTCGACATCCGTACCCGCGCCTGGCAGCAGCAGGTGCTCGATGCTATTGACGGCGGCAGCGGCCATCTCTTCGCCGCGCTTCCCGAGCTAATCGGGCCCGAAGACATCGTCGGTACGCTGCGGCCGGAGGTGGCGGCCGAATTGGGGCTGCCGGAGACATGCATGGTCTCCTCCGGTGGTGGCGATAACATGATGGCCGCCATAGGTACGGGCAACGTGCGGGAAGGCATCGTGACACTCAGCCTGGGAACCTCGTCCACCGTATATTCGTTCAGCGAGCAACCCGTTCAGGACGAGAAGGGCAGCGTCGCCCCATTCTGCTCCTCGTCGGGTGGATGGCTGCCGCTGATCTGCACCATGAACGCCACCAATGTTGTGACAGATACGGTCAACCTGCTGGGCAAGAGCGTTGCAGAGATCGACTATGCCCTGAACAGCACAGAACCGGGCGCTGATGGGCTGACATTTTTGCCGTTCCTGAATGGAGAGCGCACTCCGGACCTGCCGCGGGCGCGAGCGTCTCTTGTGGGCATCTCCGCGACGAACTTCACGGCGAACCATCTGATTCGTGCCGCCGTGGAAGGCGTGAGCTTCGGCATTCTCAACGGCCTGGACCTGATTCTCCACGGCCGGAAGGCCGACGTGGTCCAGGTGACGGGCGGCGGTGCGCGCTCCGCCGCATGGCGACAGCTCCTGGCCGATGCATCCGGAGTGGAGATTCACGTCCCGGCCGAAGAAGAAGCCGGCTGCCTGGGCGCAGCGATGCAGGCGATGGTGGCCCTGTCACGCACGAACGGCGCTCCGGAAAGTTTCGCCGAAGTCGCCGCCC
This sequence comes from uncultured Acidobacteriaceae bacterium, assembly GCA_963830555.1. Taxonomy (GTDB): domain Bacteria; phylum Acidobacteriota; class Terriglobia; order Terriglobales; family Acidobacteriaceae; genus KBS-83. Next base: position 575,414 of record CAWHMM010000006.1, read on the forward strand.
GTTGCACCCACATCGATGGCAGCGCCACCGCGAAACCCCGCGTCGAACTGCGTGAAAACTACAACCAGGCGCGTGCTACCTATAACGAGCGGCTTCGGGCACTGTACGGCGTGTGACCGAGCGCTGTGCCTCTACTGGCGATAGGCCTTCCAGGGCACGCTGCCATATTCACCCATATCCGCGGTGCCGGCCAGCCGGTCACCCGTATTTGTGCCCTGGAAGGTCCACCGCACCTCATATCCGCTGGTCGGCATGGTGCCCTTCAGCGTAAGTTCATTGGCTTGAACTTTTCCGCTCAGCGCAGCGGTATAGATCTCCCCGTACAACATGCCCTTGATATCGTCTCCGCTCTGCGTCAATTCAAAACGCTGCATCCCAGTGCCGCGCAGGTAGTCAATGACGACGATCCACGAGCCACCCAGCTGTGCGGTCTGGCCCTGCGGTATAACCGGGTTCTGGTAGTTCCCTGGCTTCGTCAGGCCTTCGTAGATTGCATCAGCAACGATCTCCGCCTCCCCCGGCGCCATCATGTACGGCATGATCGTAATGGCGCTTGCCATGCGATCGGGCCTCACGCCTGTGGCATTGCCAATCAGAATGCGCGGCGTGCCGGCATCGAGCTTCGCTTCCAATTCCCTGCCGGTAATCTTCAGCGCATTGGCATCCCAGTGCACCCGCAGTTCCGGACTGCGATTGGATAGGTCCTCTGGTTGCACTATCTCGGTTGTCACCGACGGGAGATTCTTCACGCGGCTGGCAATCGTATCGAGCCAGCTCTGCCATTCTTTCCACTCCGCTGCGTGATCGCGCTTGTACCACTGCCGCACCGCAGCGAGCATTCCCATGATCTCTTCTTTACCGACCTTGTAACCGCGCCCGTAGTTGTGGTGAGGCGCGGCCTGAAACCAAGCCGCCTGGATCAGTTCTGGATTGCCAAGCAGAACGCCGGCCGCCTGAGGCCCGCGAATGCATTTGCCTCCGGAATAACCCACTAGCGAGGCCCCCGCCTGGATATGGATATTTGGCACCAATGGCTCTTCCGCGGCAGCATCCACAAATACCGGCGTGCCCTTCGCCTTTGCGATGCGACAGATGTTTGCAATGGACAACGGACCATTGGCCGCGGTGGGGCTTGACATGACATAGATCATGGCCACCTGCGCGGTCAGTGAGTCTTCCAGTTGTTCGGCTGTTTCCACCTCAACAACCTCTGCGCCGGTTGTGCGCACGCCGAAGTCGTAGGGATTGCGCGAATGTTTCGGGATGATGACCTTCGTCTTCTCGCGGACATACGGGAGCGCCTGACATTTTTCTATGTCCGCGCCTGCCGTACAGGCCAAAGTGGACAGTGCTATCGCGGCTTCGCAGCCGGTCGTCACCATCGCGCTGGGCGCGCCCATCAGTGAGGCGATTTCCTTTCCCACTGCTGCCATCAACTCGTCTAACTGAACAAAATAGAACGATGCTTCATACATGGCGCGCTTTACTTCGGGCAGCGAGCACGATCCTGTGATGATGGTGTAGGTGCCGCGCGCATTCAGAATGGGGCGCACGCCGATCTCAGTGAATAGATTCTGCTTTTCACGGCCATTCAGTTGCGGAAAACCTGCCGGAGCCTTCACACCCTCGGCGCTGGAAGAAGACAGAGGGAGAGCCGCGAGGGGGATCGCCGTTGTCGTCAGGCCAAATGCCGAGAGGGCACCCGACGCTTGCAACATTCTGCGACGTGTCATCGATTTTGCTGGGCTGAGCGGCGGCATGCATCTCCTTAAGCTGTGTGACTTAGGTAGGGAGGTCCACTTCAGATTTGGCCGAAGCAGACCCGAAGAATGTCTCGTCAGATATAAGCGATTACGTCGATCTCGACGAGCGAATTGCCAGGAACTCCGCCAGTGGGGGCAACGGTAGTTCGCACCGGCGGCATATCGCCGAAACGACCCTTATAAGCCTCATTCATGCCCGCATAATCCTTCAGATCATTCAGAAACACACTTACCTTCAGCACCTTGTCCATGGACGAGCCGGCCGATTTGAGGTTCTGCTCAATCTCGTCCAGCACGGCTTTGGTCGCTTCCTGGATCGTGCCCGGTTTGTGATAGCCGACTCCCGCAAGAAATAAGAGGTTACCGTACGAGACTGCGGCATTGAAAAGCGGCGCCGCCTCGCCTGCCTTGCGATTTGCGCCGTATCCGTAACTCTTCTTTTCGGGTGCTGCGGGTTTCTGCGCAACCGCATCTGCGGCTGCCAGGGTTGCCACACCCGCCGCAACCGCCGCGCCTTTCAGCATGGACCGCCGTGTCTGCTTTCCCATTGTTGTTCCTCGCTTTCCTAGATCTGTCGGTTTATGCACGCTTTTTTGTCAATACAGTGCGCAGCCTCGCGGCTACCGTGTGTTCTTCCCCATCCTCGAGCATCCAGGTGGAGAGAACGATGGAGTTTGGAGTTCCTGTGAGACCTCGTTCAACGGTCCCCGTTGCCGGGTTCAATTCAATCGATGGGTTTCCGTTGCGCAGTTCCTCGGCAACCTGCAAAGGTGTCATACCAAGTCGCTTCGGATCGATGTCGATGAGGAGATGCGGCACATGATTTGCGATGGGCGGCGTAAAGACTCTGGTTTTTACATCCGGAATCGATTTGAGAGCTTGTTGAATCACCGCCGTGCGTCGCAGAAACTCTGCTTCCATGCGCGCATCGCTTTGCTCCAACAACCAGTCGACTGCCGCGACCATGCCGACGATCTGTTCCTTCGCCACCTTCATGCCGCGCCCGACCGCATCGCTGTTGGGATTGTCATTCAAGGCAGCAAGCTCGATGAGGTCTTTACGTCCCAGCAGAAGCCCGGCATTCTGAGGGCCGCGAATGCCTTTGCCGCCAGAGAAGCACACGAGATCAAAGCCCATGCCGGTGTACTTCCAAAGATTTTCGATCGGCGGCATGTCCGCGGCGGCGTCCAGGTGGCAGGGCACTCCGTGTTCATGTGCAACCTTGAGCCACTCTTCACGGCCGATCTCGCCGCCCTCTGCCGCATTGAAAAAATTCGTCATGACGGTCTGATCGTTGAGCGCGGCGCGGTAGTCGTTAGCGCTAACGACCTCCTTGATCGAGACACCGCAGAGCTGCATGGCATGGTCGTACTCGTATCGGTGCGCTTTCTGCACCACAATCTGGTTCTTGTGCCCAGCAACTTGGCCGGGGATGGCTTCCGGCGGCAATCCGTTGGCTTTCGCGACGCAGGCCGCGGTAGCCAGCGTGAGAGCGGCAGACGCTCCAGAGCTGACCAGCGCCGCCTCACAGCGAAGTTTGCGGGCCAGATACTCACCCGATGCCTTCTGCAGATCCTTGAGCCGCACCGGGTGGTGTGCCGCCTGCTCGACGGCCCGCCGAACAGAAGGAGGCATCACAGCCGCGGTCAGGTATGTGTAGGTGCCGGCCGCGTTGATGATGGGCGGCACACCCAGTTTTGCGTAGTAGTCCTCACCTGCCGCCGGTGTTGTGGCAGCAGACCCTGGGAATGGCACGGCAGCGGCAAGCGCGGCAGCGGGTGCGCAACTCAGAAATTTCCGACGCGATACTGCGGATTTTTTTTTATCAGCCATCGGCATACTCCTTCAACTCAATAGAAGAGCGTGCATGGCGCCGATGTTCGCTCACTCCGGGTAAGAGACTCAGATCCTTCCGAATTTCTGAACCGCTTCAACGATCGAATGGTATTTCTCGATGAACGGATACATGGAATGTTCGGAGTTATCCAGCGCCTGCGCTTTTATCAGAATGTCCGCGGCATGTGCCTTTGGAACCACGACAACTCCATCCTGGTCAGCGACGATGATATCTCCGGGATCCACCTCAACGCCGTCGCATTCGATCGGAATGTCTGCTCCCGCGAAACGATAGTGTCCGACAGAAGTTGAGGGCACCGGGCCAAGCGCATAGACCGGAAACTGGATCCGCTTCAATTGCGGAATGTCACGCACACCGCCGTCCACGACGGCACCAGCATAACCGCGTGCCGCCATGGCTGTGCCCATCAGGCCGCCCATTCCGGCAATGTCTGCGCCTCCCTGCACCGCCATCACATAGACAGAACCCTCTCCGCCAGTGTCGATTGCCTTCAGCATCCCGGTGAGCGCGCCAGGATCATGATTCTCTTCCTGCTTCAGAAGTACGGTGACGGCCGTACCGGCAAATTTCGTAGGGAAGATAGCCTGCATGCGATGCGACATATAACGCTTCTCGTGAAGCAGCTGTTCGATAGCATCGGAGACCGACGCGGCCTCGACATGACGATAGGCATCCACCATCTGCTGCGGGTGCGCCGTGTAATCGGCGGCGGTCATCGGCATATCGGCCCAGCTGGCGATGCCAATCGTACCGGCTATTCCCACGGCGCTGAGAGAAAGGAGAAGCCGCATGCTGCGTTTCGTCATTGCTCATCTCCCCTTCCCTATGTGTCGGAGCCTCACTGCGAGAAAGCTTAAGCCGTCCTGCCGGACAATGCACGAACAATAGCGCTCGCCCATTGCAGAACACAGACTCGGTCTTGTCATCGGGCAAAAAGCGTGAATCGTTCTAGGACATGCGACCTATTCCAGATGAACAAGCCCGCGTTGCAGCGCGAAGATCGTTGCCTGCGTTCGATCGCGTGCTCCCATCTTTTCCAGAACAGCACTGACGTGAATGCGCACGGTCTTTTCCGAGATGTGCAGATGCTCCGCTATCTCTCGATTGGAGCGCCCCTGGGTGATGCAGGTGAGCACCTCGGTCTCACGAGGCGTAAGGTCGGTGACGGAAGTTCGTTCCGCCAGCCGGTCCAGTGCAGTGCGCGGAAGATATCGAAGGTCCCTGTGAACGGTGATAATCGCGTCGATCAATTCCTGACCGCTTGCATCCTTGGTGAGATAGCCTGCAGCTCCACTGCGCACTGCGCGGTACACGTCCTCACTTCCTTGATAGTTTGACAATACGACCACACGCGCATCGGCGAACTCGCGCCGTACACGAGTCAAAACTTCGAATCCACTCGTACCGGGCAGACGCAGGTCCAACAGCATGACATCGGGACGCAGCGCGCGGTACATGGCAAGTCCCTGCTCGCCATCACCTGCTTCTCCGATTACACGGATCTGCGCGTGGCCGGCCAGCACGGATCGTAGAGCGATACGCGCAAGAAAATGATCCTCAACCAGAAGGACAGTAATGCTGTCTACAGGCCGATCCATTGCACTACCTCTTCTTCTTTCACGATTCGATCGGAATTGCGGCTCAAGTAGATCCCATCAAAAGGAACGGCCACCTCTACTTCGGTACCGAAGTTGTCGCTGTGCACACGAAATGTCCCGCCCACTTTCCGCGCGCGTTCTTGCATCACCGCGATTCCGAAGTGACCTGTTTTCGCCGCGGCCTCTTCGACATGAAAACCGTGGCCGTTGTCACGGATCAAGAGGCGTAGGGCGTCCGTTTCATAGACCAGCACAATACGGATGGCTTCGGCGGCGGCATGCCGCAATGCATTGCGCACAGCTTCCTGCGAGATCCGCGCCAGGTGATGTACGGACCCCGGAGGCAATGAGATTTCCTCGCCGTCCATCTCAAAATGGAGCGCGGATTCTTCTCCGTGGTGGTTCTCTTCGAGCATGCGGCGCAATGCCTTTGAGAGCGAACTTGTAACCTCCTCAGTCTCACGCAGGTCAAAGATGATCCTTCGCGCCTCCGCCTGACACAGCAAAACCATGCTGCGTGCCAGCTCGCAGGACTTTGCGGCGGGGCTCTGTGCCTCTTCACTATCTCGAAACAGGTTCATGGTTGCTTCCAACTGCCATGAGATTGCAGAGAAGCCGGCCATCAAGGTGTCATGGCATTCCTGCGCAATGCGGTTGCGCTCCTCGAGCACAATGCCCATGCTTCCCTTGACGTGCTGCATGCGTTTCCGCAGGCGCAGACGAATGAGAGCTCCGGTCAGCGTGGCAACCAGCGCGATGGCCAGCAGGCGGGCCCACCAGCTCTGGAACAACCACAGGTCTTGCGCCGGGAGAACCATATGCGTCAAACACCATCACCAGGAATGGGCTCAAGCTGCAGTGGCTGTTCCGGATGGACGAAGAGCCAGCACACCGCCGCGGCAACAGCGAAGAACGCCGCCAGTCCGAATGAGCTTGTCCAGCCGGCGCGTTGAGCAATCCATGGCGTCAATGACGCGGTCACCGCACCGCCAATCTGGCCGCCCATGTTGACGATGCTGGAAAACAGCCCGGAGGACCGCCCGGCGAGATCTACCGACACCGACCAGAAGGAGCTCTGCGACAGGTAGAGCGCACCTGCTCCTGCGGCAAGGATCACCCCGGCCGCCGTTGCGCTGTGCGCCTGTGAGCCAAGGACGAGGAAGACAGCGGTCAAGGCCAGCGCGAACGCGGCCAGTCCACAGCGGCCCGCGCGCAGCCCCCAGCGCATCGCGATCCAGTCGCTGAGCGCGCCGCCAGCCAGGCAGCAAACTGTCATGGACAGGAAAGGCAGCATCGCGAAGACTGCGCTCGCCTTCAGGTCCAGTCCGCGTACCTGCGCCATGTAAAGAAAAAACCAGCTGAAAAATATCCAGGCAATATAACCGAAGCTGAAGTAGCCCAGCATAAGCGCCAGCAGGTCGCGCCTCTGAAAGAACTTTAGCCCGGATATCCGTCTTTTCGGAGCGCCCCCCTGCGCCTTTACTTCGGCATCTCGTCTGCTTATCTGACGAACCGGCACGTCGCGACTCTCAGCCAGTTCTTCATCTGAGACGGATGGATGTTCTTCCGGCAGGTCGCGCGCCATGAACCACCATGCAATTCCGACAACAATCCCAATCCCGGCGCTGAACCAGAAAGCGGCTCTCCAGCCATAGTGAGTGATCAGCCAGTTCAGCAGCGGCGGTGTCAGCCCACTGCCTGCGCCGACGCCGGCAAAGATCAAGCCGTTGATGAAGCCGCGCTCGCGAAAGGGTACCCATTGCGCTACGAACTGATTGGCCGCCGGATAGACGATCGCCTCGCCGGCACCCAGCAGAAAGCGAATGCCGATAAGCCAGCTCATTGCATAAGCGATGGTCGAGGGCAGCGCGGCAGTGCAGGCAGTCGTCAGACCCCACCAGATCGCCCCCAGCGCCAGCGCGCGCCGCGGACCCCATCGTGTCGCCAGCCAGCCGGCGGGGACCTGGAAGATGGCGTAGCCGAGGAGAAATGCGCTGAACACGCCGCCAAGCTTCTGATTGCCCAGACCATATTCCCGGCTGATTTGAAGCCCGGCAATGGAGATATTGGTGCGATCCAGAAATGCGACACCGCTGAGCACGAATAGCCAGAAGGCCAGCAGATAACGCACGCGAAACCACGAGCGATGACGGTTCAATGCTTTCTTTTCTTGTTGCTTGAGCGGCCGCGGGGCTGCATGACTCACTTCGAAACTCCGTCGACGAGTGTTCTCACATGCTAGGAGCAAGCTGCGTTTCGCGCCAGACCTACTCTGCGCTAGGGCAAATAGCCTAGAAAAATTGCGGATAAACTGCAGATGCCCCATTCTGCTGCCGGCCCTAGAACTGTCTCAGCCCTACTGCTTGCGAATTACAGGCCTTCTAAAGTATCAAGGATCATTCATGCCATTGGTCGCCCGGGTCACCCTACGTGTCGCATCGCTCGTTTTCGGAAGCATACTCTGCATTGGCGCTGCGCCTGCGCAGATCACTGCTCCGCCGCTCCCGTATCCCAAGCTTCCGCCCTTTCCTGAACTCCCGCATCTTTCATCCCTTCCGATGAGCCAGCACACATATGACCTCGTGCTCTCCGGCGGTCATGTTCTCGATCCCAAGAATCACCGCGACGGCATCATGGACATTGCCATCAAGGATGGCAGGATCGTCGATGTTGAACCGCATATCGCAACGCCGGATACGATCAAGACCGTTAGCTTGAAAGGGCTCTATGTCACACCCGGCCTTGTTGATATTCACGTGCACGCCTACGCCGGCACAGGAGAGAAAGGCTCCTACGCGGGTGACGACAGCGTCTACCCTGACGGATTCACCTTTCGCAATGGCGTCACAACCGTCGTCGATGCGGGAAGTTCAGGATGGCGGAGCTTCGAAGATTTCAAGCAACGGGTTATCGACCGTTCGGATACACGGGTGCTGGCATTTCTTAACATCGTGGGTGCGGGCATGCGCGGCCCCCTCTACGAAAACAACAATGACGACATGGACGGCCGTGCCACCGCAGCCATGCTGATGAAATATCCCAACGTGCTGGTGGGGATCAAGAGTGCACACTATTCAGGCCATGGCTGGAAGCCGTTTGAACAGGCTGTGATCGCGGGCAACATCGCCAACCGTCCGATCATGATCGACTTCGGCGCGAACGGCACGGAACGGCCACTGCTCACCTTGTTGTCTCAAATTCTTCGTCCCGGGGACATCTACACACACATGTATTCCGGATTACGCGGAGAGCAGGATGCACAGACCCTGGGGCCGAGTCAGGCCATGCTCATCGGCCGAAAACGGGGTATCTACTTCGACGTGGGTCACGGGGGCGGCAGTTTCAATTGGTCGGTCGCTATGCCGCTTACGAAGGACGGTTTCGAGCCGGATTCCATCTCGACGGATCTGCACATCACCAGCATGAATGCAGGCATGAAGGACATATTGAATGTTGCTGACAAAATGCTGGTGCTCGGCCAGACCGTGCCGCAGGTCTTCGAGGAGATGACGTCCGCTCCGGCTCACGAGGTCCGTCATGACGAGCTCGGCAACCTCTCAGTCGGGGCGCCGGCCGATGTCGCGGCCTTCAGTATCGAGCGCGGGAAATTCGGCTTTGTGGACATGTACAACCAGCGCAAAAATGGCGATCGCAAACTTGTATGTCAGCTGACCGTTCGCGCGGGCAAGGTAGTCTATGACCTGAATGGGATCAGTTCGGACGTGTGGGACGGACCGCCAACGAGCGACTACAGGATAGCCGGCCACTGGACTACTTTGAACACGCGTGATGATAGAAAAATCGAAAGGGAACAACCCATTAGCCCTGCGCCAGTCCACTGAAGTAAGAGTATGTAACCGCTGCTGTCGAATTGCCTGGGCGATGGTTGGGTACGGTTGAATATGGATGTCTCGGTAAATCGGCAGGATCCGCGCTATCAGTCCTTGCTGCGCGGACATAACCTGCGGTTTCCAGAAAGTGCATCGGTGGCGCCGACGCGCCTCATGATTTGCGCGACGCCAGCAGAAGTCAAGCAGGCTCTGCAGAGTGCCGTGCGTGACGGTGTGCGACCCACCGTACGCTCAGGCGGGCACTGTTATGAGAACTTCACGGCCAACAATCCCGGCGGCGTCCTGATCGATCTGTCGCTGTTGAATTTGGTGGATTTCGATCCGTCAACCAGCGAATACTGCGTAGCTCCTGGCGCCGTCCTGGGAGATGTCTATCAATCCCTATACAAAAGGTATGGACTCACACTGCCGGCTGGCAGTTGCTATTCCGTGGGTGCGGGCGGTCATATCTCTGGTGGAGGCTATGGTTACCTCTCGCGGCTGCAGGGGCTCTCGTCAGATTGGCTGACAAGCGTCGACATCTTGACCGTGGATGCGTCGGGGCGGGTGGCGGAACGCCGCGTGGATGAGAAGAACGATCCGGACCTGTTGCGCGCCTGCCGAGGAGCCGGAGGGGCCGGCTATGGCATCATCACCAGCTTCCGCTTCAAGCATCTGCCGGTTGCTCCCCGAGAAGTGGTGGAGGTCGGTCTGCGCTTCCCGTGGGAAACGATGACGGAGAATCAGTTCATTGCCCTACTGACGACCTACGGAGACTACTGGACCGCGCGGGGATGTGATCCGGACACCTGGGGCCTCTTTACGCTTCTCGGGGTGGGTCCGCGGCGCCACGATGGCTGGCTCGCCATGCACATCCAATTCTGCCAACCTGACGGGAAGGTGGATGACGTCTCGGTTTTGCGCGAGTTTCTGGCAAGGTTCGACAAATTTCATCCCGTCCTTATCTCCTCGCCGCGTCACGAGTTTGAGAACTCTGCTGCAAAAGCCGCAGCGCATCAGCCCGCATCGGTAGCGTACAAACCTGTGCGTATACCCTGGCTGGAAGCGGCCATCTCCGACCACGGCGGGAGGGATGGAGGGCGCGCCAAGTACAAATCTGCCTACATGAAACGCAGCTTCGTTCCCGCGGAAGCCCTGGCTATCTATCGCTTCTATTCGGGCGACAGCATCACCGCCCGCTCTTCCGTAATCTCCATCGATTCCTACGGTGGAGCTGTCAATCGGCCGCAGCTTGCCGCCGAAACCGCCATTGCACAACGTAGCTCCGTCATGAAGCTGCAATGGCAGTGTTATTGGTCTGATCCGGCAGAGGATGCACAACAATTGCATGAACTCGACGCGTTCTACACCTCGGTCTATACCGGGAAGCATGTGGACGCACAGCATCAGGGAACGCCGTGGGGCGATGCGTATGAGGGATGCTATATGAACTACGCCGACGTGGACATGCTTCGGTATTCCTATTGGCCGGAGCTGTTTTATGGTCGTGAGGGCCTCTATCAATACCTGCAAAAAGTGAAGCAGGCGTACGATCCGAACAACGTGTTCCATCACGCCATGAGCATCCGTCCAGCATAGGGAGTTGCAGGGTGGAAGATATGGATAAAAAGCCGGCCTCGTTGCCCTCTCGCGTCAGCCGGAGAGCCTTCATTGCGGGCGCTGCAGCATCGGCAGCGATGAGTCCCGCATTGTTGCGCGCTGCATCCTACGGGAGCGCCGAACGGGCTGTGCTGCATTTGGCGACCCGCACATCGCAGAGCGGGCATGTGCACACCTTTGCGCTCACAGCAGAGGGCTGCGATCTTCTCGGGAGCACCGTCGTCGATTCGTTTGCGGCCTTTGCTGCCCATCCGGTGCTCCCGTTGCTCTACGTTGCGCGAGACTGCAGTCATTGGGAGAACCTGCCGCGCGGTGTCATCGAGACATACGCCGTCGAACACAGCAGTCATCCCCTGCGCCTTCTCTCGCAGACGCCTATGGCGCTCTCTGCGACTGGCCCGCGCTCAATCGCCGTTGCCCCCAGCGGCCGGCATCTGCTCGTTTCTGCTTCTACGGGCGGAGCGTGGAACGCCTTTTTCCTTGATGATGGCGGCATACCTGATCCCGTCGCGATGAGCCGCAAGGAAACGGGACATGCGTTGAATTCTGAGACCATAGCGTTGCCAACTCCGCACGGGCTGGCCTTCTCGCCGCATGGGCTCTTTGCTGTGGGCACGGATCCCGGCAGCCGGCGTGTGACGCTTCTGCGGCCTTCCTCCGCTGGAATTGAAGTGCTCACGCGCTGCGAGACGACATATGGCCTTGCTCCCTTAGCTCCCGCATGGACGGCAAATGCCAGATATGTCGTTGCAGCGAACGCTCCGCCTGCATCGCTCTCCGCTTTTGAAATCCGGACGGTGCCGGGAAACGAAGCGGGCGTTCATCTGGTTGGAAGTGTCCGGATAAATACGCCAATAAGAGCACTGCTCGCTCATCCCTCAGAGCCGGCCGTCTTCACATCGCGCCCGCAGGGCCGCGGCAGCCGTTTAGAACTGTGGACGCTGGATGGCTCTCATCTGCGCCTCGCAGCAGACACATGGATTGCGGGTGACGTGGCCGCTCTCGCCCAACACTCTGGGCACCTGTGGACCGCCTCCGAGGGCCGGCTGATCCGGATATCGATGCGAGATTTCCGGAACGCCCGGTCCTTTGAAGCGCCGCTTGCTGGCACTCAGGCAATCATCATCCAAAGCGCGATCAAAGATCGATTCGCTCATATCTAGCGGCTTTCGCAGGGAAAGATTACCCAACCCGTGTCTTGCCCCACTCCGCAACTTCCTCCGGCGTCAGCGGCAACGGCAACATCCGTCCCTCCGCACCCGATCGGATGGAAGTCTCAAGGACCGCCATCACCGCTACGGCGTCCCTGGCTGTAATGCTCGGCGCTCGCCGATCTTGAATTGCGTCGCGGATGTCGACATAGTATTTCCTCTGGTCACCCTTCGGCGCAGCGATCTCTTCCCGCCTGCCAGTCTCCCCGTGAATCACAATTCCGGGCTGAGGATCCACGCCGAATGCAGGATCGTCCGGGAGCATACCTGACACAAGCTGCGGTTCCTGCACGTCGGCTCCGAATTTCACCCAACTCGCCCGCGTGCCATGGAGCGTGGATCGCGGACCTCCACCTGAAACCAGAAGCGAAGTATGAAGGATAACTCGTAACCGATCGGCCTCATATATGAGTTGAACGTGGTCCCAATCATCCGTCTTTCCGCCTGCGCGCAGTATGCCGAAATTGGCGCTTACAGTTGTGGGCAGCCCAAAAAGGAAGAGAGCTTGATCTATCATGTGCGGCCCTAAGTCGAACCACAGGCCAGCTCCCGGTCCGGGGTCCTCGCGCCAGCGTTGACGCACGACGGGCCGAAATCTATCCATGTGGCATTCATAATGGGAGACCTCGCCAAGGACCCCCGAATCAAGGACCGCTTTTGTCGCCAGGATTTCACTGTCCCATCGCCGATTATGAAATACGGAAAGGAGCTTGCCCTCTTGCTCTGCCAGCCTCCGGAGGTTGCGTGCCTCCTGCAGCGTGACCGTAAATGGCTTATCGAGGACGACGTGCTTGCCGGCGCGGAGCGCGGCCGCGGCGAGGGGAAAGTGGCTGTCATTCGGGCTCGCAATCACGATCAACTCGACATCCGGATGCTCCGCCAGATCTTGCGCATTACACGGGGTGGAGCCGGGCAGTTCCTTCTGCACCAGATCGGGCTTGGTCGACCCGACGTGTGTCAGCACCAGGCCCGGTACAGACCGAATCAGCGGGGCATGAAACGTTCTTCCCGCATATCCGTAGCCGATCAGTCCAACGCGGACTGGCTGCTTTTCACTTTTCATAAGCTTCGAGCTTAATGCATACGCCGGCATACTGCCGCGAAGAGACTGAGCCACACAAGCTGCCTCTATGACTCTCTAAGTCTGCGATCACTCAAAGACGAGAATCAACCTTATTATTAGGTGACGAGAACGCTCGATCACATTCCATCAACAGGAGCCGAGGATATGAAGACCTATTCACGAATCATAAGTCGCACCACTGGCCTAACCGCACTGCTCGCCCTTTGCCTGGCAGGCAGCAGCTTCGCTCAGCACAAGGCTATCGGCTTCACGCAGGGCATGCCCTTCAGCGATGGCTATGTTTCCGGAAACACGCTTTATGTCGCAGGCCAGCAAGGGCCCGATGCGCATGGCAAGGTCACTGGTACTGACATCACTCTCCAGACGACCAACGCGATCGCTGCTGTCCAAAAGGTCGTAAAGGAGGCAGGCTTCCAGATGACCGACATCGTTTCCGTAACCGTCTATGTCACCGATCTGAATGACGTCGAGAAAATGAATGAGGTATACAAAAAGCTCATGCCTGATCCAAAGCCGGCTCGCGCTACAGTCCAGGTCGCAGGTCTGATAGGCGGAGCGAAAATTGAGATCTCAGCGATCGCGGTCAAACATTAGAGACCAGAGCCAGTTGTATCGCAGAAACAACGGAGAAGAATGAATGAAGCGCCTCTTACCGATCATCCTGCTTACCTGCAGCATGGCTGTTCCGGTGTCAGCCTTTTCTCAGGTTACGACTACGAAAGAGCAGATCATGTTCTACACGTCGCAATGGAAAGGCGAGCGGTTCCCGGACGGGCGCCCAAAGATTCCCGACGACCTGCTGAAAAGGGCTTTGGATGTTTCGATCGAAGACGTGTGGGACTATCTGCAATCGCAGGGCTACCATTGCCAGTTCGAAGGAGGCTGGAAGGCTCTGCACATCGACAAGCCATTCGCCGGAAGAGCGCTGACTACGCAATATATGCCCTCGCGACCGGATATGGCCAAGGCAATATCGGCTGAGGGCAAAGAGGAAAAGCGACAGGGGGACAACAATAGTTGGCCTATCGAACAGCTTCAGCCGGGCGATGTCTATGTCGCCGATGGCTTCGGCAAGGTTGTAGAAGGCACGCTGATCGGGTCCAACCTGGGTAGCGGCATCGCGGCGCATACGCATGCGGGGTTTGTTTTCGACGCAGGGATCCGCGATCAGGAAGAGAACCGCGAAATCGCGAATCTGAACGGATTCTACCGGGGCTACGACCCGTCTGCATGGGCTGATATGACTTTGACGGCAATCAACGCTCCTGTCCGGATAGGGCGAGCCGTGGTGCTGCCCGGAGACTTGGTACTCGCCAAGACGGATGGAGTGATCTTCATTCCTGCAATTCTGGCAGAAGCCGCCATCAGTTCAGCCGAATTCACAAATTTGGAAGACGCATTCAATTTCGAGCTGAACCAATCCGGAAAAAACGGCGGTGAGTTCGAAGGAGGCTGGACTCCGGCTAAATACGATGCGCTGGCAAAATGGATCGACGCTCACCCGGAGAAACTCAAGATGGCGCGCCCTGAATTCAATGCCTTACTCGCACGCAAGAAGCACGAATAAAATCTCGCGCCACCAAATAGGCGCTCGCCGCAAGCGATTACTATCACCCGCGGCGGCGCGCCAACTTAGAAAACTATTTTTCCTGCGAGCTGGATCGAGCGTGGGCTATAGAAGGTGCTGGTGGTTGTCACTGTGCCGAAATTGCTTGTCGCCACCGGATTGCTCGGATCGAAGCCCTGCTCGATCTCCGAATTAGGGTTGCCGGCGCTGGGATGGTTAAAGAGGTTCCCAGCCTCCGCGCGGAACTGAAACTTCAAGTTCTCCCAGATATTGAAGCTCTTGAACAGCGAGAAGTTGACGTTGCTATATCCAGGACCGTGAATGGAATTGCGCCGCGAGTTGCCATAGGTTCCCAAAGTCGGAATCGCGAACGCCGTAGCATCGATACACGATGTGCCGCCGTTATTGTAGCCACCGTTCTTGATGTAGTCATGCAGGCTACAATGCGAGCTTGGCGCGTGAACCCAGTTGGGCCGCTGAACGTTGCCTCTAGGCAGGCCAACGTTCGCCTGATCGAAGCCTAGATTCACGTTGAATGGCTCGCCCGATTGCAGCGTAACAATAGTGTTCGCCTGCCACCCGCCCAGCACTTGCCTCACGATAGCGTTGGCATGAGGAATTGCGGGCAACTCATAAGTCGCGGTACCTACAAACCGGTTGCGGATATCCCAGTTTGAATCGCCGTAATCCAGACCGATATTGTATTGATCCATGGTCGTGCTGGCGCCGTTCGAATTATCCGTGATATCCAGATCGTGGCTCCAGGTATAGCTGAGCATGGCTGAAAGTCCATGGCTCGCCCGCTGACGAAGAATCACCGTCAAACCGTTGTAGTGCGAGTATTCGTCATTCTGAATGCGTCGTATTGTCCCAAACAGCTGGTTGGGCCTGCGGCTGTTGATGTTCCTGTCTGTCGATGGTTGGGGCTGGTTGTCGTAAAAATCCCGATCCAGATGAATGGCATGCGAGCCCAGATACTGCAGCTCGGCACCTGCACCTCTCCAAAGCTCCTGTCCCGCGGACAAGTTCCACTGATACAGCGTTTGGGTAGGCAGGTATGGGCCCATCGTAACCGCGCTTACATACGTCCCGGGAATCCCTGCCTGTGGAGAGCCGGACCCCGCACCTGGCGTTGGATCGGACAACGAAAGCAGATTCCCAGCAGTGGTGAAGTAATTCACTGAAGCAGAGAGTGGATAATTCTGCGTCGTTAACGTGTAGGTGTTGAGCTGATTTGCGTTGTAATAGATTCCGAATCCGCCACGAAGCGTCGTGTGATCTGTTGCCCGATACGCAAAGCCGACTCGCGGAGCCCAGTTATTGTGGTTTGGACCATTGAACTTGAAACCGGGCGTCGGCTTGAAGTTTGCGGCAACGGAGGCATTCGAAGCAGGAATCAGCGCAGTCTGATTGGCGTTCAAGATGCGCGCATAGCCGTTCAGGCTGTACGGAACCGTTGGCAATTCGTAGCGCAGGCCATAGTTCACTGTCAATTTGCTGAATGGCTGCCAGTTGTCCAGCACAAAGAATCCGTCGCGCCACTCGCCGATCGATCCTTTCACTGGAAGGATGGGAGTCTGTGAACTTTGCGCCAGGCCCAGAACAAAATCTGCCGCGCCATAGCCGGTACTGGTGTTGCCCGCGTCCGTCGGGGCGGCGCCAGAAAACGTGAATGATCCGCGAGGGTCGTTGGTTGCCTGGCGGCCGATGGTGAGTCTGCGCAGTTCGACCCCGCCCATGATGGTGTGTTTCCCGTGATTCCAGCTCACTTGATCGTAGCCGTCTACGGTGCGATCGTCCTGATACCAGTTTGACGCGTCGTTACCCGCTTCATGATATGTGTCGAAATTGATGGAAGGAATTCCGGGGTTCTTGTAGATCGAATCCGACGTGAATCCAGGGATGCCTAAGTTCGTTCCTGCGTTTGCCAGGTTGTTTACGGCGAAGTAATTCAGATTGTTCGAGCTGACGGTGTTCAGACCGATGCGAAAATCGTTGATCAAATTAGAAGTGATGGTGTGGGTATAGCCAATAGCCAGGTTTCTAGTATTGGTCGGGCCATACGATGCATCCGTTGGGAACGGATCGCCACCTACGATGCTCAAATTCTGCCAATGGTAGCGGACGAAGATACGAACGCGGTCGCCAATGTTTTCATCAATGCGGTCCAGTGTTTGGTTGATGAAGAGGTTGTTCGGATAATTTACATTCAGGTTGTTCGTGCTGCCTGAAAGATTGGGAGGAGCGATATATTGCTCGATCTTCTTCGCAATCTGTCCCGCTGGAGTTTGCAATTCGGAGGCAGGAATTTGGTTGTTGGGATAGGGCTGACCTGTATAGGGATCTACGAGTTGCTGGCTGCCGTTAAGAAATGAGAAGTCGCCAGCTTCCATCGCCGGGGTCAGAGTGGAGACCACTCCCTGGTTCGCCTGCTGAACCTGGTTGATCTTTTCATAAGAGGCAAAGAAGAATGTCTTGTTCCGGCCGTTGTAGAGCTTCGGAAGGTATACGGGCCCTCCAAGATCAAAGCCGTACTGGTTGTAGTGCTGAATCGGCTTGGGCGTGCCCACAGGATTCAGAAAGGGGCTTGCATTCAGAGCCGTGTTCTGGATGTAGTCGTAAACCGCGCCATGCAGATTATTTGTTCCCGATTTGCTAACCAGATTGATATGCAACCCGAGGTAGGAGCCATACTGCGCCGTGTAGTTTCCGCTTTGCATCTGTACTTCCGAAATCATGTCGGAACTGGGGCGTGCGGGCGCCAGGCTGATCAGGTTATTCATAATGGACACGCCATCAAGATTCAGGCTGTTCTGAATTTCGCGCTGACCCGCCCCAATAAAGTCCTCACCCGGAGGAACACCCGAATAGCTGCTCGTCGGCCCGATAATCACATTGGAAGCTGTTGCGGCCACCTCTAGCGCGTTGTGACCGATCAGCGGCAGATCTTCGACTGCCTTCGTATTGAAGGTCTCGCCGACCGTCGCATCGTCGGTTGCAATCGGCGGCGAGGATGCAGAAACAGTTACCGACGTCGATGTTGACCCGACCGCCAGCGTGAAATCCGTGCGCTGAGCCTGATCGATAACCACGAGGCGGCCCGTTTTGATCAACTTGGTAAATCCCGCTTGCTCTACGGATATGTCGTAGGTTCCGGGCGCGATAAATGTAATGGAATAGTAGCCCTCCGCGTTCGTCACACCGGGATAGGTGACCCGCGTGGCTTCATCCACTGCAGTGACTTTTGCTCCGGCGACAGGGGCACCGGATTGGTCTACAACAGCGCCAACCAGAGCCGTGTTGTTGGCGACCTGAGCATGTGAAATCAACCCGGCCAGACAAATCGCGGCGGCTGTGATTGACCTGATACAGCGGAATCGAATGTGCTTCATGCTCGCGTACTCCCCTCGGCTGTATAACCAGTAGCTATTTGTTTTTGAAAAAGCGATCAACGGGATACACGACGGCGCGCAATCCGATCGGCGGCCATACGCGTGAATTCGGGAGGCGGCGCTTCGGCTGGCTTCGCAATTTGAAGCTGAATGGATTGGAAAGCGAGACGCCCGCCCTGTCAATGAGGCGGCTGTACGGTTTTTATGCAGGACAAATGCCCTATGCCCGGCTGGTGCGAAAAAGAAGACTTGAAGAGCGCGCAAATGTGGTGCACATGCGATTTCCGGGTGTCAGGCCGGCGGCAATTCGCATCCATGACGCGCACGCATTCCGTTGTTCTCAACGGAGATGCTGGCCCCTTTGAGGGAGATTCTAGTTCTCACGTGCAGCCCGAATCACTTCCAGGTAGCTCCGAGCCGTATTGGTGATCGTCTCCGGTGTGCCATCTGCAAGCGCGGCAGTGTTCACCAGGTCGGTACCTACCCCCAACGCGCGAGCTCCGGCCTTCAAAAAGGCCGCCGCGGTTTGCAGCGTGACACCGCCGGTGGGGATCAGCTTCAATTCCGGAAACGGTGCCAGCAGTGACTTCAAATAGCTTGCGCCTCCCATGGCCGAGCAGGGAAAGACCTTCACATAATCCGCGCCTGCTCGCCATGCGGTGATTACTTCCGTCGGCGTAAGCGCGCCAGGAATCGATACTTTGCCCAGCTCTTTTGTCTTTGCAATCACGTCGAGATGCAGGCTGGGGCTGACAACAAACTCCGCTCCAGCATCAATGGTCGCCTTCGTCTGTGCTGCGTCGGTTACAGTACCTGAGCCGAGCAGAAGCTTATCGCCGTGCCGTTGCTTCAGTTCGCGCAGCAGGGTCAATGCATTCGGCACTGTCATGGTTACTTCCACCACGGTTACGCCTCCGGCCAACATGGCATCCACCAGTGCATGTCCCGTTTGCACTGAGGTGGCGCGTAGTACCGGGATAAGTCCCACCTGCTCCAGTATTTTCGTCGTCTCTTCTCGCATCGCGTCTCCCCGGTTAACGCTCAATCCTGGCCGAACTTCCCTTCATCACGCGCTCCACCTCTGCACGTGTCGCCATGCTGGTGTCTCCTGGCGTAGTCATGGCTAGCGCACCGTGCGCCACTCCGCAGCGCACCGACCATTCCGGCGCTTTGCCGGTGATGATTCCATAGATCAGGCCGGAGGCGAAAGAATCTCCACCGCCAACGCGATCCAGAATGTCGATCTCACGCTGGGCAACATGCACAATCTCATCCTCGTAAAGCGCAATGGCGCCCCATGCGTTCCGGCTTGCGCTACGCGCGGTGCGCAACGTGGTAGCGATTACCTTCAGATTGGGGTAGGCGGCCGCAACTTCGCGCAGCATGCGCTCGTAGCTGTCGACTGGCAGCTCCGAAAAATCCTCCGCGATATCCTGGATGGAGATGCCCAGCATCGCCGAGAAATCTTCTTCATTCCCCAGCAGCAGATCGACTTTCTTTACCAGCTCGCGATTGACCTCCTGCGCGCGAACCTTTCCACCGATACTTCGCCACAGCGAATCGCGATAGTTCAGATCATAGGACACAGGCGTACCATGTTTGCGCGCAGCATCCATCGCGTCCACGGCAACAAGCACGGCCGATTCCGAGAGCGCCGCGAATATGCCGCCGGTGTGGAACCAACGCGAGCCATTGTTCGCCCCGAAGATCTCTTCCCAATCAAAATCTCCTGGTTTCACCTGCGAGATCGCGGTGTGTCCGCGGTCGGAGCAGCCGACGGCAGCCCGCACTCCAAAGCCGCGCTCGGTAAAGTTCAAACCGTTGCGCACCGTGCGTCCAACGCCGTCATAAGGCACCCAGCGAATCAACGAACTATCAACGCCGCCCTGCAGAATCAGATCCTCTACAAGACGTCCGACTGGATTGTCTGCGAAGGCCGTGAGGATGCCGGTTCGCAGCCCGAAGCAGCGACGCAGACCACGCGCCACGTTGTATTCACCGCCGCCCTCCCAGACATTGAAGTGACGCGCCGTATGGATGCGGCTCTCACCCGGGTCCAGGCGCAGCATCACTTCGCCGAGGCTCAGGCTGTCCCATCGGCATTCTTCAGATTTCACAATGATCGGAGCCATGTATCTTCCTAGGTCAAAAGCCTTACTGCCTTTAACATCGATGATTGGCATAGCGTACCGCATCGATGGTTCACTTTCCGAATCGGCAGTGAACGGAGTTTCTCCTATGTTGAATTTGCTGACCACCGAATTGAGACGCCCTTGCGCTTCTTACCTCACCGCCGGCTCACCATCCGCATCAAGACGGGAAAGCATTCTAGGCTGCGGCAGAGGAGATTCGCTACCCTCCTTGTCAGGCGCCTCCAGAAAGGCGTCGAAGAGGACTGCGTAGAGACCTCGCCGCTTGGTCAATCTCTTGTGCCGCGAGCGGAGAAATGCAAAATGAAATGGAGAGCAGTGCTCCGCCTCCTCCAGAAACTCTGGAGTGAAGAACTCGTGTGAGTCTGCAATCGCTCCAATGATGAGCGATCGCCAGCTCATCCTGAGTAGCTCCTTTAGCAGGCTGCTACCGCTGGGCAACGTATCCATCCGAAGTCCGACTCGTTCACTGAAGTTCAGAAGCTGCTTTAGGAGATCATCCAGCGGTCTGCCCTGCGCGGCTGCGCGGGAGAACAAGGTGAGCGAGCCATGCTGCAGATCCTCCCGCACGTCCTGCAGATCGTCTCCCAGTTGAAGCAGCACGCCCCACTCAAAGGAGAATCGGCTTTCTTCCTCGTTGAGCCATCCCCGAGCCAGGCAGGCATCCGACAATACAGAGCTCCCGCCTTTCGCACAGCTGATTTCCGATAGCTTGCCCTCATTGTTGAGATCGCGGCTGCTAATTTGCGCGATGCTTTCCTCCTGCGCTCGATGGATTGCCAACAGACAATCGAAGACCTGGGAGTAGCGCGCTCGGGGATATTGTTCTTCGATCAGCGAGAGCAAGGCCCATACGGCAGCTTCCCGATCGTCACGGGCGATTAGCCTGTCACCGCGCAACCTATTCCGGAAGCGTGCACTGAATTGGCGCTTTGCCTCCGCAGACACGTCCGCGTTATCCAGATAGTTGTCGCTATATGGATACAGCAGGCTGTATCCCAGGATCGACGGTGTAATGCCAATACGCTCACCGAGCAGAGCCTGCAGTCCACACGCCGTCCAGGCGTTCCGGCATCCCTGAATAATGTCGGTCATGCTCAGGCTTGCATCGAATCGTCTCGCCCATCGTGCCAGTGCGGCACCCGCCGGCAGAAAATCCCTGGTGAGGAGAACAATCGCGTCGTCTTTCAGGTCCAGTGCAGCAGCCGAAAAACGACCGAATGACTCTACGATGCGATCCTGTGCCGCAAGGCGCGCCTCCCTGGTGCGCGGAGCTCTCTTTGCTTCCCGTTCCGCAGCTTGCAGTTCCCTATCGTATGCGTTCTCACGCCTCTGCTGTTCTCTCGGGCTGTACCGCTGGCCTCCCAGCGTCGAGGCAGCCGCGCAGCTATTCCACAGTTCAATACTCTGCGCAACCTGCGCCTGCACCCATGACCAGCTATAGCTCCGTCGCATTCTCCGATACTTACGCAAATCAAAGTAAACGGTTCCGCCCGCGTGTTCGGCGCACCATCAGAGCAAGGCGGAGGAGACGTCAAACGCCCTCTGAGCGTGGTTTTGAACAAGACTTGGCTGGGCCGTTTTCAGATCGGTGTTCTTGGATCAGAGTGCTATTCTGGCCGCATGTTGCTCCGTGCAGGCACTGTGGCATTGGTTTTCCTTCTTGCCCTGTCGCTCCACGCTCAGCAGCCAGCGCCCAGGCCGCAGTCGGCTCTTGTCATACAAGGATTAGGAAAGGGCGAAGCCACGCTCAAC
Source organism: uncultured Acidobacteriaceae bacterium (assembly GCA_963830555.1). Taxonomy (GTDB): domain Bacteria; phylum Acidobacteriota; class Terriglobia; order Terriglobales; family Acidobacteriaceae; genus KBS-83. Next base: position 597,242 of record CAWHMM010000006.1, read on the forward strand.
GGCTTTTGGCAGTTTCATACAGGCGATGATCCGCGCTGGGCTTCGCCGTCACTGGACGATTCGGCCTGGGAACCGATCAATGCTTCCGGCACCTGGGGCAGTCAGGATCATCCAGGATATACAGGCTTTGCGTGGTACCGCCGTCATCTTGATATCAGCCTCGCTCCCGGAGCAAACGCTACGTATGCTCTGCTGATACCGCCCATCGACGATGCGTACGAAGTCTATTGGAACGGCAAGCTGATAGGCGGCTACGGCAAACTTCCTCCCCGCCCGCGCTGGTACTACACCTCGTTTTCCCGCGCGTTCGATGTGCCCAGGCTCGAATCCGGAGTGATCGCGATTCGCGTCTGGAAATCCCCTCTCCTGTTTGTCGATCCGGGCACGCTGGGCGGCATGAGCGGGCCGCCTGTACTGGGCGATGCAGATAGTATTGCGGCCCGGCTGGCCGTGTTTAATTCCGAATCGACGCTGCAGTATTTGTATGACTTCAGCCTGATGATCCTGTACGGATTTGTCACGCTGGTAAGTCTCATGTTGTGGGGCCGGGATCGCAAAGTAGGACTGTTTCTCTGGCTTGCTATTTTCACCGCGACACCAGCCCTGCTCTTGATGCTTGCAGAGTTTCTGACTTCCATCCCTTACGGCTGGGGCCGAGGGCTGAATCAGCCAATTTACGCGCTCAATCACATATCTCTCTGGTTCCTGCTGCTGTATCTGCTGCGCCTTAACGGCAATCGAGCGCTGGTTGGCTGGACGCGCGCATTAGCGGTCTGCACACTTGCCGCCGGCATTCTTGATGGAGGCATGGCTTTCTTCTGGGGAACCGCCGGTCCCTGGATGCAAGGCGCCGACTCGATCCTGACTGCCATCATTTTGCTGGCCGAAGTGTTTCCATTCGTGATCGTCGCCATAGGAATTCGCCAGCGGCTGGATCATGCAAATTGGGTAGTCGCCATCAGCGCGCTTGTGTCGCAGATGATTGACTCCATCGCTGACGCCGGCGCTGCAGGACAGCGATTCACACACTGGACGCTCTTCGAGATCGTCAATAGGCCGCTCTTCTCCGTGCACGGTGTCATTTTCAAGGCCGCACAACTCGCTGCTATCGTGCTGTTCATCTCCATCCTTTATGCCGTTTATCGCTTCAACACCGAACAGCGCACGCGGCAGCTTCTGCTGGAGCGCGAGATGCAAAGCGCATGGGAGATTCAGCGGGTGTTGATTCCGGAGGCGCTTCCGTCGCTTGAGGGCTTCACGGTCACTAGCGCCTACCAGCCGGCGCTCGAAGTGGGCGGGGACTTCTTCCAGATCATCCGCGAGAACGACGGATCAACGATCGTGGCGCTCGGCGACGTCAGCGGCAAAGGAATGAAGGCGGCGATGAACGTATCTCTCATCGTAGGAGTTCTGCGCTCGCTGTCTGACGCGTGTGTCAACCCTGGGCAGATGCTTGAAACCCTGAATCGCTGCCTCTACGGACGGCTGCAGGGCGGTTTCGTTACGGCCATCATCGTGCGCCTGGAGGCGAACGGCAGCATCACGCTCGCCAATGCCGGCCATCTGCCGCCATTTCTGAATCAGCAGGAGCTCGAGATGGAGGGCGCCTTACCGCTGGGCCTGCTCGCCTCCACTACCTACGACGAAGTCGTGATGCGACTCCACCCGGGTGATCAGCTTAGCCTCTACACGGACGGATTGCTCGAGGCTCGCAGCACCACTGGAGAGCTCTACGGGTTTGACCGTTTGCATCGGCTGCTCGCTTCGCGGCCATCCGCGCAGCAGGCCACCGATGCTGCGGTTGCTTTTGGCCAGGAAGACGACATAACTGTGGTTACGCTCACCCGGCTCGCGGCGGGTGAAGAGCCCACCACTTCGCTGACTACTCCGTTGCTCCAACCGACGGCCGCACAGCTCTAATTCGCCATCCCCGTGGTCGAGCTCCGGGCAGAAGCCCGGTTCCGTAACGATTCCTTCCACCAGCTACTTCAACGCGACATTGATCGTCGCTGTTGAGCTGCCCGTCCCATAATTCGCGCCCCCGCTGTAGCTTGCACGGAGGGTGTGACTGCCGTTTGAAAACGAGGATGCAGCGACTGTCGTCGCGGCCATTCCGGATGCATTTACCTGCACCGTCGCAATGACTCTGTTGCCATCGGAAAATACGACACTCCCGATCTGGTTGGGCGGCCCCGCGCTCCACGACTGGATCGCGGCGGTCAGAGTCAAGCTGCCTCCCGTGAGATACCAGGTAGACGGAGTCAGCTGGACAACGACAGGTGCATTCGTAACTGTGAAGGTTTCGCTGACAGGATTTGCGGCAGCATAGTTTGTCTGTGCCGCATAGGCGATCAGAACATGATGCGTGCCGACCGGTGGCCGTGATATCACAAACAGCGCAACCCCATACTGAAGTGGCAAGGTGACCGGTGCTCCTCCGTCATATTGGTAAGTCACCACGCCCTTCGGCGCCCCTGCATTGGAGCTTGCATAAACTCCGCAGTGATAATCCGCGCCGTACGGGAAATTAGCATTCCAGCAGGCAGCAGTGAGGTTTACTGGCACCGGATTAACCGTGAGCGTTACAGGAGCAGAAGTACCGCCAGAATTGAACGCATCCCCCGAATACACGACGCTCAACGAATGCGCTCCTGCCGCCAGTCCCTGGATGTAGAGATAGGCCGCCCCATTGCCTTGCAGTCTGGACGTCTGAAGAAGATTTGTACCGTCGAAGAGTTGCACGGACCCGGTCGGGGTATGACCATGCGTCGGCGCAACTGTGATCACAACGTTCGTGCCCAGCGGATATGTAACTGTCGAAGAGCTTAGCGTGATCTTGATCGCCGCATCGAACGCGGTGACGACATAATTCACGGATGCCGAGGACTGGTTGCCGGCGGCATCCACGGCCATGACGGTGTATGTCTTCGGGCCGGGAGCCGATGTATCGACCGGGCTGTTCAGCGTGCCGGTGTCCAATGGCGCGCCGTTGGCTGAATAGGTGAAAGTACCGCATCGGATTACGCCGGAACGTTCATCCGTGCAGCTATAAGTGGCTGTTACGTTCTGTTGACCAACCGAATAGGAGCCCGAGGATGGAGAAAGCACCGGGCCGGATGCCACCGCCGGAGCCATCGTATCTACATTGATGGGGTAGGTGTAGTAAGCAGTGGACCAGGTACCGCTCGGATCCTTGGTGAATTGCAGTTCCTCTGTTCCGGCGCAATCCTGGGCAAAGTAGTGAACCAGATAGTTACCGTCCGCAAGTCCGCCCAGGGTCTGCGTATCCGTCGTGAAGACAGTGGCTGGCGGATCCAGCGGATTTGCCGGGGCCGGGCACGGAATCGTGTTTTGGACAACGGTATCGGACGACGCGGGCGCCGCAGGAAGCGGCACACTGTTGGCCGCAGAGATGCCATACGTAATGCTCTGAATGGGCGATGGAACGAAGTTGGCCAAGCCAGGAAGATTTGTGCCTGCAAGAGCAGGCGGCTGGCTGGAGAGTGTCACGTTCGCCGTTGAACTGTGAATCCATCCGCCAGGCTGCTGCCCGGCGACAGTCACGGTCGTCAGATCCTCCGGCACCTGCGCCACCGGCACGAACGTGGAATTCGGGTGCGAGGTACGGCCGGTCGCGCTATAGATGCCAGGTCCACTGAAGTTCGAGAGCAGATTCTGTGGGCATGGCAGATTTTCAAGACCGGACGCTGCGTCGAAGGTGCAAGGACCGCCAGACCAGCCCTCAGCCGCCATCAGGAAGCCTATGCCTTGATGAAAGGTTGGGCCGCCTGGAGTCGGAATGTCGGGCAGTGTGAAGCTGGGACCGTCGAAGATATCCTGGAATATCTCATTCGGCAGAGATGATACCGGGCATTGCGCACCGCTCTCGTTGTTGCCGGTCCCCACGGTGCATGCCAGTGTGAACAGGCTGCATGCGGGCAAGCCGTTGACGAGTTCTCCCGAGTGGATCAGACACATCGAAGTCGCAAACGAGGTGTTCTTGGCCAGATTCGTCTGGAAGGTTGTTGGATCAATCGGGAGCGCGTCAGTTCCGGGAATTGTGTTTGGAGTAATCGACAGCGTTCCCGCCGCCTGGGCTTCCGAAAGATCATAGACAAACTGGACCTGCTGGTTCGTTGTCGGATTGAACCCGAAATTCTGAGTCAACTGAGCCGGCGTTGGATTTGTCTGCGGAATGGGATTACCCGTTATCGTGGCTGGTCCGCTGACACCATCTTGCGTGCAATTGGTGTTGAGATACAGGGTTGAGCTGGCAAGAACGAACTGCCCTGTGTCCACCAGATCGATCTTGAGCTGATTAGTCCCTGCCACGAGTTGACTGCTGATATTGATCGGCGCGACTCCACCCGTGCTCACGAAGGTATCCGGATCCTGGCCGTTAAGTTGACCTTTGCCGGCAGGCTGCTGATAGCTGGTGGTAAAGCAGTTCTGCGATGGCCCATACGGAGTGCTATCCGTGGTTCCGCCTCGGCATACATTTACCGGCCCGGTCGTGCCCGACTGACTTGCATCACTGACCTGGACATTGTTGTCGACGAGAACATTTCCAGTGCTGTCCGCGGATGAGGAAAGCACCGCAGTAATCGGAGACGCACCACAGGTGAGGTTCAGCGTAGCGCTGTTGAAAGCTACTGCGCTTGATCCGAATCCGGTGCCGGTGGCGGAGTCTCGCACGTTCACCGGACCGAAGACACGGACGGAGGTCTGGGCGAGGATTGCCGGGGCGAGCAACGTCGAACACACGGCGATCACGCCGTAGCGCAGAATGAATGGCTTTCTCATCGTAGGCAAACTCCTGGCGTCGCCCGAAAAAGGGCCAACTGCCAAACTGCAGCATGACACCGAGCGAATCTAGGCGTCTGGCGGGGGATTAGGCAACAAATTTCAGAGGGATCAAGGGGGGAATGATCGCCACGGGGCCCGACCGGCGTTGTGATCCTAAATGAGCCCGCTGGGGCGATGTCAAATCAATCTAATCGTCCGCGCAACGCCAGGCGCCGAAGCCGTTGTAGACGCTATCTCAGGATAGTGCCGTCTTTTCTGTACGATCACGCCTTTCTTCATAAAGCCAAGCTAATGAACCCGATCAAGATTCACTACGGAACGAGGCTGACAACCCCTTCGCGAATCCTTAATCGCTCGGAGCCCTTACTTGAAAGCACCGGACGTTTAAGGCAATATCTTGTTCATGGCTCGGCTTGATCGGCCTGAGTAACAACCCTCTATTACCGATCTCGGGTACGGTCGAAATGACTGAAATTAGGAAATTGGTGGACGGGCAGAATGATTTTGCGATACCAGTAAATCAGGACAGGTCTGCGTCCCCTTCGCCGACTTATTCGCCGGGCTGGAGCATTTCCTAACTGCCGGCGCAGCAAGGCAGGCACGTTGCCAACCCCTCCGATAGAGTGGGGAGCCTTCTGATCGAATCTTCTGCTTTCGGCTTCTATTGCGTTCATCTCCGAATTCCCCAAGTGAGCAATCGCACCGCTATGAAGACGCGTCCGTACAGGTCTCTCTGCAGGTTCTCCTCGCCCCTGGCGGCGATGCTGCTGTTCCCACTCTTACTGACCCTCGCGGGCTGCGGCTCAGCCAAGTCCGGCACTCCAGCCACAGGTTCGGTTGACGCGCCGGCGGTGACCATCGCCGCAAGCCCGGCTTCGATCGCCGCCGGAAGTTCATCCATGTTGACCGTGAGTGCGACGAACGCCACTCAGGTCTCGCTTAGCGGCTCGGATGGCAGCAGTTACAAGCTGTCTGCAAACGGCGGCACGCAGGCCGTCACTCCCGTTGCGACGACCACCTACACCGCCAGTGCCAGCGGCACGGGCGGAAAGGCTTCCGGAGCGGCAACCGTGACAGTGACCGCGCTTCCCGCGCCGACCGTGACCATCACGGCCAATCCCACCTCGATCGCAGCGGGAGGCTCATCCACCCTGACTGTCACCGCGACGAATGCGACTGCCGTAACGCTCACCGGCTCGGACAATAGCACCTACAAGCTGTCTTCGACTGGCGGCACACAGGCCGTCACTCCCCTTACGACGACGACTTACACAGCAACCGCAACCGGAGCGGGCGGCAGCAGCAGTCCTCAGCAGGCGACCGTCACGGTGACGCAAGGACTGCCGACCTTAGTTTTCAGCGCAAGCAGCAGCACCATTCCAGTAGGGGCTACTGTGAACCTGAGCTGGCAGCTGACCAATGCCACCTCGATCGCAATCACAGCGAAGGGCGCGGATGGAGTTGTAAGGCAGATCTCCACGGCGCAAAATCCAGCTCCAGACCAGCCGACAGAAGACACCACCTACACTGCCGTAGCCACGGGGCCGGGGGGCAGTACTGCGCCTCAGACCGTATCCGTTACGGTTACCGACGGCGTGCCGCAGATAACACAATTCGGCGCAAGTCCAACAACCGTTGTTGCGGGCGCATCGACAACCTTGACCTGGGAGACGCGCAACGCGGACTCGGTGGTCTTCTCACCTGCGATCCCCCAGGGTGATCCGGAGGAGGCTGGACCTTTGCCAACTTCAAATCCTACCGGCACCCCGATTCCAGTCCCGGCGACGGTTACATACACCATGGTGGCCCACACCAATGGAGGCGAGCAAAGTCTGCCTGCCACGGTCACCATTACCGCAGTCAATGTAAGTCTGACTGCATCCCCGGCCACTTCCACGCCCAATCAACCTGTCCAGCTTTTATGGAATGTCGACCCCTCTGTAACCACGCTTACGATTAACAACGGCGGCTGCGCCCCATGCACACCACTGCCGAAGGGCTCGATCACGGTGACACCGAGCGCGACAACCACCTACACGGCGACGGCCTCGCTCGCAGACGGCACACAGTTGACACAAACCGTTACGGTGACGGTGAATTCAGGAGCGACCGGCAAGATCAAGCACATCTTTTACATGCTGCAGGAGAACCGGTCGTTCGACAACTACTTCGGCGCTCTCGGCCCTTATCGCGCACAACGTTTACAGCAGTTCGGCATTCCGGCCAGCCCATCGGATGTAGATGGTTTCAATCCAAGCGTGGTGCTCACCAATCATCATGACGGCACGAAAATCCAGCCATTCCATCAGCAAACGGTCTGTATCCAGAACCCGACGCCTGCATGGGACGAAAGTCATCATGATGTGTCGCTCAAGGGCGGGGACAACGCGTGGCTAACGACCAGCACGTACAAAAACAACTCATTTGCCATGAACAATTTTTTGGACACGCCCAACGGCGGCCTTTCCGGCAATGAGACCAATTACGATCCCGAAGGCAGCCGCGCCATAGGCTATTACAACCAGAACGACATACCGTACTATTACGATCTGGCGACCTTCTTTGCCACCAGTGATCGCTGGTTTTCGCCTATCCTGACGGCAACCTATCCCAACCGCATGTACTTGTTCGCCGCAAGCTCGTTCGGTCACGAACTCGGGGATGAGGACTCGGGCCATCCACAGTACAGCGCGGAGACCATTTTCCGTGCGATGACTCAAGCCAACGTGAGCTGGCTTATCTATTACAAGGATGGCACTTTCCTGCCCAATTTTACGGACTGGAACACGCCCGCCATACAGAACAAGGTCTACCACATCGATGATTTGATGAATCGGCTTGCCGGCAGTTGCAGCGGCGCCCCCTGCGATCCCGATCAGGCATTGCCTCAGGTTATCTTCATCGAATCCGCCTCTGGCAAGAGCGGTCTTGACGAGCACCCCGACAACAATATTCAAAAAGGCGCGGCTTATGTCCAGTCCATTATCAGTGCCCTGATGAATAGCGATGCCTGGAAGGATTCAGTCTTCATTCTGACCTACGACGAGGGAGGCGGGCTGTACGATCATGTGCCGCCAATCTCGGTCCCGGTTCCGGATGCCTACTCGCAAGGGCAGTGCCCTGATCTGAACAACGGCTCCTATGGCTACTGCCATCTGGGCAATGACGCGAAGGCTTTCACCGCTCCCACTCCCGCTAACGGAGGCTACGATATGTTCAACCTGAGCGGTGTTCGCTTGCCCCTGATGGTAATTTCACCGTATTCAAAGCCGCACTACGTCTCGCACGCTCCGATGGATCACACTGCCATCCTGGCATTTATTGAGAAGACATTTAATGTTCCGCCGCTGACAAACCGGGATAAACACTGGCTGCAGAACGGCGACATGAGTGATTTCTTCGATTTCAGCACTCCAGCGCTGCTCAACCCACCCACTTCTACCGGTGGAGGATCGGGATGGGCGACCTTCCTGCCCACGCAACCGACGAACGGTGTGTGCAACCCGAGCAAAGAAACAGGCGGGATTGTGAATTAGCCGGGATTGGATACGCCATTTGCTTTTTGATCTGTCCGTTGAATGCATCGCATAGGCCTGCGTGGTTTGCGTCATCGCCTACTTGAGCTCGTCCATAAAAACCAGCTCCGAGCTATCGGGAACGGCGAGCGCGATGCTCAACCCCTTGTTCATCAGGTCACGGCCGGCCACCGTGCGATCAGGGGAGCTGCCATCCTGAAAATGAAGCCGGTATTGCCGGCCCGGCTGGAGTCCAAAAAGTCGGAAGATGTGCGCCTGATCGCCCGGTGCGGAGCCTCGGAAGGCATACACCAACGCCCGTTGGTGCCGCTCGTCGTAGTATTCGATGCCGTCCCAATGCAAGCCGTCGGGTCGAGCAGAGATGTGGTAAAGATCCGCAGCGCGAATGAACGGGCGTAGCTTCTCCTTATAGAGCGCGAATTCCTGCTTGGCGGCAGCATGCTGTTCGGGGGTCCAGGCATTCGTATCCTGCATCACAGTGAGCCAACCCATCATCCCGCTGCGCAGCATATAGCGGAAGTTCTCCAGCCTTGGCGTTGGGCACTTCTCGACGTAGTCCTCCAGCATCGCAGCCGGGAGCAACTGGCTCGCATCGTAGAAGGCCTGCCGGTTGGAGAGCGGATCATAAGAATCGGTAATCGAAAAATAATCCCCGTGTGAGGCGCTGCCGAAGTCAACCATGCGGCCGCCATCATCGCAGATTTCGAACAACAACTCTGGATGCTGCCGGCGCAGCTGCGAGTAGATGTCATAGTAAGAGCGAACGGCGTGATAGCTGACATCGGTCGAGTTCGAAGTGTCTGGCATCGCCACGCCGCTGCCTTCGATCACCGTAACGGCACCGGACGGCGCCGGCGCGTGGGGATGATCAGCGCGGGAACAATTGCGCGTCACGACGTAACCGTCGTGCTCGAGCATGTCGAGCTTGTAACTGGTGACGATGCGCTCGAGTTCACGTTGAGCATGCGCTTTTGCTGCGGGCGCGCCTATATCGGTGGTCCGGCCTACAAAGTCGTCCGGCTTCCATCCCGGTGGTGTATCTGCCACCAGCCAGTCTTTCGTTTTCGGGTCATCGACGTTCAGAGCGCCGGGCTCAGTGTTCGTCCCCGCCTGCGCCCAATCAACCCATATACCAAACTTGAGCCCGCGGCGGTGAGCTTCGTCAGCTACGGATGCAAGACCGTTCGGGAATTTCTTTTTATCGGGATACCAGTTGCCGACGCCGCGGAACCAACCGGCATCCAGCGCGAACATCTCCATGCCGAGATCCGCAGAATCATCGATCATGCGCTTCGCCAGGGCTTCATCCACAGCCATGCCGCTACCCCAGCTGTTGTTGACGAGAAGCGGGTAGGCCCGCTTCTTCCATGTGCCCGAATACATGAGCACCTGGCGTATCCATGGTCGCAGCACATTCCCCAGGTCATCGCGGCCGCCAGTGAATCCGCCCAAGAAGATGGGTGGCGTCTCAAAGGTCTCGCCGGGCCGCAGGCGGGTGCGGAACGGACCGGGGTTCGGATTGAGTTCGACAGTTCCATGCAAGGAATCAGCCGCGCGTTCCAGGGTAAGGCTATTACGGCCGCTAAACTCTACGCCGATATACCAGCCGTCGCCCTGCTCGCCGTTTCGCTCCACCATGAACCAGGGAATGATTTCGCGGGGCTCCTTGTCGCTAGCGTAGGTGCTAGACCTTCCTTCCCATTTGTATCCCGGCGCAAGCTCAACCTCGTGCGTACCGATGGCGGATGGCTTGCCCGCCCCCTTGTCGATGTAAATCTGCTTGAGGTGCTCGGTCGGGAGCACAGTCCAGTCATAACGAAAGCTTGGCTGCAGAGGAAGCCAGAGTTCCTGTGTATCCAGATTCTCAATGCGAATACGGTGTTCGAGCGGACCTGTCGCCGCAGCGGCCCACCACTCCCAGGACAGGCGCAGATGGGGTGATTTCGTCTCGTATACAAAAGAGACGCGTTTGGCGTCCTTCTGATCTGCACGCGTAGCAAGCTTCCATTCGAGCGGCACCGTATGACCGTCGAGCACTGCGGTTGCGATGAGCCTTTCAACCGCCTTATTGGACCACAGAGTCTTTCTCGGAGTTTGCAAGCTCAGCAATCGAGGCGCGGTCGTCCCGGCCTCCAGTCGGAGTATGGTTTGAGCTGTGCCAAGAGATGTGGCCTGCGCGCCGGCCAGCCCACCCAAGCAGGCGGAGAAAGACGCGATCACTACAAACTTGTCGAGAAGATCGTGCATTCACGCGCTCCCATAGAAGCAGCGTAAATTATGCGCTCATGGAGAAAGCCGCAAAGGGTCGATTGGCAAGAGTCGGTCGACACACATATCAACCGAATCGCAAACGGATTCTCTGCAACCCGATCCTCTAGCCTGCAACAATAAAACAGCGATTCAGACTGCGCGTGCCAGCCGATCATAAGCGTTGGTACTCCAACAAAGGCATCCGCACCGCACAGGAGAAACGTCTCCAAGGTGTTCATCTCGCCCAACCTTTGCATCCGAAAAGTAGTAACCAAAGATGTGGTCTCGAGGTTTAGCGATGGTGAGCGATTTTACGTGTCAGGAAGAGCCCGGAGCATTGAGGGAACACCCGCGGCCACAACAGCAGCGGCAGTCATGGACGTCTTTGAATGGCCGGTGGGATTTCTACATTGAACCGCCGGGCGAAGCTACGCCCCCCCAAAATGTCCCATGGAATCGCGAGATCGTGATCCCGTTCAGCCCTGAGACAAAAGCGAGTGGCATAGGCGACACGGGATTCCACTCGGCTGTTTGGTATCGAAGACGATTCAAATCACCTGATCTTGGAATCAAGCAGCGGCTCATGTTGCACTTTGAGGCAGTCGACTATGACGCAGTGGTTTGGGTAAACGGCGCCAAGGTATGCGACCACCAGGGCGGCTACACGCCATTCAGCGTCGACATCACACCCGTTCTCCGATCGAACGCTGTCCCCCAAGAGATTATTGTTCGAGCCCAGGACACTCCCGGTGATCTGGCAAAACCTCGCGGTAAGCAGGACTGGATGCTTGAGCCACATTCAATATGGTATCCGCGTACGACGGGTATATGGCAGACGGTCTGGCTCGAAACCGTGTTTGAAACCCACCTGGAATCACTTAGCTGGTCCTCCAGCTTGGAGAGATGGGATATCGGGCTCGATGCGACCGTCAAATGTGCTCCCGAGGAGAGACTTAGCCTTTGGCTCCAGCTCACCTGCGGCGAACAGATTCTGGCGACGGATAGGTACGAGGTGATCGCGGGAGAGATACACAGGAGGGTCGCTCTCTCGGATCCGGGCATTGATGATTTTCGCAACAACCTTTTGTGGAGCCCGTCTTCACCGACCCTGATCGAAGCGAAGCTGGAATTGCGTGACGACGCCGACCATGTGGTCGATTCGGTCCAGAGCTATACGGCGATCAGATCCGTTGCCATACAAGGTGACCGGTTCATATTGAACGGACGTCCTCTAAATCTGCGAATGGTGCTGGATCAGGGCTATTGGCCAGAGTCTGGATTGACCCCTCCCAATGATCAAGCGCTTGTCCGGGACGTCATGCTAGCAAAGAGATTGGGTTTCAACGGGGTTCGAAAACATCAGAAGATAGAGTGCTCCCGGTATCTCTATTGGGCAGACCGCCTTGGTTTACTAGTTTGGGAGGAAATGCCAAGTGCCTATCGATACACAACACGGTCGATCGAGCGGCTTACCTGTGAGTGGCTGAAGGTCATCGAACGCGATCGGAGCCACCCGTGCATCATTGCTTGGGTTCCATTCAACGAATCCTGGGGAGTTCCCGACCTCCCGGACAGTCCAGCGCAGCGGAACTACGTGCAAGCGCTCTATCATCTTACGAAATCGCTGGATTCGAGCAGACCTGTCGTGGGAAATGATGGTTGGGAAAGTATCGCCACCGACATCATTGGCATACATGATTACGACGACAATCCAGAGCGTATCGGCAAACGATATGGGATCGACGATATAGAGGCACAGCTCTTCAGACGCGGGCGGCCGGGCGGCCGCATGCTCTTCGTCGGTGAAGATAAGTCCTGGAACCGTCCGATTGTGCTTACCGAGTTCGGCGGTATCGCGCTTGCCGAGAAGACCGATGAGACATGGGGGTATTCGAGAACAGATACTGCACAACAACTGGCATCGCGCTATACGGCGCTCCTCGATACAGTCAGGAATTTGCCTGCATTGGCCGGCTTCTGCTACACCCAGCTCACGGATACCTATCAGGAAGCGAACGGTCTACTGTACGCTGACCGAACGCCGAAGGCGCCCATCGAAGAAATAGCGCTGGCGACCACCGGAGCGCTGCCGGATCAGGACACTCACACCGAGACCCTGTGGCGCGAGCGCAATATGGAACATTGAAGGCGGCCTCTTCACGCTACTTTCAGCTCACCTTGTTCATTCGGGAAGCACCAGCGATTGTCGCATTGCCACCAGCCGCGACTTGAGAGTGCAGCGTGCGATGGGGGTTTGCCCCCGGTCATCTGCGCGACAACGTTCGCTAGCTCCGTCCGGGCTGGCGCTCCCGCACTCACGTCGAAAACGCCTGGTTCGTAGTGGCCGTTCTCGCAGGTGACCAACTGATTCCAGTAAAAAGAGCCAAGTAGCGCCCAAACCGTGAGTGCAATACATCTGGCTCCGTGTGCACGCGCGCGTACGATACCACTCCGAGCGGCGGCCAGCCACCGAATCTGGTCTTCAACGGTTCCACCCAGATGTACCTCAGTGAGTGCGACTGGAACCTTGTACCGTGTCCATGCCTCCAACAGTAAAGCGTCGAATCCAGCAATCGCCTTTTGCTTTACGCGAACTGCTTCGACATCGACAAAGCAACCTTCAGCGGACCTCCGGCCCGGAGGATACATTTCAATTCTGTGGTCCAGAAATCGATCGCTGGTGAGGTAGTAGTTGATGCCGACAACGTCGGGCGGACACGGGTTGTCTGCGAACCATAAGATATCCTTCTCTGCGATACCCTCAGCTCGCATGTACGTAAACATCGGATGAGTGGAGTCCACCCGTCCGAAAAGCAAGTCGTAGGCGAGCCATTGCCTGAGGCCGAGCCTCTGCCAGGTCAGTCGCAGCTCCTCAGTACCGGAAATGAAACCGACGTCATCGGTCTGAATGAGCTGGGCATCAGAACGCACATTCCGAATCGCCTGCATACTGAGGACGGTGGCCTTGAGCTGATTGAGCAGCGCTCGAAGGTAACTGGATGGCGAGCGATGGTGCGGATACCAAAGACCGTACATGCCGCTAAATCGAGCTGTTGTATGCGGCTCGTTGATTGGTGTGTAGCCGTCGATCCAAGGATATCGGCGAGCAACGGATTCAGCATACGCGGCGAGCTTGTTCGGGAAGTCAGGGTCTAGAAGATTGGTATGCGGTGGACCACTTCCATGGTGCATCAGGCTGGCTATCGGTCGAACTTTCGCACTTCGCATCCACTGTAGCCGCTCGTCAGACCATCGCCACGAAGGATCCAGCTCGTGCCGTTCCCAGAGAAGACCGAAACGAAGAGTCCGGATTCCGAGGTCCGCGAAAGCCTCATAGTCGCTCAACCTATGCGCGTGGCCGGATAACTCCATCTGGTCAAGATACAGATCCCCAACCCGATTGCAGGTGTACTCAGCCCCACCCCAAACATCAACCCTATCGTCGCCTGCGACAAGCTCCCGGGCCTTTTTCTCGGCCACCATCATCACCTACGCTGCCTCCGTATCCTCTTGCTCGGGCCTGTCCGGTGTCATACTGCTTTCGGCCAACCTCGCCGGTAGAATCAAGGAATTTGAAGGTCGGGAGTGCTTGCCTAGCCTCAGCTTCTCGAAAAGCGCCAGCGCCTGCGCAACAACCTGGTCCATGTTGTAGTACTTGTACGTGCCGAGCCGTCCCACGAAATGAACATCCCGCAAAGTGTCCGCCATGGCTTTGTACCTGCCGTACAGCTCCGCATTCTTGGGTTGTGGAATCGGGTAATACGGATCGCCTTCCGGGCGCGGATATTCGAAAACAATGCTGGTCTTGGAGTGCTCCTGCCCCGTTAGATATTTGAATTCTGTGATGCGGGTGTACGAGTGCTCGTTAGGATAATTCACAACAGCCGCAGGCTGGTATTGCTGGCGGTCGAGTGTCTGATGCGCGAAATGAAGTGAGCGATAGGGCAGCTTACCGTAACAGTAGTCGAAATATTCATCGATAGGGCCGGTAAAGATCAGTTCTCGGAAACTCACTTCATCTTTGATGTCCGAATAGTCCGTATTCAACATGATGTGGACATTGGGACGACTCAGCATCTGCTCGAACATGCGAGTGTACCCGTGAGCAGGCATCGCCTGAAAACGATCTGTGAAGTACCGGTCATCTCGGCTCATACGTACCGGCACGCGCGAGGTGACGCTTGAATCCAACTCCGAAGGATCAAGACCCCACTGCTTGCGGGTGTAGTTCCTGAAAAACTTCTGATAAAGATCGCGGCCGATCCGATTCACGACAACGTCTTCCGAGGTTTTGATTTCAAGGCGGGGTTCCGCGACGGATACCAGGAAGTCTTCCACCTGCTGACAGGTGAGGCTCAACCCATAAAGCTTGTTGAGGGTGTCGGCATTAATTGGCATCGGAACGAGTTGACCATCCACACTTGCTTGCACGCGATGCTCATATGGTCTCCACGACGTAAAGCGAGAGAGATATTGAAAGACCCTTTCCGAGTTCGTATGGAAGATATGAGGGCCGTATTTGTGCACGAGAATGCCGGCATCATCGTAATGGTCGTATGCATTCCCCCCGACGTGGTTCCGTCGATCGATGATCAGTATCTTCGCATCGAGTTCTGAGGAGAGCCGCTCCGCAAGAACGCTACCGGCGAATCCCGCTCCAACAATCATGTAATCAAACATCAAGCCCGCTCCTCCACCCTACCCGCCATCGTGCAGCGCGACGAAGGGCTCAATAGGCATCGTTCGACCTTTCTCCACATCCCCGCGAATGTGGTATCCCACGAAGTGCACGAAAGGAATCGATCTACTCTGCTCAGCCAGGCGCTGTTCGCATCCTGCAGACAGGACTCGATGGCATCGCTGAAGCAATGCACATCAGCCGCGACCTTAACGAGCTTCATCTCCCCGTAGGGCTTAACCACATCCGGAATCGGTGTAGAGACTACAGGCTTACCCGCTGCCAGGTACTCCGGTGTTTTGGTTGGACTGATAAATCTCGTTGAGGCGTTTTGAGCGAACGGCAGCATCGCCACGTCCCAGTTGGCCAGATAGCGGGGTAGTTCCCCGTAGTCCTTTTGACCGATGTAATGAATGTTGCCTGCGCGCGGCAGATCCTCCGGCCCTATCTTGACTACCGGACCAATCAAAACGAACTGCCATGCGGGACGTCGTTCCGCGAGATGCTTCAGGAGGTCACGATCCAATCGCTCGTCCAAGACACCGTAGAATCCTATTCGCGGATGTGGAATATCCCTTTGGTCCTCGGGATCCGGCAGGGGAGAACGCGCCGCGGCGAAATGAGCTCTGTCGATGCTGCTCGGAAATAGGTGAACATTCCCATGCTGATTGCGCTTGGATGCATAGAGGCTCGGGCCGCCGGCAAACACCACGTCTGCCCGCTTGAAGAGGCGTTGCTCCTGCTCGATTAGTTCAGGCGGCGCATTCTTGAACGCCGAGAGCTCGTCCATGCAGTCGTAGACCGTCACCTCAGGGGCGAGGTGATCTGAAAACTTAATCGCCATCGGCGTGTAGTACCAGGCTACAAAGCGCTCTATCGCGTATACGCGAAGATAGTCATCCAGAAGTCGTCGTTGCGCGGACTCTACTGCCTGCGGCTCCAGCCCCCGAGGTATTCGTGGAGTGAGCACGCGAACGCCGCCCCGCCCTGTAGACACTGCGAGGGCGATTTCTCCGCAATCCTCAAAAAGCGGCTCTTCCCAGATGTGGACGTCTGTCAGCTTTCGCCACCGGGTCATGAGGTGTTGCGGTCGTTGATAGACGAAATTCCAACGCAAATGGCAGAAGCAAATGATAGGCGGACATTTATCCCGTGCGTCTTCCTGAGACCGGGACACTTCGATACTACTGGCCATGTGCATGTTCCCCCGTCGACGTTCCGCGTGGTGACCGCCGCCATTCAGGGGCAGAGCGCGATTCGCGCGGAATTCTAGCGGCAATTTCCGCTCCAAAAGCGCTGCGTGGCCGAATCGAACAACCTTAGCGGCCGTAGCTACTATGATTGCGATTTATCCTGATTGGTTGTGATCCCCGCTTCGACGGATATATGCCCGACATCAACTCTGCGGCGACATGATGTGTTCCTGGAATGGCTTAGCCGCAACATGATCGCCTAATACATCAGGCACCGTCATTGCGACAACCAGAGCCGCTGACCGGTTTCCTTTGTTCGAGAACTGAAGACCGACTACCCCGAGGATCATCCGGTCCGGGATCACTCAATGGAATGCACACCCATCTTCCAGATATACGTGCGCAATATCATCTTCAACAGCTTTGACACCGCTCTCAGTTAGGACAAAGCCCATGCACACTACGCATTCCTGGCTGGTTGTCGAGAAGAGATTTGCAGTTAGCCGCAACCACGTTTAAGTCGCGATTGCGAGCCGATGCGCCTAGGGCATGAATGACCGGATGGATCTCGTGCAGACATTCGACGAACACATGTTGCTCCCTGTTCGACAATGACCGGCCGAGGAGTACCAGACTGGGCTCTTTCGTCTTTGCGATGTAAAGAGCGTCCACGGGATCATGCGTCTGAAAAATCCGGTAGCCCTCTTTCCGCAGCAACTCGCCACACCGTCCGTAAGGCAGGAGATCAACTGACGAAATGTAGACGAAAATATCTATGCTTTTGGACCACTTATTTCCATATCAGCTTTGACGCAGCGATGAGACAAGAAGAAACGCAATTTGATGCCACAGAACGAAACCCTCTGAATTGCCGATTCGCTTCAAGCCATGGCGTTGAGCCAAAGCAACGAGTACCGTGCTGGCTCTCGTGCCTCCTATTTCCGCAGGTACAAACCGTTTTGCAGGTACATGGCCGGCCAAGGGTGAGGCCTTGCTTGAGAAATGTGCGCCGGGGATGACGGTACGGTCGTATAGATTGCCGCCAACAGCCAGACCCCTAAAGGGTCGACTATGGAAGCGTCTGCTGGATTCCAGGCGGAACGGGGTTCCGTTCCGCCTGACATTCTCGCGAATCGGAAGGCGTCATCTACGAGGAGAACTCCGGGCCATAGGAAACTCCCTAAGAACTCGGTATGCTTCGGCAAATGCCGGCTTGAGCCAATCGGCATTGCTGGCTGAAAGCGATCAGTGCGTCACGAAACGAAACCATCGGGAAGTTCGATCCTCGGTTCGCCATGCGATTGCGGTCTCAAGTCGAATGGAATTGAGTCTCTGTTCCCACATTTTGCTGGAAGTCTTCGAAAGGAATGGTAGGCACGAGGAGACTCGAACTCCTGACCTCTACCGTGTCAAGGTAGCGCTCTAACCAACTGAGCTACGCGCCTGCGTGGGTGGCACAACGCCTTCAGTATACCAACTCATCGCCCGAATTCGGACGCATCTGCGGCGGTGCTGGATGGCCCGTGGCCGCTGCGGTACGATGGGTCTCGAAAGGACAAACCCCTCAATATCGTCCTTATATGAGACAGTCGTGACTCACCGCCAGTGCTGAAAGACCTTCGCGCCGCTCCGAACCAGCTCACGTTTCTGCGGCTTTGCATCATCCCTTTTCTTGTTATCGCCGTCCTGGACAGCCGGTATCGCGCTGCATTTGCGCTTTTCATTCTGGCCGGCATCAGCGATGGGCTTGACGGCCTGCTCGCCAGGCTGCTGCAGCAGCGCACGCGTCTAGGCGAATATCTGGACCCGATCGCCGACAAGCTGCTGCTCAGCACGCTCTTTCTTGTGCTCATGCATCAGGGACTCATTCCCCGCCGGGTCACGATTCTGGTCTTCAGCCGCGACATCGGTCTTGTTGTCGTGGGCGCCCTTTTATTCGCAACAACAGGTGCGCGCGACTTCCGCCCCAGTCTCTGGGGCAAAGCAAACACTCTGGCGCAGATCATCGCCATCGCCACCACGCTATGGACGGCTTTCTATGCGCTGCCATTCCTCGTGCAGGTGCGCAAGCTGTCGCTCATCCTCACCTTCGCGCTCACCTTGATCTCATGGTTTCACTACACCTGGCGGGAGACGCGGCGGCTCGGCTCGGAAGAATCTCGCAATCCGGTCTAAACGACGTCAGGCCTCGTCGGCGCCGAGCACCTCATCGTTGCCGTCCTGCGACATCTCCTGATACTCGTCGGCATCAAAGACCACGCCGCACTCTTCGCACTCGACGTACTCCACATCGTCTTCGCGCGCTACGACGCGCACCTTGGAATGCTTGCAGACTGGTTGCATGATCAATTTGGGGGTTTTTGGATGGTCTGCCGGCCGCGACCTCTGCTGCTCAGTTGCACCGGTATGCAGGAGATTGTACGCACGTCCCGATAAGAGTCAATGCGGCTTTCCTGCTGCATTTCATTACAATTTAGAAAACCTGCACCAACCCAGGATTCCCCGGACGAATTGTTGGCTTGCAATCCGTCCCCGATGACCCCCTATGACTCTCCCCCAATCCCGTGTTCCGTCCCGTATTCCCCGCCCTGATCTCCGAAAGCTCAGCTACTTTCGGCGTTTTGGCCTGGTTGGCGTCCTGGCACTTCTCTTTGTCGCGCTTCTTGTCGGACAGCATTTTGCGTCAGGCGGCGACCCGTCGCTCGAATTCAACGCGCCCAATGCTCTACCCCCCGCCAGCGGGCTTGTGGACCAGTCTCCGCTCCGCCTGGCACGCCAGCTTGCCTCGCAGGCGGCCGTGCCGCAGGAGCGCCAATATGCACAGGATGCGCTGCACCTTGCCGACAGCGAGGTCGATCAGGCGTTCGCCAGCGCATTGCGCGGCGCAACGGAACACGCGCCGCCCCTGACCGGCCAGGCGCTCAAGATCTCGCAGCGGCTGAATGCGCTCAACGAGCGCATCAAAACCGAACAGGCGGATGTCAACGTCCGCCAGCACGGTCCCGGCGTTGCCGATGACGACCCGCAGCTCCAGCTTGCCGAGGCCCAGCTCGCCCTTGATACCGATGAGGCAGACGAGTTGCATCAGACCCTCATCCGTCTCGGTGGCGACCGCCACGCCACCATCCAGCAAGCGCTCGATGAACACGAAGCCGCACACAAGGAGGAGACCGGAACGGTCGCCTCCCAGACCGAGGCGCTGGAGAGCCCGGCAGCGCTCACGTCGCTGGTGGGCAAGTTTCGCGCTCTCGGCTCACTGCGCAGTCGCCGCAGCCAGCTGGCTCAGGCGCGGAGCGAGGCGCAAACGCTCGCCAGCCAACTGCTCCAGCAGCGCAACGCACTTGCAAACGACCTCGACCAGGCCGCCGCGAAAAATGGCGCCGGACCCAACCCCGACACCGCCGCCGCAACCACCCGCCTGCGTGCGCTATCTGCCAGCCGCCAGACGATCACGCAATATGAGCGCCGCATTCACGATCTGCAGGCGCTCGCAGATACCTACAGCAAATGGGACACGCTGGTGCGCGCGCAGGAGCGCACCCTCACGCAGCGCATCCTCCGCGTCTTCGCCGTTATCATCGCCATCGTCATTCTCACGATCGCCCTGGGACGCATCCTCCGGCGGCTGCTCACCAGCCGTACCCTGCTCGACCGCCGCCGCCAGCAGACGCTGCAATTCGTCCTTTCGTTTAGCGTGCAGCTTGTCGGCGCGTTGCTTATTCTGATCCTCATCTTCGGCGCACCGCACCAGACGCCTACCGTCATCGGCCTCACCACCGCCGGCCTCACCGTCGTCCTCAAAGACTTCATCGTCGCCTTCTTCGGCTGGTTCATTCTTATGGGCAAGAACGGCGTACGGGTCGGCGACTGGGTGGAGATCAACGGCGTCGGCGGCGAAGTCGTCGAGGTCGGTCTGCTTCGCACGACGCTGCTCGAAGCCGGGAACTGGGCTGAGAGCGGCCGCCCCACGGGACGCCGCGTCGCGTTTATGAACAGCTACGCCATCGAAGACCACTACTTCAACTTCTCCACCGCCGGCCAGTGGCTGTGGGAGGAGCTGCACGTGTCATTGCCTGCCGGAAAGGATCCCTATGCGCTGCAAGACGCCATTCGCACCGCAGTCGAAGCGATCACGCGCGACGACATTGAGCTGGCCACGCGCGAGTGGCGCCGCCTCAGCCAGCAAACCGGCAGCCTCAGCACGCTATCCGCCGAGCCGCTGGTCGAGCTGCGCGCCGGCGGGGGTCTGGAGCTCATCATTCGCTACATCACTCGCGCGCAGGACCGCATCGCAATGCGCTCCCGGCTGAACGAGAGGCTACTCGCTATCCTGCACGCACCGCAGCCATCCGGCTCCTCGGCGGCACTCGAAGGGGCAGCAGCGACACAGGTCGTTCCAGCAAAGTAGACTGTCACTCCCCGCATCCTGCTTCGGGAGATCGCATGTTCACTACAGAAGAAGGGGCCCGCCGCTACCAGGAGGTTCTGGTGCCGCTGATGTTCGCACCCTCGGCACGGCGGCTCGTCGCCGACGCAAAACTCCCCGCCGGCGCTCACGCGCTTGACGTCGCCACCGGCACCGGCATTGTCGCCCGCACCGCGGCGCAAGCCGTCGGCAGCACCGGTCGTGTGACCGCAGTCGACGCAACGGAAAGCATGCTCACCATTGCTCGCAGGGAGCCTTCGGCGCCCGGCGCTGCGCCCATCGAATACCTGCAGTCCCCTATTGAATACGCCTCGCTCCCGGCAGGCGAATTTCACGCCGCCTTCTGCCAGCAGGCTCTGCAGTTCTTCGAAGATCCTGCGCGCATCCTTGAACACATCCGTCAGGCGCTCCGTCCGGAAGGCCGTCTGCACGTCGCGCTCTGGGGCTCCGAGTCGGAACACCCGCTCACCATGGCAATGCAGCGCGCGCTTATCGAATGTCAGCTCAACGACTTCACCTGGTTCCTCACCAAAGTGCATCGCCTTCACAATCCCGCGCTCGTGAGCAGCGTCCTTCGCCAAGGCGGGTTCGTTGTCGAAAGCCATCGCAAGGTCGACCTCACGCCGGACGGCACGTGGCACGCTTCCGACGGCCGCAAGCTGCTGGCGGCAACCCCGCTCGCGGCGAAACTCGCTGACCTGACGCCGGCAAAGCGCGCCGAGCTTGGCGATGCCTGCGAGCGTCAGCTTGAAAGCTTCACCAGGGACGGCGCTCTCGATCTCCACTTCGCCGCAAACTTCTACATCGCAAAGCCGATATGAAGTTCACCAGTCGCCGATGTACCCTCATCTCGACCGGAGCGGCGCAGCCGCGCAGCGGAGAGATCTGCTGCTCACACTCACGCTTCTCACAACATGAAGTGTCGGCGACCGTCGGGAGCGAATTGACCGGTTCGCGCCCCATAGGCGCCCCCGCCCAGATGGCCAGTCCCTAGTACTTGGGAATCGACGGATCGACCTTGTCCGACCACGCGGTAATCCCGCCTGCTAGATTCTCTATGTGCCTGAAGCCCTGCTGCTGCAGGAACTCAGAAGCCCTCTGGCTGCGGCCCCCGGACTTGCACTGCACCACGATGTTCTTGTCGGGGTCGAGCTCGTCCACACGCTTCGGCAGATCGTTCAGCGGAATCAGATAGCCGCCGATGTTCGCGATCTGATACTCGTGCGGCTCCCGCACATCCAGCACGAACACGTCCTCGCCCGCTGTCCGCCGCCGCTGCAGCTCCTCCGGTCCGATCTGGGGAATTCCGTTCTGTACATTCGCCACCTGCGTCGTCTCCTTTGCCGGCGGCAGAATACCGCAGAACTGCTCGTAGTCAATCAGCTTTGTCACCGTGCGATGCGTGCCGCACACCGGGCAGTCGGGATTCTTTCTCAGCTTCAGCTCGCGGAACCGCATGCCAAGCGCATCCACCAGCAGCAGTCGCCCGATCAGTGGCTCACCTTGTCCGAGAATGAGCTTGATCACTTCGGTCGATTGAATAAGACCCAGCAGTCCAGGCAGAATGCCGAGTACCCCACCTTCCGCGCACGAAGGCACGAGACCAGGCGGTGGCGGCTCCGGATACAGGCAGCGATAGCACGGGCCATCTTCCGTCGCAAAAACGCTCGCCTGCCCCTCAAAGCGGAAGATCGAGGCGTAGACATTCGGTTTGCCGCTCAGCACGCAGGCATCGTTCACCAGGTAGCGCGTCGGGAAGTTATCGGTGCCGTCTGCGACGATGTCATAGTCCTTCAGGATCTCCATCGCATTTGCCGAGGTCAGCATCGTCTCGTGCTTGACGACCTTGACTTCCGGGTTCAGTGCCGCGAGCTTGTCCGCCGCAGAGTCCAGCTTTTTACGCCCTACATCGGGCGTCGCGTGAATCACCTGGCGGTGCAGGTTGCTCGCATCCACCACGTCGAAGTCCACCAGCCCGAGCGTGCCCACGCCGGCTGCGGCCAGATACAACGCCATAGGCGCGCCCAGCCCGCCGGTGCCTACCAGCAACACCTTCGCGGCCTTCAGCTTCTGCTGCCCCTCCATGCCCACCTCGGGCAGGATGAGGTGCCGCGAATAGCGCGCGATCTCTTCATGTGTCAAAGCCGGCAACGATACTGCCGCTGTTGCTTCCGCCACAGTTGCCATGATCAAACTCCTTGGACGGCGACTGCCGCCCCTCAATGCACCTTGTCATCCTGAGCGAAGCGAATGACCTGCAGTTTCTCTGCAAAACCACCCACTCCAAACGTGACCAACCAAAGGAAGCAAACCTAAGATTTTGCGCCGCAGGCGCGTCCGCCCGTATGGCTAATATCCGCCAGCAATCGAGGGAATGATCGAAAGCGAGTCTTTCTCGCTCACCTTCGTCTGCTCCTTCGCATCCAGGTAGCGGATGTCCTCGTCGTTCAAATAAACGTTCACAAACGAGCGCAGCTTCCCATCGTCCGTAAAGAGCTGCTTGCGCAGGTCAGGATACTGGGTTGTCAGCCCGCTCAATGCCTCGTGGATGGTCGCGCCGTTGATCTCGACCGCATCCTGCTTGCCCGTGTACGCCCGCAGCGGCGTAGGAATAAAAATCTTCATCGCGAATTGTCCTCAATATCTTCGAATCTGGATACAGCAGTGCACGAACCGGTTCCGGTCGAGGATCAACATCGAGCGGGCTCCACTGCCGCCGCTGCTCCAATCACGACACGCTGATCTTCAAACCGCTTGTCTTCCTCAGTCGTGCCAGTCAGCAGAAACGAATTCGTAATCTTCGCCGTGCCCTGTTCCACGCTGGTGATCACATATGAGCAGCCGATCCAATGCGCCTCTTCAAAGTCCGTCTTCGACCACTGCGCAGGATGGTCCGGATGAGAGTGATAGAAGCCCACAATATCAAGCCCGCGCTCGCGCCCCTGCCGCTGAATACGGATCAGTTCCTGCGGCGCAATGTTATAGCGGTTGTGCGCGGAATCCGTGCGCGTATTCCCCGCCTCCACCGCCGCTTCCACCTTATTACCGGCATCACCGCTGCGCCCCAGCAGCACACCGCAGCACTCGTGCGGATACGTCCGCTCCCCATGTTGGCGGATCGCTTCGTACACCTCTCCCGGAATCGTAAGAGGGATATCTGTTTTGATTGGGTCGCTCACTCTTCCCAGAACCTTTCGCTCAGATACTTTTCCGCGCTGTCGCAGAGAATCACCACAATGACTGCTTCGCGGCCGTGCGCATGCTCTTCCTCCGCAATGCGCAGCGCTGCCGCCGTGGCGCCCGCCGCCGAAACGCCTACCAGCAGACCCTCCACCCGTCCCAGCCGCTTCGCCATCGAGTACGCCGCCTCGGTCTCCATCTCGATAGCGCGATCGGCAAGCCCAGCGTCATAGATCGGCGGCACAATCGCCGTAGCCATGTGCTTCAGGCCCTCAAAGCCGTTGAAGGGCGAATCCGGCTGCATGCTGACGCACTGAATACGCGGATTCAGTTCCTTTAGCCGCCGCGTGGTGCCGACAAATGTCCCGCTTGTCCCCAGGCCCGCGACAAAGTGCGTGACCTGCCCGTCGGTCTGGTTCCAGATTTCGTTCGCCGTACCGGGATTCGACGCCGTCCCGCGATAGTGCGCCTTCCAGTTCTCGTCGTTACCATACTGGTCGGCGTAGTAGTACTTTGCGGTGTCTTTCGCCATCTCGCGCGCCGCACGGATGGCGCCGTCCGATCCGTCTGCCGGATCGGTCCACACCACATTCGCGCCGTAGGCTCCCAGAATGCGCTTGCGTTCAGGCGACACATTCGCCGGCACACACAGCGTCACCGGAAAACCCCACGCCGCGCCCAGCATGGCGTAAGCAATGCCGGTGTTGCCGCTGGTCGCATCCAGCAGATGCCGGCCCTTGGTTCCATTCAGGCCGAGGAGACCGCGCTCCAGCGCCGCTCCCACAATGCCGGAGGCTGCCCGATCCTTCACCGACCCACCCGGATTCGCCCACTCCGCCTTGCCCAGCAGCGTGATACCAGGCAGGTGCGCAACCAGCCGTTCCAGCCGGAGCAACGGGGTGTTGCCGATGCGATCGGCAAGCGTCGCCCCTAACCTCGTCAGCCGCGCCACTGTTTCTTCTGTGGAAGTCACCATCTCGTCCGACCTCTATTCGTTTTCACACATGCCGTAAGGTGATCCGCTCCTGAAGCGGAAAGCTGCGTCAGCAGTTCTTACAACACGTACATCGAAGTGAAAACGACATATCCATATGCGACACTGAAAGCACCGGTCGGGACCGTAGGCGCCTCTCCTCTAATAGTGTAAGCGCTGCGCCCCTTCGGCACGTAGTTTCAGAGGAATCCAGCCCCGCTATGCGCACCAAAATCATCGTCCGAAGCTTTGAACAAGTGCTCCAGATCCTTCGCGATACCGGATTTGATGTCCGCGACCTGCCCGGGGTCGCAGGACAAGTCGCCGTCGGCAAATATGGCGCCGCAGCCATCCTCGGCCGCAATCCGAATTACTCCGAAAAAACGGCCGCCGAAGACGAGCAGCACCCGGTTACCTGGATCACTCCGCCCGGATGGGTCCTGCGCGGCCACATCTCCCGCCTGGTCGACCACGGCAATCAGAAGCTTTTCGAGACACCAACCGTCCGCATCGCCGCCACTGCCGACGCGCTCAAGTCCGTCCACCGTTTCAGCGAAGAGCTGCGGGAAGCCATCGGCGAGCCCAGCCTCTACAACGAGTCCCTCGGCACCGTCAGCAACAGCTATATGTACGACAGGGTAAAGGGCCGCGAAGCAGCGCCAGCGACGACAAGTTCCGAGAACCACTGAGCTTGCCCGCCGCGACCGATCGCCGACTTTGACCGTCAGGAACTACTCAACCTTCTCTCCAGTCGCGATGATCGCATTCCCGTTCGAGACCTCGCGGACCGTCCGCCCATGCTTCGTCACCACAAAAAACACCACCAGCGGAGGCCCGCCGCTGGACGGGATCGTGATCGTTGCTGAACCCGTGCAGTCCCCGTTCACTGTGTAGGTGCCGCTGCCGGGTGTCCACGCCTCGGAGGGCGGCGCGCCGTCGACGACCACATGCTCCACCTGGGTCAGGTGGCCATTGCCGTCGTACTCTTGCAGGATTACGCCACGGATCTGAGTGCCGCCTCCGGGAATACCGAGAAGGCCTTCCACCGTAAAGCCGTAACTGCCATTCAGGGTCCGATTCGAACAGTGTTTTTCTTTATCTCCGGCGTTGTCGTTGGCTGCCCACACCGATGAGCTGATGGCGGCTACGGCGCAGCCGATCATGACCCGGACCGCCATCCTCCTGAATCTCAAAACACATTTCCTCTGCATGTTTCGCCGCCTTGGGCCTCGCCGTGACAGGGCTGGCTCGCGCGCAATGCTAACGCGACTGACCAATGGAAGCGAACCCTATCTCACGGGCGATCTGCGCTTCCGCCTGGACGACAGGTCCCGCGTTTGCCTGGACGGCGAGTCCACTCCCGATACACCTCGCTCTTCCCCATCCCGCGCTCCCGCGCCGCGCGCTTCAGCGCATCTTTCTCGCTCATCCCCTCGTCCTTCATCAGCCGCTCCACCAGCGTGGGAATCGATTCCTCGCCGCTGCCCCCCGAGATCGAAGGCGGCGCCTCCACCAGCACCACCATCTCTCCCCGCATCCGCTCCCGCTCCGCCAGTTGCGCCCGCACTTCCGCCACGCTTCCGCGGAGAAACTCCTCGTGCAGCTTGGTCAACTCGCGCGCCAGCACCACCCGGCACTCCGCGCCCCACACACCCGCCACATCCTCCAGCATCTCCACAATCCGATGCGGCGCTTCGTAAAAAACCAGCACCAGCGACTCGGCGCCTGCCGCGACCATCCCCTGCAGCCGCTCTAATTCAGTCCGACGTGCACCAGCCTTCGATGGCAAAAACCCGCAGAACAGGAATCGCTCCGCCGCCAATCCCGAGCCCACCAGCGCCGTCAGCGCCGCATTCGCGCCCGGGACCGGCACCACCGGCAAACCCGCGGCCGCAACCGCAGCAGCCACCCGCGCGCCGGGATCGGAAATCCCCGGCAGTCCCGCATCCGTCACCAGCGCCAGCCGCTCCCCGGCCCGTATCCGAGCAACGGCATCTGCCGCACAGGCATGCTCTTTGTGCTCGTCACAGCTCTGTGTCGGGACTTTGATCTCGTAGTGATTCAGCAGGTGCGCGGTCTCGCGCGTGTCCTCGCACAACACACGGTCCACATTGCGAAGCACCCGCAAGGCGCGCAGTGTGATGTCTTCCAGGTTTCCGATAGGGGTACCGACCAGGTAGAGTCCCGGCGCCAGCGTGTCTGTCATTGCTCAACACCGCTTCGCCAACATTGCTCAACACCGCTTCGCGAGGCCACCGGTCTACTCCGCCCGCGCGTTGCGCTTTCGCTTCTCCGCGAACTGGCTCATGGAATGCATCAGGTTCTGCAGGGTCACGATGCCAACCACGCGCTCGCCATCGGTCACCGGCACCAGCGACATGCCACGCCCGCTGAAGCGGCTGATGGTCGTCCCTAGCGAATCCTCCGGCTTGGCTATATGAAAGCTGCGCTGCATGATGCCCTGCACATAGCCGTTGCCCTCGGCGCGCAACGCATCGGCAATCACCTGCCGGCTTACGACGCCCACGACGTTGTGTCCGCGCACCACCGGAAAATCATCCTGCAGCGAGTGGACGGCCTTCGACAAGGCGTCCTCAAGCGTGTCGGACGGCGAGAGCAGCGAGAAGTCCGTCAGCATGATGTCGCGCATGTGCACCGTATCCACCACACTTTGGAACACCGCGCCCTGGTCCTCCATCTGCGCGCCGATGAAGATGAAGAAGCCGGCTGTGGCCAGCCATAGATTGGGCAGCAGGATGCCGAGCAGAATCGCGATCACCCCGATCATGAGACCCAGTCCTGCCGCCGCCCGGGCGGCCTGCACGTGGCCCTGCACCCGCGTGAATTGGCTGCGCAACACTCGTCCGGCATCTAGCGGATACGCGGGAAGCAGATGCAACGCGCCGAGAAATGCGTTCAGCCAGACGAAGGAGCGGATCAGGTGCGCCGGCGTAATCAGCGGCTGGAGCAGCAGGTTGAACTTCGGGGCGGCGCCCACAATCGTGAGCACGCACAGCCCGGCCATCGACAGGCTCACCAGCGGGCCCACCACCGCCATCTTGAGCTGGACAGGAAGCTCGTTCGAGTGTTCCACGCTCTCCGCATTGGCGAAAGACATCAGCCCGCCGATCGGCAACAGCAGAATGCTGCGAATCTGCAGCCCGTTGTAAGCCGCCGCAATCGCTCGTCCAATCTCCCGCGCCAGCACCGCCAACAGCAGCATCAGCCAGAGCATGAAACCATGCCACTGCGGCATCTGCAGCACGCTGGCGTAGCCCATGCACACGCCAAGCAGCAGCAGGAAGAAGGTATGGATACGGATATCCATCCCCCACCAACGCCCCAGCGGAAATGACCAGCCACGCATCGTAGTCTCTTGTTGCTCGCTTCGGATGAAATGTGCCGCGCAATGTGCCGCATCTCTGCCGGCAACGGCGCCCCTACATTGTATTCGAGGGTGCTTCCGCGCCCTGGCCTGCGCAATTTGCTGTTCGTGTGTTTTCCTTTGTTCATGCGTGTCATCGCTGGCATCTATCGCAGCCGCCCGCTCACCGCGCCGCCCGGCACGGCGACGCGCCCCACCAGCGATCGCCTGCGCGAAACGCTCTTCAACATCCTCGCGCCCCACATCGAAGGTGCGCGCTTCGCCGATCTCTACGCCGGCACCGGAGCCGTCGGCATTGAGGCATTGAGCCGCGGCGCAGCAGACGTCACCTTCATCGAGAGCGCCGCGGCCGCCATCGCTGCACTGCGCGCAAATCTCGCCGCCCTCAAAATCCGCGAAGGTTTCCAACTCGAACAACGGAGCGTGCCGATCGTCCTGAGAAACCTGTCCCGCCGCGATCCGCACTTCAACCTTGTCTACCTCGACCCGCCCTGGGAAGACGCTGCCGCCTACACGGAATCTCTGAGATTGCTGGCACAATCCTCTGCCTCACTTCTCGCGCCCGAAGCCATCGTGATCGCCGAACACGGCCGCCGAGGATCTGCCACCATATCGGATACATACGGCGCCCTGCACCGAAGTCGCATTCTTGAACAAGGCGACGCCGCGCTCAGCTTCTACCAGCTAAACCGGAATAGCTAAGCTCCGGTCGGCTAGAACTGCGGTCCGCCGGTATGCTCCCCGGTCGACAGGTCCACCACAAACTCCATCTCCGTATCCGTCCGCATATCCCACCCCCACCCGCGCAGTTCGGTCGCCGTCGCCTCACCGAGCCGCACTCCCTCCCAGGAAAGCCGCGCCGTCTGCCATAGCCGCCCCGCCGCTCCCCACGCCTCGATCGCATGGAAGCTCACGAACACCAGCAGCCCCGCCTCCCGAAGCGGGCGCACTTCGGTCACGGGCCGGTATTCCAACTGCCGCCACCGCTCCGGCGCGCGGCTGTCGATCATGTATCCGTAGCCCCCCGCCACCGCGCACACCATGGCGGGATCGGGGCAACTCCAGACGCCGGTCGGAACCGCCGGGCTGGCGAAGCCCAGCGCGCACGTTGCCAGAAACGCCTCGCCCTCGGCCGGGCGCACCATCAGCTCCAGGGCCCCCCGCTCTATCTCCTCCACCGCCACGGGATACACCAAGTGCCGCCGCGGCAAGATCATTGGCCGCCCCGCCAGCACCTCCGCCGTCCAGTCTGCCGGAAAGCTCCGGTCTGTGATCGCCAAACCCGTCACTCCCTTCCCATCCCTTATGCGAATCTAACAAGGTCGAGTCGCACAGGAGGCCTCCCATGCTCGCCCTAGTCCAGACCCTCTACACCGCACAGGTGACCGCAAAGAACGGCCGCAACGGTCACGTCCGCAGCTCCGATGGCAGCGTCGACCTTGATCTCTCCGCCCCGCCAGCGCTTGGCGGCAGCGGCAAACCCGGCGCCAATCCTGAGCAGCTCTTCGCCGCCGGCTACTCCGCCTGCTTCATCGGAGCCATGCAGTACCAGGCCATGCAGCAGAAGCTGCGTCCCGGCGACATCACCATCGACGCCAGCGTCTCCCTCGGCCCTGCCGAGGGCGATAACGGCTTCACCCTCGCCGTCGCCCTCGATGTGCGTGTCGATGGCCTCGATCAGGCCGCCGCGGAAAGGCTGGTCGCCGACGCCCACCGCACCTGCCCCTACTCGAACGCCACCCGCGGCAATATCCTGGTCAAGCTCACCGCGCACGGGGAAGCGTAAGTTTCACGCAGGTCGCTGCTTACCGGCAAATGTTCCTCGTGGAACCTCCCGGCGCCCACTCGCGTACCACCTGCTATGCCCGCCATTCTTGATGGATCGAGCGGGCAGGATCGGAAGCAGGGTGGTGGATGCCAGGCAAGAACTCCACTGCAGTCAGAATCATCCGGCGAGAGGATGCCCGCGTCCCAAAACCCCCGCCTGCCACAATTACCCTGCTTCCGCACTATGATGAAGACGCTCCCGGCCGGGCACCGGGCGTCGCCTTACCATCGGGCTTAACGATGACCAGCAAGACCCTAACCCGTTTCCTTTATCTCGCCTTCGGTCTCTTCATCGTGGCGAGCATGACCTTTTACGTCATGCAGACGACAGCCACTTTCCAGGAACTGTCACATCGCGGCGAGCATGCCCGCATGCCATTTCAGGTCGATGATGATCTGCTGACGCTCAAAGACCTGCAAGGCGAAGCCATCGCCGCTGGCCTCAAGAATGGCGATCGCCTCCTGGAACTGCGCGGCGAACATTTCTATGGACACCAGCAGATGATTGCCCTGCAGGGGGGTGGCAGCAAGATTCCTGCATCCTGGCGAAACCCTGCCGGTGCTCGTTCGCCGTGTGGACGGCACGCTCCATCGCGCGACTATCCGTACCGTCGCCTCGCGGCCCCTCGCCCCCACATTCCAATCCGGAATGGATTATCAGGCTGCTGCTCTTGGTGCCGCCCCTCATTTGCCTGCTCATCGGCTATTGGGTGGCCGCGGCACGCATCCGCGATCCCAATGCTTGGCTGCTGCTGTTCCTCTTTGCCGCGCCTTCGGTCGTCTCGTCGCGTCCAGAATGGTGGCCCGGTGCATGGATCATATGGCTGAGCGCCTGGTACAACCTGCTGCAATACCTCATGTCACCCGCGCTGCTGCTCTTCGGTATCTATTTTCCGGAGCGCTGGCGGGCAGATCGCAAAGCTCCATGGGCGAAGTGGCTGATCCTGGCGCCGCTCGCCGCCTGTTTCCTCCTCATCTGGGCCACCTTTGCGGTTGAGAACTTCGCCGCACCCGAGCTCGGCCACTGGAGCGATCGCGCCAACATCTGGTTCGACCGAATCGTCAATCCGCTCAACCTCGCCTGCGTTCTCGTCTATGTTGTCGCCGTTCTGGACAAGCTGCGATCCGCCACCACCGCCGACGCCCGCCGACGCATGCAGGTGCTGGCCGCGGGCTCCATCGTCGGCCTGGGATCGCTGATGGTGGCTTTCATCCTGCTGACGCACTTCGGTATTGCCGTGGATAAGCACCCTTGGATCACCCTTCCAGCCTACCTGCTCTTCTTCGCCGCTCCCCTATCCTTCGCCTACGTCGTCGTCGTCCAGCGCGCGCTCGACGTTCGCCTCCTCCTCCGCATGGGCACCAAGTACGCGTTGGCCCGCTATACGTTGCTCGTCGCCGAGTTCGCATTCGTCGCCCTCATCCTCGTCCATTTCGTCTTCCCGCTCGTCCGGCACAAAGAGAATCTTCCGGTCGCCATCCCGGTCCTCATCCTCGTCGCCGCTGGACTCATCAAGCTCTTCACAGCTCATGACTCCATCAGCCATCGCATCCAGCGCTGGCTCGATCGCAAGTTCTTCCGCGAGGCCTATGACGCCGAACTGGTCCTGAGCGAGCTCTCCGATCAGGCGCGCCGTTTTACCGAGGCCAAGCCCCTCGTTGAGACCGTCACCCGCCGCATCTCTGAGGTCCTCCACGTCTCCTGTATCGCCGTGTATCTGCGTCAGGGCCACAGCTTTGGCATCGAGCACTGCATGGGCCTCAGTGACGACGTTCCCAAACGCTTCGAGGAAAGCTCTTCCACCGTCCGCAATCTGGCGCGTTCCAACCAGCCCGCCACCCTTTACCGAGAGAATCCCGACGGCTGGTTTCTCCTTGCCGACGATCGTGAGCGCCATTCGCTCGAAACTCTCGGCTCGGAGCTGCTCCTCCCCCTCGCCGGACGCGACCGCCTGCTAGGCTTCATCAGCCTCGGCGCCAAGCGCTCGGAGGAGCCCTACACACCCTCCGACCTGCGCCTGCTGCAATCCGTCAGCACCCAGGCCGGCCTCGCCTTGGAGATCAGCGCGCTCGTCCACTCCCTCGCCAGTGAGGCTGCACGCCGCGAGCGCATCGACCGCGAAATAGAGATCGCGCGCGAGGTGCAGGAGCGCCTCTTCCCGCAGCAGCTTCCCACGCTCCCCGGCCACAGCATCCACGGCGCGTGCCGTCCGGCCCAGGGTGTTGGCGGCGATTACTACGACGTCCTCTCACTTCAAGACGGCTCGCTCGGCCTCGCGATCGGCGATGTCTCCGGCAAGGGCATCTCCGCCGCTCTGCTCATGGCCAGCCTGCGCGCCTCGCTCCGCGGCATGACCATGGACGGTCCAGCCGATCTCGCTTTGCTCATGTCGCGCGTCAACCGTCTGGTGTACGAGTCCTCCGCGACCAACCGCTACGCGACCTTCTTCTTCGCCATCTACGAGCCGCTCCAGCGCCTGCTGCGATACGTAAACGCCGGCCATAATCCGCCCTACGTCCTGCGCAACAATGAGGTCCACCCGCTCGATGGTGGGGGCACGGTCATCGGCTTGCTCCCCGACGCCCTCTACGAAGAATGCCGTCTCCTCCTCGAGCCCGGCGACTTGCTGCTCGCCTACACCGACGGGATCAGCGAAGCGCTCAACCTGCAGGATCAGGAATGGGGCGAAGAGCGCATGGTGGCCGCCGCCCGCGCCCACCTGCCGGAAAACGCCGGCACCATCCTGCGCCACATCGTGAAAGAAGCCGACCGCTTTGCCGCCACCGCTCCCCAGCACGACGATATGACCCTGCTGCTGATGAAGCTCGACCACGCGCCCCGCCTGGCCACCGCCTGAGCGATTACATGCGGGTTTTCCCATCCTTGAGCGAAGGGTGGGATACAGCAACGAAACAAGACGTCTATCGCAGCGTGGCTTCAGCCGCCCGCGCAGTCTCCACAACAGAACCAAGATTCCGCGCGCCATCCTTCCACCGCATGCGCAGCCGGCGATTCATCGGTTCGGAATAGAACCGCGCCACCGCGTCGCCCAGTAGCCCGCCAACAAGCAGAACCCCGAGAAAGAACAGCGGGACCGCCCACATCGCATTGCCCGTCGCGGCAAACGCCGCAGCCAGCGCAATCACCACAAACATGTGCGTCAGATAAATTTCGTAACTCCGCTGGCCAGCAACCAGCAGCGGCGCCAGCACCCGCGGACTGCGCCATCCCGTCTGCGCGGCAACCGCAATCAGCAAGCACGCTCCCACGCCAATCACGCTCATGTACAAGCCCGTCTTCTCGGGCAGCAGTGTCTCCGCCGTGCGTGAGCACCCCAGGCAGAACACCAGCATCACCCCGCCCGCACCAGCCAGCAGCCACAGCCGCGCCCGCGAAAGCGCGCGTCCGTTCAGCGCAATCGCCGTCAGGCACCCCATTGCAATCGCATCCATTCCGCCAAGATACGAATACTCCCGCCACACCGGATTGCCATGCGTCAGAAACGATCGCCCGAACGGCCCCAGCGCCACAAAGGCCAGCAGCAACACGGTCAGCATCTTCCCGCGTCCGAACAATCGGCACACCCATGGGAAAGCAAAGTAAAACGTCTCCTCCACCGAGAGAGACCACAAAATGTCCCAGCTACCCGGCAGATACCCGTGCCGCGCCTCCAGCAGATTCACATGAAATGTCAGCGCTGCAAGCAGCGCGCGTCCCAGCCCGCCGGTCTCCGGCCTCACCACGAAATGCTTTACATGCGCCAGGTGCAACACGCTCAGGATGACCAGCAGACCCACGAGCAGCGGCGCAATACGCGCAAAGCGCAATCGATAAAAATCCCCAACCGATACCCGATCAAGGCTCTTCCATCGCCGCAGGCTCGTCGCCGTGATCAGGAACCCGGACACCGCAAAGAAAATCTGCACGCCCTGCTGCCCGTTCCATACCAGAGAAGAGATAAGTTGTTTCGATAGCCCGCGCGTGTAGGGAACATGCGCAAACAGCAATTGCATGTTTACGTGGTTCATCAGCACGAAAAAGATCGCCAGGCCGCGCAGCAGATCGATGCCATCAACCCGCGACCAGCTACGCGCCGGATTTGCCGCTTCAGCCATGCAGCATTATCCACGCAAGCAAGCCGAACGCCGCATATTCTCTCTTGTGCGGACCGTTGACCGTGCCCCATCATAAGTGCGCCCATGCGACGCTCTCGCGAGATCCAAACCTGCATCCTCCTTCTCGCGGCCAGCGGCGCTCTCTCCGGCTGCAACGAGCACCGCGACTGCGTCGACGCTCAGAACCACAAGCAGCCTGACTCCTACTGCAACGCCGGCACCCACTTCGGCGGACACTTCCTCTACGCCGGTCGCAGCGGCGGCCGGTACGGCGATACCGTAGTCGGTGGCCACACCGCTTCCGGCATCTCCCGCGCCGGTTTCGGCCACGCCGGCGGCAGCGCAGGAGAATAACAATGCGTCGCTACGCAATCGATCCCCGTCCCGACTGGGAGCGCATCGTCTCCTCCCAGGGCCTCAGCTATCACTCCGTCGAAGGCCGCCCTTATTGGGACGAGTCCGCGTACTGGCAGTTCACCTCTTCGGAAATCGATCGCCTGGAAGCCGCAACCGCCGAGTTGCAGAAGATGTGCCTCGCCGCCGGCGACTTCATCCTTCGCCACAACCGTCTCGCCTCCATGCACATCCCGGAGTCAGCCCTCCCCGCGATCCGCGGCACCTGGAAGGATGAGCCCCCCGCGCTTTACGGGCGCATGGATCTTGCCTACGACGGCTACACCATCAAGCTGCTCGAGTACAACGCCGACACACCCACATCACTTGTCGAGGCCGCCATCATCCAGTGGCATTGGCTGGAGGACAGCTTTCCCAAGCGCGATCAGTGGAATTCGCTCCATGAAAAACTCGTTGCCAAGTGGCGTGACCTGACCAAATACGTGCAATCCCCCGTGCACTTCGCCCACGACGGAGATGAGGAAGATTTCCTCACCATCTCCTACCTGCGTGACACCGCGCGCGAAGCCGGCATCGACAGCGTCGCTATCCTGATGAACGAAATCGGTTGGGACAATGACCACGCCTGCTTTGTCGGCCATGGCACCACGCCAATCGCCACTCTCTTCAAGCTTTATCCATGGGAAACGCTTCTCACCGAACCCTTCGGCATTGATGCGCTGCTCAACATGGCCTCCGGCAACAAGCCGCGGAAGGGACGCACGCAGTGGATCGAGCCCATCTGGAAGATGCTCTGGTCGAATAAAGCGCTTCTTGCCATCTTGTGGGAGATGTATCCAGACCACGAGCTGCTCTCGCCCGCGTACCTTGACGGCCCGCACGGCATGTCACGCTACGTGCGCAAGCCGCTCTTCGGCCGCGAAGGTGCGAACATCACACTCGTCGGCGGCAGCCGCACCTTTGAAACCCAGGGTCGCTTCGCCGATGGCCCGTGGGTCTATCAGGGGCTCGCGCCGGTGCGCTGCGAAGATGGAAATTATGCCGTGCTCGGCAGCTGGCTCATCGACGGCGAGCCCGCCGGCCTCGGCATGCGCGAAGCTCGCGATCCCGTCATCCGCAACACGGACCGCTTCGTGCCTCATCTGTTCTAAGGAATTCAAAATGCGGCAGCAGCGCGCTCCGCAACGCTTTTCACGCCCAGCCCAAGCGCCGCTCCCTCTTCCATCAGCGGAATGATCTTGTCGAACTCCGGCCCCGAGTGCGTCCCCGTCAGCAAAATGCGCACCGGATGGAACAGTTCCTTGCCCTTCGCACCCGTCTCCGCCTTCACCTCGTTCATCATCGCCTTAAACCGCTCCGGCGTGACCGGTCCGGGTTCAGCCATCGCGCGTGCCGAAAAGGCGCCGATGACGCGCTGCCCCGCGTCGCTCTCGAGGATCGTCACATTCTCCGGATCGGACTTGGTCTTTGCAGAATCCAGCGCAAACATAAACGCGGCCTTCGCCGGCAACTGGTCCAGATGGTCCACGCCGGGTAGAAACACCGCCACCAGCCGCTCAAACCAATCTGTAGTCTCCGCGGTTGCCTTATCGCGTGATCCAAGGTATCCCGCCTGCTCAAAGTAGGGCCACGCCAGCCCGGCAATCTCGGCAATCGGCCGCAGCTTCAGATAGTGCCGGTTCAGCCAATCCAGCTTGCCGGTATCAAAGACCGCCGGTGACGCTGTCACCCGCTCCAGCTTGAATTCCCGAACCAGTTCCTCCGGCGTGAATGTCTCGCGCGTGCCGCCCTCCGCGCCCCATCCCAGCAGCGCCAGGTAATTCATCAGCGCCTCCGGCAGATAGCCCATCTCGCGGAAGCTGGCAATCGATGTCGCCCCATGCCGTTTTGACAGCCGCTCGCGATCGCTGCCCAGGATGGTCGAAAGATGCGCGAACTCCGGCACCTTCCACCCGAATGCCTCGTAGATCGCCACCTGCTTCGGCGTATTCGACACATGATCATCGCCGCGGATCACGTGCGTGACTTCCATCAGCGCGTCGTCCACCGAAACCACGTAGTTGTAGACTGGCATTCCGATGGACCGCACCAGCACCGGATCGCTCACCGCGTCTGCGGGAAACTCCACCTCGCCGCGCACCAGGTCGTGAAAGCGGATCGGATGTTCCGGTATTCGCAACCGCACCGCATACGATTCTCCCGCTGTCGCCCGTTTCCGCGAATCTTCCAACGAAATCGCACGGCACCGGCCGCTATAGACCTGCGGCTGATGCGCCGCCGCGGCCGCAGCGCGCTCGGCTTCCAGTTGCTCCGGCGTGCAGAAGCACCGGTACGCCTTGCCCTCCGCCAGCAGCCGCTCGGTGTGCTCGGCATAGATGGCCAACCGCTCGCTCTGCCGGTACGGCCCATGCGAGCCACCCATCTGTAATCCAACCCCGGGCCCTTCATCCCACGTCAGCCCCAGCCAGTGCAGATCCTCGATCAGAAGCGACTCATAGCGCGCCTCGGACCGCTCGACATCCGTGTCTTCGATGCGCAGGATCGCGGCCCCGCCGTTGTGCTTCGCAAACAGCCAGTTGTAGAGCGCCGTCCGCGCATTGCCCACATGCAGCATGCCCGTGGGCGACGGCGCAAAGCGCACCCTGGGTTTTCCTTGAAGTTGTGTCGATGCCATACGAATCGATGCTATCGCAGCGCGCCGGCACGGCACCTTTGCTTACAATAAGAAGGACACCGCAAGAGGAGAACGCACCGATGGCCCACATGGTCCAGGATTCCCGCTACAAGAAAGAGATGGAAGGACTGGATGAGCCCCCCTTCGACTCCGACTTCGGCAACAAAGTCTTCCACAACGTCTCCAAGCAAAGCTGGCAGGAGTGGGTCGAACGCCAGAAGATGCTTCTGAACGAATACCGCCTCCAACCCTGGACGCGCGAAGCACAGGAGTTCCTGGTCGAGCAGATGGAGCAATTCTTCTTCGGCGAAGGCTCCGCCCTCCCGCAGGACTACATTCCCCCCGCGGTTTAGAGCGTCAATCCTGATAGACTCTCTAGAGCAAGACCCCTGCCTCACCGTTGTCGGGACGTGGCTCAGCCTGGTAGAGCACTCGCTTGGGGTGCGAGGGGTCGGCAGTTCGAATCTGCCCGTCCCGACCAATGCCGCAAAAAACTAAGCGCTCTTCGTCTGCGGCGCGATCGTGCGCACGCCTGAGCCCCGCCCAAACATCCGCCGGAACGCGCGTACCACCCAGCGCACCGCAAAGATCGCCAGCACCACGGCGACCAATGCAATCGTCGCGCTCGCCCACGGGTGCACCGTCACCAACCAGCTCAACCCCACCGCGGCCACATCCTCGCTCGTGCTCAGCGCGATATTCGAGATCGGCTCCGGGCTCGGCGTCACGGCCGCACGCACCGCTGTCTTCGACCCATGCGCCGCCAGCGCAATGGCTGACCCCACCGCCACCGCCAGCAACTGCATCTGCGGTGACAGGTGCGTAGTCGCGCCGTAGGCCAAGAGCGCGGCTACCGGAATGCGCACAAAGGTGTGCAGCGCATTCCACACCATGTCGAAGCCAGGAATCTTGTCCGCGATGAACTCCGCCGCAAACAGCGCTCCGCTCGCGCCGATCACCCACCAGTCGCCCAGCATCTCCAGGCCGCCCGGCAGCACCGCGTAGTGAAGCCGTGCCAGCACGCCCAGCGTCAACACGGTGGCGTAAACGTTGAGGCCCGCGGCAAAGCTCGCCGCAATCACCAGCGCCGCAATCGTGCTCGGTGAAAAATGCATGGCAGACCTCCGGTGGCTCTACATAGTACGCTTTCCGCCCTGGCGAAGTTCACCGCCTGTATGCCGGACAACTTGTCGGCGATTTAATCCCATCCACCACCACCCAGCCGTTGTCCGCCGTGCGGTGCGTCGCGCAGTGCACATCGTGAATGCCCGCCACAAACCGCGAGCCCTGATCGAAGAACGCCTGCCCGTAGGCGTAGACCGCGGCACCCCTCGGCGCAGTCACCATCCCATCCAGATCGTCATTGATGACAACCTCGACCAGCTTCGATCCCGAGCCCGGCAGATTGACCGCGAGCGGCAGTATCTCGTGGCTCCCGTGCCTGCCGCCGCGCTGCGTGCGCGAAGGGCTGATCGTCGTGCCGCACACCATCACGTTGTCCACGTTATCCGTCGTCTGCTGCGCAAGCAGGTCTGAGAGCTTCTGGTTCACTTCCGGAGTGCAGCTTGCCGGCACCGCAACATCACGGCCGCTGCGCTGCACAACGGACGCCGGAGCGGCAGCCGGCGCGGATGGCGATGCGACGGACTTTGGTGCCCGGTGATTGCCCAGCAGCCACACCACTATGACCACCACAACCAACACCAGCGAACTTGCAACATGCCTTGGACGCATGCCCAGCATCACACACGCAGATCGACGATCTGTCCAGCCAACGATGTGCCCTGATTGTGTATGTTGATCGGAGAATGGAACCCAGAGTCACAGAAGCACAGCACTGGATCGACCGCCTCGACCTGGCGCCCCATCCCGAAGGCGGCTACTTCCGCGAAACCTACCGTGCAGCGTTCAAGCTCGCGCACGCCGCGCTCTCCGGCCATGGCGGCGACCGCGCCGCCTCCACGGCGATCTACTTCCTGCTCGCGGGCGACCAGTTCTCCGCCTTCCACCGTATCCGCTCGGATGAGCTCTGGCATTTCTACGCAGGCTCCGGCCTCATCGTCCACGTCATCGAGCCTGGCGGCACCTACCGCCAGCTTCTACTCGGCAGCCACGTTACGTCAGGCGAGCAGTTTCAGGCCGTAGTGCCCGCGGGCTGCTGGTTCGGATCATCGCTGCGTCAACCAGGCACGTACGCACTCGTCGGCTGCACTGTAGCTCCCGGCTTCGACTTTGCTGATTTCGAAATGGCAAAGCGCGAAGCGCTCGCCGCGCAATACCCGCAGCACCGCACCATCATCGACCGCCTCACTCGCGAATAGCCGGTCCACCAAAACCTGTCATCCTGAGCAAAGCGAAGGACCTGCATCTTGTCACGGGCGCTCGTGCGGCCGGCGCTCATTCCGCCCGCAGCGCCTCCACCGGATTCACCGAAGCAGCGCGATGTGCCGGCAGATAACTCGCCAGCAGAGCCGCCACCCCAAGCAGCAGCGACACGCCCACCAGCGTCGGCGCATCCCACGCCTTCACCTCAAACAGCAGCTTGCCCATCAGCGACAATACCGCCACCGAGCACAGCAGTCCCGCCGCGATCCCCAGCGCCGTCAGCCGTCCCGCCTGCTTCAGCACCAGCCCGTAAATCGTGCCGCGCTGCGCGCCCAGCGCCATCCGCACGCCGATCTCCCGCGTCCGCTGTCCCACCGAATACGCCACCACACCATACAGGCCCACCACACCCAGCAGCGCCGCGAGGACCGCAAAGCCGCCCACCATCCACGCCGCCGAGCGGTGAAGATAAGCCGATGGCGACTCCTGAATGCGCAGATTCATCGTGGTCTGGTCGATGACACCCAGATCCGGATCGACCGCATGCACCGCTGCCGTCAGCGCCGGCAGCATCGCCACATCCGATCCTTTGGTGCGCACCACGGCGGAAACATAATTGTCCGCGCTTTGGTACATCGGGTAGTAGATCGCCGGCCACACATCTTCATCCAGCGGCCCTTCGCGAAATCCATCTACCACGCCCACAATCGTCTTCATCGACTTCGCATTCAGGTCCAGATTGCCGACACGCTTCCCAACCGGGTCGCCATCTCCGAAATCGCGCCGCGCCATCGCCTTGTTGATGATCGCAACATTCGGATGGTTCGCATCGTCATCCGGCGTGAACCCGCGCCCCCGCAACAGCTTCGCACCCAGGGTCTTGAAGTAGCCAGGAGTGACGTCGCGCTCCAGCACCTCGTTGTGCTCGCCGTGATATGGCCGACCCTCGTATCGGATCCAGTCGGTATTGCCGTTCTCGTTCACCGGCAGTGTCGAAGTCAGCGCTGCTGACTGCACACCCGGCGTTGCATCCAGCCGATCCACCACTGAGCGCGCCAGTCGCACCTGGTCCGGTGCCTTCCCATACACCGTATCCGATCCCGAAACCGTCAACGTCGCAAGGTTTTCCGGTTGGAAGCCGATTTCTACGTGCAGCAGCCGGTAGAGGCTTTTGCCCAGCAGGCCCGCGCCTACCAGCAGCACCATGGCAATCGCCAGTTCCGCCACCACCATGTTCGATCCCAACCGCCGCCACAAGGTGCCCGCCGCCCCGCGACCGCCTTCGCTCAAACCGCCCTGCAGCTCCCGCGTGGGCAGTCGCACCAGCGGCGTCACCGCAAACAGCACCGTCGCCATCGCCGCAATCGCCACAGTAAAGAGCACGATATGCAGGTTCAGCCCCAGTCCATTCAGGAATGGCATGCTGGCCATCATCTGCTTCGGAATTAGCCGCAGCAGCGCCTGCATAACGCCTACCGCCGCAGCAGCGCCCAGCACACCCCCGATCGTCGTCATCGCCAGTCCCTCTGTCGCGTACTGCCGCGCCAGCCGCAGCGGCGACGCGCCCAATGCGCCGCGCACCGCCATCTCGCGCCTGCGGCTCTCCGCCCGCACCAGCAGCAGGCTCGACACATTCACGCACGCAATCAGCAGCAGCAGCCCCGCGCCTGCCAGCAGCACCAGCAGGATCGGTCGCACCGCTCCCACGATTGCTTCACTCAGCGGAATGATCGCCGCACCCTGATCGTGGTTCGAGCCCGGATAAATCCGCTCCAGCTCCTTCGCAATCGCGGACATGGCGGCCTGCGCCTGTGCCACTGTCACTCCATCCTTCAGCCGCCCCACGCCGTACATCCCGTGGCAGCTCCGCCGCAGATCGCATTCGCTCTCCGCATGGAACGGTGTCCAGAACTCCGCATCAGCGCGCGGAGCAAAGCTGAAGTCCTGTGGTAGCACCCCCACAATGGTGTACGGCACTCCGCCCAGAGACACCGCCTGCCCGATCACCTCGCTGCGGCCGCCAAACCGATGCTGCCACGTCGCATAGCTCAGCAGGGTCGTGCGCGGCCCGCTCGGCAGGTCCTCGCCGTTGTAGAAATCGCGTCCCAGCAACGGTGCAACACCCAGCGTGCGAAAGAAGCCGTCCGAAACCCGGATCGCCCGCACCGGCTCTACGCCACTTGCTGTTTTCAGCAGATATCCATTGCCCTGGTACGCATCCAGCGACTGGAACACCTTGTTCATCCGCCTCCAGTCCACGTAATCCGGATACGAGAGATTCGAATGCGCGTACGATTCGCCGCTCTCATACACCGCCATCAGCCGGTTCGGCTGGACATAGGGCAGCGGCTTCAGCAGCGCCGCATCCACAAAGGCAAACAGCGCCACGCTCGCCGCAATCCCCAATGTCAGGATCAGGATCGCGGTCAACGCAAAGCCGGGATTTTTCCCCAGTTGGCGGAAGGCAAAGCG
Organism: uncultured Acidobacteriaceae bacterium; assembly: GCA_963830555.1. Taxonomy (GTDB): domain Bacteria; phylum Acidobacteriota; class Terriglobia; order Terriglobales; family Acidobacteriaceae; genus KBS-83. The sequence goes on from CAWHMM010000006.1 coordinate 639,437, forward strand.
CAAGTCCTGCAGCAGATTCTCCAGCAGGGGCAGCGTGTCCCGCTCGCGATACGCCTGCCGCGTCCGCTCTGCGCCGCCCAGCTTCAGGATCGCCCGGCGCCTCGCCTCGCCGGGCGGCATGCCTGCGCGCTCATTCTCCTCCGCCTGCATCTGGAGATGGCTCTCAATCTCATCGGCCATCTCCTGCTCGCGGAAAGAATCGCGCGAAATACCAAGCAACCGCCGCCACCACGCACGTAGTTCCCGCATAATTCCTCCTATTCGGTTCTGAGCGCTTTCACAGGATCGACACGCATCGCCCTTCGCGCCGGGAAGTAGCAAGCCGCAGGTGCAACAAGAAACAGCAGGACCGTCACGCAGATATACGTAACTGGATCAGTGGTATTCACGCCGAAAAGCAAACTGGCCAGCAAGTGCGTCGAGATCAACGCCGCAATCGAACCAATTACCACTCCGATGAACGCCAGCTTCGTTCCCTGCCCGACAACCATCCGCAGCACATCTCCCCGGCGTGCTCCCAGGGCCATGCGAATACCGATCTCCCGCGTGCGTGCGCGCACCCCAAAGGCAAGAATGCTATACAGTCCGATAGCGCTGAGACAGAGCGCGAGCACGCCGCAAAAAGACATCACTCTTTGCGCCAGCAGAACGGGCATGTATTCCAGATTCACCTGTTCTGCCATTGGCATGTCTTCGCCGATGGGCACATTCGGATCCAGGGACTGGATCACTCGGCGAATTGCAGGCATAGCAAGCGCAGGATCTTCCGCAACGCGAATAGCCAGCCGGATGTCGCCTTTGCGCGTCGCGTTCGACTGCCAATACGAGAGATACAGATGAGGCTCAGGCGCATGGATGGAGCTGCGCGGCTGCAGATCAGCCGCCACTCCAACAACCTGAAAGGCCTGTGCGTGAATGAGCATCGTTTGCCCCACCGCAGAACCGTGCGGCCACAGGCGCTGCGCCAGAGCCTGGTTCACCACGGCGACACCCGGCGATCCCGCGCGATCCTGCTCGCCGAATTCACGTCCCTGCAGCAGCGGCACTCGCAACGTCCCAAAGAAATTCGGCCCCACATCCTGCTTCAGCACCGTCAGACTCGCCTTCGGCTCCAGAGACTGCCCGGGAAGACTGACCTGAGCATCGCGGCCGCTCCGCCAGTCCCACACCAGACCCTCCCCGCCCTCCATAAACGCCAGTGATTGAACGCCAGGTGTCACTCCAAGACGCTGGTCCACATGCCGTACCAGCGAATCGATCTGCTGCTGCGTATATTTCACAAGTTCAGGGCGCACGCGAAGCACGATCATGTGCTCAGGATCGAAGTGCGTGCCTCGCTGTATCTCAACACCGCTGCGGATAAGGAGACCCGCCGCAATCACCAGAACCATCGACAGAGCCACCTGTCCAATCACCAGTGCATGGCTCAGCCAGCCCTTGGTCCGCAACTCAGCTCCGCCGCCCTGTTTGAGTTCAGTCACCAAATCCTGTCGAGACGCTCGAACAGAAGGCAAGAAGCCGAAAAGTATGCCGGTCATCATGGCCACTGCCATCGAATAGGCGAGGACGCGCCAGTCGAAACTTAAGTCGTAGAGATGACGGAATCCTTCGCTATCGGTGGCATAGAACCTCGAAAGCAGCTGCTTCGCTTCGAAGGAAATCCCCACGCCAGCCGCTCCCCCGAAGCACGCAAGCAGCAAACTCTCCGTCAGGAGTTGCCTCACCACGCGAGAACGCCTCGCGCCAATCGCCAGACGCACGGCGATCTCTCGTCTGCGCGTCACGCCCCGCGCAAGAAGGAGACCCGCCAGGTTCGCACAGGCAATGAGCAGGAGCGAAGCCGTCACTGACAAAAGCAGGTGCATCTGCGCAGCATCGTCCGCCTCATCATCGGGCGATTCGCCGTTGGCCGACGTCAGGGCGACTTGTCTGCGGCTGGGCCTATCCGGCCAGTCGGTCGCAGACCACACCATCGTGCTGCTGGCTTCAGCCTGCGCACCAGCCATGTTGTAGCCAGGCGCCAGCCTGCCAATCATCCCGTCGAAAAGCGAGCAATTGTAGGAATGGTCAGAGCAGCCGTAACCCGCCGCGCCAAACATCATCGCCGGAATCCATACCTCAACCGGCAAACCCTTCAGATCGCCATAGAATCCGGGCGGCGCAACACCAATCACTTTGAAAGGAATCCCGTTGATCTGGATTTCGCGGCCGAGAATGGCTGGATCTCCCCCAAACCGGACCTTCCATAACTGATCGCTGAGCACCGCCACGGCATCGCGGCCCGGTACTGCATCTTCTTCCGGTAAAAAGCCTCTTCCCAGGTGCGGCTGAATTCCCAGAAGACTGAAATAGTTGCTGGAAACAAATTCGCCGCGGAGCTCCTCGGAATCGCTGCCCGTCACCAGGTGCAGCTGCGGCCTCTCCGCCTCCACCGATAACGCTGCGAAGGAGGCATTGTGATCACGCAGCCGTGCGAATTCGGGATAAGAAAAGCCAGCGCCGTAGTGCCCTGACGGCTCTTTGGCGTACACGCGCACAAGCCCTTCAGGCTTCGAGACCGCCAATGGCTTCAGGAACAGCGCGTCAACAAAGCTGAAGATCGCAGTGTTGGCGCCAATGCCCAGCGCCAGGGTCAGAATCGCAACAGCGCTAAAGCCAGGGCTTTTGCATAACATTCTCCAGCCAAAGCGAATGTCCTGCCACAGCGTTTCCAGCCAGGGCAAACTCTCCCGCTCGCGATACGCCTGCTTCGCCTGCTCCAGGCCGCCGAGCTTTATCAGCGCATCCCGCCGTGCTGCCTCTAGAGACATCCCCGCCCGCAGATTATCTTCAATGTGCATCTGGAGATGACTTTCCAACTCCGCGGAGAAGTCCTCCCCGGCTCGGCCGCCGAACAGCCCAGGCACCCGCCGCCAGAATGCACGCAGCCGTCTCATGCCGGTTCGCCTCCGGGAGTAAGGAACCGCGCCACAATCGCCGTCGCCTGCTCCCACTGGCGCGCCTCCTGCTCCAGCCGCTTCCGGCCCGCGCGCGTCAGCTTGTAGAACTTCGCCTTACGATTGTTCTCCGATGCGCCCCACTCGGACGCGATCGCGCCCTCCTGCTCCAGCTTCAGCAGTGCCGGATAGAGAGTGCCGTAGTTCAGTGAAAGCATGTCGCCGCTCGTCTGCTCGATGCGCCGCGCAATTCCGTATCCATGAATCGGTCCCATCGACTCGATGGTCTTCAGCACCATCAGTGCCAGCGTTCCCTGCCACACATCCGCGCGATCGCCCATGCAATCTTTCTCCTATGGTTTATCCATAGGAATCCTGCCATAGCTCCCTATGGCATTGCAATAGGACTACGCCCGAACCAATCCGCCGGTTCCCTGCACTCGGGATATTTGTTGGAAAAATCGAAAACGCAGTGGGTCTGGAGAATTATTCGTAGCTACGAAGGCAGGCACTTGCGCGCGACGGAAAGCAGTTTGCGGGCATAGCCGCCTTTAACCTTATAGGCGCGCTTCCAGTTCGCCATACTCATATAGTCGGTCGCATGCCGCCGCCAGACGGTCGTCTCCAGCGCCTCCGCATAAATGGGAAAACAGGAATGAAACTGGCGCCCGCCGATGTCCCAGGGCTTGGGGCTGCCGACGAAATGGTAGAGACCAGGAAACTCGCGGGCGTATGCCAGCTCCGTTGTCGTGTACAGAGGCATGTTGTACTTGGCGTGAAGCGTATCGAATCGTCCCGCCGATACCGCGATCAACCCCGTCTGGTCGTATTCCTGATGTTTGCGGCAGAATTCGAGCGTCTCACGGCCAAGCTTCTGATTTCTCCAGACCCTTAGATCGAAGAGCATGACGCCGGAATTGAATGCCGGCGTGTCGACCGCAAGTCCAATCCTCGCAAAAAGCTCGCGCTCGATGTAGGTCCCCGTCACGCCCGCCGGCACAAATCCGGAAGCAGAAGACATCTCGAGTTCGAGCAAAGGAGCAACATCGATCGCCGCTACAATGTCCGAATCGAGATACAACAGCCGGTCCGCAGGCACCAGCTCCGGCAGGAACAGGCGGTAATACGGGGTCCGGTTTCCATGGAAGGGCTTGAGCCCGGAAAGCTCATCGGCACTCGGTTCTTCCACAAACGTAACCTTGTACGCCTTCCCGCTCATCTCCATGCTTCGCCGCAGCAGGTCCCTCCGCTTTGTGTCGAAGCCGTTCAACATGAAGTAAAAATCCAGTTCGACGGAAGCATGCGCGATCAGCGAACACACCGCCGCGTGCAGCGGTGCCTCCATCATCAGGTCCGTGCAGAGAGCCACCGCAAGGCTCACGATAGAGTGCTCCCGGATGCCGCCTTGCGTTGATCGCTCACCGCGCGCTGCCAATCTTCGAGCCGCCGCCGCTTCGGCACCGTAAACCGGCGCAGCAAATGCGAAAACAAAATCCGCGCGCGCTCCGGCCTCGCCTTGCGTTCCCGCAATGCATTGCGCAGCAATCTGTAACAAAAGACGGCATTTCGCAAAAGTGATTTGTGCTCGGAGAAATAGGCGTCCTGGGCCCCCATCATGTTCGCGTAGCGCTCCATCGACGTCGCGCCCTCGCCTGCCATGATCGAGACATCATGCTCCAGCCGCACTTCTCCCGCCAGCCACGCGCCGTATTCATGCTTCGCCAGCATGTGGCATACGTAGCGATCGGAAAAATCCAGCCAGAAGTCCATGCTGTAGCCGCCGATCCGCCGCAGCGCCGAAACCCGCAGCAGCATGCCGGAATTCATAATGATGAGTTCCTTGAACACCGGCCCCTCAAAACCGGGCGCAGGATCTTTCGCGCCGCCCCACGGCGACATGATCTTCGGCGAGACGGGCAGGGTGCCCATCAGCACCGTCGGCGCGACCGCTGCAATCCTCTTCTCCGCTTCTACCCGGCTCGCATGGCCCCGCATGGCTGCCAGGAATCCCGGCGGAAGTTTCGTGTCCTGGTCAAGCAGCAGCAGCCACTGGAAACCCCGCTGCTCCGCCAGTTCCATCGCATAGTTGTAAGCTCCCGCCACGCCCACGTTCTCGCCGCTGTGCCGGTACTCAATCGGGATCGGAAGCTCCGCAACCGGCTGCGCGGCCGGCGTATTGTCCCAGACCAGCGTCGAGAAATCCCGCGCCAGCTCCGCATCCCCGGCCATGCACGCGCCCAGCGTTCGGATGGTTTCTGAATCCTGAAGCAGCGTCCGATAACGCACGACCACGATCAGAATCTTCGACCCTCCGGACGGGACTGGAATCGGCTTTTCTGTCACAGAGACATCGCGGGCCGCAGGCTGGTCATCGGAATCGATCAAAGAATCATCCTGAGTACGTCCATAGAATGGCAAGCCTCAGCATGGCAAGAAAGACCGGCTTCATCAAGTACCACGCTGGAGGAGCCCACTCTGTCCGCGCCGGCCGATCTCTTCGCAGGCGTCATTCTGCTGCCGGCTCCAGGCGACTCAAGTATCATCAGGAGAATTCACCGGTTCCCCTGCTCTTTCTATGGCCTTGACCTCCCATGGCACCAGGATCATCGCCTCGCACACATGGACCGCGTTGCGCCGGTTCGGACCAGGGGCCGCGTTCTTCTTTCTCGCCTCGAACCTGCGACGCAGGTCCGGCAACCTTCGTCGAAAGACGCATCAACTCACGCTCAAGGGCCTCCAACATCCGCTCCACCTTCGCGAATACAGCGACCCATTCTTCTTCGGCCAGATTTTCCTTGAAGAAGAGTTCGCGCCCGCACGCGCGCTCAACGTCTCCTCCGTCATCGATCTCGGCGGCAACGCTGGCATGGCCAGCGTCTGGTTCCTCAACACGTTTCCCCGAGCCAAGGTCATCACGGTAGAGGCCAATCCCGGCAACTTCTCCTCACTCGAAGCGAATCTTCGCCCCTACGGCGATCGCGCGATCATCGTCAAAGGCGGCGCATGGTGGCGACAGGCACCGCTGGCTCTGGTTCGCGGAAAAGACGAAGGCGACAGCAGCGTCCGCGAGGCGCTTCCTGAGGACGACCCCGCCACTCTCATGGACGGATGGGACATCCCTGCTTTAATGGCGCGCGCCGGCTTCGATCGCATCGATCTTTTGAAGATCGACATCGAGGGCGCCGAAGTCGATCTCCTGCTGAAGAACGCCTTCCGCTGGCTGCCGAAGGTCCGTAATCTGAGCATTGAATTCCACGGCCCGGAGTGTGTCGCCGCTCTGGAGCGTGCTCTCGAGCCCTTCAGCTACCGCCAGCAGGTGCTTGGCGAACTCACCTTCTGCATGGACTTGCGCCCGAAGCACGCGTAAGCAGCTTCGCGCCTCAAACCATCCCTCTGACTTTTCGCCTCGCACGCCGCGCCTGGTAGAGAGCAAGCGCCAGCGGCAGGCCCACAAAGGTTCGCCGGCGGCAGTTCCGGCAGCGTACGGGATATTGCAGCAGCGCCAGCCGCTCCAGGTCGGTCCATCGGAACCGAGAGAGCCGAAAGCTTGATGAGGAACACTCAACGCAAGTCAAAAGCCCAATTCCCTTTCCCCGACCTCTCTCTCGTGGTGGCGCCCATTACCAAGGAAATCCAAAGGGCGCGTTTGGATATGGGAAAGCACCGCATATTCACGCTACCATGATCGCCTGCCCGCTTCACGGGCAGCACCGTCCATGGAGGGGTCTTATGGCCTGGGATGTCTCGTTCACCTGCGATATCTGCGGCAAAAAGAAGGGCGAAGCCAATCACTGGTGGATGCTCTCCTACGCCGACTGCCCCTGCGACGAAGACGATCAGTTGCCGCAGCGCTTCTCCGTCCTGCCCTGGAGCGTCGAGTCCAGCCGCAACCCTGAAATGCGCCACCTCTGCGGGAAAGGCTGCGCCATGCAGGCCTTGGAACGTTTCATGACTCAAAAGGCCGAAATGGCCGAAGCAGAGCCCGCCGAAACACAGCCCGCACAAGACGCCTCCTGGGCTTGGGCCGACAGCCACTAGCAAAACGGGTGCCCCATCCTGAGCAAAGCGAAGGGTGGGAATCACAAACGCGGCCATCGAATACTCGTCATTCCGATCGGAGCGGCGCAGCCGCTGCTCACTCTTCGTCATCTCCGCTGGCTGCGCCATCCTGAGCAACGCGAAGACCCTGCCCCGGGGCATGGCCGTAGGGGCGGGAATCAAAAGCGCGCACCGGATATTTGTCATTGCGACCAAAGCGGCGAAAACTCGCTCCTCACTTCTCGTCACATAGACGCGCAGCGGAGAGACCTGCTGTCCCGCGCGCCCACAATCCTGTCGCCGGCCACGCCACCGCGACGGTTGCCCTTTCGCGATTGCGAATCAAATTCACCACGATCGGAGATTTACGAACACTTAATCGCAAGTTGAAAGTACATACGCATTCCCTTGGCAACATTTTGCCTATCTACCGCAAATTCATTGCCCGGGGGAATTGCCGATGTTTTTCAACCGAATTTGCTCATTTACCCTTTTATTTTTGGCATTTTCATGTGAATTTTTGGCCGGGTCTGCGGAAGCACAGAATATTCCGCAGTCCTCTCATGTCTGGGTACTCACCGAGGAAAATCACAGCTTTGAAGACGTTGTCGGCAATTCGCAAATGCCCTACTACAACCAGCTCATCAAGCAATATGGATTAGCCACGCAGTTCTATTCCGACCAGCATAGTTCGCTTCCTGCGTTAATGTGGTACGTCGCCGGCGCCGCGGTAGAGACCGATAACAACACCGTGTCATGCAATCACGACAACGACAATATCGTCCGCCAATTGCTGAAGCACGGCTACACGTGGCGGTCGTATCAGGAGAACATGCCCTACGCCGGCTATCAGGGGCTTTTTGGGGGGACAAACAATACCTATGCCCGTCGGCACAATCCACTCGTTGATTTTTCCGATGTCTGCCCCGGAACGGGCCAGGACAAGAACAGTGTTCCTTACTCACAAATGGCAACGGATTTTGCTCAGGGCAACGTAGCTAACTATGCCTACATAACCCCGAATCTTCAGGAAGATGCTCACGACGGAACTCCTGAGGAGGCCGATCAATGGCTTCAGGCAAATCTTCCGGCCATTCTTGCCCGGCCCGAATTCAGGCCCGGAGGCGACGGCATTCTTTTCGTCGTCTGGGATGAAGGCACTCTGAATTCAGACGACCGCTGTTCGGCCAGCGTTGCAAAAGGGTGCGGGGGACGTATTCCCAATCTCGTGCTTGGTCCGCGAGTGAAGACAGGCTATAAGTCGACCATCACCTATCACAACGAAAATGTGCTCAAGACAGTGTGTGTCGCTATGGGGTTGTCGACGTGCCCAGGTGCGGCGCAGAATGCTGCGCCCATGACGGACTTCTTTACCACCGGTGCCCCTCAGGGTCAGTCGGACGGCGTGCTTATTTCAACTCCAGGAAGCGGAGCGAATGTCGTGGGATCAGTCCATCTGATCGCTTCCGCATCGGAGAACCAGGCTGTGAGTCAGACACAGGTCTGGGACAACCATGTGAAGCTGGGGGTATACGGCACTCAGGTGGACGCGATCTATAACCTGGCGCCCGGAAATCACACAACCACGGTGCTCGATCTGGATTCCGCCTATAAAGTCATCCATCAATCGGCTGTTACGTATAACGTGCAACCTCTAGCCGATGGCCTGCAGATCGTTTCACCTGCTCCAGATCAAACCATCAGCATGTCCACTGTGAACATTGTTGCCCACGCAGATGAATCCGTACCCGTGAACCAGATCCAGGTCTGGGACAACGGCGTCAAACTCGGCTGGTATGCCGGAGCAGACGTGAACCAATATTTCACCCTCTCGGCCGGATCTCATACCGTGACAGTTCTAGACCTCGATAGCAGCTACAACGTCATCCATAGCGCCAGCGTCTCCTATTCCGTGCAATAGTGCCGAACGAAAACTAAGGTCGAATACGACGGGAGTCCACCTTCAAGCGGACTTCCCCGTCGCCGCGAAACTCCCAGCGAAAATCTCCAGCTGCCATTAACTGATAAGTAAGTTGGTAACAGGCGCATCGGAATTCGGCGGGTAACTTCGACGACAGATGTCGTCAAATGTTACACGTGTAACACTCGACGACACTTGTTGAACAGCTCGGGAAGTGCTTAATCGAAGAGTTCTGGTCCGCGTGATGCCTTCGGCTCGCGCCGCGCGCCGCGTGATGCATCCGCCGCCGCCCGTTTGCTGGCCGGCGCCGTCGAAAGCATGCCCAGAATCTCTTTCAGCTCCGTCCGCAGCTTGATCAGCTGGGGCGCGGACTTTCCCCCAGCCTCGGCCAGATGCATTTGTCCGCTCTCCGCCGGTTTCCGGGCCTCCGCCTGGAAGTGCTGGCGCGCTCCCGGGATCGTATAGCCCTCCTCGTAGAGCAGATGACGGATCCGCCGCGCCAGGTCGACCTCGCGCCGGCGGTACAGCCGCTGCCCCGCACCGCTCTTGTTCGGCTTCAGTTGCGGAAATTCCGTCTCCCAGAAGCGCAGCACATAGGTCTCCACCCCGCACAGGCGAGCCACCTCGCCGATGCGGTAATAGAGCTTGTCCGGGATCTCCGGGAGCGCCTGCTTCTTGTGGCGCCCCTGCCCATGCCGCTCGGCAGCCTTCTTCGCCGTCCGGGACGTGACCTTCGCCGCCGCTGTTGAGGTCTTACTCGTCATAACTGACAGTACCGCTTCAGATGCGGGCAGTACGTTTCCCCGGCAGTATAGGCGCTCATTGCGATCGATAGCACTTTTTTCGTGGACTTTTCGCCCTTTCGCCATCAGGATTTCTCGGAACAAGCCCGTTGTTCATGGCGTATCTTGCTCTGCGGGGGAAATTTTCATCATGCAGAACCGCGTAGCCGCCTTGCTTCTGGCGTTCGCTCTGCCGTTCGTTATCGCCGGCTGCTCCATCAATGTGGACAAGGGAAAGAACGGCGAGGATAAGAAGGTCAAGATCGATACGCCGTTGGGCAATATCCATGTCAACGCGGATAAGCCGTCCGCCAGCATCGGCATGGCCGTCTATCCCGGCGCCACGCCGGAGCCCGATCACGACGGTGATAAGGATGCCGACGTACAACTCGGCTTCGGCGAATGGAAGATGCGCGTCCAGGTAGCGCACTACAACACCGGCGACGTGCGCGACAAGGTGCTCACCTACTACCGTAAATCTCTCAGCCGTTACGGTGACGTGATCGAATGCAAGGGCAATCAGGCCGTCGGCACTCCGGTGAAGACATCGGAAGGGCTGACCTGCGCCGAAGAAGAGCACGACAATCACGTCAACCTGAACGACAGTGACCACGGACTGACGCTGCGCGCCGGCTCGAAGCGTCATCAGTACATCGTGGCCTTCGACAAGGACGATGCAGCCGCCGCCGGGCCTACAAAGTTCACGCTGATCGCTCTCGATCTTCCCGCTCAAACCTGGAAGAAGGACCGTCAGACCGACTAGACCAGCGCCTCGGGCAAATTGCTCCGCGCCCCCGCTTCCTGTAGTTTCAACAGTGCATGATCACCCATTGCCACCGCTGTGGCAGCGCGCTTGACGAAGACGCGGCCTTCTGCCCGCACTGTGCTGCGCCGCAGTTGCGCGTCGCGCCTCCGGAAGAGACGACGGAGCAGGCCGCCGGCCATGTTCACACCTTCACGCGCGACCGGCGCTCTATTGATTGGCAAAACGTGATCCGGCTCGCCATCTGGACCGCCATTCCAGTCGGGCTCATCGCCCCGTTCTTCTTCCCCATGGTGATCGCAGGACCTGTGGTCCTCATATCCATGTATCAGCGGCGCCGGCCGTCATCTTCACTGGATGGAAAGGCAGGCTTCCGCATCGGCGCGCTCATGGGCGTGCTGGCCGCCTACGTATCAGCTTTCGGCCTGGCAGTCTGGCAGCTCTTTGAGCGCTTTTCGCTGCATCATGGCTCCGTGCTCGACGCGCAGTACGCGATGCAGGTGCAGCAGTCCGCCGAAACGACGCAGCGGATGGCCCAGGCGAATAGCCTGAACGCACAGCAGGCCCGCGCCATGCTCGACTTCTTCCTTTCTCCGGATGGCCGGGTGACGTATACGTTCTTCTATACAGCGGTGATGGCCTTCGGCATCATCGTGCTCGCCGGACTGGGCGGCATGCTGGGCGCGCGCCTCAGCCGTCGCGCTGCATCGCATTGATGCAGATTTCCCATTGCAATGCTTCGTCCAGTTCCATACAGAGCGGCTTTTCTTGACGGAAAAGTCGCGTTGGTCTTCTTGGCCTCAGGCAGACGTATGGAAATCTGCATTCCTAATCGGTTGCTCCGGCCTGCGGCCTGCCCGTATCATCGTCAGGAACCCGAGCCAGGAGCCCGGCTGGAACCCAGAACATATGACCGCAACCACGCCACAACTGCGCGAAAAACTCCGCATCATGTCGGCCTCGGAGATCGATCGCACGCTGGTCCGCCTGGCCCACGAGATTGTCGAGAAGAACTCCGGCGCGGATGGCCTCGGCCTGGTCGGAATCAAGCGCCGCGGCATCCCTCTGGCCCAGCGCCTTACTCGGCTGATCGCGAATATCGAGAAGCATCCGGTCGATAGCGGCATGCTGGACATCCGGTTCTATCGCGATGATCTCTCGACTCACGACATACGCCCGATCGTGCAGCCGAGCGATATCGGCTTCGATGTGAATGAGCGCGACATCATTCTGGTGGACGATGTGCTCTACACCGGCCGCACCATCCGCGCCGCGCTTGACGCGCTCTTCGACCACGGCCGGCCACGCCGCGTGCAGCTTCTCGCGCTGATCGATCGCGGCCATCGCGAGCTGCCGATCGAAGCGACCTTCGTCGGCCGCAAAGTGCAGACCACGTCGCGCGAAATTGTGGAGGTGAAGCTCCAGGAGGTTGATGGAGACGAGCAGGTGCTGCTGGTGGAGCGGATTGACTAGAGCAAACTTCCTTTACGGCTGGAGCCGCGTGCGAAGTTCTTTGACGGAGAAGCCGCGATGACAACCGTGTTGCAACCCCAGGAACTTCGCGCCAGCCAGACCACCGTTGCTTCGCGACCCCGATCGCTGCTTTCCACCGGCGATCTCTCCCTTTCCGACATCGCCATGCTCTTGAAGGCTGCAGCCTTCCTGGAGAAAGAAGATCCGCTCGCGCGGGCACATCGCCTGGCGAAGCGCCGCGTTGCGCTGCTGTTCTACGAATCGAGCACACGCACGCGCACCTCCTTCGAGCTGGCTGCCAAGGGTCTTGGCGCGGATACCACGCTGGTCAGTGCGCTCTCCTCCAGCATCGAAAAGGGCGAAAGCCTGAAGGACACCGGCCTTACACTTCGGGCGCTCGGCGCCGAGTGCATCATCCTGCGCCACCCCAACTCCGGCGCGCCGTACCTGCTGGAACGGGTGACCGGACTGCCGGTATTGAACGCGGGCGACGGCATGCACGCGCACCCATCGCAGGCGCTGCTCGATCTGCGCACGATCCTGCATCGCCTGAATCCGGAGCAGACCAGCGCAGGCATTGACGAGAACACGCTTGCCGGCATCACCGTGCTGATCACCGGCGACATTCTGCATAGCAGGGTCGCGCGCTCGAATGCGGAGCTGCTGCCGCGTCTGGGCGCGCGCGTCATCCTGTGCGGACCGGAGGCACTGCTGCCGGAGTCTGCCGCCGCCATAGGGCCGGGGATCGTCGTCGAGCGCAATTTTGAGCACGCGATGCGCAACGCGCAGGTGGTGATGATGCTGCGCATCCAGAAAGAGCGGCTGGCGGGCCTGGAACTGGATCTCGCCGGCTATATCGCTCAGTACCAGTTACATTATGCAAGGCTCGCGCAAAATGCGCCGCGGGCACTGGTGATGCATCCGGGGCCGATGATCCGCGGCCTGGAGATCACGAGCGAGGTCGCCGACGGACCGCAGTCCGCCATCGAGGAGCAGGTGCGGCATGGCGTAGCCATACGGACCGCGCTGATCGCGCGCGCGCTCGACGCGATGCCGGAGATTGCCGCATGAGCAAAATCCTGAACAGGATTTTGATTCAGGGTGGCCATCTGATCGATCCTGCCAGCAACGTCGATGCGCAGCGCGATCTGCTGATTGAAAACGGGCGCGTTGCCGAGGTTGCTGCGAAGTTCGACATAGATCCGACAACCGTCGAGGTCATCGACGCGACCGGCCTTGTCGTCACGCCCGGTCTGGTCGATATCCATGTGCATTTGCGCGAGCCGGGACAGAGCTACAAGGAGACCATCGCCAGCGGCACAGCGGCGGCGGCGGCCGGCGGCTTCACCAGCGTTGCTGCGATGCCGAATACGGTTCCAGTAAACGATTCTGCCGACATCACGCGCTGGATGCAGGCACCGGGGCGAGGCGCCGCGGTGCGCGTCTATCCCATCGGCGCGGCGACGCTTGGCAGCATGGGCGAAGCTCTCGCAGACTACGAAGCCCTGCGCGATGCCGGCGCTGTCGCCGTAAGCGACGATGGCAAACCGATCCTGGGCGATGACACCATGCGCGCCGTGCTGAGCGCCGCGACCGCTGCTGGGCTGCCGGTGATCCAGCACGCCGAAGACACGCGCATGACCGGTGGCTGCTCCATGAATGCCGGCGCGTTCGCCTTCCGGCTGGGCCTGCGGGGCATGCCGATCGAGGCGGAGGCCGGCATCGTCGCGCGCGATATCGCACTGCTGCGCGAGCTCAAGAACGACCGCGCGCACCTGCACGTCGCGCATCTCTCCACGAAGAAGGCGCTGGACCATGTGCGCGCGGCACGGAAGAGCGGCCTGCACGTCACCTGCGAAGTGACGCCACACCACTTCACGCTGACAGAAGAAGCGGTGGGCGAATATGACACGCACGCCAAGATGAATCCGCCGCTGCGCACTGCCGAAGACCGAGACGCGATGATCGAAGGCCTGCTGGACGGCACCATCGACTGCATTGCCACCGATCATGCTCCGCACGCCGCGCACGAAAAGGAGCAGGAGTTCGAGCGTGCTCCCAATGGCATCACGGGCCTGGAGACCTCGCTCGGCCTGAGCCTTTCCGTCCTGCATCGCCGGCATGGCATGCCGCTGGCGCAGGTGCTTGCGCTGCTGAGCGCGCGCCCTGCGGCGGTGCTGGGACTCCCCGCCGGAACACTCGCCGTTGGCTCCCAGGCGGACGTGCTCCTTCTCGCACCGAATGCGGAGCAGCCTTTCCACCTGAGTGAATCGCGCTCGCTTGCTCGCAATACGCCGTTCGATGGTTGGTCGCTGCCGGGCCGAGTCCATCTCACCATGCACGCCGGGCGCATGGTGTATGACAACGTGCCTTCGGTTCAGCAACGGTAAGATGCATCTATAGGAATCAACGCACGCAGTTCTGCATTCGAGGTGTTCCCCTGAGTCGTCTGCCCGGTTTCGCGGTTCTGAGCGCTGTTCTGCTCTTCAGCTCCGCCTCCTTTGCACAGCAGTCCACGACGCCCTTCCTCCTTCCGCCGACTGAAGACTATCTGTCCGGCTCTGTGTATATCTCGATGGATAGCTGGATGTATCCGGCAATGGAGCGGCTTTACTCGCTGGGATACGTCGACACCGCTTTTCTCGGTCTGCGCCCGTGGACGCGTTTGAGCTGCGTTCATATGCTGCAGCAGTCGCAGGCGAAGATCTTTGATGCCGATGCGGCTTCGCCGGGCAGCGAGGAAGCGCGGCAGATTTACGAAGCGCTTGCACACGAGCTGTGGGACAACCGCGACGCCCTAAATCCCGGCCAGTTCAATGGCCATGCGGAAGTCGATCGCCTATACGCGCGCGCGATGTACATTGGCGGCACGCCCCTCAACGACTCATCGCATTTCGGTTCCACGTTGATCAACGATTTTGGCCGCGCATATGAAGGCGGCTTCAACGGGCTGACCGGTTTCAGCGCACGTGCTGAAGATGTTCGCCTGTCGCTGAAGGTGCGTGGCGAGTTCCAGCACGCGCCCGGGCGAGCCGCGTACCCGCTGAGCGTTCGCCAAACCATCGCGGCCATGGACCAGGTTTCGGCATTGCCGGCCACACCGGTTGACACTACAAATGAATTCCGGCTGATCGACGCAAATCTCTCACTGCACGTGCTGAACCACGAGATCTCCGTGGGAAAGAGCGAGGACTGGTGGGGGCCGGGAGAAAGTGGCGCGATGGCATGGAGCACCAATGCAGAGCCGATCTACGCGCTACGCATCAATCGCATTGAGCCGCTCTACATTCCGCTACTCTCGAAGCTGTTTGGACCATTCCGATACGAAGGATTATTCGGCGATCTCAAAGGACATCGCTATCCGAACGCGCCGTGGGTGCATGCGCAAAAGATCAACTTCAAGCCGACGCCGAACCTGGAGTTCGGATTCTCGCGCGTCGTCGTCTTTGCCGGCGAAGGGCATGTTCCCCTGACGTTTGGTTCGTTCTGGCACAGCTTTACCAGCTTCCAGAACGTACCCGCCTCCGAAAAGTTTTCCAGAACGGATCCAGGCGCGCGCCATGCCAGCTTCGACTTCAACTACCGGCTACCGTTCCTGCGCAACTGGGTGACGCTCTACTCGGATTCCATCATCCACGACGACGTCTCGCCGGTGGATGCGCCGCGGCATGCCGCGATCAATCCTGGCATCTATATCTCGCACTTCCCTGGCGCGCCGAAGCTGGACTTTCGCGCAGAAGCGGTCTCGACCGATCCGCCGACTTCGCATAGCAACGGCGGCACTTACATTTATTTCGAAGGCGTCTACAAGGACGTGTACACCAACAAGGGCTACATGTTCGGCAACTGGATCGGACGCGAGGGCAAGGGCGGGCAGGCGTGGCTGACATACTGGCTCTCGCCGCAGGAGCGCGTCCAGCTTAGCTATCGCAATGCAAAATCCGCGAAGGACTTCGTTCCCGGCGGCACAACGCAGAACCTGATCGCAGCCAACGCCATCTTGCGCGTGAAGAAGGACGTGGAGCTGAACGCGCTGGCGCAGTACGAGCGGTGGACGGTGCCCGTGCTGGCGCCGGGGCAGAAGAGCGACTTTACCGCGCAGGTGCAGATGACGTGGTATCCGCACCTGCGATACGGGCGCTAGCCTTTCAGCACCGGACGGATATGCAACTCGCGCAGTTGCGCATCTGAGACCGGCGTCGGCGCGTCGACCATCAGGTCAATCGCCTTCGCCGTCTTCGGGAAGGCGATCACTTCGCGCAGGCTCGGCGCGCCGGCCAGAATCATCGCGATGCGATCGAGGCCTAACGCGATGCCGCCGTGCGGCGGCGTGCCGTAGGTGAGCGCTTCAAGGAAGAAGCCGAAGCGCTCCTTCGCCTCCGCGTCCGTCATGCCGAGCGCGCGGAAGATCTCCGACTGCACGGCCTGCTGGTGGATGCGGATCGAACCTGAACCAAGCTCCGTGCCGTTCAGCACGATGTCGTAAGCCAGCGCGCGCACCGCGCCAGGATCGCTGGTTAGCCGACCTGTTTTCAGGTCATCCTCATCGGGTGAGGTGAACGGATGATGCGCGGCTACCCAGGTTTTCGTTTCCTCGTCCCATTCGAACATAGGGAAATCCGTGACCCAGAGGAATTTGTAATCGCCTGCGTTGCCTTTCTTCTCGAATGCGCCATGGCGCGACGCGAACTGCTGCGCCAGCGCCAGCCGCACCTGGCCGGCTGCTTCGAAGATCTGGCGGTCGCGCGGCGGCAGTCGTTTGCCGATGACACTCTGGTCGGGGACTTCCTCGCCGTCGGCAACGACCAGCACCAGCAGGTCGCCGTCCTGTGCGCCTGCGGCGGTGCGCACCTTAGCCATGTCTTCGGGAAAGGACTTTTCCAGCCGCTTGAAGTCGTCAAGCACTTTGATCTTCTGCGTCTGCAGCTTTTGCGGATAGAGTAGTCGCAGATCATCGCGCTCTTTGCGCGAGAGCTCGCCTACTTTCGGGATGCGGACAGCAATTACCGGCAGCGCTGCGGTGGTCTTCAGCGTCGCAGCCGTTGCAGCGCTCAGCGAACTGCGCACATCTGTCATGGCGGGCAGCCGCATGTCCGGCTTATCGATGCCGTAGAGACGGATGGCGTCGTCGAAGCTCATGCGGGGAAAGCCCCCCCCGAGTTCGACGCCAGCCTCATGGAATGCCGCCTTCAGGAAGCCCTCGACCACGGCGAAGATCGTCTCCTGCTGCGGAAAGGTCATTTCCAGATCGATCTGCGTGAACTCCAGCTGGCGATCGGCTCGCTGGTCCTCATCGCGAAAGCACCGGACAATCTGAAAATAGCGATCGAAGCCGGAGATCATCAGGATCTGCTTGAACAACTGCGGCGACTGCGGCAGCGCGTAGAAGTGCGCGGGATGCACGCGGCTGGGCACCAGGTAATCGCGGGCACCCTCAGGAGTCGAGCGCGTGAGAAAAGGCGTCTCAATCTCGAGAAATCCTTCCGCGGAGAGGTAGTTGCGAATCGCGCGCGCGAGGCGATGTCGCAGAACGAAATTGGCCTGCATCTCCGGCCGGCGCAGATCAAGGTAGCGATACTGCAGTCGAAGTTCTTCGTTAGCGATTTTTTCCTCTGCCGGCGAAAATGGCGGCACGCGTGAATCGTTCAGGACAAGCAGTTCGCTGGCCGCCAGCTCAACTTCGCCGGTGGGCATCTTGGGATTGATCGCGCTGGCATCGCGCTTGCGCAGCGTGCCCTTCGCGGCCACGACGTATTCGGGACGGACATGCTCGGCCTTCGCATGGCCTTCGGGTGTGAGGTCCTTGTCGAGGACTACCTGGGTGATTCCGGTGCGATCGCGCAGGTCGAGGAAGATGAGATTGCCGTGATCGCGGCGGCGGTTTACCCAGCCCATCAGCACCACGTCTTTGCCGGCATCGCCGGCGCGAAGCTCACCGCTGGTATGGGTGCGCTGTAAGGTTCCGAGAAAATCGAGCAATTGCGTGTCCTTGTATTTGTATCTCTCAGGATGTCTTGCTTATTTCAGGTGCTCGCCGAGATCGGTCCAAGGCATCTTGGTTTGTTCGCCCGTAGCGAAGTCCTTCACGGTCAGGATACGGGACTTGGCCTCGTCTTCGCCGAGGATGACGATCTTGCGGGCCAGCTTGTCGGCGGTCTCGAAAGACTTCTTCAGGCGGAAGCTGCCGTCGCCGAGTTCGATACGCAAGCCGGCGGCGCGCAGTTCGCGCGCGAGCACCAGAGCCGCGGCGTTCTGCGCTTCACCCATGGGCGCAATGTAGGCATTCGCCGACTCCTTCTGCGCCTCGGCTTGGGCCTGCAGCGTCAGCACCAAACGATCTTCGCCGATCGCAAAGCCGATGCCGGGGGCGCGGGGGCCACCGATGGCTTCGGAGAGGCCGTCGTAGCGGCCGCCGCCGAGCAGCGCGTTCTGTGCGCCCAGACCGCCGTGCTGGAACTCGAAGGTAGTACGCGTGTAGTAGTCCAGTCCGCGGACCAGGCGGTGATCGTGCTCGTACGGCACGCCGCAGGCGTCCAGCGCATCGCATACCTGGCGGAAGTGCGCGCGCGATGCTTCGTCGAGCGAGTCCCAGATGCGCGGCAGCGTGGTGATGATGGGCTGGTCCTCGGGATGTTTGCAGTCAAGGACGCGCAAAGGATTCGTCTCCGCGCGGCGCTGGCAGTCGGTGCACATCTGGCCGACAACCGGCTGCAATGCCTCGCGCAGTGTCGCGATGTAACGCGGGCGGTCGGCCGGCGTGCCGACGGAGTTGATGAGCAAATGCCAGCCGGTGATGCCCAGCTCGTTGAGGAGGGTGGCGAGCATCTCCAGCACCTCGGCATCGCGCAGCGGCGACTCAGAACCGGCGCTGGGCGGCCCGATGACTTCCGCACCGATCTGGAAGAACTGGCGATAGCGGCCCTTCTGCGGCCGCTCGCGGCGGAACTGCGGGCCGATGTAGTAGAGCTTCTGCAGCAGTCCCTGCTCGCCCAGCTTGTGTTCGATATAGGCGCGGACAGCCCCCGCCGTGTTCTCCGGCCGCAGGGTGAGGGACTGCGCCTTCTCCGATTGCGCACGCGCCTTGTCCTCCCAGGTGTACATCTCCTTGGAGACGATGTCGGTCTCCTCGCCCACGCCGCGGGCAAAGAGCGCCGTGTCCTCAAAAATCGGAGTTCGTATTTCGCCGAAGTTATAGCGAGCGAAGATGCGGCGCGCCGTGGCGTCGATGTGGTTCCACAGCTCGGTCTCCGGCGGCAGCAGGTCGCGGGTGCCGCGGACAGCTTTGATGATTTGGCTCATAACAGATGCTTTCTAGTGTATCTGCCGAGGACGTAAGGCTAGAATGCTGGCCATGCTGCGTGCGACCTCATGGCTTGTTCTTGCTGCTGCTTTTCTTGTTATGACCGCTCACGCCGTCACGGTGCGGCTGAACGATAGCGACGGCGAGCGCGTGCAGCTGGCGCTGCATCCGGGCGATCTGCTGCGCATCGACCTGCCGGCGGAGCCGGTGACCGGGCGCACGTGGAGCATCCGGGGGCATGCGCCGGCGCAGCTTGCAGAGCTGGGCACGGCGCAACGCGTCTTTGGCGGACGCATGAGCAACGAGGGCACCAGCAGCTTTGCCTGGCGCGCGACCGGCGCAGGCGAGGGGGAGCTGACGCTGGTCTACGGCTCATCCACGTCCCGTGCCGCGACTCCGGAGAAGACCATCACGATCCAGCTCACGGTGACGGGCGATCCGCTGGGGCCGGAAGAGGCGCATCCGCCGGTGGTGTCGGAGATGAAGGAGTTGGCGGCCTACGATCGTAAGGCGCCGTGCGGAGACTGCAGCGGCGTGGCGGAACATCTGGTTCTCTATCGTGCGCCGGACGAGATGCCGTTTGTGCTGCGGCGCACGTACAAGGACGCGCCCGGCGGCACGCTGACCAGCATCATGACGGGCTCGTGGACAACCGGCAAAGGCACATCCGACCCAACCGCAACTGTCTACACGCTGATTGCGGGCGAGGGAGCTTCGCTTTTCCGGATGGAGGGCCAGCGGCTGGTTCCGCTGGATGCGCAGCAGATTCCCGTGCCTTCGCCGCCGGGGATGGACACCGCATTCCACAGGATTGCTGAGTAGCTGCATCCTCACAGCGGCGATACTCATCTGGGTGCATATGGAATATCGACTGCTTGGCCGCTCCGGTTTGAAGGTCCCTGTCCTGTGCTTTGGCACAGGCACGTTTGGTGGGGGTAACGAGTTCTTCCGCGCCTGGGGCGCGACCGATGTGGAAGAGGCGAAGCGCCTCGTCGGTCTGTGCCTGGATGCGGGCGTGAACTTTTTCGATACGGCGGACGGCTACTCGAATGGCTTGTCGGAGCAGATTCTGGGCAAGGCGATCGAGGGCAAGCGGCACGACGTGCTGCTCTCCACCAAGGCGTTCTTCCCGACAGGCGAAGGCCCAAACGCCGGCGGCAGTTCGCGCTATCACATCCTGGACGCAGTAGACGCGAGCCTGAAGCGGCTGGGCACGGATTACGTCGACGTTTACCATATGCACGGCTTCGACGCGTTGACTCCGGTGGAAGAGACGTTGGACACGTTAAACACGCTGGTGCGCTCGGGCAAGGTGCGCTACCTTGCGTGCTCGAATTTTTCCGGCTGGCAGCTGATGAAGTCACTCGCCGTGTCGGATCGATATGGGTGGGCGCGGTATGTGGGCTACCAGGGCTACTACTCGCTGGTAGGCCGCGAGTACGAATGGGAGCTGATGCCGCTGGCGCTGGACCAAGGGGTGGGGACGCTGGTGTGGAGCCCGCTCGGCTGGGGCCGATTGACGGGCAAGGTCCGCCGCGGCCAGCCGCTGCCGGAGACGAGCCGGTTGCATAAGACCGCCGACCGGGGGCCGCAGGTCCCGGACGAGCACCTTTACACCGTGGTCGATGCTCTCGATGCGGTGGCGAAAGAGACTGGGCGCAGCGTGCCGCAGGTGGCGATCAACTGGCTACTGCAAAGGCCATCCATCTCGAGCGTCATCATCGGCGCGCGCAATGCGGAGCAGTTGAAGCAGAACCTGGCCGCGGCCGATTTCAAGTTGACCGAAGCGCAGGTTGCGAAGCTGGACGAGGCCAGTGCGCAGCCCGCCGCGTATCCGTACTGGTGGCACCGGGCCAACTACGCGGAGCGCCACCCGGGACCGGTGCCGACGGCGTCAAGCACATAGGGCAAATCAAGCGGCGAAGTAAGCTGTGCGGAGGGGCGGCTGACACGGGGGGTGCCGAATCGTTCTGTCGAATTCCGCATTCAGAGCGCTGGTGGAGATTCGTGGCATCAATCCGTTTGTCTCGGTTAGTGCTTCCCGAGTGGAGCGGCTGAAACCGGGTTGGCGTAAGCCGCTTCCAGTGCCCGTGCGCATCAATGGCGAGCCTGAAGATGCTTGGGGCACGAACCTGATGCCGGCTGGTGACGGAGGCTTCTATTTGTACCTGAATGGCGGAATGCGCGCCAAGGCTGCAGTCTGTGTGGGTAGCGTAGTGAATGTCGAGCTTGCTTTTGATGGGAGCTATCGCAACGGGCCGCAGCACCCGATGCCGCCATGGTTCTCGAGGGCCCTCCGTGAGAACGAGACAGCGGGGAAGAATTGGGCGGCGCTCGCACCGAGTCGCAAGAAAGAGGTGCTGCGCTATTTTGCTCAACTCAAATCGCCGGAAGCTCGCGCTCGAAATGTATCGAAGGCGTTGCATGTGCTCTGCGGGCACCCCGGCCGTTTTATGGCGCGCACATGGACGAATGGATCGTAGGAAATCGGCCGGTCGTCGCATGTCGTATGAAAGACATGCGACGATCGTGTTGTGTTGCAGCTCACTACGACTTGTGGAACATCACCGACATGGTCGAGGCTGCGGGCGACGGGGTGACGTCTGTTTCCTTGACGGTTTTGCCGTTGGGGCTCAGGACGAAGGTGTTTTCCCGTCCCACTTTTCCGTCGCTGTCGCTGTAGGTCACCTTCAGGGTGCGTGGTCCATCCTGCTTGATGGAGATGGTTCCCCTGCCGAACTTTTCCGGCGTGCCGTCCAACTTGAGGGTCAGCGGCTTGTCGTTGTCCGTCTCCTTGAAGTCGATGCTGTCGCCGTTGACCTGGATCGAAAGTACGCCGGTGTCCTGTGACTCGGTAAATCCGGTTTCCTTCCATGTGACAGAGTTGCCCTTTGCCGAAACCTTTTTCGACATGACAGTGATGGTGTATGGGCTGCTACCGTCCGGCGGGGTAATGTTCACTGTCTCGGTCGTCGTCTTACCATCGGCCGATGGCTCGACCTTCACCTTGCTGACGGTCTTGCCGTCGCGGGTGTTCTCCAGGTCATAGCCTGTGCCGTTTTTGGTGCAGGTGGTCACGGTGCCGTGATAGGGAGCGTTGGGCTGCCCGTTGCAAACCACCTTGGGGTGCGCCTCGCCGCCGCGGGTGATGGTGTAGCCGTCGGCATCCGTGGCTATGGACATGGTGGGTCCGTCGTATTTGAGGGTGGAGCGATCGATTTTCCACGATCCGTTCCACGGATTGTCTTGCGCTATGCAGGGAAGACTGAGGGCCGTAAAGCACGCAAGAGCGCAGATGCTCATGCCATTTCGTGTCGTCATGATTCGCCTTCGAAGAAAAGATTTTGACCCGGTTTTGTGGGGGAATTTGGGAGGGGCGCTCATCTTCTGCGCAATGCGGGTGGGCTGTCAAGGACAGAGCGCGGCGCCACCGGAAGATGTCGGGCGGCCGGACAGAAGCTGACGGTTAGAATGGCGAGCATGACTCGGAACCTCATGACGGCAGGGACATTTGGAGTGCTGGTGGTTGGATTCGGCTGCATGGCTTGGGCGACAGCAAGCGCTGCGGACAAGCCAGCCATCCCGCCGCATGGGCCGGCAGAGGTGCTGTTCGACGGGCATGGACTGGACGCGTTCGACAGCTTCCTGAAGACCAAGGGGTTGAACTCCGATCTGGAGCATGTGTTCACGGTGGAGCATGGGGTGATTCACATCTCGGGCAAGGAGATGGGCTACCTGATCACGAAGCAGCCGTTCCACGACTACTACCTGCGCGCGGAATTCAAATGGGGTGAAGGCACCTATGGCGAGCGCGCGGGAAAGGCGCGGGACAGCGGCATCCTTTATAACGTCGAGGGTGAGCAGAAGGTGTGGCCGCGCTCTATCGAGTTTCAGGTGTGCGAAGGGGGTACGGGCGACTTCTGGATGACGGATGGCGCGGCGCTGACCGGGCGCGATGGCAAGCGCGTGACCGGACCACCGGGAAGCGCGCTGCTGATTCCGCGTTTCGACAAGGCGGCCTGGCAGAATGTGGAGGGCTTCCGCTCGCCGACGGGCGAGGTGGAGAAGCCGCACGGCAAATGGAACCTGCTGGAGCTGGTGACCGAGGGCAACACTGTGCGGCAGTACGTGAACGGCAAGCTGGTGAATGAGGGCACGGACCCGTTTCCGAAAGAAGGCAAGATCCTGATCCAGTCCGAGGGCGCCGAGGTTTACTTCCGGAATATAAAATTGTATCCGCTTCAGTGACATAAACAGATGACGACCTTCCCTGCCATGGCCGCGCTGTTGCTGTTTCCCGCTATGCTCGTGCTGCTGGAAGCGGGGCGGCGGCTGCGCAGGCGGCACGGCGTGGCCGATAGCAGCAGCGCGATCGAGGGAGCGATCTTCGGACTGTTTGGATTGTTGCTGGCGTTTACTTTTTCCGGAGCGATCTCACGCTATGACAATCATCGCGTGTTGCTGACCCAGGAGGTAAGCGATATCGGTACGGCGTACCTGCGGCTGGACCTGCTGCCGGTCGACGCCCAGCCGGAGCTGCGGCAGCTCTTCCGCGATTACACGACCTCACGGCTGCACCTGTTCGATGCGGTGGGACCGGAGATTTCGCCGGAGAGCGCGCGGCTGCAGCTCGCGATATGGCGGCAGTCGATGGCGGCGGCTACAGCACGGGGCGCGAATCCGGATGCGACGAAGCTGCTTCTACCCGCGCTGAATGACATGATCGACATCACATCGACGCGGCAGAATGCCTTCAACATGCATCCGCCCGCGGTGGTGTACTGGCTGCTTTTCGCCTTCAGCTGCGGCAGCGCGTTGATGGCGGGTTACAGCATGAAGGCGGGGCCGCGCGACTGGCTGTATATGATTGCGCTGGCGGCGGCTGTGACGCTGACGGTGTACACGATCCTCGACGTTGAATATCCGCGGCAGGGACTGATCCATCTGCGGCATATGGATCAATCCCTGGTGACGCTTCGGGATTCGATGAAGTAGCGGGTTAGAAGCCGAGCAGCCGGTCGAAGAAGGCGCGATAGTGCCTGAAATTCTGACGCAGATCTTCGGTGGACGCGTCCTGGCCACGGCCTCCCTGCTTCTCCAACTTTGCGCGCTCTTCGGAGAACTGATCGGCGATGCGCTTTACGACCGTAGCTACGAGAGCATCTGCCCGCTCAACGGCATGTTGCGGCTCATCTACGAAGGAGGTCTGAACCTGGTCCCACCGCGCGCGAAAGTCGCGCAACTCTTCTTCATCAAACAGGTGGTTTTCCTCCCGACCGGTTTGCGAGGCTGAGGCCTGTGGCTCAGGTCGCTGGTTGGAACGCGGCGATGCGCCGGGCCGCGGTGTCACCGGGGGCGCCTCATCCATGGACGAGGTCACGATCTCGCCGTCATAGGTGTCGTCACTTCCGTCCATAGCGCGATTGCTGGCATCATCTGTCACCGGAGTTGCGACGGACTGCGGCGGGCGGCGGGTAGCCGGATCGATGTTTGTTTCGTCGATCCGATCAGTCGCAGCGGGCTGAACAGGAACCCTGTTTTCGCGGGCGACGACGTCTGTGGTGGGAAACGATTCCTGCTTACGAAGCACGCTCATGAGCAACTCCTTTGCGTCTGCCGGTATTGATGGGCTCGATTTTGGACGGCTCAGCCGGCGCGAGCAGCTCATCGAAAAGTGAACGGTAGTGGACCATGGCCTGGCGCAGCTCTTCCGTTGTGGCGTGGCCGTCGGCGTGGCGCTGCACGATGTCGTGGGCGGCGCGATAGTTCTGCACTACTGCCGGGTAGCTAACGGAGATGTCCGCGGCGCGCTGCTCGAAGTCTGTCATGGGATATCCGCGGTCTGTCATCACGCGGCTGACCAGTCGATCTGCAGTGCCGACAGCGGCGGACGGGTCATCGACGAAGCGGCGCTGCACAGTAGCCCACTCCATTGAGTAGGCTTCGCGGTCCACCGGGGTGAGGGTGCGAAGACTGAATGTTTCAACGCGCTTTTCGCGCTCTGCCAGCGTCTCTTCGGCGCGGCGGGAATCGCCACGCTGCTGGACTACGGTGCGGTCGTACTCCGGACCGAAGCGCTGCCTGAGCTGATGGCTTCGGCGGCGGCGTGCGGCCAGCGCCACTGCGATCACGATGAGGATGGCGACAACAATGAGTGCGGGAACGAGTATTCGGGTATCCATCGTGCTGACCTCTGCCTGATTTTGATGCGGCGAGGCCCGGAGGTGATGTCGCGCTCCAGCACGGCATTGTGGCAGGCACATATTTCCAGCGAGGCTGGCCGTAAGGTGCAGGAAGGTCGCCTGGAGCGGATAGTTTTTACCTTAGTTGTCGACGCCGGCGTGCGACGAGGGTGGTCGCAATTGCGGCAAGCCAACCGAGGGTGATGAGCGCAGGACCGATGATCCAGCTAAGCATTGGGCACCTCTGCCTCATCCTAAACCAGATGCGGCCACGCGCGAATGGATGATGTCGAAGACGCGGCAAATGGAGTGGTTCGGCCAGCAGGCGCATCCAACGCAGATCTTCCCACTGCGCGCCTTTCCGTCGCGGATATGCGCCGCTCCGGTCGAGATAACGAGGGTGGAAGAATGATGCTCCAGCCGTTAACTAGGCCAGAGCGCATTCCGGTCTGAGTGAAAGAGCTCTTGAAAGGCAGCTAGCCGCCGGCGATGGCGCCAAGAACGATGAGTGGCTCGCGGCCGGCGAGGACCGGCTCGGGCAGCGGCGTCTCCGGCGGATCGTGCGACAGGTCCTGCTCGCAAGCGAAATAACGGATGAAAGCCCGGCGCTTGAGCGTGTCGTGATCGCGAATGGTACCACAGAGCATGGGATAGCGCGCCTCCAGCGCGTCCAGCGTTGAGCAGAGGGTCACAGGCACGGGGACATCCACCGCGACCTCCGCGCCGCTGCGAGCGAGCGTGCGCAGGTGGGCCGGCAGTGCGACGCGGATTGTCACCGTCTGGATCACGTTTTTTTGGTCACTCTTTCGGGAGTCACGAAAGCGTCTGCACCTCTACGGAGAGGACGGCGGGCAGATCGCGCACGATGGGCGCCCAGGTGTCGCCGGCATCGGCCGAGCCGTAGACCTGTCCGCCGGTTGTGCCGAAGTAGATGCCACATTTGTCCATGGTGTCGACGGCCATGGCGTCACGCAGCACATTCACGAAGCAGTTGCTCTGCGGCAGGCCGTTGGTCAGCGCTTGCCAGTCGTTGCCACCGGTGCGGCTGCGGTAGACACGCAACTGGCCATCGGGCGGGAAATGTTCGGCATCGCTCTTGATGGGGACGACGTAGATGGTTTCCGGATCGTGCGCGTGAACATCGATAACAAAGCCAAAGTCGGTGGGCAGGTTGCCGCTGATCTCGTGCCAATTGTCGCCGGCATCGTCGGAGCGCATGACGTCCCAGTGCTTCTGCATGAAGAGCACGCCGGGGCGGGTTTTGTGCATGGCGATACGATGCACGCAGTGGCCAACCTCGGCGGTCGGATTCGGGATGTATTTGGAATGGAGACCTCGGTTGATGGGCTTCCAAGATTTGCCACCGTCATCCGTACGAAATGCACCGGCGGCAGAGATCGCGATGAACATACGCTGGGGGTCGCTGGGGTCGAGCACGATGGTGTGCAGGCACAGGCCGCCCGCCCCGGGCTGCCAGCCTTTGGCGGTATCGTGCTCGCGCAGGCTGGGGAACTCCTTCCAGTTCTTGCCGCCGTCAGTGGACTGGAAGATGGCGGCGTCTTCCACGCCTGCATAGACCGTGTCCGGATCGGTGAGTGATGGCTCAATGTGCCAGACGCGTTTGAACTCGTAGGGGTGTGGCGTGCCGTCGTACCACTGATGGGTGCCGGGTGTGCCTTCATACGTAAACTTGTTGCCGACCGGCTCCCAGGTTTCGCCGCCATCGTCGGAGCGCTGGATGACCTGGCCGGACCAACCACTGGTCTGCGAAGCGTACAGGCGGTTCGGGTCAGCGGGCGAGCCCTTCATGTGGTAAACCTCCCATCCGGCGAAGTGCGGGCCGCTGACCTCCCACTTCTGGCGCTTGCCGTCCGCAGTGAGGATGAATGCGCCTTTGTGGGTGCCGACGAGTACGCGTACCTTGCTCATGGATTCTCAATCTCCTGCGGAAATCTGTGCTGCGACACCATGCTGCTTCCGGCTGCCGCGGACAAACGTTAACAATCGCGGCAGGCGACTGGCAACCCGTCTGTGACGGAATCCTGCGCGATGTCGGAAAAGACTGATTGGCTCGGCATGCCTGCATCTTTTCTCGAAACTATAACGCCCCCGTGACGCGGGGACGTGGGAACGCAACTTATTCCTTCTCTTGCCGGCTGAATGGCCGCAAGAGGAACAGTGATGCACAAAGCAATCGTAATCCCCGTGGCGGCACTGATGTGCGCTACGCAGATCCTGGCTCCTGTCGCTGTGCGCGCGGAGCACGACGGTTCCACTGCTACCCCGATCAAACATGTAGTAGTGATCTTCGGAGAAAACATCTCTTTTGATCATTATTTCGGCACCTATCCCTATGCGGTGAACCCTGGCAATGAGCCGCGCTTCTTTGCTGCGCCCGGCACGCCTTCCGTAAACGGCTATACGGATGCGCTGCTCTACAACAATCCAAATCTGCTGAACAAGGCGGGCAACGCGAGCGGGGCGAGCAATCCCTTCCGCCTTGATCGCTCGCAGGCAGCGACCGCGGACCAGGATCACGATTACACGCCGGAGCAGCAGGCCTTCCACGGCGGACTGATGGACGCGTTCCCGCAATACACGGGCACGCCGGGACCACCGCCGGGTGGCCATACGACAAACGCGCTGGTGATGGGCTACTACGACGGCAATACCGTGACGGCGCTATGGAATTACGCGCAGCGCTTCGCGATGAACGACAACTCCTATGACACGAACTTTGGGCCGTCGACACCGGGAGCGATCAACCTGATTTCGGGACAGACCAACGGCGTGACTGACCAGGTAAATGCCGGGGGCGACGTCATCGAGGACGGCGAGGGCGGCTACACACTGATCAGCGATGCGGATCCCATCGGCGATGTGTGCTCGACGACGACCGGCGCGCAAGTGCAGTTTTCCGGGCAGAATATCGGCGATCTGCTGAATGCGCGCGGGGTGACCTGGGGATTCTTTGAAGGCGGCTTCGATCTGACGAAGAAGAATGCAGATGGCAGCTCAGGCTGCTCGCGCTCGCATACTTCGTCAATCACGAACACGAAAAAGGCGGATTACATTCCGCATCACCAGCCATTCCAGTATTACGCATCCACTGCTAACCCGAAGCATATGCGACCGTCTTCGTCATGGTCGATCGGCCAGACGGACCAGGCGAATCATCAATACGATACAGATGATTTCTTCAGGGCAGTGGAAGTGGGGAACTTTCCGGCTGTGAGCTTCCTGAAGGCGCCGGGCTACCAGGATGCGCATGCCGGCTATTCCGATCCGGTGGATGAGCAAGCCTTCGTGGTGAAGGTCATCAACTTCCTGCAGCAGCAGCGCGATTGGAACTCGACCGCGGTGTTCATCAACTACGACGACTCGGATGGCTGGTATGACCACCAGCTAGGCCAGATCGTGAACCAGTCGACAACGGCGGCGGATGCGCTGACCGGGACAGGAGCCTGCGGCAACGGGACGGATTCAGCGCTGCCCGGAGTTTCGGGACCGCATGCGCAGGGCCGTTGCGGCTATGGTCCGCGGCTGCCGCTGATGCTGATCTCTCCCTGGTCGAAGCAGAATTACGTAGACCATACGCTGACCGACCAGACCTCGATCATCCGGTTCATCGAAGACAACTGGCTGGAAGGGCAGCGGATTGGAAACGGTTCGTTCGACGCGCTTGCGGGAACGGTGAACGGGATGTTCGATTTCTGGCAGCGGGGCGGCAATAACCGGCCGTTCTTCCTGGATGAGAACACGGGCCTGCAGACCAACGGTCCCGGACATGGCAGGTGGTAGATTGCTGAAGCGAAAACCACTGGTGGCTTTTTAAGTTCTTTGAAGGGTACCCGCACGCAGCGGGTATCCTCTTTTCTTTTGTGAGGATGATGAACGACTTGTTTCCTTTGACGCGCCGCGATTTTCTAAGGAGCGGCACGATGGCGCTGGCCGGCGCCGGCATGGATCGGCCACATGCCAAAGATTTGGGTAAGGACGCGCTTGATCCGGCGACGTTGTCGCCGTTTGTCGATCCGCTGCCGATGCCGCGCGTGATGAAGCCGGCGGGGATGCGGGCGAATCCGGAGCGGCCGCAACAACAGATTCCCTATTACCGGATGGCTATGCGCGAGGTGCGGCAGAAGGTGCATCGCGACCTGCCTCCGACGCGGATGTGGAGCTTTGAAGACAGTTTTCCCGGGCCGACGATTGAGGTGAAGAGCGGCGAAGGCGCGATCGTGGAGTGGGCGAATGAACTGCCGGCACGGCATTTTCTGCCCATCGACCACACGCTGCATGGAGCGGACAGGTCGCTGCCGGAAGTGCGCTCGGTGATTCATCTGCATGGCGGCAGAACACCGGCGGCGAGCGATGGCTATCCGGAAGAGTGGATTGTGCCGGGCAAGCAGCAGACGTGTTTTTATCCGTCAAAGCAGGACGCGGCGCTGCTCTTTTATCACGACCACACCATGGGAATTAATCGGCTCAACATTTACGCCGGGATGCAGGGACTGTTCATCGTGCGCGATGCGCATGAGGCAGCGCTAAATCTGCCGTCGGGCAAATATGAAGCGCCGCTGCTGCTTACGGACCGGCTGCTGGGCAAAGACGGCCAGCTTGTCTATCCGGTGTCGGAGCATCCGGAGCGGCCGTGGGTGCCGGAGGTGTTTGGCAACGCGATCCTGGTGAATGGAAAGCTGCTGCCGTCTCTGGATGTCGAGCCGCGACGTTACCGGTTGCGCATCATGAACGGATCGAATGGGCGCTTCTATCGCATCTCGCTTGCGAACAAGGCAGCGATGCACGCGATTGGCAATGATCAGGGATTGCTGAGCGCTCCAGTTGCGGTGAAGCGCGTGCCCCTGGCGCCGGCGGAGCGCGTGGATATGATCGTCGATTTTGCGGCGATGGCGAGCTCCCGCGTGAAGCTGGTAAGCGATGCGTTTGACATCATGGAATTCCGCGTGGCTGCAAAGGGGAATGGCGACACGAGCGCGTCGCCCGCAACGCTGCGCTCTCCGCTGCGGCTCGATGCGGCAGCAGCGGTGCGAACGCGGCGCCTGACGCTGGATGAACGGATGGATGACGTGCAGCGGTCGATGGGCATGCTGCTGAACAACACGCCGTGGCATGCGCCGGTGACCGAAAAACCGGTCCTGGGCACGACAGAGATATGGGAGCTGGTGAATCTGACGGATGATTCGCACCCGATCCATCTGCATCTTGTACGGTTACAGATTCTGGACCGACGCCGATTTGATGCATTCGAGTTTCAGGCGAAGGGTACTTTGCGTTTCACCGGGCCGGCGCAGCCGCCGGAAGCCCATGAGGCGGGATGGAAAGATACGGTGCGCGCCGATCCCGGGATGGTGACGCGGATCATTGTTCCTTTCGAGGGCTACGCCGGGCGATACGTGTGGCACTGCCACATCCTGGAGCACGAGGACAACGAGATGATGCGGCCATATGAAGTGCTGCCGCGCTGAATTGCTTCATGCGTGATGTGGAAAAGGCCGAGTAGCAGATTTGACAACTGCGCGCGAATTTTCTACAGTTCGCGTGCTCTCTGATAACGCTATCTTAGAGCCGCGAAAATCCGTTTGTCGTTACCTGCAACCCTCCAACCCCCCTGAGGAGAGAGCATGTCCGCACCCCTGAGCACGTTGTCCCGCCGCACCTTCCTTGCTTTGACCGGCGCTGCTGCCGGCACCCGCGCGTTACCCGGCTTTGCCGCAACTCCCAGCTCGCACGGCGCTTCCACTGGCGTGCTGCCGGCCTTCCCACCGGCACAGTTTCTAGATGCTGCTGATCTCTCCGCGCTCACTGGCGATGAGCAGTGCCTGCTGGTGAGCCTGCAGGGACAGGTGAACCGGAGGCGGCCGCGGCTCTATTTCTACTGGGGCACGGACACGACCAACCAGACGTGGCTGAACACGATCAAGGTGCCGCATCGCGTGAGCACCGATCCGTGGGAGTTTCTGGCAAAGTATCGCTCCGAGATCCGCGGCGCTGTGGTGTATGACGTGAATGTGCCGGACACGGTGAATGTCGCAACCGCGATTGCGAGCATGCGCGGCGGCGTGATCTCTACGGCGGCGCTGGCGAAGGCGCATCAGCTGAACGTCATCGAGGACCTGACTGGCCAGTTCGCAAACGGCCTGGCCGCGTACCAGTGGGCTTTCGAGAAGATCTGGCCGAAGATGCCGCAGCGCATCCTGACGGCGATCAGTCCGACCAATTCCGTGCAGGTGACGAACGTGCAGTGGACCACGCTGCTGCAGGTGTCGCAGCCTATAACCGATGGCTCGAACAAGGCGGTCTACACCGCGGACCTGACGCCGTTCCTGACCAGCGGCGGC
Source organism: uncultured Acidobacteriaceae bacterium (assembly GCA_963830555.1). Classification (GTDB taxonomy): domain Bacteria; phylum Acidobacteriota; class Terriglobia; order Terriglobales; family Acidobacteriaceae; genus KBS-83. The sequence continues at coordinate 671,191 of CAWHMM010000006.1, forward strand.
GCGGTGTATGTGCGCTGGACGGATGCCTATACGAGCGATGGGTGGGGACCGGCAGTGGATCAGGTGACGGTGACGGCGGACGGCAACGCGATTGCGTCCTTTCAGCCAGGAAGCTCGGGTGAGGCGCCGTACATCTTCGACCTGGACAGCTCGCAGACGGCGAGCGGATGGCGTTTCGCGGATGGTACGGAATACTTCATCTACAAATTTGTGCCTCCGGCAGGCACGAAAAAACTGACACTCTCCTGCGAGATGTGGAATGAGTATGTCGTTTCGGCAACCAGCACAGCGCCCAGCGTTGAGCAGGGCAATCCAAACTTCCGCGACTACATCGTCGCCGCGCAGGCGCCGGTCTTCTGGCTCGATCCTGAGGACCCGGCGCAGACGGCGCTGTTCACGCAGATCCTGAAGCGCGCGCAACCGGACACGCCTTATCTGGGCTGGTTCCCGCAAGGCCACGAGCAGCCCGGTGTGGCGCTGTGCGGGCAGTATGCCTCGCCGGTGGTCGCGGCGGACTTCTACATCAACGGCTCGGTGTTCGCGGGCGGCGCACCGGCGCCGATCCCCTCGCGCATCACACATCCGCCGGTGCCGAAGGTCGCAAACAAGATTTACCTGACGCTGACGATGGTGGAGGGCGACAACGCGCAGTATAACCAGCACCGCATGCGCGATATGTGGGACGATGCGGGACGCGGCGCGGTTCCGCTGAACTGGAGCATCAGCCCGTTTCTGTACGACATCGGGCCGGCGATTTTTGCCTACTATCAAAGCACCGCGACAGCGAACGATCTGCTGATGACGGGCCCGTCAGGCGCGGGCTATACCTATCCGGCAGTGTGGCCGGCGTCGGCGCTTGAGGGCTACACGCAACGCAGCAACGCATACATGCAGGCCACCGGGATGGATACGCTGTTTGCCTACAATCGCAATGCCACGACAGATCTGCCGCTCACAGCATCGATTGTCGATCGCTACAAGCGCAACATTCCGGGGCTGCTGGGCATTGTCTATAACTATGAATCGTCGAGCCAGGTCAGCTTTATCGACGGCATGCCGGTGGCCACACTGATGGGCGTCAACGATCTGGCCAGCGGGCAGACGCAGCTTGCTGCGGTCGCGGCGGCATGGGATGGCTCGGCTCCGCTGTTTGTGGCGGCCGGGCTGGAGTCGTGGAACATGACGCCCACGGATGCGAAGAACCTTGTTGCGTTACTGGGCGCGGATTTTCAAGTGGTGCGCGGGGACACGTTCTTCCAGATGTTGCGCGCTACGCAGAAGAAGAGTTGATGCAGGAGCAGATGCGGCTCGATCTTCGCGCGTCACTCGAAATCGAGCTGCATCTGGTCCACGTAGCACCAGCCCCAGGTTTCGCCGGGCTCGATGGAGCGCATGATGGGATGCTTCGTCGTGTGGAAGTGCTTGGTGGCGTGCTTGTTCTTAGAGGAGTCGCAGCAGCCGACGTGCCCGCATTCCAGACAAAGGCGCAGGTGAACCCATGTGTCGCCCATTTTCAGGCACTCTTCGCAACCGCGGGTATGCGGCGCTACATCCTGTATTTGGTCGAGATGCGTGCAGCGCTTCATGACTCCCTCCTGGTGTTAGAGACTACTCCGCGGCCGGTTTCCACTGCTTCTGCTCTTCGAGATATGTATTCGTGTAGTCGAGATAGTTGCGCGCATACATCAGTATCTGCTCGCGGTCTTTGTCGCCCAGTTCGCGGCGCTGTTTGGCCGGAAGGCCGGCCCAGAGGGTACGCGGCGGCACGATGGTTCCCTCAGGAATGAGTGCGCCGGCGGCGATGATGGAGCCTTCGCCGATCCGCGCTCCATTCAGGATGACGGCGCCCATTCCAATGAGGCAGGTGTCTTCGATGACGCAGCCGTGCACCGTCGCGTTGTGGCCGATGGTGACCCAGTCGCCCACGACGACTGGCCACTTGTAGCGCATACCGTGCAGCAGGGCGCAGTCCTGCACGTTAGAGTTGGCGCCCAGCCGGATGGAATGCACGTCGCCGCGCAGGACGGCGTTCATCCACACGCTGGCGTGCTCGCCGAGAGTGACCTCACCGAGCACCTGGGCGGAGATATCGACGTAGCAGGATGACGGAATGACGGGCGCGTGACCGAGATAGCTGCGGATCATATCTCTAGTGTATTGCCGGCCAACAGCGGCCGATCTGCGGCGCTTTCACGCGGTTGTTAGCCCGGCTGACGCCCGCTGCTACCATATTGGAAGACCCGCGTGGCTGCGGGTTTTGTTGTTCCGATCCGGCAACCCTGGACGAGGAGACTCCCCCACGATGCCGCAGCGCGGTGTTCTTACCCTGGCATTCGGAAAGCCGGTTTTTCTGGAGCTGGCAAAGGCGCTCGCGCGCTCGCTCAGGCTGCACGATCCCGATGTGCCGCGCGCCGTGGTGACGGATTCCGAGGATCCCGAACTGCTGAACCTGTTCGACATCAGAGTCGATCACAACCCCGCATACGGCTCCGATGTCGGGCAGAAGCTTTATCTCGATCTCTACAGCCCGTTTGACGAGACGCTGTTTATCGACAGCGATTGCCTGGTCGTCCGCAAGCTGGACGCGTTCTGGACGGCGTTCCGCGGCAATGACTTCGGGGCATGCGGGCGGCGGATACTGCATCAGGGCGAAAAGGACGAATTTATGGATGTCGATCGTGTCCTGACGCACTTCGAGCTGAGCGGCCTGCCGAAGTTCAACGGCGGCATTTATTACTTCAAGAAGAACGCCGGAGCGGCGGCGGTGTTTAAGACGGCGCGAAGTCTGATTGACCGTGCCAGCGAGCTGGGATTCCGGACCTTCCGGGGCGGAGGACTTGCCGATGAGGCGTTGTATTCGGTCGCAATGGCGCTGCACAAGGTCCCACTCACGGACATGGCGCCCGGCGGTATGTGGACGCCACTGAACGCGACGGGCCCGCTGGTGATCGACACCATTCACGGCGAGTGCCACTTCTCAAAGGCCGGAGAACCGGTAAAGCCGGAGATCATGCACTTCACCAGCATGACGGACAGCTTCGTGTACCTGCGCGAGTGCCGCAGGCTGGAGAAGCTGGAGGGTTCGCAGGGTCAGTTGTCTGGAGCTGAGCTGATGAAGCTGCGGATGACCTCCAGCCGACTGTGGCTGAACGGGACGGCAAAGCGAATCCGACGCAAGGTGGGCAAGCTGGCGGCAAAGCGCGCCCTCGCCGCACAGTAACCAGTATCGCCGTAAGGGGCACGGAGCAGGCTCCTCGCAGAAGTTTGCTGGCGTTCCGAAACGGCAGCGACATCGTCCACTGGAGCGGATGATTTCGATCAGTTTCAAGGGGCGGAGGGCAGTCGAACGCGTGGAAACGAGGCAAAATGGCCAGGAATCGACTTCTGGACTAAACTACCTACGCTCCATGCGCAAGCTTGGGATGCCTCTCAAACGTGTCTAATCAGAGGAAAATCTGGCGTCTGGCATTGCCGATAGTGCTCATCGCGCTACTGATGGGTACCACTCTCGGTGTGGTTTGGCATCAACATGCCACGACTTCGCCCGACACCTGCCCGATCTGCCATTTGAGCCATCAAGCCATCGAGCCCGCGCCGGCAAGCGCTCGCGTTTGCGCATTGATACCTACAGGATCTACGCCCGAACCGCACCAGCGTCGCTTCACTCCTGGTCCCATCGCGCGGCAGATTCCCGCGCGCTCCCCGCCTGCATAGCCGCTGCCTCTTCTACGTGCTGCCTGTCGCACGCCAATCCGTATTACTGCCCTCCTGATTACGAAGGCTGATCGCCATGCGTTCACAGCGTTTGCGTTTTTCTGTTTTGCTAGCTGCCGCGTTTTTCCTTGAGTTGGCCGGCGCGCAATCCCCACCTGCTCAAAGCCCGTCGCCGCCACCACAGGCGCAGACGCTTGCCCAGAAGCCGGGAGCCGTCAGCGTTACGCTCGAAGACGCCATCCGGATGGCGCTCGAACATAATCACAACCTGCTGGCGGCGCGCACCACGATCCAGCAAAGCCAGGCAGAAGAGACCACGGCAAATTTGCGGCCCGATCCGGTGCTGCTGGGTGATTCGCAGTTCCTTCCGGTCTTCTCGCCCAGCCAATTCACGTCCGACTACCTCGACAACACTGCTCAGTTCGACCTGGGCCTCAGCTATCTTTTTGAGCGCGGCAAGAAGCGGCAACATCGCCTGCAGGCCGCCAGGGATCAGACCGCCGTGACGCGCTCGCAGGTCGCCGACAACGAGCGCAGCCTGGCCTTCAACGTTGCCTCGCAATTCATCAACGTCGAGCTCGCCGAATCGACGCTGGCGTTGGCCCACGAAGATTTGAAGAGCTTTCAGAACACGGTGGACATCGGTGAGGCACGCTATAAAGCAGGCGACATCAGCCAAGACGATCTTCTTAAGATCAAGCTGCAGTTGCTTCTCTTCCAGACGGATGTCTCCGCGGCCCAACTTGCCCGGGTACAGGGGCTCTCCGATATGCGGCAATTGCTTGGATATGAATCGATCAGCGCGGATTACGACGTAGCCGGCAACTTTGACTATCAGCCGGTCAAGGGCAACCTCGAAGACTTTCAGGCAAAGGCTTTGCAGACCAGGCCGGATCTGCGGGCGGCGCAGCAGGGTGTCACTTCCGCGAACAGTCAGTACCAGTTACAGAAGGCCATCGCGAAAAAGGACGTCACCGCGCAAGTCAGCTACACGCACCTCGGCGACATCAACAACATCTCGCTCTTCGGGCAGATACCGCTGCCCATCTTCGACCGCAATCAGGGAGAGATCGCGCGCACCGGCTTTGCCATCGCCCAGGCTCAGGAGCAGCAAAAGTTCGCGAGCGGCCAGGTTATGACAGATGTGCGCGACGCCTTTGAAAATCTGCGCTCGAACGATCAGATTGTCGGGCTCTATCGCTCCGGCTATCTCGACCAGGCGCAGCAGTCCCGCGACATCAGCGAATATTCCTACCGGCATGGTGCCGCAAGCCTGCTTGATTATCTCGACGCCGAGCGAAGTTATCGCGCCACAGAGCTGGCGTACCGCCAGGCGCTCGCTTCGTATCTGATTGCACTCGAACAGCTTCGCGAAGCAGTAGGAACCAGGAGCCTGCCATGACCGCTACGCCGATGACCCGCCGCAGACGCAGACTGCAACGCGCGGCGACGCTCGCTTTCGTATGTGTCCTTACGGCCTGCAGTTCAAAGGATCGCGAACATGCGAGCAAGATGACGTCCTTTTCTGCGACCGCCGCGACTTCTGCAGTACCTCAGCTCTTCACCATTCCCGAAGACCAGATGTCGCATGTGCAGGTAGTCACGGTCGAGCCTACACGGCTGACGCGCACGCTTCGCCTCACCGGCGCCGTCGCATATAACGCCTTCAAGACCACACCGGTGATCACGCAGGTCGGCGGCCCGGTCAGCCGCATCCTGGTGGTGCCCGGACAGCAGGTGAAGGTCGGCCAGCCGATGCTGGAAGTGAGCAGCCCCGACTACTCGCAGTTGCTGGACGCCTATTTGAAAGCCGCTGACTCCTACCGCCTGGCAGATAAGAACTACACGCGCGAGCAGGACCTGTATCAACACCATGCCGTCGCCCAGCGCGATCTGGAACAGGCGGAATCAGATCGCAACCAGGCACGGGCAGACCTGAACGCGGCGGAGCAGGGGATGAAGATCCTTGGCATAAAAAATCCGTCAGAGCTCGCGAAGAGCGCCACCAGCTCTGCCCAGGTCCCTGTACTTGCTCCCATAAGCGGTGAGGTGGTGGAGCGCCTGGTTTCCCCGGGACAGGTAGTGCAGGCGGGCCAGACGCAGGCCTTTACCATCTCCGACCTGAATACTGTCTGGGTGCTTGCCAACGTCTATCAGTCCGACCTTGCCAACGTGCGCAGCGGAGACGACGTCGCGGTGCAGACGGATGCGTATCCGGCCACGTTTCACGGAAGGATCTCCTACGTCTCGCCGGCTCTCGATCCGAACACCAGAACGCTGCAGGCGCGCATCGTTGTCGACAATCCGGGCGGCAAATTGAAGAGAGATATGTACTGCACCGTTACGGTGACGGCAGGATCTATTTCCAACGCCATCGCCGTCCCGGACTCTTCCATCCTGCGCGACGACAACAATCAGCCGTTTGTCTATGTCGCGATCGGGGCGAATCAGTTTGGCAGGCGGGGCGTGGAAATCGGCCAGAGCGAGAACGGGCAGACGCAAATACTGAAGGGCATTTCCGTTGGAGAACGAGTTGTGGGCGACGGCAGCCTGTTTCTTCAGTTCGCTAATTCGCTGCAGCACTGAGGGAGACCGTTTCGCATGATTCATCACATCGTTCAGTTCGCGCTGCGGCAACGGATGCTGATCCTGTTGCTGACCGTGTTCATCGTCATAGGCGGCGCGATCTCGTTCCACCACATGCCGGTGGACGCGTACCCCGATCTTGCGCCGCCGATGGTCGAAGTGATTACGCAGTGGCCGGGACACGCAGCGGAAGAAGTCGAGCGCCTGGTCACCATCCCAACGGAAGTGGAGATGAACGGCGTCCCGAAGATGGCCGTCATGCGATCCATATCTCTCTACGGGCTCTCGGATGTCCGGATGACATTTGACGAGGGCACGGATGATTATTTTGCGCGCCAGCAAGTCTTCGAGCGCTTGAGCGGAGTGACGTATCCCTCCGGTGTCACTCCCACGCTGGCGCCGCTCGCCAGCCCCTCCGGCCTGGTGTATCGATATGTCATTGATAGCCCCGATCGCACGCCGCAGGAGCTGAAGGTTTACGAAGACTGGGTGATCGAGCGCGAATACAAGCAGGTACCGGGCGTTGCCGATGATTCGGGTTTTGGCGGCACGGTCATGCAGTATCAGGTACTGCTCGACCCAGCCAGGCTCTACGCCTACCACATCACAGTGCCGACGGTATTGCAGCAGCTCTCCGTCAACAACTCCAATGCCGGCGGCGGCTTCTATTCCCAGGGCGGCCAATTCTATTACGTTCGCGGCCTCGGGCTGGTTCGGGATACCGCGGATATTGGCGACGTCGTCGTGGGCTCGCAGAATGGAGTGCCGATTCGTGTCCGCGATATCGGCGACGTGACCATTGGGCACGCTCCGCGCCTGGGCGAATTCGGCTTCAACAAGACCGATGATGCCGTTGAGGGCGTCATCATGATGCGGCGCGGCGAGCAGACGCAAAATGTTCTGAAGGGCGTCGAAGCGAAGACCCAGCAGCTAAACCAAAGCATCCTGCCGGCGGACATAAAGATCCGTCCCTACTACGACCGCAGCGATCTTGTTCAGCTCACCATCGATACGGTCGAGCACAACATGCTGCTGGGCATGGCTCTGGTGCTTATCGTTTTGATGGCGTTTCTGGTTAGCATGCGCGCCGCGGTCATCGTCGCGCTGACCATTCCGCTCTCGCTCCTGTTCTCGTTCATCTTCCTGCATGCGCGAGGAGTCGCAGCCAACCTGCTCTCCATCGGGGCCATCGATTTTGGCATTCTCATTGACGGCACGCTGGTGATGGTAGAGAACGTCTTCCGTGAGTTAGGCGCGCGCGAAGGCCAGAGCTACAAACTGGAACAGGTCATCCTGGAGGCGGCGAAGGACGTCGATCGGCCCATCTTCTATTCCGTCGCGGTTATCATCGCCGGCTATCTGCCCATCTACGCGCTCACCGGGCCCTCCGGGAAACTCTTCAGGCCCATGGCCGATACGGTAGCCATCGCGCTAATGGGCGCTCTCTTGCTGACCCTCACATTCGTGCCGGTCATGTGCGCATGGTGGTTCAAACGCGGCGTACGCGAGCGAGTGAACAAGCCCTTCGAATGGGTGCGCGACAAATATGCCGGAGAGCTGGAATGGTGTCTCGATCATCCGAAGACGACCATGCTGGTGGCGACGATCATATTTGCCGCCACGCTACTGCTCATACCCTTTATCGGCGGAGAGTTCATGCCGCATCTCGACGAAGGCGCGCTGTGGGTGCGAGCCACCATGCCATATACCGTCTCGTTCGAAGAGGCCAGCCGATTCTCACCTCAGGTTCGCAAGATTTTGATGAACTATCCGATGGTGACCGACGTCGGCTCCGAGCTGGGCCGTCCCGATGACGGCACCGATCCCACCGGATTTTTCAACGACGAGTTCTATGTCGGACTGAAGCCCTACAACGATGCTTCGTGGAAGACGGGTGCAATCCACAACAAGGCCGAGTTAACCGAAGACATCCAGGGGAAACTCAAGGCGTTTCCCGGCGTCATCTTCAACTACACACAGCCTGCCGAAGACGCGGTAGACGAAGCACTCACCGGACTCAAAAGCGCGCTTGCGGTAAAGATCTATGGTCCCGACCTGAACGTCCTGCAGAGCAAAGCGCTCGAGATCAAGCGCCGTCTCTCGCAGGTACCCGGTTTTACCGAGCTCACCGTGGTGCGCGAACTCGGCCAGCCCAGCCTGCTGATCGATGTCGATCGCGACAAGATCGCGCGCTATGGCATCAACGTCGCAGACGTAGAAGCAGTCGTGCAAGCGGCGGTCGGAGGGCAGGCTGCCACCCAGGTGATCCAGGGCGAGAAGCTGTTCGACCTGGTAGTGCGCATGAAACCGGAGTTCCGGGAGAACGCGCAGCAGATCGGCAATCTCCTGGTGGGCACGCCGACCGGACAACAAATACCTTTGAGCGAGCTCTCGAACATCCACGAGGCCGGTGGCGCATCGTTTATCTATCGCGAAAACAATTCGCGGTATATCGGTGTGCAATACAGCATCGAAGGCCGCGACCTGGAGAGCGCCGTGAACGCCGGGCAACATGCCATCGCGAATATTGCCAAGTCTCTGCCCCCAGGCTATCGCATGAGTTGGGGCGGAGAGTACGGCGAATTCCTGGAGGCGAAGCACCAGATGGAGTTGATCGGCCCGCTGGCGCTGCTCATCATTTTCATGATCCTGTTTGCGCTCTATGGCAATTTCAAATTCCCTGTGACCATTGCTCTAGGCGTCGTGCTCACCGAACCGGTCGGCGCGTTGATCGCTCTCAAGTTGACGCACACGCCGTTCAGCGTCTCCTCGGCTCTGGGCCTGCTCGCGCTCATGGGCGTTTCTGTTGAAACCGCCGTCATCCTCGTCTCCTATATCAATAAACTGCGTCTTGAGAACAAGGACATCCGCACTGCAACCCGCGAAGCGTCTTTGCTGAGGCTGCGGCCCATCATGATGACCGCCCTCGTCGCCTGCCTGGGACTTTTCCTGCCGCTCTCTCCACCGGGATCGGGTCGGACACGCAAAAGCCGTTCGCCATCGTCATCGTGGCGGGTCTGGTCTCGCGGCTCTTCCTCGGCTTCTTCGTCAACCCGGTGCTCTACGAGATGGTCGCTCGCGATGGTGACGTTCTGCAGGTGTGATCTGGATCGGGACGCAGTGGTGGGCCCAGAGGGATTCGAACCCCCAACCAAGGGATTATGAGTCCCCTGCTCTAACCGTTGAGCTATGGGCCCTTCAATGACTTACCGCATCCGCCTGCGTCAGTGTAGCGGATAGGGTAGCGGGTGGCAGTCGTTCCGCTCAATTCCCACCTCTGATTGGCCTTAGCACCACGTCTAACCATTCCAGATTCAGCGTCTCTCCGATGCGAAACCCGTTTCGAGCATGGAACGGCTGGGGAGCAGGTAGATGCAATCCGCCCGCGCTTCGACTAACCACTTATCTATGGCTGGTATAAATGCATCTGACTAGCCATGAAAGCAAGCTCGGCCCTGTTTGCATGTGTTCTGTTGCTGGCAGGCTGCTACGATTCCAACAATACCCGATCCCTTCAGCAACATACTGCCGACGCGACCGCTGCGGCTAAGCGCAGTGCGGGCGCAATTGCGAAAGGCGTGTTCGAGGGCATAACTCGAAAAGGGCCGCTCGATATCAACAAGGCTTCCGAGAAGGACTTGGCGCAGTTGCCCACAGTGACGCCAGCGCAGGCTCAAGCCATCATCGCCGGACGGCCATATGACAACACCTCCCAGCTGGTGAAGCGACGTATCCTCGCAAAATCTCAGTACGAAAAGATTCGCGCGCAAATTGGCGTGAACTGATCTTGATGTTGCAGATACACGTTCAGCCTCGTCTGATGCAGCGTGCAATGGCGCGTAGTGCCATCCGGGGAAGCATTAGTCTCGTGAAAGCAGCGCCTCACCCCTCCAAACACGCGCCCGGTCACGAACCGCTTGCCTCTTTCTCCGTCTCTGGTCTAGCCTCGGGTCGATTGCGAAAACTTGGGTCCAACCGGAGACCGCAATGAAAACGCCGATTCCTCTCTTTACTTTGTCTTGCATGCATCCTGAATACCGGTGCTGTTGCCATGCAGGCGCCAGCTGCCGGCAACTCGGCTGACAGCACTGCACCCAGCTATGACATGAAAGCCCAGGCTCTTCTTGACCTGCAGGGCATCAATAAGAAGTGTGTCGATCTGGTCGAGGCACTCCCGAGCGACAAGCTCACCTGGCGCCCTTCACCCGACACGCGGTCCTTTGCTGAGGTATTTCTGCATGTTGCTGGAGAGCGCTACGGAATCCTCGAGCATGATGGGTGCGACCCCTCCCGCAGGGTTTAAAGCGCGCGAGTTCGAAAAATCCACGACCGAAAAGGCTCGCATTGTCGAGGATCTGAATCAGTCCTGGGATTTCGCGAACAAAACGATCAATGGCATGACCAACGCGGATTTTGCAAAGCTGATGCCAAAGCTCGGCCCGCAGGCCAACGAGGGCGACGTCATCTACATTCTCGTTGCAGACGCGCACGAACACCTGGGCCAACTCATCGCCTACGCGCGGCAGAATGGCATCGTGCCCCCCTGGACCGTGCAGATGCAGAAAAAGAAGGCGGCCGCCGCTGCCGGCAAATGAACGCGGGTGACCACGCCTTAGCTCTGACGCAATGGTAGCGGAACGGCTTAGCGCGCCTCTGGTTCATTGGACCGTGACTCACGCTCGATTGGGCCGGCGCGCGTGGATTACGCTACACTCGATCGCATCGGACTGACACGCAGGAACATGCACCGACGCGACCTCCTGAAATTTGCGGCGCTTTCGGCCGGCGCAACGGCCGCGCAGCGCGCCCTGGGCAGTACTCTGTCGCCGTCGGATGCTGTCGGCTCGAACGTCCGCCGCGTGCTCGTCGCGTTCAAGTGCCACCTGGACGTCGGCTTTACGGACACGCAGGCGGCGGTTATGCGGAAGTACTTCGACGTCTATTATCCGCAGGCCATTGCGACTGGGGCAGCGCTCCGCAAGGCGGGGGGCGACCGCTACATCTGGACCACCGGGTCGTGGCTGCTTTACGAGTACCTCGAGCAGGCGACGCCGGAACAGCGCCACGCAATGGAACAGGCCATCGCGGCCGGCGACATCAGTTGGCACGCGCTGCCGTTCAGTTGGCAGAGCGAGATGCTCGACCGCTCCATGATCGAAGGTGCGCTTGGCCTCTCGCGCTCGCTGGATGCGCGCTTCGGCCGCAAGACAATCGGCGCCAAGATGACAGATGTGCCCGGCCACACGCGCGGCATCATCCCTCCGCTGGCGGCTGCCGGTATTTCGCTGCTGGACATCGGCGTAAACGGAGCGAGCACGCCGCCCGACGTGCCGGAGGTCTTCCTGTGGAAGAATCCTGACGGCAGCAGCCTGCCCATGATTTATCACCGCCACGATTATGGTGGAACGGTGCTGCTACCCGGCACCGACGCGGCCTTTTCCATGGAGATGCGCGACGACAACGGCGGCCCGCATTCCGAGCAGGAGATCCAGGAGATCTACGCGCGCCTGCGCAAACAATTCCCCAACGCGACTGTGGCGGCGGCGACGTTGAGCGATGTCGCCGCCGCGCTCGCACCGGTGCGCGACAAGCTTCCGGTGGTCACCGAGGAGATTGGCGACACCTGGATCTATGGCATTCCCAGCGATCCTGCGAAGGTCGCGCGCTATCGAGAAGCCGCCCGCATGCGCCAGGAGTGGATCTCGCAGAAGCAACTGGACGTGGGTGGAGACATGGATCGTGCGCTGCTCAGCCGCATGGCTCTCTCGGTGGAGCACACCTGGGGCACCGACACCAAGCGCTACCTGGACCACGATCACTACAAGCCCGCGGACCTGAAAGCAGTGCTCGACCAGCCCGGCTATCGAAAGATGGAGGCAAGCTGGCAGGAGAAGCGCGACGATCTGAGCGACGGCATTGGACGCCTGCCGGCTGCGATGCGCCTGGCCATGGAGCAGCGGCTGGAGTCGCTGCGCGTCGCCGCGCCAAGTCCTGTCGGCATGCGTCCGCATCCGGCATCGCGCGTGCTTGACACGACACATTTCCGCATCGCGCTCGATCCGCGCAGCGGCGCAATCATCGCGCTGGTCAACAAAGGGACGCAGCGCGCGTGGGCCTCGCCGCAGAACCCGCTTGCGCTCTTCACCTATCAGACGCTCGGGCCCGAGATGTATGACGCCTTCATCGCCCGCTATCTGACGGTGAAGACCTGGTGGGGCCCACAGGACTTCGGCAAGCCGAACATCGCGCACTTCGGCGCCGCTACGCGCGAATGGCATCCCGCCCTGCGCCAGTGCTGGATCAGCGAGGACGCGCAACAGCATCGGCTTCTAGCGGAGCTGGCGATCGACGATCCAGCCAGCGCCGCGGCCGGCCTGGTGGCATGGCCCGACTCGCTCTACCTTGATATCGTGATGCCGAAGAGCACGCCACATCTACAGATACGATTCACATCGCTCGGCAAGCAGGAGAACCGGCTGCCGGAAGCTATGTGGCTGACCTTCCATCCCATTGCAGGAGACGGCGGGCGCTTGGGAGCTCGACAAGATCGGCCAGCCGGTGCGCCCGGCGGATGTCGTCCGTGGCGGAGGGCGCAGTATGCATGCGGTATCGGAGCGGCTGCGCTATCGAGACGCGCACGGCCTCTTTGAGCTGGGGACGCTCGATTCGCCGGTTGTAGCGGTCGGCACGCGCTCGCCGCTCGATTTCTCGCTCGATCTGCCCACTATGCGGGACGGCGTGCACATCAGCCTGTACAACAACGCGTGGGGCACGAACTATCCGCAATGGTGCGGCGGCGACTGGATGTATCGCTTTACGCTGGCGGCTTAACGAGGATGTGCGCTCCATCGCCGGCAACGGACTCCGCCTTCTCTGCTCATCCTGAAGAGCTCTGCGAGGTGTTGGTTCTCGGCGCCGGGGCAGCGGGCCTCATGGCCGCCATCATGGCCGGCCAGCGTGGCCGCCGCGTTCTCATCCTCGATCGCGCTGACCACATCGGCAAGAAGATCCTGATCTCCGGCGGCGGCCGGTGCAACTTCACAAATCTCCATTGCACAGCAGAGCATTTCCTTTCCGCCAATCCGCACTTCGCCCGCTCCGCGCTTGCCCGCTACACTCCGCGCGACTTTATCGCGCTGGTGGAACGCCACCGCATTCCGTATCACGAGAAAACTCTTGGCCAGCTCTTCTGCGATCGCTCTGCGCGGGATGTTGTGGCCATGCTCGAAGCGGAATGCCGCGCAGCCGGCGCACGCATCGTTCTCAATCAACACATCACTGCCATCCGCCAGAACCACGGCTTCGTAGTCGACACGGCGGACACGACGTACCGCTGCGGCGCTCTAGTCGTCGCAACGGGCGGCCTTTCCATTCCAAAGATGGGAGCCACTGACCTTGCGTATCGCATCGCCGCGCAATTCGGCATTGCCGTTGAACCATGCCGCCCGGCATTGGTTCCGCTCACCTGGCACGGAGAAGACGGCGCGCGTTATGCCGATCTCACTGGTCTCTCGACAGAGGTGATCGCGGCGGAGGGCAAAACACGCTTCCGCGAGAAGCTGCTTTTCACGCATCGCGGTTTGAGCGGCCCTGCGATCCTGCAGATTTCCTCCTATTGGCGTGCCGGTCAGTCAATCACCATCGACCTTGCGCCCCAACGGGAGTTCACCGCCTCGCTACGCTCCCAGCCAGGCGGGCGCGATGCCGCCGCTTATCGCGCTGCACTGCGCGATGTTCTGCCCCAGCGCCTCGCCGATCGGTGGGCCACACTCTACCCGCCAAGCGGGTGGAGCAATGCTGCCCTAAGCAAAGCGGAAGAGCAGTTGCACCGCTGGCAGATAACGCCGGCAGGCACCGAGGGCTATGACAAGGCCGAAGTCACTGCAGGCGGCATAGCGACCGCAGAGTTATCTGCTCAAACCATGGAGAGCCGGCGCGTGCCGGGCCTCTACTTCATCGGCGAAGCGGTAGATGTTACAGGACACCTCGGCGGTTACAACTTCCAATGGGCGTGGGCCTCCGGCGCTGCGGCTGGCCGCGCCGTCTAGCTGATCGCAGTTCAGACAGAAGGGTTCTGCCAGCCGCCATCGGCCTCCATCAGCTTCTCCGCAGTAGGGGGCCCCCAGGTGCCCGGCTTATACATCTGCACCGGCGGCATGTTGTCGAGCAACGGCTGCAGGATGCGCCACGCCTCTTCTACATAGTCCACGCGGGCAAAGCGGGTCTGATTGCCGACCATCGCGTCCGCAAGCAGCTCTTCATACGGCAAGATGTCTTCCGCAGTGGCGTGCTGTGTGGCCATCATCTCCACCGGAACACCGCGCGGGATTTCGCCCGGGATGCGCACGTGCGCGCCCAGGCCGATGGTCATGTCCGGGCTCACGCGAAACCGCACATAGTTTGGCGGCAATGGATCTCTGGAGAATATATCCGGATGGCGCCGCAGTCGCGCCACCACTTCCGTCGCCGTGACCGGCAGCGATTTGCCAGTGCGGATGAAGAAGGGCACATCTTTCCAGCGCCAGCTGTTGATGCAAACCTTCAGCGCGACGTAAGTCTCCACCTGCGAATCCGGCTTCACTCCCGGTTCATCCCGGTAACCCTCAAACTGGCCACGCACAACTTCGTTGGGCACCAGGCACTGAACGCCTTTCAGCACTTTCGTTCGCTCGTCGCGGAGCGCCTCGGCGCCGGCGCCTACCGGCGGCTCCATGGCCACGTTGCTGAGCAACTGCATCAGGTGGTTCTGCAAAACATCGCGGATCGCGCCTGTCTGGTCATAGAAGGCACCGCGCCCCTGCACGCCGAAGCTCTCCGCCATTGTGATCTGCACGCTCTCCACGTAGTGGCGGTTCCATATCGGCTCCAGGAACGAGTTGTTGAAGCGGAAGAAGATCAGGTTCTGCACCGCATTCTTCCCCAGATAATGATCGATGCGGAAGACGTCATTTTCATCGAACGTCTGGTGCACGATCTGGTTCAACGCAATCGCGGACTCCAGGTCATGGCCGAACGGCTTTTCAATGACCACACGCGCTCCGTCAGCGCACCCGGATTGCTTCAACTGCTCCAGGACCTCGCCGAAAAGGCTAGGCGGAATCGCCAGGTAGTGGATGGGGTGCTTCGCCGCACCAAGCTCCTTACGCACCTGCTGGAAGGTTGCGATATCGGCATAATCGCCGTCTACGTAGCACAAACGCGCCATCAGCTTGTCGAAGCCTTCGGGATCCAGGCCGCCGTGCGTCTCCACGCTCTCGCGCGCACGCTTCTTCAGGTCATCCAGCGTCCAGCCGGATTTGGCCACGCCAATCACGGGCCCCTTCAGCTTGCCGCGTTTTGCCAGCCGCTGCAGCGAAGGAAAGATTTGCTTATAGGCCAAATCGCCTGTCGCGCCAAAAAATACCAGGGCATCCGAAACCGGTTGCGTCACTTGCCGTTCTCCTCATCCTTCATTTCGTTTCCAACAGGCCGGCCATTCATGTCCAGGCTCGATGGCATTCCTATTCATGATGCCATCGGGTCATTTCGGATTCATGGCGGTCCCGCGCAGACTGCTCACAGCACTTCTATCTCGCGGCAGGTACAATCCGTGCACCAGCTTACGCCTCGCCTGTTATGAGACTCCTCCATGTCATCGCCTCCATCCGCGCCGCCGGAGGTGGCCCAACGGAAGCTGTGCGAAGCATCTCCGCGGTGCACCAGCGTGCCGGCCACTCCGCCGAAGTCGCTTCGCTGGACGATCCGACGGACGCGGAGGTCCGCAACTTTCCCCTCCCTGTGCACGCACTCGGCCCTGCTCGCAACCACTACGGCTTTGCGGCCGGCTGTGTGCCATGGCTGCGCGAAAACCGGAGCCGCTACGACGCCGTCATAGTCCACGGCCTGTGGCAGTACCATAGCTTCGCAGCCTGGCGGGCGCTTCGCGCGACCGGCACCCCGTACTATGTCTTTCCCCATGGGATGCTCGACCCATGGTTCAAACGCACCTACCCCGTAAAGCACCTGAAAAAATGGGTCTACTGGCCCTGGGCAGAGTACCGCGTTTTGCGCGATGCGCGCGCGGTGCTGTTTACCTGCGAGCAGGAGAAGTTGCTCGCTCCGCAGTCTTTCGCGCTCTACCGCGCCCATGCCGTGGTCACCGGGCTGGGCACGACTCCGCCACAACCTGGCGTGGATGCATCGCTCTTTTTGGACCACTATCCAGAGCTTCGCGGCAAGCGGCTTCTGCTCTTCATGGGGCGTATCCATCCGAAGAAGGGCTGCGACCTGCTGTTGGAGGCATTCGCAAGCACTATGGCAAAGGATCCCGCATGGCGCCTGGTCTTCGCCGGTCCCCATGCGGATGACTGGCAGCAGACACTCGCCCTGCGTGCCGCCGCACTGGGCATCGCCGGTCGCGTCGTATGGACCGGTATGCTGCGCGACGCTATGAAGTGGAGCGCGCTCTTCGCGGCGGAGGTCTTCGCGCTTCCATCACACCAGGAAAATTTCGGGATTGCCGTGGCCGAGTCGATGGCCTGCGGTGTTCCCGTTCTCGTCTCCCGCGAAGTCAACATCTGGCGGGAGATCGAAGCAGCCCACGCCGGCCTCGCTGCTCCCGATACGATCGCAGGCACGACGAGGCTGCTGACCGAATGGCAGCAACTTCCCGAAACCGAACGCACCCGAATGCGGCAGAACGCGCGCGCGTGCTTTGAGCAACATTTTGATATTGAGCACAGCGCGACGCGGTTGCTGGAGGTACTGGAAGCAGATATCGGCAGTCCGCGGGCAGCGGTTGGCTGACTTGCCGGATTGCCGAATCGCTACCTGGTATCCACCTCATTCCACAAGAACGACAAAATGTCCGTGTAGTCCTGGATCTGCTGCGTCACGGAAACGCCGGAGCTGTGGCCGCCCTTCAGGCTGTAGTGCAGCAGGACCGGCCGGTCGCCGCCAGTTGCCGCCTGCATCTCGGCGGTCATCTTGCGCGCGTGCAGCGGATCGACGCGCGTGTCGTTGTCGCCGGAGAAGAACATGATCGCCGGATACTTTGTGCCTTGTTTCAAGTTCTGATACGGCGAGTAGGCGCGGAGATACTTGTAGTCTGCCGCGTTATCCGCCGAGCCATACTCGGTCGTCCATAGCCGGCCAAACTCAAAGTTCTGGTAGCGCAGCATGTCGAGCAGCGGGTAGCCGCAGACGATCGCGCCGTACAGCTCGGGATGCTGCGTCATGGCCGCACCCATCAGCAGACCTCCATTGGAGCGTCCCCAGATCGCGAAGTTCGCCGGGCTCGTGTACTTCTGGTCGATCAGGTAGCGGCTGGCCGTGAAGAAGTCGTCGAAGACATTCTGCTTCTTGTCGAACATCCCGGCCTTATGCCAGTCCTCGCCGTACTCGCCGCCGCCGCGCAGGTTGGGCACGGCGAACCAGCCGCCCTGCTCCAGCCACCATGCGTACATCGGGTTCCACGCGGGCGTGATGCTGACGTTGAAGCCGCCATAGCCGGTCATCAGCAGCGGCGTCTTGCCATTGCGCGCCAGCCCCTTTTTACCCGCGATGAACATCGGTATGCGTGTGCCGTCCTTCGAGGTGAGGAAGACCTGCTGCACGTCATAACGTTCCGGATGGAACGGCACTTTGGGTTGCGCGAAGATGCTGGTTGCGCCCGTGTCCGCCTGGTACCGATAGATGGTCGGCGGCACGTTGAACGAATCAAAGCTGTAGAAGCCTTCCTTGTCCAGCGGGCGTCCGTAGGGCACCGTCGCGCTGCCGATGCCGGGCAACTTCACCTTGCCTTGTGGGCTGCCGTCCAGCGTATAGATCGATATTTCGTCCTTCACATCCACAAGACGATCCACAAACAGCTTGCCGCCCAGCACGCTGGTGTCCTGGATGACGTTATCGTTCTCCTGCACGATGGTCTGCCACTGCTGCGGTAGCGTATTCAGGTCGGCCCGCAGGATCTGTCCCTTGGGCGCGCCCATGTCGGTCTTGATCAGGAAGGTGTCAGTGCCGGTATCGATCAGGGTGAAGCGGTTCTCAATCCCGTAGACGACAGGCGTGAACTCTGCATCCGGCGCGCGCAGGTCCTTGATCAGGATGTCCTCGCGTTTGGCCGGCACTCCGCGCGAAATGGTCACGATCAGCCAATGGCCATTGTCCGACGTGCTTACGCCGATCAGGTCCAGCTCGCCCAGCGGCTCGCCCTTGTACTCCTTGCCGAAGATCACCTTATCCGCGGAGGCATCCGTCCCAAACGCATGCCAATAGACCAGCGTGCCCGAGTGATGGAAGACCGCGTAGTACAACCCGGTCTTGTCCGGACTGATCTGCACCCCCATGTAGCGCTGCGTCGGCAGCCGGTCCGCCAGTTCCTTCCGCCCAGCCACATCCATCACGCGGACTTCCTGCTCGTCCGCGCCACCCTGGCGGATACCGTAAGCCAGCAGCGAGCCGTCATTCGTCACGTCGAGAATATTGACGGAGGTGTTCTGATCGGCGCTCAGCTTGCCTGCGTCCACCAGCCGCTCATCGGCGCCTGCAGCGCCGTGCCTGACATAAATGGACGCCTGGTTCTCATCCGCCAGCCGCTTCCTGAAGAAGTACAGATCGCCGCGCTTGGTTGGGATCGAGTAGGATTCCACCCGCTGCAGCTTCGTCAGCTCCGCCTGGATCTCGGGCCGGATCGTCACCTGATGCAGGTAGCCGTCTGTATAAGTATTTTGCTCGTCGATCCAGGAGCGCGTCGCCGGATCATGCTGCTGTTCGAGCCAGCGGTAGTCGTCCGTGATGGTGTCGCCGTGCAGCGTGTCGGTGACCGGATGCTTCGCCGTCTCTGGCGGATCGGGCAGCGACACGCCGTTGCCGCCTCGCACCTGCCCGGCAGCCGGTGACGGCGTGCGCTGTACCGTCAGCACGTTGTTGGCGGTGCCGTTCGCGGGATTTGACTCCTCGCCGCCATGCCGCTTCGCCACCTGACCCAGATGCGACGACGACTGCTGATCCTGCTGCGATGACTGAGCCATCCCGGCCACTCCAGTCAATCCGACGACCGCACAACCCAGAACACCTGCCCCAATCGCAGCTTTCAGTCCCATCTGTGGCCTCCCGCAAACTGACACACGGTTATAAACCAACCCGCCGGACAAGTCGCCAAAGGAATCGCGAAGGCTCCTCCGTCGTCACGGAAATCGTAGAGTCGCGCGGGTTTCCTGTCTGTCCGCCACAGCACCGGTTGCGCAACACGCCGGTCCGCCATGACACTGACAGGTCAACCGACCGAAGAGGTGAACCACAGTATGTCCAGCCAGGCGGAAAAGGGAACACGCTTCCGTGCCCTGCACCAGCGCGACAGCGCCTTCATCATCCCCAACCCGTGGGACGCCGGCACCGCCCGCCTGCTGGCCCGCCTCGGCTTTGAAGCGCTCGCCACCACCTCCGCCGGTTACGCCTTCTCCGCCGGTCTGCCGGATGGAGCAGTCGGCCGCGATGCCATGCTCCGGCATGTAGCAGCTATCGTCGCTGCTACCGATCTGCCGGTCAGCGCCGACCTCGAAAATGGCTTTGGCGATTCGCCTGAAGCCTGCAGTGACACCATTCGCCTGGCCGCCGCCGCCGGCCTGGCGGGAGGCTCGATCGAAGACGTGACGCCCCGCCCGCATGGCACGCTCTACGCCTTTGAGCACGCAGTCGACCGCGTCCGTGCCGCCGCGGAGGCTGCCCATTCCGTGTCTGCTCCGTTCACCCTCACCGCCCGCGCGGAAAACTTCATCGCCGGAAATCCTGACCTGAAGGACACCATCCGCCGCCTGCAGGCCTTTCAGGAAGCAGGTGCTGACGTGCTCTACGCCCCCGGCCTCAAGAGCAAGGAAGACATCGCCGCCGTGCTCAGCTCGGTAGACCGTCCTATTAACGTCCTGGCGCCCGTGCAGGAAAGCGGGCTAGACCTCGGTACGCTGTCAGAGATGGGCGTGAAGCGCGTCAGTGTCGGCAGCACGCTGTCGCGCGTGGCTCTGACGGCCTTCTACCGCGCCGCGGAAGAGATGCAGGGCAAGGGTACTTTTACCTTCGGCAACGGCCTGATTCCCTACGACAACTTCAACGAGATGTTTGAGGCATAGTCGGCGAAGGAGTTTAGGACAGCGACGAGGTGGCCGCCTGCTGCCAGAAGGCAAATGTCTGCGGTGTGATCGTGCGTCGTGCCGCCGCGCTCTCCCGCTCGTAGAGCGAGCGGAGCGCTTCCCACAATGCAGCCGCTTCGCGCTCCAGCCCGAGCACGCGCAGCGAGCGCAGCATCCGGGTCAGCCGCAGATGATTGTGGTTGCCCGCATGCAGCCAGTTTCGCGAGGCCGACGCGAAGCGCGGTCCTTCCACGACAGCATCATCGTTTAGCGCGAATCCATAGAAAGACAGCATGCGCTCGAACGCTGCCCGTAAGCGGCCCTGCATCTCCGCACTGCCGCGAATGGCAGCGATGCTCGCGCTATCGAGCACCGGCGCCCACGGATTGGCCCCGCTCTGCTCCGGCAGCGGGAAAGTCCACTGGATGTAGTCGTGCACCATCTCGAGCCGCGCATCGTCCCACCCCAGGATCTCGTCGAAGGTGCGACCCTGGTCATCCTTGCCGCCTGAGAAAAAGCGCGGCAGCTTTTCGCCATCATGAGTCATAGCACTCTGGAAGCAGGGCAATGCCGCATGGTTGCCGCGGGCTCCTCCCTGCACACTCCCGGCTTTCTGCGATGCTCGATAAGCTATAGCGAACGCCCGAGCACGCATGCCCGAAACCGCGCCTCCACCCTCGAACGAGATACCGGCCGACTTGCCCGACCTTCCAAAAACGAAGCAACCCCACGGCCGCGCCGCCGCCCTGGCCGTCGCAACGGGCATCCTGCTCTCCAAAATCATCGGCCTGGTGCGCGAGCGCGTCTTCGCCTACTACTTCGGCAACTCCATGGCTGCCGACGCCTTCAAGGCTGCTTTTCGGATCCCCAACATGCTGCAGAACCTCTTTGGCGAGGGCGTTTTGTCAGCATCGTTCATCCCGGTCTACGCGCGCCTCAATGCCGAGGAGCGCCACGAGGAGGCGACCCGCACGGCCGCCGCCATCTTCGCCATCCTGGTGCTCGTCGCCTCGGTGCTGGTGCTGCTGGGGGTGCTCTTCGCGCCCGCGCTGGTCGATGTGATCGCCTACGGCTTCCGGGGCGAGACGCGCCTGCTCACCATCCAGCTTGTTCGCATCCTGTTTCCCGGCGCGGCGCTGCTCGTGCTTTCGGCGTGGTGCCTGGGAATCCTGAACAGCCACCGGCGGTTCCTGCTCTCGTATACCGCGCCGGTGGTCTGGAATGCGGCGATGATCGCGACACTCATCTGGCAGGGACGGCGTCTTTTCGTTCATGGGCTGAACGCAGCGACCGACACAGAGCCCCGTCTCGCTGTGGCGCTGGCCATTGGTTCGGTCGTGGGCTCCGCGCTGCAGTTCCTCGTCCAGATACCCTCGGTCGTGCGTCTGCTCAGCCCCTTGCAGTGGAAGGCGACTTTCCGCTCCGAGCACGTGCGCACCATTGTTCATAACTTCTTCCCGGTGTTCATCAGCCGCGGGGTCGTGCAGTTGAGCGCCTTCGTAGACCAGATGCTGGCGTCCCCGCTCCCCACAGGCGCGGTTGCCGCACTCAGCTACGCGCAGATTATCAATCAGCTTCCCGTATCGCTCTTCGGCATGGCCGTCTCTGCAGCGGAGCTGCCCGCCATGTCCTCTGCACTGGGAACTCCGGAGCAGATCGCCGCCAAGCTTCGCGCCCGTCTCGCGGCCGGCCTGCAGCAGATCGCCTGGTTCGTCGTGCCCTCCGCCGTCGCTTTCGTCGTGCTGGGGGACGTGGTCGTGGCCGCCATCTATCGCACCGGCCACTTCAACGCGCGCGACGTCACCTACGTGTGGAGCGCGCTCGCCGGCTCCGGCGTCGGCCTGCTCGCCGGAACCTCGGGACGCCTCTACTCCTCGGCCTTCTACGCGCTCCGCAACACACGCACGCCGCTGAACTTCGCCGCCATCCGTGTCGCTCTCACACTGGGCCTCGGCTACTTCTTCTCAAAGCCCCTGCCGCACCTGCTGGGCATCGATCCGCGCTGGGGTGTGGCTGGACTGACACTTTCCGCCGGGCTCGCCGCGTGGCTTGAATACTCGCTGCTCCGTCGCGCCATGCAGCAGCGCATCGGAGTGGTCGACTATCCCGCCAGCCGCGTGCTCCGGCTGTGGGCCGGCGCCATCGCCGCTGCCGCGCTCTGCTTCCTGCTGCACCGGCATCTGCCAATACACGGCCATGGATCGCGCGCCGCTGTCCTGACTGCGATTGCCGTGCTGATCCCTTACGGCGGGCTTTATGTTGCCTTCACGGTGATGATGAAGGTGCCAATCCCCGGCAGCCTCCTGCGCCGTTTCAAGCGCCGCTGAAAGTTCGCTTTCGGACGTGTGATCCATCCCTCCAAGTTGGCTACTCGTAACGCAGCGCCACCACGGGATCGACCTTCATGGCTCTCCTGGATGGCAGATACGCTGCAAACAGCGCGATTGCAAGAAACAGGAACGAAACACCGCCGACAGATACGCTATCGATTCGATGAAGGCCGAAGAGCACTCCGCGCAGCAGGTATGAGGCTCCTACCGAAAGCGCGGCGCCCACCATCAATCCGGCAAGCACCGGACGCGTGCTTTCTCTGAGCATGAGCGCGAGAATATGGCTCTTCGGCGCGCCAATCGCCATGCGAATCCCCACCTCACGCGTGCGCAGAACCACGATGTAGCTGACCGTACCGTAGATACCCATGCAGGCAAGCAGAAGTCCGATGATGCCAATCGTGGATGCGATGACAGCCGAGAGGCTCGATGCCCAGAAGACCGGCGTCTGCCGGAGCATCTCTTCGAGCGTCGTTGCGGACGATAGCAGGCTCCCATCTACGGAGGCGACCACTGGGGGAATCGCGTTGATGACTTGCGACGGATCGGACTGGGTGCGAACCAGCAGCGCGTTGACCTCAGATTGACCGGCAGGCAGCGGCATATAAATCTGTTGGGAGTCGCTGCCGTCCAGCAACACACCACGGGTGTCACGAACAACACCGATGACATGGTAGGTAGGGTTGCCGGGAGCGAACGGGTTTTTGTCGCCCATCCGAAAACTACGCCCGATGGGATTTTCGCCCGGCCACAGACGCCGCGCTGCCGAATCGCTCAGGATCGCCGAGAACTCAGGCTTGCTGGACTGTGCGGAAAACCCTCGGCCGAAGAGCAGCTGAATGCCGAGCGTCTGAAAGTAATTCGGCTGCACGTAATTGTAGTAAAGGTAAGCCCGTGTGTTCTGCGGTGAAGGTTCCTGTCCATTGAGTGAGATGGCGCTAGTCAATAAGCCCTGGCCATCCGGCGCCCGGCCGTTCGTAACGGCGGTCACGCCCGGCAACGCGGCCAGGCGGGTGCTCAATGTAGAAATGAGAGCGGCTTTGCGCTCCGGCGTGTAATCGAGGCTCTCCGGGAAGTTGAAAGACAGACAAGCGACGTGTTTGTCTTCGTATCCCGTCTCCATTTTGAGCGCATGCAGTGAGCTGCGGATCAGCATGCTTCCCGCGATCATGAGCACAAGCGAAAAGGCGACCTGTGCGCCGATCAGCAGGTCACGGATGCGACGGCTGCGCACCGGCGATGTCCCGGCATTTGACTTGAGCGCTGCCGAAAGGGCAGAGCGGGAGCTCTCCAGCGCCGGAGCAAGTCCGAACAGGACGCCGGCCACAAGAGAGATGGCAAAGACATACGCGAATATCCCCAGGTCTGGCGTGACATGGACAATGAAGCTGCCGTACTCAACAGGAAAGGCGACGGCCGCCACATTCGCCAGCATCTTCAGCAGCGTCCAGGTGATCAGCAGAGCCGCGCAACCTGCTACAACGCCCAGCAGAACACTTTCTGTAAGCAACTGGCGAATGAGGCGGGAGCGGCTGGCTCCCAGGGAAAGACGCATCGAAAGCTCGCTCTGGCGGGCTGCTGCACGCGCCAGTTGCAGGCTCGCTACATTCGCGCAGGCGATCACCAGCACCAGGCCGACGGCCACCATGATCAGCAGAAGGGTGAATCGCAACCCGGCGGGTAGCTTTCCGGGAAGCGGCGACCCGGGCGTGACCAGAGCAGTGACAGGCTTGCTGAGATCCGATCGAGAGTTGTGCAGGGTGCGGATCCGGTTGGCAAGCAGGTCCATCTCTGCCTGTGCCTGATGGAGCGTCACGCCTGGGGCCAGTCGCGCGAAAACGCGGCAGCATTGGTTCTCGCGATCCCGCAACAGCGTGCTTTGAGGATGCACCAGTGGGGTAAGGCTGAGCGGAAACCAGAAGTCCGGCGCGGCAACCGTGGTGCCGACGAACCCCTGCGGCGCAACCCCGATGATAGTGAACGCTGCTCCGTTCAACCGGATGACTTTGTCGAGGATAGTGGCATCACCGCCAAAGCGACGCTGCCAGTAGTCTTCGCTGATAAGAACCACGGGCGATGCGCCAAGCTGCGAAAGACTCATCCCCTCGAAGGTGCGGCCGCGCTCGGCTGCAACCCCGAGGACGGAAAAATAATTCTCCGAAACGGGCATGACGCTCGCCATCTCCGCATCGCTGGCGACGGCGCTGAGAGGAATCAGCCCCATGGACTCCATCCATGAGCCTGAGGCCACACCGCGTTCGCTGCGACGTCCTCCGACACCGGAAAGGGTCAGAAGGTCCTCGCCGCTCGTGGCGACAACACCCGTGAAAGAACGGAGATGGTCGCGGTATGCAAGGTAATCGGGGTAGCTGAACTCCGCATCTGTAGCGCCCGATTGACGCACCACCGCAAGATTCACCATGCTGCCGGAGTCGCGAGCATCGAGAGGTCTGGCGAGCAGCGCCTTCCAGGCGGTGAAGGCCGCTGTGTTGACGCCGATTCCCAGCCCCAGGGCAAGCACAGCGGCAATCGTGAAAGCGGTGTTGCGGCGTAGCAGGCGTGCTCCATAGCGCACATCCTGAATCAGTCCTCTCACAAATGCCTCCAGTTGCCGAAAGAAGACGTTGCAATCGAATAGCCACGGATTTCTGCCACTTTCTGAGGAATTGTGCGAATAACTGTCCGTCATCGCACACTGCCGTCCATCGCCGGACAGGTCGTGGCCATATCAACATCGGTTAACCGTCCGTGATTGCGAAATCCGATTATCGGTAAACACCACCTGTGAGCCTCGACGAGAACGGACTCTCCATGGTCTTTCAGGAGAAGACCGCCGGCGGCGCGCGCAGCAACTTCAACAATCTGATCCACGCCGACTCGGAAGCCGACTCAGGGGCATCAAAATCCGCTCGCGCAGCGGCTCCAGCAGCAGCAAGACGGACAGCAGTAGCCGCTCCCGTAGCACCGGCAAGTCGTCCGGCTCTGCGCATGGACACGGACACTCTACCCGTACGCATCACGCTGCCTGATCCCCACCGCCGGATCATGGGATCGATGCGCACACAAAAGCCCCGAAGCCATCTGCTCCGGGGCTTTGCGTATCCAGCGTTGTTCTTTAGACCGAGACCGGCTTGGACGCTTCGCTCGGCTTCGAGTCGGCGCTGCCGGGCTTGCGAATGTCGATGCCGCCCTTGAAGAAGGCGCCATCTTCGATCGAGATGCGCTGCGCGATGACATCACCGGTCAGCGAGCCTTCGCTGCGGATGTCCACGCGGTCGCTGGCGTTGATGTTGCCGCGGACCTTACCCAACACCACAACTTCGCGGGCAGAGATGTTCGCCGCCACCTGGCCGTTGCGGCCCACGGTGACGCGGTTGCCCGGCAGGTTGATTGCGCCTTCGACCTTGCCGTCGATGTACAGCGACTCGGAGCCGGTGACTTCGCCTTTGACTACCAGGCTCTTGCCGATGGTGGCCTGGTCGGCTGCCGCGGACTGGGCTGTGGGAGCTGAGGAGGGACGGGAAGCAGCCGGCTCGAACCCGCCGGATGCAGGAGTGGCCGGACGGTTCGGCTCATTGTTGGGGGATTGGGGAGTACTGCCGGGCTGATTCGGTTTCCACATCGCTAGGGTGTTTCCTTTCAGATACTGCAAAATTTGCTCTGGCTGCCGACGGCCCCGCAGGGATCACTCGCCGCCCGGTACACTGGTCCATCCTTCAGCAGGTACAGGAAATCAGCGGGCGCGGCGCACCCGCGTCATTGCTGCCTTTGTCTGCATATTACTCACCTCTCTAGGAAAATTGCATCCCTCGTCAATAATCTTTTCGCCTAATCTTGCACCTAAGTGGTACCTCCACAGGCGGTTGCGCCGCCGCCGGCAGCCGCGGGATACCATCGAAATCATCATGCCCTCGGATCGCGATCTCCTCGCCCGCATCAGCCGCTCCGCCGGGGGGCGTGCCGGCTACAAGCAACTGGTTCGGGAGCTTGGCCTGGGCGGCGGCCGCGAGCGCCGCCTGCTGCTGGAACAGCTTGCGCGGCTTACCGCCCGTGGCGCCCTGGTCAAGGCCGACCGCGATCACTGGAGCTTGCCCCAGGCCGCGGCGGTCCGCGCCAACCTGATTCCCGGCCGGCTGGATCTGCACCGCGATGGCTTCGGCTTTGTGCGGCCTGCAAACACTGTCGGCACGACCGGCTCCGGCGATAAGGACGAGGACATTTTTATCCCGCCCGCCGAGCTCAACGGCGCCATGCAGGGCGACCTCGTGCTGGTCGAGCTGCTGCCGCCGCGCACCTCCGGCCCCAACACTGGCAAGCGCGCCGGGCGCATCGTGCAGATCGCCCAGCGGCGTAACCCCACAGTCGTCGGCCGCTTCCGGTATGCAACCGGCGAACGCGCGCAGGGCAACTATGTGGTCCCCTTCGATGAGCGCATGAGCCATCCCATCCTCATTCCCTTCGGCGATGAGGTGCCCCTCTATCAGGATGACGAGTCGGGAGCAGAAGCCACGCCCCATCGCGTCATCGGTGAGGATGTCCACCATACGCATCGGGATCCGGACGATCTCGAAGGGCTTGTCGTCGATGTGGAGATCACGGAATGGCCCACGTTGCACCGCCAGGCGCGCGGCCGCGTGCTGGAAATCCTCGGCGATCCCGACGACTTCGGCGTCGATGTCGAGATCATGATCCGCAAGCACCACATCCCGCATATTTTTCCGGATGCGGTGCTCGAGAACGCGCGCTCGGTCGCTCATCTGGATACGAACGAAGTAGCCCGGCGGCGCGATTTCCGCAATCTGCCCATTGTCACAATCGACGGCGAGGCGGCCCGCGACTTCGACGATGCGGTGCTGGTGACACATACCCGCGACGGGTACGAATTGCAGGTGCACATCGCCGACGTGGCGCAATATGTTACGCCCGGCTCGCCGCTCGACCTGGAAGCGCGTCTGCGCGGCACGTCTGTCTACTTTCCAGACCGGGCGGTGCCCATGCTGCCGCAGGAGCTTTCCTCCGACATCTGCAGCCTCCGGCCGTCGGAAGATCGTCTCGTTCTGTCCTGCATCATGCAGCTTGACCGGCATGGCGCGGTGCTCAGCTACGAAGTATGCGAGGGCGTCATCCGCTCCGCGCGCCGCATGACCTACACGCAGGTCCATGCCATCCTGGAAGGCGACGAAGCCACGCGCGCCGAATTCGCGCCGCTGGTGCCTGAATTTGAGCGGATGTTCACGCTCGCCAAAATCCTCAACCGCAAGCGCGAGCAGCGCGGTTCCATCGACTTCGACCTGCCCGAGCCCATCATTGACTTCAACGACGAAGGCGAGATGCAGGGCATCCTGCGCTCTGACCGCACCTGGGCCAACCGGCTGATCGAGGAGTTCATGCTTTCCGCGAACGAGTGCATCGCCGACTGGCACGAGCGCGTCGGCGTGCCCTCGATCTATCGCATCCACGAGAAGCCTGATGCGAAGCGCGTGATTGACTTCGAAGAAACAGCGGCCCACTTCGGCTACTCGCTCGGAATCGGCGCGCTGCCGGTGAAGCGCGTGCAGTTCAAGAGCGAGCGCCGCGAATTCCGCGCCCACGATGCGCGCAATCGCCGCGATGGACACCAGGCGCCGCGCCAGCACGAGATCCCGCAGGAGATCCCGGTCACGCCACAGATGTATCAGCGGCTGGCAAAGAAAATCGCCGGCAAGCCTGAAGAGCGCATCCTCGCCCACCTCATGCTGCGCTCGCTCAAGCAGGCGCGCTACTCAGAGAAGAACGAGGGCCACTTCGCGCTTGCCACATCGCATTACACGCATTTCACCTCGCCCATCCGGCGTTACCCCGACCTCATCATCCACCGCATCTCGAAGGCGCTGCTGGATGCGGGTGCCGAAAACGTTGTCGTCCTGAACGAGAAGAGCGAATCGAGCGGCGTGCAATTTCCGCTCTCCGAAGACGATCTTGGCGCGATCGCGAAGGAGTGCAGCGACAACGAACGCCGCGCCGCTGAAGCCGAGCGCGAGTTGATGGAGTGGAAGAAGGTGAAGTTCATGCAGCATCGCATCGGCGAAGACTTCGACGCGATGGTGATGAACGCCACGAAGTACGGTCTCTTCGTCGAGCTCGCTGATCTCTTCATTGAGGGCCTCGTGCCCCTCGGCAGCCTGCTCGACGACATCTACACCTACCGCGAGAACACGCGGCAGATTATCGGCAGCCACGGCGGCCGCCGTTTCTCCATCGGCGATCGCCTACGCGTCATCCTCGATCGAGTGGATGAGGTGGAGCGGCGGCTGCAATTTTCGGTGCTGCATGAGCCAAAGACGAGCCAGCCGGCACGCACAGGCAAGAAGAAGCAGAAGGGCGCCGCCGCAGCGCCGGAGGCCGCCGGCCACTCAAGGCCGGCCAAGCGCGGCAAGCTTCGCCGCCAGCCGAAAGGCAAGGGCAAGCGCCGATAGAGCGAGCATCTGCTACGGCGCCGGCGGCTGAGCAGCAGTCGGCAGCAGACCCCGGTCAACCAGTACGGGCGGCCGCCGGTGATGAGTGTGCTGCTCGTAGTCGTAGGCGTAGCCGATCAGATCGCCGTCGTGCCACTTGCGGGCGCTGATCTCGATGCCGAACGGCAGTCCGTCCGCATAAAATCCTGCAGGAATGCTGATCGCGGGCACACCGAGCATGTTGACCCAGGCCGTATCGCTGTGCGGGCCGGTACTCAGGGTGCCGTTCTGCGGCATGGTCTCGTCCACCGGCGGCATCTGAATCGCGGGGTAGACGAAGCCATCCAGGTGCAGGCGATCCAGCTCCGCGTTGTACATGCCCAGCACCTCGCGGCGCGGGCCCAGAAAGTTGGCTTCCGCTCGCGGATCGCTTTCAAGACTGGGCTGCGGGTTCTTTCCACCGCCAATGACCTCCGGCAGCG
Organism: uncultured Acidobacteriaceae bacterium; assembly: GCA_963830555.1. GTDB lineage: Bacteria > Acidobacteriota > Terriglobia > Terriglobales > Acidobacteriaceae > KBS-83. Next base: position 700,842 of record CAWHMM010000006.1, read on the forward strand.
GTTTGCCGACGGCGCGCTCATACTCCGCGGGCGAGTGATATGCAGCGGGGCCAAACGCGGCCAGAAATTTCTCCGTTCCCTCGCGGACATACGGCCGGGTGCAGATGTGCGATGCGACATCGGCAAAGCTGTCCGGCAGAATTGCGGGGTCGATCAGCACCGTCGCGCCGGCGGCCCTCAGCTCCTCCACCGCTTTCAGGAATGCCGCGCGCGTCTCCGGCTGCAGCAGCGTCTCCGCGTCCTGCTTCGCCTTCGCAAACTCTGCGGGCGTTGCGTCCGAACAGACACCCTGAAATACGGTCGCATCGCCATCCAAAATGAACGCGGGCACGGCGAACCGCTTCCCCTCGAGCGCGCCGGGCTTCAGATATCGCGTGTAGGGACCGGGTTGCGCTTTTGCCGCGGAGCCCGCGGTCACAGGGTCCAGGGAATCTTCGCCCGCCATCACGGTGAGCGCCACGGCAGCGTCCGCCACGTTGCGCGCAATCGGACCAGTGTTGTCAAGCTGCCAGTCCAGCGGCGCGATGCCGGCAATGCTGACCAGTCCGCGAGTGGGAAAGATGCCGACGACATTGCTGGTGGCAACCGGCATGCGGATGGAATTGCCGGTATCCGTTCCGTTCCCGAGCACGGCGAGATTCGAAGTCACGGCGGTGACCGTTCCTCCCGACGATCCGCCGGGCGAGAAGCGAACATCGTAGGCGTTGCCGGTGCGGCCAAATGCGGTGGATCGATTCGTATCGCTGGCGGCGAAGTCTGGCATGTTGGTGAGGCCGAGAAGAATGGCGCCGGCGGCACGCAACCTGGTCACGATGGTGGCGTCGCGGGGCGCAATCAGCTGGTGGCCGGGAAGCATGTAGCCGCGCCAGCCGTCAGTCGTGACCAGCCCCTGGATGCTGGCGTTGGCTTTGGTGACGATCGGCACGCCCCACAATGCTCCGGGTTGAAAGCCGGGCGCTTTCGCTTGCGCATCTTCGCGGGCCGCGTCCGCCAGCGCCGATTGAGCATTCACCGTTTGCACCGCGCGATAGACGCCGTTGTAGCGGGCGATGCGGTCCAGGTGCCACTCGACCACCTGGGCCACGGTGTAGCGGTGCTCGCGATAAAGCTGGTGCAGGTGACCGACGGTGACGTCCATGAGATCGCGATCCATAGCGGCTTGCCTGGCTTGGTCTGGCTTAGGTGGAGAGGTGCGGGCAAAGACCGGCGGCACGATCAGGAGCGCGAGCAGCAGCATTCGCATGATGGACCATAGCACCCGTGCGCAGAATGACCCGCCGAGAGGCAAGGCGCACCGGCCTCGGTTTTTATAGGCGCGGTGCGCCGGGCGAGGATGCAGGCGGCTCGCCGGAGGGGTCCTCTGACTGCTCGTCTTCTAGTCCAAGCCTGGTCTCAATCCTCACCGGGCCCTTACCCCGTTCTGCATTGCGCCGCTGCTGGCGCATGTTCACGATGAACAGCACGACCCGCAGCAACAGGATGCCGACCAGTACTGCCACCAGCCCCCACTGCGTCTGGCCGCGCCCATGCATCAGCCAGAAGATCGCGGCCAGCACGACGATCACGAACAGCGCGAAGGTGAGCGTCCCCGTTCTTTTCATGCCCATCGGCTCCTTATCCTGACTACTTTAGATGGAATCGCCCCGCCGCGTCGCTGCCGGAAGCAGTCCCAACTCAGGAATGGCCCGCAAGTGTCACTGATCAGAGACAAATAATCCTTGTTTACCGCTAAATTCGCGGTATACCCTCGCCAGCGAGTCCCCCATACATCTGTCTTTTTTCAACGCAGTTTCCCTCATTGTCTCTGCCATTGTTCGAGGTCCCTGTGCGACGCCGGTCCCTGCTTGTTGGTCTTCTGCTCCTCTCCATCTCTGCCATCCCTTTCACCGCATCTGCCGCAGACTGGCAGCAGCCCACGCCGGAAGAGCTGAAGATGACTTCCGAACCGGGCGCGCCCAATGCCGACGCCATCTATCTGTATCGGGAGGATGTCACCGACAACAAACTGCACATGGAGGCGGTCTATGTGCGGCTGAAAGTTCTCCGCGACGAGGGCAAGAAATATGCCGACGTCGAGCTCAGGGGCGCCAGCCGCGACTTCAGCATCACCGACATCCAGGGCCGCACCATCCATAGCGATGGCACCGTCATCCCCTTCATCGGTAAGCCCTACGAGAAGTTGCTCGTGAAGACGAAGACCCGGCAGTACAAGGCGATGGTCTTCTCACTTCCGGACGTCGAAACCGGCAGCATCCTCGAGTACCGTTACAAGCTGCGCTATGACGACCATGCGTACGTTTCCCCGGAGTGGGACGTGCAGCAGCCTATCTTCGTGCGCAAGGCTCACTTCCACTTTCTTCCCACCGATCAGGAAGTCATCTCCCATATCGACAAGGGCAGCGGCACCGCCCAGATCGCCTATAGCCAACTCCTGCCGGCGGGCACAAAAGTAGTGGAGACCCGCGGCGTCTTCGACCTGGATGTCGAGAACGTTCCCGGCCTTCCCAAGGAGGAGTACGAGCCTCCCATGGACGCCTTCGCGTACCGCGTCCGCTTTTACTACACCAGCCTCCACGACTCGGCGCAGTACTGGAAGTCCTACGGCAAAAGCTGGTCCCACAACGTCGATAAGTTCGCTGCGCCTTCCTCTGCCGTCACCGACGCGGCAAAGGAGCTCACCTCCGGCGCTGCCACCGCGGACGAAAAGCTCAACAAGCTTTATGACGCTGTGATGAAGCTGGATAACACCCGCTTCTCCCGCGAACACTCGCAGGACGAAAACCGGGCTGAAGGCGTCAAACACATCAAGTCCGCCGCCGATGTCCTCGCGCTCAAACGCGGCTCCCCGGACGAGCTCGCCATGCTCTTTCTGGCGCTCGCCCGCGCGGCCGGCTTCCATGCAGACGCCATGGTGGTGGTCAACCGCAATCGTGACATCTTCCAGCCGAACTACCTGGATTCCAATCAGCTCGATGATGTCATCGTGCTGGTCACGGTCGACGGTAAGGAACGCGCCTTCGACCCTGGCGAGCGCTACATGTCCTATGGGCAGTTGGACTGGACTCACGCTATGGCTGGCGGCCTTCGTGAACAGGACGGCCACACCGCCGTCGCAGAATCGCCCGTACCCGCTTATAGAGACACGATCATCCAGCGGGTCGCGGACATCACCATCGCTCCCGATGGCACGGTCACCGGCTCTGCCACAATCGTTTGCACCGGCGCCCGGGCCGTCTATTGGCGGCAGAAAGCTCTGGAAGGCGACGACGTTGAGATGAAGAAGGAGTTTGACGACCAGATGCAGCCGGATCTTCCTCCCGGCGTCATCGTCAAGACGGATCACTTTCTCGGCGTCGATACCGAAAATACGAATTTCGTGGCCCGCATGAAGGTAAGCGGGTCGCTCGGCACCGCAACCGGAAAGCACAACTTTCTTCCGGTCTCCCTCTTCGCCGCGGGCGGTCACGAGCTGTTCTCCAGCTCCCATCGCCAGGAGCCAATCGATCTCCATTACCCATACATGGAGAAGGACCAGATCACCCTTCATATCCCGGACGGCTTCACTGTCGGAAACGTTCCCAAAGAGGCCCGAGTGGATCTGCCGCAGTATGCCGTCTATATCTCCGCCGCCAAGGCAGCGGGCCAGACCGTCAGCTATGGCCGCACATTCATCATGGCAAATGTTCTGTTCGGGCCTCAGGAGTACGACAAGCTCAAGAGCTTCCTCGACGACGTCAGCAGCAAGGATCGGGCTCAGGTCGTCCTGGACCATGCTGCCGCCACACACCAGGGCCAGTGATGACCCATCGAACGCACGTTAGCTGCTGGTGTATCGCCGCGTGCCTGCTAGCCGGCGCGACTCTGCCTGCCTTCGCAGGAACGCCGCAGCCGCCGGACTGGGTGCTCACTGCTGCGCATGCCTCCACGCCGAACTACCCGGCAGACACCATTGCGGTGGCGCTCGACGATGAAGAGACGCTTACCGTGGAGCCGGATGGCAAGGCTACGCTGCGGAAACGCCGCGTCATCAAGATCCTCCGCCCGCAGGGCCGCAACTTCGCCTACGTCTTCGTTCCCATCGATCGTGATCGCAAACTGCGCTCGCTTCATGTGTGGAGCATCGCGGCCGATGGCCGCCCCTATACCCTGCGCGACAACGAGATTGCGGAGGTGGGCGACGATGAGTACGGCATGCTTTACGTGGACCTGCATGCCAAGGCTGCCCGCGCGCCCGCAGCCGATCCCGGCGCAGTCGTTGCCTATGAATATGAGCGCACCATGCGCCCCTACGTGCAGGAATACACCTGGGATTTTCAGGATTCGATTCCCACCCTGCGCTCCGTCTTCGAACTGATCCTGCCGCCGGACTGGCACTACTCCGTCGCCGCCCGCAAGGACGCTGGAGTTGTCGCGAGCCAGCCCGCGCCCGGACACTACCGCTGGCAGATGGACCGCGTTCCCGGCATCGACATTCAGGATGTGCCCATGACGCCGGAGTTTCGTGCCATGGCCGGGCGGCTGGTCGTTCGCTACTCGCATGACCAGCAGCCCACCGGCGACGCGCGGTGGACGGCAATCGGCGACTGGTACACGACGCTCGCCACGCCCAGCGCGCAGGTGACACCGGACATTGCCGCAAAGGCAAAGGAGCTCGTCGCCGGCCAGTCCGACTTCACCGCAAAGATCCAGAGCATCGCCAGCTACATGCAGCGCAACATCCGCTACGTGGGCATCGAGATCGGCATCGGCGGCTATCGGCCGCACACCGCCGATGAGGTCTTTCGCAATCGCTATGGCGACTGCAAAGACAAGGCCACCCTGCTGCGCGCCATGCTGGAGAGCGTCGGCATTCACTCCACCTGGGTTCTGGTGGATACTCGCCGGGGCTTCGTCGATCCGGAGGTTCCGTCGATCGACGGCAACCACGCCATCGCTGCTATCGAAATGCCTGGCGGCTACACCAATCCGCTTCTCCAGTCCGTCGTCACCGCGAAAAGCGGCATGCGGTACCTCATCTTTGATCCGACGAACCCATGGATTCCTGTCGGACAGATTCCGCCTTACGAACAGGGCGGCTACGGCGTTCTCAGCGAAGGCGGCCAGAGCCAGCTCATCGCACTGCCCGTCATGGCACCGGCAGCCGACCGCGTAGACCACACCATCCATGCGCAGCTTGCCGCGGATGGCTCGCTCGAAGTCTCTGTCGTCGAACAGCGCTTCGGCTATGCCGCCGAGCGGCCGCGCATCACCTTCACCGGCGGCAGCCAGCAGCAGCAGCGCGACTATCTCGAAAAGCGTCTTCGCCGCGATCTCAATGGCGTCTCCATCGAAAAGGTCACCGCTGATCACGCTGACGATCTCACTCGTCCCCTGGAGCTGGACTACAGCTTCCGCACCGCGAATTACGCGCGCAGCGCCGGCGATCTCCTGCTGGTCCGGCCGCGAATCCTCGGCTCCGACGCTTGGCCGCTGCCGCGCGAAACACGCCTCTGGCCCATCGACCTGAGTGCCGTCCAGACCCGCAGAGACTCCATCGACCTGACCCTGCCCGCCGGCTATGTCGTCGACGAGTTGCCTGATCCCGTCTCGCTCGACACCGACTTCGCCTCCTACCACAGCGCGGTGACTGCGGAGGGCAACATCCTGCACTACACCCGCGAATACACCGTGAAGCAGCTTCAACTCGATGCGTCGCGCTACGATGACCTGCTCAAATTCTCCGAGCGCATCGCTTACGACGAGGCTTCCAGCGCGGTGCTCAAGAAGAAATAGCGGGTCAGCGAGTTAGCTGGTCGGCAAGTCAGCCAAAATGGACGGGGCGAGAGATTATGGGGTTCGCCCTCATCGCAAGCGCGCCGGTACCCACAGAAATGGCCGGCTCGCCCAGGCAGCTGATATGTGAACGGCCAGCGCGAGCAAACCCAAGGTTCTGCGCCGCATGCGCGTAGGCCAGGACGGCCAGTCCCCGGCCGATCTGGATACAATGTAGGTGGTTCCGCGTCCAATAACATGTCCATGCGCCCAGCCTCCCTGCTTGCCTCCGCCGCCATCGTCGCCACCCTCGCCCTTATGCCTGCAGCGCTTTCCGTGAATGCTGCCGCACAGGAAAGGACAGAGGTGCACAACAGCACGCCGTTGCATCCGCCGGCCGGAGCGCGTGTCGCCATCGTCGAGTTTGAAGACCTGGAATGCCCGGACTGCGCCCGCGCCAACCCGCTGCTCAAGCAGGCCGCCGAGCAGTACAAGATTCCCTGGATTCGCCACGACTTCCCGCTGCCCTTCCACGACTGGAGCTTCCAGGCTGCCGTCAACGCGCGCTGGTTCGATACCAAAGGCAAGAAGCTCGGCGATGAATACCGCGACGCCGTCTTTGCCGACCAGGACAACATCACGGTGCTCGAGAACGGCGTTCCGAACGGTGAAAAGGCCCTTGCCAATCTGCATGCCTTTACCGAAAAGTTCGCGACGGAACACAAGCTCGCGCTGCCCTTCGTGATGGACCCGCAGCAGAAGCTCGCCGGGCTGGTGAAGGCGGACTACGCGCTCGGCCAGAGCGTCGGCATCCAGCACACGCCCACCATTTGGGTTGTCACCAACCTGACCAAGGGTGCGCCCTTCGTCGAGGTGGTCGATCGCACCAAGCTTTACTCGATGATCGACGACGCGCTGGCGGAGACCAAAGGAAGCGCGCCCGAGCACGCTTCGGTGCACCACACGCGGTAGTCTTTCAGTCCCGACGCGAGCCGCGATTCTGTCCGCTCCCGAACAAAGTCTGTCCGGAATCGGACGATGATGCCCGCGGCTACTGCATTTGTTATCCGTCCATCGCGTGATAAATCAGTGAATTAGGCTGATTCGCGCTTCGTGGACGGCTAATTGCACTGTCTTCGTTAGAGACTCTGTTCCTGCCTGCGAGGAGCGCCCGCCGATGATGAACTTCCTGACTCAGGATCTGTTTTACGCCGTGCGCCAGTTACGCAAGAGTCCCGGCTTTGCCGGTGCCGCCGTGCTCACGCTGGCGCTGGGCATCGGCGCAAATCTCACCGTCTTCCTTATCCTGTACGGCGTCATCCTGCGGCCGCTGCCCTTTCCGCACCCGCAGCAATTGGTGCGCATCAACCGCTTCTATTCCGATGGGACGACCATCCCGGCGTACTCCGGTACCAAGGCCCTCTTTCTCGGTCGCGCAGGCCGCACGCTCGAATCCTCGGCGGCTTACGATTACATCCCCAGCCATGTGAACCTGCTCCGCGGCAATCAGGTCGTTCCACTCGAAGCCCTGCGCGCCACCTCTGATTTCTTTCGAGTATTCGAGATGGAGCCGCGCGTTGGCCGCGGGTTCTCGCAGGCCGACATGGTGCCGAACGCACCCGGTGTCGCCGTGCTGAGCGATGCCACATGGCGGCAGCAGTTCGACGCCGACCCCGGCGTGCTCGGCCGCGCGATTACGCTCGGCAACAAACAGTACACCGTCATCGGCGTGGCGAATCCCGCCTTTCGCCTCGATACCAAAGTCGACGTGTGGGTGCCACTCCAGATCACGGAAGCCCCCACGGATCAGGGCAACAACTACAATTTCGTCGGGCGGCTCAAGTCCGGAGTCACCCTTGAGCAGGCTCAGGGCGACTTGAAGCGCGGGCTGCTGCAGTTGAAGAACACTTATCCGGCGCTCTGGGATCAGGGGGAATCTGTCCGCGTCATCGACTTCCACGATTCGTTAACCGGCCCAGTGCGTCCTGCGCTCGAAATGCTGATGGGCGCGGTTGGCCTGGTGCTCATCATCGTCGCGGCAAACATTCTCAGCCTGCTGCTCACGCGCTCCATCGCGCGCCGCCGCGAAATGGGCCTGCGCGCTGCCTTAGGCGCCACCGCCTGGCGTCTGCTGCGCCAGCTTCTAGTGGAAAATGCACTGCTCTGCGTTCTGGGCGGCGTACTTGGAGTGGTGCTGGCGGATTTTGCGACGCCCGTGCTGATGCGCCTTAGCCCGCTCGCTCTGCCACAGTTCGCAAGCCTGCACTTCGGCGCATCTGCATGGTTCTTTGCTGCCGCCCTGATGCTTGGCTGCGCGCTGCTCTTCAGCCTGGTGCCGGCGCTCGAAAGCCGCCGCATCCAGCTCAACGAATCGTTGCGCGTGAACGCAACGCAGATCGCCGCCGGACGCAACCTGGCGCAGAAATCGCTGGTGGTGGGCGAAGTCGCCGTATCGCTGGTTCTGCTGGTGGCTTCCGGGCTGCTGCTGACGAGCTTCTGGAAGCTGATGCACGTCTCGCCGGGGTTCGACGCCGCCAACGTCCTCACCTTCAAGAACAGCTTCACCGACGAACAGGCCGCCTCCAGCGCCGCGCTGGGACAACGCATAGATGAGCTGGTCGCGCGCCTCGAAGCACAGCCCGGCGTCGAAGCCGCGGCAGCCGTCAACAGCCTGCCCACGCAGCTCACCCCCGATCTTCCCTTCGAAATCCTCGGACGCAAGGCCGGCAGCCCCGGCGCCGGCGGCGACGAAAAGTACATGCCGGTCACCGCCGACTATTTCGGCGCGATGCGCATTCCCGTCATGGCAGGGCGCAGCTTCCGCCTCTCCGATACGCATGGCACGGAGCCAGTGGTCATCATCAACCAGGAGGTCGCGCGGGCCTACTTCAAAGGACAAAACGCCATCGGCCAGCACATCCTAATCGGTCGATTCATGGGGCCCGGCTTTGAAGACGGCATGCGCGAGGTCGTCGGCGTTGTCGGCGATACGAAGAGCGCCGGGCTCGATCAACCGGCTCCCGGAATCATGTATCTGCCGTCAGCACAGATTCCCGACAGCCTGACGAAGATGGATAACGGCCTGCTTGGTACGAGCTGGATCGTCCGTACCCGGAGCGCGCAGGTGGACGTGGTATCAGTCGCCCGCCGCATCTTCATGGACAATGCGCGCAGCCCGCTGCTTGGCGTCGAAAGCATGCAGGACGTCATCAGCGCGTCCGTCGCCCAGCAGCGATTCACCATGATGCTGCTCGGCTGCTTCGGCCTGATCTCGCTTTTGATGGGCGCCGCCGGGCTTTACGGCGTAATGTCATACTCGGTCGCTCGCCGTACCAAGGAGATCGGCGTGCGCATGGCCATCGGCGCCCATCGCGCAGACATCCTGCGCATGGTTCTGCGGGAAGCGGGTCTGCTGGTCGGGCTGGGCCTTGTCATTGGACTTGCAGCGTCGCTCGCGGGCGCACAGATCCTGCGCAGCCTGCTTTTCGGCATCGCGCCGCGCGATCCGCTGACCATGATTGCGATGTGTGGTGTGCTGCTGCTGACCGGCCTGTTCGCAGCATGGGGGCCTGCCCGCCGCGCCGCCTCTACAGAACCAATGCAGGCGCTACGAATGGAATAAAGAACCCCGGAAGGATTCGCAGTTTCTTGCCGGATGTACGTCGATTCAGCGAGCGGCGGTACGCTCCACCCGGATCGCCAACTCACCGGCATCCGTCTGATTCGGCGCGTACATCAGGTCGAAGATGTTTGCCGCGGTCTGCAGCCACTTCTGGCGTGCGGCCAGTGGCCACTCCGCCTCCGGCTCTGGCAGCTTGGAGAACAAGCCCTGAATCAGTGGATCGATTGTGTCGATAGTCTTGCGGGCAGCCGCCGTCTGGCTTGCCTTGGCCGGCACCGCCGCAATCGGAGCCGGCTCGCGGTCCTTATCACGATCGAGCTCCCGGTCACTTCGTCCCACGACACGCTCCAGCCTCTCCTGTGCGCGGACATCGGCTTCGCTTCGCTCATCGGGTCGATCCAGCTGGTGGGAAAGGCTCCGATCGGAATTGCGATCGTCGCGGCGTTCCGGATTGCGATCGTTGTTGCGGTCCAGATTGCGCTCCAGGCGGTTCAGGTCGTCGTAGGGACCGCGCGCCGAGCTATCCGGCTCGGGGGGTGTCTTGAAGGACGGCATGACAGGACGATCGCTTCCGAAAAGTGCCATAGACCACCAACTATGCAGAAATACAACTTCCGCCTCAATGGCACTCTTAGGTGATGAGGAAGTGGCGCGGAGGACCAGTATGGGTCTCACCAGTCAACGATTACCCCGCATTTGCGGCATATGCAGAGACCGATCCCGCTTGACGGAGCCCTGCCGCGCGGCCTACATTCGGCTCACTTGGGCGCATCTTATAAGACGGGCGGCAGGTTGTGAGCATGGCCTGGACAAATCTGTTGATCATGATCTTCTTCGGTATAGCCCTGGTGATCGGCGTGTATTTCATGTGGGTGCTGCTGCGCAACGAGATGCGTGGGCGTCCCAAGCCACCGCCGGATACGTACGACTACGGCTTCGGGCCGCCGAGTGCCGATCACAAGACCAACCGTTAAGAGCGCATCGGCTACTGCGCCTCCCACCGTCGGGGAGTATCCATAAGCCCTGCTGCTGGCTACGCTCGATGTACCATGCGCACCCGGCCCCGGACTCCGGCCCTCTCTGCCCTGCTTTTGCTCGTCCCCACCATTCTCTTCGCCGGAGGCCGTGCCAAGCCGCACACTGTGGGCATCGGCGCGGGCAAACGTGTTCCCTACAGCATCGCCTCTGACCCCGCAAACGCCGGCGCGGACGAGAAGACCCTTCATGTACGCCCGCTGATCGTGGACGACAAGGTGAAGGAGTGGACCACAGGCGAGATCCACGACATCACAGACCGCAGCTTCGTCGTCCGCCGCGCGTTGCGCCTCAACGATGCGCTGCCGGGCGATAAGGCCGAGCACTGGATCTGGCAGCGCGGCCCGTGGATCATGATCGATCGCACGAACGGCCATGTCACCGCGATGAAGCTGCCCGACTATGATCCCGCTGTTTCTCAGGTGGTCTGGTTCCGTGACTACGCCGCCTACTGCGGACTGAACGCCGGCGGCCATCAGCTCTACACCGTAGTTGCGCAGGTGGGCGCGCGCCGACCGATTCTTGCAAAGAAAGTGGGCCCCTGGACGCCGACGCCGCCAGCCGCCGGCACTGCTGCCACTGCCGCTTGTGCCAAAGCCACCTGGCAGCGCGATCCACTCCGCGTCAGCTTCGCGCCAACCGGCGCAGCCGAGCCGATGAACTTCAATCTCGTCGGTCTCTCCGCCGTGCTGGTGGAGGACGGCGATTCGGATGAGGCAAGCAGCAGCGCCGGCTCCGGCAGCAATTAAGCGCCTGCAGCAGTTACTATCGCGCCATGGATTTTGACTACGGCATCGCTCCGGCGCTGCTTGTGTTGACCGCGATCGCAATCGCATGGCTCTCGCTTAGGCGCATCTCGCGGCTGCGGAGCATGACCATTCCTCACTGGCGAAAGATCGGGGAACGCATCGTTCTCCTCTGCATAACGCTGGCCGCAATCGTCCTGGCGGCCAGCAGCGCAGGGAACGCTATCGCGGTGCACCGCATCCATCCGCCCGGGCAACGGTATCTGGTCCATGGGCACAGAATGCGTATGGATTGCACGGGAAACGGATCGCCCACAATCCTCCTGGACGCGGGTCTAGGCAACGACGGATTGATCTGGGGCGGAGTGCAGCCAGCGCTCGCCAGGACGACACGCGTCTGCTCCTACGATCGCGCCGGATTCGGCTGGAGCGATCCGCTGCCACCGCCGCGCGATGCCGATCATATCGCAGCCGAGCTGCATGGGCTGGTGGCGGCCGCCGGAATTCATCAGCCGATCGTACTCATGGGACACTCAATCGCCGGCATCTACATCCGCGATTATGCGACACGGTATCCCGCCGACGTTGCCGGTCTGGTATTTATCGACGGCTCGACGCCGCTGCAGAACAGGCATCCTGCATTCAAGCGCGAAACCGAGAAAAACCCGCTGCAGTGGATGCGCGATCTTCAAGGGCAGGCTTTATTCGTTGCGGGTGTTCCGCGATGGTTCGGCCAGTGCTCTCAAAAACTTCCCGGATTCGACGCCGCGGCAGCGAGACTTGAAGGTGAAGACCTATGCCGGATGCCGTGGAGCGCGATGCATGCGGAGATGGACAGCTTCGATCGCTCCGGCGAGCAGACCGTGCACACCGGGCCATATGGCTCGCTGCCGATTCTTATCTTTTCGCAAGATCCCGCGAAAGACCCGTCCGATATTTCGAAAGCCTGGAACCAGATGCAGGAAGATCTGAAGAAGCTCTCGACGCGAAGCCGCCGGATTATCGCGAAGGGCAGCACCCACTACATACAACTGGATCGCCCCGACCTGATTGAAAAGCAGGTGCCGCTTTTCATCGACGAAATTCGTGGAGCTGCGCCTCAGACGGCAAATCATGGATCGACCACGACGGAATAGAGCGTTCCACCAGAGGCGTATGTGAACTATGCTGCTGCGTTGCTCACTCCTCGACGCCGCATCCAGCGTTGTTGCATGCCAGACCATATGCGTTCTAGATCTGCCGGATCGACAAAGAGGACGTAAGCCGACAGCACGTCCCACTCGAACATCGGCAGGTTCAGCGCGTATTCGATCGACAGATGGAACACGATGCCGATCAGCAGCAGTGGATAGCGCAAACGCCGGAACCAGATAAGCACTCCCAGGCTGAACTCGAGTAGCAGAGTGAACCAACTGCCAAGTTTCAGGATTGTCGGGTGCTGAATCCAAGCCGGTATTGGGAATCGTGCGATTGCCTGCAGGTGGAGGACGTAATAGAGCGCCGTTCCCTCCAGCCATGCATTCCCCTTCAGCTTCCAGCAAAAGGAGGCCAGATACATCAACGCAAGCTGCAACTGGATCACGCGTTGCGCCCAAGGCGCTCTTGGCGCGATGGCATCCCCTTCGATGCCGCGGCGCATCCGTATCCATCGATCCAGAGAAAGGGCCGCTCCCGCAGGCGCGAACATCAGGAAGAAGCCGGCGACGCGCAGGAACGTGTCGCCTCCGTGAGTGATAAATAGATTTCTCTGCTGAATGGATGTGAGGCAGAGAAATACCACCACGCTGCTGACGCGCGTCCAAAGCCCAGCCGTCAGCAACAGCGCGAAGCCCAGAAAGATCCAGAAGAATGCGGCGATCCAGCGATCGTCCTGCGGCATCACGGTGAACAGGTTGAGCCGGACACCCGGTTCAACTTTGGTCATCGTGGACAGGCGTATCCAGCCGTGAACCCCAAACCACTCGAGCCAATCAGAGTGCAGCAGGATCACGGTTGCCGAAATGCAGATGCCATACAGAATGCGAAACAGCGCAATGGGCAGAGGAGACTCTGGCGTGAAGAAGAAATCGTTCCACGCCCCGACGGCGTTTCGCCAGTTCATCGAAGCTCTCCGGGCTCGATATATTCCTCATAGAAAACATTCGGCTGCGGCGCTGCATGATTGGTTCCTGGTTTGATATCGGAGCGAAACTGAATCAGCAGCACCTTGTCCGGAGAATCCCCTTGGCGCGCAAAAGCCCGCGCGATGTGGTTTGCAACGTCCGGCCAAAGAATTTCGTTCTCCTGCCCCGGAAGAACGTCCGTGAATTTTCGGTATCTCTCCTTGCGATATCTCTCCGCAAAGCTGAGCTCTTCCATCCTGGGAAAAGTCCATACGCGCATGTGGTGATCATGCGTGATGACGACGGCCTTGATGTACGAATTCACCGGCTCGGGGTTGGGGGCGAACATATCCCACGATTGAAACAAGCCGCTCCATCGCAGGTAGGGAAGCACAATCGTCCTGACATTCCTGACTACCGGAACGTTCCAGGGGAAGACCCAGCACGTAATCGCGATGAGGTGGAACAGTATGAAAATGCTGATGACGCCCTGCCAAGGGCGGGAGACGGCTGAATCTCCACGCTCAGTTCGTCGTTTGGAAACAGATCCGCGAGAGCTTAGGGCCTGGGGGTCGCGCCGTCTGTTCTGCCGGGTCTTCTTAGTCACATGCGTGCTCTGTATGGATTCGGCTCCCAACATGGATCGACGAAGAACCAGTCTGCGCCGCTCGCGCCGGTCTCACACATGGTTATACAGCCCGGATCCCCGCACTACTGGCACATTGGCTCTGTCCGCACGTGTCGCAGCGATGAGACCTGGTCCCCGCATCCTCGCCCCGCGGCTGATCAGCCCACTTCCACAGGAAAATTCGGCGCTACATTCGGATTCTTCTTCCCATCCCCACCCCGGACAGGCGACGCTACTTCGCGAGGAGTACAACACAACAGAACATGAAACCGAAGATCAAGTCGAAGAACTCCATCCAGCAGGCGGAGCTGATTCTGCATCTCTACGAGCTCCGCCGCGAGACCGTCATGCGCGAAGCCCGCTCGTACGTGGGCGGCGAGTTTCTGCCGGCCTCCGCAAAAGAATTTGTCGAGATCGTCAGTACCGGCGGCAGGCATATGAGCTTTGTCCTGCAGGTCTACGGCTACTGGGACATGGTCGCCGCGTTCGTAGAGCACGGCGCGCTCGATGCCCGGCTCGTCTACGATACCTGCCAGGAAATGTACTTTCAGTATGCAAAGATCCAGCCCTACATCGCCGACTTCCGAAAGCAGATGAACCTGCCCGAATGGCTGATCAGCGTGGAGCGGCTGATCGATGGATCAAAGGCCGGCCGCGCCCGCATCGCAACCATGCAAAAGAGCCTCGCCGCGATGGGCGCGGTGCGTGCCGCGCAAACGAAACGGGCTCGGATATAAACGAAGCGGGCAGCCGGGTCAACATATCCGGCTGCCCGATTTTTTTATCGCCGTACTGAATTAATCGTCGCCACGATCGCCGCTACTGAACGGGAACAGCAGCCAGGGCGTGGAGTTCACGCCACTGCCGGCGACCGTGCTGCATCTCTTGCTGCCTGGACCGGTGAGGCAATTCCACCAGTTCTCAGTCGCGTCGACCGTGCCGGTGCCAAGATTGTCGACCCCAATCCCCCGAAACTGGAAATCGTTCAGGTGAACATTGAGCTGACCGGTCGGCGCTTTGAAGGCGACGCCGATCGCTTCGTCGTCAATGACGTTCTGCGAAATCACGGTTCCGGTGATGGGCGCCACGCTGTAGACGTTGATGCCCGTAGGACCGGAGGTGGCAGCGTCCGCCGTATCTGCTGCGTTACCGGAGATGCGGTTGCCGACGATCACGTTGTCGTTGAGGTTGACAGGCGGAGCGGGTGCCGGAGCCGCTGCATGATTGTGCATCGTGACCCCCGGGAGGCCGTTGTTGTGAATGTCATTGTCATACACCACGTTGGCCCATGCCGCAGTGCCGGGGAACGGAGCGAAGATGCCAACGCCCGCGCCCGCGCCCGGAACCTCGAAGCCGTTATGAAACGAGTCGTTGTGCGCAATCGTGTTGTGCATGATGCCGAATGACACCTTCGCAGTGGGTATCACGCTTGTTGCCGGGCCATGCGATGCCATCGTGATGCCGCAGTCGAACGGGTTCTCGTGCACGGTGTTGCCGCTGATGACATTGTCATGGGTCGGTCCGGTTTCGTCGCTGATCAGGACCCCGCCGGAGTTGTGCTCGACATCGTTGCGGACGATCGAGGAATGGTCTACCCCCATAAGGTGAATGCCCTCGCCGCAGTCTTCGGCTTCGTTGGTCTCAAAGGCGGGGATGCCGGGACAGGCCGGAGTGGCGATATCCAGTGCCTTGTTGTTATCCAGAACATGGTTGTTGAGGATCGTGACATTGGATGCATTGGCGATCAGGATGCCCTCGAAGTTCGCATTGCGAACCTTGAAGCCGGAGACCACCACGTTCGCTACGCCCGCGTTGGGAGCGGCGGCCATGCCGTTGATGAAGATGCCGTTGGGCAATCCCGTGGCATCGATGACCGGCTTGGTAAATCCCAGGGCCACCAGCGAAACCGATTGCGTGATCGTCACCTGCTCCTTGTAAGTGCCCGGTGTCACCACAATGGTGTCGCCCGGACCGGCTGCGGCTACCGCCGCGGAAATCGTCGCCTTGCATCCGAATTTGCCGGCGGGATTCACACACAGGGTAGCGGCCGTGGCGAAGCTGCAGGCTCCGAACAGAGACAGCAGCCCGAGGCTGATACCCCGCCGTACGGATTTGTTATGGATCTCTCCATCAAAAATCGTTCTTACGTCCTTGAACATCGCTTTCTCCTGATCTGACTTGTCGCCGCTCGCAGGGAGCGTTAGAAGGTATGGTTGGCGGGGGAATTCGAGGCGGCGACGATGCTAGTCCCGCCGCTTCGCTCGCACAAGCGCCAAATGGGCACTCGGCTGCGGGTTACCGGCGCCCGCCGCTGCAATCGGGGCGTAGCATCAGGAGGATGGAATCGATCGAAGACCTTCTGGTCATGGCCGAAGCAGCGCACGGCCATCTCTGCGCCGGGCAGATCCTCGGCGTCCGCATGGCCATGCTGGGCTGTCAGCGTCTGGGCATCGACGAGCCTCGCGGCCGCGACCGCAAGCGCCTGGTGACCTTCGTTGAGATCGACCGCTGCGCCACAGACGCTATCGGCGTCGTCACCGGCTGCCGGCTCGGCAAGCGAGCGCTCAAGTTCCGCGACTGGGGCAAGATGGCGGCTACCTTTATCGACTTGGCCGACGGTCGCGCGATCCGTATTGCAGCCCGCGAGTCCTCCAAGGAGCTGGCCCGGGCTCGACATCCGGAGATCGAAAACAAGAACCAGCAGCAGATGATGGCGTACCGCGAGCTCTCGGATGCCGAGCTATTTACGGAAGAGTGGGTCCGCGTCACGGTCCCGCCAAAAGAATTCCCCGGCTACAAGGGCGAACGCCTCGCCTGCGCCGTCTGCGGCGAGGGCATCAACTACGACCGCTTCGTCGAGCGCGGCGGCCGGCGCCTCTGCTTCGCCTGCGCTGATCCGGAGGAGCGCTACTACCAGCCGTTATAAACTTCGCCATCGCGAGTCGGCGTTTTGTCACAAACTTTGTGCGAACTCACCCCGAGGCACTAGACTGTCCGGCGGCACAATTCAAATTAAATTCATTCGAAGCTTTCCCGAGGGAACCGTATGAAGAGGATTCTCCTTGCACTCGCAGTGGCCTTCGCGCTCCAAGCCGGAGCGCAGACGCCGAAGGCCGCCCCAACGCTGAAATCCATCCTGCTTGACCAACTGCGTAGCACGCATAGCAAGAGCGACTGGTTCGTCTGCGCGAATGTCGCAGTCGCGAACCTCACGCCCGAGCAGGCCAACTGGAGCGACGGCAAAGGCAACCACTCGGTCGGCCAGCTTGCCTATCACCTGGTCTTCTGGAACCAGCGGTCACTCGCAAAATTCCGCGGCCAGGCGTCACCGAAGTTCAGCGGCAACAATGACGAGACCTTCACCAAGTTTGACGCGAAACAGTGGAACGATACTGTACATCAGCTTGATGACGTAATGACCGGTATCGAAAAAGCAGTCGAGAACGCGAGCGACGCCCAGCTCGCCGAATGGGCGCCGACGGTCGCGAACATCGCTACGCACAACGCGTATCACATTGGAGAGATTGTGATGGTGCGCAAGGAGCAGGGCGCCTGGGATGCGGGCAAGGGCGTGAAGTAAGCGCAATCGATTTCCGAAACCACCGGCTCTGATCACGGCGACCAACGGGAGCCGCCGCACGACAGACGCGCCTGAGCGCCTAAGCCTGAACGGCTAGCCCTTCAATTGCACGCGCGGCCCGAAAGACCGTGCCCTCGCCGAAATGCGGTCCGAGCACCTGTGCGCCAATCGGCAGCCCCTCACTGGAAATACCGCAGGGTACGGATACGCCGCAGATGCCGGCAAGGCTCGCTGTCACGGTGTAGATGTCGGCGAGATACATGGACACGGGATCATCGGCCTTCTCGCCGATGCGAAATGCCGGTGTGGGTGCGGTCGGCGTCACGATGACATCGACCTTCGTGAACGCCTTCAGGAAGTCCTCGGCCAGCACGCGACGCACCTGCTGCGCCTTGCGGTAGTAGGCGTCGTAGTAGCCTGCGCTCAGCACATAGGTGCCGAGCAGGATACGCCGCTTCACCTCACGCCCGAAGCCGCGCTCGCGCGTCTCGCGGTACATCTCGGAGAGCGTCTTTGCGCCGGACGCGCGATATCCGTACCGCACGCCGTCGAATCGCTCCAGGTTGGCGCTCGCCTCCGCGGTCGCGAGCACGTAATATGTCGGCACGGCGTAGCGTGTATGCGGGAGTGACACCGGTGTGATCGTGCAGCCCTGCGCGCGAAGCGATTCAATCGCCTTCTCGACCGCCGTCTTTACCTCGGCATCCAGACCTTCCGCGAAGTATTCCGCAGGCACACCCACGCGCAGGCCTTCGACCGGCTTTCTGTATTCGGCAGCATAATCCGGCACCGGCCGCTCCGATGAGGTGGCATCCAGCGGATCATGGCCGGCGATGACGGCCAGCACGGTTGCGGCGTCTTCGACCGTGCGCGCGAACGGCCCGATGCGGTCGAGCGACGAGGCAAAGGCGATCAGTCCATAGCGCGAGACACGCCCATAAGTCGGCAGCACGCCGACCACGCCGCAGAACGATGCCGGCTGCCGGATGGAGCCGCCGGTATCGGAGCCGAGGGTCGCCGCAGCGATATCCGCCGCGACTGCTGCCGCCGAGCCGCCGCTCGAGCCGCCCGGCACCCTATCCGGGGCCAGCGGATTGCGCACCACGCCGTATGCCGAGTTCTCGTTCGAGGAGCCCATCGCGAACTCGTCGCAGTTCAGCTTGCCCAGCACCACCGCGCCTGCCTCTTTCAGCCTCCGCACGGCTGTGGCGGTGTAGGGAGGCGTATAGCCCTCCAGAATGCGCGAGCCAGCCGTCGCCGGCAGGCCCTCAATCGCGATCACGTCCTTGATACCGACCGGCACGCCTGCCAGCGGACCCAGCGGGTCGCCGCGACGTGCTGCCGCGTCAATGTCCTCAGCGCTTCGCAACGCGCTCTCGTTCGCCACAGAAAGGTATGCGTTGATCTGCGGATTGCGTTGCGCGATGCGCTCCAGGTAGCCAGCCGTCAGATCGGCAGCCTTCGTCTGGCCAGAGATCACTGCATGCCTCAGCTCGCGCAGCGGAAGTGTTTTTGTTGTCGTGGTGTCCTGCGTAGTCATCGCCCGATCACCTGCGGAACTTTGAAGAATGCCCCGTCGGTCTCGGGTGCGGCCTGCATGACGGGCGCACGTTCCAGACAGGGCATGGGCAGGTCCTCGCGCAATGGTGTTTCTTCGCTTCCAGCTCCGGCGTCCGGAATGATCTCCGATGCTTGTGCCATCGGGGCTACGTTCGCAACATTCACCTCACCCAACTGCGCGATGTAGCCCAGGATCGCATTCAGGTCGCGGCGCATGGCCGGCAGCTCCTCGGGCGTAAGTTCAAGGCTGGCAAGCGCTGCAACCTGCAGCACCTTCTCTTCGGAAACTGTCTGGGTAGTCGAGTCGGTCATGATTCCACGCATACGCAACATGAGGCCCTGACGGGCCTCATGTTCGCGTCACATATTCGAGTATATAGGTCTAAAGGAGAGTACTTGGCTGCGGCGGTCTGGCCTTGCTGCGAATCAGGCAAACCTCTGCGGTACGCAGCATCAACGCCAGATCGCTGCCGAAGGTGCAGCGCTCGGCGTACTCGTAGTCGAGGTTTGCCTTGTATGGGGTGAGCTTGTACTTGCAGAAGGCCTCGATCTGCTCCTCGGGAATCTGCCGCAGCATTTCCTCTTCGCAGCGGAAGACCAGAGTGGCCGCGCCGGTGATTCCCGGGCGGAAGGGCATGCACTGCGCCTGCCGGTGCTGATGGTCGGGCAGCTTCGGCCGGGGGCCGACCAGGCTCATATCGCCGCGCAGCACGTTGATCAACTGGGGCAATTCGTCCAACTTGTAGCGACGAAGAAGACGCCCCACAGAGGTAACCCGGCGGTCGCCATGGCGGGTTACGGAGAGGCCCTTCGGCTGTGGCTGGGCTTCCATAGTGCGGAATTTGTAGATGGTGAACAGCTCACCCATCCGGCCCACACGCTGCTGACGGAAGATAATGGGGCCCGGCGAGCTGAACCGTACCGCGATTGCGAGCACCGCGAAGACGGGAGAGAACAGCAGGACCCCGAAGAATGCCAGCATCAGATCCAAGGCCCGGCGCTGCGGACACAGCGACCATTCACTTCCATTGGGAGCAACTGCTGATTCCAGCTCAAGTTCGTCAACCGCAACCGCGGAGGCCCCGCCTCCACGCAACCGTTCCTCGCGATGCGGGGGGATGCTCTTCCGTGGAAAGTCGTTCCATAAAGGTTGGACGGAGAGACTACGTGAGGTTTCGAATGAACTCATTCAGTATCCTTGGATACACTTCTTGCCCGTCTGTTCAGCGCACCGTGAGGTTTTTTCTCCTCACTCTGACGCGTTAGGTCTAGGCTGCATCCTTCTGGATGAGATGCAGCGGGGGATTCGAACATCGGGTTACCCAAGCTGTAATACCGCCATTGAGTGTGTCGCGCCAAACTGAAGCACCCGCGTCGAGAAACGCATTCCGGTTCACAGCCATTCCCTATCTCACACGCAGATAAGGTAGATATTGATTCCATTATCGCAAAAGCATTGCCATCTACTGTTTCAACAGGCCGAATCAGATTTGGCCAGCGTAGGAATTTCCGCGGCAACAAGCATATCCTACGCACTCAGAAGATTGCTGGTTTACTACGTGATGAAAAGGTTATGGAATAAGAGTACCCAATACTTTTCATACATTTACGGTTAGACAACAATAGACGATACACCAAATCTCGCGATTTCAAAGCGATCTTCGACGACGCTGAACAAGCTGCGGTAACAGCGGCCTTTTCGGGCAACCTCGAGCGTCCTCCGCCACAAATCCCAGCCTCTGCCGCAACGCCGGAAACTGCTGGGATGGTGTCTCTATGTAATTGCTATGGTGTCACTTACGACGTCGCGCTCTCCCCCTGTGAGTCGTCCGCTTTGGCGAATGCGGCACAGCCTTGGGACCAGGCAAAGTCATTGCTCCGGCTCACGCAGCGGGCCGGGGACGTCGCAGGGACGCCGGTTCAGACGATCGCGCTCCGGATCGAAGAGCCAGCCCCATTTCGAGAAATATTTCACTGCGGAGAGCACATGGTGTAACGCCAGCCGACCGCTGCGGTAAGAGCCTTTCTGATACTCATGCGTAATCGACACCTGCGGGTAATACAACGCGCGAGAGACCCTCAGCAGCCTGCGAACCAGATCGACATCCTCCATGTACATAAAGAACTGCTCGTCGAAGAGCCCAACCTGGTCGACAGCCGCGTTTCGCAGGAGCAGGAAGCAGCCGGACAGCGTGGGCGGCTCCATCGGCTGGTCGTAATCGCGATCGCGAAGCTCATAGCGTTCCATCGCGCGGCGGAAGACCCCATGCGCAAAACCTGGGGCGAAGCGGCGCACCATCAGGTCCCAGGGGGTAGGCAAACGCTTGCACAGATGCTGCGTCGCCCCCGTGCCATAAAGGATCTTCGGCATGACCACGCCCAGATCCGGCTGCGCAGTCATTAAGTCCAGCAGACTCTCCAGCACTGGCCCTTCGAAGTGCACATCCGGATTCAGAACCAGATGGTAGGGGCTTAACCGGCGAACCCGCTCATAGGCAAGATTGTGCGCCCGCCCAAAACCAATGTTGCCCGGCGACCGCAGATAGATCGCTCCATACTCGCCGGCCAGCGCGGCCACTCCGGGATCGGCCGCATTATCGGCCACGACAAGCTGGATCCGCGACTGCTGGCGGGCGACGCTTTCCATGGCGCGGCGCAACTGCGACAGGGGATTGCGATAGGTAACGATGGCGGCTGTCAGATCGAAGGAGCCGCTGGAGAGCAGGGCCGCAGATGAGGGTGCTCGCAAAAGAACGTCGCCGATGGTTTGCTGAGGGTTCAACGTCCACGTGATGCAGGGCCGTTAGCCTTTCGGTATGGGTGTAGACCACCCCACAATTGCTCTTGTGCCTTTTTTCAAAGGGAGAGCCAGGCCGAGCGAAACTTCGCCGTCCAGAGTAAGACCGAAAATGCTAGAGCGCGCTTGCTATCCTCTCGAAAGAGGATACTGAATCGCGGGCAGCCGGACAAGCAATCCGGCTGGCCGCGGCGCTCTCTCCGGAGTAACCCTACTTGCATGTTCTGATTGACCTGACGCAGGTCCCGGCCGGGCGGATGGGCATTGGCAGTTACGCGGAAAATCTCCTGGCACAACTCGCTGCGGTAGCGCCCGATATCACCTTCACGGCGATCCTGCAGTCGGACGACGCGCCGCTCCGCGCGGCGATTCCGTCTCACATCCGAACCCTGGAGGTTCCGGCACGGCTCTCCCGCCGGCTTCCAGTGCGTCTCTTTTTTGAGCAGTTGCTCCTGCCCCTGCTGGCGCGCCGCTATCGAGTGGATGTGATCCATTCGTTGCACTACTCCCTGCCTCTGCCGCCCACCCGAGCCCGATGCGTGGTCACCATGCACGATATGACGGCCTACCTGCTGCCGCGCATGCATACCCGGGCCAAAGGCGCGTATATGCGTTTTTTTATTCGCCGGGCAATCGAGCGGGCGGACCGCCTGATCTTCGTCTCCGCCTCGGCGCTCGACGATTGCCGGAAATGGTTCGGGCTTCCGCTCAGCAACGCGCTGGTTGTCCATCATGGCAAGAGCGATGCATTCCGCCCAGAAGGCCGCCCCCAAGAGCTCGCGGAAGTCCGCGCTCGGTATCACCTGCCGGAACAGTACCTGCTTTATCTCGGAACGCTTGAGCCGCGGAAGAACGTTCCTCTTCTGCTGCGCGCATTTGCGGAGCTTCTGCGGCGTCACCCGGGAGCCCGATTGGTGATCGCGGGCAAAAGGGGCTGGCACTTCGACGAGATCTTCGATACCGCCCGAAGCCTGAACCTCGCGGATCAGGTTCTTTTCACCGGCTACATCGACGAAGCCGACAAGCCCGCGCTGATGCGCGGCGCATTCCTGTTTGTCTATCCCTCGCTTCATGAGGGCTTCGGCATTCCCGTGCTCGAAGCGATGGCATCCGGCGTGCCGACGATTGCCGGGAACCGCACCTCCATCCCTGAGATTGCAGGAGACGGTGCGTTGCTCATCAACCCCGAGTCACTGGCGGAGCTGACCAATGCACTGGAGCTTCTCTATAGAGATCCTGCGGCGCGCACCCGGCTTGCCGCTAAAGGGCTGGAGCAAGCGGCGAGGTTCTCCTGGAGAAAAACCGCAGAAGAAACCGCCGCTGTCTATCGCGAGGCGGCACAGGGAAAACGCTAGCCCCGTGCGCGCAGCCGCGCCTGTCGCCTGACCTGCAGTCGCCGCCACAACTCGTGCCGGGTCATGCGCGAAAATGTCCTGTCCGCAAAGCGCCGCTGCCGCACCACTCGCACCGCCAGTCGAAGGATATGCACCAACCGCTCCGCAGGGCCGCGGTAGAGGTCCAGGAAGTCACTCTCCGCCGCCAGGTATGTGGCGTAGCGCGCGGGGGTCATGCGGAGATCGTAGTCGAGCAGCGCCACCTCGTGCTGGAGCGCAAGATCGCCTGCGATCCTCACCGAAAACTTCTGCGCATGCAGCCGGTGAAAGAGGTCGATATCCGAGTAATCCAGCCAGAAGCGGCTGCTGTATCCGCCGATGGCCTCGAGCGCGCGAACCCGCATGAGCGTGCCGCTGTTTGCAGCAAACATCTCGCGTCGCTCCGTGCAGCTACTGGCGGGACGAGGCAGCGCAGCATGACGCCCGAAATGCCATAGCCGTGGTGAAAGGCAAAAGCTTTCCGCATACAGAAACGGAACAATGGCCGCCACCTGCTCGTCGCCGGCGGCCTGAGCCGCGTGGTCCAGCATTCCACGGAGGAAATCTCCGGTGATGGAGGTGTCCTGATCGAGCAGCAGGAGCCACGTACGACCGCGCTCTGCTGCCATCGCTGCCGCGGCGTTGTATGCGCCGCTTACGCCGGCGTTTGCCGGCGTATGCCGATACGTGCAGCCCAACGGCAGCGAGTTCTCGTCAACCGCGGTTGCACTATTGTCCCAGACGAGCACGTCAATCTGCTTTGCCAGTGCTGCGTCCGCTGCAAACGCCTGGGCCAGACCGGCGAGTGTCTTCGATCGGGCAGGCTGCATCCGGTAGAGCACGACGACGGCCAGCACGCGCGGCGGCTCTGCATCCGGACGCGGCACGGATGGGGCAGACACGGATGGGTCCATCATCAGCCCCTCTCTGACGGCGCGCCTGGCCAGCCGCCCATGCTGGCGCGCCAGGAAGCGATACGCTGTTTTGTCGTTACGCTCAGCCGGCGCCATAACGCTCTCCGTGTGGCCCTTCGGATTTCTTGCGCCTCACCGCGGCGTCGCTGATTCATCAGCCGCACCATGAGCTGCGCGCTATACGCCAACCTCGCCAGCCATGAGCCATACAGGTCGAAATACGCCGACTCTGCGCCCAGAAAATTCCGATAGTGCGCGAGCGTCACGCGTTCTTTGTAGTTCAGCAGGGAAAAATGGTGTTCCAGATGCACCGAATCGAGCACGTACATGCGCCAGCCTTGGATATAAAGCTGGTGATGCAGCCAGCTGTCGAGATGATCGAGCCAGAAGCACGGGTCGAATCCGCCGATCGCTTCCAGAGCCTCGACGCGCAGCAGCGCCGCCGAGTTGAAGGCCCGCGCCTCGCGCGATGGCACGCCGGTAAACGAGGCCGGCATCGGCGTGGTGCGCGTCAGCCCTACATAGGCCGGAGACAACAACTGTTTGCCCTCCGCGAGATGCGGGACGATCGCGGCAATGCGCCGGTCTTGGGCAGCCGCATGAAGTCCGGGTTCGATGGCAGAGAAGAAATTCTCCGGGAGTGCTGTGTCCTGGTCAAGCGTCAGCAGCCAGTCGTAGCCGTCTGCCCGTGCTTGCTCCAGCGCGGTCTCATACGCGCCGAGCAGTCCGCGGTTTGCCGGCGCTATCTGATAGCGAAAGCTCGACGGCATTGCTGCCAGGGCCGGATCGGGGTCTGGCCCGTCCTCCGTGCTGTTGTCATAGACAAGCACTGCGCAATCCGTGCGCTCACTTTCAAGGGCACGCGCGAGTGTGGCAACCGTTACCGACGCTGAGGGTTTCTGCTTATACAACACGACCACGGCTAGAATCCGGGCGCGATCGGCAGCATACTGGTGGGGCAACGCCGGCTCCTCAGCCCCGCAGGTGCAGCGCCTGTTTTACCTGCAGGTAGCGCTCGCGCAGCCGCGGGTCTGTTTCCGCGTAGTCGTAAAGATAAATGACCCCAACGCGGATGCAGCCGAACATGGTGCCGACAACCAGCCCGATCAGCATGAACAGGAACGGCTTCGGCCATGACCTCACCCGCGGCACGAGGGGAGGATCCAGCACCTGCACCTGAGGCGATGCCTTGGCCTCGTCGATTCGTGCAGCCTCCAGTTGCCGTGCCAGCAGGTCGTAAAGCGTCTGATGGTACTGCACATCCCGCTCCTTGCGGATGTACTCCAGCCCGGCCGAAGGGAACTCGTGCTGTGTCAGCATGAGGCCGTTCGTGCCCTTCTGCAACTGCTGCAGTTGCTCACGCAAGCCGCTCAACTCCGTGCGCAGGCGGACGACGTCCGGATTCTGCTCCGTGGAGGACGAGAGCAGCGCCCCAAGCTGCACCTCGCGGCTTGTGATGTTGGCCTCGATACTGGACTCTTGCCCAATGATGTTCTGCGCCTGTCCGTTCAACTGCAGCACGCCGGTGGATTGCTGCGTCTGCTTCATGGCAATCTCGGCGTCCGCCAGACGATCCTTCTCCTGGGCAAGCTGCTGCTCGAAAAACTGACGCCGCTGGCCCGCAGCTCCGATAGCCAGGCGGTTGTTCTGCTCAAACAGCTCATCGGAATAGCCGTTAACCAGCGCGGTCGCCCGCTTTGGATCCGTATCCTCCACCGTGATCTGTATCAGGCCGGTTTTGTCGGCAAGGAACTTCGAGCGCGAGCGCAGCTTGCCGGCGGCGGCTTCGCGGTCGGGAATCTTGTATACGTCCATGAGATGGAAGCGATCCACCATACTTTTCGACACCAGATTGGTCTGCAGGATCGAGATGTACAGGTCCGCCGGATTCTTCAGACCAAGGTTGCTTCCCACGCCGGCGAATGCGGTCAGCGCGCCGAGCTGGCTCAGCAGCGCAGCACTGGACTGCTCCTGCTGCGGTGGCATGATAGTGCCGACCGCCTGATAGAGCGTAGTCGCGCGGAAGAGCGCGATAAGCGCAATCAGAAGCCCGGCTAGAGCCCAGATGAGGATCAGCCACTTGCGGCGTGCAAAGATCAGCAGCACGTCCAGCAGATCCAGGCGGCGCACCTTTCCGTGTTCGGTTTCGACGATCTGGCTCAATTTGTAATCACCGCCAGCGCTCCGGCGCCGAGAGCAATGGAAGAGAAGAGTTGGGAGAAGTTGAGCAAGGTACGAAGTCCGTTGCCGCGATACGTCCTCTCCGGCACCACGATCGTATCGCCGGGATGGATGCGGGCCTGATCGAACTCATTCCCCCAGAAGCTCTTGGCCGAAGCGCGACTCAGCACCGAGCCGTCAGCCTGAATCACGAAGGCATGTTTCGGGTCGGCATCGCGGTTCGCGCCGCCTGCCTCCTTGAGATACCCGTACACGCGCCGCTGCGTATCGAACAGAAACGTGCTTTGCTCATATACCGCGCCCACAACATTCACACTGGACGGCCGCGGCGGAATGATAAAGCGGTCTCCATCCTCCAGCGGCAGGTCGGGCAGGCTGTCCACCCCGGAGGCGTCCGGGGTCAGGGGCAACACCACGCGTCCGCTTGCGCGCAGTTGCCGCAACCGGTTTACCAGCAGTTGCGTGGCCGCAAGCGATGCAGCATTGGCCGCCTGGTCGGTGGCCGTGATTGCGCCTGCAGCGCTTGCTGCCCCGGCACGATCGGTCGCCAGCTCAAGCTGGGTCACGTAGTCGTCAAGCCGTTGCTGCTGCACAATCCGGACCGACTCACGCGTCAGCTCCGATCCGAAAAGGTAAGCATTCGGTGTGAGGCCGCCCGCTCGTTCCACGAGATGACGCAAGCTCTCTCCCGGCTCCGCGCTGTAGAAGCCGGCATGCTGCACCTCGCCTTCGATGCGAACCAGCTTGGTCTGCTGGCTCTGGGGCACGCGAATGTCGGCCTGCGAGAAAATGGTGATGACGTCGTGCGGCTTCAACTCCAGGTCCTGGCTCGGATCGTGCTCCCTCACCAGTTTGCCCAGATCGAATGGGATCAGCGTTGTCTTCAAAGTGACCGGGTCCATGCGCTCGATCACCGCATAGGACCAGTCGATCTCGGGCGCCATCAGAGAGACGTCATTCAGGTACCGCGCCGATGCGGTATTTTCCGTCCGCGCGAGCCGCTGCTCGTCGGCCAATGAGCCGCCTCCGATCGTGTCATTGCGCGGCACGGCGTTCTGCGTATTCTGCATCGGCTGGTCCGGCACCGTGCCCGGCATCTGTGCATCCGGGGGCGTAAGCTCGGTGTTGCCGTTCGCGCCATATGCCATGTTGTTCGATTGCGCGGCCTGCGCGTTCAGATCGCTCGACGCCCCCTGGGCTGTTCCCGGAACTGCTCCGGTGGCACCTGTGCCGCCGCCCGATCCGGTCTGCTGCGCACTCTCGGCGGCCTGCTGCTGGTCGTAAAACCGCTTTTGCTGGTCGCGCTGTAGATATAGATAGTATTGCCTCTGACTCTCTGCCTGGGCGTGGCGGTAGGCCGTGAAGCGCTGCGTGTAATCGGGCTGGAAGATCGGCGAAGGCAGCCCGAGCTGGTTCCGCTTCTGCCAGTAATCCCGCGTCACCAGCGCTTCGCTGTTGGGTAACAGCTCGCTCAGCTTCATCCCCGGATGCCAGGCAAACCGTCCGGGATCCGCTACATTGCCGCGCAACGTGACGGTCTGGTCGAAGCTCGGCGAGATCGGCAGCACGCGCACGATGTCGCCATCGCGCATCGGCGTGCTCTGCCCTTCGCGGTTCAGGGCGATATCGATGGCGCGCTGATGTTGCTCCGGATCGATCCTTTCAAGCGATGCACGCGACAGCGAAGCCGTGCTGGACAAACCGCCGGCATCCGCCAGCACGTCGCCCAGAGTGGAGGTCCCCTTCTCATCCTTCAATTCGAAGATTGCCGGCGACAGCACGCTGCCATATACCGCTACCTGCGGGCCTACCGACGGGAAATAGATGACGTCTCCCGGCAGCAGCGGCACATCGTGCGATTTATCTCCCTTCACCAGCAGATCGTAAAGGTCAAAGTCCGTTACGGTTGTCCCGTTCCGCCGTAGAAGGATGTGACGCATCGAACCCTGTGGCGCGGGGCCGCCCGTGGCAAACATGGCGCTCACCAGCGTGCTTAGGGAACTCACCGTGTAGCTACCCGGATATCTCGCCTGCCCAGTCACGAAAATACGGATCGGGTGCAGTTGTCCCAGGTTCACCGACAGATCGAAGTTCTTGTAGATACGCGCGACGCCGTCTCTCACTGTCTGCTGCACCTCGCCATAGCGAACGCCGCCGACATGAATTGCACCCACGTGCGGGATGTAAATCATCCCCTCGCGGTCCACCGTCACCTCTGCGTTGAAATTCATCTGTCCCCAGACGCGAACCAGCAACTGATCGCCCGGGCCGACAACGTAATTCGAGGTCGCCGGCACCTGGTCTACCGGCGCAAATGTGCTGGGACTTTGCAGAAAAAGCTTTGCGCCATAGATGGGCAGCATCTGTCCCACGGACGCGTAAACCATGCGCTGAAATTCTGTCGGCAGATCCGGTGCGAAGAAGCGCTGGTAGTAGAGCGGATAGGTGCGCGCACCGCTGGCTTCCGTGCGGCCGCCCGACCCGTTCAAATTGTCGACGTAATTCGGCACCCCCTGCAGATCCATCGACTGCGCTGGCCCGTTAAACGTCGCGCCGCCCCCGGCACCACCACCACCGGCCTCATAGGGGTTCTGCTGGGAGGTTGATCCGGGAACAGCGCCGGTCTGAAGACTGGGTAGTTGCAATTGCTGGCCGGAACTCGTGCCGCCGCCACAATAGGAAGTGTTTGGATCACAGCCAGTCTGGCTGAATGCAGGTAACGGCTGCAGCACTGCTAGTCCCAGTGCGCCCGCCAGAAAGACCGTCAAGTATCGACTCATATTTTCGGGTTTGCAGCGCGCCGATCCGGCCGTAGCCGATCGGCACGCAACGCTGGATTTACTCCTCGATAAGGCCGGCTGAGCAGCCCGGGTCCTCATTAGTGTAGAGCCTTATGTCCGTTTTCCGACATGCCGCTTTCGGTTCTTGGCTCGGCGAAGGTGCAGGAGCCTTCCGGGCAAGTGGCTGTTGAGGGCCCTAGCCACCGGTAGATCAGCGCCCGGACCGGTCCCATGCCAGTAAGGTGGCCGGCCGCGGCGGCCTTGCCTGGCTCTGCGCCATGCGTGCGTGCAGCTCTCCGCCCGTCAGCTCGCGGCGCGAAGCGGCCATGAGAAACAGAATGCAGAGCGAGAATGGACTGCCAAAGCTGAAAAGATACCGGGTTGAAATGTTATTCAGGAAATAAACAATCATCAGACACCACAACATCATGTAATAACGGGTCCACGCATTGTTGACGTGGGACCTGGATGCCTTCCACAGCAGAGTGAACAGCCGAAGCATGCTGCCGAAGATCATTCCACCGGCGATCAGCCCGCTCTCGAACAGCAACTGCACATAGCCATTATCAATAGTGCCCACCATGCGATCGCCTGCACGGTAGCCAAACCCGAAGAGCCATCTATCGTGGAGGCTCAGGATGCCGAAGGCCACCCGCCAGATGCCGGTGCGTCCCGATAATCCAGACTTCAGGCCGCGCTGGGTGCTACTCAACGAAAGGAAATCATTCAGGTAATCTCCGATCCGTCCCACCCGGTTGTGCTCAAACAGGAACATCAATCCCAACGGAATCAAGATCAGGAAAATCATCACATGCAGATGCCGGAGCCGAACTCTTGTTAGCCATCCCCTGCCCACAGCGCGGACCAGCAGCGCCCCGCCGGCAAAGAGAACAGCGGCCACGCTCCCTCGTGAGCCAGTCAGAAAGAGGATCCCTAACGTGGCAGCCGACAGTACAATCAGCAGTTTTTTCCTCCACCCCGCTTTTTCCTCGATCGCACGCCATGCAATGACCGGGAAATAGCCGGCCATCACAAACCCGACCAGATTGGGATGCGCGCGCGTCCCCGCGGTGAAGCGAGTTGACTCGGTGGCAAACATCGCCCGACGACCGGAGATCACAAGGAAGCACGCCGTCAAAATCGCCGCCTGCGAGTAAGCGCGAACGATATCCGGTACGCCAATCTCCTGCACGACGAGCCGCGCACAAAGAAATATTCCGATGAACACGAGGCCATAGATCTGGGAATACGTGTCATGCGAGGTGTAGGAAATCACCTCACCGAAGAGCATCGCCGCAAATAGCAGACCGCCGCCGCGAAGGATGTGTTGCACGCGATCGGCGCGCTGGCTGCTGCACAGAACCAGCAGACCGGAAAAGCCCAGGACAGCAAGTGCCAGAAAGCCCGTTATCCCGGAGGACACCTCATATTGCATGAAAGCGATGAAGAAACAGGCGAACAAGGAAGTGCGCACAAGCCAGCGAAGAGTGATGCGCCCGGATGGTGGCGCAGCCAGGGCAGCATGCGATGGGGTGGTCCACTCCGAACCGCGCGTTTTCGTCATCCGCTCCGTCGCCATTCGTCCTGGTTCAGTACATTCGGCTGGTATCCGGGAGTTTGATTCCACATTCTATAACTGCAGTCTCGTTCCCGTGGAAGATTCCTGGCTACACAGTCTCCTATCTGGCGTACGCCTGTGCACCTCGGTATGGTGCTTGCATTCGAACGCACTCCGCCGCGTATGTCGTCATGCACTGAATGCGGATAGACGCCTTTCCGCTCTGGGCCGCGTAGTTCGCCCACCTTATCGAGCACGGGTCTTCCTCCAACTCGGCGTTGGTTGGTAATTCGGACTATCGACTCCTACAATCTGCGCCCGGCGATCATCAAGATCTATGTGGAGGGCTACGAGGCGGAGGTGCTTGCCGGCGCAATGGAAACGGCGAGCCGGCCGGAGCTTGTCGCCATCCTCACCGAACAAAAACATCAACAGCGCGAAATACGGAAACGGAATTCCGAGTGTCGCGTCATTCATGTCTCGCTATGGGTTTACGGCAATTACCTATGACCCGTGGCAACGCGTGATTCGAACGAAGGACCACTCGTCGGACAACACCCTCTGCCTCCGCGACGTGGCAAAGCCGAAGCAGCGGGTGTTGGAAGCACCGCCATTTCGCGTCTTCGGCCGATCGATCTTATCCTCCCACCTGTCCTATTCGACGGTGAGGTTCAGCGTCACGCTGCGCGATACTCCCGGGGCGCCCGCACCGACCGTGATGGTATAGAATCCCTGTCCGCTGCTTCCGCCGTCGCCCCCCGATCCTCCGCCCGCACCGCCCTTGATCGAAAGGCCGCAGCCGCTCAACCCCAGGCATACAGCGCCCAGCACCAGCAGCACCGGCCAGCCGGCCCATCTGCGCCGGCGCCAGAACACCAGGCATGCCAGCACAGCACCGGCGAAGGACCTGGTTTCCCAGGGCGCTGCCGGGGCGGAACGGGCACTTGCCGCCGCAGTGACCACAGTTACCTGGACGGTCGCCGTCGCCCCTGTGCCTGTCATGGTTACATTTTCCGGATTGGCCGAGCAGGTGCTTCCCGCCGGAGCGCCCGTACAGGTGAAGGCGACCTGCCCCTCCGATGCGCCCACCGGAGTCAGCAGTAGTTGATACGTGGCGCTGCTTCCTCCGGTCACCGTGCTACTGGATGCTCCCTGCACGCTCAACTGGAAGTCCGCTCCCGTGCCGCTGACCGGGATGCTGAAGGGCACGCCAGCTCCGCTGGCCGTGACCTGCACCGTCCCCTGCTGGGCTCCGGTTGCCTGCGGAGCAAACGTAACACCCACGGTGCAACTCGCCCCTGATGCGACCGTTACGTTGCAGGCATTATTTGTGATCGTGAAACCCTGGCTCGCCGCAATTGCGATCCCGCTCAGCGGGTTCGTGCCGCTGTTGATAACGGTCAGCATCTGGGCCGCCGAGATTGAGTTCACTCCCTGGACGCCGAAGTTCATGGAGATCGGCGAAAGCGTCACGGTGGCTCCCGTGCCCGCCGCGGGCGGCGTGCCTGTGCCGTTTAGCGCTACCTGCTGCGCGCCCAGGGCGTCCTGGATGGTCATCAGGCCGCTCTCTGCGCCAACTGCTTTCGGCGAGTACACCACCTGGAGCGCGCAGGTGCTGTGGCCCGGCAGCGAGGTTCCGCAGAGGTTGTTCACCGAAAAATCTCCGGTAATCGCGACCTTGATATTCGTCAACGCGCTATCGCCGCTGTTCGTCACCGTCACCTGCTGCGCGGCGCTGTTGGTTCCGATCGTCTGTGCTGCGAAGGTCAGGACGGTCGCACTCAGAGCATCCGTAGGGCCGGTCTGCCCGATACCACTCAACAATGCGGTTTGCATGCCGACGTCGTCGGTCGCCACCAGGCTGCCCGATGCCGCGCCGGATGCCGTCGGCGAGAAGACCAACCCCACTGTGCAACTTGTGTTC
The DNA here is from genome assembly GCA_963830555.1 of uncultured Acidobacteriaceae bacterium. Taxonomy (GTDB): domain Bacteria; phylum Acidobacteriota; class Terriglobia; order Terriglobales; family Acidobacteriaceae; genus KBS-83. The sequence goes on from CAWHMM010000006.1 coordinate 733,393, forward strand.
ACCGCCAAAGACGCGCCGCAGGTGTTCGCCGACATGGAAAACGGCCCGGTAACGCTTAAGGGCTTCAGCCCGACAGCGGCGGTACCCGTATTAGCAACGGTGATGTATTGCGCCGGGCTGGTCTGACTGATACGCACCGAGCCGAAGTCCAGCCGCAGCGGCGTCAGCACGACCGTGCTTCCCTGAGTACCCTGACCCTGCAGGTCGGCGGTCAGAACACCGCCCTGTACATTCGCGGTCATCGTCACGGTCGCGCTGCGGGATCCCGTGGCCGTGGGCGCAAATACGATCGAGATGGCGCAGGAGGCTCCTGCCGCCAGACTCGCGGAACACTGATTGTTTAAAACGAAATCGCTGCTGCTTACCGTCGCAGAGCCGAGCGTAAGCGCGACCGCTCCAGTGTTCTGAATCGTGAGGCTCTCGGCTCCGCTCGTAGTGCCGACCGCCTGCGAGGCGAAGATCAGCGTAGCCGGTGCCACAGTCCCGGCTGCGGCCTGGTTTACCAGTGCGGTGCTCGCCAGCTCCGCCTGCCAGACGCCCCGTCCTTTCGTGCCGGCACGCAGCCACTTCTCTCCCCCTGTATCGACTGCCGTCAGTGTGGTCACTCGCACCGCGGGCAGACCGGCTCCGTAGGCGCTCCAGCAGCTCTGGGTCGCGATGGCGCATTGCGCAATCGACGTGGTGACGTATACGCCGATATCCGTCCCGGCATATACGATCGAGGGATCTTCCGGATCCACCAGCACGGCGTTCACCGGAGCGTTCGGCAGGTTGTTCGTCAGGTTCTGCCAGGTGCTGCCTGCATCTGTGCTGCCGTACAGCGTCGGCACGTTCGACCATGTCAACGGCGCAAACCCGATGCCGCCGAAGCCCGCGATCCCGACGTATACCGTCTTGCCGGTTGTATTCGTTGGATCGACCGCGATGGACGAAACGCGCGCCTGGGCACGGTTAAAAACTTGTCCATCCGTCGGATCGTTCGTGACTGTGCTGGCAGTCAGATTGCTCCACGTCGTCGAGGAAGCCACCGACGAAGGAGTCACCAGTGCCGTCAGGACACGGCCCGGGTGCGTGATGGCACCATCGCCCGCGCCAGCGAGTCCCACGTAGATCCGCTCCGCCTGGTCGCCGCGTCCGGAAATCGCTCCCGTTGCAACCAGCGCGCTGACCTGCGTGTTGCCCGACTGGCAAGCGGACGCGGTGTTGCCATCCAGCATGCCGCTCAGGGTGCTCGCCGCCGTCCAATTCGTTCCATCCGCGGCGCCGCGCCACACCCGGCAGGTCGCGACCAGCATACGGGCGGGATTCTCCGGATCCAATACCCACACCGCCGGAGCACTCAGTGCCGACCCATCGCCGCTCACCTGCCCGTTGCCGATCACGAATCCCGTACCGAAGTCCGCCGCGGAGCACGATCCACCTCGCGCACACGAGCTGATGGATACGCCTGCGCCCGATGTGGCAAACCAGGTGCCCGCGTTCGCACCCCAGCCTATGCCGGTATAGCCGCCGGGCCCATTCAACATCAGTTGCCAGCCGCCATCACTGCCGGCCGCCATACCCAGAGCGCCCATGCCCGCTATGAGCTGATCCGGGTCCGTCGGATCGACAGACAGAGAGGTGACCTCCGCCAGCGAGCCCAGCGTCGCGTTCAGATTGTCGAAGTGCGCCGCGTCATCAGCGGAGCAGACCGCCTGCTGTTGGCCTACCGCGTCGCGGCTTCGCCACAATCCGCGATCGTTGGCGAAGAACAGCGTTGTCGAGCTTGGCATCCAGGCTGCGCCATGCTGATTCGGACCGACCTTCGCCGCCGCGCACCCGTTCACGTTCGTGGCATTGCGCCACGCGCAACCTGCTGCCAGGCTGCAGCGAAAGATGTCCTGGGTGCCGGCGAATAGAAGCGTGTCGCTACCGGACGGAATCGCCGAGAGCCCGAGCGCGTGGCTGGCGCCGGAGATCACGCCCTGACTTGTCTCCACCGTATTGGCAATGCTGATCTGTTTGCCGAAGACAGGCAGCGGCGTCGAGCACGTCCCGCCGGACGCGCCGCATAAGTCCTCCCACAGACCGTTGTCCACATCGCTCTGGCTGGCCGTAACAGCGAACATATCGCCGCTGCCCGGCTGTACCGCCAGCGCTGCGCTGTAGATGGGGCAGTTCACCGATCCCGGATAGTGGCATACCTGTATGTTCAGCGCGGATCCCGGCTGGTTCTGGAGGCGCGACCAAGCCACGCCGTCCTGCGACATATAGAAGCCATGGTTGCGCAGCGCGGCCACGAATATCTGCCGGATCGGATTCCAGACCACCGCAAGCGCCATCACGCCGGCCTTCCGTCCCGGCGCCTGCAGCGCTTGATTCAACCCGTCCTGGACGGTGGCCAGTTGCCACGTCTGCCCCGCGTCCACCGAGTAGTACAGCCCGCTCGCGCTACTGTCTCCGGTTCCGGCATACCCGGCGTTCGCCTGGTACGCCCCGGGCGCTGTCGTCACGGCGGCGACCACTGTGTTCGGAGCGGTTGTACTCCAGGCAAAGCCGGAGAATGCCTCACCGAAAAAGCTGTTCTGGTCCAAACCGGTGGTGAGATCGCGCGAACCGGTGATCGTCGCCCACGAATTCCCGCCATCAGCCGAGCGCAGAATTCCCGTGCCGTAGAGCGAGTCTGGTTCGTTCGTCGGATCGCCTGTCCCGGCAATGACTACGCCGGTGCGGCCGGGCTGCACCGTTACCGCGCCTATATTCACCAGATTGATGTGTGAGTGCGCGACATCCACCGCGGGCACCAGGTCGGTTACTGGAACAAACGTTGTGCCGCTGGCGGCTGCGGCGTTCGTCGATTTGAAGACTCCGCCGCTGGTGCCGATATAAACGGTGTTGCCGCTTGCATCGCCGGGATCGACGGCAACGCTCAGCACGCGCCCACCGGCCGGACCGGTCGCTGCGCCTGTCAACGACTGGGGCGCCCGCGGGGCCCAGGGAACGTTCAGCGCCGCCGTACCGCTCTGCGCTCTCAGGGGCGCGACCGCAGTTGAGATCGACAGCAGCCATAGCAGGACGCGCCGGCGCGTCTTTGCTTTCTGCTGCATGAGCCCGTGTTGTGGCATGATCCGGAGTCGGCCCTTTCCCCTCCTCCGCATGCCGCGAAGAGGAGAGTGCTCCGCCGATTATCTCGCGCAAAAGAAAGGAATTAGAGCTGTCACCGAAACAGTCACGTTACCAAACGGGCATACCCTCTCCCACATCACGGGCAAAGTTTTCCCGATACCACTCGACGGTGCGCTTCAGGCCGTCCTCAAATTCAACCGTCGGCTCGTACCCGAATGCCTCGCGCGCCGCTGAGATGTCCGCCTCCGAATCCGTGATGTCGCCCAGACGGGGCGGCCCGTACTCGGGCGGATGCGGAAACCCGAGCAGCTGCGCCAGGATCCCATAGGTCTCGTTCAGCGTGTGACGTCCCCCGCACGCCACATTGAACGTGCGGCCGCCGATCTTCTCCTTGGGAGCCTCCGCCGCCAGCAAATTCGCCGACACCGCGTTCGCGATATAGGTGAAGTCGCGTCCCTGCTCCCCCGTTCCGAAGATCGTTGGCGTTTCCCCGCGCATCATCTGCAGAATGAACTTCGCCATTACACCGCTGTATGGTGAATTCGGCGCCTGCCGCGGTCCGAAGATGTTGAAGTAGCGCAGGCACGCCGTCTCCATCCCATACACCTGCCAGTAGCTCTTCATGTAGAGCTCGCCGGTCAGCTTCTGCACCGCGTAGGGCGAAATCGGCGCGGGCGTCATCGACTCGCGCCGCGGCATGCCGGGCTGGTTCCCATAGGCCGACGAGGACGCCGCATAGATAATCCGTCGCACACCCGCAACACGCGCCGCTTCGAGCAGCGTGAAGGTGCCGTTGATGTTCGCATCATGGCTCGGTGCGGGCTCCTTCACCGAGCGCGGTACCGATGGCAGCGCACCTTCGTGAAAGATGACTTCGACGCCTTCGCAAGCGGCCCGCATCGCAGCGGCATCGCGCAGGTCGGCTTCGCGGAAGTCGACCTGTTTCAAAAACGGCTCAATATTTGTGCGCTGCCCGGTGACAAAATTGTCGACGCTCCGCACCTCCTGCCCGCGCTCCACCAGCGCCTCAACAAGTGCCGACCCGATGAATCCCGCTGCTCCCGTAACCAGATACTTCGTCATTTCAATCTCCCGCCTCGACGATGATACGACCAGCTTTCAGATCGCTTCCCGCGCAACGGATAGCTCGTTGCGCGACTCACCCCAGCCACACTTTTCCTCGCGCTAACTATTCTGCGGGCTTATCTTCTCTGGAGAGGATCGCCGAATGTTTCAAATCATCTTTGTCGTTTTCTCTGTCGTAGCCGCTTTCATCCACCTTGCGCTCTCCTCCCGTAGCCGCGGCAGCAAAGCAGCCGTCGTCCGGACCTTTCTCTTCTATCTGCTCTTCATCTATGTAGGGTGGATGGGCCTCTTGACGGCCTATGCGCACGTCTTTCGTCCCGCCGAGACCTCCGCCTCCATCGGCTGGTCGACGAGTCCCTATGAATACGAGGTCGGCATGGCCGACCTTGCCGTCGGCGTTCTGGGTATCCTCTGCCTCTGGCTGCGCCAAAACTTCTGGTTGGCCACAGCCATCGCGAATGCAGTATGGCTGCTCGGGGACGCCGTCGGACACATGCGCGAAATGGCGCTCCGCAACAATCATGCCAGAAACAACTCCGGCATCTTTCTTGTCGCTGAAATCGTCACGCCGATCGTGATCCTTGTCCTCGCGCTGTATCATCACGCTCAAACGTCAGGCGTACAGGAGCGATAAGGCCATGTGCTTTTCGGCGACGGCGAACTTCGTAGGCAGCGGAGTCCTCGCAACTGTCGGTGTCATCACGCTAACCCGCGTCCGTCACCGCCGCGAACTCCTCTTCGCATCACTTCCCACGCTCTTCGCGGTGCATCAGTTCATCGAAGGTTTCGTGTGGCTCGGCCTGGACGGCGTTCTTTCTCCCAAGGTCGCGCACAACATGGGCGCCGCCTTTATGCTCTACGCGCAGGGGCTGCTGCCATTTCTTCTGCCGCTCAGCGTGTTGCTCTTTGAGCCCGACCGGGGCGGCCGGAAGCGCATGCGTCCATTCCTTCTCCTCGGCACCCTTACTGCGCTCTACATCCTATGGGCGCTCACCGCGTATTCGACTCAGGTGTTCGTCCACGGGCACAGCATTGTCTATATCAATCCGGCCACCAACAACACCGTCGTCGCGATTCTTTATGTCATCGCTACCTGCGGTCCGCTACTCTTCTCGAAGATCAAGGATATGGTGATCTTCGGCATCGCCAACGTCACCATTCTCCTCATCGTCCTTATCGCCAAACGCTACGCTTTCACCTCGGTATGGTGCGCGTACGCAGCCGTAGCCAGCGTCATCATCCTGGCGTATTTCTGGAAGACCCACCGTGCTCGGCCCTTTGTCTACCTGGAAGCGATCTGACGATGGACGCATCTGCCTAAACGAGAAAGCAGATCGAAAGCAGACCCAGCAGGCAGATATAGCTCAGCGGATAGGCCCACTTGCCTGCCCGGTGCAGCTTTACCGCAAGCTCTCTTCGCCCGCGCAGGTGCAGCAGGAAGACAAACGTGATCTCCGCGATGCAGAGAAAGCAGAAGGCAAAGCTGGCCAGGAAAGCGGCATCCAGCAGCGTGATGTACCCGATGCGCGGCAGGTCGCGCGCGATGGTGAACTCCAGCGCCACCATTGCCAGCAGCATGGTCATGGGTATCTTCAACACCCAGTCGAATTGTGAAACATCGATCCAGAAGACGACCGCCGGAATCAGGGTCATCAGCAGCAGCGGAACGAACGCCTTCCATATATAGAAGCCCGCGCGCCGCGTCACCTTTAGCTGAAACAACGCTTCATTGCCTGCCGGAAACGAGGGAACCTGCGCGACCTTCTCCGCCGAATATTGAAGGTTCTTAAACTGCCAGGCCGCGAGATCGGTATGCTGCTCCGGGCTGATGCCGGTGGAGACAAGCGGCCGCGGCGCAAAGCGAATCTCCGAAGCGGCAGAGAGGAAGGGCTGAATTTCAATCTGGAGCAGCTGCGTATCGAAAGGGAATTTCCGGAGATCGTAGTCACTGGAAAGCACGGCTTCGAAGCGCTCGATGTAGGTCACCACACCATTCCTGTCGGCTGACAGGAAATACTGGTTGGTCTTATGCGAAATCGAATTCGCCGCCTCGACCGCGGGAGTCCAGATCTCCTCAGGCCGGAAGTTCCGCGAGGCCGGCGCATTTGCCTGGCCCTGAGGCAGCGCTAGGCGGGCGTCCAGCCATCGCGCTGTCAGATATCCGCCGACCTCAAAGCTTTCGCGCGTCTCGTCGATAGCCACGAGGTTGGTGATGTAGAGCCCGATGGAGACTTCCACCGGAGTCCGGCCGCCGGTGGGATGCTGGCGAAGATCGACGGCAGGGGTAGACGTCTTCGCCGGCGCCGCGCATGCGGGCAACGCAAACAATGTGGCCAACAAGCCCAGTACCGCGCAGCGCCAATCGGCTCGCCTCATGAGTTATCCAGAGAAGGAGTGGCCCTAACTCTAGCAGAGAGCGAACCTTTTTGAGCTGGGCCGGCTATGCTTTCGCTTCCCACTGGAAACAGATTCCGTAGCCATCCGGATCAAGCAGGTACATCTGCTTCATTCCGTACGGAGCCACTTTTGGCTTCTGCACCTCCAGACCCTTCGCGCGAAGCTCTTCGTATGCCGCATCCACGTCCGGACAGCCAAAGTAGAGCGTCGTATCCTGGTGCGCGGCCGTCCGCGCGGCATCCGGCGGCAAGGGCCGCTCTTCATCAAATTCATAGGCTGTGTTCAGCATCACCTCTGCCCCGTCCAGCCGGAGCCAGCACCAGTGAAAGCGGTCCGGATCGCCACCGAGATGCGGCGAGTGGCTCACAATGTCGAATCCCAGCAGATCGCGATAAAACCGGACCGATGTCGGCATGTCATAAACGCCCAATAGCGTCGTCGTCCCACGCACATCCAGCGCCATCTCTCACCTCTATCCATATCTGACAGCAGCCGGAGCAAAAGAGCTAAGCTCTGCGACAACAAAAATGCCTACCTGCCGCTTTCCTCATCGCACTTTCTGCACTGAAACACAAGTCCCAGATGCGCGCGCCGACCGACTTCCGTTGTTACCCACGGGCGCAGCTCCCAGGGCGGCCGGTGCCGCACATGCTGCGTATGTCCGCATGCCAGGTCGGCGACCCAGTCCCCGTGCTCGTCCTGGTGGAAGCCGACAACCTTCTGCTGCGCCATCCTCGCCATCATAGTGCGGCGGACGCCGGCGCCAGACCGTCAACTGCCAGACTCTCCGCCATGGTCAATCCGGCTACAGGTGTTTACACTTCGCCATCATCCGCACGTTCAAACCGCCCAATTTTCGCGGTCCATCGCTGTTTCCATGGCACAACGACCGTTGGCATGCGGGTTGCATACGAGAGACTCTATGACGCGTCGGGTCTTCCGCTCACTGGCCGTTTCGCTGCTCGCTTTGACCCTAGGCGTACCGGTATGGGCCGGACCGTTCCAGAAAACTACGAGTCCAGCCGTCGTTCGTCATCCGCCCGCGCACAAAGCCACTCATCCGCTCGGCAACCCGCACATGAAGAAGCATAGCCACCCTGTTGGCGCGCCCAACACGCGCAAACACCATAAGTGGCTCTAGCTTCAGTTCGGATCGGCACAGAATCAATCGACTCCCTGTAACTTAGCCCCATCGTCCGTGGCGAACAGCATCTGCCTCGCCGCGCGCGGATCGTCTATCAATGCGATGTATCGCTTCGAGTCAAACTTCTTCCCGGTCGAAGCTCCCGACATATACCGGATCGTGCCAAAGATCTCGCGCTCGAACCACGGCCGGTCGAATTTGCCAGCGATCGCCCACGCGATGCCGGCGTAGGAGTTCGGGTCACGCCCGTCCAGTTCGTAGCTGTCATTCAGAAGGACAGCCCACTCGAAGGCGCGGGCCGGGTTCGGCGCCCACTCCAGGATTTTCTTTCCCCAGTACATCCGCATCACGTTGTGCATCCAGCCATAGCGGACCATCTGTAACTGCGCCGCATTCCAGAGCGGATCATGCGTCTCGCCGCGCTCAAGCTGTTCGTATGTGTATTCGTATTGGCGCTTGTCGCGCATGTGCTCGCGCAGCGTTTTCTGCGCCCAGGGTTCGGCACACTCGATGGTGTCGTAGGTGTCGCGCGACCAGGTGACAAAGTTCACCGCCAGCTCGCGCCATCCAACCAGCTCGTTGATGAGCGTGTCATACGCTGCCTGGGGCACCTGGCGCGCCGCGAGCGCCTTCTTCGCCTCCAGCACTATGCGCAGCGAACTGATGTGGCCGAAGTGCAAATAGGGCGAGAGCTGGCTTGTCCCGTTGAAGTGCGGCTTGTTGCGCCCCTTCTCAAAATCAGCGAGCTGATGCGCGATGAAATAGTTGAGGCGCTTGCGAGCCGCATGCGAGCCGCCGCGAAAGGTATCGACCGGCTTTACGCTGCGGTTGAAGTTGCGCCAGCCCTTAGTAATGTCGTCGTCCAGAATCCATCGCTCTATCTTCGCGTGCGGCGACCAGTGCTTCTCGAGTTTCGGCGCTTGCGGCTCGATGACATACTCCGGCAGCAATGGATCGAGCTGACGGCGGAAGAGATGCTGCGCGTAGAAACCTTTGGTGAAGAGCCGCGAAGGCACAATGACGTCGGCATCGACCGTCCAATAGGGGATCTTCAGCCGCCCTGCGAGCACGCGACGCCAGCGCTCCGGGTCCCGCAGTGGATTCTCGTCGCCGATGACGATGCCTGCGCCAACATCTTCCAGGAAGGATTCCAGCTTGTTCTCTGGCGGACGCCGCACGATGAGCGGCACACCGCGTTCTGCCATGTCGGCTTCGGCATCGTGCAGTCCTTGGTTGAGGAAGGTGTAGTGCCGCAGGTTGGCGCGGGGAAAGTTGGAGATGGCGGAGAAGAAGGCCAATACGGGCAGACCAAGCTCATTGGCTACCCGGATCGCGCAATCCAGCGCCGGGTTATCGACGCCCCGCTCGGCCCGCTGCATCCAGTAGACGACGCACTTTGCATCTTTCGCCGGAACATCATTTCGCCGTATATATACGCGCGGATCTTCGGCGATGGCCCGCAGCGGCTCAGGCAGGCTGGCGGATGATGCCTCGGTCTCTGTCATGGGTTCATAGGATGCAAGTCACAATGGCAGTCGTGAAAGCAGTGTGGGCGGCCCTCGGGCCGCCCACAGCGATACAGCGAATCGAATATTACCAGAGTCCCCACGCCCGGCTGATGTAGTCGCTCAGGGTCATAGTGATGAGCACTATAAATGTGAAGAAGCCGGCGGAAACGGTCAGCTTGACCAGCCGCGAGCTGTACTTGACGTGCATAAAGAAGAGGATCACGAGCGTCGCTTTGATGACGGCGATCCCGATAGCGGCGATCGGACTGAAGACGCCGAGATTCACGAAAGCGATGCCGGTCGTCAACGCGGTGAGGCCTAGGAGGATCAGCAGGATGGTTCCATAGATCTTAGGTCCGACGATATGGTGATTTACGTGGACGTCATCAAGCGTGGGGTGCGACATGTCTCCTCCGGGCCTAACGCAAGGGGTGGCGGCTGATCAGGTACAGCAGCGGAAACAGGAAGATCCACACAATATCGACGAAGTGCCAGTACAACCCGAAGTTATCGATGATGGATGTGTGGCCGTTCGTATATTGACCGTGCCATGCCTTGTAGAACAACGCGAACAGGATGGAGACGCCGATGATCATGTGCAGCGCGTGCATGCCGGTCATGGCGAAGTAGAGAAAGAAGAAGATCTGTGCGTGCTGCGCCACATCTGGAGACAGTGCCACGTCCCGCTTGTCCTGCGGATGCACAAAGTCATCGATAGAGAAGTTCGCGCCCGGGATGTGATGCTCGACATATTTGTCGTGATATTCGATCGACTTGATGCCGAGGAAGACCAAGCCGAGCACGATGGTGAGTCCAAGAGAGAGGAGAAGGCCGCGGCGGTTCCGCTTCTCCGCGCAGTAGACGCCCATAGCCATGGTGAAGCTGGAGAGGATCAGCACAGCGGTGTTCGTGGTGCCGAGGCCAATACCCAGCGTGTTTGAAGCGGAGACGAAGGCGTCGTAGTACCAGTTCCGGTAGAGCAGATAGGCCATGAACAGCCCACCGAAGAACATGATTTCGGTGAGCAGGAACAGCCACATGCCGAAGGAACTGGCCTCCTTCTGCTGCTCCACCGTTTCAAAATGATGGCGCAGGTAAGGCGGATGCTCGCTCTCGTGGTGGGCGATCTCCTCTTCCTGCCGGGCTGCAAGAGTTTGGCTATCCAACGGTCGTTACCTCATGCTGAGTCTTATTCGCCAGCCATTCATAGTCGTATGCCTCGTGCTCCACGATGGGGATTTCGAGGAAGTTCTCGGTTGGCGGCGGCGACGCGATCTGCCACTCCAGGCCGGTAGCCTGCCACGGATTTGGCCCCGCGATCGCACCGTACTTCAGCGACCACGTCATGTAGATCATTGGCATGAGATATCCGATGCCAAGTACGGTCGCGCCAGCTGTCGAGAGCACGTTGAGCACCTGGAACTCCGGCGGATACGCATGATAGCGGCGCGGCATGCCCAGGTAGCCCAGAATGAACTGAGGGAAGAAAGTGAGAATGAAGCCGATGAAGGTGGTGACCGCGGCCAGCCGGGAGAGCGACTCGGGATACATGCGGCCGGTCATCTTGGGCCACCAAAAGTGCACGCCCGCAAGATAGGACATCAGCATGCCGCCCACCATGACGAAGTGGAAGTGGGCCACGATGAAGTAGGTCTCGGTCAGGTGGATGTCCATGCCCAGCGAGCCAAGGAAGACGCCCGTAAGTCCGCCGATCGTGAACAGCCCCATGAAGCCGAAGGCATAGAGCATGGGCGTCTCGAACGTGATCGAGCCTTTGTAGAGCGTCGCGGCCCAGTTGAAAATCTTGATAGCCGAGGGGACGGCAACCAGCATGGTGAGCAGCGAGAAGACCAGCGCCGAGTAGTTGGAGACACCCATGATGAACATGTGGTGCGCCCATACGAAGAAGCCGAAGACGGCGATGGCGATGGACGAAAATGCGACCGCGGTATAGCCGAAGACACGCTTGCGGGAGAAGGTGCTGATGACTTCAGAGATGACACCGAAGCCGGGCAAAATCATGATGTAAACGGCCGGGTGCGAGTAGAACCAGAAGAGGTGCTGGAAGAGCAGCGGATCGCCGCCCTTGCTGGGATCGAAGACGCCGATGCCAAATAGGCGCTCCAAGGCCACCAGGACCAGCGTGATTGCCAACACCGGGGTGCCCAGCACCATCAGAACGGACGCCGCATACTGTGACCAGACAAACAGCGGCAGCCGGAACCAGGTCATACCCGGCGCACGCATACGATGGGTGGTCACGATGAAGTTCAGGCCGGTAAAGATGGAACTGAAGCCCGCAATAAAGACGCCCATCGCCACCGTGATGACGTGAGTATTGAGGTAGTGCGTGCTGAGTGGCGTGGTGAAGGTCCACCCGGTATCAGCGCCGCCCAAAATTAGGGCCGTCACGGTGAAGATGCCGGCGACCACATAGAGGTACCAGCTCAGCAGGTTCACCTTGGGGAAGGCGAGATCGCGCGCCCCCACCATGATGGGTAGCACGAAGTTCCCGAGCGTGGCCGGCACAGACGGCACCAGAAACAGGAAGACCATGATGATGCCGTGCATGGTGAACAGCTTGTTGTAGGTGTCGGACGAGACCAGGTCCGGCATCGGCGTTAGCAGCTCCAGCCGGATCAGCCCCGCGAAGGCGCCGCCCAGGAAGAAGAAAAATGTGATCGAGATCAGATAGAGGATCGCGATCCGCTTATGGTCCCCGGTGAGCAGCCAGCTCTTCAGGCCGTACTCCTGGTTCAGATAGCTGCGTTTCGGCAGCGTGGCGTCTTGCTGGTTGGGAAGACGGACGATTGTACTCATTGTGGCGAAGGCCCCATCCCCTTCGAAGTCGATGTGTCCGGATTCGCGTCAGGCAACTGATCAGCTCCCGTCAACTGCCGCGAGCGATAATTGGGCGCCGGGCCGGTCGGGCCCGCCTGATTGGGCGAGTAGTCGCTATCATTCAGTGTCTGACGAATGCGATAGGCCGTGTCAAGGCTCTTGATGTATTCCACCAGATCGATCAGACCCTCTTCGCTGATCTGCCCCTGGAAGGTCGGCATGATGGGCACATAGCCCATGACGACGTGCGCCGAGGGATTCAAAATGCAGCCCCGCAGGAAGGCATCGTCCACGGTTACGGTCTTGCCGTTGGCGAGCATCTCCTTCGCTCCGTAGATCCCGGCCAGATTCGGGCCTCGCGCTCCGGCGGTAGCGCTATGGCAGGAGACGCATCCCAGGCTGGCAAAGAGCCGCTCTCCATTCTGTGCGAGGGATTGGCCGCTGGTCGATCCGGCGGTCCACTTCCGGTAGTCGTCCGGCGACATGGCGACGATCTGGCCGATCATCGACGAGTGCAGCGTCCCGCAGTACTGGGTGCAAAACAGGTGATACGTACCCGGCTGGGTCGCGCGGAACCATACTGTCGAGTAGCGGCCCGGAATGACTTCGCGCTTCACCCGGAAGGCCGGGATGGAAAAGCTGTGGAAGACGTCCTGCGAGATCATGGTGAGCTGCACGTTGCGTCCGACCGGAATATGCAGCGCGTTGATCTCGTGCTGGCCGCCCGGATGCTCGGCCTTCCACATCCACTGCTTGCCCACGATATAGATGTTCATCGCATTGGTCGGCGGGTTGTAGATGCGGAAGTAGAGCAGCGCGCCCCACACGAAGCAGACCATGAAGAGCGCCAGCGGAATGATGGTCCAGGTAGCTTCCAACAGCGTGGACCCTTCAATCTGCGTAGCCTGCGGACTCTTCTCCTTGCGGAACATGATGGAGAAGCAGCCGACCATGAGCCCGACCAGCACCAGACCGATCAGCGAGATCAGCAGCAGGAAGAAATAAAAGGCGTCCATGTAAGGCGCGATCGCCGATGCCTCGGGCGGAAACAGCGCGAACTCGGTGAGCCACTTGACTAGGAATTGCCAAAGGACTGGACTGAAAAAATGCATCGTTCCCTTTACCTGCGTTCCTTTTTCCTAAGCGTGCCGTAACTGCCGCGCATCGCCTTATGCCTTTGCTGAGTGCTGCTGGTTTGCAATTGCCCGGCTGCTCTTTATGTCTCGCCGGAACATGACCAGCATGTAGCTGCCCAGAATCAAAATTGTAAGAAGACATCCTGCCTGCACGATGCGCGCAATCAGCAGGCTGTGCCGGTTGAGCGTGGGATCGTAGCGATAGCAGTAGGTCAGAATCGTATCCACCGGCGTGCCGATCTTGTGATGCGAAGCTTCGATCAGGCCCAGCCGCAGGTCCTGCGGTGAGTATTCAACCCCGAGATAGTACTGCGCGATCCGGCCCTCGGGGGTGACAATCTGGATGGCGCTGGCGTGCGCGAACTGATTGTTTTTGCCATCCGGCCCGGGCATGCGGGTGTAGCTGAACCCAGTAGCCTTTGCGACTGCAGCGATGGCCGGCTGCTGCCCGGTCAGGAAGTGCCAACCCGACCCGCTCGCCGGATGCCCGTAGTACCGGACATACTCGCGCTTCTTCGAGGCGGCGATCGCCGGCGTCTCCGACGGATCGATCGAAATGGCGACGATCTGAAAGTCCTTGCCCGGCTGATAACTGACCATTTCAAGCGCGCCGGTCAACCCTTTCAGCTCTTCCGAGCACAGGATCGGACACTTGTAATAGACCAGCGCCAGCAGCACCGGACGCTTGCCGTCGAAATACTGGCCCAGCTTCACCGTCTTGCCGGTCTCATCAACGAAGGTCGCATCCAGCGGCAACTGCTGATTGAGGTGCTGCCGGACGTTGACGCCGTTCAGCACCGAGGGCAGCACATCGGGTTCGCCCATCTGCTTCTCGCCGGTAGGCGAGACCTGCGCATGCGCAACCGCGAAAGAGGCGACGAGCAACACGCATGCAGCCACAACCGCGCGCAGAGGGAAGTGACTCCCGCTGGCCGTTGCGTGCTGTTCGAAGGATGCGTGCCTCGTCATACTGCGTGTCTCCTGATTACGGGTGCGGCGGCGCCAACTTCGCCTGTTCGCCGGGTTTGCCTACTTTACGTTCGTCCTGCTGCCGCGATTGCTCCACTTCCAACCTCTGCTCATACCCAGTGCGGGCGAAGCCATTGGTCAGGGGCGCGGTCACTTCGGGGTGGACATCGGCGGTCATCAACGGTCCGGCCGGTCCCGCTGCACCACCCGACGCGACTGGAAGCCCACGCTGCGCGATGATCTGCATCGCATGGCCGATGGGGATGCGCAGCGTGCCCTGCTGCTGGTTGATCCAGGTGTAGTGGTCGAGCAGCAGGTCCTCGCGGGCATGCATGTCGGCCACATCCTGATCGCCGTCATCCATCTGCAGTTGCGGCGTGGGGAAGCGCGCCGTCATGGCGTGAAGCTGCTGCTGCTCGAGCGCGGCATTCGACTCGAGGTTCTTGCCCCGGTTGTTGGGCGAATAAGTGAGCTGGTTCCACTTGTTCGGCGGCCCGTCGTGCTTCACCAGCGCGTTGTTGATCACCTTGCCCATGCCGAAGCAGAAGACCATGAAGATGAGCACAAACACGAACAGCGAGATCATGAAAACGGCAATGCCGCCGACCTTGACGTCCGAGGTTTCGTACCCCGGCGTACGCGCGTTATAACCGGTCGGCGTCAGGCCGTGCGGGTTCTGTTCCGGAGAGTTAGGCGTGTGCATGTTCAGACTCCAGAATCTCCGCCAGATGCGGATCGTTCGCCTGCACCACCGGCCGCTTGCCGAGCTGGTAGACGTAAGCCACAACCCAGAACGAGATCATCGCCCCCGGGACTGCTATGTATTCAAGAATACCGAGAGAGAAGTGCAGGTTGCGCGGAGAGAAGTTCGGCTCGATCAACAGGAACATGTCCCAGCAGCGAGCGAAGACCATCCACATGCCGACTGCCATGATGCGGCGCTTGTTGCGCTTGATGTCGCGCGAGAGCAGCAGGCAGAAGGGGATCAGCCAGTGGAAGATGAAGTCCAGGGTGAAAATGATGCCCCAGTGTCCGCGGATGCGGTCCAGATACCAGGAGATCTCTTCGGGCTGGTTGCCGGACCAGATGATCAGGAACTGCGAGAAGTTCAGGTAGATGTTCAACATAACGAAGGCGAACATCAGCTTGCCCAGGTCATGCTGCTCGACCACCCGCAATACCTTGTTCATCGGCTCAGCCTGAGAGAGGGCAACCACCGTGATGACCGATAGGGCGAGCACCGCATAACCCTGTCCAACCAGGTAGTTGAGCCCGTACATAGTGGAGAACCAGGTGATGTTCAGGGACATGACCAGGTCGAGAACCAAGCAGGTGAGGGTGAGCGCGTAGACGACGATCCCGAAGCCGCTGAGGTTCTCAAAGCGCTTCTGCCAGAACGGAACATCGGGGTTAGGATCGGCGTCGCGCTGCAATGACCAGCGGTTTATCAGGATCGTGTAGAGGAGCCAGAGGGCAAAGCAGATCGCGAGCTGCACACAGACGCTGAGCGGGCTGAACATGGGGTGTTTCCAGTTCAATGCATGCGCCTGAGCCCTATCTATGAGGCCCTTGCTCAAGGCCTCGGCCACCGCAGAAGGATTGCTGTAGCGCGCCCAGAGATAGATCTTCTTCATGAAGACCAGGATGGGCAGGAACATGAGCGCCGTGAGCCAGAGAGTGCGGCTCATCGCTTCCAGCGGACGGCGGATGAGCAGTCCCCACTTGCCGCCGGAGCAGTACTGCACCATCAGCAGGGCCAGACCGCCGAGCGAAAACCCCCAGCAGAGCATCGCGCCCATCAGCCAGGATGTGAGCAGGTGCTGGAACTTGTCGCCTTCCATCACCTCCGCCAGCACCACCAGCACCACGGCCAATATGCCGAAGACCGCCCCGAAGGTGAGAGCGCGACGGCGCCATCTCGCCAGAAGCGCGGGAGGCGCGGCCAGGTCGCTCGTCAGAGCTCGCGTTGCGAAACTGTATCCGTTCGTCACCGTATTTCTGTCCTCACTTCACTCCACCTTTCCGGGCCGGGACGGCGGCGGGAGGCTGGCCGTACCCATACTTATCCACTGTAGGCGCGGTCTGCGGGTTGGCGACATTGGGGCTGTCCCCGTTCTCAAGCTCATAGACCGGATGCCGGCTGGTGACGGGGGTATTGATGTTCTGAGCTGGAGCCATTCCCGGATTGTCCGGGCCCGGCGGCGTCGGATAGACCGCAGTGGCCGGCATCTTCCACGGCTGCGCATAGCTTGCCGGCAGCCCTTGCTGCTCCGCCACTTCGCCCAACTGCTGGACGTTGACCCCGGCCGGCACATCGCTCTGCTTCGCGTTCAGGCTCAACTGCAGCGCGCGAATGTAGGCCGCGATCGCCCAACGATCGGCAACCGGCACCTGTGCGGCATAGTCCGGCATGGCGCCGAAACCGTGGGAGATGACATAGAAATAATGGCTGAGAGGCTCGGACATCCGCTGGGCATCGTGAAAATTGCTCGCCGGCCTGTAGCCGCGCTGGACAATCATGCCCGCGCCGTTGCCTACGCGCGAATGGCAGGGACTGCAATACGTGTTGAACTGCTCCTGGCCGCGTTCCAGAACAGCCATGTTCACTGGAAAGGGCAGCGCGTCCACTTCCTTGCCGTCCTGCAGGCCGGTGTGGAAGAAGTCATTCTCGTGGGCCTGCCCGCGCGCAACGGTGTGCACCACCTGCTCGCGAGCCGAGCGGTTATCGGGATAGAAGCTCGTGCCACGCTGGGGCACAAACTTCGGCTCATCCTGCATGTCCTGCCGGCAGCCGGCAATCAGCACCAGCGCGGCGACCATGAATAGTCCGAGGCCCTGCCGTATGCGGAGGCGGTCTGTCTTGTTCGGTTTAATACTCCACCTCCACGATCGAGACCGGATGCATAGCCTCGAGGTACGCCCTCGAGTCCGTCAGCGAGAACTTCGGGTCGCGCGCTTCGAGGCAAAGGAAAAACTTGTCGGACGAGGCGCCCGTACGGAAGTTGGGCGCATTGAACAGCGGATGATAGGGCGCCGGCAGACCGCACATCGCAAGCATGCCAAAGGCCGCCGTCAGACCGGCCCAGAGAATCGTCCACTCGTACGCCGGCACGACGAAGGCCGGCCAGGAGTAGTAGGGACGGCCACCGATGTTCAGCGGATAGGCCCAGACATTGATCCAGGTCTCCATCAGGTACATCGCAAAGCATCCCATCAGCCCGCCCACCAGCGTGATCAGCGGGACATAATTGCGATGGAAGCCGATGGCCTCAGCCGCCTCTTCGCAGGCATAGGGCGTATAGCAGTCCAGGCGGCGCCAACCTTCTTTGTAAGCTGCGCCGGCGGCGGCGGTCAGCGACGTGGCAGAGTCAAATTCGGCCAGCAGGCCGTAGACACCCTCGGGAAATGGCATCAGTCACCAGCCTCATGCGCGGCTTCCGGCAAATGCTTAACCTTCGACTGCGGCAGCAGCACCCGCAGCTCCGAGATGGGGATCATCGGCAGGAAGCGGATGAACAGGAAGAACAGGAACGTAAACAGTCCGAGCGTCCCGATAAACGTGCCATAGTCCCAGCGAGTGGCCTTGTAGGTTCCCCAGGATGACGGCAGATAGTCACGGTACAGGCTGGTCACAACGATGACGAAGCGCTCAAGCCACATGCCGGTATTCACAATGATCGACATGATGAACATCAGCGATATGTTCGTGCGCACATAGCGCGACCACAGGAACTGGGGCAGCGCGATGTTGCAAGTAATCAGCAGCCAGTAGCTCCAGCCCATAGGGCCAAACAGGCGGTTCCAGAACGCGAAGTATTCCCAGTGGCTGCCCGAGAACCAGCTCATGAAGAGCTCCATCCCGTAGCCGTAGGCCACGATCCATCCGGTCGTGAGCATCACCTTGCCCATGTTGTCGATGTGCCGGATAGTGATCAGGTCTTCCAGGTGGTAGAGCTTGCGGATCGGAATCGCCAGCGTGATCACCATGGCGAACCCGGAGTACACGGCGCCCGCCACAAAATAGGGCGGGAAGATCGTGGTATGCCAGCCGGGCAGAATGGCGACGGCGAAGTCAAAGCTGATGACCGTGTGCACCGACAGCACCAGCGGCGTAGCCAAGCCAGCCAGAAGCAATGAGGCCGTCTCATACCGCATCCAGTGCCGCACCGATCCACGCCAGCCGAGCGACAGGAGACCATAGAAATATTGAGCGAAAGGCGTCTTCGCACGATCGCGCAGGGTCCCGAGATCGGGGATCATGCCGATGTACCAGAAGACGACCGAGATGGTGGCGTAGGTCGAGACCGCGAAGACGTCCCACAGGAGCGGCGACCGGAACTGCGGCCACACGTTCATCGAGTTGGGATAGGGAAACAGCCAGTATCCCAGCCACGGGCGGCCGACGTGGATCAGGGGGAACATGCCGGCGCAGACCACCGCGAAGATGGTCATTGCCTCGGCGAAACGGTTGATCGAGTTGCGCCATGTCTGCTTGAAGAGCAGCAGGATGGCGGAGATCAGCGTGCCGGCGTGGCCGATACCGATCCACCACACAAAGTTGACGATGGCGAAGCCCCAGCCGACCGGGATGTCCAGGCCCCAGATGCCGACGCCCTTCAGGAATAGCCAGGTGAGGCAGGTCAGCAGAATCATGCAGATGCCGCCGGCCAGCAGGAAGCCGAAAAACCAGAATACCGGGGTATGCGAGGTCAGGACGATCCGGGAAATCTTCTCCGTGACCGACTTGAAGGAGTGACCCGGTGCAATGACCACCACCTCGCCGGTGATCGGGTCCAGCATAGGATCGTTTGTCGATAGATCTCTGGTCGCCATTCTTTTCTGTCTCGCTAGCTGTGCTCGGGCGCGTGCTCTACCGGAGCGCCAGCCAATGCCGGATTCGTATTGAAAACTTCTGCGATGTAAGTGGTCCGCGGCCGCGTGTTCAGATCCGCGATAACGCCGTAGTTCCGCGGCTGGTTCTTGATCTTGTACACGCGGCTGTTGTGGTCGTTGATGTTACCGAAGACAATCGCCTCCGTCGGGCAGGCCTGCTGGCAGGCCGTGATGATCTCGCCATCGCGGATCCCGCGGTTTTCCTTATCGGCTTCGATCTTGGCTTCCTGGATGCGCTGCACGCAGTAGGTGCACTTCTCCATCACGCCGCGGCTGCGAACCGTGACATCGGGATTACGCATCAGCTTCAGGCTCTCCGTCTCGTAATCGGAGAACAGCAGGAAGTTGAACCGGCGCACCTTGTATGGGCAGTTGTTCGAGCAGTAGCGCGTGCCCACGCAGCGGTTGTAGATCATCATGTTCAGCCCTTCGGGCGAGTGAACGGTCGCGCCCACCGGGCAGACCTGCTCGCAGGGCGCGTTCTCGCAATGCTGGCACAACATCGGCTGAAAGTGCGCACGGGGCGCCTGCAGATCGCCTTCGAAGTAGGTGTCAATGCGGAGCCACTGCATATCGCGGCCGGTCTTCACGTTGTGCTTGCCAACCACCGGGATGTTGTTCTCCGCATAACAGCTGATGACGCAGGCGTTGCAGCCCACACAGGAATTCTGATCGACCACCAGCCCCCAAGCGTTCCTGTCGCCGTATGGAAAATTCGGAAAGAGGCTGTCGTCCTTCGGCGGATCTTCCGGAAAGACGCCCTTCTCATGCGCGAAGTTCGGCTCCTTGCGGAACTCCTCCAGCGTGGCCGAGCGGACGATGCCGCGGGTGATCGCCTCGTCGCCCTCAAGCGAGTGCGAGCGCAGATCACCAGTTTCGGCCGAGCCCCAAAGCGCCATCGCACCGCGCTGGTCGCTGTAGTGGCTCTTCGTGACCGCAACTTCGTAAACTTCGCCCGTCTTTTTGAAGGTGGCGCCAGTAGCGAAGAGCGGCGCGGCGGAGTTGCGGATGGCGTAGGCATTGAAGCCCATGCCCGTGCCCACTCGGCCGGAGTGCTGGCGCCCGTAGCCGAGATGCAGCGTAAAGGCGTTGTCCGGGTGGCCAGGAATCGACAGCACGGAGCCGCGCACCTTGTATCCATTCAGCGTGATCTCGATGACATCGCTCTCTTCGAGACCCAGCTTCAATTTCGTGGGACCGCTCATCAGCACGGCGTTGTCCCAGGCATTATTCACAACGGGCTTGGGAAGTTCCTGCAGCCAACCGTTGTTGGAGTAACGGCCGTCGTAAATGGACGGGTCGGGGCGGAATACGATCTCGATCGCATCCTCGGACGTCACTGGCTGAGGAATGCGCGCCGTAGCTCCGGCCGAGAGCGACTTCTCCGGAAATGCAGTATCGGCCGCAAAGCCATCGTGCAGCACCTTGCGCCAGGCATCTTCAAACTCCCCCTTGCCTGCGAGCTGCTGCTGCCAGGTGGTTCTCACCGTATCGAAGGACGACCGCGAAGGATCGTCGAGCAGAGTCTGCATGACCTGGTGAGCCGATTTTCCGGCGTACAGCGGTTCGATCATCGGCTGGATGACGGAAAGCGTGCCATCGTAGGCCCGCGCATCGGACCAGGATTCAAGGTAGTGCGCGCTGTTGATGTGCCACTGCGCGATCTGCGCGGTCTCATCCACATGGCTGCCCAGAACCGCGCTCTTCGGCACCTTTTCGAGCGCCGCGGCAAAGTTCAGATCGACCGGCGAGCTGTAGACCGGGTTGGCATCCAGAATCAGCAGCCACTGCACCTTGCCGGCATTCATGTCGCCAACCAGCGATTTCAGATCGTCGAGCTGAATCGACGGCAGCGGCTGCACGGTTTCCGTGTAGACCACCGTCTTGCCCACATTGCCCAGCGCCTGGTTGAGAGCGATTGCGGCCAGGTGGACATTGGCAGACTGCTGTTCACCGGGAATCACCACGCACCTGCCTGCGTGCGCCTTCAGGTCGGCGGCTACCGCGGCGATGAATGCCTGCTGCTCGGCAGTCCAGTTGGGCGCCGGAATGCCGCCGCCGCTGATGGCAACTGCAACCGCTTCTACCTGGCTGGCCTTCACTTTCAGCCGGTGCTCGGCTTTGAAGCCGGTCGTTGTCGGCATGCTTTCGACCGCATACAGCCGGTTCATCTCGACGGACGAATCGGTCAGCTTGCGGCGCTTTGCATATTCACGCGACAGCTTGGTGAAGCCAGGGTGGGTGATGCCCGAAAGGAAGTCCGAATCGAGCGACAGGATCACATCCGCGTTTTCCAGCTTGTACTGCGCGTCGTAGAAGTCGCCGAAGGCAGCTTTCGAGGCGGCGCGCGCGGAGTCGCGATTGACCGGGTCGTACTGGATCAGCTTCGCCTGCGGCAGGCGCTTCTGTGCGTCCTTCCACTGCGCCGCAAGCGTCGGCGAAGTGATGGTCGAGCTCAGAATGTACAGTCCCTGGCCGCCTGGCATATTCGCCAGATCGTGCACCAGGGCTGCCTGAAAGTTTACGAAACTGCTTGTCTCCAGGCGATAGAGGACGTGCTGGGAGCGATCTGGATCGTACAAGCCAAGCAGCGATCCCTGGCTGAGCGCGTCCGAGCCGCCCATGCTCATCGGGTGCTCAGGATTGCCATCGACTTTGATCGGCCGGTAGGCGTCGCTCTTGACCAGCAGGGGAAGTGCGCCGGTATTGAACGGAAATGCAGTTGCGAAGTAGTTCGGCTTGCCGAGGACGAGGTCTTCCGGCGCCTTGACATAGGGATAGATCGGCTCATCGGGCTGCTTGGTGCAACCGGCCAGACCAGCCATGGCCATCGACGCACCCATCAGCTTCATAAATCCGCGGCGCGAGACCGGATCGACCCATTCGCCGGCGTGCGCGGGAAACTCCTGCTCGATGCGGCGATCAAAGCCGGGCCGCGATGCCGCGCGTTCGAGTCCCTGCCAGCCCTCACCGACGCCCAGCTCGGCGCGGGCAGCTGCCAGCGTCAAGCCATCCCCGGGTTTTGCCTCCCGGGATCCCGACGCGGGCTCAGCCGGCTTGAGCACTGTCAGCCCTGCGTCCTTCGCCACCATTCCGTCCTGTGTGTCCATCGTTTCGACTTTGCTCTCTGTTCCCATTGTCGTGCCCCCCAGCGGCTTTGTCGCTTACCGGTGGCAGGTCTCGCACGAGCTCAACTGATGCGCGTCGCGGATGTGATATTGCTTCATCAGGAAAAGGCCCAGCGCCTCCTGATTGGTGAACTTCGTATAGCTCACGTTGTCCGCGCCAGTGGGGCCTGCGGCTCCGTTCGGATGCGCCGCAATGTCCAGCATGTGGGTCTCCGGTGAATCGGTGGGCGGCAGCATATCCAGCGAAGCCGTGCGTGCGCCGACCTGCTCCGGGCTCACCGTCGTGCAGTCCACGGTCTGCGCGGTGGGCGTGCCGCTCTTGTCGCCCGTGGCTCCGCACCATACGGGCTTCGCTGTAGAGGGACCTTCCCATGCCATGTTGTAGATCTCGCCGGTAGGCCGCAGGTTCTTCGCCGGATCGCGGTGGCAGTTCAGGCACCACTCCATCTGCAGCGAATTCTCCTGGTACATGATCGGCATCAGGTCGACGCGGCCGTGACAGCTGGAACAACCGATGCCCTTGTTCACATGGATCGAGTGATTGAAATAAACGTAATCGGGCAGGTCGTGCACGCGGATCCAGCGAATCGATTCGCCCGTCGCCCAGCTCTGGCGCACGGGCTCCAGCAGTTGTGCATTGGTCCAGATCTGCGCATGGCAGTTCATGCAGGTCTTGGTCGGCGGAATGCCGGCATAGCTGGAGCGCTCCACGGTGGTATGGCAGTACTGACACTGAATGCCAAGGCCCTGTACGTGGTGCTTATGGCTGAATGGGACTGGTTGATCCGCGCGTTGCCCCTGCCGGGTTACCCATGGAGAACGCTGCAACTGGTCCAGCGTTACTCCCAATGCAATCACTATCAGTCCCGTCAGGATCAGGCTCATACGCGCCAGCGCGTTTGAGCTGCGGTCAAAAATCTGCGCCATCGATCCGTTCCTGTTTCCCTTGCGTCTAAGAAAGGAGTTAAAAGGTCACTGCATCAACAATTTGCGACCGCACTAGTCGTATTTCAAAAAGACTACTGAGGGGGCAAAGCAGGACTATATCAGCATTTCTTGTCTCAGTAACAACTCGCACACCCCCCGAGGCTTGCCCGACTGGCATTTTTGCGCCTCACGCAAAGAGTTGAAAGCGCCGCAATCGCGGGATTTTCCACGGACGAATTGCTTCTTTCGATACCTTTCCACATTCGCTCCACAGGTTTTTGCGAGCGAGCGCGGCCGACAGCCTTCGCACGCAACGTCGTGCCTTCCACAGCGCGCTTTCACTGCATTGCGTACAAAACAAGTCAACTCAATTGTGGCTTTCCGTTAAGTCGCACTTCGCGGATTCTCCGCTCGACTGACTGTGAGCGAAAATGCTCTACACTCAAGCGCGATGAACGATGGCCGCCGCAGTGTTTCCTACGATATCGAGCAGGCAATCGCAGCGCTCACGGACGCCGAGCCGAAGCTGGGAGAACTCATCCGCCGCGCCGGTCCATTCACCATGCGGCTCAAGAGCCAGCATTCGCCGTTTGAAGCGCTGGTGGAGTCGATCATCTACCAGCAGATTCACGGCAAGGCCGCCTTCGCGATTCTGAGCCGCCTGCTCCGTGCCTTTGGCGACATCCATCCGCAGCCAGACCACATCCTGGCCGCGCCGGATGAGATGCTGCGCGCCTGTGGGCTTTCCGCCAACAAGATGAAAGCGCTTCGCGATCTCGCGGCAAAAACGCTGGACGGCACTGTGCCCACGCTTGCGCGCATCCGTCGCATGTCCGATGCGGAGATCGTCGAACGGTTGACGCAGGTGCGGGGGGTCGGCGTGTGGACGGTGGAGATGCTGCTGATCTTCCGCCTCGGCAGGCCGAATGTCTTTCCCACCAGCGATTACGGCGTCCGCAAGGGATTCCTGCTGACCTTCGGGCGACCGCCGCGATCCAAACCGATCACGCCGGCAGTTTTGCCGAAGCCCGACGTGATGCTGCGCCGGGCAAAGAAATGGCAGCCTTGGCGCTCGGTCGCGAGCTGGTATCTATGGCGGGCCTGCGATCTCGCAGGAAGCGGGTCGCCGCCTCCCGAATAAGTGAGCCTGTCGCGTCATCCACCAGGAGATTGTCATGACCTACGACGTAGTGATCGCAGGCGGAGGACCCGTGGGGCTGTTTCTCGCCTGCGAACTTGGTCTGAGGAATATATCGACCGTTGTCCTGGAGCGGATGGAAAGTCCGCGATCACCGCTGAAGGAAGGCTGGATGGGAATGCGCGGCCTGAACTTCCCCTCTGTCGAGGCCTTCTACCGGCGCGGGATGCTTGCGGACGTGCGCAGGTCATCGCTGGCCTGGATGGATCCGGCAGAGCGGCGGGGCTTCAAAATGGGAGATGCGCCGTCCGCGCCGCGCTTCGCAGGTCACTTCGCTGGCATGATGCTCGATGCCAACAAAATCGACTTCTCTGGTCAGAAATACGTCGTGACCGGGCCCGCCACGACGGGCGGCATGGTCAGCCTCGAAGGTATCGAGGAGCTGCTCGCTGAACGTGCGGAACAACTGGGCGTTGTCATAAAGCGTGGCATGGCTGTTACAGATTTCACCGAGACCGAGGCCGCGGTCACCATCCATGCGGGCTCGGAATCTTTCGAAACGAAGTGGCTTGTCGGCTGCGATGGCGGCAGAAGTATCGTGCGAAAAGTGGCGGGATTCGATTTCGCCGGCACCGATCCTGAGTTCACCGGCTACACCGCCTCCGTCGAAATCGCTGATCCGGAGAAGCTGCGCCCCGGCTTCAATCTGACCAGAACCGGCATGTACCTCAATGGTCCTGGCCCCAACCGCATTGGGATGATCGACTTCGACGACGCCTCCTTCGATCGAACCCAGGAGATCACGCTCGAATCCCTGCAATCGGTGCTGCGCCACGTCTCCGGTACAGACGTGACTTTGAAAGCCGTCCATGTCGCCTCGAGTTACACCGACCGTGCTCGACAGGCAACCACCTATCGAAAGGGCCGCGTGCTTCTCGCCGGCGACGCCGCTCACATTCATTCGCCGCTCGGAGGCCAGGGACTCAACACTGGCCTGAGCGACGCGATGAACCTGGGCTGGAAGCTGGCCGCCACCGTTGAGGGATGGGCAGCGGGCGATTTGCTTGATACCTACACCGACGAACGTCATCCCGCCGGAGCCTGGGCTCTCGACTGGACACGCGCGCAGGTAGCCATCATGCGGCCCGACCCGCACGCACATGCGATTGCGAATGTCATCCGCGACCTCATCGACACACGCGAGGGCACTTCCTACTTCGTCCAAAGAATCTCCGGCATGTCACTGCGCTACGAGCTTCCGGGGGACCACCCGCTCATCGGGCGCAGCGCCCCTGATCTTGAATTCGACGATGGCACACGGCTGGGAGAGCTTCTGCATGACGGGGCGGGCCTCCTGGTCGATTTAACAGGCGGAGCGGACATAGCAGCACTAAGCCGAAGCTTGGCTGGACGGGTGAAGTACAGCACTTCCACCCCGAATGACGCACAAGGCTTGGCTGCATTCCTGGTGCGGCCGGATGGCTTCGTCGCCTGGGCTGCGGATGGGAATTCCCAGCCGGACTTGCAGGCTCTTCAAGAATCACTCACCCGCTGGTTCGGTGATCCTCTAGGCTGAAGGCATGGGCAAGCAATTCCCCGCCATGACCCCGGCGCATCGCGAGTTCATTGCAAAGCAGCGGATCTTCTTCACCGCAACAGCAACCACGAGCAGTCGCGTGAACGTCTCGCCGCGTCCCACCGACGCATTGCGTGTTCTTGACGACCGCACCGTCCTCTACCTTGACCTGACGGGCAGCGGCAGCGAAACCGCCGCGCACCTGCGCGTGGATGGCCGCATCACTTTGATGTTCTGTGCCTTCGAGCAGCCGCCGAACATCCTGCGGCTCTATGGCCGCGGCACCAGCCTCCCGCGCGGATCTGCCGATTACACCTCGCTTCTGGCCTCGGAATTCAGTGGTGAAGAACGGCCAGGCGCGCGGCAGATTGTGCGCATCGATGTCGATCTGGTGCAGACTTCATGCGGCTATGGTGTTCCGCTGTTCGACTACGCCGGCGAGCGCGAGACGCTGCGGCGGTGGGCCGAGCACAAGGGCGACGCAGGACTGGAAGAATACTGGCGATTGAAGAACGCGCGCAGCATCGACGGCCTGCCGACCGGGCTGGCAGAAGACGAGCCGGCGCCAGTCACCGAATCGTTGGCTACCAACGCATGAGAGACGCACTCTCTGTGATCGAATACTCTCGAACTTCCCCGGTACACCATTTGTACTGGGGCAGCTAGACTAATCCGAATGTCCGTATCTCCCACTCAACGATTCGTCTGCGTCCACGGACACTTTTACCAGCCGCCCCGCGAGAACCCCTGGATCGAAGCCGTCGAAACTCAGGACTCCGCCGCGCCCTATCACGACTGGAACGAGCGCATCACTGCCGAATGCTATGCGCCGAACGGTGCCGCGCGCATTGTGGACAGCAAGAACCGCATCCTGCGGATCACGAACAATTACGCGCGGATGAGCTTCAATCTCGGGCCGACACTGCTCTCCTGGATGCAGGAAAAGGCGCCCCTGACCTACGGGATGATCCGCAAGGCGGACCGGCAGAGCCAGAGGCACTTTGAGGGCCATGGCTCCGCAATGGCGCAGGTCTACAACCACATGATCATGCCGCTGGCCTCCACGCGCGATCGCGAGACGCAGATCGTGTGGGGCATCGCCGACTTCGAGCACCGCTATGGTCGCAAGCCAGAAGGCATGTGGCTGGCGGAGACTGCCGTCGATCTCGAATCGCTGGATCTGCTGGCGCGCCATGGCATTCGTTTCACCATCCTCGCTCCGCATCAATGCGCACGAGTAGGGCCCCTGGCCGGCGCAGGTACTCTTTCCGCCGCCACCGCCGAATTGCGTATCACGGAGTCGCCCGCCGCCGATGGCGCCACGAAGGATGCCGGCTGGAAGGAGACGCCGGACGCGAGCGTGGACACGACGCAGCCCTATGTGGTGCAGACCAGTCCCGGCCACTCCATCGCGGTTTTCTTCTACAACGGCCCGGTCTCGCGGGCGATTGCCTTCGACGGCCTGCTGAACAGCGGCGAAGCCTTTGCCGAGCGTCTCGTCGGTGGTTTCACGGAACGTGAGGGTGCGCAGCTTGTTCATGTCGCGACCGACGGCGAGAGTTACGGACATCATCACCGCCACGGCGAGATGGCGCTGGCTTATGCGTTGCAGTTGATTGAAGAGGGCGATGCGAAGCTGACAAACTACGGCGCTTTCCTCGCGGCATTTCCACCCACCCATGAGGCGCAGATTGTCGAAAACAGCTCCTGGAGCTGCTTCCACGGCGTGGAACGCTGGCGCGCCGACTGCGGCTGCAACGGTGGCAAGGCGGGCTGGAACCAGAAGTGGCGCGCGCCGCTGCGGGATGCGCTGGACTGGCTGCGCGATTCCATAGCGCCCCTGGTGCGCGCTGCGTCCGCCGATCTGCTCACCGATGGTACAGCGGCGCGAAACGACTACATTTCCGTTATCCTCGACCGCTCGCGCGCTTCCGTCGACGCGTTCCTGGCGCGGCACAGCATCCGCACGCTCAGCGCAGAGGAGCGCGTACGCGCTCTCGATCTCATGGAGCTGGAGCGGAACGCGCAGCTGATGTACACCAGCTGCGGCTGGTTCTTCGACGACATCTCCGGTATCGAGACGGTACAGATCATTACGTACGCGGCGCGCGTGCTGGAACTGGCGGCAGCGCTCTTCCCCCAGACACGCGGCGTGTTCGAAAAGAGCTTTACGGATCGTCTGGCGGAAGCGAAGAGCAACGATCCGCAGTGGAAGGACGGCCGCTACATCTACGATGAAGCGATCCGGCCCATGGTCGTCGACCTGGAGCAAGTGGTGGCGCACTATGCCATCAGTTGCGTCTTCCCTCGCGCAGACGAAGCATCCGCCGCGGAGCGCGATCGCCTCTTCTGCTACGACATCGCGCATCTGTGGGAGACAGCGCTCCCCTATGGGCTGGGGCACTTGCGGCTGGGCCGGGTACGGATTACTTCACTGCTCACGGAAGAGACTGAGGAAGCGGCCTACGGCCTGCTCCACTTTGGCGATCAGAACATCTCCGCGGCAGTAAAGCGCATGGATGCCGATGAGCAGCCGGCTCTCATGCTGCTGGCGAAAGAGATTGAGGATGCGGTGGACGCGAGCAATCTCACGGAAGTCGTTCGGCTGATGGACGACTACTTCGGAGAGAGCCGCTTCTCGCTGACCTCGCTGTTCACCGACGAGCAGCGCCGCATCGTGAAGAGCATCCTTGACCCGGCGATGGTGTCCTTGGAGAACACGCTGACTGAGCTCTACTCCAGCCACGCATCGCTTCTGCATTTCCTCGGCCGCAGTGGAGTGCCGCGGCCGGCGGCGTTGCGCGTGGCGGCGCAGTTTGCCATCCACGCGCAGTTGCGTCGCGCGCTCGAAGCAGATCCGGTGGACACGGCTGCGGTAGAACGGCTGCTTGCCGAAGCGCGTGAGGATGCCGTTGTGGTGGACCAGCCGACTCTGGGTTATATCGCGGATGAGCGCATGCACACGACAATGGAGCGGCTGCAGCAGAACCCCGTAGATCATGAGGCCGTACGCCGCGCCCTGAGGCTGGCAACCGCATTGCGCGCGCTGCCCTTCTCCGTTGAATTATGGCAGGCGCAGAACATCTGGTATGAGCTGTCTTCGCGGGTTGCCGGCGAGGGAAAGGCGCTGCGGGACGATTTTCTGGCGTTGGGCGCGGCGCTGAACATTCGGGTCGACCGCCCGGCCTGAGTTACCTATAGAATTTCAGCCGTTCGAACCATTTGTCTGCATCTCACGTGACCATCGGGACAGGAAAGGCCACGCATGCAGTTACCTGACCATCCTAGAGATCGGAAATTGGGGATTCGAGCCGGAATCGGGAAGTTGAACATATCTCCGAAGTGTCCGGAGTCACAAGGAATTTCGTTACTGTGGATTTGGAGTTTAAGCGGCCTTCCCTCCCTTGTATCCGCCGGAAGTGCGATGATTTTTCTATGAGGCTCGGTCGACAACTCGCATCTGGCGCTCTCGCGATGCTTCTGGCAATGCCTGCGCTTGCCCAGAGCGGTCTGATCAGCGATCCGCTGGCCGACGGCGCACCCTCTCCCATGAGCATCTCGTCGAGGGAACTGCGCAACATGAGCGCGACTGAGTTTCAGCGCCATATTGATCAGGAGGGCGCGCAGCAGTTTGTCCACCGTCTTATCAAGGACATCGATCCGCACAGCCCGGAAGAGCCAAACTACGACATCGTGCTAGAGCACGTGGCCGAGGGGGACAACGGCTGGCTGCATGCAGCGGCAGAGATCGCCCCATATACCGACGCAACCTTCAGCCAGGGAATCCGCGTCGCCATTGCAGACGCTCTGGTCGTCAATCCCTCCGGCGTGCTCAGGATGATTGGGACCGAGGAGCACTTCAACGAAGCTTGCGGGTATCCATTTGTGCACCAGACGGGTCCATACATGCAACGTCACCAGCGCGAAGCGCTCACCGCGCTGAAACGCGTACACCAGCCCGCGCTCGCCGACCGGAAGGAACAATGCCGGAAGCAGTTGATGGATGTGCCCACCACCACCGCGAGCGATGCGGCGCAGACCAGTCGGGACGCCCGAAATTAACTTCGCCAGTGCAGCGTGACCGGGCCGCTCATCGGGTGAGTAGCCTCTCCATTCAATCGTGCTTGCTTCAATGCGAAATACCACTTCGCCGGCTTGTCCGCATCGTCGATAAGCATAAGGGTCGGGTTGTAGCGTAATCCGCGCGCCTGCTCGACCATGGTCTGCTGGTCTTGCCGCACGAAACGCGCGCCGAAGAACCGTGCAATGGTCGTGATCAGCGGTACGTAATAGAAGACATTCCATGCAGCGACGACGTCGATACGGCAGGTGGACGGCGTGACCGGCGTGACGGTAGTGAGGCTGGAGAACCACTTCTTCCCACAGCGAATCGTCTCCCATCGCCGGTTCGGCAGCACGAAATCGATGGTGGTGGTGATCGGCTCGCCGTAAACGCCCAGCAATTTGTAGGGTGCGCTGTTACCTGAAGGCGCATGCGCGGACATGCGGAAGCCCTGCGGGATCGGCTCGAAGTTCTTGTGCTTCTCATGGATGCTGGCGCGCGAGCGCCACCACCAAGCCTGGTGCACGAAGGGGCCATGGGCCGGGTCCATCAAGCCGATGATGCCGTGGTCCACATTGCAGGGAAGATCGGCCGAGAGATGGGCACTCCGGTAGCGGTCGCTGAAGCGCGGCAGAGATGGCGCTTCCGGCAGATCCTCGATGCGAAGACGGCCGCGGCCCGCGTCCGGGACATAGACCCAGGCGTAGCCATCGCGCTCCACGCAGGGATAGGCCGTGGCATAGATGCGGCTTGGATCGAGCGTGTCTTCGCCAGTCAGCGAAGGAATCTCGCGGCACTGCCCGGATGCAGGTTCGAAGCCCCAGCCGTGGTATTTGCAGGTCACCGTCGCGCCGTCGAACCATCCACAGGAGAGCGGGATGCCGCGGTGCGGGCAACTATCGCGCATGGCGAAGATGGTGTCGTCGCTGCGTCGTCCGAGAACCAGCGGAATGCCCAGCAGCATCGCAGCGGTCAGGCGTTTTCCGTGCAAGCCGCTGCTGCGCAGTGCAGGATACCAGTCGTCGCAAATCAGCGCGGTCGCCGGCGCTGAGGCTGTCGAGCTGGACGCGATCTGGAAGAGGTCCTTGGCCATGAACTCCCGTCTACTCTAGAGCATTCGCCACTGCTGAGGATGCGACAATCGCTCTCGATGGAGCATCCGCCGAGCGAAAGGCTCTTCACGCCGCGAACATTGCCGTGGGTCCTGATCGCGCTATGGCTCGTGCTCTATGGCAGCTTCGCGCTGGTGCGGCCTCCGCTCCTGGACGATGCCGACTCAGTGCATGCAGAAGTCGCGCGCGAGATGGTGGCGCGGCACGACTGGACAACGCTTTACGCAAATGGCATCCGCTATCTGGAGAAGGCGCCGCTGCTCTATTGGAGCATGGCGGCAAGTTTCCGGTGCCTTGGCTCGTATACATGGTCGGCACGCCTGCCGCTTGCGCTCTACACGCTGGCGCTGCTGCTAGTCATATTCGCGTTGGGCCGGCGCTGCTTCGGCGCCGCAGCGGAACGGCGCGGTTTGAATGATGTCACCGGCTTTTATGCGGCACTCGTCCTCGCGACGAGCTTCGGACTGTTCATCTTCACCCGCATTCTCATTCCGGATGCGATGGTCTGCCTCTGGCTCACGCTGGCGATGCTGTGCTTCTGGCGCTCGCTCACTCATCCGACGCGTGCAAATGCCGCGGGATTTGCGGCCGCGTGTGCGCTTGGCGTGTTGACCAAAGGGCTGATCGGGCTCGTCTTTCCGCTGCTGATCGTGGGCGTATTTCTGATGATGACACGCAATCTGACACATCTTCGGCGCTGGCATCCTCTGCTGGGCACGCTCATTTTCTTTGCGATTGCCGCCCCCTGGCATGTTGCAGCAGGATTGGCGAATCCAACGGAAGGGCACCCCGGCACGCTGCCTGCTGCGGGCAATGTGCACGGCTTCTATTGGTTCTACTTCGTCAACGAGCACCTGCTGCGCTATCTCAACCGCCGCGTCCCGCGCGATTACGACACGGTTCCGCTGGCCCTCTTCTGGGGACTGCTGGTGGTCTGGATGTTGCCTTGGAGCGTGTTCCTGCCCTCAGCCTTGCGCTGCGTGCCGCTGCGCCGCTGTTGGCGCAAGGTGGCGTTGGATGAGCCGGAGCGGGCGCGGTTGTTGTGCTTTGTATGGGCGGCCGTGCCGATGATCTTCTTCAGCTTCTCCACACGGCAGGAATACTATGTGCTCCCCGCAATGCCGGCCTTGGCGCTGCTGATCGGCGACGGGCTGGCGCGGAGCGCACGAACGGGCATGCGGACGGCATGGCTGCTCTTCGCCGTGGCTACCGGCGGCGCGACCGTGGCGTTGTTTTTCGCTCTGCACTCGCCTGCTCCGCAAGCTGATCTGGCCGCCGCGCTGAGCACGAACCCCAGCGACTACGCACTCTCCTTCGGCCACTTCCTCGACCTGAGTACGCGGGCGATGGCGTTCTTTCGTGTGCCGCTCGCGCTAACAGCAATCGCGCTGGTCGGGGGTACCGGTGGTCATCTGCTGCTGCGCCGCGCCGGCCGCCCACATGCAGCGATTGGCGCGCTGGCTGCGGGCAGCGCGCTGTTCCTGGTCGCGGCGCATATCGGGCTGGTTACGTTTTCGCCCGTGCTATCGTCGGCAGAACTGGCAGAGGCGATTCGTCCGCGGCTCGGACCAGAGGATGTGATCGTGCTGAACGGCGAATACGAGAGCGGCTCGACGCTCGGCTTTTATCTGCACCGGCAGGTGCGCATTCTGAACGGACGCAGCTCGAATCTCTGGTACGGATCGTTCTTCTCCGACGCGCCAAAGATCTTCGATGACGATGCGTCCATCGCCCGGCTGTGGAACGGCCCGCGGCGGGTCTTCCTGCTGACCGATGCGACACATCCCCCGCATCTGCCCCGTGCGATTTATACGATCGCCGTGTCGGGTGGGAAGGCCATGTTGTCGAACCGGCCCTGAGGCTCAAGAGGCGGGTTTTGGTGGGATGCGGATAAGCTTCCCGCGCTTGAGATGGAAGCGTTCGCCGCGCCACGTGACCGTGTCGTCCGCGAAACTCCAGGCCCATAAGAAAAGCGCAATCAGGTCCCGCGGAAGCAACAGAAGAAGATCGCCAATCACCTGCATGTCGCCCAGGATGCCGACGCCGACGACCAGCGCAAGCGCGACGCGCACCAGAAGGGCAAGCACGAACAGCGCAATGCTTTCCAGACTCAGTCCGCTGGCGATCAGGTTCAGGAAAGCCCAGGGGAGGCCGAAGGTGAAGAGCAGGCCGGCGTAGCCCCAGCGGCGTGAGTCGCGCGTGGAGCGGGCCCATCGGAGCTGGTGCTCGACGAAGCCGGAGAGGCCATACGGAGGCACCCACGTCTCGACAACTTCGGCAGTGAGCTCGATATCAAATCCGGCGGCCGCGATGCGTGCGCCGAGCTGGTAATCGTCGGCCAGATAGTCGACCAGAGGAGCCAGACCGCCAATGCGGTCCAGTGCTTCGCGGGAGACGGCGAGCGTGGAGCCGAGGCCAAAGTGGATGCCGCCTTCGATGCGGCGCGCGGTCAGCACGCCGGGAATGAAATCGGTGGAGATGCCGAGCGCCTCCATGCGCGAGCCCATTGTCGGGTCCTTGCCCGGCCTGCCGTGAGCGCGGCCCCGGTACGGTGCGGTGACCATGCCGATGGGCCGTGGATGGCCCTGGGACGGCGCAAAGCCGACCATGACGTTTGTCAGGTAATGCGGTGAGACCACGATGTCGCTGTCATTGATGAGGATGTAGGGATGGCGAGCATGCGGCAGCATCTGAACCAGGTTCGAGACCTTGCCGTTGGCGCCGAGAAGTTCCGGGCATTCGATAACGCGAATAGCATGGTCGGGATACTCGTCCTGAAGCTGGCGAACGGCGGCCAGTGCGGGATCGTTGAGCGAGCTAACGCCGAACAGGATCTCGTACTCGCCTGCATAATCCTGCCGGCAATGACTGGCGAAAGCGGAGTACATCTGGTGGTCGAGGCCGCGGACCGGCTTCAGGATGCTGACCCCTGGGGTAAAGGCAGGGCGTTTACGGCGGAGGGTGTGGACGAAGGAGCGGGCGCTCCACAGAGCAACGAGGTAGTAGCCGATGCCCGCCCAGGCGAGGATCGTGGTGACGGTAGCGATGATGTTGGCTGCGAGGAGAGCGTTCAAGGATTCGGGACTGGCCGCGCCTGCGGCGCGCGTTCTGTGAGATGCGCTTCCTATGTTCGCTCACGTCTGGGGTCGTGCGCTACCGGCTTTACCCCGCATCTCTTTGAGATGTGCGCTCTTGCTTTGGCGCAATGCAAGTATTTCTTGGCCAGAATCCAGCTTCCGCTACTCGTAACGAAGCGCGTCGATAGGGTCGAGCGTGGATGCCTTCCATGCCGGGTAGATGCCGAACACCAGACCGATCACGCACGAGACCGTGAACGCCACGATGGCCCAGATAGCGGACATCTGTGCGGGCAGGACTGAGCCAAGGATCAGCTTGAGCAGCAGCGTTAGCAGCGCGCCGATGAGGATGCCGATCACGCCGCCGAAGGCGCAAAGCGAGATCGCTTCCAGCGTGAACTGCAGCATGATCGTGCGCCGCGTGGCGCCGAGCGCCTTACGGATGCCGATCTCGCGCGTTCGCTCGGTGACCGACACCAGCATGATGTTCATGACGCCGACACCGCCCACCATCAACCCGACACTGGAAACACCGACCAGAAAGATAAACAGACCGCCGGTGAGCGAGTTCCACAGCTCAAGCAGCGAGTCCGAGGTGAAGATGGCGAAGTTGTCCTGCTGGTCGGCATGAACCTTGCGTCGGCGGCGGAGCATCTCGCGAATGCCGTCCTCGACGGCGACTTTGTTCTTTGCGTCGTCGTACTTCACGCTGATCCAGTAGTCGAGAATCTCGGGGTGAATCTTACGGAAGGTGAAGAGCGGAAAGTGGGCGGCGTTATCGTTGGGATTCGTGCCGCCGCCGAAGACCTGCTTCTGCTTCGCGAACACGCCGACAACGGTGAAGATGTCGCCTTCGATATCGACTTCTTTGCCGAGCGCCGAATCATGGCCGAAGAGTTGCTCCGCGGTATCGTGGCCGAGGACTACGACATTGGCGCGGCGCTGCTCCTCCTGCTGGGTGAAGAACCGGCCTTCCTGCATGTTGAGGTCATAGACCAGAGCGCTCTGATCGGACTCGCCTTGGAGGATGGTGTTGGTGACCTTGTGGCCGTTGTATTTTACCGAGAAGCTACCGAGCACGCCGTTGGGCGCACGGTACTGCTGCGATGCGTCGACAGCGACCACGTGCGGCACATCGCGCAGAGCGATAGCGTCTTCGTAGGTGAGCTGTTTGCGGTTGAGCATCTCCTGCGTCGGGCGGTTGCCAAAAACCGGGAAGCGGAAGACCCAGTAGACATTGGTCCCGAGCGACTTCACCAGGTTGTCGACATTGGCCGTAAGGCCGTTGATGACCGAGGAGATGAGGATGACGGTCGTGACCCCGATCATGATGCCGAGAATGGTGAGGCCGGAGCGCAGCTTATTCGAGCGCAGCGTGTCGGCCGCCATCCGTACCGCCTCTTTACCGTCACTCAGCCGCATCGATGACTCCTCAGGGGACTTCCGCTACAACTCTGCTCGCAGGGCGACGATGGGGTCCAGTTTGGCCGCTTTTCGCGCGGGGTAGACCCCAAAAAAAAGGCCTACTGAGGTGGCCACGCCCAGGCCAAGCAGGACGACCCAGATTTTAATGTCGGAGGGGAAGCCGACAAGCAGCGTGATCAGCTTTG
Source organism: uncultured Acidobacteriaceae bacterium (assembly GCA_963830555.1). Classification (GTDB taxonomy): domain Bacteria; phylum Acidobacteriota; class Terriglobia; order Terriglobales; family Acidobacteriaceae; genus KBS-83. The sequence goes on from CAWHMM010000006.1 coordinate 769,103, forward strand.
CCATCACGACACCGCCAAGAACACCGCCAAGGCCGCCAACGAAAGCCAAAGTCGCTGACTCTACCAGGAACTGCGACATAAGATCGCTGCGCCGCGCACCCAGCGCCTTACGGACACCGATCTCGCGGGTACGCTCAGTGACCGAGACCAGCATGATGTTCATGATAACGACGCCGCCGACGACCAACGAAATGGCAGCGAGCGAGATGAAGACGGCAAAGAAGCTGGAACTGATGCTCTGCCAGATGCCGACGAACGTCTGATTGGTATCGACGGAAAAGGTGTCTTCCTCTCCTGGCCGGTCATGGCGGAGGGAGCGGAGGATAACGCGCACCTCGTCAGCCGCGACATCCAGCGGCGCGCCGACGCCAAAGGCGCGTGCGTAGAGCGTGAGGCTACGATTGGAGCCGTGGGTGTCAAGGAAGGTGGTGAGCGGGATGGCGACCCAGTTGTCCTGGCTCTGGCCCAGGGTCTTGCCCTTACGCTCCCCAACTCCAATTATGGTGTAGTGCTCGCCATCGACCCGGATCTCCTTGCCCAGCGGGTCTTGGCCGCCCATCTGGTTGTCGACTATATCTGGGCCGATGAGCGCGATGTGCATGCGGCGGCTCTCTTCGCCGGGCGTAAAGGCGCGGCCGCGCTCGATGTTGACGTCGTAGATTGAGGGCATGTCCGCGGTCCACCCGCGAATGTCGATATCTGTGGCCGAGTGCGTGCCGTAGACGACAGAGCCGGTGGCATCGGCCATGGCCCCTGTGGTTGCGCAGGCCTTGCAGCGCTCCGCGATGGCCTCGTAAGCCTCGTATTTCAAATCTTTGCGCTTCTGGTACTTCATGAACTCGGCGTCGCTGAAAACGACCGAAGGCTCCTTCGAAGCCGTGAAAACATCTGCGCCGTAGCCGTAAATCTTGGTCGCAACGAACTTGTTCACTCCAGCCACCAGCGTCAGGACCATGATGACCGAAGCCACGCCAATGACCACACCGATGAGGGTGAGGATGGAGCGGAGCTTGTTCGCCCAGAGCGACTGCAGCGCGATGCGGATGGCTTCCCGGAATGCCATAAAAGGGCTTTGAAGGCAGAAACGAGTTTATCAGCGGAAAGGTTCCCTTCGCAGGCCGGATGGGCAACGTGGGCCGAGGCTTTCCGCTCCAAGGGAGAGATGGGACGAGTGGCGCGTCCGAATGACAGACCGGAGTGACGGCCCTCCCGCCAATTTTCCTGAGATCTCCCGGCAAACTGCCGGGCATTTCCCCATCCGTCTTGCGCAGCCGACCGCGCAGTACGGAAAGCGTTCGCCTTACCCGAAAGGAGCAGTGCCCCATGGCCACAAATCAAGGCGTTGTCTATCTCGGCCCGAACAAGGTCGAAGTGCAGACGATTGACTATCCGAAGATGCAGAACCCGCAGGGAAAGCCGATCGAGCACGGCGCGATTCTGCGCATCGTTTCAACAAACATCTGCGGGTCGGATCAGCACATGGTGCGCGGGCGAACCACGGCGCCTAAGGGCATCGTGCTGGGGCATGAGATTACCGGCGAGATCATTGAGAAGGGCAAGGATGTCGAATTCCTGGACATCGGCGACCTCGTCTCAGTGCCCTTCAACGTAGCGTGCGGACGCTGTCGCGCCTGTCGCGAGCGCAACACCGGCGTGTGTCTGAACGTGAACAGCGCGCAGCCCGGCGGAGCTTACGGCTACGTTGATATGGGCGGGTGGATAGGCGGCCAGGCGAATTACGTCATGGTGCCGTTTGCCGATTTCAACCTGCTGAAATTTCCCAACAAAGAGCAGGCGATGGAGAAGATCACCGACCTGACCATGCTGTCCGACATTCTGCCCACCGGCTTTCATGGGGCGACATGCGCGGGGGTAACAGTGGGCTCGACGGTTTACATCGCCGGTGCGGGCCCGGTGGGAATGGCGGCGGCGGCAAGCGCGCAGATTCTGGGCGCAGCGGTGATCATCATCGGCGACCGCATCCCGGAGCGGCTGGCGCATGCGAAGAGAGTGGGCTTCGAGACGGTCGATATCTCAAAGCACGACAAGCTCGGCGAGCAGATCGCGGAGATTCTGGGCGAGCCGGTGGTAGATGCGGCGGTGGATGCCGTGGGCTTTGAGGCCAGCGGGCATGGGAGCAAGAACGAACCCGCACCGGCAGCGGTGCTGAACGACTTGATGGACGTCACATTTGTCGCGGGCGGGCTGGGCATTCCCGGCCTCTACGTAGTCGAAGATCCCGGCGGAGTCAACGAAGATGCCAAGAAAGGCATGCTGAAGCTGCGGATCGGGAAAGGCTGGTCGAAGTCGCTGCACTTCCACACCGGTCAGGCGCCGGTGCTGCAATACAACCGGCAACTCATGATGGCGATCCTGCACGACCGGCTGCCGATTGCGAAGATCGTGAACGCGACAGTCATCCCGCTGGACCAGGCCCCGCAGGGCTATCAGGACTTCGACAAAGGGGCAGCAAAGAAGTTTGTGCTGAACCCGAATGGGCTCATTAAGAAGGCAGCCTGAGCCGCCAGCTACATAAGGGAGACGAAAGAAAGGCGGAGGGGAGCGGATCCCCCTCCGCCTTTTCTTGGTTGCGGCCGAGCAATTCTCGAGAGTTTTATGTAGTGGCCGGCCGCCCTTTGAAGAGCCGGTAAATGAACAGCAGGATCAGGGCGCCGATCAGTGACGCGATGAAACCTGCGCTTTGACCCGGCTGGTACCAGTGCACAGCCTGACCAATCCAGCCGGCCAGCAGCGCGCCCGCAATGCCGAGCAGCATCGTGATGATGATGCCGCCAGGATCCTTGCCTGGCATGATGAGCTTGGCCAATGCGCCAACGATAAGCCCAATAATCGCCTCCCACAGCAGATGCAACATGCTCCCTCCCAATAACGCCGGCGGCATGCGCAGCGCGGCGGATTTCCAATACGCGGCATAATAAGCCTGTTCTGTTGAAGATAGTGGGCTAAAAACAACGCGTTTGAGAGGAACCTCGCACATTTCTCTTGTGCAGCTCGGCATGTTGCATGTCTAACTGCATTGGCATGAGCCGCCCATAACCCCACTGGCTCCTCATCCAGAAGAGGATCGCCATGAAGTACATGATTAGTTGGTTTGAACGCAGCCAGGGTTCACCTGCTGAGTACGAGAATGCCCAGAAAAGAATCCTTGAAGTCTTCCGTCCCTGGAAGGCGCCCGCCAATTTCAAAATCGAGGCGTTCGTCATTCGTGTGGGTGAGTGGGGCGGCCACATGTTGGTGGACTGCGATGATCCGCTCGCGATTCACAAGTTTTGTTCGATGCTGCCGGCTTTCGAATTCCAGGCGAGACCAGTGGTGCCGGTCGAGGACGCCATTCGAGTCGAACTGGAAGCCATGGCCTGGCGCGACGGACTGCAGGCTTAGAAATTTGCAGGCGGGCCTGTAAGCCGAATTTTGTCGAGGACGGCCATTCCTCTAGACGCGGCATTGCTGCCGTCGTTCATCAGCGACCTACCCGGAGGTTTCCGCTCCACCGGCGAACCGGCAGAGGGCCCGCGTGGGCGCGCCGGGCCGGCACGCGACTGCAGGCGATTGGGCCAGCCTGCGGTCTCCCTCCCTATTTGGTCTTGCTCCGTGTGGGGTTTACCCTGCCTCCGTGCTTTACAGCCGGAGCGGTGCGCTCTTACCGCACCTTTTCACCCTTACCCTAGCGCTTGCGCGCAATGGCGGTATCTTCTCTGTGGCACTAGCCGTCCCGGCGCCTTGACGCGCCGGTCCCGGACGTTATCCGGCACACTGCCCTGCGGAGTTCGGACTTTCCTCCCCCGGAACGACAAAGCGCTCCGGCAGCGGCCGTCCAGCCCGCCTGCATGGTTAGTTTACTCGAGTTGGTGTCGCGCCTCGTCTGAAGAATTCTTACCTTCGTTTGGCTCTAAATGGAAATCATTCAGGCACGGAATCCGTTGTGAAGCTTCCTTCTGCGTACAAGTTTGCAGTTGCTGGATGCGAGTCTGGAAGGCGCTGCGAACACAGCCGCGGGTCAACACGGGAGGAATACCGCCGATAGCACCCAGTGGGCAGGTGTGATTGACATATCGCAGCCAGTTGCGCTCGCTTGCAACTAAATCCGCGTGTTGCTCTGCTGAAACAGCCACAATTGCATCTTGATAGACCTGTGCCAGCTTGACATCAGTTTGCCCAAGTTCCGAATCTGCGCAAATCACTATTTCCAGAGCGGTCGATGGTTCTTCACAGTCGAAGCTGGCGCGCGGAGTTGAAAAAGACGCCACAGACTTCTCCTCTTCGAGAGATGGCTGCAAACAGTTACTGGCATCCTCATCTGCGCAGGAATCCAACCAAGAGAAACGAAGCTCAAACTCGTTTCGGATGCAATTCAACGTTGGCAGTGACATTGGCAAGGAGGACAGACCACATTTTCGTGGAACTTCTTTTAACCAGCGTCTTTCTTCTTGGATCAGACGAGGCCTGGTTTCTTTGTTTGCACTTTTCACCAGTCCTGAATACACACGCGACAAGATGATGTCTGCATGACCAAGTTTGATATCGGAGCAGACTGCCTTCTCCAGGGGCGTTTCCGCTTTGTCACAATCGAAGCTGGCGCGCGCTTCCGGCTGATCCGCTGTAGCAGGATTCGCGGCAGTCTTGACCGCCACATCCACCTGACACATCGCGGCCTCGGACATGGACAAGGTTCCCTCCTGACGCGCGTACTGGTAGGCGCATAGCTGCATCTCGTCGGCATAGTGCTTCTCTGCCGTTGGAGATAACTTGTTCAGGAATGTCTTTTCGCATTTCTCAATCACGATGGGCGCGAATTGCGTGTCCGCGCTCGAGCCCCACCGGCAGTCTTCTAGCTTCTTAACCGCTGCCTCACATGACTTCGCCTGCGTCAGTGCCTTTACCAATGAGCTCGCAGCTTCTTCAGAGCCAAACTTACAGGTATCTTGTGCTCGAGCCGGAAGATTCCGGCACATCGAGAAGGTAACAAGCAGCACTAGACATCGCATGGCCAGGATGCCAAGGCTGGATTGTTTGCCAAGGCAAGCAGCATACTCAAATTCGTTCGGTTTCATGGCCTAATGCAAAATTTTATACGGCGTCCTTAGTCTCCAGTGGGAATAATCCCGGCATTCTCCACCATCAGGATCACGGTTCGTTGCGGAGCGCGGGTGCGATGCACGACTCCTTTGGGCACCACGAAGCCCTGCGCGGGAGCGAGCTCGATGGTGCTGCCTTCGAGGTCGATGAGCAGCTTGCCTTCCACGACATAGAAGAACTCATCGTCGTCATCGTGTTTGTGCCAGTGGTATTCGCCTTCGACGACGCCAACACGCACCACCGATTGATTGACTTTGCACAGCGTCTGGTTGAACCACTTGTATTCGCACGCGTCGGCCAATGCCTTTACGTCGATCAATTCAAGCGGCCGGTGCAGGATGTTGAGGCGCGTCTCGTAGGAATACGCAGCGTCAGCCATGTTGGTCTCCGGAGATCACTTCGTTATCAGACTATTCTGCGTCTGGCTGCGCTCCCGGCAGCCGTTTGCGCAGCAGCGCAATTTGTCCGGTGTGGTGCGCCTCATGCTCACAGACGTGGAACCACTTGCAGTAGGTATTCGTCGGCCCCCACGGCCAGTCCTTGTCGACTGCCACCAGCCAGGCGTCGTCGCGCTTCTTGAATTCGGCCAGCGACTTCGCCCGCACTTCCTGAAGGATGTCGAGGTAGTAGTCGCGATCGTGCCCTTTGATGGCTTTGCGCCCGGCATCGCCCAGGCCCATCGCTGGGTCCCACTTATCCTTGATCGACTTCGACCAGCTATCCCACTTCATCCCGTCGAAGGTGTTCATCTGATAGTAGGTCTCAGTCGCAGCGAGGTGCAGCATCAGCGCGCCGATGGTGTTGGCCTTCGCGTCGAAGAGATGATCCAGGTCTGCTTCCGTCAGGCCTTTGGTCGTAACGATGACCCCGTTCGCCTCGCGCATCCACGTGAGCATGGAGACGAGCGTGCCCACCTGCGGCGAGTAGCCCGGCTTCGGCCCAATGATGTCGAGACCCGGTGCATCCGCCGCAGTAGCTGCCTCCGGATGCAGCATCCCGCCCACGAGGCCGCAAAGACCTGCGCCGAACACCGTGGAGTTCTTCAGGAAATTTCGTCGATTTGTACTGACTTGGGTGACAGAAGCCGGCTTGCTCATGATTCTTTACCTCGGATGGAATGAAAGAGCCAGGCCGCGAACCGAGGCGAATTGTACCAAGACGAGGTGAAGGACTGCCGTGTCGCGCATCTGCGGCACCACTTATGGGGCATGGAGCATTACCGTCCCTCTGCCGCATCATCGAAGCGGGCCGGCTCCTCAAGCAATCCGGAAACGGCATCGGGAGCAGGGGCCATGCCGCTGGGCGGCGCGCGTTGGGGAACGGTCGTTGGAAAATGCGCACGTTGCTGCATGGCCGCTTGGGTCCTGGTGCTGGCGGCGTATGGACAATCCACCACCCAGGGTGTGGTAGGCGGGACTGTCGCGGGTCCCGGAGGCATCGCTCTTGCGGATGTTGAGATCGATCTCACCAGCAGCGACACCGGTCACATCTATCAGGCTGAAACCGACGTGCAAGGCAACTTCCGCTTTCTCGGACTGCCTCCCGGCAACTATGAAGCATGGATTACAGGGAGCGGCTTCGCGCGGTTGCACGTCGCGCGTGTCGCCGTCGAGGTAGGACGGTTCACGCCGCTCATGGCGCATCTCGTGCTCGCAAAAGCGGAAGAGACCATCCAAGTCCGCGAGCCAGGCGCAATCATCGATCTGAGCTCACCGGCGCTCTCCACCAACATTGACGAGACTTCGATCGACGAGCTGCCCTCGAACAGCCGCCGCTGGTCATACTTTGCGCTGCTCACGCCCGCGGTCGCGCCCGACCAGCAGGGTTACGGGCTGCTCAGCTTTCGCGGCATCAGCGTGCTCCTGAACAACAACACCCTCGATGGCGCGGACAACAACCAGGCCTTTTTCTCCGAAGAGCGCGGCCGCACGCGCACCGCTTACTTCGCCAGCCAGGCTTCAGTGCGCGAGTTCCAGGTCAACACTTCGAACTACTCCGCCGAATATGGACGCGCCGCGGGTGGCGTCGTGAATACCGTCACGCGCAGCGGCACGAATCACTTCCATGGCAATGCGTTTCTTTTCGATCGCGACAATGCCTGGGGCGCACGAAATCCGTTCACGCAAATCGCGCAGTTACAGCCGGACGGAACCGTTGCCGCCGTTTCTGTCGCTCCGACCGACGACCGCCAGCAATGGGGCGTCGCTGCCGGCGGACCTGTCCGCACCGATCGCATCTTCTGGTTCTTCACCTACGACCAGTTTCATCGCAATTTCCCGGCGATCTCGCGCCCGGGTAATATCACGACGTTCTTCAATCGGCAGCTCACCTCGTCCGATCTCGAAACTCTGCGCGAGCGTCTGGGCGTGCCGCTGCCCAGCTATGCGCTTCAGCAGTATCAACAGTTCGTCTCCGGCCTGATGGGTGAAACCGGGATCGTTCCCCGCACCGCCAGCCAGATCATCCTTTTTCCCAAGCTCGACTGGCAGCTCAATGACCGCAACCATCTCTCGCTCCAGTACAACTACCTGCGCTGGAATTCGCCGCACGGCGCGCTTACCCAGACTGCGACGAGCTATGGCATCGCCAGCTTCGGCGACGATCACGTGACCGATGATGTGCTCATCGGTCGCTGGAACACCTTCCTGACGGCGAACTTCATGCACGAGCTGCGCGTGCAGTATGGGCGCGACTTCGAATCGGAGTTCAGCACCGCGCCTTCTGCGTTCGAAGAGCCCTTCAGCCACAACGCGTTCGGCCGCTCACCCCAGATCACGCTCGTCAGTTCGGGCTCAGGGCTGCGCATCGGCAAGCCGCCAACGCTCGATCGCGCCGCGCTGCCGGAAGAGCACCGGACGCAGGTCGCCAGCACCTTTAGCTATGTGCGTGGCAACCACACCATCAAGCTGGGCTACGACTTCAACCATGTGCTCGACGGTATCGACAGCATCTATAACGGCAACGGCAGTTACGATTATTCCAGCCTGCTGGACTTCGCCTCCGATGCGCTTGCATCAAGCCGTTGCGATGCCAACGGGAGCGCGGTCGGCACCTCGCCCTGCTACAGCTATTACACCCAGCAGCTTGGCCCGCAGACGTTCAGCTTCGATACCAACGACTACGCCGTCTTCGTCAGCGATGAATGGAAAGTGAAGCGCCGCCTCACGCTCTCCTGCGGAATCCGTTACGAGTACGAGCAGCTTCCGCCGCAGAACAAGCTGCTGCCCAATCCCGATTTGCCGCAGAGCAATTTCATCCCGCGCGACCGCAACAACTACGGCCCGCGTGTCGGCGCTGCATACGATCTCACCGGCCACGGCAACACCGTGCTGCGCGGCGGCTATGGCATCTACTTCGGACGCATCATCAACTCCACCATCTTTGCCGCTTACACCGAGACCGGTTCGCCCGCCGGCCAGCTCGGCTATTACTTCCGCCCCGGCGACGCCGGCGCACCGTCCTTCCCATACATCTTCAGCGGACGCACTGTTGTCCCGGAGAAGCCCACTGCGAATTATTTCGACCGGAATTTTCAGAACCCGCGCGTCGTCCAGGCCGAAGTCTCCCTTGCCCAGCGGATTGCCCGCAATACAGAGGTGACGGTCAGCTACCTGCGCAGCACCGGGCAGAACCTGCCCAACTTCATGGACACCAACATCGATCTGACGACGGCGGTCCCGATCACCTATACAGTGGTCGATCCGAACCACCAGGGGCCGCTCAAACAGGCGACGTACTCCACGCATCTGTTTACGCAACGGGTGAACCCTGCCTATGGGTCGATCACAAACATCAACAGCTCGGTTGGCTCGCATTACCAGGCGATGGTGGTGAAGGTCACGCACAACGGTGGACGCTGGCTGCACCTGCGTGCCAGCTATACCTACGCGCATGCCCAGGACAACAACCAGAATGAGACCACCTTCAGTGACGCGAACGATGTGCTCGATCCGACCGATCTCGCGCTCGAATATGCAGACTCGAACTTCGATGTCCGCCAGCGCGCCTCTGCCGGCATCGTCCTCCGCGCTCCCTGGAAGCTGGATGGCTGGCGCGGCGCGGTGGCTAACGGGTATGCGCTCGCTCCCACGGCCAGCGCGCAGACCGGGCTGCCGTTTTCCATGCACACCGGCGGATCGATCCCGTACATCCGTTATCTGAACCAGTTCGGCCAGAGCGAAAAGCTCACGGGCCTTGCAGGCAGCATCAACGGCTCCGGCGGCGCCACGTGGATTCCAGCGGTGGGCCGCAACACGTATCGCTATCCCGGCACCTACACCGTCGATCTGCGCGCTTCAAGGAGTCTCCCGCTTAGCGAGAAGACGCGGCTGGAGCTCATGGTGCAGGGATTCAATCTGCTCAACCACCAGAACGTGACAAACATCAGCAGTCTCGGTTACGAAATCCGCGGCGCCTCCAGCGCCAGCGCGAATCCAACCCTCACCTGGGAACCCACCTTCGGCACGGTGACCAACAGCAACAGCACCAATCTTTATCGCGAGCGCCAGGTCGAATTGGTGCTCCGTCTCAACTTCTAGCACGGAACAGTTCTCCACATATTCAGAGGCTCTGGCGGGGTGTTTTATCGTATGTTTACGCCCGCCTGCGAAAGTAAACTCAAGGCATTGGACTGCACGCCACCCTCCAAGAGACCTTAGGAAGTCGTCATTGTTTCGTGGGAACAGCAGCCGACAGCAAGAGCTGTATTCCCACCAGCAGGTCACATTCAGGAGCCAGGAATCTCATGTCATTCTCCCCCTTCCGCCACATCGGAGTGCCGTCCCTCGTTGCCGCATTGACCTTCTCGATCGCAGCCCCTCTTTATGCCCAGACATCCGGTGTCGGCACCATCAGCGGCACGGTCTACGACGCAAGTGGCGCTGCCGTGCCCAAGGCGACCGTAGAAGTCAGGGACACGGACACCGGCGTGAGCCGCGCGCTCACCAGCAACGATCAGGGCGAATACGCCGCGCCATTTCTGCAGCCGGGGCATTACGAAGTGATCGCCAGCGCACCCGGCTTCAGTCAGAACGACCGCAAGAATCTGGTACTGACCGTCGGGCAGGTCCTCACCGTCGATACCAACTTGACCACTGCCGGCGCTACGTCTGTCGTTCAGGTCACCGGCCAGCCGAACGTCATCGATACAGAGAAAACGGAGGTCTCTCAGACGATCGGGCAGCAACTCATCAGCAATCTGCCGATCAATGCCCGCAACTGGAGCGCCTTCGTGCTCGCCTCGCCGAATGTGGTTCAGGACGGCGGCACGGGCTTGGTCTCTTACCGCGGCATCTCCGGTTTGTACAACCAGAACTACGTCGATGGCGCGAACAACAACCAGATGCTCTTCTCCGAGGCCCGAGGCCGCTCCTCGGGTGCGCCATACGTCTACTCGCTGGATTCCATCAAAGAGTTCCAGACGGAAATCTCCAACTACTCCGTGGAGTTTGGCCAGGCGGTCGGCGGCCAGGTCAACGCCATCACCAAGTCGGGCACGAACTCCATCCATGGCGATCTCTTCTACTATCTGCGCTATCCCACGCTGAATGCGCTCGACCCGATCAGCAAGGCGCAGGGCATCGTGACGCACAATCCATTCCTGCTGACGCAGCCCATCCATCAGCAGCAGCAGTTCGGGGGCTCGGTCGGCGGACCCATCATCAAAGACCGCCTGTTCTACTTCTTTACCTACGATGGTTTCCGCCGCACCGGACGCGTTCTCTACTCGAACACGAACGATATCTCGCTTCAGCCCTCCGGCCCTACATCATCGGCCACTACCATTACGCCGACGCAGTGTCCTGCCACCATCAGCGCCGCACAATGCGTCAGCGCGATCCAGTTCCTTTTGAACGTCTCGAACTCGGGCCAGGAGCCGCCCGCGCGCTCGGCACGGCAGAACATCTTCTTCCCACGGTTGGACTGGCACATCAATCAGAAGAACGATGCTTTCGTGAACTACAACTTCGCCAATTTCGACAGCACCTATGGCTATAGCAACAACCCCACATTCACCAACAGCTCGCCGACAACGAATGGCCCCACCAGCTACCACGAGCGCTTCCTGATTGCCGGTCTGACCACCCAGGTCTCGGACCGCTCGGTGAATCAGGTTCACTTCCAATACGGACGTGACCTGGAAACCGCAGGTGCGAATGCGCCCGGCCCAAGCATCGGCATTTCCAGCCTGGTCACGTATGGCATGCCAAATGCGCTGCCACGTGTTGCAGAACCGGATGAGCACCGGACCCAGATCACCGACGTCTTCTCCACCATCCGCGGCCATCACTCATTCAAGTTCGGCGGCGATGCCAACATCGTCCACGAGATCATGATCAATCTCTTCCAGGGCGGCGGCATCTACAGCTACAGCGGATCCACCGCGCTGGTGAACTTCCAGAATTGGGTGCAGGATGCGTTCGCCGGTCAGGCCGGTAATACCGATCCCGCCGCGGGCTACCACTACACGCAATTTGTTCAGACCGTCGATCAGGTGAACACGGGCAATCGCGCCGGCGCCGATGACTTCTGGATGAAGATGTTCGATGGCTTCGCCGAAGACAACTGGAAGATCCGGCGCAACCTGACGGTGACTGCGGGCGTGCGGTACGACGTGCAGCTCACTCCGGCGCCGACACACGTGAACAACAACTACGCGCCTCTTTCCACCGTTTACTCCAGCACCATCAAGAATGTCCTCGATCGCGTGCAGCCACGCGTCGCATTTGCGTGGGAAGCTCAGCCCGGGACGGTGGTTCGTGGAGGCTACGGCCTCTTCTCCGGGCTCAACCAGGGAAGCACCTATTACGCCATGCGCGTGGAGAACGGCGTCGTTCAGGTGAACTACAACTACACCGGCTGCACCGCGTCGAAGACCTCACCGACAAGCTGCTCTTCCATTCCGGCGAATGCCCTTGCGTATCCCAACGTGCCCTTCCAGCCTACGGGGCCGTCGCTCTCCGGCGCGCTTTTTCCGAACGGCGGGACACCGCCGGCCGTGGGCGGCCCGGCGAGTCTGGGCACGCAAAGTTTCCACGGTCTCGATCCAAACTTTGTGCCGCCGATCGCGCATGAGGCAGAGCTTGGTCTCGAGCAGGCGATGCCCGGACACATGTCCTTCTCCATCGGCTACGTGGGCTCCCGCGCATTGCGGCTTCCCGTCTTTCTGGACGCTAACCTTATCGGGCAGACGCCACACGGACTTCGCAGCTACAACCTGCTTGATGCGCAAGGGAATTTCCTCCGGCAGCTCACGGTCCCGGTCTATCTCACCTCCGATCGCCGCGACTCGCGCCTGCAGTCCTACAACACCGGGTTCAGCGCCGCTAACTCCTGGTACAACTCCATGGCGGTCAGCCTTCGCCGTCCGTTCAACAACGGCCTGGAGCTGCTCCTCAATTACACTTGGTCGCGAGCGACAGATACCGATCAGGTGCAGGGCGCCTTTGGCACATTCTTCGGTGGCAATCCGGTTCTCGATCCCAACAATGTTCGTGGCGAAAACGGCTTGTCCGATATCGACGTCCGCAGCCGCTTCGTCGGCAGCTTCGTCTACCAGCCGCATGTGTTCCTGGGCAATCGGTGGGCGAAGTCCGCGCTCGATGGCTTTCTCTTCTCCGGCACGGAGACCGCCTCCGCCGGCCAGCCTATCGTTACCAGCATGAGCGGGACCATCTACAACGGCGGTCCTAGCAGCTACGGGGCAGACGGCAATATCTATGGCGGAGCGATGAGTTCCAGCTCAGGCCTCGCGACCACCGGGCGGCCGCCGCAACTCGGCCGCAACAGCATCGTCGGGCCTGGCTTCAACAACTTCGATTTCCGCATCTCCCGCGATGTTCCGATTCACGAAAACGTGAAGCTCCAACTCAACGCCGAAGCGTTCAACCTGCTCAATCACAAGATCATCACGGGCGTGAACTCGACCTACTCCGCCTACAACGCGGCTACTCCGAGCAGCGCGACCTGCAACAGCAGTGCGGCCGCTCCAACAGGTTCGGCGCTGCAGGGCTGCATCTCGCCCTATCCTGGAACCGGAACCTCCGCCTTCGGTGTAGCCAACTCCAGCAGCAATACGCTCTACGGACCGCGCCAGTTGCAGTTCTCCGCGAAGCTGGTCTTCTAGGCCATATGAAAGCCAACAAGCGCGGCAGCTTCGGCTGTCGCGCTTTTTTGTTCGTTAGAATGAATACATACGGATGCCGTTTACCGAACAATACGACGTGGCCATCGTCGGCGCCGGTCACGCCGGCTGCGAGGCTGCCATGGCCGCGGCGCGCATGGGCCTGCGGACGGCACTTTATACCTTCAACCTCGACCTGATTGCGCAGATGTCCTGCAACCCGGCCATCGGGGGCATCGCCAAAGGCCACCTTGTGCGCGAGGTCGATGCCCTGGGCGGCATCATGGGTGAGGTTGCGGACGCCGTTGGCATCCAGTTCCGCCTGCTCAATACCTCACGCGGTCCTGCCGTGTGGTCGCCCCGCGCGCAATGCGACAAGCAGCAATACCGCGTCAAGATGCGACAGGTGCTGGAGGCGCAGCCCGGCCTCTACATCAAGCAGGCGGAAGTCATCGATCTTCTGATCGACACCGCTCCCGACGGCACACGCCGCGCACACGGTCTCAAGCTGCGCGACGGCCGCACCGTCGAAGCCGGCGCAATCGTCATCACGACAGGCACGTTTTTGAACGGCCTCATTCACTGCGGCGAGGAGCAATATCCTGCCGGCCGCAGCGGCGAGCCGCCCAGCGTCCTACTGGGCGAAAGCCTGAAGCGGCTCGGCCTCCGCGGCTGCCGCCTCAAGACCGGGACACCGCCGCGTCTCGATGGCCGCACCATCGACTGGTCTCGGTTCGCCGAGCAGCCGGGCGATGCGGACCCCACGCCCTTCAGCTTTCGGACTACGACGCTGCCGCAGCGACAGGTCTCGTGCCACATCGCCTACACCACGCCGGAGACGTTGCGCATCATCCGCGAGAACGTCTCGCGCTCGCCCATGTACTCCGGCCAGATTCAGGCCGTCGGGCCACGCTACTGTCCGTCGATTGAAGACAAGGTCGTCCGCTTCCCGGACAAGGAGCAGCACCAGTTCTTTCTCGAGCCCGAGGGCCTTGACACGCACGAAGTCTACGTCAACGGCATGTCAACCTCACTGCCGATGGATGTGCAGTGGCAGGTGGTGCGCTCCATTCCCGGCCTGGAAAATGCTGAGATGCTGCGGCCCGGCTATGCTATCGAGTACGACGCGATCGATCCTACCGAGCTCGATCGCAGCCTGCGTGTCAAGCCGATTGCCGGCCTCTATCTGGCCGGGCAAATCAACGGGACATCCGGTTACGAAGAGGCGGCATGCCAGGGCTTGATGGCCGGCATCAACGCCGCACTCGCGGTCCGCGGTGAGCCTGCGTTCACGCTTGACCGCACCGAGGCCTACACCGGCATCCTCATCGACGACCTCATCAGCAAGGGCACGAATGAGCCGTACCGCATGTTTACCTCGCGTGCGGAATTCCGGCTCCACCTGCGCATCGACAACGCCGATCGCCGTCTCACGCCCGCAGGCCGGCGCCTGGGTCTGATCGGCGGCCCCTCCTGGGCCGACTACGAATCCCGTCAACAACGCGCCGTCGCGCTCGAAAAACTGCTCGCCACCACGCGCGTCGATGCCGAGCGCGTCGCGGCCGCCCTTTCAGACCTGCAACTCGCCTCCGAAAGCATCGCCGGCCAGACCTACGCGCAATTGCTCAAGCGTCCTGAGATCACGATCGAGCGTCTTCGTCCGCTGCTCCACTCCCTCACGCTCGCGGAAGAAGCGCGTGTACTGCTCGATCCGCTGCTCGGGGAAGCGACGCTCTCCGCCCGCGCGCGCAACGAGCTCCGCGCCGTCGAGACGGAGATAAAATATGCCGGCTATCTCGACCAGCAGCGCAAAGCGATCGAGAAGCTGAAGCGGGCCGAAGGCGTGAGCATTCCCGGGTGGTTCGACTACCAGAGTGTCAGTGGCCTCTCGCGCGAGATGCAGGAGAAGCTCAGCCGCGTGCGACCGCAGACCATCGGTCAGGCCAGCCGCATTCCCGGCGTCACGCCCGCGGCGCTCTCGCTGATTCACGTGTACATCGAGATCCAGGGCCGCAAGCGTGCCGAATCCACCGTCGCAACGCAGAACGCCATCGCCGGTTCCTGATTCTTTCCGGCACGACCGCTCTATCATCCCCACCCACGCGAAGAGCCTTTGCTAAGCTACGACGACGATGCACACATTGCAGGAGCTGATGGCACAGGGCTATGCCGCCCGGGCAAAGAATGATCCGGCGGAATCGCGCGCGGCTTTTTTCGAAGCGGTACGCCAAGCATCGCTTCAGGCCGATCGGCCTGCTTTAGCGGAGGCGCTCTGCGGACTGGCTCAGGCCGAACGAGACATCGGCGCCCTCGGTCCCGCGGGTCACCAGTATGCGAATGCAACGGTTCTCTACCGTGAGATTGGGCCGCCGGCTCGGCTGGCATATGCGCTTCGTCACGAGGCAGACGTGCTTCGGGAAATGTGCCGGCCTGCCGAAGCTGAGCCGCTCTATCTGGAGGCTGAAACAATCTACCGCCAACTTGGCGGCCGCGCAGTCCTCGATTTGGCAAACACGCTCAGAGGATTGGCCTTGGTGAATGAATCAACAGGCAACATAGACCGATCGCGGAAGCTCTGGAACGAGGCGCGCAAGCTCTATGCAGACTGCAAGGTTGAAGCGGGCGTTTCCGAGTGCGATAAGAAGCTTTCCCAACTGGCGAAATAACGATTGCCCGTTGCTGCGCCAGGATGCGCCTTTCTACTGCGGCTGATTCGTTCCGGCAGTGGGTGCGGTCTGTGTGCTCTCCGGGCCTTTGTAAATCAACGGAATGTGCAGCGGCAGCGCCGCACTACTCTTGCTGGCATGCGCGGCAGCCTTCTTCTTACGCTCCTCTTCCGTCGCTACCACGGTGCGCTGCGAGTTGATGCACTGCCAGTTGCCCGCGCTGTTCTTGCGGAAGACATGCGTGAAGACGCCCTTCTCCGCCACCTTCCGCTGATCGCTCGTGCCCTGCCACTCCATCACGTAGGTGCCGTTCACCACCGCGACATCGCCCAGCACGCGCGCACCAATCACCTTCTGGGTCAGCGACACCGGCTCGGCGCCCGCCACAAAAAGATGTGAAATCTGCTGGTTGCGCGTCGTGACGTCGCCCTCGGCACTGATGCCGACATAGTCGCCCGACAACAGGTTCTCGAGCGCAAACTGGTCATGCTTTGCCACGGCTGTGTCCCAGGAATCTTCCACCGTCTGCATCTGGACGACCGCAGGAGACGGCTGAGCAGATTGGGCGGCAAGACGGCCAACGGGAAGGGTGACAATTGTTGCGGCAAGAGTGCAGCGAAGGCGGAACGACAGCATGAACGGCGGTTCTCCAGCGCACATGATACAGGGCGGGTGTGAACGCCAGTTACCAACACAGGCCACCGGCAATTCACAGTTCGGCGGCAGGAGAAAATAGAGCAACATAGACCCCATGGCTGCCTTCCCAGACATCTCATTCGAACGCGGCATGCCCGCCAGCCCGGACGCCGAGCGCTCCATCCTCGGCGCTATCCTGCTCGAAAACGGGCACTTCCACGAGGCTGCGGAGAAGAAGCTCATCGCCGACGACTTCTCGCTCGACTCGCACCGCCGCATCTTCGCCCGGATGGACGAACTCATCAGCGGCGGCCGCGCCGTCGATCTGGTTACGCTGGTCGAAGAACTGGCGAAGAAAAAGGAAGTCGAATCGGTCGGCGGCGTCGCCTACATTGCGTCTCTGACCGAGGGCCTGCCGCGCCGCGTCTCGATCGAAGAATACGTCCGCATTGTCAAGAACAAATCACTGCTGCGGCAGCTCATCCATATCTGCCACACCACCGCGACTTCGGCCGCAGATCAGTCCGAAGAAGCCCTGGAGGTGCTGAACGCCGCCGAAAGTGCGCTGCTTCAGGTCTCCGAAAGCGGCATCACCCGTGACTTCGCCAACATCCCGACCATCGTCAAAGAGCACTTCGGCACCATCGATTCGATCTGGAAGCTGAAGCGCGAGGTCACCGGGCTGGCCACCCACTTTAAGGACTTCGACCGCATGACCAGCGGGCTCCAGGCTGCTGAGCTCATCATTATTGCGGCCCGCCCCTCCATGGGCAAAACCGCGTGGGCCATCAACATCGCGCAGCAGGCCGCGCTCAAAGACGGCAAGGTTGTCGGCATCTTTTCACTCGAAATGTCGAGCGAGTCGCTCCTGCGCCGTATGCTCGCGTCGGAAGCCTTCGTGAACATGCGCAAGATTCAGTCCGGATTCATCAGCCGCGATGATCAGGACGCGCTCATCAACGCCGCGGCCAAGCTCACCGAGTCGCACATCTACATCGACGACACGCCCGGCATCTCGCTTGCGGAAATGCGCGCG
Organism: uncultured Acidobacteriaceae bacterium; assembly: GCA_963830555.1. GTDB lineage: Bacteria > Acidobacteriota > Terriglobia > Terriglobales > Acidobacteriaceae > KBS-83. The sequence continues at coordinate 786,660 of CAWHMM010000006.1, forward strand.
AAGGCCCGCCGCTTGCGGCAACAGCATGGGCTCGACCTGATCGTCGTGGATTATCTGCAGCTCATGTCCTCCTCGCTGCCCGGTGCGGCCAGCAAGCGCCACGAGAACCGCACGCAGGAAGTTTCGGCGATCTCGCGTGGCCTGAAGGCGCTGGCGAAAGAGCTGCACATCCCGGTCATTGCCCTCTCGCAGCTCAGCCGTGCTTCCGAGCAGCGCGGCGGCGACAAGAAGCCGATGCTCTCCGATCTTCGCGAGTCCGGCTCCATCGAGCAGGATGCCGACGTCGTCGCCTTCATTCACCGCGAGAGCTACTACAATAAGGACGAGAACGGCGACGAGGATCCCGACTCCAAAGGCAAGGCGGAGATCATTATCGCGAAGCAGCGCAATGGCCCTACCGGCTCCGTTCATCTCGCCTATCTCAGCGAGTACACTCGCTTTGAGAACATGGCCCACGAAGGTGACGCTCCCGGTTACGAATGATACCCTCGTCTTCCACGCGCCCCACCAGTGCTGTCGTCTCCCGGGCCGCCCTGCGCAGCAATTACCGCATCCTGCGCGAACAGGCCGCGCGCGCGGAAGCCGACGCCGTAGCCGTCATCAAGGCCAACGCCTACGGCCACGGGGCCGTCGAGGCGCTGTCCGTTCTTATAGACGAGAAGTGCAACTGGTTCGCCGTCACCTGCCTGGATGAAGCGCGCATCCTTGAACCGCAACTGAAAGAGCCGCAATTGAAAGGCCGCCGCACGCTGCTGCTCTCGGGCCTCTTTGAAGGCGAAGCCGCAGAGGCCGTTCGGCACGCTCACACGCCGGTGCTCGGATCGCTCGAGCAGCTGGCGTGGCTCGCCGATGCTATACCGTCATCCGCGGCGCCGCCATTTCCCGTTCACGTCGAAGTCGATACCGGCATGGCCCGGCAGGGCATTCCGTGGAACGACACCGCAGCGCTCGCCGCATTCGCCGCGTGCCTGGCACAACATCCGCAACTGCTGCTCGAAGCAGTGATGACGCACTTCGCGTCCCCGGAGGATCCCGAATCCACGCAAACCGCCGAGCAGCTTGAGCGCCTTCGCACCGCGCTTGCGACACTGCGGGAGCACGGTTTCGCGCCCCCACTGATTCACGCTGGCAATTCAGCAAGCTTGTTTGAGCCGGCCCAGATCACTGCACTCCGCGAAATCGCGCAGCAGAGCGGCAGCCATCTGTTGCTGCGCCCCGGCATCGCGCTGTATGGATACGGCCCACACGCATCGCAGCGCGGATTGCGGCCCGTGCTCAGTTGGAAGACGCAGATCACGGCGCTGCGCAAGATCGCGCCCGGCGAGAGCGTGAGTTATAGCGCGACTTTCCGCGCCGCGCGGACCACACACATCGCGCTGCTTCCGGTCGGCTATGCGGACGGATACAACCGCCTGCTGTCGAATCGTGGCGAGGTGCTGGTGCGTGGCCGGCGCGTGCCCATCGCAGGACGCGTCACCATGGACCAGACCATGATCGATGTCACAGACAGCCCCGATGTTGCGGTGGGCGACGAGGTCATCTTGATTGGCGGCCAGAACAGCCACCGCATCACGGCTGACGATCTTGCTAGCCACACCAGCACCATCGCCTACGAGGTGCTCTGCGCCATCGGCCCGCGCGTCCCACGTCTGTGGTCGTGATACGCGAAGTCGGATCATCCGCGATTGCTCGGACGGCCAGCCCTAGAAGCTGAAGCTCATCTGCAGATCGATGGTGCGCACTGACGTCTGGTTGCGATTGAAGAAGCCACCTGCCAGGGCCAGCGATTGATCGAAGTTCGGGCTGCTGACGACGTTGTTCGGCTGCGCCAGGTTCACCACATTGAACACGTTGTTGGCCGAAACGGTGAAGTTCAGGTTGTACTTGCGGCGGACTTCGTGCGAGTGCGGTCCACCGAAAAAGCCGCCGCCACCGCCGTTCAACCCACCCGGCCCAAGTCCGCCACGAGGTCCGGGGCCGCCGTCGTGTCCACCGCCGCCGCCATGCGGGCCGCCGTCGCCACCGCCGCCGTGGCCCGCAAGCTTCGGTCCGATTCCAAAGTTCTTGCTCAGCCGCACATTCGCGCTGAAGTTCGCCGGCCCGCGCCCACTGCCGTACGGAATGATCGGCTCGCCCGGGTTGGGCGTTTTATTCAGGCAACCGTAGCGTGTGGCGAAATATTGCGATGATCCAGGCGTGCAGAGGCTGGCATTCACAACGGAGGGCCGCTCGTTGTATTGGTTATCGCCGTTAAGGTCTTGGCCGGTCGTGATGTTATACGGCGCGCCGGCGTTGGCGATGGTGAAGATGGAACCCTGGACGTTGTAGGGCAGGATCGTTGTCGCCAGCAGGAAGAAGCGGTTGCGCACATCGTTGCTCGCGCGTCCGTAGTCAAAGGCGATGTCGTCCTGGCGCGAAGGAAAGTAGTTCGCGCCGCTGGTGTCGCTCTTGAAATAGCTCAGCACATAGAAACCGGACAACGAGTAGCCCCGCCCGCGCGCATTGACCGACGTGATCACCTGGCTCTGCCGGTACACACCGTCGGACTGGAATTGGTATAGGTTTCCCTTACCAGGGAAGGGAAAGATCTTATTCCCGGCAGGATCGGTGATGAACGTATTCGTCGCGTAGTCGTAGAGCGGTGCGTTGATGTTGTCGCTGAGATACTGATGAACGCCGCGGCTGTAGAGATACGTCACGTTCGCGGTGATCGCCTTCGTGATCGAACGGTCCACACCCACGGCGCCCTGCATATCCAGCGCCGCCTTCACCTTCGGGCTGATGCTGTAGGTTGCCGAGCGCGCATCCGGTCCGGGTGTTCCCGTGGGCGGCTTCCCCGGCGTATAGATCACCGGCGAATACACAATCTGCTGCTGGTTGATGCCGTTCTGATGGATCGCCTGGATCACGCTCGAATTGCTGAAGCGATTGAAGAACCATCCATACCCCGCGCGGATGACCGTCTTCGGCGGCCGCTTGTTGCCTCCATCCAACGCGTAGGCGAAGCCGACGCGCGGACCCCAGTTCGCGTGGTCATGAATGCGGTTCTGTGCCTCGAAGCGCAACCCGTAGTCGAAGGTGAACTTCCGGTTCACCTTCCAGTCATCCTGGTAAAACAGCGCCGCGTCGAACAGCGTAGCCCGCGCATTGAAGTTGTTGATCTTCGTCACGCTGCCCTGCGATGCGTGGCCGGCGATAAAGTCCGCCGCCGTGTCGAAGTTATAGTTCCCGTTCGTGCCGGCGTTCGAAAAGTCTGCCTCGCGGTATGCGCGCAGCCGCGTGCCGAAGCGCAGCGAGTGGTTTTTGAAAGTGGCCGTCGAATAGTTCTGCAGCTCCCAGTGATCGCCGCTGGTGCGGGAGGTTCCATCGTTACTGCCGCCGCCGGTGAATGCGCCCTGCACGCTAATGGTGGGCGAGGTGTCCTGCGGCAGTTGTTCATCGCGGTCGCGCTCATACTCAAAACGCGTGTCGTTCACCAGGTGCGCGTTGATCACCTGCGAATCGCTGATCTGGATCGTGTTCTCGATCCAATGTGTGTTGTAAGCCTGAGTTGACAGCGCAAGCTGCCCGGGACCATCTCCTGTATCCACGCCGCGGTTGTACTGGTAGCGAATGGATATGGTGTTGCTCGGCGTCAACTGGTAGTCAATGCGGGGCGTCAGGTGGATGCGCGTCTGCGGATTGTCCAGGTTCTGCACGAAATTCGCGCCGTTGTGATCCAGGTAGTAATTCGGATCAGACGGCGTGCCTGGCGCGTTCACAATCAGGATGTTCTGCGTGTTGCGCGCGAAGACAGAGAAGAAATACGACGCTTTCTTGGAGATCGGCCCGCCTACCGAGCCATTGAGGAAGAACTGGTGATACGGCGGCGTGCTGGTGACGAAATGGCTTGTGTTCCACGCAGAATCATTGCCGCTGGCCTGGATGTATCCGTGCAGCTTGTCCGAGCCCGGCTTGGTCAAGATCTCGATGCGGCCATAGCCCAGCTTGTCGAACTCTGCGGAGAACGGATTCTGATTGATGCGGATCTCGCGAATTGACGACTTCGGCGGCAGATCGCCGCCGGTGAATCCATCAATGTAGATCTGGCTGCCGCCGTTTCCCGCCGCCGGGCCAGCCAGCGCGGTCAGCTCGCTTTGCATTTCGTCCGGATCGTCGGACAGCGCATCCAGGTCCTTGCCGGTCAACACAACGGCATTGCCGTTATCTGCTGGCTCGGTGTCCAGTTGCTGCGTGTCCGCGGTCACCTCTACCTGCTGCTCCTGGTTTGCGATCTTCAGCGGAATATTCAGCGTGCGCGACGTTCCGCTCACGACCGCAAGATTCGACTCCGAAAATGGAGTGAAGCCGGGCACATTCACGTCCAGCGTGTAGTTGCCGGTGGGCAAAGCACCGAAGGAGTAGCTGCCGTCGCCACCGGCCGTTGCCGAGTAGGTCTTTCCTCCGCTCGAAAGCTGCACGTTCGCGCCCGGCACGATAGCGCCGCTCGGGTCGGTGACCTGGCCATGGAGCGATGCATTGCTTTGCGCATGGAGGAGTGGCGCTGGAAGCATGGGCAAAAAGAGAGCAAGGATGCAGAGCAGGCGGGAGAGACGAGTCATCCGATTCCTAAAAAGAAAATTGACACTTCGGGCAGACGCATGGAAGCGCTTGCAATCACAGACGAGTCGGCAGGATGAAAAGTTGAACGTTTTTACAAGGAAAAAACCTCTAGACCGTTCTCACAATAAGGTTGCCCGCGAAAAGCGCACACCTGCAAAGAAGATCTAGAGCAACATTCGCGCAAAGCGCACTCACAGTGCCGCGGCGCATCGCGCATTCCTGCCATCTCTATCTATTACGATAATGATAATGCTTCGTACGCTCTACTCGCGCTGGATGTTTGCTTGGGAAACCGCGCTCACCACGCGGGACACGAACCGCATCGTGCGCCCCGTGGAATGGGGTTTTGACTGGCTGGAAGATTTTGCACGCCCGCGCGGTCTCATGCCGGCAGCTGCACTCGAGGATGATCCCGTCGCGGCGGAAAACGCTCTGCTTGCCATCAGCGACGCCGGCCTGCGCGACCGCGATGCCTTCTACGGCTACACACGTCCCACGGATTTCCGTCTTGAAGAGCGGCATCCGCAGCTTTTTCCCACCAACGTGCGTCCGGAAACGCTGCGCCGCGATGCGCAGCTTCGCGATGCTGCCGAAGCGGGCCGCGGAAAGACAGCGCCCTTTCTTCGCTTCACTTCGCCGATCCGCACACCGTATCCGGAGAACGATCTCGTCAACGCCCGCTGGTATCCCGCGCCACCCGAGCGCCAGGCCGGCAAACCGAAACAGGCTATCGTCGTGATGCCGCAGTGGAACGCCGACGCCTTCAGCCACAACGCGCTCTGCGCGCTCTTCAATCGCTTCGGTATTTCTGCCCTGCGGCTTTCGAAGCCCTACCACGACATCCGCCGCCCCGCCGAGCTCGAGCGCTCCGATTACGCGGTCAGCTCCAACCTGGGCCGCACCATATCCGCCTGCCGCCAGGCCGTCGTCGATATCCGCTGCTGCCTCGACTGGCTGGAGCAGCAAGGCTACGAGCAGTTCGGTGTGCTCGGCACCAGCCTCGGCTCCTGTTATGCCTTCATTGCCGCCGCGATGGATCCGCGCCTTCAGGTTTGCGCCTTCAACCATGCTTCCATGGCATTCGGCGATGTGGTCTGGACCGGGCAGAGCACACGGCACATCCGCGAAGCGCTCGAGCCCGTCATGACGCAGGATCAGCTGCGACACATCTGGGCCACGATCAGTCCGGCCTCATTCATGGATCGATTTGCCGCGGCTACGGGGCGCAAAGCGCTCGTGGTGCATGCTACCTATGACCTCACGTTCCTCGCCGGCTATTCACGCGGGGTGCTGGAGAGCTTCAGCCGCAACAACGTCGATTTCGAATCGCGCATCCTGCCCTGCGGCCACTACACCACCGGCGAAACTCCGTACAAATACCTGGACGGCTGGTTTCTCGGCTCCTTCGTCTACCGCGCTTTCCGGGACTTGGCGGCTTCAGGAAAACGCCCCGCCATGGCTCAGGAGCAGGAGCTGGCAGCGCGGTAAAGCGAAACCGGCCGGGTCCCCTTTCCTATGCGAAGGCGTAGGGTGGATGAGTTCAGCAGCGCGAAGAGCCTTCCTCTAGAATCAACTCATGCCCAGCCAGACCTCCGTCCAGAACCGCGCACTCGACCAAGCCGACCCCGCCGTCGCCCAGGCCATCGCTAACGAAGTCGCCCGCCAGCACGAGGGCCTCGAGATGATCGCGTCCGAGAACTTCGTTAGCCGCGCCGTCCTCGAGGCGGCGGCTTCCGTCTTCACCAATAAGTACGCGGAAGGCTATCCGGGCAAACGCTACTACGGTGGTTGCGAGTTCGCCGACGTGGTTGAGAACCTCGCGCGCGACCGCGCCAAGGAGATCTTCGGAGCCGAACACGCTAACGTGCAGCCGCACTCCGGCTCGCAGGCAAATGCCGCCGCCTACATGTCGATCCTGCAGCCCGGTGACACCATCCTCGGCCTCGACCTCGCCCACGGCGGCCACCTTACGCACGGACACAAGCTCAACTTCTCGGGCAAGCTCTACCGCGTCGCCTCCTACGGCGTGCGCAAGGACACCGAGGTCATCGACTACGACGAACTCGCCGAAATTGCTCGCCGCGAGAAGCCGAAGCTCATCATCGGCGGCGGCAGCGCCTATCCCCGCATCTTCGATTTTCCCCGCATGCGCTCCATCGCCGATGAAGTCGGCGCGCTGCTGCTCATCGACATGGCGCATTTCGCCGGCCTGGTCGCCGGCGGCGCGCATCCCTCGCCGGTGCCGCACGCGCAATTTGTCACCACCACCACGCACAAAACCCTGCGCGGCCCCCGCGCCGGCATGATCCTCTGCCAGCAGGCCTACGCTGCCGGGGTCGACAAGTCTGTGTTTCCCGGCCAGCAGGGCGGCCCGCTCGTCCACATCATGGCCGCTAAGGCCGTGGCCTTCGGCGAAGCCCTCCAGCCCAGCTTCCGCAATTACGCCGCGCAAATCGTCAGCAACGCCAAGGTGCTCGCCGGCGAGTTGGCCGGCCACGGCTTCCGCATCATCTCCGGCGGAACGGACACCCACCTCATGCTTATCGACGTCTTCGCAAAGGGCATGCTTGGCTCGGAAGCCGAAACCGCGCTCCATGCGGCCGGCATTACCGTGAACAAGAACGCCATTCCCTTCGACACCAATCCGCCCATGAAGCCCAGCGGCGTCCGCATCGGCACACCGGCCCTTACCACCCGCGGCATGGGCAACAGCGAAATGCGCACCATCGCCCGTTGGATCACCGAGGCCCTCGACAAGCGGAGCGATGAAGCCGCGCTGAGCCGTATCCGCAACCAGGTGCGCGAGCTGGCCGACAACTTCCCGCTCTACGACTGGCTGCGAGAGCCGCAACTGGCCGCCGCCCGGTAGTTCACGGTCCCGAATCGTCGCTCCGATAGACTGAAAAGAGCGATGTTCATTGATGAAGCAAGAATCCGCGTAAAGGCCGGCGATGGCGGCAACGGCTGCATGGCTTTTCGCCGGGAGAAGTTCGTCCCGCGCGGCGGCCCCTCCGGTGGCGATGGCGGCCGCGGCGGCGACGTCATCATGGAATCCAGCGAGCGGCACAACACGCTGGTACATTTCCGCTTCAACCCCGAGCACAAGGCGGAGCGCGGCCGGCATGGCGAAGGCTCCAACTGCACCGGCCGGGACGGCGAAAACATGATCCTGAAGGTGCCGGTGGGCACGGCGCTCTATGACGACGAAACCGGCGAGCTGGTGCACGACTTCGCACATCCCGACGAGCGGATCGTCGTCGCCCGCGGCGGCCGTGGCGGACGCGGCAATCAGCACTTCGCCACGTCTACACACCAGGCACCGCGCGAGCACGAGGCCGGACGGCCTGGCGAGGAGCGCAGCTATCGTCTCGAGTTGAAATTGCTGGCAGATGCAGGACTGGTCGGCTATCCCAATGTCGGCAAGAGCACGCTCATCTCGCGGCTCTCCGCAGCCCGGCCGAAAATAGCCGATTATCCTTTTACCACGCTCGAGCCCAATCTGGGCGTTGTGACCGTGGGAGAAGCGCCGCACGAAGAGAGCTTCGTCGTGGCGGATATCCCCGGCCTGATCGAAGGCGCAAGCCAGGGCGCGGGCCTCGGCGTCCAATTCCTGCGGCACATCGAGCGCACTCGCGTGCTGGTGCACCTGGTAGATGTCTCAGACGGCAGCGGACGCGAATCGCCAGTGGATGATTTCAAGGTCATTCAGGCGGAGCTTGGCAGCTTCGGCCATGGCCTGGATCAGAAACCAATGATCCTAGTGGCCTCAAAAGCCGACGTGGCCAATCCAGAGAAGCTGAAAAAGCTGCAGGCGATGGCGAAGCGGCGCAAGCTGCCCTTCTATGCAATCTCCGCAGTGAGCGGCCAGGGCGTAGATGCGTTGAAGTATGCGATTGCCGCAGACGTAAAGCGTGCACGCGAGGCAGAGCGGGAGACGGCTGCGGAGCAAGCTCCCACTTTCTAACCGACTTAAACCCGCACCGGAGCGAACCGCGCAGTCCGGGCCGGCCGCCGTGTGACTTCCAGTTGCGGCAGCGTAATCAACTCCCACGCACCGCGGTCGGCAAGCAGGCGCGAGACCAGGGCGGTGTGCATCGCATGGCCGGCGCGCTCGGCAACCACTCGGCCCAGAATGCGATGGCCGGCCAGCGCAAGGTCGCCGATCAGATCCAGCACCTTGTGGCGAACGAATTCATCCGAAAAGCGCAGGCTGCCGTTTTGCACGCCGTTGCGCGTCAGAATAATCGCGTTTTCTTCCGACGCCCCGCGGATCAGCCCCATGTTGCGCAGCATGCGCTCGTCTTCGCGGAAGCCGAAGGTGCGTGCCGGCGCGATTTCCGCTCCGTAAGCATCGGCGGCCAGGTCAACCGTGTATTCCTGGCGTCCGATCGGCGTGGGGAAGTCGATCTCGTAGGTGATGCTGTAGCCTTCGCCCGGATAGACGCCGATGAATTTGCCGTTCTCGCGAACTTCGACTTTGCGCAGGATGCGCAGATACTCGCGGCGGCGCCGCTGGATTTTAATGCCGACCCTCTGGAACGCTTCGATGTAGGGAGCCGCGCTGCCATCCAGAATCGGCAGCTCCAGGTTGTCGAGCTCGACGATCACGTTGTCGATGCCCATGCCGATACAGGCGGAGAGCAGATGCTCGGTCGTCGAGATGAGGACTCCCTGGCGCATCAGGCTGGTCGCGTAAGAGACTTTGGCGACATTGCGCCCAATGGCCTGGATCTCGAAGTTGTCGAGATCGGTGCGCCGGAAGACGATGCCGGTGCCGGCTGAGGCGGGGAGAAGTCGTAGCTGGACGGGAGCGCCGCTATGAAGTCCGATTCCCGAAAACGCGACGCTGCCGGCGATAGTCTGTTCGAGTTGAGCCTGCATTAAGACGTGGGCACCTCTGCCCTGCCGCTATTAGCATTCCCCCATCGGCGGAGCGGGAGAAACGCATACCGCGAATAGACTACCCATGCCGGGAAAAGTTTCACTGTGGTAAAGATGCAACATAAAGGTCACCGAAATGACGGATATGCAACACACTAAACCTGCACCAGCTGAGCCGCAAATTGTTGACAGTAAGAAAGATATAACCAAGCCAGCGTTGGTTGCCCGTCTCGAGCGCGAACGTGAACACATGCTGGCCCGGGTATCCGAGCTGGTTCGCATGGAAACTTCTACCAGCGACATCGGAGCAGTCGCCGCTGCAGAGGAAAGGGTGGCGCACTGGGCCGGCGAGCTTGGCGGAGCGGTGACACGGCACCGGCACACCGGCAGCGGAGGCGTGCTGGAGGTCCGTTTCGGGACGGCGTCGACCACGGCGAAGCCGGTGCTGCTGCTGGGACACCTGGATACGGTGTGGCCGGTGGGAACTCTGGCCCGCATGCCCTGGCGCATCGAGGATGGTTGGGCCTACGGCCCCGGAGTATTAGATATGAAGGCCGGCGTCGTGATGGCGCTGGAGGCGATCCGGCTGGTGCGCGAGATCGATGCGGACCGCCCGATCATTTTACTGCTGAGCGGCGATGAGGAGACTGGCAGCCGCCACTCGCGCGCACTGATCGAGCAGATCGCGAAGGAGTGCAGCGCGGTTTTTGTGCTGGAGCCGGCGCAGGGTCCTGTCGGTGCCTACAAAACGGCGCGGAAGGGCGTGGGGCAGTTTCGCCTGGAGATCACAGGCGTCCCCTCGCACAGCGGCGTGGATTTCAGCGCCGGGCACAGCGCGGTCAGCGAGCTGGCGTGGCAGATCGACCAGATCAGCGCTCTCACGGACCTGGAACGCGGGACGACACTGAATGTCGGCGTGGTGGGCGGTGGCACGCAGTCCAACGTGGTGCCGGCATCGGCCTGGGCAGAGATCGATCTGCGGGTAGCGGCGGTGGCCGACGCGGAAGCCATCACGGGAAAGCTGCAGGCGCTGAAGCCGCGCGATCCCGAGTGCCGGCTTCGACTCAGCGGTGGATTGAACCGGCCTCCGATGGAGCGGACCGCAGACACTGCCGCGCTGTTCGCTCAAGCAAAGGAGTCGGCAGCAGCACTCGGATTCGCATTGGAAGAGGCTTCGACGGGCGGCGGCTCAGACGGGAACTTCACCTCCGCCCTGGGTATACCAACGCTGGACGGCATGGGCGCTGTAGGCCGTGGCGCGCACGCAGAGAATGAGTCGATTCGCATCGATCAGCTGGCGCCGCGCACGGCTCTGCTGGCGGCGATGATTGCTACGACGGTGTAGGACTTAAATTCCCAAATCGTTATAGAAGCTTTTCAGCGAGTGCCCCATCCTACGCAGGGCGTAGGGTGGGCGTATTCAGTCGGAGCGAAGCGACTTTCCAAAATCAACACCATGTCATCCGCCCATCCCCTCGATCATGCTGCTGACCAGCGCCAGCGGCAGCCCCACCACATTGAAATAGCAGCCATGAATCCGCGGCACCCAGCGCCCCGCCCCGCCCTGGATCGCATACGCACCTGCCTTATCGAGCGGCTCGCCGGTGGCCACGTATGCCTCGATCTCCGAATCGGAAAGCGTCGTGAAGCGGACAAACGTAACTTCGGCTGCGCGCTGCCGCTCGCGTCCCTTCACCAGACAGAGACCGGTGATCACCTGATGGGTTCGGCCGGAGAGCAGACGCAGCATGCGCGCGGCGTCGGCTGCATCCTGTGGCTTGCCCAGGATCTCGTCATCGACAAGCACGATGGTATCTGCGCCAAGCACCATCGTATCCGTCGACACGCCATGCCGCTCGGCTATCGTTTCTGCCTTCTCGCGTGCCAGCCGGGTGACAAAGCGGATGGGATCTTCGCCCGGCTTGCGGAACTCGGGAATATCAGCGGTGAACACATCAAAGGTGAAGCCGGCCTGCGCCAGCAGCTCGCGACGGCGCGGCGAGGCCGACGCCAGAACCAGTTTGGTTGGGCTCACGCTTGATTGCCTATCCGGATGCCCAGTTGCACGCCGTCCTGGCTGCAGATGCCCCACGCCATCCGCGGCGTGTTGTGCGCGAGGCCATACCGGCCGTCGGGCCCTAGCAGGATGATGCCGCCATGGCCGCCAAGGCGGCGGAAGAGATATGCAATTGCAGCCTGTGCGGCAGCCTCCGGCGCATCGCCGGCGAGAACACGATCGACCGCCCACTTGCCGAGCACCAGCTTCATGATCGGTTCGCCCCACCCGGTCAGAGACACGGCTGCGCTGAGATTGTCCGCATAGCAGCCGCAGCCAATCAGAGACGAATCGCCGACGCGCCCGGGCGCCTTATTGAGTGTTCCGCCAGTCGAAGTCGCCGCAGCCAGATTGCCGCCCGCATCGAGCGCGACCGCTCCGACCGTGTCGTGTGAGGAGTATGCGGTAAAGCCCGGACCTTCCTTGTCCGTCTCCTGAACTCCGGAGAAGGTCTCGTCCGGCAGTCCGGCACGCGCCTTCAGCTGCGCATCCGTCAGGCGCGTGCGCTCGCGATCAAGCACCAGCTCCGAATTATCGATGAGCGCCATGCCGTTTTCGGCGGCAAAGTTTTCCGCGTCGCGCCCGACAAAGTAAACGTGCGGGCTTTTTTCAAGCACCAGCCGCGCTGCCCGAATGGGATTGCGCAGCCGCTCCACGCAGGCCACGCCGCCGGCTCGCATGCTTCCCGTGATGCCGCCGTCCATCAGCAGCGCATCAAGTTGCACCCGGCCGTCGCGCGTAAGAAACGAGCCGCGGCCCGCGTCGAACGCCTCATCGTCTTCGAGGACAGAAACAGCAGCCTCGACCGCATCGATGGCGGTCGCCCCGCGCTCCAGCAATGCATAGCCGGCAAGCAGCGCGCTGCGCACGCCAAAAGTGTGCGCTTCTATGGCGTCATCAGGAATAGCCCAGGCGCCGCCATGGACGAGAAGGATGGGATCAGGCATGAACAGAACATCCTACAGGGTGCTGGCCGCACGGGCACAAGCGCCTGCGGTGCGATCTGTTAGATTCGCTCCCTTTGATCGCTCACGTCGGGTTCTGGGTGACTTGAAATCTCGTGTCCGACACAGAACAGCAGGCATCGAAATGGCGTGGCGCCCCAACTGGTATTGGCCGGACGGCCAATCCTACTCAAACCGCAGAGCGCTCATCGGATCCACCCGTACCGCCCGCTCCGCTGGCACCCATACCGCCAGCAAAGCCACGGCCGTTAGAAGCAGGGGCGTCACGACGAACGCCAGCGGGTCCCACGCCTTCACATCAAAGAGGAAGGACGCCAGAAAGCGCGTGAGTCCGAACGCGCCCGCGAGGCCGATCGCCACTCCGATCAGCGCCAGCAGCATGCCTTGCCGGATCACGAGCTTGCGAATGTGCGACGCCTGCGCGCCAAGCGCCATACGGATGCCCATCTCCTGCGTGCGCTGCTGAACCGAATACGCCATCAGGCCATAAATGCCGATCGCCGCCATCAGCAGCGCCGATGCACCAAAGATGGTCAACAGCAGCATGTTGAAGCGCTGCCGCGCGGTGTTGCGCACGACCAGCTCATCCATGGTGCGGATATGCGCGACTGGCAGCCCGTGGCTTGCGACGCGCAGGGTTTCGGCCATGGGTCCATCCAGCGAATGCGGATCCACCTTGCTGCGCACAACCCAGAAGAGCGGCGCCACGCGCGAGTTTAGCGCCGTCATGCCATCCGGCATCTGTGCAATCGGTGTGTACATCATCGGATCAGGCTGGCGATCCAATGCCTGCACGCGCGTGTCGCCAACGATCCCGATGATCTGTCGCGCCGGCTCGGCGAAGGCCGATCCCGCACCAGGCGCAATCTCGAGCTGGTCCTGCAAGGGATCGCCCTTTGGCCAATACTGCTTCGCCATCGCTTCGTTGATCACCACGACGCCGGGCGCCGAGCCGCTGTCTCGCTCCGTAAACATGCGTCCGCGTAGGAGCGGAATCTTGAGAGTGTTGAAGTAATCCCACGAAACCGTCGCATAGTTGCCGCCGCCCGTAAAGGGCTGGTTGCCCTTGGGCCGTCCTACGATGTTGAACGGCAACCCGAAGCCCATATCGAGCGGCAGGCAGCACGCAGCCGCCGCGTTCTCCACGCCCGGCAATGCAGTCAATCTATCCGTGCCATCCTTCACCAGTTGGGCCACGCCCGCGGTTTTCAGGAAGCCATCGCCGCTGATCGACATCGCCATAGTCAGCACATTGCGCGTGTCGTAGCCGGGATTCACCGCGTCAAGCTTCATGACGGTACGAATCAGCAAAGCCGCACCAATCACCAGGATCAGTGCCAGCGCCATCTCGCTGATCACCAGCCCTGAGCGCAATTTTCCGCTGCGGAAGCCGGAACCCGTGCGGCTGCCGCTCTCGTTCAGTGCCGCGACCAGATTCGGACGCGAGGCACTGATCGCGGGCGCCAGGCCAAAGATCACTCCGGTCAGGATCGAAACTCCAAACGTGAACAGCAGCACATGCCAGTCCGGCGCCACCGCCGAGCCGTTCTCCCCAATGCGCGGGATGCCGCCTGGCGCAATCGCCAGCAGCAGCCGCACGCCGACCGCGCCCAGCGCCAGCCCCAGCACGCCGCCGGTCAGAGCCAGCGTCAGACTCTCCACCAGCAACTGGCGGACGATCTGCGCCCGCCCCGCGCCCAGCGCCGCGCGCGTGGCCAGTTCGCGTTTCCGCCCGGTCGCGCGCACCAGCATCAGGTTCGCCACATTCGCGCACGCGATCAGCAGCACGAAGGCCACAGCACCCATCAACACCCACAGCGAGGTCCGCGTATCGCCGATCATCCACTCCTGCAGCGACATCACGCCAAACCCATCCTGCGGGCCCATCGCCTCCGGACCGTATGTGCGCCGGAACTGGTCCGCAGCCAGCTTCATCTGCGCGTTCGCCTGCCCCATCGTGATCCCCGGCTTCAGCCGCGCCCCAACCACAAAGTAGTGCGCCTGGTCGCGCGTGTTCAGATCGAACTGGAACGGCAGCCACATATCTGTAGGCGAGTCGGTTACGAAATCCTTACCGATAATCCCGATCACCAGGTAAGGCTGCCCGTTCACCTGAATCGTCGTGCCCACGATTTTCGAGTTGCCGCCGAAGCGGCTCTTCCACAGGCCATAGCTCAAAACGACAACGCGCCCGCCGTTCGGCCTGTCCTCTGCCTGGGTGAAGGTGCGCCCCGCGATCACCGGCGCGCCCAGCATCGAAAAGTACTGCTGCGTCACGTGCACGCCCTGCACCTGCAGCGGATGGTCGCCGCCCGTCAGGTTCAGTCCCGCACCGCCAAAGTCGGACGCCGCCACCCTCGAAAAAATGCTCGTCTGCTGGCTATAAAGAGCGAAGTTGGGCACATTCGCTCCCGGCCCGGAGCCGCGTGGAGATGTGTTTAACAGCATCACCAGCTCTTGCGGGTTGGGATACGTGAGCGGCTTCAGCAGCACGGTGTTGATCACGGAAAACACCGCCGTGTTCACCCCGATCCCGACAGCGATCACCAGGATGGCGATAACGGTGAAGCCCGGCGTCTTCCTCAGCGAGCGCGCAACAAACTTCAGGTCACGGCCCACCGCATCCAGCCAAGGCAAAGAACGGCGCCGCCACTCCTCGTCGCGCACCGTGTTCTGCGCGCCGAATTTTACCCGCGCCTGCCGGTGCGCCTCGTCCGCGTCTACGCCGCGCGCCGTCCGCAGGTCCTCGTCGTGCGCGAGATGCGAATCGATTTCTTCAGCGAAGTCGGCATCTTTCGATTTTCGTCCGGTGAAGCGACTCAGGTTCATAGTGCCTCCGCTCTTCGACGACTCGGTTATTCAATGGACTTGCTGTGGGTTTCTCCCAGAATCAGACCGATCGCGCGCGTCATGCGGCGCCAGCGGCCTGCGGCTGCGGTCAGTTCTCTGCGTCCCTTCGGCATAATGCGATAGAACTTGGCCCGCCGGTTGTTTGCGCTGATGCCCCACGCAGAAGAAACCAGTCCACGATCTTCCAGGCGATGAAGCGCGGGATAAAGCGAGCCCTGCTCCACCTCAAGCGCGTTCTCCGAGGTGCGTTCGATCACCTGCGCAATGGTGTGGCCGTGTGCCGCCCCGGTCACCAGCGTGCGCAGGATAAGCATGTCCAGCGTGCCCTGCAGAATCTCTCCGGCGGCAGGTTTCGTATTTCCCATTCGCATTCCCCTCGAATGACTATGTGAGAGCACTATACTCCACTCGAATGACATGGGAAGCAGGAAAAGTTTGCCTGGCAAACAATCGCGATTTGACACTGGACGCCTCGGTTATCTACATATCGTCTGTGTAGACAATCTAGGCGTTAGGTTGCCGGCCTGATTCGAGGGAGAGCCCGATGCGCTGGGCAGAGACAATTCGACTGCGGCTGCGTGGACTGCTGTTTCACAATCGCGAGCGCCTGCGCCTCCAGACAGAAATCAAGTTTCATCTCGACGCCCTGACCGCGGAGAACATCGCTGCGGGGATGCCGCCGGAAGAAGCACGACGCGCCGCCATGCGCGTCTTCGGCAATGCCACCATCGCCAATGAGCAGACGCAGGAAACCTGGGGCTGGACCTGGCTTGAACGGCTGTCGCAGGATCTCCGCTTTGCCGTGCGGCAGATCCGGCGTGCGCCGGGCTTCGCACTGATCGCGATTCTGACCCTGGCGCTGGGCATCGGCGCGAACAACGCGGTCTTCACGCTCACCCATGCATTGCTGCTCGAGCCTCTGCCGATACCGGAACCAGACCGGCTGGTGCGGCTGACGCTCCGTTTGAACGACGGCGATCCGGATGACGATAACGCCCCGCTGAACCTGCCTATCATTCAGGCGATTCAACGACGCGCAAATTCATTTACCGGCGTCCTTGGTTGGTGCGCGTACGACTTCGTATCACCGGCGGGACGGAACGCCCATGGAATCCGCGGCGCGATCGTAAGCGGCAACGCCTTTGAAGTATTAGGCATACGGCCGGCCGCCGGGCGCCTGCTCACTCGGGCTGACGATCAGCCCGGCGGAGGGCCCGAAGGCTGGGCCGGAATGATCAGCCACCGCAGGTGGGTGGAGCAGTACCACGCCGATCTCTCTGTGATCGGCACGCGCATTACCGTGAACGACCACAGCGTGATTATTGTCGGCGTCACGCCTGCGGGATTTGAAGGCGTGCTGGTCGCCGAGCATCCGGATCTGTATATGCCATTGGAATTCGACGCAGCCTTGAATCAGGCGAACAACGGCGAAGCCGGGCTGCATTCCGGCCAGCGCTTATGGCTCACCGCATTTGCGCGGCTAAATCCCAGCGTGGGCCGGTCGAAGGCGGCCGCAGAGATGTCAGCAATCTTTTCGTCGCTGCTGGATGAGGTGATGCCGCCGCGCTTCCGGCATGCGTCAGTGGTAGAGAAGGCGAAGCTGGAAGTGGTTGCTGGCGAAACGGGCTGGAGTCATTTGCGGCTCGAATACACCCGCCCGCTTGTCCTTCTACAACTGCTGGTGGCGGCCCTCCTGCTGATCTGCTGCGCCAATTTGTCCGGACTGTTTCTCGCGCGTGCGTCGGCACGCCAGCAGGAATTTGCAATCCGGGCGGCGCTGGGTGCGGCCCGCGCACGACTGACGCGGCAGATCCTTATCGAGAGCCTTACGCTCGCGTTGCCGGGTGCACTGATAGGTATCGGGATGGCATGGTGTGCCGCCCCGTGGATATTGCGCTCAATGAACACCACCGGCGCGCCGATAACGCTCTCCTTGCGACCAGACCTTACCGTGCTTTCGACTACGGCTGTTTGCGCGGTGCTGTGCGCGCTGCTGTTCGGCATGGCGCCAGCCTGGATGGCGAGCAACACGAGTGTGGAGGCGGCATTTCGCGGATCCAAAACACACATCGCTTGCGGAGGCGCAAGGGTGCGGCGCTTGTTTGTTCCCTTCCAGGTCGCGCTTTCGCTGGCATTGGTGGTGGTAGCCGCGCTGCTCGGCTCGACCATCGTAAAGCTGCGGACGGACAACTCCGGCTATCGCACCACGAATGTCTTCTTCTACTCTGCGGATTTCAACCGCATACCGCAGAAGGACGTGGATGTTATTCCTCTCTATCGACGGATCGTGCCGCGAATGGAAGAGTTGCCCGGAGTCGAAGATGCAAGCGTAGTCGAGAATCCCCCGCTGCATGATTGGTACAACAGCGGGAAGTTTGTAGCCGCAGCTAAAGGCCGGGATGCACAATCAAGCGTCACCGCGCTCAATTCGGTTGGCGCGCATTTCTTCGCCGCTGTGGGCACGCCGCTGTTGGCCGGCCGGGACTTCCAGAACAGCGATGCAGACCTGAGCTCCTGCATTCTGAACCTTTCCGCCGCTCAGCGCTACTTCCCGCACATGAACGCACTTGGGAAGACATTGCGTCAGCTACCGCACAACATGGACAATACCAACGAGGTAGCGCACGATTGCGAAGTCGTCGGCATCGCTCAGGATGCCAAGTACGACACGCTCCTCAAAGAATTTCAACCCATCGTATTTCTCCCACTCTCCGCACGCACCCAAGGCCTGCGGGGCCTCTTCTTCGTGATTCGGGCGCGTGATAACACGGCGGCCGATGCCGCCTATCACACCACCCTGCATGAGATTGCCCCGACGGTTGCTGATGCAGAGCCTGTCGCGTTCACGCAATTCTTCAATGATTCGATCGCGCGCGAGCAACTCGTCTCCGCCCTCTCCGGCTTCTTCGCGCTTCTCGGACTACTGCTCAGCGGCATCGGCATCTATGGCCTGGTCGCCTGGAATGTGACCCAGCGCACCATGGAGATTGGCGTCCGCATGGCGCTGGGTGCGACCCGCCTGCGGGTCTTCGCGCTGGTCATGCGGCAGGTGGCCGTCCTGCTCGCCGTGGGAGTGGCAGCGGGCGGAGTTGCTGCCTTCTTCGCGGCGCACTCCATTCGCAGCTTCCTCTTCGAAGTGCAGCCCGGCAATCCTCTGATCTTTGCTGTGTCCGCGCTGGCGCTCCTGCTCATCGGACTAGTGGCGGCAATCCCGCCGGCACGACGCGCCGTAACCATCGATCCCATGCGCGCCTTACGGGCCGAGTAGATCGGGCCTGATGAGCACGTGTCCCGTTTCGAAAAGCCGTTCGCACCGGCTCGCTAATTGTGGCCGTTTATTTCTCCAGATCTCTACAATGGAAATAGGGGACATATTCCTGCAAAGCAGGGTAGGGAGACCCCTCCGCTAAGTCCTTTGTTTTGACGAATGAACCGGTAAGCCCAGCAGAATGAAGAATTTAGACCTCGGGAGAGCATCTAAGTCAAACAAACTAGAGGTGCTTACAAGCCAGCCTCCCGCACCGGGAGGGGGGAGGGGGTGCCGGGTCACGTTACCCTCCGCAACATTCTGCCGAATTCCCCGTTCACATGGCTGTCTGCAAGGCAAGCTAGGCAGACAAGACCGGACGGACAGCCACTCCCGGGCAGGATCGCAGTGACGGGAAGAGTTGAGCCACAGCCGCCGGCAAGGTGAAGGGTATGCGCATCGCAACAGCTATTCGCTCTTTGGCTCTGGTCGCCGCACTCAGCATCGTTCCGGCGGTTTCGCATGCAGGGGTATTCGTCTCCATCGGGATCGGCGCGCCGCCCGTGCTGCCCATCTATGCACAGCCCATCTGCCCGGCCCCCGGCTACATCTGGACGCCTGGCTACTGGGGCTACAACGACGAGGGCGGCTACTACTGGGTGCCCGGCGCGTGGGTGCTCGCGCCCTATACCGGCGCCCTCTGGACGCCCGGCTACTGGGGCTGGGGCAACGGTGGCTATCTCTGGCATGGTGGCTACTGGGGTCGTCACATCGGCTTCTATGGTGGCGTGAACTACGGTTTCGGCTACGTCGGCCACGGCTTTGAAGGCGGCTACTGGGATCACGACCGCTTCCGTTACAACGCTGCGGTCATGCATGTGGACAACGTTCGCTTCCACGAAGTGGTCTACAACCGGACCGTGATCAACCACTACAACACGACGCGCGTCAGCTACAACGGTGGCCGCGGCGGCATCGCAGAGCGTCCCACAGGTGACGAACAGCGTTGGTCCCGTGAGCAGCACACGGCGCCTCTCGCCGCGCAGCACCAGAACGAGATGCGCGCCAGCCAGAACCGCCAGCAGTTCGCAAACGTGAACCACGGGCAGCCCCAGAACGTGGCCCGCACCCAGCCGGTGGCCTATAACCGCTCGATGGCGGCGAACAGTCGTCCGGCCAGCAACATGCAGACAAATAACTTCAATCGCAGTGCGGCGAACAACAGCCGTCCGATGAACAACCCCAGCCGGCCTGCAACCTTCAACAACGCGCAGCGCCCGACCGGCAACAATGCGAACTTCAACCGCGGTACGCAGCAGACATACCGTCCCCAAGCGCAACAGCAGTATCACGCCGCGCCCCAGCAGAGTCATCCGGCGCCACAGCAGTCCCGGCCGCAGGAGTCCCACGGCGGTGGTGGACATGAAGGCGGGCACGGCGGACGCGGCCGTTAGTTCGTTGCAACAAAAACAGGAAGGGCGGACCGAATCAGGTCCGCCCTTTACTTTGTCCTCTTCTGATCTACGGATGCTGTCGCGCGGCCGGCATCTCGCTGACGCTATGCGACAATCCCGTCGCCTCCGTCGTGGCGCCAATCATTGCGGGAAAGCCCATGCAGGAGTTCAGCATGAGCTGGTAAAGCCGGTAGTCGTTCCAGTCCTGGTTGTAGAAGCGGCGAATGTAAGTAGCCCGCCGCCGGTCTGTCGCCTCCAGCTCCTGCTGCGCGTCGTCTGCACGATCGGGGAACTGGTCGCGGAACCATCCCATCTTCCGCGCTGTGGACGCGTAGACGAAGACGTGGAATGTCCCTGGAATGTTGATGAGCGCTGAAGCCGCGCCCCGCCCAACCACCACGCACTTGCCCTCGGCGACGCGGTCTTTCAGGTAGTCGCGAATCAGGCTGGTCAGGCGCTCGGCATCGAAGACCTCGGAGGAGGACATGATGGCGGGCATTCGCTCCACACTGGCATGCCAGAAGGTCTTGCCCAGCCGATAGTACCAGGGGTCGAGCCGCTCGTCGCAGTTGGCTACGGCGGCCTTGTCCAATCCGATCTTGCGGGCAATCTCGTCCACGATGCAGTTGTCGATGATGCGCCAACCCAGATAATCGGCCAGCCGATGGGCGAACTCGCCGCCCTGGCTGCCGTACTCGCGCTCGACTGTGATGATGCGTACCATGCTGCGCCGCCTGCCTGTTAGACGTAGCCCAGAAGCGAGTGGAGATTACCACTCGCGGCGGGGATGCCGCTACTGCCGGAGATTGACGATGGTCGCGCCCGCGCCGCCCTCCGCCTGGGTCGCGTCCGCTAGGGTGGCGACGTGCGGATGGCCCGTCAGCATGGAGCGGAGCGCCCGCCGCAGGATGCCCATCCCCGTGCCATGTATGATGCGCACCTGCGGCAGCCCGGCCAGAAACGCCCGGTCCAGGAAGCTCTCGATCTCGCCGGTAGCCTCGGCGACCGTCTGTCCGATGACATTGATCTCCGAGCGCATATCGTCGGTCGAGGAAGCCATCGTGACCGAGACACCCCGCCGCCGCGCTGCTTCCACCGGGTTCAGCTCCGCCGCCGCGCGCCGGCTGATCACCTCAGCGATGTCACCCCGGGGCACCCGCATTTTCATCGGGCCCATCGCCACTTCAAAATTTCCTTCGTCGATCTGCCGCTCGACCACGGCAACGCGGCCCAGCGACTTCAACCGCACGGTGTCGCCTGTGGTGACGTGACGCACCACATGCGGCTGCGCCTGCGGATCGCCTTTGTCTGCACCGGTGTGCTGCGCGACCGCCGTGGCGTTGAACTGCTCCGCGAATTCGCGCCGCAGCCGCGCGATGCGGCGTTCTGCCTCCTTTGAGAGCTTCTGCTGCTGCATGCGATCATCGATCGCCTTCACTGCCTCGCGCATGCGAAACTCGAAGTCTTTCATCAGCGCGGCCAACTGTTGCTCCAGCTCGCGGACTTTGGCCTTCCACTCCTTCAGCCCTTCCGCATCGAGCCGCTGCTTCTCTCGTTCCACTTCGATTTCGCGCTGGCGCAGTGCGGCGCGTTCGCGGTCTATAGCCGCAAGCTCTGCATGGAGCCGGTCGAGGAAGTGCGCAATGTCCTCCGTCTGCTGCGAGAGCTGGTTCCGTGCGGCGACGATGATCTCAGGATCAAGCCCAATGCGTTGGGCAATATTGATTCCCGCCGACGCGCCCGGTACGCCAAGCCGCAGCGCATAAGTCGGCGCCAGCGTCTGCTCGTCGAAGCCGACCGCCGCGTTCAGCACGCCCGCATGTTGCGCTGCATAGACCTTGAGCGACGTGTGGTGGGTGGAGATGATCGACCAAGCACGCGCTTTGAGGAAGTGCTCCGCGATCGCGACGGCGAGCGCAGCGCCTTCCTCCGGATCGGTCGCCGAGCCCAATTCATCGAGCAACACCAGCGAGTGCTCGTCCGACTCGGCCGCAATGCGGTTCAGATTCACGATGTGCGCGGAGAAGGTGGAGAGGTTCTGCTCGATCGATTGCGCGTCGCCGATGTCGGCCAGGAAGCTGCGGAAGACCGGCAGAATCAGCCGTTCTGCGGCAACCGGAATACCGGCCTGCGCCATCATTGCCAGCAAGCCCGCGGTCTTCAGCGCAACGGTTTTGCCGCCGGTATTCGGACCGCTGATGATGAGCTGCCGCTTCTCTGGCTCCAATCCCAGCGTGAGCGGCACAATCACTCCGCCATTCCGTCGCAGCCGCCGTTGCAGCAGCGGATGACGGCCGTTCTGCAACAGAAACTCCGGCGCTTCATCGGCGGCGAAAGTGGGCGCGGTGCAACAGTACTCGTCCGCGAAGCGCGCCCGCGCCTGCAGCGCATCCACTTCGGCAAGAATGGCGGCGCCTGCCGAGAGCGTCTGCGCCTCGCGCGCGATCTCGGCCGTCATCTGCACAAAGATGCGGTGCACTTCGGCCTGTTCCTCGTCGAGCAGGCGGATGAGCTCATTATTCTGCTCGATGGTCTCAAGCGGCTCAATGTAGACCGACTGCCCGCTGCTGCTCGCGCCGTGCACCACTCCCGGAATGCGGCGCTTCCACTCCGCCTTTACCGGAATCACGAAGCGTTCGCCGCGGATGGTGATCAGGTCTTCCTGCGTCGAGCCCTCACCGGAGAAGCGCCGGAGCGCCTGCCGTAGGCTGCTCTCGATCGTCCGCTGCTGCCGCTCGATCTCGCGGCGGATGCGCTTCAGGTCGGAGGAGGCATCATCGTTGAGGGTGCCATCAGGGTTCAGGCGCGATCGCAAACCGCGCAGCAGCGGCGCAAGCTGGTTGCCGCGCAGTGGCTCGATCATGGCGCGCAGGAAAGAAATGCGCGGCCCCAAGTCATCCGGCGGCTCCTGCATGGCGTGGTACCAGGCGACGACATCGTCGCCGAGCGCAAGCAGTTGCAGCAGTTCTTGCGTCTCCAGCGCGGTGCCCGCGATCCGCGCCTTCGCGGCCAACCTGGACGGATCGAAGAGCGACGCAACCGTAGGCCGCACGCCGGAGGAGAGGCAGATACGCATCTCCGCAATGGCGGCATGTTGCTGTGCCGCCCACCCGCTGGAAGTTGAAGGCGCGAGAGCGGTCAACCACTCTCGCGTCACCGCGGCGGTGGCGTATTGAGACACCAGCGCAAGAAGCGCCTCCCATTCCAGCGTAGCGGGGCTGAAGTCGGCGACCGGCTCGGGAATGGCTGGCAACAGGCTCACCTTCCCACTCTATCGTGGCCGGCTGGATAGAATGCTGACATGGAGTTCCCGCAGACCCGCCTTCGCCGCTTGCGCACAACCCCTCCGATGCGCTCCCTGGTGCGCGAGACGCATCTGCATCCCGGCGCGCTGATCTACCCGCTCTTCCTATGCCCCGGCGAAGGCGTGCAGCGCGAGGTAAAGTCCATGCCCGGCGTGTACAACGTCTCGATCGACGAAGCGGTGAAGGAAGCAGAGCAGGCAGCGTCACTGGGGCTGGGCGGCCTGCTGCTCTTCGGATTGCCTGCGAGCAAAGATGAGCAGGGCAGCGGCGCGTACGACGCCAACGGCATGATGCAGCAGGGATTACGCGCCCTGAAGCAAAGTTCTGCCGCGAAGGAACTGCTGCTGATCGCGGACGTCTGCCTGTGCGAGTACACCTCGCATGGCCACTGCGGCGTGGTGCAACGCGATGGGGACGAGTTCCACGTGGACAACGATGCGACACTCGACCTGCTGGCAAAGACCGCTGCGTCACTAGCCGAGGCCGGCGCGGATATCGTTGCGCCATCGGACATGATGGATGGCCGTGTGGCCGCAATCCGTGACGAGCTGGACGAGGATGGCTTCGAGCAGGTGCCGATCCTCTCCTATACGTCGAAATTTGCATCGGCATTCTATGGGCCATTCCGCGAGGCGGCGGATTCGGCCCCGCAGTTTGGGGACCGCCGCACCTATCAGATGGACGGCGCGAATCTGCGCGAAGCGATGCGCGAGATTGAGCAGGACCTGGGCGAAGGCGCGGACATGATCCTGATGAAGCCCGCAATGCCCTATCTGGACGTGATCCACGCGGCACGCGGGCGCTTCGATGTGCCAATGGGCGCCTATCAGGTCTCGGGCGAGTACTCGATGATGCAGGCGGCCTTTGAGCGTGGTTGGCTGGAGCGCGAGCGCGCGATACTCGAATCGCTGATCTCGATCCGCCGCGCCGGCGCGGACTTCATCATGACCTACTTCGCGAAGGAAGCTGCGAAGCTGCTGTAGACAGCTCTACCCCTGCGCGAGCATGTCGCGCACCTGCGCTTCAAGACGCGTGGTGAACTCCTGCGGCGATTCTCCAGGCTGCATCGCGATCGGATCACCCACGCGAATCTTCAAGGTGCCCGATCGGAACCAGTGCCGCTTGCGCTGCTTCAGCTCGCCAAGGCCAGCCATTGCCACCGGCAAGACGGCTGCCGCTGAGTCGCGCGCCAGCAGGCCGATACCGGACTGGAACGATGCGAGCGTTCCGTCGGAGGAGCGGCGACCTTCCGGAAACAGGATGACGTGCATACCGTGGTCCATCGCGGCGCCTGCATGCGCAAAGCTGCTTCGGAAGCCCGCGCCCTGCGGCAACGGGAAGACATTGAAGAGCGCAGTGAGCAACCAGTAAGCAAGCGGCGTCAGCAGACGAGCCCACGGATGCCGCTCCACGCGGGCGTGTCGCCAGCCCATCAACAGGCCGCCGGCCATTGCGACCGCCGTGTGCCGCCGGATACGCGGCGGTAGCCCATAGAGCACGATCGGAAGATCGAATGCCGTCACATGATTGCCGACGATGAGCATCGGCTTATGTGCGACAAGCGGTTGGGCACGTTCCACACGCGGGGAAAGCAGGAGCCTGGTGAGCGGCATTGCCACACATTCAAGGAACGCAAGCCGCAGCCAGCGGATGAGCGCACTCCACGGCCAGCGAGGGTAGATCGTGTCATCGCGGGTGGCATGTTGTCCTACCGAAGCCTGCGCAGGCGATGCGTTCGCCACGCCACTGGTCACAGGCACCATGGCTCTCGGCTGAGAGTGGATGAATCCGCGCAGGTCGCCGACGGTGAGCGCCTGCTGCCAGGTATCTTCAGGAATTTCGACGGCGAAGCGCTGCTCGATCGTGCTCTGGAGCTCGACGAGACCGAGGCTATCGAGACCGATGTCCTCGCGGAGGCGGCTCTGGTCGGAGAGATTGTCTACGCGAGCACCGGGCATCGCGCTCAGAGCCTGCAGCAACGGATCATCGCCGGGGGTGACCACGCCCGTGGAGCCCCAGGCCATGGTCGCACGCGACGCGACATCGCGGCGCTTCACCTTGCCGGTCGAGGTGCGCGGAAAATCCGGATCGGGCCAGACGAGCCAGCGATGAATCCGCTGATAGTGCGCAAGCTTTCCGTTCGCCGATGCGACGGCGGCTTCGGCCTGTGACGCATCAGTCATCAGCAATGCGGCCGCGGGCTGCGGCCCAGCGCCGCCACTGTTGAAGGCGAAAGCGCAGGCATCGCGCACGCCGGGCTGGCGAGCGAGCGCGGCTTCGAGATCCTGCGGGTGCACATTGAGACCCGCGGCGGTGACGATGATGTCACTCTTGCGGCCGGAGAAGACCAGCTCACCTTTCTCATTGCGGGCGACCAGGTCGCCGGTGCGCAGCCAACCTTCGTCCGCCGCGCGGGGCTGCGCTTGGCCGCCGCGCCACTCGGCATTCGCGATCGAGTCACCGCGGACGAGGATTTCGCCATCGTCGTCAACCCGAACTTCGCGTCCGGCCAGCGGCTTGCCGATGCTGCCGCGTGCCGTGTGGAAGGGATGATTCAATGTGACCAGCGCAGTGGTCTCTGTCATGCCGTAGCCCTGGATGAGTGCGAAGCCGAGCCCGGTCCAGAACTGTTCCAGATCGGCGGGCAGCGTCGCGCCTCCGCAGACGAAAGCCCAGAACTTCCATCCCAAAAGGCGATGCTGGCGACGGAAGCGCCACCATCGTCCCATTGCCGAAACCTGCGCGGCTTCTTTGAGACGGTTCTCAAGCGCCGGATCGACCCGCGTGAGATGACTGCGCAACAGCTCCAGCACGCGCGGCACAGCCGCCAGCACGGAGATGCGCTGGTCGTGGATCAGCTGGACAAGACGCGGAGCATCCAGGCGGAGTTCGAAGTGGATTTCGGCCGCGAGCAGCGGCGGCACCCAGAGGCCCATGAACTGGCCAAAGACATGCGAAAGCGGGAGCGTATGCAGAAAGCGGAGTGGATGGAATGGACGGGAATAGCGGCGGTACTTCGCGATCTCGCGTTCGATGGGATCCAGTGAGGCGAGAACGTTACCGTGGGTGTGGACGATGCCTTTCGGCTCCGAGGTGGTGCCGGAGGTGAAAATGATCTGCAGCGGCGTCTCCCGGCTGAGATTGGCGGCAGGCGTGTAGTCCGGTACAGGCAGGCCGGTTGCATCCAGCGGCAGCACTGGAACATCAGATGGCAGGAGCTTTCGCAACAGTGACGGATCGCCGACGAGGAGGCGCGGTGACGTCTCGGCGACGACGCGCTGAGCGAAGCGGGGATCGCCAGCGGCGTCGAGCGGCACTACGACAATGCCGCGTAACACGCATCCATAGAATGCAGCGATCCATGCAGCAGAGTTCTGTCCCCAGAGCAGGATGCGGTCGCCGGACTGGACATCGCGGCGCGCGAACTCGGCGGCAAAACGCGCGCTTAATTCGGCCAGTTCCGCGTAGGTCGAGGGCAGGCTGCGATTGCCGCTGTGGCTGACCACCGCGCGATCCCGGCCGTAGCGGCGGAAGTCCTGAAGCAGCGTGGCCAGATGCGGACGCACCCAGTTAGTGTGTCATAAGCGCGTAGAATGATGTGTTTGGCCCATAGCAAGGGCGTGATTGGACCGAAGAGGAGCAAATTTTGGCAGAGACGATTTATGACGTGGCGGTGATTGGTGGTGGGCCGGCGGGGTATACGGCGGCCATTCGTGCGGGGCAGTTGGGTCTGAAGGTAGCGCTGATCGAGCGCGAGCCGAAGCTGGGTGGCACCTGCCTTCACTGGGGATGTATTCCGACCAAGTCCATCCTGTTCAATGCCGAGGTCTACGACCACCTGAAGCACGCGAAGGAATACGGGATTGAGGGCGTGGGCGAGGTGACGCTGAACTGGAAGGCAATCCTCGACCGCAAGAGTCAGATCATCGCCAAGCATGTGAAGGGCCTGGACTTCCTGATGCGGAAGAACAAGGTCACCGTCGTGGCAGGCACCGGGAGCCTGTCGGGACCGGCCAAGGGCGGCGTTCATACCGTATCCGTAAAGGGTACGGATGGTAAGGCGACCCAGGTGCAGGCGAAGAACGTGCTGGTGGCGACCGGCTCCGACGCCAGGATGCTGCCGGGGCTCAAGGCAGACGACCGGGTTCTGACAAACATCGAGATCCTGAACATTGACCGCATCCCGAAGTCGCTGGTGGTGATCGGGGCGGGCGCGGTGGGCGTCGAATTCGGGTCCATCTTCAAGAGCTTCGGGTCGGAGGTGACGCTCGTCGAGTACCTGCCGCGGCTGGTGCCCAATGAGGACGAGGACGTGAGCAAGGAACTGGCGCGGGTCTTCCGCAAGCGCGGCATCGAGTCGCATGTGGGCGCCAAAGTCGACAAAGTGGAGCGCACCAAGGACGGCGTGAAAGTTGACTTCACCGCGGCAGACGGCAAGGCGCAAGTGAAGGAGGCGGAGAAAGTGCTGGTCGCCGTTGGCCGTGCGCCGCGCACCGAAAACATCGGGCTCGATAAGACAAAAGCTAAGCTTGAGCGCGGATTTGTGCGCGTAAACGAGTGGATGGAGACAGGGGAGCCGGGAGTGTATGCGATCGGCGACATGGTTGCCGGGGTTCCGCAACTGGCACATGTGGGCGCGATGTGCGGCATCGTGGCGGTGACGAAGATCGCCGGTAAGCCGGCGCGGCCAGTGCGGCGCGAGCGCATTCCGGCCTGCACCTACTGCGAGCCGCAGATCGGCAGCGTGGGGCTCACCGAAGCGATGGCCAAGGAGAAGGGCCTGACGGTAAAGGTCGGCAAGTTCCCGTTCTCCGCGAACTCGAAGGCCTCGATCGTGAACGAGCATGAGGGCTTCGTGAAGGTGGTGGCGGACGCGAAGTACGGCGAGGTGCTGGGCGTGCACATCATCGGGCCGCAGGCTACGGAGCTGATCGCCGAAGCGGTAACGGCGATGGAACTGGAGGCGACGGTGGACGAGATGATGTTTACCATCCACGCGCATCCGACGCTGGCCGAGGCGATGCTGGACGGCTTTGGCGCGGTGGAGGGAATGGCGATCAACGTCTGACGTCGTGCCTCCTGGTGCCCAACATCTCGCTTTGGAGATGTGGGATCCGCCCGGTATTGAATCAGCGGCGTTGCGCCGATCAGGCTCTAGCGTTCCGACAACAGCTTATCCACGTTGGCCTCAACATTGTCCTTGCTGACCACGCCCACGTAGGTTGCGGCGATCCTGCCAGACTTGTCGATGAGGTAGGTGGCGGGAAATGCGTTCAACCTATAAACGTCGGAGACGGACTGGTCCCCCATGAGGATCGGATAGTTCATCTTGTGACTCGAAACGAATGGCGTGACCTTCCGCCATGCCTCATCTGCGTTCTTCAAGCCTTCGTAGGAAATATCCATCGAAATACCAACCGCGGTGAAGGCTTTGCCCTGATGGGCGGCCTGAATCGAAATAAATGAGGGAATCTCGAGGACGCAGCCGCCGCATTCGGTAGCCCAGAAATTGAGCAGGACAATCTTGCCGCGATAGTCCGAGATGCGGACTTTCTTCCCGGTTGCATTTGCGAGATCAAAGGCCGGAGCAGGCTTTCGATCCTTCGCGGCAATGAGGGCTGCATGAACATCCTGCTGGCCGAAGACTCAGCGGAGTTGCCGAGGCTAGAACCAGAAAGTGAACAGGGCGGCGAATGCGAGTGTGGCATGCCTCGTGGAAGGGAAGGATGCGCATTTCATGACCTCGATCCTAACCTTCCGGATGGGCACCGCGCGCGTGCTACAGCAGCCAGCGCAGGAAGCGGCGCGTAGTTTCGAGAGCTGCGCCGAAGACGAGTGGAGCGGGCAAGGCCGGCCGGAGTGACCTGGGCTTGCTTCCTGGGGGTGAGGCCAAGCCAGGGAAGCAGCGGCTCCGATGCTCCGAGAAAGATGAATTTTGAGTAACCTATGCCATAAAACCGCCGCACTCCCGGAAGAATCTCCGCGGTGAGACCATAAATGCCGCCGGCGAGCGCGCCTGCCGCGTAGTGCACGATGGGGGCCGCGGTGCGCTGCTGGGTGCGGCTGAGTTTTCTGCCGACGGTGGATTTTGCGATGCGATGCGCGGCTTCCCCATGCGAGCGCTGCTGCTCGCGTAACTCATCTTCCTGCTGGCGGCTCAAAGCAGGTCCGGCATTTACCGCGTTTTCCGCTCGGCGAGTCGCTTCGACCGCGCCCTGCTGATATTTGTCCAGCGCCCAGGTCGCCACAATGCCACCGATGACGCCTGCCGCAAGGCCAGCGAGAAGTTTGGTTTCGCTATGCGTGGCCGGTGTTTTTTCCGCCCGGCTGTTGCGTTTCTTGCGGTCGTGTTCCTTCGACTTGCCGAACATGTTGACTCCCATCCTGTTAACCAAGGCTAAGGGGAGAGATGAGGTTTTGGAGCGTTGGGATGTGCTGAGCAAGGCGTAGCCAGCCAGACAGCCAGCCGCCAAGCCGCCGATGGAGGGCCGGAATTGCGATCGGCCGCCGCTCTTACGCATCGCCGTGGCTACGCAGATCGACGCCGGCGGCCACTCATCAGGTAAATCGCGGCCCGCAGTTCAAGCAGCGGATCGCCGGAAGGCTCGATGCCGTCGAGCCGGGGAATGGGATCGAAGATGATCTGCTTCTGCTCGGCAGCGCTGTCCGGCACCAGGGCGTTGAGGGCGAGGGTCCCGAGATCGACGATGGGACGCGTCTCCGGCCAGTGGACGGTGGCGTTGTCGACGGTGTCGCCTTCTTCGGCAAGCTGGACGGCGATGCGGAAGGTGATAGGGCCGTTTGCGAGGCGTTGGGGCAGCTCGTCGAAGAGATAGGTCGGCGATTTGGACTTCGTCGCTGCGTCGTCGAGGTGGTCGTTGCCGGCAGCCGGCAGGATTCTGTAACGTCCGTAGCTACTTTTTCCCTGCTCGTTGGTGAAGCGCATGGCGGTGACGCCGAAGTAGCTCTCACGCGCGAAGCTGGATGGCGCGGGCTTGGGCGTCTGCACGAAGGCGAGCGCCGCCGGATGTGAGCCGAGGAAGGCTTCAAGCGGCGAACCCTTGAGATTGGCCGGGTCGCTGGAGGCGAGGGCGCGAAGGAATTCGAGGAACTCGTCGCCGGTATGGGTAGGGAATCCGTCGGTGGAGTGGCTGACGATATCGGTATGCACGTGCGGCGCGAGCTCAAAGCGGATGGCGAGGCCGCGAGGGTTGGCATTGGGATCGTTGTCCGGGATCAGCGGGACGCCGGTGGAGTTGGAGAAACGCGCAAGGACGGGCGTGGATGGACGCGTGATGTGCGCGGCGCGGGTAAGGTCTTTTGCTGACGCAGCGGGCGTGAAGGTGCCACTGAGCAGAATGCCTTTGGCATGCGCGGGCCGGAAGCCGGGATTGAGGCCGAAGATGGCGTCGAATTGTTTGAGCAGATCTTCGCTGAGGGCGAGGAGCCTGGGGTCGCTGGGCAAGGGCATCGGGGCTTCTCCTATGTGGGTGCGTCACAATCGACTGTACGACGAAACTGATTCCTAGATGACGGCGCGAGTGGATGGTTACAGGGAATGCAGGTGAATTGGTAGAGAAAAAACGAACCCCACTCCGGCTTGGCAGAATGGGGCATCCGATTTGCGCACAGGCTAGGTGAACTGCTTGAGATCCATGCCGAGCTGCCAGTCTTCGTGATCCTTCTCGAGTTCGTCCCAGGTGGTTTCGCGGCCGCTGTAGGCAGCTTTGCGGCCGAGCATGCAGGCGAGCGCGGTTTCCACACCCGCGGCGATCTGGTTGTGGTGCTGGCCGCTGGTGATGCTTTCAATGAACCCGCGATCCTTGTCGCGATCGGCGTGGATGAGGTTGTCGGTGAAGGCGCCGTTGGCGGCGAAGCGCGCGGGCTGCGGTGGATTGCTGCTGCGTGCCTTCAGGATCGACCCAGGTCCATGCGTTTTTGCCGAGGATGCGGAGCGGGCCGGAGTAGGGCATTTCGGCAAGGCCGTCAGCGCCATAGACACGCTCGGAGACATCGAAGCCGAAGTCGCCGAACTGCGTGGACGAGAAGCTGACGTGCACGTTGTCCGGATAGGTGAAGTCGACCTGGTAGTTGTCCCAGATGTTGCCGGCATGCGTGAGAACGTTGCGGCCGCCGGTGGCGACAGCCTTGATGGGATGCGCGCCGAGGACCCAATTGCAGATATCGATGACGTGGATGTTCTGTTCGAGCAGGATGTCACCGGAGAGGGTGCGGTCCCAGAGCCAGTTGCGCAGGCGTGTCTCATCGGGGGACATACCCGGCTTCGCGTGGTCCACAGAGGCGGGCGCGTTGTAGTAGGCGGTGATGCTGGCGAGTTTGCCGAGCGCGCCGGAGTGGATGCGGTTCACGATCTCGACGAACGGCGGCGCGCTGCGGATCTGGAAGCCGACATCGACGAGACCTTGCCTTGCACGCGCTGCGCGATTTCGAGCGCTTTGCGGGTCTGCGGGACATCCACGCCCACGGGCTTTTCGCAATAGGCATGCTTGCCGCCGGCGACGGCGGCTTCGAGATGCTGGACGTGGAAGAAGGGCGGCGTGGAGATCTGGATGGCGTCGATGTCCTTCGACGCGGCGAGCTCCTCAAAGGCCCGGTAGCCGTGGAAGGTGAGGCGCGGGTCGATGGCCGGCTTGTTGACGGAGGCGTTGAGCTCGTCGAAGTGCTGCTTGCCCAGGGCGAGCTTATCGGGGAAGATGTCGGCGAGCGCGACGAGATGCGCGGGGGTGTTCTGCACGAAGGATGTGGCGACGGCTGTGCCGCGATTGCCGCAGCCGAGCAGGCCGAGACGCACGGCGGAGTTAGCCTGGTAGCCAAAAGCGGTAGAGGGCTTGACGATGAGGAGGCCGGAGGCTGCTGAGGCGGTCTTGAGGAAGTCTCGTCTGTCCATGGTTGCTGTCATTCCTCCGGAATGCACTCTATTTCCACATCCCCACTCCGGCTTCGCTGGATGGGGCACCCGGTGCGCTTGCGCTGCCGATTATGTAATCTCCGCGAGCACCTTTTCGAGGTACTGCTTTTCTTTGCGCACGTCTTCGATCTGCTGCGGGCCATTGGTTTCGCGCTCGATGGTGATGGCGCCGGTGTAGCCGGCTTTGCGCAGACCTTCGAATACTTTTTTGAAGTCTACGAGGCCGGTGCCGATGAGGACCTCTTCGCCAAGCTTGTCCGGATTGGTGGGCCAGCGACCGTCCTTCGCGTGAACGGCGTGGACGTGGGGGCCGAGGATCGCAACGGCATCCACGGGATTGGCCTTGCCGTAGAGGATGAGGTTGGCGGTGTCGAGGCCGACGCCGAGGTTTGGCATCTTCACGTCGCGGATGGCGCGCGACATGGTGGTGGGCGTTTCCTGGCCAGTCTCCATCAGGAAGCGCTGGTTGTTTTTCCCGCAGTGCTCGGCGACCTCGCGGATGGCGACGATGGTCTCCTTGTAGAGCGGATCGCCGGGGTTTTCCGGGATGAAGCCGCAGTGTGTCTGCACCTGGCCAACGCCCAGAGACTTCGCGAAGTCCGATGCCTGCTTCAGGGCGTCGATGCGTGCGGCGCGGGTAGCGCGCGGGACGACGCCGATGGTGGACGGGCCCTGCATGAAGTCCCACACCAAGGGTGGGGGCCCGACGACTTCCACGGTTGTGCAGGTGACGTTGTACTTCGCGAGTAGGCCTTTGAATTGGTCCGCGAGCTGCGGTGTGAACTTGCCGATATACGCGTCGAGCGAGAGGAAGCAGGTGGGGAGGCCGAGGTCGTGAACGCGAGAGATGAGTTTTTCCGGGTTGCCGGAGGGTGCGATGACGAGGCCAAGCGGCATGGCGTGCGCGCCGGATGCCGGAGTTGAACCTTCGCCGGAAGGCGCGAAGGTGTTGGCGAGTGCGGCGGTGGGCAGCAGTGCGGCTGCCGCGGCGGCGGAGGAGAGAAAGTCACGTCGGCGCATGGGTTCTCCAGTGTGTTGTTTGGACGGCTCCTTTATTGCATCTTGGCAGGGGAATGTCCAATCACGGGAGGCAGGAAGTGTTGCGGATTACGTCGCGGGAATACGCTCGTCGAGTGTGAGGCCGAAGCGGGCGTGCATCTCGCGGCGGCCTGCGGCGGTGACGGTGAGGATGCGGCTGTCGAGCTGTCGCGCGACCCAGCGTTTCCTGAGTGCGAGTTCGAGCACCGCTGCGCCCAGTGCGCCGCCGAGATGGGGTCTACGCTCGCTCCAATCCAGACAGGCGTAAGCGAACCGGCGGCGCTGGGTGCGGGTGGCGTCGATGTCGATGCCGAGAGATGCTAGCCCGCGACTGCCTTCAGGCGTGACGCTATAAGCACCTTGCTCCTTGGCCTCCGCAGCGATCCAGTCAAGTACGGTGAAGCGGTCGTGCAGTGCGACGCCGGTTGCCCCGGCGATGTGGTCGTAACAGGTGCGCGCGAAGCGCAGCGGACCGGGAGTGCGCGGAATAAACGGCGCATGCGAAGCGCCGGCGATGACGCTGAGACCTTCGAGCGCGGCGGCAACATCGGCGCCATGCAGGCTGTAGTACCGGCACTTGCCCTGCACCAGCACTTTGACGAGTTGCGCGGAACGGAGCCGTTGCAGATGCGCGCTGCCGGTGGAGGCAGTGACGCCCGCGATCGCGGCGAGCTCGGTCGCTGTGCGGGCGCGGCCATCCATGAGGCTTGAAAGCATGCGGGCACGTGCCGGCTCGCCGATGGCGGCGGCGATGTCCGCTATGGAAAGGTGTGGTTTTACTGACGCACGCATGGTTTGGCGGTAGACGAATCGTCCATGACAACGCAAGCGCCATACTGCGGGCGACATGCGCAAGCCCGGAGATTTCGTGACCACGATGAGCCGCCGCGGTGTGCTGGCCGGCATGGCAGCGGCGGGCGCACTTCTGACGATGGGCTGCATGGCTCCTGTGCTGGCAGAGGAAGGGAAAGTGACGATGACGATTATGTGTTTTATCCGATACCAGATCGATCCGTTTCAGCGTGAGGCATTTCAGAAATACGCCGAGGCGTGGAGCCGCATCATCCCGCGATGCGGGGGCCGGCTGGTGGGGTATTTCTTGCCGCTAGAAGGAACGAACGATGTGGGCTGGGGGCTGATCGCGTTCGACAGCCTGGCTGCCTATGAGGCGTACCGCGCGCGGTTCAGGACGAATGCGGAGGCGCGAGACAACTTTGCCTTCGCGCAGTCAAAGAGGTTCGTGTTGCGCGAGGAGCGGACCTTCTTGGAAGTAGTGGAGGGAACGTTTTGTTTGCCGGCGGCTTCGGTGCACAAGGGCGAGGCGATGTAACTTGCGATATCCAAGAATCGCTGCCCCAGTTTAGTGAATGCCAATGGCCGTCCTTGAGCGCAAGGGCGATCCAACTGCCCTGCGCACAAAGGCTGCCGCACCACTGCGTTGCATAGACCAAAGCAACGGTGGCGTGTGCGTTGAAGTAGACCTCGCTGAAAGCATATAGAGCAGACGCGCCTTTGTATTTGCTAACCAGCGCGGGATCGGAATGCTCCTCGCTACGAAGTCTCTGGAACTCTTTCTGCCCCTCTTCGTTCAGCAGCCGAACGGGGATTTTCGCTTTCAGTTTATTCGCTTCGAGGGCTATGCGATCGTGGCAGCGACCATCGAAGTCCTGGAGAATCTCGGCGAAATCTTCGCGACCTTCTGCGGCTGGATGCACGGCGGTGTGCGGATTCATTCCGGAGTCCTGCCCGTTCTTGATGGAAGGGGAGCACGGTTCCGCCACAGGGACTAACGCGATCGTCGTGTCCTGAACGAGCCAGAGATCATGCGGCCACATGGGATTTCCGGTTTCCCCTATCGGCATCAGGATGGAATAGATCTGATAGGACGCAGCAGCGCGATCGGCCGGCATAGAGATAGGGGCAGGCAAAACCGTCTGGCTCTCGTCTATGGCATGAGCGGGCGGTTCGACGAGCGTGAGGAGCAACAGAGCGGGAAGCAGGGCGAGCATGAAGTCTCCTTTCATGCATTCCCTGTTACAGACATCGCTTTTTCGGTAAAGGAGAGCGGCTTCTACTGGTTTTCGCTCAATCCGGTCGTTCCTCAGTGAAACCGCAGGACCACTCCGGTGCTGAAGGTGACCGGGCGCAGGCGGCCGGAGTAGGTGTTGAGTTGGCCGTACGAGACTTCAATGACGCGCCAGTCGACGTGCGGGAGCACGGTCTTATCGAGGCCGCCGAGGACGCGCCAGTCAAACTGCGTCGTGCTGGGAGAGTTGTTGCCGTAGCTGAAGTGGCCGCCGCCGAAGAGAAACTCTGCGTAGGGGTTCAGCGGAATGACGTGCGGGTGCACTTCCAGCCGCGGGCCAACGAGGAAGCTGGTGAGCGTGGTGTTGCTCGCCGGCCTGGTGAACTGGAGGCGGACGTCTGCTCCCACCTTGCCGAAGGGGATCTTCTGGAAGTCGGAGTAGAGGCCGAACCCGCCGCCATATCCCCATTGGTTGGCATTGGGAATCGCATTGTTATTGAAGCGCGAGGCGCTGAACTGGCCGTAGATGGCGGTCTGTGCATGGACTTTGGGTATGCCGGCTGCAACGAGAAGCAGGGCGAAAAGGATGCAGTGAAGACGGAAACGACGGGTCGCAATTCGATTCATTCAGAAAGAAGCCTCTGCTCAACTCTACGCAAGGGTAGGGATGTCCACGTGCCAGGAAGGAACTAGACAAGATTGTACTTGCCGCGGCTGTTGCGTGGCGGAGAGTGTCACGGAAGGCGCAGCACGAGTCCCATGCTGAGTGTCTTGGGGTGGAGCGTGCCGTTGAAGGCGCTTAAGCCGCCGTAGGAGAACTCGACGATCCGCCAGTCTAGCCGTGGCAACACGGTGACATCGATGCCGGCGAGGAACTGATATTCGAACTTGGTGTCGCTGGGTTGGTTGGCGCCGAAATCGTAATGGCCGATGCCGGCCAGCGCCTCCAGATAAGG
This sequence comes from uncultured Acidobacteriaceae bacterium, assembly GCA_963830555.1. Lineage (GTDB taxonomy): Bacteria > Acidobacteriota > Terriglobia > Terriglobales > Acidobacteriaceae > KBS-83. The sequence goes on from CAWHMM010000006.1 coordinate 822,969, forward strand.
CATGGCCGGCAGCACGTGGGGATGAATGGACACGCGCGGGCCTATCTCGCCACTGGTAACGGTGGTGGTATTCGTGACGCCCAGGACGGAGCCGCGGAGGTCGCCGCCCAGATGGACGAGAGGAACAGAATAGAAGTCGTGGTAGAGACCGAAGGTGGGACCGTAAATCCAGTTGTTGCTGGGGGCGTCCACCTTGGAGCCGCCATATTCGACGTACAGGCCGGTCTGTGCGGAGGCAGCTAGGGCGGCCAATGCGGCGAAGAGCAGGACAAACAGGATGCGCAGGCGGATGGAGTTCAACGAGGATGTCATGCGGGGCCTCTCCTTCAAAAAGTCGTGCGTACTCCACTGCATCGACCCCAGGCCGCCCAATGACAGCACCGCCGGGTGACAGAATGGATGGCAGGAGCCGTAGTTCCGGTTAGCTGAGCATGGTGTTATCGGTTTTGTATCTCGGGCGAGTTGCGTATCGCGAGGGACTGAATGTCCAGGCGCGGTTGGTGGAGTCGCGCAAGGCTGGAGCCATCGGAGACGTGCTATTGCTGCTGGAGCATCCGCCGGTGCTGACCCTGGGACGCGCCATGGGACGAAAAGACGGGGGCCGGGAGAATCTCCGGTTGACAGAAGAGGCGCTGGCCGCGCGCGGCGTGGAGGTGGTGGGGACCGACCGCGGCGGCGACATCACTTACCACGGTCCCGGGCAGCTTGTGGGCTATCCGATCTTTGATTTGCGCGGGCCAGCCCGGGGCGATAAGAAATGGCTGGGCCCGGTGGATTTTGTCCGGAAGATGGAAGAGGCGCTGATCCGCACCATGGCGGACTACGGCGTGGCGGCCCAGCGCGTTGCCGGCCGGACTGGGGTGTGGACGCAGCCGAACGGATCGATTGAAGAAAAGAAGATCGCGGCCATCGGCATCCACGTCTCCGCGGGCGTGACCTCGCATGGATTTGCGCTGAACGTCACGACCGATCTGCGGGATTTCGACTGGATTGTGCCGTGCGGCATCCGTGACCGTGGCGTCACCAGCCTTGAATTGGAGAGTCGCAGCTCCAGTCCGGAAACGGACCTCAGTCTTCAGACAGCAGCCGAGCGCGTGGCGCGGCAGTTTGGCCGTGTCTTCGAAGCGCAGGTGTTGTGGCTCGAGTTCATGCAGGACCTCTCTCCGGCGCTCGCCGGCTTGATGCCTTCGAGTGCGTAAACTGTGCTGCGAACAAGAGTTGTAGATAGGGGCCGCCAGGCTCGGCGTGTCTCGAGCGCTGTTTTGGCATAAAATGACCAGTTCGGTACTGACCGACCAGGATCGCTGTCGATGGCGAGTAGAAAAACAGAAGAGAAGAGCGAGGGGGCGCCGTCTGCCTCCGCGAACGGGAAACCGAAAGAATCCAACGAGTCTAACGGTAAGAACTCTCCCCAATCCCCACCCCCTGCCAGGAATCCCCACGGAATCCCGGATTACCGGCTGGAGCAGTTGCCCTTCCACATCGAGGGCGAGTGGAAGGACGGGCACTACCACTACATTGTGGTCGGTGACACCACGGCTCCGGCGCCTCCGCTGCGTCCGTCAAAGTACCTGACCCGCGAGCAGTCCATCGATATTTTCCGGCTCATGATCGTGAACCGGAAGATGGAGGACTCGCTGGAGCGGATGTACAAGCAGAGCAAGGTGATCGGCGGGTTATACCTGAGCCAGGGGCAGGAGGCCACGTCGGTGGCTTCGGCCTACGCGCTGAGCGAGGACGACTGGCTGGGGCCGATGATCCGCAACCAGGGCTCGATGATCGTGAAGGGCTTCAAACCGCGCGACACCATGATGCAGTACATGGCCAAGGGCGGCTCGCCGACCCGGGGACGCGAGAGCGGGTCGCACTACGGCGACTACAAGAAGCTGAACGTGATCGCGCCGATCTCGCATCTGGGCGATTCCATCAGCGTGTGCGCCGGTGTGGCACTGGGCGCCCGCATCCAAGGCAAGAACATTGCGTGCCTCGCGTATATCGGCGATGGCGGCCAGTCGACCGGGCCGACCTACGAGGGCTTCAACTTTGCAGCCGTTCAGCGGCTGGGCGTCGTCCTGATGGTGGAGCACAACCTGTGGGCGTATTCGACGCCGGTGGAGCTGCAGTTTGCCTGCAAGGACCTGGCGGACCGCTCACTGGGCTATGGTGTGCCGGGCGTCATCGTGGACGGCACGGACGCGAACCAGGTCTACGACGCGACCCATGAAGCCGTCGAGCGCGCGTATCGCGGCGAGGGCGCTTCGCTGATTGAAGCCAAGCTGATGCGCATGAAGGGCCACGCCATGCATGATGCGGCCGTCTACGTTCCGCCAACGGTCAAGGAGTACTGGAAGCGCCGCGACCCCATCCTGCGCATGGAGAAGTACCTCATCGAACGGGGATGGATGACGGAAGCGGAGTCGAAGAAAATCCAGGCTGACGTGGACACCTACATGGAAGAGGAGCGCGCGTTCGCGGAGGCTTCTCCGATGCCCGATCCGGCCGACGCAGGCACCGATGTGTACTTCGACAACTCGACCGCGATTCCGCTGAAGTACGGCGAAGTGCGCGTGGAGAATGCGAACGCAAGCGCGAAGCTGGCCGAGTCCAGCGCGACCACGCACTACAAATAAAACCGCGGTAGAACGCGAGGACTGATCGAGCAATGGCAGCAGTTACGTATCTAGAGGCAATCCGCCAGGGATTGTGGGAAGAGATGGAGCGCGATTCGCGCGTCTTCGTCATCGGCGAGGACGTGGGCGTTTACGGCGGTGCCTTCAAGGTGACGGAGGGCTTCCTGCAGCGCTTCGGCACGGAGCGCGTGGTCGATACGCCGATCTCCGAGATGGCCATTGCCAGCGCAGCCTACGGCGCTTCGCTGACCGGTCTCAGGCCGGTGGGCGAGTTCCAGTTCATGGACTTCATCAGCTCGGCACATTCGCAGATTGTGCAGATTCTGGCCAAGAGCAACTATCGCTGGGGCGCGCCGGCGCCGCTGGTGCTGCGCGGACCTTCCGGCGGCGGCGTGAGCGGCGGCCCGTTCCACTCGCAAAATCCGGAGATGTTCTATGTGCACACGCCGGGCCTGAAGGTGATCGCTCCGGCGACCGCGCGGGATGCGAAGGGCTTGATCAAGTCGGCCATCCGCGATAACAACCCGGTCCTGTTCTTCGAGCACAAGTATCTCTATCGCCGCGTGAAGGAAGAACTGCCCGCGGAGGACTACACGGTCGAGATCGGCAAGGCACGCCTCCATCGCGAAGGCAAGCACGTTTCGGTGATCACCTACGCGGCCATGGTTTACGTGGCCGAAGAGGCGGCGCACATCCTGGCCAAGGAAGGCATCGAACTGGAGATCCTGGACCTGCGGACGCTGCTGCCGCTGGACAACGCGGCGATTGCTCGAACGGTCGAGAAGACCAACCGCGTCATCATCCTGCACGAGGACACCAAGACCGGGGGCATCGCGGGAGAGATCGCGGCCATCATCAACGAGGAGGCTTTCGACGCGCTGGATGCGCCGATCACGCGCATCACGTCGCTGGATTCACCCGTGCCGTTCGCGCCGTCGCTGGAGAAGGCCTTCCTGCCCAAGGTGGAGGATGTTGTGCGTGAGGCGCGGCGGCTGATGGCCTACTGAAGTGGCGTACTGAGTGGTGCGCGGAGCGACGGCCCGCGAGCCCGTATGATCGAAATGAAGGCTTAGCGGCACACGCCGCATGAATGGGAAGGCGGAAGAGAGAACATGCCGACAGATGTCGTGATGCCCCAGATGGGCGAGTCGATCTTTGAAGGGACGATCACCAAGTGGCTGAAGAAGCCCGGCGATACCGTACAGCGCGACGAGCCGCTGTTTGAGATTTCGACCGATAAGGTAGACGCGGAGATTCCGGCGCCGGCCAGCGGCACGCTTTCTGAGATCAAAGTGGACGCCGGCAGTACCGTTCAGATCAACACTGTTGTCGCGGTGATTGGCGAGGGCGATGGCGCTGTGGCGAGCAAGCCTGCCGCCGCGGCACCTGCACCCGCGAAGCAGGAAGCTCCCAGAGAGGCCCAGAAGCCCGAACCGCCGAAGGCTGCACCGGCACCGGCTGCGCCCGTGGAGGCAGCCGCTTCGAGCGGCGGCGGCACCAACGTCGTGATGCCGCAGATGGGTGAGTCCATCTTTGAAGGCACGATCACCAAGTGGCTCAAGAAGGTGGGCGACAGCGTGCAGCGTGACGAGCCGCTATTTGAAATTTCGACCGATAAGGTAGACGCGGAGATTCCAGCGCCGGCAAGCGGCACGCTTTCTGAGATCAAGGTGGACGCCGGCAACACCGTACAGATCAATACCGTAGTCGCGGTCATCGGCGGCGGCGCGGCGAAGGCGAGCGCTCCGGCTGCAACAGCACCGGCTCCCGCGCAAACGCCAGCCCCGACATCGGCTCCCGCGGCAGCAGAGCCCGCCGCTGCGGCCTCGCACGGAGAGCGCCTGCGCTCTTCGCCCTTGGTGCGCAAGATTGCCAAGGAGCATCAGGTCGATCTGCGGCAGGTCCCCGGCACAGGCTTGACCGGTCGCATCACCAAGGACGACATCCTGCAATTTGTCGAAAAGGGCGGCGCTGTTAAGCCTCCTGCATCCGCTCCGGCCGCAACGCAACCGGCTGCTGCTGCACCAAAGCCTGCTGCCCCGGCCGCAGCCGGCCCGCAACCGGGCGAGTTGGTGCCGCTCACACGCATGCGCTCCATCATCGCGCAGCGCATGGTCGATTCGAAGCGGACCAGCGCGCACGTGCACACCGTCTTCAAGATCGACATGACGCGCATCGTGAAGATCCGCGAGAAAGAAAAAACCAAATACGAGCAGCGCAACGGCGTGAAGTTGACCTACATGCCGTTCATCACGCGTGCCGTAGTCGCGACGCTGCGCAAGATACCGATCGTCAATGCGTCGTTGGAAGGCGATGCGATTCGCTATCACCAGAACGTGAATGTCGGCATCGCGGTGGCGCTCGACTGGGGATTGATCGTGCCGGTCATCAAGCAGGCAGAGGACAAGAGCTTCCTCGGTTTGGCGCGTGCTATCGCTGACTTGGCGGAGCGCGCTCGCTCGAAGAAGCTGAAGCCGGACGAAGTCGGATCCGGCACCATCACGATTACGAATCCGGGCATCTTCGGCGAGCAGTTCGGTACCCCGATCATCAACCAACCGGAATCGGCGATCCTGGGCGTGGGCGGCCTCTTCAAGGAGCCCACCGTTTTGACCGATAAGGATGGCAACGATTCGATCGCGATCCGGCATGTCATCCGGCTGACGCTGGGCTTCGATCACCGGATCATCGACGGCGCTGACGCCGGCAAGTTCATGGCCGAGTTGAAGAAGTACCTGGAGAACTGGTCTGAAGATATCGGCTGATTCGGAGCGAGATAAAACAATGGCGGGCCTTCGGGTCCGCCATCTTGTTTAGAGACGCAATTTCGCTTCGAGAACACGCTCTACCGCTTGGGCCGGAGTGTCGCCCACCGCAGATAGATGGCCCATTTTGCGCCCGGGGCGCGGCGTGTGCTTTTCGTAAAGATGCAGCCGCACGCTATCCACTTCAAGCGCCCGATCAAAGCGCGGCTCGCCCTCAGCCCAGATATCTCCCAGCAGGTTGACGATCGCCGCCGGCCGAAGAATGTCTGTATTGCCCAGTGGAAGATCGCAGACAGCACGCACATGCTGCTCAAACTGGCTCACCACGCAGGCGCGCTCGCTGGCGTGATAACTGTTGTGCGGGCGTGGCGCAAGCTCGTTGATCAACAGCTTGCCGTCCCTGGTCACGAACATCTCCACAGCTAGGATTCCTTCAAGTGCAAGCTTTTCGGCGAGCGAGCACGCGATGCGCTGCGCCTCCGCCTCCATCGCTGCGGGGATCGACGACGGGATCACGCTCCACGCCAGGATTTGATTTTCGTGATGATTCGTTGCCGAGGGGAAAGATTTGAGCGCACCCGACGGAGTGCGCGCCACCAGCACGGAGATTTCGCGGTCCAGTGCGATGGCCTGTTCGGCAATCGACGGGCGCTGCCCCAGCGAGCGCCACGCCAGCTCCGCGCTTTCGCCGGTACGCGGGGTGATACGGATCTGACTACGCCCATCGTAACCGCCGCGCACACTTTTTACGAAGCAGTCGCGACCAAAGGCATCGAGCGCCGCGCGCATATTGTCGAGTGACCGCACAGAGCGGAATGGTCCGATCGGAAACTGATGGGCGGCCAGCCACTCCTTTTGCGCAATGCGATCTTGAATGATGGCCAGCAGGGCCTCTCCCGGCCGGACGGGAGCATAGCGCTGTGCCGCGCGAAGCGTGTCCAGTGAGAGCTGCTCGATCTCCAGAGTCACGACATCGCAGCCGCGAGCAAGATCGGCCGCAGCCTTCGCATCGTCCCATGCGCCTTCAAAGCAGGCGTCTACGACGAATCGCGCGGGGCAGGAGGGATCAGGGTCCATCACCTGAATGCGATAGCCAAGCGAACGCGCCGCCATCGCCGTCATGCGGCCAAGCTGGCCGCCGCCCAAAATGCCGATGGTTGCGCCCGGCAGGATCGCGCTCACTGCGGTAACTCTTCTGCGAGCACCTCGCGCATGCGATTTTCCCGCCAGGCTTTCAGCCGGCCGCGCAGTTCAGCGTCGCCATTGCCCAAAATCTCGATCGCCAGCAGGGCAGCATTAGCCGCGCCCGGCCGTCCGATGGCCAGCGTGCCGACGGGCACGCCCTTCGGCATCTGCACGATCGAAAGCAACGCATCCAGCCCCTGCATGGAGGTCGCCGGCACCGGAACCCCAAGCACCGGCACCACTGTTTTCGCAGCGAGCATTCCAGGCAGATGCGCCGCGCCGCCCGCTGCCGCGATGATGACCTTCAGCCCACGGCCCTCTGCCTCGCTCGCATATTGAAACAGCAGGTCCGGCGTGCGATGCGCGGAGACGATGCGCGTCTCGTAAGCTATCGCAAATTCGCGCAGCAGCTCGACGCACGGCTCCATCGTCGCGTAGTCGCTTCTGCTGCCCATCACAACACCCACCGCCGCTGAACGCGCCATCGTCGCATTATAACGGCGAGCTCAACATGGCTCTTCAACGCGGCCGGAGCCACTCCACAGCAAGCTGCAGCAAGGTGAACAGCAGGCCAAAGGCGCCTGCAAACCCCTTCACCCGCTGCACGCTCAACTCATGACGTTCCACGCGCTCCTCCAGCAGGCTCAGGCGACCTGGCTGGCCGTCCCCCAGCAGAGATGCCATCTGGCTTTTCACAACGCTCAGGTCAGCCAGCACCTGCGCCTCAAACGTACTCATCATGTCCATAACTCCATGGGCTCGAGTGTTTCGGCACTCATTGCATTGCTGCGTTCACAAAAATGGCGCTGGAAAAGCGCGAGTAGTTGGGCGGCGTCGCGCCATCGTACATGCGGACGTAGTAGCGCTCCACCGGCGCCTGGCGAACGATAGTGAATGCCGCTACCGGGCTGCGCAGCACCAGATCGGCGCCATCGCCCGCGCCAAATTTCCAATCGCTGCGCCGCACCTCGAACCCGCCGCCGCTCGGAGGCGTTACGCCTGCCTGCACCAGAATCTGCGTTGTCGTCACGCTGCTCACCGCCAGGTCGCGCAGCGACGCCAATGCATTCGGAGCAGCTAACGCCGTCGGCGGCAGCCATGCATTCAACGGCGCACCTTCGTTCTTCTTCAGAGAAAGCGCCTCCGCCCATTCGTTCGCAAAGCCAACCGTATAACGCAGCAGTTCCGGAGCGCAGGAGGTCGCGCGAATCTGTACACTGCGCACCAGCAGCCCGGTCGAAATCTCCGCCGTCGGCGCTTCCACCTGCAGCAGATCACCCGGCCGCACATCTGCAGTCTGCTGCGGATTCCAGCATGCATACGTTCCCTTCCACGCTCCATCAGCCCACGTTGACAGGGAGAGCAGCGCAAGCGCGGCGTTCTCGCAATCTGCGGAAGTCCGTGTCACCGGCTCTTCGGCAGTGAGAATCAGGCTGCTGACGGGAGATGCTCCAGCTACGGCCATCCGCGCCACTGCGCGGCCGCCGATCCGATAGTTCACACGTATGACCGTGCCCGATGCAGGAACAAAGCCCGGATAAAAGCTCATCCTGCCGGTGCTGGTGATCTTTGCCTGCGAAGTCTGCGCGCTGGCTCCAAGGCGCTGCGTTGCCGCCGCCGAGCCAGTTGCCGTGCAGCTCGCCCATACATCTCCGGGCCGTGTCAGCTCAAAGCTCGCGACGCTGCCCAGAAAGCTCACGCTCTCCACCACCACCGGTATGCAGCTTGCCGGGGCCTGGCTGATCGACCCGTCGTACAGCACAATTACGGGGAACTGCGCGCCGCCGGTTGTCTCCTGCAGCTCCAGCACCAGGTCGGCGCCGGCACTCAAAATATCCCCGCCCAGCGAGACCGGACCATTCGCGCTGCCGGCGCTGTAACTCTGCAGCGCGCGCTGCCGGTCCTTGCAATGGAAGCGCAACCGCAGCGTATATGTATGACCCGTCTGCAACGTTGCCGTTGCGCCCGCTTCTGCTCCCAGCACCATCGGCGCTACCACTGTGCTCGTGCCGTTCGGCCGCACGTGGAATCCGCCAATCAGATTCGAAGCGCTCACAGTGCCGGAAGCAAGCGCCGCGAAGTAACCCTCGCCCAGGCTGTCCACCTCCAGTCCGGTCAGCTCGATCAGCAGCACCCCACCCATCTCCACCCCATCCACCGCTGCCACGCTGCTGTTCCCGCCAGCGCCTTGCCCGCCGCCTAGCGTCAGCCCGCGTGACGTCAGCGAGACGTGGCTGCCTCCATCCACAACCGTCCACCTCTGTGGATCGAGACCGCCGCCCGCAAACGTATCGAAGAGCAACGTTGCCTTTTCGAGCAGAGGCGTCTCGCCGAGTTGAAAGGCCGATGTAATCCCGTCTCCCTGAAACATCTCCGTAACGTACGCTTGCGGCTCTTCCTTCCCGCACACCGTCACGTCGTTCACCGCCAGCCGTGCGCGCTCGCCATGGAATGCGCCGCGGTCAAAGCTCCCATCGCTCTCTGCCAGCGTATGTACCTGGTCGCCGATGTTCTCAAAGGTCATCGCATCGTTCACAACGCGATACGACGCGCGCGCCGCGTTAGCAAGGGCACCTGCATTCTCCGACCAGCTCTTGCCCGCAAGCGGTTGAAATCCGCCAATGGGAGTTAACGTGGCGTCGCCGCTCACCGGCACAACCTGTGTCGTCGCCCGCCCCGTCAACTTGATCAGCAGGTCTCCGGCGGTCGTGGCAACGCAGTCAATCGTCTTCTCGCTCACTCTCGCGTCGAAAAGAATTTCATCGCTCAGGCACGAAACCCGCAGCACATATGCCGGCCCCGTCGTGCCCATCCCTGCATACACGCGCGCCGGCGCGGCGATCGAATAGCCGGTAAAGAGAATCGTTCCATTGTCCGCGCTCACCACGACACGCGCTCCGCATGCGGGAACGGCCGCACGCCCCGCCGCAAAATTCAAGGTGCAGTTGCTCGGTTTGTTCAGCTTGCGCTCGATCGTCAAGGGCTCGGAGCCGCTCAGTGACGATGTGTAATTCAGTGCGCCATTCCCATCAAGATTGTCGATCGTGACCTTCACGCTCTCCTTCTTTCCTTATGTGGCAAGTTGGTCTGGCGAATGAGTCCGGCAGATTCGTTCGGCGATTTCGCGCAATTTCGGCGACACACGCACTACATCTGCGCATTGGCGCATGGCAGGTACGTGCGATAACAGCACACCTGTGCTCCATCGACGGGATCGACCACCGGCAGTGCGATGAATCTCCCCGCCAGCAGCACCTGCGTAAGCGGCGCATTCAAAGGCGCCATGCTCTCCCCCGGGCCGCCCATCGTCTGCAGCCGCGGATAGTAGAAGAACAACGCATCTCCCTGCTCTCCCTGCATGCAGAAGAGTCCCGACCATTCCTGGAAGAATGTGCCGCCCTCGCGATCCTGCAAGGCCACGATGGTTTGCGCCTGCATCCCTTGCGTCGGAACACCGGCCAGCAGTGGCTCGGCGAGCTGCAGCCCTGCTGTCGTCACCGCAGTCACGCGGCCAACATTCAATGTCATGCGCCGAATCCATTGCACGTCGCTGCCGATCGCCGTAGCCAGATACGCAGCCGATGCGCCCGCACCCACATACCCCGTCTGTCCGTTGTAATCCGCATCCACCGCAATCATGTCCCCGGCCTGGATCGTATCCGCGCCGTTCGGCGTGCTCAGAAACGTAGCCGTGGAGCTCGCCGCGGTAATCGCCGTCGGATTCGTACCTGCCTTCAGTACATTGACCTGCTGCGCGCCGCAGCTCAGCGCCATGGTCAGCTTCGACCAGCGCTCGAACGTCATGCTCACCGCCGCGCCTATGCTCTGCCGTCCCTGCAGCAGGACCGTTCCAGGAGCGCCGCTCTCCACCACTTGCAGCTTCGTCTCGGAAGTGCGCGTAAACCCGCCGATCCATCCCATGTCCACCCACGGGGCAGGCGGCGCGTCCGGATCGAATGCGGCAACTGCTGTGGCGTCGAAGACCGCGGGCGTCGCTGTCAGCCGGTCCACCGGAGCGAAGTATCCGCGGACGCGCCGCACCGTCGGCGGCAAGCCGGGTTGCATAAGCAGTGCTGGCGTGCTCATAGCTCTCCTGCCTCCTCGTAGCTCACCACCGTGATCTCCGCCTTGCGCACCAGGCGGTCACGCTCGCGCACGACAGCCGCAAAAGCCGGTCCTGCCCAGAACAGACGCGTCCCCATCGCAGTGGCCGGCGTCACCGTATAGTCGGTTTTCTGTACCTGTTGTGGTTGCAGCATCGACAGCAGCTCCGCATCCATCGCCGTCAGCAGCGTCCCGCGGTCCAGCCCTCCGGCAGAGGTCGTCCCCGCCGTCTGGTACTGGATCTCGCAGGTCTGTTCTGTGCGCGCCAGCGCGTGCTGCTCATCCATCGTTGCCTTGGTCCAGCGCAGCACGAACACGTTGTCCGGCGCCACCGCGGCAAAGCTTTCGTTCTCCTCCACCAGCACACCCGGCCTCCATACGCCACGCACCAACACCTGCCGAGCAGGATTCAGCGCCTGCAACCGGTCACGCAGCGCCACGTAAAAAGAATCACGCGCCTTCTTCATTCGGTCCTCTCAATTGCCATCGCCACATCGCTTGTCATCCTGAACGTAACCGCAGGTGGAGTGAAGGATTTGCTGTATCTATCGTTCAATACCGGCGCGAAGCCGGGGGCCCCCGAACTGCGCGGTGTTCGCAGGTTGGGGTGGGGAAGCGCCGCTCAACCTTCATTCCGGCCCGGCATCAATAGCTCTGCGTTGCAGCTTCCCGCAGCAGCACCCGGTACACGCAGGCCAGCCCCGCGGCGCTGGTAAAGGAGACGCCTTCAATCAGGAAGAACTCCTTGCCCACCGTGATCCCCAGCCCCATCGCGAACAGCACCTCCGCCGAGGTAAGGCCAAGTTGCGAGACCTGCGCCTCCACCGCCGAAGCCGAGATCAGCAGTTCATACTTCGCCTGGTTGCCGTCCGTTACCGTCACGCGCACCTTGCGGAAGGCCGCAGGTGACAGTGGCAGATCGGCAAAGCCGGCCGTTGGAGCTCCTAGCTGTTCTCCAATCGCGCTGCTTGCCGCCACCGGCATGCGCAGCAAAGCCACCGATCCGCCAAGCGAGCGCAGCAGTGCGTCTGTCATTCGTTGCCACCCCCCTTGTGTGCTCATGGTTTACCCCAGCCTCGAAGCCACATACGGTCGCAGCAACTGCTGCACCTGCGCATCCATCAGCGAGTTCGAGAAGTACTGCATCCACATCGTGTCCATCTTGCTGGACTTCACATTCAGCCCCGGCGTGGCCTGCGCATTCTTCACCAGTTGCGCGCACGCAATCTTCACCGACACCGGCACTGCAGCGCATCCCGCCGTGTAGGCCACTTCGACCTCGCTATAAGGCAGGCCCAGCACGTTGTAGGGCAGCGTCAGCTCACCGGTGTCGGGCATGAAGTCAATCGACGTCGGGTCCACCTGCGTCCACGCACCGGGCAGTGAAAATGCATAAGCCACCGCATCCAGCCCAACCGGCCACAACTCGCCGCGCCGCGGTCGCGTGTATCGCCCCCTCACCGTCAGCAGCGGTATCGTCGCCGGTGCCACCGCGACCAGCGGCAGATAACTCAGCCGCACCGTCTGGCTGCCCTCCACGATGCGCATGCGTTCCACATACTGCGTCGCCAGCACACTCGCGCGCCGGCAGTACGCATCGATCATTCCGGATGCCAGCGCAACCCAGTCATCGGTCGTGTCGGGCGCCAGACCATAGCTCTCGTACTCCGTCGTCTCTAAGTAGGCCATCCGCATCTCTCCTCATCCGCAGTCTTGTGCTGCGCCGCGTATCGCATCTCCTGCATCGTTCAACACGAAAAGGGGCGGCAGCACACCGCCCCTTCCGCCACCCGATGTAGTGAGTCATTCGTTCCTCGCGCGACCTTGTCATCCTGAACGTAACCGAAGGTGGAGTGAAGGATCTGCTTCACCTTCCGTTCGATATCGGCGCGTAGCGCCGCTCAACCAGGAGACAATGCTGGAAATTTCTGACTCACCACACAAAGCGCTGCTCAGGTTTGAGTCAGCGTTCTTGGTTTACCGCTGCACCGTCACCTGCGCGTGTGCATAGCTCGCGCCCTTCACCACCAGGCCGCCGAACTTCACCACCACATACTGCGAAGCCAGCGAGTTCGGCAGGCCAAGCTGGAAGATGCGCGGAGCAGCTTCGCTCAGCCAGTGGTACTCGATCAGGTCTTCGGTCACGATGTACGCCGGCAGCGATGCGCTGCCCGATCCCGGTGTGCCGGTGTAGCTCAGCGCCCACTCCGGAATCAGCGGCAGCTCGCCCGCCTGGGTCGAAAGCGTCTTCACCGTGAAGCCGCCGTTGATCTCACGCGAATTTAGCACCACGTTGAACTCGGTCTTCATCTCGCGATCGATCAGGTCCAGCAGCACCGGGTTGGCATAGATCGCAGTCGGACGCACGGCGAAGTTGGTGTTGGATACCATCTGCGCCACCTGCGACTTGATCCCATCCACAATGCTCTCCGTCGCCGTGATCGTGGCCTCGTTCCCGCCGCCTGCGATCTGACCCGCCGCGCCGAAGTACTGCGTGGTCGTCGGCGCGGTCAGCGAAGTGTCGTTGCCGTTCCACAAGGCGATGTCATGGGTGTGCAGCACGCCGTCCACCGTGTCGATCAGGTCCTTCGCCTGCAGATACGCAAACTGCTTCTGCTGCGCGCCCAGTTCCATGTCGAACAGGTTGTAGTTGAGCTGCGCTACCAGGCCCTTCAGCGGAACGCTGCGCTCCACGCGCGTCGGTGTCACGAGCGAAGGAGTGATGTTGCGCGGATCGACAAAGCCCGCTGTCCCGGGATTCGGGATCGCGGTCTGCTCGAAGTAGCGCGACGGATGTCCGGTGGCCGGCACCTGCTTGATGCGCTGGCCGAACATGCCGCGGCGGCGGACCAGGTCGGTGATCTCCGTCTGATAAAACGGAACCTCCACCGCGCCGGGCCCGATATAATCTGCCGCCGAGTGGATATCGAGAAACTGTGCGTTCATGATTCTTCCTTTCGCTCTAAACAGAGCAATGGTTGTTACGAAACACAAAAGGCGCTGCCGGTTTAAGCGGCGCCCAACGATTGACTCACTATCCGACCAACGCGGCGAGCCCTACTCAACCTCGTCATCCCGACCGGAGCCGTCTCGCGCAGCGAGACTGGCGAAGTGGAGGGATCTGCTTTTCTCCACTTCTCCGGCCCCCGCTTAGGCCAAAGCCCCCGCGCGGATCAACTGCGCCTTCACCGCAACCCGCTGCTCCAGGCTCAGCCCGGTCAGCGCGGCATCCAGCGATCCCGCTTCCAGCCCGTCCACGCTGCCGATGCCCTGCTTGGCCAGCAACTGCATGGTGGCCACCGGCAGCGTCTTGCGTCCGTTCGCTGCCGCGGCCTGCGCCTTCAGCTCCGCAATCTGCTGCTCGGCTTCTTCCAGCTTCCGCTCCAGATCGCGCTGCCGCGCATCGCCCGTCGCATCCACCGTCGCCACAATCTTCGCCACATCTCCGGTCATCGCCACCTGCCGTTCCTCCAGCCAGCTCATCGTCTTCTCCAGCCGGTCGGCCGCAGCCTGCAGGCGCTCCGCAGACTCAATCTCACGTCCGTTGTTCTCGTCCATCTCTCCTCACTCTCCTGTTGCGTGTTGTCAGATCACCGCCGGCTCCGTCGCATAACGGGTGCCCCATCCTGAGCGAAACGAAGGGTGGGCGTATTCCGTCGGAGCGCAAGCGACTCCGCGTTAAGCTCGGCGTGCTGCGTATGCCTGCCTTGCTTCACTGCCGGGTTTCGCCGCGCGCAAACGGAACGACGTCCGTCCATACGCAGCCTTCTCACGCAGCAGGATCGCTGCGCCCGTAAAGGTCACCTTCGTCAACCGCCAAACCGCCGCCCGCATGTCCTCCACATGGGCATCCGCCAGTTCGTAGCTCATGCCCATCTGCTCGGTTGGTATTGTGCGCAGCTGTTTCTCCACCTCGGGAAAATCCCGCGCGAACAGATATCCCGCCACGCGGATCTCGCTGCTCACCCCTCGCGAGCTCACGATCTCCGCGTCCGTGATAATGCCGCACTTCCGCCGCGCATCGTGCCCCTCCCACCCAGGACAGAAGTCCACCGCCATGCCCAGCAGCGATGGAAGCGCCGCATCCGCCGCCGCCCGCGTCAGAATCACGCGCCGGCCCCGCGATCCCGAAGGAGCGCGATCACTCGGCACGTCCACATACGTCAGCACGCCTTCGAACGGCACCCGGTTGGGATGATTCCGTACCAGCGGCATGGTCACCGCCATTGCTTCCAGCTTCATTCGTTGTCCCCGATCGCCTCGTTTTCTTCCTGCTTCATTTCCTGCACGATCTCCTCTGCCGGCGACTGCACGGCCCCCAGTCCGCGCAGCGCCCTCACCTCGCTCACCGTCAGCACTCCTGCCTTCAACAACTCCATCTGGATCTGCAGCTCCGTCATCTCATCGCGCGACTCCAGCTCCGTAAACCGGAACTCGAATTCGCGCCATCCCAGCCGTTTGCGGAAGACGTCGCGCGTGATGTGCTGCTCCAGCAGCCGCGCCACCGGCACAATCGCGCCGCGGAATGCCTCGTCGCCAAACTCCGAAGAGCTCGCCCGGTTCACATCGTTCTCCAGGCCCAGCAGCATCGGCGGCAGCCCGAACGCATTCGCCACCATGCGGATCAGGAAGGTCTGCCACTCCATCCGCAGATCCGCATCCGTGCCGCTGCCGAAGCGCAGCACCTCCGGCTTCTGCTCCGTGCTCAGCACCGGCACCCGCCCCGTGCCTTCAATCTCGTCCTGCCACCAGCGGATCAGCCGTTCATGCTCGGCGGGCGTCGCCTCGTTTAGCCACAGCGCATACTGGACCACCGCATTGCTCGCCAGCTTGCCCGCGAACCGCTGCGCGCTCAACAGACTGTTCACGGTCTCAAACGCAACTTCCAGCGGACCCAATCCGAACGGCGTATGCGTCCGCGGATTCATCCGGATGTACATCAACTGGTCGTCATCGAGCGGGATCGCCTTATCCAGACTCTGCAGCAGGCTCGCCTGCGCATAGCGCGGCACGTCATTCCCGCCCTTCCACTTCGGATTGATCCGGATGGTCGCCCCATCCACTGCCCATAGCGCAACCGGCTGTTCCGCATCGCCGGTCAGTTCCATCTCAATCGCGCCGAAGCCGCCCACCAGCATGTCTTCGAGCACCTGCTCCAGCAAGGTGCGCAGCGAGTCGGACTCGTTCGGCTCTTCGAGCGACCGCCGCAGCGCCGCCATCCGCTCCGCTGCATCCGCCGGCACCGCGCAATGCGCGTGCACCCGCACCTGCCACTGCATCGCCGCCACGCGGTCCTTGATCAGGTTGATCGCGCGCCGCACCACCGGAGTCTCGGCAAAGCGCCGCAGGTTCTCCGGTGTCGGCTTCGGCAGCAACGCCTGGCCCGCGTGATAGGTATTCAATACCAGCGGCAACGTCTGGGTCTGCCGCGGCAACGCAGCGGCTTCACTGCCGCCCGCGGCCATCGCACTCACTTTGCGCCAAAGCTCACGCACATTCGATTGCACACTCATCCGCCCTCGCTCTCCCTGGTTCCACTTGCTTACCGCAAAAGAAAAAGGCGAAGCCTATAGCTTCACCCTCGTGTCCATCGCAAACTCTCTCAATTCGTCAGCGCCCAGTGGCTGACTCGCCGACTTGCTGACCCGCTGCTCCGCTACACCCGCAACTCCCGCCGAGCCGTCTCCGCCACGCGCCCCAGGTCCGCCGCCGTCAGCACGCGGATCTGCTCGCGCTCCATCATCTCCACACCAAACCGGTACGCATCCTCAGCATCCTCGCCGGCAACTTCCCGCAGCGGCTCCACAATCGCCGTCAACTCGAGCGCCGCCCGCTCAACCCGCGCGACACCCTGCATCAAATCGCTCGCGGAAAACGCCAGCACCTTTGCGCTCTCCATATCGCCCCCGAGCGAGACCGCCTGAAACATCCGCACCACGCCGTTCGGGCGATACCCGCAGTCAATGCGCAGCGGATCGCCCGGCCGCGTATACCGCGCCCCCTGGATCCGCCGTTGCATCAGCTCCCACACGCCCGCCCGCTCAAACTCCGTCCGCATCCGCGTCACGAGTGCCACGCGCCCCTTCGCCCGCGTCTCGCGCTTCCGCTTCGCCGTCAACACGTACAGTGCCATCAGGCTCTCCAGTTCGGTCGCGAACGACTCCGCCAGGCACGCCTTCGACTCGCTCAACTGCACCGCATTCGACAGCGCATCCTCAAGCGACGCCACGCCGCCGCGCGCGTCTTCTTCCAGCCGCCGCCCGATCTCTCCTTCAAGCGCCTCCAGCATCGCCGTGTCCGCATCCGGATCCACGCAGCGCACCCGGCTCCAGTCGCGCGTAAAACGCACCGCCGCCCGCGCGTCCTCGCCTCGCAGCAGCACGCCGATATTCACGAACTCGTTCTTCACCGGATCCGGCACATACCGGATCAGCGAGAACTCACACCGCTCCCGGCTGGTCATCTATGCTCAACACCGCTTTGACTGTCTATGCCCAACACCGCTGCGCATTTCGGGCGACACATCCTCACCTTCACCCTGATTCTTCCACCCCACACGCTACATCACCAGCTTCCCCACACCCCTTTTGATTGTCCACTCCCCCTTTGGGAATGGCTCCGCAAACATCGCCGGCACTAGTTCGGAAGCATTGCGTCCCCAGTTCGGGAACGGCATCCGGTCCGACTCGCGAAATCCCTCGATCAGCTCCCGCACTCGCGCGCGCCGCGCCATCAGCGCCTCCACCAGCGTCTCCAACTCCCGGGGATCTCCGCCGTACCACTCCGGCGGAATCGCTTCCGCCACCGACCATACCGTTCCCGGATCCATCTGCTCCACGCGCGCCAGCCACGGCTCAAAGCTCTCCCATCCGGTCACCTGCTCGTAGACCAGGTTGCTCCGGAAGACACCGCGCAACGGCCGGTCGATCAGCGTCCACTCTCCCGCGTTGAAGCAATATCCCTGATCGATAAACGTTGCCGTATATCTTCGCTCGCGCGGCCGCTTACCGAACACCGCCTGCCGCCCATTCACATTCGACGTCCACTTATCCATCACCAGCATCCCCGCAAATTCGCGCAGGTTCTTCACCTCCGCGAGCTGCGCCTCCGGCAGCGTATCCACCACCTGCCCCGGCATCAATCCGCCCACGAACCGCGAGCCAAAATGCAGCCCCGCACGGCAACGCTCCCGTCCGCCCGGCAGCTGGATCAGCAGTTCCGGCGTGTTCGCAATCAGCCACTCCGTCACTTCCAATACATCGCTCGCCGGCACCGTCAGCCCGACCTTCGCCGCCAGCCGCGTCGCCAGATATTCATTCGCCAGCACCCGCGTATGCTGCGGGTTGTTCTGGAACTTCACCACCCACAGGTTCTCGTCCGAACCCAGCATCAGGTGGCTCTGCGCCCCACCCCGCATCGCCCGAATCTGCTGCACCGCCAGCACCGCCACGCGCCATTCTCCTCGCAGCGATTCTACCGGCCTCAGCTCCGTTTCTCGTTTCGATCGCCATCCCGCCGAGACCAGGGACCTGAATTATTGCCGGCAGCGCAAATAGCCGGGTGCCCCATTCTGGCGAAGCCAGGGTGGGTGTATTCCAACCGGAGCAAAGCGACATTCGCTTCCACGCTTTCCCTCTCGGAGGCCTACTGCCCCGTTTCGGTCAACCGTCAAACTTGTCGCGAGCGACCAACGGCACCGAACTCCGCATCACGCGCCGCAGGCGCAGTTGCCCGGACGGCCAGTCCCGCCGCAGGCGCCTACGCCCGGACGGCCAGCCCGATCCCCATCGCCATCACCAGGTCATCATGCTGCCCTTCAGCCGCGCCCGTTCGCCCACGCTCATCGCGCACAAATGTCTTCATCTCCCGCAGCAACCGCGCGCTCATCAAACTCTCGCCGCCCTGGTTGATCACCTGCTCCACCTGCCGCAGCGCCCGTGGCCGCGACAGCGCCGTCGTCAGCCAGCCCGCTTCTCCATCCTCCTGATACAACCGCGTGTACTTCATCGCCATCGTCAAATACGCAATCAAACCGGAGCCATGATTGTTCCGCTCCACAATCAGCAGCGCGCCGTTGTACTCCCGTGCCAGCGACGATGCCCGCTCCGCCAGCTCCATCAACCCGCACCGCCCCTGGAACTCCGCACACTGCAATCCCGTCGCGGCGTCCAGCACCTGCATCGCGGCATAATCACCTTCACTCCCGCCGCCCGCCGGATCCACCGCCACCAGGTACTCGCGTCCCGGCACCGGCTGCAGCCATACCTCCAGCGCGCCTGCCCAGCGCCGCTCCACCGGCAGAGGAGCTTCCCGCAGCCGCCGGTCGATCGCCTCCACATCGAACACGCAATGTCCGCTCGCCAGGAAGCAGTCGTCCGCGCTCTCCGGATATTCCTGCCGCGCCAGCGCCCCAAACTGCCGCTGCAGCCGGCGTCGAAACGCAATCTGCTCGCGCGTCAATCCATGCGCCGCCGCCAGAGCCTGTTCTTCCTCCGACTCCGCATCCGCGCCCGGCTCGCGGCGATAGGTCTGCTCCCACCACCAGGGAAAGAAATGCCGCACCCAGCCGTTCTCTTCCGCGCTCATCCACTCGTCGTAAAAACATCCATGCGCGCCCTGCGCCGTGGACTCCAGCACCACTTCGCCGCCTCGCGCAGGCATAGCCGCCAGCAACCCGGCAAGCGTCGCCTTTGCATCGCCCCGCCAGCGCGCCACCTCCGAGCAGTGCAGGTTCTGCACCGTCAGCCCGCGTCCCGCATTCGGATCGCCAGCCGTCTCCACCCGGTACTCGCTGTCCAGCTCCGGAAATACCAGCGACCGCGCATTCGCCCGCGAAGTCCTCAGTGCGCCCTCCCGCAACGTCCCCGGCAGCAGATCGTAAAACCTCCGCACCATGCGAAAGATCTCCTGCGCTGCCTCTTGCGTGTGTGCCACCTGCATGCTCAGCGTGCCCGGCTGCGTCACCGTCTTCAGAAAAAATCGTCCCGCCACCCAGGTGCTGATGCCCATCTGCCGCGCCTTCAGCACAATGTTGGCGCGTCCCCGCCGCCGCTCAAACTCACGCTGCGCCCGGTTCGGCCGGAGCGGTGCGAACGCCCCCTCACGCGTCCGCACCTTCAACAAAGCCTCCGCCAGAAAGACTCCCGCCGTCTCGCCGCCCAGAGTCTCCGCTGGTTCATCCAGCAGCCGCCCCAGCAGCAGCAGCTGATTCAGATCGCCATCCATCCTCGACGCCTCTATCCGATCGACCGACATGGCCGCTATCGTCGCCGGCATTCTCAAACATAAAAAGCTTCGTCATCCGACCGAAGCCGTCTCGCGCAGCGAGACCGGCGAAGTGGAGGGATCTGCCGTTTCTGTGCAGCACCAGCTAGCACGCATCGAACTCATCAGGTTGTCCACCAAACCAGACGTGAGCGACCAGAGGGAGCGAACCCACCAGAACGCGCCAAAGGCGCTTCCGCCCCTGCGGCCAGCACCCTTAAGCCATCAAATCCGCATCCACCTTCTTCAGAGCCGCCTCGATGCTCGGAAGAAACGCAATGAAGTCCTTCACCAGCTTCATCACATCCTGGGTAACCGGCATCAGCGCCGCCAGGTCGGCGGCAACATTCTCTCCACCCGTCGCCAGCACCGGCGCCAACGGAATTGCAATCGCCTTCGCATCATCCACCAGCGTCGCCAGGTTCGACTTGAACTCAGGCGAGATCGCCTTCACATCGGCAATCACCTTCAACACCTTGCCGCCCACCGTCAACACTTCCTCGGCGCCCTTCGCTATGTCCCTGGCCACTGTTTCCACGCCATGACCGATCTCCACAAACACCTGATTGATACCCATTCTGTTCCCCTTTTTTCTTCATCCGCGTTCAGACTCGGAGGTCCCCCACAAAGAAAAAGCCCCGCGATGCTTCGCGGGGCTTGCCCTTCCTCGTACTTACTTCTATTCGTTCGTCACGCCAGGCGAGTCGGCCAGCCATGCTGACTGCGCAGCCGAATACGTGAAGTGTTGCGAGCTGCACTTGCTCGCCGTCGTGCCTACACTGAACAAGCCCCTGACATTTCCGGGCGGCGCCACGGTGTAACCGCCGGTGCCGTCCTGGCAGAAGGTCAGAGTCTTCTCTTGGCCGTCCGCGCCCGCTGCCAGCGTGAAGCCTGTAACGTTGCCGCTCAGCGTCACCATGCTGAATCGTGTGCCTGTCGAGAACGTCGGCGTTGCCGAATAAGCGACCGTCTCGGAGCTTGCTACCGTGGCTTGACCGTCGCAAATCTCGATCGCGCCATTGTTGGTCCACGCTAAGAAGTGGAGGTAGGTCGTAACCGTGCCAAGATTGATGTTCTGGCCTGAGCAGGTAGTTAGATACGTGGCGTTGTATTGCAGAGTAACGTTCGCGTTCGTGCCGCGAATGTAGAAGTCCTGCCCGCTCTGCATATTTGTGAAGCCGGTATATGTAACAGGTGAAGTGTCCGCTGGATAAACTACATGCAATCCCGTAATGCTGGGTGTTGGCCCGGTGATACTCGTCTGTACAGATACCTGCGGTTCCCAGTAATTGCCTACGGCAAGTCCTTCACCAGGAATAAATTGATAACTGGCTTGGCGAACATTGTGCACGGAGGACGTGCCACCTTCGCTCATGATGTCGGCAGTCGCATAGCTTGGTCCAAATCCATTGTTGTAGGAGAACCAGACATTCGTCAGGTTGTCGCCGCCTCCACTCGCCCAGTATTGATTGCACTGGCCTGCGAAGCGCGCGCCTTCCTGGCCGGTATTGATTGTCCGTGCATTCGACCCTGTGCAGCTTCCGTCGATCAATCCTCCATTTACGTTGACGTTCGTATCGGCCGTGTAAAAACCTTCCAACCGGGTAAAGTCGATGCGAACGTTCTCGTAGGTATCACCTTGCCCAGCTCCGGATGGTTGTGCAATACCTACCTGGCCAAGCTGTGGCCAAAGGTGGTCGTAGTGAGTATCTCCGCCACCGGCAAGAATATCCGCCAGGTGATGGTAGTTGTACACCGTCGGTAGATCGAAGAAGCCGTATGCTTCGATCCAGTCGGCCATGCCATCCAGCCCGCCTAGCTCAATACTGCCGTGCCAGCCATCTGCCGTAGTCGCAGTTACTTCGTAGTAGTAAGGGCCGGCGGCCAGAGTCCCGCCTGTGGTGCTCGGCGTGGCCGTCATGCTTCCAGGAGCAGACAAGCTATTCGTCACAACATTGGTGACTGTTCCGGATGCTCCCGAAACTCCCGTGTCCGTGAACGAGTTGGTGCTGCTGAGATAGAAAGCGGACTCGCCACCCCCCGTCGAGCCGCGATAGATAACGTATCCGTTCGCGCCCGTAACCGCCGGCCAACTCAGTGCCACCGACCCGGTTGTGCCGCTTGTCGTGGCGCTGACCTCTGTACTGGTCGGTGACTCATTGACTCCCTTGTAGCTGCCATAGAGGTACCACGCATCGTTGCTGGCAACGCGCAGATGGAAGCTTTTATTGTCCTGGCCGCTCATGCGAATGCCGTAGCCGCCGAAATTCTGGGCAAAGACGTGCTCCACGATTCCATTTGTGGCCATCTCCAGGCCCACGTTGCCAGGTCCAGCCACCTGATAGTTGGCTGTGTCGCCGGGCGCATTGGTACAGCCGCCTACTCCGCACCCGATTAAGGTGAAATGCGACACGTGAGTCAATCCGGCGCTGTCCGTATGGCTCTGGCCATCTGCGCACGTCACCGTCATGCTGCCCGGCGCCGTCGCAAGCTGGTGATTGTTGTACTGCGAATGCCATACCGTGCCGCCATCGGCCACTGCAGTACCTTCCCAGTCAGAGCCGGGAGCCAGCAGCAGGTTATCGATTAGGAAGCTGCCCTGTGGCCACTTCGCAACCGCGTGGTGAACTACGCCCATCGCCAGGTCGCACGCCATCTGGTTCGACATCGCCTGTGCCGCGGCCGCCGGAGTGGGACCATAGATGCCGCCCGCCCAGCGCGGATCGCGGGGATCGTAGATACCCGCGTTCAGGTCGTCCTCCCAGGCCACCTGCCCGTTAGAACCGGCGACAATGACGCCCTTCTCCGCCAGCGAAACAGCGCCGCCGTCGCCCTTGCCTGCAATCACATTCTGCGCCTGCGGCAGTTGCGCTCCGGAATGCGCATCCACATACGCCTTCGTTGCCGCCTGCATCGGGCTCGCCGGATCACTCGACAGGTTCAGCACCCCGCTCATCGTGCCGCCCTTCAATGCGAGAAAGCTTCCCTGCAGAGCGCCGATCGACGTATCCACGTACTGCTGTGTCACCGACTGCTGCGCCACCGCCGCCGGAACCACCCGCGCTCGCATCTGGGAGATCGTCGCCGTCGCCGCCTGCGGAACTACCCAGTACTCCTTCTCCACCGTCCCGTCACTCATGTGGTACACAACCGTGTAGTACGTCCCCTGTGGATTCGCGCCCGCATTCGGCGCCAGCGTCATGCTCACGCTGCCGTCCGCCGCAATTACCGCCGTCGTACTGCCCGCCGCAATCGCGCTGCCATCTGCCGCCGTAAATCCGGGCCAGCTCACCAGCATCGTTCCCTGCGCCACCGTCCCGTCTGCCCGGTACACCACGCCCTGGACCGACGTCGTCTGCACCGCCAGCCCGCGCACCGGCGCCACCAGCAACAGGCCGCCAAGCAACAGAACGCCGTGTCTCCACCAGCACCTGTCTACGCACTTATTCAGCTTCGCCGCCACTCTTCGCTCCCTCATTGCTTGCATCGTTGCCGCCTGCATCCTTCGCGATCTGCTCTACCATCTTCACCGTTTTCACAAAAGGTCTATGTGTTGGAACACCACCAGACGCAGCTTTTTCGTCAAGACCGGGGTCCCCGCCGACAGGTCTTCGTCGGTGGGGTGGAAGAAAAGCTGCTCCTCCGGGCTGTTCGATGAAACCCTGTATTTGTGAAAACGGTTTGGCGGCATCCGCTGCCGCTTCCCGCTCATCCTGCCGCCGCTTCAGTTCATCCATCAGCATCTCGCCCAGGCTCTTGCCGTCCTGCTGCTCCGCCTTCGCGCCGGCGGTCTTCGCAAGTTCCAAGAGCACCTTCAATGCCGGTATGTTGCCCTTCTTCGCTTCGTCTGCGAGCTTGTCGCAAATCTCAGGGAACTCGCGCCGCAGTACCAGGTCGGCATGCTCGTGAATGCAAGCCACCGGCTCCTTCTCTTTCTTCTCTACACCCCCCGGTGTCCCCGCCTCCGCAACCGCTGCTTTCCCTTTTCCTTTTTCTACCGCGCCCGCTGTCCCTTCACCCTCAAGCACTGCCTTCTTCTTTCCCACGTCCCCGCACGTCCAAACCAGACAAAAGCAAAAGGGCGAAGCAATTCGCTCCGCCCTTCTTTCTTGTCTTCACTCGTATACCGCTTCACAAAACGTCCTCAACCAGTTAGGAGCCGCCGACGCGGCTTTTCCGTTAAGAAAAGCCGCTCCTCGTAGCTGCCGGCGAAAACACTGTATTTGTGAAGCGCTATTAAATCCAGAATACCAAGCCGTGCATAATTAACTGGCAATTTTTTGCTTTATGTAACTCCCCTACTTACCAGTAGTTAGCCGCCATGTTCGCGACGGCAAGGCTTGACACCCTATCGTTTCCACAAAAAGGTGCCGGTTTAGAGAGGCTCCCGACGGAGCTTGTACGTTGCAGCGAATTCCTAAACGTCCTCGCTGAAATAACGAGAGCGGCGGCTTTCCGTTAAGAAAAGCCGCCGCTCTCGGATCTGGATAGCACATCGAAATGGAAATCCGCTCTAACGAAAGCTGCTTCCAATACCTGTGCATGAGCTCGCAGTTATTTGGGCAGACGGTTCAGCAGGAGCCCGGCACCTGCATCAGCTGCAGTCGCAAGAATATTTCGGTCAGCCGGTCCAGCGCATCGCAGTAGCGTCGTCCTACCGTCCGTACACTCATGCCCGTCAATGCAGCAGTCTCCGCTAAGGTGTACTCCTGCAGCGCCAGCCGCTTCACCAGCTCACGCTCCACCGCATTCAGCTTCGTCAGGCAGCGCTCCACATCGTGGACAAAGATCACCGCGTCCTCGAACGTGTACCCATTCTTGTGGGTAGCCCGTCCGCGAAATGAGAAATCTCCCAGCAGCGCCGGCACTCGTCCGATCTCCATCGAGCGATACATATACCGCCGCAGCATTCCCTCCGTGTACTTGCGATAAAACGCCAGCTCAACCGGCGTCTCTCGCGCCGGAGCCGGTTTCGCCTGCTCCTGCTGCTGAGCGGCGCTCTTTGCCTGCACACACTGCACTACTAGGGCGGCGCTCATGCTGCACCCCCGCGTACCGCACGCACGCTGTGCTTGCCGCGCGGTCTTCCGCGCCGCTCCTCCGGCATCGCTTTCGCATGCTGTGCCAGCTTTCCCGCGCAGCAGCTTCCGTAAACATCCGCATTCTGTGCGCGGAACCACAGGTTCCCGCACCCTTCACATACTTTCAGTTGAACGCGCAAATACTCCATCGTTTCTCCAAGGCCCGTTTCAGGCTCGCCGTCGCACCCCATCGTTCAATGGAGCTGTCGCGGCAGGCTCGTTTTCTGTTGGCTGCTCTTTCGCGTCCACATAGGACGTCCGGCAGTTCTGTTTTGGCATGCCATCGCATGTCCCTTTTCGGGCAGCACGCAGGCACCCATATGCGCGCAGATCGCTTCCAGGTTGAAATCTCGCAATTTATTGCCGCTGATTCCGCGCGAAACTCCACTGCTGCCACAAAGGTGTAACAGTAGTTGTCTGTTTCGCGAATCAAAGCAATTCCGCTATTGCAAGTGAAAGCAAGTGCGACTCTAAAGACACGGATCGCCAGCGTCAACGATGCCGGCCGTATTAGGAGAGTGCAGCGTGGCAGCCTATTCCCGAAAGCCGATTACCACAGGAACCGTCCACGGTTACGTTTCGCTGAGACAATCCTTCACTATGGCATCTTTGTCTGCTGGCTAACTTTCCACATGAACTTCACCCAACTGCAAGAGCGCCTCCGCCAGGAACTCCTTCGGCGGATCGATCGAGGCAGTGTGAATGGAGCTCTCCTCGCGCGCCAAACAGGATTTCAGCCCTCGCACATCTCCAATTTCCTGCGCCGCCGCCGGACTCTCAGCCTCAGCGGGCTCGATCGCTTTCTCGCCGCGCAGATGCTCACCATCGCTGACTTGCTCGCGCTCGGCGACACATCCACACCACGTGAGGGCCCCCGGAGCACAACGCACACCACTGTTCCCGTTGTGGCAACCGCCGCCGCCATCCACGATGCCGCACCGCCCGCATCCGCAATTCTCGATGTCGTGCAGTTGCCCTTTGGTGTCCTCGAGCACATGAGAACGCGCCGCGCCACCTCACGACGCGGATGGCTCCGCTTCGTCTCCGTCCGCGTCACCCGCCATCAGGCAGCCGGCATGCAACCCCTGCTACCGCCCGAAACCATCGCCGTGATCGACCGGCACTACAACTCTCCAGTCAGATATCAGCCGGCAGATCCGTCCATATTTGCCGTGCGCGTCGGCAATGCCCTCCACTTCCGCATCCTCGAATTCGAGAACAACCGCCTCATCCTGCGCCCGCTCGAACTCGACGCACCCGTAAAGCTACTCACCCTCGGTCCCCACGAAGCACCCTCCGACCTGATCACCGGCCGCGTCTGCCTCATACTCGCCCCCATTCCGTAGTCGTGCTCAGTTGCGGTTCAGAAGACTCGTCATCTCGGCCGAAGCGCCGTGAAACGCAGTACACCGCAGATGCGCGAAAACTCCGGGTGCCCTACTCTACGCGGAGCGTAGGGTGGGGTTGTTCCCTGACCGTTCAGTAGACGCGAAGCGTCCACTGAAACATTCGTCATCTCGACCGGAGCGGCGCAGCCGCGCAGTGGAGGGATCTGCTGTTGTTGCGCGGTCACCGCAACACACGCGTGAGTGACCAAAGAGAGCGAACCAAACAACACGCGCCGCAGGCGCAATCCGCCGGACGCGCAGTCCCGCAGTGGAGAGACCTGCTGTTCCGCCGCGACGAAAAGCAACATCACGCGTGAGCGACCAAAGGGAGCGAACCCCACAACACGCGCCACAGGCGCAATCCGCCGGACGCGCAGTCCCGCAATGGAGCGACCTGCTGTTCCGCCGCGACAAAAAGCAACATCACGCGTGAGCGACCAAAGGAAGCGAACCCCACAACACGCGCCGCAGGCGCAATCGCCCGTGCGGCCAGCACTCTGGTAGCATCGGTTTCGGAGGACGCTCATGGAACAACCTGGGACCATATCCAGCGCTGCTCGCCGCAACGAAGACATCGCCCTCGACCTGCTTAAATTCATCGCAACCACCACCAACTTCAGCCGTCCTGCAACTGCGTCCACCGGCTTCACGGCGCCTTCCGCTGCCAAGGCCGACGATCAGGTCGCGCATCTGCTTGAGCTCTACACACGCTGCCTCCAGGTCGTCGAAGGCAAGAGCGGCCGCTGATACAAGGTGGCAAGCCTTGGTCTGGCGCCCATCGGCTTCGCCGTCATCGGCGCCGGCGCCTTCGGCGGCAATCATCTCCGCGTCATTCGTGAACTGAGCGCCGCACCTGGCATGCCGGTGCGCCTCACGGCCATCGTCGAAAACGATGCCGCGCGGGCACATGCACTCGAGTCAGAATTCTCCGGCCTCCGCGTCTTTCGCGATCTGGACGCCTGCCTCGCCGCCCGCGCCGCAGGCGAGTTTCAGCTTCACGCCGCATCCGTCTGCGTGCCCACCAGTGGCCACGCCGCCATCGCCGGCGCGCTTCTCGAATCCGGCATCGATGTGCTGATCGAAAAGCCCATTGCCGCCTCGCTCGCCGAGGCCGATCAGCTCATCGCGCTCGCAGCGCGTCACCAGCGCATCCTGCAGGTCGGCCAACTCGAACGCTTCAACCCCGCAGTCCTCGCCGTCAGGCCCTGGATCCACATGCCGATGTTCTTTGAGGCGCACCGGCTTAGCGTCTTCACCCCGCGCTCGCTCGATGTCGACGTCATCCTCGACCTCATGATTCACGATCTCGACATCGTGCTCACCCTGGTCGAATCGCCCGTTCACTCGCTCCAGGCCGTCGGACTGCCCGTTCTCTCGCGCAAGGTCGATATCGCCAATGTCCGCGTCGAGTTCGCCTCCGGATGCGTCGCCAACTTCACCGCCAGCCGCGTCAGCACCGAGCGCGTTCGCAAACTGCGCTTCTTCCAGCCGCATCAGTACGTCTCCATCGACTACGCCCGTCAGGACCTGCTCGTCATCGACGTAAAGCCGCAAGACCAGAAATCTCAGGATCGGCCACCCCAGCAGCTCTCAGCAGATCCAGCCGGCATTCTCAGCGGCCTGGCACTGTCGAAGCCCACCGTCACCCCCAGTGAGCCTCTGCGTCTCGAAATAGAATCCTTCCTCGAAAGCGTCCGCACCCGCCAGGAGCCGGCCGTCACCGGCGAGCAGGGCCGCGCCGCATTAGCGCTCGCCCTCGACATCAACTCGGCAATAACCGAGCACGCCAAAAGAGCCCACCTCGACCGCTTCGTCTAATCTTCTGGCTGTTTGGCCATCTCGGCCGAAGCGCGTTTCACAACATCGTCATCCCGACCCGAGCGAAGCAACGGCACACACCCAATGGCGCCCGCAACATCGTCATCCCGACCGGAGCCGTGGCGCGCAGCGACACCTGCGAAGTGGAGGGATCTGCTGTTTTCTCAATTGGTCCGCGACAGTCAGAAGTGAGCGACCAAAGGAAGCGTACCCAAACAAAACCGGAGGGTGCCCTACTCTATCCGAAGGCTAGGGTGGGAAGTTCCCAGCAATCACGTCGGAGCGAAGCGGCCTCCGCTATGCTAGCGCAGCCGGGTGCCCCATCCTGAGCGAAGCGAAGGGTGGGATACACACCCGACGACGCCCGCAACATGGTCATCCCGAGCGAGCGTAGCGAGTTGAGGGATCTGCTGTTTCCTCAAATCGCGCACGATAGCCAGCAGTGAGCGACCAAAGGGAGTGAATCCGCCAACACGCGCCGCGGGCGCATGTGCCCGTGCGGCAAGCACTATTGCAGTGTCTGCACCTTGTAGTCGGCAGGAATCTTCAGCGCGAACTGCTCATCGCCCAGTGGCTGGTTCAGCACAACCTTCTGCACCGTAATCGTAATGCGGTAAGACTCCCGCGGCCGCTCAATCACGATCGAGCTGGGCATGTGAGCGGCTCCGAACTGCTTGTAGGGCCCATACACCACGTGCGTCTCCACGCCGCCATCCTCGCCATAAATGTCCTGGCCCATCGGCATCAGCGTTAGCCGGCTGAAGCGGATCACGCGCGTCGGCTTGATCACCCGCACATCCAGGTGTGCGTCCTTCTCAGGTGCCTCCTCGCCAATGTGCAGGTCATACTCCGGCGTCTCCACCAGTTTCTTGCCCTCTCTGTGCGTCTCCGATGTGGCCGTCAGATACACCAACCGGTCCGGCGTAATCGACTTCACCAGAACCGAATCCAGAAAAATGTTCGGGCGCAGATTTTCGAGAGCGTTGGTGGAGGGCTTCGAGACCGTATTGCTGCCGACAATCGCCCGGCTCTTCGGCGGAATCACCAGCTTGAACGTCTTTCCGTCGCTCGCCAGGTCGAAGGCATGAGTCCGCACCACCGGCAGAAGCGCCAGCACGCGCAGCATCGCCGGCTTGCGCAGCAGTATGTATCCGTGGAACGGCGTAATGTCGGTCTGTTTGCCCTGCCGCGCGCCGCCCGTCGTCGCCTGGAAGTCCACCGTCGCCGTCAGACTCGTGATCGCGTCATAGCGCTCATTCACGCCATTGACGAGTTGTGCAACGCTCGCATCCATCGAAGGACCCGCAAGCGTGGTTTTTTCGACTTTATGAGTGTGCCAGAGGCAGCCGCTCAGACACGGCAACACTGCCAGTAATCCCACACTCCACCATCGTCTTTGCATCACGGGTCTAGAGCAGTTCTCCTGCAGGGATCGGGCTCTGAACGAAGGTTCTTGTGACCCTTCATTCAGGAAAAGCCACGCCGGGCACAACCTCACCGGGTCACCGGTTCGGGAGAAATGCTCCGATCAGGCCAGCAAACCTTAAGTATAGCTGGCCTAGGGCGTCGTCCCGCCCGAGCGATGGCGCTGAGCCTTCGTTTCGCTTGCGCGCCCACACACCAGTCATCCTGAACGTAACCGAAGGTGGAGTGAGGAGCTTGCCCTGAGCTTGCCGAAGGGATCTGCTGTATCTTCCGTTCGACATCAGCACTGGGTGCCTCATCCTGAGCGAAGGGTGGGATACCTCGTAACCGGAGGTGGAGTGAAGGACCTGCTGTACCTATCGTTCAATATCGGCGCAAAGCCGGGGTCCCCGAACTGCGCGGTGTTCGCAGGTTGGGGTGGAGAAGCGCCGCTCAACCAATTCCAGAGCAGCAAACGAATCTAGGGCGTCGTCCCGCGCTGCGCCTGCCGATATGCCGCGACATTGCGCTGGTGCTCTTCGAGCGTCTTCGCAAAGCGGGAATGCCCGCTCGCCGCGGGATCGGCAACGAAATAGAGGTAATCCGTAGCGGCCGGATGTAAGGCCGCCTTCAGCGACGCCGCCCCCGGGCTGCAGATCGGCCCCGGCGGCAGCCCCGCGTGACGATACGTGTTGTAAGCCGAATCGCGCTGCAGATCAGATTGGTAGATGGTCCCGCGATAGCGGTTCTCCAGCATCGCCGCGTAGATCACCGTCGGATCGGTCATCAGCGGCATATTCGCACGCAGACGGTTCTCCATCACGCTCGCCACCAGCGGCCTGTCGCTCGCCACCGGCGTCTCCTTCTCTACCAAGGACGCCAGCGTCACCGTCCCATGCATATCCCCCGTCAACCCGATCTGCGTCGCCTCCTGCCGGAAGCGCTTCACCATCGCATGCAGCATCGTCATCGGCGTGTCGCTGCGCTGAAAGCGATAGGTATCCGGATAGAGATACCCCTCCAGGCTCGTCGCCGCCGGATCGAGATCATGGATGAGAGCCGTGTCCTTGTGCGCTGCGGCCAGAAAATCATCGCGCGTCGCCAGTTGCGCCGCTTCCACCACGTTCGCGATATCAAAGAGGTTGTAACCCTCCGGCACCGTCACCACGCGGTAGTACACATCGCCGCGCCGCAGCCGGTCGTACACGCTGAACACGCTCGCCGGATGATCGAAGCGATACTCGCCTGCCTTCAGCGTGCCATGCTTCAACATCCGCACCACATCAAAGCCATACCGGCTGCGAATGATCCCGCGCTCCTCGAGCAGCCGCCCCATCCCCGCCGACGAAGTGCCCGGCGCAATCTCGACAAACGTCTCCAGATGCCGCCCGGCGGGCGCAAAGAGAAACCACGCGCCAGTGCCCAGCGCCAGCAGCAGGAAGAGGAAGAGGAGCAGCAGAAAGCGACGCAAAAGTCAGGTCCCCTCGCGGATCAATCGAGCTATCGAAGCACTCTATTCATTCTAGCCGTGCTCTGAAATGCCACGAACCGGGTGCCCCGTTCCGATGCTTCATCCTGAGCAAAGCAAAGAACCTGCAGTGTGCCGGCACCGCCACAAGTCGGGTGCCCTACTCTCGCAAAGCAGGGTGGGGTAGTTCCCAACCAGCCGACCCGAAGGGTCTACCTATCTAGGGCCAGCGGGGAGCCATGTTGCCGTGGGTGCCCCATCCTGAGCGAAGCGAAGGGTGGGATACGACAACCGTCTGAATCGACCGCATCGCCGCCACTTTGCGTCTACATTCGTAACTCGGAACGAAAGCCATCATGGCTGACTTGCTGACTCGCTGACTCGCTAAAACTCCGGCCTGCACACCGGGCTGCACCCCTCGCTATGATGAACAACGATGTCCAGCCCACAACAGCCCTGGCTCGGCCTCGACGTCGGCACCCGCCGCATCGGTATAGCCCTATCCAACGCCCTGGGCATTGCGCAGCCTCTGCTCACCCTCGAGCGCTCGCAGCCCCGCCGCGATCAGCGCTCGATCCTACGCCTCGCCCGGCGCCATACCTGCGCCGGCATCGTCGTCGGCAACCCGCTGCATCTCTCCGGAGACGCAAGCCGACAAACCGGCCGCGTCCATCGTTTCGTCGACGAGCTCAAATCTCTCATTCTGGAATCGCACAACAGTGAATCCGATCATCCAGCCCTCCCCGTCCATCTCTGGGACGAGCGCCTCTCCACCGCCGAGGCCCATGCCGCCCTCCTGGCCGCCGGCCACGATCCGGCAGACCGTGACACCCGCCGCCACAAGGTCGACCAGCTCGCTGCCGCCATCATCCTCCAGGGCTGGTTGGACGCACAAAATGGCGCCATAACTCTCCTGCCGCCGGATGTTTAAGCCCGCGCCTGGGCTTGTATAATTGGCTTTTGGCGGATACAGGATCCCTGCCGTTCCTTGCGGCTTGTGTTTTTCCCAGGCCGTCACGGATATTTCCATGCCTGAACACATCAAGAAAAAACTGGAAGAAGAGATCCGGCAGATGGAGCATGAGCTCCAGCATGAGCTGCCCCAGGAGATCAAGAAGGCCGCTTCGCTCGGCGATCTCAGCGAGAATGCTGAGTACCACATGGCCAAGCAGCGCCAGGAGTTCGTCAATGCCCGCCTCGGTCAGCTCAAAAAGCGCATGGCCGAACTCTCCCTGGTAAACCTCGCCAACATCCCCCATGATCGCGTCGCTTTTGGTTCCACCGTCCGCGTCTTCGACACGACGAAAGACGAAGAACTGGAGTACAAACTCGTCATGTCGGAGGAATCCGATGTGAACAAGGGCCTCATCTCCACCACCTCGCCCATCGGCCGTTCGCTCATCGGCAAGCAGGTCGGCGACACGGCCACCGTGGTGACGCCAAACGGAAAGCGCGAGTTGGAAGTGCTGAAACTCACCACCATCCACGACGAAGCCGCAAAGGGCGAGCCGAAGTAGCTGTGGGAGGATCATTCCTCGATGACCGTTGGAGACGCATCGTAATGACAGCAGCGTTCCAAGACCCTCGTCATCCCGACCGGAGCGGAGTCGAGTCTCGCTTCCAACATTTCGTCATCCCGACCAGAGCCGTGGCGCGTCCGCGACACCGGCGAAGTGGAGGGATCTGCTGTATGGCGGCGCGACCCGGCAGTCACGGAGGCAAAGCCGATGACATGGACTAGCGCCTTCGGCCGCGGCTGCGGCGTCATCCTCCAGGCCATCGTCAATGGCCTCGCCCTCACCCGCATCTCGCCCAACGTCCTCACCTTCATCGGGCTCCTCATCAACACCGCCGCCGCCTTCTTCTTCGGCTTCGCCAACAGCCACAACTACATCCGCTTCTTCCTCTACGCAGGGCTCGTCATCATCGGCGCCGGCATCTTCGACATGGTCGACGGCCGCGTCGCCCGCCAGACCGATCAGGTCACCGTCTTCGGCGCCTTCTTCGACTCCGTCATCGACCGCTACTCCGACGTCGTCCTCTTCTTCGGACTGCTCGTCTTCTACGCTCGCGGCAACCGCTTCTTCTATGTCGTGCTCGCCGGCTTCGTCATGGTCACGTCGCTGATGGTCAGCTACACCCGCGCCCGCTCCGAAGCCCTCATCGGCTCCTGCAAAGTCGGCTTCATGGAGCGTCCGGAGCGGGTCGTGCTCATCATCCTCGGCGCGCTCTTCGAGCGCTGGGGTGTTATGGCGCCCGTGCTGTGGGTGCTGGCCGTGCTCTCCACCATCACCGTCGTCCACCGCATCTCTTACACCTACAGCATGGCCAAGGGAATGCGGCTTGACGCCCGCGGCGCAGCCACCCGCGCCGGCGTCGATCCCAACCCGGTGCCCATCCGCCCCGCCTCCAGCCCGGGCCCCGTCTCCGGGACCGCCTCCGTCACCGCCGCCGAGACCGATTTCGTCTCCGCCCCGAACGCCCCCCGCGCCTAATCAGAGCCCCGTCCGGCAATACACTTCCACTAACAAGCTTCCGAACATTCTGTCGTCATCTCGACCGGAGCCATCGCTCGAAGAGCGATGGGCGAAGTGGAGAGATCCGCTTCTTCGCCGCTCCTCGAACGTGCGCTCGCCGACTGCCCGATGGCCGGGTGCCCCATCCTACGGAACGTAGGGTGGGCGTATTCCGTCGTCGCAAGCGACCTCCCGCTGTCATCCTTCATACGGCTGAGAGAAAACGCCGCACCCGTTCGCCAATCTCATCCCGAGTCGCACGAAACACCCGCATCCGTTCCTCATGCGAGCCTTCCGCCAGGGCCGGATCTTCGATCGGCCAATGCTCCCGCATCGAAGGCCCCGGAAAGATCGGGCAACTATCCCGCGCGCGATCGCACACCGTGATGACATAGGCGAAGTGTCGTCCAAGCAGCGTGGTTACGTCTTTGGAATATTGCTGCGATATATCGATCCCAGCCTCCCGCATCACTTCGATCGCCAGCGGGTGCACCACGCCCGGCTTAAGCCCGGCGCCGAATGCCGTAAAGCGTCCGCCGCCAAGATGCCGCAGCCATCCCTCGGCCATCTGGCTGCGACACGAGTTCCCGGTGCACAGAAAAAGAACCTCAGGCATGGCTTTCCACTTTGGACGGAGCGCAGCAATCCGGCCCGCAGCACGACTTCGCTGCAGGTTTCACCGCATACACCTTCACGCTCGCAGCAGCGGCGTTCACATCGTACTTGGCAAGAAGCGCGGCGAGTTGGTTGTGAAGCGTCTCCGCCGGTGTGCAGCATATGTCGTCCTCCCGCACAGCGGGCGAGCAGCACGAATAGCTGCCGCTTTCCATACCAGGCGAGCAGCAGCCGGACTGGCCCTCCACCTTGGCATAGGCATTGAGGTCAGCTTTGCTGTCTACAATTTCGACAAACTCAAAGCCCGCCGCAAGCAGCCC
The DNA here is from genome assembly GCA_963830555.1 of uncultured Acidobacteriaceae bacterium. Lineage (GTDB taxonomy): Bacteria > Acidobacteriota > Terriglobia > Terriglobales > Acidobacteriaceae > KBS-83. Next base: position 857,527 of record CAWHMM010000006.1, read on the forward strand.
GCTTCGGTAGTCCTCAACGCGAATCGCGCCCGCAATGCACCCGACATAAGCAGCCAGACTCTTCGCGATCGCTTCAGGCAGCTCGCCCTTCAGTGCAATATCGCTCACGGCAAGCCGTCCACCCGGCTTCAGCACGCGAAAAATTTCGCGAAACACAGCCGGCTTGTCAGGCGCCAGGTTCAGCACGCAGTTGCTGATCACGCAGTCCGCCGAAGCATCGGCCAGCGGCAGCCGGTCGATGGTGGCCAGGTGAAACTCGACATTCGTGTACCCGCCCTTCACAGCATTCGCGCGGGCCCGTTCAATCATCTCCGGGGTCATGTCGATGCCGATAGCGCGTCCCGTCGGTCCGACCTGTTGCGCCGCCAGAAACACATCCAGCCCGCCGCCCGACCCCAGATCGACCACGACCTCGCCCGGCCTCAGGTGCGCAGTGGCAGTCGGATTCCCGCACGACAGCCCCATGTTGGCAGCTGCCGGAATCGAGGTCAGTTCCTCCGCCGAATAGCCGAATGCCTCGGCAACAGCCCGAACGCCTTCGTGGTCGGTGGAAAGCGTGCTTTCGGCAACAGCGCCATATTTTGCTTTCACGGAATCAAGCAGCGGTTCAGCCATGATGTCTTCCTCCTGTTTATTGCCGTCGTGAGCGTAGCCATAGGCGAAGCGAAGAATCTGCTGTACCTACCGTTCAATATCGGCTCAGAGCGCCGCTCGCCCGGCTCAGAACATATACGTTATGGCGAATGTATTCTTCTGCTCTTACATCTGTCAAGGCGCATATAATAGGCTTCTGATGTCAGCAAAATCCTCCTTCACCATGGAGCGCTTCTTCCAGGCGCTCGGCGACCGCACCCGGCTCCGGCTGCTCAACCTGATGGGCGGTCAGGAGCTCTGCGTCTGCTATTTCGTCCAGGTGCTCGAGCAGCCGCAGCCCAAGATCTCGCGCCATCTCGCGTATCTGCGCCGTGCGGGCCTGGTTGCCGCGCGGCGTGAGGGCAAGTGGATGCACTACCGCATCGTGACCCCGCCCAACGCCGGAGCCGCGCAGATCCTCGACCAGACGCTCGCATCGCTCAAGACCGACAAAGCAATGCAGAAGGACCGCGCATTACTCGCGAAAGCGTGCTGCTCACCGGCAAAGTTCGCCGCTCTCGAAGGCGCGCCTCTGCCCTCGACGATCGAAGCGTCATCGCTGCCTTGAGCCCTCGCTCCGTCGACGCGATACTTGACGCGATCTCTGAGACGTTCCGTTGTCTCGACTGAAGCGGCGAAGCCGCGCAGTCAAGAGACCTGCCGTTCTCACAGGTCACCCACAGTTCAAACGTGAGCGACCAAAAGGAAGCGAACCCCATGGAACGCGCCAAAGGCGCTTTTGCCTCGGACGGCCAGTCCGCACTTAGCGCTTGCCGCTGGATGGCAATGGTCCTACGATGCGGCATCCCCTTAGCACAATCGATTCGGGCCACCTGGAGCGATCATGGTTACCGCACCCGCAGGGCACGCGAACGCAGTCTCGCGCCTGCCCGGCCGTCGTTACGATCACCTGTTCTTCACGACCGTGTCGGTCGTCATGCTCGCTACCGTCTTTGCCGGGTTTGCGCCTACCTACTTTCTTGCCGCCATGACGCACGCCCATTTGGCCAGCCCCATCCTTCACGTCCACGGCGCCGCATTCACCGCATGGATTGTTCTGCTCATCGTGCAATCCGTGCTCGTAGCGTCGCACCGCCTCAAAATCCATCAGTGGCTCGGCTTCGGCATGTTTGCACTGGGCGCGTTCATGGTAGTGGTGGGGACCCTGGCGGCTACCGATTCTATGGTGCGCCACATCCCTGAGGGCCGCATCGCCAGCGAGGAGTTCTACATCGTCTCGCTCTCCGAAATGATGGTCTTCGCGGTGCTCCTCGTCTTCGCCTACCGCGCCCGCCGTCGGCCCGCCGAGCACAAACGCCTCATCTATGTGGCGACCGCCACGCTGATGGGAGCCGCCATTTTTCGTCTTCCCATGCACTGGGTGCATGCCCGCCTGCACGTCGTCAGCCTCATGATGTATGTCTTCCTCGCCATCCTGATGGCATATGACTACTGGTCCAACCGTCGCGTGAACAAGGCGACGTTATGGTCCAGCCTCCTTCTGATACTGGCCGAAGAGACGCGTATGCCGCTGGCGACAACGGCCGCTTGGCATACCTTCGCTGCATGGGCAGCGCGCATGTGGAGTTAGCTGTATTACTCGGGAACCGCGGATCAGGATCGCGTCTGCATCGATGAAAGAAAAACATCGACGGCATACTTGACCCACGCCTTCCGCTGCGCCGGTGTTCTGACCAATGTTGGCTGGATGCCAAGCCACGCGCGCAGGCTGGCTCCGCTCACCACCAGGCCAAGCAGGACTTCAACCGCCTGCTCAGGATCGTCGCAGCGGATCTCTCCTGATTTCTGCTGTGCCCGCAGATACTCGGCAAGCATCGCGCGCACGCGCCCCGGACCGCGCTCCCAGAAGATCTCCGCGAGTTCAGGGAATTCCATGCACTCCGCGATGACGACGCGATGCACGCCGCGCGCATCTTCGGAGAGGACAAGCTCCAGCAACGACGATCCGCAATGAACAAGCGTCTCGCGCAGACTCCGGTCTTCGCCGAGCGGTCCGATGGTTTCAAAAAGATGCGAGGCTTTGCGCTCCACCAGCGCCGCGAACAGCGCCGCCTTACTGGGATAACGCGCATACAGCGTTTGCTTGGAGGCGCCTGCGCGCCGGGCGATCTCGCTCATGCTGGCGCCCTTGAAGCCCTCGGCTAAAAAGACCTCCGTCGCCACATCCAGCAGACGTTCCGCACGTGCGGCCACTTCTTCCGCCGGCGGACGGCCGCGCCCAGATCTCCGCTGCCCAGATCGGCGAGGCTCAGATCGGCGCTGCCCAGACGGCCGCTTTTTCACAGCGGCTGTGCTGGTTGCCCGGCCTGTCTTTTTTTCTTTCATCAAATCCAGCATAGCGAATGTGACAAGCTTCCGGTTCGGCGACTTGCTTTAATGTACCGGATGGTACTATTTTGTCGATATGGCGACCACGGCGCAGCAGCCGGCCCAACACGCAGTCTGGAAGCCCCGCCACAATCCCTGGGCCATCGCGCTCACCGTCACGCTCGCCACCTTCATGGAGGTGCTGGACACCTCCATCGCCAACGTCTCCCTCCCGCACATCGCCGGTTCACTCGCGGCCAGCCAGGATGAAGCAACCTGGGTCATCAGTTGCTATCTCGTCGCCAACGCCGTCATCCTGCCCATCAGCGGCTATCTCGCCACGCTGATCGGGCGCAAGCGCTTCTACATGACCTGTGTCGCGATGTTCGGCGCCAGCTCGCTCCTGTGCGGGCTTGCGCCCTCGTTGGGAATGCTCCTCTTCTTCCGCGTGTTGCAGGGCCTCGGCGGCGGCGGCCTAGCCACCTCCGAGCAGGCCATCCTCGCCGATACATTCGAGCCCAAAAAGCGCGGCCAGGCCTTCGCGCTCTATGGTCTCGCCGTTGTCACCGCGCCTGCCATCGGCCCGCTCGTCGGCGGATGGATTACGGACAACTATCAGTGGCGCTGGATCTTTTTCATCAACGTCCCGGTGGCCCTCATCTCCATGTACCTCACCAACCGCGTCGTCGAGGACCCGCCGCATTTGATTGCAGCGGTAAAGAAGGCACGCGCCGGCCTCATCAAAATCGACTACATGGGCTTCCTTCTCACCGCGCTCGGCTTCGGCTGCCTGGAAGTCGTGCTGGACAAGGGCCAGGAAGATGACTGGTTCGGTTCGCACTTCATCACCACCTTCACCATCATCTGCATCGCCAGCATCGCCGCGCTGCTCGTGTGGGAGCTTCGGCAGATCCGCAAGGGTCAGAAGCCGGTCATCGAGCTGCGCCTCTTTCGCAGCCGAACCTTCGCGCTCTCCTTCCTCATGATGTTCATCCTCGGCATCGCGCTCTACGGCACCACCATCTTGATTCCGCAGATGCTGCAGACCATCATGGGCTACACCGCGCTCAATGCCGGCAAAACGCTTTCCCTCGGCGGCATCGCCACCCTCATCTGCATGCCCATCGTGGGCATCCTGATTGCGCGTGTGGATGCCCGCTACCTGCTCGCCTTCGGCTTCACCATTACGTCCCTTGCACTGTTCCACATGACGACGATTCATCTCTCCATGAGCCTCGGCTACACCGCGTGGCTGCGCTTCTTTCAGGCGTGCGGGCTCGGCTTCCTCTTCATTCCCATCCAGACGCTCTCTTACGTGGGGGTCCCGATGGAGAACAACAACGACGTCTCCGGCCTCACCAACCTCGCGCGCAACATGGGCGGCTCGGTCGGCACCGCCATCGTGTCCACCCTGCTGGCGCGGCAGGCGCAGCGCCACCAGTCCTATCTAGGCGCGCACATCACCGGCGGCGCAGCACCCTATCTGCGAGCAACCACGCAGATGAGCCATCAGCTCGTAACCGGCGGCCTGTCGATAGCAAGCGCGAACTCAGGGGCAATGCTCCGGCTCTACCAGCAATTGCAGCGGCAGGCAGCAATGCTCTCTTACATCGACATCATTCGCTTCTTCGCTATCGCGTCACTCTTCATGATTCCGCTGCCCTTCGTGATGCGGAAGTCGCGCGGCGGCGCAGCAATGCACTAGAAGCGGGAGTTGGATATGGAAGCTTGTCATCCTGAACGTAACGGAGTTCACCACCTCGTCATCCTGAACGTAACCGAAGGTGGAGTGAAGGACCTGCTGTACCTACCGTTCAATATCGGCGCGAACCGGGGTCCCCAAACTGCGCGGTGTTCGCAGGTTGGGGTGGAGAAAGCGCCGCTTAGCCACACCCAGGAGCGAACCCTTTGACGGACGAACAGCTTGTAGATGCGGCACGCGCCGGCGACCACGGCGCGTTCTCCGAATTGTTCACACGCCACCACGGACGTCTGCTGAAGCTGGCCCTGCAGCACCGGCTGACCGCGCAGGACGCCGAAGACGCCGTGCAGCAGACCATGCTAAAGGCATGGCAGGGGCTCGCGGGCTTCCGCGGGGAGTCGCGCTTCTCCACCTGGATCACGCGCGTGCTGATGAACGAGGTCTTCCAGTCGCAGCGCAAGCGAACGCGCATGCGCCTCGAAGAGATGGCAGACGTGAGCACGCTGACCGCCGTGCTGGAGGCGGGCAGCGCCCGGTCGCGCCGCCCCATCTCGCAGGAACAGCGGCTGTTGCTGATGGAGCGGAACCGGCTGCTCTATGCGGCGCTCCGCTCGCTGCCGGAATCGCTCCGCTCCGTACTGCGGATGCAGTTCTTCGACGACCGCTCCCTCGAAGAGATCGCCGCCCACATGGAGCGTCCAGTGGCGACGGTAAAGTCGCGCCGGCATCGCGCCCGGCTGGAGCTCCGCAAGCGCTTCGCCAGTCGCCTTCGGACCACCGACCTGTCGATGGCCTTCCAGTAGCGATCTCTACCTTCTTTCCCTTCGTTGCGCTTTCCGCAGGAGTACATTGACGGAACAGGAACTCCGGAGGAAAACAACGGATGAAGCGATGCATCGCGCCATGGGCGTGCGCACTGGGAATGCTCACCGCATGGCCGGCTTTGGGGCAGCAGCAGGCACCCCCGCCAGTTTCGACAACCGCACAGACAGCCGTCTCGCAAAATTCCAGCTACATTGAGCCCAATGGCATGGCCCACGTCGGCCGCGTCGTGCCCGTGCCGCCGTCGCTCAGCCCGCAGGCGCAGGCAACGTTGCGTCATCCGGCCACCGATGCAAAAGCCGATATCCCCCTGGCGCAGCGGCGTGCCTCGACTGATGCCTACACAGCGCGCGCCGAGAAGCAGTGGCGCAAGATCTGCCCCGTAACCGTTGCCAACGACACGCTCGCCGGCGTTCCGGTGCGGCGCGTCACGCCATTGCATGTGCCCAGGGCAAATGCCGACAAGGTGCTGCTGGACCTGCACGGCGGCGGCTTCGATTCGGACTCCGGCAGCTTCACGGAATCGATCCCCATCGCCTACTACGCGCGGGTCCCGGTGGTCGCCGCGCTGTATCGCCTGGCGCCGGAACATCCATTCCCCGCCGCAGTCGACGATGCCGTCGCCGTCTATCGCGAGCTGCTAAAGACCCACAAGCCGGAGCAGATCGCCATCTACGGCACATCCGCGGGTGCGATCCTCACCGGCGAAGTAGCCGTCAAGCTCAAGCAGCTATCCTTGCCAGAGCCCGCCGCGCTCGGCATCTTCAGCGGCACGGGAGATTTCGCGCGGACCGGCGATTCGGTGCATCTGTATGGACTGCGCGGCTTCAGCGGATATCTCGCGCTCCCCGGCGAGGAAAAGCCGCTCGCCTACGTCAGCGGAGCGGACCTGAAGGACCCGGTGCTCTCACCGATCTATGCCGACCTCAAAGGCATGCCGCCCACGCTGTTTGTCACCAGCGGACGCGACCTGCTGCTCAGCGGCACCACGGACCTCCATCGTGCCTTCCTGCGAGCGGGCGATGATGCGCGGCTGATGGTCTTCGACGGGCTGCCCCACGCCTTCTGGTACGACCCGGAGCTGCCAGAGTCCCTGGAGGCGAACCGCGCCATGGCGAAGTTCCTGGCGGGGCATCTCAAGTGATATTCCGAGGCGCGCGAGAAAAACTGCATACTCTTTTCTCGCCCGTGCGTATTTCAGAGTGAAGGTCGCAATCAAACTCCGGCACGGTCGCCGGCCTCAGGGTGGCCACCTGCAACCATCGCATGACAGCTTCCGCCTGCTCCTGCGTCAGCACCAGTCGATGGTGTTCAGCATTGCCCGCCGCATCGTGCGCGACCCGTCGCTGGCCGAGGAGGTGGCGCAGGATGTATTTTTGCGGCTCCACGACGAGCTGCCCTCGCTCGCATCTGAAGAGCATGTGGTCCATTGGCTCCGCCGGGTCACCGTGCATCGCGCTATCGACGAGGCCCGCCGCCGTCTCCGCCGGCCGCAGGATCACGCCGCGATCAGCTTCGCAGATCCGGGCATGGCCGAGCCCGCGGTGGCAGCGCCGGAAAACGATCCATGGTTGGCGGAGCGTTTGCGGCAGAGAATTGCCTCCTTGCCCATCGTGCCGCGAACCGTCATCGTGCTCCGCTACCAGGAAGAGCTGGGGCCGGAGGAGATTGCGGAGCTGCTGGGCATGCCGGTAGCCACGGTGAAGAGTCACCTGCAGCGGGCTTTGAAGGTATTGCGGGCCAGGATGCAACAGCGGTCGACACGCGGGGGGGCGCAGCGGCCGGCCAATTGAGAGGTTCAAGCTATCGCTATGTCGCGAACAACGGACAATCCGAATGAAATCGAAGACTTGGAAGCCCAGCTTCGTCACGCGCTCAGGCGCGAAGCTGCGCCGGCATCGTTAGCCTCTGGAATTGAGGCCCAGATGAACGGAACGCAGATGAACGGAACACCGATGAACGGAACACCCATGAACGGCGCCGGTGTGCCTGTCCGCACAGCCCCGCCGGAGCCTTTGTTATTCAACCCAGTGGTGGACGAGCCGGTATGGCGGGCGATGCTGGGCAACGTGCGTGGCATGTTCCAGCGGGAGACGCTGCCGCCGCTGGTGCTGACCTCGCATGCGGTAGCGGTGGCGGATCCGTTCCGCGTCAAGCGCAGCCCATTATCGACATCGCTGTCGGTCGGTGCGCACGTCGCCATCATCGCGCTGATCATCTTTCTCATCATCGAAGCGCGCAAGCATATAGTGCCGCCTCCGCCCAAGCCGCAGGTGGCCAGCGTCGATATCTCGCCCTTCCGTCCCATCGCGCCCAAGGGTCCGGCCATGGGTGGCGGCGGTGGCGGCGGCGCGCACGAGCTGGTGCAGGCGCCCAAGGGTCGGCTGCCCAAGTTTTCTGAGACCCCCATCACGCCGCCCATGCTGGCCGTGAACCCGCATCCCAAGCTCGCGGTCGAGCCCACCATCAAGATGCCGCCCAACATCGCGCTGCCCAACAACAACCTGCCCAACCTGGGCGATCCGCGCACCAACATCGTCGGGCCCGCGGCCAACGGCACCGGCTCGGGCGCAGGCCTCGGCTCGGGCGACGGCGGCGGTATCGGTTCCGGATCCGGCGCGGGCTACGGACCGGGTGAAGGCGGCGGCTACGGCGGAGGCCTCTATCATGTCGGTGGCGGAGTCTCGCCGCCGGTGCTGATCTACTCCGTCGACGCCGAGTTCTCCGACGAAGCGCGCCGCGCCAAGTATCAGGGCGTCTCAGTGGTCAGCTTGATCGTGGACGCGCACGGCATGCCGCAGCGCATCCGCGTAGTACGCAAGCTGGGCATGGGACTGGACGAAAAAGCAATCGAAGCCGTCAAGCAGTACAAGTTCAAGCCTTCCACATACCAGGGAAAACCCGTCCCCGTAGAGATCACCATCGAAGTCAATTTCCACATCTACTAAGGAGAGAGCGGCAACCTGCAGTGTCATTTAGCGGTAGTGCTAAATCGCCGTGAACGAACATCGGCATTCTGGTGAACGTATGGCAGCAAGTCTCACCAAACTCTGCGTCTTCGTCCTCGCCATCACCTGTTCCGTTTCTGCGAGCGATCTTCCCAGGCAGACGGAGAGGGTGGCGGAACAGGCGATCGCCGCACGGCAGAAGACAATGCAGCAGGATGCCACCGCCGCCGATGTGGACGCTTTCCTGAATTTCGGCACGGATAATCTCACTTATGAAGATCCGGTCGTGAAAATGAAAATCGAAGGAAGAGACCGGATCCGTCAAGGCATGGTCAACTTCCTGGGCCTCTCTCGACGCGCCCACATCGCGATCAGGCAACGGATTGCCGTGGCAAATCTAGTAGTCCTGGACCAGGACGTCTCCTTCGAGGAAAAACAAAAGGACAACAGCTGGAAGCCACAGAGCCGGCATCAGGTCACCATCTTTGAATTCGAAGGCGCAAAAATTCGCCGAATCGCTGACTACTGGTCACGCTAGATGGCTGACGGATTTCGCATCTATAGAAGCACATTCGTAATCGGCGGCACAAAAGACAGCGACCTCCGTTCCCCGCGCTCTTTGTCGCCCTTGTAGTCGACAAAGAGAGCCGGGAGCTGCTGCTTCAGCGCCGCAATCTTCGGGCGGCCAAAGCCGTACCCGTAGAGGTCAATTTCCATATCTATTGATGGGTGACATCCGCTGATCGCGAGGCCAGTCAGGCGTTACATCGGCTCTATGCATCCCGGAGTATCGTTTCGCACATTTCCCACTCCCGCGTTCACTTTCCAGGCAGTCATCTCTTCCGCTGGGAACGGCCGCAACAGGTCGACAGGCAATTGCCCCGGATGTGCCGGCGCCAGCCAGCGCTCGTAGTCCTTCGGCGGAACAATCACCGGCATCCGATCGTGCATCGTCTGCAGCAGTTCGTTCGGATCGCAGGTGATGATGGCGAACGTCTCCAGCGGCTCTCGTGTCGCCGGATCCTTCCAGCGGTCCCACACTCCGGCGAACGCATAGGGTGAGCCATCCTTCATGGCAATCGCGAACGGCTGCTTTGTCTTTGCATCGAGCTTCTGCCACTCATAAAAGGCCTCCGCTGGCACCAGGCAGCGGCGGTACCGGAAGGCGTCACGGAATACAGGAGCTGTGGCCACAGTTTCTGCGCGCGCATTGATGCTCCGCGCGCCCATCTTCGCGTCCTTCGCCCAGTAAGGGACAAGTCCCCACCGCATCAGAACGATCTCGCGTCCGCCGCTCTCCCGGCTCAGCCGGACAACAGGCTGGAAGGTCTGCGGGGCAATATTCCAGGAAGGACCAAACTCCGGCAGCGATGGCCCATGAACATGGAAATGGTCCGCAATGCGCTGCTTGTCTGACCTGCGAACATATCTTCCACACATGGGCGCCTCTTTATCGAGTGTCCCACGTCAGCCACGGAATGTGCGGCCTACTCCTTGCTGCCCGTGTAATCGACAAACAAATCCGGGAACTGCTGCTTCAGCGCCGCAATCTTCGGGCGATCGCACACCAGGATGTAAGGGTTGTCAGGATTCTTCAGCGCGTAATCCTGGTGATAGTCCTCCGCGCGGTAGAAGCCTTTCAGCGGAACCACCTGCGTGACGATGCGCTTTGGAAACACATGCGCGGCGTCAAGCTGCTGGATGTACGCCGTCGCCAGGCGCTTCTGCTCGTCGTTGGCATAGAAAATCGCCGAGCGATACGAGCTGCCCACATCCGGCCCCTGCCGGTTCAGCTGCGTCGGATCATGCGCGACGGAAAAGTAGATGCGCAGCAACTGCCCATAGGTGATCTTCGAGGGATCAAAGACCACCTGCACCGATTCAGCCTGCCCGGTGGTCTCCGTGGTGACCTGATCGTACGTGGCGGTGGACGCCGATCCTCCCGAATAGCCGGTAGTCGTCTTCAGCACGCCCTTCACGCGCTCGAAGACAGCCTGCGTTCCCCAGAAACAGCCGCCCGCGAAGACCGCGGTCTGCGTGCCGCCGGATTTTGCAAGGGAGGCGTCAGTATTGGGCGGCGGAATGGGCGGGTGTGTAGCCGCACGAGCCATGCAGCCGGTCAGAGACATGGCGAGAACGAAGGCAAGCAGAATACGCATGAACAACCTCATCCGAAGTACGCGGCATGTCGTCCGCTGGATGGCCAGCCCCGCGATCTCCACGAGGTGAGACGAGGCCGGGAAGGCGAGGTTACACGAATCGCCCACGCTGTTGGAGAATCTATGCATATGAACAACGTACAGGCAGACGAACCCACGGCTGGTGTCGCAGGGACGATCCGCATCGCAACCGCCTTAGATCGCGAACCCATACGGCGTCTCATCAACCAGGCATTCGAAATAGAGCGCTTCCTCAAAAAAGGCGGCGGCGACCGGCTGCAGAACGACGGCGAGTACGAAGCGCTGTGGGAGCGCGGAACCTTCCTGGTGAAGCAGGAGAACGGCGCGCTCACAGGCTGCGTCTACGTGGAGCCGTGCGGCGATCGCGCCTACCTCGGCTTGCTGTCCATCGATCCTGCGCGGCAGGGTGGAGGGTTAGGCAAGCAGTTGAACGCTGCGGCAGAGGAGTTCGCGCGCCGGCAGGGATGCCGCTCGATGGACCTGCGCGTCGTAAGCCCGCGCGCGGAGGCGTTGCTGCCCATCTATCGCCGCCTCGGCTATGCGGAAACCGGCACGCAGGAGTACCCGCCCGTGCTGGTAGAGAAGATGACCATCCCCGGCCACTTCATCCTGATGGAAAAGCTCCTCTAAAGCCGGAAGCGCCACAAACCGGGTGCCCCATCCTGAGCAAAGCGAAGGGTGGGATACCACAAAGGCGGAGCGAAGCCACCCCCGTCTTCATCGTCATCCCGACCGAAGCCGTTCCGCATAAGCGTGACCGGCGGAGTGGAGGGATCTGCTGTCCCTGCGCACCCCGCTGACTACTGCAGCCGATACACCCGCACATAATCGAAGTTGATGGTGAACCCCGCAATGTTCTCCGCGGCAATCCCAATCTGCGCACCCGAGCCGAGCCTATGCTGCCATGTGCCCCCACGAATCCAGTGTTCGCCGTCCGTGGACGTATAGGCGGTGTAGAGCTCGCCATTGGCTCCGTTGCTGTGTTTCGCAATCCGCAGCCACGTAGTGGAACCCGCCTGCCCAACGTACTGATGATCGTAAGTCGGATAGTTCGCCGGTACCGGCCCCATCTGCTTGCCAAACTCCGTCACCCGCACATCGAAGTTCGGAAAGGCATCGAGCTTAATAGAATTCTGGTCGTTGCCGTAGATGAACAGCGCGCCCTGCGCAAAGTTGTAGCAGCAACTGTTATCAAATGGCACGCTGGTCGTCATCTTGGTCTCCACCATCCAGTCACCGGCAGGCGTAGGTTCAGCCAGAATCGAGACCTGCTGCGGGTCGGAATTCTCGTCCGGTCCTTGCGTCTCCACCTGATAGCTCGAGCCGGTCAGCAGGTACGTGTTGTCCGCATTCGGATGGAGAAAATGCCAGTGCGTCGAAAGCGTATTCGCGTTGAACTCATCCGAGAGTGACGCAATCAGCTTGCCCGGCTCGTCGTTCGGACGAATGCGCGTGCGGTACGTGTTGTACTCCCACGGCTGCGCAGCCGGCGCCGGCTGCGGCGTGTTCGACGGCCCATAGCCGCCGCGAACCACCGGCCACCCATCCACCCAGTCGATGGGATCAATCAGCGCCGGCCGGATCGTAACGCCGGGAAAGCCGGCAAGATACGGCGTTACCGTGCTCACCGCGTGGTACAGCATGTAGTCCTGACCGCCGTCGTCTGTGAAAACAACATTGCCGCCCGGGCCAACAAAAGTATTTCCATTCGCCGCAACCGCGAACGTGCCGCCGGGCGCAAAGTTCGTCAGATCGATCCCGTTCTTATCCAGGAACGGCCCCATCGGCGTGCGCGCCCGGCCCACCATCACTGTGTAGCCGGTCAGCGGCCCGTCGCAGCAGTTCGAAGTCGAAAAGAAGAGGTAGAACCAGCCGTCATGCTTCCAGAACGCGCCGCCCTCGCCGAAGTTGTCAATGCCGATGAGCTTTTCGGAAGAGGCATCGGAGGTGAGCCCGTCAGCCGAAAGCTTGCGCACGCTGATGCCGCCGAAAAACGAGCCGTACGAAATATAGAGCTGCCCTGAATCGTCGGCAATCACATCCGGATCAATCACCGCGCGTTGCGACCCAGCGCAGCAGAAGGCAGGCTCATTCGGAACAGCCGGCGCGCCCGCATCCATCCACGGACCGGCAGGCGTCGTTGCCGTTGCCACCCCAATCGCCGCGCCGCCGGCCAGCGTGTTCGGCGCCACATAATACATGTAGTACTTGCCGTTCAGGAACTTCACCGCTGGCGCCCAGAACTGCGCCGTCGCATTCCCCACCCAGGCCGGCGTCTGCGAGAAGGCATCGCCGATGTAAGTCCAGTGAATCAGGTCCCACGACCGGAATTGCGTGATCAGGTGCGCGCGCGGATTGCCGTTCGCATCCAGGTCCTGCGCGTTCAGCGGATCGCCCGTGCAGTACAGATACCAGGTATCGCCGCCGCGCTGTTGCTGGTGATAGATCGCAGGATCCGGACAACTCACCGCGGGCTGGCCATTGGCCAGCTCGAGCCTCAGCGGATTGGTATAGCTATGCGGGAAGTTGTAGTTCATCGGAACTGCGGGCTGCGACTGCGCCTGCACCAGAGCAAATGCCGGCACAAGACAAGCAAGTGAAAGCAGACGGCGGAGGAAGCTGTGGGGGAGGCGCATAATGCTCCGTTGCATGGAAGTATCCAGTCGGGAAGCGAGTCTATGCGCTCAACGAAACCGCGAGCAATGGTCCATTCCAACTATGCAAATCGAAAAGGGTGCCCCATCCTGAGCGAACCGGGGTCCCCAAGCTGCGCGCTTTTCGCAGGTTGGGGTGGAAAGCGAAGGGTGGGATACGAGACACAATGCCACCACCGACCACGAACTTCAGTGAACGGCGCCCTTCACAAAAGCCGTCGTCTCATCAATAAGCTGATTCCTCCCGCGCTCCGGCCGGTCCAGATGCACGAAGTGCGTCGCGTTCGGCAGCATCACCAGCTTCACGCGCTTTGCATGCACCAGGTCGCGGATCAGGTTCTCGCGATCGATAGGTCGCGACCAGAAATCTCGTTCTGACACCAGGATCAGCGTGGGTGCGGTGATAAGGGTCGCGTCCCACAGCTCGTGTCCGGTCGCCAGATAGAAGCTGTCTTCCAGAGCGCCGCACGGCGAGCGGAAAGCTGCCAAATGTTGCGACGCGCTCTCGGGATCGCTCCCGAGCGACTGTTCGATCAGCGCCTGCGCCACTGCCGGATCGCGCCATTGATCTTTGTCCGCGATAGGAATATCGCGCTCCCACTCGCGCGTCAACGAGTCAGCGGTGTTCCAGCGATAGGCGCCGCAACCGCGCTCGTTGTAGCGGCCGACCTGTGCTGGGTCTTCCAGATCGGAGCCGTGGCCCACCAGCGGCTCCGCTGTATCGCCTCGGTAAAGCGCGTTGAGCAGGATCAGCGCCGAGACCTTCTCCGGATAAAGACTCGCATAGTAGCCCGCCCACTGCGCGCCCGCAGCCCAACCAAACAGCGCAACAGCAGTTACATGTTCCCGATGCCCGATCCAGTCAACCGCCGCCGCAATATCGCGCACCGCTTCGTTCGAGCGCACCAGCGGCGAATGCGCATTCGGAGGCGCGTCCATCTCCGCTGGACGGCTCGAGCGTCCATAGCCGCGGACATCGAGCACATACACATCAAACCCGCGTGTCGCCAAATCCGCCGCCAGCGAGCCGCCAGCCACCGGCAGATCGAAGGACGCAATCCCCGGAATGCGCGCCCCGTGGATCAGCAGCATGGGCAGATGCGAAGCAGCACGGGACGCCGAGACCTCCCGCACAAACAGGCGGATGCCGGGATCGCTGGTGACAAAGAAATCGTGACGCTGAACATTCGCCTGCCCGCAGGCCGCGCCCGGCGCGAAGAGAGCTGTAAGAGCCATCGACGCGACGGACTGCAGTGCGAAACGCATATCTACTTCGCCGGATAACCGTGAAGCTGCGGCCCAATCAGGTTCGAATACCGGTAGTTCTCATGACGATCCGCATCGATCGTCCAGAACATCGCCCCGATGAGCGATGGATAGCCGGCAGGTTGGAGAAGCTTGTAAGTGCTTCCGGCCGGAGCTTTGCCCGCGATGATATAGTCCATCGCCTGGCTCACAATTTCCGGCTTGTTGTAGCCGGTGAGAAAGCCGACCGCTACTTTGTCCGCCGCCATCGGCGGAAAGAAGTGCGCAGGATCGCCACCGACGTTGAAGCCGTGCAGCAGCAACTCCGTCATCGCCGCATGATAGTCAACCGAGCTCGATTCATAGATCTCGCCGTCCAGTCCCTCCAGCGGAGGCGTGTTGTAGTCCTGCACATCCACGAACGACAGAATGTCGCGCAATCCATCGAGCAGCGGCAGATACGATCCGAACTGCCCTCCGTAGCTCACATATCCGGAAGGAATCTGCGTGCCTTCCGGCACCAGGCTGATCATGAACCCCGCGCCGAAATGCTCGCGAAGCTGCCGCAGACCGGCAATCAGGTTAACGACGGAAGACGTCGTAGGATGTCGGAAATCGTTGTCACCCGCCGCAAGATCGAGCGACGGCGTCTCGAAGTCGATATCCACGCCATCGAAGCCGTAGGTTGTAACGATGTCAGTGACAGAATTGACGAAGTTCGGAAGATCCTTCGTATCGTCTAGCTTGAAGTATTCGCCGCCGCCACCCAGCGAAATCATCACCTTCTTACCCTGGCTCTTGAGCTGTGCGATGTCGGCCTTCAACTCATCGGCCGTAATGCCGCGCGGCAGCCGGAACTGCAGCGTGCCGTCCGGAGCGTTCTTCTCCGGCGAGGCAAAGGCGACCAGGATCACATCCCACTGCGGTGCAATCTCATGCAGCGGAAACGGCGCAGCGGAGCTATAGCGCGAGCCGGTCCAGTAGCCAATCAGCCGATGCCCATTCGCCTGTCCGCTCGCCGGCGCTGGCGCCGCCGTAGGCTCCGCGCCATTCATGCGCGCCATGCGGTCCGGACACGGCACAGCCGGCGCAGGGAGCGCATGTGCATCAGGAAAACTGTAGACGCTGCCCGCCGGCGCGGCTCCCGCCAGATACCACGGCATCAGCGCAACGTTCTGCAGGTGATACGTAAATCCGCCGGCACGCGCGTCGAACGCCGCAGAGGCGGGAAAGCCATTCTTCGCATTCGTATTCGTGGGCTCAAGCAGAAAGTAGTTCGACCCCACGCCTCCGCCACCACACCCGGATTCGTCCTGGCCGGAGACCCATGCGGCAAAGTAGTTGCCCGGTGCAGTCGCCGTGCGAAAGTAACTTTGCGGATCGTGCAGCGGATCGTTCACAAATTCCGCAAGCTGCTGCGTCAGCGGCTGGACATCGCGATCCGTCACAATCGCCGGCGACTCGGCAAGATACGAGCCAAGCACAAACGAGTTTCCGGTAGCAGCGTCCACGCCGTGCGTACCCCAACCGCAGCACACGGTCGCATCGGCGGCTGCATAGTAGGTACTGTTGTGCGTCACGGCCAGGACTAGTTTGCCGTCCTGCCGCGGAATCTGCCGGAATATCTCCTTCTCCACAAATTCCGAGTCCACCACTGCAAACGATCTGCCGCTGCTCTTCGAAGTAAGCAGATAGCCGTAGCCAGCCGGGACCGCGATCGTCACCGGCTTCACCTCCGGCTTGCCCAGCCGCGTGTGACCCTTCTTGTCCGTAGGAAAAGTGGCGTGGAGCAGGGCATCTGCGTACTGCGTTTTTTCGCCCGGGAAGGCGTATTTCGAAAAGATCGGCGACTTCAGAATGCGAGCTACATCTGGCTCCGCGCTCACGCGCACTGTCTTGCCCGGAAACGTAAGCGTAACCGGCACGAGTACGGTGGGAATCACCGTCGTGCCTTTTTGTGCCGGGTCGCGCCCGGCAAGCGTGTAGGAATTCGCTCCGACGCTCCGCTTGAATGTGGGCACGGTTCCCTGCGCTTCCGCAAAAACAACGCACGAGAGAAACACAAGTAGGCAGAGAAGAGTCAGTAGAAGTTTTCTGGGCGACATGTCGCCGCCCAGTATAACGATTTGTTTCCCGGAACAGATTCTGCAGCTAAGCAGACTTCGGTAGTCTCTCCGGATCAGGCGACACGCGACTCGACTTACGCGCCAGGTCTTCGCCCTTTCGGATGCTCTCGCCGATCGCCTGGATAAACTCCGGAGTGTCCGCTACCCGCAGACCATCCTGCGTGATCCACTTACCCACGCCGTCCGTGCCCAGCGGCCCCTCGCCCGTAGAGTCGTTGTAGTACTCATCGACAACGCCCGGAGTCGGCGGCAGTTTGCCGATGGAAAAGCGGCCCGTGCCAAGGCTGTCCAGCGCGGCGGTGAACGCCTTCATGTGCGTGATCTCGCGCGTCATCAGAAACTGCAGCGCCGCTTTCGAGCCCGCGTCGTCGGTCAGGTGCATCAGGCGCTCGTAAGTAATTTTCGCGCGCGCCTCGGCAGCGATGTTGTTGCGCAGATCGACATCCAGCTCACCGGAAATCTTCAGGTAGTCCGCCGTCCACGGATTGCCGGCGGAGTTGAACAGGTTCAGCCCCCCGCCGCCTGTCACCGCGACCAAAGGGTCCTGTTCGGCGTCTGCCAACGCTGTTTTCATCGGCTTGAAATGCATCCGGATAAGCGCACCCACAACCTCCAGATGGCTGATCTCTTCCGTCCCGATGTCCATCAGCAGATCTTTGCGCTGGGGATCATCGCAGCTCCAGCCTTGAATGGTGTACTGCATAGCTGCGGCCAGCTCGCCGTTCGCGCCGCCGAATTGCTCTAGAAGAATCTTTCCGAAGCGCGGATCAGGCTCGCCGACATTGACGTCATACATAAGTTTCTTTACATGGTGATACATTCGGGATCCCTCCTGAGGGGTCTCCTCATGGGATGACAGGGAGACGCGGTTTCGTCACCTTGGTCACGAGAAAAAGATTCAGCTCCAATTAATGTCGAGTGGCGAACATGCGAAGAAGCTACAACCGTCGTTGCGTAACCACGCGGGACACGCTCGTTCGCAGCCCGGTGCTGCTTCGCCGAGCGCATCGTCGTGATTGCGTTGGGTAACAACCTGAAGACAACTGTTTGGCGCGCCGGCTCATGTGCATCCAAAGTAAAAGCAGCGATATCGTGCAACGGGTTAAGGGCGGCGGCTGTCGATCCTCAGGCCCAACGATTCTGATGCAGGGTAAAGCCGGTCGCGACCAAAATCGAATCCCGCGGAGGCCCATCTTTAGCTGCGTCTCTCGAAGAAGCATCTCTGGAATGCGTCTCCGCAATTGTTCCAAGCCCGCTACGTTTGCGTTGCTCGTCTGCATCTGCCTTGCCCTCTGTGCAGCCACGCTGACCTCCCGCTCGCAAACGCTTCGCTATCCCAAACCGCCCAGCGCCACGCACGGCAAACAGATTTACAACGCTGGCTGCATCGCCTGTCATGGTGACCTCGGCAAAGGCGCTCCCCAGTCCAGCACAGAGTTCCTGCGCCCCAGCACCTTCCCCGACTTCACGCAGTGCTCGCAGACCACTGCGGAGGCCAACGCCACGTGGAAGGCCATCATTGTCCACGGCGGCCCATCCCGCGGCTTTTCCACCATCATGCCGGCCTTCGGCGAGTTGCTCTCCTCCGCGGACATCGACGACGTCGTCGCCTACCTGCGTACCTTCTGCACCAATCCGCATTGGCCTCGCGGAGAGCTCAATCTCCCGCGTGCGCTCGTCACCGAAAAAGCCTATCCGGAAGACGAATTCGTCATCTCCACAGCCGCAAACGCCAGCAGCGCGCCCGGCTTCACCACTGACTTTATCCACGAGCAGCGCTTCGGCGTAAAAAACCAGCTCGAAGTCGACTTCCCGCTGAACAATCAGGATCAGAATCATCAGTGGCAGAACGGTCCCGGGGACATCACCTTCGGCCTCAAGCGCGTCATGTACTCCAACCTGCGCACCGGCTCCATCCTCAGCCTTCAGGGCGGCATCCTGCCCCCCACCGGCGACAGCACCCGCGGCTTCGGACGCGGCACCACCACGTTTGAGCCCTTCGCCGCCTTCGATCAGCTTTTCCCCACCAATACCTTCGTACAGTTCCAGATGGGCGCAGATCTCCCGCGTCATCCCGACATCTCGCCGCAATCCATCTTCTATCGCACCGCCGTCGGTCAAACCTTCGCGTCCGATCACATGCTCGGACGCATGTGGAGCCCCATGGTGGAATTCCTCGCCACTCGCAATCTCGTCGATGGCGCAAAAACCGACTGGGACGTCCTGCCGGAAATGCAGGTCACCGTCAGTCGCCGCCAGCATGTTCGCGCCGCTGTCGGCGTGCGCGCGCCCTTCACCGACACGCGCGGCCGCACACCCGCCGTCACCATGTACGTCCTGTGGGACTGGGCCGACGGCAAATTGTGGAAGGGATGGAAATGACATCCCTCCGCCTCAACCTCGCGCTGCTCCTGCTGCTCGCGTCAGCAGCCACGCCGCTCGTCTCGCAGGTCAAAACTTCGGACAAGGAATTCAAGGTCGAGTTCCGCACCTCCGACCGCTGCGTCGCCTGCCACAACGGCCTCAAAACCAAAGCCGGCGAGGACATCTCCATCGGCTTCGCATGGCGCGCCAGCATCATGGCCAACTCCTCGCGCGATCCCTACTGGCAGGGCAGCGTGCGCCGCGAATCCATCGACCACCCCGGCGCACAGTCAGCCATCGAAGACGAGTGCTCCACCTGCCACATGCCTCTGTCGCATTACACGGCTCACGCGGAGGGCCGCAAGGCGCAGGTCTTCTCGCACCTTCCTCTTTCGTCTCCGCCCAGCAAGGACGGCGCCGCCGCCGATGGCGTCTCCTGCTCCGTCTGCCATCAGGCGGAGAAGACCGGCCTCGGAACGCCGCAATCCTTCAGCGGTAATCTCATCTTCGCCGGCCTCGATAACACGCACCAGCGTCCCGAGTACGGCCCCTTCGTCGTCGATCAGGGCCATCAGCGCGTCATGCAGTCTTCGACGAACGGCATGGTGCCGCAGGCCAGCGACCACATCCGCGACTCCGCGCTCTGCGGCAGTTGTCATACGCTCTACACCAAAGCCCTCGGCCCCAACGGGCAGCCCATCGCCACCCTCCCCGAGCAGATGCCCTATCTCGAATGGCTGCACAGCGACTATCCCAAGCGCCAAACCTGCCAGTCATGCCACATGCCGGAAGTGCAGGAGCCGGTAGCCGTCACCGCAATCTATGGTCCCCTGCGCCAGGGCATGCACCGCCACGAATTCATCGGCGGCAACTTCCTCATGCAGCAGATGCTCAATGATTATCGCGGCGATCTCCACACCGCCGCGTTGCCCCAGGAGCTCATAGCCGCCTCCGGCCACACCATCGAATTTCTCAAGTCGCAATCCGCGCGCGTCACGCTGCAGAAGGAAAGGCAGAAATCCGGGCAGCTTTCAATCGACGTCCACGTCGAGAACCTCACCGGCCACAAGCTGCCGACCGCCTATCCGTCGCGACGCGCATGGCTGCACGTCGTCGTCGAGGATCGCGATGGCCGAACCATCTTCGAATCAGGCGCGCTCAATCCCGACGGCTCCATCGTGGGCAATGACAACGATGCCGACCCGCACCGCTACGAGCCGCACTATCGCGAAATCACAAATTCTCAGCAGGTAGAAATCTTCGAGCCCATCCTCGGGGATGCGCATAACAACGTAACCACCGGCCTGCTCTCCGCCGTCGGGTATCTCAAAGACAATCGCCTTCTCCCCAGCGGCTTCGACAAGCAATCCGCCACACGCGACATAGCCGTCGTGGGCAACGCGCTCGACGATCCCAACTTCACGGATAAGGGCAGCACCACCCGCTACGTGATCGACACCGCTGCCGCGCCAGGCCCCTTCCACGTGCGCGCAGAGCTCTGGTATCAGCCGATCGGCTTTCGCTGGGCTCATAACCTCGAGCCCTACAGCGCCGCCGAGCCCCAGCGCTTCGTCCATTACTACGAGTCCGAAGCCCGCCGCTCTGCAGTCGTCCTCGCCAGCGCCGGCGCGAATGACTAGCGTAGTGAGTCAACTATCTTCGTCATCCTGAACGTAACCGAAGATGGAGTGAACGGACCTGCTGTATCTATCGCTCAATATCGGTGCGAAGCCGGGGTCCCCAAACTGCGCGCTTTCCGCAGGTTGGGGTGGGGAAGCGCCGCTCAACCGATACCCGCAAGCTGCGGAGGCGAAACCAAACCGGGTGCCCTACTCTACGCGAGGCGTAGGGTGGGGTAGTTCCCAACCAATGCAGTAGACCCGAAGGGTTCACCTCTCCGTTAGAAAATCTGCACCGAACGGTGACAAATCTGGTCGGAGTCATTGTGAGCCTGGAGCGCCGCTCAACCAACACCCTAGCCGCGAACGCTGCACCTGCTCGGGCATTCAGCGAGGCGTTAGAGAATCCGAAGCGATTTCGCGGCGAACATAGGACGAGGATTTTCAATCGGCATAGCCGCCATCTCGCGCAGCATCTGCGCCTGCCGCCGATAATCAGCAGCCAACTCGGGGGTGTCAATGGACGCGCGTTGCGCCTCGCGCTCCAGGCGCTCAGCAAACAGCTCGGATGGGGAAGCTTCGCGGATTCTGAGGATCGTTTCCATGCACCGGAGCGTACCGGCCCCAGTGCGGGCAAGCGAATACGACTTTTGTCGCCGCTCCTACATCAGGAGAGGGGATGTCGAACCGGCTAACAATCACGCCTCTAGTGGCGGCAGATGTCAGTACTTTCCCGCAATTGGTAACATTTCCCAGTCGATGCGCCCGCAGTATTCACCGCGTGCATCTTGAACGGAATGGATCCGGGCATGGATAGCTATCGGGAGTTTCTGGACACCTCAGCGAAAGAAGCAACGGTTCGCGGATTCCTGCACCGTCCTTCCGACTCTGCTGCGGATGGTCTGGTATTGACCCATGGTGCCGGCGCGAACTGCGACGCTCCGCTGCTTCGTGCGCTTGCCGAGGGGTTCTGTGCATTGGGTCTGGCTGTGCTGCGATGCGATCTTCCGTTCCGGCAGTCACGCCCGCACGGGCCACCGCCGCGGGGAAGCGCGGAACGAGATCAGCAGGGACTGCGCGCCGCCCTTCGATCCATGCAACAACAAGTCACAGGCCGTGTGTTTCTGGGCGGCCATTCCTACGGCGGACGACAGGCATCCATGCTCGCCGCCGCGGAGCCGGGTCTGCTCGATGCGCTCCTGCTGCTCTCCTACCCGCTCCATCCACCAAAGCGGCGAGACGAATTGCGAACCGGACATTTCCCGCTTCTGCAAACGCCTGTGCTGTTCGTGCACGGCACACACGACGGCTTCGGCACCCTCGCAGAGATGGAAGCCGCACTGGCCCTCATCCCGGCACGCAACGAGCTGTTGCCCATCCCAGGTACAGGTCATGAGCTGATCACGAAGGCGAATCGGGACGAACTGCCCGCAACCGTGGTCAAAAAATTCTCCGCCTTTACAAATCTCCGAACGGAATAGAGCGTTTGTCAGCTATTCATACCGCAGCGCTTCCGCCGGTGGCACGGCGACGGCGTGGCGTGCGGGCAACAGGCAGGCGAGCAGTGCGTTCAGAGCAAGCAATGCGGCGGTTGCAAACAGGCTGCCCGCGGCAAAGGTGCTTTGCATCCAGTGGGCAAGCACTGCGCCAAGGAAGCTGTCAAAGGCAAGACCGATCACAATGCCCGCAGCCGCGCTGACCAACGCGATGCGCGAGGCCACCCACAGCACATGCCCACGCGATGCGCCCAGCGCCAGCCGGACGCCGAATTCCGGAGTGCGCTGCGCCACGTTGTAAGCGACCACGCTAAAGATGCCCACTAAAGCAAGCGCGAGCGCCATGGCGGAGAAGACGCCGAACAGAATGGAGAAGAGACGCTGGCGGCTGTATTGCGCATCACGCTGGATGGCTTCCTCCAGAGTGAAGACGCCGTTGGGGATCTGCTGATAGTGCGCAATGGAGGCGATAGAGGCTCGGATAGCGTGAAAATAGCTGCGGGGGTCACCCTGAGTGCGTATCTGGAATTGCACGTAGGGCGGCATGAGCGTCGTGTAGGGAACGTAGATGGCGGGAGCGACGGGATTGTCCAGGCCATTATTGCGTGCGTCTCCAACGACGCCAACGATCTGGCGCCAATTCGTGCTCTGTGGGGAGACGGCGTACGTCCGGTAGGCAGGGACGAGACCAGGGACGCGAAGCTGACGGCCGAGCGGATCTGCCTGGGCAATGTAGCGTTTGACGAAGGCCTGATTCACGACAGCGACGAAGTCGCCGCGTGTGTTTTCAGAAGCATCCCAGATGCGGCCGTGGAGCAGTGGAATGAGAAGCGCGGCAAAGTATTCCGGATCCACAAACTGGACTTGAGCCTGCGGCCGCTCCCGGTGAAGGTCGCCTGAGATGTCGAAGGATTGCTCAGAACCGCTGTTGGGCGGCGTGGCATAGATGCCAGCGGCAGCTACCGTGATGCCGGGGATTGAGGCAATTTTCTGACGAAGCTGCTCGATAAATGCTGCCCGCGCCTGACGCGACTGGATGCCGTCCACCTGCCGCGACTCGCGGTGATGCAGCACGATGCCGACCTGCATGGCATGCTCGGGATCGTAGCCTAGCGGAAACTGCGTGAGCTGAAGGAAGGTGCGAATGGCTGTACCACTGGTTGCCATGAGCACCAGGGTGAGCGCGACCTGCGCAGCGATGAGCGCGCTCCAGCGGCGCTTTGCTGGACCGCTGGCAGCCAGGCCGCGCATAGTTGTGGGAAGGGCGCAGGCGAGGTCGGGACGCGAGAGGCGCAGTGCGGGCACGAGGCCGAAGAGCAGGCCGGTGACAAGCGCGAGCGCGACCGAGAAGAGGAGGATGGGCAGATTGATACGAACAACCGATTCCTGCGGGAATGAGTCGGGCGATAGCCGCATGGGCAATTGAGCGAGCCAGTAGGATGCGGCGACGCCAAGCAGAGCGCCGGTGAAGGAGATGACGACGGCCTCGACGAGCAATTGTCGAGCGATGCGCCAGCGGGAGGCGCCGACGGCTGAGCGAATGGCGAGTTCATGCCGGCGCGAGCGCCCCCGGGCGAGCAGCAGAATGGAACAGTTGGCACAGCCGATGACAAGCAGCAGCACCACGCCGCAGAGCAAGAGCGAGAGAGTACGGCCGACGCCCTGCCGATAAGGAACGATGATGGGCTGGAGTGCGAGATGCCAGTGCTCAGGAAAGATTCGCGGATTATCCCTGGCGAACTGGCGCACGAGCGGTTCAAGCGCGGCGTCTGCGGCCGCGGGAGTGACATGCGGCTTTAGCTTGATCCAGGGGATACACATGAACGACAGATTCGGGATGCGGGGCGACAGTCTTATCGGAAGATAGACATCGGCAACCCCGGTCGTGTCACTGAACGCGAAACTGCGCGGCATGACGCCGACGATGGTGTATGGAACGTGATCGATTGCGAGAGTTCGGCCGATGATGTGCGGACCGCCGCTGTAGTGACGCTGCCAGAAACGGTAGTTCAGCACAGCTACGGGCTGGCCGCCCCTTTGCGCATCGGAGGGCTGGATGTTGCGGCCGAACAGCGCACGCACACCAAAAAAAGAACCGGCATTCTCAGTGAGATAGGTGGCATCCACGTCCTCAGGAGCATCGCCGCCGGTGATCTCCATGCGCTCGGTGACGAAGCCAAGCAGATTTTCGACCGGGGCGGCCTGTCGTAGTGCTTCAAATTGCGGCCCCGTAAGGGGGAACCATTGCTCGTCGTTCGGCGTCTGCTCGTTGACGATGACCGGGTTCATGATGCGATCCGCGCCGGCATAGGGAAACGGGTTCAGCAGCACCGCATAGATCAGCGAAAACATCGCGGTGGTAGCGCCGATGCCGAGCGCGAGCGAAAGCACTGCCACGGCCGCAAAGCCGGGATTGCGGCGCAGCGCCCGAAGGCCGTAGCGGATGTCGCCGCCGAGCTCGTCAAAGATGCGCAGCCCAACGGCATCGCGGTAGGTTTCGTTCTGCACGGCGGGCTGGCCCAGGTCGATCCGCGCTTTGCGGCGGGCCTCTTCTTCGCTGATGCCTTGGCGAATCAGCTCCTGCTCATAGGCTTCCACGTGGAAGCGGAACTCCTCTTCGACATCGCTGTGGGTGCGTGGCCCGATGGAGCGCCAAAGATTGCGGAGAAGGGCGAGAGGGCTCATATCTCATCTGCCTCCTTGTTAAGGATGCCCGCAACAACAGCGGTCATGTCCGTCCAGCGCGCGGTCTCAGCTTTGAGCTGGCGCTTGCCGCCGGCGGTGAGCGAGTAGAAGCGGGCACGGCGATTGTTTTCCGACTCGCCCCACTCGCCCTTGATCCAGCCGCGCCGCTCCAGGCGATAGATGGCTGTATAGAAGGAGCCCTGCAGGATTTCGAGGCGCTCATCGGAGATCTGCTGGATGCGCAGCAGGATGCCGTAGCCGTGCAGCGGGCCGAGCCAGACGGCCTTCAGAATGAGCATCTCAAGCGTACCCTGCGGAAGCTCTACCTGCCTGGTCATTGGCCCTCTCCTATTTGGGATAGGAGAGTACGCCGCGCTCTCCTATCCCGTCAAGGAGAGGGCGCGCGCACGACTACATTCCCGTCGAGTTCCGCTGACGCGCTCTCGGGATCTGCGATTTCCCTGATACCAATTGTTGATAATCGCCACGCCACTCATCCTCCAACGAAGAAAGATCGATGAGTCGGCCATCGCGGTCAGCACAGACTGGAAAAGCCACCAATGCGGTGGCTTTTATGCTTGAGGCGCGTCAGCAGGAAGCCGCAGTACCCGGAATTGCCAGGTCGCCACAAAGCCCAACCTGAGCGACCACCGGGAGCGAACCTCATAACTTGCGCCGAAGGCGCCTCCGCCCGTGCGGCCAGCACTCAGATGCGCATCGGCATGATGATGTACCGGTACTTGTAATCATCTGCCGGATCTTCAGGCCGCATCTGCCCGGCGGACTGTGCGTCCTTGAACTCCAGCCGCACCTCGCCGGTATTCCCGATCGCCTTAAGAAAATCCAGCATGTAGGCCGAATTGAAGCCCACCACCAGCGCGTCGAACTGGTACGGTGCCTCGATCGTGTCTTCCGATTCTCCCGATTCCGTCGACGAGCTCGAGATGCGCAGCTCGTTCTGCTCCATGCGAATCTTGATGGCGCCCGAGCGCTCGTCCGCGAACTGCGCCACGCGCTGGATGGAGCTCGAAAGGTCTTCACAGCGGATGATGATGAACTTGTTGTTGTCCCGCGGCAGCACCGCCTCGTAATTGGGGAATTGCCCCGTCAGCTTGCGCGAGGTCAGCACGCGCTTGCCGATGCGGAAGAAGAGCTGATTCTCGTCGTCGGCAAACTCCACCTGCTCCGCATCGGTATTCGATAGCAGCGACTGCAGCTCTGCCAGCGCCTTACGCGGAATCAGCGTCTTCTTCTCGCCGCCCGGAATGCCGGTCAGGGTCTCGCCCTGTTTCTCAATATGCGCCAGCCGGTGGCCATCGGTCGCGACCATCGCCAGCGATTCCGGCTTCAGGATCAGCAGCGCGCCATTCAGCGTATAGCGCGACTCCTCGTTCGAAATTGCGAAGATCGTCTTCGAGATCAAATTGCGCAGCGAAGCTACAGGCAGCGCCACCACCGACGCGGTAGGGAACTCGGGCACTTGCGGAAAATTCGCGCGCGCCATCCCCACCATCTTCGTGTTCGAACGCCCGCTGCGGATCTGCACCCAGTGGTTATCCTGCAGCTTGATCGAGATATCGCCGTCTGGCAGCAGCTTGATGTAGTCGTAAAGTTTGCGCGCCGGAATCGTGCAGGAGCCCGGCTTCTTCACCTTCGCGCTGCACGAGGTCTTGATCGACTGGTCCAGGTCCGTCGCCGTAATCGTCAGCCGGCCTTCCGCCTCGTCGGCCTCCAGCAGAAAGTTAGACAGGATGGGAATCGTGGTCTTGCGCTCGACAACGGACTGCGTGGCAGTGAGCTCGCGAAGCAGCTCCTGTTTGCTGACGGAGATCTCCATGGCGAATCCCTGAACGGTATTTTTATCTGCTTCAAGTCCAACGGCGGGCATGTGCGGCTCCCTGGAATGGGCTGCGGTACGTGAGTGGATTGCCCACACTCTACACCAGACGCATGGCAAGAGTGCAGGAATCCGAACAGCACCATTCTAGCGGCGCTCCCGGAGTGGAAAGCTGGACGTTTTGCCGGAAATCCAGACGTAAGCGAAGCGAACCCATGCATCGGGTGCCCCATTCTGGCGAAGCCAGGGTGGGGTAGTTCCTGGCAGTCCGGTCGAAGCAAAGCGACCCCCGAACTCTTGTCCCCAAGCGCATCGTCATCCCGACCGGAGCCGTGACGCGCAGGGCCATCGCGAAGTGGAGGGATCTGCTTTTGTACGCAGTACCCGGACACCACGCGTGAGCGACCAAAGGGAGCAAACCGGATGTCACGCGCCGGAGGCGCAGCCGCCCGTACGGCGAGCACTACTACGAAGTACATCTAAACAGGTATGTATTTATAGCCGCCGTAGTCGTTTGCTGTGGGGAAGTGGGAATGCGCGGCGAAACCGCATGCTTCTTGCTCGCAACCCACGTGCCGGTTTTCCAAATCCGGACAGCCCGCATGTGGGAGTGCTGGAGAACCGGTGACTCGCCCGCGAGAGCCGTCCCAATCCCCACCGTCGTCCACAGCCCGGGACGCGCAATGCGCAATGCCGCTTTGGTGGATGGGTGGAAATTCAGCCCCCAACCGCGTCTGAAGCAGCGATAAGCCGCCTCGGATTTCCACGGCGCGAAGATCGGGACCGCGCTTTGCAGCATATCCACAGACAACACTGAATTGTGGAGGAAAGGCCTCTAGCCGACAAGATTGCGTCGCCTGCCAATGGCAAAGACCGCGATTCCGGTCGCCACAATCACCAGCGTCGAGAGCAGCACCTTGGCCACCGCAAGCTGCGGGTTCGCGTCGTCCGGCGAGGGAATTGCGGAAAGCACGATCGTCGCGGCCGTTGCCACGAAGCCGATCGCGGCCAGCGCGATGGCGACCGGTGCCCCACCCGGCAAGGGATAGTAGGCAATCGCTCCGCGCCGCGCATGGCGGATCAGCGCAGCAAAGAGCAGCAGGAAAGGCAGAAAGGTCGTGACCACTGTCAAGCTCACAAGAACGTCATACGCGCCGCGCACGCTGGTGCCGGCCTGCCCCAGGATCGCGACCACAATGCCCGCCAGTCCATACACCAGGATCGCCACCCACGGCGTCCGGTAACGCCGATGAATCGCTCCGAAAGCGGCAGGAAGACAGCGGTCAAGGCCCGCCACAAACGGCAGTCGCGAGGTCGCCGCCAGGTATGCGGCAGCCCCGCCCACCGCGCTGAGTGCAACCAGCACGGCGACAAAAGGCGTCAGCCATACTAGCGACAGCCGTTCGCACAGCATGGCAACGCCGCGCATGAAACCGTCCAGTCCGGAAACGGCGTCACCGGGCAGCGCCACCAGCATCGCGGCAGTGCCGGCAATGTACGCTATCGCAACAATGATGCCAGCCAGCAGAAGCGCGCGCGGCAGCGTCCGCCGCGCATCCCGAATCTCATCGCCCATCATGGATCCGGTTTCGCATCCCGAAAACGCGAACACGATGGTGGACCAGAACACCGCATTGCGCAGCGTCAGGTGCGGCGCCAGCGCAGCCACGGTGAAATGCGTGGCCGACCCATAGCGAGCCGCAACCGCCGCCGCCAGCAGCACCAGGACCAATACCGGAAGCCAGTTGCCGATCGAGCAGACGTTGTTCAGCCACTTACCCGCCTCAATGCCGCGGATGTTGAGCGCCACGATCACTGCAAGCCAGAACACGGCGAATCCCATGTGCCATGCCGCGCTGCCCGCCAGCGAATGTCCGCGGGTGCCAAACGCAACCAGTGCCGCGCTCGCCCCGAAGTACAAGATTCCCGGAAAGTACGGCAGGTTCGACATCCAGTAGGTCCATGCAGTGACGAACGCCGTACGATCTCCAAAAGCCTCGCGCGTCCACACGTACAACCCACCCTCGTCCGGAAAGCGCGTGCCCAGCGCAAGCACGGTCGTCGCCAGCGGCACGAAGAAGCACAAGAGTCCGGCGATCCAGACCAGCAGCGTGCCCGGACCAGCGGCCGCCGCGGTGGCGATCCAGCGAATACTCAGCGTAGTCAGAACGAAGAGGACCGTCAGGTCCCGGAGACCCAGAGACCGCTTCAGCCCCAGGCTGCCCGGCTGGGCGCCGCCCGCGGAAGGTGGTTGTGGCGGAGCGGCCAGGTCAGCCAAGCGCATCCGCCGTTCGCAATTTGCGATCGGGGGAGATTGCAGTGCGTGGATGCGTGTCAGCCAGCACGGCCATCGCGGCATTGCGGCCATTGATGGCAATCACCGAGCCGCCCGGATGCGTGCATGCCCCGCACATGTAGAAGCCCGGCATAGGCGTGCGAGCGCTGAGCCGCTTCGACCACATATATTGCGGCAGGCATTCGCCCTGGAAGATGTGCCCGCCCGTCAGCCCAACCTTCTGCTCAATGTCCGGCGGTCCCAGTACCTGCGCATCGATCACCGCGGACTTCGGTCCCTCGATATTCGAGCAGAACCTTCCAATGGATCGCAGCGCCAGCGCGCGTACCTCGTCGCGCCGCGAGTTCCAGTCGCCATCTTTGAAGCTGTACGGCACATATTGCGCAAACACTGACATCGTGTGCTGCCCTGCCGGCACGACCGTCGAGTCATGCGCACTCTGGAAGTAAAGCTCGCACCACAGATGCTCCGGCAGATAGCCGCGCGTCGCCGCCGCAAACCCCGCCTGCCACTCCGCATGAGTCAGCGGCGCATTAATTTGGCCATAGTGGTGCGGCTGACTCTGTCCTGGCCGCGCTTTGAAGTCCGGAAGGTCCGCCAGCAGCACATTCAACTTCACCGTGCAGCCGCGAATCGGAACAGCCTCGATACGTTCGCGCCAGCCCGCGTCAGCGCTCGCCCCCAGCATCCCCAGCGTCCGAACCGGATCAGCATTCGAGATCACCACCGGCGCCGCAATGCGCTCGCCCGACTCCAGCCGGACGCCCTCGCCCGGCAGGATCTCGGCCACCGGCACCCCCGCCGCAATCACCGCGCCGGCCTCCTCGGCAGCATCCGCAATGTAGAACGACACCATCCCCATCCCGCCCGCAACATAGCCCCACATCCCCGGCATCCCGCCCAGCCGTCCCGAAGCATGATGGAAGCGGATCGACGCGGTCCCGGGATCAAACGGGCTCGCGTTGGTCCCGATCACGCCCTGTCCCAGATATGCCGACTGCAGCCGCTCATCGCGCAGGTAGTGCTCCACAAACTCGGCCATTGACCAGTCGTAGAGCAGATGCCGCGCCTCTTGGTCATCCCCCAGCCGCTCGTCGATCTCTTCGGGTGTTGGCGCATCTCCAATCCAGAAATCCCGAGGTCCGCCGTTGCCGTTGCTCCCGGGTCGCAAAGCGTCACGCAGACGGCACAACGTCGAGTTCATCGCCTTCCAACCCTCGACATCGCCCGGTGCAAAGCTTCGCACCTCGGCCTCGCATCGCTCGTCATCATCCCAAAGCTGAATACTCGAGCCGTCAAGGAAGGGAACAAACAGCCCGTTCACCGCCGGAGTCCAGCGAAAGCCGCGCGCCGGCAGCCCCAGCTCTTCCACCACCAGCGGATGCAACAAACCGGCCAGATAAGCGCACGGCGACATTCGCACGCCAGGGAAAGGCTCCTCAATCGTGCAAGCGCCCCCAATACGCGCGCGCGCCTCAAGCACCAGCACCCGCTTGCCGGCTCGAGCCAGATAAGCAGCACAAGCCAACCCATTGTGCCCCGCGCCAACAACGATGACATCCCATGTCCGGGCGGCCAGCTCCCGAACAGGCGCAGGCAGCCCGATTTCACCAAGTTTTTGCGCGGTGCGTGATGTAGTTGCAGCCAAGCTTTCCTCCAGCGTCGCTTATGGTACGCCGGAGGACCGCTCAGCGCCGAACGCTATTCTCCCTGTTTGGCAGAACCCTTCGGCGGAAAGTGCTGGAACATCTTGTTGATGTCCTTATCCACGGATTGGGCGTTCTTGTTGGAGTTGTTCGAGATGTCTCGCTCCAACATCCCTCTCCAGACCAGTTGTTTCTTGTCGCTTGAGAAGATATCCACCAGCACCTGCCCGGTCTGCTGGTTCACCACCGTGCTGGTGCTGGTGCCCTCTCCCAGTCCCGCCCCGCCCCAGCCTCTCCATCCCCAGCCGCCGCCCCATCCCAGGTTGTTGTAGTAGGTCTCCACCTGCTTTTCATTGCGGATATTTCCCGTCGCAAAAACAGTCGCATCGCCACCCGACGGGACGAGCTGCCAACCCTTCGCCTGCAGGTCGCGGTTCACCGCATCGCGAATGCGGCTCACGTAAAGCGGGTTATCCGCTTTCACTTGCCCCCACGAGTAGGTGTGGAACTGCCCGAAATTAGCATTGTGATCGTAATCCATCTTCACGGTATCGGCATGCAACGGAGCAATCAGACCAGCAAGAAACAGCGCAAGCGCAATTCGTTTCATACGCACCTCTCTCACCAGAAAGATGCGGCGCGCGTAGCCGGTCACCATTGGCCGCATCAATCCATGTCGGCCAAATCAAAAATCAGGCGGACGTCGCGGCGGCACGAACGCAGATAAGGTAAGGCGATATCCGAACACCCGGGAACGGCTGCTCAATCGTGCAAGCGCCGCCTACTCCCCGCGTGCAGAGGATCCCTTGGGTGGGAATTTCTTGAACATCGAATTGATGTCGCTGTTCAGCGCCTTGGTGTTCTTGTCGCTGTTGGTGGAGAGGTCCCGCTCCGTGATGCCGCGCCACACCAGCTCCTTGTCCTTGGTCGAGAAAATATCAACAAGAACGTGGCCGACACTTTGGTTGTAGACAGTCCTCGTCGCTGTCCCCATCCCGCCCCATCGTCTCGCACCCCATCCGCCGCCGTTGTAGAGCGTCTGGACCTGCCGCTGGTTGCGCACCTGGTCGTTAGCGAAGATAGTCGCATCGCAGTTGGAAGTCGCAAGCTGCCATCCCTTCGCCTGCAGATTGCGATCGACAGCCTCGCGAATGCGGCTTGCATAAAAAGGATTGGAAGTCCTGACGCGGCCCCAGCAGTAGTTATGAAACTGTTCGAAATTCACGTTGTGGTCGTAATCGGTCTGCACTTTGGAAGCAAATGCAGGCATGGCCAGAGCCACAGCGAGCAGCGCGAGCGCAAGGCGTTTCATAGAAATCCCCTCCGAAATCCGAGTGCTCCACAGTAAAGCCGAAGGTACGCACGAAACGCTACTGTTTTCTTTGAATCTTGTCGGACAGGCACGCTCACCGCCGCTTCTCATGCTGGGTAATTAAGGTCTATTTCCGGATAATGCGCACGGCTTCATCAATTCGCGCCTGGACAAGTGCATTCGCCGCCATAGCATCCCCTGCATTACATGTAATGCAGCTTAAAAACTGTTTCGCCGAGCGTATTCCGTCGGAGCGAAGCGACTCCAAATGTAATCGCCGGCGCTCTGTCCCTACAGGGTCGTAATAGTATTCGACGACTATTGTTATTACCGTATAACCTCGGATTTGTAACATGGCACGCAAGCACAAGACGAGAGATACCAAGGACCGTACGCGGAAGGCTGTTTTCACGCAGGCTCCAGGCAACTGGACGGAAGTATTCGCTGCGCTCGATGCAACGGGAGTGAAAAATGGCTTTACGGTGGAACGCGATATGCGGCCAGCCGAGGAGCGTCCCGGGCTAAATGCCTTTTTTTGCTGCTGAGAGAACGTCGACACTGAGGGACTGAGCCAATCTATTTGTTCGATTGAGCGGAGGAATCGGCTCTATTTGCGGGTCAAAGCGACAAATGGCGCGCCCAGAGCGCGGATATTTCCACGCCGAAGTACTTCTTGATCTGATCCACCCAGGCGCAGGAAGAAAGCGATTCGAGGCAGTCCAACACAAGATTGTGTACATCGCGATCTCCATCCCTAAGCGCCCGCTCTAGGAAGGCAATACTAATCTTTACCTGGCTCAGTTGTAGCGCTTCCTCTTCAGAGCCGACGTTCTGAAGAACTTCTGCTTCCGAACAAACGAATCGGGCGAAATCACCGAAGATCAGATATGTGCCTTCAATCTCCAGCCACTCGGGGTCCATCGTAAATGTGGGCACAGCATTGTGCAATTCCGGCAAGATGTTCTTCAGAGTGATGAGCATCGAACACCCCCTCAACGCCGTTCCCAATGCTCCTCATGCCGGTCATCATGGTAGAGAATCCCGGTAACCCGCCCGCTGGAATCCTTCTGAAAAATAATCCGCGTAGGACTCCCGCTCGGATAAAAGTACGTAGTCGCATTCTCCGGCAACAGCTCGTTCAAATCATTTGTCCGGTTGCGCGAAAACAGCTTGTCCCCCTCCACCAGGATCGTTACCTGTCGCACATCGCCGTCGTAGTAATCGCCCACATAGTCGTCATAAATGTCCGGATCCACCTTCGCCGGCGCCGGATGCAGCGGCACCGTCAGTTGCTGCGCCTGCGCGTGCGCGTTCGCAACATCGGACAGCCGATGCGCCAGCAGCCACTGCGGTAGCGAGCGCTCCGCGTACGCCTTGTCCCACGAATTGTGGTGCCAGCCCTCATACAGCCACAGCCGCACATCGCCGCCCGCCGCCTGCAGCGCCTGGTACATGATCTGCGACTCCTTCGTCGGCACCACCGGATCGAGCGTCCCGTGGAACATCCACACCGGCGTCTTGCCCACCGCGCGCACATAAGCCTCCGGCAGAATGCTCGACTGCTTCCACCGCTGCGGCGCATAAGACCAGAAGATCCCGCCCGAAACCGGCACAATCGCGGCAAAGCGCCCCGGATAATCCTTCGCAATCTCCCACGCGCCATAGCCGCCCAGCGACAGGCCGGTCAGGTACACCCGTTCCGGGTCGCCGTGAAACTCCTTCATCTCCGCATCCAGCGCCGCCAGCGCCATCTGCATCATGTCCGGATCCGTCCAGTGATGATGTGTGTAAGGCAGTTGCGGCATCACCACGACAAACGGCCAGCGCTCCGGATGCGCGCGGATCGCGTTTGGCAGCCCCACCTGCGTCTCGTCCATGCCGTCAGAGCCGCGCTCCCCCGCGCCATGCAGGAACAGAATCACCGGCCACGCGCGTCGCGCGTCATACTCGATCGGCAGGTACACCACATAGCGATAGCTGACGCCGTTCAGCAGGATCACGCGATTCAGGAAGCCGGTATCCTGCGTTCGAACCGCCGGACGCAGCGTCTCGCGCGAAGGCGTGACCGCGGCATCCGGATGATCCGCCCGTCCTGCGCTGCGTTCGGCCGGACGGTTCACCGCCTGCGCGTGCGGCATAACGCCTCGCGCGGCAACGGGCACAATCAGGATGAGCGCGGCAAGCAGAACGCTGGCCAGGAAACCGCAACGGTGCATGGGGCGAGGATATCGCATACCGCCGCCACAAGCCCGTCATCCGGTCAAGGCACTTTTCGGCCCCATAGAAGGCCTTTTCAGGGCACAACCAACGGCACCCGCGCCCCCGCAATCCTAACCACAACGGGGTCACTACTCCGGCGAGGTCTACATGGGTTTGCTCACACCGAATCAGATCAAGGATTTTGAGTCGCTCTACAACCTGCAGCTTCGCTATCTGCTCTCCACCGAGAACCAGATCGTGAAGGGCTTGAACAGCATGATCGAACATGCAAGCGACCCGGAGTTGCAAAAGGCATTTCAATCTCACATGCAGGAAACGGAGGTTCACGCCGAACGGTTGGAAAAAATGATCTCTGAGGTCAACTCGGGCGACGTAGACGATAAAAAGGACCCAATCACCACCGCCCTTCTCGGCGCTGGGGAAAACATCGTCAGCGAGTCGGATGAAGGCCCGGTGCGCGACGCCGGACTGCTCGCGAGTGCTCAAAAAGTCGAACACTACGAGATCGCGTCCTACGGCTCAGCGCGCGACTGGGCGAAAATCCTTGGCCTGACGCAGCACGCCGAGCTGTTGCAGAGGACCCTGGATGAGGAGAAGCACGCCGACGAGCTGCTTTCCTCCATCTCGCAGCGCGCGAACACAACAGCCGCCGCGGCTTAGAGTTCCAGCAACACCGCCAACGCTCCCATCCTCCTACTCGGGAATTCTCCAGGGCCGCTCTCAAGCGGCCCTATTTTTGCGCGCTCTCTCGCGGAGAGCTTTTCAGAAATCCACAATATCCAGATCCATCGGCAGTTCCTGATGGTGCTGTCTCGTGTCGTCAAACAAGGCGCTGTTCCAGCTTTTTTCCAGGCCGCTCGTCCCCGACTCGTCGTTGTCGGCGGGAATCTTTCCAACGAAAACAAAGCTGTCAATCACATACGGAATGCCATTGGATCCCAGCACCGACATGCCGTCCATCAAATGAAAATGCAAATGCGGCGCACTGGTGTTTCCGCTGTTGCCAAGTTTGCCCAGGACGTCTCCGCGCTTCACTCGCTGGCCCACGTGAACCAGGATCGACTTCTGGATCATGTGAGCGTAGAACGCGTACACGCCGTCGCCCAGATCGAGAATGACGTAGTTGCCGGTGACGTTGGCCAGGGTAATGGTGTTCGCGTCCGGCAGTTGCCCCGGCGGCTGGTTCCCCAGGTCGTCAAGGACGGCCACCACCGTAGCGTCCGTAACCGCGAGCACGTTCGCGTCGTAGCTGGTGTAGTTGCGGACATCGGCGGAATCGCCGTGCACCAGGTGCCCCCCTTCATCGATACGCATCCAGTCGATCGCGAAGCGCTGAGCAAAGTAGATCCTGCCATTCACGGTCTGACTGCTCACGCGGTGTGCGCTGCCCAGCCCACAACAGCCGTTAAAGGCTATCCATCCCTTACCCGCCAGCGGCGGCCCGATCGTGATCACCTTCTGGATCACGTCGATTGGCGCCACGGTGTAGCTCAAGGCGACAGGCGTGACGGGCATGGGAGCAGGCTTGGGTGCCCCCAGCACCGAGACACGATGTTTCAACTGGCTCGGGATCTCGGCGGGCGTGCTGAAGGTCAAATCGATCAGGAACAGGCTTGTTCCATTGAATTCGATCTCAGCACTCGTGGCTGGCGTGTTCCCCAGTGTCCGTAGCCGGGGCAACAACGTATCGCCCTCGTAGGTCACCAGCGCGGCCGAGGGCTTCGCGGCGTCCAGCACTTCAATCTTGTTGAGCGTCGCTTTCGTCGGCGTGGTGTTCGTCAGCACCAGTTCGTAATCGATGTGATAGTTGCCGTCGCTGCCGCGATACGCCTGAGTGTGGGCTGTCAGGGGCGCGGCCGTGACCGGCGTGAACTGATCCGGTTCCGCTTTCTGTGCCGCTGCCGGAAGGCACGCAAGCAGGAGCGCAATCGGAGCGCCTTTCGCGAAAGCAACAAGGGACAACGCCACCTCGACCTGCCGTTCTGCTATTGCCGCTGGTGTGGAGAGTAAGCGGATGCTATCAGAAAGAACGGAATAGGATCGCAAGCTCCATCAGGAACCGCATGACATGCGGTCTGGCCGCCGCGCTAGTTGTTCAGCGTCTCCATCAGCTTGTTCAGCGTCCGGTTCAGGTCCTTGTCCGTACGCTTCTCTTCGTCAATCTTGCCAATGGAGTGCATCACCGTGGTGTGATGCTTGCCGCCGAACTGCCGCCCGATCTCGGGCAGCGACGCCTCGGTCATCTGCTTGGCCAGATACATCGCAATCTGCCGCGGCACCACCACCGAGCGTGAGTTGTTCTTCTGCTTCAGCTCCGTCACCTTCATGCCGAAGTGCTCGGCCACGGAGCGCTGGATGGCCTCAATCGTGATCTTGCGCACCTGCGTATCAATAAATTGCTTCAGCGCCTGCTGCGCGGTCGAGAGCGTAATCTCCACGCCGTTCAGCGAGCTCCACGCCAGCAGCCGCGTGAATGCGCCTTCCAGCTCGCGAATGTTGGTGCGGATGTTCGTCGCCATGTAGAGCGCAACATCCATCGGCAGCGCGCAGTTCTCGCTCTCCGCCTTCTGCTGCAGGATAGCGACCTTGGTTTCCAGATCGGGTGGCTGGATGTCCGCAATCAGTCCCCACTCGAAGCGCGAGCGCAGCCGCTCCTCCAGCCCCGCCAGGTCCTTCGGCGGCCTGTCCGATGCGATCACAATCTGCTTGTCGCTCTCGTGCAACGCGTTGAAAGTGTGGAAGAACTCGTCCTGCGTGCGCTCCTTCGATGCTAGGAACTGGATGTCGTCGATCAGCAGCACATCCACGCCGCGGTACTTGTCCCGGAAGCTCGACATCTTCTCGTTGCGCACATACGAGATCATCTCGTTCGTGAATTTCTCGCTCGATACGTAGCAGATCGCCGACTGCGGCTGCCGCCGCTTCACCTCGTGGCCAATCGCATGCATCAGGTGGGTCTTGCCCAGACCCACACCGCCGTAAAGGAACAACGGGTTATAGGCCTTCGATGGCCGCTCCGCCACCGCTTCCGCCGCGGCGCGCGCAAACTGGTTCCCGGCGCCGGAGACGAAGCCGTCGAAGTTGTACCGCGGATTCAGTTGCGATGCGCTGTTCCAGTCAAAGCGCGTCTGCTGCGCATTGGGAGCGGGAGCGGGCCGCTGACCCGGTTGGCGCGGCGCGCCGGGCGCATGCGCGGACGAGGGCGGAAACCCTCCGTCTTCGCGCGCCTCGCGCGGACGCTGCGGTACCGAAGGATCGTTCTCTACCGTGACGAATTGCACGTCATCCAACTCCAGCTCCAGCTTGTCGATCGCCTCCTGGATCAGATCGCCGTAGCGGTCACCCACGTGCTGGAAGTCGCCCGAAGGAATGCGCACAAAGAGAACCCGCTCATTCTGATGGCTGATGCGCGTCGGCTTCAGCCAGGTATTGAACGAGTGTCGATTGACCTTCTTTTCCAGAGCCCCGAGGATGCGTGTCCATGGATCGATGATGGTCGAGCTGGTTGGAACAAAAGACATGCGCTTCCTTCGGCTGGCGTGAACGATCTCCGGACGTCGGCAGAGAAAAGAAGCAACAGCGCGCCTCCCTCAAGGAGGCGTGGTGTGTGTATTTCAGCTTCTGTGGCTCCTCTGCCAGAATCGCGTCAAACGACGGGGAACTTCTTCGAGAGA
Source organism: uncultured Acidobacteriaceae bacterium (assembly GCA_963830555.1). Taxonomy (GTDB): domain Bacteria; phylum Acidobacteriota; class Terriglobia; order Terriglobales; family Acidobacteriaceae; genus KBS-83. The sequence continues at coordinate 895,314 of CAWHMM010000006.1, forward strand.
CGCTGCGTTCGATCCGGGATTGGGGGTGACGCCAGAAAATTCAGTTGTGAACGGAGCCGATACTAGCACAGACTCGCGCGTCGCGTGGGTGGCATTGTCATCAAAAAAATATGTTGCACCACTGCTTGTGAAGACGCGCGAAGTGAACGCGGCGATGCACGACTTTTCTCGCGAATGAACGACGAAAATCTCGCTACACCGCTCGCTCGTCATCCTGAGCGTGATCGAAGGCGAAGTGATGGATCCGCTGTACCTGCCGTTCCGCATCGACGCGAAGCGCCAATTACGCCAAACACTCGTCATCCCGACCGGAGCCGTGGTCCCCGCACTGCGCGGTGTTCGCAGATTGGTATGGAAGCGGCGCTCAACCGAACTCGAAACGCCGCGCCTCGTCGCGCAGGGAACGTCTTTGCCGGATTTGCACAGGATCGGATATACTCAAAACTTGCCCATCCGGCAGTAATTCTCATTACCAGGACAGTTCGATGCCCAAGCGTACCTTTCAACCCAACCGCCGCCACCGCAGCAAGGTGCATGGCTTCCGCACGCGCATGAAGACCAAGGCCGGCGCCGCTGTGCTGTCGCGCCGTCGCGCCAAGGGACGGCACCGTGTCTCCGTCTCCCCAGGCTACCGCGACTAATCTGAATACGGCCGCGTCCTCCGTTTCGGGGTTCGATGACCCGGTCTCGGCAGGACGCACGATTCCTGACGCAGTGCCCTTTTCCGCCGCTCCGCTCGAAACACAACCACCCTCCGTGCAGTCAGCAGAGGCCTCGCGCGCGCAAGCAGCGAGGGCCGCCGACTGGCGGCTGCACAAGCATGCCGACTATCAGCGCGTCTACCAGACGAGCCGCAAGCAGTTTTCTTCGCTGTTGACCTGGTTCGTCGCGCCGCAGCCCCCGGAAAGAACGAATTCAGGACTACGGGGATCCGCAGGGCTGCACCTGGCCCCGCGCGTAGGCATCACCGCCGGCAAGGTGCTCGGCAAAGCAGTGGAACGCAATCGCATCAAGCGGCGCATGCGCGCAGCGATCGTCACGAACCTCGACGCCTTGCCCGATGCCGTTGACGTAGTCCTGCATCCCAAACGCGCCGTCCTCACCGCCGACTGGACCACGCTACGGAACGAAATTCGCCGCATCTTCGTAAAGATTAAAGAGGCACACACGCGGAGTGTGCCCAAAGAGCCGCTTCCGGAGCAAAGATTCCCGGCAGAACATTCATGACGCGCGCCTTGCTCTGGCTCTACAAGCGCACACTCTCGCCCGTGCTGCACAGCATCGCTGGCGTCACCGGCGCCTGTCGCTTCCAGCCAACATGTTCCGAGTACGCCGTGCTGGCCATTGCCACCTACGGACCGCTGCGGGGCGGCTTGCTCGCCATCCGGCGCGTCCTTCGCTGTCAGCCGCTCTGCCGCGGCGGCTTCGATCCCGTGCCTGGGACCGGTTACGACGGCGTGGAGAAAAATCGTCCTGCCGCAACGCGCTCGTCCTGAGCCAAATGGAAATGGCAAATTCCAATGCTGAACAACTCGTCATCTCGACCGGAGCGGCGGAGCCGGGGTCCCCGAACTGCGCGGTGTTCGCGGGTTGGGGTGGAAAGCCGGGGTCCCCAAAGTGCGCGGTGTTCGCAGGTGGGGTGGAAAAGCGCCGCTCAACCAGGACACCGAGGGGCCAGCTTTCAGCTTGATCAAAGGGTAGGACCCCGGGACGCAATGCATTTACCATGATCGGAGAGGCGGCGCCCAGTGGCAGCCGGCTGAAACCGGGTCGATTCCCCTTTTTGCGCCCTCAACCGATCCCGATCCAAAAGAAGTAGACGAGCCCGAAAGGGTGACTCAGAAGAAAAGCGAGCACAGTTTCCTTGGCAGAGATACGCAATCCCAATCAACAGGGCGGTGGCAAGCAGCAGGACTCCCGCTCGTTCCTTATCTTTTCGCTGGTCTTTGTGGTGATGTTGCTGGCCTTGCAGTACTTCCGGCCCAAAAAGCCGGAGCCGCAGCCCAACCAGCAGAAGCAGCAGCAGAGCGCAACGCCCGCGGCAGTCCCGGCCGCTCCAGCGGACAACAGTACGACCGGCGACACTCCGGCTCCGCAGAAAACCAAATCCGGCGCAGCCGTGCCCGCGGGGATCGCATCCGTCGCCGCCACAGCCGAGCAGACCACGACGGTCGAAAACGAGAATTACCGCATCGTCTTCACCAACCGCGGCGCCGCGGTCAAGAGCTGGGTGCTGAAGCACTATGAGGACGACAACGGCAAGCCGCTGGACCTGGTGAATGCGGAAACCGCCGCAAAATTCGGCTATCCGCTCTCCCTCTACAGCTATGACGCCGGCATGCGCCAGCGCCTCGCCGCGGCCCTCTACGTGCCGTCGGCAACCGGAACGCTCACCGCGCCCGGCGAGGTCACCTTCAATTACTCAAGCGGCGGCCTGGTGGTCAAAAAGACCTTCGGCTTCGACGCGAGCTACGTGGTTCACGTCACTGCTTCGGTGACGAATAACGGCACCCCGCTCCCCACGCTCGTATCCTGGCCCGCCGGCATCGGCGACCAGAGCACCCTCCCGTCCTACTCCAAGGCGCAGTTCGACACCTCGCAGAACGGCAAGTTCGAGAAGACCGCTCTGAAGAAAGTCAGCGGCGGCGCCACCCTGAATGGCCCCTTCGACTACGCGGGCATCAGCGATCTCTACTTCGGCGCGATCTTCCTGCCCGACCAGCCGGACCAGACCTCCGTAATTTCCCTGAGCAGCCCCTGGAGCATCCCCAAGGACCCCAAGCAGCCCAAGGGTGCCACCGAGTCCGTCTCTGTCCTCGGAGCGGCCGTCGGCTCCATGACAACGCCCGTGTCGCTGCGCGTCTTCGCCGGACCCAAAGTCATCTCCGTGCTCAACAGCGTGCACGCCACCTCCGCCAGCGGAACGGCAAGCGGCCCCAACATCGAGCCCATCCTCAACTTCGGCTGGTTCGGCTGGATCGCCAAGCCTCTCTTTGTAGTGCTGCGCTTCACCTACGACCACGTTGTGCCCAACTGGGGCTGGTCGATCCTCATCCTGACCCTGCTGCTGAACGTGCTGATGCTGCCGACGCGCATCACCATGATGAAATCCGCGCTCAAAATGCAGCGCATTCAGCCGGAAATGCAGCAGATCAAGGAGAGATTCAAAAAGTACAAAGCCACCGATCCCCGCCGTCAGGACATGAACAAGGAGATCATGGAGCTGCAGCGCCGCGAGGGCGTCAACATGTTCGGCGGCTGCCTGCCCATGCTCATCCAGTACCCGCTGCTCTACGGCTTCTACGAGATGCTGGAGAACGTCATCGAGCTCCGGGGAGCCCACTGGCTCTGGCTGCACGATCTCGCGGCTCCCGACAAGCTCTACATCCTGCCCATCTTCGTCATCCTCACCATGTTCACCACGTCGTACCTGTCGCCCTCACCCGGCGTCGATCCCGCGCAGCAGAAGATGATGGCGTTCATGATGCCGCTGATGTTCGGCTTCATCATGCTCAACATCGGGTCGGGCGTCGCGCTCTACTGGGCCGCCAGCAACCTCCTCACCACCGGCATGCAGATCATCATGAACCGAACCGGCATGGGCAAGCAGATGAAGGAGATTGCCGCCAAACGAGCGGCAAAGAAACTGCCCCGGGCCGGCCGCCGAACCGCCTGAACCACAACAAAGTTGCAGTTCGTATGCAGTGCCACGAACCGGGTGCCCCATTCCAGCCAAAGGCTGGGGTGGGGTAGTTCCCGACAATCCAGTCAGAGCGAAGCGACCTCCGAAACCGGGTGGGATACCACAAACGCCCGCACTCAAAGAATCGTCATCTCGACCGGAGCCGTCACGCGCAGCGTGACGGCGAAGTGGAGAGATCTGCTGTTTGTCCCGCGCCACCTCAAATCGTTGAAAACGGTCTAGGATAAAGAGCTATGCCGATCGAAGACTACCGCGCCGCCGCCAACACCATCTCCGAGTTCCTCAAGCTGCTCGTCGCGACCGGCGGCCTCCGTCTCAAGTACCGCATCACCGCCGGCGAAGGCGCCGCCGATCCCGACGGCCTTGAAGCGCGCGAGATCTACGTCGAGATCGCCGGTCCCGACGCTCCGATGGTCACGCAGCGCAATGGCGAGCTGCTCCGCGCGCTCGAGCACATCGCCGCCAAGATGGTCCATCTGGAGCCGGAAGAGCACGACCGCATCTCCTTCGACAGCGGCAACTTCAAAGCCATCCGCGCGCGCGAAATGAAGATGGCCGCCGATTCCGCAGCGGAACGTGTTCGCCGCAGCGGCGCGCCCTACAGCTTCCAGCCCATGAGCTCGCGCGAGCGCCGCATGCTGCACCTTGCCTTCCGCCAGTTCGACGATCTCGAAACTGAATCCAGCGGCGAAGGTCTGCGCCGCTTCGTCGTGGTCTACCGCAAAGGCGACAAGCACATCCCGCCCGCAGCCGCAGCGCCATCTTTTCAGCGCGGCCGCGGCGGCCGCGATTCACGCGGCGGCGGCCGTGGCCCAGGACGCGGGCCGGGCGGTCATGACCGCCGCGGTGGTGGTCGCGGCAACGATCGCCGAGGCCCCCGCCGGTAAGGCGAAGCCACGCAAGCCGCGGTGCCCCATCCTACCGGGAGGCAGGTGGGCGTATGCAGTCGGAGCGAAGCGACCTCTGAGCGTTTCATCCTGAGTGAAGCTTGAGATATCGCCGGTGTCCACACCCACAGCATCGTCATCCCGAGCGAAGCGAAGAGGAGGGCTCTCCTGTGTCCCATCCAGCGCCAAAGAACCAAAAGCATCGTCATCCCGACCGGAGCCGTCACGCGCAGCGTGACCGCGAAGTGGAGGGATCTGTTGTGTCCCATCCAGCGCAACAGGGTGGTGATGTTCCCACAATCCAGCACCGCCAGTCCGCGGGTGCCCCATTCTAGCCGTAGGCTAGGTGGGGTAGTTCCGAGGTATTTCAGCCGGAGCGAAGCGACCTCCAACCTGAAAACCATGTCTGCAAGCCTCACCAACGACACCATCGTAGCCATCGCCACACCCCCCGGCCGCGGCGGCATTGGCATCGTCCGCCTCTCCGGTCCGGATGCCTGGCGCCTGCTTCTGCCACACCTCCAGTTACGATCCACTCTCCACCCCGGCCGGGCCCGCTACTGCGCCATCGTCGACAACGGCGCGCGCCTCGACGAAGGCGTCGTCACCGCCTTCGCCGCGCCTAACTCCTACACCGGCGAAGATGTGCTGGAGATCGCCGCGCACGGCTCCCCCGTCATCCTCGACCTGCTCGTCCGCCGCGCCCTCGAAGCCGGAGCACGCCTCGCCCGCCCCGGCGAGTTCACCCAGCGCGCCTTCCTCCATGGCCGCATCGATCTCACCCAGGCCGAGGCCGTCCGCGACCTCATCGCCGCCGAAACGCTCTATCAGGCGCGCGTCGCTGCCGAGCAGCTAAGCGGCGCACTCAGCCGGCGCGTCGCTCCGGCAAAGGAGCAGCTCGTCGAGCTCATCACACTTCTCGAAGCCGGCATCGACTTCGCCGAAGACGACATCGACGTAACACCGAACGCCGAAATCGCCCGCCGCCTCAGTGCGCTCGCCGGAGCGTTAGCCCCCATCGCGGCCAGCTTTCGCGAGGGCCGCCTGGTCCACAACGGCCTCACCATGGCCATCGTCGGCCGCCCCAACGCCGGCAAATCCTCGCTCTTCAACCGCCTCGTCGAGCACGAACGCGCCATCGTCACCGCCAACCCCGGTACCACCCGCGATCTCGTTACGGAGCGCATCTCCCTCGGCGGCATTCCCGTCGAGCTGGTCGACACCGCAGGCCTGCGCGACACCAGCGACGAAGCCGAAGCGCACGGCGTTGCGCGAACCCACAGCGCCATGGCCGATGCGGATCTGGTCCTCCTGCTGCTCGACGCCAGCGCCGCCGTCGACGCCAACGGCACACTCCGCCTGCCCGAGGACGACGCGCGCCTGCTAGCCTCACTCAACGACCGCCCACCGCTCGTGGTCATAAACAAGATTGATCTGACCCGCCCCACAAGCCTCGAAGCAGCCATCCCCGCGAATGCAGACGGACAGCCCACCGAGCCCGCGCAGGTCTCAGCCCTGACCGGAGAAGGCATCTTCGAGCTGCGCGCAAAACTGCTGGAGCGTGTACGCGGCACAGACGCCAACGACGCGCAGGGCGGAATGCTCACCAGCCTACGCCACTACGAAGCGCTCCAGGGCTCGACGCAGGCATTGACCCGCGCGCAAGCCGCACTCGCCCAGCAGGTCCCGCACGAAATGCTACTGCTGGATCTATACGCCGCCCTCCAGCAGCTCGATCAACTCACCGGAGCCACCACAGCAGACGACATCCTGAACCGCATCTTCTCCACCTTCTGCATCGGAAAGTAAATCGGAGTCCACCCAAGTCCATTCCAGTCTTGAAACACGATACATCTTGCGTAATATGAGTTACTTAGCTGTATACTGAGGTCTATCCGAGTCCAGTGCGTGCCACCGGTTTCTGTGTCTCGGGTATGTCTCCGAAGAGCTTTTAGCTCTATATTCCGCCCGGAGACATACGGAGAACGCCAGAAATGCCTCTCACCGATGCCCAGATCAAAGCCCTGCAGCCGCGCCCGGCTCGCTACCTTATTACCGACGGCCGCGGGCTCTCGCTCGACGTGCTTCCCAGCGGGGTGAAGTCATGGATGTACCGTTATCGGCAGGATGGCGTCTACGGCAAGTTAACGCTCGGCCGCTATCCCGATCTCACTCTCAAGGCCGCGCGCGACAAGCGCGATGAGCTGGCCGCGCAGGTGGTCACCGGCCGCTCGCCGGCTGAGGAGAAGAAGGCGCGCAGAGAGGGCCGTGGCGGAAATCCGACCGTGCGGCAGTTCGGCGAGCGCTATTACCGCGAGCAGGTGGTGCGCAATCGCAAAACGCCTACGGGGGTCCTTCGCTATCTCGAGCGCGAAATCTATCCTGCATTCGGAGACAAGCTGCTGAAAGACGTCACCGCACTCGATGTGCAGGCGCTCGTCTATCGCAAGAGGGATAACGGGCGGGAGGCAGCGGCAATCATGATCCGCCAAGTGATCAAGTTGCTGTTCGACTATGCAATCCACTCGCAGCTTGCGACCATCAACCCCGCAACGATGGTGGCAACGCGCTACATCGGACGCGCGCGCAAGCGTTCCCGCAATATGAACGCGAAGGAAATCCGGCTGTATCTCCGCACCATTTACCAGAGCAACATGCGGCGGCAGTTCAAACTCGCGCTGCACATCCTACTGCTTACCCTCAAGCGAAAGAGCGAGCTTCTGCTGGCACGATGGGAGCACATCGACTTCCAGCGTGGCGAGTGGCTGATCCCTGCCGAAAGCGCAAAGACCGCTAAGCCGAGCGTGGTGTATCTATCCACGCATGTGGCCGAGATGTTCCGGGAGCTACGATCGCTCGCGGGAACCTCAGAGCTCGTGCTGCCCGGCAGAAGCAGCACACGGCGCCCGTTTGCCTCGAACGCCCTGAATAAGGCTCTCGAGGGGCTGACCTTCGATATGGACCCGGTGACGATCCATGATCTACGACGCACTGCGGCGACACTTCTCACAGAGCATGGTTTCGACAAGGATGTGATCGAGAAGGCGCTCTCTCACGAGCGCCAGGGCATTCGCGCGGTGTACGTGCTTGCCGAATATGCAGAGCAGCGCAAGCGTATGTTGCAGTGGTGGGCGGACTACGTCGACGGAGTCGTGAACGAGTCGAAGGTGTTGGAGATGGGCGCTGTGGCATCTTAGGACGAATACTTTCGCATTGCTGTGCGCTCTTTCGCGCTGGGAAACTCTCTTCTGTAGAGGTCACGCATGTAGTGGGCTCGCAATTCACGGTAAGCTGGCGATTTTTCGTGAGCACGTTGCGTACATTTGATCCCGCAATAGAGCTTGCCGGGCCGGAAGAACCATCGATTGCACGCCCGCCAATCGCCTCTGCCGATGACAGGTGCTTCACAGCGCCGAAGATCCTTGATCTGGTCTTCTTGCATCGCCTGCAATAGGCGGGGAGCGATTTGCCCCTCGGCGATAGCAGCGAGCCACTCCTCCCCCTTCAGTCGCCGTACTGATCTCAATAGATGGCTGCTTGTATCAAGCTCATAGTGGAAATCGGGGGGAGAAGATCCGCGCCTCAGGACAACCCGGTTCACCGAAAGACTGTAGCGGTAACGGTGTAGTTGAGCCTGGATCTTACGGTGCAAAGCGATCGAAGGATAGGTTACGGGTTCGTTCTCAGGTGTTTGCTTTCGAACTCTACAAGCATCGGCACAGTACTCCTGGCAAAGTCCCACAAGCTTTTGTATGCGCCCTCCTGCAGCCGTCCCCCCATGTTCATTAAGGAAGCTCGCAACATGGATGGCCGCCTTCTTTTCTAACGTACGTTTGATGCGCTTTTTCATACGTTAAGAAAGTAAGAGACTTCCCGCACCAAGTCAATGGATGATTGCACTCACTGGGAGGTGAATGTATGCCGTCGGATATGAAGTTGCTGAGACTGCCGCAGGTACTTGAGATGGTTGGGCTGAGCCGATCGACCGTTTATCAGAAAATCGCTAGATCGGAATTTCCAAAACCCGTGCCGCTCTCGAGGAGCGCGGTTGGCTTTGTGTCGGGAGAGATCCATGAATGGATGGCTGCGCGCATCGCTGAGCGCGACGAGGCCCTCGCGTCATGAGTGCCCTACCGCTCAAAGAATCGTTGTGCAGGATCTCTTCTGCAAAGGCCCCGTCACTGGTGCTGATTGGAGCGGAGGTACGGAACAGTCGCTCGCTTAGGCGTGACGGTGGATATTGCGGGCGCAATGAGGTCATCCCTTACGCCCGGGGACATCGAGGTGGGTGCTGGGCTCGCGGATTGCAATCTGAAGAACGCGTAGTGATGCGGCTTGGCGAAGTGTCGGCCCCGAAGGAGGCCACATATTGATAAACGCCAAGAAGCCCGGCGCGACCGCGCCAGGCCTCTCAAACCATCTTCGAAGAACTCTCGACGGCAACGACGAGATGAGCAATGCTAACAAGAAGCTATTATCAACAGCAAGCACTAAGCCGCTGTCTTGGATGTGGCGAGGGGCAGATTTTGTCAGGATTGAGCCGGGCAAATACATGGCTATCTGCTCCCGCTGGAAAGGTCCGGAATGGGTGCCCGCTTACCGGCGGTATAGCTTTCGACTGATTTTTCAACTGACAGCGGACGACACTGAAGTCACGATGTTCATCAACTTCGGAGCCACGCCTCAACCACCGAAAAGCATAGCCTCTCGGTATTTCAAGGCTTGGACGATGGCAAATGGAGAAGCTCCCTTGCGAGATCAGGCGATGTCGCCATCAGTGTTCCTCGACGAGGGGTTGATTTACACAATCGAGATCGAAGATGCATCGATCGACCCGAAGACAAAGGAGGACAAGCCGGCATGCCTTGTCTATTCACGCGTGAAGGAGATTCTAAGTGTCGGGCGCCCCTAACCTCTTCATCTTTCCGTCTTGCCGTCTCTTCATCTTGTCGTCTCTTCAACACCCCGTCCGTACATCTTTACATCACCCCATCAAGGAGGCATGGGCCTCGTCGGTCTCGAACAAGCTTCGCCTTTTGCCGGGCGGAGGGTAAGTCACCCACACAACTGACCCTAAGGGCCGGGGATTCGTCTCCGGCTCAGGCATGAGGAGTCTGCAGGTCTGCGCATGGGCTGCTGGTCAGCTACTCGCCCAAACCGTAGATATTCCTTGCACGAAGCTCGAACCGCGTGGCAAAGCATTAGGGAATGCACCTCCGCGCAACGTATTTTTCACAGGCGACATAGGAGAGACATAGGACATGCCGCACTTTCAAAAAGAAGTTGCTCTGAAATCCAGCACGAAACGCGGAAAGAGGGCATTTCAGCCAGAACGGAGAATCTCAAAGGAGGGATCGAATCCCTTGCTTCAAGCGCAAAATGCGAGCGGAGTTCCTGACGCAGAAGCCGCGACCATTCTCGTGGCACAGGCCGCTGGAATGCCCGCGGGCAGAGTCGAAACAGGTCTCGAGAATGCGAAGGTGCAGGTCCAGACTGCCATGCATATGCTCGAGCAGATAAAACCAGAAGGTGCTTTGCAGTCCATGTTGGCAGTACAAATGATCGGTGTACACAACAGCGCTGTTAAATTTCTGATGAGCGCTATCGATGAGAATCAGACCTTCGAGGGGATGGACGCGAATGTGCATCGTGCAGTTCGCTTGTTCCGATTGTTCAATGAACAGCTACAAGCACTTGCCAGCCTAAGGGGAAAGACAGCGCGGCAAAAGGTCACTGTGGAGCACGTTCACGTGCACGAGGGTGGGCAGGCCATCGTCGGAAACCTCTCGAATATCGCTGATCCACCCCGGGGGGAGGGAAATGGTGTTCGAGCAGAGACCCCATGAACGGCGGCGAGGACGTTTAAAGAACGGCAACCCGCCAGGAGATCTGAGCGCAGTTCCGCTCTGCGGCGCGAAGACCCGAAGGGGTCTCCCGTGCCGCTGCCCCGCAATGCGAAACGGGCGATGCAGGCTCCATGGAGGCCTGAGCACCGGGCCGAAGACTCAAGAAGGCCGAGATCGGATTCGCCTCGCGTTGCTCAAACATGGCTGGTACACGAAGCAGGCCAAGGAAGAGCGGCTTGAATCGCGCGAACTCGTGCGCGTCAGCATGGAGCTTCTCCATCAGCTCAAGAGCGACAACCAACGGGTTCGCTGACGGGCTGGCTAGTCGCATGACCATCTAGCTACACCTAAAGAGCGGACCGGTTAGGATCGTCCAAGGGCGTCTACAATGCTCCCGTTGAACGAGGAGCAGCGTTTGGGCACCGGAAATCCCTTCTTTGATCGGCCAATCCTGAACTCCCCCTATTCGTATCCCTTGCAGCACTGGGAAATCGATGAGGAAGGTCAGCCAACCCAGCAAATCATCACCGGCAGACGCGCCGCAACATTCGTCACGCCCATCCCAAAGCCCGAAAAGCGCGGGAAGGGCGATAGGACAGCAAGCCTACCGCTCCCTGACGCTTCGGGGCTCACAACAGAGCATCAGGCGTACGGCACTTCCCCACTACTTAACAAGCTTCGAGGAGAGGTGGATGAATGGCGCAGGCTGCCAAGTCCATCCGACTGGCTGGTCACTCCGGAGACGGCGCGGCTGCTTCAGCACTGGCGGGATTACGATTTTCAGAATGCCAGACCGTTCTTCTGCCAGGTGGAGGCAGTGGAAGTTGCGATCTGGCTCTCGGAAGTTGCTCCCAAGGTCGCGAGGGGCAAGCAATTTCTGGATCATCTTCGACAGGCCAATCATGATGCCAACCCAGGGCTCAGTCGTCTTGCTCTGAAGCTTGCTACCGGAGCCGGGAAGACGACAGTCATGGCCATGCTCATCGCGTGGCAGACCATCAATTCTGTACGTCGCCCCGGCAGCCCGAATTTCACTCGAGGCTTCCTGATCGTCACGCCAGGCCTGACGATCAAGGACCGTCTGCGCGTCCTCAAGCCTAATGATCCGGAAAGTTATTACAAGACGAGAGAACTCGTTCCTAGCGACCTTCTGCAAGAGATGGAGCGAGCGCGGGTCGTGATCACCAACTATCACGCATTCAAACTCCAAGACGAACTTGAACTCTCAAAGGGGAGTCGTTCACTCTTAGGCGGCCGGAAGGGACTCGGAGACACGAGAGAACCTGAAGGCAAGATGCTGCAGCGTGCGATGTCTGAACTGATGGGGCTGCAGAATGTCCTTGTTCTCAATGATGAGGCGCATCATTGCTATCGAGAGAAGCCGGGAACCAGTGAAGAGCAAGCCATCACAGCCGACGAAAAGGGTGAAGCTGAAAAGAATCGTGAGGCGGCGAGACTCTGGATAAACGGCCTTGCAATTGTAAAAAAGCACATTGGCATCCAGCGCATACTTGACCTGTCTGCTACGCCGTTTTTCCTGCGCGGGTCAGGTTACGCAGAGGGAACGCTCTTTCCCTGGACCATGTCGGACTTCTCGCTCATGGATGCGATTGAATGCGGCATCGTAAAGCTACCTCGGGTGCCCGTTGCGGACAACATCCCGGGCAAAGACGCGCCCGTCTTCCGAAATCTTTGGGAGAACATCCGCTCAGAAATGCCCAGGGGTGGGCGAAGCAAGACCGCAAATCTTGATCCGTCGAAACTGCCCACACTGCTCTGCACCGCGCTTGATGCGCTTTATGGTCACTATGAGAAGACGTTCGCCGCGTGGAAGACGGGCAGCCAACAATCTGAGCCTTGCTTCATCATCGTCTGCCAGAACACCTCAGCATCAAAGCTCGTCTACGACTACATCTCCGGATACACATTTCCTGATCAACATGGAGTCGAACAGTTCCATAAGGCTAGGTTCGATCTATTCAGCAATTACGACGACCACGGAACACCGCGCTCACGGCCGCGAACTCTACTCATCGACAGCGAGCAGCTCGAATCCGGGGACGCGCTGGACTCAACCTTTCGCCAGGCGGCCGCTGTCGAGATTGAACGCTTCCGCAGCGAAAAAGCAGAACGTGGCGATCATTCCGAGTCCACGGATCAAGACCTGCTGCGTGAGGTGATGAATACCGTGGGCCGCCGAGGCAGGCTGGGCGAATCCATCCGTTGTGTCGTCTCTGTGTCCATGCTCACGGAAGGTTGGGACGCCAACGTGGTCACGCATGTCCTTGGGGTACGCGCCTTCGGTACACAGCTTCTCTGCGAGCAGGTCATCGGCCGTGCACTGCGCCGCGCCAGTTACCACCTCAATGAAGAGGGCAAGTTCGGCGTCGAATACGCGGACATCCTCGGCATTCCCTTCGACTTCACCGCAAAGCCGGTTGTTGCCCCACCGCAGAAACCTGTCGATGTCGTTCAGGTGCGCGGGCTGCCGGAACGGGAGGCGCTGGAAATTCGCTTCCCCCGCGTGCTGGGCTATCGCGCGGAGTTGCCCGATCAGGGCGTAGAGGCTGCATTCACGGAGGACTCGACTCTTGAACTCACCCCCGAGCTGGTAGGAGCCGGAATCACGCGCAATGAGGGCATCATTGGAGAGGGCGTAAACCTCACTCTGGAGCATCTGGAGGACGACCGACCCTCGCGCATTGTTTACGAGTTGACCGCTCACTTGCAGGCCATGTGGCGCGAGTCCGGCGAGCGCTTCCACGCCAATCTCTTCGGCCCATTGAAGACGGTCGTTCGTCAGTGGCTACAGCATCATCTCGTCTGTAAGGGTGGCACCTATCCCATTCAGGTGCTGTACCCGGCGCTCAAAGCGCGCGCCTGTCAGCGCATTATCGCGGCCATAAATCTGAAGACGGCGCGGACCTCCACGGTCAAGGCAATGCTCGATCCCTACAACCCCACTGGTTCAACACGCTTCGTCAACTTCACCACGTCGAAGATGGATCGAAGGCAGACTCGCGCAGATCGCTGCCACATCAACTGGGTGATTCTGGACAGCGACTGGGAAGCCGAGTTCTGCCGCGTGGTGGAAGAGCACCCGCGGGTGGTGGCCTACGCCAAGAACCACAGTCTCGGATTCGAGGTGCCTTACCAGTGCGGCCGTGAAAGCCGTATCTATCGCCCAGATTTCATTGTGCTCGTGGAAGACGGTCGCGGCCCCGACGACCTGCTGCGACTGGTGGTCGAAATCAAGGGCTACCGCAATGAAGATGCAAAGGACAAGAAACTCACCATGGACACGTACTGGATTCCTGGAGTCAACAATAGCGGCGCGCACGGCCGATGGGCCTTCGCCGAGTTTCGCGAGATCTATGCGATAGAGAGCGACTTCGCAACCAAGGTCCATGAGCAATTTGCGATGATCGTCCACGACGCCACTGAAGCGGAAAGAGACTGATGCCACCCCAAAAGACGATCTCGCCGAAAGAAGTGGAAGCCTACGCGCATCCCGATGCCACGCGACTCAATTTGCCCACCGCGGAGTTTCAGCCCGTCGTGCCGGAAGAGCAACAGCGACCGATACGCGTCCCCTACGAGAGGCGCAGTGCCGATCTCGATCCGCAACTCATCTGGCGTGGCAAGTATGACGCCGCTATGCAGGACGCGGCGCTCAACGTGGCCGCCCCGCCGCTCTATATTCAGGAGAAGGTGCACCCAAAGGCCATCATCGATGACCTGAAACGGCGCAGCCGCAGCGGGGAAGAGGAGGCGCAGACCAATCTTTTTGCCGATTTCAACGGTCTGCCCACCGAGGACGCGAAGACGGAGTTCTATCAGCACGACGCGCACTGGTCCAACCGCATGATTCTCGGCGACAGCCTGCAAGTGATGGCATCGCTGGCCGAGCGCGAGGGGCTGCGCGGGAAGGTGCAGTGCATCTATCTCGACCCGCCGTATGGCATCAAGTTCAATTCGAACTTCCAGTGGTCGACCACCAGCCGCGACGTAAAGGACGGCAACGTCGATCACATCACGCGTGAGCCGGAGCAAGTGAAGGCCTTTCGCGACACCTGGCGCGATGGGATTCATTCGTATCTCAGCTATTTGCGTGACCGGCTGACAGTCGCAAGGGATTTGCTCGCCGAGTCGGGGTCGATCTTCGTTCAGATTGGTGATGAGAATGTCCATCGCGTGCGGGCGGTTATGGATGAGGTGTTTGGGACCGATAATTTCTGTTCATCAATCACGACACTAAAGACGACGGGAGCCGGAAGCCCCGCAATTGCGACAGATGTGCTCTCTTCCGTGGCGGATTACGTCTTGTGGTATGCCAAGGACCTCGCAGCAATCAAATACCGGCGCGTTTATTTCGCCCGTCGCCCGAGTGACGACAACAACTACAGAATGGGCAGGGCAGACGGTATCGTTGACCGCGCCCTTACTGCGCAAGAGATGAAGGAAGTGGACAGCCTGCCTGCTCACCTCGCACTCTTCAGCCCCAATCCAATGACCTCTCAGACGGGGGCGCCAACAACCACATTTGCCTACGAGTTCTGTGGACAAACTTTTCGGCCCGGAAAAGGGGGATGGAAGACGAATGCACTGGGCTTTTCACGCCTTCACAGGGCCCATCGCTTCACCGGGATAGGCAACACGCTGCGGTTCAATCGGTTTTTCAGTGATTTCCCATTTCAAGCGTTCAATAATCTATGGACCGACACGCGGCAAAGTGGGTTTGGAGCTGAGAAGACATATGTTGTTCAGACTCCCCCTCGACTTATTGAACGCTGCGTCCTCATGACCACCGACCCAGGCGACTTAGTTCTCGATCCTACTTGCGGAGCAGGCACCACTGCATATGTCGCCGAACAGTGGGGCCGCCGCTGGATCACTATCGACACCTCGCGCGTCGCGCTCGCTCTGGCTCGCGCGCGCATCATGGGCGCGCGCTACCCCTACTACCTGCTCGCCGACTCACCGGAAGGCCAACGGCAGGAGGCGAAGCTGACCGGCAACCCCGCCGCGGACACCGCGACTGGCCGGAAGCTGAGTCGAGGTTTCGTCTACGAGCGCGTACCCCACATCACGCTCAAGTCCATTGCCAACAATGCCGAGATCGACGTGATCTGGCAGGACTACCAAACCCGGCTGGAGCCGCTGCGTGCGCAACTCATCGCGGCTCTCCAGCAATCCTGGGAAGAGTGGCAGATACCGCGCGAGGCCGGCGCGAAATGGCCTGAAGCGGCGAAACAGGCGCACACCGCCTGGTGGGAGCAACGCATCGCGCGCCAGAAGGCGATTGACGCGTCGATCGCCGCCAAGGCCGATTTCGAGAAGCTCTACGACAAGCCCTATGAGGACAAGAGCAAGGTCCGCGTCGCCGGCCCCTTCACCGTCGAAAGTCTCTCGCCCCATCGTGTCCTCGCAGTAAATGAAAACGACGAACTGGTGGAGAGCGCAAGGACCACAGACTCGGACACCGCCGCGTGCGATGTGCAGGACTTCGCCCAGGTGATGCTCGAAACTCTGCGCACCGCAGGCGTGCAGCAGGCGCACAAGGAAGACCGTATTATCTTCTCCTCAATCAGCCCTTGGCCCGGCTCCTATATTTGTGCCGAGGGTCGTTACGAAGAAGGCGATGGTGCAGAGGGAAGAGCTGTTCGTCGCGCGGGCATCATGATCGGTCCTGAATTTGGCACCATCACCCGGGAAGACTTAGTCCGAGCGGCGCGCGAAGCCGGCGACGCCAACTTCGACGTGCTGATTGCCTGTGCCTTCGCCTACGACGCACAGTCCGCCGAACTGAACAAACTGGGTCGCCTTCGCGTGCTGAAGGCGCGCATGAACGCGGACCTGCATATGGCGGCCGACCTGAAGGACACGGACAAGGCGGATCTCTTCGTCGTCTTCGGAGAGCCTGACGTGGAGCTTGCCGCTACGACGGACGGCCAGTACCACGTGACCATCCGCGGCCTGGATGTCTTTGAACCTTCCACCGGCAAGGTGCGCTCCAGCGGACCGGATGGAATTGCTTGCTGGTTCCTTGATACGGACTACAACGAGGAAAGCTTCTTCGTCCGGCATGCCTACTTCCTCGGCGCGAATGACCCATACAAAGCACTGAAGACCACGCTAAAAGCGGAGATTGATGAAGAGGCATGGGCTTCGCTGCACAGCGCAATTTCCAGACCTTTCGCAAAGCCCTCCACCGGCCGCGTCGCGGTGAAGGTGATCAACCACCTGGGCGATGAGGTGATGAAAATTCTGAGGGTGCCGTGAATGGACTTCCTCATCTCTGACACCTTCACCGGCAGCCTGGCACAATTGAGCGCGGACGAGCAAAAGCAGGTGAAGACGACGGCCTTCGATCTGCAGATGCATCCGGAGAACCCAGGTCATCAGTTCCACCGCCTGCAACGCGCGAAGGACCCGAATTTCTGGTCTGTGCGTGTTGGGCGAGACCTGCGCCTCATTGTGCATCGTAGCGCGGACAGTTTACTGCTGTGCTACGCCGCGCACCACGACCCCGCCTCCGGTGGGCCGCGCGGCGGGCGCGTGGAAACTCACCCGAAGACTGGGGCAGCGCAACTGGTCGAGATTCGCGAGCGCGTCGAAGAGATGGTGATCCCGAAATATGTGGAGGAAGGCGGCCCGCGCCGCAAAGCCAACGCTCTTGCTGGAGTGCCTGAGAGCGAGCTGCTCTCCTATGGCGTGCCAGCGGAGTGGATGGACGATGTCCGCGGCGCCCCCGAAGATTCTGTGCTTCCGCTGTGGAGCATCTTCCGGCGGAGTCCGCAGAAGCGCTGCTGAACCTGGCCGTGGGCTCAAAGCCTGTTCAGGTGGAGTCGATCGAGAAGCCTGCCAACCCGTTCGAGCATCCGGACGCTCTGCTCGCTTCCGCATAATGCGGAACGTTGAAGAGCTCGGCTCAGGCGCTCGATATCTGCGGGAGAAGTGGGCCATCTTCCTTCATCCCGCTCAACGCCAGCTTGTAGAGCGGAAGTTCGCGGGACCAGCAAAGGTGGCAGGATTTGCTGGCACCGGCAAAACAATCGTCGCGCTGCATCGTTCATGCACTTGGCACGGAAAGATCCTGACGCCCGCGTGCTGCTTACCACGTTCTCTGCGCCACTTTCTCATGCTTTGGAGGAACGACTCCGGTTGCTACTCCACAGCGAACCGCGGCTGGCTGAGCGCATCGAAGTGGCGGCGATGGATGAAATCGGACGCCGCCTATTCAAAGCCAATCGAGGCCCACTTCACATCGCAACTCCTGCAGATGTTCGGAAGCTGATTCGCGAGGCATCCGGCAGTGCAAGCGCGGCAGCCTTTTCGGAGAACTTCCTAATCAGCGAATGGGCGGGTGTCGTGGATGGGTGGCACTTGGAGAGCTGGGAAGCCTATCGCGATGTCACTCGCCTGGGGCGTCAACCCGATGAAGGAAGCCCCGCGTGCCACGCTCTGGAAAGTCTTCGAGCATGTCCGCCGCTCTTTGCGCGGATCAGGAATGATGACAAGCGCCGGAATGTTCAGCCCCCTCGCCGGCATGTACGAGGAGATGTGCCCTCTCGGTTCGATGATGTCGTTGTTGACGAGTCGCAAGACCTGTCGATCGCGCAGCTCGGTTTGTAGCAGCGTTGGGCGTATCAAGTCCCCAAGGTCTTTTCTTCGCGGGAGACCTCGGCCAACGAATCTTCCAACAGCCATTCTCCTGGAAAGCTGCGGGCGTGGACATCCGTGGTCGGTCGCCCACGCTTAAGATCAACTATCGAACGTCGCACCAGATTCGCTCCCAAGCGGACAAGCTCCTTGCTTCCAGCGTGGCAGACGTGGATGGGAACACCGAGGACCGAAGCGGAACAGTTTCGGTATTCGACGGGCCGCGTCCAGAGATTCAAGTATTGCCGGGCGCAGAAGACGAGAGCTGCTGTGTCTAAGTGGCTACGGCATAAGACCAACTTCGGTATCAAGCCTGGCGAGCTGGCAATATTTGCTCGATCGGACGATCAAATGGAACGCGCCGTAAACGCAGTGCGCCAAGCTGGTTTCGAGCCAATCTGCTTGACGAGCGTGTGTCATGGAATGCTGGTGAAGTCTCCGTCGCAACAATGCACTTGGCAAAAGGGCTAGAGTTTCGTGGTGTCGCGGTCATGGCCTGCGATGAAGGCGTTCTCCTCTCGAAGACCGGATCGAGGCCGCCGCCGATGAGAGTGAGGTCGAGGACGTGTACAACACGGAGCGCCATCTCCTCTACGTTCGTGTACGCGAGCGCGTGATCATTTGCGGGTGACGGGCGTCTCGCCGGCTCGGATTTTTGACGGACTTAGGATGAACGCGGTAAAGGACTAAGCGAGCGGCGCTAAACCGCGTAAGAAACGATAGACCATCGTCCAGGCCAGCGGAGCAGGCCTAGACCGGCTCCCGGCCGTGCCAAATGGTACGCTGTGACCCGTGATCGACACCTCCCTCAATCCCTGGAAAGACATCCGCTCGCTTCGCCTGAGCTATGTTCTAGAGCAAGACCGAGCTTGCATCCGCGCCAATAGTCGGGGCAAGGAAGAACACTTGATCATCGAAGGCTCGATCCCGGAGCCGATTACTGGCGATCCTAGCAAGGCAACGGTTGTGATTCTCGGCCTGAATCCCGGTCACGATGAGTTGGACCAGAAGCAGTATCGCGACAACACAAAATTTAGAGAAGCCGATTTTGCCAATCTTCGGCATGAACCACAGAAGTTCCCTTTTTATCCTCTCAATCACACTTTGCGGGATACGCCTGTTCTCACTACTGGCTCAACCGAACTCGGCGCCTGCGAGAAGCGCTCGGAAGCTCGCAAGCTCTGTTGGCCGAACGCCTGATGGTAGTGGAGTGGTTCCTTACCACTCCGTAAACTTTAACTCCAAAAAGCACAAGTGCGAGTCACAGTTTTATTCGCACAAGCTCGTGCAGCAATTGCGCGGCATGGGCAGGCATGTCATCGGCCTGCGAGGCGAGCGGCACTGGAAAACTGTTGTGCCCGGAATCGACTATCTCCACAGTGAACAGGCCAGCCATCTTTCGCCCGCCAATATGGGAGCGAAGCTTTTCGAGCAAGTCCTTGAGAAGTGTGGGGCTGAATCAGATGGCTTCGCGGAACGGCGCAAGTGCCGCCCCGCTGTCTTAACGTCGACCCTTGTCGCCCTGAGTCGATCTTCGTGGCTAGAACGTGAGATGGCCTCAAAAGTCTAGAGAATCCGCATCGCTGATTCGGTCCAGCGGTTTTGGTGACATGCCGGCGACCCAGAAATGGCGTCCTGTGATAGATTCGCTATTGGCGTCACTGATGAAGAGGCGAGCGAGTTCTCGACGCGGATCGGCCGAAAGGCATCGAATCCACGAGTTCTTCGCGGCCTTTCGTCAACGTTAGGTGAAATCCGACCGCCCATAGAGCCCTATCAATGGATCGCTTGTCTAACCCAGCGAATTTCGCTGGAAAGGGAGGTACCAATGAATGCTGGAGTCGATTTTTGCAGGGCCTGCTGATGGGATCTCTTCGGGGGCACCAGTTTCGATGAACGCCATGGCACGATGTACTTGCTTGTCGTAAATCGGAAAACGTTCAGGTTGCCAGCAGTGCAGCCAGAAAATTCTCCAGATCGCTCCACCTTCAGAGAAACGGGAGAGAAAATCCTCTGCCGCGAACTTGCGGGAAGCCTTTCCAGTTCGTCCAGTCGGTGGATATAGTTCCGCTTGACGGACGCCGCCTTTCGTTCTGACAGGGGAGCCCGTTCTTCCAGCGGTACAGGTCCAGCACAGCTTTCCCTGTAGTCTCTTGCCGATATTATCAGTGTAAAGATTCTCAGCCTTATTTTCATACCGGCCGCTCCAGTAGTTGACGAATTCCGTTGGGGTAGCGATACGGGGCTGGAGAATGACCATAGGCATTTGCTTATTCACCTCTCGGAAGAACAGCGAAGGACTCAGCGTCTACAATCGCGCACCTGCTGAGCTTAATGCCGAGGTCAACGAATATAGTCGGGACCAGTCGAAATCCTGAAGGCCCAAGCCTCTTCGCTAAAGGGATTTTCACGACACATTCCACTGCGGAAGCTCGAATGGGCTGCCGTCAATGACATTTACCACACCTTACAGTCTCGGAGACACACGGGAGACATCCAGCAAAAGGCGGCCCAGGGGGCTCGTCTCCCCGCGCTTTCTTGCTCAATAGTCGTTCGCCGTCCGATCTAACGGCTAGTGCGAAGGCGTCATCGCCTTGTCATTCGGCCCACCGGCAAGGACATCACCAAGTCAGCTCGCCGCAATGCGTTTTCAACGAGGGATTTTGTTCAACTTGTAGCTTGCTAGGGTTGTTGACCCACTCTCAGAGACGTCACCTATCATTACAACTTCCCCGGTACCCGAGGTCTTCGAGCCAAATTTCAGCGAGCCTTGTGAAGGTATTCCTACCAGAGTCTTCCACAGTATCTGAGCTATGGCGTTGCATTCGTTTGACACCGTAAATACGACAGGGTGGCCCATTATCACTGGTACTTGTTCTTCAGATCCGCACTGTTTGCTTGTGAGGTGTTCGTATTCGTCCGCTGTCAGCCATACCTGCATTGGAGAACCCCAATTGTCAACGTATGCGCTGGCCGTGAGGCCGTCGGGGCTAATGGAAGAAGGACCCATCGCCAACCATCCACATGCATTGATATTGCACTCCACTTTCGGATTCTTCAAAAACCGAGGTGGAGCGGTCGTATGGTCATTGGCGTCCTCGAAGTGCAGTACTTGCCATCGTGAAGCGCAACATAGTTTGGACAAGAAGAGGATTTATTCTCGTTATTGTCAGGCATTCTGGCGTCGTCCCTACGTGCATTCCGATATACATCGACTGTGCCAATGTAGGATAAGCTAAGCACCGCATCGGCGCGCTTAAATGTCTGCTTAAATGGCGCTGAACCATCCGAAGCCTTTACAGTTATCGTTGTTTCCGCCGTCCCGCTTGCTCTTCGAATGGTAAAAGTCTTTCCTGATTAATCCCCCACTTGTTCTCGTTGGTTGACCACAGTGGGGCCCATCGCTCCAAATCATTCCGTTTGGTTCTCCATCGACACTCCCGCCTTCTACGGTTCCATATAACTCAATTCCCTTTACGCTTGGCGCGTTAATGTATTTCACGCGAAGCTCTATGGAGTTCATCGTCTCGCGAGATGCCCATACGAGAAGCGCGGGTCCTGTCGAGATTGTCCGAAGGCAAGCTTCGTATGCTGAATAGGCGCGATCACTTGTGAGTGATCTGTAAAATGTTAACCGCTTGCTGCTGATTTCGGCTGTAGTGGACAGTCTCGAGATATTTGTTGCGAGACTCATTGAACTTAGAGTAATCGTTTTCCCCAGTGAATGCTCCCTCGTAAGCCGATCCCTTAGTGGTGATGTCCTCCTTAGCCTGAGAAAAGGTCTCTTGGTCTATGTACCGCAGATAATCTTCCTGCAGGTCGTTCTTCATCGCATATGAGTAATAGTCTTTAGCTAGGACGGGAGTGCAGTCTCCGACTCTAGATGGCTGCGCATGAAGATGAGTGCACCATGCTTGGGCGAAACACAGCAGATAACACCAAGGCTTCAAACGCATCATCAGCTTCCCCCTTGTCAATCAGGTGGCGGGAGTATGTCATGTTTGGGTGATGACGCCAAGGAGAAAAATCTTGCCATTTACGGCGTAGACTAACTGATTACCTGAAGTAACTATTAGCTAAATAAGCTTTGATCTTGTCTTCCGACCCACATGTTATCCCGCATTCGCAGTTGACGCTGACACGCGGTAGCGCTCGCAGGAGAGCGACGAAGCTTCGTCCACGACCGTACCTGGGGGCTTGTTAATATTCTGTCGCCATGAAAAACAGCGCTGCAGCCGTTGATAAAAGCATGAATGGGGTGTTGCCGTTAAGCCATCATCGTGGCACATCTCAGTCGCCGCAGAAGCAATCGCAGCGGCCCAATTCGCCCGTCACGGATTCGATGTTTCAGTTCAATATGGTGCTGATCAACCAGAGTACGATCTCATCGTTGCAAAGGGCGACCGCCTTATGAAGGTCTCTGTCAAGGGAAGCCAGGATTGGGGGTGGGGTCTCACGCAAAGCTACCTTGCTCGGATAAGAGCGAAAACTGGCAAAAGTGGCGACTATCACGGTGCGATCGACCTATGGTTAGAACGGCACAGGCGACGCACGGTTTTATGTTTGTGCAGTTCGGTGGCGTGCAGCCAGATCAGATGCCACGTCTTTACCTCGCGACACCAATTGAAGTTGCGAATCAGCTTCGCCAATCGGCCAAGGGACGTGGTGATTCAATTCTCCACGAGCGCCAGGCATGGACAAAGCGGGCACATGGAGCCGAAACGGTTGATGAAATACCATCATCGTGGAAGTTTTCAGCGCCACGGATTGACGAACTGCTGAACGCCTCATCCGTAGGTCTTGCGGTCGATAGCGTGGTGTGATGCAGGGATGTTTCCTTCCGCACAGAATCGCGTTGGCTCCGACAGCAGTTTGTCCATATTGTTGGCCCGGATATTCGCTCGCCTTTTCTTCGCGCGGCGCATCTCATACCGCGACCGGTCGGATACGCGTGAAGCTTTTGCGTGCCCATAGAGCGGGTGAGGCCATGACCGCGAACAGAGGAACAGTGCCGTTCTTCTGTTTGGGAAGTTGCTGGGCCTATGTGAAGTTCAATTGGCGCGTTGAAGCACGGCTCTAAGCTCACTGAGCTTGAGCCATTTCGAGTGGCGGTGAATCATCCGATGGCAGTTAGCACACACCAACGCTAAATCTGCGAGCGTTGTACGGCGTGCAGGCAGTTCTGCAAGCGGAGTCAGGTGATGAACCTCAATGTAGTCACCCGCATGGTCGCCATAGCGGTCTTGAAAATTGAATCCACATCCTTCACAGCCAGTCTGCCTCTCGCCTTCTTCACAGCTCTGACCTTAGAATCTCGAAGGTCGACTCTACGCTCCCGGATCCGGTGCAGCCGTGTTAGCTGGCGACCTTCCAGGGCCTCGGTGACTTCGACCTCATCAGAGCTTTCGTCGTATTCATTCGCGATCAGACCGACGCTCATTCGAATGGCCGCTGCCGTGTCGCGAAGTTTCGACCGATCACCGGCATATTCCGACCATACCGCGACGTCAATCGCGCTTCGACCCTTGAGTCCTCGCCCTCCGCGATGAGGGTCTAGGATCTGCAAATTCATGAGCTTCATGTATACACCGCTAGGGTTACGGTACCGGCTTCGATTGGCAACGCGAGATTGGCCGGGCATACTTGTTAACAGCTGGCTGAGATCCAAAACGTCTGGGTGATTGCTACTTATGGTCCAGGGCGGAACTCTGAAATAGAGATCAAGCGCGAGGATGGCTTCCTCTCGCGTCCAGTTGGGATTTTTGGCACGACCGCGGCTGCGGGACAACTTCTCCGAGACTGCCTGGTACCACGCGGGAATATCAGCCGCAATCGCGTCAATTGTGCGGGTGTCAGCGGACGAATCCTTCGGGCTACGACCGCTTTCGTCGGATGCACTCTGGCGCCGTATCGTCTGGGAATGATTCGGAAAACAACTCCAGCGCCTTCCGTGTCTTCATCCGAAGGCAGAACAGAAGCCCGGAGTTTGCCCGTTGCTATCGCATAAATGCAATCGGGGCCCATTACTTCACGAGCACGGGCAGCAACTTGTTGTACCAGGGGTGCTACCTGGTCACCAAATTCAATTCCGTCGACGTTCACAAC
Organism: uncultured Acidobacteriaceae bacterium; assembly: GCA_963830555.1. Taxonomy (GTDB): domain Bacteria; phylum Acidobacteriota; class Terriglobia; order Terriglobales; family Acidobacteriaceae; genus KBS-83. The sequence continues at coordinate 919,517 of CAWHMM010000006.1, forward strand.
GGCCTCCTGATGGACGGCTAGTCTTGTCAGGAAGCCATCACCGTCGCTTCACTCACGAGCCTCGACATGATAACCGAATCAGCGAAACCGCGAAGTCCGGACATACGGTTTAAATCTCTTGCAACACGCGGCATCGCCGACACCGTTCTGCGCGCTCGCTGTTTTCAGTTCACTGCCGACGGCTTCATAGGTTTATAATTACCATGTATTTACCGTGTAATTATGCGCAAGGGAAATGCTGTCGGGAGCAAGAACTTTTCCATCACGTTATCAATGGAAGCGGTTCGACTGCTCGACGAAATTGCAAAGAACGGAATCTGGGGCAAGAGCGGCCCTGAGGTGGCTGCTCGGTTTGTTGATCGCGCGCTTGAAGCTTTCGTCGAGCAGCCGAAGGTAAAGCTGCCGGAAATAAAAATGAGGGCGGCTAGGAAGTAGGAGAGCGATGGCGGAAATGATTCTGAGCAGAGTAAAGCGCTGCCGTCACTGTGGACGGGAGATGTCGTTTGGGTCGCTTGAGTATGAAGAAAACCCATTTTGCAATGCTTGCCTTGCAGAGCGCGTTGCAAGGGCATCAACGCCAGGTCCCATTCGATGGAGAACAGATGGTCACTACGCTATTGCAGAAGCCTCTCGAACACGTCGTTCAGATGCGCGTACGCGTCGTTAAGATTGAGTCCGGTTCGCCAATTCTCACTCTTCCCTTTTGCGGTCGTGGTTTCCCCTGCTTTTCGGTGAATGTCTCCACGGCCCACGTTGTTCCACGATTAGTTAGTTCTACTACGAGTTCGCAGTAGTCACGACGCTTTGCGCGCCATCGGAATTCACCGGGCAGCATCGGCTCAACTAACCAGTCGAGTTCTAAATTGACTCGGGTCAAGCAATCCGCCATCTCTGTTGCTCTGAAAACAGTCCAGAGGGTTTACTTGGAGCGCTTTTCTTATTAAAGTGCGAAGGCGAGACGGGACGTGCGGCATGAAGCGTTTTCTATCGGGAAATTTTCCGCTCGAAATTTTCGCCCTGAGGACATCGACGTCAGCTGGAAATTGGGACGAAAAGAAGTTGTCTCCGTTCAGAGCCCGATAAAGTAGCAAACCCGCGTGATAGATGTCGGCGAGAGTCGTAGCAACACCCGTGGTAATTGTCTCTGGTGGTTGCTGCACTATGTATAGTGGTGGCACTTTCACAACACCACTCGGTGAAATTTCTCGCGCTTGTCCGAAATCAGCGACCATCGGCCTGTCGATGTCAGAGAAGAGAACATTCGACGGTTTGAGATCAAAATGGATATAGCCGGTCAGATGGATATGGGCCAGCCCAGCTAAGATTGATTGGGCAATCCGTTGAACCTCGCTCAGTTGTAAGGGACGATCCTGAATTCTGTCTGCCAATGACCCGTTTCGGTAATACGGCATTACGAGTGAGATCATGTTGGGGGTTTGGCAAGCGTACTGGACCCTAATCACGTTGTCGTGAGCGTTGGCGAACATCACCTGCGCTTCATCAAAGTAGCGGGTTGCGTTTGCAAACCGAGTCTTTTCAATTTCCTTTGCCGCGACCCGGCCGCCAAGCTGCGGGTCATCGGCAAGGTAGACGGCGGAGTTCATGCCCTGTCCTATGCCGATTTGTGTCAGTCTCGTGTAAGAGATTAGTCCAAAGACTTGCATACGGTTTTCGCTTTACGGAAGGGCAGCGACAGCGACGAGGATTGCTTCTCGTGCGAGAGATGGAAGTTGCGACAAATCCAACCCGCGCAGCTCGCCTGATTCTATGTACTTCTTCGCTTGACTACCCAGTTTGCCAGAGATAGTTGCCAGCGCTCCGATACTCACTCTGAGACCACAGGCGTCGATTGTCTGGAGTAGTACTCCCTCAATTCGCAACCGACGCCGGGCGCCTTCTTTACCGGCTCCCCGAGCAACAGCCTCGGCGGACCGAATCATCGCTGCGTTCGGACTGTACGTTTGAACGATATGCCGACATCTGCTGCTATACCATGACAGAGCGGGAGCCTCGTCAAGGTTGATCGGAGCCGCGGCAATGCCATGGTCAATGTGAATCGGAGTCAACCGTGTTCCCTCGACAACCGCCCAATGAACCTGTTTGGCTTCCGCCCGAAAGCCGAGTGCTCGTTCCACGGAGTTATCGTAACTGATTCCTTTCAAGATAAGGCAGACGGACGGGTTGGTTCTCGTAGGCAACGGCACGGGTGCAGCAAGTTCTTGCGCGGCGAGTGCTTCAATCGGAGTGACCTTCAGTGAGTCTGCGATACGTTCAAGGGTTTTCGAATCGTCTACCATACGCGATTCGCGCGCAGGTGGAGGACTATGCTCGCTCGGTCGATGACGCCGCCGAGGATATTTTCGCGGATGCCAAGCAGAAAATGACGGAAGAACTCCGTGATCAGCTGACTCTTCTCGCTGCGATCAGGAAATTGCATGCTATCTGCTCGAGTTCCTTCTGGATTTTGTACAACTCGTCCCAATTATTAGGGCCTAATGTGTCCGGTATTCGGGCGGGGAGTCGTCTCTACGCGCCGGATTCACGCGACTATGCAGCGATTCAGATTTTGCTGAACAATCTCGAAACTACCCTGCAGAGGCAGGGCATCAGCATTGGCCTCTTGCATGCATCTTATCTGGACGTTCTTGAGGCACTAATTGATGGACGCAGCGAAGGTTAGCGCGGCGATAAGAGACTTCGCGGAACAACACGCTACTGTCTTAGCTGACATTGGAAACCGGCAAACTCAGCTGCTTGAGATTGGTGCAAATGTTGCTGTCGTGCAGCACTACCGCGCGCAGGGCTATATAACGACTATTGTGAATCCAGTCGGTGTCTCTGAGTTCAAAGTTAAATTGGGAACTCGAGGACATCCCGCCGACTATTCGCGCGTTATCTGCCAGAGGGGAGAGGTGATCTGTGAAATCCACAGCAACCTCAGTGTCGAAGGTGGACGCAGAGACCACGGCGTTTATTGCGTCGATGTCGCAGTTGTTAAACCGGACAGAGTTCCTGCCACGAAGACGAAGACGAAGCCGCCTGCATTGGGGAACGACGCTCTGATCAGTTTCGCCGAGGCGAAGAAGCTCGTGGTTTATCCGATGCTACTCGCGCATTTCATAGGGATCGTCCATGAAGTGGCGCCCCAATACATGCGGCGGTATCGTCGGGAATCCGTCCCTGACGATCACCTTCAGCCTACGCTGATCACGCTCGGACATCTGACCAAGAATGCAGAGACGATTGAAAAAAGCTTCAGACGGCGCAAGTACAAGGTGTGGATCGCACAGTCCTTTGACTTGCGCCTATTTTATGCGCGTCGCAATCCAGCCCTCTCCCCGTTTCTGCAATATGCAGACTTGAAGAAACGATCGGAGATGGTGGAAGACACTGTAAGGGAAGTTGGATCAAAGAATTCCGATTTGGTTTTAGGCCTGGATGGCATTAGCCGGCATGGCGATTAGACGGAGGTCTCGGTTACGCATCTATGGCCGCAGCTTGGCCGCCTTGGCGGGCAGGCAAAACGAGGATATAAAAGCCTGGTTCGCACTGCGGCCTACGTCTCCGGCGTGTCTCCATGCAGTTGCATGCGAACATATCTCATTGAAAATAAATATCTAGGCTACTTTCTCCACCTTCTGCATCGGCAAATAACCTGCCGCTAATGCACGGTCGCATTAACCGCCGTTTCCCACTTTGTCCCCGCGGTATTGAACGCAAGCACGGCGAAGCGGTGGCTACCTGCGCTCATGGGGAGCGTTGTGTTCAGTGTCTCGCTGCTGGTTTCCGAGTACTGTTTCGCGCCGTCGATCCACACCTCCATACGGTTGAAGGTGCCGCTGACGTTGGAGGCTGCCTGAATGGCGACCGGCGACGACACCGTCGCGCCGCTGGCGGGCGAGCAAACTGTGACACCCGGTGAGGTCGGAGCATTGCAGCCGGCTCCGGCGCTGGTGACGGTGATGGATACCGACTTCGTAGCCGTCGTGTAATGTGTCGTATCGGTTGCCGTAAACGTGGTTGACAGCGTATGCGCACCCACGCTCAGCACCGTTCCGGCAGCAGGCGAATACGCAAATGATCCTGGCACATTCGCCGTCGCATTCAACTGTGCTCCCGATAGAGCAGTGCCGCCGGTGATCGATGCAGGATTCGACCAGACGATTGTCGGAGTGATCAGCCCCGAAGAAGACACGGTGATGGATACGGACTTCGTAGCCGTCGTGTAATGTGTCGTATCGGTTGGCGTAAACGTGGTTGACAGCGTATGCGCACCCACGCTCAGCACCGTTCCAGCAGCAGGCGAATACGCAAATGATCCTGGCACATTCGCCGTCGCATTCAACTGTGCTCCCGACAAAGCAGTGCCGTAGGTGATCGATGCCGGATTCGACCAGGTGATTGTCGGAGTGATCAGCCCCGAAGAGGACACTGTTGCATTCACCGCCGAGGTCCATTTCGTTCCTGCGGTGTTGATGGCCAGAAAAGCGAAACGGTGGGTTCCGGATGCGAGGGTGAGCGACGTATTCAAAAGGTTGCCGTTTTCGCTGAATTTCCTCACGCCATCGATATAGAGCTCCATATGCGACATTGTGCCCGTCACTGTACCTGCCGCCTCCACCTGGACCGGCGAATTGACCGTCGCGCCGCTGGCGGGCTGGCAGATAGTGACGCCCGGCGATGTTGGCGCAGGGCACGTGCCGCTGGTCGTGCTGCTTAGCTGAAAGTTCAGGTTGGTCGCCTGCCCTTGAGTGACGGTGCTCGTTGCAGTGGCGCTCGTCTCCCCGGTTGCCGACGCGGTCACTTTATAGCTGCCCACAGAGATCGAGGGAACGGTATAAGTGCCGGTCGCGGTCGTCGTTGCGCTGAGCTGGGTGGGAATGGTCCCGCCCGAAAACGCTACCGCGGCGCCGCTCAGGGGATTTCCTGAGCTATCGGTCACCTTGCCGCCCACACTGCCGAGCAGCGGCTCAAGAAACATCTTTGCGCTGCTGGGGAAGCCCGGATAGGCACCTTCTTCTTCGTCGTCCTCATTCATCACCCATCCCGGTGCCGCCGCGGTCAAGCTGTAATTGCCGGCCGGAAGGCCAAGAGAAAACGATCCGGTGCTGCCGCTGGTGCTGTTCACGCCGCCGGCGGTCAGGGTAGCGCCGGATATCGCAGCGCATTGGTAGGGCGAGGGCGCTGCCCGCTCCCCATGCACCGATCCCGCGATGGTGCCGGTGCTAGTGCCTGTGCCGGTGCTGTGCCACGTGACGCTGAACTGGTTGTTGCTGTCGGTCTTGTACTGATTCAGGTACGGCGAATAGGTCACTACATCGATGCGGTTCAAGTTCGGACGAAAGGTCAGGATCCGCATCCAGCCGTCCCCGCCGTTGGTCAGAGATTGGTAATTGGCAAAGATCTCGTTCACCAGGTTCTTGTTTATGCCAATATCGGCGCGCCGGGATGCGGTGCCAGCCGTGAAATGACCGTTCAGGACCAGCGACAGATTGGGATAGTTGATCAGCAGGTTTTGCCAAACGTCTTCACCCTGGTTGTTGCCGTCGCTGCCGTTATCGTTGTTGTTGCATTGATCGGCGCGCGTCGAATCGACGAACAGGAAGCTGTGCGTGACCACGATGATTTCCTTATCGGGATTCGCATCCAGCACCGTTTTTGCCCAATCCAGCGAATCCGGGCGCGGCAAAAACTCCAGCGCCAGGATCAGATACTGCTTTCCATTGACGGTAAAGACTGCGTAGAAGTTGTCGTTGGTTCCGCTGGGAAATCCGCCCTTGTACCAGCTGTACTGCGCGTAGCGGGAAGGGCCGAAATACGTGTTGAACGCGGTGGTTCCCCGGGCAGACGGGTTGAAGTCATCATAATCGTGATTGCCGAGCGGCAACACGTAAGGCATCTTTGCGCTGTCCAGTAGCTTGACCGCTGCGTCGGCGTTTTGCCACTGCGCCGGCTGGTCGGCGACGTTGACGATGTCACCCTCGCCAAGAACAAACGGGATGTTGTATTTCGCGCTGTTAGTTACGATCCACTGCGTCTGCGCGTTAAAGATTGCCGGATGCGATTCCGAATAAAACTGCGTGTCCGGCAGCACAACGACTGAGAAATCCGGAGCAGTGACCTGTGCTCGCCCGGAATAGCCGATGGTGAGAAACGCCGCGAGGAGCAAAGCTCCCTTGGCCCGACGATAGATGAGCTTCGTCATGGAAAGTTAGCTGCATGTAGGGGGAGAGGTCTCGCATGTTAGCGCTTCATGACTTAGATGTAAACGAGGAAATCCCATAGCGCAGGTGAATGTCATAGGATCAAAATATTGCTGCGCCAGTAACAACTTGCCTCTCTGAGCAGGGGCGGCGATTCATCCGCAGGCGCGAGTTTCATTACTCTTTTCTTTAAGGGCTGTGAACGCTACGAGGGCGAGCAGCGTTGCGCGAGAAAATCTATGAACCAGCGAGAATCGATTGAGTGCCTACGTCAGTAGCCTATCTTCTGCATCAAGAAGTGCGCCCGCCAGCGAACAAAGCTACTGCGAAATGATCATGGTGGAGTTGCTGGACATCGTCCACGACTTCGCCGGAATAAATGGAATAGACAACCTATAGGCGTAGGACACGTTGACGGTGATCTGGTCCCCGGCGCCCAGGCAGCCGGCGGTCAGGCAGGTGGTTCTTCCCGGCGCGAACGTGTTGCTGGCGGTCACCACAACGTTCCCTGCAACAATCCCCGGATAATGAATGCTCCGGATCACCGCCTGCAGTTCCGCGCTCGTATCGTTGGAACAACTGGAGCCGTTAGCCAGAAGACAGGTCGAACCGTGCACCATTGCATAGCGCGCGCCGGTCCGCGCGTATTCGCTGATCACTTCATAGCTGTAGAGAGCAAGACACAACTGCATCACGCCGAACAGAAGCTCCATCACGACCAGGAAGACCAGGATGAACTCGATAATCGAGGACCCTTCCTCGTCTCGCGCGGAGCGCATTCTTTTCAGCCATGCAGCCGGAAGCCTCATTTCACAACGCCCATGACGGCCCGTCCCGTCATCGTGAAGGAGGCGGGCAGGCCAGGGTAACGAAGAATAGGCCGGATGACAGCCGAGGTATTCACCTGCACCTGCTCCGTGATCAGGAAGGGCGCTGGGCACTGCGTCAGTGTCGTGCACCCCGTGCCTGCCGTACCGCCGGTTGTGGTATTGATGCACTGGCAACTCGTGCTCGGCGTCACAACCATGGAAGCCAGTGTAGGTGCATCGTTCCTTGCTGCGGTTCTGATGTCAGCGGTGTCGGCAGCGGCCGCTCTCGATTGTGAGCCGAATTGCGCCCCCGCCCTCGCGGCATTCTGCACTTGGATTGCCGACCAGGCCACGTTCGCAATCTCCGCCGTGCCCAGGATTAGCACCAGGAACAGCGGCATGCAAAGCGCCAGCTCCACTATGCTCTGCCCGCCCTCGCGATGCCGAACAGAAGAAGATACGGCGATAAATGTTCGTGTCATACGTCACTCCACCAATGTCACAATTTTCAGAGGAGACGTGACGCCGCCACCCAGAGCAGCGTAGTCCTGGAAGCTGACATTGCCGTTCAGGACCAGCGAGTTGGTAACAAAGTCGGTATAGATTTGCGTGCCGCTGTTTCCATTGATCGTCACTTGCGCACTCGGAAAATACATAACGCCTCTAAGAACCGACCCGGCATTGCCGTTGATCACAGCGGGGCTGGTATCACCGGCGCTCTGATCGAAGAGCACCCCGTTCAAATTGCCCGATGTCGGAGCCGAGAGATTCAACGAGCTGTTGCCGTTCACCTGAATGCCTCCATTTGCAATGTAGAAAGTGACTCCCGTGCCGTTCAGGACGCTGTTCCCATTGAAGGTGAGCCCGGTCCCTCCATCGATGATGTACGTGCCTGGATTGAAATTGACCGTCTGGTTCCCGTTCGTGGTGAACCCCTTGAAGCATCCGGGAGAAACCGTGACGGTGTTGTTTCCGTTGTAATTCGGATCGGCTACGCAGGAGATGGCCGAGCCTCCGCCCGACGGGGTGCAGGAGTTCGCAGTGCAGGTATATCCAGGAAGATAGGACAGAGGATCACTATAGGGAATCATCCCGGTGGTCGGCGTGGCGGGCGTAAGGCTTACGTTGCCGTTCTTGGAGAGGCCGCCGACGATGCCGATAGACGCCATGTTCATCGTGATATTGCCATTTACCGTCATCGCGCCATTGCTGCTGGAGTCGACATCTAATCCGCAATTTGGTGCCTGCACGTTGGCATTTCCGTTGATTAAAAAATCCGTTCCCGTCGCGCCCAGCGTATACACGCAACCGCTGTTGTTACCTGTGCTCGATGCCGAGCCGTCCCACCGCTCTTGCCGATACAGGCATCGTGCCATGATGGAAGAAACCCATAAAGACGGTCGGTTCCGTCTTCGTCACCACCACCTCGATGTAACCCGCCTGGTTGAGGTACTCTCCGCTTAAAGGCGGGGGGTTGACTGTAACCGTCACGTTGCCGCTTCCATCCGTAAATCCATTTGCCGCACTCGCGTTTTTGGCGGCCGTCACCCTGTCCGGATAGTTCAGGTGCAGCGCGCCGGCGATCGCCGCGGCATCCGCTGCCACCTGGATCTCTCTTTTGTCATGCAGCAACCCACCCACATCTACCGCCAGCCCGACGAACCCCATGATGCAGGTGAAAGCAAGAGCGACGACGATCAGCGCTTGCCCCTTTTCCTCGCGCAGCAATTGCATCGGGTGACTCCCACAGGAAATGTCCTCGAGCCCCTGGTACAACTTGCGTGGCCGGTGGCCGCGGTCCGCCGCAGACACACCCGCAAAGCAGGCGGTGAGAACGCTGGCAAGAAAAGGCTGGGGGTGGCCTGACCGGGGCCGGTTGGGGAGAATCGCACAGACTATAGCACCGGCGAGATGAGGCCAGCAAGAAAAGAGCGGGGTAAAGACCACGCAGGCCCAGATCGGGAGCCATGAATTGGGGGTGTTCCCGACAATTCAGTCGGAGCGAAGCGACCTCCGAACCAAATCCACCACAGAGGGTGCCCCATCCTGAGCGAAGCGAAGGGTGGGATGCCAGACCCTGGCAGGATATTGCGGCGGAAACCAGGGTGGACGGCGCGTGTCTCTACGGATCATCCCAGGGAGCCCGCAGGCGAATGATCAGCCGCGCAATGCCGTACATGAATCCGAATGAGATTGCGCTGGCCGCGATCAATAGCAGGAAGTGAACTGGCCATGAAAGCCTGGGCCACCTCTCCTGCAGAAAGATATTGAAGCCCAGAACAATCACAACGGCGGGCACGGTCCACCATCTCGGAAGCACCCGCCGCCCGCGCATGGCAGACATGGAAGGCTCCCGATTGAGGAATAAACTTTTCTCCTTAAGGTCGCCTGAAGATGGCAGGCTGAAGGATGGGGCTTGTGCGCGCTGAATGTATCGATACGGTCTCAGCTTCTCTGTCGGCAAGGAAACCGCAAATCCTCGCCTGAACCGCGTCCCCACTCAGCCGCTGGTAACCACACCTACCAATCCGCTGGAGTCGACTGACCCGACTGTGTGATACAGTCCAGTCCCCGTCGCATGGCACGCTCAACCCATCATGCGAATGAACCTCAATGCCCGCGGCGTCTCTCACCAATCCGGTCTTCAGGAGGACCGCATCGTGCTTACGATTCGGCCTGCCTGCCAGTTGCCGGGTGACTACTGCTACACCACAAACGGCGACTCCTTGCGGCGTCTATTGCTGCGGACGGATCTGCCGGCAACGGTCCTCGAAAAATTCGAGACTGGAATCTGGAGTCCCAGGGGCTCCAATCTGCCCGGAGTCGAAATGAGCGAAAAGACACTCCACGAGATCGGCTACTTCGTAGACTAGATCTCCGGTGCGCGCCGCCTGACCGCCTCGGCCCCGATGGTGCGCCCTTAGTGGTGACCACCCGCCGAAGCAGCGCCGCCCCCCGCAGATCCGCCCCCCACGGAGCCGCCGCCACCCATAGACCTGCCGCCTCCGCCGCCGTACGATCCTGATGACATAGCAGGCGCCGAGTGCGTCCCGCCGCTCCCGCTCGCAGACGCGGAATTCGTCGGCATCGCACTGTGGCCGTTGGACGGCATGGTATGCGCAGCGCTATTGCCATGATTCGCCGCTGACGCAGCCACATTGCCCTGCGTCCCGCGGTTCCCCTCGGCCGGGTAGTAAACCCCGCGCTCCACCGATCCGTGGTGTGCCACGTCGGAAGAGATCTGATTGAGCTTGCCGAATGTGCCGCGAGGCACACCCAGTCCGGCGGAGTCCTTCCGGAAGGTGAACGAGTTTTCATTGATCTTGGAGGCGACCAGCGGCCTCTGATTCACCGGGATCAACGTCGCGCTCAGCGGGTGCGGTCGGGCAATCGGCGGTTGCAGGCCGGTCGGTTTGTTGGCCTTCGTCACCGCCGCCGTGTTCTGCAGCCCGTTCCATGTGGTGCTCGGCTGCCATCCCCAGCCTGCCCCTGGGCAGTAGTTCCACATGCCGGAGTGGAACGCCGTCCAGCCCCACGGATACGGCGAAACCCACGAGTAGCCCGCGCCCTGATACCAGGCCCACGTGCCATTCGTGAATGGGCTCCACCCCGCGCTCGCCAGGTACGGCTGCCACATCATGCCGCAGCCACCCATATTGCTGAACCCGCCGTAGTAATTCATGTCGGCCAGCCCGTAAGTATAAGGCGTGCCCGCATAGTGGCTGCTGCCGCTCGGCGCAAAGCGGTTGTGATAATCCACCTGCTGTTTGTCCCAGTCAGCGTAGGGACCTTTTTCATTCTTGCTCACCAGCGTCGGCGCGGCAGTGCCTGCCGGATCAAACAGCATCCCCTTCTTCTTGCCAATCTCGGTGGTGCTGGCTCCGTTCGTGGCCTCAACCGTGCCGTCCAGCACATCCAGCCGCGGCTGCTTCTCGTTCAGCGCCAGCTCGATATGCGACCCGGGGCTCAGCGCCAGCGACTCCTTGCCAAACGTGACGTTGACGGTGTTGTCCTTGCTTTTCGTCAGGCTGACGTACACCGCGCCTCCGGCCACATGAATGGTCGACGTCCGCACGCCGCTCGCGTTCGTAAGCGCAGGAAACTCCACCAGGCTGTGCGGCGTCAGCCGCAGGCTGCTGTTGTCCTCAAACTCCACTTCCGCAACGCCCTCGCCCGTGCGCAGCATGCTGCCCTGCACAATGGGCAGGTTCGCAAACGCGCTTTCAAAGCCGTTGCCCGTCTTGCGATCCAGTTGCACCTCGCCAGTCACCTGGCTCAGCCGCACGATGCGAACTCCCGGTGAGGCTGCGGTTGTCGCAGTCGTCGTTGTGGTTGTTTCCGCAGGCCCGTCAGCGGGGGTAGCCGGCTGGACCGCTTCCTGCGCAACCAACGGCGCAGCACAAAGCGCAAGAACCAGCAAGATTGCCGCAGATGAAATAGAGGAAATAGGTGAGCTGGATGAAACAGATACGAGAGGACTCGTCATCATGGTGCCTCGTCTCTCCCCGGCAGAGGGCTATCTCCGCGATCCTGAAACCGGAGGCCTGCCCTGCGAGACGACCTGAGTATAGTCCCGCGGCCCGTCCGTTGGCGCGGGAGAATTGTCTCCCTGTTGTCACTTTTTGCAAGGGAAATTGGGGCAACCCATCTGGAGAATTGCCACGCCGGGCCGGCAAACACCCACTAGGGCAATGAGTATTGGGAGGCGTAAGCCCAGAAATCAGCATTGACCCGGTCGCTTACCGCGCCGTAGTTGTGGTCCAGGTTCGCATACTCCGTGTAGTGAACCGGAAAACCATTCGCGAGCAGCAAATCGCGAGTCGCACGCGCCTGCGCCAGGGTGAAGAACTCGTCGTGGTCCCCGATATAAATTGCGATCGGAGTCTTGCGCTTCGCCTCAGTAACAATAAAGTCATAGGCCGGAGTGATGACGGCGGCAAAGACTCCGGCGGCACTGAAGTAGGTTGATGCAAGTGTCGCCGCGTCATAGCTGGAATAGCCCCCGGCCGACACGCCGAATACAGAAACGTGGTGCGGATCAAAGTGCCAGCTTTGTTTCACCTGGTCCATCAATTGCGGAAAGAACTGACCTGCCCACAACTCGTTATATCCGTCACCATAGGGCAGCGTCGGAGCCACAAGGATGATTCCCATTTGGTTCGCAAAGTTCTGCCAGACGTGGATCATGTCCAGGCCTTGCCCCCCGCCTCCGTGCAGAAGCAACATCGCCGGCAGCTGGTGCTGCCCATCGAAATCGGATGGAGTGAACACCCAATACGAAAAAGTCATGCCTTGAAATGAAAAGGGCTGCGGCGGAGAAATACTGTTTGCAGTAGGAACTTGAGCGCTCGAAGGCGCCATCGCAGGGCGGTTGGCGCTACCGCAACTTGCCAGAAAAATTGCGCTTAGCAGAGTAAGCCGAAGCGAGGTTTTGACGCTGCTGAATCGCTGATGCACAATGCACCTCGCGCTGTGAACCCGGGTGACATTCTACTCGCGCACCACACGACCTGTATCGGCAACGGCTGGCTTCCGGATCAACAACTGCGGTGCGCTCGCTCCATTACACATGCAGTGCTCGCTCCACCACACCAATCCTGGGTGCCATCCTGGCGAACGTCTGTGCGCCGCGTAACAACCACAGGGAGCGAACCGAAAACCCGCGCCGCAGGCGCATCCGCCCGTGCGGCCAGCACCCCGACTACTTCTTGTTCCCCCCGACTGCCTTCCGCGCCTTTTTCACCAGATCCAGCGCCACCTTGGTGTCCTTGCAGCCAAGCAGGTCGTACTTCTTGCCTTCCAGGTTGTGATAGTTCACGAAAAATGCCTGCAGCTCCGTGATGAACTGATCCGGCAGGTCCTTCAGCTTCTTCCAGTCCTTATAAGCGTGGCTCAACTCCGCCACCGCGACCAGGCGATCGTTGCGCACCTTCTTCTTGCCGTCGATCTGCTCGCCTTCGATCACTCCGATCAGGCGTGAGGGCACCAGGCACCCCGGAAATGCCGGTACATCCATCAGCAGCAGCACATCAATCGGGTCGCCGTCCGGGGCCAGAGTGCTGGGAAGAAAACCAAAATCATGCGGGAAGACCATGCCTTCAGGCAGGACCTTACGCAGCACAAAAATCCCCTGCTCGGGATCGTAACTGTACTTGTTGCGACTAGCCTTCGGTGTCTCCACGATGACCTGGAACAAGTCGCTGGTCCGTGGATCCAAAGACGTGGGATCAGCCAACGATGGGCGCTTCTTCGTCTTAGCCATAACTGCAGAAGTGAGAAGTGCCGGAAGGGAAAAGGGATGCAACACGCGTCGCTCTTTCGCCGCCGGTAACACGGAGCGCGATTCGGAAGTCGCAGATCCCGGTCCCCCGAAGGTGGCGGATCACGGAGAAAACACCCGGAATCGTGGCTCATTTCGGGACGATGAGTACGGTTGTCATAGTGATGCGCCGAAGGTGGGAGGGAGCCCCGCCATATACCAATGGGACGATCGTGTTGCGGCATTTCCGCCGGGGAGAACGACGATGAAAGCAGCATTCGGCATCCTGGCTTTATACATGAGCATCCCGCTGGCAATCGTGGCGGCGCAGCGTGTCGTAGCGCACGAGGCAACGCTGGCACAGAACGAATCCCACGCAGCCGTAGCGCAGGCCCTCCCAGCAACGCCCTTAACCGCCAAACGCTGAAGGCGTCAGAGGTACCGGGTATTCCCGAATCCCGTCGGGAGCGAAGCGAATGCGGCGCGAAAGCCGGGTGCCCCATCCTGAGCAAAGCGAAGGGTGGGATACACCGACCGGTACCGCCTCAACAGCATCGTCATCCTGAGCGAGCAAAGCGAGTCGAAGGATCTGCTGTCAGCCAGCGGACATCCATAGCACTCAATGTGAGCGACCAACGGGAGCGAACCCGGCAGAACGCGCCACAGGCGCCCTTGCCCGGACGGCGAGTCCTACTTCCGGGCGCTCTCCTCAGTGCCCGACGGCATCCGGTGCACGTTGTCCATCCCCGCAGCAGTCGGCTCCACCGCCGGGGCCATGCCGCGGCCGTAGATGATCTTCCGCAGCGACGGAATCTGCGAGTACGGACTCTCAATGTCGTCAATCCGAATTGCCTGGTCTGCCTTCAACGGCTGCAGCAGCAGCTCGCCATTCATCAGCTCGCGGCACGAAAGCTGCCCCTTGTGCAGCGGAATCGCCAGGTAGACGTCGTCATCGGTGAGCTGGTGGCCCTCCGGCAGGTCCCGCTTCGCATACACGCCGCGCACCAGCGCATCCAGGTACTCAATCTCTTTTCTCGGAGGCATCCGCTTCTGCGTCCCCGGCGCGCCGCACATCGCCTTCGCCTTATGCAGCGCCTTGAACCACTCATCGACCTGGTGCGGCAGGCTGCAGTACGGAGACACCTTCGTCCCATCGCTGTCCGTATCGATATGCCGCTCGAAGGTGCGCGCGCCCTTCGCATACGCAATCAGCATCGAGTCCCGCCAGTCCGAGCATTCATGCGTGGAGAAGCCAATCGTATTGTTCGGATAGCGGTTGCGCAGGAAGTCAATCTGGTTCAGCTCGAGCTCCGAATCTTCGGATGGATAGATCGACACGCAATGGTTGATCCCCAGCGGAATATTGCGGTTCGCAAAAAACGTGACGACGTCGTCCAGGTCCTTCAGCGATGAGCCGCCAGTCGAAATCACCACCGGCTTCTTGGTCTTCGCAATCTTCTCGAGCAGTATCCAGTCATTCAGATCGGAGCTGGCAACCTTGATGATCGGCAGTCCCAGTTCCACGCACAGGTCCACCGAGCGCTCATCGAACGGCGTCGCCGTCGGAATGCAACCGGCCTGGCGGATCGCTTTCACCAGCGTCGCGTATTCCTCGTCCGTCAGCGCGGTGCGCACCGTCTTCGCGATATAGCGCTCCTTCGAGTTCACATAGTCCTTGTGAACGAAGGTGCCCACATCGCGGAACTGCAGCTTGATGGTGGCACGAACATTGTTGAAGCGCACCACCTGCGCAAACTCGCTGATGATCCTGAGGCCGCGCTCTGCGCTGCCCAGGTGATTGTTGGCCAATTCCAGAACAAACAGGTCTTCAAAGATGTCTTTATCGATCACCGGACATTCTCCATTGCCACGTAAGGCATGAATTCCGAAAAATTGCGGAGCCTGAGCAGGACCGGCAGCGCCTCATCAAATGAGCCGTATCCATGCTCCATAAAGATAAAGCCGACCTTGTGCAGCGCGGCGGCGCTGGCGTCCTCTATTGTATCGCCCACCATCACACAATCCTCTGCCTTCAGGCGGTGATCACTCAGGATCGCCTCGAGCATTCCGGCCTTCGTGGCATAGGGCGGCTCAGCCGAATCGCGCGTATAGACCTGTTCAAAATGCCCCGCAATGTCCTGCATCTCCAGGATCTTCAGCGAAACCTCACGTGGCTTGTTCGTAACCACGAAAAGCCGGTGTCCCGCGGCCTTCATGGCCGCCAGCATCTCCACCGCGCCCGGGAAACAAGGTGTCCGCCGCCAGCCCTCGCTGTCATAGCTCGTGCGAAAGGCCCCTTCCAGCCGGTCCAGCAAAACCGGGTCATCAGTCCTCGCCACCTTCGACAGAATGGCGCGAATCGGCGGCCCGATCCGCGGCCTCAAGTCCAGGCCGCTGTCATCCAGTCCCGCCGCAGCGAAAGCCGCGCGCACGGAATACTCGATACCGGGAATGGAGTCCAGCAGCGTCCCATCCTGATCGAAAAGAACGCACTGCGCTAGCCGGACCACCTACGCCTCCTCCGTCGTCAGTGCCGCAAAGCGAAAGTTCATTGAAAACTCGTCATCCTGAACGTAACCGAAGGTGGAGTGAAGGACCTGCTTCATCTAACGTTCAAATCGGCGCGGAGCGCCGCTCAACCAGAACCCTGTCAGTACCTCATCACCAACCGGAGGGTGGGTGTATTCCGTCGGGGCGAAGCGACCCCTACTTACGTCTCTTCCTTCGCCAGCATATTTTCCGCCAATTCTTCCGGCGACAAAAACGGATACATATCTTCCAGATTCGGTGTCGTAATCTTTCCGTCAGGCGCAATCTTCGATCGCAGCCGCGGCTCAAACTCCTGCGCCGGATCAAGCTGCACATCGAACAGCGCAGGCCCCGGCCTCTCCAGCTCGCGCCGGACAATCTCCAGGTCCGCCACGGTTGCAATGCTGAACGACGGCAGCCCATACGCCTCGCCCACTTTCAACATGCACGGAATCGTCACGCCGCTGTCCTTGCTCTCTCCAATCTTGCGCCCCTGGAAGAACCCGGTCTGCGTCTGCCGGATGGATAAGTAACCGTTATTGTTCAAAACGAAAATCTTCACCGGCAGCTTATTTCCCACCACCGTCGCCAGCTCCTGCACATTCATCTGCAGCGACCCGTCGCCCGCCAGGCAGATCGTCCGCCTGCCGCTCGCCACGGCTACGCCAATCGCCGCCGGCAAATCGTAGCCCATCGAAGCCGAGCCCGAATTTGAAATCAGCCGCTCGCCCTTCTTCAGCTTCGCCGCCTGGTACGGCACAATGCACGCGGTCGCATTCCCGCACACCACCGCATCCTCACCCGTCAGCATCCCGAACAGCTTGTCGATGAAGTCGTACGAGTTCAGCGGCGGCCCCGGCACGCGCTGCTTCTCCTGCACCACCGGATACTTCGTCTTCCACTGCCGCGCAAAGCTCAGCCATGCCTCATGCTTCAATGGCTTTGCTTGATACGCGTCAAGTTGCAGCGCCATCTCCGCCAGAAACACCTTCACGTCACAATGGATCGCCACATCCGGCTGGTGCAGCGGCTTGCGCAGCTCCGCCGCATCCACATCCACCTGGATCTTCGTAGCGAAGCGTGCGAATGACGCCCAGTTATAACTCGTCTGCCGAATATTCAACCGCGACCCCAGCACCAGCAGCACATCAGAGTTCTGCACCGTAAAGTTCCCGGCCCGCTCGCCAATCGTCCCCGGCCGGCCGCAGAAAAGCTCATCGTCGGATGCAATCAGGTCATGCGTCCACGCCGTCACCACCGGTACGCGCAGCCGCCGAATCACCTGCTCGAATTCTTCCAGCGCATTGCCCAGCCGCACCCCACTCCCCGCAAAGACCACCGGCCGCTCCGCCGCCGCAATCCGCGTCAGCACATCCTTGACCTGTGCCGACACGGTCAGAGCATCGAACTCGAGCGCGTCTTCGCGCGGATCATAGTGCCGCAGCGTCTCCGGATCCACCTGCGCGGACTGCACATCCACCGGAATATCCAGCCAGCACGGCCCCGGCCGCCCATTCTGCGCCAGATACCACGCGCGCTCCAGGTGATACGCAATCGATTCCGGATCGCTCACGAAGACGGAATACTTCGTGATCCCCTTCACCATCCGGATGATGTCCACTTCCTGGTCGCCAAGCTGCCGCAGGTCCGTCAGCCCGTAGGTCGCCATGCAGGTCTCGCGCTTCACCTGGCCCGAAAGGATCAGCATCGGAATCGAATCCGTCCACGCGCCAAAAACGCCATTCAGCGCATTGATGCCGCCCGGTCCGGTCGTTACATTCAGCACGCCGGGCGCCTTCGCGATCCGCGCATAGCCCTCCGCGGCCATCGCCGCCGCCTGCTCATGATGCGTGCAGATGTAATGGAGCCCCGAGGTGCCGATCGAGTCGTTCAGGTGCATCGCGCCGCCGCCGGTCACCAGAAACACATGGCGCGCGCCCCACTCCTTCAGCCTGCTGAATACGTAATCCGATAACTTCACGCGCGCGGCACCGCCGATAGCTCAGGAAATAGACTCAACCAGACGACATTATATTGTCCGCACCCAGAGCGGCCGTGCCACTAAGGTGACATACTCTCAAGCAGATACACGGGTCCGCGATCCGTCAACGCATCGGTGCCCCATCCGGAGCGCAGCGAAGGGTGGGTGAGCACGGACGCCCGCCCATCAAAAGCATGTCATCCCGACTGAAAGAGTGGCGCGCAGCGCCACCATCCTCCTCATTCCGTCATCCCTACCGGAGCCGTGGCGCGCAGCGCCACTGCGGAGTGGAGGGATCTGCTTTGACCTGCTGGCGGTGCCGCCAAACCGGGTGCCCTACTCTAGCCGAAGGCTAGGCTGGGGTAGTTCTCCGGAATGTCAGTAGTCGCGAAGCGACCTCCACATACAGCACAGGAACGCCAAGACCAAACCATCGTCATCTCGACCGGAGCCGTCACGCAAAGCGTGACCGCGTAGTGGAGAGACCTGCTTTTTCACTCAAGTGAAACCCACAACGCAGACGTGAGCGACCAAAGGGAGCGAACCCACCAACCGGCGCCGCAGGCGCGCCCGCCCGGACGGCCAGTTCTTACGCAGCCGCAATCCGCCGGGTCAGATCATCCTGCTCCCGCCGCGATTCCGCTCCGATCGTAAACGCATCCAGCACGCCCGAGCCCAGCGCAAATCGCACCGCATCCGATGGCCGGTCCCGCATCGCGCCCTGCCCTAGGATCTTCATCCCCACGACGCCCGTTCCCGCCTTGCGCATCCCCTTCACCACGCCCATCACCGTATCCGCGTCGGCATCCATATGCGCGCCCACCGGATTCAGCCGCACCAGGTCGATATCCACCCAGTCGGAAGCGGCAGCAGCGCAGCGCAGCGCTTCAATCGAGTGGCACGACACCCCATGCGCACGGATAACCCCCTTCTGCTTGGCCTCGGAGAGCACATCCATCACCCCGCGATAGCGCGTCGTCCAGTCGTCCTCCGTCACGCAGTGGATCAGCACGATGTCGATGTAGTCGGTGCCCAGCTCGCGCCGGAAGCGGTCCAGGTCCGCCCGCATCTCTTTCGGGTCGCGATGATCGCTCTTCGTCATCACCGTCACCTTGTCGCGGGGCAGCCCCTTGATCGCGGCCTTCACATAAGGATGGCTGCCATACGAGTCGGCGGTGTCGAAGAAGCGCAGCCCATTGTCGTTGTAGCCGTCCAGCAGGAGCTTGACGAAAGGATTCGTCCCCATCCGCGTCTGGTTGGACTCGCCACCGCCGCCAATGGTGCCCGTCCCCATGGCAAGCCGGCTGGTGCGGATACCAGTGCGCCCCAGCACCACATCATCGTGAGCACGATACTTGCCGGAAACTGCGGGGAGGGCAAAAGCGGCACGAGCCGTCTTGTTCGCAACCCACGCGGCAGCCAGTCCAGAGGCGGAACGGCGAAGAAAATCTCTGCGGAGCATAAGCGGCACTCCTTCGCCCACAGAATACGCCTGCCGTCGCCCCCTGTGCGTCAACCGCCCATGATTGTTACGACCCTACTTTTCATTGCCGCGAATCATGAAAGTCTCATCATCCGGCCGAAGCGAAGGATGGGTGACATCAAAAGCATCGTCATCCCGACCGGAGCCGTCAGGCCTGACCGCGAAATAGAGATTCTCGTCATCCCGACCGGAGCGAAGCGAAGTGGAGGGATCTGCTTTTCCAGTCAGCTGGCCCACAGATCAAACGTCAGCGACCAAAGGGAGCGAACCCAACAACTCGCGCCTCAGGCGCCTTTGCCTGGACGGCTAGTCCCGGCCCGACAACGTAGCATCCTGCAAAATAACAAACCGCCCATTCGGCGCCTTCGCAATCGTCGGCGCATAGGTCCCCAGCAGCTGCCGCCGCCACCAGTTTCCCGTGGTGCGCTTCTCCGCCATCGACGTGAACCAGTACTGCCACAGCACCGCCCGCACATACTTCGGCGGAGCGCCGGCAAACGGGTTCCCCGCAAAAAGCTCCAGCACATCGGCGTCATTTTCGATCAGCGCCTCTTCCGTGCGCGGCACAATCGGATACTCCGCCCACGCGCCCAACGACGCAAACCACAGGTTCCAGTCGAAGCGCGGCTGATACGGCGCATACAGCCCCGGCGCTTCATTCAGCTTCTGCGGCTTGTAGCGGAACGGGTACGCCGTCCAGGTCACGCCATCCATCGATCCCTGGAACTCAATCTCATAACGATGCGGCGTCATCACGGCAAACAGCCCATACTGATTCGCAATGCGGAATGGCTCCAGCGCGACCATCGGCTCGCCCGGCAACGGCTCCGAGCGCCAGAACATATGTACCAGCAGCAGCGACGTATCGTAGAAGACCCAAGTCAGCATCACCGCCGTCACCGCCACGCGCATCGCGCTCATATGTCGCCGCAGGCCGGACCGCGCCTGAGCAGCCTCCACGGCTTCGTCCCGGGTGATCTCATCCTCCAGCGAAGCGGGTTCTGCCACCTCAGGAAAACTGCGCCGCCAGCGTCCCGGAAGAAAGCGGCGTAGCAGCCGGTCATCCAGCAGCAGCACGCCAAGCACCAGCACCAGATAGTTCAGGAACGTGTAGTTCGCCGTCAGGATCACCCCGGCCTGCCACGCCGTTACGATGCAGAAGCAGACAATCCGCCAGCGCCGCGGCAGAAACGCCATGAAGACCAGCACCAGCTCCATCCCGAGCGTGGTCACGGCGGTCGCTTTATGGAACCACTCGGGCAGGTGCTGGATATACCAGCCGATCCACGTCGGCAGTGGCCCGTTCTGGTAGTACTCGTCCATCGCGGTAAAGTTCCGCCACGTCGGATCGCCGCTCAGCAGCTTCACCGCGCCCGATTGAAAATAAATCCGGAACCACTCCCACAGCAGCAGCAGCACGCTCGCCCGCGGCGCTGGCGAAGCAGCGCCCCATCCCGGCAGCCAGCCGCCCGGCGCAAGAAACAGGCTGATAAAGCCCGCCTCCAGCAACATGCCGTCGGACTGATAATTCGCGAAATCCTGCGCCGCGCCGATGAACGAGAGAAACCCAACAAAGCAGACCACCAGCATCGCGCGCGGCCAGATATTCGCCACCAGCAGCAGCGACGCCGCCATCCCCGCAATCGACAGCGCCACGAGCGCATGATTGCCGGAGCCCAGCCACAAGATCGTCGGCGCGTACCACAGCCGCAGCGGCCCCAGCCCATGCCGCACATGCTCCAGGTATTCGCCCGCCGGCAGCACCCCGTTCGGGCCAATCAGGCCGCGAATCTGAAAAATGAGCGAGAAGAACGCAGAGAAATAAATCAGCCCAAGCGCACGCAGAAAAAGCCAGCGCGCAATCAGCAGATTCGACGCACCATATCGCCCGTCCGAGCTGGAGCCGAAAAGATACCGGATGAGATTGAGCGGTGCGGAAGGCATCTGATCGGAGCTCCCTGAACTCTGTGCCGTACTACTAGGATGAATCGTTCGCCAGATTTACCCTGTCATCCTGATCTTGGCCGAAGGTGACGCGAACGACCCGCAATCCATTCAGAGCGCAAAGAACACGCCTGTCATCCTGAGCGTAGCCGAAGGTGGAGCGAAGGACCTGCTGTATCTATCGTGCGATATCGGCGCGGAGCGCCGCTCAACCAAACTCTGCAAAATCTCCTGTGCGTGGGTGCCCCATTCGAAGCTAGGGGTGGGGAGTGTTCCGTCTAGAGCGAAGCGACCGCAATCTCTCACGACCTCACTGCGCCCCAGTCAGAAACGTAGTCACCTCTCTCAACCGCGCATCCACGCTCTCCGTCTGCTCCTTAGAGTAGCGCTGCTGCAGCGCAATCTCCTTCGCCGCGTCGTCGTGCCGCCCCAGATGCGAGTACGCGCGCCCCAGCCGGTAATGCGCCTCGGCCAACGTCGGCTTCAGCGCGATCGCTTGGGTCAGCGGCGCCACACTTTCCTGCCAGTGCGCTCCCTCCTGCTCCAGCACGCCAAGCTGGTAGTACGCCTCGGCCAGCTTCGGATCGGCGGCAATCGCCTGCTCCAGCAGAGCGCGCGCCTTCGCATTGTCGCGCTTGTCCGCGGGCTGGTGCAGCAGCGCCGTCGCCGCATACGTCGCTGCCTCCGCATTCCGCGGATGTTCGTCAGCAAAGCTCTCGAGCGTATCGCACGCCGGCACCGTTGCATCGGCAATCAGCGAGCAGTTGCGCCCCAGCAATCCCGCCCACATCGCGTTTCCCGGATCAGCAGCCAGCAGCGCGGAGAACACCGCCGCCGCCTCCTTATATCGGTTGTCCGCATACAGCGCGATGCCGCGTGCTCCCTTCAGCCGCGTGCTCGCCGGATACTTCTCAATCCCGTAATCGGCAATCTTCACCGCCGGCTTCCATGAAAAATGCCGCAGCAGCTCCACCACCCACGCATAGATGTTCGCCTCGCTCGGATTCAAATGCGCCGCCTGCGAGAAATGCTCCTCCGCCTGCCGATAGTCGCCCAGCCGCTCCTCTATCTCACCGCCCAGCTCTTCTGTTGCATCGTTCCGGCTCTGCTGCGGAATCGCATCCAGCACCTGCTTCGCGCCCGCCGCATCGTTGCTCTCGAGCAGCGCCAACGCGCGATCGTGCATTGTGTCCGCATCCAGCGGCCCCAGCGCCGCGGCTCGGGCAAACGCCTGCGCCGACCGTGCAGCATCACCCGTCTCCAGGCACGCATGGGCCAGGTTGGTCTCGGCCGCCTGATCGCTCGGCTGCAGCCGCGCCGCCGCTTCCAGCTCAGGCATGGCCTTCTGCGGCTGGTTCAGCTTCAGATAGGCAGCCCCTAGGTTGCCGCGCGCAATCGCAGAGCGCGGCTCCAGACGCGCGGCCTCTTCGAGCAACGGCAGCGCCTGTTTCAAATCCCCCGCCTCGGCATGAATCAGTCCCAGCGTTTCGTTGATGTCGAAGTTGTTCGGATTGCGTCGCCGCAACTCTTCCAACGCCGGCTGCGCCTCCGCAGCGCGCCCCTGGTCATACGCGGCAAGCGCGTCGCGCAGCTTCGCCATATCGGCGGCATTCATCTGCGCGGCTGCCGATCCCCCCATCCGCCGCCAGTAGCAAAATCGCAGCAAACAACAGTCCCCGGCCACCTCGCACACGATCTGGCAACCGTGCCATACAATCAGCGGCATCGTCTGGCGGCAACATCAAGGCTTCGCCGCACCTGCTGGTGCGGAGCCCGCTGTCGCCGCACCCGGTGTCGATGATGGTGTCGACGAATACACAAACTGCCGAACCTCCGCGCGCTCCTTATCCACCTCCGCCTGGTGATGCGCCTGCAATTGCTGGAAGGTCTGGAACTCCTGCTGCGCGCTGCTCCTTTTCGCCGGCGTGCACATAGTACTGGCCCAGCCGGTAATGCGCGTCCCCGAGATTCGGATCGAGCGCGATCGCCCGCGTATATTCCGGCAGCGACTTCGCATACTCCCGCTGGTCCGCATACAGAATGCCAAGCTGCAGGTGCGCCTCCGCCAACGTTCCATCCAGCCCAATGGCTTTTTTGAGCAATCGCTCCACCAGCGGATAATCAATGCTCGTCGCTTCCGATCGTTTTCCTTTCCATAAGCTCACCGCGTAGTAGTACTGCGCCAGCGCATTCTTGGGCTCAAGCGTCGCGTAGCGTTCAAATCGCCGGATCACCTCATCGGCCTGGCTCGGCGAGCTCAGATACGCCTTCGACAGAAATAGATAGCAGCGTGGATCGGTGGGATTAAGATCGGCCGCCGTCAGCAGCGCCTTGATCGACTCCTCATACTTGCCCCGCGAATAGAGCGCCATCCCCAGCCCGATCCAGAGCCGCGGCGAATTTCGGAAAACGCTGCGTCGCCTCTTGAAACACCTGGATCGCCGGTTCGTAAGTCCGGTGCAGCAGCAGCTCGCTTCCCCAGGTAAACAAATTCTCTTCGCTCGGGTCCATCCGGGTGGCTGTTTCAAACTCATTTGCCGCCTCAAGGAACTTCCCATCCTTCTCATCGATCTTGCCGAGCAGGTTGTGCAGCTCCCCTGTATCTTTTTCCTTCACCGTTCCTTCCGCGAGCTGTCTCGCATCGCCGCCCTTCCCGGTCAGGAAATATGCCAGCGCCAGGTTGTAACTGTTGTCGTAGGAGGAAGGATTGATCTGCCTCGCCTTCTCAAGCAGAGGAATCGCCGCCGCAAGCCTGCCGGACTGAAGGTAAAACTCCGCCAGGTTGTGATTCGCCTGGAAGCTTTCCGGCTCGAGCTCGAGCGCTTTGCGGAACTCCTCCTCCGCCAGCGTCGGCTTGCCCGCATGAACCAGAGTGGTGGCCAGATTGGTTCGCGCGGCAGCCGAATCCGGCTCCAGCCGCACCGCGATCTTCAGTTGCTCCACCGACTGTGCATTCTTTGCCTCAGCCGCCCCAGTCTGCGCTTCTGCTGCATAGACCAGCCCCAGCAGCTCGTGCGCCTCAAAGCTGTTTGGAACCCGAGGCAGAAGCTTTTCCAGTTGAGCCGCCGCCCCGGCAAAATCGCGAGCGTTGTAGCGCGCCACCGCCGATTGGAATTCCCGGTTGAGCTTTTGGTTCAAATCCGTCTGCTGGCTCTGGCCCGGCGCGGATATTCCGGCTGCAATCAGCAGCGATCCAACTCCCAGCCGGAATAACGAAGCCCTGCTCACCATCCACCTCGGCGATTCTCGCGTGAGCCTATGCTACGCAAAAAAGAAACACCCCGGAACAGAGCTCCGGGGTGTCCCATTCGTGAAACGGTCTTAGTAGTAAAGCTTCAGAGCAAACTGGATCTGCCGTGGATCATAAGGAGCATCGCGGGTCGATCCGATCTGCCCGAAGGTGGCGCTGTTGAAGTTAGCCGAGTTGCCGATGGAGGTCACACCGTTGCCGCCGAAGTTCGGTGCGTTGAAGTTCGGATGGTTGAGGATGTTGAAGAACTCCGACCGGAATTCCATGCGGAAACGATCGCTGATCGGAATCGCCTTGAAGAGCGAGAAGTCCAGCCGATGGAAGCCCGGTCCGTAAGTCGTCGAGGGGCGGCCACCCAGAACTCCGGCGCCGGGAAGCGGTACGCATCCGGTCGGGTTATCCGGAATGGGACCGTTTGGCCCCAGCACGCAGGGCTGCTGATACGCCTTCGGGTTGTTCAGCCAGAACAGATTCAGCTTTCCATTCTGCAATTTGGTCTTTAGCCCAAGGTTCTGGCTTTGGCCTGGAACCAGCACATCGTTGCAGTTTGTGCCGGAGGTAGTGCCTGTCGGACAACTCAACGACAGCGGCTGTCCGCCCTGCAGCGTCGCGATCCACTGCGCACTCCAGCCGCCAATCACCTTGTCGGTAAAGCCATTCACGTTCGCCAGGTACCGCTTGTTCTTGCCGATCGGCAGCTCATAGCCGCCGCTGATATGGAAGACGTTCCGCACATCGAAGTCTGCCAGTCCCCAGTCAAACCGCGGTCCCAGTCCAGGCACCCATGGGGCACGCAATCCGTTTGAGCTGCCGCCGTTCAGCAAATCGCCGGCATCCGACATCGTCTTCGAGTAGGTGTAGGTGAACAGATAGTTCAGCCCATTGGCGAACTGCTGCTCCAGCTTCGTCTGCAGGCCGTTGTAGATGCTGCTTCCAAGGGTGCGCTGATAGCTCGCACCTTCGCCGAAGTCCGGGAACGGGATGTAGCCGTTCGGATGACCAGGGGCAGGCGACGTGAGTGAGGTATTCGCTGGCACCAGCTCGAAGGGCTCATTGTTGCCGATACCTTGTTGCAGGTTGCTGCCGTCTGTGAAGACATACGCCACATTGGCAGACATCGTGTTGGTGAGCGCGTACTGGAACGAGAGGTTGGTGCTCACGGTACGCGGCGTCTGGTAGTTGAACTGCAACCCTTGCAGACCAAGGCCTTTGGCATTCACGGCCAGCGGAGTGAAGGCACTGCAACTCAAACCGGTCCCGATTGGCGCGCTCCCGCCAGTTCCAGCGGTCGGGCAGCTGCCATAGGGATTTGCGCCGCCGCCGAAGGCCGTAGAGTCATTCGGCCCCTTGTAGTCGAAGTTATAGACGAAGGGATAGTTCTCGCCAATATTCGGGCCATACCCCTGGTTTTCGAAGGCATTGAAGAACAGGCCAATGCCGGCGCGCAACACCAGCTTCGAAGATGCCTGGTAGGCCAGTCCGAATCGGGGAGCAAAGTTGGTCCGCTGCGTTTGCACCAGCGCGTTGCCGTACTTGTTGGTCTCGCCCAGCGCGATGCCGTCCTTGGCCAGCAGGTCAAGGAAGCCGCCCCCGTTCAGCGCCGGGTTCTGTGCGGTTGAGGAGAGATGACGGTCATCCTTGCCGCTCGCCGGAAGCAGGAAGATCGGGCCACCCGTGGGCGGGCCGGTCTGTACAAAGTTGGCCTGGCCGCCGTTGGTTTCCGAGATGGGGCTGAAGTAGTCCCAGCGCAGACCCAGGTTGAGGGTCATCTTGGGAGTCAGCTTCATATCATCCTGGAAATAAATCGCCAGGTACGACCGCTGATCGTACGTCTTGCTGATGTTCGATGCGTGGATTTCGTTCGCGCCGCCCACGCCATTAATCCCGCCCGGCACCAGTGAGTTGATCGGTGTCAGCAGGAACTGCGCACGGCCGGTCTGGTCGCCGCCCTGGCTCGGTACGCCTGCATAGTTCCCGTTGAAGTCGAACTCACCGCGTGAGTACGCGGGCTGCAGAGTGTTGAAGTTCACACTCTGATACTCCATACCCATCTTGAAGCTGTTCTTCCCGTAAATCTTCGTGAAGTCGTCCGTCACCTGGTACGTCTGGCTGACTTCATCCGAAGGCAGGAAGTCGTTGCTGCCCAGCTCATTCAGGCCTTGGATCACGATCGCCGGAAGGCCGCCATTCTCCGCGCTCTGCGGAACGCCCTGGATCCCGAACTGCGCCGGAATGCCCTGTGTGTTGCCCTCCGGGCCGAAACGGGTGGTATGCAGGTGGTTGAAGCCGACGCGCGCCACGTTGATGGTGCTCGGGGAGAAGACGTGGGTATACGCCGCGACCGCCTGGCTGGGTTTATAGGTCTGGGTGCCCTGCTGGAAGCCGCCGCCGTCCGCGATGCCGCCGAACGGGCCGGGGATGAACTGCGGATCGTCCGCATAGCTGAAGCGAACGAAGATCTGGTCCTTCTGCGTCGGGTTGAAATCTACGCGCACGTCGAACTGGTTGCGGTGTTCGAACAGGTGCGGGCTGCTGGTGAAGTTGTTGGCAAACTGCGCAGGATTCGTCGGCGTCGGATACAGATTCAACAGCTTCACTGCATTCGGGTCCAGGCGGCCGGCTGGAATCTGGTTCAGGTTGCAACCGGTCAGGTCGTAGTTCGCCACCGCGGGTCCGCAGCTCCCGAAAGGATCGCGAACAGCGCCCGAATCTGTCGCGACGCGGCCTGAACTGGGGTCGATCGCACCCTTGGTCACGTTGCGCGTCGTCGCGGGGTCCATGACTGTGCCGAAGGGGATTGTGCGTCCCAGCAGGTCCGTACGCGCCGGGCCGCTTTGCCCCGTGATCAGGTCCGCCATATTCGTGTAGCCGCTGTTCCGTTCTGCCAACGTCGGCACGCCCACGGTTTGCACCGTGCCCTGCACCCGGCGGAAGCCCTCATAGTCGCCGAAAAAGAACAGCTTGTCCTTGAGGATCGGGCCGCCAATCGAGCCGCCGAACTGGTTCTGCCGCAGCTCGCCCTTCTGAATGCCTGCGTTGTTTTCAAACCAGTCCGCTGCGTCCAGCTTGTCGTTGCGGAAGAACTCCCATGCCGCACCGTGGAAGCTGTTGGTTCCCGACTTGATGGTGGCGTTCAGCACTGCACCGGCGGAACGGCCCAGCTCCGCGCTGAAGTCGCCCGTCTGCACCTTGAACTCCTGGATCGCATCCACCGGCGGCAGGATCACGAAGTTCGTGCCGTTCAGGAAGTCCACCGCGTTCGAGTTGTTGTCGATGCCGTCCAGCAGGTAGTTGTTCTGCGCGGGCCGCAGGCCGTTGGCGGAAAATGCGCCGGAGGCCGCGTTGCCGCGCGTATCTGCCTGCGGCGTGTTCACGCCCGCGCTCAATTGCGCCAGGAAAGTAAAGTTGCGTCCGTTCAGCGGCAGGTTGTTCACGTTGCGCTGATCGATCACCTGGCCCGTCGAGGCATCGCTGGTCTGCAGCTCCGGCGGCGCCGCGGTCACCTGGATCGTCTGCGAGGCCGCGCCCAGCGCAAGCTTCACGTTCACCTGCGCGCGCTGGCCAACCGCCACCGTGATGTTCTGCTGTGTCGTGGTCGAAAAGCCCGGGGCCGCCACGGTCAGGGTGTAGTGCCCGATTCTCACCGGCGAGATGGTGTACTCGCCGCTGGCGCCGGTAGTCGATTCGAGCGTGATGCCCTGGTCGGTATTCAGCAGCGTCAAATGCGCATTCGGAACCGACGCGCCGGACGAGTCCTGAACCACACCGCTGATGGAGCCTTCATCGACCTGGCCCAACGCACATTGCGGCAGGGTCACCAGGAACAGACAGGCGAAAACTGTGTAGGCGAAGGCTCTGAGCCACGAGAAAACGTTGCGATCAACGGCCATAAAAATACCTCACTCTCCCCAAATAAGGCCCGGTCCTGCACTTCACCCAGCCATGCTGTTCATCACATGAAAGCCGGCTTGGGTAACCGGTTACATTGCTGTGGAAGCTGTTCAAGTAACCGATTACATCTAGTGGGCAGCAACATATTCCAATCCCACGAGACTTGTCAATCAAAAGGTTGAGACGGTCATGGTTCATCCTAACCACCCCGCCGTACAAAGACGGCAACCGCGACTCCCCGATTGGCCGGAGGTATACGCCAAGTAACCGGCCGTCGGCAAGCTTTTTAAGCGTACCCGGCCGTCCCTGTTACCCGCTTCGCCATCATCCCGTTCCTCAAGCAGGAGAAGCTCTGTAAGGTGTTAGCATTCCGTCTGCACCAACCCGCAAGGATGCCGCGCCACACAAAAACACCTCACCAGCTTTCCAGGCGGGCGCTCCTCCAGGGCCTCGCCTGCACGCCCCTGTTGCTTCGGGCGTCACCCCTCCATGGGAGCTCCCTTTTCTTCGGTTCGAACACGATTTTCCCCGGCGGCGACCCCCCGCTCGCCTTTTCCGACGTCCGCCTCACCCCCCATTACCCGAAACAATCTCCCCTGGAGGACGTCCTCCGCCTGGTCCCGCCCGGCTCCGACGAATTCATTACCGAGAGGTACGCCTTCGAAATCCAGCAGCTGCTCAATCAATGGAGCAGCGCTCTCCGGTCCGGCACCCCCGGCGACTCGACACTGGAGACACTGCTCGACACCTCGATCCAGGGCGCCCAGCTCATCCCCGCCAGCGAAACCACCCTCCGAACCGGAGGCGGGATCGAAGTTCTCAGGAGCAAATTTCCCCCGGGCGTGGTCTCCGGTCGAAAGCCATTCCTGCAGCAGCTTCAGGCCTGGCTCAAGCCGCTCTCCCGCATCGACGTGGCGGAATTCGAAATCACGGCCATCGACCAAACCTCCGGCAGCCCGCTCACCGTTACCCTGACCATCCGCTACGACATCGTCGGCGACCGTTCCGACAGCAAACGGGAAGAGCGCGTCGGAAGCTGGCGCACCGAGTGGGTACGCAGTGACCAGGGCTGGAAAGCAACAAAGTGGCAGGCCGGTGAAGAGACCATCAGCCGCACCACCGGTCCCACCTTCATCGACGTAACCAGGCACGCCCTCGGCGCGACCGCTTCTTATCGGGATCAGATCCTTCGCGGCTCCGATGACTGGCGCACCGTTCTCGATGGCGCCTGCGGCATCGATGTCTATGGCAACAACGGCCTCGCCGCCGGCGACTTCAACAACGACGGCTTCGACGATCTCTACATCTGCCAGCCCGCCGGCCTGCCCAATCGCCTCTACCGCAATCGCGGCGACGGCACCTTCGAAGACGTGACCGAACACTCCGGCGTCGATGTGCTCGACAACACCGCCTGCGCGCTCTTCGCCGACTTCCGCAACAACGGCCTCCAGGACCTCCTCGTCGTCTGCGGCGGCGGCCCGCTGCTCTTTCTCAATCAGGGCGACGGCACCTTCGCCATCAAGCGCGACGCCTTCCGCTTCGCCAAACCGCCCGAAGGGACCTTCACCCATGCCGCCATCGCCGATTCCGACGGCGACGGGCGCCTCGATATCTATCTCTGCGTCTACAGCTACTATCTCGGTCTCGACCAGTATCACTACCCCGTCCCGTATTTCGACGCGCGCAACGGCCCCGCAAATTTCCTCTTCCATAACGAAGGCAACGCCACCTTCACCGACCGCACGGAAGCAGCAGGGCTGAATGCGGAAAACAATCGCTACAGCTTTGCCTGCGCCTGGGGCCATGCCGGCTCCAGCGCAGCTCCCGATCTCTACGTCGCCAACGACTTCGGCCGCGCCAATCTCTATCGCAACAACGGCGACGGCACCTTCACTGCAATCTCAAGCGCGGCGCACGTAGACGATGCAGGCGCCGGCATGAGCGCCTCCTGGTCCGACTACGACAACGACGGCAAACAGGACATCTACGCCGCCAACATGTGGTCCGCCGCCGGTCAGCGGGTTTCCGGACAGAAGCTCTTCCACGAGAAAACTCCGGAAAATATCCGGGCGCTCTATCAGCAGCACGCCCAGGGAAACTTCCTTTACAAAAACCAGGGCGACGGCCACTTTGAGAACGTCGGTCACCAAGCCGGAGTCGCGATGGGCCGCTGGTCCTGGTGCTCCGATTTCTGGGACTTCGACCACGATGGCTACCCTGACCTCTACGTCGCCAACGGCTACATCTCCGCCCCGAATCGCAGCGACCTGGCCAGCTTTTTCTGGCGTCAGGTCGTAGCCAAGTCACCGGACGACACAACACCGGCCGTCGCGTACGAACGGGGATGGCAGGCCCTCAACGAGTTGATCCGCTCCGATAACTCATGGAACGGCTACGAACGAAATGTGATGTTCGCCAACAACCACGACGGCACATTCTCCCAAGTCTCGGGCGTGGTCAACCTGGACTTCGCGGAAGACGGCCGCGCCTTCACGCTCGCCGACATCGATCACGACGGCCGCCTCGAAGTCATTCTGAAAGCTCGCAATGCGCCGCAACTGCGCATTCTGCACAACGCCATGCCTGCCATCGGCCACTCCATCGCCTTCCGCCTGCGGGGAACCAAAAGCAATCGCGACGCCATCGGAGCCGCCATCACGCTCCAATCCGGAACCCGTCGCCAGACAAAATATGTACAGGCCGGCTCTGGATTTCTCACCCAGCATTCCAGGCAGGTATCTTTCGGCGTCGGAGAAGAAGCCGGCACGGTGCAGGCCACAATTCGCTGGCCCAGTGGGCTCATCCAGCAGTTAGCAGCGCTGCCCATCAATCACGGGATCGAAGTGGAAGAAGGCTCTGCCAACGTCATCGCCAAAGCCTTTTCTCCAACCGCCGCAGCTTACGCGGAAGCCGGGCCGCCGCCCGCCGTAGAAGCCCCACCGGCCCGAATCGCCACCTGGCTCCTTCAGCCTCTGCGGGCGCCAGAATTCTCGCTGACTGACCTGGCCAACGCGCAGCAAGCGCTCAAGGACTATCGCGGCACTTGCGTACTGCTCTCCTTCTGGGCAGTCACAGCGCCGCATTCCACCGAGCAACTCAAGCTTCTGGAGCGCCACCGCTCGGCGCTAGCAGCAAGCAACGTCAAAGTCCTGGCCATCAATCTCGACGATGCGTCCCGTGCGAACGAAGCCCGCTCGTTCGCGCGCCGCGAAGCAATCTCCGCGCCGGTTCTCTTCGCGACGGAAGAGATAGCGGGCATCTACAACCTCATCTACCGCTATCTCTTCGACCGCCGCCGCGACCTCGGCATCCCCACCGCTTTCCTGCTCGACAAAAACGGCATGATCGTCAAGCTCTATCAGGGCGGCATCGATCCCGATGCGGTTTGCGACGACGCAAAATCCATTCCCGCCACCGCGGCCGAGCGCCAGCGCAAAGCGCTTCCATTCCCCGGAACGCTCTATCAAGGCGCATTTCAGCGCAATGACTTTACCTATGGCGTCGCCATGTTCCAGCACGGCTACCTGGATGAAGCAGCCGCATCGTTCGAGCAGGTCATTGCGGCAAAGCCCGACTATGCGGAGGGCTACTACAACCTCGGCACGCTCAGCCTGCAGCGGCATGACTTTCCAGCGGCGCGCCGCTATCTCGAACAGGCACTCAAGCTACGCCCCAATTATCCGGAGGCATGGAACAACCTCGGCATGATCGCCGCTCAGGATGGGAACGCCGACGACGCCATCCGGAATTTCCAACAGTCCCTGTCGCTCCGGCCCGACTACGCAAC
Organism: uncultured Acidobacteriaceae bacterium; assembly: GCA_963830555.1. Lineage (GTDB taxonomy): Bacteria > Acidobacteriota > Terriglobia > Terriglobales > Acidobacteriaceae > KBS-83. The sequence continues at coordinate 951,653 of CAWHMM010000006.1, forward strand.
CGCGCTGCTGAACCTCGGCAACATCTATCGTCGCCAGCGAAATTTCGAAGAGGCGCAGAAATCTCTCACTCGCGCCCTGGAGCTCCAGCCCGACGACGCGGAAACCAACTACAGCCTCGGCATGTTCTACGCCCAGCAGAACCAGCTTGACCGCGCCGCCGAGTTCCTTGAGAAAGCCATAGACCTGCGCCCCGGCTATGCGGAAGCCATCAACAATCTCGGCGTCCTCTATGTGCGCGAACAGAACTACGCAAAGGCCGAACAGCAATTCAGAGACTGCATCCGCATCACTCCCGGCTTCGATCAGTCCTATCTCAACCTCGCCCGCCTCTACATGATGCAGAACGACAAGGGCCGCGCCAGAGCAGCGCTCGAAGACTTGTTGCGAATCCAGCCCCAAAACGCAAACGCCCGTCAAGCCATGGACGCGCTCAACGCAATGCAGTAAATCGGAATAAGCGGTGGGGATACTACAAGTCGAGCGTGAGGGACCAAAGGGAGCGAACCCGCGCAAAACCCGCCACAGGCGCATGTGCCACGGACGGCCAGTCCGCGCGTGCCCCATCCTGAGCAAAGCGAAGGGTGGGATATCACAACTCCAAACGTGAGGGACCAAAGGAAGCGAACCCCGCAAAACGCGCCACCGGCGCATGTGCCTCGGACGGCCAGTCCGCGCTCTCTATAATCGCAGTCACGCTATGAACCTGCCACGCCGCCGCTTCCTCGGCTCCTCTCTATTCATGCTCAGCGGCACCTTGATGGAAGCGCTCGCCACCCCGCTCTGGAAGTGGAAAGACCCCGGCCTCCTGCAGGCCGCCAAAGCGGCGCCCACTCTATCTCCCGTTCAGTTTGTCGATGTCGCGCAGCAGGCCGGCCTCCACGTTCCCAACGTCTGGGGAGGCGTCGATCACAAGCGCTCCATCATCGAAGCCAAGGGCAGCGGCCTCGCCTTCTACGACTACGACCACGATGGCTGGCTCGATATCTACCTCACCAACGGCGACCGCCTGGATACCAAGTGGCCCGCCGGCCAGGCGCCCACCTCGCGCCTCTACAAAAACAATCGCGACGGTACCTTCACCGACGTAACAGAGAGATCAGGACTGGCCCGCACCGGCTGGCAGACCGGCGTCTGCGTCGGCGACTACAACAACGACGGCTGGGACGATCTCTTCTGCTGCTTCTGGGGTCACAACATTCTCTTTCGTAACAACGGCGATGGCACCTTCACCGACGTCACCCGGAAAGCCGGCCTCTACCAGAAAGACGTTCGCTGGGGCGCAGGCTGTACCTTTCTCGACTGCGATCGCGACGGCTTTCTCGACCTCTTCGTCTGCAACTACATCCAGCTCGATCCCGACAAGATTCCTTCCGCCGACGCCACGCACTACTGCCAGTGGAAGGGCGTGCCCATCATGTGCGGCCCGCGCGGCCTTCCCGCAGACACCAACATCCTCTATCACAACAACGGCGATGGCACCTTCACCGACGTATCCGAGAAATCCGGCATCCTCAAGCCCGGCCCGCGCTACTCCATCACTGCCGTTTCCTACGACTTCAACAACGATGGCTGGCCGGATATCTATGTCGCCGTCGATTCCGAGCCCAGCATCCTCTTTCAGAACAATCACGACGGCACGTTTACCGACGTCGCCGTCATGGCCAACTGCGCCTACAGCGACAGCGGTCACGAGCAGGCCGGCATGGGCATCGCCGTTGCCGACTACGACTGCGACGGCTGGTTCGATATCTTCAAAACCAACTTCGCCGATGACACCTCGAACCTGTACCACAACAACGGCGACGGCACCTTCACCGATGTCACCTTCCCCGCGGGCACCGGCCTCAACAGCCTCTACGTTGCATGGGGCTGCGGATTCATCGACTACGACAACGACGGCTGGCCCGACATCGTTCAGGTCAACGGCCACGTCTACCCGGAAATTGATAACTACAACTTCGAGCAGAAATTCAAAAATCCCCGCCTCGTCTACAAGAACCTAGGCAACGGCCGCTTCAAGGATGTTTCCTCCGAGATGGGTCCCGGCATCAGCGAGCACTTCTCCAGCCGCGGCGCAGCCTTCGGCGACTACGACAACGACGGCGACATGGATGTGCTCATCCTCAACATGAACGATCTGCCGTCGCTTCTGCGCAACGAAGGCGGCAACAAACAAAACTGGATCAAGCTCAAGCTGGTCGGAACAAAATGCAATCGCACCGCCATCGGCACACGCGTGCGCATCATCACCGGCAAGCACATCCAGATGGACGAAGTGCACAGCGGCACCAGCGTGATGTCGCAAAGCGACCTGCGCCTCCACTTCGGCCTCGGCAAGATCGAAATCGTCGACGCCATCGAAGTCAAATGGCCCACCACGCAAAAGATCGAGCGCTTCACAAAAGTAAAGGCCAACCAGATACTCACCATCCGCGAAGGCGAAGGCATCGTCCCGATCTCAAAGTCGAAGTAGCAGCACAAGCTCGATCTGCTGTATTGCACCGACGACCGTCCGCCAGCCGGGTGCCCCATCCTGAGCGAAGCGAAGGGTGGGATACACAGATCAACTCGTAATCCTGAACGTAACCGAAGGTGTAGTGAGGGACTGTATCTATCGTTCAAATCGGCGCAAAGTCGGGGTCCCCGAATCGCGCGGTGTTAGCAGGTTGGGGTGGGAAAGCGCCGCTCAACCAAGCCTCAATGACGAAGCGGCGCCCCCGCACCAACCTGCTCCACCACAAACTGCTTCACATCCCGCCGCTCCTGCTCAATCGCAGCCGCCTCACGCTTGTCGATCTCATCATGAAGCTGAAATTCCCGCGCCGCCCACTCGCGCTCACCCACGCGCTCGTAAGCCACACCCAATCTGTAGTGCGCGTCCCCTGACTGCGGATTAGCATCGATCGCCTTACTGTAAAGCCCTATCGCCTTCTCATAATTCCGCTCGGAAGCGGCAAGAATGCCGAGCTGCAAATACCCATCCGAGCATTTCGCATCCAGCGAAACCGCTTTCGTCAGCAGCGCTTCTACCCGATCCAGCACGACCTTATCTGCGGAGTGCTCCTGCTGCTTCCACAGAGCCATGGCATAGTAATAATTGGCCAGCGAGTTATTCGGATTCCGTTGCACATACTGCGCCAGCTTCGGCTCGATGCAGGGCAGCGGAATCGGCGCCGCCATCTCGATCTTGCCCATAAAGAGGTAAGGCTCCGCATTCGCCGCATCCAGATCGGACGCCTCGCACAAACTGCGCGCCGCTTCCTCGTAGCGTGCTCCTGCAAAAAGCGCCGTGCCCAGCGCCGTCAGCAGCCGCGCCGACTTAGGATGCGCCTTCACGCCACTCTTGAAAACTTCCGCCGCCTGCCACACCGCGCGATGTAGCAGCAGCTCCGATCCCCACGCAAAGTAATTCTCTTCGCTCGGATCGAGCGCCACCGCCTGCTGATATTGCTCGACCGCCGCCAGCGGATCACCCGCCTTCTCATCCTGCTCACCGGCCATGCGATGCCGGTCGCCATCGTTCCCGCCGGAGGTGCCAACCGCACCCTGTGCCTTCAGCGCCAACGTCTCTCGCGCCAGGTCCTCGCTCGTCCGCAGAATGGAGTCAGAGCCATGCCCGCCCACCGCCGTCCAGTCCGTCACACCCGCAACGGTAAAGTTCGGCGCGTCGGAAAAATCCATCGCCGCCGCACCGCTCGTCGAAGCTCCCAGCACTAAGTCGATATGCTTCCGCTCGCCTTCCGACACGATAATCGCCGCACTCGTCGCGCTCCGTACTCCGGATTTCTCTGCACTCAGCCGATAAGTCCCCGCCGCCAGCGTCGATAGCGCGAACACGCCCGCTGCGTCCGTATGTGTTTCGGAAGATGCTCGACCGCCCGCTTCAAACCGCACGGATGCCCCACGCACCGGCTTGCCCGCCGCATCCACAACGCGGCCCTCGATCGCCGCGGCTTTCGAATCTTGTGCAGAGGCTCGCTGCGCGCCGACCGCTCCACCCACCAGCAAGCTCGCGGACACAAGCACGCCCCCGAACAGCCGCGAAATGCGTCTGAGAAATAGGAGTCGCGACCTGTAAGAGCTGTTCACGCGTTTCGGTGTTCTCCAGCTTACCGGAATAAGGAAAGCGCTTGCATGTATGCTGATTCCGACCGCCGCTGCTCTTTGCAGCTGGCCAGTGGAGACTTCTTCATGGATCGCAGAGACTTCATCAAGACCACCGGCGCCCTGGTTGCCGGAGCAACACTCGCCCCCGGCGCTCTCGCCGCAGAGCAGGATGCCGCCACGGCCGGGACGCCAGGAGGCGGCACGACTCTGCCCCCCAGATCGCTATCACTGAACCGCGGCTGGCTCTACAGCCGCACCGCCGCGCAGGAAGCCACCGCCCGCACTTTCAATGACGCATCCTTCGACCGCGTCGTCATCCCGCACACCAACATCAAGCTCCCCTGGCACGGCTTCACGGAGCAGGACTACACCTTCGTCTCCACCTATCGCCGCCATTTCAAACTGCCTGAGACCGCCATGGGCAAGCGTGTTTTTGTCGACTTCGAAGGCGTCATGACCGCCTCCACCGTCTACCTCAACGGCCAGAAGCTCGGTGAATACAAGGGCGGCTACACACCCTTCTCCTTCGAGCTCACAGGCACGCCGATCCTCGATCCTGCCGGCGATAACGTCCTCGCCGTTCAGGTCGACTCCACCGAGCGTCCCGACATCCCGCCCTTCGGCTACGAAGTCGACTACCTCACCTTCGGCGGCATCTATCGCGAAGTCGCGCTCCGCGTCGTTCCGGAAACTTTCCTCGACAACATCTTTGCCGCGCCGAAGAACGTCCTCACCAAACCTGCCGTCGATGTAAAGTGCTACCTCGAGCATCCGGCAACCGCAGGCAGCGATCACTACTCGCTCACAGCCGAAGTCCTCGATCGAAGCAGTGCGGGTGAGGATCGAGTCATCGGCAAAGCCACCAAACAGATTCCCGCCGCCGCCCTCGCGAAAGGCGAGCTGGAACATACCGTAGAAATTTCCCAGCTCGAAAAAGTCGAGTTATGGGACCTCGATCATCCCCGCCTCTACACCGTCCGCCTGCGCCTGCTGCGCGGTCGCGATGTCGTCGACGAGCAAACCCGCCGCATCGGCTTCCGCGAGGCGACATTCACCGATCACGGCTTCTCGCTCAACGGAAAAGTCATCAAGCTGCGCGGCCTCGATCGTCACCAGACCTTCCCCTACGTCGGCCAGGCCATGCCCGGCCGCGTGCAGCGCCGCGATGCAGACATCCTGCGCACCAGCTATCACTGCAATATCGTGCGTACCTCGCACTATCCGCAGTCGCGTCACTTCCTCGACCGCTGCGACGAGATCGGGCTTCTCGTTCTCGAAGAAATTCCCGGCTGGCAGCACATCGGCGACAAGGCATGGCAGGACATCTCCGTCGATAACGTCAGCCGCATGATTCGCCGCGATTGGAACCATCCCTCCATCATCCTCTGGGGAGTCCGCATCAACGAGTCGCGCGACAACCACGACTTCTACACCCGCACTAACGCTCTCGCCCATCAGCTCGACACCACGCGCCAGACCGGCGGCATCCGTTACTTCCAGGAGTCTGAATTCCTCGAAGACGTCTTCACCATGAACGATTTCGGCTGGCCGCTCAAAAAGCCGAATCACCCCCGCTATCTCAATACGGAATTCGTCGGCCACACCTACCCCTGCAAGACTTTCGACAGCATGGAGCGCCTGCGCGAGCACACCATCCGCCACGCGCGCGTGCACGACACACTAGCCTCCGATCCGCAATACGCCGGAGGCATCGGCTGGTGCGCCTTCGACTACAACACTCACGCCAACTTCGGCTCCGGCGATCGCATTTGCTACCACGGCGTCGCCGATATCTTCCGCCAGCCCAAGCCCGCCGCCTTCTTCTACAAGTCGCAGTGCGATCCATCAGAGGAGATCGTCCTCGAGCCCGCATTCCACTGGGCGCGCAACGATGAATCCACCGGCTTCACCAAAGGGCTCATCTGCTCCAACTGCGATCACGTGAAGATATACACCATCACCAAGACGGGCGAACACCTGCTCGCCGAAGGCGATCCCGATCGCACCCAGTTCCCGCACCTCAAGTACGCGCCCTTCGACGTCGACTTCGGCGACAAAATCCGCGAGAACTGGGGCGACCTGCGCATCGACGGCTACATCAACGGCAAGCAGGTCATCTCCAAACGCTACTCCGGCGACGGCGTAGACCACGAATTCATCGTCACGCCCGATGACACCGAGCTGGTAGCCGACGGCGCCGATACGACACGCGTAGTGTTACGAATGAACGACGCGTACGGCGCCATCCGCCCCTTTGCCAGCGACGGGATCGCTCTGGAGCTGGACGGCCCGGGAACCCTCATCGGCGACAACCCCGCAACCCTCATCGGCGGCGCAGTAGCGGTCTGGATCCGCGCCGGCGAGCAGCCCGGCACCATTACTCTCCGCGCAAGACACCCGCGCCACGGCACAAAAGAAGTAAGCATCACCGTGAAACCCGCCGAATCGGAACAGGTGTAGCGGACTCACCAACTCACTCGTCATCCTGAGCGAGCAAAGCGAGTCGAAGGATCTGCTTTTTTTCGCTCGCACCACCACGAAACCGGGTGCCCCATTCCAGCGAAGCTAGGGTGGGTGTATTCCGTCGTCGCGAAGCGACAATCGCTATCATCCCCGGCGAGGCGACCTTCAGTTGACTCGTCATCCCGACCGGAGCGGCGTAGCCGCGTAGTGGAGGGATCTGCTTCTCGCGAACTCCACTCACGAAGCCGGGTCTCCCATCCTGAGCGCAGGCCGAAGGGTGGAACACCATAAGCGCGGGCATCAAACTTGGCCCGTAAACACGCTAACCCGGGGCGACCAACGGGAGCGAACCTGAGATCACGCGCCATCGGCGCTTCCGCCCGTACGGCCAGTACCTTCCGCCTCCGCAACCGTCGCATAGTTCTTCAAAAGCGCGTCCACTCTCGTCATCTGGAGCAGCGCCCGGATGCGCTCGTTCACGCCCGCCAGCAGCAGCTTACGGCCATTCTTCTCGGCGGAAACGTAGTAGTTCATCAGCTGGCCAAGGCCCGCGGAGTCCATGTAGGGCGAGTCGGTCAGGTCAAGGATCAGGACAGCAGGCTTGTGTCGCGCGAGATCGTTCTGGAACTCGAAGCCGTTCTGCAGGGTAAGCGGTCCATGGAGGGCAAGAATGGTCACGCCCTCTCGACTGCCGTTGGACACGGTTACGGTAAGCGGTGCATCGCGCATGGCGATGAGTGTATGAAGCGGCCCGTTACAGTGCGATGAATCCCACCCGATGAATTCAGCCCAGCTTCTCAAGGTCAGCCTGGGTGTCGATGTCCACTTCGCCTCCCGCCAGCGGAATCGTCTGCACCAAATCGCCATGGCGGGCAAGCAGCGGTCCTGCGCCGCGGTCGCCGCGTAGCTCCCGCAGTTCCGCAAAATGCCTTGCGTCGAACACAGCCGGCACCCCCCGCACACCGCGATAGTCGGAAGCCACGATGGTCGCGCGGGTCTTGCGCCATGCTCCCGCCAACATGCGAAGATGCCGGGCCGTTACGGCTGGCTGATCGCACACCGTGATGCACACCGCTTCGCACGCGCCAGCCGCGTTCAATGCGGCAATCAGGGAGCTCGCCATCCCGGTTTCGGCCGCCGCATTCTGCACCATGCGCACCGGCAACCCATACAGCAGTCGGCAATGCTCGGCCGCATGCGCGCCAAGCACCACAATCGGCAGGTCAAACCCCGCATTCAGCAGCGTGCTCGCAGCACGGGTCAGCATCGGAACCCCGCCGACAAGGGCCGACTGCTTGTCTGCGCCAAACCGCTGGCTGCTGCCCGCGGCCAGCAGGATCCCGGTAACCCCCCTCATCGCATCCATCACATCCATTCTGCCATCCCCAACCTGCCGAATGGAGCCAAGAACCGGGTGCCCCATCCTGAGCGCAGGGAAGGTTGGGATTATCGAGTCGGAGCGAGCCCGGATCCCCAACCTGCGCGGTGTTCGCAGGTTGGGCGGGAAGCGACCTTCCAAATAATTCGTCATCCCGACCGGAGTGGAGGAATCTGCTGTTCGCCTGCAGCACCACAAATGCAAGCCATCATCCCGAGTGGGCCGCTACACCACGCGTGAGCGACCAAAGGAAGCGAACCACACGGAACGCGCCGCAGGCGCATGTGCCACGGACGGGCAGTCCGGGTAAACTGAAACCATGCAGGAACACGCCCGCATGATGGCCGCCTGGCAGTCTGCGCAGGGCGTGTGCATCCTGGTCACGGTGGTCGGCACGCGCGGTTCGTCGTACCGCTCGCCGGGCGCACGCATGCTGATCCTCCCCGATGGTTCCCGCATCGGCGCGGTAAGCGGCGGATGCCTCGAAGGCGAGCTCTGCCGTCGCGCGCACTGGTGGACCTCACAATCACCGGCGGTGCTCAAAACCTTCGACACCTCCACCCAGGAAGACAACGAAGGCTTCGGCCTCGGCTGCGGCGGCGGCATCGATCTATTGCTGGAGCGCCTTCCCGCCCTCAACCAAACCGGTCGTCATCCTGAGCGGAGTGCCGAAGGCACGCAGTCGAAGGATCTGCGGTTCCACGATTCAGTCCCGCGCGAAGCAGCGCATCCGCTCCTCGCCCAGCAGCAAGTCAACCAGAGCCGCGAGCCCTCCGCGCTCGCCGTACTGGTCCATGCGACGGAAGCTTGCGGACTGCGTATCGGCGAGCGGTTCACCATCGACTCCGCGCAAGCTCATCCGGAGATCGCCGCGCTGCTTCTCCGCTGCGTAAAGCTCGGCTATTCGTTTACGCAGGAATTGCGCGAAGGCCCGCACACCGGATCCCGCATTTTCGTGGAATCACTCACGCCGCCGGTGCAATTGCTGGTCTGCGGGGCCGGCACGGATGCGCAGCCCGTCGTCGCCCAGGCTGCGGCGCTCGGCTGGAGCGTTGTCGTCATGGATCAGCGCGCCGACTTTGCGCGTGCCTCGCGCTTTCCGGAGGCCGAGCGCGTCCTCGTCGCGAAAGATCCGGCCGTCTTTGAGCAACTCCGGCTCGACGCGCGCACCGCCGCCATCGTCATGAGCCACAGCTTCGCCCAGGACACATTCTTCCTCGAATCGCTGCTCGCCCAGCCGCTCGGCTATCTTCCAACGCTCGGCTATGTTGGCGTCCTCGGCTCCCGCCGCCGCACCCTCGACGTGTTGGCCCGCCTAGGGCGCGACGCCATGCCGCCCCAGTTGCATGCCCCCGCGGGTCTCGACATCGGCGCAGAAACTCCGGAGCAGATCGCGCTCTCCATCCTCAGCGAGATGCAGGCCATCTTCACCAGCCGCCCCGGCAGCCCGCTCCGCGAGCGCGACGGCAGCATCCACGGCCGCGAACATCGCAGCACGCAGCACGACAACGCGGAGCAACATCCCGCTCCCGCCCGCGACTGCGGCCTCCTCTAATCACCGTTCGCGATGTTTTGCGAGTGAGAATCGAAATGGTTCCTCGACACGTCCGGGCACGAAATATTGCGTCATCCCGACCCGACTACGCACTATATATTTCGTCATCCCGACCGGAGCCGTCACGCGCGGCGTGACTGCGGAGCGGAGGGATCTGCTTTTCTTTCTCCATCCTCCCAGAGCGCCGAGCGGCAGCACGTCAAAGGCGATCAGCAGATCGATTCAACAAAGCAGAAACAATCTCCTCCCACTCCGCCTCCACCGCCAACGTAGAGTGCGGCCGCCCAGCCTGCCCATACCAATATCCCGCATTCCCCGCATCGCCTTCCTTGCGATGCAGATAAGCATGAACCCACGCACCATCCGCGCCGCTTACATCCTGGGCAATCTCATGCGCCCGCTTCCAGTCGCCTTTCGCGTCCCACCAAAGCGCAGCAACCAACGACGGAACTCCATCCGGTGGACTCGATTGCGTAAGCGATGCGCGAAGCTGTTCGGCGGTCATGCTGGAATTGTAATTTCGGTGCATGCGGGATGACGAATCGAAAGGAGCACAGCAGGCCACCCCGGCACCAGATAATTCGTCATCCCGACCGGAGCCGTCACGCGCAGCGTGACCGCGGAGTGGAGGGATTTGCTTTTCCCTCCCAACCCGGTCTGTCACAAACCGCAGTGCCCAGTGGACAAGTGGTCGTTGCTCGGTGATTTAAGTACGGAACAAGATCCTGCTAACCATCATTGAAGCTCAACCGCCTTACCATTTCTTAGAGTGTGTTCGCCTCGTCGATTTTCTTTTGTGCATCCGCTGGCTTACCTAATGCGGTGAGCACCTGTGCATGCAGCTTCAGGAGCGATTTGAGCGTACCCATGTAGATGGATCGTTCTGCTCGACCTACCGGAGTATCAAGCTCTTTCCGTTCCGAAACCTCCGCGTGTTCCAAATCTCGATCCGCACCGGAGAAGTCGCCACTGACGGCCTTAGCCTGTCCGGCGACAGCATATACAGCAGAGCTGTTGTCGTGGTATTGCCCCATCAGGTTGATACCTTTATCCGCAACAGCGGCAGCTTCTTTGGCGTGTTGCCCGCGCAGCAGCGCAGTGGCGTAATAGATGTAGGCCATGCGACGATCGGAATAAATAGGACCGGAAAGACTATCGGCGAGAGAGGCGGCCTGCCCGCAGGCTGCGATCGCGTCCTGCGTGTTTGCATTTTCGCGTACGGCCTTACTGCATTCCGCCAAGCGACCTTCGAATCGTGATATTTCTGGCTGTTCCCTGGCATCGTTCATATTGAACTTCACTGTGACCATCGTCGTTGCTGTCACGGGCTGGCCGTTGAGCAGAAAGGGATCGTACCTCCACTCCCTGACCGCGTCGGAGGCGGCGTTGATAAGCATCGGCGGTCCGCTCAGCGGCTGGATTCCTACCACGTGTCCGTCAGTTCCTATTAGGACTTTGAGAACGACCATTCCCTGGACGCGCGCAAGCTTTGCCATCTCCGGATAGTTGACCTGAACGAGATGTTCAAGGTGTTTCTGGGCTTCGGCCCCATTTACTTCGAGCGGCGTTTGAGCTGCCGCCGTTGGCAAAATATGGGGAGCGCCAAGTGTCAGAAGGATCAGAACGGCACTTCGACACAAACATGATAGGATCCGGCGTTTACGAGAGCGCATAGTCGTCCATTAGTCGGTGTATAGTTACAAATCCACCGCTTTGCTGGCAACAAAAGATTTAGCTTTAGAGATGAAATCGGTGACCGCCGGGTGCTCCATCCTACGCGCGGCGCAGGATGGGAGCGGTCTGTCCGAGCGAAGCGACCTTCAGAGGCGTTTATAAATCGATGATTGTTCCGCGCCTGGTCCAGCCGGAGAAGTCTTTGCTGCGCCTCCTGCGAACAGTGGGGCGAGCTCTACAACTCAACCGCCTTACTAGCAACAACACCCTTAGCCTTCTCCAAAAACTCCGCCAGCGGCTCCGATCCCTGATCCCCCTTGCCTCTCACCCGGACGCTCACCGTCCCAGCCGCCTGCTCCTTGTCTCCAAACACCAGGATGTAAGGCACCTTCTGCATCGTCAGATCGCGGATCTTCGCATTCATCTTCTCGTTCCGGCTGTCCAGCTCCACGCGCAGCCCGGCGTCTTTCAACTGCTGCTCAACCTGTTTGCCATAGTCATTGTGACGTTCTGCAATCGGCACTAGCCCCACCTGCACCGGCGCCAGCCACAGCGGAAAGGCTCCCGCATAGTGCTCGATCAGCACGCCGAAGAACCGCTCCACCGAGCCGAACAGCGCGCGATGCACCATCACCGGCTGGTGCCGCTCGCCGTCTTCACCCACGTACTCCAACTCAAACCGCGCGGGCAGATTAAAGTCGAACTGCACCGTAGAAAGCTGCCACAGCCGGCCAATCGCATCCACCAGCTTTACGTCGATCTTCGGCCCGTAGAATGCGCCTTCGCCGGGGATCTCGGTGTACGGGATATTCTTGCGGGCGAGCGCGCGCTTGAGCGAGGCGATGGCGTGCTGCCAGCCCTCGGCTGAGCCGGGATAGTCCTGCGGCCTGCTCGGGTCCCACACGGAAAGCTCGACCTTGAACTCGTGGAAGCCAAACGTGGTGAGCACAGCCTGCGCGAAATCCATGCAGGCGACCACTTCATCTTCGACCTGCGCCGGAGTGCAGAAGATGTGGGCGTCATCCTGCGTAAAGCCGCGCACGCGCAGCAGGCCGTGCATGGTGCCGGAGCGCTCGTAGCGGTACACACTGCCCAACTCCGCGAGGCGCACCGGCAGATCGCGATAGCTCTTGGGCGAGTTCTTATAGATGAGGATGTGGAACGGACAGTTCATGGGCTTTATGCGGTAATCCGCATCGTCAAGCTCCATGGGGGTGAACATATTCTGCGCGTAATAGCCCTCGTGCCCGCTGGTCTGCCACAGGTTCACGCGGGCGACGTGCGGCGTGTAGACCATATCGTAGCCACGACGGATACATTCGTCGCGCATCCAGTCTTCCATGGTCTTGCGGATGATCCCGCCCTTGGGATGGAAGAACACCAGCCCCGCCCCGGCCAGCTCCTGAATGGAGAACAGATCAAGCTGCTTGCCCAGCACGCGATGGTCGCGCCGCTGCGCCTCCTCCAGCCGCGCAAAGTGCTCGTCCATCTCTTTCTTCGAGAAAAACGCAGTCCCGTAAATCCGCTGCAGTTGGGGATTCTTCTCATCGCCCAGCCAGTAAGCGCCGGCCAGCGACAGCACTTTGAACGCCTTCACCCGCCCGGTCGAAGGCACATGCGGCCCGCGGCAGAAGTCAACAAAGCCGCCATTGCGATACAGCGAGATCTCCTCGCCCGGCTTGGTGAAGCGCTCGATGAAATGCACCTTCATGAAGTCGCCTTCCGCCGCGTACTCGGCCAGACCCTTTTCGCGCGGCTCATACTCGCGCACAAACGGCTCATCACGTCCAACAATCTCAGCCATCTTCAGCTCGATCGCGGAAAGATCGTCGGTCGTAAACGGCGTCGCCCGGTAGAAGTCATAGAAGAAGCCCGCATCCGTCGCCGGCCCATGACCCAGCTTCGCCTCCGGAAACAGCTCCAGCACCGCCGTCGCCATCACGTGCGCGCCGGAGTGCCGTACCACCTGCAGCGCGTCGGGATCGTTCTCCTTGAGCAGTTGCAGATGAACGTCTTCGGTAAGCGGTGCGCGCAGATCCACCAGCCGCTCCGCTCCGGCATCCGGCGCGGCATACATCGCCTGCTCGCCCGGCTCGGATTTCTCATCCCCCGGCAGTGATTCAGCGCTTGCGGGTTGCGAAGCGGGGTGTGCCGGCCGGATGCGGGCCACAACAGCCGCCGCGGCCAGCCGCGGCGAAATCGACATCGCAACATCGTGCGCCGTGGAACCGGCAGGAAGCTGCTTGATAGAGCCGTCGGGAAGATGAACCTGAATCTGCTTTTCGTCGGACATGGTCCTAATAAGGATAGGGGAGCCGCGGCAGTGCGTCGAGGCGCGCCGCCAACGCTCCCCCATCTTCCCTCCGAGCGATGGGCGTCGGGTCGCCCACAAATCGAAACGTGAGCGACCCAAAGGCGGCAAACCCGAACGGGCCAGTGGCTATACAGCGGGCATTTCGTAAAGCTGGCGCAACTCGCACTCGCCTTCCCCCGCTGCCTGCAGGAACTGCCGGATCAGCTCGACGGCCTCTTGCTTGGAATTCGCCTTCAGGATCGCGAAACCGCCGATAACCTCGGTCGATTCGGTAAATGGGCCGTCGGTTACGGTCAGCTTGTCACCGGATCGCCGCACGCGCGCGCCCAGTGCCGATGGCAAGCACCCTTCGGTCGCCAGCAGCCAGCCCGCCTTCATGGCGTCTTCGACCAACTTACCCATTGCACCCATCTCCTCCGGAGTCGGTGGAGTGGCGCGCTCTGCTGTTTTGTAGACGCTGAGGAATCGCATATCTGTGGTTCTCCTTCGTGAATCGGAATGATGAGCCAGGCATCCGTCGTCCCCGCTCTATCAACGCGTCGACCGGGAAAGACTCGATTCGACATGCTTTTGATTTTCTTTTCAACATTTCCAAAGTGCCTGCTGGGTGCCCGTCCTGCCGCACGTCGTCTCGGTCTTCCCCAACACCGCAGCAACTCCGATCGCTTGAACATTGTGCGCGAGCCCCCGGCGGTCGCTATCCTGACAGCGCCCGTCGGCTGAATGCTTGTTTCCGGGAGGACCAATGGAGATTACGGCACGGGTGTCCAATGAACGTGGCGCACATACGGTGGAGCTTCAGACAGGCGCGCAGGCGTATTCGCTCGGAATCCCACCCAAACCCGAAGGCTCCGGATCGAGCGTGAACGGCGGTGAGCTGCTGTTCCTTGCTCTCGCCACCTGTTATTGCAACGACATCTATCGCGAAGCCAGGCAGCTCCGGAGGCGCTTCCTGCCCGTGCGCCCAGCACCCCTTGCACTTCTACAGGGGGGCATGATATCTCTCCTGTAGAAGCGAAAGGGTAAGCATGGCTCCGCAATCTCTCTCACGAGTGGATCGTCATCCCGACCGGAGCGGCATCACGCACAAAACCTCGTCATCCCGACCGAAGTCGTCTCGCGCAGCGAGAACGGCGAAGTGGAGGGATCTGCTCTCTTCTCAATTAGCCCGCAGCGCCGGCGCGAGCGACCAACGGGAGCGATCCCAACAGCCCGCGCTGCAGGCGCATCCGCCCGTGCGGCCAGCACTCCTGTAGAAGCGAAAGGGTAAGCATTGGCACAGGAACGACTCGATCTTCCCCAGGGCACTCTCGACCTGCTCATTCTGCGCACACTCTCCGTCGGCCCCCAACATGGATGGGCTATCTCGGAGCGCGTGCAGCAGGTATCCAGCGACGCGCTGCGTATCCAGCAGGGCTCGCTCTATCCCGCGCTGCACCGCCTGGAGCGGCGCGGCTGGATCAAGGCAAAGTGGGGAACCTCAGAGAACAACCGTCGCGCCAAGTATTACGAGCTGACGCGCGCGGGGCAAAAACGGCTCGAAGCGGAGACCGAGAGCTGGCGCAAGCTCACGGCTGCCGTGGCCCAGGTTCTTGAAGGTATGTAGTGGCTTGAAGGCATGTGAGGTGCCCGAATGTTGCACGACTTACTGTTCCGCCTGCGCACCATCTTTCGCCTCAAAGTGGAAGAGCGTGACCTCAACGATGAGCTTCGCTTCCACTTCGAAAAGCACGTGGAGAAGTTCCGCCTCGCCGGCATGAGCGAAGAAGAAGCACGACGCCAGGCGCGACTAGCCTTTGGCGGTCACGAGCAGGTGAAGGAAGACTGCCGCGACTCACGCGGCACCAGCTTCGTCGAAAACGCACGCCAGGATCTGCGCTACGCCATCCGCCAACTCCGTGCCAACCCCACCTTCGCCGTCGTCATCATCCTTACGCTCGCCCTCAGCATCGGGGCGAACAGCGCCATCTTCAGCGTCATCGACGGCGTCCTCATCCAGTCGCTGCCGTATCGTCAGCCGGACCGTCTGGTCCGCATCTTTCTCTCGAACGCGAACTATCCGAAGTTCCCGCTCAACCCCTTCGACTTCCGCGACTTTCGCGCGCGCAGCAAATCCTTTGCCGGACTGGCCGCCTTCACGCGCGGCGACGTGCAACTCTCCGGCTCCGGCGAGCCGGTACGGCTGAACGGCATCGGCATCACCTCCGGATACTTCCGCGTCCTCGGCCTCGCTCCCGAGCTGGGCCGCGAGTTCGACCAAAAGGCCGAGATACCCGGCAACGGTCTACAGGTGATCCTCAGCGATCGCATATGGCGTGAGCGCTTCAACGCAGCACCGGATATCCTCGGCCGCAAGATCACGCTCAACCAGCAGCCGTTCACCGTAGTCGGTGTCATGCCGCCGGGCACCGCGCATCCCGGCAACGAGTATCAACCGCTCGCCTACGGACAGGACGTGGATGCGTGGTGGCCATTTGCCTTCGGCGGCGATCCAGCGAATCGTGGCTCGCATTATCTGGAGGGCATCGGGCGGCTGAAAGACGGCGTCACCCTCCCGCAGGCACATGCCGAGCTGAACGCGATCATGGCGCAACTCGCGCGCGAGCACGGTGGCGACGTGGGCTGGAGCGTGCTGGTCATCCCGCTGGACAACGTGATCGTCGGCGCAAGCCGCCCGCTGCTTTTGGTGCTGCTCGGCGCGGTCGCCATGGTGCTGCTCATCGCATGCGCAAATGCCGCCAACCTCATGCTGACCCGCGCCGCTGCACGCCAGCGGGAGATCGCAGTGCGGGTAGCATTAGGCGCGCCGCGAGGTCGTGTCGTGCGGCAGTTGCTCACCGAAAGCTTGCTCATCGCGTGCATCGGCGGCGCCTTCGGGCTTGTGCTCGCCCTGGCAGGTGTCAAGGCTTTGGTCTCATTGCTGCCTGCCAACTTCCCGCGCGCACACGATATCCACGTCAGCACACCGGTCTTCCTCTTCACCCTCCTCATCAGCGTGGGCACCGGCATTCTCTTCGGTCTCGCGCCCGCGCTCCAGGCCTCACGCGCCGATCCCAGAGAGGGACTGCACAAGGGCGGCCGTGCGGCAACCGGCGGCAGCCGCCAACGCCGTCTGCGCAACGCGCTCGTCATCTCTGAAGTCAGCCTCGCCTGCGTGCTGCTCATCGGCGCCGGGCTCATGCTGCGCAGCTTCCTCAACCTCCTGCGTCTCGATCCCGGCTTTCAGACCGAGCGCGTCCTCACCGCAATGCTCTCCTTGCCGCAGGAGCGCTATAAAACGCCACAGAGCCTGTTGCATTTCTACGCAGAGCTGCCGAGGGGCATCCGCTCCCTGCCCGGTGTGGAGAGCGCGGGCCTGGGCAGCGACATTCCCTGGACCGGCTACGACGACAACACCGGCGGCTTCACCATCGAAGGCAAGCAACCGCCGCCGCACCAGGAATTCCACGCCCGCTACCACATGGCGACTCCCGGCTACTTCCCCGCGCTCGGTATCCCGCTCGTGCGCGGCCGCTTCTTCACGGATGCCGACAAGCCCGATTCGCCGCTCGTGCTCATCATCAATCACGCAATGGCGGAGCGCTACTGGCCCGGCGAAGACGCCTTGGGCAAACGGCTCACCTTTGAAGATCATCCGAAAGCAAAAGACTGGATCACCATCGTCGGCATCGTCGGCGATGTGAAGGACCAGCCCAACAGTCCCGGCGCGGAGCCGGCCTTCTGGTGGCCGTTCCTCCAGGCCGGCTACGGCTCTCCTAATTTATTGCTGGCGGTCCGCTCGAGCTCCGATCCGCAACTCCTCGTCGGCGCAATCCGCGAGCAGGTCGCGCGCCTCGATCCCGCGCTTGCCGTCGCCGACATCCGCACCATGGACCAGATCGTAACCGCGTCGGTTGCAACACCGCGCTTCGCCTTTCTGCTCGTCAGCCTCTTCGGCTCGCTCGCCATCATCCTCGCGGCCATCGGCACCTACGGAGTCATCGCTTATTCGGTCAGCCAACGTACGCCCGAGTTCGGCCTCCGCATGGCCCTCGGCGCGCAGCGCTTCGACGTGCTCCGCCTCGTGCTCGTCCAGGCGGGAAAACTGGTCCTCGCCGGAACCGCCGTCGGCATCCTGCTAGCGCTCGGGCTCGCGCAAGCCCTCAAAAGCCTCATCTTTCACGTGAGCCCGGCCGATCCGCTCACCTTCACCGCCATCGGCCTCGCCGTAGTCCTCATAGCAATCCTCGCCAGCTACATTCCCGCGCGGAAGGCCACAAAAGCCGATCCCATGATTGCTCTGCGCGCGGAGTGATTCCTGTCGCCGTCGCCCAAGCCGCCCGTCACGCTTCCAAATAGCGCGCAGATTGAAACACACTCAAAAAGGCCCTTGCTTCTTTGCCTGGAGTGCAAACGAAGTGGATGCTCTCTCGTTCCTTCGCTTCCACAGGTTATTTTGCGACGCATACGATCTGAGTGCCTGAAGCTCTGCGCGCTGAAACTGTCGAATTCGACTGCGGCAGCGGCCCGAATAAAAAACGCGCACTGCGGTGCGGATACCCACCGGTCGACGCACAACTTTGAGCTGCTCCTTGGTGAGCAAGGCCCCGCAAGCCAATCCATATGTGGAGGTACCTCGTCATGTTTTCCCGGCTTATGACTCGTACGAGTCTTGCCCTGACCATCCTTTGTATCGCAGCCGCCGGGTACGGCCAGCAGACCAGAACGGTCGAGTCTGGACGTACCAGCGTTACCCTCAGCAGCACGTTCACGTCGGCTCTTCAGTCGCTCAACGTCACCCCAGGGGTTGTCGCGCCTACCCATATCTGGGACGGCGTTGCCTCATTTCCCATCACCGGCGGTGCGCTCGATCTGGACACCGCCTTCGGCAACATCCTCCATTCAGGAGGACTGACTTTGGCGGCCGGCAACACCCACGTTCGCCTGCAAAGCTTCATCATCGACACCACGGCCCCAGCCCCGGTGCTCACCGGTCTGGTCGTCGTCAAGGGCAAGCTCGTCGGACGCGTTCCCTTGTTCAATGTCGTGCCCCCGGCGGGTCTTACGTTACCTCTTAAGCCCGACGATTGTGTTCTGCTCAAGTTGAACGGCGTCGAGCTGACTCTGACCTCCACAGCGGCGTCAGCCCTGAACAGCATCTTTTCTGTTTCCGCATTTGCGCCTGGACTGGATATAGGCACAGCGCGGGTATACGCCTTTTTGAGTTCGAAGTAAGCCCCTGTGCTCTTATATCCGCAATAACAAGAAGCGGAGAGCCCATGCTCTCCGCTTCTTTCTTTCTGCGCGCATCCTTCATCATGAACAGGCTGCGAAGTGTGTCTCCGAATTGCCACCTACCGCAGCGCGTAGGCATAGACAGCGCCCGGCTTGGAGCTTCCCGGTTTTGTCCCATGCGGTGGCACGATCACGAAGTAGCGGCCGAGCGATCTGTCCAGCAGCGCGTTCTTTCCGCCAGGGCCTGATGGAACCTTGCTGAGCAGCGTGTACGTGTCATTCGGCTGCTGCTGATAGACATAAATCAGGCCGTCGCCACCGCATGGAGCATACAGCCGCTTGCCTTCGGCATCGAACGCCAGATCGTCCACGCCTTTGCCGATGGGCATGGAGGTGAGCTCTTTGCCAGTCGCAGTATCGAATACCGAGAGATTGCCGCTGCGCGATGCAATGAACAGCCGATGTCCCGCTTCATCCAGCGCCATCGCCACATTCTTTTTACCCATGGTCACCGGCCAGCTTGCCGTCATCCCGCGAGTCTTCCGGTTCAGCACATCCACCTGGTTCTTCGCCGGATTGTTCACGTACATTGTGTCGCCGGACTTCTCGAGTGCCATCGCTTCCAGCGTGTCGCCGTCAATTTTGATGTCCGCCACCTTCACGTCACGCGTCGTGTCCACCACGCTCAGCATCGAGAAGCTTTCATGCGCATCGCCGCCGCCGTTGTCGATATAAAGGTAGTGTGTCGCCGGGTCATAGCCGATAGAATCTGCATCCACTTTCAGCGGGATCGTCTTCAACAGGGCGTAGGTAGCGCCGTCGTACACCTTCAGCGCGCCCGCGCCACCGTCCGTCACGTAAATCCGGTTGCGGTCCTCACGCACAAAGATCGCGTGCGGAATTTCGATGCCTTCGATCGACCGCAGATACTTGCCGCTGTGCAGATCAAAGACCAGCACTTGATGAGCACTCTCCGCGGCAACAAAAAGCCGTCCGCCTTTTTGATCGATGCCCAGGTGATCGAACTTTCCCTGCACCGAAGACGGCATAACCAGCTTGCCCGCCGGCGTAAGCGGCTTCTGCGAGTATGCCTGCGGAACGGCGAAGCCCACGGCGATCAGACAACTCGATACCACTGTCACACAACTACGCAGCATGTTCCGGCTCCCGGCCGCAGTTGCAATGGCAACTGCAATCGGTTCAGCATATCCAGTCGCTGCTTAACCACACCTTAAGCATTTGTTAAAGCTCGTCGTGTTTTGCGGGGTGTGTCATAATGATAAAAGGTGACATATTGATGAAATCGGTCATTCTGGAAGATCAAGTCACGATCAACGAAAACGGCAGGATAGTTATACCCTCTGCGATTCGGAAGGCTTTGAACGTGAAAGCCGGCGATGCGCTGTTGCTGCATTTTGAAGACGGGAGTTTGAAGGTCACAACCCGCATGCAGCGCATCCGCGAGGCGCAAGAGATGGTGCGGCGGCATGTGCCGAAAGGCGTATCGCTGGCGGACGAGCTGATTGCAGATCGCCGCGAGGCCGCAAGGCGTGAGTGAGTCTGTTCTGGATGCTTCTGCGCTGCTCGCGTTGCTGCAAGGGGAGCCAGGCTCGGACGTTGCCTTGCGACACGCGTCCGAATCATGGATCAGCGCAGTGAATATGGCGGAAGTCTACGGCAAACTCCTCGCCTACCGCATCCCGCGTGAGCCGGCGATGCAGATGGCGTTCCGTGCAGTGAAAGGAGTTCTTGCATTCAACGATGGGCAGGCCCGCGTGACGGCCGATTTACTGCCCCGCACCCGAGCGCTCGGCTTGTCACTTGGCGACCGCGCATGCCTCGCACTGGCGATGGAGCGCAAGCTGCCCGTGCTCACGGCAGACAGGGCCTGGAAAAGTTTGCGTGTCGGCGTGGAGATTCGCGTGATTCGTTAAGGGCGTGGCAGGCAAGCAAAAGCGGAGAGCCAAGGCTCTCCGCTTTTTCGTGTTCACCGCTGTCATCCCGCCCACAAATCAAACGTGAGCGACCAAAGGGAGCGAACCCCACAGCACGCGCCTTCGCCCGGACGGCCAGTCCCTCACTTCTGTTCCGGCACCGCCCCCAGAAAGACATCCTTCAACGGCGCAACCTGCTGATCCCGCAGCTCCGGATGCGGCATCGGCTTCCGTGGGATCATCTCATCGCGCATCGCGGCGTTGTAGAGGAAGATCGCCTCCACCGTCGCAATCTGCTCCAGGTCTCCCTGCTGTAGCCGCTCATACGTATCCATGTTGGAGTGGTGCGTCCGGCTCTCGTAATCCATCGGGTCCTGGATGAACTGGAAGCCGGACAGCCCCACCGCGTCAAACGAAAGGTGATCGGTGCCGCCCGTGTTGCGCATCGTGATCGTGGTCACGCCCAGGTCCTTCAGCGGCGCGATCCACTGGCGGAAGATCGGATCCACCGCCGCGTTGCCCTGCAGATACACACCGCGGATCTTTCCCGTGCCGTTGTCCACGTTGAAGTACGCATCCAGCGTCTTCCACTCCGGCTTCGTCGTGATCGGCCCCGCCGCCTTTCGGATAAACTCCGGCAGCTTCATCTGGTCGGGCGCGGTGGATACAGGATAGGAACCGAAATGCTGCGAGACATAGCCCTTCGAGCCGAACAGTCCTTCTTCCTCGCCGCTCCACAGCGCAATCCGGATGGTGCGCCGCGGATGCGCATCGATTGCCTTCAAAATGCGCACGGCTTCCATCGCCACCACTGATCCCGCGCCGTTGTCCGTAGCGCCGGTAGCGGAGGCCCACGAGTCCAGGTGTCCGCCCACCATCACGATCTGGTCCTTCAGGTTCGGATCAGTGCCCGGAATCTCCGCCACCGTGTCGAAGCCATGCTGGTGATCGCCCGTCGTCTTGGTCTCGACGTTCATCTCCACCGTAACCGGCACGTTCGCTTTCAGCAGGCGATAGATCCGGCCATAGTTCTCAATCGCGGTCACGACGCAAGGCACCTTCACCGCCTTGTCCGCCTTGTACGGCTGCATGCCCAGCGCCGCCCCGTTGTCGTCAAAGAACGTCCCGCCTGATCCGCCGGAGTTCTTCCCGTCGCGGCTTGGCAGGATCACGCCCGCAACCTTCTCGTCAGCAAGGAACGGCGCAATCTTGTCGCGCAGCGCCGCGCGCTTCAGATACGCCTGCAACCGCTGCTCGAAGTTGCGGTTCGCAGCTTCGTACTGCGAGATGTCTTCCAGGTCCTTGTCGGTGTAGCGCTCGAACAGCGGCTTATCTACCGGCGGCACCTCGCGCATCTCGCCCAGCAGAACGATCTTGCCTGCCAGCTTGCCCTTGTACTTGTCAAAATCCTTTTCATCATCGATGACGACGTTTACCGCCTCGCCCGTCACCGGCCCGCTCGTCGACGGCGACCACGGAGTCGCCTGCGCAATCAGCGGCGCCGTGTCCGGCGCGGTCATGCGCACCCAGGTGTTCACCTGCTGCCAGCCCATTCCGAACTCGCCCCAGTCTTCCAGGTGCGCGTTCTCCAGGCCCATCCGCGTCAGCTCATCGCGTGTCCAGTTGTTTGCCTTCTCCATGTTCGGCGATCCGGTCAGGCGCCCGCCAATATCGTCCGTCAGCGCGGAGGCCAGCTCCATCACATGCGAGTGCGTCAGCCCCTCTTCGCGGATCCGCGCATACGCGTTCAGATCCAGCTTCTCCACCGCGGGCTGCGGCACATCCCACGGATTCGCCTGCGCGGCAGTTTCCGTAGTGCGGGCTTTTTTGTCCGGCTTCGACGCCGCGGAGAGCGGCGCAACAGGGAGGGCAAGAACAGCGCCAGCCAGCAAAAGCGTGGCCGCGCGAGTGGTGTGCATAGGGTAGTGCCTCCAGAAAGAATGACAGTCGGCACGAAGAATAGCACTTGCCGTGGTGGCAAGTCGGGTGACCCATCCTGAGCGTGACCGAAGGGTGGGATTCCGCACATGCCCGTCAAAACACATCGTCATCTCGACCGGAGCGCCACAGGCGCGGAGTGGAGAGACCTGCTCTATCTTCCGTTCAATATCGGCGCAACGCGCCGCTCAGCCAACCAGTCCGCGCGTGCCCCATCCTGAGCGAATCGGGGTCCCCCGGCCTGCGCGGTGTTCGCAGGTTGGGGCGGGAAGCGAATGGCGGGCGGATTCCGTCAGCTCTCCGCCGCCAGCTCCGCATCCGGCCGAGTCTTCGGCGCGCGCAGCCGGTAGCCCACTATTAGCACCACCAGGAAAGGTATGCCGTACACCAGCATGAAGCGAAAGCCCGGAGTAAACGCCGACGTAATCATCACCGCAATCAGCAGCGTTGCCCCCATCAGCGTCGCCCACGGCGCGCCGATCATTCTAAAGTCGCCTGCCGCAGCTCTATGCCTGCGCCGGAAAGCCAGGTGTGTCACAAAGATCATCAGCCACACAAAAAGCTCGGCGAAGGACGCAATCGAAATCATGATGCCGAATGCCGCGCCCGCGTACACCGCGTAAAACAGCGCACCCACGGCAACGCCGCCGGAGGAAAGCAGCAGCGCGACCACCGGCACACCCGCCCGGCTCAGCCTCCCCAGCGTAGCGGGAGCATAGCCGGCACGCGCAAGCGAGAACATCATGCGGCTCGTCACATAGAGCTGGCTGTTCATCGCGGAAAGGGCCGCGATCAGCACCACCAGGTTCAGAACGCCGGCCGCGTACGGGATATGCGAAAGCTGCATCATGCGCACAAATGGACTGGTCGTGGATCCCGCCTGGTTCCACGGCATAATCGCCAGCATCAGCGCCAGCGTCAGCAGATAAAACAGCACCAGCCGGATCGCGGTAGAGCGAAACGCTTGCGTGATCGCCCGCCGCGGATCACGCGCTTCTCCGGCAGCCACGGCAACCATCTCAACACTGAAGTAGCTGAAGATCGCCACCAGCACCGCTGCCCACATCCCCCGCACACCGAACGGTAGAAAGCCGCCATGCGCCGTATAAAGATGCAGCCCCATCGAGGAGGCATCCCGGCTGTAGAACAGAATCCACGCGCCCAGCAGCAGAAAACCCACGATAGCCAGAATCTTGATCAGCGAAAACAGATACTCGAGCGTGCCGTAGACCTTCACCTGCAGCGTATTCATCGCGATCAGCGCCAGTGAGAAACCGAGCATCCACACCACGCCGGGAACAGCCGGAAACCACAGCCGCATGTAAACGGCAACCGCCGTCACCTCCGTGCCCACCGCCAGAACCAGCCCCGACCAGTAGCAATACCGCACCAGAAATCCCGCCAGCGGTCCAAGGTAGTGCCCTGCATACGCGCCAAACGATCCCGAAATCGGATGCGCAATCGTCATCTCAGCAAGGCAGCCCATCAGCAGCAGCGCAATCGCCGCCGCGATCACGTAGCTCACCAGCACAGATGGTCCGGCCATGCCGATCGCCAGTCCGCTGCCCAGAAAAAGTCCCGTGCCGATCGCGCCGCCAATCGCAATCATCGTCAGCTGGCCCGAGCTCAGCGACCGCTGCAGATGCTGATCGGACGTATTAGAAGACGCAACTTGAGTGGTCATGCCGGGTGCCCCATTCCAGCCGAAGTGCCCCATTCTACCGAAGGTAGAGCCTGCCCTGAGCTTGTCGAAGGGGTGGGCGTATTCCGTCGGAGCGAAGCCGGGATCCCCAAAGCGCGCGGTGTTCGCAGGTTGGGGTGGGAAGCGACCTTCCAATACTCCTAAGGAGACTCCGAACAATCCTCGTCATCTCGACCGGAGCCGTGGCGCGTAGCGCCACCTGCGCAGTGGAGAGATCTGCTGTTTCACCATCTGCGTGAACCAGCAGTCGTACTTGTTCAGTGAGCGCAGCGGAGAATATCAGTGAGCTCACGAATCGTGCACTCCAGTTCCTCATCCGTCGTATAGAAATGCGGCGAGATGCGGATGCCCGCTCCCGGCCGGTGGTCCACAACCACCTGTCGCCGCAGTAGCTCCGCCGTGACGCGCTCGCCCTCCGGCACGTCGAGGATGATGACGCCGCCGCGCCGCGCCGCATCCCGCTGGCTGCGCACCGCGATGCCGGCGTGATCGGCCAGCTCGATGAGGCGTGTTGTCTGGCGAACTGATTTGGCTCGGATGGCGTCGACGCCGATCTGGTTAACGATCTGGTAGCCGGCCCGCGCGGCGTACAGGCCAGGGATGTTGGGCGTGCCGTTCAGAAAGCGGAACGCATCCGGGGCGAAGTCGATCGGACCGCCTGCAAAATCGAAGGGGGCCTGATGCGCCTGCCATCCCGTAGCTGCCGGCTCCAGCGTCGGCCAAAGATCACGACGTACATATAAGTAGCCCGCGCCCGCACCGCCGAGCAGCCACTTCACTGATCCGCCCACCGCAAAGTCGACGTCCAGCGCCCGCACATCCACGGGAAGAATCCCCGCCGACTGATACAGGTCCGCCACAACGTAAGCGCCAACCGAATGCGCCCGCTTGACGATCGCTGCAAGGTCCTGCACATAGGACGATCGAAAAGCGACGTGCGAGATGCTCACCAGCCGCGTCTCCTCATCGATAGCGTCGAGCAGCGGTTCCAGCGGCATGGTCATGCCGTCGGGCGAGGGAACGGTGACGATACGAGCGCCCTGACGCGCCAGGCCATGATAGATGTAGTCATTCGAGGGGAAGTTGAGGCCTTCGGTCACGATCTTGTTCCGGCGTTCGTGCCAGTTGAAGCAGGAGGCAACGACGGACTGGCCCGTCGATGTGTTCTGGTTCATCACGACTTCACCCGGGCCGGCCCCGATGATGGAACCGATGAGGTCGCCCACCGTAACGGCCATCTCCCACCAGCCCTCATGCCACGCGCGCACTCCCCGCGTCGCCCACGTGTCGGTATATTCCCTCAGCGAATCCGCCGCGCCGCGCGGCATGGCGCCCAGCGAGTGACTCACCATATAGGTAGTGTGGGCAAGGATGGGAAACTCATCCCGCCACGCAAGTAGCGGATCGCAGGTCATAGTCGAGTCAGAAAAATGTATGGTACGCGAATGCGCCGCCGTTTTGCCCGTCTAGACCAGCGTCGCGCCCGTCAACTCCTCAAGCACAGTCAGCGGAGCATGCTCGGGAGCCACCATCGCCTCCGCCGCAACCAGGTACGTCTGCTCCAGCGCATACTGTCCCGCAAGCACAGCATGCGGAACCATATCGGTGTACACCATCCAGCTCGACCCGGCCGGGAACTGGTAGTCGTACTTCGCGCACGAGCTCTGGAACTCGCGGTTCTCTTTCAGAAAGTTGTGGAACCGCATCATAAAGTCGTCATACGGCGAGCGCTTCAGCGCAGGCGCCGCGGCACCCAGCCCCATTCCCGTCGCAAACGACTTCCATCCACGCCCCATCGCCGACTCCGGCTTCGGCAGCGCGATCTCCCCAGGCGCATATTTCGCGGCGACGGCGCGAAATGGATCGCTCACCACCCAATCCCGCGTACGCGTCGTATGAATGTTGTTGAAGAAGCGCAGAATGCGCGCGCCGTGCGTGGGCCTTGTGGGAAAGGCGTCGGTGTGCAGCAGGTCGTTGCGCCGCCTCAGCGGCAGGTCGCGGCCTTCCTCCTCCTGCGGCCGGAAGCTCGCATAGTCAGGCTGCCAGTTGCCGGCATAAGGCGATAGAAAGCCCGTAAGAAACGCCGTCACCGACTGCGAGTAGCCGCGCAGGATCGAGCGCAGGCGATCGACCGCCGCCGGGTTCGCAGTCTTCGTATCCACGCCGCTCAGCTCATCGGCCTTCGGCTTGTAAGCAATGTTCTTGTGCAGCGAGCTGTCCGTCTGCTGCTGCCCGCGCAGGAACTGCAGGTCTTCCTCCCGCAGCGCGATTGGGCTCGTCGGGAAAAAAAGAATCGCGCCCTCTTCCAGCCGCTCGCACCACTCCCGATGCTTTTCGGGCGTGCCTTCTGTCGCAGTAAGGGTGACGAGTGACATGGGCGGGCTCAGCGTGCCGTCACTTTGCGCCGCAGCCAGATGGCGAGCATCGCCGCGGCGCTCACAATCAGCACGAATATGCCCGCAGGCAGCCCGATAAATTTATAGGCGGTATCCAGCGTCACGTGATGGCCTCCGGCGCGGTTGTAAATCATCAGGCCGAAGATGCTCAGAAAGGTGGCGCCGAAGAACGCCATAAAGCCCAGCGCAACCGCGATCAGGATGCTGGCAAACAGTCCGAAGTCGCCAAATGGGACACCGAACAGACGGAAGGTGGTGCGAGGATCATCCTGCGGGGCGGGGCCGGAACTGCTGGCGGAAATCGCGGTCATAATATCCCTGTCATCCTGAACGTAGCGCCGCAAGCGCCCCCACATCGTCATCCCGAGTGAGTGGAGCGATCTGCTGTTCTCCCGAGTCGCCCGCAAAATGAACGTGAGCGACAACGGAGCCAACCCCGCAAAACACGCCGCAGGCGCAATCGCCCGGACGGCGGGTCCCGGCGCGCAGCGCCGCTCAACTCCCAATACACTAGAATACTCAAGATGGGGCACACCGCACAGACAGAGCTGCTGCCGGCCGCGCAGGTAGCGCGCGAGACGCCGGTCCAGCAGTCCGACAACGGCATCTTCTACGCCACCTTTGGCGATCACAAGCTGCAGCCAGCGGAGCTGGAACAGGTCATCCGCGCCGTGCCTAAAGCCGTCGCCGCCGCGCTCAAGCATCGCGCCTACTACTTCGTCCCTCTCACCATCCACGAGCAGGAAGGCGACACCGTCCCCGACGACGCGCACTCCAGCGGCGAAACCCTGATCGCGCCCGCCTACACCACCGAACTCAGCGATCGCGCCATCTGCCATCGCAATGTCCACTTTGCCGGCGGCGACTACATCTTCATCTCCACCCGCCTCATGCAGGACAAGTTCGCCCTCGCCTTCGAGCTCTTCATCAACATCGGCCACCACTTTGTCGACGCCACCGGCGTGCCGGCCAGCTTCGGCGAGCTGGTGGACCGCCAGGCCACCGCATGGACCCGCGGTGAAACCAGCCACGACGCATGGGAGAGCCGCGCGCGCGCCTACGGCGAGCCACGCATCGAAGGCGCAGAGCGCGGCCGGGGAAGCCGCGGCGACCGCATGACGGCATATGAGGTCACCGGCTCCTCGCAGAAGATCGACGAGAAGGCAAAGACCGCCTTCATCCACGCCGCCTTCTCCGACGCCCTCGCCATATATATGTTGTCGCAGACCGTGGACTTCGACTACGCAGACCTCCGCGAGCGCGAATACCCGCTGCTCGCCCCGCCCGCGCTGGCAGAGCGCCTCCGCGCCGTCGCCGCGCTCTTCCCGCCCAACGCAGGCTACGAATTTCAGGTCCTCTACCGCCGCGACTCACGCCGCTAGTGAATCCTGCTCGCGACACCACGATCTGTTGTCATCCTGAGCGGAGCGCGCAACCCTACAACTTGTCATCTCGACCGGAGCGGCGGAGCCGCGCAGTGGAGAGATCTGCTGTTCTCATGCAGTGCCCTCAAACCCGGGTGCCCTACTCTAGCCGAAGGCTAGGGTGGGGTTGTTCCCGAAAATCCAGTCGGCCCAAGGGGCCCACCGATTTGCAGTGGAGATGTACCCAAACATTCGTCATCCCGACCGGAGCCGTCACGCGCAGCGTGACCGCGAAGTGGAGGGATCTGCTTTGAACTTCTAATCTCTGAGCCTCACAGTGAAGCTATGAATCTTAGATAGCAGGAGGAACCGTGCCGACCCAGGGAACAGCGGTCTTCACCCCGCCGGAAAGCGCAATCCGCCGCGGCGGTCAGACGGTCTTCACCATCCTCGCCGCCATCAGCGCGTGCCATCTCCTCAACGATCTCGTCCAGGCCACCATCCCCTCGCTCTACCCGCTCTTCCAGCGCATCTTCGGCCTCACGCTCGGGCAAATCGGCATGATCACCTTCACCTACCAGATCACCGCATCGCTCTTTCAGCCCTTCGTCGGCATGGCCACGGACAAAAAGCCGATGCCCTACTCGCTCGCCCTCGGCATGGGCTTCTCGCTCTGCGGCCTGGTCCTCATGGCCTACGCACCCACCTACGGATGGCTGCTCGTCGCCGGCTCGCTCGTCGGACTCGGCTCCTCCGTCTTCCACCCGGAATCCTCACGCGTCGCCCGCCTCGCCTCCGGCGGCCAGCATGGCCTCGCGCAATCGCTCTTTCAGTTAGGCGGAAACTTCGGCTCCGCCCTCGGCCCGCTGCTTGTCTTGTGGCTGGTGCTTTCCGCGCGCAACGCCCACGCCGGCCAGCACCGCATCGTGTGGTTCTCGGTCGCCGCGCTCGTCGCCATCGTGATGCTCATCTCCATCGGTGGCTGGTACAAAGCGCGCGTGCGCGAAGGCGCGTCGGGCAAGAAGCAGGTTGAAGAGCATCCCCACGGCCAGCTGTCGCGTGGCAAGCTCACCCAGGCCATGACCGTGCTCATGACCCTGGTCTTCTCGAAATACTTCTATCTCGCCAGCATTACGAGTTACTACACCTTCTATCTCATGCAGCGTTTCCACGTAACGCTGCACGCCGCCGAAATGTATCTTTTCGTCTTCCTTGGCGCAGTCGCGCTCGGCACCATTCTCGGCGGCCCTATCGGCGACCGCTACGGCCGCCGCCTCGTCATCTGGTTTTCCATCGTAGGCGTTCTGCCCTTCACGCTCGCGCTCCCCTACGCCAACCTCGAATGGACCGCCATCCTCAGCTTCATCATCGGCCTCGTTCTCTCTTCAGCCTTCTCGGCCATCCTCGTCTATGCGCAGGAGCTCGTCCCCGGCCGCGTAGGTCTCATCTCCGGCCTCTTCTTCGGATTAGCCTTCGGCATGGGCGGCCTGGGTGCAGCACTTCTAGGCAAGCTAGCCGACATGACCAGCCTCAACCTCGTCTACCACGTCTGCTCCTACCTCCCCGCGCTAGGATTGCTGACGGGCCTCCTGCCCAAGATCGACGAGCACCTGATCGCGCGCGGAGCGCAAGAAGCCGAAGCGTAGCCCTTGAAGACCTGTCCTGATGCTTAAGCGTATTCGTGACCGTATCTTCATCGTGGTTTGTTGCGTATATCTGTTACTCGTAACCATCACCTTTGTTGTAGGAAGACTCCATCTTGACGCAGAAGGAGTCTCATTCATTCCCAGCTTCCTGCTGACGCTGCCATGGTCCTTCATCCTGAGCTCGATTCATCTGCCCACAATGTTCTTCTCTGCTTTGACCGCGTTCTATGATCTTCCGTTGTTCATGTTGTCTGCCGCATTGAATATCTTTACCGCTGGATTCCTAAGGCACTTCTTGGTTGTGCCCGCGAAGATAGATTCACCTATACCCTGATGGTGAGCGTGCAGCCGTAGGTCGAAGGGAGCCGAACGTCCTGACTTTGATCAGGAGTGTTTGTGCGAATCAGCAGCACAGGCTCTGAAGAATCTAAAGCGTCGCCGGGTGCCCCATCCTAGCGCAAGCTAGGGTGGGCCTACCTCGCCGGAGCGAAGCGACCTTCCACTCCAAAATTGTCCGCTTTCAAGACAGCTCTGTTCGCACGCGAACAACCTGGACACACATAACACCGCCCGCCGCGTTCCCGCTCGCTAAATCTAACCCGCTCAAAGCGCACGAGATAAACCGAACTCGCCGCCGTCAGTGAATCGCGCCTGTGGAATGGCCACAGGAGTGCTCCCTCCATGTCCCAGCAAGGAGGACTTCATGCCGCAACGCATCGTTCCATCACTGCTCGCCATTTTTCTGCTCGCCACCACGCTATGGGCAGCCGACAACTCCTTCGTGGGCAAATGGAAGCTCAACCCCGAAAAAAGCATTCTCCACGACCAGATGAAAGTCACGTCCGCCGGCCAAAACCGCTACGCCTTCGACTTCGGCGGCGGCACTCCCGAATTCATCGTCGCCGACGGCACCGATCAGCCCGGTCTCGATGGTTCCATTCTCGCCGTCACTGTCCAGGGTCCCCACAACTGGAAAGTCGTCCGCAAAAAGGATGGCAAATTGGAAGTCTCCGCCCTCTGGACGCTCTCTTCCGACGGCAACACGCTCCACGACAATTTCACCGGCTACCAGTCCGACGGTTTCACCTTCCACCTCGACTACCTCTACGCTCGCACTGCAGGAACCTCCGGCTTTGCCGGCACGTGGGATAGCACCAGCGAGAGGCTCGACTATGTCGTCGAACTCGTGGTTCAGCCTTATGAAGGCGACGGCCTCTCCTTCACCGACCCCAGACAGCATTCGACGAAGACCATGAAATTCGACGGCCAGGACTATCTCGTTCAAGACCCGAACGCACCAAAAGGTGCCATGTCATCGTCGCGCCGCATCAATGCCACCACTCTCGAGTTCACCGAGAAGATCAACGGAAAAGTGGCCGACACGCAGAACATCCAGCTCTTTCCCGACGGCAAAACGCTCACCATGTCCATTCAACCGGCGAACGAACACAAACCCAACGTCCTCGTCTTCGAGCGCGAATAGAACAGCAGCTTGGCAGGCGGCCGCGAAGCATCGTGGACGCAACGCAGGAAATCGGACTCGGTTCATCCGGCAAGCGCGTTTACGATCGCCGCGATGTGAACCCGCGCGCCATCCAGATGAGGGAAATCCGTGTTCTGCTCGTCGAACACGAAAGAAAGATCGGTTCCAGCCAGCACCAGCGCATCCAGAGTCTCCCGCTCGATCACCCGATGAGCGAGCGCTCGCAACTGCTCGTAATCTCCGGGCGACGCCTTCGCCTCCTCCACCACGCGCACATAGATACTGCTGACGAGATCCGTCTCCTCCGCGCTCAGCGTGACCACATCGCATCCCTCCAGCTTCCCGAAAAGCCCTGTCTCCATCGTCACCCGCGCGCCAAACACAGCAACCCGCCGCAGCTTTCTACGCTCAGCTTCCGCTGCCATCACGTCCAGAAGATTGATCAGCGGAACCGGAGTCAGCTCTGCCAATTCCGCCGCACAAACCTGCGGAGAGAACGCCGGAATGGTCGCCAGCTCGGCGCCTCCGTCTGCAACCCGCTGAAGCAAGCCACTCAGGTATTCCGCCAGCTCGCGCGCCTTGCGCTCCTGAGCCAGCCGGATCACGAGCCGCACGTCCGCATGAACCATCAACAGGTTCGGGGACACACCGCGCGTCAGGCAGCCATCGACCAGCGACCTGTAATAGAAGATCGCCGCCCCAACACCAAGTCCGGCCACCAAACCAAAAGGTCGTGATTCACCCACCCTGACACCTCTCAGAACGCTCCGCGCAAATGCTGCGTATTGGATCGCCGCGACAAAGAAACGATCCAAGTGACAAAACGTCTTAAGATACCCCCATGATCGCGCACCTCCGGGGACGTCTCCTCACCAAGCAGCCGCAGCAGGCCATCGTGGAAGCAGCCGGCGTCGGCTACGACGTCGCCATCAGCGTCTCCACCTACACCGCGCTGCCCGCCGAAGGCGCCGAGATTGCCCTTCACATCCACACCCAGGTGCGCGAAGACACCCTCGCCCTCTACGGATTTCTCGACCGCAACGACAAACGCATCTTCGAAAAGCTCATCACCGTAAGCGGCGTCGGCCCCAAACTCGCCATCACCATCCAGAGCGGCCTTCCCGCAGACCGCCTCGTCGCCGCCCTCCGCGCGCAGGACCACGCCACCCTCACCCGCATCCCCGGCGTCGGTAAAAAACTTGCCGAGCGCCTCGTCGTCGAGCTCAAGGACAAGCTCGAAGACATGGCAGCCGCCGCTCCCGCCGTGACCGCCGCCGGCCCGGCCGCGGAAGATGTCCTCTCCGCGCTCGTCAACCTCGGCTACCAGCGCCCCTCCGCACAAAAGGCCATCGAAACAGCCGTGGCCAAGGACAAAAGCGCAGGCGACCACTTCGACGCGCTCTTCCGCGCCTCCCTAATGGCCATCCGCTAGCAGGTTGAGCTTTCCTCACCTCGTCATCTCGACCAAAGCGGCGAACCGGGGCTCCCCGCAGCAGGTCTTCGTCGAAGGGGCGAAAAGCCGCGCGTAGTGGAGAGACCCGCTCTTCACCCGAGCCACGCAAACAACATGGGTGCCCCATCCTGAGCGAAGCGAAGGGTGGGACAACACCTCCCGTGTGCCGATTTGGGTTCGGCAAAAGACATCAGCGGTGCGGCTCTTGCGCATCCATTTTGAGTGGGCGTACAGTGGCAGCCGCAGGAGGTGTGTATGCGCCATTCTCTTTCGCTCCCCTCTCTCGTTCTGTCGTTCGCAACCCTGGCCCTCCCCGCAGCTCTAGCCGCCGCCCCGGCCCCCGCCAGCGTCGCCAATCCCGCTGCCTGCCCGGTAGAAATGTCTGCCGCACAGCATGGTCTCGTGGGCACACTGACTCCTGCCGGTCCGAACGCGCAGCCCGCCCCGCGGCCAAATGCCAGTCGCACCCAGCAGTCGTTTGATCTCTCCATGAAGAACACCCGCCTCCAGCGCATCGTGGCGGCGGAGCTGGAAGTGCATGGCACCTCCAATAAGAGCCGTGTCGTCTCCACCGGCGCCATGCTCACGAATGAGCCAACCGCCGACGCCGTCCGCAACGTGCACTTGGCCAGTTCCGTACCCGCCGACGAGTCGCGCACCCGCACCCTCTCGGTAAAGGACCTGACCTCCGTAGCCTGGATCTCTGTCATCGAGCTCCGCTACGCCGACGGCTCAACCTGGCACGCCCGGCCCGGCAGCGAATGCCGCGTCGTACCGGACGGCATGATGCTGATCGCCGGCAAATAGCGAAAGCCCAGCACCGCCGCGGAATTCGGCAGTCACACCAACCGCGTATCCTCTCTACCGACGGCTCCGGCGCGAGCAGCGCTACGACCTGGTTCCCTTGCTGACCGGCCGCCTCACTTCACTGGAGTTTGGCGGCTGAGCCGTTCGGAGCGGCAGCACATAGTAGAGATAGAGCTCCCAGAATGAGGTATTGGAGGTGAATACCTTCTCCAGCCTCAGTCCATGCCGATCGCTATTCTCTATGTAGGCTGCCGAAATCACGTACTCGCCACCCATCGAGCGCAACTGAGCCGTATTCAGTTCCAGGTTATGCAGGACGTAATGACCTGATTCGGAACACAGTTCGTTATCACCCAGCTCGCTCGAAAATACATAGCAACGGTTTCCCCAGCCGTCGAAGTAGCCTCGCAGCGCAGCGTTTTTGTCGAGTTCCCTCACAATAATCTCGCGGAACTGGAGCTTGTAGGAAAGCGAGTAGTTGTTCAGATACGCGCCCAGAGTGTAAAACCCGTTGAACTCAGCCACACTCGGATACATACCGGCCTCGCCGATCCAGACGATTGCGTACTGGCCGAACATGTCCGCGACGCGCAGGCATCTTCTTCCCGGATGTCGTAGGCCAGGAAGCCGCGCCCGGTCGGCTACGCGCCGCTTGGATCACGGCCGTGCGCCTCGGGTCGAAGTCACCCTCAGCACGGATCAGCGCAAGGGCTGGCGAGTGTTAGATTGCACTTCGCTTTAACAGATAATCCAGGCCGCCCACTCGGTACCAGCGATAGCCATATGCCTCGAGCAAAACACGATGAGCGCCACCCTTTTCGAGCTGGCTATGCTCATCGGACAAGAGACTCGCGAGCTCACACCCGTCTTCATTACCAGCACCTAACTTGAGCCGCACTTCGCGCGGTTCGGCGCTGAGATTGTGGACGCACAATACCGAGTTGTTGCGCCAGTGATAGAGCATTGCCAGGACATGCGGCGTTCCCGTCGAAACGAATGAGAAGTCGCCCCAGCCAATCTCGGGGACTTCCTTTCGCATACGGATAATACGTTCCATCCAGTTGAGAAGAGAATCCGGGTCGCGTCGTTGAGCAGCGACATTCGTATGGGGAAAACCGTACGGGCCATCGCTTATGACTGGCTGGCACGGCTTGTCACTTTTGGTAAAGCCGGCGTTCGGTTCCGTTGACCACTGCATGGGAGTTCGGGCACAACTTCGTTCCGGCAGTTTCAGGTTGTCTCCCATGCCGATCTCATCGCCGTATCGGATTACAGGCGTACCTGGCAGCGTCATCATCAAACTGTAAGCAAGTTCCAGTCGCCGGCGGTCGCCTTGCAACATCGGTGCGAGCCTTCGCCGGATTCCGCGATTGTAGAGTTGCATTTCCGGATCCGGGCCGAAAGCTGCGAAGACGCTCGCGCGCTGTTTCTCCGTAAGCCGTCCGAGATCGAGTTCGTCGTGGTTTCGTAAGAACTGTCCCCACTGGGCCGTGGCTGGCCTCGGTTTCGTCGCTTGCATCGCCTTCACCAGCGGCCGCGAATCGCCGGTGGCCAGCGCGAGAAACGTGTGTTGATTCACCTCGAAGTTAAACATCATCTGCATCCTGTCCCCTGAGTCACCGAAATACCGCATATCGGTTGCGGGAAGAACGTTGGCTTCTCCGAGAATGATCGCGGCGCCCTCCCGCCACGTAAGGAACTGGCTGAATGTTCGGAGCATGTCGTACTGCTCTCGCGGCCTGGCGATGCCGGCGCCCTTCTGTGCGATCACAAAGGGAACGGCGTCCATACGGAAGCCTGAGACGCCGAGCTGCAGCCAGAAGCCCATGATCTTGAGTATCTCCGCCTGGACTTCGGGATTGGAGGTATTCAGATCAGGCTGAAACTCGTAGAAACGGTGGAAATAGTAAGCCTTCGCGACAGAGTCATAGTTCCAGGTGGATTTCTGCACTCCCGGGAAGACGACTCCCGAGTCCGCATCCTTTGGTTTCTTCTTAGACCACACGTACCAATCGCGATACTTCGATTGAGGATCGCGGCGAGCTTCCTGAAACCAAGGATGCTGATCGGACGTGTGGTTCACGACCAGATCGATGAGCAGATGCAGTCCACGCTGTTTACAGCCTTCCGCGAATTCAACAAAGTCCCCCAGCGTGCCATATCGGGGATCGACGCCGTAATAATCAGCGATGTCGTATCCATCATCCCGACAGGGAGAAGGCTGAAAAGGCATGAGCCATATGGCTGTTACGCCCATGCCCTGGAGATAATCCAGACGTCGCATGAGACCTTCGAAGTCCCCGATGCCGTCGCCGTTTGCATCCATATAGGTGGCGACCGAGAGACAGTAGATGATGGCGTTCTTGTACCAGAGGTCATTGATCATCGAAAGAATATGGATCTCGACTCTTGGATTTGAGGAGCACTGGTGGGATGCAGGAGACAGCCTGGTGGCGACACGGAATCATATATGAGATCTATCCACGCTCGTTTCAGGACAGCAATGGCGACGGCGTTGGCGATCTGAACGGCATCCTGCAACGTTTGGATTACCTTGTGAAGCTTGGCGTGGATGCACTCTGGATCTCGCCGTTCTTCCCTTCGCCGATGGCCGATTTCGGCTACGACGTAGCCGACTATTGCGGAATCGATCCGCTCTTCGGCACGATGCAGGACTTTGATCACCTGCTGCAGGAGATCCACCGCAGAGGCCTCAAACTCATCCTGGATCTGGTGCCGAACCATACCTCCGACCAGCATCCCTGGTTTCTCGAGAGCCGCTCTTCCCGCAAGGATTCGAAACGGGACTGGTACCTGTGGCGGGACGAACCGAACAACTGGCAGAGTAATTTCGGTGGATCGGGATGGGAGTGGGACCACAC
The DNA here is from genome assembly GCA_963830555.1 of uncultured Acidobacteriaceae bacterium. Classification (GTDB taxonomy): domain Bacteria; phylum Acidobacteriota; class Terriglobia; order Terriglobales; family Acidobacteriaceae; genus KBS-83. Next base: position 987,964 of record CAWHMM010000006.1, read on the forward strand.
TACCGGGCAGTACTACTATCACTCATTCCTGAAGCAGCAGCCGGACTTGAACTGGCGCAATCCTCTGGTACGCAAAGCGATCTTCGAAGCGATGCGGTTTTGGCTCGATCGCGGCGTTGACGGTTTTCGCGTGGATGTGATGTGGCTCCTGATCAAGGATGATCAGTATCGAAACAATCCACCGAATCCGAACTATCGAGCGGGTCAACCTTCCAGTCACCAATTCTTGCCCGTGTTCAATTCCAATCGACCGGAGGTCCACCAAGTCGTGTCGGAGATGCGCGCGGTGATGGACGAATACAAAGATCGCGTGCTGATCGGTGAGATCTATCTGCCGATACCGCAATTGATGACGTATTACGGCAAGGAATTAACTGGCACTCAGTTGCCATTCAATTTTCAGCTGCTTCAGACCGCCTGGACAGCAGAGGCTCTGGCCCAGACGATCTCCGAGTACAGCACTGCGCTGCCGGCTGGTGCCTGGCCGAACTGGGTCCTCGGAAATCACGACAACGCGCGCATTGCGACGCGAGTCGGCCCCCATCAGGCAAGACTGGCTGCGATGCTACTGCTCTCGCTTCCAGGGACAATCACGCTGTACTACGGTGAAGAGATTGGGATGAGGAACGTGCCCATTCCGCCAGAGCTCGTACAGGATCCTGCCGAGAAGAATCAACCGGGAATCGGCCTGGGACGCGACCCGGAAAGGACGCCGATGCCCTGGGACAATTCGCTTCTCGCGGGATTTACGACCGGCCGGCCATGGCTCCCACTGGGCGAAGATCATGGGTCGTTGAATGTGGCTGAATTAGATCAGAAACCCGAATCTATTCTGCATCTCTATCGCGCTCTGATTGCCTTACGAAGAAGCCATCCCGTGCTCGTTACGGGCACGTTGCATGCGATCGCTGCTGCAAACAACGTTCTCAGCTATGAGATCCACGGGGATACCGAGCGGCTACTGGTTCTACTGAACTTGGCGGATGCTCCGATATCTGTTCCTTCAGTGACCGGAGAGATCCTTGCGGCAACGTCTCAAGATTGCCTGAGTAAACAACCAGACGGACGCACGCAACTCGGCGCAGCAACAGGCTTGATTGTTCAATTGCCAGTTAACGCGGCGCAGGGGCCGAGTTGAACACTTCAAGCTATGGTGCGGACGTCTAGCGGCATCCATTTTGGATTGATCGGTAAGCTCAAATCCGGGCGGTAGAGCCCACATTGTCCCCACGATAACCGTCGCCCTGATCCAGGCACGTTCTCGACGTCAGTAGAGTGAAACAGCTGCGACGCGAAATGCAGATACTTGGAAGCGTTGAGCGTTATACTCGCCCGGTCGACCGTTGTTGTCGGACGTTGTTGCGGAACCGAGAGGTGGCGCTCCGGCGGATGCAATCCTGAGGCGCAATGTATGAAAGCGATTGTACGTACGCGCTACGGTGACCCGGGCCTCTTGCAGTTCGCCGAGGTGGCGACACCTACGCCTGCTGACAATGAGGTCCTGATCAAGCTTCGCGCAGCGTCGGCCAATCCTCTTGATCTGTTCCTGATGAAGGGTATGCCGTGGAACCGCGTGCCCGGACTGCGTACGCCGAAACACAAGATTCCCGGCTGTGATATTGCCGGACAGGTGGAAGCAGTTGGAAAGAGCGTGAAGCAGTTTGGGATAGGCGACGAGGTCTTCGGAGTTACCGGCTTTGAAGGAAACGGCTTTGCCGAATATGCCTGCGCGCCTGAAGACAAAGTGGCTGCGAAACCGGCAAGCGTGTCGTTTGAGGACGCGGCAGCGACGCCCATCGCGGCGATCACCGCGCTGCAAGGGCTGCGCGACAAGGGACAGATCCGACCAGGCCACAAGGTTCTTATTGAAGGCGCAGCCGGCGGCGTGGGCACATTTGCGATACAGATTGCCAGAGCATTCGGGGCTGAAGTGACTGCAGTGTGCAGCACGAGGAATGTCGACAGGGTGCGAGCACTTGGCGCAGACCATGTTGTCGATTACACGGAGGCAGACTTCACACGTAGCGGGCAGCGCTACGATCTAATTCTCGGAGTCAGCGCTCACCATTCGATCGTCGAGTACCGGCGGGTTCTAACTCAGCACGGAATTTATGTCGCGGTAGGGGGCGGTCCGGGGAGGATCGTGGAAGCGCTGATTCTGGGATCCATCCTGTCGCAGCTTGGCCAGAAGAAGATGACTTTTTTCATCGCGAAGATACATCAGAAAGACCTGGCGTTCCTGAGTGAACTTATGGAGACGGGTAGAGTTGCTCCGGTGATTGATCGGCGATATCCGTTGAGCGACGCGGCAGAAGCTCTCCGCTATCTGGCAGAGGGACATGCACAAGGGAAGGTTGTAATAACCATTCCATCTTGAAACGTGGGAGAGAGTCACACTCCCGTCAAGCCTTCCTGGCTGACGGAAGTGGGGCTCGAAAGGATGTGCCCGTCGAGGAGCTATACCCCGGTCCTAAGACCGGGGAGTGTTCACGTTTCCACCCAGACTTCCCGGTGGAGGTGAGTATTTGAACCTTGGTGTTGCTCAAGGCTTCTGGCCGGATCCCCAACACACCGGGGCTCCGAAAATGCTATGATGCTACCCCCAAATGACAGGGTCTTTCAATCCAATGGTGCAGCGGCTGCGCCTTCACTGGTTCGCCGCGCGGCCGTGCTTCGACCTGTTGAATCCGACGGGAAGGACACCGTTCGCGCACAGTTTCCTGAGTGAGGATTTGTATTACGAGCGAAACCAGGAGGGATCACGCTTTAGCCTGCGGCGGCTGGGCAGACGGTTCCAGTTTGAGCGGCGGATTGGCGAGGATCGCTACCGGCCGCATGGTTTCTGGGGCATGTACATGTCGCGGATTGCGCATTCCGACTATCGGGGCATCTGGAAGGGGTTGGCCCCCATGCGGTTTGTCTTTGACAAAGACAAGGGAATGCCGCTGCTGCGTGTGAATCCAACGTTTGCCGCGACGATGGAGATGGCTCTGCGGGTGTATCCGAACTGCTATCTGTTTCCCATCGGATGGGTAGCGGGGGTGGTGATTCAAGCCGATGGTGGAGTTCCGCTGGGAACGTGCGGCGACCTGACGGAGCGGCTGCGGAATGAAGAAGCCTTTCTTTGGAAGGGCCGGGCGGCATCTCTGGACGAGGTATTGGACGGACTGCACGAGATGATCCGGAGCGAACTGGTGGTGGCGCGGGGCGCCCATAATTCAGGCGACACAGCGAATCCATATCTGGTGGTGAGTCCGCTGAGGTTTGAGCAGCAGGCGTCGTTCTGGGGTCCAACGCAGGTGGATGCGGAGGGGATTGCGACGATGTTGGCGGGGGGCCCACTGCCGGAGGGAAAGCGGCCGCTGATTACGCCGGACACGAATACGCTGGCGATCACGGTGCTGAACCGCGGGACGTTTCTGATGGCTCGCTCGCCCGAGCAGGAGGCGAATGTACCGGGATGCTCATCAAGCAATCTAAAAAACGCATTGCTGATCACCATACTGATGCAGAAGTTTCACCAGAACTCGCGGGGGCACCGGAATCCCATTGTCGTGGCGATGCGCAACGAGGTGGAGGAGACGTTTCAGCAACTGGAAAGCTTCTGGGACAGGCCGCACTTTCGAAAGATCTGTGAGACGCATTCGGGGATTGCAAAGATGGGCGAAGAGCGACCGGGGCCGGCGCAGGTGACGATCAACAATTTCGACCGGAGTGTGTTCACAAATACAGCAGTGGGGCCCGGTGCACGCATTGTGCATGGCTCCAATGCCAGGAGTGATTCATCGGGCCCGGAATCAGAGGATTCCAGAAAAGGAGCAGAGATGAGCAACTTTACGTTTAACAACAACCAGATGACGAACAACCTCATTGGAGACTACGGCACGTTCAATCAGAACGTGGAGAAGATGAGCATCGAGCAGCTGAAATCGGACCTGAAGCAGGCACAGACGCGGGCGAACCAGGAGGCCTCGACGGACGAGGAGAAGGCTGACGCTAAGAACATCAGCGATGCAGCGGCGGAAGCCGTGAAGGGGAACAAAGGGAAGGCGGCCGAGTATCTATATAAGGTGGGAAAGTGGGGCTGGAAGATCTTGAAGGAAGTGGGGAGTGCGCTAGCTGTGGAGTCGCTGAAGCAGATGGCGGGAATTTAGACGATTCACAGGACGAACGGAGCGACGAGAGCGAGCTCCATGCGTGGTGGATGGGACTGTTGTGTTCCGGCATGGTTCATCGCGAAGTGGATTGCTCTCGTTGCCCGGGAGATGAGGGAGGGGCGGTCTGGAGCTCTTCGATAGCCTGGCGTAGCTGGGCGGTGAGGGTCTCGGACTGCCGGGTGGTGAGTCCCTCGGTTGAGATGGGGGGCCCGATGCGGAGCTCCAGCGGCCGGGGGCTGAAGTGGCGGGTGTGGATGGGGAGCAGCTCGAAGGTGCCGACCAGCGCCATGGGGATGAGCGGGACGCCGGCGCGGATGGCCATGTAGGCGGGGCCGCTCATGAAGGGGCCGAGCCGGCCATCGTGAGAACGGCCGCCTTCCGGGAAGACGAAGAGGGGCATGCCGGCCTTGAGCGCGCGAACGCCGTTGGTGAGCGAGGCGATGGAGGCGCGCGGGTTCTCGACATTGACGGCGATCTGGCCGGAGCGGTTGAGATGCCAGCCGATGAAGGGCAGCTTCCAGAGATCGCTGCGGGCGAGAATGCGGAACTGGAAGGGCAGCGCGGCGAAGATAGCCGGCGTATCCATATACGAGAGATGGTTGCAGGCGTAGACGGCGACCGGGTGATTGTGGAGGACGTCGAGGCCGGTGATGTGGATGGGTGACCCGGCGACCTTGAGCGAGAAGCGTGCCCAGGCGCGCGCGATGCGATGCTGGCGGCGGCCATCCTTTTCCGTGAGCGAGGCGAGGAGCGAGACGGTGCCGAAGGCGGCGGTGGCGGAGAAGAAGAGCGGCGCCTGGACGAGGTTCGAGATGAGCTTTTCTTTGACGCCGATGTGGCGCGGCGGGAGCGCAGGAGTGATTTCGGTGTCAGCCGGCATCGGAGGCCCATCCTTGCTGGAGGAGTAGCCCGCGGGCTTCGCCGACGAGGTAGACGGAGCCCGTAATGACGGCGTCTTCGCTGCCGACAGCGGCGAGGGCGGCGGGGAGGTCAGGCTGAATCGTCGCTGCCGCGGTGACGGATTGCGCGGCAGCGAGGAGACGCGCGGCGGAGGCGGCGCGTGGCGAGGGCACTGGCACGAGAAGGACTCGCTCGAAGAGAGGGAAAAGAATCTGGGCCAGCTCCTCGACCGGCTTGTCGTCGAGGCAGCCGAAGATGACGACGCGGGGCGGATGGGCTTCCGGACTGAGGGCCGCACGAAGGGTCCAGGCGCCGGCGGGGTTGTGGCCTACATCGAGCAGAATGTGCTGTGTGCCGCGGGTGAGGCGTTCCAGGCGGCCGGGCCAGCGGGTCTGGCGAATGCCGGCGGCGATAGAGTCTGCATTGATGTTGTAGCTGTGAGAAGTACGAATGAGGGTCGCTTCGCTCCGACGTGGTGACTCCGCTGGCCTCAATATGTTCCGTAGTTCGCGGGCGGCGGTGATGGCTAATGCTATGTTGCGCTGCTGATGCTGGCCGGCGAGGGGGGAGTCGACTTCGATGTGCTCGCCCTCTATATCAAGCGGGTAGCGGTTGCGGGTATTTGTTACTGCTGTTGTATCGAATGGAAGCGCGGCGGTGGCGTTGATGGCGCGGACGTGGAGCGCGATGGCGGCTTCCCCGATAGCCTGGTTGGCCTCCGGGTGCTGGGGGAGGGTGACGAGCACGCCATCGGGGCGGAGGATGCCGGCCTTTTCGCGGGCGATCTCGGAGATGGTGTGGCCCAGCCACTCGGTGTGATCGAGCGAGATGTCGGTGATGATGGAAATCGCGGGCTGGACGATGTTGGTGGCGTCGAGACGCCCGCCGAGACCGACTTCGAGGACGGCGATGTCGATTTGCGCAGCGGCGAAGTGGAGGAAGGCCATGGCGGTGACGGTCTCAAAGAAGCTGGGCGGCCCGGGGAGGCGGCCTTCCGAAACGAGGCGCTCGGCGGCGTGGATGACGGCTTCGAGGTGGTGGCTGAAGTCCTCGTCGGGGATCAGGGTGTCTGTAATGCGTGTGTCGGGGATGCGGAAGCTCGCGGTGCCGGGGGCGGGAGTCAGTATCTGGATGCGCTCGTTGACGCGAACGAGATGCGGCGAGGTGTAAAGGCCGGTGCGGAGACCGGAGGCCGCGAGGATGGAGGCGAGCGTGGAGGCGGTGGAGCCTTTGCCGTTCGTGCCCGCGATGAGGACGGAGGGGAACTGCTGTTGCGGGTCGCCGAGCGCGGCCATCAGGGTGCGCATCTGGGCGAGCTCGAATTTACGCCGGGGCTGGCCCGGGGAGTGGTGGAGCTCGGCGCCCAGGGCTTGCAGACGTTCGACGGCCTCGGTGTAGAGCATGGGATTTAGTTTAGTGGACTGGCCGCGGACTCGCCGTCCGAGGCAAAGGCGCCTTCGGCGCGTTTCGCTGGCTCGCTTCCCTCCATCGCTCACGCGCGACGTAGAATCGTATCTCCATCAGTCAGGAGCCGATGCCATGCTGGAGCTTCGGAATGTGCACAAACGGTATTCAGGCATTCCTGCGGTGGAGGCTATCAGCTTCTGCGCTCAACCGGCCCAGGTAACTGGGTATCTGGGAGCCAACGGATCGGGCAAGTCGACGACCATGAAGATGATCACCGGGCTGATTGAGATGGATGCCGGTGAGATAAGGTTCGAAGGCCGGGATATCCATGACAATCTCATGGCCTATAAGAGCCGCATCGGCTACGTGCCGGAGGAGCCACAGCTCTACACGCATTTGAGTGGCCTTGAATATCTCGAAATGGTGGCGCAGCTTCGAGGGCTGCCACGAAAGCGGGCTGCAGATTCCATCGATGGGCTACTTCGCCTGTTAGGACTGCACGACGACCGGCACGTCGCGATGTCGTCGTATTCGAAAGGCATGCGGCAGAAGGTGCTGCTTGCGGCCGCGTTGATGCACAATCCCGACCTTGTTTTGCTGGATGAGCCCTTTTCCGGATTGGACGTCGGTTCTGCTGTGATTTTGCGCAGCCTGATCGAAGAGCTGGCGCGTCGAGGCAAGGTCGTCCTGCTGAGCTCGCATGAATTGGAGACCGTGGAGAGACTGTGCACGCATGCAGTGATCCTGCATCGCGGACGGATCGTCGCGGACGATTCCATCGCGCGGCTGCGCGACATGATGGAACTGCCAACGCTCGAAGGCATCTTTCAGCAGCTTGCAGTGGAGCAGGACACGAAAGGTATCGCCAGAGAGATCGCGGATCTGATCGGGTTATGAAGGATATTCGGCCCTCGGCGCAATTTCGCGTGCTGTACCGCGTGTTCCTGCTGCGTGTTGTTGACCTGGAACTGCTGACGGCAGACGCCGATACCGCCAGGCTCCTGGGTCAATTTGTCGCGATATTTGCGGGAATCAGTTTTATCTTCGCCGCGCCGTTGTTCATCCTTGCCGGCAACATGCCGCAGCCGGACTTGTGGACGGCGGAGCACCTGCTGATTGCTACCACGATTACGATTGTTGGGCTCTTTTCCGTACTGAGCTGGGATTCTCATGCCCCGGAGCGGCGCGATGTGCTCGTTCTGGGGCCGTTGCCGATACGGATGGCCACTCTGTTCCTGTCGAAGCTTTCCGCTGCGGCGGTGGCCCTGGGCCTGGTGATTCTTTCTCTCAATGTTTTCACTGGCCTGACATGGCCCGTCTACTTCGCCGGCTCCGATGGTGTTTTGGGCGCGGTACGCTCGTTCGCCGCTTACTGGTCGACCATCGTTCTGGCGGGCGTGTTCACGTTCTGTCTGGTGCTCCTCCTGCAAGGCGTGACAGTGCAACTTCTTCCGCGCCAGATGTTGTTACGTCTCTCTGCGCTGTTACAGACGGCGGTCTGCGGTGTATTCGTGGGAACGTACTTTCTGGAGCCGTCGCTTGAGTCACGCCAGGCACTCAGCGCACCGGCAAACCACGCGCTGCTGGGATGGCTGCCAGCGTATTGGTTTCTTGGACTCTTTCAGCAGCTCAACGGCTCGATGTCCGCGGAGTTTGCGCCGCTGGCGCGTCGCGCATGGCTGGGAGTTGCCATTGCTCTCTGTGCGGCTCTCGGAGTGGCGATTGCCGGTTATTTTCGGACGCTCCCGCAACTGGTCGAGCAGCCGGACCTCTTACCGCCGAAGCGTCGCTTCGGGCGTTGGCCAGCAACCGTGGACACGAGGCAGGCTGCGATAGTTTCATTTGCTGTCAGAACATTGATCCGTAGCCGTCAGCATCGGCTTATCGCCAGCTTTTATATAGGTGTGGGCGGGGCGGCGATATTGGCATACACACGCATCGCGCTTGGCGATGGCCCTGTCCTCCATGGATTGAAAGCGGCGCAGATGCGCGGCACGGTGATGAGTGCCACCATCATGCTCATGTGCGTCATGGTTGCGACGGCGCGGATTGTCTTTTCGCTTCCGGTCTCGCTTCGCGCGAACTGGATCTTTCGTATGACGGAAGGCATGGAGACGCCGCGATATGTCACGGCGGTACGCCGCACGCTGTTTCTCATAATCGTTGCACCCGTGTGGACCGGGCTGGCTGGCGGGCTGTTCCTTCTCTGGCCGCCTTTGATTGCTGCGAGACATCTGCTGGTGCTGGGGTTGTTCGGCAGCTGCCTTGTAGAGGTGGCGCTCTTAGGTTTCCAAAAAGTGCCGTTTACGTGTTCTTTTCTGCCGGGCAAAGCGAATGTCCATATTGCATTCTGGGTCTCGGTCCTGCTGCTTATCCCGCTTTCGAACATAGCCGCTCAATTTGAAGGGCACCTGCTCGATACCGCCAGCGGGAGCGTCCTGCTGCCTCTGGTGCTGAGCGTGATCCTGTTGGCTGTGCGACGACGCAATACCAGGCTTGCGGTTGCGACGGCGCGGCTGCAGTTTGAGGAACTTCCGACCGAAGATGTCATGAGTCTCAAGCTGGATCGCGGTTGATCTGATCCGCCTCCAGATTCGGTTGGCCTTTCGAGCCGGTTCAACCTACCCACTCGGATTCCGTGCGCGAGTTAATGGCTGCGCCTTATCGTGGTGCGAAATTCGTTCCCAGAGTAGGCATCCCCGCCGGCGGATGCGGTTTTTGCGTTTTATCGAAGGCCGTCAGTCATGCGGGGCGGAATCGCTCATCCAAGCATGAAGAGCATATATGCGGGCAAGACGCCGGGGCGAGGAGCGTTCGTTCCCGATCAATGATTGTCCGTCCTATCCACAGTTCGTTTGGCGGGCCGAGCACCTGCTCGGCCAGGGGAAGGTTATCGCGATGGCATCGAATTTTGAAAGTTCATCTTCATTCGGCGAGGGTTCGGAATATCGGGAAGGTCCGGTGGCGAAGGGTCTGGAGCGGCAGACGGCAAAGATCCCTTCTGACGTATGGCTGTGGGCGGCGTTTGGATCGATCGGCGCGGCGCTTATCTGCAAGATGAGAGGAAGCAGGCACACGGCCAACTTTATAGGGCAATGGGCGCCTACCTTTCTGCTGCTCGGCGTCTACAACAAGATGGTCAAGCAGCATGGATCGGACGCCTACGAGAGACCACGTGCAGCATGAAAAAGGCCGCGGCGAAGAGTGACAGTCGATGCTGGCCTGGCTATGAACCGGTGAAAGGAAAGAAGCCGCATAGCCAGGGCAGTTGCCGTCCGAAAGCTGCGTCGAAACTGACGGATTCGGAAAAGAAGTCCAGGGCCAAGCGGCGGAGTCAGCTGGACAGTTGGGAGTCTGCGCATCCGCATACGAAGAAGTCGGCGGCGCAGCATCTCGGGCCGCCGGGCTCCGCGAAGAAGGCGAAAAAGAAAGCCAAGTCGAAGGCCTGACTGCTGCCGCCGGGCGCGATTTTGCCGGGTCTGCGGTGACATCAATGAGAGTGCGCATCTGACGAAAGCGAACTCACGTTCGCTTTCTTTGATCCTTCACGCCTGGATCTGCAGGGGATAGCAGTAGGCGATGCGCAAGTTGTCAAAAGTTATGAGGCTTTCTCCGCGCTCTGCGAGCGCTCCTCCATCTGCTCGGGGTGAGCGCGAACCGCAGCCACCTCAATGGCCTTGTTGAGCTCTGCGCCGAGCAACAACATGGTTCCGGTCACGTAGAGCCAGGTCAACAGGACCATGACTGCCCCGAGAGAGCCATAGGTTTTCGCGTAGCTGGTGAAAAAGTGAAAGTAAAGGCGCAGCAACCCCGAGGCGGCGATCCAACCGATGGCAGCGAACAACGCTCCGGGGCTTAGCCATTGCCAGCGGCGATGCTGCAGATTAGGGGCTGCGTAGTACACCAGTGAGGCAACCAGAGAAACGAAGAAGACTGCGATTGGCCATTGCCCCAGCCTCCAGACCCAGTAGAAGACGGGCGCCAGTCCGATGATGTTAGAGACGAGCTGGACAAGCGCGCCACCAAAAAGAAAGACCGCGAGTGCTGAGATGATCAGCAAAGATGTTGAAACAGTGAGAAGGAGCGCGATACCGTAGGTCTTCCACAGCGCGCGCGATTCCTTCACTTGATAGACGCCATTCAGCGCATCTTCAAGCGAGCTCATTCCTGAGTTCGCTGTCCATAGGGCGGCGAGAATACCAAAGGTAAGTTTGCCGCTACCGGAAGATCGCGTGATTTCCATGATGACACTACGAATAAGCTCAAAGGCCGGCCCAGGCAGCGTGGTCCCGAGATACTCAAGGAATAGCGCGGTCCACTGAGCCTTGGATTTGAAGACGAAGCCGAGCAGAGTGGTGATAAAGATGACGCCGGGAAAGAGCGAGAGAAAGAAGAAGTACGCGAGCTCTGCCGCGCGGTTATACACCCCGTCTTCATAGGAAGAGGTCCAAACCCGCTTAAGCAGCACCGTGATCGAAGAGAAATGCAACCGCCATGGAGACTTTGTGGGCAGCGCATCCGCAGGCACGATAGACGACATAGATGCTTTCCTCTGCTCAGCTAACCCTCTGGCTGGCCATGACCTTTGAAGCTTTGGAATTCGGCACGGTCAATGAAGGTTGCACGGTTGGAGGCGAGTTGTGGTTTTTACGTCAACGCAATTTGTAGCAGCTTCTGTACAGAAGGCCAGGTAAGTGGCGGCGCGATAGTCCCGGATCAAGCGCCGTAGTTGTAAGTTGATAACTGTTGGCCGTGATCGTGCATCGAACTCAAGACGGCGGTGAGTTGCAGGTATCGACCCGAAGGCCACTGCCGGAATCAACGCTTCTCAATACCCAAACAGGCTTTCATGTACCAGCCACGGTTTCGATGGCCCGTCGCCCTTTCGCTCGCGACGGTTCTTGCGGTAGCGCTCATCTTGTTAGCCCTCGGCGGCGTGTCCGGCCAGACTCATGAGCTGGCGTCTGTCGCGAAGCGGGAGAAGGGCTGTGCGCAGGCAGCCAGGGAGTACAGCCAGGTGCCGCACCATGTACCTGGCAGGATCACGGCGATTGCGGGCCACTATAACGAGCGCCTCCACCAGTGTCTGGTGGAGATCCGCTGCGAGAGAGATGAGAACGGCGGCAAGTCGTACTATGACCGAATCGTCGATCCCAAGACCGACCGCTTCATTGCCGAACGAACTAGAGATGTGGGCGAGCAGGGAATGCGGGACAACACCATCGTGACTGGAGCCCCGGTCCCCATAGACGACGAGTCAGGAGCTCAATCCTGGTTTGAGGGACTTATGAAATGAGAAGCGATGGATGCATGCAGCGCATGATTGTTTGGTGCTCTTAGCGGACGCCATCAGAATGCTCCCCTTCACGCTCCCTCTCAGCGAGAAGATGCCCTTTCACTTCTGAGGATCGGACGCATACGAGGGACCACATGCGGCATAAAAAAAGCCACGGCGAAGCACGACAGCAGATGCGGCGTAGAGGCCATGGGGCTTAGAATTGCTCTGTCTTTGGAGCCCCTCACGCGCCACCTGCTATTGCTGCTGATGCGCTCACGGTTGGAGCAAAGTGACCGCGCGACGCGTGGCTAATCTAGACAAGCTCTCAGCTACCCTGCGCGCGAGAAGTTAGATTGGCGCATGTGCCGGTGACATCGTAACCGCGCACTACCGCGCATCAGGCGGCGGCGGTCATGAAGGTCAGGGCGCGGTCGATGTAGGGTTTTAGCTCCCGGCGGGGGACTTTGCCGATAGACCAGCCACCGATCAGCCTTTATCCTCGACGGATGAGGTTTCTGACATATGGCCTTCGATCCTGGAAAGCTCGCTCTCGAATATTACTTTGGCGATCTGCCGCATCGGAAGCTTCCACGACTCGCCGCCGATGCACTCGAAGCGGGTTGGGACGGGCCTGCGTTGAGAAGACTCGCGGGACTGTCGACTCGCAGTAGCACCGACATTCGAGCAGACGACATTCATGCAGCTGAGATCGATGCTGCCTTCCGTGAAATGGCCGTAAATGCTCCGATCAGCAAAGATGAGGCGCGATCAATTCTCGCTATCGAGTCTGCAAGCAGGGCGCTGGACGGAAGATCGAACGTCTTCGACGCGGCGACGCATGTTCGCATCCATTTGTGCAACCTTTCTGATCCGCCGGGTTCTCTTAGCCGCATCGTGAAGCTATCGAAAGCCGCCGAGAACGCGCCACGCTCTCAGTGGGCTGGTATCGAAGCCGACCTCAAGAATGCCTTCCGGGATCTCCTGATGAGTCAGGAGGTTCGCAGTTCCGAGTGACGCGCAAAACAGAAATTTCACTGTCACCTGTCGGCTTCAGGGCTAAGTTCATTGAGGTGATTCGACGTCACCGGTCTCTGATAGGCATCAAAAAAGCACGATTCTGGTGAGCAGGTCGATTGATAAGGAGAATGATGCGTTCAGGCGGCGGCGGTCATGAATGTCAGGGCGCGGTCGATGTAGGGCTTTAGTTCCTGGCGGGGGACTACGGCGTCGAGCATGCCATGTTCGAGCAGGAACTCTGAGCGCTGGAAGCCTTCAGGAAGCTTCTGGCGGATGGTCTGCTCGATCACGCGGGGGCCGGCGAAGCCGATGAGCGCGCCGGGTTCGGCGATGTTGAGATCGCCGAGCATGGCGAAGCTGGCGGTGACGCCGCCGGTGGTGGGATCGGTGAGGATCGATATATAAGGTATGCCGGCGTCGTCGAGCGCGCCCAGCCCGCTGGAGATTTTGGCAAGCTGCATCAGGCTGACGATGCCTTCCATCATGCGCGCGCCGCCGGAGGCGGAGACGATGATGAGCGGGCGGCGGGACTCGAGTGAACGATCGACGGCGCGCGCGATGGTTTCGCCGACCACCGCGCCCATGCTGCCGCCGATGAAGGCGTACTCCATAACACTCAGGACGACATCGTGGGTGCCGAGGCGGCCGACGGCGTTGACGATGGCGTCGTTCAGGCCGGTGGCCTGCTGCGCTTTGGCGAGGCGGCTCTTGTACGACTTGGTGTCAGTGAAGTTGAGCGGGTCGGTGGATTTGAGATCGAGATCGACAAGCTGGTACCCGGGCTCGAGCAGGGTGGCAATGCGGGCGCGTGCGTCGATCTTGTGATGACGGCCGCACTTGGGGCAGACCTGCTGGTTGACTTCGAGGTCAGCCTTGAAGATGTACTGCTCGCAACCTTCGCACTTGACCCAGAGGCCTTCCGTGCGGACGCGCTTCTCCTGCGAGCTGTTCTCAATCTCGTTGTCCTGCCGCTTGAACCACGCCATCTCTCTATTATCCCCTACGTCTCCGGATCCGGGAGTCAGCGACTGAGCCGAGAGGTTGGCCAAGCCTCCGGCCCAGGCGGTCGGCGATCGAAATGCGGATACCATGACAGCGCCGCCCTATCGGGCGGGCACTGCCACGGCCGCAATCTGTTGTCCGGTGGACCTGCCTTCCCTCGCGCGCTTCGGGACCCGGACCGCTGCGACATCCTTCTGCCCCTGCTGCTGGACCTGGAGAAGGGTGTAGCTGGTTCCCTGATGATCGAAGAGGAGCAGCGAGGTGGCGGAAGCGTTTTTGACTTCCCGCGGTGTGACGTTCAGGAAGACCCTGTGGCCGGAGGTACGGAGGCTCCAGAGCCGGAAACCTGAAAGGCGCGAGACTACATAGTGGCCGGCGGGCATGCCCACGCCATCGGCGCTGAAGGCAAACGGAACGTTGGCGGACATGACGTCGGTTTCGTCCTGGCCATATACCAGGTGAGACGATGCGAGCAGGGCGGCGACAGCGAACAGTCGCATGAGCTTCATAAAGTTCCTCCTTGGTCTTGCGTGATTCGTAACCATCTCTGGAACCCATTCCAGCAGCACCAAGGGGACAGTGCGATAAAGATTGGTCAAGTTATGTGAAGTTTGGTGAAGCGAGCATGGGCCTGAGTTTGGTGAGCTTTCCTCGCCCCTCTTGCCTGAGGTCGTTGTGCCACAAATCATGGCGCGCCGCGATCGAGTTAGGGCAAAAGACACGATGGATGTGGCGGGTGCTGGCGATCTGGTAGGTGAAAGGATGAATCGTGTGGCTTTGTGATCCCAGCGTTCGCTTCGCTCGGGATAGGCAGGCGCGGCTTGTTTGCGCTGCGGACCGCGGCTCCCGTGATGGAATAAGTTCGTGTGTCCCACCGCGGGTGCATCTTGAACCTCGAATGCCTCACGGCGATCAATCCGCTGCGGTACTCTATCGCTTATTCTGGTCAGGAGCGGTTTGGAATGCGAAGGATGTCCATGCCGCAGATCATCCTAACTCCTAAAGCCATAGTAGATATATGTCACAACCACGGATACTAATTCCCGAGCCCACCTCCGACGACCCCGACTACAACCAGCGCGGCTGGCAGCAGTACGCCGCCGCCGTCGAGCAGGCTGGCGGCATTCCGGTCGCCGTCCCGCTCCGCGCCACGCAGGAGGAGCAGGCCCGCCTCATCGCCGGCGCGCAGGGCGTGCTCTTGCCGGGCAGTCACGCCGACGTGAACCCGGAAAAATGGAATGAGCAGCTCGATCCCAAATCTGCACCGGCCGATCCCCTGCGCGAAGCCGCCGACGAGCTGTTGCTGCAGGACGCTTTCAACCTGCGAAAACCGATTTTCGGAATCTGCTACGGCATGCAGTCGATGAACGTCTGGTGTGGCGGATCGCTCGTCCAGCACCTCAAAACGCCCGTCAACCACACCCCCGGCCGTCACATCGCGGAGGCCCACCAGGTCGCCGTCACCCCAGGCACACTGCTGGCCGAACTGGTCGAAACGGCCCAGTCCGCCATCTCGCCCGTCATGGTTAACTCCAGCCACCACCAGGCCATATATAAGGTAGGCGCTCCACTGGCCCCGGTAGCAGTCAGCCCGCTCGACGGCATCGTCGAAGCGGTCGAAGGGCCGGAGCGCGGTTCGTTCGTGCTCGGCGTGCAATGGCACCCGGAGCGGACCTACGATTCCAGCCCGCTCTCTCGAACGCTGTTTCACGCTTTCGTCGAAGCGGCCTCCGTCTGGAAGCCGCAGCCGAACGAGTAGTTTCCGTGGCTATCAGTGTGTTCCACGTGGAACAAGCGGCAGCGCGCTGGGGTCTCACCGATGCGGCTGCGCCCGCCCTCGATGGCTTAGCCGTCTACGGCAACCTGCTCCTGCACTGGAATTCCCGCTTTGCCCTTACCGCGATCCGGGATGAGGCGGAGTTGATCGAGCGCCATTTGATGGAAGGGGTGTTCGCAGCGGCGCACCACCCGGGCGCGGCTACCGCGCTCGATTTCGGCTCTGGAACGGGTATCCCCGGTATCCCAATCGCGCTGTGCCGTTCCAAGCTTCACGCCACGCTTGCCGAATCACAGCGGAAGAAGGCCGCCTTCTTGCAGGAAGCTGTCCGTCAACTTGGCCTGAAGGCGTCGGTACACGCCGGACGGGCCGAAACCCTTCCGGCGGCCAGCTTTGACGCGGTCTGGATGCGTGCCGTCGAAAAGACCGAGGCTATGCTACCTGTCGCAAGCGCCCTGGTGGCGCCGGGCGGAGCGCTCTGCCTGTTCTCCACTCTGAGCACGCCGGATATCAGCGGCTTCCCTGGCTGGACGTGGGAAACCTACCCACTGCCGGGTTCCGATACCCGCGTTCTGCGCATCGGCCGACCGGATGTTACACGTGTAACGTCCCAGAGCTAGCGCTATCCGGGTTGAGCCGGAAAGCCCCCGTCTGCTTCCCCCGTATGTTCTCGGACGCTCCACGTGGAACATCGCAGCGGTTTTTCGGGTGTTACACGTGTAACATCCGGGTGGCCAATCCGATTCGGCCCGGAGATGGCTCCCAACTGCCGTTTACCCTCAGGATGTTCGGAATGTTACACGTGTAACATACCGAGTTTTTCCGGGCTGTTCCACGTGTAACACTCTGGATTTCCGTGAAACCGCTGGCGGGCAGGGCCATTTTCTCGATGTTGAACTCGGAAGGCATTTGGAACCCTCCGGGATGTTCCACGTGTAACGCTCTTGGCCTTAGACCAAGATCAGGTTGAGACACGGCTGCCTTAACCCTTCAAAGAACATTCTCTCGGGTGTTCCACGTGTAACATTCTGGCAGTCGTTCAGACCCGCGTGCTGGCGCTATACCGAATGTTCCACGTGTAACACTCTGGGATGCCGGGATGTTCCACGTGTAACATTCTGGTGCGCCGGTCGGGGCTTGGGATCCAAGCAAGCCGCGAGGCTTTGTCAGAGGATTACCTTTTCGGGACGTTCCGCGTGTAACAGCCTGAATGGATCCCGGCGTGTTGCAGGTGGAACGCTGCGCGCTTCGGATGTTACACGTGTAACACTCTGGCGGCGCAGCCTCGGGATGTTCCACGTGTAACATTCAGGCTCGGAAGCGGGTGACTCAGTGACCGGTTTTGCACAATAGGCGACTTCCCTGACGTTCACCGTGAAGGGCGTAAGTCTCTGACTCCTCGGGTGTTCCACGTGGAACACTCCTAAGCGGCGCGGCGTTCCACAGCGTCTTCCACAACTCCCACCTTTTGCCGTGTTTGCATCCTTCCCGCCTCCCCAGTAGGTTTATCTCCAATGTCCGAAGCCCTTATCCTGGCCATCGCCAACCAGAAAGGTGGCGTTGGGAAGACCACGACCGCCATCAATCTGAGTGCCGCTCTCGCCCTTGAAGGGCTGCAGTGCGTGCTGATCGACTGCGACCCGCAGGCCAACAGCTCCAGCGGGCTGGGCGTGGCGCGGGATGGGGACCACCGGTCCGTTTACGACCTGATTACTGGTGCCGCCACGGTTGACACGTTGCTGCTGCCCACCCCGGTCGAGACGCTGAAGATCGTTCCGGGCAGCCGCAACTTGATCGGTGCGAACCTGGAACTCGTTGATTCTAAAGATCGCGAAACCCGCCTGCGGGATGCCCTGAAAGAGCTGCGCATTGCTTACGACTTCATCCTTCTGGACTGCCCGCCGGCACTGGATCTGTTGACTCTAAACGGGTTAGTGGCCGCGGACCGTCTGCTGGTCCCAATGCAGGCGGAGTACTTTGCGCTGGAAGGTGTCTCCGAGCTGCTGGGTACGATCGGCCGGGTGCAGCAGGCGTTTAATCCCAAATTAGAACTCGAAGGCGTTGTCCTTACTATGTATGACGAGCGCACGAACCTGGCCCAGCAGGTAACCGAGAATCTGAAAGGCTTCTTCGGCGATAAGCTCTACAAAACGGTGATTCCGCGAAATATCCGGCTCGCCGAGGCACCCAGCCATGGCAAGCCCGTGCAGCTTTATGACCCGCGCTCCCGCGGCTCCGAGGCTTACCAGGAGCTGGCGCAAGAGCTGTTGGCCAACCACAAGATCGTCAGCCCTGCCGCCAAAGAGCGCGAGCGTCGCTCCAACGCCCGTAAAAACACAAAATTCCGTTTCTGGCCGTATGTCGAGAAATAAACCATGAGCACACCCGATAAGCGCCGCGCCCTGGGCAAGGGGCTTGAAGCCCTGCTGCCGCACCGTTCCGTACCTCAGCCGGTCCAGGTTCCCGCGGGTGCCGATGGCGGTGGGGCGGCCGCCGCTTCGAACGGCGCGCCGCTCGAGATTGCGGTCGAGCTGATCGATCGCAATCCTTACCAGACGCGCAGCCATTTCGATGAAAAGGCGTTGGAGGAGCTGGCGGCTTCGGTTGCCGCGACCGGCGTGGTTCAGCCGATCCTGGTGCGGCCGGTGGATGGCGGGCGGTATCAGCTGATCGCGGGCGAGCGGCGGCTGCTGGCGTCGCGCAAGGCGGAGAAGACGGTGATTCCGGCGATTGTGCGGCAGGTCTCCGACGAGCAGGCGATCGAGATCACCATCGTTGAAAACCTACAGCGCGCCGACCTGAACCCGATGGAGCAGGCGCGCGCGTTTGACCGGCTGGGTGTGCAATGCATGCTGACCCAGGAGCAGGTGGCCAAGCGTACGGGCAAAGACCGCGCGACGGTGAGCAATTATCTGCGCATGCTGCGGCTGCCGCCACAGGTGCAAGGCAAGGTGGAATCGGGCGAACTGAGTTATGGCCACGCGCGCGCGCTGCTCGTGATCGAGTCGCCGGAGGAAGTGCTGCGGGCGGCGCAGAAGATTCTGGCGCTCTCCATGTCGGTGCGGCAGGCGGAGAGCCTGGTGCAGAACATGATCAATCCGGAGCGGGTGGCGAAGGAGCCGAAATCGAAGGAGCCGGTAGATCCGAATGTCCGCGAGGCGCAAGAGCGGATGCAGCGCGCGCTGGGGCTGCGGGTTGCGATTGAAGACAAAGGTGGCCGGGGCAAGGTAGTGATCGAGTACGGCAACCTGGAGTCTTTCGATTCGCTGATGGAACGGATCATCGGGGACTAGCCGTCCAGGCAAAAGCGCCTTCGGCGGTGCTGGCCGCACGGGCAGAAGCGCCTGCGGCGCCAAGTGAATTGGGTTCGCACCCTTTGGTCGCTCACACCTTCATTCCCGGCACCCGAAAGAACAGCAGATCCTTCGACTCGCTGCGCTCGCTCAGGATGACAAACAGCTGAAGGCGGGGATAGCCCGCATTCTGAAGGAAGAGGGCTACATCGCCAACTACAAGGCCACCGAAGAAGAAGGCTACAAGGAAGTCGCTTCGCTCCAACGGTATACGCCCACCCCAGCCATCGGCTGGAATCGGGCACCCGATGATAGTGCTGCCGGCATTTCTGTCATCCCATGTCTGCGCTGCATAAGATGACAGAAGTTATGAATGACAAAAGGATGTCCGCAAGGGCGGGCGCCGCTGCCGTGCTCGATTTTGCAGTGGTTGTGGTCTATGCGCTGTTTCTATGGGCGCCATGGGATCGGGCGGCGGGGGCTGCTAGCTCTTCGATGAATATGCTGTGGCTTTCGCTGCCCATGATGCTGGCACATAGCGGGAGACATATAGAAACTGTTACTGTTACAGTTACGATTGCCACACTGATTACCGCAGTCATCGGCGGGCTGCTCTCGATTGCCGCTCGCCTGCGAGGCAGCGCAGCGTTGTGGGCGGTGGGCGCATTTCTCTTTGCCTGCTCGGTCGCGATCCTGATGCCGGTCTGGACCGCCGTTGGTTTCCTGGGCGCGGTGCTGCTTCTGGTTGCACTGCGCGCTCGCTTTGCGCCAATGCGCGCGACGCATGCTCTGGCCGCCGTTCTCAGCGAGTTGTGGCCTGTGGGGTATGCGGTGGGATTTGCCGTGCTGGCGTGGCACTACAATCCGCAGTTGCTGATCAAGGTGCTGATTGTTGCATTCGGACTTTCGCTGGTTGGACGTGCTTTGGTGCCTGCGCGGGCTTCCCTGGCGAAGACATAGGCGCGTACATACTATCCGAGACGCGAAGAACGGCCGGTACGAAGCAGAGAATAGTGGCAAGCAGAATGCACGTCTTCATATGGCTGACCGTTTATCGAAAGGGTTTTTTTTACGGGATCGCTCGAGACAGACCGAGTATGCTTCCCTCCTGTCGTGAACGGGGCTGTCGCATCCTTAGCTAAGCAGAGGTCATACTTGTGAAGCAGAATTTCGCCGCAATTGTTCTCGGTGGCACTGGACAGGTTGGTGGTGCGGCTGTTGCGGAATTGCTGGCGATTGCGGAATGCCGGCAAGTGGTGATGGTCACCAGAAAGGCGATTGCGCCGCGACCGCGGGTGCGCAGTGTCGTTCTTGATACCAGCGCCGCGGATTTTGCCGAGCGCACTGCCGCTCTCGCCCGCGAAGTTTTAGGCGATGGTCCCGCCAGCGCGGTGAGCTGCGTGGGTGTCGGTTCCGGCTCGATGCGCTGGAGCGAAGAAGAATTGCAACGGCTTGAGGTTGGCGTGGTCGGCGCCTTTGCGGGTGGCTGCCACGACGGCGGAATCGCGCAGTTTTGCTTACTTTCCGCGGTGGGAAGCACAGCTCGCAGCCGGTTTCGATATGCGCGAGTGATGGGCAGGAAGGAAGACGCGTTGCGCAGCGTCGGTTTCACGCGACTCGCCATATTTCGCCCCGGCATCATTGCCGGCAACGCTCATACCCCGGCGTGGACCGCCTGGTTGGGACGCTTCGTGCCTGGGCGGTTTGGCAATATCGATCAGCAAATTCTTGGTCGCTCCATCGCGGCAGAGATAGCGTTGCACAGCGGAGAGGCTGGTGAAGTGATCCGCGAAAATGAAGCGATGAAACAACTCGCGGCGCAGTTCCATAGCGCGCCTTAGGAACTTCTGCGTTGCCCTGTATTCAGAACGCAGAGCTATCAGCGGATCGACACGGCGTTGGACGGAGTCTGGCGACACGGCCTGCGCGTGCCGAAGGTGAGTTTCTCGCGCTGATCGAGCTGGCGATTCGGCGCGAATCAAGAATCGATTCGTGGCGACCTACGCATCTATCGTTAATTACAGGCTGTTCGCCATTCTGCCTCTTTCGGTGTTCAGTCGATTAGGAGAGATGCCGTGAAGGCGAAAACGCTCGCAACAGCAGCTGCAGTTTCGGTCATTGCGGTTTCACTCTTGAGCACACTTCCTGTTTCAGCCCAAAGCCAGCCAACCCGTCTGGTACGTCTGGCAGAACTGGAAATCGATCCGGCGCAGTTGGATGCCTACAAGGTGGCTCTACGAAAAGAGATAGAAACTTCCATTCGAGTCGAACCGGGCGTACTCACGCTTTACGCGGTCAGCGTAAAGGACCAGCCGAATCAGATCAGATTGTTTGAGGTCTACGCGAGTACGGCTGCCTACCAGTCCCATCTGCGATCGGAGCACTTCAGGAAGTACAAAAGCGCGACCGCAGGCATGGTGAAGTCCTTGCGACTGATCGAAACAGATCCGCTGTTGCTGGGAACGAAATAGAGGAGAGCTTATGCAATATGTAAGCCTTGGCCGGACCGGCCTTCGAGTATCGCGTCTTTGCCTTGGTTGCATGAGCTTCGGCGACCCCGATCGGCCGCCGCAGGCATGGTCACTGGATGAGGAGGCATCGCGCCCGTTCTTCAGGCAGGCGCTGGAGGCCGGCATCAACTTCTTCGATACGGCGAACGTCTACTCGGGCGGCAGTTCGGAGGAGATCACCGGGCGCGCGTTGCGAGACATGGCACAACGCGACGAGATCATCGTTGCCACAAAGGCGTTCTTTCCGTGGAAGAACGCTCCAAACGCGGGATTTCTTTCCCGTAAGGCCCTCCTGCAGGCGATTGACGACAGTCTGAGACGTCTTGGCATGGACTATGTGGATCTCTACCAGATCCATCGCTCCGATCCAGGGACGCCAGTCGAAGAAACCATGGAAGCGTTGCATGACATCGTGAAGTCCGGTAAGGCTCGCTATATCGGCGCGTCTTCCATGCCTGCCTGGGTGTTCGCAAAGATGCAGTTCGCAGCCGAGCGGAATGGGTGGACCCGCTTCGTCTCCATGCAGCCACAGTACAACCTGCTCTATCGCGAAGAAGAGCGGGAGATGCTGCCGCAGTGCGCGGACCAGGGAGTCGGTGTCATTCCGTGGAGCCCGCAGGCCCGCGGCCGACTGACACGGGACTGGGGCGCCAGCAGCAACCGGGCCCAGAATGACGCCTTTGCTCAGAAGATGTACGAAAACACGGAAGAGCATGACAAGCAGGTGATCGAAGTCGTGAAGCGCATCGCGGAACAACATCAGGTTCCGCGTGGCCATGTTGCATTGGCGTGGTTGTGGAGCAAACCTGTGATCACGGCACCGATCGTAGGCGCGACCAAAGCGGTGCACCTTGCCGAAGCGATCGATGCTTTGGAGTTCCAACTATCGCAGGAAGAGATTGAAGAGCTGGAGAGGCCGTACGTCCCGCATCCTGTGGACGGCGTGGTTCCTCCGCTTCCAGCGGATCGGCCAGCGATGACTCCGCCGAAGCAGGCTCGCCTGGATCGATCCCCGTAAGCCGGCGAGCGTCGGTCGATGAGATTGCGAGATGATTTCGACGGATGGTAACAAACGAAGGCACGTTTTCAATACTGCCGGAAGTGGACAGAGAGGCTGGCCCTCTATTCCGAACGGAGGGCTATCAGCGGATCGACGCGGACGGCGCGGCGTGCAGGGAGATAGCAGGCAATGGTCGCTACAATTGTAACCAGCACTGTTGCTCCCAGGAATATGGCGGGATCTGTGCTGCTGACCCCGTAGAGAAGGCTGGACATGAGCCGGGTCATGAGCAAGGCGCAGAGCAGGCCGGCGGCGACGCCGAGAAGAGTCAGCGTGGTTGCCTGACGCATCAGCATGGAGAGGATCGCGTTGGGCGGAGCGCCGAAGGCCAGCCGCACGCCAACTTCCTGCGTTCGTTGGCCGACGTTATACGAAGTGACGCCGTAGATGCCGATGGCCGCAAGAATCAGAGCCACGAGAGCCAGGATGTCGAGCAGGATAAAGGCAATGCGGGGAGCCGAGGTGACGTTCCCCATGATTTCCGGCATGGATCTGACTTCGAATACAGGCTGATTGCGGTCGACCGACCAGATGGCATTGCGAATTCCGGGAAGAATCGCGTTTCCCGGAAGCGCGGTACGCACGACCATGCTCATGGTCTGGTCGGGGCTCTGCATATAGGGGAAGTAGATGGTGGGCTCAGGCGCTCCGCTGAGCGATGCGTCGCGCACCGCGCCGACGACTCCGACGACCTCCCGGGGAACGGGTGAGCCGTAGGGGAGGACGACATGTTTCCCCAGAGGATTTTCGGTTCCGAAATACTCTCGCGCGAGAGTCTGATCGATGACGACCACTTGCGGATGCTTTGCGTCGTCGTTCTCAGCGAAGGTCCGGCCACCGAGCAAAGGAATTCGCATGGTTTCGAAGTACGCAGGGCTGATGTCGCGATAGTCGGCGGAGGGCTTGATGTCGGAGCCTGGTTTTTCCGGGATGACGAAGGGCCCGCGGTCCATGTCGTCCTGGCTAAGCGGAACGATCTCAGTCAAAGCAGCAGACTGCACGCCCGGTACGCCGCGAACCTGTTCCAGGAAGCCATGAAAGGCGGCGGCCCGCTTCGCAGGATCTCGATACGGTGAACCGGCGGCATCGTTGGATAGCTTGATGCGCAGGGTAAGAAGTCTGTCCGGCTCAAAGCCGGGATTGACGGACAACAAGCGCGAGAAACTCTTGATCATCAGGGAAGCGCCGATCACCAGGACGAGAGCGAGCGCTCCTTCCACGACTACCAGGGCGGTGCGTGTTCCGCGTCCTCGGACCTGGCCGATGGTTCCGCGTCCTCCATTCTTGAGCGCATCCTGCATGTTGCCGCCAAAGAGCCGGAGCGGAGGAATCAAGCCGAAGAGAATCCCGGTGGCGAGCGAGACGGCCAAGGTGAATACGATTTCGCCGACCCCAAGATGGATCAACGGCAATGTGACTTCGAACGCCGCATTGGGCACAGGAATCTGGGTGGGGCCGTATCGAGCCCAGAGATGCACGCCAGCAAAGGCAAGCAGCAGGCCGAAGCTTCCGCCGAGGATGGCCAGCAGGGAACTTTCCACCAGGAATTGCCGGACGATTTGTTTGCGCGTGGCTCCGAGCGAGATGCGCACGGCCACTTCCTGGCGACGGCTCATGCCGCGCGACAGCATGAGGTTCGCGACGTTCGCGCAGGCGAGGATGAGGATGAATCCGACGGCGCACTGCAGGACCAACAGGGCGGGGCGAATGTATTCCATGCGCACCGATTCGAGCGGTACCAGAACTGTGCCGAAACCTTTGCGGTCTGGCCGCCGGCGGGCGATGCGCGCCATGGTTGCGCTCATCTCGGCCGCTGCCTGACGGACACTCACGTGTGGCCGCAACCGGCCGAAGACACCAAGATCAGAGTCGGCGCGGCGCAACCATCCATCGTCAAAAGGAACGACGACGTTCACCGGAAACAACTCATCAAAGGACGCGGGCAATACACCGATGATGGTGTAGTTCTCGCCGTTGAGCGTCATGCTCTTCCCGCAGACGGCTGGATTTGCCTGGTACTTCCGCTGCCAGTAGCGGTAACCCAGCATTATCAGAGTGCGCCGCGCATTTGCCTCCTGGGGCAGGAATGTTCTACCCACCACGGGGACGATTCCGAAGAAATCTCCGAAGTTGGTGGTGACGCGCAGACCAGTCACCTGTTCCGGGTCGCCATTTCCTGTAACCGTGCCGGTGCCGTGTTCGAAAAGGAAGAGATCTTCAAAGGCGTGGAGCTTCTGCTCTCTCCAGTCGAGATAATCCTGCCCGCTTGGACCGACCCGGGTTAACCCCACGGCGGGATTGCTGTCCCAGATGACAACCAGGCGGTTGGCGGCACGGACCGGCAAGGGTTGGAGAAGAATTCCGCGCACCAGGGTGAACAGAGCCGTATTCGCGCCGATGCCAAGCGCCAGAGTGATGACCGCGGCGGCGGTGAAGGCCGGCGACTTCTTCAGCATTCGCAAGCCGAATCGCAGGTCCCGCATAAGCGTTTCCGCCCAATGCCAGCCCTGCGCTTCATGCGACTCTTCCCGATAGTGTTCGAATCCGCCGAATTCGACGCGAGCCTGCCTCTCTGCCTGCGCCCGTGACATTCCGCCGCGTTCAAGATCGTCCGCGCGATGTTGCAGGTGGTCGCGCAGCTCTTCTTCGAGCTCATGCTTCATTGCCGAACGGTGCACAAGGGCGGACCAACGGGCGCGCATCGCGTCGAAAAGTCTCATAGCTCTTCCGGCTGCACGGAAAGCGCACTGGCGATGGCCGCTGCCAGCCGGTTCCAGCTTTCTGTTTCATCCTGCAGGCGCTTTCGTCCCGCAGCCGTGAGCTCGTAGAACTTGGCGCGTCGATTCGCATCGGAGACGCCCCATTTCGCCTTCAGGAGTCCCTGGCGAACCAATCGAAACAGGCCGGGATAGAGTGCGCCCTGCTCGACCATGAGAGCTTGTCCTGAAATCTGCGCGATGCGCAGCAGGATGCCATAGCCGTGCAAAGGTCCGAGCGAGACCGCGCGCAGGATGAGCAGATCGAGAGTTCCGGGAAGAAGCTGAGCCTGATCGGGCATGGCGAAACTCTCCTAAACAACTTAGGACTCTAATGGTTTCTTTCCTAAGCTGTCAAGGGAAGCGGGTGTTGGTGGCGGGACAGTTTGAAAGTTGTACTAGCCGTTTTTGACCATATTGAAAATCATCCTTGCTCAATTAGTGCTAACATGAAACATCGTTGATTCGGTTTCGGATATCGCCCATAGGAGGGTCGCGGGATGTCTGAGCTCTTGCTTAAAAGGTTTCTAGATGCAGTGCCACGGGATTTTGTGAAGTGGCTGTTGGAGCGGCAATTGTCGATCTACCAGCAGAGTGTGCATTTTGCCTTCGATGAGCAATCTTGGGACACCCCAGAGGCGATCAGCGTCCTGCCCATCGCATGCGACGCGCAATGTGGGAAGCCGATTTTCGGAAGGGCGCACGTGCGTGCGGATTGAAGGCGCACAACTCTGACCATGTCGCCAAGAACTCCTCCTGCGTGCTCGTGAAGGTAGGAGGCATCATTCTCACTGGACACTACAGTGGATGGCCCCGAAGAGTTTGTACGCGAGGCGGAATCCCGCAAGCAAAACGCTGGAGTGAACCAGTGGCTCAATCACTACATTGACAACCGGCTGCTCACTGCTCCGGTGCCGAAGATGGATGAGCAGCCGATCTACATCAACGTCCTGCATGGAGCATGGTTTCAGCACAACGACGCCATGGCGGTGGATCCGACAACCTGCTTTCTGCGGTTCGCGATACCAGCAGCGGACTCTAACAAGTACCTTGCGGGCTGCAATTGGAGCGCGCAAGAATTGCTCGCGCAATATGGCCCAGTTGCCGCTGTAGAGAGTACCGCAAAGAGCATCCCAGATACGGCGATGCCTTCCATCAAGAAGGCATAGGAAGAAGACGGCTTTCATGATCGGTACACCAGGTTTTCGTCGGAGCGCGTTTGTCCCAGGCGCGCCAGGCAAGAGGCCTGAACGTCGTCGGCTTGGCTGACCTGCTTGGCTTGGAAAGTCCGAGTGTCTCGAACTATGAACACGGAAGGCAATCTCCCAGTCCGGAGGTGATGGACAGGCTTGTAGAACTCCTTCATCAGCCATACACCTTTTTCCTGCGCCCAGTATCGGAACACTCTGAGGACATTTGGTGGCGTTCCATGAGTTCGGCAACCAAGCTTGCGCGCAGCAGGGCGTCGGCACGCCACTCTTGGTTAAGGGAGATCGTTACATATTTGGGCGAGTACCTGAATTTCCCTGCCCTCAACATACCTGCGTTCAACCTGCCAAACGACGTCCGAGAGATTACGACGTCTTCCATTGAAGACATGGCGACGCAGTGCAGGCAACACTGGAAGCTTGGCATCAGTCCGGTCGCGGACATTGTTCTGCTGCTGGAAAACAATGGGATCATCGTGAGCCGTGGGGAACTCGGCGCGGAGACGCTAGATGCCTATTCGCAGCAGCCGGAGGATTGCCGCCACCCGATCATGTTTTTGGGTGCAGACAAGGCAAGCGCAGCGCGATCCCGGCACGACGCTTCCCATGAACTGGGTCATTTGATTATGCACCGGCACATCAAGGCAACCGCAATCAAGAGCCCTATGCAGTTCAAGTTGATCGAGGAGCAGGCGCACCGTTTCGCCGCCGCCTTCAACCTTCCGGCAAAAGGCTTTACCGACCAGCTTTGGGCACCTACATTGGATGCCTTCCTCGCCCTGAAGCCGCACTGGAAGGTATCCATCAGCGCGATGATCATGCGCTGTGCGCAGCTGGAAATTTTGAACGACGCTCAGCAGAAGCGGGCATGGATCAACATGAACCGTAAGGGATGGCGTTCGTGCGAACCGCTGGATGACAGACTGCCTGTGGAGCAGCCGCGCCTACTTCGCAGGAGTTTCGAATTGCTAGTCAACGAAGGGATAAAGACGCCGGAGCAGATCGTTTCAGACCTCTGCCTTAATCCGCGCGACATCGAATTGCTGGCGTGCTTGAATGCTGGCTTCCTCTCTGGAGAACCAGATCAGGTAGCGATGCCACAACTACGGCAAGACCTGATGCTCAGAACTGGAACAGGTAACGTGCTGCCTTTCACCCCGCGCAGGGAGTATGAAAAGTAGCTATTCTCCCCAGCGTGCCTTCGCTGCTTTCCGCGCTATCTTCGACCGCTGAATCGGAGTGAACTTAGCTGCCCTCGCCTTGACGCCGCGCAACTGCCCAAGCGCAACGGCGGCGGCATTCTTTCCGGGTCCAAAGGAGAGCCCTCCAACTTCTCCCCGATTGCCTTCTTCACGACATGGCGGGCGACTATCGCAAAATCATGGTCTTTGCTTGAGCGTTTAGGCATACGAAGACGGTGCCACGTTCAGTGAGTTGTCGTCAGTGGCATCGAAATCCAAACTGACCACCACCGAGCATTCCTCGCTTCCGCGGTCGAATGGGACTTGAATCCCCGAGGCGCACGTGATCATCCAGGCCGGGATGGGGCCTAAGGGCCTCGTTATTTTTGCCGCGTGCGGGGGCGGGTGGAGGCTTGCTTCGCTGTCGCGCGCGAACCGGCGATGAGGATGTCGACGAGGCGGCGGGCGCTTTGCTCCCAGCCGGGAATCGCGGTGGTGTGGAAGATGCCGACGAGGGCACGGACGAAGTCGTCGGGATCGGTGTCTGAACGGAGATCGCCGCTGGCGATGGCGCGCCTGACGGAGGCTGTGAAGGCGGTGTGGACGAGTGAGCGGGAGCCTTCGATGAGCCGCATGGAGCCGCCGGCGACGGTGTCCATGGCGGGGATGATGAGCTTTTTGCCGGCCACATGGTCGATGAAAAGAAGCATCCAGGCGCGGAGCGCTTCGAGCGGCGGCATGGCTGGCGGCGAAGCGCTGTTCGGCGGCGGCGAGCTTTTCGACTTCGTTGCGGTAGACGGCTTCGATGAGGGCGTCGCGAGTTGGGAAGTGGCGATAGAGGGTGGCGTTGCCGATGCCGGACCGGCGTGCGATGTCGTCGAGGCTGGCGTCGGCGCCATCGCGGGTGAAAACCTCCTTGGCTACCTCAAGGATGCGCTCGCGGTTGCGCTCCGCGTCGGCGCGGGGTTTGCGGGCGGGCGGGGCGCTGGTGGCACCTTCTTCTTCTTCATGCCAATGTAATGAAAACTTTCTGCAACCGGGGAGTGTCCCCGTTTATCTCATTGCTATCCGGGGACTATCCCCGTTTTATGGGACACAGGTTCGGATGTCAACGTTTGGCGCGGCCTTCGCGGATGGCGCCATAACAACAGGAGGATAAGGATGCGGGTATTTGTAACGGGAGCAACGGGATTCATTGGAACGGAGCTGGTGAAGGAATTGATTGCGGCAGGGCACCAGGTGCGCGGGCTGACGCGCAGCGATGCCGGCGTGGAGCAGTTGAAGGCTGCGGGCGCTGCGGCGCATCGCGGAGATATTACGGACCTGGACAGCCTACGCAGCGGCGCGAAAGGGATGGATGCAGTGGTGAACCTGGCGTTTAACCACGACTTTTCGAAGTTTGCGCAGAATGCGAAGGACGAGATCCAGGCGATTGAGGCGCTGGGATCGGTGCTCGAACCGGGCAAGCTGCTGGTGGTGACCTCGGGAACGGGGCTGGCGAGCGGCGCCCCCGGCCATATGCGCGTGGAGAGCGATCCTCCGGTAAACAGTCCAGCGATTCCGCGCAGGCCGGAACAGGCGGCGCAGGCGGTGGCGGCAAAGGGTGTGCGGGTGGCGATTGTGCGTCTGCCGCAGGTGCACGACACGCGCAAGCAGGGGCTGGCGACGTGGGTGGTTCAGATGGCGCGCGAGAAGGGTGTTTCAGCGTATGTGGGGGATGGCGCGAGTCGCTGGGCTGCTGCTCCGCTGAAGGATGTGGCGCACCTGTATCGGCTGGCGGTGGAGAAGACGGGTCCCGGCGTGACGACGTATCACGCGGTGCAGGAAGAGGGCGTGTCGCTGCGGGATATCGCGGAGACCATCGGCAAAGGGCTGAAGGTGCCGGCGGTTTCGATTCCGGCTGAAAAAGCTGCTGAGCAGTTCGGGATGTTCATCGGTCACTTTGTGGCGACGGATATGCCGGCCTCGAGCGAGTGGACGCGCAAGACACTGGGATGGGAACCGACCGGGCCGGGGCTGATTGAGGATTTGGCAAATATGAAGTACTGACGATGTTCACTGCACTACGTGGATGGGCGGATAGCGAGGCGCCGGGTTGTTCCTGGAGGCCTCGCTGGGTTTGCATACGGTGGGAATCGATGTGTGCTGCTCACGGTTTCGTTCTTGCGGGCGAGCCTGTGTTTGGCGCTCGCGCGGCGAAACCGGACCTGCCATAAGAGGGCGAGGCACTCATGAACATAATTTGCGCTCCGAAGACCGATTCTCGGGAGTTACAAACGCTTAGCCGTGGATTGGTTCCACCACGCCTTGTGACAGCTTTCGAGTCATCAGAATTCCGGCAACCAGGAAGTAGATCGCACCGAAGATGGCATAGCCTCCCATGTCCCTGGCGTGGAACTTTCCGCTGAGGCCGCCTAGCACAAAGGCGATGCCTGCTGCAGCGGATTGCACGCCGCTCAGGATCATCGCCCATTGTCCACCGAGTTGCTTACGGCGGATAAGCCCGGCGATGAGCTGAAGCAAGCCCGCTCCGAGTGCCCAAGCGCCGAAGATCGCAATGGAGTAGGCGGGTTTGCTAAAGACAGTTGAGGCCATCCCCAGGGCAGTAGCAAAGCCCAGGAGTGCGTTGATGATTTGCGAAGTCCGTGCGCTTCCGACAGGACGTGAGGCCATGAGGTCGTACAGCGTGCATGCGACGTCCCAGAGCGGGTATGCGATGAGCAAGAGGGAGGCGACGTGCGGCTGCGTGAGTGCGGTGGAAAGAACAGCGGCAGCCCATAACGCCTGGAACACCGTCCGAACGAAGTAAAGGTTCCGCAGGGAGCGGATCGATTCTGTGGAGTAACTTTGCATAGAGACCTTTCTATCTTCTAGTTGGTAGGTTACTCAAACGCAGAAAACTCTGGACGGATTTCTGCAGTTCACTTCTTTGCCGGGGCGAGACGCTTCAGGGCTGCTCCGGTGACGAGCCTGAAGACATCACAATTCCCGGTGGCACGGGCGGAGAGCATAGCCCCATGCACGACCGCCATCAGCGTCTGAGCTTCCACCGAGGCAGAATCCTGCAGTTTGATGACGCCGGCCTTTGCACCAGCCTTCAAGGTCCGTTCCAGCCATTCGCCCAACGCCTTGAAATGCGGGCGTACTTCGGCTTGCACTTCGTCCGGCAGCGACGGGAGCTCCGCTCCCATGAGTGCCGCAACGCAGAACGAGACCGTACCTCCGCGGATACATCCTTCCCAGTACTGGATGTAAGCCTGGAGGCGTCTCCGGGGGTCTTCGATCTGCCTGTCGAGCTGCTGGGTGCCCTCGATTGTCTTCTCGCGATGCTCCTTGAGAACGGCTGCGGCCAAAGCAGCCTTTGTCGGGAAGTGATGATGGATGCTGGGTTTCCTGATTCCAACCGCTTCGGAAACGTCGGCATAGCTAAAAGCCGAATATCCTCTTTCGATCATCAGTGCTTCCGCCGACTTCAAGATGCGTTCTGCCGTTTCCCCTTGCATGTAGCGTAGACTACCAACTAGTCGGTCAGGTTACAAAAAAGTTTCGCGCGCACCATGACCTTGAGTGTTGCGGAGTTCAGGATGAAAAGTGTTGACCGAGCGGGCCGGCCCACATCCTTTCTGGCGCTGAACCGAAAGAATGTGGGCACGGGTGCTATCGGTTAGTTGCAGCAACTGCCGCTGTCACAGCAGGCAGGAGTCCCACAACATGTGGTGACGGTCGCTGCCCGGG
Source organism: uncultured Acidobacteriaceae bacterium (assembly GCA_963830555.1). Taxonomy (GTDB): domain Bacteria; phylum Acidobacteriota; class Terriglobia; order Terriglobales; family Acidobacteriaceae; genus KBS-83. Next base: position 1,019,245 of record CAWHMM010000006.1, read on the forward strand.
CTGAGAACGAGAGCAAGAGGGCTGCCGCGAACGCGAATACGAATGCTTTGAGTTTCATACGATCTCCTTTGGATATGGTGTTTGAGACACATGCGCGACGTGCGTTTCGACGCGCTCCTTCTGGGGTGCGGAGGAAGGAGATGGTCTAAATGCGGAGATCGTCTTTGAGATCAAATACGGCAGTTCGGTAACAGAGACCGGAATTTCGTTCACGCTGCGATGCAATGACCGGTGAGTGCGATCGCTGACTGACGACATCTTGAGCTCGCGGAAGCGGATTCGACCGCTGCTCTTCGCGGGTCTGTTCTTCCGCGACGGTGATAGTGACGTGGCAGGCAGGACAGGATTCGGTGCTATTGTTCGCGGGTAGCGGGCAGCAGGGTGATTGTGACGGCTGGCACAACGGAAACTGCGCGGAGACGTGCTCTGCAAAACACGCTGTTGCGATCCACACGCAGATCACGAGTATGGAAAAGAACCCGCGCACGTGGCCGCCAAGCTTCACACTTCGACTGTAACGCTTTCGCGAGTCGGGGACAACGGCCTGCGTTATTGCAAAGCGGCGTCTGGTCGGCCTCGCGCTTTCTTCATGCCGGAGCCGGAGTTCCTGCGCCTATTGAACTTTACCAAGAGGGCTTACGCCCGTAGTCGCATCCAGGCGACATCTTGTAGATTCGACGCATGGCGCTCAAACGGATGGATAACGTAGGAATCGTTGTCGATGATCTCGGGGGGACGATTGATTTCTTTCGAGAGCTCGGCCTTGAGCTCGAAGGGCGGGCCACGATCGAAGGAGAATGGGCAGGACGTGTCACCGGACTTGCCGATCAGCGCGTGGAGATTGCGATGATGCGCACGCCGGACGGCCACAGCCGTCTCGAGCTCTCCCGCTTCCTCACGCCGCCTGTCGTCGCGGATCACCGCAACGCCCCGGTGGACGCTCTTGGCTACCTCCGCGTCATGTTCGCCGTGGACGACATCGACGAGACGCTGGGCAGACTTCGCGAGCGCGGCGCACAGCTTGTAGGCGAAGTCGTCCGGTATCAAGATTCGTATCGGCTGTGCTACATCCGCGGGCCTGAAGGAATTCTGATCGGACTTGCCCAGGAACTCAACTGAGAGCGATGCGCCTCGGCTAATTGAAAGTAGAGCCGGATTGTTGGACGCAGGGCTTTCATCAGAGCAAACAACAACGCAAATGCTCTGGCTGTCTGTCAGCCGGGGAAGCGCTCTGAACCTACCCACAGTTGAGCGAGATCTCTGAGGTGGTCTTTGTACAGGCGCGTTACCAGGTAGTTCTTCCCACCCTTTACACGCAGCCTGTACTCGCCCGTTGGTAGAGGCTGGATCTCCTCCACGGCGGAGATATTCACGATGACAGAGCGGTGGATACGCATAAAACCGTAGGGCTTGAACTTCTCCGCTATAGAGGATAGAGACTCGCGAAGCAGATAGGGACTCGGCTGGCGCTGCAACGAAACGTAATTCCCTTCGGCATGGACTGCAACGACCTCAGCTAAATTCAAGAACAGGATTCTACCGTTTGCCTTGCACGCGATTCGCGGCGCCTGTCGTTTTGCTATCACCAGCTGCTGCAAGGCCTGGATGAGGTTCGCCGCATCGGCTCGGGTTACCGGAGGCGGTGATGTGTCTGCAGGTTCGTCGAACCCATCTTCTGCTGTCGATTCAGGTGTGTACTCCCATCCGCTTTCGGCGGAGCCAATCGTGTCGTCCGAAGGTGAGCTAGCCGCAACCTGCCTATGAGCGTGAGCTCGTTGAACAAACATCGCACCTGCGATGGTCTTCTGCTCCTGAATCTTGCGGGCGATCATAATGGAACCCTCCGGCCGATCTTCAGTACGACGTTTCCCTTTACAAACCTTCTGGACCGAGCGGCAGGTTATTTTCTGTTTACTGCAACCCTCGATCGATCCATCCTTCTCAGCTCTGGCTGAGAAGGGCTGCCGGCTACTTCTGCCCCGTGCTCACTGCTGAAGGAAAGCTGGATTGCGCGCCGAAATAACACTCAATCGATTCCAGCATTCCGTTCTTTATGCGGAGGTATTCCACGTTCCGGAACGATTTGCCGTCCCTGGTGTGGCAAAGATACTTAACGAGAGCATCGTCGGCGCCAGTCATGACTCGCTCCAGATCGAAATGTCCGATGAAGTCGATCTGTGTTTCCCAGCATCGCGTCTTGAAGGTGCTCTTGCTTATGTGGTCGTCGCCGGCCGCGCTGGAAAATGTAAAATTCTCGGCAAGCAGGTTATCCAGCGGACCCCAGTCTTTTTGCTCCCACGCGGCGTACCACCTGCGGACTACCTCTTCGTTGGTTACGTTCTGCGCTTGCAGTGCTGTGGCACCTGCGGTTCCCGGCAAGCTGACGGCGCCAACCAGAGCGCAAGCTCCCGTTGCGAGCAGATGTCTGCGCGACACCTTGATCGTTGTCATTGTTCCCTCCCCGTTTCAACCGCCTCTTCCGAATCTTCGTTGCCCGTTGACATACAAACCGGTCGGTATGTTAACGTTTTATCGAACACGCTCGTTGACGGCGCATTGGCCCGGCTTGCGTTTGCCTATGGTCGAAGAGACTTCAGCCAACCCACGATATTCTTGATTCCCATTTCCCAAACCTTCACATCCTGAGCATTCTTGGCTAACACTTCGTAGCCCTCGACCATCGCGACCAAAAAGCTGGCAGCTTCGTCTGCATTCAGATCGCGGCGAACTGTTCCCTGAGATTGCCCTTTCCGCAAAAGCGTAGCGACTCCCTGACGCCAGGCAAGGAACAGCTTCTCCAGCCGCTTGCGGAATTGCTCGTCCAGCGGAGACATTTCCTGCGCCAGGTTGACCAGGGGACAGCCGGCCCTTACGTCTTTGGGCCGAGTCGGTATCGAACGTACGATTCCGATCAAAACATCGATAGCATTCTTATCTTTGCTCTGCTCCAGAGGAAGCAACCACCTGTCGTGGACAAGCTTTGCGATGATTTCGTCGACGACGGCATGTCCTAATGCTTCCTTGCTGTCGAAGTGGTAGTAGAGCGCTCCCTTGGTGACGTTGGTGGCGGCGAGAATTGTATCGATCCCGGCACTCTGGAAGCCGTATCGATAGACCTGCTGAAACGCGGCTTCCAACAAGCGTTTGCGTGTACCCTCCGGGTCACGATCCCTTCGCTTCTTCCCGCGAGACGTCAACATACCGACAAGTATGTATGTTGGCCATTTTGAGAGTCAATCGAAATCGTTCTGCCAGACTCCGGGTTATCCGGTGTTCTCGAATTCCGTAATCTCCCGGCGCCGAGTATGAAAAGTTGGAGCAAAGGGCCCTTAGGGCCGTTTTGGGCCCATACCCGGCCGTTGTTCGTCCGCCACTCCTGGTTCAGCTCCGAAATCCTGCGCCTGTTCTGTCATGTAGTCGTCCGGGACATGGAACGCCACCTGCTTCGTTCAGTTGTATCCGCAGGAATGTGTGGAGTTGCGAGCCAATTCCGTTCTGCACTGCTAAACGCCGAGTGCTAAGCGACGCACATCGCCAGTCATCTCGCCAAGGCCACTTTCACCGGAAGAAAAGAGGGAAGATGAACATGCTAAGACAGTTGCGGAATTTTTGGATACCGTGTGTTACGACGATTGTTCTGGGTAGCGCTAGCAATGCGTTCACTCAACAGAGCTACAAAATTACTGATCTGGGCAATAACAAGAACAAGAACAACTTCGCTATGGTCATGGGCCTCAATAATCAGGGGTGGGCGGAGAACATGGATGGGGTCGTGAACCCTCCGGAGAATAGTACGGGTACGACAATTGCAAGTGGCCGCGCGGTGATCAGCATCTACGGATTCAACATCGACCTGGGCACGCTTGGAAAACGCGGCAGCAACAGTTGGAATAACTATGGCGGGATCAACGACCGCGGGGAAGCCGTTGGTTATTCCGAAACAGCGGATCCAGATCCGGGCGGCGAAGACATTTGCGGCTTCCACACACACCTGACGTGCGTTCCGTTTCTTTGGCGAGAGGGGCACATGAGTGCACTTCCGACGCTCGGCGGAACTAATGGGCAGGCCAGCGCTATCAATAACCGCGGAGAAGTCGTCGGATTTGCCGAAGACGGTGCGGTGGACTCCACATGCCCGCCCGGCACAATGAACAATCGAATTGCGTTGCCGGCGTTGTGGAAGAGAGGCAACGTCGAACCTCTTCCTCTGGTGGGTAACGATAAAGACGGTCTAGCAAACGGAATTAACAATCGAGGCCAAGCCGTAGGCTACTCGGGAACCTGCACGATGGTTCACGCTGTGGTGTGGAAAGACGGGAATGTCTACCCGCTTGAGGTTGAGGGTTTCAGTTCCGCATACGCCATTAATAACCGCGGCCAAATCGTCGGTTTTGATGGCAACTATGCCACGGTTTGGCAGCACGGCGCAGACGGCGGAGTCACAAACCTGCGCCTGCTGCCGGGAGATTCTTCCGCATTTGCCACCGGTATCAACAACCGGGGCCAAGTGGTGGGAAGCGAATTCATCTTCAAGGACGCCAACAACTATTGGTCCCATGGCTTCATCTGGCAGCACGATGTGATCACCGACCTGAATACGCTGATTTCCGCGGATTCCAACCTCTTCATCATCGCGGCGAGCAACATCAATGAGCGCGGACAGATCTCGGGTATGGCAACGGTGCAAGCCGGACCCCATAAGGGGGAGATTCACGCCTATCTTTTGACCCCCGTAGACGAACGCATCGGCGCCTCGATGGCAGATTTCGCACGTACACACCCGCATTTCGTTTTTCCCGCGAATGCCGGCAACCACTCTTCGCAGATACTCGGACCCGGCCGATTGGTGCGATAAGGCATCCGTTCCCATGCGTATGTGCCTGATCTCCGCTCGGATTTGATTTCCGCCGGAGCGACGGCACGCACGATGAACACGAACCCGTGAGGCGTGATCAACGTCACGCCACACGGGTTTTTTCTTGCTCGCATCGCTGATGGCGCATGTTCGCGCGTGCCGGAAGTTGGAGGTTGCCCGACCGCCGCTACGCGCGAGTAGATATCAGAGGTCCAGGCTCATCGCGCGAAGTTCCGGCGATTGGATCACTGGAAATGCGTAGGTGGTTCCGCTCTCAACTGAGGCCGACAGGGCGATGCGCTCCAGTTGGCGGCGCGACCTCGAGTGCCCACCGTATCCTATAGTGCTCGGATTTGGAGCGCTCGGATTTGGGTCAGCACTCCATCACACACCAATCGCTCCAATCACGCGGCCTGGTAAGAGTGCACGGCTATCCGCATTCGCGAGGGTTCTTTCGTGTGGTCGTCGGCTTTAGGGACAGGATCAAAACCTGAAAAGAACCCGGCCAGCACCCGCGCATCTCACTTTGCATAGCGGGAGTACCGCATGTTGCGGATTTTTCTTACCTTTCTTTGTTCGTTCGCATTTGCATTCCAGGTTCTGGTCATCGCCGGATGCGGCACTGTCAGTCCAAGTACCGATACGGGTACCGGAACCGGCAGCGGCCCAAGCGGCGGGTCGGGGAGCGGCACCCCCAGCGCGGCGTGCAGCGGCGCGGGATATGGATATAACAACCAGAATGGATCGGTGCACGGGATTTGGTTGCAAACTCCCTCACCCGGTCAAAGTCCGAACCATGTTCAGGTGAATGCAGTCGCCTACGTTAGCGGCACCATTAATCAGTGGACGCTTTGCCTTGACGATCAAGCTGTGTATCAGTCAAATTCCGCCGCGACTTCCATCTCCCAGCCGATCGATATGACCGCTGGCCAGCACCTTCTTTACGCGCGTGTGTCGGACACTCAGGGCGACTCCAACAGATCTGAAGTGAGTTTGATCCAGGTTGGACCGCCACCTGCCAGCAGCACTGTGCTGCCCACTCCACCGGCAAACGCGGCAGTGTTAACGGAGATGCAGAACGAAACGACCGGCTGGAGCATCTGCAGCAGCTGTGCGCATGGTACGAATACCGCCGGCGACTACTGGATGCAGCCTTTCCAAAGCCAGCCCTCGCTGAGCGGCAGCAGCCTGGAGATGTATGCCGACGGGCCGCAGTGGAGCAACGTGCTGTTTGAGGACACGATGTTGGGCACCAGTGCCAATTCCCATTTTTTGTGGGACTTCTGGATCTACCACGATCCCGCTGCCGAAGCCCACTTCTGGTCCTCGGAGTTCGATCTGTGGCAGGTTCTCGGGGGCAAGGAATTCATGATCGGCAGCCAGTGCGACTTTGGAGACGGCTACTGGGCTACCTGGGATAGCGAGGGCAATCGTTGGGTGCTGAATGGAATCCCCTGTACGCACTGGTCGGCGGGGTGGCACCACGTTCAGTGGTATGTTGAGCGCATCAGTCCCACGCAGTACCGCTACGACACGCTGGTCTTCGATGGTCAACCCTACGGTTTCAACCAGGTGTGGACCGTCAACGATACGACCTGGCCAGATATGATCGGCGTCCAATATCAACTGGACCAGGATCCCACCGGCACCCCGCTTCATGAATGGGTTGATAACGTGACTCTGACGATGTGGTGAGGCGAGTGGCGAGTGGTTGTAGATGAATCAAGGTGGGCAGGTAGCGTCATTACGAAGCCGGGTTAAAGCTTCCACTAAGCCTGATCCCATACGTTTACTGTGTGACGGCGCGGGGGAAGGCGCCGCGGGTGGGTCTCAGCAGACGCTCGCTTGATCGGGTATACATCGGCGGGCCTGAAGGGCTCTTCATCGGACTCGCCCAGGAACTCGACTGAGCGCGATGCGCCCAGGCTATTCGAAAGTTGACCCGGATCGGTCTCCAGAGGCCGGATTCTCGGAAGTGATTCTTCTGTCAATGAGTGAGTTGGCGATTTAGCAAATATTGAAGGCCGAAATTGCCAAGTCTTTTGTCAAGCTGATAAACCGTCCGAAACTTGCCCGCAATGGCCGCAGCGAGGAGTGGCCCGACTGGTAGCAGTAGCCAGGAATGGATAGCGTTTCGCTGCGGCTCGCCTTGTTCAGCTCGCAAGGTATTCAATCCTTTCCTTGACGCCGATATCAGGAATTCCTATCCTCATGCCACCGCCTCCCTCAACGTGTCTCCCGCGCAGGAAGGATCGACATTGCCCGAAGCTGATGCCCCGACGTTGGGACCCGATCCCGGTTCGACCTCCGTCCTCACGCCTCCAACCTCCAGCCACCTCCCCGAAGACCCGCAACCGCTCCCCACCAGTATCGGACGCTACCGCATTCTCCGGCTGCTCGGCCAGGGCGGCATGGGCATGGTCTACGAGGCCGAGCAGGATTTCCCGCAGCGCATCGTCGCCCTCAAGGTGATTCGCGCAGGTTATGCGACAGGCGAGATGCTGCGCCGGTTCGAGAACGAGACCCAGGCGCTCGGCCGATTGCAGCATCCCGGCATCGCGCAGATCTACGACGCGGGCGCGGTGGAGACTCCCTTCGGCAGGCAGCCCTACATCGCAATGGAGTTGGTGCGTGGGCAGACGCTGCTCGACTATTGCGACAGCCGGAAGCTGAATACGCGAGAGCGGTTGGAACTGATGGCGAAGATCTGCGACGCCGTGCAGCACGCGCACCAGCGCGGGCTCATCCACCGCGATCTGAAGCCGGCAAACATCCTGGTCGGTGAGGACGGGCAGCCGAAGATTCTCGACTTCGGCGTGGCCCGCCTCACCGACTCCGACGCGCAGGCCACGCGGCAGACCAATATGGGCGAGATCATAGGTACCCTCGCCTACATGAGTCCGGAGCAGGTCTCCGGCGAAGCGGCAGATATCGACACGCGCAGCGATGTCTACGCCCTCGGCGTCATCCTGTATGAAATGCTCTCCGGCAAAGCGCCGTATACGATCGGCCGACAGATTCATGAAGCCGTCCGCGCCATCCGGCAAGACGAGCCCATGGCGCTCAGCTCCCTCAATCGCATCTACCGTGGCGACATAGAAACCATCGTCGCCAAGGCGCTCGAAAAGGATAAGACGCGGCGGTACGGATCGGCTTCGGAACTGGGCGCGGACATCCGCCGCTATCTGCACGACGAGCCCATCGTGGCACGGCCGCCGAGCACGACCTATCAGTTGCAGAAGTTTGCGCGGCGGCACAAGGCCGTGGTCTCCGGCATCGCGGCGGTGTTTCTGGTGTTGGCTCTGGGAGTGGCAGCGAGCACGTGGGAGGCGGTGCAGGCGCGCCGGGCGCAGAAAGTATCCGAACGACAGACGAAAGAGGCCCAGCGGCAGACTGCAATCGCGAAGGCGGTCAATGATTTTCTGCAGAACGATTTACTGGGCCAGGCAAACATCTATAACCAGGCAAAGCCCGATCCGAACCTCAGCGTGCGCACCGTGCTGGATCGCGCCGGCGCCAACATCGGCGGAAAATTCAACGGCCAGCCGGAAGTGGAGGCTGCGATTCGCCGCACCATCGGCAACACCGATGACCGTATGGGCCTTTTCGCTCAGGCCCAACAGCAACTCGAGCAGGCATTGTCCCTCAGCCGGCGAGCGCTGGGTCCGGAGAACCCCGCGACCCTGGCCATCATGGTCGACCTGGGCGAGGTTTATGACGATACCGGCAAATATGCCGAATCGGAAAAGCTGTATTCCCAGGCGGCAGAAGCGGATGGCAGGGTGTTGGGAAAGCAGAATCGCCAGACCTTGTCTGCCACAACAGAGCTGGCCCTGACCTACTCGGAAGAGGGGAAGTATGCGCAATCCGAAGCCCTGCTGAGGCCAACACTGGAGCTCGATGAGCGGCTGTTGGGACCGGCAGACAAGGACACGCGCGTGGTCATGGATAACTTGACCTGGGTGTACCGCCTCGAGCAAAAGCACGGTCTGGCGGAGGCGCTCGGCGAACGCTTGCTCGCAATCGATCGCCGCGCCTCCGGCCCTCAGAGCGCTTTGGTTTTCATGGACATGTACAACCTGGCCAACATTTACAACAGTGACCGCCAATACCCGCAGGCGGAGACGTTTGCCAGCCAAGTTGTGGAGTTTTGGCGCAAAGTGTTGGGACGGGATAATAAGCGAACACTGGCAGCCATGGAGACGTTGTTCATTGCTTACAAGGGCGAGAATAGGTACGCCCAGGCTGAGGCGCTCGGGCAGCAGGTGTTGGAGATGCAACGTCGGGTGATGGGCCCCGATGATCCGGACACGATATCGACGGAAAGGCAGCTCGCGGATCTGTATCGACGCGAGGGCAAATTTCGATTATCGGAATCCATGGCGATGAAAACGCTGGAGACGGAGCGCCGCGTGATGGGTCCAGCCAGTCCGTATACGGCCATAAGCTTGGCCCTGCTCGGTGCGGACTACGCCGCCCAGGGCAGGTATTCCGAGGCCGAAGATTTGTTTCGGCAGTACTCACAGGGAAGCTCCCCAAACCCGGAAGTCGATCGAGCCTTTGCGTGGTTTCTGCTCACCGCCCCTGATCCCGGGAGGCGCGAGCCAGCGCGAGGGCTGGCGCTGGCTCGCCGTGCGCTCCTGTCGGAACCGGACAATCCAGATCGCCTGGAGACACTCGGCCTCGCCGAGGTCCAGAACGGGTTGTGGGACGAGGCGATCGCTACGCTCCGGAAAGCTGCCGCCCTGCATGGCGAGACAGATCCCGATGACTATCTCTTTCTCGCGCAGGCATACCACGGTCGTGGAGATGCTGCAAATGCCGGCAGCAACTACGAACGTGCCGTTACGCTGCTCGGAGACGTCGATGCGGCGAATGCGGATGACGTGCCGCTGTGGCGCGAGACTGCCGCGGCCCTGGGTAAACCAGCCCCTTCTTCGTCGAAAAAGTCCGCGAGCAAGAGCGCCGCAGCCCTGTAACGGCGATGATCGTCTTTCTGGCGCCGACCGGCCTTCGTTGGCTAGCTGGGTTGGTAGGTCGAAACAGAAGATCGAACTGGTTGCCACTTACAACGGCCTAGGCTTGCAAACTGTAGGTTCTTCCATCCGGGGCGTGTCGGATGCGTCGTGCTGTTCAGTACAACGGGCAACTCGATCGACTCATCCTGATCAGCAAGGAGATGTCTGCCAGTGTCGAGGATCATCCATCAGGTCATTCTCGACTGACGAGAACAGGGCAATGCACTCATTGAAGACAGCTAGGCAGCTTCATCCTCCGAAACGCGCTTCTCCTCAATGATGGATGCTCCGGTGATTACTACCCCGAAGTCGGTTTAAGTTTACGCATCTTGATATCAACTGGCGAAAACGGGCCAATGCGCTCACTAAAACTTAGTCCGCAAGCTCCCGCTCGCCGCCGCCGAACGCAATAAAGGCGGCCCCATGGGGTATACCGCTACGCCAGCACAGCAAACCACACCAGCCAGAGCTCGCTCAGCTGCGGCGTTGTTCAATTTGGCTTCTGTCTAGAAACATTTCGACGAGTGAGTTGTGGCGATTTGTCGTCAACTGGCGAGGAGGAGCCGATTCATGCTCGAAAGGTCACTTGTCCGATATGCCCGTTATTCGTCCATGTGGCTTTACTACCCGGAAGCATTTTCTATTTCTTGTTCTTCTCTTGCTTGGGTGCAGAGTAACCGTAGCGTGCCTGTATCTGCATGCCTGCCCGATCCACTTTCACCTTAACGCGATGATAGGAACCGTCAGGCTTCACGCCGTCGAGTGAAAGTTCGAGCACGTAAACAACCTCCGGCCCATCCGTCAGACTCTTGAATCCGGCCTTCAGGTCATTGTTGTTGTGAAAGAAAGTTCCACCAGTCCCGTCGGCAAGTTCTGACATCACGCCTTCGGCATGCGTCATAGCGGCGAGGCGGACTAGATCGATGATCTGCGTCACGCCTCTCTCACTGATGTCCGTTACGCCTGTGTACAGCCCGCGTGCATCTAGCGCGTTGATAGTCACACTGGACTCAACTGCTAGGTCTATGATCTGCGATTCCCAGTTCAAGGCCTCTGGCGTAATGGACAGGAAGCCGGGCGACACCAGGATCAGGGTGCGTTCTCCTGGCATTTTGGCCATTCTGCGCACAAACTCTTTGATCGCAGCAAGGGTTACCTGAACGTCCTCCTCGCCAGTGAGCAGAACTCGCCTGGCGGTGGAGTGCACCATCGATTGAGCCGGGTAGAGATCCCGCTGCTTGTCCAGAGCTGAGTCACAAGCGAATACCTGCCCCAATGCATTTGCGAAAGCGGTGGGATCGCGCTTGTTCTCGATTAAGTCGGCTTGGTAGTAGTCGATCTTCGGACAGTCCCCCGCGCCTGATGTGTACTGACTTCTTGATTCCAGGCTCATGATCGCGTCGTGCAACTTTGTGCGATCACGCGTCAGACCGCTGTTGACCCTTCCAGAGGTGGAAACCACGGCGGCCATGTCGGAGTCGACCAATGCCCCGTCCAGCGCTTTTACATCGACTTTCTTCAGATATGCCAGGTCCACGCCGCTCAGGTGCAGGTCATCAAAAAGGTACACGGTGATTCGCTTTGGCAGGACCACCACCTCGGGTGGAGTATTCGGTGTACTTACCTGTGCGACGCTTCTCGCAGCGTTTGCCGGAGCGCTCTCAGTCACCTCGCGCTTCTCGACTGTGAATCCAGAGATAGCTTGCTGCTTGCCACTGTCAAAGACCTGGAAATCTTCTTTTTTAAGATCGCCCACTGCGTGGCCTTTCTTATCGCGGACCACAACCGGCACAAACGCTCGATTCACATTGACTACGATCTTGGTAGGTGTGGCCTGAGGATTCTGCGCTAGCTGAGCGAGCTCGTGCACGGGAGGAAGTTCGGGCAACAGAGCAGGGAGATCGGGTACAACCGCCGGCTTGGATTCATCCGGAATGTCCTCTTTTTGCTTCGAAGCGACGGAGCTGTCGACTGGAGGAAAAACGTCCTGAAAACGATCCGGTCGCGCTTTTGGTTGCGGCGACGCCGCATCCTTGACGATACTCGTCGTGGCGGCGAACCGATGATAGCCAGTGAACAGGCTCTCGTTCAGCCATTGGGTCGGCGCATCTACCGACATGCGCGAGACCGGGTCGAAATTGGCACCGACCGGCGCTATAGAGAGGGCCACGCTGCGCACTGGGCAAATGAACTCGCGCTCGCCGATTTGAACCGGACCATACTGCACCATGATCGCGGCCCTCTTGAACTGATCGCTCCCCTTCATGTCGGCGTCCATGGTGGTGCGCAGGATGGTCCCGGTGAGCGGATCCACCCAAAGCGAACCGTGATAGCCAGGCCTGGTGAGGATGGTCGAGGTGTGGGAGCCGACGGAGGTCGTTGCCGTGCCCGCAACCGACGCCTTCCGCTGAATCGAGTTGCTGACCTCGAAATGCGAGGCGGAGCTTGGAACCGAATATTGGAAGACTGCGACCTGCCCAGTCGCGGCCTGCTCCCAGTGGCTCCAGGCCACCTTGCCTTTAACCGCGTCGCTCAGAATCATACTCAGCGTAGACCCGAACTCTCCCCCGGAAACCAATCCGGACTGTTCCTGCCAGTGGCCAGAAGACGCAAAACCGGACTGATCGGTCCTCTCGTCGAAGATGGAGCTCTCCCGGCGAGAAGTGCTCACCAGGTGTAGCCCCGCGTGAACTGGCCAGCTGCCTTTCTTGACCTCATAAGGGCTGTCATCGTAGTGGTTTGTGGTCCGGAGGGCAAAAAGGTTGGGTAGCTGCAGCAGGGTTTGCGCCACATAGTTTCGGGCCGCCCCGATCATTCGCTGCTGCGCTGCGCTGTCGGGAGCCGAAGTGGACTGCAGCTCGTTCGCCGGCGGGTCCAGAAAAGACGACTGATCGGCGAGCAATTGCAAGGCCAGCGTAGCCTGGGAGCCCGCACCAAGATCCGTTGTAAGCCGCTTGAGCGTCGCCTCGGTCAGCCGCTCGGAAAGCTCCAAGCCGCCAAGTTGCCGCGCAATATCTGGGTCGGATTTGTGCGCGGCATGGCCAGCAGTCAGTGCCTGCTCCAGTTGCGCAACGGTGACGCGCTTGGCCGCTCCGGCAAAAGGAACTAACGATGCCAAAAGAGCGACCAAAATCAATCGCCGCATCAGCATCCTCCTCGTTTCGTGCGCGGCTTGTCTTCCGTGTTCATGGAATACCGTGGGTGAACGGAAAGTACACATTCCAGGCACGTGGTTGCAACCCTGAAGCTGGTTTACGCTGTGAAACTCGGTTAGTAACGAGCACGTTCTCGTCGCAACTTGGACGATAAGCCGGCTATTCGGACAAATGGCTTCAGCTGTCAACTGGCGATAGCAGGGCAATGCATTCATTGAAGACAGCGAAGGCTGATTCATCCTTATAAACGTGCTCCTAGTCAGGGATGGCTCTCGCATTTCATGTGACGGCGCGGGGAAGCGCCGTAGGCGGCTTCAGCAGACGCTCGCTTGATTGGGTGGTGATTCTGCCATCGCGGGCCTGGGGCTAAGTCAGAGTGTCAGCCACATGCGAAGCCGACGGTGCGGCGGTGGATTCGGCAGGGGCTTTGCGGCGGAGCATGGCGGCGGAGATGAGAGTGATGATGAGGCCGATGGGAAAGGGCTCGATGAAGGTGTAGGCCATGTTGACGAAGGGGTTCTGGTAGAGCTGCTGAGAGTGCTGTATGGCGGCCACTTGTGCAGCGGCGGCGGCGGGATCGAGTCCGGAGGACTGGACCTTGTGGATCTGGGCGGCGAAGTAGCTGTCCATGAAGTGGGGAAGGAAGTTGAAGTAGAGGATCTCCCACGCGGCGACGTAGCAGACGCAGGTGATGAGGGTGATGAGGATGCCGCAGGCGAAGGCGCGACCGAACGAGATCTGGCCGGCGAGGTTGTTGTCGCGATAGCTGCGGATGCCGAAGTAGACCAGAAGGAACGACGCCACCATGATGGTGTAGCCGAGAGCCATGCTGTGGCCGGAGCCGATCTTGTTGGCGAGGAGAAGCGAGCCGTCCATAAGGACGGAGAGGATGAGTCCGGAGATGAGGCCGAAGGTGAGGACGATTTTCTTCATGCGAGGCTCCTTAGGCTGTGAAGTCCTGATGCGATGAGTCACGATGCGGTGAAACGGGGCGGACGTCGTCATACTTTTTAATGATTTTGGAGGCAGGGAGCGGAAATCGTGCTTTCGGGGGACGCGTTCAGGGCAGGAGGCCCAATTCCTTGCCGCGCTGGACGGCCTGGGTGCGGCGGGCGGCTCCGAGCTTGCCGAAGGTGCGGGCGCAGTGAGTCTTGACGGTGTTTTCCGAAACGAAAAGCTGGGTGGCGATCTCTCGATTGCTGAAGCCGCGAGCGACCAGGGTAAGGATTTCGAGCTCGCGTGGCGTGATGCCGAGGGTCTGCTGGCGGGCGGTATCGGGAGCGAAGTGGGCTTGCCGTTGTGCGGGGGCTTCCGCGGGGACAAGCACTTCCCGCACCACGACTGTTTCACGGATGGTTTCGTGACGGCGCGTGATGCGGAGGCCGAGCCAGATGCCGAAGGCTGCGAAGAGGATGGCGACGAGCGCGCTGTAGATCTCGACGGAGTGCTCGATGACAACGAAGCGGTATTCGGTGTATTGGAGGATGGCGATGAGCAGGCCGCCGACGAGCCCGAAGATCAGGACGTGCCGCTTCATGGTGGGATTGTGAAGCAGTATATCTATAGTTCACTCCGGGAGAATTACAGCGCGAGCATTCACCGCCACGAACGATTTCATTCTGATGGGCGCGCTTTCCGCAGGCGATGGATCGCTGACGGGAATCTGACATATCGGTAGGGATCAGGCTTCGGTGATTGCCCTGGCGATTTGGCATAAACCCAGACCCTGCGGTCCTGGCCAGAGTTTGCTGGAGCAAAGTGCGTTTCAGAGGGCCTATGCATCCTCGGCTTCAAAAATCTTCCGCCTTCCGGCATTACGCTGGCCTCCAAAACCACGTTTGAGGTATTCACCAGGGTTGGCCCCGACAACTCGCTTGAACGCCTTACTGAATGCAGCATCGGACTCGTAACCGACCGACCGAGCAACGTCGATGAGCTTTTTGTCACGTTGTTGTAGTAGCTGCATCGCCTTCTGCATCCGCCACTCGGTTACATATTCCAGTGGTGTTTGTCCGAGTAGCTCTTTAAAACGCGCTGCGAATGCGGAGCGAGACATGCCCGTCGCTTCGGCCAGGGATTCGACCGTCCAGGGTGTATTCACTCTGCCGTGAATGGCACTCAGAGCAGTGCCCATTTGAGGATCGAAAACAGCACGAAGCCATCCTTTGTTGCGTTCCGGTCCCGACGCGATATGCGCCCGGAGTACCTGGATGAACAGAACCTCGGCCAGCCGAGTCGCGACGACTTCAGATCCCGGCGCCTGTTCTGCCATTTCTGACGCCAGCGCCTGCACTGTGTTGTGAAGAGCAAGCGTGCGTGCCTGATCGGCCTTCATCAGAATGAAGCTTGGCAATAACTGAGTGATCGGCTTCAAACTGGCGCGATCGAAACTCAGGGACCCACAGACGATTGTCGTCGGTGCGCCACCGCCTCCATAAAAAGCCACGTTGCCGTTGGCCTTGGCCCCAATCTCGCGGAAATTCCACTTCGGACGTGTGCGCGGGCTGTCGCGCAGAACAATCGAGGTCCCCTTAGCCACCAAAAAGCAATCGCCACCAGTGAGGGGAATTGGCTCGGAAATCCCTTCCACACTCAGCCAGCAGTTGCCGCGCGAAACCATGGCGAAGTGCGCCAAATCTGTGGGTGGCACCTTTTTGCCGGAAGGCGTGACTTTTTCTTCGGTCTGATTCTCCTGTTTCACGCCCCACGGCGCTGTGGCTTCGAGCCTGTGCAGACCGAAAGCGGTGACGCGCATCGTTCTGAAGATGTCTGTTACCGGATCCAACTCAGCCTCCATCTTTTGGACGAATGGACAAAAAATTAGGACTCCCGAGCAGTTCTCGTCCACCGCCAAAGAATCTACTCGACTGTACTGAATGCTACACACATTCCGAGGGGAGTCATTATGGGAAAGCTTGAAGGTAAGGTTGCAGTCATCACGGGTGGATCGAGCGGCCTGGCGCTGGCGAGCGCCAAGCGCTTTGTTGAAGAGGGTGCCTACGTTTTCATCACGGGCCGGAGGCAGGAGCAGCTCGATGAGGCCGTCAAGCTGATTGGCGGGAACGTGACCGGCGTGCGCGGTGACGCGGCGAATCTCGACGACCTCGGCCGTCTGTTCGATACGGTCAAGCGAGAAAAGGGCAAGATCGATGTCCTGTTCGCGAGCGCCGGCAAGGGCGAGGCCGCACTATTGGGCGAGATTACCGAGCAGCACTTCGATGCGGCCTTCGGCCTGAATACGCGCGGAACGCTGTTTACGGTTCAGAAGGCGTTGCCGCTGTTCAACGACGGTGGATCGATCATCATGACCGGATCAGTTGCTTCGGTGAAGGGGTTTCCTGGTTTCAGCGTGTATGCGGCGAGCAAGGCAGCATTGCGCTCCTTCGCACGCACGTGGCTCAACGAACTGAAGGGCAGGAATATCCGGGTGAACGTGCTGGGCCCGGGGCCGATCGCCACACCGATGCAGGAAGAAGTTCTCACCAAGGAGGCGAAGGAGATGTTCGAATCGCTGATCCCGCGGGGAAAGATGGGTCAGCCTCATGAGATCGCTACGGTCGCGCTGTTTCTTGCTTCAGACGATTCGAGCTTCGTGAATGGGGTGGAGTTGTCCGTCGACGGCGGCTTGTCGGCCATCTGAAATCGGCGGATCCCGGTGAGTGGCTGACCTTCTGAACCCCACAAACGTCGTTCACGGCGCGAGGTCTACGCGAAGGTCGGCACACATCGGACCGTATAACCCGCGCCGGCGAAGACTGGGGAACCCATATCAACACAGATCGGAGAAACATAATGAGCTATGCGATTGTAGGATTCGGCAAGATCGGCCAGGCCCTCGCCCGCGCCTTCGCCCGTAAAAACATAGAAGTAACCGTCGCGAGCCGCCGGCCGCCCGAAGCGTTGGCACCGCAGGTTCGGGCGATTGGACCCACCGTCATCGCCAAGTCGCTGCGCGATGCACTCGAGGCCGACACAATCATCCTGGCGGTCCCGTTCGGGGAACATCGCGAGGTTGCGAAGGCCCTGCCGAGCTGGCAAGGCAAGACGGTCATCGACGCGATGAACGCGTTTCCAGTCCCACCTGAGGAACTGGACGGTCTTCCGTCCTCCGCATTCGTTGCGAAGTCGTTCACCCGCGCGAAGTTGGTGAAAGGTTTTAACCACTTGGTTGCGGCCACACTGGCTACCGACCCGATCGTCGAGGGCGGCCATCGGGTCGTCTTTCTGTCGAGCGACGACGAGGACGCGATCGCTCCCGTGGCGGATTTGGCCAAACAACTCGGGTTCGCACCCGTCAAGCTGGGAAAGCTTAACGAGGGTGGCGCGCTGGTGCACGCACGCGGCCGCATTTGGGGTCAGCTTATCTTCCAGGATTTATTCAAGAAGCAGCAGTAATCGATCTACGACGGTGTGATTTGGCTCGAGACGGATGGTCCCGAAACGTCCGATTAGATCGGACCACTTGTAAGAGAAAAGGAGAGGTTTCGATGAGCACGGAAAAGAATGTCCAGATTGTGAAGAGTTTTCTTGCGGCACTCGGTGACCGCGATAAGCAAGGTCTGCTGGCGTTGGCTGCCGAAGATATCGAGTGGATCGTTCCGGGCGAGAACTGGCCACTGGTCGGCACGTACCGCGGGCATGCGGGGTTGGAGGATTTACTTCAGAAGGCTAACGAGACGGTGGAAACTTCCTATCCAGAGCCCCCCGAGTTCATAGCGCAGGGAGACCGGGTTCTGGTCGTCGGCTTCGCTACGGGGAAAATCAAAGCCACGAACAAGAGGTTTGAGGACCACTGGGTCTTCAACATTACCGTTCAAAATGGCAAACTGACGAACATCCGGGAGTATATCGACACGCAAGCACTGGCGCGGGCCTCCGAGATGGGCGCGAGCCCCAGGCCCTGACCCATCGAAACCGCTACCACACGAAACGATTCGTAGAGTCAACGAATACGTTGAACAGCGGCAACGCCTTCTGACGGCGTAAACAGCGTGCCACGCGCGTTCAGACATCGGAAGTGGAGCGCGCATCCAGCTGTTGTAGATCTGCGCAAGCCAGCTGGGGAGGCAGTTGAGCCGGCTACTGCGGATTGGGTTTCAGATTACCGCTCAATCTCGGCGTTACTCAAGAATTTGAAATACTCCGCAATACTCGCTGAAACCGAGGTTCACTTCGCAAAGGCGCGAATGTTGGATCGATAGCGAGATATGGTATCCAACCGGACCGCTCTATATACGCTCTTTCCAGACAATCAAGCGCATGCTCGTATTCATGCAGTCCCACGTGAATCGTGCCAAGTTCATACGCCGCTACGTAGCGGCTCTTCGATAGTTCCTTTAATGTGCCGAGTATGTGAACTGCTTTGTCCCTATCACCGGCAACTGCGCATGCATGTCCGAGCGCAGACAGCATGAATGTGCTTCCCGAGAGCTGATATGACTTTTCTAGTGCCTTTACGGCGTCGCGGATACTTCCAAGCTGTTCGAGAGCGAGACCCCTGAAGTAATGAGCTTTATGAAAGTTCGGCTCCATTTCGAGGAGCTTGTTCGATTCTTCGAGTTCCTCCTCGTAATGTCCCCCCATGTGGTAGTGCCATGCGAGGTGAGAATTGATAAGCAGGTCTAAAGGATCGAGTTCGATAATGCGCAGGCTGTGTTCCAGCGACTCTTTCATCCTTCCCTGGGCGACCAGCAGGTGAGAGTACCAGTGGTGAGCGTGGGAGTAATTGGGATTCAGATCAATGGCTCGCTTAAACGCGGCTTCGGCGCAGCCCCAGTCCCACTCATAGTGGAAGTGACAATAGCCACGGGAGGTGTGTGCTTCCGCCAGATTGGAATCCAGCTGGAGTGCCCGATTGGCGGCGGCCCTGCCCCGTTCCAATGCGATCGCCGGCTCCAGAACGCCGGCTTCCCACGCGCCTAATGTGTTGTAGCAGTCGGCCAGCCCAACGTGGGCCAGAGCGAAGCCTGGATCGAGTGCAACCGCCTCATCGAACAGCTCAATTGCTTTTTCTACATAACCCGCTCCCGGGCGCTTGGCCCAGAAGTATCTTCCCCGCAAGTAAAGACGGTAGGCTTCGGAATTTTCAGTCGACCGATGAGACACGCCGCGCGGCACCCCAGTGCGCTGCTTCGATCCCAGGCGATCCCGCAAAGCCAATGCGATTGTCGATGGAAGCAGTGAAAGCTCCTGGATGAGTGGCTGATAGCTGGCGCCCCAAAGGCGCAAACCCTGAGTTGTGCTGATAAGCTCAGCTCTCACCAGCACATGGTCGCCAGCGGGGTGCACACTTCCAATCACTACTGCCTGTACACCGAGTTCGCGCCCTGCTTCCTGCGGGTCACGCCCTTTGAATCGGTAGGCCGAATTACGAGCGATTACTTTCGCGATCCCGCGAATCTCACAGACAGCGTCAATCAGAGCTTCGGTCATGCCTTCACACAGATAGTCCAGGTCCGAGCTATCTGAATTGCTCGTGAAAGGCAGAATCGCTACGGAAATGATGCGCCTGGTGTTGGTGTCCGTTCCATTCTCGAGCGAGATAAATCGGTATCCAACCCGCGGCACGGTTTCGATGTAGCTATTGTTGCCTTTGGCCCCCGGAGGTCTGCCCAGCACGACTCGCAGTTTACGGACAGCAGCGCTCAATCCATTATCGAAATCGATGAACACATCAGACGGCCAAATGTGCATTCGTAACTGCTCTCGCGTCAACACCTCGCCACGATCTTCGAGGAACTTCGTCAGAAGCCTAAAGACCTGGTTCTGCAACCTGACTGGCCGGTGATTCCTGCGAAGCTCGCCGGCGCGAAGGTCGACCTCAAACTGATCGAATTTGATAACTCCTCCAACCTCCGGCATATCTTCCCCCTTAAAATCGCACGATTATCCCACAAAAACTTCAAAGCTGGCAGATGTGTCGTGGTTTCTGCGACTTAGCAGAACAGGAATTGATAAGAAGCTGGTAAGCCTTCGCCCATGGCTCAATTTCGCGTGCATGAGCCATGATCGGCACCAGTTTGGCAGCGTCCTCGCCCCACGCCAAAGACTTCAACCGTTGAAGAACTAAGGCTGTGGGCAGTATGCGCTGTCCCGAATCAAGAGGATGGAGGCTTCCCGTGAAAAATAAGGCTTTCCTGTTGTCTACCCAAGTTGCGGTCATGGTCCTGGCGCTGAGCAGTGTGTTGGTTGCTGAGGGTCCGCGCTCCACCACACTCAAGGGAACGATCAACGACTACAACCCCTTCGCGATGGGAGGGTACGAGATTCGCGGAACGTGGTCGCTCGAGGCCTACCCTAATTTCGATGCCGTCGATTTTCGTGCGGCACTGAACATGGAGCATTCCGATCTTTGGATGATCGACAACAACACGACCGACACGACCCTGCGTGACCAACATACGCATCACTTCACCATGAAGAACGCACGCGTGATCTCTGATCCTAACTACGTGGCAGAGAACTGTCCTACCGCCCACTTCGCCGTTGCCGCCACGACAACCGGTTTTGTCGTTGTCGGGATGGCGAGCACTACCGGGAATGGGGGCAACGCGCCGTTTGCACCCAACGGCGAAAAGTCCCAGCTCACGGTCTGCATCACCGGATCAGATAAGGTGCAGTTCTCAAATATCACGCTGATGTTTGCCCCGGGCTCAAAAGCGAGCAATCACTTCGGAACGGTTCCGATTAACGGCGTTGTCCGGCACTAGCCTCGGGACAGTCTTGCAAATCCAGCTCTCGCCTAGTTGCACCAAAAACCGAACCGCAATATCGGACCGTGAGAGCACGAAGAGATCATCTGGACGAGATCTATCCCGGCGCGGATGGCCTCATCGAGAAATGCTGTGAGGTCAACCTTTGTGGAGGGGTGGGGATCGGAGCGCTTTCAAGGCGCTCATCTCCCCTCTCTGTATGGTGAGTGCATTGCCCTGATGTCGCCATCCCGCCGCGAATAGAGAGCCTATCCTCCGCTCCGAAATGCTCCGCAAACTCCTAACGAGAACGACGAAGCCGATGGCGACACGTCCCTCCTATCAAGAACATAGAGGAGGCGGTCGCCTGGGTGATGCGCTGCCCCACTCCCATGCCGGGATCGAGCGAGATTGGAATCCTTTCGCTGTCGAGATGCGCGATTGCGAGCAGAGTGAAGCGGAGACGATCAGCGGCAAGTGAGACGGCGGCCGACGTGCTCTAGGCGAGGCGGCTTTCGCTTAGGTCGAGTTCGCGCTCCAGAGTGCGGTGGACCGCGTCGCCGATGCGTCCGGTTGCGCGCAGAAGGTTGAGCTCCTCGCGCTCGCGTCGAATCGTATCGAGCAGCAATCCCTCGATGGTCAGGTTGGGAGTGTTCTGGCTGGGAGTGCTTCCATCCGGACCGCAGGGATCGATCTCCGTCATTTTGTGTTCGTACTGATGGAGCAGGTCGTCGTAGAAGTGAAGATCGTTTTCGTTGCCGGCGGAGTTTTTGCGGTCGTGGAGGAACGCGATGGCGGCTTCGAGCAGCAGGTGTCTGGCCTTGCCTTCTTCGCACACACTTCTGTCCAGCGTGGCGAGCCCGAGAGTGCGGACCAGCCAGGGGAGCGAGAGACCCTGGAAGACGAGGGTGACGAGAATCAGAGAGAAGGTGAGGAAGATGATGAAGCTTCGCTGGGGAAAGGGTCTTCCATCCGCGAGCGTGAGCGGCAGCGAATAGGCGGCTGCGAGTGCGACGACGCCGCGCATTCCGGTCCATCCGATTACGAAGACCTGATTGGCCTGCGGCTTCTGGTAGACCTGGCCAACCATTCGCGTGCGGACCCACCAAGCAACGCGCGCCGCGGGATACATCCAAGCCAGGCGTAGCAGGACGAGAACCGCGGAAAAGGCGAGCCCGGAGACGAGGAGGCTGAGCCTGGTCCTGCCGTGAATGCCGGCGAGAACATGAGGAAGCTGCAGGCCGATGAGGACGAAAACCAGGCCGTTGAGAAGGAACTCGAGCGCATCCCAGACGGCCATAGACTGCAAGCGAACGCGGGGCGAGAACAGACGAGAGCTCTGCCGGCTGATGAGCAGCCCGCAGGCGACGACCGCGATGACTCCGGAGGCTTTGACGGCATCGGCTGCGAGGTAGGCGGCGTAGGGAATGATGAGCGAGAGCGCAATCTCCACCGGCCCGTCGTCGACCCAGCGTTCGAGCCAGATAACAAGAAATCCGATGGCGACGCCGATCGCAGCACCGCCGAAGGTGAGCCAGGCGAATTCGATGACTCCGTGCGCGAGTGACGGCGTCGTTCCCTGGACGACCATCTGGACGCCGAACTCAAGGGCGAGCAGGCCGGTTGCGTCGTTCAAGAGGCTTTCGCCTTCCAAGAGATCGACGATGCGCTGCGGCATGCCGACTTTGCGGGCGATGGAGGTTGCGGCCACGGCGTCGGTCGGAGAAACCACGGCTCCGAGCAGGAATCCGAGCCGCCAGTCGAAACCGGGCAGCCACCATTGGGCTGCAAATGCGACGCCGAAGGCGGTGAAGAAGACCAGCAGGACGGCCAGGCTGCAGATGGAAACCAGGTTGTACTTGAATTCGCGCCATGAAGTCTGCCACGCCGCGATATAGAGCAGCGGCGGCAGGATGACGAAGAAGACGATGGAAGGCGGCAGCGGAATGCGGGGAACGCGCGGAATCAGCGAGCAGAGCAGGCCGAAGATGACCAGAGCGATGGGGTAGGACATCGCGAAGCGGCGCGCCAGACCGGCAATTGCAGCCACGGCGAGCAGCAGTCCGATGACCAGTATTAGAAGGTAGCTGACGTCGTGCATTCCTGAGGCGTGTCCTCCCGTTTCTGTTTTAGCCTAACTGCCTTCCGGGTCTTGCCCCGACCAGCGGAAGCCTTTCGCGGGAAATAGGAATGGATTGCCGTCGAGGCTAGTGTCTCAGTTTGAAGTTCGCCTTTCGACGCAAAGCGGACCTGACGAGCCGGCGCGGAGCGCCGGGCGAATCGCGCGATCAGGCAGGAACGTACATCAGTCTGACCACGTCCTCGCCAATTCGATCGCTGGCCACAAGGCGGAGCGGCGGGCGGGGGCCGGCGAAGAATGGCGTGCCAGACCCGAGCACGATCGGGCGGAGGTAGAGTCGATACTCATCGATGAGACCAAGCCGGGTGAGGCTCCCTGCCAGGTTTGGTCCGGCAACGTCAATCTCTCCATCCAGCTGAGCTTTGAGCCCGCGTATCACGGCTTCGAAGTCATCCCCGATGAGTGTGGCGTTGAGGCCGACCGACTTCAAGGAGCGCGAGACAACCCACTTTCGATGGCTCCGCCACAGCGCCGCAAAGGCGTGATCTTCCGCGTCCCAGTCCGGTTGGTCTTCGTCCCAATAGCGCATGATCTCGTACATGCGGCGACCGTACACCGCGCCCGTCAGGCCGCGCGCCTGCTCGATGAAGTGACGAGCGAGCGCTGAGTCCGGCGGTCCGACTTTCAGGTGGTCGACGTAACCGTCCAGGGACTGGCTCAATCCATACACGAGCTTTGCCATGCCACGAAACCCTCCATCGCAGGTTCCTCAGAATAGCGTAAGCCGGTGCTGCGCGGAGGTGAGGTCGGACCGGGGCTGCGGGTCGCATTCTGCCGCGGTTGTCGCCGGGCCGGTGGTGACGCTATGCTCCCGATCCATCTTGATTGCCGGATGCGGTTTCGGCCGGATAGTTGAAGAAGAGCTGATTGCCGTCGGGATCATCGACTACCAGAAGCCGGTAGCCCCACGAACCATCCCTGACTACGACGCCTTTGGCCTCGAGTTCCGCGCGCAGCGCGTCCAAGGCGGCGATCTGGGCGGCGACCTGGGCAGTGTGTGTCGCAGGCTCGACGTTCAGCGAGATGAAGATCAGTCCCTTGCCAATCTTCTCCGGCCAGGTATCGGCGAGGATAAGCGCGGAGCCCTGCCGGTCGACCTGTGCAACATGGGCTTTGCCGTCCTCGTCGTAACGCCAGGGGCTGGTGAAGCCGAGCCGATCAATGTAAAAGCGAAGCGAGTCCTCGACATTGCTGACGGGGAGGACGGGGCGCGCGAACCAGTCTGTCATCGGCCATGTGTCCTTGATCCAGAGTCACTTATTGCCATGTTAGTTCAGGAACGGGGCGACGCGGTTCTGACAGAGAGGTCAATTGTTGACAGCAGGGCGAGTTACTTACCTGGCCGGGATAGCTCCGGTGAGGATGCGCGACTCAGAGCGGAACTGATGGTAGTTATCGAAGGTCACGTCATTCAACAAAGGGGACTCCGGCGGAGCGAATTCGCCGAACGGGTCTGTTCTGAGCAGCAATCCTTTCGCGCCCATGGAAATCGAGACACTCCGTATGGGGCAGGTATAGGTCTTGCCGCCGATCTCTACCTGACCATACTCGACCATGATGTCGCTGCGCTGAATGGGAGAGAACAACGACGGCTCCGCCTGTACGGTCACACGCAGAATCGTGCCTGTGGCGGGATCGATTGTCAGCTCGCCGTGGTATGCCGTGGTCTGCTGGGCGTTTTTCTGATCGCTGGAGAGAGCGTGAAAGCCCACCGAGTAGTGCGATTGTTCCTGGGAGACGCGATAACGAAATACAGCCAGCGTTTCGGCGCTTCCGCGCTCCCAACGAGCCCAGGTAAACCCTCCACCGCGTGCGGCGTCCACAAGCACGATGGAGAGGATGGGACCGAAGGTGCCCCTGGTGATGAGGCCTTCGCCTTCCGGATGATGCGGATGCTTCCCCCATTCGCGAGGATCGATAACCTCTTTCCCGTCGCGATACGCGACGACCACCTTTGAGCTGCCTACCTGCCGCCAGGAGGGACCAGATGTTGCGCTGGTGCGGCTCTTTGCCGGCTTGTCCTCAAAGCGAACGACGGTTCGTGTGGCGTAGAAGTTGGGTAGTTTGGGGAGCGTTTTGACCAGATAGTCCACAGTCAGATTGAGGATGCGACGCTGTTCGTCCAACGCAGGACGGGCCTGGGAAACCACATCCGCAGGCGCGGGTTTGAGAAACACGGCAGCATCGGCCAACACGAGCAGTGCTTGCCGGCTCTTCGCGCCGGGGGCGATTTGCTCGAGCGACCTGAGCTTCCTCGATCTCATTCTTTCTGTGAGCTCGAGGCCGGACAACTCGCGCGCGAGCTCCGCATCCGGTTTGCTTTTGTCGTTTGTAAGGATGCGCTCTACGTCCTCGACCGTCACGCTCTGCGGGGCTGAGATGCCGGCTGGTGCCGGTGTTGCATTCGCGAGAGGAGCAGTGAGGACACAAATGGTGGCTGCGAAACCAACCACCAGAAGAGAAAGTACCCGGTCCCAAGTTCGGAAGGTCACACGCTGTCCGCCCCGAACCATGGTAGAGGATGGCTTTCACTTACGAATCGGCATTTTGTTGCCAATCGTTGTGGGCAGCTAACTCGTTATAGCGACCGGACTCTCATTCGGGAAAGCAGAGACAGAAGAACTGTGGGCGTAAAGAAGTCTGTCTTTGTTCGACCTCGCATAGAACGCGTACTATCACCGGCATCCCCTCTGACACCACAGGCACCGTGTGCGAACGCAAGGTTCGCCGCGGAATGGTTGCCGTTGCTGGTGATCGGCGATTCGAGATGACAGCACTGGAGAAGGGGAGATAGAGACCGATGAAGATTATCTATCGCGCTATAGGACTCAGCCTGGCGGTGCTCTGCATGCTGTGGGTTATCCCGAGCAGGGCGACTGAAACCGTGCTCTATCGATTCACCGGCGGCAACGATGGCGAATTTCCTCTGTCTCGCCTGCTCGAATACAAGGGCGCACTTTATGGCACGACGTATGAGGGCGGTGTGGACAACGAGGGAACGGCTTTCAAGCTGACGCCGCCGGCCGAGGGCAAGACCGCCTGGAAGAAGACGGTGCTCTATAGCTTCACCGGTCATACGAATGGATACGACGGTGAATATCCCATGGCAGGCCTGATCGCCGGCTCGGGCGGCGTGTTCTACGGCACGACGAACGGCGGCGGCCTTTACGGATACGGAACGGCTTTCAAGCTGGTGCCGCCTCCCGATGGCGAGACTCAATGGTCGGAAGTTGTCATCTATGACTTCTGCAAGCTGTCCGCTTGCTCCGACGGCACTTATCCGCAGGATTCGCTGCTTGCCGGCCCGGACGGCTCGCTCTACGGCACGACCTCCGAGGGCGGCAACTACATCAACAAGGGGACCGTGTTCAAATTGACGCCGCCGCCGGGCGATGAAACAAAGTGGGCAGAGACGGTGCTCTACAGCTTTTGTTCCGTGGGAGCCGCTTGCGACGATGGTTCTGAGCCTGTGGCGGAGCTGATTGCCGATGGGCAGGGGGCGCTCTACGGCACGACGGTATACGGGGGAAGCGAGGATTCCGGAACAGTCTTCAAACTGGCGCCGCCCGCCAAGGGCAAGACCGGCTGGACAGAATCGGTACTGAAGAGTTTCTGCGAGACCACCGTGTGTTTAGACGGCAGCTACCCCCAGGCCGGCCTGGTCTTCGGCCAGCAGGGCGTGCTTTACGGAACGACTTATAACGGTGGGTTTGGTGGGAACGGTTATGGGTACAGCGGAGGAGTGGTCTTTGAGCTGACGCCGCCCGGGAACGGCCAGAGCGGCTGGACCGAGACGGTGCCCTATAGTTTTAAGGATCACGCTTACGGCGCTCACCCGATTGGCACTCTCATTATCGATAGTCAAGGTGTGCTCTATGGCACGACGCTAAGAGGCGGACCCGGGAGTAAATTCGGTTCCGGCTCCGGCGTTGTTTTCAAGCTGACACCGCCTCCGCCAAGCGGGTTCAAGTGGACAGAGACGCTGCTCACTACCTTCAGCCAGGGTTCGAACACTCCCAGCAACCCGCGTGCGGGAGTGATCTCCTACCAGGGCGCGCTTTACGGAACGACGGTATATGGCGGAAACGACGAAGCCAGCTGCTACCGGTTCGAGGTATCCACTTTTAACTGCGGCGCGATCTTCAAGGTTCCGTTAAGCACTGAATCAAAGAAGCCCTAAGACGCCTACGCGATAAAGAGGCCGGAGACAAGAAAAGATGAAACACATGTATCGCGCTGTGGCGTGGATGCTTTCCGTGGTGAGCTTTGTGTGGGCCATCGCGTTGCGGGCTCAAAGTACTCCTCCGCCGCGCACCGACTCGGAGGCGATTCGAAAGATTGTTCAGGACCGGGCGCAAAAGGACGGCACGAAGGCGATCGAGTTCGGCATATGGCAGGGCGACCGCGAGTTGTTGACGACGGCCCTTGGCCGTTCGATGACGGAGCTCCCGGCGGTCACGAATATGCACTATCGCATCGGCGGGATTGCCGAGACGTTCATGTCCACGCTGCTGCTGATGCTGGAGGAGCAAGGGCGCATTAACCCGGACCAGAAGATCTCGCGCTGGTTCCCGAACCTGCTGGGCGCCGATCAGGTGACGCCGCGGATGCTGGTGTCCGACACCGCAGGCTACATCGACTACGTATATGTCGACGATTTCGGCAAGCTGCAGGAGGCGCAGCCGTTCCGAACGTTTACGGATGACGAGCTGATCCACTATTCGGTGCGCCACGGCAAGATGCAGTTTGCGCCCGGCACAGACCAGAAATATTCCCACACCGATAACGTCATCCTGGGCCAGGTGATCGAGCGCGCCACGCATGAGTCCATTGGGCAGCTGGAGGAAGAGAATATCTTCAGGCCGATGCGGATGAAAGACACCTCTTTCCCGGCCAACGAAGAGATACCTGGGCCAGTGCTGCACGCATTTACCAGCGAGCGCAATAAGACTTACGAGGATTGCACCTACTGGAATCCCTCCTGGGGCTCGACGCCGGGACTGCCCATCTCCAACCTTTACGATGTCGGCAAATGGGGGCCGATCCTGGGAACCGGCCGTTTGATTTCCGCTGCGCACTTCAAGGAGCAGATCGCTCCGTGGAAAGGCAACAAGCGGCCGGACTTGTATTTTGCGTATGGCTTTGTCGTGGCCAACGGCTGGATCCTGCAGAACCCATCTATCAACGGCTACAGCGGCGCCTTCGCCTATAACCTGGCCAACGGAGTGACCATCACGGTCGAGGCTACGAAGAGCGAAAACGCTACCACCGACGCAGCCGCCTTCGACATTCTTCGCGAGGTCGTGAAGTACGTTACGCCACAGTCGCCGATCAACTTTTGAGCGTCCCGAGGGCGAGCGATCTGATGGCTGAATCATCTCGTCTCGCATAAAAAATGGGGAGACGCCAGATCTGACCGCTAGATCAGAGTGGCGCCTCCCCCCGTTCAATCTCTGCGGCATTCCGTTAAGGAATTTCTATCCGCACAATCTGACCCATCCCGGCTGGTGCCGCGCCTAAGTTTGAGACGTACAGGCGGCCGTCCGGACCGAAGGTCATCGCGGTAGGACCCGTGAGACCATCCGCCACATCTTCGATGGTGCCGTCATGCCGTACGCGCACCACCTTGCCTTTATCCGCCGCGGGAAAACCGGCGAAGTCGGAAAGCTCGAGCACATACAGCAGTCCGTCCGGACCAAACTCGGTCCCGACAACTGTTGTGAAACCTGCTTTTGAAGCAACGATGTGCAGGGAACGCGAGCCACCCTCGTCCTGCAGCCCGGGAACATTGGCGCGGCTGCATTCCGAGCGGGAAAGGGTGAGGATGCGGGCGAAGTTCGGCTCAATGGGAAACAAGTTCAGATTGCCGAGGAAGAAGTCGCCGTCCCGTTCGGCGATAGCGGTGGGAACGATATGACCCTGGGAGGCGGAGACGTCGAGGGCGGTGTAGATATCGTTCGGGCCGCCGATCGAAAACACCTGCCCATGGTTCGGTTCCACGGCATAGAGGCGGTTCCGGTAGGCGATCATGCTGTAAGGGACACCGTCCGGCTCAAAGTCCCCCGGATTGGGATACATCGCCGGATGGGTCTGGATGAACTTGCTGAGGTTGGCAATGATCTCCCAGGATCCATTGTGGGTGTTTACGAGGGCGATCCCATTCGGAAGGTTGGCATTGCCATGAGAGCAACCGCCCCCTGCCAACAGCGCCAAAAGGTGTCCATCCACCCAGGCCAAGTCGGCGACACCCTGGAGGTCGCCCTGCGCGGCTACTGAGGATGGGAATCCGGAGGCGACGGTGGTGCGGTTCCATCCCTTGTCGAACCGAGAAATGCGGGCGGTATTGCCACCCTTGTAAGGACCGATCGGAGGTACAACCTGCGTGCACTGACCCACGGTTGAGGTGGTGCCGCCGGTTCCGGCTTCGGCGACATAGAGCATGCCGTCGGGGCCGAACCTGAGCCCGCGGGGGCCGTCGAGGCCTGTAGCCATTACAGTGACGTTGGCTGGAGCTTGAGCATGGATTGCATTGGGGCTTATGCTTGCGGCCAGCAACGTGGCTGACAGCAGGAGCAATGTATTTCTGTTGCTGATCATGGGTTCGGTCTCGCTTCCTGCAGGCAGCCCGGTACTGCTGCTTGCGTTGCATAGGCTCGAACAGAACGAGAGGTAAGGGAAGTTTCAGCCCGTAAGTTACGCGTTTCGCGCTTTTCGAATCAGTGCCTTGGAGATACCGGTGGCGACTGAAGCAACGAGCATTTCGCCCACGACGGAAGAGATCCGGGCGCAGCTGGCACGCATACTCGGCTCGCACATCTTCGCCGGCGCACAACGCAGCCAGCGGTTCCTGAAATATGTTGTCGAAAAATCCTTCGATCCTGGTTCGGACGTGCTCAAGGAATACACCATTGCGGTGGATGTCTTTGAACGAGACGCCTCCTACGACTCCTCGATTGACGCGACTGTGCGCGTCGAGGCAGGACGCCTGCGCAGCCGGCTGCATGAGTACTACGCGGAAGATGGAAAGCAGGATCCGCTGATCATCGATGTTCCCAAGGGCGGGTACCGTGCCACCTTCATGAAGCGTCCGCTTGCCGCGCCGGCCGTAGACAGGATGGTATCCCTTCCGGCCGCTCCGTTCGCCGTGGCGGCGGCCCCTCCTCGATCGACGCGCAAGCGCCTGTGGTGGATCACTGCCGCATGCATTCTCTTCCTGATCGCCGGAGCGGCAATGCTTCGCCAACAGCATCCTGCAGCCGCATCGGGCCCGATCGCGATGGCCATCCTGCCTTTCACCAACCAGACTGGAGTCGCCGCCAACGGCTATCTCTCGGAGGGACTGACGCAAAATCTTATTCGCCAATGTTCGGAGATTCCGCCCCTGAAGGTCATGTCGCGCGCAGCGGTGGACCGTGTGCATCGAGATTCGGCGGCGAGCCAGCTGGGGGTGACGATCCTGCTGACCGGCGCATTGCGGAAGAACGCAGATGGGGACCTGGTGGTGGATGCGGAACTCAGCAACGTGAAGGATGGATCGGTGCTGCGCAGCCGTGAGTACCTGGCGGAGCAAGCGGACCTGCGGCCGGTGCAGGCGGACATAGCGCAGGATGTGATCGAGGGTTTGGGCATTGAGCTCGATGCGCGGCAGTCGGCTCACGCGCGGCGCCCGCTCACTTCGAGTGCTGGCGCATTCCAGTCCCTGCTACGCGGGGAATCGGCAGCTCGCGAGCAGACCGCGCAAGGTCTGCATACCGCCATCGGCCACTACGAGGATGCGATCCGGCAGGACGCTGGCTTTGCGCTTGCCTACGCCTCTCTGGCGGCGAGCCACACTGTGCTTGGCCTTTACTTTGAACCGGCGCGCGAACATATGCCGCTGGCGCGGCAGTATGCCGACCGAGCACTCGCTCTGGATCCTTCCTTGCTAGAGGCTCATGGCATGCTGGGAGTGATTCATCTGGTTTACGACTGGGACTACCCCGGCGCGCAAAGCGAATTAAATGCTGCGGACGCGCGCGATGCTGCGATCTCTGCGCTCGCCTGCACTGCACACCTGCTGCACACCGGCGGACACATCCGGCATGCAGAGGAAGACGTGCGTCGGCTGCTCGAGTTCGATCCGCGGTCCCCAGTACTGATTGGAGAATTGGGTTGCGTCAAGTATTACGCCGGCCGTTATGACGAGTCGATCCGCTACTATCGCCAGGCGCTCGCCGCAGATCCGCGTTCTCCTATCGCCTATTGGGGAGTCGGCAAATCTCTGGTACGCGAAGGGCGCTACGCGGAGGCACTCGACACCCTCCGCCGCTTCAAAGCGGTGAACGGCTTTGAACCGCCGATCATCACCGCCGAGATTGGATATGCCGAGGGAGAGTCGGGTGATCGGAAGGCGGCGATCGAGACCGCGCACTCGCTCGAGCACGCTTCCGCTCATACGTTTGTCGACCCATACCTTATTGCGCTCATCTATCTGTCCGTGAAAGACACAGACGATACCTATGCCTGGCTCGATAAGGCGTATGCCGATCGTTCTCCGTTCCTCATCTCGATGTCGACGGACCCGAAGTGGGCTGCATCCCGCGACGATTCACGTTTTCAAACCCTGCAGGGCCGCATGATTGATCACGCGAGACAGTGACCGCAGTCGCATAACAAGGAATTGACGCTGAGGTGCGGCCGATGGGCGATGTGTCTGGAGCGTTCGCTGATGAGCAATGCGGGAAACCAGGTCACACGAAGCCGGTTCGAGATTGAAGAAGGCGGCGAGGTCGCTTACCTGGAATTCGATACCGACAGCCAGGGCTGGATGACGATCTGGCATACGGAAGTGCCGGCCGCACTGCGAGGTCAGGGGCTGGCTACGGAACTTGCGCGGACTGCCTTCGAGTATGCGAAGAAGAACGAACTTCGCGTGGATGTGATCTGCCCGCTTGCCGCAGACTTTTTGAGCAAGCATCCGGAATACAGCGCGTCGGTTGGCAAGAAGGCCAATCTGTAGAACGTATTTCTGTGTGGTGAAACGGCTGATTTCCGGGGCGAGTTGACAAAGCTAAGAGTGCAGCGATACTGTTTGGCGGCATTTGCAGTATTCCATTCCTTGCACTGACCATCCCCCAAATCGTCACGTTCCAAATCGATGTAGATGTGTTGATGCGCCCATCGGGCACGTTGTCGGGACCGAACTGACAATCTGGAGGATGTCTATGATTTCGAGAGCACGTGTGCTGTGCTGCGCTTTCGCAGCGGCCACTCTGTTGCTGAGCCTTTCCACAAAATGTGTTGCAGCCGATCATGGTTTTGCCACGGTTGGCGGCAGCGTGAAGCCGACAACGGATATGGATATGGGTGCGTTCACCAGCCCGCACATGTCGTTCGAGGTTGTTCTTGCATCGCGCGACGCGGCCGGTATGGAGAAACTGCTGACCGACCTTTACAAGCCGAACGCCAAAGGCCAGCAGTGGCTGAGCAAGGGAGAGTTCAACGCGCGGTTTGCCCCGGACCCGGCGCAGGCTGCCGCGGTGGCAGACTATCTGCGGCAGAGCGGATTGGATGTAGAGAAGACATCGTCCCCGTTCCTGCTGCGCGTCAGCGCGCCCAGCAGCATGGTGGAGAGAACGCTCAGGACCACCCTGCACAACTATCGCAATCGAAAAGGCATCGATTATTTTTCCAACGCCTCTGAGATCCAGTTCCGCGAAGACCTGGCTCCCGCGGTTCTAGGCGTCGTCGGCCTCTCGAATACCGTGCGCCTGCAATCGCAGGCTGTGCGTCACGTACATTCGAGTACTCCGAGTGCCAGTTGTGATACGCCCTATGTGACCATAGCCCAGCTCTACAACGCGGTGAACAACGGCGTTGGATTTCCGTATGGCTACGGCGGCGGCCCGGGATGCAGCGGCCTGACGCCATCGCAGGACAACGCGATCTACGGTGCGCCGCACTTGGGATCCTTCGGCGAGGGGAATGGCGTGCACCTCGCGGTTTTTGAGCTCTCCGCATATCAGCAATCCGACATTGCGACCTGGGCCCAGTATTTCTACGGGCCCGGTTTCAAGCCGCCGCTTACAGACGTCACGGTGGATGGCGGCCCGCTCAATCCCATCTGCCCAGTGGGCGATGAATGTCCGGCGAATTTTAACGGCTACTCAGGAGACGTCGAGGTAGACGCCGACATCGAAATGCAGCTCGCGATCGCGCCGCATGCGCGGCAGATCCTGGTCTACAACGCTCCGAACGACTTCTCCGGGCAGACGACACTGGATGAGTACACGAAGATCGCAGACGATGACATCGCGGATGTCGTGAGCTCAAGCTGGGCGGTGTGCGAGAACGACCTCAGTGCAGGCTACGTTCAGGCGGAAAACCTGATTTTCCAGCAGATGGCGTTGCAGGGGCAGAGCGTGTTCGGCGCATCGGGCGATACAGGGGCTTTCTCGTGCATACGGAGCGATGGAACGACGATCGTCAACGTCCTTGACCCTCCGTCACAGCCCTGGGTGACGAGCGTTGGCGGCACGTCGCTCGAATCGTTCAATCCGGACTCAAACCCCAATCCCCGGTACCCGACAGGCGTGGAGACGGTCTGGAATGTCGACGACCTGTGCAACGCCAGCGCGAACGAAGGCGGCCAACCAGGCTTCTTCTGGTGCGGTGCGACCGGCGCGGGCGGCGGCGGCAGCAGCCAGTTCTGGGGCCGGCCCCGCTACCAATCCGGTCCTGGGATCACGAATGCGAATACAACCTACGGCAATGGCACGACACAGTGCTCCCTGGCAGCCAAGGGAACGCCATGCCGCGAGGTGCCTGACGTATCCGCGAACGCCGATCCCTATACCGGCTATGCAGAATATTGCACCGGAAGCGCAGCGACGCCTTACAGCGCATGTGCCACGATCAGCGGCTCGCCCGCTGGCTGGTTCGGAATCGGCGGCACCAGCCTTTCCTCGCCTTTGTGGTCGGCAGTCATCGCGGACCATGACGGCCTGTGGCATCACAGGGTGGGCAATGCCAACTCGCTTCTTTACCTGCTCTATAACGTCGATGCGAGTGGATACTTCCACGACATCAACGGAGCCGGTCAGACAACGAACAACAATGGCCTGTTCCCGGCCACGCGTGGATTCGACGAGGCGACCGGGATAGGGTCACCGAAGATGGGAGCGCTGATCACGCTTGTGCCCCAGAGATAGTTGTTGGCTTTGAGGCTGGAATAGTGCAATTCCATCCCCACCCTTCGACTTATTTCTGTCGAGAGGGTGGGGATTACTATGTGCGCTGGCAAGGGTCAGAAATGGCGATCCAATGTAGTCGTCTTACCCAGCAGAACTG
This sequence comes from uncultured Acidobacteriaceae bacterium, assembly GCA_963830555.1. Lineage (GTDB taxonomy): Bacteria > Acidobacteriota > Terriglobia > Terriglobales > Acidobacteriaceae > KBS-83. The sequence continues at coordinate 1,053,432 of CAWHMM010000006.1, forward strand.
CCCAATATCCTGAATTCCGGCTACGCCGCAAGAAGTACAGACGCAGTCGTTCGTGCATTGCACTCCAGCTATCGAAAGTTGAGTCATCCGGTGCGCCGCCGTGCCATTAGAACCAGCCCCCGGATGGCATGAGGCCATTGAGGCGCAGATACGTGACGAGATTGCCGTAGTGCAAAGCGTCATGATTTCCGGCTTGCGTCAGGAGGAACATCTTGTTCGTCTTGTAGCCAAAGAAATCCGCCGGATCATTGAGGTGCGCATCGGTGAAGCTGGAGAACGCGACATCGCAGTAGGTGAACGAGCCTTTGAGGTAGGCAACTATCTCGGTCTTCGAAAGCTTCGCGGTAGGCGTGGCGGGGTTCGCTACACCCTTGGCGTTTGAGCATAGAAAGTAGGATATGTCCGCCACATGAGTCACGATCTCGCCAAACGAGCGAACATCCTTCGTCGGCCGGTAGCTGTACCTGGATTCTGGCATCGCGTCCGCCGCCTTCATGATCTTGTCCTGCATATTGCTGCGAAAAATGGATAGTGTCGTCGTCAGCGGATTCGGCGCAGCGGTCGGATTGGGAAGGTTCGGCGAGATCTGGGCATTGGCCACCGACGCCAAGACGGAAACTGATACCACGCAGAAGAGATTTTTCAGGAAGTATTGCATTGGAAGCCTCCTGCCCAGTGACGTTTGCAAGCAAGGCTCCAATTGGCGCGCTGGGTGCTACCTGTCTGTAATCAGCAGCTAAGAGAATGGCGAGGGCTCTGGACTCCGTGGCGCACTGTCCATTTTCGATGAACACTGTCCACTCGCAGCATGCTGGCAGGCCGGAATGTTAGTTCCGGCCGGGCAAACCATGACGAGTAGTGCAGGTTGAGATTCCAACTGGCGCGGGATTAACGGAGGCCGGCGGCCATGGTTTTTACGATGGTGCCGCTGGCATCGTCGTCCTTGAGAGCCCAGACAAATGCGCCTCCGAGGCCGCCACGAACGCGCGTGCGAACGTACGCAGTTTTGAGCCACACCGTGAACGGGTCATCGTAGGTCCAGAAGGTTTGCGTGGTGGGGTCATAGATCCACACGGCGATTCGACGGTAATCGAAATGGCGCGTATATCCGGTGAGGCCGGTGACCGTGAGATAGGTGATCACGCCGGGCGTTTGCAGATAATCGGACGGAGGAAACGGAGCTGCATCGGTGGAGGTTTGATACAGGCCATGGTTGGTGCCGGGAACGCCGGTCCAGCCGCGCGCATACGTGGGAATGCCGAGAACGAGCTTTTCTCCGGGGACGCCGGCCTGAAGATACGAGCGAACCGTGTAGTCGATGTAAAAATTCTCGGAGGCGTCGGGATCCTGCCTGTCGTCGAAGAGCGGAGACGCATGATTGGTAGAAGTCTCCCATGTGCCGTGGAAGTCGTAGCCCTGCAGGTTGAAGAAGTCCAGCTGGCGCGCGACGTCGGCCAGCTGAATGTTAGAGAAATTCTGCTGGCCGGCGGGGCCGAACATGGTCAGCAGATAGTGCTTGTGGTTGGCCTTTCCCAATGCGTCCAGCTGCTTGCGAAATTCCTCGATCAGCACCGTTGCATTTACTGTGTCAGCGGCGGTGGGAAATTCCCAGTCAATATCGATGCCGTCGAAGACCCCCGCTGCTGAAATTCCGGGGGCGAGATTGCCCTTGATGAAGAGATCGATGCAGCTGGCGACCATGGCCTGACGGCCGGCAGCGGAACTTGCAGCCGCGGAAAAACCGCCGGCGCCGGCGAGTGAGATCAGAACTTTCAAATTGGGGTGCAGTTGCTTGAGCTGCTGCAGAGCGGCGAAATTGCCGTAGAGGGGCCCGGTGTAAGGCGCGCCGCTGACACTGGGAAGTCCCGGATCCTGATAATCGGCCCAGCTATCCGCTATGGCGCAGCCGGTTGGGGTGGCGTCGCCGAAGGCATAGGTCAAATGCGTGAGCTTATCTGCAACGCCATTCGCCTGCAGATTGGCGACGTTGTAGCCGGCGCCATATATGCTCCATTCTTCGAAGTAGCCGCCGACCACTTTGGATTTGTGATCGTGATTTAGTTCATTGGCGAGAGTGGGGCGCGCAAGAAAGAGGGGCAGCAGCAGGCTGGCTGCGAAGAAGGTGAGGGCGCGGCTCGGAAGAGATAGAGAGAAGACACGAGTCGACATAAAACACCTCGAGGGAAGGATGCGAAGCTCGCGCCGGACTATAAACCTGTGTACCGGCTTTGGGCAACAGGCAATATCTGCGGAGATAGCCGGCAGAGACTGATTTACGAGATAGGTTTTAATCTTCGCGGTACTTGAGCGCGAGAAGGTTTCTGACTTTTTCGGAGAGAGCGCGAAGCTCGACGACGGCGGTGTCGAGATAGGCGTCCGCGTCCGGTCCGCCCTGGCGGGCGAGATAGATGATGTTGGTCAATTTCTGCAGCGGATTATTGATGTGGTGAGCCATTCTGTGCGCGCGGTCGGCGGATGCCTCCGCTTTTGCTGCGGCGCGCGCGAGGCCGTCGTTCTTTTTCTGGCGCATGGTGATGGCGATGAAGTCCGCGAGACTCTTCAGCAGCTGATAGTCCTGGAGCTCGAAGGCTTCTTCGCGCTGGTGAGCGACCGCCCAAATGGTCCCGCGAATCCCATCGGTTTCCCATGGGATCAAAATGCCTTCCGTAATGGGTTCGGCGGTGACGCCCAGGAAGTCGTAATAGGGCTTTGTCAACTGATAGAGCTGCGGGCGGTTCAGGTCCAGGCAAGTGCCGCACGGGCTGAAGAAGCGCGGCGTCCTTCCCTGCAGATACTGCGAAAAGGAGCCGGAGATGGCCACCCAGCGGAAAGTCGGCTCTCCGGCTTCATTGGGTTCTTCGAGACTGATGCCGGCACTGTCCGCGCCACAGCAGGTAACGGCGATTTCGACCAACTCCTGAAGGACGTCGTCGGGGCGCTCGGCGAAGACGCGGGTGAGGCGGCTCAGAGCTTCAAAGGGCTGCTGATAGTCGCGCTTCCTGCCGGACCGGCGAGCGAACGCCTGGTCCGAAAGGAGGTCGCGTAGACGCATCCCGTCTTCGGCCGCTGCCTGCTCCAACATCTACTGTTCTCCCCAACGAAAAGGTCCGGCTGTCGAAAAGGTTAGAGGATCGTAGTCGGGATTGGGTAGAGAACTCGATATACGGCGCTATAAGGCGCTTGGTAAGCCATGCTGGGGCACAGGAATTTACCTACCGCCGTTCATGTTTGCAGATCAGGCGGGGTTGGAGCTGAGTCCTCCGGTGGGCGCTGCCGGAGAGGCGCCGGGCCCGGATGGGAAGGTGTCGAGACCGCAGGCGGCGCAGAATCGCTGCCCGATGTAGATGGCCTGAGCGCAGCGGGGGCAGGACCGGAGCAATGGGCGGCGCAGCGCGAAGTAGAAGAGAAATCCGAGCAGGTTGGGAACGAGGGCGGCGAGCAGTGTCCAGAGGATGGGAGGCATGCCGCGGTCTCGCGCGTCCGCGTAGACATAGCCGAGACAGGCGACCCAGAGCGCGACGAAGCAGCCAGCGAGCAGACCCATGCCGATGCCGACGAGCGATTGCAACACCGGCGATACGGCGCACTGGCCGACCACTCGGCCATGGACTGCTCCTGCGACCAGCCCGATGAGGACTGCGACGCAGATGAGGGCGCACGCGATCGTTCTCGCGGGGCGGGGAACGACATTCCAGAAATTGCGGTTCATAGGATTTGTCCTTTCCTGTCCGCCGAACGGGCGGAGACGAGGAGCAGTACGGGCAATAAAAGAGAGAAGCACCAGGATGGCGCGATCCAGAAGGTGAGCAGGCCGGTGTGGGCCTGAGCGGCCGGAAGGTGAAGCAGGGCGGCGAGCAGATCGCCCATATGCATGGCGCCGAAGGACCCTGCGATAGTGAGCGCGAGGGCGGCGACGGTGACCTGGACGATCCGCACCATGCGCACGCGGCGTGGCTGCGCCGCTTGCAACTGTCGGGCGCGGAGTGCGAGGGCGGCGTGGATTTTTTCCTGAGAGCCGGGGTCTGCGGCGAAGGAAAAGCCACTGAGGGCGGCGATGGCGCGCTGGCCTTCGCTTGCATAGCTCTCGCATTGCGCACAGGTGCGGAGATGCTCGCTGAGTGCGCGCTGCTCCTGAGTAGATAACTCCTGAGGAGACACCTCGCCGGCGAGAGACTTATCGATGAGCTGGCGCATCGCGTGGTGAAGATCAGCGGGCATGCTGTTCTCCTTTCATGCCGGTTGATTGGGTCATCTGTGTTCTGAGGGCCGCGAGGCCGCGGTAGATGCGGGACGAAACGGTGGTGAGCGGAACGCCCATGATGGCCGCTATTTCGTCGAGCGACATGTCTTCCTGAAAGCGCAGCACGAGCGCTTCGCGGTAGATGGGCTCCAGTGCTTCGAGCGTGTGTGCGAGGCGCCGGGCATCTTCTGTGCGGGCGGCCAGCTCGAATGGCGACGGGGCGCTCGAGACGGGCGGCGCGCTGTCGCGATGATGCTCGGAATCGTCGCTTGCATCCGCACTGGAATCGAGAGACACGATGCGGCGTTTGCGGAGATGGTCGATGGCGAGATTGCGGGCAATGGCGAAGAGCCAGGGCTCGAAGCGCGAGCGGCCGTTGTAGGAGCTGCCACGCTCGAGCACGCGGAGCCAGGTTTCCTGCACCAGATCGTCTACGGGATCGCGATGGCCGAGCAGGTAAATGAGATAGCGGACGAGGCGGAAGTGATACTGCTGGACGAGGCCGTGGAGGAGGGCCATGTCGCGTTGGCGAAGGCCGCGTGCGATGCGGTCGGTGTCGGTAGTGAGAGCCTCGGCCAATGTGTCGCACTCAAGCATACGAGGGGTATACGGATGAGGCGACCTGAATTACGCATGCTGGTGCTGGCCGCGGACTGGCCGTCCGGGGCGATTGCGCCTGCGGCGCGTTTTGTGGAGTTCGCTTCCTTTGGTCGCTCACGTTTGGTTGTGTGGGTTGCGGGGTGCAGAAAAAAAGCAGATCCTTCGATTCCGCGCCTGCGCCGCTTCGCTCAGGATGACGGGGGTTGGGATTCAGGAAGAGGAGCGGTTTTGAGGGGCGCCAGAAAAGATGACGTGACCTTTTGGGCCACGCCATCCGAGCGTCTCTCGAAACCAGACGGACGCTCACAAAACACTGCACTGCAAACTGCACTCCGGGGGCGGCGCCAGCTTTGGACCGTCTCCGGAATTTTGATCGTGGCTTACTTCTTGGGCGGCGCGATGGTGTCCTTTGCCGACTTGGCAACGCGGAACTTGACTACCGTCTTCGCCTTGATCTTGATGGCCTCGCCCGTTTGGGGATTGCGGCCCATGCGCGCCTTGCGCTCTGCCTTTACGAGGCGGCCTAGTCCGGGGATGACGAATACGCCGTTCTTTTTTGTTTCCTTGACGGCGGTCTCGGTCAACAGATCGAAGAACCCGCTCACCTGCTTGTTGGTCAATTCGAGCTTTTCGGCCATGTGCCGAACCAGCTGTGTCTTGGTCAGTCCTGCTGCCATTCGAAATCCTCCTCGTGTCTCATCGGTTAGCGCGCCTCCCGGCGTTGGCCGGGAAGAGCGCCTGTGGGGGAAGCTCCGCGCCCGCGTGCCGAGCGCCATCTCTGGCCCCGGCCCCGTCGATTCCGTGAGTGCGAATCGCTAGTATTCATGCGGGTTCCCGCAACTCCTACCGATGTTCACGATGCGGCCTTATGGCGCCGCTTGTCAACGGCAAATCAGGCATTTCCACAGTTTTCTTTGTGATTTTTACTATTTTTCTCGGTTTTTGGGGGTTTTCTACAACTTTTGCGGCAATGTGCGCGGCTGAATCAACACGCCGGCGGCAAGAACAGCAGATCGCTCGACTCGCTACGCTCGCTCGGAATGACGAAGAAAGGTGGCGGGGTTCGAGCCGACGGCGAGAAGCAACATCCACATCCTAGAACAGCGGCTTTCGTGGCCGCTGCGTTTTCGCGACGAGCGGCTGGTTGAGCAACGCGACCAACGGCGCCGCGGCGCGGAAATATCGCGCGACCGTTCCGGAGAAATCGGCGTTCGTCGCCGTCTCCGGCGGGAGCGAGACGCCGAAGCCCCAACGCTTCTGCCGGAAGAGATCGGCGGCGGGGTGCTCGGCGGGAAAGCCTTTGGGCGATCGCGTGAGCGGCGCATGATTCTCGTCCACAGGAAAGAGACGCCGGAAGGCGCGCGCCTGCGCGAGCTTTCGATACTCGGCATGACGCTCCAGGAGGAAACGGCGGATGGCAGAGAGTTGTTCGGTGTCCGGCATGAAGGCGCCGGCGGCGATCTCCACCTGCGAGCCGGAGATCTGCAGATAAAAGCCTGCACCCGAGGTCTTCTGAAGGCCATCGAGCACCCACCAGGCGGCGACGTGGGTTTTATAGGGCCGCTTGTCGTGGGCGAAACGGGTGTCGCGGTAGATGCGCATCATGATGGATTCGGGAGCGCGCACGTGGCCGGGAGCGAAGTCCATCATGGCGGCGGTGACGGCTTCGATGGCGGCGAGCATGGGCCGCTTGATTTCGGCTTCGTAGATGGGCTTGCGCGCGTTGAACCAGTCGCGGTTGTTATTGCGCGCGAGGCCGCGCAGAAAACGTAACCCCTCCGGCGTGAAATGTGCTGGCCGCACGGGCGATTGCGCCTGCGGCGCGTGTTTTTGGGTTCGCTTCCTTTGGTCGCTCACGTTTGGATTTGTGGTATCCCGGTGCACATGCGCCTGCGGCGCGCGTTGCGGGGTTGGCTCCCTTTGGTCGCTCACGTTGCGTGGGTTGGGCTTCATCCGGCCTGTTCTCAGTTTTACTCTATGGAGCGCTGCGTGTTGCGTTCTAGGGTCATTGCCGTCAGGGCGCCCCGGTAGTTGTAGTGCGGGCTCACCGAAACGGGGAATCTTTTGCGTTCTGAATCGGAACGCGGAATCCCTGCGACGTTTCCAAAGTGCAGTAATGCTGCTTTCGGTGAATCGAGCTACGGGCGAAAACCGCCGACAATACAACTGCCGACACGTGTGTGCGGCAGGATTTCATGCTCCCTGCTTCCTACAATATCTGGCTTGTTGCCATTTCGCTTCTTGTCGCCATGCTGGCGTCGTATACGGCGCTGGACATGGCTGCCCGTATCACGGCCACGCGGGGCGCGTCGGCACGGTGGTGGCTGGCGGGCGGCTCTGCGGCGATGGGCAGCGGTATCTGGTCGATGCACTTTATCGGGATGCTGGCCTATCACCTGCCGATCGCGATGGGTTATGACCCGTGGATCACCGGGCTGTCGTGTCTGCTGGGGATTCTCTCGTCCGCGCTGGCGCTGAAACTGGTTTCGCAGAAGGAGCTGACGAACCGCCAGCTGGTGATGGGCGCGGTGATGATGGGCGCGGGCGTGTGCGCCATGCACTACACCGGGATGGCGGCGATGCGGATGAGCCCGGGGATTCATTACAAGATGCCGCTGGCGGTGGCGTCGATCGTGATCGCGGTGGTGGCGTCGGGCGCGGCGCTGTGGCTGGCGTTCCGGCTGCGCCAGCACTCGTCGCGAGTCAGGCTGCTGCGCGTGGGATCGGCAGTAGTGATGGGGTGCGCGATTGCGGGCATGCATTACACGGCTATGGCTGCCGCCGAGATGCCGGCGCACAGCGTTTGCCTCGCGGCACATTCGGGAATCGATTCGCTATGGCTGGCTTCGCTGATGATTGTTTCTACGCTGGGCGGCCTGGCGGTGGTGCTGATCACATCTGTGATCGATATGCGGCTGGAGTCGCGCACGGCGGCGCTGGCGGCATCGCTTGAGAACGCGAACCAGGAGCTGACCTACCTGGCGTTGCACGACAACCTGACCAAGCTGCCGAACCGCCTGCTGCTGGAAGACCGGCTGAACCAGGCGATCCAGGCCAGCCGGCGCAGCCAGGCTCCGTTTTCGGTTCTGTTCCTGGATCTGGATGGGTTTAAAGAAGTGAATGACGCGTTTGGGCATCATGTGGGGGATGCGTTGCTGGCGGAGGTGGCGGAGCGAATCCGCAGCACGATCCGCGCGAGCGACACGCTGGCCCGCATCGGCGGCGACGAATTCGTTCTGCTGGCGGACCATGGCGAGCCCACCTCCGCGGCGAACCTTGCGGACAAGCTGGTGCGCCTGGTGGGGCAGCCGTACCGCATTGCGGAACATGAGCTGCGCATCACGGCCAGCATCGGAATCGCGCTGTACGAGAATTTTGCGCAGGAGGTGCACGAGCTGCTGCGCAATGCCGACGCGGCGATGCATCACGCCAAGGCGCTGGGGCGGTGCGGCTACCGGTTCTTCGAGCCTTCAATGAACGCGCACGCGCATGAGCAACTGCAGTTGTTACAGGAACTGCGCTGCGCGCTGGAGCGGCAGGAGATGGTGCTGCACTACCAGCCGAAGTTCGATGCCATTACATCGCAGCTGGCGGGTGTGGAGGCGCTGGTGCGCTGGCAACATCCGGAGCGGGGGTTGCTGTATCCGGACCAGTTCATTTCGCTGGCGGAGAAATCCGGGCTGATTGTGCAACTGGGCGAGTGGGTGCTGAACGAGGCCTGCCGGCAGATGGGAGAGTGGCACGCGGACGGACACTCGGGATGGAATGTGGCGGTGAATTTGTCGCCGCTGCAGTTCAGCCATACAGGGCTGATCCAACTGGTGCGCGAGACGCTGGACCGCTATTCGCTGGAGCCGGGATGCCTGACGCTGGAAGTGACCGAGTCGACGGCGATGCAGGACCCCTACGTGAGCCAGGCGATTCTTGAAAAGATCAACGATATGGGAGTGAAGATTTCCATCGATGACTTTGGAACCGGATATTCGAGCCTGCTGTATCTGAAGCGGCTGCCGGCGACGGAGCTGAAGATCGATCGCGGATTCGTGCGCGACCTGGCTCCGCATACGGAAGACGCGGCAATCGTATCCGCCATTGTTGCCCTGGGGCGGACGCTGAACCTGAGCATCGTGGCGGAAGGTATCGAGACGCGGGCGCAGCAGGAGTTCCTGACCGGGATCGGCTGCAGCTTTCTGCAAGGATATCTGCTGGGAAGGCCCATGCCGGCGCGGGAGCTGGTGGAGGCGCTTCGTGCGGCGGAGGAGAAGGACGCGCGGGGTGCCGCGGGGCAGCAGGTGCGATGGGTTCCGGGGCAACTTGCGGGGTTGCAGGCTTTGCCGCAGTTGCAGTAGGGGCGGACTCGGACGTCGCTTCGGTCAGAGGATGGAGAACCGGTCTTCTAATAGCCCAAAAATGCCTTGATGCGAGAAAGCGCAAACAGCAGATCCCTCCACTCCGCTTCGCTCCGGTCGGGATGACAAGTGTTTGTCGACTTCGCCGCGCGGATCGACAAGACGAACGTCTGGAATAGTCATGCGAACAGAACCGGATTTCTATGTTTACATTCTGGCAAGCCGCTCCCGGGTTCTTTATACCGGCGTGAGCAGCAGGATCTAGGCTCGCCTGCGCGAACATCGCAACGAACTCGATGGCTTTGCTGCGCGCTATCGATGTCATCGGCTTGTTTGGTTAGAGCGCTACAGTCATCCATTGACGGCAATCGCGCGAGAGAAACAGTTGAAGCGATGGAGCCGGGCAAAGAAGATTGCGTTGATTGAGACGACGAATCCTTTCTGGACGGATCTCAGTGCCGGATGGGGTAAGCCGATTTGAATCTTTCGTGAGAGCGAGCGAAAAAGGAGATCCCTCCACTCCGCGGTGGCGCTGCGCGCCACGGCTCCGGTCGGGATGACCGAGTGTGGGCTTCGCTCCGGGTCGGGATGGTGATGCTGGCGGAAAAGCAGGTCTCTCCACTGCGCGGCTTCGCCGCTCCGGTCGAGATGACGAATCTTTAGAAAAGGCTTCTCGCACTCCGGTCGGGATGACGAATCGTCATAGTTCTAACCCAGCTAGCATTCGGATCGCTATGCGTCGATCCGGTCGGGATGAGGGATCGTTGTAAGTTAGCCCCAGCTGAAATGACCGTCCTGATTTCCTGATTGTCGATACGACCCTGGTTAATACTCGATGCCGCGCTGGGCCAGGATGCCGTTTTCGTAGGCGTGCTTTACCTGGCGCATTTCGGTGACTGTATCTGCGATGGCGACGAGATCGGGATGGGCGTTGCGGCCGGTTAGGATGACGTGGACCATCTCGGGGCGCTGCTTGAGGGTGTCGACTACCTGGGCGGGGTCGAGCATTTTGTAGCCGATGGCGTAGTTGATCTCGTCGAGCACGACCATGTCCCAGTCGCCGGAGAGGATGGCGGCGCGCGCCTCGTCCCATGCGGCCTCGACCATGCGGATGTCCTCGGGATCGGTCTCCGCGCCGCCGATTTTTACGAAGCCGCGGCCGAGTTGCTTCATGACGAAGTTGTCGCCAAAGGCCTCGACCGCGTCGAGCTCTCCGTAATGCCAGGAGCCCTTGAGGAACTGGAGCATGAGCACGCGCATGCCGTTGCCGACTGCGCGGAGCGCTGTGCCCATGGCAGCGGTGGTTTTGCCTTTGCCGGGGCCGGTGTTGATGAGGATGAGTCCGCGCCGACTGGCCGTCGGAGCAGATGTGCCTTCCGCTGTGCTGGTGGGGTTCGCTTCCGTTGGTCGCTCACGTTCAGTGCTGTTGCTCATATATAAGGTGGGCCTTGTGAGATCGGACTTGCCGGTCAATCAAATTGTATTGGGTTCAGATTGAGGATGTTTCGAGCCGCTTCTTCGGTCGGGATGAGAAGGAGTTGCTTTGGGATGACCGGATACACCCACCCTACGCCCTGCGTAGGATGGGGCACTCGGCTATTTGCCGATGGAAAACGACAGGTACAGCAGGTCTCTCCACTCCGCGCCTTCGGCGCTCCGGTCGAGATGACGAATCCCTTGCCGTCGCCACCTTCGATCGCGTTCAAAATGAGGAGCGTGTTTCTGATATCCAACCCTTCACCCGCTCGCGCTGCTCGGGGTTCAGGATCGGGCGCCCGATCGCTGTGGACACCTTATGGGAAGACGCGTCAGTGGCCGCCGTGGTAGGGGTGTCCGGCGAGGATGGTGAAGGCGCGGTAGAGCTGCTCGGCGAGGAGGACGCGGGCGAGCTCGTGCGGGAAGGTCATGGGGCCGAAGGAGAGCGCGAGGTCTGCGTGCCGGCGCGTTTCGGCCGACCATCCGTCGGCGGGCCCGATGGCGAAGTGGAGATGCTGTGTGCCGCTGTCGCGTTCGCGTCCGAGCCAGGCGGCGAACTGTTCTGAGGACATCTGACGGCCGGAGGCGTCGAGCAGGATCAGTTTCGCGGGTGCGCGAGTGGATTTCTGGGGCGATGCGGTGAGCGCAGCCTCGGTGAGGAACTGCTGCTGGTCGATCGTCGCGTAGTGCGCGAGGCGAGAGGTGAATTCGGCGAGCGCGTCGTCGAGGAGGCGGGGCTTCTTACGGGATGTGATGGCAGAGAGCGTGATGCGCATGGCGGGTCTACAGATTACTGCTGAACTCATAGACGAAATTCAAAAAGCTGGAGAACTGATTCGGATGCATTTTCTTTCGCCCCGAAATGCGTTCAGTTGTCACTCATTCCCATGCATTCGTCACCTTTTCGGTACGTTATGACACTTTGGCCCGTGAGGTGCATAAGCATTATCAGAACGAATACGTGATCAAGCAGTAAATCTTTCGTGGGGGCAGTGAATGGGTCGTTTTCGTGCAGTTTTGTTGTGGGCATTCGCACTGGGCTTGGTTCTTCTGGGCACGCCGGCATGGTCGCAAACCGGCAGCATTACAGGGCAGGTGCTGGATCCGGGGGGCGCGGCAGTTCCAAACGCAACCGTGACGGCGACATCCGCGGCTACCGGGAGCAGTCAGACGGCGACGACGACCTCGTCCGGCCTGTATAACTTCGCCACCCTGCCGCCGGCGGTCTACACAGTCTCCGCGAGCGCGACCGGGTTCGCGACGGTGACAAAGAACAACGTGACGTTGAATGTCGCCGCGGTGCTGCCGGTGAACTTCAACCTGGCGGTGGGCGCAGCGAGCACCACGGTGAATGTCGCGGGGGCGAGCGCGGCGCCGATCGAGACCGACAGCTACCAGCTATCGAACGTCATCGACGCCAAGCAGATCTCGAGCCTTCCACTAGTGCTGCGCGATCCGTACCAACTGGTGCTGCTGTCGTCCGGCGCGGTGACGGCGAGCAACAACGATGGCGGCTTTGCCATCAACGGCCAGCGCGACCGCAATAACAACTTCATGCTGGACGGCGCGGACAACAACGACACCTCCGTGCCGGGCATCCCTGGCGGCCTGGTTTCGGCCAATCCGGATTCCGCGCAGGAGTTTCGCGTCATCACGAACAATTTCGATGCGGAGTTCGGCCGCAATACCGGCGCCATTGTGGATGTAGTGACGCGCGGGGGCACGAACACGTTCCATGGCGACGCCTATGAGTTTGGCCGCTACAACGCGCTGGGCGCGCGCGACTACTTCAACACCAAGGCGAACGGCCCGCAGGACCCATACGTGCGCAATGACTTTGGCGCCTCGCTGGGTGGCCCGATCCTGAAGGACAAGCTGTTCTTCTTCCTGAACGGCGAGGTACAGCGCTTCCGCACGACGCGCACCGCGAACCAGCTGGTGCCGACGGCGGCATTCAAGAGCGGGGTATTCACCTTTACCGATCCTGTGGATGGAAGCCAGACGCCGGTGAACCTGACGGCTCCGGGGAATCCGAACAACGCCACGGGACTGCCCACGGATCCGACGATTGCGAAGCTGCTGGCGATCACGCCGCTGGGGCAGCAGGATACGGGAGACGGCGTGAGTTCCTTCCTGTTCTTTCCCTCGCCAGACGCGCTGAACGACTACACGCTGACCGGCCGCATGGATTACGCGCTCACGGCGAAGCATCAGCTGACGGTGCGTTATACCTACGGGCATTCCGCGGAATCGAATCCGGGGCATAGCGAAACTCTGCCGGGGCTCGGGTACTACGACACGGTGCAAACCGCCCACAATGGTGTGATTTCGCTGGCATCGACGCTGAGTTCGAATATCACCAACCTTGCTCGTGCCGCGTACAACCAGTCGAACGACGGATTTTTCTGCAAGGGATATCAAGCGATCGATGCGATTACCGGGCTGGACTCGTTCGGCAATGGCCGCGACATCACGCTCCCTTACTTCAATGACAACTCTCCGAATGCGAATGGCTTTACCTACGGATGCGGCGTGCTGGCCGACAGCAATGGTCAGGCGCGGCTGAGCTCGACGCTGTTGTTCGGCGATACGCTGACGGTGGTGAAGGGCGCGCACTCGGTTAAGTTTGGCGGCGAGTTTCGCAATGTGAAGGACTCTAACTACGACAACTTCACTTCCCGCGACACGCTGGGATTAACGGACTACAGCTTCTACGGGGCTCCGGCCTACAACTGGAATGGAGATCCGAATTCGCCCACCTTCACCGGATTTCAGGACATGATCTGGGGAACGACGGGCGCGATTGCGCAGGAGTCGCAGAACCAGTTCTTTACGCGGGCGGGGGTTCGCCGCGCAAATGATCTGACGCGGTTTGTGCAGCGGGAATGGGCGCTGTTTGCGCAGGACACATGGAAGATCACGCCGCGCTTCACGGCCATCCTGGGCCTGCGGTATGAATTCAATGGCGTGCCCTTTGAGCGCGATGGCAACTTTGCGAACTTCTACGGAGATGGCTCCGCAGCGGCACCGCCGAATGGATTCGAGTTCACATCGGTTGGGCCGGGGACGGGACATCAACTTTATAAGAACAGCTGGGACCTGGTGGAGCCGCGCATCGGCTTTGCGTGGGACCCGCAGGGCGACGGCCGGACGGCGATTCGCGGTGGGTTCGGCATCTTCCATGACCGTCTGTTCGACAACCTGTTCGGGAATGCGAAGTCGAACCCGCCGTACCAGGCGCCGTTCAACTCCTTCCCGTTCGATGGCACATCCACGACTGCTGTGACTTCGACGACACCGCCTCCGGGAACGCTGACGCCGTCGGCGTTTGTGCCGGATGGATCGCTGATCACGCCTATCGTGATCGACCCGAACATGAAGATTCCGGGCTCACTGAGCTGGAACCTGGGCGTGCAGCGGCAGATTGGCGCGCATCTGACGGGCGAGCTGAACTACGTGGGCAGCCACAGCACGCATGTGCTGCGTGAGATCAATGGGGCGCCGGTGCAGCAATCGCTGGTGCAGCAATACCTGAGCCAAGGTATCGATCCCGCGGCTTTGCAGCGCACGGCGCTGTACCAGGGAGGCACGGATCAGAATGGCAATACGTTCGGGCCGGCGGTGAACAACACGGCGTTCGACGAAATGCTGTTCCAGACCGCGGCTGCCAGCGGCAACTATAACGCGCTGCAGGCGCGCGTGACGGAGATGGTCGGCGGGCTTTCGCTGACCGGCAGCTACACCTATGCGCACGCGCTGGACTCGGGGAGCGATCCGCTGAGTCCGGGAGCGGGCAACGCCGGCTTGCCGCGCAATCCGGCCGATCTGTCCGAGGAGTACGGAAACGCGGACTTCGATGTGCGGCACCGCGGGACAGTGGCGGCGACGTACGATCTTCCGATTGGTCACGGGCAGCGCTACCTGGCCAGCGGATTCGTTGGACGTGTGTTCGAGGGGGTCCAGATCTCCGGCATCCAGCAAGCACAGACAGGCCTGCCCTTCGATTTGCGGGGCACAGTGGACAACCTGCACGTCGGAATAAACAACCGGCCGCAGCTGGTGGGCAGTCCATATCCCTCCGGGCGCGGAACGAAGGTAGCGGGCGGAGTTGTCGAGGGGCCTGCGGCGAGCGCATTTGTTAATGCACCGTTCGGCGAGGCGGTGTCTATCCGGCGCAACAAGTTCTACGGGCCGGGATTTGTGAACACCGATGCGGTCTTTCAGAAGACGCAGCAGCTTCACGAGAATGTGAAGATGGTTCTGCGCGTAGAGAGCTATAACCTGCTGAACCATCCCAATCTGACCTCTCCCAGCTCGCTGACCCTCGGCTCCTCTACGTTCGGGCTTTCAACCAGTGAAGTTGGCCAGAACGACGGGACCACCGGCGCACGGCAGTTGCAGGGTGCGATCAAGGTGGTGTTCTAGAGAATTGGGCGGAGATCAACGTCAACGGTAGATAGCAGATCGCTCCATTCCGCTTCGCTTTATTTGGAATGACGGGTTTGTCGAGACTCTCCAATGACCTTCCGCATGATGGATCTATATAGAGAGGCCCAATGGGCCTCTCTTTCTTTTTTGGGGGGCACAAGTGGTGGTGGTTTGGTTGAGCGGCGCTTCTCCACCCCAACCTGCGAACACCGCGCAGTTTGGGGGCCCCGGTTCGCGCCGATATTGAACGGAGGGTACAGCAGGTCCCTTCGACAAGCTCAGAGCAGGCTCCCCACCCACCTTCGGTTGCGTTCAGGGTGACGAGGCGCTTATGCGGCGGCGATGCCGGTTTTGATGAGCACGTAGACGATCCAGACGACGATGACCAGCAGGATGCCACGGGCGGGCTTGACCCGCGAGACGATGGCGGCGCCGAAGCCGGCGAGCACGAGCGACCAGAGCGAGAAGACATCGAGCGAGGTGCCGAACACGATGAGCCAGTGTGGAGCATCCGGGCCGAGGAAGTAGGCGAGATTGGAGGGCGACGGCAGGTTGAGGTTGTAGGTCTGCGGTTCGGAAACAAACGCGGTCACGATTGAGATGATGGAGTTGAGCGCGTTGGGCAGCGCGGCAAAGATGGCGACGGCAAACATCTCGCTATAGGTGGTGGTGCCGCCGAGCAGAAAGGCGAAACCGCCCCACAGCAGGAGGGCAAAGAGGGCATTGATGATGAGGATCAGCGCCGGGGTGCCGATCATGAAGCCTTCCATGAAGCCCTTGGTGATGGAGAGCATCTGCGCCGCTTGCGCCGGAGTGGCTTTGTCGAGCCTTTCGGCATTGCGCGGCTGGCTCTTGAGCACGTTGGTGGCGAGATTTTCCCAGCCCACATGCTGTACGGCGGCGAAACAGAAGATCCAGCCGAGAACGGTGAGGATGATGAAGGGCAGCCACCAGGAGCGGTTACGTTTTATGTCCTGAAAGGTTTTAGAGGGCTCGATGAAGGTGTTGACGACGCGCTCGACTGGCGTGAGAGCGACCGAATCCTGGGTATCCGTGGGGTTGGTGAGGCTATCCGGCATCGCACGTTGCTCCCGTTCCTGAGATTGCGCTGCGAGTGATGCGGGTACCCTTATACCATCCGGGTGCTTGCCGCTCGCGCAGACGCGCCTGCGGCGGTGCTGGCCGCACGGGCGGACGCGCCTTCGGCGCGGGTTGGGGGATTCGCTCTCTTTGGTCGCTCACGTTCCATGTTGTGGGCGAGCTCAGGATGATGAGGATGATGCGGACGGTCGCTTCCCACCCCAACCTGCGAACGCCGCGCAGTTTGGGGACCCCGGCTTCGCTCCGTCTGGATTGCGGGGAACACCCCACGCTGGCCTTCGGCCAGAATGGGGCACCCGGTTCTTTGGGTGCGGCGGGCTTTCCCCTGAATCGAGTGAGAACAGCGGATCTCTCCACTTCGCTCGTGGCGCTTCGAGCCACGGCTCCGGTCGAGATGACGATGCTTGTGGGTTGACTCTGGTCGAGATACGACGATGCTCGATTACGGAGTGGAGGCGGCGGTGGTCCGGCTGGCTACGCGCTTTCTGGTGGAGGCGGTTTTCTGCTTCAGGGCCTTCTGCAGCTCGTCGGGGTGTACATGCTTTGCTGATTTGCGCAGGCGCTCGATGTCGTAGAAGGCGCGCTTCTCGGTGAGGAAGACGTGGACGACGAAGTCTACGTAGTCGAGCAGGATCCATTCGCCGAGACGCTTGCCTTCGACGGAGTTGGGATAAGTGGCGAACTCGCGCTTGAGGCGCAGCTCGACTTCGTCGGCGATGGTCTGCGTCTGGCGTTCATTGGTGCCGCTGGTGATGAGGAAGAAGTCGGTGAAGCCGGCGTCGACGGGATCGAGCTCGAGGACGCGGGTGTCTTCGCCCTTCTTGTCCTCGCAGGCTGCGGCTGCGGCGGCGACCATGCGGCGGGTGAGGTCGGGGATGTTTCGCTCGGCGATGGGCGCTGCGGGTGCTGCCTTTTTTGCCGGACGCGCTTTCGATGCGGTCTTCTTCGCCAGTGCTTTTGCCGGCGTGGTTTTCTTTGCGCCCGCTGCTTTGGTGCGGCCCGGGTGCTTCGCGGCTGCCTTGCCGCTGGACTTTCTGGTAGCTGCCATGGGTTCTCCTCGGACTATCGTAAGCGCGGCGGGCCTGTGCATGGTTGCCGGCTTGGGGTGGCATCAAATTCACGGTCTAGGTTGAGCGGCGCTTCGCGCCGGTATTGAACGAAAGATGAAGCAGGTCCCTCACTCCACCTTCGGTTACGTTCAGGATGACGAGGGTAAAGGAGGAATTAGAGGCTTGGCTCGCTAGCCATAGAGCCGGTGATTGCGGACGTATTCGGCGACTGCGGGATCGAGCACTCGATCTGTGATGCCGGCTGGAGCGCCGGCGAGCGCGGCGCGCAAATCGGTTGCGGATATTTCGTAGTCGAGGTCAGGCAGGAGCCAGAGGGTTTGTTGCTGGGCTCCGGCGTTGAGCGGTACGCGGAGACAGTCTTTGTCCTGCGTGGCCGCTGCGCCTGCCTCGATGCTTCCGGGTAGAAGTTGGGCGAGCGCGCTGGTCGAAAACCCGGGGCGGGCGGCTACGATCCACTGGGCGAGCATGAGGGCTTCGGCGGCGCGGTGCCATTGGCGCAGGGTCTGGAGTGAGTCGGCGCCGATGAGGCAGAAGAGGTCGTCCTTCGGATGGGCGTCGCGGAGTTGTTCGAGAGTGTCGCAGGTGTAGTTGAAGCGGCCGTCGGGACGCGGGGCGTCGATGTCGCTGGCGATGAGCAGCGGGTGATTCTGGCAGGCGAGCTCGACCATGGCGAGGCGGTCTGCAAAGAGCGACTGCGGCTGATCGCGCTTGAGCGGCTGGCGGCCGGCGGGGGCCATGAGTATGCGGTCGAGATGGAGGCGGGCTGCTGCGGCGGTGGCGATGCCGGTATGGCCGAGATGTGGCGGGTCGAAGCTGCCGCCGAAGAGCGCTATGCGCATGGTGTGATGCTAGCGGACTGGCCGTCCGAGGCAAAGGCGCCTTCGGCGCGTTCCTGGGGTTCGCTTCCTTTGGTCGCTCACGTGTGGTTTTTGGCTATGGCCGCTTGGCCCGGAGCTAGGTGGTCGCTTCGCTCTGACGGAATACGCCCACCTTACCTCCGGTAGGATGGGGCATCCAGTTCGGTTGCGCCGCATAATGGGCAGGTGCCTACTGCTGCCATTGGACTTGGTGCGAATTTGCCTTCGGCGGTTGGCGCGCCTGCGTTAACGATCGTTGCGGCGATCGAGCGGCTGGCGGAGCTTGGACGGGTGTCGGCGCGGTCGGGTTTGTATCGGACCGAGCCGGTGGGCTATGCGGACCAGCCGATGTTTGTGAATGCGGCGGTGCTGCTGGAGACGGAGCTTGCGCCGCTGGCGCTGCTGGATGGGCTGTTGGCGATGGAGCGCAGCTTTGGACGGGACCGCGCGGCGGGGCCGCCGAAGGGGCCGCGCACGCTGGACCTGGATTTGCTGCTGTATGGCGACGTGGTGCTAGATGGTCCTGCGCTGACGTTGCCGCATCCGGCGATCGAGGAGCGGCGGTTTGTGCTGGCACCGCTGGCGGAGATTGCGCCGGAGTGGCGGCATCCGGTGCTGGGACGGACGGTGACGGAATTGTTGGCGGAGTTGCCGGTGAAGGCTGGTTCTGTGCTTAGAATCAGCGAGTGAGCTTCCCTTTCGAGATTCTTGCTACGGCCGGCGCAGGGCGACGCGCGGTGATGGACCTGCCGCATCGCCAGGTGCAGACGCCGGTGTTTATGCCGGTGGGGACTGTTGGATCGGTCAAGGCTGTGCCGCAGCATCTGCTGGAGGCGCTGGGCGCGCAGATCATTCTCGGCAACACGTATCACCTGTATCTGCGGCCGGGGCATGAGACGGTGCGGCGGTTGGGCGGTCTGCATCGCTTTATGAGCTGGCCGCGGGGCCTGTTGACCGACTCGGGCGGTTTCCAGGTGTTCAGCCTGAACGAGCTGCGCAAGGTGTCAGACGAGGGCGTGGAGTTCCGCTCGCATCTGGATGGATCGCTGCATCAGTTCACGCCGGAGCGGTCGATCGAGATCCAGATTGCGCTGGGCGCGGACATCCTGATGGTTTTGGACGAGTGCACGGAGTATCCGGCGGACCGCGAGCGGGCGCGGAAGTCGCTGGATTTGACGTTGGCATGGGCGAAGCGGAGCAAAGACTACTTTGAGGCGCATAAGCACGAGGTTCCCTGGTCTCGAGAGTTTGGGGGACGGACGCAATCGCTGTTCGGCATTGTGCAGGGAGGAATGTATCCGGAGCTGCGACGTGAATCGGCGGAGCGGCTGGTGGAGATGGATTTTCCTGGCTATGCGATCGGAGGGCTGAGCGTGGGCGAGCCGCGGGAGGCGACGCGGGAGATTATCGCGTCGACGCTGCCGCTGCTGCCCAAGGACAAGCCGCGCTATTTGATGGGCGTGGGGTATCCGGACGAGATTGTGGAGTACGCGAAGATGGGCGTGGACATGATGGACTGCGTGCTGCCCACACGCGCGGCGCGGCACGGGCTGCTGTTTACGTCCGAAGGGCGGATCAACATCAAGAACAAGCAGTTTGCCGAGGACCAGACGCCGCCGGACCCGAACTGCCGATGCCTGGTGTGCAGGCGCTACACGCGCGCGTATCTCCGACATCTGGCGGTGGCGGAAGAGCCGCTTTCCGCGGTGCTGAACACGCTGCATAATCTGGCGTTCTACCTGGAGACGATGGCGCGGATGCGGGACAGCCTGGGACGAGGGATACCGCCGCTGTCGCTGACGGGGGTGGGCACGCGTGCGCGGAACGAGTAGGACTGGCCGTCCCGGGGTGCTGGCCGCACGGGCAGAGGCGCCTTTGGCGCGTTCCTCGGGGTTCGCTTCCTTTGGTCGCTCACGGTTGGTTCTGTGGTATCCCACCCTTCTCATTGCTCAGGATGAGGCACCCGGCCTTTCGGCGCAGGTGCAGAAAGCAGATCCCTCCACTACGCGGCTTTCCACCCCGTCGACTAAGACCTGTCGCCCGGGGACCCCGGCTTTGCCGCTACGGTCGGGATGACGCTCAGGGTTTGTTGAAGCATAGGTGCTTGCCGCACGGGCAGATGCGCCTGCGGCGCGAGTTGCTGGGTTCGCTCCCTTTGGTCGCTCACGTTGGATCTGTAAAAGCCCACTCTTACTTTGCTTAGGATGGGGCACCCGGGACTAGCGGCATCGGGGCTTACAGAAAACGGGCACTCATTGCGAGTGCCCGTTTTTTTGGTGATCTCGAACGATGCTGTTTACTTCACTGTCGCAGTCGACGAGGCCTGCCACTTCGTCCCTGCCGTGTTTATCGCGATGACGGTGAAGCGGTGGCTGCCTGCGCCGATGCTCAGGTAGGTGCTGAGGGCTGTGCTGGTGGTCTCGGTGTACTTCTTCACGCCGTCCACCCACAGTTCCACGCGCGCCAGGGTTCCGGTGACGGTTGCGGAAGCCTGCACATCCACCGGCGAGCTCACTGTCGACCCGTTGAGCGGCAAACAGATGTTCACGCCGGGGGAAGACGGCGCGCTGCATGCAGCGGTTCCAGGCACAACTACCAGGGCGTTCGGAGCGGATGCGATGGTGTACGGCGAGCCGGGCACCGCGGTGATGGTGTTGGACGTGACGGAATATGCGTAAAGCTTTTTGGTGGAGTTACTCAGCGCGTACAGGTGATTGCTGTTGTCCCAGTGAATCTCGTCGATGGGGGCAGTTGTGAGAACTCCTGAGTAGGGTGTGATGGGGTTCGCGCCGTTGAAGTGAAAGACCTGCAGACCAGGCGTTTGCTTGCTGCCATTGGTCGCGACGAATGTCGTATTCCCGCCCACGGCGAGGAGCTGGCCCAAAGGAGACATGTTCAAAACCGTGGGGTACACGATGGGCGTAGGCATGTTTTCCCAAGTATTCGAGGAGTCGAAATCACCGTTCGAAATCGCGGTATAGCTGGCGAGCTGAGCGCTATCGACGTCACCGCACGGGCCGTTGTTCATGGACATGACTGCAATGGCGAGGTGGTCCGTTGGATCGGCCGCATCGCCGCTCGGGGGCAGCAGCGGTTGGTAAGCCGAACCCGGCTGGGCGGTGGGATCCGTCTCATTGGATCCGGGTTCGAACGCCAGGAGGCCACCGCTCCCTCGCCCGAATTCGTAGGTCGAGATGCTGCAACTCCCAACGGGCGCGAAACTAAATGCATGGCCGCCATATCCAGTGAGGGTGATCAGAGTGGGCGTTGAGGCGATGGTCTGATTGAACTCGGTTGATCCGAGAAACGTCAGCCCACCCGTGCTGGAAATTTTGAAGCTCTGAAGCACACTGCATGCGGCGGCCTGAGAGTTGCGTTGCACATACACGGTCTGACCAGTGTGATCGAAGAGACCCCCATACGTTGTGCCGCAGTCACCGCGCAAGTAAGACTGCGTGTCGATCTGCGAAACCTGGCCGTCAATCGCGCCGTTCGATGCAACAGGGTAGGAGCGGAGATACGCGGTTCCCAGACTGACAAAGTACCTCCCATTGCTCCCGACAGCATTGCCCGCCACGGAAAAGGGAGAACCAGATACCAGGGAGAGGCTGCCGTTGGAGGCTGCGTTGTAGAGATAGACTCCCCTGGTCGTGCCGACGTAGACATAGGCGGCCTGGGCGGCGGCGGCGGTCGCGGCAGAGCTGACGTCAGGAGCGGTCTGGGGAAAGGCTGTCGCCGGAGAGAGGGCGGCGAGCGAGAGAGTGAGAGTGGAGATCCTGAGTGCGCGGGTGACCATGCGGGTCATGTCGAGATTCCTCCGTGCGATGTGGCCCGGTGGAGCGTGAATTTCGCATATCACGGTACTCCCGCGGGGGATCGTATTCCATACCAGAAATTTTTGATTTCGATCTGATTTCAAAGGTCGCGTAAATCTGAATTGAGGTCCGCGAGCGCGAAGCGGTGTTGAAGACGCTCTAGAATGCTTCACACATGCACCTCCTGAAACGTAGTGCTCCTGCCGCATGCGCAGTGATCTTCGCCTCCCTGGTTTGTTGCGGAGGATCGCGGGTGTTCGCGCAGGCTTCCGCGCCGGTTCAGCCTTCGGCTGCGTATGCGCAGGCCGCGCGGTCGATGCACGACTATCATCCGAAGTCGCCGGATGAAAGCCAGTGGATGGATGGCGGCGACCGGTACACGGTGCTGGAGCCTTCGGCCGCGGATAAGGACGGGCGGGACCTGGTCGCGTTCGATACAGAGACGGGCAAGCGGACGGTGCTGGCGCCGGCGAAGGAGTTTGTGCCGAGCGGGGCGCAGAAGGCGCTGAACGTCGAGGGGTATAGCTGGTCGGACGATCAGCGGAAGCTGCTGATCTTTACCAACTCCAAGCGGGTGTGGCGCAGGAACACGCGCGGGGACTACTGGGTGCTGACGCTGGCCAATGGACGGCTCGAGAAGCTGGGCGGCAATGCTCCGGCATCGACGCTGATGTTTGCGAAGTTCTCGCCGGACGGGCGAATGGTGGCCTATGTGCGTGAGAACAACCTGTATGTGGAAGAGCTCGGGACGGGCAGGGTGCGGGCGCTGACGACGGACGGGAGAGCAAACAAGATTATCAACGGGACCAGCGACTGGGTGAACGAGGAGGAGCTGGAACTGCGCGATGCGTTCCGCTGGAGCCCGGATTCGCGGAGCATTGCGTACTGGCAGTTCAACGAAGCAGGCGTGGAGGATTACACGCTGATCAACGATACGGAGGAGCGGTACCCGCAGATCTCCGTGTACAAGTACCCGCAGGCGGGGACGACAAACTCGGCGGTCCGGGCGGGCGTGGTTTCGGCGGCTGGTGGGATGACGCGGTGGGTCCATCTACCAGGCGATGCGCGGCAACATTACATTCCGCGGATGGACTGGTTGGGCGCGAATGAGCTGGCGGTGGAGTATCTGAACCGGCTGCAGAACGACGATCAACTGTACCTGGCGAATACGCGGACCGGGGCGGCGCACCTGCTATTCGAGGACAAGGACGAGGCGTATGTGGACATCTATGGCTCGATCACCGCGATGCCAAACCTGCGCTGGCTGCGAGGCGAGAAGGGCAGCAAGGACCTGCTGTGGCTGAGCGAGCGCGATGGATGGATGCACGCGTATCGCGTGTCGCAAGCGGACGGCGCGCTGCACCTGATGACGCATTTCGATGGTGACATCATCACACTGGCCGGGGTGGATGAGCGGGACGGGTGGCTTTACTTTACGGCGTCGCCGAACGATCCGATCCGCGCGTATCTCTATCGCAGCCGGCTGGACGGAACGGGCGACGTGGAGCGGGTGACGGCGGCGGAGGTGAGCGGGACCAGTTCTTATGACGCTGCTCCGAATGGGCGATGGGCGATTCGCAAATGGTCGTCGCTGGCGCAGCCCCCGGTTTACTCGCTTGTCCGGCTTGACGGTGACAAGGCGCTGCGCGTGCTTGAAGACAATCGCACGCTCGCGGAACGAACGGAGCCACTGCTGACGCCGCCGGCCGAGTTTGCAGAGACGACGGTGGGAGGCGGGATCAAGCTGAGCACGCTGGTGATCAAGCCGCCTCATTTCGATGCGAGCAGGAAGTATCCGATGATCACCTTCGTCTATGGCGAACCGTGCTGTGCGACGGTGACGGATATGTGGGGCGACACGGATCTGCGGTTGATGGCGCGCGAGGGGTACGTTGTCCTGAGCTTTGATAACGAAGGCACGCCGCAGCCGCGAGGCCGCGCGTGGCGGAAGGCGGGCTACGGCGCTATTGGCGTGCTGTCGTCGCAACAGCAGGCGGAGGCGGTGCGCGAGTTTGCCCGCACGCATGCGTATGTGGACACGAGCCGCATGGCGATCTGGGGATGGAGCGGGGGCGGAACGAATACGCTGAACATGCTGTTCCGCTACCCGGGGTTATACGGCACGGGTGTGGCGGTGGCGCCGGTTCCGGACCAGGCGCGGTACGACAGCATCTACCAGGAGCGATATATGGGTTTGCCGGCGGAGAACGCGAAGGGGTATCACGATGGATCGGCGATCAACTTCGCGGAGGGGTTGAGCGGGAACCTGCTGCTGATCCATGGTTCGGGTGACGATAACGTGCATTTCCAGGGATCGGAGCTGCTGGTGAACCGGCTGATTGCGCTGGGCAAGCCGTTTACGTTTATGGATTATCCGAACCGGTCGCACGGGATCTACGAAGGCGAAGGGACCAGGGCGCATGTGTACATGCTGATCATGCGGTATATCGAGGAGCATGTGCCGGCGGGAGCGCGTTAGGCGCGGACTGGCCGTCCGAGGCAACTGCGCCTGCGGCGCGACGGCATGGGTTCGCTCCGTTGTCGCTCACGTCAGGTTCAGCGGACGGCTCGGACAGGTCCCTGCCCAAATCCATCGCTTCGCCGAGGGGTCATGCCTGCTCTGTCGTCCGATTACGTTGGAGGTAATTGCGGGCATTCCTGTGTCGCTTGATAGTGGGAGTGTGGTCACTGGCTGCTTCAGCTGGCGCGTGGCCCGACATCTTTTTCGCAGGAGAAGCAGATGACAACTCTTACTTTGAACGATACGGCACTCACTATGACCAAGACAGCGCCGCCGCAATGGCTTCTCGATTTCTGGAAGGAGATCGACGACAAGACCTTCGGTCGCGGTTTTGACTGCTTCGCCGAGGATGCGACATGCCGGCTCGGTGTTGCGCAATGGAATGGGCGTGAGCAGATCCGTGAGAACCTGCGCGCCTTCATTGACACAGGCTTCACGGCACACCATGACGTCACAGAATACTGGGATGGCGGTTCGATGAAGGTGTTCCGGGGCGCGGTCACGATGACGCCGGATGACCGGAGCAGGCCCACGGTACGGCCGGTGATGACGCACTTCTTCTACATGGACGAGGCGAATCCCTCGAAGGTGCGGAGCTGGATCGGTGCGGTTGGTCCGGTCCAGTTCTAGATCGTTTTCATAAATATGAAAACAGGCGAGGAGTTCTATGAGTTCCATAAGCCCAACGATGCCGGGCGAGCGCGCGTCAGGCGGCCTGCTTCGCTACTGGAGAGGGCAGCGAGGCAAGAGCCAGCTTGCGCTGTCGCTCGACTCTGGAGTTTCGCAGCGGCACATCAGCTTTGTGGAGAGCGGTCGCAGCGTTGCCAGCAGAGATCTGCTGCTGACTTTGTCGCAATCGTTAGAGATACCGCTTCGCGAACGAAATGCGCTGTTGCTTGCCTCGGGCTACGCGCCGGTGTACCGGGAAAGCGCGCTGGATACGCCGGAGATGGCGCTGGTGATGACGGCGGTGGATCGCGTCCTGATGCAGCATGAACCACACCCGGCGCTGGTGATGGACCGCTATTGGAATGTGCTGAAGACGAATGAGGCCGCGCCGCGTTTCTTTGGCGGGTTCATCGATCTTTCGCTGAGGCCGCGCCCGCGCAACCTTCTCCACCTGATGTTCGATCCTGAGGGCATGCGGCCGTTCATCGAGAGATGGGAAGAGGTGGCGGCGGGGCTTCTAGAGCGCGTCCTTCGCGAAGCGGTGGGGCATGTTGTGGATGAGAAGACGATCGCGCTGTTGAACGAGCTGAAGCGATATGCGGGCGCGGAAAAGCTGAAGGCGTCGACGAGGAATCAAGGGCCGGTTCTGCCGATTACATTCCGGAAGGGTGAGGAACGCTTTTCCTATTTCTCACTCATCACGACGGTCGGCACGCCACAATGCGTGACCGCGCAGGAGCTGCGGATCGAGTGCATGTTTCCTGTTTAGCGACTGACCGGCGGGTCGGACGCCGACAAACAGCAGATCCCTCCACTTCGCCGATCGCTCTGCGAGCGATGGCTCCGGTCGGGATGACGACGCTGTGGGTGCGGGTAGTTGTAGTATCCCACCCTTCGCTTCGCTCAGGATGGGCACCGGGCGTGAGATGAGGTCGCTTCGCTCCGACTGGATATGCCCACCCTGGCTTCGCCAGAATGGGGCACCCGGCAAACAGCAGATCCCTCCACTTCGGTCGGGATGACTGGGGGTTTGGTTGATGGAAGCTTTTTCAGGTTTGGCGGAGGGCGGCCATGGGGTCGATGCTTGCGGCGCGGCGGGCTGGGATGTAGGTGGCGGCTAACGCTACGGCGAGGAAGAGGGCGGCGGCGAGCAGGAATGTAACCGGATCGATTGCTTTTACGCCGAAGAGCATCCCGCTGAGCAGGCGGGTGAGAACGGCGGCTCCGGCGATGCCGATGGTGATGCCGGCGAGCGCGAGGCCGATGCCCTGGCGCAGCACGAGTCCGAGGATGCGGCCACGCGGCGCGCCGAGCGCTTGGCGTATGGCGATTTCGCGGGTGCGCTCGACGACCGAATACGAGATGACGCTGTAGAGGCCGAGGACCGCGAGCAGCGTGGCGGTGATGGAGAAGGCGGCGAGCAGCGAGACCATGAGGCGGCGCTGATCTTCCGATGAGTCGAGGACGGCGGATAGGGTGCGGACTTCCGAGATGGGCTGATTGTGGTCGAGCGCGAGCACCTGACGGCGGACGGCTGCGGCAAAGGGGGCGGGATCGCCTTTGGTGCGCAGCATGAGCATGACGGACTGCGGAGGCTGCTGCGCGTTGGGCAGATAGAAGCCGGGCATGGGATCGGTGTCGCGGCCCTGCTGATGCACGGCGGCGGCGATGCCGACGATCTCGATCGGATCGTTATGCGAGCCGATGAGCAGGTGCTGACCCAACGGATTTTCGCCGCGTGGATACTGCGGCCAGAAGCGGCGGGCGAGGCCCTCATCGATGATGGTGACGAGCGGAGCGCCGGCGTTGTCGCGCGTGGTGAAGGCTCGGCCGTGCACGAGCGGTATGGCGAGGGTGCTGAAGTAGCCGGGCGAGATCTGCTGGACGATGGCGATGGGCCGGCGGTTGAGCGGCTGCTCGGGGCGTCCGGCGATGCGGACCGGCGCGCCGGCCCAGCCGGTGGCGGGCAGGGTGAGGGTGACGCTGGCGTGTTCGACGCCGGGAAGGGCTTCGACGCGATCGACGAGCTGGGTGTAGAAGGCTGCACGCTTCTGGTCGGTGTCGTAGAGGGCGGGTGCGAGCGAGACGGACAGGGTGAGCACGTGGTCGGGACGATAGCCGGGGTCGACCTGATAGATGTGGGCGAGGCTCTCAAAGAGCAGCCCTGCACTGACCAGGAGGACGAGCGAGAGAGCTACCTGCCCGGCGACGAGAACGCCACGCGGGGCTATGTTGCGTAAACCCGCGAAGTGGCGGCGACTGCGGATTCGTGCCATGCCATTGCCCTGGAGGACGGCGGCGAGATCGCGACGGAATGCAGAGAGTGCGGGCGCGAGGCCGAAGAGGAGGCCGGTGAGGACGGAGAGCGCGAGCGCGAAGGCGAGAACGGCGGGGTCGAGGCGAATCTCCGAACTGCGCGGGAGGGAGAGAGCGGTGGCGGTGCGGATGCCGCGCACGGCTGTCCATGCGAGTAGGGTGCCGAGCGCGCCGCCGATGAGTGAGAGCAGCGTGCTTTCGGTGAGGAGCTGGCGCAGCAGGCGGCCGCGACCTGCGCCGAGTGCGGCGCGGACGGCGAACTCACGCGCGCGGGTGGCGGCGCGGGCAAGCAGGAGGCTGGCGACGTTGGCGCAGACGATGAGCAGCAAGAGGCCGACGGCGCCGGTCAAGAGCAGCAGAGGCTCGCGCACATCGGAGACGACGGACTGCTGGAGCGAATCGATGCGCGGGCGGCCGGCGAGGGTGTCGGGTCGGGCGTCGAGCATGGCGGGGTGCGCCGTGGCGTACTGACGGTTGAGCACGGCGAGCTCCTCGCTTGCCTGCTCGATGGAGATGCCGGGCTTGAGGCGTCCGAAGACGTGGAGGTACGGGCTGAGAGGCCGCGACTTGACGGGCATGGGCGACCACTCGAGCGGGCGGGTGGTCCAGACGTCGAGGGTTCCGTCGGCGGATGGGAAATCGAAACGCGGCGGAAGGATGCCGACAACGGTGTAGGACTTGCCGGCGAGCGTGATGGCATGGCCGACGATAGTGGGATTTGCACCGAACTGGCGACGCCACAGGCGAGTGCTGAGCATGACGACATCGGGGCCGCCGGTGCGGTCTTCTGCGGGGAGAAAGGAACGGCCGAGCTCGGGCGCGACGCCGAGGATATCGAGGAAGTTAGCGGAGACGCGCTGCGCGTTGACGACCTGGGGCTCGCCGGTTCCGGTGAGGGCCATTTCTTCTGCAGAGGAGAAGACGCCGGTGCCGGTGTAGGAGCGGGCGGCGGCGCTGAGCTCGTCGACGTGGATGGGGGTGGCGCCGCCGGAAAGGATGACGAGCTGCTGCGGGCTGGTGTAGCCGAGGGGGCGGAGCAGCACGGCGCGCACGACGGAGAAGAGCGCGGTGTTTGCGCCGATGCCGACGGCGACTGTGAGCACGATGGCCGCGGAGAAGCCGGGGCGTTTGGCGATCATGCGGGCGGCGAAGCGAAGGTCCTGCCAGAGGGAAGTGAAAAATCGGGGTGCAGTTGTCACGCGCGCCTCCGTGGTTTCTGCGAGTTACCAGCTTATCTGTTATTAAGGCGAGGAGGACGTTTGGTTGAGCGGCGCTTCTCCACCCAACCTGCGAACACCGCGCAGTTTGGGGACCCGGGTTCGCGCCGATATTGAACGGAAGATACAGCAGGTCCTTCACTCCACCTTCGGTTACGTTCAAGATGACGAGATTCGTGGGTGCGGTGATTGGTGTTATTCCACCCGGACGGCTATGACATGAGGGGCAGATTGGCGATGTCCAACAGATTTGGATGTTGTTTGGCTGCGCGGGCTTTGCTCGCTGTGGCGGTTGTGTTGCTGGCGTTGGGCCTGAGCGGCTGCCGGGGCGCGCGGCAGGGTGCTTCCGGCTCATCTGTCACCGGGACGGAGACGATTGTCGTGCTGCGGCACGGGGAGAAGGCCGTCGGAGGACTGGGGCAGTTGAGTTGCAAGGGGCTGAACCGCGCGCTGGCGCTGCCGAAGTTGTTGATCGGGCGTTTTGGGCGGGCGGATGCGGTGTTTGCGCCGAATCCTTCGGTGGAGGTGCGGGAGGGTGCGCTGACGCGGAAGGAGTACTCCTATGTGCGGGCACTGGCGACGATTGAGCCGACCGCGATTGAGCTGGGGCTGCCGGTGAATACGCAGATCGGGTTCCCGGATATTGCGGGGCTGCAGGCGGCGGTGACTGCGCCGGAGTATGGGAACGCGACGTTGTTTGTCGCGTGGGAGCACAAGTATGCGTACGATTTTGCGCGGCAGATGTTGAAGTCCTACGGATTGGACCGGGCGCGAGTGCCAGCCTGGCCGGGGGATGATTTCGAGACGATGTATGTCTTCCGGATTACGCGGGCGGCGGGTGCGGCAACGCCCGCGATGACGTTTGCGGTGGAGCAGGAGGGGTTGTCGATGTCGCTTTCGGATGCCTGTCCGGCGCCGTTAGAGAGTCAGCGCGTGAAATGAGGTCGCTTCGCCACCCCAACCTGCGAACACCGCGCAGGCCGGGGACCCCGGTCGCTCCGGGGAATGCGCCCACCCTGCCTGCGGCAGAATGGGGCACCCGGGGACCGCCCGTCCGGGCGATTGCGCCTGCGGCGCGTGCTGTTGAGTTCGCTCCCTTTCGTCGCTCACGGTTGAATTTTTGGAATCCTACGTTTCGCTTCGCTCGCGATGGTGCACCCGACCAACGCGTGAGATGAGATCCGTTCGCTCCGGCGAATTCCGCCAACCCTACCTGCGGTAGGATGAGGCACCCGGTTGTCTGCAGTTTTGGAAATGAGAGTGAAGAGAGCGAGATTGCCGATGCGAAAGCGAATTGCCGTCTGCGGATGGCTGGGGCTGGCACTGCTGGCGACCACGGCAGCGCAACAGCCACAGGGGAAGCATCCATTTACCGCGCATGACTGGAGCGTGCTGCGCAACGCGCGAACGGCGGCGGTGTCGGCGGACGGGACAATTCTGTATCGCGTGACCTTCGGCGGCGAGAAGGGCCCGACGCACACCGAGTGGTGGACGATCGCGCCAGACGGCACGCATGCGGCGAAGCTCGATCTGCAAGATGACTTCTCGCCTATGGGCTTCACTCGCGATGGGCGGAGCCTGTATGGCGGATGGAAGGTGAAGGAGCAGCAGCAACTGGCAGTGTTTTCCGTGACCGATCACAAGGCCGCGGCAGTGCCCGCGACGGTGGTGCTGCTGCCGCGGGGCATCGCATCGGCTGCGGCGTCGCCGGATGGGAAGCGGTTTGCGATTGTGGCCGATCCGCGCAATCCGGACCCGCTGGAGAGTGTGCGCCATGTGCAGGAGCCGGGCGAGTCGAGCGTGTTTGTGGTGAATGTGGATGGAACGGGCGGCGCATGGTGGTGCAGCAATCTGAAATCTGTGGATGGCACGGTGGCGTGGAGCGCGGACGGAGAGTCGCTCGCGCTGCTCTCGCCGGTGCCGCATATCGGACATCATGAGAGCGCGACAGCGATCGATACGTGCAGCGCGAAAGGAGCGCAGCACGTGGCCGATATTGCCAACGCGGTGAGCGGCATTGCGTGGGCCGATGGAGGGAAGACTCTGGCGTTTCTCTCGACGAAGTCAGCGGTCCTAACGCCGGAGCACGTGTGGACGGTGGCGGCGGCGGGCGGAACGGCTGCGGATCGGACTCCTGACCTGCGGGGGACGGCGGTGCAGCTGGCCGGCGATGCCGCAGGGCGGGTCTGGGTGTCGGTCGCGCATGGAGTGCAGAACGATGTCGAGGAGTTTCGCGACGGCAGTTTACGGCCCGTGTATCGCTGGGCGGCGGGAACGATTGGCGGCGTGCCAGCGCGCAGTGATTATGCGCACGGCAGCGAGCAGATTGCGTTGACGGTCGACGATCCGGAGCATGCGCCGAATATCGCGGTGCCAGACGGGGATCATCTGCGGAAGATCACGACGGAAGGCGATGCGCAGCTGGCGGCGGTGGAATTGGGGCAGGCGCGTGCGGTGCAGTGGAAGAGCAAGGAAGGGATTGCGCTCGAAGGCATTGCGACTTTTCCCGTGGGTTATGAGGAGGGAAAGAAGTATCCCTTCCTTGTGCTGCCGCATGGCGGGCCGGAGGCGAACGATCAGCTCGCGTTCGACGCGCTGTCACGGACCATTGCAGGGCTGGGCTATGTGGTGCTGCAGCCGGAATATCGCGGGTCGACCGGTTATGGCGCGGAGTTTCTGGCAGCGATTTATCAGCACTTCGGCGATCGCGCGTATCAGGACGTGGACAGCGCGACGGACTATGCGATTGCGCAGGGATGGGCCGACCCGGAACGGCTCGCGATCTTCGGCTGGAGCGCGGGTGGATTTATGACGTCGTGGACCGTGACGCAGACCCACCGATACAAGGTGGCGATTGAGGGCGCGGGCATTACCGATTGGGCGTCGTTTCTCTTTACCAGCGATATTGCGCAGGCGGATTACGACGCGCGCTGGCCGGAGGACGATGCCGAGGCATTTCGCAAATTTTCGGCAGTTGCCTTTGCGAACCAGGTGACGACGCCACTGTTGATCCTGCATGGCGAGGCTGACCAGCGGGTGCCGACGTTTCAGGGGACGGAGTTCTTTCAGTTGCTGGCGGGCCGCCATAAGACGGTGCGGATGGTGACGTATCCAGGCTCGCCGCATTTCCCGGTGTTGTGGGAACAGCGGTTGAATGTGATGCAAGAGCTTGCTGACTGGCTGAAGAAGTATGGCGGTTAAGCCCCAGCAACAGTCCTGATGATGCCCTCGGTCAACTGACAAGAAGGGTAGCTGTCGGGTTTTCCGTAAATTGACAGAGTTGTGGTCTCGCGCCCTTCGCTTTCCACCCCAACCTGCGACAAGCGTGCAGCTTGGGGGCGCGGTTTGCTCAGGATGGGGCACCTTCGGCGTGAGCCGCGAAATCTGATGGGAACCGCTGTCCTCCGCCCGCCGTAGAGAGATACAAGCCCGGGCACGCGCGGGAAGAACAGGCCCCCGATTTCCTTTGACAAGGGGAAAGTATGAACGCCGATTTACGTCTTGCTTTTCGGCAGTTGCGGAAAGCCCCGGGATTCGCCCTGACCGCGGTGCTTACACTGGCGCTGGCCATTGGAGCAAACGCCATTGTCTTCAGCGTGCTGAATGCGCTGATTCTGCGCCCGCTGAAGGTGCCGCACCCGGAAAACCTGTTGATGGTGGAGCGGACCTTTGGGGCAGAGACCACGCCGTCGCAGTCGTATGCGGATTATCGTGACCTGCGCGATATGAGCCGCAGCTTCGACGCGCTGATGATGTACGACATCATGGGCCCCGTTGGGCTGGACACAGGCGGTGGGAATTCGGCAGTGATGTGGCCCTACCTGGTGAGCGGGAATTATTTCGATGCGCTCGGCATTCAGCCGTATCTTGGACGATTCCTCCATGCTTCGGAAGAGCACGGCAAGGACAGCATGCCTGAGATTGTTCTGAGCTATGCACTATGGCACAGCCGCTTCCACGCCGACCCAGCCGCGGTGGGCCGCACGGTCGAGATCAATAAGCATCCGCTCACGATCGTGGGCGTTGCACCGCGGGAGTTTCGCGGCACGGAGCTGTTCTTCGCGCCGGATTTCTGGGCTCCGATCGTGGATAAACCTGAGATCACCGGGGATGGTTCGTTAGAAGAGCGCGGCAACCATAATTCCTGGATCATCGGTCACCTGAAGCGCGGAGTCACGCCGGCGGGGGCCACGTCGGATCTGAATACGATTGCGGCTTCGCTGGCGAAGAGCTACCCGAAATCGGATGATGGCCTGAAGTTCGCGTTGTCGCATCCGGGGCTTGCGGGAAATTCTCTTGGCCGGCCGACGCGGGCGTTCATGGCCGGACTGATGCTGCTGGCGGGTTTGATTCTGCTGGCGGCCTGCGCCAATCTGGGCAGCCTGTTTGCCGCGCGGGCAGCGGACCGGTCGCGGGAGATCGCGATCCGCATGGCGCTTGGATCGCGCCGCACATTCATCCTGCGACAGTTGCTGACCGAGGCGCTGGTGGTGTCGGTCGCTGGCGGTATCTGCGGCCTGGCGGGCGCGGTGGGCATTCTGCGGATGCTGAGCACATGGCGGCCCATTCCGAATATTCCCATCAACGTGCCGGTGAATCCTGATGTTAAGACCTACGTTCTGGCTTTGCTGCTTGCCGTGGTGAGCGGCTTGCTCTTCGGCCTGGTGCCGGTGCGGCAAGTGCTCAAATCCGATCCGTGGCAGGTTATTCGCTCCGGCACCAGCAGCGCCGGAGGGGTGCGGCGGTTTACGCTGCGCGACGTGCTGCTGGGACTGCAGATTGCCATCTGTGCGGTTCTGGTGACTTCTTCACTTGTGGCGGTGCGCGGCCTGGCGCGTTCGCTTGAGAGCAACTATGGCATTCAGCCGAAAGGCGCGATGCTGGTGCACACCGATCTGCATATGGCGGGATATGACGGCGACCA
The DNA here is from genome assembly GCA_963830555.1 of uncultured Acidobacteriaceae bacterium. Taxonomy (GTDB): domain Bacteria; phylum Acidobacteriota; class Terriglobia; order Terriglobales; family Acidobacteriaceae; genus KBS-83. The sequence continues at coordinate 1,087,015 of CAWHMM010000006.1, forward strand.
GCGCGTGCTGATGCAGAAGCGCATGCTGGATGCTGCAGCGGCGATTGCGGGCGTTGCCGCAACGGGATATGCGGATCGGCTCCCGCTCAGCATCGGCGGCGGCGATTCGGACGTATACCGCGATGCCACAACCGACTTCCGCCCTACGAATTCGGTAGCCGACGCGCAGAACTTCCAGGTGTCGCCGGATTATTTCCATGCGGCAGGGACCGCATTTCTGACCGGGCGGCCCTTCACCATGCATGACGATGACAAGGCTCCGCTGGTCGCGGTGGTGAATCGCGAGTTTGCGCGGAAGGTTTTCGGGTCCGTGGATAAGGCGATGGGCGGCCACTTCAAGTTCTGGGGCGGCAAGCGGGCAGAAGTTGTGGGCGTGGTGGAGGACGGCAAGTACGAAACGCTCACCGAAGATCAGAAGCCGGCGATGTTCTTTTCCTTCCTGCAGCAACCCTCCTCCGATACCTGGATTGTCGTTCGATCCGAACGCGACCCGGGCGAGATTGCTACTGCGCTGCGGCGGTCGATGCGAAACCTCGATCCCGCATTGCCGCTGGAAATCAGAACCTGGAGCCGTGAACTGGATTCCGCGCTGTTTGCCGCGCGTGTCGCCACGGTGGCATTGGGCGTGCTGGGGCTGCTGGGGGCGATGCTTGCCATCACGGGCATCTTCGGCATGGCCTCCTATACGGTGAGCAAGCGGCTGCGCGAATTTGGCATCCGAATCGCTCTCGGCGCCAACCATCAACGGGTTTTAGGCGCAGCGCTGGGGCGCGCTTTCCGGTTGCTGGCCATTGGCTCGGTCGCGGGGATGATCCTGGGGGTACTGGCGACCCGGGTGCTTTCGTCCATCGTCTACCAGGCGACGCCAAAGGATCCGGTCATTCTGGGCGGCGTGGTTCTGACTATGCTTTGTGTGGGGCTGGTTGCGGCATGGCTTCCGGCGCGGCGTGCCCTGGCGGTTGATCCGATGATTTTGCTGCGGGATGAATGATGGTGGCAGCCGGGCCGATCTTCCTCATGAATGCTGATTCAGTGGAACCGGCCAAGTCGACGGTCGATGCCATGCCGCTCCTAACCGGTGATTTTGCCAAATATCAATTGTGGCCGGTCGGCCCGGTCGCCTCGCTGGGCCTATTGATTCAAAGCAAGTAAGTGACGGGCAAGTAGGTGATGGAGCTGCCGATGCAAAGTCGCCGGCGCCTTCCAGCCTGACTCTTGTTGGAAATGGAAAGTGAGAGCCCGGCCTCTTCATGCCACAGGTGAACATGCAGATACCACCCGGAGACCAGTTCGGACTGGACCGCGCTTGCATTTGCGGCGGGCCCAGTCGAAACCGGCACCAGAGTGGCCAACCATCATTCCGACTCGCGGTTCACCAACCTCTCCCTATCGAGTCGGCCGATGCGATACGCACGACGCCATGGATGGGTTGCGATCCGAAGTGCTTCGCCGCAGCGGGCCCTCCGAACGACAGCGTAACGTTCGAATCCACTATCGAGTACGGGATATCGTTCCCACCGGTGACGCAGACCTGCAGCGTTGAGGAAGGCGGATTCGTCTCGAAGATGCCATTGGTTCCATTCCCCGTCAACAGGCTGACCGTTCCGTTCACCTGAAAGCCCTGTTGTGTGGGGGTGGCGTATGCGGGACAGCCGGTCATGTTCCAGGTGATTCTGACGTTGGTCAACCTGATGTGGTGTGTGTGAGGGTTGACCAGGGGCTGCGTCGGATCTACCGCATTGGCCGGCGGGGGGGTCCTTCCAAAACCGGACATCGTCATATCGGCTGAGAAATCCGCCGTACCCCAATTCAGGCGGAGGTCCATCGACCATTGACCATGCATCTCGTACGGGCTGCCACTGATATTCGGATTCAGGGGCACGTAATCGTTGAAGAGGCCGCCGAGGTGCACTGTCCTTCGGTCCTGTGCCAAAGCATAGGTGGCTGAAACCAACAAGAGCAGTGAGAGCAAGCGTATGGCCGAAGCCAGGTTTTTCCTTTTCATCATGTTTCTCCAGTTCTGGAATCAGCGCCTGAGTTGCCGAAGATGCAAGAGACTGAGCCGGGCTTCAAGCAATGGACACAGTGAGTGCAGATTTCAGCAACTTCACACCTGAACCGGTGACACCATCGTCTGCCTGGCACCCGGCGTTCAAGCAGCAACTCACGGAATGGCGACTTGCCGTCAAATGCCGTCTATTGCGGCCTTGATTTCGAGGGCTAGAATGCACCGTACCGCTGCGACGAGCTGCGACTTGCGCAGGAGACTGCCATGCACGAGCCTTCGTACGAAATGCCGGTCCCGGAGAAGCCTTCGGGTAAGCGGCTGGACTCGTGGAAGGAAATCGCGGTCTATCTGAATCGCGACGTCACGACCGTTCAGCGCTGGGAGAAGAGGGAGGGCATGCCGGTCCATCGGCATGTGCACGACAAGCGCGGCTCCGTCTACGCGCTGAGCGGGGAGCTCGACGGCTGGATTCGGATCCGAAGTTCTCGGGTGGACGAGCCTGAGAAGAACCCAGAGGCGGAGACGCCCCCGGGGGATCACCCCGTGATGGGTAGGCGGAGGACCGGCCTATGGATGGCCCTGGCCGCCGTGGTTTGTATCTGCCTGTCGGCTACCGCGTGGTTCGTCTTCCGGCATAGGGCAACAACTACTGACGGACCTAGAATCCGGTCGCTGGCGGTGCTGCCACTGCGAAACCTGTCGGGGGATGCTGCGCAGGATTATCTAGCCGACGGCATGACCGAGGCTCTGATCGGGCGGCTGTCGAATATTCGCGATCTTCATGTGACTTCGCACACATCGGTGAACCGCTTCAAGAATTCGCAGATGTCCATACCTCAGATCGCCAAAACACTGGGGGTGGATGCTGTTGTCGAAGGCTCCGTCACGAAAGAAGGCGATCGCATTCGCATCACAGCCCAACTGATTCGGGGTGCAACCGACCAGCATTTCTGGTCCGAAACCTATGACCGGGATATGCGCGATGCGCTCACGCTGGAGAGTGAGTTAGCACAATCCATCGCCGAAAAAGTGGAGGTGACGGTCACCGGGGAAGAACAGCAGCGGCTGCGCTCGCAGCGTCCCGTTGCGCCAGAAGTCTACGAGAGTTATCTGAAAGGCAGGTTTGCGTTTGGACAGGGAGACAAAGGCGGTACTGAGCAAAGCATTCGTGATTTCGAAGACGCACTGCACAAGGACGCGACTTTTGCACCGGCTTACACGGGCCTGGCTGAGGCTTATAACGGCCTCGGAACGGTCTTTGCGGGAGTTCCTCCGGAAGAGACGCGTCCCAAAGTTATAAGCTTTGCCCGGAGGGCGCTGGCCCTCGATCCGGATTCTGTCGAAGCTCACGTCGTACTGGCAAATGTCCTGCAGGAAGAGTGGCACTGGACGGAAGCAGAAGCAGAATACCGGCGTGCACTCGAATTGAACCCGAACGACGCTGAAGCTCTCTCGGGATTTTCCTGGTGGTTGCTTTCCCAGGGACGTGCAAATGAAGCTGTGGACTGGATTCAGCGCGCCCGGGCGCTGGACCCGCTTGGGGTCTCCGGCGACAACATATCGTGGATCCTCTTCCAGGCACGCCGGTACGAGGAGGCCATCCGCGAGTCGCGCAGCGCATTGGCCATACAACCGGACAATGCGGGCGATCTTTTCGGACTGGGGATTCCTCTGATCGCTGACGATAGGCCGGCGGAGGCGATCCCCGTATTGGAAAAGGCGGTCTCTCTTTCCAGCGGTAGTCCTGCCGCGATCGGCGTGTTGATCCGCGCCTATGCTCACGCGGGGCGGCGCAGCGATGCACTCCGGCTTCTAGCGGAGCTGAAACGGCGCAAGGAGGCAGGCTATGTTCCTGCAGCTGCGTTTCTGAACGCGTATCTGGGTCTTGGCGACAACGAGCAGGCTTTCTACTGGCTGGAGCAGGCGTACAAGGAGCAATCGAATATCCTGCAGTTCCTCAAAAGCCACCCGTATTTCGATCCGATCCGCGGGGACCCACGATTCAAGGACCTGGTTCGCCGAGTTGGACTGGGCTGATTTCGTCGCATCGGGGAAGCAATGCGACGTTTTGTCCAGATCAGCTCTCTCTTGACACAAGCGACGGGCTCCGGGATGCTTATTGCTTAGGTATCCTGCCAATCTGTGTGTCCTTTGCGCGCCTTGTTCCGGGTGCTTCGGGTGTCTGGTTGGGCGGGATGAGCGGTATCCGCTCCGGTTACCTGGCCACACCTGCTTCTCTCCCGTGCTCCGCACTGAAAGCTGCCGTTGGGCCAGCCTCCAGAACCGGCGTGGCGGGACGGCGGCTGATGGAAGAAGGATTGATTTGTTCGAGTTTGTTGCTTTGTACATAGCCGGGCTGCCGGGCAGCTACGTCACTTTCCTGCCCGCCGTGCTGATGGTGGCCGTCTTCTACCTGCTGCTCTTCCGGCCCAACCAGCGGAAGCAGAAGGTGTGGCAGGAGATGTTGAACAACCTGAAGATCGGCGACAAGATCACGACCACGGGCGGGATGCGCGGCACTATTGTGGCGCTGCGCGACGACGCCATTCAGTTGAAGCTGCCGCCGGACGGCGTGAAGGTCGAAGTCGTGAAGTCGGCGATTGCGGCGGTCACAACGAATACACCCGAGGAAGCCAAATAGCTTTTAGCCTTAATTGTAGTGAGTCATTCGTTTGCAGCAGCGGTATGGGTTGAGCGGCGCTTGGCGCCGATATTGAACGGAAGGTGAAGCAGGTCCTTCACTCCACCTTCGGTTACGCTCAGGATGACGAAATTGACTGTTCCGACTCACCACACCAGATAGCACTAACCCGAGGAAGCCACACAGCAGTCATCATGCGCAAGAATCTCACCAGTAAAGCAATCCTTATCGTCGCCATCCTGCTGGTCTTTGTCTTTGGGATATTCGGCATTCCTAATGGCCTCAGCGGCTCAGCGCTGAAGGACGCGCTGGCGAAGCGGATCACTCTGGGGCTGGACCTGAAGGGCGGCACGCATCTGGTGCTGCAGGTGATGGTCGAAGAGGCAGTCAGCGCGGAGACAGACAACGCGCTGGGGCGGCTGCAGACCGATCTGCAGGCGGCGGGGGTGCAGGTGGGCTCGATCCTGAAGCCGAACCCGTCGGACCCGCTGACCATCCAGATCAACGGCGTGCCGGCGGCCAAGTCGAGCGATGTGCGCAACGTGCTGGATACCAAGTACGGCCAGCAATACAACATCGCCTCCACGGCGGACGGGTACACGCTGACGCTGAAGCCGAGCGAACAGCAGGCGCTTGAAAAGAAGGCGATGGAGAACTCGATTGAGACCATCACCACGCGCATCAACTCGCTGGGCGTGACGGAGCCGACGGTGCAGGAGTATGGCCTGGGCAAGAACCAGATCCTGGTGGAACTGCCCGGCCTGGACGATCCGGGGCGGGTGCGGGATGTGATCCAGTCCACGGCGCGGCTGGAGATCCATGCGGTAACCGGGGGCCCCTTCGCCACGCAGGATGCGGCGAAGCAGGCGAACAATGGGGCGATCCCGCCGGACCAGGAGCTGATGGCCTACGGGGGGACCGATGCGGGCGAGCAAGGGCAGTATTACCTGCTGCAGCGGATCGCCGTGGTTTCGGGCTCGGACTTCCGCGATGCGCAGCCGGGGCGGGACGAGAATGGCCGGCCGGATGCGACCTTTATCCTGACGCGCGCGGCGGGCGACCGCTTCTACGACTACACCAGCAAGAATGTCGGCAAGCCGATGGCGGTGGTGCTGGACAACAAGGTCCAGGAGGTCGCGAACATCCAGTCAGCTATCCGGGACCAGGGACAGATCTCCGGGCTGGGCGAGCAGAAGGCCAAGGACCTGTCGCTGATGCTGCGGACGGGCGCGCTACCGGCCTCGATCCACTACCTGGAAGAGCGCACGGTGGGGCCGTCGCTGGGTGCGGATTCGATTCGCAAGGGCGTGACGGCGGCGATCATCGGCATGCTTGCCGTGATGGTCTTCATGCTGGTGTATTACAGGGGCGCGGGCATCAATGCGGACCTGGCGCTGTTTCTGAACCTGGTGATCCTGCTGGGATTCATGGGCTTTGCCGGCGCCGTGCTGACGCTGCCGGGGATTGCGGGTGTGATTCTGACGGTCGGCATGGGCGTTGACTCGAATGTGCTGATCTTTGAGCGCATACGGGAAGAGATTCGCGCAGGGAAATCGGCGGCGGCGGCGGTGGATCAGGGCTTCGCGCACGCGTGGACGACGATTCTGGATACGCACGTGACGACGATGGTGTCGGCGGCGATTTTGTTCCTCTTCGGAACCGGGCCGGTGAAGGGCTTTGCCATCACGCTGGTGTTTGGTCTGGGCGCGAACCTGTTCACGGCGGTGTTTGTGTCGCGGACGATCTTCGATGCGCTTTTGAATCGCAAGCAGCGCGGGGAGGCTTTGTCGATCTGATGAGGCTGGCGATTGTGGGTGCGGCGACTGCCGCGGGTTTGATTGGGCTGGGTATTGCGACGGGCGCTTTGCTGTTGGTGGCTACGGTGGCGGCGGAGCGGACGCTGGTGCGTGGGGTTTCAGGAAAGTTGCTGAGCAGGAAGTAGGACGGTGTGCTTCGCTCTGGCGGGATTGAGTGCGGTTTGGTTGAGCGGCGCTGTCGCGCCGATATTGAACGGAAGGTGAAGCAGATTCTTCACTCCACCTTCGGTTACGTTTCAGGATGACGAAGCAGGTTGGTAGGGCGGGCGAACTGCTGCAGGTCCTTCGCTTTGCTCAGGATGACAAAGTAAGTAAACGGAGTTCTAAGTGGAACTGTTTCATGACGTAAAGATCGACTGGCTGGGGAAGAAGTGGTATTTCCTTAGCTTCTCTCTGATATTCAGTGTGGCCGGGCTGTTGTCTATTTTCTTCTGGCACGGCATTCCGCTAGGCATCGACTTCAAGGGCGGGACGCTGGTGTACGTCAAGTTTGACGCGCCGCCGTCGGCGGACCGCATTCGGGAAGCGGTCGATAAAGCGGGTATTCGCGATTCGCGGATTCAGCCCTTCGGCCAGCGGATCGGGCAGAGCCCCTCGAACGAGGTGATTATCTCGCTGCCGGAGAAGCAGGTGCAGGAGTCGAACGCCGAGGCGGGCTCGAACACGATCGTGAAGGCGCTGAGCACGAATTATTCGGCGACGGGCGCGGCGAATGGGAATGCGGCTTCCGGCAAGCTGGACCTGGACAATGTGGGCTCGGGCACGCTGGCGGATTTCCTGTTGCAGCAGGATCCGGAGCACCTGGGGCCGGATGCGGGCAGGACGAAGTACACCGAGCAGGCGGCCGCGATCCTGAACTATCGAGACAGGCAGGGGGATGGGCTGATCCCGGGCTTCGACGCGCTGAAGAATGTGGCCGACCCGGCGGTGGTTTCGACCCTCCAGCAGAAGGCCTATATCTCGGGCTTCCATATCTTCAACACCGAAATCGTCGGGCCGCAGGTGGGAGCGCAGTTGCGCGGGCAGGCGTTCCGGGCGACGCTCTACTCACTGCTGGGCATGCTGATCTATCTGTGGTGGCGCTTTGAGCTGATTTACGGCGTCGCGGCGGTGGTGGCGGTCTTCCACGACACGCTGATCACCATCGGCGCGTTCTCGCTGATGAACAAAGAGCTGACGCTAACGGTGATCGCGGCAATTCTGACGCTGGTGGGCTACTCGATGAACGACACCATCGTGGTCTTCGACCGCATTCGCGAGAATCTGCGCATGAGCCGGAGGGAGCCGCTGCCCGAGCTGGTGAATCGCAGCATCAACCAGACGCTGAGCCGGACGGTGCTGACTTCGGGGCTGACGTTCCTGACCGTGCTCTCGCTTTTCCTGTTTGGCGGCGAGGTGCTGCATGGATTTTCGTTTGCGCTGGTGGTGGGTATTTTGATCGGAACCTACTCGTCCATTGCGGTGGCGGCGCCGATGCTTGTGGCGTGGCAGGAGTGGCGGGCGCAGGGACGCGCGGCGGCGTTGCCGGCGGCGAAGCGGGCGCGGGTCTAGTGCTGGCCCTACGGGCCCATCCGCCTGCCGCGGGACTGGCCGTCCAGGCACATGCGCCTGTGGCGGGACTTGCCGTCCAGGCAGATGCGCCCGCGGCGCGTTTTGTGGGGTTCGCTTCCTTTGGTCGCTCACGTCCGGTGTTGTGGCCGGCTTAGTGCGGCGAGGGTCTGGTTGAGCGGCGCTTCTCCACCCCAACCTGCGAACACCGCGCAGTTTGGGGACCCCGGTACGCGCCGATATGGAACGATCGGTACAGCAGATCCCTCTCTCCGCCTCCGGTTGCGTTCAGGATGACGCCGGTCTGTCATTTGGGACAAAGGGTGACGGTCGCCCGTTGACGCTGCACCGATTTCAGGGCACTCGGAATTATTCGCATATTTCCGGGAACAAATGACCTGCTCTCAGGTGTCTATAGCCAAGAAGTCGCAGGCCCGATCTCCGCCGAGATCTGTGGACAGCGCGACTGCTCCCAGGCGGGAGCGGTTGGGGCAGAGTCGAATCGGCTGGGATCTGGTATCTAGCATGTGTTTTTCGAGGTAAGCCATGTTCGAAGACGCCCTGATGGAATCCGGGCACCGGATCAAGACGAAGAGCAAGTACTGGTCGATTCTTGCGCTCATTATCAACGTCGCGATTGTGATCGGGCTGGTCCTTTGGCCGCTGATGCACCTTGAGTCGCTGCCCAAAAATATGATGGCCACGTTGCTGGTAGCGCCGCCGCCACCACCACCACCACCGCCGCCACCGCCGCCCGCGGCTCCGATCAAGGTCCATATACAGACGGTGAACCCGTTCGACGCGCCGACCAAGATTCCGCATGAGATCAAGCAGGTGAAGGAAGAGCCGCCGCCGCCGGCGAATGTCGCCGGTGTGGCCGGCATGGAAGGCCTGGGCGGTGGCGGTATCGGCGGCGTGCTGGGCGGTATGGGCAATTCCCCGGCGCCGGTGGTGAAGGCTGCTACGCCGAAGAAGATCGCCATTTCGTCGGGCGTGATGACCGGCCTGAAGACGGGCGGCGTGAACCCGACCTATCCGGCGATCGCGCGCGCGGCGCGCATCTCCGGAACCGTCGTGTTGCAGGCGACGATCTCGAAATCAGGCTCGATCGAGAACCTGCGCGTGATCAGCGGGCCACCGATGTTGACCCAGTCGGCACTGGAAGCGGTGAAGACCTGGAGATACAAGCCTTACCAGTTAAACGGCGAGCCGGTTGAGGTCGAGACCACGGTGAACGTGGTGTTCAACCTCGGCGGCTGATGCCGGCATATCTCCCTCACGGTGAGGGGGATGACCATCGACCAACTGGCCTCTTCGTGTCATATACGGGTGCGAAGCGGCCAGTGATAGCATCGGGTTGCCTTTTGCGCATCCCAATCCTCAAGCGATTTCAGTCAGCAGCTTCCGCACTACCCCAGGAGGAAAGATTCAGTGATTCTCGCTCAGCTCACTCAACACGCAGTTCCCCACATTTCGAACCTTGGTCTGTGGTTCCAGGACCAGGGCGGTACGGTTGGTTTCAGTCTCCCCGAGATGTGGTCGCGAATGGGAATCCCGGCGAAAGCCGTGGTCATCATTCTGTTCATCATGTCGATCTGGTCGCTTGCCGTGATCATCGACCGCGCCATTTATTTCAACGCTGCCCGCAAGCAGTCGCGTGAATTCGCTCCCAAGGTTGCCGGCGCGCTGCGCGAGGGCAAGCTGGACGAAGCCGTGAAGGTGGCGGATCGCAGCAAGAAGTCGCACCTGGCCGAGGTGGTCACCGCCGGTCTGCAGGAGTTCCGCAGCTATGGCAACGGCGGCGCCATTACCGAAGACCAGATCGAGTCCAGCAAGCGCGCGCTGGAGCGTGCCGAAGCCATTGTCCATGCCAAGCTGAAGCGCGGACTGGGCGGCCTGGCGACCATCGGCTCCGTCGCACCGTTTATCGGGCTGTTCGGTACGGTGGTCGGTATTTTGAACGCCTTCCAGCAGATCGCCACGCAGAAATCGGCCGGTATCGGCGCGATTGCAGGCGGCATCTCGGAGGCGCTGGTCACGACGGCATTCGGCCTGCTGGTCGCAATCCCGGCCGTGATGCTGTTTAACTATTTCACCAACAAGGTTGAGGCGTTCGATGTGGAGATGGACAACTCCTCAAGCGAGCTGGTGGATTACTTCATCAAGCAGTCACAGCGCCGCTCAGAGCGGTAGTCTGCGACGCCGCCGGCGAGAATCGAAGTGGCAGGGCCGTGGGGTCCTGCCACCCTCCTTCCCGATGCGGCGGCATTTCAATAAGCAGGATCCAGCCAGGGAGCATATATGGCACTTGCAGTAAGAGACGAAGGCTCCAAGGTCAACTCCAACATCAACGTCACCCCGATGGTGGACGTGATGCTGGTGCTGCTGATCATCTTCATGGTGATCACGCCTATGGTGCAGAACAAGGTCAACGTCGATCTGACGAAAAGCGTCGATGCCGTACCGATGCCGGACGCTGACCACGAAGATTCCGTGGTGGTGGCGGTGACTCGCGATGGTCACGTGTATCTGGGCGCAAACCAGGTTGCTTCGGCCGATCTCGGTCCGAAGATCACTGACATGCTGCAGAACAAAACCAACAAAGAGGTCTTTCTGCGGGCCGATGCACGGTCGAACTACGGAATCGTGATGGATGCGATCGACAATATCCGTACCTCCGGCACGGATACGCTTGGGATACTCACCGATCAGCCCAACACCGGAGCTCTGGGCGGGCAGTAATGCCAGCGAGCTTGCGGTAAGAAAATCGAGGAATTTGTATGGCATTTTCAACAGGTGGTGGCGGGGGGCTTTCCCACGACATCAACGTAACCCCGATGATCGACATCCTGCTGGTGCTTTTGATCATCTTCATGGCGATCACGCCGGTCACGCCGCACGGGCTGGAGGCGCTGGTGCCGCAGCCTCCAAAGACCAACACGCCGCCGAAGGAAAATGATACGGCGATCGTGGTGCAGATCCTGCGCGGCAATGGCAACCAGCCGGCTTACAAGATCAACGAGACCGACGTGCAGAAGTCCGATCTGGCAGGCAAGCTGCAGGTGATCTTCTCCACGCGCGCGACCAAGGTGATGTTTGTCAAGGGCGACAAGGACCTGGATTTTGCTCCTATATCCAATGTGATCGACATCGCCAAAGGCGCGGGCGTCGACCACGTGGGCCTGATTACACCGAAGATTGCAGCGGGCCAGTAACCGACCGCGTTTTGGGGAACTCAAACCTCGCTCCAGGTGTCGAATGCTCCAGCATGCTTCCGATTTATTCGGCGGCATGCTGGATGTGTTTTGACCCTTAGGAGCGGAGGCGGGATGTTCCCATGGCTTTCTTAACCGGCCGTGTGCTTTCCTCAGACATCAACTAACGCCGATGATCCGCATCCTTTTGCTGCAACTGACCGATTTCCACGAATACTCTGCCCTGCCAGCAGCCGCGCTGAGCAGCTTTTCTTATCGGAAAAGCTGCGTTACGTACGGTCCAGGCATCTACACCATTTGTGAAAACGGCTGATCATCTTCATGGCAATTGCACCAACTGCGCCGAAAGGCCTTGAAGCACTGCTGCCGCGAACACCTGCGAACGATCCGGCCTCGGTTTGCGGAGGCAGCCATCGTTCCAGATTTCCCGCACGAGGACCGGTCAGCTTGCCGACAAGATCAACCAGACGAACGGCGGCAGGGATGAAATCCGTCCCCGGTTGCAGGCGATTTTTCCGACCCGCTCCGCAGAAGTCATGTTTTTTCAGGGCGACAAGGACCCTAATTTCAGCCCTATCTCCAGAAGTATCGATGTTGCCAGATCCGCGGGTATCGACCATGTTGGACTCCTCACTCGGCGGGTCAGTGCTGCCGGGGACAAGCCAAATCGGTAATCTATTGAATGCTCATCAACCCGCGACCGCTTGTTGTCGCGGTTTGTTCTTGACGGGACTTGCAGGGCATAAGAAAACAGTTACAATCACTGCGCAGAGGACTTTCTGTTCCCTGCCCAGTAAACGGACCCCCAATGCGCCGCGGTCTGGCACCTATTCAAGGAGAAATCAAGCAGAATGATGCGTATCGCAAGAGTGTGGATGCCGGCAGTTGCCAGCCTGTCGATGCTCCTCGCCACCACTGGGTGCAACAAACTAAAGGCGCGCGATCAGCTCAACAAGGGAGTTCAGGCGTACAAGAACGCCAAGTATGAGGAGGCGATCGAGCATTTCCAGACCGCAGTCAATCTGGATCCGTCGCTGACGATGACGCATATGTACCTGGCGACCGCGTACGCGCAGCAGGTTGTCCCGAACTCCGATACAGCGGCTAACAAGGCGCTCGCCGATCATGCGGTGGCGGCGTACAAGGACGCGCTGCAGAACGATCCGAACAACATCAACGCGATCAAGGGCGTGGCGTCGATCTACTTCAGCATGAACAAGCCGGACGATGCGAAGGCATGGCAGCAGAAGGTGCTGGCAGCCGACCCGAAGGATCCGGAGGCGTACTACACGATCGGCGTGATCGACTGGAACAAGGCACGCAAGAACTCGCTGGATTTCCTTGCGGCCAACGGCCTGAACGAGAAGCAGGCGGCAGACGGAGCCATCCCGAAGAAGATATGCCCCAAGCTGGCGGAGCAGAACTCTCCGCTGGTGGATGAGGCGCTGGACTCGCTGCACAAGGCGATCGATCTGCGGCCGTCCTACGAAGAGGCGATGGCCTATATCAACCTGGCCTATCGGCGGAAGGCGGAGATCGAGTGCGGCAACGACGATGCGCGCAAGGCCGATCTGCAGCAGGCGCAGGACTGGACTGAGAAAGCCATTGGCGCGCGTAAGGCGAACGTGCTGAAGGCGAACCAGAGTACCAAGCCGGGTGTGGATACGAACAAGTAGCGCGGCAGGGATATCTCACAGAGAGGAGTCCGGGAAACCGGGCTCCCTTTTTGCGTTATAGAGGATCGTGGGTGGGCGGGAAGACAGCAGATCCCTCCACTGCGCGGCTTTCCACCCCATCGACGAAGACCTGTCGACGGGGACCCCGGATCTGCGGCGCTCCGGTCGGGATGACGAGATGGTGGTCCGGGCAGTGCTGGGATCCCACCCTTCGCTTTTGCTCAGAATGGGGCACCCCGTTTCATGGCGGTGCGCGCAGACATCCAGAATTTCTTCGACAAGCTGATGGTTTGGACGAGCTCATGTTCCAACTGCGCAGCCTTTGGTGGCGCGGAGCGCGGGGAGGCCGCACAATACAACTGTGCACCCAGTCGGCCTGATCTTCGGATTGCTTGCTATCGGCACTGTGCTGCTCGATGCGTTTGAGACGATCATTCTGCCGCGGCGGGCGAGCGGGAAGATCCGGCTGACGCGGCTTTTTTATCTGATCACGTGGCGGCCGTGGTCGGCGGTGGTGGGCCGTTTTCAGAACCGCAGGATGCGGGAGACGGGCTTCAGCTTCTATGGGCCGCTGTCGCTGCTGTTTCTGATGGCGCTGTGGGCCGCGGGGCTGGTCTTCGGCTTTGGGCTGATCTTTTACGGGCTGGGTGCGCCGCTGCGCGATCCGCTGGGGCTGCATCCGCTGCACACGGGAATTTATATCAGCGGCACGACGCTGTTCACGCTGGGGCTGGGCGACATCATTCCGCTGAACCACTGGGCACGCGACCTGGTGATTGTCGAGGCAGGGACGGGGCTGGGCTTTGTTGCGGTGGTTATCGGGTACCTGCCGGTGTTGTATCAGGCGTTTTCGCGGCGCGAGGGCTCGATTGCGCTGCTGGATGCGCGCGCCGGCTCGCCGCCCACGGCAAGCGAGCTGCTGCGCCGCCACGCGAGCGATGGCGGCAACGACGCGCTGGTCGAACTGCTGGCGGAGTGGGAGCGCTGGTCGGCGGAGATGCTGGAGAGCCACATTTCGTATCCGCTGCTGTGCTATTTTCGCTCGCAGCACGACAACCAGAGCTGGTTGAGCGCGGTGACCGCGATCCTGGACACGTGCGCCGTGCTGCTGTCGATTGTGGACTGCTCGGCTTGCCGGCAGGCACGGCTGACCTTTGCGATGGCGCGGCATACGGTGGTGGATTTGCTGCTGTGTGTTCGGCATGAAGCCTGCGGCGCTGGCGCGGCCGGCGGGGGGACAGCAGACCACCGCGGACAACGGCAGACCGCTACAGACAGCCGCAGATCACAACGGACCGGAGCGGGCAATCGGGCAAGACGAGAAGACTGCGGCGAATCGACTGCCGGAGCCAGAACTGGTGCGGCTGACGGAGGTGCTGTGCAAGGCGGGCTACCGGCTGCGGCTGGAGCCGGAGCGGCTGGCGCTGCTGAGGAAGCTGCGCTGGATGTATGAGGGGCAGGTGGTCGCGCTCTCCGACTATCTCTGCATGCCGCTGCCGCGGTTTGTGACGGAGACGCCGGGGCGCGATACGTGGAGGCTGGTGAGTAACATCCTGGAGCTGTATTCGGCGCAGCCGCAGGCGACCGATGAGGATACGCATGCAGCGACGCTGATGGCGAGGACGCGGGAGATTTTTGCGGACGAGCCGCACGCGTTCTAGGACTTGCCATCCGGGCACATGCGCCTGCGACGGGATTTGCCATCCAGGCGACTGCGCCTGCGGCGCGGGCTTCGGGGTTTGCTTCCTTTGGTCGCTCACGTGTGGTCTGGCGGACGATCTGGCAGATTTTTCTTTCCCGCCTAAGCGAACTTGATCCTGCCGCAACGACTCAAAGTCCGGACGAATTGAGATGTCAATGTGACGCATTTTGGGTATTTAATCCCGATTGGGCTCTGTGTCGGAAAAGGAGTCATCGATGAACAACGTACAAATCGAGCAGAAGAGCTATGAGATGCCCCCGCAGGAGGGGATCAGCATCGCGCAATTTCTCACCGTGAAGGACATCGAGCGATCGGCTCGTTACTACGAAAAGGTGTTTGGGGCTCGCATTCTGACGCTGGGCGACGGCAACGCGCCCGCATACCTTCTGCTCGCGAATATCTGGATGATCTTGAACGTCGGGGGCGGCCCGACTCCGGATAAGCCGACGGTAACGCTCAGCGTCCCCGACCCGAATCACATCAACAGCTTTATGAATTTCCGGGTTGCGGACATTCAAGCTTGCTACGCGTTATGGAAAAGTCGAGGAGCCGAGTTCATCACGGAGCCGATCCCGAAGTACGGCGAGACGCGCTGCTACATCCGCGACCCTGACGGATATCTAATCGAGGTCGGACAGAGCACAGACCTCACGTACGGTTGACGCGGCTGTTCGTAGATGCGGATTCAGGTACTTGCGAATCTCCGCATACTGCGGAGCCTTCGAATCGTTCGCTCGCTCAGGATGGCATCGAGTTTCGATTTAGTCGATGAGGGCGGCGCTGGCTGGGGGCAGGTGGAGATGATCGGTTGCGGTGTCGTGCGCGTTGGCATGCCAGTCGCCGTTTGCTCCGATGGTTGCGTTGCCGAGGGTTTCGCCTGACTTTGCGGATGGGCTGGGGGCCTGGAGGCGGAGCAGCGGCTTGCCGGCGAATCTGTGGTCGATTGCGAGATCGATGGGGTGCTCGAGGCTCAGGTTGAGCGCGGCGAGGGTCACGTGTCCGTCGGCCCGCTGGACGGCGTAGACGCGCAGTCCGTCGGGGACGGTGCTGAGGTTGATGTCGAGCAACTGGCTGCCGGATTGACTGCCCAGTGCGGCTTCGCGGAAGAGCCTCATGCCGTAGTAGAGCGGGCGGGCTTCGAAGCCCTTTGCGCGGGTGCCGGCGATGGGCGTGTACCAGCCGGAGCCGCCTCCGTGGAAGTTGATGCCGGTGCCGCCGGCCTGCGCGATGCGGAACATGTAGTCGGCGCCCCAGAGGGCGGACGCGAAGGTGTCGCTGACGCCCTCCTTGCCACCGCCGAAGCAGGAGTTGGTTTCGGCGAGACGGAAGGGCAGGCCGGTTTCTTTGGTGACCTGCTCTAGGCCGTCGAATTCGCGATCGAGCTTGGGGTCGGGGCGCAGGAGGCGCGCGATGTCCATCGCGGGATCGGTAGGCGGGCCTTCGGCGTAATAGTGGGTGGAGATGAACTTGACATCGGTATGAAGCGCTTTTGCGAAGGGGACCAGCCAGTCGTTGTTGTAGGCGGTGTCGGGGCCGGCGAAGGGAGCGTTGGGCACGCGGGCGCGCACGGCCTGGAAGAACTTGCGCCACTCGGCGATGAACTGATCGGTGTTATAGGTGGACGGGCGCAGTCCGTTGCGGTAGAAGAGGTCCGGCTCGTTGGCCATCTGGAAGGCGATGAGCTTCGGTCCCATTGCGCGGGAGACGAAGGCGGCTTCCTCGGCTGCCATCTTCGGCGTGCCAAGACCGAGATTGAGTCCGTAGATGAGCGACCATCCCGGCAGGCGGTTGAGGAACTCGCGCAGATTGCGGATGGCCTGCTCGGTGATGACGCGGCGCGGCGGCGGCTTGGTGCCTTTGTCGGGACCAAGCGCGTCCTGAATGGAGTCGGTGGAGATGCCGTGCGCTTTGGGGTCTGATCTCCAAAAGCAGTACTCGCTGGTGTTGCCGCCAATGCGGAGGACGCCGCGCTGGCCGAGGCCGGCGATCAGATCGATGAGCTGCTTGTTGTCCGGGGCGAAGAAGCTGGGATCGCTGAGCTGCGCGGATTCATAGCTGAGGCCGGTGAAGTCGTCTGCTATGCGGCGGCCGGTGGGCTTGCCGATGGTGACGGTGACGGGCAGCGGCGCGGGCTGGGCGAGGAGGCGGGAGACGGGAGCGAGCGCGGCGGTGCCGAGTGCGGACAGGGAAAGGAAGCGGCGACGGTTCATCGGGATCATTCGACCACAGGCTTTGTGATGCGGGAAAGCGGCGAGTCAGCGAGTCAGCGAGTCAGCGAGAGTGGGATGTGGTGGGTGCGGGCTTGGTGGTATCCCACCCCTTCGACAGGCTCAGGCAAGCTCTTCGCTTTGCTCAGGATGGTGCATCCGATTCTTTGATGCTGCAGGCGAAAAGCAGATCCTTCGACTCGCTTCGCTCGCTCAGGATGACGGACGGAATTTGAGGGTATCCCACCCTTCGCTTTGCTCAGGATGGTGCAACCCCTTCTTGGAGCGCCTATTTACCTACTTGTAGGAGCGTTGGTAGGTGCCGCTGATGCGGTCGTGCCAGCCTAGCTGGTCTTCGTCGAACATGGCCCAGAGCAGACCGAGGCCGAGGGGCAGCGCGGACAGAAGCAAGGCGCCGACGCGGCGTTGCCTGGCGGTGCGGGTGGGGTTGTCGTCGCCCATGGTGCAGAGCGCGATGCGCGCGTACATCATGCCGGGAGTGCTTTCACCGAAGCGGAAGAAGAGCCACTGGTAGGCGATGAAAGTGGCCAGCACGGCGAGCGAGGCGGCGATGATGGCGGTCCTGCCGGAGGGCGGGTGGGCGGTGCACGAGTTGAAGACGAAGACGAAAACGAGGAAGCCGGCGAAGCTGAGCGCGGCGTCGACCAGCGCGGCCATGATGCGGTCTTCGAGGGGGGCGGGCCTGATGGCGGGCATCTCGGCCGCGGCCTGCGTTCTGCGCCGCGGCTGCGGCTCGGGTTTGGGATTGTCGAGGCGGATGGCGGACCAATCGAGCCCTGCGTTGGCGGCTGCGGCGGGGCGGTGGTCGATGCTATCGGGCTCGACTTCGAAGATGCGCAACTGACCCTGCTGCGGCTCGGCATCGCGCAGCGGGCCTTCGGCCAGGCGGGGGCGCGCCTTGCGGGTGGCCACCAGCTCACGCGGGAACTCGATGAGATTTGCGGCAAGGGGAATGGCGGGCGCGACGGTTTCTTCTTCGAGCGGATCGGAAAACTCGTGACCGAGGTCTGGGAGATGCTGGGGAGCCGGCTGGTGCGAGGGCCTATGTGAGGATGGGGGCGGCTGGGCGGAGCGGCGCGCCTCGTATGCCTGCATCTGCCGGCGCGTGCGGTCGTCCATGTCGTAGCGCACCTCGACGGCCTCGCGATCGATGCGCGCCTGCTCGGCTTCGAGGATTTCTTCCGCTTCGCGGGCTTCGGCAGCGGCGGCTTCCGCGACGCGCGCGTCTTCCAGGCGGAGGCGGACGGCTTCCTGCGCGGCCTGCGCTTCGATCAGCGCTTGCTCCGCGGCGAGCGCGGCATCTTCGGCTTCGCGCTCCAGCGCTTCGCGGTAGCTGGGCCGGGCGGCATAGCGGGCGGCCACGGCGGCGACCACGCTGGCGCGTGCGGGCTCGGAATCCTCGGAGGAGTGTTCCAGCGGCAGGCGAGGCTGGCCCGTGGTGCGTCCCGATCGGCGGGCGCGGCTGGCGGCCAGCTTCTCGGTCAGCTCGATCTTCCAGGCCGGCACATCATCCGGCACAAACTTTGCCATCACTCTTGTTCCTTATACCGTTTTCACGAGTGCCCTGCCTTGTCCAGCATCCGCTCTGTGCAGCTTCTTAACGGAAAAGCTGCGTTGCGATTGTTCCGACCTCGTACACCATCGTGAAAACGGTCCTGCGTCCGGCCAATCGTTCGCACTGCTGCGCTCATGAGTGTTCATCGCGACACGGCTGCCTGTTCGCGCGTAGAAAGGCGGAGGCGACAGCGGCGTCTTTGAGCCAGAGCAGCGTGGCTGTCCGGAGACGAAGCGAGTGCCGTGTATCGATGCATTCTCCTGCTCGAGCTTGAAGCGAAACTCCGGGCGGAGTCACCCGTCTTTCAGACGTGGGCACACCCCGATGGCGGAACGCTCTGCTCGCGGCGGGAAAATGCTCTATTCTGGCCTTGCCCGTGCCGAAAAACCTGCGCAGTTTTCTATGTATCACGGTGATGTGGCTCTGTCATCCGCAGCCTGCGCTTTGGGCGTGGCAGAGCGGGCACCCGGAATCAAGCGCGGTACCCGCAGCGCAATCAGAATTATCTTCCGTACCCACACCGGGGCCCGCAGAGGGGTCGCTGCCGGATGTGCCTGACGCGGACGACCTGCCGCGCCTGGAGCCGGTTCCGGGACCGGGCAGGAAGATGATTCCGGTGCACATTGCGGCGAACACCCAGCGCAAGGACGGTTCCGTCTACACGCTGCTGGGGGATGTGGAGATCCATTACAAGGACTACGTGATCCACGCTGACCGGATGAACTACAACGAGGACACCGGCGAGGCGCGCGCTGAAGGGCACGTGGAGCTGGACGGCGGCCCGGCGGATGAACACATCCTGGCCGAGCACGCGACGATGAACCTCGATCTGGACACGGGCCGCTTCTACAACGTGACCGGCAGCGTGGGGGTGCGGGAGAATGCGAACCGCAAGACGGTCATTTACACCACGACAAACCCGTTCCTGTTTACCGGCCGGGTGGTGATCAAGAACGGCCCGGAGGAGTTCCGGGTGGTGGGGGGCACGATGACCTCCTGCCGGCTGCCGCATCCGGACTGGGTGATTGCTGCGGGCCGCATCGATATGGCGGACGGGCAGGCGAGTGCGCGCAACGCGTTGTTTCGCGTGTTGAATATCCCGATTGTTTACCTGCCGTATGTGACGCATCCGGTGATGTCGTCGGACCGGCAGTCGGGATTTCTGATTCCGGTTTATTCGCAATCGAACACCAAGGGCAGCGTCTTCGGCGAGCAGTATTACCTGGTGCTGAATCGCAGCATGGACGTGACCTTCGGGACGGATTTTTATTCGAAGCGCGGCTGGGCGCCGAGTGGAGAGTTCCGCTACCGGGGCCAGAGAGATAATTTCGCAGACCTGCGGTTCACGGCACTCTTCGATCGCGGCGCACTGGTCAATGGAAAGCTTACCGACCAGGGCGGCCAGGACATCCTGATCAATTTGCGGCATGGGCTGGGCGAACACGCGCGGCTGGTGAGCAATGCGGAGTATCTGAGCTCGATTATTTACCGCGAGGCGTTCGCGGAGAATTTTTCGCAGGCGACGGCGACGCAGGTGAACTCAAACATCTATGCCACGCACAACAGCGGCGGCGTGTCGGAGACGGGCAGCTTCAATCGCTATGTCAACTATGCGCAGGTGAGCCCTTTCGTGCAGGACGTGGTGATTGCCCATTTGCCGACGGTGGACCTGGTAGCGCTGGATCGCCGGCTGGCGGGCACACCGCTGCTGTGGGATGCCGATGGCAGCGTGGCGGGACTGAACCGGCACGAGCCGGGATTTGAGACGGCGCACGAGGTGGGGCGCGTCGATGCTCATCCGGGACTGTCGCTGCCGCTGCACCTGGGCGGCTTCGATGTGCGTCCGGAGGTTGCGGTGCGAGAGACCTTCTACACCAAGAGCCAGGCGCCGACGGCGGTGCTTGATGAGGACACGGGAACGTTTGTGCCTGTGTATCGCGCGGCGAGCCTGGACCGCAAAGACCTGGAGGCAGGCGTGGAACTGCGCGCGCCGGTGATGGAGCGCGATTTCACTCCAGGCTGGCTGACGCACCGCTTCGATCGCGCGCTGCGTCACACCATTGAGCCGGAGGCGCATTATCAGTTCGTCTCCGGCATCGACAACTTCCGGAACATCCTGCGCTTCGATCCGACGGACCTGGCGAGCGACACCAACGAGATCGAATATTCGGTGACGCAGCGCTTCTATCTGAAAGATCTGCATCCGAAACCCTGCGGGAACCCTGCGCTGCCGCCGGAGGGCTATGGGCGGGTCTATCTGCCGGTGGGGTATCACGACTGCTCCAACACGGACACGACCGAGTCACTGACCTGGACGCTGGCGCAGAAGCGCTTCTTCGATCCGAAGTTTGGCGGCGCGCTGATGGACAACCGGCGCAACGTGCTGGCTACCACGCTGGATCTGACCGGAGTGTCGTTTCTTTCCAACCCGCGAGACTATTCGCCGCTGATCTCGCGGTTGGAACTGCGCACCAATCACACGCTGGCTTTCGGATGGGACGCGGACTACGACTTCCAGGCCGGCAGGCTGAATGCCAGCAATGTGTATGTGGACGCACGCCACAAGGGTTTTTTTGGCTCGATCGGACATGCACGGCTGGAGGCGCTGAATCCGAGCACGCTGCCGACGCCGAAGACGCCGTCCTCGGTGACGGACTACGACCAGCTTCGTGCGACGCTCGGATATGGGGCGGCGACGAAGCCGGGCTTCAGCACGGGGATAAATATGGGTTACGACTTCAACTTGTCGCAACTGCAGTATGGCGGGGTGCAGACCAGCTACAACTGGAACTGCTGCGGGCTGACGCTGGAATATCGGCGGCTGGCGCTGGGAGCGGAGCGCAATGAGAACTATGAGAGCTTCAACTTCACGCTGGCGGGGATCGGGACGGCGGGGAATATCAACCGGTCGCAGTTGATTTATTAGAGCTGGCGGGTCGGCGGTCAGCGAGTCAGCTTAAATCGGGTGGCTTGAACCGTTCGTGCTTTTGTGGAATCCCACCCTTCGCTTTGCTCAGGATGGGGCACCCGGGGACTGGTTCTGTGGTTGTGCGAGCGGAACGGCAGATCCCTCCACTTCGCGGTGGTGCTGCGCGCGACGCTCCGGTCGGGATGACGAGGCGGGCACTTCGCTCCGATCAGGATGAGGTATGCCGGAAGGAAGCCGGGGCCTGCGATAATGGAGTGTTCTGGTTTTTGGCAGTGAAAGGTGGTTTGTTTGTTCCGTTTCCGGCTGGTTCTTCTCTGTTCTTTGGCGGCCATAGTGGGCTTTGGTTGCAAGGCGCAGACTCCTCCTCCCAATGCGTCGATGGATCGCCGTATCGAGGTGCTGGTGCGCTCGCAGTTCAACGTGCCGTCCGACTATGACGTTTCGTTTGGCGGCAGGACCAAGAGTGACATTCCGGGCTACAACAACCTGCCGGTCACCTTCTCGCACAGCGGCAAGCAGACGACGGTGACGTTTCTGATCTCGACGGATGGGAACACGCTGGCGCGGCTGGAGAAGTTCGACATCAGCAAGGACCCGCAGGCGATCTACTCGGTCGCTCACCGGCCGGTGCGCGGCAGTGCGGATGCCAAGGTGACGGTGGTGAACTACGACGACCTGGAGTGCCCCTACTGCGCGCGCATGCATGAAGAGTTGTTTCCGTCCACGCTCGATCACTACAAGGGCCTGGTGAAGTTCGTGTACAAGGACTTCCCGCTGGTGGAGATTCATCCCTGGGCGATGCATGCCTCGATCAATGCCAACTGCCTGGCCGACCAGAGCAACGATGCCTATTGGCAGTTCGTGGATTACGCGCACAGCCATGGGCATGAGATCGACGGCAACCACGACAACGCGAAGCAATCCTTTGCCACGCTGGACGAGCAGGCGCGGGAGATTGGCAAGAAGTTGAACGTGAACGGACCGAAGCTCGATGCCTGCCTGGCCAAGCAGGACGACTCGGTGGTACGGGCATCGATGCGGGAGGGCGAAAAGCTGGGCATTGACGGCACGCCGCAGGTGTTTGTGGATGGCGAGCGGATTGCGGCGGGCGCGCAGCCGACTTCGTCGGTGTGGGACGCGATTGACCGCGCGCTGAAGGCCGATGGCATTACGCCGCCGGAGCGGAGTGAGGCATCACCCGCGGTGCAGCCAGCTGCGACGCAGGCGCCGAGTGTGGTGCATCCGTCGAAGTAGTGGCCAGGCCCGGGGCGGGGTCTTCCGCTTGCTTGCACTCTGGGCAAACAGAAGATCTCTCCACTGCGCGCCTGCGGCTTCGGTCGAGATGACGGGTCCGAAGTGCGGGGCTCCGGTCGAGATGAGGGAACGCTTTGGGCGGAGGCTCTTGTGGCATCCCACCCTTCGCTTTGCTCAGGATGGGGCACCCTCGGTTGTGGGTTGGGGAGATACGATAAAGTTTGTGTGCCAGTCCTGACGCGCTGTCGGGCTGGCGAGATGCGTTTGGTTGAAACGCGTCTTGAAGGAGATAGAGTGCCTGAAGTTCCGTCGCTTCGATCCAGGAGTGCCCTCACCTTCCATCGCTTCCTTTCCCGAATTGCTCTGGGAGTTCTTCCGCTGATGGCAATAGCCGGTTGCAACCGGCCGCATCAGCCGGACGTGGTGGCCACGGTGAATGGCCATCCGATTGACCGGGCCACGATGGAGCGCTACTACAAGTCGAGCCTGGGGGGCGCTCCGCAGGAGCCTTCGCAGGTGCAGTCACAGATTGCGCACATGGAAATCCTGCGCAACCTGATCGACGACGAGATCAAGCAGCAGCGCGCCGCCAAGCTGAACCTGGTGGCCACCGATGAAGAGGTAGACGGCAAGCTGGCGGAGATCAAGGCGCCTTACACGCAGGAGGAATTCAATCGGCAACTGAAGGCAAAGACTATGACGCTGGACGATCTGAAGCGAGAGATCCGGCGTAGCCTGACCAACGAGAAGCTGATGAACAAGGAGATCTTCTCGAAGATCAACATCACGGACGCGGACATCACGGAGTATTACAACGCGAACAAGGCGCTGTTCAACGTGGTGCAGCCGGAATATCACCTGGCGCAGATCGTCGTCTCAACTTTGCCGCCGGCGAGCAGCCAGCCTAATTCCCCGGAGCAAAACAAAGGCATTACGGACGCGGAGGCAAAGAAGCGGATTGAAGCGATTCACACGCGGCTGGAGAGCGGCGATGACTTCGGCGCGCTGGCGTCGCAGTTCAGCGATGATCCTGCGCATGCCAGCAGCGGCGGCGATCTGGGCGCGATTGCGGAGTCGCAGTTACGCCAGGACGCCGGTGCCTTTGCCGCGATCAGCAAGCTGAAGCCGGGGCAGATTACGGATGGCTTGCCGGTCTTTGACCAGAGCCACAAGCCGGACGGCTACGCGATCTACAAGCTGCTGGACAAAGAGGCAGCGGGGCAGTACCAGATCAACGATCCGCGCGTGCAGCAGACAATCCGCGCGCGGCTGCGCGAGAGCCGCGCGCAACTGCTGCGCAACGCCTATGACGAGATGCTGCGAGACCAGGCGCACGTTGAGAACTACTACGCGGAGGAGATCTTCAAGAATGGCGCGCAGTAGTCCTGGCCGCACGGGCGGGCACGCCTGCGGCGCGTTCCTTGGGTTCGCTTCCTCTGGTCGCTCACGTTTGGAACTGTGGGCAACTTAGCAACAGCTCGGATGCGGAAGGGTGGCTTCGCTCCGGCCGGACTGCGGGGACTACCCAACTCCGCCTTCGGTAGGATGGGGCATTCGCCCCATGACGAAATGCAGCGGGACCAGGCGCAAGGAAGTCTTGACATGAGGCGACCCCCGGACCTTAAACTGCATCGAAACCACAAGTACGGGAGTTCCTGTATCACCTCTCATGGTTATCGGAGTTAGACACATTGACGGATGGACCCAAACCATCTCCCCATCCTGTGTACCAAACGGCCCCACAAGTGGTTGATCCCCGATTTCATCTTGCCGCGATCGTTGCTTCTGCCGATGATGCCATCGTCAGCAAGGATCTGAACGGCATTGTGACCAGTTGGAACGAGGGCGCACGGCGGATGTTCGGCTTTACGGCCGAGGAGATGATCGGCCAGTCAATTCTGCGGATTATTCCCGAAGAGCTGCACTACGAGGAAGATCAAATTCTTCGCACGTTAAGGGCAGGCGGCCGAATCGACCATTACGAAACCACGCGAAAGAAGAAGAGCGGCGAACATATAGAGGTTTCGGTGACGATCTCGCCGATGCGGGATGAGCAGGGCAGGGTATTTGGCGCTTCAAAGATTGCGCGGGACATCTCGGACCGCAAGCGGGTAGAACGCATACTGATCCAATCGGAAAAGCTGGCGGCAACGGGGCGAATGGCAGCCGCGGTCGCGCATGAGATCAACAACCCTCTGGAATCGATTATCAATCTGGTCTATTTAGCGCGCCAGAATACAGACGAAAAGGGGAAGGCACATCAATTTCTCATCACCGCAGAAGAGGAACTGGAGCGGGTTTCGCATATTGCGCGTCAAACGCTGGGCTTTTACCGGGAGACCGGTGCGGCGACTGAGGTCCACATTCGTGAGCTCCTGGAAACCGTGCTGACGGTATACAGGGCGAAATTGCTATCCACTGGAGTTTCTGTAGATACGCGCTTCAACGATCTGCAGAAAATTCATGGTAAGCAAGGGTGAGTTGCTGCAGGTGTTATCGAATATCGTCGCCAACGCTATCGAGGCTATGCCGAAGGGCGGAGTACTCAACATATCAGTTCGCAACATGATGCGTGCTGCCGGCGATGGAATTCAAATCATCGTCCGCGACGAGGGCCTGGGGATCAAAAAGGACGATCTGGAAAAGGTTTTTGAGCCCTTTTTCACGACCAAAGGCGAACTCGGAACCGGAATAGGACTTTGGGTGGCGAAACAACTGATCGAAAAACGTGCAGGTCAGATTTCCATCGCGAGCAGCACGGAACCGGGAAATAGTGGCTCGACGGTTACGATTTTCATTCCATTTGCAATGCCTCCATCTCCGGCCGGGACTAAGGCGAATGATGTCCTGGCGAAGAAGGAAACTTATTCATGATGGAATTGAACTTCCATGGGCTTTGTCTATCGGATGACTTCGGGCCGCGACATTTGAAAACGGGTACCGGGCAGGAGGGTTCAACCGAATCTCGGACGAGCCGCCCCAAAATTCTGGTGGTTGATGATCAGAAGCTCATTGTGGATACGATTGCCGAGATTCTGCAAGGGGCAGGGTTCGAAGTCGCGGTGGCGTCGGATGCCTGGGCCGCGTTGGACATAGCAGCCCGCTTTCATCCGGAACGGATCCTGACAGACATATTGATGCCCGGAATGAACGGAGTAGAGCTGGCGATCGCGGTGCGGAAGATGTACCCATCGGTAAAGATCCTGCTGTTTTCCGGACAGGCGGGAATTTCAGAGATCCTCGACGGAGCGGAGGAGCGGGGATACAAATTCGAAGTGATCGCGAAACCAATCCACCCGGGGAAACTGATTCAACGAATCAAGGATCAGAAGTAAGCGCCGGCGCGCCCGCGCCGGATGTTACGATGGCACACCTATTTTGGAACATGCGCGGTTTGCGATGCGCATGGTCGGAGGCTGCCGGTGTCCCATCGCACGTCGTTGGCGTTCTCGCTGTGTGTCCTGACTCTCCCCGGTTTGTGTTTAGCTCAATCAGCGGAGGCGCCGACGGCGCGCACGCTGGTGCGGGCGGGGCACCTGGTGGATGTGCGCGCGGGGCGGGTGCTCGATGCTCAGACTCTAGTGGTCTCCGGTGATCGCATTGTCGCGGTGGAACCTACCGCGCAGCTAAAGGAGCAGGCGGGCGACACGGTCATCGACCTGGGGGACGCTACGCTGCTGCCGGGCATGATCGATGTGCACACGCACCTGACCGACGACACGAATTTTGATCCATATCATGAGCTTTCTACCAGCGTGGCGAAGAGCGCGCTGATCGGCGCGCGTAATGCGAAGGTGACGCTGAATGCAGGTATCACGACGGTGCGCAACGTGGGCGCGGATGGATTTGCGGATGTCGATCTGCGTGATGCGATCAACGAGGGACTGATCGAGGGGCCGCACATGCAGGTGAGCGGGCCGGCGCTGGGCATCACGGGCGGGCACATGGACAACAACCTGCTGCCGGAGGAGTTTCATGCGACCGGCGACGGAGTGGCGGACGGGATTCCGGCGGTGCAGCACATGGTGCGGCGGAACATCAAGTACGGCGCGGACCTGATCAAGATCGGCGCGACGGGCGGCGTGCTTTCGAAAGGCGACGATCCGCAGGCCAGCCAGTACACGCTTGAAGAGATGCAGGCGATTGTGGCCGATGCGCACCGGCTGGGGCGCAAGGTGGCGGCGCACGCGCATGGCGCGCAGGGCATTCTGTGGGCGAGCGAGGCGGGCGTGGACTCGATTGAGCACGGGACGTACATGAGTGACGAAGACATCAAGATGATGAAGGCGAAGGGCACGTATTTTGTGCCGACTGCGTACCTGGTGGATTGGGTGCAGCAGAATGCGCATCTGCCGGTCTTTTATGAGAAGAAGATGCACGACGTGAGCGCGGTGGAGAAGGCGAATGCGAAGCATGCCATTGCGGCCGGCGTGAAGGTGGCGATGGGCACCGATGCGGCGGTGTATCCGCATGGGCTGAATGCGCACGAATTCGAGGTGTACGTGCGGGACTTCGGCATGACGCCGCTGGAGTCGCTGCGCACCGGAACGGTGAATGCGGCGGACCTGATGGGGTGGAGCGATCGCGTGGGCTCGCTGGATGCGGGCAAGTGGGCGGATGCGGTTGCGGTAAAAGGCAATCCGCTGGAGGACATCACGGTGCTGCAGCATCCGGTGTTCGTGATGAAGAGCGGGGTGGTATATCGGGACGACCTTAAGCGCCAGTAAAGGTTTGCGTGCTGATATGGTTGAGCGGCGCTTCCCCACCCCAACCTGCGAACACCGCGCAGTTTGGGGACCCCGATTCGCGCCGATGCTGAAGAGGTACAGCAGATCCCTCTATTCCGCTTCGCTCCAGTCGGGATGACGAAGCTTTGTGGCCTTGGTCGAGCGGCGCTTTGAACGGAGGGTACAGCAGGACCCTTCGACAGGCTCAGGGCGGGTTTTTCGCTCTTCGTTTACGTTCTGGGTGGCGAGTACCGGTAAACAATCGGGCCAAATAGGATAAGCGGAATGGTCCGATACGGAATCCTTGGCTTCGGCCATCATGGGGAGCGACGGCTGGCCCCGGCCTTCGAACACACACAGAATTCTCAGCTTGCGGGCATATGGCGGCGCAACCAGGAGCGCGCCCGGGAGAACGCGGAGCATTTCGGGATTGCGCAGGTGTTTGCGTCGCCGGAAGAGCTTTGCGCCTCGCCGGGGATCGACGCGGTGTTCGTCGCGAGTCCGGACGCGCTGCACTGCGACCACACGCTGCTGGCGCTGCGCTACGGCAAGGCCGTGCTGTGCGAAAAGCCGATGGCGATGAATGCGGGGGAAGCGATCCGCATGGTGAGCGCGGCGCGGGCCGCTGACCGGCCTTTCGGCGTGGCGCAGAATTTTCGCTACAACGCGTCGCTGCTCAGGATGCGTGCTCTGGTGGCGGAAGGGGCCATCGGCACACCGGTATTTGCCACCGCGCATTTCTGCTTTCTCAGCCGCAACAGCCCGCGCACGTGGATCAACGATAGCGGCATGGCGTGCGGCGGCCCGGTGGGCGATGTGGGTATTCATGCCATCGATGGGCTGCGGTTTCTGTTGCAGCAGGAGGTGCTTGCGGTGAACACGCTGGCGTACTCGAGGCCAACTGGGGATTCGGCTTCCGCGCGAGAGCTGGAGCAGAGCGCCGCGATTACGCTGGAGTTCAGCCGCGAGGTGCTGGGGAGCGTGCATGTGAGCTTCCGCGCGAACTACCGGACGTTGATTGAGGTGGTGGGCGGCGATAGTGTGCTGACGGCGGAGAGCGGCTTCACGGTGGATCGGCCGGTCACGATTGTCCATCATGCCGGGGCCAAGATTGTGAGCGAGGAAACGGTGTCGAACAAGGACGCATACAGCCGCATGCTGGATGCCTTCTCCGGCGCAGTTGAGGGCATGGGGACGTTTGCGAGTCCGGGCGAGGATGGTGTGCAGAATCAGCAGATTCTGGATGCGGCGTTTCGGAGTTGGCATAGCGGCTGCCGGGAGCGGATCAGGTAAGGACTAAGCGTCCGGCAACGAGTCCAGCTGCTCCGCTCAGCTCTGCGTAGACTGTTTCCCGATCATTTTTCGGACATTGAAGCGCCTCTTGAGTGCGGGATGCGCGCCGCACCCGATCGGACGTCCAGCTCCCAAATTCCTGTAAGTCCGTCTTTCTATTGACGCGATGACCGATAACAACTGGTGTATGCACCGGTGGCAGCAGATGGTCGAGTTATCGCGGGGAAACGACCCATGCCAATCGATTACCTGCATCCTTCGAATCCGCATCAGATAGGTGAACGTTGCTATCGGTAAAGCTTCATCTATTCGGGAAGGACATTGATATGAAACTAAAACTGCATTACCTCCTCCACGCTGGGTTGGCCTGCATGCTGGCAGCTCCAGTGCTTGTATCTGCCCAGACTGCCAGCCAAGACATGAGCAACGCCGGGCAGGACACCAAGTCTGCCGCAAAAGATACTGGCCACGCGGTCCACAAGAGCACAAAGCACGCCTATCACAAGACGAAGCACGCGACGAAGAATGCAAGCGAGGATACGAAGAGCGGGACCAATAAGGCGGTAGACAAAACCAAAGAGGGCACAACGAAAGCTGCGGACAAAACCAAAGAGACGTCCGTGAAGGCTTATGACCGCTCGAAAGAGGGCGTGCAGCGAGCGTTTGGCGCGCAGGATCAGAAGAAAACCAAGGTTAAGGATCGCGCCAGCGAATCAAAGATGGAGACCAAGGACAACGCAAAGCAAGACAAGCAGAAGGTCCAGGACGCAGTTCCGCAGTAGCGGCTTCACCATTAGGGAACATATTCACCTGAGCGAGATTGCATGGATGCGACGCTCCTGGCCGGCGATTGTTTGGCTAAGAGCGTCTCGGGTATTCTGCGTCACCCTTGCTCTGAACCGCGACAAAACCATTTAGCTACACGGGAAAGGAACCCATGCCTGCAGAGACTCATGTGACAAGCAATAACGAAGTGATCAAAACGCTCCACGACGTTGTCCAAAGCCTGATCGACGGCCAAGAGGGTTTCCAGAGAATTGGCGAACACCTGAAAGACGAAACGCTGAAGAAGTATTTCTTCGCGGAATCTCTCAAGCGCTCCCAGTTTCGCGGCGAGCTTGAAACCATGCTGCACACGACGGGTGATCATGATCCGAAGGAGAGCGGCAGCGTGAGCGGTGCTCTTCATCGCACCTGGGGAGATATCAAGGCCCATCTGGGCGGCGGCGATCACGCCGCGCTCGAGACAGCCGAGCAAGGGGAAGATGCAGCCAAGAAGGCTTATAAAGACGCCTTACAAAAGGAGCTGCCATCGCCCGTCAAGCAGCTGCTGACAACGCAGTATGAGCACATCCAGAAATCCCACGACTATGTGAAGGCAGCGCGGGACAGCAGCAAGTAGTCAGCATTCGGGCGGGATGAGGCTCGGGCGCTGGGCGCTCGAGCTTTTGCCTGCTCCCGCCCGGGTGGCGGAGGGTGTGAGGCTCACCTCACTCGAGGATGGCGAGGATCTGGCCGGAGGCTACTTTGTCGCCGGCGGTGACTCGGATGTCGATCACCTTTGCGGGGCGCGGGGACTTGAGCTCGTTCTGCATCTTCATGGCTTCGATGACGACGATTCCCTGCTGGGCTTCGACTGATTCGCCCGCGGCTACGAGCACGCGCGCGACGCGGCCGGGCATGGAGGCCTTGATGTGCACCGCGCCGTTGCTCGCGCCGGGGCCTTTGCGACGCGCGCGCAGTGAACGGGGATCGGTGACAGCGACGCGGTGCTCGTTTCCAATGAGCGCGATGGTTTCCTCGTCGGCATAGATGGTGCGTATGCAGCGGTAGGAGCGCCGGACGCCGCCGCTTTCGTCGCCGATGATGAGCGAGAGGACGCCGGGCATGGGCTCGCAGAGGTCGACAGGGAGGGCGCGGCCGTCGATGAGCGCGATGTATGAGTCGTCTTTGCGCTCGAGCGCGATGCGGAGAATTTTGCCGTCGACGTCAACTTCCAATAGAAGCGCGCTCATTTGCGAAGCCCCTGCACGAGTGCGTTCTGCTGCCATGGAGTCTGTGTGCGGCTGGCGGATTGCGGCGTCGTCGTGGCAGTGGAGAGGAGTGCCGCGGCGATGGCAGCGGCCTCTGCCGTGTGCGCGTCTGCTACGGCGTTCGGCGCGATTGGTTGCGCGAGCAGGCGATCGAGATAGCCGGTGTCGATGCACGCGGCGCGGAAGTCCGGGTCATCAAGGATGCGACGGAGAAGCTTGAGATTGGTGCGGATGCCGCCGATGACGTACTCGTCGATGGCGGAGCCGAGACGCGCGATGGCGGTTGCGCGGTCGGGCGCGAAGGCGATGAGCTTGGAGAGCATGGGGTCGTATTCAGTGGGGACATCCCAGCCTTCGTAGACGCCCTCGTCCTCGCGGATACCGGGGCCGCCGGGGCGCACGAGTCGGGTGATTTTGCCGGGCGAGGGAAGGAAGCCGGTGTCGGGGTCTTCGGCGTAGACGCGCACTTCGAGCGCGTGGCCCCGCAGCGTGATCTCGTCCTGGGTGAAGGGTAGCGGCTTGCCTTCGGCGATGGCGATCTGCAGATGCACGAGGTCGAGGCCGGTGACCAGCTCGGTGACGGCGTGCTCGACCTGAAGGCGGGTGTTGACTTCGAGGAAGTA
Source organism: uncultured Acidobacteriaceae bacterium (assembly GCA_963830555.1). Taxonomy (GTDB): domain Bacteria; phylum Acidobacteriota; class Terriglobia; order Terriglobales; family Acidobacteriaceae; genus KBS-83. Next base: position 1,118,264 of record CAWHMM010000006.1, read on the forward strand.
GAAGTTCTGCTCGTCGTCGAGCAGGAACTCGACCGTGCCCGCGTTGACGTAGCCGGCTTCGCGCGCGAGGCGGCAGGCGGCTTCGCCCATGCGGCGGCGCAGGTCCGGGCCGACGACGGCGGACGGGGCTTCTTCGATGACCTTTTGATGGCGACGCTGGACGGAGCATTCACGCTCGCCGAGATAGACGGCGTTGCCGTGCTGGTCGGCGAGGAGCTGGATTTCAATGTGACGGGGGCGTTCGATGAGTTTTTCGAGATAGACCTCTCCGGAGCCGAAGGCGCGGGCGGCCTCGTCACTGGCGGAGACGAAGGCTGAGGGCAGCTCTGCCGGAGTCTGGATGGCGCGCATGCCTTTGCCGCCACCGCCGGCCGCGGCTTTGAGCATGACGGGATAGCCGATTTCTTTCGCGATCTCCAGGGCTTCTTCAGCGGAGGCGAGGCCGCGCACCGAGCCGGGAGTGCGTGGCATCTGGGCGCGGTCGGCAGCGGCACGGGCGCGGGTCTTCGATCCGAGCTCTCGCATGGCCGAGGGGGGCGGCCCGATGAAAGTGATGCCGGCGGCGGCGCAGGCTTCGGCGAAGTCAGCGTTCTCAGAGAGGAAGCCGTAGCCGGGATGAATGGCGTCGGCGTGGCAGTTGGCGGCGATTTCGAGAATGCGGTCGCCGCGGAGGTAGGAATCGACCGAGGGGGCGGGGCCGAGGCGGTAGGCCTCGTCGGCGTAGAGGACGTGGAGCGCGGCGCGGTCGGCGTCGGAGTAGACGGCTACAGGCGAGATGCCGAGCTCGCGGCAGGCCCGGATGAGGCGGAGTGCGATTTCGCCGCGGTTGGCGATGAGGATCTTGCGCAGGGAGGCCACCAGAGAGGGATTTTAGCTGGTTTGCTGTCGTCAGTGGTGATTCTGGAATCCTGAGCACAGTGCCGTTGTGCCCAAGGGATCCTTCCATCTTGTAAATGCCCAATCCATAACCGCTTGCCGTGCCAGGTGGGGGAAATCAGCTCTTCGTCTGCCGTGTTCTGTCGGGCGCCGTTGAAGGTATTTGATCTAGAGGAGCTGGCTCGAACGTTCAGGGGCTATTCAAGGAGTTTTTGTTCCGTACGCGCGTTGAGATTGTTGCTGATTCGCCGGGCTTTGAGGAGGTGAATCAAACGGGCAACAGCTTATTGAAAAATTCACAACAAGCGGTCTAAGATCGCTTTCGCATTCTCGCCGTTCCCCGCCAGGGCGCTGGTGGAGGAAACGATTCTCCTGCCGGCTTCACAATGCATCAGGGATTTCCCCGATGCGAGGAATACAAACCGTGACACGGATATTGTTATTGCACCCAGTCGGCCTGTTGGCGGCAGTGCTGCTCGCGAGCACCGGCCCGGCGGTTCAGGCTCAGACGAAATATTCTGTAACTGACATCGGCACACTCGGCGGTACGATCAGTTTCGGCTACGCTGTCAACCTTCGGGGACAAGTGGCCGGCGCAAGTTTGACCAGCGACAACAACGGCTACCGTGCCTTTCGCACCGCTCCCGACCGTCCCATCCATTCTTCGACCGATGCCCTCGGCACGCTCGGCGGTGTGCAAAGTTATGGCCAGGCTATCAACTTTTGGGGCCAGGTGGCCGGCTCGTCCGCCATCACAGATAGTGAGCCACTGCATGCCTTTCGCACGGCTCCCAATCGCCCCATCAATCCTGCTACCGATGACCTGGGCACGCTGAGCGGCACGGAGAGCGAGGCATGGGGTATCAACGACTGGGGTCAGGCGGTGGGCTATGCCAGCCTCAGCGGCGACACAATCCTCCACGCCTTTCGCACCGCACCCAACCGTCCGATCAATCCCTCGACCGATGACCTGGGTACGCTCGGCGGTACGCAGAGCGAGGCTTTTGGTATCAATGACCTGGGCCAGGTGGTCGGCTATGCTTCCACCAGCGACGACCTGCTTCACGCCTTCCGCACCGCTCCTAACCGTCCCATCGATCCTGCTACCGACGACCTGGGCACGCTGGGTGGAACGGAGAGCTACGCTTTTGGAATCAACGTCAGCGGCCAGGTAGCCGGCTATGCTGCCACCACCGACGAAATATTCGTCATCCTCCACGCCTTTCGCACCGCGCCCAACCGTCCAATCAATCCCGCAACCGATGACCTCGGCACACTCGGCGGCATGGATAGTTATGGCTGGGCTATCAACGACTGGGGTCAGGTGGTCGGCTCTTCCTACACGGACAGCAACGACACGATCGAACACGCCTTCCTCTTCAGCGGCGGCAGGATGTATGACCTGAACAACTTGATTCCGGCTAACTCCGGCTGGGACTTACAGGTGGCATACGGCATCAATGATGCCGGGCAGATCGTTGGGATCGGCGTACACGGTGGCCAATCCCATCCTTTTCTGCTTACTCCTGCCAGGAGATAGATCGCCTCTGCCTGGATTGTTCGGGGAAATAACCGAAAGACCCTATGCAGCGTCCAAGCTGCAAGTAGCCGGCGAGTTCATTCATCAACGTGCTCGGGCGATGAGCTCCTGATAAAGGGCGATGGTCTGGGTGGCAATGCTGGACCAGGCGAAGTGCTGCTCTGTGCGGCGGCGGCCGGCTTCTCCCATTTGCTTTGAGAGGGCGGGGTCTTTGAGCAATGCGGTGAGCTTTGCGGCGAGGTCGCGGGCGAAGTTGTCCGGGTTGAACGGGGAAGCTGGTGACGGGGTCCTGCTCGAAGGGGACGAGGTAGCCGGTTTCGCCGTCGACGACGACTTCGAGGATGCCGCCGGTAGCGCTGGCGACGACGGGCGCGCGGCAGGCCATCGCTTCCAGATTGATGATGCCGAAGGGCTCGTAGACCGAGGGGCAGCAGAAGACGCGCGCGTGGGAGTAGAGCTGGATGGTTTCGGCGCGCGTGACCATCTTCTCGATCCAGACGATGTGCGGGTTGTGATGGCGCGCTTCATCGACTTTGGCGCGCATCTCGGCGGCGATTTCCGGCGTGTCTGGTGCGCCGGCGCAGAGGACGATCTGCGTTTCCGGCGGGAGGTAGCGGATGGCGTCGACCAGATGCGTGACGCCCTTCTGGCGCGTGATGCGGCCGACGAAGAGCACGTAGGGGACGGCGGGGTCGACGCCGTACTGCGTGAGCGCGGTGGTGTTGGTGGTCTGCTGGTACTCGTTGAGATCGATGCCGTTGTAGATGACGTGGACGCGTTCGGCGGGGACGTCGTAGGCGCGGAGCACGTCGGCTTTGGTGCCATTGGAGACGGCGATGATGGCGTCGGCTTCGAGGATGGCGGTGCGCTCCATCCATGAGCTCATGGCGTAGCCGGAGCCGAGCTGCTCGGACTTCCAGGCGCGGAGCGGCTCGAGCGAGTGCGTGGTGAGGACGAAGGGGATGTTGTAGAGCTTTTTGGCGAGGAAGCCGGCCATCGAGACGTACCAGGTGTGGGTGTGGCAGATGTCGATGCCTTCGAGGGCTTTGACCTGGGTGAGGTTGAGGCTGAGGGCCTCGAGCGCGCCTTTGAATTTGCCGGTGGTGCCGTGGGTGATCTCGGCCCAGGGCTCCTGTCCGCGGACGTGGAGACGGCCGAGGTCGGCGTGTTGCTTGCCCCAGCAGTGGACTTCGACGTCGATGGTTTTGGCGAGCTCGCGGCTGAGATAGTCGACGTGGACGCCGGCACCGCCGTAGATGTTGGGCGGGAATTCCTTGGTGAAGAGCGCGGCTTTCATGATGCTCCTGAACGTTGAGAAGGCCGGTTCAGGATAGGGCTCGGGGTGAGATGGCGGCAAGCTGAGGGGAAAACCAAACGCCGGGCTCCGTCGACTACCTAAGTAGACAGAAGCTGTTAGCGCTTTGAGGCAATGGACCGGCTGGATCGCTTGGAGATTGCGCTCTTCGGCAATCGCGGAACAGCCTGGACGCCCGCCCAAAGCGTTGCGATCGTTTGCTCGACCACTAGAGTCTGGTCAGGCAAGTCAGGCACAACACCCTGGATGACCATGAGCGTGGCGAGGCCGAAGATCGTGTACCACCAGGTGTGGGCTACCACGATGTCGTTCCTACTAGGCAATCCTTCATCCCTGGCAACATCGAAGAAGAGCTGAACGAAACGTTGGAACAAAGGCCTGCCAATGTCGTCGATATATTGTCCAGCGCGGATGCCGTTGCGGTTCTCCGGCCCGAAGAAGACGTTGCGGAACTGCTGAGGATGGGCAGTGCAGAACTGAATCAAGCCACGTGAAGTCGCAAAAAGACGCTCTTTCGGTGCAGGATGTTTAGCGGCAATCGCGTCGAAGTTCTGAATCAGCAGCCCGATCGTCTCGCTGCTCAACTCGGCGAGAATGTGCCATTTGTCGGGGAAATGCTGATAAATCACGGCGTGCGTGTAGCCGATCTCTTTAGCGATCTCGCGAAGCGTCACGGCTTCGTAACCGCGATCGGCGAACATTTTGCTGGCCGCCGCAAGGATTTCGCCCCGCAGCCTTTCCTTGCGCTCTACCCGGCGACTTGGTGATGTGGATGTCACTTTCCCAGCGTAATCCTTTTCCTAGATTCTTGCGACCAAGAGTTGATTTATAACCATTGGATAAAAACCAATGATTAATTTGCAACCAATGGTTTTAAAAGGCTTCTAATCGTCAGGTCGCGCATTTGGATGGGCGGCCATATACGAGGCAAAAGGAGGATGCGATGAGAGTTCTAGTGATCGGCGCAGCGGGCAGGAGCGGGGAGGCGCTGGTAAATGAGGCGTTGGCAGCTGGGCATAAGGTGACGGCTTTCGTGCGTGCTGCCGCGCAGTACAAGAAGGCGGCGGTCAGAGTTGTTGCGGGCGACGTGCTGGACGCGGCCGCGGTCGACGTTGCGGTAGCCGGGCAGGATGCGGTGATCGACGCGCTGGGCGGCAAGACGCCGTGGAAGGTGACGACGATGGAAACGAGCGCGGCACACAATATCGTGGACGCGATGCGGCGCCATGGCGTGCGGCGGTTGCTGAAGATTTCGGTGGTGGGTGCGGGCGAGAGCTTCAAGAACGCCGGCTTCTTCAATGAGCACCTGCTGATGCGGACGTTCCTGCGGGGTCTGCTGGTAGACAAGGCGGGCATGGAGGCCGAGGTCGAAGGCAGCAATCTGGACTGGACGCTGGTGCGGCCACCTATGTTGACTGACGGCGAGAAGACCGGCGTTGCCAAGGTGCTGAGCACGGAGGGCGGCGAGAAGGCGCACAAGATTTCGCGCGTCGATCTGGCAGCCTTCATGGTGAAGGAACTGGAAAGCACCCGGTATGTGCGTCAGGCAGTGACAGTAACGACCACCTAAGAGGCTTTCGCGAGGATGGAGCGGCCGCCTCTCTCATCGAGGCGACCTGGTCGACTGTGTAAAGCAGGTCGGCTGTGTAAGGTAAGTAACGGTTCATGCGACAGATAACCGTGGAAACCCACGGGACTAGCGGAGTGCTAGCCGCGCAACTCACAAGCTCAGGCATTCACGTCAGAGCACCAACTTCGTTCACGAAAGGATCCTTATATGCCAAACGTCCCTACGCCGATTGAAGAAGTCATTCATCACAACGTTATTAAGAACAACAAAACAGGCGGCCCGGCGCTTGATGTCGGACAAATGAAGTTGCTTTGGAGGGCCTTGGGAGAAAACACGGGCTACACGTTCTCTATCTTCGAGAGCACGTTCGCGCCGGGCATGGGTATTCCACTTCATAAACACCCGTTTCCAGAGTTCTTCTACGTGCTGGAAGGCAATCTGTCGATCGGGTATTGGAACAACCAGGGTGTCACTGAGTGGGACGCGTGTGAAGCCGGCGAGAGTCTGATGGTGCAGCCCAATGCGCCTCATACATTCTTCCACAAGAGTGAGCATCCGTGCCGCGTGCTGAGTGTGTCAACGTATCACCACGAGCGGATGATGAAGGATGCTGTGCATCCGGAGGGCAGGACAGATTTTCTGCCCGCTCAACTCACTCAGGCCGATTTTCAGAAATTGACGAAGTCTATGGAGAAGAATCAGACATTCCTTGTCTCAGACCACGCTTAGTATCGAGTCGCCGAAGCAATGAGGCCTCTTGTGCGATGGGCTGAAGAGAATCAGCCCAAGTCGATTTGAATCGTGTGGCGTATAAGAAGCGGGAGCGGAAGAGAGCCAATCCGCCCCTTTGAGACTGATCCGCGGAGCTGAAACGTTCCTCTCCGCGGCAGCCCGCTTCTCTTTGGCCGGTCAAGCCGTCCAAGCTGGATCACTTACGAGAAACGCGCTTCTCGTAAGCGAGCCGCTTGCTATCTTCACTTGACGCTCAATCGCCTTAGCACTCATTGAGCCGCAAACCGGAACTGACCCGACAGAGGATGCTGCAGCGGTTTCACCAGCGTGTTCGTGAAAGTCCGCGATCCCGAAGTTATCCAGATAACCCGTGGCATGCTTAACTTCCCGGTTCCACCGGTGATGTACGATCCATAGTTTCTCGAGCAGGGCCCGCACGACTCACGCTGATCTGCCGCCTGGTCGGAATGTTCTGCGTCAAACGAGACATCCACAAATGACGGATCAGTCCTGTCCGTCATTCTCGCGACAGAGTTGCCCTGAAAATTGAAGTGCGGTATGGCCGGCGTTGAAATCCGCTTCGCCGATAACATTTATGTCCCCGGTGGTGTTCTGGAATTGGCCCGTACCTCCGGCCAGATGCACCTTGTAGTTGGTGACGGCCAAGAGTCCCGGAGCAACGTACACGCCATAAAGATTCGCCTTGTCGATGGTGAGCGTGTCGCCGGTCGTCGTGACCCAGTGGTGTTGCACAGCAACGGTCACGAGACCTTTCGCGCCGGTGGTTATACCGAGAATCTCTACTCCGACCGCCCCCGCCAAGTCGCCGACTGCGGTTCCCATGGTGGTGTTGGGGCCCCATCCGCCGACGTTCGTCGAGATAAAGCCGCCAATCGGTTTACATTTCGAGTTCATCGATGAGTCCTGACCAATTGCCGTAGCAGCCAGGACCAGAGCCACGAAAAAACTGCAGACTAACTTACCTGTGATTTGCATTCCGTCCTCCTGACGTTTGCAAGCCGCCGTCGAGGGCCCTTGCACGCCTCGAACTTTGGGCTAAGCGGCCGCCGCTATCCATGCACAGTGGGTAATTTCGGGGTAAATCGGAGGTAAACTGGCGTGAGAACGGCGAATTTGCCGCTCCCGGTCCGCTTCCGAGCACGCGTTCAGGTTGAGTTCAAGGATTTCGAAGACGATCAAAACCGAATAGCTGGTCGAGCCCCGCCATGCAAGTACCAGCCACAGGATCTCCGCGACTCCGGGTCGGAGAATTCGAAGTTGATCTTCGAGGCGGTGAAGTGTGGCGCAACGGTGGCAGAGTAAAGCTCCAGGAGCGGCCCTTTCAGATATTGGCCACGCTCATCGAGCGCCCCGGCGAGGTGGTGACGCGGGAGGAGATCCGGCAGAAAGTCTGGCCCACCGATACCTTCGTAGACTTCGAACACAGCATTAACACTGCTGTGCAGAAACTGCGCGAGGCGCTGGGGGACGACGCCGAGAATCCACGGTTCATCGCGACGCTGCCACGTCACGGATATCGTCTTATCGCTCCTATTGAGGTTCTCGAGACCAAGGGCACTGGTCCGGAGCCGGACGCATTTCCATCACCTTTGCCCCCTGGGCCGGCACAGCCGCTGCCGCATGAGAGTCTTCGTGGGAAATCCCCATCCAAACATTGGGTAGTTGCAGCACTATCCGGCGCACTCGTCGTTCTTCTGCTCGTCGCCGGGGCACTGATGCTTTTGACTCGGTTTTCGTGGCATCGCACCGTAGTTCCCTCACGCGATACGTGGGTGCAGATCACGGATTTTTCCGACTCCGCAACTTCGCCCGCGTTGTCACCTGATGGACACATGATCGCTTTCCTTCGGGGACCGGATACCTTTGTCACGCACGGCCAGATCTACGTTAAGTTCCTGCCCGACGGCCAACCGGTCCAGCTAACGCACGACAACACGCTGAAGATGGCTCCGGCTTTTTCGCCGGATGGATCGCGCATCGCGTATACGACGACCGACCCCAATTATGGATGGAATAGCTGGGTTGTCCCTGTCCTGGGAGGTGAGCCCGAAAGGCTGTTGCCGAATGCGGCTGCTCTGACATGGGTTGACCGGCAGCACGTGATGTTTTCGGAAGCGGGCGACCGAGTCTTTTTGGGCGTGTTCACGGCCACGGAGAGCCGGGCGGGCGAGCGGAGTGTGTACCGGCCGACCATGTTAGGCGGAATGGCACACCGCTCCTGGATATCTCCGGATGGCAAGTGGGTGTTGGTTTCCGAGATGGACGGCCTGGGATGGCTACCGTGCCGAGTGGTTCCGTTTGATGGAAGTACCGGCGGTGAGGCCGTTGGTCCGCAGAAAGCGCGCTGTACATATGCGGGCTGGAGTCCGGACGGGCGGATGATGTACTTCAGCGCCGATGCAGGTGACGGATACCATGTCTGGCGCCAGCATTTTCCGACGGGCACACCGGAGCAACTGACCTTCGGCCCGACGGAAGAGGAAGGCATCACCGTTTCTCCCGATGGCCGTTCGCTGGTGACTTCGGCGGGCATTCGGGAGAGTAGCGTGTGGGCACATGATGAACGAGGCGATCGACAGGTATCCGGAGAAGGCTTCGCTCTTGTGCCGGGACTTGGATTTGCCGGGGGCGCTGACGTCAGCTCGGTCTTTTCGCCGGACGGAAAGAGGCTGTTTTATCTGGTGCACAAGGAGGGTTCGCGCGGCTACAAGTCGGGAGAACTCTGGGCGGCCGACCTAGATTCAGGTGCGAGCGAAGTAGTTCTTCCCGGCATTTTGATGAGCGAGTTCCACCTTGCACCGGAGGGCGACCGGGTTGCATTCATAGCTCAGGACGCACAGGGAGCTTCGCACGCATGGATCGCTTCGCTCGATCGGCGAACTCCTCCGAAGCAGCTGACCGCATCCGTTTCCACGGAAATAACCTTCGGAGCTGGAAAGGCTATTCATTTTGTGGCGGTTGAAGGAGGTCAGGAATTCCTGTATCGCCTTGGACCGGGGGAAACCATACCCCAGAAGGAAAGTCCCCAACGTATTCAAAGCCTCGTAGGTCTCTCGCCCCACGGCGAGTGGGTGCTATGGAATAACTATCCGGTGATGGCGCGGCCTCTCCGGGGAGGACCTGCGATTCACGTCTGCAATTTTTGCGGCGTCGCGTGGGGACCGGACGGCAAGGTTCTTTATCTCAGATTTCGCGATATCGGCGAGATGGGCGGCGGAAAAGTGGTGGTCATTGCATTACCTCCCGGCAAGGATCTACCGACACTGCCACCGAATGGCCTGAACTCCATCGAGGATACGAAGGGGTTGAGGGTGATTGCGGAGATCGACATGGCCGGAAGGGTGGTTTTCGCTCCGGGACCCAATCCCTCGATCTATGCCTATGTCACCAGGACGATACAAAGGAATCTGTTTCGGATTCCCCTCAACTGACACGAGACCGGCATACCTTAGGACGGCGACACCGCCCAACCAAGGCAGCCTTGCAGCTTTTGCTGATGCTACGGAAGCTGGATAACCGGTTGAGTCCTGAGTAGCCCTTCATTGACTTCGGGTCGCGATCAAACCACTTGCGCTTTCGCGGTCGCTGCTCTGGCGCGGAGGCCCCACAGGATGAGCAGTGACGAGAGGACGTATGCAATGCCGACGGTCATGAAGCCGATGGTGACGAAGCTTTCCTGCCAGGGCTGTCCGTGGTGGCCGGGCGCGGTGATGGGGGAAAGGGCTCCGGTGCCGAAGACGGCGGCGAGCGTGGTGATGAGCCAGTTCGCGTAGGTGGCGTAGAGGGTGATCGAGTATGTGGTCTTCTTTGCGGATGGCGGCAAGGTCACGTGAGCCCAAACGGCGCCGAGGGCGAGCAGGAAGGTTCCGTTCATGACGCCTTCGAGGTGCGCGGCGAGTCCCATGCGGACGTTCGCGAAGCTGTGTTCCGCGAAGCCGGTGAAGAGCCCGAGCAGAAAGAGGAACATGCCATGCCACATCAAGCGGCGGTTGCTGCTTTCCATGCGGGTGACTCCTTATGTTGCTGTGGGGGGAGGGCTTGCTTGACCGGTTTTGTAACAGCAAAGTATCGGAGCTGCAATGGGGAATCGAATGCCAGGTAGTGGTCAGTTTCCGGATGGCGACTACCTGCTCACAGAGAACCTGAATTGGTGGGCGGCTCAGATTGGCTTTCGCCGGTAGCCTGCGAAGCGCGTATTTATAATTGGCCAAACTCATGAAACCCTGGTTGCGGTTACTGCTTGTCACGGCTTCAGTTGGTGGCGGCTTCACGGGTATCGTGCTGTCTATCGGCATTTTTGCGAATGCCCATTCGGCAGGCCAATTGATCCTATGTGTGGTCTTCCTCGGACTCTATGGATTCGTCACGGCCAGCGGCTTGATCTTTGTCTATGACCCGAAGCGCACCCGTCCGCTGGTGGCCGCCTTCGCTCTGCAGATCCCCTGGCTATCCTCTCCGGTCTTTGTTTATCAATTTGCTGCAGCTATTTGCTCGGCAATCACCCTGGGACCGCCCGAGGAGGTTGACCGAATCGGCGTTCACTTCGGTTGGGGTCTGTTCTTCGGTGCGCATTTTCTAATCAGATTCGGTTCGAGTATGGATGTCCCTGTCGGCGTCGGGGTGAATGTAGCTGCCGTAGTCTTGTTGTATCTTCTCCTTCGAGCAAATCGGGTAGGCACTCCAACGCCACGCCTTCCACTAGAGCTCCATGACTCGGCGGACTCTGCGCCTGCCTGACGATCGCCACCCGCACACTTCTTGAGGCCGTGGCAGACGGATTTCCGAATTTCGGGTAATGGGCAGTTGGATTTCCGGGAAGCGGCGATTCCGGTATACTGGCTGATGTCGCCCTACGGGCGATTTTCAGGATATCCATGCCTAAGCTGAAGACACACAAGGGCGCGGCTAAGCGCTTTAAGAAGACTGCCACGGGCAAAGTGCTGCGTGGACAGACGAAGATGCGCCACATTTTGACCTCGAAGGAAAAGAAGACCAAGCGCCACCTAGGTGGCACGATACTGGTCTCCGAAGCCGACCGGCCAAAGGTGCTGCGCATGATTCCGTACGCCTGATTTGGCCGGGCCGGGGTAACGCGTACCCTGTGAGCCCACTATGCCGAGTGAGAGCGATGAGCGAGTGAAGAGGTCTAAAAGCAGATGCCCTCCCGGGCGCTGCCTCCTGCCTCCAGCCGCATAACGAAGTACGCAAAGGAGAACCAACGAGATGCCCCGCGTAAAACGTGGAACCAAACGGCTTGCCCGCCGCAAAAAGATTCTGAAGAGGGCAAGCGGCTATTTTCTTACTAAATCGAAGCTCTACCAGGCAGCGCAGGAGGCCGTAGAGCGCGGCCTGAAGTTTGCCTACGTTGGCCGCCGGCAGAAGAAGCGCCAGTTCCGCTCACTTTGGATTGTGCGCATCAATGCTGCCGCGAAGCAGAACGGGACCAGCTACTCGCAGCTGATCCATGGGCTGAAGCTGGCGGGGATTGATCTGGACCGGAAGATCCTGTCTGACATTGCGACGAATGACGCGGCTGCGTTCAGCGCGCTGGTGAAGACGGCCAAGGATGCAGTGGCGAAGCCGGCTGCGGTGTAACGGCTGAAGCAGAGAATGGAGAAGCCCGGCGCGATTGCGCCGGGCTTTTTCATGGATGCGATGTTATAGCCAGGAGCGTTTGCGGCGGCGGGGCTCGGTGTCGTCTGCGGCGGTTTCCGTCATGTTGCTTTCGGATCTCGTGTAGCGCTTGCGGATGACCCAGAAGAGCAGCAGTCCGGCGAGAGCGGCGATGATGACCAGGGTCAGGGTGAGGTGGTGTTTGAAGAGGTCGCCGACGACGTCGACGATCTGGGGGCCGTACTTGATGGTGAGCGCGGCTTCCACGCCGAAGCGCACGGCGCGGCCCACGAAGACGGCGAGCATGAAGTGCCAGATCTTCATTTCAAAGACGCCCGCGCCGAAGACGAAGGCCTTCCATGGCGTGGGCGGCGGGAGGGCCGAGGGGATGGCCATGGCGAGGAATTCCTGCTTTTCGAAGCGGGCCATCATGGCCTCGTAGCGGGAGCGGTCGATGCGGCGGAGCAGGAAGAGCTCGCCGCCGGCCCGCCCGAGCAGGAAGGGGATGAGGCCGCCGATGGCCGACCCGGCGGCGGCCATGACGACGTAGATCCAGGCGTGACGGTGATCGTTCCATGCCCAGGTGGCGATGAGCGGATCCATGGGGATGGGGATGGTGCCGGAGTCGACGGCGCCGGCGAGCAGGGCGCCCCAGACGCCGAGCGGGCCGAGCACCCCGAGCACAAAGCCCTTGTAGCGGGCGAGCCACTTCCCGAGGAACCTGCTCACGCGCGCGGTGCTCCGGGCGATTCGCTATGGGGATCTTTGCCGCTGAGCAGGGCGATGGCGTGTGGGATGAGGTCGAGCACAGCTTCGAGCGAGGTGACTGCGCCTTCGGGGTTTCCGGGCAGGTTCACGATGAGCGCGCGGCCCGAGGTGCCGGAGATGGCGCGGCTGAGGGCTGCGAGCGGAGTGCGGCGGGCCCCGGCGGAGCGCATGCGCTCGGCAAAACCATCCAAGATTCGGTCGCAGACGGCGCGCGTGGCTTCCGGTGTGACGTCGCGCGGAGCGATGCCGGTGCCGCCGGTGGTGACGATGAGGACGGCCTGTGCGGCGTGGTCGCGGGGGGCGGATTCGCGCAACATTGCTTCGATCTGGGGCTGCTCGTCGGGGACGAGGTGCGGGCCTTCGACGGTAAAGCCGGCCGCCCGGAGAGAGGCGGCGACGGCAGGTCCGGAGGTGTCCGGTCGCTCGCCGCGGGTGCGGGAGTCGCTGATGGTGAGGACCACAGCCTTCAGGGGCTGCGGCGAAGCTGGAGACATATCGCGATTGTAGGGGCTATGCGAGGATCGAGGAGCTGTGGACCGCTTGCACAGGGGAAATCCTGCGTATCTTAGAGTGCCTGCGCCATTCATGCTGAACGTGGTGCGATCGTGTCTAATCCTGCGCAATTAGGAGAGAATCCTGCGCTATTTTAGGGCGAGTTGCGCTATTAGTGGATTAACCTGCGCTATTATTGATAAAGCTGCGCCAATCGCGTGCTCAGCGCTCTCTGGGGGAGTAGATGACACGATTTTTAGAAAACGACCTCCAAACCATTCTCAACTCAGTCCAACAACATCCTGATGCTACTGGACTGCCGGAAATCGCTCGTGATCTACCGGCCGTTCCCCGACGCACACTGCAAGCCCGGCTGAAATATCTTGTTGAAGCCGGGCGGCTGATCAGGCAGGGCAAACGTCGCGCCACACGTTACGCGCTGCCTCATCCCCAAGCTGTCTCGGAACCGGCGCCCATCGCCGGGGCAAGAACAGCGGAGTCTGCCGTTCCCCTCTCTGCAGAGAGCATCGCCATTCGCAACGCTTTGCGGCAGCCGCTTCAGGCGAGAAAACCTGCCGGGTATAACCGGGAGTTTTTGGATGCCTATCGGCCCAATTCGACCTTCTACCTTTCAGCAGATGAACGCGCTGAGCTTGCGAAGGCGGGAAACCCGCACATCGGCGTGGAGGCGGCAGGCACTTACGCGAAGCAGATCCTCCATCGCCTGCTGATTGATCTGTCGTGGAACTCGAGCCGCTTGGAGGGCAATACCTATTCGCTGCTTGATACCAGGCGGTTGATCGATTTTGGAGAAGAGGCGCAAGGGCAGGACCGCCTGGAAGCGCAGATGATTGTGAACCACAAGGAGGCGATAGAGTTTCTGGTGGGCTCAGCCGAGGAGATCGGTTTCAATCGCTACACGATCCTCAATCTGCATGGGATTCTCGCGAACAACCTGCTGCCCGATGAGGGCGCGGCGGGGCGGCTGAGAACGAGGGCTGTCGGTATCGAGAGGTCGACATTTCATCCGCTGGAAGTGCCGCAGCTGATTGAAGAGTGCTTCGACCAGATTCTTGCGACGGCGGCGGCGATCGAGGATCCGTTCGAGCAGGCATTGTTCGCCATGGTGCAATTGCCGTATCTGCAGCCGTTCGACGATGTGAACAAGCGGGTCTCCCGGCTTGCCGCGAACATACCGTTCATCCAGCAGAACCTGACGCCGCTGTCGTTCACGGACGTTCCGCGCGGCCTGTACACGGATGGAATGCTGGGCATATACGAACAGAACGATGTCCGTCTGCTGAAGGATGTTTTCGTCTGGGCATACAAGCGATCGGCGGAGCAGTATGCAGCCGTTCGACAGTCGGTCGGCGAGCCGGATCCCTTTCGCATGAAGCATAGAGAAGCGCTGCGCCAGGTTGTCTCCGAGGTAGTGCGCGGCGGCATGAATCGAAGGGCCGCGATCAAGCACATTGCCGACTGGACGCAGCAGAATATTGCAGCAGCGGAGCAGGAGCCGTTTCGAGAAATTGCGGAATCGGCGCTGGTCAACCTTCACGAAGGGAATTTTGCCCGCTATCAAATACGGCCCAGCGAGTTTGCGCAATGGAAACTCGCATGGGCCACGGGCAACTGAGGACGTCTTATGCAGGCGCCTGCGTCTGGATGGTGTCCAACTCCGCCACGGTTTCCGGCGACAGCTTTATGGCTGCCGCGGCGAGATTTTCGCGCAGGTGTCCGAGCGAAGATGTGCCGGGGATGAGCAGGATGTTGGGAGAGCGCTGGAGCAGCCATGCGAGCGCGACCTGCATGGGCGTGGCGCGCAGGGAGGCTGCGACTTCGTCCAGAGCGGAGGATTGCAGCGGCGTGAAGCCTCCCAGGGGGAAGAACGGCACGTAGGCGATGCCCTGTGCGGCGAGGCTGTCGATGAAGGCGTCGTCCTGGCGATGGACCACGTTGTAGAGATTCTGAATGCAGACGATGTCCGTGATGGCCTGGGCTTCTGCGAGTTGCGCGGCATTGACGTTGCTGAGGCCGAGATGACGGATGATGCCTTGCTGCTTGAGCTCGGCGAGCACGGTGAGAGGCGCTTCGATGGAGCCTTCGACCGGTCCCTGCAGACCGCCGACGCGAAGGTTGACGACATCGAGAACGTCGAGCGCAAGGTTGCGGAGGTTGTCATGGATTCCGTCGATGATCTCCTGACGCGACAGGGCGGGAATCCATGACGCGTCCGACCCGCGGCGCGCACCGATTTTGGTGACGATGACGAGGCCGTCCGGATAGGGATGAAGCGCCTGGCGGATGAGCTGATTGGTGACGTGGGGACCGTAGAAGTCGCTGGTGTCAATGTGATCCACGCCGGAGGCGATGGCCTCGCGCAGGACGGCGATGGCGGCGTCGGGATCGCGCGGCGGCCCCCACACATGCGGGCCGGCGAGCTGCATGGCTCCGTAGCCCATTCGATTCAAGGTGGTGGATGTGCCGGGCAGGGTGAAGCTGCCGCCGAGGGTGGCTTGCGTGGTCATTCTGCGGGTTTCCTTCGTTACGAGATTCTGTTCTGCGGGACTGGCCTTTTTAGATGAAGCAAGCCTCGCCAGGTGTGCAGATATCTGAAGGGATCTTCAAAGAGCGCGGACCGTGGTGAATGCTCCGAGCCCACGGCCGTTCCGGCTACGCGCGCCTCAGGCAGCTCGCCGCATTCAGGGCAATGGCTCCTCGCGATAGAGCTGCGCGGTGTGGCGGGCGGTGATGAAGATGGTCATGACGAACATGGATACGGCTGCGATGATGCCGCCGACGTCGAAGAGCAGCCATTTGTAACCGAAGATGGTTGCGTATGGGCTGTGCAGCAGCGCGAAGTTGCCGATGATGAGCAGGATGCGGATCTCGGTGGGGCCAAAGATGCCCTGCGAGAGCTCGAAGCGCGACAGGGTGTAGGTGGCGAGATAGCTTTCGCCGGCGAGCAGGAGAAAGCCGACGAGCATGGCGATGGCGATGGGCCAGTGCACCAGACCGGAGAGGCCGAGGCCGCACATGAGCGCGGTGGCCCCGAGGATGTCGACCATGTGATCGACGTAGAAGCCGAAGCGCGGGCGCTGCTGGTTGCGGGCGCGCGCGAGGGTGCCGTCCATGCTGTCGCCGAACCAGTTGAGAACGATGCAGAGATTGACGAGGAGCAGCGCGTAACGGGTTTCGCGGGTGAGCACGTAGGCGGCGCCGGCGGCGATCTGCGCGGCGAGCCCCAGCGCGGTGAGCTGGTCAGAGGTGAGCCAGCGCGGCGCGCGTTGCGCCATCCATTCGAGGGCGCGCTTTTCGAGCGAGGCGGTGAGCGAGCGGTTGACCCGGTGAGCGGACCTGAAGTTTACCGGAAGCCCGGTGGCGAGGGTGGTGCTCATGGTTGTCCTTTCTGTGCGAGGTTCTGTAGACGGCCGTGTTTCTTCGCGAGTGCGTCGCATGTGGAGCGCAAGGTGAACTCAAGCGAATAGCGGGGGATGCTCTGGATGTATGGCCCGATGGCCCAGCCGAGGCCATGGGGAATGGAGCGAGTGAGCGAAACGGCCTCGACCTGCAGGTAGAGACCGCCATCCTTTTCTTCGTAGCTCCACCAGGTGTTCAGTCGCCAGAGGAAGCCGTGCTCTTTATCGGGGCTGAGGGCGCGCTCCGCGTTTGTGCCTGCGGCGTCGATCTCCGCGACGTGCGTGCTGCGCGAGGTGCTGTAGCCGTGCTCGGCATCGAGGCGTCCATAGGCAATGTCGTAGGTGGTGTCGAGCACTACGGTGATGACGTGCTGCTGGCGGACGCGCATTGCGGCCTGCATGCGGTCGCCGCTCCGCGCGATCAAACGAGCCTGGAGCACCTGCGGCGAGAAGTGTTGGGGATAGGCGGCGAAGTCCTGCATGAGCTGCTCGAAATCCTGAGCGGTGGCCCCGGGGACGAAGGCAGTGGCGCGCCAGTCGTGCAGGAGCGAGCCGGCGACTTCCGCGCCGGTGTCGGGCGTGAGGCGCTCGATGATCCGCTCTCCGTTGCGCAGGCGGGTTGTGGCGGCGGAATCGGTGATGAGGAAGGTGTCGCCCGAGCGATGCTGCCGGGCGAGGCGCGCTTCCACGTTTGCGGTGTAGGCGTCGAAGGCTGCTTGGGCCGCGGGTGTGGGCTGGGCCGATGCCGGGTGCGACGCTGCGGATAGAAGCAGCACAGCGCAGATCAGCGCAGCGCAGGTCGGTACAGCGCAGATCGAGGTGAAGAAGCGTCGCGTCATGCTGCAAATTTGCGCGTTGCCGGGCGGGAAGGCAATGCAACACGGCTCACGCCGGGGCAGATTGATCCTCACCGCGCAAGTGGTTGTGAGCACGTGGGTTCTGTTGAGTTCTCACTCGCGTTGAAGCAAGAGCTGGCGTCGCATCTCGGCTACACTGACGCCAGCGATGAGCGAGGTACGCCCAGCAGCGCGATATCGCTTCGGCGTTTTCGAAGCGGACACGAGGACGGGCGAGCTTCGCCGGCAGGGGCTTCGGGTGAAGCTGCATGCGCAGCCTTTGCAGCTTCTGTTCCTGTTGCTCCAGCGGCCGGGCGAGCTGCTGACGCGAGAGGAGATCAGCCGCGAGCTGTGGCCGGACGGGACCTTCGTCGACTACGAGCACGGCGTGAACTCGGCGGTGAACCGCATCCGCGAGGCGCTAGGCGATAAGGCGAGCAGCCCGCGATTTATCGAGACGCTGGCTCGGCGCGGCTATCGGTTCATAGCTCCGGTGGAGCGGATTACGCCGGAGGGTGATGGCCCGGGCGGTGACGGCCGGGATGGCGGCGGCGCGATCGAGCCTGGGGGATCGGCGGTGCCGGAGAGCTTCCTCGATCGCGTGCTCTCCGGGCCGGAAGACTTGCCGAAGAGCCCGCATCACGTGGTGAAGACGTTGTTCCTGCTGCTCGAGGCGATGTATCTGGGATTTTATGTGGGCGCCCTGGCGAACCTGGCGGAGATCCGCGAGCTGATGGTTCCTTTGCCGCACTCCTCGCAGATATTGACTCTCCTGATTGTGACGGCGGCGGTTCTAATTCCGGTACGAGCCTTTCTGCTGACCGCGGTGCTGTTCCGTGCGCCCGGGTTGCGGGGCAAATTCCTGAAGCTGTGGCCGTTTCTGCTGACGCTGGATGTGTTGTGGGCGTTGTCTCCGTTTCTGCTGATGCACCATATCAATTATGGGTTGGCGCTGGCTTCGATGGCGCTGCTGGTGTACTCGCCGTTTGCGCAGCGGTCGCTGATTTTGATGGGGGCGGGGAATGGGGGCGCGCGGTGAGTTGGAGGTTGAGTCGAGCGGCGCTACGCGCCGATATTGAACGATAGATGAAGCAGGTCCCTTCGACAGGCTCAGGGCAGGCTCTTCACTCCACCTTCGGTTACGTTCAGGATGACGAGCGAGTTGTATCCCACCCTTCGCTCCGCTCAGGATGGGGCACCCAGCTGATTTGGAGGGGTGCGGCGGGGGATGGGGATCGAAGGAGTGTTGGCTGAGCAGCACTTAGGCGCCGATATTGAACGATAGATGAAGCAGGTCCCTTCGACAGGCTCAGGGCAGGCTCTTCACTCCACCTTCGGTTACGTTCAGGAGGACGAGCGAGTTGTATCCCACCCTTCGCTCTGCTCAGGATGGGGCACCCCGAGAGTGGTGGGCTTCGCCGGGCTCAGAAGGTGACTGAGGGCAGCCATGCGCCGGCGGGTTCGTTGTAGAGGCCGGTGCTCATCAGGGTCATGGGCTGCACGACGCGGAGACCGTTTGCGAGCGACCAGCGCAGCAGCGCGGCGTTGCGCGAGGGCACCAGGATGCCGGGGCCGCCGAAGGAATCCGCGGAAGCGATCAAGGCCTGCATGTCCAAATTGCTCTCCGCCGTTGCGTGGCCGAAGAACGCGAGGGAGCTGGCGTAGCCGGTGATGCGGCCGGCGCGCTCGACGACGAGGGCGGTGTTCTGCTGGATGTTCTGCTCGAGTTCGGCCCCGCGATCGAAGCCGTGCACCTGATGGGAGAGCGTGTTGCAGGCATCGACATCGGAGGATTGCGCGGGGCGTACGGTGCATCCGGGAAGGTTGCGCTCGCGCGGGTGTCCCTGGATGCAGGAGAGAGGCTCGCGGACGTCGAAGCCGAGGCTGGTGTAGAGCGAGAGCGAGCGATTGTGGAATGCGGCCTGCACCAGCCGGATGCCGGCGGCGCGGCGCTCTGCTGCGCGGTCCATGACGGCCTGCATCAGCCTGCGCCCAACGCCCGAGTTTTGTGCGGCGGGATCGATGGTGATGGGGCCGATGCCGGCGATGATGGCGCGCTCGTCGAGCACATTGCTGCCGACGATGCGGCCATCGATCTCCGCAACGACAGAGTAGAGGCCGGGGGTTGAAAAAAGATCCGCGAGCAGGCCGATGGCGGCCTCCGCGTTAGGCAGATCGGAGGGGAAATTGTGCGTCGCGTTGAGGGTGGAGAATGCCTGGTAGCAGATCTGGCCGCAGGCGGTGCTGTCCTGGGGTGTGGCGGGACGGATGCGCACTTCAGGTTGGGATTTGGATGGCATGGGCGGAGTCTCTCGTTGGTGCGTGCGAGTATATGCGCCTCTTTCGACTCCTCTCGCGTTCTTTTGATGTCCGCTTCGGAATTCGCTCCTCTCGCGGGCTAACGACCGATGTGTCAGCAGGATCCGGTGTTGACGAAGGACACATTGCCGGGCGGATGTCCGAAGATATGTCCGCTAGAAAGCCGATTCGTCATTACTCATGAAAAACGGCGTCTGCGGACTACGCCGGGCAGTTGCAGTTGATGCGGTGGCCGGGGGGCATGGTGCCGTCGAGGGCGGGGATGCAGGCGCCGTGGGGGTCGCGTTCCGGGTGGCCGAGTTTGGCGTCGATGCGGGCTTCGAAGCGCTCGGAGATGAAGTGCTCCAGGCGCTCGGCTTCGTCGTGGAGCTCGTCGAGGTTGTAGTCGAGCATGCGGTGGAGGAAGGTCTCGATGAGGCGGTGGTGGCGGACGATTTCGAGGGCGCGGCGGCGGCCGGCGGGCGAGAGGCTGACACCGCGATGGCGCTCGTATTCGACCAGCGGGTTCTGGGCGGCGGCGAGCTTCTGCAGCATGTTGGTGATGGAGGCGGGCGCGACACCGAGGCGCTCGGCGAGCGCGGTGGAGCCGACGCGGTGACCCTCTGCTCCTCCGCCGAGGGCGAAGATGGCCTTGAGGTAGTCATCGATGGATTCGCTGCCCTTATGCACGCTGGCGCGGGGGCTGTGCGGCATGGTGCGCGGCTCGCGGCGGGAGGCCGGTCGAGACTCCGATCTGGAATCCGATCTGGAATCCGATCTGGGTGGGCCAAGGGTGCTGGGCATGGGATAGCTCTTCGACGTTTCTCCGCGAGGGATTGTTTCTAGAAGTCGGGGACGCTCGTGGCACAGCATACGCCTGCAGCAGGGTGCTGCGCGGCGTCACGGGCGACATTTCGGAATCTGTCCAGAAGCGGGAAAGATGTCCGGGGAAACCTGTTACGTATGACGTAACAAAAAGGATACGAAGACCGGCAGAGGGAAGAGTGAGACAATATTTGAACGGCAATGCGGGTTCCTGGCGGGCCGTCCAGGTGAGAGACCGCGTCCGGCCTCAACAGAGAGCATGGCGATAATAGAAGTTCCACCACCGCAGAGCGCGCCCCCCGAGCCGCCCGCCGGTCCTACATTTCGCCGGAAATCCACTACCCGCTACGAGGGTCTGGAAGCCGATGAGCTGTTGCACCTCATCGACAACCTGGAAGACGAGCGGTCGCGGGCCCGTGTGCGCGAGGGGATTTACGTCTCGCTGCTGGCGCACGTGCTTATTTTTCTGTGGATCCTATTTGGACCGCGCTACATCCTGCATCGGCCCAAGGTAGTGAGCCCGTTCGACGTGCTGACCGACCGACAGAAGAAAGAGCTCACGTATATGAGCCTGCCGCCGGATGCCCTGAAAGAGATCCAGCCGAAGAACCCGAAGGCGCTCTCCGACAAGAACCGCGTTGCGCAGTCGCCGCACCCGACAATGGACAGGAAGACGCTGGAGCAGTTGCAGGCTATGCGGCGCGCGGGACCGCCTGCGCCTGCGCCCGAACAACCGAAGGCCACGTTGCCTGAGACCGCGCCGCAGCCGGCGCAACCCCAGCCTGCGCCCGTCCAGCCCAAGGCGTCGCAGCCGCAACCGCTGCAGCCGAAGCTTGAAGGTGTGAACCCGGCTCCTCCGCCCGAGCCGAAGACTGCGCCGACGAAGCCGGACTTCAACACGGGGATGTCGGCCGGCGAGCAGATTCGCCAGGCAGCGCGCGGGGCTGCGGAGCCGCAGGCGCCGAGCGGCGACTATGGCGCGAATCGCCCGCCACAGCATCCGGGACTGAACGGCAGCGTAGAAATTCTGAGCGACACGATGGGGGTGGACTTTGGCCCTTACATGCAGCGGGTGATCGCGGCGACCTATCGTTCGTGGCTGCCGCTGATTCCGGAGTCGGCCCGGCCTCCGCTGAACAAGTCGGGCAAGGTGGGCATTGAATTCGTGATTGCTCCGGACGGCAGCGTGAAGGGGATGGTGCTGAAGTTCCCTTCCGGCGACGTGGCGCTGGACCGCGCGGCATGGGGCGGGATTACGGGCGCGTCACCCTATCCGCCGCTGCCCAAGGAGTTCAAAGGGCCATACCTGGCGCTGCGTTTCGGCTTTTACTACAACGTTCCTGAAGAAAAATAGGGATGGCGGGGTTGGTTGAGCGGCGCTTCGCGCCGATATTGAACGTTCGATAAAGCAGGTCTCTCCACTCCGCGCCTACGGCGCTCCGGTCGAGATGACGACCGTCGTGATATCGCTCCACCACCTTCGGTTGCGTTCAGGATGGGACTGGCCGTCCGGGCATATGCGCCTGCGGCGCGCTTTTCGGGGTTCGCTCCCTTTGGTCGCTCACGTCTGGATTTGTCGTATCCCACTCTTCGCTTTCCACCCCAACCTGCGAAAAGCGCGCAGCTTGGGGACCCGGTTTCCTCAGGATGGGGCACCCTCATTTGCTGTTAGCTGGGCGGAAGAACAGCAGGTCTCTCGCTCCGCCTTCGGTTACGCTCAGGATGACGAGGGACGCATATCAATGGCGGATGATCCGCGGGATTTGCAACTACGAAAGCGACAGATTGCGGGACTGCTGCTGCTGGCACTGGTGGTGCTGATCGTCGCGGTGGCGCGCGCCCACTTTGGGGACCTGTTTCCGCGCGGCTGGTGGCGCTGGTGACTGAGCTTCCGCTACTCGTGGTGCTGCTGGGGCCCACGGCCAGCGGCAAGACGGCACTGTCGCTGGAAATTGCTAATCGGTTTAACGGGGAAATTGTCAGCTGCGATTCGGTTGCGGTGTATCGCGACTTCGAGATTGGCACGGCGAAGCCGAGTGCAGAACAACGGGCGCTGGTGCCGCATCACCTGATCGACATTGTTTCGCCGGAGCGCGAGTACAGCGCGGGCGACTACCAGCGGGATGCGCGGGCGGCCATCCGCGAAATCACGGAGCGGGGGCGGCTGCCGATCGTGACCGGCGGTACGGGGCTGTATCTGCGGGCGCTGCTGGAGGGGCTGTTTGCGGGGCCGCTGCGTTCGGAGCCGCTGCGGGCGCGGCTGAAGCGATCGGGAATGCGACACAAAAGCGGGTGGCTGTCGCGCCTTCTCGAGAAGCTCGATCCGGCGGCGGCGAGCAGGATTCATGCGAACGATACGCCGAAGCTGATCCGGGCAATCGAGGTGTCACTCCAAGCGCGGCGGCCGATCACGGAGGCGTGGAGCGCGGGCGCGGAGCCGCTGACGGGATATCGCGTGCTGCGCATTGGCCTGGCGCCGGAGCGGAGGGCGCTCTATGCGCGGATCGATGCGCGGGCGCGGGCGATGTTTGAGCGCGGGCTGGTGGAGGAGACCGGGCGGCTGATGGCGACGTATGGCGGGGAGCGGAAGATTTTCGATGCGCTGGGATACCGGCAGGCGAAGCTGCTGCTGGCAGGCGAGCTGACGGAGGCGCAGGCGATAGAAGCGGCGCAGCGCGGGCATCGAAATTATGCGAAGCGGCAGCTTACGTGGTTTCGGCGGGAGCCGGAGGTGCGGTGGCTCCCGGGCTTTGGGGATGAGGCGGAGATTCAGCGGGCGGCGGGGGATGCGGTACGAGGGGCTCTGCCATTGTCTAGCGGAGGATCGGCAGCGGCTCAGCCGATTTGATCATTTCAAGCATCGTGTGGCCGAACTTCTCATGCGGAAACTCGCGATACACTCCCCAGCCGTGGCTTCGATAGAACTCGACCGCCCGTGTATTCGACTTGACGACCCTAAGGCGAAGTGTGTCCTGTCCACGGTCGCGTATCTCACGTTCGGCATGTGCCAGTAGCTTTCCACCGATGCCGAGCTTGCGACTGTCGCGCCGAACCCACAGATCGGTGACCCATTCAGCGCTGGTCATGGTCACGCCGACGGCCTCTTCCCCTGAAACTGCCAGCCACCCGAGGAGCCAACTGGATTCTCCAATCGGCACTGGAGGGTCCGGGAACAAATAGGCAAAGGTTTCATCCGCGATGGTCTGTACAAGAGCCTGCACCGAATCGTTTTCACTTGATTCAACGCGGCGGATGATGATCTCTGCCGACATGCTGGTCAAGACTCCAGTGCAGGAGACAGGCGATTAGTTGCAGGGGGTAAGGTTGTTGCCCGCAGTGCCCGAGGTGTTGGTGGAGGTCATGTTGAGCGTGACCTGGAAGCACTTGCTGGTGGAGAGCGCGCCGTTGACCGCGGTGCCGTAGACGCGGATGATGCTCTGGCCGGCGGGTGTTCCCTGATTCGCGGATGGGCCGTAGTTCAGGTAGCGGTAGCGCTGCGCGCAGGAGCTTGCGCCGCCGATGAGGCTGCCGATGACGCAGAGCATCGCCAGTGTGCGCAGGCCGCGGTGGCGACCGAAGGCGAGGCCGACGAGGCCGAAGGCGCCGGGGAGCAGGAAGCAGTAGACCAGACCGTTGTTGTCCTGGCGCAGCAAAGAGTTCTTGCCGGAGGGCGCGGTGGTGTTCAGGGTCATGGTACTGAGGCCGTTGACGCCGGCCACGTTTACGTTGGAGGGCAGGAAGTTGCAGGTGGTGAAGAGCGGCAGTCCGGCGCAGGAGAGCGCGACGTAGTTGTTAAAGCCGGCTCCGGGCGCGACGGTGATGGCAACGGCGCCCTGGGCACCCGCGGTGAGGTTCAGAGTGGCGGGCGCGGCCGAGATCGAGAAGGCTGGCGCTGTCGCCTGAGCCGTGACGTCGGCGGCTTCGGAGGTGGAGGGTGCGGCGCTTTCGGTGCCGCTGTAAACAGCGCGGACGCTGTGCGAGCCGGTGGGCAGGGCGGAGACGGTGAGGGTGGCGCTGCCGTCTGCCGCGACGAAAGCGGAGCCGAGGGAGCGGGGCTGGCCGTCGCTGCCGGTCTCTTCGAAGGTGACGCTGCCCCGGGACATAGTATTTGCAGCACTGCTCACAGCGCTGTCGCCATCGACGCTGCTGTCGGCGCTTGCCGCCGGGGCCGGGGAGACGTGCACGGTGAGGATGGTTTTGCCGGAGGCGTCGCTGGTGGGCGCGGCGGTGAGGGTGGTGCTGGTGGGGGCGGCCTGAGGAGCCTGGCCGAAGGCGGCAGACGCGAGTGCGAGAACGGCAGCGGCAACCGGAAGCGCGCGCAACGACCAGCGCGAAGAGGACAGGGTACTGCGCGAAGCTGACTGCAAATCCAAATCCCTCGAAAGCCGAGACGGAGAGCGAGCTACTACCGAAACGGAGTGTAGAGGTATTGTATCTGCGCCGCGCGGGAAATGGTTTGACGGGTGGGCTGGGGAGCGGAATCGGGGGTGTTTCTGCGCTCAATGTTGCGGCGATTTAGGCGCTGACTGCTGGGGAGGCGGGGGTGGCGCACCCTGCGGCGCACCGGGCTCGGCGACGGATCGATGAGCAACCGCGCTGGGGCTGCCGCGGTCCGAAGCAGCGGAGGGCTGGCCGCTGACGCTGGCCGAGGGCTGTGTATCCTTCATTCCGGACTGGCCCTGCTTGTGCTGAGACTGCTGCTTCTGGCTACCCTGATCGCTGCTGTCGCCGCTGGATGAATTGCTGCCGCCCAGCGGCCCGCCGCGATTGCAGCCAGCGGCGAGGAGGATGGCGAACGAAAGAATGAGGGGAACTGAAACGGCAACACGCATAGATAGCGAGATGCAGAAGCCGCGCGGCGGTTTGCGTCTCGTTCGATCTGGCCCTAGTCTGAGTCAGCATATCGTTATTCTTGATTGCGAAGGTCGCATGCGCCATGCCGGGCAGCGACGGGCATTTTGGAGGCAGTTCCAGATGGTATTCCGATCGATAGCGCGGATTGTGCCTGCTGCCGCGGCGGCGGTTGTTCTGCTGGCGCCCGCGCAGGCGCAGCAGAACTCAGTGGTGATGGAGCACGATGGAAGCACGGTGATGTTTGAGCCGTATGCCGAGAACATTGTCCGCGTGACACTGAGCCTGCAGCATGAGCCAGCGGTGGCGGTGCCGGGATATGGCTTTGTCGCGAAGCCGGATGGCGATAACTGGACGCACACGACGGACGATCATGGTGACACGTACCGGTCATCACGATTGGTTGTGACGCTGGATGCGAGCCATCATCATGCGGGCAAGCCGAACGCGACGCAGTCGGATATCGGGAAGTTCTTCACGGGATCGACGCCGGGGGCGCATATCCGTGTGACGACACCGGAGGGCGCGACCCTGGTGGACATGGTGGGATGGCAGCAGTCGGTGCCCAATTACAAGGACGGGAATGCCGGCATTCTGCATGACAAGCAACCGACGGATGAGGCGTTCTTTCGCGTGGGGGCGACGTTTGTCTCGCCGCCGGACGAGCATTATTACGGGCTAGGACAGGACCAGCATGGCTTTCTGGACCATCGCGGCCACACCGTGTACTGCCAACATGATTACGACGCTACGGGCGGGCCGAGCTTTTGTGTGCCGTTCGCAGTTACGAATAAAGGCTATGGCATCGTCTGGGACAATCCTTCGAAGACGACGGCGGAGCCGGGGTTCAACGAGCAGACGAAGTGGACCTCTGAGGTGGGCAACCGAGTTTCGTTTTTCGTGATTGCCGGGCGGACTACGGACGAAATTTACGAAGGCTATCGCAAGCTGACGGGCGCGACGCCGATGCTGCCCAAGGCGGCGTATGGGTTTATCCAGTGCAAACAGCGGTACATGACGCAGGATGAGCTGCTGGCGGTGGCGAAGGGTTATCGGGAGCGGCATCTGCCGCTCGATGTGCTGGTGGTGGACTGGTTCTACTACACGAAGATGGGGCAGTTCGACATGGACCCGGTGAAGTGGCCTGATCCTGTCGCGATGAACAAGCAGCTGCACGCGGAGGGCATCCAGACGATGGTCAGCGTGTGGCCGCGGTTTACCGAAGGCTCGCGCTACTACGATTTTCTGTTGAAGAAGGGCTGGTTCGAGCACCTGGCGGACGGCACGCCGACGAATGGGTTGCCGTATGACAAGGCGGGATCTGACATCGATACGACGAACCCCGAGGCAGCGAAGTGGTACTGGGGGATCATCCGCGACAACCTGGTGTCGAAGGGCTTTGACTCGTTCTGGGCAGATGAGACGGAGCCGGACCTGCCGCCGAACGGCAGCTACTTTTC
This sequence comes from uncultured Acidobacteriaceae bacterium, assembly GCA_963830555.1. Taxonomy (GTDB): domain Bacteria; phylum Acidobacteriota; class Terriglobia; order Terriglobales; family Acidobacteriaceae; genus KBS-83. Next base: position 1,144,880 of record CAWHMM010000006.1, read on the forward strand.
GATCGGGCCGGGCACGCGGTACTTCAACGTGTATCCGCTGTTTCACACGGCGTCGATCTATGACGGCTTCCGGCGCGATCTGAAGACGCGCGCGTTGGTGCTGTCGCGCGATGCGTACCTGGGCGCGCAGCGCAACGGGACGATGTTCTGGTCGTCGGATATCGCTCCGACGTGGGACACGCTGCAGCGGCAGATTCCGACGGGGCTCGACGTGACGGCTTCGGGCATCGCGTACTGGGGCAATGACATTGGCGGATGGCAGTATCTGCCGTACCGGCATGTGCCGCTGCACGCGCCGCTGCTCGATCCATCGGATGCGCGCGACAACGTGGGCCAATACGACGACTATCCGGAGCTCTATGCGCGGTGGTTCGAGTACGGCGTGTTTCAGCCGAACTTCCGTACGCATGGCAGCCGCAACCATAACGAGGTGTGGTCGTACGGAAAGCAGGCGGAGCCGATTCTCGAGAAGTATTTGAAATTACGCTACGAACTGATGCCCTACATCTACTCGCTGGGGTGGATAACGCACGAGACCGGCGCGCCGTATATGCGGGCGCTGTTCATGGATTTTCCGAACGACAAGAATGTCGCGGAGCTGGGCGATGAATATATGTTCGGGCCGGATCTGCTGGTGGCCCCGGTAACAGAGCAAGGCGCGACGACAAAGCGGGTGTATTTGCCCTCGGGCGCGGACTGGTACAACTACTGGACCAATGAGCGGTTGCACGGAGGCCAGTGGATCGAGGCGAGCGCGCCGATCGACACGATTCCGCTGTTTGTGCGCGCTGGATCGATCCTGCCGCTGGGTGCCCCGGTAGAGAATACGTCACAGCCGCAGCGGCTTGAAAAGCTGCGCGTGTATCCGGGCGCGGATGCGGAGTTCACGCTCTACAACGACGATGGCAAGACGTATGGGTATGAGAAAGGCGAAAGCCAGATAACGCATCTGCACTGGGACGATGCGGCGCACAAGCTGACGCATACCGGTGCCACTGCCTGGGAAGGCAGTGACACCGATCTGGTTGAGCTGGTTGGCGCTCAGCGATAGCCGAAGCAGGTGACTACTGAGGCTGTGACTGAGGCTGAGACTGCTGTTGCTGATCCGGAGACGATTGCTGGTCCTGCTGCTGGCTGTTCTTGGACTTCTTGTGTTTCTTGTGCTTTGTCGTCGACGATCCCTGCTGATCGGAGCCTTGCGCGCCGGAACCCATTGAGCCTTGTCCGGCCGAGCCCTGTGAACCCGCAGAGCCTTGTGCGCCTGACCCCTGTCCTGCCGAGCCTTGCCCCGCCGACCCTTGTCCTGCCGAGCCTGAGCCAGCACCGGAGCCCGCGGAGCCGGAGCCCGCGGAGCCCGCGGAGCCCGCGGAACCTGAGGGTTGCTGGCCTGAGGGTTGCGAACTCTGCGCAGCATAGACCGGCACACATGCGCCAAGAAGGACAGCCGTAGCAACTGTGAGAATAAACCGCTGTTTCATAGATTAGATCTCCTAAGGCATCGGCCTGCGCCCTGCCTTTGTTCTGAGATGTGGGCGGCGGGGACACACCTGCAGGGTTGGCTCACATTCGATTCGATCGTATCCACTTCTGTTCTGTTTCTATGGCTGCCGCTCCTTCAGATTCTGATTGCTTGCTGTAACTGGCTGCCGGGTTCCGAGTCCTACCTTCGCGAGGCGAACATAAATGCCCGATAGGCAATGGAAGGTAATGGCCGGTTGGCTGCTGGTTCTGGCAGCGGCGCTGCCTGTCCAGGGTCAGCTTAAGCTGAATCCAAGGCTGGACTATGAAAGCGACAGCGTGGATGGACCGCTGATCAGCGGCAACGACACGCAGACGGGTGTGGTCGCAGGCAAGCCGAATTACGTGATGATTTACGGCGAGGGCTGCTTCAACTCCAAGCGGCAGGCGCGGCGCACGGTGGCGCTGGCGGAGCGCTATGGAGATAAGGTCAACTTTATCCTTATCGATCTGAACAAGCCGCAGTCACCGGCGCAGCTCAAGCTGGTGCAGCGATACTACGAAGGAGCCATTCCGGATTTGATTGTGCTGGATGGCACCGGGAAGGCTGTTTACAACCACGCCGGAGAGCAGACGGAAGAGGCGTTGAGCCGCATCCTTGATGAGGCTCTTCAGGAGAGACACTAGAGTCCTATGGTGCAGGCGTTGGCGCAGGAGATGGAGTGGATCGCGCGCATCCTTGATGGGGAGCGGGACCTTTTCCATGCGTTGATCCGGCCTTATGAGCGAGCTGTCTATATGACGGCGATTTCGATTCTGCGCGACTCCGCCGAGGCGGAAGATGCGGCGCAGGAGGCGCTAATCAAGGCATATCGCGCGCTTGCGAGCTTTCGCGGGGATGCGAAGTTCAGCACCTGGCTGACGTCGATCACGCTGAATGAGGCGCGCAGCCGGCTGCGTAAGGCGGGGCGGGCGCGGTTGGAGTCGCTGGACAGCTCGGAGAAGGACACGCAGGAGGACTACACGCCGTTCCTGATCGCGGACTGGCGGGAGATTCCGAGCGAAGCGCTGGAGCGTGATGAGCTGGCGCGGCAGATCGAGCGGGCGATTGCGAACCTGCCGCCCACGTATCGCGAGGTCTTCCTGCTGCGCGACAAGGAAGAGATGTCGATTGAGGAGATTGCGCAGGCGGTGGGAGTGAAGGCGAATCTGGTGAAGGTGCGGTTGTTCCGTGCGCGCATGCTCCTGCAGAAGCAGCTTACGCCGTATCTGAAGCGCGAGGTGCCGGGGCGGCGGGGTTGGTTCTCCCGGATGGCAGGCAGGATGGGAGGCAGGCCATGAAACTCGATTGCAAGCATGTGTGGCCGTATATCTCCGATTACATCGACGACACGGTGACCGAGGAGGAGCGCCGCGCGATCGAGCAGCACCTGGAGACTTGCGAGGTGTGCTCGGCGATTCTGGACTCGGTACATAACATCCTGGTGCTGACGGCGGATGATCGTGTGTTCCGGCTGCCGCTGGGGTATAGCGAGCGGCTGCATGAGCGGATTGGGGCGGAGTTGGAGAAGGCTGGGCCGGATGCGGGCTGATTGGTTGAGCGGCGCTTCTCCACCCGAACCTGCGAACACCGCGCAGTTTGGGGACCCCGGCTTCGCGCCGATATGGAACGATGGATACAGCAGATCCCTCCACTGCGCTTCGCTCCGGTTGGGATGACGAGTTGTTGTCGGTTTTGGGTGACGAGTTGTTGTCGGTGCGGCCGGAAGGACAAGCGTATGCGGTTACGACACGTGTGCAGTTCGCGCTTGCGAGGACATCGCCTCACCATCCGTTGTTGGAAATGCGGGAAGTTCCGTTGTGCTTTCGCGTCATGCGAACTGAAGCGAAGCGCGCTTGTCGGTACCTATTGCGAAGAGTCTTGCTCGTAGGCTGGGCGTTTCAAGCTTTCGAGGTGAGTGATCGCTTCGTCGGCTCGGGCACGCAGTTGAACGAGCTCTTGCTGAGACTTCCTTCTCAATGTGGAGTAAGGCATCTGCATGCGAAAGTTACTCGCAAGTGTCGACTCATTCCGTTCCAGGAAGGTCCAGTAGAGGGCCGTGAACGGGCAAGAATCAGGGCCTATCGATTTTTTAGGATCGTACCGGCAGTGACCGCAGAAGTTCGACATGCGGTTGATATAGGCGGCTCCTGAGACATACGGCTTGGTGGCCGTGACGCCTCCATCCGCGTAGGTGGCCATACCAAGAACGTTGGTCTCGACCACCCAGTCGTACGCGTCCACATAAGCGAACCAGAACCAGTCTGTAAGCTCGCGTGGGGAGAAGCCGCAAAGCGTGGCGAGATTGGAGAGAACCATAAGACGCGTAATGTGGTGCGACCAGCCCTCTTCGATCACCTGCGCAACGACTGTGTCCATACAGTGCAATCCGGATTCCACACCCCAGTACACAGCGGGGAGCGGCAGCGATGCGTGGAGAGCGGATGGGATGGCTCCAGCGAAGGGGTCAGGATCGGCAGTGCTCTTGTAAGCCTGAGAGGCAAGTTTTGTTTGATCGGGGGAATGCTCCTGCGCACGTGAGCTTTGTTCCTGTGGAACGTGGTCCGCCAGGAGACGATATCCATCCGTTTGTTCATGAAGGTGACGCATGAACTCGCGCCAGCCGAGCAACTGGCGAATGAAACCTTCGCAGGAGCTCAGCGGAGCTCGGCCTGTTTCAGCACGATCGGCAACATCTCGTATCAAGTCAAGAGGCAGCAAGCGGCCGAGATTCAGCAGGACCGAGGTCTTTGAGTGAAAGAGCTGAAGATGATCATCGCGCATGGCATCTTCGAACCGACCAAAAAAAGGCAGGAGGTGGTCGAGGAAGAAACTCCAGAAAGCGTCGCAATCGCTCTGCGTACACGGCAGGTTGAAGCTGTTCAGGGTGCCGAAGTGGTGCCCATAGGTGGACTCCACAAAGGCGATGACCTCTTGCGTGATGGCATCGGGCGGGAAGGCAGGGGGAATGGGAACGGGCACTTCGCCCTTGTAGGGTTTGCGATTGTCTGCGTCGAATGAGAACTGGCCGCCAATGGGTTTCGCATTCTTCATCAGGATGCCGGTGTGCTGACGCATGCGGCGGTAGAAGCGATCCATGACATATGACTTACCAGACTTGAAGGCACCGAAAGTGTCCAGGAAGTCTCTGGACGTGGAGGCCCATGTTGTGTCTGGAACGAAGTCCAGAGCAAGGCCATGCCCTTGTGCAATGGAGAGATCGAGGCGTAGCTCCCGCTCGGCGGGGATCATGCAGGTGAGAGATGGGAGATCACGTTCGCGCTGTAGATCAAGAAGCGCCCGGCCGTGACTTGCCGGCGAGAAGTGATACAGCACAGACACGCCTTTGGCTTGTTGCTCGAGCGCGAAGTGGCGCATGTTTGAGATCAGCACCGCCAGCTTCTTCTTATGGTAGGGACGCCGGAATGCCTTCGCGGTGGACTCGATGATAACGATGCCAGTATCCGAGGGCGGCTGTTCCGTGAGCGGGCCGGTGCGGTCGGTATAGCGGTCATAAGGAACGTAGATCCAGCGGCGATTTCGGATGTCGGTAGCGGTCGGATGAGCAGCGTTGACATCTCTCTCAAATGTCGACATCTCTCCAATCTAATCCGGCCTTTGAAGCGGAGAGGGGACCTCGCTTTGATCCCCTGAATTCTCCTAACGACCATGGGTTTGCGCAAAAGAATTTGTTGCGAGAAGTCGTCTTATCTCTCCGATGATCTGATCCGTTGAGACGGCGGAGCTGAAAGCTTCGTAACAGCCTGGTTACCGCGTCAGTGATGGGGGTGGTGCATCATCGGGTGGGTGATCCACTCCGCCGCGAGGCAGAGGAAGGTGAGGATGGCGAGCGCGATCTGGATGCGCTCGCTGCGCAGTTTGGTGGGTGAGGGCGTGGTGACACGCCACTGCGAAGCGGGGCGGGCGCGCAGGCGGCGGATGTGCCAGATCACGAAGAGATTGAGCACTGCTGCGACGGCCGCGAGCGTCATCATGGGGATGCGTATCCAGTCGGCATGCCAGCCGCGGGGTGGCGCGTTGGTGCCGGCGGCGATGGCCAGCGCGCCTAGTCCGATGAAAACACGGACGGCGCTGAAGGCGATGACGGCGGGGCACAGCGCTTGCAGCGCGGCAAACAGGAAAGCGGAAATGCTCACGAAGCGTGAGCCGACGATGCGGTCGAAGGTGCCCTCGTCAGGTACGGGGTGGGAGAGTTCAGTTGCGTTTTCAGCTGACTGCATGGTTCTCCGGTCGTAGGACGTCGAAAGAGGCCTTCCGATTACAACTCAGTGCATGCGGCGGCGATCGTCGGGATCGACGTAGCGGCCTTCCTTGTCGAAGTGGACTTCGCGGCCCTGTTTGCCCATGTAGACCTGGAACTTGCGGGCGGCGCGGGCACGCTTCCAGCGGTAGTAGCTGTTGCGCATGCCGAAGAAGCCTTCGGTGGCGGCGTAGCTGTAACCGCGGCGCGGTGCGAGCCTGGCGTAGAGATAGCCGCCGAGGCCTCCGCCGAGATAGGCAACGTACTCGACTGGATTGCCGCCGCCGAGCAGCATGACGACGGCGATGAGCATGAAGATGATGGCGAGATACTTGGCCTTGATGCCAAAGGGCAGCGGGAACATGAAGAACTGCTGATCGGCGAAGAGGACGGCGAAGCAGGTGAGCAGACCGAAGAGCGCGACATCCGTGCCCGGGATGGTGAGGTTGGGCGACATGCCGAGGATGCCGGTGAAGGACAGGATGGTGGCGAGGATGCCGCCGGCGAGGGTGGAGATGACGTAGGTCTCGAGCAGGAACTTAGGGCCCTTCGCGTCCTCCAAATAGAAGCCCATGAACCAGAGCGAGAGCAGGGTAAAGATGATGCTGAGCAGTCCCATGTCCGGGACGAAGCCGAAGGTGAAGGGCTGCCAGAAGAAGAAGCGGTGCGCGACGGCCAGCGGCGTGAGGGCGAGCAGCTTGGGGATAAGGACGAGCGGATGCAGGAAGCGCGCCAGCAACCATGCCGTGTAGACGGCGAGATTGATGATGACGAGGTTCTTCGTCATGCCCGCGAACGGCGGGAAGGACAGCGTTAACGGACGGGAACCGGGCATGTGGTCTATTAGACCATTTTCACAATGAATGAGGTTTTCGGCATGCAGGCGGAGCAGCTTTTCTTAACGGAAAAGCTGCGTCGAGATCCATACAAACTTTGCACCGTTGTGAAAATGGTCTAGAGCATTTTCGGTACGACGATGGGTTGCGGGAGGTTCACACGGTCCGTGGTATTTGCCCACCCAGGAAATACTCCGGGCGCCGTTCAGGTTTCTATCTTTGCGGGAGGGGCGGGACCGCGGGGCTGCACTGGCCGGCGCGGTTGCAGGCGCGGACGCCGAAGATGACGTTGTCCTTGGAGACGGGCAGGGTGATGGAGCCCTGAGCGGCGTCGGCAGCGGGCACGGGCTGGTGGAATTGCCAGTCAGCCGCTGACGTATCGCGCCAGACGATATCGTAGTGCGCGGAATCCGGCGTGCCCGGGCCGGGCTTCCAGCGAAGCGTGCTGTTGTTGTCCAGGTTGCTGGTGAGGACCCGCACCTCTTCCGGTGCAGCGGGGGCGGAGGCGAGAGTGGCGAGCGTGGCGGCGTTGAGGCGGGCGACGTTGGCTACGTAGTTGAAATCGACGAACTTGAGCAGATCGCCGAATTGCCTGCCGTTTTCGACGCGAACGTTCTGGTGCTGGTGGTCGAAGTTCTCGCGCCACTCGGTGAAGCGGATGGCGGCGAAGCCCTGCAGATTGAAGGAACGGTGGTCGCCGCCGCGCAGGTAGCGATCGAGGCGGAATTCGAGCACGGGCCGAAGGGCGGCGGGATGGAAGTAGGTGCGGCCCACGGAGGTGGCGACGCGGGCGAGCTCGCGGGAGGGGCCATCGCTTTCGAGACCGAGCGAGAGGGTGCGCTGGATTTCCTCCGGGGTGGCGGTGGAGGGAATGCCCTGAGAGAAGACGCGGACGCGGGTTTTGTCTTCCAGCGTGTCTCTGTTTCCGTTTTTCAGGGGCGTGGTGTCGCCGCCGACGATGTCGTTGTTGAGCACACCGGCGAGTTGCCAGCCCTGGTCTTTCGCGAGCTTTGCCAGATGGGTGCTGCCGAGCAGTCCCTGCTCTTCGCCGGCGACGGCGGCGAAGACGATGGTGGCGGGCCAGCGATGGCGGCTGAGAACGCGCGCGGATTCGATGCTCACGGCGGTGCCGCTGGCATCGTCATTTGCACCAGGGGCAAAGCCGGAGGTGTCTGACCAGTTGGAAAAGACGTTGGAGTTGATGGAGTCGTAGTGGCCGGTGACCAGATACATGCGGGCGGCCTGTGCGGGATCGGAGCCGCGCAGGATGGCGTAGACATTTGTAATCGTCGTGGGAGCTTTTACGCGGCTGCGCGGGCCGGAGTCGGCGGGCTGGGTGAAGGTGTCGGCCTTGACTTCGAGGCAGTCGTGACAGGCTTCAGAGATCTGGGAGAATTGCTGCTCGATCCACCTAGCGGCCGCGGTGACTCCGGTATTGGGCGGCAGGTTTCGATCCATGCTGGAAAGTGTGTTGCGGGTATGGAAGTCAACCAGGGTGCTGATGGTCTGGCGGACGCGGGCGGGCGTGAGATCAGTGAGGGCGCGGGTGATCGCGGGATCGGCCGGGGCGACGGCAATGGGTTCGCCGTAGGTTTTTGCGGAGGGAGCGGCAATTGCTGCCGCGGAGAACGCGGCGAGGATTACCGCGCCGGCAAACGCCGGGCGAACTGCAAACAGCGCGCCGGGAAGGATTCTGCCACGAAAGAGATGCACACGCTGTATCGAGTTCACAGGCGCATAATCTCACACCTGAGCGCCCATCTTGCACGGGCACCTTGACGCCCGGAAGGCTTGTCTCTAAAACTAGCCGTAAAGCATTGAGTTCAGAAAATTCGGCGGAGCTGGCAGCCTCGGCGCTGCTGCCGCCATCATGAAACGGTAAGCGATCGTCCTGAAGCAGATTCGCCGGGGACACGCGAGAGTGGGAGTTGCGGTGGTCTCTCCGCAAAGAGGATCACGCGGAGTATTCAATTCGTAGTTGCAGGGAAGAGCCGAAGGTCCAGCCTGGAGGGCAGGAAATGCCAGCATGTCCGGAATGTGAGAATGCACTTGATATCGATACGAATGACATCGAAGAAGGCGATGTGGTCGCGTGCGACGAGTGTGGAACCGAATTCGAAATTATCGCCACTGATCCCCTGCAGCTCTCGCAGGTGGAAGAGGAAGGCTATGATGATGAAGACGCCGAGGTAAAGGATGAGGAAGAGGAATAATGGGTAAACGAGCGGATTTCCCACCGCTTTGCTTCACGAGACTCCGCGCCGAGTGGCCTTCCTTGACGGAAAAGCCACGCGAGGCTGTATTCCTTCGGCCAAATTCATGCGCGATCAGCTACGGTTGTGCGCGCCGCATCGTGCGATGTATAGGCACGCCGCTTGTTCTTGGCGGGTTGCTGATGGGACCCTGCATGACGATTGCCCTTCCAACTGCCGCTGTCGCGCAACTGGCGCAACAGCGTGTGGTGCAGGGCAAGGTAGAGCTTTCGAGCGGCGACATGGCAAAAGGCGCCATCGTCTACATCAAGAACGCGAAGACGCTTGAGGTGCGCACCTATATCAGCACGGCGGACGGCAGCTACCGCTTCGGCCAGCTCAACTCGGACGCCGACTACACTGTGTGGGCGGAGTACCAGGGGAAGAAGTCAAAGGAGCGGACGATCAGCTCGTTCGATACGAAGAAGGTGTTTACTGTTGTGCTGCGGATTGGCGCGTAAGGGCTGAGCGGCGCTTTGCGCCGATATTGAACGATAGATACATACAGCAGGTCCTTCACTCCACCTTCGGTTACGTTCATGATGACCCAGGACTGGGTTACAGGCGGCTTTGCGTTACAATGCTTACATCAGCTACATGGAGCTGCTGCCATGATTACGAGCCAATCCACCGTGATCAGTATGCGTCTGCCGGCTGCCAGCGGAAAGCGGCTGAGGCGCATGGCGAGCCGTCATGGGTGGACGCCGAGCGATGCAAGCGCGCGGCTGGTCGAGGAGGGTCTACGGCGCTCAGAGTTTGCGTTCCTCGATTTTCGCGATTCATCGGTTGGCCGGCAGGCGTATATCCAGAGCAGCAGTCTTGCGGTGTGGGAGGTCATGCTGCTGGTCCGCAGCTATAAGAATGACCTCCAGTCGGTAGCCAAGCATCTGCGTTGGCCGCGAGCCAAAGTGCAGGCAGCGGTCAATTATGCGGAAGCGTTCCCGAGCGAGATCGCCGAGGCGCTGGCAGAGAATGAGGCCAGCAGCTTCGCGGTGATCAAGCGCCAGTTGCCGCAAGCGATCGAGTTCATCGCAGGAAAAGCGACAAAACGCTGACGTGCTCAAACTTCTTCTGGATGAGCATATTTCGCCGGAAGTTGCGGTGGGGTTGCGCCGGCGCAACCCCGCGCTTACGATCCGCAGCTTAGTCGAATGGGAGGGTGGGAGCTTCCTGGGACAAGACGATTCAGTGTGCCTGCAGGAAGCCTCGATTCAGGGATTGACTCTGGTTACGTACGACCGAAGAACGATTCCGCCTCTGCTCAAACGATGGGCGGAAGAGGCGCATCCCCATACAGGTGTGATCTTCGTTGACGAGAAGACAATTTCCCCCGCAGATATTGGAGGGCTGGTGAAAGCTCTGGGGATGCTGGTGAAAGAGACCCGAACCTGGGATTGGACGGATCGAGTCAGCTTCCTGCGACGATAAAACCCGATCTATGGCGCTTCCGTATAGGCGGACTGCGTTAGCCAACAGATTCCGTCGTTAGTCGAAGACCGACAGCCGTTACGGACCGATAGCAAAAAGCAGAAAGGCCGCCTCGGTAGAGGCGGCCTTTTGATGCAATTGCGGTGGATTACTCGCCGCGCTTCCAGTTCATCAGATCGCCCAGCGTGGTGGTGGAGCCGGAGGCTGCGGGCGCCTTGTAGGCTTCCACATCGGCGCGGCTGCCCTCTTCGCCTACTGCACGCAGGCTGAGGCCGACCTTCTTCTCCTCCGGGTTCATCTTAATGATCTTGAAGTCGAACTCCTGCCCGGCTTCGAGCTTCACCGGCTGACCGAGCGCGTCGGCCGCTTCGGAGACGTGGCAGAGGCCCTCGATGCCTTCGGCGATTTCGATGAAGGAGCCGAATTGCGCCGAACGCAGCACCTTGCCCTTCAATACGTCACCGACACGGTGCTGATCGAAGAAGGTCTCCCAGACATCGGGCTGGAGCTGCTTGATGCCGAGCGACAGGCGGCGGTTCTCCGCCTCCACGCCGAGCACCACGGCACGCACCTTTTCACCCTTCTTCAGCACCTCGGAGGGATGCTTGACGCGCTTGGTCCAGCTCAAGTTGGAGACGTGGACGAGGCCGTCGATACCGTCTTCGATTTCGATGAATGCTCCGAAGTCGGTGAGATTGCGCACGCGGCCCTCGACGATGGCGCCGGCCGGGTAGCGCTCCGATAGATGCTCCCAGGGATTCTCAAGCAGCTGCTTCATGCCGAGCGAGATGCGGCGGTCGCTGGGATTGACGGAGATGACGACGGTCTCGACCTCGTCGCCGGGCTTGACCATCTTCGACGGATGCTTCATCCGCTTGGACCAGGTCATCTCGGAGACGTGGACGAGTCCTTCAATGCCCTGCTCAAGCTCGACGAAGGCACCGTAATCGGTGACGCTGAGGACGCGGCCGCGCACGCGCGCGCCGATGGGATAGCGCTCCACTGCGTCGAGCCACGGATCAGGCGTGAGCTGCTTGAAGCCGAGCGAGACGCGCTGCTTGTCCTTGTCGAACTTCAGCACCTTCACCTGGATCTCGTCGTTGACGTTGACCAGGTCGCGCGGATGCGTGAGCCGTCCCCAGGACATATCGGTGATGTGCAGCAGGCCGTCGATGCCGCCGAGGTCGACGAAGGCGCCGTAGTCGGTGAGGTTCTTGACAGAGCCGTTGAGGATGGCCCCCTCTTCGAGGTGCTCGAGAGTCGTCGAGCGGCGTGCGTTCTGCTCCTCTTCGAGGATCTCCTTGCGGGAGACGACGACGTTGCCGCGCTTCTTGTTGAGCTTAATGACGCGCACGTCGATGGGCTGGCCGATGTAGGCGTCGAGGTTGCGCACGGGACGGATCTCCAACTGCGAGCCGGGCAGAAACGCCTTGATGCCGATGTCGACGGTGACGCCGCCCTTGACGCGGCCAACCACGGTGCCGGTGATGGGCACCTTCTCGGTGTAGGCCTTCTCGATGGAGTCCCATACGCGGTGGCGCTGCGCCTTGTCATAGCTCAGCAGGTAGCCGCCCTCCACCTCCTCGCGCTCGACTACGACCTCGACCAGGTCACCGGGGTGAAGCTTGGACTGGCCGGCGTGATCCACCACCTGCTCGAGCGGAATGAAGCCTTCGCTTTTGAGGCCTACGTCTACCACCACATGCTTGTCCGTCAGCTTGACCACTGTGCCCTGGACGATGTTGTTCTCATCGCCCTGCGCAATGGCAGCCTCGGCGGCCTGCTCGCGGTCAAAAGATTCCAGTGCCGCGGCAAAATCCTCCATGCTCATGTCTTCCTCTGCCGATTCGGCAGTGGCGATGGTGGCATCGTGAGACTGAAGCTCGGAGGACTGGCCCGCGTCGCCGTGATGACGTTCGTCATTCTGATGTTCGGCGTCGCGGTGGTTGTAGGTGGGTTCGGTCGACGGTTCATGTTGTTCCGTCGCGGCATCAAGCGTTGGGGTTTCCAGTTCGGTGTTCAGGGGTTTGCTCTCGGTTTGTTCGGAATATTGGGCGTCTGCCATAGCAACCAGCTCCGGATTCGTCGGCGGCCCATTTCCCGCCACGGCCTTCCGGCCACAAGCCCCGCATAGGGCGTGTCGCACAGTCGCCGGCCAGGCGCGCCAATCGGGGAAGTCAGGCTCTTGTCGAGCAGCGTGCAAAGCAGTTCCGGAGAGACCGGCATGCCTTGCCCCGCTTCGGCTTCCTGACGGTGGCGAACCCAGGGCACTCGCTGCTGCCTGCATCGTTACCGGAAGGCGATTCCGCTGGGCCCGCTGAGGATCCGCCGAAAGGAACGGATGCGCTGCAGGTCTCCAGTGAGGGAGTTGCCTTTGGCTTCGGAATTGGCAGGGATCGCAGTGGAAGCCGCATCTGCGAATCCAGCAGACAGGGCCTCATTCATGAGTGTAGCAACCGCACCTAGGGCAGTCAAACAAAGGATTCGCAGGTTTCGAGTTGTGAATAACGCGTAAATCCGCAGCTGCGCCGGGCGCATCCGGTGCCCCTTATACTCGGCTCTGTGGACCATCTGTGGACGCCATGGCGTTATGCGTATGTGACGCAACCCAAGGACCAGAATCCCGACACGCGGGAGGCGAGGGCGGGCGTGCCGGCGACGCTGGCTGCGTGGCCGGGCGACCATCATTGCGTCTTCTGCAACCTGATCGCGGCTGCCGATTATGCGATCGAGCACGGTATGGCTGCCGAGGAAGCCGAGCGGGCGGCGAACATCGTGCTGCGCGGCCAGAGCTGCTACATCTGCCTGAATGCCTACCCGTACACCTCGGGTCATGTGATGATCGTCCCCTTTGCGCATGAGGGATCGCTAGCCGGGCTGGCGGGGGAGGCCGCGCAGGAGATGATGGCGCTGGCGCAGCGCACCGCGAGGGCGCTGGAACGGGCCTATTCGCCGGACGGCACCAACCTGGGGCTGAACCTGGGGAAGGCGGCGGGCGCCGGGGTCGCCGGTCATCTGCACATGCACGTGCTGCCCCGTTGGTTTGGCGATACGAACTTTATGACCGTGACGGCCGAGACCCGCGTGCTGCCGGAGATGCTGGAGCAGAGCTGGCAGCGTCTGCGGGCGGCGTTTGCGGGCATCTAAATCCTCTAACGCGGTTCAAACGAGGAGGATGGCATGGCAGACAAGACAGAGATCAAGCCCGAGGAGCCGACGACCACGGCCGGCGCGGCGACCTCCGTGGAGCACATTGCGCCGGAAGACCAGTACGCCGCCGGAGGCAAGCACCAGGAGCAGAAACAGCAACTGAAGAAGAGCGTGCAGAAGGGCGAGAACGAGGGCGACGGGAACCAGAGCCCAGGCCAGCACCGGACCGGAAGCTATACCGGGACCACCGGCGGGCAGGGTAGCGGGTCCTGAGCGGGAAAAGGTTGCCGTTCCTGAGCGGGAAGGAAAGCAGATCCCTCCACTGCGCGGCTACGCCGCTCCGGTCGGGATGACGAGATGTTTTAGTGCCGTCGCCGCTCCGGTCCGGATGACGAGATGTTCTAGTGCGTGCGGCGCTCGGGCCGGGTAGGCGAGATATTGGGCCGTCCGCGGTCCGGCTGCCCGTCGCCGAATCTATGAGGGCTTGGAGAGTCCACTCGTATTCCGGGCACATTCCTGGAACCGCGATTGATCTGGCGGCGTATCTGGCGGACAGGAGAACGTCAATGATCTTTCCTGCCCGTCCTGTCCTGTTCGCCGCAGCACTATCGCTTGCCACTGTCCCGGTTCTGGCCCAGGCCGGCGGGCATGACTGGCAGAAGACCTATTCGGTGAGCGGCAGCCCGTCGTTGAAGATTGAAACCGCCGACGCCGGCGTGGAGATTGCGTCGTGCGGCGACTGCAAGGAGATTCGGGTTGCGGTGCATGCCACCCGCGACCTGAATGAATACCGCCTGGAGGAGCATCAGGACGGCGATCATGTTTCCTTCTCCTTCAAGGAGAAGCCGCACGTTGGCATATTCGGCTGGAGAAACGAATCGGGCACGAAGGTCACGGTGGAGACGCCGGCGCATCTCGATCTGGATGCGGGAACGGCGGATGGCAATCTTGCCGCCCGGGGTTTGATTGGGAATCTGCAGGTGCATTCGGGCGACGGCTCAGTGGTGCTCGAGGATGTGCATGGCGCGCTTCGTCTGCGGATGTCGGACGGCAACATGACGATCCGGCGTGCGAGCGGAACGCTTGAGGCGCGCGGGTCGGACGGGCATATGAGCGTGGATGGCGATTTCAGCGCGGTGCAGATGCACACCAGCGATGGCAACCTGGACCTGACGCTGGCCGCGGGATCGAAGCTGAATGCGGCATCGCGCATCGAGAGCTCGGACGGGAGCGTGAGAATCAATGTGCCGGCCACAATGGCTGCCGATCTGGACGTGTCGACGAGCGACGGCCATCTTGACTGCAGCTTGCCGTTGACCATGGACCACTACGACAGCGGCAAATCGCTCCACGGGCGGCTGAACGGCGGAGGGACGCCGCTGAGCATTCACACGTCGGATGGGAACGTCAGGATTGCGGCGCTTTGAGCGATTGAACTGCTTCTTTCCATCCAGCTTCGAGAAAATCCACCAGCTGCTGAACGCTCCGCTCATGGGCCAGAGGGGATCCCTGACCCGCCCAGAGCGACAGGACTTCAGAATCCCCCGCGGCGGCTCCTGCCTTGCGAAGCGGACGCGTCAAGGCGTTCTGCCATGGATACGGCAACGGCGCGACACCCGCCTGGTTCATCGCTTTCATGAAGCGATTCTCTATCCCTCGTGCAGCACGGCCGGAAAAGGCCGAGGTGAAGACGGTGGATTCGTCATTGGACTCTAGAACCCGCTTCTTGTAGCAGACGGGTGCGCCGGATTCTCGCGTGACGAGAAACGCCGTGCCCATCTGCACGCCAGCCGCTCCCAAAGCTAACGCTGCTGCGATGCCGCGGCCATCCATAATCCCACCCGAGGCGATGACCGGGATGTGGACGGCATCGACGACCTGCGGCAGGAGTGCCATCAAGCCGACAGCTCCAAAGCCGCGACTCGCTCGAAAGCTTCCGCGATGCCCTCCGGCCTCTGCACCCTGCGCCACGACGGCATCGACGCCTGAGGATGCAAGCAAGACGGCCTCCTGAACGGTGGTAGCAGTGCCGATTACGAAGATGTCGCGGGATTCGAGCGCATGCATCACGTCGGGCGGCAAGAGACCGAAGGTGAAGCTCACAACCGGAGGGTTCAACTCCAACAGCAGCTCCATTGTTTTGCTGAAGGGTTCCGAGGTTTGCTCTGGAAGGGTGGGCGCGGGCAGACCGAAGTCTGCATGCCAGCTGGAGAGGAACTCCAGGATGGCCGCGGTACCGCCTGGGCGCCCCGGATCGGGGGTTGGGGCAAACAAGTTTATTGCGAATGGAAGGTCCGTCGACGCCCGTACGGCAGCAACATCCGTGCGCACCTGCTCTGGGGTGCAGTAGGCTGCCGCTATCGAACCGAGTACACCGGCGCGGCTCGAGGCGAGAACCAGCTCCGCGGTGTTGATCCCGGAGCCGGCCATGGGAGCCTGAATCACCGGAAGCTTCAGATCGGAAAGACGAAAGCGTTCTGACATCCGGGTGCGTCGACGGCGCGTTCGGTTGAAAGTTAGCCGGTGCGGCGCTCGCCGGCGAGCACGGAATCGAGCAGGCCGTTCAGGTTGCTGGCGCGGGTGCGCAGCGTGGTTTCCGCCTGATTCACGCTGCCGGTGAGGGCGCGATGGCGCGACTGCAGGGTCATGAACTCATCCGCGATGTTGATGGCCGCGAGCACCGCGACGCGGAGAGAGTCCACGGTGGTGCCCTGTGCTGCGACGGCGCGCATCTTGGTGTCTACTAGGTTGGCCAGCCGCTCGATGTATGCGGAATCCTGCCCGCGCAGATGGTAGGGCTGGTCGTAGATCTCAACTGTGACGCTTTTCGCGGTATCGGCCATTGCGGGATCGCTCTCCTGTAGCCGCCAGAAACTCTAGGCGGTGAATTCGTCCAGATGCTTCAACAGCCGTTCAACGCGGCCGCGTACGTGGTCCCGCTCCTGCTGCAAGTGGCTGATCTCGCTCTCCAGCCGTGAGGCGTTTTCGCCGCGGCTTGCCAATTGCCGCTCCAGCTCTGCACTGTGGCGTTGAAGGTCTTCGATTTTCGCTGTTGCCGCGGCGTGTGCCTCACGCTCAGCCTTCAGCAACTCCACTGCGCGCAGAACGCGCTCTTCGAGAGCCTGAAAATCCGCTGCTGCCAGGGTTTCGGTGCCCTGATCCGTCATGTCCATTGCTGCCGCTGCCATACAACCTCGCTGCATCTCTGAGCTGATTGCCTATCCACGTGGTCGATCTGCTTTACGAGGAGCGGCTTTTCTTGAAGAAAAAACCGCGTCCGGCGTTGCAGCGCAACCAAAAGACTGCAGGCAATCCGCTCTTCGGGGGAAATGTGTCGTGCGCTCTTCCTGAGCGCAGTATATCGCCCAATGCAAACGAGGGAAGGCAAATCCGATTTACCCCTGTGCATATGTGGGCACCCTCAAAGTGCGGCGTGGCTTATGCGCGGAGCTTGCCGCCGAGCGATTCGAGCGCGCCGACGATGCTGGCGGACCAGGCGTGCAGCTCGTCATCCCGAAGTGTGCGCGAGGCGGACTGGAAGGAGGTGGAGACGAGCATCGAGTAATGGCCAGCGGGGACGGCTTTGCCTTTCATGTCGCGGAAGATTTCGGCGGGACGGTAGTCTTTGAGCTCGGCGATCTCGAGCGCGGCGAGCGCGGAGCCGACGGCGTCCCACCGCAGGGTGTCCGGGAAAATCATGGAGAAGTCGCGGCGCACGGGCTGGTAGCGCGAGAGCTCATGCGCAGAGGGCTGGCGCAGCGATTGGCGGAAGAGGCGATCGAGATAGATTTCGCCGATGAAGACAGGCTGGCGCAGTTTGCGATGCGCGCTCTCGTCCGGGTGCAGCTCGCCGAAGTAGCCGATGGTTGCACCGTCGACAACACAGCGCGCGGCGCGCCCGGGATGCAGCCAGCGCGGCAGCAGACCGCTCTCCGGCGGAAAGGCGTCGTAGTAGACGGAGCGGGTGGTGAAGCGGGCGGTGATGGCTTCGACCAGGCCCTTGAAATCGTAAAAATCGACTGCGCGCGCGGAGTGGAGACCTTCGCGAAGCTGGCCGGTAGCGCCGAAGGCGAGCCACTGCGCTTCGTCGACGCGATCTACGATGCCTGTCCCCGACCCGGTAAATACTGTGCCGATCTCGAAGAGGTGCGCGTCGTCGACATTGCGGTTGAGGTTGTGGGCCAGCATGGTGAGCATGCCGGGCAGAAGCGACGGGCGCAGCATGCCGGCCTCTTCGCTGAGCGGGTTGTCCATGGCGACGCTGACGCCGGGCTGCGCCGCGAATGTGGCCGCATCGGCGGCGGAGCAGAAGGTGGAGGAGATGGCCTCGTGGTACCCGGCGGCGAGAAGCAGGCGGCGCACCACGGATTGTTTGGGTGCGTGGGGAAGCTCAATAACCGTGCCGGAGAAGCTGGGCAGCGTGTTCGCGAAGCGGTTGTAGCCGTAGACGCGCGCGACTTCTTCAATGAGGTCGATCTCGCGCTCGAGATCGAGACGCCAGGTTGGGAGAGTGACGGCGTAGCGGCCCGGATCAGGTGGCGTGGCCAAGGCATTCAAGTTACAGCCGAGTGCGCGCAGCGTGCCGGCGGCGACTTCGTCGGTTATGCCGGGGCCTTCGTCAGTGCGGCCGAGTAGATGTGCGCTGCGCGCGACGGAAAACGCGATCGGCGGTCGATTCGCGATGCGCTGCTCGACCGCGGGGATCATGACGTCGACGAGATCGCCTTCGATGTGGCCGCCGCTTTGGAGGATGAGCTGCGAGACGAGCGCCGAGGCGACCGGCGGCGCGTGGAAGTCCGCGCCGCGCTCGAAGCGGTGCGAGGCGTCGGAATGAATCGCATGCCGGCGGCTCATGCGGCGGACGAGGGCGGGATCGAACCATGCGGCTTCGACGAGGATGTTCTTCGTCTCGGGCGTGATCATGGTGTCCCATCCGCCCATGACGCCGGCGAGGCCGAGTGCTTTCTT
Source organism: uncultured Acidobacteriaceae bacterium (assembly GCA_963830555.1). GTDB lineage: Bacteria > Acidobacteriota > Terriglobia > Terriglobales > Acidobacteriaceae > KBS-83. The sequence continues at coordinate 1,163,273 of CAWHMM010000006.1, forward strand.
TTCGTCGGCGACGACGACATCGTCGGCATCGAGTGTGCGGTCTATGCCGTCGAGGGTCTTGAGCTTTTCTCCAGCGCGAGCGCGGCGGACGAGGAGGGCGCCTTCGATCTTGTCGAGGTCGAAGGCGTGGGTGGGATGGCCCATGCCGAGCAGGACATAGTTGCTGGCGTCGACTGCGTTGAGGATGAGCTTCTGGCCGAGGGCGGCGAAGCGCTCGGCGACGATACCGGCGGATGGAGCGATGGTGATGTTGCGGAGGATGCGGGCGGTGAAACGGCCGCAGGCTTCGGGAGCTTCGATGCGGACGGGGTGGCCGCGGCCGGGCTTCGCGGCGGGCAGGTTCGTATCAAGCGGCGGGAGTGTGAGCCCGTAGATCGCGGCGGCTTCGCGCGCTATGCCGTAGTGGTTCATCGCGTCCACGCGGTTTGTGGTGATGTCGGTCTCGAAGAGTGAGCCGCCGACCGGCGGAGCTACATCGAAGACACCTTCTACGGCGATGCCGCGGAGAGTGAGGTCGTCGGCGAGAGTGCGGTCGGTCGCGGTGAGGCCCGGTAGATACGCGCGGAGCCACGCGCTCAGGATGTTCATGCGAACTGCTCCAGGAAGCGGACGTCTCCGGAGTAGAGGAGACTGATGTCGGTGATGCCGTACTTCATCATCGCGATGCGGTCGAGGCCCATGCCGAAGGCGAAGCCGGATATTTTTTCGGGGTCGTAGGCGGGCTGCTTTTCGCGCACGAAGCCGAAGACCGCGGGGTCGACCATCCCGCAGCCGAGCAGCTCGATCCAGCCGCTGTGCTTGCATTTGCGGCAGCCCTTGCCGCCGCAGAAGATGCAGGAGATCTGCACGTCGGCGCTGGGCTCCGTGAACGGAAAGAATGACGGGAAGAACCGTGTCTTGACGCTCGATCCGAAGAAGGCCTTCATGGCGTGGTCGAGCGTGCCCTTGAGATCGGCGAAGGTGATGCCCTCATCGACGCAGAGGCCTTCGACCTGGTGGAAGATAGGCGAGTGCGTTGCGTCGGCGGCGTCGTTGCGGTGCACCTTGCCGGGAATGACGAGGCGGATGGGCGGCGGCTGCTGCTCCATGGTGCGGATCTGCACCGGCGATGTGTGGGTGCGCATGAGGAGGCGGTCGCGCAGCGGCTTGCGCTCCTGTCCGGCGACGACGAGGGTGTCCTGGGTGTCGCGCGCGGGATGGTTGGGCGGGAAGTTGAGCGACTCGAAGTTGTAGTAGTCGGTCTCGACCTCGGGCCCGGTGGCGACGGAGTAGCCGAGGGCGGCGAAGATGCGAACGGCCTCATGCCAGGTGCGCAGGATGGGATGCTCGGCGCCGAGTTGCGGGCGCGTGCCGGGGAGGGTGACGTCGATGGCTGCGCCGGTCGAGATGTGACGCTTGCCGGCAGCGGCTTCGGTGAGGAGGGTTTCGATGCGCTCCTTGAGCGTGTTGAAGCGCTGGCCGAGAGCGCGGCGGGCTTCTGCCGGGGCGGTTTTGAGCCAGGCGTCGCTCACCGTCTTGAGGCGGCCTTGCTTGCGGCCGAGCCACTCGAGGCGGAAGTGCTCGACCGCGTCGGCACCGTCGAGCGAGGTGGCGGAGTGCTCCAAATCGGAGGTCAGCGAGCGAAAGGCCTGGTCGAGCGCGGCATCGTCGTAGCCGTTGAGTTCAGGGATCGAAACGTCGGGCATGGTTAGAAGTCAGGATAAATCAGCGCTCCGGCAGCTCGTCCCGGAGTGGTTGTCTCTGTCATCGGAGGGCGCGTATGCTGGCGCGTGCATTCAGACCAACCTGGAAAATTTTCGATTTTGAGGAGAGATGTATGAGGCAATCTTTGACACCGTATTTGACCGTGAGCAATGCGGCCGCGGCCATCGATTTTTACAAGAAGGCCTTCGGCGCGGAGGAAGTTGCGCGGCACACCGCGCCGGACGGCAAACGACTGATGCACGCCCATCTGAAGGTGCTGGGCATGGACCTGATGCTCTCCGATGATTTTCCTGAGCATATGGGCAGCCGGACGCCGGAGGCGTTTGGCGGATCGCCGGTGACGCTGCACATACAGACCGATGATGTGAATACGTTATTTGACAACGCCGTTGCGGCTGGCGCGAAGGTGACGATGCCGCTGAAGGACCAGTTCTGGGGCGACCGGTATGGGCAGTTTACGGATCCGTTTGGACATGCGTGGTCGGCGGGACAGACGATCAAGACGGTAAGCGCGGAGGAGTTGCAGGAAGCGGCGAAGGCGGCATTCTAGATCAGGCGGGGCCGCCGCGGTCCTATTGGTTGACCGGCGCTGCTCGCGGTTTGAACGATAAATACAGCAGATCCCTCCATTCCGCTTCGCTCCAGTCGGGATGACGGGGTTGTCTATTCCCCACCTTCGGTTCGGGATGACGAGGGTTCGGTCCGCTGGGGATGACGGGTGCACGAAAAGGGCGCGGCCATCGGCCGCGCCTTTTCAATTTGCTGCGCAGAATCGGTGGTCAGGCTGCTATCTGGCCGTGGCCGGCGGCATGCGCGTGGCGCGAGCGGCGAACCAGCGCTTCCGCGCCGAAGACTACGCCCGCGACCAGCAGGGTGGAGACCAGGTCGTTGCGGTAGAAGGGCAGACCCGCGGCGTAGCAGGCGGTGAGTCCGCCGAGCGTGTGCGGGTACATGAGGGAGCCGACCCAGACCGCGTAGTTGCTGACGGCGAAGAAGGATGTGGAAGCGAGCAGCGAGCCGGAGACGACGCGCGACACGTTGGTCCGCTGCTTCAGGAGCAGCGAGCCGAGCACCAGCACGGCCGCGTACCAGAGCCAGGTGACGAGGTAGTCCTGCGCGTGGAAGGCCATGCCGTAGACGCGGGTGGTGAGGTAGACATCCATGGCCATGAATGGGATCAGCGCCCAGGCTGCCTGACGCAGCGGGCGGCGCGCTCCGAAGTAGAGCAGCGATCCGCCAACGGCAGTGAAGTTGAACCAGCCTATGTGCGAGATGGGAAAGAGACGGCTTAGAAGACCCACCAGGATAAGGACGAACGCGGACATGAGAAACCTCGGAATTTGATTTTAGCTCGAACCCCGGGCGGAACGTCCTTCAATTCTGGGGCTTGTTGTCCATGTAGGTGGCCTCGATCTGGCCGTTGGGCGCGACGAAGACCGATCCAGAGAGCGGCTTGCGGTCCTGGTGGGTGCCGAACCAGTCGGTGTAGCCGAAGCGCATGTCGTGAAAGTTGACCTGCTCCAGATGTTGGGCGGCGTCCTGCGGCATGTCGGGCGGGCTGCCGGGGCCGATGTCCTCGACCAGGGGAAATTGCGACCAATCGAGATAGACGCGGCCCAGCCAGGAACGCTTGGCCGCGGCGACGGCAGAAGTCACGGGCGGCTTGTAGATGGCGCGGACGCTCTCGTCGATGTTGACGGTGTTGCTGCCGGTGCGCACGTCGGCGAAGTGGTAGGCGTTGTCGGTTTCGACGATGCCCTGCCAGCGGAAGGGATTGATGGGATACGGCTCCGCTGCAACGCGCAGCGCGGGATGGTCGAAGGAGGTCTGCTCGAGCAGGTGAACGGCGCGCGCGTGCTTTGTGCTGCGGAAGGTATAGAGGAGGGCGACGCCGACGAGCGCGGCGATGGCCCATCCGCGTCCGCGAAAGAGCGGGCGGCGTTTCGAGATCTCGCGATCGACGAGGCCGAGCACGGCCGGAGCGATCAGGCCGGTGAGCAGGAAGATGAACATGACCGGCTCGAAGATGAAGACGATGTCCCAGGAGTACCAGTGGGGATTCCAGGGCGCGAAGGGGCGCACGCCGTAGTTATTGGTGAAGTCGAGCAGGATGTGGCTGAGCGCGGCGAGGAGAGCGAAGCACCAGAGGAGGATCCAGCGCGGCGGGATGGGGGGCTTTTTTCGACGGACATGATGGAAGCCCCAGCAGAAGAGCGTGACCACGAGGGCGACCACGGGCGCGCCGAGCAGCGTGTGGGTGAATCCGCGATGGTGCTCAAAGCCGACCAGCGGCCCGCGGAAGCCCCAGAAGATGTCGAGGTCCGGCGTCTCCGCGGCGAGCGTCATGGCCAGCGTGGCGTAGGCGGTCTTGCGATTGAAGCCGGAGCGGCCGAGGCATGCGCCGGTGAGGAAGTGGGTGACTGGTTCCATGGATTGACAAGGCAGAGGGTATCAGCCGATGGACTCCAATACTCGCGCTCCATGAAAGACCCGATAGATAATCACGCGAAGGTTCTGCCGGTCGATGCCGAAGACGATGCGATGGGCACCGGCGATCAGATGATGTAGCGGCAGTGCGGCGGGCAGAGATTCCGGGATACGCGGGCACCGCTCCGGCATCTCACCGAGGCTGGCGACTGCGTTTTCGATCCTGCTTTCCCATTCCTGGATACGTTCGGCGCTTGCACCTTCGTCCATGAGGAAGTGTGCCTGGCGATCGATGTCTGCGCGGGCCGGGCCGGATATCTCAACGACGTAGCGCAAGCCGTTCCTTAAGGCCGCGGAAGTAGTCCGAAGCCGGCATAAGGTCTCCGGCGTCGGCAGCATCGATCCCCTGCTGAATGGCTATCATGGTTGCGAGTTCCTCGGACTCCGCCTTCATGCGCGCATACGTCGCGGCATCCTGGAGTACGAGCTCACCTTCATTGGCGTCGGTCAAGACGATGGGGTGGCCGGTTTGCCGGACCGAGGCGGCCAGTTCTTCGGCGTGTTCGCGAAAATATTGAAGAGATCGGCGTTCTGATTTGTTCGTTTGCGGCACAGACATCCGGGTCTCCTGACTGGTGACAGGATACGCCAGCGGACGTTTGCATCTCTATAATCCGTGACGATGGCAGAGCGAGTGACGGAAGCGAAAACCGAGGCCCTGCGCGAGACAATTCGCCACCACGAAAACCTCTACTACGTGCTCGACGCGCCGGAGTTAGAGGACGCGGAGTTCGACGCGCTGATGCGCGAGCTGAAAGAGATTGAGGCGAAGCATCCTGAGTGGGTGACGCCGGATTCGCCTTCGCAGCGCGTGGGCGGCAAGCCGAAGGAGGGCTTCGCGAAGGTTGCGCATTCGCGGTCGATGCTCTCGCTGGACAACGTGAACACCCCGGAGGAACTGGCGGACTGGGACCGGCGCGTGCGCTCGCTGGCAGGCGATGCGGAGATTGCGTATGTAACCGAGCTGAAGCTGGATGGGCTTTCGCTGGCATTGCATTACACCGCGAGCGCAAATGGTGGTGCGGTGCTGGCGCGGGCTATCACGCGAGGCGATGGAACCATCGGGGAAGACGTAACCAGCAATGTGCGGACGATCCGGTCGGTGCCGCTTTCAGTTTCGGCAGAAAAGATGAAGAAGAGCCGACTGCCGGTGCCGTTCGAGGTGCGCGGCGAAGTCGTGATGCCGATGGCGGCTTTTCTGAAGATGAACCAGGAGAAGGAGGCGTTGGGGCAGTCTCCTGCTGCCAATCCGCGGAACGCGGCGGCGGGGACGATCCGCACCACTGAGCCGAACATCGTGGCGCAGCGGCGGCTGGATTTCTATGGCTATTTCGCGCTGCAGCTTGCGGCCGGTGCGGAGGGCGAAAACGTCTTTGCCACGCAGGTGGAGACGCTGGATGGGTTGACAGCGGCTGGCTTCCGCGTGAATCCGCATCGCGAGGCGCTGAAGACGCTCGATCAGTTGCAGGCGTTTGTGGCGCGCGCGGAGGAACAGCGCGCGTCGCTGGGGTACGAGATCGATGGCGTGGTGATCAAGGTGAACTCGACCGCCCTGCAGAAGCGGCTGGGCTTTACCGGCAAGGCGCCGCGCTGGGCGGTAGCGTACAAGTTCACGGCGCGCGGCGGGGTGACGCGGCTGGAAGACATTACGGTGCAGGTGGGCCGCACCGGCAAGCTGACGCCGGTAGCTGTGCTGAGCGCGGTGCAGATCGGCGGCATCACGGTGACGCGCGCGACGCTGCACAATGCCGACGAGATCGAGCGGCTGGGGGTGAAGATCGGCGACTTTGTGCGGGTGGAGCGCGGCGGGGACGTGATTCCGAAGATCGTCGAAGTGGTCGAGGATAAAGACCATCCGCGAGGGCATAAGAAATTTCATTTTCCCGCGCATTGTCCGGTGTGCGACAGCGAGATTGTGCGTACGGACGGCGAGGCGGACTATCGCTGCGTGAATGTGGATTGCCCGGCGCGGCTGCGCGAGAGCCTGCTGCACTTTGCGTCGCGCGGCGTGATGAACATTGACGGCATGGGCGAGGCGGTGGTGGTGCAGTTGATGGAGAAGGAGTTGGTGCGCTCCGTTGCGGACCTGTATTCGCTGACCAGCGAAAAGTTGCTGACGCTGGAGCGCATCGGGCAAAAGACGGCGGACTCGCTGATTGCGGAGATCGAGCGGACGAAGAAGGCGCCTCTGGATCGCGTGCTCTTCGGGCTGGGCATCCGCTTTGTGGGCGAGCGCACGGCGCAGTTGCTGGCGGATGCTTTTGGATCGATGGATGCGTTGCTGGCGGCAACGCCCGAAGAGTTGGAGCGGGTGCAGGAAGTTGGACCGCGCGTGGCCGCGGCGGTACATGAGTTCTTTGCGGAGGAGCGCAACAGGAAGTTGATCGAGCGGCTGCGCACGGCGGGACTGACCTTTACGGCGGAGAAGCGTAAGCGGTCGGCGAAGCTGGAAAAGCTGACCTTTGTGCTTACCGGCACGCTGCCGACGCTGAGTCGTGAGGAGGCGAAAGAGCGCATCGAAGCTGCAGGAGGACGCGTTTCAGGGTCGGTCAGTAAGAAGACGAACTATGTTGTGGCGGGTGATGATGCGGGGTCGAAGCTGGACAAGGCTCGCGAACTGAAGGTGCCGGTGATTGGCGAATCAGAACTATTGGAGATGCTGGGATGAAGAATCGGAAGTTGATTTTGACCGCACTTGGAGCGGTCGTCTTGATTGCGATGGCGCCTGCGGCGATGGCGCAGAATCTGCCGGCAGGCGTTGGCGGCTATTGGAAGATCACGAAGATGCTGCCGAAGAAGCCGATGGCCACCCCGGGATGTACGGCCAATCCGGCGTTTTTCAGCAAGATGGCGCGGCGCTCGCGTGTGTTGATGAGCGATCGCAACATCGTGTGGGGTGGAACGTCAGCAACCGATCCGGGAGCGCAGGTCAGCATGGTGGACCCGGCGGACTTCAGCGCGCAGCACTCGCAGGCCGGGGCGACGCTGCATGATCTGGAACTCGATCGCGGATCGAAGGTCGAGGTGATCCATCTCGGCTCACCGGGCACGCTGCCGTTCGACACCATCATTGTGATGGACCCGAGCACGCTGTACTTCACGCGCTGCGGCATCTTCATGGAGGCCATCCATGACAGCGGGTTTGTGGCGCCGCCTCTGCCGAACCAGCGGTGAACAGCAGATCTCTCCACTTCGCTTCGCTTCGGTCGAGATGACGATTGTGGGGAGTTTGTCCCAGCCTTCGCTCTGCTCAGGATGGGGCACCCAGATCGTTTGCGCTGTGGTCGATTATTTAGGCGCGTAGTAGCCGGTGCGGGCGTGCACGTTGTATCCGCCGCGCAGGGCGGTGAGATAGATGGTGCGGAAAGAGCCATCGGCGCGGAAGTCGGCCGGCTTGTAGGCGAGCGAGTACTGGGAGCGCAGCTCTTCTTCCACCTTGTGGAACTCGTTCGCGATGTCCTCAATGTGCTGCGGGTAAAAGGCCGAGCCGCCGGTGGCGTCAGCCATCTTCTTCAGGACATCGTCGCCGCGCTCGCGTGAGGGGCTGGTGTTGGTGCTGATGGTGAAGATGGTAGTCTCGGCGCGCTGGCACATCTTGATGGCGTCGTCTAGATAGGCGCGGCTCTGGTTGTCGTCGCCGTCGGAGACCAGGATGAGCGCCTTACGGACTTCGGCGTTCTCCGGAACGCCGTGCAGCATTTGATCGCGGCATGCCTTGTAGACGGCGTCGTAGAGCGCGGTGCCGCCGCCCGGCCTTAGCTTGTTCAGCCCCGTCTCCAGCAGGTCCGGATTGTTGGTGAAGCCCTGGGTGACGTAAGAGGTCACGTCAAAGCCCATGATGAAGGCGCGGTCGGTGCGCGGGCGCAGGATGCTGAGCAGAAACTCCGTTGCGGCCTGCTGCTCGAAGTGGAAGCGCGCGCGGATGGAGGTGCTGGCGTCAACGACCAGGCCGACGCGAAGCGGCTGATTCGTCTGCTGGGTAAAGCTGTAGACCTGCGCGGGCGCGCGCTGGTCGTCGAGAAGCGCGAAGTCCTGCTGCTGGAGGTTGTTGACGAAGCGGCCGCGGTGATCGGTGACGGTGAAGGTGAGGTTGACCTCGTTCACGTTCTGCTTCAGGGTGTAGGTGCCTTCCTCGTCGCCAGGGGCGGCGACCTCCGGCTCCTGACTGGCTGGCGCCTGGGCTGCCGGGGCCGACGATTGCGCCGGCTGCTGCTGCGTAGAAGCGGAAGAGGATGGGCGCCTTTCCAGAGCGGGCGGGGGCGGCGGGGCCGGTTTCGCCGGCGGCGGCGTGGTTTGCCCGGGCGCATTGGGCAGGGGATTCTGCGTTTCGTTCTGCGGCGTCGCTGCCGAGGGCGGCGTGCTCTGCGCAGCGAGAGGCAGGGAGACGCCCATAAGGCCGGCGAGCAGCATGCCGGAAGTCCAGCGGTAGGAAAAAGAGGGGAGACGACGAATCATGGAGGCTGGCTTCATTGTATTCGTTCCTTGCTTCCGCCAACGGCCTGCCCGGGAGTGAGCGAACCAGGGATCAACCCGGTAGGTAACTGTTCTAGAAACAACTCAAGCTGCTCCGGCAACGGGGCCTCGAAGGCGAGCGGACGTCCGGTGACGGGATGGGCGAAGGCGAGCGATGCGGCGTGCAGGAAGTTGCGATCGAGCTGAAGCGTGGGCTCCGGCTGCGCGGTCTCCCGACGGCGCGGTGTGTGAGCGCGTCCGGTCTGGGGCGCGAGACGGATCACGGCGGGCGCGCCGTAGAGCGTATCGCCGACGATGGGATGTCCAAGCGAGGCCATGTGGACGCGGATCTGGTGGGTGCGTCCGGTCTCGATGCGCACGGAGACGAGGGTGAAGCGGCCGAAGGGCGACTCAATGCGGCGCAGCACGCGATAGTGGCTGATGGCCGCGCGGCCATCGTCACGGCGTGTCGTCATGCGTGTGCGGCGGACGGTGTCGCGGGCGATGGCGGCGTTGATGGTTCCGGTTTCGGCGGCGACGGCTCCGTGCACCAGTGCGATGTACGTCTTCTGCACCTGGCGACGGGAGAACATGTCTGACAGCTTGGCGTGAGACCTGTCGTGCTTGGCGACCAGCAGAAGTCCGCTGGTCTGTTTATCCAGCCGATGCACGATGCCGGGACGCAGCGCTCCGGCGTGCGAGGAGAGCTGTTCAAAGTGATGCAGCAGCGCGTTGACCAGCGTGCCGCGATTGCGGGCATCGTCGGTCGAGCCGGCGCCGGCGTGCACCATCATGCCGGCAGGTTTGTTGATGACGGCGAGATCGTCGTCTTCGTAGATGATGTCGAGAGTGATGGCTTCGGGAATGGCGCGGAGCGGACGGGCCTCGGCTTCGCCGGTGACGGAGAGCTCCTCGCCGCCGCGGAGTTTGAAGCTGGCCTTAGGCGGCTTGCCTGCGAGGAGCACTTTCGCTTCCGAGAGCAGCCACTGCACGCGGGCGCGGCTGACGGCGAGCGCTTCGACGAGGTACTGATCGAGGCGGCGGCCGGCGGCTTCTGCAGGGACGATGAGCATGCGCGTGTCAGGCATGATGCACCGCCGATAACCAGCACACGCCGCCGAGCGCGACCATGAGCATGGCGACAGCCTGCGCGGGCGTGACGATGTGGAGGAGCGCGGGGGCGTCTGCGTAGTCAGCGGAGAATGGCGTGAGCGCAAACTGCAGGAAGCCGCCGGCAAAGAGTGCAGTGCCGAGGACTCCCCCGGCGCGGCGGGCGCTGTACTGCGTCAGAAGGCGCAGCATGAGAATGAGCACCGCGGCGAGCACGAAATGACCGGCCGCGGCGTAAAGCTGTACGGGATGGAGCGCGATGCCGAGCGGGACGCCGGTGATGCGCGCGGCGAAGCGGCTGGTATACGTGACGGCCCAGGGCACCGCGGCGGGCGCGCCGTAGTGGGAGCCAGCGGCGAAGTTGCCGATGTCGAGGATGGCGAGAGCGAGGACGACGGCGGGCGCGGCGGCGTCGATGGCGCGAAGAAGCGGCACGCGCGTGCGCAGCAGATAGATGCATGTAGCGATGGCGGCCAGCAGCACGCCATAGACGGCAGCGCTGCCGGATGCAAGTGTGCCGGCGGCTAGGATAAGGAGCGGCGCTTCCAGGAAGCCGCGCCAGTTCGCGAGAACAACGGCGAGTCGCGCTCCCACGACGATGCAGACCACGGCGAGCAGGCCGGCGTTCTGGATCTTTGCTGTGTCGAGGCCGGTGCGGCGGGCGAGGCTGGTCCACAATGCGATGGCGGAGAAGGCCGCGACGACAGCGAGCACGCCGTAGGTGGAGATGACGAACGCGCCGAACTGGAGGAAGCGAGGGTACATGCGGTGTGGTCAGTCGAGCGGCGCTACGCGGCGATATGGAACGGAAGATACAGCAGATCTCTCCACTTCGCTCCGGTCGAGATGACGATTTGCGTAGTTATTTCTGCAGCGCGACGTTAGAGGAGGAACCTCGCGGCACTATGCAGGAGATTCGGCGAGGAAGGAAGAACAAAACCGACCCACGGGGCCGTGCGTTGCGCGCTGGTGAACCCGTCCTAAGACGGTGGGACTCTCCGCAGCTCTTTAGGCATTCCGGACTGGCGGACACTGCACACCGAGCCAATTAATCGAGTCGAGTCCCTGTTCAAGAATTATAGGTTCTACCAGCGTTAGCTCCGCACCTGCTTTGCAGGCCGGTTTCTGATTCGGATGCTACCGAGGGGCGCGGCGGTTTGCAAGCTACCCGTTTGTGGGATGGCTCATCCACCTGAGGCTGCACAATCTGCAGGAGCAGCGCGTCTATACGGATTTGCCTTTCGGCTCTTCCGCACTTTCCGAACTTGTCAGCTCTTCAAAGATACCGACGTCTTCCGCCTGTTGCGTCAACTGGCGCGGCAGGCGCTTGGTCGGCTGCACGCCGAGGGCGCGGAGCATCTCTACCTGGCGCACCAGGTTGCCGCGGCCGCGGGTGAGCTTGTCGAGCGCGCCATCGTAAGCAGCGCGTGTCTGCTCGATGCGCGCGCCAAGCTTGCTGAGGTCGTCTACGAATCCGACGAATTTGTCGTAGAGCTCCGCTCCGCGTTCGGCGATCTGCTGCACGTTGCGCACCTGCTCTTCCTGCTTCCAGAGATGCGCTACGGTGCGGACGACGAAGAGCAGCGTGCTGGGCGACACCAGCAGAATGTTCTGCTCCCATGCATTCACCCACAGGTTGCTGTCGGTTTCGAGGGCGAGCAGGAAGGCGGGCTCGATGGGAACGAAGAGGATGACGAAGTCCAGCGTTTCAAGTCCGGGCAGGCGATGGTAGTTGCGCGCGGCGAGGCCGCGGATGTGCTCCTTGATGGATGTGCCGTGGCGTGTGGCGGCGTGCTTGCGCAGGGCTTCGTCTGTGCTTGAGCAGTATGTCCCGTAATCGACGAGCGAAACTTTTGCATCGACGACAAGTTTGCGATTGCCGGGCAGATGCAGGATGACGTCGGGTCGCGCACGGGTAGCGTCTTCGCGCGCGATGGTTTCCTGCATGGTGTATTCGTGATCGCGGCGGAGGCCGGCGGCTTCGAGGATGCGCTCGAGCACGATTTCTCCCCAGTCGCCCTGCGTGCGGCTGGAGCCCTTGAGCGCCTGCGTCAGGTCCTTGGCCTCATCGGCGAGGCGCTGGTTCATCTCCAGCAGCGAGGTGACCTGCTGGGCCAGCGCGCTGCGATCCTTGCTCTCCTGCACGTAGACCTGATCGACCTTGGCCTGGAACTCCTGGAGGCGTGTTTTGAGAGGGTCGAGCAACTGGCCGAGGTTGGTCTGATTCTGCTCGGTGAAGCGGCGGGATTTTTCCTCAAGAATGTCGTTGGCCAGAGCGCGGAACTGGTGCGTCATCTGATCGCGGGCGTCGTCCAGCAGGGCCAGCTTCTGTTCCTGGGCGGCGCGCTCGGCGGTCAGTGTGGCATCGAGCGATGCAAGCTGAACGCGTAGCTGGGCGGCCTCCTGTACGGGCGCCGAGCGGCGGGAGAGCGCAATTAGATATCCGACGAGGCCGCCGATGACGAGCGAGGCCAGTGCTGCAAAGACGTAGATGATGGTGTTCATGACCCTGCGTGTGAATGCTTATTCGCACTCTAATTGTTTCCGGGGCGATTGTGGTGTCACGCGGCCGGAGGCGGTGAAGGGTCAGTTCGAATCCACAAGGGTAGTGGAGCGCGGTTTGGAGCCCTCACTGATTTTCTGCCGCAAATAGTTGAAGGTGATCCATACGACGTAAGCATTACTCAGAAGCATCACCAGGCCCTTTTGGTTGAGGTGCCTGTGCGTTATTCCAGCGATGACGACAAGGATCGTCCATCCCCCGAAGACGAAGAGTGCAAACGAAAGGCCGATGATCCAGAGGATTCTAGTCATTTGCGCCGCGGCGTGAGCAAAGTTTACGCCGTCGGGTCAAGCCCTTCGACAGAGTTCAACCCCAAGAGCCATTTCAAGGCGCGGCGATTCAAACCGACCCACTATCCCCGGAGCCGCGGCTTTACACCCCAGAAGCCCCTCAGTAGACTTGGAAGTTCGGGACCAGCATCCATACACCAGGGTGCGGGCGTGCCTGCGGTGCGCCCTGTACGCTGCGTACCTGATAGTCTCAAAAGGGATTCAGTTCATTCGATTTGTGATCGAGGAGATAGGCATGGCAGCAGTGGACGAGAAGGTCAAGCAGATCATTGTGGAGCAGCTCCAGGTAGACGAGGCGGAGGTGACGCCCAGCGCCTCATTCCAGGAAGATCTGGGCGCGGATTCGCTGGATGTGGTGGAGCTGGTGATGCAGTTTGAAGAGGCCTTCGACATAGAGATTCCGGACGAGGACGCGGAGAAGATCAAGACCGTGAAGGACGCGACGGAGTACATCGAAAAGCACGCGAAAGGCGGCAAGTAACATTGCGTTGCGATCGACGGGTGGTAGTGACAGGACTGGGACTGATTGCAGGCCCCGGCAATACCGCTCCGGAGCTGTGGCAAAACCTGCTTGCAGGCAAGAGCGGCATGGCGCCGATTACCGGCTTCGACGCGAGTGCGTTCCCCGTCACCTTTGCTGCTGAGGTAAAGAACTTCGATCCGCTGAAGTTCATCGAGAAAAAGGAAGCGCGCAAGATGGGGCGCTTCATTCACTTCGCGATCGCTGCCGCTGCGGAGGCGATGCAGCACAGCGGCCTGAAGGTGACGCCGGAGAATGCCGAACACATCGGGGTGCACATCGGCTCCGGGATCGGCGGATTCGACATCATCGAGCGCGAACACAGCAACATGCTCAACGGCGGCCCGCGCAAGATTTCGCCGTTTTTCATCCCGGCGGCGATTGTGAACCTGGCGGCCGGCCAGGTGAGCATCCGCTACGGCGCGAAGGGTCCGAATCAGGCAACTGCCACGGCCTGCACGACGAGCGCGCACTCGATCGGCGACGCCTACCGCGTGATCCAGCGCGGCGACGCGGACGCGATGATTGCCGGCGGTGCCGAGGCCGCGATCACACCGATGGGCATTGGCGGATTCGCCGCGATGAAGGCGCTCTCCACGCGCAATGACGATCCTGAACACGCCTGCCGTCCTTTTGACAAGGACCGCGACGGCTTCATCGTGGGCGAGGGAGCGGGCATCCTGATCCTGGAAGAAGTGGAGCACGCGAAAGCGCGCGGCGCGAAGATTCTGGGCGAGATTGTCGGCTACGGTCTGAGCTCCGACGCGTACCACATGACCGGGATGGCGGCGGAAGGCGAGGGCTGTTTCCGCGCCATGACCAATGCGATCAAATCGGCGGAGATTTCGCCGGATCAGATCGGTTACGTGAATGCGCACGCGACCTCCACACCGCTGGGCGACGCGCTGGAGTCCGCTGCAATGAAAAAGCTGTTCGGCGAGCGCGCGTTGAAGGGCGAGGTGCTGGTGAGCTCGACGAAATCAATGACCGGGCATCTGCTGGGCGGCGCCGGCGGACTGGAGGCGGGCATTACGGTGATGGCGCTGATCGAACAGATCGCTCCGCCGACGACCAATCTTGTCAATCAGGACCCGGTGTGCGAGCTGCACTACGTACCGAACAAGCCGGAGAAGATCAACACCGAGTATGCGCTGTCGAATTCGTTTGGTTTTGGTGGGACGAATGGCTCGCTAATATTCCGGCGGTGGATGGAATAAACAGGCTCGCAGGATTGCCATAACGCCGCGAACGACTTCGCGGCGTTATGGCTTTGCGATGGGTAAGTGGCGGGACGTGGTCAGAAAGGCAACGGCCGCGCTGCGAGAATCGATACTGCCCAAGCGGGAGCCCGGTTGTTGCGCGCGAGCGTGACGCCGGCCGCTCGCAGCAACCGGCGCCAATCATGCTCGCGGCCGCGCAGCTCAGCCAGATTGCGTTTCCCCGCTTACGGCGCCCCGCACGTCGTGTTGGTGAGCAGATCGCAGATGTCACCGCTCTGCAGTTCCCGCGCGTTCTGCGCCGGGGCTGTAAACATGCCCAGGCCCCAGTTCCACTGAATGAAGCGCAGGATGGAGACATAGTCCATCTGCTGATGCGAGACCACGTTCGTCTTTGCAAAGGGAGAGATCAGGAGGACCGGCACCCTCATGCCCAGGCCCTGAGTGTTGGCGAGCTGCGGTGGCGGAACATGATCGTACCAGCCGCCGCTCTCATCCCAGAGCACGACGATCGCCGTATCTGGCCAGACCTGTGAGTTCTTCACCAGCTGCAGAAAGTTGTCCAGCCATTCGATGCCGTTGGCGGCGTCGCCGGAACCGGGATGCATGCTGGCCGATGGCACCGGTGTGATGAATGTCACAGAAGGCAACTGAGTGTCAGTCAGGTTGTTCTGAAAACTGGTGAGCGAAAATTCTTGCAGGTTCGCCGAATACTGCGTAGTGGTGAAGTACTGGAACGGGTTCTCCTGGGGAACATAGTTGTTACATGTTCCGTTGACAGAGGTGTTGAAATTCCCCTGATACCACGCCCATGAGACCTTTTCGGTATTCATCTGGTCTCCGACATTCGTCTCGGTCAGCGGAACGGCGATCGACCCGCCGCTCTTTGCTTTCTCCACCGCGCTGCACTTGTCGTAGTACGGTAGGCTGCCGGACGTACGGTCGTCATGTATAGTCGCGGCCATCATATAAAGCATCTGTGCGGGCTCGGTGTTCAGCGCCGAGCCAAAGAAATTATCCGCAAGAACATATTGCTGGGCGTAGTTCCACAGCGTATCGATGCCGTAGACCTTCCCGTCCCTGGCGGTTCCAAAGACGGTGTTATCGGCAAACTGCATCGACAGATCGCCGTTGGTGAGGGCGAATTTGTCCATCTTGCCGGTGTCGTAGCTCGCCGTGTAGGTGGTGCGATCGTGGTTCAGATTCGCGACGTTGAGATTGGATAAGAGAGTGGGCGAGATTGTCGCTCCGCTTGCATCCACCTGGGAATATCCTGGCACACCCGGGCTGAGTCCGTTTGCGCCGGGATAGGTGCCGAACAGGTTGTCGAAAGAATGGTTCTGCAGGATCACCACGATGAGGTGGTGAATGGAGGATTGCGCGGCCCCCTGAGGAAGCACGGTGACGGTTGCCGTATCGGTTGCCGTCTGCTGGCCGCCGGTGGCCGTGATGGTATAGGTGGTCGTCTCGGTCGCGGTGGTTGTCGCCGATCCATTGACGGGCAGCGGAGCTGTTCCCACAGCGGGCGCGATGCTGACCGAATCGGCATTGGTGCTGGTCCAGGTAAGGGTGATGGTGCCGCCGGTGAAGATAGTGTTGGGGCTCGCCTTCAAGGTGACGGTCGGTATCGGTGTTGCTGAGATCGTGATGGTCGCAGTGGCTGAGGCGGTCCCTCCAGTGCCAGTGGCCGTGATGGTGTAAGTGGTCGTGCTGGTGGGCGTCACACTGGCCGAACCGGACAAGGCCAATGCTGTGGCGCTGACCGAGGGAGTGATGCTTACCGATGTTGCGTTTGTGCTCGTCCACGCGAGTGTCGACGTGCCGCCGGCGTTTATGGTGGGGGGAGTCGCCGTCAGAGTCACCGTGGGAGCCGGACCCACAGGCGCTACAGTGACCGTGGCAGAGGATGTCGCTGTCCCGCCTGCGCCGGTAGCCGTGATTGTGTAAGGGGTCGTGCTGGTGGGGGTAACGGTGACCGAACCCGAGAGTGGCAGAGCAGTTGCGCTGACGCTAGGACTGATGCTTATCGAAGTCGCATTGGTGCTGGACCAGGTCAGCGAGACAGATTGGCCGGGCGCAACCTGACCTGGCGTCGCCGTAATGGTCGTTGTCGGCTTTGCGACCGGATCATTGGGAGTAGGGGAAGAGCCGCTGCCGCCGCATGCGGTGAGCGCAACGGCCAGCAATGTCGTTACCAGGGCACTGACGATCCTTCGGGACGGGCGATTCCTGGACATGAGCTGAGCCCTCCGGGGGATGCTTGTATCTGTCATCCGGAACGAGTTATGTAACTGGCGACTGGGGGGAACACCGGAAGATTAACACTGTGTCAATTCCACGTGCATGTGACGAAGGGGTATACGGAAGATTCCCCCTGTTCACCCTTAGCCACCTCCAAACCAATTTATGTGTCTGCTGCGTGCGGTATCCGCCGGCGTACGGGGGATGCCTGCTGCGAACGGCAGGGTTGGATAGTTAGTAAAAGCTATTCAATGATCATGCAAACCGCCGAACGGGCGGGGGCCTCCCCATCATTATGTTTATCTCCAAGAAGATCAGCGATCCCGGGAAACGGGACTCGCCCTCGCCGCGACTGAAAGCAAATGCGACCAGATTTCCTGGAGCGAACGCCCAGCCGGTAAAATCAAATCAGCATGGTCCTACCCTTTGTTCGCGATGCCCTCGCGAGCATTGAGCACACCGACAGCTTCGAGCGTGTGCGACGGCATCTCAGCCTCGCGCGGGGGCGCCGTCGTGTCTCCGGGCTGACTGCCACCGCCCGTGCGCTCACCATCCCGCTCTTTGCCCACGCCGCGCAGGCGCCCGTGGTCGTCCTGGTGGCCGACAACAAGGCCGCCGAGTCGCTGGAGATCACGCTGCGCGCCGCAGCCGAGCTGACCGGCGCGGTCGAGCCAAAGCGCATCCTGCGCCTGCCCGCGCACGATGTGCTGCCGTTTGAAAACGTCTCGCCGCACCCGGATGTGCAGGAGCAGCGCGCGTCGGTCCTGTGGAAGATCGCCTCAAACCGCGCCTCTATCGTGCTGGCGCCGGTGGAAGCCGCGTGCATGCGCCTGTTCGACGGACCCTACTATGCCGGCCTGGCCCAGCAACTGCGCCGCGGGGAAGAGGTCGATATCGAGATGCTCGTCGACCACCTCCGCGCCATCGGCTACACGCAGATGGACATCGTGGAGATGCCGGGACAGTTCACCCGCCGGGGCGGCATTCTGGACGTTTACTCGCCGGAGATGGACCGCCCGGTCCGCATCGACTTCTTCGGGGATGAGATCGAGTCCATCCGCAAGTTCGAGCCGGAGTCGCAGCGCTCCTCGACCCCGCTGGACGAAGCCTTGCTGCTGCCGCTGACCGAGACGCCGGTTTCCGAAAAGCTGCTGGCCGCCGTGCACGCGCGCCTCAGCCGCTCTCGGATGGAAGCTGCGGGAGATGACGCTACTGCCGATCTGGTCACGCGTGCCGTGGCTGCCGGCGGGGTCACCGTCTTCCCCGGCTGGGAGTTCTTCGCGCCCGTGGCCGGCGCCGACCGCACATTGTTCGATCTTTTCCGCAATCCGCAGATTTTCGTCGAAGAGCCAGCCATGTTGCAGAACCAGGCCGAGCGCTGGTGGAACAAGGTGGAGCAGCGCCATGAGCGCGCCGGGATCGGCGGACTGATCACCGCGGCCGACATCTACCTGAACCCGTGGGAGATGAAGGACAGGATCGCGAAGCTGCCCGGCCTTGAGCTCGACCAGCTTGGGCGCTGTCGATGTGCTCGATGATGACGTGAATGCGCCCGCCGAGGTTACGTTTCCTTCGCGGCCCACGCTGCGCTTCCACGGCTCGATTCCGGCCTTCGTGGAGCAGCTCAAATCTCTCGCCGCACAGGAGCACCGCGTCATCATCGCCGCGCCCAACCAGGGCGAAGTGGAACGCCTGGCCAACCTGCTGCGCGAATACGGTCTGGCCTACCGGCTCGGCTCGCGCACGCAGCACACCGGCTCGGAGACCATCTACGACGAATCGAGCTACCTGGGCGGCGATATGCGCACGCCCATCATCGTGCGCACCGCGATTGCCAATGGCGTCAGCTTCCCGGAAGCGAAGCTCGTCGTTATCGGCGCGAACGATCTTTCGGATGACGCCGATGTTGCGGCGCGCCCGCTGCCGGCTCGCTCCAAGTCGAAGACCGCCGCCTTTGTCTCGGACTTCCGCGATCTCACGGTCGGCGACTATGTTGTCCACGTCGAGCACGGCATCGGCCGCTACCACGGCCTTAAGGAGATTCAGCAGGACGGCCTGAACGTCGAGTTCATGGTGCTGGAGTTTGCCGATGCCGCACGCCTTTATGTACCGCTCACGCGGCTGGACCTGATCCAGAAATACCGCTCGACCGACGCGGGACCGGCGCCGGTGCTGAACAAGTTGGGCGGCCAGCAGTGGGCGAAGACCAAAGCGCGCGTAAAGAAGGCGATGGCCGACATGGCCGACGAGTTGCTGAAGCTGTACGCCCAGCGCCGGGCTGCGGAGGGGCATTCCTTCCCGACGGACAACGAATTCCAGCGCGAGTTCGAAGACGCGTTCGACTACAACGAGACCGAAGACCAGCTTTCGGCCATTGCGGACATCAAGCGCGACATGGAATCGAATATGCCGATGGACCGTCTGCTGTGCGGCGATGTGGGCTACGGCAAGACCGAAGTGGCGATGCGCGCCGCCTTCAAGGCGGTGCAGGATGGGAAGCAGGTGGCCGTGCTTACGCCAACTACGGTGCTCAGCTTCCAGCATTACGAGACATTCCGCCGCCGCTTCTCGCAGTTTCCCATCAACGTCGAGATGATCTCGCGCTTCCGCACACCGAAGGAGCAGAAGATCATTCTCGAAAATCTCGAAGCGGGCAAGATCGACATCCTGATCGGCACGCACCGGCTGCTCTCGAAAGACCTGAAGTTTCAGGACATCGGGCTGCTGGTGGTGGACGAAGAGCAGCGCTTCGGGGTTCGGCATAAAGAGCGGTTGAAGCAGCTTCGCCAGCAGATCGACGTGCTCTCCATGTCGGCTACGCCGATCCCGCGTACGCTGCATATGTCACTGGTTGGATTGCGTGATATGAGCGTGATCGAGACGCCGCCCAAAGACCGCATGGCCATCCAGACCGTGGTGGCAAAGTTTGACGAGAAGCTGATCCGCACCGCGGTCGAGCTGGAGCTGGAGCGCGGTGGCCAGATCTATTTCGTGCACAACCGGGTCGAGACGATCTATGAGCTTGCAGCGAAGATCCAGGAGCTGGTGCCGCAGGCGCGCGTCGTCGTCGGGCATGGGCAGATGGGCGAAGCGGAGCTGGAAAAGACGCTGCTCGCTTTCATGAATCACGAGTACGACGTCTTCGTCGCGACCACCATCATTGAGAACGGCATCGACATCCCGCTGGCCAACACCATCATCGTGAACCGCGCCGACCGGCATGGGCTTTCCGAGCTCTATCAGTTGCGTGGTCGCGTGGGCCGTTCCAACCGCCGCGCCTATGCCTATCTGCTGATCCCGCCGGAGCAGGAACTGACCGATGTCGCGCGCCGCCGCCTCGCTGCGTTGAAAGAATTCTCCGATCTCGGCGCTGGATTCAAAATCGCCGCACTCGACCTGGAGCTGCGCGGCGCGGGCAATATGCTGGGCGGCGAGCAGAGCGGGCATATCGAAGCGGTCGGCTTCGAGATGTATACCTCGATGCTGGAAGAGGCCGTGTCGAAGCTGAAAGGCGAAGAGAAGCGCGACCACATCACGACGCAGCTTAATCTCGGCATCAGCCTGCGGATCGATGAGAGCTATATCTCCGAAGAGAACCAGCGGCTGCGCGTGTATAAAAAGATCGCCGGGGCGCAGGATGAAGCCACGCTGGCCGATGTGCGCGCGGAGCTGGAAGACCGCTATGGCACGCTGCCGGAGAGCGTCGTCCATCTGCTGGATGCGGCGACGCTTCGCCTGACATCCGAGCGGCTGGGCGTGCAGCAGATCGATCGCAAACGCGATCAGCTTCATATCCGTTTCAGCGAAAAGGCGGAGATCGATCCGGGGCGGCTCATGAAGCTTGTCGCGCGCAACGCAAAGAAGGGCGCGCAGTTCACGCCGCAGGGCGTGCTGCGCTTTCCGCTGGCCGGGAAAAAGCCTCAGGAAGTTTTCCAGGAAGTCCACGGGCTGCTGGAGCAGCTTGCGCCGGAGCCGGTGACTGCCTGAAGATGGCTCGACTCAGGAGATACAGTTGCGGAAATCACATATCGTTTGCCTTGCGGGTGCGGCGTTGCTAGCCGGCGGCATTTCCACTTCAGCCCAGGCCGCTCCAACAGGCGATGCCGCGTGGAGCAAGCTGGCGGACCAGTATTTCGATACGGCATATTTCCCGTACCAGCCGACCAACGGGACGCTCGCCGGCTTTCACCAGTACGACGCGCAGTTGGAACCCTACGATCGAGCGTCGATCGCAAAGCAGACAGCCACGCTGCACGTTTTCGAACATCGCGTCGCAGGCTTTTCCAAAACCGGCCTCGATGAGTGGACCGCGGCAGACCGTCAGCTTGTCCTGAATAGCATTCAGAGCAGGCTGCTGACGCTGGAGACGATCAAGCCCTGGGAGAAGAACGCGGATTATTACTCTACCGGCATCACCGGGAGCGCGTTTTCGCTGATGGAGCGTAAATTCGCGCCGCCGGAAGACCGCCTGCGCTCGCTCATCGCGCGCGAGCGCCAGATGCCGGCTGCACTCACAGCGGCGCGGCAGAATCTGCGCGACTGCCCGAAGATCTACACCGAGATCGCACTCGAACAGCTCCCCGGCGACATCGACTTCTTCCGTCACGATGTGCCTGCAGCGTTTTCGGAGGTCAAAGATGCAAAGCTCCTCGCCGAATTCCAGCAGAGCAATGCTGCTGTCATCGATGCGCTCGGCAGCTACGAATCGTGGATGAAGACCGATCTGCTGCCTCGTTCGAACGGCGATTTCCGCATCGGCAAAGATACTTTCGCGCTGAAGCTGCTTTATGACGAGATGGTCTCGACACCGCTCGACCAGCTTCTCCAGATCGGCTACGCGGACCTGCACAAGAACCAGGCGGCGTTTAATGCGCTGGCCCACGAGATCGATCCCAACAAAACGTCACAGGAAGTTCTGCTCATGCTGGGCAACGACCATCCTGCGCCGGATCAGTTGCTCGCGAGCTTCCGCGACACCTTCAGTAGCTTGATCGACTTTATCCGCGAGAAGCACATCGTCACTATCCCGTCCGATGTGCGGCCTACGCTTGAAGAGACGCCGCCTTTCATGCGCGCGACCACGCAGGCGTCCATGGACACGCCCGGGCCATTCGAAACGCACTCCACCACGGCGTACTTCAACGTGACGCTGCCGGAGAAGTCGTGGAGCGCGGAGCGCACCGCAAGCTACATGCATGCGTTCAACCGCGGCACGATCGTCAGCACTTCGGTGCATGAGGCGTATCCAGGCCACTATGTGCAGTTCCTGGTGCTGCCGGAGGTGCACTCCAAGGTTCGCAAGCTGCTGGGCGCGAATACAGATGTGGAAGGCTGGGCCCACTACTGCGAGCAGATGATGCTGGACGAAGGCTATGGCCAGCCGGGCGCCGGTGCTAAAAGTGCGCGCGAGGCAAAGCTCATCCGCCTGGGGCAATTTCAGGATGCGCTGCTGCGCGATGCACGCTTCGTCGTGGGTATCCGGATGCATACAGGAGATATGTCGCTCGGTGAGGCAAGAAAGTTCTTTGTCGAGCAAGGCTACCAGTCGCCCGAGATTGCCGATGTCGAGACCAAGCGCGGCACCTCCGATCCAACGTATCTCTACTACACCCTCGGCAAACTGGAGATTCTGAAGCTGCGCGCGGATGTCGAAAAGAAACAAGGCAAGGACTTCTCGCTGCAGAAATTTCACGACGACTTCCTGCGCCAGGGCTTTCCGCCGGTCGCGATCATCCGCCGCGCGATGCTCGGCAACGATTCGCCCGCAATTTGAGTTCGTTTCGAGTTCTTCAATATCCCGGGTCACGGGCAACTCTGAGTCCATCCGGGTGCGTCCGTATAATCACAACAATCACACCATCGGCTGTCGCCGATGCACGCACACAGCGTCATTCACATCCGAAGGGCATGCAGGCTTCATGAAAAAAATTCACAAAGCAGTCATTCCGGCTGCCGGCTTTGGCACGCGCTTCCTTCCGGCCACCAAGGCAATTCCCAAGGAGATGCTGTCGCTGGTCGACAAGCCGCTGATCCAGTACAGCGTGGAAGAGGCGCTGGGCGCCGGCATCGACGAGATCATCATCGTGACCAGCCGCGGGAAATCCGCCATCGAAGACCATTTCGACATGAGTCCGGAGCTGGAGTGGAGCCTTGAGGAGCGCGGCAAAACAGAGCTGCTGGAATTGACGCGCAAGGTTTCGAACATGGTGCTGGTCTCCTACGTACGCCAGAAGGAGCCACTCGGCCTGGGGCACGCCGTGCTGCAGACGCGCGACATGGTCGGCGATGAGCCATTCGCCGTCATTCTTCCGGACGACATCATCGACGCAACGACGCCCTGCCTGAAGCAGATGGCCGACGTCTTCCAGCAGGTGCAATCCAGCATCCTGGCAACGCAGATCGTGGAAGGGCCGGCGATATCTTCCTACGGCGTGCTCGACTGCGACACGGTGAAGGACAATCCGCGGCTGCACGCGGTCAAAGGCCTGGTGGAGAAGCCGAAGCAAGCCGACGCGCCGTCGAAGAATGCGATCATCGGCCGTTACATTCTTACGCCGCGAGTGTTCGAGCTACTCGATAGCGTTCCTAAAGGCGCAGGCGGAGAGATCCAGCTGACCGACGGCATCAAGGGGCTGCTCGATACGGAGAAAGTCTTCGGGTACACCTTTGAAGGCAAACGCTACGATGCCGGTGATAAGGCGGGCATGCTGCAGGCCACGGTCGATCTCGCGCTCAAGCGGCCCGATCTCGGGCCCGGCTTTCGCGAGTATCTGAAGAAGCTCGACCTATAGCCAGAGCGTTTTCACTGTCGCTATATATAGCCAGCTTGTGCGCGGTGTGGCTTCTCTTGACGGAAAAGCCACGGAGATGATCACGCTCTTGTATGCACCTACAGTGAAAACGCTCTAGAGCGTATTCACTGTTGCTAGATAGAGCCAGCGTTCGCGCGGTGTGGCTTTTCTTGACGGAAAAGCCACGGAGATGATCACGCTCTTGTATGCACCTACAGTGAAAACGCTCTAACGCTTGCTCAGGTCGATTGACAGCTCGGTGTTTGCCGGGAAACTGAGCTCGTGGCCGCGTGCGATGAAGCGGCGGTAGATGGACTTGCCCGTCGCAAAGACCGCGAAGCCGGTGGATGCGTTGCGGCTGGCTGTCGCCATGGTGATGACGCGGGCGAAGAGACCGAAGCCATTGCTGGTGACGCCCTGACGTGCGATGCCGCCGTCATCGTCGGTCGAAGCAGCCGCCATCACCCCGAGCACCAGCGGAGCAAGGAAACGGCCTTTGTCGGGCTGGGCGCGCGTGCCGCCTTCGGAATCGATCGCGACGTTCTGCCCGTTTTGCCCCTGGATCGACGAGAGATCGCTCTCGATGCGCTGACCTGCGTTGGCCGCTGTGGATGTGCCTACGGAACGGAAGGAGAAGCGCAAGCGTCCGCTGCGACCAAACCAGCGCGCCGGACGCGCCTGCAGCACCAGCCCATGCAGCGGCGTGCCGCCTGGAAGCATGACCTGCCCCTGCGGATTACAGAACGGCTTCACAAGCACGGCGGTGATGTCATCACCGTGCTTTGCCGATGCGGAGCTGATCCCGACAGTCAGGCGCGCCTGCATGCGGCCGGAGGTGAGGTCCACCGCGCCGGCGGGTGGGATTGGCGCGCCGGCAAGCGGGATGCGCAGCGGCTCGCGCAACACAGCGTCAAATTGCGAGCCGGCCCAGACGCTTTGCGGGTGATACGGCAACTGGCGATAGAGGAGCTGCTTTGCCCAGTCGCCCTTGTGCGGGTTGTGGATCATCTCGTGCACCTGCTGGATCTGCGCATGAGCCATCGCCTTGATCCTGCCGGCCAGTGAGGTGGGCCGCGGATGCGCGGCGAGCGAAATGGTCTCGGCATTGCGCATGCCGCCCACCGCGTCGACGGGCAGCGCGGCACCTGATGGCAGGACCAGTTCTGTCACGTGAATGACCGGAACGCGCAGTGGGGTGAAGTCGCCGTCGAGCTTTGCGTTGATGCGTGCACTACGCTCCGCAGCAGGCGTGGCAAAGATGAAGCCCTCGGCGGCAGCACCTGCAGGAATCAGCAGGCGATCCGGTCCATACACCGGCTCCATGAGTCTTCCGCGAAATGGCTTTCCGGCCTTGAGCGGGATCGTGTTGGTCAGTTCCACGCGCAGTGGGACCTCGGCTGGAATTGAAAGCTGCGGGGCGGGGTTCGGATCGGGGTTCGGGTCGGGGGCCGACTGCGCCCATCCTGCACTGGCGAGGGAAACGAAGAGCAGCGCAACGGCAGCTACTTCTTCGCGCGCAAACAGAGTGTGTTTCGTCAAAGGGCCCATCACTGGCCCGCAGGCGAAAGCATCGCCGGCCGGGTAAGCGCCGCGGCCTCAGTAAGCGGAAGATTCGGCGGGAGCGGTTCAACGCCGCTATGGGTAGCATCCTCGTCGCGCGAGATGCTCTTGAAGAGCAGCACCTTGCCGTCCACGTGCACATCAATATGCGAGCTCTTCCAGTCTGCCGGCGACACCGGCACGCGGGTCACGCTGAAGTGGCTGCCCTGGTCAATGTGGCCCAGCAGCCCGAAGCCAAAAGTCACGCGATCGACAAGATGGCCTTCGATACCGCAGAGCCGTTCCGCCGGCATACGGATAAGGATGACGCCGGCCAGGCCGTGCACAACACGCTCGTCGTAGCTGGAAGGATCGAAAGCGGGGTCGGGTCGAAAGGAGATGCGCACGCAGCCGTCCTGCATGCCATCCGCGGTAAAGAGAAATGCCTGCGGCAGAATGCCGAGCAGCTTGCCCAGGCGCGCTTCGTCAGCGCGGCGGTCCGCATCGGCGGCACGCAGCGCAGAAGGATCGGCGGCCAGTGCGGCGATACGACGATCTTCGGCGGCTGCGCGATCGGATGAGAGCGGCTTTCCATCCTCAGCGATGAGGCGGCGCAGCAGGCCGTCCGGCGTTTCCACTACATTCTCCCGCCAGAGATGTCCATCCGTGCGCGAGGAGCGTTCGATCGAGGTGTAGCGGAAGTATGTCCGATGCTGGCGCGCCTGCTTTTCGTTCTGCACCATAGCCGTCACCATTTGCAGAGGTGTCTGCTGCTGCGCGAGCGAGGGCAGCCCGGCTGCCAGCAGGAACCCGATGAGCACCGTGCGGAACAAGGTGAACACTGTGAGAGGAAGAGTGAACAACTTCAGATTCAATCCGGCTTCACCGGAGTTCCCTCCGGGCTGAAGGCGACCTCGCGCCGCCGTCCGTTTTTCGTGATCGTGGTCTCATAGCTGGCGATCGCGCCGCCTCTGCTCACGGATTCGATCTTGCCGGCCTTGCCGCCTTCCGCAGCCTTTGCGATGGCGTCAGAAACCGCCGGCGGCAAGCTGCCGCCCGTGATCTCCTGCTCGAGTTCGAGCACTCTTCCGGAAGCATCCAGCGCGATGTCCTTGCTCTTGCCGTCCTGCTGCCTTGTCTCCACCTCGAAGGTGAGCTTGCCGTTCTCCTTATCCTGGATGCAGTCGCGTATGGTTGCGTCACCCGCCTCGGCTTTCGCCTGATGGAGAACAGCAGCAGGCAGCGATTTGCATGGCACACGGCTCTCCGCCTGACCGGTAGCGGCAATTCCAGATGCGAAAAGCGCGATGGCCAGGAACTTGAACGCGGGGACCGAGGACAAGCTGCAGTTCATATCCTCAGCATACGGGCACGGGCTTAAACGAGCATGAAGCCCCGCCCGCGGAGATCGCCGCGAGTTGCATCGTTTGCGAACACCGCAAATCGCAAGCGGACAACGATCGCTATGCCGGCGTGAGCGTGCCACATGAAAAATCAGCGACTTAGCCGCAAGGTGAGTTGGCGATTCACGTGCCTTCTGTCTGATATCGGCCCCAGCGTCCCTGTTTACCGGAGCGACCATGCATACGCTGCTTCAGGACCTTCGCTATGCTCTGCGCCAACTGCGGCATAGTCCCGGCTTTGCCTTCGCTGCTGTGATTTCGCTCGCTCTGGGCATCGGGGCAACGGTGGCTGTCTTCAGCGTGGTCTGGGCGGTGCTGATGAATCCGTATCCCTACGCGGCGCCGGACCGTATGGCGCACATGCGGCTCTCCGACAGGTCCGGCGAGGTTCGCTTCTTCGGACTGACCGGGCAGCAGTGGCAAACGATCCGTCACGCCGGGCCGGTCGAGGATGCGTTCATCTCCGACCAATGGAACCTGACGGTGACCGGCCATGATCTTCCCGAGGATGTGCAGGGCGATTACGTCACGTCCAACATGTTTCAGTTCATGGGCGTGCCGCCGATCCTTGGGCGCGGCCTGCTGCCTTCCGACGCCGTCGACGGTCACGACCCGCAGCCGGTCGTGGTGCTGGGCTACAAGTTCTGGCAGCGGCACTTCGGCGGCGATCCCGGTGTGCTGGGCAAGACACTGCAGCTGGTGCGGAAGGACTACATTGTCGTGGGGGTGGCTGCTCCGCGTTTCACCTGGGATGATGCGGACGTCTATCTGCCGCTGAAGGTCACGCAGGATCCGGTGCGGGCATACTACGTGGGCCTGCGGTTAAAGCCGGGCGTCTCGCACGCTGCTGCTGCTGCCGCGCTGACTCCGCTGTTCCATGAATTTGCAAAACAGACGCCGGATCATTTCCCCAAGAGTGCCTACACATTCAGCATCATCGGTTTGAACGACAACTTCATAAAGCAACTGGGCGGCACGCTAGCGTTGCTGTTCAGCGCGGTTGCGCTCCTGCTCGCGATCGGCTGCGGGAACGTTTCAATCCTGCTGCTGGCCCGCGGCACGGCGCGGCAGCATGAGTTGGCGCTGCGCTCCGCTGTGGGCGCCAGGCGAAGCCGCATCGTCCGCCAGTTGCTTACCGAGACGCTTGTCTTGTCCTTCACCGGCGCGGCGCTGGGGGTGCTGTTTGCGTACAAAGCGGTCGGCGCGATCGTGGCCATGCTGCCCGATTACTCCTTTCCACACGAGGCGGCTATCGCAGTCAATCTGCCGGTGCTCGTGTTTAGTGTCGGAGTCGCGCTGCTGACGGGCATTTTCTTCGGACTCTTGCCGGCGCTGCGGCTTTCGCGGCCGGATGTGGGCCAGGTGATGCAGTCCGGCTCACGCAGAGTGGCCGGGCGACTGGGCGGGCGTGCGACAAACAACGTCCTGATTGCAGGGCAGATCGCACTCACCCTGCTGATGCTGGCCGGGGCGGGCGCGGCCATCCAGGGCTTCCTGCGAACGATGCACACGCCGCTCGGCTACGACCCGCATAACGTGATGTCGGTGGGCATCCCGATCCACGACGGCACGTACAAGACATGGGGCGAACGAGCGGCGTACTTCGATCAGTTGCAGAAGAAGGCGACCGCGGTCCCCGGCGTGACCATGACGGCCATCTCCAGCAATGCCACGCCGCCCAACAATGGATTCGAAACGCACATCGAGTTCCTGGGCAAATCGGTCCAGGACGAGCAGAAGGCGCGGGTGAACTTCGTGAGCCCTACGTATTTCCCGGTGTTACGTATTCCGCTGAAACAGGGTCGCATCTGGGATGAAACGGAAACCCGGAATGGGGCGCATGTCGCGGTGATCAATCAGACGCTGGCACGGCGGTACTTCCCAGCAGGCGACGCCATCGGGCACTCGTTGAAGGTGCCGGAACTCCGGGACGTGCCGCCCTATAACCTGACCGTGCAGGGCGGGGCAGGATGGCTGCAGATTGTCGGCGTCGTGGGGGACAAGCTCGACGACGGCCTGCGCAAGCCGATCAAGCCGGAGATCTTTGTGCCCTATACGATCTCCATGGGGATGTACACACAGATCCTGGTGCGCTCGGAGGTATCGCCTCTGACTCTGTTGCACGCGGTCGGGGCCCATGTGAGTTCGGTCGACCCGGACCAGCAGATCAACAGCCGTGTACAGGATCTGGAGCAGTGGATCACCGGGCAGCCCGAGGTGCAGCAGGAGCACCTGGTGGCGTGGCTCTTCGGATTGTTTGCCGCGCTTGGCCTGGTGCTGGCGGCAGTTGGGCTGTACAGCGTGGTGTCGTATACGGTGGCGCAGCGGACGGGGGAGTTCGGGATCCGCATGGCGCTGGGCGCGCCACGCGTGCACGTTCTGCGCATCGTCTTCGAATCGACTGTGCTGAGCGTGGGCTCAGGGATGGCCGCCGGGCTGGTGCTGACGCTCTCCCTGCAGCGAGTCTTGGCCCACTGGGCGGAAGGCAGCTCGCGCGATCCGCTGGTAGTGATAGAGGCGGCCCTGCTGTTGGCCGTGGTGGCAGTCCTGGCCTGTCTTGTTCCGGCGCGGCGCGCATCGCGGGTCGACCCGGTAACCGCCCTCCGTTATTGATCATTTAATTATCTGCTGAATACCTGCGGTGGTTACCTCGATGCAGACAATGGTAATCAGCCGTGGGTGAGGACGAGGCGCGATCCTCCGAAATTGGGGATTTTGCGGCCTTTTTTGCTGAAATTCGATCTCAAGCCGCGCTCAGTTCGAGGGCAAGGCTACCGATTACGGCCCGGGTCAGCAAGGAATTGCTTGACGGGTGCGGATGAGCGTGCCGTATTCTAGGAAATGACCCCATTGGGAAGTTTGGAGGTGTCGTTCATTGGCAGAGGTTCGTGTGCAGGAAGGCGAGCCGCTCGAGAATGCATTGCGTCGTTTTAAGCGGAAGGTGCAGCAGGAGGACATCATCAAAGAGGTGAAGCGTCACTCCTTCTACCTGAAGCCCGGAGAGCGGAAGCGCGTCAAGGAAGCACTGGCGCGAAAACGTAACCGGAAGAAGGCGCGTAAAGAGCAGGACTAACAGAGGCAATCCCCCGGGCCCGCAGATGGCATAGACGATCGCGGGCCCTCGGTGTCTCCGGCTCATGTAAGAAAAGCGCAAGGCACTCGAAGGTCCTTCCCCTCTCCAACTCTCCTCCCCCCAAAGGTTGTTGCAGGTGCAGTAAGCCGCTTCGGTGGCAGGCCCAGGTAAGTTCGGTGATTTTCGAGGAGGCGGGCGTTTTCCGTCCGGGGACATACGGCGGCAAACAACCGGGTCATGGAATTCCAGGACAAGGTACTCAAGTGCGTGGATTGCGGGAAGGATTTTATCTTCACCGCCGGCGAGCAGTTGTTTTTTCACGACAAACAGTTTCACAACGATCCCAAGCGCTGTAAGGCGTGCAAGCTCAAGCGAGGCGGCGGCTCCAGCGTTCGGGCCGAGACGCGGACGCACTGCTCGGTATGCGGGCAGGAGACGACCGTTCCCTTCCGTCCGACGCAGGGGCGGCCGGTGCTCTGCCGATCCTGTTTCGAACAGAATCGGCGCAGCACACCGACCACGCAATCGATCCCAGGAGAGCAGCCTATCGTTGCAGCGATGGCGCACTCCGCAGGGGTCGGGAGCGAATCGGCGCAGGCTCCGCAGGTCGAGGCGAAAGCCGCAGGCTGAGAAAGCTTGTGGATTTGAGTTGAAGATCCGGAGAAACCGGCCAGGCTCGACGGCGGCCGGTTCTGCGGTTAGCTGGTTGCGGCGGCCTTGCGCCGTGTTCCGTTTGCCTTTTTGGCGGAGGGGACGGCGTAGTCAGGCTGGCTGGCCTGCTTCGCCTTCTGCTTTTTGTCTTCGTGGGTGACGAGCAACGCCTCGATCTGCAACAGCAGGTCATTGGTGTTCATCGGCTTGACCAGCATCTGGTCGGCACCGGCATCCTCCCACTCCTCGCCCGGCAGGGGAAACGCCGTGAGCATGGCAATGGCGGGATCGTACTGCGCAGCGCGGGCCGCGCGAACGACCTCCATGCCGGCGCGCTCATTCTCCATGCGCATGTCGGTAATGACCATGTGGTAGGCGTTGGCACGGATTTTCGATTTGGCCTCGCGCGCCGAGGCGGCGGTCTCGACATCGAAGTCGTGGAGTTCGAGAACCGCCTTGAGGGTCAGGAGGATCGCGAGCTCGTCATCTACCAGCAGAATGCGACGTTTCATGGGTAACTTCCTTAGAACAACATACCAGCAGGAGCCCGGTGGATGGGCGCATGAGGGAGGCGCCGCGACTCCAATAGACTGGAGAACGTGGAAGGATACCACGTAGAAAACTTCGGCTGCCGGGCCAGCCAGGCCGATGGCGATGCGCTTGCAGCGGAGCTGTCACGCAGTGGACGTGACATGATTTCGGCGCGGGATGCGTCAGTCGTGGTGCTGAATACCTGCGCCGTTACAGCGGAGGCGGAGAGCAAAGCGCGAGCTTACCTGCGGCGGGTGAAGCGTGAGAATCCGGCGGCGCGGGTTGTGGTGACGGGCTGCTACGCACAGCGTGCGCCCCAGGAGGTTGCTGGATTGGACGGCGTGGACGCCGTGGTCGGCAACAGCCATAAGGCGCTGCTGGGGCAGATGGTCGCGCGGTTGGAAGAGGCGGCGGGCGGCACCGGTTTTATCCCGCTGGAGAAGGTCGCCGGCTCCGGTGGAGTGCCGGTCCTGGCGGACGATAGCTTTGCCCATGCCAACCTGGCGGCGGAGGACCTGGCTGCTTCCACGGATACGCGTCCGAATCTGAAGGTGCAAGACGGATGCGGGAACCGCTGCTCCTTCTGCATCATCCCCACGACGCGGGGCGGCAGCCGCTCTGTTCCGCAGGGAACAATCCTTGATCGCGTGCGCGGCTTCGCCGAGGCGGGCGGGAAGGAACTGGTGCTGTCAGGCATCAACCTGGGGCGATGGGGGCGGGACTTTGCGCGTCCTGCGCGGCTGGAGGAGCTGGTTGGCGCAATTCTGGACCAGACGGCGCTGCCGCGGCTGCGCATCAGCTCTGTAGAACCGATGGACTGGAGCGCCGAGCTGCTGGCCCTGTATCGGCAGTACGGACGCGCAGATGCTGCGCTGACCGGTCCCCGGCTGGCTCGGCACGCGCATCTGCCGCTGCAGTCGGGCTCCGATGCGATCCTGCGTGCGATGCATCGCCGCTATCGCCCGTGGCACTATGCGGAGAAGCTGGCGGCGATCCGCGAAGCCGTCCCGGACGCTGCCATAGGGGCGGACGTAATGGTGGGCTTCCCGGGTGAGACGGACGCGTTTTTCGAGGAGAGCTTCCGTTTCATCGCGGAGCAGCCGTTTACCTATCTGCATCTCTTCCCGTTCAGCGCCCGGCCGGGAACAGCAGCCTGGTCGCTGGCGAAGGAGAAGCCGGTCCGCGGCGAGGCGGTGGGGGAGCGCATGGCTCGACTGCACGGGTTGATGGAGGACAAGCAAGCGGCGTTTCGCCCGCGCGTGGGCCGGGGCAGGTTATCTGTTGTCACGCTCAAGGGGAGCGATGCGCATCGGGCGCGCGGGATGACGCCAGCCTTAAGCGATAACTTCCTTCACATCGAAATTGACGGGAATTTTTCCGCGAACCAGATGCTGTGGGCCACCGTATGTCATCGGAAGAATGACGAAAATCACAGCAGCACGACGGGCTGGCAGGTCATCCCAATGACTGAGGGTGAGTTTTAGACCCGATGCTATACTCGTCCAGCGAGGGTGCGCCCTCGACAACTTCGGAGGAATGCCATAGCACTCGATAAACGATCGGCCAAGTCCTTTATCCGCACCAACGAACGCATCCGCGCGAAGGAAATTCGCGTGATCGACGATCAGGGCGAACAGCTCGGCATCATGGTGCCGTTTGAAGCCCTGAAGATCGCGCGCGAGCGTGGACTGGACCTGGTGGAAGTCTCCCCCAATGCCGTGCCACCCGTGTGCCGCATCCAGGACTACGGTAAGTTCCTGTACGAAAAGGACAAGAGCGACCGGGCTGCGCGCAAGAAGCAGAAGGTCATCGTGGTGAAGGAGGTTAAGTTCTCCGTCACGGTGGATGAGCACGATTACCAAACCAAGAAAAACCAGGCCGTGCGCTTCCTGAACGAAGGCGACAAGGTGAAAGCCTCGCTGCGCTTCAAAGGGCGCCAGATGGCGCACCGCGAGCTGGGCTACGCCATCATCCACCGCCTGATCCAAGACATGGGCGAGACCGGCATTGTCGAGTTCATGCCGCGTATGGAAGGCACCACGCTGCACGCGATCCTGGCGCCGGGCAAGAAGTCCGAGGCGCAGCGCGCGCCGAAGCCACCGGCACCCAAGCCGCCTGCGGCACAGCAGGCGCAGGTGAATACGCCCGTGACGGCACAGTCGTAAGTTAAAGCGTGTGGACGCGCAATCCGAGCCCATACTGCGCGCGGCAACGGCAGCCGACCTGGAGGCGATCCGGGAGTTAATCGCTGCGTCCGTGCGCGGACTGCAGCATGAGTACAGCGAAGGCCAGCGCGAGCAAGCGCTGGCCTCTGTGTTTACGCCGGATACGCAGTTGATCGCGGACGCGACGTACTTCGTTATGGAACCCGCTGAGGGCTCCGTCATGGAACCCGCTGCGGGCTCATTTCTCGAAGCTTCAAATGGCGCGCTTGCGGCGTGCGGCGGGTGGAGCTGGCGGCGGACGCTCTACGGTGGCGACCATCACCACGCGTCGCGTAATTCCGAGCGGCTTGACGCCGCGACCGATGCGGCGAAGATCCGCGCCTTCTTTGTGCATCCGCAGTGGGCACGGCGCGGGCTGGCCACGCGGCTTTTGGAGGCGTGTGAGCGGGCTGCCTGGGACGCGGGCTTTCGGCGCGCGGAGATGGGGGCAACCCTCTCCGGCGTGCCGTTGTATGAGCGGCACGGATACCGGCGCGTGGCGGACATCCTGGTGGATTTGCCGGGTGGCGAGCGGCTGCCGGTAGTGCGGATGGAAAAGGCGCTGACGCTTTCTGAAAAATAGCCGATACTGATCGGCGATATGCCGAAGGCTCGCGCGACGACCATCGACGAATACATCGCATTACAGCTTGCGCCGACACAGGTTGTGCTGGAGCGCGTGCGAGCCGCGATCGGCAAGTCGGTGCCGGATGCGGAGGAGTGCGTCTCGTACAGTATTCCGGCGTTTCGGTTCAACCGACGCATCCTGCTCTACTTCGCTGGATGGACAGAACACTACTCGATCTATCCTGCGAGCGATGCGATGGTTGCGGCATTCGATGGTGAATTGGACGAGTGCAGGGTCAGCAAAGGGACGCTGCGTTTCGCTTTGTCAAAGCCGGTCCCGGTCAAGCTGATCGCGCGCATTGCGAAGTTCCGCGCGCAGGAGCTGGCTGAACGGAAGCTCGCGAAGTCGAGAGCACCGAAGAAGGTCTCGAAGAAAAAGTAGTTATTCTCCGCCCGCATGAAGTGAGTTACATTGATGGCCACTTCTGTCGTACGAGGGCCATCATGGTTGTTCGCTCGGTCTGCTTCGCTTTGCTTCTGGCCGCCACGCCGCTCTTCCCATCTTCAGTTGCACATGCGCAGGGGGTCCCAGCCGAGGCCTACTGCGCGAAGACCATCTTTATTCGTAACAATGCGGGTGGTGCGCCGCTGGAGAATGCAGCGGACGAGGAGCTCTCGAAGTGGGGACGCTTCACGCTGGCCGACGACGAGGCGAGCGCGGACATCGTGCTCGTTTTCTCGAAGAACGGCATCATGAGTACGGAAAAGAGCGAGAACAAGAAAGACGGCACCTGCTGCGACACGAGTTACGGCGCCAACTTTTCGCCGGGCGCAACAGTACGCGCGTATATGAAGGGCCACGGGCCTGGCCCGGGATCGCTGCCCTTCTGGCAAAGCGGATGCGGCGGCATGACCCAGAAGGCCACGGGCAAAGGCTGCATCGACGCGTTCAAAAAGCAGTTTCCGCGATAGGTGCTTAACAGCAGGTGCAAGCCGCTTCGGAAGCAGGAGTTGGAACGCGGGGCGGGAGTGCCGCGTTCATCATGAGCTCCATATGCACATCCGCGCGGGCGTAGTGCGAAGGCGCGACGCGATCTGGCGGAAGGTGGCGGAAGCCCATCGATTCGTAGAGCGCGACGGCGCCCGGCAGGGTCGCATTGCTTTCGAGATAGAGGCGAATCGCGCCCATGCGCTCGGCTTCGGCGATCGCAGTCTCGATGAGACGGCGGCCGATGCCCTGGCGGCGTTCGGCGGGTGACACGGCCATCTTCGCCAACTCGTACTCTCCCGGCGCGATGGGGATCAGGGCGCAGCAGCCGATGCGGGCTTCGCCGCGACTTGCCATGAAGATGCGTCCGCCCATATCGAGGATCGCTTCCTGCGGATGCCATAAGACTTCGAGGTCGGCCGGCTCCAGCCAGAAATAGCGCTGGATCCACTCACGGTTCAGTTCGAAGAAGGCGTCGGCGTCGTCTGGCTGAAACTCCCGGATCGTGACATCGAGCATGGACTCATCCTCCTAGCCGCTTTCGCGATGCTGGATTCAAGGCTAGGATGGTTGGAGTGATATGTCCAATATTTGAATGCTCTTGATTGAGACGACCCAGATATGAGCGATGACATCGAGCTTCGCCATCTGCGCTACTTCCTGGCTGTCGCGGAGACGCTGCACTTTGGCCGCGCCGCGAAGAAGCTTGGCATGGCGCAGCCGCCGCTGAGCCAGCAGATTCGCCGGCTGGAGGCGATGCTGGGCGCGCCCCTGTTCGAGCGGACTACGCGAGGGGTGTCCTTGACGCCAGCAGGCGGGATGCTGCGCGAGCGTGCCGCAGCAACCATGGCGCGGCTGACGGATGACCTGGAGCAGACGCGGCGCGTGGCAAGGGGCGAGGAGGGCCGGCTGACGGTGGGCTTCTCCGGTTCCGTGATGTTCACGGAGCTGCCCGGAGCGCTGCAGCAATATCGTCGCGCTTTTCCGCGGGTCGAAGTGCGGCTGCGAGAGATGTGGACCTCTGAGCAGATGGCCGCGCTGGCGGATGGATCGATTGATGTTGGATTCCTGCGGGATGGCGAGCGGCGGCCGGAACTAGCGCTGACGCCGTTGTTGCGCGAAGCGTTCCAGGTGGCGCTGCCCGCGGACCACAGACTGCGACGTCAGCGCACGGTCGATCCGGCGTCACTGGAAGGCGAGCCCTTCGTGCTGTTCGCGCGGCGCATGGGCAGCCTGGCCTACGATCGCACGATGCGTTGCTGCCTGGATGCCGGCTTCCAACCGCGCATCGTGCAGGAGGCGCCGCAGTTCCCTACGTTGATTCGCCTGGTGGCGGCCGGGCTGGGCGTTTCGCTGGTGCCGGCCTGCGTGGCGACGATCGCGTTTCCGGGAGCGGTCTTCCGGCCGATCCGGTCGAAGCGATGGACGTCCGTCGACATTGGGGCACGGATCGACGGGACAAACGCCACCGCGACGGCGTTTGTGGAAACGGTACGGGCGCATTTCAACACGATGGCGGTAGAGGCTCGCTGATCCTTCCGCGTGTGGGGGGAAGAGTCAGACGCGGTGCGCTAGGCCTGACCTGCAAGTTCGGCAAACGCTGAAGGCGTCACGTTTCCGCGGGTGAGCTGGCGGGCTTCCGCGCGGCGGAGGCGCAAGCCGAGTGTGGCCATCCGGTGGCAGCGCAGGCATAGCGTGCGCAGGTTCGAGAGATCGCATTCGCCGCCCCCTTCGACAACAGGGACGATGTGGTCGGCCTCCCAGAGCGAGCGGGTGGTGTAGCTTGTCAGATCCCAATAGCTGAGCAGGCGCTGGCGGGTTGCACCGCGTGAACGCTTCAGGATGCCCTGCGCGACGAGCGTATCGACGCGGCAGCTTTTGCAAACGCCGCGATCGCGCTTGAGCACCTGTTCGCGGAGGTAGCCGGGGTCGGAGCGCACGCGCCACTGGTGTACGCAGTCATCGGAACAAAAGGTGCGGCGGCCTTTTCCCACTTCCATCGAACACCAGCGGCAGAGGCAGCGTCCGCCAGCGCCGCGGGGGAGGGTGCGATAAAGGGCCCGGCCTCCGGGCATGGTGCGGCGGGTGCTCATGCCTTCTGGTTATAAGGACGGTCGTGTGCGCCGACAACGGATGGTACCGAGTTTGTTACCTCCGCTGCATACGATGTATGAGGGTATCTGAGCGGCGCCGCTGTCCGGCCATGGACAGCGAAAGTTCATGATGGACAGTTTCAACGCCGCCGCGGATTTGTAAGTCACGGACAAATCAGGAAAACGGAAGAGCAGAGTTTGGATCGTTGTTTGCTCTCGTCCTGGGCGGAGATTCAGGATGACGTTGATTCAGGATGTTCGCTTTGCACTGCGGCAGTTGCGCAAGACGCCGGGTTTTACGATCACGGCGGTGTTGACGCTGGCGTTGGGGATCGGGGCAAATGCTGCGATCTTTACGCTGGTGAATGCAGTGCTCTTCCGGAATCTCCCGGTGGCCGATCCGAAGATGCTGGTGAGGGTGGGCGATGAGGACTACTGCTGCGTGAATTCGGGCGCCAGGGACAACGGTGACTATTCCACTCTGTCGACGGACACCTGGCGGCTGATGAAACAGAACGCGCCGGAATTTGAGGAATTGGCGGCGATGCAGGCGGGCTTTCAATATGTGCCGATCACAGTGCGGCACGATGGGGCCTCGGCCGCGGCGCGGTCCGCGATCGGTGAGTTCGTCTCGGGAAACTACTTCCGGACCTTCGGGCTTCGGCCAGAGGCGGGACGGCTGCTGACCGACACGGACGATGTTGCAGGCGCGCCGATGACCGCAGTGATGAGCTATGGGGCGTGGCGGCGCGACTACGCCGGCGATCCAGCGGTGGTGGGCAGCACGCTGTGGGTGAACACAAAGGCGGTGACGATCGCGGGAATTGCACCGCGGGGTTTCTATGGTGATCGTCTGTCAAGCACGCCGCCGGACTTCTTCCTGCCGATTGAGACGATGCCGGCGGTTGCGAATGCCCCATACGTGCATGACCCGGATTGGCAATGGCTCTATATTGTCGGGCGGGTGAGGCCGGGGACAAGCCTGCCGGCACTGCAGCAGAAGCTGAGCGGGCTGCTGCGGCAGTCGTTCGCGCAGACGGAGAGTTTTTCTGGAGGTGCCGGGAAGAAGCTGCTGCCTAGGGCACACGTGGTACTCACGCCGGCAGGCGGCGGCATTCAGGCCAGCCCAAATGGTGGGATGCAGCAGCAGTACGGTTCCAAGCTGAATCTGTTGATGACGATTTCCGGCATGGTGCTGCTGATTGCATGCGCGAACATTGCGAATCTGCTGCTGGTGCGCGGGATGGCGCGGAAGGCGGAGATGTCGCTGCGTACCGCGTTGGGTGCGATGCGGAGCAGGATCATCCGGCAACTGCTGACCGAGAGTGTCCTGCTGTCGCTGCTGAGCGGCGCGGCGGGGCTGCTGGTGGCGTATGCGGGAACGCGGGCGTTGCTGGCGCTGGCTTTCCCGGGCGCGCAGGAGCTGCCGATCCATGCGGAGCCGTCGTTGCTGGTGCTGGGGTTTGCGTTCGGCCTGTCTCTGGTGACCGGCATCCTGTTCGGCGTGGCACCGGCATGGATTGCGGCACGGACCGAGCCCGCGGATGCGCTGCGCAGTGGGTCGCGCACGACGACGACGCGAGCCTCGCTGCTCCAACGCGGACTGGTGGTGTTGCAAGCGGCGCTATCGCTGGTCCTGCTGGTGGGCGCAGGGCTGTTCTCGCAGAGCCTGTACAAGCTTGAGCATTCGGACATGCGGCTGGCGAGCAAGAACCGCTACATAGTGCACATCAATCCGCAGGCCGCCGGCTATGCGCCGACGCAACTGGAGGCGCTGTACCGGACGATGGAGGAGCACTTCCATGCGCTGCCCGGCGTGATGAAAGTGGGCATCAGCCTGTATACGCCGATGGAGGACATGAACTGGGGTACCGGCGTTCGGGTTCAGGGAAGGCCAGACGTCGGGGCGGACGGATCGGCGTCGTTGGTTCGCGCAAATGCGGAGTACTTCGATGCGGTGGGAACGCGGGTCGTGATGGGGCGCGGGATCAGCGTGCAGGATGCATCGACGTCGCCGGCAGTTGCGGTGGTGAACCAGGCATTTGTGAAGAAGTTTTTCGGTGGAGCGAACCCGATCGGACAGCACTTCGGGCGTGACGCGGGTGCTTCCGGGGACTACCAGATCGTGGGGGTGGTGGAGGACACGACGTATGCCAGCGTGCGCGCCAAGGACCGAGCGATGTACTTCCTGCCGCTGATGCAGCGGCCAGCGAGCGATAGGGAGCCTATCGAGAAGGACATATCTTTATACGCGGGCGCGATTGTGCTGGAGACTGCCGCGCCGATCAGCAATATGGAATCGCTGACGCGGACGACACTGGCCGCTATCAATCCGAATCTGGCGTTGGTGAAGTTCCAGACGTTCGATCAGCAGATTGCGGATCGCTTCAACGACGAGCGCATGATCGCGCGGCTGACGATGTTGTTTGGCGGGCTGGCACTGCTACTGGCGGCGGTGGGCTTGTACGGCGTGACTGCGTACACAGTGGCCTTACGCACCGCGGAGATCGGCATTCGCATGGCGCTGGGCGCGGAGCGCGGCAGCGTGCTGACGATGGTGATGCGCGGTGCGATGATGCAGGCCGCGATCGGTCTGGCGATCGGCGTGCCGGTAGCCTTGCTCTGCGTGCGGTTTGTAAAGGCACAGCTTTATGAGATCACCAATGCGGATGCCGGCGTCGTGATTTTCGCGATTCTGACGATGGCGGCTGCGGCGGCCATCGCCGGAATAATTCCGGCGCGGCGTGCCGCGTCCATCGATCCGATGCGGGCGTTGCGAGAGGAATGAAGCGCGCGGCCTCCTCGTCGCGGGACCGGGCTCTCTGTTGCAGGGCGGAATTTGGAGCTTGAACTTCGAATAGTCGCGGTGATATCCCCAGGAGTCAAAGATGACGTTGATTCAGGATGTTCGCTTTGCATTGCGGCAGTTGCGCAAGACGCCGGGGTTTACCTTGACCGCCATCCTGACTCTGGCGCTGGGGATTGGGGCGAATGCCGCGATCTTCACGCTGGTGAACGCAGTGCTGCTGAAGAACCTGCCGGTGACCGATCCGGCGACGCTGGTGTGGCTGGGTGACACCAACGACTGCTGCGTGGGCTCAGGGGTGCGCAACGACGAAGACTGCGCGATCTTCTCGACCGATACGTGGCAGTACGTGAAGAAGCATGCGCCGGAGTTCGAAGAGCTGGCGGCGATCCAGGCGGGGTTTGAGTACCGGCCGATTATCGAGCGGCGTGGCGGAAGCGAGGAGGCGGCGCGCTCGGTGATGGGCGAGTTCGTCTCCGGCAACTACTTCCGCACCTTCGGACTACGGCCGCAGGCGGGACGGCTCTTTACCGATGCGGATAACGTGCAAGGCGCGCCAATGGTTGCGGTGATGAGCTACGAGACGTGGCAGCACACCTATGCGGGCGATCCGTCAGTGGTGGGCAGCACGTTCTGGATCAATACCAAGGCAGTGACGATTGCAGGCGTTGCGCCGAAGGGATTCTTTGGCGACCGGCTGTCGAGTACGCCTCCGGAGATTTATCTGCCGATCGAGTCGATGCCGGTGCTGGCGAGTGTGCCGTACGTGCATGATCCGAACCAGCTGTGGCTGTACATGGTGGGCCGGGTGAAGCCGGGCGTCTCCATACCGGCGCTACAAGCGAAGGTGAGCGCGCTGGTGCGGCAGTCGCTGGCAGACACGAGAACCTTTGCCAATGCCGACAATAAGCCGCTGCTGCCGAAGGTGCATGTGGTGCTTACGCCTGGCGGCGCGGGCATACAGAACATGCAGGAGAATTATGGATCGAATCTGAACCTGCTGATGTGGATCTCCGGCGCGGTGCTGCTGATTGCGTGCGCGAATATTGCGAACCTGCTGCTGGTGCGCGGTATGGGGCGGAAGGCGGAGATGAGCGTGCGGACGGCGTTGGGGGCGACGCGCGGAAGAGTGATCCAGCAACTGCTGACGGAGAGTGTGCTGCTGGCGGGTCTGGGCGGCCTGGCGGGGCTAGTGGTGGCCTATGCGGGTGCGCGGATGCTGCTGATGCTGGTGTTCCCTGGAGCGCAGAGTGTTCCCATCGACGCGGCGCCGTCGCTGGCGGTGCTGGGGTTTGCATGCGGGCTCTCTCTGGTGACGGGCGTTTTGTTCGGCGTGGCGCCGGCCTGGATTGCGGCGCAGGCGGAGCCGGCGGATGCATTGCGCAGCGGAGCGCGGACGACGACGGGCAGGGCATCGCTGCTGCAGCGCGCCCTGGTGGTGGCGCAGGCGGCGTTGTCGCTGGTGTTGCTGGTAGGCGCGGGATTGTTTGCGCAGAGCCTGAACAAACTCGAAAACACCGATCTGAAACTGGACGCGAAGAACCGCTACATCGTGCACATGAATCCGGCGGCAGCAGGCTACAAGCAAACGCAGCTGGCGGCGCTCTACCGCACGATGGAGGATCGCTTCCATGCGCTGCCGGGTGTGACAAAGGTAGGCATCGCCTCCTACACGCCGATGGAGGACGACAACGACGGCTGGAGCGTGCAGGTGCAGGGGCAGCCGGACCCGCATGCAAGCGCTTCGTTTATTCGAGTGAACCCGGAGTACTTCGACTCGGTAGGAACGCGCGTCGTGATGGGGCGCGGGATCGGCGTGCAGGATACGCCGACATCCTCGACGGTCGCAGTGGTGAACCAGACGTTTGTGAAGAAGCTGTTCAAGCCGGGTGAGAATCCGATTGGTGCTCACTTCGGGGGTGGGCCGAAGTCGACTGGGGACTACCAGATCGTTGGCGTGGTGGAGGATACGGTCTATACCGACGTGCGGTGGAAGGACCACCTGATGTATTTCGTGCCGCTAATGCAGCGGCCGGCGAGCGACAAGGGCCCGATTGAGATGGATGACGGACTGTATGTGGGCGCAATCGTGCTGGAGACGGCGGCACGGATCAACAACATGGAGTCGCTGGCGCGGACCACGCTGGCGAGCATCAGTCCGAACTTGTCGGTGGTGAAGTTTCAGAGCTTCGATGCGCAGATTGGCGACCGCTTCAACGACGATCGCATGATCGCGCGGCTGACCGAATTGTTCGGCGGACTGGCGCTGCTGCTCGCGGCGGTTGGCCTTTACGGCGTGACGGCATACACGGTGGCGTTGCGCACATCGGAGATTGGCATTCGTATGGCGCTGGGTGCAGAACGGGGCAGCGTGATGGCGCTGGTGATGCGCGGAGCGATGATGCAGACGCTACTGGGGCTGGCTATCGGGATTCCGGTCGCGCTCGGGTGCGTACGGTTTGTGAAGGCGCAGCTTTATGACATCACCAATGCGGACGTGAACGTGATGGCGGGTGCGATTTTGACGCTGGCGCTGGCGGCGTGTCTGGCGGGATTGATTCCGGCGCGGCGGGCTGCGTCGATCGATCCCATGCGCGCTTTACGCGTCGAATAGGCAGCTCGCAGCGGCTTTCGCGGCTCCCGCAGGCAGGAGTGTGCGAACTGTCTGATCCGTCGTCTTACACAAAACCATCGGCGATCGAATGCATCTTAAGTAAACAGCGGGCCAGTTAGCTGCAGGTATTGATCCGAAGGCGACGCCGCAACGTTTACGCAGATTCATCCACCGATCGAATAAAGCAATCAGACAGATTCAACGCAATGACGGCTACTTATGCCGTAAGGAGAATCCATGGCTCAGAACGGCAGCATATTGGGGTATTTTTCGGCTCGTACGCAGGCGGAGTCGGCGATCAGCGCATTGAAGGATGCGGGGTTCACGAGAAATCAGATCGGGCTCGCGATCCGATCTGGAGCAGCCGGCACGGCATCTTCGACGGAACGGCCTGCGACCGGCGGACATCAGACAGGAGCGCATGCAGAGGGGCTCAGCGCATGGGACAAGATCCGGGGTTTCTTCAGTAGCGAAACCGTGGAGCCCTACGCAGGCGAAGCGACGGGAAACAGGTTTGACGACCGTGAGGTCTCGCCTCCTGGATACACACACGAGGATGTAGGGCAATCGTTGGGCGGGCTTTCGCAAGGGGACGAGCAGTCTCGGTATTTCCAGCATCGTTTTGGAAGCGGGGACGAAGGGGTGATCGTTACGGTAAATGCGGATGGGCGCGAGGCCGAGGTGCGGCACATTCTGGAAGAGAATGGCGGGGATATCGGCAGTGCGGCAGCCGGCTACGACTACGGCACCAACCAGGGCGCTTCGGACGTCCTGGAGGGTGAGCAGAACATCCAGCTATACGGTGAGGTCCTTCGCGTTCACACAGATCGCGTGAGCCGCGGCGAAGTGCGGCTGCGGAAGGAAGTCCATACGGACACCCAGACAGTAGAGGTGCCAGTAACGCGTGAAGAGCTGGTGGTGGAGCGCACGGTCCCGACAGGAGAGAGGGCGGCGACGGGCACCCCGTCATTCGAGAATCAGGAGATTCGCGTTCCGCTGAGCGAAGATCGGGCATACGTGGAGAAGCAGCCGATCGTGCGTGAAGAGGTGCGTGTCGGCAAGAAGGCGGTCAGCGACGTGGAAACGTTCGACGAGCAGGTCCGGAGCGAGGACCTCAAGGTGGACGAGGATACTTCAGGCCGCAAATCGGCTTAACTGGCAATTGAGGACGGGGGGCGGCGCAGATCGCCCCCCGCACAGTTTCTCCTCTAAACAGCGCCACTGAGATGAAGGAACGCCCTCGCGGGGCTATCGCTTCTGTTCCAGAAAAGCTGCCGTGCCGGCTCCGACCACGGCGATCTCCGGGGTTTCCGGGATGGCTTCCACGGTGTAGCTCTGAATGGGACTCATCTTCACCATGTCCCAGAGATACTGCTTGAGCAGGGAGAGGTCGAGGAAGCCGATGTTCAGGCCGGTGATGTAGAAGCGGCCTGGGCCTTCGAGATGAATCGAGGTCGCTGTGCCGGCAGCGAGCGCGCGGTGCCAGCGCTTGACGAAGTCGGAGCAGCGCTGGTCGCCGCTCTTTGCGTTGGCGAAAATTTCCTCCGGCTCCATGTCCATGAAGCGGAGGCGCATGGCTCGGTGTCCCATGATGCCTTCCAGATGACCTACGCCGCCGCAACCGCAGAAGGTCTCCTTGGGATCGAGCGAGATGACGGTGTGGCCGCCTTCGA
This sequence comes from uncultured Acidobacteriaceae bacterium, assembly GCA_963830555.1. GTDB lineage: Bacteria > Acidobacteriota > Terriglobia > Terriglobales > Acidobacteriaceae > KBS-83. Next base: position 1,206,790 of record CAWHMM010000006.1, read on the forward strand.
AGGGGCCAGGCGCGTCGGGATAGCGGCCGAAGCCGATGCCGTTTCCGAGCGTCCAGACGCGAACGATCTTATCCAGCTGATTGCGGGTGGCGGCGAAGCCGGCGGCGGATGCATCGGCGTCGTTGAAGAGACAGATAGGAGCCTTGATGCCGCGCGTGTGCAGCGTGGCTTCGACCTTCTTGCTGATCTTTGCACCTTTGAGCTGGGCGAGGTTGGGCGAGTCCTCGACCACACCGGCGCGGACGATGCCGGGCAGAGCGATGCCGATGGCGTCCAACTCACCGGTGGACGGCTTGAGCGTGGTGATGAGATCGCAGATGAGCTCGATGAGAGGGTCGGTAGGCAGGTCGATGAGGCCGTGGTGCTCGTCCGGGTCCTCGGGGTAGCGGCGCAGCTCGCCGATGAGCCGATGGTCCTCAATGAGGCCGGCGGTGATGTCGTTGGTCATGACCACGCCGATGCTTCTGCCCATATATCACTTCCTCAGTTACGTATACTCTAGTGCGTTTTCACTGTTGCTATCTATAGCCAGCTTCCGCGCGGAAATGATCACGTTCTTGTATACACCTACAGCGAAAACGCTCTAAACCCGTTCAGTGTCCGTCCGTGGCGGTGCGGCCCAGACGGTTGATGCCGTTATACGCCGCCGTTTTGTAGCACTCGGCGAGCGTGGGGTAATTGAAGACAGTATCGATGAAGTAGTCGAGTGTGCCGCCGAGAGCCATGACGGCCTGACCGATGTGCAGCAACTCGCTGGCGCCTTCGCCGATAATGTGCACGCCGAGCAGGTGACGCGTGTCGCGATGGAAGACGATCTTAAGGCGGCCGGTGGTGTCGCCGCGAATCTGGCCGCGCGCAATCTCGCGATAGTAGGCGACGCCGACTTCGTAGGGCACGTCCTCATCGGTGAGCTGCTCTTCCGTCTTGCCGATAAAGGATATCTCCGGGATGGTGTAGATGCCGTAGGGATAGTAGGTCGGGTCGGAGTGCGCGCTGTTGTCATTGAAGGCGCGCGCGACGGCGATGCGGCCCTGCTCCATGGAAACAGAGGCGAGCGAGGGAAAGCCGATGACGTCGCCCACGGCAAAGATGTTGGGAGTCTTGGTTCGGTAGTCCTGGTCGACCGGAATGCGGCCGCGCGCATCGGCTTCAATGCCGGCGTTGGCCAGGTTCAATGCTTCGACGTTGCCGCTGCGGCCAACGGCGTAGAGCAGCGCGTCGCCCTGGATGCGCTTCTTGCTTTCGAGGTGCGCGACCACGCCACCTTCGGGGAGTTCTTCGACGCTGTCGACTTCTTCGCCGAGCCGCATGGTGACGCGGCTGTCGCGCAGGTGGTAGCTGAGCGATTCGATGATCTCCTGGTCGGCAAATTCGAGCAATCGGCCGCGCTTCTCAATGAGCGTGACGCGGATGCCGAGGGCGGCGAACATAGAGGTGTATTCCACCCCGATGACACCGCCGCCGACCACAATCAGCGTTTTGGGCAGCGCGGGGAGATTGAGGACCTGGTCGCTGTTGACGATGTTGCGGCCGTTGATGGGAACTTTCGGCGAAAAGGCCGGTTTGGTGCCGACGGCGATGACGACGTTCTTGGTTTCGTAGACCTGCGAGCTGCCCTCTTCGGTAACCCGGATGTGGTTGGGATCGTCGAAGCTGCCGACGCCGTAGAGCACATCGACGCCGTTGCGCGAGAGTTGCGCTTCGGTGACGTCGACTTCAGTCTTGATGACGTGCTGGACGCGGAAGGCGAGATCGGCCATGGTGATCCGCTCCTTCACGCGATAGTTCATGCCGTAAATGGAGCGGTAGTTGTAGCCGGAGAGGTGGAGGACGGCCTCCCGCATGGTCTTCGACGGGATGGTGCCGGTGTTGATGCAGACGCCGCCGACCGAGCGCATGCGCTCGACCACCGCCACCTTTTTCCCCTGCTTGGTTGCGTAGATAGCGCCACGCTGTCCAGCCGGGCCTGATCCGATGATGATGAGGTCGTAGTTTGGCATGCCTGAAGCTCAAGGGTATCGAAGATTGCCCGACTGCGCACAGATACGCTACTCCTTCCGGATCAAGTTTTGACGCATCTTCACGAAAGCGAATCAGTAAAATGTCGGCCATGCCACAGGAACGAGACTGGCCCGAAGCACTGGACGCCTTACAGGCCGCGCCGCGGCATCACACGCTCCTGTTCGAGAATGAACTGGTTCGTGTTCTGGACACTACCGTTCCGGCAGGGGAGACGGTTCCGCTACACACACACCGGTGGCCGGCTGCCGTGTACATCCTGAAGTGGAGCCATTGCGTTCGTCGCGATGGGGAGGGGGGCATCATGATGGACAGCCGGGTAGCGGGAAAGCCCGCCGCAGACATCGCGCTTTGGTCCGGGCCGCTGCCGCCGCACACATTGGAAAACGTCGGAGAATCGGAACTCCGGGTCATCAGCGTTGAGTTGAAGGGTGCCGGTGCGCCGGTTGCTGGAGGATTGGGTTGAGATTTGCCGCATCTTGATCATTTGGATTGCGGGGACGTTAGACTCTAGGCCATGCGCCTCTATGCCATTACCGACCGGCGGCTGCTGCCCGGCACACACGAACGGGGACGACTGAGCGCGGCGGAGCGCGACGGGTTGGTGCGGCTGGCTGAAGAGTGGGCGTCGCTGGGCGTGGAATTTGTGCAGTTGCGGGAGAAGGACCTGCCGGAAGAGCCGCTGACAGAAATGGCCCACGCCATGATGGAGGCCATTGCCCGCCGTGACGGAAACAAGCGGATCAGGCTGCTGGTGAATGCGGGCGCGGGGGGGGCGGCAGAGGCGGTCCGGACTGTACGCGCGGCGGGTCTTCATCTGCCGGGCAGATGGCACGCAGAGCAGGTAGGGCGGGCTCGGATCGCAGGCATTGTGTCGGTCGGCTGCCACTCGGTGGGTGAGGTAGCGGTGGCGCGAGTGTCGGGCGCGGACATTGCGCTGCTGTCCCCAATATTCCCGACGGAGAGCCATCCGGAGGCGCGTCCGCTGGGCCTTGAATCGCTTATCGAAGCGCGCAAGGCGGCAGGCAAAATGCCGGTCTTCGCCCTGGGCGGCGTCAATGCGCAGAATGCGGCATCTTGCCTGGAAGCGGGTGCAGTGGGCGTGGCAGGCATCCGCACATTTCTAAGCGGACGATGGACGGCGAGCGAGCCACAAGAGGCGCAGCAGGGCGATAGCTGATTGCGTTGACCGGCCACTCAAGAAAGACCCATGGGAAAGAAGCGCAAAGCGGTCGGCGCGACGTTCAAGAGTTGATCTTCCACCATTCGCGATCATGAATGACATGGGATGCTTACAGCCGACTCGGCTGGAGGGCTGCGCCTGTTGTTGGTTATCATGAAAGCGTTATGCCTTTTCCGGTCAAAGTCTGCACCATCTGCTCAGAAGAGTTTGAACTGAGGCCCGATAAGCCTGGATTTGCCAATCGCTGTCCCGAGTGCAGCGCGATGGACGAAACGGATATCGCCGCGAAGCGTAGCGCGAGCGAGAGCAACGCTGACACCGGCCTGAACGAAGCGCGACGGCATGCGATGCGCGATCTGCTGTATCGCAAGGAATAGGCAAGCGTGCCTTCAAAAAATGAGATAGTGACGGGCCCGGGAGAGCAGTGAGCGCAACCGCCGCCGTCGCCAATCCGGAATCCGTCTGGGTGCCCAGGGTCAATCCCTGGCTGATTGCGTTTGTGGTGTCGCTGGCCGCGTTTATGGAGGTGCTGGACACCAGCATCGCGAACGTCGCGCTGCCGCACATTGCCGGCAACCTGGGCGCGAGCAGCGACGAGAGCACCTGGGTGCTGACCTCGTACCTGGTGTCGAACGCAATTGTGCTGCCGATTACCGGATGGCTGGTATCGCTGGTGGGCCGCAAACGGTTCTTCATCATCTGCATCACGCTGTTCACGGTGAGCTCGCTGCTGTGCGGCATCGCGCCGACGCTGGGTCTTCTGCTGCTGGCGCGCGTGATCCAGGGCATTGGCGGCGGCGGGCTGCAGCCGATGGCACAGGCCATCCTGGCCGATACGTTTCCGCCAAAGATGCGCGGGCTGGCCTTCTCGGTCTATGGCGTAACGGCGGTGGTGGCGCCGGCGATCGGTCCGACGCTCGGCGGCTGGGTGACGGACAGCTATAGCTGGCGCTGGATTTTTTTGATGAATCTGCCGGTCGGCATCATGGCGATCCTGCTGGTGCTCCGCTACGTCGACGATCCGCCGTTCCTGCGGCGAACCACGATTCATGAGAGCAAGATCGACTACTTCGGCTTCGGGCTGCTTGCGGTAGGCGTTGGGTTCCTGCAGATCGTGCTCGACAAGGGGCAGGAGGACGATTGGTTCGGATCGCACTTCATCACGACGCTCGCGATCATCTCCATCGTCTGCCTGGTCACGCTGGTGATCTGGGAGCTGCGCGTCAAAAATCCGATTCTCGATCTGCGCTTGTTCAAAAACGTGAACTTCGCGACCGCGAGTGTGATGATGCTGATGGTGGGCGCCGCTTCTTTCTCAACGACGGTGCTGGTGCCGCAGTATCTGCAGAACCTGATGGGCTACACCGCGGAGAGCGCGGGCATGGTGCTGTCCGTTGCCGCGGTACTGCTGCTGATCGAGCTGCCGATGGTGGGGCAGTTGACGGCGCGCATCCAGGCGCGCTATCTCATCGCATTTGGATGGGCCACGCTGACGATAGCCATGTTCTATTCCACGCGTCGAATCGATCTGGAGATGAGCTTTTCCTCCGCGATGTGGCTGCGCATTGCGCAATACCTGCCCATGGGATTCATCTTTATCCCTGCGACGATGGTGGCATACATCGGCCTTCCGCAGGAGAAAAGCAACGCGATCGCGGGCCTGATCAACTTTGTGCGCAACATCGGCGCGAGCGCGGGGACCTCGGCTGTGACGACAGTGCTGGCCCGCCGCGCGCAGGTGCACCAGGTGATGCTGGCCAACCACACCGCGATGGGCGATCGCATGTTCCAGAACTCGAGCCGCGGGCTTGCCGGCAGCCTGCAGCATTCCATGGGAGCGGGCGCGCAGAGGCACGCCTACGGCACGCTCTACCGGTCGATGATGAGCCAGGCCTCGACGCTCTCCTATATAGACACCTTCTGGCTGCTGGGCGTGACCGCGGGAATCATGTTCTTCGCATCGTTTCTGCTGCGGAGCAATCATCCGCGTAAGGCCGATCCGGAGGCGATGGCTCACTAGGCCCTCGTAAAATCTGTAACGATCGCTGTGTTTTCTGCACCACTGTCTGATGCCTTTGTTACCTGGGCATGAGCTCGGCACCCCAAGCCGAGATGTTTGAGGTGCGTCGCCATGGCATTTCAGCCGGGTACCTGGAACCAGCTTCCTTCCAATTGCTCACGAAACATCATGCTGACCTATCAACGGTGTGCCCAGTGGGCGACGATGACCGTCACTGCCTGTCTGTCGTGGATGAGAAACGTCACTGTCGAATGCCTGCAATGGACGTGGCAGGCGGTCGAGGCGTGTATCGCCTGGGACACGCAGGTAGCGCAAGAGTGTATTTCATGGGCTGAGCAAACCTCGCAGGAGTGTTGTACCTGGTGGCCGTGTTCCTGGGCATGCGCGGTTGTCATGGTGATCATCAGCTGGGTGTGCGCAGTGTTCGCTGTCGTAGTGACTGTGGTGTGCGTTGCGTTCGGCGTGGTCGCGACCCTGGTGTGTGTTGCCTTCACCATCCTCGTGACCGTCGGCTGCGTCCTGTGGGCGATCCTGACTTACACGTTCTGTCTGCTGTGGACGATCATCTCAATCATCTTCTGCCTGTCGTATGCCTCGGGAGGAACGGCTTTCCTGCTGACCGACGGAACGGTGATGATGCAGGAGGTAGGGTCGCTGGGCAGCCGCAGATGGTGGAAGCTGACACCGGATCAAAACGGCAGCTATCAGAACGGAAGCTGGAGCCGCCTTGCAGACTCCAGCCTTGGGAGACGCTATTTTGCCTCTGCCGTGCTGGCGGACGGGCGAGTGCTGGTGTGCGGCGGGGAATATTCCGACGCCAGCGGCTCCATTCAAGACGATGAGACAAATACGTGCGAGATTTATGACCCGGTGGCGAATACGTGGTCAGCCGTTCCATCGCCGATGACAGGAACATCCATCCCCAAGTGGGCGACGGTCGGCGACGCGCCGTGCGCGCTGCTGCCGGATGGAACGTTCCTGCTTGGCTCCAACAACAGCTCGGCTGTTGCAAAGCTGGACCCAGTCACCATGATGTGGGTGGCGGCGAGTTCGCGGCCCAGAGGCTCAAGCGGGGAAGAGTCGTGGGTCCTGATGCCGGACAACACGATTGCTACGCCGAGCTGCGTCAATCCGGGAGAGACGTGGGTCTACGACATCGGCGGCGACCATTGGAGACAGGACAATGATCTGCCGACCAGCATTGTCATTCCGCCACCGGGCGACGTGGCGGAGATTGGGCCGGGTCTGTTGCTGTACAACGGCATGGCGTTCTTTGTCGGCGGCAACCAGCACACCGCGGTATATACGCCGGGCGGCAAGCCGGAGTGGACCAATGGCCCGGACCTGCCGCAAGTGAATGGGCAGAACGTGGGAACCATGGATGGGCCGGGAGCTTTGCTGGTGAATGGCAATCTGCTGGTGGGTGCCGGTCCGATCGATGCGAAGGGAGATTACCAGGCGCCGAGCTCGTATTTCGAATTCGATGGGACAAGCTTCCAACGCACCAGCGATCCCCCGAACAATGACTGCCCGACGTATGTGACACGGCTGCTTCTGTTGCCGAACGGAGATGTTCTGTTCTGTCGCGAGGATGACGGCTCATTCTATGCGTATCACTCGGACGCGGCTGTGCCGCAGGACAGCTTCCGGCCAGTGGTTCTGAACGCACCGGCCACGGCGAGCGCCGGCAGTACTGTGCAGATTTCCGGCACACAGTTCAATGGACTCTCGCAGGCGGTGGGTTATGGGGACGATTCAGAAACTGCGACGAATTATCCGCTGGTGCGGTTGACCGGTAAGGCCAACACGCAGATGCGATATTGCCGGACGTTCAACCATACGAAGACGGACGGTTTGGGCAATACCACTCCGTCGATGGGAGTCGCGACAGGCGCTACGATCGTCACCACCAGCGTGGCGATTCCGAGCGACCTCGCGGCCGGCGATTATTCGCTCGAAGTTGTGGCGAACGGCATCCCGTCGACGGCGATCGACATCACGATCACCACCCAAGGCAGGGGCTAGCAGCTCGAGGTGCCCGATGAGCGACAGGAAGCGTGTTGGCAGGACGAACGGCGACCGGTGCGGATGTGCGATGGGGGCAAAGTTTCTTGCCGCGGGACTTGTCGCATCGCTTGCCTGGTATGGCTGGCAGTGGCATGCACATGTGCTTGCTGCCAAAACGGTTTGCTGTCGAGTCGCCCTGGTTTCGTTTGCGGCGGCAGCGGCGGGAAAGTGTATCGGCATCGCGCGCTTCCGGATGCGTAATGTGAGCAGAGGCAAACCACAGGCGCAAGATCTCAAGATGGCAAAAGTTGTTTGAACGCATATCAGTTCGCATAATCGGCGCGCTTGAAAGCCTTCTGCTGAAGCGCTAGACTGCGGACGTTTCACGATGTCCCAGGCTCAACCCCCCAACGAGCCATTCAGTAAGGCTGTGCACCCCCCCTTGCCGGCCTGCAATCCATAGTTGCGGTCAACGTAGTCGTCCGGGTTAACTCATGAAGATTGTTCCGTCTCTTTCCTGCGCGCTGTTGCTTTGTGCGCTGCCTGCCTTCGCCAGTGTCACCGTCACCAGCCCCAAGAGCGGCTCCACAGTCAGCTCGCCCGTTTCGTATGTGGCGACAGCCGCGACGACCTGCTCCAAGGGCGTGAGTTCCATGGGCGTCTACGTCAACAACAAGTTGATCCAGACAGAGAAGGGCCCGGCGCTGAATCTCAGCATTGCGCTCTCGCCGGGCACATACAGCAACACGGTGGTGGAGGAGTGGGACCTGTGCGGCGGCGCCTCGTATACCAAGGTGCCGGTTACGGTCTCGGGCACATCGCAGAACGCGGGAGTGACGGTTACGACTCCGGCGCCGAACAGCACGGTGACCTCGCCGGTGAGCTATGCGGCGACAGCGAAGACGACCTGCGCTCAGGGCATATCGTCGATGGGGCTCTACGTCAACAACAAGCTGATCTACACGCAGAAGGGTGCGGCTCTCAGCACCAGTATCAGCCTGGCGGCGGGCGCCGAGCATACCGTGGTCGAGGAGTGGGACCACTGCGGCGGTGCGGCGTACACGACGATCAATCTGACAGTTACGTCAGCGACGAAGACGCTGAAATCGATCGCGGTGACGCCGGCCAATCCGAGCATCGGCGTGGGAGCGACGCAGCAGTTCACGGCCACCGCGACCTACACCGATGGCTCGACTGCAAATGTCACCTCGACTGCGACGTGGCTGTCAACGAACACGGCAGCGGCAACGATCACTTCCGGCGGACTCGCCAGCGGTGTCGCATCGGGTTCGACCCAGATTTCGGCAACGCTCAGCAGCATAACCGGAACCGATACGCTCAGCGTGAGTGCGACGCCACCGCCGCCGCCGGGTGGCGTGAACATTCCGACGTGGCATGTCGACAATAACCGCAGCGGCCTGAACAACAAGGAGACTTCGCTGTCGCTGGCGAATGTGGCTCCGAAAACATTCGGAAAGCTCTTCTCCTACGCGCTGGATGGGTATGCGTACGGGGAGCCGCTGGTGATGTCGGGTGTGACGATCAACGGCGCCAAACACAATGTGGTGTACGTGGCGACGGAGCACGACAGCGTGTATGCGTTCGACGCGAACAGCTTCGGGAGCGGGGCGCCGTTGTGGCATACGTCGCTTCTGAAATCGGGAGAGGCGCCGGTAAAGGGAACGATCAAGCCGTGGCAGGGCGTGACCTCGACACCGGTGATCGATGCATCGTCGAACACCATCTACGTGGTGTCGGAGCAGACGCCTTCCTCGGGAGGCTCGCCATTCCGGCTGAACGCGCTGGATATCACGACCGGCGCGCAGAAGTTTGGCGGCCCGGTGGCCCTCCATGGCTCGGTTCCAGGAACAAATTCGACTGCGGTGAATGGGGTGGTCTCGCTGCCGGCATCGTGCATTCAGAGAGCGGCGCTGCTGCTGGCGAACGGCAATGTGTACATGGGCTTTGGAAGCTGCCATGAAGGCTGGCTGCTGGCTTACAACGCAAAGACGCTGGCACAGGTTGGTGAATTCAGCATCAGCCCGAACCTGAATGGCGAGGGGCAGTTTGCGAGCGCCGGCGGCGTCTGGATGGGGAGTGGCGGTCCGGTGGCGGACAGCGCGGGGAATGTGTATGTGTCCAGCGGCAACGGGCCGTGGGACGGGAAAACAGCCTTCAGCGATTCGGTCATGAAGTTCAGTCCGACGCTGAAACTGGAGGATTACTTCACACCGTACGATTACGCTTTCCTGAATTGCACCGATGGCGATCTGGCATCCGGCGGAGTGATGCTGATCCCCGGCACCACGACCATAGTCGCCGGCGGGAAGCGCGCAAAGATGTACCTGGTTAATACGGCAAACATGGGCAAGGAACAGGCGAACGATGCAGGCGCAATGCAGGCGCTCTTCTTCGAGCCCGATCTGAGCGCGCCGTATTCGTCATCGTGCACCGACGCTTCGGGGACACATACGACGCAGTCGAGTTCGTATGAGATCTACGGGACATCCGCCTACTTTAACGGGTCGGTCTACCTGGGGGTGACGCCGACGACGGCGACGGCCCCGGCCGGCGTTCGGGAGTTCGTCTATACCGGATCAAAGCTGACGTATGGCGCGGAGACCAAGCCGAGCATTCAGGAGGAAAGCCGCGGAACGTCGCCCTTCATCTCCGCAGACGGCAACGCGAACGGGATTCTTTGGATGGTCGACCAAGGGCTGCCGCTGCAGCTGAACGCCTCTCCGACAAAGGCAACACTGCGTGCGTATGACGCGAACGATCTCGGCGCGGAGCTGTACAACAGCAGCCAGAACTCCGCTGACGTGCCGGGATACGGCATCCGCTTCGGGTCGCCGGTGGTGGCGGACGGAAGGGTGTTCTTCTCGACCGGTCACGATCTCCCAACAGTGGCCAATCCGAAGGGCGAGCTGGATGTCTATGGACTGAAGTAGCGGCGTTGATCCATCATTGATCCAGGCAGGGCCGCTGGGAGACCAGCGGCCTCAGGCCGTAAAATAGAGATGCGATGTTGATTACTGTTGCGGATCTTCAGCTTGACCCGGTTGAGTTTGACCAGCATTTTCCCCCGGAAACGATCGATTACGGCCCGGACATTCGGCAGGTGGGCGAGCTGGACACCGCAGGGCGCGCGGACCTGATCGAGGAACACCGCGGACACAAGCAGGTGGTTCCGGATATACGGGTGCGGGGCGACTACTCGGGGCGGTTTGAAACGCCCTGTGCGCGATGCGTGGAGCCGGTGGAGCATCCGCTGGCGGCGTCCTTCGACCTGTTGTACCGGCCGATCGGGGTGGACGCGAACGGGGCGGAGCACGCCATCTCGACCTCCGAGACGGAGATCGGATACTATAACGGAGACGGTCTAGTGCTGGAAGATGTCTTGCGCGAGCAGGTGCTGTTGTCCCTGCCGGAAAAGACCCTTTGTCGCGCGGACTGCAAAGGGCTTTGCCCGGGCTGTGGCCGGAACCTGAATACAGAGCCATGTTCCTGTGAGTCGGCAGACGCCGACCCGCGCTGGAGCGCGCTCTCAGACCTGCGCAGCAAGATCAAGTCTTAGGAAGTACGTGGCCCGGAGACCGGCGGCCCTGAGCGACGATGGAAGTCGCGAACGCCTGGCGACCAGCCCGATCGAAAGGAATCTGCCATGCCGAATCCGAAGCGGCGCCACTCCAAGGCCCGCACCTCCAAGCGTCGCGCGCACGATGCGCTGACCCCCACCGGGCTCTCCGAGTGTCCGAACTGCCATGAGCGCAAGCTGCCCCACCGGGTATGCGCCAAGTGCGGCCACTACAAGGGCCGCGAAGTTCTCGAAACGAAGGAAGCGTAGAGCACACAACGGTGTCGCTGACGGACATCGCTCTGGATGCCATGGGCTCGGACCACGCCCCCGAGCCCGAGATACGCGGCGCCCTCCTGGCCTGCCGCGCCTATCCTGTTCGGGTTCATCTGATTGGTCCTGAGGCCAAGCTGCGCGCCGGTCTCGGCGCGTTGGGCCGTCGCGTGGCCATTGAGATTGTTCACACGGATGAATGGATCACCATGGACGACAAGGCCGCGAAGGCTGTGCGCGAAAAGCGCAACAGCACCATGCGGCTTGGTCTGAAGATGGTGAAGGAGCGCCGTGCCGCCGGCTTTGTGACGGCGGGCAACACCGGCGCCGCGATGGCTTCCGCCAAGATGGTGCTGGGCGCGCTGCCCGGCGTGGACCGTCCGGCGCTGGCGATGCCCTTGCCCACCACCACCGGCTCGCCATGCGTGCTGCTCGATGTGGGCGCGAACGTCGATTGCAACGTCCGCAACCTGGCGCAGTTCGCCATCATGGGCGAGTTGTATGCGCGCTCCGTGTTGATGATTGAAAAGCCGCGCGTTGGCCTGCTTTCCATCGGCGAAGAAGAGACCAAGGGCAACGAGCTGACCCGCGAGGCGCTGCAGGTGCTGAAGCAGTTGCCGATCCGCTTCATTGGAAATGTTGAAGGACGCGACCTCTACAACGGCCACGCGGACGTGATTGTCTGCGACGGGTTTGTCGGCAACGTAGCGCTGAAGACCTCCGAAGGACTGGGTCGCATGGTGCGCGAGATGCTGCGCGAGTCGCTGATGTCCACGGTAAGCGGACGCGCCGGGGCATTGCTGGCGCGGCGTGGATTCAAGGAATTCAAGAAGCGGTTCGATCAATCCGAGTACGGCGGCGCACCGCTGCTGGGCGTGCGTGGGCCGTGCATTATCACCCACGGATCAGCGGACGATCGCGCGGTGCTCAACAGCATCCGGGTAGCTGCAGAGTTTGCCACATCGGGAGTGACAGACCGAATCGAAGGCGAGTTCAGCGCGCCTACCGTCTCCTAGACGGACATCGATGAAGCAAGGCCGCCGTTCTCAGCGAACGGCGGCTTTTGTTTTTCCGCGCCATGCTTCAACGCAGCTCGTACTCCGCTTGTTCTTTCCTAAGGCGATTGTCAACGGATTGGTTGACTAGTTTTGGCGAGGCAAACGGCAGATGTCTCCACTTCGCTTCTCGCTGCCTGAATGGACTAAGGGAAGACGTAGCGTATGCGAGAATGGCGCTTTGCGTGAGTGAGGAACGATGGCCGACCAGAAGATTGCATTTCTATTTCCCGGGCAGGGATCGCAGGCTGTAGGGATGGGGCGCGACTTTGCCGAGAAGTTCACGATAGCGCGCGATACGTTTGCCGAAGCCGACGAGGCGCTGGGCTACCCCCTTTCGAAGCTGTGCTTCGAGGGGCCGGCCGAGCAGTTGAAGCAGACCGAGTTTACGCAGCCGGCGATCTTTGCCGTATCGATGGCGGCCTATCGGGTGTTGGCGTCGCGCGGCATTCAGCCGCAGATTGCAGCAGGGCACTCACTGGGCGAGTATGCCGCGTGCGCAGCAGCGGGTGTGATGAGCTTTGCGGATGCGATCCGCGCACTGCAGTCGCGCGGGCGATTTATGCAGGAGGCTGTGCCGGAGGGCCAGGGTGCGATGGCCGCGGTGCTGGGCCTGGATGCGGACGCCGTGCGCGGTGTGTGCGAAGCCGCAGCCAAAGAGACGAACCAGGTGGTGTCGCCGGCGAACCTGAACTCGCCGGAGCAGGTTGTCATCTCCGGCTCTGCCGCTGGAGTGGCGCGGGCCGGCGAGCTGGCAAAGGAAAAGGGCGCCAAAAAGGTGGTGCCGTTGCAGGTATCTGCGCCATTCCATTGCGCGCTGATGCAACCGGCGCAGGACCGCCTGGCAGAGGTGCTCAATGGGATCAAGGTAGACGATCCGCATTTTCCAATAGTTTCCAATGTCACAGCCGATGTGACGAAGAAGGGCGGCCGGGAGCGTGATCTGCTGATCGAGCAGGTGACGGCGCCGGTGCGGTGGGTCGAATCGATCCGCTGCATGATGGATCGCGGCGCACGCACATTTGTGGAAGTGGGGCCCGGCCGCGTGCTGAGTGGGCTGTTGCGGCAGATCGATCGCGCGCAGAAATGCGTGAACGTAGAAGACTCAGGAAGCCTGGAGAAGGCGCTGGCCGGGAACTAGCGATACCGACAAATCCACCGTGAGCGACAACGGAGCGAGCGCGAGTAACTCGCGCCGCGGGTGCGTCCGCCCGGCGGCCAGCTCCTTACTGGTAGCTGACCTGCCAGTAGGTGAGACCGAACTGGCCTTTCTGCGGGGTGAGCGAAAACGGTGTAAAGCCGATGACGCCGTGGGTGACGCCGAGGGTCGTGATCGACTTGCGTCCGTTCACGCTGATGGCCATAAGGGTGCTGTTGCCCAGGCTGGATGTAGCGTAGAGGATCTTGTGGCTGGTGATTTTGCCGTACTCGCCGTTGAGGCTCCAGTCGTCCAGAAACTTGTTATACGGATAGCCGGAGGTCTTGTACTTGTCCGCGTGCTGCTGCCAATCGGGATCGTCGTTCCAGATGCCGTAGGCTTTGTCGAACTGCTGCTGCTCAAGAGCGCCAAAGAAGCGGTTGACGCGGTGCTCAGCCGGCCAATTCCACAAAAGCCACGTGAAGATGCCTACGACGACGAGGACGGCGATTAGGCCGAGGATGATATTGCGGCGCTTGCGGGCGCCAGCGGCGTTGAAAGAAGGGGCATCGAGCAGAGTCATGGGCGTCTCGGGAGCATTAGAGCAGATTTCCCGCCGGCGGGAATCGCACTACCTGGAGAGACACCGCGGCTTGGCGAATTGTTCCTTTGCCGCCGCGGGGTCGGAAGACTCTGTCACGGAATAACCCGGCGGCGGCCCAGCGCAGTAAGCCACAGAGCGCGGCCGCAATCGGCCGCATGGAGCATCGTTTTGGGACCGGACTCCCGCGCCGGTCGGATCTGGTTGTACGGCTATCCGCTGGATAGCGCCGGTAGGTTGGTTGCGCAGTCAGAGAATCCCCATGCCGTGATCCAGGTGGCTGTATGCCATCCACGCCCGCGGAATGCGGTTCGAGTCGGCATGCGGAGAGCACGCTAAGCCCTGCAAAGCAGGTCGGATGGCATTTAGAAAGGACTATTCAGCGCTGCTTTGAGAATCGTATCGATCGTTATGGTGAGAAGGATCGTACGCCATCGCGCGGCATGGGGGGTGACGAAGAAAAGCTTCGTTATTCCACCTGCACCGTGATCCCCATCCGATGCATCCCAGCCGGCGCCAGCGTCACCGCATTCTCCGCCGCATTTGCCGGCTCCACGCAGACGAAGTGCGGCCATGCCTCTGCGCCTAAATCCGTAAGAGCGGCCGCCTTCGCCTGCCACGGGTTCCACACCACGGTGCAGTTGGAGCCGCGCTTCTCGATGACGATCCGCCGCTGCCACCCTGGATCGGAGATCGTAATCGCTGACTGAGTATTCAAATGAAGCTGGTCCGTCTCGCCTGCAAACCGGATCGCGCCGGGCGACAGGTGCTTGCGGACAGCCCCGTGGGCACGGTCGAGATAATCCGTATCGCCGACACCGCTCACCTCAACCTGCCGCACATCGCTCACTGAGTAGTACGCATGCAGCGCCTCTTCGAAGATCAGCGTGCTGTCGCCGACGTTTTCTACTTCCAGCGAAAGCGAAAGGGTCTTGCCCACGACTACCTCGTACACCAGCACAAAATGATCGAAGCCCAGATCGCGCGTTGTCTGGTTGGGCAGCAGCTTGAGGCTGAGTGCAACGCATTCCGGCCGCTGCTCGGCAGCGACCAACTCCCACGGCAGCGTGCGCGCAAAGCCATGCATGCCGCCCGGCAGACCGCCCTTGCGCTCCGCAAACCAGGGGAAGACCAGCGGCACGCCGCCGCGGATTGCCCTGGCCGCCGCAAATTGGCTCTTCGGGCTCAGAAATAAGACCGGTTGCTCCGCACTGCGCGGCTGCCACCGCGCCACATGCGCGCCCTGTAGATATATCTCCGCAGTCGCGGTGGTGGTCGCGATCGTCGCGCGCGTCAGTCCACCCGAGTCCTGGTCAAAGCGGACCGCGCCGTTCAGGCCGAAGCGTTTAGTTAGATCTTCAATCGTCATGAGCAATGGGATGCAAGTACGAGATATACCTTGTCATCCGACCGGAGCGTCGCAGGCGCGAAGTGGGTGGTTAGCGGTTTTCTGGAAAGCTGCGATCGCGTTTTAGCCGTCCAACTTCTTCGAAACCAACTCATTCAACAACGCAGGATTTGCCTGACCCTTCGACGCGCGCATCACCTGGCCAACGAAGAATGCCGCCACGGTCTTCTTGCCGCCGCGATACTGCTCAACCTGCTTCGGGTTCGCCGCGATCACCTCATCAATCATCTTTTCGAGCGTCCCGGTGTCGGAAATCTGCTGCGGCTTCTCGCGCTCGTAGACCACGCCGAAGTCTTCACCCTTTTCGAACGCAATGTCGAAGAGCTGCTTCCATTGTTTGCTCGAAAGCTTGCCTTCTTCGGCAAGGTCGGCGGCCAGCACCACGCCATCCATCGTCACCGGTGACTTGTCCAATTCCAACCCGGCAGCGCGCAGCCGGCCCATCAGCTCGCTCTGCACCAGGTTCGCCACACGACGCGGATTTTTGGCGCGCTTTGCCGCAGCCTCGAATGTGTCCGCAAACTCTCGCGTTGCCGTTAGCGACTGTGCATCCTGGTCGCTGATCTCGTACTCCCGCACCATGCGCGCGCGGCGCGCCTCCGGCAGCTCCGGCATCGCCTTCAGAATCTCCTGCCGCCACGCATCGCTCACCATCAGCGGCGGCAGGTCCGGTTCCGGGAAGTAGCGGTAGTCATGCGCCTCTTCCTTCGAGCGCATCGTGAAAGTCCGACCCTCGGCAGCATTCCATGAGCGCGTCTCCTGCACCACGCGGCCGCCGGACTCCAGCACCTCGACTTGACGTTCGATCTCGTACTCCAGCGCCGCACGAATGAAGCGGAAGCTGTTCACATTTTTCACTTCCGTCTTCGTTCCGAACTTCTCCTGCCCCCTCGGCCGGACGCTCACATTCGCATCGCAGCGGAGGGACCCTTCTTCCATGTTGCAGTCGCTCACGCCGGTGTAGAGCAGGATCTCCTTCAGCCGCGTCAGGTATTCATACGCTTCATCGGGCGTGCGAATGTCCGGTTCACTCACAATCTCCACCAGCGGTGTGCCGCAGCGGTTCAAATCGACATAGCTGCGCGTCGCCGAATCGGCGAAGCCCTCATGCAGACTCTTCCCTGCGTCCTCTTCCATGTGCAGCCGGGTAATACCGATGCGCTTGATCCCATTCTCCGCCGGCACGTCGATCCATCCATGCTCCGCCAGCGGCTCATCGTACTGCGAGATCTGGTAGCCCTTCGGGGAGTCGGGATAGAAGTAGTTCTTGCGCGCAAAGATCGACCGCGTGCGCACCTGGCAGTTCAACGCCGTTGCGGCCAGCACGGCGAACTCCACCGCGCGTTTGTTCAGCACCGGCAGCGCGCCCGGCAGTCCCAGGCATGTGGGGCAAACCTGGGTATTCGGCGCCGACCCGAACCGTGTCAGGCAGCCGCAGAAGGCCTTGGTCGTGGTCAGGAGCTGGACGTGCACCTCCAGCCCGATCACCGGTTCGTACTTCGTCAATGCTGCCCCCGTTGCGGAAGTGGATGTCGCGGTTGCCGCCATATCTACCCTGGTGCTCCTGCTACCAGAAGTGTATCGTCCCTGTCCGCATCTCTGCGGGAAAGGGGAGCCTGCACCCGAAGAGTTCTCCTGGGGCTCACGCCTGCCTTCCAGCCTTTTGTTTGACGTCGTCACGGACAACTTATTGTTGCCCCAAACCTCCGCTCTCTCCCGGCAGCTGCAGCACAACCCATCTCGGCTGAATATGTATCTACAGAGTGGTACCTTTACTTCGCTGGCTGGGAACTCCGCCCGGCGAAGAAGATATCATCGCTCTCCCCTCCGCGGAGCACCGGCACTCCTTCGGGCTCCTTGTATCGTTCGTTCTCTTGTATCAGGAGCCCTCTATGTCCCGGTCCATGTATTCGCTTGCGGCGCTGCTCGCGGGTTGCGCCCTTCTGCCAGTGTCTTCTCTCGCTCAGCTTTCATTCCAGCCTCGACAGGTCGCGCAAGTCCGAAGCGTCTCGAATGTCGTCGCGCATGGAGACTTCAACAACGACGGTCGCGAAGACCTGGTGGTGATCACCTACAACCCCACCAGCCAGACCTACATCGATCAGCTCTATCTCTCCAGCGGAGACGGATCCTATGAGGCGCCGATGGCTATGCCCGATTTGGTTCGGGCCGTAGGCGACTTCAACAACGATGGCAAGCTCGACTTCGCTGCTCTTGGATCTCCGGGAGTCCTCTCCGTGTACCTGGGCAATGGCGACGGCACCTTTCAGGCCCCCAGAACTTCGACAGGCCTGGGTTCGGCCTTCAGCTCTCTGATTCCCGCCGATCTGAATCACGACGGCAAGACCGATCTCGTCGGATCTTACTTCGGTGACGGTGCTGGTGGCTCGGCCACCTTGCAACTCTTGATCAGCAATGGCGATGGCACTTTCAGCAAGGGTCAGACCATCGTCGCCTCGACTGGCTCACTCGCCAAACAGGCCGCCACCGGTGCCGTTACCGGCGACTTCGACGGAGACGGCAAGCCGGATATCGCTCTCATCTACGGCATCACCTACGACAGCGCAACTGCAAAAGAAAATCCGCTTCCAACCACCGTTCAGGTCTGGTATGGCGATGGCGCGGGGCACCTGGGTTCTCCCTCTCTGACCACCGATCCCAACAAGTATTACGACTTTTCCGCAATCGCCGCCGATGTCAACAATGACGGTCGTAGCGATATCGTATCCGTTGCGAGCACACCTGGAGCCGGGGGCACCAAGTTCCTTCCCGTTCTGTCTATCTTTACCGGCAACTCGAACCGCACCTTGAGCTACAAGACGACCGCCACCAGCGAGTGCGCAGGACAAGGCTCTGAAAACATCACCGTTGCCGACTTCAATGGGGATGGCCTCAATGATCTTGTCTACGACGAAAACACCTGCAGCAGTACGTCCTCTGCGAACACCGAGGTTGCCGTTCGACTTGGTACAGGTTCCGGTAACTTCGGCCCGGAGCAATTCGTCTATCAGAATCTGTACCAGATCGGCCTGCTTTACGCGGTCCGTACTACCTTGGACACAAAGCCCGATCTCGTTTTTGACCGGTTCAATGGAGGAACGACCGATACCATTGAGCTGCTCAGCAACACCAGCACCGGCAACTTCCCCGGGTGCGGACTCAGCGGCTTTGCGGAAGGCGTACAGGTCTGCACGCCTGGCGCATCCGCCACCTCACCGGTCAAATTTTCGGTCGCCGCCGCCGGCCCCACGCCCATGCGTACGGCCGCTGTCTGGGTCGACGGGAAGAAGGTGGCCGAACAACTCACCCACGCCTTCTCCAACTACTCGTTCCTCGATGCCTCGGTGCCGCTCGCGGCCGGCAGCCATGCCATCACCGTCTACGGCGCCGGATGGGACAACACTCTGCAGAAGAAATCTTTCACCCTTACGGTCGCCAGCGGTGCATCCTGCTCCGCGCCGGCATCTCCTGGCGTCCATGTATGCGCGCCTGCCAGCGGCGCGTCAGTCCCGTCACCGGTGCAGATCCAAGCGGCAGGAACCGTGACCAACACATTCGCGCGGATGGAGGTCTGGATAGACGGCGTAGAGAAGTACGCCGAAAGCACTGGCACGACGCTAAACACAACCCTCAGCCTGCCTGCGGGCAGCCATCGCTTTGCCGTCCTTGCAATCAATACCGCGGGAGCCAAGTGGGAGCAGGTCGTCAACGCAACAGTGAAGTAGCTGCAGCCCATAGACAGGCCCTCGGCAATCGCCGGGGGCTTGTCTTTTAACTGGCGGCTAGTCGCCGGCCCAGTCCCGAAATGGTTCTCCTTTCTCAGAGCAGCCCCGCGGGCTACCGCTTCGTACCCAGTAAAGCGTGCGACGGTAATGACTCGAATCCGTCAAATCCTTGCCTGCATTTGCAGATTCCTGCAACTGTAGGGACCAGCATAAAGTCAGGATGGCCATGGAACTCGCCCGGCTCGAATCCGCTCCGCTCGAACCCGCCCTGCTGGAATCCAGGGACGAACTCGACCGCGTTGCACCGGCCATCCGCACGCTTGCCGCGGACACGCTCCACACCGAGGACAGCACCGGCCTTCCGGATTACTTTCTGCCGCGTGTTGCCGATTCGCGGCGCCCGCGCGTCGTTGTCTGCTACGAACACGGACAGTTGGTGGGCGTTGTCTACACCGAGGAGCTGCTCTTCGCCGGCCGGCCCACCGGCTGGGTCTTCGGCGGCGACCGCATGGGCCGCGGCCTGGTGCTTGCCGCGCCGGAGCGCGAAGCGGAGGTCATCGCCACCGCCTGCCAGCACTTGATGAGCAACGGAGTCCACGCGCTGCGCCTGTGGTGGCGCTCCACTGGCAAGGAGATTTTGCCCGTCCTACGGCTCCAGCGGCCCGGCCTGCAGGTCTGGTGCAAGTCCGAAATTCGTCAGCAGGGCGACTGGCTGAGCCTTATCCCGGATCCGATCCCAGACGAAAGTTCGGGGGAGGGCGCGACCTATGAGGGTTTCCTGAATACGATGGGCTCGCATACCCGCCGCAATTTCCGCTACTATCGGCGCCGCGCAGAGGAGCTGGGCTATCGCTTCCTCCCGGAGCTTTCGCTTGCCGCCTACGAATCCGCCGTCCACTCGCTGAACAGGCAGGCCGATTCTCCAGAGACGCACGAGTATGACCTGCGCGACCACCGCTTCTTCAGCCAGTTCGGCGCGCCCCTACTTGCCGGCATCGCCGCTCCCGACGGCCGTCTCGTCTCCGTGCTCTCCGGTGTCCTCGCCGGCAATCACGTACATGTCCTCTCGCAATACAACGACGAGTCGATCCACGGCATGAGTCTCTCGCTCGTGCTGCGCGGCTACCTTATCGAGCGACTCATCACGCAGGGTATCGCCTCCATGCATTTCGTCAATGGCGCCTCCGCCTCGCTCGGCCGCTTCTGCGATCCGGTGCTGATGCGGACCGTCTCCATCGACAGCCGCCGCTCGGCGCTCCATCCGGTGAAGCTAGCGACTGCGCATGCGGCACGCCGATGGCAGCGTCGCGGGCGCTGGGTGCCGGTGCGGCTGCGGGGATTGCTCGGCAGCTACATGGCCGCGCGCTAGCTGTGATCAGTTGTGCGGTGTCGTCGGCGCCGATATCGAACGGGAAGGTTCAGCAGATCCCCTCGACAGGCTCGGGGCAGGTCCCTGACTCCACCTTCGGTTACGTTCAGGATGACAAGTTCACTGCTTCAGCGCACGCCGCTGGCCAGCAGTACGGAGGAGTGCGGCACCTCTGCGAAGGCTTTGTGAGGCGCGATGTATGACTTGTAGACGGAGACGTGGAAGCAGGACTGCTGGAATTCTTCTTCTACGTCGATTTTGCCCGCGGTCTGCAGGGGCAGCAGATAGGCGCGCATCCATGCAACTTCGGATGCGGTGAGCCCCTTCTTTGCGATGTCCACGGCCTCGCCGGTGAGGTGTGGGGAGGCGACATCGCCCTCCGCCGGTGCGGCGTTTCCGTTGATGTGCCGCAGGTGGTGCTGGAACTCGACGGTGCGGACGGCGGAGTTTACCTGCAGGGGCTTGTGGAAGCGCTCGTAGTGCACGCGCGCGAGATCGTCCAGGAAGCGGCCGGTCCAGGCACGGCAATAACGGCGGTTTGCCGGCAGGCGGCTGTCCACGCGCATGGAGGCGAGCTCCGGCAGCGCGACCAGTTTGCCTGTGCGGCGCAGTGTGGCGAGATCATCATTGTCCTTGACGCGCAGGATGCCGTCCTGCTCGGCGCGCTCGTTCTGCCGCACCAAGGATTCATGCGTGCCCCGCAACGGCGGCAGATTCATGGCGGCCAGCGGCATCTCCGGCACGTTCACGGATGCGGATTCCGACTCGTCATCGGTATCTTCATCGCGGGCTACACGCGCAGTTTCGGTGCGTGCTGCCGCGCGTACGGCTTCCGTGCCATGGCGGCGGGCGTGACGCAGTGCGCGCGCGGTGTGGGGGTGCACATGGTGCCGGCGCGGATGCGCACTGGCTCTATGCCTTCGGGCCTCGGCCGTTTGCGGCAGCAGAAGTCCAAGGCAGAGAAGTACAGCAAGAGCGGCAAATGGATAACGACAAGGGTGAAGACAGCGCATGCCCGGGACCAAACCGTTTCACAAGTGTGTGTGACATCCGCGCGTCGTAGCAACGCCCCTTTTGGGGGACATCAAGCAGCTCTGCAGCGACTATAGATCTCACACCACTTGCGACGACGGTCGAGGTACGCGAAGAATGCCAGAGGTCTTCATCCTAATGCTTCCTTCGCGCGGCGGCGAAGTGCCCAGGCGGATACGTTCCGCCGCAGATGCCTGTGCCTCGGGTAGTGTTCGTAATCGCGGCGGCTACGAACCGAAAGCCGCAGCACCCGCTTCGGCGACCGCGTGGTCCTGTTCGCCGGAACCGCCGCTGACGCCGATGGCGCCGACCACCTTGCCACCCTTCTTCAACGGAATGCCGCCGGCAAAGATCATGACCTTTCCGCCATTCGAAGCGTGGATGCCGAAAAACTGATTTCCGGACTGCGAGTTCTCTCCGAGATCTTTCGTGGTGATATCGAATGCCCGCGCCGTCCAGGCCTTGTTGATTGAGATGTTCACAGAACCCATCCAGGCGCCATCCATGCGCACGTGCGCCACCAGGTTGCCGCCCTCGTCTGCCACGGCGATGTTCATAGGCTGGCCGATCTGTTGAGCTTTTTTCTCTGCTGCCGCGATCACGCGGCGCGCTGCATCCAGCGTCACTTCACTTGCCATATTTCCTGCCTTTCGGATCTATCAATGATCGGCGAACCCGGAGCCGAGCCGCCTTACTCACAGAGTACGATGCGCAGGCGATGTCATACCGTCAGATAAACGGCGCAGTCTTCGGCGCTCGATCCGACCCGGTCGGCGAGACGATCGCTTAAGTCCATGGCCACAGTAGCGCTCCACGCCTGGCGCAGGAAGGGTGCGCGATCGAGCACATCGCGCAGCTCGTGATTGATGTAGAGGACTGCGACCTGCCGAGGTTCCTGTGCCAGGGACTGGCTGAGGTTCGCCATGACTTGTTCCAGCACCGGCCGGCAGAAGGGGTGGTAGAGATACACAACGAGCGGTCCGGCGGGGAATCGGTACTGGGCCGCATCTTCGAGCAGAACCTCGACCGGCGGCCCGCCGTTGCGCCCTTCGGCCTGGCGAGCAACCGTAAAGCGCGCCGCATTGTAGACCGCCACGTGATGAAGCTGAGGCGCGATCTCCACGCCGACCACCCGCGCAAACGGATACTCCGAGGCGAGCAGCACGGCGCGGCCCTTGCCGCAACCGAGGTCGATGAATGTGGCGGAGCGCATCAGCGTCTCCGGAACCTGCGCCATGGCGTGATGAAAGACCGACGGCGGGATGGCATAGTACGCGGTGTTCCATGCGTCGCTGGGGCTGCCTGTCTTCAGATTCACGCTCCAGACGAGGCCGCTGGTGTCCACGCCATAGCGGCGGTCGAACTCGTGCTGTGCGGTGGGAAGCCAGGCGGTGGTGTCGGCAGGCGACGACCTGCGGCGCAGCCGGCGCCTAAGCCGCTCGCGTGCCGTCCGCACGGCCGCGGCCCAGCCATGGTTCACGACCATCTGCCTGACGGCGCGTGCTGTACGCCTTGCGTGCATTGCTCTTGTCCATATTGCACCCGCGTTCACCTTGCGAGGGGTACCGAGCGGGTGTCAGTTGTCTTTTGAAGCGAAATCTCAAATCGGGTAACCAGGTAATTGCTACGTTGGCAAGAAAGTGAACATTGGCCAGTAAGGTGCCTCGTTTGAGAAATTTACAACGGCATCGAGACAAGTTTGTGACAATACTTCCATTACCCCAGTACTAATTGCACGAACTTGACTACCCCGGAAAGTGCAGTCCCCCGTAAGGGCGAAAGTCTGCCGCCGGCCGTGGTTTCGCTTTGTCATTTCCACCCCGCGTGGGATTCTCCATTCACGCGCAGTACAGAGCAGCATTTGCAGTTTGGGAGGCAACACATGAAGACCTTGATCGTTTCGTTGGCAATCGCCGCGGCGTCTGCCACCTGCCTTGCACAATGTCAGAGCAACCGAATTTCGCTGAACGAGGAGCTGAAGGACGCCGGCACAACCATGGTCGCCACTGTCCAATTCGCCCAGCCGGTTCCGGATTCGTCCTTTCACCTGGACGGCATCGACTATGTGGTGCACGTGGACCGCGTCCTGAAGGGACGCATGATCTCGACCGACGTCGTGCACATCTTCAGCGAAAACAGCCCCACCAAGTTTCCCATGCAGACGGGCAAGCAGTATTTGCTCTTCGTCCACAAGAACTTCAATGACTACGAGGTGGACAACTGCGGCAACTCGGGCCTGCTGCAGGCGTCGAACATTGACAGCGTCTCCAAGCTGAAGGAATTCGCGAAGAAAGAAGCCGAGTAGAGCACTTCACGGCTTCGCTGGATCTGCAACACTGCTGCACTTGTTTTTCCCAGGCTAGTCGTTTTGATTGAGCAGACAAGAGCGCCCCTTACCGGGCGCTCTTGTTGTATCCAGCTTCATCAATGTACGCGCTCGTGCCGGTAGCCGCCGGCGGTCAATGCATCGGCAATGGCTGCGATATGGGCAGCGCCGCGCGTCTCCAGCGTGATTTCGATGACTGTGTCACCCAGGTTCACGCCGTAATAGGAGCGGTTATGGCTCGTCTGCACGATATTCGCTTCACATTCGGTAAGGATGCGGGTGAGTTGGTGCAGCGATCCCGGGCGGTCGAGCAGATAGACACGAATACGCAGCAGCCGCCCGTCCTTCGCCAGGCCGCGCTCGATGATGCGGGAGAGCAGCGTGACATCGATGTTGCCGCCGCATACCAGCGCAACCGTCTTCTCGGCCTTCAGGTGGGTCTTGCCCTGCAGTAAGGCGGCGAGCGCCGCAGCCCCGGCTCCCTCGGCAAGCGTCTTTTCTTTTTCCAGAAGCACCAGGATGGCGCTGGAAATCTCTTCTTCGTCGACGGTGACGATCTCATCCACATAACGCTGGACCAGGGGGAAGGTGCGCTCGCCGGCACGACGCACGGCTATGCCATCCGCGATGGTGGCCTGCGCGGGAAGCGTGACCGGAGCACCGGCTTCGACCGCCCGCAGCATGGAGGCCAGCCGCTCCGTCTGCACGCCGACGATGCGGACGTCGGGGCGGGCTTCCTTTACCGCGCACGCCACACCGCCAATGAGCCCGCCGCCGCCGATGGGGACGACGATGGCTTCGACATCCGGAAGCTGCTCCAGGATTTCCAGGCCAATTGTGCCCTGCCCGGCGATGACTTCTTCATCATCGAAGGGATGAATGAAGGTGAGCCGCTTCTCCTGTTGCAGACGCGTGGCCTCTTCGCAAGCCTCGTCGTAGTTTGCGCCGTGCAGGATGACTTCCGCGCCGAAGCCGCGGGTGGCGGAGACCTTGACCAGCGGTGTGGGCTGCGGCATGACGATGCGTGCGCGAATACCTAGGCGCGCCGCATGGAAGGCCACACCTTGCGCATGGTTGCCGGCGCTTGCGGCGATGACGCCGTGCGCGCGCTCTTCCGGCGTGAGT
Organism: uncultured Acidobacteriaceae bacterium; assembly: GCA_963830555.1. Taxonomy (GTDB): domain Bacteria; phylum Acidobacteriota; class Terriglobia; order Terriglobales; family Acidobacteriaceae; genus KBS-83. The sequence continues at coordinate 1,231,648 of CAWHMM010000006.1, forward strand.
TGCAGCAGCCGGTTGAGCGCGCCGCGCTCCTTGAAGGCGCCGGTGCGCTGCAGATTCTCGAGCTTCAGATAGATCGGATGGTCCGCAAGCTCGGAGAGATCGTGCGATACCTGGCAGGGCGAGTAGTAGAGGAAATCGCGGATGCGCTCGCGGGCGGCCGCGATACGTGCAGATGTCAGCATGAAGCTCTGATTATAGATAGCCGCTTCTTCGCGGCGACCAGAAAGCAGATATGCTTGGCGGATGCAAAACGAGGCCTCCTTGCAGGAGGCCCCATTTGTGCCGCGTGTGCTCTGTGATTACTGAAGCAACGAGCCATTCTCCGGCTCGATCTTGGCTTCTTCCGGCGGGATAACGACCGCGGCCGCGACCTTGTCCTCCGGCTCCAGGTTCAGCAGTTTCACGCCCTGCGTGGAACGGCCCGCCGCACGGATGGTCTTGGTGTCGATGCGGATGATCTTGCCGTACTGACTGATCACCATCAGCTCGGAGGACTCATCGACCAACAGGATTGCATTCACCTTGCCATTGCGCGCCATGGTCTTCAGGTTGATGACACCCTTGCCTCCGCGTGTCTGCAGACGATACTCGTCCACATCCGTGCGCTTGCCGAAGCCCTGCGTGGTGACGGAGAGGATAAGGCAGGCACAATCGCCGCCGTTGCCGTTCTTCTTGCGTTCTTTTGGAGTCACCGCAAGGCCGACGACATAATCGCCCTTGGAGAGGTCGATGCCGCGCACGCCGTATGCCGGCCGGCCCATGGAGCGGACATCCTTTTCATCGAAGCGGATGGCCATGCCGTCATGCGTTGCCAGGAAGACGACTTCGTCTCCAGAGGTGATCCGCGCACCGATCAGCTCGTCGTCCGTATCAATGCCGATGGCGATGATGCCGCGAGCCATCACATTGGAGAAGTCCTTGAGCGGCGTGCGTTTGACCGTCCCTTTCTGTGTTGCGAAGAAGACAAACTTGCCTTCCTCTTCCAGATTCCGCTGCGCCAGGATGGTGCGCACGGTCTCGCCCGGCTGCAGGTTCAGGAGGCTGGCCATGGACTTACCCTTGCCCGCTGCACCCACGTCCGGGACTTCGTAGACCTTCAGCCAGTAGACGCGGCCGGTGTTGGTGAAGCACAGCAGGTAGGCGTGCGTCGAATCCACGATGAGCTGTGAGACGAAATCTTCCTCGCGAGTCTTCATGCCCAGACGGCCCGTGCCGCCGCGCCGCTGCTGGCGGTAGGTGGAGATCGGCGTCCGCTTAAGGTACCCGGAATGCGAGACCGTAACGGCGACCTGCTCGTCGGCGATCAGGTCTTCGAGCTGCAGCTCGGCGGTTTCGTCGAGGATATGGGTGCGCCGCTCGTCGCCGAAGTCCTTGCGGACCTGCTCCAGCTCCTTGACGATGACCGCGCGCAGCTTCTTTTCCGAGGCGAGAATCGATTCGTACTCAGCAATGTTGTCGCGGACCTGCTTGAGCTCGTTCTGCAGCTCGTCGATCGATAGTTGGGTCAGACGATAGAGCTGCAGTTCAAGGATGGCATCGATCTGGCGATAGCTCAGGATCAGCGTAGCCGTGGTCTGCGTCGCCATGTCGATGCCGTACTTCGCCGCATCGAGCGAGACGCCCTTGAGCTCCGCGCCGCGCAACTGGATCTTCGTGCCGGAGAAGAAGCGGAAGAGGTTTTCGCGGGCGTCCGCGCGCGATGACGATCCGCGAATGATCTTGATCACGTTGTCGAGGTGATCGAGCGCGATCTGGTAGCCGAGCAGGATGTGCTCGCGCTCGCGCGCCTTACGCAACAGGTAGGCGGTGCGGCGGCGGACAACATCGACGCGATGGTCGATGAAATGGCGGATCGCATCGGGCAGAGGCAGCTCCCGCGGCTGGCCATTGACCACCGCGAGGAAGATCATGGAGAAGCTCTCCTGCATCTGCGTGTGCTTGTAGAGCTGATTGAGGACGATCTGCGCTTCGGAGCCGCGTTTGAGGCCGATCACGATGCGCATGCCGTCGCGGTCACTCTCGTCGCGAAATTCGTCGCGGGCGATGTCGGTGATCACGCCGTCGTTCACCAGGTCGGCGATGCGCTCGATGAGCTTCATCTTGTTCACCTGATAAGGAATCTCGGTGACGATGATGGCCTGACGCCCGCCGGAGATGTTCTCGATGGCGCACTTGGCGCGCATCAGGAAGCGTCCGCGTCCGGTGCGATAGGCCTCGGGAATGCCGCTGCGGCCATAGATGAAGCCGCCGGTGGGGAAATCCGGCCCCTGGACGTGCTTGAGCACCTCGGCCAACCCGGCATGCGGATTGTTCACCAGCTCGATGGTGGCGTTGATGATCTCGGTCAGGTTGTGCGGCGGAATGTTGGTCGCCATGCCGACCGCGATACCGTTCGATCCGTTGACAATGAGGTTCGGGACGCGCGCCGGCAGCACTGCCGGCTCCAGCGTGCTCTCGTCGTAGTTGGGATTCATATCGACGGTTTCCATGTCGATATCGGCGAGCATTTCGCCGGCGATGCGCATCATGCGCGCTTCGGTATACCGCATCGCCGCCGGGGGATCGCCGTCCACAGAGCCGAAGTTGCCCTGGCCATCAACCATGGGATAGCGCAGGCTGAAGGGCTGGGCCAGGCGCACCATGGTGTCGTAGATGGCGGAGTCGCCGTGCGGATGGTACTGACCCATGGCCTGGCCGACGACCTTGGCGCACTTGGTGTACTTCTTATTGTGCTGCAGACCCATCTCGTGCATGGTGTACAGGATGCGCCGATGCACGGGCTTGAAGCCGTCGCGCACATCGGGCAGCGCACGGCCGATGATGACCGACATCGAATAGTCGAGATACGACCGGCGCATCTCGTCTTCAATGTTGATGGGAATCATGTTGGCGGCTCCGGGGCCTGTGGGCGGCTTGGGGCCGTCTCCGCTGTTGCCGTCCGGACCGCCGAGGGGAAGCTGTGGATTCTGATCGTCTGCCATAGATAGGAAGAGCTGGTCACAGGGCCGAAAACACGTGCCCTAGAGCAATTTCACTGTTACTGCGTACAGCCAAGTTCCACGAGGTGTGGCTTTTCTTGACGGAAAAGCCACGCGGACATTGGCGTTCTTGTTTACACCTACAGCGAAATTGCCAGAGGCCCGTTCACGGCAGAAATGTAACCATGAGCTCTGCCTCCATTTTAGCAAGAATGGACGCATCTTTCCGCGTCACTGGGATGATTCCGAAGGGCTTATTTCGCCGGCTCCTAACCCGCTGAAATGTCCTTTGTGCCTTTTGCCATATGGAAAGCTCTGCTTGGAACCGCAGGATAGGCGGAGTAGAGTGTTCCCATCCGATTCGTCAGGTCGAGCCCTCGTTGACTCGATGCCAAGCGCGCCAGCCCTGCCCCTGCCAGCGCCAGCAACGTTCACGAGGTTATACCCCCGCCGCCAGATCTGGAGGATTCCTGATGCCCACCGATAGCTCTTCTTCCGTCTCCCGCCGTTCCTTCCTGCGATTTGCTTCCGCAGCGGCCGTTGTGCCCATTGTGACGGAAGCGCACCTCGCCTGGGCCACAGCCGGGGGAGCGCAACAATCGGGCTCGAACGGCCTGAAACATGCCAGCCGCTTCCATGGAGGGATGCAGCCGATTCCACCGGATGCCGTGCTCATCAACGCCAATGAAAACCCGCTTGGCCCGTGCAAGGTGGCCTGCGCAGCGTGCAGTGATATCGCTCCGCGCGGAGGCCGTTATGACTTTGAGCAAACTGCCGCGCTGGGCAAAACAATCCTGCAGCAGGAAGGGTTGAGCGAAGACTCTCTGGCCATTTACGCGGGCTCGAGCGAGCCGCTGCACTACGCTGTGATGGCTTTCACCGGTCCGTCGCGCCCGTATGTCACTGCCGATCCGGGGTACGAGGCCGGGATGCGCGCTGCGGACATGGCCGGAGCAACGACCCTCAGAGTGCCGCTGATGCGGGACACCCACGCTCACGACGTGAAGGCGATGATCGCAGCCAGCCCCAACGCGGGCGTGTTCTATATCTGCAACCCGAACAACCCGACCGGCACTACGACGCCGAAGGAAGACATCGCCTGGGCGCTGAAGAACAAGCCGAAGGGGTCGATTCTGCTGATCGACGAAGCGTACTACCACTTTGCGGACCAGCCCGGTTGCATGGACATGGCGCGGGCGGGCGAGGATGTCATCGTGCTGCGCACCTTCTCAAAGCTGTACGGCATGGCGGGTCTGCGCTGCGGCTTTGCCGCGGGCCGGCCCGACCTGCTGGCGAAGCTGCAGACCTACGGAATGAATGCCATGCCCATCACCGCTGCTGCAGCGGCGAACGCGAGCCTGCAGCATCCGGAGATGATTCCGGAGCGCAAGAAGATCAATGCCGATAATCGCCAGCAGACCTTCGCGTGGCTCGACAGGCAGGGTTACAGCTATACCCAATCGCAGAGCAACTGCTTCATGCTGGATACCCGGCGGGATGCGAATCAGGTGATCGCCGCGATGCAGGCGAAGAAGGTCTACATTGGCCGTGCGTGGCCGACACATGTGCGCATCACAGTGGGAACCGCGCAGGAGATGCAGGCATTCCAGAGCGCGTTTCTCGAAGTGATGCAGGCGCCGCCACAAAAGGCCGAGTTGCTGCCAACGATGTATCGCCGCCCGATGACGCACCTGGGTTAGACGAGCGCTCAATGCTTGGTCAGTGTTACAGACCAGCCCTGGGGCTCAATGGGTAGAGTCATGGTCGTTTCGGGTGACGCGGCCTCGAAGCGGAGTGCTTTGGCATGGAAGCCGTCATAGCTGCGCATCTGAGCCCCATGCGCACGATCCACCCAGTTGTGCACCACCCCGAAAGGGAAAATGCATAACGCCACGATTGCTGCGACACGAACCCAACGAGTCTGTGCACGCAGGGCAAGGCTCCCGACGCATAGCAGAAACGCAATCATCGAAATTAGAAAATAGCGGGATCCAGCACCATACAGGAGTCCCGTCCACTGCGGCAGGGATGATGTGGTCGCCAGGGGCGAGCGCAGGGCCGCTGCCAGCACTGCGAAGCCGTACAGCGTGAACAGCTTCAACTCCAGCGAACTCTTCCTTAAGGCAAGCGCCATGAGCAGGAATCCGATAACGGTAACGGCGGCCGGAAGAATGAGTGGCACCGCGGGGGACGCGAGCGGCCCGAGAGTTCCCGCAAGCGAGCCGAGAAACAGCCGTATACCCAAGATACGTAACAGCAGCGGAATGCTGGCGCCGAGATCCGGGGCCGCATGACGATTTGCGACAACCGCCCACGCCTGCACTAGCGCCAATGCGGTGACGAGTGCAGCACAGACGGTCCGCCAGCGGCTCGGGCGCCGCCACGCCATGATCCATGCCATGGGGAGCAGCAGAATGCAGAATGGCCCGGTTAGTCCGCACAAGGTGAGCACGGCCAGGTCGAATGCGCGGCCCATCCAGTCGCGCGGGAGCGCCGCCAGCAACACCATAATGGCCAGCAATGAAAGCACCCACTGCGAGTTTGTAACCGTTGCATGCCACTCCGCCGAGTTGGGCAAGCAAAGATAGACCAGCGCCATGGCAGCCCGTACCCTGAATGATCCCCAACTTGCTGCTCGTGACGACAGTAGAAAGGCCACAGGAAGGCCTTCCACCACCAGCGCGAAGAGATTCATGATCAGAGGCGCGAGATGAAACGGAACGTGAAGCGCTGTATCCGCGGCGAGCCGTGGGAAGGTTTGGAAATAACCGGCCTGAGTTTGTACTAACGGCAGCAGAGGGCCATTTTGGTAGGCCTGTTGATACCAGATCTCTCCATCCTCAGCCCAGAACTGCGGATGCAGGAGGCTGGATGGACGGTGGCTGGCCATGACCAGTGCCGCCACGGCCCACAACAGCACCAGCCAATACCAGCGCATTGCGGAAGGCCCTTCGGTGCTGTGGGATGTCCGATCCAAAAATGCGGATAACGATGCCGCATGCGGAGGGTTCAGGTCTTCTGCGGGCTGAGTCATGCAGGAGGACCTATGGTAGCGCGGGGAGCGCGATGGTCAGAAGGGCCTGCAGAGCCACCATGGCCATGATCGCCCAGCGGAAGATTCGGCCGTGCCGGGTTTCCAGCGCATCGGCGAAGACGCCTCCGACGAAGGTCATCAAAAAGGGCAGCGCCCAGAGCCATGGCTGGCCGAAGATTCCGGTGGTGACCAGCGGCAGAAGACAGAGCGCAATCAGCAGCGGCGCGGTGTTGCCGAAGTAGCGTGAGCGCCATGTCGCGATATACAGGAGCAGAGCGGCACCCAGCGCGATGGCGAAACCGGCATCGCCGAAAGAGACGAGATGCGCACGCGCCGCCATGGTGCTGAGGCCAAGCCTGCCGGCGCCGGAGCGGAAGTAGTAGGTCAGCGCGTCGGGATGGAAGGCGTAGCAGGCAAAGAGCAGAAAAAATGCGCCAACGGTGCCCGCGAGCATGACCATGGGCACGGCGGTCCGATTGCGCTCCGCCAGGTAGAGCATGAAGATGAAGGCCAGCGGCAGGGTGAGCAGCAGCGCGGCGGAATGTGAGGCGGCGACAAGCACGAGTCCTGCTGCCAGCAGCACAATGCGCGGACGCCACTTGCGGCGCGGTCCCTGCATGGCATGCGCGACGCCGATGGCGGTGTAGATTGCGGCGAAGATACCCAATGCGGTTGTGATTTCGGCATTCGGGCGGGAGCCCGCGGCGACGATGGCCGGCGAAACACAGTAGAACGCCAGAGCGACAAAGCCGCCGGAATTGCCGAAGAGCCGTCGCGTGACCCACCACAGCGCGCCGCCCAGCAGCAGCGCCGCCATGGTGAAGGGAAAGCGCAGCAGCAGGCGGACGTAGCTCAGCTCGTGGCGCATTTCCCAGGTGCTGGTATCGCTGCCCTGGCCGGCGATCAAGCGCTGCAGCGTAAGCGGCAGCCCGGCCATGCGATAGGCCAGCACGCCGTCGTGAATATTGCCGCAACTGGTGAAGTAGCCCGCGATGGGCGAGGGGCGCTCCCACATCTCCCGTCCGCAGCGCGCGTATTGGTAGTCACTTTCGGTCAGCGGGGTTCGTGAGATGTGCCACACGCATTGCCCCAGCAGCAGAAGAAGCAGCAGGGCGGCAATCTTCTGCGGGCGATCGAATCGGAAGCGGCGGAGATGGTGGCCGGCGCGCTCCTTTGTGCCGGAGGCCTCGCTTGCAGAAACGGGCATCACGGCTGTGGGAATGGTATCTGCGGACATGAGGACGCGTCCTGTTCAGTGTACCGGACGCGTCGTTTAGCGAGCCGCTGCTTCCATGGCGTGGCGCAGATGTCCGTGTGCGCCCTGCAACAGCGCCTCTGCCTGTTCGCGGCTCAGACCGCGCGCGTGCATCAGGACGGCGGCCTTGATGGATCCTGCCTCTCGCAGCAGAGCCGAGGCGCGCTCGCGGGGCAAGCCGGTGAGCTCGACGACGATACGTTCTGCCCGGTCGGCCAGCTTCTCGTTCGTGGGCTGCACGTTCACCATCAGGTTGCTGTAGACCATGCCGAGCTTGATCATGGCGCCGGTGGAGAGCATGTTCAGCACCAGCTTGGTCGCAGTGCCTGCGCGAAGCCGCGTCGAGCCGGTGATCACTTCCGGGCCGACCGCGGGCGTAATGGCGATCTCGGCCGCGCGTGCAACCTCGGAATCCGGCACGCAGCTTACCCCGATGGTGACTGCGCCCAGCGATCGCGCATACTCCATCGCGCCCAGCACGTAGGGAGTCCGCCCGCTGGCAGCGATACCGGCAAGCACATCGTTCGCGGTGAACCCATGGGCGCGCAGGTCGGTCGCGCCCAGCTCTGCCGAGTCCTCCGCGCCTTCGATGGAATGACGCAGCGCGTAATCGCCGCCGGCGATGAAGCCCTGCACCAGCGTTGCGGGCACGTTGAAGGTAGGCGGGCACTCCGATGCATCGAGCACGCCGAGGCGGCCCGAGGTGCCTGCGCCCACGTAGAAGAGCCGGCCTCCGGACAGGTCACCGGTCTGGGGCGCAAGCGCCGCTGCGATGGCATCGACGGCGCGGGCGATCGCGGGAATCTCACGCGCCACCGCATCGGCCAGCTCACGATCGGCAGCGTTGATCACCTGAAGCATCTCGGTCGTGGAGAGCTCGTCGATGTGCTCGCTCGGCTTATAGCGCGTTTCAGTGAGCAGCGTGGCGAGCGCAGGTTTGGCGGAAGAATTGGAATCGGACATGTGCATCGTGATGGTATCGCAATGGCACAGGAACCAGAATGTGTACTGGGAATCGCGTGTTCTGCTCTTGACCCAACTGCGTCCCACAGAGTGTTCTGAATAAAGCCGGCAACACTGCACGAGAGGACTGCTACACATGAGCACTGCACCCACGACCCCGGAAAAGTATCTGGTTGCCTTTGTTATCCAGGGCGACACGATGTTCAAGATCACGGCCGACAGCATCATCCAGGCCACGGGTGGCGCTGCGGGCCTGGCATCCTTTGACGGCGTGGCCAAGCTGAAGGCCGCTGCCGCGCTGGTGGAGCTGACCAATACTCACAACGAGCGGCCTGAGGAGCTGCGCCAGATGGCGCGCGAGATGGCCGGCGAAGGCATGCGTCTGCTGGCGCGGGCAGGCGCGGGCGGCCGCGTGGTGGTCAGCAACTCCACGCAGCAGACTTCGAGCCAGTCCCTGGTTGGCCCGGTGCCGGTCGAAGTGAACCTGGCCTAGTTCGCTTAGGGCCTAGATCGCTTAGATCGTTTCGATCAGCCAATCGGATAGACTCACCAAAGAACAGAAGCAGCGCAGCCGGGCGCGGGCCATGCCGCGCGCCCGGCATTTGCTGCGTATAGGCTTTCGGCCGCGTGGATGAGCGTGGCGCGCCGCTTTTCTGCCCGCTTTTTCTGGTTAGACACTTCGCTCACGGGGATGAACGCACATGCCGCTTTGGAACGAGATCGAAGGACAGACGCTGAACGGGCTGCCGCTGCGGAAGCTGCTGCGCAGTGAAGGCCGCACCGCATGGTTCTCCACGGACGACGCGGGACAGCCCGCGGTGCTCAGCGTCTTCGAGGCGTTGAACGACGAGGACAGCGTGCAGTCGCGTCTGGAGACGGCGGCCCGGGTTCAGCATCCGAACCTTCTCGTTATCCGCAGCACCGGCAGGGGCCGGCTGGACGACGAGTCGCTGGTCTACGCGGTGATGGAGCCCTTCGATCAAACGCTGGCCGAGGTGCTGCGCGACCGCACGCTGGTGCCGGAGGAAGCGCGCGAAGTTACCGAAAATCTGATGAGCGCGCTGGAAGCTGTCGAAGCCGCCGGGCTGCATCATGGCCACGTCGATGCATCGGGTGTGCTGGGGGTAGGCGACAACATCAAGCTGCGCAGCGACTGCCTGATGCCGCGCCGCGGGCAGAGCGATGCGGCGGCGCTGGCCGCGCTGATCTACCATGCGCTGACCGGGCGGCGCTTTTGGAGCGAGCGTGATGCGCTGCAGCTTCCCGCTCCCTTTGCCACGCTGGTGCGCGCCGGGGCGGCGGCGAATGGCTCGCTGACTGCGATGCGGCGAGTGCTGAGTGGCCCCGCAGTAACGACTGGCGCGGCGGCAGCGAGTTCGCCGGCGGCAGCAGAAGCTACGCCGGCAGCGGTTGCGAAGTCTGCAGCGGTTGCGAAGTCTGCTGCGACTCCTGCTTCCAGGCTGCGGGATGAACCCGAATCGCGTCCACGCAGGCGACCGGCAATCACGATTGCAGCCATCGTGCTGATGGCGATCGTGCTCGCGATCTTCTGGTATGCGCTGAAGCGGCCAACGCCGCCCGCGCCGATCAGCGGCGAAGCTCCCTCTGCTACGAGCAAGCCGCAGACGCCTGCAGCGGCCACGGCAGATGTCCCGGCCGCCGCCGCGCCAGTGGGGAATGCAGCAGGCGCAATGGGCGCGCCGGAGACGGTGCGGCCGGCGGCACGGCCATCGCCGGCAAAATCGTCCGCAGAACCGGCGGCACGGGGCGTCGATCGGAGCGTGTGGCATGTCGTGGTCTACACCTATACCCACCAATCGGCAGCGCAGCGCGCGGCGGCCGAGCTGGCTGCGAAATATCCGCAGCTTGAGCCACAGGTCTTTTCGCCTACGGGTGACGCGCCCTTTCTGGTTGTTTTGGGCGGCGGCATGAACCGGCAGGAGGCTTTTACGCGGCGTGAAGCAGCGCTGGCCGCGGGGCTGCCGAAGGACACCTACGCGCAGAACTATCGGAAATAGCCACTCACAATTCCTCGGTTGATACACTCCGGATTGTGAAGCGCAGTGATAACGATCCGGAGCGGCTGGTTTCAGCAACGCGTGGCGAGGAAGACAGCTCCTTTGAGCTGAAGCTGCGGCCTCGGCGGCTGACAGAATTCATTGGCCAGTCGAAGGCCAAGGAGCAACTGGCGATCGCGCTGGAGGCGGCGAAGAGCCGCGGCGAGGCGCTGGATCATGTTCTGCTCTTCGGGCCTCCCGGCCTGGGCAAGACGACGCTGGCGTCCATCATCGCGAATGAGCTGGATGTCGCGTTCCAGCAGACTTCCGGGCCGGCGCTCCAGATCCAGGGCGACCTGACCGCCATCCTGACCAACCTGCGCGAGCGGCAGGTGTTGTTTCTGGACGAGATTCACCGTCTGCAGCCGGTGCTGGAAGAGAAGCTCTACACGGCGCTCGAGGACTACAAGCTGGACATCATCATCGGGCAGGGGCCGGCGGCGCGCACACATGTGATGGAGATCCGCCCGTTCACCTTTGTCGCTGCCACGACGCGGCCGGGATTGCTGTCGTCACCGCTGCGGTCACGTTTCGGCATCCTGCTGCGGCTGGAGTTCTACACCGAGGAAGAATTGCAATACGTAGTGGAACGCTCCGCGGATGTGCTGCAGGTGCCGATTGATACCGACGGTGCGTCGGAGATCGCGCTCCGCTCCCGGGGCACGCCGCGCATTGCCAACCGGCTGCTGCGGCGCGTGCGCGATTACGCGCAGGTACGCGGAACGGGCAGGATTGACCGAGCCACCGCGCAGGCCGCGCTCAAGATGCTGGAAGTGGACGCACACGGCTTCGATGAACTGGACCGCCGGCTGCTGCTGACCATCATCGAGAAGTACGATGGCGGGCCGGTCGGACTGAACACGCTGGCGGCCACGCTTGCCGAAGAAGAAGATGCGCTCGAAGAGGTCTATGAGCCGTTTCTGATCCAGATCGGCTTTCTCGACCGCACGCCGCGCGGGCGGGTGGCGACGCGACTGGCCTATGAGCATTTCAATCTGCCGCTGCCGCGGAAGGCAAATCTGCTTTTTTAGGAATTGCGTTTTGGGTTGAGCGAAGAACCCATCTTCTGATGGATGCGGCGTTGCACTCTCTGCTCCTAAGCTGACAGGCAATCATTGCCAACTGTTCAGTAGATTGCCACCTTTGGGAGATCACCGCTCTTGTACTGTTTGCCGATACGTTCTTCTTTTCGCCGAGCTCTCTATGCCGGCTGCCTTGCTTCTATCATCTCCATAAGCACAGACGCTTACGCACAGGACGGCTTCATTGCCCGCTGGCAGGCTCGTGCGACAGCAACACTGGCGCAGCAGCCCAAATGGGCGCCCCCGGTGGTTTCGCCGTACCCGCAGCTTATCCAGGTGGTGCGCGGGGATTTTTACCGCACCGTTTCGCCCACGCGCGTCACCGCATGGAACTACGGCTTCGGCCGCGGCATTAATCTGATCCCGTTGAAGAACACCGAGATCGACATCTTCTATCCGGATTATTTCCAGCACAGCAAGGGCGCCGTGGATGGTTTTGGGGACCTTGGCTTTTCGGGAAAGTACCGTTTCCTGTCGCGCAATGAGAAGGAGGGGAACTACGTTGTGAGTGCGTTTATCAACGCGACCGTGCCGACGGGCGATCACAAGAACGGCGCGGCTCACCCGACGATCACGCCCAGCATGGGCGCGGGCAAGGGCTTCGGAAAGTTTAACGTGACCTCGTGCTTCGGCGCACTGATCCCCACCGAGCAGGCGGATAAGTTGGGGCGCTCGCTGGCCTGGAACACGAACGCGCAATTCCACATGGCGAAACAGGCGTGGGTCGAGATAGAAGACAACGCGACCTGGTTCAACGGGGGCGCGAACGACGGCAAGAAGCAGAACTTTGTGACGCCTGGCGTGCTGGCCGGGCCATTCAAGTTTTATCCCAAGGACCCAAAGCGGCGCGAGGCTGTTATGTTCGGAGCCGCCATTCAGATCGTTACCTCCACCTTCCATACGAATAATCACAATCTGAACTTCACGGCGCGTTACACCTTCTGACCGGCATTGCCCGCGTACCCGCTTGCCGGGCTCTGGTTGCCCTCCTCCGTTTGCCCGGATCTGGGCGTGGTTGCTACCTTGGAGACAGCCCGCGAGGCTTGTAACCGCGGTGCCCGCTGTCGCGTCACAGGAGTGCCATGCCGTCGTCTTCTTTGCCCATCGCCATCTACTACGAGCAACCGAACTGGTTCAAGCCGCTCTTTGCCGAGCTTGACCGCCGCGGCACCAGCTACGTCAAGCTGCATGCGCCGGAGCACACCTTCGCGCCGAAAGATCATCCCGAGCAGGAGTACGCGCTGGTCTTCAACCGCATGAGCCCATCGGCGTGGAATCGAGATCATGGGGATCAGATCTTTTACACGCTCGGCTTCCTCGAACATCTGGCGCGGCGCGGCGTGCGCGTCATCAACGGACTGAAGGCTTTCCGCACAGAACTGTCGAAGGCGGCGCAGCTATCTCTGCTCGAAAGCCTTGGACTTCCGTATCCGAAGGCGCGAGTCATCCATCGCACGGCGCAGGCAACATCGGTTACGGATGGACTGCGCTGGCCCGTCGTGGTCAAACCGAATATCGGCGGCAGCGGCGCGGGCGTGAAGCGTTTCGATCATCCGACGCAGCTTGCCGCGGCAGCCGCCCAGCCCGCCGGCACGCCGGAGGGCCTTGCTCTCGGCATGGACTCTACCGCGCTGGTGCAGGAATTCATTCCCGCGCGAGACGCGCATATCGTTCGCGTCGAGGTGCTGAACGGCCGCTATCTCTATGCCATCAAGGTTCACATCACCGGCGAGACCTTCGACCTGTGCCCGGCAGACATCTGCCGCACCACCAGCGGCGTGGACCTGAACCGCGCGGCTTGCGCGGTTGATGCGCCGAAGAGCGGCCTGCGCGTGGAAGGCTACGAGCCATCGCGCGAAGTCATCGCCGATGTGGAGCGCATCATGCAGCATGCCGGAATCGAGATTGGCGGAGTGGAATACATTACCGATGACCGGGATGGCCAGCGGCTCTACTACGACATCAACGCACTCTCGAACTTTGTTGCCGATGGCGTCAACGTAATCGGCTTCGATCCTTTTGCGAAGCTGGCCGACTGGCTAGAGGCGGAAGCTGCCGCTAGCCAGAATCACAGTCACACACGCGTGCCCGAGCTGACGCATGGCTGAGAACGCGATGCGTTATGGCTTTTGGATGCCGGTCTTCGGCGGCTGGCTGCGCAATGTGGAAGACGAGAGGATGGCGGCGACGTGGGAGTACTGTCGCGATCTCACGCTGCGTGCCGAAGCGCTGGGTTACGACCTCTCGCTGATTGCTGAGCTGAATCTGAACGACATCAAGGGAGTCGAGGCACCATCGCTGGATGCGTGGTCGACCGCGGCTGCGCTGGCCGCCATCACCAGCAGGATGGAGTTGATGGTTGCGGTGCGCCCGACGTTTCACAATCCCGCACTGCTGGCCAAGCAGGCCGCGAATATCGATCGCATCGCGAACGGCCGCCTCACTTTGAATGTGGTTTCGAGCTGGTGGGCCGATGAAGCCACGAAGTACGGCGTGCACTTTGACACGCATGACGATCGCTATGCGCGAACCTCGGAATGGCTTGACGTGATGGACGGCTGCTGGCGGCAGCAGCACTTCAGCTACAGCGGCCGCTACTATTCCGTGGAAGACAACATACTTGCGCCCAAACCGGTTCGACGGCCGCGCCCGACGCTTTATGCCGGCGGCGAAAGCGAGACGGCGAAAAACCTGATCGCCTGCAAATGCGACGCTTACCTGATGCATGGCGATCCGCCGGAGATTGTCGGCCGCAAGATCACGGATATGCGCGAGCGACGCGAACGGCTGGGCCTGCCGCCGATGATCTATGGCGTTGCCGGTTATGCGATCGTGCGCGACACGGAAGCCGAAGCGCAGCGCGAGGTGACGCGCATCACGGATGTGCAGCAATCGGCGCGCGGCTATCAGAATTATCAGCAGTGGGTGACGGGATCAAAGCTGGAGCAGAAGATATCGCTCGAAGACTACTCGGTCTCGAACCGCGGCCTGCGCAGCGGACTGGTGGGCACGGCCGAGCAGGTGAAGGAGCGCGTCGCCGCATTTCACGAGGCGGGTGTGGATCTGTTGCTGCTGCAATCGAGTCCGCAACGTGAGGAGATGGAGCGCTTCGCCGCGCAAGTGATGCCGCACCGGACGAGCTAAAGACCTTCAGCCAGCCTGCTTGCGAGCCGCTCCGGCAGGCCCGCCGCGACGATCTTTTTCTGCGCGCGGTCCAGGTCGTAGGGCACGCGATAGAAGCGCACAACCGACACCACATCGTCGTAGATTGCAAATGCCGCGCGCCAGTCGCCATCGCGCGGCTGCCCGACGGAGCCGGGATTCAGCAGGTAGCGCACGCCGCGGCGCATCGGCAGATCGAAGAACTCCTCATTGTGCTTCGACGTATATTCCGGCTTGAAGACGAACCAGCCCTCATCGCTGCGCACAAACCCGCCCTGCACGTGCGTGTGGCCGTAGAACTCTACCCATGCGCCGGGCACTGCCTGCAACGCGTCGATGGCTTCGCCAAGCGATTGCACGTAGATATCCTCATTCGCTGCAGAGCCGTGCACGCACACCAGTCCTTCGCCAACGGTGACCGGCCCCTGCGGCAGATCGCAGAGCCATTTGCGGCGCGTGCGCGAGAGCTGCGTGTGCGTCCACTCTGCCGCATGGCGCGCCACCGGATTGAAATCGTCCAGGTTCATCAGCCCGCAGCACGCGCGGTCGTGATTGCCGCGCACATAGATGCTGCTCAGCTCACGCAGGCAGACGATGGTTTCATTCGGAGAAGCGCCATAGCCGACGACGTCGCCCAGGTTCCACACGATATCGTGCTCCGGCGCTGCAGCCAGCACGGCGGCCAGTGCCTGCATGTTCGCGTGAATGTCCGAAAGGATGAGAGCGCGCATGAACGAGCCTGGGAAACGAGTCCTGCAGAACGGCAGAGTGGCTATTTAGTTTCGATCTCGAAAACCGGCTCTAGGATGTCATGAATTGTTCATGGACTGCGAGGAAAGCGCGCGCCCCTGGTGACCAACGTCGTACTCGACCCATGGCCCAGGAGTGGCATCCACTGCGGGCGGCAGCGTTGCAAGCGGTCGTGTGCGGTCTGTCTCCAATGTGGGGACGGCGCCCAACAGGCTGCGCGTGTAAGGATGGCGCGGAGTGTGAAAAATTTGCGCGCGACTACCCTGCTCCAATACCCACCCATGCCGCATCACGGCAACACGGTCCGCCACTTCTGCAACCACTGCGAGATCATGCGAGATGAAGAGCATGGCCAGGCCAAATTGCTGTTGCAAATCGCGCAGCAACTTCAGCACCTGCGCCTGCACCGTCACGTCCAGAGCAGTTGTCGGCTCATCGGCAATGAGAAGTTCCGGCCGGTTGGCGAGCGCCATCGCGATCAGGATGCGCTGTCGCTGTCCGCCGGAGAATTGATGCGGATAATCGCCGTAGCGCTTTTCCGGATCGGGCAGCGCGACCGCATGCAAACTTGCGATCACTGCGTGGCGCACCTCGCGCCGCGTGAGCGTGGGCTGGTGCGTTTCAATCGCCTCGGCTATCTGCCTGCCGACCGGCATCACCGGGTTCAGCGCCGTCATCGGCTCCTGAAAGATCATCGCAATCCGCCGGCCGCGATAGCGGCGCATTGCTTCCGGCCGCAGCGTCAGCAACTCTTCGCCATCGAAGCGGATGCCTCCACGCACTTCCGCAGCGCTATCCAGCAGGCCGAGGATTGCGAGCGACGTGACCGATTTGCCGGAGCCGGATTCGCCGACCAGCCCCAGCACATGGCCGGGCTCGATTGTCAGGCTCAGCTCCTGCACAACAGGCTTGCCCCGGAACTCAATCGTCAAACGGTCGATGGCGAGCAGTGGCTGGCGTGATGAGGATGTGCTCTGCACAGCCTGAGCGTACTACGTTCTTCGCCGAAATCTCTGCAGTACACTTTGCACCATGAATGACATTGCGAAATTTGCCGTTCTCTGTGCCGCCGTGCTGCTTCCGGCCCTTGTCTCTGCATCAGCACAAACTGCCGCGCCGCCGGCCGCCGGCGACTTTGCGATCCATGATGGCGACCATGTCGTGCTCTACGGCGACAGCATCACGGACCAGCGGCTCTACTCCACATTCATCGAAGAGTATGTGCTCACCCGGTTTCCCATGTGGAAGATTGACTGGACGCAATCGGGCGTTGGCGGGGACAAGGTTTCCGGCGGTTGGGCAGGACCGATTGACCTCCGCATCCAGCGCGACATCCTGCCCTATAAGCCGAATGTTGTGACCATCATGCTCGGCATGAACGACGGCTATTATCGTCCGCCGAATCCCGCGATTCAAAAAACGTACGAGGATGGTTACAGATCAATGGTCGACACGATCCTCAACGACGTGCCAGGTACGAAGCTAACGTTGATCGGGCCTTCGCCATACGACGATGTTACACAGCCCACGAAGCACTACAACGAGGTGATGCAGGCTTACAGCCAATTCGACCATAACCAGGCCGACCGCACGCATCAGAGCTTCGTCGATCTGAACGCGCCGGTGGTTGACGTGCTCGAGAAGGTGAAGGCGTCACACCCTCAATTGGCGTCGGAACTGATTCCGGATCGTATCCATCCCCGTGACGGGGTGCACTGGGTGATGGCGGCGACGATCCTGAAGGCATGGCACGCTCCGTCGCTGGTCAGCAGCGTCACGGTGGATGCGCATGATGGGAAGGCCGCGAGCGTGCAGAACGCAAGCGTGACGGATGTGAAACGCGAGAAGAAAACCGGCACGGTGCAGTGGACCGAGATTGAGAACGCCCTACCGCTGCCGCTACCGCTGAGCGCAACCGATCCGATTACGGATCTCGCGCTCGAAGCGGGCGAAGTCGAGGCCGCCCTCGATCAGGAGATGCTGTCGGTCACCGGCCTCGCAGCGGGCGACTATGCGCTCACCATCGACGAACAGCCGGTCGCGAACTTCTCGGCAGATGCGCTGCAGCACGGCGTCAACCTGGCGCGCATGGCGACTCCGATGCTGCGGCAGTCGCAGACGCTGGCGTGGGAGACGGATCACCGCAACGAGCTGGAGCGGCGGCTGTTCACGCAGGTTGCCGGCACGGACCGCGATCCGCAAGCTGCGCCGCAGCCGGAGCAGCAGGCTATGCGCGATGCCGTGGCGGCTTCCATTGCGCAGCAGCAGAAGGATGCGCAGCCGGCGACGCATCGCTTCGCATTGAAGCCGCTTAAGCCGGGAGCGCCGACGACTTGAAGACGATCAGCTCTGCTTCCATTTGATATTGCAACCCACGCTGGGCCGCTGCTCTTCGAGCGGCGGCTTGCCTGCGAGCAGTGCCTCCACCGCACGGCGAAGATCGTTTCCCGTTACCGGCACAGTCAGGCTGGGGCGGCTTGCATCAAACTGCCCGCGATAGACCAGCCGCAGATCGCGATCGTAGAGAAAGAAATCCGGCGTGCATGCCGCTTCGTAAGCGCGCGCCACCTGTTGCGATTCGTCGTAGAGATAGGGGAAGGTGAAGCCGAGCCGCCTGGCCTGCGCGCGCATGCCGTCCGGCGAATCGTCCGGATAATTTGCTGCGTCGTTGCTGCTGATTGCCACCATGCCCAGCCCTTGTCCCGCATAGTCCACGCCAAGGCGGGCGATGCCCTGCTCCACATGCTTCACAAACGGGCAGTGGACACAAAGGAACATGACGAGCAGGCCGGCCGCGCCTTTCGCATCGTCGCGCTTCACCGGCTTGCCGGAGACAACATCGAGAAGGGAAAAATCTGGAGCCTGCGTGCCCAGGGGCTGCATTGCGGATTCGGTCCGTGCCATTGGGAAAGTTTACGCCCGGTGTCAGAAGAGACGCCCGAAGGTGAAAAAGATCTTTCTGCGTCCCGCATCGCCGACGGAACCGCCAAGGGTGATGGAGCCGAGCGGTGTTGCGGCCAGCACGCCCAGCACTCCATCCTGCCGCAGAATCGAGGGATGCTCCGGCGACCACATCGCTCCGCCCTCATAGGCGGTCGTGATGTAAAGTCCGTCGCCCAGTTGCGTCGGCAATGAGGCGATACGGTGGAAGTACCCGGCCCGCAAGAGCGCGTCATCCGTGCCGCGATACTCATCGACGGAGGAAGCAGAGAGCCGCATCGGGCCACCGAGAGTGAAGCGCAGCGGGTCCGCTACGTTGCGCCGGAAATACGTATCCGCGGAGAGGCTGAATCCGACGATGTTCTTCCCGGCGAATTCGGTTGTGGCGATCGCGTTCAGGCGCACAACCGGCGCGTTCTGGCTGGCGAGCGAGCGATAGAGCGCGCCGCCCGAGATATCGAAGAGCACGCCGCGCGTCGCAAGCTGGCCGGCGTTCAGGCTGTTGTAGGAAAAGCGCATCACAGCGCTTTGCGCGGTGCCGGAGAGGTCAGGGCGAGCGTCGCTGCCGCTCTGCGTGTGCCAGCGCACCTGCTCGAAGCGCCATTCGCCTGCAAGCTGTGCGCGCGAGTGATAGGTACGGCCGAAGTCCAGTCCGCCGCCGGCATTTTGCTGCAGGCGCTCGGCGATGCGGTGCTGATCGCGGAAGATATAGACAGGCTGGCGCAGCAGGCCGATCTGCGGCTGCACGAACAGTCCGTTCTCGCGCAGCAGCCGGTAGTACTCGGTGGATGCCTGGGTCAGGAACCCGATCCGCAGATCGGTGCGCAGCTCCGATCCGTATCCGCCCAGATCGTTGTTGAGCAGACGCAGGTCGAGGGTGCCTCGGGTCACGTTGTCGGTCACCGCGGTGATGTCCGCGCCGACCAGCAGGAACGGCGGACCGTTGCGTGTAGGCTCCAGATCGATCAGCACGCCATTGTCAGGACCGGGCGCAAGCGTATCGGTCGATCCTCGCGGTGCGAGGGTCACAAACTCAGCCTCGTAGGTCTGGTTGTTCTGCACCCGGTTCAGCGCACGGATGATAGGACGCGGCTCGATCGGCTTGCCCTTGAGCGGTTTCATGCTTTCCGACACGCTGTTCCGCGCGCCCGGGGAACCGCCTTCGATATCCACTGTCTTCAATAGCCCGGGATGAGGCCGACGCCGCGCGTTCTTGTCTGCCAGGTACTCCTTCCACGCCTCGGGCGAGAGTTGATATTTCAGCAGATTGGTCCGCTGGGCCGCCGCCGCCGAGTATCCAACATCAATTAGCTCCTTCGCCTTGCTGTAGTCGCCTATGCCGTAGTTGCCGCTATCCGGCGTCACCAGCACGTTTGCCAGCTTCACGGACTCGCGCTCATTCTTCGCCGTGCCCGCCGAGAATGCGCGCGCGAAGACACCCACGATGGAGGCCACGTCGCTGTCCGTGAAATTGGCAGACGGCAGCAGCACCGCGATGATGACGTCCGGCCGAAGATCGGCCTTTGCGACTTCTGTCGGCAGGTTCTGCATGATCGCGCCGTCCACCAGGTAGTGGCCCTGATACTTTACCGGCGCGAAGATTCCGGGAATAGCGATGGACGCGCGAACGGCCAGCGGAATCGATCCGCCGTAGAAGACCACCGGATGCAATGTGTTCAAGTCTGTAGAGACGCAACGAAACGGAATGGGAAGCTCGTCAAAGTCGACGCCGTTGCTGTCGTAGTTGTGAAATTCATCGTGCAGGAAGGAGTTCAGGCCGCGGTCGGTCAGCAGCGAGTTGCGCAGGCTGACGCCGCCCTTCAATCCGACTTCAAAGGCGCCGGGCAGCTCGCGGCGGTCCTCGCGTCGCCGATAGCTCAAGTGGTCGTAATCCACGGAGAGGTGAAAAATGTTTGGGAGCTCGGCGCCGGTTGCCACGTCCTCGATCTCCTCGGCGGAGCGGCCGGTGGCGTAAAGCGCGCCGATCAGCGATCCCATGCTGGTGCCGGTGATGCGATCGACCGGAATCCGGTTCTCCTCAAACCACTTCAACACGCCGATATGCGCAAGGCCCAGTGCGCCGCCGCCGTCCAGCACCAGCGCGATGCTGGGCCGTCCAGCCGGAACAACGGGCGGAAGCGTTTTGGCCGGAGCGCTGTCGGTCTTCACCATGGCGTTGTCGATGGGCGTGGTAAGCCCTGCCCGTCCATTCGGCATATGAACGGAGGGCATCCTCGGCTCGACCTGCGGCGAAGCCGGCGTCGCAGGAGGAACTGACTGTTGCGCACCGGCGGCCAGCACCGAGAGGAACAGGAAAGCACAGCAGAAACGAACCCGTGAACGCGCAATGACCACGACGAGCACCTCGCAGGAGCCGGAGCTCAGACTGTCTTTTCAATCATGCCGGATGGGAGGGGCTTAAAAAGACAATCTACCGCGAGGGGTGGCGCGAGAGTTAAGTGCGGTCCGAAAGTTGAGTGCGACCTTACACCGGCGACGTCGCGAAGACCGAAGAGGTTTCGGTCGTGCGAGCGGATGCAGGAACGCGCACGCTCACCACGGTGATGTCATCCTCCTGGCCGTGTTCGATGGCGGCCTGGGCGATCGCCTCCGGCGTCAGCGATGAGAGCTGCGCGGTTTGCTCGAAGCCAAGAAGCTGGCCGGCAGAGTTGCGGGCTTCGAGTACGCCGTCGGTGAGAAAGGTCAGATGATCGGCAGGATCGAGCTGGATGGTGTGCACGTCGTAGCGAGTGCCGGTGAGGATGCCAAGCGGCATGGAGCCGGGCAGATCGAGCGCCATGCCGTTGCGATAGGGCGGCAGGTGGCCGGCGTTGGCGATGAGCATAGCGCCACCGGGCCGTAGATGTGCAACGACGCAAGTGGCAAAGTGGCCGCCGGCGCGTCCGAGCAGGCGATCGTTCAGGGTGTCCAGAATGGCCGCGGGATCGACCGTCTCATCGGCACGGGTGCGGATTGCGCCGATCAGCACCGCAACCAGCATCGCAGCAGCGATCCCCTTGCCGGAAACGTCACCGACAACGATCAGGAGAGAGTCATCCTGGTGAGAGATTGCCTGGAAGAAGTCTCCGCCGACTGTACGGGCAGGGTGATATGCCGTCTCAACAGTAAAGGAGGATGAGGTCACTACTTCGGGAGTAAGAACATGTTGCTGCAGCTCGCGCGCCTGTTCGAGCTCCCGGTCGACGTCCTGGCGTTCCAGCCGTTGGCTGATCTGGGAGGCGAGGAATCGGCGCAGCGCGAGCGCTCCGGTAACGAGGACGAGCAGGACCAGCGCAACATCCTTGACTGCGATCTGGATGCCGAATGGAAAGATCGAAGTCCGTATGTGGAACCAGCTCAGCAGCATCGGGCTGAACAAACTGATGGTGAGCAGAGCAATCGGCAGAAGCGCGATCAGCGCGCCCGTGCGGTCCTTCCGTGCGCCCTGGACTAGAACGGCGAAAAGGATACTCCCCAGCACTACGCTGCTGGCTGCATTGGCTGCGAACCCCAACCAGATGATGGAGACCGGAGCATGCGCCGACCACAGGATGAAGATTGCAAAAAGGACGCTCACCGCGGTCGCGAGCCCAGTCAGGAACTCCGGCCAGCGCGCGCGGGGCAGGCGGAACCAATGCTTCCAGAAGAGAATCCAGCAGACAAAGCCCAGAACATTGAAGAGCAGCGACCAGGAGTAGTAGCCGTTCTGCGTGACTACATGAGAAAAGAATGCGATCACAAGGGATGCGGTGGAGGCAGCCAGAAAGACGAGTCCCAGCGTGAGCCACAAATAGGTCGCGCGTGGACGATCGAGCAGCCAGATCCAGAACGTGCCGGCCGCACCCATCACCATGAAGAGCGCGACGAAGAACGGAACGATGACGCTGAGGATGCGTCCTGTAATCTCCTGTGCCCGGATAGACTCGATCTGCGAGCGCGTTCCCACGAGCGGCGCCTCGTGCATGCCGCCGCTCTCCGCCGTGCTGCCGCTCACCAGCACCCAGGGTTCCATGTAGAAGCGTATGGCGAGAAGAATGTCGCCGTGAGCATCCGGCGCAGGCAGCTTGAAGACGAGCGGACGTGAGCGATAGGAATCCACTCCATGCGGAGTGAACCTGCCGAGCTCTCCAAGGAAGTTGCCGTTGGCGAAGACCTGATAGGAATCGTCGACATGATCCGGCATCTTCAGCCAGACAGGCTGCAAGGCATTGGATGGATGAATGCGGAGCCGGTACCAGGCGAATCCAGCAAGTTTCGGAAAGCCGCGCGCGCTCCAGCCCGTGAGGTAGCCGGTGTCTCCATAGGCCGCGTCGGTCGCGTTCTGCGCGGCATGGAGATCCATGTTGGACCATGCCGAATCGTCGAACGCAGGACTGGCCCAAAGAAAACTGCCGCTACTCCCGGGCGAATCGCCGGGCGCGAACTTCCACGGGCCGGTGAGGGTAGCGAAGGAATCCCCCATCCGCACATCGACCGAAGGATTAGCTGCGGGCGAAGGCTGCGCCGCCGCCACAATGCAGGCCAGCGCGAACAGGAGAGGCAGGAGTGGACGCGCTCTTCGCATCGGCTGAAGGGTACACGAAGAAATGGTGCCGCCCCAGCGAAAAAGGCACGCCGCGCGAGCAGCGTGCCCTTTTTGACGTGCGAGAAACGCGATTAAGCTTCGCCGCCCTCGGCGCTCACCGTGACCTTGATGTGCGCGCTGACCTCGCGGTGCAGCTTCACGGGAATGTGGAACTCGCCCAGTTGCTTGAGCGGCTCATCGAGCTGCACCTTGCGGCGGTCGACCGTATAGCCCTTCTGCTCCAGCGCGTGCGCGATATCCGAGGAGGTAACCGAGCCGAACAGATGATCGTTCTCGCCCACCTTGCGCGCGAAGACCAGCTCGACCTTTTCCATCTGTGTAACCAGCTCCTGCGCGCTCGCCTTTTCCTTGGCGGACCGGCGGATGGCGGACTGCTTCATCTGGTCGATTACGTTCCTGTTAGCAGCCGTAGCTTCGATCGCGAGCTTCTTCGGCAGCAGAAAGTTGCGTCCATAGCCGTCGGCCACTTTCACCACGTCACCGCGGTGACCCAGTGTGTCGACGTCTTCCTTCAGAATGACTTCCATAACTCTCCTCAATATTTTGGGCGTCCGCCGCGAGCGCCGCAGGCGGAACGCGACATCCTAATACCGCGCTGCAAAGGGCAGCAAGGCGATGTTCCGCGCCTGCTTAATGGCGCGCGTGAGTCTGCGCTGGTGCGTGGTACACACACCGGTCAGACGGCGGGGAACGATCTTGCCCCGCTCGGCAACGAACTGCTGCAGCAGGCGCACATCGCGGTAGTGGATGGAGTCGATCTTCTCCACGCAGAACTTGCAGACCTTCTTGCGCCGGAAGAACTTCCGTCCGCCGGGGCCTGATCCGCCGGGACCACCCGGTCCGCGGCCGCCGGGACCGCGCCCTGCCGGGCGATCTGGACGGTCGCCTGCTGGACGCTCTGGACGATCGCCCGCCGGTCGATCTGGACGATCGCCTGCGGGACGATCCGGTCGATCGGTTGCCGGACGCTCGCTGGCAGTACCCGGTGTTGCTGTTGCTGTGCTGGTTTCTTCAGCCATGGTTCTCCTTCTTCTTTCTTCCCATCCGGTTTCCAAGAACCGGCCTGGGACAGGCCCTGCCACAGGCAGGACCGGCTGCGATCATAGGCCGGCGCTTGGCCGGCGCAATTTTCGGCGGCTGCTAAGCGCTGGCCGCTGCTTCCGTGGTGGCAGGCGCTGCTGCTTCGGGCTCAGGCGCCGCCGCGGCAGGTTGTGCACTCAGCTTCTTGCGCGTCGCGCGGATTGCCTTGATCTTGTCAATGCGCTTTTCTTCCTCGTCCATGCGCACGGTAATGAACTTGATCACCGGCTCTGTGACGCGAAGACGGCGCTCCACCTCGGCAATCAAGCCGCCTTCGGCCTGGATCACCAGCAGGACGTAATTGCCGTCGTTGAACTTGCGCACCATATAGGACAGCTTGCGCCGGCCCAGCTTCTCGGTGGACTTCAGAACGCCGCCACCGTGGTTGATGGTCTGCTCCAGTCCCGCGATCAGCTTGTCGACGTCCGCCTCTTCCATATCGGGGCGCACGATGAACATCACTTCGTAGCTACGTTGCATGCGTTTCTCTCTTCCCTTAAACCTGAACTACTGATTCCATCTGGTAACACCTGCTGCTTCGTTACTCGGACTTCGAGGAGCCATTTCCCGCCGACCCAATCCCCGAAGCCCCATTCCACTTATTCATCGCGGCGGAAATTCCACTCACGATGACCGTCTCCACGGCGTCGGCGACCTTGTCCAGCACCTCGTCGAGCACCGCCAGATCCTTCTTCCGCATCGGCGTCAGCAGGTAATCCTTGCCCCGGCGCGATGCTGTTTCCATTCCATCCGGACCGACACCGATCCGGATCCTTGCCCACTCCTCCGTGCCCATCGCGCCGTTGATCGACCGGGCGCCGTTATGGCCGCCTGACGATCCCCCGGAGCGTACCCGCAAGCTGCCCAGCGGCAACGCCAGCTCGTCGTAGAGAACGAGAAGGTCGTCGCGTTGGGCGTCCAATTCCTCCACCAGCGCCCGAACGGACAAACCGCTCAGGTTCATGAAGGTCTCCGGTTTGGCCAGCACCACCTCGCGTCCTGCGATGCGCGCCATTGCGGTGAGAGCCCGGCAGCGGCGGTTGCTCACCACTGCCCCCGCTCGTTCCGCCAGCCGATCGATAGCCAGGAACCCCGCGTTGTGCGGCGTCCACTGGTACTCGATGCCGGGATTGCCGAGCCCGACCACGAGAAACGGACCTCGTGACCGGGCATCTCGTGCTGCGCTCTCCGGCTCCATCGCTCCAGACGGCACTGCTTACTTCTTGCCGCCGGCTTTCGGAGCCTCGCCGCCTGCCTCCTCCGTTTCCTGCTTGCCCTTCTTCGCGACTTCGGGCTCGGCAGGTGCTGCTGCAGCCGCGACTGCATCCGGCTCCGGCGCCGCTTCTTCCTTGATCACGGTCACGTGAGCCACGGTGGCGTCTTCATCGGTGATGAACTTCCACTTACCCTCGTGCGGCAGATCCGAGACGCGAACCACGTCGTGCAGCTTCATGCCGGTGACGTCGAGCGAGATGTGCGCGGGAATGTCTCCCGGCAGACACTCGATCTCGACTTCGCGCAGCACCTGGTCCAGCAGACCGCCCTCGGTCTTGACGCCCACCGGTATCCCTTCGAGATGGATCGGCACTTCGACGATCATTGCCTTGTCCATCGCGATGCGCTTCAGATCGACATGCAGCAGGTGCCCCTTGATGGGCTCGTACTGCCAGTCCACGATCATGGCCTTGGCGCGCGAGCCGCCGACTTCCACGTCGAAGATGGTGTTGTGACCCGATGCCGAATGCAGAATGCGCTGCACCTGCTTCGGATCCAGCTCGATGGCTACGGAGGGTTCTTTCGCCCCGTAGATCACCGCGGGAATCTTGCCCGCCACACGCACGCGGCGCGCCGCATTCTTGTTGAACTTGCCCTCGCGGGTCGCTGCCTGTACCAGTTCTGTTGTCGCCATTGCTTGATTTCCTTTCGGTCATGGAGAGCAGCTTCGAGCCGCTCTCTACTCCCTTTATTGCTGCTTAGTTAAAGAGCGAACTCACGCTCGTCTCCATGTGAATGCTCTCGATGGCCGCGCCCAGCAGGCCGGCAATCGACAGCACCTTGATCTTGTCCACCGCCTTCGCCTCATCGCACAGCGGAATGGAGTTGGTAACTACCAGTTCCTTGATGCGCGAGGTGGCGATGCGCTCCACGGCTGGTCCGGAAAGCACCGGATGCGAGGCGCACGCATAGACCTCAACGGCGCCTTCATCGATCAGCGCGTGTGCGGTCTTCACCAGCGTGCCGGCCGTGTCCACAATGTCGTCGATGATGAGGCAGGTGCGCCCTTCCACGTCGCCGATCACGTTCATCACCTCGGTCACGTTGATGTCCGTGCGCCGCTTGTCCACGATGGCCAGCGGAGCGCCCATCTTGGTCGCAAAGAAGCGCGCACGCTCCACGCCGCCTGCATCCGGCGAGACGACGGTCAGGTTCGGCAGGTTCTTCTTGCTGAAGTAGCCGACCATGACCGGACTGGCGAAGAGATGATCGACCGGAATGTTGAAGAAGCCCTGAATCTGCGCCGCGTGCAGATCCATGAAGAGCGCGCGGTTGGCGCCGGCCGTGGTCAGCATGTCGGCAACGAGCTTGGACGAGATGGCGACGCGCGGGCGGTCTTTGCGGTCCTGTCGGGCATAGCCGTAATAAGGAACGACCGTGGTGATGCGGCCGGCCGAGGCGCGCTTGAGGGCGTCGATCATGATGAGCAGCTCGACCAGATTCGAATCCACCGGGTTGCATGTAGGCTGCACCACAAAGACGTCCACGCCGCGTACGTTTTCAAGCAACTGGAAGTAGATCTCGCCATCGGCAAAGCGCTGGATCTTGGTTTCGCCCAGAGGAACGCCGATCTGCTTGCAGATCTCTTCTGCAAGCTGGCGGTTGGCCGACCCGGCGAATATCTTGAAGCGCTTGTCTTCGCTCAAGCCGCGCGTGCGCTTGCGCTCCGGTGCAGGCTGAAAGTTGTTATTGCTCGTCGCCGTCTCCGGCTCGATTTCGGTGGCCACTGCCGTCTCTTGCTTCATCACAATCTCCCAAGCTGGTTTGCGTTGGTGAACTGCGCTAGGCTCGGACCGCGGCTTGAATAACATCCGCGGCAGACGCTCCGATGCACAATGCACCGGAACAGAGTGGCTGGGCGACTAGGATTCGAACCTAGACAAAGTGCTCCAAAGGCACTTGACCTACCATTAGTCGATCGCCCACTGAAACTACTTCCAAATTCTTCGACCCTGGAGGCCCTCCAATCTGGCCCGCTTTTGGCCGGATTGGACAGAAAGGCACTTGCCCTACCATTAATCGATCGCCCAACAGGCTGCTGGCGAAGAGGAGTGTGACAGTTGCCAGCAGTTTCGCCGAACAGCTTACTTTATCCACCCACATCGTGCGCCAATACTGCTTGCGAGGCAAGGTTTCGGTGCGCAGCGCCACAATGCCGCGGTCCCGAAGACGCATTGCCGCTCGATCTGCCGCTTCCGCGCTCGCGTACAGCCCAAACAGGGCCGAACCCGAACCGGAAAGCGCCGCATAAAGAGCCGCATCCTCAGGCTGAGAGCCCCGGAGCACACGCACGATGTCTGCAAGAGAGGGATACTGCGCAAAGACGACCTCTTCGAAGTCGTTTGCAATCCCGGTGCGGACAAGCGCGAGAAGCGGAGTCTCGGCCAGGTCTCCCGTTTGGGCTATATCCGCTTCGGAACTGCTTATCGAAGAGGCTGCCCAGGAGACACCGGAGGAGTGCGACTGGCCCCATGCTGCGGAGACAGACCGACTCAACCTTTCAAGTCTATCGGCTGCGGCTGCGGGGGTCAATGCGGAATGCCGCTGGTCCCATTCCCGAAAAGCGGCAGGGGTGGACACCCCGGTCTCCGGAACCGCGATGACGCAGGGTACGGCAGGGAAGTCTGCGAGAGGCGAGACGTCTTCACCGCGTCCCAAACCCAGCACTGCGCCGCCAATAAGGAAGAGTGGCACATCCGAACCAACATCCGCCGCGACCCGCAGGCGATCTTCTGCAGTCAAGGTGACGCCAAGCTCGCGTTCGAGCCCCAGCAACGCAGCCGCCGCATTCGCCGACCCCGCCCCCAGTCCGCCCTGCACCGGCAGCCGCTTTTCAATGTGGATCGTGACCTCAGCCGCGATGCCGAGCACGGACAGCGTCCGCTCCACCATCTTCCATGCGGTATTGAGGCTATCGAGGGGTACTCGATGGTCGTTCGAGGTCAGCGTAATGCGCGTTGATCCAGAGCGCTGTGCCGTTATTGTCAGCAGATCGTGCAGCGCGATCGTCTGGTAGACGGTCGTGAGCGCATGGAAACCATCCGGCCGCGCCGGCCCAATCGCCAAACCCAGGTTGATCTTCGCAAACGAACGCAGCGTGACAGACATGCCTTGGTCATTCTAAGCAGCCGTCTACGAATTCACCGACTCTCGAATAAACTCCTTCCATGCCGAGAACAACCCGGGTCCTTGCCGCTCTCTCTGGTTCCCGCCTCTATCGCAGCAACTCACGCCATCGCCCAGAACGAAACGCCGGCCACTGCCGACCACGCCATGGTGGTCAGCGTGCATCACGACGCCACCGACGCCGGCGTCGCCATTCTGAAGCAGGGCGGCAATGCGGTGGATGCAGCGGTCGCCACCGGCTTCGCGCTCGCCGTGGTGCATCCGGTCGCGGGCAATATCGGCGGCGGCGGGTTCATGTTGGTGCATCTGGCGAAACCGCACGACGGCAAGCGCGACCTGTTCATCGACTACCGCGAGGAGGCGCCCGGAGCCGCCTCGCGCGACATGTATCTGGACGCGAACCGTAACGTGATTCCCGGAGCGAGCACGCTCGGCTACAAATCTGTCGCTGTTCCCGGCTCGGTCGCCGGCCTGGCCTATGCCGAGAAAACGTACGGCAAGCTCGGCCTGAACGCGGTGATGGCGCCCGCGATCAAGTTGGCCGAGGGCGGCTTCGTACTCAGCAAGGAGGAATCCGAGGAGCTGCACGATTCTGACCTTGCAAAATTCCCTGAGTCGCACAGAACCTTCCAACAGACTCTGACGGGGGGCTCCTACTACCAACCCGGCGATACCTTCCGCCAGCCGGAGCTGGCCGTCACCCTGAAGCGCATTGCCGCCGATCCGGGCGATTTCTACCACGGCGAGATCGCGAAGAAGCTGGCCGCCGACATGAAAGCGCACGGCGGCCTCATCACGGAAGCCGATCTTGCTCATTACCAGGTGAAAGAGCGGGTGCCGGATGAAGGCAGCTATCACGGTTACGAGATCTTCAGCGCCCCGCCGTCCTCTGCCGGCGGCATTGTCCTGGTCGAGATGCTGGATATCCTGCGGCCTTACGACCTGGCAAAGCTCGGTGACCGCACCGCGCCGGAGGTCCAGCTCATCACGGAGGCCATGCGCCGCGCCTACATGGACCGCACCGACTATCTTGGCGATCCCGATTACGCGAAGATCCCCCAGGCCGCGCTGCTCAGCACCGCCTACGCCGATGCCTGGCGCAAGAGCATTGTTCCTGGCCACCCCACGCCATCCGAAGACCTGCATCGCCCTGCCGGCTTTCTGCCGCCGCCGCCAACCGCAACGATGGCGGAGTCGAAGTCCACCGATACAACGCACTACTCCGTGCTCGACGCGGACGGCAATGCCGTGGCTGTTACCACGACGCTGAACGATGGCTTCGGTTCGCACGTCACCGCCACCGGGCTCGGCTTCCTGCTCAACGACGAGATGGACGACTTCGCTTCCAAGCAGGGCTCGCCGAATATGTACGGGCTGATTCAGGGCCCGAACAACGCCATCGCGCCCTATCATCGTCCGCTCTCCGCCATGACGCCGACCATCGTGCTGAAGGACGGCAAGGTCGCGATGGTGCTCGGCTCACCGGGCGGCCCGACCATCACCACCACCGTGCTCAACGTATTTCTCAGCGTCGCGGAGGGCGGCCTCAATATCCAGCAGGCGGTGGATGCGCCGCGCTTTCATCATCAATATCTGCCTGACCTTCTCCGCGTCGAAGCCGGTTTCCCGGACCAGACCGCCGCAACGCTGAAGGCGGAAGGCTATTCGCTGAAACAGGGCGGCCACTGGGGTGACGGCGAGTGCATCGCGGTGGATCCCAAGACCGGCAAGCTCGAAGGCGGCCAGGACCACCGCAATCATTACGGCAAAGCGGCGGGATACTGAGACCGTCGATGCTGCAACCACCCGCAATGGGGCCGCAACCAGCCACAATGGGGCTGCAAGCAGCCGCAATGAGAAGATAGAGAGCGGAACCCAAACACCCATGCTTCGAGCCATCTCCACGCACGTCTTCCTTCGCCAGCGCCTGCACCCTGGCCTGCTCGACACGCTTGCCCGTGCCGGCGCCGAGGCTATTGAGGTCTTTGCAGCCAAGCCGCACTTCGACTACACCAGCCGCCAGCACATTAAGGAAATCGCCGACTGGTTTGAATCGAGCGACGTCAAGCCGCACTCGCTGCATGCGCCCATCTATGCCGAATCGGATATGGGGCGCGGCGGTATGCCGGCGATCAACGTCCTCCACAATGAGAAATCGCGCCGCATTGACGGCATGGACGAGGTAAAACGCGCGCTGGAAGCGGCGGAGATTCTGCACTACCAATTCCTCATCCTGCACATCGGCGACCGCGACTCTGAATGGGACGAGGCGGCACTGGAACACGCGCTGACCGCGATCGAACACCTGAAGGCCTTTGGCGGGCCGCTCGGCGTCAAGCTGCTGCTCGAAAACATCCAGAACGATGTGACCACGCCGGCAAATCTGGTGGAGATCATCCGGGTCGGCCACTTCGCCAACGTCGGCGTCTGCTTCGACCTCGGCCATGCCCACCTGATGCAAGGCGTCGATCCGTCGCTCGAAACCTTGCTGCCGCTCGTCGGATCCACGCACCTGCACGACAACCATCACGATCGCGACGCGCACCTCTGGCCCGGGGACGGCACCGTCGCATGGGAGCGGCCCATGGAGGCGCTGAAGTCCGCGCCGCGCTCACCCGCCGCGGTGCTCGAGATCCACTACGAGCTGGGCGAAACGCCCGATGCGATCGCGAAGCGCGCCGCTGCCACATTCGACAAATTCGGTATCTGAAGCACATGACAGACACATCTGTAACCACGACCAGCACGAAACCGATTCCCGCCACCATCGCCAGCCTGAATCAGCACGAGGGCCAGACCGTGGTGCTGCATGGCTGGCTTTACAACCTGCGCGCCTCCGGCAAGCTGCTCTTTCCCATCTTCCGCGATGGCTCGGGCACCGTACAGGGCATCCTGCCAAAGGCTGCCGTCACCCCCGAAGTGTGGGAGACGACGAAGCACCTGACGCAGGAATCGAGCGTGATCGTCACCGGCCGCGTCCGCGCCGATCAGCGTGCCCCCGGCGGCTATGAGCTCGACGTTGAGAATGTCGAAGTCGTTCAGCGCGTGCCGGAAGAGCAGCCATACCCCATCACGCCGAAAGAGCACGGCGTCGACTTCCTGATGGAACATCGCCATCTCTGGATACGCTCGCCGCGCCAGTCCGCGATCCTGCGTATTCGCGCGGAGATCATCAAGGCCGCGCGCGACTACCTGGACGATAACGGATTCGTGCTGACCGATCCGCCGATTCTGACGCCCGCCGCATGTGAAGGCACATCGACACTCTTCCCGGTGGAGTACTTCGGCGACGAAGCCTTCCTGACGCAGAGCGGCCAGCTTTATATCGAGAGCACCGCGCTTGCGCTGGGCAAGGTCTACAGCTTTGGCCCGACGTTCCGCGCGGAGAAGTCGAAGACTCGCCGCCATCTCACAGAGTTCTGGATGGTCGAGCCGGAGCTTGCCTATTGCGATCTCGATGGGCTGATGGCGCTGGCGGAAAACTTCCTCAGCTTCATCGTGGGCCGCGTGCTGGAGCGTCGCCTGCCGGATCTCAAAGTTATCGAGCGCGATATCGCGAAGCTCGAGGCCATTCAAGCGCCCTTCCCGCGGCTGCGCTACGACGAGGCCGTGGCGATGCTGAACGACGCGCACGCGAAGGGCTTGCTGGAGCATCCGTTCGAATATGGCAACGATTTCGGCTCGCCCGACGAGACCTACATCTCCTCGCAGTTCGACCGGCCGGTGATGGTGCACCGCTATCCCGCCGCGGTAAAGGCTTTCTATATGGAGCCCGATCCGGACGATGCGAAGTACGCGCTGTGCGTCGATGTGCTCGCGCCTGAGGGCTATGGCGAAATCATCGGCGGCTCGCAGCGCATTGCATCGTACGATCTGCTCAAGCAACGCATCGAGGACCACAAACTGCCGCTCGATTCCTTTCAGTGGTATCTCGACCTGCGCCGCTACGGGTCCGTTCCGCATTCGGGGTTTGGCATGGGTATTGAGCGCGCCGTTGCCTGGATCTGCGGCCTGGAGCACGTGCGCGAAACCATCCCATTTGCCCGAACGCTGAACCGTATCTATCCCTGAATCTGCTACGCCGGCATGGTTCGGAATCTCTTCGCCGCGGCGCCGATCAGAACGGCGAACAGGACCAATACCAGCAACTGCGCAATCTTGAACGGCGCCTCCGTTTGCGTGGGAGCGAAGGCGTGAATGGCGGGCACATGCTCGAAAAGTTGAGCGACCAGGACGAACACATTGAAGTACAGGGCGACCATGGCGGCGATGACATAGGTGCGCCGCCAGACTCCGTTTAGATGACGGGCATAGAGCGCGAAGATCGCTATCGCGAGAACGATCAGCGAGAGAATGCCGAGAATGATCCCGGGAGTCACCTTGGTGAACGGAAAACCAAAGGCGGTCAAACTGGTCAGTACCGTGCTGATGAGAAACAACCCATTCCATAGTGAAAGGATTCTGCCGCCCAGCAGGGCAGCCAGCACGATAAGCCCCGATGCAATGCCGATGAGGCTAAGGATGACGTGGATCGTGGTGTAGGTCGCCAAGCTCATTCCAAATACCATGCGGTTTCTCTTTCTTGCTGGAGATAGGGACGTATGGTGGAACTTTGCCGTCAATCCTCTAGTTTTTCAAGAAAGAAATAATTGCCGGTTTGCTCGAATGCCGAAGCGTATCTATCCTTAGGGGTTTGCTCCTCGAATTCCCGAGCACCCTTATGACCAAGCACGACGATACGATTCACGCAGAAACCACTCGCGGCCATCAACCCATGTACACCGGTGTACAGACGTTGCCGCCCCGCCGCATTCATATCATCGGCGTGCCGCTCGATCTCGGCCAGTCGCGGCGCGGCGTAGATATGGGTCCCTCCGCCGTGCGCGTCGCTGGCCTTGAAGCTCACCTCGAAGCGCTCGGCCACGTCGTCACCGATGGCGGCAACATCGGCGTCGCCATCGCCGAGACCAAAAAGCCCGGCGAGCAAAACGCGAAATACCTCAAAGAGATTCGCGAGACCTGCGTGAAGGCCGCGGACCTCGTGCTCAAAACGCTCGAAGATGGTTCAACGCCGGTCATCCTCGGCGGCGACCACTCCGTCGCTGCGGGCTCCGTCTCCGGCGTTGCCGAGTTCTATCGCCGCAAAGGACAGAAAATCGGCCTGCTCTGGATCGACGCGCATTCGGACATCAACACGCCGGAGACATCACCCTCCGGCAATGTTCACGGCATGCCCATGGCCGCTCTTCTCGGCCTCAAGCCGAAAGAGCTTGCAGACATCTACGATTTCTCTCCTAAGGTCGATCCGGACAACGTCGTGCTCATCGGCGTGCGCGACATCGATGCCACGGAAAAGGAAAACATCAAGCGCGCCGGCATCACCGAGGTCTACACCATGCGGGACATCGACGAGCGCGGCATGCGCGCGGTGATGGAAGAAGCCTTGCGCGCGGCGGGTCGCGGCACCGCCGGATATCACGTGTCGCTGGACATGGATTGGATCGATCCCGAGGACGCTCCCGGCGTGGGCACTCCTGTTCGCGGCGGGGCTACCTATCGTGAAGCGCATCTCGCCATGGAGATTCTCGCCGATCACGGCCGCATGCTCAGCTTCGAGATCGTCGAGGTGAACCCCGTGATCGACGAGCATAACCGGACGGCGCACCTGGCGGTGGAACTGATTTCGTCAGCATTCGGTAAGAAGATTCTGTAGCTACGCGATCGGGTGGCCAGCCGCGATATAGATCTTCTCAATCGCCTCCAGGTCCTTCAGGCCCTCTTCGCCGGGCGTCCGCGATTCCTTGTTCTGCAGGATGCACTGAGCGAAATCCTCGGCCTCGATCTGAAACTGGAAGGGCATTTTGCCGGCGGCATCCTCATGAATGTCCGTGCCGGACTTGCCATCGGGATCGTCGAGATGGGCATCCAGATGCAGCCCGTCATAGCTGTAAGCGGTCGTGACCTGCACGTTGCCGCGGCTGCCGATCACGTTGATGTATCCCGGCAGCCGTGTCGTGTAGCTGGTCGCGCAATTGGCGAGCACGCCGGAGGACAGCTCCATCGTCCACGATAGAGACTCCTCGATGTCCTGAAAGCGGCCGCTCTGGTGGTCCATGGTGCTGGTGAGCGCCGCAAATCGGACGGACTCAAGACCGGTGTAGAAGCGGATGGTGTTCAGCGGATAAATCCCCATATCCATCAGCGGTCCACCTCCGCCCATGGCGCGCGTCAGGCGCCACTGGTTCGGGTGGAAGTAACCGCCGAAGTTGCCCTCACAATACTGAACTTCGCCAATGCGGCCTTGCTTGATGAGATCGAGGGCCTTCAGATGGGTAGGATCGTAGTGAATGCGGTAGGCGATCATCAGCTTGACGTTCGCCTTACGGCAAGCGGCGATCATGTCGCGGCACTCTGCCGATGAGATCGCCATCGGTTTCTCGCACAACGCATGCTTCCCCGCCTGTGCGGAGCGAATCGTGAACTCCTTATGCATGGAGTTCGGCAGACCGATATAGGTCGCGTCGATGTCCTTGTTCTCGCGGATGCGATCGAAATCTTCATAGTTATAGATCGAGGAACGCGGCACGCCGTACATATCGGCAAACCTCGCGGCCTTCTCCGGATGGCCGCTGACAAGGCCTGTGATTCTGGTCGTAGAGGAGTTGGCGACGGCGCGCATGAAGATGCTGGAAATCTGCCCCAGGCCGACGGGCGCATAGCCGATCTTGCGTGATGGTTGAGCGCCTGCAAGAGAAGGAAGCTGGGTCGCGGCGATCGACAGTGCGGACATGCGGGCGAATTCACGGCGATTCATCAGGGCTCCAGGTATGGCATGGACCGTAACGACATCTGGAAGAAGAGTATCTTGGCTCAACGGAGTTGCAGCCATACAAATTACACACGGAGATGCATGGTTCGCGCGCTTTTGTTCTGCATGCTGCTCATCAGCGCCGCCCTAGGTTGGCGGCTTGCCGTCCCGTTGCGAGCGCAGGTGCAACGCACGGATCCCGCACCCATAAACTTCGACGCCAGCACGCTGCTCACCCCGCCTGCACCGGCTGACTTTCACGGCGGAACTTCAGTCAATCCAGCTGGCCACAGTCTTGGCGTCAACAGCCGCTATCTGCTGCTCGATGGCAAGCCCTGGCTGCCCGTCATGGGAGAGTTCCACTACTCCCGCGTGCCGGAGCAGGAATGGGAAGAAGAACTGCTGAAGATGAAGGCTGCCGGCGTTCAGATTGTCGCCACCTACATCTTCTGGATTCATCAGGAAGAGGTCGAAGGCCAGTTTGACTGGTCAGGGCAGCGCGACCTGCGGCACTTCGTTCAGCTCTGCGCAAAGCATGGTCTCTATGTGTATCCGCGCCTGGGCCCATGGGCGCATGGAGAAGCGCGCAACGGCGGATTTCCAGACTGGCTGCTCAAACTTGGACCGACGCGGCGCAACGCGCCGGCCTATATGGCGCAAGTGGCGCTCTATGACGCGCAGATCGCCCAGCAACTGCGCGGACTGCTGTGGAAAGACGGCGGCCCCGTTATCGGCGTGCAGCTTGAAAACGAGTACTCCACGCAAGGCCCGGATGCAGGCGCCGCATACCTCATGGCACTCAAGCGCCTGGCGCTCGAGAACGGCATCGACGTGCCCTTCTACAGCCTCACGGCATGGGACAACGCGGTGGTGCCGCAAGGCGAATTTTTGCCCGTCTATGGCGGATATCCGGATGCGCCATGGGCGGGTTCTCTCAAGTCGATGGCGCCCTCCGAGGTCTATACGTTTCGCTTCCGCAGCCGCATAAGCGGCGATATGGGCATGATGGGCGGCAATACCGTTCCTGCCGGGGATGCATTCATCTCGCAAACGCCATTCCTTACCGCCGAGATGGGCGGAGGCGTACAGGAAACCTACCACCGGCGTCCCGTGATCCGCCCGGATGATGTTGCCGCGATGATGCCGGTCATGCTGGGCTCCGGCGTAAATCTTTACGGAACCTACATGTTTCAGGGTGGCGTGAATCCAGAGGGAAAGCTCTCAACGCTCGAAGAGTCGCAGGCCACCGGCTATCCAACCGATGTGCCGGTAAAGTCGTATGACTTCCAGGCGCCGCTTAGCGCTTTCGGTTTGGAACGCCCGTCGCTTCGCAAGCTGAAAGTCTTCAACTACTTTCTTGCGGACTTCGGCAGTCTGCTGGCTCCCATGGTCACGATAGCGCCCGCGATCCGGCCCGATAATCCCAGCGATCTCAGCGTTCCACGCGTCGCTGTGCGCAGCGATGGCCGGAGTGGATTTTTCTTCTTTAATAACTACGTGCGTGGAACGACCATGCCGCCCCGGCCCGCGTTGCAGCTTCGCATCAAGCTGCATGACGGCGAGCTGCTGTTCCCACGCGCGCCCATCGATTTGCCCTCAGGTGCGTACGGTATCTGGCCCTTCCGCTTCGACATGGATGGCATCACGCTGCGCTACGCCACTGCGCAGTTGATGACGAGGCTCGACACACCCAAAGGCGTTGCCTACGTCTTTGTTCATACGCCGGGCGTACCTGCCGAGTTCGCGCTGGAGCAGGCAGCGGCCATTTCGATCGATGCTCATGCGTCGGCAAGAACAGACATCAGCGGAAATATCATCTACCTGCGTGACGCAAAACCGAATCCTGCTTCGCCCATCACGATCCGGCGTGACGGCAGAAAGCCGGTACAGCTTATCGTGCTGACCCAGGCGCAGGCGGAGAATTGCTGGAAGGTCCGCATCGCGGGCCAGGACCGTTTGCTGCTGACCAGCGCGGACCTGTTCGCGGACGAGACGCATATCACGCTACAGTCCCTTGGAAAGCGGAGCTTCCGCGTTTCACTGTTCCCCGGCCTCAACCCCACTCAGCAGCTAGCTGCCAGTGTCGCGCTCCGGAAAACGACCTTTGGGGATGGCCTGCAGGAATATACGACGGAGTTGCCATCGCGTACGCCAAGTTTGACTGTCAGCCGGGAAAAACCCGCAGGCAACGCGCCGCCGGTCGGTGTGGGCCCAGCGCTCTCGTGGCGGCCGCATGGAGTGGCCATTGCGCCGACGGATGCCGCCTTTCAGGCGGCTGCGGCGCGATGGAATCTGCGGATTGGATGGCCAGAGCAACGAGACATCAGCGACATCTTTCTCAGTGTGGATTACCAGGGCGATGTCGCTCGGCTGCTCGCCGCGGGCCGCCTGCTGGACGACGATTTCTACAACGGAGAGGCCTGGCGCGTGGGACTTCGTCGCTACCGCACGAATACCGGCGTGCCTCCGCTCACGCTCGAAATCCTCCCTCTGCGCAAGGATGCGCCCATCTTCCTGGAGTCTGCGGTGCGTGCCACGCTTCCGCATATATCGCGGGTCGAACGTCTGAAAGAGATCCGAGTCATCCCGCAATACCAGCTGGAGTTGGACAGCCGCTAGCGGAGATGGAAGAGAATGATGACGACATGCCTATCCAGAAGTTCCGCCGCCCTGTTGTGTTGCTCTCTCTCGCGATCTTGATCGCAGCACTGCCGCTGTTTGCGCAGCATTCTGCCACCCTCGGTACGCCCGCCGACAGCGAAGCCATGGCCACGCGCGTCCGCGCCGAATACCTTCACGCCTGGCAGGGCTACCGCACGTATGCCTGGGGACACGATGCGCTCATGCCGCTTTCGAAGAAGCCCCATGACTGGTACGGCGTCTCCCTGCACATGAGCGAGATCGACGGGCTGGACACCATGATCCTGATGGGCATGGACAAGGAGGCGGCCGAGGCGCAGCAGGACATCGACAAGCACCTGTCCTTCGATCAGGACATCTACGTCAAGAATTTCGAGATTACCATCCGCTGTCTCGGCGGCCTGCTCAGCGAGTATGAGGCGACGAACGATCCGAAACTGCTTAAGCTCGCGACGGACCTCGCCAACCGCCTGCTACCCGCCTTTCATTCGCCCACCGGCATGCCCTATGAGTTCGTGAACCTGCGCACCGGAAAGGTACGCGGCGCGGTGACGAATCCCGCCGAGGTAGCGCTGTTGCCGGAGTTCGGCACGCTTTCGAAGCTCACCGGCAATCCGGTCTATTACAACACTGCCAAGCGCGCGATGACCGAGCTGTGGAAGCGGCGGTCGTCATTGGACCTGGTGGGTCTTGGCATCAATGTTGAAACCGGCGAATGGACCGACTCCACCTCCACCATCAGCGGCGGAATTGATTCATTCGATGAATACCTGCTCAAAAGCTGGCTGCTCTTTGGCGACCGCGACTGCCTGGAGATGTGGCAGAAGAGCATCGTTGCCATCAATAAATATCTCGCAGAGCAGACGCGCCTTGGCCTGTGGTACGGCCAGGCGGACATGCGCACCGGCGCGCGCACCACGCATGAGTACGGTGCGCTGGATGCGTTCTTTCCTGCGGTGCTCGCGCTGGGCGGCGACCTGCCCCGCGCAGAGGCCCTGCAGCGCTCCAGCTTCCAGATGTGGACGCTTTACGGGATTGAGCCGGACACGCTCGACTACATCCGGCTCGCTACGCCCGATGCCGGCTATCCACTGCGCCCGGAGATCATCGAGTCTACTTACTACCTGCACGACCTCACCGGTGATCCCATCTACCTGCACATGGGCCAGGATTATTTCGACTCGCTCGTCCGCTGGTGCCGCACACCTGTGGCCTACGCCGCGCTTACGGACGTGCGCAGCAAGCAGCAGAAAGATGAGATGGAGAGCTTCTTCTTTGCCGAGACGCTCAAATATCTCTACCTGCTCTACGCTCCCCGCGACACCGTGGACTGGACGAAGTACGTATTCAACACCGAAGCCCATCCGCTGAAGCGCTTCACCACCGCTGCGACGAATTAGCTCCTTACCGTCTGATACAGGCGATAGTGCTCCTCACCGATGGCCGCGAATGGCCGCATCGTCAGTGGACCGGCAGCCGTCATCACCTTCCAGTCCGCGCTGCTCTTCGACACACGGTCTGCTGCCAGCAATTGCGCCTTTGTGACCGGCGCAGACAGGTCCCCGACTGCAAACAGCGTCACTGGTCCGTACATAAGAACAAGATTCTCGCCGCCCACCTGCGCGTATGGCATTCGCTCCACCCGCAGCGGCATATCGAACTCCACTTCGATGCGGTCGCCGGTATTCCATGTGCGCTGGATGCGCGCGAAGGTTCCGGGGTGCAGAGTGACACCCGTCGCTTTGCCATTGACCGCAACCCGCGTCTTCGGCCCCGCCCATGCAGGAATGCGCAGCAGCACGGCGAAAGCCTGCGGCCGATCGAGCGTTACCGCCATGGTGCTTTGCGATGAGGCCGGATACTGCGTCGTCTGCGTCAGCGTGCATCCCTGCTCGAAGCGCAGCTCCGACGGTATGTAGAGATTGACGTATACATCCGCGCCGCGGCGCATGTACGCGCTGATGCCGTAGTCTGCCGTGACCTGCGGAAATGTGCCCGAGCAGCACGGCCACTTGTCCGGGTGGTAGCCCTTCTGCGCGTCGTTGTTGTAGTCGGAATAGTAGAAGCTGGTGCCGTCCGGCAGTAGCGGCTTCGCGCCCAGGATGGTGTTATAGAGCACGCGCTCCATGCTGTCGCCGTAGCGGCTGTCCGCCGTTTCCAGCAGCATGTAGCGAGTGATTTTGAAGTGCCCATAAGCGCCGCATGGCGTTTCGAAGCTGGAGTGTGTTTTGGTCAGGCCCTCTGCCATCGTGTCGCTGCCCGGATTCACGAACGTTTCATTCGGCCCCCAGCCGCCGGTGGCAAAGCTCTGCTCTTCGATCATGCGGAACCCATTGTGCGCCGCCCGCAGATACTTCGCGTCGTTCAGATTGAAGTAGGACTGCATGGCCGAGCAGAGTGAGTTCAGGTGGCTATATGCATGCTGACCCGGCAGCACGTTCTGGTCTTCGGAGAGCGGCGTGAACCAGCTTTCGTCTTCGATGTACTGCTTCGCCATATCGCGATAGCGCACCTCGCCGCTGCGCTGATACGCGAGAAACAGATTCTCTGGCAGCGTGTAGGTCTCGTCCCAGCAATAAGCGTCGTCCTTGTGCGG
Organism: uncultured Acidobacteriaceae bacterium; assembly: GCA_963830555.1. Taxonomy (GTDB): domain Bacteria; phylum Acidobacteriota; class Terriglobia; order Terriglobales; family Acidobacteriaceae; genus KBS-83. Next base: position 1,271,979 of record CAWHMM010000006.1, read on the forward strand.
CCGCGCATACATCTCTTTGCGGTTCAGCGCGCGGCCGGGTAGGAAGGGAATCACCGCATCCGTAGCGGGTCCAAGCGCTCGCATCGCCACCGGGTCTTGCGCGAACTGGTGCGCGTCGATCAGGGCGCAGCAGGTTTTGTCGAAGGTGTAGGCCGGCAGGTGATAGTCCACATAGAACTTTGGCGTGATGGTCTTCGCAAATCCCGCTGTTAGCCGATGCACCTTCTGCTGCGTCGGCTTCGATCCGGTCTGCGCGTATGCGCGCGCCAGTCCTGACAGATACTGCCCGAAGCTATGGCCGGGAATGTATCCGTGGAACGGTCCCTTGGGGCTGAAGTCGGTGTAGAAGGTGTACCAGCCACCCATGTCCTCGCCGGGCGCGGGCAGGCCGGCCTTCTGCCGGAACGGCTTCAGCAGGCTGTCCTCGCTCAGCGCAAGGAAGAAGGCATGGTTGCGATCGAACTGCTCCCGCATCGGCCCATCCAGCAGCTTCACTTGCTCGTATCCAACAGGCGAAAGCTGCGTGCGCCGCACCGGCGCTACGGGGCCGCCGGTTGCTTTCATCCCACGCGAGAGCGCCAGCGCACCGCCGGTTAGAGCGCTATTTTGCAGGAAATGGCGGCGTGTCAGACTGCCCATAGAAAACGTTCCCTCCGCTACCGCCAACATACTACTCTCATGCCCCCGCCATCTTCCTCGCAGCAGCTACACTCGTCGGCGCGCCATAGCTTTTCGCGAAGAAGCCCGTCTTGCGAATGCTGGTGACGCAGCTCTTCCGTTAAGAAGAGCTGATTCCGCGAATGCCGGTCAGTACACAGTCTTTGTGGCAAACGTTATGCATGACCAATTCGAGCCAATGACGCTGCTGCGCGTCCGAAGATAGACTGAGCACACCTATGCCCCGGAAACTCCGCGTTGGGATTATCTTTGGCGGCCGCTCAGGCGAGCATGAAGTCTCGCTCCGCTCCGCCGCCTCCGTGCTTGCCGCGATCGACAGAAAAAAATATGACGTGGTCTCCATCGGCATCACCAAAGCCGGCCAGTGGCTACTGGCGGACGAGGCGCAGCACATGCTGGCCGGCGGCACGACTGCCACGGCCACTCACCTGGCGAAATCACGTTCCATGAACCAGAGCGCGCTCGTGCCCGCGGCGCATCCCGGCTCCTTGCATGTGCCAGCCTCCGCGAAGGAGCAGGCACAGGCCGAAGCGCTTGGCGTGGATGTCCTGTTTCCCGTGCTGCACGGCACCTTCGGCGAAGACGGCACCATTCAGGGTCTCTTTGAACTCGCAGGCAAAGCCTACGTCGGGTCGGGCGTGCTCGGTTCTGCCGCCGGCATGGACAAGGACATCATGAAGCGTCTCTTCGTCGCCGCGGGGCTGCCCATTGTCGAGCACATCACGCTGCTGCGCGGGGCGTGGCATAAAGCGCCGCGCAAAGCGATTGCGGAGATCGAAGCCAACCTCCGTTATCCGCTCTTCGTCAAGCCGGCGAATCTCGGCTCTTCTGTCGGCATCTCCAAGGTCCATGATCGGTCGGAGTTGGCGCCCGCCATCGTGCTTGCCGCCAGCTACGACCGCAAGATCATTGTGGAGCAGGGCGTTGGCGGCAAAGGCACGAAGGGCAAGCCCGGCGAGCGTGCACGCGAGCTCGAAGTTGCCGTGCTGGGCAACGACGACCCCAAAGCCTCCGTCGTCGGCGAGATCGTCCCCGCGAAAGAGTTCTACGACTACGAAGCCAAGTATGAGAGCGATGGCTCGATCCCCATCATCCCCGCACGGCTCTCGAAGGCGCAGGCGAAAGAAGTCCGGGAGATGGCCATCGCCGCCTTTCACGCCTGCGATTGCTCCGGCCTCGCGCGCGTGGATTTCCTGCTCGAGCCCGAAAGCCGCGGCGGAAAACCCGGACGCCTCTATCTGAACGAGATCAACACCATGCCCGGCTTCACTTCCATCAGCATGTATCCCAAGCTGTGGCAGGCGTCAGGGCTGAAGTACTCCGAGCTCATCGACCGCCTGATCGAACTGGCGCTGGAGCGCCGAGCCGAACGCGACGACACTCAATACAGCCGCTAGTTATCTCCGCTTAGAGTTAGGGTAACCAGCCGAGTCGGAGTGCACGCACCACCGTGCTTGCACTTGCGCTCTTCTCGCCGAGAACAAGCAGAAGGACAACCAGGCTGCAGGGCAGAACATCTGCGTTCATAGTTGATTTGTTACCCACACAGGAGCCGCGGGTATGGTCAGCAGCCCCCACTCCGTTTCAGGCGAACAACGTCGCTCTACTCGGTGGAAGCGTCGGCGTCACACCATTGAGTTGATCCTGTTCATACTGGTGGTGCTTGCGCTGGTAGGCATTGGCGTGATGCTTCATTACTGGCCCTTTCGCTACAGGGAGGTGCACCCACTGCTGGAGTACACCTTCCGGAGCAAGGTTCAGGTGAAACGCTATCACCGGACCTATTTCCCGCATCCCGGGTACGTGGCCGAGGGCCTCACCTTTTATCGGCACGGAGATATGCAGATACCTCCGCTCGCTACGCTGGACCGCATGACGGTCGTCGGCACCTGGACGAATCTGATCTTCCATCCACATGAACTGTATGAGATTCGGCTGAATGGCCTGCATATCCAAATTCCTCCGCCAGGAACCAAGGCTCGCGGAGAGGACTTCAACGAGGGGGTGGTTGCTTCCTCCTCCCAGCGGGTTGAGATTGAGACCATCGTTGCCGATGGAACCACGCTTGATTTTCTTGGAGGCAACGGGAAGGCGCCGCTGCGGCTTGGCTTCCCGGCGCTCCAGGTCCACAACGTGCATCAAGGTCAGCCGCTTAGCTTTTCCGCGCGCGTGCTGATCCCCGAGCCCCAGGGGATTGTGCTCGCCAACGGCTCGGTAGGCCCATTCCGCACGAACAACTATGGCGAGACCCCGCTTGTGGGGACATTTTCACTCAAGGACGCGGATCTGAGTCCGGTGCACGGCGTTCAAGGCCATGCTGCGGCGAGTGGTCGTTACAGCGGAACGTTCTCTCAAATCCAGATAGCCGGCCACGCCAGCGTGCCGGACTTCCGCGCCGCCGCTGCCCACAGAGCGCGCCTGGATGCGTCATACCACGTCCTCGTGAATGGGACGAACGGCGATGTTCAAATTCAGGACACACAGGTGAGGACCGGCGGAAACCTGATCACCGCAAGTGGCTCCATAGTGGGTAAGCCGAATCAAGTCAATCTCACCATTGACACGAGAGACAGCCGAGTCGAAGACCTGCTGAAGATTGTCGAGCACAGTGAGCCATCGGTCGCGGGGAAGGTCAGCTTCCACGCAGCGGTAAACCTGCGCAATGGCTCGGGCGTATTCCTCCAGCGGCTCGGCCTGAAAGGGCGAATCTCACTCACGCAGGTAAGCTTCAGCAAGCCCGAGACGCAGCAGCAGATGAATGCCTTCGCCGCACGCATGCAGAAGAATCCCATGCCGGTTGGCAACACTAGCCCCGCTCCGGTGACAGCGGCCGCCTCATCCCCCACAACATTTCGCGAGGGTATGGCGTACTTCCCTGACATCCAGATCGCCTTTCCCGGCACGAAGGCCTACCTGCACGGCACCTTCAACCTGTTGGACACCCACATTCACTTCACCGGAAAAGTCGACCTGCAACAGAGCATCTCGCACGCTGCGACGGGCTGGAAATCCGTCCTGCTTAAGCCCATTGCCCCATTCTTCCGCCACAATGACGCAGGCGCCATCGTATCCATCGCGGTAACCGGCACAGCGAGCGAGCCGAAGATAACTCAAGACGTGCTGCACAACAAATAATCTGGATCCCGAATCACGGCCGCACTTCCTTTTCGTTAATGCGGTCTGCCGCCGGAGGGCCTGGTTTGCCGCTCCTGCATACTCTGCGTCTGCTGCATGTGCTGCTGTTCCATTTGCTGGGTCTGCTGCTGGTGCCTTTGCTCCATCTGCTGTTGCCGGGGCTGCGCATAATTCTGCTGTGAGGCCCGCTGATCTTCCCGCGTCTGCTGCTGCTGGAGCTTCACATGTTGCTGGTTCTGCTTCTGTACCAGCTTCTCCTGCTGCTGCTGGTTTTTCTGATCCATCCTGGGATTGCCGGTGCCGGGCGACGTGGTGACGGCGTGCTGCGGAAGCTCACGCGCGTGCGTGGGAGCAGCGGTCTGCCGATTTTCACCTGCATTTGCGCCGGGACGGTTCCCCGGAGCACTCGCAGGCGCATGATAGGGCGCTCCGGCCGCTTTGGCAGCGACAACACCATGTCCGCTGAACGAGGAGGGCCGGTCGGTGGCGGCAATCGGCGGTCTGCCCTGATTGGCGGAGGCGCGGAGCTGCGGATTCGTACGGGCTTCCTCTCTATGCTGCGTCTGCGCTGCGATAGGCGGCAGGTGGCGCTCGCGCCCCGCGGCTTCCTCCTGCGGGGTTGGACGCACGGTGAGGCCGCCAGTGCCGCCGTTGTAGGCGACCCGGCTTTCGGGTCCGCGGTTCACCACCGTTTCGTTGTAGACGTTGTGAATGTTGACTACATTCACGTTCACGACGGAGCGGTTATAGAAGAAGTGATCGCCCTGCCAGCGGCCACCCTCGAAGCCGCGCCCAAAGTAGCCGAAGCCGTAACTGATGCCCCCGTAGAACCCGACCGTGGGACCCCAATAGCCGGTGTGGAAGAGGTACCCGCCGTTCTCCCAGCCCCACCACGGCGGCGTCCAGAGATAGCCGACCTGCGGAGCCAGCACCCAGGTGCCCGGAACCCAGTAGTAGCCATAATCCGGATCCCATGCCCAGTAGCCGGGCGTCCAAATGTACCCTTCAGCGGGACAAAGGGGCTGCTCGTAGACCGGCAAAGCCGGCGGACCGAAGCCGACGGAGATGGCAACCTGTGCGAACACCGGGGACGCAAGCACCATCACGAGAAGAGCGAGAAACATGCAGCGGATCGAACGACTCATCGACATCGTCCTCCAGGAGTTCGGATAGGTCTGACAACGGACCAGGGGACAACAAGAGCCGAAATACAGGAACGATGGATGCTAACAAAGACGACGGGGGATGGTCACGCCGACGGGGTTTTCGGTAATGAGTTCAGATCGGAACTGCCTGCTGCCGGATTTTCGGGTGCAACTGTGTGGTTTGGCACTGGCAGTATGCGATAAAAGGCAGCCGTTCTCGACTTTGGGAGGGCTTTTCGAGAATGTCTTCTACGTCTCCGCGACCCTCGTATCCACAGCAACCCAGTTCAGCTCCCAGGTTTCGCCTCCATCCTCGGAGAAAGATTGCTCGAAGCGGCAGGAGATAGGAGTGATGTCCGTGATGACAAAGCGGACGAAGATCGCTCTGCCTGCGAATGTTTCCTGGTCATAGAATTCGCCGCGGCCGTTGCTGAATTCGCCGATCGTGGGTGTACTCAGGACGCCGCCGTTGACGCTTGCGAAATTGAGGCTCCACTGACGCGATTCCGGATTGTAGAGACGCAGGCTCAGAGCCTCGATGTGCCCGGCGGGGCCATTCACATTTAATTCCACCAGGTTGGCGTGCCCATTCCAGACCTTGCGGACCACCGTGGTGCCCTCGTATTCGACCCAGTCATTCGAACCGGCCAGAGGATGCCGCAAGCGGCGCAAATGCGTCTTCCATGCCCCGATTTCGAAATCGAAGTCGTGCTGACCGTCTCTTGGCGGTGCGGGCGAAGGGCTTGCCTTTTCGGTTGGGGCAGATTTCGTCTGAAAGTGGAAGTGAGAGACTGGCGCGGGGACAAGCATGCAAGTTGCAGCGAGTGCCAGAGTCAGGAGGGTGCCGCTCGTCATGTCTGTTCCTCATTCCGCGACCCGTCTGTCCGTGGACAGAGACGTCCCGTTTTGGCTCTCCAAGAGGGTAAGTCGAGTATGAGAGAGCGTGGCCGGGAACAGAAAGAGCCACTCTGCCAGGAAAGCGCGATACCACTTTTCTGTTCCCAGGCGCCGCGACGCCAGAGCCTGCCGCAGCGGGCAGGCTTTGTAATCCTGCGTATCGCGCAGAGAGCTACACCATGCCGACCGTGGCGCTACTCCCACTTCAGCGTGCTTGTGATCACTGGGTTGGTTCCGTCGGTCAACTTCTTTTCTGTTGCGAGCCGATTTCATCCACTGGCGTGCCTTGCCCAGCAGAGAATTGATAAATCGGCGATGTTATCCGGGCTTTAGAATCGAGCCCGGAGACAGATCGATGCTAAAGCTTGCTGCAGTCACATTTCTGAGTGTGGTTATGACAATACCGGCCTTGGCGGATCAGAGGCTCGAAGGCGACACAACTCTCAAAGATTCACAGCCGGCCGGCGTGGCCAACAAGCACGATAAGCATATGAAGCATCAGGTCTTCGACCTGACCTTCGATGCAGCCGGAAATGAATATATTTGTCGCACGGATGGCGACAAATCGATGAATCCGACGGATTTCGTCGTCGGCAGTGGCATTCACTACGAGGTAAATGGGAAGAAGGTGAAGATCACGACGCCGAACAACAAGAAAGTGGCGTGCAATGTAGTGCGAGTGGCTGTTGCTCCTGCTGCCTCGCAGTAAACACGCTACGGTCCGGCCTGAACACCCGCGTCAGTGGATCCCTGACGTCTACATCATTCCGGCGTTAGTGCCATTGCTGGCCGGCCTGCTGGAGGCGAACTCCTGCATGGTTTCCCGCATGTACTTGTGCGGGTTTACCGGAGTGTCGTGGAGGCGGACTTCGTAGTGCAGATGCGGCCCGGTGGAGCGGCCTTCGCTGCCGACATACCCGATGACGTCGCCGCGATGGACGTCTTCGCCTGACGTCACGGCAAAGCCGGAGAGGTGGCCATAAATGGTGTGGATGCCGTGTCCATGGTCGAGCATGACCTCCTGGCCATAACCGCTGGCTGGGCCGGCCATCAACACGGTGCCGTCGGCAGGAGCCCGGACAGGCTCGCCCATGATGCCGGAAATATCGATGCCCTTGTGAAAGGCGCCCTCGCCGTTGAATGGATCCTGACGCTCGCCGAACGAACTGGTGATCGGGCCCTCGATAGGCCACAGCGTAGGCAGGTCGGCGACGCTACCCCAGTCCGCACCGACGCCGAAAGCGGGCTCCAGCGCCCGGCGCATATGGCCGGAAAGCGCTGAGCTGCGCAGTGCAGTCAGCTGGCCCAGGGTGTGGATGTAGTCGCTCGATTCCGTGGTATCGATGGCCGGCGTGAGGGCGGGGTCGGCGCTTGCTTTGGCCGAATGGCCCTGCCGCAGGCCGTAAAGCGCGCTGACTTCACTTGCAAGTGAGCCGAGTGACGCTACCTGCACGTCCTTCTCGCTGGCCACCTGCTTCATCTGCAGATAGTCGTGGCGCAGGGCTTCCTTCTCGGAGCGGACCTGGTTGTAGTGCGCAGTCTTCAGCAGCATGCGGCTATAGGAGCCTGCCATGCCCGTGATGGTGAAGAGGCCCACGACGGCGGCAGCCACAAAAACATAGGCGTAGTGAAGCGGAACCGGCACCTTGCGGAGGTGGCCATCGTCTTCCCGAGTGACAAAGATGATGTAGTAGCGCTTACGCACCGGGCGACTCCTTCCGCGAGCAGTGGGGATCCGCTCCTGGTCCGTAGATCTAGGGCCAGTGGCAAATGCGATTTGCCGGAACGTATTCACACCCTACCAAAGTGGGAAAGACGAGGGCAACCTGCCGGAAGTTGTATAGGCGAAGAGAAGGCGACGGTACACAGATTGCGACAGAACTATTACCTATTTGGTTATCTTTTCCCGTGACTATAGAGCGGCTGCGAGGACTCGCGAGAATCCACAGCCACCCGTTTGCGCGGCAAAAGAGCGATAATTATTATCGATAAGTAATTTCTTTCGTAGCGATTGAGAGACGCGCTCCGACAAGGGAAAGAAAAGTCATGACAACTGAAGCCAAATGCCCGTTTTCAGAAAACGCCTCCAAGCCCATCGCCGAAAACCGGAGCTGGTGGCCGAACACTCTACGCGTCGACCTGCTGAACCAGCACTCGTCCAAGTCCGACCCGCTGGCCCCTGCGTTCAACTATCGTGAGGAGTTTCAGAAGCTCGATTACGAGGCGCTGAAGAACGACCTGCGCAAGCTGATGACCGACTCGCAGGATTGGTGGCCGGCGGACTTTGGCCACTACGGCCCGCAGTTCGTTCGCATGGCCTGGCACTCTGCCGGCACATACCGCCTGAGCGACGGACGCGGCGGCGCGGGACGTGGGCAGCAGCGCTTCGCTCCGCTGAATAGCTGGCCCGACAACGTGAATATCGATAAATCGCGCCGCCTGCTGTGGCCGATCAAGCAGAAATATGGGCAGAAGATTTCCTGGGCCGATCTGCTGATCCTGACCGGCAACGTGGCGTTGGAGACCATGGGTTTTCGCACGTTTGGCTTCGCCGGCGGCCGCGAAGATACCTGGGAGCCCGACCTTGACGTGAACTGGGGCACCGAAACCGCGTGGCTGGCCCACCGGCCTATCGAAAAGTTCGAACAGCATCTCGGCGCCACCGAGATGGGATTGATCTACGTCAACCCGCAAGGGCCTGACGCGAACGGCGATCCCGTCTCCGCCGCCGGATTCATCCGTGAAACCTTTGCCCGTATGGCGATGGATGACGAGGAAACGGTAGCGCTCATCGCCGGCGGCCATACATTCGGCAAAACCCACGGCGCCGCACCCGAGTCGCATAAAGGATCGGAGCCTGAGGCCGCCGACATGGAGGCACAAGGTCTCGGCTGGATCAGCAACTACGAGAGCGGTAGCGGCAAGGACAGTGTCGGCAGCGGACTGGAAGTCACCTGGACACAGACGCCGAAGCAGTGGAGCAATTTCTTCTTCGAAAATCTCTTCAAGTTTGAGTGGGTACAGACCAAGAGCCCTGCCGGCGCCATCCAGTGGGAGGCCAAGGACGCTGAGGCCGTCATTCCTGACGCGTACGATCCGTCAAAGAAGCACAAGCCGACCATGCTGACCACGGACCTGTCGCTGCGTCTGGATCCGCTTTACGAGAAGATTTCGCGGCGTTTTCTCGAGCACCCGCAGGCCTTCGCCGATGCGTTTGCCCGTGCCTGGTTCAAGCTGACCCATCGCGATATGGGTCCGCGTTCGCGCTACCTGGGGCCGGAGGTGCCGAAGGAAGAACTTGTGTGGCAGGATCCGGTGCCGGCAGTCGATCATCCACTGATCGACGATGCCGACGTGGCGGCACTCAAGGCGAAGGTGCTGGCCTCTGGCCTGAGCGTGTCCGAACTCGTCGGTACGGCGTGGGCCTCCGCCTCCACTTTCCGTGGCGGCGACAAGCGCGGAGGAGCCAACGGGGCGCGCATTCGTCTCGCGCCGGCGAAGGATTGGGATGTCAACCAGCCCGCGCAACTGGCCAAGGTGCTCAAAGCTCTGGAAGGCATCCAGTCGGAATTCAACAAGAGCGCGAGCGGCGGCAAGAAAGTCTCGCTGGCTGATCTGATCGTGCTGGCTGGGAATGCCGGTGTGGAGAAGGCCGCGAAGGCTGCCGGCCGCAACGTGACCGTACCCTTCACCCCGGGCCGCATGGACGCCTCGCAAGAACAGACCGAGGTTGCCGCATATAACGCTCTGGAACCGCTGGCCGACGGTTTTCGCAACTATCGCAAGGCCGGAGTTACAGTGCCCGCCGAAGTCGGCCTGATCGACAAGGCGCAATTGCTGACACTGACCGCGCCGGAGATGACCGTGCTGATCGGAGGTCTGCGTGCGATCAACATCAACCCCGACGGGTGCAAACATGGCATATTCACCGACCGGCCGGGCGTGTTGACCAATGACTTCTTCGTGAACCTGCTGGGCATGGACACGCAGTGGAAGCCGGTGACGGAAGCCAGAGAGGCATTCGAGGGGCATGACCGAAAGACCGGTGCGCTCAAGTGGACCGCCACGCGTGCGGACCTCGTCTTCGGTTCGAGCTCGGTGTTGCGCGCTCTGGCCGAGGTGTACGCCAGCTCGGATGCGAAGGAGAAGTTCGTCGACGACTTCGTCGCCGCCTGGGCGAAGGTGACCAACCTTGATCGCTTCGATCTGCACGCGTAAGCAGGCAACGCAAAAACGCTAGGGGCAGGTGGCGGCACGATCCCGTTGCCTGCCTCGCGTCGTTTGTTCGGGTAAGCTGTTCCGGGGTAAGTGGGACTTCCTGAGGAGTTTGCGGGTGCGTGCACCGTATGCAGTCGTTGATGCTTTGCACGTCGGTACCGGTGACGATTGGGCGCTGCTGCAGTAGGAGATTTGATGGCGAAGAAATACGTAGTCGTCTGGCCTGAAGATAATAGTTGGTTTTATCGCGAGTGCACGTCGCTTGAAGAAGCGGAATTGCAACGGTCACGGATCAACAGCGAGCGAAGCGAGAGTGCGAAACGATTCGATGTCGACGAGTGCCTGATCGCCGCTTGGGAAGGCGAAGAAGACTAGCGGGCTAATGGGACGCGGACGACTTAGCGGACAACGCTGAATCCGCGGTTCCCGTGAACTCGATAGTCGCAATCTCCATGGGCGAGCGGGAGCGAGACATTCTGAAAGGTGTGCGTGCGCGCGCTGCCCATGCGTCGAGCGCCGCGCTGCGCGTCGGCATCGGTGACGACGCGGCGGTGATCGCGCTTCGTCGGGGTGAGGAGCTGGTCGTCACGACGGACTTCTCGCTTGAGGATGTGCACTTCCGCCGCGGCTGGCATCCGCCGGAAGCCGTGGGACACAAATGTCTGGCGCGCGGGCTGAGCGATGTTGCCGCAATGGGCGCACGGCCAGTGGCGGTGTTCCTTTCGCTGGCGCTGCCGTCTGAGCTTACGCGCGAAAGCAAAAACGGCGCCGGAGTAGGAGCGTGGCTGGATCGCTTTTACACCGGGCTGCTGCTGCTGGCGGAACGCTGGCAGGTTCCGCTTGCCGGCGGCGATCTCGCGCAGTCGGTTGGCGGCAAGCACGCGCGCGTCGCTGCGGATATCACGGTGTTGGGTGCGGTGGAACGCGGCCGTGCATTGTTGCGTTCCGGCGCGAAGCCTGGCGATGCACTCTACGTGACCGGAAGTCTGGGTGGAGCAGCCGCGGAACTGAAGTTGCTTACGCGCTCACCCGCACGATTCCGCGGCGTGATTCTGGATACAACAGGGCATCCCCATTTCTTCCCGCAGCCAAGGGTTGGTGTAGGTCTCACTCTGGTGCGGCGAAAGCTGGCAACGGCGGCAATCGACATCAGCGATGGCTTGTCCGTGGACCTGCTGCATCTGTGCGAAGAATCCCGGTTGCGGGCCGAGGTAGATGCGGCACTCCTCCCGCTCGGCTCCAGCGCAACACTTGAAGACGCTCTGCATGGCGGGGATGATTACGAGCTGCTGTTTACCGCTGATGCACACGCGCGCGTGCCACGCAGCATCGACGGTGTGCCGGTGAAGAAGATTGGACGGATGCTGGGACGCAAGGCCGGCAAGCCGGAGCTGACTCTGGTGCACGATGGCACGCGAAATGAGCTGAAGGCGCAAGGCTGGCAGCATTTCTGAAGCGCTAACGCTCGGCGGCCCTCCGCCGGACATCATCGAGCGTCTGGTGGCGAAGCACCTCGCCGTTGCGGAAGACCGGTTCAAGCAGGTCGCCTTTCATCTCGCAGTTGCCGGGGCAGTGCACGGTGTCAAGCCCACCCGGCGTGCGGATCAGTGCGAGCTTGCCTCGTTTCGATTCCTTGTCGGGATCGGTGATGGGATCCTTGAAGACATCACGCAGCTCGCCATTCACTGTCGCGGAAGAGCACTTGAACGCGAACTTCTGCGTGTCACGATTGACCTTCTGCAGCAGCGCGCCGCCCATTCCGAAGATCAGGTTGGCGGCTGACCAGCCTTCCGCCAGCACGTTTTCGAGAATACGTTCAATCGATTCGAGTCCGATGCCGTCACCCCAGAGCAGGCGGATCTTGGGATCGAGCAGTTTGTAACCGGCATGGTTTTGTGTGCTGCCGAAGCGCTCAGCAAGTGCAGGCAGGAGGCGCAGGAGCACCTGGACGGGATCGCCGGAGTCGGGCCGAAGAACGAGCAGGCCGTCACGGGCAAGCACCTGTTCGCGCAGAACGCCGCCGAACATCTCCTCCGCGGCGCGGTAGACATCGAAGCTGTCGACGACGATGGAAAGCACGCCTTCGGGGTATTCGCTGAGCACATTGCGGTAAGCATCGAGCTCGTGATCGCGGTCCCATGCGGTCATGGTGCTGTGCTCGGTCGCAACGACGGAGGTTGCGGGCATCCAGTCAGCCGGTGTGCGGGCGCCCGCGTAGTGCTCGCGCAGCAGCATGTTGGCCATCAGCGTGTCCGAAGTGCGGAAGTGGACCAGATGCGCGGCGCCGCCCAAGCCGGCGGACTCCTCCGAGCTGACGCCGCGATAGCCGAAGTCGTGGAGCATCATGTTAGCGGCGACAGGATCTTCGCCACTACGTTTCATCGCGGCTTCGATCACGTGCAGCAGCGCTCCGGAAAGCGTTGCGACCGTGGTCGGATACCAGACCTTGAGCAGCAGCGTTTCAAGGAAGTTCGTCAGCCAGTAGCAGGCCGGGTCGGTGTTGCGGATGGTCATCAGCACGTTGTGTGTCGGCACCGGCGTGCCTTCCGCGACGGCGCGTATCTCTACGGGCAGACGGCCGCCGTGATGCTCCGCGATGTGCATCCACCCGTCGCGGTTGAAGATGCCGGGCCGGCCAAAGTGCGCAGCAGCAAGGCGGTCGGCGGCTTCGACATCGTCCGCTGTGACGACACTGCCCACTAGATAGCTGCGCAGATAGGGTTGCAGGCCGAAAAAGACGGTTTGCGGGAAGCGCCCGCCTCGCGATTCCAGATAGCTGTAGACCTCGGTGGTGCCGGGCGGGTACTGCCGCCAGTGGGTCAGCTTGTAGCTGTCGCTGCGCAGGGGAAAGGGAATCGTTGGGATGGTGGACATGATTTGCCGCACCAGTGTAGCGGGCGAGTCGCAAGACTGCCGCCAATCATCTAAACGGTATGAACGAAGCAGTCATGATGGCGGGCGGCAAGCGTGTGCTGCTGAATGTGCTGGACCAGGCGCCGGTGCCGGAAGGGTCGACGCCCGCCCAGGCGCTCGCGAACTCGATCGATCTCGCGAAGCACGTAGAGCGGTTGGGCTATCACCGTTTCTGGATGTCGGAGCATCACGCGATGGAGCTGCTGGCGTGCACGGCGCCGGAAGTGGTGCTGGCCCGCATCGGCGCGGAGACCTCACGGATACGGCTCGGCTCGGGCGGCATTATGCTGCCGCATTACAGCGCGTACAAGGTGGCGGAGGTCTTCCGCACGCTGCACGCGTTGTATCCGGGGCGCGTGGACCTTGGCATCGGGCGCGCGCCGGGCGGGGGCCCGCTGGAGGCGCATGCGCTGCGGCGGGAGCGGAGGCAACGAGGCAGTGCGATGAGCCTGGCGGATGATTTCCCCGATCAGCTTGCGGAGTTGCTGATGTTTCTGGACCGGGACTTCCCCGCCGAGCACCCTTTCTCGCAGCTCACGGTTTCGCCTCACATGCCGGGCGGCCCAGAGGTGTGGCTGCTGGGCTCCAGCCTATGGAGCGCGGAGGCGGCTGCGCAATTCGGCCTGCCGTATTCCTTTGCGCACTTCTTCAGCCCGGTACATACGCGCGCGGCCATCACGCACTACACGGAGTCGTTCCGCGCCAGTAGGTATGCGGCAGGGCCGCGCAAGAGCGTTGCCGTCGGGGTGCTCTGTGCCGAGACAGAAGAGCAGGCAGAGCTGCTGATGGCGAGTCCGCGGCTGCTTTCGCGGCGCATTCGCTCCGGGGACCGCAGGCCGGTGCCGCGGCCTGAGGATGCCGTGCGCGAGTTAGAGCGGCAAGGCCCGGTGCCGATGGAAGAGGGCGAGTGGCCGCGCTATTTCTATGGGACGCCGGAGCGTGTCCATGAGCAGCTGCAGGCATTCGCGGCTGCGCTCGGGTTGGATGAGCTGATCGCGGTAACCATCGTGCACGATCATGCGGCGCGTTTGCGGTCGTATGAACTGCTGGCGGAGATCTCCGCTGCGCACGAGAAGAGCGGCATCGCACGCCTCGCAACAGCAGGTTCATGATCGGGAGTTACACTTCGCGTGGTGTGGAATCTACGACGAAGACAGGGCTATGAATGAAAGCAATGTGTTTTGCCGCCGCGCTGCTTGCGGCAGGCCTGGGAGTGCAGGCGGTGTACGGCACATCCGATCGCGATGCGCAGGTGCGCATCAACCAGATTCAGATCATCGGCTCGCACAACAGCTATCACGCCGGCCTGCTGCCGGGTATGCGCGCGTTTCTCGAAAAGAAGCGGCCGGACACCCTGCGCGGTCTGGACTATGCGCATCAGCCGCTCGATAAGCAGTTTGATGGCGGCGTGCGGCAGATCGAGATCGATGTCTTCGCCGACAGCAAGGGCGGCCGCTATGCGCATCCTGCCGGCCCCGCGCTGGAGAAGGCGGCGGGCGTGCCGGTCGACCCCATGGATCATTTCTCCGGAGCCAGTCCCGACGTCATGCTGAAGCCGGGATTCAAGGTGATGCATGTGCAGGATCTCGATCAGCACAGCACCTGCCAGCCATTCACTGCGTGTCTCTCCGTCGTGCGCGACTGGTCGAAGGCGCACCCGCAACATCTGCCGATTTTCATCCTGGTGGAGACAAAACGGGGCAAGCCGCTGAACGTTCCCAATGCCACCACGCCGGAACCGTTTACGGCGGCGACCTTCGACGCGCTGGATGGCGAGATACGCTCGGTGTTCTCGCCCGACGAGATAATTACGCCCGACGATATGCGCGGAAAGTACGCAACGCCGAATGAGGCGGCGCGTGCCGGTGCATGGCCCACGCTTCAAAGGGCGCGCGGCAAAGTGATCTTCCTGATGGATCAGCGCGCGGTCGGACCGCTGTATCTCGAAGGACATCCGAACCTGCGCGGTCGGGTGCTGTTTACCAACGCCGCGCCGGGCCAGCCGGATGCGGCTTTCACGGAGATGAACGACGGGACCGAACAGGAGATCGCTGCGCTGGTGCGGCAGGGCTACCTGGTGCGCACCCGCACCGATGCGGATACGAAGGAAGCCCGCTCCGGCTCGACTGAGCGGCGCGATCAGGCGATGGCGAGCGGCGCGCAGATCCTGAGCACGGACTATCCAAAAGCGGAGCCGGCACAGTGGACAGGCTACTCGGTCAGCTTTCCCGGTGGCGCGATGGCGAGGTGTAACCCGGTGGCGAAGAATCCGGCGTGCAAGAATGACGCCCTTACGGATGTCCACTGAGTAGGTAGCCGATATTGGTGATCAGGCGATTGCTGGCAATACCGAAGGGGCCCAGCGCGAGCGCGTACGCGAACAGTGCGCCATAGAGCGGAGTTGCGGTCCATCCCGTGAGCTTGCTCCGCTCTGCGGGCGCGGCTGTCCGGTAGAGATACAGCAGGAATAGCGAGATATTCACACAGACGGCAGCGACCCAGCGCATCACGTCGTGACCCAGCGGCAGCAGCAAGAGCGGCGCGCAAAGAAGCAGCAAAAGGATCCAGCGGCTCCTGGTCGTATATCCGCGCGCTGCAAGCGTGCGCCGCAGCAGCCACATCAGGACGGCGAAGTAGGGCAGCGAAACCAGGCAGCTCAGCAAAACCCCGGCGATCAGTCGTTTGTCATAGAGAGCAGCGACAAATCGTAACTGTTGTTGCAGTGTGTTCGAGAGCACCAGAAAGACCGTGCCTTCCAGCGGCATGTCTGTCCGTTGCTGCGCGGCGGCCATATATTCGGGGTGCGGCACGCTCCACTTGCCATAGTGGAGGATTGCCAGCATTGCGATCGCGACGACCGCAAGCTGCGCAAGCACGATGCCGGTGCGCAGGCGGTGACGCCGGCAGAGATCGATCATGATGGCCAGCAGCAACGGATAGAAGAGCAGCAGGAACGCTTCGTGGATCAAGAGCGCAACGATGCTGAGCGCGATCGCGCAGAACGTCGCGAGCGTGCCAGGCAACTCCAAGAACGCAGCCATGGCCAGCACGGCGCAGCAGTAGAGAAGGCTGTCCAGGTCGCCGGAGAGATAAGCGAAGTGCGGCAGCAGGGCCGGTCCGGCCAGGAGAACTGCCGCGAGCGCTCGCTCCCGCACGCTCCCGAAGAGTATGCGGCGGAAGACGATGTATGTGATGGCAACGACGACTGCGAAGATGACAAGTTCGATCGCGAGAATGGCATGAAGGTTGATCGAGTGCAGCGGCAGCAGGAGTTCACCCAGAAGCGCACGCTTGAGGAAGCCGTGTTCATAGCTGAGGAAGTAGTGCGTTGGGCCGTAGGCGCGATGGAGGGTGCCGGCGAGCCACGGCAGCGAGGCGACCACGGGAAGTGCCGTCAGCAGGCCGCCAGCCCAGCGATTGCGAATGTTTGTGCCGGTGCTCTCAGGATCAGGAATCAATCGCTACCTCGCGCAGCACGATTGCTTGACAAAGCCGAAGACTGTTGACTCGTGAGAAGTACTGGCCGGATTAACAGGGAAGAAAAATCTGCTCCTGTCAGATGCGCCCCTGTCCAATTGCGGTCGCTCACTGACGCCAAGCCGGATCAGGGCTGGGTTTCGACATGGTTCACGATCTGTTGTATGAGGACGATGCGGACATTCACGCGGCGGGCAACATCGGGCACGAACTCCGTGATGAGGTTGCCGATGGGATCGGTGGCGATACCCGTGGCGTAACGCGCCGCCGTGGCGCTGAAGCTTGTGTCGCGGCCGAGCACGTAGAGATTACCGAGCCCATCGCCGATGGCGCTGCCGAGAAGCGTGGAGTAGTTCGGCATGCCGGTTCCGTAATCGCTTTGCGCCCATGCAACGGCCGTAATGGCGTGCAGCGTGCGCCGCGCATAGGAAGCGTTCGGCATGCGGTGATAATGCGGATCCTGATGCGTGATGGAGGGAATAAGAAAAGTACCGAAGAATTCTCCTATCCCGTTTTCGCCGAAAGCCACGCCAAAGTTTCTCCCGAAACCGGGCAATCCCGGACCATAGGCTGAGTTTGGATTCTCCGCTACCGAAATGGCCGAGAAGAATCCGATAGTGGCGAAGTTGTAGGGATCGACCGTGTTGCGGAAGGCGAGCTGGCCCTTCTCTCGCGGTGTCATCGGATGAATGCCGCTATCGACGAAGCGCTGAAAGTAGTCCACCTTGCGCAAGCAACAGATATTGTCGGGCGCGTCGAAGCAAAGACTGGGCTGGCATGAAGGCGGCAGCGACGGGATGCTGGGATGCTCGCCCGGCGACAGAGGCAGCCGGCGCGATGTCGATGGACTGATTGGCGGAAAGCCGGGCGAGATTTGCCTTTCGTTCTGTTGCGGTGCGCTGCTTGCGGCGGAATCGTCATCGTCCGGAGTTGCGACGTGTGGTGTCGGCGCTTCGGGCAGTGCATCGTCGGCCCCCCGCGTGGATGCAGCCGAGGGAGTCGCGGGAGGATCGATCAGCAGCGACGCGGGTACGCTCCGCTGCGCGCGGGCGCTTGAACAGGCGAGGGACAGCAGACCCACCAACATGGAGATCAGGCGGACCCTTCTGCCTGGCGACCTCGAATGCATCTTCCCGATGACGGCTCCTTTCCGCATAAGGACGAAGTTGAGCGAAGTTATGTCGCGTCGGTGCAATTATGGATTGCGGCGGAAGGCCAGACGCAGGAGATCGGGCCCGAATTCCTGAATCAGCTTGCTGCCCATGTCGGCGGCAATCGAAGTAGCGAAGCCCGATGTCGCCACACCGGCACCCGAACTGTCAGCCGGATAGTAGGCGATGCCCAGATAGTTACCCAGTGCATGGCCGAGAATACCGGAGGTGTTGATCTGCTCTTTGCCGTCGCCGTTGGCATCGCGGCGCATGAATGTCTGACGCACGGCACGCAGTCCCCGGTGCACGATCGGTCCATTCGTTTCACGATAGAAGCGGGGATCCTGGTTCAAGGCGGCGGCGAAAAGACCATCGCCGGTGAGTCGATCGGAAGCCTGGCGTACCATCGCATACCCGATACGCTCCCCAAATCCGCCGGCATCCACGCCCACATGCGGGTTCGCGTCCACCAACTGGCCCCAGCCGGCAGAAAAGAGCGCTGGAACGAGCACGACCGGAACCACCTGCTCATGTGCCGCGTAGAGCAGCAGGTCTGTGCGGCTCAACGGCTCGGCCTGCTGACCGCCGTTCACGATCACGTCCCATTTGTCGTCCGGCTTGAGCGGGTATGCGGGACCAACATGGATGTTGAACACTACGTTGTCCCGGCCATGGCCGACGAGCGGGACGTTTTTCTCTTGTGAGTTTGTCTGCGGCTGCGGTGCCTCCGGCAGCGATGAAGATGCGGCAGCATCTGCGTGGCAGAAAGGCGCAAACATCAGCAAAGCAGCAGCGGCAACCGCGGCGCGGCGTACAACGACGGCGAATCGCTGACCCGCAGCAAACGCGCAAGCCAGGTCAGAGGGCGGTAGTACCGATTGAGAGAATGGCATCTGCTTGATGAGATGCAGGGTATCAGCATCGTCCGGAGAACCGATCGGCCACCAGTAACCCGATGGAGACCTTGAGACTGCCGCGCGATTGACCGGAGCGCATCTGGACGCAGAAACTGTTTGTGGCAGACGAGGTGGCATATGGCAGAGACACCATCTGAGAGCAGCAGAAGTACCTTCGAAAATTTTGGCCGCAAGGTCGATGCGCAGTTCGGCAAGGTCGGGCCGCGGATTGACGATGAGGTGAAGCGCGTAATTGCCTATCTGAACGATCAGGTCGTGCCACAGGTGCGCCAGAACTCATCATCCGCACTCCGCGCCGCAGCCGAACAACTGGGGCGGCTGGCCGATCATCTGGAGCAGGGCCGCAAAGATCAGGAGCGCAGCGGGGAAAGTCAGCCGGGCGGAGACAAACGGAGTGCGTAGCCCGGCCTCTGCACTGGCACTCGCCGCGACAGTTTTCGTCGCGGGATGCCGGCATAAGGAGACGACGGTCTACGCTCCGCCGCCGCCCATATTGCTACCCGCGCCAGCGCCGTCCAATAGCGGCGCGCCGGCCATTGCCGGGAATGCACCGATTGCGCCCGCAACAGCGAATCCGGGCGTAACAAGCGCGGCGGATTTCGCCTTCGTTGCGAGTCATGCGCCCGTATGGTCGGAGACCGGCATTGCAAGCTGGTACGGGCCGCCCTACAACAAGCGGCGCGGCGCGAACGGGCAGATTTACGACCAGGACGCAATGACCGCGGCGCATCGCACGCTGCCGCTGAATTCGCTGATACGAGTTACGAATCTCAAAACCGGGCAGCAGGCGGTACTGCACGTCACGGATCGAGGGCCGTTTGTGCCCGGTCGCGTGCTGGATCTTTCCATGGCCTCCGCCAAGGCGCTGAATCTGTATATGGCGGGAACGGGGCCGGTGCGTATCGATGTCTTCGCTGTGCCCGCACCCATCGCGACCGGTGGCCGCTGGTGCGTGCAGATCGGCGCCTTCAGGCATGAAGATGAGGCGGAGAAGCTGCGCTCGCATTTGAGCCGGAAGTACCAGAGCGCGAATGTCATCGAGTTCAAAGGGCCGACCGGCCACTGGGTCCGGATTCGTCCGCTTCGCGATGATAAAGAACGCGCGGTGGAGATTGCGAACGAGCTGAAGCCGAGCGAAGGCGAAGCGTATCTAGTGCGACTCGATTAGGGATGCGCCCGCGGAGCAGTGTGCGGTTCGCTTCGGCCGTCGCTAACCCTCCCGCTTTTACTCCGCGCGCAGAGCGTCCACCGGGTTTGCCGATGCCGCCCGCTGTGCCGGGATCGCGCAAGCGACCATGGACAACACAATCATGGTCGCGATCGAAGCTGCGAGGATAAGCGGATCGGTAGCGCTGACATTGAACAACATCGAGCTGAGCAGTCTGGAGACGGCGAGCGCGCCGACAAGCCCTGCAGCGCAGCCGATGGCTGCGAGCTTCGCGCCCGAGGTAAGAACCAGATGCACGATCTCACTGCGCCGTGAGCCCAGCGCCATGCGGATGGCCATCTCCTGCGAGCGCATGGAGACAGAGAAGGCGATGACCGCATAGACGCCGATGGTGGCGAGCAGCAGCGCCCCGAACGCGAAGGCGGAGATGAGGGAAGTATTGAAGCGGCGCGGCGCTTCTGTCGCGGAGAGTGCGTCATTCATGGTCTGCACCTGCTGTAGCGCAAGCTGCGGATCGAGTGAAGCGACAGTGGAGCGCAGAGCGTGGATCATCTGCTCTGGAGGAAGGGCGGAGCGCATGACGATATACCCGCCGTCGCCGCTGACCATGTTCGAAGGTGCAAAGGATGCGAGCATGGTTTTGTATTGCGTCGCCGGAGCGTAGATTTGTTCCTGGCTGGGAGTGTCTGGCGAGCCGAGCTTGGTGTCCGCAACGACGCCGACGATGGTGGCCCAGGGTGTCTTCGCATCCTGCGTGCCGATGCGCAGCCGTTTGCCAACGGCATTTTCCGTCGGCCAGTAGTGGTGCGCCAGAGTTTGATTGACGACAACGACGAGCGGCGCATCGGCTCTGTCCCCGGTGGCCAGATAGCGCCCGGAAATGAGCGGGATGTGCATGGCACGGAAGTAGTCGCCGACGATCAGTCCCCAGGGGGCGATGCGCAGTTTCGCGGACTGGTCGGCTGCTGTTTCATCCACCACATAGCCGCTTCCGCCATAATTGCCGGCCGTGGGCAGCATGTTGGTGAGGCCGGCGGCGGTGGTGCCGGGCAGAGCTGCGAGGCGTTCCAAGAGCGAGCGATCGAAAGTATCGACGACGCTCTGCGTGCCGTAGAGCTGCGACGGCAGATTGTATCCAGCCACGAGCGCGTGGTCGGCCCGGAAGCCAGGATCAACATCGCGCATCTTCTGAAAACTGCGCAGCAAGGCGCCGGCAGCTGCGAGCAGGACCAGCGCGACGGCAATCTCCGTAACCACCAGTGCGGAGCGCAACCGCCCGTGGCTGGAGCCGCTACTGCCGGTCCGACCGCCTTCCTTCAGATTTTCATTCAGCCGCGTGCGCAATGCGGCGAACGCCGGAGCCATGCCACAGAGCGCGCCGGTGATCAGAGCCAGCACAAGCCCGAAGACGATGACGCTCATGTCCAGATGAATGCCTTCGACTCGCGGCATGGATTCCGGCAGCAACGGCACGGCGACGCGGAGCGTAGCCGCGGCGAGAAGAAGGCCAAGCAGACCGCCGGCGCCACTGAGGAGAATACCCTCGATCAGAGAGTTGCCGACCAGCGCACGCGGGGATGCGCCCAGCGCGAGCCGAACAGCAAGCTCACGGCGGCGTCGAATCGCGCGCACCAGTAGCAGTCCCGCAACGTTGAGACAGGCGATAAGCAGAACAACCAGCACCGCCAGGGTGAGAATGCGGACGAGCGGGCGTCCGGCGGCGACGGCAGATTCCTTCAGCGAATCCACCACGGCGTGGATGTGGATCGCCTTAAGCGCAGGCGGGAAGTTGCGCATCACCTCCTGCGTCACGCGATTGGCGTCCTGCTGCGATTGTTCGATGGTGACGCCGGGCTTGAGACGGCCGACCATCTGGAAGTTCCAATTGCCGTTGCTGGCTCCGGAGGAGAGCTCTTCCGCGGTAAAGCTCATCGGGACCCACAGCTCGGATTGATTGAGACGGCCCGGCGTCAGGGGAAACTCGAAGTTGCGCGGCATCACGCCCACCACTTCGTAGGGTTTGCGATCGAGCAGGATTTTGCTGCCGAGGATATTCCCATCGCCGTGGAAGCGGCTCTGCCAGGTGCTGTAGCTGAGAACGGCGACCTGCTGATGCCGCTCGTCCTCCTGCTGAGTAAAGACACGCCCAAGAATCGGCTGAATGCCCAGCGTCGGAAACACACCGCCGGTCAGGCGCGTGCCGTTGATCTGCGCCGGCTCGCCCCGTCCGGAGAGCTCGTAACCGTTCGCGGTATAGGCGCCAAGCGACGCGAAGCTGGTGGTGCCGCGTGTGTATTGGTTCACTTCGACGCTGGTGACGGCTTGTATGCCATTCAGGCCTTCGCCCTCCAAAGCATCGTTCAGCGTGACCAGCCGGCTCGGATCAAGGAAGGGCAACGGCCGTAGCAGCACGCCTTCCACCAGCGAGAAGATGGCCGTCGTTGCGCCGATGCCCAGCGCAAGCGTGAGCACAACCATAAGCGCGAAGCCGGGAGTGCGGCGAAGCTGGCGCAGCGCCAGGCGCAGGTTCAGAAACAGACCTTGCATGCTGATCTCCTTGAGATTCCGTCACAGGAGTACATGCAACTGGTCTGCCAAAGCGCAGCGCGCAAGTCTCTGAGCACACGGGATGGTGCTGAAGACGAGGTGTCCGTCCGCGACGCGGCGTGTTCGATTATGGACGCATTGCCCGAACCGGATGCCGGATGCAGAGAGCGATTCCGATGAGCATGCAGGCGGGTGGCTCAAATTCAAACAGTGGCGGCGCAAGGGGCCGCTTTGCTACAACGTGGCATGCGCTTTCGGACGTTGCTGGTGATCTGCCTGTTGCTGAGCGGGCTGCGGGGTGCCGGGTGCTTCGGGCAATCCACGCCGCCTGCGCACGCACCGGCGGCACAGACCGTCCCCCGGGATTCCGCACAGCAGGGTCCGGCGTATTCCCTTCCACCAGACAAGCTGAAGCGCGCCGAAGCATTGGACCGCGACTACAACTGGTTGTGGGCCATCGGCACCGTCTGGAGCGTGGTTTATCTGCTGCTGTTTCTGCGGCTGCACGGGGCTGCCGGACTGAGCCGGTTTTCTGCGCGCTTGGCGCGACACCCCTGGGTGCAGGGCCTCATCTTCCTGCCGCTGCTGGTCATCGCGATTCACCTGATGACGCTGCCGCTCTCGCTTGCAGGACATCATCTCGGGCTGGCCTATGGGCTGTCCATCGAGCGCTGGCCGGCCTGGTTCTGGGACTGGACCAAAGGACTGCTGGTCAGCATCGGCACCACCACGCTGGTGGGCTCGCTGCTCTTCGCCATCGTGCGCCACTCACCGGGCCGCTGGTGGCTGTGGTTCTGGCTGCTGTCGCTGCCCCTTATGCTGGCCGCTGTCTACGCCGAGCCCCTCATCATCGATCCGCTCTTTAATCACTTCGAGCCACTGTCACGCTCGCATCCGGAGTTGGTTGCGCAGCTGGAGCGCGTGGTGGAGCGCTCGGGCGAGCGGATCCCCGCGGACCACATGTTCCTGATGAAAGCCAGCGAGAAGACGACAGAATTGAATGCTTATGTCACCGGCTTCGGCAGCTCGAAGCGTGTCGTGGTGTGGGACACGTCGCTGAAAAAATCAACTCCCGATGAGGTGCTGTTCATCTTCGGCCATGAGCTCGGCCACTATGTGCTGGGCGATGTGGTGCACGGACTCATGATGGCGGCAGCAGGCGCTCTCCTGGCGTTATGGCTCGCGTTCCATGTGGCGCGCAAGCTGGTGTGTCTCTACTGGAAGCGCTGGCAGGTGCCATCGGTGGAGGACTGGAGCGCGGTCGTGGTGCTGCTGCTGATCTTCACAGTCTTTTCCATCGCGAGCGAGCCCATCGGCAACTCGATCAGCCGCTATGTGGAGCATCGTGCGGATGTCTATGGGCAGGAGATTGTGCACGGCATTGTTCCCAACCCGCAGGCGACTGCGCTGCACAGTTTCCAAACGCTTGGAGAGGAGTCACTGGATATCCCCGACCCGAATCCGGGGATGGTCTTCTGGACATACAGCCATCCGTCGATTGCGAGACGGGCAGAGTTCGCGCGCGATTACGACCCGTGGAAGCCGGATGGACATCCGCGGTTTTTCTCGAAGTAGGTTGCGATAGTCTGGTGTTTATGGACTGCCTGTTCTGCAAAATCGCCGCGGGTGAGATTCCCGCGCAGAAGCTGTATGAGGACGATGACGCGGTGGTCTTCGCCGACATTCATCCCCAGGCGCCGGTGCATGTTCTCGTGATCCCGCGCAAGCACATCGCTTCGCTCGCGCATCTCCCACCCGGAGACGAGCGCATCCTTGGGCACCTGCATAAAGTGGCGAAAACGATCGCGGAAGAGAAGGGCCTCAGCAACGGCTTCCGCACCGTCATGAACACGGGATTGGACGGCGGCCAGACCGTCGATCATCTGCACCTTCACCTGCTCGGCGGACGTACGATGCACTGGCCTCCCGGCTAGAGCGTTTTCACTAGGTATATACAAGAATCATTTCAGGGATTTTCCGTCAAGAAAAGCCAGACCGCGCGGAAGCTCGCTATAGACAGCAAACAGTGAAAACGCTCTAGGGTCTGCGCATTGCGTGCGGTTTCGCTTTCGTGATGGCGCGACGCGCAAACTTCAGCGCAGACCAGTCCTTATCGACGGCGCAAACCTTGTAATCAACAAAGCCGCGCGATAGGCCGGCTTCGCGCACATCGTCCTGATTGAAATCCGCGGCGAGCAAGCTGGTCTGCTTCGGATGAACAATCCAGAGAGAGGCGCTCGGGGGCAACGATGTGCCCGCCTGTGCGAAGGCATGGACGAGCTCGCGCCTCGAGCTGACGACGAAAAGAGCAAGCGTAGTGGACCCGTCCAGCCGGCGCTGCTCGACTGCGCCCTGCGGAACCGATGTGAGCAGTTCGGAAAGCCATGCGCCCTCGCAACTCGGCGCAAGGATCGCGAAGCGGGTTTGCGGCTTGATGTCGAGTTTGCGTTCGAGTGCTCCGGGTCCGGTCGCTCTGGGTAGTTCGCGGGAGCGCAGGCGTGGCGCGGGTGCCTGAACCATCGCGCGTTTGATTGCGGCTGGCGCATCTTCCCAGGGAGCGAAGATCGCTCCAGGTAGGGCAGTTCGAATCGCATCGATCTTCGCGGCGAGCCCTCCGGCAAAGACCAGCCGCAGATGGCAGGTGCTCTTGCTCGCGCGCAGTGACATGCCAAGTTCGCGACCGTGCGATGGCAATCGATCCAGGTCGATGACGATGACATCCGGATCGAGCTCGCGGAAGTAGCGAACGGCACCGCCGGGATTCGCCAGTGGTTCGGCACTCACGCGATAGCCATCGCGCCGTAGGTCCGCCGCATGGCGCTGCGCGTCGGACCCGTTCCAGCAGACCAGGCGCAGCGTCATCCGCTTTGTGGATGCTGGCGAAGGCATGGCCGTTGATAGCACGCGAGCCTCAGAGCAGAAAAGCAAATTGGATTGGAAAGGCAAAAGGCCCGCGAGGATCTGCGGGCCTTCTTCATATTCAGGACGCTTACGCCTGGATCGCCTGGAACTCGTCTTCCGGTTCATCGACCGTGCCGTAGCGGCGCAGCAGGCCGGGAAGGTTCTGCGAGAAGGTGGAGCGAGGCATCACTGTATCGCAACCCGCCTCGATCGCCTTGCTCTTCAGCTCGCCCTGGATGTGCGCCAGGAAGCCGATGATCGACGTGCCGCGCTTGAGCTTGGCCTTGATCTTGGGGATGAGCGTGATCGGCTTCGCGTTGGCGTTATTCAGATCGAAGAGGATGAGGGCCGGGCGGTCTTCCTCGGCAGTCTCAGTCAGCTTCGTCACGATGTCTTTGTCCGGCTTGAGGAAGGCGACCTTGATACCGAGTTTCTTCGACACTTCCTGGATCTTGGCCAGGATGAAAAGGTCTTCGATGAAGCAGTAGATCCGGGTGGGCGCGTCCTCACGGATGGCCACCGGCTGGACGTAGTCGGTCTCGGAATAAAAGCCGCTGTGCGGCATGCCGCGGAAGTCATTATTCGGCGAGTGGGTCACGGGGTCGGCGACGTTGCCGTTGGCTCCCCCACGGTAACTGTGGTCCATGGGACCGACAAAAACTTGCTGGCGGCGGCCCTTGTTCTTGCGGCGCCCGCCGGCGTTTCCATTGCCATTGCCGGGCATAGGACGGAAGCCGTTGCCGTTGCCGTAATTGCCCTGGCTGCCGGGGCTCTTCTGGAAGAAGC
Organism: uncultured Acidobacteriaceae bacterium; assembly: GCA_963830555.1. Classification (GTDB taxonomy): domain Bacteria; phylum Acidobacteriota; class Terriglobia; order Terriglobales; family Acidobacteriaceae; genus KBS-83. Next base: position 1,297,912 of record CAWHMM010000006.1, read on the forward strand.
GCTTGCCGGACTTCTGCTTCGGCTGTCCCTGGTGCTGGGCAACAGGCGCCGGCGACGGCTGACCATTGGACGACGCGCCGTTCTGCTGCGGAGCGCCGTTCGGCTGGGCCTTGCCGCCTTTGTTACGACGGCGTCTGCGGCGGCGGTGTCCCTGCCCCTGACCTTGTGAGTGCTGTCCTTGCTGGTTCTGGGTCGGGGACGCTGCGCTTTGGGGCTGTGCTTGCACTGCTCCCTGCGGCTCGGGGGCCGGGGACGGGTTTAGTTCGGTTGTCATTCGTGCACTTCCTGGTGCATTTCTGCAGTAACGATCTTTCTTTTTTGGCGCCAGCGTTCCTTATCGCGAACTATGCGACAGGACCGCCGGCAGCCGTCTTGGGGGCCGGAATGGAATTCCAGAGACGAAGACGCGCGGCATCCGCGTAATGGGAATGCTGGCGTGGCAACGTGTTTTCAACGGGCTCGAGCGTATCGTCTGCTCTCAACAGCGGTTTTCGTGCTGGCGTTCACCGTTCATACAGGCTTCCGAGGGCTTGTTGCAGCCCGAAGCGCTAAGTCGCGGATCATACCGTGATGACTATTCGAAGTGGGGCGAACCCTCAGTCTGGCTCCGGATCTCGATCCATTTGGATCTCGCTCTTCCGGTCCACGTGAGGGCGTCAGCCGCTCGATAGGCAAATCCAAGCATACTGACTTGCCTGCTTCGTGGCAAGTGCAAAACTCGCTGGAGCAACCGTCGGTAACAGAAGGTGAAGAGAACGCAAGGCAGAAAGAGAAATCAGTCGTATGAACAACGCCGCCCGGTGAGGGGCGGCGTCGCTCAATGGCCAATCACTGGCCTCCCGTAATGACCGCGGTCGTTTGCGGTGATAAAGTCCGGTGGCGGCAGGGCCCGGTAGGCGCCTGACTCTACTCAGCCGGAAGTGAATCGCCGGGTCCTCTCTTTGTATCGGGGACCACGTGCGTCGCTGGCTGCCATGACTTAGAGCAGTTGTTGTGCCAATCTGGAAACACTTTGTTTTGTTTCGCTTGAATGAAAACAGCTTGCCGCGGTTCTTCCGATTTCTGGAATTTGGTGGGATGAAATTTGAGTTTCCGTAGCGCGAGGCTCCGATCAGTGTCCGGATCAGTGCTGGCAAGCCGCGCAGTAATGGGTGCCGCGGCCAGCTACCACGATGCGGCGAATGGGCGTTCCGCAAACCCGGCAGGGCTGCCCGGTACGCATGTACACGAAGTGCCTGAGTTGAAAAAAACCGCGCTCGCCGGCTGCGTCAACATAATCGGAGACTGAGGAGCCTCCCAGGCGAATGGCTTCCCGCAAAACTTTCTGAAGGGCGCCATGGAGCCGATCGAGCTCCACTCGGGTCAGCCGCGCGGCCAAGCGGCGGGGCCGGATCTTGGCCCGGAACAGGCTCTCGTCGGCATAGATGTTGCCAACACCGTGCAGCAGACTCTGGTTCAGCAGCGCCGCCTTGATCGAGGTGCGGCGATGGTGAAAGAGCTGGCGGAACTCTGCTTTCGAGATGCCGAGGGGCTCCTTGCCGGGACCGGTAAAGCCCGCAGGCTGCGCGTTCTCCGGAATATGCAGGCCCATTCGGCCGAAGCGGCGCGCGTCGACGAATCGCAGCTCCCGTCCGGAGCGGAGAACCAAAACGCCGTGCGTATGGAGGGGGCGAGGCACATCGGGCTGGGCGACCACGAGCCGTCCGGTCATGCCCAGATGCACAATCCACTGCACAGGATCGCGCTTCGGCTCCGGAGCAAAGTCAAACACGATGTGTTTGCCGACGCGATGAACACGTTCGACGCTGCGGCCCGTGAGCGCCTTCGCCATCGCCGCGGGGGGCGACTTCATGGGCTCGCGCTTGCTCGAAAACCAGACCTCATCGATGCGGTCTCCCACGATGCGCTGGTGCACGCCATTGGCTACGGTCTCGACTTCGGGGAGTTCGGGCATGAGCCTCTATTGTCACAGAGCATCAGAAGGCATGTTTGCTATCGGGCCGATCCTCGGCGCATGGCCCGATCTCGATATTGGAGATCATCGCCCGATGTGACACATCGCAGAGCGGATCGCGGCGCGCCGCCAGGGGGGGACAGATAAACCAATTTCTGAGCGGATATCGGATTCCCGTCTCATTCTCCCGCTAGACTTCGGTTCTGGTCGCAGAGAGGCTTGTATGCGCGCGCGTCAGTTATGCATTTCGCTTCTGATGGTCCCCGGCTTGGGGGTTGCGCAGCAGACAGTTTCTATCCCGATTCCCAAGACGCAGCAGCAGATTCATGGGGACCTCTACCGCGAAGCAAAGAATGACGGCGGCAGCCGCGGCATTGTCCTGGCGCATGGTGGGCCTTTCGAAAGGGGGAGCTGGCGGAGGCAGGCCGAGACGTTGGCCGAGAAGGGTTTCGTAGTTCTATCCATCTCCTTTCGCGGAGACAAGAAGAACCCCGATGGTTCGCCGGGCTCGTTTGGTTCCACCCCGGACAATGCAACAGATGTACTGGCCGCGGTTGCGTATCTGCGCGGGATGGGCGTCAAAAGAATCGCAGCGATGGGGGCCAGCATGGGTGGAGATGCAGTCGGAGAGGCGGATGCGCGATCCGCTCCGGGAGACATCGAGCGCATTGTGCTCCTGGGTTCTTCCGGTGGAGACTTCCCGGCGAAGCTGAAAGGCCGCAAGCTTTTTCTTGTGGCGCGCGACGACCGCAGCGGCTCCGGGCCGCGATTGCCGGAAATCACCCAACACTACGAGAAAGCGCCAGCTCCCAAAAAGCTGATCGTCCTCGATGGCTCGGCTCACGCACAGTTTCTCTTCGACACTGAGCAGGGGCCGCGGGTTATGGAGGAGATTCTGAAATTTCTCTCCGCGCCGTGAGCAGAGATCCGTCTCTGCCTTTCTTGAGGCCGGTGCGCCGTATATCATCAACTTTGGCGCTGGGGCACTCGGTGCGAATGCCGGCGGTAGCTTCCCCAAATTGGCCAGAATTCCGGTGACCGATCCCTGTTAGGGTCCGGGCACGGAGATGTGCGCCGACCAGATACATCGGGAGAGACAGAGTTCAGGATGCGAGCAAAGACTGCGGTGGTTTTGGGCGCCCAGTGGGGCGATGAGGGCAAGGGCAAAATTGTCGACGTGCTCTCGGAGCGCTTTTCCGTAGTGGCGCGCTATGCCGGAGGCCACAATGCCGGCCACACCGTCATCATCCGCGGGAAAAAGTTCATCCTGCAGCTGGTGCCCTGCGGCGTGCTGCGGCCGGACTGCCGCGCGGTGATCGGCAATGGCGTGGTCCTGGACCCGGTAGCGTTCCTGAAAGAGGTCGAAAAGCTGGATGGGCTGGGCGTAGATACGCGGGGGCAGCTTTTCGTCTCCAACCGCGCGCAGGTGATTCTGCCCTACCACCGGATGATCGAGCTGGCGAGCGAGAGCGCACCGGGGCGTACGAAGATCGGCACGACCAGCCGCGGCATCGGGCCGGCGTACGAAGACAAGATGCACCGCAACGGTCTGCGCGTGGTGGACCTGCTGAACACCAAAATTCTGAAGACGCATATCGAGAACGCCTGCCGCGAGAAGAACGCGATCGCCCATGCGCTCTTCGGCACGGATCCGCTGGACCCGGCGCAGATTTATGACGAGTACGCTGCCGCGGCCGAGCAGGTACGACCCTATGTGACCGACACGGCTGCGCTCTTGAACAACGCGATCCGCGAAGGCAAGAGCGTGATGTTCGAGGGTGCGCAGGGCACCCTGCTGGACATCGACCACGGGACTTATCCGTTCGTCACGTCCTCCTCGGCCACGGCGGGTGGCGCGGTCACGGGCACCGGTGTCGGGCCGACGCTGATCGGAACGGTCATCGGCGTGACCAAGGCGTATGTGACGCGCGTGGGCGAGGGGCCGTTCCCGACCGAAATCCACGACGCGATGGGCGAGGAATTGCGCGCGCGCGGGCAGGAGTTTGGCGCGGTCACGGGGCGTCCCCGTCGCTGCGGCTGGCTGGACCTGCCGCTCCTGCGCTACTCCAACATGATCAACGGGACAGAGTGGCTGGTGGTGACCAAGCTGGATGTGCTGGACTCGCTGGCCGAGATTCCGGTGTGTACCGGCTACCGCATCGACGGCAAAGAGACTGATCTGATTCCCGCCGACGTAAGCGGACTGGAGCGCATCGAGCCGGTCTATACCAAACTGAAGGGCTGGCAGGCGGCCACCGACGGAGTGCGCTCCTTCGATGACCTGCCGAAGCTGGCGCAGCAGTATCTGCGTTTTCTGGAACGCGAATCGGGCGCAAAGATCGGCATGGTCTCGACCGGACCCGATCGCGAGCAGACCATGGAGATGCCGGGCTTCCACACGACACTCGATGCGATGCAGACGTAGGTCCGGACCTGGGGCGAAGGCTGAAGCGCTTATCTTAAGGTTGTATTCAGAATCGTTGAGAGCAGGATTGCTGCCGTTCGACAACGGTAATGCTCCGTCCGACGCATCTTTTTGACTGACGGTTTCGGCCCGGAATACCATCCATACGCTTATGCATCTCCACCGCAGGGCCCGAGGGTTGACCGCACGAGACGGAGCCGTCGTGCTCCTGCTGGGAGCTTGTCTGCTTCTCTATGCCTTTCCAGCGCGGGCAGTGACCGTGCCGCTGCTGCACAAGGAAGATCGCCTTCACCGCGAGATCGAGACCCTGGAAGCGCAGTGGCGCACGGCTATGGTGCAGAACGATGTTGCCGCCATCAACCGGCTGCTGGCGGACGACTACCTGGGGATCAATCCCAATGGAACGCTCGAGACCAAGGCGGACGCGCTGGCGCAGCACCGCTCCGGCACCATGAAGGTTTCGAGCATCGAACCGGACAACCTGAAAATTCGGGTCTACGGCGACACTGCTGTGGTGACATCGCGGGTCGATGTCCAGGGCATGGATGGAGACCGTGACATCAGCGGCCGGTATCACTACACCCGGGTCTACAGTCGGCGCGGCGGCGAGTGGAAGATCGTGAGCTTCGAGGCGAGCCGGGTTCCTTCCGGCAGCAAGCGCTGACTACCACGGTCCCAATTTGGAACCGTGACAGGAGCGTTTTGCAGCACCACCAACGGTGCAGGCGAGACGTAAAATGACCATTTATAGGGCGATCTAACGACAGCTATATCAACGACTTATCGGCATCGTTGCGATGATCATGGTGCACATGTTACACGTGTAACACCCAGGCCATCCCGTAGTCTATTCGGGCAAATCCAGCACGGATTCCACCCGGTCAAGAAGTCGCAGCAGCTCATCCGGATCGATGCTGAAGCCGTTTTCGACGGCTGTTCCCGTGATTGATCCGTAGCGCATGGTGCGGATGCAGTCGGTCAGGTCCTTGTAGTGGTTGATGTAGCGATACGCCGGGATCAGCGCGATGATCCCGCCGCGATCGGCCATAGCGAGGAAGGCGTGCGTGAGCTGGCTGCCTTCGACGCCTAGCGCGATGCGCGCACCGGCGCAGGCCTGGGCAACTTCGCGCGCGGTGCATGTTGCCGGATCGACGATCTCGAAGCCGCGCCCGGCCAAGATGGTCTCCAGCTCTGCTTCGTTCACCAGGACGCGACGGGCGCCGCTCTGCCCGCGGCGGAGCATGACTTTGCGGCCCTCTTTCCAGGTGGTCTGCTGCCGGATGTGGCGGCGCAGCTCGCGATACTGCTGAGCGCGATAACTGTTCTGTGCGACGTTGTCGATCCACGTAAGACGGCGGAAGCGCGCGCGAACCAGCGGCTCCGTGTGCAGGCCCAGCATGTCGAGATAGCCGCGCTCGTGAGTGTACGGCACGCGGGCTGTCGTGATGACGGGCCTGCCGTGACGTTCGGCTTCGAGCAGCAGCGGCAGATCGTCCGAGAGCCAGTGGCCGAAGTAAAAGGAGCCTACGAACGTCGATCCGCAGACTGCGTGATCAAGCTCGGCGGGCGCGCCGCCCGGCCATGGTGATGGATGCAGTGCGTTCCATGAGCGCCAGCCCTTCGAAGAAAACCATCCGTCCCGGAGCACGGCGTCCTCTAATTCGTAAAGAACCGTTGCGCCGTGATGCCGCACACCGCCACTCATGCGGGCGCGCTCCTCGTCCATGGTCGTCGTCGACTCGCATGCGGTGACGCGTTCGAAATCACGTGGATCCGAGATGCCGGGCGGCGTCTCCTGATCCTCGGCCGGGCACAGCACCTCGCGGCGAACGCAGATGTCTTCGACGGCCGCGCCGCGGCGCGCGAGAACAGAGAGTGCGCGATTGCGGAGTCTGGAACGCAGGCTGGTCATGAAGGATTGACTTGCAGAGATGAGATGCGCGTCAGTCCGCAGTAGCAAGCGCTGCATCCGCGATCATGGCAGCCTCGACGGTCTCGCGAACCTGGTGAACGCGAACAACCGACGCGCCCATAAGGATTGCGATCGTGGTGGCGGCGAGCGTCGCATGTTCGCGCGCGGAGACCGGCGCATTCGCCGCGCCGTACAGTGGAGCGAGCGTGTGGCCGAGAAAGCTTTTGCGTGAGACTCCCGCAAGCAGCGGCTGGCCGAGTGTGGCAAGCTCCGGGAGCCCGCGCAGCAATGGATAATTCGCGTCCTGCATCTTGCCGAAGCCGAAGCCGGGATCGAGTACGACGCGCTCCGGCGCAACGCCTGCATCGATCGCGCTGTCTCGCCGCTCGGCGAGCTCGCGCTTCACCAGCGGCACAACTTCTTCCGGCTTCAGACGCGGCAGAGACTTCCATTCCGCGGGGCGCCCGCGAGCGTGCATCAGCACGAGTCCGCACTCAAGCTTCGCGCAGGTCGCGGCCATTGCCTCATCCCACAGCAGGCCGCTGACATCGTTCACAATCTCCGCGCCGGCTTCGATTGCCGTACGTGCCGTGACGGCATGATACGTGTCGATGGAGATGAGCGCGTCGCGCTTGGCGCGGCGAATACCTTCGATGACCGGAATGACGCGGTCGATCTCCTGCTGGATGGAGATGGTTCCGCTGACGCCGGGCCGCGTGGATTCGCCGCCGATATCGACGATCGCGGCGCCATCGGCGAACATTCCGATTGCCGTTCCGACTGCTTCGTCAACAGAGCCCAGTCGGCCGCCGTCAGAGAATGAATCCGGCGTCACGTTCAGGATGCCCATCACGCGAGTAACCGCACCCAACGCGAGCGAGCGGGTGCGCAGCTTCCATTCGACATGCGCGCGGCAATGCATTGCGCTCAGTATCGCAGGGAAACCGAGAGGGGCTTGATACACTCCGCGTGCATGCACTCTCGCATTCTTCCGGCCATCACTCTCCTGCTGTTTGCGCCGCTGTCATTCGCGGCACACTCCCAGCATCCCCATCGCAAGGGACCGCCGCTGGCTATCCAGGTAAACCGGCTGCTGGTCAGCCCGGAGATCGCCAATGCGCACTGGGGCATCTCCGTGACGACGCTGGATGGCAAGCAGGTCTTTGCGCTGAACGATGGGCAGCTCTTCGAGCCGGCTTCAAACGCAAAGATGTTTACGACCGCGGCCGCCGCGGCGCTGTTGCCGCTCTCGCTCACGTATACGACGAATGTAGTGGCCGGAGGAGCGATCGACAATGCGGGCACGCTGCATGGCGACATCGCGATCCTCGGCGTGGGCGATCCGAATATGTCGGGACGCGCGCTGCCCTACACTGCGCCGACAGATCAGCCGAAAGTTGAATTCCCCAAAGACGAGTATCCCAATCCGCCGCTGGCTGCGCTGGAAGCCATGGCCGATCAGGTGGCGGCGAGCGGCGTGAAGCAGGTCGATGGCGATGTCGTTGGGGACGACACATGGTTTCCGGCCGAGCGCTACGGCCAAAGCTGGAGCTGGGACGATCTGGTGTGGCTCTATGGCGCGCCCGTCTCGGCGCTGACGGTGAACGACAACGCGGTGTTTCTAAACGCAGACCCTGGCGCCCAGCCGGGCGATAAGATCACGCCGCAGTTCGACCCGCCGGTGCCCTATTACACGCTCGAAAACTCGCTGACCACTGCGCCGCAGGGAACCCAGGCCGAGTACGGGATCGATCGTGCGCCGGGCTCGCTGAATGTACGGACATACGGTGCAATCGCCGTCGGCAGCAACGGCCTTCATGAAGGATTGGCGCTCGAAGATCCGGCGGACTTTGCGGCGCGCGCGTTTCTCGGGATGTTGCGACAGCGCGGCATCGCGGTGACCGGCGGTGCCAAGGCGCGGCATCGCGACAGCGTGGATACGGAGAGCCTGCGCAAGGAGCAGGAAGAGCCGCTGCCGCTGACTCCGTCGACGCTCCAAACCGTCACGACCGCGCCGGCCGGCAAGCGCGTGCTCGCTTCGCATGTGTCGCCGCCGCTGATCGAGGACATGACGGTGACCCTGAAGGTGAGCCAGAACCTTCACGCGGAGATCACGCTTCGCACGCTCGGCAAACTGGTGGCGCTTGATGGCTCGCTGGGGCAGGGCACGCGCGTGGTGCGGCAATTCCTGATCTCCATTGGCGTGCGGCCGCAAGATTTCTTTTTCTTTGACGGCTCCGGGCTCTCCAACGCCGACCTGATCACGCCACGCGCTGCGACCACGCTGCTGACCTACGCAGCGCGGCAGCCTTGGGGACAAAGCTGGCGCTCGGCGTTGCCTGTTGCCGGTGTGGACGGCACGCTGCAGCACCGCTTCGTCAAATCGCCCGTAAAAGGCCAGCTCGATGCGAAGACCGGCACGCTTGGTGAAGTGCGAGCACTCTCCGGATATCTGACGACGGCTTCGGGACAGACGCTCGCGATCTCGATCCTGGTCAACGACCATCAACCCGAGTCGCACGCCGAAGGCAAGGCGATGGATGAATTGGTGGAGATGATCTGGAACGCGGAGTAGGTACTCGCCGTACGGGCGGCGGCGCCCTTGGCGCGAGCTATGCAATTCGCTTGCGTTGCTCGCTCTCTTCCGCTTTTCGGCTCGATACAATCATTTCTTGCGCATTCGCTTTTTACTGCTCATGGCCAGTCTGCTTGCGGCAGGATGCAAGTCGCTGCCACCGGGAAAGCCGCTTGCCTCCCTGACGCCGGAAGAGGCGCGCGGCCGGGCTGTGTTTGTTTCGGCGTGCGCGCGCTGCCACAATGCTTATGACACGCAGGCGCTGCACGGGCCAAGCCTGTATGGGATTTTTCGCAAGCCGTATCTGCCCAGCGGCGCTCCGGCGCGGGATGACCGCGTGACAGAGGTGACGCTGCACGGACGCGGCCTGATGCCACCTGCGGGCAGTGATCTTACGGAACAGCAATTGCAGGATCTGCTGCGGTATCTGCACACATTATGAGCAAGCCATCGAACGCGAACTCGCCGCCGGCCGAATACCGTGGCTTGCTGCCCGCCATGGCGGGCATTGCCCTGTACATGTTCGTCCTGGCGGGCGTGGTGGGTTTTGGCGCGGCGACAGGACGGTTCCCGAAGCTATTTCTCATTCTGTGCCTGCTCTTCCTCGCGGCGGCCGTGGGCTTGATCCGGCTCTATCGCTGGGGATGGGCGCTGACCAGCGCAGCCAGTTTCCTGCTGATGAGCTACGGCATCTGGGCGTACATCCATATGCGCATGGCTGCGGCACTGGTGATGTCGTTTCTGAACCTGGTGTTCTTTCTCTACCTGGTGCGCCCCGAGGTGCGGGACCGCCTTCGCTGAGTCACGGGCAACGTCTGAGGCTTCGTTACAATGAATGCAGGTACTCTGCGTGGCCGATCTTCAGGTATTTCCGTCCATCTCGATTCCATCCGCGCCCCTTACGGACCTAGTGCAGATCGATACGGCGCCGCGCGTACGCGCGCCCAAGCCGGCATGGCTGAAGGCGAAGGCGCCGGTGGGCGAGAACTACCACGGGCTCAAGAAGCTGGCGCGCTCGCTGAATCTGCATACGGTGTGCGAGAGCGCACAGTGCCCGAACATCGGTGAGTGCTGGGAGCACAAGACCGCGACCTTCATGATGCTGGGCAACCTGTGCACGCGGCGGTGCGGCTTCTGCGCCGTACCCAAGGGACGCCCGGAGGCGATCGACTTTGATGAGCCGCGGCGGGTGGCGGAGGCGATCGCGACGCTCGGACTGAAGCATGCGGTTGTGACCAGCGTGAACCGCGACGACGATGTGGTGGGCGGCGCGCGCGCCTTTGCAATGCTGATTGGAGAAGTGCGCAAGCAGGCGCCGGGCTGCCAGATCGAAGTACTGGTGCCAGACTTCCAGGGACGCGAAGAGGCGATCCGGCTGGTGGTGGATGCGCGGCCAGAGGTGCTGAACCACAATACAGAGACGGTCCCGCGGCTCTATCGCGCGGTGCGCTCCGGTTCACGTTATGAACGATCGATGCAACTGCTCCAAACAGCGAAGCGGCTGGACCCGGCGATCATTACCAAGAGCGGCGTGATGGCCGGCCTGGGCGAAGAGATGGATGAACTGCTCGCGGTCTTCCGCGATCTTGCGAATGTCGGCGTGGACATTCTGACTGTGGGCCAGTATCTGCGGCCGTCGAAGGATCACCTGCCGATGGCGCGCTACTACACGCCGGGGGAATTCGCGGAGATGAAGCAGGAAGCCATGAAGATGGGTTTCCGGCACGTAGAGTCCGGCCCGCTGGTGAGGTCTAGCTATCACGCGCATGAGCAGGCGGCGAGCACTGGGCTGACTGTGATCGCGTAAAGCTGATTTCATAATCTAAACTTTGTTCCTATTGCACTCCCGACAGGCCAGCCACTAACATCGGACGCGTTTCTTTGTTCGAGGGACCGTCCATGCCCAATCGATTGCCTCTGCTTCGCCGCCTTTCCAGCATCACTCTGGTCATGGCTGCTGCATTCTTGCCTGTTCTCGACGCGCAGGCTCCTCATGCGCTGACCAGCGCTGACCGTCAGCGCATTGACGAGATCATTCACAAGATGACACTTGACGAGAAGCTGGACTACATCGGCGGCGAGGATATGACGATTCGCGCCGTGCCATCAGCGGGGGTGCGTGCACTTCAGATGTCGGATGGGCCGGTGGGTGTTCGGCAGGACTCCGGATTTCCTTCGACGACCTATGCGGGCGGCATTGGCCTCGCGGCGAGCTGGGACCGCGAACTCGCAAAACGCGTCGGTGCAGGGATTGGGCGGGATGCGCGGGCACGCGGGATCAACTTCATGCTCGGGCCGGGCGTGAACATCTATCGTTCGCCGCGCAACGGGCGTAACTTCGAATACTTTGGCGAAGATCCATTTTTGACTTCGAATATTGCTGTCGGCTACATCACCGGGATGCAGGAGCAGGGTGTCAGCTCCACGGTCAAGCATTACATGGGCAACAACTCCGAGTTCCTGCGCCACGATTCCGACTCGATCATCGACCCGCGCACTATGCACGAGATGTATCTGCCGGCGTTCGAGGCCGCGGTGAAGAAGGCGCATGTCGGTGCGGTCATGGACTCCTACAATTTCGTCAACGGTGTGCACTCAACGCAGAATCCTCACATCAACATCGAAATCCTGCGCAAGGAGTTCGGCTTTGATGGAACGTTGATGTCGGACTGGGACGCGACCTATGACGGCGTCGGGGCGGCGAATGGTGGCCTCGATATCGAGATGCCGCACGGCAAATTCATGAATCGTGCGAATCTCGAACCGGCCATCAAGGATGGCAAGGTCTCCGAGGCGACGATCGACGACAAGGTGCGGCACATCCTTTCGACGGCGATGATGTTCGGCTGGCTGGATCGCGATCAGACGGACACATCGATCTCGTATGTGGACCGCAGCAACCGGGAGACGGCGCTCGACTCGGCGCGGGAGTCTGCGGTTCTGCTGAAGAACGAAGGCGATCTGTTGCCGCTGAACAAGTCGCAGGTCAAAAGCATTCTGGTCGTCGGGCCGGATGCGTATCCGGGGGTACCGGTCGCCGGCGGCAGCGCGGGGGTTCGACCCTTTCACACTGTCAGCCCGCTGGAGGGACTGACGGATGCTCTGGGCAATACAGCGACAGTGTTCTACGACCGAGGCCTACCTACGATCTCGGAGTTGGCGCACACGACGAACTTCACGACTGAGTCGACGGGCGGCAAGCCGGGCCTGACGATGGAGGTCTATGGGAACGAGAAGCTCTCGGGTCAGCCGAAGCAGAGATCGACGGTGGAACACCTCAACATCGCCGGCACCAGCTGGGACTCCATAAGCGACAACCCGGATGTGCTGCAGGCGCTGACGGATGCCGGGGACACGCATGTGTCGCGCCGCTTCACCGGATACTTCACCACGCCCGCTGCGGGGAAGTACATCGTTGCGCTCGAGGGTGCGGGTGAGGGCACGGGCAGCCGCGTGTACCTGGACGACAAGCAGATCATCGACAACTGGGAGATCGTGCGGGCCTTTCAGCCGCACGTCACTCTCGAGTTATCCGCTGGTTCGCACAAGATCGTTGCCGAAGACTGGCAGACGTTCGTGATTGGTGGCCGGCTGCGTCTGGGCATCGTTGACGAGGGGAAGATCGTGAACGAACGGGCGAAGGAACTCGCGGCGAAGGCCGATGTGGTTGTGTTGGCGGTTGGATTTTCGGCCGCGAGTGAGAGCGAGGGCGGCGACCGCACCTTCGCCCTGCCCTTCGGCCAGGACGAGTTGATCCAGGCGATGGCGCAGGCGAACAAGAAGGTGATTGTTGCGGCTACATCCGGCGGAAATGTGGACTCGACGGCATGGTTGGATCGTGTTCCGGCGCTGCTGGAAACGTGGTACGGAGGCCAGGAGGGTGGCCGGGCGCTGGCCGAAATTCTGCTGGGCGACGTGAATCCCTCCGGCCATCTGCCAGCCACCTTTGAGCGGCGTGCGGAGGACAACCCGACCTTTGCAAATTACTATCCGGAGCCGGGGACGAAGCGCGTGGTCTACAAGGAAGGCATCTTTGTGGGCTATCGCGGCTATGAGCACAATCATGTCAAGCCGCTCTTTCCGTTTGGCTATGGGCTCTCCTATACGACGTTCAAGTTCGCCAACCTCGCAGTGAGCCCGCAGTCCGCAGGCACGAACCCGCAGGTACATATCACATTCGATGTGACGAATACCGGATCGCGGAAGGGTGCAGAGGTGGCGCAGGTCTACGTCTCTGAGGATCACGCAAAGATCGAACGTCCGGAGCGCGAGTTGAAGGGCTTTGATCGGGTTGCGCTGGCGGCGGGTGCGAAGAAACACATCTCGGTGACGCTCGATGCACGGGCATTTGCTTATTGGAGTCCTGAAACGAAGAAGTGGACGATCGATCCAGGCAGGTTCACGATACGGGTCGGAGATTCGGTAGAAGACACGCCTCTGACTGGCAGCGTGGAAGTGACAAGCGCGACCGCTGCGAACTCGGATTTCTAAGGGCAAAAATAGTGCACCCCGCTCTCAAAGCGGGGTGCGAGGATTGCGGCCCGGTCTTCACTACATCAGATCGATGAGATTCGTGATGAAGTACGTGATTGGGTCGTAGACCACCACGTAACCGTCATAGTAGCCCATCTGGTAGCCGGGCGGCGGTGGCGGCAGGTAGCCGTACACGTCCTGGGGCACCGGCTGTAGGTAGGTGATGTCGGCATAAGGGTAGTAGCCGCCGACCGCGAACCTGGGACGATTGGCGCGGTTGATAGCGCGCATGCGCGCTGCGTAGTAGCCGCGCAGCCGGTCGCGGTCTGACGGGCGGAAGCTATAGGAGGGCCGGCTTTGTGGTGGACGGCCCCACTGAGGTGGACGGCCATTGACAGGACGGCCATTGACGGGCTGGTTCACCGGGCGCTGGTGGGAAGGCCGGTTTGCCGGCGGCCTTACGCCGGGCTGGGATTGTCCGGGCCGGGTCTGAACCGGTGCGGGCCGTGCCGGCGATGGCCTGGTGGTGGGCTGCGGGCGAGTCGGTTGGGGTCGCGCGGCAGGCTGCTGAGGACGTGAGGCGTGGTCGCCGCCCGGCCGGGACTCGGACTTCGCCGTGGGCTGCTGGGTACGCGTAGCGTTGCTTCTTGCTGGCCTTGGTGCCGGTGCGGGACGATTCCCGGGTTGCGGTCTTGCGCCCTGCGAAGGGGCTTGCCGGTTGTCTTGCGGTTGCGGACGATCCTGCGCATGCAGCGGGGGACACAGGGCTACGGTAAGACAACAGAAAAGGAGGCCCTGAAGCAGCCGGGAAAACCGTGTTTCCATTGCCATCTAATTTCCTCTCAGTCTTGAACAACGTTCACAGGCGAGACAGGGGAACGGCAAAGTCCCGCTCGTTGATCTGCCTTGCATTGGATGCGGTATCTCGGCCAACGCCCGATGCGGCTTGGCTTTACGGCGAGGTGGGTCAATCCTGCCCAAGCGCCCGCCGCTTTCGCCCGGAAACCGAAGCTCGCTCAGCTGGCTGACTGCATCGACAGGAAATCCGCTTTAGAATCTACCTTTGCCACGAGGAGGGAAGAAACATCATGGCAGTTTCGACAATGGCCACCATTCCGGCGCTAAAGACGATTCACCAGCAACTGAAGGCGCGCATGGAGAAGGCCGTGAATGACTTCCGGCAGAACCTGGCTTCCACGCGCACGGGCCGGGCCAACATTCAGATGCTGGATCACGTGCGCGTCTCGTACTACGGCGCGGAGATGCCCCTGAATCAGGTGGCGCAGCTTTCGATTCCTGACGCACAGACGATTCTGATTTCGCCCTTCGATCCATCGGCAATTGCGGAGATCGAAAAGGGGCTGCGGGCGGCGGACTCAAGCTTCAATCCGCAGAACGACGGCAAAGTGGTGCGACTGAAGATCCCGGCGATGAACGAGGAGCGGCGCAGGGACGTGGTGAAGCAGTTGAACAAGGTGCTGGAGGAGCACCGCACGGGCATCCGCAATGTGCGGCGCGACGGCAACGAAGCGATCAAAAAGGCGGCGAAGGAGAAGCAGATCTCCGAGGACGAGGAGAAGCGCGCGCTGGAGGAGATCCAGAAGCTGACCGATGAAGAGATCAGGCGGATGGAAGAGCTCTCGAGGAACAAAGAGAAGGAAGTAATGCAGGTCTGAGGCTCTGAAGCATGCTGCGGAATATAAGTGCGCCAGGTTATCTGATCATTTCTGGAAGCAGCCTGATCCTCGTGTGCGCGCTGATGATTGTGCTGATTGGCGTGGCAGTCCTGATGTTTATTGGACAGAGAACAGCGAATGCGCTTCTCTCGACGATAGCGCTCTCGCTGTTGGCGACCATCACTGCTGCCCTTGGAGGACTTTATGGTGCCCATCATAGATATTGGTCAGCCGCGGTTTGGGGAGTATTAGCTTTCACTCAAGCAATGTCTGCGCGTCGTAAGTGGACCGAGTGGCAGGCGAAATCGAGCGAATGACTGGACTCGAGATTCGCCCGGTCCGGGAGGAAGACGCTCCGGCAGCGGCCGGACTATGCGGGGAATTAGGGTACCCTGCGAATCCCTCGGACTTGCTTGCCCGGATGGTGCGAATTACAGCGGATCCCAATCACAGTGTGCTGGTGGCATGCGTCGAAGGAAACCTTGTGGGCTGGATCGATCTCAGCATCGAATGCCATCTGCAATCGGAGCCGGCGGCACTGATTGGCGGGCTGGTGGTTGCAGATGCCGTGCGAAATCAGGGCATTGGGCGGCGGCTTTGCCAGGCCGCGGAGGCGTGGGCACGCGGGTGCGGGATGACGCGAATCCGGGTCCGGTCGAATGCCATCCGGGAGCGGGCGCATGGTTTCTATCTCAGAGATGGATATGCGCGGGTGAAGACTTCAGCCGTCTTCGAGAAGACGCTGTCCACCTCCTGACCGCGCCAACAGGAGAAACTCTCTCGCCCCAGCCTTCGTCAGGTTAGACAGCGCTTGGAGGGCCTTTCTTAACTGGAAAGCCATAGAAGCGAAACCGCGCAGACTAACCAAGTCACCGAAGATGCTATAGGCCGTGCGTTTGAAAATATTTGGGGAACATGTCGAATCTTTGTTCCCTCCTTCGACATACAGGTAGAAGGGGAAAACGTCATGAGATCGAATGGGAGCTTCGCCACAACGACATCCGCCGGGGTTCTGCTGGCGCTTGTGCTCGCCGCGGGCGGCGCGCATTCGTACCCATGCGTTGCGTGCGAGGTGAGCACCTCCTACCATGCGGCGGTCCGGGTCTACGACCGGGCGCGGGCCTGGGGCGTGATCGCCCATTGGTGGATCGATCCCGAATCCGCCTCCTCCACGCCGCGGCAGGAGGACCCTTCTCCGAAGCCCGAAGATGTATGCCAGGCGCGTCCGGCTGACGGGCGGATGCGGTAAATCCGGATAATTCAGCATGGTTGCTGAGAAGCAACGCCTCCGCAAGATGGCCTTTTGGGCATCTGTGAGCCAGTGGCTGCCCGTGAATTAGCGGCCGAGTTATCAGGGCGGCCATTCCGAGCGTCTTCCTTCGATTGAAAAGCGAAATTACGACTGGGAATCTGGCGAGTAACGGGTTCCGGATGAGCGACTTGCGAAAGGTTGCCTGCTCCGTCCGGGGGGCTTTGTGCCCATTTAAGTGCCGTTTTTCGCCGTTCGGCGCACCTGGGTTCATGGTTTGTCACCCACGCAGTAGCCTGATGCTGAGAGAGTACCGCCTGTCCCAGCGCGGGATTCTCGTTCCGTAGTCTGCAGTTGCATCTAGATTCAGTAGGATGAAGCATCCCGTTTCAAAACGGGAAAGCGATATTTGGAGCGGAGCCTGCAGGCTCACACAGGAGATTTGAATGTCGAAAGCTGTCAAATACGCAGAGCGGGCTGTAACCATCGCTGCCCAGGGCGCGTGGACTATGTTCGAAAAGCTGAACAGCATCAAGCCGAACGCGTCGTTCACCCCCAAGTGGTCAGATAAGCCGCTTTTGAAGAGCTATCAGAAGGAGAAGCCTCCGCTGGGGTGGCCGCGCACCACCGATTCTCTGTGCCCCAAGTGCGTGCCGGAGATCCGCCAACAGATCGTTGACGGCAAACTGCCGCACGAGATCCTGCTGAACGAGAAGGTGGGCGAGATCAAGGCGCAGATCATCGAGCGCGACGGCCAGATTTTGATGGTCAAGGATTGCCCCAAGCACGGGCACTTTGAAGACGTGATGTCGATGGACACCAAGTTCTTCAAGCACCT
Source organism: uncultured Acidobacteriaceae bacterium (assembly GCA_963830555.1). Taxonomy (GTDB): domain Bacteria; phylum Acidobacteriota; class Terriglobia; order Terriglobales; family Acidobacteriaceae; genus KBS-83. The sequence continues at coordinate 1,315,014 of CAWHMM010000006.1, forward strand.
GGAAGAAGTGTTCCCGGGTCGCGACATCCGCGCGCACAACGATGAAAAGCTGCACAACCATGGCACCTCGACGGTGACGCATGGTCGCGGGTCCGTTCTGACCATCGATCTGACGAACCGCTGCAACATGATGTGCGATCCGTGCTTCATGGATGCGAACCAGGTGGGCTTCGTCCACGAGCTGACGTGGGACGACATCAAGACCATGCTGGACAACGCGATTTCGATCAAGCCGCGGCGTCAGATGTCGGTCCAGTTCTCGGGCGGCGAGCCGACGTTGTCGCCGTACTTCCTGGATGCGGTCGCGTACTCCCGCAAGGTTGGCTATAACTCAGTGCAGGCGGCGACCAACGGCATCGAGTTTGCGAAATCGAAGGAATTCTGCCGTGCGGCAGCCGAGGCGGGTCTGCGCTATGCATACCTGCAGTTCGACGGCATCGGCAATGCCGCGAACTCGCACCGCAAGGTGGGCAACGCGTTTGACGTGAAGCTCCAGGCGATCCATAACCTGCACGAGGCGGGCGTGGACATCGTTCCCGTGACCACGATCATCAATGGCATCAACAACGAGCAGGTTGGACACATCATCCAGTTCGCGCTGGACAATCCGAAACGGATCAACTTCCTGAGCTTCCAGCCGGTGAGCTTTACCGGCCGCGACGAGGAGGTCAGCGACGAGCGGCGTCAGGCGCAGCGCTACACGTTGAGCCATCTGGCGCATGACGTAAAGAACCAGACCGGCATGGGCATTCCAGAGCGTGACTGGTTCCCGATCAGCTTCATGAGCACCTTCTCCGACTGGGCCGACCTGGTGCACGGACCGACCGCGGACTGGGGCCAGCTCTCGTGCGGCTGCCACCCGAACTGCGGTATCGGCATGGCGCTGATGATCGACAAGGAAACCAAGGAAGCCGTTCCGGTGACCGCGTTCCTGAATGCCGATCGTCTGGCGAAGGATGTAGCGAAGGTGAACGACGCGGCGCGGGGGAAATTCCTCTCCGTCGTCGGTGTGGCACTGGCGCTTCTACGCAACTACGATCCCACCAAGTCGCCGACGCACTTCCGTATTTTGGACCTGCTGCAGAAGTTCGATAAGTGCTTTGGCGCAACCGGCCGCAATTACGGCAAGGTGACGGGCGACCGCACCATGGCGGACATTGAGAAGCGCCGCGCGGATCGCTGGAACTTCCTGTTCATCGCAGGCATGTGGTTCCAGGACCTGTTCAACTACGACTTCCGGCGCACCGAGCAGTGCATTATCCCGTATGCGACGCAGGAGGGCGAGATCAGCTTCTGCGCGTACAACACGGGTGTGGGCTGGCGGAACATCATCGAGAAGATGCACATGACGGCAACGCTCACCAAGTGGTACGAGGAGCATGGCCGGCATGAGATCTTCGCGGGCGGCAAGAAGGTGGGGCTGGGCGAGGCGGAACACACGCTGGTGCTGAACACCGACCACGTGAATGCTGCGGCGAACGATACCTTCGAGAAGTCCGGCATTGCGAAAAACAGCCGCGAGGAGAAGATCCGCGCGCGCGACGCCAAAATCAAGAGTGATGCCGAGAACGCGAAGATGGCGCGGCTCTACAAAGAGCACGTCCTGGGCGAGAAACCGGTCGAAGGGATCGTTTCGCTCGATGCCATCAAGCCTGCTCCCAAGGTGCGTGTTGAGACCGAAGAGCCGGTGATGGGCGACTAAGCGTCTCTATTAACCTTATGAAGGCCGCCAGCGATGGCGGCCTTTGTTGTCTCTGCACATGAAATACTCGTGGGATGACGGACCAGGCCAGCACGAAAAAACCGGCGGGCGTGTACATCATCGCGATTTATTTCACGGGGGTGTGGCTTTATTCGCTGGGCAGCTTCCTCTATGTGCTGTTGATCCGATTCACGCCGGAGATGCGGCAACAGGCGATCACGGTATTGAAGACGACGCCAATGGCGTTTGCGTCGATTGCCATCTCCGAAATGAACGGGTTGCTGATGCTGTTGGGGGTCTGGCTGCTGTTCGCGATGCGGCGGCTCGGCGTGGGGCTCATGCTGGCGTCGACGATCCTGCTGGGAGCGCTCATTGCGGTGTCCTGGCCAAGGATCCTGGGGCATTACACCGCGGGGTCGCTGCGTGTCCTGGTGCTGGGCGGCAGCAGTTTGATCCTGCAAGTGGCTGCGACCATTTACGCCTTTCGCCTCGACCGGCGGGGACTGCTACGCTAACGCTATGCAAGTGAGACAGGGTGCCGCTTGCGCGTTGGTGCTTGCTGCCATCGCAACGTTAGGCACGACCGGATGCACGGTCTATTCCGAGCAGAAGACACCGGCGCTCGCGATGACGACGAGCGCGGAGCAGATTGACCGCATCTTTTGGCAGGACGTAGCGCAGGCGAAGTGGACGGGGGCGAATGCGCTGCTGGCGCCGAATGCGATATGGCGTGTGAACGGAGTGGTGGTGCCGCGCGTGCAGATCGTACCGTGGCTGCAGTCGCTCGGCGTGCATGGCGTCGAGGTGACAAACGTTGCGCCGACGCCGGCGGTGAACGACATGAACCTGGTCTACACGGTGCAGATCCAGGCGGACAAAGCGGTTGCGGCCCAAGTAACCGCGAGCTGCGCGGGCAAGCCGCAGACGCTGAGTGCGCTGGCGGTGTGGCAGCAGCCGCAGCCTACGGGAAAGCCGGAGAAAGACAAACAATATCGCGGCTACCTGTTGACGGTGCATGATCTAACGGCTACGGGCGATGCTGGCTGCCGTTAAGCCGGACGCATCGCCGGCGATCGCGAGCGGAGAATCTTCACAGAGCGACTATCCGGCGATGCGGACTGCATTGCTGGAGTGGTATGGCGCGCATCGGCGCGAGCTGCCATGGCGTGCGACCCGTGATCCGTATCGCATCTGGGTTTCTGAGATCATGCTACAGCAAACGCGGGTCGCGGCGGTCCTGGAGCACTACCGGCGCTTTCTTGCGGCGTTTCCGACGGTGCAGGCCCTCGCAGCGGCGAGCGAGCCGGAGGTGCTTGCCTTGTGGAGCGGCCTGGGCTACTACCGCAGGGCGCGCATGCTGCACCGCGCGGCAAAGTTGGTGACGCAGGAGTCAGCGGGCGCGATGCCGCGCACGGCGGAGGGCCTGCGCGCGTTGCCGGGCGTCGGAGCGTACACGTCGGCGGCGGTAGCGAGCATCGCATTCGGCGAGCCGGTTGCCGTGGTGGACGGCAATGTGGAGCGCGTGCTGGCGCGGGTCGCGGGCTGGCCGGCTGCTGAGGATGGGTTTGCTATGCGCATCCGCGCGCTGGCTGGCGCGCTTGTGGATCCGAAGCGTGCGGGTGATTTCAATCAGGGGGTGATGGAGTTGGGGGCGATGGTGTGTCTGCCGCGCGCGCCGCTGTGCCTGGGATGCCCATGGCAGCCGTGGTGCCGCACGCGCGGCCCGCACGCAACGCCGGCTCGGCCGCGCCAGCAGCGGCAGCACAGCGCGCGCGTGGTGTGGCTGCGCGGTACAGGCGAGAAGCAGAAGGTCCGGCTGGTGCAGCGGGCGGCGGATGCCTCGCTGATGGCGGGCATGTGGGAGCTGCCGATGTATCAACCCGCGCCCGAAGAGACTCCGGAGTTCACGGTGCGGCATGCCATTACGGTCACGAATCATGTCGTGGATGTGTACATGCGGCGAGCCGGAGCGCCGCGGCATGCGGGGGACAGCTGGGTCCCAACGAGCGAGCTTCCTCAACGCGCACTCACCGGGCTCGCTCGCAAAATCCTGCGCCGTATCGGCTTGCTGAGTTAGCTCGCCGCTTAGTTCCCTGTGAAGAACTCCGACATCGAGGGCGCGCCGGCTGCATTGCCTGGAGGATTAGGGAGGCTGAGGAGTTCCATCATGCTGCGCAGCATGCTCTGGTGCTGGTAGAGCGTCTTTGAGGCCTGGGTGTAACCAGACTTCGCCAGCGGCCCCCAGAAGACCGGCGTCACGTGTCCGCCGCCGTGCGTGGAGTCGGAGTCGGCTGCTTCATCGAAGTCCACGATCAGGAGCCCGTCTCCCCCCGACGCAAAGGCGGAGTTGTTGGACAGTGGGAGTACGACGTTCGTCTGCAGCCAGGTGTCCGCCTGCTGCGGTGTTCCGTCATGCGCATCGTCGTTGACGTTTGGAATGATGTAGGAAAACTCCGGCAGTGCCCCGTTGGCTAGATCGACGGCAAATTGTGAGAACGGCCAGATGACCTGGTTCGCGACCTGCGAGTTATTGGCGACGTCAGAGAGCATGGCGAATGGATTGTGCCGGATCAGATAGGCTCCGTTGTTCCCGCCGACATAACCGCGGCTGATGCCTTCGGCGTAAATCCTGAAGGGAATCTTTGCGGCGAGCATGCGGCGGGCCAGGTTATCGACATTCCACACCCTGGTGGAGTTGTCGTTAATGGTCAATATCTGCCCGGTGGTCAGCATGAAGTAGTTGCCGATGGAGGGATGGGTATTCGCGTAGTAGTTTGTCGGCAGAGCGCCATTGGCGATCAACTGGTTGAGATTAGGCCAGGCGCTATTGCCGGCGACCGTTGCGTAACTCTGATTTTCCTCCACCACCAGGACGATATGTGGAGGCGGAGGCGGGGGCGTCTGCCCTTGCACCGTCACCGTCGCTGTACCGGAGATTGAGCTGTTCTGAACGCTGGTGGCGGTCACAACCGCAGTGCCTGCTGATCCGGGAGCGGTGAAGAGACCGGCCGAACTGATAGTTCCAGCCGTCACAGACCATGTGACTGCCGAGCTGAAGCTGCCCGTGCCGCTGACCGTGGCCGCACACTGCGAGGTCGCATTGAGGCTGATGGTCGACGGATTGCAGGCCACCTGGACCGAAGTGACGGTGGAGGATCCCTGCTGCACGGTGACGGAGGTGCTGCCGGACTTGCTGGAGTCCTGGGTGCTGGTCGCAGTCACCGTTGCAGATCCCGCGGTAGCAGGAGCCGTGAAGACACCGCTGGAAGTCACCGCGCCGCCGCTTGCGGACCATGTGACCGTGGAACTGTAGCTGCCGGAGCCTTTGACGGTAACCGTGCATTGTGCGGTGGCATTTGCCGCAATGTCGGCGGGAACGCAGGCCGGCGTGACGGAGGCAATGCTCGATGAGGAACCGCTCGATGAGACGCTGCTGCTTCCTCCGCCGCAGGCCGCCAGAGCGAGCAATGCCAGAGAGCTTCCCAGAACATGCGGGAAAGCATGCTTGAGCCGGCTTTTGGTAGGGTCGCGCCGCGAACTGTCCACTTCGGCATGGTACGCGTGGAGATAGGCGGCCGGTCAGTAGCTGTGAAGTAACGAGGCGCACCTTGGTACCTTCGCCGACTTACAAAACAAGACTTATAACTTGTCTCAGAGTTACTGATAGTTACAGGTTAGACGCGAGTGCCTGCAGTTGTTATGCAAAGAGCAGATGAAGCTCCGGAGCACTGCCTGCCTGCTCGTGCTCACGGAGCCTCATTCCATAAATGAATCTGGCCTATAGCCCGCGCCTAGCCTCATCCGCATCTTCAGCGAGGTCACGCAATAACTTGAAGAAGCTGGATGATTGGCCCTTGAAGAGTCCCATCGCTGTCAGGAAATTGACAACGGCCATGGCAATTCCCCTGGTTTCTGTGGGCCGGATAATGGAGCATGGCGGGAGCTTCCGGCTGAGGAATGGGCACGGCTCCGGCATGATCAGGTTGGTCTGGAATGTCTCGCCGCCGAACGGTGGCGAATTCAGGTCCGGGAAAGTAACCGATACGCCTGTCACCGGATCGACAGCCGTCAGAACCTTCGCGTTGCCTGCTTTGTCCTGCCAGGTTTGGAAGTGCATGGTTTCGGTGGGGCCAATGCTGATGAGAATACGCAGCACTTCGACGCTGGTAGCTCTCTGCGCCATGGCCGGATAAAGACTGTTTCCGCCTTGTTCAATGGTGGCGAAGTGAAAGCCCGCTGTGTTGGCGATGGCCTGAAGGAAGTTGGCATCGGTGGTGTCGTCGTCGGTTCGAGGAATCGCCGTGTGCTCTCCCACCGCTAATGTGGGAATCGCCTGCGGGAAGGTGAACTTCGGATCAAGATCAGGGTTATTGTTGCTGCTGCGGTAGCGCGTCCACCAACTCGTATCCAGCGTGAGCTGCATCAGGTTAGTAATGCGCGGTTTTCCGCTGGAGCCTTTCGCCGTGCTGCCGGGCAGCGTGCGGAAGGGCTCCAGGTTGACTGGCTCCGCTCCCTTCGAAGCCAGATAGGCATTCAGGAAATGCCAATGAGTGAATTCATCGTCGGTGTTGTCGTGAACGTATTGCGCCATATCTGTGTCCAGCATGGAGAGCGCAGACGTAAACAATGGATTGCCGGTTCCGTCCGGCTCTTCGCTATCTTGAATTCCCGCGAGCTCGTTGTACTGGACCCAAAAGTCGGTTTCGATAATTTCCGCTGCTGCCGCGAAACGGAGCATGGCCGCGTCTCCGCGAGTGAGACGGCCGCCATGTTCGTGTTTCTCATCATCATCTTCCGCCAGAGCGAAAGAGCTATTAGCCACGAGCCCGATGCCTGCGGTGGCGAGTCCATTCCTCATGAACGAGCGCCGAGTCGTTGCGGCTTTCATGCTGCTCCACATTTCGTGCATACGAGAGCCTCCTTGCTCGGAGCCTGAACCTGCGAAAGGGAGACAGGTGTCAGCGCAAAGTAACTGTTTTGTCATCGGTTTATACATTTGGTGTCGCTGGAGTAGCCGCTTGCCATTCGAGCCGATGCGGACTGCCCGCAGACTCGTAAGGCTGTCGATGATAGGCTTCCCTTTACTTCCAGGGAGCCAATGTGAGCATGTCATCCAGCAGTGCGCGCTGTGTTCTTTTCGCAATCACAATTGCGAGTCTGAGTATGCAGGGTCTGGCGCAGGCATTGCCGGCCGTTCCGCAGGTGGCGGGTGTGCCGCCGGCCGCCCGGCAGGCGGCCACGCAGATCGATCCGGAGCGAATCCGAGCCGCAGTGAAGTATCTTGCAGACGACAAACTGCAGGGGCGTGGGCCGGGCACCGAAGGCGACCGCATGGCGGCGAAGTATCTGGCGGATAAGTTTGCCGAATACGGCCTGACACCGGCGGGCGATGGCGGTTCGTGGTACCAGAAGGTGCCGCTGTATTCGGTGAAGACGGTGCCGGACAAAACGACTTTTCAGCTGGTTCCGAAGAGCGGCGAGCCACTGGTGCTGCAATATGGCGCAGATTTTGTGACGAATAACCAGACCGGCGGGGCGGTTGCGGATATCGATGCCCCGATCGTATTTGTCGGCTATGGCATTCATGCGCCAGAGTACAACTGGGACGACTACAAGGGGCTGGACGTGAAGGGCAAAGTGGTGCTGGTGATCGTGAATGAGCCGCCATCGGAGGACGAAGCATTCTTCAAGGGAAAGGCGCTGACCTACTACGGCCGATGGACGTACAAGTTTGAAGAAGCGGCGCGACAGGGGGCGATCGGCGCGCTGATTATCCACCGCGAAGACCTGGCAAGCTATCCCTGGCAAGTCGTGCGGAGCTCGTGGTCGGGCGAGAAGAGTTACCTCGTCGGCGATCCCGACGCGAAGCTCGAAGCGGCGGCGTGGATCCAGCAGGACGTCGCACAGAAGCTCGCACAGTCTGCGGGACACAACCTTGACGATGTGATCGAAGAGGCAGGCAAGCACCACATCTCGCGCGAGACCGCATGGCGGCTGAAGGCGCACATCGTGAGCGAGAAGCGATCGTTCGAGTCAGAGAACGTGATCGGGATGGTGAGCGCGAATAACGCGGGGCCGGAGCAGTCTGTGTTGTACACGGCACATTTCGATCATCTGGGGATGGACAAGAATCTTGCCGGAGACAAGATCTACAACGGCGCCGCCGACAATGCGACAGGCTGCGGCATTCTGCTGGAGATGGCGCGCGCGTTTGCCGATGCCGCAAAGGCCGGCACGCCGCCTCCGCATCGCGTGTACTTTGCCGCGGTGACGGCGGAGGAGCAGGGCCTGCTGGGATCGGAGTATCTCGGCATGCATCCGCCGGTGCCGCAGAAGGACCTGACGCTCGATCTGAATTACGACATGCTGCTACCGGTCGGACTGCCGACGTCGACGGAGGTCTCCGGCGCGGAGCGGACCACGTTCTATCCGACGGTGGAGAGCACGGCGAAGGACTTCAACCTGGCCATCCAGCCCGACCAGTTCCCCGGCGCCGGGCACTACTACCGCTCCGACCACTTCTCGCTTGCGCGCTACGGCATACCGGCGTTCTCCGTAGGCCAAGGGACGCTGTTTGCCGGACACGATGCGGCCTGGGGCGAGCAGCAGATGAAACAGTTCACCGCGCAGCGCTACCATCAGCCTAGCGATGAATACAGCCCCGACATGGATTTTCGCGGCGATGCGCGGATGGCGCAGTTCGGCTTCGATCTGGGCTGGCTCGCATCCGCGGCAAAGGGCGAGCAGGGCTGGCAGGCGGGAGATGAATTTGAAGCGGCGCGGAAGAAAAGCAGCGTTCAATGAGAGGCACAGCCGCGCGCGGCTCTGCCGCGCGGCGTGCGTTTCTACATGTATGCGGATACCGGCACTCTTCCTGCTCCTGCTGCTGACTGCGCCGCATTTCGTGAGAGGTCAGCAGCAACTCCCGCTGCCGCGCCTGCAACGGCGGCAGCAGGCTCTCGCAGAGGACGGCATCTTCAAGCCCGGACGATCCGATCTTCCCAATGAAGCCAGCGGTTCGTATGCGCTGAGCCCGAACCCGGCGGAGGTCATCGAGATCATCCTGAATGGAGATAGCAGCGATGTCCGCTTGCAGGGATACCTGACGCGCATGGGCGATGGCGTTTCGGATCGTGGCGCTCCGCTGACTTATTTCTTTGCGCGGACCACGGTGAATCCGACGCAGCTCACGTTCATCACGCGGCAGGTGCATGGGTTGTGGTGGAGCTTTGCAGGAAAGATCGACCGCGGCAATGCGCAGATGAGTACGCAGAAGGGCTACTACTTTTTGAACGGCACACTGACCGAGCACTTTGACAATGGGCAGTCAGCGCCGCAGCGCATCAGTTTGCCTTTGCTCCCGGAGGGACAATCTCCGCAGTAGCGCCGCTCTTGTTCTGGACCGGGGTAGATGCGGGTTTGTTCAGATACCACGGGATGTTAATGACCAGCACACGCTGACTGCCCTTCACCAGAAGCAGCAGTTTGAGCACCTGCGCGCGCTGATTGTGCAACAGATTCTGCCACCAGCGGCTGACAACCAGTTCCGGCACCAGGACAGCGATCTGGCGATGCGGATTTTCCGCTTCGACCTTCAGAATGCGCTCGACGAGCGGGGTAACGATGTAGCGATACGGCGAGCGCAGGATGATGAGCTTCGGAACGGGAAGATTCGCCGCCTGAAGCGGTTCCACGACCATGTGCTGCCAGATGGGTGTGAGCTCGTCGTCCTTGTCTTCGATGTCCTGATCGTCGCCGGTGTGGACGTGGATGGCGCGGATGTCGTCGGAGAGCATGAGCGCGAATCGCAGGCCCTTTTCCGAGATGCGGCTCCAACGATCCATGGGAATGAGCACGAGGGGCCGTTGGATGTCCTCGAGGCAGAGGGGCTTGTCAGTGTTGACCTCGGCCTCCACGCGGTTGTAGTGCCGCTTGACGCGCAGCATGAGGAAGATGAGCAGGGGCACCATCACCGCGGTGATCCACGCGCCCTCTGCGAACTTGGCGACGAGAACGACCAGAACCGTGACACCGGTAGCGAAGGCGCCCAGGCCGTTGACGAGCATGTGGCGGAAGGAACCTGGACCGCGGTTGCGCCGCCAATGCACGACCATGCCCGCCTGCGAGAGAGTGAAGGCCAGGAAGGCCCCTATGGCATAGAGCGGGATGAGGCGATCGGTGACGCCACGGAAAACGATGAGCAGGATCGCGGTGAATGTGGTGAGGGCGTAAATACCATGCGAGTAGAGCAGCCGACGTCCGCGAATGATGAAGACGCCGGGAAGGAATTTGTTGAGGGCGATGGCGCGCGTGAGGCGCGGGAAATCGGCGAAGGCGGTGTTGGCCGAAAGTGAAAGAACCAGCAGGATGGAGCCGATGGTGACGTAGTAGAAGACGCCGCGCCCCATAACGGCAGCGGTAAGTTCAGAGAGCACGCTCTGGTAGTGCGGCGATCCAGGATCGACAGCTCCGATGCCATAGAAACGGCAGAGCAGGGCGATGCCGGCGAGCAGAACGATGAGTATCGAGATGATGATGGTGAGGGTGAGCTTGGCGGTCTTGCATCGCGGATCGCGGAAGGCGGTGACGCCATTGGAGACGGCTTCGACGCCGGTCATGGCCGTGCAGCCGCTGGAGAAGACCTTGAGGACGAGCCAAAGAGAGATTGCCGCGGTGGCAGGCGGCAGTTGCGGCGGCGCGACTACGGGATGCGGATGACCTCCGCTGAAGAGCGCTTTGCACAAGCCCACGCAGATGACGACCAGCAGCGTGCCGACGAAGAGATACGTAGGGATGAGGAAGGCGCCTCCGGTCTCACGGACGCCGCGCATGTTCACCAGGGCGAGCACGAATAGGATGCCAAGGCAAATGGCGAGCGTGTGCTTCTGCAAGGCGCCGGGGTCCACCGAGATGAGCGCGCCTACGCCGGCCGATATCCCTACCGCCGCAGTCAGCACGTAATCGATCATGAGCGCAGCAGCCGAGAGTAGCCCGGGATAGGTTCCGAGATTCTCCGATGCAACGGTGTAGGAGCCGCCGCCCCCCGGATAGGCGTCGATTGTCTGCCGGTAGGAAAAGAAGACGATGATCAGCAGGGCAATAATGGCCAGCGAAATGGGAACGATGTAACGCACTCCCATTAGTCCGAGCGGGATGAGGAGAGTCAGAGCTGCTTCCGGGCCGTAAGCCGCGGAGGAGAGCGCGTCGAGTCCAAAGATGGGAAGGCCCGCGGCGGGACCGACGTGCTCTCCGCGCTGCTCGGAGTTCGCGAGCGGGCGGCCAAAGAGTAGGTCGAAAAAAGACATGCAGTAGACCGTCTCTCCAGTCAGCAGAGTACGTGTTGCAACACTTTAGCAGAGTAGTTGCGCGGGACGAGATTCAGGGCAACTCTGTCTGTTGTGATGCGAGTTCATTGCGCTGAAGGCAGCGCATAACAGCGATTAGCCGCTGGTAGATGAAGGTGAGTTCGCTGTCCGGGAGCGGGCCGCGATTGTGAGAGCGAACATTTTCGAAGATCACATCTTCCCGTTTGGGTTCATAGACCGGCATGTCCGTAGTTTCCTTCAGCTTGCCGATGGCGCGGGCGGCCTCTGCGCGCTGGTTCAGCAGCTCGACGATCTGGAGGTCGAGTCCATCTATTTTCCTGCGCCAGTCACTGATATCCATTCGTTGCCCTCACTGCCTGGAGTTTTCTTCCTGCGGGGAGCTGCTGCGCAGACGCTATGACTTCCCGTCTAGCGAACCGTAGGCACCGGCCGCAGCCCCTCAATGAATTGTGCCACTGCGCCGGGCGCATCTCTCGGCGGGGTTTTTTCGATCAGCCCGACGATGGCGCTGCCCACCACGGCGGCATCGGCAAATTCGCCGAGCGTGGCAACATGGGTTGCGTTCGAGACACCGAAGCCGAGCGCGATCGGCAATTTCGTATAGCGGCGCAGGCGTTCGACCAGCGAGCGAGCATCTGTGGCGAGCGTCTGCTGCGTGCCCGTGATGCCGACCCGAGAGATGGCATAGATGAAGCCCTGGCTCACGGCCGCGATGCGCTTGAGGCGATCATCGGTGCTGGTAGGCGCCGCCAGGAAGATGGGTGCGAGCTGGGCGGCGCGCATGGCGTCGAGATAGCGGCCTTCCGCTTCTTCGATGGTGAGGTCGGTGGCGAGGACGCCATCCACACCGGCGGCCTTCGCATCATTCGTAAAGCGCTCGAGGCCATAACGCAGGATCGGGTTCAGATAGGAAAAGATAATGAGCCCGGTCTGCGAGCGGGCGGCGCGCAATTCCTTCGCGAGTGCGAGAACATCGGCCAGCGAGGTGCCGTTGGCGACGGCGCGATGGCTGGCGCGCTCAATGACAGGGCCATCCGCGAGAGGATCGCTGAAAGGCACACCAAGCTCGAGGACGTCAGCGCCGGCGTCGATGGCTGCAAGCGCGACGGCGCGCGTGGTGGCGAGGTTGGGATCGCCGACGGTAAGGTAGACAACGAGGCCGGGGTGCCGCGAGAAATGAAGGGGCATGAACAATCATTTTACGTCCGAGGAAGAGCCAGCCGCACTACAGCGGAACGGCCGATACCGCGAGGGACTGCGATGAAGGCGGCCGGAGTTCGCCGCAGGCAACTATCACGACCGGGGCGGCTGGCCCGTGCGATGGCACACGTGCTGCTGGCGGCCATGCTATGGGCGGCACCGAAAGATATCTCTGCGTATTCGGTGCTGACGCATCAGGCGATCATCGACCTGAGCTGGAACAATGTGATTCAGCCGCTGCTGCTGAGCCGCTACCCACGCACGACGCAGGCAGAGCTGCAGGAGGCGCATGCCTATGCGTATGGCGGGTGTGCCATCCAGGACGCGGGCTACTATCCCTTCAGCCGGCAATTCTTCAGCAACCTGACACACTATGTGCGGACGGGAGACTTCGTTGAAAGTCTGTTGCGCAACGCAGGCAACGTGAATGAGTATGCGTTTGCGCTGGGTGCGCTCTCGCATTACATAGGCGATTCAATAGGGCACGCCGATGCGATCAGCCCGGCAACAGCGATCGAATACCCGAAGCTGGGGAAAAAGTATGGGGCGATCGTCACCTATGAGAACGCCCCGCGCCAATATGTCGCCACGGAGTTCTCGTTCGACGTGGATCAACTATCGCGGAGACGTTTGGCGCCCACCAGCTACCAGCGACGGATCGGGTTGCGCGTGCCGCACCGGCTGCTGGAGCAGGCCTTCTTCGAAACTTATGGCCTGACTTTTACCGGCGTGATGGGAAAGACCGGGCGGGCTTCCATCCGCAGCTATCGCACGTCGATCCGCAACTTCATCCCTGGATTCGCAAAAGCAGAGATCGTCCTCCATCGGAGCAAGTTTCCCAGGGACGATCCACAGTCGTTCGAGTCAGTGCGGCCGTATCTGCGGCATGTGCCGTATCTGCCTGCATGGGGGACTGCGTATCGTGATCCGAGCATCGTGCAGCACATGCTGGCCGGAGTGATCTGGATTCTGCCGCCAATCGGTGCGGTGAGGATTCTGAAAATTCGGGGCCCGCGCACGGAGACGGAGGACTTGTACTACAGCAGCTTGAAACGGACGCTCACCGTGTATGAACGGCGACTGGACGAGCTGCGGTTGCTGCCGGCGATGCCGCTGGGCCTGGCCAACCGCGACCTGGATACGGGCGACCGGACCAAGCCCGGTGCATACAAATTGACCGATCAGACCTATGCCCAACTGCTGCGCGAGATCACAGAAAGACGGCGGAACCCGGTACCTGTGGGACTGAAGCAAGACATTCTGAACTACTACGCAACGCCGGATGCACCGATTACAACAAAGCGCGATCCCGCCGTGTGGAAGAGAGTCCAGAGTGACCTGGCGCGGCTACGCGAGATGCCGGCGACGGCCGCGTTGGCAGGCGAAGGCGTGGAGTGAACCTTTGGTTCAGGGCTACTGGGCGTCCGCACCAGTCAGGTGAAGTTCACGCGCCAGGATGCCCATGTCCTTGTCGCCGCGGCCGGAGACGTTGACGACGAAAATGTCTTCCGCCAGCGATGTTGGTGCGAGGCGAATCGCTTCCGCGACGGCGTGCGCGCTTTCGAGCGCGGGTACGATGCCTTCTGTGCGGGAGAGCATTACGGTGGCGTCGAGCGCCTGCTGATCAGTAGCGGAAGTGTAGGTGGCGCGGCCGGAGTCGTGCATCGCCGCGTGCTCCGGGCCAACGGACGCATAGTCGAGGCCGGCGGAAACGGAATGCGTGAGCGAGATCTGGCCTTGCTCGTTCTGCAGCACATAGGAGAAGGTGCCCTGCAGCACGCCGGGTGAGCCGCCGCTGAAGCGCGCAGCGTGCTCGCCGAGTGCAGTGGAGCGGCCACCGGCTTCCACGCCGATGAGCTTCACCTGCGGGTCGTGCACGAAATCGTAAAAGGCGCCCAATGCGTTGGAGCCGCCGCCGACGCAGGCGATGATGGCGTTCGGCAGACGCCCTTCTTTCTCCAGGATCTGACGGCGAATCTCTTCGCCCGTAATGCGGTGAAAGTCGCGCACCATGGTGGGATAGGGATGAGCGCCAAGCACGCTGCCAAGCAGATAGTGCGTGGTGCGGACATTCGTGACCCAGTCGCGCATCGCTTCGTTGATGGCATCCTTCAGCGTCTTCGAGCCGGAGCTGACGCCACGCACCTCCGCACCAAGCAGACGCATGCGGTAGACGTTCAGCTCCTGGCGGCGCATGTCCTCTTCGCCCATGTAGACGACGCACTCCATGCCGAGCAGCGCGCAAATGGTAGCGGTGGCGACACCGTGCTGGCCGGCGCCGGTTTCCGCGATGATGCGGTGTTTCCCCATGCGCTGCGCGAGCAGCCCCTGGCCCAGGCAGTTGTTGATCTTGTGCGCACCGGTGTGCAGCAGGTCTTCGCGCTTGAGGTAAATTTTTGCGCCGCCCAGGCGTTCGGTGAGCCGCTCCGCAAAATAAAGTGGCGTGGGCCGGCCAGCGTAGTCGCGCAGCAGCGAGTTCAGCTCTGCGCGGAAGATGGGATCAGCCTTTGCCTGCTCGTACGCGCTCTCCAGCTCCTCAAGCGCGGCCATCAGTGTTTCTGGAACGTAGCGGCCACCGTAGTCGCCAAAACGCCCGGGACGGGTCTGGGTCAGGGTCTGCATGCGATCTGCCTCTCACTTCTAGGGTATCGCGTCAGCGCTTGCGCGGGCGGGTTGGATTTCGGAGATGATCGAAAGCCTCGCGCGCATTGCGGATGAACGCCGCCACGCGCGCTGGATCTTTGCGGCCCGGTGCGGCCTCGACGCCCGTGGCCACGTCCACTCCCCAGGGCGTGAGCGTACGGATAGCTTCCGCGACATTGTCTGGATTGAGGCCGCCGGCAGCGATCAGCCGAAGCTGCGGCGCGATGCGGCGGAACATATGTTGCGCGGCCTGCCAGTCGTAGCTGGTCCCGGTGCCGCCATGACCGACGGGACTGCGCGAATCGATCAGGAGCGCGTCGATTGCACCGTCGCGAGCAGCATCGCGCGCGATTGCGTCCATTTGCGGCTCCAGATCATCGCTGAAGGCGAGCACGGCAAGGATGCTGAGTGGTGCGTGATTCTGCCCGGTGAAGTGGGCGCGAAGCCGGCGCGCCAGATCGGGATCGTTATCAGCGTGGAGTTGCACGCCGGTAAGGTCGGCTTCCTGCACCGCGTTGACGATCTCCTCGAAGCTCGCTTCCACGAAGACGCCAATGCGCTCCACGTTGCGCGGCAGATGCTTCGCAATCGCGCGCACCTGATCGACGGTGACACGGCGCGGGCTGGGCGCGAGAATGAATCCGATAGCGCTGGCACCGCTACTTGCGGCGTGCTGCGCGTCGGCAAGGCTGGTGGTTCCGCAGATCTTGATCCACATATATGTCAGGCGGAAACGACGCCGGGAGCCGCTTTTGCCGCCTCGATCCAGCGCGCGAGAGCGTCGCCGGGATCGGGCTGGCGCATGAAGGTTTCACCGATGAGAAAGGCGCGATATCCGGCGGCATGCAGGCGAGGGTAGTCGGCGGGATTGCCCAGACCGCTTTCTGCGACGAGCAGTGCATCCGGGGGAAGTTCCGCCGCGAGTTCAAGTGAGGTCTCCAGGCGCACCTCGAAATTGCGGAGATCGCGATTGTTTACCCCCACCATGCTGCAGCCAAGGTGACGAACGCGCTGGGCTTCTTCCCGGGTGTGAACTTCGCAGAGCACGTCGAGCGCGTAATCGCGTGCGGTCGTCGAGAGTTGCTCAAGCCGGGCATCTGAAAGCGCGGCGACGATGAGCAGCACCGCGTCTGCACCGTGCGCGCGCGCTTCGACGATCTGGTACTCGTCGATGATGAAGTCTTTGCGCAGGCAGGGGATGGTCGTGGCATGGGAAGCGGCTTCGAGATTTGCCAGGCTGCCCTGAAAGAACGGCTCATCCGTAAGGACGGACAGCGCTGCGGCCCCACCCTGCTGCATGACAGGCGCGAGCGCGGCAGCCGAGAAGTCCGTTCGGATCACGCCTTTGGATGGCGAAGCCTTCTTGAGCTCTGCGATCACGGCCGGACCGCTGCTGGAGCGCGTACGAAGCGCGGCGGCAAAACCACGCGGCACGTGGCGCAGAGCCTGCTGCTCCAGTGCGGCCCGCGGTGTGTGCTGTACGCGCACGCCAAGCTCGGCGCGCGTGCGTGCGAGGATCTTTTCCAGAACGTGATCCGGGGCCCGTGGTGGCATTGCGCCACTTTGCATTGCCATGCTCTCAGGGGAGTCCTTTTCCTGAGTATATCGGCTGATTGCGATGGCATGACGGAAGGATCAGGAGCGGCGCGGCTTGGCTTTCCATCCGCCGACTACGAGGCCCATGATCAGCATGCCGACGAGGGGATAGCCTGTGTTGATGGCGAGGATGGGAATGCCGCGGGCTTCAAACGCGTATTCCGTGGCCCAGGTGGTGATGACAAATCCAAGCCATAGAGCCGCGGCGATCTTAGCGCCGCGAACCGCGGTTTGGGGGCCGGTGGCCTGAATGATCCAGGAAATGGCTGTCGCGAGGATCGCCGCCATGATCAAGGCGACCACATAGCCCAGCCACGGCGGAACGCCGGAAGCTTTCAGCTCCGCCATGGTGCGCCCGATGCCGGCGAGCCATGGATTCATAAATGTGGTGAACCATGCTGCTCCAAGAAAAAAATAGAGCAGCGTCGCGACCGCGATAGCCGCAGGATTGTGACGGATAGTTGACATGTCATCCCTCGGACGAGTCAAGCGATTCGGGGAGAATGGCGGGAATTCTATCGTCTGACTGCTGCTATGGCCAGTGAAATCAAATGCGGGTGGCGTCAGCAGGCGCGTTAAGCCCATTTCCAACGCAAGAACCGGAGCGTGCACAATCCTGCAGATCAGTAAAGTCGCAGTTATGAAGATGGGCGCGGCGGAAATACCAATCGCTGAAAGGCTGAACAGCCTTTCGTGGCAGAGCGTGGAAGCCGATCTGGATGCATTTGGCGGAGCGGTGCTGGATCACCTGCTGACCCAGCAAGAGTGCGATGCAGTTGCGGCAATGTATGCGGACGGCGACCTATTTCGTAGCCGCGTGGTGATGGCGCGGCACGGCTTTGGAAGCGGCGAATACAAGTACTTCAGCTATCCGCTGCCCGCAGTTGCGGAACGCCTGCGGGCAAATTTGTATCCACGATTGGCACCCATTGCCAATCGGTGGAACCAAACGTTGCGCATCGATGTGCGGTATCCGGCAAGCCATGCCGAGTTCCTGAAGCGCTGCCACGACGCCGGCCAGCGTCGTCCAACGCCGCTGCTCCTGCAGTATGGGGAGGGCGATTACAACTGCATGCACCAGGACCTGTACGGCCAACACGTATTTCCCATCCAGGTAGCGGTGCTGCTTTCTGAACCCGGGCGCGATTTCGAAGGCGGAGATTTCGTCCTGATGGAGCAACGTCCCCGCATGCAGTCTCGCGTGGAAGTCGTGCCGCTCAAACAAGGCGACGCGGTAGCGTTCGCCGTACATCATAGGCCGGTGCAGGGAACGCGCGGCGCATATCGCGTGAATCTGAAGCACGGCGTGAGCCGCATCCGCCGCGGCCACAGGCACACACTGGGCATCATCTTCCACGACGCGGAGTAGCGCTGCGCAACAATCGCTTAACGCCTGCACGCACACACAATGAGAGAGCGAAGTCAGCTCTGGGATGTCGGCGCTACAGAGTCCGTTTGAAGAGCGGCGTCGCTATCAGGAGAGTTGCGGCTCCAAAGGCGAAGAGGAAGAGCAGGTCCATGCGGATCGCCACAAAGCCGCCGTCTTTGAGCAGGATAGCTTTCAGCCCATGGACAACATAGGTGAAAGGATCGACGACGGCGATCGCGCGCAGCCACTTGGGAAATCCGGAAACCGGTGAGATAGCGCCGCTGGGAAAGAAGAGCAGCGTGTTCAGCACGCCAAATATTGCACGCGGCACCAGCGGATCCTCCACCCGCACCATCATCAGAAACATCATGCCGTTGAATGCGATGGACGCGGCGACGATGAGCAACAGGAGCAGCAGGTCCGTCAAGGGATGAAAGATGACGCCGATGCCCGCGAGCAGCGAACCAATCACGGTGAGGCTGATGCCGGAGAGTACAGCTTTGATCGCACCAGAAAGATTGAGCCCGAGAACCAGCTCCAGCCGCGTGATCGGCGTCACAAGATAGCCTTCGTGCACGCCGCGCGCCTTGTCGTCGATGTAGAGCATGCCGCCGCCGATCATGACCGCGACATACATGGCCAGCGCAATGGAGCCGGCGAGCAGGTACTTCATGTACTCGACGTAGGGATAGAGCTCAACGACTTTCAGCGCAATCTGCTGGACCACCAGCGGCTGGACGACGGGAGCATTCAGCGCATCGACGAGGGACTGCATCTCCGCCGCGAGACTGCCACTCATGGTCTGGTCCGTGTTGTCTACGACCAGCCCGATAGCGGGGGAGTCCTGCGCAAGAACGCGGCGCGAATACTGCCTCGGGATCACCACCGCGGCGTCAAGTTTGCCGGTGCGCACATCTTCCCGCGCTTTCTGCTCGTCGTCATACGGCACGGTTGTAAATGTGCGGATGTTCACCGCGATGGAATTGAATGCCTCATGAATCTTCAGGGCCTGCGAGCCGCCGTCGTGGTCTACCACGCCGACCCTGGCATCTCGGATCTTGCCGCCGAATGCGTTGCCGAGGATGACGAGCTGTACCAGCGGCAGCATCATGGAGACCATCATCAGGGCGGGCGAGCGAAAGAATTTCCGCATCTCGCGCTCCACAATTGCCATCATGCGCTTCATGGCTGCATCCCCGGTCGCGGCGGCATCGCGAAGCGCGCCTTCACCTGCTCGTCGCGAAGTTGACGGCCGGTGTAGTGCACGAAGACGTCGTCGAGCGTGGTGTTCTGAACGTTCAACGATTTGATGGTGTCGCCCTGGCTCGCCGTCATCTCGACCAACTGCGTGGTTGTCAGGGAGCCATTCGATGTAAGAACCCTATACATCCCGGCACTTTGCGGTTCCACAGACGTGACTCCGGCAAGCTGCTGCAATTGCTTCGGCCACGCCGCCGATTCCTGCGCGAACTGCACCTCAACTACATTTGTTCCGGGGACGCTCGCCTTAAGCGCCATAGGAGTATCGAGCGCGACCAGCTTTCCGTGATCGACGATAGCGATGCGATCGCACAGCCGGTCGGCCTCATCCATATAGTGCGTGGTGATCAGCATTGTGAGACGGCGCGTGTTCTTGAGCTGGTTCAGCATCTCCCAGACCGCGACGCGCGATACCGGATCGAGGCCGGTTGTCGGCTCGTCGAGAAAGAAGATCTTCGGATTGTGGATCAGGCCGCGTGCGATTTCGAGCCGTCGCCGCATGCCGCCGGAGAGCGTCTTGGTCTGGGCGTTGCGCCACTTCAGCAGATCGACCGCCTTCAGCAGGTCTTCAATATTGCGCTCGCGCTCCGCCTTCGGAACTTCGTAGAGCTTGGCGTAGATAGAGAGATTTTCTTCGACCGTGAGATCGATATCGCTGGTGAGCGCCTGCGGGATGACGCCGATAGTGCGGCGGACGGCGTCGGGCTCGCGTGCTACATCATGTCCGGCGATGAGGGCGCGGCCGGAAGTTGATGGGGTCAGCGTCGTCATCATGCGGATCAGCGTGCTTTTTCCAGCGCCGTTCGGCCCCAGCAGACCGAAGATTTCTCCGTCCGCCACCTCGAAGGTGATTCCGGCGACGGCTTCAAAATCGCCGTAGCGTTTGACGATGTTTTCGACCGAGATGGCGGCACGCGGTTTCGTCGCAGTCATCGCGTCACCAGCTTCTCTTTCGGGATGTAGACCTCGGCGAGCATCCCGGGTACATACTTCATGCCGGGATTGTCGATGAGCAGCTTCAGCCGGACGGTTTCGATGTCACGCTTGCGGCGGCTTACGTCGCGCTGTGTGGCGAAGTCCGCTTCCGCGGATTTTTCGATCACCTTACCCTGAAGCGTTGCTCCGCTTGGCATCACCACACGCAGCATGTCGCCTAACTGAACGGCGTCGGCTTGTGTCTCGGGCAGCGGCGCATAGATCCAGGTTTGCGTCAGATCCGTGATGGTGACAATCGGGGTTCCGGCGGAAACCACTTCGCCCTGCCGCGCGGCCCTCACGTTCACCTTGCCGGAGATCGGCGCGTTGACCTGCGCATATTCCAACTGAACCTGTGCCTGACTTAGGAGAGCCTGTGCGTTCTGCATCTGGCTGCGTGTTGCATGAACAGTTTTGGCCTGGGCTTGCGCCTGCGCGGTGTTCGCCTGCGCCACTTTCAGCGCCGCCGCGGCAGCGGCTACATTCTGCCTCGCCGTATCGACGGCGGCCTTCGCTGCCGCCAGCGCGGTGACCTGTTCATCTCGCAACTGCTCGCTCATGACACCCTGCGCAGCCAGCGCGACGGTGCGGGAGGTATCGGCGTTCTGGTGATCCAGTTGCGCTTGCGCCTGCACCAGCGTGGCCTGCGCGGCCTGCAGTTGCGCTTCGGCATTGACGACCTGGCTCGCCGTGCTGCCGCCCAGTTGCCGCTCGGTATCCCGCGCCTGCTGCACCAGGTAGTGCTGGCTTGCCGCCGTTGCCTCCGCGGCGTTGCGGGCTGCTGCCAAATCGTCGCTCTGGATGGTGGCGATCAACTGCCTTGCCTGGACAGTGTCGCCTTCGTCGACCGTGAGCTTTTCGATGCGGCCGGGAATCCGCGAGCTGACGATCACCTCGTTGGCATCGACCGTGCCGATGAGTTGCAGGTCCTCCGAGCGCTTTGTAGAAAAGAAATACCAGCCGAGCGAGATGAGGAACAGCACTCCGAGAATGACAAAAATCCGGTTGCGGGGATTCATAGACCCTTTCTCCGAGCATGCAGACTTGCGATGTGGACGGATTCGCTTTTGACATCAGGCATAGGCATCGCGGCCAGAACGCGGTTCGCCAGCCTTCTGCCGTGCGCGCGATCCGTGAACAGGGCCACGCCGAGGAAACCTACGGCAGACTCACGGCGCAGCTTGAGCGCGTGCGTGGCAAATGGGTCAAAGGGAAGCGCCAGTTGCATCAGCGGCGCGCTCATGAAGTAAAAGGCATTCGCGCCAAAGATGGAATACATCACCTGCTGCGGGTCCACTTTGCACAACTCGCCGCTTTGAATGCCCTCGGTCACCGCCTGCTCCAGTTTTCCGATGAGCGGCTTGAATGCTGTCTGGAAAAAGTGAGGCAGCGATCCGCCCTCGCCCTGGCGGAAGCGGACCATCTCCTGCTGCATCAGGCTTTGAAATTCGCGCTGCGTAAGGATTCGGTCAAAGTGATTCAACGCCGAGCGAAGCAGCCGCTCGCCCGCGCTGTAGGCAGGATCGAGCGCGGCAAGCGCGTTCGTCACCACCTGGGCGGAGACCTCTTCGACAGCAGCGGCGTACAAACCCTGCTTGCCTTTGAAGTAGTAGTAGAGCAGCGCCTTATTGACCCGGGCCGATCGCGCGATGGCGTCAGTGCGGGCGCCGGAAAGTCCGTGCGTACTGAATTCGCGCACTGCCGCGCGGAGGATATTCTTCCGCGTGCTTTCGGCGCGGTCCTGCGATTTGCGGTCTGAGATTGCAGAGGACATTTAATTAACCGGATAGTTAAAAGTATAGCGGAGCCAAAGTCTCGGATTGTCGGCTTTATATTTCCGCTTGAATCCGCTGTGCCGCAAAAGTGTTCCGAACCAAATGCGGCGGCGGCCCTGGCCACCAGAACTTCTGCCCCGATTTCCGGGCACATTCGCGGTTCCTGATCGGCGAAAGGCCCGAATTCCCGTGCTTCTATCTTCACCCGAGAGCGCCTTCTAGTCCGCTGATCAGGAGGTCCGGACGGTAACAAGGCCAAGGTTTCATAAGAATCCGTGACGGTGACGTATACTCCCAGCAACCGCTGCGGAACGGGCACTACAACTTATGGGTCATAGGGTCATCCCCTGTAAGTTACTAACCATGCGGGCTTGAAATTGGTCTCGGCGAGTAAGAAAATCAGCGTCCGGCAGAGCTTGTTTCCAGATGCGTGAACAATCTGCACACATGCGCCAACCGTGCATAAACACTGCGTTTTTCTTCGAAAATAATGAAATACAACCTCTGTTCTTCCTCGAATATCTGTGTATGATCCCCTCAGTTAACCCACGTGTTCTGCCACGAATGTTGAGCTCGGGGACATAAGTTGGAAGTTGAGCTGGAGTTCCATTCTGGGAATCCACAGAAATGCTCCGCATTACCTCCTGCTTGCGTTGGGCCGCGGTTTGCCCGGCTTGAGGCCATGGAGCATCTGAAGTACGTTCTGCCGATGCTGTTGAGCTTTCGCCGGCGTGTCTGCCTTCGATAGCCCGCAGACCAGCAAGCTCTGATCACTGAGTCGGCTTTCCGCCCGCACGCACGGCGGAACCAGCCAAGTGCAACTGCTGTATGTATCCGGTCTCACTGTTCCGCCGGAGCGGATTGGGAGAGACCCTGAGGTATTTGGAAAATGTTTTTCTTCTGGGAATCATCGGCCCTTGCAGAAGACGCAGCCGGCAGCCTGAGAAACGGCGCGATGCTTGTCCGCATCGCGGCCAGTGCGGCGAGCGGTTCCGCGGTGCGTTGCGCCGGCACAAAGCCGGTGTATCGCACGGAGCGAAGTTTTCGGCAGCAGACGCTGTCGCCTCCATGACCTCCTCTGAATTGTGAGAATTCATCCCCTCGGCGGGTACGAATAACCGCGCGAGAGAATTCCGCAGATCAGGAATAACGCAAATTGTGAAATATCCAGCGTGCCAAAAAGATCGGTTGGCCGGACTGCAGGAGTGTGTCAGGACTGCCCTGACGCGCAAAGCGGGAAACGCCCTGTTCAACTGGCTCACTTAGACGTTTTGCACAACAAGTCGAGATCTCTAACCCCCCTCAGGAGAAATGATGTCAAAGGGATATAACTCAGTTTTTGGCCAGACACCGCAGCGGCTGGCTATCGCCGTTCTTGCACTCTTTTCCGGATTGATGTTTTCCAAACCCGCGCTTGCAGCCAATGTCACCGTTGCCAGCCCGGTGAACGGGACGAACGTTACGTCACCGGTCTGGGTACGCGCTCACAATATCGGCTGCGACGGCCTGGCGCCGACGGCGTTCGGATATTCGGTCGATAACAGCAGCACGCTGGTGCGAGGCGCGACAAGCTACGACATCGACGCGACCAAGGTTGGCATCGGCGCCGGGACTCATACCATTCACTTCAAGTCGTGGACCAGCAATGGCGCATGCCCCATGGTGAATACGACAGTCAATGTTGGGGGCAGCTCCAGCGGCAGCGCGACCTCTGGAAGCTCCGATGCCTCCGCTGCAATCAGCTCCATCCCGGCAAGCGCCATTGGCACCGCCGACCTGGACGGCAAGCAGTGGATCTTCCAGAAGGACGCCGGCACACCCGGAAGCGGGCGAGGATCAACGGTGTACCCGGCCTCGACGCCTTCCTATGACGATGCCCGTAAGTTCTACATGACCTACTCCGGGCGCGGGGGCGTGCGCTGGCACCTTTCCTTTGCAAAGGACGCAAGCGCTACGCACTTCGTCTACGACACCTATGTCTACATCACCGATCCGTCCCAGGTCGCGAACATTGAGCTGGACATGAACCAGGTGATCTCGAGTGGCAAGACGGTAATCTACGGCACCCAATGCTCCACCTACTCGAAAACCTGGGAGTACACGGTCAATACGGGCGGCTCTCACTGGAAGTCCTCCAATATCGCCTGCAACCCAAGAACCTGGGCCGCCAACACGTGGCACCACGTCCAGATTGCTACCCATCGTGACGGCAACGGCGTTGTGACCTACGACTGGGTGAACGTGGATGGAGCCCATCACGTGTTCAACAACGCGAGGGGCAATTCAGCGCGCTCGCTGGGCTGGGAGAGAGGTACCCTGCTCGTCAACTTCCAGCTCGACGGCTACAGCCACAGCAGTGGATCGATCACTTCCTATATCCACAAGATGACGGTTTTCCGCTGGTAAGGAATTCCGTAGTCGCAAAAAGGCCGCTCCTCAGAGGCCAATCGAGGAGCGGCTTTTCTATTTGCCGCCGACCGCAGCGGAAAGGCAGCGCGAGCCAGCTAGATTATCTAAGTTATAGGCTGCTGATCAGAAAACGTCTGGTGCCGAAGAAGGGACTCGAACCCCCACACCCTTGCGAGTACATGGACCTGAACCATGCGCGTCTGCCAATTCCGCCACTTCGGCACAGTAAGATCCAGCGGGGTGCTGGATGGGCAGCAGTGGTTAGTCTCGCAAGGCTGCAGGCGAATGTCAATCCAGCCGGGCGCCACGACGGCAGCCCCGGGCGAAACCGGAATCGTGTCTATGCCTGTAGACTGCGGCGTGTAGTCTGCGCCTGTAAATTGCACCCACACGCCGCTTGAGCGCGAAGAGAGGGCTTGGAATGACGGAGACGAGCGGGGCCACGCCGGTCCCCATGCTGCAGAGTGATGCGAAGGAGATCCGGCACATCACTCACGATATGAACAACGCGCTGGAGATCATTGTGCAGGCCAGCTATCTGGTGAACTCGACCGCTTTGAGCGACCAGGCGAAGGAGTGGATGAAGCTGCTGGACCAGGGACTGCAGCAGGCGACGGATCTAAACCGGCGCATGCGTGACTTCATTCGTATGCGTAGCTGAGAGCCCACGCAGCGCCTGCATGGGCTCGCATGCAATCGCAAAAATCAGGAGACAAGTTTTGCGTCCAGAGTGATCTCCGTATTGCCGGCGAAGAGCCGCGAGATGGGACAACCGGCTTTTGCTTCCTGCGCGGCTTTGTCGAACGCAGCCTGGTCGGCGCCCGGCACCTTCGCGGTGGTGGTCAGCTTGATCCTGGTGATGGTGGGCTTGTCGTCTTTCTTCTCAAAGGTGACGGCCGCCGTGGTCTCCAGCGACTCGGGCTTCAGATTTGCGTTGGTCAGTTGCGCGCTGAGCGCCATGGTGAAGCAGCCGGCATGGGCGGCGGCGATCAGCTCTTCAGGATTGGTGCCGATCCCATTTTCAAAACGGGTGCTGAAGGAATACTGCGCATCTTTCAGGACGCCGCTGTCGGTCGAAATGCGGCCCTTGCCGTCCTTCAGTCCACCCTGCCACGCCGCTGTTGCTTTCCGGTCCATACTTGCTCCTCGTGTGAAGTTGTCTGACGTTTCATTCTATGAGATGCACGCGGATTCCGGATGAATCAGCACGGTTGTTGGAGTACGCTGGCCATCATGCAGCCTGTGACCCGCACCGCACCGGAGTCCGTCGATAAGGCGGAATGCGCCCTGGAGCACACCTGCACGTGGTGCCCCAACTGCTCCGCGAAGCTCGAAAGCAGCCGCTGCAAGCTGGTGTGCCGGCAGTGCGGCTACTATATGAGCTGCGCCGACTACTACTGAGCGCTTCGCTCCGCCAATCACGATGCGGCAGCGAATACTCCACCGCACTTCAATCGATTGCGCGCACTTTATCGATATCTCGCTTACAATTGCGGTGCTTTCTGTTCGACGTTCCCATACGTCGCGAATCGTTCCATTGCACCGCTTCGCATAAAGGAGATTCCCTTTGCGTACCGTCCATTGCCTCGCCTGCAGCGCTGCGCTCGTCCTGGCAGCGTGCGCGCCCGCGCCGCTTCGCGCACAGCTCTTCGAGATGAACCACGGACATTATCCAGGCGTGAACCTGAGTAGCCAGGAAGAGTCCACGATCGAGCGGCTGGAGAGCCTGGACGTTCTGCCCAGCGGCCAGTGGCGCTATCACCAGGGCGACGTCCCACATGGCGAGCAGCCATCGCTGGACGACAGCAGCTGGCAACAGGTGGATGCGCACGGCGAGCGTCATCATCACCTGACGGCGCCGAAAGAGGCCGTCTGGTTCCGGCGTGAGATCGAGGTTCCGCAGACGCTGAATGGTTACGACCTGACCGGCGCGCGCGTGTGGTTCCGTTTCCGCGCCGAGGCCAATGGCCCTGTGCCGGAGATCATCTACTTCAACGGCCGGCGCGTGGCACTGGGCGACGACCTGGAGCCCATCGTTCTGTTCGACGACGCCAAGCCGGGCGACAAGGTGCTCGTCGCAGTCAAGCTTCTGCCGACAGTGGATGAGAAGCGCATCGCCGGTGTCGACGTGAGTCTGGAGTTTGCCACCAGCCGCCCCAATCCTTCTGACCTGCGCACGGAGTTCCTTACCGCGGCTTTGCTGATTCCCACGCTTTCCAAGGATGTCTCCGCGGATCAGGCCACGCTGGCCAAGGCGATCGGCGATGTAGACGTTCAGGCGTTGAACAAGAAGGACCAGGAGAAATTCGACGCATCGCTCAAGCAGGCGCAGCAATCGCTGGAGCCGTTGAAGCCCACGCTGCAGCAGGCTGACATGCACCTGACTGGCAACTCGCACATCGACGCGGCGTGGCTGTGGCCCTGGACCGAAACCGTGGACGTTGTGCACCGCACCTTCGGCACGGCGGCGCAGTTGATGAACGAATATCCGACCTACACCTACACGCAATCCGCCGCGCAGTACAACCAGTGGATCGCGGACAAGTACCCGGAACTGAATGACGAGATCAAGAAGCGCATTCAGGAGGGACGGTGGGAGCTGGTCGGCGGCATGTGGATCGAGCCGGACCTGAATATGCCCTCCGGCGAATCGCTGGTGCGCCAGATACTCGTCGGCCAGGAGACATTCCAGAAGCTTTACGGAACCACAACCCGCATCGGCTGGAACCCGGATTCATTCGGCTACAACTGGCAACTGCCGCAAATCTACAAGCGTTCCGGCATCGACTATTTCGTAACGCAGAAGATGACGTGGAATGACACCAATCAGTTGCCGCTGAAGCTCTTCTGGTGGGAGTCGCCGGATGGCAGCAAGGTGCTGACCTACTTCCCGCATGATTACGGCAACTCCGATCTCAAACCGGTGCGGCTGGCGCAGAATACGGTAGAGGCGCGCAATCGCGCCCCCGGAATGAACGAAGTCATGGACCTCTTCGGCGTCGGTGACCATGGCGGCGGCCCGACGCGCGCGATGCTCGACGAGGGTCTGCACTGGATGGAGCCGGACAAGGTGGTGCCGCGCTCGGAGTTTGGCACAGCCCAGCCATATTTCTCAGCGGTAGAAAAGGAAGTCTCTCCCAATTCGCCCACATGGAACTACGAGACGCTGGCCAAGGGCGACACAAAGCTAGCTACGCCGGCGGCGGGCCAGATCAGCATTCCGACGTGGAACGACGAGCTTTACCTCGAATTCCATCGCGGGGTCTTCACTACCCAAGCCAATCACAAACGCAACATGCGCGACAGTGAAGAGTGGCTGCTGAACGCGGAGAAATACGCCTCGCTCGCATGGCTCGATGGACGGAATTATCCGGATACCGAGCTTACCGATGCCTGGAAGCATGTGCTGTTCAACCAATTTCACGATCTGGCAGCGGGCTCCGGCATCGGCGTCATCTATCGCGACGCGCAGAAGGACTACAACCAGGTGCACTGGGCCGCGAACGACATTAGCGCAAAGTCGCTCGATACCGTTCAGGCGCACGTCAACACGCGCGTGCCTGCGGGCAGCGTGCCGGTGATGGTTGTCAATCCGCTGGGCTGGGACCGCTCCGGCATCGCAGAAGCGAAGGTCGAGATGCCTGCCGCCGCGGCAGAGGGAATTTCGATCCTGGATGCGAAGGGGCGTGCACTGCCCTCGCAGATCGTCGAAAGCGATAAGAAGACGAATACGTATCACCTGCTGTTCCGTACGGAAGATGTGCCATCGCTCGGCTACGAAGTGCTGCATGCCGTCCCTGGTAAGCGCGCGGCTGTCTCGGATGTAAAGGCCAACGGCCTCACCATCGAGAACGCAACGCTGCGCGTCACGGTCGATCCGCAGTCCGGCTGCATCACATCGCTTTTTGATAAGAAGGCCAGCTTCGAGACCCTGGCATCCGGCGCCTGTGGCAATGAGCTGCAGGCGTTCAAGGACACGCCGAAGGAGTACGACGCCTGGAACATCGATCCCGGCACACTGGATGTTCCCCCGACTCTGCTGAACAAGGCAGAGTCTGTGACCCTGACCGAGCACGGCCCGCTGCGTGCGACGATCCGCGTCACGCGTACCTGGCAGAGCTCAAAGTTCGTGCAGGACATCACTCTCTACACCGGCTCGGATCACGTCGTCGTCACCAACGACTTCGACTGGCACGAGCGCCACATCCTGCTGAAGGCGGCCTTCCCGCTGGCGGCTTCGGGACCGTTCGCCACCTACGAAATTCCTTACGGCACCATCGAGCGGCCCACGACGCGCAACAACAGCATCGAGAAGGCGAAGTTTGAAGTGCCGGCATTGCGCTGGGCCGATCTGGGCGACGGCCAGCATGGCATGAGCCTGATTAACGAATCGAAGTACGGCTATGACGCAGTGGGCAACCTGCTGCGGCTCAGTCTGCTGCGCGGGGCGACATGGCCTGATCCCGACGCCGATCAGGGGCATCATCACTTCAGCTACGCGCTCTATCCGCACGCCGGCGACTGGAAGCAGGCATTGAGTGTCCGTCACGGATACGATTTCGACTACAAGCTCAAGGCCATGCAGGTGGAGTCGCACACCGGCGATCTGCCGGAGCGCCACTCCTTCGCCGCAGTGTCAAACCCCGATGTCGTGCTCACCGCGATGAAACGCAGTGAGGACGGCAAGGGTCTGGTGATGCGCTTCTACGAATGGGCAGGCAAGAGCGGCAACGTCACGCTGACCGTGCCTCCCGGCGCGACATCGGCCAGCGTTGTCAACCTGATGGAGAAGCCGGAAGGCTCGGCCCTCAGCGTCACCGGTGACAAGGTGACGGTGCCGGTCACGCCGTATCAGATCCAGACGGTGCAGGTGGATTACTCGCCGGCGGCTGAGAAATAGCTTTCGCCGAGCATGAGATCGGAAGGGCACAGCGCACTGCTGTGCCCTTTCTGCATCCAGCCGCCGACCGCACGTTAGACTATGGAGTTCTGCAGCATCTGTTCTGCAACGTCTAAGGAGAGCGATGAAGGCACTGGCGAAGAGCCGCCGCGAGCGCGGCCTGTGGCTGGAGGATGTTCCCGAGCCGGAGTACGGCATCAACGACGTGCTGATCCGCGTTCGCTACACCGGCATCTGCGGCACGGATGTTCATATCTATGACTGGGACGAGTGGGCGCAGAAGACCATTCCCGTCCCGATGGTGATCGGTCACGAGTTTGTCGGCGAGATCGTTGCCGTCGGCTCAAACGTGAATGACTTCCATCCCGGCGACATCGTCAGCGGCGAAGGTCACGTCACCTGCGGCCGGTGTCGCAACTGCCTGGCGGGCCGCCGCCATCTTTGCGCCTTCACCTCGGGCGTCGGCGTAAACCGCCCCGGCGCCTTCGCCGAATATGTCGTGCTGCCCATGAGCAACATCTGGCGGCATGAGCCAAACGTCAATCAGGAAGTCGCCGCTATCTTCGATCCCTTCGGCAACGCCGTGCACACCGCGCTCTCATTTCCCGTGCTGGGCGAAGATGTGCTGATCACGGGCGCCGGCCCCATCGGCATCATGTGCATTCCGGTAGTCAAGCGCGCAGGCGCCCGCCACGTCGTCATCACGGACCTGAATCCCTATCGCCTCGAGCTTGCCCGCAAGATGGGCGCGACGCTCGCCGTAAACACCGCAGAGACGCCGCTGAGCGAAGTGCAGAAGCAGCTCGGCATGCAGGAAGGCTTTGACGTCGGACTGGAGATGTCCGGCAACGGCGCGGCCTTCCGCGACATGATCGCCAGCATGTCGCATGGCGGAAAGATCGCCGTGCTCGGCATTCCAGCTAAAGAGGTTGCGCTTGACTGGTCGAAGGTGATCTTCAACATGATCACCATCAAAGGCATTTATGGCCGCGAGATGTATGAGACTTGGTACAAGATGTCCGTGCTGATCCACTCCGGGCTGGACATCTCGCCCATCATCACGCATCGTTACAG
The DNA here is from genome assembly GCA_963830555.1 of uncultured Acidobacteriaceae bacterium. Lineage (GTDB taxonomy): Bacteria > Acidobacteriota > Terriglobia > Terriglobales > Acidobacteriaceae > KBS-83. Next base: position 1,345,243 of record CAWHMM010000006.1, read on the forward strand.
CTACGCCGATTTTGAGCAGGGCTTCACCGCGATGCGCTCCGGCCAGACCGGCAAGGTAGTGCTCGACTGGACCGGGCTGAGCAATTAAACGCCGCCGTACGCGGGAACCGTCGGACTTCAATTCGCGTATGAAGGCGGGAGCGAGGACTTAAATGTCAGACGATCTTTCGGTCAATCCTTCCGGGGAAATATCCCTGCCGCAGCCGCCCATTGAGCATGGGCCACGCTGGTTTTTCTTCAATAAAGATGGCCTGCGCGCCGGATGGAGTGCGGTTCTTTTCGTAGCCATCGTCGTTGGCCTTGGCAGGCTCCTCACACTGTTGACGAGGGCTATTTACCACGGCGCTCACCCGAACCCGAACGCCCCGCTCTCACCCGCACGCGCTCTGATTAGCGAGAGTTTAGGGATGGTGATTGTGCTGGCGGCTACCTGGATCATGTCGCGGATCGAAGGCCGCAAGCTGGCCGTCTACGGGTATGCAGGGCGTGCCAAACTGCTGCGGTTCCTCTCCGGATGCGTCTGGGGCTTCGTCGCTCTTTCCGTTCTGGTCGCGGTGCTCTGGCAAACTCATCTGCTCGCTTTCGATTCCGGCCACCTGCATGGATTCACCGCATGGAAATTCGGCCTGGCTTGGCTCTTGATGTTCTTCTGCACGGGCATCTTTGAAGAATCCCTGATACGCGGCTATTTGCAATACACGCTCACCCGCGGCATCGGCTTCTGGTGGGGCGCGCTGCTTATGTCGGTCCTCTTCGGCGCGATCCACGGTCCGAATAAGGGAGAATCGCCGGTCGGGCTCTTCTCTGCGGGCGCGGCCGGGCTCTTCTTCTGCCTCAGCCTCTGGTACACCGGCTCGTTGTGGTGGGCTATCGGCTTCCACGCCACATGGGACTGGGCCCAGACCTTCTTCTACGGGACCCCCGATAGCGGAATGGTGGTGCGCGGACATTTCTTCAATGAACACCCCGTCGGTCCGCTGCTCTGGAGTGGCGGTCCCACCGGCCCGGAGGGCAGCCTCTACATCGTGCCGCTGCTGCTCATCATGGCGCTTGTCATGTGGCTATGGTGGCATCGCAAAGGCGTGGCCTGGCCGTACGATCCGAACGCCTAAGGAGCGCTCTACAGGGCGCTTTTCTCCGGCACATCAGACCGCCAGGGCTCCAGAGTGACAAAACGGAGGCCATTGTCCGCCGCCGTCGCAAGCAGATTCGCGGTAGCCGTCACGGTGCGCCGGCGATCCGTGCCCATTTCCAGATGGCCGCCGTCGTGCAGCAGGATGTTGCTGCCCCGCTTGCGCTGCTGATTCAGCGCGATGCCGTGATTCAGACGCGCTGCAATCTCCGCCGCCGATTTCGCCTTCCAGTCCCGGGCATTCACATTCCATAGCACAGGGGTCAGCCGCAGCTCGGCTGCTGCGCGAAAGACCGCCGGGTTGCGCGCGCCGAAAGGCGGCCGGAAGAGGCTTACGCGGCTGCCGATGACGTCCTCGATCGTCGCGGTAGCCTCGGCCATCTCCGCGTAAATGCGACGCGGCCTCATGTACATCAGCGACGGGTGCGTCATGGTGTGGCAGCCGATCAGGTGGCCTCCGCGTTGCAAAGCGCGCACGATGTTCGGCTTCTGCCGCACATAGCGGCCGATTACGAAGAAGGTTGCGCGCACCTGATGACGCGCCAGAACATCCATCAACTGGCCGGTGTAAGGATCGTTCGGACCGTCGTCATAGGTGAGCGCAATCTCCGCCGGGTCATTGCCTGCGATCAGCGACCGCCCGAAGATCCGCGAGGCCGGCCACAGGGCCGCATAGTGATAGCCGCCCGCGGCGAGGGCTGCGGCGCCGATGCCGGTCAGCCAGCGTGCTGCGGGCAGCATCATGGCGGAAGAGGCAAGCGGACCGTGCACGTTCACAAGGCGAAGTGTAGCAATGCGGGGCCGCAGCCGCACGGCGGATCGGGTGTTTGCCCAGGCGTATACTGTCTGCGAAGAACAGGCAGCATCCCGGAACGGGAGTTGCACTGGAGGCTATCAATGAGTTTGACGCCTGTCGTGACCGGTTCCGCCGCGTCCGCAAAAATCACTCCGCACACACTTCTCGAACGCAAGCAGGCGCATCAGCCCATTACGTCGCTGACTGCCTATGACTACGCCACGGCGCGCCTGGCCGATGAGGCCGGCATCGATCTGCTGCTTGTCGGCGACTCGCTGGCCATGGTGGTCATGGGACTCGAAAGCACGCTACCTGTCACTGTGGACGAGATGCTGCACCACACGCGCGCGGCGCGCCGCGGTGTTCGTCGCGCCATGCTGGTGGTGGATATGCCGTATGGTTCGTATCACGTATCGATGGACGATGGCGTGGCCAACGCGACTCGTTTCTTAAAGGAAGGCGGTGCGGAGGCAGTGAAGGTCGAAGGCGCGCGGCCGGAGCTGGTGGAGCGGCTGGTCGCGGCAGAGATTCCCGTCGTCGGTCACCTCGGGCTCACGCCGCAGTCAGTGCATCGCATGGGCGGCTACAAGGTGCAGGGCAAGACCGCCGCAGAATGCGTCCGCCTGCGCAAAGATGCACGCGAGCTGGAAATTGCCGGTGCTTGCGCCATCGTGCTGGAGGGCATGCCGCGCGAGCTGGCTGCCGAGATCACAGCCGATGTCGATATCCCCACCATAGGCATTGGCGCGGGCGTCGATTGCGATGGCCAGATCCTTGTCTTTCACGATCTCGTCAATCTCACCTTTGCTCCGCCTGCGCGTTTCGTCCGCCGTTATGCCGATGCAGCAGAGCTCTTCCGCAATGCCATCACGGCGTATCGCGACGATGTCGTTGAGCGGCGCTATCCGGCGGAGAACGAGAGCTACCATCTGCCCAGAAGCGCCAAAGCCGCGAGCGAGCACGCCGGAGCGGGATTCAAAACGCCGCTTCGCCGTAACGCTTAGCCGATGCAGGTACTCTCCACCGTTGGTGACATGCGCGCTTGTCGCGCCGCGCGTCAGCAAGGCTCGCTGGGCCTGGTGCCCACCATGGGCGCGCTGCACGCGGGCCACATCTCGCTGGTGCGCGCGGCGCGTGCGCAGTGCGAGGTCGTCGCGGCCTCCATCTTCGTCAACCCCACGCAGTTCGGTCCGAATGAGGACTTCGCAAAGTATCCACGCAGCTTTGAGCAGGACTGTGCGCTGCTGGAAGCCGAAGGCGTCGCGCTGGTCTTTGCTCCTCGGCCGGAGGAGATGTACCCTGCGGGCGCCACAACATTCGTGGAGGTGAAAGGCATCGGCGACCGTCTCGATGGCGCATCGCGGCCTGGGCACTTTCGCGGCGTCGCTACCATTGTGGCAAAGCTCTTCCACATCGTCGCGCCGGACAAAGCATTCTTCGGCCAGAAAGATGCCGCGCAGGTCGCGGTGCTGCGCCGCATGGTGCGCGATCTCAACTTCAATCTGGAACTGGTCGTCTGCCCCATCGTCCGCGAGCCGGATGGCCTCGCGCTCTCCTCGCGCAACCGCTACTTGTCGGCGCAGGAGCGGGCTCAGGCGCTGGTGCTTTCACGCGCTCTGGACGCGCTCTCCGAGACCTACCACGCGGGCCAGAAGCAGGTCGGCCCTTTGCTCGACGCCGCCCGCAGCGTGATGGCCACAGAGCCGGATGTGCGCATCGATTATCTGGAGATTGTCGATCCCGACACCCTGCTGCCCTTGTCCGAAGCTGCATCCGGCGCATTGGTGGCGATTGCAGCGCAGGTCGGCAGCACCCGGCTGATCGACAATACGCTGCTGTGATAGCGACGAGTTATTCTCGATTTGCGCGGGCCGGTCCGGAGACGCATGGATTGCCTGCGAGCAGAAAACGCAATGGCCGTTCTGCGGCTTTACTGATGCCGATGCGCGGCGTGGTCAGGATCGCCTGCGCGGCATAGTCATCGTCACGAAGCTGCAAATCAGAACCCTTGTCCAGCAGGTCGGTGCCATTATCCTTCGCGCGTGTGATGCCGAAAGCCTGGCACAGCCGTCCCGGCCCGGCGGTCAGCAGCCGCGGCGCGGCATGCGGTCCAAGCCCCCGGTTCGCTGCCATCTTTTCCAGCCCGGCCAGCGGCTCAAGCGCACGCACCAGCACAGAACCAGCCTGTCCCTCCCGCTCACACGAAATATTCAGGCAACTGTACATGCCGTAAATGAAGTAGACATAGGCGTGGCCGGCGGGCCCAAACAGCACCGCGTTACGCGCGGTTCGTCCTGCTGCCGCGTGTGCAGCGGGATCGCCATCGCCAAAGTAGGCTTCGACTTCCACGATTCGCCCTGCAAGCCATACGCCGGCCACTCTCCGGACCAGCAGCTTGCCGAGCACCGCACGGCCGACTATGTCGGGCGGCCGCTCAAAGAATGCGCGCGGGATACGCGCACCGGGCGCATGTCGCTGGGAGCTATGTGTAGACAGTTCAATCGACACGTAGGTAAGGCTGCCTCACCTCATTTTAGCGATTCGAATTGCAGCCATCGGCGACCATCCTTACGCCCCCCCGATGTGATCCAATTGTCAGAGGAGTTCTCGTGGTCAAGCAGTTCAGTTGCATGGTTGTCGTTGTCTTCGGTGCTCTAGCATTTGCTGTACCGGCAGGGGGGCAGGCGCTGCAGCCCCGGTCGGCGGAAGCCGCAAACGCCGGGCAGAATCCCGCGCTCTCGCTGCCCGCCGGGACAAAATTGATGGTCCGTCTCGATCAGCCGCTTGATTCGTCGAGCGCCATCCTGGGCCAGAGCTGGACCGGCACGCTGGTCAACGACATCCCCATCGGCAACCGAGTCGCGCTGAAGAGCGGCACGCCTGTCGATGGCCTGGTCGTCGCCGTCAAGCGGAGCGGCCACTTCCGCACCTCCGGCTCGCTTTCCATTCGCCTGATTCGACTCAACGATGCTGCTGTTGCGACCGATGCGCTCACCCGCGATAAGGACGGCCATTGGAAGAGCGGCGTCAAGATCGGCGGCGGCACTGCGGTTGGCGCAGCCCTCGGCGGACTGACTGGAGGCGTCACCGGCGCCGTGGTGGGGGGTGCGGTGGGCGCCACCACCGGCACCGTCGCCGCTGCCACCACCCACAACAACAAGGAAGCCGCCATTCCGACCGAGGCTGTCCTCACCTTTACCGTTGAGTAGCGTCAGCTCTCTTTCTTAACGGCGGCCAGCACCTCTTCCGCGTGTCCTTCGGGCTTTACTTTGGCCCAGAGATGGGCAAGCTTCCGGTCGGGCCCGATCAGGAAGGTGCTCCGCTCGATGCCCCGGACCTTCTTGCCATACATATTTTTGTCCTTCATCACGCCAAACTGATTGCAAACTCGTTCGTCTACATCAGCAAGGAGCGTGTAGGGCAGGTCGTACTTCTCTTTGAACTTCTTCTGCGCCTTCGGCGTGTCGCGCGAGATGCCGAGGACCACGACTCCGGCCTTCTGCAGCTTTTTAAAGGTGTCGCGGAAGCCGCAGGCCTCAATGGTGCAGCCGGGCGTGTCGGCGCGAGGATAAAAGAAGAGCACGACCGGTTTGCCGCTATAGTCGCTCAGGTGCACTGTTTCGTCATTCTCGTTCTGTAGCGTGAAATCCTTGATCGTATCGCCGACCTGCATGAAAGCTTCCTCCACTTCAATATGGCTGTTCAAAGTCGCTACCATGGTAGTAGAGAGCGATGGCTCCGGAGTATGCCATGAGACGTAGCTGGCTTTTGCGAACAGGGTCGGCGTCGATTGCCGTCAGCTGCCTGCTTGGCGGGGCTCGCATCATGCGGGCGCAGTATCCCGGCCATGTCAACGCCGAGAGCCCCGCCGCGGCAACCGCGAAGCTTCGTTCTGTCGCAGTGCTGGAATGGACCGGCGACCGTAGCCATCCCAACGCCACTCGGCTCGTGCCCGTCTCTCTCTACGATGGAGAACATTTGCAGGATGGCGCGCTCTATCTGGCGCGGCCGGTGCCGTTGGCGCTCGACAGCGGGACAGAGTACGAAGTGGAAGGATCAGGGCTGCCGCAAGGCTGGTTTGATATCGACGGCGCGCGCGAGATCGGCAATGACTGGTTCGGCTTCGGCAAATGGAAGCCGTACGTGCCGCCGCCGCCAAAAAAGCTGCATCCCTCGCGCTACCCGCCCACGGTGGTGCACGACAAGTCCGATGACGCGGACAAGCCGCACTTCGTGCGCCGCGATCAGAGCACCGGCACCACAAACCCGAGCGGAAGCGCAAACAGCGGCTCGACATCGGCTGGGAAAACTCCAGACAACACGCAGGCATCTTCGACGCCGGTCGATCCCGATCGCCCCAAGCTGCGTCGCAGGGCGGAGGAAGATAAGCCGCAGCAGCAGGCAACTGCCGTGCCCGAATCTCCCACCGCGGCGCCTGATGCGGATCGCCCGCGGCTCGCGCATGGCAAACCCGCGGATCTGAAAGACGAGCCGAAGCAGCTCGAGATCACTCCGGTAGCCATCGGCCAGACCGTTGCGGTCTCCGATGCGAATAGCGTCGCAAAAGACTCGTTCGCATACGAATGGGGTAGCCCTGCCGATGCTGCGAGCGCGCAGAAAGAAATGGAAGCAAGGGCGGCTCAACTGCTGACGGGCACAAAGCCGGCCGCTGCTTCCGCGAGCACTGCGAAAAAGCAAACAGCCACGGCACATCACACCACAACGCGCAGAACTGCAAAGCGAAAAGTGACACCGCTGGCGGCAGCATCGCCGTTCACGGATGTGCACTTCAGCGCCTTTGCGATGACCTATGGGAGCGGCCCAACGCTGGTGCTGACGGCGCGCGAAGTCTCCGGCACTCGCTCGATTGTGGTGATTGGGTTGCAGGATATCTACGGCAAGATTCAGGTGCTGTGGCATTCCATCACGGATGACGAGCATCTGGATGTGACGCCGCGTATGAAGCTGATCGACGCGGTCGATCCGCGCGGCGACGGCCGCGCCAACCTGCTCTTCGAAGAGCGCAACACTACCGACCGCCGCTTTGTGCTGTACGTGGTCGGAGCAGACAACGCGGAGCAGGTCTTTGCCACCGACCCGCTGCCGCTGCATCCAGTCGCGCAACCGAGCGGCGATTAGAGTTTCCGTCGTCTCGGATGTTCGTACGGAACTGCCTAGGGATGCGGCAATTGCGCCCTGTCCCAGCTCCCGCCCAGCGCCTTGACCAACTGGACGCTTGCCGCGAACTGGCGCGTCGTGATGTCCGCCGCCGTCCGCTCATTGGTCAGCGCGATGGTTTGCGCGGTAATCACCTGTAAATAGGTCGTAAGGCCGCCCTTGTACTGATTTGCGGAAATTTGCAGCGAGCGTTCCGCATCGGCGACGGTCTGCTGTTGCGCCGCTGCTTCGCGGTTCAGGATGCTCAATGCGGCAAGCTGATCTTCGACATCCTGGAATGACTGCAGCACCGTCTGCCGATAGTTTGCCACTTGAGCGTCGTATGCGGCGCGCGCTTCGGCGGTGATCGCGTGACGTCTGCCGGCATCGAAGAGCACTTCGGTGGCCGACCCGCCAAGCGACCACAGCGCGCTTGGCCCCTGAAACAGAATGCCCGGACGCGCAGACTCGACGCCGCCTGTACCAGTAAGGTTCAATTGCGGGAAATAGGCGGCGATCGCAATGCCGATCTGCTCATTCGCCGCGGCGGCGCGACGCTCGGCGGCAGCCACGTCGGGGCGGCGCTCCAGCATTTCCGACGGCACGCCCACCGGCACCGCCGGCAGCGTGAGCGTCAGCGGCGCCGCTGGAATTGAGAACGCCGATGCAGGTTGTCCGGTCAGCGTCGCGATGGCGTGCTCATACTGCGCGCGCGCCACACCTATGTCGATGTCCTGCGCTTTGATCTGGTCCAGTTGCGTCTGCGCCTGCGCAACATCGGCATCCGTCGCAACGCCGCCGTGGAAACGTGCAATCGTCAGTTGCAGATACCGCTGGTACTGCTGAATCGTGTCATCCAGCAACTGCTTCTGCGTGTCCAGCCCGCGCAGCTCGAAGTAATCCATAGCGAGCTCGGCGCGAAGGCTGAGATCCACATTTGCCAGGTCCGCCGCGGAAGCCTGCGCGTTGGCGCGCGTCTGCTGGACAGTGCGGCGGATGTTGCCCCAAAGATCAGGTTCCCACGTCGCCTGGCCGACTGCTGTCAGGTCGGTATATGGATTGCCCTTCGTAGGGATGCCGAGAGGCCGATTGTCCGAGACCCGATTGCGCGAGTAGCCGGGCGTCAGCGAAACCGTTGGAAAGTAGTACGAACGGTACTGCTGCACCGCGGCCAACGCTTGCGTGTACTGCGCGAGTGACGCCTTGAGCGTCTGGTTGGAGACGGTGACGCGCTCCTCCAGGATGTTGAGCTGCGGATCTCCATACGACTCCCACCACTTACCGCGAATCCTGTCGTCGCCGGGTTCGGCATGTTTCCAGCCCACGCCAGATTCACTCGGCGGCGGCGTGACGGCGGCCTGTTCCTTGAAGGAAGGAGCCATTGCCGCGCTGGGTGTCTTGTAATTCGGACCCACCTTGCACCCGCTCACCACCAATGCAAGCGCCAGCGCTGCGAGTACAAAAATCTTTCGGTATTCCGGTCGCTCGCTGCTCACTGTCCCTGCTCCTGCTGCTTGCCGGAGTTCTGCAGCACGTGCACTTTCTCGCCGTCTATCACTGAGTCGGGCGGATTGCTGATGATGGATGTGTTCGCATCCAGTCCGCTGACCACCTGCACCGTGTCGCCGTCGTCGTGTCCAATGGTGATCGGCACCAGCTTTACGATGTCGTCGTTTCCGCTGTGCTCTACAGCGGCGACACGCAGTCCTTCGCTGCGGAAGAGCAGCGTCGATACCGGAATGATGACCGACGACACCGGTCGCCCGACCTTCAGATGCACCTCGGTATAAGCACCGGGCGTCAGATCTCCCTTGCGGTTGTCAACGTCGACTTCTACCAGCAGCGTGCGCGAGTTGGCGTCAATGGATTTGGCAGTTCGGACCAGCGTGCCTTCGAACGAACGGCCCGGGTACTCGGAAAATGTAAGTTGAGCCTTCGTGCCCGGCGGCGCATCGCGAGAATAAATCTGCGGCACGTTGATATAGACACGCAGCACATCGGTCGAAGCCATGTGGAAGAGCTCTTTGGCCGCGCCCTGGTCGATTAATTGACCGACATCGATGCTGCGCGAAGTGAGGACGCCATTGAATGGCGCGTAGATCTTCTCGAACGATGTCAGCTGCTCCAACCGCTGCACGTTTGCGAGCTGCGACTTTACCAGCGTGTTGGAGGACTGCGCCTGTGTGGCGAAGTTCTCGGTGTCCTGGCGCGATACAGCATCCTGGCCCAGCAGGTCCTTATAGCGTTGCGCCGTGCTCTTCGCAAAGCCGGCGTTCGCCTCCGCCGTCGCGAGGTCTGCTCGTGCCTGCAATAGTTGCTGATCGACCTCCGGCGAGCTGATGACTGCCAGCAATTGTCCCTTCCGAACATGCGCGCCGATATCGAAGTACCAGTGGCTGAGATAACCGTTGGTGCGCGCATAGATGGGCGCGTCCTCGTAGGCAAGGACGTTGCCGGGCAGGACGATCTCCGAGTTCGGCGAGCCGCTCTTTGGCTTGGAGAGCAGCACATCCGGCGCTGCAAGCGCGTTAGTTTCGGCAGCCAGCGCCGTGCGTGCGTGCTGCCGATGCACGATGCCGACGACAGCAATGATCCCGGCCACAATGAGCAGCAGCACGAGCACGATAACGGCGGTTCGTCCCGAAACACGAGATTGCGGCGCGGACGCGGCGCCGTGCTCGTGATGCGGGCGCGCGGTTTGGGGATTGTTGTCAGGCTCGCTCATGGTCGGTCAAATGCTCCCTGGTTGTCGCTTGCGGAAGTGTGGCCATTCCTGCCCGTGCGGGCGCGGCGGCGGCGCTCCAGCGCGCCATGGACAACACTGAAGAATGTGGGTACGAAGAAAAGAGTGGCGGCGGTGGCAAAGATCAGCCCGCCGATGACGGCGCGGCCCAGCGGCGCGTTCTGCTCGCCGCCATCGCCCAGCCCCAGCGACATCGGCACCATGCCGATGATCATGGCCAGCGCGGTCATCAGCACCGGACGAAAGCGCGTAAAGCCGGCGGCCAGGGCAGCGGCAATAGCATCGCCGTCATTGATCTCCAGTTGCTCCTTGGCGAATGAGACGACCAGGATGGAATTGGCGGTGGCGACGCCCATGCACATGATGGAGCCGGTGAGCGCGGGCACGGAGATATGGGTGCCGGTGAGGAAGAGTATCCAGACGATGCCTGCGAGGGCGGCGGGCAGCGCGGAGACGATGATCAACGGATCAAGCCACGACTGGAAGTTGACCACGATCAGCAGATAGACAAGGAGGATGGAAAAGAACAGGCCGCTCACCAGACCGATGAAAGAGGACCGCATGGTCTGCACCTGGCCGCGGATCACCAGGCGCGAGCCCGTAGGCAGCTCCTTGCGATGGCTGTCGATGATGCGCCTGATCTTGTCCGCGACGGTGCGCAGATCCGTCTTGTCGATGTTGCCGTAGATATCCACCACCGGCTGGATGTCATAGTGCGTCACGGTGGCAAGCTCCTCGCCACGCGTGACCGAAGCCAGGTTGCCGAGAATCTGAATAGGCCGGCCGCCCATCTGCGCGGCGGGCGTGAACATGTTGAAGTTCGCGTTTGGATCGGGCGCGGCACTGGCCGTGATCGGCACGCTCTCCAGATCGTCCAGCGAATCCAGCGAGTACTGCGGCGTCTGTGTCGCCACGTTGTAGCTCACGCCATTTTTGGGATTCAGCCAGAAGGTCGGTGAGGTCTGGAACGATCCGCTGAGCGCCACGAGCAGCGATCCGGCAACATCTCGCTGCGTAAGCCCTATGTCCTGCGCGCGCGAGCGATCTACGTCTACAAAGAGCCGCGGCTCGTTGAACGGCTGCTGGATGTGCAGGTCGGCCGTTCCCGGCACGTACTTGATCTCCTGCATCAGCTTCTCGGCGAAATCATGATCTGCCAGTTGATTGTGGCCGATGATCTGGATATCGATGGGCGCCGGCAGGCCGAAATTCAGGATCTGCGTCGTCATGTCCACGGGCAGCGAGTAAAACGTAACTCCGGGAAACTCCTGACCCAGCTTCGCACGAAGATCCTCGACATAATCGTTTGTAGGCCGGTGATCTTTGGAGAGAGAGACGGTAATGTCCGCGTCCGCCGAGCCCACCACGCCGGTGTTGGTATAGGAGAGGTTCAGGCCGGAGTAGGGAATGCCGATGTTGTCGATGATGGTGACAAGTTGGCGCGCCGGGATTTCCCGGCGGATGGCATTGTCGATCTCGTCGCACAACCGTGCGGTTTCTTCAATGCGGGTGCCGGTGCGTGCGCGCACATGCAGCTTGAACTGGCCGGCGTCGACGGAGGGGAAGAAGTCCTGCCCCAGCCAGGGATAGAGCAGCGCAAACGAGCCCACACAGACAACGATGAAGAGAATCAAAAACACCGCGCTGTGCGCCACCGCCAATCCGAGCAGGCCTTGATAGAAACCACGAAACTGCTCGAAGCGGTGCTCGAAGGCAAGCTGGAAGCGGGTGAACGGATTGCGGCTTCCTTCCTTCTGCTTGTGCGCCTCCGGATCGTGTTCCGTCAGCAGGTACTTCGCCATCGTGGGCACGATGGTCCGGGAGAGAAAGTAGGAGGCGAGCATCGCGAAGACGACCGCTTCCGCGAGCGGGACAAAGAGGTACTTTGCGACACCGCCCAGGAAGAACATGGGCACGAAGACGATGCAAATGGAAAGCGTGGAGACAAAGGCCGGAACCGCGATCTGCGCCGCGCCATCGAGGATGGCCTGTTCGAGCTCCTTGCCTTCTTCCAGATTGCGATTGATGTTTTCGATCTCCACCGTCGCATCGTCCACCAGGATGCCGACGGCCAGCGCGAGGCCGCCCAGCGTCATGATGTTGATGGTTTCGCCCAGCGCTCCCAGCAGGATCAGCGAGACGAGAATCGACAGCGGAATCGAGACCGCGATGATGAGCGTCGAACGCCAGCTGCCCAGGAAGACCAGGATCATGAAGCCGGTCAGGCAGGCGGCGATCAGCGCCTCATGCACGACGCCGGAGATGGCGCCGCGGACGAAGACCGACTGATCGGAAAGCGGCGTGATCTTCAGGCGCGGGTTGTCGATAGAGGATAAGACGGAAGGCAGCTTGTTGAAGATGCCCTTGATGATGTCCAGCGTGGAGGCGTTGCCGTTCTTCTGAATGGTCAGCAGCGCGGCGCGCTGCCCATCGACGCGCACGATGTTGGTCTGCGGCGGAAAACCATCGCGCACATGCGCGACATCGTGGACGTAGACCATCGCGCCATTTACCTGACGGATGGGCAGATCGTTCAGCCCCTCGATCGTTGTGGGCGCGCTGTTGGTCTCCACTTGGTATTCATAGGTGCCCACCTTCATCGTGCCGGAGGGCAGGATAAGGTTCTGGTTCGCGATGGTGTTGGTCACATCGCTGGGCGACATGCCCTTGGCCTGCAGCTCGTGGAGGTTCAGATCCACCTGCACCTGGCGCTGCTTGCCGCCATAGGGATACGGAATCGCCGCGCCGCGGATGGTGACCAACTGCGTGCGGATGAAATTCAGACTGTAGTCATTCAGTTGCTGCTCGCTCAGCCCTTTGCCGGACACGCCAAGCTGCAGAATCGGCACGCTCGAAGCGTTGTAATCGATGATGAAGGGCGGCGTGGTGCCTGACGGAAGCTGCTTCAATTGCGCCTGTGAGATCGCGGTCACCTGCGCGATCGCCATCGACAAGTTGACCTGCGGCTGGAAATAAATTTTCACCACCGAGACGCCATAGAGCGAGTTGGACTCGATGTGGTCGATGTTGTCGACCGTGGTGGTAAGGGCGCGCTCCGTGATGGTGATGATGCGATCGGCCATCTGCTCCGCGGAGAAACCCTGGTACTGCCAGACGATGCTCACCACCGGGATGTCGATATTAGGAAAGATATCGACCGGCGTAGTGAGGATCGAAAGCGGGCCGATGATCAGGAGCAGCAGCGCAAGAACGGCAAAGGTGTAGGGCCGTCGCAGCGCGAGTCGAACAATCCACATAGGCTTTGAGCACTTCCTCTGGCACAGGCGGCGTTGAAACCGGGCCGTTTGGGCCGCAGGGCACGGCTAGCGCGATCACCCGGCGGGTAACGATATGCAACGGACACTCTGTACGAGCCTCATCAGTGTACAAAGCAACCTGCAGGATCAGGCCGGCAAATGGAAACAGCCATTCGCTATATCACCGCCAGCTTTCGTCTTCTTGTATGGTGCCGGTGCCGCTGCAATCAGCCCGTCGTGCGACGGATGCCCGCCCGGGACGGGCAGGCCATCGCTTAAGCTCCAAGGAGAATCAAACAGGGACAACTTAACTTCTGTTCGATTCACTTAAGATGTCACATCTTGCCTATTCGATTCATGACCAGAGCCGGGCAACGCCTGGGACGCAGCCGGCCCGAATAGGGAGATTTCACCCGTCCCACTGTCTGGGCGCCCGGGATAGTCAGGCATCCCAATGATGTGAAAAGATTTGAAGCGGGAAGAAACCATTCGCCGGTTCGCGCCGTCCCTACACATACCTGGACTAGGATTTGCCGCACGGGTACAGGAAAGACCTGGGGCGAAGCTCACCTACATAAACAGAAACTGGAAAGAAGAAACCTCCATGTCACCCGCCGCGCCTACCGAACAGGTTCCTACTTCAACCTACGCCTACCGCGTTCCCGGCGGCGAGACGCCGGGCGAGGAAAACCCGCAGGGGCCCCGCAAGCGCGGCTGGCTCCGCTGGGTCATTCTGCTGGTGCTGCTCGCGTTCGCGGGCCTCATCACCTGGCGGACCATTACCGCGAAGCGCGAGGAGCAGGCGACAGCCGCCCGCCGGCAGCGAGCCATGGCGAATCAGGCTGTCCCCGTCCAGGTAGCGACAGTGCGGCAGGAAACGGTGCCCATCTATCTCACTGGCCTGGGCACAATCACGCCCTACTACAGCGTGAAGATCATTCCGCGCGTGACCGGCGAGCTGACCAACGTCTACTTCCATGAGGGTCAGGACGTCCGCAAGGGCGCTGAGTTGATGACCATCGACCCGCGGCCTTACCAGGCAACGCTCGATCAGGCGAAGGGACAACTGGCGCGCGATGAGGCGCAGTTGAAGAACAACCAGGCAGAGTTCAACCGCTATAAGGCGCTCTACGATCAGGGTGTCGTCTCCAAAGAGCAACTGGACACCTACGAGTCCAACCTGGGCCAGTTCGTGGGAGCGATCAAGGGCGACCAGGCGGCGATTGAATCCGCCCAGCTCAACGTGACTTACTGCCACATCAAATCGCCGATTGATGGCAAAGTGGGTCTGCGCCAGGTGGACCCGGGCAACCTGATCACCGCGAATACCACGCAGACGCTGGTCGTCAACCAGTTCCGGCCCATCGCCGTCTACTTCACCCTGCCCGAGGATCAGTTGCAGCGCGTCCTGACCAAGCTGCGGCAGGATCACAAGCTCGACGCGATTGCCTTTGACCGCTCCGACACCACCCAACTGGAGAGCGGCCAGCTCACCGCGGCCGACAACCAGATTGACGTCACGACAGGCACGGACAAGCTGAAGGCGGTGTTCGCCAACACGGACGAGAAACTCTTCCCCAACCAGTTCGTGAATGTCCACCTCATCCTCGAGCAGCGCGCGAACTCCATCGTGGTGCCGGCGGCGGCGATCCAGCATAGCCCGGATGGCGACTACGTATGGCTCGTCAAACCCGAGTCGAATCCGAGCGGCGATGCAGGCCAGCCCGCAGAAACGGGCGCGGGCGCAAGGAGCGGGAACAGCGGTGCAACGGCGCAAGGCGGCGCGTCCGGAAAGGTCACGCCGGGTAGCGGGACTGTCGTTATGCAACCCATTGTCATCGATACCACGCAGGGGTCCATGGTGGTCGTGAAGAGCGGCCTCGAGGGGAACCAGCAGGTGGTCGTCGACGGCGCGGATAAGCTGCAGAATGATTCGAAGGTCTCCACCACGCCTTCGCATCGCGGGCAGAAGCAGCAACAGCAGCAATTGGGTTCGTCGTGAATCCGTCTCGCATTTTTATCCTGCGGCCCGTGGCCACCTCACTCCTGATGGTGGCCATTCTGCTCGCGGGCTTTGTCGCCTACAAGCAGTTGCCCGTCTCCGCGCTGCCTGAGGTGGACTATCCCATCATCCAGGTGGTCACGTTCTATCCCGGCGCCAGCCCCGATGTGATGGCTTCCGCCGTGACCGCTCCGCTGGAGCGGCAGTTCGGCGAGATGCCTGGCCTGAACCAGATGACCTCCACCAGCTCGCAGGGCGGATCGGTCATCGTTCTCCAGTTCAACCTGACGGAGGACATCGACGTCGCGGAGCAGGAAGTCCAGGCCGGCATCAATGCCGCACAAAGCTTTCTGCCCACCGGCCTGCCCAACCCGCCGATCTACAGCAAGGTGAATCCGGCTGACCAGCCGGTGATGACGCTCGCGCTGACCTCGGACACCATGCCTCTGCAGAAGGTCGAGGACCTGGCCGACACCAATATGGCGCAGAAGATCTCTCAGGTCTCCGGCGTCGGTTTGGTGTCGATCGCCGGCGGACAGAAGCCGGCCGTGCGCATCCAGGCGAACCCGGCGCAGCTTGCCTCCTACGGCATCAGCCTGGAAGATATGCGTACGGCGGTCGCCGACGCCAACGTGAACACCGCCAAGGGAAACCTGAACGGCACGCGCCAGTCCTACACCATCGGCGCGAACGATCAACTGCTTACCTCCGGCGATTACAAGCCCATCGTCATTGCCTATCGCAACGGCGCGCCGGTCCGCATGTCCGACGTGGCGGACATCGTCGACGGCTCTGAGAACACCATGCAGGCCGCGTGGATGAACCGCACTCCTGCGGTCATCGTGAACGTCCAGCGGCAGCCGGGAGCGAACATCATCGCGGTGGTGGACCGCATCAAGGCCATCCTGCCGCAGTTGCGGGTCAGCATGCCGGCGTCGATCAATATCCAGATCCTCACCGACCGCACCGAGACCATCCGCGCCTCCGTCAACGATGTCCAGTTCGAGCTGATGCTCACCATCGCGCTGGTCGTGATGGTCATCTTCCTTTTCCTGCGCAGCCTCTCTGCCACCGTCATTCCCAGCATCGCGGTCCCGCTCTCGCTGGTGGGCACCTTCGGCATCATGTACCTGCTGGGGTACAGCCTGAACAATCTCACGCTGATGGCGCTCACCATCTCGACCGGCTTCGTCGTGGACGACGCCATCGTGATGATCGAAAACATTTCGCGTTACATCGAAATGGGCGAGGACCCGTTGGCCGCCGCGCTCAAGGGCTCGCAGCAGATCGGCTTCACCATCGTTTCACTCACCGTCTCGCTCATCGCGGTGCTCATCCCGCTGCTGTTCATGGGCGATGTGGTCGGGCGACTCTTCCGCGAGTTTGCCATCACGCTTGCCGTCACCATCCTGGTTTCGGCCGTCGTGTCACTGACCTTGACGCCGATGATGTGCGCCAGGCTCCTGAAGCACAAACCCGCTTCCGAGCAGAGCCGCTTCTATCGCAAGTCTGAAGACTTCTTCAACTACGTTATCGGTCTTTACGGCCGGACGTTGCAGTTCGTTCTGCGCTATCGCTTCACCACGCTGCTGGTCACCATCGGGACCCTGGTTCTTACGCTGGTCCTGTACGTCATCGTGCCCAAGGGATTTTTCCCGGTAGAAGATACCGGCATCATCCTCGGCATCACCGAGGCTCCGCAGGCGGTCTCGTTTCAGAGCATGTCGCAACGCCAGCAGAGACTGGCCGACGTCATCCTGCAGGACCCCGACGTGCAGAGCCTCTCTTCCTTCATCGGCGTCGACGGCACCAACACCACCATCAACAGCGGCCGCATCCAGATCAACCTCAAACCGCTGGCCCAGCGCCACGACCGCGTCTTGAGTATTATTCAGCGGCTCCAGAGAAATCTGAAGCAGGTTCAGGGAATCACGCTCTACATGCAGCCGCTGCAGGACCTGACCGTCTCCGACGTTGTGAGCCGCACGCAATATCAGTACTCGCTGGAGAGCGCTGACGCCAACGAACTGACGACCTGGACGAACAAGCTGGTCACCGAGCTGCGCAAGCATCCTGAGCTCACCGACGTGGCCAGCGATATGCAGGACAAGGGACTGGAGACGGACCTCGTCGTCGATCGCGATACTGCATCGCGAATGGGCGTGCAAATGTCGACCATCGACAACGTGCTCTACGATGCCTTCGGCCAGCGCCAGGTCTCCACCATGTACACGCAGTTGAACCAGTATCACGTCATCCTGGAGGTGCAGCCGAACTTCCAGCTTGACCCGAGTTCGCTGAGCAGCCTGTATGTTGCCTCTTCAACCGGCACGGAAGTGCCACTGAGCACGTTTGTGCACGTGGAGCGCACGAATACGCCGCTCGCCATCGACCACCTCGGCCAGTTCCCGGCCAGCACCATCTCCTTTAATCTCGGCCCCGGCGCTTCGCTCGGCGATGCGGTCAAGATCATCAACCAGGTGGAAGCAAACCTCGGCATGCCGGCCACCGTGAACGCCAGCTTCCAGGGCACCGCCAAGGCATTTGAAGCGTCGCTCACCAACGAGCCCATCCTGATCCTTGCCGCACTCATCACCGTTTACATCGTGCTGGGCGTGCTCTATGAGAGCTACATTCATCCCGTCACCATCCTCTCCACGCTGCCGTCGGCCGGCGTGGGCGCCATCCTCGCGCTGCTGCTCTTCGGCATGGACCTCAACGTCATCGGCATTATTGGCATCATCCTGCTGATCGGCATCGTGAAGAAGAACGCCATCATGATGATCGATTTCGCACTCGAAGCCGAGCGGCAGCACGGCAAGAGCTCCGAAGAGGCCATCTACGAAGCGTGCCTCCTGCGCTTCCGCCCCATCATGATGACCACCATGGCCGCCCTGCTCGGCGGCCTTCCGCTTGCGCTCGGCACCGGCATGGGCTCGGAGCTGCGCAAGCCGCTCGGCATCACCATCGTCGGCGGCCTCATCGTTTCCCAGGCGCTCACCCTGTACACCACTCCGGTTGTGTATCTCTACTTCGACCGCTTCGCGCAGCGGCTCAGCAGGCGGCGCGCGCGCATCGCGGGCACCCGCACCACTCAGCACACGGTCTCGGCGGACTAGGAGCGCTTCATGCATATCTCCGCTCCCTTTATCCGCCGGCCGGTGGGCACTTCGCTGCTCAGCCTGGCGCTGCTGCTCGGCGGCGTGGTCGGCTACGTACTGCTCCCGGTTTCCTCTCTGCCCGAGGTTGAGTTTCCCACCATCAATGTCAATGCCAGACTTCCCGGTGCGAGTCCGGAGACGTCGGCCTCCGCACTGGCCACCCCGCTGGAGCGGCAGTTCGGCCGCATCGCCGGCGTGACGGAGATGACGTCTTCCAGCACCCTGGGTGGCTCCAACATCACGCTGCAGTTCGACCTGAACCGGGACATCAATGGCGCCGCGCGCGACGTGCAGGCCGCCATCAATGCCGCGCGTGCGCAACTCCCGGCCAACATGCCGCAGAATCCGGAGTTCTTTAAATCAAATCCGGCGGACGCGCCGATCATGATTCTGGCGCTCACCTCGGACAAGCTGGACCGGCCGGAGATCTACGATGCTGCCGATTCGGTTCTGCAGCAGAAGATTTCCCAGGTGCCCGGTGTGGGCGAGAGCTTTGTCGGCGGCGGCGCGGGTCCGGCGGTGCGCGTCGAAGCGAATCCCATGCAGCTCAGCTCCTACGGCATCGGTCTCGAATCGCTACGGACCACCCTCGGCGCAGTCAACCAGAACATGGCCAAGGGGTACTTCCGGAATAGTCACAGTATCAGCAACATCAAGACCAACGATCAACTCTTTGAGGCGCGAAACTATGCGCCGATGGTGGTGGGCTATAACCAGACCACCGGTGCTGCCGTGCGGCTGGACAATGTCGCCAGCGTCATCGACTCTACGTCGAACCTCTACACATCCGGCCTCGCCAATGGCAAGCCCGCGGTCCTGATCATCATCTTCAAGATCGCTGGCGCGAATGTCATCGATACAGTGGATCGCATCAAGGCCGAGCTGCCCTCGCTTGAGGCCTCCATCTCGCCGCTCATCCAGACCAGCATCGTGATGGACCGCACTGTAACCATTCGCGCCGCCATCCACGACGTGGAACTCACGCTGCTCGTCTCCATCGTGCTGGTCATCGTCGT
This sequence comes from uncultured Acidobacteriaceae bacterium, assembly GCA_963830555.1. GTDB lineage: Bacteria > Acidobacteriota > Terriglobia > Terriglobales > Acidobacteriaceae > KBS-83. The sequence goes on from CAWHMM010000006.1 coordinate 1,364,507, forward strand.
CGTCTTCGTATTCCTGCGCGATGCCTGGTCCACGATCATTCCCAGTGTCGCAGTGCCGCTGTCTTTGATAGCCACTTTCGGGGTGATGTACCTGCTGGGCTACACGATGGATAACCTGTCGCTGATGGCCCTCACCATCTCCACCGGTTTCGTGGTGGACGACGCCATCGTGGTGCTCGAAAACATCACGCGCTATATGGAACAGGGCATGACGCCCTTCGACGCGGCCATGAAGGGCTCGCGCGAGATCGGCTTCACCGTGCTCTCCATGAGCATCTCGCTCATCGCCGTCTTCATCCCCATCCTGCTGATGGGCGGCATCGTGGGCCGGCTCTTCCGCGAGTTCGCCGTCACCCTGTCCATCGCGATCGCGATATCGCTCGTGGTTTCGCTCACGACCACGCCGATGATGTGCGCGAAGTTTCTCCGCCAGCACAATCCGAGCGACCGCAGCCGCGCTTATCTCTTCGGAGAGCGTGTCTTCAATGGACTGCTGGCCGGCTACGACCGCGGGTTGCGCTGGGTGCTGCGCCACCAAAACGTGGTGCTCCTCATCACGTTCGGGACGCTGGTACTGAATATCTATCTCTACATCATTGTTCCCAAGGGCTTTTTCCCCCAGGAAGATACGGGCCGTCTGGGCGGTGCAGCGCGTGCCTCGCAGGACATCTCCTTCGATGCCATGAAGGTGAAGCAGAAGCAGCTCGCAGCCATCGTCCAGAAAGATCCGGGCGTTGACTACGTGCTGGCGTTTGCGGGCAGCGGCGGGGGCGGCGCCACCACCAACGTCGGGCGTATGTTTATCACGCTCAAGCCGCAAAGCGAGCGCAATGCCGGCGCCGATCAGATCATCAATCGCCTGCGCGGCAAGCTGTCAAAGATTCCCGGCATCCAGTTGTTCCTGCAGTCATCGCAGGATATCCGTGTCGGCGGCCGAGGCAGCGATGCCGAGTATCAGTACACGCTGCAGGACTCCAATCTCGATGAGTTGAACGAATGGGCGCCCAAGCTGCTCGACCGCATGAAGACGATGCCTGAGCTACGCGATGCTTCTACGGACCAGCAGGAGAATGGACTCGAAGCTCGCCTTGTCATGGATCGCGATACGGCGTCACGCCTCGGCCTCACCATGCAGGACATCGACAACGTGCTCTACGACGCCTTCGGCCAGCGCCAGGTCTCCACCATGTACACCGGCCTCAATCAGTATTTCGTCGTCATGGAGGTAGACCCGAAGTACCAGCGTGATCCGGATTCGCTGAAGAGCATCTACATCAAATCATCCAACGGCACCCAGGTCCCGCTCTCCGCCATTTCTCACTTTGAGAATCGTCGTACTGCGCTCGCCGTAAACCACTCCGGCCAGTATCCGTCCATCACGCTCACCTTCAATCTTGCCCCCAACGTGGCGCTTAGCCAGGCCGTCACCGCCCTCGATCGTGTCAAGCAGGAGATGGGCATGCCCAGCAGTGTGCAGGCGGCCTTCTCCGGCACGGCGGAGGCCTTCCAGTCATCGTTGGCCTCGGAGCCCTTGCTTATCGCGCTCGCCCTGGGCACTGTCTACATCGTGCTGGGCATTCTTTATGAAAGCTATGTGCACCCCATCACCATTCTCTCCACGCTGCCGTCGGCAGGCGTCGGAGCCATTCTCGCGCTGCTCCTCACGCACACCGACCTCAGCGTCATCGCTCTCATCGGCATCATTCTGCTGATTGGTCTCGTCAAGAAGAATGCCATCCTGATGATCGACTTTGCGCTTGCCGCCGAGCGCGAAGAAGGCAAGTCTCCCGAAGCCGCTATCTACGAAGCCTGCCTGCTGCGCTTCCGCCCCATCATGATGACCACTTGCGCCGCACTGCTCGGCGGCCTTCCGCTCGCCCTTGGCACCGGCACAGGATCAGAGTTTCGTCGGCCGCTCGGCATCACCATCGTCGGCGGCCTGATCGTCTCGCAGATGCTGACCCTCTTCACTACTCCGGTGGTCTACCTGATGTTCGACCGCATCCGACTGTTCTTCACTCCCGGCCACAAGGAGCGTTGGGTCAGCGTCGAGCAGCACGGCGACTGATTCGCCCGACCCGATTCGCCCAGTTCTCGAGCGCGATGTATCCGCACCTGCCAGTACCGCTGAAAAATATGCGCATCTGACAGTTCCGCTCTCGGTCACTTCCGCGTAGCGGAGGTCGATTCACACGACGATCGACTTCGCCAGCCGGAGATCGGCAAGCAGCATGGTGCGCATCGCCGCGGCTCGTTCCGGATCGGTGGCGCGGAGGATTGCCGAAGGATGCAGCGTGGCCATCACCTGAGCAGCCCAGGGGCTCGATACGAGCCTGCCGTGATCGCGCATGAGCGCAAATTTCGCCCCCAACAGCGATTTCGCCGCCGATGCACCCAGGCAGACGACCAGACCTGGCTGCACAGCATCCAGCTCCGCGAGCAGCCAGGGGCGGCAGGCATTCACTTCGCTGAGTTTCGGAGACTCATGAATGCGCCGCTTGCCCCGCAGCACGAATTTGAAGTGCTTTACTGCATTCGTCACGTACGTTGCGGTTCGGTCGATGCCCGCCTCGGCCAATAATTCGTTGAGCAGGCGACCCGCGGGTCCCACAAACGGCTGGCCGCGACGGTCTTCTTCGTCTCCCGGTTGCTCCCCGACAAGCATGAGGGCAGCCGATGAAGAACCCGCCCCGAACACAGCCTGTGTGGCAAAGGCATGCAGCTCGCAGCCGCGGCAGCGCGGAATCGTCTCTCGAAGAACGGGCAGAGAATGCTCCGCGGGCACCCATGATGTAGCATTGAGCACGGATTGGCTCTCGATCATGCCGGTCACTCGCTGGTCAGCCTGTGCCAGCAGGCCGGGCAGGCTTTGAATCTCCGGCAGATTCTTCCAATAACGCGCCGGCATCTCTGCCCGCATGGCGCGGAGGTTCGCACGGGCTGGATTGAAGATGGACCCATAGTACGTGCGCCACAGTTCTTCAAGTTCGTCATCCTGCGGAGCCATCTCCCGTGAAACGCCGGGACCAAATTCAAGCTTCTTGGTGTCGGGATCCCAGCCCATCGATGCGTCGGGAGTGAGGATCGACCAACGCATGACAGCAAACCGCTCGGTGAAGAAGGGCGCCGCCAGGGGAAGGATGAAGTGATCGGGCTGATGCCACGCGACGTACGCATCTCCATCGGCGCCGGTGACGCGCCGGAAGCGCACAAACGCGTGCATCTTATGCAAATCGCGCGCCACCTGGCGTTCAAGCCTGCGAAACTCGGCGACGTCGTCGTCTACCTCAATGCGTAAAAGATCGCGATTGTCCTGGAGGCGCCACAGCAGGCGATAGAGGAGGTTCCACCGGGCGGGACTGCGGTGGCGGGCAACGGTTTCGGCGCGGCGAAGAAACGCCGCAGGCACATGCGCGCGAGCCGCGGTTCCAGGAGACGGCAATTCTGCAGGGAAGAGAGACTGTGCGCCGGGCGTGGCTGTGTCAGCAAAGTTGACCAGGTCGGGTGGCATGCCGTTCTGCAGAAGCGTGCGAGCGGCCTCTCGCCATGCTGTCAATGCGGGTTCAATGACGATCAATCGTGCAGTGACGGCGGCGGAACTCATAGCTGTCCAGTAAGCGCGGAATGAGCTGCAAACAGATCGAGCTGTGTTGCGGAAGCTAGGACCGTCTTCGAAGCTGAAGATTCGGATGCACCGGCAGCAGATAAGTGATCGTGCGCGGTCACAAATTTTGCGGCGATGGGGGTGCGCACGTGCAGCTTGCGCAGGTCATCCATAGCCAGCCTGTGGTAGCGGCGAATTTTAAGGATGCGCTCAACATTGGAATGCCCGATGCCGGGCACCCGCAGCAGAGCTTCCCGCGGCGCGGCATTTACATCGACGGGGAAAAACTCAGGATGCGCTTCAGCCCATGTCAGTTTCGGATCCTGATCCAGCCTCAGATTCGGAATCCGATCCGACGTCAGCTCGCCGGCTTCAAACTTGTAGTAGCGCATGAGCCAGTCCGCCTGATACAGACGATGCTCGCGAACCAGCGGAGGAGCCGCTTGCGGCAAACGCGCATCGCCCAGCGGATAGGGCGAAAACGCAGAATAGTAAATGCGGCGCAACTTGTAACTGCTGTAGAGATGGCCCGCTGTGTTGAGAATGTCGCGGTCGCTGGCTGGCGTAGCTCCGATAACCATCTGCGTGCTCTGGCCGGCTGGAGCAAAACGTGGCGCAGAACGATGCCGCTGGCGGTCTTCATCGTATTCGTCCTTGCGCTCGCGAATCTGCGCCATCGTTCCCTCGATCACTTCAACCTTCTTGTCAGGGGCGAGTTGAACCAGATCGTTGGGCGTCGGCAGCTCGATGTTTGCGCTGAGCCTGTCCGCGTAAGTGCCGGCTCGCTCGAGCAGCTCCTGCGATGCTCCGGGAATGGCCTTGAGATGGATGTAGCCGCCAAAGGCGTGCTCTTCGCGCAGGGTCCGCGCAATCTCGATCATCTGCTCCATCGTGTGGTCAGGTGACTGCACGATCCCCGAACTCAGGAAAAGACCTTCAATGTAGTTGCGGCGGTAGAAATCAAGTGTGAGCTGAACGACCTCGGCCGGGGTAAAGCGAGCGCGCCGAATGTCGCTCGACACTCGGTTGACGCAGAAGGCGCAGTCGTAAGTGCAGTAGTTGGTTAGGAGAAGCTTCAACAGAGAGACACAGCGGCCATCCGGCGTGTAGCTGTGACAAATACCGGTGCCGTCGGAGTGGCCCAGTCCCTTTCCGTTCCCCTCGCGTTTCGAGCCGCTGCTTGCGCATGACGCGTCGTACTTGGCTGCGTCGGCAAGGATCGAAAGCTTTTGCTGAATAGTCATCATCTGGGGAAGGATCATTCAGCCGCAACTGGCGTCCAGAGCCACTGCGCGTTCGCTCCGATCTCTATTATAGCGAACAAATGGAGAAGATAGTTTGCGAGATCATTTATCATTTGATTAATAGGTGTCGCGGACCCCGCGTCTGTGTTCGCCGTGAAGATTCCGACTTTGAAAGCGCGACACTTCCGCCACATTTTTCATTTCTTGTCCGACTGTCGAATGATTGAGCCGAGAAGGCTCAATGGGGCGCCCTAACGACGCAAACCCTTTTGCCCGCGTGATCGCTGTCAGGAAATTGACTCGCATGTGTGGAGTGGATTTCCTCTTTCGCCGCTGCTCTCGAAAGCGTGTAGAGTCATCCAACCGTCCTGAAAGGGCACAAACTGTGATTTGCAGATCATTCCCAATACTTCTCACCACCGCCGCGGCGTTGCTGGCTACAACCGCTGTCCCGGCGCAAAATCTATTGACGCACCACATACGAAATGTAGTCCGCGAAAACCAGGTTCAGGCTCTCGGACGCCTGTCCTCCGATCAGGCCATGAGCCTAGATATCATTCTGCCGCTGCGCAATCAGGCCGGCCTGGACCGGTTGCTGCAGGAGATCTACGATCCCGCGAGCCCTTCCTATCGTCACTTCCTCACCGTGCCGGAGTTCACCGCGCAATTCGGTCCCAGCCAGGCGGACTATGACGCCGTCGTAGAATTCGCCAAATCAAACGGCCTCACCATCACCGGCGGCAGCCGTGACGGAATGGATGTGCAGGTGAAAGGCCCGGTCTCCGCCGTTCAGGCCGCCTTCCATGTCAACATCCATACCTATCAACATCCCAACGAGAATCGCACCTTCTTCGCTCCCGACCGCGAGCCGACCGTCAACCTGCCCTTCAATCTCTGGCACATCTCCGGTCTGGACAACTACTCCATCCCGCATCCGCTGGTGATCAAAAAGAGCGACTACGCAAACGCCCACGGCATCGCAGCCGATCAGGTCGTCGCGCATGCAACCAGCGGCTCCGGTCCATCTGCCTCGTTCCTGGGCAGCGACATGCGCGCCGCATACTACGGTGGAACGTCGCTTACCGGGGCCGGCCAGAACCTTGGACTGCTCGAATTCGCGGGTACCGACCTTGCCGATCTGAACACCTACTTCAAGAACGTTCATCAGACCAACAAGGTGCCCGTCAAATTGCTCTCAGTGGACGGCACCCGGACCTCCTGCGTCGACAGCAACGCCGGTGGCTACTGCGATGACACCGAGCAGACACTCGATATGACTCAGGCGATTGGCATGGCGCCCGGACTCTCCAGTCTGGTGATGTATATCGGTTCCAACGACACCGCCATCATCAGCGCTATGACGACGCATAGCCCACTGCCCACCGTCATCGGCTGCTCCTGGGGCTGGACGCCGGTCGATCCTTCCACGCTCAATCCCTACTTCAAAAAGATGGCGGCGCAGGGCCAGACCTTCCTCGCAGCGACCGGCGATCACTCGACCTGGTCAAAAAGCAATGAAGCCTGGCCGGCGGACAATGCCTATGTCGTTTCGGTTGGCGGGACAGATTTGGTTACGACCAAAGCCGCCGGAGCCTGGAAGTCCGAGACTGCGTGGTCCGGCAGCGGCGGCGGTATCTCGCCCGACAAGGTCGCGATCCCCTCGTGGCAGAAGATTTCCGGCGTGATCAACTCCAGCAACAAGGGATCGACCACCTATCGCAATGGCCCCGATGTCTCGGCCAACGCGAATTTCACCTTCTACACCTGCGCGAACCAGACCGGCTGCCTCGCCAATACATACGGCGGAACCAGCTTTGCCGCGCCCATGTGGGCCGGCTTCATTGCGCTCGCCAACCAGCGCGCCGCGTCCATTGGCCACTCGCGCATCGGCTTCCTAAATCCCACCATCTACCCGCAGAACGTCACTTCCAAATACGCCACAGACTTCCACGACATCACCAGCGGCAAATCAGGCAGCTATTCAGCGGTCACAAAGTACGACCTCGTGACCGGATGGGGCAGCCCTAAGGCCGCGCTGATTACAACGCTGGTTCCCTAGCGGGGAGCCAGCACCGAACGAAACAATGAGGGGCCCGGACATTATTTCTGTCCGGGCTTTTTCTGCGAACATCGGCGAAATTACCTACCATGAAAGAGTGCCCGATCAGCTTGCGTGCGTCTCGTCCTGTCCGCTCGGGCTCACCTTCAACCAGACGAGAGCCTTCCCGATAGTCATTCTGGTCCGCATAGCTATGGCGGATTCAATGAATGAATTGCCCTCTTTATCGTCAGTTGAGGGCGAACTTCCTGTTTGCCGGTGACTCGATCGCAATACGAAGTTCGGGGCCTCGGCCGATAGCGCACAGATCAAGAAGCTATCTTGCGAATCGTTCGCTCTTTTGCGCGAAAGGACGAATCGCAGATGAGTAACGAACAGTTAGATCCGCCAGCTCATCTGCGACGCGCCTTTTCGATGCCTGGAACATGGATACGAATGTCCACTTGGGCAGCAGCTATGGGTTACACAGGTTCGGCTGGAGGCCACTGCTGTTCGTGCCGAAAAACCACGCTAAATTCGGTGTTCCGTACTGAGCATCTCCGCCAAGATCGTCGATGCCCCTACCGCTGAAATTACCGAAGAGCAGTTCGCAACGTCCTTTTCTCGTTGACGTTGCATAGAAGGGATAGAAAGACGCTCCCGGCGGCGGTACAGTGCAGCCCGCGCCACTGGACTGACATGTAGTCTCCGATGCTCCTACATCGGTTTCGATTTGAACTTGAGGATACCGGTGTTCATACCTTCCGTTTCCTCGCGTTGCACTGAGTGGGCCGACGCCCTCTCCCCTGTCAGATGAGATTGACAACGAGGTGGCATTCTCCCTGCTACCATCCGGCCAATCGGTTAGGTAGGAGCTCCCATCAAAATCGAGGTCTCCACCCTGCACTTCATCCAGGCAACCGGGCACAGTTACGCCGGCGGAGAAACAAGGTGCATCGTCACTATCGTTGTCGCCCGTTGCACCAGGAGTGAAGTGCCCGATCTCGCCAGAAAAGTTCACGTTCGCCTGGAGTGCCGCCCATGGAACGAAGTTGCCGAATTTAGCAGTGGAAAATTCGGGGTGGAAGCTAAAGTTTGTTCCGCCGCAGGTAGTCGGATTCAAGCTCCGGTAGCCGTTCGTCGCGCTCGCAATCATGAATCCGGATTGCCCCGTGGTCAGATCGTCAATTCGAGTAAGCACCCCTCCGCGTGCGTTGCCCGGGGCATCCTTGATCGTGATGAGCAATCGATCGCCCTGATTCATGAGCAGGGTGTGGGCATTCGGTGTGAAGCTCGCGTCTGTAGCTGTGTCGGGACCAGGAGGGCCGGTAGGAACTCCATCGGTCTGAATAAACGCAAAGTTCGTTGTCTCTGTGCAGTTGGGGTTACAAATGCCATTGGCCTGGCACTCCAGGCTATTGATGTGTAGCGAGGCGCACCAATGAGTCTTGTCGCAGCTGATATTGCTTGTGAACGGCGGATTCCCCGGTGGATAGAACTGCATTTCGAGAAACGCGGATCCCGCCAGGCTGGGGTTGTTAGCGTCGCTATCCGGGATACACGCTCCCTGCGGATACGAACCCGGATCGCAGAGTGCCAGGCTGAACCAGAATGCCACGTAATTTTCTAAGGTTTGGGTGGCGCCAGGGTAGGGGCGTTCCACTGGGAGGGTAATCTGCCACTGCATGTCATTGCCTGAATTTGGTGCGCGTGAATAGAAACCTATGCTGGGCTCATCGTGGCCGACGTACTTGCCATTGTCATAGAACCGGCCGTAACCCTCATCCAGACCGCGGGGATCGGCACAGACATTGAGCGTCTTAAGGGGCTTTTGAATCTTGCTGAAGCCATTGCAATCCAGGTTTCCTGCCGCTGGAAACTGCGCGGAAGAAGAAGCGGGGAAAAGCAAAGCGACGCCGGTCAAAAGCGTTGCAAGCAAGAGTCGTGCCATGGGCACCTCCATTTGCGGTGGCCGCGAGGCATAGGTCCGTTTCGGGACGGTCGCGGCCGATACCCGAACGGGATGACTCACATCAACTACGTGGCGAGGTGGATGAGAAAGGGTGGACCAGAGGGGGAAAACCGGTCTTCCCCGAAGACCATTTGGACCGGGGACCGCACGACCTAGTTCTTCGGGCAGTCAACCTACCCCCGGCACTAGACCGGTGTCAACACGGATTTCCAGTATCGCGTTTCTGCTCGGTGGCGCTGAACACCCATATGGTTCCATGGCTGACCTGTCAGACCACCGTGATGCGCTGTTTTGCGCCATCCTAGGCACAAATAGGCCCCTGTTGCGGCACAGAGACACCTATCTCGCGCAACGGCCTCGGGGTGATTGCGAAGCTACTCGGCGCGCAGCGCCTCCACGGCGTTCACCCTCGCAGCACGGGCAGCGGGAACAGCCGACGCGATCACAGCGGCAGCCAGGATGACGAAGGCCGACAAAAGGAACGCGGGCATTCCGGGCGGGTGGGCCTCGGCAACGTAGCGCCCGATGGCACGTGCAAACACGAGCCCACAAATCGCGCCCGCGCCCACGCCGATGCTTGCAATGGTCAGGCCTTGACGCAGCACATCCGTGAGAATGTCCTTGGGCTGCGCGCCAAGAGCCATACGAATTCCGAATTCGCGCGTGCGGCTGCTGACGGAGAAAGCGAGCACGCCCGCCACGCCGATCACGGAGATCAGGAGAGCCACCGCTGCGAATCCACCGAAGACCAATGCGTTCAACTTGTCGGGCGTCATGACTTCGGCTCGGATATCCTGCAACGTGCTGATGTGCTCGACGGGCTGCTCCGCATAGATACTGCGAATGGTGCGCGTGATCGCCGGAGCGAGCGCGTAGGGATCGCCACCGTCGACACGCACCAGGAGGCGGCCTTGCCAGCCTTCCTGATCGGCCGGCTGATAGATCATCATGCCGGGCGAGGGAATGATGTTTTCGTCATCAAGATCGGGCACGACGCCGACGATCCGCCGCGGCTCCATGCTGATGCCGATAAATTTCATAACGCCGTCGGTCCAACGCAGCTGACGGTTGAGCGCTGACTGTCCGGGATAGAGTGTCTGCGCCAGACTCTGGCTGATCATGACGACGCGCTCCGAGCCCTGCTTGTCCGAGTCGCGGAAGTCGCGGCCGGCGAGAAGCGGCACGCCGAGGGTCTCAAAGTATCCCGGGGAAATTGAACGGAACTTTGCGCGCCAGTCATCGGTCCCGTTCTTGCGCACGACCGCGCCCGGCGACGCGAAGGTGAAGCTGATGTTCAGGGTGTCGTCACGCCAGGGAACGCTGAAGCCGGTAGAGGCGCGGGTCACCCCCGGTAATGAGCTCACGCGGCGCTGTACTTCGTGATAGAAGTCCTGGACCTGCTGCGGCGTTCGTCCGTAAGTCATGGCGGGCAAATTCACACCGAGAACGTGCGAGGTGTCGAAGGGCGGCCGCGTGTTTTCGAGCGTGTAAAGAGTGCGCATCAACATCGCGGCTCCAGTGAGCAGCACGAAGGAAGCTGCGATCTGCATCACGGCGAAAACGCGCAGCCGCTTGTTGCTGTTCCCTGTGCTGCTGCGAGTTCCACCGCTGATCAGACTCGCGCTGAGTTGCGCACGTTCCGAGGGCAGCCGGGGAACATACGCGAGAAAGATCGCCGCCAGGAGCGCCAGCGCGATGCCGAACCATACCAGAGTGGAGTCGAGCGTGAGCCCGTCTGCGCGCACGGAGAAGCGTGCCGCATAGCGCCCCAGCACAGCCACCATCGGCCACGCGAGGAGAAGTGCGGCGAGCACTCCGCTGCCGCAGAGCACCAGGGCCTCGGCAAGCAGGGAGCGCCGCAGTGCGCTGGTGCTGGCTCCCAAGGCTGAGCGAACGGCTAGTTCCGATTCGCGGCGGACGGTGCGGGCCAGCACCAGATTGGCGATGTTCGAACACGCGATGACAAACAGCAGCCCGGAGGCAGCAAACAGCACCCACAGGATGGTATTGGCGCGCGCGTTGATCTGCTCGTGCATGCGCTTTAGGCCGATTTGATAATGATCTGCGGGCTTATACGTCTCAGGATGCGCGGATGTCATTGCGGCGTAATGCGTGCTCAGCTCAGCGCGCGCAGCGTCGATACTCGATCCCGGCGCGAGCCGCCCAAAGACCTCGGTCATGCGGTGTTCGCGTCCTGTGACCATGGTGGCGGAGAGGTGATGCGGGCTGGTGACGATATTGGCGATGATTTCGGTCGCAACCGGATACGGTATCGACGGTTCGAGCACGCCCACGATGGTGGCGGATCGCGCTCCCATGATGCTCTCGAGCCGCACAGTTTTGCCGATCACGTTGGGATCGGAGTGCAGCGATTCCTTCCAGAACTTATAGGTGAGCACGACGGCGCCGGCTGCGTTGGGGCCGTCATCGGAGGTGGTAAGCAGGCGACCGAGGATGGGTCGCAAGCCCATGACATCGAAATAGTGGCCATCGACGACGCCAGCGGGAATCTCACGCGGCGTCCCCAATCCGACAACTGTGAAATCCATCGTCGAAAAGGTGCCCAACTCCGTGATCGTCTTCAGCCCTTTGCCCAGATCGCCGATTTCGGGAACGGAGAAGGTCGCGTTGTCGACGCCAAGGCCAGGCGCGCTCTGCCGCAGATAGAGAAGGCGGTCTTCATCGCGATTGGCGAGTGGACGGAGCAGCACGGCACGAAGGACGCTGAAAATCGCGGCGTTGGCGCCGATGCCCAGCGCGAGGGTAAAGGCAACGGTGGCCCACAGAGTGCGAACGCGCCACAGGGAACGCACGGCAACTTTCAAATCACGAAGAAATGACATATTTTCCCCTGAGCCTTCCCAGGCTTCCAATTCACCAGTGCCTGTTATCTGGTAGTCGTTCGGGAGACCGAAAAATCGACAGCACTCTATTTTTATTTCAACTGGCGGTCCCCCGCCTGGAGGAATTGCCGTTCTTATGCCTTTTGACTCGGTGCAGAATCACTTGATTTTTTACGTTGATATCAACATAATGAGCATGATGTCAAGCGACGAGCCAGTTCCTTTTGAAACCACACTGCACGTTCGCGACTGTTGTCTCTGTCTGCACGTGCAGCGGGCAGCGCGTGCCCTGGCCCGGCGCTTCGATGAGGCTCTGCGTCCACTGGATCTGACCAACGGCCAGTTCTCGCTGATGATGTCGCTGAATCGCCCGGAGGCGCCGGGCATGGCTTCTGTTGCTGCACTGCTGGCGATGGATCGCACCACACTCACCGCTGCGCTCAAGCCGCTCGAACGCCGCGGCCTGATTACGGTCACGCCGGACAGCACGGATCGTCGCAGCCGGCGATTGACGCTGACGCCGCCGGGCAAGACTCTGCTGGCCTCCGCCGTGCCGGTTTGGCAAAAGACACATCGGGATCTGGAGTCGCAGTTCACGGATGGCGACGTGGACAGGCTGCGCAGCAGTCTGCGCGCGCTTTCGTAAGTCGGTTTCCGGGCTCGCAACAAGTTGCGCTTAAGAGGAGCAAGTAAATGAGAGCCATCGCGATCTCCGCTTTAGCCATCCTTGTGCTGCTTGTGGCATCCAGCCGGATTCGTCAGCCGCGAGCGCATGCTCAGACCTCGCCCTATTCCGCAATGGCTCCCCTCAACCAGTACCTGATACCCGACAAGAGCACTGAAATCACACTGGCTCGCAGCGCTGCCCCATCCTCGATCTCAAGCGGGGCGGAGGTGATGGTGTTGGGACAGAATGGTTATACGACTGCGGAGAAGGGCAGCAATGGCTTTCTCTGCATAGTCGAACGCTCATGGGGATCCGCCACCGATGATCCGGATTTCTGGAACCCCAAGATTCGTTCTCCCATCTGCTTCAATCCAGCCGCCGCAAGGATATTTGCTCCGATTTTTTTGATGAAGACCAACCTCGTCCTGGCGGGAAGATCAAAGCTGGAAGTCGCCAAGGCGATCGCAACGGCGTTCAGTGATAAACAACTGCCCGCATTGGAACCCGGCGCCATGTGCTACATGATGTCCAGGCAGCAGTACTTGAATGACCGGGATAAAAGTTGGAAACCACATCTGATGTTCTTCGTCGCGGGCGCCGCGGCAAAAAGCTGGGGAGCGAATCTGCCGGGTTCGCCAGTGATCGCAGCGGAGGACCCTGAAGAACAGGCAACGATCTTCATGATCGCGGTCGGCAAATGGTCCGATGAATCGATGGCTCCGCTGATTGTGTACTGACCAGCACGGCGATGACGATCGGTGGGCTGAGCAAGAGCTTCGAAAGAGAAGACGCGGCGCCTATGCGCCGCGTCTTCCATACTCCGTATCGGTGGTTATCGCGCGAAAGACTGCTCCAGCACATTTGCAGAATAGCTGGCTTTGCGCTCCGGATAATATGCATTCGAAACATACTGCTCGAGCATGCGCTGCGTGTTGAAAAAAGATCCGTTCATCGCGATGGTCGTCTGCATCAGCTTCCGCCATCCCTGCCTGTCCTGGTAGAAGACGGGCAGGATCTTTGATTCGAGCTTGCCGTAAAGGCTTGCCGCCTCATCTTCGGCACGGTCGTGATCATCAATCGCCCAGCCGGTCACGCCTTCGATGCAGCCTTCGATCCACCAGCCATCCAGCACGCTCAGGCTGGGCACGCCGTTCAGCGCCGCCTTCATGCCGCTCGTGCCGGATGCCTCGTACGGACGCAGCGGATTGTTCAGCCACAGGTCTACGCCGCCCGTGAGCAGCGCTCCCAGACGCCATTCATAGTCGGCCAGATAGATGATGTGCAGCGAGCCGGAGGAGAGTCGGTGAGCCTCCTCAAAGACATGCCGGATGATCTGCTTGCCCGGCTCATCGGCGGGATGCGCCTTGCCGCTGTACAGGACCTGCATGCCGCCGGCGTTCTGCGCGATGCGCGCCAGCCGCTCCGGATCGGCGAACAGCAGGTCACCGCGCTTATAGGTCGCGACCCGCCGCGCAAAGCCGATGGTGAAGATGTCCTCGCGCAGCTTGACGCCCGTACGCTTCTCGACCTCCGCCAGCAGCAGCCGTTTGCCGTCGGCGTGCGCGCTTTCGATCTCCTGTTGGGGAATGTCGATGGCATAACGCAGATGCGTATTGTCTTCGCGCCAGCGTGGCAGGTGCTTGTCAAAGGTCGCCTGCATGGCCGGGGCAGTCCACGTGCCGGCATGTACGCCGTTTGTAATCGCGGCGATATCGTAGTCCGGGAACATCGCGCGGCTCACTTTGCCGTGCTGCATGGCCACGCCGTTCACGAAGCGCGAAAGCTTGAGCGCGATGTAGGTCATGTTCACCATGCCGTCATGCACGCCGCCGATGCGCTCGATTGTCTGCGTAGCTTCCGCGCCCAGAATGCGGTTCGTCTGTTCGATCGAAAAGCGATCGTGGCCGGCCGGTACCGGCGTATGCGTGGTAAACACGCAGTGCTGGCGTACCGCGTCGAGATCGCGTTCCTGCGCGCCCGAAAGCGCTCCTCCGCTCAGGGTCTTTTCCAGCAGCGCCACCGTCAGCAGCGCCGCGTGCCCTTCGTTCATGTGATAGACACTGACGTCATACCTCAGCGCATCCAGCATGCGCAGCCCGCCGATGCCCAGCACGATCTCCTGCGCCAGGCGATAGTTGGTATCTCCGCCGTAAAGGTGATCGGTCAGCGCGCGATCCCGCGGATCATTCCCATCCAGGTCGGTGTCCAGCAGGTAGATGGGAATCGTATGGCCGGTCACGCCTTCCATGTCATAACGCCAGGCGCGCACGTGCACCGGTCGGCCTTCAATCGTCACCACCACGCGCGGCTCTTCCTGTGGCAGCCGCGACTCCGGGCTCCACGGTTGCGCCTCCTCCGTCTGGTTGCCGTCCGCATCCAGAATCTGACGGAAATATCCCTTGCGATGCGCAAGTGTCACCGCTGCCAGCGGCAATCCCATGTCCGCCGCGGAGCGCAGCGTGTCCCCGGCCAGCACACCCAGGCCGCCGCTGTAGGTCGGCATGCTCGGTTCGATGGCAATCTCCATGGAGAAATAGCCGACCATGCCTTCGCTGGCGGCCAGATGAACTGCATTCAGGTTCCCAGGTTTCAAAGTTCCATCCATCGAGCGAAAAACTCCCTCCAGGCCTCAGGTCGCGGCAGCGCGTAAAACGCCGCCAGGTGCAAGAAACGGCAGTTCCGTGTGAGATGCGCACTGCTGTGCGCAAGTCGCGGTTGCCGGCGAGTTTTGGGCCCTGTCAACACCCACCGGAATATCCGTGAAGTTGGCGTATTTTAACAACGGCGGCTCTGGGAAGGAAATCGTTTACGCATGCGACTTCCGTAGCAAACGCTGTTGTCAAACGGGTTACATGCGTGGCCCGGACGCCGCAATTGCATCCTCGTGCTCAAGGATTAAGACACTTAGACCCGCTGGCAAGCTGCTGTGGAAATGTGCAGGAACCGGGCGGGAGCAGACAGTTAGACGCGGCCCAGGGAGCCCAGCGCATCGCACGCCCGTGCCAGCCCGTTTTCGCCGCGCAGCCGCTCCCCCACCTCCATTGCCCGCTCCGCAAACCGCGAATGTCCCAGCATGCGCCGTATCCGCCGCGCCGCGCGCTCCGCCGTGTAGTCCTGCCGCCGGATCACGCCCGCAATGCCCAGCCGCCGGACGCGGCGCGCATTATCGGGCTGATCATGGCTGTAGGGCATCACCAGCATCGGTCTGCCCGCCTGCATCGCCTGCGCCGTTGTGCCCACGCCGCCCTGGTGCACAATGAGCGACGCCCGCGGAAAGAGCTTTGAATACGGCGCATACCGGGCCACGCATAGGCTCGACGATCGGGTCTCGGGTACATTGCGGGGATCGGTCCCCACCAGCAGCACTGCGCGCACACCCGCCTCCAGGGCGGCTCTGGCGCTCTCCTCATAGAACGATCCGGCGTCCAGCACCGCTGCCGAGCCCAGCGTGAACACTACTGGAGGCCCGCCGTCCGCTAGAAACCGCTCGATATCGTCCGGCAACCCCTTATCCCCGGCTTCTCCGTCATAAAAGACGAAGCCGGTGATCTCCGTATTCGCAGGCCAGTCCGGCTGCGGCTCTCCCAACAAGGGCGAAAACATCGCCAGCACCAGGCTGGGCGCGTGCTTGGCGTCGAAGATGACATCCTCACCGCGATCCAGGCCCAACTCCGCGCGCAGCCGATAGACCGGCTCGGCCCAGTCGCGTGTCACCCAGCGGGCGAAGCGCGTCATGACCCGTCCGGTGGCGGGCACGGCGCTCTGCAGCCGCGCCAGACCCGGATAGGGCGGCAGCACCGGAGGATCGTACGACGAGAAAAACGAGAGCGGCGCCAGTACATAGCTTGCCCAGCGCACACCCGTGACCTCGGCCACCAACGGCGCCTGGTACGTCAGCTCGCCGGCCAGCATCAGGTCCGCCCCGCCCCCGGCATTCACCGCGGCCAGCAGCTCGTCATAGCTCTGGCGGATCGCCGGAAAAAGCACCTCACGCAGCGTGCGCTCCGTCCCTTTGCGGATGTCCATCAGTTCGGCAACCTGCTGCGCGTCCTCAGGATTGAGCGTTGGACCAACCTTGAAGAAGTCCAGGCCCAGCAGCTCGATCTTAGGGCGAAAGATCTCCGGCACTGCCATCACCGGCACATGTCCGCGGCGACGCATCTCCAGCGCAACGGCAATCAGCGGATGGACATCGCCGAGCGTGCCGAAGGTCGTGAGAACAATCCGCATACCCTGGCAGCAGCTTACTGGATGCGATCCGGCAATGCGTTTGCCGCGAGTCCGCAGCGAATCTAGCTGATCCGTTCGCTCGTCGCAGAGTCGGGTCTTGGATTGAACTGGGAGAAAAGCGAACGCCTCCAGACGCAAAGCGCCACGGCCGTACGGAGCCGCGCTCTATAAATTTCAATCCGATGGCGACGATGGCTCATCAGATAGCCACTTTCGAAGTTCCAGTCCGCGTGAGAAAACAAATCTGAGTAGTCATCAGGGTTTGCAGAAAACCAAAGGAGATCCTTGTGTCGAAATTGACGAACAAAGTGGCCCTCGTTACCGGCGGTTCGCGGGGCATCGGCGCAGCAATCGCGAAACGCCTGGCCGCCGATGGAGCGAGTGTAGCGATTACGTATTCAACCGGTGCCGATGCCGCGGCATCTGTGGTGAAGGCCATTGAAGGCGCGGGAGGGAAGGCGATCGCCATCCAGGCGAATGCAGCCGAACCCGAGGCCGTCAAGGGCGCGGTCGAGAAGACAGTCGCCGCATTTGGTGGCCTCGATGTGCTGGTGAACAATGCCGGGACTGCCATTCCGAAGAAATTCGAGGAGACCACGCTGGACGAGATCGATCGCATGTTCAACCTCAATGTCCGTGGCGCGTTTGTCGCAACCCAGGCGGCGTTGAAACACATGAAGAGCGGCGGCCGCGTCATCAACATTGGCTCCTGTGTAGGCGAGCGCATGATGACTCCGGGACTGGTGGCGTACTCGGCCACCAAGGGAGCTGTGAAGATGTTCACGCAGGGCTTGTCCCGAGAGGTCGGGAGCCGCGGCATCACGGTCAACAACATCCAGCCCGGTCCGATCGATACGGATCTGAATCCCGCTGCAGGCGATTGGGCTGCGCCGCAGAAGGCAGCTACAGCGCTTGACCGCTATGGGCGTGTGGAGGAAGTCGCCGCGCTGGTCGCATTTGTGGCGGGTCCGGAGTCCTCCTACATCACCGGGGCGAATCTGACCGTGGACGGCGGGACGAACGCCTGAGCCGGCGTGCGCGCGCGCTCCGAACCTGAACAACGGGAGCCGCTCGGGCATCGAGTCGGCTCCTTTCAATCGGGATCTCGAAAATCCTTCAATTCTGGCGTACGCCTCGATCAAAGGAGCGCTGGAGACGCTGTTCAAAAACTGGGCTGCCACGCTCGGGAGCCGAGTGCCCGCGCAGTTTTGCGAGCTTGCGAAGGCGGCTGGTAGAGTGCATCCTTGTTCGTCTGCTCAGGAGTGGAGGAACAGCGATGGCACGCAAGATGTTTTTGGGGACAGCGCTTCTCTGCGCGTCGCTGTCCTTTCAGGTTCAAGCCCAGTCGGCTACGGATATGGCCGCCCTGAAAGGGCTCGCGCCGGTGGCCGTGTTGTCGACAACGAAAGCGGGTGAAGCAGCACTGGCTGCGAACTACACCGTAACCGGCGGCATTCAGACCGGTGCTATCCGCCAGCCAACGCTGCTTCCCTTCGCCGAACAACAGCAGCAGGCGCTGCGCGATGCCTTCATCACAGATGCCAACCTTGCCGAACTTGCCGACGGGCTGGGGACAACTCTCGGCGCTGCCTATGTGGCGCATGCCCACTACATCGATCGAACTCGTGTCACAAAGCTTTCGCCGGCGGTTGCCGAGGTCATCGCATACGCAAACGCGACCAGCGGGTGGAATTCAAACTCCGGTAAATACTTTTTTGCGAATGAGACGACAGATGGAAAGACGCCCGTGTCGGCAGAGGCAAAAGCCATTCTCAAGGACAACGGGGGCTCTCCCGATATCTTTGGCATAAGCTACGGGCATCCTGCAGGAACCGCTGGCGCCGATGCTTACGGCAATTCGCGTCCATTCCAGACCGAGCCGGACACGACACGGATCGTTGGTCTGGATTACTTTCACAGCCCCGCAGACAACATCGTCTACAACCGCGGGCCAATCATGAATCTGATCAATAGCCCGTCGTATCCCAGCGGCCATACCACGTATGGCTATATGGGGTCCCTGATGCTCGCCATCCTGGTGCCGGAGAGGTATCAGCAGATGATGGCGCGGGGCGCTGAATATGGCAACGACCGCATCCTCATGGGAGCGCACTATGCGATGGATGTGATGGGCGGCCGAACGCTGGCGCTTTACGACATGGCGCATCTTCTGGCGAACGATCCGGAGTACATGGGGCAGACGCTCAAAGGCGCTCCAGACATCAAGGATTTTCAGGCAGCCGTAAAGAAAGCTCGCGCCGACATGACGCCAGCGTTAGAGGCATCGTGTGGCGACACCATCGCAGCATGCGCGAAGCAAGACACTGGGCGCCTCAGCAATCCTGCGGCGAACGAAGCCTTCTACGCTGCGACGCAGACGTACAGCCTGCCGGTCGTCTATCTCAAAAATGCCGACGAGCTTGAGGATGTCGGCAAACTTGCTCCAGAGGCCGGATACCTGCTGACGGCCGCCTTTCCTGCGCTGAGCCTGCAGCAGGCCGACAAAATTCTCACTGAGACGGAAGGACCGGGCGGCGGGTTCCTGGACGATGGTTCGTCCTTCGGAGTCTATTCGCGTCTCAATTTGTATGCGGCAGCGGGTCGCGCCGCTCACTTTGCGGCCGGCAGATGATGCAGCGCCTAGACGATCGCGTGCTGCGGGTCGCATAGATTGTTTGTTGCGGCCTCTCAGCGGCAAACGCCCTGAATCTCTAGGTCGATCAGTCGCCGCTTTCTATACTGGAAGCAATGCGAACACTCGATCGCTCCCGCCACTTGCAGCAGCGTGCCGAACACCTCCTGCCCGGCGGCGTCGATTCGCCGGTTCGGGCATTTCGCGCCGTCGGCGGCGACCCGCCCTTCGTCACCCGCGCCGAGGGGCCGTACCTGTGGGACGCCGACGGCAATCGCTACATCGACTACTTCGGCTCCTGGGGGCCGATGATTCTGGGCCACGCCTTCCCGCCCGTGGTGGAAGCGATCCAGCAGGCGGCGGCGCGCTCCGCCAGCTTCGGCGCATCGACCGAAGCCGAAGCCGGCCTGGCGGGCCTGATCACCCAGGCCATGCCTTCGATCGAAAAGCTGCGCTTCGTCTCCTCAGGAACGGAAGCGACAATGACGGCGATCCGGCTGGCGCGCGCCTTTACCAACCGCAAGTACATCGTGAAGTTCGAAGGCTGCTATCACGGCCATGCCGACGGACTGCTGGTCAAGGCCGGCTCGGGGGTCGCGACATTCGGGATTCCCGGCTCGGCGGGCGTGCCGGAAGAGATCGCGCACTTTACGCTCGCGCTGCCGTACAACGACATCGCGGCGGTCGAGGCAGCATTCACCGCACGCCCGGACCAGATCGCGGCCATCATCCTGGAGCCGGTGGCCGGCAACATGGGCTGTGTCGCGCCCCAGCCGGGCTATTTGGAAGCACTGCGCGGAATCACACAGCGCGAAGGCGCAATGCTGATTTTTGACGAGGTGATGACGGGCTTTCGCGTGGCGCACGGCGGCGCCCAGCAGTTGTACCGCATTCAGCCGGACCTGACCTGCCTGGGCAAGATCATCGGGGGCGGCCTGCCCTGTGCCGCATTCGGCGGCCGCGCCGAGATCATGGACCTGCTCGCGCCGCTCGGTCCCGTCTACCAGGCGGGAACGCTCAGCGGGAACCCGCTGGCCATGGCTGCGGGCATCGCGACGCTTGGGTATCTCGCAAACAATCGCGAAGCGGTGTACGCCAATCTAGAATCGGTCAGTCGCATGCTATCCGAAGGCATTGCGACGGTATTGGCGAACGCAGGTTTTCCGGTGACGACCAATCGCGTGGGCGCGATGTGGACCTGGTTCTTCACGGAGAAGACCGTGGTTGACTTCACGACAGCCGCAACTTCCGACACCGCAGCCTTTGGCGCGTTCCACCGCGCCATGATGGACCACGGCGTATGGCTGCCGCCCTCGCAGTTCGAGGCGATCTTCCTCGGCACAGCTCACACGCGCGAGGTCATCGAGGCAACGCTCGATGCCGCGCGTCAGGCGGTTGCTTCCATGCACGAGTCGCAGCCCACCCGCTGAGCGGGAAGGCAAACCTCAGAAGGCAGGCTTTTCCCACTCGGAGAAGACGAACTCCTTCAGATCCTTGCGCTGGCGGGGCGACACTTCCGACTTGCGCGGCCCTTCGGGCAACGAATCTGGATCGCCCAGATAGCCAACAGCGGTGACGGCGATAGTCTCGAAATCATCCGGAATGTTGAAAGCCTTCTGCGCCTTCTCATGATCGAAGCCGGCCATGGAATGTGCATGCAGCCCCAGCGCCGTAATCTGCACCATGAAGTTGGCCATCGCCGCGCCTGTATCGTGCCAGGAGTGGCGATTGATCTGCCCGTTGTGCGCGAAGTGCTTCCGTGCGACGGACAGGATGAGCACAGGAGCAGACTTTGCCCAGTCCTGATTGAACGGCACCAGGGAGTCGAGGATCTTCTGGTATGTCGCATCGCCGCGATGGCCCACCACGAAGCGCCATGGCTGCTCGTTATAGGAGGACGCCGCCCAGCGTGCGGCCTCGAAGCCCTTCTTCAGATCTTCGGCCGGCACATCGCGATCCGCATATGCACGCGGGCTCCAGCGATGAAGGATGGGTTCCAGCATGCCCGCGACTCCCGGGGCATGCTTCAGGCTCTCGATAGATTCCGGCTTTGGCGACATTCGATTCCTTCTCCTCAAATCTCAAGATCGGTCTGTTGTTGGATTCATAGAACAGCCTGAAGGCTTCTGCCGTCATTGTGAATGCAGGCCAAGAGCCTCCGCAACCGCGGGGATAGGCGTCGTCTTCCCGTTCTCTTTCGTGACCACGCCGAAGGTGCTCCGATAGTCCCACACCGCCCAGCCGATGCCTTGCTCCTCCAGCGCGGTGCGCGTGTCGTGCAGCCACGCCGCCCGCATCGCAGCGTCGGAATATGGCTGGTATGCGCCGAACTCGCCGCAGTAGATCGGTACGTGGTGCAGCGCAGCCCATTTGCCCGCAAAGCTCAGCTCCGAACGGATGCGCGCAGCGTCCCAGCGGTCGTAGCCGTAGGTATTGATCCAGTGCTGGCCAATCAGGCTCTGCTCCTGCGAGATGTTTGGCGCGACGGCCTCGGGCGAGGAGGGATACGGCACGTGGCGCAGCGGCCGCACCGCTGCCATCGTCCAGGTCGCCCCCTGATGCGTGAACGGAAAAGGCTCGTAATCGTGGAAGGTGTAGATCACGTTGGGATCGGAGACCGGCTCGAGCGCGAGCAGATCGGTGAGGCCGGAGTACCGGATTGCTGTTGCAATGATGGTGTGCCGCGGCGCGCCCTGCCGGATCGCCGCAATAGCTCGTGTCTGCACGGCCTTCCATTGCTGCACATCGTCAAACTCCGGCTCGTTCAGCACTTCGAAGAAGACGCGGTTGGGGTCCGTTTGCGCGTAGTGCCCGGCGAGCGCGGTCCACATCGCGCAAAAGCTTGCGACGGCCGCGTCGTCTGTTCGCAGCCGGCGCTTGAATTCATCGGAGGGGTGCACGTCCACGATGACGCGCAGCCCGGCCTTGAGCATCATGTTCACGGCCCAGTCGAGCTCGGCGACAAACGGGGCATTGAGGCCATTCGGCGGAGCGCCGCGCACGAGCTCGTCGCCATCGACGCTGATCCGCACATGATCGAAGCCCATGGAGTGCATCAACGCGATGTCATCGGCAGTCGTGTAGCTGCGGAGCCGCGCGGGCGAGTAGTCCTCTGCCTGCGCGAACCACAGGCTGGCATTCACACCCCGATGCAGCAGGTGTGCGCGCCGGGTCGCCACATCCGGCGGCTGCGGCTGTGCTGGCGCGAAGCACGGCGCGAGGAGCAGGACAGCAAGAGCAAAGTGGAAGATTCGCATAGCGCATCCTTTGTACATCAGCACCCGGCTTGGCACGCGCATTGGAGATGCAACTGACAGATCGCTATCATTAGCCTGTATGCCGCAACCTGTTCCCCGCAACACGCGCCAGAAGCAAGCCATCCGCGAAGCCTTCATCGAAGCAGACCGCCCTCTTTCGCCAGAGGAGGCGCTGAGCGTTGCGCAGCGCCATTACGAGACCCTGGGCATTGCCACCGTCTATCGCAATATCAAGTCGCTGTTGGCAGAGGGCTGGCTCGATCCGGTTTCGCTGCCCGGGCAGGCAACGCGCTATGAAGTTGCGGGTAAAGCGCACCACCATCACTTCCACTGCCGCAAATGCGGCCGGATGTTTGAGCTCGGGGACTGCACCGGGACGGTGCTGCCCAGGCCGCCACGAGGATTTCGCGTCGCCGGCCATGAACTCCTGCTCTACGGCAGTTGCGACCGCTGTGCCGCGGCAGTCACGCCAAACCGCCGGCGAGCCTCCAGATAACGATTCCTTGTTATCATTAATCCCATCGCAGCCCGCCAGTTGATCCGGCCGGGCGCGAAGGCTCGTTTTTTTATGCACCTCGTAACCGTCGTTCACGCGTTGCTGGCAGTCTTCGCCCTGGAGGCGGTGGCCATGCTGGCTGCGTGGCTGTTGCGGCGGCGCGAGTATACGCTCAGCGCATTGCTGCCCTATCTGGTCAGCGTTGCCACCGGGCTGCTGCTGGCTACGGCGCTGCTTCACCTCTTGCCGGAGGCAATCACCAGCCTCGGCAACACGCCGCGCGTCTGGTATCTGCTGACCGGCAGCATACTCGGGCTCTTCTGCATTGAGCAGATTGTTGCAGCCATCGTGCACACAGGCGACCCGGACGCTGCCGTTGTACACGTACATGAGCACGGCCACGCGCACCATACGCTTCGTCCGGCAAGCCTGATCGTCGCCAGCAGCCTGCATAGCTTTCTGGATGGCATGTCGGTAGCTGCGGCGTTTGTCGCCGGCCCGCGGGTCGGCTGGATCACCGCACTGGCCATCAGCCTGCATGAGGTTCCGCATCGCGTCGGCGACTTTGCTGTGCTGCTGCACGCGGGCTACACGGCAGCGAACGCGTTTCGTATGGCGGTGCTGCCCTCGCTCGGTGCATTGCTTGGTGTGGCACTGGTCGCGGCCTTCGGCGCAAACGGCGGGAAGGCTGTCTACTGGCTGCTGCCCATCAGCGCGGGCAGTTTTCTATATATCGCCTGCGTAAATCTGCTGCCGGAATTGCGTCACCAGCACAGCCGCGCTGCAGTGGCACTGCAGATGCTGTGTCTCTTCTGCGGAGCCGCGCTGGTGGCGCTGGTTGCCGGATTGCCCGGCGCATAACGGCCTCAACTCGCTCCGCGCTAGAAAACGAACTTCAGTTGACCGGTATACGTTCGCGGTGACACGAAATGCGTGCCGCTGAACGTCGAGAGGAAGTTGTAGAGTGCATATGTGTTCGTCAGGTTCACCACCGACATGCTGGCGTTCACCCTGTAGTGCTCTGTATGGAAGAGATTGTCGTACCCGCCGAGTGCATCGAAAGTGTTGCGCGGCTGCACGCGGGGCGGGTTCTTATCATCATTCTCCGTGCCCGGCGCCGGAATCGTCACCAGCGGTGAGCTGAGCTGATCGCCGGGGCAGCTCGTCAGAGGGTTGGCGCGAGTCGCGCGCTGGCTGCCGCAGGTCAGATCGATCTGCGCCTGCTGGTCCGGCGTGAGCCCGGTGAGGTTGACTTGAAAATCCGGCGAGTTGGGATCGGCGGTCGGCGAAAAGGGAACCGCGCCGGCGACGAGACCACTTTCATACGTCCAGTTGAAGCCGAGCAGCGGGCCACGGCCAGTGGTCTTTTGATATTGCAGGTGCGTTGTCTGCTGAAATGCCTGGTCGTGATCGATGCGGAACGGCGCGCCGGAGAGCGGCGTGTTCGGGTTGTTGAACAGGAGCCCGCCGACCTCCGGCCCGAAGAAGCGCGAACGCGAGTGCCCCAGCACCGAGTATGCAGAGATGCCATGGATCGGCGTGAGGTTCGCACGAATAGCGTATCCGTCGATCTTCGATTTGTTCCACTGGATTGGGAATGACAGCGGCGTGTTGAAGAGCACGTCGAAGTCGTAATCGCGATCGGTGAACTTCCAGAAGTAGTCACCCTGCACCGCGATCTTCGATCCGATAGCCTGTTCAAAGCCGGTGGAGAACTGATTGCGCTTGCCGGCCTTCAGCGCCGCGTCGCCATATGCGCCAAAAACATTCTGCGCCAGACCGCCAGCCCCGGTGGAGCTGGAAAGGATCAGGTTCTCGTTGTAAGGCGTCATAAAGAACTTCCCGTACGAGCCGCGCAGCACTGTGTTGGTCCTGCGAATGCGATACGAAGCGCCCGCACGCGGCTCGACCATGGAGCGGCTGGAGATGCCGTTGTAGTTGTCGGCTCGCACGCCGCCGCTTAAGAGCCACCCACCGAAGTGCAGCTCATCTTCGACATAGACTGCTTCCTGCTTGATGTCTGTGGTGCCGTTGAAGTGGAAGAGCGTGCCGCCACGGCTCAGGTCATACGGCAGCAGGCTGGGAAGGAAACCTGGATTCGGCGTCTCGCCGGCTCCCGTGCAGTGCTGGTCTGAGGGGTCGATCACCGGCGCGCCGCTCGCGCTGAGGCACGGCGAATTGTATGCAGGGTCGGTGATGCCGAGACGGAAGTCTTCCGCAAGCGGCGTCTGATAAATGTTCACGCCCGCCTTCAGGTTCTGGATGCCTTTGGAATAGGTGAAATCTTCCTTGATGCCGAAATTCGTGAGACGCCGCGCCTGCTGCAATGTGGCTGGCTGATCGGCAAAGAGATTTGCCGAGGGGTAATAGTGCACCTGGTCCTGGCGCACATAGATGTTCGAGCTGAGCAGCGCCGACGGATTGAAGATGTGCGTCCAGAATGCCGAAGTGTTGAAGCTCTTGATCTCGTTGCGCTGGTCCTGTCCCAGAGCTTGCTGATCATACTGGTTGGGCGTCTGTGCCCACGACCGCGAGGCGCTGAGATCAAGGTGAACGGTGTTGTTCTGGTTCGGATTCCAGTCGAAACGCTCAAAGATGTTTTCGACATTCCCGTGATCGTCCATAGGACGGAACTCCGGCGTATCGAGAAACCGCCCGCTGTTCACGACATCGATGCTGGTGAACGATCCATATCGCGATGAGCCGAGACCCAGACTGCCGCCACCGGAGGCGGTGCCGAATGAGCCGTAGCCGCCATAGATATTTCCATGCAGCTTCTGGCTCAGGCCGGACTTCGTCGTCGTCTGTACCACCAGGCTCGCTTTGTCGCCGTATTCCGCAGGCGGAACACCACTGATCACATTCATGCTGTCGATGGAGCTGAGCGCAATTTGATTCGAAAACTGCCGGCTTTGCTGATCGGTGATGGGCTGGCCGTCCACGCTGAACTGCACATCCTGGTGCTCGCCCTGCGCGTGAATGATGCCGTCGGAGTCCTGCGCTATGCCCGGTGTGGCCAGCGTCAGCAGCGAGCTTACGGCAGCGTTCGTGTTCTGGTAGGGAATCTGCGAAATGGCGCTTGCATCCAGGTCGGTGTGCGCCGTCGGCGTGTTCGTCACGATATCTTCCGCTCCGGCAGTCACGTTCACGGTGGTTGCGACGCCGGAAAGCGCGAGCTGCGGCTTCAGCACCACCGGCACGGCGCTTCGTAAATCCACGTCGCTGGTGACAGAAGCGAAACCGGATGCGGTGATCGCGACGTGATAGCTGCCGAAGGGCACGTTCTCAAAATTGAAGCTGCCGGTAGCATCGGATTTCGCCGCCCGGTTGAAGCCGCTGACTGGGTTCTGAATGCTCACAATCGCGCCGGGAATGGCATTGCCCTGTGGATCGGTCACCTGGCCGGTTACCGATCCGGTGAATGTTTGCGCGTTGATAGTCGCCACCAGCACAACGATGGGAGCAGAGACAGCAAGAATGCGGCTGAGCCGCCTGATATCGAAAGACACAATAGCCTCCAGATCGATGAAGATCGGATATCTGCAGAAACAGAAAATGAATGGAGCGCAGACGGGAGCTAGAGGCTGGCGGGAGGGGGACGCGTGGTAGGAAGTGCGACAGAACTGGGCGAACCGCGACTGGGCGCGCAGATCAGGAACACCATCAGCATCTGCATGGTGACGACCAGGCTGATCACTGCGGCGACCGATGGTGTCGTGTGGCCCAGGGTGCAGATCTGGCAATGCTCGGCATGCTGACTGACGGCGTGATGGTGCATCAGCAGCGCGGAAAAGAAGACCAGGACCGATACGCACAGGACGACCGCAAGGATGCGGGTTGCGAACGATTTGCGGTCTTGGAGGCGCATAGGTTCAGGCCGGCGAACTTGCTACTGATATTGAAGTATCAGTTACCAAAGTATGATGGGTTTCCCATGCGAAGTCAATGCGCGGATCGGGCTACTTGTTTGGGGTTCGGCATGGCAAACCGCTCCCTTATTGGACGTTGAAAGTAGCCGTTCCAGCCGCCAGGGGATGCGATTTTCCGTGCCATTCCAGGGTGCCGGAGAGGCCGGGCGGCAGTGTAATTTCAGCATGCAGGCCGGCGCCGGTCACCTCATACTTCGCATCGATCACGCCCAATGGGTGGGGATAGCGGATGGTGAGCTTCTTGAGGCCACCAAGTTCAGGCGCGATGCGCACCGTGCGAAAGCCCGGACTGCCGGGATGTATTCCCCCCACAACAGTGAGCAGGTCATACGTCGGATGCGCGCTCCACGCGTGTGAGTCTGAGCGCGTGTCCCCCGGCATCTCCGGCCAGGTGCTGAAACCCATCGGCAGCAGCTCTCGCCACGGGCCCAGCGACGACAGGTACAGATCGCCCAGCCCGGCGTGCTCCAGAGCGCGCGCCAGGTAGAAGCGGAAGTAATAGCTCGCCGGCATCAGGTGATCCTGGTCATTCACGATGCGCCGCAGAACCTCCTGCTGCTCGCCTTTGGGAATAACGTCGTAAAGAACCCCGAGAATATTCGCGTGTTCGCTGAAGACGGTACGGTCCGGCGTGTCGGCCAGCAGCTTCCGCTCCGGAGACCAGCAGTGCTGATAGATCCCATCGCGCATGTGCGTAAGCCGGGCATCGTACGAGGCGGCGATCGCAGGATCGCCCAGAGCGCGTTCCAGCTCAGACGCATTACGCAAGGCTCCCATCAGCCCCATCGAAAGCACGCATGATTCGCCATGTGCATCGAAGGTCGGAGTTTCCTTGCCTTCCGGAACCCAGTCCACGAAATTCCAATAAGGCGGCTCGCCCAGCAATCCATCGGGGTGCAGATAGCCAAAGAACCACGCCAGCACATCGCGCGTGCCCTGCAGATTGTCGCGGACGATCTGTGCATCCGGACGATACCAATAGAGATCGTCGAGCATGCCGATCCAGTAGAGAGAAAACGGTGGGATGATCTGCTCCACATTGCTGGGATAGCGGCTTTGCGTCAGCCCCTCGGCAATTTTCGAATTGCCAAAGGCGGCAATCGCCTGCCGCGCCAGCCGGTCGTCGCCCGTGACCGCGTACGAGATGAGCGCCTGGATGCGCGTGTCGCCGATGTACTGCAACTGTTCGTAGTACGGCGTATCCATATAAGTCTCGTGCGCGTCCAGCCGCGCCGTGCGCCAGCCGATCTCCCAGATGTGCTGGAGGTCTGCATCGCCGGAATCGAAGATCGCTCCCTGCTCAAACGGATAGGTGCTCTCGTGCGCAACGAGATGATCCAGCGTTAGTGGTTCATCGCCGGTCTGAATGTCGATCTGCACATAACGCCAGGTGCGCCACCATAGCGGCTCGAACGTATGTTGAGAGCCGCCGTCCGGCAGTATCACGTCGTGAAAGCCGATGGCGTGCCGCCCTTGTATATCGTTGCGGTTGCCTTTCTTGAGTTGCGCATCGTACAGAGCTTCTGCATACGTCATCAAGATGCGGGAGCCACGGCCGCCGCTGAATGTCAGCTCCGGATACGCCGTCGTCAGCGTCTTGCGGTCGAGCAGCAGTTGCGTCGTTGTATGTGGTGGAATTGTCAGCGCGCGTTGCGGGAACCCGGAGCCCTGAGCGTCCGCCACGGCCGCCCGCACTATGTTGCCGGGGCTCTCATCCTTGTAGGTCATCTGGGGCAATGGGTCGGACATCAGGCGCCACGGAATGTTCGCGACCTCGCGCTCCGATGCTGCCTGGCCCGCATGCGGGCTGTCGTCTTCGCGCATCGCGGTGCGTGCCGCTACCCAGTGCAGCGAAGTATCGCCCGGCTGCTGCCAGTTCCAGCCGTACTTCGCCGCGTCGAGCGTTACGCCGGGACTGGCCGCCATGTAGTCGTCGCGGCCATCGTTCGCACGCGGGATGACCGTAAGCCCGGGCTCTTCCGCGACCTGCCAGCTTCCATTGGTATCCGCCGCGGATTCTGCTTTGGTGTCGCCCTGCGCGAGAAACGCGGTGCGGTCGGACATCAGCGCGACCGCCGAATAGATGCCAAAATTCCAGACCGTGGCCGTTAGCAGGTTCGTTCCAGTGTGCAGCGCGGGCGCGATGTCGAAGGTTTCGTAGCGCCAGTGCGGCAGATCGCTGGCGGCCGGCCCGGCGCCGATCCGCTTTCCGTTGACATAGAAAAGGAATCGGCGGTCCGCGCTGACGTGCACGATGTAGTGCGCGGGTGCAGCGCTCAGCTCAATCGGCTTGCGAAAGCGCAGCACGAGGGGCTCGCGTAGCGGCGCTGTCGGATGCGAGATCCAAATCGCGGACCAGTGCTCGCGCGGCTCCTCGGAGTGCATGACTCTCGCCGTTGCTATCAGAAACAGCACGCAAAGCAGCGGCGCAAAACGGCAAAACGGCTTTCGAATAAGCAAACCAGCCCCCATGCACGGAAACGACGATCTTACCGCTGCCGGCTATGCCTCACCGGTCACGCGCGCCTCACAGACTCGCAGCACCACGCTCGATCCATGTATATATGGATCGGCGAATCGGCGCGCAGAAGAAGCTCATCTGCGAGCCGTCAAAGCTTGATTTCCTTCGGAGGCAGGATGAACATACTCGGCGTCGATATCGGTGGCACGAACGTAAAGTTCCGTACAGAGCGGAAGCAGGTCGTCAAGGTGCCATCGGGGCCGAAGATGACTCCCGATCTCATGATGGCGGCGATCAAGCAGCACACCGCGGGCTGGAAGTACGATCATGTCTCCATTGGCTTTCCGGGGCCGGTCATCCATGAACGGCCGCTGCTGGAGCCGCACAATTTGGGCAAAGGTTGGGTGCGCTTCGACTTCAAGAAGGCATTCGGCGACAAGCCGCTGAAGCTGCTCAACGACGCTGCGATGCAGGCCATGGGCAGCTACAGGGGTGGCCGCATGTTCTATCTGGGGCTTGGCACCGGGCTTGGTTCCGCCATGGTAGTGGACGGGTCGGTGCAGGCGATGGAACTGGCGCATCTGCCGTGGCGAAAGGGCAAAAGCTACGAAGACTATCTCGGCAAAGCAGGTCTCAGGCGCAGTGGCCGCAAGGCATGGCGGAAAGATGTGTTGACGGTGATCGGGCTGATGTCTCATGCACTGGAGGCTGACTACGTCGTCCTCGGCGGCGGGAACGCGAAGCTCATGAAGAAGCTGCCGGAAAATGTCCTCCTCGGATCGAATGACAACGCCTTTAAAGGCGCCTTCATGCTGTGGAAGGTTGAGCATTGACGGAGGTAAACATCCAATGACAGAGCACGAGCCTGAACCCTCCGGCATTGATCTGGGATCGTATCGCGGCTATGCCGGCCTGCCGCCGCTTGTCGGCTTGCATTCGATGCGCGAAGCCGTCACGAAGGGGATCACCGTTGCCGAATGCGTAGCCAGGCTGCTGCGTATTCGCTGGTCGCTCAAGCGGCTCCATTCCTGTTTCGTGGAGCGAATCGCCGCAACGCCTGTCTATGAGCTCAAGATGGCGTTCAGCCTGCACGCGCTCTACTGCGCCGAACATGTGGAGGAGTTTGCGAAACGCGTCCGCGAGATGCGCCAGCCGCCGTATGGCCTGGAGGTTTCGCCGGACGCGAACCTCGATCTATTTTTCGACGAGATATCCGCTGCTCCGGACGTGGCAGCGCTCGTGCTCGGCCTGTACGCCTATGCAGTGCCCGCGTTGACGCGAGCCCTGGAGCGCCTGATCGCGGACACGAATAAGCTCTTCGATCATCCCACGTACCGGATCTGCCGGCTGACTCTCGTCGAGATGCAGGATGTGTTGCAGTATGGCGAGGAGGCAGTGAGATGCCTGGTTTCGGACGAGGCGAAAGGTTCGCTGGCGGAATGGGCGGCATTGCTTGCGGGTCTGTTGAAGGCAGCAGGAGACCTGGATGGGACTGAGGCCGATGGGACGGAAGCCACGGCAACCGTCGATTTGAAGCCGATGTTCTCCGCAACGCCGCGAAAGTACGACGGAACGCCTCGCCGGGATGAACGGTTCAAAGACCCATACAACATGGGCGTCAATGCAGAAGCATTGCTCTTCAACCCCGATGTGCCGTCCGCTTCCCAAGTCGATCATGCTCTACTTCAAGCGCATGCGGGAGATCGACGTACCGGAAGTGATGTCGAGCATTCTCGCGGAAACCGGCAACAAGCCGTGGGAATACTACCGCGCGATGACGCGCCAGCTATGGGATGAAGCGCGCCACGCCATGATGGGAGAGACCGGCTTCGTCTCCATGGGCATCGACTGGACAAAGATCCCGTTCAACTTCACCTGGTCGCTCGGGTTGAACACGCAACTCTCCGCACTCGAGCGTCACGCTGTGCTCTATACCATCGAGCAGGGCCTGATGCCGAAGAAGACCGGCAAGCAATATGAATGGGAGGTAGCGGTCGCCACCAGCAACCGGCTCACGATGCTCATTCAGGACTACGACTGGGCCGATGAAGTTCTGCACGCGCAGATTGGCAGAGAATGGCTGGTCAAGGACCTTGGCGGTCAGAAGGCCGCGCTCGAGTTCGGGGACCGCTCATGGTCTCGCATTCTGGTCGATTGGGCCAGGTGGCGCGATGAGGGGCTTACTCAGCATCGCAACTGGTGGCCTGAGATTTATCGCGAGTGCTGCAGGCACTGGGCCGTTGAACCCGATCCCGGACTGCTTGCTTACAGACACCACGTATGAGAACACCCGCGCGGATTTGAAGCAGGTCTCCGCCTGATCTGCTGAAGATGACAAGTTTGCTGGGCTACGCGGCGAACTCAGCTTTCCGCAGCTTTGGGGCAAGCAGAATCATGAGTACCAGCGCGAGAAGATAAACGCTGGAGGCAAGCACGAAGAGGCTGCTGTAACTGTGCGTGCGCTGCAGGATGTGTCCTGCATAGAAGGCAATCAGAAAGCCGCCCACGGAGCCGGCCATGCTTCCGATGCCGGTCACCGAGCCTACCGCGTCGCGCGGAAACATATCCGAAACGGTAGTGAAGAGGTTGGCCGACCATCCCTGGTGCGCTCCGGCAGCGACGCCCAGCAGGCCGATAGCAGCCCACTCGGACTCCAGATGCCCAATCGTGAAGACGGGCACGACCAGGCAGGCACAGAAGCACATGGCGGCCAGTCGCGCGCCTGCCGCGGAGAAGCCAAGCTTGCGAAAGGGCGCGGGCAGCCAGCCGCCGCCGATGCTGCCCACGGCGGACATGTTGTAGATCAGAATCAGCGGCAGGCCGAGGTGCGAAAGATCAAGATGGAAGCGCGCGCTGAAGTAAGACGGCAGCCAGAAGAGATAGAACCACCAGATCGGGTCAGTGAGAAATTTCGCAACCGAGAAGGCCCAGGTCTGCCGGTAGCCAAGTAGCCGGATCCAGGGCGTCGATGGCCCCATCTGCGTCGCAGCTTCTTTATAGATGTGGCGCAGCTCCGCCCCGGTGAGCGTGGGATGATCGGTGGGCTTGCGATAGTTCTTCCACCACCAGAGGATCCAGAGCGCGCTGAAGATGCCGGTGGTGAGAAAGGCGGCGCGCCATCCGAAGCGGATCGTTACCCAGGGCACGATGAGCGGCGCGAGAATGGCGCCCACATTTGCGCCGGAGTTGAAAATGCCGGTAGCCAGCGAGCGCTCATTCTGCGGAAACCATTCGGCGATGGTCTTGATGGCTGCCGGAAAGTTTCCGGATTCTCCGATACCAAGACAGAAGCGCGCAATGCCAAACTCCAGAGCAGTATTGGCCAGCGCGTGCCCCATGGCAGAGAGGCTCCATATGCCCATGATGAGGATGTAGCCGAGACGCGTGCCGATCCTGTCCACCAGGCGGCCGGCAACCAGCAGGCCAATCGCATATGCGGCCTGGAAGGCATCCACGATATAGCCGTAATTGATTTCCGTAAGACCGATGGTGTGCTGAAGCGTGGGCTTGAGCAGCGCGATTACCTGGCGGTCCATGTAGTTGATGGAGGTCGCGAAGAAGAGCATGGCGCAGATGGTCCAGCGCACATTTCCCAGGCGTCCGCTGCCGCTGCTGTTCTCCTGCTCGGGATCGATCTGGCTCGAATTCATGCTCGTCCTGTTTGAAGGATTTACTGTCTATTCCGCAGAGTTTTGTACGCACATGGATCTATATCGGTAGGCGTCATCCATAGTAATGGGTCTTCCGAGGCACGCAGACTTCCAATCCGCATAACGGCGACGGAATTGCGCGAATGTGAAGACAGGCTGCGCAACTTCTGATACACAGAAATCGTGGACCGTACCTATTCCTCACTCGGACTGTACCGCCGCGCCAGCGCGATGATCGACTCAATTCCATTGCCGCGCAGGTGAGATTGCAAAGGTACTTCGATCCTCGGCAGGGCCAGCCTTGTCGGTTGTTCTCTGTCTGGCGTTTGCATCGACAGCATGGGCCGGGGAATTCAGCGGCGAAACCGTGATGCTGGATGCATGGTTCAACAGCCAGCAGAGGAAGAATGCGGCTGGGCAGGAAGAATACTTCCATTACAAATGGAACGATTCGAGCGACAGCGGCTACTCACTTCTTGGCCAAATTTTCGCGAGCCATGGTGCGACGCTTCAAACGCTGTATACGGCTCCCACGATGGATCGACTGAAAGGCGCGCAGATCTATATCATCGTCTCGCCCGACAATCCGGCGAAAAATCCGAACCCCTCATTATGTGCAGCCGCAGGATGCTGACCAAGTGGTTGCATGGGTGAAGCAGGGCGGAGTTCTCGTCCTGATGGAGAATGATCCGGCGAATGCGGACATAGCACATCTCAACCTCATAGCGGATCGTTTCGGCATCCACTTCGATGAAGTGTTGAAGCGCCACGTTATTGGCGATCAAGTTGAACCCGGCTATATCCCGGTGAGCGGCGGCGGACCCATTTTTCAACACTCACACACGCTTTACATGAAGGACACCTGCGCCATTTCGCTGAAGCCTCCCGCCAGAGCTCTGCTGGAAGACAAGGAAGGAATCGTAATGGCAACGTCGAGGTATGGCAGGGGTACAGTCGTTGCTGTGATCGACCCTTGGCTCTACAACGAATACACCGACCCTCGCAAACGCATGCCCCGGCAGGATAACTATGCGGCGGGAAAAGAATTTGTAAGCTGGTTGCTGAAGCAGGCGCACGGCGGCCCTGCCCTATCGCCACCGTGAACGATTCCGAGTCATGCCAACCAAGTGACGCTTTGAGGAGACGATGAAGACCTATCTGATGGCTGACCCGGTGCGATATCCAACTATGACCACTGGACAAATTCGGGAGACGTTCCTGATTGACAGTCTCGACAAGCCCGGAACACTCGTTCAGGCATACATCGATCTGGACCGCGCCGTCGTGGGTATGGCTACGCCGCTCGCGACTCCCATTGAGCTACACGCGGATCAGGCGTTGCGTGCGAATTACTTCCTGGAGCGCCGCGAACTAGGCGCGTTGAATATTGGCGGCAAGGGAATCATTCATGCCGATGGTGAGAGTTACGCTCTGGACAATCTCGATTGCCTGTACCTAGGGCGGGGAACAAAAGAAGTTTCGTTCGAATCCGCAGACGCGAACTCGCCGGCAATTTTCTATCTTCTCAGTTATCCCGCACATACTAGTTATCCCGCCACGTTGGTTCGTAAAGACCAGGTCAGCCCGGTTGAGCTAGGCGGTGCAGAAACCTGCAATCGCCGAACGGTATGTAAGTACATCTATCTGGATGGCGCACGAAGCTGCCAGTTGGTGATGGGCGTGACGCATCTTCATGCGGGAAGTGTCTGGAACACAATGCCGGCTCACACGCATATGCGGCGTTCTGAAATCTATATGTATTTCAACCTTGCCGAGGATGCGCGCGTGTTTCACCTGATGGGACCTGCGGAAGAAACCCGGCACATCGTCATGAGGAACCGTGAAGCGGTCGTCTCCCCCGGCTGGTCGATTCATGCAGGCGTGGGCACCCAACCCTATAGCTTCTGCTGGGGTATGGGCGGTGAAAACCAGGACTACGGAGACATGGACCCGGCGCCGCTCGACAGCCTTCGTTGAGGCAGGCCAAACGAAGTTCAGGAGGACCGATGAGACTGATTGTTATGGTTGCAATGGCTGCGCTCGTGACTCCCTGCTACGCACAGGCGCAGGCCAAAGCAGAGGTCTTTTCTGGACAGGCCGTCCAATCGCAGCTGACGGCGTTGATACAGGCAGCGAAGGCCTCGGGCAGCGGTGGCGCGACGCTCGGTGACTACCAGTCACACGCAATCAAGCTTTCCGTTCGGACGGCAAGCGGAGGCGCTGAAGCACACGCACATTATGACGACATCTTTGTTGTTACGGACGGAAGCGCCAAGCTGGTCACTGGCGGCAACGTGATCCATGCGAAAACCGACAGCGAAGGCGAGACCAAGGGAAGCAGCATCGAGAACGGCAAGTCCGAGACAATTGCCAAAGGCGATGTCGTTCACATCCCGGCAGGCGTGCCGCACCAGTTGATCCTGACCCCCGGCAGCACCTACAGCTCAATCGTGATTAAGGTCAGGGAATCGCAGCGGCAGCAATAAATATCGCTGGATTGCTCCGCGATCACCGCGCCATCCACCCGCCGTCGATGACAAGCACCTCGCCCTGGATATAGTTGCTGGCCGGCGAAGCCAGAAATACCGCGGCTCCGGCGATATCCTCCGGCTCGCCCCAGCGCGCGGCCGGAATGCGCTCCAGTATCTGCCGATTTCGCACCTCGTCGGCCTGCAGCGCGGAGGTATTCTCGGTACGAAAATATCCGGGAGCTATCGCGTTTACCTGCACATTTCGCTCCGCCCATTCATTTGCCAGCGCTTTGGTGAGTTGCACGACACCACCCTTCGACGCTGCATACGATGGCACTCGAATGCCTCCTTGAAAGGACAACAGAGACGCTATATTGATGATCTTCCCCTGGCGCCGCTCAAGCATCGCGCGACCCGCGAGCTGGCACAAACGGAAGACGCTGTTCAGGTTCACCTGCATCACGTCCATCCATGCCTTCGCGTCGTGACTCTCCGCCGGCTCGCGATAGATCGTGCCCGCATTGTTCACCAGAATCTCCGGCGGCCCCATCGCGGCAACAACAGCTTCATAAAGAGAATCAGGCCCATCGGGCGTGCCAAGATCCGCGACGAAAGCCTGTGACTCCCGTCCTAAAGTTCGGATTGTCCGGCTCGTCTCATCCGCAGGCCGCCGATTGCCGTGGCACGCCACGGCTGCTCCTGCTTCTGCAAGTGCAATCGCAATCGCGCGTCCCAGGCCGCTGGCCGATCCAGTGACCAGTGCAAGCTTCCCGTCCAGACGAAATTGATCGAGGATTCCCATCGCTTAAACATAGCCGAGATATCCTGCCTGGCAGAAATGCGTGTCAGCGGCTGCGTCGGAATGCTGTCTGCGCCAGTCTGGAGAAACTGGCGGAAGCGCGTGTGAGTCGAACACACCGTTGCCCCTGCGGACGACCGCCGGTTTTGAAGACCGGGAGAATCACCGGATCCTAAGCGCTTCCCTGATGTCGCCACCACGCGACCTGCGACTTGTAGTATCGCATCTATCGAATGCATGTGAGGTGAACTACGCAGTATGGACATACCTGTGCGCCTAACCCAGCAGGTG
The DNA here is from genome assembly GCA_963830555.1 of uncultured Acidobacteriaceae bacterium. Lineage (GTDB taxonomy): Bacteria > Acidobacteriota > Terriglobia > Terriglobales > Acidobacteriaceae > KBS-83. The sequence goes on from CAWHMM010000006.1 coordinate 1,401,091, forward strand.
AAAGCAGGCGGTTGCGCCAGCAAGCTTCCTCCGGGAACTCTCAGCGAGGTGCTTTCGCGATTGCCGAAGCAGCAGCATGAGAATCTGCTGGTCGGCTTTGAGACTCAGGACGACGCCGGCGTATACCGTATCCATGCCAACGAGGCGTTGGTGCAGACGGTCGACTTCTTCACTCCCATGGTCGACGACCCGTTCTCGTATGGGCGCATCGCGGCCACCAATGCGCTGAGCGATATCTACGCCATGGGTGGCTCCGCCATGACCGGCTCTGGCGCTCGTGTGCTTTCCGCAGGACGGCGATCTCCGCGTTCTTGAGCAGATCATGCATGGCGGCTTGAGTGTGATGGAGGAGGCAGGCTGTGTCGTGCTCGGCGGTCACAGCGTGCGCGATGCGGAGATGAAATTCGGATACGCGGTGACCGGCATGATCGATCCGGCACGCATACTGACCAATCGGGGAGCACTGCCGGGAGACGTACTCATTCTTGCCAAAGGCATCGGCACCGGCGTCATCACGACGGCGCTCAAGCAGCAAAAGGCCCCTGAAGCATGGGTGAATGCTGCAGTGACGTCCATGACGCTGTCGAATCGCGCAGGCGCGGAGATCGTTACACGGCGGAGCTTCGATGTGCATGCACTCACCGACGTAACGGGCTTCGGCCTGATGGGGCACGCCAGGGAGATGGCGCTTGGCAGCGGAGTCCGCTTGAAGATCGACTCCGGTTCGGTGCCACTGATCGATGGCGCGCTGAAAGCTGTGGAGCTGGGCTGCATTCCGGCTGGCCTAACGGCGAATCGCGAATTCGTAGAATGCTTCGTCGAGGAACTCCCGGGCGCCTCTGTGCCGGATTCGCTCCGGACCCTGCTGTACGATCCGCAGACCTCCGGCGGTCTGTTGATCTCCACGCGGGCAAGCGATGCTGAAACGCTGGTGAGCGAGCTGCGGGCGGGCGGCTATCCAGCCGCGATCATTGGATCGGTACTGGAGGGGCAGCCGAAGATTCTGCTGAGCTAAGGATGACGGTGAAAGCGGCGATGGAGAACGAGCCCGAAAACCTGTACCGAAGGCTTCCACAGCTGGGAGCATTCCTCGACAGCTCTGCGGCCGGCGGGCTGCTGGAGACGTTTCCGCGAGAGCTGGTTGCAGACGCCGCGCGAAACGTCTTGCTCCGGTTGCGAAAGGAAATCGAAGAGAATGCTTTGACCGTCCCGCTTCTCGAAAGAAAGCTGGAGCGGCTAAAAGAGACGGTTGCCGCCGAATTACACGACGCGGTGCAGCCATCGCTACGTGCGGTGATCAATGCAACCGGCGTGATCCTGCAGACGAACCTTGGCCGCGCTCCTCTGAGCCAGGCCGCTCTCCGGCGCATCCACGAGGTCGCCTCCGGTTATTGCAACCTGGAGTTCGATCTCGATACTGGCGAAAGAAGCAAAAGAGATGTCCATATCGAGAAACTGATTCCACGGGTCCTCACAGTTCTTTCCGGCAAACCTGCGGATCGTGTTCCGGAATCAACGGCGGCGCTCGTCGTCAACAATTGTGCTGCGGCCACGTTTCTCGCTCTGAACTCCTTGGCCGAGGGAGGCGAGGTGATCGTCTCTCGCGGCGAACTAGTAGAGATTGGCGGCGGCTTCCGCATTCCGGAGATCCTGCGCAAATCGGGAGCGATGCTGCGCGAAGTGGGCACCACGAACCGGACCCGCGTAGCCGATTATGCATCCGCTATCACCCCGCAGACCCGGCTCATCCTGCGTGTGCATCGTTCCAATTTCCGGCTGGAAGGTTTTACGGAGCGGCCTTCGATCGAAGCGCTGATCGAGCTCGGCGCTCAAAATTCCATTCCAGTCTTTGAAGATCAGGGAACCGGATGCGTGGCACGTCTCGACGCGTATGGCATTCAAGACGAGTCGTGCTGGCTGGACAGCGCAACAGCCGGGCTGTCGCTTGTCGCCTCAAGCGGCGATAAGCTTCTCGGCGGCCCGCAGTGCGGCATTCTCGTCGGCAGGCGCCCATTGATAGACCGCATTCGTGAAAATCCGCTGTATCGCACATATCGTGTCGACAAATTGACCTATGCCGCGCTGGAAACGACGCTGCTCGCATACCTGAATGGAAAGCAGGAGAGTATTCCGGCGGTCGCAATGCTCGCCATGGACGCCGAAACCATTCGTCTGCGATGTGAAGCCTTGGCGGCGGCGGTTCGTTCGCCGTTCCTGAAAACTGAGGCTGTGCCAACGCGCAGTGTGGTGGGTGGGGGAACAACCCCGGGAGCCTCTCTGCCCAGCTTTGCCGTCGCGCTGCAGCATACCGAGCTGAATGAACATGCTCTCGCATCGCGGTTGCGACGGCTGGAGCCGCCGATCGTATCCCGGGTCGCCAATCAACGCGTGCTGCTTGACCTTCGGACAGTGCCTGCGGGAAAGGATGCGACGCTCGTCGCATTGCTGCAGAAACATTTCGGCGATGCGAGCCGCAATCCGGCAGCGGCGGTCCAGGATTCGCGATGAAGCAGCAACATCCGTCTGCCCCTCGGGACCGTGTTCCCGCGAAATCCGTGGTGATAGGGACGGCAGGCCACATAGATCACGGCAAGACCGCACTCGTGCACGCGCTTACCGGCACGGATACCGATCGCCTGCCGGAAGAAAAGCGGCGAGGCATCACCATCGATCTTGGCTTTGCCGCCCTGCAATTGCCGGATGGTCGCGGCAAGCTGCTGGACCTGAGCCTGGTGGATGTGCCGGGTCATCAGGCCTTTGTGCGCAATATGCTGGCCGGCGCCGGCGGCATCGATTGCGTGATGCTGGTCATTGCCGCGGATGAGGGAATCAAGGCTCAGACCGAAGAGCATCTGGCCATATGCAGCCTTCTCGGCATCCGCCAGGGCCTCACCGTGTTGACGAAGAAAGATGCGGTGAATGCATACCGGCTGCAGCAGACCTGTGAGAACGTGCGCACATTTCTGCAGCATACGTTTCTTCAAAGCGCGCAGATTCTCGCCGTCTCGGCCATCACCGGCGAAGGTCTTGCAGATCTCAAGACCGCGCTGGCTGTGGTGGCGTCGCAGGTCCCCAGGCGGAACCATGACTTTGTTCCCCGGCTGCCGCTCGACCGCGCGTTCTCTATGCGTGGCTTCGGCACTGTAGTTACGGGAACGCTCCAGCAGGGTGGGCTGCATACGGGTGATCTGCTGGAGCAGCATCCATCGGGCCGCATGGTGCGGGTCCGCGGTGTTCAGGTGCATGGCGAGCAGCGTGACGCAGCCCAGGCTCCATGCCGCGTCGCGTTGAATCTGGCCGGAGTGGAAGTGGCCGATATTCATCGCGGTGACACGCTTGTGCCGCCTCACACGCTGGCTGCGGCGAGCACGCTCGATGTCGAGATGTCGATGCTTCCGGAGGCACCGCGCATCAGGCATCGCTCCAAGCTCCGAGTGCACGCCTACACGTCGGATGTCCTTGCGACGGTGTTGCTCTACGATCCCAACGGCGCAGATGGATCCGGCACTGTCCTTGGCCGCCTGCAACTGGCGAAGCCGCTGCTGGTGATTCCGGGCGACAGGCTCGTACTGCGACAGTGCTCTCCGGCAACCACGATTGCCGGCGCCCGTGTTCTGGATGCACACGTGCCGCCGGGAGTTAAGAAATCGGCTGTGCTTTCGTGGCTCAAAGCGATCCAGAATGCCGGCCCCGCGGAGTGCCTTCGCCTTCGCGTATCCCGCCGCGGCACGCAGGGCATCGCTCTGCGGGATCTCATCGCCGAAATCGGAATGACCGCCGAGGCATTGCGCCACCATCTCGCGCCGCTGCTCTCAGACGAGCAGCTTATCGGCAGCGGTCACGACGCAGCGCAAACCGAGCACTTCGTTACCGCCAGCGCCTTGCAGCAGGCGATGGGCAGCTTACTGGGTGAACTTGAGGCCGCCGGTTCCGGATCGATGAGCAAGGCGGAGTTGCTGTCGAAAGCTCGGCTCAATGAGCACATATATGAAGTGGCGACTAGAAAGCTCGCCGAGGCCAACAAGATTGAGATCCGCGCCGAGATAGTGGCGCTTGCAGGTCGCGGAGATGCGATTCCGGCGGAGCGGCTGCGCCTGCTGAGCGCGGTGGAGAACGTCTATGCTGCTGCTGGTCTCGCCGCACCGTTACTCAGCGAGGTGTCGCTTCGCAGTGGGGTGCAACCCGCGGAGATGCGCGAACTGATCACGCTTCTGCTTCGCTCCAGACGGCTGGTGCGCATGGGTGCGGACGATACGTTCCTGCACCCGGTGCCCCTTGCAAAGCTTTACGACGATATGCGGAAGCACAAGGGGCAGACCTTCGACGTAGCTCGCTTCAAAAGCTTCACCGGACTGAGTCGAAAGCACGCCATCCCCTTGCTGGAACATCTGGACCAGGTGCACGTCACCCGGAATGTCGCGGGCGTGCGCACCGTTCTTTAACGCGCGTCCTCAAGCGCCTTCGTCGCACAGGACAACCTCCGCGCGTCTGCAGCATCGCAGATAACAGACGCTCATCCTGCGCTAAGGACAAATCATGCTCACAGAATTGCTTTCCCGGTGGCCGCTCGTCCGGCAAATCAAATCGCGATCCAACGGCAATGGCGCTGAGTCCTGGAGTGAGCGCACACGGAATCTGCAGCCGAAGACTGCCGGATGCGAGGAAACCCGCTCGATCTGCCCGTACTGCGCGGTGGGTTGCGGACAGCTGATTTTCCATAAGCAGGGCAAACTGGTCTCGGTGGAAGGCGACCCGCAGTCGCCCATATCCCGCGGCCATCTGTGCCCCAAGGGCGCGAATACATATCAACTGCACACCCATCCCGGCCGGTTGACCAGGGTCAAGTACCGCCGGCCCTTCTCGAAGGAGTGGGAGGAACTGGATCTCGATCGCGCGCTGCACATGATCGCGGACCGCGTCTGGGAATCGCGCGAAAAAAGCTTTGAGGAGGAGAAGGACGGGCAAAGCCTGATGCAAACGAAAACCATTGCGCATCTGGGTGGCGCGACCCTGGACAACGAAGAGAACTACCTGATCAAGAAACTCTTCACAGGAGGATTGGGCATGGTTTGCATCAGCAACCAGGCCCGAATTTGACACAGCTCTACGGTGCCCGGTCTGGGCACCTCGGTAGGAAGAGGCGGAGCAACCACAGCGCAGCAGTCGCTCGCCGACTCTGACGCCATCCTGATCATCGGATCCTCGATGGCCGAGCAGCATCCCGTCGGCTTCCAGTGGGTGATGGAGGCGCGGGAACGCGGCTGCAAAGTTATCCATGTGGATCCGCGATTTACCCGGACATCCGCCAGCGCAGATATCTGGTTGCCGTTGCGTGCAGGATCGGACATCCTCTTCATGGGAGCGCTCATTCGTTACGTACTGGAGAACGAACGCTACTTCAAAGAGTACGTGCTGCATTACACCAATGCGTCGACGATTCTTCGCGAAGACTACCGGGACAGTGAGGATGGTGCCGGACTGTTTTCCGGGTGGGACGCAGAAAAGAAAATGTACAGCCCGGAAACGTGGCTCTACGAAGGGTCGGAACCAAAGGAGAGCCAGCCCGGCCATAATCCTGCCGGCGGCGGTCACGCCAAGGACCGCGGCGGCGAGGCTGGCCACACAGAACAATATGTAACGGACGAGACGCTCCAGCATCCGCGCTGCATCTTCCAGGTGCTGCGCAGGCACTTTGCGCGTTATACGCCGGAGGTGGTGGAGCAATATTGCGGTATTCCGCAGAAGGTGTTCCTGGAAACTGCGGAAGCATTTATCAGCGCGTCCGGTCCGGAGAAGACGGGCTGCATCTGCTATGCGGTCGGATGGACGCAGCACTCCACCGGCGTGCAGATGATCCGCGCCGCCGCCATCCTGCAACTGCTTCTGGGAAATATGGGCCGGCCGGGCGGCGGAATCCTGGCGCTGCGCGGGCACGCTTCCATTCAGGGCTCAACCGACATCCCTACGCTCTACGACATCCTGCCCGGCTATATGCCCATGCCATTTTTCGGAGACGACGGAGTCTCACTGGACAAATTCATTCAGAAGCACACCACGGAGGCCGGACTCTGGTCGCACTTCGACCGATATTTCATTAGCTTTCTACGCTCCTGGTACGGCGAAGCTGCGACCCCGGAAAATGAATGGGGATTTCACCTGCTGCCGCGGGTCACGGGAGATCATTCGGAGCTTGGATATTGGCTCGACATGGCGGATGGAAAACTCGAAGGGCTATTTGTTATGGGGCAGAATCCGGCGGTGGGCGCGCCGAACGGGCGGTTACAGCGCTCGGCCATGAAGAACTTGAAATGGCTTGTGGTGCGCGATCTGGTCGAGACCGAGACTGCCAGCTTCTGGAAGGACTCGCCGGAGGTGGAACGCGGGGAGCTGAATCCGCAAGAAATTGGGACAGAGGTCTTTTTGTTACCGGCGGCAGGCCAGGCGGAGAAGAGCGGCAGCTTCACCAATACGCAGCGGCTTTTGCAATGGCACAACAAAGCAGTGGATCCTCCAGGAGATGCACGCAGCGAAACCTGGTTCATTTACCACCTGGGGCGCCTGCTGAAGGAAAAGGCGGCGAAGCAGCCACTGGACAAGAATGCCGCCATCAATGCACTCACCTGGGAGCTACCGACGGAAGGCGAAGTGGCGGAGCCCAATACCGAAGCAGTACTCGCCGAAATCAACGGCTATACGTGGAAAGACAAATCGCCGCTGAAGAGCTTCGACGAATTGAAGGCGGATGGTTCGACCGCGTGCGGATGCTGGATATACAGCGGCGTCATGCCGCAGCGCGGTAAGAACATCGCGAATCTGCGCGAATCCAAAGACGCCCTCGGGCACGGATGGGGTTTCTCCTGGCCGAAGGACATCCGCATCCTCTACAACCGGGCCTCCGCCAAACCCGACGGAACGCCATGGAGCGAGCGAAAAAAGCTCGTCTGGTGGGACGCTGAAAAGGGCGAGTGGACAGGCGACGACAATGGCGATTGCAAGAAGACAATGCCTCCCGACCACAAAGCTGAACCGGAGAAGGGCGGACTCGAAGCGCTGGACGGCGATAAACCCTTTGGTCTGCATCCCGACGGCCGCGGGTGGCTCTATGTGAGCAGCGGACTGAAAGACGGTCCGCTGCCGGCGCACTTTGAGCCGTTGGAATCACTGTTGAGCAACCCGATCTATCCCGAGCAGCAAGACAATCCACCGGCGGACAGGAAGAAACGGCCTGACAATCCATACGCGAAATCGCCCGCCGATCCACGCTTCCCCTTCATTCTGACGACCTATCGGCTTACCGAGCATCACACCGCCGGCGGCATGTCTCGCGGTCTCAGTCACCTTGCGGAATTGCAACCAGAACTCTTCGCGGAGATCTCGCCGGAGCTCGCCGGCGAGAGCGGCATCTTACATAACGGCTGGGTCACCGTAGTCACGCCCCGCGGCCTGATCTCCGCAAAGGCATTGGTGACCGCGCGCATGCGCCCGCTTCAGATCGATGGCAGAACGATCCACCAGGTAGGACTCCCCTATCACTGGGGTTGGAAGGGCACCGCCGTCGGCGATGTGGTGAACGACCTGCTGGCGATTTCAGAAGAACCGAACGTACGCATCATGGAGTCGAAAGCCCTCGTGTGCAACATCGTGGCCGGGCGACGCAAACAGGGCGAGGCCGCACTGGATCAGCTGTCGGAGCTTGTGAAGGAGCGTGCGTGAGTACCCTTCTGCGACATACCGGCATTCAACCCGGCGAGACCACTGCCTTTCTTACCGACTCGACGCTTTGCATCGGCTGCAAAGCATGCGAAGTTGCCTGCAAGGAATGGAATGGCATCGATGCCGATAACCTCGAACTGACGGGATTTTCCTACGACAACACCACCGCCCTTGGGCACTCGACCTGGCGGCATGTGAAATTCGTCGAGGGCACACCCGAGCCCGGCGTCGGCGGCAACGCTGCGAGCCAGGTTTCGTGGGAATTTTCCTCCGATGTATGCAAGCACTGCGAGGTAGCCGGCTGCCTGGAGGCATGTCCCACCGGCGCGCTGGTCCGCACGGAGTTTGGCGGCGTCTACCTTCAGCCGGATATCTGCAATGGCTGTTCGTATTGCGTAATCTCGTGCCCCTTCGGTGTCGTGCAGAAAAATGAAGACGACGGCCGGGCATTCAAGTGCACCTTCTGTACCGATCGTCAGAAAGCAGGCCTGGAACCTGCCTGTGCAAAGGCATGTCCCACCGAGTCGATCAAATTCGGAAGGCTGAGCGACCTGCGGAAAGAAGCCGATGATCGTTTGGCGGTTCTGCACGGCCGGGGCATGGATGACGCGCAGATCTACGATCCGGTAGATACAAGCGTGCGAGGAATTCACGCGCTCTTCGTCATACGCGGTGAGCCGCAGACCTACAATCTCCCACCCCAGCCGGAAGTGCCGACCATCTATCTAAAAGATGGCTGGAAATCCGCTGCGTGGGAGTCGGCTGCGATGCTGGCCGGTGTTGTCGCCTCATTTCTTCTATGCCGCTCCGCGAAAAGGACGTGGCGATGAACGGTATTGAGCAGAATGGAATTCGCGAGTCGCGCCTGGAGGCAATTCGCGCAGAAGCGAAGGAAAAGGGGCAAGTCGCTGCGCCCGGCATTCGCCCGGCAGGCTCTCCACTTCCCGTCGCATCCCCGGAGACCGGCTATTACAAACAGCCGCTGCTCAAGCAGCCGCAGTGGACCCCGCTGATACCGGTCTATTTCTTTGTCGGCGGCGCGACAGGCGCGTTGGGCGTCATCGGTTCGCTGGCGGATGTACTCGGCGGCGATCGGGAACTGGCGCGGAAGGCGCGATCGATGGCAACGGGCGGGGCTGTGCTCTCATCCGCTCTGCTCGTTGCGGACCTTGGCCGGCCCTCCCGCTTTCTGAACATGCTTCGCGTCTTCAAGCCGCAGAGCACCATGTCCATGGGATCTTGGGCGCTCTCCGCGTTTTCCCTCTGCGCTGGCATTGCGAGCTTTGCCGACCTGCTTGCGCTGCGGTTTGGGAATCGCCTTACGATTCGTGCAATCCGCGGAATCGGTCGCGTCGGCTCTGTTCTCTTCGGAATGCCTTTTCACAATTACACCGGCGTGTTGATAGGCGCGTCAGTAATCCCTGTGTGGAACAACCGGATTCGCTCGCTGCCGCGCGAGTTCGGCATGTCAGGACTTCAATCCGCAGTCGGCTTGCTGGAACTCGCCGGAGAGGCGGGAAGTCCCGCGTTGAATTGTCTAGGACTACTCAGCGCAGGCTTTGAATCCTGGGAAGGGATCGATCTGCTTCGCACGTCAGATCAGGCGGTGCTCCCTGCCAAGAAGGGACTGAGCGGAGCGCTGGTGCACGCTGCGGGCATTTTGTCGGGGCCGCTTCCCATGGCTCTGCGGATCGCCTCCCTATTCATCAGGAACAGGAAACGCCTGCGCCGCCTGGCAGCATGGTCCGGCATCGTGGGATCGCTGTGCCTGCGTCATGGCTGGCTTTACGCCGGACGGGCGTCTTCGCGTGACTGGAAAACGCCCCTGCAGATTGCCGGCGACTCGTCAGACCAGCTTTCCTGAGCGTGCACGCAGGGTCCCGAGCATCTTGACCAGAGCAACACTGCACAGCCCAAGCGAGGCTCACCTGAAAGGAATGCCTTGACAGTTGCAAACGGGTGTAGTGTGATGGGGCCGTTTATTTAAAGGTTTAAACATCCCTCATCCCCACCCGGAGCCCCATGAACCTTTGCGCCAGCTTACGCATCATCAGCGCACTCTTCTCGCCCCTTCTGCTGCTCTCGTTCCCATGTCGAGCCCAAACGGTGACTCCGCCCCAGAGCAAGTATTTCTCGACCTTCGCCGAGGAGAGGTACTCCACCTACCAGGTGCCCGGCGATGGCGATTTGTGGCCCTCCTGCTGGGCTGGGGACGACAACGTTTATGCGGCGAATGGGGATGGCGCCGCGTTTACTGGAAATTCGTCACGATACGACATGGCGGTGAGCCGCATCAGTGGAATGCCTCCAGGTCTCACCGGCACAACAGTTGCGACGAACGTGGGAACGAATTGGAGTGGACCGAATTACAATCGCAAGCCCACTGGAATGTTATGCAGAGATGGCGCCATTTACCTGGCCTTTCAGAACCTGAATTTACAGACCTTCGATGACGCAGCGGCGGCATCCATTGCCAAGTCAACCGACGATGGAGCGACCTGGACGTGGAATACGGCTGCTCCCATGTTCGGAACGCCTTCCAATGCCGCGAGCCGGAAAGCCTATAAGTTCACAACAATCTTCTTTCTCGACTATGGCCGCGATGCGGAGAACGCGATCGACGGATATGTCTATGCCTATGGGCTGGACAACAACTGGCGTTCGCAGGAAGCCATGTATCTTGCGCGCGTGCCCGCCAATAAGGTGCAGCAAAGGTCAGCGTGGGAGTTCTACACCGGAACGAATGGAAGCGGCACCCCCACCTGGTCCAGCGAAATCACACAGAAGCTCGCTGTGCTTACGGACAGCAGGCTGTTGTATCCAGTGATGTTCGGCACGGCATGCCCCGCGAATCAGCAGGTGATCGCGCAAGGCGGCGTCACTTACGATGCACCGCTCAACCGCTATATTTTTTCCTCATGGTCGTGCAGCACGCACGAGCTGTATGACGCTCCCCGTCCATGGGGGCCATGGAAGCACATGGCGTCTATCGATTTTGGTCCTCTGCGTCTGACGCAGAATCGCGGACAATACGGCACCAGCATTCCTTCCAAGTACATCAGCGCCGACGGCAAAACGCTCTACCTGCAGAGCAACGTCTGCTGCGGCGGTGATTCGTACACATTCTCTCTGCGCAAGGTCTATCTCGAACCGGCCCAGCCTTCGGCGCCGGTCAATGGGCCTTCGAATGACAATCTGGCATCGGCGCCGGGAGCGCGCGCCATCAGCAAGAGTACGCACTTCGGTTCTATTTGCGGACCCGACTGTTCCGATGCATTGAGCAGCGGCGCAGCCAATGTGAGTGAAGACGACTTTGACGAGGAAGTGAAGACCTCCGACTGGTGGGGATACATATGGCCGCGCGCCTACAGCATCAACCAGGTCGTCTATCAGACTGGCAACATGTTCCCGGATGGCGGCTGGTATGCGGCCAAACTACGTGTGCAGGTGCGGCAGAATTTCCAGTGGACGGATGTGGATGGCGTCACCGTCACACCCACCTACCCATACAGCAATCAAGCCGGAGCCTACACCACTTACACTTTCAGCCTTCCCAATTCCTGGGGCGACGGTGTACGCATCATCGGCCGGCCCGGCGGAACTTCGTATTTCACTTCGATTGGCCAACTCGGAATCTATTTCCGCGCGGCCGCAGCCTCCAAGTAGGAGAGCCGCTCGCGGATCGCCGCAGGCCGTCGAAAACATTCAAAGTCTGCAACCGATGATCTCGAAGGGAAGATGCAAAAGCGAACCTAAGCTATCCATTCGAAGTGGTGGCCAGGGACGGGATCGTTCCCTTCTGGCGCATTGACTCTACGTAATTTATTTCATTTTCAACGACGCCATAAACGCTGGAAACTACCGATGCGCGGTTTCGGAGTACGTATCAGGTACGCGGCTTTTCACGTTCTTCAGCTTCCCATTGCGCTATTGCGTCGAGAATCACTTGCTTCGTTGATGGCCATTTGAATGTCGCTGGGCATTCTTCCTTATTGAGGATCGCAGGCATATCACTTCCATATTTGTGGGTTGCGCACCGGCAAATCTCGTTGCCATACACCAGGAATTCGCCGCCGTGTTCAAAACCGTCAGCAAATTGGATAATCCATCCACACCTATTACGGGAATCGGCAACTCTATATCCAATCATGTCATGCTCTGAAAACTTGCCGCGCCTTTCCCATAATCTTTCCAACCGTTCATTCCCAAAATCCATTCGTTTCACCCTGTGTATAACCCCTCTTGCAATATTACGTCACTGTGTTTTGCTTAGATAAAGGTCGATGGCTCAGTAACCTCAAGCACAATGGATAAGACTCCACCAAGATTAGGAAGCGAGCTTTGTCTATGCGGCCATGAGAGGCGACGCATTTGAAATACGTAAAGCGAGGAGACTATTGCTGCATGAATATGGCGTGCCGATGCAGAAGATTTCGCATTGGAACAGTCAAGGATGGGCTTCAAAAGCACGAAAAAGAGTTGGAGCTTATTGAAAAGGAGAAAATGCGCCTGAGTACGTAATAGGTACAGCACCTAAACTGGTACGTCCCATTCCTCATTGAATCAATGGCCAACGCCCATCTCGGTTTGGTGGCCAGGGACGGGATCGAACCGCCGACGCCGGCCTTTTCAGGGCCGCGCTCTACCACTGAGCTACCTGGCCAGCAGTTGCACAGGGCGTGCGCTGGAAGTGCTGTTCACGCTTCCGGTCGGGATGCCGCTTCACCTTCCACTCTCATTCCGGGACTGGAATGAGACCTGTATCGGAGCGAAGCCGCGAGCGAGACAACTGCGCCAGTATAGCATTCGGCAGCCCTGTTCCATCCACAGCCGGCGACTACCAGCGCAGCGTCACCTGCTGGCGAACATAGCCGTCGCCGGCGGGAAAACGAATCTCAAGCTTGCCGTCTGCAGTGATCGTTCCACCTGCCACATTCACCCGGCCGCGCCGCTCGCCCTGGCGCAGAAACAGCGTCTGCGTGCTACCGCCCTTGGCTTCCAGCAGCAGCGTAAGTGACCGCGACCCAACGTCCTGTCGTAGCACCTTCAGCATCGCGGTGCGCGCGCCGGGCAGCGGCAGGGCGCCGTCCGCTCCGTAGTCCATGCCCACTTCTACGGCAGGCGTCGGCACTGCCAGCACCCCGCGTGCTGAAACTTTCGCGCCGGCCACCGTGCTGCGCAGGGTGATCATGCCTCCGCCGTGCTCTTCCGCGCGCACTTCCCAGCCTTCCGCAGTACGTTCATAGTGCAGATCAACGGTCCGATCACCCAGGCGCAGATTGTGCAGCGTCGCGTGCTCCCACTGCGCCGGCAATCGCGGATCGACCGTGAGAGTGTGCGTCGCCGCATCGAACGACACGCCAAAGAGCCCGCGGACAGCAGGAATAATCACCATGGCAGACGACCAGAGCTGATGCGAAGTGCTCCGTCCAAACGGCGTAAAGAAGTCGCCGCTCAGCAGCTCCGTCACGGCGCCCAGGTCCTGCGCCGTGGTCAGGTTCGCTGTCTGCATCAGGTGCGCATAGCCACTCAGCGTGTGCCCCGTCCGATACTCGGCGACAGACGTCCAGCCGGTGAACAACGGCCAAACCGATCCCTGGTGATAGCTGATCGGGTCGTAAATCGCCTCTTTGTTGCCCACGTCGCGTGTGCCCCAGTCGGTGGAGAACTCGTCGGATGCCCACCGCGCGAACATCTCGTTGGGTTCCGGCAGTGCAGCACGCCCATCCCACCATGCGACGCTTGGATAGATCGTTGCCGTGTTGTCCACACCCTCCGCGCCGTTGTAGCTGAAGGCGTACATGCCCTTCTGCTGCGTGTACTCCTTGGGAATCTTTGCTGCAATCGTCTTCTCGCGCTCGGCCGCCTGGCTCGCGATGTCAGTTTTCTGCATGCGCTGGCTCAATCGTGCCATCGCGCCGCTCGCCTGCTCATCCAGAAGCGCAAGATAGATCTCCTGGTGCGGCATATTCGGGATCCAGCTTTCCACCCAGCCAGTGCCTTGCGAATTATCGTAGATGCCGTCGCCATCCGTATCGTGCGTGCGTTCGAACTCCCACGCCTTCATCACGGCGCCCCAGTTCTTCTCCAGGAACGCGGTGTCGCCGCTCGCATCCACGTAGTCCTCCATCGCCATCAGGAAGAGCGGCGTGGAATCCGCCGCTGCATACTCGTATGGAGTTGAAGCCCAGTCGACAGAATCTGCTGTCTGCGAGTACTCATGCGGCATCTTGCCGTCGGCGCGCTGCCGCGCAATCAGGAACTCCAGCTCCTCGCGGGTCAACGCGAAGTCACCATAGCTGTCGATCGCGTAAATCGTGTAAAGCGAGTCTCGCCCGAAGAACCATCCAAAGCCTGGCCGCGCCGAATCCCCCGAAGAATAAAACCCCGCCACCAGTCCGGTTTCGTTCCCATGCCGCACACGCAGTTGATCGATGGAAAGCGCGGCCCAGCGGAAGTAGTCATTGAAGGCTGCATCCGGCGTGTCCACGGTCATGCGCGTATCGAAGAAGTGCGCATAATAGTCCGCCGTCTGCTGGTAGAGCGCCAGCGCCTGCGTGTTCTGCTCGCGCAGCGCAGCCTCCAGCGCCGCCGGACTCGCGGCTTCGCGCGTGCGTCCCATCGCCATCAGCAGCGGGTAGGTCTTCCCGCGATCGGTCTTCGGGTCGTAGTGCAAAATCAACTGCGTCTGGTAGAACTTCGGCCGCTCCTCATAGGGCGGCAGGATGCCCGGCCGCGTCCCCGGCATCGCCACGGCGGCTGCGAGCTCCGGCCAATCGGTGTGCAGCATGTACCAGCCCGGCTCATTGTCTCCGTTCGGGACATGCGGCTCGAGCGGCACCCACTCGGCATTCACTTCTCCAAGCTGCGGAGCCGGCCACATCGGCTTCACCTCCGGCGTGAAGTTGAAGGTCAGCGTCATGGGCCGAATGCTGTCCAGCGTAAACAGGACCATCGCTCCCGTCGTGCTCTTCGCCGGATCCTGCGGCCCGCACTGCGCTGCGAAGAAGGTCTCGCGCAGCGTGAACGCGATGTGCGAATACGTAATGGTCGTGTGGTCCGGCTCCACGTCGATCTCCGCCGCGTGCGCATTCACGTCAATCGGCACATCGTAGTTTTCAACCTGAGCCTCAATCCGCATATGGCTCAGCACCTTTACCGGAAAGAGCCACGCCTCAAACTGGCCATCCTGCTGCCCTACGATGGTTCCGCATTCGCCCGCCACCGTGAACGGCTTTAGCGGCTCGGCGTGCTGTCGCAGGTGCAGCGCGTTCTGCGCCGGCACAAAGTTCTCGAGCGGCGCCAGCCAGCTCTGCGCATGCGCTGTCGCGCACATTGTGGCAAGCAACACCAGCAGTTGTCCTACACTAGATGCCATCCGGCGCAAAATTCCATCTCCGTTTCGAGCCATCTTTCGAGCCGTCTTTCGAGCCATGACGCGTATGCTAAGCCCTCGCTGCTATCCAAGGCACCTTACCTTGCTGATTGCTGCTCTCTTCGCCGCATTTTCTGCACGGGCAGCACAGCCCCGCACACCGGAGCAGCAAACAGCCGCCAGCATGGAGCAGGCACGCGCCGCCGGCCCGCTTGCGCTGCGCGCCTTTTTGGCCGGCATGCCCAAAGGCGGCGATCTCCACAACCATCTCGGCGGCGCCGTCTATGCCGAAACCTGGTTGCAGGATGCCGAGACTGACCACGTCTGCATCGATCCGCAGGCGCTCGATTTTGTGCGTCGCGGCGCCGCGCTCGCCACCGAGCCCTGCCCCACCGGCATGGTCGCCGCATCCACCCTCCCGCAGAATCAGCCGCTCGACGACAAGCTGGTGGACGCGTTCTCCATGCGCGCCTTCGTGCCACCAGCCGGCGACAGCGGGCACGATCATTTCTTTGCCTCCTTCGATCGCTTCAATGGTCTGGCGGAGAGCCATAAACCAGAGTGGGTGGACGAAGTCGCCGAGCGCGCCGCCGCGCAGAACGAGCAATATCTGGAGCTGATGGACACTCCTGATGCCGCCGTTGCCGTGTTTACACAGGCCAAGCCCGTCGCGCCGGGCACCAACTATGCAACCTGGCGCCAGCAGTTGCTCGATGGCGGCCTCAGTCAGCAGGCCATCGCCATTCGCCGGCAAATGGATCAGTTCGAGCAGCAGCGCCGCCAGCGCGAGCACTGCGATACCGCGCAACCCCAGCCGGCCTGCACGGTCGAGGTGCGCTACCTCTATCAGGTGCTGCGCAACATGCCGCCCCCGGCCGTCTTTGCACAGATCGTGCTTGGCTTCGAGGTCGCAGCCGCCGATCTGACCTCGCCGCATCCTCATTACATCGGCATCAACCTCGTCCAGCCCGAGGATGCCCAGTACTCCATGGCCGATTACAAGCTCCACATGCAGATGATCGCGGCGCTGCGCCAGTTCTATCCGCGCGTGCCCGTCACGCTGCATGCCGGCGAACTCGCGCCCGGCCTCGTGCCGCCGGACGGCCTCCGTTTCCACATCCGCCAGGCCATCGAAATCGCCGGAGCGCAGCGCATCGGCCACGGTGTGGACGTGATGTATGAAGATCGCCCTTACGATTTGCTGAAGACCATGGCCGACCGCCATGTCCTGGTCGAAATCAATCTCACAAGCAATGACGTCATCCTCGGCATCCAGGGCAAAGATCATCCCCTGCCGCTCTATCGCAAATTCGGAGTGCCCGTTGCGCTCTCTACCGACGATGAGGGTGTCTCCCGCATCGACATCACCCACGAATACGAAAAAGCCGCCGAAACCTTCGGCCTCACCTACCTTGATCTCAAAGAGATGGCGCGCAACTCCATCGAATACAGCTTCCTGCCCGGCCAGAGCCTCTGGCGCGATCACGACTATCGCCACGCACAAACCGCCTGCACCACCAGCCTGGCGCGCAGTCCTGAGCCGGATTCTGCCTGCTCCACCTTCCTGGAGAACAATCCAAAAGCTCAACAGCAGTGGGAGCTGGAGCAGCGTTTCCACCGCTTCGAATCGGCCCGGCAGCCTGATTTACGCTGATACACTGAGCCTTCGCAGCCATCACTTATAGAGAGAAAGAGCTCCGTTGCCCGCAGCAAAAAACCAGCAAGTCACCTATGCCGATGCCGGCGTCGATATCGCGCGCGGCGATCAGGCTAAAGAGCGTATCAAGACGCTCGCGCAACAGACATTCACCCGCGGCGTGCTCGGCGGCATCGGCGGCTTCGGCGCGCTCTTTGCGCCGGACCTCAAGCGTTATAAGAATCCCGTGCTCGTCTCCAGCGCCGATGGCGTCGGCACCAAGCTCAAGATCGCCTTCCAACTCGGCATCCACGACACTGTAGGTCAGGACCTGGTAAATCACTGCGTCAACGACATCGCAGTGCAGGGCGCGGAGCCGCTCTTCTTCCTCGACTACCTCGCAACCGGGCGCCTCGAAAACAAAGTCATCGAGAAGGTCGTCAGCGGCCTGGCGAAGGCGTGCAAGGAGAATGGCTGCGCGCTGATCGGCGGCGAAACCGCGCAGATGCCGGGCTTTTACGGAGACGGCGAATACGATCTGGCCGGCTTCATCGTCGGTATCGTGGACCGCGACAAGCTGATTACCGGAAAAGATATCCGTCCCGGTGACATTTGCATCGGCCTGCCGTCCACCGGCCTGCATACCAACGGTTACTCGCTCGCCCGCAAGCTCATCTTTGATACGGCCGGCCACAAGCCCGGCGATCGTGTGCCTGCGCTCAAAGAAAAAGCTGGCGGCGCGTTGATGAAGATCCATCGCAGCTACCTGCCGGTCATCCGCCAGCTCACGCGCGCCGGTGTCGTCGCCGGTATGGCGCACATCACCGGCGGCGGCATCACGGAAAACCTGCCACGCATCCTGCCGAAGAACATCTCCGCGGAAATCGACCTCGCCAGTTGGCCGGTCCCTCCGCTCTTTGGCTATCTGCAACAGCTCGGCAACGTGCCGCAGGACGAGATGCTCCGCACCTTCAACATGGGAATCGGCCTTATCGCCGTCGTTCCCGAGGCGAAGTGGAAGCGCGCGCAGTCGCTGCTTGGCCGCCTCGGTGAGCCATTTCATGTAATCGGGCAGGCCGTCAAAGGCGATCGCAGCGTTCGCTATACCGAATGAGCATCATGCATCGTATCGGCATCCTGCTCTCCGGTCGCGGCTCTAACTTCATCGCGATAGCAGACAGCGTCGCCGCCGGTCGCATCCCGAACGCCGAGATCGCCGTCGTCATCTCGAACAAAGCTGACGCGCCGGGCCTCGCAGCAGCAAGTGCGCGCGACCTCACGGCGCTGGCCATCGAGGCCAATGGACGCAAACGCTCCGAGCACGATGCCGCCATCGTCGCCGCGCTGCGCGAACATCGCGTCGACCTCGTCTGTCTCGCCGGTTACATGCGCCTGCTCTCGCCCGCCTTCATTCAGGCATTTCCCCAGCGCATCCTCAACATCCATCCATCGCTCCTGCCGGCGTTTCCCGGGCTTGACGCGCAGCACCAGGCATATGAATACGGCGTCAAATTCGCCGGCTGCACCGTGCACTTTGTGGATGAGCAACTGGACCACGGCGACATCGTTCTCCAGCGCACGGTCTTCGTAGAGGACAACGACGACGCGCACACGCTCAGCGCGCGCATTCTCGCAGAGGAGCACATCGCTTACACCGAGGCGATCACGCGTGTGCTGTCCGGGGAATACGTGACCGAAGGCCGCCGCTTCGTACGCAAGCGTTAGCTAGGCGTTCAACGCCTCATAGCGGACGCCGGTCAGTTTTTCGGAAATCTCCCACAACTGCGTGCCGGCCGAAGGATCCATTGCATGCGGCTTTGGCTTCACCTCCACCGGCGTGCCTTTGATCTCCGCAATCCCGTCCGGACCGTAGTATCCGCCGCCGTGCGCGTCGGGCGAGGTCGCTGCATACAGCAACGGCCATGAGCCACGATCGTCCGACTGAGCCACAAACGGCAACAGGGCATTGACGATCTTTCCCTTGAACCCTGTCCCCATACCATTGCTGATGATGTTGGTAACTGCCACTCCAGGATGCGCAATGACGCTTTCGGTCGTCGCGGATCGCGCCCGCAAACGCCGGTCGAACTCCAGACCGAAAACCACATTCGCCAGCTTCGATTGTTGATAGGCGCCTCGCGGATCGTAGCCGCGCTCCGCATGCAGATCGTCGAAGTTCAGCTTGCCGCCCTTGTGCGCAATCGAGGCCACCGTCACCACTCGGCTGCCCGGCTGACGCAGCAGCGCCGGAAGAAGCAGCCCGGTGAGCGCAAAGTGGCCCAAGTGATTCGTTCCGAACTGCATCTCGAAACCCTGCGGCGTCGTCCGCCGTTCGGGCAACGCCATCACGCCGGCGTTATTGATCAGCAGATCGAGCGGTTTGCCCTCAGTCAAAAAATCCGTAGCAAAGCGCCGGACAGAATCGAGATCGGCGACATCCAGAACGCGCACCTGAAGGTTGGCGGCCGGATACGCGGAAGCAATCTTCGCGCGCGCCGCTTCGCCCTTCTCGGCATTTCTGCACGCCAGCACCACTGCTGCGCCGGCCCGGGCAAGGTACCGGGCAGTCTGGTGCCCGATGCCGCTGTTGGCGCCGGTCACAATTGCAAGCCGGCCCTGTTGCGATGGAATCTGTCGCGGTGTCCACTTGCTCATAGTCTTATGCCGTACGCGTTCCGGCTTCCTCCAGTGTAAGCTTCACGGTCATCTTTTGCTGTCCGCGCAAAAACGTCACAGTTACAGTATCGCCAGCCTTATGGTCATCCATGATCTGCGCCATGTCCATCTGGTTCGTCACCTGCCGGCCGTCGATGGCAATGATCAGATCGCCTCCCAGGTAGATGGGCGTATTGCCAAGGTAGGCCTGCTGTCTTCCGCCGCGCATCCCGGCGCGTTCCGCTGCTCCGCCGGGAAGCACCTGCTGAATCAGCATTCCGTAGTCGGCCGCCAGCCCTATCTGCTGCGCCAGGTCCGGCCCGATCGGCAGGGAAGTGATGCCCAGGGAAGGCCGTCGAATGCGCCCGTACTGCGCAAAATCCCGCAGCATCGCCTTGGCCGTATTGATCGGAATTGCGAAACCGATTCCGGCGCTCTGCTCTACGGGGACCTGTGCATTCGGGTCGGTCGCAATCAGCGAGTTGATGCCAATCACTTCGCCATGCGAATTCAAAAGCGGACCGCCGGAGTTGCCTGGGTTGATCGCCGCGTCCGTCTGGATTGCGTTCGAAATCAAGTTGCCCTCCGGCCCCCGTACAGAGCGCAATGCGCTGATGATGCCCGTCGTCATCGTGCCGCTCAAGCCAAACGGATTGCCGATGGCATACACCGCCTGTCCCACCTGCAGGTTCTGCGAGTCGGAAAGCACGGCGGGTTTCAAATCCGCAGCGTCGATCTGTAGCAGCGCCAGGTCGTGCGGTTTGTCGGTCAGCACAACTTGTGCCTTGTACTTGCGCTTGTTGGAAAGCGTCACTTCGATCTGCTTCCCGCCCTCAATCACGTGATAGTTGGTCAGGATGTGGCCGTGCGAGTCGACGATGAAGCCCGAGCCTTGCCCCTGTTGCGGCACAGCGCCATAGAACCAGTCATACGCCACCGCCGTCGACGTAATGTTCACCACAGCCGGCAGCACGCGCTTGTACACCGCGATGTTGTTCTGCTCCTGGCTGTCGTAGCTGCTCTGCGCGTCGGCTACGGTCAGGTCAACGGATGGGCTCAGGTGTACATTGTGCGCCAGCGCGGGCAGCTCTTGTCGCGCGAGCCGCTGCAATTTGTGGGCGCCCGGAATACCAAATGTAGTGACATACCAGAATCCAGCGACGATCAAAATAACAAGCGCTGCAAGACGGCGGACATTCATTATGCGGTCGTTCTCTCCTTGCCGTACGATTCGCCGTCTCATCGTGAACCTCGCGCCAGCTCGCGCAGCTCTCGATAAACAGCCTCTGTCTGTCTTCTTACTTCATCGAAAGACGTGTCATTGCGAATGATGGTATCGCTCAAGCTCATCTTCTCTTCGTCCGGCATCTGGGCAGCCATGCGCTCGCGTGCCTCCGCTTCCAGCGACTGCCGTGCCCGCTGATCCGGATGAGGTCCCGCAATCCGGGCCACATACCGTGCGATGCGCAACGGCTCAGGTGCGGTCACCAGAATCCGCCGGTCAAAACGCTTCTCCCAGTCCCGCGTTCCCGCGGCGCGACTTGCTTCAAACAGCAGCGCTGTCTCATAGATCGCCACCGCCTCCGGCTGCTCGTTCTCAAGCGCTGTCATCCAGCGCCGCTGCTCGGCAATCACGGGCGGATGCACAATCGCGTTCAGTTCCGCCAGGCGTCCCTCCGCAAAGGCAATCCTCGCCAGCTTCCGCCGATCCAGCGTTCCGTTTTCCCGCAGCACGCCCGGCCCGAAGGTTCCGACAATCTCGCGGTACACCGCTTCTCCGGGCTGCATCATCGCGCGCGCGACTTCGTCCGCTTCCATCACCTGCGCGCCAAGTTCGCGGAAGATCGCCGCCACCGAGGTCTTCCCGCTGCCCAGACCTCCCGTCAATCCAACGCGCAGCATCGGCGCCCTACAGCGACATTCCGCGGCGCAGCTTGGCCGCGCGCACCGTGTTGGCCATCAGCATCGCAATCGTCAGCGGCCCCACTCCGCCCGGCACCGGCGTATACGCGCCGGATACGGCAAACGCCGCGGGATGCACATCGCCGATCAGCGTCGAGCCTTTCCTCTGGAACAACTCCTCGCGCCGCGCATCTCCCTTGAAGAAGCGATCAAACTCCTCCTGCGTTGTCAGCCGATTGATACCCACATCCAGCAGCGTCGCGCCCGGCTTCACCATATCCGCCGTGACATATCCCGGCCGCCCGATCGCCGCAACAACGATATCCGCTCGACGGCAGACATCCGGCAGGTCGCGTGTCTTCGAATGACAAATAGTGACCGTCGCATTCTCGGCCAGCAGCAGAATCGCCGCCGGCTTGCCCACAATGTCGCTGCGGCCAATCACCACCGCATCCTGTCCCGCGATCGGCAGATTGCTGCGCTTCAATATCTCGATCAGCCCTGCAGGAGTACACGGCGCCAGCGCCGGTTGCCCGGTCTGCAGGCGTCCAACGTTCACCGGATGAAATCCGTCGACGTCTTTCTCGGGAGCCACCGCTTCCAGCAGTCGCTTCGCATTCACCTGCGGCGGCAACGGAAGCTGTATCAGGATGCCGTCAATATCGTCACGCCCGTTCAGCTCGGCCACCAGTGCCAGCATCTCTTCGGTCGTCACCGTCTCGGGCGGCGTAATCAGGTCGCTGCCAAGGCCAAGCTCCTCACAGGTGCGCACCTTGCTGCGTACATAGATTTCCGACGCCGGTACATGGCCCACCAGAACCGCGGCAAGTCCGGGCCGAATGCCCTGCGCCGCCAGCGCCTTCACGTCGCGCGCCACGTCTTCTTTGATTGCAGACGCGATCGTCGCGCCATCCAGCCTGCGTGCCTCTCCCATGTCCCTCCCGTAAGGACGTCGTAAGTGCTGCCTCGCTCATACTGCGTAAGGCTTCCTTCCATGGTAAACGGGCGCTGCGCCCGTATGCGTGGCCTACACTGCTAGGCAATGAAGAAATTGCCTCTCGAAACAGCGCTCCACCTGCTTGCCTGTCCCGTCTGCCATGCCGCTCTCCGGGCTCTCGCGCAGGAAGATCTCAAGCAGGAAGCGGTGCTCTGCGCCGGCTGTGGCCGCCGCTATCCCATACGCGATGGGTTACCGGTGCTCCTTGCAGAAGCTGCCTATCAGTAAGCTACTTATTCCTCAGTGAGCGGGAAAATTGCGCACTGTCATCAAATACGCGAGCACCAGTGCTGCAATCAACGTCACGACAAGCAAAACAAGCAGCGCTCCCCATGTAAAGCCGCGCTTTTCAAGAAAATCCTGCTTCGGTTCCTCTTCATGCCGGTCCGCGATTTCGTATTTCGTCATGCAGCGGCCTCAGGATTCATCGTCGTCAACAAAGATTCTTTTTCTCGATACATACGAATAGGGTAAGCCAGCGTCTCTTTCTGTAGTGGAATGCAGCGCGATTGAACCGGCGCAACATTCTCTGCGTATCGGGTTCATAGAAGAAGAGAGTACGGGGCGAAAGGAGGAAGCCGATGGAAGACCAGGTAAGAATCGATGCAATCCAGGCGGACGTGCCTGCGGCCCTCCCGTCTTCACCGCAGATCGAAAAGTTCAGCGAGACGGAGCTCACCAACCTGCGCACCGAGCTGCTGCGCGGTCAATTGGATAGTTGGCAGGCGGCCGAACTCGCCGCGAATTTCCTGGCCGGCCATGGGTATGGTGCGAATGCCGAGAACCTCCGCGCATCGATCGCGAAGATGGAAATATCTCGCTGCACCTTGGATTGCCTCCAGACCGCCCTCGAAGGCGTCGCCTACATCCAGTAGACGACGCCCGATAGTGAACCAGAATCATTCCCCAAAGCTTCTTGCAATCGCTGCTGCCCCGCTTCTCGTCAGAGAAGCTTCCTAACAAAATAATCTTCTTCCGCCCGGCCCTCCTTATAATTGCCCCAATATCAAACGTGATCAACGACCGCGTCCCCCCGCGCCGGGATAGGAACGCATGCTCCGTTTCGCAGTGTCCGCGCTTTTCGCCGCCGGCCTCTCCATCGCAGCCATAGCATCGACCACCGCGCTTCCAGCGGAACCGCCCCCTGGCCCTCCCCACTACCTCTTCGTCTGGGCTGGTGATGCTGCCGGGCAGCAGACGGACTTTCTCGCCGTCATCGACGCATCGCCCCAATCCACGCATTACGGCCAACTGCTCACCACGCTTCCCACCGATCAGCAGACGAAACTTGTGCACCACACCGAATACGTCATGCCCTCTGGTGGCATCCTTTTTGCCAACGACCACGACGCTGGCCGCACCTTCCTCTTCGATTTGCGCGATCCTCTGCATCCGCACATCGCCGGCTCCTTCACCGATGTCAACGGCTACATGCACCCGCACTCCTACCTCCGCCTGCCGAACCAGAACATCCTCGCCACCTTCCAGCACGGCCATGACGGCGGCGGATTAGTCGAGTTAGACCAGAACGGCAAATATGTTCGCAGTGCCAGCGCCGCCGACCCCGAGCATCCCGGCATCTTCTACTGCCCCTACAGCGTCGTTCTGTTGCCGGAAATCGATCGCGCCCTCTCCACCAATTCCTCGATGAGCGCCCTCGAGCCCACCGGCAGCACCTATCAAATCTGGCGTCTCTCCGACCTCAAGCTGCTCAGGACCGCGTTCTTTGAGCCCAGTCCGCAGCTCACTGCCCACACCGATCCCGAAGAACCGCGCCGCGCGCCCGACGGCTCTGTCTTTGTCCAGACTTACTCCTGTGGCCTTGAACACGTCACCGGCATTGCGACGGATACTCCCAAAGCCGCTCTCGTCTACCGCTTTCCCGGCGGGGCATGCGGCGTCCCCACCATCGTCGGTCACTATCTTGTCGAGGGCATCCCCGCAATTCACGGAATCATCGCGCTCGACATCACGAATCCGGAAAAGCCGGTCGAAGTCTCGCGCATCTCGTTCCCGGGCAACTACCTCGCTCATTGGACGGGCTGGGATGCCGCCACCAGCCGCATCGTGGTCACGTCGAACGTCGACGGTATCCATCGCCTTTATCTCGTGCGCTTCGATCAGGCCACCGGCAAGCTCACAGTGGATGAATCCTTCCGCGATCCCCAGGACCACCACCCCGGCTTCAACTTCGACAACCGCAATTGGCCGCAGGGATGGACCGGCTCCGCCACGCCGCATGGTGCCGTGTTCTCCCGCTAAAAGCATGTTGGTTGCAGGTGGGTGCGGTTCGACGGCCGCTCTGGCGTTCAGTCCTAGCGCTCTTCCTGCCCGCGCTCGAGTTGACGCCGGTAGTCGGCGGCATCGAAGTGGCCTCGCGAGGAGACGATCATTTCATCCGCATCAATTTGCCAGTGTTCGAAGCCGCTGATGCGAACTCGATGTCCGGTGCCGCCCGGCCCCGTGTTGGCTCCGGTCAATGTCCAGCGATACTCCGCACGGTCACCCTCCAAAAGCACCCCATCCATGACCACTCGCAGATCGGGAAATGGAGTCATGAATGACTGTGCAACGTCCGCAATTGCGGGCCGGCCCACCGCCGGAGTGCCATCGTTGATGGAGAGTGACCCATTGGCTGCGTAGAAAGCAGAGACACTCCCGGCATCTTGGCCGCACCACGCGGCGGTGTAGCGCTCGGCGAGATCGCGCAACCGGTCCTCTTGCATTCACACTTCCGGAAAATATCGTTGAATTTTGCAAGGGGAACCAGCAAAGGGAGGGGGACCCGGGGGAGTGGGGCAAGGGCCTATTTGTAAGTCGCGTTGGTGCGAACCAACTCATCGCGGTGGCCTGACAAATTGGTCATGGAACTGAACGCCGAGCCGCTCAGCGGGTTGGATTTGATAGCTGCTTCAACGTCTGCCTGGACCTTGTCCAGCCCCTCGGCACTGGTCGCAATGTAGACAATCAGAAACGAGCCAGGAGCCTCGGTGTGGATTGCCTCGGTATCGATCTCGTACTCGGCGATCGTTCCCGCGGCAAGCTCTTTTTCGAGCAGCGGCACGACCAGGTTTTTGCTTACCGACTCAACCGCATCGTCGGAGGCATCCGGCTTCAACTTATAAAGCCCGATGTGGGTGTATCCATTTTTGATCGGTCCCGTATGCCAGTTGTAATAGCGGCTGACAGTGATTTCGTCCCAGTGCTTGGTGGCGCTGGCGAGGACCGGCAACGTGGCGCTCCCACTCGAGTAGAACTGCTCGAGCACATTCATCAGCCCGGCCAATGACATTGCCGCCCACCATTGGTCGTGTGTTTCGCCGTCTAGAGTGTGAACCACAGCCAGATCATTGCCATAGGCCACAATCGTGCCCCCGGCGAGCGCCTTGTCCAGGATCGGCCGATCGGTCTCGTCCGATTTAGTCATCTGGGCCCACTGCGCGCGGGGTATAGCCCAGTTACTGATGTACGTATACATCGGCGGCTTTTCTTTAACCTCTGAGGTCTGCGCACCCGCGGGCGCAGCGATCGCGGCAGCCATGCCGAGGGCGCACAGCCCCGCGAGAACTCTCCCCTTTTTTCCGTTCATGTTTGTCTTTCCTTTCGCACCACAGTCAGGATTGGATCCTGCTTCCTGGCGGCGCCAAGTGTATGCCGTTTGGCCGAAGCAAGTGGAAATCAACAGTAACCGGTTCGGCCGGAGCTCTCCGCAAGCCCCTGACAGCGCTCATGTAAAATCACAGGAGTGCGCCCGTAGCTCAGCTGGATAGAGCGATTGCCTCCGGAGCAATAGGCCGGGAGTTCGAATCTCTCCGGGCGCACCAGACGTCTCCTGCGCCCTCAATAACTTCCGATGCATTCTCTGCCTCGGAATTTTTCGCCTCAACGCCGCTGTGCCTAATATTGTGCCCACTCAGCCGGGACATGGCATTTGAGACGGCATCCTGCGACGGGTGAACATAACGGCTTGAGATAGCTATCGAAGAGTGGCCGGCGATTCTCGCGAGTGTCCAGGCTTCTAAAGGATGGAAACCGCTTCCTGCCCAGGCCATTTCGTTAGAGGTATGCGCGCGCATCAACCATCGCTTTTTATCCGTTCAGTGTCAAAGCCTGTAAGACTTTGACACCTCCGCTCCCCTGCCTTACGATCCTAGGCACGCTAGCGGGCACTCCACATGGCAGTCAAAAATGATTCTGCTGCTCTGACGGCACTGCTGGACAGGACCCGGACAGAATCGGGCAGAACCCTGCTGCAGCTTGTCGACGAAAGTCCGGTTCTGCTCGTCTTCCTTCGTCATTTCGGATGCGCCTTTTGCCGCCAGGCCATCGATGATGTCTCAAAAGTTCGTCCCGAACTCACGAGGCTAGGTGTGCAAGCAGCGTTCGTCCACCTGGGCTCGCCCGAGCGGGCAAGGCCCTACTTCGACTACTACAATCTTTCCGATGTGGAGCGCGTCAGCAACCCCGACGGCTCGCTCTACAGCGACCCCGGCTTCGCACTGGCACGCGTTAGCTTTTGGCAGCTCTTCCGGCCGGCAGTCTGGATCGGATGGCTGCGAGGCGCAATCTTTAAATACCGCATCGGCCTCCTCAAAGAAGACATCCAGCAGATGCCCGGCGTTTTCTTCCTAAAGGATCGTGTAATCGCGAACCTCTACCGGCATCGCACCATCGCCGACCGGCCGGATTATCTTGCAGTTGCCGGCGTACGGAAATAGCCCAGACTTACAGCGACTCTGCTCTGGACTACAGGCTCAATGAAGGTGCAGATGTCGGGAAATGGGCAATTCGAATGTGCCCAATTTCGTGCCTAGTGGCTCTCTTTGTGCCGACTTGCATCGGTCGATTAGGCGCAGGGTTAGGGCCGCATGGATATTGGTCAGTACAACTCTGCACAAAGTCCGCTAAGTTGTTGTTTTCTTGTGCAACAAGTCCTCCGGAGCAATAGGCCGGGAGTTCGAATCTCTCCGGGCGCACCAACCCCTCAAGTGCACCACCGCGTTATAAGACCGGTATCCCCACCGGTTCCTGAGTCGCGCGCCCCTCAGCCGCTGCAAGAGCGTGATTGCACAGATACCAAAGCAGCCATGCGGGTGCCGGCCATAGGTAAAGTGGCGAATGCCACGGAGTTCCCCGCAGGGCCTCGCCTTCCAGCAACACCATCAAGGCTGCAAGGACCATCAGCATAACGCGCGACGGGTATTTGGTGGCTGCGTACATCATGGCCGGCAGTGCAAGTGCGGTATCGCTCACCCAGGCATACGGCGCAACCAGCACGGAGACGAGCAGAAGCAGGCTACCGCCCGAGCGCCAATCCCAGGAAGCACGTCGCCGCCAGTAGTAGACGACCGCGAACGCGCTGCCGATAGCGCAGGGCAGCCATTGCAGCCACAGCGCAGCCGGGCGCAGCCAGAGGCGAAGCGCCACGCTGATGCAGGGGATGTACTCCTGCTCCACTCTGGAGCCGCCCACCATCGCGGCATACTGCGACCACGCATGCGGATCCAGAACCCATGCAATGCCAATGCTGGCTGCGAATGCGACCGCAGAGCCGGCAAGGATACGGAAGCGTCGTTCCCGGATCGTCCACAGCAGCAGGACAGCCGCAAACGGCAACAGCAAATGCGGCTTCAACATGCAGAGCCAGAGCGCCGCCCCCGCAGCGAAGGCGTGCGTGCGCTGGAAGCGAAAGAGCAACGCGACACCGAGCAGCGGCAGGATGGCGCTCTGTCCCACCAGAATGCAGATCAGTGCCGGCGCAAAGCCGTATGGCAGCCAGCGCAGCAAGCCCTTCGGCCGTCCAAAGATGTCCCACAGCAGCCGCACGGAGAGAACGAACGCGATAAGCAGCAGCGCCGACCAGGCCAGCGTAGCCCAGCGCTGCGACATATATCCGAGTGGCAGCACCAGCGGCAGCGCGAAGGGAGGGTTGCGCAGGATCAGCGGAGCATAGGAGGTGTCGAGCCCCGCAGCCTGCTGTATGCGAAGGGTCTCTGCGGCGTCGTAGGGATTTTTCCCGTGTGCGAAGAGTTGCCCCGCAGTCCAGAAAGACATCGCGTCGTGATGCACGAGTCCGTTGCCCGTGATCAGCAGCATGCAGATAGCGAGCGACATCAGCGCAAAGCTCAGTGCGCAGGCACAAACAATTACGGCCTCGACGATTTTTAAGATCTTCATCGAGCTACCCTGCACAGTCAGCGGCCAAAGACGATGTCTGCCTATCTCTTTGTCGGCTAAGCTCCCGCAGGAATGCAGCAAGAATGATCGAGACGGCAACAAAAGAGAAGCCGGTTCCAAAGACCATCCCGATGCGTGACCCGGACATAAAGGCTGTGACCGCCGAAGGCACCATCAGTAGAACCGCTGCGATGTGCGATGGGAAGTTCCATCGGCGCGAGACGAATCCAGGGGCAAGCAGGATCGCATAAGCCGACCAGGCTAGCGGTGCGCACAGGATACCGGCG
Source organism: uncultured Acidobacteriaceae bacterium (assembly GCA_963830555.1). Classification (GTDB taxonomy): domain Bacteria; phylum Acidobacteriota; class Terriglobia; order Terriglobales; family Acidobacteriaceae; genus KBS-83. The sequence goes on from CAWHMM010000006.1 coordinate 1,429,833, forward strand.
CAGTAGCCGATGCCGATTGCGGTGTTCGCATCAGGCTTTTTCCTCCAGACAAGCCATGCAAGGGCCACAGCAGCGCTGAAGGCAAGTGCGATGCCGAGCGGGTAAAGACCGAGCCGCCGGAATAAGGGTGCGATGGCAATGTTTGCGGTGAAGACCCAGTGCGGATCATTGGCGAGCGCGGCAAACCACTCGCGGTAGATTCGTGGTCCATACAGAAAGATCGGAGCGACGCTTATCGCCAGCGTAACTGCGAGCGAGCGGAGCGCGAGACGCCGCCGGCCGGCAAGAAACAGGAACGCCGGGCAGAAGAGAAGCGTGGGTCTCATTGCGACCAGCAACCCGATCGCGACCCCCGCGGGTAGCTCTCGCCCATCGTCCACTGAAATCCAGGCCAGCGCCGCAAGCAGCAGCAGCAGGAAATAGATCTGGCCGCTCAGCAGGGTGTCTGTCATCGGCGACGCCAGCAGGAGCCAGAGGATCTGCCGCTTTTGCATCATCGGGTTGTGCACGAGCAGCAGGCAGATCGTAAAAGTCAGAAGTAAAAAGGAACCCGCTGTCCACACAACGGTAAATTGCGGGAGCGTCAGGTGGGCCAGAACCTGAAAGAGCGGCAGCATGAAAGGCGGGTTCAGGTTGATGTCCCCCGCTATTTGCGTCGCGCCCGGCATCTGCAGGTGGGACTGTATGGTCAGTGGATAGGCCGCATACGGGTTCATCCCATGGAGAAGAGCTGCGCCGGAGGCCCAGAAGGTGTCAAAGATAGTTTCCTTGCCGGCTCGAAGAAAAAAGAAAAGCAACAAAGCCATCACGAGGCAGGTAGCGAAGAGCACCGCCCATGAGATGGAGTTCGCCGGTTGGCGCTTGCGCGGCGCCTTCGGTTTCACAACCGCTCCTATGGCTGCGCTCACCGCGCGCTCCCCGAGTCGCTGGTAGCCGATCTTTTCATCGCGTCCTGACCTGCTGCCCGCGCAATATCCGGCTACGGCCCCATATTCGCAGGCGTACATGCGTTATAGCCGAGCGATGCGTTGGACGCCGGCATCGGCGGCGTGGGCGGCGTGGCCCACGGCACGTTCGTGAAGTCGAAGAAGTCCATCAGGTTCGGCTGTGCCGCATCGCGCGCCGTCAGATACTTCCCGTTGCCGATAAAACGGTCTTCGACGAACTTCATCACCGCCGTGTGGTCCATCGGGATATGCGAAACATAGTGCCGGCGCGTGAATGGCGAAATCACGATATTCGGCAGCCGGAACCCGATCTGCGCCGCAAAGCCGTGTATGGCGGCCGCATCGCCGGGACTGGCTCCTGGGCTGTCAGACCGCAAATCGCAATGCCCGGTCGCAACAATGCCCGCAGGCGGCAGACATGGATTGTATTTGTCCGGATTGACGGAGATGCTCGCGACATCCGGAATGCTTCCCAGTGCCGCGTCGGTCTTGTCGTTGGAGTGGCCTGGCACCGGCGGCACGTGATCGTAAGGCCCGCCGCCCTCGTCATAGCTGAAGAAGAAAACCGAGTCCTTCCACGCCGGACTGGCCATGAAGGCGTTGATGATGTTCGCCACCTGTTGCTGTCCGCGCAGCACTGGCTGGAACGATCCGGGATGCTCGTCGTTCACTCCATAGCCGGGTTCGATAATTGAAAAGCTCGGCAACGTGCCATTCGTGAGGTCACTGAAGTAGGTAGCCAGCGGAGCGACATGGTTTGTGTCGATGCAGAAGTAGTTGGTCGTATCGCCTACCACGCTGGAAGGCTGGGTCGTCCCGGTGCAGGCGGCATGGGTTGGATTGGGGTACAGATAATGCTTCGCGTAAGTGATATAGCCAAGCGTAGTCGCGGGATAGCTCGCCGAACCGGTCCCGCAGTCAGAGTCAGCCGCGCCGCACTCGCCCGCTGTGTCCGTGTAATACACCTTCCACGACACGCCCGCACTATCCAGGGCCTGGAAGATACTCGGCACAGCCAGTGAGCCCACATGGTCGTCGTAACCCGGATCGAACGCAAGCCCTTGCGTGGTGCCGCCGCTCAGCGTGGCGATGCGGTTGGGAGTGCTCTTGGAAGCCATGGGTGAGAACCAGCGGTCGGACACTGCGAACTGCGCTGCCATGTAGTAGTAGTAATTCAGCAGATCCTGGTCGTAGTAGCCCATCGCGCGCTGGCCGGCCAAATCCGTAAAGTCGCCGGAACATGCATTGCGCGCGGCACAGCTCCTCGCAAAACCCGCGGCATTGTGCGCAAATCCGTTATTAAGGATCGGGCGGCTCTCCAGGCGGTTGTAGGCGCTCACGTCGCCATAGCTCTCCAGCCATGCCGAAGAAGCATCGTCAATACACGCCGACTTCATCTTGAACAGCGGTATGGAGACACCGTCATCGTTCTTGTTGCTGATGTTCAGCTTGTCGTCGATCCCATCCACGTCGTAAACATTGCCGTCGTCCCCCACATTCCACTGGTTGGCGCGCCGGTATGGATTCAGCATTCCAAAGTAGTTATCGAACGTGTGGTTCTCCTGCAGCATGAAGATCACGTGGTTGATCGCCTGCGTGCTGCCTGCGGGCGAGACCGTCACCGTTGCGGTCGCCGAGACATTCCCGGCTGCTCCCGCCGCCTCTGCCGTATAGGTTGTGGTTGAAGCCGGTGTCACCTTCTGCGTTCCGCCGCTCGCGGCCAGCTTGTAGGTGCTCCCGTCCGAGCCGGAGACCGTTACCCCCGTTGCATCACTCGCTTTTACCGTCAGCGTGGATGAGCCGCCCACTGCGATCGATGTCGGGCTTGCCGCAATCGTCACCGTGGTATGGCTGCCCGTTGCTGCAACCGTTACGACGGTCGTCGCGGTAGCATTCCCTCCCGCTCCTGTAGCCGTCGCGGTGTAGGTTGTCGTCGCGGCAGGGCTCACCGCATGGGTCCCACCCGTTGAGCTCAGCGTGTAGCTGCTGCCATCTGTTCCGCTCACCGTCACGCCGCTCGCGTTGGTGGCGGCCACCGTCACAGTGGAGGAGCTTCCCGCCACAATCGATGCTGGGTTCGCCGCAATCGTCACGGTCGGAGCCGCTGCTGCGGCTGTCACCGTTACGGTGGCGGTTCCGGATGCCTTGCCTCCAGAGCCCGTAGCCGTCGCCGTATAGGTCGCCGTTGCCCCGGGATGGACGGCCTGCGTTCCCCCGCTCGCCGCCAGGGTATAACTGCTCCCATCCGATCCGCTCAGTGTCACCTGGCTGGCGTTCGCCGCGGTTACGGTCAACGTGGATGAGCCGCCTGCCACCATCGAGGCCGGGTTCGCGGTGACGCTCACCGTCGGAGCCGCAGGATCGCCGGTACCGGTAGAGCCGGTGGCGGACTTGGTCCCGCCGCATCCGGTGAAAATCAGAAGGCAGGCTGGCAATAACAGCGCCAGCGGCGAGGCAATCCTCAAGGCAGACGGGTAGCGATAACGCATCTTCATTGCGTGCTCTTACTCACTCGGAAATAGGTTGAACGTCAATGGGCCCAAAGCAGAATTACTTGGAAGGCGTCGCTCTCGTTGGAGCGCTGGCACTCCGCCCGCCTTCACAGAAGCAGATCAACGGTATACAGACCACGGCCTGACGAGTAAAGCCAGGCTCGCTCCTTTAGACCTATCTCAAATACAAAGGTCAGTCCACGAAACTATGGTTGTGTGCTGGTTCGAGAGTACCCAAAGCGAGGTACTTGGACGGAGTTACCGGGAGCAGTTGGAAAATATGGCAATATATTGCCGCGACTCAGTCGCTATGCAGCTCTTATCTCGCTCTCGAGAGGACTCAGCTCGCTGGTGCTCTGCCCGTCTCCCGCTTCTCACATGCCTTGCGGATTGCCTCATACCGGGCTTGCAGCTCGTCCAGTTCCAGGTCACTCAGGTTTTCAATATCGATCATCTGGTCCCGCGCTTTATCCAAAGCGCGGATCAGCTCGTTCAGCTTCAGATTGATCGCGCGCGCATCCCGATTCTGCGTGTTTTGAATCAGAAATACCATCATGAACGTAACAATCGTGGTGCCAGTATTGATAACTAGTTGCCATGTGTCCGAATAGTGAAATGCAGTCCCCGAGGCTGCCCAGGCCACGATGACCAGAATCGCCCCGCAGAATGCCCATTTCGAGCCCAACCACCCGGATGCGGCGGCGGCGAAACGCCCGAAGCGGTCATTCGTCGTTCGAGTCGTTGTCTCCAAAGCCGCTTGGCCCGGCTGGCCGAGTTGCTGCTTCAACGCGGTAGACGCCGCCTTCCGGTTGGAACGCTTGGAGCGGTTCGCTTTCATGCAGGCATAATACCCGGACTCCATCAAGATGATGCGCGCAGGTTCCCTCGGTGATATCAATCTCCGCGCAGGAACATCTCCTGCAAACTCCGCATCCGAACCATCAGGAGATCCGCAATGAAAGCTGTCGTGTTTCACGGAGTGGGGGATATCCGGCTTGCCGATGTTCCCGAGCCAAAAATCAAGGATGACAACGACGCCATCGTGCGCATCACGGCGTCCGCCATCTGCGGCACCGATCTTCACTTCATCCGCGGAACCTTCAGCGGCATGAAGCCGGGCCGCATCATCGGCCATGAGGCGGTCGGCGTTATCGAAGAGATCGGTTCCGCGGTGCGTAATTTCCGCAAAGGCGATCGCGTCATCATTCCCTCTACCGTCGGCTGCGGAAGCTGCAATTACTGCCGCGCCGGCTTCTATGCGCAGTGCGATCGCATGAATCCCGCAGGCAAGCTCGGCGGCACCGTCTTCTTCGGCGGCCCGGAAAACGCCGGCGGCTTGGACGGTTTGCAGGCGGAGTACGCGCGCGTTCCCTATGCCGCAACCAACCTCGTCAAGCTCCCCGAGGAAATCACCGACGATCAGGCCATCATGATGAGTGACATCCTGCCCACCTCCTACCAGGCGGCCGAGATGGCCAATATCCATTCCGGAGACACGGTCGCGGTCTTCGGCTGTGGCCCCGTCGGCATGATGGCCATCGCATGCGCCCAACATCTCGGCGCCGGTCGCATTCTCGCCGTGGATCAGGTCGCGTCGCGCCTCGATCAGGCGCGGAGCCATGGCGCCGAAGCCATCGACTTCAGCAGGGAAGACCCGGTCGAGGTTCTGCGCGAGCTCACCCTCGGCTCCGGTCCGGACCGCGTAATCGATGCGGTAGGCATCGACGCCACCACCGCCCATCCTGATGCGAAACACAAGCAGCAATTCGAGCAGCAGATGAAGACCGTCGATCCCGATGTCAGCAAAGCGAAGCGGAGCTGGTGGATCGGCGGAGCACCCACCCAGGCACTGGAGTGGGCCGTCACCTCCATCGCCAAGGCCGGTACGCTGTCCATCATCGGGGTCTATCCGCCGCAGCTCCAGTCATTCCCAGTCGGCGAGATGATGAACAAGAACCTTACGGTCCGCACCGGCAACTGCAATCACCGCAAATACCTTCCCCGCCTCGTCGAGCTGGTTCGCTCCGGCGTGATGCACCCGGAAGAGTTCTTTACCCAGCGCGTCCCCGTCGCCTCGGCCATCGATGCCTATCATCACTTCGACCGGCACGAGAGCGGCTGGCTCAAGGTAAAGCTCGAGCCGGGAGAGGCGCGCAAAGTGGCATGAAGCGCAAGCGCGCCCGGAGCCATCTTGCCCCAGGCGCGCCCGGTTTCCCAACGATCCTGCCTCGTCATCTCGACCGAAGCGCCACACGCGCAGATCCCGTCATCTCGACCGAAGCGCAGAAGGCGCGTAGTGGAGAGATCCGCTTTTTCCCTCCACGCTAGGCAGAGCGCCGCACCGATTGCGACTCGTTCCGTCCGCGCACCGTCGTCGTCTCTTTCGCGCTGCCCACCTCGTCGGGCTCCGCCGGATCTTCGCGCCCCGTCTCCTCCTGCCGCTGCGTTTCTGCCGGAGTCGTCACCGTCTTCTTCTTCTCGCCGTGCTCGTCCTTGGTGCTCATGTCGCTCTCCCTTCTACGTAGTGAGATGCAGTCTCTTTCGAGCGGTGCGGTCGCGCTATCGCGCCCGGACCTCCACTGCCCGAACGTTGCGAACCCCCTTCACTCCGCCTTAAGCCGGGTCGACGTATGATGGAGATGCTTCGCGGCCAGTTGGTACAATCCTTGCCGCGGCTCAGAAGGGCCTGATGTCGTCCAGACCGCTCCAGGCACGACCATCGTGTTTACTGCTTGCCGCCGCCGGCACCTTCGCTTTTCTCAGCCTGCCCAGTGTGCTTCCCGCGCAGGACAGCCAATCAGCCGCACCCGTAGTCACGCTTGCGTCTCTGCCGGAAGCTCCTGAGCCGCAAACGCCGTCCTCCTCCGAGGCCAGCAGTCAAACCACAGACGCGCCACAGCAGCAGCAATCCAGGCAGACCCTCCCCAAACCCGACAGCCAGACGCAGCAGGCTCCATCCGCGCCATCACTCGGCGATCTCGGCCTCACACCCAGCCAGACCAAGCCCGATCCCGACATGCAGGCCCGCCTCGATCGGCACACGCGGATGCTGCGCATTCACCAGCGTCTCGGAATTCTCACATTGGTTCCGCTCGCCGGGGCCTGCATCAGCTCCGCGGCCGCTCCGCCCGATCCCCGCAAAGGCAACGGCAATACCGTCGGGCGCGACATCCACGTCGCCCTCGGCGCAACCTCGGTCACCATGTACGCCATCACCGCCTCCTATGCGATCCGCGCGCCCAGAATCTCGGACCAGCCCGCGCGCGGCGGAATCAAATGGCACAAATATCTGATCTATGTGCACGCGCCCGGCATGGTGCTCACCCCGATCCTCGGCGCCATGGCATTCAATCAGGCCAACAACAATGAGAAGGTCCATGGCATCGCCTCAGCCCACACCGCAGTCGCGTGGACGACCGTCGCTGCCTACAGCGCCGCCATCGTCGCGGTCTCCTGGCCCATTCATTTCGGTTCTTTCAAACTCTGAGCAGCCATGCGACGCACATTGTTTCTCGCACTCCTCTGCGTCCTCCCGGCAATCGCCTGCTCCACCGTCCGGAGCGCCGCCCAGTCCGGCCAGTCACAAGCCGACCAGTCATGGATACTCGATCAGTCCACGCTCAGCTACCACATGTCGCATCCGATTCACGAAGTGGATGGAGTCACCCGCGCCGCGCGCGGGAAAGGCATTTGCCACGCGGGCCAGTGCGATTTTCTCGTTGCTGTCCCGGTCAAGTCCTTTGATTCAGGCGATTCCAATCGCGACCTTCACATGATCCAGGTCACCCGTGGCGCGGCGTATCCACTCGTCACCGTGCGCTTCCACCTGCCGCAATCCGCTCTCAGCCAGCCCACGCTCAACTGCGATCTTGAGGTTCAATTCGCTGGCAATACCGCTCACTACACGCAGGTCGCGTTCCAGCAGTCCATCTCCGGCGCAACTCACCACATCAGCGGCGTCGTGCCTTCCACGCTCAGCGATTTCAAGATCCAGCCGCCAACCTTCCTCACCGTGCCCATCAAAAACGAAATCCCGGTCCGCGTCGATATGACCTGGCATCCTTCTCAGTGACTACAGCTACCGCACGATGGTTTGTTTGGGCTTTCCGATCCGTACGTTGAACCCCACCATCGGGCCGTAGACGTTGATCCCATTGTCATCATGCTGAGGGAGAGATAAGTACAGATTGGACACGTGCATGTAGGCGCATCCGATCGCCATGCTGTAGCGAGGATTAAAGTTGTAGCGCACGCCGCTGCCCACCATAAGAGTGAAGGTGAAATCCTGCCCCTGCCCGTAGCGCACGCCGTGCGGGCCGGAAGCATTGATGAAGCCGGCTCCGATATGCTCCTCAAAATAGGGCGCGACCCTCCAATTGCGCTGGACGAAATTACGGCGGATGCCTGTGTCGAAAGCTGCATAACGCGTCTCCGGACCACGCGGGATCGCGGTGAAGGAAAGCGTGACTGTGAGATCGGTATTGCCGCGAAGAATCGATGGACCGCTGATCTTACCCATGTGCCAGCGCAGCGAAGGAAAGATCGGAACCAGAGTGTAGTGCAGAGGCTTTTGGTTATAGGGATCGCCTATGAGAAAGTCGAAGACGAAGGGAATATTGACGGGAAGCACTCCCACTTCCTGAGAAAATTCGAGCTTGTTCCGGTAGTAAATGTCATCGTTGAAGTCAGTGGTTTGCGAAGGTTGGGGAGCTTGGACCTGCGTTCGACTCTTCAACTGTTGTGCTGTCGAGGGAATAGCCAGGGTGACATATGCCAAAGCCACGGCGGACAGCTTGAGGTTTCGTTTGACCATGTATCAGGGGAAGGCTCTCGGCTTAGCACCCTGCGCAGAATCGAACAGCCGCCCAGGTTCTACCCACATCACTAGACGGCTCAATCCGCCAGCCGGTTGCCGCAGTTTCCGGATTTCTTCGACAGATGGTTGTCGAAAATGGGCGTCTCAACCAGTGCATCGGCAATTTGCCGCTCACCGAGATCTGTGACTGGAAAAGATAAGCTTCGATACTCTTTGTTTTGATTGGATCAGTCGGGTAGCGGCCCAAGGATATCGATCTTGTTCTTCGCGCAAAGCATCGCCAACTTATTCATATCTGGAACGCTGGGGGCGGGTAGGACCCGCTGCTTCGCCGGTTCGGCCATCTCAATCATCATGCCCACAAAGCCCGTGCCGGGCATCGCCAGAATCAGCATCGTAGAGGCAGAGGTGCCGGTGCACCGTATGCCATGTGGAATATTGCGCGGCAGAAAAACGTATCCGCCCGGGCCAAGCACTGTCTTCTTTCCCTCACAGATGAAGGTGAATTCACCGTCCAATACGAAGAAGGCCTCATCCTCGATGTGGTGAAGGTGGTAAGGAGTGGCGTGACCCGGAGGTGCCGTGTGATGCACCAGGGAAAATGCTCCGCCCGTTGATTCGCTCGTCGCCATGACAATGTTGAGGCTATTGAGAAACCAGTAGGCTGCACCGTCCGTTACGGACGCAGCTCGGGGCAAAAGCTCAGAAAGCATCATTGGCTCCCAGGGTGAGTAAGTTCCGGTTTGCTCCATCATGTATCTGGCAGTGTCTAACGAGAGTGCTGGTTAGAGGGCTCATTCCGATGGGCGAGTAGCTTACTTACCAGGTCGGTATCGAAGTATCCTTTGACTTCCACAATCGCTTCCTTGGCATCATCGACACGGATACGTTTACGGCGCCTGCAGCACCAGCCGATGCTCCAGTCGAAAACGCAGCACGCTCTCCGCTGGAACCTTCACAACGTGGCCGCGTGTAAATATCTGCGTCAGCGCGCCGCCTCCCGCGCCCGAAAGCGCACCAATGCCCGCGCCTCTGCCGCCGCCGAAAATACCGCCCATCAGCGCTCCCAGCGCGGCGCCCCCACCCAGAAACTTTGCCGTTCGGCTATTCCTGCCCAGACCCTTGTCGTTGCTCTCATCCACATTCGACGTCACCACGCGATACTGCTTTCCATCGATGGTCACGGAATAGAGATCCAGCACCAGTTCCGGGCTTCCCGTGGCGCCGCCGCTCTCCACCTGCCGGATCAGCAGCTGCGCAGGCGCGCCCGCGGGAATCGCCTCGCCGCCAGCCGCATCCACTACGCGCTCCGTGATTGCGCCGCGATAGAGCTGCCCCGTCTGCGTATTCGCCGAATCGATCGTCTCGTCCGTCCGCACCACGATGTCCGTGCCAAACGGAATCACCTTCGCGTGTTCCGGCGTGGGGGCGGGCTGGCCGGCCCCGTTAAAGACCAACGACTCGATATCATGTACCGGAAACTGATACTGGATACCCTCGGTACCCGTGAAACCGACAGGGTCGCTTCCGGCAAAATGCCCCACGTAACTCTTGCCGTTGCGTAAAGTCACCGTATCCGCGGAGGCATTGAACACCAGCGTCTGCACATCCGCCCGGGGGAATGTGTACTGGATGCCCTGCTGGTCGGTGAACTTCACCACGCTTCCGGTGAACTGTCCGGAATAGCTTGCGCCTTTCGCCAGAATCACGGTGTCCGCGTGCCCGGCAATGCTCGTGCTCAGCAACAATACAACGCTCGCAATCACTGCTCTCATGTTTGGCTCCTGATCATCCGTGTTGATAACCCTGTCGATAGTGGTGTCGGCGCGAAAGCAGGCAGGGAATTGCCATGTCCCTCAAGGAGACGCCTGTACATGCTCTGCTTGGGGGAACTGGCCTTTTCGCTTCCGGTCTATGCTACGCAATCGAACTTGTCGTGGCTTTTCCGTCAAGAAAAGCCACACGTTGCGAACTTCACTAGGGCGAGTAGAAGCGAAAATGCTCTAGCGCCTCATCATACCGAAAGATCACTGCGGGCCAATCAAGAAATGAACAGCGGCCATGCGGGTAGAAGCCCGAAAGGGGCTAATCAAGCAGCACTACCTTACCCGTCTCCAGCTTGTACACGCCGCCCACCACGCGCAGCCGCCCTGCGCGCACCGCCGGTGCCAGGATCGGTTCCAGTCCCTTCAGCCGCTCCACGCCGTGCCGCACATTCGCACGCACCGCGTTGGCCAGCCGGTCGCCGGGTTCGTGCTCAGACTCGATCACCGCCGGCTTGATGTAGTTCACCAGGTCGTTGATGGATCCAGGCAGCGGTTCGTTCTTGCCCACCTGCTCTATCGCCGACTTCACCGCGCCGCAGTTGCTGTGCCCCAGCACCATGATCAGCGGCACGCCCAGCACGGCAACTGAATACTCCAGGCTGCCTTTCACCGCCGCGCCGGCACCGCTCACATAGTTCCCGGCAACACGTACGATGAATAACTCTCCGATACCGCGGTCGAACAATATCTCCGGCGGCACACGCGAATCGGCGCAACTGAATATTGTTGCAATTGGCTTCTGTCCCGCGGCCAGCGGTAAGAAATCCGCCGGCGTCCGCTCCGGATGCTCCGCATGGCCCCCGGCAAAACGCGCGTTTCCTTCCATCAGCAGCTTCAACGATGTGGCTGCGTCGCGCTTATCCGTGCCGGCCGGCTGATCGGCCAGGCCGAATGCTTTTACGCCGAGTGAAGCGCCGGCAACGCCCGCACAGGCCAATCGAAGGAATCTACGGCGAGACTCAAGCTCATCGAGCACAGGCTGGACCTCCAGACTGCGCGCATCATACGCTGGCTGCCTTTATGCCCGTCCAGCGAATTCTCTGGTTTCGGTCGCCACCTTGATCCGTTCGCCTTCCTTTATATAGAAGGGGACCCGCACCTCCGCGCCCGTCTCCAGCCGCGCCGGCTTGGTCACGCTGCCGCTAGCCGTGTCGCCCCGCACGCCCGGCTCCGTATAGGCAACGGTCAGCTCCACCTGTGGCGGCAGCTCCAGCCCGATCGGGTTTCCGTTGTACATATCGATCTTTACGATCGTTCCTTCCACCAGCAGGTCCAGCGCGTCCTTAACCATCTCGGCCGCCAGTGCCAGCGTCTCGAAGCTCTCCTGGTTCAGGAAGTAAGATCCATCCCCATCGCTATAGAGATAGGAAGCATCCACCGTCTCCAGGTCCGGCTCCTTGAACTTCTCGCCCGCCTTGAATGTCTTATCGAAGACCGCGCGGGTCAGCATGTTGCGCATTCGCAGCCGCACCAGCGTCTGCCCGCCCCGCGCCGTCGGCGTGGATATCTCCGAATCCATGCAGTAGTACGGTACATTCTCGTACTCGAACGTCATCTTCCGCTTCACATCGATGGCATCAATCAGTGCAGCCATAAGTCCTCAAATTAGGTTGAAAGTAAAAGTCATCTCGACCGGAATTAGATTGAAAAACGAAATTCGTCATCTCGACCGGAGCGCCGTTGGCGCGGAGTGGAGAGATCTGGCCGCACGCTTACGCCACAGCCAAGGAGCCCTCAGCCCACAGCCGAGAGCCCTCAGCCCACAGCTGAAACCGACAAGTCCTCAATCCCCTCATACCGCGCCGTCGCAGCCATCAACGCCTCCACAGCCTCCACCGGCCGGATGCCGCCCCGCGCTCCCTCATGCATGCAATTCAAAGCCGCCGCCGCGCAGGAAAAATCAAGCTGCCGCTCCAACTCCCACCCCTGCATCAACCCGTAAATAAATCCCGCATGGAAGATATCCCCCGCGCCCGTCGTGTCCACCACCGGCACGCGATAGGCCGCCGCGTGCAGAAAGCGTCGGCCGTCCCACGCCAGAACGCCATCCGGACCCAGCGTCGCCGCCGTCAGCGCGCACCCATAGCGCTGCTGAATGTCTTTAAGCGCCGTCCGTAGACTTGCTTCACCCGTAAGCCGCCGCGGAAAATCCCGGCTCACCACCAGGTAGTCGATCTTTTCGATCAGCGCATCCACCCCGGGATAAATCTCATCCAGGTCCGCCACCACCGGCACGCCCGCCTCGCGCGCCCACCCCGCGGCCCGCAGCGCAGCCGCCGTGTCATGTCCATCCACATGCAGCGCGCGCGCGTTCACAATCCACTCGCGCTTTAACTCTTCCGGCTGCAGCACAACGCGCTCATCGCGCCGGCACATCACCGTGCGCTCGCCCCGGCGGTCCACCAGGATCAGCGACCGCGCGCTCGCCGTCCCCGCCGCATGAATCAGTTGCGCTTCTACGCCCAGCCGCTCGAATACCTCCGCGTGCAGCCGCGCCGCGTCATCATCGCCCAGTTTGCCCACATATCGCGTCGCCAGTCCCCAGGTCTGGCACGCCACCACCGTCGACGCCACCTGGCCGCCCGGCGTCACCCGCTCCGAGTCGTACTCCACCTTCGACCCGCACTCCGGAAATTCCGCTATATGGATCGTCGTGTCGGTAGCATTCAACCCCACCCCGACCACATCGACCTTCGCCCACTCCGCCATCCTGTAATTCTATCGGTCGGCACGGCGATCTTCGGCCATTTTCCGCTGTTCCGATGGATAACCGGGCCCGGTCTATCTACCCCAAAGGCCGCTGGCGTTCACGTCTCGCGCAAACGACAAAGGGCAGGCCCGATAGGACCTGCCCTCCAAGAGCCCGCAAACCTCGTGGAACTTTACCGGATGGTGATGCGGCTTTGATCCAGCCCCGGTGTCAGCGCAAGCAGCACATCGCCGCGATGAAGTCTGCCAAACGAGCTTGCTGCATACACCACCGTCCCCGCCGGGCCCTTCACGGTAAGGAGATTGTGCGGCTGCACCGTATAGGTTTGGCCGTCAACCTTCACGTCCATAAACGTGACCCCGGTGTTGACCAGCGTCACAAACACCCGGCCGTCCTTCGCGTGATTCGAATGATGATTTGTCACTGCTGCAGATGCCGATGCTACCGAGCAGACTGACAATGCCAGAAGAGCGAATGAGCGAAGCATAGATCCCTCTCTTTTTACCTGAAACCAGGAGCAGATTTTCAACCAGCGTCTCTGTTGGCATCCACAAGCACGTTTGCCAACGGCCTAACACTAGGCGCTGCTGAGAGAGAACTGGAACCACCAAAGCTGCAATCCGCGCTGGCCATGCGACGAGCCGTGCATCCCCGGCGACGACCCGTTCATCGCCCTGCACTCCAGAACCACACTTCATCGCTGTCACCTCCTGAGCGAGGAGAAGGGCCGGAAAGTTCTTGTGTTGCGCTTAGGCAGGAACACAGCCCGCCAAGTGTGCAACAATGTGTGCCACCGGGCGATGCGCGTTAAACCGTGTCGCTTTGCATTGCTAATTTGTTCAGCAGCGACATCTCCCATCCGGAGCCCTGGCATGTTTCGAACGATCCTCATGGCAGCCGTCATCGCCGCCCTCCCCGCGCTTTCGCCCTCCACGCTCCTCGGCCAGCAATCCGCCCCGCCTGCGGGCCATAGCCCCATGGCCATGCCCAAGCCGGTCAACCTCAAGGTGCTGCCCAAGGACATATCGTCCGACGACCTGATGAAGATCATGCAGGGCTACTCGCAGCAGCTCGGCGTCAAGTGCACCTTCTGCCACGCCCAGGACACCGCCACCCGGCGCCCCAACTTCGCCTCCGACATGAAGGCCGATAAGAACACGGCGCGCACCATGATCTCCATGACCAACGAGATCAACGCCAAATATCTCTCCCAGATCCACGACCCGGACGCTGCGCCCGACCAGAAGACCGTAAGCTGCGGCACCTGCCACCAGGGCCACAGCATGCCCATGCCCTTCAAGGCCGCAGCGCATTCCGGAATGGAGCACCCCGCCACCCCGCCCGCACCCTAGCCTCAGCCGCGGTAAGCGCATCGTCCAGCTAAGAAATAAGCTGCTTGTCCTCTCCCGGGCGTAAAATCCCTCCGCCCAGGGAGGGCAACAACGATGCGCATGCTAATGAAAGTCTCATTCCCCGTCGAAGCCGGCAACGCCGCCGCTCGCAGCGGCAGCCTGGGGACCAGGGTCAAGGCAATTCTCGACGACCTCAAGCCCGAAGCAGCCTACTTCGTCGCCAACGAATATGGCCAGCGCTGCGGCTACATCGTCTTCGACATGAAGGAAACCTCGCAGATCCCCTCCATCGCGGAGCCCTGGTTCCTCGCCTTCGACGCCAGCATCACCATGACGCCCGCCATGAATCCGCAAGACCTCGCAACTGCCGGCCCAAGCATCGAGCAAGTCGTCAAGAAATACGGCGTCAAGTCCCACGGTTAGAAAGCGACCGCCGGACACCAAGCCCCGGCCGCTCGCCCGCACCTTCCCTCATCGCTCGGGTAAGTCCCCCTCCCGCGATTGCAGCCATCAGGCCGGCCGCACAAACTCCGTGCGATACTTCGCCGCCAGCGCCCCGGCCTTCTCCCGGAACGCCTTCTCACCCGCTGCGTCCAGCGGCGGCGGCGGTGTCGTTCTCGTCGCCACCCGCACGCCCACCTCTTCAAAGAACTTCTCCTGACCCGCAGGCGAGCAGGTACACAGCGCGCGCACCGGCGCTTCGGAGACGTTGCGGAACTGATGCGGCGCATTCGCCGGGATGTGTATCGTCTCTCCCTCACGGACCGTCTGCTTCACCCCGCGAAACGTAGCCTCCAGCTCGCCGACAAGGATCACGAACGTCTCCTCAAAATCATGACGATGCGGAGGAGGCCCGCCACCCGGAGGAATGTGCATGTCAATCAGGCAATAGCGCCCCGCCGTATCCTCGCCGCGCAGCAGGATCGTATACGTATCCCCCACCAGCCCAATATGCTCGAGCGAAGCATCCGAGTCCGGCCGCGCCACCACCCGCCCGCGTCGAGGATCATCAGCAGGAATCTCGGACGTACCCATGGACGTTTCAGAAAGCTCAGGCATGATGGAACTCCTCTTGATGCTGGTCAGATGCAGGGGTGGCCCAGATGCATCGCTGGTCAGCTGCAGAGCTGGCTCCCATGCACCTGCAACAGCATCCTTATTAGCTACCTGATTCGCCTAAAAGGGGCTTGTAGACATCAAAGGGCCCACCCTTCAGCTGCTCCGTCAATTCCGCGCTGGGCGTTCCGCATACTTCTCCAGACACAGAGCAGATCCGGCCAATCGCAGCCAACACGTCCGCCAGATTCCTCTGGTGATCCAGAATGGCCTGCGAATCACGATACCGCTCAAACACCAGACACACCGTCTCATCGCTGTTCAAGTACTGCACGTACTCCAAAGTCCCGGTGTCCTTCGTGCGCACCAGTTCCAGGCATCTCGCGGCAAGCCCCTTGAACTCGTCGAGCTTTCCATCGTGGATACCCAGTCTGGCGATAAGCAACAGTTCGCTCATGGCTCTCCTCTCAAAGCGTGTCCTTCCGCGTTTCCATGTCTGTGGTGTTTATACATCGGCGTGAGCACGGCGAAGGATGCGGTGAGTCCCACGGATGTGCGGTTAAGGGACTCCTACGCGCCCGAGCCTAATTCCCAAGGCGGAAATTCGTAATACTCTGCTTCGTCAGCGACACGTCTTCGAACAACGCGGTCGTCCCGTTGCCGGCCGGAGACTGCGTGCTGACTCCCACCCAGATCGTCGAAGGATAGGCGTTCTTAAACACCCGGATCAGCTGCCACGTCTTCCCATCGAGCGAGTAGTAGAACCCAACCACCTTCGTGTCGGAAGAGATCTTCATGTAGACACTCTTCGCCGTCACCACCTCGTGATCGTTGTCGTCCGATGTCCCCGTTGTGCGCACGGTGACCATCCTGGTCTTATGGCGTTCATCCATCTCCATCGCCAGCTTCAGCCACAGATCATCTTTCACCCATATATAGAGCGCTCCCGCGTCATACGTCGCAAGAAACGTCGGTGTAATCTTGGCCGTCAGCGTAAACGGCTTCGTGTTGTCCACCTCGGTCAGCAGCACTGGCGCGCTGTCATTGGAGCCCGTCCCGTTCGGGTCGCGGAAGTTGTCCCGCTTCGCATCAGCCTTCAGCGTCAGCTTGCCATCGCTCACCCTGGCATGATCGGCAGCACCGTTCAGCGATCGAGTAAAAGTGATCCCCGGCAACACGATGTGACACGCTTCACTCTTCGACTCCTGAGCAGAAGCTTGGTGGAAGACGAAGACACACAGCAAGAGGAGCGACAACGCGGAGAGCAGTATCTTCATAATTCGCAGCTTCCTTTTGCACAGAGATTACATGACGGTGATCGAATGCAGGACGGCGGTATTCCAGCGGTCACCCGGTTCATGCAAGAAACTAAGGCCGCAACGATCACAAAGATATCTGGTTCGCCCGCGTGTGCCGGTGCAGCCGGCTTGCCTCGCGTTCGCAGTCAGCCGCCCACAACGCCTCAGTAAGCAATCAAGGCAGCCCACCAATGATCTTCCTGTACTCGTCTTCTGTGAAGGCACGGCAGGTCTCAGTCGTGAAACTTCCCTGAGAGGCAGAGGTCAGAATCGCTTTTGCAACTGCAACATCGTCGGGCGCTTCCAAAATCGCGATCATGTCGTACTGACCGGTCACCATCCAGAAATGGGACATTTTGATACCTACGGATTCATAGGCCTTCCGCGCCGCATCCAGCCGCGCGGGACTCTGTTTAACATTTTGAACACCCTGCGAAGTCCATTTGGACATAACCATGTAAGTCGGCATAGCAGTCTCCTATTAGTGCCGGAATTCTATGCCAAATGATCGCCGGCCGGAGCATTGAATCATCTTCTCGGCTCCGCGTGTGAGCGGGACATATCAAGTAAGTCGCTAGATCGGCAGAGGTTGCCCTCCGCATCGAGCACGGCGACGATCCCTATTCGCAGAATCTTCCTATGCACGCGTAATTTCAGCAGCCTGCTCCGTATACCCTTCGTATGCTTGAATCCGACGGGATGCGGGCGGAGGCCGTGACAACCGATACGCAGCGGATCGCACGCGGTCTTCGTCAAAGAGACATCGCCCTGCTGCACGACCTGGTCGAGCACTGTCAGCTCCGTCTCATCCGCTATCTCATCTACCTGCACCCTGCCTGCAGCAAAAGCAGACTCGTAGGAGGTTGACATGCATGACACAAAGGAGCGGTTGTCTCTATTGTGGATCTTCGCGTTATTGAACTACCTATATGCGGACGTCGTTGCCCTGTTCGCTATTGCTGGCTCGCGAAATTCATTCGAACCTCTCTCCCCATGGGCTCTGATAGGTTCAGCGGTCCTGATGGAAATACCCATAGCCATGATTCTGGCATGTCGGCTGCTCCGATTTAGAGCGAACCGGCTGGCGAATATCACCGCGGGGTGCGTTGTGACCCTTATAAACGGTTTCCTGACCTTCGTTCCGCCTCTGGCCGGATGGGGCAGGCCACCCGCTTTTCCAGAGTATTTGTTCTTCGCAACGATCGAAACCGTAGCTACCTCGGTCATCGTCTGGCAGGCGTGGACTTGGTCAGGAGTTGAAGCCGTAGTTAGTTCGGAGGGGATTGTCCGCCAACCGGAAGCTGCCTGCTAGCTTGTAAATCCTCTGCGTGAGCCGCTGCTCGCGACAAGATTCGCTCAAGTGAGGTCAATATGAGAAGAGAACGCCTGACACAGATCGTCCTGGTGATCGTGGGGCTGGTGAATCTTTCCCTGATTTATTTTCTATTTTTAGATCTGTGGCATTCCAGCTGGCTTTTGGAGCGGAAGAACGAGACCGAGCCGATGTTTCTGAGCTTCTTCATTCCGGTCGGGATATTTTTACTCCTGGCCGCAAGGAGGCCATCGGAGCATCGCTCGATGATTGCTCTGGCAGCTTGGTGGAACATCTCCCATGGCGTGGTGATGGCGATTCAAACCGTGGAAGCCTGGCTTCACGGCGTCCACCGGAACTTTACTGATGTCATCCTATTTCTTGTGATCGGCGGCGTCCTGTTAGTGCTTCTGCCAGCAAAACGGGAGACAGTCGCGTTGTCTGTATCGACCGAGGCAGTGCATTAATTCACTCACCCAACCAAAAACCACCGCTCATGAGCCCGCCGGAGCACCCCAGGCATAATCGGAATCCCCGAAGCCGACCCCACCACCGCATCCACTCCGCAGTGCGGACACATCGCCGTCCCGTCCTCTAGCCAGCGCACAATCTCGCTCGGAAAATAGATCCGCTCGCACGCGATGCACCCGCACACCTCGCTCGCTTCCAGCTCCATCTGGTTCGCCCGCGTGTGCCGGTGCAGCCGGCTCGCCTCGCGCTCGCGGTCCAGCCGCACCCGCATCACGGCAAACAGCATCCCCGCTGCGACAAACAGCGGCCACGTCAGATTGAAAGACACGGCCAGCCCGGAGAGCATCGCGCTCCATCCGCCGCCGTGCGAAGACAGGCCCCATGCAATCGCGATCAGCGAAGCCACTGCGCCCGCCGTCACGCCGATCGCCGCGGCCCGCGTCTCCCGAAACGCTGCCGCCGAAGGCAGCACGCACACCAGCGGCACCAGCGTCACCCATCCAGGCCCGCTGCTCTCCAAAGCCCAGCCCTGCGAAATCGCCAGCGCATCCCCTAGCACAAGGATCAACTGCGCCCACAGAAGGACAACCTCAGCGCGGCTTCGAGTCGGAACGAATGTCTCCACAGGAAACTTCACTCTACACGGGTCGCGTGCTTTGAAGCGTCATCCTTTACAAGGCAAGAGAAGGCGCCGAAATATGACATAACTTGTCATGTTTCATTCCGCGAAGCTGCTGACGCGACCCGAGGAGATCCAGCCGGCGCGAAGCGAGTCGCCATCTCAGCACCCGAACTCCCGAATCGGCACAACCCCCAAAATTGTGCCAGTTAAATACCCTCATTTCGCTACACTGGAAATAGAGTCGGAAGAAGAAAGCCACCACGGCGGTGGCTTTTTCCATTTGCGGGGCATTTGCCGCCGCTAACTCCTCTGGAATGACGAATTCAGCGATAAGCCCTTTAGAAAGACGAATTTGGCCCTCGGGAGGCCGTCTATCCCGTAGCAAAGAAACGGCTTACAGGCCAGCCTCCGGTGACGGGAGGGGGGAGGGGGGGTGGGTACCGTTACCTCTCGCCGCGAGGAAACAACAGCAGCGGACGGAGCGACCAAAGGAAGCGAGCCCCATCAGAACGCGCCGCAGGCGCATGTGCCCGTGACGGCAAGTCACTTCACGCCGACCACAAGTGTCCCAAACGGCGGAATCGTCAGGTGATCCAGCCGGATCGTCTTGCTCTCGTAACCGTAGCTGTTCAGCAGCATCAATCCAATGCCGCCGGTCACCCCCTGCGAGCTCAGGTCGTAGGTCACCATCTGCGGCTTGTCGCTCATGTTCAGCGCCACCAGCACGGAGCGGCCATTCCCCAGGTAATGCCGCAGGAATGAAAACACATTCGGATCATCCGGATTGATGGTCACGTAGCCGCCGTTCTTGAGCGCCGGCTCCGTCCGCCGCAGCGCCAGCAGTTGCTTGTAGAAGTTCAGGATCGAGTTCGGGTCTTTCGACTCGGTCTCCACGTTGTACGTCTCCGAGCTCGGCGGAACCGGCAGCCACGGCTTCGCCGTCGGCCACGTAAACCCGGCATTCGGCCGCGCCGGCGTCCACTGCATCGGCGTGCGCTCGCCGTCGCGCCCCTTGTCCTTCGGCCACCCGGTCACGCCCACAGGATCGCGCACATCCTCCACCCGGGTGGGCACCGTGGTGCGCATGCCGATCTCCTCCCCGTAGTACATCTGGGGGGTGGCACGTGGCAGCAGCTCAAGCGCCGCCATCAACTTCGCGATTTCGTCGTTGTGCTTGCCGTCGCCGTAGCGGTCCCACTGCCGCGCCTGGTCATGATTGCTGAAGAAGTACTCCGGCCACCCATGCGCCGGATTGTTCTCCACATCATCAAACAGCTTGCGAAATTTCGTCGCGGAAAGCTCATTTACATCCGCGATCTGAAAGTCCATCGGCAACTGCACCTCATCATTGTGCGTGCCATACATCTTCGACAGCTCCTCAATGTTCGGCTCGTCCGCCTCGGAGATCAGCACCGGATTTCCCGGATAGCTGTCTACCAGCTTCCGCATCTCCTTCAGCACATCGTGCACTTCCGGCATATTGTCTGTGTACTTGTGCTGGATGTTCGGATCGCCGAAGGCATTCGTGCCCGGCAGAATCGGATCGTCGTGCAGGTCCGGATCCTCGAACAGCCGCGAGATCGCATCGATGCGAAATCCGGCCACGCCCTTGTCCAGCCAGAAACGCAGCGTGTCGTACATCGCCTTGCGCACCTCCGGGTTACGCCAGTTCAGGTCTGGCTGCTGCACATAGAAGTAGTGGTAGTAGTACTGCTTGGTCTTCGGGTCATACGTCCACGCCGAGTGGCCGAACCACGACTGCCAGTTGTTCGGCGGGCCGCCGTTCTTGCCGTCGCGCCATATGTACCAGTCGCGCTTGGGATTGGTCTTCGACGACCGCGACTCCAGGAACCACGGGTTCTGGTCCGAGGTGTGGTTCATCACCATATCCATAATCACCCGGATGCCCTGCTGCTTCGCCGCCTTCATCAGGTTGTCGAAGTCGCCCATCGTGCCGTACTGCGGATCGATTGCTTCATAGTTCGCAATGTCATAGCCGAAGTCCACCTGCGGCGACGGATACATCGGCGTGATCCAGATGGCGTCGACGCCCAGCGACCTCAGATAGCTCAGCCGCTGCTCAATGCCCTTGATGTCTCCCGTCCCATTGCCATCCGTGTCCTGGAAGCTGCGCGGATACACCTCGTAGATCACCGCATGCTTCCACCACACATCGCCGTTGGTCTTCAGCGGTTCGGCTTGAGTCTGCGTTTGCGCCGACACACAGCTCAGAGCAGCCATCACGAGACACACCAGGACCCACAGTTGCCGCATGGAACGCCCTCCTGAGAGCAAGCGACAGCATACGCGAAGAGCAGCCGCGCCGGCTCGCTTGACCATCGCGTATCGCGCTGCCCACAATGGCAACTGTGCATCCTCTGCTGGACGAGATACGGGAGTTGCTGAGCGCGCCGCTAGCCGGTTGCTCCGTCGAGCAGGTCGCTCGCCATCCAGCCGGAGACCCGGCCCGGTGGAACGCGCAGCAGGTAGTCGAGCACCTCTCCGCCACCTGGCGCATGACCATCGCCGGCATCGAAGACCGCCTGAAGAAGGGCCGGCCGCTTCAGACGCGCCCCAGCATTCGCCAGCGCGCCGTGCGATGGCTGATCTGTGACCTGGGCTACTTCCCGAAGGGGGGATCTGCTCCGCAAGCCGTACAACCTTCGCTAGACGAGCCGTCTCCGGTGAGCGGAGACGATCTGATCGCCCGCCTCAGCACCACCCTGGCGGCCATGGACAGCATGCTCAACCGCATCGAGTCGGAAGCTCATGGTGCGGCCGTGCTGAACCAGGGGCTGCTCGGCCCATTGAACGTACAACAATGGCGCCGCTTTCATCGCGCGCACGCCCGGCATCACGTGGTGCAGATCGAACGTGCGATTCGGCCGTCCGGAGAGTAACCCGGGCACATCGAAGTCTTATGGTTGCGCCGGAGGCGCATAGACCCCCAGCCGCACCGACTCTCGCAATATGGGCAGATTCACCGCGTAGATGCCCGCCTCAATCTGCCGCCGAAGCGCCGGATTGTTGTCCATCTCTGCATCAGGGGAATTGTCCGCGGCCTGATTCTGCCATTCCATTCTGTAGCTGCGCGTTAGGGCGAGCTTCTTCTCATGGAGAAAGCGCGCACCGGCTACGTCACTGATTGCGCAAAACGTCATCGAGACCGCAGTGATGGTGGCGAAGGCAGTGCGTCGCGCCACGCTGCTCTTCCATTTCGGAAGAATATTCTCCGCAACAAATAGATATGAAAACGCCAGCATCACATTCGAATAGGTGCGGTATCGCGAAGCAAGACTCTGGGCTACTCCGGAGTCCGATCGCAAGCCCGAGACCGCGATCGCATTGATCAGAATGAACAGGATTGAGTAAAAGACTGCTGCATTCTGCCGGAAATAGCGGCGTACCGTTGCCAGACCTGCGATTCCGCACAGCAGCAGGCCCAGCAGCACGCTAGGCAGAACCGAGGAGTAGCGAGCAACGGACGAACCCAGGAAGGAGAGCGCGTAGCCAACGTTGATGTGGTGAAGCGAGGTGGATGCGGCCTGCTGGCTCCCGTTTGCTGGCGGCGCGCCGGTGTATCGGAATAGATAAAGCGCCAGCACGAGAATAAACAGTGCAACCCACCATGCGAGCTGCTTCCAGCGCTTCTGCTGCATGGTCATCAACAATCCCACGGGCGCAAGGAAGAAGCCATTGGGCGAGGATGCGATGGCCAGGACCGAGGCGACGCAAGAGAGCACAAACGTACCCGGCGTCTGGCGGCTCAGCAGGTAGATGGCAACGAGCGAGAAGGCCACAACCGCGAGGTGTTGAAGCGACGAAGAAGCAAAATTCAGCGCGGAAGCATATTGCAGCTGAAACAATAAATAGGATACGGGTATGAGCGTGATGAACCAGGCGAGCACATCGCTCGCAGCATCCCTTGCCATGAGTGCGACGGCCAAGAAGATCACCAGGGCGAAAGCATTCCCCAGAACAACGAGGGGAAGTATCTGTATGCGCCCGGTCAAAGCATAAAGCGTCCATACAATCCCATTTTCAAACATCAACTTGTAGCCGTTATGTTCGCTGGTCAGCACGATCGCCGCCTGGGAGGCCACGCTGTGCGTCTGGCTCAACAGGTTGGTTGTACCAAGTATGATCTGGTAGTCGTCGAGGATGGGAAGGTTCACCGCTGTCTTGGACAACAGGAGATAAAAAGCCATTGCAGGCAAAGTGACCAGCAGCGCCACGAAGATCGACTTCCATCGTCTGGACAATCCGAACCCTTCCATTGTGAAGTTGTACTACGCGCGGGACCGTTGCCTGCCGAATGACCGAGGCGCAGAACGGAAGCGAAAGAGAGGCGCGTCGCTGAGAAAAATCAGGAGCGAAACCTCAGCTATTTGATTTGGCTTAGCAGCAGTTTCCCAATCGTCTGAAGCTGCATGTTTGAGGTGCCTTCGTAGATTTTGCCGATCTTCGCATCCCGGTAGAGCTTTTCGACCGGATAGTCCTTCACAAAGCCATAGCCGCCGTAGATTTCGACCGCTTTGCTGGCAGCGCGCTCTGCCACCTGCGAGGCGAAGTACTTTGCCATCGCCGCTTCCTTCACGAAGTCCAGTCCCGCATCTTTCAGCCTCGCCGCGTTGTAAACCATCATGCGCGTCGCCTCGATCTCCACTGCCATCTCGGCAAGCTGAAACAGCACGCCCTGGAACTCCGCAATCGGTTTCCCGAACTGCTTCCGCTCCTTCGCGTAGCGCGCCGCGTGGTTCCATGCGCCCTGCGCCAGCCCCAGCATCTGTGCGCCAATGCCGATGCGGCCCTCGTTCAGCGTCTCGATCGCAATCTTGTATCCCTTGCCCACCTCACCCAGCACGTTCGCGGCCGGCACCTTGCAGTCATCAAAGATCAGCTCGCAGGTCGAGGAAGCGCGGATGCCGAGCTTGTCTTCCTTCTTGCCCACAGAAAAGCCGGGAAAATGCTTCTCCACCAGGAACGCCGTAATCCCTTTGTAGCCGACCGCCCGGTCCATTGTCGCAAAGACGATGAACACGCCGGCTTCCTTCGCGTTCGTAATCCACAACTTTTGCCCGTTGAGCACATAATGGTCGCCCTTGCGCTCCGCCCGCGTCTCCAGCGCAAAGGCATCGCTGCCGGAGCCGGCCTCGCTCAGGGCATACGCGCTCACCATCTCCGTCGCAAGCTTCGGCAGATACTGCTTCTTTTGCGCCTCGCTGCCCCAGCGCAGCAGCGCGTTGATGGAGAGCGTGTTCTGCACATCCACCATCACGCCGACTGAGGGATCGACCGCGGAGATCTCCTCCACCGCCAGAATGGCCTCGAAGAAAGTGCCGCCAGCGCCGCCGTACTCCACCGGAATTTCAATCCCCATCAAACCCAGATTGAAGAGCTGCGGAAGCAGGGAAGGATGAAAATGCTGCTCCTCGTCCATCTTGCGCACCAGCGGCCCAATGATCTCGCCGGCAAACTGGCGAACCGTATCACGAAACATCAACTCATCTTCAGAAAGCCGGCTCAACGGCGATGCATGGGGAGATTCCAGGGCAACTACGGACATGGTATGAAAACCTCACTTCTACAGATTGACGGTGAAAGAAGCCGCGCAGTCTCCGTCAAACGGAAGAGTGTAGCAGGCTCAGTTGAACCCACGCATCCTGACGGAATTCGCAACGGCGCGATGGCCACACCTTCTATCAGATCACTTTGCCGGTCGCTGCCCGGCTCGCTCTGGCATCAGCAAAACAGCCACGAGCGATACCACCGCCAGCATCATCGACGGCAGGAATCCGTGATGAGCAAACTTCACCGCTCCAAGTGCACCCAGCAATGCTCCGCCGGCATATCCCACCCAACTCAGCATGAAGGCGCTCGCCTTAGCGCGCGAATGACCGGCATCCATGATCGCTTCGCCCAGCAGTTCCAGGTCCCCGGTAATGAACGTGGTGTTCAGGTGGAAACCGCCGATGTATCGGAAGGCGGCATTGTGTACGCCGAGAACACAGGCCAGCAGCAATAGCAAAAGGCCTGCATGAGCTCCGGCGTTCTTCCACGCCAGCATGAGCAGCACGATTGACTCGATGCCGAGAATAGCGATGCGCTGCGTCTTCGTGGGTGCCTCGCCGGCGATCCTGACCAGGAGACGCGCGATGATCACTCCGACCAGAAACGCTGCCACCAGGCCGCCGCGCAGCGCAGCTTCTCCACGATTCCGCTGCAGCACCGAGATGGCGAGCAACACGGTATTGCCCGTCATGTTCGCCACAAAGACACGCCCGCTCAGAAGGTAGGCCGAGGCATCGACAGAACCAGCCACCGCGCAGAGCAGGCAGATCAGTGGGATCGCGCGCGTCGCCGGCCGCGAATTGCCAGGCTTTCTTTGCATAGAGCTGCTTGACTTGGATGCGCCGCCTGCCTGCACTCTAAGGAAATGCCGGCTCAGGCGGGAAGGCCGGGCCCGTGCTCGGCAGGCACCGGCGCACTCCTCGTTTCCGGGCGTCGCCGCGAGACCCACGGAGAGCGGTGCACGATCGTCAGCTTCTCCCGCGACAGAATCTTTCGCGCCTGCGTGCGCGCATGGTTCGCCCATGGGCCCACCGGGTCCAGCTTCAGGTACAGCGTCCAGTGGCGCAGAGCGCGCCGCCGCTCGCCGGTGCGCTCGTAGGCCAGCGCCAGGTTGTAGTGCGCATCGGCATACTTGGGCACCAGCCGTATGGCGCTGCGGTACGCTTCGATGGCATCGGGCAGGCGCTCCAGCTCGTCGAGCACGTTGCCGAGATCGAAGAAGGCCAGCGCGTACCCGGGATCGGAGATCGTCGCGCGGCGATACAGCTCCTCGGCTCGCCGGAAGGCACGGCGGTTATAGCAGATCGTGCCCAGGTTGATGGAGGAAGGCGCGTGGTGCGGATCGAGGTGCAGCACCTCTTCGTACACTTCAGCCGCTTCGTCCATCCTGCCGCTCTCCTCAAGCTGCACCGCCTGCAGGAACAATGCAGAGACGCGGCCGTCCAGAGCCACGGGATTCGGATTAGTATTCGCCACCACCGACAGCTCGCCCGCAGGCGGCGCGTCGAAATCGAAGACGAACTGCCGCGCGATCGGCTCCATGACCGCACCGGAATGACGAAAGACTACGCGCGAACCGCGGCGCGAGGCAGTCGCTTCCAGCAGAGGATTACTCATGCCGGAAACGGCCTGCATGGCATCCACGGAGGCAACAATGTTGGCAACGGAAACGCGATTTGCGCGAAGATCACGAAGCTTTCGTAGCTTGACCAGGTCCTGGAAGCTGTACGACTCGCCCGTCTCGATCAGGCCCGCACGCTCCCATGCCGAAATCTGCCGGGCATGAAGGCGCAGAATGCGAAGAACGTCCTGACGGCTATATCTGCTCACAGCGTCACGCTCGTCGAGGGGACGAAGCCCCATCTGCTCCAGACTGCTCAAGCATTATCGGGATCGCTGTAGACCGTTCCACAACTGCCGAGAGAGTCCTCGTACATCACAGGATTCCGAAGATGCTTTAGCGCGATTATGCGGAGTCGCGGCAGACGGTGCAAGCCGCAAAGCGTAAATAAAAGAGGAAAAAGGGGTACAAAACCCAAGGGGAACCGAGCTTGATTCCACCTTGTCTGGAGCCGACGACCGGACTTGAACCGGTGACCTGCCGATTACGAATCGGCTGCTCTACCAACTGAGCTACGTCGGCATTCCCTAGTGGATTGTAGCGTTGAGAAGCAGAAACGGCAAAGCTGCGGCCGGGCGTTCCAGTCCCTGTATCGTGACGCAATGAAGCTCATCTTTCTCCATGGTCCGCCCGCATCCGGCAAGCTGACCATCGCTCGTGAGATCGCCGCGCTTACAGGTATTTCCGTCTTTCATAACCACCTCATCGTGGATGCTGTTGGGTCCGTCTTTCCATTCGGTACTCCGTCTTTCGTCGCGCTGCGCGAGTCGTTCTGGCTCGCCGTGATGGGTGAGGCCGCTCGTGAAGGTCGCTCCATCCTGTTCACCTTCGCGCCGGAGCCGACTGTGTCGCAGCAGTTCCCGCAGAGAGTCCAGGATCAAATTGATCGCGCTGGTGGTTCCGTCGTGTTTGTGCGCCTGACCGTGTCTTCCAAGGAGCAGGAGCGCCGGCTGGAAGGGTCGAGCCGCAAAGAATTCGACAAGATGCGTTCCGTAGAGCTGCTGCGGAAATCGCGTGACGGCTTTGAAGCATGCGAAGCGAAGATGCCGCCGTCCACCCTGACCATCGACACGACGCAGGTGCATCCGCGTGATGCCGCGCTCTCGATCGTCCGCGAGCTGGGTCTAGCCATTTGTCCGTAGGTCAAATGTTCCCGGATCGGCCGGGGGCATTCCTCCGCGAACACGAAAAAGCCACCCGGCAACAGGGTGGCTTTTTCTCTAGGGAGAATAGTTCCAACGGAGGCAAGGCCATCAGAACTTTCTTGGCGTCATAGTATGGGTGGCCTATTGGGGTGTCAAGGCCAAATCATTTTCATCGTAAACGGCAGATTTTAATAGCCTTAAATGGGGAGGGGGATAGAGCTGTACCCGGCCCGATATTCGCCCTTTGTTCGCTTGAGGCAAGATTTTCACACCTGCTAAGCTGCGCCAATTGTTCAGGTTAGTAGAAGCACTGCACTGATCCTGAGTCAATTTGGGATGCACACCTGTAGCAGTCCGGCCACACCCGGTCGCATACCTGCCACAGTCCTCCCTCATCGCAGATTGAGCTTGATGAACTCCATCTCCTCCACGGAGGAGGCCGGCTTGCCCCGTGCAATGCGGTACAGCGCCCGTCCCCCGCCCAGAAAGAGTCCCAGCAGGAAGGTCGCGCCGCAGGTGATCAGGCAGAACGTCACGACATCCACCAGCAGCCGTGCCGCCTTTGTCGTCTCAGGAACATAGCCCGAAGGATTGTTCCAGGTCACAGAGGCTTCGTAGTTCACCTTGTCCAGCAGCTTATGCGCATCGGCCGCATCGAACCCGCCGCTCGTAATGCCGACCAGCAGCCCGCTGCGCCGCGTGGCAAGCGCCTGTGCGTTGCTGCCTTCCAACGCTGCTGTGAAGGGCTGCTGCGGCCGATTGCCGGCCTTCAGATACGCCGCGATCGCCCGCTCGCGCTCCGCGGCGATCTGCGGCGTAGGGTACTCGATGATCGTGAGCGTGCCGTCTCCGCTCCGCAGGTTAAAGCCGCCGCTGAGCACCTCGGGGCTCTTGCTGAAGTCAACCAGCGCGGCCGGCAGCACTCCGCCGCTGCGTGTGTAGCCCTGCGGCCCCAGCGCATAGCGCGTGTGCGTCGGCTCCAGATCGGTGCGGGGCAGGAAACCGGGCAATGCCGGCGGCATACCTGCCGCTCCGCCGATCGTCGGTACTCTCTCCGCGAGCTCGCGCAAAGCTGCTGCAGACATCGCAGTCAGATGGTCGAACTTCGCGTCCACCACCGTTGCGCCATTCCAGAAAAGCACGCGGTCGCCATTGGCTGCTCCGCCCTTGCCGATGTCTTCCGGAGCCATCCCCGGGATTCGATAGAAGGTGTAAGCCGCATATGCGCCGGAGGCATCCCCGAATCGCATCGCGCGGACCGTCACCGTGTTTACGTTGTTTTTATAGGTGCCCGAGGCGAAATCGCGGAAGCCGTCCTCTACGAGCACCTGAGCATTGCCCGCATCTGCCAGACCCGGCTCGGTTATCTTCTCTAGCTTGCCCTGAAGCTCAAAGCCCGCAAAGCTCTCCGGCAGCAGCGGAGCCGGCGCCGCTGTCGCAATCACCTTCTTGGAAAGCGAAGCGCTCAAGGGCACCTGCGCCCGAACCATTTGCGGGAACAGGGAACACACAAACAGAGCAGCGGAGACGAACGCAAGCCGGAAGGGAGGCGCGGAGAACAACATCACCACTGATTTTACTCTTCTGCTGTCTGAGATTTCACAAACAAGCGATGGTCATCTGCGTTCGGCTCATGCGGCCTCGCCTTATGAGACGCGACGCAGCGCGTCCGGAATGCCGTAACGCGCGCGCGCTCGCAAAATAGAATCGGTCCCGCCGCCGCTGTCGCCCGGCTAGAATGATTTAGACTCACCCATCTATGGACCAGACCCTCGAGAACCTGATTCGCCTGCAGCAGCTCGACGGGGAGATCCGCCAGCTCCGCGCCTCACTCGAAGCCACTCCGCGCCGCATTCGCTCCATGGAGAGCGAGTTGGCCGCCCACGCAAAGAGCATCGCTGATCTCGAACGGCGCCAGCGCGAGGAGGAGGCTCTGCGCCGCCGCCTGGAAAGCGATCTCAAGGATCAGCAGGCGAAGATCGCAAAGTCGCGCCAGCAGCTCAACATCGTGCAGAACCAGGCCCAGGCGACTGCGCTCGAACACCAGATCAGCTTCGCCGAGCAGGAGATCAGCCGTTTCGAAGACACCGAGCTCGAAAGTATGGAGCGATCCGACATCCTCGAGCGCGACCTGCTCGCCGCGCGCCAGCAGCACGCAAGTCACGCCGCGTATCTGGAAACTGAAAAGGCAGCCGCGGCGCGCAGCACCGCGCTGGAGCAGGCAGACCTTAGTAAGTGGCAGCAGGAGCGCGCCGCGCTTCGCCCCCAGATTGACGAGGACCGCCTCGCCGAGTACGACCGCATAGCCGCCGCTCGCGGCACGGCATTGGCCCGCGCCCGCGATCAGCGCTGCACCGGCTGCCAGATGGGCATCCGCCCCCAGCTTTGGAATCAGCTGCGCGACGGTCAGTCGATGAAATGCGAAAGCTGCGGCCGCATCCTCTACGTGGACAATCGCCGCGAGCCGCAAATCGAAACCGGCCGGCCTGGCGGCGCCAGCGGCATACCAAACGCCCACACCGCATGAAGCGTATTGCCGTCGACATGGACGAGGTCCTCGCCGATGCCCTCGGCAAGCTCATCCGTCTCTATAACGCGGAGTTTGCCGAAAACCTGACCGTTAACGATATGTGGGGCAGTTGGATGGTGAACGTTCTTCCCGTCGAGCGCCAGGACCGCCTGATGGCGTACCTGCACGAGAAGGACTTCTTTGAAGACCTGGAAGTCATGCCGGACAGCCAGCGCGTTCTCGAACGCCTATCAGGCCGCTACGAAATCTTCGTCGCCACCGCTGCCATGGAGTTTCCCAACTCCTTCGGGCCGAAGTTCCGCTGGCTGGAGCGGCATTTTCCGTTTCTCTCTCCCACGCGGTTCGTCTTCTGCGGAGACAAAAGCATCCTGCACGCCGACTACCTCATAGACGACATGCCGCGCCACTTCCAGCGCTTCGCCGGCCAGGGCGTTCTCTTTACCGCTGCACACAATGCAAACGTCGTGGCCAAGGTGCGCGTCAATAACTGGCTGGAAGTCGAAGATCTCTTCTTTCCGAAGTAATTGGTCCTGAGGACCAACCATCTACGCCTTCTGCACGGAGCCGCCGTTCACAGGTGCATGCACCGGCGGTATTCCATTCGGGCGTACCGCGCCCGACTTCACTCCGTTGCGAATCCCCATGGGCGCACCCAGCGGCCGCAGGCTATACGCCGGCTGTGCCACTGCCTGCTGATGCATGGTTACGATGATCGCCGTCGCGGGCTCCTTCCCCGCGCACCGGTAGCTATGCGGAGTGCTGGCGTCGAAGTAGACACCGTCGCCTGGGTACAGTACCTGTACCGAATCGCCGTGCCGCACCTCCAGCTCGCCCTGCAGAACGTAAAGAAACTCGAAGCCCGGATGGACATGCGGCCGGATCTCAAGTGTCTTCCGCACCGGCAGGAATTCCGCATAATAGGGATCAAGCTGGCGGTCCGGCACCATGAAGCCGATGCTCTCGAAGAAGTAAGTCGGGTCTTCGACGCCTGTCTGTGGCAGCCGTACACGGTCGCTCTTGCGATGCACGCGAAACAGCGACGCCGGCTCCGGCTCGAAGAAGAACGAGAGGTCCTTGTTGAAGACCATCGCGATGCGCGCAAGGTTGCGTAGCGTGGGTACAACACGGCCGGTCTCCAGTTGCGAAAGGAAGCTCGCCGACAATCCCGTGTGCTTGCCCAACTCCACCAGGCCCATGGATCTCTTCAGCCGCAGCCGCTTGATGCGTTCGCCGATGCGCTTCTCTATGATGAAGGCCTCGGCCGCTGCGCCGTCAGCTTCGGGCGTGCTCATCGAGAATACAGAGGGCGCTGCCTCCGGTCCGCTCCGCTTCGCGGAGTCATCGTCGCGTTGTATCGTTACAGATTGCATTGGTACGCCTCTCCCCTGATTGGCTTTTGATTGGCCCTGGACCGGTTTCACGAATGGCATGCGGCCCCGAGTGTTGCTGATGCAGTTTCCTGGCAAAGACTGGTTCGCTGAAGTGCGAGTGGTGCTCCAGATCGTGAAATGCGGTGGATCGCCTTACCTCGTACATCAATAAAGATGCGGTGCGCCGGCGGCGAAAAGAGCGTCTCGCAGGAAAGCTTCGAAATTGATGCGCCATGTAACGCCATCGTCTGTTTGCCGTCGTTGCATCCAAGCCGTTGGGCAGACCTGATATGACGCGGAAGCTTCTCGTGTGCGGCGGAACCGGTCTCATCGGGAGAGCGCTGACTCAGCACCTCGTCCGCGATAGCGTGCAGATCGTGCTACTGGTGCGGCGCCCGCCTCGCCCACATTCCGACCCGAATGTGATCGAGATTGAATGGCATCCCGACCGGCCCATGCCCATCGCTGACCTGGCGCCGCTCGAAGGCTGCTACGCCGCCGTGCATCTGGCGGGAGCCAACGTCGCAGGCCATCGCTGGACGCCGGCCTACAAGCGCCTCATCCTGAACAGCCGTATCGACACCTCGCGCGCACTCGACCGCATCCTCACCGCACTCACGGCGCCGCCGCCCGTACTGGTCGCGGCCTCGGCCATCGGCTACTACGGAAATCGCGGCAACGAGGTCCTCACCGAAGCCTCGCGTCCCGGCACGGGCTTCCTGCCGGAGGTCTGCCAGGCATGGGAAGCGGCTACCGCCGGTCTCGCGCCACGCGTGGTCCAGTTGCGCTTCGGCGTCGTCCTCACCGCGCGTGGTGGAGCGCTGCCTCGTCTGCTGCCTCTCTTCCGCCTCGGTCTAGGGGGGCGCCTGGGCAACGGCCACGCATGGATGAGCTGGGTCTCCCTGGAGGACGCGGTTGCCGCCATCGAGTTCGCCATCGCGCAGCCCCAGTTGAGCGGCGCTTTCAACACCACCGCGCCGCACCCGGTCACCAACGCCGAGTTCACCCACACTCTCGGTCTCATCCTGCACCGCCCCGCGCTGCTTCGCATACCCTCGCTGGCGCTGCGTGCCGCCCTCGGCGAAATGGCGCATGAGGCGCTGCTGGCCAGCACGCGCGCCATCCCGGAGCGCTTGCTAGCCGCCGGTTTTCTCTTCAGCCATGAGCGGCTGGAACAGACCATCACCGAAATGGTCTGAGCAACAGCCCTTCCGTTCCGTCTGCTACGCTGGAGCCCAGCAATGCAGCGCGATCACAGAGAACAACCGTGGCTATGGATTGCGCTTCTTTCGGCTGCTCTTCTGTCGGGCATTGCGGCCGGTTGTGGCGCCCCCGCCGCGCCCCTGCCGCCCACGCTGAACCTGCCCCAGCCCGTGCGGGATCTCGCCGCCAGCCGCTCCGGGGACACCGTCCATCTCACGTTCTCCGTCCCGCAGAAGACTACTGACAAGCTGCCCATTCGCGGTCCCATGACGGCAAGCCTCTGCCGCAGCGTGGAGACCGGCCCCTGTCAGCCTGCTGGCACGCTCGCCATTCCGGCGCAGGCAAAGTCCGCGGCCATGGACGACACTCTGCCGCCCGAGCTTCGACAAGGCCTCCCTCGTCTCCTCGTGTATAAGGTCGCCGTCCTGAACCATGCCGCAAAATCCTTCGCCGAATCCGCCCCTGCCTGGACCGCCGCGGGAGCTGCACCCGCACCGGTCGCCGGACTTACTGCCACGCCGCGGCGCAAAGGCATCGTGATCTCCTGGCAGGGCATGTCAGCACCCGCAGATGTGATTCGCTTCGATCGCACCCGCACCGCCGCGCCGCCATCACAGCCGGAGCCAAAAGCGAACGACGCCTTCATCGGTCGTAAGGCGCCCGAAGAACCGGGTGAGCAAGTCCTTCGCGTGCCCGAGACTGCATCTGACCACCTCAGTTTCGCGGTGGACGGGACGGCCCACACCGGCAGCAGCTACCGCTATGTTGCGCAGCGCATTCAGCCGGTCACGCTCAACCATCGCACGCTGGAGATCGCGAGCGCGCCGAGCCTGCCCGCCGAAACCGCATACCGCGATGTCTTCCCGCCGCCCGTACCCACAGGGCTGGTTTCCGCGGCGGATACGACAGCCAAAGCCATCGATCTCGACTGGACCCCGGACGTTGATCCCGGCCTCGCCGGATACATCGTCTATCGCCGAGCCGCCGGCTCGAATCAGCCGCCCGAGCGCATCTCGCCCGCCGGCAAACCGGTGACGGCCTCATCCTGGAGCGACACCAGCGCCGCGCCCGGCCAGCGTTACGCCTACTCGGTCAGCGCCATCGATACCTCCGGCAACGAGAGCCGGCGCTCCGTCGAGATTCAAGACCAGTGGAACGCGCCTGTCCCACCACCCAATCCCCAACCCTGATCTGAGGAGCAATCACACATGCGCTACTGCCGCCTCGAAACCGCCAACGGACCCCGCTACGCCACAGTCGAAGACCGTGAGGGCGGTCCGTGGGTGATGGCGCTCATCCCTCCACCGCCGGAATCACACACAACGTACGATCCGGCCGAGTCCTTCACGCCAACGGCGCTCGCTGCCGCAAGGCTTCTGCCGCCCGTTGAGCCGTCAAAGATCGTCTGCGTCGGCCGCAACTATCGCGAGCATGCGGCCGAGTTGGGCAACGAAGTTCCAGCCGCACCGCTGCTCTTCTTCAAGCCGCCATCCTCGCTGCTCGCTCCCGGCACCGCCATCCGCCTCCCTGCGGCATCCTCGAACGTCCACTACGAAGGCGAGCTTGCCGTCGTCATCGGACGCCAGGCGCGCGCGCTGAAAGCCGACACCGATCTGCGTCCCTACATCCGCGGCTACACCATCGTGAACGATGTCACAGCGCGCGATTTGCAGAAGTCCGATGGCCACTGGACGCGCGCCAAAGGCTTCGACACTTTCTGCCCCTGTGGCCCCATCGTTTCCAGCGAAGTCAATCCCGCCGCCGGCCTCATGCTCGAAACCCGCCTGAATGGCGAGCGAAAACAATATGGCACCACGCGGGACTTTATCTTCCTCATCCCACACCTGCTCGTCTATATCACCGCATGCATGACACTCGAGCCCGGCGACCTCATCCCTACCGGCACGCCCGCCGGCGTGGGTCCGATGGCCGCCGGTGACAAAGTAGAAGTCGAAATCGAAGGTCTCGGCGTGCTCCGCAATCCAGTCGTCTCCGCGACTGAATAGAAGAATCCGATCGGGTTGGAGGGGAGTGCGAGTGCTCAGGCGCCTGTTTGTGTTTCTCTGGCTCACAACTGTAAGCCTCTGGGCACAGACCCCCGCCGTCGACATGGGCGTCTCTCAGCAACCTGCAGCGAACATGCAATGGTTCGCTGACGCCAAATTCGGCATGTTCGTGCACTGGGGCGTCTACGCCGTGCGCGCGAAAGGCGAGTGGGTGCTCTATGAGGACAAGCTTCCATACAGCGAATACATCATGGATGCCTATCCGCATGACGGCCCGTACTTCGACGCCGCTTCCTACGATCCAGCCGCATGGGCGCAGTTAGCAAAGGATGCCGGCATGAAGTACATGGTGCTCACCGCGCGCCACCATGATGGCTTTGCACTCTTCGACAGCAAGGTCCCGTGGGCGATCACGAGTCAGCAGTCTCTCGGGCGCGACCTCGTCGGCGAGTATGTACGCGCAGCGCGCAAAGCCGGACTCCATGTGGGCCTCTACTACTCACTCCTGAGTTGGCGCTATCCAGGTTATTTCGATGTCTATGGAACCGGAGCGGCGCGCAACAACTTCGGCATTACGATGGCCCCTTGGCACAGGGAAAACGCCTGGTTCATGAAGGCGGAGCTCTACGATCAGGTGCGCGAGCTGCTGACCAACTACGGCCGCATCGACCAGCTCTGGTGGGACGGCGGCTGGATCGGGCTCCAGGGAACCGATCGCAGCGGCGCATACTTCTGGGAGCCGGGGAAATATCGCAATCCGCAGAACGCCTGGGGCGGCGACTATGGAATGCGCGGCAAGCTTCCAGAAGACAACGGGCAGTACCTGGGAATCATGGGCATGGTCCGCGAACTGCAACCGAAGATCCTCGCGAATGGACGCAGCGGCTGGATGGGCGACTACGACGTGGAGGAAGGCGGCAAGCCGGTAACCGGTCCCATACGGCCGCATCTTTGGGAAAAAGCCATGAATCTCAATCAGGCAAGCTGGGGCTACAACACAAAGCAGGACCCGCTCACCGTGCCGCAGCTCACGAAGATGTTCGTCGACGTGCTTGTGCGCAACGGCAACCTGCTGCTGAATCTCGGCCCGGACCGGCATGGCGTCATTCCCGCTGCCCAGGCGGAGGAACTGCGCACGTTCGGGACCTGGCTCCATCGCGTCGATGAGAGTGTCTACGGAACAAAGCCCGGCCCATGGAATCCGGTCGACAATCAGTTCGGCTTCACGCAGCACGGCGATCACATTTATGCCCACATCGAAAGCGGATATGCAGGAAGCACCTTCACCTTCCCGCTTAGCCACGCGCGCGCTGTGCGCTGCTACGACGTACTGTCGGGCAAATCATTGCAACTTCACACCCAACGTGATGGGCATGTGACCGTAATTGGCATTGACCGTGCGGCGCATCCCGATGACACGGTGATCGCGCTTCTGTTGGAGCACTCCTATCAGAACTGAACCCGCCGGGCACCCGGCTCGACCCCCGCAGGCGTCATCTTCTCTTCGCCTGCCCGCATCCCACCAATAGAGCTAAAATGGAAAAGACAGGGGAAATTCATCATGGCTAAATCAGTCCTAGAGCAGCTTCGCAGCATGACCACGGTAGTGTCCGATACCGGCGACTTCAACTCGATCAAGAAGTTCAAGCCGCAGGACTCCACGACGAATCCGTCGCTTATCGCCACCGCGGCACAGATGCCCGAATATTCCGAGATCGTCGACGGCACGCTGAAAGACGCTCGCCAGAAGCTTGGCGAAGCTGCTGACGAGAAGAAGGTCGCCAATCTCGCCTTCAAAAATCTGGCCGTCGAGTTCGGCAAGCGCATCCTGCAAATCATTCCCGGCCGAGTCTCTACCGAGGTGGACGCCCGCCTGTCCTACGACAGGGAAAAGTCCATAAACATGGCGCGCGAGATTATCAAAGCCTACGAGAGCGCGGGTATCAGCCGTGAGCGCATCCTCATCAAGCTCGCTTCTACATGGGAAGGCATTCGCGCCGCCGAAGAGCTTGAGAAGGAGGGCATCCACTGCAACATGACCTTGCTCTTTGGCCTGCATCAGGCCATCGCCTCTGCTGAAGCCAAGGTCACGCTCATTTCGCCCTTCGTAGGCCGCATCCTCGACTGGTACAAGAAGGACACCGGCAAGGACTACCAGGGCGCCGACGATCCCGGCGTGCAATCCGTCACCACCATCTACAACTACTACAAGCACTTCGGCTACAAGACGGTGGTCATGGGCGCCAGCTTTCGCAATACCGGCGAAATCAAGGAGCTCGCCGGCTGCGACCTGCTGACCATCGCTCCCAAGCTGCTGGCCGAGCTCGACTCCGATCAGGCTGAGCTGCCGCGGAAGCTGGACCCGGAAAAGGCAAAGTCCCTGCAGATCGACAAGATCCCGATGGATCAGGCCACCTTCGAAAAGATGCACGCCGCCGATCGCATGGCGCACGACAAGCTGAAGGAAGGCATTGAAGGTTTCGCCAAGTCCCTTGAAGAGCTCGAGCAGCTCCTGGCCAATCGCCTCGCGCAGCTCGAACAAAAAGAGCTGGCCGCGAAGTAAACGACCGCTCAGGCATAGAAGGGGCAGCCCACGCAGGCTGCCCCTTCTGTCTGCGCTGAAATACCATGCGCGCTTCTCGAGAGCTACATGAGAGAAATTGTCTCTTCACCGCAAATTCCGGAACTCGATTGGGCCGCGTTGTTCTTGCCGTGGCAGCTGTCATGGCCGTAGCAACAGTCGCAGATTTCCGGAACGAATATGGACTGGGCTGCGTAACCCTGCCATAGCCTAACCGTCTGGAGGCCCTTATGCGCCGGCTCATCCTAGCGTCCGCCATCCTGCTGCTTGCCGCCGCCGGCGTTCACGCGCAGTCCTGGTCAACCGGCTCCTGCGATGGGGATGAAGGCAACACTCATAACGCGTGGCTCTTCGGACACGCTGATCGCGTTTGCGAGCTACGGCGCGCCGTTGTGCCTCTCGTTGGACAGCTCAGCGTGAAGGGTACAAATGGCGGCATCGAAGTCATCGGTGAGGATCGCACGGACATTGCTATCGAGGCCCGCATTACCGCCGATGGCTCAAGCCAACAAGAGGCGAAATCCCTTGTCCAGCAGGTAAAGATCATCACCACTGGCGTCATTCACGCCGAGGGACCGCAAACTTCGATGTGGTCGCGCAATCGCTGGTCGGTGAACTACCGCCTGCACGTGCCACGCCGCCTTTCCGCCGATCTTCACACCGAGAATGGTGGCATCGACCTGTCACATCTCGACGGAGTGTTGATGGCACAGACCACGAACGGCGGCCTCGTCCTGAGCGATCTCGCCGGTGACGTTCATGCCACAACGGTCAATGGTGGTGTGCAGCTTCAGCTCTCCGGCAGCCGCTGGCAGGGGACTGGACTCTTCGCTCAATCGACGAACGGCGGCATTTCTGCAACAGCACCCGATCATTACTCAGCGCATCTCGTTGCGGAGACTGAGCATGGCGGCATCTCTGTCGATTTTCCAATCGCGGTCCAGGGCACGATCAGGAATCAACTCGACACCAACCTCGGCCAAGGCGGTCCCACCATTCGGGTCAAGACGGTAAACGGCGGTGTGTCTCTCGAGAAGGACTAAACCGGACGCATAGGGGGACAGCAATTGGATGCAGGACCCGCCCAGTCGATCAGGCAAGACCTTCCCGCCCTGCTGTAACTCTTTAGCAGCTAGCGCTTTCCCGCCACAGTCATTTCGCACTCCATCGAATTGACTGCTAAAGAACTATTACCCCGACCCACCTGTGCTATTGGTTTTACGCAACTGTCGCGCTACATTCGCGTCCAACTAATCCCCGGGCCAAAGCACTCACGACGGTAAGGTAAGCCAACCCGGGGAAGTATGAGCGGATACCGGACGCGGTCCACGGACATTGCTGCACTGTTTGTTGCTGAAAGGATGTTGCCATGGTTCCCCAGGAACACATGCTCCGTTCGCTCTTCCACGAGCTCGTGGGAGACTGCTACAGCCAGGGAGCCGGCGTCGACGACGCCGAAATCTCCACGTACGTGGCTGACCTGCTCACCGACTTCACGGAAAATGAGCGCATCTACTGCCTGCGCGACGAGATCGGCCGTCCGCTGCGTGATCTGGATGCCATGCTCCTCGCTGCGGACCCAGTGAACGGCACGGCTGCCTCCTTCGATGCGGAGCGCTCCGCGCGCAAGCAGATCGGTGACTACGCGCTCTTCTTCGCCGGCATGTACCCGGAGGCGGTGGGTGTTTCCTCCAAGCCCATCACCTTCGAGCGGCTGGTTGAGACCGGGCGCGACTCCTACTCCATCGTCGCCGCCTTCAATCTCTTCGAGTACGCCCGCGAAGCAGCACTCTTCGAGCGTCTCTCGGAGAAGTTCGAGACCTGCATTTTCGGCCTCAACCTGGTGCGGAAGGAGCTGGATCGCCGCCGCGCGCTGACGCCCGGCAAGGGCAGAGAGCAGCAATATCTGATGTAAGCGAATCGATGCGGACTTCTCCACTTCGTCATCCGACCGGAGCGAAGCGAAGTGGAGGGATCTGCTTAGTGTGCAAACGAAAACGCACCCCATCCTGGCCGGAAGGCCAGGATGGCGTTTAGCCGGAACGAAGCGGCCGCCTAGTTCCCAGCCCGCGTGCGATAATTCGGCTCCGGCACGTTCAACGCCTGCGCCACCTGGTGCAGTTCCGTGCGCAGCTTCTCCCACTGTTGCGCTGTCGCAGGATTCAGATTCAGGTTATAGACGAGCGGACCGATCTGCCCCGCGGTGTCCACCATCGCAGCCACCTGGTCCTCAGCCTTGCGACTCTTTTTGAAGGCCGCCAGCGCCTGATTTGCCTGCTTCTCGAAGGTCGCGGCCAACCCGCGAGCGTCTTTCTCCCGGCTCGTCCCGCGGATAGTGCTCTTCTTCAGCGCCGAGTCAAAGCCCTTTCGGAAGGGCGGCGTATCGTCTCGGACGTTCTGCATCAGCCGCGCCAGGTCCTTATCGTTCACCCGGCTCTGGTCCTGCGCTCTCGCCCCGGAAAAAGCCGTTAGCAGGAACAAAACCGCTGCCACATAGCCCACATACCGTCGTACCATCTCGCCCTCCATATTCGATCGTGCAGTAGAGCATACGACATGGCTAAGTGAAGACGCACTCCGCTCCCGGCCATCATTGCAACACTCCCGTCATATACCCGTAACTTCCCGCTCACCTGGCCCTCGTAGCCTTGCTGGCGGCGAGCAGAAGAGCTCGCGAGGGGGAGAGAGCCGTCCATGCAACCACGCAGCAGCACCCGCACGATTCGCACTCTGACACAAGCCACCATCGTTCTCGGCATTGCGCTGTCCGCACTCAGCGCCGGAGCCCAGCAACGCGGCGACCATGAAGGGGCCGCCCACTTCTGGCCTGGCAATCTCGTCGTCAGCCGCAGCGTCTATGACAACAATCCAGCGAACGTGAAGGTGGGCACCATCCTGCCGCCCAACTGTGCCAGCACCCAGGGTGGTTGCAGCGCCTCCACCGGCGCCATCGCCAACGGCGCCTATCCCTACGTCTTCGATAACGATATCTACGACGCCTCCTTCGGCATCACCTCGCGCATCTTCCTCGACCAACTCACCCCGGAGGGCTGGTATATCGATTCGCTCGAAGTCCCCAACAGCCTCGACCGCGGCATCAATAGCAAGAGCGATCAGCTCGTCACCAGCTTCAGCTCCAAATCAGAGATCTCCCTCCATCTCTCGACTGATCATCGCTACCTCACCTTCATGGGCTACGTCGCACCGGTAGACACCCTCGACGTTTCGAACTCCAACACGCCCCTCGCGATCGATTCGACGAATCCCGTTGGACAGGAGTTCTATCGTGCAGTCGCAGTGGTGGGCCGTAGCGGTCATTTCCACTTCACCGAGACCAACGCCTACAGCGGCAACAACGGCCGCGCTGCCATCCTCAACAACACGGATGGCGAGCCGTTCTTCTACACAGCGGGGAACGCCGGCAACGGCGCCAACCCGCAGCCCGATGGCGTGATCCTCGGCGCCGGTGCGCAACTCATCGATCCCATCCGTCAGCGCGAAGTCGAGCAGGATCCCAGCGCGCCTACGCCAGTTGCAAGCTTTAACGTCACCGAGCTTGGCCAGAAAGCTGACAAGATCGGCAAGGACGACAACTTCCGCGGACTGACCGTCTTCAACAACGTCCTCTATTACACCAAGGGCAGCGGCAGCAATGGCGTGAACACCGTCTACTTCGTAGACACCACCGGCACAGCATGCCCCAACGGCGTTGGCCTGCCTGCGGCCAATGCGAAGCTTCCCGCCACGCCGCTCACCTATGACCCCGCAGCGCTCCAGACCGCAGGCCTGCCATCCAATATGTGTATCCTCGCCGGCTTCCCGACCGCGCTGGCGAAGAAGGCGAATCCGCTCGCCTTCCCCTTCGCGCTCTGGTTCGCGAATGCAACGACACTGTACGTAGCCGATGAGGGAGACGGCTTTGCCGGGGACTCCACTCTCTACACCCATGCCGCGGCCCAGACTACCGCGGGTCTTCAGAAGTGGGTCTTCAACGCCTCCACCAACACCTGGAATCTCGCCTACACCCTCACCAGTGCGCTCCAGCTCGGCGTCGCCTACACCGTGCACGGTTATCCAACCGGCGCCAACGCGGCCACGATGCTGCCTTGGTCCCCGGCCACCGATGGCCTGCGCAATATCGAAGGCCGCGTCAATCGTGACGGCACCGCCACCATCTGGGCCATCACCTCTACCGTCAGCGGAGGCGGCGACGTGGGCGCCGATCCCAATCGCTTGGTTGCCATCACTGATCGGCTCGCGAACACCGACCCGACGATCGCCGCGAAGGAGACATTCTCCATTCTGCGTCAGGCCGGATTCGCCGAGGTCCTGCGCGGCGTCGCTTTCGCTCCCGGCACCGGCGCGGACGACGATCACGGACACGATCGGTGGTAGTGAAAAGGTAAACCTCCGTGCGGCAGACTGAAAGCCTTCAGCCTGCCGCATTTTTTGCCTGGGACCGCGCCTCTCACACCCGCTCCTCCGCCGGTTAGCAGCCCAGAGTCCCCACTCGCCGAAGGCGGTTTCGGGCCACCCGCCATCCACGATATCCTTGGATGTTGCAATATCTTTCAGAAGTCAGCTAAGGAGCCCTCGTGGCCACAACTCTCGAACAGACCGCCGCTCTCGACTACAAAGTTGCCGATATCTCGCTAGCCGACTGGGGCCGCAAAGAGATCACCATCGCCGAGCAGGAGATGCCCGGCCTCATGGCCATCCGCGCCAAGTACGCGCCCTCCAGGCCGCTGGCCGGCGTGCGCATCACCGGCTCTCTGCACATGACCATCCAGACCGCTGTGCTCATCGAGACCCTGGTCGACCTCGGCGCCTCCGTGCGCTGGGCCTCGTGCAACATCTTTTCCACGCAGGACCACGCCGCCGCCGCCATTGCTGCCGCCGGCGTCCCGGTCTTCGCCTGGAAGGGCGAGTCTCTCGCCGAATATTGGTGGTGTACCGCGCATGCCCTCGCGCACAAGGGCGGCCTCGGACCGCAGCTTATCGTCGACGACGGCGGCGACGCCACGCTGCTCATCCACAAGGGCGTCGAGCTTGAAAAGGGCGACCGCTCCTGGGTCGATGCACCGGCTGAGAGCGAAGAGGAGCAGGTCATCAAGAACCTGCTCAAGGAAACGCTCAAGAACGATCCGAAGCGCTGGACCAATGTAGCCAAGGAATGGCGCGGCGTCTCCGAGGAGACCACCACCGGCGTCCATCGCCTTTACAAGATGATGGAGCAGGGCAAGCTGCTCGTGCCCGCCATCAACGTAAATGACTCGGTGACGAAGTCGAAGTTCGATAATCTCTACGGATGCCGCGAATCGCTCGCCGACGGCATCAAGCGCGCGACAGACGTGATGGTCGCGGGCAAGGTCGCCGTCATCTGCGGCTACGGCGATGTGGGCAAGGGCTCCGCGCACTCGCTGCGCGGCATGGGCGCGCGTGTCATCGTCACGGAGATCGATCCCATCAACGCACTGCAGGCTGCGATGGAAGGCTTCGAAGTCACCACGCTCGAGGACACCCTAGGCCGCGGCGATATCTACGTTACCTGCACCGGCAACGTGGACATCATCACCTACGAGCACATGGAGCAGATGAAGGACCAGGTCATTGTCTGCAACATCGGCCATTTCGACAACGAGATCCAGATGGACCGCCTCAACACGGCGAAGGGCGTGAACAAGCTCAACATCAAGCCGCAGGTGGACAAGTACACCTTCCCCGCCGGCAACGCGATCTTCGTCCTTGCGGAAGGCCGCCTCGTCAATCTCGGTTGTGCCACCGGCCACCCCAGCTTCGTCATGTCGAACAGCTTCTCCAACCAGACGCTTGCGCAGCTCGATCTCTGGAAGAACAGGGACACCTATAAGGTGGACGTCTACACTCTGCCCAAGAAGCTCGACGAAGAAGTCGCCCGTCTGCACCTGGAAAAGATCGGCGTAAAGCTCACCCCGCTTTCAAAGAAGCAGGCCGACTACATCGGCGTCGCGGTCGAAGGCCCCTACAAACCGGACCACTACCG
This sequence comes from uncultured Acidobacteriaceae bacterium, assembly GCA_963830555.1. GTDB lineage: Bacteria > Acidobacteriota > Terriglobia > Terriglobales > Acidobacteriaceae > KBS-83. Next base: position 1,472,784 of record CAWHMM010000006.1, read on the forward strand.
CTACTAAGTCACAGCCGCCATTACAAATCAAAGGCCACTCCCACCGGGGTGGCCTTTTTTCGTCTGTGCCTCAACTGTCCGATTCCGGGCAAACGCGTACAGAAGTGGACACCGCAAGCTCCTTCTCGCCCCCGCCCTCATTGACGCGCCCAACCATCCCGCATCAAGTCATCCCTGGTCCCTGTTGTTTCGCGGCACCCAGCACAAACAACAACACAAACCGTCGTCCGCTTCGATCGTGCGCACCGTAATGCCATATCACGTGCAAGAGTATGCGCGTGCAGCGAGGATGGTCGCGCGCTGCAATACTGACAAGGAGATCTTTATGAAATTACGTGCTGCATTCGCTTCCTGCTGCGCCGTTGCGCTTCTCGCCGCGCTGCCCGCGGCACATGCCGGGGAAAAGAAGGTCAAGTTCAACCTTCGCAATGACACAGGGTCACAGCTGGAATTGAAGATCGGTGACAAAGTCGAAACCCTGCGGCAAGGTGAGGTTCTGCCTCTGAAGCTGGCGCTTGGAACGCGCATCGTGAACGATACGGCTACAGAACATCATCCGGTCGGTGAAGTGATCACTGTCGTTTCGGATTCCACGTACAGCGATTCCACCCTGGTTATCGGCAAATAACGAACGCCGTTTTCTGGAAGACTGAATGACAGAGGCCACTCTGCAAAGGAGTGGCCTCCTCACAACAGGCGCTCTACTTCACCATCGCATTCACCGCGGTCTGCCACTGCGTTCCCGCCGTATTCGCGGCAATGACGGTGAAACGGTGCGATCCCGCAGTCAGGCTGATCGAAGTATTCAGCACCTTGCTGCTGGTCTCCGTATACTTCTTCGCGCCATCCACCCACAGCTCCATACGCGCCAGTGTTCCTGAAATCGTCGCCGTCGCCTGCACCTGCACAGGCGAGTTCACTGTTGCCCCATTCACCGGACTGCACAGGTGCACACCTGCTGATGTTGGAGCGCTGCATGTTGCTGCCGACACGCTCAGGGTGAAGGATTTCTTCTGCAGCGTGCCGTCCCATGCCGCTCCAAAAACGGTGATGCTGTGGTTGCCGACGGCGATTGGAAGAGGAGCATCCAGGAAGGAGTAGTTGGAAAAGGCGTGCGCAAACTGCTCATCGACTTTCTTGCCGTCTACCCACACCGCCGCTGTGCGCATCGGCGTCGGACCAGCCGCCGCCATTGAAAATGTCACCGGCGAGTTTGCCGTCGCCGCCGGCGAGCAGATGCGGATACCTTCCGCCATCCCGCTGACACCGCAGCCGGGAAAGAACCCGTGGCTGACATTCGATAACAGAATCAGCGCCTGGGGAGGGCTTGTGCTCGGATTGTTGTTCGCACCCAGCTCTTTCGTGAAGATCAGATCGGGCTTGGTTCCCGTCGTCGATCGGACTGCGTATGGTTGATAAAGGTCATACGTGCTCTGGTAGACGGTCTGCTCCGCTCCGAAGCTGCCCTGCGCCTTTCCAGGCCGCACAACGAAGTCGGTGGTTCCGAACGACGTGCAGGACCCCTCGGTATAAGCAAGATCGTTGACGCCATCTCCGCTGAAATCGGCAACCGCCACGCTGCCCGGACACTGGTTTGTCGAAATCGTCGAATAGCTCAGAGTACGGTTTAAATTTCCCGAGAAGACAACAAGTTTCTTCTCCTGCTGGCTTGTGCCGCTCGGGTGATAGATAAACGCACCGCCGATAAGGTCACTGCGTCCATTGTTGTTGACGTCCGCCACCTGCAGCGACGAATCGTCGTAATTGTTGGGATCAGTGATCGTGAACGGCGATCCGAGACGCCCGGCTCCATCCCCGTACCACACCTGCACCGTGGCTGGCCCCTTATCGGCATAGATCGTGGCAATATCCGTTTTCCCGTCCCCGTCAAAATCTCCCGCGTAGGTTCCGAATCCGCCGATGATCTGAGCGCCGGAGCTTCTCTGTCCCGCAGTAAACGTTCCGTCGCCGTTGCTGATCCAGACTTGCAGGGAGTCACCGCCCTGCGCCTCGTTTCCGACGATCTCCACCAGGTCCGTTTTGCCATCATGGTTCAGGTCCGCTGCGGCGAGTCCCTGGATGTTCTCGCCGGAAGATGTGCTGTCAGAGACGATCTTGGCGGCTTGAAACGTGCCGTCTCCATTTCCCAAGTAAATGCTCAACTGCGAACCAGAAGGTCCGGACGCCGCAAAATCAAGCTTGCCATCCCCATTGAAGTCACCGACCGCGCCCGGAAGAGCGCCGTTGGGCATCGCGATCGGCGCCTGATACGTGCCGTCGCCGCTGGAAAGATAAAGTTGTGCGGGCGACGACGTGCCGTAGCTTATGACCATCAGATCCTCGCGGCCATCGTTGTTGAAATCGCCATGGCTGACTATCTGCATGCCGCTCGGACTCTGGCCCACTTGATGTGACTCGAACGCAATTTGGGCATTGGCGCCTGCTGGAATCAAGGCGATGCCCAGAAACAGCGCCCCGATTTGGACGAAACTTTGATGCACTGGCGATAACATAGGGCCTCATTTTGTAAGAGGATGGATTGAGAAGCACGGAGTGCGCGCGACTCAGACAAATGGAGAAGATTGTTGCTGGCAGTGCCTCAGTGTTCTCCGGAAAAGATAGCTACCTTGAAGCTCGATGCATCTTTATCCGAAGAGGGTTGTTCTTTGTCACGCAAATCGCGGCGGGGGCCGCAGTTCCGCAACGCAGGAATCGATACAAATATTTGCCCGTCGAAACAGCTACTGCCGATCTGCGCAAGCAGAGATCTGTCCATGCCTGCGAACATCCGCGACTGAAAAGAACTACCATCACCGGCTCGTGCAAACAATCTGGACACTCCTTCCAGCATGAAGATCGATCTCAGGAAGCCCTCCCGCTGGAGCCTTGCAGCCGCCCGCGCTCAGGCGCAGCGGCTGCTCACTCGTCCTGACCAGCAACGAGCTGCGCGCGAACTTGTCACCGTATTGAGCACCAATAACCCCGAGCAGCGCGTCCGCGCCGCCGACGTGGCGCGCCGCATCACGGACAAGGACTCCGCTTTCCTGGCCGCTCACGCATCCGACATTGCCGCGGTCCTCGCCGACACGCCCATCACCGAATCGCGCGCCCGCTGGCATCTCGGCCTTGTCGTCGCCCGCACTGCCCGAACGTCGTCGCAGATTCGCCTAGCCGCCGGGCTGCTCTGGCAGCTCAGCCAGGACAAGAGCAATGTCGTCCGCTGCTCGGCCGTCGAAGGCCTCGGACTGCTCGCTCGTCGCGATCCCTCACTGCGCAGCTCCGTCGAGCCGTATCTGGAGCAGGCATTCGCCGCCGGCGCGCCCGCCATGCGCGTTCGTGCCCGCAACGCACTCCGCTGCCTGCACTCCGGCAAGCGCTGACGACTGTCCGGAACCGGTCACTCGCGTGCGGCACCGGACAACATCAGTGGGCTAAGCAACACGCCATCGCGTGCGGAACTCCTTGAAAATCCGGCATCAGCCGCGCGTCCGCGGTTCGGCAGCAAACGTGCTTCGTATTCCTTCATCCTAAGGAGAAAGCGGCCGCGACAGCTTGTCTCCGTGGGCCATGCCTGCCAAATATCGGGTATCGACAACTCAGGAGACACGCTCACCATGCACGGGCTTCTCACCGAACTGCGTTTCACACTGCGCCAGTTACGCCGCAGCCCGGCTTTCAGCGCGGCCGCTCTTTTTACCCTCGCCCTCTGCATCGGCGCGAACATCGTCATGTTTTCCGTCGTACGCAACGTGCTTCTGCGCATGCCGGACTATGCCCAGCCGCGGCAACTCGTCGTCGTGCGCGAGGAGGTCCACGCCGGCCCGGATAGCTTCAGCGATCTTTCGGTCAACGCCAACCATCTCCTCTACTGGCGTCAACACGCAAAATCCTTCCAGGGCTTCGCCGCTATCGGCACAGAATCGCTGCCCCTCGGCGGCGCCCAGCCGGAGCAGATCGGCGTCGCGCAGCACACCGCGAATCTCTTCTCGCTCCTCGGCGTCCAGCCCATCCTCGGCCGCACACTGCTTCCCACGGAAGAGCAGCCCGGCCATGATGTCGTCCTCTTGACGGAAGGTCTCTGGCGTCGCCGCTTTGCCGCCGATCCCAATATCGTCGGCCGTGCCATTCCGCTTGATGGCCGCCCCTACACCGTAGTCGGCGTGCTGCCGGCCAGTTTCACGCTGCCCAGCACACAATTACTCGGCAGCTTCCGCGGCACCAGCCATGCCCTGGGAGCCTTCATCCCCTTCGGCTGGACCGCCGATCAGCTCTCTGAAATCGAAGGCGATCACAACTACTTCGGCATCGCCCGGCTTACGCCCGGCGTCTCCCTCGGGCAGGCCACAGCCGAGATGAACACGATGCAGCAGGCGATCGGCCGCCAGACCCCGGACCGCGTCACTCTGGGCGCAAATCTCATCGCCCTGCAGCAATACCTCACCGGATCGAGTCGCAATTCGCTGCTCATGCTGCTTGCCGCCGTCGCCACCGTGCTGCTTATCGGCTGCGTCAACATCACCAACCTGCTGCTGGCTCGCGCCGCCAGCCGCGAGCACGAAGCCGCCGTGCGCTCCGCCATGGGCGCAAGCCCATCGCAATTAGTGCGCAGCGCGGTTGCAGAGCCGCTCCTGCTCTCGGCCGCCGGATGCCTCCTCGGCCTCGCTGGCGCAACCCTGGCCCTCCCCGCGCTCGCCCATGCCCTCCCCTCAGCTCTGCCACTGCTGCATCCGCTGCGCATGGATGCGCCGCTCGTTCTCTTCGCCCTCGGTGCGTCGCTCGCCTGCGCATTGCTCTGTGGTCTCTTGCCCGCGCTCCGCTTCATCCGCAGCCACCCGCAGCAGGCTCTGCGTTCAGAGAGTCGTACTGCATCGGAATCCGTCGGCGGCAAGCGGGTGCGCCGCGCGCTGGTGATCGGCGAAGTCGCCGCCAGCGTCACGCTCGTTGTTCTCGCCGGCATGTTCTTGCTTAGCCTCTATCGCTTGTTGCGTGTCGATCGCGGCTTCGCCGCCGAGCATGTCATCGCTGCGGATGTCGTCCTTCCCGACAAGCAGTACGGCAAGCCCGCACAGCGCGAAGCCTTCTATCAACGCTCACTCGAACGCCTCCGCCAGTTGCCCGGCATCCGCTCCGCCGGCGTCATCAGCGTGCTTCCCCTCGAGGGCGACCGCTGGGGCGACATAATCTCCGTTCCCGGTGACGCCCGTCCGATCTTCGCTCAGCCCGACGCAAAATATCGCTGGCTCAGCCCCGGCTACTTGGAGACCATGCAGATCCCGCTGGTTGCCGGCCGCTTCTTCACACAGGATGATCTCGGCAAGAACGTCGCCGTCATCTCCGAGCGCGCGGCACAGATTGCCTGGCACGGCCAGAATCCCATTGGCCGGTTCTTCCATCGCATGGACCCTGAAGGCAAGCCCTTCCAGGTCATCGGCATCGTCCGCGATGTGCGAGCCGTCGATCTCAGCAAGCAGCCGCCTGCCATGGTCTACGTGCCCCTCACCTATCGCTCCAATGAGACGGGTTCCTTCGTTATCCGCACTGCGAACGATCCCGCCGCCATGTCCGGCGCCATCCGCAAAGCCATCTGGAGCATCGACGCGCAGGTTCCCGTGCCCGAAGTCCGCACCATGGCGACCATCGTCGATGGATCACTCGCCGCGCGCAACTTCCAGCTTCACCTGCTGCTTGCCTTCGCTGCATGCGCGCTCGTCCTTGCCGCGCTCGGCATCTACGGCGTCGTCGCTTACTCCGCATTGCAGCGCACGCGCGAGCTCGGCATCCGCATCGCGCTCGGCGCGCAGCCCGCGCAGATTTATAAGCTGATCCTGGAAGATGGCGTCACGCCCGTGCTCTTTGGCACTATCGCCGGCATCGGCCTCGCCGCGCTTGCCGCGCGCGCCATCAGCAGTCTCCTCTTCGGCGTCGGTACGTTCAATATCGGCATCGCGATAGTCGCCGCAGCCGTCCTGCTCGTCACCGGCGGCCTCGCCAGTTTTCTTCCGGCTATCCGCGCTACCCGCATCGATCCCGTGCAAGCCCTCCGCGCGGAATAATTAGCCTGTTTGTATCTGCGGATGTTACTGTCTACCTCCCACGCTCGTCATCCCGACCGGAGCGGAGCGAAGTGGAGGGATCTGCTGTGTATCCGCGGCTTCCGCATCTCTCAAGCCGACATCCCAAACCCCTCCTGCAGCACGCACGCACTCATCAGCGTCATCAGCACCGGATCGATCGCCACCTGTGAGCCCTCATCCATATCCGGCAGCCGGTCCAGCAGGCAACGCACTTTCTTCTGATCGAAGAAGGGAATCGAGGCCATCACTGGTCCGCGCAGCGTGTCCTGCATCAGCGTGCTCAGCTTCGCCTTCGGATGCAGTGTTGCCGGCGGGCTAAGGAACGGATGTTTTTGCCTGCGGTAAATCGTATCCGTGATCACATCGCGCACCGCTTCGCGCAGCACATACTTCTCCGTCATCCCGTGGATCTTCTGATGTACCGGCTGCGAACGGATCGTCTCCACGACATGATGATCGAGAAACGGCACGCGTCCTTCTACCGAGTGCGCCATCTCCATGCGATCGCCCAGCATGGTCAGGATGTAGCCCGGCAGCAGCGTCTTCGACCACAGATACAGCGACTGATGCACTGCGTCCCGGTCAGTGAGCTGTCCGCGAATGTCCAGTGCGCTCAGCAGCGCGTGATAGCTCGCGCGTTGTCCATAGTTCCGTGCAAACTCCGCGCTCAGCACTTTCTCCATCGCAAGGCCGCGCGCGGAAAATGTCTCGACCCACGACGGAACATACCCCAGCAGCCGCTGCACATTCTCCAGCGCCTTAGTTGCTCCATGAGGCAGCAGCAATCCACGCGAGACCGGATTCGCCTCCGTCAGTTGCTCGAGCAGCGCCGTGACCGCCCGCTCATCCTGGCCCTCGCGGTTGTAGAGCAGCATGTCGCGGCGAAAGTGCGCATACCCGCCCAGGATCTCGTCCGATCCCTCGCCCGTGATCACAACCTTGTATCCCGAGTCCCGCACCGCGCGGCTCAGCAGATACTTCGCCACGCCGTGTGCGTTGATACAGAACGTCTCTGACTGCAGGATGGCATCGGCGAAGTGGTCGGCAAGGTCATCCTGCCGGATCGGTATCGGAAAGAAGTCCGCGCCCACCCTCGCGGCCATCTCCCGCGCTTCTTTCTCTTCGTCGTAGTCTCCGTGATCGAAGGTCAGCGTGAAGGCACGGATCGGGTCGGGATGATGCCGCGTTGCCAACCCGATCATCGCGCACGAATCCAGCCCGCCGCTCAGATAGCAGCCCACCGGTACATCCGCGCGCAGCCGTATGCGTACTGCATCCTCCAGCACGCGTCGAAGCTCCTCGCTATATTCGGCATCCGACCGCGGGGCTGCCTGCTTCGCCTTCGGATAATCGAAATCCCAGTACTGCTTCACCTCAATGTGTTTGTCCGTCGCGATGACGAAATGCCCCGGTGGCACCTGAAACACTCCATCAAACAGCGTGCGCATCGGATGCCCGCCAAACTCCACCGCGTGCGACACCGACTCCGCGTCCCACCCCGCGGGCACGCCCATGGCAAACAGCGCCTTCACCTCCGACGCAAAGTACAGCGTGTCGCCGTGCATCGCGTAAAACAGCGGCTTGATTCCGAACCGGTCCCGCACCGCGAACATCACCCGGTTCGTCTCATCCCAGATCACGAACGCGAATTCGCCGCGCAATCGATGCACGCACTCCGTCGACAGGTCCTCATACAGATGCAGCGCAATCTCGCTGTCGGATCGGGTACGCAGTCGATGTCCGCCGTTCTCAAGTTCTCGCTGGATCGCTTCGTAGCCGTAGAACTCCCCGTTGACCACGATGTGCGTCCGTCCATCCTCGCTCGCAACCGGCTGATCGCCGGTCGCAAGGTCGATGATGCTGAGCCGCGCATGTCCCAGCCCCACTTTCCGGTCTTTTGAAATCCATTGCCGCTGGCCGTCCGGCCCGCGATGGTACAGACTCCGCGTCCCGCGTTCGAGGATTGCGGGCAAAACTGGATCGCGCCGCGAAAATGCAGCGACAATTCCGCACATAGTGATCTCTCCTGCTGCTTTTCGCCGAACGTGGAGCTGATCGGGCGGGATTCGCTTCGAAGGGGGAAACATGAAGTGCGACGAATTATAGTCCGCGTGCGCTGGTCGCAGAAGCAGGAACAGTGGCCACATACCTTAGATCCCCGGGCGGCGGTCCGATCCCCAGCGCAAAGAAGCGCTGCGGGCGGATGCCAGGCTTACTCAGCGCGCGTACTGCAGCTCCGCGCGTTCAATCTTGCGGCGTACGTCCTCTGGCATGAATACAGGTGAGGAGCAGGCTCGCGCTGTGCAGAGGAACAACGCCGCCCGGCCCAGCCGGGGATACATCACCTGCGTCGGAAGTGGTGACCGCTCGGAGGGGTCGCGCATCTCGACAAACTCATGCGAGGCAATCGCTCGCAGCGCCGCGGTCTGCAGCGCTGTGGTGTCGCGGCTCCCACGAGCGCCGACAATAGTGACGTGCAGCGGAGCTTCCGTCATATCCTGCTGCGCCAGCAGAACTCCGGCAGAGAGCGGTTGTAGCGCAACTGGCTCCGCGGCCAGGTAGCGCATCGCCTCTGCCGCCGCCGCCGGAAAGCGCGTGTTCCCAGTGATGAAGGCGAGCATCGATGCAAAACGGACCAGCGCGATGTTCTCGTCACGTTCCGGATGCGGCCGGTAAGCCCGATCTGTCGCCGACGCCGATGTCACGAATCCTGTCCCCGGCGCCGCGGGCGCAAATCGTACCGCAATAAACCGCGCCGCAGCTTCGGCCGAATTCAGGTAATGTGTTTCGCCGGTTGCGTTATACAGCGCCAGAAATGCCTGACCCATGGCCAGCGTATCGCCGAGATACGGTCCCGCGGCATCGACATCGCCATGGCGAAAGCCGCCGCGCGGCAGGCTGCGATGCGTCGCGATCCAATCTGCCGCTCGGCGCGCCTGCCCAAGCGCTGTATCATCCCCTGTCGCCGCGTAGTACTCGCACAGCGCCGCAATCACCCAGCCGTTTTCCCGCGCGTACACGTGCTTGTCGATGCGCGGAATGCCGCGCGTGCGTCGCTCAACATCCGTCAGCTTGAAATACGCCGCGTTCTCCTCGCCGTCGTGCAGATCGGCATCCTGGGACACAAAAAACGCGCCTGAGGTAGGCGACTCCAGAAAATTCGTGACATATCGATGCACGGATTGCGCCGCCTGCAGATCCTCGCGGTTCTGCGTCTGGGCATAAGCGAGCGCGTATACGCGCAGCGCCACTGCTTGAATCGAAATCAGCTTCTCAAAATGCGGCTCGGACCAGTGGCCCCCGACAGAATACTGATACATGCCGCCCCAAACGGGATCGAGCAGTGCGGTCGCGTTGTGCAGCGTATCGCCCGCGCGCCGTGCCTCTTCTGCATTGCCACGCGCTCCCAGGCGCATCGCGAACTCTACCGAATCGCCATCCAGAGTTTTATGCCCGAAGCCCCAGCCTGCCACCGGTGTGTCGTATTGCTTATTGAATTGCGCCTGGATGTGCGTCAGCAGCAGCGGCGCGATTGTCGAGTCGCTTGCAGGATGGAACGCAGCCTCCTTCTCCACGCTCGGGCCCGGCGACGGATCGTCGATGATCGCCTGCAGCATGGATGCCATCGGGCGCGGGGGAATATAGCCCTGCCGCTTTACAATCTCCGAGCCGTCGCCCGCGAAGACGACCGTTGCCGGCCAACCGTAATCCTCGTAGCGATTGGAGATGTCCGGCCGCGCATCCTGATCCACCTTCACCAGCAAATATTTTTCTTGCAACAGCCGGACAACGATCGGATCGCGGTAAGTAACGTCGTCCATCACATGGCACCAGTGGCACCACACCGCCTCCAGGTCCAGCAGCACAAATTTATGCTCTGAGCGGGCCTGGGCGAACACTGCATCCGACCACGGCCGCCAATGCAGCGCCGGCCGCCGCGCCTGCGCAGGCGCAAAGCCGTGTAAAGCAGGTCCCAGAACTAGGCCGAGAATGATCGCACGAAATCGCATGGCTGCCGACAATACGAGAAGTCGGGCCCATGCGGATTGCGCTCCCGGCGCGAAGAGCCGGTAACGCATCACGCATAATTCATCTGCATGCCCGGCATCGCTGAGTGGTTCATGCTGTCGTGTCCCTCATCATCATCCACCGCCCAGATCTTCTTCTGGTCCGTTTCATAGGGATACACGTGCACCATCCATCCAAAGATGTGCGGATGAAACTCGCCGCCGGCTGCCTCGCAGGCCTCTTTGGTCGTAATCGAGCCCAGCAGCCCAAACTTCGCACTCGGCCCGAAGTATTCGGCCTTCTGTCCCTCCGGTGCTTTGCAGAAATTGACGTGCTGGTGCCAGCGCGCGATGCTCAGCGGAACGCGGTCGTTCAACTCGTCTTCGTTCGCATGGACGCGGTCGGTGTACATCGCGCCCACCAGCGTGTACCCGCCATCCGCGGTCTTCTTGTAAAGCAGCGAGGTCGGCTTCGTCGGGTCAAAGCGAAACGCGGCCTCAAATCCGTATTCATGCTTGGTGAAGTGATAAATGTGCTGCGGCACATTTGGCAAAAAGATTACATACCCATCAGCCAGCGCCTTCCGGTAGTCCTGATACGGAGCCATCGCCTGCTTCGCCGCGGCGGCCACGGCGTCCGCCTTCGCCTGGTCACCGGCCCCCATAGGCCGGAGCGCGGTCATGTACATATGCCCGGCCATGTGCGCCCTTCCGCCGCCCGGCGTCTCCTCCCCATTCGACATGCTGGCCGCCATCACCTTCCAACGTGCCGCCCGTCCGTGCAGATGAACCAGCAGCAGAACAGTGCCCAGCAGACAAAACAAAGCTGCCACGAATAAGCGCGAGCGTAACCAGCGAACCGTCATCACGCACCTCAACGAAATCTCACTATCCAGACGCCCCACCCACCCCGCAAGTTGCGGTGGATCAGGCAAATCTCACCACCGAAGTGAACTTTGCGGCGCCCCGATCCCGACCGAAACGCAGTAGCCGGGTTGCCCTACCCTGCGAAGCAGGATGGGGATGTTCCCTCGCGTTCCATCCGGAGCGAAGCGACCTCGCAATTTCCAAACCTGCTACCATGCGCAAGGCGCCGTCCACAGGCTGCCAGAAGGAATCGCCTCTGACCGTCTCGGTCTAACCTCTCTCCTCGATCGCTATCAGCTCAACCGGTAGCGCAGGACGTGTGTGTCTTCCACCACAAAGAGGCTTCCGAAATGAATCTCGACGACACAGGCTGGGCGCACTACGCGTCCCGGACCACCAATCAGACGATCCCTGATCACAATCACGGCCGCATCGCGCTCGTACACCGCAATCAATACGTCGTATGGACCGCCGCCGGCGAAATCACCGCCACCCTCAGCGGGCATCTACGCCACATCGATTCCACCCAGCCATGCGTCGGTGACTGGGTCACGCTGCGCGAGAGAAGTGTGATCTCCGAAGTACTCCCGCGCCGCACCAAACTTTCTCGCAAAGAGCCGGGGCGCCGCGTGCAGGAGCAGGTCCTCGCCGCCAACATGGATCTGCTCTTCATCGTCACTGGTCTCGATCGCGACTACAACCCGCGCCGCATCGAGCGCTATCTCGTCCTCGCGCACGAAAGCGGCGCACATCCCATAGTCCTTCTCAACAAGGCGGATTTACGGAATGATGTAGATCACGTAATCCGTCTCACGGAACATCACGCCCCCGGCGTGCCCGTCTTTGCCCTCAGCGCGCTGGAGCAGTGGGGCCTCGATGCCATCGCCGCCAACCTTCAGCCCGCCCAGACCGCTGCTCTCATCGGCTCCTCCGGGGCAGGCAAGTCCACCATCGTGAACGCACTGCTCGGCGAAGCGCGCCAATCCACAACGCTGGTTCGCGAGTCGGACAGCAAGGGCCGCCACACCACTACGCATCGCGAGCTTATCCGGATGCCCGGCGACTGGCTGCTCATGGATCTTCCCGGCCTGCGCGAACTGCAACTCTGGGCCGACCCCGAAAACATCAACGACGCGTTTGCCGAAGTCGCCGAACTGGCCGAGCGCTGCAAATTTCGCGACTGCTCCCATCAGGCCGAGCCGGGCTGCGCCGTTCGCAATGCCACGCTCGATCCCGCACGCCTCGCGAGCTATCGCAAGCTGCAGCGGGAGCTGCAACACCTGGAATTACAAACTGATATTCACCGCGCACGGGCGGAGAGAAAGAGATGGAATGCCATCGAGAAAGACATCCGCCGTCACCCAAAGCGCCGCTTCTGAATGAGCAAACGGCACCGCGTTATGGCACGAAATTGCAGGTCCATTTTGGCGCAAACCGGCCCGGAACGGAACAAGCCGCCTCACATCCCTCTCCAGTAATCACCAGCAGGTGACGACTAAACCCGAATCTCACATAGCCGTCATCTGTTCAACACTCCGCTGCGTGTCTTACAACAGATGAACACTTGGACGTTTCCACATATGTGAAAACGTCCGCTGGGAGGCAGTTCATGGGACTCTGCGTATTTCTTCTGATTTGCGGTCCTGCAACGGCACTGTTGTACTTTCCGCTCACCGCGCGGAAGCAGAGTTTCCATCTCACGCCTGTCGTCGTCTCGCAAACCTCGACAGGTCCCACATCCGCTCCAAACGGCTCCAGCACAATCGGCTGGATCCGCCCGGCGGAGGAGCAGTCTCACACCTGGAAGAGCGCAGCCTGAGGAACAACCGCCTCATCGGCTGTCATCCTGAACGTAACCGGAGGTGGAGTGAAGGACCTGCTTCACCTTCCGTTCCATATCGGCGCGTAGCGCCGCTCAGCTAAGTCACGGTGCAAAGAATTACCACTTGGATGATCTGTAAGACGTTCTAATTCGCAGCGAATCTGGCGGCGGAGCGCGCTTTTGCCTTCGCCGCCTCTTCTTCCCGGCTCCTCGCCGGTGCATGCGTCTCCAACGCGAGCAAAAGCCGCGCCGACGCCGCTGCCACCTCATCCACCGCTGCCAGAAACGCCGCCTCATTCGCCTTCGACGGCTTGTTCGATCCGCTGATCTTCCGCACATACTGCAGCGACGCAGCACGGATCTCCTCCTCCGTCACCGGAGGCTCGAAGTTAAAAAGCATCTTGATGTTCCGACACATCCTGTCAGACCCTCCCATCACCCTTCGTTGACTCTCGCTTCGACTCATCTCTACGATAAGCGTCACGGCGAAGGCGTTCCAGCCGCTAAAGCGATTTCAGCAGCGAAGGCGAAATCTTTTGATCGGCCAGACCATCTCGCACTATCGCATCCATGCCATGCTGGGCGAAGGCGGCATGGGCGCCGTCTATCGCGCGGAAGACCTCACCCTCGGCCGCGATGTCGCACTCAAATTCCTTCCTGCCGAAACCGCCGCCGATCCGCAGGCGCGCAAGCGCCTGCTCAAGGAGGCGCAGGCCGCCTCCCGTCTCAACCATCCCAACATCGCGACCATCTACGAGGTCAATGCCACCGAGGCAGTGCCCTTCATCTCCATGGAGCTGGTAAGCGGCCAGACGTTGAAGCAGACTCTGCTGCACGCGGCTCACGCGCCCGCGCAATTTCTCAGCATCGCCCGGCAGATCGCCGAAGGGCTTCAGGAAGCGCATCGCTCCGGCGTTTGCCATCGGGACATCAAGCCCGCCAACATCATGATCGACTCCCGCGCGCGCGTGAAGATTCTCGACTTCGGCCTCGCCGAAATCAGCCATCGTGAGCGCGCTCCCGGCGAAGCGGAAGAGACCTTCGCCACTCGTACGACTACGCGGGATTCCACCGGCGGCACTGTCCCTTACATGTCTCCCGAGCAGCTCCGCGGCGAGTCCGCCGACGCTCGCAGTGACGTCTTCTCCTTCGGCGTCCTGCTCTATGAATGCCTCGCTGGCCGCCTGCCCTTCCAGGGCGAAACCTCCGTCGACATTCTGTACGCCATTCTCCGCGCGCCGTATACCCCGCTGCGCACCCTCCTTCCCCAGATCGATCCCGAATGGGAGACGCTCATCGACCGCTGTCTCGCCAAATCGCCCGCGCAGCGTTGCGCCTCCATGGATGAAATTCTCCAGGCGCTCGATCGCATCGATGCGCGCAGTCGCGCTGTTCCTGAGCGGTCGGAAAAGTCCATCGCCGCCCTTTATTTCGCAAATCTCAGCGAAAACAAGGAAGACGAATACTTCCGCGACGGCATGACCGAAGACATCATCACCGAACTCACCAAAATCCGCGAGCTCCAGCTCCTGCCTCGTTCCGCTGTCCTCGCCTATCGCGACAAGTCACTGCCCGTGTCACACATAGGCCAGCAGCTCGCCGTCGCCTATGTGCTCGACGGCAGCCTCCGCCGCTCCGGCAACCGTCTCCGCATCACCGCCCAGCTTGCCGAAACCCGCACTGGCCGCTCCATCTGGGCGGAGCGCTACGATCGCCAGCTCGAAGACGTCTTCGCCATCCAGGATGAGATCGCGCAGAACATCGCCCGTGCTCTCCGCGTCGTGCTCTCGGATACCGAAAAGCGTGCCATCGAAAAGGTCCCCACGCGCGACATCCAGGCCTACGACTACTATCTCCGCGGTCGCCAAGCCTTCTTTTCGCTCAGCCGCAAGGGCATGGAATTTGCGCGGCAGATGTTTGCCCGCGCCATCGTGATCGACCCCACCTACGCCGCCGCCTTCGCCGGTGTCTCCAATTGCTGCTCCTTCCTCTACATGTACTTCGAAGCCAACGAGGACAACCTGCGTGAAGCTGCCACCGCCAGTCGCCGCGCCGTCGAACTCGATCCCGAATCCGCCGAAGCGCATGCGTCGCGCGGCCTCGCGGAGACGTTCAGCAAAAACTACGAAGAGGCGGAAAGGGAATTTGAGGAGGCTATCCGCCTTAACCCCCGCCTGTTCGAAACTTTTTACTTCTATGGGCGCGCCTTTTTCGCGCAGGGAAAAATGGAGAAGGCGGCCTCCTTCTTCCGCAAGGCTAGCGAGCTCGATCCCGCCGACTATCAATCGATCATGCAGCTTCAAAATTGCTTTCGCGCCCTCGGCCGCGAAGAGGGTGCCCTTCGGGCCTCCGAGCAGGCAATCCGCGTCATCGAGCGGCACATTCAGCACGAATCTGGCGATGCCCGCGCCCTCTACCTCGGTGCCGGTGCGGCCCTGCACCTCGGCGATCGCGCACGCGCTCTCGACTGGACTGCGCGCGCCCTCGCTATTGACCCCGACGAATCCGCCGTCCTCTACAACGTGGCCTGCACCTACACCCACCTCGGCGAAACGGACAGGGCGCTCGACCTGCTCGAAAAAGCAATACGCAATGGTTTCGGTTACAAAGAATGGCTGGAGAACGATCCGGACTTCATCCCCATCCGCGACCATCCCCGCTTTCAGGCCGTGCTCCGATCGCTGTCCCCAAAGCGCACCGAGTCTAGTCCCTGAGCGCCCGCCCCACCCCAAAACAAAATCGTCATCTCGACCGGGGCGGTGACCCATAGCGTCACCGCGAAGTGGAAAGACCTGCTGTTCGCTCGAAGCGCAACCATCCACCAGACCCCGCGAAGTCCACCCATTCAACTCTGCGAATTCCTCAGTAGACGCTCTGGAAACACCAGCACCGTCACCCCCAGCGCCACCAGAATCCCCAAACTCACTTCCAGGAATCGCGCCAGCGCCGCCTGACCCGGGCCGCTGTCGATCTTGATCAGCAGAATAATGGTCAGCGCGACGCCGGCAAGCCGTCCGGCTTTTTCAAATTCCAGCAGGCTGCAGATCAGCAGACACACCATGATCGCGAGACCGTACACGATGTAGTGGCCACGCCAGACGTAAAACATCCCCCAACCCATCAGCGCGCCGATCGCCGTGCCGATCAGCCGATCCCGGCAGGAAATCCAGTTCACCGCGCTGTCCGAGCCCATCACCACAATGGCCGAGATCGCCGCCCAGTAACTGTGCGCAAGGCCGAAAAGATTCCCCAGCCACAGGCAGAGCACCGCCGCTACCCCGGTCTTGAAAGCGCCCATCGCGCGGCGGCCAATCTTCTTTTGCTGCCACCACCCGGCTGCATCTGCCATCGGTTCCTCCTCTATCCAGGTAAGCAGTCATTCCATCCGGCTTCCGTCCGGATTTCTATCCCGGAGAGCCGCTTGCCAATGTATACGCGACGTATCGTCCCCCGCGGCTCTGTATACACGCGGCGACACCCATCCTCCCGGCTCCATACGTAACTGACTGATTTCAAATCGCGTCCTTCTCGGCGGGAATGGCTCTCTGCTTGCACAAGAAGCCCATGCATCGGGCGGATCGAGCCCAGCGGTGTGTGCCGCATACGCGGCCCTTGCCCATCGTTCACGCCATGCCGGATATGCCGGTGCAGGGAAGTGCCAGGAGATTCTCATGTTCGTTCGTCGTTGCGTTCAGGGACTATTACTGCTCTGCCTTGGTTCTATTCTTGCCGGTTGCGGTAACCCCTCCGGGCTGGATTCCGTTCAGGTCACGCCGGCAACTCAGTCCCTGGCCGTAGGTCAGACCGCACAATTCACCGCGTACGGCACCTTCGGTAACGCTTCCCGCCCGACAAAACAAAATATAACCAGCACGGCGACATGGAACTCCGCCACTCCATCCGTAGCCACCATCAGCGCCACCGGAATGGTAACGGCCGTCTCAGCAGGCACAACCACGATCACTGCTGAGGCTACCGCGTTCAATGGTCTGGTCAGCTCCAGCGCGACGCTCACCGTTACGGGCGCAGGTGGAGGCGGGGGCGGCGGAACCGGGGGAGTTCTCGTTTCGCTCAACATCATTCCCAGCACGATTACCGTCGGCAATCTGCAGGACACAGGAAATTTCCTGGCTATCGGAACGTTCTCGGCTGCCCCATTTGTTAGGGACCTGACAAACTCCGTGACCTGGCTCTCTTCGGTTCCCGACGTTTTCCCGGTCAATTCGAATAACAGCACCGCGAATCCGGGAGCTCCCGGAGGGATTGTCACCGCCTATGGGAACGGGAGCGCCGCCATTACAGCGGAAGCAACGAACCCAAACGACGGCACGATACAAACCGCCACGGCAACCTTCGCCTGCCCCCTCGTTCTCCCCAACCCGCCAACAACTCCAGGTTCATGTTTTCCGGGTTCACAAGCACCTGCGCTTAAGGCAACGATTACGGTCTATAACGAAGGTTTGGATACTACAGACTGGGAGATAACCGCTCCGTCCGCCACCGGCACGGCGAACGTGATTCATTGCGGCCCAGGGTGGATCAAGTATGACGGAGGAACCGACACAGTTTGCGAGGCGGCCTATCCCTTCTTGGATCCCTCGGGAAAGCCAACGACTGTGGTCCTGAAGGCGGCGCACGGTCAATTCGGCGGATGGTCTTACAACTGCACGCCTAGCGACGTGAACGGCAATCCCATCCCGGCGGGACAGCCCCAGCTCACCGCTGCGGGGCCGAACTACTGCTCAATTACTCTCATGGACCTGACGGGCAGTAATCCCAACAATCTCAACAGCAACGTGACGATAGGAGCGATCTTCAACTAAAGAACACGCAGCGACTTGAGAGCCGCTCTTCCGGGGGCGGCTTTTTCTCGCATCAGCGCTTCGCGCCTGCACCGCCATACCCCAGCCAGACATACTCCAGCGCCTCCGCCAACGTCTGGCGTTTCACCGCATGGTCCACATGCCCCGCGTTCCGCGCAAACACAAATTGATAGTGATAGCCCTTAGCCGCCAGCACAGTTGCCATGCGCTCATTCGCGTCTACCCAGTCGTGCATTCCATCGCGCATGTCGTTCGGATTCAGCAGGTCTCTGTCGCCCACCTCCATCCAAATGCGCAAAGGCTTCGCCGCACTCTCCGGAATGAGGTGTTCATGAAACTCCCACGCGCCGTGCGGAGTCTCCGCGTTCCACGGCCACTGTTGATTCACAAATGTCCCAGAGTAGCTCAGCACACGGTGATAGAGATCCGGGTGATACCACGCCATGATCAGCGCACACGCACCGCCGGAGCTGCCGCCCATCGCCGCCCGCCCATCAGGATCTTTCGTCAGCCGTACGTTATACAGCGCTTCCACCTTCGGCAGCACTTCTGTCTCTACAAACTCCGCATACCGGCCGGACATCGTGTCGTATTCCAGCCCGCGCTCGCTCCCCTGCGCATCCCCTCCGCCATTGCTGATCGAGATCGCAATCATCACGGGCACTTTTTTCTTCGCGATCAAATTGTCCAGCGCGGTAAACAGATCGCCATCCGGCCCATCCGCCCCGACAATGAAGGGCGCCACCGTCCCTGCCACATATTGCTTTGGCACGTACACCGTCACCTGTCGCGTGTAGGGCGCAGCATGGCTGGTCGTCACGATCAGCCTGGCGGGATCGTGCGGATCAGGCGTGCCAAACGTGTGCGGCTCCCGCGCAATCCCGGGATAGAGCCGGCTCTCCTCCGAGCGCATCGTAAACGTGTAGACATCTCCATGCGGCACACCCGCCTGCGCCGTCATCTCCGGAGCCGGCGGATGTGTCGGACCAAGGATGAAATTGCCATCCGCATTCGCCGGAGCATTCGCGCCATCGGGCAGCTCCGCCGCCGCGACATAACCAGCTGTATGCGGATCGCGAACCGGATACGTAGGCCGCACCGTCTGTGCCATAAACCACGCCGGATTCGAAAGAATCAGTAGTCCGAACCAACAGGCAGTCAATCCTGTGCCATAGATCTTCATAAGCAATCAGCCTGCGCTTCCCGCTTTCCGTTTGTATACTATCGGTCGCTCCGCTGCAGTCAAAACGAGGGCCCTATGAGGTTCTACGAGAATGGCTTTGCACGCGCCCTCCCGTTTGCTGACACACGATTCTGCCCGCAAATCAAAGGCACTTTTGCGGTTGGTCTCTCGCGTAGTTTCCGCCCTCTCGCTGCTGGCCCTTCTCGTTGGTCCACTGCCGCATGCGCCCGGGCTGCATGCGCAGAGCCCGGCTCCCGCCGCAAACGCAGCAGCGACAAAGAGCGTGTGGCGCGTGCAGGAGTTCATGGTGCCCATGCGCGATGACGTACACCTGCAGACAGCCGTCATTACACGCAGAGATCAAACTCAGCCGCTGCCCATTCTCCTCACCCGCACCCCGTATGGCGTGCCTACGCAGGAAGAATTCGATAAAGCCGCGGCGAAGAACGGCGCGGAGTGGTTGCCGACCAACTGGAAGGAGCTCGCCGCGGACCGATATATCTTTGTCTTCCAGAATCTGCGCGGACGTTTCAAGTCAGAGGGCGTATTCCTCATGACCGAGCGCTACGACCCCAACGATCCGAAGCAGCCAAACGAGACCAACGATGCTTATGACACCATCGACTGGCTGGTAAAGAACCTTCCGCAGAATAACGGCAAAGTAGGCATCTACGGCGTGTCATACGACGGGTTGACGGCAGGGCTCACGCTGCTGCATCCGCACCCCGCACTCAAGGCCATCAGCGAGCAGGCTTCGCCGGTCGACCAGTGGATGAACGACGACATGCACCGCTATGGAGCGCTGCGCGAAAGCTACGCCTTTGAATATTCGGTGCTGGAGCAGGCCGACAAAAACACCAACACGCACTTCGATTTCAACACCTACGACACCTACGAGTGGTATCTCAACCTTGGGCCGCTGACGCAGGCGAACGCGAACTATCTGCACGGAAAGCTGCCCTTTTGGAACGACATTATGGCCCACCCGGACTACGACAGCTTCTGGAAGCAAGAAGCATGGGTGAACCAGTTGCACAGCTCCACGGTGCCCAACCTGAATGTCGCCGGCTTCTGGGATCAGGAAGACCCATGGGGTCCGTGGCAGATCTTCCGGCATGCAGAGGAGAAGGACCCCGGCCATACCAACCTGATGGTCGCCGGCCCGTGGTTCCACGGCGAGTGGCAGGCGCCGGAGGGCGACCGGATCGGCATCATCCCGTTCAGCGGCCACAAGACCTCACTTGAATTTCGCAAGAACATCGAAGCAGCATTCTTCCGCTACTATCTGCACGGCCAGGGCTCAAAGCCGGATTGGCAGGTGACCACCTTCCAGACCGGATCAAACACCTGGCGCAGTTACAAAACCTGGCCTCCCGAAGGCACGAAGCCCACGAATCTGTATCTGCACGTCGACGGGACTCTGTCCTTCACGCGGGCTGCAGCGGGTGGCCCCGAGTACCGGCAATATGTCTCCGATCCGGCCAACCCGGTGCCGTATCGCGTGCGGCCCATCTCACCCACCTATCCCGAACCGGAGTGGCGGACATGGGAGGTTGCCGATCAGCGCTTCGTGGACAATCGCCCCGATGTGCTGACCTTTACAAGCGCGCCACTCGATCACGACGTGGTGGTCACAGGGCCTATTGCGGCGGCACTTTACGCATCCACTTCCGGAACAGACTCGGACTTCGTCGTGAAGCTGATCGATGTCTATCCGGAGAACGGGCAGAAGAGTGCGGACGATATTGCTCCCGCAAAGCCGAGCGGCTACACAGACTCGCTGAACGGATACGAGTTGCCGATCGCCATGGAGGTGCGGCGCGGGCGATATCTGCACAGCTATGAGCACGCGAAGCCGCTCACCGCCGATCAGCCGGAGAAATGGGATATCCCCCTGCGCGACCATGACCATGTGTTTCTCAAGGGACACCGCATCATGGTGCAGGTGCAGTCAACCTGGTTCCCGGTTATCGACCGCAACCCGCAAAAATTTGTGCCCAGCATCTATCAGGCAACCGCCGCAGACTTTGTTCCCGCCACGCAGCGCGTGTATTGCACGCCTCAGCTGCCGTCGCATATCGTGCTGCCGATTGTTGCGCATTAGCTTCTTTTCTCGGTTGTCCATGCCGTCTGGCAATTTATTGAGAATTTGATCGTCGTAATCAACAGTCGAAAACTCGACGCACCTGCGGTGGCACCAGCGTGCAGCCCTTCAGGTAACCGACGATTCGCAAAATCGACAGGCAAGAGCGGGAGCGGCTGTCGCCTGCAGTACAGTATGTTGGCGGCAAGCGAAACAAGCTCGCGATCCTCCGCTCGAGCCTTTTGCCGTTAAGAAAAAGCCGCGTACGCGAAACTTAGCGCACAGAGCATTCCCCCCAAAGGGAGCCGAGCGTTGTCGCTCGAATTCCAGAATTCATCCTCAGGACCGCTTCGGGGGAGTGGCTATGAAAGCTATCGCTGTGGTACTGATCTCGCTGGTCCTTGGCGGAGGTGCTCACGCATCCAAACGTCAACGCTACATCCGGGAAGTCCAGGCCATCGCCAAAGCCAACCAGAAACGCATCCATCGCTATGAGCAAAGCCCGCCGCCCGGCGTCACGCCGGACGAGGCGGGCGCCTACGACAGTCTCGTCGAATTGGATCTCTATCTCCTCTATCGCGAGATTCACCTGTATCAACACTCGGCCACCTCCAAAAGCAAAGTAGAAGCGAAGCTGGCGCAACTATCGCGTGACGTGGAGAACTCGCCAGAAGGCCGCCACGAAACTGCTCAGAAAGGGCCTATCCTCAGGAACAATCATTAATTACCGGCCGGGCGTCCTTTCACAGCTGTGTGGAGTCACTGATCTAGAATCTGCTCCAGTGCGCTCGTCCTGGAGTCCAACATGAGCAGGGTCTTGATCATTGGAAGTCACACGCAAGTGAGCCGCGAAATTGGCGATGCCCTGGCTGCCGAGACCTTCCCCATGCAGTACGCGGCCGGTCACGCCGATGCTCTCTATCGGTTGCGCATGCAGTCGTTCGGCGTCGTCATCACCAGTCCCGATAGCGCTGTCGCTGAAGATCTGGCTCTGCTGCAGGAGATGCGCGCCATCCGGCCCGGGGTAAAGTGCATCGTTCTGGCCGCTCACAGCACGCCGGACGAAGTCATCGCTGCCTTGCGCGCCCGCGTCTTTGCCTGCTTCACGCCGCCGTTCGATCCCCGGGAGATCGCAAACCTGGCGCGCAAAGCAGCTTCCGACAACGAATGGCGAGACGACATACAAGTGCTCTCCGCCAGGCCCGGCTGGGTCTCGGTTCGCGTCAACTGCCGCCTCATCACAGCGGAGCGCCTCATGACCTTTGTGAAGGAGCTGGGCGCGCAACTCCCTGAGGACACGCGCCACGAGATCATGCTGGCGCTGCGCGAAATCCTGTTGAACGCCATGGAGCATGGCGCCGCGTTCAATCCTGAACAGGTGGTGGAAGTCACCGGCGTCCGCACGCGACGCGCGCTGGTCTTCTACATACGCGACCCCGGCGCCGGCTTCCGCCGCGAATCCTTGAGCCACGCCGCAGTCGGAAATGCATCTTCGGATCCGGTCGCGCACATCGAAGAACGCGAAAAAGAAGGAATGCGCGCCGGCGGCTACGGTCTTCTCGTGGCAGGCGGAGTTGTGGACGAGCTCATCTTCAGCGAAATCGGCAACGAAGTACTGCTGGTCAAGTACATAGAACCGGGTGCGGCTTAACCGCCAGAATCTCCAGCTCCGAAGGTTTCAAGACAATCCTCACCAGGAGCATGCGGAAATTGTCAGAGGTTTTCATATCCGGGTTCTGAGTGCACTGTCATGCTGGACCCGTTGGCATCGAAGATAATGATTCGCCGGACAGGGATGCCAAGCAGAGACCGGGCCATCATGACTCGTTCCAGGTTGCGGAGATCGCGATCGGAAATCGATTCAACAGCAGCACGGGTCATCTCAAAATCAGCATTCACACCCAATGAGATAAACCTGCGATATACCTCGGCGGACGGCCAGACTGCCTTAGGCAACGACTGTAGTCTGGCGGATTGGCTATCTTGGGAGAATAAAGACGCTGCCAATTCAAAGCCGGTTTGAAGAACTGTTGCCGCGGCTTTTCGATCGCCCAGGCGGAGGTATAAATCGGCGGCAGTCGCAAGGTAGTTCGTGCGCTGGCGCGCAGGAAGCTGCTGGACGAGATGCAGTTCGGTGCTGAGAGCAGCGAGCGCGGCTGGCTTGTCAATGTAGTAGGTGCAGCGCTCTGCGATATTGTTGACGACATCGGCACGTGGAAATTGGTCCCAGTAGGAGCACCAATCGCCGTTCGGACCAGAACATGCGTTCGGAAGGCGACGGGAGAACGGCACTGTGTCGATCGAAGCAAGGATGTGGGGAACGTCAGGTGGGCAGGTATTGCCTGTGCCCAGAAGGGCAGCTTCCGCCGAGCCGGGAGAGGCGAAGTAGACGAGTGATCCGGTAACACCTAAGCCCTGCATAAGGTTGAGCGGAATGGTGAACTCAATACCCTCATCGAGGGCGCTGAGCGGCGACGTATGGGCGCCTGGCTCCGTTGCAAAAGAGTCCCTTCCCCTGGGAATCGGAGGAGCGGCACCAAGCTTTTCGTTATTTGCGTAAAAGAAGGTGCTATCGAACGAGGGCAGGCCCCCCGGAAAGCGATGAAGGTATTCCTGGACCGCAGGATGACTGTCAAGTAGCTTCGCGGCGCGGGCAGGATCTAATTTCAACAACGCCGGAGCAACAGCGAAGAGTTCCAGGTCGCTATAAGACCTGTAGGAAAGAGCGTTACTGAGGATGCTCATGCCGCCGGAGCCGACTGGCTGTTGCTTGTCCTTTTCGGCAGCACGGGTAAGAAGAATATCGGTTGCAGCCAGGACCGTCTCAGGAGGCAGGATCTGCCAGTAGCGCGCCACTAATCCTGAGGCAGTCCAGGGACGCGAGTTCTCAGGCGTCTGGGATTTGTAGGCTGCCATAGCCGAATCGAAGATATGGATGCGTTCGGCGGGGCGTGCCTGTGCAGCGGCCGAAAGGAGATGAACCGTGGCCCGCTCGGAAAAGACACCTGCGGCGGACGCTTGGTCGAATGCCTTCATCGCTGGAGCCACATCACTCTGCAAAAGCGAAAAGTGAATCGCCGCCGTGTACATCTGTCGCTGAATTTCCGGGTCGGCCTGAGCAATCACGTCGAGCAAAGCCTCAGGAGAGAGCGGCAGAAGGTCGGAAAGAATTTCGTGCTCGGCCTGCTGTCGTAACGGCTCTACATCGATACGGCAGGCCGCGGCGAACGCCTGGCGGTCCAGTCCTACTGCGTGAGCAATGTCAAGATCGAGCCACGCGCCCGCGGCCCGATAAAGCAGAAATGCACGCGTTTGAGGTGCAGCCGCGGATGCCGCCACTTCGGCGTGAAGCAAAAGCGGACGGGCGAGCGCAATGCGTTCGGGAAGGGAAAGAGGGGCCTGGCACTGAGCAGATTGTGAGGCAAGAAGCAAGAGAGCAGTCTTTGCTATCGATCTCGCAATGAGCATACTGACCATTTGTCATTGATATTGACTGCGAACTGACTTGCCAGCCTCGAATTGTATTGTGTAAATGAACAAGCTGCGCATGAAGTGATCGGCAAGCACAGCTCAACGATCCCAAAATGAAACCTTTGCAATTACTTATCTCGCCCAACTCGTCCAATAGCTGCCATTTATTTCCACCCGATTTGCTACTCTGAAATCAGGCCTGAAAAATCCTACGAAAGCCACGGATCACCTCCGTGGCTTTCCTTTTTTGCGAAGGGAGCCGGAACGCACTGCTAAGTCGTGTAATAAGACGAATTTAGCGATAAGCCAAATGGAATGACGAATTTAGCCTGCGGAAGGCCTTCTAAAGTGAGCCAGATCAGCTAGTTACAACCCGCGCTCCCGCAGCGGGAGGGGGGAGGGGGTACCCCCCTCCCGCTACAGGATGTACCGCGACAGATCCTGGTTCTTCACAATGGTCGCAACCATCGCTTGCACATATGCCGGATCGACCACAACTACCTTCTCGACGCCATGCTCAGTCGAGCGCTCCACCATCGGCAGCGGGACAGTAGCACCAAGTCCGTCGGCGGAAGCCGCCGCCAGATCCACCACACCCTCCGCCGTCTTCTGGCCTTTTTGCAGATCGGGCGCGAGGAAGCTGATCTCGTCTAGCACGCGCTCCATGATTGTGTGCAGCCGCCGCGCCCCGATGTTTTCCGTCGTCTCGTTCACACGGAACGCGAACTGCGCCATCTCCTCCAGTGCCTCGCGTGTGAACTCGAGCTTCAGCCCCTCGGTCTCGAGCAACGCCGCATACTGCTTGGTCAGCGACGACTTCGGCTCCGTCAGGATACGGATGAAGTCCTCGACCGTGAGCGACTGCAACTCCACGCGGATTGGGAAGCGTCCCTGCAACTCGGGGATCAGGTCGCTCGGCTTCGAGACATGGAAGGCGCCCGCCGCGATGAACAGGATGTGATCCGTCGACACCATGCCGTAGCGCGTATTCACCGTCGTCCCTTCCACGATCGGCAGAATGTCGCGCTGCACGCCTTCGCGCGAAATGTCCGGCCCATGGCCGCCCTCACGCCCGGCCACCTTGTCGATCTCATCCAGAAAAATGATCCCGGAATTTTCCACTCGATCGACAGCAATGCGGTTCACCTGGTCCATGTCGATGAGCCGCTGCTCCTCTTCCTGCACCAGGTATTCAAACGCCTCGCTCACCTTCATCTTGCGTTTCTTCGTGCGCTGCCCGAAGAGGCCGGGAAGAATGTCCTTCAGATTGACGTCCATCTCTTCCTGGCCCTGGTTGGTGATAATTTCGAAGCTCGGCATATTGCGCTCGCGCACATCCATCTCCACCATGCGCTCGTCCAGCTTGCCCTCGCGGAACTGCTGGCGCAGCTTCTCGCGCGTGCGGTTGTGGCTCTCGCTAGCCTCTTTCGGCGTCTCGACTGTCTGCGCGCTCTCCGGCCCGCGCACAATGTCGATCACCTTGGCGTCCGTCTTTGTCTCCGGCTGCTTCGGCGCAGCCACAGGAGCAGGCAGCAGCAGATCGAGCAGCCGCTCCTCGGCGTTCAGCTCGGCCTTGTCCTCCACCTCTTCCAAACGCTCCTCGCGCACCATGTCGATGGCGATCTCCACCAGGTCGCGGATCATCGACTCCACGTCGCGGCCCACATAACCGACCTCGGTGAACTTCGATGCCTCTACCTTCAGGAACGGCGAGCCGGTCAGCTTCGCCAGCCGCCGCGCAATCTCCGTCTTGCCCACGCCCGTCGGCCCGATCATGATGATGTTCTTCGGCATGATCTCTTCCGCGAGATCGGGCGGCAGCTTCTGCCGCCGCATCCGGTTGCGCAGCGCAATCGCCACCGCGCGCTTCGCCGCGCTCTGCCCCACGACGTACTTGTCCAGCTCCGCGACAATCTGCCGCGGCGTCAATTCATCCAGCGACAGCTCCTGGTCTTCCGCTGTGCCTGGTAAATAGATAGCCATGTGCCTCTTCTCCTGCTAGGCGCTCAACTCTTCAATCGTGATCTGGTCGTTGGTGTAAATGCAGATCTGCCCTGCAATCCGCAGGCTCTTCTCCGCGATCTCCCGCGCGCCCAGCTCCGTGTTCTGCATCAGCGCGCGCGCCGCCGCCAGTGCGAACGATCCGCCGGAGCCGATCGTCGCAATCCCCTCGTCCGGCTCAATCACATCGCCCGCTCCGCTCAGCAGGAACGTTTGGTGCGGGTCCGCCACCACCAGCAGAGCCTCCAACGATCGCAGCATCTTGTCCGTGCGCCAGTCCTTGGCCAGTTCCACCGCCGCCCTCCCCAGGTTGCCGGCATACTGCTCCAGCTTGCCCTCAAAGCGGCTGAAGAGCGAGAAGGCGTCCGCGGTCGAGCCGGCAAATCCGGCCAGGATCTTGTCCTGGTAGAGCCGTCGGATCTTCCTGGCCGAGTGCTTGATCACGCTCTCGCCCAACGTGACCTGGCCGTCCGCTGCCATCACCACGGTCTTGCCGCGCCGCACGCAGATCACCGTGGTCGAACGTATCCGCCGCCCGCCCGCCAGACTGAGCGATCCCTCTTCGGAACCGCCACTTGTATATGTGGAAAACCGCCGCGGAGACCCCGCCGGCGGCATTACGACTGACTCATTCATCCTCCCCTCACTATACGCTTCCAGGCCTACGGCATCTTCCCCGGCGGGTCCGCGCGCAGGCGCTCCTGGTTCGTGTCGCGTCGCGTCGAGAAAACGACACTCGCCCAGGAATCTAGACCGTACACAGCACCGGGAAACTACTTTTGTATCCCTCTTTTGCGCCATCGAGCCGACACCGATTCGTAACTCATGTTACGAGTGCGCTGCGCTATCCTTAGCAGCAGGAAAAGCGAGAGTTGCCGCGGCGCTCTCCCACTCCCGGAGCAACCATGTTCGGCATCACCCCGCGCGAGACCCAGATGGCAAGCGGCATCACCGTCGTCGCCGCAATGGCTATTGCCGGCGTTGTCTACTGGATGTCCCGCAAGCGGCCCAGCCCTGACGAACTCGAGCGCGACCGCCGCGATGTTCTGGTGCAGAAGGGTCGCATCATCGATGCCACGGTGCTCGACATCAATGAGCTGTCGCCGGAGGAGTCAGACCGGCCGCTCGGCATGCAGCTCATCCTTTATCAATATGATGTAGCCGGTGTGACCTACGAGTGCTCGCAGGATGTCACGCTGCTGCAGCACGTGGTGGACATCCACAAGATCCGCCTCAGCTTCCCCGCATCCGTTCGCTATGACCCGCATAATCCCGGCAACAGCCTCATCGTGGCCGAGAACTGGAGCGGCCTGCGCGACACGGCCAACTCCATTCCGCTGCACCCACTGCGCCGCTCTGGCGCACGCCAGGCTGTCGTCTAGCCACATCATGCGTCGAGTTTCACGATAGCGGCGCTCCCGGCCGGAACATCTACGCTGCATCCGCCATTTGCCACACGCGCGGCCTCATAGCGCCCACGCCACCGGCCATCGGTAGCAACGGCAGCATCGCCCAGCTTCACATCAGCCTTGCTGTTCAGTGCCGGCCCCGTAAGTCGCATCACCCGCGCCCCGCCGGTCTTTGAATCCGCCGCGATACGCACCTGCGCATCTGCGGAGACATCCTTGTTGATGATCACTGCTGTAGCCGCGCTGGTCGCGTCAACCGTGGCATAGGCCGTCAGGTTGATCGCACCCGGATCGTAGACCGCGGCAACGCGTTCGCCGCGGCAGCCCTCCGCAAAGGCCAGCATGCCGTAGTACTCCGGCGCGGCGGTGTAGTGCCCGTGCTCATCATCGGCAATTGGCGAATAGCTGCTGATGAAGCCAAGCTGGTTCACACCCGTCTCCATATTCACGCCATCGGCGCCGTGCCATGCCAGCACGCATAGATAGTCGAGCGCCCACAGCGCCGCAGCGAATGTATCGCTGACGTTTGGGCGACCGCCACCGGAGAAGGAATTGGTTTCGCAGATGCGATAGGGAACTTCCGCGGCTCTATTCGCCGCCTGCATCCGGTCCAGCATCGCGGCGAGTTTCGGATCGGGCCGCAGCAGCTTGTCGGTCGTGCTGCGCGGGCTCTGTCCTTCGCAATAGTAGTGGTGTGTCAGCAGCCGCAGGTCATGGCCTTCGTCGGCTGCAAACTGCGTTACCCAATCGGTAGCAACGGCCGCATCCGGCCCGGCAAACGCCGCACTCGGCAACACCGCGCGGATCGCTGCTTTACAGCGCCGAAACTCCGCCAGATAATTCTCGTAGGAATATTGCCTCCGGTGCCCTTCGTGCAGAAACAGATCCGGTTCATTGCCGATCTCGAATGCCAGCAAACGATCGCCGGCAGTACTGGCAACGGCGCGTGCCTCCTCCACCGCCTGTTCGATGCTGCCGCCGCCCAGGTTCAATCCCCAGATCAGTGACCATCCTGTCGCGCGAAGAAAGCCCGCCAGATCGCGCAGGCTCCGCGCGTTGATCACCGTCTCCTTCGGCGCCGAAACGGCAGTGGCGCGCGTCCAGAACGCAGAATAGTCCGAAGTGTTTCCTCCGATGCGGATCACTCCACGCGCCCCAAGTTGCCGCACCAGCGCAACGTAGGTGCGATTGCTTGCGCTCAGCAAGCCGGACGTGGCTACGGAGGATATTTCGTAACCCAGACCGATAAATTCTGCCGGCATTGTGCCAAGGCACTGGTCCCGCAGAATCCTAACATCGATGGTTTGCCGGGATTGCACAGCTTCAGACCAGCCACGCATGCCTGCGGCGCAGGCACAGAACGCGGCACTCCTAAGAAACTCTCTGCGGCGCATTCTGCCATCACACACGATCGCGCCAGCGGACGCCATAAGCAGTTCGGCCTACTCTGATTGGGGCGCCGCAAATACAAGCTTCACGGTCTGTGCCGTGTTGCGGCTCTTATCGCCGTTCAACCCAACCGTGATCAGGCTGATGGGCGCGTTTACGCCGGCATTGCCGTCCCATTTCACGCAGAATTGCACCGTTACCTCCAGGCTGCTGAACGGCACCTTGCCGATCGCGTGCGCCATCTGGACCTGCTCCGCAGCCCCGCGAATCGTGGCGTACAGCTGATCTTCCAGGGTCGGCGTCGCATGTGGAGTCGGCCCTGGCTTTGGCTTCGGAACGGCGTAGATGAACGTGACATCGTTCGTCACATCTTTCTCATGGCTGCCGCCAAGGGTGAAGACAAACAGACTGATCTTCGCGCCCACGGTCGTAACCGCGGTCGTTTTGAAGTCGAACTCCGCGCGGGAGAGCGGCGGTAGCGTGGCCGGCCCGCTGCCCAAGCTCGACTGATATCGCTGCAGCGCAGAAGTGACCTGCTGTACCACTGCACAAAGCGGAACGGCATCCTTCTGTCCGGCTGTGCCGGCGCTAGGACAGGTGTCCGCTGCCGCAGTCATGGCGAAAAGCAGAAGGATCGCGAATAGAGGTTTGTGCATTCGGTCGCCTCGCGCACGGAATAGGCGCGCGGTCAGCATATCCCGCGGCGGCAGCGCAGACCAGGCAAATCATGCGATTTCAATGTCGTTGAGCTTTGCGCAGCGCACCACATACACTATGGCTATGCACGTTCATGGCGCCCAGACCCCGCGCACGCAGCGCATCCTGCGCCTGTCGCTGGCGGCCACCCTCGTTTACGTGCTGATCACCTTCTTCGCCGGGCTGCGCGCTCACTCGCTCGCGCTAATCTCCGAGGCCGGCCACAACGTATCAGACGCTTTGGCCCTGCTGCTCTCCTTTGTTGCCGTGTACTTCCAGGGCCGTCCGGCATCGGACAAGAAAACCTTCGGCTACCAGCGTGCCGGTGTGCTTGCCGCATTCATCAATGCGCTCACCCTGATCGTTATCGCGGCCGGCATCGCTATCGAGGCGTTGCATCGTCTTAGTAGCCCAGTCACCGTGCAGCCAAGGCTCATGATG
This sequence comes from uncultured Acidobacteriaceae bacterium, assembly GCA_963830555.1. Taxonomy (GTDB): domain Bacteria; phylum Acidobacteriota; class Terriglobia; order Terriglobales; family Acidobacteriaceae; genus KBS-83. The sequence continues at coordinate 1,503,050 of CAWHMM010000006.1, forward strand.
ATCGTCGCCGCCGCCGGCGTAGTTATGAACGGCGTCATTGCTGCATTTCTATTCAGCGGCAGCCGCGACCTCAACATCCGCTCCACCTTCATCCACATGCTCGGCGATACGGTATCGACAGCGGCGGTGATCCTCGGTGGTCTTGCGATCCTATTCACGCATTTCAATTGGATTGACCCGGTGCTCTCGCTGCTCATCGCCGCGTTGATCCTCTGGAGCTCTGTCTCGATCGTGCGCGAAACGCTGAACATCCTCCTGGAAGGCACACCGCGCGGCCTCTCCGTTCCGGACATTCGCAACTCGCTCGCCACCATCAAAGGCGTGCTCGATGTGCACGATCTGCACGTATGGAGCCTGGGCTCGCAGACGCGTGCGCTGGCGACACACATCACCATCGAAGACATTCCGCCGTCGGAAAGCAATCGCATCCTCGGCGACATCCGCGAGCACCTGCTGAGCCGATACGGCATCTACCACACCACCGTCCAGTTTGAGCACGCTCCATGCGGCGAGCAGCACGGCTGCGTGGAAACCGTCGAAGAAGCACACGACCACAGCCACGCAGGCCATCAGCACTAGCTCCGTGTGCATGATTTCGATCGCCTAACTTCCTATCGTCATCTCGACCGGAGCGGAGGGATCCGCTCATCGGATGCTCGCGACAACAACTGAACGTGAGCGACCGAAGGAAGCGAACCGCGCAGCACGCGCCGGAGGCGCATTTGCCCGGACGGCCAGTCCCGCCGGAGGCGCGTCTGCCCGGACGGCGAGTCCCGACGCAGGCGCATCTGCCCATGCGGCCAGCACTATTACAATCGACTCATGCCTGAACCGACTCCGGATGTCCTGACCCGCGCCAAACGCATTCGCCTGCTGCTCATGGATATCGACGGCACGCTCTCCGCCGGCGTCTGCCTCATCTCGCTGCCCAACGACGGCGGCGTCGCGGAGATGAAGAACTTTGATCCGCACGATGGCCTCGCGCTCAAGCTTGCCCACACTATGGGCATTCGCACCGGCTTCATCACCGGCCGCAAATCGCCCGCGGTGGCGCAGCGCGCGCGAGAGTGTGAAGTGGATTATGTCTACCTCGGCCAGGCAACGAAGACGCAGGCCTATGAAGAGTGTCTGCAGAAGGCCGGCGTGACCGATGAAGAGACGGCCTATCTCGGCGACGACCTGCCGGACATGCCGCTCAGCCGACGCGCCGGTCTTGCGATTGCTGTTGCGAATGCCGCGCCGGAGCTGAAGGCCATCAGTCAGTACGTCACGGAGCGGCGGGGCGGAGAAGGCGCGGCACGCGAAGTGGTCGAGCTGATCCTCAAAGCGCAGGGAGTTTGGGAGACGGCGATTCCGCTGGCTCTTGCCTGAGCCTTCAGGCAGGCAGTTGCGGCGTTGCCGCGATCAGCGCTTGCGTGTACGGCTCGCGTGGCGCACGGCACAGCGCATCGGCCTCGCCCTCTTCCACCACTTTGCCCCGCTGCATCACCACGATCCGGTCAGCCAGATACCGCACCAGCGGCATGGAATGCGTGATGAACAGATAAGCCATGCCGTGTTCCCGCTGTAAATTGCGCAGCAGGTTCACGATCTGCGCGCCGACGCTTACGTCCAGCGCAGAGACGGGTTCATCCAATACCAGCAGCTCGGGTCGCAGCGCCAGCGCCCGCGCTATGTTGATGCGCTGCCGCTGCCCGCCGGAGAACTCATGCGGATAGCGAGCAAGCGCTGAGTCGTCGAGTCCGACGCTCTTCAGCAACTCGCTGATGCGCGTGCGCTGCGCCTTACGCCCACGCGGCAGGTGCGCTTCACTGCCGGCCAGCGCGGAATGAATCTGAAATGGCTCCCAAAGGATTTGCTCCACACGCATGCGCGGATTCAAAGCCGCATAGGGATCCTGAAAGACCGGCTGCATGCGACGCCGCATCCAGCGCAGCCGCGCACCGCGCGCGCGGGCCACGACTTCGCCGTCAAAGCGTACCTCGCCGGCCGTCGGTTCAATCAATCCAAGCACCATGCGGGCCACGGTGCTCTTGCCTGAGCCGGACTCCCCCACTACGCCCAGCGTTGCGCCACGCGCAATTGTGAACGATACGGTATCCACCACCAGCACCGGTCCCGAAGAGGATGGATAACTCTTCGAGATCGCCTGCACTTCCAGCAGAGCCATGCGCGAATGCTACCACCTGCTGTGATCGCTGAACGGGAGCATCCTGCCACGCGATCGTCGCAGTGAGCCGCACATTTTGAGGCCGAATTATGTCAGGATGCGAAGCGCTGCGCGCTGGCGCGCGCATCAGCGGGCGACGGATTTCCGGAAGCCGCATCCCGGGCTTACCCTGAAAAGCAGACGGGCGGCGATATTGCACGCCGCCCGCGTCGTACCGGATGCACCTACTGTTTGACCCATACGGTCGTTGTTGGTTCGTTGGTCTTTGCCGGGGTTCCTACGTCTGTGAACTTTTTCCCGTCCGCCGACAGGGTCATCGTACTGTGGTAGATTTGCTCGCCGTTTATCTTCTCCACCATTTTCATTGTCCGGGGAGATGTGCGAAGCAGCGAAATAGTGAGACCCTTGGGGACGGTCGGCCCGACGGGCGCGCTCTCCTTGCCGTCGAGTGACGCGTTCAGCACACCTTTGATCGCAGGGATATTCCACGAAAGCTCGTTCGGACCTTTTTCAGCGATGTCGTAGATCTGCTCATCATTGAGGTCGGTCTTCGTGCCCTTCCAGCTTCCCATCAGGCCGTGCGTGCCGCTGACGCGGGCGTAATCCGAGCTGTCGTCGAACTGGGAACCGTCGGGCCGGGTGCCTTTGCTTTCCACCTTCAGGCTCTTTCCATCCGAAGCAAGCGTCCAGGTGCTCGTCCCGAGATCCACTCCGTTTTGCGTTGCGTGGCTTTCGTAGCTGTTGTCATCCAGCTTCTTCCAGCTCACTTCCGCGCCAGACCAGGTCTGTACAGGTGTCCCATCCAGTTTGAACTTCGTCGTGTGCCCCTCCGCTGTGTAGCTCATCTGCCCGCCAGCGCCGGGGGCGAAATGTATGGTGTCGCCGGTGAGCTTGCTTTGCGATGGATCCAGCTTCCACTTACCTGCCCAGGGGCTCTCAGCGAGCGCAGTGCTGACGGCAGCCAGCATGACGATCGCGACAATGGACCAATAACGAATACGCATGAATTTCTCCTGACCTGCGGTCCTCTCGGGGAAGAAGGAATCTGACCCGCGCGCGTTCGTGGGCAGGGAAAAAGGGACCCACAAACGTGCAGGGAGTCCAGCAGGAGAGTGCGCTCCAGCAAGCAAACATGGCAAGGGTTATTTTCGGCGTGAAAGCACAGCGCAGATAAAAAGGCTGCCGCGATCTCGCAGCAGCCTCGAAAAGCCAGATGGATCCGGACAGATCTAGATATCCAGGTTCTTTACATCCAACGCATTCTCTTCGATGAACTTGCGTCGCGCATCGACATCTTCACCCATCAGCGTGGTGAAGATCTCCTCCGTAGCAGCCAGGTCCTCGAGCTTCACCGAGAGCAGCGTGCGCCGGTCCGGATCCATCGTCGTCTCCCACAGTTGCGGAGCCGTCATCTCGCCCAGTCCCTTATAGCGCTGCACCTGGTAGTCGCGACGCCCCTGCTCAATCACATACTCGAACAGATCGCGCGCGCTCTTCTTCTCGACCGGCTCCATCGGATTGCGCGGCGCCTTCCGCACCGCCTTGGCAGTCAGCGCCTCGCCGGTCTCGGTGTCGGAGCCATCCTGCGCCACAACCTCTTCAATCGACTCTTCCGCGGAGGCCGCTTTGCCCTTCGCAGCATATTCAATCTGGAATGGCGGCTCCAATTCGTCCTTGATCTGCGCGTGCTTCGCCATCATCTGGCGATATTCCGGCGCAGAGGCCAAGGCCCAGTCGACCCTGCGAAGCGCGCCCTGCGCATCGGTAAAGCTGACCGACCATGTCTGGTGCTCTTCATCCAGCACCGCCTCGCCCACATCCTTGAACTGGTAGTTCTTCTTCATCGCGGTCAGAGCCTTGTGCAACTGCGCCAGCTTGGTCGGCACTTTGCTATCCGCGGATTCGAAATCCGTGCGACGCACCAGCTCCAGCTTTGCCAGCAGTGAGGTGACTTCCTCATTGCGAAGGCGCTTATCGACCTTCTCAAAAAAGCCGAGATACTCATTCAGCTGTCCCATGAACTTGGTCAGCGCGCTGCCCTCAAGCTGCTTGCGCGCACCATCCGCGCCGTAGCGGATCATCATGCCGTCCGACGCGCGCTTCACCATCACCTTCACGAACTCGCGGTCGTCCTTGATGTACTGCTCAAACTTGCCCTTCTTGATGCGATACAGCGGCGGTTGCGCAATGTACACATGGCCGCGACGGATCAGCTCCTGCATGTGGCGGAAGAAGAAGGTCAGCAGCAGTGTGCGGATGTGCGACCCGTCCACGTCGGCATCGGTCATCAGGATCACCTTGCCGTAGCGCAGCTTGGTCGGATCAAAATCTTCCTTGCCGATGCCGCAGCCCAGCGCCGTAATCATCGCGCGAATTTCTTCGTGGCCCAGCATCTTGTCGTAGCGGGCCTTCTCTACGTTGAGGATCTTGCCTTTCAGCGGCAGGATGGCCTGGAACTTGCGGTCGCGTCCTTGGCGCGATGTGCCGCCGGCCGACTCGCCCTCGACCAGGTACAGCTCGCAGCGGTCCGGATCGCGCTCCGAGCAGTCAGAGAGCTTGCCCGGCAAGCCGCCGCCATCCAGCGCGCCCTTGCGCCGGGTCAGATCGCGCGCCTTGCGTGCCGCCTCGCGGGCGCGCGCCGCTTCAATCGCCTTATTGATGATGCGCTTCGCAATCGGCGGGTTCTGCTCAAGAAACATCCCGAGCTTCTCGTTGACGAACGCCTGCACCGTGCCTGCGATATCCGAGTTCAGCTTGCCCTTCGTCTGTCCTTCGAACTGCGGCTGCGATAGCTTCACGCTGATGACCGCCACCAGTCCTTCGCGCACATCGTCGCCCGACAGGTTCTCCTTCACGTCCTTGAACAACCCCAGCGACTGGCCCGCGCTGTTGATGGTGCGCGTCAGCGCGGTGCGAAAGCCGGAAAGATGTGTGCCGCCATCGACCGTGTTGATGTTGTTGGCAAACGAGAAGACCGTCTCCGAGTAGCCGTCGTTGTACTGCAGCGCGATGTCTAGCTCGATACCATCGCGCGCAGCCTCCATGTGGATCGGCTTGTCGTGCAGCACCTGCTTGCCCTTGTTGATGTGCTTGATGAACTCGGCGATGCCGCCTGCATAGCGGAATTCCGCACGCTTCGCTTCGCCCGTCTTCGCATCGGTGACGCGCTCGTCGGTCAGCGTCATGGTCAGGCCCTTGTTCAGGAAGGCGAGCTCGCGCAGGCGCTGTGCCAGTGTGTCGTAGTTGAACTCCACGACCGTGAAGATGGATTTGTCAGGAAGGAAATGGATCTTGGTGCCGCGCCGCTTGGTGGTTCCCGTCCTCTTCAGCTTGGAGATCGGCAGACCCTTGGAGTACTCCTGCTCGTAGGTATGCTCGCGCCAGATCTCGACATCGAAGGCCTGGCTCAGCGCATTCACGCACGAGACACCAACGCCATGCAGACCGCCGGAAACTTTGTAGCTCGAAGAATCGAACTTGCCGCCCGCGTGCAGTTTTGTCAGCACCACCTGCACCGCCGGCAGCTTCTCCCCGCCCGGCAGGGTCATGTCGTCAACCGGAATACCGCGGCCGTCATCGATCACCGTGATCGAGTTGTCGAAGTGGATGGTGGTCTCCACGCGCGTCGCGTGTCCTCCAAGCGCCTCGTCAACAGAGTTGTCCACCACCTCATAAACCAGGTGATGCAACCCCATCTCCCCGGTAGACCCGATGTACATAGCCGGCCGAAGACGAACCGCCTCCAGACCTTCGAGCACCTTGATGCTGCTCCCGGTGTAGCTGCCATTCTTGGCGGTCTTGGCTTCTTCTTCAGGTGGGAGGAGGGCTGCTGCGATCTCTTGAGTGGACATGAAACTCCGTGGTTGGCAGGGGGCTCTCGCACGAGCGGGTTGAGCCCAGATAACTGACTGTATTCAAACGACTTGAGTGGGCCCGTTCGGTCTCTTTATTGTAACACGCTGCAGGCTGTTTCCGGGCTGCATAAAAGGGGTCCATGGCAGTGCAGAATCAGTGTCTTCCGGTGGATTCCCGAGCCGCCATCGCGAGCTCCGCAGGTGGGACGAAGAGAAGGCGAAAGATCACCCTTTGGAATCGACGGTAATGCTCGACCGTTACTCCAAACCTGATGAGTTACGTTGAGAGCCGTGGTAATAGCGGTCTATCTTCGGTTAGGACATGTTTTCGCTCCTCCCTCATTCCGTCATCGATTGGCTTCGGCTCATCACCGGTCTCGAAACAGCGCTGCTGCTGGCCGCTTACATCTGCGGTCTGCACAAGGACCGTGTCTACCCCGCCATGCGCGCCTATCTGCTGGTGAACGCAATCGGCGGAATCCTTGTTTGCACGCTCTTCAGCTTTCCCGGACTGCTCTCCGGCTCCAGCGCCTCGCTCGTTTATTGCACGCTCTTCTGGGTCGCCTACGGCGCATCCGGCGTGCTCACCTTCCTGACCGCGCAGCAGATCTTCCGCGACGCATTGCAGCCATTGCCCGGACTTCGCCGGCTCGCGCTCGTGGTCTTCCGCTGGGTTGCCGTCGTATCGGTCGCGCTCTCCGTCCTGCCGGCCATCGTGCCGCTCTTCTTCGGCTCGCAGTCGCTGCAGGTCACCGTGCTGCAGGCCATGCGCTGCGTCAGCGTGCTCGAGTTCTGCCTGCTGGCCTTCATTCTGCTCTCCGCGCAGGCTCTGGGAATCTCCTGGCGTAGCCGTATCGTCGGCCTCACTCTGGGCTTCGGCGTCTTGGCTTTCGTGGATACGGTCTGCTTCATGTTCCTGCTGCGGACGGGCTCGCATCTCCTGCCATGGGTGCTGGTGCGGGAAACGGGAAGCGCCGTCGCCGCGGCCGTCTGGCTGGTCTCTCTGCTGATCCACGAGCCGAATCGCGCCGCCGTCAGCCTCGGAAGCACCTCGCAATTGCATAAGTGGAATGAGATCGCCGTGGCCCTTGGCAAGCCGGTGCCTCACATCGCGCTCGGACAGCCTGAACCATCGCCCTTCTTCCTGCAGGATGTCGAGGCAGTCGTCGATCGCGTCTTGAGCCGCAACGAGGTCGAGCCCGGCGCCCGCTGAAGTCCTTCACCACATCGCTCTGTCATCCTGAACGTAAGCAAAGGTGGAGTGAAGAGCCTGCCCTGAGTCCGTTGAAGGGATCTGCTGTATCTATCCTTCGATTCGGCGCGCAGCGACGCTCAACCAAAAGGCGCATCCACCATAAGCAAAGGCCAGGGCGCGTGCCCTGGCCTTTGTGTTCCGTAACGGTACTTATGCCGTAGGCAGCTCTGCCGCTTCCACTGAGACAAAGCGACCGCTCTTGCCCTTGTCCTGGAATTTCACCTTGCCGGTGATCTTCGCAAATAGCGTGTCGTCGCTGCCGCGGCCGACATTCAGGCCCGGTTTCAGCTTGGTGCCGCGCTGCCGCACGATAATCGATCCGCCGGGCACTACCTCGCCAGCAAACACCTTGACGCCAAGCCGCTGCGCATTCGAGTCGCGGCCGTTTTTAGAACTGCCTAATCCTTTTTTGTGTGCCATTTCAGGTCCTCTGAACTCTCAGTCGATGTTCCGCCGCGCTTACTTTTCCGCCCGGTATGTCGTTCCGTCCACTTCGATCTCGTTGATGCGGACCGAGGTGTAAGCCTGGCGATGTCCCTGCAGCTTCTTGTACTGCTTCTTCCGTTTGTAATGGAAGACAAGGATCTTATCGCCGCGGCCCTCGTTCAGCACCGTCGCTGTTACCTTGGCATTCTGCGGCTTGTCCAGAGCGCCTTCCGAGGTCGAGGTCGCCAACACATCGCTGAACTCGATTGTTTCGTTGGCTCCGGCGCCGGCCTTCTCAATGCGCAGCACATCGCCGGGCGCCACGCGATACTGCTTTCCACCAGTGCGGATTACCGCGTACATAAATCCTCCACAGCCCCACATGCGGAGCCGGAAACTCAAGTCAGTTTGGGCGGATACATGCTTTCGCTTACTCGCGCACTGCTCATTTCCCGAAAGCCGGGCAACGAATCAGGGCTGCGGCAGGGCCTCTTCGCCGGTCTGAAATGAGACAGAAAGAGGCGCAGGCAGAATCGCCGGAACTTATTCAGTCTAGCGGGAGATGCTGCCAGGGTCAACCGCAGCGGGCTGGGTGCGTTATGTCGGCTGCTGGGCCATGCTTTTTGGCTAGCTCCGCCCATCGAATTCCTCACAAGCGATCAAAGGGGCGAGCGCGGCTTTACGCGCCGCAGGCACTATTGCCGGGACGGCGAGTCCCGCTTTGAAAAAGGAAGACGCCGAGAACCGCGATCAGCGGCTCCAACGGATGCCGGAATCGCGCATGCACGGTCACGAAGTAATACATGAGCGGCAGTGTCAGAAAGGCAAAGAAGAACAGCCACGCCCCATAGACTCGTCGCCTCAAGGCCAGCAGCAGCCCCAGCAGCCCGGCGGTGCTCAGAAACGCGAAATTGAGGCCGCGGAAGAACCGGCTCAACACATTTCCACTGGCCGACGGCACGCTGAACCAGAAGAAATACAGTCGTTTCAGTGAATTTCGGAGAAACAACCCCGGATTGCTACGGATCGTCTGCTTCGCCAGCTCGCCCCGCATCTGCGCATAGCGGTACTCGCCCATCTGCGCATACAGCCGGAGCTGTTGCGGGCTCTTTTCCGGGTGGTTGTACTCCATCAACAGCCCAGTGGCTCCCGGCCCGTTGCCCAGATACAACTCGGCTCCGAAATTTGCGCGGAGCGGTACGAAATGGTGGAAGGCCCGCGCATTGCGCACCATCCAGGGCGAGAGGACCGAGAGGAAGAGTATCCCGCTCACACACGCGCTGACCAGGCTGCTTGGAAGCGCGCCCCGCTGGCCCGTCAGCACCCAGATCCCCGCAAAGGGCAGGAAAACAATCAGAGCCGGGTTGGAGAGCGCAATGAAGCCCCACAAAAGCCCAAACAGCGCCCAGTCCCGAAGCGCAAACCGTCCCGGGCGGTCCGGCGACCGTTGGTGCATCCGGAGCGCCAGCGCGAAGGCGCAGGTAAAGAGCAGGGTGCTCAGACTGGTTTCCCAGATCCAGCGCACCGCGTACTGCGTGGCCGCCGGATAGAGTGCCCACAACCAGACAGCCCATCGCCGGATGCTGTCGGCTCGGGCCGGACCCAGGGACGCAAACGACCGCCGCGCGATTGCGGCAATCGGAAAGACGGTCAGCGCGCTGAATAACGAGTTGAGCGTCAGCAGAATCCAGGCCGAGGTCGCGCTATAGACGCCGGCCAGCTTGAAAACAAGGGCCACCAGCAGCGGATAGAGCGGCGTAACCCACGCGGTTGGGCCAGTGTGTCCCGCGAACGGGTCGGCATAGCCGTGACCGGTCACCAGCGCGCGAGCGATGCGGCCCATCTCCCAGCCGTACTCGAAATGATCGGGAAAGGGCCGGACGCGGTACGTATGGGCCACTGTGAGATACGCCACGCGTATCAGAAAAGCCGCCCAGAAAGCCGCCTTCGTCCAGCCGAAAAGACTCCGGCTGTCTTTGGTCTTCGGTGGACTATCAAGGGTGGCTGCCATGAGTTCTGGTACCAGTATGCCGATACGGTCCCCCCGAGTCTCAATTTGAAACTGAGACAGGAACGTTTCCCAAAACCGGCCACTGCGGTTTCGCACCGCTTAAGGTGCGAGGCCCGCATTTACAAGCCCATTCATGATTCTCGTAAGCGTATGGATTGAAGAGACTTATCTAATAAATGGCCCTGGTTTGTGTGCACATGTTACACGTGTAACATTCCGGAGACGCGCAGCGCCTCTTTGCCGGATTAAAGATGTCGCGATACACTGGAAGCTCGCGAAGGCGGCTCCGGCGCGCATCTCTGTGCTTGGCTGGGTGGACTTCCCGCAAACTGCAGCCCCCGCGTACAGGTTTCCAATCGAGTTCTGGAGTTTGGTCATGGCACAGGTATGTGAGGTTTGCGGCAAAGGTCCGCAGTTCGGCAATAACATCTCCCACGCGCATAACATCAGCCGGCGCCGCTGGAATGTGAATCTGCGCCCCGTCAAGGCGAAAGTCGGCGGCGGCAACAAGCGTATTCGCGTCTGCACCAGCTGCATTAAGGCGGGCAAGGTCACTAAGGCTTAAGCTTCATAGTCGCCAAGAAAAAAGCCCCGCTCCTGCGGGGCTTTTTCTTGGCGGGAACAAGGAAATCTACTTCTTCTCAGGGTCGAAATTCAGCGCCGCCGAGTTGATGCAGTAGCGCAGCCCGGTAGGCTTGGGACCGTCAGGAAAAACATGTCCCAGATGTGCGCCGCAGCGCGCGCATGTCACCTCCACCCGCTCCATGCCATGGCTCGAGTCCGTGTGGGTCTCCACCGCCTCTGCGTTTACCGGCAAGAAGAAGCTCGGCCAGCCGCTGCCCGATTCGAATTTGGTATCGCTCTTGAACAGCTCCGCATCGCAGGCGACGCAGTGATACATGCCATCGGCGTGATTGCGATAAAGCGCGCCGGAAAACGCCGGCTCCGTACCCTTCTGCCGCGTCACGTGATACTGCTCGGGGGTCAATTGCTCGCGCCACTCGGCGTCCGTCTTTTCAACCTTTTCCGTTTTTGCTTCTACATTCGTGTCGGCCATCAAAAACCTCACCTTCTGACCATTAGATGGTGTTTATCGCTGCGCGTTACAGGTACGCGATGAGCTCGATCTCAACTAAACCATCCTTGGGCAACCGGGCTACCTCTACCGTGGAGCGTGCCGGGGGAACAACGCCATCGCCGGCGAAATAGCGGCCATAGACTTCATTCATCGCCGCGAAGTCGCCCATGTCCTTGAGAAAAACGGTTGTCTTTACTGCCTGCGCGAGGCTCGCGCCGGCTGCTGCGAGTACCGATTTCAAATTCTCGATAGCCCGCGCGGTCTGCTCCGTCACGCCACCCGGCACCACTGAGCCACTGGCCGGGTCGAGCGCAACCTGCCCGGAGGTGTACAGAAAATTGCCGATACGGACCGCCTGCGAATAAGGGCCGATCGCCGCCGGTGCTGCTTTGGTGCTGACTGCCTGCTTCGAATTCGCTCACGCGCATGCTCCTTGAAATTTGCTTCACCCATCATAGGCGAGAGTCAGCGGCGTCCCAGGGCAGAGAAGCCGCTGGCCGCGGCCGAACCGGTCTCGTCGTCCTGTTTGGGTAGCAGCAGGTCCAGCAGCATGCTCTTCCAGCCGCTGGCGCGCCGCTGGTAGTCGCCGCGGTAAGCTGCGATTTTCGATGGCCGCGCCCAGCGATGTCGGGGAAGCGTGATCCGCATGCCCAGAAAAGCGTGCTGCCGCACAAAGTCATCCGCGGCCGCGCTGCGCAGGGAGGGTGGAATCCTGCGTATGCAATCGAGCAACAATTCGATCTGATGCCGATGCCAGTCCGGCCCCATCCAGTGCTCGCGGGCTTGTTCCGGGAAGGGTCTCTTCCGCGGTCCGGTGCCGGTCCCTACCTGCTGCCGGGCATGGATGCGATACCGGATGAGCGGCTGGTCCACGAAGCCAACCTGCGCCATGCAGGCGATCACAGCGGCGATCCAGCCATCGTGCAGCCACTCCCCCGCCGCCGGGCAAATGTATTCGCACAGCGCCGAGCGGAACATCACAGTCGCGCCGGTGACGAAGCGATATCGCAGCAGCGGCAACATGTCGCCATTGCGGATACGTTCTCGAATCGCATGGTCGAAAGTGAAGTTGTCCCAGAGCTGGCCGGGAAGCCATGTTCCCGCGTCGTCGATCAGATCGCCGTTTGAAAAGACAAGCCCCAGCCGGGGGTTGTCGCGAAGAGCCCGCGCGCATTCGGACAGCCGCTTCGGAGACCAGACATCATCCTGATCGCAGAACGCAATCAGGCTGCCTCCGCAAAGCCGCATCGCGCGATCAAAGTTGTGAGTCGAGCCCAGGTTTGCCGGGTTGACATGGATGCGGACAGGGAAGGGAGCCATCCGCGCAAACGATTCGAGCAACTCCACCGTGTTGTCGGTAGAACGATCGTCACAGACCACCAGTTCATCGGGCAGGCGCTCCTGGGCCGCGAGGCTGGCAAGCTGCTCTTCAAGGAATGTGGTTCCGTTGTAGGTGCAGAGCGCGACCGAGATCGTCTCTGCTCCCGGACCGCTATGCACGGTTCTCTTCCGGATAGCGTGGCGGCATCTGCCGCAGATGGAAGGCCTGCGCGGCGCGCATCCGCCAGATACGCTTGTCTTTGCAATGGCTGCGGTAATCGCGGCTGGTTTTGAGCAGCCACCAGCGGAAGAAGAGGCGGTCGTAGGCGTTGCCGAATCTGAGAACGAACCGCGTCTGCGCGGCGAGCACGCTCCAGTGCCGCCACATAGGCACTGAGCCAATGTCGATGTGCGACAGGTTCTGCTGAAGCACGGTGCGCATCACCCACACGCCGTACCCCTGCAGACGCAATTGCTGAAAGACGGCGTGGTCGAGAAAATCAAGCCAGAAATCTTCCGGGAAGCCGCCGATTGCCTCCAGTGCGCTCACGCGCAGCGCGGCGCCCGAGTTGTATGCGGTAAGAGGGCGGGCCAGCGTCCCGGTGACATTCTCCTCGACGGTGTGCAGTTTGTCGGAGAACTGCTGCCGTATGTGCCGGAAAAAAGGCGCGTCCGGCGAGTAGAGGCGCGTGCCCGCCCACAGCTTGGGCACAATCGCGCCGATCTGTGCCTGTGATTGCACAGAATCCGAAGCGTCCAGAAGCTCGGCCAGGTATTCGCGCGAGAGCCGCGTGTCCTGATCGAGCAGGAGCAGCCAGGTGCTGCCCTCAGCCTTCAGCGCGCGCGAGGCCAGCGTTGTACGCCCGCGCCAGCCCGGCATTCGAGACATCGTGGATATAGTGCGCCGCAAGCGGTATGGAAGGCAGGTCGTGGGGCTGCGGCGAATTGTCATAGATCACAAGCGAGATCCGCTGCGCCGCATCGTTCCGGCTGCCCATTGCCTCCAAAAGAGAACAGAATGCCGCGCTTTGAGCGGGTGACTGACCATAGAGAACGAGAACGGCGGTGAGACGCGCGGCTTGTGTCATAGAAGGCAGCAGATGAGGCGAGCGTGGATCATCAAGCAGCGCAAAAATCAGGAGCGCAACATCAGGATACCGCCCGGCGCACGATCCGCGTCATCTGCTGGCGATCATTGGCTGCAAGTCGCCACCCACCAAAGGATGGAGGCGGTCGCAATTGCCCACAACGCCAGAGCCGGCACGGGAAGCGGAAAAAAGGAGAACCGCCGCCAGAAGGGCAGGCACAACAGGAAGGGCAGAAAACTGAGCAGCGGACGCAGGACACCCTGGCGGATCAGATTCATGCGCACTACAGATACAGCGGCGCGCGTACGAGGCATGCTGAGCAGCAGGTGCGCAGCCACGCCGGTGAATGCTCCGATAAGCGTTCCCTCGGCGACTCCGATGGCGCCGTAGCGCCGTGCCAGCAGGATGCTGCTTGCCAGGTTCACGATCGCCTCCAGAGCCGGCGATATCGTGGCATATCTTTGTTGGCCCAGTCCCACCACCATCAGCGCGTAAGGATATGCGAGCTGCCGCACAACGTTCGCGACCACCAGCACTTCCAGATATACCAGCGCATGCGAAGCGTAGTGTGCGCCAACCCAGATACGTAACAGTGGAAATCCTAAAACCAACAGCGGAATGCCGAGCATACAGAGCAGAGTCGTGGAGAGCCGGGTGGCCCTGACCAGCAGCGCGCCGAATTCGCTGGCATTGCGGTGCACTTGCAGCGACGAAATGGCCGGCAGGAGGGGACCAAGCATATTGCTGACCAGCAGCAGCAGAAAATTCGTGGCGCTGGCAGCAACGGCATAGTAGCCCGTGTTCTTGTAATCGAAGTGACCCACGATGGTTGTGTCGAGCCCACTGATCAAGAGATTGCCGATTGTCCAGATGGTGAGTATGCCGCAGTATTCCAGCAGGCGGGTCGAGGTCCTCTTGTCGAAGCCAAAGAGATCAAACCCGATGCGAGCGCTGGCATAGCGCTTCCACCCGGCGAACTGCAGCAATGCTGTGCAGATGTTGCAGACCGCCATGAGCAGGGCCAGTTCCACGAGCGTGCCGTGCATGAGCAGCAGAACGATGAGGCCAATGGTTGAGACAATCCGGCTGGTCGCGATCAGGGCCGTAGGGAAGCCGTACTCCTGCAGTCCGGTGAAGGTTGCAAGAAAGACGCCGAAGGGCAGCGAGAAGGCCATCGAAATGCCCACCGCCAGCAGTCCGGAGCGCATATCGCCGATGACAGCGGCAGGCATTTGCGCGAAAAGACGCGGGACCTGCCACACCATACCGACGATCGCGATGGCGCCGATGACGCCGGCCCCCACCATGACAGTGAATGCGGTGCTGATGGTTTTACGCGCAGCGCCGGTGTTGTCCGGCCGCATGATATTCCGCGACGAACTTGCCGATGGCGGTCTGCAATCCAAGGTCAAGAAAGTTTACATAGGCGCTAAGCTGCAGGATGAGCACCCAGGCGCTGTACTCCACAGTGCCCATGTGGCGCACCAGGAAATGCGGCAGCACCAGGGAAATCAGCATGCCCAGGAAGACTCGGGTGAGATTCGAGGCGGACCCCTGCAGGATCCTGCGTTTGTCGAGACCGGACATGAGGCGAACTCGATTCACCTTATCAGAGCGAGCGTAAGTTCCGGCTATGCCCGCCGTTTCGCAGGACTAGAGCGTATTCACTGTTGCTATATAGAGCCAGCTTCCGCGCGGTGTGGCTTTTCTTGACGGAAAAGCCACGGAAATAATCACGCTCCTGCATACACCTACAGTGAAAGCGCTCTACCGGCACAGCTTTCAAGTGAATTCAGAGTCTGTGGAAAGGGTTCAGACTTTGCTGGCGCGTTCAACGTCGCGCACGCCGGGAAGTGTGCGCAAGCCGGTGACGATTCTGTCCAGATGCGAAACATCCTCCGCCTCAAGGATAAATTCGACGATCGCCTCGCCGTCTTTGCCGGCGCGTGAGTCGACGCTGCGGATGTTGGTGCCGTCGTCACTGATGATGGCGGTAAGGTTTTTCAGCATGCCGGCGCGATCGTCGCAGTAGACGACGACCCGGACGGGATAGGTCTGTTGCCGGCCGCGCTCATCTGCCGCGTTCTTCGACCACTCGACGGAGATGCGGCGGTCTGCCTCGTAGAGCAGGTTCTGTACATTCGAACATCGACGCGCGTGGACGGCAACACCGCGGCCGCGCGTCACGTAGCCGATGATCTCTTCGCCGCGAATCGGATTGCAACATCGCGCGCGATAGACCAGCAGGTCGTTCTGCCCTTCTACCTCGAGCGCCTCGGTGCGGGGATTCAGGTGCAGTTTCTTTACCGTATCGGCAGCCGTGGGTGCTTCCGCATCCGGGGCGGACGGGGCAATCAGGCTCGGCTCAAGTTTATGCAGCACCTGGCGTGACGAATATTTGCCGAAGCCGATGCCGGCCAGCAGGTCCTTCTCGCCACCCACACCGTATTCATTGGCCACGCGCGTGTAATCCGCTTCGGTGAAGCGCGCGAGCGCAACTTTGTACTTGCGCGCTTCACGGTCCAGCAGCTTGCCGCCGATGTCGATGGCGCGCTCGCGCTGGTGCTCGTTCAGCCAGTGCTTGATCTTGTTCCGCGCGCGAGAGCTCTTGACGAAGGTCAGCCAGTCGCGGCTCGGAGTATGGCCGTTCTGCGTGACGATTTCGACGATGTCGCCATTGCGCAGCCGCGTGCGCAGCGGCACCATGCGTCCGTTCACCCGTGCGCCGGTGCATGCCTGCCCGACCTCGGTGTGGACCGAGTAAGCGAAGTCTACGGGGCTAGCATCCTTGGGCAGCACGACCACTTTGCCCTTCGGCGTAAAGGTGTAGACCTCTTCCGGATACAGGTCGATCTTGAGCGTGGAGAGGAATTCGTTCGGGTCCGACATCTCGCGCTGCCACTCCACCAGTGAGCGTACCCAGGCCAGTCGCTGCTCGTCCTTGCTGCTGATGGGTCCGCCGTTGGCCTTGTACTTCCAGTGCGCCGCAATGCCTTCTTCCGCCACGCGATGCATCTCTTCGGTGCGGATCTGCACCTCGAATTGATGGCCGCCGGAACCCATGACGGTTGTGTGCAGCGACTGATACAGATTCGGTCGCGGCATCGCGATGAAGTCCTTGATACGCCCGGGCACCGGCCGCCAGATCGAATGGATCAGTCCGAAGATGGCATAGCAGTCCTGCACGCTCTTGGTGATCACGCGCACCGCCAGCAGGTCATAGACCTGGTCGACCGACGAGCGCTGCTTCTGCAGCTTCTGATAGATGCTGTATAGCCGCTTGATGCGCCACTCGACGCGCGCTTCGATCTTGTGTTCCTTCAGCTTTTCCTGCAACGTGCGCTCGACGTCTTCCAGGAAGTCTTCGCCTTCCTTACGGCGCTCGTCGATGGCGGCCTGCACCTTGTCAAAGCTCACCGCGTCGACGTAGCGGAAGGAAAGGTCTTCGAGTTCGCCGCGCACCTTGCCCATGCCGAGCCGGTGCGCCAGGGGAGCGTAGATGTCCAGCGTCTCCTGTGCAATGGCTTGCTGCCGCTCCACGCGCAAATGCTGCAGAGTACGCATGTTGTGCAGCCGATCGGCCAGTTTGATCAGGACGACACGCACGTCCGTCACCATGGCGAGCAGCATCTTGCGGACATTCTCGGCCTGACGGTCTTCGCTGTTGGCGAACTGGATCTTGTCGATCTTGGTGACGCCTTCGACGATGTGCGCGACCTGCTCGCCGAAGAGACGGGTGATGTCGTCGGCTGTGACCGGTGTGTCCTCGACGGCATCGTGCAACAGGCCGGCGGCGATGGCGGTCGAGTCCAGCTTCATCTCGGCCAGCACATGCGCAACCTCTAGCGGGTGCAGCACATAGGGCTCGCCCGAGGCGCGCACCTGGCCCTGATGATGTTCGAGAGAAAACGCCCAAGCGCGGCGGATGATCTCCACATCGTCGCTGGGACGATGGGCGCGTACGGTGTCCAGCAGCGCACGGAAGCGCGCGTCGATCAAGGCTCGGCCCTCGAGTGCCTCGGAGGATTCCGGCGGCGCAGGACGCGATGCGATAGGGTCGGGCGGCGTTGTACGCGCGGTCGCCATGCCTGATTATAGGCTGATGACCTTTCAGTTTCAGGAAAGTACCGGGAAGAGAGCGTTCCCAGAGCAATGACCAAGACGCGACAAGCCACTTCGCGAAAGTCGAAAGCTGCCTCCAAGCCGCCCACCTTCGCCATGGCGGGGCGCGTCGCAACCGTCAGCAGGCGGGCCGCCGATCGCCTGCGCGCCGGACATCCGTGGGTCTATGCGTCGGATGTGGTTGAAGTTACGGGTGAGGAGCGCGATGCGCCCGCGGGCCTGATTTTCATTGCCGACCAGCGCGGCATTCCGCTCGGCACAGCACTTTACAGTCCGGAGTCGCAGATTGCGCTTCGCCTGGTGAGCCGGGAACTGTTGACGGCAGACGGCGAGTGGCTCTCGTTGATCGAAACCCGCCTGCGGCGCGCACTTGCGTTGCGCGCCGCCATGCAAACCGAAGCCTGCCGCCTGGTCTTCAGCGAAGCCGACGAGCTGCCCGGCCTTATCGTTGATCGGTACGGGCCGCTCGTGTTGATGCAGATACTGGTTCGCGGGCTCGACCGCCCCGAGGTGCGCAAGTTGCTGACGCGCGTGCTGATCGAAGAGATCGCGCCCGAAACCATCATCGAGCGCGGCGACGCGCGCATCGCGGCGCTGGAGGGGCTCGAGACCCCGGCGCTGGCGACGTTGTATGCGAAGGATCCGGCGCATCCTGTCCTGCAGACCACGTTCCAGATCAACGGCTTGCACTTCGGCTATGACGCCGGCTCCGGGCAGAAGACCGGAGCGTTTCTCGACCAGAGGCTGAACTACGCGGCTGCCGCGGAACATGCGCGCGGCGAGGCACTGGATGTCTGCACCTACCAGGGTGGATTCGCGCTCCATATGGCGCAGCGGTGTTCGCGCGTCACCGGGGTGGACGCATCGAGGAGTGCGCTGGAAATTGCAGAGCAGAATTTGGGCGCGAACCGCAGCAAGCTTTCCGCCGAAGTGGACTGGATCGAGGCCGACGCCTTCGATCTGCTGCGCGATTGGAGCGACGCCCGCACGCAGTACGACACCATCGTGCTGGACCCGCCTGCGTTTGCGAAGAGCAAACGTGCCGTGGAAGGCGCGCTCCGCGGCTACAAGGAGCTGAACCTGCGCGCTTTCAAGATGCTTCGCCCGGGCGGAGTGCTGGTCACCTGCTCCTGCTCGCACCATATCTCCGCTGCCGACTTCACCGCGACGGTAGCAGCCGCAGCTGCCGATGCCGGAAGGCGCGTGCGCCTGCTGGAACGCCGCGGCGCTGCGCCCGATCATCCCGTCATCCTGACCATCCCCGAGACGGAATACCTGAAGTGCCTGATCTGCGTGGTCGAGTAAGTGCCCGTTTCAGTGGCGGCCAATTCGCGGCGCGTATCCTGAAATAGAGAGACGTTTATGAGCCACGAAGGCATTCGCATTGTCGATGAGCGAGAGGCGCGCCGTGCCGATCGCTCCCCGCTTCCGCGCGACGCCGTCGATCCGGCCAAGGTGCGCGTTCACAAGAGCGAAGGCACGGGCATGGAAATCGACTGGAAGGACGGTCATCGGAGTGCGTGGACCTTCCGCTGGCTGCGCGATGCCTGCCCCTGCGCGACCTGCCATGAGGCGCGGGAAGCCGCGGGTCTTGCCCCGGGCGAGCGCAAACCTGCTCCTACGCTACTTCTGCCGATGTACGAGGCTCCGCCGCGACCAAACAGCGTGGAGCCCGCGGGTCACTACGCGGTGGTCTTTCACTGGAACGACGGGCACTCCAGCGGCATTTATTCGTGGGACTTCCTGCGCCGCCACTGCCAGTGCGAGGAGTGCCGGAACCGGGTTGAGCCTTAGGGTTTGGGGTGCCGGTTCTTGAGGAAGTGGTGCTCGATGTCCGGCAGGAACTCGATCAGCTCCGAGCCGATGACACCCTCGGCCGTCACTGTCATGGCGCCAATGATCGTCTTTTCCACGCCGCTGTCCTCGTCCGGATAGTAGAAATTCGAGATGCCGCCGGAGATGAAGTTACCGGCGACGTTGGCGTAATTTGGCCCCCATTTGCCGTTGTCGCGCCTGCACCAGACAGCCGTGATGGCGGAGTAACCAAAGCGCCGCGCGAACGAGCCCGAACCCATGCGGTAATAGCGCGGATCTTCCTTGAGCAGTACCGGCAGTACAGCATTGCCCCAGAAGTTGCCGTCCGCCGTATCCGCATACGATGCGCCGAAGCGTTTGAAGTATCCGGACGCTCCCTGGCCGAAGCCCCAGCGCACTTTGCTCTGCGTTCCGTCCCGATTGGTCACGATCTTGGTGCCGGAGTTCGTATCGCGTGCCTGACCGATGCCGGAAAGAACAGCATCCTGCGCGAAGATAAAGGGATCGGTCGTACTCTTCAGCATTAGATGGAATTTCTGGCTGGGCCGCAAAGGCGGAATGTTTGCCGAATTCGCCAACGATACGGTCTGGAACATGGGCATGACGCCGAAGGCGCGCTGCTTCTCTTCCCGCCGCAGCACCTCATCGGAGCTTGGCCGCTGGTCTGTCTGCTGCTGCGCATTCATGGGCGGCGCTGATGTGCTGGGAGCGGTTCCCTGCTGCGGGGTTGGCGCCTCTGGAAGCTCTGCAGTGGCTACTGCAATCTGGGCGTGCGCCAATACGGCGGCCGCCACGAGGAAAAGAGAGAAAAGCTTCGAAAAGGCAGATTGCAGCTGCATGCGTCCTGTCAGGATAGACGACTGTTCTCTTATCTGCCGGCCGGGGATCGGCTGAGGCACAAATGGGGTTGATTCTATAAAGACGATGACAGCTGCGGCAGAGTTTCGGGACCAGTGCTGCCGCAAAGATCCGCCACCATCGCGCAGGCTGCATCCGCATCCACCGCGGTCCGGCAAAGCGTGCGACGGGGAGCGCGCAGAAAGCCGGCTTCCACGGCGCCATCCAGCAGGTGCAGGAACCGGTTCCAGTAGCCGGCAGTGTTGATCAGGACCACCGGTTTGTAGTGAATGCCCAGCAGCCCCCAGGTCAGGATTTCGCACATTTCATCGAGCGTGCCCAGGCCACCGGGCAGCACCAGGAAAGCATCCGCCCGCACCGCCATCTCGGCTTTACGCTCGTGCATGCTGGCCGTCTCAATCAACTCCGTCAGGCCGCGATGCGCAATCTCGCGGTCGACGATCGCCCGCGGAATTACGCCCGTGACCTTGCCCCCAGCGGCAAGTGCAGCGTTCGCCAACGCGCCCATGAGCCCCACATCGGCGCCGCCATAGACCAGGCGCCAGCCACGGCCGGCGATGGAGGTGCCCAGCGCTTTGGCCGCGTCAAGAAAAGTCGGATCGACGCCATTGCTGGAGGCGCAGAAGACGCACACGCTGCGAATCTCTTTTGTGGGGGAGGCTGTCATGAACGAGTCTGTGAAAGTGCAGCAGTCTTCGCTGCAACTCTCTTCAGCTTAGCGAAGTGTGATCATCCTTGCGCTACGGGAGTGTGGATCGCCGGCGGCGATACACTAGAGAAGAGAGACTCCCGCCGAGACGCCAGCCTGTGAATCCCCTGCTTGAAAAGATGAATCCGCAACAGCGCGCGGCCGTGGAGGCCACGGATGGCCCTGTCCTGATCCTCGCCGGCGCCGGCTCGGGAAAGACGCGCGTTATCACGCACCGCATCGCCTACCTGATCGAGGCCAAGGGCGTTGCCCCCGATTCGATCCTTGCCGTCACTTTCACTAACAAAGCTTCCGCCGAGATGGGCGAGCGCGTGGAGAAGCTGCTGGCCGGTTCGACGCTGGCCAAGCCGCTGCTCTCCACCTTCCACTCCTTCTGCGTGCGCGTGCTGCGGCGCGATATCGAAGCGCTGCGCATCGGCGACAAAGGCCTGACACGCAGCTTCGCCATTTATGACGAGAGCGACCAGCAGGCAATCGTGAAGCAGGCGATGCGGCGCATGTCGCTGGATGACAAGACGCTGACGCCGCGCACTGTGCTGGGAAAGATCAGTTGGGCCAAGAACCACATGATCGACCCGCAGGAGTACTACCTGGGGTCAAGCGATCCCATCAGCGAACGCGTTGCACAGCTGTACGAGATCTATCGCAAGGAGCTGCTGAAGAACAACGCGATGGACTTCGACGACCTGCTGCTTGAAGCGGTTCGCCTGTTGAAGGCCAGCGGCGAGACGCGCGAGCGCTACAACCGGCGTTTCCGCTACATCATGATCGACGAGTACCAGGACACCAATCGTCCGCAGTATGAGCTGATGAAGCTGCTGGCCGGCGATCACCACAACATCTGCGTGGTCGGTGATGAGGACCAGAGCATCTACAGTTGGCGCGGCGCGGACATCCGCAACATCCTGGAGTTCGAAAAGGATTTCCCCGAGGTCAAGACCATCCGGCTGGAGCAGAACTATCGCTCGACCCAGGTGATTCTGGAAGGGGCATCTGCCGTTGTCGCGCGCAACGCGCAGCGCAAAGGAAAAAATCTTTGGACGGAGCGGCAGGGCGGCTCGCAGATCGGCTACTACGAAGCGCCCGATGGCGAAAACGAAGCGCTGTTCATCGCGGATTACATCCAGAAATATCTGCGTAAGGCCGGAGAAGGGAACGAGCCGGCGCGCGTCGCCGTGCTCTACCGCACCAACTCGCAGTCGCGGCTGGTGGAAGAGGCGCTGCGCCGCTACTCCATCCAATACACGATGGTCGGCGGATTTTCCTTCTACGAACGCGCCGAGATCAAAGACCTGCTGAGCTACCTGAAGCTGGTGCAGAACCCGAACGATTCCATTGCACTGCAGCGGGTTATCAACACGCCGGTGCGTGGCATTGGCCGCTCGACCCTCGACACGCTGGAGCGCCTTGCGATTGAGACCGGCATCAGTACCTGGGCCGCGATCGGGCAGGCAATCGAACAGCGGCTGCTGCCGCAGCGGGCACTGGCGGCGCTCGAAAGCTTTCAGCGCATGATCAACGATGCGCGCGCATTGCTGGAGCCGGGCTTTGCGGAAAAGTTGGCAGCGGATGTGGCTGCCGATATTCCAGAGGTGCTTCCGGAGGGCAGCTACTCACAATCCCCTGACGCGGAAGATGAGGGGACCGACTTCGCCTTTGGAGAGCAGGGCATGCTCGATCTGTCGCAGGATGAGCCCTCTGACGCATCGTTCGCGACGGAATCCTTTGTTGAAGAGACCGAGGCGATGCCGTCCGAAGTCAGCTTCAATCCATTCGAAGCCGCTGCTCCGAAGCAATCGGTATCGACCGGCAATGGAATCGAGTCAACAGCAGCCGAGAATCTGGAAGAAGAGCGGCCGGCGTTCCGCACTCCGGGCGGCAAGGCAACGCTGCCGGAGCTGATCCGATTCATCAACGACCGCAGCGGGTATATCCGCGCGCTCGAAGACGAAGGCACGCCGGAATCCTTTTCGCGCATCGAAAATCTGAAGGAACTGGCGAATGCGGCGCAGGATGCCGAGGAGCGCGGCGAAACCCTGGCGGAGTTTCTGGACCACGCTGCGTTGGTCAGCGATACGGACCACTACAAGCCGGACAGCCGCGTGACGCTGATGACACTGCATTCGGCCAAGGGACTCGAGTTTCCGCTGGTGCTGCTCTGCGGGATGGAGGAAGGTCTGTTTCCGCATTCGCGCACGCTCATCGATCCGTCCGGTCTCGAAGAGGAGCGGCGGCTTTGCTATGTAGGCATGACGCGCGCCATGGACACCTTGATCCTGAGCCGCGCGCGCTATCGCCGGCGTTACGGCAACGACATGCCGGATGCCGCCATTCCGTCTCGCTTCCTCGAAGAGGTGCCGCCGCACCTTCTGGAAGACCTGAGCGGCGGCCGCGAGCGCGCAACATCGTGGGGGGGAGGATACGCCGCCAGATACGGTGCGGGCTCGTCTACTTTTGCAGTGGGCCGCGGCGGTGGCCGCTTCCATGAAGACGGAGAGCGTGACAACACTCCGCACTACAGCTACGAGGATGAGGACCAGAGCGCGTCCAGCGGATACGGTAACAGCAAAAGTTACATGAATGGGGCCGGAAAAACGCGCCAGGACGCCGGCTCCATCGACAACATTGCGAGCTTTTTTGCCGGGCGCGGGGGCGCCAGCGCAAAGCGGCCCAGGCTGCCCGTGCAGGAGGCAACCGGCGCCGTCGGATTCAAGAGCGGACAGCGGGTGCGCCATCCTAAATACGGGGACGGCGTGGTCTTCCGCCGCGAGGGAGACGGCGACGACGCGAAGATTACAGTACAATTCACGAAGTTCGGCGTGAAAAAGCTGGTCGAAAAATTCGCCCAGCTGGAACGGGTTTAATGGCCTCCAACTGGCCGGACGACATTTGAGGAATCGAGATAGATCATGGCAAATACGACGAAGATTGAAGATACCCAGGAGCGTAAGAAACTGAAGCGCGCCGCGCGCAAGAAGGCGGCTCCTAAGGCCAAGCGGACCGAGCCCCGGGGCTCCAAAAAGAAGAAGATCAAGAAACTGTCGCGCGGTCAGAGCAAGCGGTAGCTCCGGCCACATCGGCAACCCAGAATCCGGGAATGCAGGAGGCCCCACTGCGGCAGAGCCATGGTGGGGCCGTTCTCTGCCTGGTGATACCCTGCTGAGTCGTCTTTCCTATCTACACGGGCAGGGAAGATAGCTTAAGGTAGTGTCACCCCGGCCCTTTGGCCGGAACTTTCCGCCGGAGCCATTGCCTCTGTCGTCGCAACTCTTCGCTCGCAAGTCGATTGACAAGCTGATCAGCGACTCCCAGTGCCCGGAGAACTCGCTTAAAAAGACGCTCGGTCCCGTATCGCTGACGGCCCTTGGCATCGGCGCGGTGATCGGGTCGGGAATCTTTACGGTGATCGGCACGGCCATCGCCGGGCAGCGCTTTGACACGGCATCCATTGCCAACACGCCGCTGCTGGACTACCTCATCCGCCACACGGCCATGCTTGGCCGTCCGGGCGCCGGACCTGCGCTGGCGCTTTCGCTGGTGCTGGTGGCCATCGTCTGCTGCTTTACCGGGCTCTGTTATGCGGAGCTCGCCTCGATGATCCCGATCGCCGGCTCCGCTTATACGTATACCTACGCAACGATGGGCGAGCTGGTGGCGTGGATCATCGGGTGGGATCTGATCCTCGAGTACGCCTTCTCCAACATGTCGGTGAGCGTGGGCTTCGCCGCGCACATCGTCGATCTGCTCGACTGGTTTAACATTCATCCGCCCATCCAGTGGATCTCTCCGGCCTACCTTCCCACGGGCCTACAGGACTTCGCCGGCCATGATCTCTACATGCCCGGATGGCACTTCGGCTTCAATGTTCCCGCTTTTCTTGTCGTCATGCTGCTTACCGTTGTCCTGGTGCGCGGCGTGCGCGAATCTGCCGAGACCAACAACATCATGGTCCTCATCAAGATTGCGGCCATCCTGGTGTTCATCTTCGCAGGCGCGTCGTTCATTCATCCGCGCTACTACCATCCCTTCTCGCCCAACGGCTGGTCCGGCGTGCTGACCGGCGGCTCCATCATCTTCTTTACCTATATCGGCTTCGACTCGGTTTCCACGGCCGCAGAGGAATGCAAGCATCCGCAGCGCGACGTGCCTATCGGCATCATCGGGACGCTGATTGTCTGCACCATCCTCTATATCGGTGTCGCCGTGGTGCTCACCGGGCTTGTCCCATGGCAAAGCGTGATGGGCGATGCGGCGCCGGTCGTGAATGCGCTCAAGAAGCTCACCGTCAGCACCGGATCGCACCGGCTGCAGTGGGTACGCCTCTTCGTCCTGCTCGGCGCATTGATGGGGATGATCTCCTCCATCCTCGTCTTCCAGCTTGGACAGGCGCGTGTGTGGTTTGCCATGTCGCGCGACCGGCTGCTGCCCTCGGCATTCAGCCGCATTCATCCACGCTTCCGTACGCCCGCGCTCGCTACCTGGGTCGCCGGGTTTGTCGTCGGAGTACCCGCCGGGCTGCTCGACATCGGCACCGTCTCGAATCTGTCGAATATCGGCACCCTCTTCGCGTTCGTGCTGGTGTCGATCGGCGTGCTGATTCTGCGCTATCGCGAGCCGGAGCGTCACCGCGCCTTCCGTGCGCCGTTCGGGCCGGTCATTCCGGTGCTCAGTATCATTTTCTGTGTCGTGCTGATGATGGGTCTGGAAGTGATGACCTGGCTGCGCTTCTTCGCGTGGCTGGCGATCGGTCTGGTGATCTACACCTTTTACTCCCGGAAACGCAGCGAATTCGCCCGCTAAAACTACCGGCTGTCAGGCAGCTATACCACCCCGACGTGGCGTTCGCCCCACGAATTTGTCACTTTGTGCACCTTTTTATTTCTGAACTTTTCGTTTCTCCCTTAAACGTGCATAATAAGCAGTTCCTCGTACAGCCACGGGGCCATTATTTAAAACAAGGCTGTTTTCGTCGGAAACTTTAGGAGGCAACATGCGACTCGGGCGATGTCTACCATTCCTCGTCATCCCTTTTGTGTTAACGATCCCTTCCTCACTAACGGCACAGACCGTGACGGGAAGCGTGACCGGAACCGTCACCGATGCGACAGGGGCGGTTGTACCCAACGCGCAGGTCACAGCCACGAACACCGGCACCGGCGTCGCCACCCAAGCTAAGTCGAACGCCGCAGGCATCTACAGCATCCGCTTTCTGCCCATCGGTCAGTATGAGGTCACGGTCCAGGCAACCGGCTTCGCCACCGACAAACTTCCCGCTTTTGCGCTCGAAGTCAATCAGACAGTGAAGTTCGACGCTCACCTGCAGACCGGGGGAGAAACAACCACGGTCAACGTCGAAGGCAATGTCGCGCCGATTTTGAATACAACCGACGCCTCACTAGGCTCCACGTTCACCGCGAATACCATCCAGAGCTTTCCTCTCAATGGTCTAGATTTCTCCGCGCTCACGCTCTATGTGCCGGGCGCCGTCAGCACGGTTGGCACGCAAGGAACGACGGTCATCGAACGCAGTACCTACTACACCGATTCCGTCAATTTGAATGGAAATCGCGCTCAGGCGAATAACTACACGCTCGATGGCATCGACCTCAACGAGACGTTCAACAACCTGATCGCATACAACCCGGCGCCGGAATCGTTGCAGGAGGTCAAGGTGCTGACGGCGAACTCGCCGGGGGACTATGGCAACGTGAACGGGGCTGGCGTGGTGAGCGTGCTGAAGAGCGGCACCAATAACTTTCACGGCTCCGCATATGGCTATGTGCAGGATTATCGCTTGAATGCCAATAGCTGGAGCAATAATCACTCGACGCCAAAGGTTAAGATCAACCCCTTCTCGCAAGCTCAGTTCGGAGGGACTTTCGGTGGTCCAATCAAGCGCGACAAGCTGTTCTTTTTCGTTGACTACCTGGGATCGCGGTACCACACAGGCGGGACATCAACCGCCAGCGTCTTCACGCAGGCAATGCGCAATGGGGACTTTTCGGCGCTTTTGAATACAAGCAATCCGATCCAGCTTTACGACCCGCAGAACGGCTTCGCGCCATTTGTGGGAAACCTCGGCGTTCCGATTGTGAATCCCGTGGCGAAGTTCCTGTTTGCGCATCCGGAGCTCTATCCGTTGCCGAATGCGGCCCCTCAGGATGGTGTCGCCCAAAATGACTTACAGGGACCGAGCCGCAGCTTCAAGGCGAACAATCAGGGCGATATCAAGATTGAGTATGACCCACGGCCGGCGGATAAAATCACAGGTTTCTACTCCATGGGCACCGGCTACGATGGTTCGGTTGCTTTGCTACCCATCACTTTTCCTGGCGCCAACGTCTATCCGTCAAAGGTGACCGGTGCTACCTGGGTGCACATCTTTTCTCCAGCAATTGTGAACTCAGCGCGGATTGGCTATACCCGCGTGGACTGGGTTCAGGGCTTGCCTACGGACCCGACCGGTCTGTTCGGTACCGGAGGAAATGCCAAAGTTGGAATCACATTTCCCAACCAGGCTTACAACGGCTTTACCTTTCAGGGCTTCCAAAACTCGAACCTCAGCGGTGTCGGCAACCCCGCCGGGAACAATGGCAGCTTGACGGATAACACATACAGCTACATCGACACTCTAACTTGGCAACGCGGCAGGCATACCATCGACGCTGGCGTTCAGGCCCTTCGGTACCAGAACAACTATCCAACCAGCAACAACAATGGGTTTCTCGGCACCCTGAACTATAGCGGCGCCTTTACGAGTAATCCATCTGCAACGAATGCGGGCGGCTATTCAGGCGCCGATTTCCTGCTGGACCGCGTGAGCTCGGCGGCGGCAACCCTCACCAGCATTGAGGTTGGGCAACGGCAATGGCGAGTTGGGGGTTTCGTAAGCGACGACTTCAAAGTCACGCCGAAACTCACACTCAACGCTGCCGTGCGTTATGAATGGGACCAGCCCTGGATTGAAGTGAATAACAAGACGGGCAACATCGACATAGCCACCGGCCAGGTGATCTATGCAGATCATGTACCAACCGGAGCGCCGGCAGGATCCGGGGTCTGCAGCAACCGTGCCTGCTACGACAGCAACTTTCGGCAGATCATGCCACGGCTGGGTTTTGCCTATCAGGCGACGGACCGCTTCGTCATTCGCGGAGGCTACGGCGCAACCAGCTTCTACGAAGGAAACTCCTCCAACCAGCGCTTGACCTCAATTACTCCCTTCATTCAGGCAGTGAATGTTTCCACCGTTTCGCCGACAGCGGGAGATCCCGGAACACCCCGGACTGCGGAGCAGGGCTTTACCGGCGGTACTGTGGCCTTCGGCGGCACATTCAATGTGTATCCAAAAAATATCCAGCCAGCGTATGTGCAACAGTGGAATTTGACCACCGAATATGCGTTAACCAACAGCATGTCGTTGCAGGTGGGTTATCTCGGCGAACAGGGCCAGCACATCGAAGATTACGGCAATCTCAACCAATATCTGGTCAACGGAGATCCTACTTCCGCGCCGTACTATAACAATCAATATCTCGGTGTGAACTCTTCATTGGGCATCGGCTCAAATTCACTGCTAATTACCGAATCTCGAGCCGCGATGAGCTACAACGCACTGCAGGCAATCCTGCGCCAGCGTGTGACGCATGGGCTTGAGTTCACCCTAAACTACACCTATGGCAAGGCTCTGACCAATAGCGCCGGCAACTACCCCACAAACGTCGGCGGTAATGCCGGTGCGGGCCAAGGCGCTTTCCAGAACTACTACGACAGCGCTGCGGACTGGGGCCCGGCAGGCTACGACATCCGGCATAATGTGAGCGGTACGGCTGTCTACGCTCTGCCTGTGGGACGCGGACAGCAGTATTTCTCCGGCGCGAACCGCGTCGTTGACGAGGCGATCGGCGGCTGGAAGATTTCGGCTGCAGGCGTCGGGTACAGCGGCTTCCCGGAGACGCTTACTGGTCCGGGAAACAACTCCAACAGCTACGGCAACTCTCGTCCGAATCAGTATCGCAAGCTGAAGATCGTTCATCGCACGATCGACAACTGGTTCGGCACTGACCCCTCGGCAACGCCGTGCACGACTGCCGGCGTGGACAATGGTGTCTGTGCATTTGGTGCGCCGGCGTCGAATACCTTCGGAACTGGCAGGAATGGCAACGTTCGCGGTCCCGGATTTCTTAACGTTGACATGTCAGCGTTCAAGGATTTCCATACCTTCCGCGAGCAGACCGTCGGCTTCCGCTTTGATGCCTTCAATGCATTCAACATCGCCAGCTACGGTAATCCGGACATCGGGATCACTGACAGCAACTTCGGAAATATAGCTGGCCAAGGGGGTGGCTATGGTGGCGCAGTGCGCTCACAGGAGCGCCATCTGCAGTTTTCGGCAAACTACCGCTTCTAAACCGATCTGTTGGCTTCCGCGCCGGAGCGATCATCCCGATCGCTCCGGCTCTTTCTTTCTGAATCGCCGCTAAACTTGAGAAGTGAACGAATCCACCGGCGACTTCCTCCGCAGGCTTCCTAAAGCGGAGCTGCATCTGCATCTCGAAGGCACGGTTACGCCGGAAACGCTTGTTGAGCTGAGCGAGCGCCATCCCGGAGGTCACCTTAGGCTCGAGGAGGCAAGCGCGCTTTACCGCTACCTTGATTTCAGCGGCTTCCTCTTGGCCTTCAAGGCCATTACGGAGCGGCTTCTGACGGCGGAGGATTATGAGCTCATCACCTGGCGGATGGCACAGTCGCTGGTGGCTCAGGGCGTCGTGCATGCGGAGGTCTACGTCTCGGTTGGCGTGGTCTACTACTGGCGGCGGATCGAATTCGAGCCGCTCTTTGCCGGCATGGAGCGCGCTCGTCTGCGCGCTGAGCGCGAGTTCGGGCTCACCATTCTTTGGATCTTCGACGCCGTACGCCACTTTGGCGTGGAAGAGGCGGCGCGCGTCTTCCGCAAAGCTGCCGAGATGCGCCGCGAGTATGCTTCCATCGCCGGCATCGGCATCGGCGGCGATGAGCGCCGCATGGCTGCGGAGCCATTTCGGGACCTTTATGCGGAAGCGCGGGATGCGGGGCTTCGCTTGACGGCACATGCCGGCGAAACCACCGGTCCGGAGAGCATCTGGGGCGCGTTGAACATAGGCGCGGAGCGCATCGGTCACGGCTTATCAGCGCAACACGACGCCGAGCTGATGGAGATCCTCATAGAGCGGCAGGTGCCGGTCGAAATTTGTGTGACCTCGAATGTCCGCACCGGCTCCTGCGCTTCGCTGCAGGAGCATCCGGTGCGTCGCTACTTCGAATCCGGTGTCATGATTACGCTCAATTCGGACGATCCCACGCTCTTCGGCAGCGATCTGCTTGACGAATACCGCCTGGCCGAGCACGAATTCCAGTTCACCCAGGAGCAGTTACGCGAGCTGGCCGCAAACTCGATAGAAGCCAGCTTTTTGCCGCCGGAACGGAAGATCGCGCTGCTGCGCGCGGTTGAGAACGCAGTACATCCGGGATGACGAAAGGGCTATCGGATGTAGCACGGCCGTAATGTGGAGTGCGGCGTCGCTGAGCTATCATGAACGAAGACAGTGAGGGTGCGCTTGATCGAGCACCTGAGTGGGGGAAGGACAATGAACAATATTTTGCCGTTCCAGAAAAGACCCAACTATCTGCTGCGGAGCATCACATGGGGCGGAATCGCCGTGGGTGTCGCAGCGCTCGGCTTGTTCGTTGGCCGCGAACTCAGGCTGCGCTACAAGTTCAGTCATCGCTCGCCGTATGACTACTACGCACATGCCGGCGATAAGGCGCCGCTTGACTCCTACGCGGTGGGCATCTAGCCGGCGGTCTCAAGACATTTTTCAAGAAAGGCGGAGACCATCTCCGCTTTTTCCATTTTGCGCGATCAATTTTCGCGTAGCGCCAAAGCCGCGACGATCTAGGGTCCAGGCGAGTCTTGATGATGTTGTTGGATCAAAAACGGCTGCGTAGAACAGGATGCTCTCCGTCACAATCTCTGTGGATCGGCCCTAGACTGGTCTCCGGATTCTTTTCGGAGGCACAGAATGCCTGTAAGACATCGCAAGGCTGCGTTCATACTCTGTCTGCTGCTGGCTGTCGCCGGCGGAGCGGCGCGCCCGCAGCAGGCCATCACCATCGACGCGCAGGCAAGGGCCACGCCGCTGGCGCACTTTTGGGAGCAGATGTTCGGCTCCGGTCATGCCAATCTCGCGATGCGCGAGGCGTGGCGCGACGATCTCTCCGCCGTCAAGTCCATCACAGAGATGAAGTACGTCCGCTTCCACGGCATTCTGGATGACGAGAACGGCGTCTACACCGAGGACGAGCACGGCAATCCGCAATACAACTTCACTTATGTGAATGAGATCTACGACGGCATGCTCGCCCGCGGGGTGCGCCCGTTTGTCGAAATCAGCTTCATGCCAAAACAGCTTGCCGACCATCCCGCGCCGCATGCTTTCTGGTACAAGCCGAATGTTGCCCCGCCGAAGGACTACGCGAAATGGGACGCGCTCATTCGAGCGTTCGCTCAGAATCTGGTCGATCGCTACGGCATCGAAGAGGTCGCGCAGTGGTATTTCGAAGTCTGGAACGAGCCCAATATCGACTTCTGGGTCGGCCAGCCGAAGCAGTCCACCTACTTCGAGCTCTACAGTCACACGACGCGTGCCTTGAAGTCGATCAGCCCGCGATTGCGCGTCGGTGGTCCCGCCTCTGCTGCCGAAGAGTGGGTGCCTGAATTTTTGAAGTACATGCACGACAACAACGTGCCGGTGGATTTTCTCTCCACGCATGGCTACGCCGACGAGAACTACGAGCACACCTTCACGCTGGCCACCCTGCCGCCCATGGACGATCGTCTCTGCGCCACGATGGCGCATGTAAAGCAGCAGATCGCCGCCTCACCCCTGACGCACATCCCCTGGTTCGTCACGGAATGGAATGTGATCGGCATCGATAAGGCGCGCGACACCACTTTCGTCGGCCCCGCGATCGCCAATACCATCCGCGAGTGCGATGGCCTTGCCAGCATGATGTCGTTCTGGACCTTCGACGATGTCTTTGAAGAGAGCGGCGTGAAGCGCGAGCCCTTCGACGGCGGCTTCGGGCTCGTCGCTCCATACAGCATCCGCAAACCTAGCTTCGACGCCTTCGCCATGCTGCATCAACTCGGGAACGAGCGGCTTGCGAACGACTCGAACGACGCGCTCGTCACCCGCCGCCCCGATGGCACACTCGTCGTCGCCGTGTGGAACATGGCCGATCCGCCCGGCGCGCATCAGTCAGGCGGCCCCGGCGCAGAGAAACACATGCAGCTCAGCTTCGAGCACGTTGGAAAGAATGCACCGGTCAGCATCACGCGTCTCGATCCCACGCACGGCAACACGCTTGCCGCATATGGCAAGATGGGCAGCCCGCGTTATCCCACTGAGGCGCAGGTACGCGAGCTGAACGAAGCATCCAAACTCAGCCCACCGGAGGGGACGGCGCTCCGTGACGGGAAGATCGATGTGGAATTGCCGGTAAATTCGCTTGTGATGTTGGAAGTTGGCAAATAAGAAAGGGCCGCGCCCTTGAGAGGCGCGGCTTTTTGGCCGAATTCTCAATGACTCGCCAATTGCCGGAGCACATACTGCAGGATGCCGCCATTCTGGTAATAGAGGATCTCCTGCGGCGTGTCGATGCGCACCTTCGCTTTGAATGTGCGCTTCTGCTGCTCCCCGTCTGTCACTTCCACGGTCAGTTCGCGTCCGTTCGCAAATTTCGCGTCGAGCAGCGCCTTCAGCCCCGGGAAGCTATACGTCTCCTCGCCGGTCAGTCCGAGCGATTCGACCGTCTCGCCATTGACGAACTGCAGCGGCAGGATACCCATGCCCACCAGGTTGGAGCGGTGGATACGCTCATAGCTCTCCGCGATCACCGCACGCACGCCCAGCAGCAGCGGCCCCTTTGCCGCCCAGTCGCGCGATGAACCCGAGCCGTACTCCTTGCCAGCAAGGATCACCAGCGGCACTCGGCGCTCGGCATACTTTACCGAGGCGTCGAAGATGCTCATCGGCTCGCCTTCCGGCAGCAGGCGCGTTACTCCGCCTTCCGTTCCCGGCGCCAGCTTGTTGCGCAGCCGCACGTTGGCAAAAGTTCCGCGCACCATCACCTCGTGATTGCCGCGCCGCGATCCATACGAGTTAAAGTCCGCCGGCTTGACACCGTGCTCGCCCAGATACTTGCCCGCGGGCCCATTCGCCTTGATCGATCCAGCAGGCGAAATGTGGTCGGTCGTCACGGAATCGCCCAGCACCGCCAGCACGCGCGCATCCCGGATATCTGCAACAGCAGCAGGCACCTTCGGCATGTTGTCGAAGTATGGCGCCTGCCGGATATAGGTCGAATCCGGCTCCCACCGGTACACATCCCCGGTCGGGACTTTCAGGTGCTGCCAGTTCTGGTCGCCCTCGGTCACCGTCGCGTACTCCTTGCGGAACGCCTCCGAACTGATCGAGCGTGCAATCGTTTCTGATACTTCCTGCTGCGTTGGCCAGATGTCGCGCAGATATACCGGCTTCTTGTCCTTCGCCTGTCCCAGCGGCTGGTTGTCGAAGTCATGATCGATGCGGCCTGCCAGCGCATACGCGACTACCAGGGGAGGCGACATCAGATAATTCGCCCGCACCTCGGAGTTGATACGGCCCTCAAAGTTGCGATTGCCGCTGAGCACCGAGACGGCCACCAGTCCGTGATCGTCGATCGATTTGGAGACATCCGTCGGCAGTGGACCGGAGTTGCCGATGCACGTCGTACACCCATAGCCCACAACGTTGAAGCGCAGTTTGTCCAAAAACGGCAGCAGTCCGGACTTCTGATAGTAGTCCGTCACCACGCGCGAGCCCGGCGCCAACGAAGTCTTCACCCACGGCGGCACGCTCAGCCCCTTTTCAACCGCCTTCTTCGCCAGCAGACCCGCCGCCACCATCACCGATGGATTCGAGGTATTCGTGCAACTCGTAATCGCTGCGATCACAATTGAGCCGTTATCCAGATACTTGTCCGGATCGACGCCGAAGCGTTCCTTCACGGTGGATGGCGCTCCGCGCTCCGCATCCCCGCGCTCTGCATCTACCGATACGGCCGGATGGCCGCCTTCGCCTTCCCAGCGGCTCACCTGGCGCGCCGACGATCCGTTGCCGTTCGGTCCCAGCAGACTTGGCAACACCTTCTTGAAGGCTGGCCCCGCTTCCTTCAGCAGCACGCGGTCCTGCGGGCGCTTCGGCCCCGCCAGCGACGGCTGCACGGTGTCAAGGTCGAGTTCGATGGTGGCGGAGTACTGCGCCTCCGGCGCGCCCGGGGCATGAAAGAGCCCCTGCTCCTTGTAGTAGGCCTCCACCAGCGCTACCTGGTCCTCGCTGCGTCCGGTCAGCCGCAGATAGCGCAACGTCTCAGCATCCACGGGGAAGATACCGCAGGTCGCGCCATACTCCGGCGCCATGTTGCCAATGGTTGCACGGTCGGCGAGCGGAAGCTCCGCAATGCCGCCGCCGTAAAACTCGACAAACTTGCCCACCACGCCGAGCTTGCGCAGCATCTCGGTCACGGTCAGGACGAGATCGGTCGCAGTCGCGCCCTCGCGCAGCTTGCCGCGCAGCTTGAAACCAACCACCTGCGGCAGCAGCATGGAGACCGGCTGGCCCAGCATAGCCGCTTCGGCCTCAATGCCGCCCACGCCCCAGCCCAGCACGCCCAATCCATTGATCATCGTGGTGTGCGAGTCCGTGCCCACCAGCGTGTCCGGATAGGCGCGCAGCGTGCCGTTTACCTCCGTCGTGAAGACCACGCGCGC
Source organism: uncultured Acidobacteriaceae bacterium (assembly GCA_963830555.1). Classification (GTDB taxonomy): domain Bacteria; phylum Acidobacteriota; class Terriglobia; order Terriglobales; family Acidobacteriaceae; genus KBS-83. The sequence continues at coordinate 1,537,608 of CAWHMM010000006.1, forward strand.
GAGGTACTCCAGGTTTACCTGGTGGCAGATGCCCATGCCCGGCGGCACGGCGGAGAAGTTGCGGAAGGCCGACTGCCCCCACTTCAGGAACGCGTAACGCTCGCGGTTCCGTTCAAACTCGATCGCCGCATTGATGTCGTAGGAGCGAGCCGTTCCGAATTCATCCACCTGCACCGAGTGATCAATCACCAGCTCCGCCGGCTGCAGGGGGTTGATCTTCTCCGGATTGCCGCCCAGCGTCTTCATCGCATCGCGCATCGCCGCCAGGTCGACAATGGCGGGCACGCCGGTAAAATCCTGCATCAGCACACGCGCCGGCATAAACGCGATCTCGCGGTCCGGCTCTGCCTTGGGCTGCCATTTGGCGAGGAACTCAATGTCGGCCGCGGTGACGGACTTGCCGTCTTCCTGCCGCAAAAGATTTTCGAGCAGTATGCGCAGGGAGTAGGGAAGTTTTGCGAGCGTGACCCCTTTCTGTTCAAGCGCCTTCAGCCGATACACTTCGTAGGTTTTGCCGTTGCTCGTAAGAGTGGATTTGCTGCCAAAGCTATTCATTGGAATCGGATCTCCTGTGTTGTGACACAGCCATTCGAATTGCGCCTGGCGGACGCACGCTTACGACCCAGCAAGGGTAGAGCGATGTCCAGCGGCAGGCAGTCTTCAGGAGAGGGCACGGCGCCCGCGGGCTGTACGTCCACGGTCAGGGCGCCCGCGACGGAAGCGCTTGAGAAGAGGAGCATCGGATGGAGACAGATGCCGGTAGTCCATGTCCGCCATCCAGTGTAACTCCATCCAGAGGACGAATGGGCGTTGGCCGGATCGCCGCGACAGGCGCATCCTTGTCAGCATGCCAACATGCGTTCACGACGGACTGACGCTCTGGTACGAGGATTCGGGTGGTGGTTCGCCTGTCATCTTTGTCGCCGGAGCCATGAGCGACCACACCACCTGGGACATCATCGTTCCGCAGTTGAACGGCCTGCGCTCGATCAGGCTCGATAATCGCGAGATCGGCAAGAGCAGCTTCGCGCGACGCGACTATACCGTTCGCGACATGGCCGGCGATGTCCTGGCGCTGATGGGCCATCTTGGCCTCGAACAGGCCAGCATCGTCGGCCACTCCCTCGGCGGCAAGGTCGCACAGGAACTGGCTCTGCTCGCGCCGACGCGCGTCGATAAGCTGGTGCTGGTCTGCTCGTCGGCAAGACATGACGTGCAGTCGGGCTCGCTGATGGAGCTCTGGATCAATCTGCGCGAGGAGATCGCGGACGATCTGGTCTTCGTCCAGATTATCTGCCTCTGCGCCATGGGACCGAAGACGCTGGCGCAGGTTCCGCTGCGCGATGCCGCCGAGATGTGGATGGCGCGCGCTCCGGTGCAGCGGGGCTCGGCATTCCTTCGCAGCGTGGAAGCATCGCTTGCCAGTGATACTTTCACCCGTCTCGGCGAGATTCAGGCGCCCACGCTCGTCATCTACACGGACGCCGACCGCATCTTCCCGCAAAGACACGGAGAGGAATTGGTAGCCGGTATTCCCGATGCAAAGGGCGCCCTGCTGGGAAACTGCGGCCACGCCCCGATGGCAGAACGTCCAGCAGAGTTCGCGCGCCTCATTCGGGAATTCTTACTCAGCTAGCGGCCACCCAGAGACTGCCAGAGCAGCACGCCATTCAACGACAGAATGATCGCTGTAGTGGCCCATCCGAGGGACTGGACCACGCGCCCGTTCGCAAACCGGTCCATCACCTTCGCGCGCTGCGTCAGGATGAACAGCGGAATCAGCGCGAACGGCAGAGTAAAGCTCAGGGCCGCCTGCGAGAGCACCAGGATGCGCAGCGGGTCCAGCCCGATGCCGATCACCACCAGCGCCGGCAGCAGTGTCAGCAGGCGGCGCAGGAAGATCGAGAAGCGCACCTGCAGGAAGCCTTCGAGGATCATCTGCCCAGCCATCGTGCCGACGGTCGAGGACGACAGGCCGGAGCAGAGCAGTGCCACCGCGAACAGCGCGGCCGAAGCCGGGCCGACCAGCGGGCCCAGCGTGGCGTGCGCCGCCTCGATCGACATGCTGCTCAGGCCTTTGCCGGCGAACGCTGCCGCGGCCACCACGATCATCGCCGAGTTCACCAGCCAGGCGCCGTTCATCGCCAGGATCAGGTCGAACAGCTCCATGCGCAGCAGCCGCTGGCGCATGCTGAATGTCGACTCGTCGCGCTGGGCCCTTTCCGCCCGCACTCTTGGCTGCACCAGCCCGGAGTGCAGATACACCACGTGCGGCATCACGGTGGCGCCCAGCATCGCGACCGCCAGATACAGGCTCTTGCTGTCAAGCATCGGCACCACGGTGTGATATGCAATCGATCCCCAATGCGGGTGGATGAAAAATATCTCCGCCGCATAGCAGCCGCCGATCACAACAACGAACAGCATGATGACCAGCTCAAGCTGGCGGAAGCCCCACTGCTGCAGCATGAGGATGAAGAAGACGCAGATCGCCGTCGCGACGGCGGCCAGCAGCAGGACGTGGGTGCGTGTCATGCCCGCGGCCAGCAGCCGCGGCCCGAACAGCAGGTAAAAACCAAGCGCGGCGCCCAGGAACTCGGCCAGGTCCGTCGCCAGCGCGGAGATCTCCGCCGCCACCCAGAGAAAGATCGTCATGCCGCGTGAGAAGTGGAGGCGGCAGTTCTCCGGCAGGGTGTGTCCGGTCGCGATGCCCAACTTGGCCGAGAGGTACTGGATCAGGATGGCCATCGCGTTCGACAACAGCAGCACCCACAGAAGCTGATAGCCGAACCGGGTGCCACCCTCGAAATTGGCGGCGAAGTTGCCGGGGTCGATATAGGCGATGCTCGCGACAAAAGCCGGCCCGAAGTAATACCAGAGCTTGCGCTGCCGACCAACGGGGAGGCTGGCGGCGGCCTGTGCTGTCGCGGTCGCCATATTTGGAGTATAGGGCAAATTTAGGCAAGCCTTAAATTAAATTTAGGTTAGCCTCAAACGTTTCTGTTTGCACAGATGACGAGGCAATCCGTAGATTTGCGGCATGAAGATTGAGAGCCCTTACCGGGTGAAGCCCGGAGCGAAGTTTCGCCTGAAGGACTGGCCGACGGACGACATTGGCAAGTCGAAAACGGAGGAAGAGGTAGCCGATGAGCTTGAGCGGCATTGCCAGAAGTTGGATGCTCTACAAGATGTGCTCTGTGCTGAGGCCAAACACGCGCTGTTGATCGTGCTGCAGGCCATGGACACCGGCGGTAAGGACGGGACGATCCGGCACATCTTTACCGGGGTGAATCCCCAGGGTGTAAACGTCACTGCGTTCAAGGTGCCGACGCCGATTGAGGCCGAGCACGACTTCCTGTGGCGCGTGCATGCCGCAGTGCCTCGGCTTGGCACCATCGGGATCTTCAACCGCTCCCACTACGAGGATGTGCTGGTCACACGCGTGCACAAGACGATTACGGATAAGACGGCAAAGCGCCGCTTCCGCGAGATCAACCATTTCGAGGAGATGCTGTTCCACAACAACGTGACCATCCTGAAATTCTTCCTGCACATCAGCCACAAGGAGCAGACAGCCCGACTGAAGGCGCGCTGCGGTGAAAAGGACAAGCACTACAAAATCAGCGAGGCCGACTTCCACGAGCGGCGGTTTTGGGACAAGTACCAGCAGGCGTATGAAGACGCGATTGGCGCAACCAGCCAGAAGCATGCACCGTGGTTCGTCATCCCGTCGGACCACAAGTGGTACCGCAACCTGACGATTTCACACATCATCATCGAGGCGTTGCACGGGATGAACCTGCAATATCCCAAACCTTCGTTCGATGTGTCTAAGGTTTGTAGCGATCTTTAAGGCAGTCAGGTGCTGGGATTGATTTGCATGTTTAAGCTTCGCTGCGCCACTTCGCGACCATCCAAGCCGGTGGTGTCCGTGTGCTCGCGTCCCAACCATATTTCGGCGATATCTGGATAGCGCGCCTTCTCCTGCAGCGCGGGATGGCGGCGATCTATCTCGTTGCCTTTGTCGCCGTACTGCGCCAGTTCAAGCCGCTGCTTGGCGAACACGGTCTGCTGCCGGTTCCGGCTTATCTGAAACGCGTCACATTCCGCGAAGCTCCGGGCATCTTCTGCTGGAAGTATTCCGATCGCAACCTCGACGTCGTTGCGTGGACCGGCCTCATCGTCGCGGCTTGCGCAGTTTGCGGGTTTACGGAAGCCGGGCCGGTGTGGCTTTCAATCAGCGCGTGGCTTTTGCTGTGGGTGCTTTATCTCTCTATCGTGAATGTCGGCCAGAGCTTCTTCGGCTTCGGCTGGGAGTCCATGCTGCTGGAGGCCGGCTTCTTCACCGCGTTTCTCGGCCCGTCACACATCCGGCCTTCCATCCTGCCAATTCTGATTTTGCGCTGGATGCTGTTTCGCACCGAGTTAGGCGCAGGCCTCATCAAGTTGCGTCACGATCCATGCTGGCGCGACCTGAGCTGTCTCTACTATCACTATGAGACTCAGCCGCTGCCGAATCCGCTGAGCTGGTATTTCCACCGGCTGCCGCGGAGATTCCACCGCGTGTCCGTTGTGTTCAGCCATTTCGTGCAGGTGATTGTGCCGTTCGGGCTGTTCGCATCGCAGCCGTTTGCCGCGATGGCCGCCGCGCTCATTATTTTCCACCAGCTATGGCTCATCATTAGCGGGAACTATTCCTGGCTGAACTGGCTCACCGCAATTTTGGGAATCGCGGGCTTCAGCGACCGAATCCTGACAACGGTCATCCCGTTGATGCCGCCTCCCCTCTTCAACCGGCCGCTCGCGTTCGACGTTCTGATTTACGCGATCAGCGCGGTCACCGTTGTGCTCAGTGTGCAGCCGGTTCTGAATCTCTTCTCCAGAAATCAGATCATGAATTACAGCTACAACCGTTTTCACCTTGTGAATACCTACGGAGCGTTCGGGTCGGTCGGGAGAGAACGCTACGAGATCGTGATGGAAGGCACGAGCGATCGCGTGATCACCCCCGCCACGGAATGGAAGGAATACGGATTCAAGGCCAAGCCCGGTGACCCGACGCGCATGCCTCCGCAGATTGCCCCGTATCATCTCCGGCTCGACTGGTTGATCTGGTTTCTGCCTTTTTCCGTCGCGGTCACCGGCAGTGGAATCCGCGTGCGGGGCTACGATGTCTGGTTTCTCCGTTTCGTTCAGAAGTTGCTGACCGGCGACCGCGCAATCCTCCGCCTGATGGGAACGAATCCGTTCGTTGAAGGGCCGCCGGTCTTCATCCGCGCGCACTTCTATCGCTATCGCTACACGGACTGGCAAACGAAGCGGCAGACCGGCGACTGGTGGACGCGCGAATTGCTGGGTGTATACCTCGAACCGATTTCTCTGGAAGCGCTGCAGAAATTATGAGCTGGCGTGAACGCAATGCGCGCGCTGAGAAGGAAAGGACGCTCACCGCCGAATTTCCTGAGCCGGTGTTTTAGCTCTATCACTCGCCACTGGCGACTGCAGTGCGACTGGGCGCTCGATCTGCGTCTTTAAGACGATCGTGGTCTCTGTCTGCTCAATCCCTGGTATCTGACGCAAATGTTCTGTGAGGCTGAGCAGCGCGCCAGTATCTCTGACACGAACCTTCAGCATCATGCTCAGCTCTCCCGCAACCGAGTGGCACTCCTCAATGGATGGCATCCTTCCGATTGCATCCAACAGCTCCGAGCAAGGCCGCGTTGCGCTAATTCCGATGAATGCGACGACCCCTAACCCCAGAGCGGCAGCATCCACATCCACCGTCCACTTCCGGATGACCTTCTCCCGTTCGAGTCGCCGCAGACGTTCGTGAACCGAAGAAGGCGCCAGTTTCACTAGCCGAGCAAGGTCTTCGAGGCGCTGCGAGGCGTTCTGACGTAGGGCATCCAGCAAGGCGAAATCTTTTCTGTCCAGGTCCATCCAAGGCGCCACCTATGACATGGTAGCGAATTTTATTCGGTCAGTCGGGCACTATCCCAATAAATATTGGGTCATGATCGGATTTATTCTAATCTCATGCTGCAGGAGGAAGTCCTATGCAGGCACTTGTTGTTGTCGATGCGCAGAATGAATTTTCCGAGGATGGATTACGAGCGGTTCCGAATCATGGAGAAGCACTGGAGTACATACGCGCCCGCGTTGCAGACGCTCGCAACAGCGGTCTGCCGATCGCGTGGGTACGTCACTACAACAAGCCCAGCGAGTCGCGAGCCTTCGTGCCGGGGACCTGGGGCGCGGAGCTTTCAGGCGGTCTCGGACCGGATCCGGATCTTCGACTGGAACGACTGTTTGAGAAGGATGTCTATGGAGCATTCACCGGAACAGGGCTTGAGGCATGGCTTCGCGAAATTGGAGCAGGCAGTGTGCTGCTGGTCGGCTTCTATACCCACATGTGCGTTTCGACATCCGCTCGTGAGGCCATGGTTCGCGGCTTCGAGGTTGCCATCGACCCCGATGGGACCGGCGCATGCAACCTGGATGACGAAGTGCTTGGACAACAAAGCGCGGACGAAGTGCGGCGCAGCGCGCTTCTTCACCTCGTGCACATGGGCGTAGCCATCGATCGCAGAAAACGAGACGGTGCCGAAATTACGCCAGAGTATGCAGCCACCGAAGCCAGGTAGAGGCTGAGATCGCGCCCTGACTCACTCTTGCTTCACCGCCAGTGCGAACTACGATTGCGACACTAAGACTCGTAGTACAGATACCGCCGCCATTTCGGGTCGGAGTGGCCGATCATCCGCATGATGTGCCGGCTGGTGTGCAGGGAGAAGGGCCGCGGTTCGCGCTGCAATTTCATTTCCGTCAGTTCGTTCAGCAGGTGATTGCCCTTGCGCCGGTTGCAGTTGTGGCAGCATGCCACGAGGTTCTCCCAGGTGGAGAGGCCGCCGCGCGATCGCGGCTGTACGTGATCGAGCGTGAGGTCGCCGGAGTTCAGCACCAGGCCGCAGTACTGGCAGGTATTGCGGTCGCGCAGCAGGATGTTCTTACGGGAAAGCGCGCGGGTCTGGTGCGGGATGCGGCGATATTCGAGCAGGCGGATCACTGAGGGCATCGGTACGCGCACCCGCGCCGCATGCAAAATCGCGCCCTGCTCCTCTTCGGTGCGCGCCACTCCCTTCAACACCAGCACCAGGGCACGGCGCGCGCCGCAGATGTTGATGGGCTCGTAAGAGGCATTCAGCACCAGTACCGGCCGCTGCATGGTGATCGGTTGCGCCACCCGCACCTCGACCGGCGGCGTGTGCGTCAGCTTGATCTTGCGTGTATGCGCGGCTGCCTTCACTGGCGATATTCCTGCCTTTCCCCTCGACTCTCCACCGTCCCGCCCACCATGTCCCAGATGGCCACACCTTCGCGCTGGGTGCGCGCGACCGTGGCCACCCACACGGCTTTCGCCCCGGCTCGCAGCAGCACCTGGCTGCAGGCCGCGGCGGTCGCTCCTGTTGTGTAGATGTCATCCACCAGCAGGACGACGCGATCGCGGATGCGCGCCGCGTCCGGCGCAATGAAGGCTCCGCGCAGATTGCGCCGCCGCCCCTGCGGGCTCAGCCGCGACTGGCTCTCCGTCGGCCGCTGCCGACGCAGCGCGCCGCGCGCCATCGTCCAACGACGGGATCTTCCTGAGCGTCGCAATTCACCGGCGAGCGCAGTCGCAATGCGCTCCGCATGGTTGAAGCCGCGCCGGCGTCGCTTGGTCCGGTAGAGCGGCACCGGGACCACCAGCACATCCATGGCGGGCTCAATGGGCAGTGCGCCCACAGGCTTGGCCAGGCGCTCGCCCAGCCGTTTTGCAATGGGCGTCATGCCGTCATACTTCATCAGGTGGATCAGCCCACGGAGTTCGTTCTCGTACCGGCCGTAGGCAATTGCCTTCGCAAACGCCGGTCGTTTTTCCTGGCAAACGTCGCAGAGCCGCGGCTCGTCGGCGTCCAAGTGAGCAAGCGAAGACTGCGGAAGGCCCAGGTCTTCGCCGCAATGGGTGCACAGCACACCGCTTTGCGGCGCGACTGACGACCAGCAGGATTCGCAGATGGGCAGGGAAGAGAAGCGCAGAAGGGATTGCTTGCAGAGCGCGCAGGAGGCAGGATAGAGCGCAGAGCTCAATACATCGAGAACCGGTTGCAGGGGACTTCGCAGAAAGCGTGCAGCCGCGCGCCATGACAGTGTCGCTGCTGCCGGAACGTCCGATGTCAGAGCTGTCTGACTGCGGAAGACCCACCTCTCTTCAACCGCAGGCCGCCGTGAGAAGCACCATGCCACTCCGGCACCAGGCCGCCGATGCACTGAGTATAGAGCAGCATCGGTTGCAGCGCCAATGACAAAGATCTTCGAAGACGAGAGGCTAGCGGCCGGTAACATCCCGCGTCGGCTGCATGGTGGCCGGCGTTTTGTTTTTGGAAAGCAGAGTGATGACCACGCCGAAGATGATCATTGCCGCGCCGGCCATTTGCAGGGCCGAGACGTTCTCTCCGCCGAGCGTGACACCAACGATGAGCGCGATCAGGGGATTGACGTAGGCGTAGCTGGCGACCCGCGTAGCCGGCTCATGATGAATGAGCCAGGTGTAAGAGGTAAACGCCAGAATGGACGCACAGGTGACGAGGTAGGCGAAGGAGACAGCGGTATGCCATTGCCATGCAGCCAGTGCTGCGGCAATCCGTGGCAGCTCGCCCGCAATCCCGGAGAGAAGGAAGAGTCCCACGCTGCCGAGCGCCATTTGCAGCCCGGCGCGTTGTGCCTGATCGTCCGGCAGGACGAGCGCGCGGCTCCATAGCGTCGCAAAAGCGAAGACCATCGAGCCGAATAACTCGACCAGCACGCCGCTCAGCATGGAACGCTCAAGTCCGATGGAGCGCGTCACCAAACACACGCCAATGAGTCCCAACAGAGTGGCGATTGCGATCGCCACGGTAAGCCGCTGTGTCCGCAGGAAAGCGACCTCGCCCAGCAGGATCCAGATGGGAATTGTGGCTGCGAGCACTGCGGCCGTGCCGGAGACGATGCGCGTCTCTGCCCAAAAGAGGCAGCCGTAGCTGATAGTGAACAGCAGCACTCCGATGAGCAGCGAGTTCAGTAGCGCACCTCCACGTACCGGCGCGCCGCCACGCCAGCGGCTGAATGCATACAGCGCAACGCCGGCCACGAAGAAGCGGATCGCCGCGGAGAAAAACGGCGGGGTAACGGCGACCATGTCGCGTATGGCCAGGAACGAGCCGCCCCAGAAGACATAAATCGCTCCGTAGGCGAGCAAGCGAACTGTCTTCCGCGACATCACCATTGCCTGAGGATAGTGCAGTCTTTTCGCCATCGACGCGGAGTTAGGCTGGCAGAGTTCAGACCTCCGGAAATGCACCTCCAGCCTGCCCGGGAAGGCGCCGCACTGTTACACTCGCTGTTCTCCCGAACGACACATTTCACCGAGAGGTGGATCCGCCGTGGCCGAGACCGCGCAGCAACTCCAGCCAGCTACCCAGCAGTTCCAGCCATTCATCCCCCCCAACGAATCGCGGCCGGAGCTTACCTTCCGGGCGCTTCTGCTGGGCTCGATCTTCGGCATTCTCTTCGGCGCGGTTACGGTTTACGTCGGGCTGCGAGCCGGGCTTACGGTCGCAGCTTCCATTCCGATATCGGTGCTTTCCATCAGCGTGCTGCGCGCACTGGGCCGCGCGTCCATCCTTGAAAACAACATCGTCCAGACCACCGGCAATGCCGGCCAGTCGATTGCCTCGGGCGTGATTTTCACTCTGCCGGCGCTGGTCTTTCTCGGCTTCGATCTCGAATACGCCCGCATCTTCTTTCTCGCGCTCATTGGCGGCTGGCTGGGCGTGCTCTTCATGATTCCGCTGCGGCGCCAGCTCATTGTGCAGGAACACGGCACGCTCGCCTACCCCGAAGGCACAGCCTGCGCGGATGTGCTGCTCGCCGGCGAGCATGGCGGCTCCTTTGCGAGCCGGGTCTTTTTCGGACTCGGGCTCGGCGGCCTTTACACCCTTTTCCAGAATGACAATCTTTTTGCCGCGTGGCCCAGTACACCGGACTACCAACCGAAGTGGCTTAAGGGCGCGGCCATCCGCGCAGACGTCACGCCGGAGTATCTCGGGGTCGGCTATATTATCGGGCCGCGCGTCGCCGGAGTCATCTTTGCCGGCGGAGTGTTTTCGTGGCTTGTAGTGATGCCGCTCATTTACTTCTTCGGGTCGCACATGCCGGATGCGATCTATCCCGGCACCAAGCCGATCGCCACTATGTCGCCCTCCGAGCTATGGGCGAGCTACATCCGCCCCATGGGAGCGGGGGCGGTCGCCGCATCCGGCCTCATCACGCTGCTCAGGACGATGCCGACGATCGTCGGCGCGCTGCGCTCCGGTGCCAAGGAGTTCGGCAAGAGCGCCGGCAAACTGGTGACCCTGCGCACCGATCGCGACCTGCCGATGAGCGTCGTCGTGCTCGGCTCGGCCGCGCTGGTGCTGCTGATGTTTTTCTTTCTCACCTTCCATCCCGTGCCCGGCGCGCAGACCACGCTGCTCTCGAACTTTGCGGCGTCGATCCTGGTGGTGATCTTCGGGTTTCTATTCGTCACCGTCGCGTCGCGCATTGTCGGGCTCATCGGCAGTTCGGCCAGTCCGGTCTCCGGCATGACCATCGCCACCCTGATGGCGACCGCCGCTATCTTTCTGGTGAAGGGCTGGACGGCGCCGGCCTTCGGCGCGCTGGCCATCACCATTGGCGGCGTGGTCTGCGTCGCCGCCTCCAACGCCGGCGATACCTCGCAGGACCTGAAGACCGGGTTCCTTATTGGCGCCACGCCCTGGAAGCAGCAGCTGGCCCTCATGATCGGTGTCGTGGTCTCCACCTTTGTCATCGGCGCCACTCTCAACGTGATGAACAAAGGCCTGGAGGAATTCCGCGACACCTCACGGCCCTGGAATATCTCGGTCCCGCACGACGGCGTGCAGATCCAGCAGCAGCGCTTTCAACACGCGCGCATCCACGTCATTCACGCGGACAAGACGACGGACGAACGCGATGCCGGCCAGTACACGCTGCTGAACGCGCTCGGCTCGCACGAACTCGCGGACGGCAAATATCTCTATAACGTGGCGACGCACAAGATCGAGGTGCAGTGGATCCAGGGGATCGGCAGCGAGAAGGCCGCGGCTCCGCAGGCCCGGCTCATGGCCACAGTCATCAGCGGCATTCTCAGCCGCAAGCTGCCCTGGGGGCTGGTGTTGCTCGGCGTCTTCTTGGTCATCGCGATCGAGCTGCTGGGCATCCGCTCGCTCTCGTTTGCTGTTGGCGCGTATCTTTCGATCGCCACCACGTTGGCCATTTTCTGCGGAGGGGTGGTGCGCTGGATGGTCGACCGTGCCGTGGCGAAGAGTAGTGGGCGCACGGCCGAAACCGAGAGCGAGGTCAGTCCCGGCTCGCTCTATGCTTCAGGGCTGATTGCGGCCGGCGGCATCGTGGGCCTGCTCGGCGTCGCGCTCAAGCTCTACGAAGCAGCTACCGACAAGAACGACATCCTGCAGTTCCCGGTCACAAATTTCTTACACCACGACTGGATTTCCGTCCTGATGTTCGCTTTGCTGGCTTTCTCGCTCTATTACTTCGCGCGGAAGCCGCTGGACAGCTCGGTGGGACCCGCGAGTTCCAAAACGGAACAGTAGCTCGCCGTATCACCCATTCGTTGTAGGCCGTTCCACTCGAGTGGCATGGATGCAGCCGCAGTATGGCCTCACTCTGGTCGAGCCTCGCAAGGAGAGGCCGCAATGCACAGCATCCTTGTCTCCCTCGTCGTGACCATTCTCTTGTTGTCTCCCATAGGACTTGTAGCGTGCCTCAAGAGGCCATCCGTCTAGCAGGACGCTGCACCACTCCCCCGCCAAACTCTCGCAGTCAACCGCGGCACCGGGCCCCTCCCCCTTTCTCCCCAACTTCGATCGTCTGCAATAACTGGGCGAATGAGCGTGGAGATCCCCGGTTTTAAGACGACAAGAATTCCGATCCCGCAAGTGCAACCCGCAGCACCTCCCGAAAATTCAGCAGTGGCGCACCGCACATCGTGCAAGCGGACGACTTTTTCAATGACGATTCACATGCTTTCAACAATCTGAACAAGCCAGAAACACACGCCGGGCCTGCTCTGCGCAACTTTCTGCGAAACGCAACTCGAAAAACGCATGCACATTCGCCGCTTCTTCTCTGTTGCACACTTCCGTCTCTCTGCTTAGTCTCGGGAACGTTGTTGAGCAATCGACAATGCAGCTTTCGCCTTTTTACTGACAACTTGAGTTAGAGCAGGGCGCGTCTCGGCATGTGCGCACCTCTTGCTTCCGCTTTGTGTAGGCCGAATGAAGTTCCAGCGACCGTCTTCTGACGAGAACGCTGCAACGCTTTACACGATGCAGAAACGCAACGGGGAAGCTCGTCGTGGCTGGTCGCAGTCCGGCATTTCCGGTATGCAGTTGCCGGTAGGCCCGGACCCATGTCCACACGAGGGGCGCTGGCAACCATGCCCGTTCCGCTCTCTGCTCTCCGCAACCGGGCCCAGTGCGCCCGGATGACAGACGGCACCGCGAACAGCGAAGCAGGCCTTCAAAAAGCCACTTCGTACGCGGACAGAGCCTTCTTGTCTTCCATAGCACCGGGCTGGTCTGCGGCAACGGCCAACCTCCTCCGGGAAGCCGCACACTGGTAGTGTGCCTGTGCATCCGGGAGCAGCTTGCCCCGAAATGATGGGGCAGAAGGGATGTTTCATGAGGCCACGCAAGACGATTCTCTGTGTCGATGACAACGAGCAGGCACTTTCGGTTCGCAAATTCATGCTGGAGACACGCGGCTATCGCGTATTGACCGCCCATACCGCCGCCGAAGCGCTCGAGATCTTCGCCGCAGGAAATGTCGATCTGGTGTTGAGCGACCTGATCATGCCGCAGATGGATGGGAACGAATTGGTGCGCCGCATGAAATCGATGGCGCCCGAAGTGCCCACCATTATCCTGAGCGGCAGCGTGAAGAACTTCGAGCGCGCCAGCAGTGCGGATGCATTCCTGCCCAAGGGTGCCTGCACGCCGCTGGAAGTGCTGGAGCGCATCCGCGTGATGATCGCCCGCAAGCGCGGCCCGCGCAAAGCACAGCCTCGCGACCATGAGGCGGTCGTGATGCCCTCCATGGGTCAAGAACCGATCACGGCAGCTAGCTAGCGGAACAAAGCCGCCGGGGACGATACAATCGCGATGTGTCGTCCACCCAGGTTTCGTCCACCCAGGCTCCGCCCATCATCGTTGCACAAGGCCTAGGCAAGACCTACCGCTCGGGGCGCATCGCGGTTCCGGCGCTCAGGGATGTCTCCTTCGCGATAGAGCGCGGCGAATTTGTGTCCATCGTCGGCCCCTCGGGCAGCGGCAAGTCCACGCTCTTCTACCTGCTGGGCGGCCTTACTCGCGCGACGACCGGCAGCGTCCTTATTGATGGCGTGGATTTCGCCAAGCTGCCCGACTCCGAGCGCACCGCCGTAAGGGGACGCAAGATCGGCTTCGTCTTCCAGAAATTCAACCTGCTCCCCACGCTCAGCGCTCGCGACAACATTGAGATTGCCTACGAGATCAGCGGCCGCCAGAGCGGCGGCCATCACCCGCCGCTGGACCAGAAGTTCCTCGGTTACCTTGCGGACCTGCTCGGGATCGCCGGCCGCCTGGACCACCGCCCATCGGAGCTCTCCGGCGGGGAGCAGCAGCGCGTGGCCATTGCCCGAGCGCTCATCACGCGTCCTGCTCTGGTGCTGGCCGATGAGCCTACCGGCAACCTGGATACGGCTAATTCCGACACGGTGCTCTCCATGCTGCGGCGCTCCAATCAGGAATTTCACCAGACCGTGCTCATGATCACGCACAATCCGGAAGCCGCCGCCATCGGCGATCGCCTGCTGCACATGCGGGATGGCCACCTGCTGGAGCAGGACGCAGTTCCGGCGTAATCGAACGTGTGACGGGAGAATTGACCCGTTTTCCGACGCTCTATATACTCAGCAAGTACTTCAGCGGGAGTAGCTCAGTGGTAGAGCATCGCCTTGCCAAGGCGAGGGTCGCGGGTTCAACTCCCGTCTCCCGCTCCAGATAGCGGCAATCCGTTATCATTGTGCCGGCGTGACGACCTGGCCACACCGCCACGACACCCCTCCGCAAGACGGCGCGGTACCCAAGTGGTAAGGGAGAGGTCTGCAAAACCTTTACGCGTGAGTTCGATTCTCACCCGCGCCTCCAATCTTTCCAATAATCTAACGACGCTTCTAGTCGAATATGACGGTCTTGTTCCCGTAGCGCAGGATGCGGTGCTCAAGATGCCAGCGCACGGCGCGGGAGAGGACGAGTTTCTCCAAGTCGCGGCCCTTGCTGATCAGGTCCTCAAGCCGGTCACGGTGGGAGACGCGCGCGACGTCCTGTTCGATGATCGGCCCATCGTCCAGGACCTCCGTGACATAGTGGCTGGTTGCGCCGATCAGCTTGACACCGCGCTCATATGCGCCATGATATGGCTTCGCTCCGGCAAATGCCGGCAGAAATGAGTGATGCACATTGATGATCCGGCCCGAATAGCGAGAGACGAATTGCGGCGATAGCACCTGCATATAGCGGGCAAGCACGATCAGTTCCACCTCGTGTTGCCGCAGCAGCTGCAGCTGCAATTGTTCGGCGTCCTGCTTGTTGCCGGCGGCGACAGGGACCTGATGAAACGGCACCCCATAAAACTGAGCGAGTGGCCGGGCATTCTCGTGATTGCTGATGATGAGAGCGATGCTGCAGTTCAGTTCGCCAATCTGGTGCCGATAGAGCAGGTCAATGAGGCAATGCTGATATCGGGAGACCAGCAGCCCAACCGGGACCTTTCGCTTTCCGAAGATAACCCGCCAGTTGAGCTGCAACGCTTCCGCTAAAGGGGCGAACTCTTCCCCGAACCGCGATTCATCCAGATCGAAATCACGTAGTGACCATTCGATGCGCATGAAGAAAAGGCCCAGCTCAGCATCCTGATGCTGGTCAGCGTGGAGGATATTCCCGCCATGCTCGAACAGGAATTTGGCAATCGTCGATACCAATCCTTTGCGATCGGCGGAGTGCAGCAGGAGAACTGCGCTTTCGTTCATGGATATCTCGTTACATCTCAGGTTGCCCCATGTTAGCTAATAGGAGCGAAGCCGCTGAGCAAATGCCAATCGGGCTTGCTGGTACCCAAGCGCTTCGCCACCGTTCTTGCCATCAGGTATATCGCCTGAGGCGATGTCCAAAACCGAACAGCTATTCGCGAAATCGAACAGCTCAACCGCGCTTTCTGGGGTTTTCTGCAGGAATAGTGGCCCATCCATCGCCAAAATTTGGCGCGGCAATTGCTCCTAAGGATGGCGGTTCATAGCCTGTCGTCACTCAGGAGGCACCGATGGCGCAGTTTGAGCGGATACGCGATGTCATCTCCGGGCCCTTCAACCCATCCATCCTGCAGGAGCGCACTGCCTCCGGATGGCAACTGGTTTCCATCGAGTGGCGGCGCGAGTTGCCAGCCAACGAGATGCCGACGCAGGGCGCATTCAATGAGGACATTCCTTACGGCCTGCGCATCTCTGACGACTGTACCCGCCTTGAGGTCGATTTGCGCGAGAACCAGATGCTCATCCAAATGATGGATCTTCTGGTGCAGGACTTTCCCTTCTCTAGCATTGCCAGTGACCTCAACGAAAAAGGCTTCCGCACGCGCGAAAACAAAATGTGGACTCAGGTCTCCATCTTCAACATGCTGCCCCGCCTCATCGAGGTAGGCCCGCGCCTCTTCTCGACCGAAGAGTGGGAGGCCCGGCGGCACAAGTTCTGGAAGTCCGTGTAGAGTCATCCTCGACGACAGGAGAGCGCATGGCCGATCTCGTAGCAGCGGTCGACGCCAGATCTGTGACTGAGCGCGCGGGCAACCCTCCGAGCCAAAGCCCCCGCATCGTTTCCGTCGACTTCATGCGCGGCCTCGTCATGATCATCATGGCGATCGATCACTCGCGCGACTTCCTCACCAACATTCCGTTTCAGCCGGAGAACATCGCGCACACCTGGCCTGCGCTCTTCTTTACGCGCTGGATTACGCACTTCTGCGCGCCGATGTTCTTCTTTCTGGCCGGCACAGGCGCCTACCTGCTCAGGAGTAAGACCGGCTCCATCGGCGCCGTCTCACGCTTTCTCTGGACCCGCGGGCTCTGGCTCATCCTGCTGGAATTCACCATCATCGAATACGCGTGGACCTTCACCTTCTGGCAGATGGGCGGCATCATCTGGTCTCTCGGCTGTTCCATGGTCCTGCTGGCGCTGCTTGTACGTCTGCCCGACCAGGCCCTGCTCTCCTTCGGCCTTGTTCTCGCTCTCTTCCACGATCTCTTCGACAGCATTCGACCGGCGCAGCTCGGCAATTTTGGTTGGCTGTGGGTGATCCTTCATCGCAAAGGCGTCATCCCGCATACCCACTTCTTCGTGCTCTTTCCCCTTGTTCCGTTGGTTGGGGTGATGGCGCTCGGGTATGTCTTCGGCAAGCTCTTTGACAAGCCAGTCGATCAGCGTGTGCGGCTGATGCTGCTGCTCGGAGGCGTCGCTACCGTCCTATTTCTCGTTCTGCGGGCATTTAATGCCTATGGCAATCCAGTCGCCGGCGTGGCGGGGAGCTCGCCCGGCCAATGGCATCCGCAAAGCACGGTGGCCATGAGCATCGTCAGCTTTCTGGATCTGGAAAAATATCCACCATCGTTACAATTCCTGCTGATGGTTCTGGGGCCGTCGCTCATCCTTTTTTCCGTAGTAGACAGGTTCGGTGCCTCCAAACGCTTCGAGCGCTGGGCAACGCCGATCGTGGTTTTCGGCCGCGTGCCGCTTTTCTTCTACGTTCTCCACCTCTATGCCATCCATTTCGCCGCCATTTTTCTGGCAGAGCTATCCCATCAGCCGGTTGCGTGGCTATGGAAGGGTAGCTTCTGGATGAATGAAGTGCCCGAGGGCTACGGCCACGGCCTGCCCGTGGTCTACCTGACGTGGTTGGTCGTCATCGTGGTGCTCTATTTTCCCTGCGCTTGGTTTGCCGGGTACAAGCGCCGCCACAAAGCGTGGTGGCTGAGTTACCTGTAGAGGCCGGGGAACGCGAACACCATCATTAAAGATGGGGGTTACAGATAAGACTCGATGGGCACAGCAGCGAGGCGCGTTGCGGCGCCTCGCCCACGACTTGGCTCTTAGCCCAAGTGTCCCATCCGGCCCGCGCGATAGTCCGCAACCGCCTGCTTCAGCTCCTCCTGGGTATTCATCACAAACGGCCCATAGCTCGCGACCGGTTCGTCGATCGGCTCGCCGCTCAGGATCAGCAGTTGCGTGTCCACCTTCGCTTCGAGTGTCACGCCATCGCCCTCTTCTGTAAGCGGAGCGATCAGCGCCTCGCCGCGTAGCGCGTCCGTGCCGTTTAGCAGGACGTCGCCTTTGCGCAGCACCACCGCTGCGTTGTATCCCTCCTCCAGCGGCAGATCAAAGCGCTCTCCCGCCTTCAGGATCACGTCGAACAGCCCCACCGGCGTGAAGGTCTTTGCAGGTCCAAGGCGCCCCAGCAACTCGCCGGCAATTACGCGCGCGTGGCCGCCGCCCGGCAGCTCAATCACGGGGATCTGGTCTTTGGTGATGCCCTGGTAGCGCGGCTTCGACATCTTCTGTGCCTTGGGCAAGTTCACCCAGAGCTGCACCATCTCGAAGACGCCGCCGTTCTTCGTGAACTCCGCTTCATGCAGTTCCTCGTGCACTACGCCGGAGGCGGCGGTCATCCACTGCACGTCCCCGGGATAAATCACACCGCTATTGCCGGCCGAGTCGCGGTGGCCAACCGACCCCTGATAAGCAATCGTCACCGTTTCAAATCCACGATGCGGATGCTCGCCCACCCCCCGCGGCTTTGAGGACGGCTCAAACTCCAACGGTCCCGCATAGTCCAGCATCAGGAACGGGCTCACCTCCACTCCGTTCGAAGGGAAGAGGTTCCTAACCGGGAAGCCATCGCCCACCCAGTGGTTCGATCCCGCGCTATATGTGCCTAATACTTTTTTCTGTGTCATTTGCTGCTCCTTCCGGCGCTCAGCTTGAAAGCTGGCGCCTCCTTCACCATTCCTGACGAAGCCTCCGTGGCGTCCTGGGCCGCTTCCGCGGTCCTGCCCAGCTGTCGCAGCAGCGGCAACAGGGCTCGCCGGTCCTCTATGGAAAATTCCGCCAGCGCCTCTTCCATCTCCGTGCGATGCTGCGCAAACGCACGCTCGATCAGTCGTTTACCTGCGGCCGTCAGATGCACGATGCAAACGCGCCGGTCGCGCGCGTCATCTTCCCGCCGCACCAGACCTCGGGCCGCCAGCCTGTCGATCGCGGCCGTCACCGATCCGCTGGTCAAGAGCACCTTCGCCCCCACTTGCTTGGCAGAGAGCGGCCCCCGATGCAGCAGGGCTTCCAAAACCCCAAAATCGCTCTGCACCATGCCGAAGCGCGCAATGCTGTGTTGCGCCTGCGCCTCCACGGCTCGGGCAGCCTTCCAAAGCACCAGCCACAGATGGATGCCGCTCAAATCGTCTGTTTTTCCGGGTTTTCCAGTCTTCGTCATTTGCTTGACATAAAGATGCTTGATATCAAGAAAAGATTCGAACAGACTGAAGCCGGCTTTGGGGAACAAAAAATCACCCTGGCGAGAAGGGCCAGGGTGGCGAGGGAGGCCCAACAACGACCTAAAAGGCGTATCGCGCAGAGAACTGCAGTTGCCGCGAACTCGGAATCAGCCCGCTGAAGCGCGAGTTGTTGATCGCGCTCGCGTTGCTGCCCTGCAGCCCAGTGTTCGGATTGCCAAACGCCGGATGGTTGAACACATTGAAGGCATCCACCCGCACCTCCACCGATGACTCGTGCACCGGGATGGGGAATGACTTGAACACCGACATGTCCAGCCGGTTGAAGCCCGGCCCGGAGATCGACTGCCGTCCCGGTGGTCCGAAGGGAAGCAGCCCGGCATGCGAGATATTGATCAGGTTCCCCGCAGGATCGTCAGGCCCCAACGTGGCCCGCGGCGGGTTCTTGAAGGCGCATGGGTTGTACCAGGACTGGATCGTTCTAGTCTTGGTCGCGCAGTTGAATTCGGGTTGAGTCGCCGGATCAGCCGCCCCTCCAGGCTTTAGCGGGTCGGAGATTCGGACCGGATAGCTCCCACCCTGGTTCGATGAGGTCAGAAAGACCGGCGCACCGCTCTGCACCTGGAAGATAAAGCTCGTCTTCCAGCCGCCGGCTATCTGGTTCACAATGCCGCCGCGGTTCAGGAAGCGCTTGCCTGCGCCGAACGGCAGTTCATATTGAGGCGAGAAAGTGAAGCGGTTGCGCGTGTCTTGCGTACAGGCTCCGTAGTCGTAGCGGAAGCCGAGGAAGTTCGGATTGCGATAGCCGCCGTATGCTGATTGC
Organism: uncultured Acidobacteriaceae bacterium; assembly: GCA_963830555.1. Taxonomy (GTDB): domain Bacteria; phylum Acidobacteriota; class Terriglobia; order Terriglobales; family Acidobacteriaceae; genus KBS-83. The sequence continues at coordinate 1,557,122 of CAWHMM010000006.1, forward strand.
CCGATCGGCCCGAAGGCATCATCCAGACAGTGCGCCCACGTATATCCAGCCAGGAAATACAGGCCATTCGAGTAGCGCTTATCGAGCTTCGCTTGCAGCGAGTCATAGCGCCCCACGCCCTCGTTTGCCACCTGGACGATGTTGCCGAAGTCGAAGAATGGTTGGTATGTCTGGCTATCCGCGCCCTTGGGGACAATGCCGGGGAAAGTATTCGCGCCGTAGCTCGATTGCAGCCGCCGGCTCACATTACCCTGGTAGCCCAGCGTATAGGTCACCGTGTTAGTCAGCGACTGCTGCAAGGTCAGGTTGTACGCCGTCGTATAGGCGCTCTTTCCATTCTGCGAGCGCGCATAGATCGTCGGCAGGTTGGCAAAGTTCTGCAGTCCCCCATCCGGCGCGTTAAGAGCCGCGCTGAATCCGGTCTCGAGCGTCTGTCCATTGGTCGGGCAGGAGATCGCACCATTCACGTTCTGGCAGACATTTGGCACTGGGCTGAAGTTCGCGCTCACAAAGAACGGCGCGTTGTAGCCCAGGTTCAGTCCAAGACCGATGTTCTCGAGTCCCCCATAGAAGACCCCCGCGCCGGCGCGCAACACGGTGCGGTTGTCTAGCATGTAGGCCAGTCCGATACGCGGTGCAAAGTTGAGATACGCCGGTTGGACCAGCGACTTGTTCGAGGTGTACTGCACGGCGATGTTGTCCTTGGCGAACAGTCCCAGCAGCGTGGGGTTGATGGGATAGTTCTGCTGCGAAGCAGGAATGAGATACGTGCCGCTGCCCTGGTTCATTCCTACAAAGTTGCCGATGAAGTTCGCCTGCTGGTCGTGGACCTCGCGGATCGGCTGCGTGTATTCCCAGCGCACTCCCAGGTTCAGCGTCAGCCGGGGCGTCACCTTCCAGTCATCTTGCGCAAAGGCCGACTCGTACCAGCGCACATCCGTGAACGGGCTCGAGCTGGTGATCGAAGAATTGTTCATCTGGTTCAGCATGAAGTCCGCCACGCTCGAACCGGAGATGATGCTTGGATTGCCGGGATCGCTGGTATACGTGCCGTTGAAGTTCTCGCTGCCCAGGCCGTTCGGCGGCTGCAGGCCATAGAAGCGCACATGCTGGAAGTTCACTCCGAACTTCAGGCTGTGCCGTCCCCATACCTTCGACACGTTGTCGACGATCTGCAGCACATTCTGCAGCTCATCCGACGGCACATAGGCCGCAACTCCGATGCTGTTGATACCGCTGCTGTTTTGGATTCCGCCGAGGCCGATGTCCGGCATGCCGCCGAGATGCGGACCGAAAGGAATGCCGCCCATTCCGAGCTGCGCCGCTAGATTCACATTGCTGTTGGCCTGCTGGTAGGCCGCGAACAGCCAGTTGTAGCCCACGCGGAACTCGTTCGAGAGTGTCGGGTTGAAGAAGTGTGTCTCGCTGAAGACGCCGCTCTTTCCGTAGTTATCATTGCGTCCGCCGACACCGAACCCACCGCCATCCAGAATCCCAAACGGCGGCTTCGAACCCGACGGATTGTTCGAATAGCTGTAGCGGCCGAAGGCCTGGTCCTTCGATGTGGGATTGAAGTCGAGCCGCAGATCATATTGGGTCGTGTTGTTCGTGGCGGCGCTCGGCGGGATCGTGTAGTTCTGGAAGGCCTGGTGCGGGCCGCCCTGGTCGGGCGCAGGGAAGAGCTTCAGGATGCGTTGTGCAACGGGACTGATCAGGTTGGGACAGATGACGTTCTGCACACCATTGCAGGTCAGGTAGCGTTGGGGGCCGTTCGGGTTTTCGGTCCCTCCAGCGGTCGGCGTAGGATTGCCGCCGGCCAGATACAGCGGAATCGCGCCGTTGCCGTTCGTGTTGGCTGCATCCAGCAGCTCCGAGAAGTCGCCATTCCGCATCGCCAGGGTGGGCACGGTATTGTTTGGCTGCGCCGTAACGAATTGCGAGATCAGTGTCGCCTGCGTGTCGGCAAAGAAGAACAATTTGTTCTTCCAGAAGGGGCCGCCGATGGTCGCGCCGAACTGGTTGCGGTGGTACGCCGTTTTTCCTGTCCGATCAAAGTAGTCTGCTGCATCCAGCTTGTCGCTCGAGAAATACTCCCACAGGCTTCCATGGAAGTTGTTGGTGCCGCTTTTGATGGAGGCATTGATCGATGCGCCGGTGCCGCGGCCCAGCTCTGCACTGTAGTCGCTGCTCTGTACCTTGAACTCTTCCAGCGCATCCGGCGGCGGCCGCACGGCATAGGTCGCGCCATTCAGGAAGTCCTGCATGTTGGAGTTGTTGTCCACTCCATCCAAGACAAAGTTGTTCTGCGAGACGCGGCTTCCATTCGAGGTGAAATCACCGCTCCCGGCCACCTGGCCGAAGCCCTGATTTGGCGGCGCAACGCCAGTCGTCAGTTGCGCGATGAATACATAATTGCGTCCGTTCAGCGGCGTGTCGTTGATGGTCTTCGTCTCGAACACCTGGCCGGTGGATGCGTCTTCGGTCTGCAGCGGGGGTGCCGCCGTCACCGTCACTACCTGGGTGGCCGCGCCGAGCTTCAATGCCACGTTCACGCCCAGCCGCTGACTCACATCCACACGCAAATTCGGCCGTACCTCAGAGGTAAAACCATTGGCGCTGACCTTCAGCGTGTAGTTGCCGACCTTCACCGGCGTAAAGGTGTAAAAGCCGCTCCCGCTGGTCGCACGCGTCAGGGTCAGACCGGTGCCGTTGTCGGCCAGCGTCACAGCAGCATTGGGAATCACCGCGCCGCTCGAATCGGTCACCGTGCCGGTTACGGATCCCTGGTCCACCTGCGCCGCCAGCGGGGCCGCCGCAAGGAGGGTGCTGGAAATTATGAGAGCGATACCAGTTTTGAGAAGGGTGTGAAGCGTCGTGAGCAGCCGGTGCATGGGGGACCTTCCTGAAAGCAGTGCGGGAATCGTGAAGCGCGTGCCTTACTTTTGTTCTGGGAAAGCGATTTCTCGCTGCGCGCTAAAGTCAACGGCGAAAAATTCTCTGCCGTAGGTGATCAAAATTCTGCACCTGAACAAGGAGTTTCGTCAACAAAAATTGCCTGACCGACCTCTCAAGCGCCTCCATGTCATGAAAATCTTCCGCGGCAAACCCAAAGGTGCGGTCTGCTCGAGCCACCCGTACAATCCCTGTCAACCGCCATGTCTCTGAACGATTTGCCTAAATCCCGCCGCGCCTTTCTTAAATACAGTTCACTCTCGCTCGCCGCCACCGCCGTCGGCTGCCATAAGGCGCCGCCGTCCGGTGAGCAACCGACCGCCGCACCTCCATCCAGCGGTCCAGAGCCTGCCGGAGCGCCCCCAAACTTCTCCAGCGCCCCTGCTGTCGGTCCGGAGGTCTCCGGCGTCACCTTCACTGAGGCGGAAAAGCTCGTCCAGATCTCCATGACGCCGGCTGACGAGAAGCTGGCCGCCCAGAACTGGCGGCAAGCCATCGCGCCGCTTTACGAACGCCGAACGGGCCCGCGCAAGGTACCGCTCGAGCCCACGCTCGCCCCGGCCACGCTATGGAATCCCATGCTGCCCGGCGTGCCGGCGCCGCCGCAGCACGACCATTTCGTCCCCGCGCCGAACGCGGTCACGCCGCTGCCCAAAAATGACGAAGATATCGCCTTCGCCTCCATCACTCAGCTCAGCCGCTGGATTCGCACCCGCCAGCTCACTTCGGAGCGCCTCACCGGGATCTATCTCGACCGCCTTCAGCGCTTCAACCCCACGCTCCGCTGCGTTATCACGCTCACCAAGGATCACGCGCTCGAACAGGCTCATGCCGCCGACAAGGAGATCGCCGCAGGACATTATCGCGGTCCGCTCCACGGCATCCCGTGGGGCGCAAAGGATCTTCTAGACACCGCGAACATTCCCACCACCTATGGCGCGGAGCCCTTCCGCAATCGCATCCCGGCCACCAATGCCACCGTCGTCCAGCGCCTTAATGCCGCCGGTGCTGTGCTGGTCGCCAAGCTCTCGCTGGGTGCGCTCGCGCTCAACGATGTCTGGTTCGGCGGCCAGACCATGAATCCCTGGCTGCCGGAAGAAGGCGCCTCTGGTTCCAGCGCCGGCCCCGGCGCAGCCACCGCGGCGGGACTCGTCGGCTTCGCCATCGGCAGTGAGACGGACGGATCCATCGTCAGCCCGTCTATGCGCTGCGGCGTCACCGGCCTGCGCCCGACCTTTGGCCGAGTCCCGCGCACCGGCGCCATGACGCTTTGTTGGTCGCTCGACAAGTTAGGCCCCATGGGCCGCTCGGTCGAGGACACCATGGTCGTCCTCCGCGCCATCACCGGGCCCGATCAGGACGGAAAAGGCGGTGGCGATCTCGCATGCGTGCCCAGCCACTTCGACTACAACGCCGTCCTGCCGGTGAAAGGTATCCGCGTCGGATACATACCATCCTGGCTCGCCGAGCCGCCAGCTATTGATGTCGATCGCGCCGCCATCGACCAGGTGAAGAAGCTCGGCATGGAACCGGTCGCCATCTCTATTCCTAACTGGCCTTACGACTCGCTTGATCTCATCCTCTTCGCGGAAGCTGCGGCCGCCTTCGAAGAACTCACCCTCTCGCATGAAGTCGATCAGCTCCGCATGCAGACGCCGGATGCCTGGCCCAACAGCTTCCGCCAGGCGCGCTTCCTCTCCGCCGTCGACTTCGTGCAGGCCGACCGTCTCCGCCGCAAGGTCGCTCAACACATGGCCGAGGTCTTTACAAAGGTAGATTTGCTGATCGTTCCCTCGCTGCGCGACGAGATGCTGACCCTCACCAACTTCACTGGCCATCCTTCGCTCACCCTGCGCGCCGGCTTTGTCGAAGTCAGCCAGGCCCGCAGCGACTGGGCTTCCGGCCCGCATCACCCAGCGCCGAAATTCAACCCACCCCGCCGCGTCCCGCACGGCGTAACGCTCATCGGACGCCTCTTCGACGAAGGCCTGCTAGGCCGGGTCGGCCTCGCCCTCGAACGAGCCTTCAACGTATCCACAGAACGGCCGAAAGGCTTCTCTTAGAAGCAGGACTGCGTCTTCAATCGCAGGAGGGCGGGCATGACTGTAGAAGTCGGCGCAATGGTCGGTGTGGGCATCACGGTTCTCGTCGCGGGACTCATCCTGGTTCGGTCGCGCTTTCGTGCAGCCTCGGGCGCAGGCAAGCTGATCGTGCTCGGGCCGGTCTTCGAGGCCTGCGCACTCGCCATGTTCGCCGCTGAGCACTTTACCGCGGCCCGCGATCTCATGCCGATCGTGCCGCGCTGGCTGCCCGCGCCCCTCTTCTGGACGTACTTCGTTGGCGCCGCGCTGCTGGCTGCGGCCATCAGCCTCATCGCCTGGCGCTGCGTGCGCTGGTCGGCATTGCTGCTTGCCGTATTGTTCCTGATCTTCGTCGCTAGCCTCGATCTGCCCAATCTGCCGCAACAGATACATGCACATGATCGATTCTTCTGGATACTCACGGTGCGCGAAACGTCCTTCGCCGCCGGAGCGATCGTGCTGGCGGGCAGCTTCTGGCCGATCACTCATTCAGCAGGCACAGCGCTTGTTCGTATCGGCCGCGCCGTCGTCGCAGCGATCATGATCTTCTACGCCGTCCAGCACTTCCTCCATCCACGCAATGTGCCCGGTGTTCCGTTGGAAAAGTTGATACCCGCATGGATGCCCGCACCCACGCTGCTTTCTTATTTCGTCGGAATCGTGCTTCTCCTCGCAGGCATCGGGCTCTTCTTTCGCCGCACCATCCGGGTCGCAGCAGCAGGAGCTGGAGCCATCCTCATTCTGCTTACCGTGTTGTTCTACATTCCGATCTTTGTGATGGAGATCCATACTCCGCTCGCGATCGAAGGAATCAACTACATCGGCGACACTTTATTGTTCTCAGCCACCGTACTGCTTGCAGGCTTCGGCGCGGATCGGGCGCCAGTCTAAAAGCCGCTGCACCGGGGCAATGACAATCTGATTACGTTTCAACCACATTGCCGGGGAAACATCTCGGGATAAGATGGCCTCATTATGTGCGACGACTTCATTCATCAGGGATTGACGCACGATCCGGCAGTTACGCGGCGCGCGTTCATAGTCAGCTCGGCGGCGACTGCCCTTCTTGGCTCCGCGTCCGCTGCAACGGGGACCAAGGTCGTAGAGAAGGACGTAAACGTGCCGATGTCTTCCGGCGTATCCGATTCGGCGCTCTTCTATCCCGAGGGCAAAGGGCCATGGCCGGCTGTGCTGGTATGGACCGACATTCTCGGCCTGCGCCCCGTATTTCGTGAGATGGGTAGCAGGTTGGCCGCAGAAGGCTATGTGGTTCTGGTGCCGAACCCCTTCTATCGCAACGCCAAAGCACCTGTGGTGAGTGGATCGTTTGATTTCTCGAATCCGGCAGACCGCGCCAAGATAATGCCGATGGCCGAGGCGCTGACTGCCGACACCAACATCAGCGATGCCAAGTCGTATGTCAGCTTTCTCGATGCGCAGCCCCAGACAAATAAGAAGAAAAAGATGGGCGTGCAGGGATACTGCATGGGCAGCCCGCCGACCTTTCGCACCGCCGCGATGCATCCTGATCGCGTCGGCGCTGCGGCAACCTTCCATGGCGGCGGCCTGGTCACTGACAAACCCGACAGCCCGCACCTGCTGATTCCGAAGATGAAGGCCGAGGTGCTATGTTGCGTCGCCGACAACGATGACAAGCGCGATCCGGCAGCGAAGGACAAGCTGAAGCAAGCCTTCGGCGCAGCTCACCTGAAGGCGACGGTGGAAGTCTTCGAGGGTTGCAATCACGGATGGACCGTACGCGGAAGTCAGGTCTACAACGAGGCGGGAGCGGAACGGGCATGGTCGGAACTAACGGCCCTCTACAAACGAAATCTCAGTTAGGCATCCGCCTTCGCCCGGCGGAGCGATGATGCACTCCGCTCGGCTAACGCTTGCCCCGAGGGTCGTACTGGAAGCACTCTTCAAGCGGCACGCCTAACACAAGGGCAACCTTGAACGCGGTCTCCAGCGAAGGCGAATACTTGTCTTGCTCGATTGCGATCACGGTTTGACGTGTGACGCCGACCCGGTCTGCAAGCTCCTGCTGGGTCATCTCCCGCACGGCCCGGAGCTCTCGGATTTGATTGCGAATGGCCGGCATCAGAGCGCTCTCCGGTAAGACACAATCTGCGTAGCGGTCTTCGTGATATCGGCGATTACTAACATGCCGAAGAACACGCTCAGGAAATGAAGTCCTACCATCCGGCTATCCAGGCGAAGATGGCCGAATGCCGCGTGCAACCACAACAGTCCCAGCCCCAGCACCATCAGTGACGCGATTGTGAGGTAGCCTACGCGGTAGCCTCGCAGCTCGATCAAACGGTCGCGCTCGTCTGTGACGCGGTTGCGCGTCACAGCGGCGATGATCGACTGCAGGATCGCCTGCAACACGATGATGGTGACGATCATGCCCGCGACCTTGTTCACCGAGTTCTGTTGGTGCAGGAAGAAATAGGGGCCGTACACAACAATCTCCGCTACAAGCGAGGCATAAAGAGACTTCTCCCGGTAGGAAAGGCTTGTCGCCATCGCGATCACTCCGTGTCAAAAATGTTTGACACGAAAGAATATAGCGCCACGTTCTTTTCGTGTCAAATATTTTTAACATTCATATCAGGAGCCGCAATTTCACGTCCAGATCACCGCTCTCCCGGACTGCAGAGGGACCGAGTTATCGCCCTCAGTGACTCCATACGCAGAACGGCGAGACGCAGGGTATGCGTCCCGCCGTTTCTGTGTACCTGCTGCGATTACGGAGTTGTTGCGGGCTTCATCATGGCGGTCGAAGACGTCTGAGATCCCTTCCAGAAGTCTGGTTCCCGAGTGACCCAGTCTTGCGGCGGGTTACTCATCCTGGGATTGATGGCGAACAGGTTGGTCCCCGTGGTCTCTACACTGGCGGCGGAAAGCTCCTCCAACTTCGCCATGCCACTTGCTCCGAGCTCCTTGTCAAACTTCTCGGAATCCGCAACGCCCTTGTCGGTCTCGGTCAATGACTTCATTGTGTTGACGACGACGAAGGCGCTGCCGCTTGGAAAGCCCGGCGCCGGGTTCCCGTACATCACTTGGAAGCAGTCCCAATGCCCGTCTGGAACGACTTTGCGGAAGGTGTCGGCGTACATGTGGGCAAGTGTTTCGAAATCGTGCATGTGGCCCGGCTTGACAATATAGGTAGTGATCTCAAAATAGCGCGTGCCATTGATGGATCCTTTGTTGAAGCTGAGATCGGGACGAAGCATCAAGGTAGTGGAGTCATAGCCCGCGAGCAGGTCGCCGTCCATCTCATTTGCATGATCAATCGCCGCGTTGAGTACCTTGTCATTACTCATCGAGGCCCTGTCTTTTTCCCAATCTCCGAAGTTGTCGTAGGCCAGTAGAAACAGGGAGCGGGTGGGGCCGGAGAGCGAGTCCAGCGCGAAGTAATGCGAGTTGGACTTCGCATTGGCGAAGGCCTGGACAAATGCGCCTTCCGAGCGTTCATGCAGCATGCCGCCCTTGCCGGGCTTCAGGAATTCACGCTGGATGACGAGGACATTCGGAGGGCCGTCGTTCTGCGCGTGCAGAACGGGTGGCAGTGAAAAGGCGAACGGCAGCAGCAAGGTGCAGCCGAAGGACAGTTTGCGGACGAGAGTGTGCATAGTTCTCCTCGGACTAGAAGGAAGTGGATAGAAAGCGAAACACCAAACCGCGTTACGGTGTTCGCGCTACAGGCCCGGAGGAGGTCGGGATGAAGCAATTGACTCCGCCAGAAATCGACGGAGAAATCGTCGAGATGGTGGCCCAGAGGGGAAAGTGCCAGAAGTCTGCACCCTCGGTCGATCGTTGTCAATCGGGCAGAGGGAATTAGCTAATCGGCAAACAGCCAGGCGACACCATTCAGGTCGAGCTGCGGAAGGGCGAAGCGCCGCACCGTCCAAGTTACTGTCCTGTTCGCAGCCGCGATGAAGAGGGTCGGCGTAGTGACTATTTTCGAAAAACTAGCTACACGCATCGCAAGGAATACTGCCGCCGGATCACGGAAGCAAAGAAGGAAGAGACACGCACCGCGTGCCTTAACAAAGCCATCGAGATGCTGAAGCACGGAATCGAGACTCCCGGTTAGCTGATTCAGCGGCCCCTCGTTTGAGGCACGCTCAGCCGGATCTCGTTGGACGGGCCGCTTTCGGCGCGCTTGTTGTCGACGCTCTTCACCAGGTACATGTAAGACACGCCGGGCCGCACCGACCTATCGTCGTATTTCGTTTTCGCGACCGGCAACTTGTTTACCTTCCTGAAGGTCTTGCCGCCATCGTCGGAGCGATAGATGTTGTAGCCCCTCACCGCCTCGGCTGATTGTGTGGGAGCCTTCCAGCGCAGATGCACCCAATGATGGTGAGCCTCGCGAGTCGCATGCGACGTTGCCTGGCAACTTCTCACTGCCCCCGGACCTGCCATCATCAACAAGCAGGCAAGCAGGACGCGCCCCTGCAGTCGCGGTGATGTCGATCTCCTCGCCGGCTTGACGCGTTGGCCGAAGGCGAATTGCAGACATGCAGGCAAGGAGGCTCTTCTTCGCTCATGCAGCGGATCGCGATTAATCGCGTGCGGAAGCATGATAAGCCACTCTCTGACAAGAAACAGCTTCCGTTGCTTAGAACTCCACGTGGCAACGCACCGAAGGCACCCAGACCGGCCCGCGGTCGCGGTTATATCCCGGATTATCGATGTGCGAGAGGCCAAGCGCGAAGTAGAGCCCCCGCCATGCGTGCGCGTTGTAGTAGCTCTCTTCGATCGTCTCGCGGCCATAGTTCAGTCGACCGTCGCCTAACAAGAATCCCAGTCCGCCGTCCGCAAGATAGTTCTGGTGGTCCTTCTTGATCGCATTCGAAACAAAACCGAGTCCGGCCTTATCGTTCTTGCGTCCCCACTGCGCGCCGTCATAGTCCGCGCCCAGCAGCACCGTCTGATCCACCTCGGTGTAGGCGAATGACTCATGCTGGCCCTCGTTCCATCCGAAACGCCCGGCCGCGCGCAGATGCTCCGTCACCTGCTGCTCCACGTTGTAGCCAAAGCCATATTTCACCGCGCCGAGATGCTCGTGTTTCGTGATCTCCGGCTTCGGATCGATGCCATCCACGTAGGCCCGCACCGCTTCGCGATAATCACCCATGTGCGCGTTGTTCACGTAGGCAAGCACTCGCTGCGTCCCTTTGTGCCCGGGCAGGAAGCCACGTCGCAGCTCGAACTCCCAGTTCTGCCCCCGCGCTCGGCTCAATGCCCAGTCCAGATCGATCCCGTTCGCTACTACGGGCATCGCCGCCAGCACATAGCGCGCCGCCCAGTCGCGGTCCTGGTACTCGATGACTCCGGCGAATGTGTAACCGCGGGTGTCCGCCGCATAATCCCATGCGCCGTTGTTGTCCACCGTCCAGTTGGTGAACTGCATGTGGCTGTCGCTTAGCACCTCATTCATATCCATGACATCGGGTAGCGACATCTTGCCAAACCGCAGCTCCAGCCGCCGCACCGGCGCCTCGGTCGCCAGTGAAAAAGGCCCGCGCTGCAGCTCGGCCATCGCGTTCGTAAAGCCGATCGTCTGATGAAACTCGGCGCGTGCCACATAAGGCTTCGAGCCCAGGTTAGGATTGCGCACGACATCCAAATTGGTGAAGCCCGCCAGCCCCAGCGCCTGGCTCAGCCCGCGCCCCCCGGAAGATTCAAAGTCCGCAAGGAAGTCGGTGTTGCAGCGCTCGCTCCACGTGGGCGTCTCGCCACGCACTCCGCGACCGAGCTGATAGCCGAGAAACAGCGTCCCCAGCAGCGAAGTCTTGTACTCGCCCGCGCCATGCAGACTGTTCTTGCCCTGGTAGGGAGAATGGAAGCTGGGGTGTGCCTGGAAGATGATGTTTGCCTGCCCGGCGACAAACCATGGCACCGTCTTCGAATGCGGAAGCATCGTCAGCGCCTCGGCCTGCCCGGGCCGATCCTTTGCTGCCTCGCCACGGGATCCGTCGCCCCTATGCTGCCCGTTGGCCGGCGTCGGCGCGTCAATCATCGCCCCTATCTGCGCAGCGGCCCGGCCTACTGCAGGCGCAGCGATCAGCGCCAGCAGCAACCAACTCAGGATTGTCCTCGTAGTCAGCACGTTCTAGGGCGTCTCCTCTGTCGGCTTCTGCCCACCAGAGGAGGGCGACGTCAGAATTTCTGCGATTTATGTGTGCCGGGCACCACTCCAGCCGTGGCAACGCACAGCCTTGTCGTATCATCAGCCGGCTTTGGATAGTCACCGGCGAATAGTGAATTGTCCCCCACCGCCTCATCTTTCCGTGGTGTACCATATCCCCTTAGGATATACAATCCGGAGCACCCCCATGGCCCACCGTAAGGACAAAAAGCTTGTCGCGCGCATAAAGCGGATCCGGGGCCAGGTAGACGCAATTGAGCGCTCGCTCGCCGGCGATACGGATTGCGCCGACGTCCTCATGCTTCTCGCCAACGTCCGCGGCGGTATCAACAGCCTGATGGCTGAGGTTTTTGAAGACCATATCCGCGAGCACATGATGCAGCCGGGCCAGCCGTCACTCCCTTCGCAAGAGGTCGCAGAAGACCTCATTGACCTGGTGCGCGCGTATCTGAAGTAGTCTGCCTCCTAGCCGTCCGAGTTCAGATTCGGACCACCCTTGCTCGCTTCTTTCAATATCTACAGTTCCGGCTCCCACTTTCGTGGAAGCCGCGCTCCCCGCCTGGTCTCAAGGCGCAGTTATCCCTGCGGTAGCAATTGATCCGGTTCGTTGCAGGAGGAGTGCAGTGAGCACTTTTTCCTCATCCCGAAATGGGACTATTCCCCAAATGTGGGTTCCGTTTACACCCCACATACCCCTTCCGTAAGGTTTTCAGCGTAAAGTTTCTGCCTTACAGTTGCGAAAGATTTTCCTAGTGAGAGGGTAGAAATGACACGGAAGCTTAAGAATCTTGCAAGTCTGGCAGCAGTGGCGGGTGCTTTGGTTCTTCTGGGATCCGGGTGCGGTGACAAGCGGGAGATGAGCAAGCAGAACTTCGCCAATGTGCTGAATGAGGACTACTCGGCCAATGCCGATTGCCTCTTTGCCAAGCCGCTTCCCTATCCCTTTGAAATGCAGACGGGCGACAAACTTCTTGGCGACGTGCACACCAAGCTGGACGCGCTGACAGCGGCCGGCCTGCTCACTCGGACCTCGCATGACGGCAATGTGCGCTACGAACTGACGCTTACCGGCCAGCAGGTTCCGGGCAAAGGACGCTTTTGCTATGGCAAGCGTCAGGTAACCAGCGTGGACAACTACTCCGCGCCGACCGAGTTCCACGGCAGCCGCTTCACCAAGGTTGAATACCACTTCGTGGAGAAGGGCCGCCCCGACTGGGCGAAGGTCCAGGCGATTCAGACAGCCTTCCCCGCCGTCGCTAAGGCTGTAGCCGATGCACCGGTCGACCGGGCCACCCTCGTCCTCACCGACGACGGCTGGGTCCGCAACGAGGATTAACAGGTTTTCCCCGGGCCAACCCAACAATTCGTCAACCCAACCAACCGCGTTGTTCTAGCCAAATAGGGCCACCGACGTTGTAAAGGGACCGGCGTGATGTCAGCGCCCACCCTTATCAGCAAGACCCGGGATCACAGAGCCCGGGTCTTGCTGCGTTCAGGCCGCACCGTATGCTCGACGCGAATGTACGGACGAACTGCGGCAAGTCATCCCTGCTAGTCTCCTTGCTCGCCGCCAATTACGCCGCTTCGTTGGTACATCGGCCAGCCGCTTTGCCGATATTGCCGCTTACTGAAGCGCATGAGCGGTATCCCTCAATAACATTCGGAAGCGCGGTGATCTTTCGAATTAGCTTGACGTCATACACTATGTGTCATACAGTATGTAAAGTACAGTATGAATGAAGCGTTCCAATCCGTCCCGGAGAACCTACGGCTCGAGCTCCGGCGCGGCTGCCTTATCCTGGCCGTCCTTGCGCAGCTGCGCGAGGAGCATTACGGCTACACGCTCCGCAAGACGCTCGCGGATCATGGCGTGGACATCGAGGAGAGCACCCTTTATCCGCTCCTTCGCCGCCTCGAATCGCAGGGCCTGCTTCTCAGCGAATGGCGCGAAGAGGACAAGCGTAACAAGCGCTTCTACCATCTTTCGCCTGCGGGCGCCGTAACTCTCGACCAATTGCTCGTAGAGTGGGAATCCATTAACAGTTCCATCCACCGGGTGCTAGCCACCAAAACTAAGCAGGAGGCCTGATCCAGCCATGGCAGCCAACGATACTAATGACACTCTGGTTAATCGCTACCTTTACGCTGTGAGCCGCTATTTGCCCGCGTCGCGGCAAGGCGATCTCCTGAGTGAGCTCGCCGCTAACCTCCACGCAGAGATGGAGGACAAAGCGGCCTCGCTAGGCCGCCCTCTGAGGGAAGACGAACAGGCCGAGATCCTGCGCCGCCACGGGCCGCCGCTCGTTGTCGCTGCGCGCTATCAGCCACAGCGGTCGCTGATTGGGCCGGAGATATTCCCCTTTTACGCGTTCACTATCAAGCGCCTGCTGCCGCTGGTCATCGGCATCAACCTGCTTGCGCAGGCTGCCGTCGTCATCTTCGGCTCCGCGCAAACACCTATCGCGCAGCGCTTCCAGTTCGGCAATGTCCTCGGCGACCTGATCTATGCCGTATTCATGTTCCTCGTGATCGTCACGGCGACATTTGCGCTCGTTGAGGCCTACAAGGTCAACCTGCGCCGGACGATCGAGCAGCACAAGTGGGACCCGCGCAAGCTGCCGAAGGCCCAGCCGATCCTGCATGACGGCCCGCGCCATCCGTGGGCGGACGCCATCGCCAGCGTCGTGTTCCTCGCCTGGCTACTCGCCTTCCCCCGCTTCCCCGTACTCTTGTTCGGCCCCTACGTTGCCTGGCATCTGCTCAACATTGACCTGCCGGCCATCTGGCACACCTTCTACTGGATCATCATTGCTTTCAACGTTGTCCAGCTTGCCTGCCGCATCGTGCTGCTCTCCCGCCCCATGCGCCACTACTATCACGTCATTGATAGAACGCTCCATGGCCTCGGCATCGGCATTCTCGTCTTCCTGGTGAGCGCCCGGGACTACATCGGCCAGGCGACGTTCGGCGGCAATGCTATATCCGCGGAAACCGTGGTCAACCTGAACAGCAACATTCACCGCGGCCTTCTTCTCGTGCTCATCATCGCCCTCGGGAAATTCATCTGGGACACCGTGCAGTTGCTCCGCCCACACGAGCCCGCACAGATGACCACCAGCTCAGGCACATCGTCCTGACGCGAAGCAGTGTAAGAGAAGGCCACAATGAGTGACGCATCTTCGCGAGGTGCGAGTCGAGTCTGCTCTCGCAGCTATCTGCTGGCGCTCGCCGTTATCGTGTCGCTATCTACGTAGAGGTCATACACCGCCGGCTCGTTCTTGCTCGCTCTTGTAGGACGCGCATCGATCTGCCATTGCGCGCCGAAGGTCGACCAACGAGTTCGAGTCACGGGGAGTGTGGCATTCAGACTCTGAACCGGCCCGTCGTCAATCTGCATCGTGTCCCAGTGTTCGCATGGCATACCCTCACATGCCGTCGAGCTCGCCACATCGCGATGAAATGTCTGGTGCACGTGATGCCAGTTGCCATCCATCATGGTCGCGCAACTCACCGAAGTGTCCACCCACCCATGCCCCTGGTTGTCGTATTGGATCAAATGATTGTGGCCATTACACTGGGTGCCGAGCATCATGTCCTGGCCAATGGCTTGATCGAACTGGTAGACGTCCCACTCCAAATTGGTGGTGCCGGGCGGCGGGAGGAACTTCTCGTAGAAGTCGCGCGCAAAGTGGAGCGCCTGTTTCGCCTTTCCGATCGTGTTGACGTAGAGCACTTCCGTGTAGACCTCCTGGTTCGGATCAATCATCTGAAAATGCGCAACGGCATTCGAGCTGGCAGTGCCTGCGCTGGGCGTGTTCAGCCCGAAGCTCTGGGTCGGAGCGTCCAACGGTGCACGGGATCCCACGCCGCCCGAACACTGCGCCGATCCGACATAGCAGACCTTGGTCCAGCCGTTCGGTGAACCGGTGATCACGCTTTGGATGGGAAGCGACTGCGCGCCAGCCAAAGTGAATGACATCGTCAACGCCAGAAAGATACCAAGGTCTCTCATCGGCTTTACCTCATGAGATGGCTGAAAGAACTGAGTTCAGGCTGGCATCACTCCGCCGCCTGCCGCGCAATCATTTCAATCACCGCAATATTCGCCGCGAACGACTCCGCCAGCCCGTGGCGCTGGAGCAGCGCCTGCGCCGACCAGTAGCTCACCCATGCATCGCCCGCCGCATCCTCGCGCACCAGCAGTTTCAGAGGCAGATCGATCGCGATACTCGGAGCCGCCAACATCAGCGGCGTCCCGCCCTTTGGATTGCCGAAAATCAGCACCTGCGTCTTCGGCATCGTCAGGCCGACTTTCTCCGCCTCACCGCTGTGATCGATCAGCGCAAACTCATGGATGCCCTTGGCTGAAAGCAAAGCGCGCACTCTCGCGATCGTTTCGTCGACAGAATGTGCACTCTTGAGCGTCACCAGCCCATCTACCTCTGCCATACCGCGCCTCCTCAGTGTCGGACCCGCCGCCTGATCAGAAATATCGTCCATTGACCTCGCACTCCGGCCCTTCTGTTTTTCAACGTGGCCGCCATGTGCTCACTGTGCCTTATCCATATCCTCGAAGGCAAAGCTTCCAAGTTCGAAGGGATGTGAAGTCTGCGGCTTCGAGTTCAGCGCATTGAACGGATAGGGATCCGTCGTCATTGTCGGAAATCCCCAGATCTTCCCGGTGCGCAGGTCCACCACCATCCGCCCGTACAACTGTTTGCTGCCGTCCGAGGACTTCAGCATCTGCACACCCGGCTCGATATACACCGCATAAGGCGCGGCACTTTCCGCGTGCGCGGCATGCGGAGCGATGTAGGGACGAAGCGCGATCGTACTCAGCGCGATCGCAATTACCGCCAGCAGCAGTTTCGTTATCTTGTCGTTCTTCATCGATTGACCTCCAGGATCAAACTTCGGCGCCTCACATCTCAGCAACATCTGGGGCACCCACACTATGCAGCGAGGATCATCGGGAGGAGCCGGGTCACCTGTGCCCGCAAGCACCTTAAGCGGGACGGTCAGTCCCCGAAGCGGACGCGCAGGCCGCCGCGCACGCCCTGCGGTTGTCCCAGTGTCAGCGTCGGTGTACGCCCCACTTCAATTCGCCGGTTCAGCAGATTCTCCGCCGCGACGAATGCTTCATAGTGTCTCCAAAAATCATGAGAGGCGTATGCATTCATAGTGAAGAATCCGCTTAGCCGATAGGTATTCGCGTCATCGTCGAACTGCTGACCGCTCATGCGTGCCCCCAGCGCCAGCGTGCCCCATCGCGCATTGCGTGCCCGCACCTGCATGGTGCCTGTCTCATGCGGTACCTGCGGGATCCAGCTTCCTACCAGCGATGGTTCCTGGTCGAAGCGCGTCACCGTAGCATCGGCGTATTGATACCCGCCGATTACGGCCAGCCAGCCCAACGGCTGCCATACGCCATCCATGCTTATGCCACGGCTCCTGATCTGTCCCAGGTTGGCGCGCTGCAGCGTAATTGAAGTCGGAGTCGTGCTGATGGTCAGGGCGGTAATCGGCCGGTTCACGATGGTCCAGAAGTAGCTCGCGCGCAGGGTCGTATTCCATCCGGCGGGTGTCAGCACCACGCCTGTCTCCCATCCCGTTGCCCGCTCCGATCTAAGGTTCGGGTTGTGCAGTGTCAGTGCCTGCCCCACCTGCCCGTTGCGATACAGCTCATTCTCGGTCGGTGATCGGTAGGCGCGAAAGCCCATCGCTGTCAGCGCCAGTGATGGGCCCAGCCGCCGCACGATCCCCAGCCGCGGATTTGCTACCGTCTCAGTTATTTGCGGCAGCAGGCCCGGCTTGGGCAGCGTCTGCAGTGCGTCGAAGTTCTGGAAGTGATCGATTCTGCCGCCCGCGCTTAGCGTCCACTGCCGTGGCGTCCACACCGCCTCGCCGTAAACGCCCGTCTGCCGCTGCCGCGCGGAAAGCAGCGTGCGCACTCCGGAGATGATCGCGATCTCCTTGTCTTCGCCGCGCACATCCCGCGTGTCCGCGCCGCCCAGCACGATGAGTCGCGGGCCCAGCGGCTGTGTCCAGCGTGCCGCCGCGCCGAGTTGATCGCTCGGCGTCTGCGCAAATCGCGTCAGCGTTTCATGACTCCGAGTCGCGTTCACGGAAGAAAAACTCTGCCGGAAGTGCTCAGCGCTGCCGTAGGCCCGCACCAGGAGCGATCCGCCCTCTGCTGCAGCGGGCGACCAGTCCAGGCCCGCTTCGTAGCGCCATAGGCGTGTGCCGTTCGAAGTCAGCGGCGTACCATTGCTGCGGGCCTCATTCAGCACGTTGCCCAGGAGAAATGCGCGGCCGTTGCTCCAGTCGCGCTCGCCCACCATGCGTCCGTTCTGCGCGTGCACATTGGATTTGACGTCTACCGGCCCGCGCTGCTCCGGCGCAACCAGTACGTAACCGTCTGTGAGCACAACCCCGCCTGTCGCCAGTCCCGACCATCCTTTCCGAGTTCCACTGAGCAAAGCTGCCTCATCAAACGTGTGGAATGTTCCCTGGCTCGATATCAACTCGGCGTGATTGCGCGCCGCCGTCAACGGCTGCATCTCGATCACACCACCGATCGCGCTTGAGCCGTACAAGTCGCTCGCGCCGCCACGCACGACCGTCACGGCGCCAATGCTCAGCTCCGGCAGCTCATCCCAGTAGATCCATCCTCCGAAAGCATCGTTCAGTGGAACCTCGTTCGAGAGCACCAGCGTCCGGCTTGCCGCGGTCGATCCCAGCCCGCGCAGGGAGACTCCCTGCGAGGTCGGGTTCGCCACCAACGAGCTCGATCTGCGGAACAACTCGAATCCCGGCACCTGGCGCAGCCGGTCGTCCAGCGTGATGGGCGATGCGGTACGCAACTCTTCGCCCGTCACCAGCCGCACGCTCGCCGGACTCGCACTCTCCGCCAGCGGGGTTCTGTATGCGGTTACAGAAACTTCTTCATGCGCCCCGAGAGGCTGCAGCACGATGCGGCCTGCTGCTGCCGGTTTTACATCTGTTCCCGCAAATGAGGGGGCTTCCACATGGATAGCGGCATCGCTCGCGACACACGGCAGCAGAAATTCTCCATCCAGCCCGCTCTTTGCCGTCGCGCCGCCGGCTGCCAGTGTCGCGCCGGCGATGGGCGCGCCGGAACCATCTACAACCGTGCCGTTCAGGTTTGCCGTACCGGACGCACAGGGCGCACCCGCGCACACGACGGGAAGTGCCAGCGCTGCGGCCAGCCACACTGCTCCCCCGATCCGTCTCCCGAAGGTGTGCATTGTTCGATCATCCCATGCCGCGCAAGCCCTTTCCTATGAGACTCCTCAGCCGTTCCCGAAATCTCGTCGAATCTCCGAGTGCCAGCCGGAGGGGCAGTGTCACGTCGTCTCATCCCGCAACGTTTTATAGCTATGGCATCCACGCCACTGTGGTCACCAATCCGCGACGCCATAGGGGCCGTACAAGCGAATCATGCGGCGCATCCGCAACTACCGGGCCTGATACGCTAGAGCCTGCCGGAAACCATACATGCAAACCAAAGCAGCTTCCCCCGCGTTTGAGTCCTGGGGCCGCTATCCCAAGCACCGCGCTGACGTCGTCCCACTCTACTGGACGAGCGATTTCCCGCTGTCTGCCCATCCGGAAAGAGACGGAATCGAGTCCGCGATGCTTCCGGTCGGCATGGGCCGCTCCTATGGCGATTCGTGTCTGCTTGACGGTGGCACGCTGCTGGCTGCTCGCGGACTGGATCGCTTCATCGCCTTCGATTCGGCCACCGGCCTCCTGCGCTGCGAGGCAGGCGTCACGCTGGCGGAAATCCTCGACTTCGCCGTGCCGCGGGGATGGTTTCTCCCGGTCACGCCGGGCACAAAGTTTGTCACCGTGGGCGGAGCCATCGCCAACGACATCCACGGCAAAAATCATCACGTTGCCGGCACCTTCGGTTGCCACGTTCCTCGCTTCGGGCTCGTCCGGTCGAACGGGCAGCAATACGAATGTACAGCGACGCAGAACCAGTCGCTTTACGAAGCGACGATCGCCGGCCTTGGGCTGACCGGCCTCATCACCTGGGCCGAGGTGCAGCTTCGCCCCATCGTCTCCCGCAAAATCAAACAGGACTCGATCAAGTTCAATGGCCTGAATGAATTCTTTGCGCTGTCGCGGGAATCCCAGCACATGGAGTACACCGTCGCCTGGATCGATTGTGTCGCCACGGGGAAAAATTTCGCGCGCGGGATCTTCATGCGGGGCGACCATTCGGCGCAGCCGGAAGAGCTGAAGCCCTCTCCCGAGCCGAAGCTGACCATGCCGATCGACCTGCCCACGTTCGTGATGAACAAGGCGACCATCGGCGCCTTCAATGCCGTCTATTATGCGAAGCAATTTGCGAAGCATAAGACGGGACTGATCGACTACGAGCCTTTCTTCTATCCACTCGATATGGTGCATCACTGGAACCGGGCGTACGGAAAGCACGGCTTATTGCAGTTCCAGAACGTCATGCCCTGGGAGCCCGGGGAGTACCAGGAGGGATTCACGCAACTGCTCAAGGCCATTACTGCCTCAGGGCTGGGGTCGTTCCTTGCTGTGATCAAGATATTTGGCAACGTCAAATCGCCAGGCATGATGAGCTTTCCCGCACCCGGCCCGATGATCGCGCTGGACTTTCCCGTGCGCGGTGAGCGCAGCTTTGATTTGACCGACAAGCTTGCCGATATCACAGCCGAATACGGCGGCAAGATGTATCCGGCAAAGGACGCGCGCATGTCGGCGCGGCACTTTCAACATTTCTATCCGCAGTGGGAGGATTTCGCGCGGTATATCGATCCGGCGTTCTCGTCGTCTTTCTGGCAAAGGGTCACTGCGATTGGCTAGCAATACTGGGTATCCACCGAACCGCATTCTCATGCTGGGCGCCACTTCCGCAATCGCAATCGCGGTCATGCGGCAGCTTGTTACCCCGTCTGCGCACTTCTTCCTTGTTGCCCGCTCTAAAGAGAAACTGACCGCCGTGGCCCAGGACTTGCTCGTGCGCGGCGCCGGACGTGTGGACATGCTTGTTGCCGATCTTGACGATACGCATCAGCACACGCAGATGCTGAATGTCGCTACCTCGCAGTTGGGCGCTGTCGATCTTGCGCTGCTCGCTCATGGCGTGCTGGGCAATCAGAACGCTGCCGAGCAGGATTATTTCGTCGCCGAATCAACTCTGGTCACCAACTTTCTATCGCCCGTCTCGCTGCTGACCTGGCTGGCCAACTACTGCGTATCGCAAAACCGCGGGACGCTCGCCGTCCTCAGTTCAGTGGCCGCCGATCGTGGACGTAAGAGTAACTATGTCTATGGCGCGTCGAAAGCGGGCCTCGACGCGTTCCTATCCGGCCTGCGCAACCGTTGCGACCGCGCCGGGGTGCAGGTGCTCACCATCAAGCCGGGTTTTGTCGCGACGCCCATGACGGCCGATATCCCGAAAAATCGCCTCTTCGCAACTCCGGAGCGAGTAGCAACGGACATCCTGAGAGCCGTTCACAAGCGGAAGGACGTCGTGTATGTGCCTTGGTTCTGGCGGCCGATTATGGCCATCATAAGGGCCGTGCCGGAGCGGATCTTCAAGAGCCGTGACCTTTGAAATCAGGACTGGATCGTCGTGCAGCCGATACGTAGGAGGTGCGCGTCACACCTCACACGGAGGAATTCGACATGATCGCAGTCCATGACGGTCAGTGCGTGTCTGCACACATTTGGCGAGCATAACCAGGCCGACAAGCAGGTCTTGACGCAGATCCTCACCAGCAAACAGGCTTCGGAGTCTCTGGTGGAGGGGTGCGGCCTGCCGAAGAACGCGGCATTACATTTGAAAGTCAAGCCGGTGAGCGGGTGTGATGGCTTTCAGCCCGCCGCTCGCGCGTAAACAGAACAGCATTACGATTGACGGGGAAGGCCGCTATTCGCGGCCCTTCTTTGCTACTTGCGAAGACTGCGATAGATGTCGGCCAGGATCGGCGGCATAAGCTTATGGCCGATCGTTTTCAGCCGCGCCCCCAGCGGCTCCTTCTGTCCCTGCCTGCGCACAAACGACACCGCGTGTTTGGTGGTTTCGTCGTTCTCCGGTCTACCATTGCTGAAGTAATAGGTAGCGATTGATTTGCGCGTACGGTCGGGGGGGCAGGTGAGTGGAACGGGTTGCCCGTGGTAGGAGTGGCTGGTGGTGGAGAAAATCGCGCAGCGATTGAAGAGAGGTAAAAGCTTTACCTCCGCGCAAGTTAATTCACGGTTCCAGAGTTCGAAATGGCCGCCATACTCTTCCTTCCAGTCCTTGTTCAGATAGACAAGCACATTGATGCGGCGATCGACCTTGAGCTTCGGGTGATAGCTATAGTCGGCGTGCACTTCGAGCGAACCGCCAGACTTCGTCTGATGCAAGCCGCCGCCGTTATAGTAGGGGTCGCCGAAGATCTCCTGGATACCAGTCAGCTTTTCCAGAAACTGCAGCATGGGGCGGCTGTTTAGAAAGAAGAGGATATCTCGCAGAGGCGAAGGCAGAAACTCCGCCTGATCGAAAGCGAGCTTGCGATGCTGATCTACGCCGCGATGACGAATCCAGTCAATCTTGTCCGGGTCAGGAAACGTGGCAAGCGCGAGATCCGCGATCGCCGTGGGCAGGAAATCATCGAAATGGATGTGCGGGAAGGGCTTATTTGCCTGATACCGGGGAGCCAGCTCCTCGGCGCGCTGGGCAAGCTGCTGCAGAAAATCTTCGGCGAAGAGCTGATCGAGAACGTCGCTTCCGTGCAATGCGTTGTTTTCCGAAGGGGATTGTGGAGTTTCCAACCCTGCCTGTAATGCTCCCATCAAACATCTCCTTCAAAGCCCGGGACTCTATATCCATAGAAAGTGGACGCTATCTCACCGGGCGGTGTCAACGCGCGGCCCGGCACCCAGCCGGCGAGTTCTTGCGCGCCGGATGTACGCGGATAATTGTCACCGCGATGGTGACTATCGTCCAGTGCTTCCGGGATTTCCCCGCGCCTAAATTTCTTTCACGTAGACCTTGCGAGCCAACCCAATCTTTTCCAGCAGCCAAATGGCATAGTAGTTCGGATCGAACTCGTACCATGCGAGGCCATGGCGCGCGGAGACGGGATGCGCGTGATGGTTGTTGTGCCATCCTTCGCCGCCGGTCAGCAACGCGACCCACCAATTGTTCCGGCTGTCGTCGCGGGTTTCGTAACGGCGCGAGCCCCACATATGCGTCGCGGAATTGACGAGCCAGGTCACGTGCAGGCCGAGCACGACACGCAGGAAGATGCCCCACAGCACGCACGGCCAGCCACCAATGGCCAGCAGAATAAGTCCAGCGACGGTCACGGGGAGCCAATGGAAGCGGTCGAGCCAGCGATAGTAGGCATGCTGGGTCAGATCCGGTGTGTAGCGCTGCAGTGCGGGGTCCTGGTTGTGCAGCGTGCCGTGGAGGATCCAGTCCATGTGCGACCACCATTTGCCGTCGCGCGGGGAGTGCGGATCGCCCGGCTTGTCGGTGAGTTGATGGTGCAGTCGGTGCACGCCCACCCAGTAAATTGGTCCGCCCTGCAGCGCCATGGTGCCGCAGGTGGCGATCGCGTATTCCATCCAGCGCGGCACTTGGTATCCGCGGTGCGTCAGCAGGCGGTGGTAGCCCATGGCGATGCCAACGTTCTGGCCGAAGATCCAGAGAACGGCAAGGGCCGCAAAAGCCTTCCAGGAGAAGAAGAAGAGGGCGACCAGCGCGAGCACGTGGAACAGCCCAAGCACGATGGCGAAGACCCATTTCAAGGGGCCGCGGTTTTGCTCCGGCATCCGGCCGTGGGCTATCGGCGGATGGGCAGAGGACACCGTTGTAACTTCATCTTCTAACTGGATTTGGAGGCTCATTCGTTTTGAGCTTATCGCGAAGGCGGCCCGCCAACTGTAAGAGTTCCGTCACGATCCCTGCCTCGGGATCAGGGGTGAAGGGAGCGGTCCGATAATGGCAGAGCTAATTTTTGATAATAATTAGCGTTTAATAGCTGCGTCGCTTGTCTGTACCCCTTTAGGCACCTATACTCGTAATTGCGACCGTTGAGGTGGGAATTTCAACGGAGGGGTGTTCCCGAATGCTCAGACTTACCAAAAAAGCCGATTACGGGCTGATGGCGCTGAAGTATCTGGCGGAGCATCCGGAAAGACGCCTTCGCAGAGCGCGAAGGACATCGCCGAAGCCTACGGCATACCGCCGCAGTTGCTTGCCAAGATCCTGCAGCGGCTGACGAAAGTGGGTCTTTTGCGGTCGCACGCCGGAATCAATGGCGGCTATTCGCTTTCACGAGACGCATCGACGATCACAGCCTTCGAGGTGATCCACGCGATTGATGGGCCGCTATTCATCACTTCCTGCGGGCCTGCAGGCAGGTACTGCGCGATCCTGCGACCTGCTGGATAGCTGCACCATCAAAGAGCCGTTGGCCAAGGTGAACGACACGATTTCGGATGTTCTGAAAGGCATCCGGATCGCCGACCTGGTGGATGCAATCCCGTACGATCGGCGCATACATATGAATGGCGGTCATGCACGGCCGCTAGTGACACTCGGTTAGTACAGATTTCGACGGGCCACTCCGGTGGCGGGAATTGGGAACGATGAGCATGAACACCTTCGATGACGACGTAACGGCGGTCCCCGCTGCAAAGGCTGTGGTGAACGGCAACGGCATCTCCCTTCCCAAGGGCGTGAAATTGCCGATCTATATGGATAACCACGCCACCAGTCCGCTGGATCCGCGCGTGCTGGAAGCGATGATGCCGTATCTTACAGGCATCTTCGGCAACGCCGCCAGCCGGAACCATTCCTTCGGCTGGGAAGCCGAAGCTGCGGTGGAGAAGGCCCGTGAGCAGGTGGCAAAGCTTATCGGCGCAACGGCGAAGGAGATCATCTTTACTTCCGGTGCGACGGAGAGCAACAACCTGGCGCTGAAGGGTATCGCTGAGATGTACCGCGAGCGCGGCAACCACATCATCACCCAGGTAACGGAGCATAAGGCGGTGCTCGATACCTGCAAGCGGCTGGAAAAGTCAGGGTGCCGCGTGACGTACCTGCCGGTAAAGGCCGATGGGCTGATCGATCTCGAAGACCTGAAGCGGGCTTTCGACGAGAAGACCATACTGGTCAGCATCATGTTCGCGAACAATGAGATCGGCGTGGTGCAGCCGGTTGCAGAGATTGGCAAGCTTTGCCGCGAGCGCGGGGTGCTCTTCCACACCGATGGCGTGCAGGCTGCCGGCAAGATTCCGATTGACGTGAACGCGATGAACATCGACGTGCTCTCGCTCAGCGGGCACAAGCTTTATGGTCCGAAGGGCGTGGGGGCACTCTACGTGCGCCGCCGCAACCCGCGCGTGCAGATTTCCGAGCAGATCAACGGCGGCGGCCACGAGCGCGGCATGCGCTCCGGCACGCTGAACGTGCCGGGCATCGTGGGTCTGGGCAAGGCCTGCGAGATTTCGCGCGAAGAGATGGCGGCTGAGGCCGAGCGGCTGAGCAAGCTGCGCGACAAGCTGAAGGCGAAGCTCGAGGGTGCGCTCGACTACATCCACGTGAACGGCTCGATGGAGCATCGTCTGCCGAACAACCTGAACATCAGCTTTGTCTACGTCGAAGGCGAATCGTTGCTGATGGGCATCAATGATGTTGCTGTTTCTAGCGGTTCCGCGTGCACCTCGGCGACACTTGAGCCATCGTATGTATTGAAGGCTCTTGGACTGGGCGACGATGTGGCGCACAGCTCGATCCGCTTCGGCCTGGGCCGCTTCAACTCGGAAGCTGAAGTGGATTACGTTGCGGACAAGGTCATTGACATCGTGCAGAAGCTTCGCGAACTGTCGCCGCTTTACGAGATGGTAAAGGAAGGCATCGACATATCGAAGATCGAGTGGCAGGCGCACTGATAAAGGATTTCAAGCTGCAGAACACGAGATTGGAAGGAGAAACAATGGCATATAGCGATAAGGTGATCGACCATTACAACAATCCGCGCAACGTGGGTCAGATGGACAAGAGCAGCGACGCAGTGGGCACCGGGCTGGTTGGCGCGCCTGAGTGCGGCGATGTGATGCGGCTGCAGATCCGCGTGAATCCCGAGACCCAGGTGATCGAGGAAGCCAAGTTCAAGACCTTCGGCTGCGGCTCGGCGATTGCTTCCTCCTCGCTCGCGACCGAGTGGGTGAAGGGGAAGACCGTCTCCGAGGCCATGGAGATCAAGAACACGGACATCGTGAAGGAACTCTCGCTGCCGCCGGTCAAGATTCACTGCTCGGTGCTGGCGGAAGACGCGATCCGCGCGGCGATCGGCGACTGGAAGAAGAAGAACAACGTCAGCGAGACAGCCGCAGCTCCTGCGGCAGTAGCGGCAAAGTAAGGCGAGGATGGCAGAAGCAACGACAGATGTGGTGCATCCAGCCTCTGCAGCCGGCAAGCCGGGCGTGGAGGTCACGCCCCGCGCTGCGGCGCGCATCCGCTCTGCGATGGCGAAGGAAGGGATCTCGCCCGCGGAGGGCGGCCTGCGCCTCGGGATTTTGGGCGGCGGCTGTTCCGGCCTCTCGTACAGCATCCGCTTCGACACGCACCCGCGCGAGCGGGACCGCATCTTCACCTATGACGGCGATGTCCGCGTCTTCATCGATCCCAAGTCGTTTATCTATCTGAACGGCATGGTGCTGGATTACGAAGAGACATTGATGCGGCAGGGCTTCAACTTCATCAACCCCAACTCGAAGAAGTCCTGCGGCTGCGGCTCCTCATTCACCGCCTAGTTTTCGTTTCAACCCATGTTGTGCTGCCTATGCAGAGTCACGCGCAAAATCCGGTACAGGGCGACGCGGAGCCAACATACTTCGCGATCTTCCATCTGCCGCGCAAACTCACGATCGATACATCTGCACTGGAGCGCGATTTTTACAAGCTGAGTCGGCAGTTACACCCGGACCTCTATGCGCGTAAGAGCGCGGAGGAGCAGGCATGGAGCCTGCGCCAGAGCTCGTTGCTAAACGACGCCTACCGCACGCTGAAGAATGCTGTCGCGCGGACTGCGTATTTGCTGAAGCTCGAAGGCGTCCGGATGGAGGACGAGAATGCGGAGACCCGCGATCCGAAGACCAAGCAGAACCGCGTGCCGGCCGATCTGCTGGAAGAAGTCTTTGAGCTGAACATGCAGCTCGAAGAGATGCGCGCGAGCCTGAAGATGGGCGAGGACGACCCAGCGCTGCGCAGCGATCTGGAGCGTGCGCAGGCTCAGTTCAAAGCGATGCTGGGGTCTGTCGATGACGACCTCCGCCGCGCGTGGACGGCATGGGACGCGGCGCTGGACGCGAATGAAGCAGCCGCGAAGGACAAGCAGAAGGACGCGATGGTGACACTCCTGGATCGGCGCAGTTATCTGCGAAATCTGCTACGCGAGGTCGATGCTGTGCTCTCCCCGGAGGCAGCGGGTGTGGCGAAGGCGGATATCTAAGACGAAATGGCAGAGACACAAACTACACGCGTGGTCGGCATCGACCTGGGCACAACGAACTCGCTCGTAGCCTTCATGCAGGGCGACCAGCCGCTGGTGATTCCCGGCGAAGATGGATCGAGGCTCGTGCCTTCTGTCGTGGCAATGCCGGCAGTTGGCAAGGAGCGCTTTATCGTTGGCAATGCCGCGCATTCGCACCTGCTGGCTGCGCCGGATCGTGCCGTTTACTCCATCAAGCGGCTTATGGGCCGCGGCGTCGACGATGTCGCAGGCGAGCTGAAGTTATTTCCGTTCCGTCTGGCTTCTGACATTCAGCCAGGGGAAGTATTGCGGCTAGACATCGGCGGTCAGCAGTACACGCCGCCAGAAATCTCTGCTTATGTCTTACGACAGCTAAAACGTAACGCCGAACGTTACTTTGGCGCTCCAGTCACACAGGCGGTCATCACTGTCCCCGCATACTTCAATGATGCGCAGCGGCAGGCGACAAAAGACGCGGGCCGCATGGCTGGTCTGGATGTGCTGCGACTGGTCAACGAGCCGACGGCAGCGGCGCTTGCATACGGACTCGATCGCCAGAAAGAAGGCATCGTTGCGGTCTATGACCTGGGAGGCGGCACCTTCGACGTTTCAATTCTCAAGCTGCACGAAGGTATCTTCGAGGTCATCGCGACCAACGGCGACACCCATCTGGGCGGCGACGATTTGGACAACCTGTTGCTTGTTATCGCGCTCGACGAGATCGAGACAGAAGAAAAGATTCCCGCGCGTCAACAGCCGGAGCTTGTGCAGGCGCTCCGCAAGGCTGTCATCGACGCAAAGATCGCGCTCTCTTCCAATGAGACTGCGCGTCTGGAAGTGCCGCTGCCCAATGGCAGTCTCTACAGACGCGAGATTACACGTGCGCAGTTTGAGCAACTGATCGAGCCGATTCTGCAGCGCACCGTCGAACCCTGCCGCCTGGCGTTGCGGGATGCCGGCCTTACGCCTGCAGACATCCGCGAAGTAGTTCTGGTTGGCGGATCGACGCGCATACCTCGGGTTCAGCGACTGGTTTCAGAGCTCTTCGAGCTGCCAGCGCGCGGCAAGCGGCCGCATACTGAGCTCAATCCGGATGAGGTCGTCGCATTGGGTGCCGCCGTGCAGGCCAACATTCTTGCGGGTGGCTCGGCAGCCACCGAAGAGATGCTACTGCTCGATGTCACGCCACTATCCTTGGGCATTGAGTCTCTGGGCGGTGTCGTCGCCAAAATTATTCAGCGGAACTCCACGATACCCGCGTCCGCGACGGAGCACTTCACTACCGGCGTCGATGGCCAGACGAATGTCGCGATCCATGTTCTGCAGGGCGAGCGCGAGTTGGCGAAGGATTGCCGCTCGCTTGCCCGGTTTGATCTGAAGGGCATTCCGCCGATGACCGCCGGACTGCCGCGCATCGAGGTGAACTTCCTTATCGATGCGAACGGTTTGCTTCACGTCTCCGCCGTAGAGACGCGCAGCGGCAAGCAAGCAGATATCGAAGTGAAGCCGACGTATGGACTGACCGACGAACAGGTTGAGTCTATGATCCTGGACTCCTTCGATCATGCCGAGACGGATTTCCAGGAGCGTCAGCTTATCGAGGCCCGCAACGAGGCGACCACAATCCTGACGGCTGTCACCAAAGCCCCAAGCCATCCGGCGTGGCGGCAGCTGACCGAAGAGGAGCGCGTGAAGATCAGTGAGTTGGTTACGGAACTCGAAATTCTGCGCGATGCCGGCGACCTCGATTCGCTGCGCCGCGCGACCGGAGCGCTGGATCAGGCGACGCGCCGTTTCGCCGAGCTGATGATGGATGCCACCCTCTCCTCCGCATTGCATGGCGAAACGATGCAAACAGCAGGCGCCAAAGTGGGGGAAGGACCGGCCGCGCCGCATCCCATCGCCCCCGCGGATTTTCGATAGATTGAGAACGAGAGATATGTCAGAGCAGAATTCGAAGCCAGCCGTCAACATGGACCCCGATCTGAGCAAGCCGCCCGGACCTAACATGGTGCGTGTCACCTTCCTGCCCGAAGGGCGCAGCGTCGAGTTCCAGTACGGCACCATGCCTTACGAGCATCACGGCAAGCCGATGTCGTTCCTCGATGTCGCGGAGAACTTCAATATCTTCCTCGACCACGCATGCGGCGGCTCCTGCGCCTGCACGACTTGCCATATCTGGGTCAAGAAGGGTGAGCAGGGCATCTCCGAGGCTGAAGACGACGAGCTGGATCGCATGGAGACGGCCGCAGACGTTCAGCTCAATTCCAGGCTTGGTTGCCAGGCGGTGATCACCGGTCCCGGCACCTACGTGGTAGAGATACCGAGCTGGAATCGCAACTATGTCTCCGAGGGCAAACCGCTCGCCCTGTCCGAGTCAAAGCCCTAGTCAGAGCAGATCAGATCAGAAGAAGGAGACCCTATGCCGCAGGAGCTCACCTGGAATGACGCGGAAGAGATCGGAATCCAGTTGCAGGAGAAGTATCCCGAGATTGATCCGCTGACCGTTCGCTTCACCGACCTTCATCGCTACGTTACAGAGCTGCCGGGATTTGCGGACGATAAGAGCAAGTCAAACGAGTCGAAGCTGGAGGCTATCCAGATGGCCTGGCATGAGGAGTACACGGACCAGTCTTCCCAATAGCAGGCAAGCTCCACCAGATTGCTGTGTGCGAGCCAATCTGAGCATCCCATCAGGTATGGGTGCGGGCAAAAAGCAGTTGAAAGAGGGCGCGGAACGATTCGTGCCCGAGGAGCGCAGCCTGCCTATTCTGCGCGCAGCTGTTCAGACGTGCCGCGGATGCGACCTGTATCGCAATGCTACGCAAGCGGTCTTCGGCGAACTGGAAACCGGCGCGGACGCGAACAAGCCGAAGGTCGCCATCATGATGATCGGCGAGCAGCCGGGAGACCACGAGGACAGGGCAGGCCGCCCCTTCGTTGGTCCAGCGGGAAAATTGCTGGATAAGTGCCTTGAAGAGGCGGAGATCGATCGACAAAAGGTGTATGTAACAAACGCCGTCAAGCATTTCAAGTGGGAACCTCGCGGCAAGCTGCGCATCCACAAGAAGCCCAGCGTGCAACAGATCCATGCGTGCAGACCGTGGCTGGAGGCTGAGTTACAAACAGTGCGGCCCAAACTAATCGTCTGCTTAGGCGCTGTTGCCGCGCAAGGACTGCTGGGCTCAAGCTTCAAAGTCACACAGGCACACGGCAAAATTCAGGAGAAGCCGGGGTTTCCTCCCATCCTTGCCACCTTGCACCCCTCGGCAATATTGCGGACACGCACGGATGAAGATCGCCACGATCAGATGAGAACGTTCGTCGAGGATCTCCGCGTGGCCGCCGACTTTGCTCGTACATAGTACGGTTGGCCGCGCACATATATCCAGACAATGAAGTGACAAATCGGTAACAAGTTCTCCTCCTGATGTCTCCATACTCACCACAAATGCAGCACTGATTTTGAAGGTGACATTTGAGAGACAAGTGCATGAAAGCCTGTGCGCATCGCCGTTACGCCGGAATCCTAGTCGGATTGCTCTTTCTGGCGAGCATAGCCCGGGCGCAGACGCCGGGCACGGGTGCGATCTCCGGCATCGTGTACGATCCATCGAATCGCGTGGTAGCCGATGCAGGAATTCTGGCAACCAACGATGCGACACATACTTCACGTTCCGCGGTTACGAGCGCTGACGGTGTCTTCCGCTTGCCGCTTTTGCCACCCGGCTGGTATGCCGTTTCCGTGAAGGCGCCGGGATATGCAGTGGCGATGTCTCCCTCAGTTCAGGTCTCCGTGAGTGAGACGAGCTCATTGAATGTGACGATGACGCTTGCCGGAGCAAGTACAACCGTTCAGGTAAGTGGCGGCTCCCTGGTGGTTGATCTGGATAGCTCCACTCTGGGTGGTTTGGTGGATGAGACAGCTATCACGGCACTGCCGCTTTCGAACCGCAACTACACGCAGATTCTTGGCCTATCGCCGGGCGTGATCGTCGATCTGCCCAATGCGGCTCAGCTTGGACGCGGGACACAAAACGTTGCTTCGAATGGAGCGACGCCAACTGCCAACAACATTCAGTTCAACGGCATCGACGCGAACAATCTGGCAGAGAATTCGGCTGCCAATTCCAACGAGGAGGTGGGAACGGCGATTCCTGCACCCGATTCGATTCAGGAATTTCGCGTGCAGACGGCGAATTTTGACGCAGCGTACGGACGCGGCACGGGCGCGAATGTCGACCTGGTGAGCAAGGGCGGGACGAATCAGGTCCATGGGAGCGCGTGGGAGTTTCTGCGCAACAACATCTTTAATGCGAACGAATTTTTTGTGAAGGGGGCAGGACAGCCGAGACCGGACCTGAAGCAGAACCAGTTTGGCGGTTCGATCGGCGGCCCGATTATACGGGAAAAGGCATTCTTCTTCGGTGCTTACCAGGGGCTTACCGAAGTAAATGGTTTGGGGGGCAAACAGACGGCAACGCTGCCGATGCTGACGCAAGATCGATCTCCAGCGACACTTGGCGCGCAGTTTTGCCCGGCAGGGCACCCGGACAGCAGCGGCCAACCAGCAAGCGGGTATCTGACGCATGCCGGCGGCACGCAGGTGGCGTGCGACGGATCGAACCTGAACCCGGAGGCGGTCGCGATCCTGAATGCAAAGTTTGCCAACGGGCAGTTCGCAGTGCCAAGCCCACAGCAACCTGTACCGGTTACAGATCCGAATCAGCTGCCCGTAGGACAGTCCACATTTGCGATTCCCGCCCACTATCGTGAGGACCAGTTCTCGATCAATGCGGACCACATGGTGACGCAGAAAAATACGCTTTCAGGAAGATTCTTCTACTCCCGCGCGACAACGAGCCAGCCATTTTCTCCCGCAGCGGCAAATGTGCCCGGCTGGGGCACCGACGAACGAGATCGCAACACGATGTTTGTTCTGACGGATACGCACGTTTTCAATCCGGCAATCATAAACGTGGCGCGATTCGGCTATATGCGGTACGACGGTCTATCCTCCGTGCAGAATCCGCTTCTTGCCTCGACCATCGGACAAGGCACACCTACAGGAGTGACTACTCCTACATCACCGGCGCCGGGCCTGACGATTGATGGGCTCTTCACAATTGGAGACGCAGGGACGCCAGCGCTTTGGCAGGTGACGAATTCCTTCATATGGCAGGACACTGTCGCGCTGACACGCGGGCGCCAAAACCTTCGCCTGGGTGCGGAATTCAAGCGGCACCAAGTCGATCTGAACACACCTTTTGAGACAGACGGTCTGCTAGACATCAGCACATTTTCCGACTTTCTGGTGGGACAAAGTGCCGCACAAAATGGCAGTTCAGACGGGCTGAGCAACGTGACGGAGAGCATGGCTGGTGGCGGCATATTCCGTAGAGACACTCGCTACAGCGACTTTGCCGGGTTTGCGCAGGACGACATCAAGATGAATCCACGCCTGACGATCAATGCGGGCCTTCGATACGAGATATTCGGAGCGCCTACAGAGATTCACGGACGGCTGACAAACTTCAATGCCGACGCGGCAATCGGCGATGTTCCAGCGAATGGAACCTACAGCGGATTTACCGTGCCGTCGAATTATCAGGGCGCGGTACCTGCTGGCGTGGTGAGGACACCGTATGCGGGCTTCTGGATGACGCCGTACGCGGATGTTTCGCCACGTCTCGGCTTTGCATGGCAGGTTGCGAATACGCCGACTATCGTACTTCGCGGCGGCTATGGGCTATATTTCGACCGGCACTCCGGGACTCTGGCCTCACAAACCGTGTCCCAACAGCCCTTCGCGACTCTTCAAATCCTCTTCGGAGCCAGCAACGGGCCCGCAACTCTGCGGAGCCCTTTTGTCCCGTTAGCCCAGCCCCAATCGAGCTATCCGGTATTCATGCCGCGCACCGCCTCATCCTCTCCGTTCATAGAAGGCACAGATCCATCCGTGCTGGACGGGAGAACGCAGGAATACAACCTGAACCTGCAGTATGCGCCGAGTATCGATTCTGTCATCGAGATCGGATATGTAGGCACCGTATCCGATCACCGGCCGGCGCAGATTGAATTTGATCAGGCGCTGCTGGCCAGTCCGGAAAATCCAGTTCGCGGCGAGACGACGAACTCGGTGAACAATGTCATTCAGCGCCTCCCGATCCAGGGAGTCAGTCAGGGATCGCTGTTTACTGCCTCGCGCTTCATAGCGAGCTATAACTCACTGCAGGCGAGTTATACGAAGCGCATGCAGCGGGGGCTTCAGCTTCAGGCGAGCTATACGTGGTCAAAGAACCTGGATGAAGTGAATGGGGAAGGTGGACTTGATACGTTCGAGTTGCAGCTTCCAACCAATGACCAGCACAATCTGCGCCAGAGCTATGGACTCGCCGGAGATGACCGCTCTCAACGTCTGGTAGCGAAT
This sequence comes from uncultured Acidobacteriaceae bacterium, assembly GCA_963830555.1. GTDB lineage: Bacteria > Acidobacteriota > Terriglobia > Terriglobales > Acidobacteriaceae > KBS-83. The sequence continues at coordinate 1,590,281 of CAWHMM010000006.1, forward strand.
CTGACCTGGCAGACGCCCAGCTTCCATTCCATGCCGGCGGTACCCCGCCAATTCCTGAGTCAATGGACGTTGTCTGGGATCGGAGTGATTCAGTCAGGCAGTCCACTCACCGTGACGGATGCGAATGCGGGATCGGTCTATGGGAATCTGCCGGGTCAAACCAGAGCACAGACGACCGGGAGCAGTCCATCGACGCACGGTTCACTTTTTTCGCGTGTGATTGGGAGCTATCTCGATGCCAACGCATTCACGCGCGCTCCGGAAGCACCCAATGGAACGAGCCTCGCCGACCAGGACTTTGGCAACAGCAGTGTCGGTATCGTGCGTGGTCCGGGACAGCACAACATTGACTTTGCGCTGGAGCGAACGTTTCCGGTGACGGAGAAGAGCAGCTTCCGCTTTCGTACAGAGTTCTTTAACACGACAAATACACCGCAATTCGCCAACCCCAGCAGCAATCTCGGGTATGGCGATCCGACGGCGCTCCATCCTGCGGCCAGTCCATCGTTCGGCAGGATCACAGGCACGGTAAGCAATCCACGCATCATCCAGTTTGCGGTGAAGTATCTGTTCTGAGTTGACGCGAATATCCGGAGCTGGCAAATATGATGATTGAGGAGATTGAACGCGCATGTGACCGGTCCCAGCCGCTCGATTTCTCGCGTCACGATCTCGAGGCTCCTGCACTCCCGCTGCGGCGGATGTTCTATCCGCTCGGTTTTCCGACAGAGTTGCGCACGAACTCGCCCGAGGTTATGACGGAAGCCGAGGACGTCTGGCATATATTCGAGAAACGGTTCGATACCGAACCGATCCATGTTGATATTCACGTCACAGCGTCCGATTCGATCGACTGCCCGCCCACTCCACAATATCGATTTCTGCCTCCGCTATTTGTGGCCGTCGCGGATACTGAAAATTACAGCATTGTAGACCTGTCACGAAATACTACGCAGATCGCCATCTCACAGGCTGCACTTCGACACAGGCTGTATCTCCGATATTTTTTTCTGGAGCAGGCTGGCGGCTGCCACATTGCAACTCGTTTCACCACGCCCGTGCATGCCGCGTGTGTGGCGCTCGACGGTCGCGGCATTCTGCTGTGCGGCGACTCAGGCGCCGGAAAATCGACGCTGGCCTATGCTTGCGCACGCGCCGGCTGGACGTACGTGTCGGACGATGCCAGCTTCCTGCTGAGTTGCAACGCTCATGAGCGAATCGTCATGGGCAATTGCCACCAGGTGCGTTTTCGACCTTCTGCGGCAGAGCTCTTTCCCGAGGTGCAAGGGTTGCCAATTACGCCGCGAGCAGCCGGCAAACCTTCCATCGAGCTATTCACGGCCGAAATGCTTCACATGGACTGTGCAGAGCACGCAAAGATAGATTTCCTTGTCTTCCTGAATCGCCGCGCCGGAGTAGGTCCGAAACTCCTGCCGTATCGCACAGAGGTGGCCAGGTATTACATGCAGCAGGTGCTGTACGGATCAGGCGAATCGCTGGCCAAGCAATACGAGGAGATTGAACATTTGCTGACCGCGGAAATCGTTGAGCTCAGATACAGTGATCTTGACTGGGCAGTCGACCGCTTGCGCATGCTCGTACGGGAGGGGCGCTGATGCAGGTTGCGCTCGAGCCCGACTCATCTGCCGAAGAGAGCTCCTTAGGCTGGAGGCATCCGTCGGCATGGCTCCGAAGGCAAAGGCTAAGCCGTAACTTCTGGATATTTTTCTCAGCGGCGTTCTTCTTCGATGCCGGGTTCTCCGTCTATTTCTTCTTATTCAACTTGTACTTGCTGGATTTCCACTTCAGTGATCGGGCGATCGGCATGATCAACGGCGCCCTGACACTTGGCTCGCTGGCGGGTACGATGCCCGCGGGTTTCCTCGCAGGGAAGATCGGGCTGCGGCCGCTGCTCGCTATCTGCTTTGCAGCGGCCTCGCTGCTGAACGGCTTGCGTGTGGTCTGGATGTGGGAGTCCGCGCAAATTGTTCTAGCCTTCCTGGCGGGAGTAGCGATGTGCATGTGGGGGGTCTGCTTTCTTCCGGCCGTAGCCCGGCTGACCACCGAGAAAACTCGCACCTCGGCCTTTAGCCTGATCTTTTCCGTCAGTATCGGAACCAGCATTGTGGGCGGCATCATCAGCGGATATCTGCCGCTATGGTTCAAAGCAGCAGGTATTGCATTGCAGGCAGCCGAAATAAAACGGCTCATCCTGCTGGCCGCATGCGGTGTCGCACTCATGAGCTTTCTGCCGCTGCTGTATCTTCGGATTCCTGCACAATCGCAGACAGAAGCGGATGGAATCCCGCAAACAATTAGGCGTTGGTTTCACATGCTGTCGCATGATCCGTTTTTGATCCGGTTCTTGCCGCTGATGGCACTATGGGCGGCGGTACTGGCGGCTTTCACTCCCTTCGCGAATGTGTATCTTTCCAGGGAGCTGCATATTCCGCTGGCGCGAATCGGAGTGATCTTTTCCGCGACGCAGGCGCTGCAGCTCTGTATAGGCTTACTGGTCCCCGTAATCGTTCGCGCCCTGGGGCTGATCCATGGGATCGTCGTAACGCAGCTCGTCGCGGCGCTGGCGTTGATAGCGATGGCAGTCTCCGGAAATGGAACACTTGCCATTGCGCTTTACCTCGTATTTTCTGCCGCACAATGGGCTAGCTCTCCCGTGCTTTACAACCTGCTGATGAACGAAACGCCCGACCAGCAACGGAGTACGGCAGCGGCGATGGCGCTCTTCTCGAACGCCTTCGCTGCGACATTTGCTACCTCCGGGGCTGGAACTCTGTTTACCAGATTCGGTTATAAGCCCGTGCTTCTTGGAATTGCAGGGGTGGCCCTCGTCGCCGCAATGTTATTCCGCATCCTGATCCCGCTCCACCGGCCAGTGACATCCGCTGCAATTGCAGTTGCGTGTCGGGAGGATGGCAACAGATGAGAGCGACGACGAAGCGAATCGCGGCTCCTCTCCTGATCGCCATAGCTGCGACGATCGCACACGCGGAGGTTGCCCCGCAGAAGCGGGTGGCGTTGTTGTGTCACCGCACGGCCAACGAAGATGTGCCGGAGAACACTCTGGAGTCCTTGAAACAGGCCGCACTGCTGGGATGTGATGTTGTCGAAATTGATGTGCGGCGGACGCTGGACGGAAAGCTTGTGCTGAACCACGATGGCGTTCTGGAGCGACTTACGGATGGCATTGGCGACACGGAAGGGAGCTATTACGAGGATCTTCGCTTGCGCGATGCCGGCGGCTGGATGGGAGATCGCTTCAGAGACATGCAGATTCCGCTCTTCGAGGATGCCTTGCGGCTTGCCCGCGACCTCAATATACGCCTGATTCTCGATATCAAAGACAAGGGGATTGGTGGGGAGGTTTTGCAAGTTGTGGAACGCGAGGGCATGTTGCAGCGCGTTCGATTCGGCGGTGAATGGTCGGATGTGAAACAACTCTACCCGCGTGCAAATGCGGACGCAGAGGTCTGGGCGCAACCAGGAGTCACGGCGGAGCAGGTCATGGCCTCTCGTCGCGGAGGCAAGGCGGTGATCGCCAACTTCTCCGCCAACGATCATGAGATGGACCTGGCTGGAATGAAAGCGGCAGTAGCGGCCGGAGTGGATGGCATCAACGTGGACTATCCGCGCCTGGGCGCAGACGCAGTTGGAAGGCCAGTGGAGAAGAAGTTATCTGTGCTTGCCGGCCAGGCGAACGCCGGCGAGAGCAGTGCGCGAGCGCAAGCCATTCTGGCGCTGGCGCAATATCGTGGCTTTCAAGTGCAGCCAGAGTTCGTACACTGGCTGCTGGATCCGGACGATCACGTGTCGCGGGCAGCGGCAGTGGCACTGGTGACCGCCCGCCCCCGAACGCTTTCGGCGGTCTTTGCGGAGGCGCTTCGTTCGGAACACCCCGACGCTCGGGCGAATGCAGCGTGGGCGCTGGGCAGGCTGAATGCTCCCGCCTCCATGTTGCTGCCTGTGTTACGTGATACAGATCCGCAGGTTCTGAAAGAAGCGCTGGCAGCGCTCGCCAGCATGCCGGGTTACGTTGACGCACGGATGCTCGTGCCGTTACTGTCCCACCCAGACCCGGTCGTTCGCGGAGCCGCCGCGATTGCACTGGCAAAGCACCAGCCGGATTCGGCGGCAAAAGCGGTTCCAGCACAATTGCACTCGGAGGTGAACGGAGTTCTCACTCTTTATGCAGCCTGGGTCAACCGCGGAAAAAGCCAGCTAAGTGCGGATGAAATTGCCAGGGTGATGGGTTATTACCGATGCCAGATGAAGTTGCTCCAGGCAATTTCGATGCTGGACGGGAGACCGGCAATGCGAGCGCTTGAAGAACAGGCATTTCGCCCCGGTGAGGACTTTGCGCAGATGAACGGCGTGGTAGCGGCATTCCAACTGTGGGACCGCATCGGAGACGGCCCGCGTCCGGCGGTCCAGGCGTTAGCCGCAAAGGACAGTCACGTTGCCGACAAAGCAGAGTGGATGCTGATTCAGGCCGGCCCCGCAGTTTTGCAGGAAGTACGCAAGGCGCTTCTTAGCCAGAATCTGGAGGTCCGTCAACGAGCGATCCGGATTGTGGCCTGGAAGGGTGATCTGGACGCCATGCAGACACTGCGGCAAATGCAGGAGAGGGATCCAGGGGATAGCGAACTTCTCGGCTGGGCGATTCAGAAGATTCAAATTCTTCACCCAAAGCTGTCGAGCGGTGAGTCATCTCAGGCAGTAATCCACGAAAATGGGGCCAAACCGGAGGAGAAAGGGTATGCTGCAAGTCGAAACGCTTATGTCTGTTTCCAGTGCAATAGAGCCGCAATCGGGCGGCGTCCGGACCCACATCCTGGTTATTGAGGATGATCCGCGCATGCAGAAGGTGTTGCAGCGCATGTTCCATGAGCAAGGCTACACCGTCACGGTATGTGGTGATGGACAAGCCGGACTCGATGCCTTCCATGCCGTGAAGCCCTCCGCGGTCGTGCTGGATCTGCTTTTGCCGAACATCTTTGGCCGTGACCTATGCAAGACCATGAAGGCAGAGCAGCCGGAAATTCCCGTCGTCGTGGTGAGTGCGGTCAGCGAGGTGGCGGATAAAGTTCTGCTGCTGGAGCTCGGGGCGGACGACTACGTGACCAAGCCATTCAGTCCGCGCGAGCTGATGGCACGGGTGCAGGCGGCGATTAGGCGCCGCCAGAAACCAAGAACCATGGTGATCTATAAGTTCGGTGACTGTGAGGTGGATTTCTCCAGGATGAGCGCACGACGCGCCGGCAAGCCGATCACGATGACAGCGCATGAATTCAAGCTACTGAAATACTTCGTAGAGAATGCAGAACGCGTCCTCAGCAGGGAAGAGCTGCTGAACGAGGTGTGGGGATACAACTCTTACCCAACCACGCGGACCGTCGACAATCAGATCCTGAAGCTGCGGCAGAAACTTGAGCCGGACGCTGCCGAACCGCGACATCTGCAGACCATTTACGGTGCTGGTTATAGATTCGTGCCGTAAGAGGAATGAACCTTGTGTTCAACAGCCAAGACGGTCCTGGAATTCGAACCCGTGTTCTACTGCTGACCCTGCTGGTCCTGATCGTCGCTGGGACTACTGCATCCAGCCTTCTGATCGTGCGCAATCGCCTGCAACAACATGTACGCGAGACGCTCGCAGCCGATCTTCGCCATTCGAATGAGACCTTTCAGGATCTCGATGAGAACCGGCGCCGTTCTCTGGAAAAAGAGAGCTCGCTGCTTGCCAGCCTGCCCAGCCTAAAAGCGTTGATGACGACCAGTGATCCACGAACCATCACGGATGACGCCGTGGACTTCTGGAAGACAAGTGGCAACGATCTGTTTGCATTGGCGGGCGCTGAGGGTCGCATCCTTGCCGCGAATGCGCGCGGTGTGACAAATACCGAAGAACTCAAAGGCGATCTGCGAGCCGCGGCGGCGGCCCCGGCGAAGCATTATCTGCTAAGTGGCGGAGTGCTTTATGAGTACTCGGTGCAACCTCTGTATTTTGGCGATCCGGTCAACGGAACCTTGCTTGGATATGTCATCAGTGGCTATGCCATTGATCATCAATTTTTATTGGAAGTCAGCCGGGGCGCAGGCGCAGCAGCAGCATTCGTGGCCGGCAATCAAATTGTAGTGAGCACTCTGCCGAAAGAAAGACGCGACGCATTGCGCGGAGCGATCGCATCGATAAGCCCGGATAGGGAAGCGATCGTGAAGATAGCTGGCGAGAGGTTCCTCGCCACCAGCAGAGATATGAGTCTTGGCGCGGGATTGCCCCTGCGGCTCATCGTCATGAAATCTTTCGCCGAGGCCGATCGCACCGAGCAGGAAATCAATCAGCTAGTTTTCCTGGCGAGCGCGCTGGCTATCGTCGCCGGCTCCATCTTGGTGCTACTGCTTGCACGCATGGTGACCCGCCCGCTCGAAGTGCTCGCAACCGGCGTGCGCGCATTTGGCGAGGGTGACCCAAAGTATCTGCTGCCTGCAGGCGGAACACAGGAGGTGCGATATCTGAGTCGTGTGTTCGCACAGATGCGCGATGAAATCCAAAAGAAAAATCGGGCGCTGCTTGAGTCGGAGCGCCTCGCAACTATCGGTCGCATGGCAAACTCCGTGTCACACGATCTTAGGCATTATCTGGCGGCCGTGTACGCGAATGCGGAATTCCTGGCATCGCCTGCCCTTCCAGCAAGCGAGCGCTCTGAGCTCTTTGAAGAAATCCGTATTGCGGTCAATGGCACGACAGATATGCTCGACTCACTGCTTATCTTCAGCCGGACCGGTGCAGCGCTCCAGCGGGTTCCCACATCGATGACCGGTCTTGTAAATCGCGCAGTCGGGCTCGTGAAGACCCATCCCGATGCGGAGTCCGTAACGGTCAGAATGCAACCGGGTGGAGTCGATATCATAGCCGCTATCGATGCGAAACAGATGGAGCGGGCTGTCTACAACTTGCTGTTGAATGCGTGTCAATCTGCGAAACAGAATCCGGAGCGGCGCGAAGTGAACGTGGCCGTTACTGGAGACGAAATGACTGCGAGCGTAACTGTTGGCGACAGCGGTCACGGAGTGCCGGAGGAAATTCGAGAAAGCCTCTTCGACCCGTTCGTCACATCAGGGAAGCAGAAAGGCACAGGCTTAGGATTGACACTGGCATGGAGCGTTGCGCGTGAGCACGAAGGCAATGTCCAGCTAGTGAGCAACCGCCCCGGCAAAACTGTGTTTCGGCTCACGGTCGCACGTGCCGTGTCCGCTGCCCAACACAACCATGCAGACAACATCTCACGGAGCGCTCAGTTCACGTCATGACCAATCCTGCCAAGCGAAGCCACCAATACAAACCGCCTGGTCATAGCTTTTGCAGGATTGAGAAGTGGAGTGCCGTTGCGACAATCCTGTTGTTGCCCACAGTGGCCATGCGCCCAGGTGTGGCGCAGAGTCCACCTGCAAACGAGACCATTGAGCAGAAAGTGGACCGCCTGTCCGCTACCATTGTGCGCACCCAGTCACAGGTGCAGGCTTACCAGACACAGCTCGAGGACCTGAAGAAGCAGCTTTCTGACTTGCAGCAACAGTTAGCGGCTGAGAAGACCGCGGCAACGACTGCCCCCGCCACCTCATCGAATCCTAAGGTGAGCACCGGTATCTCCGCGAGTGCAACCGACGAGATCAAAGAACAACAGGCACTGCAGGAATCGCAGATTGCAACCCATGAGCAGACCAAGGTGGAGACAGAATCGAAGTATGCGCTGAAGGTGAGCGGGTTGCTGCTCTTCAATGGATATGTGAACACCAAGCAGGTGGATATCTCCGCAAATCCTACGTACGCATTACCGGGTGGCGGCAGCACCGGACTGTCCGTGCGACAAACCGTGCTTGGGTTGGATGCACGAGGGCCGCATCTATTCGGAGCGACCAGTCATGCGGATGTGCGCGTAGACTTCTTCGCGAATGATGCACAATCGAGCTACGCTGCGGCGGGCCTGCTCCGTCTTCGTACGGCGCATGCGGCTTTACGATGGCAGAACACGGAGGCATTCGTCGAACAAGACCGCAGTTTGCTTGCCCCGAATGCACCAACTTCGCTCGTGGCTGTTGCGCAGCCAGAGTTTTCCTGGAGCGGAAACTTGTGGGCATGGAATCCACAGATCGGCGTTTCGCACCAGATTGGGCTCACATCTTCAAGCCGGCTGAAGTTTCAAGCAGGATTGATCGATACGGCCGATTCACAGTTGCCCGGGGCGCCTCCGAACACGTCAACCATCTCGCGCGCGGAACGTAGCCGATGGCCAGGCACTGAAGCAAGGATTGCTTCCGCGTGGGAAGACCCGGATCTCGGACCAGAGGTCGGCGTTAGCGGATACTACAGTCCACACGAGACTGGAAGTAATTTGCGATTCGATGCATGGGCGGCTGCAATGGATCTTCGGCTGCCGATTACGACACATCTGGCATTCCTGGGAAACGCCTACCGGGGTGCTGGACTCGGCGGCCTCGGCGGTGGAGGGTATGTAGACTATGTCTATCTCTTCGCCGGCACACGAGAAATTGCGCGCGCGCTGGACGACGTAGGCGGTTGGGCGCAGTTGAAAAGCAAAGTGAGTGAGAAGCTGGAATTTAATGGTGGCTATGGCATAGATAATCCTTTTGCAGGCCAAATTCACGCCAGCATAGAGATTCCAGAGTATGCGACCTATTACGGTCTCGCGCGAAATCGGTCGGCTTTTGGCAATGTAATTTATAGTCCCAGTAGTTATCTACTGTTCTCGCTCGAGTATCGTCGCCTGTGGACCAACTATGCGACGGGACGGACAGCTATGAGTGATGTAATCGGGATCGGTGCGGGGTACAGATTCTAATGCAGTATGTACGACCAGCCAGAGCGCTGCGCCGGCTTGCACTGGCGGCTATATTCGCCACTGTCGCGGGCCAATCGTCGTTGCATGCAGCGGACGTACACGCGCGGCTTGTGCCTTTGACTCCGCTAAAGCTGGCGCGTTCTGCAGTCATCTGGCTGGAACCAGCGCAGCGCATCTCGGTAAACGCTGTCCCGCCCGCAAAATTTACTCTGCTGCAGAAGAATAAGACATTCACGCCACACTTGCTGGTTGTTCCGGTCGGCAGCAGTGTTGCCTTTCCCAACGCAGATCCTTTCTTTCACAACGTGTTCTCGTTGTTTGACGGTAAGCGGTTTGATCTGGGATTGTATGAGGCTGGGTCGACACGCAGTGTGGTATTTTCGCGCGTGGGCGTATCTTATATCTTCTGCAATATTCATTCTGAGATGAGTGCCGTTGTCATTGCATTGGACACATCGTTTTATAGCATCGCAGATCAGCATGGCGTATTTAGACTATCTGGGATTCCAGACGGGGACTACGATCTGCATGTATGGGCCGAGGGGCAGCCGCAAAGCTCACTCGATGAGCTGACGAAACGGGTCCACATAGTTGGCGCCGAGGCTGATTTGGGTGATATCCATGCCGGTAAAGCGAAACAAGAGCATCTGAATAAGTTTGGCCGCCCTTATGATTCGAGTGCCGAGCCGCCCTATTAGCCATCGGCGGCCCAATCGCTGATAGTCCCATCGGACTATGGGTTCAGAAAACGAAGTAGCTCCTGTTCATCCTTGTGGCTAAGAGATGCCCGGACCCGCATGTGTCGCACAATGGTGCCTGATATGCGCGGCGAGAAGCCCTCGGGGGCCGCGTGGCATCGCGAGCACTGCTCCTGAAAGATTCGCTCCCCCCCTTCAGGATGGACAGGCCCCGTCTTGCTGGAAGCTTCTTTTTTGTTGGTCTGCCCAGACGAATTTGCCGCGTAACGCTGCGGCTGCGGCGCAGCATAAAGCGACGTAGAGATCATTGCTACAGCAGCCATCGTGGAGAGCATAATCCGCATCATTGAACATTGCCTTTCCATGCCGGGAAGAGGAACCGGTATACGATCGCGGTCTCCCAGATATTGCGATTTCCGTTTGAAGAAAACTGCCGTGAATAACTGGTAAGAATGCGAGTGTTGTGGGGCAGGTTATAGTCGAGTCCGAAGTCTGCTCGCTGCGTACCGACAAGGGGCAGGCCGTCGCTCACGATCTGGTCGCGTCGGAATGTCTGCTGCATGCGGAAGACCGGTTCAAATCGTCCGATGAAACTGTTCAGGCCGCCGAAGGCCTGCGTGCGATAGTCCGCTTCAATCCAGTATCCCTGTGCATGATGCCCGCGCGCGAACTCGGAACGCAGTCGGAAAGCTGTATCTTTAGGCTCCCACCAGAGATGGGCGCCATAGAAATTTTCCTGCGTGCCCTGCAAAAGACGGTTATACGAAAGACCAATCTCAAGACGCTTCTCCGCCAGATACAGACTCGCGCGGCCGCCGGAGGAGCGCTCGGCATTGAACTGCTCATTTCCGCTGCGGGCGGAGAAGTATGCAGCGTAGTCAATCGAATACGTAGGGTGTGAGATGGCCGAACCGCGTAACATTCCGCCCAGACCGGTGCCCGTGGACATAAGACCTAGGCTGGTAACGAGGGGCCCATCCTGAAAATTGCCAATCCAAATCGGCGAGAGCCGTTCATTGTAAGTCCCAAATGGAAGCAAAAAGCTTCCCGCCACCAATGTAGCGTGAGGTGCCATGACATAGTCGGCCTGAAGGTATGTGAGGCCGGCGAAGTACCTGTGGTCATAGCCGGATTGCCCGTTTGTTCTTGGCGCGTAGGTTTCCAGAAGGGACGCGCGAGATTCAATGAGAAGGCGCGAGCCAATCGGTGCCGCGATCAAAGGCTCAATGAGCGGCTGATATGTAGTAATCCCCCCGTTTGTGTTGGTCAGAAATGCGACGCCACCTGAAAGTAAAGGCGTATCCTGCGCCAGGCCGTATTGTGCGGCACAGGCTATGAAAAGCAGAAACGCTAAAAACTCGACAGATCGTGCGAATATTGTGAGCCGCAAGGTGAACATCGCGCGTGGCATATAGCCAAACCCTATCCGCTCTCGGGATACAACGTGTCCCTGAATCATCGACCGATTGTCAATTGACTGTCACCGCGTTCTGGGCCGGCCAGATGGGATTTGAGCGCGCCGTTAGAAACCTGCCGATTTCGAATGGTGTGACCAGTACAAGAGGTCCTAGAAATGATCGAAACAAAGCAGTGACAATCGCCTTACAGCGACATGACAACCCTTCTCTGGGCTGCTCGCTACAGTCGAGACAACTCGTGCCGCCGTTCGCGATAACACGCCTCGAATAACACCGCGGGCACGTGGACGGCGGAACATTGGCACGTCTTATCCAGATTGCAGTTGAGGTGTTTGCATGAAGCTGAAGTTCATTTTGTTCTGTGCACTATTCACGATGGCTAGCCTGATTTCTGTAATGGTCCACTCGAGCGAAGCGCAGACAACTCCGAGACGTATCGAAATAATGGCCAAGCGATTTGAATTTACGCCCGCCAGCTTCACCCTCAAAAAGGGCGAGCCTGTGGTGCTTGTTTTGAACAGTGTCGATGTAGCTCACGGTCTGCGTTTTCGAGAACTCGGGCTGGACATCAAGGCCAAGAAAGGACAGACAAGCGAGCTATCTTTCACTCCGGCAAAGACGGGAGATTTCACTGGTCACTGTTCTATCTTCTGCGGCAACGGACATGGGCAGATGAAGCTCGTGCTCCACATCGTCGAGTGAATGATGGGCGCTTTAGGTATGTTAGCGCTCGCTGTTCTGCTCAGTGGTTGTGGTCCCGTCGTCGTTTCTCTGCGCCACCTGCTGGCCGCCAAGACTGTGGGCGAACCAGAAATGTATAGCCATTAACTGCGATGCACGCGCTTGCCGCCATGACGATAGAGTCCCCGATCAGCCGAGAGGAGCGAATACGCCAAGCGGTGCTGCTCACCTTCTGCGACCGGATGCCAGCAGCTTGCCAAGGATTGGAGCAACTCTCAAGGAAGGAATGGCAACGGCTAATGCCATGGCTGGATACCAGCGGCCTGGCGCTGTATCTCTACGATCGGCTGCTTGAGCTGAACCAAGCTGACGTTCTGCCACCCGATGTTCTCGCTCGCCTGCAGCGCAACCTGAGCGAAAACACAGCGCGCACGGAAGGCTTGTTCGCCGAGCTGAAAGCACTCCACTGCGCTTTCCAGAGTATGGAGCTTTCCTATGCATTGCTGAAGGGTTTCTCCTTGTGGCCTCACTCGGTGTCTCGTTCTGAGTTACGTTCGCAGCTTGACCTGGATTTTCTGATTGCTGCAAAAAGCGTACCTGTAGCTCGGCAGATTCTCGAGAGCAGAGGCTATCACCTGCGCTCAATTAGCGGACGTAGCTGGGAGTTCAAGACGAATGACGAGCCAGGCAGGTCGCTGAAAAGCTTATACAAAGATAGCCCCTGTCGATCTGTCGAGCTACACGTTGAGGATGCCGCCTCCCCTTGTGGGTCGCTCCTGGATCGCGCAGGATGGCTTTGCATTCGTGGTAGCAACATGCCGGTTCTCTCGCCGGCCGATCTTTTCCTCGGGCAGGGAGTGCATTGCTTCAAGCACATATGCAGCGACTTCTCGCGGGCCGCACACCTGATCGAGTTTCGCCGTCATGTACTCGCGCGCTACGATGACATGCCTTTCTGGAACGAGTATGCGGCAGATCGCTCAGCAGAATTCTCGTGCACCATTCGCGCTCGGCGTGATTACGCTACTCATAACGCACGTGATGGGTGCCTTTGCTCCCGATGCGCTGAATACCTGGACTGCTAACAAGCTGCCGCATCGGGCACGGCTCTGGGTTGAGCTTTATGGGCGACGAGCGGCGTTGGCGAGCTTTCCGGGAAGCAAGCTATATCTGCTCTTACAGCGGGAACTTACCAGTTCCGCAGTTCCGGCAAAGCGGTCGCTGCGCCAAGCGCTGTTACCACTTAGCTTCCCACCGCTCATCGTTCACGCGCAGACACATGAAACGTTGTCGATGTGCGCGCGGCGCTATGCGGCACAACTGCGGTTCATCTTGTTTCGTCTGCGGTTCCATGTAGTGCAAGGACTTGGCTACCTCCGCGAGTCAGCGCGCTGGCGGCGGTACACGAATGGGCTTGCATCATGAGAACTACTGCTCGTCCGTTGAGTCGTCGTGCTGATTGGTGCAGGCGAATCCTGATTTCATTCATCTCGGGCACATGCTGCTTTTGTATTTCATTGTCTGCGCAGGACGCCGCCCCATTATTTTCGCCCTCCATAGCGGCATCGCCATCGACGTCCCAGGATACCGGCGGCCCCGGACAGAGTGCATCGCCAAATGCATCGGCCGTTGGCGCATCGCCTTGGTCGCGAAACGTCAATAAAGACGATCAAGAGCAAGCCGTCCTTCCGGATTCAGCCGTAACGTCTGAAGGCGATATATCAGCTCCTTTGTCGGCCAGCCGTATATTCGCGGTCCTGCAGCAAAACCCGGATGCAGTCATCGAATTGAAGTCGTTGATGGCGGATGTTTCTCAGCAGCAGGGAACGCCGGTCCAAGCCGACTCGATTACCGATCAGATGCTTTACAGCAAGATTGCGTCGAGCCCGGAACTGCGCGCCAACATCACGACGTTTCTGCGTGCGCGTGGCTACATCGCCGGCGATGGACTCGAAAGCTACTCAGCTGGCGATGACAGCGACATAGCAGGCTTTTCGCCAGATTTCACAGGGAGCCGCGATCGAGGCCTGAACCCCAGTGCCCTGTTGCCTGGCGATCTGGCCTATCCCTATATAGGTGCACAAGCCGCAACGCAGTACAACAGTGACCGCGCTACACCGATGGGCACTCGGCGAAAGAGCTTGACTGACGCAACAGGTGAACCGCAGGTGCTGCATCAACCGGCTCCATACAACATGCTCGCGCTTCGTGACCTGTACACGCAGTTACCGGAACAAAACGGGCGGCTGAAGCGTTTCGGCTCAGACGTGTTCCTTTCTCGCGGAGATTACGTTCAAGCCTCTGGTGCTCCGACTGGACGGGGAACTCCATTGGACATACCTGCCTCGCCTGATTACGTGGTGGGCCCGGGCGATGCTCTGACGATCAGCCTTTGGGGCGGTCTATCGCAAACCCTGACGCGAGTAATTGATCGTGATGGAAAGATCGATTTGCCCGAGGCAGGCCCTATACAGGTTGCCGGCCTCACACTGGAACGGGTTCGTGGTGTGGTCACCGATGCGCTGAAGCATCAATATCGCGACGCGCAGGTAGCTGTCACTGTTGCCCGTCTGCGCAGTATCCGCGTCTATGTCGTCGGCGATGTGCAGCGACCCGGCGCATTCGACATCAGCTCTCTTTCCACGTCGCTGGCTGCAGTAGTTGCTTCGGGCGGCCCCACAAGCGTCGGTTCGTTACGAGTGCTTCGGCATTATCGCGGCCAGCAATTGGTCGGCGAAGTAGACCTATACGACTTTTTGTTGCACGGCGTGCAAAGTGAAGATCGGTTGCAATCCGGCGACACCTTGGTTGTGCCGCCCGCAGGGCCTCAGGTCGCCGTGTATGGCGCAGTGAAACGGCCAGCGATTTATGAATTGAAAGGCGAAACAACGCTCGCAGCAGTGCTGCAGGATGCAGGCGGCGTCACCGTATCGGCGGAGTTAAGTCATATCGTTATCGATCGCATAAATTCGAACCGAGAGCGGGAGACTGTAGATCTCAACCTGCCGTCGAAAGGCGATGCGGAGGCAGCTCGGGCCGCAATTGCATCTTTTGCTGTCCACGATGGCGATCGTGTGCATGTCTCCGCAGTCCTGCCCTATAGCCAGAAGGTCGTCTACACCGAAGGCCATGTGGTACGGCCCGGGCGCATGGCTTACCACGACGGCATGCAGTTGAGCGATGTACTGCACAGCTTTCGAGATTTACTTCCAGAGCCGGCCGACCAAGGCGAGATAGTACGTCTTAAGCCGCCAGACCTACATCCAGAGACCATCGACTTCAATGTGCCGGACGTACTGATCGGCAACAGCAATATGTCGCTTGAGCCGTTCGACACAATTCACATCTACGGCCGCTATGAGGCGGATGCCCCGAGAGTGACGGTGGGTGGTGAAGTGTTGCGGCCCGGCAGTTATGCGTTATCGCGCGGAATGACAGCGGCGCGACTCGTGCGTATGGCTGGTGGCTTTAAGCGAGACGCGCTGCTCACGGATGCAGATCTCACCAGTTATCAGGTTGTTGGAGGAACAAAAGTAGTCAGTGAAAGGACGTCCGTCCATATCGGTGCTGCTGTCACGCAAGGGGGCCAGGAGGCCGACGTTCCATTGAAGCCTGGCGACGTGCTGACTGTGCATCAGCTTACCGGATGGAATGATATTGGCTCTTCCATCACGTTGGAGGGGGAGGTAGCTCATCCGGGTAGTTACGGTTTCCAGCAGGGTGAACATCTCAGCTCTATCCTGAGGCGCGCTGGCGGATTTCGCGATACCAGTTATCCGGCAGGAGCCGTGCTGATTCGTGAAGAAGTGCGGAAACTGGAAGAGAAGACCCGCGAAGAGCTTATTCATCAAATCGAGACAAGCTCAGCCTCTGCACGCATAAGTCCGACTTTGGGCTCCGGCGATCAGTCTGCTGCCTTGCAGTTGATTGCGCAGCAGCAAAACGATGTGCTCTCTCGCCTGCGCAGTCAGCCAGCCACAGGACGCATGGTGATTCACATCAGTGCCGACATCAACAGTTGGGAGAACACGCCCGCCGATATTGAAGTGCGTGCGGGCGACTTGCTCCGCATTCCGAAGCGACCGGGATTCGTTCTCATTAGCGGACAGGTCTACAACACATCCGCCATTACCTATGCGCCGGGGCAAACGGCAGCATGGTATCTGCGTCGTGCGGGCGGTCCAACCGAAATCGCGAATAAGAAGGAGATATTCATCATTCGCGCCAACGGCTCCGTGGTAGGCCACGAATCCGGCGTGTGGCTGGATCACAATGTGCTTTCTACGCGGCTCGAGCCTGGGGATGCCGTGGTCATTCCGCAGAAGATCATCGGCGCATCGCTCTTCTGGAGAAATCTGCTGACTGTGGCGCAGATCACTTCGTCCATTGCGGTCACGGCTGCGGTAGCCGGTGTCATATGAAGACATCGATTGATGAGTTCCCGGGTGTGAACGGCCGAGGCGGCGAGCCTACGGCCTTTGCTCCGCCAACTATGCCCAGCACGCCGAACTGGGTGGCGAACGCAACCATCCTGTGGGAACGCCGAGGTCTGCTGCTTCGCGTAGCGGGCATTTCTCTACTGTTAAGTCTCCTGATCGCATTCACGCTTCCAAAACGATACAAGTCTTCCGCTCGCATCATGCCACCCAGCGGCTCCAACATCGGTACCGCGATGCTTGCTGCGCTCGCAGGTCGGGCTCTGGGCGGCTTCAGCGGCATTGGAAACCTCGCGGGTAGCTTGTTCGGCGGCAACAATACCTCTGCGCTCTTCGTCGGCTTGCTTCGCAGCGGCACGATTTCGGGCCATCTGATCGATCAGTTCGATTTACAGCATGTCTATCGCAAACGTTACCGAGTCGATACTGCGAAGTATCTCGGGCACCACACGGACATAACTGACGACAAGAAGACCGGGGTGATCACGGTCACCGTCGATGATACGGATCCGCGCCGCGCACGCGATCTAGTACAGGCTTATCTCGACCAACTCAACCTTCTCGTCAACCATACGGGCGCCTCATCCGCGCACCAGGAACGTGAGTTTATAGAGAAGCGGCTGACGAAAGTGAAGGCAGATCTGGAGGAGGCGCAGCAGCGCATGAGCGCCTTTTCCAGCACGCATGCGACGGTCGACATAAAGGAGCAGACTCGCGCGATGGTGGACGCCGGCGCAAAGCTCCAGGCACAGATGATCGTGGAGGAGTCCAGCCTGAACTCGCTTCGCCAGGTATACGGAGATCAGAATGTGCGCGTACGTGCCGCACAGGCGCGCATTGCCGTGCTGCAGAAGCAGCTTTCCAAGATGAGCGGATCATCTGCGCCGCTCTCCGATTCTGCGCCGGAAGAGGGCAGCAGCAAGACCAACGGAGACCCCGGCGAACTCTATCCGCCGCTGCGACAGTTGCCGCGCCTCGCGGTTCCTTATACCGATCTGTATCGCCAGGTACAGATACAGGAAGCCGTTTTCGAATTACTGACGCAGCAGTACGAAATGGCCCGGATACAGGAGGCTAAAGATGTGCCAGTGATCAGCGTGATCGATGTACCCGGCATTCCAGAAAAGAAATCGTCTCCGCGACGCCTGCTGCTAACAATGCTGCTTTCGCTTTTCTCGATAAGTGCGACCTGTGCGCTACTCATCGCACAATACCGCTGGAGCCAAGTCCGTCCGGAGGATCCACGTAAGCGTCTCGCGACGGAAATCGCCGCGACGCTGCGCGCCAGCTTCAGGCGAATCAGAACACAGCGAGAGGCTCTGCGATGAGAGAGCATCTGGCCAATGCGGGCTGGGGTGTCCTTGACTATGCGGCCTATCCGATAGGTATGTTGCTGGTCGCGCCCATTGTCTTGCGCAACATGGGGGCGGCACAGTACGGCATCTGGAGCGTTGCTACGGCTGTAGTAAGCATGGGCAGCATCATCGCAGCAGGTTTCGGAGACGCCAACATCCAGCACGTCGCCAGCCAGCGTGGTAAGGGGCGCCCTGATCTGCTGTTACGCACCGTTCGTTGCATGATCAGCATCAATCTCGTGCTGGGAACCATAGTCGCGATCCTCACCTGGGCACTGGCCCCTTATGCATCGCGGCACGTCGTTCCATCCAACACGGATTTGCGGGCGGCTTGCCTATGGTCACTTCGCCTGGCCTGCATTCTCATCTGGGTACGGACGCTGGAGAGTGTCTGTATCAGCACGCAGCGGGCTTTTGAGCGCTACGGGCCTGCGGTTCGTATCAGCCTGGTAGCTCGTCTCGTGTCACTCGTAACGGCCGCAGCGCTTACCTACTTCACCCACAATGTCGCGGCCCTTCTCGGGGCTGCGGTTGTTGCGAATGTAGTTGGAACCTCCCTGCAATTCACACAACTGCGCAGGCTTTTGGATGCCGGCTCGCTCGCGCCAATTCTTGATCGCGCGGCGACAAAGGCTCTCCTTGGTTTTGGCGTTTTTAGCTGGCTTCAAGCTCTTTCAGGTGTCGTATTCGGTCAGGCCGATCGCTTATTCCTGGGCCTTTCCTCCGGCGCTGTTGCAGTTGCTTCCTATGCGCTTTGCACGCAAATGGCCCAGCCGATCTATGGCATGGCTGCATCTGGACTGCATTTTCTCTTTCCGCATCTCGCCGGAAGCCGTGGGTCTCGCGCCCCAGCTGAATTGCGCAGGGTGGTGGTGACTGCGTTTGCAGGCAATCTACTGATGGTGGCCGCCGCAGCTGCGGCGCTCGGCATCTTCGGTCCGGACATTCTGCATGTCTGGGCAGGTAAGGAAATTGGGAAAAGTGCTTTCGGGGTGCTGCCGACAATCATTGCCGGCTCTGCATTGCTGGGCGTGAATGTCACTGCGACGTATTCGCTATACGCGCTTGGACGCGTGCGGGTCGTCACCATGCTGAATCTCGCTGGCGGTGCAGCGATGCTGCTGCTCATGATGTATCTGGCCCCGCGCTTTGGCGCCTATGGCCTTGCGATCGCACGCCTCAGCTACGGCGCAATCACACTGTTTCTCTATGTGCCTCTTATCCGCGAGTTACATGGAAAAACCGCAGCGTTGTCAGTTAGTGCCGCGAATGCAGTTTGCGAGGAGATATGAGTCCCTGGTCCGGGTCAGATGCCAAACAGACTAGCGACCGTAGTGGAGTTGCGGCATGAAGATCGTCATTGCACTTACCTCAGCCTCCGACCAGATATCCGGCGTTCAGCGGCACGCCATTAATCTCGCCCGCTGCCTGCTTACGCGCGATGAGATCACCGCAGTGCATCTGATAGTCGCTTCATGGCAGCAGGAGTGCCTGCAGAGTGTAGAACCCATACTTGATCCTCGGCTACATCTGCGCGCGGTCTATCTCAACAATACTTCGATAGGCAGAAATCTCTGGTACTACAGACAACTGCCCAGAATTGCTGCAGAGCTGAAGGCGGACGTCGTTCACTTCGCCTACCCGATGCCGATACGGCGGCATATCTATGGTTGTCGAACAGTCCTGACACTGCATGATCTCTATCCCTACGACGCGCCGGGCAACTTCGGTTTTCCGAAAGTGCTCTTCAATGAGGCCGTTCTGCGCCAATGTCTGCGGGCTGCGGATGCTGTTGCCTGTGTATCTCGTAGTACGTTCGACCGGCTGAAAGCTATCGATCCGCGGCTCGCACTGAGCAAGGCTACAGTTATCTCGAATTGTGTGGAACCGCAAAGCCGCGTCTTTGGCCGAAGCCCAGTGCCAGGATGGACAGGTGAGCCGTTTCTGCTATGTGTGGCGCAGCATCGCCAGAACAAGAATCTGCTGTTGCTGTTGCGAGTGTTCCGCAGACTTCTACTCACAAGCCAACTCAGCGCAGGAACACGCCTGGTCATCGTAGGCGTTCCCGGACCGCTAACGAAAGCGATGCAACAGTTCCTCGCATTTACGCAACTCGAAGACCGCGTGTCTCTGCTAAATGGTCTGTCCGATGAAGAGGTGCAATGGTGTTATCGCAATTGCAATCTGCTGATAGCACCCTCCGTCGTAGAAGGATTCGGTCTTCCCGTAGCCGAAGCCCTCCTTGCAGGGTGTCGGGTTGTCTGTTCCGACATTCCCGCCTTCCGAGAAGTAGGTCAAGGCTACTGCGAATACATTCGGCTCGATAAAAACGCAGAGCAGGCATTTGCCGAAGCAATCCGGACGGTCTTCTTTTGCCCTCGGCCGGCGCCGGTAACCCTACCGCAGCTTTCGGCAACCCACATTGCGGCGCAGTATCTCCAGCTCTACGATTCCTTGGTCCGACCGGCTCCATCCCCCGACGCGCTCGCATTCGAGCCCACGATTCCAGTCTCAGGGGGAAACAGCTTGTGATGAAAAATGTCAAACTATGTCCTGTAACTCAGGTGCTCGGCGTATCGATTGCAGCGCTGGATATGGAGCGAGCTATCCGGTGCATTGCCGTGGAGCTAAGAGCGCGTCGCAAGGGATATGTCTGCATGGCAGGTGTTCACGGCATTATGGAGGCTCAACGCAATGCGGACCTCGGCGCAATTTTCGAGGGGTCCAGCTTCACGTTTCCTGATGGCACGCCGACTGTGTGGGTGGGACGTTTGCAGGGGCATAAACAGATGCAGCGTGTTGCCGGCCCTGACCTCATGCTCGAAGTGTTCCGCCGCAAGGAGTTCGCCAGATATACGCACTTTCTGTATGGCGGCGAAGCCGGAGTAGCAGAGCAGCTTCAGGAAAAACTCTTGTCGCAATATCCATGGGTACGCATCGTGGGTACCTGCACGCCGCCATTCCGTGAGCTAAATAGCGAAGAAGAGCGGAGTCTCGTCTCGCGTGTGCAGAAGCTAAAGCCCGACATCATCTGGGTAGGAATCAGCACGCCCAAGCAGGAACGCTTTATGCATCGCTACCTGCCCGTGCTGAACACAACCCTGATGTTCGGTGTCGGAGCGGCTTATGATTTTCACACCGGCCGGCTGAAAGATGCGCCGCAATGGGTAAAGACCATAGGAATGCAGTGGTTCCACAGACTGCTGCAGGACCCGCGCCGCCTGTGGAAGCGGTACTTGCGCAACAATCCGGCATTTCTGTGGCACATAGGAATGCAATTATGCGGCGTGAAGACATATGTCCCGCAACCGCTGGCGCGCCTGCCCGAAGAGAGAGAATTTCCTAAGCTCCTGCCGCTGAGGCCGCGCATGGTGGCGGGCACAAAGCAGTGAAGGAGGTTCGTCTCACCCGCTTATGCACTTTCGCCTTCGCTGTCAGTTCCAGCGATGCGCCGGCTCGGTCCAGCCGAATGCGTTTGGAATCAGGCGCAGTTCGGCGGTCGCTGCATCATTGAAGTAGACGGAAACAATATCAAAGCGGACATGCTTCGGCTGCTCACGCAGGCTGCTCAGGTAGAGCCGCGCCATGCGCCGGATCATGCGCCGCTTATCTGCGTCCACGGCTGATTCCGCTGTCGCTACATCGGACCGGCTGCGGGTCTTCACCTCGACAAAGCAAAGGGTGTCGCCTTCCCAGCAGACCAGATCCAGGTCGCCTGGCTGGCGTGACGAGCGCCAGCGCCGGGCCACCACCATGCAACCCTTTTTGCGTAGATGGAAGTAGACGGCCTCTTCGCCCTGATCGCCCAGCGTCAGGTGCGTGCTGCTGTTCTGCTGCAGCCCTTTGCTGCGTCCGGACCAGCGGTCGATCGCCGGGATCAGCAGCTCCAGCATGCGGACCCGCTCTGTCGCTAAGCGTGTCATCAGGAGCATTCTGCTGCCGCCGCGGTGCCAAAGGGAATGTTACTTAGGTCGCAGCTCTACAGGTGGGGGTGGAAGGCATCGTACAGGCTAGGGGGCAGTATTGGACCGTTTCGGAACCGTGGATGGGGGAAAACCGTTGAGTGTCATTACCAGCGGCATGCCACTCACCCTGGTGGTGCATCGGGTTTGCGGGGCGGGCATTGCTACGCTCCCGGCATGGCAACCTATCACGTTCTTGCTGCCGGTACGGTACTCTGGCTGCTCGCTTCAGCGGGCGCTACGGACTCACAGCTTCCCCTCGTCCTGACTGCTAGTCTGACGGCAGGGGCCTTATTGTTAAGTCATATGGTTCGCAGCCGGCGGGAGAAGCAGAAGCTTTGAGCGGCGCTGGACCAGTCAGGAGCGGGATGGCGTCAACGACGGCCTGGACGGCGTGGATATGGTTTGCCGGTGCCGCGGTCTGGTGGATAAGTGCCGCGCTTGCTGTGCATTACAACCACCGAACGCACGCGCTTCTATCCCTGTCCGTCTCGGCTTTGTTCTTCGTTGCCGGGCTTTTATGGCTCAAAATGCCGCCCCGCAAGCGATAGGGAACGCTTAGTACTCGTCGTGATGGGGGTTCTCGCTCAGGGGCTTACCCTGGGCCGCCCAAATGATGCAGCCGATGCCAAGCCCCAAACAGGCGGCGATGCCAAGGAAAGTCCAGGTCATAGGTTCTGCCATCCATGTCATTGCTGTTCCGTCCTCCGAGTACGTTCTCTGAACGTCATTCAGTCTACCTAAATGTAGCGCGGGGCAAGTGCGCATGGAAAGTAAGGCTTCGGGTCACTCCGAAATGTACCGGGTGTCCAGCAGGTCCAGCTCACGCTCCAGCTTGCGGAGCACGTGATCGCTGACGCGATCGTCATATCGCATTTTCTTCAGCGCAGCCCGTTCCGCAGCTCGGACATTTCCGCCGAGATCGCGTAGCTCTATCCACTGCTTCTCGCTGTTTTGTACCTCTCCAGCATGATCGTCGTACATGGCGTAGAGCTCGCGATAATGCTGCATGGTATCGTGCCATACTGCGTCGTTGATCTCCTTCTCGTGCGACTTGACGGAATCCAGGTAGTCCAGTGCGGCGCGCAGCATCTGGCGGCGCGCCTGGCGTTCCGCCAGCCGAAGCGGATCGGCCTCGCTCAGACCAAGTTTGCGAATGATCGTAGGCAGTGTCAGCCCCTGCAGCACCAGCGTGACCAGGATGATCGCGAAGGTGAGAAAGATGATCAGCTCCCGCTGTGGAAACGGCGAGCCATCCTGCAAGGCCTTAGGCAGAGAGAAGGCAGCCGCCAGTGCCAGCACGCCTCGCATGCCCGTCCAGCCCAAAACGAACACTGACCGCCCATCGGGTCGCTTGTAATGCTGCTTCAACAGCCGCGTCCGGATGGAATATGCGATCCATGCGCCCGGATACATCCACAGGATCCGCAGCGCAATGACGACGACAGACAACACGGCTGCGTCAAAAATCAGACTGCGATGACTGACCGAGCGGATGCCATGCAGGATGAACGGCAGTTGCAGTCCGATCATGATGAAGACCACGCCGTTCAGCATGAAATCGAGCGTGTTCCAGACGGCGGAGTTCTCCAGCCGCGCCTCGGTAGTGAATACCTCCGACCGCTTTCTTCCCAGGTAAAGTCCGCAGACGACCGTCGCCAGTGGTCCCGAGACGTGGAAAGCCTCGGCGAGCAAGTAGGAGACGTATGGCGCCATCAGGCTGAGCGTGATCTCTATGGGCGGGTCTGTCAGCCTTCGCTGAAGCCGTTGAATCACCCAGCCGGAAGCAAGTCCGACAACCAGTCCGCCGCCCACCAGCAGAAAGAGCCGGCCCAGTCCCTCGACGAGTCCCGGTTTCTGTCCGCTCACCACCAGCGTCGCCGCGAATTCCAGCGCGAGCAGAGCGCTCGCGTCGTTCACCAGGCTTTCGCCCTCCAGAATGTCTACGATCGCGCGCGGCAGGCCAACCCGTGCGGCTATCGAAGTGGCGGCAATCGCATCCGTGCTGCAGATGACCGCGCCCAGCACCAGCCCGAGCCGCCAATCAAACTCGGGTAGCAGATACTCGGCCGCCACGGATACGCCAACTACAGTGAAGGCAACCAGCCCGAAGGCCAGCAGCAGAATGCTGACCATGTGATAGCGGAAATCGTGCCAGGACGTGTTGAATGCAGCAGCAAAGATCAAGGGCGGCAGTAGAACCAGGAAGACGATATCCGGGTTCAGCGAAATGTGCGGCAGGTTGGGAACAAAACTCAGCAACAAGCCGCCGACCACCAGCACGATGGGGTACGGTGTGTGGAATCGGCGCGACAGCGTCGTGAGCGCGCCCACAAGGAAGAGCAGCAGCAACAGGATCAGTTCCGCATGGTGAATGCCGCCAGCGCGCAAGCTGTGCCCTCCTTGGGCTTCAGTCTAGCGTCTGCCGCTTGGTCTGAGAGTAAGGAATAAAATCTCAGGGACTATGAAACTCAACGCGATTCAGGAAGCGCTGCAGCAGGCCCAGCTCGACGGCTGGCTTTTCTACGACCACCACCACCGCGACCCCATCGCGTATCGAATCCTTGGCCTGAGCGAGAACCTGCACATATCGCGGCGCTGGTACTACTTCGTGCCCGCCACGGGCGAGCCGCTCAAGCTGGTCCATCGTGTGGAGAGCGGCCGTCTCGATCCGCTGCCAGGCAAAGCCCAGCTGTACAGCTCATGGCAGGAGTTGGAGGCGAGCTTGCGGCATATGTTGAACGGGGCTGCGCGTATCGCTATGCAATACTCGCCGCGCAACGCCATTATGTATGTCTCGATGGTGGATGCGGGAACCATCGAAGTCCTCCGCGAGCTTGGCAAAACCATCGTCAGCTCCGCCGATCTTGTCAGCCACTTCGAAGCGGTACTGACGCCGGAGCAGGAGAAAAGCCATTTCGAGGCACAGGAAAAACTTGATGCAATCCTCGAGGCCGGCTTTCGCGAAATTGGCCGCCGTGTAAGATCGGCAGCCGGCACTACCGAATACGAGATGGTCCAGTGGCTCCAGCGTGCCATGGCCGATGCCGGGCTGGTCTGGGAGCACGGCCCGAATGTCTCGGTAAACGCAAACAGCTCCGACGGGCACTACGAGCCAACCGAGCAGGCGCATGCGCCCATCCGCTCCGGTGACTTCCTGCTGATCGACATCTGGGCGCGTCTCAACCGTGAGGCGACCGTCTTCTACGACATCACATGGACCGGCGTGGTCGATCGCGAGCCAACACCCAGGGAACAGACCATCTTCAACATCGTTCGCGACGCACGCGATGCGGCCATTGGAAAGGTAAAGCAGGCATTCGCGGCAGGCACGCCGATCGCCGGGTGGGAGGCGGACGATGCGGCGCGTGCCGTGATCCGCGAGGCGGGATACGCCGAGTATTTTACGCACCGGACGGGCCACAACATCGCCAACGAAATACACGGCAATGGCGCGCACCTCGACAATCTGGAAACGCACGATGACCGGCTACTTCTGCCGCATACCTGCTTTTCGGTCGAGCCCGGAATCTACCTGAAGGAATTCGGCATTCGCAGCGAGATCGACATGATGACGGGCGATGGCGAAGCCCGGGTCACGGGCCGCCTGCAGACGGAGCTCGTGCGGGTATAGCTCCGCGTCAGGGCCGGGGATACCCTGCGGTATAGTGAGTGAAGAGTCCATGGCAACCACCCCGCCGGCCAAAGCCGCGACCACCAGCAAAAAGACCGCAAAGTCGTCAGAGCCCAAAAGTCCCTTGTTTTCCCTGGCGCTTTTGGCTGGCTGGCTTATTCCCGGCGCGGGGCATCTGCTGACCCGGCGCTGGATCCGGGGCGGCCTGCTCTTTGCCGCCATCGGGCTCATGTTCATCCTCGGTCTGCTCATGCAGGGCAAGCTCTACACTGCCGATCCCTCGGATCCGCTGGCTTTTCTGGGATTCATCGGCGATCTCGGCTCCGGCCTCCTCTACATAGGCGGTCGCCTCTTGGGAGCCGGACAGACCCCCGTTCAGGTAGTGACCGCCGACTACGGCACCAAGTTCATCGTCGTAGCCGGGCTGCTGAATGTGATTGCGGCAGTGGACGCGCACAACATCCGCATCGGGAGGAAGCCGTGACCTTCACGCCCTCCCATTTCACTGCCGTGCTACTTTTCGCGCTATTCGCTTCCACCGTCTTCGGCATCACGCAGCGCAGTGAGCCCCGCGCCATGATGCGTTATGGCATCTACTGCTTCGTACTCTTTACGGGTGCTGTCATCGTGGCGAGCTGGTTCATGTACTTCATCCATCGCTAGCGGGGCGACAGAACGCCCCGCAGGCGCCTCCGCCCGAATGGCGAGTTCCTAGTTCCGCTGCCAGACCATGGCATCGAAGGTGTGGCGCGACTTAAAGCCGATGCGCCGGTAGAGCGCCAGCGCTTCCTGGTTGCCTTCCGTCACGGTGAGCGAAATGTAATTCAACCCCTGCGCCGAGAGCGCCTGCATGCATTGCATCAGCAGCAGCCGCCCCAGGCCTGCGTGGCGCAGGCTCGGCTCGATGCATAGTTGGGTGACATGGCCGGTATCGACATTGACGCGTGAGCACAAGACAATCCCGGCAAGTTCCTCGCTGTCGCGGTGCGCCAGCACCAGCGATGTTGCCGGATCAAACTGCCCGCAGCCCGGAAAGCGGACGACATTGTGCAGGAAGCGAAGCGAGCCGGCGGTCGTGCGGTACTGGTCGTTGATTACGCTGTCCAGATGCCCCTGGTAGGCGAGTGCGATCAGCCGGCCGGCGGCGGCAAAGTCGTTCTCCTGCCAGCCGCGCAGATGTAGCGAAGCGGGCACCGGAACCATCTCCGTCGCTCGTTCGCGTCTCAGTTGACGCTCCATAAAAACACGCGGATAGGCATCGAAGCCGTTCTGCGTGAAGACCTCGCGGAACTGCCCCTTGGGATGCAGCAGGAGCTGAGTTTCGATCCGCCGGGTGCCTGGAGTGCTCTGCAGCAGCTCCAGCGTGTGCTCCAGCAGCCGTCCTTCGATCCGGTTCGCCCGCTCACGCCCAGTTGCCGTGGCGAATACGTCCCCGATCACAGCCTTGTGCTGCTCATACACGCAGAAGACGTAACCGACGGGGCGGCCGTCCTCGGTCGCGACGAAGCCCGGTAATACGCGGGAGTCCAGGTAATCCAGCAATAGTTTGGCCGACGTACGATAATCCCAGCGGAGCCGGCGCTGCCACAGGTCCGTCTCCTCCGTTAGCAGATCGCGCAGCGACGAAGCGGCAAAATGGCGCAGATCGAGTACATCCTGGCGGCCCATCGCGCTCCTGGACAAGGATGCCAAAGCAGTGCTCTCCTCCTGTGCCCTCGCAGGCTACCTGCGAGTGTAAGCGTGGCCTTCCGGCCCTTGCAAAGAGAGAAGCAGCCCGCGAGCGTTACTTGTGTGGTGATACAGGGATATCGTCGGTTCCAAGTGCGTCCACCTGGTACACAGAAACGTGCTGGGCTGGGTAGGCAAACAGGGGATGGTAAGAGCGCGTTGCCAGCAGCGTTCGCAGCTCCGGCAGGGCGATGTCGCGGACGATCAGGATATGTGCCTGGGCCGGGACCCCATCTTTTTCATAGTCCAGCACTCGATGATCGCGGTAGAAGGAGAGCCCGAATTCCAGGTCCCGCCTTACGCGCAAGACGGCAACCGGCTCGTTGTTCGGCGTCAGTTGCGTAAGCTCGCGGGCCAGCGGCCGGGCTGAGTAGGCCAGGTCAACCAACTGGATCGTATGCTTCGTCTGTTGGATTGCCGGCAGGCCGAAGAATGGCCCGACCCCGAACAGAAAGAAGACCAAAATCGCCAAGGGTACCATGGTCGCGATGCGCAGCCGTTTCACTCCAAAACGGCCCACTATGACCAGAATCAGAACAATAGTGGCGAGGCCCGTAACTATTGCCGAAACCATGACGCGCGCCGGGGGCATGCCACCCGCCGCATGAAAGATAAACCACGGCAGCAGCAGCACCATCGTCACCGTGAAGCCCGCAAGCAGCGCGTGCAGCACCAGCAGCCACGGCCGGATGCCTTTGTCCGCCTCGCGCAGGCGGTTCAGGTAATCAGCAGTCAAAATAGTGAGCGGCGGAATGGAAGGGAGAATGTAACCGGGCAGCTTGGAGCGGGAAAAGGAAAAGAAAACGATGGGGAAGAGCGTCCACAGCACCAGAAATTCTGGAAAAGCATCGCCCCAGCGAGCATGGCTTACATAGCGATTCTTCGCCAGCCGTGTGCGCCACTCGTTCACCGACTCAATGACCGCATCCACCAGCGCACGTATTGCGACCACCGTCCAGGGCAGCAGAGCCAACACCATGACCGCCAGGTAATACCAGCTGGGCTGCTGGTGCTCGTACAAATTGGTAGCAAACCGCTCCAGGTTGTGTTCGAGGAAGAAGACACGCAGGAACTGCGGATTGCGTTTTGTGACCGCGATGTACCAGGGCAGCACCATCGCGAGATACAGCAGGACGCCTGGAATCCAGATGGTGCGCCGCAGCAGCGACCACTCGCGCCGGAGGGCGACAAACGCAAAGATGATAGCCAGCGCAAGGAATGGGGCGACCGGCCCTTTGGCCAGTGTCGCGGCGCCTACAAAGAAGTACAGGTCGAAGAGCCAAAACTTCTTGTCCGTTTCGTACCATGCATACCAGCCCAGCATGCCGATACAGAACGGTGCTGCCAGCTGCATATCTGTTGATGCGCCGCGCGCGAAGGCGATAATGCCCGCGCAGCTCGCAGTTATAAGTGCGGCATCGAGCTGGCCACCCGGCCGGAAACGCCGGATGTGCAGGTAGATCAGCGCAACCAGGACAAATGCAAAGCTGGCGGATGGCAGGCGCGCCGACCAGTCATGTACGCCGAACTCCTTGAAGGAAAACATGGCGCGCCAGTAGTACAGCGCGGGCTTCTCCAGCCACGGCTTCCCGTAAAGCATCGGGGTAATGTAGTCGTGCCGACCCAGCATTTCGCGCGCAATCTGTGCGTAGCGCGGCTCGTCGGCACCGACCAGCCCCAGCCCGTCGCCGCCAAAGATTGGAACCAGCCCGTAAAAAAGGAAGAACGCCGTGAAGACGAAGCAAACCGCCGTCTCGATCGAGAGCCCCAGCGATGGAAAACGCGCCGTGACCGCCTGCAGTCTGGCAAAGGGTGCAGACCCGTGGCTCTGTCCGTCAGTTTCTTTCACAATCGTCCGGCCTCAGCCTATCAGATGACCGCCATCCTCTGGACGGCTACTGGCTCCGATGGCCCAAAGAAGATTCCAGGCTGCGGTCTGAGAATGGTGCAGGTCAATTCGAAAAATCAGCTCCGCAGGCGACCTGCGGAGCTGTCGTGTGTATAACGTAACTAATTCGGTTTCGTGTTTCCATGGTCAGATATGGCAGGAGACAGCACCCCGCTTCTCCAGATATTTCTGGTGATACTCCTCTGCACGCCAGAAGGTGCTGGCCGGAACCACCTGCGTTGCAATCGGCTTTGCATACCGATGACTCGCTTCCAGCCGCGCGATTGCCTCATGTGCCGTCTTTTCCTGTTCAGGCGAGTGGAAGAAGACCACCGTGCGATACTGCGTTCCCCAGTCGGGCCCTTGCCGGTTCACCTGCGTCGGGTCGTGCAGTTCAAAGAACAAATCGAGGAGCGCGTCATAGCTTACCTTTTGCGGATCAAAGGTCAGCTCCACCACCTCGGCGTGTCCCGTGCGGTCCGTGCACACATCCTGATAACTGGGCTTCTCAAGCGCTCCGCCCTCGTAGCCCACAGCAGTCTCAATCACACCCGGCAGCTGCTGGAAGCGTGCCTCCACGCCCCAGAAGCATCCCGCCCCAAACGTCGCTTTTTCCATGATTCGCTCCCATTCATTCGATGCGATTGCAGTGATGTAGGCCTCATCAGGATGATCTGGGCCGTCGGTTGGCCGACCGCGGTCCAGCTGACCTGCCGATTCGCCGATTTGCTGACTTGCCTGTCTTCGAGCCTGCTTTGCGGCCGGCCTTCCGTATAGCCGGCAGATGGCGCTGCTCCACCTTGCGCAGAGCCCGCGGAGGCTCCGGAGCCTTCTTTCGCGGACGCCCCGTACGCTCCAGCGCTGCCACCTCACGCGGCTCCAGCTCGCGCACCTCGCCCGGCGGCACATCCAGAACCAGCGTTCCATAGCCCACGCGCCTGATCTTCTCCACGTGATGGCCGATCTCTTCAAACAGCTTCCGAATCTGCCGGTTCCGTCCCTCCGTCAGCACCACCTCGTACCACGGATTCTCCGCATCGAGCATCAGATGCACCGTCGCTGGTTCGGTCAGCACACGTCCCGAACTGCCGCCCGGCTTGCCCCGTTCGATCATGATGCCGCGACGCAACTGCTCGATGGCTGACTCGCTGGGCTTGCCACTTACCTTCACCAGATACGTCTTTTCCACCCGTGCTGCGGCACGGGTCAGCGCATTGGCCAGCGCACCGTCGTTGGTCATCAGAAGCAGACCCTCGCTCTGATAATCCAATCGCCCCACAGGGAAGACCCGCGTTCCCGTTCGCTCGAAGAATCTCATTACTGTCGGCCGGCCTTCGGGATCTGACAC
Organism: uncultured Acidobacteriaceae bacterium; assembly: GCA_963830555.1. GTDB lineage: Bacteria > Acidobacteriota > Terriglobia > Terriglobales > Acidobacteriaceae > KBS-83. The sequence goes on from CAWHMM010000006.1 coordinate 1,620,308, forward strand.
CGTCGTCACATATCCCTTCGGCTTGTTCAGCATGTAGTAGCGCGGCTGCTCCGGCCCTTGTAGCAGCTTCCCATCCACACGGATATGGTCGCGCGCCGGATCGGCCTTCGCGCCCAGCTCAGTCACGACTTGGCCGTTCACCCGCACGCGACCCTCCGTGATCAGCGTCTCCGCTTTGCGCCGTGATGCCAGCCCCGCCGCCGCAATAATCTTCTGCAACCGCTGTGGCACCCCCGGCACGTCTGCTTGCGAGAAGCTCACGCGTCGCCTGCCTTCTGCTCTTCCATCGCCGGTTCGGACGCGGCGGATTCCTCTGTCTTCACCTCAGCCACGACCGCCTCTTCCACCGTATCGACAGCTTCACCCTCTCCCGAATCATCGTCCTCGTCATTCAGTGAGCTTTCGGTCTGGCTAATCGTGAGACCACCCTCGACCACCGGCTCCAGGTCGGCGTCCGCCAGCTCGCCGGCCATTTTTTCGAATTCCTCGATACTCGGCAGCTCGTTCACGTCCTTGAGGCCGAAGCGCAGCAGAAATTCCTTCGTCGTCTTGTAAAGAATCGGGCGCCCGATAACCTGCTTCCGGCCCGCAGTGGTAATCAGCTTGCGCGAGAGCAGACTGCCCAGCACACCGCCCGACTCGACGCCGCGGATCTCGCTGATCTCCGGGCCGGTCACAGGCTGCTTGTAGGCCACCACCGCCAGCGTCTCCAAAGCCTGCAGGCTCAGCTTCATGGGAGGCTTCAGGCTCTTCACAAACGAGCGGATCGCGTCGTGATATTCCGGCTTGGTCGCCATCCGGTAGCCGCCCGCAATCTCCCGAATCTCCAAGCCGCGGTCGTTGGTCGCCAGCTCTTCGATCAGCTCATCGAGCACTTTCCGAAGATATTCGCGAATCGCGCGCTCCTCATTGCGCACCGCACGCTTGGCGGCAGCCTCGTCGCCGCTCGCATCGGCGGCTTCCGCGGGCTCGGCTGCCTCGACGTCCGGCGTCACCGGCGCATCTTCCACTGCGTCAGCGGAGGGCACCTCTATCGGCCTCTCGCCTTCGACGTCGGAAGCCGCAGCCTCGCCTTCCGTCTGTTCCGCCTGCCACGTCTCCCGTACCTCGGGGCCGAACACCGCGGCCAGTTGCACCAGCGTGACCGGCTCTTCGGCGGCATACACGACTGCTTCGATTTTTGCTCGTAGACTCATCCCGTTACGGCAGCAGCAGGCCTGACGCCCGGCTGCCCGAACTCCAGCCTTCATACTATCGGAGGTGCCGGCCAACGCCAGGTGCACATGTCGCGTCTGAGTAAAGATCCCAACCCCGGAACTGCCTCCCCCGAGTCAGGCGGTCTCTTTCACGTGTATCGAGCTGTTCTTCTCATCTCCGCCGCGGCCCTGCTGTCTGCAGGCACAGGCTGTCACCGTACGCAGGCGGAGAACAAGGCGATTCCCCCAGCCCGTCCCCATCCGCCCCCGGTAAAGATCGCTCCGCCCACTCCGCTCGACGTGCAGGCAGCGCGACTCGGCGGGCCCACCTGGAACAAACAATGGGACGTGTTTATCGAGCGCTCGCTCCCTCCCGCCCTCCTCACCCGCCGCGTGCCTCGGGATGTCCGCCGCTTCTGTCCGGCCTTTTACACCATGAACGAGACGGACAAGCGCGCCTGGTGGGCCTATTTCTTCCAGGCGGTAGCTGCTGCCGAGGCCGGCCTCGACGCCACGACCAATGTCCGCCATACCGAGCCAGAGGTCGCCGTGCCCGATCAGGTCACCGGCCGGATCGTTCATCAGCAGGGGCTGCTTCAGCTCACCTACGAGGACAGCAAACGCTATGGCTGCGCTTTCGACTGGCAGGCCGACAAAAATCTGCCGCCTCATGATGCGAGCCGCACGATTCTCAATCCGGAGCGGAATCTCGCCTGCGGCATCCGCATCCTCTCGCATCAGATCCTAGATCAGCACAAACCGGTCTTCAGCCGTACGTCCTACTGGGCCACGCTGCAACCCGGAACCGGAAGTTTCGAGGTCTTTGAGAAGCAGATGATCAATCCGCCTGCGGCCTGCGAGCTCCACGCGCGCCGTCATGCAACCGGCGCAAAGGAAATCGCCACGCGCTAATCAAAGAAAAACGGCGCTCGATCTCTCGAGCGCCGCCTTGGGGAGGGGACTATTTTGCTAACGTGCGGAAGATCATAAACAACACGCCGGAAAGCAACGCCGCGGCTGGCAGCGTAAAGACCCATGCCATCGCAATATTTCGAATCGTGCTCCACTGCAGTCCGCTCTTGTTGGCCATCATTGTGCCGGCTACGCCTGAAGAGAGCACATGAGTCGTCGATACCGGCAGGCCGAAATTGTCTGCGGCCAGAATCGTCCCCATCGCAACCAGTTCGGCCGCCGCTCCCTGGCCATACGTCAGGTGTTCCTTGCCGATCTTCTCGCCCACCGTGACCACGATGCGCTTCCAACCCACCATCGTGCCCAGCCCCAGCGCCAGCGCGACTGCCAGCTTCACCCATCCCGGAATGAACTTCGTCGACTTGTCCAAGTGGTTCTTGTAGTTCGTCAACGCCTTGGCATCAGCTGCGATGAACGAGGGCGCCTTCGTCTTTTGCATGACCCGGATGCCTTCGCTCGCCAGGTACATGTCGTTGCGCACGTTCGATTGCTGGTCTGCCGGAACCGCAGCCAGCGATTTGTAAAGGCCTACCTCGTGCGTGATCTCACGGATCAACTGCTGCTCCGCTGCCACTGTCTCCGGCGCAAGCTGTTTCGTCTGCAGATATCGGGTAACGTCCGCGCGCGGATCACCCACGCTGCCGCCGGGCGAAACATAGCCCTGCAAAGTGGCCGCCGCCTGCACGGACACAGCCTCGAAGTCCTGTACCTGGTTGAATCCGATTGCATGGTTCAGCGCATAAGCCGTAGGCACGGTTCCGATCAGAATCAGCATGATCAGTCCCATGCCCTTCTGACCGTCGTTCGATCCGTGCGCAAAACTCACGCCCGTGCAGGTGCCGATCAACAGAAAGCGAATCCAGAATGGCGGTGGCTCGGTGCCCTTCGGAGCTTCATAGAGGCGCGGGTCCTTGATGACCGCTTTGAAGAGCAGCAACAGCAGCGCGGAGAGGAAAAAGCCGACTAGCGGCGAGATGAGGAGCGCCTTGAAGACGTTGACAGTTTGCGCCCAGTCCACACCACTCGTGCCCGTGCCTGCGCCGAGTCTGGAGGCGAGGTATTGATTGGCAAGTCCCACGCCGATGATCGATCCAATCAGGGTGTGCGAACTGGAGGCAGGCAGACCTAACCACCATGTACCCAGGTTCCAAAGGATTGCCGAGATCAGCAGCGCGAAGACCATCGCAAAACCCGCATTCGACCCGACGTGCAGGATCAGCTCAACCGGCAGTAGCGAAACCACCGCAAATGCCACGGCGCCTGACGACAGCAGCACGCCGATCAGATTCCACAGGCCTGACCAGACCACGGCGACATGCGGCTCCAGCGAATGCGTGTAGATCACAGTAGCGACCGCATTGGCGGTGTCGTGGAATCCATTGACGAATTCGAAGCCAAGGGCAATCAGCAATGCGATGCCGAGCAACACGTATGGCCACGCCGTCGGATAATGCGTGGTTGCGAGGTCTGCACCCAGTTTCAATCCGGCGTAGATGATGCCGCCAGCGATCGCGCAGCCGAACACGATCATGGCGATCTTGCCAGGGCTGCGGCTGAGCTTCTGGTCCATCGCGCTCGTCGCGAGCCGTTGGACCTCCGGAGTGAGTACTGTTGAATTTTCCATGCGCCTGCGCTCCTGTGCTGGCTTCCGCGAAGCTAACAGTGGAACTGTGCATGGAGCGTTAATGGAGGTTTGCGCAGTGTAAATTTCCGGTGAATGAAAGGGAAATGCACCGCTCACGAGGAGCCTACCGGCAAGACTTTGCCCTGCTCTTGTTATGAGCCCGGCAGGGCAGAATTTCTCTTCAGTAGAATCTCGGAAACGCTGCGGTCCTGCCGCAGCAGAACAGCTTGCAGCCGCACCAGTTCAAGCACCGCGAGCTGCAGACAAATGACGGCGCGCTCCGATCGCGCAAGATGCAATATCTGGCTCAGGCGGACGGGCGTGGCTTCCGCCCCAAGCCGACGCCAGATCTGGTCGATCATCTGTCCCACGGTTGCGGACTCGTCCTCCATGTTGAGCACCGGTGCGCGCCGCACCCGTTCCAGCACCTCGTGGAAGATGCGCACCAAGTGCACGGTATCCGCGGCAACCTCCTCCCCGGACGCCTCATGGTCGTGCGGCCAGCCGGGGTGGCTGGAGATCATGACTACCTTTTCCCGTTTACGGGCGGGCGCGTGGCGTTCCGCGCTGCCTGCGAAGGACCGCTGCATACCGGAGGCGAGTAGAAAGCCGTTTTCCATGAGGGGAGTCTCCGTGCCTGTAACTGCAACAGTAGCAGCGGACGATGCAAAGAGCGTTAAGCGCGCAGGCGCGACAATATGAATTTTCTGTGAATGCGGCCGATCTTTTCCTCATCGCCAGTCATCGCGCGCAGTCAGCGTGTCGTTCATCACCTGCTCGAAAGCCGTGTGCTTCTTCACCAGGATGTCGCCAAAGTTGCGCTCCTGCCTGAGCAGAATCGCCTGCAGCCGCACCAATTCCAGCAATGCAAGAAACATACAGATCACCGCGCGCTCGGATCGTGCATTGCGCAGCATCTGGCTCAGGCGCACCGGCGCATCCTCCATGGTGAGACGCCGCCGAAGGTAATCGATCATCTGGCCCACGGTGACAGATTCATCGTCAACGTTCAGGACCGGACGCTGCTTTACGCGCTCCAGGACCTCGCGGAAGACGCGCACCAGGTCGACTGTGTCCGCTGCGATCTCGCGCTCATCGCCTTCATCCTGAAACTCGTGAAAGGCCGGCCGCGTCCACGTTGCTTCCTCGATCTGCTGCTTCTGCTTGAGCATCTGTGCGGCGTTCTTGAATCGCTCATGCTCCAGCAGGCGCTCTACCAGCTCGCGCCGCGGATCTTCGCTCTCCGCGTCGGATTCCGCCGGGCTGCGCGGCAGCAGCATGCGGCTCTTGATGTGGATCAGCAGCGCTGCGGTGTAGATGAAGTCGCCTGCCGCATCCACATCGGCCTGCTTCAGCCCTTCGACATAGCCCAGGAACTGCGCGGTGATCTTCGCAATTGGGATGTCGTAGATGTCGATGTCCTGCTTGCGAATCAGATCCAGCAGCAGGTCGAGCGGCCCGTCATACACCTGCCCCACAACAACAGAGAAGGGCGACACGCTCTCTTTGTCATTCGCCTTACGCGCAGGCTTTGTGGCCGCCTTCTCACTCTGCGGAGCTTCCACCACAGGCTGCTCCTGCTCGGGTTTGCGATCCTCGGTCACCGCGCCATCTCCGGCAGAAGATGCATCGCCTCGTTCACCTCGGCCATGGTTTTGGATGCCCGCTTGCGGGCGCGCACCGCCCCATCGCTCAGCACTTGGAGCACCCGCTTCTCGTCATAGCGCGCCCGTCGTTCTTGGATAGGCGCCAGCTCGCGCACAATGGAGTCCGCCGCCCATCCCTTGCATTCCAGGCATCCGATGCCCGCGCTGCGGCAGCCTTCATACACTTTCGCCATGGTCTCCGGCGTGGAAAAAACTTTGTGCAGATCGCCGACTGGGCACTCATCCGGATCGCCCGGATCGCTCCGCCGCACACGCGCCGGATCAGTCACCATGGGCTTCAGCTTCTGCCGGATTACCGGCTCCGGATCGGTCAGCAGGATCGTATTGTTGTAGCTCTTGGACATCTTGCGTCCATCTGTTCCCGGCAGCTTCGGCGACGGCGTCAGCAGCACCTGCGGTTCCGGCAGGATTGGCTTCACGCCGTTCTGCTCGTGTGAACCAGCGTTCCCGGCCACCACCGTCTCCTTTAATTGCGCATGTGTAGGCGGAACATATCCCGCAGGTGGGCAGAACTGGTTAAACCGCCGCGCTACCTCGCGCGTCAGCTCCACGTGCGCCACTTGGTCCTGACCCACCGGCACAAAGTCTGCCTGGTACATCAGGATGTCTGCCGACTGCAGCAGCGGATAGCCAAGGAAGCCGTAGGTGCTCAGGTCTTTGCCCTTCAGGTTCTCCTGCTGCTCTTTATACGTGGGCACGCGCTCCAGCCAGCTCAGCGGCGTAATCATGCTCAGCACCAGGTGGAGTTCGGCGTGCTGCGGCACGTGGCTCTGCACGAACAGCGTGCATATCTCCGGATCGAGCCCCGCGCCCAGCCAATCGAGCGCAACGTCCAGCGTGTTCTGCGCTACGTTACGCGGATCGGCGTAATCGGTCGTCAACGCGTGGTAGTCGGCGATAAAGAAGTAGCACTCGTACTTGCGCGAGCCGTCGTCATTCTTCTCGTGCTGCAGTGCGACCCAGTTCTTGAGCGCCCCCATGTAGTTGCCCAGGTGCAGCTTGCCGGTGGGGCGCATGCCGCTCAGCACGCGACGAGCAGTCGAGGAGGTCGGGGAGTCAATCGTCAAAGCCATGAGGGTGCTTTGCCGATTGTACCGGCGAATCCCCCTGTCGATTCAGCCGTGCAGCAGCAAGGTCAGAAAGATGGCCAGTATCGGCGAGACGATTTTCATGGTGATCCACCCGCCGACGATGAACGCAAGAATGAAGCCGATCCAGCCCAGGTTGTCGTACATCGCCGCGAAGCGACCAGAGATCACGTGGCGAAAGAGATGGCTGCCATCCAGCGGCGGAAAGGGCATCAGATTGAAAACCGCGAGCACCAGGTTCAGCGTAATGCCGAAGTAGAAGATCAGCGTCAGCGGGAAAACTACTGGCGCCAACGACATCAGCTCCGGGTTGATCGCGCCGGTCAGCAGGCCCTGCAGGCACTCGCGTCCCAGCGGCGCAAACTTCTGCATCAGCAGCAGGACGAAAAACGATCCCACAGCCAGCAGCAGATTGCTCGCCGGGCCGGCAAGCGTCACCAGCATGTCGTCGCGCTTGTAGTTCTGGAAGTTTCGTCCGGTCACCGGCGTGGGCTTCGCCCAGCCAAAGAGCAGACCGCCGCCGCCGAACAGCGGAGTAAACAGCGTGATCAGCGGAAAGATAATTGTGCCCAACGGATCGATGTGCTTCACCGGATTCAGCGTCACGCGACCCAGCATGCGCGCCGTCTGATCGCCCAGCCGCGACGCCGTCCACCCATGCGCCGCCTCATGAAACGAGAGGGCAAAGAGCAGGACAATGAACTCAAAAATCTTTACTGCAAACCTCGGATCCATATAGGCCGATACAGGCTTTCTGCGCGTGCACACTCTACGGCATGCTCAGTGCGAATGATTGGCTGTTCGCGGAGGAACCAGCCGATGGTAGCACGCAGCGCAGCGTTAACTCTGCTCGTCCCGCTCCCAGCCACCGCCCTGGACGTCGCTCTTCTTTTTGATCTCTTTTGCCGGCACGCCGCCACTGATTGAATTGGGCTCGATGTTGCGTGTCGCCACCGCCATCGCGCCCAGGATTGCGTCCTCACCCACATTCACTCCCGCCATCACAGACGCGTGATATGTGAGCCGCGCGCGCGGCCCAATCTCCACGCGGCGATTGTCAATGTCCTGCGAGTTGATTGGATGATGCGCGTGTGAGTAGACCGAAGCGTAGTCGCTGAGCGAAGTGCCGTTGCGGATGACGATCTCGCCGCGATCATCCAGCATCACGTACTTGTGGATGGTGCAATTGTCCTCAATGATCAGGTTGTAACCAAACGAGAACTCAATCCCGTGAAACATCTTCACGTTTTTGCCCAGCGACTTGAAAATGTGCGACCCCAGCACGCAGCGAAACCGGAAGCCCAGCCAATGGTTTAGCGCCAGCGGCGAGCGGTCGAACATCTGCCACAGATAAATCAGCGGCTTCCGCTCCGCGTATTTCTGCTCGTCGATGTCGCCGTAATACTCCGGTTCCAGCGTGACGTTCGCCGGATCGAGCGACAACTCCACGCAGTTGAAGGGCAGCTCCGTCGTAAGCTGGAAGTTCAGCTTCCCGCCATGCGGACGCGCAAACAGCAACTGGTGCAGCGTATCGCGCACCAACTCGCCGCGCAGCTTTGGTTCCTTGTGCTTTGTGAATTCGTCGTTCAAAAAGCGCAACCAACGGCGATAGACCTCTTCGGCTTCCGGCGTGGGCTTCAAATCGCGGTATTTGTACTCAGGCATGGCTCGGCAATCCTATTCGCGCCGGATGGTTCGTCAACAGGTTCTTGTTGGATGCGACACGATTTCCATGGTCGCGCAATCTCGTCCGAAGGCCCTCAGCCTTTCCAGTAGCGACGCCGCCGCGCCATTCTGAATTGCGGCTGTCGCTTGCGCCAACCCGTTCTTCAGGTCTGTCGCCACGCCTGCCACCACCAGGCAAGCCGCCGCATTCAGCGCGACTACATCCCGCCGCGCGGCCCCATGTGGGCCGCGATCCGCGCCGGACAAAATCGCCTCAAGCATTTGTGCATTCCCCGCCGCAGACTCGGCGCCCAGCAGGGCTTCAGGGCGAACCCGCTCCAGCCCAAGCTCTTCCGGGGTGATTTCGTAGGTGCGTGCACTACCGTTGCGCACCTCGGCCACGGTTGTCGGGCCGGTCAGCGTCAGCTCGTCCAGTCCATCCGCACCATGCACTACCCAGCCGTGTCGGATACCAAGCCGCGCCATCGTTTCCGCCACCAGGTCCACCTTCTCCCGCGCGAACACGCCCATCAACTGCGCCTGCGCGCCCGCTGGATTGCTCAACGGCCCCGCAAGATGAAACGTGTTGCGAAACCCCAGCGCCCGCCGCACCGGCTGCACGCGGCGCATCGTGGGATGCGACGTTGGCGCGAACAAAAATACAAACCCATGAGCCCTCAGGCAGGCTACAGCCAGCTCCGGCGTCAGATCCACCGGCAAGCCCAGAGCCTCCAGCACATCCGCCGATCCGCAGCGCGAGGTTAGTGCGCGATTGCCATGCTTCGCCACCTTCGCACCCGCCGCGGCCGCTACCAGTGCCGCTGCGGTTGAAATATTGAATGTGCCACAACCATCGCCACCCGTTCCGCAGGTATCCACCAGCTCCGCACGCTCGGTATCGGTCACCGGCAACGGCGTCAGCCGTTCGCGTAGGGCCATCACCACGCCCATCACTTCGTCGACGGTCTCGCCGCGCGCGGCCAGCACCGTCAGCAACGCGGCAATCTCCACGTCCGTCACGTTGCCGTCCAGCATCGCACCCACTGCGGCATGCGCCTGCTCAAGGCGCAGCGTGCGTCCGCGTTCCACCATCTCCTTCAACATTGGGCGCAGATCCTGCATCGTGGTTCCTATGCTAACCGGTGTCGCGTGGCCCAATGCGCGTCCGCTTGCTACTATGGGAAGTTGCCTCTCACATACCTATGAAAATTCACGAATATCAAGCAAAGGACATCCTTGCGAAGTACGGTGTTCCCGTGCCGCGCGGCGAGGTGGCGAACACCCTCGATGAAGCACTCGAAGTCGCGCGCCGGCTCTTCACCAACGGCGCCAATGGCGTCGCAGTCAAGGCGCAGATCCACGCCGGCGGCCGCGGCAAGGGCGGCGGCGTCAAGGTCGCGAAGAACTTCGCCGAAGCCGAGGAGTATTCCAAGAAAATTCTCGGCATGCAGCTCATCACGCACCAGACCGGCGCGCAGGGACAGAAGGTTCAGCGGCTGCTGATCGAAGAGACCGCCCCGATCGACCGCGAGCTCTACCTTGGCATCGTCCTCGATCGCGCCAAAGCGCAGCTCGTTTTCATGGCATCCCAGGCGGGGGGCATGGAGATTGAAGAGGTTGCCGCGAAAGACCCCGACGCGATCTACAAGGAATACGTCGATCCCGTGGTTGGCTTTCAGCCCTATCAGGCGCGCAATCTCGCGTTCAAGCTCGGCCTCAAACCCACGCAGATCAACGAAGCCGTAAAGTTCATGACCGGCCTCTACAAGGCCTATGTCGAGACTGACGCCTCTTTGATGGAAATCAATCCCTTCATCACCACCAAGGACGACAAGCTCTTCGCGCTTGATTGCAAAATCAATTTCGACGACAACGCGATGTTCCGCCACAAGAACCTGAAGGAACTACGCGATGTCGCGGAAGAAGATCCGCTCGAAGTTGAGGCCTCGAAGTACGCGCTCAACTACATCAAGCTCGACGGCAACATCGCCTGCATGGTCAACGGCGCCGGCCTTGCCATGGCGACCATGGACATCATCCAGTACGCCGGCGGCTCGCCCGCGAACTTCCTCGACGTAGGCGGCGGCGCCAATCAGCAGCAGATCGAGCAGGCATTTGGCATCCTGCTCTCCGACCCGAACGTGAAAGCAATCTTCATCAATATATTCGGCGGAATTCTCCGGGTTGATGTTCTCGCACAAGGCGTCGTCGCCGCGGCGAAAAATCTCGGCGTAAAGCTGCCGATCGTTCTGCGGCTGGAAGGCACGAACGTAGAAGAGGGCCGCAAAATTCTCAAGGAATCCGGATTGAATTTCGAGGTTGGTTCCACCATGAAGGATGCAGCCGATCTGGTAGTAAAAGCGGCGAAGGGAGTGACTCGCTAATGGCTGTCTTGGTCGACAAAAATACGCGCCTTATCGTTCAAGGAATCACCGGCAAAGAAGGCACCTTTCACGCGAAAGGCTGTGCCGAATACGGCACCAAGGTCGTCGGCGGCGTGACACCCGGCAAGGGCGGCACCACGCACGAAGGCTGGCCTGTCTTCAACACCGTTTCCGACGCAGTCGAGAACACCGGCGCTAACGCCACGGTCATCTTCGTCCCGCCGCCGTTCGCCGCAGATGCCATTCTGGAAGCCGAGGACGCCGGGCTCCCGCTCATCATCTGCATCACCGAAGGAATCCCGGTCAACGATATGGTGCGTGTCTGGGGAAAGCTCAGGTACTCGAAGTCGCGCCTCATCGGCCCCAACTGCCCTGGCGTCATCTCGCCCGGCAAGGCCAAGATCGGCATCATGCCCGGCCGCATTCATAAGGAAGGCTCAGTCGGCATCGTTTCGCGCTCCGGCACCCTCACCTATGAGGCGGTCTACCAACTCACGCAGCGCGGCATCGGCCAGTCCACCGCCATCGGCATCGGCGGCGATCCCATCATCGGTACCACGCACGTCGACGCGCTCAAGCTGCTCAACGAAGACCCGGAGACCGAGTCCATCATCCTCATCGGCGAGATCGGAGGCACAGCGGAAGAAACCGCCGCGGCTTACGTCAAGGCCAACGTGAAGAAGCCGGTCGTCGGCTTCATCGCGGGCCAGACTGCGCCTCCCGGCCGCCGCATGGGCCACGCCGGCGCCATCATCTCCGGCGGCCAAGGCACCGCTGCTGACAAGATGAAGGCTCTCAAAGAAGCAGGCATCCACGTCGTGCAGTCGCCAGCCGAGATTGGCGAAACGCTGGCGAAAGTGATCGGCAAGGCGTAACGCAATATCGTGTGGGCCGCTCCAGCAGCGGCTGCACGCTACACTGAAACCGATCCCTAACAGAAACATCCAGGAGACAGTAGTGTCCTCGCAACGCACTTTCAGCATTATCAAGCCGGATGCCGTCCGCAAAGGCCATGCCGGAGCCATCCTCGCCGAGGTCGACAAAGCCGGCTTCAAAATAGTCGGTATCAAGAAGCTCTTTCTCTCCAAGTCGCAGGCCGAGGGCTTCTATCACGTCCACGCGCAGCGGCCTTTCTTCGACTCGCTCACCACCTTCATGTCCTCGGGCTCAATCATCGCGCTAGTGCTCGAAAAGCAAAACGCCATCGCGGACCTGCGCAAGCTGATGGGCGCCACGAATCCCGCGAATGCTGAAGAAGGCACGATCCGCAAGAAGTTTGCTGGCTCCATCGAAGAAAACGCGATGCACGGCTCCGATGCCGAAGACACTGCCGCCTTCGAAATTGGCTACTTCTTCGCCGGCCTGGAACTGGTCTAGAGCGTTTTCACTGTAGGTGTAAACAAGAACGTGATTATTTCCGTGGCTTTTCCGTCAAGAAAAGCCACACCGCGCGAAAGCTGGCTATAGATAGCAACAGTGAATACGCTCTAACTCACCAACTCGCCATCCTGAGCGTAGCCCGCGTGCGGGCGAAGTGGAAGGCTGCTGTTTGCGGGCGGTGCAAGACAGCCAGCGAAAACCGGATCATCTACAAATAAAAGAGGCGGCCTGGGCCGCCTCTTTTATTCAAATCGGAAATCGGCTATCGCCGGTACCTCGGCCCTTTGCCCATCTTGAACCGGTAAAGTATTCCCACCGAAATCCCAAACTCATTCTGGCTGCGCGTCACAAACTTGGACGGCACGTTCGACGGGGTTCCGTAGCCGCCATAGCGAGTCATGATCCAGTCCGGCGAGATGCGCAGCGCCAGCCTGGGCGAGCGGTTCAGATCCAGCGAGCCGCCAATCGTCGTCGCCAGCCCCAGCCCGTCGTTGTACATGCCCACATCGCGCGGCTGCACCGTATAGCTCGGGTTTGCGGGATCATGGCCCAGAGCGTGGCTGAAGATGCCATCGCTGCCTCCCACCATGGCATGCGCATTCAGCGAGGCATGCTCGCGCGTAATCAATCGGTACGTCGCGCCGCCAAGGAATAGGTGCTCAAAAACGAACGGCCCGCTCACACCATACGGGTTCGGGTCCACGCCCTGGGTGCCGTAATATCCGCGGAGATTCGCCGTGGCGCCCAGTCGTCCGGTCAGCCAGTACGTGCCCTGCACATCGAAGCCGCCCAGGTTCGCGCCCGCGGCAAGCTGCGGACCTGCTTTGAAGTGCGAGAAACCCGCTCCACCATAAATCTCGTATTTGTTGTCATAGCGAACTGCCGACAGCGTCTCGTTCTGGTTCACATTTGCATCGATGGTGGGTGGCGGGGGCAACTTCTGGGCATTGGACCCGCTGTTCTGGGTATTAGTCTGTGTCGTGCTTTGGGCGAACATCGTGGCGGCCAGCATTGTGCCGCCGAGCAGGAGGGCAAAGCTCCTGCACATACGAAAATACTTGGACAAAACGGACTGCCTCCCGAATGGCGTCAGCGTGATCGATCGAGGTGCTGCATTGCTGAAGTGCTGTATGGAAGGATACATGCCTTCCACGCCGCGGCGCGAGTCAGGGCGCGGTACCCTGAAGATGGATGTTCGACAGCAAAGCCAGACTCGATGCACTGCAGTTCGCATCACTCGACGAGATGATCCGCGCCTATGCCGATGAGGCAGTCGTCCTCGCGCGTCAACAACATCGCGTGCTGCTGGACTTCACGGCGGCATCGGTTCCCGCGCTGGAGCGACTGCTCGACGGCCAGGCTGCGGTCGACCTCGATTTCCAGTCGCGCCTGTGGGGCAGCTACTTCGGAGAGGTGCTCCGCCGCCGCTGGAACGGCATTTGGGTGCTCGCGCCATATCCCGGCAATCGCGAGCTGGCGGGAAAGGCCGACTCCGTTATCCCCACGCTGGATGTTGCGGGCTCCCGCCTCTGGCCCACCATGAAGGTCTATCGCCGTCTCACGCTGGGCGAGACGGAAAACCTCAGCACCTTCTACGATCTGGTCGAAAAGCGCCTCGCCGCCGCCTCATCCCGCCCAAACTGATCCATCGAATCGCCGATATTCCTTCGCGCCGGCACATCCATCTCTGCCCTGCAGGCGTACCATAGATGTAGCGGGTGCTGCCGGCGTTTGTGCGACAATGAGGCGGCGGAGAATAGTCCCGCTCTGACTGGAAGGACATGCCATTATGGGCGAGCTACTGACACCGACACATCTCATCCTGGTTCTCGTTGTTGCGCTGCTGGTCTTCGGACCGCGCAAGCTGCCGGAGCTGGGCAAAGGGCTGGGCGAGGGCCTGAAGGGCTTCAAGGATGGCATCAAGGGTATGGCCCAGCCGGAACCCACCGCCAAGCAGGATGCAACGCCCTCCCAACCCAAGAATGATCCGATCCAGCCCAGCTAACCGGGCCGGCCGCATGATCGAACGCCGGGCGTACGCCCGGCGTTTTGCTGTCTGCATTTGAGACGACATCAAAGGACAGCGCCAGAGAGCGCCGCCCGTATTCCCGTCTGTGTCTGCAGCGGTCTTCGGTCGTCGGCTGATGTCTGTCTCTGGTCATGTAGACTGACAGCGCATTCCTGTTGAAGCCCTCCCCAGAAAGCTGTCTATGAGACGCCTGTCGTTCTCCGTGCTGCTGCTGTCTCTCGGAGTACCACTGCTCCCGGCACGCACATCGCTCTGGGCCGCTCGGTCGTCGCGATCACTGGGTGGTGGAAGTTCCACACTGGCGACTGGCCGGAGCGGATTTCGGCGAGGATGATGGGCTCGTCGGAGTGCAGCTCGGGGGGAATGATGCGCAGGACAGAGGCGCCGATGGTCTCGGGCCGGTCCGCATCGCAAGTGACTCCGCAGGGAGGCGCCGGTCGCTCTCGCATGAAAAGGACAGCTCTGTATCTTCTGATGGCCCTGCTCTCTGCATGGCCTCTCCATGCCCAGAACACCGCGGCTGTGCCCGCATCCGGCATGCAGATTCAGTTTGGACAAGCCATGATCCCGCTGACCGGCCCGTGGAAGTTCCATATCGGCGATAACATGCATTGGGCCGATCCGAACTTCGATGACGCGTCGTGGGGCTCAATAGACCTGACGCCGAGCACTGTCAATCCAGACACCGGCCTCAGCGGCTTTGCACCGGGCTGGACCGCGCGCGGCTACGCCGGATATTCCGGCTATGCGTGGTACCGGCTGCGGGTAAATGTGGTTCAGCAAAATGCCCAGGGCAATACGCAAGGCGCGCGTCAGGCACTGGCCATAAGTATGCCTTCCCTGTTCGACGATGCTTATCAGGTCTACGTCGATGGCCGATTTGCAGGGGAGTTTGGCAGATTCAGCAAAGAGGGCGTCACCTTCTCCCCGAACCTGCCGCGCGAGTTTCCGCTACCCGGCACACTCCGGCCGGGAGAACCCCTGACGATTGCGATTCGCATGTGGATGGACGCCTCCACGGCCGCTGAGCAGCATGAGGCAGGCGGCATGCATGAACCACCGGTCCTGGGACAAGCCAGCATTATCCATTCGCTCGAGCGCCTGCATTGGTACATCGTCGATCAACAAGGCAGCAGCGGCTTTCTGGAAATCGGGATTCAGTTGCTGGCGATCCTGGTGGTCTTCGGCCTGTACTGGCTGGACCACGGCGAGCTGGCCTATCTGTGGCTGGGGCTGATCTGCACTATCAGCCTGATCTTTGTTTCTTTGGCTGCAGTGCAAAGCTACACCACGTGGGCGGGCTCGCGTTCGCTGCTGGTGCCGTTGGTTTTTGGCATACTGCCTGCGCTGCAGACCGGCCTGTGGTTGATGTTTTGGGGATACTGGTTCCGGCTGGAGCGCACGGTATGGCTGAAGTGGGTATATCGCTGCACCCTGGCCATCGTGGTGCTGTTGGCAATCGTGAGGGCGATGCAGCTGCCGCCCCTTATCAATCTTGCTGTCGCGCCCCACATCATCACGTGGCTGTCACCTCTGGCAGATGTGACGACGCTGCTGTTCGGCGCGCTGATGTTTTGGATAGCGTACCTAGGTATTCGCAAAACCGGCGCCGAGGGATGGCTGGCTTTGCCTGCAGCGGTGTTGACGGTCCTGGTAGCGAATACGTCCCTTCTACAGAAGCTGCATGTGCAGACAAACTACTATCCCTTCGGCGTGTACATGCCGTTCGGCCGGATTGCCATGTTCGGGTCGCTGGCCATGATTACTGTGCTGATGGTGCGGCGTTTTCTGCAGGGGGAGCGGGAGCGTGAGCAGTGGAAGCTGGAGATAGAACAGGCGCGGCAGGTGCAACAGTTGCTCATTCCGTCAAGCGCGCCCGCGACTCCGGGCTTTACCGTCGAAAGCGTGTATCTGCCCGCACAGCAGGTGGGAGGTGATTTCTTCCAGGTGCTTCCGGGGGAGGACGGTTCGTTGCTGATTGTGGTTGGCGATGTGAGCGGCAAGGGGCTCAAGGCGGCCATGACCGTAAGCACGATTGTCGGCGCCCTCCGCGGCTGCACGGTGCGGAAGCCAGCCCAGGTGCTGGCTTATCTGAATCGCGTGCTGTACGGGCAGATCAGCGGATTTGCTACTTGCACAGCCGCGCTGATTTCCGCCGAAGGCGTGGTGGCTATCGCCAATGCTGGCAACCTTGCGCCCTATTGCAATGGCAAAGAACTGAACCTTCACTCCGGGCTGCCGCTCGGCATTGAGGCAGGCGGAAGTTACGTGGAGACCAGCCATCCGATCGAGCCCGGCGACCGGCTGACGTTTATCTCCGATGGTGTTGTCGAAGCGGCGAATGAGAATCGGGAGCTCTTCGGCTTTGTGCGCACTTTAGCCATCAGCCGGCAGCCCGCGCATGCTATCGCGCAAGCAGCAAAACAATTTGGTCAGCAGGATGACATCAGCGTGCTGTCGGTCACGCGCATCGCCGTCGCGGAGCCGGCACTCGCATGAGGCAAAGCCGATGACCTCACACAG
This sequence comes from uncultured Acidobacteriaceae bacterium, assembly GCA_963830555.1. GTDB lineage: Bacteria > Acidobacteriota > Terriglobia > Terriglobales > Acidobacteriaceae > KBS-83. Next base: position 1,636,836 of record CAWHMM010000006.1, read on the forward strand.
AGATGGAAAACAGCAATCCGAAGCATGCCTGAAAGGTTTTACGGATGGCATCAGGGGCATCAGTCAGCCCGAGCCCACCGCCCAGGACGCAACGCCCTCCCAGCCAACAACGAGCCTATTCAGCTAACCGCCGGCCATCGCGGCCGAGCGATCGAACGCCGGGCGTAAGCCCGGCGTTTTGCTGTCCGGCCGCCGATAATCGAAAGCTGTAAACTCGGTGGCGAGGTATCCCTCCCCGGATGAACCGGTCTAGTACGGACAATGCTTTCGCGCTACGCCTAAGCGGTTGCGCTCTCGCGATCACTGGTTTCATGCTGATTGGCCTGGCTCCGGCTTGGAGCCAGCAGCCCCTTCAGACCCTTCTGGTCGGCGTGGATCGGCGGCAGGTTTCCACGCTGGACGGGGACTGGCACTACTTGGTGGATCAATCGCCTGCGCATGCGCTTTATAAGGCGAACGGGGAGATCAACGACGATTCCTACGCCAGGAATACACATCCGAACATCGTCGGCAAGCACAACGATGAGTACGACTTTTCGACGGCTCCCACGCTGAAAGTTCCGGGCGATTGGAACACGCAGGTCTCACAGCTTTTCGATTACGAAGGAGTGGTCTGGTACGAGCGCGACTTCGACGCCCATCCCATGGCCGGCACACGAACCTTCCTGCACATCGGCGCAGCGAACTATCGCTCTCACGTTTGGGTAAATCAGAAGCGTGTCTGTGATCACGAAGGCGGCTATACGCCATTTGATTGTGAGGTCACAGGGGTTCTTCATCCTGGGACAAACTTCGTCGTCATCGCGGTCGATGCGACTCGGCTAGCGGATGGCATTCCTTCTGTTGTTTTCGACTGGTTCAACTATGGAGGCCTCACGCGCGATGTTTCGCTCGTAACTGTGCCAAAGTTCTTCATCGATGATTACGACGTGCATCTGGCGCATGGTCCACGGTTCGATCCCGGCAACACGGAGATCACAGGCTATGTTCACGTCCTCGATGCCCCGCCGGGAACCACAGTTTCCCTCGATATTCCCGAAGCGGGGGTCAAGAGCACCGTGAGGACCGACGCTGAAGGGAAAGCGGCCTTCAGTGTAAGGGCTTCTCGCCTGACGCTCTGGTCACCTGAGACGCCTAAGCTGTACCAGGTCAAGCTTTCGGCGGGAGACGATGGATTGACAGATGAGATCGGCTTCCGGGATATCCGCACTGACGGCACCCGGATACTCCTCAATGGCAAACCGGTTTTCCTGCAGGGTGTGAACATGCACGCAGAGGCGCCGGTACGTGGAGGCCGTGCTTACAGCGACCAAGACGTCGCCACCATCTTCGGCTACCTCAAGGAGATGAATGCGAACTTCGTTCGCTTGGCACACTATCCACATGATGAGCGCATGGAGCGTGCGGCGGACCGCGACGGCATCATGGTGTGGTCTGAGATTCCTAACTGGCAGCACATCTCGTTTGAAAAGCCGGAGGTCTACGCTAAAGACGTCTTCATGCTGAAGGAGATGATCCGGCGCGACCGCAATAAGGCCTCCGTAATTCTGTGGTCTGTGTCGAACGAGACCCCCAACAACCCCACCCGCACAAAGTTTCTGACCGATCTCGCAAACGAAGCGCGCAGGCTTGACTCCACCCGTCTCGTTACCTCGGCCATCATTGGCCCGAAGGCGCGCGGCATGGAGACGGTGAATGACGATTCGTTGTGCAACGCACTCGATGTCATTGGCCAGAACGAGTATGTCGGCTGGTACGACATGACGCCAGAGGACGCGGACCGCGTTCACTGGACCTTGCCGCAAAAGCCGGTCATCATGAGCGAGTTTGGAGCTGAAGCGAAGTACGGAAACCATGGAGCGGTGAATCAGCGCTGGACCGAAGAACAACAGGTCTTCGTCTTTCAACATCAATTTGTCATGCTCAACAAGATTCCCCAACTTCGTGGCATCACGCCCTGGATCCTGACGGACTTCCGTTCGCCGGGCCGGAATATTCCCAAACTCCAGGATGGCTACAACCGGAAGGGCCTTATCTCAGAAGATGGACACAAGAAGGAGGCTTTCACGCTCTTTCAGACTGCCTACAAAGAGCACAGCCTGGGGAAGGCCGACTAAGTTCCGGGCCGCGCGTAATTAGGGGTTAAATGTAGCTGATATGGCTACTTACCTACCGTCTTGACCGCCCGATGTCCGATGTCGTGCCGATAGTAGATCCCGTCAAAATGAATCATGCCCAGCGCCTCGTACGCTTTCGCCAGCGCCCATTCCAGGTCTGGCGCAATCGCGGTGACGCCCAGTACGCGGCCGCCTGCGGTGACTGATTGGCCGTTCTTTGCTGCTGTTCCGGAGTGGAAGACCTGAACGTCATGGATCAGCGCCGCGCGCTCCAAGCCGGTGATCGGCAGTCCCTTCTGATAATGTCCCGGATAGCCGGCTGAGCTGGCAATCACGCAGGCCGACGCTCCCGGCTTCCAGCGCAGCTCAGTCTCCGAGAGCCGGCCTTCCACCGCTGCCTCCATCGCTTCCAGCAGATCGGAATCCAGCCGCATCAGGATCGCCTGCGTCTCCGGATCGCCAAAGCGCGCGTTGAACTCCAGCACCATCGGGCCGCGCGCCGTCATCATCAGCCCGCAATACAGCACACCCACAAACGGCGCATCTTCGGCCCGCATGCCGTCCAGCGTGGGCTGCACGATGTGGTTCATGATCCAATTGCGCAGCTCCGGCTCCAGCATGGCATCGGTCGAATAGACGCCCATGCCTCCGGTATTCGGACCGGTGTCGCCTTCACCGATGCGCTTGTGGTCCTGAGCCGGAGCGAGCGGCGCGGCATGCGTGCCGTCCGAGATCACCAGGAACGAAAGCTCCTCGCCATCGAGAAATTCTTCAATCAAGACCGAGTGTTCCGGAGCGCCCAGCAGCTGTCCGGAAAACAGCGACGCAATCGCCGCGTGCGCTTCTTCCTTTGTTTTGCAGATCACCACGCCCTTGCCGGCGGCCAAGCCATCCGCTTTCACGACAACGGGGAAGTGGAAGTGTGCCAGCACGTCCTCCGCCTCGCTCGCCTCGCTTATGACCGCATAGGCAGCCGTAGGCAGGTTGTGCCGCTGCAGAAAGCGCTTGGCGAAGCTCTTGCTCGTCTCCAATGCGGCGGCAGCCCTGGTTGGGCCAAAGACACGCACGCCGCGCCGCACCAGCTCATCGGTCAAGCCCAGCGAAAGCGGCAGTTCCGGTCCGATGACTACCAGCCCCGGCTGCTCCTTCGCCACCAGGTCGGTCATGGCGTGCAGATCGGAAACATCCACTGGAACGCACCGTGCGACCCTCGCGATGCCGGCATTGCCTGGCGCGCACACGATCTCATCCGCACGCGGGGACTTCGCCAGCGCCCACGCAATGGCGTGCTCGCGCCCGCCCGCTCCAATCACCAGAACCTTCATAGTTTCCGTTGCCATCTCAGCGCATGGTACGACAACCTATGCCGAACCCACAGCCCCCGTGATCCCGACCGGAGCGCAGTGCAGTGGTAGGCTTTGCTGTTCCAACCCAGGTCGTTCATAAGACCGAACCCCAGCAGTGCGCCAAAGGCGCTTCTGCCCGTGCGGCAAGCACCTAGTACCCCACGGTAAAGCGTTGCCGTCGGCGCTGCGGCTGCTCCAGCTCATCTGCCAGCGCGATGGCGTAATCCTCCATCGAGATGTGGCTCTTCCCGTCGGCTGCCGTCAGCAGCTCGTCCTGCCCCAATCGGAAGGTGCCGGTCCGCGCTCCCGGTGCAAAGAATGCTGAAGGGCTAAGATACGTCCAATCAATCGACGAGGCCCGCAGCAGCTCCAGAGCCTTCTCGTGCGCCAGGGCAATCGGCTTCCATGCGGCAGGGAAATCCGGAGCGCTGACCAGAGTCACACCGGGGGCTACCAGAAGACTCCCGGCGCCGCCTACGACCACCAGCCGCGGCGCGTGTTCAGGCGAGCTGGCGTGCTGGCTTACCCGCTGCACCGCGGCGATCTCCCGCTTTGTCACCTCCGCAAGTTCCCCCGTTTTTTCTAACGGCGGAGCGTAAGCGCTGACCACGACCTCTGCTCCATCGATCGCCTTGGCAATCGCCTCCACCGAGGAAAGATCACCCTGCTGCACGGTCAGCCCTGGGGCGGATGCGAGCTTTTCGGGATGGCGAACGACTGCGATCACATCATGCCCGCGCCGCAGCAGTTCCGCCAGAATCCGGGAACCAGCCTTCCCGGTGGCGCCGTAGAGGACCATTTTCATAATCGATAACCTCAATTGCAGGTGAGATGGTAGATCAGAGACAAAGGAATCAGTAATTTACGGATCTGCGGTATTTGAGTGCAATACACTCACAAAATATGCAACTATACAGGCACACGGCGCGTCTATATGAGCGCAGGCCGGTCAAAGCCGGCTCACATTCAACTCTCAAGGAGAAGTGATATGGCAGTCGTTCGTTGGGACCCATTCCGTGAAGTTGTTTCGCTCCAGAGCCGCCTGAACTCGCTGTTTCAGGATTACGGGCGCGGGCAGAATGAAGGGGACAGCCTTTCGGCAGCGAGCTTCGCCCCGCCGGTCGATATCTACGAGGACGACCAGAAACTGGTCCTCAAACTCGAAGTTCCGGGCGTCAAGCAGGATGATCTCGATATTCAGGTGGAAGGCCGCACGTTGACCGTTCGCGGTGAGCGCAAGTTCTCGAGCGAGGAAAAGCAGGAGAACTTCCACCGTGTCGAGCATCGCTACGGCACGTTTGCCCGCACCTTCACGCTTCCGAATAGCGTGAATGCGGAAAACGTGAAGGCCACCTACGAGGCCGGCGTGCTCCAGCTGGAGCTGGCGAAAAGGGCGGAAGCCAAGCCACGACAGATCAAGATCGAGATCGGCTCGGTCAGCGCTGAAGGAGCTTCGAAGCAGAAGCAGGTTGAGGCAAGGACCGCTTAAGTTTGTCGTTACGCTGAAGCTGCGGAAGGGCGAAAATCTGCGCTCTTCCGCAGCGTTGTGTATAAGGTCAATTTTTCGTCTCGAGAGGTGGCCTTTGGATGCGCTTTGGAGCACGATTGGAGAACAATCCGGTCATGCCCGTTCGAGGCAAGTGAGGAAGCAATATGGCAATCCGTTGGGACAAATTCACGGTGAAGTCGCAGGAGGCAGTCCAGGCGGCGACGAATCTGGCGCTCGAGCACGGCAATCCCGAGCTGACGCCGATGCACATGCTCGCAGCCCTGCTCGAGGACAAGGACGGCATCATTGTGCCCGTTCTTCAGAAGGTTGGTGTACCGACCGAGCAGTTGTTGTCACGCGCGAACGACGCATTAAGCAAGCTGCCCAAGGTCGGTGGCGCCAGCTCGCAGCCCGGCCTCTCGAACGCGATGCAGAAGGTGCTGGACCGCGCCTTCAAGGAAGCTGCCGACTTCAAGGACGAGTACGTCTCGACCGAACATCTCCTGCTCGCATTGACCGAGCAGAAGAATGACCCGGCGCGCGAACTGCTGGCCTCGCTCGGCGCAACGCATGCGTCAGTCCTCCAAGCGCTGTCGACCATACGTGGCAACCAGCGCGTGACCGATCAGAACCCCGAGTCGAAGTTCCAGGCACTCGAAAAGTTCGCCAAGGACCTGACCGACTTGGCGCGGCGCGGCAAGCTCGACCCGGTGATCGGTCGCGATGAGGAGATCCGCCGCGTCATCCAGGTGCTGAGCCGCCGCACCAAGAACAACCCGGTGCTCATCGGAGAGCCTGGCGTAGGCAAAACCGCCATCGTCGAAGGCCTCGCCCGCCGTATCGTTTCCGGCGACGTGCCGGAGGTGTTGCGCGACAAGCGCGTCATTTCGCTCGACCTGGGCTCGATGCTGGCGGGGGCGAAATACCGCGGCGAATTCGAGGACCGCCTCAAAGCTGTGCTGAAGGAGATCGAAGACTCGAACGGAACGATCATCCTCTTCATAGACGAGCTGCATACGCTCGTCGGCGCCGGTGCGGCTGAGGGTGCGATTGACGCGAGCAACATGCTGAAGCCCGCGCTAGCGCGCGGCGAACTGCGGGCCATCGGCGCAACCACGTTGAACGAGTACCGCAAGTACATCGAGAAGGATGCGGCTCTGGAGCGCCGCTTTCAGATCGTTTACGTCGGCGAGCCCAATGTCGAAGACACCATCGCGATCCTGCGTGGATTGAAGGAGCGGTACGAGGCGCACCATAAGGTGCGGATCAAGGATTCGGCAATTGTGGCTGCGGCAACGCTTAGTCACCGTTACATATCGGACCGCTTCCTGCCGGATAAGGCGATAGACCTGGTGGACGAAGCGGCGGCTTCTCTGGCAATCCAGATCGGCTCGGTGCCCGAAGAAATTGACGCGCTGGACCGCGAGGCGACCTCGCTCGAAATCGAGAAGGCCGCGCTGAAGCGTGAGACCGATACGAACTCGAAGGAGCGCCTGCAGGTCGTCGAGCGTGAATTGGCCGCGATTAAGGAACGTTCCACCGGCCTGCGCGCCCGCTGGCAGAAAGAGCGCGAGGCCATTACGCGCATGAGCGAGCTGAAGAAGCGCATCGAACAGCTACGCTTCGAGATGGAAGAGCAGACGCGCAAAGGCAACCTGGAGCGCAGCGCCGCAATCCAGTACGGCGAGCTGCCGAAGGCTGAGGCAGAGTTGCGCAAGCTGGATGCGGAGCAGGACGCTGAGGTAGATGCGGCGAAGAGCGGCGCGAAAAAGCGCATGCTGAAGGAAGAAGTGGACGAGGAAGACATCGCCACAATTGTGAGCAAGTGGACCGGCATTCCGGTCTCGAAGATGCTTGAGGGCGAAGTATCAAAGCTGGTGCAGATGGAGTCGCGTCTGCGCGCGCGCGTTATCGGCCAGGATCTTGCGCTCGAGACGGTGGCAAATGCCATCCGCCGCTCGCGTGCTGGCCTGAGCGATCCCAAGCGGCCGATCGGCAGCTTCATCTTTCTCGGTCCGACGGGCGTGGGCAAGACGGAGACGGCTCGCGCGCTCGCCGAGTTCCTCTTCGATGACGAGCAGGCGATGGTCCGTATCGACATGAGCGAGTACATGGAGAAGCACTCCGTGGCTCGTCTCATCGGCGCGCCTCCGGGATACATCGGCTTCGATGAGGGCGGCCAGTTGACCGAGGCAATTCGCCGCCGGCCGTATGCTGTCGTACTCTTCGACGAGATCGAGAAGGCGCATCCGGATGTGTTCAATATACTGTTACAAGTTCTTGACGATGGCCGCCTTACCGACTCCAAGGGGCGCACCGTCGACTTCAAGAACACAGTGCTGATCATGACTTCAAACCTGGGCGCGCAGTTGCTGAACTCGGAGGCACTGAGTGATGAGGCTGCCTTCGATCACGCGCGCGAACAGGTGATGGATGTGCTGAAGGCGCACTTCCGGCCGGAGTTCCTGAACCGCGTGGATGACATCGTGATCTTCCGTCCGCTGGGTGAAGAGCAGTTGACGCACATCGTCGACCTGCGGCTGGATGAAATGAAGAAGCTGCTGGCGGATCGCAAGATCACGCTCGAATTAACGGACGGAGCACGCCATCAGTTGCTGATGTCCGGCTACGACCGCGCCTATGGCGCGCGTCCGCTGAAGCGCGCCATCCAGCGGCTGATCCAGGACCCGCTGGCCATCAAGATCCTTGATGGCGAGGTGCTGCACGGTGATCGCGTAAAGGTGGACGCCGATCCGCTGAACAACCGGCTCAAGTTCAAGGTGGCCGCACGGAAAGCAGGCGAGCCGGCCGCTCAGCCTGTTGGCGCGCGGTAATTGCGCTAATAAGTGAACACGGTATGGTGGGTCGTTTCGGCGGCCCACTTTTATTTGTGCAGTGCGGGTTTCCAGCAAAGCTTGCGCAGAATCAAAGCTCGCTATCGGCGAGCGACCTGGAGCAAGGTGATCGAAAACTCCGGAAGCCTATCGGCGCAAAGTGGAGATGGAACTGAAGGGTGAGAGCTACACGGCTCACCCTTTTCCATTTACAGAGCAGCTTCGGGGGTCTGCTCTTTCAACTCCGATACAGGATGAGAGATGTCCTGCAGTACGCGGTTGATTGTGCTCTCTGTGGGATTGTTAGGCACGTGCAACACGCGCGCGGCCTTGTTGACGGTCTGACAGAGTTGGAAGCGGTTGGGGATTTCTTTGTTTGCAGCGTAGACCAATGATGAACGCAGAATGGGCCTCCTCGGCCTTGGCAGTTTCTCTACCGGTGTGTACGGCTGAAGGACCGCTTGCGCGGACCCTCTCTTCCATGAAAGAACGCGCCGGACGACACAGATTGTGTACTGAGGGAAATGCCTCTTGTTACATTAGGCGCTGAGCAGATGTCGCTGGAACTGGGCTTGATCTAGTCGGCGATGTACTTTCAGTCTACGCTATCGGCCTTAACGTCATTGCAAATCGCCGATTGGCTATCGTGCGCGAGGAGCCCGCACGACCTACGGGGGATGTGGCTTTGCCGCTGTGGCGCGGTAGGATGTGAAACCCATGAGTACGCGAGCCAGAGTGATGCGCGCGGCAGTTGTGATTGCCATCTGGATGTACGCGCTCGGTGCTCTGCTGGGCGTGTATGGCGTAGGCGGGTCAGCGGTACTCCGCATCTTGGGCGTGGTACTGCTCGCCGTCTGGGCCCGTCGATCGCTGACCGCGTGGATCTTCGTAGCCATGCTGGCCGGCGTGGAAGCGGGCATCGATGCGCCGGCCCTCGCTATCCAGTGCAAGGTCTTCAGCGACATCTTCCTGCGGCTGATCCGGATGATCGTCGCACCGCTGATCCTGGGCACGCTGGTGACTGGCATCGCCGGGCACGGCAGTCTGCGGCAGGTAGGGCGCATCGGCGTGAAGTCGCTGGTGTACTTCGAGGTGGTGACGACACTGGCGTTGCTGATCGGCGTAGTGGCCATCAATCTCACCAAGGCTGGCGTGGGACTTTCGATGAGCACAGCCCCGCAGGTCACGGCGATGGCTCCAGGAGCATTGGCAACAAGCGCAAGCCATCCTGTTCTGGAGCATGGCTGGCAGTCGTTCCTGCTGAACGTATTTCCGGAGAACATCGCAAAGTCGATTGCCGGTGACCAGATTCTGCAGGTCGCTGTTTTCGCGGTACTGCTGGGAATTGCGTTGTCCTTATTGACGGAAGAGCGCCGGCGGCCGCTGCTGGAGCTTGCGGAGTCGGTGACGGCAGCGATGTTCGCCATCACCAACATTGTGATGTATCTCGCGCCACTGGCGGTAGGCGCTGCGCTTGCCTACACGGTAGGGATGAGCGGGCCGAAGGTGTTGTCGTCGCTCGCGCAACTGCTGGGCACGCTCTATGGTGCGTTAGCTGCATTCGTGTTGCTGGTCCTGCTGCCCGCGGCCATCCTGTTTCGCATTCCGCTGCGGGGATTCATCAAAGCTGTCGCGGAGCCGGCGACAATCGGGTTTGCGACCAGCACCTCGGAAGCGGCGTTGCCGAGCGCCATGGAGGAGATGGAACTGTTCGGAGTGCCGCGGCGGATTGTGTCATTTGTAATTCCCGCCGGTTACAGTTTCAACTTGGCGGGATCCTCCGTGTATCTTGCGCTGGCCTCGATCTTCGTGGCGCAGGCCGCGGGGATGCGGATGAGCGTGGGCGCGCAGCTCGCCATGGTGTTTACGCTGATGCTGACCAGCAAGGGCGTGGCCGGCGTGCCGCGCGCGACCTTGGTGGTGTTGCTCGCAACTGCATCGACCTTCCAGCTGCCGACGGAACCGATCTTTCTCATCCTGGGCGTCGATGCGTTTGCCGATATGGGCCGCACGGCGGTCAACGTGATCGGCAACTGCCTCGCAGCGGCGATCGTGGCGCAGAGCGAAGGTGAATTCAAGGTGGCGGTTGCGCCGCAAGCTTTGAGCTTGACGGAATAGGCGCGCTGCCTGAGAGTGGCGGTGAAGCCGCCGTTCAACAAAAATCGGGAGCTCCTGCGAATGCTTCGTTCTGCTGCGATGGCGTTGTGTGTTCTGCTGATGGCTGTTCTTGCGGCCGGGCAGACAAAAGATGGCGTGAAGCGATTCGTCAAGGAAGACGCGCCGGTGCTGGTGCTGAACCATGTGCGCGTGATCGACGGCACTGGCGCAGCGCTGATGGAAGACCAGCGCATCGATATCGAGAGCGGAAAGATCACTCGGGTGCAAAGCGCGAAGCTGCGCAATGCCTATCCGCCGAACGCGAAGGTGCTGGACCTGACGGGGAAGACGGTGATTCCTGGGCTGGTGGGTATGCATGAGCATCTCTTCTATCCAACCCCGGGTGACGGAACGCCGGGATATCAGCAGATGTACAGCGAAATGGCAGATAGTGCGCCGCGACTCTACCTTGCGGGCGGCGTGACGACCGCGCGCACGACCGGCAGCATCGAGCCGTATACCGATCTTGCATTGAAGGCCGCGATCGATGCGGGCGAGACGCCGGGACCGAAGCTGCTGGTCACGGGACCGTATCTAGAAGGCTCGCCGTCGCTGGGTCCGCAACTGCACTCATTGAAGGGTCCGGAGGACGCAGCTCGCACCGTGGACCACTGGGCCGAAGAGGGTGTGACGAACTACAAGGCATACATGCATATCACGCCGGAAGAACTGAAGGCGGCGATCAATCGTGCGCATGCGCGTGGGCTGAAGATTACTGGGCACCTGTGCTCGATTGGATTTACGAAAGCGGCGGAGCTGGGCATCGACGACCTGGAGCACGGGATTACGGAGGACACGGAGTTCGCACCGGGGAAGGAGGAAGGCGTGTGCCCCGACGACTGGCGCAGTGCGCTGGCGTGGATGGCGAAAAATCTGGACGTGAATGGCCCTCAAGTGCAGGCGGTGATTCGAACGCTGATCGAGCATCATGTCGCGGTCACTTCCACACTAGCCATTGATGAGAGCTTTGTGCCTAACCGGCCGCCGCTTGAAACGGAGCAGGCAGCGAAGAAAATGCTGAACGTCGAAGCATGGGCAGATTTCGCTACAGTTCGCGCGAGGATTGCCGAGCGCGCGGAGAGATCCTATTGGCCGGTGCTGCTGAAGAAGGAGATGCAGTTTGAGCGCGCGTTTGTGAAGGCCGGCGGGCTGCTGTTGGCGGGCTGCGATCCGACGGGGTACGGCGGCATCCTGCCTGGCTTCGGCGATCAACGCGGGATGGAATTGCTGGTGGAGGCTGGCTTTACGCCAGTGGATGCGATCCACATTGCCACGCAAAACGGCGCGACCTATCTGGGTCAGCAGGAGCATATTGGCAGTGTCGCGGCGGGGCACGACGCCGACTTGGTGGTGCTGGATGGGAATCCGGCTGAGAAGATCGAGAGTGTCGAAAAGGTGGAAACCGTCTTCAAGGACGGAGTGGGGTACGATCCAGCGAGGCTGCGCGCTTCTGTGGCGGGAATGGTGGGGATCCGGTAAGCGGGCCGGAATGTTACACGTGGAACATTACACGACAGATGTCGTATATCCATTCCAATGTGGGACATATTCCCAATTTGGGCTTGCGTAACGTAGATGTCGCCGACCTATACTGGGCCGCAACGGGCCCCAGGGTGCTTGCTTCGCCATTTCCTTCCGTTCATCCCTGACTCCTCCATTGTCCCGATTGCCGGCGGTGCGTGCATTCCCTGATTTCTTCTGAGGAGAACCGCTATGGCTACGACCACTGTTCCGACTGCCCCGACATCGCCGCGTGCGATCGATCCGGACAAATTGAATGCATTTCTACACCAGGCTGTGTGCGACATGGGCGCAGCGCTGCACGCAAGCGTTGTGCTGATGGGTGACAAACTGGGCTTATTCCGCGCGATGCGCGACGGAACGCCGGTGACCTCACAGCAATTGAGCGAGCAAACCGGCGTGCGCGAACGCTATGTGCGCGAATGGCTGAAGGCCAATGCGGCTAGCAAGTATGTGGACTACGATGCCGCGACCGAAAGCTACAGTCTGAATCCCGAGCAAGCCTTCGCGCTGGCAGAGGAGAACACTGCGCTCGACCTGCCGGGCTTCCATTACATGCTGGCCTCCTGCATGCGCGATACAGAAAAGCTGACGGAGGCCTTTCGAGAGGGGCGCGGCTTCGGCTGGCATGAACACGATAAGGACCTGTTCGTGGGGTGCGAACGCTTCTTCCGCCCAACGTATCTCACGCATCTGGTTTCAGAGTGGCTACCCGCGCTCACGGGTGTGGAGGCAAAGCTGAAGGCCGGCGCAAAGGTCGCGGACATTGGCTGCGGACATGGCGCTTCGACATTGCTGATGGCGAAGGCGTATCCGAAGTCGAAGTTCACCGGTTTCGACTATCACGATGGATCGATCACGAGCGCGCGAGCATCGGCAAAGCAGCAAGGGATGCAGGACAGCGTGACATTCGAGGTGTCTCTGGCGGCGGCGATTCCGGGAAGCGGCTACGACCTGGTGACCTGCTTCGATTGCCTGCACGACATGGGCGATCCGGTGGGCGCGGCGAAGCACATCCGAAAGGCAATGGCGCCGGGCGGCACCTGGATGGTGGTGGAGCCGATCGCCGGCGACGATACGGCGGCAAATTTGAACCCGGTCGGGCGGATCTACTACTCGGCGTCCACGCTGTGCTGCGTGCCAGCTTCGCTTTCTCAGGAAGTCGGGCTAGGGCTGGGCGCGCAGGCCGGCGAGAAGCGGTTGAGTGAGGTGCTGCAGGAAGGCGGTTTCACGCAAGTCCGCCGCGCGGCGGAGACACCGTTCAACATGGTGCTGGAGGCGCGGGTCTGATCAAGCGATATCCGACGGAGTTCCTGCATAAATCCAGCAGGAACTCCGATTGCGGTTCTCAGCTTCAATTGCGACGACAGATTTGCAGCACTGGAGAGCACGACGCAATTAGGAACAGATTTGTCAGGCGCGACGCGCACGTCGGCGCAGCCAGTGGCGGAGCAGCTCGTATTCGGGGATGCTGGTGGGAGAGGAGCGCCGGACCTGGACTAGATTGCGCCGTGTGAGGAGGCGCATCGCCTTCTGGACAGCGGTTTTAGAGAGGCCGCTGGCTTCCGCGATCTGGCGAAGGCTCATCGGAAGGCGTCGTTCTCCGGCGCGGAAGAGTGCCGTCCACAGCACGAGATATACAAGAAATGCTGGTGCGGAATGGTCATGCCGGACCAGATCGGGCAGGAGAACATCCAGCACGTACTCGTCGATGGCTACATGGGCACTATGGTTCACCACACTATAGTGCCATACGGCATAGAGGGTTGCAGCGGGCAACAGGCCGGGAAAGAATGCGTGACAGAGGAGACAGTCATGATTCGAGGCATCAAGTTTGTGAGCATCCCCGTGGCAGATCAGGACCGCGCGCTGGCCTTTTACACCGAGAAGCTCGGGTTTCGCATCACGACGGACCAGCCGTTCGATGGCAATCAGCGATGGATTGAGCTGGCCATCCCGGGGGCCGACACGGGTGTCGTGCTGTTCCGTACTCCCGACGGGCCGCAGCCGGGCAGCTTCATGAATCTGTCGCTGTGGACAGATGACGCCACGGCAACCGCGAAGATGCTGAAGGAGCGGGGAGTCGAATTCGTGTCCGAGCCAAAAAAGGAGTCATGGGGCACCTCGGCGATCTTCAAGGATCCGGAGGGGAATCGTTTTGTGCTGAGCTCGCGCTAGGCGACCCAAATAGTCTGTCCGGGTATGGACAGCGAATTCCGCGACTGAACACGGCTGCTTGTGCGAGCGTCCCGACATCTGTAACGAACGCCTGATTTCAGAAGAATTTCGGAGCTCAGCAAAACGGTTCGCGACGTGCACTACCTCCTCCACGGATTTCTTGTTCTGCGAGGCCGGCATGCATCGTTTTCTTGGCTATCTCCGTTTTACCTTCCGGCAGTTGCGGAAGAGTCCTTCCTTTGCCATCGCGGCGGTGGTCACGCTGGCGCTGGGGATCGGGGCCACGACCGCGATCTTCAGCCTTGTGGACGCCGTTCTGCTGAAGCCCCTGCCGTATCCGGAGGCGGACCGGCTGATGCGGATTACGCAGGAGGATCACTCGACGGGAGCCGTGCTGCCGGAGTCGTTGAGCTATCCGGACTATTTTGACTGGCGGGCGAACAACCGAGGTTTTTCAGGATTGGCCTCCTATTCGGGACGGAATTTGTCGCTGACCGGCGACGGCCAGGCGCAGCAGCTTGGGGTGTATGTTGTGTCGTCGAACCTGTTCCAAGTGTTGGGGATTGCGCCCCTGCTGGGCCGCGATTTTCGCTGGGATGAGGAACACGCCGGCAATCGCGCAATCATGTTGAGTTATCCGCTCTGGCTCTCTCGCTTCGGCCGCCAGCGCAATGTCGTCGGCAAGCAGATCAAGTTGGACGCCGAGCCCTACACAGTCGCCGGCGTTATGCCGAAGGGGTTCCTCTTTCCGGCGGAAACCGGGGTGGAGGCCTGGACCTCGATCGCGGCCGATGCAGAAGGCAAAGATCCGGCAACGCGGCAGCGAGGTCAGGACGGACTGGAAGTCATCGGGCGGCTGAAGCCAGGCGTGACGATCGCCCAGGCGAGAGAAGACTTGAGCAGCGTGGCGCGTGGGCTTGCGACGCAATACTCCGATACAAACAAGTGGTACACGACGGCCGCGGTAACCCCGGAGCTTGAGCATCTGGTAGGCAAGACGCGGTCCGCGTTGGAGGTGCTGTTCGGCGCAGTGGGGCTACTGTTGTTAATTGCGTGCGTAAACGTCGCAGGGCTGATACTGGTGCGCAGTTCGCGACGGAGCGGAGAGATTGCGCTGCGCAGCGCGCTGGGCGCAACACGGAGAGAGATTGTCTGGCAGTTGCTGACCGAATCAGTGGTCCTCTCGGTGATCAGCGGACTCGCGGGCATCGCGCTGGCAAGCACGATTTTGAAAGAGCTGGCAGTGCTGTTTCCCACGGCGCTGCCGAGACTGGGGGATGTATCGATCGATCTTCCCGTCTTTGCCTTTGCGATGGCTGTTTCGCTTTTGACCGGGATTCTGTTCGGCGTGGTTCCGGCATTGCGAGTCTCTTCTATGGCGCCGGCTCTGGCGCTGCGTGATGGCACGCGTACCGTGACCAGCGGGCGTGGCCATCACAGGCTGCAGACATGGCTGGTAATCGGCGAGACGGCGCTGGGACTGGTGCTGCTGGTTGGTGCGGGGCTGCTCATCCGCAGTTTCGCCAGCGTCCTGCGGGTGAATCCGGGGTTCGATTCGCATCACGTATTGACGGCCCGCTACACCATGCCCGACGTGGGCTATTCGCATGACCACAAGATTCATTTCGTAGAGGAGCTGGTGTCGCGGCTCAACACGCTGCCGGGTGTGAAGTCAGCGACGGCGGGATGGCCGATGCCGATGTCGGGCAGCGATGCGAGTATTTCGTTTACCGTCGAAGGCCATCCGGTGGCGAAGGCGGATCATCCGAGCGAGGCGCTCGGGCTGGCGCTGCCGGGATACTTCGAAACCATGCGGATTTCTTTGATTGCAGGCCGCACCTTCAACAATCTGGACCAGCCGAAGAGTCCGCCGGTGATCATCATCGACCAGGCATTTGCGAAGAAGTATTTTGCCGGCGTCAATCCGATTGGCAGGCACGTGACCGTGGATCTTGGTGATGATGTCGTCGAGCATCCGGTACGCGAGGTTGTGGGGGTTGTGGGCGATATTCGCCAGCGTGGGCTGGCAGCGGAGCCGGTGCCGCACTATTACCTGCCGTGGACGCAGGCGGTGATCACAACGCCGTATCTGGTGATGCGAACGGCCGGTGATCCGGCGGCGCTGGAGCGTGCTGTGCAGGCGACGGTGGCGGAAATGGATTCGAACATTCCGGTCTATCGTCTGCATCCGCTGGACTTCTATGTATCCCAAGCAGTCGCTCCGGCGCGTTTTCAGACACTTTTGCTGACGGCTTTTGCAGCAATCGCTTTGCTGCTTGCGGCGGTGGGTCTGTACGGCGTGCTGGCGTACATCGTGGAGCAGCGGGCGCTGGAGATTGCGCTGCGGCTGGCTGTGGGCGCGCAACGCGGCGATGTGCTGCGGATGATTCTGAAACGCGGGATGGTGCTGGCGGCCATTGGAGTTGTGACGGGACTGGGGATCTCGTTTGTGGTCACACGATCTCTTGCGACGCTGCTCTATGGAGTGAAGCCATTTGACGCGCTGACCTTCTGCGGGATGTCGCTGGTGCTACTGGCGGTTGCGTTTCTGGCGAGCGCTGCCCCGGCGTATCGCGCCGCGCAGACTGATCCGATGAAAACGCTGCGCACGCAATGACCCTTCAATCCAGCGCGGGCAGGCGCAGGTCGGCGTAATGGCGGTTACGCTCAAGGCAGAGGGCTTCGACGACGAGCTCGTGGTCGTCGCGCTGTGGCAGGCCGGAGACGGTGACCGCTCCGATGACTCCCGTGCCGGCGAGCGTGATGGGAAAAGCGCCGCCGTGGCCTGCATAGTTGGCTAGCGGAAGATCGTACTTTTCCTGCAGAGTGACATTGCGCGCCTTGAGCGACAAGCCGACAGCGTAGCTGCTGCGAAAGAGGCGCGCTACAACGTTGGCCTTGCGACGGGCCCATTCGGCGTTGTCAGGCGAGGTGCCGTGCAGCGCGGCATAGAAAAGCGGCGCACCCGCCTGGTTGCCGAGATGAGGGGCGAAGCGGCGAATGTCGATGACAATCGCGAGTTGGCGCTCCCGAGCGAGCTCACGTAGCGTCGAGCCGAGCTGCCACGCGTCGTCTTCGTTGAAGGACGTCCATTGCAGCTCCCGCTCCTGGCGGGCGATGCGGTCGAGATCGTCTTCTGTTGCCATGGGACGTTGCTCCTTGCGTAGATCGTAGAACAGCGGATCCCTCGGCTCGGCCGGAATGTGATTATTTCAGCAGCACGCTGACGATCGATGCGGACATGAGATTCGCCATAGTGCCGGCCAGCATGGCGCGCAGTCCGAGGCGTGCCAACTCGTTGCGGCGCTCCGGAATGAGCGCGCCAATGCCGCCGATCTGGATCCCGATGGAGCTCAGGTTGGCAAAGCCGCACAGCGCGAAGGTGGCTATGGTGAAGGAGCGTGCATCGAGGGTGCCTTTGAGCGCGCCAAGGTCCGAATAGGCGATGAGCTCATTGATGACCATGCGGGTGCCGAGCAGGTTGCCGACGATCGGCGCCGAGTGCCAGGGGATGCCGATGAGCCACGCGATGGGCGCGAAGATCCAGCCAAGGACCTCGTCGAGCGACGTAGGGAACGGGATGTGATGCGGGCTGAGCCAGTTGTGCACGCCGCCGAAGATGCCGTTAACCAGCGCGATGAGCGCGACGAACGAGACGAGCATGATGGCGACGTTGAAGGCGAGCCGTCCGCCGTCGATGGTGCCGCGAGCGACGGCGCCGAGAAAGTTCTCTTCGCGATGCTCTTCGGATTCGGGCAGATGCACGTGGCCGAGCGTGTCGGGAGTTTCGGTTTCAGGCACCAGCATCTTCGCAACCAGGATGGTGCCGGGCGCGGTCATGATGACGGCGGCGAGCAGGTGCTTGGCGTCGATGCCGTAGAGGATATAAGCCGCCATGATGCCGCCTGAGACGTGCGCCATGCCGCTGGTCATGATGGTCATCAGCTCGGAGCGCGTCAGCCTGGCGAGAAAGGGGCGTATGGAGAGCGGCGCTTCGGTCTGCCCCATGAAGATGGAAGCGGCAACGTTGAGCGATTCGGCGCCAGAGATGCGCATGGTCCGCTGCATGCACCAGGCAAAGCCGCGGATGATGATCTGCATGATGCCGAGGTGATAGAGCGCGGCAAAGAGCGCAGAGATAAAGATGATGGTGGGCAGCACCTGGAAAGCGAAGATGGCGCCGAAGGAGGAGTGCTGCTTGCCGAGATCGCCAAAGATAAATTCCGAGCCGGCGAAGGCGTAGCTGAGCAGCTTGTTTACCGCGTTTCCGGCGTGCGCCATGGCGTCTCGGCCAAGGCTCCAGCGCAGCACGAGGAAAGCAAACGTAATTTGCAACCCGACGCCCCAGGCCACGGTGCGTACGCGGATGGCGCGACGATTCGTAGAGAAGAGCCATGCCAGCAGCAGCATGGTGAGCAGGCCAAGGATTCCGGTGAATCGCGCCAAAGATCAGTCCTGAACGGGGTTTCTAGATTGCGGTCTGGGCCAGAGTATCGCGGGTGAGCACTTCGTGCACCAGCAGTGTAGGGCGGGGCGGCGCATCCGCGATGACGATTGCTTCGGCAATCAGGCGTTCCGGCGCGGTCAAGCGGTGCGCATCGTCCGCGTAGAGTGTGCAGAGAAGATCGCCGGCGCGGAGCTGAGCGCCGAGCTTTACGTGCATCTCAATACCGGCGTGAGCGGAAACAGATTCGTCCGGCTTTGTGCGCCCGCCGCCGAGCCGCTGCACGGCCCAGCCAATGGCCGCGGTATTCATGGAAAAGAGAAAGCCGGAGCGGGATGCGCGTACTTCGCGGCGGTGCGCGGGTGCGTGGGTGAGAGCGGCCAGATCGCCGCCCTGCAGCGTGACCATCTTTTCAAAATGCCGCAGTGCCGCCCCGCTGGTCAAGATTGCCTCGGCGCGCGAGCGGCCGTCCTGCGGCGTGTTGCTGACGCCGGTAAGGTGCAGCATCCAGCCGGCAAGGAGAAGGGAGAGCTCGCGAAGCTCTTCGCTGAGCTCGTGTCGATCTCCGCGTAGGAGCGCCAGGGCTTCAAGGATTGCGACCGAGTTCCCAGTGAACCGTCCCAGGGGCTGCGACATATCGGTGAGTAAGGCTACGGTGCGGGTACCGGCCGCTTCGCCAGTTTCCACCATGAGGCGAGCGAGGAAGCGGGAGACGGCGGGGTCGGGAAGAAACGCCCCGGAGCCAGTCTTCACATCGAGCACCAGCGCGTCGAGGCCTTCGGCGAGCTTTTTGCTCATGATGGAAGAAGCGATGAGATACGGACTTTCGACTGCGCCGGTGTGATCGCGGAGCGCGTAGAGCTTACGGTCTGCGGGAACGAGATCGGCGGACTGGCCGACGATGCAACAGCCGCACTCGTCGATGACCCGTTGCATCTCGGCGGGCGAGAGCGTGGTGCGATAGCCGGGAATGGATTCGAGCTTGTCGAGTGTGCCTCCGGTGTGGCCAAGCGCCCGCCCGCCAACCATGGGAACGCGCAGGCCGGCGGCTGCCGCAATGGGAGCCACGAGAAACGAGGTTTTGTCGCCGACGCCCCCGGTGGAGTGCTTATCGGCGGTAGGACGAGCAGGACCACCGTTCGCGGGGCGGCGCAGATCAAGCTGCACGCCGGAGGAACGCATCGCCTGCGCGAGCGCGTGAACTTCCGCGGGCTCCATGCCGCGCAAGAAGGTCGCCATTAAAAAAGCGCTGAGCTGCGCGTCATCTATCGAGCCGTCACCGGCGCCATGGGCGATATGCGCGATCTCTTCAGCGGTGAGCGCGTGTCCGTCGCGCTTGCGGCGGATGATGCTCGCAGTGTCGAGGGCTGCGGCTGGGTTATTCGGCATGTGCAAGGAAGAAGCCGAATGGAAGCAGGTCGGCGAGCGTGAGGATTTGAGGTGCTCCATCGAACGCAAAGAGTACTAGACCATGCGGCGGCATAAACTCGGCCAACACCTGGCGGCAGGCCCCGCATGGTGAGCAGGGTCGATCGCCCAGGTTGGTTACTGCTATGGCGACGATTCGGATTTGCGGCCCATGCTGTGCAACGGCGCGGGCCACAGCGGAGCGCTCCGCGCAGAGACTGAGACCATAAGAGGTGTTTTCAACGTTGGCTGCGTCGATAATCTCTCCGCTCTCCAACAGCAGGGCTGCGCCCACCCGGAAGCTGGAATAGGGAGCATACGCCTGCTGCGCGGCTTTGTTGGCGGCTGAGCGCAACTCTACCTGCTGTGCGGCAGATATCGTGGTGGGGGAGGAAGGCATCTCGTTCGAGGCTACTGAGTGGACGGCTGGCTGGCAACTGCAGAGGAGCAAGCACGTGCGCGCCTGAGCAACAGTGGCGGCCACTTCCTGACCCATAGGGTGTCATATCATCAGGGGAACTCGCTCCAGCGTAGACAAACGGGTATTCCCCCTTGAAGACTCCAGACCCAGGGCGCAAAGTGCTGCCCAACGTTATTTTGGCCGCAGTGACTTTCACGGCGATTGCCACGGTCGCACTTCCGTTTCTTTCTCACCACATCATGGCCTATTACGCAGATGATTTTTTTTATTATCTGCAGATTGCACACAATCTAGCCGGTCACGGCAGGTCCACGTTCGACGGAACAACCCTGACGAACGGCTACCATCCATTGTGGCTGCTGGTGGTTGCGGCCTTCTACTTCTGCGGCGGCGACCAGGGAGTCTTCGCCGGCGTTGCCGTGCTCACTGTGGCCGCCACGGCGAGTACGTACGTGATCGCGCAGAAGTTTCTCAGCCGCCATTCCATCAACCCGCTCATCGCTGCGTTCTGGGCGGCATGGGCGGCGCTGTTCACCCTTTCCATGGACCGGACGGGCATGGAAGTCATTCTTACGGTGCCGCTGTTGTTGTCTTTTTTGTTGTTTGTTGACGGTGAGAACTACCTGCGATCGCCGCGCGCTACCGCGTGGGCCGGATTTCTGGCAGCCTTGGTCATCCTCTCCCGACTGGATACGGTTCTGTTGCTGGTCCTCTATTTCATCGGTCTGCTACTGACCCAGCATCGCTCGCTGCTGCTGCGCCGTGTGCCCTGGATCTGCCTCGGACTGCTTCCCGTCTTTGTTTATGCAGCGACGAATCTCTTGTTCTTTGGGAGTCTGGGCCCGGTTTCGAGTAGTGCAAAGCATCTTCAGCCTGGCTATGCCTTCAGTGCGAAGACGCTGGAGACTCTGTTTCACCCACTCGGCCTGGTTGCCATGGCCTTTCTGATTCCGGCTCTGTTGCTGATTGCTGCCGGATTTCTCTATGGCCTGTTCCAACGCAGGCAGCCGGTACTTTTCTGGGTCATGTTGGTGTTTACGCCGGTCTATCTGGCGGCGTTGTCGGTATCCAGCGATTGGGGCCTGTGGATCTGGTACCGCTATCCGTTCATTGTGTCAGCCATCGGCGGCCTTTTGTTGCTCCGCAGTGTGTTTGCCGGTTGGTCGCGGGCGCGATACATTCTGTGGGGCGCCGCATTTGTGCTGTGCGCTCTCTTTTGTGTGGGACTGCGTAAGACACCGGAAAATACTCAGATTGTGGACCTGGCGGTTCAGCTCAAGGGTTTTGCGGCTGGACATCCGGGAATTTATGGAATGGGTGATGCAGCGGGAACTCCAGCCGTCCTGATCGGCCAGCCCATCGTGCAACTGGAAGGATTGGTGATGGACAGGAAGTTCCTTGATAACATTCGCGATCAACGCAATCTGCTCGACGTGCTGAAGGAGTACCGCGTTCGGTATTACGTCTCGACCAATGCCGTAGCTTTGGGCAACGGTTGCTTCGATCTGAGCGAGCCGAAGGTGGCGGGACCACGCTCGCCGCACATGCGCGCGACGTTATGTCAGCCACCGGCAAAGTTCTTCAGGTCCGGAGAATACGGCGCCTGGATATTTGATCTTCAGTAGTTGCAAATCCTTTTAGCCGGAACGCGCGTCGGTCGAACTCGCAGGCGCACACTCGCCTGCGCGCTGGAGCAGTAGATCCCGCTCCCGGGCGTTGCGCGCGAGCGCCGCTGCACGCTCGAATTCGGGACGCGCTTCGCTATGTCGTCCGAGGCGGAAGAGCAGCTCGCCGCGCACGCTGGGCAGACGATGATAATTGGCCAGGGAAGGCTCTGCGGCAATCTCATCGATCAGATCGAGGCCGGCCTGCGGCCCGAATGCCATGGCGAGCGCGACGGCACGGTTGAGCTCCACGATGGGCGACGGCTGTCGCTGGGCGAGAGCCGCGTAGATGGCTGCGATGCGCTTCCAATCCGTCTCGTCGCCGCTGCGGGCCCGCGCATGGCAGGCGGCGATCTGCGCCTGCAACGTGTAGGGACCGGGATTTCCGCTGAGCTTTTCGGCGCGGGCAATCGCGGCAAGGCCGCGGCCGATGAGGATCTGGTCCCAGCGGCTGCGGTCCTGGTCGAGCAGCAGGATGGGCTCGCCCGCCGGGCCGAGACGTGCAGCAGAACGCGAGGCCTGTATCTCCATCAGCGCGACCAGGCCATGCACTTCCGGTTCCTGTGGTGCGAGGCCGGCGAGGATGCGGCCGAGTCGCAGCGCATCTTCGCACAGTGCAGGCCGCAGCCAGTCTTCGCCGGCTGTAGCGGAGTAGCCCTCGTTGAAGATGAGGTAGACGACTTCAAGGACGGACGAGAGCCGCGCGGCGCGATCAAGGCCTGTGGGCACTTCGAAGGGCACGTGTGCTTCGGCCAGCGTGCGCTTGGCGCGCACAATGCGCTGCGCGATGGTGGGTTCAGGCACAAGAAAGGCGCGCGCGATTTCCGGTGTGGTAAGACCGCCGAGCAGACGAAGCGTGAGGGCGACGCGCGATTCGGGCGAGAGCACGGGATGGCAGGAAATAAAGACCAGCCGCAGCAGATCGTCCTGGATATCGCCATCGGCGGCAGCGGCAAGAGCGGTTGCGAAATCGGCGAAGGAGCGCTGCTGCTGCTCTTCCAGTTCGCGCGCAAGCTCCTCATGTTTGCGCTCCAGTCGCGTGTTGCGGCGCAGGATGTCGATGGCGCGATGCTTGGCCGCAGCCATGAGCCAGGCGCCGGGGTTCTGCGGAACGCCGGACTGCGGCCACTGCTCGAGCGCCGCCACCAGTGCGTCCTGAGCGAGCTCTTCGGCGATGCCGACATCGCGCACGATGCGCGTGAGGCCGGCGATGACACGCGCGGACTCCATGCGCCATACCGCGTCGATCGTGCGATCGATTTGGCTTCGGTCGGTTTGGACGGGGTCAATGTCAGCAGAGGCCACGGCTGGGTAACCGCATCGATGAAATCATCTTTCGCTGCGCGCGCGCAAACGCCCGGAACTCTGCCGAGCCTAGAACACAGGGCGGATTTCGAATTCCGCTTCGATACTTGGCCCCTGCAGCGTGGGGCAGCGCTTCATCCAGGCGATGGCTTCTTCGAGCGAAGCGACATCGATGATGTTGACGCCGGCGATCAGCTCGGCCGATTCGGTGAATGGGCCGTCGATCGTATGGGATTTACCTTGCTGCGATGTGCAGGCGAGTGGCATTTGCGCTGGGCTGCAGGCGCTCGACGGCGACCAGCACGCCGGCCTTGCGCATCTCCTCGTCGTAGTGCTGCATGGCGGCGATCAGCTCGGGATCGGGCGGCGCGGACTCCATCCATTTCTCGGTTTTACGCAAAACTACGAATCGCATCGTTACACCTCAGGAAAATATTTGCGAACGGGTATGAGTGCCTGCAGACGCGGCTCCCGCAGATAGACGCCAGCCCACAACAATATGGCGAAGTACACCGGGAAAAGCGTATTGAAGAACAGCGGAGCGCCGATCCGTAACTGGGACACCACTGCTCCACCAAGATATCCCGTGAGCAAGACTGCGCCGAACACGGAAGTGGGCGTGAAGGCGTAAAGGGCGGTGCAGATGAGCAGAATGATGCCGATGGGTACGGAGAGGTGTACAGGGAACCCGAGCTGCGTCATTGCCTGTGTAACCGGCAGCGGGCGAATGAGCTTCATGACGCCATCAAAGAGGAGAAAGAGGAGAGCGACCGCACTGAGAATGCGGCCGGTCCAAAGCCGTGTTTTCGACGGTGCGACGCTTTCAACAGATACAGGCATAGCTTTGTCCTCGCGTTTCTTTTTGGGGTGGAGGCCGCGCTCCTCCTATAAGAAGAGCGCGGTTGGTGGATCAGCCGGAGTGCGTTTGCATTTCGGTGAAACCCTCGTGTGCCTCCTGCATTTCGGCAGGGAAGTCGGTCATCTCCATGATCTGGCGTATCTCGATGACTTCGTTCGGGGATCCCGGACAGCGGGTGGCCCACTGAATCGCCTCTTCCTTTGACTTCACCTGGATCATCCAGAAGCCGCCGAGCACCTCAGTCGCTTCGGCGAACGGGCCGTCTGTCACCTTCGGCTTGCTTCCGGCGAAGGAGACACGCGCGCCCATGGAGGGTGGGTGCAGTCCTTCGAGCGCGAGCAGGACGCCGGCTTTCTGCAGCTCTTCGTTGTACTTCATCATGGCCTCGACGGCCTTGGCATCCGGCATGGTGCCCGGCGCCGCCTGCTCGTATCCCTTCGGAATCATCAGCATCATGAAACGCATGGGTCTCCCTCTCTAATCTGCGGACTGCGTGGCCATGGCCGGTTCGCCGGTGCATGTGTCGTCCGGATTCATCAGAGGACGGATGGTTACCTGGCCATCGCCGGCAATCTTCAGAAAGCGCTTTGAGGACTCGATGGCGGCCTCTTTGGAGGGTACTTCGAGGATGGCGAAGCCGCCGATGACCTCAGTGGACTCGATGTAGGGCCCATCCGTGATGGTGACCTGGGCTCCGGTCTGAATGACACGCGCGCCCTGGTGGAGAGGAGTCAGGCCGCCGGTGGCGACCAATTCGCCGGACTTCATGGACTCTTCGATCAGCTTGTTCATCTGGTCCATATACTCCTTGCTGGGCGGACCCTGGTGAGCGGAGGGATTGGGCGTGTAGAAGGTGAGGAATTGCATCGTTGTATCTCCTTAAATGGCGGTGATCGGGACTTCCGGATATCAATCCAGGAAACGTCTCTATCCACGCGTCGAACGGAGAGGAAAGGAATCGACAGGTTTTCAAACTTTTTTTGAGGTCGTCTGCTGAAGCCTGCGAGCACCGTCGGGCATTCTACTGAATGGCGGTCTGGAATGGCTGGGATTCGAGCATGCTGTTGCCTGACCTCGGGGCAAGCCAGCGGATGGAGGTTGGGAGACCACGGAAATCCCGGACGGGAGGAGAGCCGTCTGGGCATCTGATCAGCTGAGTCCAGCTGGTCAACTGATCAATGGAGCGGAATGGCGAAAGAGAAGGCAAAGCCGAAACAAGCCGGAGAGGTGCTCGATCTATTCCACACCGTCACGGCGGAGTGGTTTCGCGCCGTCTTCGATCGTCCAACGGCTCCGCAGGTGCTGGGCTGGCCCGCGATTGCGCGGGGAGAACACACGCTCATCCTGGCGCCGACCGGAACCGGTAAGACGCTGACGGCGTTTCTCTGGTGCCTGAACCGGCTGATGCTGGAGCCTGCGCCGAAAGGAGCGGAGGCGTGCCGCGTCATCTATATCAGCCCGCTGAAGGCTCTGGCGGTTGACGTGGAGCGCAACCTGCGCTCTCCGCTTGCTGGGATTGCAAACATGGCGCGACGCGCGGGGATTGCGGTGCGCGAGCCGGCGATTGCCGTGCGCACCGGCGACACCTCGCAGAAGGAGCGCGCACTCTTCCGCCGGCATCCGGCGGAGATATTGATCACAACGCCGGAGTCACTGTATCTGCTGCTGACCTCCGATGCTGCCGCGGGTCTGCGCGGTGTGGACACGGTGATTGTGGATGAGATCCACGCGCTGGTGCCGACCAAGCGCGGCGCGCATCTGGCGCTGTCGCTGGAGCGGTTGCAGGCAATCACGGAAAAGCCCTTCCAACGGATCGGGCTTTCCGCCACGCAGCGGCCGCTGGAAGAGGTGGCTCATTTTCTGGCTGGCGCGGACGGGGCCCTCTCTGATTCACTCGCGTCCGCCGCGGAGTCGCCGGCCGAGGCCTCTGCCGATCTGGCCCAGGAGATGGAGGCGGGTTTCACTCGCGACGAGACTGCCGAAACCGTTGCCGCGCGCGAAGAGCAGGTGGTGCGCTTCCGGCCGGTGACGATCGTGAATGCGAGCGAGCCAAAGCGTCTGGATCTGCGCATCGAGGTGCCGGTGGAAGACATGGCGCGGCTTGGGCAAGTGGAGGAGCTGCCGAGCGGCGCAGCTTCGCAGGGGCCGAAGCGCACTTCCATCTGGAGCGCGATCCATCCGCGGCTGCTGGCGATTGTGCGCGAGCGTACCTCCACGCTGATCTTCGTGAACAACCGGCGCACCACTGAACGACTGGCCGGCGCGATCAACGATCTTGCGGGCGAAGCAATCGCACGCGCGCATCATGGTTCGCTCGCGGCGGGGCAGCGTTCGGAGATCGAAGAGCTGCTGAAGGCCGGGAAGATTCGCGCGCTGGTGTGTACCTCATCGCTGGAGCTGGGCATCGACATGGGCGCCGTGGATCTGGTGATCCAGATCGAAGCACCGCCTTCTGTCGCGAGCGGGATGCAGCGCATAGGACGCGCGGGGCACCACGTGGGCGCGGCGAGCGAGGGAGTGATCTTTCCCAAGTATCGCGCCGACCTGGTGGCGTGCGCCGCGGTGACGCGCGCGATGCATGAGGGGCAGGTGGAGTCTACACGCTATCTACGCAACCCGCTGGATGTGCTGGCGCAGCAGATAGTCGCGACCGTGGCGCAACCGCCTCGCGTCTCTCGAACGCCGCGTTCGCGGAAAGAACCCCCTCCGCCTGCAGAGATCACGGTCGATGACGTGTTCGCAATCGTGCGCAGCTCAGCGCCGTTCGCAGAGCTGAGTCGGGGCGCATTCGAGGGTGTCCTCGATCTGCTCGCGGGGCGGTATCCGTCGGATGAGTTCGCGGAGCTGCGGCCTCGCATTACCTGGGATCGCGTGCGAAACCTGCTGACGCCACGCGACGGCTCGAAGATGCTCGCGATCCTGAATGGCGGCACGATTCCGGACCGCGGGCTGTATGGCGTCTTCCTTTCCGGGACGGAGGGGCGGCCGGTGCGCGTGGGCGAACTGGACGAGGAGATGATCTTCGAGAGCCGCACGGGCGAGACCTTCATCCTGGGTGCGACGACGTGGCGCATCGATGAGATCACGCACGATCGTGTCCTGGTCTCGCCGGCTCCCGGTGAGCCGGGCAAGATGCCCTTCTGGCATGGCGACACTGCCGGGCGACCGCTGGAGTTCGGCCAGCGGATCGGCGCGCTCGTCCGCGAACTGCGCGAAATGCCACGCAATGCGGCGATGTCGCGGCTAACCCGGGAGCACGACCTTGATCCGCAGGCGGCGGAGAACCTGCTGCGCTTTCTTGCCGATCAGGAACTAGCAACTACAGCGGTGCCGGATGACCGCACCATCGTAATTGAGCGTGTGCGTGATGAGCTTGGTGACTGGCGCGTGTGCGTCCTGACGCCGTTCGGCAGCCGCGTGCATGCGCCATGGGCCATGGCTATCAGCGGCCGGCTGCGCGCAAGCGGCCGCGGCGATGTGGAGACCATGTGGGCCGATGACGGATTTGTGCTCCGCTTTCCGGAGACGGATGCGCCGCCTGACCCGGAGCTGATCCTGCTCGATCCCGCCGAGGCTTCTGATCTGGTGCTGCGGCAGTTGGGTTCGACCGCGCTCTTTTCCGCTAAGTTCCGCGAAGCTTCGGCTCGTGCCCTATTGCTGCCGCGGCGAAGAGCTACGGGACGTGCGCCACTGTGGGCCCAGCGCAAACGCGCCTACGATCTGCTGAGCGTGGCGGCACGATATCCGGCGTTCCCGATGCTTCTGGAGGCGTATCGCGAGTGCGTCCGCGATGTTTTCGATATGCCGGCGTTTCTGGAGGTTCTGCGTTCCGTCAATGCGCGTACGACACGCGTGCATGTGGCCGACTCGAAGACGCCCTCACCATTTGCGTCGTCGCTGCTGTTCAGTTACGTCGCGAACTATATCTACGACGGCGACGCACCGCTGGCGGAGCGGCGTGCGCAGGCGTTGTCGATTGATCAGGAGCAGTTGCGCGAGCTGTTGGGCGACGCGGATCTTCGCGAGTTGCTGGATGCCGACGCGATCGCCGAGGTCGAAGAGCAACTGCAGGCGCTGATGGAAACACAAAAGGCACGCAGCGCGGATGGCATCCATGACCTGCTGCTGCGGCTGGGCGACCTGAATCGCGCCGAGCTGCTGCTGAGGCTTGCAGCACCGGATGTGGCCATCCACACCGAGCGGCTGCTACGGGCGAAGCGGCTGCTGGAGGTGAAGATTGCCGGCGAAAAGCGTCTGATTGCCGTCGAGGATGCTGCTCGGTATCGCGACGCGCTTGGCATTCCGCTGCCGCCGGGACTGCCGCGCGCGCTGCTGGAGTCGGTAGCGCAGCCCGTGCTCGAGCTGGTGCGGCGGTACGCGCGCACGCATGGGCCGTTTACGCAGGGCGACGTCGAGAAGCGCTTCGGGCTGGGCGCGCAGCCCGTCGACGCGGGGTTGCGCCGGCTGCTGCTCGATGGTCGTGTGGTCGAGGGCGGCTTCCGGCCCGGGGGCGTACACCGCGAGTGGTGCGATGCCGAGGTTCTGCGGCTGATCCGCAGAAAGTCGCTGGCTCGGTTACGAAAGGAGATTGAGCCGGTGGAGCAGCAGATGCTGGCGCGTCTGAACACCCACTGGCAGGGCGTGTTGCAACGGCGGCGCGGGCTGGATTCGCTGCTGGACACGATCGAGAGCCTGCAGGGCGCGCCGCTTCCCGCCTCTCTAGTAGAGACCGCGATTCTGCCCGCCCGGCTGGGGAATTATGCTCCGGGGCAACTGGACACGCTGATCGCCGCGGGTGAGGTGGTATGGGTGGGGCTGGATCCTCTGGGCGAGCACGACGGCCGCATCGCGCTGTATCTGTCCGACCGGCTGGGAACGCTGCTGCCGCCGGTGCGACAGAACGCGCTGGCTGCCGTGGAGATGGCGCCGAAGGAGCAGGCCATCCTGCAGCAGCTGGAACGCGGTGGGGCGGTGTTTTTCGCGCAGATTCATGAGGCTCTGGGCGGCGGGTATCCGGGCGAGACGCTGGATGCGCTGTGGACGCTGGTTTGGCGAGGGCTTGTCACGAACGACACGTTTCATGCGCTGCGTGCCTACACCGCGCGTCCCGGCAAGCAGCCGAAGCGCGCGCACTCGAGCGGGGCTCAGGTAGCGGCATTTCGGTCGCGTCGTACCACGCCGCCAAGCGCACAGGGCCGGTGGACGCTTGTACCGCAGCCCGAGTCAGCCAAAGATGCCACGGCAGTGACGAACTGGAGCCATGCGATTGCGAATCAACTGCTGGTGCGTTACGGCGTTCTGACGCGCGAAAGTGTCGCGCAGGAGAACCTGCCCGGAGGCTTCAGCGCCGTCTATGACGTGCTGAAGGCGATGGAAGAGAGCGGCCGAGTGCGGCGTGGATATTTTGTTGCCGGGCTGGGCGCGACGCAGTTTGCGCTACCGGCTGCGGTGGATCTGCTGCGCTCCTTGCGTCAGCAGGCGCGCTTAGAGAAGCCGGAGATGGTGCTGCTGGCTGCGACTGATCCGGCGAATCCGTATGGTGCGACACTGCGCTGGCCTTCCGCTGAGAGTTCTGCCAACGAGTCCCCCGATGGGGACGGTCAGCCGCGCAGTCTGACGCGCAGTGTGGGAGCGAGCGTGGTGCTGCGCAATGGAGAGATGGTGGGGTATCTGCGCCGCGGCAATCCGAACCTGCAGGTGTTTTTACCGGCGGAGGAGCCGGAGCGGTCGCATGCCGCACGCGAGCTGGCGCAATTCCTGGTTGAGACGGCGCAGCGGGAGATGGCATCGCGCGAGGGCGACCGCAGCGCTGGACTCGTGGTCGCGCAAATCAATGGACAGCCGGTGGGAGCGCATTTCGTGGCGCGGTTCCTGCTGGATGCGGGCTTCCACGCCGCACCGAACGGATTCAATGTGCGGCGGCCGCCTTCTCCAGCGCGGGAACGCGAAACTGCTTCCGAGGCGCAATAGGTGCCCGAAGGAGATACAATATTCCGGGCGGCACGAGCGCTGGGCCTAGCTCTCGGAGACAAGGTAGTAACGCGCTTCGAGACCGCGCTCGCGCCGCTTGCGAGCGTCGATGACAACACGCCAGTGGCGGGGCGCACGGTGGTAAAGGTCGAGTCATGCGGCAAATGGCTGCTGATCCATTTCTCCGGCGACCTCATCCTGGTGACGCATATGCTGATGTCCGGCTCCTGGCACATCTACCGAACGGGAGAGCGCTGGCAGCGCCCGCGCCGTCAAATGCGTGCTGTTATCGCGACCGCCGATCTCGAGGCTGTCGCCTTCAACGTGCCGGTGGCAAAGTTTTATACAGCGATGTCACTCGCGCGCGATTCGAATATTCCTGCCCTAGGCCCGGATCTTCTCGGTGTGGATTTTGCGGCGAACGAGGCGAGGCAGCGGCTGCTCGCGCACGCCGGTGAGGAAATAGCGAACGTCCTGCTGAACCAGCGCGTCATGGCGGGCCTTGGGAATGTCTATAAGAGCGAAGTGCTCTTCGCGTGCAGCGTGCACCCTTTCCGGCATGTGAGCACGCTGTCGCCTGCAGAGATCGAGTGCATTCTTGATCGCGCGCAGCAATTTCTGCAAGCAAATGTAAAGGACGGCGCAGATGGCGGCATGGTGACTTACACCGGATTAAGACGGACGACGCGGGCCTCCGACCCGGGCGCGCGGCTCTGGGTTTATCGGCGAAGCGGCAAAGAGTGCCGGCGCTGCGGTGCGACGGTTCGGATGCAGAGGCAAGGGCCGGGGGCGCGGTCGACCTATTGGTGTCCCGTGTGCCAGCCGGACGTGGTGCGCTAGATCGACGGAGCGGTGGGGCGAATGGTGCTCTCCGTCATGGTGAGCCCGTGAATGCGGAGCGCCTGATGCAGATCCGGATCGCCGACAATGATTTCGGCTCCCGAGGTGTTGCGCAGAGGAAAGGGCTCGAAGATGGCCCAGTTTTCGATGGAGTGCCCGTAGCGCGAGCGATAGAAGACCCCGTCGTAGCCATTACGGAAGACGACCAGCGAAGCGTCCTGCGTGAGCTTTCGCGGCCTTCCCGCCTGCAGAGTGGCGGCATCGATTTCCGAAAGGCCCAGCGCGACTGCGGTGGAGGCAAGCTCGCGGCGAAGATAGGCGATCCATTCGGGCGCGTAGACGTCAGCGTACTGGCCGTCCGCCTGCGCGCTGCCGATGAGCCGGGTCGGCAGCCAGGTTGCCGGTACGGTAGCAAGCGGCGTGAAGTCGTCGTCGCCCTCGATCTGGGCGAACTCTGCCAGCAGAGTGAGGTCGGGCCGGAAGCGGGCGAGCGTCTCGAGAAAACAGCCGAGGCGCTGGCTGGACGCGTAGATCACTCGGTAGTAGGCCTGGGGGTCGTCAAAGCGGTTGCCGAAGGTGCCATCGGAATGCGCGTGCGCCCAGTCGGGCGGCTGCCACGGGTCCGGCCAGCGGCCGATGCGGTGCAGCGGCTCGCCAGGAGCCCGAAATTCCAATCGCGGCGGTGCAACAGATGAGGATTCTGGGGACAAGGGGAGCTTTCCTGCAACAGGAGAGTAGCACTGCAAACTGTCTCTGGCCGGGGGAAAGCCGCGGGATGAATACGGTCAGCCAAGGAGCGGGTTAGCCGCCAGCAAGGAAGGCGCGAGCGGCGCGCAGCACCTCGGATCCGACGGTATTCAGGTCGCCGTCGCGCATCAGGCGCAGCGGAACACGATCGCCGAGCTCGGGGTTCACGCCGGTCATCCACGCCTGCACGACAGAGGGCGTGTCCTGCTCGCGCAGGGTGCGGGCCACCTGGAAGGCGAAGCGAAGACGCTGCTCGGCATCGCCATAGATCTCGCCGCCCGCCATCCAGCGGTCTACCGCTCGAACGTCTTTCACCTTGCCGATATACGCCGTCAGCTTGCGGCCGAGGATGGCAACCAACTGGCTAACGATTTCGGTCGTGGGCAGGCGAAGCGATTCGCGGTGCGCAGCCAGATCAGGGCGGGGCATTGCCATCACGGCCATAACGGGATGCTCCTTTACCGATCCAGTATCGCATGAATCGCTGCTAAATCCCAGCTAAATATCTATTCTGGACCACAAGGTGTGCCTGGCTCTCCATCATACTGCCCCCTCCCCCTCCCATCCGTGGTACTGGGATGTAAGTCCTTATCCAGCAAGTTCTTAGGCTGCCTCTGGAGGCCTAAGTCTGGTGATCTAAAGGGCTTAGAGGCTAAAGATCTCTAAGCAATAGACTTACGGGCGCAACTTTGCACCGACTCTGGGGCACGCCTTGGTTTAGGCAGGTTGCTGCCGGAGGGGGCAGGTTGAACGCCAGCGATCAAAATGAAAAGCGCCCGCGATCGCCGCGGGCGCTTTCAGCACTTCTCTATTTCCAGTGTAACGAACCGAGCGAAATAAAATGGCAGACCTTGCCGGGAAATTTCCCGTCGCCGTTTCAGATGGGAACGGTCTTCTTCGAAGACCGCCGGGAAGGGAGCGTGCTTACTGCGGATTCTGCTGCTGCTGGTCCTGTTGCTGCTGGTCGTCCTTTTTGCCGCCGAAGAGACGGCTGAAGAAGCCGCGCTTCTTCTTGGGCTTCTCCTGCTGGTCCGCGTTCTGTGCGTTTTGCGCACTGTTGGCAGGCTGCTGCGGCTGGCCAGGAGGCAGGACGGTCGGCGCGTTGCTGGGCGGAAGCGGCTGCTGGGACCCGCCGCCCAACCCGAAGATCTTCTGGAACAGGTTTCTCTGGTCGCCATTGGGATGGGAGCAGGTATTGGTGGGAGCGGTGCCCTCGAGGAACGCGGCGTAATAGTCTTCCGGGCAGGTCTGATCGGCGAGCAGGTTGGTGTTCTTATCCAGCTTGACCAGGTTCACGCCCTGCGGGATGGGGAAGTCGCGCGTGTCCGAATATTGGGGAAGCTGGATGGCGCGTTTCATGAACTCGGCCCAGATGGGCGCGGCAAGCTGTGCGCCTTCCAACTTGATGTCGGAGTAGTCGTCGTTGCCCACCCAGATGATGCAGATCAGGTTGGAGGTGTATCCGGCGAACCAGGCATCGCGCGAGGTGCCGGTCTTGCCGGCGGCAGGCGCCATGAAGCCGCGCGAGCGAACGCCTGCGGCGGTGCCGGCGTTCATCACGTTCTGCATCATGTTGGTGGTGAGATAGGCGACGCGGGGATCGAGGATGGGCTTCTCGTCCGGCTGGTGATCGGTTAGCGGATCGCCGTTTGTAGTGCGGACGGAGGCGATTTCCCATGGGAGGATGCGGGTTCCGTTGTTGGCGAAAGTGGTGTATGCACCGGCCATCTGGATGGGCGTGGCGTCGTAGGCACCCAATGCAATAGCGGGCGTGCCTTTGGCATCGGAGATACCCGCATCACGGGCGAGCGCCGCAACGTTGTCGTAGCCCACCATCTGCGCCAGCTCGACGGTAGCGTTGTTCATGGACCATTGCAGCGCAAATCGGGCAGTCACCTCGCCGGTTCCGTGATGGCCGTAGTTGCGCGGCGCATAACCGCCTTCAAAGGTCTGTGGGTCGCTGTTGAGCAGAGTGATTTCGGTGAAGAGCCCATGGTGCAGGCCAGGGTCAGTGGGCTGCGGAGTCGCACCGTTCTGCGGAGACGGGTCGCCCACGATTCCGCTGTCAGCAGGGGGACCGTTGGTGGCGGCTGCCTCGACCGGCGTGGCCGGGGTGGTGAGCTGCGTTCCGGCGAGGGAGGTATTGAAAGCCGCGGCAAAGACGAATGGCTTGAAGATGGAACCGGTGGGCCGGTGGGCGATGGCGTGATTGAGCTGCGAAGAGCCGTAGCTGCGGCCACCGACCAGCGCGAGCACCTGGCCGGTGTGCGGGTTAAGCGCCACCAGCGCGACCTGCGGCGTGGCAACGCCCTCCGGATGTTTCACCCGTTTGCGGCGAGCCTCCACCAGCTTGTCCACATTTTCCATACCACTTGCGATGGCCTGGTTGGCGACTTCCTGCAGATCGGGATCGAGCGAGCTGTAGACCCGCAGGCCCTGCGAGCTGTACTGCTGCTCGCCGTAGCTGCGCACGATCTGATCGTGCACGATGTCGATGAAATAGGGGGCGAGCCCGCCGTCGAAGGTGCTGGGCGCCAGGCGCAGCGGTTCGTTCCTCGCTGCATCGGCCTGGGCCTGTGTGATGTCGCCAGTTTCCACCATCGCGCCCAGGACGACATTGCGCCGTGCGATGGCGCGCTTTCCCTGGTGGTGATACGGATTGAACGCGCTGGGCTGCTGGATCATCCCGGCGAGCAGCGCGCATTCGGCCAGATCGAGCTGGCGGACATCTTTGCCGAAGTAGGCCTGGGCGGCTTCGCCCACGCCGTAAATGCCGAACGATCCCTGCTGTCCGAGAGGGATTTCGTTGGAATACATCTGGAATATCTGCTGCTTGGTGTACCGGTGTTCGAGCTGGAAGGTGATGGCGGTCTCGATGATCTTGCGCCGGAGGCTCCGGGCGCGCGTGAGATCGAAGAAGTTGCGCGAGAGCTGCATGGTGAGCGTGGAGGCGCCGCCGCGATAGCGGCGATCGCCGAGGACATCGTGATAAATCCACCCCATCAGGGAGATGTAATCGACGCCGCCGTGGGAGAAGAAGCGCTTGTCTTCGATGGAGGTGACGGCTTTGACCAGGTCGGGGGGCAGCTCGTCGTAGGTGACGAGGCGGCGCTTGACGCGGTTTGGCCCCTCGGAAAGCGAGGTGATGAGCTGCGGCTCGAGCTCGTAAGCAGAGAGCAGCTGACGGGCATCGCCGGAGATGGCGGTCACCATGCCGTTGTCGAAGGAGATGGTGGCGCCTTCCTGCGAGTGGTAGGACTGTGCCCCCGGATGGACCGTGATGCTGTCGCCGCTCAGATTATAGGTGCCCATGGGCGATTGATTGCTGCCGGGCGGCGTGTAGCCGGCGCTGCGCAATTGCTGGGCGACGGCCGTGGCCGTGAGCTTCTGGCCGATGCGGACTTCGCGCGGCGCGGCATAGATCCGGGGAGTCTGACTGAAAAGCGGTTGCGACAGGCGCTGATCGACGACTTCTTTGTACTTATTGGAGTAGTAGGTGAAGGTGATGCCGATGATGAGCAGCGCGAAGGTGAAAACGATGCAGACGACAATCAGCGCCGTCTCCCAGACAGGCTTTTCAGCGATGCTGCGATTGGGCGGGAGCTTTAGTTTTACTGCCAAAATAGAGAATTTCCTGACGGCACCTGCTGCTGCCGAGTGAACAGCGTTTCGGGCGCGAGCCAGCGGGCTGGGATTGGATTGGGGCAAGGCATCCTGATGGTTTGACGTCGGCGGGGCGGCTTTTCGCGACCGCCTGACACAGCATTCCTATGATACGCGGCGGAACCGGGCGGTTGGCGTGGCCAGCGGGGTACCTCCGGGCCTCCCCTGCCGCCATACGTATAACGTGATGCGTTATGCTTCTTAGGTGATCCAGAGCTTTCGAGGTCCAACGACTGCGCTGCGGCTGGCGCGGTATTTTGGCACCAGCCCCGAGTTCTGGCTGAACCTGCAGCAGCAGTACGATTTGAGTGTAGTGAGAACCGAGCGAAAGAGCCGGATCGAGCACGAAGTTCAGGTGTTCGCCCGAGCTTAAGACGCTTTGCCGACAGCGTCGCGCAAAGCAGCCGCTACTTCGTTCAGAGGCACCTCGCGGGTGGCGGATCGGTCGCCTGCGGTCGCTCGAGTGACCAGCTCAACTATGCCTTCCGACGCTTTTTTGCCTACGTTGATGCGGTAAGGAATGCCGACCAGGTCGGCGTCTTTGAATTTCACCCCGGCGCGCTCGTCACGGTCGTCCAGGAGAACATCGAAACCCGCGGCTTCAAGATCGCGAGCGAGTTGCTCGCCTTTGGCCAATAGCGGCGCGTCGGTGATGTTGGTCACGGTCACGACCACGTCGAAGGGTGCAATGGAGGGCGGCAGCCAGAAGCCGTTGGCGTCATTCGACTGCTCGATGGCGGAGGTGAGGATGCGCTCCATGCCGATGCCGTAGCAGCCCATGACCGGGATAACTTCCTTGCTTTCGGCGTCGAGGACGCGGGCGCTCATGGATTCCGTATAGCGGCAGCCGAGCTTGAAGATGTGGCCGATCTCGACGGCTTTGCCGATTTTGAGCGGCTCGCCGCACTCGGGGCAGCCTTCGCCTTCGACGGCGTTGCGGATCTCGGCGGTGATGGTGGGGGTGAAGTCGCGGCCGGGGGTGACGTTGCGGAAGTGGTAGTCGAGCTCGTTGGCGCCTGCGAC
This sequence comes from uncultured Acidobacteriaceae bacterium, assembly GCA_963830555.1. GTDB lineage: Bacteria > Acidobacteriota > Terriglobia > Terriglobales > Acidobacteriaceae > KBS-83. Next base: position 1,672,821 of record CAWHMM010000006.1, read on the forward strand.
CATGTTGGTGCGGCCTTCGAGGGCCTTGTCGAGCACCATGGTGAGGCCTTCACCCAAAGGCTGCTTCGCCGCTGTCAGACCGACGGGGCCGAGGTACCCGGCGGGGCCTCTGAACCAGGTCTCCAGCTCTTCGGCGCCCATGTATCGCAGCTCGCGCGCGCCGGTGATGTTGAGCAGTTTGGCCTCGTTGACGGAGTGGTCGCCGCGCAGGAAGACGGCGAGCGGCTTCCAGTTTCCATCCTTCGCGAGAGCCATGTAGGCCAGCGCTTTGACGTCGTGCTGGGGGAGCATGTTGAGAAAGGCGACGATGTCTGCGATGGCGGCCTTGCCGGGGGTGTGGATGCGCTCCGGCTTGCCGTCGCCCGTCGGGGCGAGGTCTTCGACCGGCGCTAGGCGTGAGGTCGCCTTCTCGAGGTTCGCAGCGTAATGGCACGAGGCGCAGGAGGCGATCAGATCCTCGCCGGCGTCGCTGTAGACCATGAATTCCTGCGAACCGGAGCCGCCCATGGCGCCGGAGTCGGCTTCAACGACGACAAACGAGAGGCCGCAGCGGGTGAAGATAGCGCGGTAGGTCTGGTCGTGCTTCCGATAGCTGTCGTCCAGGCCGGCGGCGTCGATGTCGAAGGAGTAAGCGTCCTTCATGGTGAACTGGCGGACGCGGAGGAGGCCGGACTTGGGGCGAGGCTCGTCGCGGAACTTGGTCTGGATCTGGTACCAGATCTGGGGCAGCTGCTTGTAGCTGCGCAGCTCGTTGCGCGCGATGGAGGTCATGATCTCTTCGTGGGTCATGCCCAAGGCGAGCTCGGCTCCCTTGCGATCTTTAAGGCGGAAGAGGTTGTCGCCAAAGATGGTCCAGCGGCCGCTCTCCTCCAGGATGTCGCGCGGCAGCAGCGCGGGCAGGAAGAACTCTTGTCCTATCCTGTCCATCTCCTGACGGACGATGGCGATGATCTTGTTCAGCGAGCGCTGGCCGAGGAAGAGATAGGAATATACGCCGGCGCTGAGCTGCCGGACGTAGCCAGCGCGGAGCAGGAACTTGTGGCTGGCGACCTCGGCGTCGGCGGGCGCTTCACGGAGCGTGGGGATAAAAAGCTGGGACCAACGGTGCATGCGGATAAGGATCTCGTCTTCTTCGTTCGCTCGCAGGATGATGCGAGCGGTAGCAACAGTGTATCGAAGCAGCTTTGGCGCTCGCGCTTATGATGGGCTGAGCCGGAGAGCTGCATCCCACTCACAGAGTGCGGGAGGGGTTTCAAACGAATGCGTGGACGATGGAATGTATTGATGGTGGCGTTCGCTTGGGCCCTCCCACTGACGGTTGCGGCCTGCGGTAATAACGGGCCCCCGGACTTTGCGTTGTCGCTGGCGAGCGGGCAGACGGCGAACGCCACGATCACGCAGGGCGGCACGACACCCGTCATCATTCAGGTGTCCGGGGTCAAGGGATCGACCGGGAGCATCACGCTGGTGCTTAGCGGGCTGCCGACCGGTGTGGGAGTTGCACCGGGCTCGGCTACGGTGGGCATCGGATCGCCGCAGACCTTTGCGCTGAGCGCGGCGTCCACGGCTGCAGTGACCAGCGCGCCGGTGACCCTGACGGCTACTGGCGTTTCGGGGAATCCGTTGAGTTCGAGCTCGATCACGCACACCCAGACGCTTACATTGTCGGTAACGCCGGCGATTCCCGCGAACCCATTGGCGCCGTGACGATGGCGCTGTGCCAAGTCGCTACTGTCGATTAGTGCGCCGGGACGGCAGTGTCCGTATCCGGCAGCGGAACGTATTTCGCGTCTTTGAAGCGCAGGCGCTCCACACTCGTGTACGGGATGGCCGCGGGAACAGGAGGCGGCTGCGGAGGCTGCTTTCCACGGGCGTGCCCGCCCGGTTTTGTCTTTGGCGGCATGCCGAGCTCCGGGGGCGGCTGTGTTCCGCTGCCGGTGAGCACCAGATCGTCGTAATCCTGGCCGGGGACATCGACGAAGGCATCTGACCGCTGCCATGCGTAGCAGGGGTCCTGAAGTGGACTCGCAGGGCCGCATGCGCCGCGGTTGGTGTAGGCGGTCTCCTGGCTGAAGGCGCGCACGACGTCATCCTGCCACGGCGCCAGAATGGTCACGCTGGCCGAGGAGAAGTCAATGGCATCTGTGTGGCTCTCCAGGCGGATGCCGTGCAGGTCGGTCCCCAGCGTGACCAGCTTGACTCCGGGCGGTTTGCCATTGCCTCCAGCGAGGTCGACGGCGTCGTTTTCATCTTCCAGCAGCCAGGTGTTGAGGCGGCGGGTGAAGACCGCCATCCCGATCACGGGACGGCACATGACGCACTGAAAGAGATCATCGCCGGGGCGGCCGGGTTTGTCGCTGCGATGCGGCACCGCCGCGGTGACAACCACATGGCGCGGATGGCCGGCCTGGAGATAGGCAGCCTCGAAGATGACGACGATGTCCACCGGATCTTTCGGGGCAAACCAGGAGCCGGCCATGTCAACCGACGGATGCTCGGGCAGGTTGGCGCGCGCCGTTTGGGTCGCGGGATCGTAGCGGCCATACCAGTGCGTCATGGCATCGGCCAGGACAAACTCGCGCGGCGCCTCCACGGGAGCGGGTTTGCGCCGGCACCCGCCAATCATCAATAGGGCCGCCACAAAGGCTGCGATGGAACGCGCGCGCCGCACGACCCCATGCTAGTGCAAGTTGAGATTTGGTGGGGAAAAGAGCGCAAACGGCGAGTCAGCACGCTTGACCCTGCGCGCTGGTTTCGGTGGGAATTCAGGCAAGGGGAAAAGCAGATCCCGCCGCTTCGCGGAGCGCTGCGCGCCACGGCTCCGGTCGGGATGAAGAGGGTGGGTTGTGTTGGCTGACTTGCCGATTTGCTGACTGGCTGACTTGCTCAGATCAGCTCCAGCCCCCACAAATCATGCAGGTGCAGGATGCCAAGTGCGCGCTGCTCATGATCCGTGACCACGAGCGAGGTGATGCGGCGCTCTTCCATGATGGCGAGACCGCGTGCAGCCAGCTCGTCGGGGGCGATGGTGCGGGGCTCGGGATTCATCGCATCGCCGGCGTTGAGGGTGAGTGCGTTGGGGCCGCGGCTTTCGAGCACGCGGCGGAGGTCGCCATCGGAGATGATGCCGATGAGGCGGCCATTGCTGTCGAGCACGGTAGTGACGCCAAGCTTCTTGCGCGACATTTCGTAGATGACCTGGCTCATCGGGGTTTCGGGCGTGACAACGGGCAGGGCGTCGCCTGCGTGCATCAGGTCGCGGACGAAGGCAAGCTTCTTGCCCAGCTTGCCTCCGGGATGGAGTTGCGCGAAGTCCTCGGCACGGAAGCCCTTGCGCAGCGAAACAGCGATCGCGAGCGCGTCTCCCAGCGCAAGCATCGCGGTGGTGGATGCGGTCGGCGCGAGGCCGAAGCCGCAGGCTTCATTAGGAACGGAGCAGTCGAGCGCGACATCGCTGGCGCGGCCGAGCGTGGAATCCACATTGCAGCAAAAGGAAATGAGCGCGTCGCCGACGCGTTTGAGTGTGGCCAGCAGACGCAGGATCTCCTCGGTTTCGCCGGAGGCGGAGAGCGCGAGTACCAGGTCGCCCCTGGTGAGCATGCCAAGATCGCCGTGGACCGCTTCCGCGGGATGAAGAAAGAGTGCCGGTGTGCCGGTGGAGGAGAGCGTGGCGGCGATCTTCTGCGCGATGATGCCGCTCTTTCCCATGCCGGTGACGACGACCCGGCCGCGGCTCTCGCCACAGCGCAGCACCAGCTCTACTGCCGCCTCGAAAGCCGGTGCCATTGCGCCTTCCAGCCGCGCAGCGAGCGCGAACAGGCCTTCCGCCTGGGTGCGGATGAGGCTGGCCGGCGTGATGGCGGGCGATGGTTCTGTTGGCTTCACCATTGCGTAAACGAAACGATAGCAGGTGACGCAGGAGAGGGTGCGGAGGGCCTTTCGCTTCGTCCGTTTAGAATGAAGGGTTCGTCGAATCGCGGGGAGGGTTCGTCTCTACTTTGAAGCGCAATCTTATCGTCATTCTCGTGGTCGTCGTGGCGCTGGGCCTGATGGCCTGGTCCGGATATCAGAATCTGCAACGCCGTCGCGCCGCACAGCGGGGGCAGCCGCACGTGACGCTGCTGGACCAGTCAAACCAGACGGTGCAACAAGACGTAGCCTCCGACGAAGGGCTGCTTAACTTGCGCGGCAAGAAGGCGCCGGCATTCACGCTGAAGACTGAAGATGGCCGCAAAGTCTCGCTGGCCGACTACAAGGGTAGGGCGGTGCTGGTGAACTTCTGGGCGACATGGTGCGTGCCCTGCAAGCTGGAGATGCCGTGGTTTGTCGACCTGCGCAAGCAATACGGGCCGCAGGGCTTCGAGATTCTGGGCGTGAATGAGGATGAGGCGAAGGACCGGCCGCAGATCGGCAAGTTCGCCAAAAAGATCGGGGTGGACTATCCAATCCTGATCGGAAACGATGCTGCGGCGAAGGCATATGGCGGTATTGACGTGCTGCCGACGTCGTATTACATCGGCCGTGACGGAAAAGTGGTCGAAGAGGCCGTGGGGCTGATTTCTCGCGACGAGATAGAAGCGAACATCAAGAAGGCTCTGGCGGCGAGGAATTGATGATGCAGCGGGTAAGCAGACCGGTGAGTCGGCGAATCAGCCTTGCAATGTTCGTTGTCGCGGCAGGCACCTGTGCCTGCTTTGCCCAGAAGCTTCCCTGGCAGGACACGCCGGAGGCCGGCGGCAAGACGCCGCAGACGGTGCGCTTTGAGGGACCCGACCAGACCGAGGTCGCGGCGCGCAAGCCTCAGGTGGTGGAGCTGCGTTTTCGTATCCAGGATGGTTACCATATCAACTCGCACACGCCGCACGAGAAGAACCTGATTCCGACCCAGCTCATGGTGGTGGATGGCGATGGCGTAAACGTTGCTGCGGTGGATTTTCCAGCGGGCACGGATACCAGCTTTCCTTTTGCGCCGAATGAAAAGCTGAGCGTCTACACCGGCATGGTGACGCTTCGCGCGCATGTGGCCGTGGCTGCCGGCGGACACCTGTTACAGGGCGCGCTGCGATATCAGGCATGCGACGCGAACGCGTGCATGCCGCCGCGCAAGATTCCGGTTGCGATAAGTCTGCTGGCCAAATAGTACGCAGAGTGCGTGATAGCATCCCGGCTATGCACCGCATCTCCTTCGCTTGTTTGCTCGTTCTCGCGAGCGCGCTCCCCCTCCGTGTGTTTGCTCAGGCCCCCGATCCTCAGTCGCCGCAGGCGCGCATCGCGCAGTTGCTGAACCAGCCGCCGGGCGCATGGACGCCGGCCCAGATAGCGAACATGGAGCGGCTGCGCGATGCGGCGCTCAGCGATCCGTATGCGCTGACCGAGCTGCGCCACCTGACGGACAATATCGGCCCGCGGCTTGCAGGCTCGCCCCAGGCGCAACACGCGGTTGACTGGGTGGCGGATGAGATGCGCGCGCTGGGCGCGATGGTGACGATTGAGAAGACAACTGTGCCGCACTGGGTCCGCGGCGAGGAGACCGCAGAGCTGACCGCGTGGCCGGGTATGACTCCGAGCACGACACAGAAGATTGTCCTGACCGCGTTGGGCTCGAGCGTGGCGACGCCGAAGCTTGGCATCACTGCGTCGGTGGTGGTGGTGGACTCGTTTGCTGATCTGAAGGCGCTGCCGAGGGATGCGGTGAAAGGGAAGATACTGCTCTTCAACGAGCACTTCGACAAGGACCTGGCGGCGCAGGGCCGCGGCGGCGAAGCCTATGGCGAGGCCGTGATGTATCGCGGCGCTGCGCCGAGCGTTGCGGCTTCGCTGGGCGCAGTGGCGACCCTGGTGCGCTCGGTGGGCGGCGCGGATTATCGCCTGCCGCACACCGGCATGACGTATTACTCGCCGGGGCTGCCGGAGATTCCTGCCGGCGCCGTGACCGCCGAGGATGCCGACCTCGTAAAGAATCTGACCTCACAGGGCGAGGTGCGGATGCACCTGACGCTGACGCCCGAAACACTGGCGCCGGCGGAGACGGCAAATGTAATCGCGGACTGGAAGGGAAGCGAGCATCCGGAGCAGGTGGTGATCGTCTCCGGGCATCTGGATTCGTGGGACCTGGCGACAGGCGCGATCGATGACGGTGCCGGCATTGTCGTCTCCATGCAGGCGATCCACCTGCTGCAGAAGCTCGGGATCCATCCGAAGCGGACGGTGCGCTTCGTTGCCTGGATGGACGAAGAACAGGGCTCTTACGGCGCGCAGACGTACGCGAAAGACCACGCGAACGATCTCGGGAATCATATCGGCGCGATTGAATCCGATCTCGGCGCGGGGCATCCGACAGGAGTTTACTTCCAAGGTGGCGCAGCGTTGGATGAGTGGCTGAAGCCGCTCGCGCGCGTACTTGCGCCGATGGGTGCGCCGCTGCTGGAGCGCAGTGCAGAGACCGGGGAGGACATCAACGCGATCACGGAGAAAGGCGTGCCCGGCTTCGCGCCGATCCAGGATAGCCGCTACTACTTCAACTATCACCACACGGCGGCGGATACGTTTGACAAAGTGAATCCGCGCGAGCTGGGTGAGAATGCCGCGGTGATGGCGGTTACGGCGTATGCGGTGGCGGATGCGGCGACGACCGCTCCGAGATAGCGATCAGACTTCCAGGCCGATCGAGCGCATCAACTGCAGGGCGTTGGTGCTGTCGGCGATGCCAGCAGTGAGTTTGTAGTCGAAGTGCAACTCGCCCGCGCTGAAGCGGTCGCCGAAGTGCATGTTCGCGGCGCGGCCGTTGAGTGCGCCAGCGGTTTCGGTCAGCGCGAGATCATGGGTGGTGATGAGACCGATGGCATTGCGGGCGAGCAGGCTGTGCAGAAGCGCTTCCGTGCCTACGCGGCGGTCATGCGAGTTGGTGCCCGAGAGTAGCTCGTCCAGTAGGAAAAGCGCGGGTCGCGAGCCGTTTGCGAGGTCGGTGATGCGCTTGAGCTTCCGGATTTCCGCGTAGAAGCGGGAAAGGCCGCTCTGCAGGGAATCCTGCACGGTGATGGATGCGCCGACAGCAAGCGGCGAAAGCGCGAAGCTGGTGCAGCAGGCTGGAGCGCCGCATTGCGCGAGCACCACGTTCAATCCGAGGGCGCGCAGCAGCGTGCTCTTGCCCGCCATGTTGGGGCCGCTGACAATGATCAGCGCTTGCGCGGCGTGGAGTGAGATGTCGTTCGGAATTGCAGTCGCGCGCGGCAAAAGAGGATGCGTGAGCCCGGTGGCCTGCAGGGCAGGCCCATCGGTCTGCAGGGTAGGGAAAGAGCAGCCGGGCCGCGCCGGATAGGGCCGTTCATAGGCGAAGCCGGCGAGCGAGTTCAATGCTTCGAAGTCGCCGATGCTGGCCAGCCAGGCGCGCATGCGGCGGCCGTGCCGTCGCCGCCACGTTTCGATGGTGAGCATCGAGAGCGGCGTCCAGAAGACGAAGCGGTTCAGGAGCTTCACGAACCAGTTATCGGTGGATTCGAGCCATTCGAGGTGGCGTTCCAGCTTTGCAACGGCGCGGGATGGCGCGAGGCTCTCGCTCCGTACCGCGCCGGTAATTGCTTTCAGCCGCTGCGATTCGAACGGCTGCACTTCGTAGACCGCGAGCACGCGATGCAACGGGCCGAGAAGCGAAGAAATGCCCAGCACCTCGGCTGCGGCGCGCTTGATGGCAGCGATAAAGCGCGTCGTGAGCATGACATTCACGAGGCTGAGGAGTATGAACCAGGCGTAATTGCTGGTGGCAAACCAATAGAACATGCTGGCCAGCCAGAGAAGCGCTAGGGGCGGCGCGGCATAAAGCAGCCAGCGCGGTACGCTGTCTTCACGCGTTTCCGCCCAGCGGATAAGCGCCTCGGGTGTGCCTTCGTGGATGGCATCGGCGGCAAGCGCAAGCTGCTCGCGCAGATCGAGCCGCGGGGTAAGCTCGCGAACCGCCTCCTGGCGCTGGATGATCTCGTCCGCCGCAGCGGGATGGAGCAGCCACTCGGCAAGCGTGTGCTGGCCCGGCGCGCTTGCGGCCTGTGAGATCAGCTCATAAAGGCTGCCGCGGCCGAAGATGTCGAGATCGCGCGCGTAAAGGTGGTTCGGGTCGAGAAAGCGCTCGCCTGTATCGCCTTTGCCAGGCCACTGATCGTCAAGCCGGGCGAGCCCGCGCTTGTAGAAAGATTCGAGCCGGGAGGACTGAGTCAGCGTGCGCAGCAGGCGCTCATGCGCGATCCAGAGGGCGGCGAAGATGAGCGCGGGAACGAGCGCCCACCCAAGCAGGCCGGGATGCGCACGGGCGAGCCAAAGCGCGAAGACTACGGCGACGGCAGCGAAGCCGAGTTTGCTGAAGCCGAAGAATCTGTCGCGCTGACGCAGGCGCGATCGCTCCGAATCAAGCGCGGCGAGCCGTTCGCTGTAGATGCTCCGCGCGTCTGCACCTGGCACGGTCAAGCGGGCTGCGGAGCCTCCGCGCTCGGGGCCGGCAGGCTGATGGAGTTGGCGGCTTGCAAGCGGCGAACGACTCGCTCGCGGCCAAGCGCAAGCATGACGGTGAAGAGCGAGGGCGCGACGGCCTGTCCGGTGAGAGCGACGCGCGCGCCATTGATGAGCACGCCGGGTTTCAGGCCCTTCTCCTCGGCAAAGGCGCGCAGCAGTTGCTCGGTCGAGGCTTCTGTGAATTCCGAGGCCGCGTCGTATCGCCCACCAAGCTCCACCAGCAGGTCGCGCGTAGTGGAATCTTTGAGGAATTTCGTTACCGCAGCGGGATCGAAGGTGAAGTTGTCGCTGAAGTAAGCACAAAAGGAAGTCGCGAAGTCGCGCAGGCTGCGGGCGCGCGGCTTCACGAGATCGACGGCGGCCAGAACATCGGCTTCGCTGCGCGCCGGGATAAAACCATCTTTGCCCCATTCCGCCTGGATTAAGGGCAGCAGCTCCTTTGCGGGGGAGCGGCGGATCCAGTCGGTATTGAACCAGGCGAGCTTGTCGTTGTCGAAGACGGCGTTCGATTTTGAAATCGCCTCGAGCGAGAAGAGGCGAATGAGCTCTTCGGAGCTGAAGATTTCGCGGTCCCGGCCTTCTGCGTCCTTGCCTGCGGCGCCGGGCGACCAGCCGAGCAGTGCGAGGAAGTTGCGGAAGGCTTCGGGCATGATGCCCATGTCTTTATAGGAAGTGACCGACGTTGCCCCGTGGCGTTTGGAGAGGCGTGTTTTGTCCGGCCCGAGGATAAGCGGAACATGCGCGAAGATGGGCAGTGGCGCGCCGAGCGCCTGGTACTGCAAGACCTGCTTGGGCGTGTTCGAGATGTGGTCTGCGCCGCGAATGATGTGGGTGAGGCGCATGTCGAGATCATCGGCCACGACGGAAAGGTGATAGGTGGGGATTCCGTCCGAGCGCAGCAGCACGAAATCTTCGATCTCGCTGTTCGCGAATTCGACACGACCGACGACGGCGTCATCGAAAGGGGTGACGCCCCCTTCGGGCACGCGAAAACGGATGGCCGCAGGCTCACCGGCGGCGCGGCGGGCGGCACCGTCGGCAGGCGCGATGATGCTGCAGCGGCGGTCGTACATCGGCGGCTTGCCGGCTTCCGAAGCGACTTTGCGGCGATGCTCCAGATCCTCCTTCGTGCAGAAGCACGGATAGGCATGGCCGGAGTCGAGCAGCTTTTGCGCCGTCGCCTTATAGAGATCGAGGCGCCGCGACTGATAGAACGGGCCTTCGTCCCAGTTCAGCCCGAGCCAGCGCATTCCCTCGAGGATGCCTTCGACCATGGCTTCGGAGGAGCGCTCGAAGTCGGTGTCTTCAATGCGCAGGATCAAGGTGCCGCCGGTGTGCCGGGCAAAGAGCCAGTTGAAGAGCGCGGTGCGGGCGCCGCCCACGTGCAGGTACCCGGTGGGGGAGGGAGCAAAACGGACGCGGGGACTTTCAGGAATAGAAGGCATAGACGATCTGCATTGATGCTAGAACATTCTCGAGCGGCAGGCATCAGAGCAGAGAGGACTCCGGATGACGTTGATTGACTTTGCCGTACCACAAAGCTGCAATTTGAGCGGCGCCGCTGTACTGATCGAGAAGGCGTGCCGGGAATGCGGCCTTCGCGTCTCCACGCGCGCTACGCTGAGCAGCTATCCGGGATGCGTCCACTGGCATTTGAAGCGCGGCATGCAGCCCGGCACGCTGCAGGTGACGCTATGGGAAGCAAAGCGGCGGGTGTGGGCGAGTGTGCAGGACGGCCGGCGTGCCACGTGGATCGATGAGGCTCTGCCGCGGGTGAAAGATGCGGTGGAGACGGCACTGCGCATTGCCGTCTCCTGAACAAGCTTCTGTCGCAGCGACGGATCAGCCGCGCGGGTACGGATTGTTCGGGTTCGCCGGCGGAGGAGCCGCGGGAGGGTAAGCGGCAGGAGGATATGCAGGCGGATATGCGGGCGGAGGAAAGGCGCCCGTCGTTGCAATGGGCACGACTTTCCACTGCGAAAAGGCGAGCACGTACAGGATGATGATGTTCGCCAGCGGGATAAAGAGCAGCAGGGCGAGCCAGGGGGAGAAGCCGGCCTTCTTGAAGATCATCCAGAAGGGGATGATGTAGATGAAAATGCCGACGATGGCGAAGATGCCGAAGATCGGCATCAGGTACATCAGGTGCGGATCGGAGAAAGGATTGTTCGGATCCATGTGCGCTCCCGAGGCTAGGATGACGCGAGGATACTGGCAAGGCGCGAGACAGACAAGATAAATACCCATGCCAGTCCATGTGGCCCACTCCACGTTCGCTTACGTCCAGGATGACAGGATTGTGAACGAACTGAGGAGCTATTGTTAACCGTCGCCCCGATCGACATCCAGCGGGAAGATTGACTTGAGGACAATCACCAGCAGCCCCAGCACATTTGCCGTGGCCGTGCCCAGCAGAGCAATCAGGACCGCGTCCGAGAGCCGTCCGTGCTGTATTTCTTCGCGCAGGATGATGTAGCCGACAAAGACCAGCCACGCAACTGTGAGTGCAAAAAGGCTGGGGACGAGCCAGCGCCGGAAGCTGAGGAACTGCGCCTTCCGCGCGTCGTCGAACTGGTCGCGCTCGGCGATGGCCGTGGCAAGGCCCGGCGCGGGATTTGCTGTGACACGCGGCGTAATGGCGGAGGCGCTGCTATCCGTGAGCGTCTCTGGATCGGGTCGCGCGCCCTGCGATGCGGAGGGCGCGCCCGGTGTGGTGCTCATGCCGCTACCGGCTTCAGCACGGATTTGAAGTACGCCTCGATCTCGTCATCGGGAATCGGGATATACCGTTTGCCGGGATTTTCACTCCAAGCCTCTGCCCAGGGCGTTCCAACGGCATGCGTCATGATGGAGAGCTCGATTGCAGAGTAGTTCCCATATTGTTCCAGGATGCGACGCAGAATGCGGTCGGCATAGTCCCGGTCTGGATCGCTTGCCGGCATCGTGTAGCGACGCAGTACCAGCTTGTTGCCGTCGACGGCGGCATAGCGGGCCGGCTCCGTGATGGGCTGTGCGCCGAAGTCCTGGAAGGCGCGATAGACATCCGGCAATACCGGACCATACTGCCAGGCTTCGACAGAGCGGTCCAGCAGCGGCTGGCCGGTCAGCGCCAGATGCCAGCCATGCGCGTAGTAGATAAGCTTCTGTACCTTCATCGGATCGATGACGAGCTGGCGCTCGCGGCCGAGCTCAAGCAGGCGATTGGCAACAGCGCGGGGATCAAAGGGCATGGCGGGCGGTAGCGTTCTACGCGTTGTGTCAAAAGTATAGAAGGCTTGGCGCACCATGCAAACCTGCGGCTCCTTCTGTTTACGTGGCGCTGGGCAGTTTGTGCTGCTGCTCGTGCTGCGCCTTCAGCTCGCGCAGCAGATCCTCAATCTGATCTTCGCGCTCGAGGGCAGCAAAGCGCTCTTCGAGCTCCGCCTCCCCCAGCTCTGCATCCCGATCTGTACCCGCCTCGGCGACGAGAAGCGTCTGCTGGGCACGGCCGGCGACGGTTGCCTGGTCGATGCGGCCGCGCACCCGCGCCATGGTGCTGGACACGTTGGGGGGTGCACCGGCTCCATTGCCGGCAAGCTTCTGGCTGGCGCGGGCGCGGCGGTGCTCGATAGCCAACAGCTCACAGCGCGATTGTGTCTCCTGCAGGCGCTGCTGCAGCCGGCTCAAAGCAGTACGCAGAGTGTCCGTCTCGGTGCGCTGATCGGTGAGCTGCTGCGCAAAGCTTGCGGCCATCTGCTGATGGCTGATCTGCTGACGTAGTGCAGCCCGGGCCAGGTCATCCTGCTGGCGCGTCACGGCGAGCGCCGCCTTGCGCTTCCAATTGTCGGCGGACTCTTCGTGCTCGGCCTGCTTCTTTTCGAGCAGATGCTGATCGGCAAGCGCGATGGCCACCTGCGTCTTGACCTGCAGTAGTTGGTTCTCCATATCAAGAATGAGCTGCCGCAGCATCTTCTGTGGATCTTCGGCGCGGTCGATCAGGTCGTTGAGGTTGGCGCGAAGCAGAGTTGTAACCCGTTCCAGCAGTGCCATGACGTGACTCCTTTTCTGTTCGATGCCTTGGAAGCAGGCGGCCCCGGCGAGGACCGGAGCCGCCGCCTGAGTTAGCTTTCTATGGGCGTGGCGCCGTTCGGTCGAGCGCGCATGCTCTTCACGTTCGCCATCAGCTCCCGCATATCCATGCCGGAGAGCGCCTCGAAGAGCGCAGGCACCTGTGCCGCGATCTTTGTCAGATCGCCCGTCAGCTTGTTGGCCCCGACCTGGCCATCACTGCCAGTGGAGACAATGGTGATCTTGTCCACCTTGCTGAGCGGCTCGGACATGGCGCGAACGACTTCCGGCATGCTGCTGATGAGCCGATCGACCACGGCGGCCTGCGTCCACTCCTGGTAGGCCTCGGCCTTCACGTTCATCGCCTTCGCCTCCGCCTCGCCCTTCTGGAAGATGACGGCCGCCTCGGCCTCGCCCTGTGCGCGAATCGCCGACGCGCGGCCTTCGGCTTCCATCATCAGGCGAGATTTTTCGGCAGCAGCCAGGTTCTCGATGCGCTGGCGCTCGATCTCCGCCTGTTTGAGCACGGTCGCGATCAGCTCTTTCTCGTGGCGCAGGATTTCGGCTTCCTGCACCTTGACCTGCTGCTCCTTCTCGATCTGCTGCACCTTCACCTGCTCCGCGATCACACGCTGCTGCATGACATTGGTTTGGATTTCATAGGCTTTGTCCGCCTGTGCTTCCTGCTTGCGGCTCTGCTCCGTGAACTGCGCCTTCTGAATGTCCAGATCGCGTTGCGCTTCAGCCTGTTTCGCCAGCGACTGCGTCTCGGCGAGCACGCGCTCTTGGTCGGCGGCAGCTTTGGCGACGGCGGACTCGCGCAACGCGATAGCGCGACGGATAGCGGTATCGCGCTCGGCTTCCGCTGCGGCGACGTCAGCATCGCGTTTGATGCGGGCAATGTCCGGCCGGCCCATGTTGGTGATGTAGTCGTTCTTGTCGCGGACTTCCTTGATGGTGAACGAGATTACTTCCAGGCCCATCTTGCTCATGTCCTCGGCGCAGGTGGCGCGCATGCGCTCGCCCACCATCTCCGGCTCCTTCACTATCTGCTCCACCGTGAGTTGGCCGATGATGCCGCGCAGATGACCTTCCATCACCAGGCGGATCAAGCCTTCGCGCTGTGGCGGTGCTTTGGTGAGGAACTGCTCGGCGGCGGTGAGGATGGACTCGCGGTCGGAGCGGACCTTGATCTGCGCAACGGCTTCGACCGTGACCGCGACGCCTTGCTTGGTGTAGAGGTCCTGCTGCGGCGCAACATCAAAAGACATCAGCTCCAGGGAGAGCTGTTTACAGCTCTCGATCATGGGGAAGATGACCGCGCCCGAGCCTTTGATGATGCGCGGCCCGCGGAATCCATACACGATGATGGCCTCGTTGGGGCCCGCTTTACGAAACATCTTCGCGATGCTCGTCATGATGATGAGAAGAAGGACAACTCCCAATCCGATGAAGATAGAGACAATGGTCGGCATAACTATCCTTGCGTTCTAAACAACGTGAAGCCAGCCGTACGTCGTGCGGTTTGCGTCGCTCCTGGCTGTAGCGATGCGCGCCGCGGAGCATGACGCTCCGTGATAGTGACAAAGTCGATGTATCACCCGGGCGGCGACCCTTCCAGTTCCGACCAAGCCCGGACATAGGCGATGCCACGCTCATAGCGCAGCACGACGACTTCGACATCCCGCGCGATCGCAGCGCCGGCGTCGCTGCGCGCGGCGGCTGCACGGCGCGCGCCGCCCTGCGAATACGCAATCTCTCCTGTGCCCCCTTCCCGGATCGGGCTGGAGACGCGCGCGAGTACCCCGGTGATCTCCGTGTCTTCCGGGGTCAGGACACGCTCGCGGGGCAGCAGCACGCGTGCAAGAAACCAGAAGATAGCGGCCGCGCCGGCGAGGCCGCTGAGGACGGCGATGGCAAAGACGCTCAGCCCTAGGACGCCGGTAAACCGGCGCAGCAGATAGCCCGTCCCGCCGAACCAGCAGAGAAAGGCCATGAGGGTGAAGCCGTTGATCGGCGAAATGCCGGTGTCGGACCCGCCGGGTGCGTGCGTGTGCAGATGACCTGCGTGCGGGTGGCCGAGATGAAAATGTCCGCCATGAAAATGGCCTAGCTGCAGATGCCCGAAGCCTCCGAAAAATGTAAGCAGGGCCAGTACGAATCCCACACCAAAGCAGACGAGATACCAGTCTTGTGCGTGCATAGGTCATCTCCTCTCTTTCATATTGAGGCTGCCTTCGCGCGCATTGGGGCTGCCGTTGTGTGCAGCGTGGCGCGTTTCCACGCTTTGCTTTGCGGCATTCTTGTGTCGCGGGGCGAGTTCCGGCCGCAGCACTTCCAGCAGGCGGTCGGCAAGCGCCGGCGTTTCCAGGATGGCGGCCAACAGCAGCAGGCAGCGGCGTGTGTCGTCGTGCCGGGCGGCCGTGAGCAGTGCGCGGCGCAACTCGGGATCGCGGCGAAAACGCTCCGCCCCGGCGATCAGCCACAGATCAAGCTTGTCTTCGTTGACGCGCGCATGCAGCGTGCGCGCCTCGGAGAGAAGCTCGGCGTGGTAGCCCTCCGGGTCATCTACCAGGTAGCCGGGGTGCACCTTGAAAAAGCGCGCCAGCAGCAGTCGGCTTGTGTTGGTCAGGTGGGGGCGCGCGCCGCTCTCAATCTGGGAGAGGTACGACTGGCTCATCGGGGTGTCCATCTCCGCGCGGAGGGCGCGGACGAGTTCCTGCTGGGTCATCGCGCGGTCGAGTCCGCGAAGAGAGCCTTCGACTTCGCGGAGGTAGCGGATTTTCTCTCCGAGCTTCATATTGCAATCCGCAATAACAATATCGCAAATTGCGATACAAACAAGTGATCTTTAGTAATAAACACAGGCTTGACCAACTTGACCAACTGAGGCTATCTTGGCTGAATAATGGCGAAAATGATGAACATTTACGAGGCCAAGACACACTTCTCAGCTCTGGTGGAGCAGGCTGCGAAGGGAGAGGAGATTGTGATCGCGAAGGCCGGAAAGCCCCTGGCTAAGCTGGTGCCTTTGGAGCAGGATGCTCGGATACCGCGCACGTTCGGCCAGAATGCGCTGAAGATCACCTATATTGCGCCGGATTTCGACACCGCGCTGCCGGATGACATCATCGAGGACTTCTACGGCCCGATTGAGCCGAAACGGTAATGCCGGATTACACCCCAGCGTTTCTGATCGACACGCACGTACTGATCTGGCTGGACCAGAACCCGGATCGCCTCTCGGACCACATCCTGGGGCTGTTGCGCGATCCCAAGCATGAGGTCTATTGCAGCGTGGCATCGCTGTGGGAGATTGCCATCAAGCATAACCTCGGCAAGCTGGAAGTGCACGCTCCGCTTCCCGACCTACTGGAGCGATATGGCTTTGCAGAACTCCCCGTGACGGGCCGCGACGCGGAAACCGTACGCACACTCCCACTGCATCATCGCGATCCGTTTGACCGGATGCTGATTGCGCAGGCGACCGCCAGAAACCTGGTGCTGGTCAGTGGCGATCGTCAGATGCTTGCCTACGAAGTTGCGATTCTGAGTTGCTGAACTTAGCGCAACGGCACGCCATCCAGCCTTGTAATCCGACCCACCGGATACAATCCAAGCTTCGGATCCGCCCACGGTGAGCGGTCGTAGAAGAATTCCAGCCGCGCCTGCGGCCTTGCGGCGAACTTCGCGTCGTTCTCCACCCGTTCCTCGAATTCGGTCTTGAGCTTCGGGTCCTTCTCCATCATCGAGCGCGCCAGCTTCTCCAGCACATACGGCTCACCGTATTCCTTCTGCTCGAAGATGGGATCGAAAGCATTCCATGCCATCGCGGAATCGGGCGCCATCGGCTCCAGCCATGCCATCGCGACGTGCGAGAGCCGCTGGTTCAACTCGACGACAGCCGAGTTTGCCGGAAATGTCATGGTTTCGGTAACGAGTGTGCACTGCGGCGGCTCGCCCGGATGCTCGTTGCTGCCTTCGCCGCGGAACATCGGGTGATGGCCTTCAAAGGGCGGTTGTTCCCAGTTGCCTCCACGGCAGCGGTAGGTCTCGACTGGCGCGGTCCAGACCGCCGTGGTGCGGTGGATGATGACCTGATGCGCGGCCAGCATGTCGATGACATGCGTCCACTGTGCGGGAATGATATAGGCGGCAGGGGGAACGGCGGAGACGGCGATCTTTGCTCCGGTCCGCATTGGGAGCGTCACGTTCCACGGCTCATGCGAGTACTGGACCCACATGGTGCCGGAGACGGCGCTCAGCTGGCGCGTGAATTTGTAACCGCGAAAGAGAAATGGCGTCGTCTCCCCAGACCACGCCAGCTTAAGCGGGTAGGCGACGTCGCTCAGCGGATGCGCGCCCAGCCGCTCGGCTTCGCGGTCCGCCGCGGCATTCAGCGCGATCAGCTTGTCGGCATCGCGGTTCACGACCTGCAGAAGCGCGCGCAGCAGCTCGTAGTTTCCGGTGACGCGCGTTTTGTAGTCCTTGAGCATGTGCATCTCAACCAGCATTGCAGGCCTATTTTCGAGATTGATGTAGCTGGTGGAGAAGCGCGGGGCGAAGGCATCGAAGCCGAGGCCTTTGGACGGATCGTTGTCATCGACCAGCGAGATGTACGTCGGCGACGCGAGATGCCCGGATGCATCCACCTGGTGCTCAAGATCGGGAATCACGTTGTCGGCAAGCCATTGCCCGGTCTCCGCGTGAAGCGTAGGAAAGTGCTCGATGGTGAAGGTGACATCGTATTGAAAGTCGGCGCCATCGGTCACGTGGTCGTCGACGAAGAAGTCCGGCAGCCAGCGATGGAACATCGCGAGAAAGGCGCGCGTCTCCGGCGCATCGGCCTTCATGTAATCGCGATTCAGGTTGAGGTTGGAGGCGTTGCCGCGCCAGCCCATCTCTTCCGGACCGTTCTGGTTGATGCGGTTGTATGGCGAGCGCCGCTCGTGGCCATCTGCGTTGTAGATCGGAATGAAGACAAACACAGCGCGATCGAGCAGCGCGGCCTCTTTGCCGCTGATGACCATGTCGCGCAGCAGCGCCATACAACTGTCTTTGCCGTCCATCTCGCCGGCATGGATCGCATTCTGCACCAGCACAATGGGACGCTTTGCCGCGTGCAGCTTGTCGGGATCGAAAACTCCGTCCTTCGATGCAATGACGATGTCGAGCTCGCGGCCTTCGCCGCTCTTGCCGAAGGGCTCAATGCGAACCTGCTGCGGCCGGGCGGCGGCAATGCGATGCAGGTATGCCATTGTGGCCGCGTAGTCGGGCGTCGTGCGGTAGTTGGCCTGCTCGGCGGGCGTAGCCCAGTCGTTCGATGAGGCGGTGGTTTGGGCGAAGAGTGCAGGAGTGAGAAGAGCGAGGACTGCAAGAAGCGGCGCGCGCATGGCTCCAAGAGTAGCAAGCCGCTGTTTGGACCTTGCCCCTATACTGAAGCCCCGCCGTATCCATCCTTCAAGCAGGTGCGACAGAAATGCTCAAGGGAATCGTTCTGTATTCGGCCATGTGTCTCTCCGCGATAGCCGCCCATGCCCAGGTGTATGCAACCCTCGTACTGATGCATGGGCATATCTGGACGGAGAACCCTGCGCAGCCGGAGGCGGAGGCGATTGCTGTCTACGGCAACCGTATCCTGCGCGTGGGCACATCGGCGGACGTTCTTCGTCTCGCTGGTCCCGCGACGCGCGTGATCGAGTTGCATGAACGCCGCGTGGTGCCGGGCTTCAACGATGCGCATGTCCACTTCGTGACGGGAGGCCTGGTGCTGGCAAATGTGCAGCTCCTAGATGCCTCCTCGCAAGCGGAGTTCCGCGAGCGTATTGCCCGCTTTGCGCGGTCGCAGCCTGCGGGCGCGTGGATCCTTTCCGGTATTTGGGATCACGAGCGCTGGACGCCGGCCGCGCTCCCCACCCATGCGTTGATCGATGACGTGACGCCACAGAACCCGGTTTTCGTCATGCGTCTCGACGGCCATATGGGACTGGCGAATGCGCTTGCCATGAAGCTTGCGGGCGTCGACCGCAATACGAAGGATGTGCCGGGCGGGGTGATCGTGCGCGACCCCGAGGGCAATCCTACCGGCATGTTCAAGGATGCGGCCATGACGCTGATCAACCGCGTCATCCCGCCGCTGTCGCTTCAGCAGACCGAGACTGCCGTCCTTGCAGCGCAGCGCGAAGCTGCGCGGAATGGCGTCACCAGCGTGCAGGAGATGGCCGACGATCAGGACGACACGTCGGGCCCGGAGCATCTACGCGCGCTGCAATCCCTGGAGCGCGAAGGCCGCCTCGCTGTCCGTATCTCCGTAAATCTTCGCCTTCTCGACTGGAAGAACCTTGCCGGCAGCGGCATCCAGGCCGGCTTCAACGATGAGTACGTCCAAGTGGGTGGGCTGAAGGCTTTTGCCGACGGCGGTCTCGGCGCATCTACGGCCTGGCTTTTTGCGCCGTACAAGGACGCCCCGAATACGAGCGGGCTGGCCACCGATGAGCTGCAACACCCGGAGCAGATGTTTACGGACCTGAAAGGCGAGGATCAGGCCGGTCTGCAGATCGCGATTCACGCCATCGGGGATCGCGCCAATCGAGCGATTCTCGACCTTTATGAGCGGCTGGAAAAGGAGAATGGCCCGCGCGACCGCCGGCTGCGCATCGAGCACGCACAGCACCTGACTGTCGCGGACATTCCGCGCTTCGCCCAGCTTCATGTGATCGCATCGATGCAGCCGTATCACGCTATCGACGATGGCCGCTGGGCGGAGAAGCGGCTGGGGCCGGATCGTGTTCGCTATGCGTACGATTTTCGTTCGCTGCTTGATTCCGGCGCGACGCTCGCCTTTGGCTCTGACTGGCCGGTTGCGCCGCTTGATCCGATCATGGGCATTTATGCCGCGGTGACGCGCAGGACGCTCGATGGCAAAAACCCGAACGGCTGGGTGCCAGAGCAAAAGATCACGGTGGAGCAGGCTGTCCATGCCTACACGGTTGGGGCCGCGTATGCGCAATTCGAAGAGAAGCAGAAAAGCTCGCTGGAACCGGGAAAGCTGGCTGACATCGTGGTGCTTTCCACGGACATCTTCCACATTGATCCGGTCCAGATCGAGAAGACGCGAGTGGAGCTGACGATCCTGGATGGCCGCGTCATCTACGACGCATCTGCGCCGAAGCAGCCGTAGCTGCAGGATGGGGTCCTACACAGAAGCCGCGACTACAGGTACCCGCTCGGCGGGTGAAACTCTCTGGCTGAATCTTTCACGGACGCGACGCCACATGCTCGCGATTTCCGTTCTGAAGACGATCACGGAGAGCGCGGTACAGGCGCCCAGGCAATCGGCAGCGAGCCCAAGATTGGAGGGTGGCGCGGATTCGGCAAACACGAAGATCAGCCGAACCGATATGAGGAAGGCTGCGCAGAGCAGCAAAGGCCATCTGCGGCGGCTCAGGACGAAAAAGACAACGCACAGAGCGGCGCTCACACTGACGCCGGTCCAGCCGGCGGGATTCGCCGGTACGACAGAGGCCATCTCATCCCACAGCGCCGTGCCCGTCACCAGCGCCAACAGGAAGAGAACTCCAAAAGGCACATCGAGGCGGTCTCGCAACTGCAGAGCACCGCGCATGCTGGATTCAGGGCCGCGGAAGCGGCGCAAGAGGCGTGTCATCCCGCGACTCTAGCGGCTGGCTTATTAAGGCCGCCATCACCGATTGGTTCTTACCTATACCGCGTTCAGGGGAGGGGTTACATGATGTCCTCAGTGTCGAAGACCTTCACCTTGACCTTGGGCCGCTCCGGCGAGCCGCCATGCACCTCGGCCAGCAGATCACGCACCACGTCTTCAAGATGGCGCTGGCTTTCCATGACCGCGGTCATCGCGTTCGTTTCTTCGGGATCCTCCACCTTTTCAAGCAGCACGGTTGCATGTGCCTGTGCCACGTGGTCCAGGCCCAGGCCCTCCGGCGTCTTGGCCTTGATGGAAACCGCTTTGGTGTTGATGTTCAGCAGGTCGGCCAGCCGCTCGCGGATCTCGCCGGCGATGGGCGAAATCTTCGGCCGGGCCAGGACCAGCGTGGCATCCAGGTTCACGATGCGGTATCCGGCGTGCTGAATCTCCTCCAGGGCCAGGTTGAGGAAGATGGTCGAATCCGCGTTCTTCCAGCGTTGATCGCCGGGCGGAAAAAAGGTGCCGATATCCCCGGCGGCCACTGCGCCGAGCAGGGCATCGGTAACTGCGTGCAACAACACGTCACCGTCGCTGTGGCCTGCCAGGCCCTCCGGATGCTCGATGGCGACTCCGCCAATGCGCAGCGGGACGCCGGCCTGAAAGGCATGTGAGTCCCAGCCGTGTCCAATGCGAATGTCCATGAAAGCCTCTCTTTCGCGCGGCTGCGCCGCGGTTCCCGCCTTTATGCCGATTGGCGGCGCGCGAGGTAGAACTCAGCCAGCTCAAGATCGCCCGGCTGCGTAATCTTGAGGTTCGCCGCCGTTCCGGGCACCACCGCAACCTGAGTGCCTGCCCGTTCGACCAGGCTGGCCTCGTCGGTGCCGGCAAAGCCGTCGGCCTCGGCCTCGGCGAAGGCGTGCTTCAGAAGTGACCAGCGGAAACCCTGCGGGGTTTGCGCCTGCACCACGTACTCACGCGGGATGGTGGTGCGGATGATCGCGCCGTGCGCGGTGCGCTCCACCTGCTTGATGGTGTCGATCGCAGGCAGGCCGACGATGGCTGCGCCGTGCTCGGTGACCGCTTCGATGGTGCGCGCGATGGTGGCCGGGTCGATCAGCGGTCGAACGGCATCGTGCACCAGCACGATGTCGTCGTCCTCCGCCCGGACCTCGGCAAGGGCTCGACCCACAGATTCCTGGCGGCTGTCGCCGCCCTCCACGACGGTGACGCGCCCGGCAAGCTGGTGTTCAGCGACGATGGCCTGGACCCGCTCGATCTCGCTGGCCCGCACGGCGACAATGATGGCGCTGACCTGGGGTACCGCCGCAAAGGCGCGCAGGCTGTGGATCAGAATCGGGACCCCGGCAAGATCAAGAAACTGTTTGGCGGCATTGGGTGCAACCTGCCCCGGCGCCATGCGGGTACCGAGGCCCGCGGCCGGAAGAATCACGAAGACGCGCATAAGAAGTTGAGTATACCGGGGGAAGCTGGGCCTTCGCATTCCACGCCGCAAGCATCCTCATACATCAGGAGGAGATCATGAGGCGAGCGCGAAGCAGACGGGTGTGGCGTGGCACCCTTGCAGGCATTACTGGTGGATTGGCGGCATCCTGGGTGATGAACATGTTTATGAGCAGCCTGGGAAGCAAGATCACAGAATCGCTGATGAGCGATGAAGACAAAGTGCAACATCAGCTGAAGCAACACGAACAGGAACAGAATCCGGGGCCTGAGGAAGACGCAACGATGAAGGCAGCCGAGGGCATCGTGCACACTGTCACCGGAGGCCAGCATCTTTCTCACGAAGAGCGAAAGAAGGCAGGCCCGGTGGTGCACTACGCCTTCGGGGCACTGGTCGGCGGTCTGTACGGAGCCGTGGCGGAATGCTCGGACTGGACGAGCGCGGGCTTCGGAACCGCGTTTGGAACGCTTCTTTTCGTCGGTGCGGACTTGATCGCGGTGCCGGCCCTGGGACTCGGACCGTCAGCCACGAAGCAGCCCGTTGCCGCGCAGGCTACACCGCTGGCGGCGCACCTCGTCTATGGCGCAACGACTGATCTGGTACGCCGGGCGATCCGCGCTGCCGCGTAACGTGCCGGCAGCAGGGATGATCGTGGCCCGCTGCCGGTTTTGATCCAGCCTTTTGCAATCCAGCGTTTGTATTTACCCGTTGACGCTCAGAATTCCGGCGAAGGAGCTGCGATGGCCGGCGAAGACGATGAACCACAAGATTGTTGCAACGATCCCCGGCAGTATTGCGGCAGGCGCCATCAGACTGTGGAAGAGCAGAATGTTGATGATCACCGGACCGAGCAGAACAAGACCTAGAGCAACGTAACGTCCGGTGAGCAGCAGCGCGCCCCCCAGCACCTGCACAGCGCCAACGAACAAAATGTAGTGCGACGCGAAAAGGGCATGTGAATACTCACCGGAAAGGTCTTTGGGTAGAGGCGGGGTGGGCAGGAAGTGGAGAAAGATGTTCAGACCGAAAAAAACAAAGATGAGGCCCAACAGTATTCGTGCGATGAGGACAGCTATCTTCATAGGGTCTCCAGAATTGAATTGAAAGGTTTAGGCAGCCGTTGCGCGAATCTGCTGAAGCGCGGGCTGGAGTAGTGTGACACGATCCACCGCGCCGGACATCAACTGCGATACGCCGCCGACCGCAATGATACGAACGTCTGTGATCCCGATAAAGCCGAGTATTGCCTTCAGGTATGGTTCTGCAAAATTCATGGCTGCGGCCGGGCTCTCCGCCGAATACACGCCACCGCTTGCTACCAGCAGAGTAGCCTTCTTCCTCTCCGGCAGCAGACCCTTCGCACCGCCGGCGCCGTAGCTGAATGTGCGGCCGGCGCGGACGACCTGATCGATCCAGAGTTTCAGCGATGAAGGGATAGAGAAGTTATGCATAGGAACGCCGATGACGATCTCGTCGGCGGATTCGAGCTCCTGGATGAGCCGTTCGGAATGGGCAAGCAGCGCGTTCTGTTCCGTTGTGCGCGCATCGGCAGGGGTATAGGCTGCGTGCACCCAGGATTGGTCGATGGGAGCAGAAGGCTCCGCGACCAGGTCTCGGTAGATTTCGGTACCGTCCGGGTGGGTGGCTTTCCAGGTTGTAGAGAACTCACGGGTAAGTTCCCGGGTGATGGAAGTTTCGAGCGGGCTGGCATCGAGATGGAGTAATGTCGCCATAGTTTTTGTAACTCCTTAACGACATATGTCGTCAAAACAACAGATGTCGCCTGTTAAGACGACACTTGTCGTTTAGGCGATTCAGAAAAGTTTTGGACGTTTGCTATGCCGATTTCCGACTGTGAGGTACGCGACCCACGAATCCGCAGGACGCGGCAGCTCTTTCACCACGCTCTGTTGCAACTGCTTGGATCGAAAGCATTTGATGACATTTCAGTGCAGGATATTGCCGACGCTGCCACGATGAACCGGGTCACCTTCTACGATCACTACACGGACAAGTTCGCGCTGCTGGAAGCGCTGATCGCCGGCGGATTCCACCAAATGCTGCAGGAACGCTCCGTGGGCTTCGACGGTACGTGCCCCTCGGCTGCTCATGCCATCATTCTGGCCGCCTGCGACTACCTGGCGATTCTGCGTGATTGCCAGACCGGGTGCCAGCGGCGCAGCAATGTCGAGGCGCTGGAGGATGCTGCGATGATCGCCGCCATCCGGCGGGTGGTGGCCGAAGGCATGGCGAAGCACACCTCGCTTCCGGAGGAAAGGCGCGCCATGCAGTCTGCCGCCAGTAGCTGGGCCATCTACGGAGCTGTAAAGGAATGGCTCAATATGCCGGATCGACCATCAGCGGAGGCGACTGTGCCGGAGATCGTCGCGCTAGTTACACCGCTTCTGATCGATGGCCGGGAAGAGCTCGCTCGAGCGGCTCCCGATGAGGCCGCATAACGGGCTAGCGCCGCTGCAGGCCATCTAGCCTTCAACCGACTCGACGTAGAACATCTCATTGGTGGCACGGAAGCCGTTGCTTTCGTATAGCGCGCGGCCGGCATCGGTGGAGTGCAGGGCGACAACGCGGACACGTCTGCGGCGCGCCTCAGCCAGCGCGAGCTCGATCAGCCGGCTTGCAATGTGCTTCCGGCGATGCGTCGGCTCCACGTAGACGTTCAGCAGATACCCGCGGTGAACGGATGTCGGATCGAGCGGATGCGGGGGCCAGTCGAGAAGCATCAGGCCGCTGCCGCCAATCACTTCGCCGGCATCGTCCAGCGCCAGCCAGCCCATGTACTTGCCAGCCTGGAGCTGCTCGGCGACCCACGGATGAAAATGCTCCTCCATCACGTCCAAGATCCGATTGTCCGAGCGGCCTGCATCCACAAACATACGCCGGCGATGGCGAGTGATGATGGCGGCATCTGCGGCGGTGGCGGCGCGTGTAGCGGGCATGCCTGTGAGTATAGACCGCGGTGGCCGTTCCGCCCGTACACTGGGTTCGCGATGACAAGCAGTCCACAGCTTGGCTGGGCGCGGCACTTCTTTCAGCCGGGGAACCGCGTTGCTGTGGCGGTTTCGGGCGGCGCGGATTCCGTGGCCCTTCTGGTCACAATGGCCCACGCGCGCAGCGAAACGGGAATCGTGCTTTCCGCCATCCATGTGCATCATGGGTTGCGCGGCGCGGAAGCAGATGGAGACGCGCAGTTCGTCGCCGGCCTTACGCATCAGCTCGGGGTTCCGCTGCGCACCGAGCATGGTGATGTCGGGGTGCTCGCGGCGGAGCGGGGCCGCGGGATCGAAGAGGCGGCACGCGCGCTGCGTTACCGCTGTTTTGGGGAGTTGCTTGCCTGCCACAAGGTCGATGCCGTCGCGACCGCGCACACGATCGACGACCAGGCGGAGACGGTTTTGATGAAGTTGCTGCGCGGCGCCTGGACGGAGGGTCTGGGCGGTATCGCGCCTGTGGTAACGGTGGAGGGCGGACGGATTGTGCGGCCGCTGCTCGCCGTGAGCCGCGCCGAGATCGTTACGTATCTGGAAGCGCGCGGCCACCCATGGCGGGAGGACAGCACGAACCAGGAGCTTACCTTCACTCGCAATCGGGTGCGCTACATGCTGCTGCCGCAAATGAAGGAGTTTCAGCCGAGGATGGCCGAGCAACTGGCGCACATGGCCACGGTTGCACGCGACGAGGAGGCATGGTGGTCGCGTGAGCTGGCTCGCGTATTGCCCGGTATCCTGCTGCCCGGCAAGGCGGTACGCGGGGGCGGCCGGGCAACGTCCACGCGGCCGGGCGAGGCCGGCGTCGCCGTGGAACTGGAGCGGCTTCGCGCCATGCACCCGGCATTGCAGCGGCGTGTGCTGCGGGCGGCAGCGGAGCGGGTCGGAGCCCCGCTCAATTTCGAGCAGACGGAAGCATTGCTGGCTCTGGCGAGGTCAGAAGAGCGGGCGGGCAAACGCGCCAGGATCGAGCTGGGAGCCGGCGTAACGGCCGAGCGGACGATACGGGAGCTGCGAATCCTTCGGGTGCCGGTCGAAAGCGAAAGCGCATTGCCGGAGCTGCTGGTGCCGGTGCCCGGCGCGCTGGATGCAAAGGAGTATGGCTATCGCGTGGTCACCGGTGGCGGCCTGCCGACCGGCGAGACGCTGGTCTTGCGCACACCCCGTGCGGGCGACCAGATTCGGCTGCCGCATAGCCGCGGGATGAAAACCGTCAAGGAGGTGCTGGAGCGGCGCGGGATTTCCGCCGCGGAACGGCGACTCTGGCCTGTGCTTGCGGTGGCAAACGGCATCGTATGGATAAGAGGAGTCGACGTGGAGTGGACGCCGGGCCTCCAGATCGCTGTTGAACCATTCGGGGAACCGGACGGTCTTCCGATACTCGAGCCAGCGCGGGAGCCGACCTAAGTCTCCCGTTTCGGGCCACTCGCTGACTAAAGTTTCGAAGAAGTCGATTTTTCTGGCAGATTTCAAAGTGTTACACGTGGAACATCCGGAGCGGCAATCCCGTACGTTCCACGTGTAACGTCCGACGATCAAGTAGTCCCATGGGCCTGCTCCACGGTAATGAGTTTTTGCGGCGGGTCAGGCATTTCTTTGCTGTCCGCCACAGGGCTCGGAGTAGAATCCTGGGTACGGTCACCGGAGCGTGAGCGGCTGCCAATCAGATTCAGGGTGCTGCAGGCCGGCTGATGCCGGAAGTTGCACCTATAGGCCGGCTTGGCACGTCTAATTCCTAAGGAAACGCATCGGGTTCCTTTCCGGGCAGTGGATCCCGGCAAGAACGGCGCATTGTTAGGGATTCTGCCTCCGTGGCGTGAGAGAAATGAGGGTTTTTCGTGAATTCGACGGTCAAATCGATACTCTTCTGGGTCTTCATTCTGGCCTGCCTCGTGTTGCTATGGCAGATCGTCCAGAAGAGCACGAGCAACGGCAAGGACCAGGAGATTTCCTTCTCCACGTTCATGGACGACGCCCGGCAGGGCCAGGTTCAGGATGTGACCATCAATGACAACACGGTGACCGGTCACTTCCGCAACAATAAGGACAACGGCTTCCACACTACCGTGCCGGCGAATTACCCGGACATGTACAAGACCCTTCAGGACAACAAGGTCTCCATCACGGTGAAGAATACGCAGGGTAGCGCGTGGTGGCCCATCCTGCTGCAGCTTTCACCCATCCTGATCATCGGCGCGGTCTGGTATTTCATGATTCGCCAGATGCAGAGCGGTGGAAACAAGGCGCTGTCCTTCGGCAAAAGCCGAGCCCGGCTGCTTTCCATGCAGCAGAAGAAGGTCACGTTCAAGGACGTGGCCGGCGTGGATGAAGCGAAGGAAGAGCTGAAGGAGATCATCGAATTTCTGCGCGAGGCGCAGAAGTTCCAGAAGCTCGGCGGCCGCATTCCCAAGGGCGTGCTGCTGGTCGGGCCTCCGGGCACCGGCAAGACGCTGCTGGCGCGCGCCGTCGCAGGTGAAGCGAACGTTCCGTTCTTCTCCATCTCTGGTTCGGACTTTGTAGAGATGTTCGTGGGCGTCGGCGCAAGCCGCGTGCGCGACCTTTTCGAGCAGGGCAAAAAGAATGCGCCGTGCATCATCTTCATCGACGAAATCGATGCGGTCGGACGCCATCGCGGCGCCGGTCTGGGCGGTGGACACGATGAGCGCGAGCAGACGCTGAACCAGTTGCTGGTCGAGATGGACGGCTTTGAGTCAAACGATGGCGTGATCCTCGTAGCAGCCACCAACCGTCCAGACGTGCTCGATCCCGCGCTGCTGCGCCCCGGACGCTTTGATCGTCGTGTGGTAGTTGGACGTCCGGATGTGCGTGGACGTGAAGAGGTGCTGCGCGTGCACTCGAAGAAAGTGCCGATTGCGGATGATGTCGATCTTCGCGTGCTGGCTCGAGGGACACCGGGCTTCTCCGGCGCCGATCTGGCCAACATGGTGAACGAGGCGGCGCTGACCGCTGCCCGCTCCAACCGCAAGGCTGTCCACATGTATGACTTTGAGCTGGCGAAAGACAAGGTCCTGATGGGCGCCGAGCGCAAGTCCATGCTGCTGACTGATGAAGAGAAGCGGGTGACTGCGTATCACGAGGCCGGCCACGCGCTGGTCGCTGCCCTGCGCGCGCATGCCGATCCGCTGCACAAGGTCACAATTATTCCGCGTGGGATGGCCCTGGGCGTCACGATGCAGTTGCCTACGGACGACAAGCACACCGTCACCAAGGATTATCTGGAGACCCAGCTTGCCATCCTTATGGGCGGCCGTTGCGCCGAGGAAATCTACCTCAAGCAGATGACCACAGGCGCGGGCAATGACATCGAGCGCGCATCGGAGCTGGCGCGCAAGATGGTTTGCGAGTACGGCATGAGCCGGCTGGGTCCGCTTACTTTCGGCAAGAAAGAAGAGCAGATCTTCCTGGGCCGCGAGATCGCACAGCATCGCGATTTCTCCGAGGAGACAGCGCGGCAGATTGACAGCGAGGTCCGCAACCTGGTGGACGCAGGCTATCAGTCGGCGTACAGCATCCTCGACCAGAATCCGCCGATCATGCACCGGCTGGCGACGGCGCTGCTGGAGCGCGAAACGATCGACGCGAATGAGATCAAGATGCTGATCGAAGGCCGCGAGCTGCCGCCGCTTAACCCGCCGTCAAATGGCTCAGCCAGCGGCGACCCTGAAGTCAAGGTGCTGAAACCGGAACCGGGCCGGGGAGCAGGTTTCCCGGAAGGCAGCCCCTCGCCCGCATAGCAGTATGCTCAACAAGCATCTGACGGCCGCTCTCCGGAGTGGCCGTCTTCTTTTGCACGACGGACACTCTGCGAGAATGACTGCAGCATGCGCCGCGTCCTTTCATTTGTTTTTACATCCGCCTTGTTGCTTCTGAGCGGCTGCGGGTATCACACATTGGGCTCGGCGGCGCATATTCCGGAGGATGTGCATACCATCTCGGTGCCCTTCTTTGAGAACCGAACGCAGTTCTCGCACACGGAAGTCACGCTGACCCAGGCGACGGTTCGCGAGCTGAACACGCGGACGAAATTCCACGTGCTGCCGCGCGAAGATGCAGGCGACGCGGACGCTGTGCTGAAGGGAACTGTTCTGAGCGAGACGATCGTTCCATACACGTACAACGTGACCAGCGGCCAGTCCTCGAGCTACATGATCACGCTTACGGCAAGTGTCTCGCTGACCGACCGTGACGGGCGCGTGCTCTACCGGCACGACGGATACATCTTCCATCAGCAGTACGAAGCGACTTCGGATCTCGCCACATTTGTGCAGGAAGATTCCCCCGCCATGGGGCGGCTCTCCAGAGACTTTGCGCAGTCGCTGGTGAGCGATATGCTGGAGTCGTTCTGAGTGAAAAGCTCATAGTTCGCAGTATGGTCAATAGGTTGAGCGTCGCTTCGCGCCGATATTGGCAGTATGGTCAATAGGTTGAGCGTCGCTTCGCGCCGATATTGAACGATGGATACAGCAGGTCCTTCACTCCACCTTCGGTTACGTTCAGGATGATGATTCTATTGAATGAATTCACATATCGGCGCATGATCTGCCTGCAATGCCTCCGGGACGGAGAGGCCGCGCGTGGTTAGCGGGCTGCGCAGCTTCGCGTCATCGGATCGCTTCCTTGCGGAGATTGAAGAGTCGCGCCAGGGCGGAGCGCTGCGACCGGGATATGTGCTGCTCGGCGATGAGATGTATCTCTACGAGCGCTGCCGGCGCGCCATTCTGGAAACGCTGGTCGATGCCCAGGGCAGAATCCAGATGCGGGACTTTGCTCTGGCCGAGATCGACCTTACCGAGACCAGCATCTTCGAGGCACTCGATCGCGCGCAGACACCATCGCTGATGGCGCCGTTCCAGGTGCTGTTTTTGCGCAATGTGAAGACACTCTACGGCCGCGGCGCAAAGAAGGATGAGTTCGCCGCGCTCGATGCGTACGGGCGTTCGCCGAATCCGCAGGCGCTTCTGATTTTCGTTGCCGACCACCTGCATCTTCCCGCTGATTTGCGGCGTATGGACATGCAGGACAAGGACCGCTATGAACGCATCCGCGAAACGCTGGGCGACTGGTGCGGCATGGTGGAGCTGGTGCGCGTGGAAGAGAGCGACGCAATGCGCTGGCTGGTGGCTGAGGCAGAAACGCGGGGAAGCGCCCTTGAAGTAGAGGCCGCGCGCGAACTGGCCGACGCGCTGGGCGCGGACATGATGCTGATGGCGAGTGAGCTGGAGAAACTTATTCTGTACACCGGCGAGCGCCGGCGCATCACGCTGGGCGATGTGGAGACGATGGTGCTCGGTGCAAAGCAGCGGTCGCTTTATGAATTAACGGACGCCATCTCGGCCAAGGACCGCCCGCGGGCGCTCGCGCTGCTGCAGGGGCTGCTCAATGCTTCGGACGGCGGGGAGGAATCGGCCATCGGCCATCTCTACATGCTGGCGCGGACCTTCCGGCAGATGCTGGTGATCCTGGAGAAGAACGTGCGGGATTCACGCGCCATCTGGCAGGCGCTGTGGCAGGGCTTCCGTATGCCGCCGTTTGCAGCGGACGACTTGATCCGGCAGGCGCGGCGTTACAAGAGCCGCCGCGATCTCACACGGGCGCTACGGCTGATTGCACGTGCCGATCTAGAGCTGCGCTCCTCGCCTCCGGACAAGCGGCTGGTGCTGGAGCGGCTGGTGCTGGCGCTGGCCAGCGAAGAACCGGCGCAGCCTTCGCTTGGACTCCTCAGCGCTCAGTACGCGATGGAGTTATAAGGCCTTTGCAGGCAACATCCGCATCCCCGCGATCATCTCCGCGTTGAACCTTGAAACGAAGAAACAAGGAAACGACAAAATCACGGAGATGCGCGTATGCCATTCACACTTACCTGGGGCGATATCGCGATTCGCCTAGCCTGTACGTTAGTTGCCGGCATACTGGTTGGCCTGGACCGGGATGAACGGGGCAAGGCGGCCGGTATCCGTACGAATGTCCTGGTCTGCCTGGCGGCGTCGCTTTCAATGGTCCTGGCTAACGGAATGCTCGGAACGTCGGGAAAAAATCAGAGTTCATTTTCTGTGCTCGACCTGATGCGTCTGCCGCTGGGCATTCTCTCAGGCATGGGATTTATCGGCGCGGGCGCCATTCTGCGAAAGGGCGAGATGGTGCTTGGCCTGACCACGGCAGCGACGCTGTGGATGGTTACCATGCTGGGTCTTTGCTTTGGTGCTGGAAAAATTCTGCTCGGGACGGCCGGGCTGGTTCTGACATTGTTCACGCTATGGATGCTGAAGATCGTCGAAAACCATATGTCTCAGGATCATCGAGGCTCTCTTTGCGTGGTTACGGGCAGCGAAGAGCTTTCGCGCGAATTGCGTGCACTGGTCAAGCAGAGCGGCTTGGAGGTACATGCATGGACCGTAGATGTCTTCCGCGAGAAGGAATGCGTTGTGGTGCAATGCGAGCTGGGCTGGCGTGCGCCGCGGCAAGAGCATCGCGAGCCCGCTGTGATCGACGTGCTAAGGCAGCGGCCGGATGTGGAGCGGTTGCGGTGGCAGACATAAAGTGGGCGGCCTCGAACTGGGCCGCCCCTCGAGAAGGAAAGCTCATTGTCCGGCTCTGCCGGGCGCGTGCGTGCGTTTGCGCGTTGGGCACGAGCCGCTATTTGGATTGACCGACGTATCCATAAAACGAGCCGGATCGGGCAAGTCGCGAGTTCGGCAGGGCTTGGTACGGGGTGGTTTTGGGAGGTCAGAGTGTTTGCGAATCCGCTGAACGAGTTGGCAGATTTTGCGAAGGGTGGGGGACGGAAGGAAAACCATGGGGCACCTCATATTCGCCTTTTGTTCCCCTCACGATATCAAGCCAATTCCCATTTCGGTAGTAACCTCGGCCTGTGAATTTCCGCCGGTCCTCGTGTTACGTAAGTTGCAGAAAACAAACTATATATCTACTCTATCAGGCCGACGGTATCCACGCCGTGCGGGCGGGTAGTCAGTGTTATGGCAGCGGCCAGGATGAGTGCCCCGCCGACCCAGGCGGCCGGGCCGAGACGGTCCCCCAGCAGCTCTACGCCGAGGAAGGAGCCAAGCATGGGCTCGATGTTGAGGAAGACAGCCGCGCGCGAGGCGGGAACGTGGTGAATGCCCCAGTTCCATAGCAGGGTAGAACCGGCGGTGCAGAAGAGGCCGCTGGCCGCCGAGGCGAGCCAGGCCGCCATCGGTACATCGTGGACCGGCGGGGTTCCGTCATGAAAGAGGACCCAGGCGGCGATCATGACGGCTCCCGTGTAGACGCCATAGACCGTGATGACAGCAGGCGGATGGCGCTCCATCAGCCGCTTGTTCATCAGGATCCAGAAGAGTGAGACCAGCAACGCGGCCAAGACCAGGAGATCTCCGATCAGCGACGGGCCTTTGCCTCCCGAGGTGTGATGGCCAGCCAGCACGATCATCGCTACGCCGATGGTGGAGCTGATCAGCGCGCCCCATCCGATGCGGTCCAGGCGCTCGCCCGCGAAGAGCGTAGCCGCTGCACCGAGCAGTACCGGCATGCTGCCCACCATGAGCGACGCATGCGATACGGTAGTCAGCGATAGCCCATAGAACTGCACGAGATATTGCACCGGTATGCCGAAAAACGAAGCGATCAGCAGCAGGCGCCACTCCCGCGCGTTGAGTTGCGGCCGATGACGCAGCGCAAAAGGTAGAAGCCCGATGCAGGCGAAGACAAACCGGTAGAACACCATGTGGCCCACGCCCATCGAGGCCAGCACAACCTTCCCGAAATAAAAGCCCGTGCCCCAGAAGCAGCCGGCCAGCGCGCAGGCGCCGTATCCCAGCCAGTAGGTGGCGCGGCGTGTGGACGTGGTGGTTGCGGGCATAGCACTACTGTACGGTGCGGCGGCGGCACTCTTTGTCGGAAGCGAAACGTCGACAGCGCTCAGATTCCGATCAAGTGCGCGCGAATGGCCCAGAGCGAGAGGGTTGCGATGATGATCCACAGAGCGACGCCCTGCAACATGGGACGCACGCCAACCTTGCGCAAAGTGGCTTTGGAAATTCCGCTGCCGATGAGGAAGAGCGTGACCGTCAATCCGGAGCGGCCGAGCTTCGCGAAGGCTGCGAAGAGAGCCGCTTCAGCGTGGATGTAGGTACTAGCGAGTGCGGCGAGGCAGAAGTAGAGAATGAACCAGGGCCACTGGATGCGTGTGCTGCTTTTTGAGATGGCCGCGGTGGCGAGGGCGACGGGCACGATCCACAGAGCGCGGGCGAGCTTGACTGTTGTGCCGATGGTGAGCGCCTGCGGACCGTAGCGCGCGGCCGCTCCCACGACCGAGCTGGTGTCGTGGATGGCGAGGGCCGCCCATAGGCCGAACTGTGACTGCGTAAGGTGAAGGGTAAAACCGATTAACGGAAATATGAGCAGCGCGATGGCGTTCAGGGTGAAGACGGTGCCGAGCGAGACGGCCATATCCTCGTCACTGGCGCGGCTGATGGGCGCGATGGCTGCGATGGCGCTGCCGCCGCAGATTGCCGTGCCGCAAGTGATGAGAAAGGATGCCTTGCGGCTGACGCGGAGCGAGGCGCCCAAGAAGGTGCCGAGCAGGATGGCAAAGGCGATGCTGATGGCGGTGTAGACGAATCCCGATGCGCCGGCGTGCACCACCTGGTGCAGGTTCATGCCGAAGCCAAGCGCGACCACCGATGCCTGCAGCAGCAGGCGCGAGAGGTCGCGGCTTTCTGCAGCGAAGGGGTGCGGCAGCGTCAGTCCGAAGGCTATGCCACCGGCCAACGCGACTGCGGGGGAGATGAGGCCGCTGGCTGTGACGATGAGTGAGACAAGAAAGAGGCGCTTTGCTGCGGTGTGGGTCACATATCGAGTGTCGAAGTCAGCAGAGGCGCCCGTCCAAGTGCAAATTGTGATGGCCGATAGCTGTTGCTTATCGGTTGACGGGCGTTCGGCGCGACCTTGAGGGGTGCTGGCGGAGCAGCTCGAGCATAGCGGCTGCGGCGCCAGTGGGCTCGGGGCCGGCGGGCAACAGGAGAAGAAGGTCGCGAGGGATGGAGAGCCCCTTTACCTGCACGATCGAGAGCGTGCCGATGGCGAGTTGGCGCTGGACGGCGCTGCGCGATACGAAGCCCACGCCAACCCCGTATTCGATGCAGCCCAGGATGGCTTCTGTTGAGTTGAGCTCCATGGCGAGGCGCAGATCGCGCGCAGGCAGGCCGGCGGCATCGAGGGTAGTTTCGATGACTTCGCGTGTGCCGGAGCCGCGTTCGCGCATCAGTAACGGCGCAGCCGCGAGCTGCTGGAGAGTGATGAATCGCTGGCTTGCCCACTCGTGGCTGGGCGACACGAGAAGGACAAGCTCGTCCGCCAGCCAGATTTCGGAACGGACCTGGCTGGTGTGCGGCGGGCCCTCCACCAGCCCCAGTGCGGCGCGTCCGGTGGCGATCGCTTCGGCGACCGATTCAGTGTTGCTGCTGTCGAGCTCCACGCGCACGGCGGGATGCAGCCGCAGGAACGCCCCCAGGAGCGGCGGCAGGATATATTGCGCAATCGTGGTGGATGCCGCAATGCGCAACGTGCCGGAGAGATGGCCTATCAGGGCGGCGAGCTCGATCGAAGCGTGTTCCAGCACCTCACTGGCTTCTTCTGCGTAGCGCAGAAGAAGCTCTCCGGCGGGAGTCAGCGTGACCTCGCGCCCGCTGCGATCGAAGAGCGGCAGCCCGATCAGCTCTTCGAGCGCCTTGATCTGCTGCGTCACCGCCGGCTGCGTGAGATAGAGCTGCTCTGCCGCGCGGCGGAAGCTGCGTTGCGCCGCCACAGCGCGGAAGACAGTGAGCCGATAGTTCTCAAGCAACCGTGCTCCTTACCAGATGCGGCAGACGTTCGCGCTGACCATCGGCTGACCGACCTTGCAGTTGAAGGCCTGCTGGAACTCCGGCAGGTTTTCGACCACGCCGTTTACGCGGTACTCCTCGGGTGAGTGCGGGTCAGTTTGCACGCGGAGCCGCATTGTCTCCGGCCGCGTGCTCGAGCACCAGCTTTGCGCATATGCGGTGAAGAACTGCTGCGCCGGCGTCAGGCCGTCCAAGTCGGCCTCCGGTCTTGCACCGGGTTCCTGCAACCGGCGCTGCCATGCCAGGTAGCCGAGACGGACGCCGCCGATGTCCGCGATATTTTCTCCGAGCGTCAGCTTGCCGTTTACATGCAGATCGTCTATGGCGACAAAGCCGTCATACTGCTTCACGACGCAATCGGCGCGCTCTTTGAATTTCTGCTCGTCCACCGGAGTCCACCACTCGCTGAAGTTGCCGCCTCCATTGAACTGGCGGCCTTCATCGTCGAAGCCATGCGTGAGCTCGTGGCCTTCGAGGCCGCCTGCCTGGCCGTAGTTCACGGCGTCGCCCATGTGCGGATCGTAGTAAGGCGGCTGCAGGATGCCGGCGGGGAAGTTCACGGTGTTGTCCTGGGGGTTGTAGTAGGCATTCACGGTCGGCGGGCTCATGTCCCATTCCTGTTTGTCAGTGGGACGGCCAATCTTCGCCAGCTCGCGGTGATGTTCGAAGGCCGCGGCCTGTCGCGCATTGCCTACTGCGTCGCCACGCGTGATGGTCAGGCTGGAGTAGTCGCGCCACTTGTCGGGATAGCCAATCTTGTTGGTGACTGACTTGAGCTTGTCTTCCGCTTTCGCTTTGGTCGGTGCGCTCATCCAGTCGATCTGCTGGATGTCACGGCCCATTGCGGCTTCGATGTCCTTCATGATGTCGGTGGTGCGGGCCTTGTCCTGTGCGCTGAACTGCTGGGCCACGTAGACGCGGCCCAGCGCCTCGCCGAGTGAATCGTCGACCGCCTCCACACAGCGCTTCCAGCGCACCTGCTGCTCCGGCTGTCCGCGCAGCGTCTTACCGTAAAAAGCGAACTGCTCGTTGTCGAGCGTGGCGGGCAATGCGGTTCCGGGCGTCGAGTGCAGAAGGTCCCAGCGCAGCAAAGCCTTGAGAGATTCCAGGTCGGTCTCGGGAAGAATCTTGTTCAGCGCGTCAAAGTAGGCGGGAGTGGATACGTTGAGAGACGTGAAAGCCGGCGTTCCAAGGGTGTGCAGATAGCTATCCACATCGAACGCGCCCACCTGAGAGCGGAAGCGCGCGAGTTCCGTTGGGTGGTAGAGCTTCGAGGGGTCGCGCATCTCCTCGCGGCTTAGTGAGCCGGTGGCCATCTTCGTTTCGAGGTCGAGCACGCGCGTGGCGTCGGCCGCGGCTCGATCGGCCGGCTCGCCTGCGAGCGTGAGCATGTGAGTGATGTGTTCGAGATACTGCTTACGCAGCGTCACGGACTTCTCGTCGGCCCGCAGATAATAGCCCTTTTCAGGAAGGCCGAGGCGCGGCTGGCCGGCGGTTGCGATCATGTGTCGCGCGTCTTTGTAATCTTCCTCGCTGCCGAGGCGGAAGAGCACCGGTACGCCATTTCGCTGCATGTCCGCCACCAGCGGCGCCAGATCCTTGGTGTTGGTGAGGCCATTGATGCGGTCAAGCATGGGTTGAATCCCGCCGAGTCCGGCTTTGTCAATCGACTGTGTATCCATGCAGGTGGCGTAGTAGTCGCCAATCTTCTGAGTATCCGCATCGCGCCCAGCGGCAGGATTGCTTGCGTGTTCGAGGATCGACTTCAGGACCAGGTTGTTGTTCTCGGTGAGCTGGGTGTCAATGCCGAATGACGAGCGGTCCGCAGGGATGGGGTTGCGCTTGAGCCATGTGCCGCAGGCGTACTGGAAAAAGTTGACGCAGGGATTGACCGAAGTGTCTCGCAGCGAGGGATCGAGGCCGTGAAGCTGGATGCGGGTTTGCTCGCTGATTGTGGTCTGGGCGTCCATGGCGGACGCGATTAGGCAGGCAACGGAGAGAACAGCAGGAAAAAGGCGCATGGAGATGCGGCACTCCGGTCGTTAGAGAGATAAAAGGTCGAAACGCTATGAGACTGGCTGGCGGCAGCGATGTCAACTCAGACAGTGACCGATTGCTGACCCGAGTGCAGCGCGGTGCGAAATCGGAACAGGGAAATCAGCATGGCGGCCAGAAGAAGAACGCAGATTGCCGCAAATCCATTGCGACTGAGCAGGGCTGCAAAGACTGCGATTGAGGCTGCGATGACAACGGTGCGGGACCGGCGTTGCCGATAGGCCAGGATGGAATCGACGCAGATGTAGATGGCAGGAACAACCGCCATGGTCGCTTCGTAGGCTTCCAGACGCGGGTTAGCGAGAATGGCGAGAACCAGGATTGCAGGTATCCAGAGGTTCGCCACATCCGGATGAGACTTGACGCGACGCAGCAAAAAGAACGCGGCGATGAAGGCGCAGATGATAAGAACATGCAACGCAGCGGCAACGGTGCCATGCAGGAGCGTGACGACGTGGCCTAGTTTCTGCAGATAGGAGTAAATCCCAAGGCCAGCGTCCTCGCGCACAATTACCTGGTTGGCGACCGCATTCTGAAAGCCGTGATACAGCTCCGGTAGGAAGAGTCGCTGCGCTCCATAACCTGCAATCACTGTCCCGATCGAAATCAAGCTCGGTGCTATCTGCCCGGATGCAGTCAGTACCGGCAGCAGCAGGAAGGCGAGGAAAGGCGGCTTCACCAGGCCGGCCAGAACCACGATCAGATAGAAGAGAGCCCAACGGTTTTGGCGGATGCCCCGAATGCCGGCGGCCAGCACGAGAAAGTGCAGGAGAACGCCAAAATTGCCGGTAAGCAGCGCGATCTCGCCGATGAACCTTGGCTGGAAGGTGAACAAGATCATTGCGACTGCGGGTGTGAGCCACGAGCTGCGGATGTACGTCGTTGCCAGCATCCACGGAATGGCAAGCACGCCCAGGCTCGGGAAGAGTAAGTAGAAATAAAAACCCAAATTGCCCGGGAACATGCGGCTGAGCGGTATGGCGCACTTCAGAAATATCGGCGGATAGACGAATGGCGGAACCTTGTGGGTGGGGTCATACGGGTCCAGCCCGGCGTGCACGCGTTCGAGCGCGATCTGGTAGGTGCGGGCGTCCCAAAAGTTGCTGATATGACGCTGATGCATCCCGAAGAGCCAGACACAGCAGATCGCCAGGAACGGCAGCATGGATAAGAAATACGTTCCGACCAGAAGGCGCCTGTCGACCCGCTGATACGGGAAGCCCAAATCCATGCGCCGAGTCTAACAGTCTCCGATTTGGGCTCTAAAGCCGCAGTGAAACAACGATTTATGGGCAGCCGTGGAGGTTGATGCCGGTTTCCGCGCCATTAAGTCTTGCCAGCCGTTATACGACACGTGATACCGCCCCTCGATTTGTAGCAAAATGGTGATGTGCAATGCCGTGCGCAGTTCGCGGCCCCCTGGCGACAGGCGACTCTCCTGACGCTGGTGCTGTGCCTCGGAATGACGCCGGCTCTCGCGCGCGAGCATGACAGCGGCCCACAGCCGGTGGCGCGGATTCCGGTGCAGTCGCTCGGCTACCGGCCCCCCGGCAAGCTGTACTTGCTTGCTCGTTACAGTTCTTCGTCGCTGGAATTTCTAGATTCGACACATGTGCTGCTGACCTTCCGTGAGCCGCATCTGCTGGTGCGGCAGCAGAGCTCCGACGGGCTGGACCAGGTGATTCAGGCGGACGTTCTGGAATTGCCAAACGGCAAGATTGTTGCCCACGATGAATGGCTGCTGCACGATCGTGGGCGCTATCTCTGGAAGCTGGGTGAAAACAAGGTGCTGCTGCGCATCGGGTCGCAGCTTTTTGAAGTGGATAACAATTTGCACCTGAAGGGTCTCTATCAATCGCCGACGGAACTGGAGGAGGTCCAGACCTCTCCGGATGGCAGGTTGCTGGTGGTGGAGAATGAGCTTGAAAAGCACACCCGCGAGGAGCACGACCGGCTGGTGAGGCAGGCGGCGGTGCGAGGCGGAACTCCGCCGGCGGAAGATGTGCAGGTACAGATGATACGGCTCGATCAGCCAAAACTGATGTTGAGCGCGCATGCGGATGCCGCGGGTGATCTGCCCGCCACAGCAGATGGCTTCTTCATACAGAAACAGCGCAAAGAAGCCCTCTGGGAGCTCCGTTTCCAACCCTACGAGAAAGCCGCGGCAGCCGGTGGTGAGGGTACTCCGGTGGCGCAAATCGATTCGACCTGCGACCCTACGGAAAAGGTGCTGAACCCACGAAGCGTGCTGGTGCTGAGCTGCCCGCCCGGCCACAACGACCGATATGTCGCTGTCTACTCGCTCGACCAGCAAAAACTGTGGGATGGGAAATGGCAGTCAAACTTTACCTGGCCGGCGTTTCGCGTTTCACAGAATGGCACGTCGGTCGCAATCTCATGGCTGGCCGTGAGCCGGCCGGTTTCCGCGCGCGAGCCTATCGACGATGACGAAGTGCAGAACCAGGTCCTTAGTGTCCTGGATAGCCGATCCGGCAGCCTGCGATTTGCCCTGCTGTTGAAGCCGATTGTCAGCGCAGGAGGCAACTTCGCGTTATCGGCGGATGGCAGTCGGCTGGCCGTGCTGAATCGCGGAGCGGTGGAGGTGTACGACCTGCCGGCGCCGGCTCCGCCGCCAGTGAACGAGCGGGCGGCAAAATGAGAAAAGCCGGAGCGACGATGCTCCGGCCTTTCCAGTTTCGAGGGCTGCTGCTTAAGCCTTCTTGGTGGAGACTGCCTTGACGCGCGCGCTCAGGCGGCTCTTGTAGCGCGAGGCGGTGTTCTTGTGCAAGGTGCCCTTCTGCACGCTCTTGTCCAGCGCGGAAACGGTGGCGCGGTACTGAGCTGTAACTTCCCTGGAGTCACCCTTCTGCAGGGCCTCGCGCAGGGCGCGTAGGCTGCCGCGGACGCGGGTTTTGTTGGCGCGGTTGACAGCGGTCTTGCGCTCGGTCTGACGGGCGCGCTTTAACGATGAAACATGGTTTGCCATGAGCTTCCTTACAAGAATGTCTGTGGTGTGTGGAGCGATGCAGACGGTGGCACTCACGCCGCATCCTCTGCAAAATACAAGTCTATCGTGTGCCCACCGGGGGGTCAATGGGCGTATTGGAACCTGCTGGCGCGCCACATTCGGCTGCCTGAGTCTTTCTCCGCGGTTCAGGCATCGTAAATGGCAGGTGAGGAATGCGTAACGGATATTCATCAAATCGCCGTTGACGCCCTGCCGGGGAGAGGCTAGTCTGTGCGCATCCGAGGGATGGTCCAACGCGGCAGGCACGCATCGGGCAGGAAGATGCCTGTGCCAGCCCACCGGATGCGATCCCTTCCCACCGTGTCCAATCCCACCATGCAGCCGCAGCTCTGGAACTTCGGAGCCGCAGGAGGTCTTACGTCCGCTTGATCAATAAAGCCCTGGAAATCACGCCCAACCTCGAGCCCCTGTTCGGGACCCGCGACGAAAATCTGAGATTGCTCGAAGACAAGCTACACACACGCATCGATCTGCGTTCCGATGCGGTTCATGTCTCCGGATCGGAAGAGAACGTGGCGCGCGTGGAGCGGATCTTCAATGACTATGAACAACTTCGAAGGTCGGGCGTGACGCTGCAGAATGGCGAGCTGAACGCCATGCTGAAGCTGGTAACGGCCGATCCCAGCGTGACGCTGAAGGGCCTGGTGGACTCGGGCAAGCAGCGGACGACGGGTGGTATCAAGCGGATGGTGCAGCCTCGCTCGGTGAATCAGAAGCGCTACGTTGAGGCGATCGAGCAGGCGGATATGGTCTTTGGCATCGGGCCGGCGGGCACGGGCAAGACCTACCTGGCTGTGGCGATGGCGGCCTCTGCGCTGATGGCCAAGCGGGTAAGCCGGATTATCCTGGTGCGCCCGGCCGTGGAAGCAGGCGAGCGGCTCGGTTTCCTGCCCGGCACGCTGCAGGAGAAGATTGATCCCTACCTGCGGCCGCTGTACGACGCGCTCTATGACCTGCTGGACCAGGAGCGTGTCGACAAGATGATCGAGCGTAACGTGATCGAGCTGGCGCCCCTGGCATTCATGCGCGGACGCACGCTCAATGACGCGTTCATCATCATGGACGAGGCGCAGAACACCACAAGCGAGCAGATGAAGATGTTTCTGACCCGGCTGGGCAACAACGCCAAGGCCATCATTACCGGCGACGTAACTCAGATCGATCTGCCGAATCCACGCCGTTCCGGGCTGCTGGAGGCCATGGAGATTCTGAAAGGCGTGGACGGGATCCGCTTCGTCCAGTTCGAGGATGGCGACGTGGTCCGGCATCACTTAGTGCAACGTGTCATCCGTGCCTACGACAGCTTTGGACGGCAGCAGGCGGAACTGCCGCTGCAACTGGGTGAAGGCGAACGGCCTGCGCCGGCACCGAAGCCTCAATAAAACTGCAGGCCCGGTACAATCAAGCCAACGGACGAGGAGGGCCGCGGCCCTCCTCTTTCATTTTGCGGATGCGCATTTTGCAGTTGCGGCTGATGTGAGCTCGGAATCTAGTGATCGAACGATGATCCTGTATGAACCTCGAATGGATCTGAAGCTGCCCCGGGCGAAGCGTCCGCGCCGGCGTGAGCTGGCCCGCTTCCTGCGCGACACCATCGAAGCGATTGGACTGGTCGGCGAGGTCGGCGTGCTGCTCACCGGAGACGAAGCGATCCGCAAGCTGAACCGGCAGTACCGCCATAAAGATGCAGCGACGGACGTGCTTTCCTTCCCGGCGGCGGCGATGGCGGAGGGGATCGCGGGTGATCTGGTGGTCTCGCTGGAAACAGCGCTCCGGCAGGCGGGCGAGCGCGGTCATTCCCTTGAAATGGAGATCAAGCTGCTTTTGCTTCATGGGCTGCTGCATCTCGCCGGCTATGACCACGAGGCCGACGATGGTGCGATGCGCCGCAAGGAGAGGCGCCTGCGCCAAGAGCTTGGACTGAGCGAAGGGCTGATCGAGCGCGCGCATCCCGCACGATGGCGGCGACGGGCGGTGCGCGCATGATCTGGATCTACGCGGCGAGCGTCCTCATCCTGCTGGTGATCCACACGCTGGCCTGTTACGTGGACCGCATCTACTCCGAGCTGGGCAAGTTTCTGTCGCGTGAGTTTGAAGACAACATGGAGATATGGGAGCAGCAGATCGAGCCGACTCTGGGCTTCTCCCGGGACCGCCTTGCGCTGTGCGCCGCGGTGCTGGCCCAGCTTTCGCTCGCCGCCATCGTGCTCATCATCGGCGCAATGCTCTTTGGCCGCGAAGGGCAGGTAGGGCCACCGACGGTGCTAGGCGTGCTGCAGGCTGCGCTTGGCATCGTGCTGGTGATCATCATCTTCAGCCGAACGCTGCCGTACGCCTTCTTCATGCGGACTCGCGGAGCGTGGGTGCTGAAATGGCGCTGGCTGCTGCGGCTCTGCTTTTTTCTGGTGCTGCCGGTGGAGCTGACGCTGGAGTTCCTGCTGTCGATTGTTTCGCTGGCGCAGGCGCCGCAAGGCGAAAACAAGGAAGATGCCGCGGATGCGGTGGATGCATTAATTGAGGCCGGCGAAGAGGAAGGCATTCTGGAGGAGAGCGACCGCGATCTTGTGCGCTCCGCAGTGGAATTCGGCGACAAGATCGTGCGTGACGTGATGACGCCGCGTCCCTCCGTCTTCGCTGTCTCGGAAGAAACGACACTGGCGGATTACCTTGGAATGCTTGAGACGCGGCCGTTCTCACGCGTGCCGGTCTATCAAGGGACACTTGATACGGTCACCGGCATCGTCTTCTCTCATGACCTGCTGCAAATCACGGACCATGATGCTTCGACGCGCACGGTCGCCAGCCTGCAGCGCGCGGCGGCCTTTGTGCCGGAGACCAAGCGCGTCAATGAGCTGCTGCGCGAAATGCAACGCGAAAAACAGCACATGCGCGTCGTGATTGACGAATACGGCGGCGTGGCCGGACTGGTCACCATCGAGGATCTGCTGGAAGAGATCGTCGGCGCGATCACTGACGAGCACGAAGACGACAGCGAAGCGAACGCACCGAAGCAGGAGACCGAGGGCGTGTGGATCATTCCCGGCAGCCTGGAGGTGAACGCGCTGGAGGCGCTGACCGAGGATGAGGATCTGAGAGATGGTCATTACTCCGCGACTACGGTGGCCGGGCTGGTGAGCGAAGTGGCCGGTCGCATCCCGATGCCGGGCGAAGTCGTGGTGGCGGGCAAGACACGCCTGGAGATACTGGCCTCCACCGACCGCCGGGTAGAGCGGTTGCGCGTCTCCAAAGCGCAGCACTCCGCGGCTTAGAGAAGAGGATTATTCGTGCGATCTGGATTTGTTTCGATTATTGGGCGCCCCAACGCGGGCAAGAGCACGCTGCTGAACGCGCTCACCGGCGAAAAGGTCGCCATTGTGACCGCGAAGCCGCAGACCACGCGCACCCGCATCCAGGGCGTCGTGGAGGTGCCGGCGAAGAAGGGCAAGCATCCAGCTGCGCAGATTGTGTTTGTGGACACGCCTGGAGTGCACAAGCCGAGCACCCAGCTCGACCGGCGCATGATGCAGGAAGTGCACGATGCGCTGGAGCAGCGCGACATGGTGCTGCTGATGCTGGATGCCACCCGCGACCTTAAGCTGCCGGAAGATTCAGCGGAGAACGCGAAGCAGACTCGGACCGGGAGTGAAGATAAGTTCGCGCTGGAGCTGATTCGCAAGCTCGATTGCCCGGTGCTGCTGATCATCAACAAGATCGATCTGATCGAACGCGAAAAGCTGCTGCCGCTAATCGCGAGGCTCAGCGCGTTGCACGACTTCGCCGCGGTAGTACCGATCTCCGCGCGCAAACGCGATGGCCTGGAGCGTCTTCTCACAGAGATCGTCAAGCGCTTGCCGGAAGGGCAGCGCTACTACCCACCGGAGCAGTACACCGACCAGCCGGAGCGGTTTCTGGTGGCAGAGTTGATTCGCGAGCGCATCCTTATGGAAACCGGCGAAGAAGTTCCCTATGCGTCCGCAGTCGTGATTGAGCGTTACGAGGAGCCGCCGGCAGGTGCGAAGCCGCGCAAGGATGGCAAGTTGCCGGTCACGAGCATTGCGGCGGCGATCTACTGCGAACGATCCGGGCAGAAGGCCATTCTCATCGGCAAAGGCGGCGCCAAGCTGAAGGCGATCGGCGCATCCGCGCGCAAAGAGATCGAGTCGCTGCTGGGCACGCGCGTTTTCCTGGAGCTGCACATCATTGTGGAGGAGAACTGGCGTGAGTCGCGCGGCTTTGTCGAGTCGCTGGACTGGCGGCGTCAGTTGACGGACATGGGGAAAAAGCAGAAGGAATAGCTCCCGTTGCGGATGCGGGCAAAAGCAGATCCCTCCACTTCGCGGTCTCGCTTGTGCGAGACAGCCCCCGCCGGGATGACCCTAGTTAATTTCTACTCGCGCGCGCTGATGCCGAGTGCCTTCATTTTGCGGTAGAGGTGTGTGCGATCGAGCCCCAGCGCCTCGGCGGCGCGGCTCATGTTGCCGTGGCACTCGTCGACTTTTTTCAGAATGAAATCGCGCTCGTAGGCGTTGCGCGCTTCCTGCAGCGAATTGAAGTCTGCCGCCAGGCGGCCGGGATCTCGATGCACCAGCATGGGCAGGTGCTTGCGTTCAATGCGGGTGACCTGCGGGTTCAGGATGACGAGGCGTTCGACTAGGTTGCGCAGCTCGCGCACGTTCCCCGGCCAGTGATACTGCTTCAGCAGACTGAGTGCGTCGTCGCCGATCTCGATGCGTGGGCGTCCGTACTCGCGGCCGAACTCGCTTAGAAATTCGCGCACCAGGATAGGGATGTCTTCGCGGCGGTCGCGCAGTGGCGGAACGTAAAAGGGAATGACGTTCAGACGGTAGAAGAGATCCTCACGGAAATTGCCGCGCGCTATTTCGTCTTCCAGGTTTTTATTGGTCGCGGCGATGATCCGCACATCCACGCTGACGGGCTGCGAGGTTCCCACTGGAGTGAAGCGCTGCTCATCCATGGAACGCAACACCTTGGCCTGCGTCTTCAGGCTCATGTCGCCGATCTCATCGAGAAAGAGCGTGCCGTTATTCGCGCGCTCCAGGGTGCCGCGCTTCTCCGGCGGGCCGCCCGGCACTGCGCCGTGGCGATAGCCGAAGAGCTGTATTTCGATGGAGTCTTCCGGGATGGCGGCGCAGTTCAGCTCGATGAAGACGCCCTCGCGGCGCAGGCTTGCAACGTAAATCTCGCGCGCGATGATCTCTTTGCCTGAGCCGGATTCGCCGAAGATCAGCACCCGGCCGTTCGTGGGAGCCATCAATCTGATCTG
The DNA here is from genome assembly GCA_963830555.1 of uncultured Acidobacteriaceae bacterium. Lineage (GTDB taxonomy): Bacteria > Acidobacteriota > Terriglobia > Terriglobales > Acidobacteriaceae > KBS-83. Next base: position 1,717,766 of record CAWHMM010000006.1, read on the forward strand.
CTGGCGCAACGCCTTGATGGGCACGCTTTCTCCGGAGAGGTGAGCGCGCGGCGAGAGCTGGCGCTTCCACTCTTCGTTCTCCGCGCGGAGACGGCGCGCTTCGACGGCGTTCTTCAGCAGGATCAGTGTGCGTTCCAGCGAGAGCGGCTTCTCGAGGAAATCAAATGCGCCGAGCTTGGTCGCGCGCACCGCACTTTCGATGGTGCCATGGCCGGAGATGATGATGACCTCCGGCCGGATCTCGCTGTCCAACTGCCGGATCTCCTGCAGCACATCCATTCCATCGCGATCGGGGAGCCAGATATCGAGCAGCACGGCGTCGTAGGTGGCGTCGCGCAGCAGCACCATGGCCTCGCCGCCGGTGGCAGTGGTGGCGACGGTGTAGCCGTCTTCCGCGAGGATTTCGCCGAGCGAATCGCGTATGTCCGCTTCGTCGTCAACGATCAGGACGTGGCTCACGAATGCTGCTCCGCGGCAGCAGGGGCGGCGTTTTCAGAAGTGGTCATCTCAGCAAATGGCAGCTCAATGATGAAGCGCGCGCCGGCCGGCTTGTTTTCCTCCACCCGGATCGTCCCTTGATGCTCCTGCACGACTTTCGCAGCGATCGCCAGACCAAGGCCGGTGCCGCGCTGCTTGGTAGAGAAATAGGGCAAAAAGAGGCGCTCGCGCATATCGCTGGTGACGCCAGGGCCGGTGTCGGCCACGACGATCTCCGCCATGGTGCGCCCGGAATTCTCACCCGTGATCAGAGTGAGCTGGCGATGCAGCGTACCCTGCATGGCCTCCGCGGCGTTGTCGATAAGATTCGCCAGCGCGCGGCGCAGGGCATCTTTGTCCGCCATTACCGGGGGCAGGTCCGATGCGTAACGCCGCTCCACACGAATGTCGTCCAGGCGCCCGGCAAAGATCAGCAATGCAGCATCGGCGACAGAGTTGAGATCGATGGGCCGAGGAGAAGAGACCGGAAACTGCGCCAGAGCGCCAAACTGATCCACCAACGTGCGCACAGTCTCGACCGAGCTCACAATGACTTCGCTGCAATGGCGGATTACGGTGGGAGACTCGGGCGTGGGCTTCTCGACGTGACGGCGGATGCGCTCCGCTGATAATGAGATGGGCGTCAGCGGATTTTTAATCTCGTGCGCGACGCGTTGCGCGACCTCTTTCCACGCGGCCTGCCGCTGGGCCCGCAGCACCTCTGTCACATCTTCCAGCACGAGCACATAACCTCGCTGCGGCTGGTCGAGAACGGCCAGCGTAACAGAGATCCGCCGCGATCCGCCTGAAGTAGCGAAGTCGATCTCCGAGCCGGCGATGCGCATGCGCTGGCTGCGCCGCAACAGACGGCGCACCTCTTCGCTGATGGCAGGCGGAAACGCCACGTCAAGCGGCAGATCGGCAAGTGCAGGCTCAATACCGTTGGCGCCGGCGTCGAGGTCCAGCAGATCGAGCATGGCGCGATTCGAGAGCAAGACGCGCAACCGGGCGTCGAGAGTAGCCACACCGCTGGGAATGGTATCGAGAATGAGCTCCAGCTCGCGACGGCGGTCGGCCAGAGTGCGGTTGACTTCGGAAAGCTGCGCGGTAGAACTCTCGGCAAGCGCGCGGCTCTGCTCCAGGTCGGCGGCCATCGCGTTGAAGGAGTGAATGACTTCGCCCAGTTCTTCCGTCGCTCCCACGGTGACTCGGTGGCCGTAGTGGCCGGCGCTGATCTGTTCCATGGCGTCGGCCAGGGTTTCCGCCGGGCGTGTCACCTGCTTGGCCAGGTAGAGAGCGAGCCAACTGCTGGCAAACAGCGTGAGCACAGTGAGCAGCAGCATGAGCAGAAAGTAAGTGCCACGGATACGATTACGCCCTCGGAAGAGCTGCCAGTAGCTCTCCGCACCGGAGCGGATCGTGCCGACAGTGCGCGAGAGACCAGCCGGCATGGGCAGCGCGACCACGATCAGGCTGGACGATGGCGTGGCCGAAGTGCCAAGAACATAATCGACACTACCCAGCGTGAGGATCGGCTGATCGCTGCGATGCGCGGCTGCCAGCACGAAGGCAGGCAGCGTCTCACCGGCGGCCGGCTGCGTGGTGTCTGCGTCGTCCATCCATGGACGAATCTCGGGGTGAGCATTTGCTGTGTTGCGCGGCAGAGCGTACTCCACCATTGGCTCATCATCGTTGTAGATGATGACGAAGCCGCCGGAGAGCGTGATGCGATGGCTGCGTATCACGCTGAGGGCCGAAAGGATGTCTTTCTGGTTGAGGCTGCGGTCCAGGGTTACGGAGCTGGCGAGTGACTCGGCCTCCGATCGGGCATTTTCCGCCGCATATTGCGAGAGCTCCAGCGCCACGCGGGTGGAGTCTTCGCGCAATTGCGCCACCGGCTGCGAGAACCACCGGTCGATGGAGCGATTCAGCAGCAGATAGCTGAAGAGGAACATGAACAGAGTGGGCGCAAAGCTCAGGATGAGGGCGCCTGAGAGCAGGCGCGTCCGCAAACGCGAGCCAAGCAGCCGGTTCTTGCCGTCCGCATAAAGCTTCAGCACGTTTCGGCAGAGCAGCACGAGCAGGACGACGAGCAGCAGGAAGACGAGAATAGACAGTGCGGTGAACAGGAAAATGCCGTTGCTGTCCCGCGGGTTCAGGAAGCGCAGATTGAATGCGTTGAGGGCAACCAGCAGAAGGGCGGCGAGGAAGAGGCATCCGGCGAGCAGGGTTACGGTTACGCGGCGGCTGCGAAACACGAAAAGTTCTCCACGGCGCCAATTTGTGCGCGAACGCAGCGATTATAGGCGCTCCCTGCGTGCGCTGCTGCTCGACAGGCATGCCGAAGAAGCGAATTCATCGATATAACGGTGCCATTTCGGTGCCGCCTGTGGCATCCTAGTGGCGCGATGAACCATGCCAAGCTGACCCATCTTGCGCTTCCATTTTCACTGGCAGGCCTGCTCCTGGTTGCCGGCTGCAACAAGAACCAGCCACCGCAGAACGCAGAACAGCCCACTGCGAGCCAGCCTGCTGCCACCGCGCCTGCGCCGAATACGGCAGCTTCAGCTCCAGGGACGCCAAACGCTACGCCGGCCGCACCTGCCAATGCGCCTGCGCCGGCTCCTCCTCCGCCACCACAGCCGGTCACTTATACGATCCCAGCGGGTACGCGGGTGACCGTGCGGCTGGCGCAGAGCATTGCCTCGAACACTGCGCATGAGGGTGACAATTTCGACGCGACTGTTACTTCGCCGATCGTGGTGAACGGTAAGACGGTGGTGCCTACCGGCTCCGCAGCCAGCGGAACAGTGACTGCATCCAATTCGCGTGGCAAGTTCAAAGGGGCCGCTGTTCTTTCTCTGAAGCTCTCCACCCTGCGGGTTTTCGGAACTCCCATGCCCATTGACTCCGACACCTGGAGCCGCACCATCAGCGGCAAGGGCAAGCGCACGGCCATCTTTGCCGGTGGCGGCGCGGGTGCGGGCGCGCTGATCGGCGGCCTGGCGGGCGGCGGGAAAGGTGCGCTGATTGGCGCGCTTGCAGGCGGCGGCGGCGGTACGGCGGCTGGCGCCTACACCGGCAACAAGCAGATCATCGTCGGCTCGGAGTCGCCACTGACCTTCCGCATCGTAAACAGCGTGACTGTGCGTAAGTAACGCACGACATTCGCTGAAACCAAAAGGCGTGGCCGCGGCCACGCCTTTTTCGCCTCGCGATGCCTGTCAGGCAAGCAATTCGCGGATCGGCCGATATTGCTTGCCCTGGGACTGCGCCACGGCCTGGTAGGTGAGCTGGCCGGCGTAGGTGTTGACGCCCTCGGCAGTGCCCGGGTCCGACAGGATGGCCTGCTTCGGCCCCACCTGCGCGATCTTCATCACGTAGGGGAAGGTCGCGTTGGTGAGCGCCAGCGTCGAGGTGTTCGGCACCGCGGCCGGCATATTCGTAACGCAGTAGTGCACAACCCCATTCACTTCGTAGGAGGGGTTGCTGTGCGTGGTCGGCTTGGCAGTCTCGATGCAGCCGCCCTGATCGATGGCCACGTCCACGATGACCGCGCCCTTCTTCATCTTTGCGACCATGGCGGCGGTCACGATTTTCGGAGCGGCCGCACCGGGAATCAGCACACCGCCGATGACGAGATCGGCTTCGCGCGTGGCATGCGCGACATTGTAGGAGTTCGAAGCGAGCGTGAAGACGCGGCCGTTGAAGATGTCGTCGAGCTCACGGAGGCGGTTCAGATTGAGGTCGACGAGCGTGACTTTCGCGCCCATGCCGAGCGCGATTTTGGCAGCGTTGGTGCCGACGATGCCGCCGCCAATAATGCAGACGTTTGCCGGCGTGACGCCGGGAACACCGCCAAGCAGGAGGCCGCGGCCCCCTTTTTCCTTTTCCAGATATGTAGCGCCTACCTGCACGGACATTCGGCCGGCAACTTCGGACATCGGCGTGAGCAGCGGGAGCGCGTTGTTGCGATCGCGGATGGTCTCGTACGCGATGCCGGTTACTTTTTGCTGAAGCAACTGATCGGTGAGGACAGGCAATGGGGCGAGGTGCAGATAGGTGAAGAGCGTAAGGTCCGGGCGGAAGAAGGCGTATTCCTTTTCAACCGGCTCCTTCACCTTGACGACCATATCGGCCGTTCCCCACACATTGTGCGCGGATCCGACGATCTCCGCGCCTGCGCTCTGGTAGTCATCGTCGGTGAAGGCGGAGAGTTCGCCGGCATGGGTTTCTACCAGCACCTTGTGACCAGCCTCCGTCAGCGCTTTCACGCCGGCGGGCGTGATGCCGACGCGGCTCTCATGGTCTTTGATTTCCTTCGGCACTCCGATAATCATGCGTTCTCCATTGTTAGCAATTCGGAAAATCTACTTTGAGGGAGCTATTTTCAAACAACAATCATTCCACCCGGGTGATTGATCTGGAAGGACTCGTAATCTGAGTTCTCGCCGAAAATTTCGAGCGACGGTCCACCCTCAAAACTAAGAGCTAATCCACTCCTACCGACCCGGCGGAATGCGGTCGTTGTTTTTCCCAAAAGACTGAGCAGAGAGGTCACCGCCTTCATATCGTCACCTTCCGGTGAGGAAGTCCAATGATCGTCGTACCCCCAACGTGATGCTGAAGTTGTCATTGTGCACTCCACTGATTCTTCAATCGAAATTGTGACGTTCTCGTGGAAGTGCAACTGTATCTGGAATTCACCTACCCCAACCTGCGTAAGGGTTAGTCCAACCAAAAAACTTAAGTCCATGTTTGGATCAAGCTCGTACATTGCGCCGATTACTCCGCGTTGTCGATCTGGGCGCGCTGCAGCTTGTCGGAGTAGTCGATGTAGACCGACTTCCATGTCGTATAGAAATCGAGCGCGCCGGTGCCGCCTTCGCGGTGCCCGTTGCCGGTCTGCTTGACGCCGCCGAAGGGCAGATGCACCTCTGCGCCGATGGTGGGCGCATTGATGTAGGTGATGCCCGCCTCCAGATCGCGGATCGCGCGGAAGGCCTTATTCACATCGCGGGAGTAGAGCGCGGTCGATAGGCCATACTCAATTCCATTGGCGATGCGGATGGCATCTTCCACGCCGTCGCATTCGATCACGCTCAGCACCGGTCCGAAGACCTCTTCCTGCGCGATGCGCATCTTCTCCTTGACCTTGCCGAAAATCGTGGGTGCGAAGAAGTGGCCCTTACCATGCGCGCCCTCCGCCAGTGCCACGCCACCCTGGAGCAGCGCCGCGCCTTCATCCTGCGCCACCTTTACATAGCGAGTCGAGGTCTCGATCTGCTGCTTGTTGATTTGCGGTCCCATCTCGATGCTCTCGTCGAGCCCATTGCCGACGCGCAGCTTCTTCGCCCGGTCAACGATTCGCGCAAGGAATTCACCGGCGACGCGCTTGTCCACAATGACGCGGCTGGTCGCGGTGCAGCGCTGGCCGCTGGTGCCGAATGCGCCCCATACTGCGCCGTCGAGCGCGAGGTCGAGGTTTGCATCATCGAGAATGATCATTGCGTTCTTGCCGCCCATCTCCAGCGAGCACGGCTTGAAGCGGCCGGCAGCGGCCTGGCCAACGATACGGCCGACCTCACTCGATCCGGTGAAGGAAATGGCGCGGACCTTCGGATGCTCGACCAATGGCGCGCCCGCTTCTGGGCCAAAGCCGGTGACGATGTTGACGACTCCATCGGGCAGGCCGGCCTCCATCAGCATCTCGACCAGATGAAAGGTGGAGAGCGGCGTATCTTCGGCCGGCTTGATCACGCAGGTGTTGCCGCAGACAAGAGCAGGGAAAAGCTTCCACGACGGAATGGCCATAGGAAAATTCCACGGAGCGATCATGCCGCAGACGCCGACCGGCATACGGACGGACATCGCGAATTTGTTCTGTAGCTCGGAGGGCGTGGTTTGGCCGAAGAGGCGGCGGCCTTCGCCCGCCATATAGTAGGCGGTGTCGATCGCCTCCTGCACGTCGCCGCGCGTCTCGCTCAGCACCTTGCCCATTTCACGCGTCATGTCGCGCGCGAACTCTTCTTTGCGCTTCAGCAGCAACTCGCCAGTGCGGTAGAGGATTTCGGCGCGTTTCGGCGCGGGGACGAGCCGCCATGTTTCGTAGGCCTTCGCGGCGGCCTGGACAGCGGCGTCGACATCGGCAGCCTCCGACGATGCGAAGACGCCGACCACGTCGCTGGTATCGGCAGGGTTGAGATTTTCAAAGGTCTTGCCGTTCTTTGCGGGAACGAACTTGCCACCGATCAAATTGCCGTAGGTTTTCGCGGATGCCATCGACTGTCCTTGCAGGGAGGGAATTGCCAAACAGGAAAGCATAGCTGACGCGGCAGCCGGACTGCTAATCGGGCACATTCGAGGCGGAACTTTTTGCACCGGCGCCACGTATTCTTAAACCAGGAGGGAAGGGCGTCGTGATCAAGTTTCTTCTCTGGTGCGTGCTGTTTATCCTCTGCTGGCCGGTCGCATTGTTCGCGCTGGTGCTCTATCCGATCGTGTGGCTGCTGCTGTTGCCGTTCCGGCTGTTAGGCATAGCTGTCCATAGCGTGCTCGATTTTGTAGCTGCGCTGCTCTTTCTCCCGGCGCGGCTGCTGCGCGCTGTTTAATTCGGGGCAGCATTGCCGAAGGTATTGCAGGCGCCCATGTCGCCATCCTGCAGTCCGCGTTCGAACCACTCCATGCGCTGCTGCGAGGTGCCGTGCGTAAAGCTGTCCGGCGCGACGTAACCCTGCGTCATCTTCTGCAGGTGGTCGTCGCCGACAGCTGCTGCCGCCTGCAGTCCCTGGCGAACATCGTCGGTATGAATGATGTTCCGCTGCTCGCCGCTGTGCGCCCACACGCCGGCATAGCAGTCTGCCTGTAATTCCAGCGCGACGGAGAGCCGATTGCCGGCGGCAGGATTGTATGCGCGAAGCTGCTCCACCTTGGCTTCCGTGCCCACCAGCTTCTGCACGTGATGGCCGATCTCATGCGCGACGACATAGGCCTGCGCGAAATCGCCCGAAGCGCCGAAGCGCCGGAGATCGTTCCAGAAGCCGAGGTCGATGTAGACCTTTTCGTCCTGCGGGCAGTAGAACGGGCCGGTCGCCGCGCGCGCTGAGCCGCAGCCGGAATAAGTGGCGTTGCGGAAGAGCACCAGCTTTGCGTGACGATAGCCGGGCAGGATGCCGGCCCAGGTCCGCTGTGCGTCGTCGAGCACGAAAGAGACGAGCTGTGCGGATCGCTGCTCATCCCCAGATGGGGGCGCCGCGGTTTGCTGCTGGACCGCGCCGGAGTTGCCCATCAGGTATGCACCGATGAAGTTGCGGCCGGTGATGAGGCTGATGACCAGCAGGATCAGAAGGCCGCCGATGCCGAGGCCACGCCCCCCTCCAAAACCAATGCCGCCTCCGCCTTCGCTGCGCCGGTCTTCTACATCATCACTGAGCCCGCCTGGTGTCCAGTCCATAGCTGCACCTCACTCACGCGATGTTAGTGTGCCTGCATGACACACGGGATGTCACCTCCGATAAGAAGAAAAGGCAGTGATCATTCTTGTTGGAGCTCCCGCACCCGAGATACTCATCATCCTGCGACTCCGACTACCCTAGAGGCAAAAGGTTGCTCGGATGCGAAAACAAAGATATGGGAGTACAGCGCAGGGATGCTAGGCCGCCCGGATTTGTATGTGTGACGGCGACGCTTGGTTGTGCGCATAACTACCAGCTTTTAACTATTCACTTTGTTCACCAACCTATGTCGAGCGATAGGCTTCCTACTTAATGCAGGTGGGACCGCGAAACATTCGTATGGCAAAGCGCTCTCACCTCCGTCTCATTCCCCCTTCAATCCATTTCCACAATCCGACCGCCCGCGCGGCTATATAACCGCGTGTTGCACAACAGAGGTATCAAACGTGAGATCGTTTTTTCGCAATGTAAGGAAGCTACCCATCCATGGATGCTTCGCGCTCGTGTGTATGACCATGCTGCCTATGACTGCATTCTGCCAAGACCAGAGCAGCGCGCCGGCAACCACTCCGGATAACTCCGCCAAGAACAAAGCGCACAGCCAGACGGCCGACCAGCAGTCGGAGGCAACCTCGGATCGGATGCTGACAAAGAAGATCCGTCAGTCGATTGTCGCCGATAAGTCGCTATCTACGTACGCGCACAACGTGAAGATCATCACCAAGAGCGGTATGGTCACGCTCAAGGGGCCAGTTCATTCCGAGGACGAGAAGTCGGCCATCGCGTCGAAGGCAGCGGAAGTTGCCGGCGGCGCCGATAAGGTCACCAATCAACTGACAGTCAAGCAGTAGTTATTGCGCCGCTCTTGAAGCAGCGCGAAAGGAAGAAACATGGCAGGTAAAAACACAGCAGCATTTGGTATTTATCCGAGCAATGCAGCAGCAGAGGCCGCAGTAGATCAGCTGGTTGCGGCTGGCTTCTCCAATCAGGACGTATCCGTACTAATGGCCGACCGTCAGGGCTCTAAGGATTTTGCTGCAGAAAAGAACACCAAGGCGCCGGAGGGTGCGACCACCGGAGCAGGTGTCGGCGGTGCGGTCGGGGGGACACTTGGACTCTTGGCAGGCATCGGCGCCCTAGCGATTCCGGGCGTGGGCCCGCTGATCGCGGCAGGACCGATTATGGGTGCGCTCGCGGGTCTCGGAGTCGGCGGTGCTGTCGGCGGCCTGGTTGGCGCCCTTGTCGGACTCGGCATTCCTGAGTACGAGGCGAAGCGGTATGAAGGTCGCGTGAAGGATGGCGGCGTTCTGCTATCGGTGCATTGCGACTCGTCAGAAGAGGTCTCGCGAGCTAAGGACATCCTGAAGGCGACTGGCGCCGATGACATTTCGTCTTCTGGCGAAAAGTCAGTCAGCACGCATGGCGTGGATACGGACCGGCAGGCGGCGGATCGTGCGCGCGGGCGAGAGGTGGAGACCGAGCGCATCGGAGTGAGCAACGCGAACCCGAGCCGGACGGTGGTGGACAAGAGAGATCGCGAAATCGGATAGGCGGTCTGATTTAACTGCATCTCTTCGGACATACGGAGCACGCACCGACAAGGTGCGTGCTATTTGTTTGCGAAGAAGAGATGGTCCTGGAACAATGACGCCTCGTGGGGCCCGGCGGCAGACGATCCAAAGGGATCTTCCCGCGAGGTCACCTTCAGTTGGCTCGGCACCTGATCGATTGGCGCAATCGTCTTCATCGTGATTTCCGGCGACTGGCGGGGCAGGCACGGATAGGTTGGTCTGCCGGGTTCTATGATGAAGCCAGTGTCAAATTTTGTTCAGATCGGCGCAAACCCGCAGGTTTCAGCTTGCTCTGCGTCATCCTCTTCTACCGTGGTCTGGCTCCAGATCGCCACACTGGCCTGGATGCTTGTCGAGTGCGGAGTTGCCCTGTATTCGGCAAGCGCGGCTCACAGTCCGGCGATGTTTGCCTTCGGCGCCGACAGCCTGATCGAGCTTGCCTCGGCGTCGGTCGTCCTGCTGCAATTTGTGCCCGCCATTCGCATTTCGGAGCGCAGAGCCGGCCGCACCGCGGCAGCCCTGTTGTTTCTGCTGGCCGCTGCCGTGGTGTTCATTGCTGCAGCTTCTCTGGCGCGGGGTTCCCGTCCTGAGACGTCCGTCAGCGGCATTGCGATCACCGTCGCGGCCCTAATCGCCATGCCGATACTCGCGACATTGAAGCGCCGCGAGGCGAACCGACGCGGCAATGCCGCGCTGGCCGCTGATGCCGTCCAATCGGCGACCTGTGCTTACCTGGCGCTGACTGCCCTGGCCGGTGTTTCGATCAACGCACTGTGGCACATCTCCTGGATCGATCCCACGGCTGCGCTAATCGCGGTGCCGTTTCTCATTCAAGAAGGCAGATCCGCCTGGCAGGGACATGCCTGCGGCTGTTGTTAATAAGCGAACACCGTGAGCCTCCGCATATTCACGATCGGCCATTCGACCCATCCGATCGAGAAATTTCTCGGCATGCTGCAGGGACATGGCATTCGGCGACTGGTGGATGTGCGCACCGTGCCGCGCTCCGGCCACAATCCGCAGTTCAACCGTGAAGAGCTTTCGCGCGTACTACACGACAGGCGGCTGCACTATCGCCACATGCCTGCGCTGGGCGGCCTGCGGCGTCCCCGCCGCGACTCGGTGAATACCGCTTGGCGCAACGAGAGTTTTCGCGGCTATGCCGATTACATGCAAACTCTGGAGTTTCAGCAGGCGCTCGATCTTCTGATTGAACTGGCGCGCGAGGAGCCAACCGCGATCATGTGCGCGGAGGCGGTGCCGTGGCGATGCCACCGGTCATTGATTGCGGATGCGCTGCTGGTGCGCGGGATTGAGGTGCTCGAGATTGCCAGCCCCACACGCGCGACGCCGCTCACGCTGCATCCTTGGGCTCGCGTCCGGGGCGTGGCAATTACATATCCAATCGACCAAGAGCAACTAAATCTTAGTTTGGATACGAAGGAAATCCACTAAGACATAGATCTGAATGACTGATCGGTAACTATAGCAGCCATCATTTCCGGTTTATCTCCGCACATCCCACAAAAGTCTAAGTCGAGTCTCACAACTTTTTTATCGAGAGCTGTGTTCAGCTACACGAGCGGCAAGACAGGGCCATGAACAGCCGCTGATAGATAGACAGGAGATATCCGATGAAGCTTACCGAGATTGTTATTGCAGCCGCACTTGTCGTCGCGCCGGTCACCGTTTTTGCTCAGACTGCGCCCACTCCGACGCCGGGAAAGAATGACTACAACATCAACCAGCGCAAGGCTGATCAGCAGAACCGTATTGGCAACGGCGTGAAGAGCGGCCAGCTCACGGCAGGCGAGACATCTCGTCTGGAGCATCAGGAGGCTGGCATCAATAAGGAAGAGCGGGGCATGCGTGCGCAGGACAACGGGCACCTTACAAAACAGGATCGCCAGACTATCCACAAGCAGCAGAATCAGGAGTCGCGGCGCATCTATCGCGATAAGCACAACTCCAAGGTCCGTTGAAATGAGCCTTGAGCTCTGCGGCTGTTCTTTATGAGCGGCCGCAGAGAGCTCCTGTTCCACGGTCCCGCCCTAACCTATCTTCCCTTAATAGGATTTTCGATTGCGCTTTCATTTGTCAGCTTGCGTGTCCGCCATCTTTTTGGTCGGTGGAGCGCTTCACGCGCAGGTTGTACCAGCGGCATCGCACGGAACTGGCGTCGCAACCGTGGACGATTCTGATGCGCCAGATCCGGTACATCCCGGCTGGGCCGTGACAATCACGAGTACTGGAGCGCATGACTCTCTTAGCGGTTGGTCTCTGCTCGAAACGCCCTCTGTAAGTTACAGGTTCGACCGCGTGGTGAGTGTAGACGCCTCTCTGCCTTTTTATGACTACCTTGATGCGGTGCACACGGGGAAGGGCGGTAATTCCCGGGTGACGGCACACAATGCAATCCTGGGCGATGCGGGAATAGCAAGCCACTTTGCTTTCAGCCCGGACATTTGCGATTACGTAGGGACGATCGCACTCTCTGCTCCCACAGGAAATGAACATCTTGGCGTTGGCACAGGCCACTTCGGATACAACATCAACAATCACGCGGAGCGTTCGGTCGGGCCGTTTACTCCGGATATTGAAGCTGGTATCGGCAACACCAGTTCCCTGATCCGACGCAGGGTTGCGAAGTCATACACGTCGTCAGGTTTGCTGCTCTTCTTGCAGGCCGGCACCACTGTGAATCTGGCACGTTCATTCAATCTCGATTCCGAAGGCTATGAGCAGCTGCCGATCGGCGCACAAACGGTATACAGCCGTGCTGCTCGCAAGAACGGAAAGGTCGTGCTGATGCAGCCGAGCGACGGCGAGGACAACGGAATCAACTTCGAGTTGGACGCCCCAGTGGTCCGGCGGTTTCTGCTGAGTGCCAGCCTGAGCCAGAGCATCCGCCTCGGCGAAACGACCGAATCGGTGTCCTTGGCGTTTCTCCTTCATGTGCCGGGAGCCCATTGAGCGCCGCCTGGCCGCAACTCATAGCCTCATCAATGACTTGAGCAGCAGATCCCGGCGGTCAAAGCTTCTTCGACGCCGGATTGGACTGCCGGATTTCCTTGTTTCCGAACCCGTTCCAGATAGGGAATAATATGACTATCGTTTCCCTATGCGTCATCCCAAATCGGAATCGGAGATGACCATGGGGGTCTGGTAACCCAGAGGTTGACTTTCCGGGAACCACCTTTGTGTCATAGGCGCGTTCTTTTTTGCTCCCTTACAATCCACTTTGTAGACTTTCCCCGAAGGAAGATCAGACAGGCCGCCCAGATGGCAAGTAACGGATTTCACTCGCGTTCTTCGCGCTCGCACGGGATGCGATCGCTCTTCAGCGTCTTCTCCTCCGATCTGGCGATCGATCTGGGTACGGCGAACACTTTGGTGTATGCCCGAGGTAAGGGGGTCGTGGTCAACGAGCCCTCCATCGTGGCGATCAACAAGAACACCGGAGAAATCGAGGCCGTCGGCATCGAGGCCAAGGAGATGCTCGGCCGAACGCCCGGCAATATTGTTGCCATCAAGCCGATGAAGGACGGGGTGATCGCCGACTTCAAGGTCACCGAGAAGATGTTGAACTACTTCATCCGCAAGGCCCACAACCGCAAGATGCTGGTGCATCCGCGGATCGTGATCGGGGTGCCGTCGGAAATCACTCAGGTCGAAAAGCGCGCCGTGGAAGACTCGGCCTATCGCGCTAAGGCGAGTGAAGTGTTCCTCGTGGAACAAGCGATGGTGGCCGCTATCGGCGCGGGGCTGCCCATTACTGAGCCCAGCGGCAACATGGTCGTCGATATCGGCGGCGGCACGACCGACATTGCAGTGATTTCGCTGTCCGGTATCGTCTATTCGCGTTCGGTCCGCATGGCCGGCAACCAGATGGACGAGGCGGTGATGAACTACCTCAAGCGCAAGTACAACCTGCTGATCGGCGAGCGCACGGCAGAGCAGATCAAGATGGAGATCGGCTCCGCATACCCGCTGGACAAGCCGCTGCAGATGGAGATCAAGGGCCGCAACCTGATCGAGGGCGTGCCGAAAACAATCACGATCGACGATTCGGAGATCCGTGAGGCGCTGACCGAGTGCGTGGCGGTGATTCTAAACGCGATTCGCGTTGCACTGGAGCGGACCCCCCCTGAGCTTTCCGCGGACATCAGCGACCGCGGCATTGTCCTGACCGGCGGCGGAGCGCTGATCAAAAATTTGGACAAGCGGATTCGTGAAGAGACCGGCTTGCCGGTGTCGATCGCCGACGATCCGCTGAAGTCGGTCGTGCTGGGCACCGGCAAGATGCTGTCGGACTTCCGGTTGCTGCGCAAGATCAAGATCGAATAACAGCGCCTGGAGAGATTGGGCCATCACGGCCGCGGATTCGACACACTGCAGCATTGGAAGTAACGGACCATGGAAACCTTCCTCGAGCGCTACAAGAACATCATGGTCCTCTCCGCCGTGCTGCTGTTGCAGTTTCTGGGGCTGGCGATCCAGGTGCGCACGCCGGCGGCCAAGGGCAGCGACGGCAAGGGTGTGCGGTTGCTGCGCTATTGGGTCGTCGCCATGATGTCCCCGCCGGAAAAGGTGATGTCGCACACCGGCCACGGCGTGCGTGGATTCTGGGGCAACTACATCGATCTGCGAAACGCTCAGCAGGAGAATCATGACCTGCGCGCGCAGCTCGATCAGCTGCGGCTGGAGCAGGCGGCTCTACTCGAAGATGCCAAACAGGGGCAGCGTCTGCAGGGGCTGCTGGGCTTTCGGCAGAAGTACATCTATGCGACTGTGCCTGCGCAGGTGATTGGCACCGGTGGGAGCGATCAGTCGCGCATCCTCACGATCGACAAGGGATCCAAAGACGGCCTGAAGCGCGATCAGCCGGTGATCACCCCGGACGGCATCGTGGGCAAGCTGGTCGAGGTCTTCCCGCACACGTCGCAAGTCATGGAGATCAACGACCAGACCAGCGGCGCCGGCGTGTTGCTGGAGAAGACCCGCATGCGCGGCGTGCTGCGGGGCAATGCCTACGGCCAGCCGCAGATCATCAACGTGCTGCCCGACGATCGCATTAAACCGGGCGAGCATGTGATCACCAGCGGCGGCGATCAGATTTTTCCGCGCGGGCTGGCGGTAGGCACGGTGGAGAAGGTGGTCTCCGATCCTGACCGTGAGCCCTATGTCGATATCGTGCTGAAGGCAGCGGCCAATCTGCAGCACCTGGATGAGGTGCTGGTGGTGACCGGAACAAGCGACGAGTTACCGGAAGCAGCAAAGCGCGATATTGCGAAGAGCGAGGCTGCCGGCGGCGAAGACGCGGAGATGCAGCGCGCCTCCGATGTGCTGGCGCAGAAACTGCCGGGGCTTGACGATCCGGACGCGCTCAACGCCGCCGATGCGACGAAGGATCCTGCATTGGACCTTCGCCCACTCAAGCCTTTGACCGCAGCGCGTCCAGACCGCTTCTCGCCCGGTGAGGTGCCGCCGGCAACGCAGATGACGCCGGGGAAGGCCAGCGCGATCACACCGCCTCCGCGTACTAGCGACCAGGCGGCGAAACGTATCAGAAAGCCCGCAAACCCGGATGCGGACAGCGCCGTCTCTGCAGACGAAACCTCGCCGCATGCCAAGCAGGAAAGCTTCATCATCCCCGGCACGGCGACCGGGCCTGATCGTCCGCTGATGAATCCGGAGAAGACCGCAGCGAAGACGGTCCCGACGAATATTCCCATCACAGGTCCGGTAAGCACCGCAGGCGCAGGAAGCCCGGTGCGGGAGCAGCATCAGTAATGGCAATGGTGATGGCAAACTCCCGGCGGGAGCTGGATTCCCAGCAGTTCCCATGGCCGATCATGCTGGCCGCGCCGCTTCTGGCGGTCTTCCTGCAGGCTTATCTGCCGCTGCGCTATCCGCGGCTGGATGTCTTCGATCTGCCGCTTCTGGTGGTGATCTATTTTTCCGTCTCGCGGCGTAGTCCGATTGGCGGCACGTTGTTTGGCGCTATTGTCGGCCTACTGCAGGATGGCGTGACACACCGGCCCGTCGGCATTCACGGCATCGCAAATACCATCATTGGCTTTCTGGCCGCGTCTATAGGTCTGCGGATCGATGTCGATAATCCGATTACGCGCGTGCTGATGATCTTCGGGTTCACACTGCTAGATGGCTTTCTTTACCTGGTGATCGTGCGGCATTTGATTGCCGAGCCGCTGGCGTGGAGCTGGATGCACCAGCTTGTCCGCGGCGCGGTGAACGTCGCGCTGGGGCTGGTGCTCTTCGCGTTGCTGGATCGAACCAGATTGCGCAACTGAGTAGGTTACGGAACTGACGGCGATGCTAGATGTGGTGGGCAGTCAAGTGAGGCGAGCATGATCGGATCGCGGGAAGAGAAGATTCCGGCGCTCAAGCTGGCGGTGATGCAGTATGTCATCGTCGCCGTCCTCGCTGTGCTCATTACCGGACTGTGGCGGTTGCAGATTCTGGGTGCAACTAACTATCGCGAGCTGGCCGAAGCCAACCGCATCCGCAAGGTGCCGATCCTCGCGCCTCGGGGCCGGCTCTTCGATCGCGAAGGCCGCCTGCTGGTGGATAACTACCCCTCGGTTTCGTGCTTTCTGGTCCCGGATCAGACGCAGACCCTGAAGGACGACCTGCCAAAGATTGCTCGCGGCCTGCACATGACGGTGGATCAGATTAGCGCCGTGATGGCGCGGTATCGCGGCGGCCCGAAGTACCAGCTCATCCCGCTCAAGGCTGATATCACTCCCGATGAGAAGGAATTCATCGAGGCGCATCGCGATGAGCTGCCCGAGCTGGAGACGATCGACGAGCAGCGTCGGCTGTATCCGCGCGATGGCTTTGCCGCCGCGCTGATCGGCTACACCGGCGAAGTGAGCGAAGAGATGCTCAACCAGTCGCGCTATGCGTATTACGAGCCGGGGGATGTGGTGGGGCGCTCGGGCGTGGAGGAGAGCTATGACGCGCTGCTGCGCGGCACGGACGGCTCCCGCGACGTGCTGGTGGACAGCCATGGTCGCGAGATGGGCCGGCTTGGCTATGAGCGCGCCATCCCCGGCATGGACCTGAAGCTCACCATCGATCTGGATATCCAGAGAGCGGCAGAGTTGGCGCTGGGCGCTCGCAATGGCGCGGTCATCGCGATGGACCCGCACACGGGCGAGGTGCTGGCGCTGGTCAGCCATCCTTCCTTTAATCCCAACGATTTCGCGGTACACGTGCAGCGGGATGTCTGGAACAAGCTGATCACCGATCCCAATCATCCGCTGATGGACAAGGCGATCCAGGACCAGCTCGCGCCGGGCTCGACCTTCAAGCTGATCATGTCGGTTGCCGGACTGCAGGAGCATGTCGCACAAAACCTGAGGGTGAACTGCGCCGGTGGCGCAACGTTCTACGGACGCTTCTTTGCCTGCGATGCGCACCATGGAGCGGTCAATATCGACAACGCAATTCCGTACTCCTGTGACACCTACTACTACACGCTCGCGCAGCGGCTCGGGATTGAGCCGATCGCAAAATGGGCGCACGCGCTGGGACTGGGACAGAAAACCGGCATCGATCTGCCCAACGAGGCATCGGGCGTGGTGCCTTCGGAAGAATGGAAGCTGAAGAATTACCACGAGAAGTGGTACGCGGGTGAAGTGATCTCGGTCGGCATCGGGCAGGGCGCGACAGCAGTGACGCCTGTGCAGCTTGCGCGCACGATTGGTGGAATAGCGTCAGGCGGCGCGATGCGGCGGCCGCATGTGGTGATGCAGGACCAGCTCTCATCGAATTACCGGCAAGCCATCCTTGACACCTATCCGGGCTCGGGCGATGCGAATGTCTCGATCGATCCCGCAACCTGGGAAACGATCACGGATGGCATGGCCGCTGTGACCGCGACCAGCGGCACGGCGCATGCCTCGCACCTGGAAGGCATCGACTTCGCAGGCAAGACCGGCACGGCACAGGTGGTGAGCCACAGCTTCGGTGCCAAGGCGGTTTCGAAGGACGTGGCCTCGCGCGCGAATGCCTGGTTCGTAGGCGTTGCCCCGCGCCGGAATCCGGACATCGTTGTGGTGGTCCTGTGGGAGCACGGCGGCTGGGGCGCCGGTTCGGCCAAGCTGGCCGCGCAGGTGATTCAAGCGTACGTAGACAAGCAGCGCCGGCTAGACCACAACGTGCTGCAGGTGGCCACCGAACCCAGGCCCAATGGCCAACCCGCGGAGCCGGCGAAGAAAACGGCGCCAGCGAAGCCGACCGAGGTAGGAGCCGTCTGGTCGAACCCCGATGCTCCGGATGCGATGGGCGGCCGGCCGGTAAAGTCGACTAGACGGCAGGACGCGAAACTGCTGGCCACCGTGCGTGCCGGACACTACTTCCTGGATGACGCTCCAAACATGACACGGAATGGCATAATTGCCGGCCCGAGGGCGGGAGGCGTCCGCTAGTTTATGCAGCGATTTTTACGACTGCGCGACTTCGACTGGGTGCTGATGGCGATGGTGTTTCTGCTGTCGGCGTTGAGCGTGCTCGAGATCTACTCGGCAACAATCAATACTAAGTTCCATGGATTCGAGAACAAGCAGGTGCTCTGGCTGGTGGGCGGGACGGCGGCGATGCTGCTGCTGTCATTTATCGACTACCACATGCTGCTCGACGTAATTCATTGGATCTATGGCTTTTGCGTCCTTTCGCTGGTGGTGGTGCTGGTGGCCGGGCAGAAGGTGCTGGGGGCGCGGCGGTGGATCAAGATGGGCGGCATTCACTTCCAGCCTTCTGAGTGGGTGAAGCTGGTGCTGATTGTGGCCGTGGCGCGGTATTTTGCCACCCTCGCCGGCAAGGAACTGGATTGGAAGGACATAGGAAAGGCATTCCTGATGGTGGGCTTTCCGATGGCGCTGGTGCTAAAACAGCCTGATCTAGGCACGTCTCTGACCTATCTGCCGGTGCTGCTGGTCGGGCTCTTTCTGGGCGGTATTGGGTGGAAGAAGGCGCTCATCATTGTGTGCGCAGGCCTGATTCTGATTGTGCCGGTGTGGCGGGCGGGGTTGAAGCCGTATCAGAAGGCCCGGCTTACCAGCTTTCTCTCGCCCGATGAGGACCCCCGGGGCTCGGGTTACCAGATACGGCAATCGCTGATCGCGGTGGGCGACGGTGGAGTCTGGGGCAGGGGCGTGGCCAAGGGCACGCAGACACAGGGCGATTTCCTGCCGATCCCGTACACAGATTTCATTTTCGCCGCATGGAGCGAGGAACACGGCTTTATCGGTGCCGTCTTCGTCCTGCTGCTATACTTCTTCATACTGATGCGTTTGATACAGAACGCTCAGACAGCCGCAGACCTCTCTGGCACCCTGCTGATCATGGGCGTCGTCGCAGTGCTCATCTTTCAGATAGCCGTTAATGTGGGAATGGTCGTGGGGCTGATGCCCGTCACCGGGATACCGCTGCCGCTCATGAGCTACGGCGGGTCATCGGTACTGTTTACGTTCCTTGCGCTGGGCATGGTTATGAATGTCCGGATGAACAGGTTCGTGAACTAGGGACTTGTTGTACGGCGTCCGCCGACCGCGATTGGAGGCGGCGCCGGGAAGAGATTTTGCAGGAATTTCAAAGTAAGCCGGCCAGGTGGATCACCGGGACGGGCAGGATCAGGAATGAACACGCAGAGACGGGGAACGACCCCGCCCCACAATCGGGTACGAGCGGTCACAAACTCTCTGCGCGTGGAAAGTCCCAGCACAATCAATGGTTTGTCCAGCGAACGCAGGCGCCGTGGCGCCAGGCGCAAGCTGGCTCATGGAATCGGGTTGGCTCTCCCTCGTCTGCACTCATCTTGTTCGATACCGGCCCCGGCACTCCAGTCCGGAGCTCCGGGAGCGGGAGTTGTCCCGTTCTGATCTGCCTCGTCTGCTGCCCGGGTCGGCATTTGCCGCGGGCAAGAAAGAGGCAGTATGGCGAAAGAGATTTGCATTTCCAGCACGCCGCATGAGACGCGGCTGGCAATTGTTGAAGACGATCAACTCACCGAGATCTACTATGAGCGGGAAAATGAGTACACGCTTGCCGGATCCATCTACAAGGGCAAGGTCACGCGGGTGCTTCCGGGTATGCAGTCGGCGTTTGTCGAGCTGGGCCTTGAGCGCGACGCCTTCCTCTACGTAACCGACTTCCTGGAAGAGCAGGAAGACTCCGAAGACTTCACGGAAGTACAACAGGGTGAGCCTCGCAAGGAGCGTGGCCGCCGGGGAGGCTCCGACCGTGCCCAGGGTCGCTCTGAGCGTCCTGCCGCGGTCCAGGCCCCAGTACCTGTGGGAAGCGCGTCCGCCGAAGCTGAAGGTGAACCGGAGCCGGTCGGAGACCAGGAAGAATCTGAGCAGGGCACGCGACGCTGGCGGGGCCGTCGTGGCCGGCGGCGCGGGCTTCGGGGTGTTCGCGGACAGGAGACTGACACTCCTCCGTCCACCGAGTCTCAGCCGATCGAAGAATACGGTCACACAGGGTCCCTTTCGATTGAGGCCCACGCTGAGGCGGGGGAAGATTCCGGCGGCGGACGACGGAGCGGTCGCCGCGAGAAGCCGCAGTCGGGAGCTCCGGCAATCACACTGCCCGGAGAGGCGCTGCAGAAGTATGGCCAGCAGCCGGTGGAAGGCCAAGCAAAGCAAACGCGCGAGGAACCGCAGGTGCGCCAGCCCCAGGCCTCGGCTCGGCCGTCAACGATGGTGGAGCACCCGATCGCATGGGACGGCGTCAGCGTAGCGCTGCCAGGCGAATCGTTATCGCGCCACCGGAAGCCTGCTATTCCGGCAGCTGTAGAGACCTGGGCCTCGGACACCTCACCCGATGCGGCAGATGAGGAGGAGGTTGCTGGACTGCACGCTACCGGCAGCGAACACGCCGCTATCGATAGCGCATTCCCGCCCGCGCAAATCGAAGAACCCGCGCCTCTCGTGCTGGAAGAAGAAGAAGCCGGAGCGCAGACGCCGGAACATTCGGAAGAGCCGGAGTTCGATCCGGAGAAAGCCTCTGCATCGTATCGCGTCGATCCTTCGTCGCCGAGCGGCTTTCGGCTGTCATCACTGTTTGGCCGTGAGTCCGCAGACCGGCAGGAGCAGGAGGCGAACACCAATGTTGTTGATACGACAGAACCGGAGGTGCGCGAGCAGGAATTAGCGGCTCCCGAGATCGTGTCTGGTGCCCCGGAGTATACGGAAGAGAACGGCATTCCTGTGCAATCCGGAGCGGCTGGCAAAGAGGATGCGACACGTGAAACGGGCGCGGAGGGAGGACACCAGTCTGCTCTCGATCATCTGCATGCCTTCACCCCGGGCGACGGACAGGTGGAAGAGGAAGTCATCGACGAGGAGGAGTACGACTTTGCGCCTCTACCCGAGCATGCGATGTCTCACGACGAAGATGAGCACGATCTGAGCGACCTGGTAGAGGAGGAGACACGGGTTGCCGGCGGCTCGGAAATTGGAGACGTCATTCGCGACGCGCAGATCGATCGCCAGGTGGTTTCAAGCGACGACGACGAATTCGAGGACAGCGACGAGGAGGAGGAAGAGCCTTCAACCGCAGTTGCTACTGAGGGTGCTGCTCCGGCGCCCAAACGGGGGCGTGCGGATCGCCAGCGCGGACGCGACCGGCGCGGACGAGGGCGGAATGCGCGACGCCAATCGGCCCAGACGAGCGATCTTCCAATCATCTCTGAGCTGCTGAAGCAGGGACAGGAGATCCTGGTCCAGATTGCCAAGGAGCCAATTGCGAAGAAGGGCGCGCGCATCACCAGTCATATCGCGCTACCCGGACGGTTCCTCGTCTTCATGCCCACGGTGAATCACGTGGGGGTTTCGCGAAAGATCTGGTCGGATGAGGAGCGGCAGCGGCTGAAGCGGATACTCATCAGCGAAAAAGGCGAGGCATCGGGCGGCTTTATCGTGCGCACAGCAGCAGAAAACGCCAGCGAAGAAGAGCTGCGCGCAGACTTGCGCTTCCTGATCAGCCTGTGGAACGAGATCAAGCAGCGCTCGGAGAGCGCGAAGGCGCCGGCCTTGATCTATCACGATCTGAACCTGGTGGAGCGGATCCTGCGTGACCAGGTCTCAGAAAGCTTCTCAACCATCTGGGTTGATTCCGAAGCTGAATATGAGCGGATTGTCCGTTTCCTGAACCGCTTTCAGCCCTCGCTAGTGCGCCGCGTGAAGCTCTACACCAAGGAGACGCCGCTCTTCGAACAGTTCGGCATCCAGGACGAGATCACCAAAGCACTGAAATCGAAGGTATGGCTTAAATCGGGTGGATCGATTGTGATCAACCAGACCGAGGCTCTAGTGGCCATCGACATCAACACGGGCAAGTATGTGGGCAAGACGGCGCGGCTCGAAGACACCATATTGAAGACAAACCTGGATGCGATTCCGGAAATCGTGCGGCAGATCCGGCTGCGCGATCTGGGCGGCATTATCGTGATCGACTTCATTGACATGGATGAGCGCAAGAATCGGCATAAGGTGATGCAGGCTCTCGAAGAGGAGCTGAAGCAGGACCGCGCGCCATCGAAGGTGCTGCAGTTTAACGATTTCGGGCTGGTGGCCATCACGCGCAAGCGCGTGAAGCAGTCGCTGGAGCGGACCCTGAGCGTGCAGTGCGACATCTGCTCAGGTACCGGGATGGTGAAGGGCCCGACGACGGTGGCGAATGAGATCTACATCGAGATGCGCAAGATGCAGAAGCATCTTGAACGGCACGATGTGATGCTGCGCGTGCATCCGGAGGTGGTGAAGACACTAAAGGGTAACAATGCACGCTGGTTGAACGAACTAGAAGAGATGACCGGGCGCACGATCATCGTAAAAAGCGATCCGGCGCTGCACCCGGAGCAGTTCGATATTCACTGACGCTGTTGAGCTGAAATGGAGGGCCGGTCGAATGGACTGGCCCTTCATTTTGCTCTGCCGCAGGTATTTGCCGCTTGCGGAAGAAACTTTTGACAAGTGGTTCGTGTCCTACTTAACGGAGCATGAGCTTCTGATTCGGACGGGGAGCCTCGCTCCTACGATCTCCACGATGGAGTTTGCAAAATATGAGCCGTTCTGTTGTCTGCCTATCCAGTCGCAAACCTAGCCGGTGCGTGCCGGCGTTCTTTTTGGGGTTCGCGGTCGCCGCCTCCACCGCTTTCGCGCAATCGGCGCCGAGCACACAGTATTCTTCCAGCTCGGATCAGGGAATCAGTTCGTTTTCCTATGCATCCACCGCCAGCGCACCCAGCGGACAGAACAACGGGGGTTACGGAAACGGGGGCTACCACCAATATCCGCAGAATGGGGATTCTGGCTTCCATCATTTGGCGATCGAAGCTGGAGGCGGTTTCGATGCTCCCCTCGGCAATACCAAGAGAGCGCAGACTTTCGGCTACAACATCAAGGTCGGCGGCGGCTGGAACTTCGATCAGCATTTCGGGGTGTTGCTGGAATATGAATTCAATCGAACCGGAATCCCGAACAATGTGCTGGCCTCTGTGGGCTCCCAAGCAGGTGTCGGTGTCAATGGCAGCGTGCACATCTGGGGCCTCTCGTTCGATCCCGTGTACTACTACAAGACGACGGGCTCCTGGGGCGGTTATGTGACCGGCGGCGGTGGCTTCTATCGAAAGCTCACTACGTTTTCGACCCCGGTATATCTGGGAATTGGCTGCGACTACTTCTATGGCTGCTACCCACAGTACGCGAACCAGACCGTCAGCCACTTCTCCAGCAATCAGGGCGGCCTGAATTTCGGCACCGGACTTACGCACAACATCGGTAACGGCGCGAAGGTCTACGCCGAGGCGCGATATTTGTGGGTCAACTCTCCCGGACCGACCGCGACGCAGGTCGGCTCGGGCACGGTCAGCATGATTCCAGTTACGTTTGGCATTCGGTTCTGAACAGGAGATCCGTTCACCAGGACGCCGCGAGCCAGAGAGACACTTCTCTGGCTCGCGCCGCTTCTACCGATAGAGGACGGTCAGGATGGCTGCGCCCAGAGTGGCGACAGCGGGGAGCACGGCGAGCGCCAATGGGTAATATCCGAGTGCCTGCCCGCGGAACTCACTGGCGGCCATGGTCGATACGAGCAGCACGACGATCGCAAGGATCAGAGCGTGAATGGGTGGGTTTACCGGTGCGAGCACAGCGGCCGTGCGCCCACCCAGGGCCGCATAGAGGCAACTCGCTATCAGGTTAAAGAGCTTCGCTGAGCGCGAGGGCGGCATCCGGTTCCAACTGGGGATGAGCCAGCGCGTCAGCACCGTTGTCAAAGCCGTGAGGAGCGCCATACAAGCGAAGCCAGCCGCGATGGCGATAAAGGAGCGAAGCAGCGGCATTCAGCGCGGCTTCTGCGCTGCCGCGGTCCCGGTGGAGCGGCCGTGCTGCATAAGCGCTTCGATATCCTCAGCGGTGTGCGGCAGGTCGGCGATAAAGTCCTGGAGCTTGCCGTCTTGATCGACATAGAAGGTGTCTTCGATGCGGACGCCGATTTTCTCTTCCGGGATGTAAATTCCCGGCTCGATGGTGAAGACATTCCCGGGCTCGAGGGGCTTGCCGGAGTCAAAAGGATCGTGGACGTCGATGCCAACCGAGTGGCTCAGGCCGTGGATAAAGTATTTGTCGAGCGGCTGGCCGTGGAGGTCTTTGCCGTGGGTGCGGATGTAAGCCCGGGCGACGCCATCGAGGGAGTCGTCCGGGTGCGCACGGTTGTAGAGAGTCGATTTGCCGGACACAAAAGCTGCGGCAGCGGCCCTTTGCGCGCCCAGGACGATGTTGTAGATTTCGCGCTGACGGTCGGTGAAGTGCCCATTGACAGGAACGGTGCGGGTTACATCGGAGGCGTACATCGAATACTCGCCTGCTGCGTCCATGACGACTACATCGCCAGTTTGCATGGTGGCATCGTCGGCGGAATAGTGCAGGACAGTCGAATTGATACCACTGCCGACGATTGAGGGATAGGATGGCCGCTCGCAGCCATTGGCGAGCAGCGTGCCGGTGATGACTCCGGAGACGGCACGCTCGTTTACGCCGGGATGAATCGCGAGAATGGCCGCGGTCTGCGCCTTGCTGGAGGCGATAGCGGCCTTGCGCAGCAGTTCGATCTCACCGGGGTCCTTGCTTGAGCGGAGCGTCTTCGTCAGTTCGCGGACATCCTGCGCCGGGATGGTTTCGTCGTTGCCGAGTGTGCTTTGCGTGAACGCCACCGCATCCTTCGCAGAGGAGTTGTCCAGTTGTGTCCAGACGCTGCGGAGACCGCGCTCGCCCAGGATGGCGGGCAATTCCCGTATGGAGCGGGCCTCGGCTAGCCCGGTGATGTTGGTGACATTCGGCGATGCGGCATCGAGCTTGACGCCGGTAAATTGCTCAGCGCGCAGGTTGCGCTCGGGCAACAGCAGCACCTCGCGGTAGGGAAGCGCCGGCTTGCCTGCGCGGGCAGGCACCGCATCCGCCACAATGAGCGCGGCGCCTGGCTCATTCCAGCCGGTCAGGTAGTAGAAATCCTCGTCCTGGCGAAAGTCCTGGTACTCCATAGCTGGCTCGTAGTTGCCGAATAGCAGAGCTACGCCGCCGTGCAATTCGCGTGCCAAGGCCTCGCGCCGTGCCTGGTAGACGGCGTTGGGCTGACGCTCCAGCGCCAGAAGGGTGGTTGACGAGATACCAAGAAGAAGCAGGATAAGTGCTACAGAGCCAACCATACGCATGTCGAACAGTGTAGAGCACAAGCAAAAAAGCGGACCCTTTCAAGGGATCCGCTTTTTTTGCAGCCTTGAGAATCAGGCCCGCCGGCCACTAATAAGGCGCAGGATTAACGTTAGAATCACCGCGCCGATGATGGCTACGATGATGGTGTAGATCATGCCGCCATGTGACGAAAAGCCCACCGCACGCATAATGAAGCCGCCCACGATGGCGCCAATGATACCCACGATGATGTCCCCGAAGACCCCGTATCCGCTGCCCTTCATAATCTTGCCGGTAAGAAAGCCCGCAATAAGCCCGACGATAATCCACCAGATAATAACCATGTTGCCGATCCAATCCTTCCTTCGAAAGTCTGCGGGTCCTTCCTGGCGAATGCCGCAGTCCAGCAAAAGCGATCAGATGGTAGCACCCTGAAGCTGAGTTGTATGTAGCTGAAGTTAGACGCCGACGGGGTAGGGCTTGGCCGAGGATTCATCGAGATTGGCGCCGCTACGCCAGCGCTCGAAGCGTCCCTGCAACAGCGATAGCAAACCGGTGTACCAGTAGCCGACTACGAAGAGCAGCAGAAACGGAATGGTGAAGTAGTTCTCGTTGGTGATTGCGTATGCGATGGTCAAAGCGAAATAGCAGCCGATGATCAGCTCCACCCAGGGAACAATGCCGAGGCGTTTGCGGTATTTGGCTGCCTGAGCCTTCTCGCCTTTCTTTTCTACGCGATATTTCGGAGTTCGCTTGAAGGAGCTTTTGATGCCGAAGATCGCTTCCATGACAGCGCGCGTGTTGGTGACGGTAAGGCCAATGCCAAGCGCCATCAGGAATGGCAGGTAGAGAAAGGTCTTGAGCCAGCTACGGGGGTATAGCTCCTTCTGTGAGACGAGATAGAAGGAGGAGATGGAAAAGGTCGAGGCCATGAAGAGCGGCACGTCGATCAGCAGCATCTGGAACCAGCCCTGGTAGAAGCGGATTACCATGGCGGGCATCAGGAGCAGGGACAGCACGACCATCAGCGGATAACTGATGTTGGCAGTGAGATGGTAGAAGGCTTCGATCTTGGTGTGGAACGGGGCTTCGCTGCGGAAGACATGCGGCAGGATTTTTTTTGAGGTCTGGATGAGCCCTTTCGCCCAGCGTGCCTGCTGGGTTTTGAAGGCGGTCATCTCGATGGGGAGCTCTGCCGGGCAAGCAACGTGCTGCAAATACCGGAACTGCCAGCCTTTGAGCTGTGCGCGATAACTCAGGTCCGTATCTTCAGTCAGAGTGTCGTGCTGCCAGCCGCCGGCTTCTTCAATGGCATCGCGGCGCCACATGCCGGCGGTGCCGTTGAAATTGAAGAAGACGCCGGAGCGCGAGCGCCCACCATGCTCCAGTACGAAGTGGCCATCGAGCAGGATGGCCTCCACCTGCGTGAGAAAGCTGTAATCGCGATTCAGATGCGTCCAGCGGGTCTGCACCATGCCAATTTTAGGGTCAGCGAAGTGATGCACTACCTGCATGAGCCAGTCGGGGGGAGGGACAAAGTCGGCATCGAAGATGGCGATGAGATCGCTCGATGACTTCTTCAGCCCGGCATCCAGGGCGCCGGCTTTGTAGCCGTGGCGATCGGTGCGATGGAGATAGACGATGTTGTGTCCGAGCGTACGATACCGATCGACCAGGCTGCCGGCCACTGCGCGGGTCTCATCGGTGGAGTCATCGAGCACCTGTATTTCCAGCCGGTCGGCGGGATAGTTCAGCCGGCAGCAAGCCTCGACCAGGCGATCGATGACGTACTGTTCGTTGAAGATCGGGAGCTGGACGGTGATGCGCGGGAGTTCCGCGAAATGGCTGGGCGGCTCCTTCACGGCGCGATCGCGATGCTTGTAGTAGAGATAGACCAGCTGGTAGCGGTGCATGCCATAGAAGGCGAGCACGATCATGACCACGAAATAGGGAATGAGGAGCGTGGTATCGAAGGCGTTCCACTGATAGAGATAGCGGAACGGATTATTGAGGGGATCGTTGCTGTAGTGCGCACGCAGGTAATGGCTGATGCCGTGCTGCGTATATAGCCAGAGCCCGGCATTCGCGGCTGTGTGCTGGAGGAACGCTGCAAGCTCGATCAGAGGCATCTTTTAGGGGCCGGCCTGTGCATTCTCCTCGCAAACCGGCTCGCATGGAGATTGTACGTGTTTCGCGGGATCTAGTGCAGCAAGCTCTGACGGAAGAGCGCATCCCGCTCCACGGGGCGAAAAGCGGCATCGCGGATGATGCGCCGCAGCTCCGACTCGCCACCGTGATGGGACGGCCCGGCATGGCCGGCCTGGGAGCGCGGAACGGAGCCGGCGTCATCTGCGCCGAAGCGCAGGGCCAGCTCCAGCACCTTCGGACCCATGACAGACCAGTCGGTCTGCAAGTGTTCCACGTTGTCGAGAATGAGCCGGGTAACCGCCAGTGTCTTTAAGTAGTCGACAGCGGTGGCTTCCTCTTCGCGGCGCATATTCGGAGTGTCGGCATGACGCACGCGCACCAGAACTGCCTGGATAGCGTTCGACTCCTGTTGGGCGGTTCGGAGCATTTCCAGTATTTCGACTCGCGCCTCAAGCGACTCTGTGCTGCCGATCGTGACCGAGGCAGACGCGAAGAGGCGGCACCCGGCTGCGGCTCGAAGAAGGGCACCGAGATCCGTTGCGGAGAAGGCCGAAGGCTGTGTGGCCTCCAACTCGATGCAGATCGAGCCCAGGCCAGCGGCTCTTAGGGCGGGAAGAGCTTCCCCGAGTGCGACGAGGTCCTGAGCAAAGTTGTGCCGGACCGAGATCGGCAGATGCTGAAATGTAACTCCAGGAAGCTGCACTCGCCGGGCGACCATAAGCCCTTCGAGTGCATCGACAGAGAGGTGCTCCATACCAGGAATGCCGGTGAGAGAAATGCTGCCGTCCTCTGCAGCCGGAACGTTGGGTGTACCCTCATTTCGGGAAGGTGCCGTTGCGCAGAGTGTGTACGTTACGACGCCTGCGGGATGCAGGCTCTGGCGTACCTGGTTGGCCGACATTCCTAGCTCGAGCAGATCGCCGCTGCGCAGAGCGTTCATGGCTTTTGCACGATTCCAAGACATTCTCTATATCCTAGCAATTGGTGTTAAAACGTGTGCGCAGCCGAGCTGTGCCATATCATCGAAAAACGCATACTGATTGTGGGCCGGAGCAATAGGAAACTCTCCAGGTTGCATTTAGGAGGAAATAGAGATGACGCGTTACCTCAGAGATTTTATGCAGTTTAGCCGGTTCAGCGTGTGGCATGGCGCTGCAGTGGTGGTTCTGGCTCTGCCCCTGATGTTCGTTTCCACGAAGGCGTTTGCGCAGGACGCCGATGCCAAACCGGGCGTGGATGTAGTCACGTTTACCAACGGCGACCAGTTAACCGGCACCCTGGTGAGCGAGAGCGACGGCAAGCTCACCTTCAACGGCGACATGTCCGGAACGATCACCATTCCGTGGAGCAAAGTGAAGTCTCTGCACACTGGCGGGAAGTATGCGGTGATCTCGCCGGGCGAAAAGCTGAAGGTGGGGCGGCCGGCGCCGCAGGTTCCCGTAGGCACGCTTAACGTGGCGAACGATCAGGTCTCTGTCTCCGGCGTTGGTGGAGAAGTAAAAAACATTCCCACCAAGGATGCGGCGTATTTGGTAAATGGAGACGACTTTCAAAAGGCGATCTCTCATGAGCCCGGTTTTACGCATGGCTGGGTAGGCGGCGTCACGCTGGGAGCGACTCTGGTTGAGTCAACACAGACTAGCGAGACACTGACCGGCGCCATTGCGCTGGTACGCACGCAACCCAGCGTCGACTGGTTGCAGCCGAGGAACAAGACGATCTTCGACGCGACGGCGACCTACGGTTTGGTGACTCAGCCCTTCATCGCGGGCGTACAGGCCGCATCGAGCGCCAAGACGAACATCCTGCACGGCGATATCGAGCGCGATCAGTACGTCACGCAGCGCTTGTTCTATCTCTTCGACGCGAGTGCGGACCATAACATAGGCTCCGGCTTGCGGGTGCAACAGATCTATGGCGCCGGCCTAGGATATTCAGTCATAAAACAGCCGGTGCGGACGCTCGACGTGAAGGGAGATATCCACTATCAGAGGCAGGAGTTCTATCCATCTGCGGACTTCCCTTCGGGGGAAAGTCTCAACCTGATCGGCGCCTCGATCGGCGAGTTGTACATGCAAAAGCTTCCGAAGGGTCTCGTCTTCAATGAAGCCGGGACGATCCTCCCGGCATTCAACACGCCGGCCGGACAGCCTTCCGCATGGAGTGCGCAGATCATCGCGGGCCTGCTCTTTCCCGTCTACAAGAACCTGGGTTTCACACTCGGTTCGCAGGACAACTTCATCAACAACCCGCCATTCGGCTTCAAGAAGAACACCTTCCAGTTCACAGCCGGCGTTACGTACACGATCAAGTAATGGCGGGCAGCAAAAAAGAAGGGCGCGGCTTCGGTCGCGCCTTCTCTCGTCAGGGATTCGGCGCGGCAGGCGGCTTTACCGTATTGAGAACATCCGGCGGCAGCGGCTTGTCGGCATTGGACAGCAGTACCGACACTTGCCACATCTGCGTTTCATTCAACATGTTGTTGAATGCCGGCATGCCGCTCAGACGAATGCCGTTGCGCACCTTCCAATAGGTTTCTCCCACAGGATCGTCGCTGACGCCGACAATGCCGTTTCCGTGCGGCGCCCACAACTGCGGTGCGCGAGGGAACAGGTGTTTAGCAATCGGGGCGGCCTGGCCGTAATAGCCGTGGCATGCCGAGCAGTTGTCGCGATAAAGCTGCGCACCGATCAGTAGATTTGTCGGGCTCGACTCGATGGGCGCACGTTTCGGGGCCTCCCGGTCGATGCGTGAGTCCAGACTGTGGTGGACGATGGCGCGTTCGAACGGAAGCGTGTTGTCGGTCACCGCGACGGGTAGATTCCCGAAATAGAGGAAGGCGAACACGCCAAAAGCAGACACCAGGAGACCAACGATGAATCCGAAAATAAAGCGCATGCGAGTCCGCCCGAAAAAGAATTTTGGCAGCAAAAGGCGGCTGCCTGACACGAGTGTAAGGCCGATCCTGTTTCATCCCTGAGAAGAGCCGCCCTTCCAGACGAGAGGGGCGGCGGCGAAGTTTCTCCTGGAGCGGGGCTGAACGGAGCTCGACTCGGTAGAAAGCGGAGCGGGATGCTTTAATACTAAGAGCACGTTCCCCCAGTCCGCAGCAGCAGAGTAGTGGAGGCATCACCATACATGCAATGCAGTAAGAGTCTGGGATACCTGGCGTATCCGCTCCTGACGTTTTTTCTTGCCGCCGCTCTTTCTATGCAGGCGCAAACCACCGGCGATCCACAACAGAGCGCGCCCCCAGCCCAGAGCCCTGCCCCTTCCACGGATGCGCAGCCCACTCCGCTGACGCCCACAGCGCCTGTCCCAACTACACGCGATCCTATTTCGCAGGCACAGCAGCAGCAATCGGGCAGCTCAGGCTCGCGGCCGCAGGCGAATTATCCGAATGAGCAGGAACGAGTCCGGCTGGCGCAGGAGGCGCAGGCTCGCGTGCGTGCGCGGCGCGCGGCACGGACGGCGGCAGCGGTCAAGGACACGTACAGCCACAAATACGATATCTACTTCGGTTACAACTACCTGCGCATGCGGCCCGGCCACTTCCTGCAGCACGGCAACGAAAACGGATGGAACGCGGGTATAACGCGCTATTTCAACCCCAAGTTCGGTCTGTCGCTCGATCTCCGCGGCTATTACAAAAGCGTGTATGTGGGCAATGTTCGCTATTTCATCCCCGGTACTGACCCCAATACCGGCCAACCCATATACGGCACCGTTGAGGGAATGTTCCAGCCGTTCATCAGCAACTATTCAGCTATGGTGGGGCCACAGTATTGGGTGAGACAGCGAAAGACTTATGCCGTCGGGTTCCAGGTACTTGCCGGAGCCACCTACAACATTTTCAATGCGAACTCAGCCGGGCTGCCCGGGTACTACGTGGGCCTGTATGACAACGGCACACGCTTTACGGCGGCCGCGGCGATGCCTGTAGACATAAACCTTGGTCCTGGCCTTGCCTTCCGTATTGCGCCCGACTACAACCTGACGGCGTGGAAGTACAGATACGATACGGTGAGTGGTACTCAAGTCAATCATCAGTACTCCGGCACCGACCTGCAGCACAACCTGGGCTTCATGCTCGGTCTGAACTACCGGTTCGGGCGCCAATAAGCGACCGTAGAAGCAAGGGCCGCCTTCCTGGAAGGCGGCCCTTTTGCATGCAGTGAGAATCAGGCCTTGACGCGCTGGTCGCGCTCCCTGGCCGACTCCCGCGGATACTGCGGCTCTGTCATGCTGACCGGGTCGAGGATGGCGCTGATCTCGTCTTCGCTCAGCAGCTTTTTCGCGCGGGCGATCTTGATGATCGACTCGCCGGTGGCGACGGATTCCTTCACGATCTCCGCGGCCTGGGCGTAGCCGATATATGGATTGAGCGCCGTGGCGAGGGAGACGGTGCTCTGCGCGTAGAAGTCGCAGCGGTCCTTGTTTGCCGTAATGCCGGCGATGCAGCGGTCGTTGAACTGGCGCAGCATGTTGGCGAGGATGGTAGCCGACTGCATTACGCTGTAAGCCATGGTCGGCATCATCACGTTCAGCTCAAGCTGGCCGCCCTGCACCGCCATTGTGACCGCGGTGTCGTTGCCGACGACCTGGAAGCTGACCATGGCGGCAAGCTCCGGCATGACAGGGTTAATCTTGCCGGGCATGATGGATGAGCCGGGCTGCAGGCTTGGCAGATAGATTTCGGCAAAGCCGGTGTTGGGGCCGGAAGAAAGCAGCCGGATATCGTTGGAGATGCGGATGACTTCCAGCGCGACACCGCGGAGGGCTGCGCTGACCTCTCCCATGCAGGCATTCGATTGCATGGCCCAGCGCATGTCCGCGGCGGGCGTGAGCTCTTCGCGAGAGATACGAGCGAGGTTCGCGATTGCCTTTTCCCGGTAATCGGGATGCGTGTTGATGCCAGTACCCACAGCGCTGCCGCCGAGGCCCAGCTCGCGCAAAGAGTCGCTGGCCAGCAGCAAGGCGCGCTTCGACTTCTCAATTGCTACGCCATAGGCGGCGAATTCCTGGCCCAGCCGGATGGGCACTGCATCCTGCATGTGGGTGCGGCCGGACTTCATGATGCCATCGAACTCAGTGGCCTTCTGGCGGAAGGTCGCGGCGAGGTTGTCGAGCACGGGATAGAGCGTCTCGAGGACCAGCAGAGTGCCGATCCGCATGCCGGTAGGGAAGACGTCATTGGTGGACTGGCCGTAGTTGACGTGATCGTTGGGGTGGACCTCTGCGTATTCGCCGAGCATGCCCCCGAGGATCTCGTTGGCACGGTTGGCGAGAACTTCGTTGGTGTTCATGTGGAAGGAGACACCTGCGCCTGCCTGGAAGACATCGACGACGAACTCGTTGTTCCACTTACCTTCGATCACCTCCTGCGCGGCCTGAATGATGGCATCGGCGCGCCGGTCAGAGATGAGGCCGAGGGTTTTGTTGGCTTCGGCCGCGGCCCGCTTCACCATGCCAAAGGCGCGGATGAGCAGCGGATGGGCGCGCATTCCGGAGATGGGGTAGTTCTCGACGGCGCGCGCAGTCTGTGCGCCGTAGTAGGCGCGCTCCGGCACCTCGACAAAGCCGAGGGAATCTTTTTCTTGGCGGACTGCGGACATCAGGGGCGGCTCCTTGCTGATTCGGATGGTGGACTCAACCGATCAGTATAGGGCAGCCGATGTGGCTTCGATCTGGTGTGATGCCGGGTTAGTGAATTTCCGGAGCGCCGCGACGCAGGTAGAGGCCGCTGATCAAGGTGACGGCTACGATGCCGCAAGCGACCAGGAAGTAGTACGTCATCGGGCGCGAAAAGCCCGGCGCATACTGCAGATCCTGGCCCACCCAGCAGGTGAGCAGGACGGCGATGGTTCCAAACATGCCGGCAAGCGTGAGCAGCAGCGTACCCCGCCGGCGACGTTGGTCGAGCGCCTCCACCTGGTTGGGGGTCAGGTCACGTTCCTCGGGGGGCAAGCTCATATTCGCCATTGGGTCCAGATCCTCATCGAGGCAGGGGAGTTCCCTGCGCAGCACCATTAAATCATGACCGGGAAGAGCGCTGGAAGACCGTCCGTATGGGAGCGCCCGGCGGGACTTGTATGCTGAAGTCAGATCCTATCGGGAGAAGAAACACATTCATGACGAACGCCTCAGGTTACGCCGCTTATTCCAGCACCACTCCATTGAAGCCGCATTCCTTCGAACGGCGGGATCCAGGACCAAAGGATGTGGTGATCGATATTGAATACTGCGGCGTCTGCCACTCGGACATTCACCAGGTCCGGGATGAGTGGGGCGGCTCGATCTTTCCAATGGTGCCGGGGCACGAGATTGTGGGCACGGTGAGCGCTGTCGGCAAAGATGTGAAGCGCTTCAAGCCCGGCGATACGGCAGCGGTGGGGGTGATGGTGGATTCCTGCCGCGAATGCGCAAGCTGCCGACGCGGGCTGGAGCAGTATTGCGAAAAGGGAATGGTCGGCACCTATGGCGCGAAAGATCGCCACGGGGACATCACTTACGGCGGCTACTCCGACGTGATCGTGACCGACGAGCACTTCGTTTATGGCATCTCGCCGAAGCTGGATAAAGCCGGCGCGGCCCCTTTGCTCTGCGCCGGGATTACGACCTACTCGCCGCTCAGGCACTGGGGCGTCGGTCCCGGAAAAAAGGCCGGCGTGGTGGGGCTGGGCGGCTTGGGCCACATGGGGCTGAAGTTTGCCCACAGCCTGGGTGCTCATGTGGTGCAGTTCACGACGTCACTCTCGAAAAAAGAGGACGCGCTACGACTTGGAGCCGATGAGGTTGTGCTGTCGAAAGATCCGGACGCGATGGCGAAGCACGGCGCCAGTTTCGATTTCATCCTCGACACGGTCTCTGCACAGCACGACATCACGCCATATCTATCGATGCTGAAACTGGATGGAACTTTGGTGATGGTGGGCCTGCCCGAGAGCCCCGTGGCGTTGCAGCCAATGGTAATCTGCGGTCCGCGACGGGCAGTCGCCGGCTCAAGCATCGGAGGCGTTCCTGAAACGCAGGAGATGCTGGATTACTGCGCGCAGCACAACATCGTGTCAGATGTGGAAGTGATTCCGATTCACCAGATCAACGAGGCATTCGAGCGTGTGCTGAAGAGCGATGTGAAATACCGCTTTGTGATTGATATGGCATCGCTGAAGAAGCAGTAGAAACAAAGCAGGTTGCGGTGCTGGGCGCAGCCTGCTCTCCACGCTTATGCGGCTTTGCTGACTGGTATCTGTATCTCCGTAACGTACGATTCGTCATCCTGCCGCACCGGCATGGAAGAATGCAAATACAGCTCACGGATCGGACCGGCAAGCTGGTAGTCATTGCCGGCAACCCAGCGGAGGAGCGCATCATATGCCTCCGGCAGACGTTGGTACGAACCGTTGTGGATGAAGCTGGCCGCAGTGCAGCCGGGCAATTCATACACGCTGATACCATCGGGGCTCTCGATCCACTTCTGCAGATAGACACCTGCCTCGGCATCGACTTCGGATTCTTTGTGTTCCGGGTCATGCCAAAGCGCGACGCACATAGTCATCTGCGCCATTGCTGGTCCCAGTGAGTTGAAAACTCTCGGGTAGAGTGTGCCGACCGACGGATAGCTGGCGATCGTCTCGCGAACTGATGCGATCCACTGTTTGGGCACTTCTTTCAGAATGATTTCCTGCAGCATGGATTTCTCCTGTTCGATGAGCCGGATCCGGCTCTCAAGTCTGCTGAGACGATCGTGTTCCTCCTCGACACGCGCTTGTTGTTCGGCCCGCCGCAGCAGGAGCATGCCTCGCATCTGCTCCGCGCTTACGTTGCTCCCGAGGCACATGGCAATCTGCTCCAGCGAGAACCCGAGGTCCTTGAGGGCGAGAATGCGATGGAGCACTGAAAGCTGCGAGGCGGAGTAGTAGCGATAGCCAGTCTGCGGATCCACGTGCGCAGGCGACAGCAAACCACGCTCGTCGTAATACCGAAGGGCCTTGATGGAAACTTGCGAGAGCGAGGAAAAATCGCCGATCTTCAGCATGCTTCCGTTGTAGAGCCTCCCGCGAGGGGAGAGTCAAACACAATTCTGGAAATCTTCAAAAACGTTACAGAAATGCGACGGTCTGCAGCGACGTGACCTCGAATCGCTTGCGGCAGCGGACATTCTTGCAGCCGACCATGTCGTCGCGGCGAACCATGTAGGACTGCGCCTTTGCAAATTTGGCGCGGTCGCGCTCGTCGGCGTGGCGAGGCAGTGAGGCTTTTTTGCGACGAACGAGCCATGCTATGGGATATTCGTCGGCCTTACCGCAGTGCGGACAGGTCAGCGTGTGAGTGCGCTGCTCCGGGCGTTCATCAAAAAAGTCACGTTCCTCCATGCGGCACCATCCTTATCCGGAAAAGTATTCCATACTGAAGAGGGCGCGGGCCAGCGAGGAAGCATGCATGGCGAAAAAGCCGAAGTTCTCTGTGATCAAAGCGGTGAAGCGCAATGCCCGCGAGCGCGTTGGCCAGCCTAAGCCGGAGAGGGTGATTGCCAGTGAGCCCGAACGGGCTCGTCGCGAGCGGCGTCACAAGGAGACGCTGACCGACCTTTTGAAGCGCGAAGAAGGATGATCAAGCGCGAGCGAGTGCATGGGCCGCCTGCGTTGCGTCACGGATAAGGTCCGGCAGACCGACCCCGCGCAAAGCGTTGCCCGCCACTCCAATTCCAGACAACGCTGATACGCAAATATCGAACTCAGTCATCCGCCCAAGATGGCCAACTTCATATTGTGGGAGGGACCGCGGCCACCGGCGCACTACTGTAACATCGGCGTGCTCGGGAAGCGGGCCGAGGATCGTGATGAGTTGGTTGCGGGCCGCATCTGCGATCTGCTCGTCCGCATGTTTTGACAGGCTGTCTGCTGCCGAACTGGCGAAGAACGCACGCAGCAGAGTCGCGCCGGCCGGAGCGCGCCTTGGAAACTTCTGATGGAGAAAGGTGCAGGCGAGCAGGTTGCAATGATCCGTTGGGCCTGCTGCCACGAGGAAACCGAAGCCCGGCGGCATTGCTGGTACTGGTTGGGACTGGGCTCTGAACCCAAGCGCGACAACCAGTCCTGTTGCTGCCTCTGCTGGCAGCATGGCCGCGGCACGCTTCGCCTCGGGCAACGGCAATGAGGCGAGAAGCTGGCGTGTGGTGTCGAGTGGTGTTGCGATCAGGATGCGATCGAACGGTTTATGGCCGGAGGCGGTCTCTATTGCCCACCCTGCTGCGAGCGGATGGAGCGTCGGCACGGGCGCGGAGACCCGTATGGAAGCGGAAGGCAGGCGCTTTACGAGATGGTCAACAAGAACGCCCAAGCCACTCTCCAACGCAGTGAAAATGGGTGTGGAGCTTCGCCTCGACTGCTGCAAACCGGCAATCAGCGATCCATATTGTGCTTCAAGCGTGACGAAAGGCCCGAGCAAAGCACGCGCGCTGAGCTTTTCAATGTCTCCACCGAATACTCCCGCGAGCAGCGGCCCGGCGACTGTTGCGACGACCTCCTCACCGAAATGGCGGCGGACGAAAGCGGCGACGCTCTCATCCGCATCGGAGCCACGACGCAGCAATGCAGTATTGCGAAGCTCCGCGGCGCGCGACGGCTCTGCCGCGTAGGCCTGTTTGGCTGCTTCGCTAAAGAGCGGAGATGAGTGCACGGCGTCGAGATCCGTGGGTACCATCATGCGCATACCATCGGGCAGCGGGATCAGCGATCTGCCGCACGCGATGTATGTCCGGCGCTCGCGATCATTCGACTGTAGCAGCTCGTCGTCGAGGCCCAGTTCCCGCACCAGTTCTTCTGCCCACGGCTTGTCCGTGACCCACGAATCCGGACCGCACTCGATCGTGAAGCCGTCCGCGCGAACGCTCTCGATGATGCCGCCGAGACGGCTGCTCGCTTCGAAGAGTGTGAAGTCGCAGGAGTCTGCGTAATCACGATGAAGTACGTGGGCAGCGGTGAGGCCGCTGATGCCGCCACCGATGATGGCGATCCGCTTCTTCACAGAACAGAAACCGCAACCGTGGAACGCGAAGCCAGGCGTGTCATGGCGGTTTGTGCCAGGTCGGCGAGAGCGCTGATGAGAGTTGGTGAGTCGTTCAAGGATTCGGTGCGCTCTACGCGCAACCCAAACTGCGCGCCGAGGTTGCGAAAGGCGATGTCAATGTCGTAAAGGATCTCGACGTGATCGCATAGAAACCCAATTGGCTGGATGAGAACGGCTGCGTGGCCAGCTTCGCGAAGCTCCCGCAGCGTGTCCTCGACCGTGGGACCGATCCACGGACCACCGGAGATGCCCTGACTTTGAAAGGCGAAGAACCAGTCGGATTCTCGCAATCCATCGGATGCAAGTTCCCTGGCAACTAATGTGGCGGTACGCCTTGCTTCCTCGGCGTAGGGATCAAGGCCATTGCCCGCGGTGTCCGGCTGCACCGTGCGCAATGGCACGCTGTGCGCGGTGAACAGGACGGGGACGGGATGTTCCAGTTCGGCTGCAAGGGCGCGATACTTCGCACGCAGCCGCTCGGCAAAGGCCGCGATGAGCAACGGGTGATCCGCCCATGCCTCGGTGAAATCCACTGTGAGCTTGCGGCCGGCTTCGGCCAGCACCGCGCGGCGATACAGGCCGACGCTGGTGCGCGAGTTCTGCGGCGCAAGGCAAATGGCCGCTGCGGATGAGACGCCGTCGTCGATCAACTGCTGAACAGCCGTGCCGATATACGGCTTCCAGTTGCGCATGCCGACGTAAACCGGAACTCCGGTGTGCTGTGCCAGCAAACGCGCCTGCGCCAGCGTGAGATCCGTCAGCGGGCTCTTGCCGATAAGGCTGTAGCGATGCGTTATCTCGTCGATGGCTGCCTGCGGCAAGGCGCGGCCACTGGTCACGTTGCGGAGGTACGCGGGTATTTCATCGAGAGTGTCGGGTGTGCCGTGCGCCAGCAGCAGAATCGCTGTTTTCATCGAGGTGCACCTTGTTGCGAAGCCGCCGCGT
The DNA here is from genome assembly GCA_963830555.1 of uncultured Acidobacteriaceae bacterium. Lineage (GTDB taxonomy): Bacteria > Acidobacteriota > Terriglobia > Terriglobales > Acidobacteriaceae > KBS-83. Next base: position 1,756,154 of record CAWHMM010000006.1, read on the forward strand.
ATTCGCGCACAAAACGGACGGCGGCCTGCACGTTCTCAACCGGTGTGCCGGGGACGATGCCGTGACCGACGTTAAAGATGTGGCCGGGACGGCCAGCGGCCTGCGAGAGGATGCTGTGGACGCGGTCACGGAGCAGAGCTTGCGGGGCGAAAAGAGTGAGGGGATCGAGATTGCCCTGCACGGCGCACGAATAGTTGACACTCGCCCATGCTGTGTCGAGCGGCACTCGCCAGTCCAGGCCCAGCACATCGGCTGCTGTGGTGCGCATCGAGGGCAGGAGGCTTGCTGTGTCCACACCGAAGTAGATAACCGGGACGCCCAGCGCCTGTACGCGGTGAATGAATTCCCTGGTGAGCGGCAACACGAACTCGCGATAATCTTCGACAGACAATGAGCCGACCCAACTATCGAACACCTGGATTGCGTCTGCTCTGGCTTCGACCTGCTGTGCGCAGTAGGGAACAAGCACTTCGATCAGTTTCTCGAGCAGTGCACGAAAAGCGCCCGGGTCACGATACATAAGGCTTTTGGTCTCGATCCAATTGCGCGAGCCGGCACCTTCGATCATGTAACTGGCTAGCGTGTAAGGTGCGCCGCAGAAGCCGATAATGCCCAGGCGGTTTTTAAAATGCGCAGACACGCGCTGAATGGCCTCCGAGACATAAGCGAGCTCGGCGGCGCGATCGGTGCGCAGACGGTCGACATCGGCGCGTGTTCGAACCGGGTTGTGCACCACCGGGCCTTCTCCGTGGACGAACTCGAAATCGAGACCCATCGGAGTGAAGGGAAGCAGCAGATCGGCAAAGATGATGGCTGCGTCCACGTCCAGCTTTTCTGCGGCCGTGATCGTGACCTCGGCAGCGAGCTGAGGGGTGCGGCAGATTTCCAGAAGCGAGTGATGACGGCGGACTGCCTGATATTCGGCCATGTAGCGGCCGGCCTGGCGTAAAAACCACACCGGCGTGATATCGACAGGTTGACGAAGACACGCGCGTAGGAAGCGCTGCGCTCCCGTCATCTTTTCAGTGATCGGAGTTTCAGGCGCGGACGTGGGAGGCGATGTTGCAGTGCTGAATCGCGCATGAAGATCGCTGCTGATATCGGTTCTGTCGCCTGCGGAAGTTGCTGTGAAGTCTTTCATGAATGGGCTGAAAGCGCTTTGAGGACCATTCGCCACTCATGTTTCAGCAAACGATCGTATGAGCAAAGTATACCGGGAAGCTCTGCGCGATGCTGTCCGCGTGGCGAATCTAATCTGCGGCGGAGTAGAGCTGGAAGGCGCTCCAGTAGATAGGTTTGCGGAAGACTCCGCGGCTGTGCAGCATCTGGAGTTTCGCTGCGCGAAGAGAGACATCCGGCGATCTGCCCGCAGAAATTCCATCGTAGAGATGCTGCATCAAATCGGGTGTCGATGCGTCGCTGACATCCCAAAGGGCGCCAATGACGTTGCGGGAGCCAGCGCGAAGGAAGGCCCAGGCAAGGCCGACCAGGCCTTCGCCGGCATAAGCGCGGATGCCGGAGCCCTGGCAGGCCGAGATGGTGACTAGCTCGGCATGCAGCGGCTTGCTGAGGATGTCACGCGCATAAAGCTTTGCGGAATCCGGCGAGCCGCGCGGCGAGAGGATGACGGCCGAGTCGAGCGGCACCAGTTCGCTGGCTACGGCGTGGGAGACGAAATGAATGTAGTCGAAGCGGGATGGGTTGCTTCGGAGATAGGCGCCAGGTGAGGCAGTCGTTCCGGTTAGCACGGTTTCGGCGGCAGCGGGAAAATGCGCGGCGACGTTCGTGACCTCCGCGGCTGCATTCGGCAAGGGCGCGTACTGCTGGCCGGAATAGACGGGGTTGCCGATCACGAGCAGCCGATTTTGGGACCTCACCACGCGATCCGCCGGTGCGAGAAGCCGCAGGGATGCGAGATTGGTGATGGTGACATCTTCGATCCAGTAGTGACTCGACTCACCCGGCGTCAACAGCGACTCGAAATTAAGGCCGTGCATGCCGTCATCAGCGACGATGAAGACGCGATCGCCGGGATGGATGAGATGTTCGGCGGGCTTCACCAGCATGTCATATAGGTTTCGTGCGGCCAAATTCTGTTCTTTCAGAAGATCCCTAGCGGCGAGGACGGCGCGGCGGTGGCTTGCGATCTGTGCAAGTATTTCCGCGCGGTCGGGGAGTGTGTAGAAGCCGGATTGCTTTCCGTTTGCCGCCCAGAGGTACGAGCCTTGCGGCGAGAGCGCGTACACCAGGATGACGGCATTTGCCCGGCGCGCCAGCGTGGTCAGCGATCGCGTGCCTGGCTTGATTTGGGCTTGTTTGCCTTCCGCGCCGAGGCCTTCGGCGAGGGTCTCAGCGCGGCCCTGGTCGATCACTGCGAGTGCGTCATCGGTTCTGTGATTGCGGATGAGGAAGGTGACGTAGTCGATGTAGAGGTCGCGGCCGTTGGCGAAGAAGGGAAGACGGGCGTCTTCGGTTTGTAGCTGCGAGCGCTGCTCGCGGTAGGTGGTGATGGAGCGTTCGTACCAAGTTTCGGCTTGCCTGTTGTCTCCTGATTGTTGAAAAACCTGAGCGAGGGTGTGCTGGGCATCGAGATGAGTCGTGGGGAACTGCCGCGTTTGACGCTCAACCTCCAGCAGCAGAGCTTTGGCACTCGGAAGATCGCCGTGCTGTGTCAGGAGTTGTCCTTCCAGAAGATCGCCGAGTTGTATATCAAAGGCGCTCCCCTCTTGCCGGGCGAGAGCTCTCGCGTTGTCAATGTATTTCTCCGCGGACTCTGGATGCGGCGAATGCAGAAAAAGTGCTGCAAGCGCCTGGTCGACCTCAGCGATTTCAGAGACGTTTTTCAGAGATCGCGCCAGTTTCAAAGCACGGTCATAGTGATCTCGGGCGGTATCAAGGTGCCCGAGGCGAGCCTCACTCATTCCCGCAGTATTGAGCCAGTGTTCTTCATCAAGGCTAGAGCCTCGGCTGGCAGCACTTTCAGCGGCATCATTGAAACTGGCTAGCGCGCGCTGATAGTCACCTGTTTCGTAATACGCCCAGCCCGCATTTCCCAGCGATGTCTTGATGAGCTGTTCTGCACCGATTGCTTTTGCGACATCGGTTGCCGCATCGGCCTCCTCAAGGGCATCCTCATAATGATCCTGTTGGAGACCGATAAAGCTAAGATTCAGATGCGCACTCGCCTCGAAGTATCGATTGCCGCCAGCACGAGCTGCCGCAAGGCTCATTTGAAAGAGCGCCTGTGCCTCGGGAAAGCGCTTCTCCTCCAAGGCGAACCTGCCTTTAGCAGCGAGTAGCTCAGCTTTCACGAATGGTTTTACTGAGGGCGTGCTGTTACAAAGATCCTCGGCATCCGAAATTGCCTGCATTGCACGTTGCGTGTTGCCTTGATGCGCAAACGCGAGAGACAGAATAGTCAGGCGCTCTACCGTGAGGTTTGGATCCGCCATGGCGGCCCGCCAACCTTGATCCAAGAGCCGGATTACCTCATCATTCTGCCCTTGAACCTGACGTACCTTGGCTGCTTCGATGCGGAAACGAGCTGTCCACTGCGGATCGCTCGTTTCTTTCATGGCCCGGTTTGTCTCTGTCAGGGCGGCATCGAGCTGTCCACGCAGAAACAGATCTTCAATCTGGGAGTACCGGGTCTCCGCCCGTTCGGTCTCTGACCGACGACAAGCCATCGGAAATAACAACGAAATCAGGCAAGTGATAACTATGGGGGATAGGGCAGCCCATTGGTGCGCGGGGAGGCCATGCTGACGGTTCCCGAAGAGGCGCAGCCCATCTCCGCTCGAACCATGGTCAGGTGATAGGCCCCTTGATAAACCGTTATTTCGCCAAGGAAGACGTTGCCGAAGCCAGGCACGTGGATCACATGACCGAAGGTGTTCCCGGAATCGCCGCCGCGAATGTCGGTCACCAGCGAACACAGGAGGTGACCCCGATCATCGATTTCTTTCGCAGACTCAAGCCAGCCATAGCGCCGTTTTACCCATTCCGGGGTGCGCGAGTTGCCGGTCACTTTGCGGCTCTGGTCGGCTGCGAGCTTTCGCACATCCTTGTGATGGTACGAGGATACCTGCAGTGGCTTGGCTAATTTGCCGTTTTGTGCGACCGGAAATGGATGCAGATCGAGGAACGGCTCGACGAGCAGGCCGTTGATGCGCAGATTCATGAACTGCGAACCGACGAAGGAGACGGACGCGACTTTGCCGATTTTAGGATGCTTGGTCGAGATCTGCCCCACGATTTTATCGGCAGTTACTACTTCTAGAAGGTTGACGCCCTCCACGACGGCGGTGGTCAAGGTCCCCCAATAGCCGTCCTCTTCGCCGCCGGTGACGTGAGTGTAAGCCTTATCGCAGTGGAGGACGTGATCCAGATGATAGGGCACCGTCGGAGAGCTGTTGTATCCACCCGCATTGGCCAGCGATGAGTTGGCCGCTGTCGAGATAACTGTCTTGTAAGGATGTGTCAGCAGGCCGCCGAGGGCATTCGCATCGGCATGGTAGTGATACACCCGTTCTTCACTAGCATCCATTTCGCTATATCTCCGTCCTGTTACTGCGAAATCTGAAGATTGAACCGATACCGGCCGACTTCTGTGGGCGTTCCGCCCAAGGACGGCACACCGAACACCCGCAACTCATTTTGGCCGGATGCAGCTTTGTCTGCGGGGACCCGTAAGAAGACCATGTTTTCGGCCTGCTGCGCCGGAACCGGCATCTGCCAGAGCCGCTCGCCTGAGGCATTGTAGAGCGAGCAGATGTAGGACGCGTCATCAGCCTTTGTGGGGATATCGAGGGAGATAACAAAGGCCCCGTGTGCCGGAGCAGAGAGCTTGGGAATGTCGCTTCCACGGGCGTCAATGTTCGCCAGGACGATATTGCTCATCAAAGCCGGACTCTGGGCGGCGCTTGTGGCGCGTCGCATCCCCGGCAAGACCAGAACGTTCTGGTATGCGATGACCAGAAGAGATGCGGCCAGCGCGGGCACTAGCCAGGGGCGCAGCCATGCCGATGGAGCGCGTTTCGCGACCACGTGGATGCCGTACTGTGGCGAGGCGGCAGGCTTGGGCTCGGCGCGTAGCCCCTCTACAAACATGGCGGCGCTTTTCAGGTCGGCTGCGCAGATTGTGCAATCAAAAAAATGCTCTTCGAACCGAGCTTGCGAATCTTCGGCCAACTCACCTAAGAGATAGCGCTCGACAGCCTGTTCACGTATTGCGTCATCATGATTCATAGGCGGAATATCTCAACATTTGGATAGTGCGGCCATCGGCTCCAGCGTTTCATACCTTGGGTCAGCACATCTGGCGTCCACCACTTCCCTCCATGTAAACCTCTCGGAATGATTGCTTTGCGCGATGCAACAGTACCCGGATGTAGTCCCGTGTGACGCCTATTTCGCGGCAGAGATCGTCTTTTTCGCGTTCCTCGAGAAAGACTGCCCTCAGGATGGCCTGGTCCCGGGCCGGCAGCTTTTCGAGCACCTGGCGGACAATCCGGCGCGTGTCGTCAGCGATGACGCGGCTCAGGGCGTCGGGTTCGCGTGCAATGAAGCGCTCCGCCGGCTGGTCGTCCAACGGCTCGGTGCGGCGGCCCGCGCGGAAGTGCTCAGAGAGCACATTGTTGCAGATGGAATTGACCAATGGTCCGAGGCGCTCTGCGTTTCGGATGCCGCCGGGGCTTCTCAGCAGCTTGAGGCAACGGGCGAAGGTCTCCTGCTTCACGTCCTCCAGCGACTGCCGGGACGCGAGGCGTGAGCGCAGCTTCAGCTCAATGAGCTCTCCGAAATATGCAACGAAATGGTCTTCCGTGTTCCGGTCGCCCGCACGGAGTCTCTCGACGTAAGAGCTGTCGAACGCCTGGAATTCCACGCCGTCCTGTCTATCCCTGGGTAAGTGGTGTAAGTGTACACCGCGATTGCGAAATTCTTGCCGAGTGAGAGCTGTGCGTGAAACGAAACGAGCGTGGCTGTCACCACCTCTGCAATACCGCAGTTTTGAAGCGTGAATGTGATGGATAAACCTATGAACTGTTCCGAGAAGAAATGCGAATCGCCCGATACCGGCATCGCCGCGCCACCGCGACGGTCCACAATGCTGTGTTCACTGCGTGTGGTTCCTGTGAGCAGTGAACATTTCCTGGGCAGGCGCTATGTGATGGAACTGGCGACAGCGAGCCGCGCGCGGGAACTGCGCGTATTTCGATCGCTCGACCTGCTGATGGCCGGCGTGGCGGAGCTGGGCCTGCGCGCGGACATTCAAGAGAGCCTCTATCGCCAACTGAGGGACGAGGGAAACTGCCAACTGCTGGACCTTGTTCTGTAGAGAATTCGGAGCTTCCCCAATGATGCGCAATCCAGATGAATTCCGTGACGACGGCTGCCCGCATATTGCTCCACAGAGCATCGGGACCGAGACGCGCGAAGGCGCGCAGAGGAGCTTTGTGGAGCGAGTTTACGAATTCCTGGAGCGGTATACGCCAGGGCCGGCTGACGAAGCGGAATTCCTGTAGTCTGCGGAAGCAACACGCGATCTGACATTTGGATATGGCTGGATATGCCGCGGCTTTCCATTGCGGATATCGCGGTCCTTCAGTGCGCGAGGCGATATATCTCCGACCCGGCAAGCAGGAACGCGCCGACGCCATACACATAGCTGGACGTGGCAGTGTAGTCGCCCGGGGCGGCGCCGATAGGCTGGATGCAGCCAAGGCGTCCGTCGGCATAGACATGGGAGAGGAGCCCGGCCCAGGCTCGCTTCACAACCGGGAGATAGCGATCGCGCTCGAGGAGGTGTTCCTGCACTCCGTACGCCAGTGCGTAAGTGATGAAGGCGGAGCCCGAGTTTTCCGGCAGAGGATAGGCCGCCTCATCCAGAAGTCCCGGCCGCCACAAGCCGTCGCTCCCCTGCAGAGGTGCAATTGCGGCCGCCATTTGCTGGAACTGCTGCACATATTTCTGCCGTAGGGGATCATCCTTCGGCATGTATTCAAGTACGCGAACGAGACCGGCCATGACCCATCCGTTTCCGCGCGACCAGAAAATGCTTTTACCGTTCTGCTCGTGCGCATGGAGAAAGCTGGTATCCCGATAGAACAGGTGTTTCGTCGGGTCGTAGAGGTTCCCCGAGGTTATGGACCATTCGTGATCCATAAACGTGAGATAGCGACGATCGCCTGTGGTCCGGGAAAGCTCGGCGAGCACGGGAGGAGCCATGAACAGCGCGTCGCACCACCACCACAGCGGCTTTGCCGGATCATCCGGCATTTGCATCGTGGAATCTAATTGTTGCCGCGTTGGAGCAATCATCGCCGGATCGTGATGTTCGGAATAGAGCTGCAGATAGGTTTGCCCGATTGCCTGGTCGTCAGCATGGCCAAGCCGCGCACCCAAGTGCCAGTCGAAACTGCGCCCCATTTCCATCATGGCGTCCTGATAGCGCGAGCCTGCAACGCTTGCCGGCACCGCCATGAAGCCGGCGTAGAGTGCGGCGTAAGTCCAATCCTTGTCGAAGTGGGGCTTCGCTCTCTCCAGTTGCCAGTCTGCAACTTTGCGCAGAGCCTTGCTCACGTCCGCTCGCCGAAAATTGGGCGATAGATCTTTCGCCAGCGGGAGCCCGGCAGCGGGAGCATCTCCAACAAAAGCAGGGGTGTCATTTCGCGGGGCGGCCGTTTGGGCGAATGCAGGCGGTAGAGGGAACAGTGAGAAGGCCAGTATGCCGACGCATGTGATGTATTTGAGGAGGTGATTAGCGCGCATGGAGGATTGATCCACAGCATACTCTGTCCGGCTGCGCGAAAGCGTTTCGTTCGACTGGCGAATACGCAATGAATCTGGATCAGTAAGTTCCCTGTACCTGATATTTTTGAGGCTGAATGGAAAGACGGGACAGCAGATGATGGCAGCGCGTCTCCCCAGCCCAGACCTCGAGCTCATTCTTCAGGAGACCCGAAATCTATGGGAGCCCATGCGCGGGCAGCGACTTTTTATGACCGGAGGGACCGGCTTCTTTGGCTGCTGGCTGTTGGAAAGCTTCTGCCACATCAACCATGAGCTCGGTTTGAATGCGAGCGCGACGGTTCTGACGCGCAATCCGGATCATTTCCAGATCAAGGCGCCGCACTTGGCCAACGAGCCTCACGTGCAATTGCTCGCCGGCGACGTGAGAGACTTCAAGTTTCCTGATGGGAGGTTCTCATTTGTCATCCATGCGGCGACAGAGGCCAGCGCGCGGCAGGCTGCCGAGGCACCCCTGGAAATGTTGTCGACCATTGTCGCCGGGACGGAGCGAACGCTGGAATTTGCGGCGACACACGGGACAATACGCTTCCTGCTGACGAGCTCCGGCGCAGTGTATGGCAAGCAGCCATCCTCGATCACACATGTTCCGGAAGACTACGCAGGATGCCCTGAATCGCTGAGTCCTGCCAGTGTGTACGCGGAAGGCAAGCGCATGGCTGAGCTTCTGTGCTCGCTGTATCAGAAAACAAAAGGGATTGAGTGTGCGATTGCCCGATGCTGGGCCTTCTGCGGACCGCATCTGCCGCTTGATGCGCATTTTGCTGTCGGAAATTTCATCGGCAATGTGCTGCAGGGCAAAACCATTGAGATCCAAGGGGACGGCACGCCGCGGCGGTCTTACCTCTATGCTGCGGACCTTGCGATCTGGCTTTGGACGATGCTATTTCGCGCTCCAGCGCTCATTCCGATCAACGTCGGCTCTGAGAAGGATTTGAGTATCCGGGAAATCGCAGAGATGGTAGCGACGGTGCTCAATCCAGCTACAGCGATCCATGTAGCGGGCGTGGCCGTGCCAGGCGCAGCGCCGTCGCGTTATGTTCCGGCGGTCGGCCGCGCGCAGGAGCTTCTGGGCCTTACGCAGATCGTCGATCTGAGTGAGTCCATTCGCCGTACTGCCGCATGGCATGGCTTCAGGATGGCCAAGGGTTAATTCGCGCCGCTCGGTGCTTTGTAAGCAACGCAATCGATCTCGACTTTGCAATCGACGACCATGTTGGAAACGACGCAAGCGCGCGCCGGTGGATGGTTGCCGAAGTATTCCTTGAAGATCGTATTAAACGCGGTGAAGTCACGCGGATCTTCCAGCCATACGCCGCAGCGCACGACATCTTGCGGCCCATATCCAGCTTCCTCCAGGATCGAAACAAGGTTGCGGATCGCCTGCCGGGCTTGAGTCGCAATGTTTCCGGAGACCAACTCACCGTCTATCATGGGCACCTGACCGGAGACGTACAGCCAGCCGTTTGCCTCCACAGCACGTGCAAAAGGCAGGTGCTGTCCACCCGTGCCGACGCCTCCATCGACACCATATCGCTTGATGCTCATACGGCTCCTCATCTCTTCAAAAGATCCATGTTGCTTTGCCGCGTGTCAAAAAGCGGCCGCTGCGGCGGAGTGTGCTTCCCTGGCTGGTATAGGACAGACAGCCGTTCACCCAGACGCGCTCGATGCCTGCGGATGGCCGGATGGGATCATCGAAAGTAGCCGTGTCGATTATCTTTTTAGGATCGAAGAGCACGAGGTCGGCATAAAACCCTTCGCAAATCTGTCCACGTTGCGTCAGGCCAAACCGTTGTGCAGCCATACCGGTCATTTTATGTATCGCTTCGGAAAGCGAGAACAGGTTTTCTTCGCGGCAATAGCGACCAAGCACTCGCGGAAAAGTTCCCCACAAGCGGGGATGTGGCCGGGGATCGTTTGGCAGCCCATCCGAGCCAATCATTGTTGCGGGATGGCGCAGGATGCTGCGCATATCTTCTTCCGAGATGCTGTGGTAGATAGCCCCCGCGGGCTGCAGACGCTTTGCCGCTTCCATCTGTGTCACGTTCCAGCCGTGCGCGATGTCCTCAAGCTGCCGTCCAGCAACCTCGGGATGCCTGGAGCTCCAGGTGATCGTAATCCTGACTCGTTCATCCACTTGTCGCAGGTCCAGCGTGCTCGAGCCTGCGGAGTAGGGATAGCAATCCCAGCCGACCGGTTGCGACGTTCGCGTCGCGTCGAGAGAATTCAGCACCTCCCTGCTTCGTCCCCAGTTGTCCATGCCTGCGCACTTGAGGTGAGAGATGATGACTGGCACGCGGCTGAGTCGTCCGATCTCGCAGGCCTCGTTCATTGCTTCGAGAATGGCATCGGTCTCCGAGCGCATGTGGGTGGTGTACACGGCGCCTGCGGCGGCGAGCGGCTTCGCCAACATCAGAAGCTCTTCTGTGGAAGCAGCGTTCGCAGAAAGATACGCCAGCCCGGAGCTGAGGCCCAGCGCTCCGTCATCGAGAGCTTGCTGTAACTCCCCGCGCATGGCGTCAATCTCAGTTGCAGTTGCGCTTCGGTCCAGCCGGTCCATGTGGTTATTGCGCAGCGAGGTATGTCCAACCAGCGCTGCGACGTTTACTGCAGGCGGTGCAGCTTGTACCGCTGCGACATACGATGCGAAGGTTGGATAACAAAAGTCATCTGCGCTCCCGAGCAGGTTCATCGGGTCGGGCGGCGCGCCGCACAAACGTACCGGGGCGGCGCTGATACCGCAGTTGCCCACGATGACTGTGGTGATGCCCTGCGAAACTTTGGGGAGCATCGCCGGCCTTGAAATTACAGCGGTGTCGTCGTGCGTGTGCACGTCGATAAAACCGGGCGCGAGAGTGAGGCCCTCTGCATCGATTACATCCAACGCATCAGCCCGCAACTGGCCGGCGATTGCAACGATGTGATCTCCTCGAATTGCGATATCCCGCGGCTCGGGTGCAGCGCCGCTTCCGTCGACGACGCTCGCATTCCGAATCAGTGTGTCGCAGGTCAGCATCGGGTTCTTTCAGGATATAGGCTGTATCCACGGTACATGCTTAGATTTGAGCGAGCGGGAGATCTTTCTTTGAACAGTAAAACGCCTTTCCGTCTCGAAGATCAAAAGAAGGTACACGCATTTGAAAAAGGGCTTGGCTACTTCGAAGGCAAACCCGACGAGATTAACTTATCGCGTCTCGATTGGAACCTGCTGCGCGAAGATCTCAGCTTGCCGTCGGCGGTTTTGTATGAAGCCAGGCTGCGCCACAACCTGGAGTGGATGCAGCGCTTTGTGAATGCGTATGGCGTAAAGCTCGCTCCGCATGGCAAAACGACAATGGCTCCACGCTTGTTCGAAATGCAATTGAAGGGTGGCGCATGGGGAATTACGCTGGCAACCGTGCAACAGACGCTGGTTGCCTGTCAGCATGGTGTACCTCGTGTTTTGATGGCGAATCAGTTGATCGGCAAAGAAAATATGGCGATCATCTCCCGCCTCATCGGCGATTCTGCCTTCGAATACTACTGTCTTGTCGATTCCGCTGCGCAGATTGATCTGCTGGGCGAGTTTTATGCACACAGTGGCCAGCGACTGAATGTGTTGCTGGAATTAGGAGTTGAGGGCGGCCGCACCGGAGTGCGCGATGAGGAGCAACTGAACGCTGCGCTGGAGGCTTTGAATCGCTGGAACAGCTCCCTCGCATTGAGCGGTGTTGAGATTTTCGAAGGTGTCACAGACGACGAGTTGCAGATTCGCGCCTTTGTCGATCGTGCCGTCGCGGTGACGCGAAAGCTAATCGCTGCAGAACGATTCCGCAGGAAGCCCGTCCTGCTTTCGGGAGCCGGCTCAGCCTGGTATGACGTGGTGGCGGATGTGTTTACGTCTGCAGCTCTTGGAGATGCCATCGAAATCGTGTTGCGGCCTGGCTGTTACCTGACGCACGACGCGGGCATGTATCGCCAAGCACAGATGAAGATCCTGCAGCGAAACTCCATTGCAAATCAAATGCAAGCCGGGCTGCTGCCGGCACTGCAGATCTGGGCGTACGTGCAATCTATTCCGGAGCCGGATAAAGCGATTGTGGCAATGGGCAAACGAGATGTGTCTTTTGACGCAGGACTTCCGATGCCTGCACAGCGGTACAGACCGGGTGAGACAGCGCCAAACCTGGTGCCATCGCATTGGCGGCTGACGAGAATGATGGACCAGCACGCGTTTATGAACATCGAGCCGAAAGACGATCTCCGGGTTGGCGACATGTTGGCCTTCGACATATCTCATCCGTGCCTGACATTCGACAAATGGCGCACGCTGGCGGTGCTGGATGCGCAGTATCGGGTCATTGATGTGATCCGCACGTTCTTCTAGGAAATATTGTCTTACGTCTGAACTCGAGCCGGCCGCAGCAGGAAAGAAAACTCTCTTCTCCAAACGTGCGTCCTACTGGATATCTGGCATTTCATTCCAGTCGGGGGTATCTTGTGACCAACGCGTCAGACGTACTTATTGAGCGCCTCCTTGCATGGGGCGTGGATACCGTGTTTGGTTTGCCCGGCGATGGGATCAACGGAGTCTTTGAGGCTCTCCGAAAGAACCAGGAGAAGATCCGCTTCATTCATGTGCGCCATGAGGAAGCAGCAGCCTTCATGGCCTGCGCGTATGCCAAGTTCACCGGGAGGATCGGAGTCTGCATCGCGACTTCCGGTCCGGGCGGAATTCACCTCCTCAACGGCCTCTACGACGCCAAGATGGACCATGCTCCCGTCCTGGCTATTACAGGGATGCAGCACAGCGACCTGATTGGCACGTTCACACAGCAGGATGTCTCGCTGGACAAGCTGTTCATGGACGTGACCGTCTATGACGAGCGCGTGATGAGCGGTGCGCATATGGAAAGCGTTGCTGACCTCGCAATTCGTACGGCGCTCTCGTCTCGCGGGGTAGCGCATATTACGATCCCTGTCGACATACAGGTGCAGGAGATGAAGAAGGGACGGTCGGAGCGGAATCCTGTCCACCACACATCTGCGGTGCCGGCATTCTTCGAGCAGCTACCGTCCAGAGTGGAGCTGGAACATGCCGCGGACATCCTCAACCGCGGCAAGAAGATTGCAATCCTCACCGGGCAGGGCGGGCTGCATGCCACGCAGGAACTGGAAGAGATTGCGGAAGTGCTTGGAGCTCCAATCATCAAGGCGCTTCTCGGAAAAGCTGCGGTCCCCGACGACAGCCCCTACACTACGGGCGGAATCGGACTCTTGGGCACCGAGCCATCACAGGATGCACTGGAAGGTTGCGACACGCTTTTCATGGTGGGCTCATCGTTTCCGTACATCGAGTTTTTGCCTGAGCCTGGATCGGTGAAGTGCGTGCAGATCGATCTCGATCCGCAGCGCATCAGCCTTCGGTATCCGGCAGACGTGGGACTTGTAGGCGACACGAAGACATGTCTGCGGGCGTTACGTCCACTTCTTCAGGCGCACGACAAGGATTTCCTGCAAAAAGCTCAACACGCGAAAGCCGACTGGCAGAAGTTGATGGAAGAGCGCGGTACCCGCGCCGATTCGCCGATGAAGCCGCAGGTAGTGGGTTGGGAGTTGGGCAAGCGGATACCTTCGAACGCAATCGTCACTTCAGATTCCGGCACCATAACCACATGGTGGGCACGGTATGTGCCGGCGCTGCGCGGCCAGATGCATAGCTGCTCGGGAAACTTGGCCACCATGGCGTGCGGTCTGCCGTATGCGATTGCGGCTGCAGTTGCATATCCGGACCGGCCGGTCTTTTGCATCATCGGAGATGGCGGGCTGAGCATGCTGCTGGGAGAGCTGATAACGATAGCGGCGTACAAGTTGAACATCAAGATTGTCGTGATCAAGAACAACACGCTAGGCCAGATCAAATGGGAGCAGATGGTGTTTCTCGGCAACCCTGAATACGCCTGCGATCTTTATCCTGCCGATTTTGTCATGATTGCGCGCGGCGCGGGCATAGATGCAATCCACATCGAAGAGGCGGCGACATGCGGATCTCAGCTCGAGGGGGTGATGAGCCGGCGCGAGCCCGTCCTGATAGAAGCGTTGGTCGATCAGTTCACGCCACCCATGCCCGCGAAGATCAAAGCTTCGCAGGCGCTGAAACTGGGCGAGGCACTGCTTCGCGGCGAGCCAAACCGATCAAAGATTGCAATCACCAATGCCCACGACAAGATTCGCGAACTGGTGTAGCGCCGCCATGTCGGGGAGGTACGACACATGGGTTTGCCGGATGCATGTATCGAAGATATCCACCTTTCGACCTACGTCATCCCCACCGATGCCCCGGAAGCCGATGGCACCGTCGCCTGGGACTCGACCACGCTGGTTCTGGCCGAGATTCGGGCAGCCGGGAGGCTCGGCCTTGGCTACACCTACGGCGACAGCGCGATCGCCAATATCGCGAGCCGAATAGCCGGAAAGTGCCTGCGACGGAAGTCGGTCTTCGACATACCGGCCCTTCATGAAAGCATGCTGCGCCAGGTTCGCAATGATGGCAGCCGAGGCATGGGCGCTATGGCGATTTCTGCTCTGGACATAGCGTTATGGGACTTGAAGGCGCGCGCACTGGACTGCCCGATTGCAGACCTCTTCGGGCGAGCGCAGTCCAGCGTTGCCGTATATGGCAGTGGCGGGTTCACGTCCTACTCGGACGCGCAACTCACTAAGCAGCTTTCCGGATGGGTGAACGACGGCATCCAAATGGTGAAGATGAAGATTGGGACGAATGGCGCCGACGATCCGAGACGTGTTCGTGTGGCCCGCCAAGCAATTGGCGGAGAAGCCGGACTTTTCGTAGACGCGAACGGTGCATATGACGCAAAGCAGGCCATTGCGCTGGCTCACGAATTCGCGGAGTGCGATGTGACCTGGTTTGAAGAGCCGGTGAGCTCCGATCGACTAGAAGATCTCCATCGCATCCGGAATGCCATTCCGGCACCGATGGAGGTGGCTGCCGGCGAGTACGGATACGATCCGCTCTATTTTCGGAGGATGCTCGAGGCAGAAGCTGTCGATGTCCTGCAACTCGACGCTACACGGTGTCGCGGCTTTACCGGCTTTCTTGAGGGAGCCGCGATTGCAGGGAGCTACGGATGTCCCCTTTCAGCGCATTGCGCGCCAAGCTTGCATATGCACGCAGGTTGCGCTGTACCGAACTTCCGCAACATCGAGTACTTCCACGATCACGCTCGGATCGAGCGGATGTTGTTGGACGGCTTTATCTCTCCGCAGCATGGACGTCTGGAGCCGGACCGCTCATCACAGGGTCTAGGTCTGATCTTCAAGCATCAGGACGCCGCAAAGTACGCTGCATGAGAGCCGGAGAGATGGCGTGACATCCACCTTTTCTCGAGCCCTGGAACTGGCGGCCAAGAACACTCTGCCCAGACCCGCAAGTTCTGTTGTTGCGACGGTGCTCGAACATATCCGGGAGGGCTGCTTTCAGCGGAGTCTGTCATTGCTTGTGGCGACAACCAGCGTGGCCAGCGGGCTTGAGGTGAGTTACGAGCACTACAAGGGCAGTTATAGCAATCCGGTCATGTACACACCGGTTGTGCTGAGCGGCGCCCTTGCAGGTGCGGCTCTGCTGGGCGCCATGAATGCATGGAGTGCACGAGTCCTTCTGCGATGGGTCAGCATCGTTACCCTCGCGGATGGGGTGATTGGCTTCTTCTTCCATGTGCGAGGCATCGCGCGAAAGCCAGGCGGGTGGACGCTGCCGGTTACGAATATCGTGATGGGGCCTCCCATCTTTGCGCCTTTGCTGTTTGGAACCAGCGCTTACCTTGGATTGATAGCCTCGTATCTTCGTCGTGAGGGAGAGCTGGGATATTGTGCGCGACGGCTTGTGCCTTACGGCTCGGGCTGGCGCAATGAACTTCGTTACGGCAGGTTCCAGAAGCATCTTTCTGTCGTCACCATTGCATGGGCGTTCTTCAGCGGGTTTGAAGCTCTTTACTCGCACTACAAGACGAATTTCCGCTACAAGGCCCAATGGACACCAGTGCTGCTTACTCCGCTGCTGATGGGAGCGGCGGGCGGAGCAATCAAGAGTTTCCGAATCGCAAATACAGTGCTCCCCGCGGTTTCCGCTCTGGCGCTTGCCAATGGAGCGGTGGGTTTTTATTTCCATGCGCGCGGCATTGCCCGCAGGCCGGGGGGGCTGAGAAAGCCGCTCTATAACACGTTGTATGGGCCGCCCATTTTTGCGCCTTTGCTATTTGCCGCCTGCGGTTTCCTTGGTGTGATGGCCAGCTTATTGAGAAGAGAAACGCGATGACAGAGAAGCGCTCACTCCCAACCGACGCGGTTTCGGGGAAACCAATCCGCGATCTTTCGCAACCCGGCTACTACCTCGGCTTCTCAACGCTCGGGCAGCAGATGGCGTGGGATGAGACGACCCGGAAAACTGTGGTCGAGCGTGTTACTACCATTCCTCCAGTCCGCTTTTTTAGTCCAGAGGAAACCCAACTGCTTGCCGCGATCATTGACAGAGTAATGCCGCAGGACGATCGCGCGGTGGACAAGACGATCCCCATTCTGCCGGCGATTGACGAGCGCCTGTCGAAGAACGCTCTCAATGGCTTTCGATATGAGGATATGCCTCCTGATCAGGAGGCATATCGTTTGGGACTTACGGCGATCAACGACATGGCTGTGGAACGTTTTGGCGCTCCGTTCCTATCGCTGACTGTTCATCGCCAGGAACTCATCCTGAAATCGATCCATGATGGCGAGCCGGAGCCGCCTCATCCCGTGTGGAAGCGAATGCCTATCCATCGTTTCTGGGCGCTTTTGATGGAGGACTGTGTCACTGCCTATTACGCGCATCCCTGGGCTTGGGACGAGGTGGGATTTGGAGGTCCGGCGTATCCGCGGGGCTACATGCGCCTGGAGAACGGATTGCCGGAGCCGTGGGAAAAAGATGAGGTGCGATACCAGTGGAGTGCCCCGGTCGACTCGATGTCGGTGCTGGATAAAGCGGGCGCGCCGCCGGCTCATGCTTCGACACATGGACACGGAGGCAGTCACTGATGTCGTTTTCGGCGAATGGAAAGTCGCACGCTCACCGGCTTGGGCCCATGCAGACCATCTCGACGCCGATGCGAAAATTTGCCGAGAGCGACGTTGTCGACTATTGCATTGTTGGTGTCGGATCGGCGGGTGGTGTTTTGCTGCAGCGGCTTGCACGCGCGGGATTCCGCGTCGTTGGACTGGAAGCCGGACCCTTCTGGGATACGGAAAAGGAATGGGTCAGCGATGAGAAAGGTTCGCATGAGCTCTACTGGAACGACCTGCGTATCACGGGCGGAAAGCATCCGCTTGCGCTGGGATCGAACAACAGTGGGAAGGGCGTGGGGGGCGGTTCGGTACATTGGGCTGCGTTTACGCCACGATTCCACCCTTCGGATTTTCGTACCTACACCGAGGATGGCGTCGGTGTAGATTGGCCGATTTCGTATTGGGATCTGAAGCCATACTACGAATTGCTCGAGCGGGAGATTCCTGTCTCCGGGCCGGCATGGTTTCCATGGGGAGACCCGCACGGCCATCCCTATGGCCCACACCCACTTGGCGGGGTCGGCGATGTGCTGGTGCGGGGCTGCACGAGACTTGGAATACGCACGGTAGCAGGTGGGCCGGTAGCGATTTTATCCGCATCGCATGGCAATCGCCCGCATTGTATTTATCGTGGATTCTGCCTGCAGGGATGCAAGGTTGGAGCCAAGGCAAGCACGCTGATCACGCATGTCCCCGATGCGATTGCTCATGGCGCGGAGATACGCGCTCATTCCATGGCAGCGCGCATCAGCGTGCGCGACGATGATCGCGTTGACGGCGTGGTTTATTACGACCGTGATAGGAACGAGCATTTCCAGCGTGCGCGAGCGGTCATTGTCGCGGGTTATGCCATCGAGACGCCACGGCTGCTACTGAACTCCGCTTGTCCACGGCACGAACATGGACTCGCAAACTCCAGCGGCACACTTGGCAAATACCTGATGGCGCAGGCAGGCAACGTTGTCGCCGGGCGTTTTCCGGAACTGATCCGACTCTATAAGGCGCCGCCGGCGCACGCGCTTTCCGAAGAGTTCTACGAAACGGACAGGCGGCGCGACTTCGCTCGGGGCTTCGCCATCCAGACGGTAGGGCCACTGCCGATATCGTTTGCAAAACAGATGGTCGCCGCGATGGGTGCGTGGGGTTGGGGACTGCGCCGGGTAATGATGGACTACAACCACTGGGCAACATTGGGTGTGCTTGGGGAAATTCTTCCATGGGAAGACAATCGCGTTGAACTGGCAGAAGAAAAAGATCAGCACGGTCTGCCTGTGGCGAAGGTGACCTTTAACCTGCACGATAACGACCTGAAGCTGATCGAATTCGGCAAGCGCAAGGTGATGGACGTGATGTGGGCGGCCGGGGCAGAAGAAGTGGTGCAAGAGTCGCGCTATGCGCACCTGGTAGGCGCCTCGCGCATGGGAAGAGACCCGGCAAGTTCCGTAGTCGATAAGTTTGGGCGGACCCATGATATTGCCAATTTGTTTGTTTGCGATGGAAGCATATTGCCCACGCAGGGATCGGCCAATCCTGGGTTGACGATTCAAGCTCTGGCGGCTCGTACGGCGGACTACTTAATCAAACAGGGAGATGCGATCTTCTATTCCAACCATCGCGATCAAGGCGAGCCGGGAATCCGCTACGATTTAAGCCCGCCATTCACGCGTTTCAAGGGCAATCCTCATCTGGGTTAGGACGCAAGATATTTTGTACAGAGAACGGCGCCGATCACGCCGCAGGCCAAAGCAATCCACCCGCGGCGCAGATTGAGTTCGACTTGAAGGCTGGAGTCATGTGTTTTTCGATCGAACGGACCATGAGCGCCGAGCGTTGTGGGAACGGGCTGCCAAAGATTGTCTGGACGATCGGGGGAATCTTTATGGCTCCGCTGTTGAGCGTTGTATCCGGTCTTGCCCAGATAGCGATCCAGCAGCCCGGGAATGATTTTTTGTCCTAGGATCGCACGCACCGTGGAGCCTGCGACCCAATATTCGCGGCGCGGAGAGCGGCACAATGCAGCATAGCGGACCACGCGAGCCCCCACTTCCGGCTCATAGATCGGTGGTACTGGTTGCGGCAGGTTCGGCATCCTGCTCTTCACCCAGGTGAACTGCGGCGTGTTCATGGCAGGCATTTGAACTACGGAAACTTTCACGTGGCTGTGGTCATGATATAGCTCGCAACGCAACGAATCCGTAAAGCCGATGATGGCGTGCTTTGTCGCGCAATAGGCGGCCTGTAACGGAATGCTGCGAACGGCCAATGCGGATCCAACCTGAATGATCCTTCCACGATCCCGGGGCAACATGCGGCGGAGCGCTGCCAAGGTTCCATGCACATAGCCCAGATAGTTGACTTCCGTCACACGACGGAACTCACGGGCTTCAGTCTCCTTGATGGGCGAAAAAACCGAGATCATGGCATTGTTGATCCAAATGTCGATCGCTCCCAGTTCCCGCTCAACACGGGCAGCGGCTTGTTCGACAGCGTCTTCATCACTGACATCAGCCGGCAGGACGAGCGCAGTACCACCGCGGTCATAGACCTCCTGCGCGGTCGTGCGTAACGATTGCTGGTCGCGGGAGATGAGACCAATGCGTGCGCCCTCCTTAGCGAACTCGTGCGCGATCGCACGTCCCAGTCCCGCGGATGCGCCGGTGACAACAACTACCAATGGATCCCTAGTGATCGATTTGTGCTGAAGCCGTACCATTGTGGATTCAACAAATGAGATGCTGCTTCCGCTCTGCAAGCATTCAACTTTGCTGTCTGGACGCGGCATCGGGAGGCCGGCGCTGCCGTAAGGCGATTCGCGTGTACACTCCCCGGCGTACTCTCCCGCGTATTTGCTCGTCGCGATCCGGCGCATTCGAAACGATCTGCATCGAGAGATATGCGAACACGGTTACAGCAAACCTTTCAGAAGCTTTCTTCGGTCATACCGATCGAGTGCACTCGATGCATTCGAAAATGAGCGAGTTCGCAGTACCCGCCGCGCCATAGAGAAGAGGCTAGTGCACGACGGATTTGTCTATCGCGTTAAGGCCAGAGCAGCGAAAGATCGGGAGGCTGCTGTCCTGCCGGGTTCATTTTGGTGTGTGCAGAATCTTGCTATGACTCGTCGTATGTCTGAAGGACGATAACAGTTTAAGAAACTACTTCGACTTCGCAACGGTGCAGGCTTGTTGCCAGAAGACTACGGTCTTAAGGCAAATGGGTTTTCTGAAACTTCCCGCGGGCTTTGTCGCATAGCGCTAATCAATGTAGCGCGGACGCCCGATATCGGGGCATAGTTCCTTGATCCGCCCAAAGTGGCAAGATCTTTACACTATGGGGTTTCCGAAATGCATTCCGTCGCGTTCCGTCTTGGCACGCAATCAGCGGCGAATCTCTTGAGTGGGTAATTACGCCTGTTTGCATTGGCGTCTTGTTACGCTGACGGCGCAGATTTTTCCCATGCCCCGAGGGGATGCCTGAGGTCCTTGTTTTTTTTGAAGATAATCAACGAGATTCCTTTTCTGCTTCGGCGAAATGTGTATCATCCGGCTTAAGAAATTACCTTTGTATTTCGCCCCAGAAAAGTTTTGTCGGGAACAAGAACGAAGACAGGGCCACGACTCAAGCTCGTTTGCGCCTTCTATGCTTGTGCCAGATCTGGGATTGTGTGCCGACTGGCATTTGCCTCTGCTTTGAATAAGACCAATTAGCCAGTAACGCTGCGTTGCCAACCGGAATTCCGCTCAAGTACCGCGGAGATCCAGGCGCAACAGCAAATGTGCGGGCCCCGGAAGTGTAGGCGTGGAGGCCTTTCGGTCGATGAGAGTCCGCACAGGCTGATCCATTGTGACGTGAATCGCGCTAATCAGTCGGGCCCGGTCGGGAAGCAGATAGTTCATGCGGCTTGCCGTACGTAAACATACGAAGCTATAAGGCGTGGCTCATAAAAGGACCGGCTACGTATTCTCCAGGAGATCACATGTTGTTTTCTAAAATAAATCGCTTCTCACTGGGTCATCTTTCAGGACGCTCCTTCGAATTGCTGTTGCCGGCGATGGTCTCCGGACTGCTGTTGTCTCCACCGGTTTTTGCGTCCAATATCACAGCAGCCAGCCCGGTGAACGGTACGAGTGTCTCCTCTCCCGTATGGGTGCGAGCGCATAACGTCGGCTGCGATGGGCTTATGCCTACCGCTTTCGGATACTCCATCGATAACAGCCGTGCCCTCACAAGGGGTGTCACGGCCTACGATATCGACACCAGGGCCGCAATCTCGGCCGGTTCCCACACAATCCATTACAAGGCATGGACAGCAAGCGGCGCGTGCCCGATTGTCAGCGTTAGCTTTAAGGTCGGAGGAGGAAACACCACTACCGGCAGCGCATCCGGAGACAGCACGTCTGGGAGCACCGGCAATGCGGTCTATTCTCTCCCCTCCAATGCAACTCCGTCTGCAGATCTGGATGGCATCGGCGGTTGGTCGGGTGAGCATGACGCAGGTACGCCGGGTTCATCGCGAGGTTCCATGGCGTATCCGGCCAGCGTGCCTTCCTATGGCGATGCCAGGAAGTTTTACATGACCTACTCTGACCACGGCGGCGAGCGCTGGCATGTCTCCTTCGGCAAGAATGAAACCTCGACCCACTTCGTGCTCGACACCTACATATTCATTGTCAACCCCTCTCAAGTGGCCAACCTTGAGATCGATCTGAACCAGGTGTTGTCGAATGGCCAGACAGTTATCTACGGAACGCAATGTTCGAAGTATTCGCAGACCTGGGAGTATACAGAGACCCCTTTACCCCATTGGCGGTCTTCCGGTATTCCCTGCAATCCGTTGCACTGGGCCGCAAATACCTGGCATCACCTCCAGGTCGGCTACCATCGCAGTGGCGGAGTTGTGACTCACGACTGGGTGAATTTCGATGGGACACACCGTGTCTTTACGAACTCCACGCATAACAGCGCGCGGAGCATGGGTTGGGCCCGAGGCACTCTTCTGGTGAATGTCCAGGCGGACGGAGCAAGCAAGGGCAGCGGCTCCATCACCATGTATATCCACAAAATGACCTTTTATCACTGGTAGAGAGTGCTGCTGAGGGCCGCGTCGCGAGCGTCCCCAGCAGCGTCGCTTTATCGGTCTGTCGAATCTTTCCGCATCGTAAGGTTTCGCGGAGAGGCGCGGAATCTCCGTTTCGAGCGAAAGTGACGGATCTGCGTTGGCACGGTCCGTCAACTTGACGGATGGCAGAAGCGCTTAAAATCACTCACAGCTACCATGTGGGAATTTGACAGCGGTTCAAGCTTCATCGACCGGGAACAGAAAACATTCGACGAATCGACGCTTCGATCGGCTGTCGCAGGGAAGCGCATCCTCATCACTGGAGCAGCTGGATTCATTGGATCCGCTCTCGTCCGGATTCTCTCGCGTTTTTCCATAGAGCGTCTTGCGTTGCTGGACATAGCAGAGTCAGGACTGCACGATGTTGCGTTGGATCTTGATGGCGATTCTGTTATCAGGCACGAAGAGATCGTAGGCGACATATGCGATGCGGCGTTGCTTGCGGATGCTTTTGACCGCTGTCGTCCGCATATTGTGTTGCATGCTGCGGCCTGCAAGCATGTACCACTCATGGAAAGAAATCCGTTTGCCGCGGCAAAGGCCAATGTACTAGGCACGCAGCAAATTCTGCGCGCTGCGGGTGTGTTCGGGGTGGATGACCTGGTCCTGGTCTCTACGGATAAGGCGGTCTACCCCGCCAGCATCATGGGCGCTACGAAGCGAATCGCGGAGCTTATGTTCGCTACCAATCGTAGTGCCGTGAGAATGAAAGCCGTCCGCCTTGGGAACGTTTGGGGATCAACAGGCAGTATCGTTCCGCTCTTGCAACGTCAGATCGCTCGGGGCGGCCCGATCACGATTACAGATGTCGCATGCACCAGGCATTTTGTCTCCATTGCCGAAGCGGTACAGCGGCTGCTGTTCGCGGTTGTGGCTGCTCAATCTTCAGCAATCCTCGTCTCACAGGCGGGTCCCACTTACCGCATCGTCGACGTTGCCCGGTTCCTGCTGGATCGTTCAGGAAGGGACCAGCGTGAAATCGAATGGCAATATATCGGCTTGCGGCCGGGAGAAAAGCTTTCTGAGCAAATGACAACGGATGACGAAGAAGTTGCGGCTCAGAGTGTTCATGGTCTGCAGGAAGTGCTCTATGCTTCGTATCCATCTCCGGCATTGCTGGCTGTTGCGATGGAAGAGATCAGCGCGGCGGTGCACGAGCGCGACCTGAGCAGGTTATTGCGGGCGATATCGGCTGTTGTTCCCGCTTATGTGCCCAGTGCATATCTACAAGAACAGGCAGCGGCCCGCGCTGTATGAAGAGGATCGCTGTCGTAACGACCTCGCGAGCGGACTACAGTCATTTGTACTGGCCCCTGAAGGCGCTCGCCGAGCATCCAGATACAGAGTTGAAACTCATCATCTCCGGCCCCCATCTCTCTCACGAATTCGGCCATACCGTGCGCGAGATCGAAAGGGACGGCTTTCCGATAGCGGCTCGCCTGGAATGTTTGCTGAGTTCCGATACCGACACGGGCATGGCAAAGAGCATCGGTGTCGCCGTACTCTCATTTGCGGATTGTCTTGCGACCATGCGGCCGGATGTTCTTCTGCTGATCGCAGATCGATACGAGATGCTTGCTCCTGCGGCAGTAGCTCTTGCGCTCCGCATCCCGATCGCGCACATCGAAGGCGGCGAAATCAGCCGGGGCGCGATTGATGATGCAGTTCGCAACGCTCTGACGAAGATGAGCCATATTCACTTCACGTCTACGGAAGGTGCAAGGCAGCGCGTGATCGCGATGGGAGAAGAGCCCTGGCGAGTGCACCGGGCCGGGGCTCCCTCGCTCGATCACCTGAGTAAGGGCGAGCTATTGAGCAAGACGGAACTCGAGCAGAAGCTGCAGATCGATCCGACATCGCAGACTGCTGTAGTGGCTTATCATCCTGTCACGTTGCTGCAGGATACCAACGCTGAAGCGGAGGAACTGTTCGCAGCATTGGCCCGGATTCCGCATCAACTTATCTTCTGCCACCCGAATGCGGATGCAGGGAGCCGAGCTTTGCGGGAACGTGTTCGGTCCTTCCTGGCGAATCGCGGTAGCGGACGTTTGTTCGTCAACTTACCTGCCATCGAATACTGGAGCCTGCTTCAGTATGCCGATCTAATGATCGGGAATTCCAGTAGCGGCATCATGGAAGCTGCATCATTTGGTTTGCCGATCATCAACGTCGGCATGAGGCAGCAGGGTCGGGAGCGGGCACGCAATGTGCTGGATGCGGAGCCCGTTGCCGCGTCGATTCTGCTGCAAGTGGAGAAGGCTGCTTCGGCTTCCTTTCGCGCATCACTCTCGGGGATGACGAATCCATATGGAGACGGCAAGGCTGCCGAACGGATCGTCGCGGTGCTGGCCGCGTTGCCGGCTCGCGAGCGCCTGCTTCTGAAGCTCGATCCTGGAGCGTCGCCATCCTGAACATTCCTCTCTCTGAGCCTGACATTACGGAGTCCGAGATTGAAGAGGTGGTCTCGGTACTCCGAGGAACTCGACTCAGCCTGGGACCAAAGATGGAGGAGTTCGAGGAGCGGGTCCGCCGGTTGTCCGGTCGGGATTTTGGAATTGCGGTTAGCTCCGGGACGGCCGGGCTGCACTTATGCATTCGCGCTCTGGGGATCGGGGCCGGGGATGAAGTGATCGTGCCTTCGTTCACGTTTGTTGCGGCGGCGAATGCGGTTCGGTACGAGGGCGCCACCCCGGTATTTGTCGATATCGAACCTCATCACCTGGATATTGATCCTGGTCGCATTGAAGCTGCGATTACGTCGCGCACCCGGGCCATTGTTGCGGTGCATACCTTCGGGTGTCCTGCCGATATGGAGGCCATTGTTGAGATTGGCCGCCGCCGCCATCTGCACGTGATCGAGGATGCTTGCGAGGCGATCGGCGCTACCTTCCGAGGTAAGCCGGTGGGCAGCTTCGGCGATGCCGCGGTGTTCGCGTTCTACCCCAACAAGCAGATCACGACCGGGGAAGGCGGAATGGTGGTAACCGGTGACGCGCGGCTGGCGCGGAAGATACGCGCGATGCGGAACCACGGCCGGTACGAATCCGATGACTGGCACCAGCATTCGATTCTGGGGTACAACTACCGGCTCTCGGAGATGAACTGTGCTCTGGGTTGTGGGCAGATGCGACGGCTCGAGGAGATACTGACGGCCCGGGAGCAGGTGGCACGGCGATACGACGAGCTGCTGCGTGACTTCTCAGGCTTTGTGCTTCCTCCGCTGGAGCTGCCCGATGCGCGGATCAGCTGGTTTGTGTATGTCGTGCGACTTCGAGAGCAGTATGGCGGTGAGCAGAGAGATGCAATCGCTCATCGGCTGCAAGTGCGCGGTATCGGATGCGGGCGGTACTTTGCTCCGATCCATAGTCAGCCGGCCTATGCTGACCTGCCGGCGCGGTGGCCCCTTCCGGTTACCGAGTCGGTGAGCGCACGGACGCTCGCGCTGCCCTTCTTCACGCGCCTCGATGAGGAAAGCATCCGTCGTGTCACAGAAGCGTTGCGCGAAGCGATCGAGATGAACCCACCGAAGGGTTGAGGCGAGGTTCGACGGCTCCTCCTATTCTGTTCATTATCTGATCCAGACGGGGAGCGATATGAAAGTTGCTTATGTGCTCGCGACGAATATGGCGAGCAGCTACAAACTCACAAACATGATTCTTCCGCAACTGGAACGCGGCGAGCATGGCGCCGATGTTGCGGGGATATTTTTCTTTGACGACAACATCTTCTGCCTGCGGAAGGGCGACCCGGTGGGCGAGCGGCTTGCCGCGGTGGCGAAGCAAAAGAAGATATTGCTGATGGTGTGCGATCTGTGCGCGGTACGCCGGGGGCTGGCGGATGGCA
This sequence comes from uncultured Acidobacteriaceae bacterium, assembly GCA_963830555.1. GTDB lineage: Bacteria > Acidobacteriota > Terriglobia > Terriglobales > Acidobacteriaceae > KBS-83. The sequence continues at coordinate 1,782,024 of CAWHMM010000006.1, forward strand.
CGGCGGAGCAGTGCGGCAGCGGAGCGGTCAAGGCGAAAGGGCTGGTGGATGGAGTGGCTGCCGGGTGCTTTCCTCAACTGTACGGGGCGCTCTCGGGCAGTCCGCTTGATCATGTCATCACCTTGTAGTGCCGTTTTCTACGCCCCCGGCAACCTCCCAGCATGTCGTAAGTCACTGATTGATGATCCATAAGCGGGAGAACTTAGGCGAAGACCACGGTCTTGTTCTGGTAGACGAGAACGCGATTTTCCAAGTGCCAACGCACCGCCCGGGAGAGGACGATTCTTTCCAGGTCGCGGCCTTTGTAGAGCATGTCTTCAACGGTGTCGCGGTGGGTGACGCGGACGAGGTCCTGCTCGATGATTGGTCCTTCGTCGAGATCGGCAGTGACATAGTGGCTGGTGGCCCCGATCAATTTCACGCCACGGTCGAAGGCCTGGTGATAGGGTTTGGCGCCGACGAAGGCGGGAAGAAACGAGTGATGGATGTTGATCATGCGAAGCAGGTATTGAGCGACGAACTCCGGCCCGAGTATCTGCATGTAGCGGGCGAGCACGACCAGGTCGATGTCCTGACCCAGCAACTCAAGCATTTCCTGTTCTGACGCCCGCTTATCGGTGGGCCTGGTGAGCATGTGAAAGGGAATGCCATAGAAGTCGGCGAGTGGCTTCGAAGTGGAGTGATTGCCGATGATGCGGACGATGTCGCATTTCAACTCGCCTTTGTTCTGCCGGTAGAGGAGGTCGACGAGGCAGTGGTCGTACGCGGAGACGAGGATGGCAACCTTCGGACGGTATCCGGTCAGAGCAAGGTGGTAGTGGACCTGAAAGCGCTCGGCAACCGGCTTGAAGTGTCGATCGAATTCAGCGTAAGGAATATCGAATCCATCGAGATCCCATTCAAGGCGGGAGAGGAAGACATCGCGGCTGGTGTCGAGGTGATCATCACTGTGCAGGACACTGCCATGGTGCGCGACGAGAAATTGCGAAATCTCGGCGATTACACCTTTCCGTGCGAGGTCCCCGGGGGTGCTCAGAAGCAAGACGGCGGTATTCATTTTTCCGCCCCATAATACTCGCGACGGTCCCGTGCGGCTGGGAGGTGCACATGGCGTCTTTCTTCATCGCTCCGATGCTTCCCGCTTTTTGCAAGGTTTGGCGCCAGCATCTACCAGGCTGGCGGGAGGCCAATTTTCCGGACTAGCGAACGATAGCGCTCATCGTTGTGGAGGAGATCGAAGCTGCAATCGTTCTGGATATCGAGCAGAACGGGGGAGTGCTGACGGTATCCCTCTTCGAGCAGAGCGAGGGTTTTCTCGCGTTGCCCTAATTGTCCATATAACCTGGCCAAGTCGACGACGGAGAGGTATCGGCCGGGAGGCTGGTGTTCCATGAGGTGGATTTGGGATCGGACGACAGCGTCATATCCACCTTGCTCAAAGGATCGCTTCAGAGTCTCCGCAAATTCCGGCATACCGCTGAGGGAGAACATCTTGACCAGCATTTCCGCCGATTCCTTCTCTTTCCCTGTGCAGTGGTAGGAACCGGCAAGCTGCAAGTGAAGCCCGACATCATTCGGCGTTGACTCGAGGCGTTGCGTGGCGTCGGCGATGGCCCGATCATATTGCCGCGTGTAGGAATAAATCATGGGCATCGCCCAGGGTTGAGCCAAGGGATCCAACTCCATGGATTTCTTTGCGGCTTCGATGGCTTCGGAAGGGCGATTGAATTCGCTGAGGAGGTAGGCGCGCTGGAAGTAAGCCTCGGCGTATTCAGGATCGATCTCGATGGCGCGATCTAGTTCCTGAAGGGCTCGCGGGAAGTCCAGGCGTTCCAGCCAGTACATAGCCGCCAGAGTGAGATGGGTTTGGGGAGCCGTGTCGTCAAGCGCGATTGCCTTTCGTGCGGCGGCAACCATCGCGGGAATCGCAGTGCGCGGATCGAGCTGGCCCGCCATGGCAGCACCTGCGTAGTGGTCGGCAAGCCCCGACCAACCGAGCGCATAGTCGGGTTGAAGCTCGATTGCTTTCTGAAAGTATTCACCGGATTTGTCGTACTCACCCGCGATCCAGAGAACACGACCCCGCAGGTAGGCGTCGTGTGCCTGGGGATTGATGTAGCGCGCCGGTTGGGTTGTAGCAACGGTGGCGTTGAGGCGTTTGGCGATGGCTTGTCCGGCTTGTTCCGGGAGCGCGGCGACTTCATTATTGTCGCGGTCGTAGCTGTCGGCCCAGAGATGGGTGTCGGTGGGCGCGTGGATGAGTTGCACCGTCATGTGGACTTTGCCGTCCGCGCGCGAGATGGAACCCTCGACGATGCCATCGACACCGAGTGTGCCGGCAACCTCGCGCAGCGGTTGGTGCGGATTTTTGAACTGCATGGCGGAGGTGCGGGAGATGACGCGGAGGGTGGAGTCCCTTGCGAGCATGGTGGTGAGCTCATCGGTCATGCCGGCGGCGAAGTAGTCCTGTGCCGGGTCGCCGGAGAGGTTTTCGAGCGGGAGCACGGCGAGGGAGTGGATGTTGAGCGTGGCGGCGTGGATGCGATGCTCACGGATGCGCAGCATCACGACGATGGCAAGGAGAACCAAAGCAGCCAGGGAGACGAGGACGAGCCGGAGACGAGAGCGTGCGAGAGGTGGTTTGGCGGCAGAGGCTGAAGCTCCTGATGGATCCTGGGTCGGGATTTCAGTTTGCGCTGCCGGCGGAACGCTGGCCAAGGCGGACATTGACTGAACGATGGCGACGGGGCCAACAAAGCGGTAGCCGCGGCCGGTGACGGTTTGAACGAAGCGCGGGTGATCGGGATCATCCCGAAGAGCCTGGCGCACTTTGCGGATCGCAGTATTGATGCCGTGCTCGGTATCGACGAAGACTCCGCTGCCCCAGAGGTGCCCGGCAATTTCGGCGCGGGCGACGACCTCGCCTTCGCGGGTCGCGAGAAGGACGAGAAGCTCCATGGGCTTGCGCTCCACCTTGGAAGGTCGGCCGCCACGGCGCAGTTCGAGGCGGTCACAATCGAGCCGGAAGTCACCGAATTCAAGGATCGGCCCGGGCACCAGAGCTACCCCCGCGGCGGAAGTATAGCAGCGGGTATCTCGTGGTAACTCCAACTATTTCTGCTTTCACAACTTAGCGCTTCATCTTACTTCACCTCTTCTTCATGCTTCTTTTCTTGCGGCGATCTAAAGCGGCGCTGTTAGCTGGCTGCCACGCTGGTGAGGCCGGCGGGAGGAGACTCAAATGAAAGTCAGTTATAGGAAATGGGCGGCTACTCTTGGAGCTCTGGTGCTTGGACTGGTGTGCTCGCCTAGTTCGTGGGCGGGTTGCGCCGCGGGCGCGGCGAAACCAACGCACGCCAGCTTACTGATCCAGCGGGGACCCGCCATGCTGCTCCAGGCGAGTGAAGATAATAGCCGGCAACCGAGCATAGTTGGCTTCTGGCATTTCAAGCAGATGGACGGGATGAACCTATTCGATGCCGGCTACGACCAGTGGCATAGCGATGGGACTGAAATTTACAACTCCGGCGGGCGGGCACCGGAGACGCAAGCTTTCTGCATGGGCGTGTGGCAGCAGATCGGTCCGCGCCACTATTTCCTCAACCATCGTGCGATCGGCTGGGACGCCGGCGGAACGGCGCCTGCCTATGTTGCCACGGTTCTGGAGGATGTGACTCTGAGCCCCAGCGGGAACTCCTTCAGCGGCAGCTATCTCGTGAGGCTTTATGACCTGTCCGGCCACTTTCTTCAGGTGTATTCCAAAGGAAAGGTCACGGCGACGCGCATCACGATCGCGGACATTGTTCCCGACGCGCTTTTCTAGGCTTGCGTTGATAGGTTTGCGTTGAACGGAAGCCTTCACTCCGGTCCGTCCCGACGGAGTGAAGGCTCTTTTTTGCGTGCCGGATGTAGCCTGCAGGACGATTTTGTGTGCTTTTCGCGGCGCCTCCGCGACGATTCTGCGGTAACGATATGGGCGTAGAATGGCGGCGTTGCGCGAATTCAAAATTTGGATTCGCGAATCGGGGAGCGCCCTATGGCTGATTCGAAACAGACGCATTTTTCGCGGCGCGGTTTTTTGAAGGGGGCGGGGCTGACTGCGGCCGGCACTCTTCTGGAACAGGCGCAGGCGCTGACGGCAGAGGTGAAGCGTGGGGCGCATGAGGCGGCGGCGCTTGGTCCTGATGCCGTCCCTATACGGTTGAATGTGAACGGGCAGGTGCATGCTGTGAGCGTGGAGCCGCGGGAGACGCTGGCGACGACGTTGCGGGACCAACTGGGGCTGACCGGAACCAAAGTGGTGTGCGATCGCGGTTCGTGTTCGGCCTGCACGGTGTGGGTGGATGAGACGCCGCAGCTTGCCTGCATGACGCTGGCGGTCGATTCCAGCGGCAAAAAGATCACGACCATCGAAGGTTTGTCGCACGGCGAAACGTTGCACCCGGTGCAGGCTGCGTTTGTGAAGCATGACGCGATGCAGTGCGGCTTCTGCACGCCGGGGATGGTGATGGCATGTGCCTCGCTGATGAAACGTAATCCGCACCCGACGCGGCCTGAGGTGGTGCACGCGATCAGCGGGAATCTGTGCCGATGCGGCACGTATCCGAGGATCTTCGACGCCATGGATGAGCTGGCGAAGAATGGATCGACCAACAGCGCCGGCCTGGTGATGCCGCGCGCGCTTGAGGGGGTCTAGATGGCAAACGAGACAGAGTTGCTGGATCCGCAGACACAGACGGCGCCGGAGAATCAGCGGAAACAGGGCATAAAGGGCGAGGCCAAGCCGACACAGAAGAAGGAAGCGCAGGATGCGGCGACCGCGCCGCCAAAGAAGGCAGGAGGCGAGACCAAGACTGCGAGCGTCCTGTTTGGGATTCCGCAGCTTGGGTTGACGCACGTGGACCGACAGGTTCCTGTGGATGAGCCGCCGCCGCTTCCGCAAAACTCGGAATTGAAATATGTGGGGCATCCGACGGTGCGCTGGGACGGCGCAGCGAAGGCGAGCGGGCGCGGCAAGTATACGGCCGATGTGCACCTGCCGGGCATGCTGTACGCGTATGTGCGTGGAGCCGATATACCGCATGGGCGCATTGTTTCCATTGACACGTCGGCGGCGGAACGCCATCCGGGTGTGAAGGCCGTGTATGTGGTCGAGCATGACTACGGCGGCGAGGCGGAGTTGCGCGATCCGAAGCAGGAGGCGGCGTCGCGGTATCCGGTGATCCGTTATGCGGGTCAGCCGGTCGCGGCAGTCGCTGCAACGTCGCAGGCGATTGCAGAGGATGCGGCGAAGCTGATCGAGGTGAAGTACGACGCGAAGCCGTTCGTGGTGGACCGCGGGGACGCGCGCAAGCCCGATGCGCCGCTGGTATTTCCCGGTCCGGCGGATGCGGCGGGAAGTGCGGGAGGCGGCGGCGGTCCGAAAGACGTGCCGCAGACGGGCAACGTGCATGGGCCGGAGAAGAAGACGAAAGGCGATATAGACGCGGGCTTCAAGGACGCCGATGTCGTGGTGGAGGGCGAATACTTCACGCAGGTGCAGACGCACTCGGCATTGGAGACGCACGGGTTTGTTGTCGACTGGAAGCCCGATGAGCTGACGGTGTATGCGTCCACGCAGGGCACGGCGAGTGTGCGCGATGAGTTCTCCGAAGTCTTCAAGCTGCCGAAGAGCAAGGTCCGGGTGATTACGGAGTTTATGGGCGGCGGCTTTGGTGCGAAGTTTGGTGCAGGCAATGAAGGTGTCATAGCGGCTAACCTTTCGCGCAAAGCGGGCGTGCCGGTGCGGCTGATGCTGGACCGGCGGCAGGAGCATATTGTCTCCAACCGTCCGGACTCGCACCAGAAGGTGCGCGTCGGCGCGAAGCATGACGGCACGCTGACGGCGATCGAATCGATCAGCTATGGAACGGCCGGAGTGGGCACGGGCGCGGGCACAGCGGGGCCTGCGACGAACCTTTATAAGTGCACCAACATTCACACGGAAGAGAACGATGTGTTCATCAATGCAGGGCCGGGCGCGGCGTTCCGTGCGCCGGGGCATCCGCAGGGTTGTTTTGCATTTGAGCAGACGATTGATGATCTTGCGGAGAAGCTGAAGATGGATCCGCTGGATCTGCGCGAGAAGATCGATGAGAGCCCGGCGCGCAAGGTGGAGCGGCAGATTATCCGGGAGAAGACGAACTGGCGCGATCGCAAGCCGGCCGGCTCGGACACGGGGCCGATCAAGCGCGGCATGGGCATTGCGCAGTCGGTGTGGTATCGGTTCGTCGACATGGACTCGTCGTGCGAGGTGCGAGTCTCAAAGGATGGATCGGTGGAGGTGCTCTCCGCAGTGCAGGACCTCGGCGGCGGGACAAAGACGATCCTGGCGCAGTTAGTGGCAGAGGAATTCGGCATTGCTCCGCAGCAGGTACAAGTGAGGGTGGGAGATACGCGGTATCCCATCGGGCCGAACTCCGGCGGCAGCGTCACGGCAGGATCGATTACGCCGGCGATACGCAACACGGCGTGGCAGGCGAAGCAGAAATTTCTGCAGACGATTGCGCAGCCGCTGGGCACAACGGCGGAGAACCTTGAGCTGCGCGATGGCAATGTGGTGTGGAAGGACAGCTCGCGGTCCATATCGCTGCGAAGCGCGGCAGCGAAGATGCCGACGAGCGAGATTGCGGCGCGGACGGCGCGCGTTCCCGATTACGAGAAGGCGAGGCTGCTGTATGGCGGCGTGGATTACGTCGAACTTGCGGTGGATACGGAAACTGGACGCGTGCACATCGAGAAGGTTTTCGGTGCACACGACTGCGGGCGGCCGATCAATCCGACAGGGGTGATCAGCCAGGTTCACGGCGGCATACTCCAGGGTATTTCGTACGCGTTGTTCGAGCAGCGCGTGATGGACCGGCAGAAGGGCTACATGCTGAACGCGAACCTGGAGAGCTACAAGATCATCGGCGCGCGCGAGGTTCCGGAGATCCAGGTGGAGTTGATTGAAAACTACATCGGTCAGAGCTCGACGGATGCTGGCGGCATCGGCGAGTCGGCGGGCATTATTACGCTGGCCGCGGCGATCGGCAACGCGTTTTACAACGCGACAGGCGTGCGGATGCGCACGATTCCGATGACTCCAGCGAATGTTCTGGCGGCGCTGGGCAAGACGCAAGGGGAGATGATGGCATGAACCGCTTTACTTACGTCGATTGTGCAACGGTGGATGAGGCGCTCTCCCAGATGAAGGGAGATGCGGTGGTGAAGGCGGGCGGGATCGATCTGCTCGACCTGATGAAGGATGGTGTGGTCACGCCGCCGAAGCTGGTGAACATCCGAAATGTGCATTCGCTACACACGATTGAAGCGACGAAGAGCGGGCTGCAGCTTGGGCCGCTGGTGACGCTCGCCGAGATTTCGGAGCATCCGGAGATACAAGAGCGCTATGCGGCGCTGTCCGATGCGGCGGGTCATGCGGCGACGCCCCAGGTGCGCAACATGGCGACGTTGGGCGGCAATCTGATGCAGCGGCCGCGATGCTGGTATTTCCGTTCGAGCGAGTTTGATTGCAGGAAGAAGGGCAACTCGGACGATTGCCATGCGTTGGCGGGAGAGAACCAATATCACGCGATCGTGAACAACGGAACGTGTGCGATGGTGCATCCGTCGTCGACCGCGGTGCCGCTGCTGGCGATGAATGCGGAGGTAGAGCTGACGTCGAAAGCGGGCAAGCGTACGGTGGCGATGCGCGACTTTTACCTTGCGCCGGAGCAAGACCTGCAGCATGAGACGGCGGTGAAGCCGGGCGAGTTGATCACGGGGATCCGGGTGCCGGCGCCCGCGGCGGGAACGCGCTCGGCGTATCAGAAGTATGGCGAAAAGGAGAGCTTCGACTGGCCGCTGGCGGATGCGGGCGTGGTGCTGGAGATCGATGGCAACACCTGCCGCAACGCAGCCATAGTGCTGGGAGTGGCGGCCCCGACACCGATCCATGCGACGGAAGCGGAGGAGGCGCTTCGTGGGAAGACGATCAACGAGCAGACGGCGCGCGAGGCAGGAAAGCTTGCGGTAGCGAACGCGACGCCGTTGAGCCAGAACGGGTATAAGGTGCAGCTATTCCAGACGGCGGTGTATCGCACGATTCTGCTGGCTGCGGGGCAGATGGGACGCGACCCGAGCGCGATCGGATAGGAGTGAACATGCCGGAAACAAAACAGGATGTGAAGTGCAGGTGCCTCCGGAGCAAGTCCACGTACGCGGCGCTCGGTGAATACCGCGAGGACCTGGAGGCGTTGATGGGTTCGACCAGCACGTTCTGGTGCCTGAAGACGATGGGTAAGGCGGGGCCGGATGAGCATTATGTGCATGCGAAGGTCTGTAATGAGGGCCGGCGCTGTTTTGAGGCGAAGGACGAGTAGAACGTCCGCGTGCTGGTAAGAAGCAGATCCCTCCGCTTCGGTCGGGATGACGATGTTATTCAGGTACTGCGTTTCCGGCACCGCCCACTTCGCTGAACGAATCACTGGACAGCGAAGGATGGAAGGTCGCTTCGCTCCGACTGAATACACCCACCCTAGCCTGCGGCTAGAATGGGGCACCCGGTTCGTGGTGTTGGCTGTCTGCTAGTCGAGCTTGCCGCGGAGGACGACTACGGACGCGGTGGGGAGCTCGATCTCATTTTCATTTGAAATTTGTTGGTGCACGATAGGGCCGTCGGGATCGGCATGGCCCCCGTGGTAGAGCTGCTCCACGTTGTTGCGTGCTTCCGGCAGGTGTGCGTTAGCGACACGCTCAGGCGGGGTCCAGTGATACTGACCGCCGCCGAAGAGTGATTCTTCGATAGAACCCGTGAACTGAGCATGTGCGCCGGTGAACTCCAGCCGAACGCGGTGGCTGTTTTGCTGATCCTTATTGATGAGCATGACGGACCACTGTCCATCCGGACGCTTCACGGTGTAGGCGGTGACGAGTGTGTGTCCGGCGCCGTCAGTGACATCGGATGAGGCAGGGAAGAGCTGGTTCGCACCATCGGATTGCAGCCATTCGTGATTGATTAACTGCGCGACGAAGAACTGCGCGAGCGGCTGATTGATGGAGAAGTCGGGGTGAACGGTGAACATACCGAAGGTTCCGGCAGAGTCGTTGCAGCCGTGCTCCAACTGCAGGGGCAGGTAATGGAAATAGTAGACGCCGCCTCCACCGCTGCTCAAGAAGGAACCGATGTAGTCCGCGAGCCAGAGGCCGCTGAAGATGTCTTCGTAGGTTTCGCTGGTTGAGGATGAGAGGTTCGACTCGGTGATGAAGAAGGGCATGGAGGCGGGAAGGCCGTCGGAGTGCCAGACATCGATGATGTGATGAATGAGCTCCGGCTCCTCATAGAGGCTGGCCCAAGTGATGCGGCAGGGCTCATAGGGATAGTGCTCGAAGGAAAAGAACTGCAGGTCCTGCATGCGATTGTGCCGGCGCAGATAGAGCAGGAACCGGTTGAGCCAGGATGTGCGGCCTTCGGCATCGGGCCAGACTTCGACATCTTCGTTGACACCCTCAAATGACGGACCCCCGAGTTTGAGGCTGGGGTCTACCTTGCGCAGGGCGGTTGCGAACTGGAGATAGAGCGCGCCGTAGTCTTCCGGCTGCAAGTACTGGCCGTCGGACTCCTCGCCCATTTCAACGTAGGAGATGGGGTACTTATGGTTTTCGAGATAGCGGATCTCGGCGGCGGCGTTGTCAGGCGTTTCGTAGAGCATCGCAATCGGCATCATGGCCGGAAGGCCGCGGGTGACGCCGCTCTGGAAGAAGAGATCGAAGCCGACCTGGGCCTCATTTTTATTTACGGCGCTGTCGGGCGTGTGCCAGGGATCAATGGAGGAGGAAATTGTTGCGGTCTGCTCCTGATCGGGTGTGTGGCGAAGCAGATCGTGAAAGGAGCCATCTTTGGACGTGGTGCCGAGATAGAGCTCCTTGATTGCGTAACCAACGCAGTTTCGGGGATCGGATGAACCGTGGGTGTCGCAAGTGTTGGAGGATCTTGTCATCCAGATGCGGAGATAACGGAGGCGCACGGGAAGGTCGGAGAGTGCATGAGTCGCCAGTCCGCCGTGCGCTGCGGTGACGACACCGCGCGGGAAGGTGACCCATGCGCCGCGCGTGGGGAAGTGGAGGGGATCGAGGCCGGTCCAGTATTGAAGTACGTAATCGGTCGCGTAGGGTTCAGCCCAGGAGATTTTGAGGGTATCGACCAGTTCGTCTTTGGAGAGATCGAGGATGACCCATTGCGGATGAACCGAGTCGTCTTCGCCGGTGAAGCGGCTGGTGAGGTAGGGATTGCTCTTCCAATAAGTGCTTTCGTCGCCGTCCGTGATGCGGGAGAAACCGACATTGCCGGTGCCGTCATTGCGGGTGACGCCGCGGTGCGGCAATGCGTAACCGAAGGAGTGGCGAATGAATCCGGTGGATGTGGCGGAGCCGGTAAAGTAGCCCTTTCCGGACGGATCGCTCCATGTGCCCTCCGGGTTCCAGTGCCAGGCTTCGACGGCGAGGTCTGTGTTCTGGCGATAGGTGACGGGCTGCCATCCGGATTCGAGGACGGGTGGGAGGGCTTGCTTGGTGAGATCGTGATCGATGGCATCGACGGGGATGCGGTCGACACCGGCGCCGACGGAGGTGCGCGGGTCGATGGTGTTGACGGGCGTGGCGGTGTCGATGCGTATGGTCTGCGCGGCCAGAGGGGTAGTGCTTAGGAGTAGAAGGCTCAGCGCGCGGACGCAGAAACAGCAAGAGATGTTTGCCATGAATTCCGGGAATTGTACTCCGATGAAGTACGTTGAATCGTTTGAACCAAGGGAATACGCCGAATTGAAGTCTCTGTCAACAGGAGCTTAGCGGGGTAGCGACTTTGTCGATGCGCGGAGGATCAGTTCCGGCGCGAGCGCGTGGGGAGTGGTGGCCGGCTGGTCCGGCTGACGCTTTTTGCTTCGCAACTCATCCAGAACCCAGCCGGCGGCGAGCTCGCCCATGACCTGCATGGGCTGGCGGATGGTGGTGAGGTCAGGCGTGCTGAACCACGCGAGCGGCACATCATCGAAGCCGATGACGGAGCAATCCCGGGGAACGTGGAGGCCTGCGCAGTGGAGTGCGCGAATGCATCCGAGCGCGGTGAGGTCATCGAATGCGACGATTGCGGTGAATCGTGCCCGGGAGCGGAGCAGATCCTGAGTCTGGACGCGGCCGCCTTCGAAGCCGGAGTTGGCGTCGACAGCTTCCGGCAACTGGCGTACGAGTTGCGCAGGAATGCGGAGGCCGTATTCGGCCGAGAACCGCTGAATACCTTTCCAGCGGCGGTCGCTGTCCACCAGCTTGGCCGGACCGCGGATGACGGCAATGTCGCGATGGCCGAGCTCATAGAGGTGCTGGATGGCGAGATAGCCGCCCTGGTCGTTATCCACGATGACCGACCGGATCGCATCCTGAGAGAGGTCACGGCCGACGACGATGGTGGGGAGTCTACTGTTGCGTAACTGTGCGAGCCGTCCGCCTTCCTCAAAGAGCCAGTTGGCGACGACGATCAGACCTTCCACGCGCCGATCCATCAGCAGGTCGAGATAGCCGGCTAACTGCTTCCGGTCGTTATTCGCGTCCATCATGATGGGTTGGTAGCTGGTGGGGTGGAGAGATCTCTGAATGCCGCGAAGAATGAGGGTGCAGAAGGGATCAGAGAGATCGAAGATCATGACGCCGATGGTGTGGCTGCGTCGGCTGCGCAGCGAGCGCGCAAACAGGTCAGGGCGGTAGCCCATTCGTTTCGCGGCCTTGCGGATGTGCTCTTTGGTGGTGGCCGCGATGTGGCGGGAGAGCGGCGCTTCATTGAGCACGATGGAAACGGTGGATGGAGAGAAGCCGCTCTCTCGCGCGACATCGACGAGAGTGACAGGCCTGGATCTGGTAGTGCGCTGGACCATCGTGCTGAACTTTCCGGGTTCAGCGCTACATTGTACAGACATCGGTTCAAAGGCCTGAAAGAACGATGCGGGATGCCGACCGAGTATGAACGCCGGATTGGCTTTGGGCCTTGCATCAGCCACGCAAGATGGGCTCGGAGAAAATGGTCGAATTGGGCAAGCGGGGGCGCTGGGAATGTTGCAACTCCCGCATCTTCAAGGGGGCTCAACCGCGGGCCGCGCCCCTGCTCAAGCAGAACCTGAGAAGGCCAGCGGCGAGAGATCTGTCCGCACTGAACCGTTGGCAGTGCCTCTTGCACGTGTCGCCTGCAAGCCGTTTGTGGCATCGGCTCCTCCAGAATCGCCCTGGAGTTTGAACGCACTGCAACATTGCCGATGTGAGCGGGAAGAAGTTGAAGGTCAGCATCATGTTCGCATCTGCTGCGCGATAGCTGATTCAGCCACGTCTGGTCTCGGAATCAGCTCTCCAAGCAATCGCGTTTGAAAGCCCGCCGCTGTCGACCGGCGGTGATACCCTGATACCGCTTTACTCGAAGCGGCGATGAATTCAGCTTTTGTGTGTGAAGAGAGGGCCATGAGCAGATTGAGCTGCGTAGTTGGCGTCGGCGTCTTGCTGAGCGTATCGGCTGTTTGCGGATTTGGACAACAACAGCAGAAGCTACCGGCGGATGATCTGACGCCGAACTACAAGGTCCCGGAACAAGAGACCGATTTCGTCAAACGCGTCGAGATGGTGCCGATGCGGGATGGAGTGAAGCTGTACACGGTAATCGTGATCCCGAAGGAAGCGCATGATGCTCCGATTCTGCTGACGCGGACGCCGTACGACGCGGCCCATCGCGCGGCGCGTTCGAAGAGCGGACGAATAATTGAAGCCCTGCCCTTGAGTGACGAAGTGTTCGTCGAAGCAGGTTATATCCGCGTGTATCAGGATGTGCGCGGAAAGTATGGCTCCGAAGGCGTGTATCTCATGACGCCTCCGCCGGTGAACTCGGGTTATAACCCGAGCGGTGCAGACGACACTACGGATGCGTACGACACGATCGACTGGCTGGTTAAGCATGTGCCGGAGTCGAATGGACGAGTGGGGATGATTGGGTCGAGCTACGAAGGCTTCACGGTGGTGATGGCTCTGCTGAATCCGCATTCCGCGCTCAAAGTGGCTGCTCCGGAGAGCCCGATGGTGGATGGGTGGATGGGCGACGACTGGTTTCATTTCGGCGCATTCCGCCAGCCGAACATTGATTATGTGCTGGGCCAGACCTCCAATCGCGGCGAGGGTGTGCGCGTGCCGCGTGAGGGGCGCGATGACTATACGAACTTTCTGGACGCGGGGTCAGCGGACGCGTTCGCGAAGGCGGAAGGCATGGAGCAACTGCCCTTCTGGCGCGTGATGGTTGATCATCCTGCGTACGACGGGTATTGGCAGAGCCAGGCGCTGGACAGGCTGATTACGCAGAAGCCGCTTACGGTGCCCACGATGTGGGAGCAGGGACTGTGGGACCAGGAAGACATGTGGGGCGCCATCCATAGCTATCGCGCGCTGAAGGCGAAGGGGACGCCGGATTCCATGAACCACCTGGTGATGGGGCCGTGGTTCCATAGCCAGGTGAATCGCGAAGGCCGGGCGCTGGGGCCGTTGGTGTGGGCGACCGATACGACCGGGCAGTGGCGCAAGGATGTGCTGCTGCCGTTCTTCAATCAATACCTGAAGCCCGGTTCGCCGAGTGCCGATACACCGCCAGTGCTGATCTACAACACTAGCGAAGACCGCTGGGAGCGGCCACCGGTGTTTCCCGCCAGTTGCGAGAAAGGTTGCCCCGTCACATCGAAGCCTCTTTACCTTGCGGCGGAGGGCAAGCTGTCCTTCGACGCGCCAGGCGCAGGTGCAAAGTTCGACGAATACGTTTCCGATCCGGCGAAGCCTGTGCCCTACCGCCCGCGGCCGGTGGTTGCCTCTGACATATCGGGTTGGAGAACATGGCTGGTAACGGATCAGCGATTCGTCGATGGACGTCCCGACGTGCTGACCTATGAGACGGAGCCGCTGAAGACGGCGATGAAACTTTCCGGCGAACCGGAGGTTCACCTGGTGGCCTCGACCAGCGGCACGGATTCCGATTGGGTGGTGAAGCTGATTGATGTGCAGCCGGATCGCGTTGCACCGCCGGTCGAGATGGGTGGCTATGAACTTCCGATCGCGACCGATATCTTCCGCGGACGCTACCGAACGAGCTTTGAGCATCCGGAGGCGATCAAGGCGAACGAGCCGCTGGCGTATGTATTTGGACTGCCGATGGTGAACCATACGTTCCTGCCTGGCCACCGGATCATGGTGCAGGTGCAGTCCACGCTATTCCCGCTCTACGATCGGAATCCGCAGAAGTACGTGCCGAATATCTTCGAAGCCAAGCCGCAGGATTATGAAAAGGCAACGGAACGGATCTGGCACACGCCGGGTGAGGCGAGTTACATCAGCTTGCCGGTGGTGCCGGCGAGCAATCCATAGCTGAGGATGCCGGTGCAGGGGCCGCTGGTTCAGGGCTCCGTGATGAGCTGGAGCAGTTTCGGCAGTCCTATCCCCTGCGGAGATACATTCGGTGTGGCTTTTCCTTTGAGAAAAGCCACGAGAACGATCGCTGGACGATCTACACCTATACCGAAAATGCTCTATGCTTGGGCCGTGTGCCGCCTGTTACTGCTGCTGATCCTGTGTGTCCCGGTGGTCTTCGCGCAAAGTATCTCTGCGCAAAGCCAAGAGGCCGATCGGCTGCTGAGCAATGCGATCGAAGCCCAGCAGCACGGCGATCTTCCTGCTGCGATCCGCGATTACGAAAAGGTGCTGCGGTTGAAGCCGGACATGGCAGAGGTCCGGGTCAACCTTGGTGCTGCGCTGGCGGACAGCGGGCGGTTTGACGATGCGATCGCGCAGTATCGCAGGGCGCTTCCCGGTGTCGCGGATAAAAATGCCATTCAATTGAATATCGGACTCGCATATTACAAAAAAGGTGACCTCGCATCGGCGAGCCGCGAATTCAATGACCTTCATCAGCATGAGCCTGAGAATGTGCAGATCGCTATCCTGCTGGGGGACAGCGAGGTGCGACTGGGGCGGGGAAGTGAAGCGGCAGAGATGCTCGGTCCGATGGAAGCGGCGAATGCAGGCAATCCTGATTTCGAATACGTGGTGGGAACAGCGCTGATCCAGGCGGGCAAGAGGCGCGAGGGTGCGCAGAAGCTTGGGGAGCTTGCGGAGCGAACGCAAAACCCGGACGCGTATCTGCTCGCCGGGTCGACCTTTCTGGACCTGAATGATTATGAACGTGCACGCCAGAACCTTGAGGCGGCGCTTCGGCTGAAGCCGAGTCTTCCTCACATCTATACGTTGACGGGCATGGCTCGGGACGACGTGGGCGACCAGGACGCGGCGGAGACGGCGCTCCACGAAGCATTGCGGCAGGACCCGAATGACTTCAACGCCAATTTGTATCTTGGGTCGATACTTTACAAGCGGCGGGCGATGGATGAGGCGAAGCCGTTTCTGGATCGCGCGTTGGAGCTAAACCCATCCTCGTCGATGGCGCGATATGAAGTGGCCATCTGGAACAGCAAGTCGGGGCACTATGACGAAGCAGCGAAGGAGCTGGAACAGGTGACGCGGACCGACCCGAACTGGCTGGAGCCGCATGTGGAGCTGGCGAATGTCTACTATCGGCTCCATCGTCTGCAGGATGGCGCCAAGGAACGAGAGACGGTGGCCCGACTCACCGCGCAGCAGCAAAGTAAAGGTCCGGGTGTGCCGTAGACGCGCGATTCGCGGCCGGTCATCGATGCCAATTGCTGAGTCAGACTTCTGGCTGTGCGGCGCTGCGCGCCGATATGAACGATAGGTACAGCAGATCCTTCACTCCACCTTCGGTTACGTTCAGGATGACAAAATGAATAGTGACGAACAACTCACGCGTTAGTTCGGGTAAGGCTCGTTTGGTTTCAGGATGCGGATCTGGTGATCCGTGAAGCGCAGAAGGCCATTGGGTAACGATTCCTGTGGCATATGACAGGTTACGCAGCGCGACTTCGCAACCGGACAGGTTTTCGGGTGCGTCGATGTTGCGGCGGCTGCCGCGGACGGACCGTGGCAGGCAAGGCATTTCGCGTCGTAGTAAGAGATGTCCCGGACAACATTCTGATGCGGATCATGACATGCGACGCAACTGATGCGGGGATCGGCGCCGTTGAAGCACCTGCTGTTGGCCAGCCGGTAGGGCTGGAAGCGGACGTCTGCCTGGCCTTGCCAGTGGGCGCGTACTACAGTTTCCCAGCTGCGGTGGCATTGACCGCAGAAACTTGAGATGTCCTCTGACTGCAGCTTGCCGAGTGATTGGGGAATCGGAGCGGAGGCACTTCCGGAGAGCATCCCGACTGCGTGCGCCTGCGCTCCGACGTGGCAGCGCTCGCAGGCGAGACCCGGGTGTACTGCCTTCAAATCGAGCTGGTGATCGTGAAGGGCATTGGTGCTGTGGCAGTTAAAGCATGCTTTTGCCTCATCCATGCCGATGGGCCGCCCGATGGCCTCTTCGATGTTCTTCGGGACTAGACGCTCATCGCCGGTCGTGATTTCGAGCGCATGGATGGAGGGATAGTAGCTGACCCTGCTTTCATAAAGGTTGCCGTCGCGCTCGAGCACCCAGGTCTGCGCCTGGGCCCCCATGGCCCATACGATGGGGATGGAGAGAGTCTTTGTTCCATCGCTTACGAGGTACGTACTTCGGCCATTCTCTGTAAGCACCGAATAGGAATATCCGTCCTTGCGATATGTCAGGCTCGGATGTTCAGCGAGCACATTGTTGTGCAACGGCAGCTCCATGGCGTGAGCCATCGGTGTCGCGGGCTGGGAAAGGACCTGTTCCCCATGACAGGTGGCGCAGGTTGCGGCGGGCTTCTGCTGGTGCGATTGTGCGCGTAACGCCAGGCAGATAAAGAAGAGGGACAGCAGGAACAGAGAATTACGGGGCCGCAACTGGAGCCGCTCCTTGTTGTGAGATCGACAGAGACATGAGCCGTTCCCGTCGAGCATCGTCGCTCCGACCGAGCTTGGAATAAGCCTTGGTCAGCGCCAGATGCGCCTCCAGATTACCCGGCTGGGCAGCGAGCACGCTCTCAAGGTGCGGGAGACCGGCATTCAAATCGCCGGCTTCCATCAGTGCCTTGCCGTAGACAAGCTGGGCCATGGGAAGGGATGGGTCTTCTTCTGCCGCCTCCTTAGCATCGTTGAGAGAGGCTGCATAGTCTCCCTGGAGCTCGAGAGCCCAGGCGCACATGGCATGAGCTGTGGCGTTGCGCGGTGAGATGGCCAGCTCCCGATGGAACTGATCAACAGCCTCATCCGGGTTTGTAGGGAAGAGTAGATAGCCATAGAGGTAGTGAATGTCCGGAGTTGCAGGCTGCCCGGTGAAGATGGTCTGGAAGGCCTGCTGGCTCGCGTCGTAGTTCTTTTGCATGAGCAGGATGGCAGCATGGCCAACGGCTGAAAGAAGCGACGTTCGATCGGCTGGAACCGTCTCCGGGAACTGGTTGCTGCGCAGGCCCGCCAGGCCAACCGCGATTGCGAGGTCCCGACTATCGGCACCCTGCTGGACGAGCAGGGCGAATTTCGCGAGCGCTTCCTCGAAGCGGCCGAAGCGGGTGAGCAGCAGAGCCTCGTGGTAATAAAGGATCTGCGCATTCCTCGGCTGATTCGCGGCGCCCAACGATTCGGCAAGCTCCAGGTCCTGCAGGGCCGGCGCATACGCGCCGGTATCGAACTCGCAGAGGCCCCGCAAAGCAAAGGCGGGGGCGGCTTTTGGAGTGAGTTCGAGATAGCGCGTCAGTGCGTCGGCGGCAGGCTGGTATCGATTTTGATCGTACTGCAGGATGCCAAGGAACCACCACCCGTCCGCCCACTTCGGATGTTTCTCTGTGGCTCTTTTGTAGAGCTCGATTGCTCTTGGCGCATCGCCCTGCTGTCGCGCGGCGTCGGCGCCGGCGGCGAGGGAGGAGAACTCATCGCTTTGGGCTCTAACACTTGTTACAACAGCCATCGCCGCGAGGATCATGCAGCAGCAGATTCTCGCCGCGAAAACTCGCGCACTGATGATCCCAATCGGCCAAGTATGTTTCGGCGTATTACAGACGAACCGGATGTGGTCCATTGAACAACTCGTAGTCGCTGCAACCACTTAGCCCTTGAACTGGTAGCCGGGTGCGTGTCCGGCGTCGTGGATCGATTCGGAACAGCGGCTGCGCCAGTAAGCCTACACCATGGTTGCGGGGAGCCTGTGGAAGATTTTTGCTTCCTCAACAGGTAACGTGCTTTGCACGGAATGCCGCGGATTTTTTGTTGACAGCCCTGATGTTCCGGGAGTAATAACCTTATTCCAGAGCGTGATAACGATAACACGTCTTGACTCAGGGCCATTCGATAGAGCAGGCTGGTACAGCTCGGCGACGCGGCGGAAGACATAACGATTCCGATCGCTCGCAGTGACTAACAAAGAGAAACGTGCAAGGCCGGTGGTCTCAGCACGGGAAATGCAGAAAACGTTTGGGGAGGCTTTCATGCAACGTGGATTGGAAAAGGTAGGGAGCAGGCTGTGCGCGCAATTCGCGCTGTTGGTAGTGGTCCTGCTTGTGTTGGCATTGCCGGGAATGGCCCAGCAGCTTACCGGCACCATCAGCGGCACGGTATTCGATACGGCCGGAGCCGCTGTTCCGAACGCCAGCGTAGATCTGAAAAACCAGGCCAGCGGTGATACTCGCACCACCGTTACGGATGGCAGCGGGCACTTCGTCATTACCGCCGTCCAGCCCGCGACTTATTCGGTCAGCATCGCGGCGAGCGGCTTCAGGGCATGGCAGGAAAACGACATCGCGATGAACCAGGGCGATGCCCGCCAGATCCCGAATATCAAGCTGCAAATTGGCGGGAACACTACGAGCGTCGAGGTGATTGGCGGAGGAGCGGCCGTGGTGCCGACGGATACGCCGGAGATCAGCACCTCGCTCAACGAGAAGATGATCAACGACTTTCCGCTGCAGGGCCGTGACGCCGGCGAACTGCTGAAGATTATGCCCGGGATGGCGCTCAACAATCCGGGTGGTACAGGATCCAGCTTCAACGACAAAAAGGTCGGCTCCAACAACGGCCCGGTCGGCGCCTACTCTTCTAACGGCACCCAGCCAAATGGCACTATGGCCTACATGCTAGATGGCGCCAACCTGGTCGATCCCGGCAACTTCGGCACCCAGATCGCGAACATCAATCAGGACATGGTAGGCCAGATCAAAATGCTGATGTCGAATTACAGCGCCGAATATGCGAAAGGCCCATCGATTTTTCAGGCCTTCAGCAAGAGCGGCGGCCGTGATTTTCATGGTGAGCTCTATCTGTACAACCACAACTCCGTGCTGGATACCGTCGACTCCTTTACCAAAAGCCAGGGCGGAACCAATGCCAACGAGAGCTATTACTACATGGGTGGCAATGTCGGAGGCCCAGTGCTGCTACCCAAACTCGGGTTCAACCGCAACCGGAACAAGCTCTTCTTTTGGGGCGGCTATGAGTACATGAAGCAGCAGCCTGCCGGGGTCATCACCAATTACAACGTTCCCAACGCGGCGCAGCTTGCGGGCGATTTCAGCAACACCGGAATCGATCCTAATGCCGTCAAGGCATGGCCGAAGTTCTATGGCCAACTAACACAGAACGCTCCGGCGGGCGGCGGTCCCACCGGGTTTCCAACTGCGGACATCGATCCCAACATTCCGGGCATTCTGGCGCTCTATCCGAAGCCAAACGCGACGCCTTCGGCGGGGAATGGGTATAGCAATTACCAGTACGCGAACAACTCGCCCCAGAATCGCTGGGAGGCGACCGGCAAGCTGGATTACGCACTCAGCGACAACACTAAGCTGACCGGCTCCTATACCTATCAGAAAGAGTCTGACCTGGCGCCGATCTCCATCTGGTGGGCGACTCCAAACACCTTACCGTACCCGAGCCCGGGCGCCTCGAACACGGTCACTTACGTGATCCTGACCAACCTGACACACGTTTTCAACCCCACCACTACGAACGAGACTGTTTTTACCTGGTCGCACTTCGTGAACCCGTACACGCTGTCCAATCCGGCGGCCGTCTCGCGGAGTAAGAACAACTTCAACGTTCCCGGCCTTTTCGGGCATACCACCGATCAGATCCCGAACTTCAATCCGGACTTCTGCTGCAGCGAACAGATGGCCAGCCTGAACTACTATCCGATGTCGCCTGGCACCTTTGGCGGTGTCAAGCAGGTGCCTGCTGTCTATGACAACTTCACCAAGGTGCTGGGGAACCATACTGTGAAGGTTGGCTTTTACTGGGACGACAGCCGCAACAGCCAGAACAGCAATGCGCCGGATAACGGCACCTTCAATTTTGCGACCGGTACCCAGAACTCGACGGATAACTTGGTGGCAGATATGATGCTTGGGCGCATCGATACCTACCAGCAACAGAACAAGCTTGTGCCCACGAACACTCATTTCCACCAGGTGTCGTTTTATGCGCAGGATTCCTGGAGGGGCAGCCCACGGCTAACCATGAATTACGGCGTGCGCTTTGACCATATCGGCCAGTGGTATGGCATTGACTCGGGTCCAGGCTTCCAGGTATGGAACCAGGCCGGTTACGACCAGAATCCGACCGCAGCGAATGCCGGGATTTTGTGGCACGCTCTCAATTCAAGTGTGCCCATATCCGGCTTTAAGACGCCATTGTTCTATCTGGCGCCGCGTGTGGGGTTTGCCTATGATATCTTCGGCACCGGCAGGACGGTCTTCCGCGGAGGCTTTGCCGTCTATCGATACCAGGCGACCAGCGAAACCGCGAGTGCATTCGGCGGACCGTTCGGATCGTTTCAGTACCAGAACAATACTCCGTTCAACGGATATGCGAGCGTGGCCGGCCTGACGCCTCCCTCCTCCGTATCGCAAAACGGATCAAGTATTAACGTAATGCAGCAGGGCGATGATCGCGCGCCGTTCACGAACGACTGGAACGCCACCATCTCCCAAGCGCTGCCGCACCGTGCATTGGTGGAGGTGTCCTACGTCGGCAATCGTAGCGCCAATGAATACGAGGACGGCACGAACAGCAATCTTTTCAATCTGAACAACAACCACCCCGGCGTCTTCTTCGGTGCTGATCCCACGCTGGGCCGGGCCGTTTCGCCCGCACCACCTTCGTGTGCCAGCAAGGGCTCCGACGGATCGCTATACTGCCAGAACGATCCCACTACGTATAGTCCGAGCTTCAACGCGAACAACTATAAACCTCTCACGTCTTACCAGAATGTCTATCTGCTGACGCACGCGCCGTACTCCAACTACAACTCGCTGCAGGTCTCATTTACCAAGCAGAGCGGTCCGATCACCTTCCTGGCCAACTACACCTTCTCGAAGGTGCTGGGTATCCGGGATGGCGGATCAAACAATGGTCCGGGCAATGGCACGGCCAACGATCCCTTCGTCCTGCGAAACAACTACGGTCCGTTGGACTATGACCATACCCACATCCTGAACCTGACCTACAACTGGAACCTGCCCAGCCCGATTCACAGCGATAACTTCGCCATGCATTTGGCTGGCGGCGCAGTGAACGGCTGGCAACTCTCCGGCTATACCGCTTTCCAGAGCGGCGGTCCCATCCAGGGAAAATTGGGCACAGCTCTCAATGCTCAATACCCGACCGGGCTAACGGTGCCGACCATCCAGCATCCTGATCTGCCGGATAACAGCTATGTGCTGCCAAACGGGCTCCGTGCTGTCAACGTAAGCCCATCGGTCTGGTTTGGCACGGATGCGGTGAAGGCGCTCATACCCCGAATCACATGTAACCCGACCGCAAATCTGCGCCAGGGACAGCGATTCAATCCGAACTGCTTCGCGCCTCCCGCTTTTGGAACGCAGGGCGCAAATGTTCTGCCTTATATTCGCAACCCCAACTATTGGGACAGCGATCTGGGCATCTACAAAAACTTCCACATCACGGAGAGCCGGTATTTTCAGATCCGCGCTTCCGCGACCAACTGGCTCAATCACCCGATTCGTCAGTTTGGCTTGGCGAACTCACTGGATGGGCAACTCAGCTTTGTCCAACAATCGCCCGCTACCTGCTCCGGCTGCGTCGATTCGAAGGGCAATCCGCTTCAGGTCACGTCGCTGTCGCAGACGAACACGAACACGCAGACCACCGGCACGCCGGCCTTCAAGACAGGTTCGCGGTTTGTCACGCTGGCGGCGAAGTTCTACTTCTAACCGCGTTGCCATACAATCCTGACGGGGCGGCTCACTCCCGCCCCGCTTTTCTTTTAAAACATGATGCTTCTCTGCAGGGCCGTTCAAGTCGTCGTTTCGCTGATCTTTCTGCTTGCTGTTTCCACGCTGCTTGCACAGACGCCGAACGCTCCTATTCATTTCGATCTGCAGAAAATTCCGTTTCGCCTTGAGCCCGACGAGACGACGGCGAAGAATGCGCCCGAAGCGATGGCTGGCGGCGTCGCGGTCTTTGACTACAACGGCGACGGGCGCCCTGACATCTTTTTCACGAACGGCGCGAATATCGCGACGCTGAAGAAAGATGATCCAAAGTACAGGAACCGGCTATTCCGGAACGACGGCAACGGCGTTTTTACCGATGTGACGGATAAGGCTGGGTTGGCAGGGACGGGCTATGACATCGGGGTTGCTGCCGGCGATTATGACAATGATGGCCACCCAGATCTATTTGTTACCGGCGTCCACAAAAACACGCTCTATCACAACAATGGCGATGGCACCTTTACCGATGTCACGGCCAAGGCTGGTCTGGATCACGCGATCGATCCGCAATACGGCCCGCTGTGGGGTCTTACAGCCGCATGGGTGGACGTGAATGGGGACGGGCTGCTCGATTTGTTCGTCGTCAACTACATGCAATGGAAGTACACGGACGCGCCGCTGTGCTCGTATCGTGGCGTTGCGGATTATTGCCATCCTCGCTTCTATAAGCCGCAGCCGGACCAATTATTTCTGAACAAGGGAAATGGAGTCTTCGAAGATGTGTCGGCTGCGTGGGGTATTCGCGAGCACCCGGGCAAAGGGATGGGCGTGGGCGTGGCCGACTATGACCTGGACGGCCGGCCTGATCTGTTCGTGACTAATGATGCGTCCTATAACTTTCTCTTCCACAATCTAGGCAACAAGTTCGAGGAAGCCGCTTTCAATGCAGGCGTCGCGCTGACGGAAGATGGTGGGTTTATCTCGGGGATGGGGCTGGATTTTCGCGACTTCAATAACGACGGCTATCCGGATATTGCTTACGTGGCGCTCAATAATCAGACGTTCCCCTTATTGCAAAACACGGGTAAAGGCGATTTCCAGGAGGTCACGACGCCGAGCGGAATGCGGGCGGCCAGCATCAAGATGGCGGGGTACGGCGCCGGCTTCTACGACTTCGACAATGATGGGTGGAAGGACCTGTTCGTCACCCGCGGCCATGTGGAATCGATGCCGGTGCCGGGATCGGAGATTGATCAGTACAACACGGTATTTCGTAATCCTGGCAAGAGCGGAAAGTGGACGGCGATGACGGCTGAAGCCGGTCTGGACGCGGCGCCTGGCGCAAGGCATCGCGGGTGCGCCTTCGCTGACCTGGACGGTGATGGGCGGATCGATGTAGTTGCTACGGGACTCGAGGCAAACGCGGAAATCTGGATGAACCGAAGCAAAGGATCGGGCCACTGGCTGGATATCGCGCTGCGCGGGACAAAAAGCAACCGCGATGGAATTGGCGCCAGGATCAAGGTGATTTCCGACACGCTGACGCAGTACAACCACATGACCACCAGCGTGGGATATGCATCTTCGAGCGATGGCCCGGTGCATTTTGGCCTAGGGCCAGATAGCGTGGCCAGGACGATTGAGATTACGTGGCCGTCAGGCATTGTGCAGGTTCTTCACGACACACATGCGAACCAACTCATCAAGGTCACAGAACCGCCGCATTGATGTTTACTCGCTCAAGGGAGATTGCTTTTGTATTTAGTACGGTCGCTCCTAAACTGCCTGTTCGTCCTTTCCGCCTTTGTCGTTAGCTTCGGGCTCTGTGCTGCTGCGGCACAAGCTGCTGTTCGTATTGACTCTATTCCACCGGAATTGCAGTCGGACTTCTTTCGTATTTCTATTCAGGGGCAGCGAAGCCGCAGCTTTCATGCTGTTACGGGCTACTATCTCCTGAATTTCGAGCTTACGGGTCCCGTCACCGTCTCCGTTAAGGCGAGCGACCCGCATTTTTGGGATAAGGGTGTCGAAGTGCAGCCGATGCGGCTTGGCATACGGCCGCGCCGCTCGGGAGATACCATCACGTTTTCTGTTTCAGGGCCGGGGAAATATGTGATCACGCGGCCTGGCGATCATTTTGCAGACGCGAAGATGTTGTTTCTCTTTGCGAATGGGCCCGAACGCAGAGTCTCCTCTACGGAGCCGGGACTCCGATACTATGCTGCCGGCGTCCATCACGAAAACATCGATGCGCGTGCTGGAGATCGGATCTATCTCGCACCGGGAGCAGTTATCTTTGGATCCCTGAATATCTGGCAGGTTCACGACGTGCACGTCTTTGGTCGCGGAACCATCATCTATGACGGACCGCAGAACCCGCATGACGATGAGGGATGGATGCACAAGCCAAATTGGCACTGCATCGTCATGGACAATGCCCGCAACATAGAGATCGACGGAATTACCTGCATCGTGCGCAGCCGTACATGGCAGATCCAGATGCGCGATTCACGGAAGATCGGCTTCTATAACGTCAAAGTTATCGGTGGCAGCCAGAACAATGCCAACCAAGACGGTATGGACTGGCTGGGTGGAGGAGACACCACCGTAGCTAACAGCTTCTTCCGCGCAGCGGACGACGACTTCGCATTCGAGGGAAACTGGGACGGCTACAGTCGCGAAGCGATGGAAAAGCCGGGACACGATGTATCCAATATCACGATTCGTGATTCGGTCGTGTCGACGAGTATCTCAAATATCATTCGTGTGAATTGGCCGCATAAGCACTTCAATAGCTATCACGTGCAGATGACGAATATGGATGTTCTGCACACCGGCTTCGGCGGCTGCGGAGTGCCGTTTGCCGTCTTTGAGCTGTGGGCGGATCCGGGAGGGAGCGGATCGCAGAGCGATTATCTTTTGCAGAATATCCGTCTAGATGACTGGTATTCGCTAGTGGGCATTCGACAGCCGGGCCCGGAGGTACATGACATTCGCTTTCGTGACATCTGGGGGATGGACTCGCCCGCGATGGTTTCGTCAGCGCTCGTTGGCGAAGTGCGAGATATCTCGTTCAACGACGTTGTTGTGAATGGCAAACCCTCAATGGACAAAGATGGGATTCCGCTGACCGTATCAGGGGGCGCAGCGGAACCCGAGTTCAGCCTGGGCTCGGTGGATGCCGGGTTTTCCTACCAAGACGGAGCACTGCATCCGCGAATGCCAATCGACTTCCGCGCTAACTCTCATGACGCGCTTAAGTATCAATGGCTATTCGGAGACGGCACGACCGCTGCTGGTGCGGAGGTGCAGCACGCTTTCCCCGATGCACTAGGGACGCTCCTGGATGGTTCGGGGCGGTATCGTGTTTTGCTGCATGTGACAGACGCCAAGGGTGACGAAAGCTGGAGTTCGCGTTCGATTGTCATTGCAAGCCATGCAGGCGCTTCTCTCCCGCCCGCGCAGCCGCTTGCCCCGGGGTGGAATATCTCGAAACTGCCAGGCGGGCAAACGCAATATGAGGGCTATATCGATGTACCGACAGATGGCGGGTATACATTCACCTTCCTGACCAGCACAACAGCACAGATGGCCATTGACGGCACCGCAATCGATAGAAGCCCGGAGCCGCAGCCCCAGGTGTGCGGTTCCATCGGCAATGCGGTTCAGCCGCTACGGGTGAGCCTTGTGCTCGAGCGCGGTCTTCATAGGTTCTCGATAATGAAGGGTGCTGAGCCGGAAAATGCGATTGCGACGCCGCCCAACGGGCCGTATCTGCTGTGGGAAGGCCCGGAACAACCGAGCGAACGAGTACCGGAGACGGCAATCCGTCACTAGAACCTGAACTCTAGTTGCCGGCCCAATACTGATTGAAGCCGATGTAGTCAGAGGGCATTGCGGCGAGAATCTTCCGGCGCATTTCGAGCAGGTCGGCTGAGCCGACAGTCTTGTAGATGATTTTGCCGTCAGGGCCGAGCACCACGGTGTATGGCACAGCCGACTGCCATGCAGGATCGAATGCTGCCTGAAGCTTTTCCGTGTCGTCGGATGCGAAAAGCAGATTGCGGCTGGTCGCGTGCTTCTTCTGCAGGAAGCGCAGGGCCGAGGGTTCTTCATCCGGCATGTTGACGGAGACGGTTACGAGATTGAAATCGCGGTTGCCGTACATGCGGTAGGTATCCTGCAGGTCAGAGAATTCGGCCAGGCAGGATCCGCACCAGGTGGCCCAGAAGTCGATGAGAGTGACCTTACCGGCGTTGTTGGCGCGCAGCTTTTTGAGCCCCGCCGCGTCTACCTTTTCCAGCTGAACAGGTTCGGCATCTATCTTTCGGTCCGTCTCCTCTCGTTGAGCGAATTTCTCCGGCCACTTCGTCGAGCACCCGAAGACGGGAGTATGCGTGACCTGCACTGCCTTTCCGGCGAGGACTGCATCAATTGCGTTCTGCGCGTCGTGCGTCTTGACGTTCTCAATGCGGTAGCTATTGTCAAAGTGTCCCTGATAGCGAAGGTGACGAGTTTTGTCGAAGACGAAGACGTGGGGCGTTGCCTGTGGGCCGTATGCGCTGGTGACCGACGGCGTATCGCCAGCATAGAGGTAAGGGTATTGAAGATGCTTGTAGGCGACGCGGATCTTCATGTCGGCGAGCGTATCGCTGACGTCGGAGGAGTCTAGCTCATCGATCCGAATGGCCTTTGGGTCGTTCCCCTGAATGGCGACCACGGCCACGCCCTTCTGCCGGTAGTCCTCGTAGAGCTGCTCGATGCGGCGCTCATACATTTGTGCGATGGGACAGTGATTGCAGGTGAAGATGACGACAAGAACCGGGCTGTCTGCATAGTCACCGAGCTTATGAATCCTGCCGTCCACCCCTGGGAGCGCGAAATCTGGAGCGGCAGCACCCACCGCGAGGATGGGATGTGCAGGCTGCGCCCAAAGAGGCACATAGATGAGCAAGAGCAAAAGGCTGGCCAGAGCGCGAGGCATCGTTCCTCCATATATCGGATGCAGAACCAAGCATTTATTGCGGCGTCCCAGTTTGAATCAATAGGCGATGAAAGCGCAACTGCCAAGTACTTGCTTGGTTCCAAAGCAAACGTTTGTCGTGGACTTCGTTACTGTTCCATCACGCCGTAGGCAAAGCGCGGCGGCAGCCGGCAGCCATTGCGCTCGATCCACGCGAGTGTGAGCGCCTGCGGTACGACTAGAGCGGTGATGCTTTCCCATGGCTCGGCAACCGGATCGATGCGGACGGGCAGAAGCTTATCGGTGCGCGCGCGATCTTCCTGTGACACCAGGACCACACGCCCGCCTTTGCGGTTGCACTCGGCAGCCAGTTTGATTCCCAGGTCGGCGGCGCGGCCCACTGCGAAGATCATGGCGACGTGTGTCGCGTCGATATCGAGATTTGGACCATGCTTGAAACCAGCACCGGTGTGCGGCGCGGCGCGAAAGCCGCTCATCTCGCGGATGGTGAGCGCGCCCATCCATGCCGCACCAAACGCGCCGCCTCGGCCGATGATTTCGAGATTGGCTGCACCACGGCAGAATTCCTCGATGGAGTGCCGCACGGCAAAGATATTATCGATGCTGTTCTCCATGACCGCGACGGCTTGGTCTGCGTCGGCCTGCCACTTGAGGCCGAGAATCTCCGCCGAGAGGATGATGCCGGCCGCGGTGGAGTTGGTGTAAGTCTTAGTCGCGTTGCCGTACTCCGGCCCGGCGAGGATGGGTAAGCGATGCTTCGCAAGTTGCCAGCAGACACTGGCCGGGTTGTTGCAGAGAAGGGCGAGCGGGCCTCCAGTGCTTTCCTTCATTAACGCGACGAGCTCGGCGCTCTCTCCCGAAGTCGTGACCAGCACGGAGAGCGCGACATCCTTCCATACGCCGGGTGCGTAGTGCAACCACTCACCCGCATCCACGGCAAACGCCGACCTTCCATTTGCCTGTAGATGTGTGGTCGCGGCAATGGAAGCGCAGAGCGATCCGCCCATGCCGATGAAGGTCACCGGCGCGCCGTTATTTTGGGCGATGTCGTGTGCGTAGCGAAGCTGACGGCGTATCTCGTCGTTGCTCTTGCAGGCGGCGATCAGCTCGCGGAGTTTACCCGGCTGCTGCCGGCATTCATATTCGAGGACCTGAATGCCGTCCATCGCGAGAAGTTCGTCTGAAGGTTTGACTCCTGCTATCCAATGGGGCTGATCAGCGGTCTCTGCCATGTCTTGTTCGCAACCTCTTCAGGCCAATCGAATCGAGGGTATCATTTGGCAATCCGCTTCCTTGGAGGAGTCGTTGGCTGCTGAACAGTTGAACGTTCGAAGCGCATTCCTTATGCGCGTCTCCTTCATTGCCGGGTTGGGCGGCCTCCTTTATGGATTCGACGTGGGCATTATTGCGGCAGCGCTGCTGTTTGTGCGCAACACGTTTGGATTGTCCACGCGTCTGCAGGAGATCGTCGTTAGCGTTGTTCCGGCGGGCACCATGTTCGGAGCGATTGTCGGAGGCATTCTGTCGGACCGGCTGGGACGGCGCGCAACCCTGCTCTGGTCGGGAGCGATCTTCATTGTGGGTTCCATACTTGCCCCGCTCTCGCCGAATGTTGGCGCGCTGATCGCTGCACGATCACTTCTGGGGTTCGCCATTGGATTCACGTCTGTCACAGCGCCGATCTATGTGTCCGAGTTGTCCCCGCCGCATTTGCGCGGAAGACTAATCGGCATGTACCAATTCGCACTCACGCTGGGGATCGTTTTCGCGAACCTGATCGGATACTGGTTCTCCGCGGAGCAGTCGTGGAGGCTGATGTTTGCCATGGGCGTGCTGCCCGCGGCGGTGTTCCTTGCTCTGGTATTCACGGTGCCTGAAAGCCCACGGTGGCTCTTCATCAAGGATCGGGTACGGGAGGCGGAACGCGTGCTGCGTTCCTATACAGATGAGCGCGGCGCGCAGCTTCTGCTGAATGACATTCATCACGCGGTCGTGAACAGGCAAGGTGAGGAGAGGTGGAGCACGCTGTTCAAGGTGGCGCGACGCGGGCTCGTCATTGCTGTAGGTTTTGTCGTACTGCAACAGCTGTGCGGGATCAATACTGTTATCTACTACGGACCGCAAATATTCGCACTGTCAGGAATCGACTCGAACCAGTATGCGATTCTCGCGTCTGTGCTTGTGTCGGTGGTGAACATGCTCGCCACAGTGATCGCGCTGTTTCTTGTCGACCGTATCGGACGAAAGCCATTGCTGTATGCAGGTGCCGGGGGCATGCTGGGTTCGCTGCTCATACTTGCGTTCACTTTTGGCCATCAGGCAAAGGCGACGCACGCGACGGGCGTCGCAGCCGTGGTCTGCCTGATGGTCTATATCGCCTGCTGCGCCGCGAGCATGGGACCGATTGCATGGATATTGGTGGGCGAGGTGTTCCCGCTCCAACTACGGAGCCGGGGAGCAGCGGCGGCAACGCTTGGCTACGGCATCTCCAACACGCTGGTGTCACTCACCTTTTTGAGCGTGATCCATCGCATCGGGAATGCCTGGACCTTCGGAGTCTTCGCTCTGTTCTGCATGGTCACGTTGCTCTTTACGCGGTTCGTCATTCCGGAGACGAAGGCGCTCGAACTGGAGAGCATCAGCGCGTGATTACTGTGCTGAGGACGATATGAGACCGCCGACCCATCTGCTTGGTATCGATATTGGAGGCACGAACCTGCGCGTCGCGCTTTCCACTGTCAATGGAGAGATCGTTGCGCGTACATCAGCGACAACCGCGAAGGTGCGTGATGCTGAAAGCGTCGTCCGGCAGATCGGTGCATGCGCACGACAACTGCTGCAGGACGCGAGTCTTCCCATGGACCGGGTTGGCGCCATTGGGGCAGGCGCTCCGGGGCTGACCGATGCAGATACCGGCATTGTGATCGCGACCTCGTACCTGATGGGCTGGCGCGATGTTCCTTTAAAGGCGATGCTTGAGGATGAGCTGGGTATTCCAGCGTCTGTCGACAACGATGTGAATCTGGCTGCGCTGGGTGAGAGCTGCTTTGGCGTGGGGCGCGGTTGCCAGGAGTTTGTATTTCTAGCGATCGGGACAGGAGTGGGCGCCGGAATCATATTGAAGGGCGAACTGTTTCAGGGAGCAACATGGACGGCGGGTGAGGTTGGCTACATGATGGTGCCGGGTGTTTCCGAAGAGCCAGCCGCACTTGGTAAACCAGGAGGTCTGGAGGGAGTTGCCGGAGGAGAAGGTCTGCGTACGCAATGGCGATCGCAGTGGAGCACTGAGAAGACACTGCTGTCGCAGGATCTGACCGCAACCGAGATGTTTGACGCAGCGATCGCCGGCGATGTTCTGGCGAATATGCTGCTGGATCGCGCGGCGCGCGCACTGGCTTACACGATCTTCAATATCACACTGATTCTGAACACATCTTTATATGTGCTTGGAGGCTCCGTCGGATTGCACAACGCCTTACGTGAAAGGACACAGGCGGTGGTGGACACCTACGCCCGTCGGCTGCGTCCGAAACTTGTCCTGAGCGCGCTGGGCAACGATGCACAACTGATGGGCGCAATTCGCCTTGCGCAGATAGCGTCTGGCAAACGGCAGGCTTCAACATAATTCTGCGGCGAGCACCTTTTGGCCGCCGAATATGCCCGATGCCGTCGTGTTGCTAGCCTTCGAGCGGGACGCCCGCGTTCGCCGTCATTTCTCGCTCAGGCGTAATTCTCTCCTGGCCCGGTTGCAGGAAGAAGCTGAGAATGACTGCTCCAAATGCCACTGCCGCAAGATAAACAATGAATCGCGGTAGATAAGCGCCGGCACGATCGTAGAGATGGCCAACCCAGAGGGGGCCAGTAGCGCCGCCGATGGCATACGCAGTCCAAGTGAGACCGTACAGCACCGAGAAATGCCGCCGACCGAAATAGCGCGCGAGCAGGTATGGTCCCACGTCTGCTTCGCTGCCCAGACCGATGCCAAGAATCCCTGCACCCAAAAGCGCTGACCAAGGCGCGCCCGCAAAAGCAAGGATCAGCATGCCCGCAGCGGCCAATGCGAGAACAAGGGACTGAATGCGTTCCGGTGAGACGCGATCGATTGCAAAGCCGACGCCGAGCCGGCCAATGATACCGGCCCCTCCGCGAACCGACAAAGCGAGAGCAGCAGTGGCAGCTAGCACGCCGTGTTGGGTCAGGATGGAGGAGAGATTCGTCACCAGCCCGTTTTCGCTGAATGCGGAAAGGATGGTGATGAACGCGAGAATCCAAAACGCCGCAGTTCGCAAGGCAGCGGCGACGGTCATCCCGGTGTCGGCACGGTGTTCCGCGCGGACGATCGCAGCCTCCGGGCGGTTGCGAACCAGAATGGCAGTGAGCGGAAAGCCGAGGATCGCGATGCCGCCCAATAACAAAAAGGCGCTCCGCCAGCCGTGGTGCTGGATCATCCATTCGGTGAGTGGTGGAATCAGAATGGAGCCAACCCCGCTTCCGGTAAGGAGCAAGGCGAGCGCGAGCCCTCGGTGGCTCGTGAACCAGGTAAGAACCGTACGAGTGTACGCAAATTGTGCCGTGGCGTTTGCAACCAGCCCGATTACAAAAAATGTGGCGTAGAACTGAACGATATGCGGAGTCAACCGGCTAAGCATGGCCAGCCCGCCGGCGAAAACCAGAATACCGGGGAGGATCGTGCGACGCGGCGGAAAGCGGTCGAGCAAAATGCCAATCAGAGGTGAAACAAATGCGACCGTAATGGCGGCTAACGCAAACGCTCCGCCCATCGCTTCCCGCTTCCAACCGAAGGCGGCATGCAGGGGATCGAGGAACAAGCTAAACGTGTAGGGAACGATCGGAGCGAAACTCACCATGACGCCGGTAAACGCGGCGGCGAGTACGCCCCAGCCGGGATATTGAATCGAGCTCTCTTCGTCTACAGGAAGGTGATTCGTTTTCATGTTTACAGATTTTTCGAGCCGTTGTGGTGAGCAGCTTCGGCTGCACGATCCCCGATGCGGGCCGGTCTGGAGCACGTCGAAGACTATTGAGAGCGTCGCGCTGAGCGGGAGAAAATTCCTTGCACGGACCGGATCATCTATTCCACTAAAGCACGCTTTTCTGCTCTGATTCCTATCTTCATTCGTTCGACTGCTAAAAGATAAATTTCAACGCAAACTGAACCTGACGCGGAGCCTCCGCCTCGAGGATATGGTTGAACGTCGGCGAGCTGATGTCGCTGTCGGGCAACCGGAAGTTGGTGCGGTTCAGGATGTCAAACAGCTCCGCGCGGAACTGGAACTGCGTCGATTCTGTCACTTTGAAATTCTTGAGTGCAGCGAAGTCCCAGTCGGAGTAAGCGGGGCCGAAGTTGACGTTGCGTCGTTCCGTGCCAAACTGCCCCGCGTTGGCTGTGGGATCGAGTCGTTGGAAAGCGCTGCTGTTGAGCCACGCGTTCACTGCGCGCGGCCCGTTATTTGGGTTGCCGACGAGATTGGGCCGCTGCGCGGAGAACCCGGTGATCTCCGGCGCGGTGCCTTGCGCCGCAACGTCGTTCGAGTCGAATACGGTGAACGGCGTGCCGCTCATCAGAGTGGCGATGCCATTCAACTGCCATCCGCCGAGCCCCCACTGGTACCAATTCTGGGCATGGTTCCAGAAGGGAAGCGCCCATTCATAGCTGCCAACGAATCGGTTGCGCGCGTCGAACAGCGAAAGCCCACGCTCTGCTGCGAGATTGAACGGGTCCTGCGCAAGATCGTTTTCTCCAGCGACCGGCTTTGCCGCCGATCCGGTTATGTTGAGCGACGACACATCGTCGATCGTTTTCGACCACGTGTACGACGCGAGGAATGAGAGCCCGTGGCTGAAGCGCTTGCGCATCGACGCTTCCATCGCGTTGTACGACGAGTTAGCGATGCCCGCGATCTCGCCGGTCGACGAATACTGGCAACTGCTCGGCGAATCGGCGAGCGTGCAGCCGGAATAGAGCCGCCGTTGATCGGCATTGCTGGAATTCGAAATGGGTTGGCCGTCTACTGTTCCGGGAACGAATACCGCTGGATTCGCTTCGATAAAGCGCGGCAGGCGCGTGCCCTTGGTACCGACATATCCGATCTCAAGCAGCCAATCGGACCCGAACGAGTGCTGCAGGTTCAAGTCCCAATCCTGCGTGTAAGGGAGCGTCAACGTCGGCGACAGAGTCAGGTTCGTGAGCGGCTTGGAGAACGTTCCTACGGCCGGAGGATTGCCGTTGAACGGATCCGCGAAGTCCGGCAGGCTCACCTGAGGTGTCCCTAGGAACGGAGGCGCACTGATCGGCGCCTGCAAAGGACCACCCTGCCCGGTGTAATAAGGCTCATAGAAGATGCCGTATGCTGCAGTTACCAACGACTTGCCATCCCCGTTCGGGTCCCACGCGATGCCAAGCCGCGGCGCAAATGCTTTCGTATCGGTGGGGATCAGGCCTGCGGGCACACCGGGATCGCCCGGATACAGCAGCCCCGCGGGCGCATTCGGTAGGACACGGGACTTCTTCCCCGGCACAAACAACGATAGCCGGTTATGAATCTCGGTGTAGGGTTCGGGCAAGTCGTAACGCAGTCCCGCATTGACCGTGAATCGGGATGTGACCTTATAGGTATCCTGCACGTACAAGTTTGCATTGTTGCCGCGAATGCCGCGCGAGAAATCGCCGATGCCTTGCAGAAATACGACCGGCGAACCGGTGAGAAAGCTGGCGAACGCGTCCGTTACTGGAAAAGGCGCGAATACGAAGAAGCCGTTGGTGGCAATCCCTTGCAGCACATTGATCTGCTGACGCTGATATCCGCCGCCGAACTTCAGCGTGTGCTTGCCACGCACCCAACTCAGCGAGCCGGAGTAATCGAAGACGTCTTCGTAGGTGTTGCGCGGGCCGGTGATTGGATCACCGACCGTGGAATAGCCATTCACCTGGATGAATGGCGGTCCAGTAGCGACATCGAGACTCGGCTCGTATTGGAAGCCAAGACTTGAGGGCGCCTGATGGTTTTCGTGTTCGCCGAAGAGAAACTTGTTGCGGAGAAACGAGAATCGCGCCACACCGATGAGGGTTGGTGAAAAGGTGTGCGTCTCTTGCGCGACAAAGTTCTGCGCGCGCTGGTCTTCGCCTACCGGGAAACCCGGCACGCTGGCGCCGCCCGGCGATAGCGGATCAACCTGGGAGAGCTGGTTGAACATGTAATTGAAGTTCAGCGTGTCGCGCGGATTGAGGTAATGGTCGACCTTGATGCCGAACTGATCGGTGTTATTGCTTAAGGTTTGCGTTGTGGAGAACAGATTCGTACCAGCGTTCGGAAGCGGGAAGAACTTCAGCAGGTTTTGTGAAACCGGGTTGAATTGGGTCGACGGCACCTGGTTATTTGGGTACGGTGCATTGGCGAAGACGTTGAATAGCTGGTGCGCCGGGTTGTTGCAGAACCCGGCGGTGAAGCCCTCCGGGCAGAGTTCAGAGAAGTCGCCGGTACGCTGCTTCAGCGACGGCACTGTGGTCAGCCCGCTCTCGCCCTGGCGATTGCGGAAGCCTTCATAGAAGCCAAAAATGAAGGTTTTATCCTTTTTGATCGGCCCGCCGATCGTGGCGCCAAACTGGTTTTGCTTCAGTGGCTCCTTTGTCTGCGCGAAATAATTGTTCGCATCGAGCGCATCGTTACGCAGGAACTCCCACAGCGTCCCGTGGACCTGGTTAGTGCCCGACCGCGTGATGATGTTTGTCGTCGATCCCAGCGCGCCTCCGAATTCGGCATTTGCGCTATGCGTGATGATGCGGAACTCGCTGATCGCATCGACCGGAGGCTTGAGGACGAATCCACCGTCGATGCCGTTGAAGTTGTTTGCGCCGTCGATGAGAAAGTTGTTTGATTCAGGCCGCTGACCATTGACTGCATATGCCTGTCCGTTGCGTAGCGATCCGCCCGCCTCGGCTATTCCCGGCGTCAAGGGAACGACACCGGGCTGCAACAGGCCAAGTTGCGAGAAGTTGCGTCCGTTCAGCGGCAGATCCTCCAACTCGCGCTGTTGCACTACCTTGCCCATGCTGGTGACGGTAGGCTCAATCAGTTCGGCGTCGGCGCGGACCAGCACCTGCTGCTTTTCCGATCCGACCGCGAGATGTGGCGAGACCGAAGCCGTCTGGTTCACGTTGAGCGTGATGCCATCCTGCACATATTCCTGAAAACCTTTTGCTGCGGCCTGCAGGCGGTAGTGTCCGACCGGGAGTTCCAGAAGAACGTAGTTACCGTTGCGATCGGTAGTGGTGCTGCGCGACAGGTCCGTTTCAGCTTGCCGTGCTGTCACCGCTGCGTCCTGAATGACAGCGCCGCTTGGATCGGTAACTGTTCCGCGAATGTTTCCTGTGATCTGCTGAGCAGACACACTGAGGCAAGTAAGCATTGCAAACGCCAGCACGTTGCGAACGATGTTCATGTTGTTTTCTGAGTCTCCCAAAAGACTTGGCACTACAAACAGAGTGAGGCCCGTGGTTAGCGTGAAACGCTGTCAACACGGATCGCCGTGACATGTGCGCCAGAGAACTTGCCGCATTGTCGAAGGCTCCGAAAGATAGGAAATGCTTGCGGGGAACCGGTACCAGTGTGCTGCCCATGTTCAGGGGAGAGATCGCTCGAGGCAGCACGAGTGAAGAGTAGTAGCTAAGTCAATGCGCTGTCCTGCATCGGTCGATTGGTAATTCACTCATTCCTTCGGTGGAGTTTCGGCACAGTCGGAAAATACAGCGGGCAGGACTCCGGGCGATCTCGACGGGGACGAGAGGATGCTTGGACTCTGACTCCGGATAATTTGCGGATGCGCATTGCCTTGTGACCGCCGTGAGGAAGCCATCTCATCCATTTGGTCGAGGTGGTAAAGCGTGACTTGCATTCAAAATGCTCTTGTTCGTCTCGTTCCCGGCAACGCTCCATCCGCTTCGGCGAAATGATCAAGAGGAGCGAGGTGTGGCCGCGGGCCGTCCCGGTGATCGTCTGCAAATCGGCCTGCTGTGCACTTCATCCGGCGTCGTTGGGCCACAAAAACTTTTGAGGTGAATTGATGAATAGGCGTAATTTCCTGCAGGCGAACGGCTCGATCTGGGCCGGTTTCGTGCTTGCTGACCCTGTGCGTGCCCTTGCCCGGACGTTATCGCCTAGTGAATGGCGAGCGTTCGAGGTGGTGACGACGGTCGAACTGCTTCAATCCAAAGGAGAGAGTCGCATTTGGCTTCCGGCGGCGCTGACCCGCGACACGCCCTATCAAAGAACGCTCTCCAACCGGCTTACCGCCGATGGCGGAGTGGCTCGGCTGACCGGGGATAAGCAGAACGCTCTTGGAATTGTGTCTGCAGATTTTCCCGCCGGCACGAAGCCGAGGCTGACGCTGACCAGCCGCGTATTGTTGAGGGATTACTCCGTCGATCTGTCGTCCCGCGCAACAGCGCCGCCTGTTTCGCGCGCCGAGCTCAATTATTTTCTTCAGCCCAGCCGGTTTGTGCCGACCGACGGTATCGTTCGGGACACCGCTCTTAAGGCGACCGCAGGCGCGACTTCCGACGTCGACAAGGCGCGTGCGATTTATGAGTGGATCGTTGAGAATACGTTCCGTGATCCGAAAGTGCGCGGCTGTGGCCGCGGTGATATTCGATTCATGCTGGAGACTGGCGATCTAGGCGGAAAATGTGCCGACCTGAATGCTCTGTACGTTGGTCTCGCGCGCTCGGTCGGGTTGCCGGCGCGGCATGTGTACGGCCTGCGAATCGCAAAGTCTGAGTTCGGCTACAAGAGCCTTGGCCTCGCCACCAACAAGGCAACGAAGGGACAGCACTGTCGCGCCGAAGTGTTTCTCCGCGAGTACGGATGGGTGCCGGTGGATCCCGCCGATGTGCGAAAAGTGGTTCTCGAAGAACCGCCCGGCAATCGGCCATTGAACGATGCAATGGTGCTGCGGGCACGCAAGCGCCTGTTCGGCTCCTGGGAGATGAATTGGATGGCCTATAACTATGCCCATGACGTGGAGCTGCCCGGGTCAGCCGGCAAGCCGCTCGTGTATTTCATGTACCCGCAAGCAGAAACTTCGGAAGGGCGGCTCGATCCATTCGATCCGGGCAACTTCAAATATGAAATCACCGCGAAGGCAGTGAGCTAGTGGGCTTCATGCGCCGACTTCGCGGAAGCAGTGGCTCTACCTGATAACACCGCGGTCGAGGAGGCCGACGGCCGCTACTGTGAATCACTGGAACTGAGGATCCCGCCCGGTTCTCCTACCTATGGAGGAGGACGGGAGTAGGGCCAGCATGGTAAGGTGCGCGAATGCCGAACGAAGAGACGAAGATCGGGCTGATTGAGGATGCCGACGCCACTGGTGAGGTGGCGGCGGTCTATGATGAGTGGCGCAAGAAGTCTGGCCGGCAGGCAATGCCAGGCATTCTGAAGTGCATGAGCCATCGTCCCGACTTCCTTCGGCAGGTGATGCAGTTCAGCGATACTGTGCACTTCTCTGAAGGGCACCTGAACCGGCGGCAGAAAGAGGCAATCGCCAGCTGGGTATCGTGGCTGAACCGCTGCCCGTATTGACTGGACTCACACGCTTACTTCCTGCGGGTTCAGGGAGCAGAAGAACAGACGGTACAGGCGCTGGCTCAGGGAAAGCTGGATGAGGCGGAACTCAGCGCGGCAGAGCGGGCACTTCTCGATTACGTGACGAAGGTGACGGAGGCGGCCTATCGCACCACGGCCGCGGATGTGCAGGTGTTGCGCGACCACGGATGGACAGAGCCGCAGATCGCTGAAGCGGTCTACATCACGGCTATGTTTGCATTCTTCAATCGTGTTGCCGACGCCTTTGGAATTTCGCCACAGGGCTACCTCGAGATGAATACGCTAACGAAGTGAGAGCAAGGACGATGAAGCCAACCACAAAAAGGAGATGGGCCTGGATCGCCGGCACTGTGGCGGCGCTGTGGCTTGGCTTTGTCGCGTATGTGGATTGGGCGATGCACCAGCCACCGGAGGTATTTGGGCACGTGATGGCGCGGATGCCGATGCCAGCCTATTTCCTGTTGCCGTTTGAGACGATGTGGACACAGGCGCGCGCGGGACATGTAAATGTCGGTGATATGGCTCCGGACTTCACAGTCAAAAACCTGGAGGCGAACGAACCGGTCCAACTGGCATCACTTTGGACGGACAAGCCGGTTGTGCTGATTTTTGGGAGCTATACCTGACCGCCATTTCGGCGGGAGGTTCCCGCCCTGAACAAGCTGGCCGAGCAATATAAGAACAAGATCCAGTTCTTTGCCGTGTACATCCTCGAAGCGCATCCTTCGGACGTTTGGCAGATGCAGTCGAACGTCAAGGATAAGGTGCTTTTCGCCAGCCCGCGCGATGAGTCGGAGCGGATTTCAGTCGCCGGCTCCTGCGTACGCAAGCTGCACATCAAATTCCCTGCGCTGATCGACGGCTTCGACAATCGCGTAGAGTCGGCTTACACGGGCTGGCCTGACCGGCTTTACCTCATCGGTCAAGGCGGCCGAGTGCTGTACAAGAGCAAACCGGGGCCATTCGGATTTCTTCCTGACCACCTTGCCGGCGCGATCCACGACGCGATGGGGACGAACTGAGAACACCACCTTTCGTTAAGAGCGCGCGCGGCGGGTCTTGATCAACCGAAGGTGAGGATTAGTCCTGTCATGTCAGCTTGTGGGTACAGTACCTTTCGCTCTGAGCATGCAGACGATGCATTACTCATCAAAGTGCAGTGGTTTCTGAATCTCGATGCGAATTCCTTTGAGTAGGTGTTCCACGCGCGGGCGGCTGTGCTGAAGACGTGGAGGAACTGCCTCACGCAGCTCCTTCGGGGGCCTCCGCTGGTCTCCGATGCGAGTTGCGTGGAACAGGGAGCGCGCTGACATCCTCGCCGACCTCAATTGGGATGGACAGCGAGTAACGAAAGGGAATTCCCTCTCTCCATCTCTGAGGAAAACCGGCCCTTGACACCTTTAGGTCTTACGATTACTATCGCTTCCCATCGATTCCTTTCGCGTAAACCTGACGCCAAAATCGTTTCAGTAGTATTCACTTGAAAGGTGGGACTGCCATGGCTCGATTTATCAGGCTGGGTTTCCTCCTAGTCGCGCTGCTGGGAACAGCTACCGTGTGGGCAGCTATTACTGGCTCAATCTCTGGAGTGGTCACTGATCCCAGCGGA
This sequence comes from uncultured Acidobacteriaceae bacterium, assembly GCA_963830555.1. Classification (GTDB taxonomy): domain Bacteria; phylum Acidobacteriota; class Terriglobia; order Terriglobales; family Acidobacteriaceae; genus KBS-83. The sequence continues at coordinate 1,821,519 of CAWHMM010000006.1, forward strand.
GCCGTCATACCGGGATTGACCATAGTCGCTACCAGTGTGTCCACGAACGTGAAGACGATCGCCGTCAGTGATTCCAAGGGCTTTTACAGTTTCCCGACTTTGAACGTTGACCTTTATAACGTGACTGTCAGCCAACGTGGTTTCCGCGACTATCTCCAAACCGGCGTGAAGATCGATGCGAACTCCGCGCTCCGCGTCGATATCACCATGCAGCTCGGCACGGTTACCAATACTGTCAGCGTGAAAAGCAACTCTCTGCAGGTGGAGACGCAGTCCACGCAGAATGGCGTAGTTATCGAGGGACAAAAGATCACGTCTGTACCGTTGAACGGGCGTTCCTACATCGACCTGTTGAAGTTGCAACCCGGCGTGTCGCCCTATTCCCATAGTCAGGACAGCGAAACATCGGGAGTCGGAGCGACGCAGGTCTCGGGCGACCTGGACAACGGCCAACAATCCGTCAACGGGGGCCGCACCGGGTCCAATGCGTTCATGGTGAATGGGGCGAATGCGGAAGAAGGCGTCCACAATGGCGCCGCGATGATTCCCAATCTCGACTCCATCGAGCAGTTCCGCATTATCACCAACAACTTCGATGCAGAGTATGGAAACTACAGTGGCGGGCAGGTCAATGTAGTCACCAAGTCGGGAACCAATCAGTATCACGGCACGGTCTTCGACTTCCTGCGCAACACTGACCTGGATGCCAGAAACTACTACTCTCCGACGCGCGGCGTTTTCATCCAGAATCAATTCGGAGGTTCAGCCGGGGGGCCGATCCGCAAGAACAAGATGTTCTGGTTTGCCGACTACCAGGGGACACGACAGATTTTGGGACAGACCCAGAGCTATCCCGTGCCTTCAAATTCAGACCGCACGGGTAACCTGACGGATCAGGCGAACTCGCTCACCGGCACAGTCAACGGTGCTGGCTGGGCCAACACTCTCTCCCAGACATTGGGATACCCCGTAACACAGGGGGAAAATTATTACACTCCGGGCTGCACGGACAACGGAACCTGCGTCTTCCCCAATGCTGTCATTCCCCAGACCGCATGGTCGCCAGTTGCGGTGAACTCGCTGAAGTTCCTGCCTACAGCCAATGGCGTTGTCAACAGTACACCTAACTTCTCCACCTCCGCGTTCAACGAGCACCTGACCGACAATAAGGGGAGTGGCCGAATCGACATTCCGACCCGGTTCGGTGCTGTGTTCGGTTATTACTTCTTCGATCGGTTCAATACTGTGAACCCGTATAGCCAGGTAAGTGTCCCGGGTTTTGCCGCGACCAATCGCGGTCAAACGCAAATGATCAATCTGGGGTTGACCACCACGTTCAACTCGTCGACTGTCAACGACCTTCGTCTCGCCTACTTGCGGGATGTAAACCAGACCGGCCAACCGACCGCAGGCCAGGGTTTGGGCGTTACGCTCGCGTCGCAGGGGTTTGTTACACCGTGGAGCCCCGCGGGCGGCATTTCCCCTACCAACCCTGCGTACGAGGGTGTTTCAAACCTGATGTTCAACAACTTCAGCCTTGGTGTTCCGCCTGACGCATTGAGGCAATACAACAACACCTTCCAGATCATCGATAACGTGACCAAAGTCTTTGGCACACACACGCTGCAGTTTGGCACCAACCTCCACTACAACCAGATCAACGAGCGGAACTACGACTGCTATAACGGATGCTTTGGCTTTGTGGGTTCAGAGACCGGGTTGGACTTCGCCGATTTCCTGATTGGCGCGCCGGACAGCTTTGTGCAGGCGAGCCAGCAACTGCTCGATTCGCGGAGCAAATACTACGGGTTTTACGCCCAGGATAGCTGGCGTGCGACCCGCAATCTCACCCTCAACTACGGACTGCGTTGGGAAGCTTCTACGCCCTGGTACGACACACAAAACAAATTGGAAACGGTCGTTGCCGGTGAGCAGTCATTATCTTTTCCTGGTGCTCCCCTGGGCCTGGTGGTGCCCGGAGACCCCGGCATTCCTCGCACCCTCGGACCAACCAAGTACACCAACTTCGCTCCCAGGGTCGGCTTTGCCTATGCGCCAGATGTGAGCGGCGACGGCTTTCTTGGCAAACTAGTGGGCGGTGCCGGAAAAACCAGCATACGTGCGGGTTACGGTATCTTCTATAGCTCTATCGAGGACGCCACTGGCTTTGTCGAAGTCGGGGACGCTCCTTACGGTAACTACTACTCTGTTTCGTCGACTGAGTTAGCTACTCCATTTGTCGATCGGCCGTCCGGAACTCCCGCGGGACAAAAGTTCCCCTTCGTCTTTCCTCCTACCAACGTTTCCCCTAAGAATCCCGATACGACCTTTAATTGGGCGGGAGCAACACCCATCGGGGGATCAGACTATTACTACTATAAGAACAAAATGCCGTATGTTCAGGAATGGGAGCTCTCGGTCCAGCGGCAGTTGGGAACCGCCACCGTGCTGAGCGTGAACTACGTCGGCACCGTTGGACGGCAGTTGCTGACGTTCGAGGAATCAAATCCAGGGGACCCGTCCCTTTGTCAGCAATTGAGTAATCCAGCCAATGTCGCTCCCGGTACGACGACTTGCGGTCCGTTCGGGGAAGATACGATCTACACCACGGCGAGCGGCCAGACAGTGAACGGGACCAGGCCGACCTTCGGGATTAACTTCAACAGCAATCCCTACATGAAGACGGCGGTCACCTCCAGCTTCAACTCGCTGCAGGCAACCGTGGAGCATACTGAAAAATATCTCAATTTTTTGATTGGCTACACGTTCGAGAAGTCGCTCGATAATGGTTCCGATTCCTTTGATGCGACCAATCCGTTGAATCCAGGCCAAACTCGCGCCTTATCGAGCTTTGACGTCCCGCATAACCTGGTTGCCAGTTATACCGTACAGTTGCCCTTCGATCACTTCTTTGGCAAAGGGGATATTGCGAAGCGGTTCACCGCGGGCTGGGAACTTTCCGGTGTGTCTACATTTGCGAAGGGCGAGCCGGTCACTCTCAATGAGAATGACGATAACTCACTGCTTGGTGCCTTTAATGCAAATGTAGATGTGCCAAACTACGCTAACAACGGCAGCCGCCTCTATGGAAATAAGAACCCGCGAAAGGGGCTGCCATATTTCAACCCCAACTACTATGTCCCGGAAACAATCGGACAAGTAGGCAACGCAATGCGGCGATCCTTTTCCGGTCCTGGCATCGACAATTACGATATGGCACTGCTGAAGAGTACTGCCATTACCGAAACCACTAAGCTGCAGTTTCGGGCAGAAGCATTCAATGTCTTCAACCATACGCAGTTTAGGAATCCGAACGGGCTCGTCAACAACACCGGCCAGGGTGGTTTCGGTTATGTAACGAGTGCCAACGATCCTCGGATCATGCAGGTTGCCTTGAAGTTCCTGTTCTAGAAGCTGGTGTTCACGTCTGCAATTGTTGCCGGCTTGATGGCGGCGCGCTGGGGGTGTGATCCGTAGCAAAGAATTCTTAGCGAGTGCTGAATCGGACGGCAAGTGATCGCTGTCGACTTTTAACTTGGACTGGCACCGATCACAACGCTGCATGTACCACAACCAGCGGGCCCCGGAGGGCAGCTGCGGTAGAAAAGGAACATCATGCTGCTCGAGCGTGAGCTCAAAAATAGTCTGAATGATCGGCGATCTTTCCTTAAATTTCTGGCCGCTGCTCCTCTCTTCGCCACTATTGCCTCGCGAGGTCTTGCGAGCACCGTGGCGGCTACTACGGGAGGATCTTCCTACGCCGATGTTTATACCCGTCTCGGCGTCCGGCCATTGATCAACGCGCGCGGGACCTGGACGTATCTGAGCGGGTCACTGGAACTACCTGGGGTGCGGCAGGCGGTCGAGGCTGCATCGCGACAGTTTGTTGACTTATTCGAACTGCAGCGCGCAGCAGGCAAAAAGCTTGCGGAACTTTCCGGAGCCGAGTCCGGAATGGTTACGTCTGGTTCGGCTGGCGCCATGGCTCTGGCGACGGCGGGCTGCATCGCCGGGACCGATCCCAAAAATGTGTGGCAACTGCCCGACACAACCGGTTTGAAGCATGAGGTTGTGATGCTGGGGGGGCGAACCGCATTCGACAGTGCCATACGTCTCGCCGGCGGCCGACTGGTGCTTGCTCATGGAGTGGACCAGCTGCAGTCCGCGATTACTGCGCAAACTGCCATGGTCTATACCACCTGGCGGGACGATCGCTTGCCGAATGCGCTGAAGATCACGCGAGCCGCCGGCGTTCCCCTACTGCTTGACGATGCGGCAGGCATTCCTCCGTTTGAAAATTTCAGACGCTACGCAAAGATCGGCGTCGATCTTTATTGCTTTAGCGGCGGAAAAGGTTTGGGTGGCCCGCAATGTTCCGGGGTGCTGCTAGGCCGGAAGGACCTGATCGATGCGGCGATGGCAAATAACAATCCATGGGAGGGCGCCGTATGTCGGCCCATGAAGGTCGGTAAGGAAGAGATTATAGGAATTCTTGCAGCAATCGACTATTGGTCCCGGGCGGACCTCGCGGCCTTAACCAGAGATTGGCAGAGCAGGGTCGAACGGATCCAGAAATTAGTTCAGACCGTACCGGGAGTCACAACATCGATCACGATCCCTCAAGAAGAGAACAGCTATCCGACCCTGACGGTGAAGTGGGACGTGCAGCGGTTCGGCTTGACGGTGGATCAATGCGCGCAACAGTTACGGGAGGGCGAACCCCGTATTGAGGTACTCACAAACAATAATCCAAGTGGAGTGTCTGCAGTCCGCGAAGGCGACGATCCCAAAGCAAAAGAGGAGGCGCCTCCGAACGAGCTGCAAATTATCTCGATGACTTTACAGCCGGGGGAAGATCTGACGGTTGGGAATCGCCTACGTCAGATTCTTGATAAAGCTCGCAAACAATCGGCATAAGTGCCTTCGGGCATAAGGCTGTATTGCAAAGCACGTAGTTTACCGTTCACGTAGGTCGACTGCAGTGAACAGATACCTAGATCCCGAGAAACTTTCTTTGATCACAATATGCCATCGGGAAGACAGGCGACGCGCTGCCCTCGGGCTCATCGCCCTGCTCGTAGGAATTTTTTCCGCACCTCTGCTCCACGCGAGCGATCGCAAGATCGACCCTACATTTCTTTATCGCGACACTTCTGCAGTCGCGGAGAAGAAGTCGGATATCACGACGAAGACGTGCCACTACAGGGCGCTGTTCGGCCAGGGAGACGCGGACACATCTGTGGTCGTCGGAGTAGCACGTTATGGAGAAGCCGTGCTTGATCCGAATGGCGTCTGTGCTTTGGTTCAATATCCAGACGAAGACCAAGTGTACGTGGTGCTCGAAGGCACGGGCTCGGTGAAGTACGGCGATGCAATCGTCCCGCTTAAGAAAGAAGACTACTTATATATTCCGGCGACGACTGCGCATGCTTTGAGCAATACGTCTGGTTCACCACTAACCGTGGTCATGATGGGTTTTCGTACCAAAGGCTTTGAGAGAACTCAGGCATCCCCGCAGCCTCTCAAGGCCAACATCGAGGATGTGCCGACAACTACGGTGAGCGGGCACCCTGATTCGTCTCGTTTTCGTCTGCTGATGGGCGATGTCGATAGTAAGCGCGACCGCATTGCAGTCGGCCGGGTTTTGACCAGCCTCTTCCTGATGGAAATCGCACCGGGCGGTACTAACTTTCCTCACCACCACGAGCGCGAAGAGGAGATCTACCTGGTCTTGAGCGGCCACGGCGTAATGGTCGCAGGAGGCGGAGTGGACGGAATCGCAGGACGGCATCCTGCCAAAGCAGGGGATGCCTATTTCTTCCGGCTCAACTGCACTGTCGGATATTACAGTGCCGCCAACGTCAAGTCACGGATTCTTGCGGTGCGTTCGTGGTATCCGGGCATGGTGCAAATAGGTGCAGAACACTGAGGACCCGGGGAAAAGCTTGTCGCTAGGGTATCGATTGCTTGAAGAGGTTTTCGACGAATGATGAGTTGGTGGCACACGATTTCCATCCATTGTCTGGTACTTGGATTGATATCGATCTCGAATCTGCGCGCACAACGGCCCGCAAGCGCTACTACTGCAGCGGAGACTCAAGGGTCGACGCTATTCGTCTCCAATTGTGCGGGCTGTCACGGGTCCGATGGCCGCGGGGGCGAACACGCGCCGGACATAGCCACTGCTCCTGACGTGCAGCGACTCGTCGACTCCGACCTGATCGCGATTGCGAGAGACGGAGTCCCTGGTATGCCTGCCTTCGACTGGCTCGGCCAAGAGAAGCTGACGAGTATTGTTCGATACTTACGAACTCTGCAAGGGCGACAAATCGACATCAAACTTCCGGGAAACCCGAAGGGCGGAGAAGCTCTTTTCAATGGCGCAGCGCGCTGCTCAGAATGCCATATGGTCAATGGGAGAGGCGGATTTATTGGCAGTGATCTTTCGCTTTACGGAGCGGACGAAAGCGCCGACCAAATTCGAAGCGTAATTGTGGACCCTGATAAGAATTTACCTCGCCGGAAGAAGGCTACAACCGTCGTGACGCACAGAGGACAGAAGTTCACTGGAATGCTCAAGGTGGATGATAACTTTTCTGTCTCCATTCAAACGATGGATGGAGAATTTCATTCTTTTCAGAAGTCACAGCTCACCCACATCGATCGCGGATCTCATTCGCTGATGCCGGCCACTTACGGATCGATGTTGAATGACAAACAAATAAATGACCTGGTCAGTTATCTCCTTCAAGTGGGAAGTGTAAATTCCAAGCGGTCACCAACGAAACCTTCAAAATCTGGCGACGATGACGAATAATCACGTACCCCTTTGTTTTAATCACTCGTGCTTCCGCATCGTCGTCTTAAAGGTTGCGATGGCCGCTTTCACCTTGCTGCTGACCGCCGGATCGGCCCACCGCCTATGTCATGGAGAAACAAAAAAGGCGGCGGTCGAACTTCAGGCCCTTACACCCGAGTTTTGGACTCTCTTTGACCGAAATGCACGGCTGACCAAGCTTGCTTCAGGCTTTGGCTTTACCGAAGGGCCTGTCTGGGATGGCTCCGGTTATCTCTGGGTGAGCGATGAAACTCTTAACAAAATTTTCAAGGTAAACACTTCGACCGGTCAGAAACAGGAAATCATCTCTCTGGGCGACCCTGACGGCAATACCTATGATCCACAACACCGTCTCCTGGATTGTGCAAGCGTTCTGCGGGCGATCATCCGTCTCTCGCCCGATGGCAAAAGCTACAAAATAGTCGTGGATCATTATCAAGGCAAGCGTCTGAACAGTCCCAACGACGTAGTCCTTGGTCCGGATGGCGCTATCTACTTTACTGATCCCACCTCTGATTTGCCTCGCGGGCAAAAGCAGGAACTCTCCTTCAAAGGCGTCTATCGCATCGCTCCGGATGGCCAACTTCAACTGCTGACAAAGGGCCTGGAAGATCCGAATGGGCTCGCATTTTCTCCAGACGGAACCAAGTTGTATGTTGATGATTCCACCCAGCGAAATATCCACGTATACGACTTTCACCCGGACGGTAGATTGAGCAACGGTCGGATCTTCGGTACGGAGCCAGGTGGTCCAAAGGACGGCGTACCAGACGGCATGAAGGTTGATCGAAATGGCAACCTGTATGTGGTAGGCCCAAGGGGTATATGGGTATGGTCCCCGCGTGGCGTTCATCTGGGGACCATCGTAGTTCCCGAGCAACCGGCAAATCTCGCATGGGGAGACCCCGACTACTCAACCCTGTACATAACAGCAACCACATCCGTGTACAGAGTAAAGACCCGAGCACACGGATTCATCCCCTACTTACAGGCGCACTAATCTCTCGGAGGAGAAATGACCGGTCGATTCCAGCGCAGTCTGTCGTGCCTTGCCTGCTTATTCTTCTGCGCGTTCGGGCTCAACCTCGTTGCCCAGGACTCCGGATTCAAAGTCATTCAGCCGCCCGGCTATGCAGCTTCCGATTCGTTCTATAGTCCGGGCATTCTGGCCGGCGACACGCTCTACATATCTGGTCAGGGAAGCCGTAAGCCCGACGGCACACGTCCACCAGTGTTCGCCGAACAATTCGCGCAGGCCCTTAACAACGTTCAGGCTGTGCTGAAGGCTGCAGGTATGAATTTTGGGAACATTGTTTGGGTGAACATCTACGTCACGAATGAGCAGGACGTGGCGGGCATGAATGATGTGTATTGGGAGAAAATCGGCCAAAGCCCTCCCGCGCGGACTGTTCTTACGGTTGCCGCTCTTCCGGATGGGGAAAAGGTGGAAATCAACTGCATTGCCGTGGCAGACACGATTCACAGAGAAGCAATTTGGCCAGCAGGCTGGGCGCGAGGCCCACACGTGGATCCACCCGCAATCCGTGCGGGCGAAGTCATCTACCTGTCGGCGCAAAGTGGTCGAGATCCGCTGACCGGGAGACAAGCGTCTGATTTCCCCGGAGAAGTCAGGCAAGCTCTCGATAAGGTGAGTACCGTGCTCAAGGCTGCCCGGCTGAGCATGAAGAATGTTCTATGGGTGAACCCTTACATGAGCGCTGGTGGGCAATACGACGTTATGGGTAAGATTTACGCGAGTTATTTTGAATTTGGTAATACACCGGGCCGCGGGACAATCCAAGTCGTCGGTCTCCCTAAGGGGGACCACATCGTATTTAGTTGCATCGCCGGAGCAGACCTCAGCAAACGGAAAGCGATCCGGCCAAGAAATATGCCTCCTAGCCCCACGGCCAGCCCCGGCATTCTCTACGGCGACACTCTGTATCTTTCCGCGAAAGATGGCTTCATTCCGGATCAAGGAATAGTCACGCCCGATCTTGAGTTGCAGCTGCGGCAGTCCATGCGCAATCTTTTGGATGGATTACAAGAAGCAGACATGGATTTCTCCGATGTTGTTTCCAGTACCGTCTATCTGCGCCAGATACAAGACGCCGATCGGGTGAACGCGCTATACGGCAAGTTTTTTGAGGGCCGTTATCCTGCCAGATCTGTGCTGCAGCAGAACTTGGACGCGCACAGTGAGGCTGCCGAGCAAATCTCCTTCATCGCTGTAAAACACTCAGTAGCCGGCCCAGCGGCCAAAGGCATTCGCACAGGACCGGGCAACTAGATTCCGAGACCATGGATGGAGCAAAGAAGGGCGGCCGGCTCTCATTACGATCCATTCACAAGAAGGTATTCCGTTGAACGAAAGCGCATTTAGATGAAATTGACAGCCGTCAGCTGCTTCCTTGCCTTTGCTCTCGTGGTGTCTTCGGCGAGTGCTCAGCAGTCCACGCCCACTCCATCATCCTCATGTCAGATTCGTGCAGTAGTCTTCGACGGTTGGCAAGCCCAGGAGGTAGAGAACGAATGGGTGAAACTAACCTTTGTTCCTCAGTTGGGCGGCCGGCTGATGCAAGTCAGTTTCAATGGACATCCCTATCTGTTCGTTAACCAGGTCTACAAGGGTAAGTACATTTCCCCCGTCGAGGCTGCGGGCCGCTGGATTAACTATGGTGGCGACAAGATTTGGCCCTTACCGGAGGGCAATGATGACGAGCAGCACTGGACGGGAGCTTCTACTGCTCTCGACGACGGCGCATATGCCTTCTCGATTCTGTCACAAAACAATCGCTGCACGGTACGGTTGGAGGGCCCCTCGGACGCGCCCACGGGCCTTCAATACACGCGGGAGATAAGTATCGGCAGCGACTCCCCTGAGATCTCCTTCCATGCGATTACCAGGAACGTCACGGGTCACTCCATTGCCTGGTCTGTGCAGTCTGTTTCTCAATATGACCTGTCCGACGCCAGCGATCGCAACCAATACAATCATGACTTCTGGGCGTTTGCGCCGCTTAATCCCCGCTCCGCCTATTTGAACGGTTATCACATCCGTGACGGGCTGGCTAATGATCCCTCGTTTAGCTTGAAGGACGGGCTGTTTCGGCTAAATTGGAAATATTTCGAAAACGAGGTGTGGCTAGACTCAGTCGCTGGTTGGATTGCGCTAGTGGATGGCGCAACTCAATATGCGATGGTCGAAAAGACCAGGTACATCGAGGGTGCAGATTATCCCGGAAAGGCTTCGGTCATCTTCTACAAAAATGGACCCACTGTGCAACTGAATGCGCAGGGCATGCCCTACCTGACCTCAACAAATATTAATGAGACTCCCTACTATATGGAGGCAGAGCTCAACAGCCCCATGGCGGTCTTAGCCCCTGGCGAAACATACACAATGGATACCTATTGGTTTCCGTCACGTATGAGCCCTGACTTGAAAACCGTTACCGACGCAGGCTTGGTCGGCCGACCGCTTGTCGCAAAGAACAGTGATGGGAAGATCAAGCTTTCGGGCAGTTTTGGGGTCTACTTCCCAGGCGCGCTGAAGGCATATCTTTATGATGAACGTGGAGCAGAAACGGAGGAGGTTTTCCTCCGATCGGTTCAACCGCAAGACTTGGTTCAGCTCTCACAAACAATAACAACGACTAAGAGCGTAGCGCGAGTCTCGGTTCACCTGATCGATGGCCGCGGGGTAGATCGCGGAGCTCTCGGCGAGGTATTTGTAACCGGAAGGGATGAAGGACGCTGACCGCATGAGGCTACAGAGGAGATGGTTAATCACCGTATGTGCATATCTATTGTCTGTTCCCTTGAGCGCGCAGGATAGTCATCCATCAGTTGCACCTGCCGCAGGTGTACAAGCCTCACAGCTGCTCTCTCGAACCATCAAGGACGACTGGCCTTCTTACAACGGTGATTACACAGGAAGGCGCTTTAGCAGCCTTACGCAAATCACTCCGCAAAATGTCAGACATCTCCAGGCGCAGTGGGTCTTCCACAGCAGGAATGCCGGAATCCTCGAAGTTACGCCAGTAGTTGTCAAGGGAATTATGTACGTCACAGCCTCCAACGATGCATATGCCCTCAATGCGCAAACCGGTCAGGTTCTGTGGCACTATTCTCGGCCGGTTTCTAAGGGCTTGATCGATGATGCTTCCGGTCATATCAACCGCGGCGTGGCTCTCTTAGGCACGCGACTTTACATGGAAACCGACAATGCTCACCTGCTGTGCCTGGACGCACGATCGGGAAACCTGATCTGGGACGTGGCATACGCAGACTGGAACAAGAACTACGGAGCCACGAGTGCCCCCCTGATAGTAAAGGACAAAGTACTGGTCGGAACATCAGGCGGCGACGACGGAGTTCGCGGCTTTCTAGCGGCGTTCGACCCTATATCCGGTAAGTTGGTATGGCGTTTGTGGACGATTCCGGCCCCCGGAGAATTCGGCTCTTCAAGTTGGCCTGGAGATAGTTATCTGCGCGGTGGTGGGACAACCTGGATGCCCGGAACGTATGATCCCGAGCTGAACACCCTATACTGGGGCACGAGTAACGCGGCGCCGGATTACGATGGCAGCGTCCGGCCCGGCGATGACCTTTACACCGCAAGCATACTCGCGATCAATCCGGATACCGGAAAGTTGAGATGGTACTTCCAATTTACACCGCATGATCTATATGACTACGATGGCGCGGAAACGCCAGTCCTGGTAGACATGCAATATCAGGGAAAACCCAGAAAGCTTCTCATCGAGGCAAACCGAAACGGATTCATCTATCTCCTTGATCGAACAAATGGGAAATTCCTATCGGCTACGCCATTTGCAAAGAAGATCAATTGGGCGACCGGAGTGGACGCGAATGGTCGTCCGATGGTTACGGATCTAAAGCCAACCCCCGATGGAACCTTGATTTGTCCCGGCGTTGTAGGTGCCACCAACTGGTTCTCGCCTTCTTATAGCGAAGCGACACACTTGTTCTACTTTTTGGCTCTTGAGGGTTGCTCGGTATATTTTGTTGATCCAGCCCCATTTGAAGAGGGCCGAGAGTATTACTCAACAGGAACCAAGCACGATCCAAACGATACAACGGAACGCATTCTTCTTTCCTTTGATCCGCAAACGAAGACTTTCGCCTGGCGCTATCCGCAAGCAGGGGATTCTCACTCCTGGGGTGGCGTCATGACAACCGCAACGGGTCTTGTCTTTTTTGCCGATGATGCAGATTCTTTCGAAGCGGCAGATGCCAAGACCGGCAAGTCCCTGTGGCACTTCAACACAGGGCAAACGCTTCACGCATCTCCGATGAGCTATGCGGTAGGAGGCAAACAGTACGTCGCCATCGCGTCAGGCTCCGATCTATTCAGTTTTGGGTTGCAGGAGTGAATCGGCCAGCTACCTGGATAAGATAAAGCTTCTGTTGAATTCCAGTAGGCGGCGTTCGCGTTCAAAGCGAACTGCCTCCACAGGTAAGAGCAGAGAAAAGGTGTGGGCCCAGATGGACACGCAGCTCAGAGCTAAGGGATAGGGCCGCCATAACTGACGGTGGCGGCCCGTTTTATCCGGTTGCAACGAGCTCAGCCTTGATCGGGATGAAGGACGCGATAGCCTTCACCGCCCTTAGACCAGACCAGTAGGAGCACATCCTGTCCCCGCGGAACGGCATGAACGCTATTGACTACCTGACTTGCCGTGTCGACATCTTTTCTGTTTACTTGCACGATGACGTCGCCGGGTTGGAGGCCAGCATCTTCCGCGGGACTGCCGGGCCGGACACTTTGAATGGCGGCACCCTTCACTCCGTCCGGAACGTTGAGCTGCTGGCGTACGTCGGGCGTTAGATCAGCCATAGCGAGACCGAGTTTGGCGTTGTTGCCCCCCGCGCCGTCTTCGCCACCTCCGTTTTCAGCATTCTGGGAGTTCGCATGGAACTCGCCTACTGTCAGATCGAGCGTCTTCGACTGGCCGTTGCGCAGTATGCCGAGTTGTACCTTGGTGCCCGGCGTCATATCTGCGACTGCCATCTGCAGCGCACTGCCATTCACAAGACTTTCTCCATTCAGCTGCTGGATCACGTCACCATTCTGCAGGCCGGCATGGCTGGCGGGTGAATCCGGGGTGACCTGTGCGACAATTGCGCCGGTCGCATTCGTGAGATTGAAGAAGTGTGCATTCTGCGGCGTCACATCATTCATGCTGATGCCGATATAGCCGTGATGCACGCCACCTGTCTTGATGATCTGATCGGTAGTTGACCTGGCGATCTGCGATGGGATAGCGAAGCCTGCTCCGGCGAAGGAGCCGCTGTTGGAGATGATGAAGGTGTTGATGCCGACCAGCTCACCGTGCGCATCGACCAGTGCACCGCCGGAGTTTCCCGGATTGATTGCCGCGTCCGTTTGAATATAGCCGCCTAACTTCCGCGCGTCATCCGAGTACGGGTTCTGCCGATTGACCGCGCTTACGATGCCGCGTGTCACCGAGAACTGGAAGTAGCCAAACGGACTGCCAAAGGCGAGCACAGTTTGGCCAGGCTCCAGTTTCGCGGAGTCGCCCCACGACATGGCTGGCAGATCACGGGCATCGACCTTGATCACAGCCAGATCGGTGAGCTTGTCTACACCGATCACTTTTGCGCTCAGAACGCGACGATCATGCAGGGTTACGCGGATCTGTGTAGCTCCGTTTACGACGTGATTGTTCGTCACGATATAACCATTCGGCGAGATGATGACACCGCTGCCAATGCCATGCTGCAGCTCAGGCTGCTGCGGCATCATGCGTCCGCCGCCGTTGCCGAAAAACTGTGAAAATCCTGGAGGCATACCTTCCTGCTCTCCTCTTTGCGCATCCGCTTGTTGCTCTTCGGCTTTGGAGGTAACGGCAACATTGACGATGGCGGGAGTGACGCGGGAGGCAAGCGACTCCATAGCGCGATCGACAGAAGTCAAGGCGGCTACGCTGTTGTCGTCCAGCGGAGCGGCAGTTACCCCGGCTGCATGAACATTGTTTTGGTGGAAGTAGAGTGTTGAGCCAACCACCGCAACTGCGACCAGGCTAGCAGGCACAGCGAGTCTACGAAGCGTTAAGACTAATTGATTAGTTGATGCGGGCATATTTCTTCCTCATTGCAGTTGTTTTGGGGTGACTACAGTTGAATGATCAGCCAGCCGTTGTTGAATTGAACGGCGGCATAAGAGGATGAGAATCGAGCGGACTGAGCAGAGACGGCAGCCGTGTAGTTGCTGGACAGGGTCCTCTGTGCGGTGAAGGTTGTTAACAAAAACTGCGGTTGCGAGTGAACTGCCTTCGGGATGTGGGCAGGGTGCAGAGGGGCTGCGGAGCGCATCTTGGCCCGGGTGCGATGTACGTTACGTGCAGGGAACACAGCCTTCAATAAAGTTGGATGTGCCTGCGCGGTTGGATGGTAGACCACGGGAAGCGCGCGAGGATTTGCCTGCATTGGAACCACACCGCTGGGGGCTGCCGACAGAGCAGCCGTGGTGGCGTCGGTGAAAGAGAAGAAATGAGGGAAGCGAGCCATCTCGACAGCACCGGCAATTAACCCGGCACAGATCATGGCAACTGAGAATCGTGCCTGCAGCCGAGACAATTTGACGGGAGGGCGCAGCAGATTATGAACGCGCCGCGTGAGCTCCGACTGGCGGCCCCATGCGGAGAGCGACAGCGCAACGCTGCGTCGGTAAAGATGATGTTCCGCCAGCCTTGTCAGGCAGCGGGCGTAATCAAATGGCGCTTCTGTAGAAGCAACCACACTAGCGTCACATGCAAGCTCTCGCTCAAGACCTAATCGGCGGTTCAGCCAGAAGAGTGCCGGATTCAAGGGAAAGAGTACGAGGCCTATTTGCTGAAGGAGATTTATCCAGTCGTCGTAGCGCCGCAGATGCTCGCATTCATGATGCACAATATGTTGCAGTTCCGACGGCGCGAGCTCTGCAAATAACCACGCCGGTATGAGAAGGCGCGGCGAGAAGAAGCCGATCACACTCGGCGAATCTACGTCTTCGGACGTGCAGAGTTCTGCGGCCCGTGGTCCGCTTCGCAGAAGTGCGTGAATCGCGGGCTCAGAGGGGGCAGGCGTCGCACGTTTCCAGACGCGCCGCAGATAGAGCGCATGCATCAGGAGGCGAGTGCCACGCACAAGCATAAGGATGATCCAGATCGCGGCGATGGCAAATCCCCACTCTGCTCCCAGATGCATCACTGCAGAGGTCACATGCGGCTTGCTGAGCGTGCCGGCGGGAAGATGCATGAGAGGGAGCGTAGCCGCAAGCGTGAAAGCTAATCCCCAGAGCGCAAATCGTACAGCGGCGCCTAAGCGCGACATGAAATGCAGAAAGATTCCGACGGCCACGATCAGTACCAGGCCCTGCCATAAGCCGGTGACGACTGCCTGCGCGATGAACCGCGCGATCTCAATAGATATGTGAATCGTGGTCGGCTGCATCTCTATGCATCGTCCCTTTCACCAGAGCCTTCTGCTTCAGCGATGGCTTTTTTCAAGCGCTGCAGTTCGCCATCTGTGATGTCGCCGTCGCCGAGGAGGGTGAGCAAAAGCTGCTCTCGCGAATTACCGAAGAAGCGATGCAGTAGATGGCTGACTTCCGAGCGGCTGGCTTCATGCTGGGCGATGCAAGGACGGTAGAGGAAGGCGCGTCCTTCTTGCCGGTGCTCCACATAACCTTTTTGCTCAAGGATGCGAACCGTCGTTAGCACAGAGGTGTAGGCAAGAGGGGTGTCCTCTGAAATCGCCATAACCAGGTCGCTGACCAGAGACTCCCCGCGCGTCCACAGAACTCGCATGATGCGCAGTTCAGCTTCGGTGAGCGTGTTGGAGCGCTTGGGAGGCATCAGTCCCTTCAGCCGGGAGTGGTCCGGCGATCTGTATTCATTCAGACGAGCAACTAGAGAATTAGTTAGCAAAGGAAAGCTAGCGGCAAAGGGGCTGCCTCATCCGTAACCAGAGGACAGCCGATTCTGGAAGCGATCCGCCGCGGATTGACAGGCTATTACAAACTGCCCCACCCGGATGATCTCGAGTCTTTTGAAAGCATCCGTAGCGGCGTGTCAACCCTCCGCATAGGTGGCGGGATCGCTGGTGCTCGGACGGCCGGTCTCGACATGCCCGGCAAACCTGCGCAGGTATCTCTCCTGGACCGACCTTACGCTCAGATCGTACCAACCGAAGCTGCGCTCCAAAGGGTATTCGTGTTGCTGAGTTTCTCCGGGAGGAACGGCGATTTCCTGACGGGTCCCGGCGTATCGTTCGGCCACCGTGATGGTGACCGGCTGTGTGCCTGCATTAATCAGCGACAGCAACGCAGCTTCTTGCCCGGATATGTAGCCGACCTTGGCTTCTACAACACTGTTCGCCAGGTCTCCACGGAAATGCCGAAGATAGCCGTGAGGCCCGTGCACGATGAGATCGAATTCTCGCGCATGGCCTTCGATTTGCCATGCATCGCTTAGTTGTTCTCGGGCGGAGATTGCATAGCGGCGCGGCGCA
This sequence comes from uncultured Acidobacteriaceae bacterium, assembly GCA_963830555.1. GTDB lineage: Bacteria > Acidobacteriota > Terriglobia > Terriglobales > Acidobacteriaceae > KBS-83. The sequence goes on from CAWHMM010000006.1 coordinate 1,837,897, forward strand.
GACTCCGGCTGTACTCCATCGTGCACAGAAAATGCCGCGCCCACGCTGCCGCCGTTTGTGAACTGTAGGTGGAACTTGTCGCCTTCCGCATGACCATCCACCATCAGGAGATAAGCAAGCGCCCGTGATTTGCGCGTGCCCGCTTCCTGCTGCGGCATCTCCTGTTCCTCGGGCACATGATAAGGCTGGTGCAGGGTCGCCACTGGTTTCGGAACTGTGAAGTGCGTAACAGCGGGTTCAGGATGGTGGGAGAAGTCGAAGGCTGCGGTCAGATCACCGCAGACGGCGCGACGCCATGTGCTGATGTTCGGCTCCTGCACTCCGAAGCGAACTTCGAGAAACCTGAGAACAGAGGTGTGGTCGAATACCTGGGAGCAGACCCAGCCGCCCTGCGTCCAGGGAGAGACGATGGTCATCGGGACGCGTGGTCCCAACCCAATCGGCTGCAACCCCTCAGTCTTGTAGCCTGGAATAAGGGGATGATCCTCCGCAGGGAAGCGATTAAGGTCGAGCAGTTCGTCTTTGAGACTCGCTTCCAGGTCGCTGGAGACCATGCCACCGGCTTCCGGGTCGCTGGATAGGGGCGGCATCGGGGGAACGACGTGATCAAACAATCCATCGTTTTCGTCGTAGTTCAGGAGCAGGACAGTTCGGCTCCAGACTTCCGGATTTTCCGTGAGCGCTTCGACGACCTTGTCAATGAAGTAAGCGCCGTCTGTTGGCGATGCCTCCGGATGCTCGCAATACTTGTATGGAGCAACAATCCAACTTACCTGTGCCAGTTTTCCCGCGACGGCGTCGTCGCGCAGGTCCTTCAAGGTGTGATTACTCACTCCATTTCTTATCAGAGGACCATTAGGATCGGCGCCTTCCTTCGCCTGGTACGCCGCAAAGAATTCAAGAGAATTGTCCGTGTAGTTATCGGTGGGAGTTCCTGGCTCGCCGGTCCCTCCCTGATAGAGTTTCCAGCGAATGCCGGCCGCTTCCAGCCGTTCCGGATAGGTGGTCCATGTGTAGCCATTGGTCTTTGGCCGCTCCCACAGACCGGGACCATTCTCTTTTCGACCCATAACGTTGCGTGGATCGCAGGTGCCGGACCAGAGATAGATGCGATTCGGACAGGTATTGGCATGTACTGAACAGAAATACGCATCGCACAGCGTAAATGCTTCAGCCAGCGCGAAATGGTAGCTCACATCGTGACGTTTGAGATATCCCATCGTGAGCACATCCTGCTTCTGTGTGACCCACTCGTTCCAGTGTCCATGGTTCCAGGCGCCGTGCCCGCTTGCCCAGCCGTGATCGGTTCCAGCCTGGTGCTCCGTGGTTTTCTGCGGATTGATGTACCACGGAAGAACATGCGTTGCATCGGAACGGAGACCCCGATTTTTATAGTGTTTGGTTTGGACTTGGGCCGGAGCCTGATACCAGACCGGCTTTCCATCAGGCAACAATACCGGCCGGGGATCGCTGAAGCCGCGCACGCCTCGCATGGTGCCGAAGTAGTGATCGAAGGAGCGGTTCTCCTGCATCAGGATGACGACGTGCTCAACGTCGCGGATGGTACCGGTCCGGCTGTCAGGAGGAATCGCCAGGGCCTTCCGAATGGTGGCGGGCAGCATGGCCGCTCCAGCGGCGGTTGTTGTCACGCGAAGGAAATCGCGCCGGCTGTTTTTAAATGTCATGGAAGGCTGACCCGTGATTCTAACGCGATGCTCTCGGATGGCGACTGCGGCGGAAACGGCAAAAAAGATTTGGCGCAGTCTAGTGTATTCCATCACTAGTTTGGTGGCTGGTTAGTGGTATTGCGGTTGCGGGAATCGCCGAGTGATTCCCGCAACCGCATGTTACCGAGTGGAACGTGCCTTAGAACTCGAGCCGCATGGAGACCTGACCAGAGCGGGCGCCCCCAAAGTCGGAGCCGATGGTGTTGGTAATCAGGCCGAAGCTCGTGTTGCTGATGTTGGTCGTGGGATCGCCAAGGTTGGTGTGGTTGAGGATGTTGGTGAAAGTACCCTCGGCCCGCAGGTGTACTCGTTCCGTGATGGGGAAGGTCTTGCTAAGACCGCTCGAGAGGTTGATGGTGCCGGGACCCACCACGGAACCAACCTGCGCATTGCCGAAGCGGCCGATGGGGTTGGGAACCGGGCTGAGGGGTAGGCCTGTTGTGGGGTCAAAGCCGGCTCCGGTGGTGCAAGGGTTTCCGGGCGTCCACCCGGAATAGCCCGGGCAGGTGAATGCGGTGGGATTGATCCAGTTGAGGCGGCTGCGACCTGCGGGCTTGACGCTGACGTTGAAGTTGCGATCCGGAGCCTGGTTGCGGTGGCCGCCGTCAAATCCGGCGGCGGCGCCGTTGAGACCGGATCCGGTGCCGGAGGGGTCACCTTGACCACTGGGGAAATAGGTAGATTCGAAGGGACCGGTCTGCCACAGGAAGATATTGGAGAGTTGCCATCCGCCCACGAAGGCATCTTCCAACCGAGACATAGAACTGCCGAACTGACGCCCGCGCCCGATCGGAAGATCGTAGACGGCAGTTGTGTTCCAACGATTACGCCGCGTGCCGAAGACGTTTCCGAAGTCCTCTGCGCGGTCGAGGATGGACGTGGCGCGCGATCCGCCACTCTCACCGGCGAAGCCATTGTTGGCAGGGCCTTGATTGTCAGAGAGGGCCTTCGCGAAGGTGTAGGTGGAGTCGATCTGCAGGCCTTTCTGGAAGCGGTGGCTGAAGTCCACCTGTGCCGAGTGGTAGCTGGCGTTTGCGCCGGTGGCACGCGTATTGATGCGGCCCCAGTTTGGAAACAGACGCGCAGTGATCGGCTGGTTGAAAGCAGAGACAGTATTAGAGAAGGGCAGCGTGTTTTCATCCGGCGCCCATACAAGCTGGTGCGTCTCTGAACCGATGTAAGAGAGGCGGCCCGCGTAACCGGAACCGAAATCACGATCGACGCTGAGCGACCATTGCTCGGTGTAGGGATCTTTCCAATTCGTGCTGTTGGCGGTGCCGAAGTAGTCCTGCCCATAGCATGTCGTGCAGCCGCCATTGCCGGCGCCGCCATATATCTGCGGCCACTGATAACCAATGGCGTTGGTGGTGGTGTCGTAGGTGTTTGTGTACTGCGTGGTCTGTGCCTGCAGGGTGCCAGTGAGTGAATAGAAGTTGGAGCCTAGCAGCGTAATGTTATAGATACCCAAGCCGCCACGTACGACCGTCTTGTCATCGCCGAATGGGCGGTACGCGACGCCGAATCGCGGCATGAAACGCAGGTGCGGATACTTCTTCAGTCCTGCAGGGAAGCCAGCCTGGCTGTTGGTGAGGACCGGCATGCACGGCGCACCATTTACGACAGCGGAGTTGGTGTTGTTAATTCCGTCCGGATCGCAGGCATTGGCGCTGGCAAGAAATGCCTGGGCGAGCAGACTCTGCTTGCCATTGGGATAGATGGAGCGTCCGGCAAGCTGAAGGCTCGGGTCGAAGTTGCCGATGTCGCCGTTAGGGTCATAATAGCCGGGCAACAATTCGTATCTCAATCCGTAGCTAAGACTTAGATTCGGATTCACCTTCCACTGATCCTGACCGAAGAAGGCGTAGTGGGTCGATTTGCCATCGTTGTCTTGCGCGACGACGTCGTAGAAAGTTTGATACGGAAGCCCAGTGAGGAAGTCAGCGAAGTCCACGCCGGTAAACAGGCCGGCGCTGCCTGAGGTGTTGTACTGGAAGGTGCCGTAGTTGTCAGAACCGTTGAAGCCAAGCGGTGTGATGGCTTCGACAGTGCTGATGTCCAGACCGAACTTCATCTGATGGCTGCCCTTGGACCAGCTCAACTGATCGGTATACACGAAAGTATTGGATTTGGTGACGGAGCTAAGTCGGTCCGCGTTCAGGGCGCTGAGATTGTTGAAATCCAACTCCGGAATGCCGTTGTAGAAGAGGTTCTGAAGGCCGTTCAGGCCCAGACCTTTCGTGAATGTAGTGCCGTCGAAACTGTTGGTCTGACCCGTGCTGTAGCGCACGAATCCAAAGCCGAATTCGTTGATGAGCGATGAGGTGAGCGAGTAGTTCGCGCTGATCTTCAACACTCGGCTCTTGTTAGCGTTCTGTGCGGAGGGAACATTCAGCGGTTCCGGGGTGGTCGTGGGGTAGTTTTTGAACGTGAACCGTCCCCAGAGAAGAAACTTCTGGTTCGCTCCAAAGTACTGGTCGGCACGGATATCGAACTGATCCGATGTGCCGCTGGAATCCTTGTTGACGATGTAATTGGGACTACCGTCGTCTACGTAGACGCTCGGGTCACCAACGTTTGGATCGGGGTAGAACGAGAGCAGCTTTTGCGCAGCCGCATTCACCGTAGGCAGCTTCGTTCCGTAGCTTCCGCCAGTGAAGGGGTTGCGCAGTGTGCCGGTGAAGTCCGGAGAACTATATTTCGAGAAGTCTCCCTGCTTCATGAGAGTGCTGGGAACCTTGTATGTAAGGGGCGTGGTGGACGGGTGCCGCCATCCTTCATATGCACCGAAGATGAAGGTCCGGTTGTGACCGTTGTAGAGGTGTGGAATGAAGACCGGACCGCCAAAACTGCCCCCGTAGGTATTCGCGATGAGCTTCGGTTTCACCTTCGTCGTGGGGAAGGTATAGGGGATGGCATCGAAAGCGGCATTCTGGTGATACCAGAACGCAGCGCCGTGGATGGTATTGGTGCCGCCCTTTGTGGTGATCGTGAACTGCCCGGGCTGACCGTATTCCGCATTGTTCAGAACCCCGTCCGCGCGCACCTCCGAGATGGATTCGCTGGACGGAAATGCGTCGGCAATGGATCTGTTGCCGCCGGTTGCGCTGCGGACCGTGATGCCATCGACCGCGGTCTCGCTCTCAAATGGCAGCCCGCCCTGCAGCGAGAAAACAAGAGTTCCGTTTGAGCCAGCACCGTTCGAAGCATCCGCCTGGACCCCCGGCAGGGCGCCAAGGATGTTGTAGGCGCTGGTGCCGGCGGCGCTGGCACGTGTGTTCACGGGCAAGTGGGAAACGTCCGTAGAGGAGAAGGTCGCGCTGATGGAGGGCGAGTCTGTATCGATGGCGCTGACCGCATCGCCCGAGACGTTCACCACCTGATCGAAGCTTCCAACGGAAAGCGAAGCATCGATACGGAGCTGTTGCTGAGTGTTGAGAACGGCCCCGGTGACTGACCATTTCTGGAAACCGGGCTGCGAGACTTCGACCGTATAGCGGGCTGCTTTTACATCGAGGAACGCATAGTCGCCCTGTGCGTTGGACTTGGAGGTACGCACGGTCCCTTCTCCAGTATTGGTGAGGGTGACGGTGGCGTCCGGAACCAGGGCGCCGGCGGTGTCTTCCACCGTGCCAATTATGCTGCCCTGGGTGGACTGCGCATAGCCTCTCAAGCCGATCAGAGAGATGAAGAGTAAGGCCATGGGCAGCAGAAATTGCAAGCAGCGTAGGCGGGGCGTGCCTGATTTTTTCGGCATAGTGGGTTCCTCCTGGAAGTTAAGCAATATAGCCCGTAATTTTGTGTAGCTCCGCACACCGCGGCAGCCTACTTGCCTGACTAAGTCAGCAGGGCAAACCGGCGCGTGAGCTGTATGTGACGTATGGTCGTGAATCATGTTGCAGACCATTCCATCCGCTTGCCCGGCCGCGCATCGTGAATGTCCGCGCAGATGCAAGGCCTTCCTACACGGAACATAGCGCTTTACCGCTAAAGCCTGTTATCGAGATTTGGCAAAAGGAATGAATTCAGGAGCGGCGAAGCAAGGTGTCGGAAGGTCTTTCGCCGAAGAGCTTCTTGTAGTCACAGGCGAATTGGCTTGGGTTCCAGAAGCCCCACTGAGCGGCAAGGTCCTGCACATCGATGAGCGGATGTTGGGGTGCGCGCAGAGCCCGCCGTACTCCATTCATCCGCAACGTTCGCAAGTAGGTCCCGGGACTAATGCCGCTTACCTCATGGAATGCGTACTGCAAGGTGCGGCGGCTGACATGAAAGGTGCGGCAAAGCTGAGGGATGGAAAGAGGCTCGTCCTTATGCGCCAGCGCAAAATCGCGTACCCGCTGCACCAGCCGATGGCGGCCGGTATAGGTAAGAGAAGGTATCTCCGGGGGCATGCCCGCCATGCAGTTCGAGGCAATGACAGCCAGCAGCGCGTCTCGCAGTGCGTCACGGGCCTGCTTGCGATGCACTCGCAGTCCATGCTGAAACAGGGGAAGGAGGATCTCCTCCAGCCGATTGCGCTCGATGTTGCAAGTGTGAAGTATCTCGCAGTCCAGCATCGAGGGAGGCAGCGTGATCTGTTCCATCTCGGCGATGTAATTGAGCAGGAGTTGCTTTTCGAATACCAGCCCCAGAATGCGGAATGAGGAGGGCGTCATGAGCTCGAATTCGATTCCGCCTGGACGCACTGCGATGTCGCGTCGGTCGAGCGCGCGTAGTCCGATCCGGCCCGGCGGTCCGTCACCTACCGGAATTCCAAACCAAAACGCACCCTTCCACACTTCACAGCTCTGGCGAACAGCATGACTGGTCGTCTCTTCGAAGATCTGCAATTGCGAACTGAGCCAGAGTTCGCGCAAGGTGCCTCGAAACCGCCCTGGAGCCAACTGGTCATAAGACTGCTTCCAGCCAGTCAGATTCGCGGCATGGTCATCGGCATCCGTGGCAACCGACACCCGGACGCCATCCATAGATCGTGATTGGGCGCCGTCGCAGACCGGCTTATCCGCCCAGAGCATTCCTGCATCTCCCAAGGAGGATTGTGTGCGAAGATTATGCCTTCACTTTGATAACAAACAAATGAATTCGTGCGCAAAAGATCCAAACGGGGTGGCGGAGAGTGAGTAAGTTGTTCCTGCGGCGCGAGTTTCTGCGATTTGCCGCCGCCGCCTTGACACTACCCGCAAGGGCACTTCTCTTTCGAGTCGAAACGTTTTCTTCTTGTATTCCTGCCGCTCACTTTGCGGAGGTGCTCCGTTCCGGAGTTCCCGCAGGGCCATTTGCCTTGTCCCTTCGGCGAGCGGACACACCGCGGAGCGTTTTTGCCGAATTCCGCTACTGGAATGAACGTCAATCTGCCTATTCTGGTGGCTCCTGCTGAGGCGCAGTCAAACGATAGGGATACTTGGGAGCGACGCTTGGACGACGGAAAACACCTGAAGGCCACACTGGGCACTCTTCAGTTATGGGCCATTGCTGTCGGCCTGGTTATTTCAGGCGAGTATTTCGGTTGGAGCTACGGATGGGCGCATGCGGGCACGCTCGGCTTCCTGATAACGACCTTGTTCATCGCGGCGATGTATACCGCCTTTATCTTTTCATTCACTGAGCTGACGACATCCATTCCACGCGCGGGCGGTCCGTTTGCCTACGCCCAACGGGCGTTGGGTCCGACAGGCGCTTATCTCGCAGGTGCGGCCACGTTGATCGAATTCGTTTTTGCGCCCCCGGCTATTGCTCTTGCTATCGGGGCATATCTCAATGTGCAATTCCCGTCTTTATCTCCCCGGTCGGCAGCCGTGCTGGCCTATGTAGTTTTTATGCTGCTCAATATCCTAGGCGTCCAGATTGCCGCCACCTTCGAGGTGATTGTCACCCTGTTGGCCATTGCGGAACTGGTCGTGTTCATGGCAGTCGTGTCGCCCGGCTCGCATCTGCATAATTTCCTAAGTCACGGGTGGGCTGGCAGTGATCGCGTGTCTCCACATTTAGTCGGAGGAATGTTCGCCGCAGTTCCGTTTGCCATCTGGTTCTTTCTGGCTATTGAAGGGGTGGCCATGGCTGCGGAGGAGGTTCGCGACCCGAAGCGTTCCATACCGATCGCCTATCTTTCAGGCATCGGAACGCTGCTGGTGCTTGCGCTCGGCGTCATGTGCTTTGCCGGCTCGGTTGGAGACTGGCGCATGCTGGCGAACATCAATGACCCGCTGCCGCAAGCCATGAAGCTGATCGTCGGCGCTCGGAGCGGCTGGCTGCATATGCTGGTCTGGTTGGGTCTTTTCGGCCTGATCGCGTCATTTCACGGCATTATTCTCGGCTATTCACGTCAGATATTTGCGTTGGCGCGGGCTGGATTTTTGCCCAGGTTTCTGGCGGCAATTCATCCCAGATTTGATACGCCGTGGGTTGCTATCCTCGCCGGAGGGGTAGTTGGCATTGCCGCCATTTTCAGTGACAACGTAATTCACTTTGGCGGACAACCGCTGACGGCAAATATTGTGACCGTTTCAGCGCTGGGTGCTTTGCTGATGTATATCGTCAGCATGGTCTCACTCATCCGCTTACGCCAGCGCGAGCCCGATCTGCCGCGGCCGTTTCGCGCTATCGGATACCCATATACGCCGGCATGGACGTTATTCAGCGCGTCGATTGCTCTGGGCAGCCTGGTGTATTTCAACCCACTGGTTTCTTTGCTCTTCGTCCTCCTGCTTGCTGTCGGTTACGTTCTTTACCGCCTGCGTTGCCGGTTAGCCATTGGCACAGAGCCGCAGGCCACCATTGGCGAAGTTCGTTAAGGTCCTTCGCCGCGCCGCTTTGCCGAAATTAGATAACGGCGCGTAGATGCAGGTTGCTAGTATGAAGAATCGTTGACGTTATTGTGCCGGCTGCCAGGGGAGCCTGGTGAGCTTCTTTCTTTGTGTATTCCATGTTGAGTTCGCGGGCGGACGCAGGCTGAGTAGCGGGAAACTCAGGTGAGTTCATACAAACTCTTCCAATGAAGATAGTGTACTTGTGTCGCGTTTAAGAAAAGAAAGGCACGCTGCCATGTCTGGTGTCCAACTGAGTGACACGCCTCGCGTATCCGGAATGATGGGACTGGATGAGTTGGAAGAGTTGGTGCGGCGCGACCAGGTTCGGACCGTGATCGTCGCCTTTACCGATCACTGCGGCCGCATGATTGGAAAACGATTTGACGCCGAAGCATTCCTCGAAAACGTAAGCGAGCATGGCACGCATGTGTGTGACTATCTGCTGGCAAATGATATGGAGATGTCGCCCGTCAGTGGATATCGATTTACGAGTTGGCAGACTGGCTATGGCGATTTTCAGCTGGCGCCCGACCTGAACACTCTGCGTCTGACAAGCTGGCTGGAGAAGACGGCGCTCGTTTTATGTGACGCGCGAAGCGAAAAGACTGGAAAACCTATCGCTATTGCGCCGCGCTCGATCCTGCAGCGGCAATTGGAGCGGGCTCGAGAGTTGTCGCTCGACAGTGTTCTCGCATCCGAATTGGAGTACTACCTTTTCCAGAACAGCTATCGCGAGGCCGCCCTGAAGGATTACGCCGGCTTGGAAGGAGCAGGCTGGTATTCCGAGGACTATCACATCCTGCAAGGCACGCGGAACGAGAACTACACGGCTTCGGTGCGGCATCATCTCAAGCTTTCCGGAGTTCCAGTAGAAAGTTCCAAAGGCGAATGGGGCATCGGTCAGCATGAGCTCAATATTTTTCATACAGAAGCCCTGGAGATGGCGGACCGCCACGTAGTCTACAAGCAATGCCTGAAGGAAGTGGCGGAACAGATGGGATTGAGCGTGACCTTTATGGCGAAGGTTGCCACCAATGCCGCCGGATCCAGTTGCCACATTCATCTCAGCCTGTGGCGGGACGGCGTCAATGCTTTTGTAGGTGACGAGTCATGTGGTCCGTTGAAGTGCTCGAATATATTCCGTTGGTTTCTGGGCGGCTGGATCCGCCACGTACCGGAAGTGATGGTGTTCTATGCGCCGACCGTAAATTCTTATAAGCGATATGTAGAAGGCTCGTGGGCGCCAACCCGCATCGCGTGGAGCTATGACAACCGCACTGCCGGCTTCCGGATCGTCGGGCGGGACCAAAGCCTTCGCATCGAATGCCGAATACCCGGCGCGGATTGCAATCCTTACCTGGCCTTCGCCGGGGCCTTGGCTTCGGGACTCGACGGCATCAGGGAAAAGATCGAGCCTCCGGAAAGCATCTCAGGTGATCTTTATGGTGCAACGGACGTTCACCGGGTTCCTAAGACCCTGGGAGAGGCTGTCCAACATTTTGCAAATAGCGACTTCACCCAACGAGCATTTGGGGAAGAAGTGGTTACGCACTATACGCATTTCTTCCAGACTGAACAAAATACATTCAACGGCGCGGTAACAGACTGGGAACGCAGGCGGTATTTCGAGAGGATCTGAAGAGAGAAGCGTATCTGGCACAGGCAGGCCCAGGGAAAGGGATGAAGCGACCGTGAGGCTCGAGAACAAAGTTGCTCTGATTACAGGCGCTTCCAGCGGCATCGGCCGCGAGGCTGCGTTGTTGTTTGCGCGCGAAGGTGCCAGCGTAGTCGTGGCCGATGTCGATGACCAAGGCGGGGAGCAGACGGCAGAGTTAGTACAGCGGGAGAACGGAAAAGCAGCGTACGTTCGCGCGGACGTTTCCAGAGCGGCGGATTGTGAGCGCATGGTCGCAGTTGCGGAAGAACAGTTTGGCAAGCTCAATGTGCTGTTCAACAATGCTGGAATCATGCACTCCCAAGACGATGACGCGATTTCTACGGACGAAAAAGTCTGGGATCTCACGATGAACATCAACGCCAAGGGAGTGTTCTTCGGATGCAAATATGGCATCCCCGCGTTACGTCGCGCCGGTGGTGGCTCTATCGTGAATACAGCTTCATTTGTGGCGCTGCTCGGCGCGGCGACCCCCCAAATCGCATATACGGCAAGCAAGGGCGCTGTGCTGGCCTTGACTCGCGAGCTCGCCGTGATTCATGGGAGAGAAAACATCCGGGTAAACGCACTGTGTCCCGGCCCGCTCCGAACCGAGTTGCTGATGAAGTTCCTCGACACCGAACAGAAGAAGCACCGAAGGCTTGTCCACATTCCCATGGGCCGCTTTGGGGAGGCGGCAGAGATCGCTCGCGCCGCGTTGTTTCTCGCATCGGATGAGTCTTCCTTTGTGACCGGCACGGACTTCCTGGTTGACGGCGGCATCGCCGCTGCCTACGTAACTCCTGAGTGATCATGTCGCAGAACGCTGCCGCCGATTTCCCTGGAATCCGGACCATCAGTCCTGTGGATGGCTCTGTCTATGTAGAACGTCCGCTCGCATCGGATGCGGAAATTGAAGTCACGCTTGCAAAAGCAAAGCAATCGCAGCGCGAGTGGAAGCTGGTCCCGATCCCCGAACGTGCAGCGATCTGCAGGCGGGCCGTGGCCTCGCTGGTGGAGCGCGCTACTCAGCTTGGAAGCGAGATCACCTGGCAGATGGGGCGCCCGATTCGTTACAGCCCCATGGAGATTCGAAACGGCTTTCAGGAGCGGGCGCTCTACATGATTGACGTCGCCCAGGCAGAGCTCGCAGATCGAGAGATTGAGCCAACGGACAATTTCCGCCGCTTCATCCGCAACGAGCCTGTAGGTGTCGTTTTCGCTCTCATGCCGTGGAACTATCCCTACTTATGCTCCGGGAATGTAGTCATCCCGGCTATTATGGCGGGCAACAGCGTGATTCTCAAACCTGCGCCGCAAACCCCGCTGATCGCCGAACGATATGCGGAAGCCTTCACGCAGGCCGGTCTGCCGGAAGGTGTATTTCAGTTCCTGCACCTGGCGAATGATCAAGCGGAACGCATCGTTCGCGATCCACGGATCGACTTTGTTGCGTTCACCGGATCTGTGGCTGGCGGACACAGCATACAGCGCGCGAGGGGAGAGCGCTTCATCAGTACAGGTCTGGAACTGGGCGGGAAAGATCCGGCATATGTCCGCGCGGACGCCTTCCTGGAGTCAACCATCGAGAACCTGGTGGACGGCGTGTTTTTCAATTCAGGTCAATCCTGCTGTGCCGTCGAACGGATCTACGTGCATCAGGATGTCTGGGAGAAGTTCGTTGAGGGGTTCGTCGAACTCACGAAAAAGTACGTGTTGGACAATCCTGCGGATCCCGGTACCACTCTAGGCCCGGTGATCAACGAGCGGGCTGCGGCCTCCGTTCGTATCAAGGTGGAAGAGGCAATTCGCAAGGGAGCGCAACCTTTGATGGATCCTTCGTTCTTCCCCAACAGCAAGCAAGGCACTCCTTATCTGGCGCCCCAGGTGCTTGCGAATGTCGATCATGGAATGCAAGTGATGACAGAGGAAACATTTGGGCCGGTGGCGCCGCTGATGCGAGTGAAGGACGATGCGCAGGCCGTGGCTCTCATGAACGATAGCCGTTACGGGCTTACTGCTTCGGTGTGGACCTCGGACGTTGACGCGGCCGTGCAAATTGGAAGCCGCATAGAAAGCGGTACCTGGTTCATGAACCGCTGCGATTATGTTGATCCTGCACTCCCATGGACCGGTATCAAAGATTCTGGGCATGGATGTAGTCTCTCTCGGCGCGGATATGCCTCACTTACGCAGCCGAAGTCATTCCACCTGCGACTTTCCTTGTAGGAGTGGCGACCTTGATGTCTGCGCAACGAGGTAGTGATCGCTCAAGTGCGATCAAATGTTCCGTTCGAACGAAGACGCATAACTTCGCACGCTAACGTAGGCAGCGGTGCATCGCGCGGTGGGCAAGCCCACCATTTACGATGTGCATGTTGTTCATGAACTCGGATGCTTACTTGGCCGCGTTCAAACCGGGCTCAATCCACGAGAACAGGAAGCTACTCACTTCAGGAAACTGCGACGCGATAAGCCCGAGCACGGGAATACCTACCATCGATGCCGTCTTCCACAAGAAGTCCATGTCGAGTCGTCCCGGTTTCTCGTTGATTGTGCGGCTGAGAATTGGATCGCGATTGATCGATGCATAGGTTGTGATCACGACTGCGGCGAGGACGCCCAGTAGCCCGGATAACCCGATCGTAAGAGCGTGCCGATTGATGAACGGATAGGAAGTAACGGTCCAAACCAGTAATACATATAACATCGCGGCTGTGGCCATCCGAGTCCGGATTTGGACCAGCACGAGCCTTATATAGTGCACATAGATCAAAGCAACCCACTCTTCCAACACCGCCGTCAGTTTCCCGGAGCTTGATTTACCGTCCAGTGTTTCCGACGGTTTCGCAAACTGGTCAGGCGCAGTAACAAAGTCCACTTCGTCCTTCCAGAGCTCATGAAGACAAAGGAGGACGCGCTGACCAGCGGAAGCGAGTTTGTCCTGGACGACACCGAACATCGTAATCGCCGCGTCTTCACGTCCATCACTGTAGTCGATCCACATATTCTGGGTGGCATCGCGAAGACTTTCTCCGCCGGTAGGATCATCTGCCCATCGATCCATGATTTTTCTAGAGGACTGTTCCAGAGAGCGCGTGATCGCACGATATTGCACGTTTGCTGTCTGCGGCATCAACCATAAGGACTTCCAGGTCAAACCGGAGATGGCATTGAACCCACGGCGCAATGTAGAAGATTCAAGTGGCACCAGACAGCCTGCTCTCAGCCGGTTCCAGATCACAGCGGCCATAGCAAGATCAGAGAGCAACGCAATAACGATGAGACACAACGTACCAGACAAGAACCAACGTATTCGTGCTGCTTCCAGCATCCCGGGAACGATATTCAAGGTGTACGCGACGAAAGGAACACACAATACGATGATGACCGCTATTTGGATCTTGACGTTTATCGTCTTCGCCTTCTGCAGCATCGTCTGTCCAGCTATGGGCCAGCTCAGCAGCTTGTCGATTTCCCGGGCCGCATTTGTGGACGGGCAATGAAAGTAGGCTGGAACGGAATCGGGCACTCGCGGCGCCATCGATGGTGAGAAGTTAAGCAGGCTAAGACGACTGAGCAAAATAAGTACAACTCCGTTGAGAGCCAGAAAAAGGGGAAAAACGGGAGATGCACCGCTCAATGGGTGTCTTGATCGAAATCCGAAGAACATGGCAACCCCATCGGCTAGCTCGCCTCCCGTGAGCCATGCCCAAATGCCCCACCAAACTGCGAGGCAACCGATGACCACGATAGGCACAACGGCAAGCATGGGCACTGCCACCCTCCCATCATCAAGGGTGCCCGATTTGTGGTGGTTCTGCCATATCGACCAGCAGACATGACACGCCGCCAGGCTCAATGCGGTGATAGCAATGATGAAAAAGATCCACGGGATTTCCTGCCACACATGATTGGTCAAATTCGAGCTGATCGGTGGCTCGTAGGCTAGACAAAGAAGAATAATGCCAAGCACGCTTATGACTAGCTGGAGGATCAGTTTCGGATATCGTGCGCTGGCGTCGTAGCTGTCATACCACGGTGCGATGCGTTCCATCAGGTGCAGTCGCAGGCATTTCCCTGCGTGAAGGAGGCTAAGTAAAACTCCCACGAGAAGGATGATGCGTTGCGAAAGAGGGGAGGCCGGCACGGGCGCGATCCTCCTTATCGGCTCCTGATCAAGCACCGGTAAATTGATTGCGGAGCGCTGGACCTGTTGATCGGGGCTGGGATCGTCCAACAACGCGACCGGCCAGAACGCTCCTCTGCTTACTATCGAGAACCACAGAGGTGGACGGCTTGGAGCAGCCGCGGTGCCCTCTGCCGTATCGCTTGCCTTCACTGTGCCGATTGGCGATCGATAATCTCGGAGCATCGCCGTCTTTCCACCCACAAGGTAGCGCATTGCGGTGTAGACGCCTTCAGCGTCGCCGCTAGGAAATGAGCGCGGCGACACCGCTTCGTCTGGCCGACTGGTCCACGTCGAGTTTGCCGGTATGAGCGGCCAGGGGCTGATCGCGTATGTGTTCCGGCTCAGTCCTCCATTTCCCGATCTAAGAAATAGATTGTCCGTACCTCGGAGAACCACCATGACATTCGGAACATGACGCGCGAGAAATTGTGTCACGAACATTTCATCCAGCACATCGGATGCGCTCACCAGCACGGCCTGAATTTGCCTCTCCTCAAGAATCGAGGCGAGCTGCCCCATACTCGCTTCCTGCGAAACGGCCAGATCCTCCTGAGCAAATGCTGCGACAGAATCATTGGCCTCCTGCGGCTCGTCGAAATCGAGACTCAGGTTGAGATTGCCGCCTGCTGTGCTGGCTCCGAAGCCCCAGATTGCATTTTTCTGATATGCCTTACGCAGGTGAGCAATGCCCCGCGGAAACTTCACATGGAGAATGCCATCCATTTGGGATCCCTTGAGCTTGGTCCCCGCCGAAACAGGCGAGTGAGACAGCAGCTCTCCGAAACCACTTTCATCCTCTGACAGTTCAGCGATCTGGTCGTCCGGTACTCCATGTCTCTTGAGAAAGATCCACAACTGCTGCAATTCCCACCTGCTATCCACCCCGAACGAAACGTATTGATTGGGACCGTCACCGCAACCACTTAAGTCCGAAGGGGGCGGCTGGATATCGGGCAACACATGATTGCACTGCGAATCGCTGATCGTGCCGCTTGCCACCGAGATCGCATGCTTGCTTGCCAACAGCGGGTCGCCATTCACGTCATGCGCATCTCGTAGCAGGGCATAGAACGAGGGCTCTGCTCCCGTAAAGTCCGGTCCAAGAATTTGCAACTGAGCGGCATTACTCGACAGTGTGAGAAATATCGCCAGGGCTTTGCTGAACTGCGATGCCACAACACCGGTAGTCGGCGAGTCCCCGATTACAAAGATGAGCAATGGAGGCCGGTGTACGTGTCCCTGAGAAGATCGGAAGAGAATGACACCCGGATATTGTTCCCGTCCGTTCTTGAACAGCCGCTCTTCTTCGGCGTCCTCGATTGTCCAGTCTTCCGACTTTGCTGTTGCGGTACTCCAGGGCATCCAGCTTCCCTCGTACTCCCACCCGCTATCCTGCAGCGCATCCTCGATGGCATCGATGGATCGATCGAAAAGCAATGCTCCATGGGTGTGCACAGGATCTGGCGCCGTGGCGAGAGCAATCTCAGGAGCCTCCTGGTACATCGGAGGAGCGTCCGACGATTTAGTCCGAGAGTCCTCCGTCAACCATGGAACCAGCATCTTTGCAGGAATGCGCAGTTGTCCTCCCCGATTCGAAACATCGGCTGTCGAAGAGGTGGCCGCCCCTCCTGACTGGCACAAGACGAATGCGCATATCTTCGATCGCAGGGCTCGTTCCGCGACCGCTTTGCCTTGTGCGGCCGGATCCGCATGGAACGAATCGGACCATGGCACTGCATTCGTGCCGGATTCGGCTGACTTCGTTCCCTTTGCGCTCTTTGTCGACATAAGCCCCTTCGCACCCTGCTCGTGAGCAGCGGGGATCACCGGACTGTTGACGGTTCGGAGCGCGGTGGTTGCAGCCGCAAATGCAAGAACACTGATCAGAATCGGGCTTCGAGTCATGACTTACCCCGTCACCATAGCCATATACTGGGCATACGCAGACTTTCACACGCCACATTCTTCATTAAGGACAGCTGTCGATCAGATTATGAATGCCAGCGTTGATAGCGCCGCAGCCAGGAATGAAAGGTGCATTGATGCACTGGATCGTCAGGCTCTGCGCATTCGCATCGTAATTCCATGTGACGGTAACGTCGCTGTGCGTGAATGTGCCTGAAGGTCCATCGATTGTGACGCCTTCTGTTGCAGCTTTCGCAACGAGACGACCGAATCGATCTGGAGCAAAATCGGAAAAGACCTGTGCCGCACACTTGCCCATGATGAAATTGCCTCCTCACGGTTGTGACTACATACGATGGTACAGACATCACTTAGGTGCGCTGGACAGTTTGAAACCTACATATGTTCCGGAGCTAATACCCATCAAGCCGAGAAGTGTGGAACTGAAATCGGGCATTGCAAACTCGCGCCAGACGGATGAGACAAAAACAATGCCGAGAATGATCGTCCAGGCCATCATCTGGAAGCGGTGAAAGCTGATACCCGTCTCATCTCGAAGAATGTCTGGAAAGAAGCCCTCGGACTGACCTATCGGAGTCGGTAACGCTTCCAGGCTGCTCTGGACTTCAGCCATACGTGAATTCTTGCGCTGCTGGTCTGCTATGAGCTGTGCTGTGATAATCGGATCCGTGGCGGTCTGAATAGCCGCGGGCAGTGCACTCACACTTGCAGTCAGTTGATCTTTCTCCTTTTGGAGTTGATCGCGTTGTTGCCGTTTGCTGGCGTCGATCGCAGATGCTGCCAAGCCAGTGCCGGCGCTAACGCCGATAAGAATCAGTACTCCCTGGGTAAGAGAGTCGCGATTGTTCAGGACGATCCATAGATAGCAATATGAAGCGGCAACTAAGAAAAACCACCACGCCATCTGGCACCGGGCGAGGCTGTAGGACTGCTTCACTCCGTTGACGCTCGGCCGGTCGCGAAGGATATCGCTCTTCTTGGCAAGCACAATGAAGGAGGCTAACAGCACGAGTAGTAAGGCCAGCACAGCCCAGCTATAGCGGGGTAGGACTTGGAAAGTAACTACTTCCTCGGGGCCCGAAAATGGGGGCCCGCCGCTGCCGGCGACGCGGACGTGCAGTCTGTGTTGGTTGTCGCCGCGAAGGTCAGCCATCAGTGAATTCCATTCCACGCGATTTTGCTGGCTGTCTTGCTTGTTGTCGTCCAACCGGGCAAGATCAAACTTCAAATACTTGTAGCTATCATCGGGGCCTGAGGATGCGATGCCGTGAATCAGTTGTCCATTCAAAACGAGCGCGACCTGCGAAATCTTACCGGGATTGCTATTCATCCAGGCTTTCAGGTTCTGGAGACCGACGTAAAGGTGATCGCCGAGCCGGCACTCATGTTGAGTGGCATCGTCGGTTCCACAATGGGCCTCACCGCTGAGTACAAGCTCCGTGGATGTTGTCTGGCTTACGGCAGCCGATGGTGATTCGGCTGCTTGCGGCGTTGACACGGCCCCCTGTGTCTGCGGCGCCTGTGCAAGAACCCGAAGAGGGCTAAGCCATGCGAAAAGCAGGGTGGTCCAAAGCAGGACTGCACCAAGACATATGAGTCTTTGATCGGAGGCGTAAGCCTCTATCGCGAACTGCTGTGGCGTGCTATTCCGTGCGCTAATCCCAGCGAATACCATTTAAGCCTCTCCGGTGTCTCAATCGCATTACGCAACAGTTGTCATATCGGTATGCTCACCCGCGAAAGTGGTCGTTAGCTTTGCACTGACCTGCGTCATGAAGGAGGCCTTTGAGATTTCGCTCCCGGGGCAGAGATGAGTTGTAAGTGGGTCTTCGCGGTGTAGCTTCATACTGTTCGGACCCAAGCCAAGGGAGCCGTGCGTTGTAGCCGAGGCTGAAACCGCATTTGCCAATAAGCTGCGATTTAGAGGTTCTCTGGAGTAGTCGCCAACCAGTTCGACGGCCCGGGCAACGCTGTTCCAGGACGGCGAATGAACGCCTTGCGTCGTCAATGGAGTAAAGACCCAAGTAAGGTTGCACGTTTGCGTCTTCACGTTTTCTGTAAAGTCGCCGCTCGTGTAACCCTGCCCTACGATTCCTTTCCAGATCATTCAGCACCACCTCATTCACTGCAGTACGACGTTTCAGAGCTAGCTCATCGCCTATCAAGGCGGTCGGCGCAGGCTGTCTCGCGCGATTGCTTTGACATGGTGCCGTCAAGCCTATTAGCGTTACATCTCCGAGCACCTATGCCGTCGTCGCGTGGCCGGGACTAGAAGAGCGATGGTCTGCTCGACCCGCCCAGGAGAAATGGGCTTACGGTGGCGGTTGTATGGCTGCCTTCGCTTCCTCCCCAAGCGAAGAGAAGATAGACCACCGGTAATCCGCCAGCGCGGATCGTTGCGCCCGCCGTGAAGGAATGGCGCAGATGATCCAGGCTCACGTCATCTCGCTGCAGACCGATCTTGCCTTCATCAAAGGAAAAAAATGCGCCGATGGGAAGTTTGCCAATTGAGTGTTCGACAGTTCCGCGAAATAGCAGCAGATCAGGGCCCCGAAAGCGATAGTCCGGATAGCTTGCCAGCATGCTCGTGCCATTGATGTCTGATCCGCCAATGGTGGGAGTGAAATAGAAAGGAACGAAGCTCCCGCGGCCGGCAAAGGATTCTGAGATGAAGGCACGCAAGGTGATGGAGCCTTCGAGTTTGTCGGTAGTCGAGACGATGGGACAAGGCCGCGCCTGATTGGGACGTGCGTCGGCAGCTGCCGCGCGAGCACGCGCTATGTTCTGGCTGCCGCTGCTTCCAGAGCAGTCGTCCGGGCCGTTGTGCGAAAACGGGGCGGCACGATTTTTGAAGTAGTGTTGCCCAAGATTTCCTGGGAGGAACGCGTAGAGAGGAATTTCGTGACTGAAGTCCGCGTTGAAGCGCCGGAAAGAATAGGTGCTGTTTCCGGGCGCCAAGAATTGTTGGAACTGCAGAAGATAGTTGAGGCGCAGATGGTCCTTGAAGAGCGCCGGATCGAGGCGGAGGCCTTCCGACGGCTCAAGATATGCGGCCTGATGAGTCAGTCCTGGGGCGGTGGTCTCGTTAAATAGCCGATCGGTAGAAGGCAAGGAACTATCCGAACCGGAGCGGACCTGCGGAAAGCGCGCATTGAGTTCGGCGACGATTGCAATTCCAGCTTTGTGAAAAACGCCGGGAAGCGGTATAGCAGCGTTAGTCCCGGTGATGTTCTCGCTGAAACCAAACGTCGTGTGAGGGAGCGGGGTTGTATTCGGGCCCAAGCCGTAAAAGTCCACGCGGTTAAGAGAGATGCTCTGGGAGTACAGATTGAAAAGAGGAGCCGTGCGATAGACGAAGCCAGCAGGAAGACGATACGCCTTCATGTATCCGCCAGCCCGCCATGAGCCATTGCCCGCGGCCTGCGCGTCGATATTCCAGTTGGCTCTCCATTCGTTCGCGAAGTTCTTGTGCTCAACAAAGGCAAGTCCAGCAGCGACCCCGTTTTGCGGAGCAAGACTCCCAACCGAGATATGCATGGGTTGACCCATCATCAAAGTCTGCCCGCAGCCGATAAGGCTGCCGAAGCTCAATCTGGTGCACGCACCAAGCGCCTCTTTCTCCACACGGAAATCACGGTGCAGCCTTCCTTCGTTCGGAACTGAATTCTGAGCAGAGGCAGTCGCTGCCGCCATCATCAAGACGGAGGCGATGCGATAAGAGGGTTTCATTTCGTCCTCTTCGGAGAGGGTTTGCGTGTCTGCTGTTTTGTCGAAGACTTCTTTGCTTTGCGGCCGGGCTTGATAGTCTCAACGGCGGCTGCGATTGATATTCCTTGTTTACGGCGCGGAGGGGAAGGCATCTGCACTACGGGTGTGGCCGGCGCAGGAACGATCCGGGAGCGAAGCAGAGCTGTCATGGGAGCGATGTAACGAGCGGCATCGTCCTCGGTGATGATGCGGTGCTGGGGCAGCTTTGCGCGGTGTTCAGGGGGTAACTTGTGTTCCAGATGCTTGAAGTGCCTGACCTGCCACTTGATGAGATCAGACATCGGACGCTGCTTGTTGAATGCGGCTTTCGGCGGTGCGGGCACGCGGATCGGATCCATCTCTCTACCTCCAGAGCTAGTCGTTCTTGAAGCTTGGGCAATCCGTCGCCGCGCGGGCGGCCGGTTGGTTGAGATAGCCAAGGAAGGTGCTGGCGGCAACTTCACGCGGGGAACGCGCACTGTAATCGCCGATGAAGAGTTCAGTCAGCGTTGCCGGAATGCAGGCGTGCTCGAAAACATCATTGATGACCGTACCGGGCGCCACCCAGGGCGAAACAAGAATGGCCGGTACACGGACCCCGAGCCGGTCGAAGTGAAACGCGTCGGGTGTTCCGGTGGCGGCGGGTTGAGCGACGAATCCATCCGGTGTGCAGGCCGGTGGCGGCACATGGTCGAAGATGCCGCCATGCTCGTCGTAGACGATCAAGAGTGCCGTGTTGGGCCACAGGTTCGGGTTGTCGTGAATGGCGTTGTACACGGTCGCGATGAACTGCTCCCCAGCACGTACATCGTGATCCGGATGTTGATCGCAAGCGATCAATTCTCCGGAGCCGTCCGGCGCATCGTGATCTGTGTAATTCGGCTCGATGAAGCTGTATTGGGGAAGCTTGTTCCGGCTGCAGGCATCGAGGAAGTCCTGATAGGTGCCAAACAGCTCAGGCTGATTCTGCAGCAGATTGACGACTTCGAGCGACGAGCTGGCTTGGTCGAAGTAGTAAAGCCTGGTCGTTTGGCCCGCGGCGACGAGGCGTTCATAGATGCTCTTGTATTGCTTGTTCCAGTAGAAGACGTCCATGCTCACCTGTCCGAAAGATGTGCCGTAGTGAGCAAAGGCGCGATTGCACAATGTAGGCCCCGGGATGGAAGAAAACCAGCGATTGAACACCGCAAACTGAGTGGCGAGCGTCGTCAAGACGGGGAGCTTGTCGGGGGTGAAGTAGTTGAGGATTAGGTGGGAGTGGCCGACGTTATTCTGCTGGTTGAAATAGCTCTTCACGAAGCCCTGCATATTCGGTTTGCGGTTTGGGTCTTGAGCCGTGGTGACGCCTCCGAAGATCTGCAGGTCAGCAGCGGGAAAATGGTGGTCAGGATCGGGGTCCAATTGGCTCTGGTATTCCGCAGTGGGCGACACAGTCACCGGAACGCCGGTCGAATCCGGATTGGTTTCGTGCCCCGTCAGACCATCTATGGCCGAATTGGTGGCTTGAAGCGTCCCCAGCATGTGGTCGAAGGAGCGGTTTTCCATCATTAGCACTACAACGTGCTGAAGCCCCTTTACCCCGGGCAGCGTTCGATCCAGCATTGGACGACTCCTGTACTTTCGATCTTTGTCCCCGCGCTACTCGCGTCACCGAATCATGTGCGTAAAGGTTCCCTGGGACAACATTATTAATGGTGTTGTAGATGATCGAAACGTTTCGGATGGGCCCGGTTGCTAGCTTGACACCCCGGTCAACCACGACGGCCATGTGTTTCCCGTCTGGCCCGGGCGGGGTTCTCGCCTAGTTGTTTTCCTTTTTAGCAAGAGAACGAGTCAAGCAGGCGGGGGGCGTCGTTGGCACAAGCATCGGGAGTGGCGCGAAACCAGCGGGCATGGGGCGTCCGCACATAGCCACGGTGAAACGCCGGGGACTCTGGCGGCCCAGGTTTCGTTGTCATTGCCGAGACGCAGGAGCAGGCCGCGCCGCTCACTTCGAGATGTTCCATGAACGCCGCCGATGTATTCGGTACCGCCCAAGCGGCGCCGAATGAAGCCGCGCATGAACAGCGCGCCCGGCCAGCCGGCGATGTTTATTACCGCCCGTCCCGACAGCGGGGGTCTTCCGCTGACTAACGCTCGTAGCGCCATTCGTTGATGAAGTGGAAGCCGCGCTCGAGGAGCGGGTAGTGGTCGGGCGTCGGCGTTCGGGTGAGGGTGAGGACAGCGGGGGTGAAAGGCACGGCGGGTTTGGCGGGCTTGTACTTGGGGCCGGGTTTCGGTGGTTCGGGTGGGACCGTGGTGAGAATGAGGTGGTTGGGATCGGAGAGCTGCCAGGCGTAGTTGGTGGGGGTGCCGATGAAGTAGCAGTTCATGCGGACGGTGTGCTTCTTGGGGTTGAGATCGACGTCGGAGAGCCAGAGCTCGCCATCGGTGGAGCGCGTGTAGGCGCGGCTGGAGGGGGCGACGTAAAGGTCAGTGATGGGACGGCCTTCGGGGTCGATGAAGGCGCCGGAGGCTTGGTGCGTGGCGTCGAGATGCCAGGCGCCGACTAGAGGGGATGGCGTGCGGAGCGCAACTTGAAGGTGGTGCCAGGCCATGCTCATGAAGATGGCTTGGACGATGAGGAAGGCGACGGCAAAGACCATCTCCGTGGCGAGGATGGCGATGCGCCCGGCGCGGCGGCCGGTCGGGGGAAGCCAGGCAGCGGTGGGCGCGGCGGGTTTGTGGCTCCAGAAAAAGCGGCAGAGGGAGAGGGCGTCGGGCAGAGTGAGGAAGATGCAGCCGAGGAGCAGGTTGACGGCGAAGAGCTTGACGGGGACGTCGTAGCAGAAGTTGTAGAGGACCACGTTTGTGACGACGAAGGTGGAGAAGAGGGCGCCGGCGAGCGCGGTGCGGCGATAGAAAAGTAGGATGCCGCCGAGGACCTCGGCTGAGCCGCAGATGATTTCGTAGACAGGGTTGAGGCCGATGAGGTTCCAAAGGAAGGTCATCGGAGCCATGTTGCCGGCGGGCTCGTTGAGGATGGCGATGGAGGGCGGGGGCATCTGGAACGGAAAGACTTTGGCCAAGCCATAGATGACCATGAACATGCCGCAGGTAAGGCGGAGGACGAAACGAAGCCATGCGTGAAGGGTGCGGTACTCGGTGCGACGGTTCTTGCGGAGGTGGGCGATGACGGTCCACACGATGCCGCCGGCCAGCGCGAAGATGAACAAGAGGCCGTTCTGGATCCAGTTCATCGCGGTGTCGCCGGAGTCGCTGGGGTGCCAGTGGGCGGCGATGCCGGTGAGATGGAAGAGATACTGCCCGATGAACTCGGAGAGATTATTGAAGGGCCAGTTGAGCTTGTCCTGAATCCAGCCGCCGACGACCGGGAAGGCTTGAAAGAGGGTTCCGTTGCTGTCGAAAAAGATGAAGCAGAAAAAGTAGAGAAAGGCGATGCGGAAGCCGAGGCGAATGGCGGGGCTCCAGGGACGGGGCGGAGCGGTGGCGGAAACGGGGGACTCGGCGGGAATGGTGATGCCTGACGGCTCCAAACGGGACCTCGCGTGGAGATGATTTTGGATGTTGGACGATTTTGGTGTGGGGCGAGTTTGGAGTCAAGGAAAGAGAATTTTGTGTTGAGTTGGAAGGACTCGACCGCGCTCGAGAGTGTGATTGATCGCTACGGTGAGCTATTTTGATGCTGCGCGCGTGCATCGGCGCTAAATCGCCCTCCATATAATTCACCTGGGGAAGATCGCAAGGTATCTGGGTGCGCACTCTTGGAGAGCGGGCAGCTGGTCTGATCGAGATTGATCGCTGCGCACGTTGGCCTTCCGGCGGGTGGTTCCTGCTTCCTTGCAGAACCGGACATCCATTTGCAGCCTCAGGCACGGATGGTGTCTTTCAGTGCCAAGCCGGTGACCACTGCCGTGGTGTGTCAGCTAGACGCAATTCTTTCAGGCAATACCAACGGAGGGGAGAGCTAGCGAGTATTAGCCATTGTGAGGGTCGATAGATCGGCTCTCAAGGACAATCCAAATGCAAATATCGCTGGAAGAGAGGCTTGTCCTCTCGCTCTCGCGGTACTCAAAATCTGACGGCACGTCCGCGTCGACTATCGGCCGTCCGACGAATCTCGATCACGGCACGGTGCAGTATCTCTTGAAACTGCTAAGGAGCAGGCCTCCCGGCTCGCATTGGGCGGCCCAGGAGACTCTAGTGCGCTGCAGTTCAGTTGATGGTGAAGGTGGCGGTGTTCGATGCAGCCGTGGCCGGGTTGGTGATGTTGACGGATGCGGTGCCGGCGGCGGCCAGGTCGGAGGCGGGGATGGCCACGCTGAGGTGAGTGGCGTCCGTGCGGGTGGTGGTTCGCGGCGCACCGTTCCAGTTCACCGTTACACCCGGAACGAGATTGCTGCCGGTGACAGTGATGCGGAGATTGCCCGCGCCGTGAGTTGCGCTGGTGATGTTCAGGGAGACGAGAGTGGGCTTCGGGTTTTGCTGCAGGAGTTGCGGTACGACGAAGGGACCACGCACGAGATAGATCTGGCCTGCGCTGGTGAGGAAGGCGAGGCCGTCGGACCCGAAGCGGATGAGGTCGACGGAAGTGGCCTGCGAGGTGGAGGTGCTTAGATTCGCCAATTCCATGAATGCGGTGGGCAGGAAACTGAATTCGTCGTAGCGACTAAGGCCGGCAATCTGTTGGTAGGAGTTCGGCGGTGTCAGACCCGCTCCGAAGAAGAAGACCGCACCGAGTGATGTGTCTGGCTCGACTATGCTGCCAAGACTGAACAACGCGTATGGACCGCCGAGGGGCTGGTAGATACCGATTTGGGTAGCCGGTGCGGTTGCGGGATTGGCGACGCCACCTGCATTGGCGAATGCAAGACCGGCGCTGACTTTAAAGGTCGGTGGCACAGCAAAACCGCCGAAGCCAAGGAGGGTGCTCTCGTACGGGGAGAACGCGTTGACGCCGGAGAGTCCGGTGGCGGTGACGAGGAAGTGGTTGAGAGAGGCGCCAGTAGTATCAGTGTCGAACGAAAGAAGGTCGCCGGCATCCAGGAACGTAGGACCGGAGCCTGTATAGGGACCACTGAGGGCAGTGCCGCGCAAAGTGACGGCCTGCGACGCGGGATCGATGTCGTATATGCCGAGGCCTTCGAACGACCCCTCGTCGATGGCGATTGTGTTCTCTGTACCGGGCATCACGGCTATTCCGCGCGGCTGATTCGCTCCCGTCGAATAGGTGGGATTGGGAGGCGCAAAGCTGAAAGCAAGACTGTGGGAGAGAGGACGGTAGAGCGCAATCTGATTGCTGCCGGTCAATGTGGTGTAAAGAGCCTGGCCATCGTCAGAGAGGGCGAGAGAAGAAGGCTGACTACCCACGGTGACGGCCTTTCCGATGGTACCGGTCATCGGATCGATGGTGATAATGCTGTTGCCCGCAACCTGGGTGGCAGCGCTGTTGACGCTGGCGTAGAGCAGGCGGTCGTAGGGGTTGTAGAGCATGTGGTTGGCGCTGAGATACGCGACGTTGTAGATGGTGAAGGGGAGCGGTTGGCTGACGCCTGCGCTTGCGGCCGGGCTCGAGACTGCGATGGGGGCCCAACCGAACGTGGAGAGCTGCGATGCGCTTATGGTGGCGGTGAGCTCCGCGGTGCTGACGAAAGTCGTGGGGAGCGGTGCGCCGTTCCAAAGTACGGTGGAGTCGGCGCTGAAGTTAGCACCTGTCACAGTGACAGTTGTATCGGTTGCGCCCACCTGTGCACCATTCGGGGCGATGGCATTGAGCACGGGCGTCGGCTCGTAGTTCGAAGTCGTGATGGTCAGGCTGGTGCTGGCTGAATTATTGGCCTGATTGGGGTCAGCCTCATTCGCGATTGTCTGTACCGATAGATCGAGCGGCCCTGCAAGGTTCAGCTTGGCCACCACGGTGACCTTGGCGCTGGCGCCGCTTGCAAGTGTACCGATATTGCAGGCGAGCATTGTCGATGTGGAGCAGTACCCCTGCGTTGCATTTGCAGAAACAATGGCGACGCCGGCAGGCAGGGAACCGCTGAGGGCGACATTCGTGGCAGATTTCGGTCCTTGGTTGGTTACGGTTGCGGTCAGAGTGAGATTGGAACCGGTAATTTCGGATCCGGATGCGGAGAGTGTCACCTGAACGTCGGCTTGGGTCTGACCGAGATCCTGCACGATATTGGTGCGGAAGGAGTAGACGCCGTTGCCCGTGCGGAAGACCAGACCATTGGTGCCCCAGCGCCAGAGCGAAGAGGGAGCCGCGCCGAGCGAGTAGCCTTGGAGCGGGACGACATTTGCTGGTATCGATTCACCGGTGATGAGCGTGAAGTCGCTCTCACGAAATGCCTGAATCGCGCTATAGGTGCCGTTTGAATACTGCTGTCCGTTGGAGAGCACGAAAGCCTTGCCAATCGCGGAGTCGGAGACAAATGGGCCACCGGCCGGGGTGTCCGGAGCGAAATAGAAGGTTCCGAGAAGACTGCCCGTGCCGGCGTTGAGCACCTGCCCTGAGTTGAGGTAGGCGCGGCCGTTGTCGACCTGCAACTGCGTCGCGCCATAAGTGACCGAGGTCGAGATGCCTGCGGACACGCCATTCGCGTCGTAGGGATATGTGTTGTATGCGTTGTAGCCGATTCCATAGAGCACGGACTTGGAGGGGTCGGTGGCGAGGCCGGGAACCGCAGACGGATAACCGACCGTACTGGCGTTTGTCCGAGGAACGCCATTGTCGAAGATTCGGATGCCCCCTCCAGTAATGGACGCGTTGTTGGAACTGACTGCGACTGAGGTTAATGAGCCGGGCAACGCAGCGAGAGCCTGAGCTGTTGCCGGCGGCTCGTAGATGCCGCCGACGCTGCCCAGGGTGAATTGGACACCAGCGGTGCGGGACGGAAGGTCTACCTGACGCACGGCGCCCGCGCCGTCCAGGCCGACGAAAAGAGTCTTGCCGTCGGTGGAAACGGCGAGCTGATTGGGCTCGCTGCCGACGAAGATGGGCTGGCCGATAGCGCCAGTCGCGGGATCGACGGAGACGACGCTGTTGCCCAGGGACGCGCCAGCGGAACTGGGAATGGAGAGATAGAGGAGTCCATCCACAGGATTGAAGACACCGCTATTGCTGTTGATACCAAGGTACTCGGTGAAGGGCAGAGCTGTGCTGGTGCCTCCGCCGGGTGCAGGCGTAACGACTTTTACTAATGCGTTGCCAAGTGTGGTCCGCAGGGTGCCTGGCACAGCGGCAGTGAGCGTGCCGCTGTCGCCGAACGTTGTGGGCACGTTCTGCCCGTTCCACTGGACGACGGAGTTGGGCGCGAAGTTAGCTCCATTGACCTGGATCGAGAGAGTGGTGGGCCCGATAGGCGCGGCGTTCGGGGAGATGGAGTTGAGCTCTGGCGCGGGCGGGGCAGTGACCTGGACACTGACGGCGGCGGAGGGACTCGGTTGCACAGTTGTCGAAGTTACGGTGATGTTTGCGCTGCCGAGTTGTGTGAAGTCGACGGCCGGTACCGTGGCGATGAGTTGTGTCGCACTGGCCAGGGTGGTGGTCAAGGGATGGCCATTCCAGTTGGCGATCGCACTTGCGTCGAAGCCGGTGCCGTTGAGATAGATGGTGCTGTCCGGCGAACCGTATGTGAACTGATTGGGAGTGACGCTGACGAGGCTCAGCGTCGTTGGGGGTACCGAAGTGGCTGAGACGATCAGGCTGATAGCCTTGGAGGTGCCGCCGCCGGGCGCGGAGTTCACGACAGT
Source organism: uncultured Acidobacteriaceae bacterium (assembly GCA_963830555.1). Lineage (GTDB taxonomy): Bacteria > Acidobacteriota > Terriglobia > Terriglobales > Acidobacteriaceae > KBS-83. Next base: position 1,865,701 of record CAWHMM010000006.1, read on the forward strand.
GATGGCGTCAGTTCCGGGTGTGTTGAGGTCTGCCGCGGTAAGTGTGAGGTCGACTCTGGTTGAGTTGACGAAGCTAGTTTGACGCGCACTGCCGTTCAACTGCAGTACGGACGTAGGCACGAAGCCGGTGCCAATGACAGCGATCGTCGGTGGGAAGGATTTGTCGATCGTGGAGGGCGTGAGGCTCGCGATGACCGGCGCCGGATTCGTTACCGTGATGTCGTTGCCGTTTGATGCGCCCGAAGCGAGGGTGCCGTTGAGCACTTGGACCTTCAATTGAGCGCCCGATGCCACCTGGCTGTCCGGAATCGTGGTCTTCAGTTGCGTGGAGCTGACGTAGGTGGTCGTCTCCTTGACACCGTTCACTTCGATAACCGAGTCGTTTTCGAAGTTGGTGCCATTCACGGTGAGTGTGAACGCGGCGGACCCGGCTGGAACGTTGGACGGAGCTACAGACGAAATCGAGGGGGTGGCCGCCGAGGAGGAACCTGGGGAGCCAGGCGTCGTTGTTGACGATGAGGAGCCGCCACAACCGGTGAGCGCAAGACAGGAAGAAAAGCAAAGGACGACAGCTGCATCCACACAACGACCGATACGTCTCATGGGCCTGGGGTCTTTCAAGCTAATTTTTTGGGGGCAACGGGTAGGCTATATCATTCTTACCGTTCTACAAGCCATCAAATTGTGTTCCGCCCGGTCATTTTTGGTCCATGTTATTTCTTCAGTTACGAATCGTGCCAAATGCATTGGTTTTTAGCGATTCCCGAATCGGGACGGGAACGGAGAATCCCGTAAGCCAACGCCTCCTCCAGGCAGTTCGTGATCGACGGATGAGGCGAATTGGTGCACTGCAAAGTGCCGTAGTGCCAATTCAGCCGCACCACCCCATACTGCCCGCCTGCTCGGAACTGAGGTGAAGCAGATAAAGAAAGCCCTCGGGGCTTTCGATGTGGCTGAGAACGTGACGTACGTCTGAGCCTCGAGGGAGCAGCGGGTTAATGGTTTCGATGAGATCCCATTGATCGTTAAAAGCATGCTCATGGGGTTCGATGTGGGCGCTGGTGCGGGTAGCCCAGGGACGGATACGAGCAAAGTAACGACACGCTTCGACGCTTTCGTCGTGCATGCAGAAGAGGTGTACCAAGTATCGACGCCTGGACGGAGCGGGATCGGTCTTGAGTGTAGGCATGCTCATGGACGGGCGTGAGCGCGACACCGAATGCGAACCAGACGGTCAAGCGCAAGGCGGTTATAGCGCTGTACCGCGATGCAGGGCAGATTGGCGGCGAGAGCGTAGGCGCTCATGACTAGCCGTGCCCATGGTGGATTCCAAAGAAAGAAAACAGGCAAGCAGGCCAGCATGCACCAGTGCGCGACCTGAGCGCGTCGAGTCTCAATGAGAAACTGCGTGAGGTAGGCGGGATCGCGCGCGCGGAGTTTCTTTTTCGGAAAACCGCCGAACCATGGTGCGCCATCGGGAAGCAGGTATTTCCATTTGCAGATAGCGAGCCACTCGCGGTACGGTCGCCCGTCGCGTTCCCAATGACGCGGACTGGTGATCCACGTATCTTTTGCAAAAAGATCCAGTGGGAGGCGCAGAGTGGCGAAGGCGACGGACATGTGGATTGCCGGCCACCCCAGCAAATTCGCTGCCCACACCAGCGCGGTCATACCTCGCGCCCTCGCCAGACAGTCTTGCGGTGGAGAGCGCGGCGCGTTGCGGACTGGCCGAAGACAAAGCAGTAATACGCGAGCGAGAGCGGATACAGCAGGCAAGTCAGAAAACTGTAGCTGCCAAGCTTGCGCCCGATCCACGTAAGTTGTAAGCCGAGCAGCAGATAAACAACGGCGATGGCGGGGCGGCTGTAGTTCGGTTGAGCGATGAGCAACAGCACCGTGGACCACAGGGCGGAGATCCATACGATTGCGCAGATAAGAACCCCTCCTCCCGCGTCCGCTGCACCCTGCATGAGGGCTTTGGCCCAGCTTTCGGACATCTGATGAAAACCTTCAGGGAACATGCGCATGTGGAGAGTGCCGCGTCCGCCGAAGCAGAGGATGCGAGCACCGGCACTGCGGAGGACACCAGCGAAGCGGAGATTTTCTAGGACGACGCTTCGGACGGCTGCGTGTCCGCCGGCGGCGCGATAGGTCTCCTTCGCGATGAGAAGTGACTGACCGAAGAGCCTGGGTTCCGCGATGCCGCCGAACCCTCCGGCACCCGCCGCCATCAGCAAGTTGAAGACGAGTGAGAACTGTTCGTAGGGGGCTGCCATCGCGTGATATGGCAACAGAGAAACAACCAGGCTTTGATCCTGCTCGCGCAGCCAGCAAGAGATCATGCGATCGAGACCGCCTGGAACGAAGTACGTATCGGCGTCCAGGAAAAGCAAGAGATCACCGATGGCCCGGTGGGCGCCCTGATGACAGGCCCAGGATTTCCCGGTCCATCCTGCGGGCGGCTGTGCCGACGTCAACACGCTGGCTCCAAAGCTTTTCGCAACCGAAGCGGTGTTGTCGGTAGAAGCGTCATCGATGACGAGAATTTCTAGAGGCTGAGTGGAAGACGCAGCGATGGAGGCAAGAAGGCGCGGTAAATTCTGCTCCTCGTTACGCGCGGGGACGATGATGGACAAAAGGGTTGCAAGATTCGACTGGGTTGATGAGCAGAGAGGCACGCGCCGCACAAGCAGGAATCCCGCGGAGAGTCCGACCGCGCAGAGAAGTGCCGGCGTGATCACGGTTTACCTTTCGCGGCTTCATCTACAATCATCCGTGCCACGTGCTGACCGCCGAGCGTCACCATGGGCATGCCCGCGCCCGGATTGACACTGCCTCCGACGAAGAACAGATTGCGGAACTGTGTGCTTTGTTTTGGCGCTTTGAAAGCAAAATTCCGGCGTCGATCGCAAACTACACCGTAGATCGAGCCCCGATTGGAGGCGTAACGAGCCTCGATGTCGAATGGGGTCCAAAAATCTTCGACCACGATATGGCGTCGTAAATCACTGAGACCCAGCCGCTCGAGCTTGTCGAGGCAGAGCTCTTTCAACGCCGTGTAGTCTTCGCGCGTAAGGGGGTGGCGCTCGTCGATATAGGGGATATGCGGCAGAATTTTGATGTTGTCGCATCCGGCCGGCGCCTGCGAGGGATCAGTACGCGTAGGCGCGACGACATAGAGCGTGGGATCGTCGGGCAGTTTCCTATCGCGAAAAACTCTGCGGAAGTGCGCGTGAAGATCCTTGGAGTAGAAGAAGTTGTGATGCGCGAGCTGCGGATAGACGCGGTCCAGGCCAAGATGCAAAACGATGCCAGAGCAGGAGGGCTCGAAGCGCCGCATTTTTTTCATCACGGAAGCGGGCGAGCGCAACAGCCGCTGTAGCGCCGGAATGACTTCCATGTTGGAAACCACATAATCGGCGGGAAGCATGCGAGATTCGCCGTTACTGCCGCGTACGTGCACGCCCGTGACTTCGACGCCGGCGTGCTCGATGCGGAGCACTTCATGTTCGAGGCAGAGCGTGACTCCGGTTTCCTCAAGACGTGTGCGAAAGGCATGTGCGAGTTGGTATAGCCCGCCTGCCACGTACCAGAGGCCGAATTGCAGTTGGATATTCGGCATCAGGTTCATGAAGGCGGGCGATGAAAGCGCGCTGGACCCCACGTACTTGATGAAGTATTCGAAGATGTCCCGAAGATAGCGATTACTCAGACGCTTGTAGATGCCGCCCGACATGGATCGCAGGTAGTCGAGGTCGCGACTGCCTCTCAAACCGTAAAAGCGGACGAACTGGCCGAACGTATCCAGGCCGTGGCGTAGATAGCCGCGTTCGACGACGTCATACTGTCGGCGTGAGTAGGCGAGGAATTGTTCATACTCATCAAAGACAGGCGGACCAAAACGCGCGAGCTCCGTACGCATCCGCTCGGGGTCTTCCCAAAGGTCCAGCACAAGCCCATCTTCGAAGAAGTTGCGCCACTGAGGGTCTACGCGCTGGAGGGTGATGTAGTCCTCGAGTCGCTTTCCATCGCCTTCAAAGATGGGGCGGAAGACCTGAGGCAATGTGAATATCGATGGGCCTAGATCGAAGCTGAAGCCCTGCGTCTTTAGCTGATTGAGCTTACCTCCGATCTGGGCATTCTTCTCCAGGATGGTGACTTGAAAACCTGCTTTTGCCAGCATGATGGCTACGGACATACCGCCGAGTCCCGCTCCGATAACTACGACGCGTTTGGGCCGGGCAGTCGTCATGATCCGGGTACCACGGTAATGGCTATGGTTTGGGAGGTACCCGTGAGCTGGAACGAGCACTCATCGAAGCGTGGAGGGCCGAAGCGCGCCTTGGGATCTCGCGATGCGCCCACCGGTTCCTTCGGGATTCCAAACAGGTTGTGGTCAAGCCTGCGGTTGCCGTTGAGGTCCTCATAGAGACTGACGGCATAGATCCCCGGAGGAAGATCGGTTTCGATGCGAAGCCGCTCTGCGCCGTCCGGAATTGGAAGGAAGCCGTGCCGAATCGCTTTATTGCGGTCGCCAGGAAATCCGGCGGGCGAAGCGAAGATGAGATACGCAAGTTCGCCGTGAGCTTGCTTCGTGAGGTGAACATCGATGGCAAGGCGTGTCTCTGCAGGATTTGTGTCGGCGTACGCAACGAGAACAATGGTGAGGACAAAGGAAAGCAGCAGCAGGCGCCTGAGGCGCGGTATGAGGGTCGTGCCTCCATGTCGAAACCGAAGAAGGCCAACAAGTTGGTGGAGGGTACGGCTGCTGAATGGAAACCAGTTGATTTCGCGGGTACGACGATCGCTGGCGTGCATAATGGTTTTCACTCGGGAAAAGGCGCGAAGCCCTTCAGGGCCGTGGTAGCGGCCATAGCCGCTGCGGCGATTGCCGCCGAATGCGGCGTAAGGGTTCGCAATCGTGCGAATGACATCATTTACCGCACAGCTTCCAGCGGAGAGCCGGCCAGCAACGCGGCGTCCGCGCGCACGGCTGTTGGTCCAGACACTGCTGCTCAGTGCGAAGGAGCTTGAGTTGGCGAGCGCAATGGCTTCTTCTTCGTCGCCGAAGCGGGCGACGCAAAGGGCCGGTCCAAAGGATTCCTGGGTCAGAATTTGAGACTCGACGGGAACGTCACTCAGCAGAACCGGTGCATGCTCGATGGCGGCGCGATCCTGCGGATAGATCAGCGTAGCTCCGCGCGAAAGTGCATCGTCAACCTGGGTACAGAAATCGGTCAGTGCATCTTTGGGAAGTGGGCAGAAGTCCGCGTCGGGACCGTGGCTGACTAGAACCTTCGCAATGCGCCGCGTCAGGCGCGCCAGGAATTCTTCGTAAATAGAAGCTTCAACGTAAACACGTTTCACCGCGACACATACGCGCCCACCATTGGAGAAGGCGCCATAGGTGATTCCCTCGATGGCACGCTCAAGGTGGCAGTCGGCGAAGACAAGACTGGCATCCTTCCCGCCAAGCTCAAGAATGGCTGGAATAATATGCTTCGCTGCCTGCTCCGCAACTTGCTGGCCGTGATGGGTGCTGCCGGTGAAGAAGATGATATCCGGACAGGCATCGATAAGAGCTGCCGACTGCTCTGAATCGTCGTGCAGCACCTGCACGAGATAGCGGGGCAGACTGGCCTTCGCACAGATCGACGCGATGAGATCAGCCGTTTCCGGCGTGCGTTCGGAACACTTGAGCACCACCGCATTGCCGGCAGCCAGAGCTGTAATGACCGGGATCAGCGAAAGCTGTAACGGGTAATTCGACGGACCGAAGACGAGAGCCACACCATACGGCTCGAAGCGGCTTTCGAACCGCGCGCCGCGGAAAAAAAGCCACGGCGCGCCGATGCGGCGTGGGCGGAGAATTCTGGCGGCGTGTGCTTCGTAATAACGCAGATGCTCCAGCGTGACGAGCACGTCACCGGAAAGCGAATCGAGCAACGGTTTTGAGGTTTCGCGCGCGATCGTGGCGGCGATCGATTCGCAATTCACCGCGATCTCATGGCGCACCTTGCTGAGGTAGGAACATCTGCGCGACACGCTGAGCGGCGCCCAGCTTCGCTGCGCCTCGGCAGCGCGGGCAACAATCTGTTGCGCAGCCTGAGAATTCATGCGAGAACCAGCTCCAGCGGCTTTGCCACGGGGTACGGGATCTCGTACTTCCGGCAGATGAGGTTGGCGGAGATGCGTGCCGACTCAAATATGGTAGGGAGACCGCTGCCTGGATGCGTGCCGCCGCCGACTAGATAACAGTTCGAGAACTCTTCAAATTGATTATGTGGACGTCGATAAAGCATCTGATTCCAACTGTGCGCCATGTTGAAAGTAGCGCCGAGGAAGACAGAGTGCCTCTTTTCCCAATCCTCAGGCGTGATAATCATCTCGCTGCGGATGTGTGGAGTAACGTCGCCGTAAGAAGTCCGGTCGCGCAGAATGCGTAAGACATGTTCGCGGCACTCGAGCTTGTGTTCCTGCCAGTCGATGCCGCTGAGGTTATTGGCCACCGGTGCAAGAATATAGAGTGCGGAGTGGCCAGCTGGCGCACCGGAGGGGTCTGTTTTGCCGGCATTACGAATGTAAAGCGACATATCCTCCAGGGCCGGTTGGCCCTGCGCAATGCGCTCCAGGTTCTTCCGGTAATCGCGCGCGAAGACAATCGTGTGGTGCTCTGCGTCGTACTCTCGATCGAGGCCGAGATACATCATGAACGTGGAGCAGGAGAACCGACGCTTGCGGAGGGACGATGGCTTGTGACGCCTGAGGCTCTTTTCCTGGAACAGCGTGCTCATAGCGGTGCCGAAGTCGGCATTGATTACGACATCGTCGCACTGGACTTTCTCGCCGCTCATCAGTTCGATGCCGCAGGCTCGGCGCCCATCCAGCAAGACCCGCGCCACCGGGCTGGCTGTGTGTATCTCAGCTCCTTCTTCGCGGGCGACCTGGGCAAAGGCCTCGCTGATCCGGCAAAGGCCGCCCATGACGTGGTACACACCGTGTGCGTGCTCCGTGTACGGGATCATGGTGAAGAGACCAGGGCAGTCCCACGGGGACATGCCGAGATATTTCGATTGAAAGGTAAACGCCAGGCGGAGTTCCTCAGACCGAAAGTAGCTGGCAAGCACGTCGTGCAGAGACCGCCCCGCAGCGATGTGCGGTGCCGCTGCGAGCAGCGTTGGACTAATAAGACTGGCTAACGTGCCGTATGGTTTCTGCAGGCATGGGTAAAGCTTTTCAAAGCGAATGCTCTCGCGCTCGAGAAATCGATCGAAGCTGGCGCCTTCACCGGGAAAATTCTTTTCTATCTCCGCCTTCATCTCATCCGGATGGGAACGGGCAAGCATGGTCTTGCCGGGGAAATTGAGCGAGTACATCGGGTCAAGCTTGCGAAATTGCAGATATTGGCTGGACCGCCGTCCGCCTTCGGCAAATAGTTCGTCGAGGAGGAACTTCATCATTAAAAATGTGGGTCCGAGATCGAATCGGTACTCGCCTAGTTGAACTTCCGCGTTGCGGCCGCCGATGACATCCTGCTTTTCGAACACCTCAACTCGGAAGCCGCGCTGCGCAAGAAGCATGGCTGTAGCGAGGCCGCCGGGCCCAGCCCCGATAACTGCAATGTGCCTTTTACTGTTGCTTTTAGAGACACCCATGTATCTACCATAAGGACAGAGATTGATGATCTAACGGCTTTGAGCGCCTCTATCCTCGATCAGTTGCTCTCTATGCAAGCAAACTCGTCATTTGTTGCCACTGAAGAAATATGTTGATTTGCTACACAAGAATCCACGTTGGATCATCGATGCGCGACAGATTCATCGACACGGGTGCGCGATGTCGGGTCAGGTCTTGAATACGTGTGCTTCTTCGCTACGAGGCGGACCCGGCGGTGATTACGACGGCAGTGCAGGAATGTTCGACTAAGCTGCGATACGCATGTTTCTGCATCGAATCGAAGTAGACAGAGTCGCCGGCACTAAGCCGGAACTTGTCGACTCCGATGATCATTTCCAATTCTCCTTCGAGGAGATAAAGCAATTCGACTCCGGGATGGAAATGGGGAGTGACGTTTCCCGATGGCAGTGGATGGAAGTGGGCTAGAAAACTATTGAACCTTCGCGCATTCGCGCGGAAGTCCAGAGTCTCGAAATGCCACGGAACAGATGCTGATTTGGGATCAGCAGGTAAAAGCTTCCGCTCGCTGCTTCGTGAGATGGCGACGACGTGGCGCTTTCGCGGATCGGTAAAGAAGTAATCGAGCCCAACGTTGAAGACCAGCGATATCCGGATGAGGGTCGGCAATGTGGGTATCAGCCGGCCGTTTTCAAGTCTCGACAGCATGGCGGAGGAAAATCCCGTGTGCTCAGCAAGCTGGGCAAGCCCCATGCTTCGGCGCAACCTGAGGGTACGCAGCTTTTCGGCGATCGCGTATGGTCGAATGGACTCTTCCACTATGGCGGAGTCGGTGATTGTCGAGGCCGCTCTCTTTTGTGGGGGGCGGCTCGGCTCCCGCCGACGTGCGGTGCGAGGCGCTGTTCCTGCGATCGCTGGTTTACTCACGATTAATTATTTTACCTGAGTGTTAAGCACGGGTCGGAGTCGCTATCGCCGAAGAATTCAGGAAACGACGAGAGCCACGGGCGACATCCTCATTGTCGATGCGCACATCGTTTGGATGCGGGAAGGAAGCCGGAGGCGGGATGAGTCTCGGTTGCGCAGAAATGGGCGCGGTAAATTGGAATACCGAAGCCCGGGGGAGCGCTGAGTGATTTGGCCCAGAACAGGGCTTGTTCTTAACTGGTAGATATCCAACTCAACTCAAGAGGAAAGGATCCCTGCGGGCCGCCCGTCGTAATGAAGCTTGTTTTCAGGCGGTTTCGGTCGTCCGGCGTCATGGAAAGATGAGAGAAGTGGCCCATTCGTCAGTCCTCGGACATTGATCGGGACATCGACTTCAGCTCACCCGGTATTGCCGGCTTGTCGTTGGCGGCATTCGCCAAGTTGCCTGACATTTTGCTTGACAGTTGAAAACCGGAATCACTATCGTATGCGTCATTGACTTAACCGTGGGATCGTTACCACAGGGAATATACCCAGGGCCCCCACCCGAGACCGCTTACAGCGGCTCCATAAACGGCAACTGATTTGTACGACTTAGTGTTCCAGGAGGCGGTTGTGAGATCCAGATTCCAGGACCGTGGCGCGCCACGTCTATCCACCCAGCTTGCAATCCAGTTCCTGGCGATTTGCCTAATGTTATTCGCCGGGCATTTAGCGTTTGCGCAAGCTAACGCTGGCATCACCGGAACGGTCACGGACCCTGCCGGCGCGGTCATTCCCAACGCCAACGTGACTATAACCAACGAAGGCACTTCGGTTGGGAACAAGGCAGTCACCAGCTCTGCTGGTACCTTTACGGTCACCGGTCTCATACCAGGCTCCTATAGCATCTCCGTGGAAAAGAGCGGATTCAAAAAGGCCACGCAAAACCACGTCAACGTGGATGTCAGTACAACGTCGACGATCAACTTCTCGATGACGACTGGTGCGGCGACGGAGACAGTTGAAGTTGAAGCCAGTTCGATCGCGCTGAACACGACCGCCCCGCAGTTGGGATCTACGATCGAGCCTGTCGTGGTGAAGGCGCTCCCCGCCGAGGTTTCCGGCCGCGGCCGCCAGATCGACCAATTGCAATTTCTGGCTCCCGGTATTACAGGTAGCACCTTCTCTCACCGCATCGGCGGCGGCGTCGACTTCGAGCAGGAGATTGTTTACAACGGTATCCCCGCTCCCCAGCCGGAGACGGAAGGCTACACGGTCAACTTCAATCCGCCTTATGAGATGGTGCAGGAGTTCCGCGTTGAGCGTTCGACGTTCTCCGCGCAGTTCGGACTCGGCCAGGGCGCTCTCACTTACCAGATGGCCTCCGGCACAAATCAATACCACGGCGATCTGTTTGAGATTAACCGCAACAGCCTGTTCGATTCCGTCGGCTTCTTTAACGGCCCGGCTTGGGGCGGCTCCACCCATCCTCCGACGGATCACGAGAACAACTATGGCTTTACCGTTGGCGGTCCAATCTCGATTCCCAAGCTCTATAACGGGCGCGATCGCACCTTCGGCCACTACAGCCAGGAGTGGTACAAACAGAACAACTTAGACACCGATGTGTCAACGGTTCCCACTGCTCTAGAGAAGACAGGTAATTTCAGCGATTTCGTCGATGGCAGCACCGGCCAGTTGATCCCGATCTTCGATCCGCTAACCGGGCAGCAGTTCCCCGGCAATATCATCCCGCCCAACCGGATCAGCCCAACTTCAGCGAGCCTGTTGCAGTACCTGCCAAATCCGGACCGTCCAGGCAGCGGCGTTGGCGGCTTGGATTCCAACAAGAGCTACGCGCCATTCGTTAATCCGCACATCCAGCACGTGTGGGGCTTTACCGTCGACCAGGTCCTGACGCCGAGCCAGTCCATTCACTACAGCCAATGGCGCAACAGTTACAGCTATTTCGCCTTCGACAATCACCCGTTTGTGGTCGAACCCAATCCGCTGAACAGCATGAAATATCAGCCTTCGTTGGGCAGCGGATTCCTGCTGAGCTACAACAACACGCTGACCCCGACCCTGGTGATGACGGCCGGAATCGGCTGGATCGGCGAGATCAACAACCAGTTCAACCAAACCAAGTACAGTTTCCCCGCTGTTGCAGCTGGCGTCATTCCCGCGAACATTACATTCGACGGATCACACACCCCCACCAGCTGGGGCACAAGCGGCGCATGGCTGCAGTCGATCAATCGCAAGCTCGGCATTGCGATTGTGAACAACTACCTATGGAGTCACGGTCGCCATACGTTCAACATAGGGTGGGAGTTCCGTAGGTCGTATCAGGACGACAACGAAGATCAGACTGAAGGCGGGCGCTTCCAATTCAGCCAGATCCAGACCGCGGACCCGGCTAATACGAGCACAACCGGCAGCGCGTTTGCCAGTTATCTACTGGGCGCACCGAATTCTGCAAACCGCAGTAACTCGCAGGAATTGCGCCTGCGCAACCTGGACTTTTCTCCCTACATTCAGGACGACATCAAGATCACACCCAAGTTGACCGTAAATCTGGGTCTGCGTTGGGATATCCAGGTTCCTTTCACAGAGGTCAACAACCTGGTGGTCTTCTTCGATCCGAACAGAAAGAATCCTGAAGCAGGCAATCTGCCGGGCGCCGCTACCCAATTGGGTAACTGCAGCCTCTGCGCCGGCTTCAACCGTGCCGATATTCATTGGGGACACATCGGGCCGCGCGTGGGCTTTGCCTATCAGGTCAGCAACAAGATGGTCGTCCAGGCGGGATTCTCCGTGGCCTTCCTGAATGGTGGCGCGTATGAATACGGAACCAACAAGGTGGCCGTGAACTACGGCAACCTGCTGGTCGGCTCTTTCACTCGCGGCTCAACCGGCGGTACATCTTCGTCTTATGGGAGCTGGGACAGCAACGTCATGCCCAACCCCTCGCCCACGCCGCTCAGCCCAAGCCTTGGCGTTGGGACCCAGATCAATGACTTCAGCAAGAATGACGGTTACGCTCCTTACAGCCAGCAGTGGAACGTGAACGTGCAACGCGAGCTGCCCTGGAACACCTTCCTAACGGTGGCTTGGCTAGGGAATCGCGTTATCCATTTGCCGAGCCAGTTGAATGTACCCAACCAGCTCAATCCGAAATATTTCGCTCTAGGATCGAATCTCCAATTGAGCTTTGCGGATGGAAGCGCACAGGCGGCCGGATATTCACTTCCCTATCCGAACTTTGTAGCGGACTTCGGAGGCTCGGCGACGGTTGGCCAATCCCTGACGCCTTTCCCGCAGTATTCGTACATCTATAACAACTTCGAAGCTTCCGGAACGACCTATTATCAGGGTCTGCAGTTCCAGGCGGAGAAGCGGTTTACGAATGGAATGTCGTTCCTGGCGGGGTACACACTTTCCAGGTTGTGGGATAACACCAGCAGCGGCTTTGGCAGCTTTACCGCAGCCGCTCTAAATAAATACAACCAGAAACCGGAATGGGCTATCTCTGGTGCGGACGAGACCAATACCGTCAAAGTGAGTGGCACTTATGAACTGCCGATCGGGCCTGGTAAGAAATACTTCACCAACAAGGGAGTAACCGGGCAAGTTCTGGGCGGCTGGCAAGTGGGTTGGATCCTGGACTATGAAGGCGGACAGCCGCTGTGCGGCTGCAACAATGGCCAGATCATGGAGAATGGAAACCCGTATCCTGGACAGTCGACATCGGGACCAAACGTAACATTGCGTCCGAATCGAGTTTCCAGCGTAAAACTCAGCACCGCGTCCTATAAGAAGGTCAGAGATCAATTTGTGGGAAAGGGAACAGCCCAGGTATTTGATCCCAACGGTTTCGCACTCACTCCATCGCAGTACATATTGGGCAATGCGCTCAGGAACTATACAGAGCTCCGGGGTCCGGCTAACTACAACGAGAATGCCAATGTCCGGAAACACTTTTACATCGGCGACCGTTTCCAGGGCATTCTGCAGATCGACTACTTCAACTTATTCAATCGCACGATCTTCTATCCGCCCGATGCCAACAAGAGCAATGGAACATTCGGGCAGGTGACCCAGCAGGGTGCATACAATTCAAACTTTGGAAGCAATCAGAACAACCGGCAAGGCCAGATCCAGTTTCGATTAGAATTCTGAGGTTCAAACAAGGGTTCAGATGTCCTCCCGACCGGACTGTGGTCACGCAGTCCGGTTTTTGTTCGCGGTCGCCAGAGCGCGACGGTTCATGTGGCCTATCCGCAAAGCAAGATCACGAAGACGAGCGCTCCGCTGTCCACCGCAACGGGAAAAATGCTTTAATGCGGATGTTATGAAATCGGCGCATTCAGCCCTGGTCCCGCGCATCCTCCGATGGACCGCCGCCATGCTCTTTTGCGGGATCTCCGTGGCGCTCCACGCGCTGCCGCAAAAAGAGGAAGTGACGCCGCAAGTGCAGCAACTCTACGCGGAGGCGCGGGCTGCTCAACAGCGGGATGACACAACCGTGGCCATCGCAAGGTATCGGGAGATGATCCGCCTCGCGCCTCATCTCGCACCCGCATACAACAACCTCGGACGGCTCTACTTCAATCGACACGATTATGGGCTTGCTGCCGAGACGCTTGCACAAGGCCTCAAGCTGAATCCCAACATGCCGACGGCCTCAGCGATGTTGGGAATGAGCTATCTGGAAACGGGTCACGAGGAGAAAGCGGAAGAACCTCTGGAGGCCGCACTCAGTGCAAATCCGAAAGACGGAGTGGTACAGATGGCCCTGGCCAAGGCGCGCATTCATCTTCATCAATATGAAGGCGCCGTCCAGCTGTTGAAGGCTTACACAGACGAGCATCCGCGCGACCAGGAGGCGTGGTATCTGCTCGGCAAGACCTATTTGGAGTTATCGGGGGATTCGCTCGGCAAAATCAATCAGATCGATCCCAACTCCGTCGTTGCGCGCGAAGTGGCCGGCGAAATTGACGAGAGCATGCACAATTACGACGGCGCTCTTGTGGAGTATAAGAAGGCCATCGAACTGGCTCCTAATCAGCCGGAGCCGCATATCCATATGGCGAACGCCTACTGGTCCATTGCAAAATGGGAGTCAGCAAAGGCAGAGTTTGAGGCTGGGTTGCTACATGATCCCAACAACTGTACGGTCCACTGGAAGGTGGGCAACTCAATTTTAGAAGCCAACGGCGATGTCAGCGAGGCGCTCGCGCACTTGAATAAGGCGGCAACCCTCTGCCCCGATCTGATGCAGGCCAAGGTCGATCGCGCGAGGGCGCTGATCAAGAGCGGCAAACAGCAAGATGCTTTACCGGATCTGCTGGCTGCAGAAAAGGAAAGTCCTGACGAGCCCTCGATTCATTTTCTTCTCGCTGCCGTATACAGGGCGCAGGGCAACAGGGCAGCCGCTCAGGAGGAGACCCATCTCTACGGGCGCCTGCAACGGCGACAGAGCGAAGGAGTTGCCACACAAGCAAATGAGTCGCTGGATATTAAGAGCACAGCTCATTGAGCAGCAGGAGTCGTGCATTGCCCAGGGTTCGCGTGGACCTGGATCGTTCGCTGCATGCGCGGTTGCCTTCGCGCTGTCCTGCAACTTCGCGATGGCGCAGCAGCCTGCACCCGTTCAAACCACTCAAGGTGGAGCAAGCACCGGTGGGGTCTATGCCCCCGTGCATGATGCGGATCATCGTCCCATCACGGCAGGCGGCTTTGTCCAAGTCGGGCCGACTGTATTCCAGGATGTATCCAGGCAAGCCGGCCTGACTGCCTGGCACTATGCCTCTGGTTCCGCGGACAAGCGTTACATCGTGGAATCGCTTGGCGGCGGCGTGGCACTTTTGGATTACGACGATGATGGTTGGCTCGACATTTATCTTGTCAATGGCATGACATATGACGCGATGAACGGCAAAGGGGAACCGCCTCATGCGGCCCTTTTTCATAACAATCACGATGGCACATTCACGAATGTCGCGTGCCGGGCCGGCGTGATGAATGATCGCTGGGGCGTCGGCGTTGCCGTGGGGGACTATGACAACGATGGGTGGCCTGACCTCTACGTCACAAATGTAGGGAAGAACCGGCTCTACCACAACAACCATGACGGCACCTTCACGGACGTTGCAGAGAAAGCGGGCGTTGCGCTCGGCGGCTGGTCCACCGGACCTACGTTCGGCGACTATGACGGCGATGGCCGGCTGGATGTTTTTGTGCCGGGCTATACATATTATGACTTCCACAGTCCGCCGGCCGCTGGCTCTGCATCTGTTGTGTCCAACGACTGTCAGTATCGAGGCGCAAGTGTGTTCTGCGGACCGCGCGGATTGAGGGGAGAACACGATCATCTCTTTCATAATGACGGCAATGGGCGCTTCACCGATGTGAGCGAAAAAGCGGGAGTCGCCGATGCGCCTGGCTACTTCGGCCTGACCTCATTGTTCGTTGACCTCAACAACGATGGAAAACCCGAACTTCTGGTGGCCAACGACTCAACGCCGAACTATCTATATCGCAATAAGGGCGACGGCACGTTTGAGGATCTAAGCTTCGAGTCAGGTTATGCAGTCAATCATGATGGACGGGAAACCGCGTCGATGGGTATTGCAGTTGGCGACGACAGAAATACCGGACGCCTGGACATCGTGAACACAGATTTCTCGGATGACTACAAGGTGCTTTATCGGAATGAAGGCGATCTGAATTTCACCGACTCGAGTTACGAAGCTGGAATTGCAAAGGATACGATTCCATTTCTCAGTTGGGGAGATGGCTTCATCGACTACGACAACGACGGCTGGAAGGACCTCTTCATAGCCAACGGTCACGTGTACAAGCAGGTGGACCAGCATGACTGGGGCACCAGTTTTGCGCAGCGGCCGCTGCTGTTACGGAACGGCGGTACCGGTACATTCACAGTTGTGCCGGCAGTAAAGGGTACAGGACTTGCGACAGTAATCTCGGCGCGCGGCGCAGCATTTGGCGACTTGTTCAACGATGGCAAGGTCGACGTTGTGTTGAACAATCTGGATTCCAGCCCGACACTTCTGCGCAATGTGAATCCTGACCAGCATCACTGGATCGAGTTCCGGCTCGTCGGAGGAGCCGGCAAGCCGCGCGATGCGGTCGGTGCGGCCATATTCGTGACTACGAACAAGATGACACAGCGCGGCGACGTGCTAAGCGGGGGCAGCTTCGCATCCTCAAATGATCCGCGCGTGCACTTCGGGCTGGGCGAAGCAACATCGATCAATTCTGTAGAAGTTCGCTGGCCTGGAGGAGGACCGACCGAGAAAGTTGCTATTCCTGGAGTGGATCGCATTCTTACTGTACAGCAGGGCCGTGGCGTTACCGCCGAATATTGTCCTAAGTGCTCACCGGAAAAGCGTAAGTAAAATGCGATTCAGAGCTGTATATCTGATTCTGCTGACATTGTCGCTGCTAGCAAGAGCGCAGATGCCTCAATCGACTACAGTCCATGTGGCCGACGCAGCCTGCGAACAGTGCCATAAAGTGATTTTTCAGCGATATCTGTCCACTCCTATGGCCCATGCCAGCGGAGTGGCCGCGGAGAATCTGATCCCCGGCAGGTTCGTTCATGTAGGCAGCGATGTGCAGTACGCGGTCTCGAGCGAAAACGGTAAGGCGTATCTCAATATCCGACGCAAGAACGACGCAAGTGTATCGGAACAGTACCCGATAAGTTATTTTCTTGGCTCGGGTCATCTGGGTACTACGTATCTCTACGCAATCAACAGATATCTCTTCGAATCTCCTGTGGCCTGGTATTCGGCCTCCCACGGGTATGACATGAAGCCGGGGCTGGAAGAGATGAAGCAGATACCGCCCCCTCTGTCGATTCAGAGCAACTGCCTCCGATGCCACATGAGTGCCGTGCAACCTAGCGACCCCGGAACAGTCAATCGGTATGCGGGCGCGCCCTTTCTTCACGGAGGCATCACCTGCGAGTCATGCCATGGAAATGGGCAACAACATGTGGGCAGCCGTGGCAAAGAGCCCATCATAAATCCGGCACGCATGCCACCTCAGCTCCGCGATTCGGTGTGTATCAGTTGCCATCTGGAAGGGGATGTTTCTGTGGAGCGAGCGGGGCGCTCTGCGCTGAACTATCATCCAGGTGACGCTATCTCCGACTATCTAGCCTTCTATGTCTATACCGGCAACAACCTGACAGCCCGTGGAGTCAGCGAAGTGGAACAACTCGCGCAGAGCAAGTGCAAACGAATGAGCGGGGATAAGATGTCATGCACAAGCTGCCACGATCCCCACTTCGCGCCACCGCCGGAGCAACGCGTCGCGTTCTTTCGATCCAAATGTCTCGCTTGTCATAGCCAGGCACAATTTGCCGCATCGCATCATCCGGAAAATCCAGATTGCACAAGCTGCCACATGCGTCACACCGGTGCACAGAACATCCCGCACGTCGCGTGGACAGATCACCGGATTCTTAGGCTACCCTCTGCCTCCCCAGCCAGAGCAGAGCCTCCGCTGGATGCGGAACTGGTGCCCATTTTTTCGCCGAACGTCACAAAGCGAGATCTCGCTATGGCGTATTACCAGGCGCTGCTGGAAGGGGAGAAATCGGCGGAACCGAAGGCGTGGGACTTACTGCGACTGCAGGGAGCCGCAATCGAGAACGACGGGGCAGCGCTCGACGCCTTTGGCAATCTCAGCGCGGAGCGCGGAGACACCCAGACTGCACGGCAGGTGTTTGAGCAAGCCTTGAAGCTCGATCCACGCGACCCTACGGCGCTTTCCAACCTTGGCATACTAGAGGCAAAGCAGGGCAACCTGGGGGCGTCGCTTACGCTATTGCGTGCGGCCTTCGACAGAAACCAGGACATCGCCGGCCTGGCGATGAATCTAGCGCGCGTGCAATGCATCGCAGGCGATGCGGCAGGCGCCCGCGCCACGCTTGATGAAGCCCTGGCTTACGGGCCTGGATTGCAGGATTTGCAGCACATGCGCGAGCAGCTGTCAGAGTGCAAATCCGGCGGTCACGTGGGAGCAGTCCAATGAAAGCCCTCATCCTGAGCGGCATTTATTGTGTGCTGCTTAGCACCGGGTCCGGACTAGCTCAATCGCAACCTGCACCTTTGCAGCAGGCGCGATCGCTCCTTGTATCAGACAAGTTCCACGAGGCGGAAACAACGGTTAAGACCTATCTCAGCGACAATCCATCCTCTGCCGAAGGTCATTTTCTACTCGGAGATATCTTGTTTCGCGAAGGAAGAGCACGTGAGTCGCTTGCCGAATTCACTGCCGGAGCAAAGGTTCAGCGGCCCGGGCCTCACGAACTGAGAACCGTGGCGTCGGACTATGTTCTGCTTACGGATTTGGCAGATGCCGATAAATGGTTTTCCGCAGTCACGACGGATACACCTAACGATTCAGAGGCTTGGTATCTGCTCGGACGAACCAAATACAACGAGAATCGGTTTGCGGAAGCTATCAGCAGCTTTGAGCGCGTGTTGATTCTCCGGCCCCGGGACGTTCAGGCGGAAGACAACCTGGGATTATCGCAGCAGGGATTGGGTCACGCAGACCTGGCAAAGGCCGCCTTTGAGAATGCGATTGCATGGCAGGGCAGTAACCCGGTGGACGCGCAGCCGTTCTTGAACGTCGGGATACTGCTGACCGACCAGGGCGAGTTCGCGAGAGCAGTCGAACGACTGACAAAGGCCGCTGCGTTGGCTCCCCAGAATCCAACGATTCACGAGGAACTGGGCCGTGCGTTGCAGGCCAAGGGCGATATCGAAGGCGCCCAGGTCCAGCTTGAAACCGCAGTCAAGCTCGCGCCGAACGCGGCTGGATTGCATTTCAAATTGGGGCAAATCTATCGTCGTCGTGGACTGAACGAACGCGCACAGCAGGAGTTTGCGATTTGCGAGAGGTTGAACGGCACTCATACATCAACCGAGGTACCTAACCCATTTTCTCCAGCCGGACCTGGAAGGCAATAGTTGATCTCGTCGATGTACACAGGTTTGGACTGCGCTGTGGACAGCGGTTCATCTTTTCTGCCCGAATTGTGACCTGGAACAGCAAGCAAGGTGCACAGGGCGGCGCAAAAAGTGAACGCCGCGCTCCTTTTCAGGGCGGCTTCTAAACGTTATTCTTGTTTCCGATCAGTTAAGGCTCTTTGTGGAGAGGCGACTTCATGCATTTTCGCTGGAAATACGTTTGTTCTTTCCTGGTTGCAACGATGCTCGGAGCGCTCCGCGTGGCCGATGCGCAGCCTGCACCGCCCGCCGCTAAGCAGGTGCATCTCAAACACGTTCTCGTGATTGGCGAAACGAAGGGGTTTGAGCATGACTCCATCTCAGCTGCTATGGATGCTGTGTACACGATGGGCAAGGAAAGCGGCCTGTGGGACACGGAAATACGCACCGATACGGAGTTGCTGACCAAGAAGGACCTCGGCCGCAACGCAAAGAACCTGAACTATTTCGACGCGATTGTTTTTGCCAGCACAACCGGCGAGTTGGGCATGGACGCAGGCCAGAAGCGGGACATGCTCTCTGCCATCAAGGAAGACGGTAAGGGTTTCGTAGGAATTCATGCTGCTCTGGACACAAACTACACCTGGCCAGAATACGGCGAGATGATTGGCGGATGGTTCGATCAGCATCCGTGGATGACGTTTGAAGCACCGATCGTGAACGAGGATCCTGACTTCCCTGCGGTTCGCCATTTCCCGAAGGAATTCACGAAAAACGACGAAATCTACCAGCCGAAGGATTGGTCGCGCGACAAGGTGCATGTGCTCCTGAGCCTTGATCCAACTAAGCTGGACTACGCAAACAATTCACGCATTCACCGCACCGATCACGATTTTGCCGTGGCATGGAGCAAGATGTATGGCAAAGGGCGAGTCTTTTATTCAACCCTCGGTCATACGGAAGAGTCGTGGCAAGACCCGGACATTCGTAAGATTTATTTCGAGGCGATCCGGTGGGTGCTTGGCATGACGGAAGGCAGCACCACGCCACATCCGCGCGTGGCACCTTGAGCTTTGTGAAGAGGGAGTGATTCGGCAGGCATGAAGAAGATCGGAATGGGGCTGGTAGGGCCGGGCTTTGTTGCCGGACACCACATCGACGCGGTTCGGCGGCTTGGAGATGTGGATGTAGTGGCTATTGCCGGCTCGTCGCAGCAGTCGGCGCAGACAAAAGCGCGCGAGTATAAGGTGGATCGCGCGTATGGCGATTACAAGGCGCTGATAGCGGATCCTGATATCCAGGTGGTCCACAATACGACGCCGAACCATCTGCATTTGCCTGTCACGCTGGCTGCACTGCAGGCCGGTAAGCACGTCATTTCTGATAAACCGCTCGCGTTGAATCCTGAGGAGGGCCGCAAATTACGCGACGCAGCGGTGGCCGCCAAGGTCGCGCATGTTGTCACCTTCAATTACCGCGGCAACCCGCTGGTGCAGCAGGCACGCGGGATGGTCGCGCGTGGCGAAACAGGTTCCTTGAGCTTCGTACGCGGCTATTATCTGCAGGACTGGATGAGTGATCCGAACGTCTATTCGTGGCGTTCTGATCCTGCCAAAGGCGGAGTCACATCGGCGCTGGGCGATATTGGTTCCCATTGGTGTGATCTTGCAGAGCATGTTGCCGGGGCGAAGATAGTTTCGGTGCTGGCCGACCTGGCGACAGTCATCCCGGTGCGCTATTCCTCCGGAGCGTCGGCGGAGGCGTTCGCCACCACAGGTGGCGGTAACCGCCAGCCTATCCAGGTAAGCGCAGAAGATCTGGCAAGTGCGCTGCTTCGTTTTGACAATGGCGCAAGAGGCTGCTTTTCTGTCGGCCAGGTGCTGCCTGGCCATAAAAACGATCTTGAGCTTGAAATCAACGGCAGAGCGCTTTCCCTCAAGTGGCGGCAGGAGCAGCAGAACGAACTGTGGATCGGGCGGCACGATCAGGCCAATCTCAATCTAGCGAAAGACCCATCGCTGGTAAGCCGGGACGTGCTCCCGTATGTTCACCTTCCTGGCGGACACCAGGAATCATGGGCGGACGCGTTCCGCAATCTTGTGCGCGATGCCTACCAATGGATACAGGAGGACGGACGTCCAGAAGCAAAGCCCCCGGCGTTACCGACCTTTGAGGATGGCTATCGTTCGACTTGTCTCGTGGAGGCCATGTTGCGGAGCCATGCGGCAGGCGGACGATGGGAACAAGTACAGCAATAACTGAGGAGACCGGATGAGGCTCGGAGTATTTACGCCGTTGCTGTCGCATCTTCCGTTGGAAGGTGCATTGGCGACATTGAAGTCACTCCAGATCGATACAGTGGAGTTGGGGACTGGAAACTATCCGGGTGATGCGCACTGCAAGCTGTCGATGCTGGGGGATGCATCCGCGCTGAAGCAATTCCAGCAGACGCTAAAGGACCATGGCATGTCGATCAGCGCGCTCAGTTGCCATGGCAATGCATTGCACCCGCAGCAGGCGCTGGCGGAAAAAGCACGGGAGGTCAGCCGGAAAACCGTTTTGCTGGCGGAAAGGCTGGGTGTTTCCACCGTCGTCGATTTCTCAGGGTGCCCCGGCGATTCCCATGCGGCGCAGTCGCCGAATTGGGTGACATGTCCATGGCCGCCGGAGTATCTGGACCTGCTGCGATGGCAATGGGACGAGGTGGTCACTCCCTATTGGACGCAGCATGCAAAGTTCGCGGCCGATCACGGCGTGAAGATCGCCATTGAGATGCATCCCGGGTTTGTGGTCTACAACCCTGAAACCCTCCTTCGATTGCGTACGATTGCGGGCCCGTCGATTGGCTGCAACTATGACCCGAGCCACATGTTTTGGCAGGGCATTGATCCCGTTGCCGCTGTGCGGCTGCTTGGCGAGGCCATCTTCCATGTCCACGCAAAGGACACGCAGATGTATTCGGCGAATCTTCCCCTGACGGGAGTTTTGGATACAAAGCCGTATACAGATGAGCGCACCCGCAGTTGGATCTTCCGTACCTGCGGCGATGGGCACGGGGCGGAATGGTGGAAGGAGTTCGTTTCCACGCTGCGCATGTATGGCTACGACGGTGCGCTTTCGATTGAGCACGAGGATAGTCTGCTCTCCCCAGGGGAGGGACTGGCGCGCGCCGCGCACTTTCTGAGTGCGGTTATTCTGAAGGAGAAGCCCGCGGCAGCGTGGTGGGTGTAACGGCGAATACCTTGTCAGTGATCGAAGAAGGGCGTCGGCGAGGCGCCGTGCCAGTTCTGAAATGTGATGAAATGGGGGAAGTCCCGCTGGGGCCAAATATTTTGATGAATCGCAGAAGATTCCTTTCAGCGACAGGAAGCCTGGTTGCTGGCAGCTCCTTGCATGGGTTAACGCCCCGTGTGTTCGCAGCCGAAGGTGGTCCGGCAGGGAAACCTGATCACAGCCTGCGCATTGAGCCATGCACGCTCGATATCGGGCCTGGTGTCTCTATCAAGACTGTGGCGTATAACGGACAGGTTCCGGGGCCGCTGCTCCGGTTGCGACAAGGTGTTCCGGTTTCCATCGATGTAACGAACGCAACCGCCAATAGCGATATCGTGCATTGGCATGGGCTCGCGATCGATTCGCTCAACGACGGCGCCATGGAAGAAGGATCTCCGATGATTCCGGCCGGTGCAACGCACCGCTATTCATTTACTCCCAATCCGGCCGGGACTCGCTGGTATCACACGCACGCTTCTTCGTATGGCGATCTTTCAGTCAGCACGTATACCGGTCAGTTCGGCTTTTTGTTAGTTGAGGGCCGCGACCGGCCCGAAAAGTATGACCAGGAAATCAACCTGGCGATCCACCACTGGGAGCCATCCTTTGTCCCGATGGTTGAAACGATGCGCGAGCAATCGTCCAATGCACCCCTGACAAGCGGGTCGGATGTTGGTTACAAGTACGCGACGATCAATACGCATATGTTAGGAGCAGGCGAGCCGGTACGTGTGAAGAAGGGACAGCGGGTGCTGATGCGCTTGCTCAACGCCAGCGCCACAGAAAATGTTGTTCTCGCGCTGCCGGGTCACACCTTCCGGATCATCGCGATGGATGGCAACCCGGTTCCGAACCCACGGGCCGTGGAGACGATCTCGCTGGCAGTGGCAGAGCGCGTTGATGCCATCGTCGAGATGAACTCTCCAGGCGTGTGGGTTCTTGGCTCAGTGCTCGACAAAGAACGCAGAATGGGCCTGGGGATCGTGGTGGAATACGCTGGGAAGAAGGGAGCCCCTGTCTGGAAGGCTCCGACTTCCACTGAATGGGATTACACGCAGTTTGCCGATGCGGCCGCGGCCACGAAGCCGGACGAAACTTTTACGCTCACATTCCGTGATATCGGTCCGACAGGTAAATCAAAGTTCGATACTTGGACCATCAACAACAAATCGTGGCCTCACATCGATCCGCTTATGGTTCGACGGGGTAAACGCTACCGACTTGTCTTGCGCAATGGCAGCGGAGATCAGCATCCCATTCATCTGCATCGCCATACGTTTGAGGTTACCCGTATTGGCGAGAAGCAGATCAGCGGACTGAAGAAGGATGTGATTAACGTGATGCCGCTGGATACGGTGGAAGTTGATTTCACGGCGGACAATCCAGGCGATACACTCTGGCACTGCCACCAGCAATTACACATGGATTATGGATTTATGCAGCTTATTCGATATTTGGGATAGGGGCGTAAGAGGACAGAGCTGTTTTGGGAATGACGAAGCGAATATATGCCTTCACTTTGTTCGTAGCCGCCGTTGTGACTCTTCCGGCTTCGATCCGCCTTCATGCTCAGGAGTCGCAGAACCAAGCAGGAGCTGCATCCTATGCAAAGCACTGCTCCATTTGCCATGGTGACCAGAGAGAGGGCAATCTTCCTGGTTTCCCGCCGCTGCTGGATGTAAGCCGTCAGTTGACGCCGCAACAGACCGAGAGCCTGATCCGTACGGGAAAAGGCCGCATGCCCGCATTTCCAAAGCTATCGCAACAGGAAATGGCGTCTTTGCTGCGATTCATCACGGCCAGTGAGCCATCCGCCGGCGAGTCAAATGCTTCTACCAGTCTTGCTGACGTGGGGCAGCATCTCTTCCAGCGCAACTGCGCATTCTGCCATGGGCGCGATGCGGCGGGTGGAGAAACCGGCCCCGATCTGACCCGCTCTAAGTTTGTGCTTGCGGATGTGAACGGGAATCGGATCTCGGATGTAATTCGAAATGGGCGCCCGGGCACAAAGATGCCGGCATTTCGACTGTCCAATGAGGAGATGCGCAGCCTTGCCGCGTTCATCCATCATCAGGCGGGCTCTTCCCGTCCCGGAGGGCGGCGCGGCGTTGATGTCGGCGATTTGCAGACGGGAGATGTTGCGGCCGGTAAAGCGTATTTCAATGGAGCCGGCGGATGTACGAAATGCCATTCACCGAAAGGTGATCTTGCCGGAATCGCATCACGCTTCGAGGGCCTGAAACTGGAAGAAAGAATGCTGTATCCGGAGGGCGCAAAGAATCATGTGACCGTTACTCTTCCAAGTGGTCAGCAACTCGCCGGCTTGCTCGCCTACCGCGATGAATTCACGATCGCGTTGCGCGACAGTAGTGGCGTTTACCATTCGTGGCCAGTGAGGCGGATCCACTTCATCGTGGACTCCCCAGTGGATGCCCATGTTGATCTGTTCAGTAAATATACGGACCACGATATTCACAACCTGATGGCATACATGCAGACTCTGCGTTAATGAGGTCGAATTTGATGAAGTTCTGGACATACGCCATGGTTGTGGCCGCCGCGGCTCTTGCTGGATTGCCTCAACTTGGGATTGCGCAGTCGCTGGATCCTGCTGCCATTGAGCATCCTTCGCCGGATAGTTGGCCTACCTATCATGGCGACTATTCCGGCAGACGACATAGCGCGCTCACTCAGATTACCCCGCAGAATGTCGGATATCTCACGCTTTCATGGGCGTTCCAGACCAATCAGAATGCCGAGATCAAATCCACGCCTCTGCTGGTAGACGGCATTCTTTATTTTACGGTTCCGGACAATGTCTGGGCTGTGGATGCGCGCTCCGGACACATGCTTTGGCACTACAACAAGCCGACGGAGGATGGCGATCATATCGGGCAGCGTGGCGTCGCCATGTATGAGGAGTGGCTCTACTTCCTTACGCCTAATGGCCATCTCGTCTCGCTGAATGCCAAGGATGGAAGTCTTCGGTGGGATGTCGTCGTGGCAGACGTCAACAAGGGCTACTGGACCACGATGGCTCCGCTCGTGGTGGGGAACCACGTGATCGTTGGCGTCTCCGGCGACTTTGATAATCTTCCCGGCTATCTTCGCGCGGTTGACCCTGTGGATGGCAAGGCGCAATGGCGATGGGACAGCACGCCGCCTGCCGGAACTCCAAATACCACAACCGGCGGCATGACATGGATTACAGGCACCTATGACAAGGAGTTGAACCTGATTTATTGGGGAACGGGCAATCCAACGCCTGTACTGAATGGAGGAACGCGTCCAGGAGAGAACCTCTATACCTGCAGTATCGTGGCCATAAACCCAGATACAGGAAAGCTTGCCTGGGGTTTTTCAGCTTCACCACACGATACTCATGACTGGGACGCAGTGGAAGTGCCTGTTCTTGTGGATGGAAATTTTCATGGCCATCGGCACAAGATGCTCATGCAGGCATCGCGTAACGGCTACTTTTTTGTATTGGATCGTACCGATGGCAAGAGTCTGCTGACTGTGCCATTCGGCCCCGTGAACTGGACCCTCGGGGTGGACAAGAATGGCCATCCTATTCCTAACCCTGACAAAGACCCGGCGCCAGATGGACGCCTGATTGCGCCGGATGAAGGCGGACTTACAAACTTTCGCTCGCCAAGCTTTGATTCGACAACGGGACTCTTTCTTGTGGATGCGCATCCGAGTTACAGCCTCTACTTTTCGAAGCCAGCCGATGGCGCCTATGGCTGGGCAGGTGCGGATTACGGATTGTGGGGCAAAGGTCTCCTGGAGGCGATCGATTACCAGACGGGCAAGCTGCGCTGGACCCATGACTTGGGTCAAGATGGTTCCAGCGCTGGCGTGCTGACAACTGACTCCGGCCTGACATTTACTGGCGATGGATACGGAAACGTCATGGCGCTGAACACAAGAAACGGGAAGACTCTGTGGCATGCTGGAACGGGCGTAGGGATGGCCAACTCACCTATCACATATAAATTGGATGACCGTCAGTATGTGTTGACCAGCAGCGGCGGCGTCCTTTTTGCGTGGGTACTTCCCGATGCTGCAATCAGCACGGCACCTGCCCGGCACAAGTAGAATAGAGGAAGCCGAATGCCTCCTTTTGCTTCCAGGGTCGGTTTAATGGTACTGCTTGCGGGGAGCTTGCTGTCCGCAGCGCACCTCTACGCGCAAACCGATGAGGAGCAGGAGAAAGGCCAACTGGTAGCTACAGCAGATTTCAACCGCGACGGAATCGCAGACATTGCGAGTGTCACTGCAAATGGCAGGCTGACCGTTCGGCTTGGCGGGTCGGACGGCACGTTCCTGGAAACAGCATCCATGCCCGCATCAGGCCGCAAGCCTCGAGCCCTGATCTCGGATGACTTCAATGGCGACGGCATTCCGGATCTTCTGGTTGGCAACGAAGATGGCACGGTAATGCTGTTTCTGGTCGACCGGACTGGACACTTGGCTCCGGGCCAGCAGATTACTCACCTGCAGTCGGTTACATCCATTGCGGTGGCCGATTTCAATAGGGACGGGATTGCAGATTTCGCTGTGTCCGATTGGCGGGCCAGCAGCGTCACCGTTTTTTTGGGATCAGGCCATGGCTCCTTCGACCACACATGGTCGTTCCCTCTGCGCATGCGAGGCACCGCGCCGCAGATTGCGACTGCAGACTTCAATAACGATGGCGTTCCCGATCTCGCCATTGTTTATGGTGATGATGACGATCCCACGTTTGATGTGGTGCTCGGGAACGGCAATGGAACGTTTACGGTTGCACCGGAGCGAGGATTTAGCAGGAGCCCAAACTCGCATTGCAGTACGCTGACAGGAAATTGAGCCAGTCTGCAATTGAGGTACGGGCGGAGTAAGATGCCGGCACGCAGGGGCCTGATTTTTTACAACATTCTGTTCTGGCACTTTCAACCTGTACAGGACTGGTACTTGCTTCAGTACCCGTAGAGCTGGCCTAATCAACTTCTGACCGGCAGCTTTTCTTGCCCAGTAGCCTCGGCCAAGCTGTGTTCGAGTGATGAACGTAACGCTGCAATGATGAAGCAAATGCGTGTTCCGATAGAACAGCTCAGCTCAGAAACACTGCTGCGCTATGCACGGGCCTCTCTGAGCTGCCTGAATACCATCCAGAGATAAAGCAGTTTGCGTGCTCGTTATTGATCACCTGGATACGCGGCGCTTTGAACCGCGTTGTGGCCATGCAGTCACAATGGGACAACTATCGGCACCAAGTTGCTTCGAAACGGCGAATCGGGCATCCATTTTTCGGGATTGGGTTTGCAACTTCACTTTGCACAGGTTGGTACGTTTAAACTGCGGACGTGCCTGTGAAAAGTGCATTTCTAGGTCGAGCCGCGGGAAGCGTGGAAGTGAGGCTACAACGTTGACAGATCAGATTCGCAATGCGCTCGTTCTCTTGCTGGCAACAGTCCTCGCCATTGGCTGCGGCAAACCAGCCGCCAATCCTGCCATGACTGCAGGCGGCCAAGCCATGCCTGTGCAGACCATCACGGTGAAGGCCGCCGCCGTCCCGCAGAGTGACGACTATGTGGCAACTATCAAATCTCGCCGCTCCGCCACTCTGACGCCTCAGGTGGACGGCAATCTTACAAAAATCCTCGCGCGCTCTGGTGATCGGGTGAAAGCGGGCCAAGTGCTGATGGTGATCGATCCGCTGAAGCAGCAGGCTACCCTTGACGCACAAGCAGCCACTGAGAGTCAGAAGCTGGCGGTTTATCAGTACAACGAGGTAGAAGTGGAACGTCAGCGCAAACTGTTCGATGCTGGGGTGACGAGCCGCGACGCTCTCGATCAGGCGGAGCAAGCCTACCGAAACTCCAAGGCTGACTACCAATCCGCCGTCGCCTCACGGCAGACCCAGGCCAGTCAGCTTGGCTATTATCAGATTCGCGCGCCGTTTGACGGTGTCGTGGGAGACATTCCAGTTCATCTCGGTGACTACGTGTCTTCCACTATCCCTCTCACCACCGTGGACGAGAACCGCGATTTCGAAGCGTACATCTATATTCCTTCGGAGCGCGCGGCCCAGGTGAAACGCGGACTCCCGGTCGACATCCTCGATAACAGCGGCAAGCTTATCGAACGTGCCCACATCGACTTTGTTTCTCCTCAGGTGGATAACGGACTTCAGGGCATCCTTGCAAAGGCGATGCTCCGCTCTGGGGCCGAGGTGGTGCGCAACGCCCAAATCGTAAAAGCCAGCGTGATCTGGAGCACGGCCGCCATTCCAACGGTTCCCGTCCTCGCCATTTCGCGCCTCGGCGGCCAGGCCTTCGTCTACACCGTGCAGCATGAGCAAGGAAAAGCAATAGCGAGGCAGCATCCAGTCGAACTTGGCGACACCGTCGGCAATGACTATGCCGTCGTGTCAGGGCTGCAGAACGGGGACCAGGTCATCGTCTCCGGAACGCAATTGCTTGCGGATGGGGTACCGGTGCAGCCCGCCAGCTAGATCTGGACCTGGCGCGGTTACGCTTTTGACTCAATAGGATGTTCCACGAGAGGATCGCTCTGCTTGTTTGTTAACTTCTTCATCCGACGGCCAGTCTTCGCTACGGTGTGCGCGCTCCTCATTGTGCTTGCCGGCGCCGTTGTGATTCCCAGCCTGCCCATCTCGCTATATCCCCAGCTTGCGCCTCCGCAGGTTACGGTGACCAGCAACTATGTCGGCGCCAACGCGCAGGTAGTCGAATCCGCAGTCACCATCCCACTCGAGCAGCAGATCAACGGCGTGCCGGGCATGCGCTATATCCAGTCCAGCAGCGGAAGCGATGGAACCAGCCAGGTCACGACCACGTTTAATACCAACTACAACCTCGACATCGCGGCGGTGGACGTACAGAACCGGGTGTCGACGGCAAGTGGACAGCTGCCCGCCGAGGTCAATTCCACCGGCATCACGATTACCAAAGCCAACAGCAACTTCGTTTTTGCGGCCGGCTTCTACTCGGACAATGGCGAATACTCCAACCTGTTCATCAGCAACTATCTCGATGTTTACGTAAAGGATGCCCTCAAGCGCATACCCGGCGTCGGCGACGTCCAGATATTCGGCGAGCGCAAGTACGCCATGCGCATCTGGCTGGATCCGGCGCGACTGGCAGCCCGGGTTCTAACCGCCTCCGACGTCGTCAACGCGTTGCGGGAGCAGAACGTCGTCGTAGCAGCGGGTCAGCTGGGGCAGCCTCCTTCGAACGGGAAGCAGGATTTCCAGATCACGGTGAGCGCGGCGGGACGTCTGAGTACGCCAGACGAATTCAACAGAATCATCATCAAGAACACGGCCA
This sequence comes from uncultured Acidobacteriaceae bacterium, assembly GCA_963830555.1. Classification (GTDB taxonomy): domain Bacteria; phylum Acidobacteriota; class Terriglobia; order Terriglobales; family Acidobacteriaceae; genus KBS-83. The sequence goes on from CAWHMM010000006.1 coordinate 1,894,844, forward strand.
ACGGCATTGTGCAGCTGAAGGATGTAGGGCACGCCGAGCTTGGCGCAGAAACCTATGGCGGGCAACTCAAGTTCAATGGAATCGATACGGTCGGCATCGGCGTACAGCAGCTCAGCAACGCCAATGCACTCGAGGTGGATCGGGAAGCCAAGGCCGCCCTCGCCAAAGTATCGAAAACATTCCCCCCCGGGATGAAGTATGTCATCGCCTTCGACACCACCACGGTGGTAGGCGATTCCATTCGTGAGGTCGTCCGAACGCTGGGCGAGGCTGTTGTCATTGTCATCGTCGTCATCTTCCTGTTTCTGCAGGATTGGCGCGCCACGATCATCCCTGCTGTCACCATCCCTGTCTCGCTTATCGGTACCTTTGCCTTTATCAAGGTGTTCGGTTTTTCTATCAATTCGCTCACGCTTTTCGGTATTACGCTCGCTACCGGGCTGGTTGTCGACGATGCCATCGTCGTGATCGAAAATGTGCAACGGCATATCACAGAGGGCGACAGTGATCCCCACCATGCCACGTCAAGCGCCATGGCCGAGGTGACCGGCGCGGTTATCGCGACGTCATTGGTACTTATCTCCGTATTCATTCCAGTGTCGTTCTTTCCGGGAACCAGCGGCATCCTCTACAAGCAGTTCTCGCTGACCATCGCCTTTTCTATCGCCATTTCCGCCTTCAATGCGCTCACGCTTTCCCCCGCATTAGCAGCGTTGCTGCTGCGAAAGCCCAAGCTCTCTCACGGACTTCTCCATGCCATCGACCGCGGCATCAAGGGCATGTCCAGCGGTTATGCGCGCGCTGTTCACGTGGTACTGCGGCTGCGGTACCTCATGCTGCTCCTCTTCTTCGTCGGGCTCGCGGCCACCGTCTACATGTACAGACATGTGCCCACGGCTTTTGTGCCGCAGGAGGATCAGGGCTATTTCATCATCCAGGTGCAGGCTCCACAGGGTGCTTCCCTCTCTTACACCGGCCGTCTCGTGGACCAGGCACAGGGAGTCCTTCGTGACTACCACGACATCGAGGGTTCGTTCGCAATTACCGGCTTCAGCTTTGCGGGTAGCGCGCCCAACTACGGCATTATCTTCGCCAGTCTCAAACCTGTGGACAGCCGGAAGGCAAAGGGCCACTCCGCGGCAGAGATCGTCGGTGATCTTCGCGGCAAATTGATGATGATTCCCGGGGGACTCATCATTCCGTTCGAGCCTCCGGCCATCCAGGGAATCGGCAGCTTTGGCGGCTTCCAATTCGAACTGCAGGACCTTGGCGGGAACACGCTGCAGGACCTCGATCGTGTCGCACACACCATTGCAGCGAAAGGCAACCAGGATCCCCGACTTGCCGGACTTTTCACCAGTTTCACTTCCACCGATCCGCAGTTGATCGTCGATATCGATCGTGAAAAGGCGAAAGCACTCGGCGTCTCCTTTGGACAGATCACCGATGCTCTGCAGGTCTACATGGGATCGGAGTACGTGAACAACTTCGATTTCAACAACCGGTCTTACCGGGTCTACGTCCAGGCGGATCAGGATTTCCGTCAGACTGCCAAAGACATCCGCCAGTTCTACGTGCGTTCCGATACCAACCAAATGATCCCGCTCGACAACCTGGTCTCGCTCCGCAATGCATCTGCGCCGCAGGTCATCAGCCACTACAACCTTTTTCGCTCAGCGGAGATCAACGGCTCAGCCGCAGCCGGGCTCTCCTCCAGTGAAGGACTGACTGAGATGGAACGCCTGGCCACGCAAAACATGCTGCACGGTATGACCTTCTCCTGGACGGGACTGGCACTAGAAGAAATCGAATCGAGCGGAAAGGCTCTCATCATCTTCGGGCTGGGCATTCTGGTTGTCTATCTCACCCTGTCCGCTCAGTATGAGAGCTTTGCTCTTCCATTCATCATCCTGCTTGCTGTTCCCATGGCGGTTCTGGGTGCTCTGCTGGCACAGACGCTACGCGGTCTAGCTAACGACATCTACTGCCAGATCGGACTTGTGATGCTGATCGGCTTGTCTGCCAAGAACTCGATTCTGATCGTTGAATTCGCTGAGCAGTTGCGGCGCCAAGGCAGGTCGATAACCGATGCAGCGATTGAAGCGGCGGAACTCCGACTTCGCCCCATTTTGATGACCTCGTTCGCCTTCATTCTGGGCGTGCTTCCTCTGGTCTTTGCGCAAGGAGCTGGCAAGTTGGGCAGGCACTCTGTCGGAACCTCGATTGTCGGCGGCATGCTGCTCTCCACGGTACTCAACCTGTTCTTCATCCCGGCGCTTTACGTCATTCTGAGCACCTTGATGCGAATGACAAGACACCCCGTGAGCGGGGACAAGCCTATACACACCTCCGCATCGTAGCTCAAGGCGCTTCGGGCCCTCACAATTTCGCGCGTAAATTCCGACCCCCATCATGATGGCACAGATATGGTTCGGACCAGAGACCACTCGCGCTACCGAGAAGACCGTTGTTCCACTTTGCGGTCCGAGCGGAACCTCGAACCGGACATCCATTCTTCGAGCATTGGGGTTGCAAACGACACTTTGCAAGGCAAGCGAGACATCGAACCTGCGGTCCATTTCATTCGAAAAAAGGAACTGCCGCTGTTGGGTTCAGAGAATTGGGTGCGAATGCGGGGCGCCTGCCGGGAAGGTGATTCTCTGATCGCTTAAGAAGGCGCGGTTGTCCGGCGAAATGCGAGCTATCTTAGGCCGTTAAATGACGAAGGTCTCTGTGGCGGAGAGAGAGGGATTTGAACCCTCGATAGAACTTTTGATCCTATAACGGATTACAATCGGCTGTTTCGACGTGACGCTCTGTTCTATTGGCTATTTTCAGGTGTCCAGCACGCGGAAAAGTGACGCGAAGTTATCTCATTCGTCAGTTATAGGACAATTTATCGGACACTGGAGTCGGGTTGCCTCGACGTACATCGCGCTGTCGATCAGCGCGGGCCGCATCGCCCCATACTCTGTTAGAGTTTTTCGCCATGACATACTCCGTTCGTCCCTCCTCGGCAAAGCATGCACTGCTCCCCTCCCTGATCATTCTGTCGCTGTGCGTCGCGCCGCCTCGTTTGGATTCGCAGGCGACGCAAGCCCCGACAAAGCCAAGATCGGTCGTTCCCGCGTGGGCGGAGCCAGGTTCTCCAATGCATGAGCAGGTGCCACCACCGGCAGGTTTTCATCGTTCCAGCAAAAACTTCGATATTTCGATCGGCGTATTCGATGGTCAATCGGATATTGGAGCGGCTTTGGTTCCGGGCAGCGGCACGTACGACGCAGGCACCAAGCAGTACACCATCCGCTCCGCCGGATACAACATCTGGTACTCGCGCGATGAGTTCCGTTACATCTGGAAAAGGATTAATGGAGATGCCTCGCTTGCGGCCGATGCTACATTTTCAGATCCGAAGGGCTATGACGACCGAAAGGTGGTCCTGATCATTCGCCAGAATCTCGATGACGATTCCAAAGAGGCCATGATCGGCGAGCATGGCAGCGGCATGATCCACCTTGCGCAGCGTCCGAACAGCGGGGCAATGATGACCGACATGCAATACCGGTTCGGGGGCATCCTGGAGGGCGTGCTGGCCAAGCGGATAGGCATTGAGAAGCACGGAGATTCCATCGCGATCTTCGTCAGTCTGAAGGGTGAGCCCATGAGCCAACTGGGGCCGCCGATCCACCTGCACTTTGACAGCCCTTTCTATGTCGGCCTGGGTTTCTGCTCGCACCTGCCTATCAACGCGGATACTGCTGTCTTCTCAAACGTTGTCCTGGAGAACTCAACTGGTAAGGTGCAGTAGTGAATTGCGCTAGGCTTACTGCGGCAGCGCAAAGGCGACGTAGCTGCCGTGAATGGGCGCCTGCGAGGCAGGCTCTCCCGGCATGCTTTGTATGCGCGCCGCGTCCCGGCCGGCAGCGCAGAAAACGATGTACTCGCGACCGTTGCTCTCGTACACGGCAGGCATCCCTTCGATCGCGGCAGGAGCCTGGTACTCCCAGAGTGTCTTACCCGTGGAGCTATCGAGCGCGCGAATCTTTCGATCGTTTGAGCCGGTAAAGATGAGGCCACCGGCGGTGACGACCGGGTTCACCTTGGGAAAATGAGAGCCGGTACCGGTGATGCCCTTCTCGGCAAACTCCGGCACTTCACCCAGCGGTACCGTCCATCGGATGTCGCCGGTATTCAGGTCATAGGCAGTCAGCGACGTCCACGGTGGGTTGATCACAGGCATGCCATTCTTATCGAACAAGAAGCCGAAGCCGCTCTTGTATTTCAATGTGTGCGGGTCGCCAGCGGGCTGCACTTGCGTCCTCGAGGCCTGTGGGTCTTTCGTGTTGCTAACTGTCGTGGTCGCGGGTAACGCGAGCTTCAGCATGGAGGGCAGGTCCTTGCTGATGACGTAGACCCAGCCGTGGATAGGATCACTTGCGACGCCGCCGAAGTTAGCGCCTCCGTTGTTGCCGGGCATCTCGACGGTGTCCTGGGTCGAAGGCGGCGTGAAGAGACCGTTGTTCCGCGCTGCGTCAATCTGCTGCTTGAGCCTGTCGTGCTCCTCGGGCGTCAAGTAGGGGCTAAGGTCCTTCGACGTGAATGCTTGGCGGGCGAAGACCGATGGCTTCGACGGAAACGGCTGCGTCGGCCAGGTCTCTTCTCCTTGCATGGGCGACTTCGGTACGGGCCGCTCTCCCACGGGCCAGAGCGGCCTGCCCGTGACACGATCAAAAACCCAAAGGAAACCTGTCTTCGAGGCCTCTGCGACGATGTCGATCTGTCTGCCGTCGTGGCGCACGGTCATCAGCATGGGCGTACTGGCATTGTCATAGTCCCAGATATCGTGGTGCACCATCTGGTAGTACCAGTGCAGCTTGCCCGTGCGGGCGTCCAAAGCGAGCAGCGAATCGCCGAACAGGTTCTTGCCCGTGCGATTGGCGCCGTAGAAGTTGTATTTAGGGCTGGCTGTCGGAACGTAGAGAATGCCGCGCTTGCTATCGAGTGCCATGCCGCTCCAGGCGTTGGCGCCTCCCACGGTCTTCCACGCATCTTTGGGCCAAGTGTCGTATCCAATTTCTCCGGGATGCGGGATGGTATGAAAGGTCCAAACCAGACGTCCGGTGACCACGTCATAGGCGCGGATGTCGCCCGGGCCGGAGTGGTATTCCTCGTTGGTGGCCGAGCCGAAGATGACCAGGTTCTCGAAGACGCGGCCGGGATTGTAGCTCTGCACCAGTGTTAGCGAATCGGGATCTCGGCCGAGGCCTTCGCGTAGATCAATGTGGCCCTTCTTGCCGAAGCTATCAATACTCTTACCGGTCCGCGCATCGATCTCCTGTAGTGCGTTGTCGGCAGCGAAGATGAGGCGTGCGTCGCTGCCGTCCTTGCTCTGCCAGTAGGTGAGGCCGCGGTTTGTCAGCAAGTGAGTCTTTGCCTGGATGCTGTGCGACCACTTCTGCTTGCCAGTGGCTGCGTTGAGCGCGACAATATGATCCTTCTCGGCCATTGCATACAAGGTGTCGCCGATGACGAGCGGGTTGAAGGCGTAGAGGGTCTCGTCCCCAGTGGATACGATCCACCTAGGTTTCAACTGCATCACATTGCCGCGGTTTACCTGCTTCAGTGAGGAGTATTGCGCTCCATCCTCCGCGCCACCGTAGGCCCGCCAGCTTGTGTGGGGGTCGTTCTGCGCCCTGGCAATGATTAACAGCGGCAAGCATATGAGCGTTTGTGCTGTGCGGCGCAGACTGCGACGGCTGAGGGGCATCGTATCCTCTCCTGGTCCGAATTCGGTGGAACTCAACGTTGGCGCAAGAACCACACTGCATTGAGGGATTCATCACGCCGATTATCCCGTTTTGCTCGCGTAGACTCGTTGCGCACGGCTGGAATAGTGTAAGGCAGTGACACTACGTTGATAGGAGTTGCATGCATTGGTCTGCTAGTCGTCACAATAGGATCGCTCTCGCCAAGAATGAATCGGAAACGGTGCGGAGGATTACATTCGTCCTCGCCCCGCTCCTTCTGATTGCCTTGATGCAACCGATCTGCGCCGTTGCGCAAACCATTCGCATCGACGCAACTCCCAATCATGTTGCCAACACATTCAGTCCTCTTCAAGCCTTGGGCAGTACCGTCGATCGCATCCCTACCAACACTACCGATATCTTCTTCCGGCCCGATCAGATAAAGCAGATTCTCGAAGCAGGCTGGGGGCCGGTCAGCTACCGCCAGAACACGGAGCTCTTCGTTCAGGCCTGGCATTGGAATCCGAAGGGGACCTGGAGCGCGCCTTCCGGCGAAGGTTATTTCACCGGGGATGCGACACCCACGAAAGAGATGATTCGCCATTCCTACGGATATTCCCTGCCGCATCGTGGGGTTACGCGCAACTCAGGATCGGAGTTCGATGGGTATTCAAGGCTGGATGACGGAGATCTCAATACATATTGGAAGAGCAATCCATATCTGACAAAGGCATTCACCGGCGAGGACGACAGTCTCCACCCGCAATGGATTGTCATCCAGCTGCAGGCCAAGCAGATTGTGACGGCAATCCGTTTCGCATGGGCAGAGCCGTATGCCAAAAGCTACAGAGTGCAATACTGGCTGGGTAAAGACGATCCGATGGATGGCTCCGATACCGGCAAGTGGCGGGACTTTGCATCTGGAATCGTCTCTGCCGGAAAGGGAGGGACCGAAACGCTTCAGCTCTCTCCCAGCCCGGTCGCTACTCAGTACGTGCGCGTGCTGATGAGCGAGTCTTCCAATACGTGCGATTCGCACGGGAAAGATGACCGTCGGAATTGCATGGGATATGCGATTAAGGAGGTATATCTCGGAACGCTGAATGACGGTGAGTTTCATGATGTGCTTCATCATGTTCCGGGTCAGGATCAGACCTTCACCTACAGCTCATCCATTGACCCCTGGCATCAACCCTCCGACCTCTACGTCATTCCGGATCGCATGGAATCGGGCGACCAGGTTGGCTTCGATCTGTTCTTTACCAGCGGCATCACGCGCGGATTGCCGGCCATGGTTCCAGTGGCGATGCTCTATAGCACCCCGGAAGATGCAGCAGCAGAGATTACATATTTGAAGAAGCGTGGATACCCGATCTCGCGTATCGAGATGGGCGAAGAGCCGGATGGTCAGTACATGGGACCCGAAGACTACGCAGCCCTATACTTGCAGTGGGCCACCGCCCTGCACCGGGTTGATCCCACCCTTCAACTCGGCGGTCCCGTGTTTGAAGGAGTGAGCGAAGACATCAAAGTCTGGCCGGACGCGCACGGCGAGACTTCATGGTTCAAACGTTTCCTCAGCTACCTCAAGGCGCACGGCCGGCTTTCGGACCTGTCGTTCATGTCCTATGAGCATTATCCGTACTACGACGGAACCTGCCAGGGACCCTGGAGCAACCTTTACAAAGAGCCGGAGCTGCTAACGCATATCGTCCAGGTCTGGCGTGACGACGGGTTACCCGCAAACATCCCGATGTTCAATTCCGAGACGAATGCTCCTGGTGCGGACGTCGCCGTCGAGGTCTTTGGAGCGTTGTGGGTGGGCGACACATTCCCGGCATTCTTAACGGCGGGAGGAAAAGGCTCCTTCTACCATACTGCGCTGCCTTACTCCACGCCTCATCCTGCCTGTGACAACAGCTGGGGAACGTATCACATGTTCACAACTGACCATAATTATTTCATCAAGCAACGCACCTCGCAGTTCTTTGCTGCGCAAATGCTGACACAGGAATGGGCCGAGCCAAAAGACGAGGAACACCGCCTTTTTAAGGCAGCGAGCGACATCAAGGACGCCCAGGGACACGTGCTAGTAACGGCCTATGCCGTGCTCCGACCTGATGGCCAGTGGGCGCTGATGCTGATAAACAAGGACTATGACAACTCTCACACAGTGAACATCACGTTTCACGACGCAGACGCCAACGCCGACAGCTCTTTTGTCGGGCCAGTTGAGAGGATCACGTTCGGCAAGGAGCAGTACACATGGCACTCGGCGCTGAGAGATGGCTACGCCGATCCGGATGGTCCAGCGGCGCGCTCCACCCTGCCTGCCGGAACCGATCGCTACATGCTGCCGCCGGCCTCCATGACTGTACTACGTGGCCGGATAGGAGCTGCGTCGCATTGAATTGCGGGCCCTCGTGTAGCTCCAGTTACTCAACCCCATGCCGCGATGGAAGAGCCACACCCGAAGGGAGTACAACAAGGATGCGATCACGTTTGAAGATCTGTACTGCACGCGAAAACACGGATGGTGGATAACTCACGCTAGGGAAGTGAAATTGCCGCCGCCGACTTCCCCGGGATGAGGAAGAGATGGATGATGGTGTTGGTCGAGATTAAATGGCAAAGGGCGCACAGCAATGGACATTAAGATTCTTAAGGATAAGGATTCACTCGGCAAAATGGCTGCGGAGCATGCGGCCGGGGTTATCCGGCAAGCGATTCTCAACCGCGGTGAAGCACGAATCATCGCCGCAACCGCTGCATCGCAGAAAGAGTTTCTCGCTTATCTCACCAGTGCCCCGGGAATTGATTGGCATCTGGTCGAGCTCTTTCATCTCGATGAATATATCGGCCTGCCGATTACCCATCCAGGCAGCTTTCGCAAAATGCTTCTGGAGCAGCTCGTCGATAAGACCGGGATAGTGAAGTATCACTTGCTAGATGGGGACGGTGATGCCGTTTCGGTTGTCGGAAGGGCGAGTGCAGCCATTGCATCGTCGCCACTCGACGTCGCGTTTCTTGGCATTGGCGAGAATGGGCATCTTGCATTCAACGATCCGCCCGCAGACTTCGACACAGAGGAACCCTATCTAATCGTCGAACTGGATGACGCTTGCCGCCGACAGCAGGTCGGTGAGGCATGGTTTTCCGATGTCTCGCAGGTTCCGCAAAAGGCCATCTCCATGTCGGTGCGCCAGATCATGAAAGTGAAGGAGGTTCTCGCGATCGCCCCAGATTCGCGCAAGGCCGCGGCGATTCAGCGCTGTTTTGAGGGAGAGATCGGCCCAATGGCGCCCGCATCTATCCTGCGTAACCATCCGAAAGCTACGGTGTATCTCGACAGGAACTCCGCCGCGTTGCTAAATCCGGAACTATACTCGTCTGCCGTAACACAGAGTCTTTGATTACACCTGCGCCGGCCGCTTTCGTTCAACCTCGGCCCATCCGGTCCTTACGATGGTGGATTGGCGGAATTCTGTTTGCCTCCACTGTTATCAATTACATTGACCGCCAAACTCTCTCGCTGCTGGCTCCCTATCTGAAGCTGCAGTACCACTGGACTAACAGCGATTATGCCAATATCGTGATCGCGTTCCGTGTCGCCTATTCTTTAGGACAGGCAGCTTTCGGCAGACTGCTGGATCGGGTGGGGACCAGGCGTGGCCTGACCATCACGGTTGTCTGGTATTCGGTCGTTTCCATGCTGACGTCTCTGGCGCAAGGTTATGGCAGCTTTGCGGCATTCCGCTTTCTCTTAGGAGCGGGCGAATCGGCGAACTGGCCGGCGGCGACCAAGGCGGTCTCAGAGTGGTTCCCCAAGAAGGAGCGCGGACTAGCCACAGCTCTCTTCGATAGTGGCTCTTCCGTCGGCGCCGCCATCGCCCCGTTTCTCATTCTCTCGATTTACTTCCGCTTGGGATGGCGTCCGGCATTCATGATTCCGGGTCTTCTGGGCTTCGTTTGGCTGATATCTTGGCGCTGGCTCTACCAACTACCGGAGAAACATAGCCGCATCACCCAGGCAGAACTTCAATACATAGTGGCAGATATAAGTGAAGACGATCGGCAACAGGCAAACACCATCAGTCCCCCATGGCTCGATCTCTTGAAATTTCCGCAAACGTGGGGAGTCATCGTAGCAAAGCTATTCACAGATCCGGTCTGGTTTTTCGTCACAGATTGGTTTCCCATCTACCTCGTCGCAAAAGGCATCGAATTGAAAAGCAGCTTGGTCGCTATCTGGATACCATTCATCGCTGCGGATCTGGGGAATTTCTTCGGGGGAACGGTCTCCGGCTACCTGATCAAACGCGGATGGTCCCTCGGTGCTGCTCGAAAAGCATTGGTTATCTTCGGGGGCATCGGCGTCACGATGCTGATCCCTACCATCTTCACGAATAGCCTTTATATGATCGCATTCCTCTTTGGGCTTGCCACATTCTCTTTCGCAGCCTTCTCCACTATGGCGAACGTGCTTCCCTCCGACCTTTTCAGAAGCGACTCTGTTGCTTCCGTGAGCGGTCTCGGCGGAATGGGTGCGGGGCTTGGAACGATCGTTGCTTTCAAGCTCATCGGATATTTCTCGGACGCCCGTCAACAAACGGCAGGGCACTCCTTCGATCCCATCGTAATCGCCGCGGGGCTGGTTCCATTCGTAGGAATGATCCTGGTGTTGCTGCTTGTGCGTAATACCAAAGCAACCGACCTGGGATTGGTACGGCGCATTTAATGTGATGACGAGAAGGCACTTCGATTTCAAAGTGCTGATTTGCCCTCCCTTGCGCTCCAAGCGGGGCACTACCCAGGCGGCGAGAAGGGAGCTCTTACCTGAGCCGGAGAGTCCGGTCAAATAGAGCACGGAGCCGGTGCGAAGCTTGAGCCAGCGGAGAATCTCTTCGTGTATGCCATCGCTGCGGGTAAAGGAAGTTTCGTCTTCGCGCGGGGCGAGTTGGAAGTAGCCGGCTGCGAATCGCCGGTGATCTCCGTGAGCCGCTTTTCCGTCTGCGTTCAACTAATTTCGGAATAGGGTGGAAGACCAGGGCGAGCACGGGAGCCGCGCCGAGGAGCGGGACTCGCAGCCAGAGTGGAGCACTGTTAAAAGGTTCGGCCAACTTCTGGAATGCGATAATCGCGGCTGCGAACGCGCGACATAGGCGGTCAGCAAGCCAACCCAGGATTTGGCCAGACCGAACGTGCCTTCGACGACGCACCCCAGCGCGGAGGCGTCGGCTCCGACTGTTGTGACGGAAGCAAGGGCAGGGGCCCTATTGCGCCAGATTCTATTGCTAAACAGGTCGCCGTTTGTTTTTCTCATCCGACCTGACGCCCTTAACCCAACTTCCCCCATTTGCCGTCAGTGTGGGCGCGGCCCTGTCTCCATTTTTGGACCCAGCGGCGAGGCTTTTGCTGGCGTCTGGCGCTTTCGGCTGTGTCGTTCTGGGTGAGGCATTTTTGGCTAGCGCATTTTTTTTAAAAATGCAACTGAACACTAGAAGAGGTGCCGGAAGTGCGGGGCGCTGGCGCTCGATGCTCCGACAATGAGAAATCCAGACTGATGTGACCTTCATCCTCTTGAAAACTTGCATTCACTGCGTAGAATTGCCCCCTTATCTACTCCGCTGACTGGTTGAGACCCGTCAGAATCCGTGGTTGCCGATGACATCGTGGCGAATGCAACTCCATCTGAAATTTCCCGGCGGTTCAGCTCGGCACGCCGCCGAAAGCCTCAGCGCCGGGTTTGTGGGTCTAGATTTCAAGTGGGATGTGGGGGATCTATGCCGGGCGAAGTATGAGGAACTGCCGCGCCTGAAGAGAAGAATTAGTGGGCTTTTGCGCACGGGATGACGGAATAAGACTATGTACTCATCTTCCCGCACCACAATCCTTTTTGCTCTCGCGCGCATCGATGGGCCGTACAACTACATGAAGGAGCTGGGAGTTGGTTTCGACACTTCCGACGTGTAACCGCCGTCAGGTATCACAGCGACTTCAAAACCAATGCGTCAGTGAAGGCGCTTACCGCCGTAATGCAGATGCATTCCGATTCGGCTCGGCTTCTTCGGGATTTTGATCAGTGGATGGATGGATACGGATCTGCCTCCGGTTCACAAGCTACTAATAACCTCAGCCATGACGTAAAAACTGGCCTGTATATGGCAGATGGGCTTTTCCGTCACTACGTACGAGATGAGGCCTTGAATATTGTATTGGCGATAAACATCCTGTTCTTCGATTCGAAAAGCAAAGGTCGAGCAGCCTTTACTGATCGCCGCCAAACTGCTGTACGCCTCCGAAATTGAATACGTCTCAGATAGAGCCTGGAATCCATGGTCCGCCTACTTCATCTGGAACAAGGATCGAAGCTACCGCAAGACGATCGCACTCGAGGGCGCATTCAAAAGGGATTTTGTTGAGGATAGCTGTTGCTGCAATGCCGTTGTATGACGTCACGACTGAGAGTGTTTTGCATGAGTTTGTGAGACCGGTGCGTGATTATCAATTTGCAACAAACGAGCAAATCACACAATCCGTCTTGTAATGGCATGCCAGGCGTCGGAATGATTCTTGTAAGTTCTACTGGAGGCATCACCTCTGTGCCACGCTGACGTGATGCTCCGGGTCTCACTTTTGGCACCGATTTCGATCCTAAACGCCGACGTGGGCAACCGTTTCTTGCTCATGGTCGCATGACGGGTAGCAGCGCAGCAGAGTCCAGAAGCGCTGAAAATCTGACATCCTCTAAATTGGCATCGATTGCTCGATGCTCGATAGAACATATCGCCCTGACTCTAGAGCAAACGGAAGCAGGTAACACTCGTACTGGCGAACGATCTGGCTCAATTTGTAATCACCGCCAGCGCTCCGGCGCCGAGAGCAATGGAAGAGAAGAGTTGGGAGAAGTTGAGCAAGGTACGAAGTCCGTTGCCGCGATACGTCCTCTCCGGCACCACGATCGTATCGCCGGGATGGATGCGGGCCTGATCGAACTCATTCCCCCAGAAGCTCTTGGCCGAAGCGCGACTCAGCACCGAGCCGTCAGCCTGAATCACGAAGGCATGTTTCGGGTCGGCATCGCGGTTCGCGCCGCCTGCCTCCTTGAGATACCCGTACACGCGCCGCTGCGTATCGAACAGAAACGTGCTTTGCTCATATACCGCGCCCACAACATTCACACTGGACGGCCGCGGCGGAATGATAAAGCGGTCTCCATCCTCCAGCGGCAGGTCGGGCAGGCTGTCCACCCCGGAGGCGTCCGGGGTCAGGGGCAACACCACGCGTCCGCTTGCGCGCAGTTGCCGCAACCGGTTTACCAGCAGTTGCGTGGCCGCAAGCGATGCAGCATTGGCCGCCTGGTCGGTGGCCGTGATTGCGCCTGCAGCGCTTGCTGCCCCGGCACGATCGGTCGCCAGCTCAAGCTGGGTCACGTAGTCGTCAAGCCGTTGCTGCTGCACAATCCGGACCGACTCACGCGTCAGCTCCGATCCGAAAAGGTAAGCATTCGGTGTGAGGCCGCCCGCTCGTTCCACGAGATGACGCAAGCTCTCTCCCGGCTCCGCGCTGTAGAAGCCGGCATGCTGCACCTCGCCTTCGATGCGAACCAGCTTGGTCTGCTGGCTCTGGGGCACGCGAATGTCGGCCTGCGAGAAAATGGTGATGACGTCGTGCGGCTTCAACTCCAGGTCCTGGCTCGGATCGTGCTCCCTCACCAGTTTGCCCAGATCGAATGGGATCAGCGTTGTCTTCAAAGTGACCGGGTCCATGCGCTCGATCACCGCATAGGACCAGTCGATCTCGGGCGCCATCAGAGAGACGTCATTCAGGTACCGCGCCGATGCGGTATTTTCCGTCCGCGCGAGCCGCTGCTCGTCGGCCAATGAGCCGCCTCCGATCGTGTCATTGCGCGGCACGGCGTTCTGCGTATTCTGCATCGGCTGGTCCGGCACCGTGCCCGGCATCTGTGCATCCGGGGGCGTAAGCTCGGTGTTGCCGTTCGCGCCATATGCCATGTTGTTCGATTGCGCGGCCTGCGCGTTCAGATCGCTCGACGCCCCCTGGGCTGTTCCCGGAACTGCTCCGGTGGCACCTGTGCCGCCGCCCGATCCGGTCTGCTGCGCACTCTCGGCGGCCTGCTGCTGGTCGTAAAACCGCTTTTGCTGGTCGCGCTGTAGATATAGATAGTATTGCCTCTGACTCTCTGCCTGGGCGTGGCGGTAGGCCGTGAAGCGCTGCGTGTAATCGGGCTGGAAGATCGGCGAAGGCAGCCCGAGCTGGTTCCGCTTCTGCCAGTAATCCCGCGTCACCAGCGCTTCGCTGTTGGGTAACAGCTCGCTCAGCTTCATCCCCGGATGCCAGGCAAACCGTCCGGGATCCGCTACATTGCCGCGCAACGTGACGGTCTGGTCGAAGCTCGGCGAGATCGGCAGCACGCGCACGATGTCGCCATCGCGCATCGGCGTGCTCTGCCCTTCGCGGTTCAGGGCGATATCGATGGCGCGCTGATGTTGCTCCGGATCGATCCTTTCAAGCGATGCACGCGACAGCGAAGCCGTGCTGGACAAACCGCCGGCATCCGCCAGCACGTCGCCCAGAGTGGAGGTCCCCTTCTCATCCTTCAATTCGAAGATTGCCGGCGACAGCACGCTGCCATATACCGCTACCTGCGGGCCTACCGACGGGAAATAGATGACGTCTCCCGGCAGCAGCGGCACATCGTGCGATTTATCTCCCTTCACCAGCAGATCGTAAAGGTCAAAGTCCGTTACGGTTGTCCCGTTCCGCCGTAGAAGGATGTGACGCATCGAACCCTGTGGCGCGGGGCCGCCCGTGGCAAACATGGCGCTCACCAGCGTGCTTAGGGAACTCACCGTGTAGCTACCCGGATATCTCGCCTGCCCAGTCACGAAAATACGGATCGGGTGCAGTTGTCCCAGGTTCACCGACAGATCGAAGTTCTTGTAGATACGCGCGACGCCGTCTCTCACTGTCTGCTGCACCTCGCCATAGCGAACGCCGCCGACATGAATTGCACCCACGTGCGGGATGTAAATCATCCCCTCGCGGTCCACCGTCACCTCTGCGTTGAAATTCATCTGTCCCCAGACGCGAACCAGCAACTGATCGCCCGGGCCGACAACGTAATTCGAGGTCGCCGGCACCTGGTCTACCGGCGCAAATGTGCTGGGACTTTGCAGAAAAAGCTTTGCGCCATAGATGGGCAGCATCTGTCCCACGGACGCGTAAACCATGCGCTGAAATTCTGTCGGCAGATCCGGTGCGAAGAAGCGCTGGTAGTAGAGCGGATAGGTGCGCGCACCGCTGGCTTCCGTGCGGCCGCCCGACCCGTTCAAATTGTCGACGTAATTCGGCACCCCCTGCAGATCCATCGACTGCGCTGGCCCGTTAAACGTCGCGCCGCCCCCGGCACCACCACCACCGGCCTCATAGGGGTTCTGCTGGGAGGTTGATCCGGGAACAGCGCCGGTCTGAAGACTGGGTAGTTGCAATTGCTGGCCGGAACTCGTGCCGCCGCCACAATAGGAAGTGTTTGGATCACAGCCAGTCTGGCTGAATGCAGGTAACGGCTGCAGCACTGCTAGTCCCAGTGCGCCCGCCAGAAAGACCGTCAAGTATCGACTCATATTTTCATGCATCCTTAGGGCCTTGCGTATCGGTACATGCGAAACGCATTCCACACATAGAGCGTCCACCACGAGATAGCGCGGGGAGATCTCGACAGAACTCCCGAGTGCGACAAACACCTCCTCACGCTTTCGCGAAGCTTATAACTCCGCCGAGTCCGTGCTATCCAGTGATCACGACACTGGCGAATAACCTGCCGTTCATTGATTGTGTCTCTCGTCGAATGCCTGAACATCAGAGAATAACCTTTCGCACCTCTCCGGGATTAATCTGCCGAAAACATAAAATTGTGTATATCCGAACCCATCGATCCGTCTGCAATCCAGCGAGTTACATCGGCTTGCGATACTAAGCCTTTGGACGAATCCAGCTTCCGGCATTGATAGCCGTGCTCCCAAAACACTTCGAACGCTTCTGCGAAGTTCTGGCTTATTCCACCGGGAATGACCTCATCGCGGAATAGTATTTCAACGAGCCATGTCGGCTTAGGGTTGAAGCCCAGTGTCTTGACCGCACCCGCCAGCACGTGCAGTTCAAAGCCCTCGACGTCCATCTTGATGAGCAGTTTCTTGTCTTGAAATCTGCCGATAGTGATGGTATCGAGTGTGGTAAGGGGCACCAGAGTCGACTGGAATTCTCCTGCCTGCGCCCATCCGGGGACGAAAGATGCGATGCCCCCGAATCCGTAAATGCGCCCTAGCCCTGCCTGCTTCGCCAGCCCGAGAGGGAAAACCTCCACATCGCGGAACTGGTTTTCCCATAAGTTTTTGCAGAGGAAGTTAAGGTTTCGGGCGGAAGGCTCAAATGAGAGGGTGTGTTTGCCTCGGCTGGCGGCGAGACAGGAATAAAAACCGATGTTGGCGCCAATGTCGAGAACGGCATCATGCGTTTCCATCAGTTCAAGGAAGACAGCGATTTCACCGGACTCCCAGTCCTCCCTCGCCATTGAAGGGTCACCTGACAGACTAAAGCCGTATTTTGTCTGAATACTCTTGCGACGATTGGTCGCATCGCGCAGAATGCGGTAAGACCGGCCCAAGGGCGGTGCGAAGGTATCAACGGCCTTTCGACAGTTCGATAAGAACATGCTCTACTCCCTTACTCGTCGACTCATCCATTTCATTCATTCGGTTCGAGAAACTCATCTGAAACAGATCGAAGGGACACCGTACCTATTGAGTGTCAAACTATGGGCTCTGGCTCGGTGCCGCAGCGGTTGCAGAACTACAAGGAACATAGCGCAAGTCTGAAGGACCGGTAGACACGGACTCAGATTTGGGCGGCCTCTTCTCTGCTCATTCTCTGGAGTTCTGCATTTCCCAAAACCATAAGGCGAACCACTATAATGAAAAGTGCCGTGGCTAATACCAAAGTTGGGATCCGTTCGTAAACATAACCAAGGTTGCTTCGGGGGGCGAAAAGGGCGCGCGTGAGGCACTCGGCCCAAATCCCTCCGAACAGCGATCTCCGTCCTACCCACACCAGAAACTTGCGACAGGTGAGACCAAAAATTGCTGAACCACACAGAACAGACGCTAATCCTCCAGAAAGATTCAATTCCAGAAGGTAATTAGAACCGGTGCCAGCAAGAGAGTCCTCACTGCTAGGTTCGTTGTAAGTCAGAATGCGATCCAGCGTTGCGGCCAGGTCTTTCATTCCCCAGACATCAATCACGCAAACACCCATCATGTGGTAGGGCACTATCTTGGCGGTCAGCGATACCATTAGTGGCGGACACCGGCCGCTGAGATCAAGCTCAGAATTATCCTGAAATAGCTTCAGGGTGCTCCCTGTCGCGAAGAACTGTACTACGTCATTGCTCCCCGCAAGATTGTCGCCTCGGGTCAACGACGGCACAAAGATAATGACAAGTGCCAAGACAGCAAGTTGCCCGATCCGTCTTCCAGATAGCTTTACCCAGCCCCGCGCAATCGCAATGAAGATAACAGGCAATATTCCCTGGCCTAGGAAAAAACGCCCCCAGTGTAGGGACACAATCAGGCGCGGAAGAACGAGCAGTATGACTGAGATGAAAATGCGGCGCTTATCTCTCTCCGGTCTCGCACCTCCAAGAAACATAAAGCCGAAGAACAGGTGCGTATAGAGTACTGCTTGATCGAGAAGGGGAATGTTCTGTCCTGTCCCATATTGAACGGTGGCGCGATACAGCGAGAATTGGAGCGCCATGACAAGGCCTGGTATAGCAAGAAGGACCGTGAGCTTCCATGCCACCTCGACACAGCGATCCGTCAGAGCATCGGACACGAAAGAAAGTCGCTTAGTATTGCGTGGAAGAAGATATCCAAGCGAGAAGCAACCTAGTGCCAGCACGCTGATCAAGATGGTCCCACTACTCACAGGGTCATTTACGTTCAGCATCAGGCGGTAGATAATGCTAGGAAGCCACCAAAATAGTGTGCATGCGAACAGAAACGCTGCGAGGAAGAACCATTTCCCACGATTGTGTGGCTCGCAATACGACAGTTCAATTTGCATGGCTGTCCGTATCCCACATTTCCGTTTGCGACCAAGCCGGAACTTTGGAAAGCTCGTGTGAATAACATTTCATGTATGCGGCGGCCACCACCTCAGGCAAGGATTCGTCAAATGGGACTGGGCTACAGGTGGATTTAAGAGCCCGCTGAAGTATCTTGAATGCCTCCACCCGACAGAATGAAAGCGGCAAAAGGTGAATTTGAGTTCCGATTAGATCCGGGGCAATTTCGAGTCCGCCGCCGCAGGCCGGCATCGCGACTGCGCACCCTTGGCTGAGCGCTTCGACATAGGCCAGGCCCAGTGCTTCCGTTTCGCAACCGGAGACAAAGACTTTTGTCTTTCTGAGATATGCACGGACTCCAACGGGATCGAGGGTGCCCGCAAACTCGACCCGGGAGGGACTAGAGACCAGCGCCTCGAGTTCCCGTCGCTGGGGTCCATCGCCGATAATGCAAAGCCGTAATTCCGAATACTCGTCAAGAAGCTGCTGCATAACGGGGAGCAGTCGGTGCAGCTTTTTGGCCGGGACGAGCCTCCCGACATACGTCAGATAATTGCGAGGCTCTGAAGACTGCCACGGTTCGGAAAAAATAGGTTGCAGCGGGTTATGAATCACGGCATTTACGCGCAGCCCATAGAAGGCTCGAAGGTGGACAGCCACGTAGTCAGAGACAGCGGCGAGACGGCAATCTGAAGATAGGTTAGCTAGCTTGAACGATGCCAGGATGGCCAGGGTCTTCGGCCACCCCTGCACGTCGGGTCGCGGAAGCGCGTGTGCTACACAGATTGCCCGCTGCGCCAACGGCGCGGCAAACACTGCTCCTGTGCTAAGAATTTTGAGAACGCCGGGATCGCGCAAATCGTGCCAACGGGATAGCATTCGGGACGGGCGAATGATTTCCACAGGAATTCCCAAAGCTGCGAAGCCTTCGCGCAGGCCCTCGGCGAACATGCGCAGGCCCCCTACTTCGCGCCCTCCTGTGATCAACACCTTTTTCGGCGGCGCGGTACTCATCCTGCACTCCGGAGTTCAAATAGACCCACGTCCCGGCGTACTTTCCGGTTCGTCCGAAAAATGACTAAGGCGAACGACAAGCCGATCATGCCCGTACATACAAAGTAAGTCATGACTGCGCCGGAGAGTCCCCAGCGCGGAGTGAACAGGAGTGCGCCGCCCGAGGTCAGAGTTGCGACTAGCAGCGATTGCCAGAGGAATGGTTCTCTCTTGTGTGCGCGGAGATAGATGGCGAGGCTCTGGACGACAAACACACCGAGCGCGGCCAGCAAGAGAAGTACGAAGAGATGCGGCGGCAGCATGCGCGCGGCGAGTTTGGGAGCTGCATACTGCAGCGCCTCGATGCCCGCCATGCACAGTGCCGCGATGCCTGCGACCAGAATCAACGACTGCTTGAGTGTGCGAAAGAACAGGCTGTCCAGCGCCGAGAATTCTCCGCGCGCGATGAGGCTTCCAAATGGCGTGGCCTTTGTGGACATCCAGGGAAGAACAACAGCCCAGAGATATCCGGCAATGCTCATCGACATGCCCATGCGTCCTGCTTCAACCGGGCCGTGAAATGCAAACAGGACAGGAGTAAAGACCTGCGCCGTAAACCAGGAGCAGAGAAAGCTGACTCCCAGCCGCCACTGGAAGGGCCATATCTCGACGCGCCAGGCGATCGCGTGGGTTGTGCCCGGATGACGCAGCAGGGGCAGGAGAAGCCCGCGCCGCGACCAAATAAACGCGAGCGCGATTAGCGAGAAGGCGGTGCACACCGCGCCGGGCGACCAGAGTCCCCGGTGCGCGATGAGGACGCTCCAGGGAATGACGATCGCAGCGATTCCCTGCGCGAAACGCATGCCGGCCACTTGCCGTACCTGGCCGCAGCCTTCCAGGAAGGAGAGCACCGGGTTCAGCATGAACAGAGCCACCGTGGCGATTACGGCGAAGGTCCAGGGACCATGCCAGTGCACTGCTTGCCCCACGTGCGCATGTATGGAGAAGAACGCGGAGCCGGCGGGTAGAAGGGTGGCGAGCATGACCGCTCCCGCCAGCAGATACCAACGAACAGTTTTTTGCAGCACGGCAGCGAGCCGCAGGTGAGCTACGCGGTCGCCTTCGAAGCGGCCGTCCGGATGAAGACGCAGATGGACGGTTTCATGCGCGGCAAGCTGCAGGATGACAAACGAAAAGCCCAGTTCGAAAACGGTCTGCAGGGCCACCAGGCTCAGTAGCGTGTAGTAGTAGCCCTGCTCCACTGGAGTCAGGAAATGGACGATCAACAGAACCGTGCCGGCACTCCCTGCAATCTGGAACACTCGCGCCAGCACGGTATAGGCAATGGCGCGGTCCAGGCCGGTAGACCTCCTCAGCCTCGCCAGCCAGCGGGCTTCAGCTGTGCTGTCCTTCGCGATGTCTACGATCACTTCTGTCATGGTTTTCACGTGATGAGGGCGGTCAGTCCGCTACTTCCGCCGTCGAAGGCTGGACGCTTACCGGGACGCCCTGCGCCTGCTCGCGGCGAAGCAGCACGGCCAGCGTACTGAGCAGGATTCGGATATCCATGAACAGGGAATATCGGGTGATATACGTCAGATCGAAGCGCAGTTTCCGCTCGGCGGTCGTCGAGTAGCGCCCGAAGACCTGCGCCAGCCCGGTGATGCCAGGCTTTACGGCGAGCCGGAATTCGTAGCCCGGGATCTGCTCTCGGAATTGTTTTACGAAGTGCGGGCGTTCTGGCCGCGGCCCGACGAGGCTCATCTCTCCGCGGAACACATTGAATAATTGAGGAAACTCATCGAGGCGTGTTGCGCGGAGGAAGGCGCCGGTCTTCGTAATACGCGGATCGTTTGCCGTCGCCAGCACCGGCCCAGTGTGCCGTTCGGCATCGGCAACCATAGTGCGGAATTTATAGAGGATGAATTCGGCCCCGTTGCGACCGACGCGCTGCTGGGTAAACAGCACTTTTCCGGGCGACGTAAGCCGAATCAGAATTGCAGTGGCGGCCATGACGGGAGCAGCCAGCGTGAGCAGCGTCACCGACCCGGCGATATCCATGGCACGCTTGAGAGATCTCTGTCCTGGGTTCAAATGGGGTGGCATCAGGCTCACCATCAGCACATCGTCGACATGCAGCAGAGAAGCCCCATTGACGAGAAGATCGAATACACCTGGAAAGAAGAAAACACCTCTTCCCAGCGTCGAGGCCCGGCGAACGATAGCACCCTGATCTTCAATTTCTCGCGTAAGCAGGATGGTTTGCCAGACGATCTCACTGTCCGAAAGCTGATTGAATTCTTCCGCTGTGAGACATGCAGTGATGCAGAGCCAGGGCTGAACGGAAGACAAGAGCGTATGACGCACCTGATCCGCGCCTGCTTCGTCAGCCGTAACAATGACGGCCTGCCGTAACATTTCGCGGCGCTGAATCCTGGCGCGAATCAGTATGCGCTCGCAGGCGAGTCCCATGCCCTGCAACAACGCCATGCCGATAATCAAACTTCCAGGGATCGTGTAATTGGGCTCCCAGCGGCACAGGAGTATCCAGACTGCGACCATGAAGCCGATGGACACCGCAATGAAAATTCCCAGATCCGCCAGCGAGCGTCGATACCATCCCCGGTACATCCCAAGCACCCAGAGAACCAGAAGCGTGCTGATTGCGCGCGCCGGAAGAAAATGCCACCAAGCGGCCATGTACACCGTTCCTGGAGTTCGGGCGGCCAGCACAAGAACTAGCCAGGAGCAACCAAGGAGTGTCAGTAAGTCTATGAGAGCTATGAAAGGCGTGTAGTTCAACAGCGAGTGTTTATTCTCAGCCACTACCTATCCCGTGTACTACAGCAATACAGCTCGTTACGTTTAATGCGGCCTGCTTAAACAACCGGGCCCGTTTATGAATTTCTGAATCTGCGTCCTGCAACTGCGTGCTTCAGCTCTTCTATCTGATGTGCGAGGTATGGATCCGAACGAATCAGCTCCTTCCAGCACGAAAGAAGCGCCAGACCCGACCCGATGATGATTCCCGCGATCGCGGTAAGCAGCAATGTGAGCAGGTAGTGGGGAGAAGACTTCCGGTCCGGTTCGATTGCCGGTTCCAGCACCTGAATGACAGCAGCCTCTTTTGCTTCGTCTAGTCGGGCTGCGTCATACTGTTTCATCAGTAGGTCGAATATTGCCTGCCGGTACTGCAATTCATGTTCTGCGCGGAGGTACGCCATCCCGGCGCCAGGAACGTCGTGGAGGCTCAGGTCACCGAAACCTGAGGCCCGGCTGCGCTCTTCCATGTGAGCAGTCTCTGCCCGCAGCGAGGACAATTCCCGCTCAGCCATCTGCACGTCTGGATTGTGTTCCGTCGAAAATGAGCGCAGAGCTTCCAAATCCACCTGCTTTGCAGATGTCTGCGCGTGGAGCGCGGCCAGTTCTTCGATCATGGCTCTTGCCTGGGCATCCGGATGCACGAGGCCTTTCTTCTGCTGGACCTGCTGAAATGCCGCTTCCGCTCCAACCAAGGCGGTCTTGGCAGCGTTCAACTGATCTTCATAAAAAAGCCTGCGCTGCGAAGCCTCTGTTACCGCAAGGTCCTTGGTCAGGGTCCGTAGCTCCTCGGTGTAGCCGTTCGCGAGTTCCGCGGCGCGCTTCTTGTCCTGGTCGCTGACGGAGATCGCGATAAATCCTTCCTTCTCTGAGACGATTTCGCTTCTGCTTGCCAGCTTTTTTCGCGCGGCTGTCATATCTCTTGCGCGGTAAAGCGACGCAAGAGAGAACTTGTGGATGAGGGCATCTGCCACGGGTCGAGACTTCAGCATGCCTACATAAATGTCATTCGGATTTTTCAGGCCCAATCCTTGGCCTGCCATTGCCGCTAGGGAACTGCTCCCCGCGCTCGCGAACTGGCTCACCAGCAAAGATGCTGCCGGGGATGTCTGGCGTGGGGTCAGAATTCTGGTTGTAGCCGTATACCGGACGGGCAGTACGAGGCAGAGCAGGCAACCGGCAAGCACCGCAACGGTCATCACTTTCAGGATCAGCCATTTCCGCCAGGCAAGTTCGGTCAGAACCTCGATCAAGCTCACGTGAAAAACAGCATCGTCCACTCTGCTCGGGGCCGCCCCGTCAAACGTGGGTTCCGTTTGATCGGGCGTTAGATTGGCTACGCTCATCGGTTCTTGTCCTCAGTGCCGGATGTCGCTGAGGGCGGTCGCGATTAGAGCGGCTTGCAAAAAAAGTTGGAACATGGCCTCGAAACTTCTCAGTCCCCTCTGACTATCGCCGAACCAAAACCGCAGCTCCGAGCATCAGGCGTTCCAAAAAACCGCCGCGCCAAAATGTAATGTCGGGCTGCCATCTGGGACGGTATACCGAATTTCGAATAAGGAAGCTGTTGCGCGTGGCACTAACGTCGCGAACCAGCTTTCCGATGCTGCTGGTTCAAGAATTCGAAGTCAAGGGAAAACTGCAGAGGAATCAGATCAGAACTTGCCTTCCCTCATTCCGCCACATTCAAATGACGCAATGCTCGCTTCTTAATCTTACTGATCCACTCGAAATTTTGGGAATCAGACACAGCCCCGCCCCCATCGGCCCGAACACTGTTTGGCCGCCGGAAATGCGCACACGTCCACTCAGCCAAAGGTGACTGGCATGATTCCTCGGAAAAAAAGGGATTATGTTTGTCGCCGCGTGCGGAGATTGAAACGGCAGTCTGTTGAATCGGGTGGATCTTAGCACAGTGGCAGTTGCGGATTACAGTAACGCACTGATTAAGCCGCCATATTTTTTGTCATTGCATCCTGGATCATTCAATGATTAGCTCTTGCCATAGAGTGACGACCCTTCTCATTACCGGAATCGCAGGATTCATCGGCTCGAACCTGGCCAAGTCAGCTCTGGAGCATGGCTACGACGTCCGCGGTCTCGATAATTTCAGTTCAGGGAAAGAAACGAATCTCGCGCCTATCCAGGATCAGATCACGTTGTTCCGCGCGGATTTGTCAGATTGTGGAACACTTCGCCGGGCCTGTGAAAGAGCCGATTGTGTGCTCCATCATGCCGCTATCGCCTCCGTGCCCAAATCAATGGACGATCCTATACAGAGCCACGAGTCGAACGCCACGGGAACGTTGCGGCTGTTGTTGGCTGCGCGGGATGCCGGGGTAAGGCGAGTAGTGTTTGCGTCTTCTTCCTCCGTATATGGGGACCAGGCATTGTTACCAATCCACGAGGCGATGCCACTCGATCCGCTTTCGCCCTATGCCGCGTCGAAACTAGCAGGGGAGCTGTACATGCGGATTCTCAGCCGGTTTTTCGGAATAGAGACTGTTTGCTTCCGCTATTTCAACGTATTCGGACCGAACCAGGACCCGGATTCACCGTACTCCGGGGTGCTCGCGCGCTTTATTCAGCAGATGCTCAGGGATGAGCAGCCGACCATATTCGGCGACGGCGAACAGACCAGGGATTTTACCTACGTAGAGAACGTGGTCCAGGCGAACCTGCTGGCAATCCGAGCACCGTCAGATCAGATAGACGGTCGAGTTTTCAATCTCGCGACGGGCCGCCAAGCCACATTGAATGAAGTCTACTCGATTCTTCGACATGTGACCGGTTATGAGAAGCCTCCGATTTATGCAGAAGCACGCCAAGCGGATATACGACATTCATCTGGGGACATCTCGGCCGCCCGTGAATTGCTTGGCTTCCGGCCTTTAGTGGATCTGGAAACTGGATTGCGTCGGACGGTGGACTGGTACCGCGGGGCTTCCCCGCTAGTCATGGCATAACAGGAAGGTTCACACCGGGTGGCGCGAGGTACCGATGTTCCTAACTGATTCAATGATTTCAGGCTGGCGGTGGATAGAGTCTAGGGCGAACCGCTCTCCGTGCGAATTCCGGTTAACAGCGGAATAAAACAGAGAAATTTTGGACTTTTCGTGTCGAAGTCGCGGTAGGAGATCCTCTATGCCGTGGCCTTTTGCCTTTGCCATCCTAAATGCAGCAGGCAGCGCAATTCGCTTGATTTTCGGTCTCGCACCGTTTCCGGCGGGCACCGCAGCTATCAAGATGCTTTCCACTGCTTTCACTTGAGTCTCGTCTGGAATCGCGAAGATGGATATGTGACTCCAATGTTCTGAATACCGGCTGCCGATTCTCGTGTGCGTACGAAGTCTCTTTCCCAGATTCGACGCTCTGCCGATGTAATAGACAGTCTCCCCCTGATAAAGCACGTACACTCCAGGCTTGTCCAAGAATGCCAGCGCTTCGGCTACGCTCGGATTGCTACGGTTGCGCTTATCGTGGAGGAAGATCAGAGCATCTTTTTGCCAACTCCGTGCATACGATTCCACTACCGGCCTTTGTCGTGTCTTCAACTGTGAAGCCTCCTGGTTCGCGACAATGATACAGACTCACCAAAGAGAAAAGCCCCGGCATTGCGCCCGGGGCCTTTTCTACGTCAGAGGGAATCACTTGTCTTTGAAGTAGTCATGCTTCAGATGCTTCGCTATCGTCTCGGACACGATTGGCAGCCGAGCGGACCGCCCACCTGCTTCCGCACCTGGTATGCCCAGAGGACATCCGGGCTGTTCGCCCTCAGCAGCGTGACGGATACGCTCGAGGATCCCATCGCTCCGATGCAGTCCATGAAGAGGCACACGCGACCATCGACTTACCTGATTCGGTTTTGGATTGCACGCCGGCAGCGTGCAATACATAGTCGGCGTGCTCGCCGTCCAACGTCACCTGGACAACATGCTTTTGTTGAGCGCGGCTGTCAGCGCGGTGCTGAAGTCCTCCGGGCCATCAACGTAGACGGTCGGCGTCTGTGCCCCGGCCACGGCGGCAAAGATCAGGATGAAGAGAACCACGGCGAATTGCTTCATTCTAAAGTCCTTTAATTGTTGGTGGTTATAGGTTCCGGTGGACCGTGCGGTCAATCACCTTTATGGGGTGTCATCTCGACGGCTGCGTAGCTTCGTCGAGAAGGCTGTGCCGCTGAGCAAGCTCGCGAGGTATGCGAGTCTTCGGCTTGCTTCTGTGCTTCGACGCGGGTCATCGTGCCCCGTCGATCAGCGCGTGCGTAGAGTTCACCTGCGACTGCGTCTTCTCTGACTGGTCATCGGTTCCGGCCAGGTAACGAAGCGTGGTATCCAGGCTGCTGTGGCGCAGCCACCGCTGGATCGTTCTCGCGGAAACCCCGGCCTCGTGGTGGAGCGTAGCAAAGCTCTTCCGGAATCGGTGGAGGCCGAACTGTGAGCAGGTCGCGCTCGTCGCGCAGTACCGGCCAGCCTTGTTGTAGCAATGTCCGCAGTTCAGACCGGCCCGATACGCAAGCCGTTTGAGGGTGCGAAGGTAATGGACATTCTTCGAGCCTTTCGGGCTCGGGAAGATGAACCGCGTGTTCGACCGCTGCTGCCGTGCCCTCATAAGCTCGACGAACCCGTCAGGCAGCGGAATGGACCCTTCCTCTTTATCCTTCGGAATGAAACCGAGATCGAGCCGCTCTTTGACGGTGTAGGTCTTGCGGGAGAACGAGAGATCAGGCCAGGTCGCGTGCTGGACTTCACCGTCGCGGGCACCGGTCCAAAGGAAGAACTGGAACAGGTCGTTCTCTTCTTGGCTGGCTGCCGCGAAGAGCGCCTTCAGTTCCTCCGGGCTGTACGCGGTGACCTCCTTCTCGGTGTACTTAACTTTGTCCGTCTTCAGCAGGGGCAACTTCTGGCCGAAGTGGTGGAAGAACGTCTTCAGGTAAGAGACGCGGTTGGCGATCGTGCGTGGGCTCTGCTTCTCCTCGCGCATCGCGCGGATGAATGCAAGCACATCCTTGCGGTCGATCTCCTCGAGACTTTCCCGCTTGATGACCGCGGCGAACAGATTCAGCGTAAGACTGTATGCTAGGAGCGTTTTCTTCGTCTTCGCATCCTTGACTTCGCACAGGTATTCGTCCATCGCCTCAGAGAGGATCGTCCGCTTTGGAGCGGGAGCATCGTCAATGACCTCGAGGCCGACGGCCTGAGCACCGAGCGTCTTCTCACGCTTTTGTTTCTCGACCAGCGCGAGCTGAGGGTCATTGCCCACAGGATCCCAAACTCGCTTGCCGTCAGGTCCGGCGTAACGGAGAAAGTACGATCCTTCAGGGTGATACTCAGGCATGCCTTCGACGACCGCATTGAGCGGCTTTAGCTTGCCGTTACCGGAAAAGTTCGGATCTAGGAATGGGCGCGAGCCGTCAGGAAGGCGAACTCGGATCTTCAATCGAACGACTGGTGCTTTCAAAGCGGTATCCCTTTTCGGGCTAATACCGCTCCAGATCGTCTGAGTCGCGTTATTGTGTAACCGGGACTGTAACCATGCTGGTAAGCCCCTTGTTTTGAGCCTCTGGCGGAGAGAGAGGGATTCGAACCCTCGATAGAGCTTTTGACCCTATAACGGTTTAGCAAACCGCCGCCTTCAGCCTCTCGGCCATCTCTCCGGCTGGATGGGACGCTACGCCGGATTATAACTTACCGGCCCGATTGGGCTGGTCTCGGTGCAATTGCATTTACAGTAGACGCCATGCCGCAACAATCTTCAGGGCTTCCGCGTCGCACCGGCCAGTTTCGCCGGATGCGCCTCATGCCCTTGATGGCCGCGACCTTCTTCATGGTTTCCGGCGGCCCCTACGGCATTGAAGACATCATCGGTGGCGCCGGCTACAGGTGGGCCTTGGTGCTGCTGCTTTGCCTTCCGTTGGTGTGGAGCATGCCAACGGCCCTGATGATTGGTGAACTGGCGAGCGCGATCCCGGCCGAAGGTGGCTTCTATGTCTGGGTGCGTCGCGCGCTGGGGCCTTTCTGGGGCTTTCAGGAAGCGTGGCTCTCCCTGGCCGCCAGCATTTTCGACATGGCCATCTACCCTACGCTTTTTACGCTGTACCTCGGGCGGCTGGCGCCATCGCTTATCGCAGGACATCGCGCGGTATTGTGGTCGATCGCGGTGCTCGCAGTTTGCCTGCTCTGGAATCTGCTCGGGGCGGCAAGCGTGGGCTCCGGGTCGGTCTGGCTGATGTGCTTGCTGCTGGCTCCCTTCGCCGTGCTGGTGGTTGCCGGCGTGCGACACGGCGCGCCTGCTGCTGCGCCATCCGGTACGCATACTCTCGATTTCGCTACTGCTTTTCTGGTGGCGCTGTGGAATTACATGGGGTGGGACAATGCTTCGACGGTCGCGGGTGAGGTGGAACGGCCGCAGCGCAATTACCCACGTGCCATGCTGGGCGCTGCTGTGCTAGTGGCGGTCTGTTACGTGGTGCCCACGCTGGCGGCGCGGCTTGCCGGGCTCCCCGTGGAGTCGTTCTCGACCGGCTCCTGGGCAGATGCCGCGCGTGTGCTGGTCGGTCCATGGCTTGGATTAGCTATCGTTGCCGGCGGCATGGTGAACGGCTTCGGCATGTGCAACGCGCTTATGCTTTCGTACACGCGGTTGCCGGTTGCTTTGGCGCAGGATGGTTTTCTGCCCCGCGTGTTGGCACGCCACAACGGCGCAGGCGCTCCGTGGGTGGCCATCATCCTTTGTGCTGCCGGATGGGCGCTGGCTGTGAACCTGACATTTGAACGCCTGATCTCGATCGATCTGGTACTTTACGGCGGCAGCCTGATTCTTGAGTTCGTCGCGCTTGTCGTATTGCGGCTGCGCGAACCGGGACTTGTACGGCCGTTCCGTATCCCGGGTGGCACGTTGACATGCGTGTTGCTTGGAATTCCGCCAACCATTTTGATCGCGATCGCGTTGTATATGGCGCGTGGCGAGACGATTGCCGACGTGCCGGCACTGGGTCTTGCGTCTGCGATTGCGCTGCTAGGGCCTGTCGCATATGCGATCCAGGCGCCATGGTCACGAGGCCGTCAGGAGGCATTCGCCCATCGAAGAAAAACTAGCGAGACCCCCGGCTAACCACCGCCCTCAAACGGTGACTTCAGTCTGCTTTCTCTCGTTCTTCTCGCGATTTTCCATAAAGCGTTTTGCAGAGTCGGTCACGGCCCGGCGCCCTGCTTCCGCATCCTTCCAGCCCTTGATCTCGACGCGCTTGCCTTCGAGGTCCTTGTAGATGGAGAAGAAGTGGGTGATCTCCTTCAAGATGTGCGGATAGATCTCTGAATAATTCCACACGTCGGTGTATCGCGGATTGTTCTTGCCGACGGCGAGTACTTTCTCATCGGGGATGCCCTGGTCCAGCATCTCGAGCACGCCGATGGGACGCACCTGCATCACGCAGCCGGAGAAGCTCGGGGCATCGACTAATACCAGTACGTCGAGCGGATCGCCATCTTCGCTCAGGGTCGAAGGAATGAAACCATAGTCCCCCGGGTAGTGCACTGGCGAGTAGAGGTTCCGGTCCAGACGGAAGACGTGGAGCTTCTTGTCGTATTCGTACTTGTTGATGCCTTCGAAGGGAATCTCGATGACAGCTTCGATGACTTCGGGACAACGGTCGCCGATGGGCAGTTCCAGATAGTTGACCATGCTGATAGACTCCGACCGCGGTACAGGTGCGGCCAAAGCTTTATAATCAAGCACGATGAAGGCACATGTCTACGTCACGCTGAAGCGCACGGTGCTTGATCCGCAGGGCCAGACCATCCAGGGCGCCCTCAAGAAGCTGCAATTCGGCAGCGTCTCCGACGTTCGGCAGGGGAAATATTTCCTGCTGACATTGGCGGATGGCACGAGCCGCGATGCCGCCCAAAAGGAAGTGGATCGGATCGCGCGCGACGTATTGACCAACCCGGTGATCGAAGAATACAGCTTCCGTCTGGAAGAATAGTAGGCGCGAAGCCGCGTGTGACCCGCCCCGTACAATGGCCGCATGTGCGGAATCATTGGCTACGTTGGCAGCAAGCAGGAGGCCGTGCCGGTCATTTTAGACGGGCTGCGCCGTCTGGAATACCGCGGATATGATTCGGCCGGCATCGCAGTAGGCACGGGCGAGAAGGCGCTGGAACTGCGCCGCGCCCCCGGCAAGCTGCGCAATCTGGAAGAGGTCATCCGCCAGCAGCCAATAAGCGGCACCTACGGGATTGGTCACACTCGCTGGGCGACGCACGGCCGTCCCACGGAAGAGAATGCTCATCCGCATCGCGACTGCACCGGGCGCATCGTCGTGGTGCACAACGGGATTGTTGAGAACTACCTGGAGCTGAAGAGGGAATTGACTGCCGAGGGGCACAGGTTCGTTACCGAGACCGACACGGAGATCATCGCTCACCTGATCGAGCAGGAGATTCGCTCCGCTGCTGTATCCGGCAAGACGTTATCGCTCGAAGATGCGGTTCGACGTGCCGCGCGCCGGCTTAAGGGCGCATTCGCTGTCAGCGTGATCTCCGCCGACGAGCCGGACAAGATTGTCGTTGCACGCAACGGGCCGCCCGCGGTTGTCGGGCTGGGTGAGGATGAATACTTCGTCGCCTCGGATGTGCCGGGAATCCTGCACCACACGCGCAATATCTACTTTCTTGGCGATGGCGATGTGGCCGTGCTGGAGCCTTCCGGCGTCACGCTTACCGATTTTCACGGCGAGCCTATCCAGCGCGAGATCACGCGTGTGCTGTGGGACCCGGTCCAGGCGGAAAAAGCCGGCTACAAACATTTCATGCTCAAGGAAATCTTCGAGCAGCCGCGGTCGATTCGCGACACCACGCTGGGGCGCATCTCGCTCGACACGGGCGAGGTGTACCTGAGCGAGATGAAGATTTCCGACGATGAGTTTCGCGCCGCGTCGGGCATCAACATCGCAGCCTGCGGCACAAGCTGGCACGCCGCGCTTGCGGGCAAGTACATGATCGAGCGGCTGGCACGGGTGCCGGTGGACGTGGACTACGCGAGCGAGTATCGCTACCGCGATCCAATTGCCGACCCGGGCGCGATAGGACTGCTCATCACACAATCCGGCGAGACTGCGGACACGCTGGCGGCGCAGCGCGAGATGATCGCCAAGGGCGCGAAGACCATTGCCATCTGCAATGTAGTCGGAGCGGCGGTGGCGCGTGAGGCGCACGGAACCATCTATACGCATGCCGGGCCGGAGATCGGCGTCGCTTCCACAAAGGCATTTACCGCGCAGCTCACTGCGCTCTTCCTCTTCGCCATGCACCTTGCGCAGAAGCGCGGCACACTTTCTGCAGCCGGTAGCAGGATGCAGGCAGACGCGCTGAACCTTGTGCCGGGGAAGATCGAGGAGATCCTGCGGACGCGAGCGAGCGAGTGCGAGCAGCTTGCGCTGCCGTATTCCACCGCGCGCGACTTTCTATATCTCGGCCGGGGCATTCATTTTCCGATCGCGCTGGAGGGCGCGCTCAAGCTCAAGGAGATCTCCTACATTCACGCCGAGGGGTATCCCGCAGGTGAGATGAAGCATGGACCGAATGCGCTGATCGACGAAACGTTGCCGGTGGTCGTGCTGGCGACCAAGGACGAGGCGAATCCGGATTCCGTGCTGCGCTATGAGAAGACGCTCTCCAATATCCAGGAGGTGACGGCGCGGGCCGGTAGGGTGATTGCGGTCGCCACCGAAGGCGATACGCACATCGCGCAGATTGTCGAACAGGTGATCTTCATCCCACATGCGCCGGAGCTGCTGCTGCCGATCCTCGAAGTCGTTCCGCTGCAGTTGCTGGCGTATTACATCGCAGTGCGCCGCGGCTGTGATGTGGACCAGCCGCGCAACCTGGCGAAATCCGTGACGGTAGAATAGACAGACAACCCACTATGGCACGTGAACTCCACATAGCTAAGCTCACTCAGAAGACCTGTATCTCCGAATTGGCGCAGTGCTTTCACCTGGAATTTGCAGTGGAGGGCCTGGAACAATTTGGCTTCAAGCCGGGCCAGTTCGTCTCGCTTGTCAGGGAAGACCCTCGAAGCAAGCTGCAGACGCGCGCATATTCCATCGCATCAGCGCCCCGCGCGAATGCTTTCGATCTATGCGTGAACCGCGTCGAAGGCGGGTTTTTTTCAAACCTGCTCGCGGACATGGAGCCGGGGGACACGGTCAGCTTCCATGGGCCGCACGGCCTGTTTACGTTGCGGCAGCCGCTTACCGATGCGATCCTGATCGCCACCGGCACCGGGATCGCGCCCATGCGCGGGTTTATTGAGCATCTGTTTCCGGACAACGGGCCGTCGCTCAACGGCGGCCGGAAGGTCTGGCTGGTGTACGGGACGCGCTATCCCACCGAGCTTTACTATCAAGACTTTTTCGCGCGTAAGGCCGCCGAGCATGAGGATTTTGAGTACATCACCACACTCAGCCGGGCACTTGCGGACTGGACGGGCCAACGCGGCTACGTGCAGGAGCACGTCGCGAGGATTGCGACCGAACATCTTGCACAGAATCCGCCAGGTATTGCCACCGCGCCGGAGGGGGCCCCGGGCTTCAACATCCATGCTTACATCTGCGGGCTGAACGACATGGTTTCCGCAAACCGCGAGCGGCTCACCGGCCTCGGCTGGGACAAGAAGCAAGTCATCTTTGAACGCTACGACTGAGGGGGGACCCTACCCCCCACCCCCCCCGGACTTCGGCCGGTAAGTACCGGAGATTGTGCTGTTTACAGCGTAGCTGGCAA
Source organism: uncultured Acidobacteriaceae bacterium (assembly GCA_963830555.1). Classification (GTDB taxonomy): domain Bacteria; phylum Acidobacteriota; class Terriglobia; order Terriglobales; family Acidobacteriaceae; genus KBS-83. The sequence continues at coordinate 1,927,330 of CAWHMM010000006.1, forward strand.
GCTAAGTCTGGTCTTCTAAAGGACTTAGACCCTAAAGCATTCATTCTGTAGGATTTATCGCGACAGAATTGCCCTGCTACCGGGGCATTTGGCGTTCTGGTCTGCAAACGTCGCTGGGCGCATACGTGCAGCTAATTCCAGACTAACAATTCCGGCGGGGTGAACCGGCAGGTTTTCGCCAATAAGCGAGCCAATAGTAATGGTTGAGAAGCGTCGGCCTTGCGTCAGAGCTTGAAGAGCTCACGGAGGCGGCGGGTCTGCGCGCGGCTTACCGGGATTTCCGTGTTCTTACGGTCGTTCATGCGGAGCTGATAGCTGGACTTGAACCAGGGCACCACTTCCTTAATGTGGTTGATGTTGACCACGTAAGAGCGATGCGCGCGCCAGAAGATGTGCGGGTCGAGCAGGTCGAGCAACTCCTCAAGCGTGCGGCACTTCGACTGGCCTTCGAGCGTGGGGGTGGAGACGGAGATCACGCCTTCATCGATGGCGGCGAAGCATAGCTCCTTCTGGTCCACCAGCAACATCCGCGAACCGGCCTGGACGACGATCTTGCTGCTACTGCGGCCGTTGGTTTGCGTCGCGCCGCTTTGCTGCTCAATGAGGCGGATCAGCGAATCGACCTGTTCGCGGGAAAGCGCGGGCGTACGCGGGCTGGATGCCGCCGCCTCCTGCCCGGACTGGACGGGATTCTGGGTTGGATTCTGCAACCTTGCCCGCACCCGGTCGATGGCCTGCTCCAGGCGGCCGCGATCGAAGGGCTTCAGCAGGTAGTCGATCGCGTTTACCTCGAAGGCGCGGACAGCGTACTTGTCGAAAGCGGTTGCGAAGATGATCTGCGGCAGCGTCTCCGGCCCGTTCTTTTCAAGCAGCTTGCGCAATACGGCAAAGCCATCGAGGCCAGGCATCTGTACGTCGAGGAAAACGACATCCGGCTCGAGGCGGGGGACCAGGGCAATGGCTTCGATGCCGTTTTTTCCCTGGGCAACGACTTCCACATCGTCGATGGAGCCGAGCAGGTACTCCAGCTCGTCGCGGGCTAGCTTTTCATCATCGACGATGAGTGCTTTCAGGGTCATGGTTCTTCGTTGCGCTCAGGATAACGCAGTTCGGACGGTCACTTCGCTCGGACTGGATGCTTGGGAAAAACCCACCCTATGCTTCGCGTAGAGTCGGGCACCTTGCTTTCAATCAGTCAGAAGAGCGTGGTGCGGACGCGCTCGGGCATGCTGTCGGAGGCGAGATCGTGGCCGCAGTGGACGCAGAAGAGGTCGGTTGGCCGGGCGCTGCGGTAGCAGTTGCCGCAGGCGGCGGAGACCTGGCAGGCGCACTGGGGGCAAAAGTGGTAGTCGCTTTGAATGCGGGTGCCGCAGGCAGGGCAGCCGGAGACCAGCGGCTGGCGAAGGAGGAAGTAGAGCACGGAGCCAACGCCGGCGGGCATGATGAAGCAGATGAGCATCCAGATCTGTGCGCTCATGCTGCGGCGCGGCGCGTCCTTGCTGACGTAGCCGATCATCAGCATGTATAGGGCGGCAAGCGCGCTCCAGGTGATGGAGAAGTAGACACGCATCCCGATGGGCGGTCCTGGATGATGGCGATAATGCGGAAGCACTATCCAGTAGAGATACTGGGTGCCGACAAAGGCGGCCACCGCGAGGAGCACAGACCACGCGGGAATCAGCTTCAGCTCTGAACTGAAGGTCGTCGACTCATTCTCTGTTCGATGTGTGCCCATGGGTTCCATAAAGAGTGCTTAGGCTTCAGACGCCATCCGCTGCACGGAAAGTCTCTTTCATCACCAGAAATTTTGCCAGCAGTAAATTACTGCCGGCCGCGATAGCCATCGTCGCTGGAGTGGCTACGCCACAGGGCAACGAGTGCCGCGACAACCGACATCATGAGAAGAGTCGAAATCAGAGCAACCTGGAGCGGCAGGTCGCCGAAGTGCTCGCCGCCGGCTAGATCGTCCACGCTGTTCCATAGGGTAGGGGCGACGAGGACGATAAGAGAGCCGAGGGTGAACAGCGCGATGCCGACGTTGCGGCGCCCGAGCCTGCCCTGTTCGAGGCGGGTGTCGTTGGCGATGCGAATGGCACGGCGGGTCCTGGCTACGAGGGGCAGTTGCGCGTTGGCGTCATGCCCGGCAACGGCGCGCAACAGAGCTTCTGCGGATTCATCGTTACCATTCCGGATGCGCTCCGGCATCAGCGCACCTCCCCGCTTGCCGATTTCGGCTGCAGGATGCGCGGCTTCAGCGCGGCGAGCCCACGATAGAGGCGGGACTTCACCGTGGAAAGGTGGGCACGCGTGACTTTGGAGATCTCTTCGAGCGATAGCTCCTCGTGGAAACGCAGCACCAGGACTTCGCGGCTGAGCGGGTCAAGCGTAAGCAGGGCCTCGGCCACGCGCTCCGAGTTTTCGCGCATCAGGCAGTTGTCCAGGGGAGTGGGATCGCTGGCGGCCGGCTCAAAGGGGCGCTCGTCGTCTGCGGCGTCGTACAAGTCTTCCAGGCTGGCCATGGTGCGCTTGCGGCGCACGTCGATGACCAGGTTGCGCGCGATAGTGAAGAGCCAGGTGTCAAAGCGGGCGGCCCCATGATACTGGCTGCCGCGCTGGAGCACGCGCATCCAGGTCTCCTGGAAAAGATCTTCGGAGAGTTCGCGGCTGCCCGTGAGATAGAGGAGATAGCGAAAGAGGCGATGCTGGTAGGTGAGGATCAGCGTATCGAGAAGCTCGACATTGCGCTGCTTGAGCCCGCGCGCGATGGCGAGATTTTCCTCGTGCTGTGCGGGTGAAGCGAGCGGGAGTGCGATTCCCTGAGCCACGACAGATCCCTCGCCATGTTGGACGACTGAATGCTGCGGCAGGACGCGATCTTTCCTCGCCTTTGTCAGAAAAAGCTCTCCGCTGAGATCGGCCCGGTCCGCTCATAGGCAGACTATCCATGATACCGCTCTGCGGGCCATGGCGCTCTCAACGGAAAGAATGGCTTATTTATCAGCGAGATAACGATGCAAATCGCGGTTCACCGCGCTGGCCCGCAAAAGATGGCAGTTGGCGGGAAGGTAGACTCGAAGTCAATGGAGATACTGTACGGTCTGCACCCGGTGGAGGAGGCGTTACGCTCCGGCAACCGGCGTTTTGACCACGTGGTGGTTGCGCGAGAGCGGCAGGACCAGCGACTGCAGAAGATCGTCGATCTCTGCCGGGAGCGCGGTGTGCGCGTCCGAAGTGAGAGCCGCGAGCAGTTGACGCTGGTGGCGCGCAACCCCGGCCATCAGGGCGTGGTGGCCTATGTCCGCGAGCGCGCGATGCTGGATGCGGAGGACTTGCTGGCGCCCAACACGCCGGCGCTGCTGCTGGCGTTGGACGGTGTGGAAGATCCGCAAAACCTGGGAGCGCTGCTACGCACGGCGGATGGGGCGGGCGTCACGGGTGTGCTGGTGACGGAGCGGCGTTCGGCGCCCCTGAGCGCGGTGGCCTTGAAGGCCTCGGCTGGCGCGGCGGAACACGTGCGGATCGCGCGCGTGGTGAACCTGGTGCGCGCGCTGGAGCAAGTGAAGGCGGCGAACATCTGGTGCGTTGGGCTGGATGAGCGCGGCACGATGGACTACACGGAGTACGACTTTACCTCGCCGTGCGTGCTGGTGCTGGGGCGCGAGGGTGCGGGGCTGCACGACCTGGTACGGCGGACGTGCGATCACCTGCTGCGGATTCCAATGGCGGGGAAGGTTGCTTCGCTGAATGTGTCGGCGGCGGGGGCGGTGGTGCTGTATGAGGCATACCGGCAGCGACGGCGGGGTCAGAAACAGACAGCCGTGCAAGAACGCGCAACGGTGAAGCCGCGCAAAGGACTGGGCTCATGATGCGGCATGCGATTGCGCTTTCGCTGGCGTGGTTAGCGGCGGCTGCTCCGGCGATTGCGCAGCAGGGCAGCGTGGTGGCTAGCAGCGCAGGACAGACTGCCGCGCAGACGTCGATCCCGGAGACAAAGTTCGACGTGCCGGAAGCGTCGCGCCGCGCGATCCTGTTCACGAAATATGCCCTGGACCTGCGGCTGGAAACGCGAGACGCGGCGCTGCATGCGCGGGCGATTGTCACGGTGAAGAATGACGGTACAAAAGCACTGGATGCGATTCCGCTGCAGATATCGTCGTCGCTGCAATGGGAGGGGATCGACGCGGGCGGAAAGCCGCTGCGCTTCACGCACCACACCGTTGCCACGGACGCCGATCACACCGGCGCGATGGACGAGGCGTTGGTGACCCTACCGTCGCCGCTGGCTCCCGGGGGCGAGCAGACGCTGACGGCCTTCTACAGCGGAACCGCTGCTCCGATCGCGACACGGCTGACGAGCATTGGGACACCGCCGGATGTGGCGGAGCATGCGGACTGGGACGGAATTCGCGAAGAGTTCACGGGGCTGCGCGGTTTCGGAAACGTGCTGTGGTATCCGGTATCGAGCGTGCCGGTGGTGCTGGGCGACAGCGACCGGTTCTTTCGAGAGATCGGCATGACCAAGCTGCGTGAGAGCGCGGCGAGTGTATCCATGACTGTGACAGAAGAGTTTACCGGGGCTGCACCGACGATTGCCTTCCTGGATGGCGTGCCGGTGGCGGTCGAGACGACGCCTACCCCGGCCGGGAGCGATGTGCCGGGTATTGCGACAGCGAGGCTGCCGGAGACAAGACTGGGATTTGCGACGCCGAGCGTGTTTCTGGCGCACCGCGCGTTGGAGACAGGCAACGGTCTGAAGCTGTATGCACGGCAGAGCAATGCGGCGGCCACCCAGTCGTACATGACGGCGGCATCGATCCTGAGCCCACAGATGGCGGACTGGTTTGGCGCGAGGGTGAAGACAGAGCTGAGCGTGCTCGATCCGGCGGAGGCGCAGGACTCCCCATTTGAGGAGCGCTCGCTGCTGGTGACCAACATTGCGAACGTGGACCCGAAGCAACTGCTAAGCCCGATGAGCCACGCGCTGACACATGCGTATTTTCAGTCGCCGCGGCCGTGGCTGGAAGAGGGCACAGCGCAGTTCATGGGGTCGGTGTGGACGGAGCATCAAGACGGCCGTGATACCGCTATCGCGCAGATGGACAACCAGCGCGGCGCGCTGAGCCTCGCCGAGACAGCCGATCCAGATCAGGATCCGGGGCAACCGCTGGTTGCGGCGCACGATCCGGTTTTTTATCGCACCAAGGCGCAGTACGTGTTCTGGATGTTGCGCGGCATCGTCGGCGACAAGCCGCTGGCGATTGCGCTGAAGCAGTACGACGCGGCGCAGGATACGTCACCTGAGTATTTCGAGCGGCTGGTGGAGCAGACGAGCGGGGAGAAACTGGACTGGTTCTTCAGCGATTGGGTGGACCGCGATCGCGGGCTGCCCGATCTGGCGATTGGGGCCATTACACCGAGCAAGGGCAGCGAAGAGGACACGTATATCGTCGCAATAACGGTATCTAATTCTGGAACTGCCGTGGCCGACGTGCCGGTGACGATCTCCTCCGCGGATGCGACGGTGACGGAGCGGATGCGGATCGACGCGAAGGGCCGGGCGACACGGCGCTTCCTGGTACATGGACGTCCGCGCGAGGTGCAGGTGAATGACGGCACGACGCCGGAGATCGAGGCCAGCGTGCACCGGAAGGACATTTCGTACACGGCGCCGGGGTAGCGCAGATTTGTAGTTGTACGCTGGAACTGCAGGTTCTTCCCTGCCGCTCAGGATGACAAATGTTTGTTAGCAGACTTACTGTCGTTCAGCTATTGGCGCCGCGAGCGTGCCGGTCATTGACGCGACGGGCACGGTGGTGGCGGTTTCACTCTCCGGAACTGCGGGAGTGGCAGGAGCGGCGACCTTAAGATTGAGCGAGCGGTCACGATCTATCGTGCCGGTGACGATGGCGGTGGTGTTGTTGCCGGTGATCTCGCTGCTGGTCAGTGTGATCTCACCTTTGGCGACTTTCCCGTTGCCACTCCAGCGGTCGAAGCGATGGAAGGGCGTGCTGGTGAGCTGAGGCAGTGCGCCGTTGGTCCACTCCCAGTGGAGTGTGCCTTTGGCGGAGCTGCTGAGGCTGGAGCTGCCGGAGCCGTTCATCGTGAGATCGCAGGTGAGGTCGAGCAGGCCCGGCCCCCAATGTTCCTTGAGCAGAGCAGCCAGCTCAGGCGCGCTGACGCGGCGCAACTGCACTTCGACGTCGTAGCTGGGCGAGGACGCGAGATCAACCGCACCGGTAGCGTGCAGCGTTCCGCCAAGGGTGCGGCCATCGAGCGAGCGTACTTCGAGATTGCCGTCGTGGAGTGCCACGTCCGCAGAGGCGTTGGCGATCTCGACCTGGCCGAGGGTGAGGTGTACAACATGCACCGTGCCATCGAGAAGCGGCCAATCCGGGCTGCGGGAGCGAACGCGGTTGATAAGCTCCTGCATCATGCCTTCGTCTTCGCCGCGCAGCGATGCGGTGAGCGCGCCGAGGTTGAGGTTCGCAGCGGTCAGGTCGAAGTGGCGTTGGCAGGCAGCTAGGCAGGGAAGCGGTATGCGCAGGTTGCCGGTAAAGCGGCTAACGCCCAAAGTGGCGTTGATCCCGTTCCAGCGCAGCTCGGCGGGAGAGAGTGTCGCTATTGCGGTGACGATATGCACCGGCTCGGCGAGATACCGGGGCTGAAAGCCGGCATTATGCAGAGTGAAGGAGCCGTTCACGGTCGAGAGAGAAGCGGGGTGATCGGTGTCGGCGAAGGGCAGGAGCCAGTCGCCTTGCACGGTCAGGTTGTAGTCCGCGGCGCCACGGCCCTGCATACCTTCCAGGCCGGCGGGGATGATATGGAATGCGTGCGCGAGAGGAAGCAGGTGCTCCAACAGTGCGCTGCCGCTGTAGTGGAGGAAATAACCCTGGCGGGTGAGCCGGGCGTTGGCGACAAGGGGAGTGGCCCCGCCGAGGTCCATGTGGGCCGGCTCAAGGACCAGGGCCAGAGACTGGCTGGAAGGCTGGATCACGAAGCGCAGATCGGGAAGGATCTGTTCCATGTCGGCGCCGCGCGCGAGCAGGTTGGTGGCGACAAGGGAGCCGTCGGCAACCGCATCCCTGTTGGGTTGCTGCGCATAGGAGAACTCGCCGTCGATTGCGCCACTGACGGTCACGTCGTTCTTGAGACGTCCGCTGGTGTGGCGCAGCAGCTCGAGCACGCCATCGGTAGGCACATGCGTCGCGATGAGTTTTAGATCTGGTGCGGGGGCTGCGGTATGGATCTGCCGGACAGCCCCGCGCAGGCTGAGGCCGCCGTTGCCTACCGGAGAGAGACAATGAATGCCGTCGATCGATCCCTGCCAATGCCGGTATGTAGCAGTACAGGTGGCGCGAAGGTTGAGCGGCTGGGCCGGTTCGAAGGACTCGCGATGAAAGTCGGTGGCTTCGGCGGCAAGCTGGAGGCTGAGGGCATCCGGCACACCGGCAATGTGTGCGGTGAGGCGCGTGTTGCCGCGCCACCCGAGATCGCGGGCGAAGAGCATGCGCGTCGCCTGCCCGAGCGGAGCGCCGCGCCACTCTGCCTGCAGGTTGAGCGGCAACTCATTCGCAGAGGAGGTGCGGTGCACGCTGCCGCTCGCATGCACCTGGCCGGTATCCGCAAGAGAGAGATTGATATCGGTGCGCATGGGCTGAGCGGAAAAGCGAAGCTGCCACTCGTCAGGATTTTCCAGCCACACGGAGACGTCGGCGTTGAGAAAGGAGAAGGGCAGCTTCTCCGCGCCGTGCTTGAAGTTGATGCGGGCGTTGCTGGCTTCGATATACGGGAAGCGAATCTGCCCACGGGCAAGGGTGCGGCCGGTGGGCGCCTGCTGCGCGTGCGATGCATGCAAAAGCAGGGAGGCGAAGTTCCATTGGCCGTCGGATGCGCGCTCCAGGTTAAGGCTCGGCTCATCGAGCGAGATGCGGGCAATCTCCAGGCGGCCGCGCCACAGCGAGGTGATTCGGAAGGCGGCGGTGACGCTGGAACACTCAAGGATGGGCTCTGCGCTGTACCCGGCGGTCGAGTCCACGACGAAGTTGGCGATCTGGACTCCGGGGCGGGGAAGCAGATGCAGCGTGATGCCGGAGACTTCCACTGGATGGCCGAGGCCGGCGGCGAGACTGGCGGCGATCTGGCGCTGGTAGCGGCTGATATTGATGAGTGGAGGCAGCACCAGCGCCGCGATCAGCAGCACGATGAGAGCGAGGAAGAGAAGCAGAGGCCGGCGGCGGGGGCGTTGCGGGATGCCGGTTTCCAACCTGGATGGCAGCGATGCCCTTGGGATCGGAGTGGCCTTCGTGTGCATTGCTGGAAGCATTTCTCCTGTAATCGGACCGGCCCAGCGTTAGTGCGTGTGGCCTTTTCTTGACGGAAAAGGCCACGCCAAGTGTATCGTCGCGCTCAAAATGCGCAGGAGAAATGCTTTCAACGCACCGAGTGGAAGGTCCTGCGCCAGCGTGTCTGATCGAAGAAGTGGAGCACTACGCGCCCGAACTGGTGCATGCGATCGCTCATGCTGACGTGCTCTTCGTCTTCTTCCGGCGAGATGAACGACCAGTAGACGAAGAGCGGCCGGCCGACGATATTTTCGCGGGGCACAAAGCCCCAGAAGCGCCCGTCCAGGCTATTGAGGCGGTTGTCGCCCATGGCGAAATAACTGCCCGGCGGTACGACCAGGTCGCCGTTCTGGATGTGGCTGGGAAGCTCGTTAGCCCAGGTGGGTTCGATGTCCTGCCCCTGCGAGGTGGGTACGTTGGGGAACTCGTCGCGATAGGGAAGGTAGTTGCTGTAATCCGGGTGGCCCGCCTGAGGCTCGTCCTGCCGTTTGCCGTTCAGGTAGACGTAGCCTTCATGGAGGTGGACGCGATCGCCGGGGATGCCGACCACGCGCTTGACAAGGAACATGTCCGGATAGCCCGGCTTGAGGAAGACGATGATGTCGCCGCGGTGGACGGTACGATAGCGCACAATGGGCGCCCAGTGCGCGGGTGGCGCCAGGTTCACGCGATCCACAAGGACGTGATCGCCGATCAGCAGAGTGTTCTCCATGGATCCGGAGGGGATGACGAAGTTTTGAAAAATGAAGGTCAGTATGAAGAGGCCAACGACAATGACGGCGCAGTAGGACGCCAGAGCCTCGAGCGGAGTTTCGTCGTGCTTCGCGGGCGGTTCTGTTGCCGGAGCGGTCTCGGCGTCTAAGGTGGGCTTCGTTGTTGTTTCGGCCATCAGTCTCTGTTGCGATTCTGCTGCGATCGGATGCGCTCAGCGGACGACGTGCAGGATGCGGTCCCACCGTGCGAAGTCGATCACACAATCCACAACGTTGTTGCCGAGTTTACCATCCGGCAGGGATGGAAGATCGATGGCCGAGGCCGATGCCGGAAAACCGGTCAACTCACCAGGTGGAGAGTTCTCCGCCAACGTGTCTGGTCGAAGAAATGAATGACCACACGCTTGAACTGCTGCATGCGATCCGCCATGCTGGGATGCTCATCGTCGTTTTCCGGCGAGTTGAACGACCAGTAGACCAGCAGTGGACGGCCAACAATATTTTCGCGCGGCACAAAACCCCAGTAGCGGCCATCGAGGCTGGGCAGCCGGTTGTCGCCCATGGCGAAGTAGCTGCCGGGGGGCACAACGAGATCGCCGTTCTGGATGTGACTGGGCAGCTCGTTCGCCCAGACGGGTTCAACATTCTGTCCCTGGGAGGTGGGCACGTTGGGGAACTCGTCCCGATACGGGATGTAGTTGCTGTAATCGGGGTGTCCGGCCTGCGGCTCGTCCTGCCGCTGGCCATTCAGGTAGACGTAGCCCTCGTGCAGGTGCACCTGATCGCCGGGAATCCCGACGACGCGCTTCACCAGGAACATATCCGGATAGCCAGGCTTGAGGAAGACAATGATGTCACCGCGGTGCACGGTGCGGTAGCGCACAAAGGGCGCCCAGTGGGCGGGCGGCGCCAGATTGACGCGGTCGACCAGGACGTGATCGCCTACGAGAAGAGTGTTCTCCATCGAGCCGGAGGGGATGACGAAGTTCTGAAAAATGAAGGTGAGGATGAAGAGGCCGACCACGATGACGGCGCAGTAGGATGCCAGCGCCTCTAGCGGACTTTCGTGTCTCGTCTTGCTGGGTACTACTTCCGCGGTCAGGGCGGCGGAGGAATTCGTTGTCGTCTCGGCCATCAGGGTTATTCAGCCCGCTCAGCGGACGACGTGCAGGATGCGCTCCCAGCGTGCGAAGTCGATCAGGCGATCCATCACGTCGTTGCCGAGTCTAACACTCGGCAGCGACGGCGGGGTATCGGTTGGTGAGGGCTCGCGTACTGAGAAATAGATGAGCAGAGGCGTACCCTCGATGTTTTCGCGCGGAACGAAACCCCAGTAGCGGCTGTCGCGGCTGTGGTTGCGATTGTCTCCAAGCACGAAGTAGGTGTCTGCCGGGACGCGGAGATGCGCATTTTCGACCAGGCCGCGCATCTGGATGCGCCAGTGTGGATCGACCGAGGGATCGTCGGTGGTGTAGCGCGGGAACTGGTCGCGGTAGGCGTCCGTCCCGGCGCGCTCAAAGATGTCGTAGGGCTCCGGGCGCGCGGTGTTGTTAACGACCGCTACACCGTCCCGCAACTCGATTTCATCGCCGGGTACGCCGATGACGCGCTTGACGACGTGCTCCTCGGAGTCGAGAGGGAAGTGGAAGACGACGATGTCCTGCTGCGCGATTCTGCGGTAGGGAAGCAGCCAGCCCCAAATGCCGGCGGGTGCGAACGTGGCCTTGTCGACGAGGAGGAAGTCGCCCACAAGAAGCGTTCGCTCCATGCTCTCGGAGGGAATGCGGAAGGGCTGCACGATAAAAGCCAGGATGAACAAGGCGGCGACGATCACCATCAGGGCAGATCGGATGGTATCGAGCAGGTGCGGAAGCACGAAGTGGACATGGTGGTGGCGCGCTGGTGCAGCCGTCGGTGCTGGGGCCGATGCGCTCAAGCCGAGGCACTCTCTGCCGTGCCGGGCGAGGCGGGTTCTTGCGGTCGCCGCTTCGAAGTCTTCCGCGCCTTTGCCGGCTCCGGCGAGGCGGGCGTCGCCATCGTCTGTTCCTGTAATTGAACGAAGGCGACACGGGCGGCTTCCTGCTCGGCCTTCTTCTTTGTTGTTCCTGTGCCCTGCGCGCTGATGGTGGGCAGCTCAGGCGCGCCGGCGACGACCACTTCCACCATGAAGCGCTTGCGGTGGTCCGGGCCGGTCTCCGCTTTCACTTCGTATTCGGGCGGCGCGCCGCCGCGAGCCTGCAGCATCTCCTGCAGTGCGGATTTGTGATCGCCCATGCTGTCGCCGCGCTCCAGGCCTTTGTAGAGGCGCTCGACCGTGGGATCGATGACGGTCCGGCACACAAAGGCGCGTGCCGTTTCGATTCCAGCATCCAGATAGAGCGCCGCGACGATGGCCTCGAAGCTGTTGGCCAGCAGGACGGCTTTGTTACGGCCGCCGTTGCGCTCCTCGCCGCGGCCAAGGCGGAGGTAGTCGCCAAGGTGCAGCAACTCTGCCACATTGCCTAGATGCCGCCGGCTGACCAGCGCAGCGCGCAGGCGGGTGAGGTCTCCTTCTGTAAGGTCGCAGAACGATTCGTAGAGAGACTGGGCGACGACGAGGCCAAGGACAGCGTCGCCCAGGAATTCGAGTTTCTCGTTGTCGGCTGGAGTTTTTCCCTCGTGGGCTCCCTGCTCAAAGGCGAGCGAGCTATGGGTGACCGCCTGCTCGAGCAGTGCTCGATCGTGGAATGGGTGCTTGAGGGTTTGCTCGAGCGTATCTAGCGCGCGGTGGCCCATGGGTGCGGGTCTCCCTTGCTCTAGCTTAGAGCAGAACCCTGTTCATAGCTCATGCCGGTTAAGGCGGCTTTGACATCGGGAATGAATTTGAAGGTTCGCCCGCTCTGACTCGATGAACCTAAACCTGTGCTTCGCATAGGATCGCGCACCGGAAATGTTCTGTCAGGGCTGCGGAGCGGCGGCCGCAGGCGGGTTGGCTGGCGTAGATGGGGGCGCCGTGTCGGGCTTCTGCGGCGACGTGTCGTCGTCCGAGTCATCCTCCTGCTTGCGAACGCCGGGCGGCGGTCCGTAGGGCTCTTTCAGACCACGCTCCGCGGCTTCCTTGGTATCGAGCTGCCCGTCGCGATTGAGCAGAGCCTGCTGATATTGGGCGACGGCATCATCGCGGCTGTGCTCCAGATCGTCCATACGGCCGAGGTAGATGTGCGACCAGGCGAGGAGCCGCGGGTCTTTGCCGAGCCGGATAGTTTCCTCGAAGTAGTGGCGCGCCTCATCCACGTTGCGCTGCATGACGGCGCAGCGGGCCAGCAGGAAATTGGCGCGGGCGATGTCACCAGTGTGACGGTCGAGCTCCTGGTGCGCCAGCGTCGAGGCGCCGGCGGCGTCGCCCTGCAGGAGCTTCATCTCGGCGAGATCGAGGCCGTGCAACTGGCGGGTGCCGCGGTGCACGACATCGCCCTCGATCTGCTGGGAGAAGGTGACGTGCTTGGCGCGGCTGACCTCGGAGGGAACGTCCATGCCGTAGACGATTTCGCCGATGGTTTCCTTGAAGGATTGCGGCTCCTTTTCAAAACCGATCAGCCGGTCGTAGAAGTAGGCGGTGAGGACGTAGCCTTCTTCCATATCGCGCTTCACGGTGGCCTGCCGGACGGCTTCGGCCTTCTGCTCGGTGGCGTGGCGCTCGCGCTCCACGTTCGCGAATTCGGAGTGGTTCACGACAGCGGGAGCTTTGAAGGGGACCACACCGGTGTTCATGGTGCGCGCTTCGACGGCGCGGATCATGCACTCGGTCACGAGCGAGACGATGTCACTGCGGAAGGTGTACTCGAGCGGCGCTTCGCGCACGGTCTTGAGGAAGGGCAGCAGCCGGTCCATGGAGGAGGCGCGAGCATAGAGCAAGGGTTCGAGCTCGAAATGGAGATAGGTGTGCCGGATCTCGTCCATGCGGACCTTGTCATCGCGCGTGGGCGAGGTGACGACGACGTAATCGGCTCCATAGACACGGGCGTTGGTTTGGCCGGGATCGAGCAGCGGCTCCAGTACGACGGCGAAGCGGCTGTTCGTGGTGGTGTTCGCCGGCATTTTGAGATAGGCATTGGTGCTGACGATCATCCTGGTCAGCGAGTCATGCAATCCGTTGACGATGGCGTCGTACTGCGGACGCACGCTGATCCAGATGTAATGAAGATCGATTTCGCGGGCCAGGTTGCGGATGAGCGGCAGGATTTCGACCACCTGCGTCGAGTCCGGCGGCATCTCGGTGAGCGGAACGCTGTTGGTCAAATCGGGCGGCGGCGTGACATAGAGGGCGAGCGAAACATACTGCGAGAGATTGTGGCTGGTGTCCGAGAGCTCGTGCTGGCGGACATACGTGCAGAGCTGGTCGCGGGTGGTCTGCGCCTCGGCGGAGGCCTGAATAGCGGCGTTGACCTGGTCGCGAATCTTCTGACGGACCGGGGCGGATTGATCGAGTCCGGCGTCGTAACCGCAGGCATTCAGCGCGACAGCGATGTCGAAGACAGCTTCGCTGGTTTGCAGGCTGATCTGCGGGCCGGCGGGATCGATGACCGCGGGCGGCTTCTGGATTTCGGGCTGTGCCGGCGTTGCGGAAGAGGATGACGAGGAGGACTGCGGCGCAGACGATGTGGACGACTGGGCATGGACAAAGCCGGTCCCGGAAACCAGAAGAGTGAGGGCAAGAAGCTGGAAGGCCAGCGGGCGTAGACGACGAGGAGACTGCATGGGTCTGGCGGTCAGTCTAGTTCATTTTGACGGTCGTTGTGTAGGTGGTCAGCTGGCGAGCCGGCAGTGCAGATCTGCAAGGTAAAATACGCGCGGGGTGTGGGGGCTGCACCCGGCCGTACATAAACCGGATATGTCGACGTGGACGGGCTCTGTGCTTGAATCCGGTGTAACAACCCGTTAACGGCGCTCAGCCCCAAAACTCATTTCGCCCATGCCAGCCCGTCGGCATATTTGCCGGCGGTGATGACGCCCTGAACCTTCCACTGCGACAGGTCGATCGCCGCGACCTGGCCGCTGCTGTTGCAGGAGACGTAGGCGACCTTGCCGTCCGGGCGAACGAGGATCTCCTGCGGTGTCGCTGGGAACGTCGATGTTGCGGACGACCTTCATGCTGGCGAGATCGATGACCGCGACCTGCTTTGTGGGAGGCACGGCGACGAGGAGAAAGCGGCCGTCGGGCGTGGGAGCTGTGCCGTAGCCGGTGCCGGGGAGCGGCACCCATTCTTTAACTTTGTTGGTCGCCGTGTCGATGACTGCGAGCCGGGGTTGGGTCTGATCGGAGGTGAAGACCCAGCGATCATCGTTCGAGATAGAGATGCGTTGTGTTTCTCCAGAGATGGGAATGACGGCAACCGTCTTTCTGCCGATCATGTCGAGCACGGAGACGGTGCCGGGGCCGACGTTCGCGGTGTAGCCGCGGCGTCCGTCGTGGGAGAGGGCAAGCATGTGGGACTGGGGCTGGCCGGTGGGGATGGCGCCGACGATTTTTCTCGTTTGCGGGTCGATGACGGTGACCGACTGGTCGAGCTCGGTGGTGACGTAGAGGAGTTTGCGCGTTGCATCATAAACGGGCTGGTGCGGGCGGACACCGTGGCCGAAGTCGAGAGTGCCGACGATCTTGCGCGAAGGCAGATCGATGAAGAGCATCTGGCGGCCGTCCAAGCCTGGCTTGCCGACACCGACATTGCCGTAGATGGGCAGGTATGCGGTGCGCCCGTCGGGAGAGGTGGTTATCTCATGCCCATGCATGGTGGGCGTGCCCTCGGCGATGACGGCGACCTGCTTTGCCGACGCTGGATCAACGACGCTGAGGCTGGTGTCGCCCTGGTTGACGACGAGCAGCGACTGAGCGCCTGCCGCCCCCGCGAGACAGAAAGCACAGACGAGAAGACAGAATACCGGCGGCTTTCGCATGCCAAGCACTATAGCCGGTTACACGAAGATGAGGAGATCAGCCTTTGACGGAGACGCCGGAGAAGGACATCAACGCGGTCCCGCGAACCGGCTGATCAAAAAACCGGGCCGGAGAAAAGACGCTGAAGAGCAGCAGATTGTCGATGGCGTCGCGCGTCTGGGCGTCCACTGCTCCGGAGAGAACCTTGTAGTCATAGACGCGGCCATTGCTGTCCACGAAGACCTGCAGCATTATGGGGTTGTCGAGGCCGCCGATGTCGTTGGTCGGCTGGAAAGACGAGTAGAGCAAGCGAGGCGCACTGGAGATTTGGAGCGGCACATCGCGGGCCTCTACCGGCTCCGGCGATGTAAAGGTGCCGACGAGCATGGCTGCGGTGCCGACCAGGAAGATGGCGCTGGCGAAGCCGGCTGCTGCGCGCAGGAGGAACGGCTGGAAGGTGTTCTCCCAGCGGCTGTGAAAGCGGCCCAGCCGCTCACGGGTAGAGTTGCGACTCTCCTGCGAGATGGCGACTCGGAGACGCAGCGCGAGCTCAGGCGGAACCCTGCTGGGGCCGAGCTCAGCAACCAGCGCCTGGCTCTTCTTCCAGGCGGAAAACTCGCGGGTGCAGCCGGGGCACGCTTCGAGGTGTTTTGTGATCTCGAGCATCCGGGTGCCGGGCACATCCCCGTCCAGATAGCGGGAGAACTGGTGCTGAATGTGACTGCAGGCACTCATTTGGCCTCCCTGAGCCCTGCCAGGGGGGCCCGGAATGTGGCAGTGGATGAGCAGTCGGGGGACGCAGCAGAAGCGCGGGCAAGCGGAGCCAGCCGGCCTTTGAGATGAGCACGGCCGCGCATGAGGCGCGACTTGACTGTGCCCAGATTGATGGCGAGGATTTCGGCTATTTCTTCATAGCCGAATCCTTCTATATCGCGAAGCACGACAACGGTCTGGAACGGCTCGGGCAGATCTCGGACAGCAGCTTCCACCTGGTCGCGTAACTCGGCGTGAGCCGCGAGATCGAAGGGGGATTCGTGCTGGTCGACGAGCGTGTCCTTAAGGTGAAAAGCCTCGCCATCCTGGCCGGAGATCTCCTGCTCGATAGTGATCTCCTTGCGCTTGTGGCGGCACCACCAGCGGCGTTGGTTGGAGGCCTCATGCAGGGCGATGCGGTAGATCCAGGTGCGGAGGCTGGAGTCGCCATGGAAGTTGCCAATGCCCCGATAGATCTTGATGAAGACATCCTGTGTGATGTCAGCGGCTTCGCAGGGATCGGGGATGGTGCGGGCAATCAGCGAATAGAGCGGCGCGTGGTACTGGGCGATGAGCGAGGCAAACGCCTCCTCCGACCCGGCCTTCAGCTCGGCGATGACCGAGGCTTCTTCCGGCCTTGCTGCCGCCTGCGCACCGAATACGTTCGCGAAATTCCCCAATGCGACTCCTGCCTGCATCCGACGTCCCCCATACAGTAACAGGAAATACGGGCCTGCGGCCCGCCCGCCGGAAGTGTGTCCAAACGCCACAAATTGGATGCCGCCGGCGACAGAATCAGGCAGCGCTCACTCAGAAAACCGCCTGATCTACCGGTATAGACACCCGCCACGGAGAAAGGGTTCCTGAACGGCGACGTTACTGTGGATTGGAGGGTGGCGTAGCCGATGGGGCCGGAGTTTGTTTGTGGGTCCGTTTTTTCGTCGATTTGGGCTTGGTGACTGCCCCGTCGTCCACCACGGTCTTGGCGGGCGGCGGCGGAGGCGCCGCCGGAGCGGCGTTGGCTCGCAGATGGACGACTTCGGCATCCTGCGCCTGCGCCGACTGCAGGAGCGCAGCACCCAACTTTGTCCGGCCGTCTTCGAGCGCGGCGCGCTGATCCTCCAGCAACGCGGCATCGCGCGAGGCGCCGGCTAACTGAGCGGTTTCAGAGACGCGCAGCAACACATCGTACAAGGCGTCCACATTGCGATAGACGGAGAAGGCCGGAGAGACTTTCGCCGGGTCCGCGAGGGCGGTATTGATCAGGCCGGGTAAGGTGCCGGTGACATCGCGCTGCATGGAATCCACATCGTTTCCCGTGGTCTGGCGGACGTCGCCCGGCGCCTTCCACTTGGAAATGGTGATGGTGTCCAGCGCGCGGCGCAGATGAGCGGCCGCAATGCTGACCTGTTGGAGCGCATTGCCGAGCGCAAGACTCGCCTGGGTGCGCGGTTGCGCGGCATTGGCCGCGGGCGGCTGCTGTGGAGCCGGTGCGGCGTGGGCAGGCACCCCGGCAGCAAAGAGCAGAGCAATAGGAAGTACTGCGATGGCAATGCGAAGAGGCAAGAGGAACGACTCCGGAAGGGCGATCGGTGTTTGACGAATCTATCTTACTCGTCGAAAATGAGAAGAGTCCTTCCCTCCGCAAAGTGGGCCTGTGGCGCAGCTGGGAGCGCGCTTCCATGGCATGGAAGAGGTCGTCGGTTCGATCCCGACCAGGTCCACCAAATCATTTCAGAAGCTCAGGCCGGCCACATCGTCAGCTTCGTCCCCGTCTGTGAACCTCAACAAACGTGCCGTAGATGACGTTCTTGGATGATGAATCCGAGGAGGGAATGAGCTTCCAGCTATAGGGAGTGCTGTCGTACACCACCAGGAGCTTGCCCGGCTCTACTTCGATCAGGTCCGTGTAATGGGTGCTTGTGCCGTTGAAGATCGGCGTGACGTCCGTCCATTTTTTGCCTTCGTCGGAGCTGAACATGATACTTACGGGACCGGGCCGACCGTACGTGCATGCCAACAGCCCATTGCTCATTAACCTTAGATGGGGTGCCACACCCTGGAAGCCGCTTGAAACAGGCTTGGTCCACGTTTTACCGTTGTCCGCGGACCAGGCCTCGCCCATGTAGCCATTTGCGCCAGTTCTAAAGAGGCAGTACAAGCGGTCTTTCGATAATCGAACCAGTGCCGCTTCGTCCGGGCCGTCATCTCCCACCCATGAAAGGCGGCGCAATGGCCAGGGCGCTCCACCGGGCTGCATTGCGGCAACCACGCTATATTCTTCCCAACTCCGTCCCTGGTCGGTCGAGCGAATCAACACTAGGCGCTTCCGCCGATCTCGTTCTGCCAGGTAGTAGAACGTAGTTAACCATTCGCCACCCGGACCTTCGACGATCGCACCCCACGGGTTAGCCTCATAAACTACGCTGAGCTTTGTTGCATCTTTTCTCCCCGTGTCCATCACCGTAGGTGGCAAGGGAGCAGCAGGCTCGGACAGATGGATTTTCGCATCTCTGATTTGATCGAATTCCATTCCACCCCGCGAATACCTCGTAAGCGCGGCATGGAAATTCTTGGCCTGACCGGAAGGGTTTGCCTCCAGCGAGTCGTAGCCAGCTCCTAACGACCAGATTGTCCCGTCTTCCCGAGTAACCTGAGTGTAGGCGGCATCCACATTGGCGCCGGCGCCCATCGTATAGCGCCGACTCCACGTCTGCCCTCCGTCTTTCGAAATGCTATAGGCGGAAAACTCTCCTTCAGGATTCATGTCGTCCCCACTCATCCGCATCGTCGCGAGTATTTCGCCCGTAGAGAAGCGATGCACTGTCGGGAACCAACAACGGTTGATGGAAGAAGCTGAGATCTCCACTGTTTTCCCGACCTGGACCGTAAGTTCATTCGACGGATCGGTCAGTGTATGGCACAAGGTGGGAGTCAGAAGTGCCGCAAAGGCAACGACAAAAAATAGTCCCAAATACCGCAGAAGATTTCGTCTTCGACCCGCAACGCCATCTGTCATCGACGCAAATCCTACGCTTCTCAAAGTTAAGGATCAAAAATTCTGGGCGACTCCATGATATGAACGGGCGTCGGTTCGATCCCGACCAGGTTCATCAACAAGTCAACACCTGTTACATCGTCGACCCTCTACTGCTTGCGGGCTAGAGGCACGCTACACGGCGAGCGAAGGATCTCGTAGAACACGACCTTCTATTCCGCGGGGTCGTAGTTCAGGTTTTGCCCGAGCCATCGCTCGACCTCGGCTACGCTCATTCCCTTGCGCTCGTGATAGTCGGCGACCTGATCGCGGTCGATCTTGCCGACGCTGAAATATCGCGATTCCGGGTGAGCGAAGTAGAGCCCGCTTACGCTGGAGCCCGGCCACATGGCAAACGACTCGGTGATCAGCATTTCGGTGTTCGCCTGCACATCGAGCAAACGCCAGAGTGTGCCCTTCTCCGTGTGATCCGGGCAGGCAGGGTAGCCTGGGGCAGGCCTAATCCCGCGGTACTTTTCCTGGATGAAATCTGCGTTGCTCAGGTTTTCGTCGCAGCCGTAGCCCCATTCGTCCCGCACCCGTTTGTGCAGGCATTCGGCGAAAGCTTCGGCCAGACGATCGGCGACCGCCTCCGCCATAATCGCGTTGTAGTCGTCGTTCTCGGCCCTGAACCGGTCGCGCAACTCCCTCAGGCCGATACCGCTGGTCACGGCAAAAGCACCGATGTGGTCGGACAGCCCGGTCTCTTTCGGCGCGATGAAGTCGGCAAGCGATCGGCACGGTTCGCTACCTTCCCGGTTTGCCTGCTGGCGAAGGAAATGGAATTTCTCAAGCACCTTGGTGCGTGTGCTGTCGGTGTAAAGCTCGACATCGTCTCCCACAGCGGTGGCCGGAAAAAAGCCATAGACGCCACGCGCCGTGATCAGCTTCCTTTCAATCAAGCGATCCAGCAGGGCGTTGGCATCGGCAAAGATCTGGCGCGCTTGCTCGCCCTGTTCTTTGTGCTCAAGGATACGGGGGTACACGCCTTTCAGCCCCCATGCGTGAAAGATCGGCGACCAGTCAATGAAGTCGCGCAGCGTCGCTATAGGGAAGTCGTCCAGGACCCGCACACCAGTAAATGCAGGCACAGGCAGGTCTTCAGCCCGCCATTCGATCGGGGTTCGTCTGGAGCGAGCAGTTTCGAGCGAGACGCCGCTCTGACGCGGGGCGGCATGGGCCTTGCGGAGTCCCTCATATTCCGCTCGATGCTGCGCCACGAATGCCGGCTTGGCTTCTTCGCTCAGAAGGCTGCTGGTGACAGGCACCGCGCGACTGGCATCCAGGATGTGAACCACCGGCTCACTATAGTGCGGCGCGATCTTGACGGCCGTGTGCGTTCGGGTGGTGGTAGCTCCGCCGATGAGCAGCGGCAACTTGAAACCATTGCGCTCCATCTCGCGGGCCACATGCACCATCTCGTCCAGCGAAGGTGTGATCAGGCCGCTGAGGCCGATCACGTCCGCCTTTTCCGTCTTCGCCCGCTCGAGAATTTTTTCGCATGGGACCATCACGCCCATGTCGATCACTTCGTAGTTGTTGCAGGCGAGGACGACGCCGACGATGTTCTTGCCGATGTCGTGAACGTCGCCCTTGACGGTGGCCAGCAAAATTTTTCCCTGAGCTTTGACCGCTTGACCGGATGCAGCGAGAGCAGCCTTTTCAGCTTCCATGAACGGCGTCAGATGTGCGACGGCTTTCTTCATCACGCGGGCGGATTTGACCACCTGGGGCAAAAACATCTTGCCCGCTCCGAAGAGATCGCCCACCACGCCCATGCCGTCCATCAAGGGACCCTCGATAACCAGCAAGGGGCGGCCCAGCTTGACGCGGGCTTCCTCGGCATCCAATTCGATATACGTATCGATGCCCTTCACCAGTGCGTGAGAGAGGCGTTCTTCAACGGGGCCGTTGCGCCATTCCTCAGCCTTTTTTTCGCTGACGACTGCGCCAGCACCCTTCAGTGTTTCGCCGAATTCCACCAGGCGCTCTGTCGCGTCGGGACGCCGATTCAGCAGCACGTCTTCGACCAGCACCTTCAGTTCCGGCTCAATCTCCTCGTAGACCTCGAGCATTCCGGCATTCACGATCCCCATATCCATGCCGGCTGCGATGGCGTGGTAAAGAAATGCGGAGTGCATGGCTTCGCGAACTTTGTTGTTGCCGCGGAAACTGAACGAGATATTGGAGACACCGCCGCTGACTTTGGCATGCGGCAGGTTGGCCTTGATCCAGCGTGTCGCGTTGATGTAGTCAAGCGCGTAGTTGTTGTGCTCCTCCATCCCCGTGGCAACAGTAAGGATGTTGGGGTCGAAGATGATGTCCTCTGGCGGAAAACCCACGTCATCCACGAGAAGCCGGTAGGCGCGCTCGCAGATGCGGATCTTGTCCTCGTAAGTCGCGGCCTGCCCCTGTTCGTCGAAGGCCATCACGACCGCGGCGGCGCCATATTTCAGCACAGTAGCGGCGTTGCGCCGAAACTTCTCCTCACCCTCTTTCAGCGAAATCGAGTTGACGATGCCTTTGCCCTGCAGGCACTTCATGCCGGCCTCGATGACCTCCCAGTTCGAGGAGTCAACCATGAATGGCAACTTGGCCACCTCGGGCTCGCTGGCCAGCAACTGCAGAAAGCGCGTCATCGCCGCGACGCCATCGATCATGCCCTCGTCCATGCAGATGTCGAGGACATTCGCCCCGCTCTCAACCTGTTGGCGGGCCACGCTGACTGCTTCCTCGTAATTGCCCTGCTTTATCAGCTTTGCGAATTTGGGCGATCCCGCTACATTGGTTCGCTCGCCGATCATGATGTAGACGCCGGGCTGTTGGGTAAAGGGCTGTGATCCCGACAGGCGAAGCGGCTTCGTCTCGATCGCCTCGGTCACGCTCACGCTTTCGGGCGCGCTCATGCTCGGCTCTCGATCTCACTGGCGTGAGATCTCTCAGTCTGTGCCGTCGTTCCGAACTCTCGCGGAGGCCGGCCTTCGAGCGCTTTGGCGATAGCCGCGATGTGCTCGGGCGTGTTGCCGCAGCAGCCGCCGGCAATATTAATCAGGCCCGCACGTGCAAAGTCGCCCAGATAACGCGCCATGTCCTCGGGCCCCAGATCGAAGCCCGTCTCCGACAACGGATTTGGCAGGCCGGCATTCGGGTAGCACGAGATGGCCACGCCCGCCTTCTCCGAGAGATCGCTGAGGAACGGATACATCAGGTCCGGGCCCAGAGAGCAGTTGAGTCCCACCGACAGAGGCTTGACGTGTTCGACAGCATTCCAGAATGCCTCGGGGGTCTGCGCGGAGATCATCGTCTCCCCGCCACGTCCCACAGCAGCCGAGATCATCACCGGAAGTTCTTTACCATCCTGATCAAATACTTCGCGGATGGCGACGAGTGCCGCCTTGGCGTTCAACGAATCGAAGATCGTCTCGACTAGAAGCAGGTCGACGCCGCCCGCAATCAGGGCACGTACCTGCTGAGTGTAGGCGGTC
The DNA here is from genome assembly GCA_963830555.1 of uncultured Acidobacteriaceae bacterium. Taxonomy (GTDB): domain Bacteria; phylum Acidobacteriota; class Terriglobia; order Terriglobales; family Acidobacteriaceae; genus KBS-83. The sequence continues at coordinate 1,949,574 of CAWHMM010000006.1, forward strand.
TTCACCTGGTCGAAGGTGACTACGCGGAAGCCTGGATCATCGGCATCGGGCGAGTTCGAGAGAGATACGGTCAGCGGCCCGATCGCTCCTGCGACGAATCGTTGACGCGAGGTCGCACCTGCGACACGATCGGCCCACTCGCGACACTGCCGTGCCGATTGCTCGTTGATTTCCCACGCCAGATTATCTAGGAATGGGTCTTCGACGATCTTTTGATAGAACGCGGGATCTTTCCGGCCGCCGTGCTCCCGGGGGTCATCCACGAAGAATTCGCTCTGAGTGATGCTGGTCGCGCCGAAGGTATTCGTCTCGATAATGTCCGCGCCCGCTTCCAAGAACCGGCGATGGATGTCACCGATCATCTCCGGCTGCGTCAGGGAGAAGAGGTCACCATTGTTGAGCAGATCTTTCGTCGCGTTCTTGAAGCGCTCGCCGCGAATGTCCTCTTCCTTCATGCCGTACGTGCGGATCGTCGTGCCCATCGCACCATCAATGATGGCGATTCGACTCTGGAGGATTTTCTGAAGTGGATGTTGCTGGGCTTTCATCATGTTTCTCCGAAGGACTTGAGCGTGGCGGTATTGGCAACGTGCCGTGGAAGAAATCCACAGGGAGTTGCCCGGAACTGACGAATCAGTTCGTCTGCGCGCTGTTCGTTCTGCTCATCACATTCGAAGCGGTAGCATGCACTCTTATTATAACGATACGTACCAACGCCGAACTTCTATAAGGCTCAATCGCTCGCCGTTACCCTGCCGAAAATGGGGAGGGCGCCGCATGTCGCGGCGCCCTTTGTGTGCTGCAGGAGACATTGTCAGAAGTGGATTTTGGCCCCGAGCTGCAGGGTGCGCGGATCGTAAGCGGACGTGACCTGCCCGAAGTTCCCATCTGTAGTTCCGCTATCAATATTCTGGAACTCAGTGTGGTTGAAGGTGTTGAAGGATTCAAAGCGCAGCTCAAGACTTGGTCCTTCCCCGAGCGGAAACGTCTTGAACAGGGACAGGTTGGTGTTGAAGAGTCCTGGCAGAACGACCGCGTCTTTTCCAGCAGAACCGAATCCTGTTCCGCCGTTCCAGGGGGCGATTGGTGCCGCAAAGGAATTGGTGCTGAACCATTTTAGTCGTGTATGTGGGTAAGAGACCGGCGCCACCTGGTCGGGTCGATTGTTCGCCCCGTTGCCACCCAGGCCGAGAGTATCGGCGCCGTTGTAGTTCAGCGGCTGTGGGACGCCTGTTTGCGCTACCGTGATTCCGGAGATCTGCCATCCGCCGAGCGTGGTGCGTGCCAGCGTACTCTGGCTGTTCGCAAAAAATGGAAGGCTGTAGATGTAGTTGGCGTTGAAGATATGCCGCCGATCGAACGAGCCCGATCCACGGTCGTATGCTGTATCGAATGGATTGGTGACCGAATTGAGGTCAGAGCTGACCTCATCAATCTCGTGCGAATAAGTGTAGGCAAGCTGCAGGGTCAGATTGTGCCGGTTCTCCATGCGGAGACCGACCTGCAGGGAGTTATAGCTGAAGTTGGTCGTGTTCTCCTCCTGCTGGATGCCGCTGAAGCCGGGGAACTGCCGGTATAGGTTGGCGTTCAGCTTGCCGGTGGCAACGCCTTCCCGCAGATCGTACGGGTTGGCTGGATTGGCAGTGTCGGTCTGGGGCAGCGTATTGACCTGCCGGTCGTCGCTCTGATGCCAACCAGTTGATCCCGCATACTGCATGACTGCAATGAGTGATTGAGCTAACTGGCGCTGGACGCCGAAGCTGAACATCGCTGTGCCCGGTGGCTGATAGTTGTACTGCAGGTTGGTCAGCGTGGAGGGGAAGGTCTGGGACGTCGTGGCTCCAGTCAAAGCGCTGGTGTTGGGATTGGAGAAGTAGACGTTTGTGGCGGAGGGCTGATACGCGAAAGGCGGGTTCAGGGCTGCGTTGTAGACATCGTTGCCCTGCACGCGCTCAAAGAACAAACCAAAGCCGCCGCGGAGAACGGTTTTTCCATTCCCGTTAAGGTCATAAGCGAAGCCGACTCGGGGTTGCAACGTGTTGTAGTTGTTCTTCACGACTCCGCGGGGAAAACCGCCGGCACCGGCTTCTTTTATCCCGTTCAGATAAAACGTTCCGCCGTTCGAGCTGGTCAGGAAGGCTGGATTCAGAGTGCCGTCAGGATTGAGAGGATACCCGGCTGAGCTGTCATAGTCAGCCGCAACGAAATTGGCAAACCGGTCGTAGCGCTCGAAGGCGTGGGGCATTCCGTCGAAACGAAGGCCCAGGTTCACGGTCAGGCCCGGCAGGACATGCCAGTTGTCGTTGACATAAAAGCCATAGTTGTTATTGACCCAGTGTTTGCCTGCCAGATAGTTGAGCTGGGTGAATGTTGCTACGTCACCTAGCAGGAAATTGACATATGAGTCGTCCGAAAAGGTGCTTGAGTTGAAATTAGCAGTTCCCTGCGTATTTGCCTGGAGCTGCTGATTCTTCGGGGCGCGCAGATAGGTGAATCCAAACTTGAACTGGTGTTTGCCGTGGGTCCAGGACAGATCGTCACGCAGTTGGTAGCTGTAGTAGGCGTTCTTCCAGGGGAAGTAGCTGGATGTCCAATTGGTGCCGTAGGGCGCGCCCAGCTGGATTTCCGGAAGACGACTCAGTTGATTGTTCGCATTCGGAAAGAAGCTGGTGGCAGTCCATCCGCTGGGCTGAGTGAACGAACCGCCCGGACCGGCGACAGGGGTCAGCGTGATCTTATTACCGCTGTAAAGGAACGCTGTCTCATTAAGCAGCGAAGGGGAAATGGTTTGAGTCAGCTTGATGGTAGAAGACCAGGACGGATTGCCCATGGCCGTGCCCACATTGGGATAGGTCCCATCGCTCCACAATGGCGGATAGAAGCTGGTATCAACCGCATCGTGGAGATAATGGCCCATAAGCTGGAGCTTGTCACTGATGTGGTGGTCGATACGTACCACGTCTTCGCGGACATTTGTGTGCGCGGGAATCGAGGAGATGAACTGGCTGGTGCCGAGATTCGGCTTTGGGAAGGTACCTGCGTTCATTTCAAGCACCGCGTTTGGGTCGAGCAACGCGGCGGGTATGGTGTTGTTGGGGAAAGGCTGCCCAGGTGTGAGGCCGTTCTGTCCGTAAATTGCTAGCTTGGCGGGGTCGCTGGTGACGGGCACGATCGGGGCGGTGCCGTTGGAAGGAACATGATAGGTAAATGGCTGGCCGGCCACAGGAAAGTTGTCGGCTGCGATGGTGTTGACGGTGCTCGGCGAACTTCCCTGAATGAGTCTCCGCCACTCTTCGTTCACGAAAAAGAACGTCTTCTTGCGCTCGTCGTTGTAGACGTGAGGAATCCACAACGGTCCGCCGACGTTGAAGCCGGGCTCGTTTAGCCGAAATATGGGCCGCGGCTGCTTTGCGAGCTTGGTGAAGTAGTTGTTGGCGTCGTAGTCCTCGTTGCGGTTGAAATAGTAAGCCTCGCCGTGGAAGTCACGGGTACCTGACTTGAGGACCATCAGAATGGTACCGCCGGAGCCAATTCCGTAATCCGGTCCGTAGTTGCTGTCGAGCGTCTGAAACTCCGCGAGGGCATCGATCGAAGGCAGCGAACTGAAACAGCCGCCGCAGCCGCGGTCGTTGAGCTCTCCTCCATCCAACATGTAAATGTTGTGGCTGACGCGGGTGCCGTTGAAGCTGATGCCGTTGGCGGATGTCAATGCATTCACGCCGCCGAACGATGGCAAGGTGTTGGACACGCCCATGCCGAGCGCCGCAAGCGCAGTAACATTGCGGCCGTTCGTCGCTAGCTGCGAGACCTGCTGGCCCGAGATCAACGTGCTGAGCTCGCTTGTTTCTGACTGGAGCTGAAGTGCATCGGCGCGGACCGTCACGGTCTGCCCCTGGCTACCCACGGTCAGAGCGATGTCTTCCTTGAGGCTCTGTGCGACGTTCACGATGATGTCTGTCCTGGTGAACGTCTGGAAGCCGCTCGCAACCCCGCTCAGCGTGAAGTGACCGATACCGACGTTGGAGAATGTATAAATTCCCGATGAGTTCGATACCGCGTTTCTAGCCTGGCCGGTGGCCGGATTGGTAAGTGTAATGGTTGCGTTGGGAACCGCGGCGCCACTGGGGTCTGTGACCACTCCTGTGATGGTGGCGTTTTCCTGGGCCACAGCACCGAATGTGAAGAAAAGGACGGCACCGACGACGAGACACAATATCCGTAGACCGATTAGACGACGCATTGAAGCCTCCCGAAATGATTCGCAAGCTGGAACTTCCGTGAAAGCGTTTTCCAAAAGCACAGGAAAGCGTTTTCCTATATGTGCATCCATCTCCGGCTAAGCCGGATGCTGGGCAAGCTAATCCCGCGATAAGAGCTCTGTCAAGGGAGGATTTCAGGCCTTCTTTCGAGCACCTGAATCACGGACTCGTCGTAGCCTCACAAGAGGTGCCTGATTCGCTCATGTGTGGCGGCAGAACTGAGATAAGTGCGCAGATTCGTTGAATCTTCCACGCGATCTCTTAGTAGGAGCCAGCATGCGTTCAGTGGGATTTAAGCAAGGGCGGCGAGAATCCACTCAGACAAAATCATGCGAGTCCTATTAGTGGAAGACGAACAGCGCCTTGCGGAGAATATCGCAGGGGCGCTCCGGGAGATTGGGCTGACGGTCGACTACGCGCTTGATGGCGAGACAGGCTCCTATATGGCGGAGCAGGGGGTCTATGATGCCATCGTGCTCGACCTGATGCTTCCGGGAAAAAGCGGCCAGGAGATCCTGCAAGGCCTGCGGCAGAAGCAGCTCCATACCCCGGTCATGATCCTGACCGCGCAGGAGGGAAAGGAGCCTGTCATTGAGCTGCTGAACTCCGGCGCCGACGATTATCTCTGCAAGCCGTTCAACCTGGGAGAGCTGATCGCCAGGATCAAGGCGCTCATCCGCCGGGGCAAAGGCGCTTCGCATCCCGTGCTCAAGCTGGCCGATGTGGAGGTAAATACACTGCAGCAGACCGTCATGCGGCGCGGCCAGCCCATCGATCTGTCGCCCACCGAGTACCGCATCCTGGAATATCTGTTGCATCGGCCGCGCGCGATTGTCTCCAAGCAGGAGCTGCTGGAGCATCTTTACGATTTCGACTGGGAGCACCATTCGAATGTGATCGAGGCGCATATCTCTAATTTGCGCAGAAAGCTCAATCTCGCTCAGACCGAACCCCTGATTGAGACGCTGCGGCATCGCGGCTATCGTCTGCATGGAGGCGGTACAGCGTGAGCGCGGGGTCCATTTCGATCACCCGCCGGCTGGTTGGAACTCTGCTGATCCTCGAATTATTGTCGGCCCTGGCATTGATTGCCGCCGTCACGATTCATGAGTGGCATGTGCAGCTGGAAGCCTTCGACGCGTCACTGGCGGCTGGCTCCGAGTCGCTGATGGGAGCGGTGCAGGACGCCGAAGACAAAGACGACAATGTGCTGCTGGATCTCCGCACGGTCCGCATTGGCAAAGAAGCTGTGTATCGGGTAATAGACGGGCAGGGCCACCTGCTGGGGAGTGCCGGGAAGATAGAGCCGGACTTCGGCGCGCCTCAGGCGAAATCCGGATTTCGCAGTGGGAAAATTGGCGGCCGCGCGTACCGGTTCTACACCTTGCACGCCGTGCGCATCGTCGATCCAGGAGAGCCCAACGGCGGCACGAGCCACAACATCACGGTGGTGTACGGAAGGCCGACCCGGCACGTTTGGAATGAGGTTGTGGAAGAGATACGCTTCTTCGCGATCGCGACGACGGTGCTTTTCGGCGCGACGGCAATCCTTATGGTTGGAGCGATACGGAAGCGGCTTTTGCCCGTGCACGAGCTGGCGATGGAAGCGGACATGATCAATTCCGGCAACTGGGTCTTCCATACGCCGGCCAGCGCGAGAGGAACGCTCGAGCTGCAGCCACTGGCGCGCGCATTGGAAGCGGCGCTCGAGCGGGTGCAGCGGTCGTTCGAGCAGCAGAGGCGCTTCACCAGCGACGCGGCACATGAGCTGAAGACCGACGTGGCGATCGTGAAGTCATCTTTGCAGCTTCTTTCTATGCGGAAGCGCTCCATCGAAGAGTACAGCGAAGGATTGATTTTGAGTCTCGGCGACTGTGATCGCCTGGAAGAGACGGTCCAGAAACTTCTGACACTGGCTCGTCTGGAACAGCCGGAGGAAATCAGCTCCAACGGGAACGCCCAGCGTGCCTGCTCTCTCCGCGAGGCTGTTGAGGAAGCGGTGCATCAAAGCGAGTCCCTGGCTGAACTGAGAGCGAACAACGTGAAGGTAGATGCCCATGAGGCTGCTTTCGTCCCGCTCGACCGGCGCGATGCCGTGCTGCTGTGCGCGAATCTGCTGGTGAATGCGCTGCAACACAGCGCGAAGCAGGGACGAGTCCTGCTGTCTCTCGCACAAAAGGGGAGCAACATAATGTTCACCGTTCAGGACTGGGGCGAGGGAATTGCAGAGGAGGATCGGCCGCATCTCTTCCATCCGTTCTACCGGGGCGACGTCTCGCGCAGCCGCAAGAGCGGCGGAACCGGACTGGGACTTTCTATCTGTAAGGCGATTTGCGACCGGGCAGGTGGCTCCATTGATATTTCGAATCATGCCGGCGGAGGTGCCTTGGTCACAGTCATGCTGCCGTCGTGTACCGGACCCTCGATTGCGGCGCCGTCATATTCAGCTACCGTTAAGGCGGAATAGGAGACACTCAGAGGGCCGGCGACGTTACGGCCGAGCTTTCCTTCAGGAGTCTCACGATGCGCGCTTACCAAGGAGTAGTCGCCGCGGCCCTTCTATCATTTGCAGCCGCCGCCGCTGCGCAGACCTATCACGTTGCGGACAAGTGGCGGCTGGGCGGACAGGGAGGGTGGGACTACCTGTTGAGCGACGACGCGGCACACCGCCTTTACGTCACTCACAACTCGCGCGTGGAGGTGGTAGATAGCTCTACGGGCAAGCCCATTGGCGCAATCACTGGCCTGAAGAGCACACACGGAGTAGCGCTGAATCCGGATGGAAAGACGGGATATATCAGCGACGGGGCGGGAAACGCCATCGTGGTTTTCGACCGCAAGAGTTTTGCGGTTCAGGCAACGGTTCCCGCAGGAACAAATCCTGACGGCATCACGTTTGAACCGACTACGAAGACAGTCTGGGCCTTCAACGGTCGCAGCAAAAGTGTATCCGTGCTCGATACGAAAACGAACACCATCGTGGCGACTACGCCGCTGCCTGGAAAGCCGGAGTTTCCCCAGGCCGATGGACATGGCTTCGTTTTTGACAATATTGAGGATCAGAACTCCATCGTGAAGCTGGATGCGAAGAGTCACCAGATTGTGGCTACCTGGAAGCTGGAAGGCTGCGATTCACCGTCGGGGCTGGCGATCGATCGCGGGGCGCACAGGCTCTTCGCTGTCTGCGACGGCGGCAAGATGGCCATCGTCGATTACTCAAATGGCAAGTTGCTCGGACTGGCATCGATTGGGGATGGACCCGACGCAGCGGGCTTCGATCCTAAGCACAAGCTGGCATTCTCGTCGAATGGCGAAAGCGGAACGCTCAGCGTGGTGGATACAGCGAAGGCCGGATTCCCGACGGTGCAAACCGTGAAGACAGAACGAGGCGCGCGCACCATGACGCTCGACCTTTCGACGGGCCGGATCTATCTCGTCACGGCACAATTCGGTCCTGCGCCGGCTCCAACGGCGGACCGGCCACATCCGCGCCCCAGCATCGCCCCGGATAGCTTTCAGGTGCTTGCCGTCGCACCGTGATGTGCTGCATCGTTTCTTCCAATGGCCCGCGGCAGCGCGCGGGCCGTTTTTATGCGTGCGCGGGATGCGACCGAGTCAGCAGGTAGTAGACCACCGGCGTGACGATGAGGCTGAGCGCCATCGAAATGGTCAGGCCGCCGATGACAGCGACCGCCAGCGGCTGGAGCATCTGCGATCCGGAGCCGAGCGCGAATGCCAGCGGCAACATGCCGCAGATGGCTGCGGCCGCGGTCATGAGGATGGGGCGGAGGCGGCGCTGGGCAGCGTGCATCATCGCGTCTTCCGGCGAGCCACCTTCCCGGCGGTAGCGCTCGTCGGCATCCAGCAGCAGGATGCCGTTCTTCGCCACGATGCCGATCACCATAATGAGGCCCATGAACGACGCCACGTTGAAGGTGATGCCGGTGATGAGTAGCCCGAAGACCACGCCCGCGATGGAAAGAATCGAGGAGGTGAGGATCGCGGTGGGGGCGGCAAAGTTGCGGAACTCGGCAAGCAGCACGCCGAAGACCAGCGCGAGCGAGAGCAGGAGCACGCGGAGCAACTCGTGAAAGGATTGCTGCTGCTCTTCATACGTGCCGCCGTATTCGATGTGGACGGTCGGCGGCAGGTGCATGGCGGCAACGGTCTTCTGCACTTTGGCGATGGCCGTTCCCAGGTCGGAGCCCTCAAGGCGGCCGGTGACGGTGATGAGCCGCTGCAGATTCTCCCGCTTGATTTCATTCTGTGGCGGAAGCTGCGTCACCTGGGCGAGTGAGCCAAGGTTCGCCAGCTTTCCCGTCGTGCTGTTGAAGACGGTGTTCTCGATGGTTTCGAGAGATTGGCGCGTCTCGTTTCCCAGACGGATGCGCACGGTGTACGGGCGGCCGTTGGCGATCAGCGGATCGGTCGTACTGACACCGTCCAAGATCGAGGTCGCGTCTTCGGCAACTTCGCTGGGTGTAAAGCCAAGACGTGCGGCGATTGTGGGGTCCACCTGAAAGTTTGTGGCAGGGCCGCTGATGGTGTTGTCGATGCCGTTCTGGACATCGACAACACCGGAAATTTTGCTGATGGCGTCGCCGATGCGCGGGCCTAACTGGGCGAGGAGCTCAGGGTCGTTCGCAAATACTTTGATCTGGATCGGCTCGGGCGAGTTTGAAAGATCGCCGATCATGTCCTGGAGAATCTGGGTGAACTCAATGTCAAGCGCCGGCTCGGTCTTTTTTATCTGCGCCCGAGCGTCGGCCATGACCTCGTCGATGCCGCGGCTGCGCTTGCTCTTCAGCCTGACGGTGAAGTCGCCAGTGTTGGCCTCGGTCACAGCGGCAAGCCCCATCTGCATGCCTGTGCGGCGCGATGTGCTTTCCACCTCCGGAATTGCGTGCAGGATGCCATCGACGTGTTCGAGGACGCGATTGGTTTCGGTAAGGGAGCTGCCGGCCGGCATGATGTAGTCGAGGACGAAGCCGCCTTCGTCCATCCCGGGCAGCAGATCGGAACCGAGAGCCTTGTAGGAAAACCAGGTTCCAACCACCAGCAGACAGCAGATTCCCGCAAGCCGGAGAGGACGGCTGAGGCACCATCCGAGGGCGCGCTTGTGCCAGTCCAGGACCTTCTGCATCACGCGGCCGTGCTGTTCTGCCTGGGCAGGAGCTTCGCCGTTCGCCTTACGATGCTTGCGCAGCAGCGTCAGGCCAAGCGCCGGCGTCCAGGTCATGGCCAGAAACAATGAGGTAAGCAGGGCGACCGTCATGGTTATGGCAAGCGCACGAAAAAAGCTGCCGGTGACGCCAGTGACGGAGACGAGTGGAAGAAACACAACGACGGGCGTAACAGTGGAACCGACCAGCGGAACGGCAAGCTCGCGCAGGGCGAGATGTGCGGCGCGGGCGCGAGTCTCGCCGGAGTCGCGGTGCAGCACGATGTTCTCCACCACAACGATGGCGTCGTCAATCACCAGGCCAATGGCGGCGGCCAGGCCGCCAAGTGTCATCAGATTGAAGCTTTCCCCGATCGCATGGAGGAAGAGAATGGTAATCGCAACGGTGACCGGAATGACGAGACCAGCCACCAGCGAGGAAGTCCAGTCGCCAAGAAACAGGAAGAGGATGATGCAGGCCAGCACCAGGCCGATCAGGATGGCGTCGCGGACGCTGCGAATGCTGTCGCGCACCAGCTCCGATTGGTCGTAGAACGGCTCCAGGCGGACCCCGGCCGGCAGTGATTTTTTAAGCTGCTGCACTTCGGCGGCGATGGCATCGGCCACGGCGACGGTGTTGCTAGAGGGCTGGCGCGCGATGTTGAGCAGGACTGCGGGCTGACCGTTGGCCCTGACCGCGGTGTAGACGGGCAGCACGCCGGACTCGACGGTTGCCACATCGGAAACCCGGACAGATGCGCCTCCGGCCGTCGTCTTGACCGCCAGATGCCCAAGCTGCTCGGCATCGTGCGCCTGCGCCCCGACCAGTCCAAGGATGAGCTGATGATTGTCCTCATACAGGCCGGGAGAGTCGATGATGTTCGATATCTGAACCGCGTTCGCCAGGTCGAGAATGGTAACGCCCGCGGTCTGCATTCGCGCCATGTTGGGGATGATGTGAAACTCCGGCACCTGGCCGCCCTGCACGGTGACGGTCCTCACGCCGATAACGCGGTTCAGCGGCGGCTTTAACTCGTAGGTCGCCAGCTCCCAGAGCTGGCTTTGCGAGAGCCGGTTGGAGGTAAGGCTGTAGCCGAGGATGGGGAAGGTGGCAAAGGTGAGCCGGTTGGTGGTGATGACTGCCGTGGCGGGAAGCGACTGCCGCACCTTGCTGAGCGCGGCATCGACCAGCTGGAGCGTCTGGAACATATCCACGCTCCAGTCGAAGAACAGACTCACCTCCGCCGAGCCGCGACTGGTGGTGGAGCGGATGGTTTCCAGGCCGGGCACCGCGTTCATCCCATCTTCGATGGGCTTGGTGATGGTGACCTGCATCTGCTCCACCGGCATGACGCCGTTGTCCACGCCGATGACGACCCGGGGAAAATTCGTTTCGGGGAAAACGGAAATGGGAACCTGTCCCGCCTCATAGATGCCGGCGAGCGAAAGCACAATCAAGAAGAAGAAAATGGCTCCGCGATATCGCACGAGCCAGAATGCATTTTCCTCGGAGGAAGGCTTGCTCATCCCTTGCTCTCCGCGGAACCCGCATCCGGCTTGCCGATCTGTACCTTGGTTCCCTCGTCGAGCCCGTAGGCGCCGGTGTTGATGACCAGCTCGGAGCCGCTGAGGCCCTGCGTGACCTGCACATCCTGTCCGTCGTTGATGCCGAGCTCGACCGGCTTGCGGTGAGCCGCGCCGTCGGATCCGACGACCATGACGGATTTCCCTCCGTCCTGGGCGGTGAGAATGGCGGAGAGCGGAACCTTGATGGCGTTATTTACCGTTCGGCCGACGATCGAGGTGCGCACCGGAGTGCCCGCCTTATACGCGCCGTTCTTGTTGTTGACGCGCAGCCAGACTTCCACGGTGGTGCTGCCGGGGTCGAGCGCGGGGCTGATCAGCGAAACCTTGGCGGGCACCGGCTGATCGACGCCCTGCACCAGCAGCGCGGCATCGTCGCCGACGTGCAACTGCTGCGAAGCCATCTGTGACAGATGCACCTTCGCCAGCAGCGACGAAGTATCCATGATTGTGACGAGAGGGCTGCCCGCTCCGGCGGTTTCTCCGGCAAAGAGCGGGCGGTCGGTGACGACGCCGGAGATCGGCGTGCGAATCTCAGAGTAGGACACCTGCGCTTGCGCCGCGAGATATTTGCCTTTGGCGGAAGAGAGCGTGCCCTTCGCTGCCTGCAGCGTAGCCTGGCGGCTGACCTTCTGCAGAGAGGTGAGGTGATTCAGCGCGGTGTCGTATGTCGATCGAGCCTGGACTAGGGCCGCTGCAGCGGTGTCGTAGTCGCGGCCGGGAATGGCTCCCTGTTCCAGCAGCTTCTTGCGCGACGCGGTGATCTCCTGCTGCAGGTCGAGTTGCGCCTTCGCCTGATCGACATCCAGCTGCGCCTTCTTGTATTCCTCGGGCACCTGCGCCTGCGTCTGCATGTCATAGGTAGCTTCGGCGGCGTTGTACTGGCCTTTGTTGTCGAGCGCCTGTGCAGCGAGATCGCGGTTTTCAAGTATCGCGAGAAGTTGCCCGGCCTTCACTTTGGAACCGCGCTGGACGTAGAAGGCGCGCACCGGCGCTGTGATCTTCGGCGAGATAGCGGCCTGTGCCAGCGGCGACAGCGTGGCATCGGCGCTGATGTGCTCGGAAACAGTGCCCCGCTCGGGGCGCTCTGCCTGCACGGTAACCAGAGGCGCAGCTTCGGTGTCACCCGCCTTCTTGCAACCCGGAATTAGCAAAGCAAGCAAGAGAAGACCGGCTGCGCATCCTGTAGCTCTATTTCTGACCGGGATTCTGATCAGCAGCGATGTGCTTGTCGTTCGGGTCATAGGGTTCCCATCAGAAGCTCGAGTGCTGCGAAGGCGGACTGATAGCGCACAGCGCCATCCGCCTGCGCTGTTTCCGCGGAGAGAAAGGTGTTCTGCGCATCGACCACTTCCAGGACGGTAGCCTCTCCGGCTTGATAGCGCAGTTTGGTCAGGCGGAGGCTTTCCGCAGCCAGGCGAACACTTTGATCGAGCAGATCTAACTGGTCGCGCGCGGCTGACGCCTCCCGGTAGGTCTCTTCAAGTGTCGCGATCAGCCGCCTTTGCGCTGCTGTCAGAGTGACCTTGGCAACATCCCGCTGAATTTCGCTCTGCTTCACCCTTTTCTGCGTCGAAAACCAGTCCCACACGGGAAGGTCCACGGTGCCGCTGATGGAGTAGCCGAGATTTTTCACATCGTTCGGACGACCGTGTATTGCGAACTGCGGAGCGTCGATGCCGTAGTTGAAGTTCAGCGCCAGGTCGGGAAGGTACGCGGCTCTCGCAGATAGAACGCCCGCGTCGGCGGCGCGCATCTCAGCCAGTGCGCTGCGAATCTCCGGGTTTTTTGCGGAAGCGAGGTGGTTCACCTCGTCCTCTGCCGGAAGCGCCGGGGGAACGCCCGCCGCTTCTGTAACGTAGGGGGTTCGCGGGTCCGGGAAAAGAAGAACGGCAAGCTCCAGCCGCGCTTTATCTGCTGCGACATCGGCGTCGCTCAAATCACGCTGCCGCTGCTGCTGTTGGAGCTGGGCCTTGATCACATCCGCGTGAGCCACTTCGCGTGCGGCTTCGCGCTTCTGGGTCAGATCGGTGAACCCGTTGGCTTCCTGAAGTGCCTGAACCAAAAGACCCTGCTTCTTCTCCGCGGCGGAGACCTGGTAATACAGCGCGACGACGGTCGAGACCAATCCCCGCCGCGCTACTTCCAACTCCGCCGAGGCCCGGGCCGCAGTCGCGGATGCAACCTTGGCATCCGCAATCTGTTTCAGCCCGATCGTCTCATTGAGAGAAGCCTGGCTGGTGTATTCGTGAATGGCATTGTTCGCAATGAAGATCGGTTGGGACTGATTGCCAACCTCGCCGCCTTTGTTGGTCGTCCCATTGGATTGGGTGAACAACATCTGGTTGTGATACGTGGCAGTGGGCAACAGAGCTGCTTTCGCGAGATAGCTGTCAATGGCTGCGCTCTTCTGGGTGCCCAGGCTGGCTGCGAAGCTGGGCTCGTTTGCCTGCGCGCTGCGAATTGCCTCGGTTAATGAGATGCTCGATGTCCCCGGGCTTTGCGCACGGGCCAACGGAGCGAGGATCGCAACGCATACGATCGCTATCGCGGATGACACTTTCCATCCAGCATTTCGTTGATCGCGAGCCATGCTCTAGAAACTAAAGGGACAACATTAACCTGAACTGAACCGCTTTGGAGAAAGCGGCGCGAGCAGATGGAACCATATTACGACGGCTTTACGACGGCTGCCGTCGATGAACACCTTCGGCACGCACACTGTCAATGCAGACAGACGAGCCTCCTCGTCGATTGGTTGACGCACGGATGAGGTTGCTTACAATGCGTTCCTCCGCAGATCGTCCAGTATTCTCAAGGATCAATCCCGGTGTGCGGTTGGAAGATCGACTCCACCTCTTATCTGCGCGACTCCGCGACAGACAATCACGGCCACTGATGCAACAGCGTAACGAAACATGATCTTCGCCCACGGGACGACCCTGCTTACCTGGATGATCGCGCTGGCCAGCATCCTGCTGATGCTGGTTCGGCCGCGAGGCATCGCTGAATCTATCTGGATTTCGCTGGGGGCGCTAACCCTGGTGGTCACACGACTGCTTCCGTTGCGTGCTGCTGGGCATGCTATTGGCGAGGGTCTGGATGTCTACTTCTTTTTGACCGGCATGATGATTCTGGCGGAACTGGCGCGGATCGAGGGCGTCTTCGATTGGGTCGCCGACATTTCCGTGCATCGCGCCAAGGGCTCGCCGGCGCGATTGTTTCTGCTGATCTATCTCGCGGGCGTCGGCGTGACCGTTTTTTTGTCGAATGATGCCACGGCGGTCGTGATGACTCCGGCGGTGCTGGCCGCTGTGCGCCGCGCCCGTGTCGAACCGCGGCCATACCTGCTTGCCTGCGCTTTCATCGCCAACGCAGCCAGTTTCGTGCTGCCGATCGCGAACCCGGCGAATCTCGTGATCTACGGGAAGACTCTGCCTTCGCTCGCGCCTTGGCTGCGCATCTTCCTGCTGCCGTCGGTGATCTCGATTCTGGTTACGTTTCTCGTTCTGCGTGTTCTCGCCCGCAGGAGCCTCGTGGGCAGCATGAATGAGGAATCGGCTGGCATCGCGTTGTCGGCGGAAGGCCGGCTGGCGGTGATGGGGATTTGTGTCGCGGCTGTAACGTTGTTGGTCTCCTCGGGCCTGGGACTTCAGCTCGGATTGCCGACGCTCGTTACAGGCCTGTTTGCGCTCGCTCTCATCTCCATTCGCAATCGGAAAGCATGGAGAGCCGTGCTAGGCGGCGTCTCCTGGAGCGTGCTGCCGCTGGTCGCCGGCCTCTTCATGATTGTCGCCGCGCTGAATCGTGCTGGAATGCTAAGGCTGACGCAGTTCGGGCTCATGTGGCTGGCGCACACCTCCGATGGCTACGGCAAGTTCATCGGCTCATTTGCGGTGGCGCTACTCGCAAACACCATGAACAATCTGCCGGTCGGGCTGGCGAGCGGTTCGGCTTTGCAGCAGTTGCACAGCTCCGGCGTGCTGACGCACGCGGTCCTGGTCGGAGTCGATGTGGGGCCGAATCTCTCCGTCACCGGATCGCTTGCCACGATTCTCTGGCTGATTGCTCTGCGGCGCGAGAACGCGGAGATTTCGGCGCGGGAGTTCTTGAAAATCGGCATGGTGGTAATGCCCCTTTCGCTCGCAGCCGCGATCTTCGCCTTACGGTGATGCAGGCTTAAGCCAACCTGATTTCATGCGGTTCCCGTTCTGGGCATTGCCGGACCTCTCCGTTTCAATGAGATCTGGCAAATTCCACTCGTGAGTAACATTCCGCAGGTGCCCGTAACCCTCTCCGGGCACACCCCGACGATACCTCGTCGAAAGTCAGTTTCATTGATTCTTCATCGGCGTCAATCCAGACTGACTGAGCAGTCAAGAAGTTAAACAAACGATCTGCACTTGCCGGGCATAGATAAGCGCCCGGCGCCATTTACGCCGAGGTGCCGGATTTCCGGCGCCGGGGCATTTGCCGAATCTCTGCACTGTCTGGAAAGCCAATGGTTCCCTCTCGATTCCCCCGCTTGATGGGTACGCTGTTTTATCTGCTGCTGGCGATCTGCCTCGGCATGCCTGGAGCGGCACAGACGCAATCCGCGGCGCGGCCGCTGATTACGCGGCCCGTGGATGACTCCTCGCTGGTCACGCTGCGTGGCAATGTGCATCCGCTCGCCCGGACGCAATTTGATCGCGGTCCGGCGCCGGTATCGCTCGGCGCGCAGCGGCAACTCCTGGTGCTCAAGCGCTCGCCGCAGCAGGAGCGGGTGCTCCAGCAATACCTCGCATCGCTCGAAGACAAAAACTCGCCGAACTTTCATCGCTTTCTGGCTCCGGAGCAGTTTGGACAGCAGTACGGTCCGGCGCAGCAGGATGTCGCGCAGGTCGTCTCGTGGCTGAACAGCCAGGGCTTTGCGGTAAGCAGGGTCGCCAGGAGCGGAATGGCCGTCGAGTTCTCTGGATCGGTCGATCAGTTGCAGTCGGCGTTTCACACGCAGATCCACCGCTTCGTGGTCCAGGGGCGGGAGCATGTGGCGAACGTGACGAATCCGATGATCCCGTCGGCGCTTGCCTCCGTGGTCGCGGGCGTCTCTCCGCTGAACGACTTCTATCCGCACCCGCAGACGGTCTATGGACCGAGCGGCCGCTGGAACGGGACGGAGAAGCGATTCGTTCCGGAGCTGACAGTCAGCATTTCCAACAAACCATATTTGTTCGTGAGCCCCGGCGATGCCGCCACCATTTACGATGCGCCGACATCGCTGAATACCCGTCTCAAGCAGGGACAAGCGGCGTACGACGGCAGCGGAGTAACCATCGGAATTGTCACCAACGGCGGCGTGAGCGTTCCGAACGTGCAGAATTACCGTTCGCTCTTCAAGATGCCGGCAGCTTCCATTTCCGTCGTGATGGACGGCAATTCACCGGCGGGTGCCGATGATACAGAGTCCACGCTGGATGGCGAAGTTGCCGGAGCGATTGCGCCGGGCGCAAAGCTCGTCTACTACCAGGCGGCGGACACAACATTCCAGTCCGGCGTGATGCTGGCGATTCTGCGTGCGATTGAAGACAACGCAGTGAACATCCTGAACGTAAGCTATGGCACATGCGAGCTGGCACAGGGAGCGGCCGGCAACCAGGAGATCCTGAACGCCTGGGAGCAGGCGGCCGCGCAGGGGATTGCCGTGACTGTGTCGAGCGGCGATTCCGGCTCGGCAGGCTGCGACAACGCCGATACGCAGACGATTGCGTCGCACGGCTTCGGAGTGAACGCACTCGCGTCCACTCCATATACGGTGGCCGTGGGCGGCACCGATTTTGGAACGCTGGCGAAGAACTTCTCTACCTATGTAAGCGCGGCGAATAGTAGCGGGTACACATCCGCTCTGAGCTATATTCCGGAGACGACATGGAACAACTCTCCGGTAAGCAATCAAAGCGCGGCAGAGAACCAGGCGAACCTGGATTACAGCGGCAATTCGAACATCGCGTCCGGCGGCGGCGGAGCGAGCAGCGCCGGCCTCTATGACGGGACGGGAAATGCGCTCGGCGGCTATGCCAAGCCCGAGTGGCAGCAGCAATACGAGACGAATGCCGGCGTGGCTGCGGATAAGGTGCGTGACCTTCCGGATGTTTCGCTCTTTGCGGCGAACGGTATGTATGGCGCGTTGTGGGCAACCTGCCGCAGCGGCGATTGCCAGGGAACGAATCCAACCATCACCGGTATCGGCGGCACGTCAGCCTCGGCACCCGCATTCGCGGGCGTACTGGCGTTAGTAAATCAGAAGGTCGGCGCCGCCGAGCGCCTGGGGCAGCCGAACTGGATTCTGTATACGCTGGCGAAGACGCACCCGGACGCATTCCACCAGATCACGGTCGGAAATAACTCGGTCGTGTGCGCATCCGGAACGGAAAATTGCGCTGCAGACAGCTTCATGAATGGCTACGACGCTACCGGCGCTTACAACTTGGCGACTGGACTGGGAAGCGTCGATATCGCGAGCCTGGTGAACAACTGGACGAGCGTCGGGAAAACGCAGGCTTCGATCTCGCTGACGTTGAGCTCCGCCACCTTTCAGCATGGCCAGCCGATCTCAGTCGGTATCGGTGTGAACCCGTCAGCGGCCACCGGCAACGTCGCCATCAGCAACGACATCAGCGCGCAGGGTCTGTTCGGCAGCAACTCGCAGTTCAGCCTGACCCTCGCGAACGGACAGGCGGCAGGGAACTGGGCGGGATTTCCCGGCGGCACCTATAATGTGTACGCGAGCTATGGCGGAGACGCAACGTACAGCAGCAGCATCTCGACGCCGACCCGGATTACGGTAACTCCGGAAGAGAGCATCGTCCGCCTATCGGTATCTGCGCCGGACAACAGCGGCAGGCTCGCAAGCACAGCGGGAAGGTCGGTCGCCTACGGGACGTATGTCTCCGTGGATGCCCAGCCGATTGGAAAATCGCAGGCCGGGAACGCCAACCCCCTGGTAAATGCAACCGGAACTATCACCTTCTCCGATACGGCGGCGCAGGGCGCGCAGGGCAGCGGAATGCTGGATGCCACTGGAAATTCCGAGTTCCCAGTGCATTATTTCGGCGTCGGCCCACATACCGTTTCAGCTTCGTACGGGGGAGATAACAGCTATAACCCGGGCACTGCGGCGCCGGTCACCTTCACGGTAGACAAGGCGCCCACGATTGCTTCTGTCACCACGAACGTAAATTCCCTTTATTCCGGAACGGTTACCGTGACGGCGGCGATCAGGCCAGGCGCAGCAAATTTTGTGGCGCCGCCTCCGAATGGAACGGTGACCTTCACGGACGCGACGAACGGCACCGTTCTGGGAACGACGGGCGCGGCCACGACGGTGCGCGATCCAGCCAGCGGCGCATATTTCAGCACGGCGTCCATCGACGTTCCGGTGACGCAGTTGACCCTGGGCAGCAACAACATCGTTGCTACGTATAACGGAGATGCAAACTTCACGGCTTCCGCGGCGTCGGCGGCCGCGGTGGTGAACTGCACGGCGGGCTGCGGCAACGGGACCGGTCAGACGCTTACCCTGACGTTCACGCAGGCCGCGTCCACAGCGGCTGCGGGCCCGGCGGCAAGCGCCTCCGCCATGGCTGTTTCCGTCATTCCCGGCGGCGGATTCATCGGCCCTGTAAAACTCTCGTGCTCCGTCACTGGCTCGAACAGCGGCGATCAGAACATCCCGACCTGCAGCTTCAATCCGGCTACTGTAACGATTGCGAATACTCAGGCTGCCCAGGCGACACTCACCGTCACCAGCACTCCGGCCTCGGCGACAGCTTCGGCCTCCGAAACGCGCGTCTGGTCCATGGCTCGCGGGGGAGCCATGCTGGCCTGCGTTCTTATATTCGGATTGCCGGGACGCCGCCGCTCTTTCGCCATGCTTCGCGTGCTGCTATGTGTTGTTGCCCTCGGCGCGGTGCTGGGGGGAACGACGGGCTGTGGCGGAAGCGCCGCGGCCAGTAAGCCATCCAGCATTGGAACCGCTCAGTCGACCGGCACGACGCCCGACAGCTACACAGTTACATTTCGCGCCGTCGATACCGCAACCGGAACAGTAACCGCGCAGGACTATTTCACGATTTCGGTGAATTGAAATCCAGCGGTAGGCGAATTTCGACTTCCAGGCCATTGGGCGTCGCGTTCCGGGCGCTGATAGTTCCGTTGTGAATCCGGACGACGCGATCGGCGATAGCAAGACCCAGACCGGTGCCGCCGGTTTCACGGTTGCGATCGTCGGCAACGCGATAGAAGGGCTGAAAGATTTTGGCCAGCTCGGAATCAGGAACGCCACAGCCATAGTCGCGCACCAGAATGCGGACAACCGCCGGCGTAGCAGCCGGCTCGACCCGCACCTCGACGGAGTTACCAGGACCGGCGTAGCGGACAGCGTTGCGAATGACATTTTCAATCGCGCTGTGCAGCAGCTGCGCATTGCCCTGAACCAGATATTGTCCCTCACATGAAAGAGGTATCGCGCCGTTGCGTTCCTGCAATTCAAATTCAGCGCTACGGACGATCCGGGATACCAGCTCCGTCAGGTCCACCTGTGACATTGAGACGGGCGTTGTGGATGGATCGAGTTTTGCCACGGTGAGCAGCCGCTCAATCATCTCGTTGAGTCGCTCGAGGTCCTGCTCCATGTGATCGAAGGCTGGATCGCTGCCTTTCCGCTGGCGTGCAAGGTCGAGCGCTACATTCAGCCGCGCCAGTGGCGACCGCAACTCGTGCGAGATGTCATAGATGAGCTGCCGCTGACGCGAGACGAGCTCTTCGATGTGCCCTGCCATGGCGTTGAAGTCACGCACGAGCGAACCGAGCTCATCGCGCCGGCGCTCCATGCCTGAGGCAGCGCGGGTGCTCAGATCGCCCGCAGCCAAATGCTGCGAAGCCTCCCGCAGGCGCAGGACCGGAGTGGTGAGATAGCGCGTGAGCAGGTAGCAGATGAAGCCCGATACCAGCAGCGCGACGCTCCATCGCAACGCAATTCCCGAGACTCCGATGCCTGGCGGTGGCCCGCGGTGCTCGGTGGCTTCCGCTGCATAGATGTATTCTCGGCCGCTCTTGCCGCGAATCTTCATGGCAACGCGGACGGAACCATGTTTCACCTTGAAGACGGGAGTGTCACGGGGTATCGTCAGCGCATTTTCAAAGACTTCGCAGCCGCTGCCGGATATGACGTTCCCTGATGTGTCGAACAGGCAACTCTTCACGTTGGTCTTCTGGCTGACCTGCCCCATATAGTCCGATGCGGCGGATGGCCCTTGCCGCTCCAGCGTGTCAACGGCGGAGGTTCCCGCTACCCATGCAACATCCGCCAGATTCGTTTGCGATTGTGGGGTTACGTTTTTCGGCTGAAGGATGATCCATGTCGCCACCAGCGCAATGCCGGTAGCGATGACGGTGGCCCAGAACCAGAAGAATATTTTGAGAAACAGGCTGCGGATTCTGATCTTCATTTCGATTCCGACCGCACCACCAACATGTAGCCGCTGCCGCGCACGGCTTTGATCCGCTCTTCCGTGCAGGCGCGGCCCAGCTTTTTGCGCAGGTTGCTGATGTGGACGTCGATCACGCGGTCGAAGGGTCCGAGCTCACGGCCAAGCACGGTTTCCGTAAGCTGCTCGCGCGTCGCGACCCGGCCCGCGTCGCGCAGCAACGCATCCAGCAGCGCAAACTCGACGCTGGTCAGGTCGAGCTGCGTGCCGGCGAGCCATGCTTCACGAGCGGCTGGATCAAGGCGAAGATCGCCGGCGGTCACCACACTGCCCGAGGCTGCCGAGCGCGAACTGCGCCGCAGGATCGCACGGATGCGTGCGATCAGTTCGCGCGGGTTGAAAGGCTTGGGCAGGTAGTCATCCGCGCCGATTTCAAGACCGAGAATGCGATCGACATCCTCTCCTCGCGCCGTGAGAATGAGCACCGGAACCGGCGAGTGAGTGCGCACGCGGCGCAAAACCTCTAAGCCGCCCATGCCGGGGAGCATGAGATCGAGGATGACGAGCGCGTGCTCCTGCGAGAGCACGCGGTCCAGGCCACGCCTTCCATCGTGAACCGCCTCCAGCGCGAACCCTTCAGGGCCCAGGCGCTCGCCGAGGAGCCTGCAGAGTTCTACGTCGTCGTCCACGATCAGCACGCGGTCCATAGTGGCTGTTTCCCGGCCTCCGACTTGAATGTTAGTCCGCGGAAATGTCGTAATCGCAAGCTTTACAAAACTTTATGTTGCTTAACCAATCTTTATCGCGCGCACTTCAGGCCGGTGATGGAATCGATCTGTAGCAGAGAAGGAGACATGAGTATGAAGCGAATCGTGATCTGGTCCTGTGTGGCCGTGCTGGTGGTT
This sequence comes from uncultured Acidobacteriaceae bacterium, assembly GCA_963830555.1. Lineage (GTDB taxonomy): Bacteria > Acidobacteriota > Terriglobia > Terriglobales > Acidobacteriaceae > KBS-83. The sequence continues at coordinate 1,970,950 of CAWHMM010000006.1, forward strand.
GCCGCGGGAGTGGCGATTGCCAGAGCGGATGTGCGCGGGTGGCATGGATGCTTTCGCCACGGATCGGGCCATTTCGGCCCCATGGGATATGTCGCGCGCGAGCTGAAGCTCAATGACACGCAGCGGAAACAGATTGGCTCAATGTGGAATTCAGAAAAGCCAGCCATCTCCGGGCTGGTCCATGAGTTTGCGGCAGAAAGCAAGGAGATGGATGCGGCGACAGCGGAGGGCAACCCGGACGAAGGCAAGGTGCAGGAGATCGCGGGGCGGCAGGGCACGACAATCGCGAAGCTGCTGGTTGAAAAGGAGCACTTCAAATCGAAGATCTACACGACGGTGTTGACGCCGGAGCAGCGCAAAAAAGCGGATGAGATGCGGTCGCGGTGGCATGAACGGATGGATCGTATGAGCAGACCGGTTGCAGGAGCGGTGATCGTGAAAGGGAGAATCGGGATGAAAACCAATCTGACATTTCTTACGAAATTGACGGCGGGCGGACTGGTTGCGGTCGCCATCGCGCTGTGGGGACAATGGCTTTCCGGCGATCCCAACTATCCGAAGTTTCCTCCCGGGCCGATATTGTTTATGGGGGTCGCGGCAATCGTCATCTGGGGTGCCCGCTGGTGGTGGACGCCGCTGATCGGTGCGTTGATCTCGATCCTGGTCACATCCGGCTGGTTTGCGCGGCTGCCGGGAGGAATGCTGCGCCTGGAGCATCCCGGACAGGTCGGAAACTTTGCAGCCGGCATCTTCCTCTCGACGGCGTTGCAGATCAGCGCACTCCTGCTGACGGACGTTGCGGGGCTTGCCGCCACCGTGCAGAACTTCCGGCGTGCAGGCAACACCGGCGACACCGCGAAGATGGCGTGCCGGTTGTTTGGCGGCCTCTTTGCCGCAATGGGCATCCTGGCAATCGTGGCCGGCACGCGCGTGGACAAATACCACAACCTGATGCATCTGCTGTGGGGTGCTCTGGCATTCGCGTTCAGCTTCCTGGGTGAGCGGGCGGCAAAGCGCTTCAGCATTGCATCGGGCGCATTCTATCTAACGCTCGCGTCGCTTGGCCTGATCATCGGAGACCCAGCGTTGAACAGAGCATGGCATTTTGGACCCATGCTGCTGCACACGGGCGATCACATCTTCCACCTTGTGCTGGGCTCCGTCTTCCTCGCCATCGGTTTGATATCGGGGCGTCAATGGGTGCATGGGCCAAGCCAGGCTTATGTGAAGGGCTGAGTTTGCCGGCGCGATCGGAGCCAATAGCTCATGATTCGCATTCGGTCTTCCAGGCTTCGCAGACCGCCTTGCGAAGCCTCTCTTTTCTCGTCTGTTCCCAACACCGAAGCCAACTTAGATATTCAGCCCGGAGCGGCGAACCCATTGGTTGTTTTTCTTTTCCAGGTAAATCCACTGGCCGTTCGCGCATAGGTTGGCGCAGAAGTTATTCATGTAAACCAGCGCGGCATTATGCGCGCTGTTGAAGTAGACCTCGCTGAAGTAGGTGATGCCCGGATAGCCCGCCCACTTATCCTGTAGCTGCGATCCAGGATCAATGCCGGTGAGTGCGCTTCTGAGCTCGGCCACATCGGCTGCGTCCAGCAGGTTGAACGGGCGATCAAGCTGCAACTGAGCTGGAATCTCCGTGCGCTCGTACTTGCGCGTGTAAAAATCCTGCACCGCCTCCCGAAAGGCGTCGCCATTGTCCGGCGGCGGCTGGAGCTGCCCGTCGGGTGGAATGGCCGGGTTCATATCATCGACGTTGACGGTCTGGGCAGCGATTGCGAAATGCGGCGCCTGCGAGAGCGACATGCCCGCAAACGGCACGCCCGGCATCAGTAGCGAATAGATCGCAGACATGTCAGCCCGATCGGAGATCGCGCTGGAGCTGCGAACCCACTGGCCATCTCGCTTTTCAAGATAAATCCATTGGCCACCTCCGCATGGGGTTGCACATGCCTTGTCGATGTAAACCAGGGCCGCTGTCCACGCCGGGTTGGGGTAAACCTCACTAAGCAGGACGACACTTGAGTATCTGGCTTGGTTCGGTTGGGCACCGGCACTGCTGTTCCTGAAAGCAGCCACTTCATCTTCAGTCAGAAGTGTGTAGGGACGATCGAGGTGCAGCTGATGCTGGATCTGCACCCGATTTTCGCGGTGAGCGTGAAAATTCCGGAGCGCGTCCTCGAATGCGCCTTCGCTGTTCGCGGGCGGCTCGAATTCGCTATCCGGTTCGGTGTGTATGTCGCCGGCGTCGATCGTCGTGCCGGCGATGGCGAGAGGCGCATTGTGCGACTGTTGACCGGAGAGCAGCAGCGAATAGATCGCATAGGCATCAGACGCATGTTCGCTGAGGACCTGCGGCGTTTGAGGCGGCGCAGGCTGTGCAACACCGTATCCCGCGAGTATTGCGAATGCGGCAAAAATGAATTTGGTAAATCGGATGCCTGCCATGGTCGACTCCATCCTCTTCATGATGCCGAAACGGGTGCCTGCGCACAGCAGACGCATCGTCGCCGGGAAGCGCTCACTTTACATGCGCCGCCATGCGAGGCAGCATCAGGCGGAAGAAGGCATCGCCATTGGACTTGAGGCAGGCGTGCGCATTGACTTGGCCTTCGATAACGTGTGTCCCGCCCTTGTCGTCGACCTGCAAGCGCAGCGGCGTCGTGGGGCAGATCTCCGGACGCAGGGCATAGGTCACGGCCATCGCGTCGTAGAGCGTGGGCGTGTGCTGGTGTGTTGCGAGCTGCCACTCCGTCGTGAGGACGAGCAGCGCATCGGTCGCAGGTGTGCTGCGGGCGGCAACCTGCGCGAGCTTGCTGTCGTCGAGTTTCCACTGTGTCGAGTCGAGCGGCATCATGAATACCGGCACGCCGGAGGCAAGCAGCTTGCGGGCAGCCCCGGGATCGCTGGCGATGTTGTACTCAGGCTCGGGCGGTGGCGGCGGTGTGGCGCGCGGATTCCCGTAGCCGCAGTGGATGGAGCCACCCATCAGCACAACGCGATTGAAGAGGCGGAAGGCAGCCGGGTCACGATCGATGGCTGCGCCGATGTTGGTGAGCGGGCCGATGGCGATGAGCGTGATCTGGTGTGGATAGCGGCGCGCCTGGGCGAGCAGGAAATCAACGGCATTGGTGTGCGCTGGTGCAGGACCGGCAACAGCCCACGCGTGCTGCGAAAGGGTCGACTTGCTGTGCGTCGGCACGCCGGGCATGACAGGAATTTTAGTTGCACCGGACGCCGCGATCAGACGGGCGGCTAACTGAGCGCGCAATGCAGTGTCACCCCAGGCCGTGGTCACGCCAACGATTTCAAGCTCGGGGCTATGCAGCGCCAGGGTCAGAGCGTACGCATCGTCAATGTCATCGCCGATGTCGGTATCCACAATGACTTTCTGGCGCTCAGCTGTTGCGGTTAGTGCTGTGAGGAGCAGGGCCAGCCACAGCGAGAGCATGCGTTGAGACATGGACGATCAGCACTCCGGGCAAGATGTGGGGTGAGCTGATTCTATCGTCCTTCTGCAATGCATGGCGGTATCGTCAGGCATCGCGTAACCTCTTATGCGTGTCCAGAGACTTGCATCCCCTTTTTCGCGCGCTCGCGTTGGCTGTCCTGGCCCTCGGCGCACCGTCCTCTTGTATGTACGGGCAGACACAGCCGGCTCCGCAGCAAGGAATGAGCGGTGGCGTAACCACGGGCGGCAGCTTCGCTCCGGTGCTCGATGCTCAGAAGCGTCCCATTACGGCCGGCGGATTCGTGGATCATGGCCCCACGATCTTTATCGATGTCACGGAGAAAGCAGGGCTGTCGAAGTGGACGCACCGCGACGGCACCAGGGAGAAGCAGTTCATTTTGGAGACGCCGGGATCGGGTGTCGGGCTGATCGACTACGACAACGATGGATGGCTGGACATCTATATGGTGAATGCGTCCACATACGAGGCGCTCGCCGGAAAAGCATCTGCGCCGCATTCCGCGTTGTTCCATAACAACCACGACGGCACCTTTACTGACGTGGCGGCGAAGGCCGGCGTTACCAATGACCGCTGGGGCTTCGGGGTCGCCGTCGCCGACTACGACAACGATGGCTGGCCGGACATGTATGTCACGAACTTTGGCGGGAACCGGCTGTATCACAACAATCACGACGGCACCTTTACGGATGTAGCGGAGAAGGCCGGTGTGGTCGTAGGCGGCTGGATGACCGGCGCCACATGGGGCGATTACGACGGCGATGGTCACCTCGATCTCTTTGTGCCGGGCTACGTGCACTTCGAAAATAACCAGCCGCCCATGCCGGGCACTTCTTCCACACTGGCGAAGAACTTCTGCCAGTTCCGCGGCGAGCCGGTGATGTGCGGCCCGCGCGGGCTGGAAGGCGAGCACGACCATCTCTTCCACAACAATGGCGACGGCACCTTTACCGACGTAAGCGTGAAGCTCGGCGTCGACGATAAGGCCGGCTACTACGGACTGGCCAGCGTCTTCATCGATGTAAACGACGACGGCAAGCCGGACTTGCTGGTGGCTGATGACTCAACGCCCAACTACCTTTATGTGAACAAAGGCAACGGCACCTTCGAAGATGCGAGTTACGCCTCCGGCTATGCGCTGAATGAGAATGGCCGCGAGACAGCTTCGATGGGCATCGCACTGGGCGACTACGAAAACAACGGGCGCGTGGATATCTTCCACACCACGTTCTCAGACGATTACGACGTTCTCTACCACAACGACGGCGACGCGAATTTTACCGATGTGAGTTATGCCGCGGGTGTGGCGGAGCCGACCGTGCCGTTTCTGGGCTGGGGCGATGCCTTCATGGACTACGACAACGACGGATGGAAGGACATCTTCATCTCGAACGGGCACGTCTATCCGTCCGTGGACAAATACGACTGGGGAACGACATTCGCGGAGCGGCCTTTGTTGTTCCGCAACCTGCAGGGGAAGAAGTTTGAACTGCAGCCGGCAGTAGCGGGGACAGGCCTGGCGGTCGTGAAGCCGGGCCGCGGCGCCGCCGTCGGCGACTTTTTCAACGACGGCAAGCTGGACGTGGTGATCAACAACATCGATTCCACGCCCACGCTGCTGCGCAACGTGAACCCGGACCATCATCATTGGGTGGAGTTGAAGCTGATCGGAGGGCCAAGAGGACCGCGTGATGCTGTCGGTGCGGCGGTCTATCTCACCGCGGGCGGTATGCGGCAGCGGGGCGATGTTTATAGCGGCGGAAGCTATGCATCATCGAACGACCAGCGCGTGCACTTCGGGCTGGGAGACGCGAGCAAGGTGGATGCGGTAGAGATCCACTGGCCGGACGGCACAGTCGAAAAGCTTCAAGTGCCGGAGATAGACCGCATCGTCACAGTAACCGAGAGAGACGAAGGCAAAGGCGTGAGAACCCACGCACCTGCTGACCGGAAGAAATAGCGGCAAATCTAGTTTGTGGGTGTCGCTGCCGGTGTTGCCGGGACATAGTGCGCGGTCGCGTGCCGCTGCGTGTTCCGGTTATGCACCTGAACCACGCCGGCGAATAGCGCAGCGAAGAGAGCGACAAAGAAAACGGCGAAAAAGAGAACGTGCTTGAGGGAGTGATCTCTCATAAGTGGCAGCCATGCTCTACCTCCGATGACACGATCGTCAAGTATCTTTCGTCGCAGCCACGGTGCTGCTTCAAGGCCCTGAAATATCTGTAATTTGGCAGCCCTATTCGCGCCCTTTGGGTGGCGCGGCGGTGGAGTTGCGCACGATGAGCTCGGGGCGGATCTTGTACTCGACCGCGGGAGTGTTGGCCTCCCGCGTGCCTGAGCGATGCAGGGCCTGGAAGGCGCGGTCGGCAATGGCGGCGCGCGAAAGCCGCACGGTGGTAAGCGCAGGATGCAAAAAGGCGCTGATTTCGATGTCGTCGAAGCCCACGACAGAGATGTCCTCGGGCACATGCAGGTCGCGGCTATGCAGCGCGCCGATGGCGCCGATGGCGGTCAGGTCGTTGGAGGCGATAACGGCGGTAGGACGCTCCTCTAGTGCAAGCAGCCGCTCCATGGCCGCGCGTCCGCCGTCGATGCGGTGGTTGCCGACTTCGATCAGCGATTTGTTGGCCCCCAGCCCCTTCCGCTTCAGCGATGCCAGCAGAGCCTGCCTGCGGGTGCGGGCGGAAGCCAGATCCATGGGACCGCTGATAAATGCGATGCGCTTGTGGCCGAGCGCGGCAATGTGCTCCACGGCGTCGTCGACGCCGGCTGTGTAGTCGACCAGGATGTTGCTGATGCCGTTTGCCGGGTCGCCGGTGTCAAGAAAGACCATGGGTATCTGGCCACGGTGGAAGCGGTCGATGAGGTGGGAGCCCATCTCGGAGGTCATAACGGCCACGCCGTCCACCTTGCGCTCCAGCATGCGCTGCACGCAGACTTCAGTGCGCTCCGGGCTGTAGCCGGTATTGGCCACAATGACTTCGTAGCCGTTGCGGACCGCCATATCTTCGAAGGACTTGACCAGCTCGGGAAAGAACGGGTTGGTGATGTCGGAGATGATGAGGCCGTACATACGGCTCCGGCCGGAGCCCAGGGCGCGGGCATTGGTATTGGGGTAATACCCCAGCGCTTCGATGGCGCGGCGCACCCGCTCCGCGGTCTTCGGCGCAACTTTGTTAGACCCGTTGATGGTGCGGGATACCGTGGCGGTAGAGACCCGTGCGCGATCTGCAACGGCCTGGATATTCATTTGCCCCCGGGCGGCATCCGGATGCGAGATAGACCGGACAATCCGCAATGTATACCGTTTTTAACAACGGCACTTCTGGGCCCCCAGCCGCGAGCTACAGGTCTTATCGGGAAATCTGCGTCTGGTCTTCGCCCGGGACCAAGCCATCGTGAAAACAGTTCAGACAGAGGATAACCTGCCGTCCCAAATTCGAGTTATCGTGAACAGTCGCAGTTAGTTGCTGCGTTGTTGTTGTAATCGGTTACAATCCTTACGCGATCAACGTACCCGGAGCCAGGCCCGTCATGACAGCGCAGCGAAACGCCTTTCCTCACCGCCGCTTCAACCGTTTACGTGGCGACTGGGTACTGGTCTCGCCGCACCGGACACAGCGTCCGTGGCAGGGTGAAACGGCGAAGACGGAGACCTCCGCTCCGCTCCACTACGATCCCAAATGTTATCTCTGCCCCGGCAATGAGCGCGCCGGCGGCCATCGCAATCCCGCCTACACATCCGTTTTCGCGTTTGATAACGACTACGCGGCCCTGCTGCCGGACGCGCCATCGCCCGGTCCAACCGGGTCCCCGCTGCTGCGCGCCGAGCAGGAGCGTGGCCTATGCCGTGTGCTCTGTTTCCACCCCGATCACAGCCTTACCCTCGCGCGCATGACGGTTCCGGAGATCGAGACTGTCGTCGAGGCATGGACGTCTCAGTACATAGAACTGGCGGCGCAGCCGTTCGTTGAGCATGTACAGATATTCGAAAACCGCGGCGCCATGATGGGAGCCAGCAACCCGCATCCGCACTGCCAGATCTGGGCGACGCAGCATGTGCCGGACGAGCCTGCCAGGGAATACGTGACTCTGAAGCTCTGGCAGGAGAAGCATGGTCGCGGTCTGCTGGCCGACTACGTCACGCTCGAGCTGGAGCAGCAGGAGCGCATTGTCTGCCGCAACAATGAATTTCTCGCCGTAGTGCCCTACTGGGCCGTGTGGCCGTTTGAAACGTTGGTCATCGCCCGGCAGCAGGTAGGTGCTTTGCCCCAGTTCAGTTCAGCCCAGAAACGCGCGCTGGCCGATATCCTGAGCCAATTGACCATCCGCTACGACAATCTCTTTCAGACCAGCTTCCCGTACACCATGGGGTTCCATCAGGGTTCGGGGCCGGAGCAGCACTTCCACGCGCACTTCTATCCGCCGCTGCTGCGTTCCGCCACGGTGAAGAAGTTCATGGTCGGCTTTGAGATGCTGGGCATGCCCCAGCGCGACATCCTGCCGGAAGATGCCGCGGCGCGACTGCGCGAGCTGCCATCCACACACTATCTCGGGAGCCGCGCGTGATAAACAGAGCCACGGCACCGGCGGAGGAGTTCGGAAGACTAGACAGCCGCTTTACGCGCGTTCTTGAAAGCGCTCTCATTCGCACAGAAGTGGCGCCTGCGCTGGGCGGGAAGTTTGTCTCTCTGCGCAGCAAACGTACCGGAACCGAGTGGCTGCTGCCTCCGCTGAAACCGTACGAGGAGAGCAATTCCCAGGCCGGGTTTGAGGGATGGGACGGTGGCGGCTTCGATGAGTGCCTGCCCACGGTCGCGCCGACCAAAACGGCCCCGGACCATGGGGAGGTCTGGCGTCATGCATGGCAGGAGGATCCGTCTAACGATTCCCTGCTGCTGCGGACGGCGGCGCTTAACGGCGCGCTTGCCTTGGAGCGGCGGGCACATCTGGAGGGCGCGAGTCTGGTCCTCGCATACACACTGGAGAACCGCAGCCCTGTGCCTCAGAGCCTGCTCTACTGCGCGCATCCGTTGCTTCAGGTGGAACAGGGCGACCGCATCCTCCTTCCGGCGGAAGTGCGTGACGTCATGGTCGAAGGATCGGCAGGCGACCGGCTGGGACGGCGCGGCGATCGCATCGCGTGGCCGAATGCCGGATCCGGTGACGACCTCAGCCTCGTCGGGCCGCCGGATGGTCTGCAGGCGGACAAGCTTTTTGCCGGTCCGCTGGCAGAGGGTTGGTGCGCACTGGTGCGGCCTTCGCTCGACGAAGGCATCGAGCTTACATTCACCAGCGACACGCTGCCATATCTGGGCCTCTGGATATGCCGCGCGGCTTGGCCGGCGTCGGGACCAGTGAAGCAGTACACCGTGGCGTTTGAGCCGGCCTGCGCCCCCTGCGACAGCCTGGCCGATGCGGAGCGTCAGGAAACAGCGTGGAAGCTGGCGCCGGGAGAGCGACGGGCGTGGACGCTGCGCTTTCGCCTGGGAACACGGCGCGAGATCGAAGGACGGAATAATTCGGAGGCAGCTCAATGATCGCGCTGGAGCCGCTCCTGCGCCAGCATGCCGAACGATTCGGAGCGCCGCGCAGCGCCTTTCAGGCGCCTGGACGCGTGAACCTGATTGGCGAACACACGGACTACACCGGCGGTCTGGTTATGCCCGCTGCCATCGACTTCAACACTGTCGCGGTGGTGACGCCGGCGAACAACGGCACCGGCACTCTCTATTCCAGCAATTTTGAAAAGGAATTCCGTTTCGACACGAACGCATTGCCGGAGAAGCCCAAGCACGACTGGACAGATTACCCGGTGGGCGTGCTGTGGAGTCTGCGTCAGTCCGGCGTGACCGTCCCGCCGTTCGTCATGACGCTGGAGGGCGATGTGCCAGTGGGCGCCGGGCTGAGCTCGTCAGCCTCGATCGAGGTCGCGGTAGCCTTTGCCGCGCTCGCGCTCGCCGGCAAGTCGATGTCGCTGACCGAGATCGCGCTGGCCTGCAAAAAGGCGGAGAACGGCTTCGTGGGTGCGCAGAGCGGCATCATGGACCAGTACATCGCCTGCTGCGGCGTGAAAGATCATGCGCTGGTCATCGACACGCGAGACCTGACATCCAACCCCGAACCGCTGCCGGTGGATGTGCGGCTCGTGATCTGTAACTCCATGGTGAAGCATTCCCATGCAGGTGGCGAATACAACCAGCGGCGCGCCGAGGTGGAAGAAGGAAGCCGTGCGGTGCGGTCCGTCAATCCTGCGATTCGCGAACTGCGCGACGCCACATTGACTGACCTGGAGAAGGCGCGCGCTTCGATGTCGGAGAACGCGTATCGTCGCTGCCGCCACATCATCACCGAAAATGCCCGCGTGAAAGAAGCGGCTGCGGCGCTTTCTTCGGGAGACATGAAGCGCATGGGGCAATTGATGGCCGAGGCGCACGCCAGCTATCGGGACGATTTTGCGGCGAGCTGTCCCGAGGCCGATCTGCTGGTGGAACTCGCGGCCACGCAGCCCGGCATTCTTGGAGCGCGTTTGACGGGCGGCGGTTTTGGAGGGTGCACGGTCAACCTAGTTGAGGCCGCACATGCCGAAACCTTCCGGAAGGGCATCCACGATGCTTACCTGGAACGTGCCGGGATTGATGCGGATATTTACCTATGCCAGGCCGCTGCCGGAGCGTCGGAGCTCCCTTTTGCCCGGTGATCTGCCGCCGACGATGCTCCTGATGTAGCTTCAAGAAATGCGCCGCCTGCTTCTCGCGCTGTTTCTTGTCGCTTCCTTGCCGCTGGCCCGCGCTGCCTCGCATGCGAAAGCTCCGGTCATTGAAGTTGCGAATCCGGACAATGGCGCGAACCAGCTTGCGAAGCACTATGTGGTGCTGGTTTCCATCGACGGCTTCCGCTACGACTACGCGAAGCTCTACGGAGCGCCTCATCTGGACGCGATCGCGAAAGATGGAGCCGCCGCTCTGGATGGCATGCTGCCTTCCTATCCCTCAACCACCTTCCCCAATCACTACACGATCGTGACCGGACTCTATCCGGAGCATCACGGGATTGTGGCGATGAGCTTCTACGATCCGGCGCGCAAGGAGCGGTATTCCTACAACGATCCAAAGACGGCCACCGATGGGAGCTGGTATCGCGGCGTACCGTTGTGGTCGCTGGCGGAGAAGAAGGGGATGCGCGCGGCGTGCTTTTTCTGGCCGGGCTCAGAAGCGGAGATTGCCGGCGAACGTCCCAGCTATTACCTGAAGTACGACGACAACTTGCCAGATGAAGAGCGCGTGGACCAGGTGGTGGATTGGCTGAAGCTGCCCGAGGCGAAACGTCCGCACTTCATCACGCTGTACTTTGGTGAGGTCGATCATGCGGGACACGAGTTCGGCCCCGATGCTATGCAGACGCGCGCTGCCGTCCGGCATGTGGATGGCGAGATCGGCGTTCTGCGGGCAAAGCTCGAAAAGCTGCATCTGCCCATCGACCTGGTGGTGGTGTCGGATCATGGCATGGCGAAGGAAGAGGGCGACTGGATTGATCTTGATCAGTACGCAGATTTCGGTGGTGTGGAGACAGTCGGTTCGCTGATGTATCCGGCTTCGGATGGAGACGCGGCGAAGCTCTACGCGAAGCTCCGCATTGTGAGCGACAAGTTCAAGGTCTATCGCCGCAGCAGAATGCCGGCGGAGCTGAACTACACCGCCGATCCGCGGATTGGCGATCCGGTCGTGGTGCCGACGGGACCATACGCCATCCGGGTGCATGGGCCGACGGATCCTGCGCGGAACCGGCCTCCCAATAAAGGGATGCACGGCTACGATCCGCGCACAGTGCCGGAGATGCGCGCGATCTTCTACGCGGAAGGGCCGGACATTCGCAGAGGCGTCCGGCTGAAGCCGTTTGAGAACGTGAATGTGTATCCGTTCCTGGCGGAGATACTGCAGCTCGATGTGCCGGAAATCGACGGAAACGCTTCGGTGCTGGAGCCGGTGCTTACCTTGCATTGATGTGCCGCAGCGGCGCTCCGCCGATCTGGCGACACAACCAAGCCGCTATGATGAAAACCGCATGACTTACTTTCTGGGGTTGGACGCAGGTGGAACCAGCACGCGCGCGGCGCTGGCCGAAGATGGCCGTGTGCTGGGCCGCGCGAAGAACGGCAGCATCAAAGTGATGCGGGTGTCGTCCGCGGAAGCGGAGGCGAACCTGGGCGCTCTGCTCGACGAAGTTGTGAAGAGCAGCGGCGTCCCCATCGCAAAGGTAGCGTCCACTTGCGTGGGCACAGCCGGATATACCGTTTCGACGGTCACGGGCTGGATCTGGCAGACGCTCGGCCCTATGCTGCGCGGCGACCTGTGTGTCTGCGGCGACGTGGATATCGCGCTTGATGCTGCCTTTCCCGGCGAGGCCGGCGTGCTGGTGATGGCGGGCACCGGCTCCAATACGCTGGGACGCACGTCGAAGGGCGAACTGGTGACGGTGGGCGGCTGGGGACCGCTGCTTGCGGATGAAGGATCGGGCCACTGGATCGGGTTGAAGGCGCTGCGTGTTGCGATCCATGAGACCGACGAGCACGGAAGCAGCAAGCTGCTGACGGCCCTAGCCGCGCAGTGGAAAGCGGATACGCTGGAGCAGGTGGTGGAGATCGCACACGCCGTCCCGCCTCCGGATTTCGCCGCGCTGACCCGCACGGTGGTGGAGGTTGCCGCAAAGGGCGATCCGCTGGCGCAGGCTGTCCTGCGCAGCGGCGGGCGCGCGCTGGGCGAAGATGCCTCCCTGGCGCTGCGCAAGCTGCTGGCAATGGAGTCGGATGCGCCCCGCCGTGTAGCGTTTACCGGCAGCGTGCTCGAAAACATCGCGATGGTGCGCGAGGCGATGTTCGCGGAGATTGAGCGCGAGCATCCCGGCACGCAGATGCTGCCCAATGCAGTCGATCCGGTCGAGGGTGCGCTGTGGCGCGCCCGGCAGGAACTGCGGGAAGCTCCATGATGGCTGGGACTGCGGACACGAGCCCCGGAACACCACCCAAGCCGCGGATCGGTGTGCACCTCTCGACTGCCGGTGGCGTCTTTCGCGCGGCCGAGCGTGCACACGAGATCGGCGCGAACACCTTCCAGATCTTCTCATCGAGCCCGCGAATGTGGCGGCCGGCGAAGATCTCCGACGACCACTGCGCGCGCATGACAGAGCTGCGCACGCGCTTCGATGTGAGGCCGCTCGTCATCCATGCGAGCTATCTGATCAATGTGGCGGCGCAGTCGGACACGGTCTGGAAGAATTCGATCGCAGCACTTCGCGGAGAAGTGGAGCGTGCGCTGGCCTTGGGCGCGGAGTACCTGGTGCTGCATCCCGGTTCGTGGCGCGGCATGACGCGCGAAGTGGGACTGCTGCGTGCGGCGGAGGCGATTGAGCGGGCACTGGACAGCCTGCCGTGGCAGGAGTGCGATTTCCGCCTGCTGATTGAAAATACGGCCGGTGCGGAGTTCTCGCTGGGCTCGAATTTCGACCAGGTGGCTGAGCTGGTGGAGCATCTTCGCCGCGTCGCGCCCGTTGGAGCTTGTCTGGATACGTGCCACTGCCATGTCGCGGGCTACGACATCGTGACCAGCAGCGGCTATGACGAGACAATAGGTCAGATCGAGCAGTTGATTGGTCTCGAAACCGTCCGCGTCTGGCACATGAACGATGCGAAGGCGGCGCGAGGCTCAAAGCTGGACCGCCACGAGCACGTTGGCGAGGGCACGATTGGCGTCGCGGCCTTCCGGCGCATCCTGAACGATGCGCGCTTTCGCCATTGCGCGTTTGTCGCCGAGACGCCGGTGGATGAGCCGGGGGACGACGCGCGCAATGTGAACGTGCTGAAGTCGCTGGTGGGCAGACCGGCTGTCTCTAAGTAGCCACGCAGGCGGCGATACAATCGTTAGTACACATGTCATTCAAGCAACAGGAGACGCCCCCGGCGGACGCGAGCGCCGCTATTCACACCAGCAGCAACCCAGCTGCGGCCGGCACCGAGGTCCGTTACGACCCGGCGGAGATTGAAACGCGCTGGCAGGCGCGCTGGGCCACGCAGCCGAAGCTCTACGCGGCTGAGCCGCCAACAAGCAACAAGCCGAAGTACTACGTGCTTGAGATGCTGCCCTATCCCTCCGGGCAACTGCACATGGGGCATGTGCGCAACTACGCCATCGGCGACGCGCTGGCGCGTTACATGTGGATGCAGGGCTACAACGTGCTGCACCCCATGGGCTGGGACGCCTTTGGGCTTCCGGCAGAGAATGCGGCGATCAAGAACAGCACGCCGCCGCGCGAGTGGACGCAAAAAAACATCGCAGCGATGCGCGTGCAGATGGACCGCCTCGGCCTGAGCTACGACTGGGCCACGGAGGTGACGACCTGCCTGCCGGACTACTACCGCTGGAACCAATGGTTCTTTCTGCGCATGTACGAGCGCGGCCTGGCCTATCGCAAGAACAGCAAGGTGAACTGGTGCCCGGAGTGCCAGACGGTGCTAGCGAACGAGCAGGTGATCAACGGCTACTGCTGGCGGCACGAAGACATGCTTGTCGAACAGCGCGAGTTGGAGCAGTGGTTCCTGCGCACGACGCAATATGCTCAGGAACTGCTGGATGGGCTGGACAAGCTCGACGGCTGGCCGGAGCGCGTGCGCACCATGCAGCGCAACTGGATCGGCCGCAGCGAGGGCGCGACGGTTGCGTTCGCAATCGAAGGCCGCAGCGATGTGGTGAAGGTGTTCACCACGCGCATCGACACCATTTACGGCGCCACCAGCTTGCAACTTGCGCCAGAGCATCCGCTGATCCGCGCTCTTGCTGGAGCTGACCCTGAACTTGCAAAACGGGTCTCTGCGTTGATAGACGAGCAGAATCATGCGCGTGAGGCCGGCGATGTTGGTGGAATCGAGAAAGATGGTGTATTCACTGGCCATTACGCGGTGAATCCGTTTACGCAGCAACGTGTGCCTGTGTGGGCCGCGAACTACGTCCTGCTCGACTACGGCACAGGGGCAATTATGTCCGTACCGGCGCATGATGAGCGCGATTATGACTTCGCGGCCAAGTATGGGCTGGCGATCAAGCGCGTGATTCAGGAGAAGGATCCCAGCGAGCCACCGGCAGCGCTGCCGTTTGTCTCGGAAGACGGAGTGCTGGTCGATTCGGGCGAGTGGAGCGGGCTCAATTGCGCGGAGGCGCAGCAGAAGATGACCGCCGTCGCGAAAGCGAAGGGCTTCGGCGAAGCGACGATCACCTTCCGGCTGAAGGACTGGGGCGTGAGCCGCCAGCGTTATTGGGGCACGCCGATCCCGATCCTGTATTGCGAAAAAGACGGTATCGTGCCGGTGCCGAACGAGCAGTTGCCGGTGCTGCTGCCGGAGAACGTGGAGATCACGCAGGAGGGCGGCTCGCCGCTGGCGAAGCTGCCGGAGTTCGTGAACGCAATCTGTCCGAAGTGCGGCGGCCCGGCGCGGCGCGAGACCGACACGATGGATACGTTCGTCGATTCGTCCTGGTACTTCTACCGCTACACCAGCGCGAAGGATGCAACATCACCATTTAATACCGAGACGGTTGCGTATTGGTTTCCCATCGACCAGTACATCGGCGGCGTGGAGCACGCGATCCTGCACCTGATTTACTCACGCTTCTGGACCAAGGTGATGCGCGACCTGGGTCTGATTAAGAACGACGAGCCCGCGGCACGCCTCTTCACCCAGGGCATGGTGATCAAGAATGGCGCGAAGATGTCGAAGTCGAAAGGCAATGTCGTGTCGCCGGACGACATGATCGCGCGCTACGGGGCCGACGCGGCGCGCATGTATGCGTTGTTCGCCGCGCCGCCGGACCGCGATCTGGATTGGCAGGAGGACGGCGTCGCGGGCGTGAGCCGCTTCCTGTCACGCGTCTACCGCTTCGTGATGCGGCATGCTGAACTGGCGAGGTCGGCTTCCGAGACCGGCCCCGCTGCATCGCCGGCAGCAACGGCAGTCTTGCGGAAACTGCACCAGACGATCCGCAAGATCACGCAGGACTTCGGAGGCCGCTGGCACTTCAATACGTCGATTGCGGCCATCATGGAGCTGGTAAACGAACTCACCGCGGCGGATGCGGCGATTGCGGAAGGACAGATCCCGCCCGCCACTCTAGCGAACATCCTGGAATCGCTGATCCTGATGTTGGCTCCGTTCGCGCCCCATCTGGCTGCGGAGCTCTGGGAGCAGATCGGTCGCAAGGATGCTGTTCTGCGGCACGCTTGGCCTAGGTTCGACGAAGCTCTTGCGCGCGAAAACGAGATCGAAATTCCGGTGCAGATCAACGGCAAGCTGCGCGCTCTCGTCAAGGTCGCGGTCGATGCGTCGAAGGAGGCATTGGAAGCGGCCGCGCGTGCTGACGAGAAGGTGCAGGCCGCACTTGCAGGCAAGACGGTCGTGAAGGTGATCGTGGTGCCGGGCAAGCTCATCAACTTCGTGGCCCGCTGACGTGGAGCGCGGTCAATCGCCAACGCGTATGCAAGCGCCGTCCACGCCGGTACGTGGTACCCAGTCGCTGCTTCAGATACAGGCGAAATGCTGGCGCAGGCCAGGGCTGATCGCGCGTGAACTGGCATGGCGCTGGGGCTTTGGCATTCCCGCGCTGCTGCTGCTCTCTCTCTGTGGACGGCTGCTGCTTTCCATTCTCTTTGCTGCGCACACAGGTATTGAGGACTTCTCCCTCCAGCAACCGGTTGCGGCGGCGCAGATCATCCGCGCATCGTTTAACGCGATACTGCCCACGGCGTTGGCGCTGGCTCGCTGGCTCGTTCCGCTGCTGATGGTCGGCTGGGCCTTTGCATCCGGTGTGGGACGCACGTTTGTGCTGCGAGCGCTGGCGCCCGGCGGCCATCCACAAACCGCATCCCTGAGTGTACTGCAACTGTTACGTATTGTCGCACTGGCGCTCACCATCCTGGTGTGGTTCGTCATGGTACGCGGGGCAGCGCTGCGTGACGTGATTCGCGTACCGGCCGGCGGGGAGCCAAACATGGTGGGATTCGCTGCCTGGCTCATCTGCCTTTCGCTGGGCAGCTTCGTCGTGTGGGCGCTGTGGAGTTGGGTGCTTTCCATCGCCAGCGTGCTGATTGTTTTGGAGGGGCGCAGTCTGCCGTCAGCGCTCGCGGCTAGTGTGCGGCTCGGGCCGCTGACCATGAAACTGGTCGAGGTCAACCTGGTTCTCGGCATCGTCAAGCTGGCGCTCATCGTGCTCGCGATGGTCTTCTCCGCGGTGCCCCTGCCCTTTGAAGCGCAGATGAGCGGCCTTGCGCTGTACCTGTGGTGGGTCGCGGTGGGAGTGTTGTATCTGGTAGCTTCGGACTTTTTCCAGATAGCGCGGCTCGCAGCGTTCGTGGATTTCTGGCGGCGCAGGTAACTTCGCGTCTCGGACAGTTTGACTCCATAGATCCTGAAACAGATAGCCATTTGCAGGTCCCTGACGACTACTGCGTTTATCAGGACTCAACTGATTTTCTGTCGCTTGCGAAAGCCGGGAACGCTCTATCACGGTCACCGGTCTTTCACGACCTATGCCGTATCGTCTCTTCTCCGTGCAGGTTAACGTCGCGAGAGACCTGATGTGGCCTCGGAGCCAGGTGGTTCACGAAACGGTTCCACAGCGATGCGCTCGTACCGCACTTCCACCACCGTCAGGTATTCTGTCCCGCCCGGCGCTTCGAGAACTACGCTGTCACCCGCTCCCGATTTGATCAACGCGCGCCCCAGGGGTGACACCCAACTGATGTGGTTGCGGGCGAGATCGACCTCGTCGGCGCCTACGATGCTCACTACTCGCTCCGCTCCCGCGGCATCGGCATAACGCACCGTTGCACCGAAGAATGCCCTCCTCGCCGCCTGCCCCGCTCTCGGAGTTTCCGGGTCCACCACTTCCGCGGCTTCGATTCGCTTCGTGAGAAAGCGAATCCGCCCATCGATCTGCCGGAGTCGCCGCTTGCCGTACTGATAGTCGGCGTTTTCACTGCGATCACCGTTGCCGGCAGCCCACGCCACCACTTCCACTACGGCCGGGCGATCTTTGGTGAGCAGAAACTGATGCTCATCTTTGAGGCGCTGCAGTCCGCTCGGCGTTATGTAGTTCTTGACTGGCGTCGCGGGCTCGTCCGCTTGTGGATTTCTCGTAAACCCTTTCCGCATCTCGCAGTCCTCTCAGAGCAAATCGGTGTTCCCCCCAGTTTGACTCACAGATCAAATTGCAGGTGAGGAAAGCTGCAGATTGTCATCGCTCACCAGAAGCGCGTTTATGAGAACCTACCCGAAGAACTCTGCTGCTGCCTTGTAAATGTCGTCGATCAGATGATGCTGCCGCACAGCATCCTTGAAATTGCTGGCTTCGGACGTGCCGTTCTTTCTGTCGTCTGCGTATGCCGCATAGAGGTACGCCAAATCCAGTGCGCTTACATCAAGGCCAGACTTGCCAGGTCAGCTTTTCCTTAATCGGAACGACTGCGTCAGCGGGAAACGCTTTACCGAGGATCGGCGTGTCGATGGGACCGGGAGTGAAGCGTTGACTCGTATTCGGCAGGAAAACTGGGCAGCGGCGTCCGAAAAGGTCGTCGCATCACGCCTTCATGCCTTCGATGGCATTGTCGTGCCATTGTTTTGAGAAGGCAAGCGGGGTGGTGAGGACGACAGAGCCTCGGGTTGATTGGCGGTGCGAATTCTGCACGCGAAAAGCGGTCCTTTGCGTTCCTGAAGATGTCGATCTGGAGTCCCGGCGATGCTTCTGACCGCTTCGATCTGAACCCGGCATGGACGAACAGCAGGTCGAAGGTGTCGAACTGGGCCTTCACACGCGGGGCGAGTGCGTCGAGGTCCGTCAACGACCGCGCGTCGCTCGAAACCACGATGGCCTCATCCCCAAGTTCTTTCTGCGCCGATCCGCCTCCCTCAAGCGTGCCGATCACCATAACCTCGGCCTCCATCGAGGAGCATCTTTGCCGTGGCAAGCCCCATGCCGCTCGTGCCGCCGATGATTACCACCTTTTTGGATTGACCGTTATTTGCATCTCCTTGTCTCCGTTCCCACCGTGAAGTAGGGAAACATGGGTTTGGATAACGGCTGTGAGTTTCTTAGGAAAACGCAACCGAGCGATAGAGCAGGTCTCCGAAGACCTTGACGACGGCCTGCCACGCGGCTTCCTGGCTAGCGCGATCGTGGAGGTGTGGCTGGCGCTGCACCTCGATTGGGCCTGAGAACTTCCCTGGCGCGGCGTAGAATCGACAAAACGTGCGAGAAGTTCGAGGCGTGGATGAAGCGACGGGCCATTTGACGGTCTCCGGCGATGGTGTCCGGAAAGGCGTCCACGCTGGGAAAACGGATACTTACATGTGGTACGCACCGCGGGCAGTCTCCACGACATAGCCACTGCTTCACCGAGGGTCGCGGGTATAGCGCGCGCTTGGTCCCATGCGGCGCTGCAGGCCGACGATATGCTTCACGCCCTTCGCTTCGGCCAGCCCGAGCAACTCTTCCGACTCAGCAGTGCTGGTGGTAAGGCCGCGAACTCGGGCAGGTTGGTGTACTTGAACATGGGTACGACCTCCACGAGCAGGTTCCGCACCAGCAATGACGATCCGCGCGTTGAGACTTAGTAAGTTGGCATTGAGCAATCCGATAGTCAGTTGGTGATGGCCGATGAGCGGGGCCTGAGAAGCCTCGACGCCCCTGCAGAGACCACGCGCTGCTGAAGGGACCAACCCTGCGTTGAGCAGCGGGAAATCGAGCGGCCGACCTTGCTTGACCAGCACGGCGACGGCGGACTGAACGTTGACGGGCGTTCAGATCAGCGGCCATTCGCTATATACATCTTTGCCCGCTGTGATGGCAGCTTTCGCCAGCCGCGCGTGTTCAGGAGCGGGGGCAACCACGGCAACCAGGTCAACGCCAGGATGTTCGATCAGCGTTTGTTCGTCTGCGAAGGCGTGTGGAATGCCGAACTCTGCTGCGGTCTCGTTCGCACTCTCTTGCTTCCGGCTGGAGACGGCGACAATCTCAAATTGGTCCAACGATTGCAGCGCAGGGATGTGGCCGTATTTGCCCATCCGCCCACTCCGATGATGCCCACACGAATCCTGTCAAGTCTCATCATGTTCTCCCTCTTAAACGTAGACCTTGACACACATGTCAATTGTCAAGCGAGGCTAGATCATGCTGGCAGTATTCAGCTCGGTTAGTAGGGATAAGTCAGCTTCTCGGAAGTGATCTGAGTCAGAATCTTTTACCGGGCAACTTGGAAACCGCTCAATACCAGTCGGGATCAAACCGATTCACCGTCGAACCTCGGGGTACCATGTAATGTGGACACCCAGTCGATAGTCATCCTGGACTTTGGCGCGCAGTACACGCAGCTCATCGCGCGCCGCATCCGCGAACAGAACGTCTTCTCCGCTGTGCTGCCTTGCACAGCCTCCCTCGATGAAATCAAGGCATATAAGCCGATCGGCATCGTACTGTCGGGTGGCCCCTGCTCCGTCTACGACGCGGATGCGCCGCCTGCCGATCCCAAGGTGCTTGAGCTGGGATTGCCCGTGCTCGGCATCTGTTACGGGCTTCAGTTCATCACGCATCATCTGGGCGGCAAGGTGCGGGCGGCGGACAAGCGCGAGTACGGTCACGCGGATGTCCACATCATCGACGATAAGAACGCATTGTTCGACGGGCTGCCTGCTGATCTGACGGTCTGGATGTCGCACGGTGACGAAGCGCTGGAACTGCCGCCCGGCTTTCACCTGACGGCAAAGACGGCCAACGCCGTTGCCGGGATCGCCAATCCGGAGCGGCGTATCTGGGCAGTGCAGTTTCATCCCGAGGTGCACCACACGCGACAGGGAACGGAGCTGCTTAGGAATTTCCTCTTCAGGATCTGCAACGCGAAGGCGGACTGGACCCCGGCGCACTTTGTGCAGAGCACCGTGGCGGCAATCAAAGAGAAGGTTGGCAACGCACATGCCATCTGCGCCCTCTCCGGGGGTGTCGATTCCTCCGTCGCGGCGGTGCTGGTGCATCGCGCGATCGGCGATCAACTCACCTGTGTCTTTGTGAACAACGGTGTGCTGCGGCGCAACGAGTTCTTCAAAGTGCAGCAGACCATGCGCGAAAAGCTGGGGCTGAATCTCGTCGCGGTCGATGCGAGCACGCGCTTCCTCGCGAAGCTCGCCGGCGTAACGGACCCCGAGACCAAGCGGAAGGCAATCGGCAATGAGTTCATCGCGGTCTTCGATGACGAGGCGCATCGCATCTCCGCGACCACGGGTGGCGTGGATTTTTTAGTGCAGGGGACGCTCTATCCGGATGTAATCGAAAGCTCCTCGGTGAAGGGCCCATCGCAGACGATCAAAAGCCATCACAACGTCGGCGGATTGCCGGAGACGATGAAGCTGAAACTGATCGAGCCGCTGCGCGACCTCTTCAAAGATGAGGTTCGCCGCATCGGCCGCGATCTGAGCATGCCGGAGGAAATTCTGGAACGGCAGCCGTTCCCCGGGCCTGGACTCGCGGTGCGCATCCTGGGCGAGGTGACGGCGGAGCGAGTCGCGCTGCTGCAGGAAGCAGATGAAATTGTCGTCAACGAGATCAAGGCCGCAGGACTCTACCGGCAGATCTGGCAATCTTTCGCGGTGCTGTTGCCGGTAAAGAGTGTGGGCGTGATGGGCGACCAGCGCACCTACGCGTACACATGCGCGATCCGCGCGGTGCATTCGGAAGACGGTATGACGGCAGATTGGGTGCCGCTGCCTTACGACCTGCTGAAGCGGATTTCCAGCCGGATCGTCAACGAGATTCGCGGGATCAACCGCGTGGTGTACGACATCACGTCAAAGCCGCCCGGAACGATCGAGTGGGAGTAGGCGGAGGTTACTCAAACCCGCTCAAATATGACATCCAATGTCATGTATCGCACCCTGGCTGGTGCAGTTGAAAAGCCGCTCTGCGCACAAAATCGGTCTTGCGGGCACCCCTCGCGCATGGAAAGTGACTCAAAGGCGTTATTCCCAGCCCACAGGACCGGCGGGCATGCTGGTGTGGTTTGCTCGCTTGAGCGGGCTAAGGAAAGCGGACCGAGAATGGTGTATCGCGTTGAATTGGAAAGACTTGACCATGGTTATGAAGCCCGTGTGCCCGAAATTAACGGCTTCCTCTGCGAAGGATTGACGGAGGGCGAGACTCTGTCCCGGCTAAGACAGAAGCTGGATCGGCATCGCGCCGAGACTGGCGCCGCAGTCGATTTTCCCACCGTGCGGCTTGAGGTTTTCCGGACCTAAACGCTTGTGGAACAGTCGTTTACCGGCTACCGCCAGGAAGCTCAAAGTCCACTCCGGCTTCCCGGTTCTGCTCGACAGTTGCAGGCAGATCAAGATCAGCGATGGGGATCTTCCGCTGGTGTCCGGGTTCGGCCACAAAGATCGACGACCCGGTCAGCACGTAGCTGCTTACCTTCTCCGGAGGACGCCCGTTGTTGAAGACCAGCGTCACGGCAGGGTGATCGAGGCCGTCATTCTGAGCGGCGTTGGTTTGTGCAGTATTCTCCTGCGCTCGGATCGGAAAACCCTCCTGGTCATAGCCAGGCGGGGGCGGCGGAGGATATCCCTGATCGTAAGGAGCTTCGGCGTTGGAACCCGGCTGAGGCTCGTATTCGGCACGCGCCGGAGCCTCAGGCACGGCCTGCTGTTCAGAGTCGCTGTCAGCATTCCAGTCCCAGGCATTGCCAAAGGCCATGGGATCGACGTAGTAGGGAAGCCCTACGTAGCCGGCGCCAAAGCCGGCCCCGCGGCGGGGGAACCGATTGCCATGAACAGGATTGGGCGGGCGTTGGAGGGTCGGGCCGAGCTCCCAATGTGGGGTTACGTATCTCGGCAGCTCCCAGGAAGGCGTCGGAGTCGAGCTTGTCCCAAACGAGTTGGCGCGAACGCCTCCAAATCGCTGGCCACCGCCCATCGTTGAACTGCGCATTGGCGGAGTACGCATTGCCGGCATATAGGAACGGCTCGGCATGGGGCGCGCTGTCGTGATGCCTCCGGCGGCGGAATGACTTGTTGTCGTATGTTGGGCGACTGCGGGCAGAGTTGCCAGGACCAGTCCGGCGGCTGCAATCATCGGAAGCCATGTCTGGCGGGGCTTGCGGAATTCGTTTCCGTCCATAGCATCTCTCCCGCGCCCGCGTTCGGCATCTCTTATCTTATAGACGCGCCGCGTGACAGCAGGATGCAGGGGGCGCCAGTGTGTTTCTGAGAAGACAAATCTCATCGCGGCAGATGCATTGCGAAACCGGTAGACTTGCGGCGGAGTGAGGGTTTGGATGCAGGCAGCGCCTCAAACCGCGGCTGTGGTGGGATCAGGCCCGAACGGGCTGGCCGCGGCCATTACGCTGGCGCAGGCCGGCGCTTCCGTCGTTGTCTATGAAGCTGAGGCAGTCGCCGGAGGCGGCGCCCGCACACTGGAGCTGACGCTGCCCGGCTTCCACCATGATTTCGGCTCCGCAGTTCATCCCATGGCGGCGGGTTCTCCATTCTTTCGCGCTCTGCCGCTGGCGGACTATGGGCTGGAGTGGATCCACTCGCCCGCTGCGCTGGCACATCCGCTGGACGACGGCACCGCGGTGCTGCTGGTGCGGGATATCGAGGAAGAGAGCCGACTCCTGGGAGAAGACGGGCCAGCCTGGCGGCGCATGCTGGAGCCGCTGTCGCGTAACTGGTGGGCGCTGGCGCAGGACATTCTACAGCCGCTGTTGCAAGTGCCGCGGCATCCTCTGCTGCTGGCGCGCATGGGCGCTTGCGGCGCATTGCCCGCCGCGGCGCTGGGGCGCGTAGCCTTCCAGGGCGTGCGCGCTCGATCGCTCATGGCAGGCCTGGCGGCCCACTCGTTTCTGGCTCCATCGCAGCCTTTCAGCGCATCCTTCGGCATCATCATGGCGGCTACTGCTCACGCAGTGGGCTGGCCCATTCCGCGCCGCGGCTCGCAGGCCATCACCGATGCTCTGATTGGATACCTGCGTTCCCTCGGCGGCGAGGTGCAGACATCCACGCCTGTGGAGCGGCTGGAGAGTCTAGGGCCAGTGGGCATCACGCTATGCGACACCACGCCACGGCAGTTGCTGCGCATCGCCGGTTCGCGGCTCAACTCGGTGGACCGGCATCGCTACGAAAGCTTTCGCCATGGGCCCGGCATCTTCAAGGTTGACTATGCGCTCAGCGAGCCGATCCCATGGCGTGCGAAGGATTGCGCGCTCGCCGCGACGGTTCACGTCGGCGGTGATGACGCGGAGATTGCCGCATCGGAGTCCGCGGTAGCCAATGGCCGCACGACGGAGAGACCATTCATGATCGTGGTGCAGCCGTCGCTCTTTGATCCGAGCCGCGCGCCGGCAGGCAGGCACACGGCCTGGGCATACTGCCACGTGCCGAACGGATCGACTGAAGATATGCTTCCGCGCATGGAAGCACAGATGGAGCGGTTTGCCCCGGGCTTTCGAGAATGCGTGCTGGCGCGCCGCGTCTTTCCACCGGCCGATCTGGAATACATGGACAGGAACCTCGAAGGCGGCGACATCTCAGGTGGCGCGGTCGATGGGCTGCAACTCTTCCTGCGCCCGGGCTGGCGCTTCTATGCGACCAGTGATCCGTCACTGTATCTTTGTTCGGCATCGACGCCGCCGGGTGGCGGAGTGCACGGCATGTGCGGGTACAACGCGGCACGGATGGCGTTGCGGCAATTGCATCGATAACGGAGTGGTGAAAGGACTCTTTTGGCCTGGTACGCGCTCGACGATCCGAATGATCCGAAGCTGGATGAACTCGCAACGCAATTCCGGCTGCACCCGCTGCACATTGAAGATTGCCGTAGCCACAATGAACGGGTGAAGAGCGAAGAGACGGGCGAATACCTCTTCTACATCCTGAAATACATTCTCTCGGTCGAGCACGGCGAGCTTACGCTGGGGACGATCTGCCTCTTCGTCGGGCGCGATTACTTCATCAGCATCCGCGATGCCCGACGCTCCGAATGCGCCATTCTGGACCGCGCTCAGAAAGCGCCGGAAGGGACAGCGCCGGGCAAGCTGCTCTATCTGATCCTCGATACGATTGTCGATTCGTTCTTCCCGTCGATCGACAAGAGTGACGACATCATCGACACGCTGGAAGACCGGGTGCTCGACGAGCCTTCGCCCGACACGGTCGAAGCTATCTTCGACCAGAAGCGGAAGCTGATCGAGCTGCGGCGCGTGCTGGTGAACACGCGCGATGCCTGTAATTCCATGTTGCGCGATCCAACCGATCTGATTCCCGATGATCTGTATCCGTTCTTTCGCGATATCTACGATCATGTATTGCGGCTGCTGGATTCCGTGGAGACATTGCGCGACCTGCTGAACAACACGCTGGACGTGTATCTCTCATCCGTAGCAAACCGCACCAACCAGGTGATGAAGGTGCTGACGGTGCTGAGCACAATAGCCCTGCCCGGGCTTGTCATCACCAGCTTCTACGGCATGAACGTGAAGGGCTTGCCGTTCATCGACGCACAGTACGGGGCGTATTGGGTCGTCGCGGCAATTGCCGCCTGCACTGTCGTGATGCTGGTGGTGATGCGGAAGGCGCGCTGGCTCTAGGCAGATCGTTGCTTCGGTTGCGCGAGGACAAGTCCGCGCGGCGTGGGCAGCAGCAGCACGGAGAGCACTCCTTTGCGCTCCAGGCTCAACGCGGCGTCGCGTACGACTTTCAAATGCGAGCTGGCGTCGTGCATCAGGATGAGCCCGTTCGGGTTCATCTGCGGCAGGAAGCGCGTGACTTCCTGCTCCCGGATGGGCATGTCGCTATCGGAAAAGAGTAGGTCGATGGTGCCCGGCACCCGCATCTCCAGCGACGATTCGTTGCGCAGCTCGATGCGGCCGCGCAGGGGCGATGCGGCGAGCTTCTCCTGCGCTTTGGCGAAGACCACCGGGTCGTACTCACAACTGATAATGCGCCCGAAGCCGTTGCGCTCCAGACCCTCGGCCATCCAGAGCGTGCTGACGCCGAGGAACGAGCCGGTCTCGACGATGAGGTCCGGCTTGATGGTGGTGACGAGTGTGCGCAGGAACTCGAGCACCTCGTATTCCGCCGTCATGGAGTCGAACATGCTCCAGTGCTCGGGGTGGGGGCACTCGGGTGTGGCGCGATGGTACTCCGGCAGCAGCGCGCCGGCGGCCTGCTCGGCCTGCTGCATGATCTTGTGTTCCTGCTTGATCCTTGGCTTGCGGCGGAAGAGGGGCACGGCTCGATTATAGTGAGCCGTGCTGCTTACTCCAGTTTCTGCTCCGCGACCAGCTGCTTGAACTCGATGGTCGTGCGCAGCATGGCAAAATCCTGCTCTCCCGTCAGCTTCTTCCGGTCATGGAAGCCTTCGTCGAAGGCCTTACGGAGATAGAAGAGCGCCTGGTCGCGCTGGCCGGCGCGGGCGAAAGCGCGGGCGAGATAGTAGTTCTGCGCGATCCGCTCTTCCTTGGTACTGCCTTCGTCAATCGAAGCATTGCTGTCGTGACTGAAGGCGTTGGGGTCAATAGCGAAGGCATGGTTATAGGCCTTCTCCGCGTCTTTGTATCTGCGGTCCGCGAAATAGGTGGTGCCCAGGTTGCAGTAAATGGCCGCGGAGCGGGTGTTATATTTCAGCGCTTTCTTGTAGTACTTTGCGGCGGTGTGGTACTCGCGTTTGGCGTGGTAGACGGCGCCCATGTTGTTGAGGGCGTCCGCATTGTGCGAATCGAGACTGACCGCCATCTTATAGGCCTTCATGGCCTCGTCCATCGCGAAGAGGTGATGATAGGCGACACCGATTTTTGTCCAGACGATCGACTTTGTGAGCTGCGCGTGTTGATATGCATCGATGGCGGCGACATACTGCCGGCGGGCCATGTAGAGGTCGCCCTTCGCCTCCGGCGACATCTCGTACAAGTACGAGACCTGCGGCGCCGCGGGCGATTCGGGCACACTGGCGGGCTGGACGTGGGCGGTCTGCTGCAGGGCAGTGGGCGGGGAGCCGACGGGCTGCGGCGCAGCTGCCAAAGGCGCGCTGGCGACCAAAAATGCCAGGCAAGCGGTAAGAGTGGACGGAATCGACGCCATGGTCGCCTCCCCATCCGGGGTGATCTTCGCGGACGCCTGAAGAATACGCCGGACGATCAGTCACTGTCAGGCGAAATGTGACCGTAGTACAACAGCTTCCGGCGGCGTGCTTTGTGCGCGCTATGAGCTGACCGAGATCCGGTTCGACCGACGGGTAACCGCAGTGGGACCCCCCCTCCCCCCTCCCGTCACCGGAAGCTACCTTCTAAGTCTCTGAATTCAGGGTATTTAGCGTGGCTCCCGAAGGCTAAATTCGTCTTGTTAAAGGGGTTACCGCTAAATTAGTCCAAATACAAGGCTTAACAAGCCCAAAAGGCACCATCTCTGCGGCGCTCCGCTCTTCCGGTCTGTAAATCATTGATAAGAAACAATTTGCGGCTAAATTCGTCTAGACAAGGTACTTACCGGCATCCGGCGAAGTACCGAAACAAGAGACGCGGCCCAGAGGCCGCGTCTATATCAAGGCTAGCAGTTTTGATGGGGCAAAGTCGCAGATTCTTGTCTATTCTCGGCGCGCGGGTGCCGAATCGGGATTGTGATCTGATGCTTTCATGTCCAAAGGCCAGCGGCGTGTGTATGGAAAGGGTGAGCTGCACTTCATAACCTCGGTGTGCTACCAGCAGCAGCCGAAGCTCGAGCAGGAGAAACATCGCGCACTGTTTCTGCAGTTGCTGGAGCAGACGGCGCGGACGTTCGGGTTCGAGGTGCGCGGCCTGGCGGTCGAGCCGGACCGCTTTCACCTGCTGATGACCGAGCCGGCGAAGGATACGGCCGACCACGCGATCGAGATGCTGCGACACCGGTACGGACGGCGCTACAACAGCTCCGCGCGTACGGATGAGCAGGTATGGGAGACGAAGTGGACGGATGCGCATGTGGTGGGGGCGGAGGCGATCGAAGCGCGGCTGCGGTTTTTGCGGGAAGCAGAGGCGAAGGCCGAAGCCCCGGATTCTCCGAGGGTTCCCTGATGTAACAAAGCGGGCGCCGTAGTGACGGCTATGGTTGGGCTGATTAAGAACAAGAAGGCCAGGTCGGACGCTGCGAGGTGTGGCCGCTTTGCTAGGATGGAACTCCCAAATCCAATCGACTCACGCGGAAGACAACCATGCGGCTTAGGTCGGAAGTATGCAGTGCTCTGTGCGGAATGCTCTTTGCGTGCACAGCCGTACCCCACTGCCATGCTGCAGCTTCCAATGGTCTGTTCGGTCCGGATGTGGCGAAACGTCTCAATGCTGAGATCGAAAGCATCCTGAAGAAGAACAATCTGCCGAGCATCGCGGTCGGGATTTCGGTTCCCGGCAAGGAGCAATATTCCTTCGTCGAAGGCCCGGCGGATCTGAAGTCCGGCGCTCCACGCACTGCGGAGCAGCCCTTCCGCATTGCTAGTATCACCAAGCCTTTTGCGGCGACGGCCATCCTCGTTCTCATCGACCAGGGAAAGCTGCGCAAGACCGATGTGATTGCGGAGTGGTATCCGCGATTTCCGAATGCCGACCGCATTACCATCGATGACCTTCTGCGCATGCGCAGCGGCATTCCAGCACCCAATGACGACGCGGTACTGGCCCGCGTCTATGACGCTCCGCTTGCGAGGGCTCCTTCGTTTGCAGAAGAGATGGATTCCTATGCCAAGCTCAAGGCACAGTTCAAGCCACCGAATACGGTCGGCGTGTATACCGACTTCAACTACGACATTCTGGCCGACATTGCGAAACGAATCACCGGCAAAGATATCGGCGAGTTGATCACGGAGACGGTGATTGTGCCATTGAAGCTTACGCACAGCTCCTATCCCACCGGCACAGGGGTTCCGGGTGGATTGCACGGATACGGCTGGAATCTGGCCACGAAACGCTTTGACGACAAGACCTTATTCAATCCGCCGCTGGCGGGAGCAGCCGGCGCCGTGATCTCGAATGTGGACGATCTGCACAACTTTGCCCGGGCGCTTTGCAGCGGAGCACTGTTGCGGGCGGCAACCTTCAAAGAACGCATGCAAGGGAAGCCGCTCGAAGGGACGAATGCCATCTACGGCGAAGGCGTCGCGATGGGAGACGGCGTATGCGGACACTCCGGCACGATCAATGGCTACAGCACCGATATGTATTACTTCGAAAAGCTGAACGCGACGCTGGTGGTCAGCGTGACTCGACTTGATCGCGATAACCAGTCTCAGTCGACGGCGATTCTGGGGGCTGTTTCGAAGGTGATGTTGTCCGCGCTTGGCTCGAAGTAGTTCAAATCATGAGCGCAGCGCAAAGCATTTTCACACCTTTTGCAAGTGCAGGGCCGGTCACTCGAGCATCCACTGATTCGTGAGCGTTTCCGTCGCAGCAAAATCGCCGAGCGCGCTGCCGTGCGCCGAGGTGCATACGGGGGCGGGGGCGCCGTGCGCACCGGAGAACGGCAAGTGGGTGCTGGTGGCGACGATCCTGGGGTCGGCGCTGGCGTTCATGGACGGCTCAGTAGTGAATGTAGCGCTGCCGGCCCTGCAGGCGGCATTTCATGCGACGGGCGGCGGCATCCAGTGGGTGGTGCAGGGCTATGCGCTGTTTGGCGCAGCACTGCTGCTTCTGGGCGGCGCGATTGGCGACCATTACGGGCGGCGACGAACATATGTGTGGGGCGTGGTGTTGTTCGCGCTGGCCTCGGCGGCATGCGCGGCATCGTTTTCGCTAGAGCAACTGATCGCGGCGCGGGCGGCGCAGGGGGTCGGCGCAGCTCTGCTGATACCGCAGAGTTTGTCCATCCTGTCGGCATCTTTCTCTGGCGAAGAGCGCGGCCGGGCGATCGGCACGTGGTCGGCATGGACAAGCGTGTTTGCGGCGGTGGGCCCGGTGCTTGGCGGATGGCTGTTGCAGACTTGGTCGTGGCGGCTGATCTTTCTGCTGAATTTGCCGTTGGCTCTGCTGGTGCTGCTGCTGTCGCCGCGCATTCCAGAGAGCCGCGGCAAAACGCAACCACTGGACTGGGTGGGGGCGGCGCTGGCCACGACCGGCTTTGCAGCCATCATCTATGCGCTCTCCTTTGCGCCGGAGGTTGGCTGGCGCAATCTCCGCGTGACGGCGCCGCTGGCAGCCGGCGGATTGCTGCTGGTGGCGTTCCTGTGGTCGCAGGCGGGACGCGCCAATGCGATGATGCCACTGTCGCTGTTTCGTATTCCGCGATTTCTAGCCGCGAACCTGCTTACCTTTCTGCTGTATGGCGCGTTGTACGGAGCACTGTACGTGATCCCGTTTTATGTGATCCAGGTGCGGCACTATGCGCCGGCGGAGGCGGGTGCGGTGTTTCTGCCGCTGATCGCGCTGATGTTTTTCTTCTCTGCGCGAGCCGGCGCGAAGGCCGCGAAGGTGGGCGAGCGCCGGCTGCTGGCGGGCGGAGCGTTCTGTGCGGGCGCGGGGTTCTGTCTGCTTGCGGCACTTTCTGACCGGGGCGGCTACTGGCGCAGCCTGCTGCCTGGCGTGCTGCTGCTGGGTGTCGGAGTAACGCTGGCTGTGGCGCCGTTGACGACAGCGGTGATGACATCGGTAGAGAAGATGCAGACGGGCATTGCGTCCGCGGTAAACAATGCGCTGTCGCGGCTGGGTGGACTGGTTTCGGTGTCGGTGCTGGTGTTTGTGCTGGCGCACGGATTCAGCTCCAAACTGGAGCATGAGTTGGCGCGGTCGAACCTGCCGGCGGCGGCGCGGCAACAGATGACGGCGCAGCAGGCGCGGCTGCACGAGACCCCGATACCCGCCGGATTGACCGAGGCGCAACATGCGGAGGCTGCGGGGATGCTGGATCGCGCGTTCTTCGCGGGATATCGGGCGGTGATGTTGTGGTGCGCCGTGGGAGCCTGGCTGGGTGGGCTTTCGGTGCTGGTGTTGCTGCGGAAGCGTGGTTGAGAACTAGCCCGGCAGCGGCGGCGTATTCTTCCGTCAGAGAGCGCGATGGACGACTGGAAGCTGGTTCCGAAGGAAAAGTCGCCGGAGATCGAGAAGGCTGGCGAGACCACGCTGGACGCGCACTTACCGCCTAAGGATCGGCTGACTAGCAGGCTCGCGAGCGGGCTTGCCGACAGGCTGCTGCAGAAGGGAACCGGGCCGCTGCCGCTGCTCGAAGACGATCCGCTTGTCGAGTTGCTGGGCAAAGCGACGAACGAAGAGTTGGCGCCGCTGGTCGAAATTCTCTGCACCAGAGGCGGTCTGATGTGCCAGCTTCCCCTGACCGCGTCCTACCGGAACAACCAGCCAAACCACCAGGCCTATGTTCGGGACATTGCGGCGGAGATTCAGAAGTTCGGCGCCAACACACTGAAGACGCTGCTGCTGCGCGGCGGCAAGGGCGTGCCCTACGACCAGATTGTGCGCGACGTGGCGGGGCGCGTGGGCGTGAAGAGCGGCGAGAAGAGCACACGCGAGATTGAGCGCGAGATTGTGACGAAGCTGCTGATGGAGGCGTACGAGACGATGTCTCCAGAGCAGCGACGCGAGCTGCTGCTGTCCCTGAAGATACGGGACCGCAAGCTGCTGCTGGCGCCGGGCGGCGTGGAGGCGGCGCGGCTGGCGATACAGCACTCCGGGTTCGCGGCATACAAGGGCAGCGTGATCGTGGCGAACGCGGCGGCACACCAGTTGCTCGGCCACGGATTAAGTCTGGCGGCGAATGCCGCGCTGACCAAGGGGATCGCGGTGTTCGCCGGGCCGGTCGGGCTGGTGTTTGCCGCGCTGCTCAGCGGCAATGCGCTGGCTGCGCCGGCGCGCCGGGTGACGGTGCCCATTGTGCTGCAAGTGGCGGCCATCCGCGCGGTGCATGAGTATCACTACGAGACGGCGTGGGAGCGGTTCGTGAAGTTGCTGCGGCGGCATAGGTGGACGATTGGAATTGTTGTTGCGGTGGGGGTTTGGCTGCTGTTTTACTTTCACGTGTTTCGTTGAGTGCTGGGTCTGCAGGCTCTGGGCCATTCATGAGTTACATCTTTTCTTTGAGGAAAATTCATGGCCAAGATCAAGTATTTCGCAGCCGCTCTCGTTTTCACAGCCTGCGCCGGAACTGTGCCGGCGAACTTTGCGATTGCCGCGAGCACGGTTGAGAAAACCACTCCGGCCGCACCCACAAAGGATGCACTCGTGAAGCTCGAAAAGAGTGCGTACGAGGCCTGGAAGTCTAAGGACGCGAAGTTCTGGGGCACATTTCTTTGGGACAAGTTTGTCGGCAATAGTTCGTTAGGCAGGCTCGATAAGGCATCCGCGGCACAGCAGTACAGTGGCTCCGATTGCGAGATCAGGAGCTACGCTTTGTCCGACGTGCAAGTACAGCCACTCGGTAAAGACGCGGCGCTGATCACCCATAAGACAACTGTGGACGGCACATGCGACGGACGAAAGATTCCAGCTAGCAGTTGGGTGGCGAGCGTATATGTTCGCGATGGAGATAAGTGGAAAGCGGCCTTTCACGCCGAAGCTCCGGTTGTCGATCCAAAGGCAGCTCCCGTAAAGCCTGCGGAGCTGAATGGGACTTCCCAAAAGGACGAAGCTACACCGGCCGACCGCGATGCAGGCACCGATGCGCTGCTCGCGGTCGAAAAGAAGCTTTGGGAAGACTGGAGGACGCACAACGCCAAGAAGATCGGCGAGTTGACAGCCATAGATATCTCATTCATCAATATTTTTGGCACCCACCTCGCAACTAAGGCCGACGCGTTGAAGGACTGGTCCGCGCCTTATTGCGATGTCAAGAGCATCAGCTTCACTGACGTCGCAGGCAGGATGCTTTCGCCAACAGTCGGCATCCTGACGTTCGAGGCGACTGCCGACGGTACCTGCTATGGCCAGAAGGTTGGACCTATCTGGGGCACGTCAGTCTATGTGAAGCATGGCGATGTATGGAAATGGACTTTTGGCATCAACTTGCCCGCACGCGTGCAGGGCGCCTAAGGACCGTTGGCGTATGGCTGGGTGGATACGAATAGATGCCCGAGTTGAGAGTGAGTATGCCCGATAAGAAAGAGCGCCGCTGACGCGGCGCTCTTTGTGTTTCTGGTGATGTGGGCTGTAGTTACGCGACGACGGGCTCGTGCAGGGTGGCGTGCTGGTCTACCTTGTCGTGCCAGCTGTGGGCTCCCGCGAGTGCCTTATTCACGTTGTTGATGTTCTCCACGCCGGTGGTGTTGAGCCATTCTTCAAAGGCCTTTGCACCCTTAGTGGCATAGATCTTCATGCCGTCTTTCCAGGTGGCGCGCCCGCAGAGGACTCCGTTATAGCTGGTGCCGGATTCGTTGGCCAACTCCAGGGTCTCGATGAACACCGGGTTCGAGACGCCGGCGCTGAGATAGATAAATGGCTTGTGGGTTGAGCCGGCTGCATCGCGGAAGTGCTGGAGCGCTTCGGCGCGGGTGTAGGCAGTCTCGCCTTTGTAGGCCTGGGTGCCGGCGACGAACTCCATCTGGACCGGAACTTCGACCTTGAGCACATCGACGCCGTACTTCTCCTTGCCGAACTCCGCCATCGAGCCGGAGACGATGTCGGGCTTGGCCTTGGCGTAGGCGATGGACTTCTCGTCGCCGCCCTTGTGGTCGTAGCCGACGAACTCGAGGAAGAACGGGATGTCGTGCGCGCGGCACTCGTCGCCGATGCGCTCTATGAAGGCGTGCTTACGGTCGTTGATGTCGGAGGTCTCCATTGGGGTGTAGTAGAGGAGGACCTTGATACAGTCGGCGCCTGCTTCCTTGAGGCGGCGGACGGACCAGTGGTCGAGCAGGTCGGGCAGTCGGCCGGCGGTGGTGGCGTCGTAGCCGGTCTTCTCATAGGCGAGCAGCAGGCCTTTGCCGTTGCGATGCTTGCTGGCGGGGAGTCCGAATTCGGGATCGAGCAGGATGGCCGAGGCGTGCCTGGTCAACACGGAGGTGACGAGGGTCTTGAATTCTTCGAGCGCGGAGGCGGGGACCGTGGCGGCGCCGGCTTCCTTGGCGAGCGACTTCTGGAGGGAGCCGCGCTGATCCATGGCGGCGGCGGCGATCACGCCGCGTTTGTCCGAGACAGACTTGAGGCCGGCGAGCTTGCCGGGGGTGAGCTTGATCATGATGCTTCTCCTAACAGGTATGTAGAGCAGATCTCTTGAGCGGGTAGGAACTCGAGATCATTTTACCCCTCAGCTTCACAAGCTGCGTTACACACGGTCCAGCACTCAGCAGTTGCCGCGAGGGTGCCGGAAAGCAGATTCCTCGCTACGGCCGGGATGACGTGATGGAAGCCAGGCTGATCATGCGGAGACATATGGTGGGGCGACGGTCGTAATATTCCGTCTCGGGGGCAAAGCGATGGCGATGGATCGGCGTGCGTTTCTTCAGTTGCTGACGGCGGGGGCCGGGTCGGCGGCGTTTCCGGGGAGCATCGCGCGGGCACTGGAGATTCCGGCGCACCGCCGCACGGGGACGATCGAGGATGTGGAGCACGTTGTGTTCCTGATGCAGGAGAACCGGTCGTTCGATCACTACTTTGGAACGCTGCGCGGAGTGCGGGGATTCAATGACCCGCGGGCGGTTCGGCTGGCCTCAGGCGATCCGGTATGGAAGCAGCCGGATGGCGAAGGATATGTGCTCCCATTTCATCCTCCGGCGCCGGAGTCGAGCGAGGCGGGGCTGGGGCTGACGTTTCTTGAGGACCTGGCGCACGATTGGACGACCACGCACGCGGCCTGGAACGAGGGGCGCTACGACCAGTGGATTCCGAGCAAAGGCGCGGTGACGATGGCCCACCTGACGCGCAGCGATATTCCGTTTCACTACGCGCTGGCCGATGCGTTCACGGTGTGCGATGCGTACTACTGCTCACTGCTGGGGCCGACGGACCCGAACCGCTATCACATGTTCACCGGCTGGGTGGGCAATGACGGCATGGCCGGCGGCCCGGTGGTGGGCAACGAGGAGAACGGCTGCAGTTGGATGACGTATCCGGAGCGGTTACAGAAAGCAGGCGTGAGCTGGAAGATATACCAGGACGCGGGGCTGGGGCTGGATGCGCCGGGGAAGTGGGGCCAGGCGGAGGATGCGTACATCGGGAACTATGGGGACAACTCGCTGCTGTATTTCAATCAATACGAGGCGGCGGGTGAGGGATCGCCACTGTATGCCGGGGCAAAGACGGGCACCGCGATTGCGACGGGTGGAACGCTATTTGAGAGCTTCGCGGCGGATGTGAAAGCGCGGCGGCTGCCGCAGGTGTCGTGGGTGGTCGCCCCGGAGGCGTACTCGGAGCATCCGAACTGGCCGGCGAATTACGGGGCCTGGTATGTGGCTCAGGTTCTGGACGCGCTGACGGCCAATCCCGAAGTGTGGAGCAGGACGGCGCTGATCCTGATGTTTGATGAGAATGATGGGTTCTTCGATCACATGCTGCCGCCCACGCCACCCATCTCGCGCGCGCACGGGCTTTCCACGGTAGATACGGCGCACGAGATTTTTCCGGGGAACACGAATTATCCCGGCGGTCCGTATGGGCTGGGGGTGCGGGTGCCCATGCTGGTGATTTCGCCGTGGAGCCGGGGCGGCTGGGTGAACTCGGAGGTGTTCGACCATACATCGCTGATCCGTTTCCTCGAGCGGCGCTTTGGCGTGCACGAGCCGAACATCACGCGGTGGCGGCGCGCGGTGACGGGCGATCTGACATCGGCGTTCGATTTCAAGGCGGCGAATCGGGCAGTGATGCGGTTGCCGAGCACGGTGGCCTATCGGCCGCCGGATAACCAGCGGCATCCTGATTACAAGCCCGCGCCGCCAGTGGAGCAGCGGATGCCGGTGCAGGAGCGGGGAACGCGGCCGGCGCGCGCTTTACCGTATGACCTGGCTGTCGATGCGGGGATAGAACACGCGAAGCGGGAAGTGGAGCTGAACTTTCGGAATGCGGGCGGCACGGGCGCGGTCTTTCATGTGCGAGCGGCTCGCAGCAGTCGCGAACCGTGGAGTTACACGGTGGAAGCGCATGCGGAGCTGAAGGACAGATTCCCGGGAGGCGAGGACATCTACGAGTTTTCCGTCTATGGGCCGAATGGTTTCTATCGCGGGTTCGAGGGCCGATTCGCGGGTGCTGAGGTGGCTGTAACGGCGAAGCCTGAGACGAGCACGGACGAGGATGGCGAAGCGCATCCGGGTATCGTGCTCACGCTGCGCAATGATGAGGCCGTGCGGGAGATTACGATCCATGACGGTTACAGAAACTCAACTCATAAACTGACACTGACACGTGGAGAGATAGTGGAGCGTCGCTGGGCGTTGAAGGAGAGCTCCGGGTGGTATGACCTGCTGGTGAAGGTGGAGGGCGACGCGAAGTACCGGCGGCACCTTGCCGGGCATGTGGAGACGGGACGCGACAGTATCTCCGACCCAGCTATGGCGCAGGCTTAGTGGATGGCGGCGGAGTGAGATACTGCAGAGCCTTCGCCCGCGCTCGGAGTGACACAGGTATTTTGCCTATAGGGGCTTTTGGGGAATACGCTGCGCCGGGTCGTAGAAAAATTGCTCTTCCGCAATGCGCTCAGCTTCCCAGCGCTGGCAGGCCAGCTCTTCCATCCTGGTGGTTGTTCCATCCAACCAATCAAATTGGAAAATCCAGCGGACAACGACGTTGTCGCCATTCACGAAGACGGGCTGGACGCAGTGTGATTGCACTGATTTTGCCAGCGCAAAAACTTTCTGCTCCGCAGCGATGTGGAGTGCACGGCCTACGCGCGGCTCAGATTGATTCTCGCGCAGAGAAGAATTCTCTGTATAGAACTCCTCGATCGCCTCTGCGTGGGCATTCTGTTCCACGCGAGCGATAAATCGTTCAATCGTCTCAAGACTCGGCATATTCCTTAGACGCTCGATCTGTTGTATTCGACTCCGGCGATGCGGCCTGAAAACATCGCAGCATTTGCGAATGTCCCCATGTTTGTTGGGATGTTCACGGCGCTGCGATGAATTTTGCGTGGACAGGCCCGGAACTTCCTTGCGCGGGCTGCATCTTGCTCCTTTGTGACAGGCCCATCTTCCGGCAACAGCCTGCGTTGCGAGCTTCGTGAAAC
The DNA here is from genome assembly GCA_963830555.1 of uncultured Acidobacteriaceae bacterium. Classification (GTDB taxonomy): domain Bacteria; phylum Acidobacteriota; class Terriglobia; order Terriglobales; family Acidobacteriaceae; genus KBS-83. Next base: position 2,007,625 of record CAWHMM010000006.1, read on the forward strand.
AAGTTACAATTCGCAGCCCTTCGCAGACTGCACGCCTTCGCCGAGCGATGCGGGTAGAGGCGTAACGCCGGAGACGGACGGCTTGAATTGCCACGGCGGCTGCGACGTGATGGCGAAGATAAATGTCTGGCCGGGGATGTAACGCTGACGTACGTCGAAGTTTTCGTAGGCAATGCCGCCGGGGACCGGGTCGTGCGAGGCCCAGTAGAGGCGGCGGCCGTTCACGCGCACGCGCAGATCGGGCTGGATGTCGTGCGCTGCGATGCGCCAGTACTGCGTGAGTTTCGGCAATGGGTATTGCCAGTGGCCGGGCGCAGGCGTGGATGACGGGTTGTTTTCGTTCGAGGTAGCGAAGACGATCGCGTCGCCATCCGCGGTGCGCAGCATGTCGTCGAGCGGATAGTTCGGCGGATCGTCGAATGCGTCGCCGGTGTAGTTCCCCATCAGCTCGCGGCTGTCCACAACACAGTGATGGAGCCACAGACGGCGCAGGCGCTCGAAGTTGCCCATGGTGGCGGTTAGCGCGAGCTCTTCGATGGCGGGGCTGTCGTTGTCAGCAAAGACGGAGAGGCGCAACTCGCCGGGATGGTCGCTGTCGATAGAGGCGACGACGTGAACGTGCGCCTTGTTGACGGAGAAGCGCTCAACGTCGATCTGCACGCTGAGCCGCTCGATGGCGGGATTGTCGCGGTTGCCGGGAAAGGTCTCGAGCGTGCCGCTGGGGAGATTGCCTTTGCCGGAGGAGCCGAGATCGACCCAGAGGCGCTTGCCGTGCTCGCCGGAATCGAGACGGCTGGGCTCGAGCTCACTGAAGGCCATGCGGCTCATGCGGGAGCCGGGCCCGAGGATGACGGGCTCGATGGCGATGTAGTTGAGGAGCTCCGGCTTGCCGGTGGTGGGGGACAGGACGCCGACGCGGATGAGCCCGCGAGGTCCGCGAAGGCCGCCGGGTGAGGGAAGACCGAAGACGATGCCATCCCTGCGGCCCCAGATGAGCGGATCGCCGGGGGCGTGGGGCTGAATCCACGGGGAGGAGGGCTTGACTGTTTCCGGCTGCGGCACGGGCGCGGAGCTCTGCGCGATGGTTAGCGGCGGCGCGGCGATCGTGGTCAGGGCGAGGAGAGCGAGCAGGCGGGAGAGGGAATGGCGTTTGCGCATGGGAGTCTTTGTCGCGGAGCCATTCTCTCATGAAATTTAATCCTTTAAATCCACTGCCGATTGTTGAGCCCCGCGAACCTCTCTCTCCTTAGCTCGTGTGGTCGAGAACGATCTTCCAGCCGCTGCCGGTCTTTTCAAAGACGAGTGAGAAGATTCCCTGGGCGTCTCCGCCTGCGGCTGCGCTGCGCGTCAGGTGGTAGCGGCCAGTGACGGTGGCGAAGTGCGCGTCGAGCGGCGTGACCTCCAGATCGCTGAAGGTGAGCTGGCCCATCTTCTCTTTCCCGCTGAAGTTGGTGCGATAGCGATCGAGGATGGTTGTGTATCCATGCTGCACCGTCTTACCGACGAAGGTGGTGGCGGGCGAGTCTTTGTATCCATGCATGAAGGCGGCGACGTCGCCACGATTCCAGGCGGCGACCTGAGTGTCGAGGACAGTGCGGATGGCCGCCTGGCTCTCCCCGTTGTCCCGAGCCGGTGCGGCTTGCGCGGCTGCGACCAGGAACAGCAGGAAGAAGAGAGTAGCGAGGCGGCGGTGTGGATGTGGATGCATGAGGGTTCTCCCGTGCAGGCGATGGTAGCACTCGGACAAATCGGGAGTGGACAAGATCGCGGCGGCCGAAGTATACACTGTATACATGACGCAATCGACGGCAGAACGGATCGCCCGGGCGGCGCGGCGGCTGCTGGATAAAGAGGGTGTGGAGACGGTGACAATGCGACGCGTCGCGGCCGCGGTGGGCATTACGGCAATGGCTGTCTACCGGCACTACCCGGATCGCAAGGGGTTGCTGAACGCGCTAGCAGATGAGGGATTTCAAGAGCTCGCCGAGCGGCTCGCCGCGGTGCGGAAGACAGGGTCGATCGAAGAGCGGTTGACACGGACTCTGGATGTGAACGTGATGTTCGGTCTGGAGAATCCGCGATTGTTCGAACTGATGTTTCTATCGCCGCGTGAAGGGGCGCGGCAGTTTCCGCGCGATTTTGCAGCAGGCAAGTCGCCCACGGCAAACCAGTTTGCAGAACTGGTGAGCGAGGCGATGGCAACAGGCCACTTTCGCGAAACCGATGTATGGGCGGTTGTCTTTGAGACGGGAGCGCTGTGGCAGGGGCTGATGATGCTGTACCTGGGCGGTCGTGTCAGCATGAGCGCGGCACGTTTTCGCACCTACTGCCATGAGGCAATGAGGAGGTATATGGATGGCATCCGAAAATAGGTGGAAGCAGGGAGCATGGGGGATCGCGGCGGCTGCGGCCACCGTGGCCATGCTCTGGTTCGGCAACGGGCTCAATCCGTGGTGGCCGCTGATGTGGTTTGCGCCGCTGCCGGTGCTCGTGTTTGCGCTGCGCTCCTCATGGTGGGCTGCGGGGTTGGTTGCATGGGCGGCGTGGCTGGTGGCAGGTCTGAATCTGTGGGACTACTTTCACCGGGTGGGGATGCCGTTCGCTCTGTGGCTGGGCATCTTTGGTGTCGTGGCTGCGTTCGCGGCAGCGGCGGTGCTGCTGTTTCGCGCGCTGGTGTTGCGCGGTGCGTTGTGGAGCGGGCTGATTGCGTTTCCATCGGTCTGGGTGGTGCTGGAGCATGTGCGCAACCTGACGACACCGCATGGCACCGCGGGCAGCGTGGCCTACACGCAATTAAAGTTTTTGCCATTCCTGCAGCTTGCTTCCGTTACAGGGCCGTGGGGGATGACGTTTCTGCTGATGTTGTTTCCGGCTGCGCTGGCAATCGGTCTGCGTCTGCATAGCCGTGAACCGGGGCGAGCATTTCGTGTGCTCACAGTTACCTTTGGCGTGCTGTGCGTGGTGTTGATCTTTGGAGCCATCCGACTGGGCATGGCGCCGCGCGGTCCGCTGGTGCGGGTAGGGCTGATTGCATCCGATCTGCCGGCGAATGATGTCGTTGCCGCGGAGGGCGCGGATACGGGGCGGCTCTTCAAAGAGTACGCGGCGGAAGCAGAGCGGCTGGCTCAGGAGGGCGCGCAGATTGTGGTGCTTCCGGAGAAGCTTGGCGTGGTGCTCGATGCAGAGAACGCGAAGGCCGATCCGGTTTTTCAGGAGCTGGCGGACCGGACGGGCGCGACGATCGTGGTCGGCGAGGTGCATGTTTCTGAGTCGGCGAAGGACAGCCTGGCGAAGTACAACCAGGCGCGGGTGTATCAGCCGCACGCAGCGGTGCTGAGCTACGACAAGGAACACATGTTGCCGCCGTTTGAATCGCCTTTGACGCCGGGCACCGCGCTGGTGACGTTGCCGAAGCAGCCGGCGCCGTGGGGCGTTGCGATCTGCAAGGACATGGACTTCGCTGCGCCGGCGCGCCGCTATGGAAAGGCGGATGTGGGGCTGATGCTGGTCCCGGCATGGGACTTCAACCGCGATCGCTCGTGGCATGGCCACATCGCCGTGATGCGCGGGGTGGAAAACGGCTTCGGCATGGTTCGCGCGGCGAAGAATGGCTTCCTGACCGTGAGCGATGACCGGGGGCGCGTGCTGGCGGAGGCGCGCAGCGATGCGGCGCCATTTGCGACGCTGGTGGCGAGCGTTCCGGCGGCGCACAGCGCCACGCTGTATCTGCTGCTGGGGGACTGGTTTGCGTGGCTGGCGTGCGCGCTGCTGGTGTTTGCGATCGTGCAGCTTTGCCGGATCAGCCTCGCCGGTTCGTCAGAATCTGCGCGGAGGCATGAGCAGACGAGCGAACCGGACCGCGAGAGCGGCGCAGGCCGGGCGGCGGTCTAACGCCCTATCCGGCACGGAGAGTCCTGCTGGGATCGAGCGACGTTGGACCGAGAGTCTGGGCATTTCCGCGCGAGGCGAGTTGGTGGAACCAAATCCGTCGTTAGCTTTTCTGACGAGATGACGTTCGAGGGAACTATAGGGCGGGGCCGGCGGCCTGCGCGAGTACAGCACGCTGCGCCTCGAAGAGCTCGCGAATGCCTGCTTCGGCGTAGTCCATCATTTCGAGCATCCTGGCGCGGGGGAAGGCGTGGCGCTCGGCGGTTGCCTGCACTTCGACGAATCCGCCGTCCTCGGTCATGACGATGTTCATGTCGACCTCGGCCTGCGAATCTTCTTCATAAGCAAGATCGAGCAAAACTTCATCGTCGACGATGCCGACGCTGGTGGCGGCGACGAGCTGGCGCAGCGGCGATTGCTTGAGCGTGCCCGCTTTGACCAGCCGATTCAATGCTAGCGCGAGCGCGGCGCAGGCCCCGGTGATGGCTGCGGTTCGCGTGCCGCCGTCGGCCTGCAATACGTCACAGTCCAGGATTACGGTGCGCTCGCCGAGCGCCTGCATATCGACGACAGCGCGGAGCGAACGCCCGATCAGGCGCTGGATTTCATGGGTGCGGCCTGAGATTTTGCCGCGCTCGGATTCGCGCGCGGTGCGCGTGAGCGTGGCTCGGGGCAGCATGCCGTACTCCGCCGTGACCCAGCCCCGGCCGCTGTTGCGCAGCCAGGGAGGAACGCCCTGCTCAATGCTGGCGTTGCAGAGAACCCGGGTGTGGCCGATAGAGATAAGGATCGAGCCTTCGGCTGTGGCGACGTAGTCGGGCGTGAGGGAGACCGGACGAAGCTGATTGGCGGCGCGGCCAGAGCGGATACCGGGGATTTTTTCGGGTGGGCGTACGGAAGCCATGTAGCGGATTGTATGGCAGCCGCTCAGATGCTCAGGGGCATGCGCTGTAAACCGCACATAATACATGGGAGATGCCGCCTTAAGTGGAGGGGGGTCACCGCGCTGCGTCATTACCGAAGTCAGGTTTTGCAACGATTTCAGCACCATTCCCGGAATGAAATTTGTTTAGACTCTGGGCTGTAGAGATTGCACGGTTTGTATGTAATAAATGCACGATGCGGTTCCAGATCGGCAATTTTGACTTCTTGAGGTGCTGCCTTGGACGAAATGATGGGAATCGAGCATAGCGGGAACAGACTGCACGTTCTCGTAATCGAAGAAGACGACGCTACCCGGTCCGCCTGTATGGAGATCGCCACCCAGCGGGGCTTCACGGCTGAGGGCCTGGCAGAGGCGGAGGACGCCCAGCAACTGCTGCACACTCACACGGTAGACCTGCTGCTGATGGAGCTGAAGGCGAGCCGGCGCGAGGGGTTCCAATTGCTGGAAGAGGTGAAGGCCCTGAAGCCGGAGACGGCGATCATTGTCATGACTTCCTCGGGAACGATTGGCTCCGCAGTGGAGGCCATGCGCGGCGGGGCGACCGAGTACCTGACCAAACCCTTCCTGATGGAAGAGCTGGGGACGGTGCTGGAGCGCGCGGCGCAACAGCGGCAGGTGAGCGGGGTGAGCCGGACCCTGCGCGAGAAGCTGCGCACGAACGGCGGCAATGGAAACCTGGTGGGTCGCAGCCCGGAGATGGACAAGCTTTACCGCATTCTGGCCAAGGTGGCACAGAGCCATCATCCGGCATTGATTGTGGGCGAGAGCGGCACCGGCAAGGAGATGGTGGCGCGCACGATCCATTCGCAGAGCGAATCCGCTTCGCAACCCTTCCTCACCGTGGACTGCGGTGCGTTCGCGCCGGAGATGATCGAGCACGAGCTGTTCGGCTACGTGAAGGGCGCGTTTCCCGGCGCGCTGCGCAATGCGCCAGGGGTGCTGGCCTCGGCAGAGCGCGGCACGGTGTTCCTGGACGAGATTGGTCAGTTGACGCCGGACCTGCAAGGCAAGCTGCTGCGAGTGCTGCAGGAGAAAGAGATTCGCCCGGCGGGAGCGACCCATCGGATTCCCCTGCACGCACGCATTCTGGCAGCGAGCAGTGTGGATCTGGCGGCAGCGGTGACCAAGGGGACCTTCCGCAAGGACCTGTATTACCGGCTGAATGTGGTCACGCTGCGGATTCCGCCGTTGCGCGAGCGGCGTAGCGACATCCCCCTGCTGGCCATGCATTTCCTGGAACGCATGTCGCGCGAGAGTGGAGAGAACTACACGCTGAGCGACGATGCGCTGCGCAGCATGATGGACTACGACTGGCCGCAGAATGTGCGTGAGCTGGAAGGCGCGGTCGAACGCGCGTGCACCATGGCCTCGGGCCCCGTGATCCATATCGGCGACTTGCCGACGCAGTTACAAAATCATGAGCTGGGGTTGCGGCGGGAGGCATCGTCCCATATGCAGAAAACACAGGCAATCATGCAGCCGGCGGCAGCGCCGCGGGTGACACCACTGGCGGAACTGGAGAAGCAGGCGATCCTCAGCACGATCCGGCAACTGAAAGGCGACAAGCTGCTGGCGGCCCGGCTGCTGGGCATCGGCAAGACGACGCTATACCGCAAGCTGAAGGAATATGGGCTTTCGGAGAACGTCTCGCTCGAGGCGCTGGAATCGATGAATGGCACCAGCGCAATTCGATCTGGCGCGTAACGAAAAAAGGGGACCTGGGCTATGAAGGAAGCAGCGAATGTCGTACAGAGGGTACTGGTAATTTCAGCGTTGAGCGGCGCAGAAACCTGTGCTGCCGCCATCATGCAGCAGATGGGTCTGGATGCCGAGGTGGTGCCGGGGCGCCGCGAGGGCGTGGAAGCACTGCGCACCGGAGTGTATGCGGCCGTGATTGTGGATGACGCGCTGGCCGAAGGCGATCCACGTGGGGCTGAGGTGCTGTGGAAGATGGCCGGCCTGGCAATCCCGATGCAGGTGAACTTTGCGCTGACAGGCAGCGCGCGGCTGGTGCGTGATTTGCGCGCGGCGTTGGCGCGGCGCGAACAGGAACAGGGTGCGGCGCAGCGAGCGGCGCTCCGGGCGGTCGAGAGTGAACTGCGGAACTCGATCTGCGGCCTGCTGCTGCAGACGCAGCTTGCGCTGCGGGAGAGCCCGCCGTCTCCGCAGCTGGAACAGCGGCTGCGCCGGATGGCAGAGCTGGCGGGAGACCTGAAGGAGCGGCTGGATATTCCGCAGGCTTAGCGGCTCTCCATCTGCACGTCTTGTAGTGTTCTCATCGAGCGGCGCTTCGCACCGATGTCGGTTACGTTCAGGATGACAGCAGGTGCGAGGAGTGAGGCTGTTCCGGTTGTTATGATCGGCGCATGTCTCTGAACAGCGAAATTGCGCTGCGCGAGTGCGTGCCGGGCGATGAAGAGGAGCTTGCCCTGGTGGGCGCGGCTACGTTCCTGGAGACCTTTGCCGGGCTCCTGACCGGTCCGGACATCGTGGCGCACTGCCGGGTGCAGCATGCGGCCGACACATACGCGGCGTGGCTGGCCGATCCTGAGTACAAGCTTTGCCTGGCGGAGTTGAATGGCGCGCCGGTTGGGTTTGCAGTGCTATCGCCGCCGGATCTGCCGGTTGCGATGACGACAGACGACATCGAACTGAAGCGAATTTATCTGCTGCACCGCTTTCAGGGAGGCGGCCTGGGACGGCGACTGCTGGAGTGGTCGGCTGCGCAGGCGCGCTCGCTTGGAAAACGTCGCCTGCTGCTTGGCGTGAAGGCGGACAATACGGCGGCGCTGGCCTTCTACGATCGCGTTGGGTTTGTGCGCATCGGAGAGAGAAAGTTTCTAGTCGGCACCATGCTGTGCGACGACTACATCTTGTCCCTGGCAGTGTGAGCAATAGCGCGCCAGGAGATCAAGAAACATCCATGCTGCGCGGCCGGCTATCGGCTGGGAACATTGGGCGGCAGGCGATAGAAGCTTCTGGCTTCCACGAGCGCGTTATGCCGTTCCTGGCAAATCTCGTTGTCACCGCACATGTTCTGGGCATACATCGCAGCCTCCGCCCACATTTCTGCGGTCCTGCGTTTGAAAAAGTAATGACCGTACACGTCGCCCATGACGCAAATCAGAACGGATGCGACCAGCGCGGGCCGATACCAGCGCTTGCTGATTTCCATGGCGAAGATGTAACTGCAGATCATAAGCAGCACGGAATAAATGCGGTACCTGCCAGTGAAGCTTTGGTAGAGACCGAGGCCACTCCGGATGCTGGAAACGGCGATCGCCGTCGCAATGAGAAAGATCGCGAAATAGAAGACGGCAGGATTCACGCGGTCATATCGCTTGCGCATCATCAGCAGGAAGGCACAAAGCAGAGCCGCGCCTACTGTGGCTGATATCGCCCAATGCATGCCGATCAGAGAGCCCATGAAAGAAAGTGAGTACAGCGGATTGAGGCGTCGAAACAAATTTACGGGAGTGGACGGCGAGCCCGGGGGCGTGTAGATCGTGTAGTGGATGGAATAAATGGCCACCATTGCGACGAAAATTGCAATCCACCCGGCCAGAGCGGCCCAGGAGCGCTTCCTTGCCATAAGCCAGACGCCGATCGGAAAGAGGATGAAGCCGTTTCCGGAACTCGCTATCGACAGCACGAAGAACAGGCAGGCGCTGCGATAGTGGCTCTGCGCAAGGCTCGAGACGCAGAATAGGGCGAAGACGAGAACGCCGATGTTCTGCAGTGTAGGCGTAGGCCAGTTCAGCGCCTCTGCGTAGCGAAGCTGGAAAAGCAGGAAGACGATAGGAACGGCCATCATCAGCTTCTGATCCAGGCCGAGCTTCGGCATCAGGCAGGTCCAGATGCCGAAAAAGAGAGCCAGAACAAGAAGATCTCCAACGATACAGAGCGCGATGAAGTTCGGATGCCCGAGGACTGAATACTGGAGGGCAAGTATCGCGTTCTCGAAAAAAAGCTTGTACTCGTTGTGCTGAAACTGAAAGATGAGTCCCAGACGGTGCAGCCAGTTCATGGTTGCAAAGCGGGCCATGAATGGCAGCGCGGTTTCATAGTCATCCCCGACGGGAAGGTTGACTAGATGATGAGCCAGTACGGCATAAAAGCAGATGATGGGCGCCGCGATTGCAGCCAGATATCCGGTCCTTTTGCTCAAGCTTCGGACTCCTTGGCGGAAAGGCTCGCCAGCATTCCTACCATATAGCAGGAAAATGCGTGTACATATGACGGGAAAGCTGCAGCCGGCCTGGACAACTAGTCAATCCATGCGCGATATTACGCTGGACGTTCGGACAAGTGGACGGTGCGCGGCGGCCTGGGGCACCTGGTGTACGCCTGGCGCGAGTAGTGAAGCGAGGAGGGGTATGGCGAAGGCGACGGGACTGGGTGGCGTATTTGTGCGGGCTCGCGATCCGAAGCGGCTCACCGCGTGGTACGCGGAGCACCTGGGGCTTCCGGTGACGGAATGGGGCGGCGTGGTGTTTGTGTGGGAGCAGTGTGCGGCGCCGGAGGGCTGCGGATGCACTGTCTGGTCGCTGTTCCCGCCAGATACGGAATACTTCGGCGGCAGCGAGCAGGCGGCGATGCTGAATTTTCGCGTGGACGATCTGGACGCGCTGCTGGCGCAGCTTGCGGCGAAGGGCGTGTGGATCGACCCGAAGCGGCAGGATGAGGCGAATGGCCGGTTCGCGTGGATTAAAGATGGCGAAGGAAACCGCGTGGAGTTGTGGCAGCCGCAATAGCACGGGCAGTTCGCAGCCTTGGATTTACCGGCCGCAATGTTGCCCACCACAAGGTGTTTCAACCGCGGTCACTTCAGGGCAGATATTTCGCTGGAATCGGAGTAGCGGGCGTCTCTCCATCCCAGAGGATCGTGACCACCCAGTAGCGATCGCCGTCTTTGAGCAACTGAATGGAGTTGATGCCGCGCTGGAAGGGTTTGCCGTCTTTGGTGTGCCGCGATTCATAGGCGGAGAAGACGTGCACGATGCTGCCAAAGCTTTCCGTTGTGTTGTGGATGCCTCGTTCGAAAAAGCCTTTTTCCAGGGCGGCTGTAGCGCGCTCCTGATACTGCTCCGGGGTGTAGAGCACGACATCGGCGCCGTTCCCGGTTTTCGCGTGGCGAGTCGGGATGAGCCGCGCATCCGGGATGAAGAGGGACCGGAAGCGGTTCCAGTCTCGGGGCTGGCCGGCGGGACCGGAGATCACGTCATAGAGTGCGGCGAGGATGTTATCTACAGAGGAGACATCCGCTGGATTGGCTTTGGGCCAGTCCGCATGTGCTGCGATGGAGCCAGTGAGCGGGGCTGGAGCTTTGGAGGTCTGTGCTGCGAGGGGAAGCGCGGGCATGACAAGACAGAGCAGGCTGGCGAGAACTGTAGACGCTTTCGGCATGCCCGGAACGGTAACACAACGACGCGGATTTCGCTGCCGCTAGAAACGACGGAAGCCGCGCATGCATAAAGGAAGGCGCGCCGTTTCTGGCGCGCCCAAGGAAGGTTCCGGATGAAGCGATCTATTCTTCTTCCTCTTGTTCCACTTCTTCATCTTCTTCTTCCTCTTCGCCTTCTTCGCTGGCTTCCTGCAGAAGTGGTTTAGAGGTACTCAGAATCTTCTTGCTCGTTTCTGTTTCTTCGTTCAGCGTTTGGGTAAGCAGGCTGACAATCTCCCTTTCGCCGAGCGTTTTGGCGATCGCGATGGCCGCAGTGTAGCCGGCAATTTCGTAGTGCTCAATGCGGAGAGCGGCCCCGGCGATGCAGAGGTCCTTGGCTGCACCTTCCTCGTCGCTCTCAAGCTGCTCGGCACCTTCGGCGACAAGGCCTTCCATGCCCTTGCAGAACTCGCCTGTCGGCTTCTCTTCCAACTGCTGGAAGACCTGCTTCAAGCGATCCACCTGTCCCTTCGTCTGATCAAGATGCTGGGTGATGAGGCTTTTCACCTCCGCATGTTCCGCGCCTTTGGCCATCTTCGGCAAGGCCTTCACCAACTGGTTTTCAGCGCTGTACAAGTCTCGCAACTCATCTACGAGCACGTCACGCAAGCTCATGGAAATCTCCTTCACTCCAAAAACACAAATGGCAGACACGTAGCTGCGACGCATACGGCTGCGACTGCGTTGTGGGATGGACGAAGGTGCAGGCGCGGTTGGCCGGGACAGCAGGCGGCCGGAGATCGGCGTTCATCCGGTCGTACTCCGGGGCAACGTGTCCTGGGAGTCCGCCGGTGACATGCCCCGGCTACGGGGCGCCGCTTTCATACGCCGCTAACCCATGCTCCTGCATGAGCAGCGGATTGCAGGCTGTCGAAAGAATCTCGACCACATAGAATCTGGGCACAAGGGGTGTCGAGATGAAGGTAGCGGTGATCACGGGGGCAGCCCAGGGCATTGGGCGGCGCACAGCAGAGGTGCTTGCAGCAGAGGGCTATGCGCTGGCGCTGCTCGATCTTCGATCGACTGAGGCTACGCTGGCCGCGGTTCGTGCAGCGGGCGCGGATGCGACGGAATACCTGGGTGATGTTTCCGATGAAGGCGTGGTGATCCGCGCGGCCCGCACGGTGCAGAAGCGCTGGGGCCGCGTGGATGCGCTGGTGAACAACGCGGGGATCAGCTTTATCAAGCCGGCGGAGACGGTGGAGATCGAGGAGTTCCGGCGCGTGCTGGAGGTGAATCTGGTCGCCCCGTTTCTACTGGCGAAGCACTTCGGCGCGGTGATGCTGGCGCAGCGGTTGGGGAGCATTGTGAACGTGGCTTCCATTGCCGGACTGATGGGAGTGAGCGATCGCAGTGCCTACAACACCTCCAAGCACGGACTGATCGGGTTGACGCGCACGCTGGCAGCGGAGTGGGGCGGGCGCGGCGTGCGGTCGAATGCCGTATGTCCGGGATGGGTGAAGACCGAGATGGATGCCGCGGACCAGGCGCGTGGCACTTATTCCGATGCGGACATCACGCAGCGAAACCCGATGGGGCGTTTTGCCGCGCCGGAGGATGTGGCACGCGCTATTGCGTTCCTGGCTGATCCGGAAAAGAGCGGCTTTGTGAACGGGCAGGCTTTGGCGGTGGATGGCGGCTGGACGACAGACGGCAGCTGGGAGAGCCTGCGGATGAGCAAGCGATAAAAAGGAACCCGCCGAAAGGGGACTCATTTCGAGATTTCTTCGGCGGGCCTCCGCCCGTGACCGCCACTACTTCGTCGTCCACGCGGAAAAACCCATCGGCGCAGGTTCGATACGCACGTCCGTCCACCCGGCTTGGAGCGCCATGCGGCGGATTTCTTCGAGCGGATAGGCGCGCTTGATCAGCATGCCGCGGAAGCTGAGCATCATGAACCAGCGATTCAGGCGGCTGACCCCGAGGCCGTTTACATAGTCGCGAATCTCGTCGAGGGATGCATCCCGGCGCATGTCGATCAGCAGCGCGGTACCGCCCGGCCGCAGGACGCGGCGCATCTCGGCCATCGCCTTTACTGGCTCGGAGAAGTTTTTGAACGCGGCGCGGCAGACGACGAAATCGACGCTGGCGTCGTCGACGGGCAATGCGGCGGCGTTCCCTAACTGGAAGCGGGCCTTTACCCCGTCGGCCGCGGCGTTCTTGCGCGCGATCTCGACGAAGGTTTTGCTGATGTCCACGGCGCGCACTTGCAATCCGCGTTTCGCAAGCTCGATCGAAAGAAAGCCCGGCCCCGGTGCCACCTCCAATACCGAGCCCGCTGCTGGAACCATCGCTGCGATGCTCGCAGCCAGTTGTCTGATTTCCGGCATGTCCTTGCGCGTGGTGCGGTCATACCAGCGGGCGATGCTGCCTTCCATGCCCAATCCCTTGTAAGCTTTAACTGCAGCAGTCATATCGCTTATTCTCCTTATATCTTATTAAATAAGATATAAGGATAATAAGGCAAAGGATGAGAGTTGTCCATGGCCATCAAAGCGAAATCCCGCCGGGCGGGGAAGAAAGAGACGGCGGTGCTGGGGGTTGTTCGGGAGCCGGTCACTGCATCGGACAAGATCATTCTGGAAATCCGTAAGTTCATCGCCGCGGCGATTTTTTTCAATACCCAGGCGGCGGAGAAGGCCGGGCTGAGCCTGACGGACATGCAGATAATTCACATGCTGCAGCTTTACGGACCGGCCACGCCGGGGCGGCTGGCTACCTGGAGTGGGCTGAGCACAGGTGGCGTGACGGTGGCGCTCGACCGGCTGCAGAAGGCGGGCTATATCCGCCGGGAGCCGAATCCGGTGGACCGACGCAGCTTGATCGTGACGCTGGCGCCGGTGCGGATTCGCAAGGTTGCGGGAATGTACGAGGAAGTGGAGAGGGAGACCCGACGGCTGCTGGGGACGCTCGCGGAGTGCGACCTGGATGCGGTGATTCGGTTTTTTGAGAGGCTGCGGAGTGGGCGAGGGGAGGGCGTTTGATGTGCGGTAGCGCCAAACCGCTAGAATCGGCATCGATAGGAGACCTGCTTGAAACGCCGAACCTTTCTTACCACTTCCCTGGCCAGCGCCGCACTTGCGGCGGCACGCAAAGGCGTCGCACAGGCGACCCCATCGCCCAACGCACGCGAGTACTACCTGATCCGCCGCTATCAATTGCAAGCGGGACCACAGACCAAACTGGTTGAAAGCTATTTTGAAGATGCGCTGATTCCGGCGCTGACGCGCATGGCGATGGGACCAATTGGCGCATTCAAGCTGGACTACGGGCCGGAGACGCCGGCATTTTATCTGTTGATTCCGGGGCACACGGTGGAGGCGCTAGCGTCCATCGAACTCCGGCTGGTGAAGGATGCCGAATTCATGAAAGCGGCGGAGCCTTTCTGGAATGCGCCGGCGACTGCCCCTGCATTTCTCCGCATGGAGAGCACGTTGCTGTCGGCCTTCGAAGGGTGGCCCCGGCTGATTCTACCGGCGACGACGGCGACAAAAAGCAAACGCATCTTTCAGCTTCGGACCTACGAAAGTCCCAGCGATGCAGCGCACGCGCGCAAGGTGGACATGTTCCACAAAGGCGAGTTCGAGATCTTCCAGAAGGCAGGCTGCCATCCGGTGTTTTTCAGCGATGCGTTGATTGGCTCGCGATTGCCGCAGCTGACATACATGCTGAGCTTTGCAAATCTAGCGGAATTGGAGAAGGGCTGGGCCGCGTTCAGCTCCGATCCGGACTGGAAGAAGCTGTCTGCTTCGCCGCGGTATAGCTATGAGGCGATTGTCTGCAATATCTCGAATTTGGTTTTGAGCCCGCTGGCGGCTTCGCAGATCTGAAAGCCGATGTCGATTGCGCATCCACTGAGTAAATGATCGCTGTGGAGGTATATGATTGCCAAAGCACCTTAAAAGGTGCGCCCAAAGAATGAGGTGCGAAGTGCTCGATATCACTCAAGACATACAGTCCCTCACGGCCTTTCGGCGGGCTTCCGGCGATCTAATGAAGCGATTGAAAAGGACGAAACGCCCGCTGGTTCTGACAGTGAATGGCAGGGCGGCTGCGGTGGTTCAGGATGCCGGGGCCTATCAGCGCCTGCTGGATATTGCCGCGCGCGCAGACGCTCGAGAAGGGATTCGCCAGGGATTGGAAGACGTAAGCCATGGCCGCACTCAACCCGCGGGTGAGTTCTTCAGAGAGTTCGAAGCTGAGCATGGCATATCTCGTTAACTTGTCTGGCCGGGCAAGGCGAGATCTTACCAGCCTCTATGAAGCAATTGACGGGGAGCCTTCCACTGCCGCGCGCGAATGGTATGGAGGTCTGAAGGAAGCAATCCTCACATTGAGTGAGCATCCAAAGCGCTGTCCAAGAATTCCGGAAGACGCGCGGCTGCGGCATTTGCTATACGGCAACCAGCCGCATATTTATCGTGTTATCTTTCGCATTCAGGAGAAGAAGAGGCGAGTGGATGTGCTCCACATCCGCCACGGAGCAAGGAGGAGGATGCCCACTCCCCTGTGAGCCATGGCAACATTCAGTGGATAGTCTTCATCTTGCGCTGCATGTAGTCCATCATTACGTACTCACCTAACCGGTCTGGCGTCGTGAAGTAGGCTTTGCCGCGGCACATCGATGTCACCTTCTGCACAAACTGCACCAGGCCGAAGTCCTGCGCCAGCATGAAGGTGTTGACCATGATGTTCTTGCGCTTGCAGCGGCTGACCTCTTCCAGCGTTTCGGCGATGACGAGCGGGTCTAAGCCGAAAGCATTTTTGTAAATGCGGCCATCGGGCAGAGTGAGCGCGCTGGGTTTGCCGTCGGTGATCATGACGATCTGCTTCATGTCCTTGCGCTGCCGGTCGAGGATGCGCTGCGCGACGCGCAGACCTTCGCGCGTATTGGTGTAGTAGGGACCGACCTTGACGCGCGCGATCTGCGAGACAGGCATTTCCTCGGCGGAGTCGTGAAAGAGCACGAGCGAGAGCGAGTCGCCGGGATATTGGGTGCGGATGAGATGCGAGAGCGCCATGGCCACGCGTTTCGCGGGCGTAAAGCGGTCTTCGCCATAGAGGATCATCGAGTGCGAGCAGTCGAGCAGCACGACGGTGGCGCAGGAGCTCTGATATTCCGACTGGTGGACGTGCAGGTCGCGGTATTCGATGTTGAGCGGCAGCGTGATGCCTTCGCGGGAGAGCGCGCTGTTGAGCGTGGTGTTCACGTCAAGGTTGAGAACGTCTCCGAACTCGTATTGCTTCGATGCGCCGGAGGCTTCGATGCCTGTAGCCCAGTGGCGCGTGTCGTGGCGGCCATAGCTGGATTTACCGAGTGAGCCGAGCAGGTCGCGGAGCGTCTTGAAGCCAAGAAAGTCGAGGCTCTTATCCGTTACTTCGAATCGTGCTTCAGTTTCCGCGCGGCCGGTGCTGCCCGGACGCTTAGCCGCCTGCGAGGGATCGTGCGGCGCGTCGATCGAGACGTACTCCTCCTGCTGCATACGCTCGATCACACGGTCGATAAGCTCTTCCACCTGCTCGGCGGACATCTGCTGCAGGCGCTGCTGCGCGTCCTCGTCGAGCAGCTCGCCGGATTCAAGCGCCTGGCGGATGGCCTCCCGTAGATTTTCGAGGGTGTGGTCGCCGTTCAGCTCGGAGAAGCGGGAGTAGGGGTCCTGGAAGCCGGAGTCGAGAAGATAGTCGGAGAGGGCCTTGAGCAGATCGTCCATCTCGATCTCAGAGGCGAGATCGCCGATGTACTTCGTGTAGCGGACGCGCTTCATGCTTCCAGCGTAGTCCTTCCGAATCCGCGAAAGCTACGGGCGCCGAGTCATTTGCTGAAGTATTCGAGCACATTGTCCGTATCGTGCGCGACAGACCGCAGAGTGTAGCCGCCATCGAGAATCGGTTGGAGACAGTCCTGGCAAGTGCCGTTCTCGACTCCATCGATGGGGTTGTAGACATAGAAATCGCGGCGGGTAGCGAAGAAACCGGGGAAGCTGACAGCGCGGAGATCGCCGAGGTGTAGCCAAAGTGACTCACGTTGGTACGCAGGCAGCGCCGGATCTTTTGGATCGGGATAGCCGAGATAGAGGCGGCGTCGCAGTTCCGGTGACGCGTAGAAGTAGAGATACAGGTACGTGTGCTCTTGAGTCACGAGTATGTCCTGGGAGCCGTGATTCTCCACTAAGGCAGCATCTCTCCGCAGCGGTCGATGCGGATCGGGAGGGAAGGGAAACAGGCTGGCAGGCTCGACCTGATCGAAATCCGCATGATGCCAGCGGCAGTAGGAGGCCACGCCGATGTCTGCGACGAGCAACAGCAGCATCGCGGCCACTAATCCCTCGGCGGCCAGAGCGCGGCGTGTGCGGGTGACCGTAGCCTGCGCTAAGAGGATTGCGTAACCTGCGGCGGCCGCAAGGAAATAGCGGTCGAAGAAGGGACCGTGGCTGATTTTGACACCGATCGCCCCGATGACGACAAGGCCACCAAAGATGGAGGCGAGCCAGATCTCTTCCGTTAGGAGCCGCCCGTGAGACATCGCTGGAAGGCTGGCGTCCGGCTTTCTACGCTCGATGGCGAGCAGCAAAAGAAAAATCAGCAGCAGGACGAGCGCAGGTCCCACCATCGCGACCAGATAGTGCTGGATCACTTCATAGGGATGGATACGCAGTCCGCCGAGGGAGGTGACTGCGCGATAGTTGCGCATCATCTGCAGATAGAGCGGAGCGACACAGGGAGGAGCCAGCACGAGCGCCACCAGAGCGCCAGGATGCACACGCCACTTTCCGAGGAAACCTAGCGCTTCGACCGCGAGGAACGGCACAAAAAGGTAGACCGCGTAGACATGCGTGAGAAGCGCGCCGAGTGAGCTGAGGAAGAGGGCGAGCGTCCACAGAGAGAAGTTGCGGCCGCCTCGCGCGCGCTGCCAGCACACAAGCATGAGGCCGCACCATCCCAGAACCATCCCCTGCGGACGTGCCTCATACGCGTACGTATGCGCGAGCGTGAAGATAGGAAACAGCCCCGCCACGCACCCCTGCAAAGATCCTAGGCGGCGGCGAACGAAGGCATAGATGCAGATGCAGAAGACCCAAAGGCCAACGATGCCCGGCAGCCGCGAAGCGATCAGGCCATCGCCGGTGAAAAATTGTCCGAATCGAGTAGCAAGATAGAAGAGCGGGGGATTGAAATCGATGCCGTGCAGAACCGCGGCCCACGTGGCGCCAAAGGTGGGAAGCCTGCACAGCAGGACGGTGATGATCTCGTCAAACCAGAATGTCTTGAGTGAAGTGCGCAACAGCGTGTCGGCGAAATAGAGGGCGGAGATCAGCAGGAACGCGATCCCTATGATGTTGCGGGAAGCGCTTTTTTGCGAAGTGCCGGAGACAACGCTGCCGGATGCCGGTGGTGAAGCCATAGGTGATAAGGAATGATTGTAGAGCGAATAAAGAGGGGCGCGGTTCTGATTTGAGGAGTGATTTGCAACATCTGGTGATCGTGCTGGTGCGGACGCGCAATCCGCTGAACATTGGCGCGGTCGCGCGGGCGATGCAGAACTTTGGCGTGCGCGAGCTTCGGCTGGTAGCGCCTTACGAGGCGTCGTTTCGCGAGGCTCGCTCCGCGGTTGGAGCCGGCGCGGTCCTCGCGGAGGCGCGGGAATTGGCTAGCGTCGCGGATGCCGTTGAGGATTGCCGGTTGGTGATCGGCACGACGGCGGCGCGCCGGCGCGAGCTGGAGCAGCCGTTGGTTGCGCTCGAAGAGGCGGCGTCCCCGGTGCATGCCGCGCTGGCACAGGGTCGTGTGGCCCTGCTGTTCGGTTCGGAAAAGCACGGGCTGACGCGCGAGGACTTTGACCATTGCCACTGGCTGGTGCGGATTGCCACGGAAGATGCGCAGCCCTCGATGAACCTGGGGCAGGCTGCGGCCGTCTGCCTATGGGAGCTGGCGCGCGCGAGCGCAGCGCCAATTGTGGAGGACGGGCAGCGCGCCATTTCCTGGGATGGACCTGCTTCTGGAGAGCTGGAGCGGCTCGGCGGATTGATGATGGAGCTGCTGGATGTCTCCGGCTACACGCATCCGGAGGCCGCCAAAAGCACCGCGGCCGAGGTGCGGCGCATGCTGCTGCGGCTCCATGTCACCGATGCGGATACACATCTGCTGATGGGAATGATGCGGAAGCTGCTTTGGAAATTGCGGTCCGGTGGGAAGGATGCCGGTTGACATTGTCGCGGCAGGATGGCACCTTGGTAGCGATGACCTTCTGCGCCAGCAGCCGATTTAGCTTTGCTTACCGTTATTGGTTTCCGATAGCGGCCTCGGCGGCGTGTGCGCATCCTGATCCAAGATGATCTAAGAGCAAAGCGCAAACGTCCCGAAGGCCGCGATTCCAATCGCGGCCTTTTCGTTTCTGCACACAACATCGGAGAGACCATGAGCGAAGCAGCCGCAGTTCTGGAGACGATAGAAGCTGGTCCTGAGACGAAACGAGGTCCCGAGCGCCTGACCGCGAAGCGCCACACCGCGCACAGGACCATCGTGCGCGTGGGCAGTGTCGCGATAGGTGGTGGCGCTCCGGTGGTGATTGCCGGGCCATGCTCGGTCGAGTCGCGCGAACAGCTTCTGACCGCGGCACAGGGTGTGAGGACCGCGGGCGCGACGCTGCTGCGCGGCGGCGCCTACAAACCACGGACCTCGCCCTATGACTTCCAGGGGCTGGGACTGGAGGCGCTGCTGATCCTGCGTGAAGTCTCGGAAATGACCAGCTTGCCCGTAGTGAGTGAAGTCATGAGCACGGAGGACATCGAAGTGGTGAGCGACCACGTCGACATGCTGCAGGTGGGTGCGCGCAACATGCAGAATTTCGCACTCTTGCGAAGGCTCGGCAAGGTGCGACGACCGGTGCTGCTGAAGCGCAGTCCCGCAGCGACGGTGAAGGAGTGGCTGCTGGCGGCGGAATACATCCTGGCCGGCGGCAACGATCAGGTGGTGCTGTGCGAGCGCGGCATTCGCTCCTACGATCCGGAACTGCGCAACACCTTCGATATCGGCGGCATGGTGCTGGCGAAGACCATGACGCACCTGCCGGTGATTGCCGACCCATCGCACGCAACGGGGCGGCGGGAGCTGGTGCCGGCGATCTCGCGCGCGGCGCTGGCCGCGGGCGCCGATGGACTGATCGTGGAGGTGCACCCGCAGCCGGAGCGCGCGCTCTCCGACGGTGCGCAGTCGCTCGATATTCCCGGATTCGCGGCGATGATGCAGGATTTGCCGGTTCCGGTTCGCTGAGGACCAAGATTTCCTGAGGGTCATTTGCAAAGAGAACGCATCTCTCTAGTGAGGAGATTGCGCATGAGTGATGAGATGTCGCTGTTGTTTCGCGACTACGAACTGGGCCCCCTGCAGCTGAAGAACAGGATTGTGATGGCGCCGCTGACACGCGCGCGTGCCAGCCGCGCGGGTGTGCCACCGGATTTTGCGGTGGAGTACTACCGGCAGCGCACCGGCGCGGGGCTGATTGTCTCGGAGGCGACGAACATCTCGCCGCAGGCGATCGGCTATGCGTTTACGCCGGGCATCTGGAGTGCGCCGCAGGTCGAAGCTTGGAAACAGGTGACGCGCGCCGTACATGAGGGAGGCGGCCTGATCGTGATGCAGTTGTGGCATACCGGCAGGATCTCGCATCCGGACCTGCACAGCGGTGCGATGCCGGTTTCGGCATCCGCGATCAAGGCGGGAGGCGACGCATTTACCTATGAAGGGCCGAAGCCGCTGGTGACACCGCGTGCGCTGGAGGCGCGCGAGATACCGGGCATTGTGGAGGATTACCGGCACGCGGCGGGGAATGCGCGGCAGGCGGGCTTCGATGGAGTTGAAGTGCACTCCGCAAACAACTACCTGCTGGAGCAGTTCATCCGCGATTCAACCAATAAGCGCACGGATGAGTACGGCGGATCGGTGGAGAACCGGCTGCGCTTTCCGCTAGCGGCGGTGAAGGCTGCAGTGGATGCGTGGGACGGGGGCGGCCGCGTGGGCGTGCGCATCTCTCCCACAACCACCAGCCCAGGCGAGACGCCGCTGGACAGCAATGTAATGGGCACCTACAGCCAGTACATCGATGGACTGAACGCGCTGGGCGTTTCGTTTCTTGAAGTGATCGAAGGCGTGACACGGGAAACGCGCGAAGCTCCGGGCGGTGTGGATTTTCCCGCGCTGCGAAGGCGCTTCCGCGGGACTTACATCGCGAACAACCGCTACGACAGGGAGCTTGCGGAGGAGGCGCTGAACTCCGGACGCGCCGATCTGGTGAGCTTCGGGCGGCCGTTCATCGGCAATCCTGACCTGGTGCAGAGATTGCGCGATGGCGTGCCGCTGGTGGATGCTCCGCAGGAGACGTACTACGGCGGCGATCAGAAGGGATACAGCGACTGGCCTGCATTTGAGGGTGCGGGGAAAGATTAACCTGAATCAGTTTGGGCCATTGAGCGTTCTTCGATATATTGGCTGCCATTCAAGCGCTGATAGCAGGTGAAGAACACATGGGCGAGTTCGGGCCGTTCACGATGGTGCTTCCGGTACTCGTGCCGGTGTTGATCGGGTGGATTGCGGTGCGGGTCCGCTTCCTTGGATCGCAAGACGCCAAGGCGCTTACTTCTGCATTCCTGTACATCTTTCTTCCTGCACTCATCGTCGGTCATCTTGCGACGCAGAGCCTGGTCGTCTTATTCGACCTGCGATTCATCCTTGCGACTGCCGCGCTGATGCTGGTGATCTATGCTGCCGGTTTTATGGTGAATCGGTTCGTCCTGCAACGGTCACTAGGCACGAGCGCTCTGTCCGCCTTTGCATGCTCGAAGTTCAATGCGATGGTGGTTGGATTGCCGCTGCTGCTTGTCGCAATCGGACATGAAGCCATCGTTGCCGTTGTCATCAGTCTGATCCTTGGATACTTCACCATCCTTCCCATAACGCTCTTCCTGCTGGAGGTGGACCGGGGCGATCAGGCAGGACACGAAACAGGATACGGAGCCGTATTTCTCACTTCGTTGCGTCATGTGGCCCTGGACCCGCTGGTGATTGCCACGATCGCGGGCATTCTGATCGCTGCACTATCGATACCGTTGCCGGGATGGATCAGGGAGAGCCTATCTGTTCTGGGAGCTGCGGCAATCCCAGTGCCGCTGGTTGCGGTGGGCATGACGATCGGCGCATCTGCATTGCATAGCTCGATTCGCGAGGCCATGTGGGTCACGCTTGTCAGGGTTGTAGCCTCGCCGCTGCTGGCAATTGCGTTTGCCAGACTTTTTGGGCTGTCGCCGCTCTTTTCGATTGCGCTGGTAATTTCCTTCAGCCTGCCGACGGCCAAGATGGCGTTTGCCGTGGCCGAGAAACATGGAGTCTACGAACAGCAGATGGCGGCCATAGTAACTTTGAGCACTATTTCGCTGGTGATCGTCTTCCCTCTGTTCATGTGGATCTGCCAACACCTTTGGACAGGCGTCATTCAAAAGGTTTCGTTTAACGGCGTGTTGTGATCCAACCTGATGGGTGGATGGGGCCTAATTCAATCCGCTGCGCTGCTTGCTTGAGCGGCGTTGCTGCCACTGCTCGTATTCGCGCGCTTCGTCGCGGCGTTCCTGGTTGCGCTCCGCGCCCGCGCGGGCACGCTCCTGCGCGCTAAAGCCGCGTTCTTCACTGCGGCTGAGCTTCTTGTGCGCGTAGAGACCTTCAAGCAGGAACTCGGCTGCGGCAACGATCTTTTCCGGTGCGTCCTTTGGCGTGACGTCCAGCGGGGCCAGCTTTTCGAACAGGCCTTGAATCTGTTCGAGTTCGCCGAGAGTCGCTTTCGCAGACTGACTGTCTTCGATCTTTACCGTGCCCCCGAGGTTGAACCACTGCTCGATCTGCTGCGTGTTGGTCTCGGCGAAGTAGCGGTCGTAGACGCGGAGGATGGCGGTGCGGATGATCTCGCGGACAACAACGTCGGGGCCCTTCATCTCGCCTTCGTATTCCAGCTCGAGCTTGCCGGTGATGCCGGGGAGCGCGGTGTAGACATCGCCGACGCGCGGAAAGGCGAGCGACTCGCCGTGCAGCAGGGCACGGCGCTCCGCGTTTGAGACGGCGAGCTCCATGGTGGAGATGGGCAGGCGTTGCGAAACACCAGAGCGCTTATCGACCCTTTTGTCTTCGCGGGCGACAAAAGCGATCTGCTCGATCAGCTCGTAGATGTAGTCCGCCACTTCCGTAGTGAGGCAGTTGCGCTCGCTCCAGCTCTCCTGGCGCGTGATGGCGATGCCTTCGTCGACGGTTTGCGGGTAGTGGGTGCGAATCTCCGAGCCCATGCGGTCCTTGAGCGGCGTCACGATCTTGCCGCGCGCCGTGTAGTCCTCTGGATTGGCGCTGAAGACGAGCGCGACATCGAGCGCGAGGCGCACCGGGTAGCCCTTAATCTGCACATCGCCTTCCTGCATGATGTTGAAGAGCGCGACCTGAATTTTTCCCGCAAGATCGGGCAGCTCGTTTACGGCGAAGATGCCGCGATTGGCGCGTGGCAAGAGGCCATAATGCATGGTGAGCTCGTTCGACAGATCAGAGCCGGAGCGCGCAGCCTTGATGGGATCGACGTCGCCGATAAGGTCGGCAACAGTGACATCGGGCGTGGCCAGCTTTTCGACGTAGCGCTCGTCGCGCGTCATCCACGCAATGGGCGTATCTTCGCCGCGCTCGGCGATGAGATCACGTGCGTATCTGGAGATGGGCCGGTAGGGATTGTCGCGAATCTCTGATCCGGCCACATACGGCGCAGTGGGATCGAGCAGCTCCGTCAGCGCGCGCAGGATGCGGCTCTTGGCCTGGCCGCGCAGGCCGAGCAGAATGAAGTTCTGGCGGGAGAGGATGGCGTTGATGATCTGCGGCACCACTGTGTCGTCAAAGCCGATGATTCCGGGGAAGATCGCTTCCGCATTTTTTCCGGACGCCTGGTCCTGCAGACGGCGAATGAGGTTGGCGCGCAGCTCGTCCTTCACGCTGCGGCTCACACGCTTCTCCGTAAACTCCTTGCTGGCGCGCAATTGGCCGAGCGTCGTGGGAAGTACGGCTGTCCGGGATGAAGACATTGGCTGGGACATGCGGGGAACCCTCCAGGCGCGCGGCGCTGCTTCTACTCTACTGTTTTCGAGCTTTCGATGCGGGGCGCCGGTTAGGATGCCGACTCACATGATGTGTCCGTTGGTGGAAGCGCTCTGGGTAACCTGCCCGCCGCGGCGCAGCCTGGGCAGAAGGTCGCGGTAATAGAGGAGCAGCATCTCGGTGCGCGCGGCATCAGAACGGAGGGCCAGCAGCTGCTGCCTGAAATCCATATCCGTGGGCATGGATGCGGCAACGAGGTAGGCAACTGGAAGGTCGAGATCGAACTGCATACTGGACTCGCCGGTTCCCACCAGATGCTGCGCTTCGAAGTGCAGCGCGACGCACTCCTCACGCGCAGAGCGTATCGCCTGATCCCCAGTATCGGGCAGGAAATCGACTTCAGCGTGCAGGCAGAGCAGGGTGTCCTCTCCCTGACCCATGGGTCCGTGCCCCACAGGTCCCTGATCGACGAGCTGCTCAATTTCAAAGCGCTGGACGCCCTGGGTGAGGATGTCGCTGCGGCCGTCCGGATAGCGGTGCAGCACTTGAGTGATCTGCGCCGTGCAGCCGATGACGGCCAGGCCCTCAGGCAGCGCGCGCACTACGCCGAAGGACCCATCGGCAGCCAGGCACTCGGCAGTCATCTGGCGGTAGCGCGGCTCGAAGATATGGAGCGGCAGCGGAATTCCAGGGAAAAGCACGAGATCGAGGGGGAACAGCGGAATCTTCATGCCGTGTCTCATTATGCCGCTCCGCTGTGGAGCGCTTCCAGCGTCAGCCGGAAAGATCATCCAGCATCGCGCTCATCTCGTTCAGCGCGAGCCGATTGCCGGTGCGTTTGGCCGCGGCGACGCCGGCCTCCAGGCGCTGCCGGGCTTCGTCACTGCGGCCAGCCTTGAGGAGCAACTGCGCGGACATCTGATAGCCGGCGGTGTAGTCCGGATGGGCGCTTGTGAGCTGCTGAAATTCATCGAGTGCGGTGACAGTATCGCCTTGATTAGCGTGCTCCATTGCGAGGCCGTAACGCGCGAAGGCGTCCGTCGGATTCTGCGCAAGAATCTCCTTCAACATGGCCATCTTGTCCATCAAGCACGCCCTCCTTCTGCTGACCCTAGCACGGCTGAGCAGGATTGCGGGTTTTCCAAGGATGCCGGACACTGAAGAGTAGCTTCACGACACGAAAAGAGAATGCCTATGGACTTCGCCGCAAAACTGCCCACCCGCACCGTTGCCGAATCCCGCAGCGAGATGACGGAGCTGATCCTGCCGAACGATGCGAACACGCTGGGCAATCTGCTGGGCGGACGGCTGATGCACTTCATCGACCTGGTGGGCGCCATGGCGGCCTACCGGCATGCGCGCACGCACGTCGTGACGGCATCCATGGACCACATCGATTTCATCGCGCCGGTGCATGTGGGCGATCTGCTGATTTTGAAGTCGTCGGTGAACCGCGCCTTCAACACCTCCATGGAGGTGGGCGTGAAGGTCTGGGTGGAGAATACGATTGCGGGGACGCATCGGCATGTGGCCTCCGCGTACCTCACGTTCGTGGCGGTGGATAGCCAGGGACGGCGCGTGCCGGTTCCAGCGCTCGAGCCTGAGACTGCGGAAGAGAAGCAGCACTACGAGGACGCAGCGCGGCGGCGCGAGCTCCGGCAGAAGGAGCAGCAGCGCAAGCGCCAGACAACGCTGCGCGAGACGGATGTGGCCGGCACGGTGCGGCCGGATGAGTACTCGACAAAGTAGTCGCCGCAGCAGCCTCTCTGGCGCTCACGTCAGACACCGGATGCAATCGCCGCGAAGAGGCGGTCGATATCCGCGCTGCTGTTGTAGAGGTGTGGCGAGACGCGCAGGGAGTCTCCTCGGATGCTGACGTAGACCTTCGCCGCGGCAAGGCTGGCCGGTAACTTCGCGGGCAGGCCTCCGCGGAAGCGGATACCGATCATGTGCTTTGCGCGCTGCTCGGCCGGCGCGACGTCGTAGCCGGCGGCGAGTGCGCGCTCGGCGATCTCTTCCGTGAGCTTCGCGATGGATTGCTCGATGGAGGCGATGCCCCAGTGGAGGATTTGCTGCAGAGCCGCTGCCGCCATGGGTGCAAGGACGAATTGCGTGAACTGTCCCATGTCGAAGCGGCGCGCGCCGGGCTGGAAATCTTCGCAGTAGCCGGTGAGGCCGGTGAAGTCGCTGCTGCCGCGGCGCGGCATCCACGACTGTTCGATGGGCACACCCTGCTGCTGCCACTTCGGCGAGGCGTAGAGATAGCTGAGCCCGTAGGGGCCGAGCTGCCATTTGTAGCCGACGGAGACGAGGAAATCCGGCTGGAGGCGTCCCATATCCAGCGGCGCGGCGCCGAGCGCCTGGCTGGCGTCGATGATGAATGCGGCGCCGGCCTCACGCGCGCGTTCGCCGATCCGAACGAGATCCACGGTCGTGCCGTCCATCCAATGACACGGCGGCACGCAAACGACGGCGGTGCGATCCGTGATGGCGCGGAGGACGGCTTCGGTCCAGCCGGATTCCGGATCGCGCTCGACGGTGACGATATGCGCGTCATGCTTTCGCGCGGTCTCGCGCCAGGTGAGGACGTTCGAGGGAAATGCCTGCGCGAGCAGAACGATGGAATCGCCTTGCGTGATCTCTACGTTGGCGGCGGCGATGGCCATGCCATAGCTGACGGCGGGAATCAGTGCGACGGAGTCCGTGCCGGTGCCCAGTACCTTGCCGGCGAGGGTGCGGAGCTCTTCGGCCGAGGAGAACCAGTTGTTGCCGGTCAGTGTCCACGGTGTCGCCTTGATGCGCACTGCGTCGAGGCCCGCGGCAGTGACGGACCTCAACTGCGGAGACATGTTGGCGCAGTTCAGGTAAGTGATGCCGGCCGGTATTTCGAAGAGCTCTCGGGCGTTCATGGCGTCCATGACTTCCATGCTGGCACGGACGTGCCCCGTTCAGACACGGTAGTCTTGAGAGATGGACTGAGCTTTCGGGACGCATTGCGCGAGACGCGCAAGGGCAACGGAGCGCGGTCCAGAAGGGGTGATTCGACATGGGAGCACATGGGCACCAGATGCCGCCGCAGCCACAGTCGCTGCCAGGCGTGAAGGCAATCATCGCCATTGGTTCGGGCAAGGGCGGCGTGGGCAAGACCACGCTGGCAGTGAACCTGGCGATCGCGATGGCAAAGCTGGGGCACAAAGTCGGGCTGGTGGATGCGGACATCTACGGGCCGAACGTGCCGCTGATGATGGGCGCGACCGCGCAGCCGCGAGTGATTGAGGGCAACCGCATCGAACCGCTGACGGCGCACGGCGTCAAAATGATCTCGGTGGGCTCGCTGACGCCGGGCGACAAGCCGCTGGTGATGCGCGGGCCCATGCTGCACCAGATCATCCGTCAGTTTCTGCAGCAGGTGGCCTGGGGCGAGCTGGATTATCTGATCGTCGATCTGCCGCCCGGTACAGGCGATGTGGTGATCTCGCTGGTGCAGACGGTGCCGCTCACCGGCGCCGTGGTGATTTCGACGCCGTCGGATGTCTCGCTGCAAGATGCGCGTAAGGCGCTGGAGATGTTTCATCAGGTGAATGTGGAGGTGCTGGGCATCGTCGAAAACATGAGCCAGTTCACCTGTCCGCATTGCCACCAGGTGATCGACATCTTCTCGAAGGGCGGCGTGGAACGGACGGCGCAACAGTTCAAGCTGCCGTTCCTGGGATCGGTGGAACTGGACCCGAACATCCGGCATGGCGGCGATCGTGGTCTGCCTGTTGCGCTGGCGCCGGAGCAATCCTCTGTGGGAACGGCGAGCTTCTACGCGATTGCTAGAAAGCTCATCGAGCGCGCAGAGGAGCAGCGCGCCCACGAGCAGAACGTATTTGAGATTACGTAGACAGATAACGGAGGCGTGCGAAACGCCTCCGCTTGACCCTAGTGCCTGCCGAGCAGCCCGCCGAGCGTCTTGCCCAGGTTCTTGCCGTTGGGCAGTTGTTGCCCACGCTTGCCGAGCAGGCTGGCTGCGTTCATTCCGCTGCCGCCGGTCAGTCCCTTCATGTCAGGCGTAATGATGGGGCTTGAGGCGGTACCCGTGATGGTGACTGGGATGCCGTTCCTGAGCGCTCCGGCAGCCGCGCCGCCTACGCCGCCGCCGATCATAGAAATCGCCGTCGTGGCCATGCCGGTGGCACCGCTCTGAGCGAGTTTCGCGACAACGTGGAAGTTCAGCGCTTTGGCGGCGCTCACGGTGCCGTTGCCGGTTGCTGTGCCCAGACCGGCGACGGTTAGCAGGATATTGTTCGCCTGAAGCGCTCCGGCCGACTCACGCAGGTTGAGGCTAAGTATCTGGACCGTTGTGCCGCTGCCCGGCTTCGCGCCGACGAGCGCGGCAGCGGGGCCCATTTTGGATGCAAGGTCGAAGCCGGCGAGCTGAGTATTGTCCAGTCTTACCGTACCTGCGATCACCGGCGCTTCGGACGTGCCTGTGACGGCCAGATTGGTTGTGAGGGTTCCGCCCTGAAGCTTTGAGCCCGATGGCATCTGGATGCCGAGTGCCGGCAGAAACGCCTCAAGATCATCGATCGGCGCGCCTTGGGTTGCGGCGGTCACGTTCAGATTCGTCTTCGCTCCCTGCGTCTGGTAGGTGCCTGCAATGTTGAAGACAGCTTTGCCAAAGGAAAGCGTCGTGTTCTGCAATTGGCCGGAGAGCGAGGCTAGGTTCTGATTCACCGTGTAGTTGACGTGCACGGGGCGCGGCGCAGGGGAGCCGTTGGCAGCCAGCTTGAGCTGCGTTGCATCGAGCGTGCCCTGCACGTGCGCCGTCTGACCGTTGGAGGTGATATCGGCGTTCAGGTCCGCAATGCCCGACACACCGGCCGATGGCGGCACGAACCCTGCAGCGACAATGTCGGCATGCTTGACTTCAACCTTCGCGGTGAACGGAGTCTTCGAGGCGTCGCCCTGATTGAATGGGCCGCCCTTGCCGTCAATCGAAACCGTGCCGTTGCCCTGAAGCGATGCGGAGAGCGAGAAGGTAAACGGGGTGGTCAGAGAAAAGTCGTTGATCTTCGCCTGCACGTTACTCAGCACGCGCGGCGGTGTGCCGCCCTGAGTCATCGTCACCTCGCCATCTTTCACCTCGAGCACGCCGATGGAAAGATTTGGCATGGCGCTCTGTGTTTCCGCGTGGTTGGAGCGCTTGGTGGAGTTGCCGAGGCTCGCATAGTTCCACACGTTCGCCTGGTTCTGGATCAGGTTGATCTTGGGTGTATCGATCGTGATGCCGCGGATCAGGATTTGTTTGTGGAAGAGCAGCGGGCCGACCTCTATGCCGATGTGGACCTGCTTCGCCTGCACAAAAGGCTGCTGGCTGAAGGCGGGATCGTCCGCAATGCTGAGCTGGTCCGCGGTGAGCGATCCGGAGAAGAGCGAGAAGCTGAGATGGCCCAGCGTGACCTTGCGGCCGGTCGCGTCAGAGAGCGCGCTCTCGATGCGCGGACGGTAATTGTCTGCATTGAGGAGGAAGGGAATGGCGATCAGCAGGATCAGGATGATGGCGGCTGCAATTGCCCCGATGGTGATCCACAAACGATGCCTGGCCATGACGTGCCTTCTTTCTGGTGAGGACGGATTGGACCGATCTGATCTTTGATCCAGGCTGGACCGTCCTGGTTTCAAAAGCCCAGTTCAGGAAGCCTCAGATACTACTCCGGTTAGCACGATAGTGCGATGAACGGGGTTTGTGCCAGCCCGGAATGAGGCGCATCAACCTGCTACGATAAATGAGGCGGCGTCTCCCCGAAGCCGGGTGAGGGCGCCTCCGCGCAGGGGACACGGTCATGGCGGCAGAGCTCCGAATCAGTCCGCGGGAGCGGCTGATATTGACGGCTATTCTGGAGATGTATATCGCCACGGGAGAGCCCGTGCCGTCCCAGGCTGTGGCCCGGATCTATGCCGATAAGGAAGGGATGAGCTCGGCCACCATCCGCAACGTGATGGCAACCCTCAGCGACGGTGGACTGCTGGAACAGCCGCATACCTCCGCAGGCCGGATACCGACAGCGAAAGCTTTTCGCTTTTACGTGGAGCATCTGGCCGGAGCGGCGCGTGCCGCGAGCGGCACGAATGCACCGCAGCTTTCGGCGGAAAAGCGCCAGCAGATCGACGACTGCTTCGCCGGGGTGACCAGCCGGCAGCATTTCCTGGAGCGCACCTCGCATGTGCTGGCAATGATCTCCAGCGGCGTCGGGGTGGCGACGGAGGCGGCGGGCGAGACGGAGTGGCTGGAGCACATCCACTTCTCCCGGCTGACCACCCAGCGGGTGCTGGCCGTGGTGGTGACGCGCGGCGGCACGGTGCTGGATCGGGTGTTGCAACTGGATCACGATCTGGACCCGTCGGACCTGGAGGGCGCAGCGAATTTCCTGAACGGCAACTTCCGCGGCTGGTCGATCGAGCGTATCCGCGCCGAGATCGAGCAACGCATGGAGCAGGAGCGCAGCGAGTACGACCGCCTGATGCGGTCGGTGAACGAGCTCTTTCGCAAGGGAGCGCTGGAAGGCGTGCAGCCGTCGCAGGTGATCTTTGTGGAAGGCGTGGCGAACCTGGTGCAGCGCGATGTAGACCAGGAGCGGCTGCGAGGACTGCTGAACGCGCTTGAAGCGAAGCAGCGGCTCATCGAGCTGCTGAGCGCGTATGTGGATGCGCGGCAACAGGCAGTGCGCGTGGTGGTGGGTCTGGAAGACACCATCCCGGATATGGAGAATATGGTGCTGATCGGCACCGGCGCGAGGCTGGGTGCGGAGAGTGTAGGCACGATGGCCGTGCTGGCGCCTACGCGCATCCGCTACAACGAGACCATCCAGGCGGTCTCATATATCGCGCAGCTCTCGGAGCGAATCCTGCAGACGCCGCGAAGTTAGGACTGCGGGGAGCGACCAAAACAGACAGTTGAGCGGACGGGTCGTGGCCGCCGTCAAGAATCAGGGATCAAGAGAGACGTATGACTATGAGTGAAAACGCAACCGATACGAGAAACGAAATGCAGGCAGCAGAAAACCGGAATCAGGAAAATCAGAAGGCGGGGAAGCAGACCTTCAACGATGTGCTTCCCGAGGCCCCCGGCGATGCAACCCCGGCCAGACAGGGAAGCAGTGCGTCTCCATCGGCGGCCGTCGGTGAGACCATGACCGGCCTGCACGAGGAATACGAGCGGCTGCGCGCGGAGCGCGAGGGGCTCATCGATCGGCTGGCCCGGCTGCAGGCAGAGTTCGACAACGCGAGGAAGCGTGAGCAGCGGGAGCGCGCCGACTACCGGGCCTTCGCAGTCGCCGACGCGGTGGAGCAGTTCCTGCCGGTGCTGGATAACTTTCGGCTGGCGCTGAACTCGACCGGCTCGGCAGAGCAGTTGCGCACGGGCGTGGAGTTGATCGCGAAGCAGATGGACGAGGTGTTGCGCTCGCTGAACGTGACAGCGGTGGAGACGGTGGGGCAGCCCTTCGATCCGCGCGTCCATGAGGCCCTTGAAAGCGTGGAACGTCCGGACCTTCCGGATCATCAAGTAATTGATGAAATCCGGCGCGGCTACCGCATCAAGGAGCGGCTGCTGCGGCCGGCACTGGTGCGCATCTCCGCGAACCCGAACGTGTCGGACGCATAAGCGACGCGGCGGTAAACGTCGCGCATTGAGGAAATCCTTGTAAACCGGAGCGGGTCATCCGCCGCCGAAGCTGGACACAAGACTGAGTACAGGAAAAATGGCAAACGTGGCACACGTCGACTACTACGAAGTTCTGAGCGTTTCAAGAGAATGCAGCGATGGGGAACTGAAGACTGCGTATCGCAGGCTGGCGATGCAGTATCACCCGGACCGCAACCCGGATAATCCGGAGGCGGAGGAGCGTTTCAAGCAGGCAAGCGAGGCTTACCAGGTGCTGAGCGACCCCGACAAGCGTGCGGCCTACGACCGCTACGGTGTTGCGGGAGTGAGCGGCGCGGGTGGAGCAGGCGGCTTTCCCGGCGGAGTGGATCTGGGCGATATCTTTGGCGATTTCTTTGGAGAGATGTTCAATGTGGCGGGTGGACGGAACGGGCGCGCTTCGCGGGCGCAGCGTGGCCGCGATATCCGTTACGACCTGACCATCGAATTCGAAGAGGCCGTCTTCGGCAAGGAGACGACGGTAAATATCAAGCGCATGGATGTCTGCGGCGAGTGCCGCGGCTCCGGCGCCGCGCACGGAAAGGCGCCCACCACCTGCCAGCAATGCGGCGGGCGCGGCCAGGTTCGCTTCCAGCAGGGCTTCTTCTCGATTGCGCGCACATGCCCCATCTGCAGCGGAACAGGTCAGGTCGTCACCGAGCCGTGCCGCACCTGCCACGGCGAAGCGCGCGTGGAAACGGAACACGCGGTCAAGGTGCAGATTCCTGCGGGCGTCGAAGACGGCACGCGTATTCGCTACCAGGGCGAGGGTGACGCCGGACGCTACGGCGGGAATGCCGGCGATCTCTACATCGTGCTGGCGGCCAAGTCCCATGCCTACTTCGAGCGTGAGGGGCACGATCTGCACTTCGCAGTCATCGTCTCTTTCCCGCAGGCCGCGCTCGGCTCGGAGATTGCGATCCAGACGCTCGAAGGCGAGCATGTGCTGAAGATTCCCGAGGGCACGCAGAGCGGGAAGGAATTCCGGCTGCGCGGCAAGGGCGTGCCGTATCTGAATGAACGCGGCCGCGGCGACCTGATCGTGCAGGTAGTGGTGGAGACGCCGAAGAAGCTGACCAAGGCGCAGCGCGACGCGATCCAGGAACTGGGCACCACCCTCGGTGTGCAGAATCGCGTGGCCTCACACGGTCTTCTGGACAAGATGAAGGACCTCTTCAACTAGGGAACTCGCCGTCCCAGGCAACTGCTCCCGCGGCGATGTTTGCGCACGGGCGGATGCGCCGGAGGCGCGAGATAGGTTCGCTTTCTTTGGTGGCTCACGCCCACAGTTGTGGACGACTTAGCTCTGCCTCATCCCATCGGGGTGGGGCATCTCTATTTCTATGGGCGGCTGCCGATTCGTGTTCAGAAGCACGGTTTGAGATCGCTGATCTAACTGCGCTCAGCGGCTGCCGCGTTTACGATGGCCAGCGCGGCAATCGCCGCGGTCTCTACGCGCAGGATTCGGGGCCCCAGACTGGCGCTGTGCCATCCGGCGCCGGCGAACAGCGCAAGCTCCGGCGATGTCCATCCACCTTCCGGGCCAATGGCCAGCAGTATCTCGCGGCCGGCCGCGCTAATTTCCGTGTCCAGAATGCGTAACAGAGGCTGATCCTCTTCCACCTCGGAGAGCAGGATGCGGAGCGGTGCAGTGGCGGTCTGCCCGGCGGGATTTCCTGCTGTCCCCAATGGTTCGCCGGTGCTGAGAACTTCCGGGAGCCGCGCCGGATAGGAGATCTCCGGGAGATCGCTGCGCCGGGATTGCTTGGCGGCTTCGAGCGCAATGCGGCGCCAGCGCTCCACGCGTTTGTCAGCGGCCTGGGCAAGATGCTTCTCCGTCCGCTCCGCGAGTACGGGCACGATGCGGCCTGCTCCCAACTCAACCACTTTCTCGATCGCCCACTCCATGCGGTCGAATTTGAAGATGCTGAGAAGCAGCGTAACGGGGAGCGCGGGCGCGGTCTCTAATTCACGGAGAAGAGTGAACTCGACGGTGTCGCGGTCGATGGATGCGATGCGCGCGAGCCATGCGCGGCCGCCGGCGACAACGTCAAACTCCATGCCCGGCTGGGCGCGGAGCACTCGGCTCAGGTGGCGGGCCTGCTCGCCATGGAGTGCTGCGGTGTCGTCGTTCCAGCTATCTGCGATCCAGCGGCGGCGCGTCATGCAGCAACTTTATCGTGTCGCAAGAGAGAAGAAAGAGGCGCGTAAAAACACCTCGGGGGACGCTTGCCTGCGTCCCCCGAGTGTTGCCTTGTTTAGGTTGACTTGCTTACTTCTTCTTCGCTGCCTTCTTTGCCGCCTTCTTGGCCGGCTTCTTGGCTGCCTTCTTTGTTGCCATGGTTTCTATTCTCCCTTGTCTGCAACGCAGTTGTTGCAGTTACGGAATGTATAGAGTGGTGGCATTAGAGTGTCAAGAAAAAAATCACATCTTTGTTCTCTTCTTTTCGTGCGCGACTTCCTCTGCGACGCCGCGTCTGCAACTAGTGTGGGATGCGGTGAAGCAGATGATTGCCGAAATAGAGCACGAGACCACTCAGCGAATCGTGCCACGCATGCGCGAACATTCCCGCGCGCAGACTGCGACGGAGATGCGCGAGTATGCCGAAGAGGGCGCCGTACAACGCGATCAGCAGCATGCCGCTCTTTCCTTCATAACCGTGCGCGAGGCCGAAGAACACTGCTGAAATCGCGATGCCCAGCCACACGCGCCGCGTGAGCGCGCTGCATTGCTGCTGCAGATAGCCGCGAAAAATCAGCTCCTCGCAGATGCCCGCGGAGATGGCGAGCGCGAACCAAAGCACCAGCTCACCCGGCGACGCCGGAGCCATCCTCGAGACGATGCCGCGAATATCTTCGGGATGAAGGCGGGTGAAGCGCAGTAGAAATCCGGCGGCGCCCAGCACGATCAGCGAACCGAACCAGAAGCCGAGCGCGATCGCGATATCCGTCCAGAGCTCCGTCGCGCCGCGGCGGCGCAGGCCGAGCAACCGGCGGAGCGGCGTGCCGCGCATCAGCAGACCCCAGTGCACCAGGGCGAGCATGATCCATTCCCAGACCAGCGTTGCCGAGTAAAGCGCATAGTGCGAGCGCGATTGGCTTGCCAGATGACTCGTGAACACGTTCACCGCCGAGATGCCCAGCAGCAGCAGGAGGATGACACCTGTATGCCAGAGCGGCGCCAGTAGCGGGCCCGGCGAGGAGTCTTCGATTGCGGAGATGCTGTTCTGGGGTACGTTCACGGTTTGCCGCTGGATTTCGGTCCCTGCTATCTTCACACGTTGGCCATGCGTCGGCATTCTCGCATGCTGTGCCACGGGAAGTTGAGGAATTCAGAATGGAAGATGTAGTCATCGTCTCCGCGGTTCGGACGCCCACGGGAAAATTCCAGGGATCGCTCGCCGGCTATAGCGCAGTGCAACTGGGCGCGCTTGCTGTGCGGGAAGCGGTGCGCCGCGCTGGCGTCGCGCCGGAGCAGATCGACGAATGCATCATGGGCAACGTCGTCTCCGCCGGGCTCGGACAGAATCCCGGAAGACAGGCGGCTCTTGGCGGCGGCCTGCCTCCGAGCGTGAGCGCGATGACCATCAACAAAGTCTGCGGCTCGGGACTGAAAGCGGTAGCGCTGGCCGCGCAGGCGATCCAGACCGGCAATGCGGAGATTGTCGTCGCAGGCGGTATGGAATCGATGAGCAATGCGCCGTACCTGCTGCCGCAGGGCCGCAATGGCTTTCGGATGGGCGACGCGAAAGTGGTGGATGCAATGATTCACGACGGCTTGTGGGAGATCTACAGCGACTACCACATGGGCGTGACCGGCGAGAACGTGGCGGAGAAGCACAGCATTACGCGTGAGAAGCAGGATGCCTACGCGCTGGCCTCGCACCAGAAGGCCGTGGCGGCGCAGAAGTCAGGAGCCTTCAAAGACGAGATGCTGCCGGTCGAAATCCCGGCGAAGAAGAAAGGTGAGCCGGCTGGTGTGCTGGACCGCGATGAGAGCGTGCGCGAGGACGCATCGCTCGAGGCGCTGCGCGCGCTGAAGCCGGCATTCAAGAAAGATGGCACGGTGACCGCGGGCAATGCTCCCGGCGTGAATGACGGAGCGGCTGCCCTGGTCGTAATGTCAGCGCGCAAAGCGGCGGAGCTGAAGCTTAAGCCATTGGTGACCATCCGAGCGCAGGCAACCAGCGGCATCGATCCCAAGTGGGTGATGCTGGCGCCGGTGATCGGCATCCAGCGCGTTCTGAAAAAAGCAGGCTGGCCGAAGGAGCAGGTGGACCTCTACGAATTGAACGAGGCTTTCGCCGTGCAGGCTCTGGGCGTAATGAAAGAAGTTGGACTGGATGCGCCGGACCTGGCGGCGCGTGTGAATGTGAATGGCGGCGCGGTGGCAATGGGGCATCCCATCGGCGCCAGCGGCGCGCGCGTGCTCACCACGCTGATTTACGCGCTGATCCGTCGCAACCTGCACTGCGGCGTTGCGGCACTGTGCCTGGGCGGAGGCAACTCCGTTGCGATGGCGGTAGAGCGATGAAGCAGAAGAGCAGGCAGGCGGCTGCACCTGGCCCGGGCATCTGGCAATTTGGTCCGGCCTGAAGGCTACAATAGGAAATCGCCAGAGGGGGCGGCCCCTCCTGGCAGGAATGTGGCCTTGTCCTCGCGCGAACGTGGGCATCTGAATCCACACTGCGCCTGATTGACTACTGATTACTGCCTCTGGAATTCGAAATCGAAAGGGCACAGCGCCGCATGACGCTACTGCTGCTTCAGATGTCGATTGTGCTGACCGTCACCCTGATTTGCGGCTGGCTGGCCCGCAAACTGGGACAGACGCGCGTGGTTGGCGAGATCGTCGGCGGAATCCTGATCGGTCCCTCCGTATTGGGGCGCTACTTCCCGCACATTGCCCAGATCTTTACGCCGCACGCCTTCGCCGCATTTGAAAACATGAGCACGGTGGGCCTGATCCTGTATCTGTTTCTTATCGGGATGGAGCTGGATTACGCCCAGCTTTACAAGCAGCGCAGCACTGCCGTGCTGGCCAGCGGCATGAGCATTCTTTTTCCCTTCGCCATGGCGGCGATTCTCGCGCACTCCTTGCGCACACGCTTCGCGCCGCACGGCATCGGCAGCATGCCCTTCGTGCTCTTTCTCGGCATCTCCATGAGCATCACCGCGTTTCCGGTGCTGGCGCGCATGCTGGAGGAGCGGCGGCTGCAGTCCACCTCGCTTGGAACCACGGCGATCCTCTGCGCTGCGGTGGATGACGTGGTGGCCTGGTTGTTGCTGGCCTTTGCGCTCGCGCTGCTGGGCAAAGACGGCGGTTCCGCCAGCCTGTGGATTCGCATGGCTGGACTCGTAGGTTATCTGCTTTTCATGCTGGGCATCGTTCGGCCGCTGGCAAATTTCGCGGTGAGGCGTCACAAGGCCACCGGCCTCTCCCTGGAACTGCTGGGCTTTGTTGTGATCTGCCTGCTGTTATCTGCCGCAGCCACCGATGTGCTGGGCATTCATCCGCTCTTCGGCGCGTTTCTTGCCGGTGTCTGCTTCCCGCGCGTTCCGCGTTGGCAGGAAGAGATTCGCGCGCGGACCGACATGCTGATCGCCGTGCTGCTGCTGCCGCTCTTCTTCGCGCTCACCGGCATGCGAACGCGGCTCGACCTGTTGAATAACGCGAACATGTGGCTCTGGGCGGGCATTGTGCTGGCCGGCTCCGTCGCGGGCAAAATGGGCGGCGCCGTGCTTGCGGCCCGGTGGGTTGGGCAATCATGGCGGAACGCCGGCGCGCTGGGCGCGTTGCTGAACACGCGCGGACTGGTCGAGCTGATCGTGCTGAACATCGCCTACAGCGCGGGAGTGTTTTCGCCCACACTCTTCACCATGCTGGTGGTGATGGCCCTGGTCACGACGATGCTGACCTCGCCGCTCCTGAAGCTGCTGAAGATTCAGGACGGGCAGGAAGTCGACGAAGAGCTTGCTATGCAGGCGAAGCATTCGGCAGCCTGAGATTTTAGATTTAGCCCGGCGTGCTTGTGAATGGAGAACGAGGAGTCTCCTCCCATCAGAATTGATTCAAACGCACTTCAATCGTGATTCGGACCGGCACAGGTTTGCCATCGAGCTTGGATGGTTGAAAGCGATACTGCTGGACAGCCTTCACTGCTTTTTCATCCAGCCCGTATCCGAGCGGAACAACGGAATGAATTTCCCGGGGCATGCCGTTCGCATCAATCACTACGGAAACGACGGCCACACCTGAGATGTGAAGACGTCGTGCACTGTCACTGGGCTCCGTATCGACGAACCGGGTGATCACAGGCGCGGTCACTTTGGTCCTCCATCCTTGCCTGCGGCGTTCACCTTATACACGTTTTCCGGCATAGCAGGCGTGCCCTGAGCGCGATGCAACGCGATCTTCTGCTTAAGGGCTGAGGAGACGTGCTCCATTACCCATTGCCATGCGGCCAGGTCGAAATGAGCGTCCTCCTTTCCGTACTCCCCTGTGGGGGTCAGCTTGCCATCCGTGACCAGCTGCCCCTCGGAATCCGCGGTGTAGGCGAGTGCCTTCGTTTCCTTTTCAGCAACCAGGTCAAAACATTCGATAACAACTCCGAAAGCTGCGGGCGGAGCAGACGTGGCAGGGCCAGCCACATAGATGCAGAGACCTTCGTTCAGGATCAACCTTTCCAGGTCGCGATTGACGTATTCGGCTGGTGCGCCGAACTGTGCGAGGCTCTTCATGTCATGCCGTTCGTGGCTTGGGCCAAGAACGACAGAGACCTGGTTGCCTCTGAGCATGATGAGCCGGTCCGGTTTGGGCTTTCCTGCCCACGAGGAAACAATCGATAAGGGACACAGAATAGTGACAGCTGACTTGTAGGAACGCATTCCGGAGGTTCCGATTCGTCGCAAAATTTGCTACACACTATCACGACCGATAGAACCGGTAATATGCCACGTTCGATGTGCCATCAGCACTCGATAACATTCAAAGCCAACCCGGCCAGCGAAGTCTCCTTATACCGCGACTGCATATCCATCCCCGTCTCATACATGGTGCGGATGACCTGATCGAGCGATACCTTGTGTTCATCCTCTTCCGCCAGCGCCATGCGACAGGCGTGCACCGCCTTGACGGCGCCCATCGCGTTGCGCTCGATGCAGGGAATTTGTACAAGACCGCCGATCGGGTCGCAGGTCATGCCGAGGTTGTGTTCCATGCCGATCTCGGCGGCGTGCTCGACCTGCGCGTTCGTGCCGCCC
Organism: uncultured Acidobacteriaceae bacterium; assembly: GCA_963830555.1. Lineage (GTDB taxonomy): Bacteria > Acidobacteriota > Terriglobia > Terriglobales > Acidobacteriaceae > KBS-83. The sequence continues at coordinate 2,045,962 of CAWHMM010000006.1, forward strand.
ATTGCAGCGGCCAAGCCGCCTGCGGCCATCGAGCAGGCGACCCCCACTTCACCCTGGCAGCCAACCTCCGCGCCGGAGATGGACGCGTTCTCCTTGTAAAGAATCCCGATCGCGGCTGAGGTAAGGAAATAGCGCAGAATGCCCGCCTCGTCCGCGCCGACGATGTAGTTTCGGTAGTAGTGTGCAACGGCAGGGATGACGCCCGCGGCGCCGTTGGTGGGCGCGGTGACGACGCGACTGCCCGCGGCGTTCTCCTCGTTCACGGCCATGGCGTAGATGGTGACCCAGTCAAGCGGTGCGAGCGGATCGCCGGTACCTTTGCCGGCTGATGCCTGCTGCTGCAGGCGCGCGGCCAGGCGTTTGGCGCGGCGTCGTACGCGCAGTCCGCCGGGAAGGATGCCGTCGGTCGCGAGGCCGCGCGCGACGCAGCTTTGCATGGCCTCCCAGATGCGCAGGATGTCGCGCTTCACGGATTCGGCTGCGTCCGGAGTGTCACCGCGACGGGCACATTCATTGCGCATCATAATTTCGTCGATGCGGAGGTTGTGGCGTTTCGCCATCTCCAGCAGTTCTGCGGCGCTCGAGAAGGAGTAAGGCAACGGCGAGGTGGTCATCACCGGCGTCGCCTGCACGTCGGCTCCGTCCTCGATGATGAAGCCGCCGCCGATGGAAAAGTAAGTCGCGGTAAAGAGCACCTTGCCGGTTACATCGGCCGCGGTGAAGCGGACTCCATTAGGGTGCTGCGTCTCGGCGCCGGGCGGAATCATCTGGTCGCGGTGGAAGACGATGTGCTGCGCATCTCGAAACGGAACGACGTGGCGGCCGAGCAGCGAGACGGTGAAGGAGATCCGGATAGCCTCAAGCTTGCTGTCGATTGTGTCGGGGTCGATGGAGCTGGCTTCCTCGCCCAGCAGCCCGAGGATGACCGCGCGATCGGTGCCGTGGCCCTTGCCAGTCAGCGCAAGCGAGCCGTAGAGATCGACGTGGACTTCGGCAGTGGGTGGAAGCAGATGGCGCGCATCCAGCGCCAGTAGAAAAGCGCGAGCCGCGCGCATTGGACCCATGGTGTGCGAACTGGAAGGCCCAATGCCGATTTTGTAGAGATCGAACAGCGAGGTTTTCACGACTGGCTATAGTAGCAGCGGCTTTAGTAGCTTGTTTAATTGCTGCTCTTCTGCAACCTTTGTGGCCTGCCTTTGCCCGCAAGCAGCTGGCTATACTCGTCTTTTCCATGGGGAACGGGCGGGCCACGGATGCTCTTCAAGGCGCTGAGTGCTGCTGTGTACGGCATCGATGCGCACATCATTGATGTTGAAGTAGACTTCTCCGGCATCCAGGTAGCGGAGGAGCGTTTTTCGACGGTCGGGCTGCCTGACGCTGCGGTGCGCGAGAGCCGCGATCGCGTTCGTGCCGCGATCCGCAACTCCGGATTCGCTTTGCCGCCCACGCACATCACCATCAATCTGGCGCCTGCTGATCTGAAGAAGGAAGGCTCCGGCTTCGATCTGCCCATCGCGGTCGGCATTCTGGGCGCGTATGGCGCGCTCGAAAACAAAGACCTGAGCCAGTTCCTCACTGTAGGAGAGCTCGGTTTGGATGGCAGCGTTCGCGGGGTGCCCGGCATGCTGCCGATTGCCGTAGCCGCCAGGCAGCGTGGCATCGCCAACCTGATCGTGCCGGCCGCAAACGCACCGGAGGCCGCCGTGGTTGAGGGGCTGAATGTCTATCCGGTGGACTCCCTCCCGCAGGCGCGCGAACTACTGAACGCAGCGGTAAATGGCGGTATCCAGATACAGCCGTATCGCGTGAACTCCAGCCAGATGCTGAACGCGCTGCAGCATTATCCATTCGACTTCAAGGACGTGCGTGGGCAGACCATCGCGAAACGCGCGCTGGAGATCTCCGCCGCCGGCGGCCACAACATCCTGATGATCGGCCCGCCGGGTTCCGGCAAGACAATGCTGGCCAAGCGGCTGCCGTCGATCCTGGCGCCGCTGAGCTTTGCCGAGGCGCTGGAGACGACGAAGATCCATTCGGTGGCGGGCGTGCTGGATTCCGACTGCGGCCTAGTGACGCAGCGGCCATTCCGTTCGCCGCACCATACGATCTCAGACGCGGGCCTGATCGGCGGCGGCGCTGTGCCGCGGCCGGGTGAAGTCTCGCTCGCGCACAATGGCGTGCTGTTTCTGGATGAGCTGCCGGAGTTTCCGCGCAACGTATTAGAGGTGATGCGCCAGCCGCTTGAGGATGGAACCGTCACGATAGCGCGCGCGTCCATGTCGCTGAACTTTCCGGCGCGCTTCATGCTGGCGGCGGCGATGAACCCGTGTCCCTGTGGGTATCCTCATTGCTGAAGAGGCTTGAACTAAGTCCCAAGGAATCAACCTTGTAATCGGACACCCGGATATCTGGTATCAGAGTCGAGAGAACCTGCCGCTTCTGGTCTCTTGTCCAATATTCCCATTCGACAAGTGGTGCAAAAGCCTCGATCAGCTTACCTGTGTCGAAAATCCTATGCGCTGGTTCTCGGGCCAAAGTGTCTTGGGCAAGGCGGATTCCGTCCTCAATTGCGATCAGGCGTTGATCTCGCTCCTCACGCTTGATTACCCCCTCCACGAAACCGTCGATCACCCGCTCTCGTTTGCGCTGGAGCGCCTTAAGTTCGGCGGTCAATCTCGCGATGTCAACACCAGAGTTAGTCTGGATGGAGCGTTGCCGGAGCGTTTCAACACAGTTTTCGAGAAATGCAGGTTTGGTGAGGCGGTCGGCGAACAACCGATCTAGCAATCCTTCGAGTTTCCCCCGGCCCATGTATTTCGTCTGGCACGTGTGTGTGGTTCGTCGCCCTTTGCAGGCATAGTAATCTCGTCGTGCCAAAGCCGTATGGATGACCTCCCTGCAGGTTGAACAGGTCAGAAAGCCGTTATAGGTAAAGCGATGCTCATAGTCCGTTCGAGTTCGCCAATGCTTCCTTTGCTTTAAATCCATGATCTGCTGCACCGATTCAAAATCGGTTTGCGTAATCAGCGGATTTTCCATGAATTGCACCCGAATCACATCCTCAAGGGCGCGGGAAACCTTCCGGCGGTCCGCCTGCCGGCCGTCGATACCGGTGTACTTACCGGCGCCAGACAGGTCTCGTTTCTTGTCGATGACTCGCCACCCAGTCCAGATTGGATTTCGGAGGATCAGGTGCATACCCCGAGGCGTCACGCCGACCATTCGGGCGAGTTTAGAGTAGTTTCTCCGGCCAGAAACTGTCGGAAAGCCGCACGCACCCGCTCTGCCTCCGGCTTGTAGTAAAACCCTCGACCCTGTTCATACCCAACTCCGAACGGCAGCACAATCGAGCTCTGTGCCAACTCTCCACGCCGTCGTTTTTCCTCTTTTGCGCTCCAAACACGCTCAAGAATCTCGGTCCGTTCCATTCCCGCTATTGCCGCACGAATGGTGCCCATCAGGCGGCCAGTTTTACTAGCGAAGTCGATCGGCCCTTCTGGCAAGTACAGAATGGTCCTGGAGTCAACAAAGGCCTGAAGGAGAGCGTAGTCATCGAAGTTCTCCGGCCTCATAAGTCTACTGAATTCGCGCGCCACGACACCACTAATGATAGGAGAATTGATAGTCCGAAAGAGTTCTTGCATCTCGGGAGCTAAAAGCACGGAAGCTCCCGAAACGTCAGCGATATCGAACGAACGAATGATCTCAAGTCCCTGGTGCAGACAAGTTCGCCGGTTAGCGGCTCTCTGCGCTGGAATCGAAGCGCGGTCCTTCGCAGCCTGTCTCTCGGTGCTAACTCTAATGAGTTCGATAACCCTTTTCATTTCTGTCTTTACCGGCAATCCACAAAGTTCCCGCGCGAACCCAAGCGCGTCCACGTCATTACCAGACAGCAAAGCAGGCGCGCCTTTGATCGAGGAGAGGCTTCCGCTGGCGGCTGACTTCGAGGATGGCGTCGACAAGCCCGGAGACAGATAAGGTGACGGTCTGGACTTCGTTGATTCTGTACACCTGACGTCACCCGGATGCTCGGTCCGTGGCTCACTGAGACTCGCTTCAAGAGGGAGAATGCCATGCTCCATCGGAGAATCTTGGTCCAGCACGTAGCCAGGGCGGTTGTGTGCTGCGCTCTGGATCTGTCAGGTCACGCAATTCGTTCTTCATGAGTTCGACTCCGAGTGAGGCGAAGAGCT
>CAWHMM010000007.1:0-145865 GCA_963830555.1 uncultured Acidobacteriaceae bacterium
GCAAAGGCATGGGCACCGTCGATGCACCAGCTCGGCATCTACCAGTTCGTGGTCGCCCCCAGCCGGCAGCGATCAGGGAGTGGTCCGGTCGAGCCGTCGAGGCCGACGTCACCGATGAGGTTCTCGAGCTCACCACCGCAGACAGCGGAATGTCGTTCGATCTTCTTCAGCGGCGACCTGACGTCGTGGACCCGAGGGGGCTGAACTGCTCAGCTCCCCACCCACGATCGGATTCTGGAAGCCGCTGGTCGACAACCACCAGCAGAGTACGAAGAGCTGTGGCAGCCACGCCACCTCGACATCATGCAGTCCTCGACCCGATCAGTGTCCTGGGGCCGTCAGCAGGATCAGGTGATCATCACCATCGATTCGGTGATCGCTCCACCGACGCTGGATCTGGGCATGCGAACCAGGATGACCTGGACCGTTCGCCCGGACGGGCGGGCCGATCTGCGGGTCGTCGGGACCCCGTACGGCAGCTACCACGACCTCATTCCGCGGGTGGGGATTCGTTCTCGATGCCAGCCCCGATGCGACAGGTTGATTGGTACGGCCGTGGTCCCGGAGAGAACTACCCGGACTCGGCCACCGCGATGACAATCGGGCGTTGGCGCAGTGATGCCGACTCCATGTTCACCCCCTACGTGTTGCCGCAGGACTGCGCCAACCGTGAGGACGTGCGCTGGGCCGCAGTCACCGATCCGGCAGGGGAGGGACTGCTGATCGCCGCCGAGTCACCGGACGCACCCTTCTCCCTGTCGGTGTGGCCCTACTCCGCGCAAGCCATTGCGCAGGCCCGGCATCGCACCGATCTGACGTCAGAGGGCCCAGTCACGGTGAACGTCAACCACCAGGTGCTCGGACTTGGGATCCAACTCCTGGGGTAGCGAGGTCTTGGACTCCCACCGAGTCCGCTTCGAACCCTTCGAGTTCACCCTCACACTTCAGCCCAGCACCTTGGCGACCTCGATCCGCTGACGTAGGAAAGGAACGCGACCATGAAGATCTACCCCGATCACGACCTCTTTGAGCAGGTTCTGGGCGCCACGACCAAGTGGGCCCGGGCGCTCCAGGCGATGCGCACCGAGAATCTCCTCAGCGGTGTCATGTACTCGATCGGCGACTCGCTGACGTACCGCCACGTGCGCACCGGCGACCTCGGCCGCAGCACCTGACCGGCCGCCGTCGCTATCAACTGGTGGTCGCACCCACCGGTGGAGACGTGATCATCGACGTCGCCCCCGCAAGCCACCCTGGAGCCTGCCGGCCCGTACTCCGATCTCAGCGATCGCCAGACCTTCCACCGGCCCGACCCAGTCGATGCAAATCCCGCGCGGAGCGATCGCCGTCCTCGCCCAGGATGAGGCTGGTCGCATCCAAGACCTGCCAGATGTCGAGGCCATCGTCCTCCACGTCACCGTGGAAGGCGCCACCTTCCACAACAAGTGAGCTGTCGACCACCAACTCACGATCATCCGCCACCGCAATCAATCGAATCCGTCTCTGCAGAAGGGCAATGACTCATGACGAACCGCCGATCCATCGGTTCCGCGATCCTCTTCACCATGGTGATCGCGGCGGTGTTCAACTTCCGGAACGTGGTCAACAACTACGTAGCCATCGGGACACTGGCAGCACCCATCTTCCTCATCGCTACAGTCATCTACTTCATCCCGTTCACCCTAGTGATCGCTCAGTTCGTGAGCCTCAACCGCACCTCGGAGTCAGGGGTCTACCAATGGGTCAAGTCCTCCCTGGGGGGACGATGGTCGTTCTTCACCGCCTTCTGCTACTGGTTCGCTGAACCTGTTCTACTTCGTCTCCCTGCTGCCCATCGTGCTCGTCTACGCCGGCTACATGATCCTCGGCCGCGAGGTGGAGATGGCACCGTGGATGATTGCGCTGCTGTCGATCGTGATCTTCTTCATCGCCACCTTCGTCTCCACCAAAGGCGCCAAGTGGATGGGACGGTGACCTCGTCGGCTCCACCTTGATGATTGCCATGGCGCTGGTCTTCATCGTGGCCGCGGTTGCGGCGATGCTGGGCGGCATCGTCCCGGCCAATGACATGTCGATCGCCGGCATGCGTCTGGATTCGTCATCGGGCATCACAACCTGGGCGTTCCTGGGCACGATGGCCTGGATCATCCAGGGCGTGGGTGGCGCCGAGTCGATCGGGGTCTACCTCAACGACCTCAAAGGCGGCGTCCGCGCATTCGTCCGCACCATCATCATCTCCGGTATCGCCATCGGCCTGCTGTACTCGGCAGGCACGTGGCTGATGGCGGTCTTCGTCGACAAGGACAACGTCTCCTACGGCAACGGCATCTTCGTCACCATGGAGGCCGCAGCCAACCACTTCGGCATCCCCGGCGCCCCAGTGATCCACGGTGTCGGAGTGATCATGCTGCTCGCCACTCTCGGCGGGTTGCTGATTTGGACATCAGCGCCGGTAAAAATCTTCTTCTCCGAGATTCCCGCCGGAATCTTCGGGCCGAAGATCGTCGCCTTGAACGAGTCCGGGGTTCCCGTTCGTGGAGCATCGATCCAGTTCGCGATCGTCGTGCCGCTGCTGGTGATCCCCACCATCGGAGCCTCCAGCTCGATCGACGACCTCCTCAAAGTCGTGATCAACATGACCGCCGCCACCGCACTGCTGCCTCCGGCCCTCATCTTGATCGCCTACCTCGTCTTGCGAGTGAAATACGACGATGCTGTGCGCCAGTTCCGTTTCGGAAGCCGCACCGTCGGCCGTACGATCGCCGCGTTCCTGGTCGCCATCTTCGCTGTCGCCTTCGTCGCCGCAACGTTCCCCGAGGATCAAGCCCTCTGGCTGACCCTGGTCTACAACGTGGGCGGCGTGGTGCTGTTCCTGGGAGCAGCCTTGCTCTGCTACGAGCGCTACATCCGGCGTCTGCGGCGGGAGTCCCCCGAAGCAGCCCGGGCGGAACTCAAGCCGACCGCACCTCGCCGATCCGCGGAGAACGCCCGCGCCGCCGAGATCGAGGTGACGTACAGCTGACCCGAGCAACGGTGCTGCTTTCCACTCAAACTCCCAGACCGTAGAGGATGAGGTGAGCCGAGGAGCCTGGACCAGCCACCGATCCAGGCTGCTCAGCAGGAGAGTCGCATAGCGAGGTCCCCTTACGGGCGACGCAACCCGCCGCCGGGGGATCCTTGCTCGTAGCCCGACGGGCCGGTTGTCACCCCGAAGGCGCGCCTCCGTGCTGCGGACCGGCGCTGCTGGGGTAGCTGGCGTAGTCGGCGCCGGCGATCTTGGCGTGGCGCGCTGCGGTGCCGTGTTGGGCGCCGTGAGGCCGTCGGCGAGGATCGCTGCCGGCGCCTGGTGGACCATCTGGTGCCAGGCGCTGTTGCGTGCGGCTCGAGCTGGGAGCCCGATCGACTTGACCATGATGGAGGCGCTCACGATGTGGAGGGGTTCTCCGGGCTGAAGGCCGGGGAACAGCCAGTGTTGGTCGGGATGGCCGGCTCCGTTGCGATCCAGGGTGATCCGGGCGAGATGATCGCGACCACAGCGTCGATGTCGCTAGGGAGGTCGAGGTCGTGGGCGCCGAATCTGATACTGTGCCCTCGCCGCTGGTCGTAACGCAGTCTCGGGGAAGTCTGATGATCTTCGAGAGTGGCTGGCCCATGACCGCACCGTCGCCCTGTCGCCTGCGGGCGGGGTCGAGGCGGATGATCTTTTGTTTCCGTGCCCAGCTTAGGATCCGGAGACGTGCTGGCGGGTGCTGGGACCGCTGGCGTACCAGACGTCTACGTCGGCCTGGGTCGCGGTGTCGAGCTGGCTGCCGCGGCCCGCGAGCCGGTCGAGGAAGTCGATGGCGACGGTCGTGGTCTGTTTCGCGTTGAGGAAGGCGCTGCAGGAGAGGGGTTCGCGTTTCGACCGGGCGCGGAGCTGTCGCAGGATCTGCCACTGGGCGAAGCTGTCGATGTGCCGTCGGGCAGCCGGGTCGTCGATCTGGCCGAGCTTGCCGGTCAGCCAGTTCTCGTAGCCGGCGAGGTGGCGGTCCCGGTGGGGGAGGCAGCCGTGCTCGACCAGAAGGCCGCGGAGGTACTCGGTGGTTCGCCCGGGCAGCTGGTCGAAGGTGGCGTGGTCGAGGGGCAGGTCACCGTCGGCCAGGCCTCGCAGGGTGGTCTGCACTGCGGCGTTTCGGCGGATCCAGGCGTACCCGATCCTTGGCCGCGGTAGAGCCAGCACGGCGTCCGCGAACGGTTGCAGCTCGACGAGATACCACCGTCGGGTCGGGCGAGCAGATCGGCCAGCTGGTCCTGCAGTTGGCAGCGCCAGCAGATGATAGCGAACCCCATCGGTGCCTCCTGACCGCAACGGCGGTAGTGCAGGTCGATCGGCACCCCGCTGGAGGGCACGCAGACCGGCTGGCCATCGATCAGTCCCGGCAGCCCCCGCCATGTCCGCAGCGGAGGCAGGTGCCTTCCCGCTGGCGGGCGGCGGCGCTCTGACCGAGCGGCACACTCGGCTCGGGCCACGGTGAGGCGGCCTGGTAGGACTGTCCGCAGCGTACGCACGGCGGCCACCGCTCCGGATCGACCGGGACCTTCCGGGCACGAGGCTTACGGGTCGTGGTCATTCGTCGGCGACGATCCGGGCACGTTTGGCCGGTAGTCGGGGCGAACATCAATCACATTCGACTCACTCGCCGCCATCCGGCGACCGCGAGGCACGGGCAATGCGGTTCGCGCAGCTGGAAACGATTCGGGTCCACGGCCGTCGACGACTGTCCGACCTCGGCGAGGAGGCGGCGCTATCCGCCGGCGCGACGACTGGGTGCGCGCACTGCTCGCTCGTCGCCCGCAGGCCGGCACCGCAGACGAGCCGGCCTTGTTCGACGAGCTCGACGACGCGTACGACCTGATCCGCGCCTGCCTCCAGGAGCAGGTCCGCACGGACGGAGATCCGGAGCTGGTCCGCCTCGGCGCCGAACTGGCCTCCTACTGGTACTACCGACACCGGCTGATGGAGGGTGGCCGATGGCTGCAGGCCATCCTGGACGACGGTCCTCAGCCCCGGAGCCCCGCGGAGGCCGCGATCCGCTCCCTGAGGCTCACCGCCGTGTACTACCTCCGGACCCCGGCGGAGCTGGCGCGACCGCTGCTCACCAGCGGTCTCGACCAGATCGGCGCGGTCGGGGAGATCGACGTGATCGACGTCGCCGAGGCCATCGCGTGTCTGGCCAGTACCGCGTGGGGGCGGGAGGAGAACGAGTTGTTGGTCGCGTGTACGACGGCCCGACGCCGTTGGCCGCGCGGGCGGATGATCCGCAGCTGGACGTCCTGACCGAGATGGTGGGCTGTGTCGCCCGCCTGCGGCTGCGACCGCTCGTGGTGAGCAAGGCCGAGTCGGCCGCCCTGTTCGACCGGGCCGCCGAGGTGGGCGATCCGTTCGCGCAGTGGATCGTGGCGCTGGTCCGCACCTCGGTGGCCATGATCGAGCAGTACCCTGTCGACGGCGTCGAGTGGATCCGGCGCGTGATTCCGATCCACTTGCGGTTCGGCAGCGGTGGCGGATGGGTGTTCCTGGAGTCGCTCGGCAACTTCGCCGCCATGTCCCGCGACTATCCCGAGGCTGCGCGGCTCTATGCCGGGGGCGCCGCGCTGGCTCGGCGCGCTGGCACCGCCTGGCCCACCCGTCCGATGACAGCGGTGCTGATCGAGGAAACCCGGTCGGTGCTCGGGCCGGACGTCGCGGACCGTCTCGGCAGCCGGTGCGTCGTTGACCTTGGAGGACCTGGTCAGCCCGACTGACGCGCCCGCCGACGCGCCCGCCTGACGCGCCCGACTGACGCGCCCGCCTGACGCGCCCGTCGGAGCGCCCGGCGGACGCGCCTGTCGGACGAGCCGACCGCATCCCAGATCTAGAGGCACTCCAGCGTCGCGCCGCTGGCCTCCACCCGATGCGATGCCGACCGCCCGACCCAGAGGGTGACGGCTCGATCTGGTTCCGGAGCCCGGGCATCCACTCGGCCAGCCACGCGTGGACGGCGTCGGTGAGCAGGTCACCGGGCTGATCCGGCGCCGCGCCGCCGTACCCGCCGACGCGCGTCACGGTGACCCGGGGAGGCGTGGTGAGCGCACGCACGGCCGAGTCGTCGGGTGCCTCCACGATGACCTGGCCGTAGACCGAGTCGGGGAGCAGCAGCATCAGAGCCTGGATCGCCGGCAGATCCCCGGCGCTACCCGCCACCAGTACGTGCTCGAGCGGTCCGCGTCGCCGGTGAGGCCTCATAGATCAACAGTATAGGTAAGCCTTACCTGAAGGAGAGAAATCGCCGAGCAGGGTCGGCCGGACGGCCCGGACCGTGCCGAGACCCGGGATTTCGTCGGCCCGGCACGTCCTGCCCAGAGTTCGCCTACCGCATGCGGCTTTCCCAGGCTAGCTAGAGAGCAGGCAAACCCGAACAAGGTGGGCAAGGTCCGGCGGCGGTCTCAGGAGGCGATGTGGGCCTGCAGCAACCAGCGGTCCTTGGTGAGACCGCGCTCGATCTCGATCGCGGCGTCTTGGCTGCTGAGATCGATGTCGTCCAGCCCGGCGACGGCGGCGCGCACGGTCACCAGAACGGCGTCGAGCTGGGTGACGACCTCGGCGACGGTGTCGGGCCACGCGCGGAAGCCGTCGACGAGCATCGGCAGAGTCGTCTTCTGGGCGACGGTCGCGATCCGCGAGTCCAGCGGCAGGCCGAGAGCGACGACCCGCTCGGCCGCCGTGTCGGCGTACTCCTGCGCGTGGGCCACCACGTCATCGAGCAGTTCGTGGACGCCGATGAAGCTCCACCGCGGACATGCCAGTGAGCCTGTTTGCCGTTCACGACGAGCGCCTCGAGGTCGATCACGACAGGGGTCAGGAACTGCGCCGCACCGGCGGCGATCTTCGGCGTGGTGGAGAGGTCGGACGGTGTTTCGATAGTCGCGGACATCGTAGTCCTTCAGGAGTCGACACAGTGGTTGGGGTCTCACGATGACGCCTTTTCTGGAATTGTTCAAGGAAAGCGAGGCTGGCCTAAGGGGAGCGGTGGAGTCGTGGGGACGATGCGGTCCTGCACCGCGCACGTCGCCGCGACTCCGTCCGGCTCACCATGAGAGTCCGGCGCGAGACGCCGCGAGAAGGGTGGTGGACATGACGAGCGGCACGATCCATGCGATCGATCAGAACCTGTTCCTGGTGGAAGGCGAGTGGCCCGGCTGCCCGTGGTGTCCCTGCCGGGTCCGGCAGTGTTGCGCTCGGGTCAGCGGTTGTATCTGCTCGACACGGGCGCGGGACCCATCTGCGGTCCGCCGTGAGCGCGGTCGCGGCGAGTTTCGGACGATCGGCCGAGCTGATCCTGATCACCAGCGGTATCCATCCCGGCCTGATCGGGAACAACGACCTGCTGGACGCTCTGTCTGCGGGCGTACGTCGCCACGTCAGGCCGGCCGTCCAGGCCGGATCGCGGGACTGGTTGGAGAAGGTGTTGCCGGCCTATCCTCCGATCCGGCCGACGTCGGTGCCGGGCCGCGACCTGGGCTTCTTCGGTGAACGCCGGGAGATCTGCATCGGCAGCACCGGCTGGTCCGGCTGGCAGGTGGCCGACGACCTCGAGGCGATCGAGGTCACCGCTCGCAGCCGCCGGCTGGCGTTCTATCTCGCTGGGCAGCGGACTCTGCTGGCCGCGGCGACGTCCGACTCGGGCGAGGATCGCGCTCGATCCAGGTCACTGAGAGGATCGTCGGGTGCGGATCATGGACCTCGGATCGCTTGTGGTCGAGGTCGGGGGCTCGACGATCGAGCTCGGGACCACCAAGCAGGCCGCGCTGTTGTGCGTCCTCGCGGCGCGGGCCGGCCAACGTGTGTCGGCCGCCGACCTCGTCAGCGCCGCGTGGGGGCTGGACGTCGACGTGTCTCTCTCCAGTCTGGACTCCCAGCTGTGGCGACTCCGCAACGTGCTGGAACCCGGCCGCGGACGTACGTCGTCGGTCCTCCTGCCGGGAGCAGGCGGAGGCTACCGGCTGGCGGTGGATCCGGATCAGGTCGACTCGCTCCGGTTCGAGCGGTTGACCGAACGAGCGAACGCATCACTCAACGCCGGCAATCCGCGGGCGGCCCTGACCCAGATCGATGTGGGGCTGGCGCTGTGGCGGGGTGACCCCTTCCAGGCGGTCGTCGCCGACACCGTGACCGTGGTCCTGCTCGCGCGCCTGACAGAACTCCGCCAGCAGCTGGAAGAGTTGCGGATCGACGTTCTGCTCAGGCTCGGGATGGCGCATCGAGCGATCGTCGATCTCGAGCCGATGATCGCGCGGAGCCCGCTCCGCGAGCGATTGTGGGCACAGCGGATGACGGCGCTGGCCCATGTGGATCGAACCGAGGAGGCGCTCGCCGCCTACGCTCGGGGTGGCCGAACTGCTCGCCGACGAACTGGGTCTGGACCCGGTCCCGAGCTGCGCGCGCTGCACGGCCGGATCCTCGCTCGAGACCCGTCGCTGATCGGCAGAGCCGAGGGGTCGGTCGCGTCCGGCGTCCGGCTTCAGCCCCTCGACCTGGCGATCCCTCTGGTGATCTCGCCGGGGATCGGTCCGCTGACCGGGTTGTGCGGCTGCCACGCCGGGCCACTCCGCTGATCGGTCGCGGGGCCGACGTGGACCGAGTGGGGAGTCTGATCCTCGGCCAGCCACTGGTGACGATCTGTGGGAGCGCCGGAAGTGGCAAGACGCGGCTGGCGATCGAGGTGGCGGCCCGCGCCGCGCCCGAGTTTCCCGACGGCGTCTGGTTCGTCGATCTGACCGCGACGTCCGAGCCGGATCTCGTGATCGACATCGTGGCGTCGACGCTTGCGCTCAGCGCATCCCAGGTCTTCGATCCGATCCGGGCGCTTCGCGAGTTCGCTCGCGGGAGACGCGTGCTGCTGGTGCTCGACAACTGCGAGCACGTGCTCGACGGCGTGGCTCAGGTCGTCGAGGAGGTGCTCCTCGCCGGCGACGTGGCGGGTGGAACAGGTCCTGCCGTGCTCGCCGCCGGCCGAACCCATCGGTGTGGACGGTGAACATCTCTGGTCGATCTCGCCGCTGTCCTTGTCCGGATCGGCGCCCGCCGTGGACCTCTTCGTGGAGCGCGCTCGGGCGTCCGACCCGGAGCTGCATGGACGCCGACCAGGTGGAGATCGTGGCCCAGATCTGTCGGGCGCTGGACGGACTCCCGCTGGCGATCGAGCTGGCCGCCGCCCGGGTCCGCTCGTTCAGCCTGACCGAGATCGCCGAGCAGGTGCGGGCCGACCCGACCCGGTTGTCTCGGGTCGGCCGGCCCCGCCACGATCACCGGCAGAGCCTGTACGAGGCGATGGAGTGGAGCTATCGGCTGCTGACCGAGCAGGAACAGGCTCTGCATCGCCGCCTGTCGGTGCTCCCAGGGCCGTTGCACGGCCTCCCGCTACAGGGCCGGGGTCACCGCCGCGGAGGACCTGGCGGCGTACGAGGTCACCGAGCTACTGCTCGGCCTCGTCCATCGCTCCCTGCTCGACGTCCGCTCCACCCAGCGGGGAACCGGCACCCGGTTCGCGCAGCTCGACACCGTACGGGCGCACGCCCGTCGCCATCTGCTGGACGCAGGTGAGGAGAGTCGGGTGCTCGCTCGGCGTGATGAGTGGGTGGCCGGTCTGCTCAGCCGAAGACCAGGGTTGGGTCGGCCCGAGACGCTGAGCTGGTACGACGAGCTGGAGGAGTCGTACTCCGTCGTGCGTGCGGTGTTGCAGCGCGCCGTCGGACCGGACGGAAACGCGGAGCTGATCGCGCTGGGATCCGGGTTGGGTTTCTTCTTGGCTGTTCCGATCGCGGATGATCGAGGGCTGCCGCTGGTTGGAGGCAGCCCAGGCGACCGGCCTCCAGCCGGCGGGCAGCGTCGAGGACCTCCTGACCCGCCTGCCGCTGAGCGGCGGGTTCCTGGTGCGTTTCCGACCGGACCTGGCGCGCCCCCAGCTGGATGTCGCCCTGGGACTGCTCCCCGCGGTGCCGGCGGGGTATCGAGTCGCGGTCGCCGAGGCCCTGGTCAGTGCGGCGGGAGGCGCCTGGGCCGGGATGGCGTACGACCTGCTCAGCACCCTCAGCGACGCCCTCGACCTGCTCGCGGCCGGTACCGACGACGAGATCGTCCAACTGTTCGCGGAGATCGTGGATTGCATCGCGGAGCTGCCGTCCGGGCGCTTCGACCGGACGAGAACGGTGGCCGAGCAGCTCTATCGGCGATCGATCGAGCTCGACAATCTGGTGGGGGCCTGGCTCAGCTCGCTGGCGGCCTGCGTGGTCGCGAGCGAGTCGCGTCGACCGGACGAGGCGCTCGGCTGGGCCCGCCGGATCCTCGGCCTCTACGAGCGTCTCGGTACCGGCGGGAGCAAGGCGTTCCTGGAAGACGTGGGCAACGGGTTCGTCAAGGTCGCCGACTACGAGCGAGCCGTCCAGATGTACGCCGCCGCCTGCGTCCACGCGCGGCAGGCGGGCAGCGGCTGGCCCGAGCATCCCCGTACCCGCGAGCTGTACGGGGACGTGCGCTCGGCGATGGACCCGGCAGACTTCGATCGTGCCTGGGCGGCCGGCGAGCGGATGACTGCGCGATCTGGCGAACTGGAGCGTGTGAGGCCGGGGTCGAGGCCTGCGAGCTCCGCGGCCTCGAGCCAGGCGAGCTCGAGGTCGTCCTTCTCGGCGGTCACGGCGTCGAGCTCGCGCTGCAGGTCGGCCAGGCGGGCGTAGTCCGCGGCCGCGCGGCCATCTGGTCGTGGAGCGTGGCGATCCGGCGGTCGACGCGCCCGATCTGCGACTCGACCCGGGCCATGGTCTTGCGCGCCTGGCGCAGGTCGGCGTTCGCGGTGGGCGCGTCCACACGGGTCCGGTCGGCAGGTCGCGCGTCGGCCGCCCGCTGCCGGCGCACTCGAGGTACTGCTCGACCCCGCCGGGGAGCAGCACGCAACGGCCGTCGCCGAGCAGCGCGTACGTGACGTCGCAGACCCGTTCGAGGAAGTAGCGGTCGTGGCTGACCACGATCAGCGTGCCGGGCCAGCCGTCGAGGTAGTCCTCGACGACGGTCAGGGTGTCGATGTCGAGGTCGTTGGTGGGCTCGTCGAGGAGCAGGACGTTGGGTTCGGCGAGCAGCAGCCGCAGCAGCTGCAGCCGGCGGCGCTCCCCGCCGGACAGGTCGTCGAGCCGGGTCGTCAGCTTGGCGCCCGTGAAGCCGAAGCCCTCCAGCAGGGTGCTCGCGGAGACCTCGGTGCCGGTGGCGACGCGGACCTGCCGGCGGACGCCCTCGACGGCGTCGAGCACGCGCTCGCTGCCGCCGAGCTCGGTGAGGGTCTGGCTGAGGTGGGCGATGCTCAGCGTGCGTCCCGCGCTTACCGGGCCCGCGGTCGGCTCGACCTCGCCGTCGAGCAGGCGCAGCAGCGACGTCTTGCCCGAGCCGTTGACGCCGACCAGCCCGATCCGGTCGCCGGGGCCGATCGACCAGGTGAGGTCGTCGAGCAGCACCCTGGGCGGTCGCCGCGGCCCGTCCACCACGTAGTCGACGTCGCTGCAGGTCGAAGACGTCCTTGCCCAGCCGGCGTCGTCGCGAAGCGCTGCAGCTCGAAACGGTCGCGTGGCGGCGGCTCGTCGGCGATCAGGGCGTTGGCCGCGTCAATCCGGAACTGCGGCTTCGAGGTCCGCGCGGGCGGGCCGCGCCGCAGCCAGGCGAGCTCCTTGCGCAGCAGATTGCGGCGGCGGGCGTCGGCGCGCGCTGGCCTGCCGGGCACGCTCGGCGCGGGCGAGCACGTACGCCGCATAGCCGCCGTCGTACGCGTCGACGCGCGCGTCGTGGACCTCCCAGATCCGGGTGCAGATCGCGTCGAGGAACCAGCGGTCGTGGCTGACCACGAGCATCGCGACCGCGCGGGCCTGGAGCGCGTTCAGGTGCTCGGCGAGCCAGGCGACGGCCTCGACGTCGAGGTGGTTGGTCGGCTCGTCGAGCACCAGCAGGTCGTGGTCGCCGAGCAGCAGCGCGACCAGGGCGACCCGGCGGCGTTCGCCGCCGCTGAGAGGGTGGTGAGCTCGGTGTCGAGGTCGACGTCCGCGAGGAGGTGCTCCACGACCGCGCGGGTCCCGGCGTCGGCGGCCCAGACATGGTCGGGCTGCCCGTCGACGATGACGCGCGGACCGTGGTCGCCGGCGCGGGAAGTCGTCGGTCTGCGATGCAGGTAGCCGATCGACACCCGGCCGGTGCGGGTGACCCGGCCGGAGTCGGGCTCGGTGGACCCCGGTCAGGATCCGCAGCAGCGTGGTCTTGCCGTCGCCGTTGCGGCCGACGACGCCGATGACGTCGCCGCGGGAGAGCCCGAGGCTGACCGAGTCCAGGAGCGTCCGGGTGCCGAACGCGATGGTGATCCGTTCGGCGTTGACGAGGTTGCTCACGGCTTCGAGGTGCTCAGAGGTGCCAGGGCGGATCCCGAGGTCGGGGTACCCGCTGACGGCGGGGTAGGATGATCAGGTCACGACGCGTACTGGCGCAGATCTCGGCGAGTCCCGACGGCGAGCACCATCGGGTCGACGACATGGGGGCCGGCGGGGGGGGGGGGGGGGGGGGGGGGGGGGGGGGGGGGGGGGGGGGGGGGGGGGGGGGGCCGGGGCCCGTCCGGGGCCTCGGCCTGGTCGCGGACCACCTCGGCGCGAGGTCCGCGCACCGAACGTGTGAGCCCCGTCGGGAGACGAGAACATCCGGCGACGAGGACGGGTAGCCAGCCAGCCCGTGGCTGATCGCGGCCGCCTCCAGGGCGGTGCCCAGAACGGGCACAACCCCGCCTGGTACGGGGGGGGGGGGGAGAAGCGGACACAACCTGCTCGAGAACGCACAAGCCCGACGTCACGATCGAGACGCCGCGAAGCGCTGCGAGGAGCGCGTGCAAGAGCAAGGGATGCGACGCGAGGGGGCGCGGGGGCGGCGCCGACGCCGGCGTCGCGGGGGAGACGGACGGCGAGGCGACGGCCGCGGCGGGCGGCAGGGGCGGGCGAGCGGCGAGCGCCCCGACGCCGCGCCGCGCCGCCGGTCCACCGAGCTCAAGACGGTGCCGACCAGCGGGCGCGACGCCGCGTGGGCGAGGTGTCAAGCAGATGTCGGAGACGGGGTCCGCCGGCTAAACGAGGAGAAGACGAGCCGCGGGGGGGGGGGGGGGGGGGGGGGGGGGGGGGGGGGGGAGGAGGGAGGGGAGGGGGGGGGGGGGGGGAGGGGAGGGGGGGGGAGGGGGGGGGGGGAGGAGGGGGGGGGATGGCGTGATCCCGGTCCTGCGCCTGACGCCCCGCTCATGAGGCCGCCGCGCGCCGAGCAGCGTTCCGCGACAGCTCGGGCGGCCTGGCGGGCCTACCGGCCGCGGGTGGCCTGACGGGCGCCGCGGACGTGGCGGGCGTCGGTCGGCATGGGGCCCTTCGGGGTCGCGACGACGGGCGTACCGCGTCGAGGGCGCGCAGGCGCTGCTTGAGGTCGGTCACCTGGTTGGCTTCGAGGACCTTCGGCAGCTTGCGGATCTTGTCGGCGAGCTTGTCCAGCGGGACCTGGTTGGGCGCGTCGCCCATGAGCAGGGTCGTGACGGTGACGCCGTACGCCACCCGCTCGTGCTTGCGGGCCTCGCCGCTCAGGAGCTGCCGGACCCGGCCGGCCTCGCCCTCACCGATCAGCACGATGCCGCCGGGACCGAGCGTGCGGTGCACGACGTCGCGCTGCCGGTTGGCCGCGATGACGGGGGTCGAGACCCACTGCTTGGGCAGCATCTGCAACGCGACCTCGGCAGAGCCGGTCTGGCCCGCGTAGCGCTTGTACGTCGCACGCTTCGCCCGGCGCACCAGCAGGGCCATCGCCAGCAGCACGCCGACCAGCACGCCCATGATGATCAGGTAGACCAGGTGGGCCCACAGCAGCCCGACGACCACGCCCACGACGACCGGCAGCAGGAACGCGCCCAGCAGCAGCCACGGCAGCTGCTTGTCGAACTCGTGGGTGACCTTGTAGGCCTGCGGCACCTGCCGGAACCGGCCCATGTCGGCCGGGTCGGTGCTGGTCCTGCGTCGCTCCTTGGCCGCGGCCTTCGCCTCACGCGCGGACACCTTGGTGTCCTTGGCGGCGGTCTTCGCGTCCTTCGCCGGCGTCACCGCGGTGGCGCCGCCGCGGGCGCTGCTCGTCGTCCTGCGCTCGGCCATCAGCGAGCAGCCTCCTCGGGCGTGATGTCGTCGCGCGACGCGAGCGCCTCGCGGTAGAGCCGGCCGGCCCGGTAGGACGAGCGGACCAGCGGCCCGCTCAGGACCCCGGCGAAGCCGATCTCCTTGGCCTCCGCCGCGAGCTCGACGAACTCCTCCGGCTTGACCCAGCGGTCGACCGGGTGGTGCCGGGGGGAGGGGCGGAGGTACTGCGTGATGGTGATGATCTCGGTGCCGGCCTCGTGCAGGTCGCGCAGCGCCTCCGAGACCTCCTCGCGGGTCTCGCCCATGCCCAGGATGAGGTTGGACTTGGTCACCATGCCGGCGGCCCGGGAGTAGCGGAGCACGCCGAGGGACCGGTCGTAGCGGAAGCCGGGACGGATCCGCTTGAAGATCCGCGGCACCGTCTCGACGTTGTGCGCGAACACCGCGGGGCCTGCGGAGAACAGCTGGTCCAGGTAGTCGGTGTTGCTCGAGAAGTCCGGGGCCAGCATCTCGACGCCGGTGCCCGGGTTGAGCTCCTTCACCTTGCGGATCGTCTCGGCGTAGAGCCAGGCGCCCTCGTCGGGCAGGTCGTCGCGGCAGACGCCGGTGATGGTCGCGTAGTGCAGGCCCATCTTCTGCACCGACTCGGCGACGCGCAGCGGCTGGGCGGTGAAAGTCAGAATCGCTGCGATTGCGTACGACGAGTCCTCCTCGTCCGCGTCAATTGCACCTTGTGTTGCGATAATCGCCGAGACTCCGCAAATCGAAGAGCCCACGGCAAGAAGCGTAATCAGCTTTGGGCGCAGCTTGAACGCGCGCCCCAGATAGGTCATGAAAAGCAGCGACAGGGCAATCTCGATAAACACCAGCGTGAGCGAAAGACCCGCCCAGCCGCAGAACATCGCCAATCAGAAATCGCGCGCCCAGCAGCACAATACCGGCCTTCAGCCAGAACTCATAGGTCGCGATGCCTGCGCGAAACACAGCAGGGAGGCCGATGGTCTTGGAAATCCCAACCCCGATCAGGATGGCCCAGGCACATCTCGATGTTCGGCAAAACTACATGATGCGCTTTGCCGTATCTCGCAATGAATTGCTCTATAAACTTGCCGGCAAATCCGACCGCGGCGAGCAGAATCACGCCCGGTAGAAGAGAGTACAAGCGGCCCGGCAGCGAAACCGGACGCGTTTGCGGAAGCGCGATAGAGTCGGCCATTACCTTTCCTCCCTATCCGCGCCCCTACCAGGGCACAACCCGGATAACTCCGGCACGCACCAGCCGGGCTGCCACAAGGGCCAGGATCACCGCCCAGCCATCGACAGAGATATGTAGCTTCGATTCAGAAGGAGAGAGGGACATAAGCAAAGACTCCCTGATTGCAATGGATAAAATTTAGGAGAAGAGGTCGACAGTTCCAGTCGGAACCGCAAAGCTAGCGACGCGCTAGCAACAACAACAGGCGGAGAGCCTGCGCGCCGTGGTCACAACATCGTATTGAACACGGCGATTCACCGAGTGTGTCTTCTTGTAGCACGTATCTTCAAAGACCGCAACCAGCGGTCAAGCCTGCCAATCAATGCTCAAGCTTCGGAACGAAGACCAGAAGAATACTGCTCATCGCTCACCTGCTCCAGCCAATCGACTGTCTCCCCATCCAGCTTTTCCTGAATGGCAAAATGCGTCATCGCCGTCGTGGCCGCCGCGCCATGCCAATGCTTCTCACCCGGCGCAAACCACACCACGTCGCCCGGTCGAATCTCCTCCACCGTCCCGCCCCAGCGCTGCGCGCGCCCGCAGCCTGCTGTCACAATCAGCGTCTGGCCCAGCGGATGCGTGTGCCACGCCGTCCGCGCCCCTGGCTCAAACGTCACGCTCGCGCTGACAACACGCGCCGGATCGGGCGCACTAAACAGCGGGTCTACGCGCACAATTCCCGTAAACCAATCCGCCGGCCCTTTGCCGGAAGCCTGCGAGCCGCTTCTCTTGATTTCCATGTGTCTCGTCCCCTTCTCGATGCGTGCATTTGCATTTGCCTATGACTGTTGCCCGGAATGTAACTCAACTTAGGTGCCTTTCCCGCCGCATCTTCAGCGCATGACATAGCCGCCATCGACCGAAATCGACTGTCCGGTTACGTAGCTCGCGGCGGAACTGCAAAGCCACAAGACAGCGTCAGCGATCTCCTCGGGCCGTCCCATCCGGCCCATCGGCACATAGGCCTTCAACATCGCATTCAACTCCTCTCCCTGCCCTTCCGCGATCATCTGGTCGGACATTGGCGTCTGAATCATGCCCGGGCACACATCGTTAACACGAATGCCGCGCGTGGCATATTCGAGAGCAGCGCTCTTGGTAAATCCAATCACTCCATGCTTCGCAGCATGGTAGGTGCCGCGCCGGGCGCCGCCGATAAGGCCTCCTAGCGAGGAGCAATTCACGATGGCGCCGCTCCCTTGCTCGCGCATCTGCTGCAACTCAAACTTCATGCAACTCCATACGCCCCGCAAATTGATCGCCATCACCCGGTCATAATCGTCACGGGGAGAATCAGCGGTCTCTGCAAGGACGCCTTGAATACCGGCATTGTTATAGGCAGCATCAAGTCGTCCGAAAGTGGCGACAGTCTGCTTCACCATCGCCTCCACTTGAGCGTCATCGGAAACGTCACAGCGAACGGGCAGAGTCTTGTGCCCTTTATCGGCGAGCTCTCTGGCTGCGGAACTGACTACCTTCTCATTCCAGTCCGCCAGCACCACGGAAGCGCCCGATTCTGCAAAGGCCTTCGCTGTGGCTAGGCCCAAACCGGATCCGGCTCCTGTGACGAGTGCAACTTGGCCTTCAAAAGATATGTTCATGGCGAGTCCCTCACAGCCCTAGCGCCGACACTTCCAGATTGCTTCTTCCCAAGTTGCGCTTCTGCATTTCTTTCTCCTGTTATCTGTTCAGGGAATTCTTAGTATTCCTCTCGTCATCTCGGCCGCAGCGAATGCGCAATCAATCGTCATCTCGACCGGAGCGGAGCGAAGTGGAGAGATCCGCTGTCTCCACCTCGAACGAGCGTTCACGAGCAGCCGTTATTCAGATTTCAGCGAAGCCATATCGATAGAGAAGCGGTACTTCACATCTGACTTCAGCAGCCGCTCGTACGCTTCATTCACCTTCTGGATCGGAATGACTTCCACATCAGCCGTGATGTTGTGCTTGCCGCAGAAGTCCAGCATCTCCTGCGTTTCCGCAATGCCTCCGATGAGCGAGCCGGAAAAGCTGCGCCGCGCGAAGATCAGCCCGAACACCGACACCGGCAGCGGCTTTTCCGGCGCGCCCACCATCGTGAGGTTGCCGTCTCGCCGCAGCAGGCTGATGTACGCGTTGACGTCGTGATCGGCCGCAACCGCGTCCAGGATGTAGTCGAAGCTGCCGGCATGTTTCGCCATCTCATCCGTATTGCGTGAGATCACAACCTCATCGGCGCCCAGCCGCAGCGCGTCATCCTTCTTGCTCGGTGAGGTGGTGAAGACTACAACATGCGCTCCCAGCGCGTGCGCAAACTTCACGCCCATGTGCCCCAGCCCGCCCAGGCCAACCACGCCAACTTTTTTGCCCTTGGTCACACCCCAGTGCCGCATTGGCGAGTAAGTGGTGATCCCCGCGCAAAGCAGCGGCGCGGTTCCAGCAAGGTCAAGGTTCGATGGAACGCGGAGCGCGAAGTGCTCATCCACGACAATGCTCTCGGAGTAGCCGCCATACGTCACCCCTCCGCTGCGCCTGTCGGGAAAGTTGTACGTCAGCGTCATGTTTGGGCAAAATTGCTCCAGGCCCGCCTTGCACTCAGGACAGGTGCGGTCGGAATCCACCAGGCATCCCACAGCCGCCAACTCGCCCGGCTTCAATTTCGTCACTGCCGAACCCACCTTCGTTACGCGCCCGACAATCTCATGTCCGGGAACGCATGGATACGCCGTTGGCATCACACCGCTCCACTCATTGCGGGCCTGGTGCAAATCCGAATGACAGATCCCGCAGAACAGGATCTCGATTTGCACATCCTTCTCGGTTGGATCGCGCCGTGCGATCGTGCTGGAAGCAAACGGCGATGTCGCGCTGCTGACCGAATAAGCTTTCGCGTTGTACATGGACTTTCCTTAACCTTCTCGGCTGACGTTTGAGATGAGCCATGCTGCACACGTGCGATCGGAGCAATCCGCAGCGCTCGCCACACGGCTCTTCCCCATGCAGAGACTACGCAAGCGCGCGACGGGAGCGGTATCCTGATCCTTCCGATTGATTGCCTGTTTCTGTCGCCGCACAGATTTTTATGCACACACGCGTCCGAACCAGCGATACGCTTGCGTAAGGCGAATCCCAAGGGTCGCTATCGTCATTCCGACAAAACCCGCCCCCGATGATTCGTCATCTCGACCGGAGCGAAGCGCAGCGGAGAGATCTGCTTTTCCTTTTCGCATCGGCAAGGCATTCATAAGGACGAACGGGAAAGGAGCAATCCACATGGCAACGCGGAAAAGCGCAAACGGAAACCCGCAGGCAGCCGACATGCGCCAAGACCTCGCCCGCAGGATCGCTGCCCACACCAGCACGGAAGGAGAACAGCCCACCGGCATACCCGGTCTCAGTCTCTACCGCCGCTCCGCGCCTACTGACTGCACCTCCGCCGCCTACATGCCCAGCCTCGTCGTTTTTGTGCAGGGACAAAAGCGCATCAATCTCGGCGGTTCAACGTATCTTTGCGACGAATCAAACTTCCTCCTCACCTCGGTCGATCTGCCGGTCGTCAGCCAGGTCATCGCCGCCACCCGCGACACTCCGATGCTCGGTCTGCTCTTCGCGCTCGATATGCCTGTCATCCGCGAGATTCTCAGCGAGCAGGAATTTCACTTCGACGAAGCCTCTTCCGCCACCCGCGGCATGGCCGTCGGCGTCACTTCGGTCGAGCTGCTGGACGCATGCTTTCGCCTCATGGATCTTCTCGACGCACCCCGCGACATCCCATTCCTCGGCAGCCTCATCCAGCGGGAGATCATCTATCGCCTCCTGTGCAGTCCGCAGGGCAAGCATCTCCGCACCATCGCCACCATCGGCGAGCAGGCCCACCGCACGGCCACCGTCGTCTCCTGGCTGCGCGCCAATTACGCCCGGCCGCTCAAAGTCGAGGAGCTCGCCGCCATGGCGCGCATGGGCGTCTCCACCCTCCACCATCACTTCCGCTCGCTCACCGCCATGAGCCCGCTGCAATATCAAAAACAATTGCGGTTACATGTTGCCCGGGAGCGCATGCTCCTCCACGGTCTCGACGCCGCCAGCGCCGCCTTCGAAGTCGGCTACGAAAGCGCCAGCCAGTTCAACCGCGAGTACAGCCGCTTCTTCGGCCAGCCGCCCATGCGCGACATCAAATCCCGCCTCGCCGCCGCAAGCTGATCCGCGCAACAGGGCTCGTACAGGAGGAGAACTTGCGATGGCTACTCAAAAGAATTCTGCCGGAGCTGCCGCAAAGCAACTCGCATCCTCGCCCGCAAAGCAACTCGCATCCTCGCCTGCGAAGCAACTCGCATCCTCGCCTGCGAAGCAACAGATCGCGGCATTCCCCGCGAGCCAACAACTCGCGGCATTCTTAGACAAGTTCACGCCCGAAGTCGCCGCCACCGCCCGCGCGGTTCTCGCGAAAATGCGCAAGCGCTATCCCACCGCGCTCGAGCTCGTCTACGACAACTACAACGCCCTCGCCATCGGCTTCTCGCCCACCGAGCGCGCCTCGGACGGCATCTTTTCCATCGCAGTCTTTCCTCGGTGGGTCAGCCTTTTCTTCCTGCAGGCGCAGAAAGCCACCACCCCGCTCCCCGACCCGGAAAAGCGATTGCAAGGCGGCGGCAACCTCGTGAAGCACATCCGCCTCGCATCCGCGACGACACTCGACGAGCCCGCCATCCGCAACCTGATGCAGGAAGCCGAAGCCAGAGCAACAGTCCCGCTAGACCCAAAGGGCAAACACCGCCTCATCATCAAAGCGGTATCCGCAAAGCAACGGCCCCGTCGACCTGCCTAAAGCCTGCTTCGCATAACGGCTATTGGGTCTTCGGTCACCCACCATTGAGGACCTCCGCGCCGTCACCAAAAAATGCCGCCCCGACTGTGACATCACTACGACAGAAATGAAGAAGGAATGGCAGGAAGGCCGCAAAGAACTCTTCTATCCCTGCGGCAAAACCTACGCGCAAACCCTCGGCGAACAGGATTGAGCGCGCCACACCCTCATGCAGGCAGTTCTCGGCGAAAGACTAGTTTGAAATCGGAAAAGTGTAGGATCGATTGTCTCTGCCATGGCTCAGGTATCGACAACTAAGGATGAAAGTCCTGCGCAACCGATTCTGCCTGTCACCGGGCGCAAATTCTTTCTGCTGTTTGTGTTTCTGCTCGCATACCTCGCCATGTACCCATACATGGGGAATACCGGCGCGCGTTATTACCTCTTCCGCCTGGTCAGCGCCGCCCTCACGCTGATGTGCGTCTACGCGGTGAGCTTCCGCAAAGGTCTCATCTTTGTTGCTCTGGCTCTTGCGGTTCCTTCTATCGTGGAGCACGCCATCGTTTTTCGGCCCAGGCTGGTGCCTGCTTCAGTCGTCACGGTCGTTCTCAGCTTTGCATTTGACGTCTTCACGATCGTAGTGATCTTTCGCCGCGTCTTTGTGCGCGAAAAGCCGGAGGCGGAGACCATCTTCGGCGCCGTCTGCATCTATCTCCTCATCGGATTTTCCTTCGCGCGGCTCTACGCTATCCTTGCCATCCTCCAGCCTCATGCCTTCTATCTGGATCCCGCCATCAATCTGCATCCTGTTCCTGTAGGCTACGATTTCATTTTCTTCAGCTTTGGCAGCATGACGACGGCCGGCGCCGCCGGCATCGCGGCCGCTTCGTCGCAGGTCCGATCCGTCTCCATGATCGAATCCGTTCTCGGGGTCTTGTATATCGCGGTGATGATTGCCAGGCTGGTCGGCGCCTACCGCCCAATCCATCACGGCTCCGAGGAATCCTCATAAGTCCGGTCCTGCACTCAAAAGTCGGCGTCTCGTCAGCGACTGACCTGCATAAGTTCGCCTGACGGGTGCCCCATCCTACGCGAAGGCGCAGGGTGGGCGAGTATCGAAGCGCAAAGCGCCTCCGCCCGTTGGCAGGAAGACCGCAAAGAACTCTTCTACCCCTACGGCAAAACCTACGCACAAACTATTGGCGAACAGGATTGAGTGCTTAGATTGTCATCAAACACTGGGATCAGCGCGGGAATGTGATCCTGTCAATCGGAAGTTCTCCATCCCGTTCTAAAACCGAGCGCCTTGTTAAGCGCAAACGGTCCGCAACTCACCGCGCCCAAGGCTTGGCATACGTCGGGGACCTTACGATTGGCCCGCTGAGCCGACGGCCTTGATACCTCTATTGTCACGACCGTTCTGTCTGCCGGATCTGCGAGTGCATATGCAATCAGAAACGGATCGCGTCCTATCTTTTCAACTTCGTCGTCCCTAAGGTCGGGTGCATAGCCAGTAGTAACAACGTGCTGAACAAGCGAAACATCCACGGCCTCATCGAGCAGCAAAGCCGTCTCAATCTCAGCGGCAGAAATCCAATCGAGTAGCGGATCGTCATCCTTTCGCCCGGCCTTGATCTCCTCCATGATTTCGCGGGGAATTTTCATCCGGTTAGAGGTGGCCTGATGATGAACCCAACTCCAAAACTCCGGAATTTGATCGATTGGGTAGTAGGTACTATTAGCAGTGATGAGAATGTTCGCATCGAGGAGGTAGAGCACTTACTGGCCACCTCGCATACCCGCAACGTAGATCAACGGATCTACATTGCGGGCCTTAACCCCTAACACCTGTCCAGCTTTCGTGTGAGTGAGAAACCCTTCCGCAAGGGAATTCTTCACGAGTTCCAAAAGAGCATGCCCAAGCCGATGCCGCCTCACAACGTAGTAACTTGGGCCGCCCTCGTTCTTATCTTTCGTTGCTGGCTGCGCTTGCGCTGCGATCCATTCATCCTCGTAATACTTATCCAGCTCTCGCCATCTGGCACGAGTGATGACATTGACTCGCAGGAGCTTGTAAGCAACCATCGCACGGCTGATTTTCCGTCGACTGGCGAATTGAGCGATCGCCCGGATGACCTCCTGAAGCGAAGCGCCACGCAGAAAGCGCAGCTCACTCATCTCGCGTTCAGGCAGCAGTATTTCTCCCGCGACGCTGTTGCAATAACCCTCAAGCTGCGTGTCGGTGGCCCCACCACTCACGCCCGTAGCCCCGAGCCATATGTGCGTTAGCTCATGAAGCGTCGTGAAAGCCCACGCTACAAGGGCATCCCGGTCGTTGACGATGATAAAAGGCGCCACAGCGTCCGCGATGGCGTACCCCCTGAAAATACCACTGGGAATGTTTGTGTGATAACTGCCCAAATTTCCAAGCAGCAACACGAATGCACCAGACGCCTCAACCTTCTCGCGTAAATAACTGAACGCTCCCTGCACTGTCGCTTGCTTTCTGAACTCAGCGAGCGAAAAACCAAGCCGGTTTATTATCCGGTGCGCAAGCTCTTGGGGCGGCACTTCCGTCGTAACCGAAGCGACGTAATCCACCCTCTTAGGCTCGGCTTGTTCAAGGAGATCCCTTACGATGCCTTGCCGTCCGCGAATATCGCGGATAAGGGCATCAAGCGTGGGGTCATATTCCGGGGGCGTCATCCCTGGCACCCTGCGAAAATCCTGACCTCGGTCGCCTGTACGAGGCGGTTCGCTCAGATAGAAAACAAGCAGAGAGCGGTGATATGCACGCGCCATGCTTAGCAAAACGCTCCGCGACGGCTCTTCTTCCCCAGCTTCCATTGCTTGTAGGCGCTCCGCCGCTGTACGGTCGCGGGCGTCCTTGAACCCGAGCGCATGTGCGGCTTCATCGATAGACAAGCCCGCCGTGTCGCGTGCCCATGTCAAGATGCGAGGGTTGAGGGTCATCGCTTTTTGATCGTAGCTCATTCAGCAGAACAAAGACGAAACTACCATCCGGCTTTGAGCTGAGGAAGGTTCCCTCTCGCATTTGAATGTCCCTGTCATTGGGCACCATCCAAGCGCAGCGGGCGGGCGGCGCCGACCGATCCCCACGCAGCATCGTTCATGCACGTAAATCAACTCCCAAAACAGAACCACACCCCGAAAATCCTGTCAGATCAACCCACCCAATCAGCCACAATAGAAACAGAGCAGAAAAACGCAAAACGCCACCAAAGCGGTGGCGTTTTCCATTTGGGCCGGCAAACCGGGGGCCCATTGAACGCGCCGACGTCACGTGAGGTATCTCACACCCCTCGTCCTCCTCGAGGCTACAATTCCAGCAAGGCTCGGCATGAAAATAAGGCTTTTCCCGGACATAACAGTCCTCGTCCTCGTCCTGTTGGGCGCGCTAAGCCTGGCCGCCGAAACATGGCCAGCACGGGAACCTCTTCCCCTGATCCTGTTTCTGCAGAGGCATCATCTATGGCATCTTTGGATCGAACTGAGGTGGCAAGGTATGTATTCGCATGAAATTCTCCACTTTCTTTCCGGCGTGGCCGGCACGGTGCTGGGCTGCTGGATCTACTTCGCGATCCAGAAGAGAAAGACATGATTCCTTTCAAGCAAGCTTGCGAATCTTCCCGAAAGGGAAATGCAGCAGCGTCGAATCGGCAGAAAACTGCCAGTTAATTCCACCAAATTCCCTACAATAGAAACAGAGCAGAAAAGCAAAACGCCACCAAAGCGGTGGCGTTTTCCATTTGGGCCGGGAAACCGGCCCGTAAGTCCTTATATATGACGAATAAAGCGATAACCCCTTTAGAAAGACGAATTTGTCCCTCGGGAGGCCGTCTAGGTAAATGATTCGGAAGGAGTTACAAACCAGCCTCCGGTGACGGGAGGGGGGGAGGGGGGTAGGGTAACGGTACTACGCCGCCGAAGGTGGAGGAAACATCTCCCGCACCAGCGCCAGCCCTTCGTCCTTGGTCGTGATCATCCCTTCGAGCTGCGCATCTTCCGCCGCATCCAGCATCGCGCGAAAGCGTGGCCCTGGCCGGTAGCCTGCCGCAATCAGGTCCGCTCCGGTTACCAGCAAACTTGGCTTCACCACTTCGGCCGGCGCCGCCCCGTAGCGCGACTTCGCAAAGTCATACAGCTCCAGCCGGTTGTGGCTCGACGTGACATCCAGCCGGTGAAGCTCCAGGTGCTCGGGAAACTTCGGCAGCCGGAAGAACCGCTTCAGCGTCGACTCCTTCATCTTCCCCACATCGCCGAAGCGCATGTGGTTCGCCACCAGCGACAGGATCTGCTCCGTATCCTCATTGGAGAATCTCAGCCGCCGGCAGATCGCCGCCGCCATCCGCGTCCCCACCTCTGCGTGCCCGTTGAAGCGGATGCGGTCGCTCACGCTATACGTCGGCGGCTTGCCGACGTCGTGCAGCAGCGCGCCCCACGCCAGTGTGGTCGGGCACCCCGGCGGCAGCTTCTCCAGCAGCAGCAGCGTGTGCACCCACACATCGCCCTCGGGGTGCCACTCCGGCGGCTGTGCCACCCCGCGCATCGCCGCCACCTCCGGCAGCACCTGCTGCAGTAGCCCGGCCGCCTGCAGCATTTTGAAAGCCTCCGCCGCCCGCCCCTCCGTCAGCATGCGGTTCAGCTCATCCCGCGTGCGCTCGCGGCTCACCTGCTTGATCTCCGGCGCCAGCACGCGGATCGCCGCAAACGTCTCCCGCTCAATCCTGAACCCGAACCGTGCCGCAAATCGCACCGCGCGCAGCATGCGCAGCTTGTCTTCGGTGAAGCGCCGCATCGGCTTCCCGATCGCGCGCACCACGCCCGCCGCGATATCCGCGCGCCCGCCCACAGAGTCCAGCACCGCCGTCGCCGCATCGCCGCTGGCCAGATAGCGGTCCACATCCAGCAGCATGCCGTTGATGGTGAAGTCCCGCCGCAGCACATCGTGCTTCGGATCGTCCGTATACTGCACCTGGTCCGGCCGCCGCCCGTCGCTGTATGCGCCGTCCGACCGGAACGTAGCCACCTCGGTGACGATCTCCTGCCCGTCCACCAGCATCGGCACCAGCACCACGCCGAAGTGCGCCCCCACCCCAAACGCCCGCGGAAACAGCCGCATCACCGCATCCGGATGCGCGTCCGTTGCCACGTCATAGTCCTTCGGCGCGTGGCCCATCAGCAGGTCGCGCACGCACCCTCCCACCAGGTAGGCACGATGTCCCGCCCCGGCCAGCGTGTGCACCACCGCCGTCGCCGCTTCCAGCCCGCCGCTGAACGCCACACTCATGCTCTTCTAGTTTAGTGAGACGCTTGTCATCCTGAGCGAAGGGTGTAGCCCGGAGTCGAAGGATCTGCTGTACCTATCGTTCAGTTCGGCGCGAAGCGCCGCTCCGCCAACTCACCTACTATGAAGGATGGTGACCCCATCCGGCCTCATCCTCGGCATCGAGAGCTCCTGCGACGAGACCGCCGCCGCCGTCGTCGAGCGCGGCTCGCGCCAGCTCTCGAACGTCGTCGCCTCCCAGATCGCCATCCACTCACCCTACGGCGGCGTCGTCCCCGAACTCGCCTCCCGCGAGCACCTCCGCGCCATCGTCCCGGTCGTCAATGCCGCCGTCCGCGAAGCCAGCACCGCCATGTCGCAACTCGACGCCATCGCCGTCACCGAAGGTCCCGGCCTAGCCGGCGCGCTGCTGGTTGGCATCGGTTACGCCAAGGCCCTCGCCTACGGACTCGGCAAGCCGCTCATCGCCGTCAACCACCTCGAAGGCCACATCCACGCCGTACTGCTCGAGCACGCTGCCTCGCTCCCCGTTCTGACGGAACAGACCGGCCCGCTCCTCGCATTAGTCGTCTCCGGCGGCCACACCCACCTCTATCTCGCGGAGCATCGTGATACCGCTTGGCACTACCGCAACGTCGGCCACACCGTCGACGATGCCGCCGGCGAGGCCTTCGACAAGGTCGCCAAGCTCCTCGGCCTCGGCTACCCCGGCGGCCCCTGGGTCGACCACCTCGCCCCCCACGGCAACCCGCAGGCTGTACCTTTCGCCTTCGCACAGATCAAACCCAAAGCCCATCGCAACGGCCAGCGTGCCGCGGCCGCGCCAGATCTCTTCAGCTTCAGCGGCATCAAGACCGCCGTCCTCCGCTACGTCGAAACCCACAACATGGCTGCCTCAATCGCCGCCCGTCGCCAGCAAGTCACCGCATCGATGAAGCCCGACGAAGCCCTCGCACTTCTCGCTCCCCAGAATTTAGATCAGCAGACCCTCGACCTCCTCGCCAGCTTCCAGCGCGCCGTAGTCGATGACCTCCGCCGCAAGACCTTCTCCGCCGCCGAGCACTACGGCGCGCACGCCCTGCTCATCTCCGGAGGCGTCGCTGCCAATCGCGAGCTCCGCGCGCGCTTCTCGGCCACAGCAGCGGAGCGCGGCCTCCCCATCGCCTTTCCCGCGCTCGCGCTCTCCACCGACAACGCCGCCATGATCGCCGCCGCCGCCTGGCCCAAACTCCTCGCCCGCGACTTCGCCCCGCCCGAGTTATCCGCCCGCGCCAGCTTCCCGCTCGGTTCAGAATCACCGCTCCCGTAAAATCAAAAGACCCATAGCCGGGTGCCCCATCCTTCGCGCAGCGAAGGGTGGGCTTAGGAAAGCCATTCACGAACGCATGACACTTCACCTCTTCAACACCCTCAACACACAAGTCGAACCGCTCCTCCCCGCCGACGGCAAGACGCTCACCCTCTACGCCTGCGGCCCCACCGTCTACGACTACGGCCACATCGGCAACTTCCGCACCTTCGTGCATGTCGATCTGCTGCGCCGTTTTCTCGAGCAGCAGGGCATCGCCGTCAAGCACGTCATGAACATCACCGACGTCGACGACAAGATCATCCGCAACGCCGCCGCGCAGGGCGTCTCCATCGGCGACTACACGCCGCGCTACGAACAGGCATTCCTTGAAGATCTCCACGCCCTCGGCTGCCTCGCGCCCGTCATCATGCCCCACGCCACCGAGAACATCCCGGAGATGGTCGCGCTCATCCAGAAGCTCGAGCGGCGCAACCTCGCCTACCGCACCGAGGATGGCTCCTGGTACTTCCGTATCGCCGGCGACCCCGACTACGGCAAGCTCTCGAAGAAAGACCTCGCCGCCAACACCGCCGGCGCCCGCGTCGATGTCGACGAGTACGAGAAGGACTCCGCCGCCGACTTCGCCATGTGGAAGGCCGCCCGGCCCGGCGAGCACGCATGGGACACCGCGCTCGGCCACGGCCGCCCCGGCTGGCACATCGAGTGCTCCGCCATGGCCATGAAGTATCTCGGCGAAACCCTCGACCTCCACGCTGGCGGCGAAGACCTCATGTTCCCGCATCACGAAAACGAGATCGCGCAATCCGAATCCGCGACCGGCAAAACCTTCGCGCGTCACTGGATGCACGTCCGCTTCCTGCTCGTCGAAGGCCGCAAGATGTCCAAGTCGGAAGGGAACTTCTTTACCCTCCGCGACCTCCTGCTCCGCGGCTATAAGGCCTCGGCCATCCGCTTCCTGCTGCTCTCGGTGCCCTACCGCCATCAGCTCAACTTCACCTTCGACGGCCTCGCCGAATCCACCTCCGCCGTCGATCGCCTCCGCACCTTCCGCCAACGCATAGACGAAGGCCACTGGCCTGCCGGAGAAAACCCCGAGCTGCTCGCACAAACCCGCGAAGCCTCGGAGCAGTACACCGCCGCGCTCGCGAACGACCTCAACACCGCGGAAGCACGCGCGGCGGTCTTTGACTTAGTCCGCCAGGCCAACACCGCCGCAGATCACGGCAAGCTGCATCAGGGGAACGCCAAGCCCATCCTCGACGTGCTCAAGCAGTTCGATCGGGTCTTCAACGTAATAGAGGACCACGACACCGAAATCGCCCGCGAAGCCGTCAACTGGGCCCGCCAGGAAGGCAAGCTCACCGAAGCCGGCACCGAGCTGCAAGCCTCGCTCGACCTATCCGACGCGGACATAGACAAGCTCATCGCCGAACGAACGCAGGCTAAGAAGTCCCGCAACTTCGCGCGCGCCGACGCCATCCGCAATGACTTGGCCGCGAAGGGAATTCTGCTTGAGGATTCTAAGGATGGCGTTAGATGGAAGCGGAAGTAGGAAAGAGCGAGACTTTCTCAATGCAGGAGATGGATCTAACGGGCCGTAGCTCGGTCGGCTATCCTACCCGCCATCGCAAGAATGCAGGTGCCAGCTGGAGTGCACCGTAATGCCAGCTTCACAAAATTCAGAAACGGCAGATGAACGCAGGTCTAGGTTCATGCGGGAAATCATTCGCCGGAATGAGGTCGAGCGAGAACTTGACTCAGCCCGTAAAGAGCAGCGCGTGCCAAAATTCAGCGGTAAGCGGATGAGAGGCGCAGACTTAGCCGGTATTGATTTCACATCGTCACATGTAAGCGATAGCGGCCCGTTTACTTCGGAGCTCCTGGGGGTTGACTTACGTAATGCGCGTTTATGCGGGTGCAACTTGTCAGGAGCGGACCTGGCTTCTGCAAATCTGAGGGGGGCCAACCTGCGTGGCTCTAATCTCTCGGCCGCGAACCTCTATACAGCCCTTCTTGAGTCTGCAGACATGCAAGCGGCCGATCTAAGCGGAGCGAACCTTCGTTCGGCCGAAATGCAATTGGTGATGGTCAGGGGTGCCAATTTTGAAGGAGCTAAATTTGGGCTTACTTCCCTAGGTGGCATTGATCTGAGCGGTGCGATCAATCTCGATTTGGCCACTCACTCCCGCCCTAGCTCTGTTTCTTCCGAAACCTTGAGGCTAACAGCCGCCGCCCTTGCGGGAAAAACCAAGCCAGAACGCCGAGCGGTTCTCAGGTTTCTGTCAAATTCGGGAGTCGACGATGGGCTAATAGATGTGGTGCGTTCGTGGATCGGTATGCCTATCGAGTTTCACTCCGTATTTTTAAGTCATTCATCGCTGGACAAGATTTTTGCCCGAAAGCTTTACACTGATCTTCGAAACGTCGGAGTAAGTTGCTGGTTCGATGAAAAACAAATACTGCCCGGCGACAACATTCTCGATTACGTTGATCAGGGCATCAAACTGTGGGACAAACTCGTACTCATCTGCTCTGTCAATTCCCTCTCACCCAAGACCGGTTGGTGGGTTGAACAGGAAGTTGAGAGGTCACTCACGAAAGAAAGAGAATTGCGTCGAACAGGCGATAAAGAATCCACCCTCATTCCGATTACGCTTGACAATTATGTCTTTGATGAATGGAACAGCGGATTCAAGGCGAGCGTGCTTGACAAGCACGTTGGGGACTTTCGGGGGTGGCAATCACCTCGAGAATACTCGGTCGCATTCGAGCGTCTACACAGAGCACTTGATACCACTCGAGGAGGTTGACGTTACATGAGTACATCCGCAAAAGATGCAGTTCAAAAGGCTGTGACCGTGATTCAGGATTTTTTCCCTAGAGCGAAAGACATTCGATTGGAAGAGATCGAGCCGTTTGGTGAAGACTGGAATGTCGTCCTTTCTTTCAAAACGGAGGAGCCCACGACTATAGCTCATGTGCTCGGCGCCGAGACGCGCCTCTTCAAGACAATTACGATCGCATCGGGCGAGTTTCATTCAATGAAGGTCTGGAAACCTTGAGTTCATACGATGCATTACTTGTTGAACGGTACAAATCGAAGGGATTACTTGTTGACTCCAATTTGCTGCTGCTTCACGTGATTGGATCTCACGATATCGCGCTCGTCGGGAACGGAAGGTTTAACAAACTCTCGCAATACACCGTGGTAGATTTTCGAATACTTCAAAGACTACTAGCGCAGTTTGCGAAAGCATTCACAACTGCGCACGTTCTCACCGAAGTGAGCAATTTGATCAATGATTTTCCCGAATCGACCAAAATTTCATGCCTGGGAGGATTCATTGCACTCTTCGAGACTTTTAATGAGCTTAGCTGTGCAAGCGTGGAGGTGACCCAACGGCCCGAATTTTGTTATTTGGGTCTGACTGACACAGCTTTGGCGCATTTATCAAAGGACTACTTGATAGTCACGAGCGATGCGAGATTTGTCGGCATAATGAACCAGCACGGACTTGAGGCTCTTAACTTCAATCATCTTCGTGAATACCTTCTACGCGCCTGAAACTATTTTCGGTTGCTTTGCTCATACGCGAGTTCCATCCGGGGCCAGCAAACTTCTCAATACTCAAATCCTGACTCCCACAAGCCGCGCCACCAACCCATCAACTAACCTCCACCGCCGGATAAGCCTCCAAATGCTTCTCCCCATCGCATCCCTGATAAGCAACCGTGCGCGCCTCAAAATCGACTTCATAGCGAATCACACCGGCACGCCACGTCGCCTCAAGAAACTCCGGGAAGCTGCTCTCGCCCGCCTGGTCCGTGCGTAACGCCTTTATCAACGCCTCGCGGTCGAACGGCGGCACATCCGCCGCACCGCTCACCAGCGGCTGAGCCTGGATCACCACCGGCCCCTTGTCCGTCAGAAACAGACTCTGGCACCCCGGTAACGACCACACATTCCGCGTGACGCCCGCTCTCCGCAGCGTCTCGGCTAGATAAGGAAACCCGCCCACCTTCGGCCGTCCCGCCGCCGCACGCTCCATCGCCGCCTGCAAATTCTCGACCGCTTCACTCATCTTGTCTCGATTCGTCATTGGAGCAATGATAAGCTGGCCTTTCTTTGAGACTGTTTTGACCTGCCTGAGCGGAGATATATGAGTTCACCAAAAAGCCCCGCCAGTACTGGCGGGGCTCCTGGCAGGCTAGCATCGCACCGTCACTGCGGAGAGCACGCATGGAATCGGTTCGAGTATTCCGTCTGTAGCTGGTACTTACGTCCGTTGAGCAGCAGGATGGGATCATTGAAAAGCGGTTTGCCCGGAACGCCCCTCTCACATAGATCTCCTATCTCCGCCCCGGAGGCTATGAGCGAGTTGTCAGCGATCCATGCGTTGCCATCGGGATCAGTGATGGTTTCGATCAGCTCGTGCGAGAGTACGGAGTTGGTAGAGTCAATAAGAACGGAGTGCGGATTGGGCGGACCAGCCTGGCATCCCGTCACATTCTGGTACGGCTCGATGCTGAAGAGCACATGCCCGATATCGCTGAAGGTGACGCTGCCGTGGTACGCACAGAAGGCGAACGACGCCGGGTTATCTGGTGAATAGCATTCGGAGGTCTGGTCAAAGCAGGTATCCACACCCTTCGGCAGAAATACGTGGAATTCATGCCCGTAACCACCCGGCGTTCCCAATGTTGCTGCCGCGTCATGCACCGCACCCAGCAGGTCGCTTTGACCAACCGTATTCGTGAACATCATCATGCTGGCGAAAACATGCTGGCCGAGCCGATACCGGCCTGAAGTCTTCGTGTACTGGTCGGTCACATGGATGAACGTGCTCATCCCAAGATCATTCAAAAATTGTTCAGGATTGCCCCAGCAACTCGCCACACCGCCACAGCTGCCGGAATTGATATAGATAGGATGCGAGAGCAGGTTCGTAACAACGGGTCCGCCGAAGTAGTCCAGGTCACTTGGATAGAAGCCCGGAGACGGCACCTTGGCAATCGTAGCTTCCGTCTGCAGGATCGAAACTGCCGTTCCAAGATGGCCCGCCAAAGCTGTCTTTCCAGCTGCAGTATTTGCGGGAAGGATGTGGTATCGGAAATTTGAATAGCTATATCCCGCTTTGGCAGCAGGAGACACATTGATTGCAGTATCTTCGCTGTCTTGCGCCCAGACGGAAGGCACAGCGATGCACAACAGGACGAGCAGCGCTGCGATATTGAGCCGCCGCACAGGGAACTGCCTGTGACAGATCATGAACGACCTCCTTGAGTTGTTTGAGGTTGGATTACCTCCGGTAGGAATGAAAGGGGGAAAGGCGCTGTTACCTGTTAAGACCCGTAGTGCCGTCCCACACTCTAGGCTGAGGAACGGAAGAAAGTTGTCACACCATTGTCATTAACGGATGACTTTGATGAGAGCGGAATTCTACGCCAAACATAACAGGCGAGGAAAAACCATTTTCGTCGCCCCGCTGTGACTCAGCCCGGTGCAACACTAAGGGTCCTCTTCAGAAGTTCGCCTCTCCTAAGACTCACGCCCCTACCGCCACCCTTCCTTCACAGTAAGCTTCCCAATGTTCAACTCGTCAGTCCACCACGCCCCGGCATGCGCGATCTCATCGAATGCACGCAGCCGGTCCGGAATGGAACTGGTCCACGAACAATCTCCCAAAATCTGCCATTTCACCCCACCCGAATCGCTAGACTGGAAGTAGAGCAGCAAAACTAGAAAGCCACCATCGCGGTGGCTTTCTCTTTTGCAGCACCCTTGTGCAGCCCCGTAGTTGAGTGGAGCGGCGGAAATCAGAGCTAACTTCAATGGCTGGACGAATTTAGCGATAAGCGCTTTAGATAGACGAATTTAGCGCGCCGGACGCGGCTAAGCCCGGCAAATTCAAGGACTTATCGAAGTAACCTCCCGGACGGGGAGGGGGGAGGGTCCTATTGACTGCCCCTGACTCTCCATGCAAAGGTTAGCCACTGCTATAGCGTCAATCTAAGAAACATCCCGGTGCCTGAGACTTCCAGTGCGAATCGCTGACCTCATCCTTCCTGTATTCGCAGTGATCGTCACCGGCTGGATCGTCGGTTATACCGGCTATCTGTCGCGGTCATTATCCAACGGACTGATTCACTTCGCCTACAACATCGCCATGCCGGCGCTGCTGATCGTCACCATTGCCCAGGAGCCCAGCCACTCACTCATCCGTTGGAGATTCCTGCTTGCCTTTGGCGGTGGGTCCCTCATTTGCTTCCTCATCGTCTTCGCCTTCCTGAGCCTTCGTCGCTCCCGCACCCTGGCCAGCCGAACCATGTATGGCATGGCCGCATCGATGACCAACACCGGCTTCGTCGCCCTACCCGTGCTCGAGGCGATCTATGGTCCGCGCGCCGTGTTGCCCGCGGCCATTGCTACGGTATTCGTCGCCGTTGTGATGTTCCCGTTGGCCGTGATCCTGCTCGAGCTCGGTCAGAAGGATGCAAACGGCGCACGCACGCCCCCCATGGTCACGGTGCGGCATATCGTGCTGAACCCCATGGTCATATCCACCCTGATCGGCACGTTCTTGTCAGCCCTCGGTCTCCGCATGCCCACCCCGGTCACCGCGTATCTCAACATCCTCGCCGACGCCCTCACGCCCTGTGCTCTGTTCGCCATCGGACTGGGGCTCTCCATGGACGCACTACGCGCCAATTTCGGGCGAGCTTCAGTGCTCTCGCTCGTCAAGCTGGCCATCATGCCGCTGATCGTCTACGGATTAGCTTTGTCCCTAGGGCTCGACCCGCTCTACACCATAGCCGCCGTAATCTGCGCCGCAGTACCCACGGCCAAAACCGCCTACATACTTGCTGGCGAGTATCACTGCGAGGAAATGATGGTAGCGTCCACGGTCTCGCTGACTACCCTGGCATCTATCGTCTCGCTCGTGGTCTGGCTGTACGCGTTATCCGGGCTATCAGCACGCATCGCGGCCAGATAAGGCATTGATCCACACACTAGCTGATTCCTCGACTCGCGAATCCACAAAACCATGCGAGAATGAACCCCGCCTCCTCCCAACCTCTCGCAAGCGAGGCCAACGATGCCCGAAGAGCCAAACACCTTAACGCTCGAGATAGACCGTAACGCCCACCCCATCGTCGTGCGCTGCCACGGCCGCCTCGTAGCCGGTGTTGGTGACCTCCTCTACAGCCAGGTCAAGCCGCTGCTCCCGGATCACAAACGCATCATCCTCGACCTCACCGACCTCACACGTATGGACAGCATGGGCCTCGGCACCCTGGCCCGGCTCTACGTCTCCGCGCGCACCGCCGGCTGCAACCTCGAGCTCATGAACCTCGGCAAGCAGGTCCGGCTCCTCCTGGGCACCGCCCACATGCTCAACGCCTTCACCATCGTCGGCGAGCACGGAATCAAGATGAACTGACCCCGGAGAAGGCGGGTAACGAGATTGGTTACCAAAGCCGACCCAATTACGCCATCAGTTGTCATATTTCAGGAAATGCTCAGGAGGAAGATGCGGCCGTTTTGGGAACACGACCTGCCGACTCGCTGACCTGCTGCTGCCCCGCTGTGCTATCCTCTCGTCAAGAAAGCAAAGCAGATGCGGAATACCTTTCATTTCGTAGCAGTCCGCCGGCGGATGCCCGCCGCTCAGGTGCTGCCCTCTGCCACACGACCGCGTCTCTTCGCGGGCGACTAGTTCTCGCCATTCCCGCTTTCTCTTCCCGGACCACACGTCGCTAAGCCGCTCCGGGCGCGCTCTATCGCTATATTTCCGCCGTATTTCCAAGAGGAGGAGCTTCCCATCATGCCGACCCAAACTCCCGTTCAAGTGTCGACCCACGCACCGCGCATCTCCGGCGCGCTGCCCGGACCCAAAGCGCGCGCCATCGTGGAGGCCGACGACCGCTGGATGTCTCCCTCCTACACTCGCAGCTATCCGCTGGTTGCTAAACGGGGCCGCGGCACCCGCGTAGAAGACGTGGACGGCAACGAGTTCCTGGACTTCGCCGCCGGCATCGCCGTTGTCTCCACCGGCCACTGCCATCCGGAGGTTGTGAAGGCCATCCAGCAGCAGGCCGGCGAGTTGATCCACATGTCCGGCACGGACTTCTACTACGAGGGCCTCGTCACCTTGGCCGAGCGCCTCTCTGCCGTGGCGCCCATGCCCGGGCCGCATCGCTTCTACTACGGCAACTCCGGCGCCGAAGCGGTCGAGTGCGCGCTGAAGGTGGCCCGCTATCACACCGGACGGCAAAACGTAATCGCCTTCCTGGGCGCCTTCCACGGGCGCACCATGGGCGCGCTCTCGCTCACCGCGTCCAAGCCCCAGCAGAAGAGGCGCTTCGCCCCGCTGGTCCCCGGTGTCACCCATGTGCGTTATCCCTACGCCTACCGCGGCTGCCCCAACGGCACCGCGCAGGAGCAGGAGGCCTTCGCGCTGGAGTGTGCCCGCTATATCGAGGACCGCCTCTTCAAGACCATGCTGCCGCCGGAAGAGGTGGCCGCCATCTTTGTGGAACCGATTCAGGGCGAGGGTGGTTATGTGGTCGCGCCGACGGTCTTCATGCAGGAGTTGCGGAAGATCTGCGACCGACACGGCATTCTGCTCGTGGCCGATGAGGTGCAGTCCGGCGCGGGACGCACCGGCAAGTGGTGGGCGATTGAGCATACTGGCGTGCAGCCCGACATTGTCTGCATGGCCAAGGGCATCGCCTCCGGCATGCCGCTCGGCATCTGCATGACACGCGCCGAGATCATGGACTGGAAGCCCGGCTCGCACGCCTCGACGTTCGGCGGCAATCCGGTAGCCATCGCTGCCGCGCTCGCCACTATGGACGTGCTCGAGCGGGAAGGCATCGCCAATGCGGCGAAGCTGGGCGAGGCGACGATATCGCACCTGCGGGGATGGGTGGCGAAGCACTCCATCGTGGGCGACGTCCGCGGTCGTGGCCT
Organism: uncultured Acidobacteriaceae bacterium; assembly: GCA_963830555.1. Classification (GTDB taxonomy): domain Bacteria; phylum Acidobacteriota; class Terriglobia; order Terriglobales; family Acidobacteriaceae; genus KBS-83. Next base: position 35,829 of record CAWHMM010000007.1, read on the forward strand.
GATGATCGGAGTCGAAATCGTGAAGGACCAGAAGACGCGCGAGGCTGCACCGCAACTGCGTGACCGCATCGTCGATCTCGCCTTTGAGCGCGGCCTTCTGATTCTGGGCTGCGGCGAGACATCGGTCCGGCTAGCGCCGCCGCTGGTGGTGCAGCAAGGTGAAGTCGATGCAGCGCTCCAAATCCTGGAAGAGTGCATCGGGATTGCGCAGCGCGAGGGTGAAATCACAGAAAGCAAGCATCAGCAGAGCGTCCACGCATCCCAGAGCTAGCCCATTTTGCGATTTAGTCTTATGAACAGCCGCCCGCCCGGGCGGCTGTTTCCGCTGCGCAAGGGAGTATCTACCGCATCTAGAGCCATAACTAGAAACATTTCTGGGCTGTTGCAGCGGTTCCTCTTTGGATTCAGAGGTGGCTATGAAATGGGACGCTATGCGGTGCGGGTGGCGATCCGGCCACGCTTTGTGCGATGGAACCGTGCCTACACGACAAGCCCTACAACGGTGGTGCTGCCCAACAACCAGCTCGGTCCCAATCGTTACGTGGAAACCGGGAGGGTGATCGACGATGCGCCGCCGAAGCTGGGGCCGATTCTGCATTTTGATTGGAATGCGAATCTAACCGGAGATTGCAAGCTGTCCAATACCGTGGCATTGCGAGCGGGCATCGGCGAAGACCTGGTTTGCTACCGGAGTAATGTTGTGGCGGCACCGGGAGTCGGCGATCAGCCATATGTGAGTTGGCTCTCCCGCGAGAATTACATCAATCGCGGAAACTGGTCGTATCAATTGAGACCGGTATTTCCGTTTTAGCAAACGAGGCGCGTGGCCGTTCGTTCTAATCGGTGTTGCTGCTGTCACTGCAGGAAGTCTCATACGCTGCAACTGCGACCCACGGGACCTGCCTCGAATCGCGCCCATAATAGGAGAGCCAGTAAGGTCTGCTGACTACGACAGTGTAGGTCTTGTTCTTGCTGGACCACTGGTATGTTTTGCGCGGCGTTGAGTCGCGAGTCAGCTTCACGTCAGCCGCTATCAAAGGCTTCTTCTTTGTGAAACGCGAGAGCGCATCGGCGGCAACTCGCGCAGGGTCTGTCAATGCCCAGGCGCGGGTTCCGCTATCGGCGTCATGCTGAGCCTGTATCAGCGCTGCGTTCTGCTCATCGGGAAGCAGCATGCGCAATGCGCAGTCAGGATCGGGCAGGTCCAGCTTTTCGTTCGATTCGCCATAGTCCAGGTCGGACCGCCACTGCGTGTCGGCATTTCTAACTTCCTGAATAGTGAGTAGGCTGCAGCAGCCCATGTATCCGTAGCCACCCCAATAGCGCTCAGTCGCAGCCTCCATCTGTTGGCCGGCGAAGAAGGTGCCGATCAGCGTTGCGTGCTCTACGGCGCCGGATTGTCCCACACGGAAGGGCGGCTGAAGGGCCTTGTCGAAGTCCCCGAAGAGCCGATTGTCAGTGAGGGGAAGCGGGATGTTCTCGATGACCAGCGGCTGCGCGCGGCGGCGATCGCTCAATGTCTTGCAGCAGGCGACAGTGCCTGAGTTCATTGATCCGCCGTATTCCAGCCAGATGGCAGGCCAGGAGGGACACGTCGGATCATAAACGGTAAAATTCCGCGCGGCATGGGTGACGAAGCCGGTGACCACGACTAGCTTGTGATTGTAGGTGGCGGGGTCTTTCTTTAACTGACACACCGAGACTGTAACAGGCTCGTCGGCTCCTGATATTGTAACCGAAGCGATGGCAATAAGGATCCGTACAAGCCATCGGAGGTTAGTCGCGGGTTTTCTCAGGGACTGGCCCATGCGGTCCTAACGATTAGACCAGAAAGCACAGACGATGTACGGCGGGCCGTGAACCTATCTGGCGGCCTCCGTTCGCTGAGAGAACATCTGCTCAGGGCCGCTCTCTCCGCATTACGGTAGTTGTGCTCTTCTCCTTGAGCTCAGCCAGAGCTGATAGCTGCCCCAGGCCGCTATCGTGCAGACATCACGGATTTGGCCGGTGCGAAGCTTCTTTTCGAATTCCACGATGGGTATCCGAACAACCTCCATGTCAGCCTCTTCGTGGTCGCGCTGATGAGGGCCGGGGGCGAGGTCCTCGGCGATGAAAACGTGCTGTCGCTGGCGGGCGAAGCCGTAAGCAATCCACATCCAGGGAAGCTCGGTCATGCGGCCGGCGATGAGCCCGGTCTCTTCGCGCAACTCGCCGCGTGCCAGCTCTTCCGGATTGTCGATCTCTGACTCCCAGCCGCCCTGCGGCAGCTCGATCGCACGTTCGCCAATGGTGTAGCGGTATTGTTCAACGAGGTAGATGTGATCGCCATCGATGGGCAGGATCGCGGCGCAGTCGTGTTTGTCGACCACGCCGTAGATGCCGCGAGTGCCATTGGCGCGCTCGATGCTGTCCTCACGGACACTGAGCCAGGGATTTCGATAGACCTCACGGGTGGACAGAGTGCGGATCGCCATGCCGTCAGGATGGCAGGCGATCGGCCATGGGGGCAATAGCGCCTGCGGAGCGGGTGGCCCATTTTGCTTTCCTTTGGCAGCTCGTGTTCAGGGACCGCTTGTCAGAGATTTCGCTCTGGCTTCCCCGGAGCAGGCAAGAGTGATATCGCGGTAAATGATCACCTTTCCGCCGCGGTACGCCACATTTTGCTTCGCTCCGGGTTCTCATTCCCGGGTGCTGCGCTTGCAGAGTTTGTCCATGGAGGGTGCAACGGCAGCGGCAGCAGTCCCATCGAAGTCCACTGATATGAAATTCGATTGTGCAGTGGAAATGGAATGAAAGAGGCAAGGAGGGTACATGCGAACGAAACTGGGAACGATGGCAATTCTCATCGGTATGGGGTTGACGACGATCGGCGTGATCGGAGCGAAGGCTCAGGAGGGGCCTCCACCGCCGGGATACTATAACCAGCCGTGGACGCAGGCGCCCGGTGAATATCGGGACGATATCTCCCGTAGAGGATTCCATGACGGAATCGAGGGCGCACGGAGAGACTTTCAAAACCACCGTCCGCCGAATGTGAACAATCGCGATGAGTACCGGCATCCGAGTATTTCAGGGTCGGCACGGCACCAGTATCGCGAGGCTTTCCGTCGTGGTTACCAGATGGGCGTGCAGCGCATCTACAACGGACGACGCTACTAATGCAGTGACGCTCCGCTGAGAAGGCCCGCGTGATCCGCGGGCCCTTTCTGTGTCTGGCAAAACCCATTGCTTCGGGTCTAGAATAACGATTCTCTTGTGCTGCTGGCGTGGTATCTTCGTGAGCGTGACGAAGGACGACGATCGATGACGGAGCAAGTGTCGAGGCGAAAGTTTGGGCGGTTTCTGGGGCTCGCGGCGGGTGCATCGGCGCTTTCGACAGCGCCGCGGATGACTGGGCAGGAATTGCCTGAGTCGACCAGCGGACTACGGAAGTTTCCGGACGGATTTCATTGGGGCTCGGCGACGGCTTCGTATCAGGTAGAGGGGGCAGTACACGAGGACGGACGGGGGCCTTCGATCTGGGATACGTTTTCGCACATGCCCGGCAAGACGCACAGCGGTGAGACGGGCGACGTAGCGGACGACCACTATCACCGCTACAAGGAAGATATCGGGCTGATGTCAGACCTCGGCCTGAAAACCTATCGCTTCTCGATTGCGTGGCCGCGGATATTTCCGGAAGGCACAGGCGCGCGCAATCCAAAGGGCTTTGATTTTTACGATCGCATGTTGGATACGCTGCTGGAGGCGAAGATCTCGCCCTACTGCACGCTCTACCACTGGGACCTCCCACAGGCGCTCCAGGACAAGGGCGGCTGGCAGAACCGCGATACGGCGAAGGCCTTTGCGGATTATGCGGCGGTCGTTGCAGAGCATCTGTCTGACCGCGTGAAGTACTTCATGACGGTCAACGAACTGAGCACGTTTGTGAATCTTGGCTATCGCGACGGCACACACGCCCCGGGGCTCAAGCTGGGGCGCAGGGAACTGGCGCAGGCGGCGCACCATGCAGTCCTGGGACATGGGTTGGCTGTGGAGGCGATCCGCTCGCATGCCAGGCCGGGGACCAAGGTTGGTTTTGCGGACAATCCGCCAGGTACGGCGCCCGTGATCGAGACGCCGGCGCATATTGAAGCGGCGGAGCGCGCGATGCGCGAACAGAACGCGATGTTCGGCACCGTCATTCATGAAGGCAAGTACATGGATGAGTATTTGAAGTGGCTGGGAGCGGACGCGCCGAAGTTTACCGATGAGGAGATGAAGGCAATCGGCAGCCCGCTGGATTTTTTGGGGCTGAACATCTACCAGCCCACGTATGTGCGCGCCGCCGACGGGTCGCCGGGGTATGCGGTTGTGCCGCCACCTGCCTCCTTCCCGCACATGTACAGCGAGTGGATTACAGTGGGGCCGGAGGCGCTCTACTGGGCTCCGAAGATCGCCGCGAAGATCTGGAACCTGAAGGAGATCTACATCACGGAGAACGGGTGCTCCTCGGCGGATGTGCTGACACCGGATGGGCATGTATACGACTCAGACCGCATTATGTACCTGCGAAACTACATGACGCAGTTGCATCGCGCGGTGAGCGAGGGCGTGCCGGTGAAGGGATATTTCCTGTGGAGCCTGCTGGATAACTTCGAGTGGGCAGATGGATATTCGAAGCGGTTCGGGATTACTTATGTGGATTTGCAAACGCAGAAGCGAACGCCGAAACTGAGCTCGGACTATTACAAGGAAGTGATCCGGCGGAATGGATTGGCTTGAGTCCACTTCCGCGTTGACGGTACCTGACCGGGGACCCTCCCCCTCCCCCCTCCCGTCACCGGAGGAGGCTCTGTAAGTCATTCCTTTTAAAGCGGTTAAGGCCCCTCCCGTGGGCTAAATTCGTCCATTCAAAGGACTTATCGCTTCATTCGTCAAAACATTGGACTTAGTGGCGCTTTCCAAGCAGGTAACAAGTGTCAGAGCTAAAAAAGCCACCGCTTCGGTGGCTTTTGTTGCACTCTGATCTATTTCTATTGTAGCGAGTTGATGGAAATGATCGGCCAATTTTTGGAGATGTTTCTTCGACGATGGCCCAATCTGGATCGGATTGACTACGGACACCCTTACCCAAGCTTTGCTTCAGGGGGGCACCCGTTACACGATGCTTCCGCTAAGAACTGTGGCCGTTGCAATGCAGTACGCCCAGGAATTTGCTCCATGGGCCTACCGCATCGCTGTATTGGTGGGCCATCACTCTGGAGATCTGGTGCATGTGGGTCAGGTCGTGGGCGGTCCAGGTTGCGAGGAGTTGTGAGAGGGTAACGGCTCCGAGGGCCGGGTGTCGTCCTCGCCGTTCAAGGTCCTGCGGCTGCAGATTCCATGTGCGGAGTTCGTCCAGGTTTCTCGAACGCCGGCGCGCGAACTCATCGAGCAGCGGTGGAAGGGATGTATCGCCATGCTCATTGACGAATCCTTCCCGGTCGAAGGGAGCGAATGTTCGCGTCTCGCCATGTTCAAGAATCATTTTCGCGCGGGGCATCCAATCGTCGCGTTCGCAATGAATAAGATGGGCGACCGTGTCGTAGACACTCCACGTGTTTTCGCCTTCATTGCGGTGCGTCCACTCTTCGGACAGGTCACGCAGGAGTGCGTTGAGAGCCGCCGGAGTACGGGTGAGGAGCGCAATTGTGTCTTGCAGGTTATGTTCCATTGGCTGAGAACAATGTAGTCTTCCACTCGATCTGCCGCGAGCTAAGTTGATCCGATCAATTTAGCGAAGAAGCTCGCGTCATCACCGGCGTTCATGTCGATCCAGTCTTCATCGGACATGCCTTTGCGCCACTCCAGAAATCCGACGGCGTCCGGTCCTACGGGGTAACGGAGCTGCCAGCCTTCGCTCTGAGCGACTTCCAGTATTTTTTCGGCCACAAGGGAGGGAGGTACGGGGTTTTTCAGTGCATGCGTGAAAAGAACGGCGAAGCGGGCGGTCTGTCCATAGGGCGATCCGGGCGCCGGGTCTCCGATGCGCTGCGCCATTGCTGTGTCGATGATGCCGGGCTCGACGATGGCGACGCGAACGTTGAATGTTTTGAGCTCACCGGCAAGTCCCTCGCTCAACGCTTCGAGCGCCCACTTCGAGGCGCAGTAGGAGGTGAGCGGCGGATTGCAGATGCGACCGGCTACGGAGCTTACATTGATGATGCAGCCGCTCCGACGCTCGCGCATCGCGGGAACGACTGCCTGGATGCAGCGCAGCGCTCCGAAGTAGTTGGTTTCCATGATGGCGCGAAATCCGGCCAGTGGGAATTCTTCCACGGGACCTACACCTTCCACGCCGGCATTGTTGACCAGCACATCGATCGGTCCGTTTTTGAGGATTGCCGCGATGGCATCGCTGACGGATGAATCCGAGTCGACATCCATGGCAGAGATGGTGATGGGCAGCTTTTCGCGCGCGGCTGTTTCCGCCAGAGCAGGCGACTGCGATGGGTTGCGCATCGTGGCGTGCACGTGGTGGCCGGCACGTGCGAAAGCCAAAGCAGTTTCGAGACCAATTCCTTTGCTGGTTCCAGTGATGACTACAGATGCCATATTCCCTCGCAGAGTGTTTGAGTGGGGGGAAGGTTCTATGTGTTCTGGGGAATGCCCATTTCGTGCTGACAAGCGTACACGAGGAGCCTGCCCGAACTTCGGAACAAGCGATGAAGCTTATGGTGGCGGCGTGTTACCGGGCGAGCCATGGTTTCCATCGAGGGTGTCGCCAGTCTGTCTCGCCGCGTGTCCAAGCGCTCTGCGAACGCTGCGGTACGTTTTTTCGAGGGCATTCCCGGTGCTTCGCCGCGTCGTGGATGCGGCGTTGTCCACATGGCGTCCCGCGAGGGAAAGTGCCGTGTCAGTACGCCGATTGCTGAGTGCGATGGCGTTCCCTGTGGCGCCGGTACCGGTGAGGGTACCGTCGATGGCCGCATTGCCGCCCGAAATGGCTCCCTGTTCCGGTCGCAGAGAGGGATTGGCCCAGGCGATATCCGTTTTCGGAAGGTGATCGAGACGCTCGATTCGCCCTGCCGTGAAGTCGCTGCGCTCCATCTTCCCTGCCAAAGGCCAGCGGGAAGAGGATATCCAGACGGCGCCGTTCATGGGCGCCCCGAATTCGCCGATGTCGATAAGGCGAGTGATTTGCATAGGCCGGGGATTGGTGCAGCGATCGCCGCCGCAACCATGGCGGCAGAGTTCCTCATCCAGGAACGAGGCGTGTTTACCCTGGGATATCCAGACGGTTGGTCCGTGATCTTCTGCCTGCAGAGTAGAGGCGCGGCTTACCTGGCTCGCATCGCAGATGGTGTCTTCATGGGCTGCCGCGTACCAGTAGACGGCATGCCAATCCCTGGCATTGTCCCCTGATCCGCGAAGGAGCGCAGAGACGTGTTCGGTGTCCAGCCCGTGACCCATACGCCCGCAGTCGGCATGCCATAAGTGGTAGAAGTGAAGCTCGATTTCCGTCGAGGAGCGCTGCCGTGAATTCACGCGGCGTGGGAAGGCTTGCGCGTAGATGGTTCCGTCGTCCCGGACCGCAGTGGGCGTGGCATCTTGCGGCCGGAACAGCGATGGCTTTCCCGCACAGTCCTGGCTGCTGATCATGAAATGCGGTGCGAACTGCTGCGCCAGCGCTGCTTCAAAACGATCAGGTAACCCGTCACGATCCGTGTCCTATGCTGCGGCGGCCAGCGAGAGGCCGCAGATAACGAGGAACAAGAGCAAGAGTTTGGTGGCGACGAGTCGCACCCCCTGTGCACGCAGGTTGGAACTAGACGCGATTGGCCTGGGTACGCTTCGGGCCGCGCGAAAGAGAAAGGCCCCAGCCGAGCTTATGACAGGCTGGGGCATCTGTTGAGATTGCGAGTCATGCCTGATCCGCTACCCCCGCTAGCTCTTCTGGGCTTTGTCGAAGCGCTCGTTGACCTTGTCCCAGTTGACGGTGTTCCACCAGGCCTTCAGGTAGTCGGGGCGTTTGTTCTGGTACTTGAGGTAGTAGGCGTGCTCCCACACGTCGTTGCCTAGAACGGGATACTTGCCATCGGCGATGGGATTGTCCTGGTTCGGGGTGGTGACGATGGAGAGCTTGCCGCCGCTCCACACCAGCCAGCCCCAGCCGGAGCCAAACTGCGCCGCGGTTTTCTCCTCGAACTGCTTTTTGAACTCTTCGAAGCTGCCGAAGTCTTTCTTGATCTGGTCGGCAATAGGCCCAGTGGGGTCGCCGCCGCCCTTGGGCTTCATGATCTCCCAGAACATGGAGTGGTTGAGATGGCCCCCGCCGTTGTTGCGCACGATGGTGCGAACGTCTTCGGGAACCTTGGAGAGATTTTTGATGAGCTCTTCCGGACTTTGCTTGCCGAGCTCGGGGTGCTTCTCGACCGCGCCATTGAGCTTTTGAACGTAAGCGGCGTGGTGCTTATCGTGATGCAGCTTCATGGTGGCTTCGTCGATGTGGGGCTCAAGCGCGGCGTAGTCGTAGGGTAGGGGCGGAACTTCGTATGCCAAAGCTGTGTCCTCCTCAGGTCAGGAACTGTGATTGGCCGGAGTTTGCGGCCGGGAATATGACTCGTCATTGCCGGGCCCGGCTCCGTGATGCGTGAACAGCAGGGGAATGGGAGACGAGCCGACAGGCAAATTCTGTATACACGAGTATGGATGCAGTGTGGGGCCGGGAGGTTCCAGGAGGCGGGGCTGAACGCACGCCAGGCTGCAAAGTAGATGAGTTTCCGTGCGACGCTGCTCGGCCAGTCCAGGCGCGGGCTGTGCCGCGCGGGGGAATCCGGGGCGGCTGCAAGAAGATGGGATCCGTGCGAGTCTAAGGCGCGGCTGCGCCGCGGTGCCGGGGATCAGGGTCGCTGCAAGAAGATGCGATTCCGTGCGAGTCTAATGAGGAGTCAAACCACTTCCATTTGGCAAGACGACGTATAACCCGACGCCAACTGCTGCGCGAGGCCGGCGCAGCCGGCATGATGGCCCTGAGCGCGCCCGCGACGATCGCGGACGCCATGCAGAACCAGCCGACGGCGCCCGCTACCAACCAGGCGCCGAAGACGCAGGAGCAGGCTGCGGAAGCGTATCGGCATCAGCCGGGGCAATTCATCAATCGCCCGCTGACCCAGGTACCGAAGGCGGCTGAAGACCTGCTGGACGACATGGAAGGCCGGAACTGCGATTTCTTTTATAACGAGGCGCATCCAAAGACGGGCCTGGTGCGCGACCGGGCACCCTCGAATGGCCGCTCGCTGAGCCGTGCGGCATCCATTGCATCCACCGGCTTCGGGCTCAGCGCGATGTGCATCGCGCACAAGCGGCATTACCTGCGGCCGCTGGACTGCGAGCAGCGCGTGGAGCGCACACTTGCGTATCTGTTGAACGAGTGCCCGCACGAGCACGGATTTCTGTACCACTTCATCGACATCGAGAGCGGCAAGCGGATGTTCGGGTCGGAGTTGTCATCGATCGACACGTCGCTGCTGATGTGCGGAATCCTGCACTGCAGGACGTATTTCGAAGGCAACAAGCGGATTGAGAACCTGGCGACCACGCTCTACCGGAGGGTGGACTGGCAGTGGATGCTGAACGGCGCCGATACGCTGGCGATGGGCTGGCTGCCGGAGCAGGGATTCCTGAAACATCGCTGGGACATTTACGCCGAGTTGACGACGATGTACCTGATGGCCATCGGATCGCCGACGCACCCGATCAGCACGAAGAGCTGGGAGGTGTTGCAGCGTCCGATTGTGCCCTATGGCGGCATCGATTACATCACCGGCGTGGCGCCGCTCTTCATCCATCAGTATCCGCAGGCCTGGTGCGACTACCGCAACCAGCGCGACAAGCATGCTAATTACTTCACCAATTCGATCGCAGCGACGCGGGCGCACCAGTTGTGGTGCCTGGTGCTGGGGCAGAAATTTAACTGGATCGACCAGGACCTGTGGGGGATCTCCGCATCTGACTCGCGGCAGGGCTATCGGGTGTGGGGCGGCCCGCCGTCGATGGGCGATCCTGATGGCACTCTGGTGCCGTGCGCATGCGCCGGGTCGGTGGTGTTCCTGCCGGCGGAGTGCGCACATGTTCTGCTGACCATGCGCGATCGCTATAAGGAGCGGGTGTATCAGCGGTATGGATTTGTCGACGCGTTTCAGCCGAAGGCGGGCTGGTTTGCAGAGGACGTGATTGGGATCAATGTGGGGATTGGGCTGCTGATGTCGGAGAATCTGCGGACGGGGTCTGTGTGGGAGTCGTTCATGAAAAACCGAGAGATCACACGGGCGATGCGGGATTGCGGCTTCCGGCCTGATCCGGATGCGAATACGCAGGTTCTGTAGGGCGGTTTCTTTCATGTGCCTTGAATTTCGGGGTGGCCTGTTGTGAGCTGAGGCTGCAAGGATTCAGGATGTGCAACGGGCGGGGGGATCAGTGAACGAAGACCATGGGATGTACCGGTGGATCGATGGGCATGGCGAGGCGCCGGGCGCGCCGGGGCTGGAGCCGCGGTGGACATCCAGCCAGAAGTCGGTGGTGGGGACGGCGTATTCGACTTCGAGCAAGCTGTGGTGGACGACCTCTCATGGGACGGTGAACGAGATCTACAACCCGACCATCGACAAGCCGCAGGTGCGCGATCTGGAATTGCTGGTGACGGACGGCGAGAGCTTTGCGCACGAAGAAAAGCGCGATCTGAAATACAGCTTCCGGTACCTGTCGCCGGATGCGCCGGTGGTTGGGATCGAGAATTGTGATCCGGCGGGGCGGTACAAGATCACGAAGCGGATCATTAGCGATCCGCATGCGCCGGTGCTGCTGGTGCACGTGAAATTCACGGGCGAGGCGGATGTGCTGCGCAAACTGAAGGCCTATGCGCTGCTGGCACCGCATCTGGATGGCGGCGGTGCACACAACAATGCTCATGTGCTGGATGTCGCGGGACGGCAGGTGCTGCTGGCGTGGCGTAACGGCTCGGCGCTGGCAATGGCGGCAGATTGCGGGTTCACCAAAGCGAGTTGCGGTTTTGTGGGCACGAGCGACGGCTACCAGGATGTGATGAAGCACTACGGGATGGAGTGGACCTATGGTTCGGCGCTGGATGGCAATATCGCGCTGACCGGCGAAATCGATATCGCCGAGCATCCGGAGTTTCTGCTGGCGGTGGGTTTTGGAGGAACAGCACACTCGGCCCTGACAAGGACAGTGGGATCGCTGAATGTTCCGTTCGAGAAGCAGGTGGAACGGTTCATCGAGCAGTGGGAGCGGGTGAAGCCGGTGGTGGAACTGCGCGGCGCGGCGCAGGATGGCGGCAAGTTGCTGAAGTCGAGTTCTGGCGTGCTGCTGACGCATGAGGACAAGACCTACGCCGGGGCGTTCATCGCGTCGGCATCGATCCCGTGGGGGCAGTCGAAGGGCGACAGCGACCTGGGCGGCTATCACCTGGTTTGGACGCGCGATATGGTGCAGACAGCGAGTGCCCTGATGGCGTTGGGGCGGACGACCAGCGCCATGCGCGCTCTGATTTATCTGGCATGCACGCAGAAATCGGACGGCGGGTTTCCGCAGAACTTCTGGGTGACGGGTGAGCCGTACTGGACCGGGACGCAGCTGGACGAGACGGCATTCCCGATGCTGCTGGCGTATCGGCTCTGGAAGCTGGACGCCCTGGGGAACTTCGACGTGCTGCCGTTTATCGAACGGGCAGCAGGCTTCCTGGTGCGGCACGCACCGATCACGCAGCAAGACCGCTGGGAGGAGAACGCGGGATATTCGCCGTCGACTCTGACGGCGGGGATCGTCTCGCTGGTAGGTGCAGCGGAGATTGTGCGATCGCGGCACGAGCCCGAGCTGGCGACGTTTCTGGAAGAGCAGGCGGACTGGCTGGAATCTCATTTGGAAGACTGGACGGCTACCAACGACGGCGTGCTGGTGCCGGGAGTGAAGCAGCATTACATGCGCATCCGGCCCCCCGAGGCGCTGGGAGCGGAGCCGTGCATGCATATGGGGCCGGGGACGGAGAAGCTGATCCTAGCCAATCGGGAGCCGGGGGAACGGTACGAATTCGAGGCGCGCGAGATTGTCGACGGCGGCTTCCTGGAACTGGTGCGATACGGCGTTCGACGGCCAGACGATCCGATGGTGCTGGCAACTCTGAAAGTGGCGGACGCGATTTTGAAGCGCGACCTGCCGCAGGGTCCGGGCTATCGCCGCTACAACCACGACGGTTATGGGAACCATAAGGACGGCTCGCCTTTTGACGGATGGGGACAGGGGAACTGCTGGCCGTTGCTGACAGGGGAACGCGCGCATTACGAACTGGCGGCGGGGCACGATGTTTCCGCGCTGATCCGGACGATCGAGGGCTTCGGCTCGTCGGGCGGCATGCTACCGGAGCAGGTATGGGATGAGGAGGACCTGCCGAACTGCGGCATGCGTAAGGGCCGACCATCAGGAGCGGCGATGCCGCTGGTGTGGGCGCATGCGGAGTACGTAAAGCTGCTCCGCTCGGCGACGGACAAGCACGTCTTTGACCGCGTGGATGCGGTGGCGGAGCGCTATGCGAAACCGCGGGCACGGGGCGTCATCGAGGTATGGCGGCATGACCGTCAGATAGTACGGATGGAGGCAAAGCGCCGGCTTCGCGTGGAATCCGACGAGATTTTTGAACTGCGCTGGAGTGCCGACGGCTGGAAGACGGTCGAGACCACGCAGGCAACGTCTGTGGGTTCCTGCGGCTTCTACGCGGACGCCGTGCCAGGCGCCGGGGAGCGGCTTGAGTTCACGATGTATTGGCCGGCGCGCGGTATCTGGGAGGGAAGGAACTACTCCGTTTTGCTCGAGCGGTAAGCAATTTTGCTGAGGCCGCCGTTCACACAGTCCCACATCCAAAGCATGTAGAGTGGAGGAACGCGCTGCCATGGCAGCGAGCCGGTATCACGACGTACTGGCGTAAACAACGGAGATTCGATTCCCGCGTACCCGACCGATTCCGGTGGCGCGACCCATCGCGAAAGAAAGGCGACCCAAGCACATGAGTGATATTCAGCAAACAGCGATCAACGCACTGCGCTTCCTGGCAGTCGATGCCGTAGAGAAGGCCAAGAGCGGCCATCCCGGCGCCCCGCTGGGGGATGCGCCGATGACCTACCTGTTGTTTCACAAATTCATGCGGCACAACCCGAAGGATTCGAAGTGGCCGAATCGCGACCGCTTTGTGCTGTCGAACGGGCATGCATCGGCGATGCTGTACAGCGTGTTGCATCTGACGGGCTACGACGTGACCATCGACGACCTGAAGGGATTCCGGCAGTGGGGATCACGCACGCCGGGGCATCCGGAATACGGCGACACCGACGGGGTGGAAGTGACGACGGGTCCGCTGGGCCAGGGCTTCGCGATGGGCATTGGAATGGCGGTGGCGGAGAAACATCTGGCGGCTGTGTACAACAAGCCGGGCTACGACGTGGTGGACCACTACACGTACATCATGTGCGGCGACGGCGACCTGATGGAAGGCATCTCGCACGAGGCCGCGTCGCTGGCGGGAACGCTGGCGCTGGGGAAGGCGATTGTGCTCTATGACGACAACCTGATCTCGCTGGATGGGCCGACGGAGCTGTCCTTTACCGAGAACGTGCTGGAGCGCTTCGACGCGTACCACTGGCACACGCAGATCGTGGAAGACGGGAACGACCTGACGGCGATCGGTAAGGCGATCGAAGCCGCAAAGGCGGTGAAAGACAAGCCGTCGTTTATCGCGGTGCGGACGGTGATCGGTTATGGCAGTCCGAAGGCCGGCACTAATAAGGCGCATGGCGAGCCGCTGGGTCCGGAGGACACAAAGAAGACGAAAGAAAATCTGCACTGGCCGGCGGACAAAAGCTTCTGGGTGCCGGAGGACGCGGAGAAGCATTGGCTGGAAGCTGTAGACAAGGGCGCCAAGGAAGAGCAGGCATGGAAGGACCTCTTCGCGAAGTACGAGAAGGAGTTCCCGGAACTGGCGGCGCAGTTCACGCGCACGATTGTCGATCAGAAGCTGCCGGATGGATGGGAGGCTTCGCTGCCGGTGTTTGAGGCAGGGGCGAAGCCGATTGCGACGCGCAGCGCGGGCAACACGGTGATGAACGCCTTCGGCAAGGTAGTGCCTGAGGTATTTGGCGGCGCTGCCGACCTGACAACCTCGACCAAAACGATCTTCAAGGACGGCGGGAATTTCCACGTAGACCCCGCGGGACGAAACCTGTTCTTCGGTGTACGTGAGTTTGCCATGTGCGCGATGGTCAACGGCATGGCGGTGCACGGCGGCGTGATTCCGTATGGATCGACCTTCTTCAACTTTGTCGATTACGCCAAACCGGCAGTGCGCATTGCCGCGATCATGAAGTCGCATTCGATTTACGTATTCACGCATGATTCGATCGGTCTGGGCGAAGACGGGCCGACGCATCAGCCGATAGAGCAGTTGATGATGCTGCGCGCAACGCCAAACCTGATCGACCTGCGGCCGGCAGATGCGAATGAGACAGCGGCGGTGTGGAAAGTGGCGCTGGAGACGAAGGCGCCTTCGTTCATGGCGCTTTCGCGTCAGGATTTGCCGATTCTGGATGCAGCAAAGCACAACGTGATGGCGAATGTCGCGAAGGGTGCGTACATCGTCGAAAAGGGCAGCGATGCGCCGAAGCTGCTGATTGTAGGGACAGGTGCGGAGGTATGGCCGGCGCTGGAGGCGGCGAAGCGGCTGAACGCGGAAGGCACAGCGACGCGCGTCGTGTCGATGCCGAGCTGGCGGTTGTTCGAGCAGCAGGACGAGGCATACAAGGCATCCATTTTCCCGGATCATATGCCGAAGCTGGCGGTGGAAGCGGGTGCGCCGCTGGGCTGGTGGAAGTGGGTTGGGCGGCACGGCGACGTGATCGGCCTGGATCGCTTTGGTGCGTCTGCGCCGGGCACCACGGTGCTGGAAAAGCTGGGCTTCAATGCGGAGGGCGTTTACGCTCGTGCAAAGAAGCTGTTGGAGAACTACGAAAAGGAGACGACGGCGTCCTCGAAGAAGGGAACGCCGGAGCCAGTCGGAACGCGCTGACGCTTCCACACACCACACGAGGGCCGCTTCCCCGGCGGCCCTTGCGCAACTCACAACGGAAGCACGAGCGAACGCGAGCATCATGCCATCCGCAACTCTGGAAATACGCGCAGTGTACTGGGACATCGGCGGCGTGCTGCTGACCAATGGATGGGACCACGAGGAGCGCGCACGCGTGCTGGCGCAATTCGCAATTCCGCGTGAGGAATACGAGTCGCGCCACGAAGTGGCGAACGACCGCTGGGAGAAGGGCGAGCTCAGCGATGACGAATTCCTAAAGAAGACCGTGTTTTTCAAAGAGCGCAACTTTACGCCTGCGGAGTTTCTTGAGGCGGTGCGCGCGCAATCGAAATGGCTGCCGGGCGGAGCGAAGAACGTGATTACTGAGCTGCGCCGCGGGAATGGGCTGAAGATGGCGATGCTGAACAACGAGTCCGGCCCGCTGAATGATTACCGCATCGCGACATTCGGGCTTGCCAAATTCTTCGACGGATTTTTCTGCTCGGCCTACATCGGCATGCGCAAGCCGGACCCTCGGATGTTTCGAGCTGGTACGGCAATGCTGCACTTCGATCCTGAGGAATGCGCTTTTGTGGATGATCGAGAGAACAATTGTGCGGCTGCGACCCAGGTGGGGATGCGTGCGATCCAGTACAGGGGCGAAGATCAGTTGCGCGAGGCGCTGGGCGCGCTGGGCGTGCGGGTTGGTTGAGAGAAGCAGATCCCTCCACTGCGCGGCTGGCGCCGCTTCGGTCGGGATGACAAGTTTCTGGGAAAAGATTTCGAAATGAAGACTGAAGAGGAGACGCGATGGAACTGGGATTGATCGGTTTGGGAAAAATGGGCTTCAACATGGCGACCCGGCTGCGCCAGGGCGGCCATACCGTTGTGGGTTTCGACTTCAACGCCGATGTGGTGAAGAAGCTGACCAGCGATGGATCGCAGGGCGTGAACTCGCTTGAGGACCTGGTGAAGAGTCTGAAGGCGCCGCGGGCCATCTGGCTGATGGTTCCGTCGGGCGACCCGGTGGACGAGACGATCGCAAAGCTCGAGCCATTTATGGAGAAGGGGGACATCTTCATCGACGGCGGCAATTCCAACTACAAAGATTCGCAGCGGCGCGCAAAAGCGGAAGAAGCAAAGGGCTTTCATTTTCTCGACTGCGGCACCTCCGGCGGCGTGTGGGGATTGAAGGAGGGCTACTGCATGATGGTGGGGGGCCCGCAGGAGGTGGTCGACTATCTGCGGCCGATTTTCGAGACTTTGGCGCCGGCAAAGGACCAGGGCTGGGGACGCGTAGGGCCTTCGGGCTCCGGGCATTTTGTGAAGATGGTGCACAACGCCATCGAGTACGGCATGATGCAGGCGTATGCGGAGGGCTTCTCCATCCTGCAGCACAAAGAAGAGTTCAATCTGGACCTGGCGGCGATCGGCGAAATCTGGCGCGTGGGCTCGGTGATCCGCTCCTGGCTGCTGGATCTAGCAACCGATGCCTTGCACAAGAATCCAACGCTCGAGGGCATGGAAGCGTACGTGGTGGATTCTGGTGAGGGACGATGGACGGTGTTCGAGGCGATTGATTTGAATGTGTCGGCGCCGGTCATCACCGAGGCGCTGATTCGCCGGATTCGATCCCGCGAGGAGAACAACTTCTCCGACCGTATGCTGGCAATCATGCGCAATGAATTCGGCGGACACGCGGTGAAGAAGAGCTGAGAAGGGGAAATAGCCAGGAGGATGCGATGGCAGCAGCAGTGACACATGCACAGGTGGATCTTGCCAGCCTGAACGAGCGCCGGTCGAAGGAGCGCACGCCGGAGCCGACGGTGGTGGTCATCTTCGGCGCATCGGGTGACCTGACGAAACGCAAGCTGCTGCCCGCGCTGTTTCATCTGGAGCAGGCGGGGCTGCTTCCGAAGCAGTTTGCGGTGGTGGGGGTGGCACGGCGGCCGCTGGGCGACAGCTTCGCCAAAGATATGCGCGCGGGGATAACGGAGTTTGGTGGCGTGAAAGAAGGCGACGCCAAGCTGGATGAGTTCATGCGCAAGGTGAGTTATCAGCAGATGGACTTCGACAAGAGCGAAGGCTATGGTGCGCTGAAGCAAACGCTTGAACAGATCGATCAGGAGCATGGCACTAAAGGCAACCGGCTGTTTTACCTGGCAGTGGCACCGGAATATTTCGCCGACATCATGGAGCAACTCGGCCAGCATAAGATGGCCCAGCCGGAGCAGGGCACGGTGCACTGCATCATCGAAAAGCCATTCGGTCATGACCTGGAGTCCGCGCGCAAACTGAATGACGACGTGAACGCGGTCTTTCGCGAAGAGCAGGTCTTCCGCATTGACCATTATCTGGGCAAAGAGACGGTACAGAACATCCTGGTCTTTCGCTTCGCGAACGGCATGTTCGAGCCAGTTTGGAATCGTAACTATATCGATCACGTGCAGATCACGGCGGCAGAGGAGATCGGGATCGAGGGTCGCGGGCCATTTTATGAAAGCGCGGGGGCCCTTCGCGATGTGATCCAGAACCACGTGATGGAACTTTTGTCGTTCGTCGCGATGGAGCCGCCGATTTCGTTTGGCGCGGATGCGCTGCGACGGGAGAAGATCAAGGTCTGGAAGGCGATCCAGCCCATCAACGTGGAAGACACGGTTCGCGGGCAGTATGGGCCGGGCAAGGTGAAGGGCGTCGAGGTGAAGGGCTACCGGCAGGAAGACCGCGTCGATCCCAAATCCAGCACGGAAACGTATGCGGCGTTGCGATTGACGATTGAGAACTGGCGGTGGGCCGGCGTGCCGTTCTATATCCGGGCGGGGAAGCGGCTGGCGAAGCGATCGACGGAGATCGCGATCCAGTTCAAGCAGCCGCCGCAGTTGCTTTTCAAGGACCTATCAGGCAATTGCAGTGATATCCAACCCAACATCATCAGTATGCGCATCCAGCCGGACGAGGGCATTTCGCTGCGCTTTGGCGCAAAGGTGCCGAGCCCGAACATGGAAGTCTGCCCGGTGATTATGAACTTCAATTATGCGGAGGCATTCGGTACGAACTCGGCGAATGGCTATGAGCGGCTGCTGCTGGACGCGATGATCGGCGACGGCACACTGTTCGCGCATCGCGAGGGAGTGGAGGCGACATGGTCGCTGCTGACGCCGCTACTGGAGCAATGGGCAGACTGGAAGCCCACCGGCTTTCCAAATTACGCGGCCGGCACCTGGGGACCAAAGGCAGCAGATGAACTGCTGCGCCGCGACGGGCGCACATGGCGTAAGGAGTAAGAGGCGGTGGCGATACCAATCACGGTTACGTATCGGGTCTTTGAGAACGGCGATGCCTTCGCCGAAGGAGCGGCTGCCTATTACGCCGACAAGCTGGCCGAGTTTGGCGCCCGCATCGACATTGCCAAGAACGTGAACGTCGCCTTCTCCGGCGGCACGACACCCAAGGCGGTCTTCGATTTGCTGGCCGATGACTCGAAGCCGTATCGCGCGATGGTGCCGTGGGAGCGGCTGGCGTTTTTCTTTGTGGACGAGCGCAGCGTTCCGCCGGACGACCAAGAGAGCAATTACGGGATGGCGAAAGCCGCGCTGCTGGATAAGGTGCCGATCGAGCCGTCGCAGGTCTATCGCTTTCTGGGCGAGCTGGATCCGGAGGAGGCGGCGGCGAAGTACGAGTCGGCAGTCCGCGGAGCTTTTCGGCTGGAAGGCGCGCAAATGCCGATCTTCCAGCTGATTTCCCTGGGTATGGGCGATGACGGGCATACGGCGTCGCTTTTTCCGCACACCGAAGCGCTGCACGAACTGGGGCGAATCGCGGTGGCTAATCAGGTGCCGCAGAAGGACACCTGGCGGTTGACGCTGACGTGGCCGGTCATCAACCAAGGACAGGATGTTTCGTTTCTGCTGAAGGGAGCGGCGAAGGCGGAGACCTTGCGCCGCGTGTTCCTCGGCGGATACGATCCCGAAACACTCCCGTCGCAGCTCATCCGCCCGGCATCGGGCCGGCTCACGCTGCTGCTGGACCGCGATGCGGCGGCGCTGCTTCCAAAGCCGAATGCGGAGGGCGTGGGTGTGCTGGAGGTTTCCCGTTGATCCTGGCTGGCGATGTAGGGGGCACAAAGGTCGCGCTGGCGTTATTCAGTTTTCAAAGCGGCGTTCTACATCATTCGGCAGAGAAGCGCTATCCGGCGAAGGACTATACGGGCCTGGAAGCGATCGTGAAGGAGTTCCTGGGCGAACAGCAGCAGGAGGGAAATGTTTCCGCTGCATGTTTTGGTGTGCCCGGACCGGTGCGGCATGGAGTGCTGCGGCTCACGAACCTGCCGTGGACATTGGACAGTCGGAAGCTGTCGCTTGATCTTGGGATCGACCACCTGTTCCTCATCAACGACCTCGAAGCGAACGGCTATGGAATTCCTGAGCTGAAGTCGGACCAGATTTTCACGCTCAGCGCGGGCGATCCGAGCGTGGCGGGGAACCGCGCGCTGATCTCGGCAGGCACGGGACTGGGGGAAGCGTTCCTGGTGTGGAACGGCAAGCGGCACATCCCGATGGCGTCCGAGGGCGGCCACTGCGACTTCGCGGCGCGAAATGACGACGACATCGACCTGCTGCGGCATCTGCAGAAGAAGTTGGGCGGCCGAGTGAGCTATGAGCGTGTGATTGCGGGTGTCGGGATGAAGGACGTCTACGATTTTCTGCGCGACGGGCGAAAGATGGATGAGCCGGCCTGGCTGCGGCAGCGGATGGCGACGGAAGATCCGAACGCGGTGATCGGCGAGTTGGGCGAGGACGGGAAGAGCGAGATCTGTGCCAAGACGCTGGACATTGTGGTGGGCGCCTATGGCGCCGAGGCAGGGAACCTGGCGCTGAAGGTGCTGGCTACGGGCGGCGTGTACGTGGGCGGCGGCATCGCGCCGAAGATTTTGAAAAAGCTGCAGGATGGCACCTTTATGAAAGCTTTTGCAGACAAGGGCCGGCTGAGCGATCTGCTGGTGCAGACGCCGGTACGTGTCATCCTGGAGAGCCGCGCGGCGCTGATGGGTGCGGCGGCTTACGCGGAGGCGCGCGCGACGGAGATGAGCGGACACTCAGAACGCGCGGCCTCGGTTTAGGGGCGGCTGTTTAGGCGCTTCGCGCGCAGTTTGCCGGCGCTCTTTCGGTAGAAAGACGCCGCGACTTCATGGTGTCGTTCTTTTGCGAGTTCGTTTCGCGCGTGTTTTCATCTCAACATGACGAACATTCCCAACACCCGATGGAAGGCGAGCGTGGTTGTGGCGATTGCCGTGGCGCTTCTCCTACTGCTTCCACACGCGGCGTTTGCGCATGCTGTGCTGGTGAAGTCTTCTCCGGCGCAGGGCGCGGCGGTGAAGGCAGGAGACGTAGATATCACGCTCACCTATAACTCGCGTATCGACGCTTTGCATTCATCGCTGCACCTGATCGGCCCGGATGGCAAGGCACAGACGCTCGCTGTCGATGGCCACGCCGCACCGAACCTGCTAGCTGCCAAGACAAGTGCGCTGACGGCCGGCGCCTACAAGCTGGAGTGGCAGGTGCAGGCCAGCGATGGCCACATCAGCCGCGGTGTCGTTCCGTTCCGCGTCCGTTGACGAGGCGCGAATGAGACAGGACTGGCGCGCGGTTTGATCTGGCTGCTCAATGATTTCGATCTGCTGTCCACGCTGCTGCATGCGGCCACGCTCTCGCTGGAGGCGCTGCTGGCCGGCGGGGTGTTTTTCCTGCTGATTGCCGCGCTGCCCGGCGGCGCGGATGAACATACTGTCGGCGCATGCCGGCGTGGCATTGAGTGGGCGGCGCTCGCGATGTTCCTGGCAGAGGCTGCAACTATTGCCGTTGAGACGGCTGTGCTGGCAGGGAACTCCGGCATGACGGTGGCGCAGGCGTTGAACGGCGGTCCGCTGGTTCCGCAGGTGGGCGCAGCATTCTCCGCGCTGCTGCTGTTGCTGCTGGCGCGGTTCTCCACAAACACATTGCGCGGATGGACACAGCTCACGATGCTGGTCAGCGCGCTGGCGCTGGTTGCTGCCGCTGTGGCGCTCAGCCATGCGGCATCTCGAATGGACCACCGCGTTCTGTTGACTGCGTTCACTGCGCTGCACCACATGGGAACGTCCGCATGGATTGGCGCGATGCCGTTTCTGCTGATCGCGCTGAAGCGCACCGGCGATGTCGCAGCGGCGCGGCGGATCGTTCGCCGCTTCTCGCGCATGGCGATGGTCTCTGTCGCCTTATTGATAGGTGCTGGTATCGGGCTGGCCTGGTTTTATGTTGCGTCGCCTTCAGGACTCTATGGCACGACCTACGGCGTGCTGGTGATGGTGAAGGCTTGTCTGCTACTGCTGATCCTGTTCCTCGGCGCGTCGAACTGGTATGTCCAGCGCGAGATCGAGCGCGCTCCGCAGCGGCTGCTCATGCGCATCCGACGATTTGCAGAGGTCGAGATTGCGTTGGGCTTTACCGCGATTCTGGCAGCGGCTGCGTTGACTTCGCAACCGCCGGCCGTGGATATGCCGATGGCTCGTGTGACGCTGCCGCAGATTCAGGCGCGCATGCGATGGGAAGCGCCCCGGATGAAGAGTCCACCATATACAGCTCTTGTGCCGGCGACGCCGATCGATGTGGCGGTGAAGACGGCGCAGTATCAGCCGACTGCAGCGAGCGACGCCAATGACATGGCGTGGTCGGAGTACAACCATCACTGGGCCGGCCTGGTGGTGCTGGCCGCGGGAGCGCTGGCGCTCTTGAACCGGTTTAAGCGGATGCAATGGGCGCGTTTTTGGCCGGCAAGCTTCGCAGGATTGGCGATCTTCATTCTGCTGCGCGCCGACCCGGAGAACTGGCCGCTGGGGCCGCGGCCATTCTGGGGCAGCTTTTTCGAGCCGGATGTGTTGCAGCATCGTGCGGCGGCGGTGCTGATCCTGGCCTTCGCGGCGTTCGAATGCGCGGTGCAGGCGGGTAAATTGCGAACTGCATGGGCGCGGTATGCGTTTCCGCTGATGTGCGGAGCCGGCGCGGCATTACTGCTGACGCACGGTCACTCGATGGCCGATGACAAGGGCGAGGTGCTGATATTGATGAATCATGCGGCACTGGCGCTCTTTGCCGTGGTCGCAGGATGGTCGCGATGGCTGGAGCTTCGGCTACCTAAGGAAGAAGAGGGCGGCCAGCGGCTTGCCGGGTATGTGTGGCCCGTCGCGCTGATGGCGGTGGGGATGGTGCTGCTCGATTACCGAGAGATGTAGCTGGAACGAGGACACGGCCCACGAATGGGATGAGAAATCTGAGATTCAGGAACTATTTCGAGGAACCAGACGTGCTCACCGCAGGGGACTTATCCCGAACCTGCGCTGCGACTGCATTCTCTGAGGTAGAGTAAAGGGTTGTGCTTTCTCCGTCCGGCTCGCATGCGGAGCCTATCTTCTGTAGAGGTCCCTATGACATCGACATGCTCCCTTTTGCGTGGCCCAGCTGCCCGGATGGCCGCCGCTGCTCTTCTGCTGATTGCTGCTCCGGTTCTGCTGGCCCAGCGGCTCCCCACGAATGTGCGGCCGGAACACTACACGCTGCATCTCACGCCGGATCTCGATAAGGCGACGTTCGCGGGCGACGAGACGATCGAAGTGACGCTGGCGCAGCCGGCAGACTCCATCACGCTGAATGCGGCGGACATTGCCTTCCAGTCGGTGACAGCGAATACCGGCAAGCACGAGATGAAGGCGGATGTTGCGCTGGACCAGGCCAAGCAGCAGGCGACGTTTACGTTTCCAGGAACGCTTCCGGCTGGCCCGGTGAAGCTGAAGATCGCGTACACCGGCATCCTGAACGACAAGCTGCGCGGCTTCTATCTATCGAAGGCAGAAGGGCGGCGCTATGCGGTAACGCAATTTGAATCGACGGACGCGCGGCGGGCATTTCCGTCCTTCGACGAGCCTGCCTTTAAGGCCACCTTCGATGTCACGATTGTTGCGCCGAAGCAGGACATGGTGATCTCGAACACGAACGTCATCTCCGACACTGCGGGGCCGGCGGTGGGCGAGCACACGGTGACCTTCGCGCGCACGCCGAAGATGTCCACGTATCTGATGGCGTTCCTGGTAGGCGACTTCAAGTGCATTGAAGGCTCGAGCGACGGAGTGCCGATCCGTGCCTGCGCCACGCCGGAGCGGGTGCAGTATGCGCAGTTCGCGCTGGAGTCGGCAGAGTACATCCTGCATTACTACGACAACTATTTCGGCATCAAGTATCCGATGCCGAAGCTGGACATGATCGGCATCCCTGATTTTGAAGCAGGCGCGATGGAGAACTTCGGCGCCATTACGTATCGCGAGTCGGACATGCTGGTGGATGAAAAGAACGCGCCGGTGAGCGAGAAAGCGGAAGTGGCGTCGGTGGTGGCGCATGAGATGGCGCACCAGTGGTTCGGTGACATGGTCACGATGAAGTGGTGGAACAATATCTGGCTGAATGAGGGCTTCGCCACGTGGATGTCGAATAAACCACTGGAGGCATGGAAGCCGGAGTGGCACATCGATGAGCAGGTGGCCAGCGACATGAACGGCGCAATGAATCTGGATGCGCAGAAGGTGACGCGCACCATTCGTGCAGAGGCGAATACGCCGGACGAGATCAACGAGATGTTCGATGGCATCACGTACGCCAAGGGCGGGTCGATCCTGCACATGGTAGAGAGCTACCTGGGCGAGGAGATCTTCCGGCAGGGCGTGCACAACTATCTGAAGGCGCATATGTACGGCAACGCTACGGCGGAGGACTTCTGGAATGCGCAGACCGCGAACAGCCATAAACCGGTGGACAAAATCATGGAGAGCTTTATTGCTGAACCGGGCGTCCCGCTGCTGACATTTGGCAAGGAGGCGAACGGCTCAGTGCAGGTGACGCAGAGCCGCTTCTTTCTCAACCCCAAGACCGCGCCCCAGACTGCCGGGGATCAGGTGTGGACGATACCCGTGTGCTTCAAGACGGAAGATACGCAGCGCGCATGCGAGCTGCTGACGGGCAAACAGGCCGCGCTGAAGGTGCCGAACGCCCCGCTGTTCTATGCGGACGGCGGCGGAGCGGGCTACTACCGATCCGAGTATGCTCCCGAAGACTACAAGGTGCTTTTGTCGCATGTGACCGGGCTGACAGGACCGGAGCGTGTCAACGTCGTGGGTGATGAGCTGGCCCTGATGCGAGCAGGCAAGAGTAAGGCGGGAGACTTCCTTTCGCTGGCCGCAAGGCTGAAAGACGATGACAGTTCAGCGGTGATAGAGAACGTGATCGGTGGCATTCGCACGCTTTGGACCCGCGTGGCAGCTACAGAGGCAGAGCGCAAAGAGCTTTCGAATTGGGTGGTGTCCACCTATGGACCGCGGCTGACGAGCCTGGGCGAGCCAAAGGATAATGACACACCTGACAAACAGGAATTGCACGCAGAGCTGTTCGGGCTGCTAGGCGATATCGGGGAGGATCCCAAGGTGATTGCTGACAGCAAGCAGATCGCGGAGACATACCTGGCCGATCCGAGCAAAGTGGACGCCACGCTGGCCGAAGCAGCCGTGGCTGTCGCGGCCACACATGGCGATGCGGCCTTTTTTGATCTGCTGCAGAAGACAGCCGAAACCTCAAGGGATCCAGGGATGGCCACGGGTGCGCTATACGATCTTGCGAGATTCAAAAAGCCGGATCTGACGCGGCGCACACTGGAATATGCGACATCGGGTAAGGTGCGCAACCAGGACTCGATTCGCCTGTTCGCAATCACGTTGCAGAGCCCCAACACGCAGGACGCGGCGTGGGACTACATTCAGCAGAACTGGCCGAGGGTGCAGGCGCAGTTCACGATGTTTACCGGCGGGGAGCTAGTGGGCTCAACGGGCGCCTTCTGCACGACGGCGAAGCGCGATCAGATGAAAGAGTTCTTCACCGAGCATAAGGTACCAGCGTCAGCCCACGCACTGACCCGGTCGCAGAACTCGATCAACGATTGCGTCGATTTGCGCGCGGAACAAGAACCGCATCTGCAGCAGTGGCTGAGCTCCAGCGCAGCCGGTCAGATGTAATTTTGCGGAGAGGCTTTCGTACCAGCTGGCGCGAAGCATAGCTTTGCGCCAGCCTTTTAGTGGGATGCCGTGCCCGCTTCCGGTGCCTTCTTTTCCGTCTTATGGCGCGTGCGCCAGAAGTTTTCCTGCGTCCGTGCCCGTTCAGCAGCGTAAAGCTCGTCATAGCGTCGATGAGCGAGTTGCAGCGGCAACTCCTCCACCTGAGTCACTTCTATCCACTTGACCTGATGCCAGGGATAGATGAAGCGTCCATGGACGAGAAAGCCGGACTCCGCCCAGCTTTGGGTAAGCGATTCGACCTCGCTCTTCACGTCGTTCTCATGCTTGATGGGCAGCAGGTCGAATGACTCGCCACTGACGAGGTGCGCGCGCATCTGCGCGATGAGCAGGACTTGGGCTTCGTTACTACGCTTGGGATCGGATTCGTTCGCCACGCTTCTCTCCTGTCGATCTCAAACATAGGATGGCAGCGCGACGGGAACCGATGCTGGGTTTGTTGCCGATGCGCAAGCCGGGTACTGGGTTATTCTGCTGTCACTGATTTGCCCTTGTATTCCGGAGGCCCCGATTGGCTGGATTTTCACGCTCGCTTGTTGCAGTCTGCCTATCTCTCACCATTGCTTTTGGCCACCTGGCGCTGCATGCGCAGGAAGAGAAGAAAGACGACGCGAAGGCAGAGCATAAGGATGAGAAACAGACACCAGTCCCGCCGGAGTCGAGCACCATCACGCATCATGTGTGGAAAGCATCAGGGACGCCGGTCTCCCACACGGCGACGGCTGGCAATCTTGTCATCCACGACGACGACGACAAGCCATACGGCAGTGTTTTCTATGTGGCATATACGGAAGAGGGAGCCAATGAGAGCACACGCCCGGTCACATTTCTCTACAACGGCGGTCCGGGCGCCGCGACCATCTGGCTGCATATGGGTTCGGTTGGACCGGTGCGTGTGGTGACTGCGAGCCCGGATGCGACAGGGGCGCCGCCCTACAAGCTGGTTCCGAATGAGTACAGCCTGTTAGGCGAGACCGACCTTGTGTTTATCGATGCCGTGGGCACGGGTTTCTCGAAGCCGGTTGGAAAGGCCACCGAGAAGGATTTTGCCGGCACCGATGAAGATGTTAAGGCGTTCGAGCGGTTCGTCGAGCGCTACATCACGGTGAATAAGCGCTGGAACTCGCCGAAATACCTAATGGGCGAAAGCTACGGCACGACGCGCTCCGCGGCGCTGGCGGACGCGCTGCAGGAGAAGGGGATCGAGCTGAACGGCGTTGTCCTGATTTCCTCGATTCTGAATTATGGCGTGCGCGTCTCCGGCTACGATACCGAGCCCATCGTGTACCTGCCATCGTATGCAGCGATTGCCTGGTTTCATAACAAGCTGGCGCAAAAGCCCGCGGACCTGAAGTCCTTTTTGGAAGAGGTGCGGCGCTATGCGCGCGGACCCTACGCGGAGGCATTGGCCCAGGGCGACATGCTTTCTGATGCAGAGAAGGATGCCGTCGCGCAGAGACTGAGCGGTTATACCGGACTCAGTGTCGGATATCTGAAGCAGACAAACCTGCGTATCAGCCCCTTCCGTTTCCGCAAGGAACTGCTTCGCGGCGAGCGCGAAATCACGGGGCGGTACGATGCTCGATTTGAAGGAACCGACACGGATGCCGCGGGAGAAACGCCGGATTACGACCCGTCGGACACGGGAATTTCCGGAGCGTTCATTGCCGCGTTTCACGACTATCTGTCACACGACCTTAACGACACCACAGCGGATACGTATTATGTGTCAGGCCCGAAGGTGAACGAATCCTGGGACTGGAAGCACAAAGGCCCGGGACGGGGACGCCAGATGCAGTTGCCCTATGTAGCAGGCGACCTGGCCGATGCCATGCGCAAGAATCCGAAGCTGAAGGTTTTTTCGGCGAATGGCTACTTTGACCTGGCGACGCCGTTCTTCTCGACTGAATATGACTTGAGCCATATGTATCTTGAGCCCAAGCTGCGCGGCAACGTGGAATTCGGCTACTATCCAGCCGGCCACATGATCTATCTCAATGTCGAAGCGCTCAAGGAATTTCGCGACGATATGAACCGCTTCTATGCGGAAACAGCCCACCCTTGATTGTCACTCAAATATCGCGACTCGCTGTACGGCTCAACGCTTTGTCGCAGCGCTTGCACGGTCCATCGCATCGCCACGCCCTCCTGCCACTCTGCTGCTGACGCAGCCACTCCTCGCCGCTTAGGTTCAAACCGAAGTCGCTGAGGAGGGGAGCATGAAAGCCAGTCCTGGCGTCGCTTTCAGTGCCGGTTTCATTTCTCGTGAGACTAGCGCGCGTATATGCAGCCTTGGCCCTGCGCGTTGTTTTTTCGTCCTGCTGGTGCTGCTGTATCTGGTGTCGCGCTCATTTGCAGATACGCCCGATCCGCGCCGGGCGCCCAGCTTAGTGCCGTTTCGCCTCGTAAGTGGCTTCGCTGTCATCATCCCGGTGATGGTGAACGGGCATGGTCCATACGACTTCATGGTGGACACCGGAACCACGATCATGGTCGTCGATCTCCAACTTGGCCAGGAGTTGGCGCTGGAGCCAGAGGCAAAAGGAACCGTTACAACGCTGACACAGCAGCTTTCGGCCGCGATTGCTGTTGTAAGACGAGTGGACTTCGGGCCAATGAGGGAGCAGAACATCGAAGTGATGATTCGTGACCTGAGCGGGCTGCACCACATCGCTCCCACCGTTCGCGGCGTCCTCGGACAGAATGCGCTGAACCATTCGGATTTCCTGCTGGATTATCAGCACAAGCAAATGCAGTTCGACACCGATGGTGAGTTAATGGGCTCGTTGGCGGGGCATCACATTCCATTGCACCGACAGCCCGCCGCCGACAATTCGCGATACGGCAATCTGGTTGTGCATGGAAGCGTGGCCTCCGATGCTGCTCATCCGGTGGATTTGCTGCTGGATTCAGGCGCCGCGTCGCCGGTGATTTTCGACACCTTCGAACACGAAACAGCCGGATATCCGGCGGGCTTTGTGATGGATACGGCGGGACGGCAGTCACCTGCCGGTATTCGCAACCTTGAGTTCACTATCGACGGCAGGTCCAGACAGATGCCAACCCAGGTAGTGGTGTTCAGAGGCGCGGACCGCGACATCGGGGGCCTGCTGCCCACCCGAATGTTCACCCGTATCTATATTTCCAATAGTGGCGGATTCGCGATCTTCGAACCAAAGGTGAAGAAGCCAGGCTCATCCGGTCGCATGATTGCCGTCCTGCCGCCGCCGCCTGCCGGACACGGTCGCAAATCGTGATCCTCTAAGCCTGCGCGAGAATTGTGGATGCTCAATGGTCGGGCGGGGCGATTCTGCCCGCCACATGACCTGTCGCAGTGTCGACGCGCTCAAGAAATTCGCGACGATAATGAACCGCCTCTATGCGGAACAACCATCCTGATGGCTGCGTCCTGCGCGAAACGCGCGTTCGATGTCCTTAGCTCGGCGTTGTTAGAGCTTGCCTTTGCAGCCTGGGTGACCGCAGTCGCAAGCGATCTCTGCCGTGTTCTTGTGCTCTTCGCAGTAAGTGCTGCAGTATTTTTTGTCAGTCATGCAGCTACAGGAAGGATGGGCGCATTTTTTCTGGTCGGCCACGGTGCTCTCCTCGGAAGGGAAGTGCCCTTCTGTGGTTTGGATGCCGGTTTGCGGAAGCCGAGGCGCCTATCCGGGGTTGGATGTGGGCATCCAACACGAGCATGATACGCAAACTCAAATCCGGTGAATATCGCATTTACAGTCGTTCCGCCGACAAAAGGACGGGCAAACGTAAAAACCTGGGAACCTTCCGGACGCGCGATGCCGCCGAGAGGCACGAGCGAGCGATTCAGTATTTCAAGCATGGATGAACGGCGGCCGGGGATGCGGATGCCTTGGGCTGCGCGCACAAGGGAGTCGCCTGGAATGGTCGGGGCGGAGGGATTCGAACCCCCGACCCTCTGCTCCCAAAGCAGATGCGCTACCAGACTGCGCTACGCCCCGACGCAATGCTGATTGTATCAAGTGGCCATACCGGTGCAGAGCAGCCGTGGGGTGGCTAAACGTGCGCGGTAAATAGCGCGTTCAGCAGCCAAGCCACGAACAAGACTGGCACCGCGAAAATCGCTGCGGCCACAAGCGCCACACCGGCCAGGAAGAACCAGTCGCGCCACTGGTGGCGGCGTGGGTGTTCGAGATGACGTGTCAGGAGCGCGTAATTGCGGCGGTTGGCCTTCCAGGCGATGTCGAAGAGATCGCCGAGGAGGGGTACGGTGCCGATGATGACATCGAGAGCGAGATTCACCAGCATGCGTGCGATGGTGACGTAAGGCGCGCCCCGTGCCCATGCCGCGACGATGATGATGCATGAGGCGAGGCCGGCGAGGATGTCGCCAATACCGGGTACCAGGCCGATGATGCCATCCAATCCGAAGCGGATGGATGTGCCCGGGACGCGGAACCAGGAATCGAGCGCGCGGCTCAGCAGGTCGAGGTTTTCGTCGCGAAAGATGCGATTGCCAGCACCAAGGCGCGCGGCCGGCGGGAGTATCTCGGGTTCGCGTTGTGTGGCCATGCTTAGCGTCTAGTGTGATGCTCAGCGGCGAGTCGACGAATCCTCAAATGCTACAATCTCTAATGGTACGGCGGCTATAGTTCAGAGGCAGAACGCCTGACTGTGGCTCAGGATGTCGTGGGTTCGATCCCCACTAGCCGCCCCAGTAAGTATCCGTACTTCTCCACCATGTCCACCCACCCGCACAGCGTCTATGCCGGCACTTCCGGATGGGCTTATGCTAGCTGGAAGCCGGGATTTTATCCCGCGAAGACCCCTGCCGCCCGCATGCTGGCATATTACGCGTCGCAATTGAACTCTGTGGAGGTGAACTTTACCTTCCGGCAGTTGCCTTCGGAAAAGCAGCTAAAAACGTGGTTGGACGCTACGGGCGAGGGCTTTCGGTTTTCGTTTAAAGCACCGCAGGCGATCACTCACCTGAAGCGTCTGCGCGAATGCGATGAAGCGATGGCCGCATTGAAGGCTGCGCTGCTGCCTGCCGAGCGCGCCGGCAAACTGGGCGCGGTGCTTTTGCAGTTGCCGCCGAATTTCCGTGCGGATGTGGGGCGGCTGGAGACATTTCTGAATGCTGCGGCGCCATTGGAGATGCGGCTGGCGTTCGAATTCCGCCATGAGTCGTGGTTTGAAGCAGCAACATTTGCAGTGCTGGAGCAGCACAATGCGGCGCTATGTATCGCGGAAAGCGACGAACTGCAGACGCCCGAGCGAAGGACCGCCGATTTTGCCTGTTATCGGCTGCGACGCAGCAGCTACAGCGAGGCGGATTTGCAGCGCCTCGCGAATCGCTTTGCGAAAGATGCGCAGCAGGGCAATGTCTATGCCTATTTCATGCACGAAGATGCGCCTGATGGACCGCTCCGTGCACGCACGGTTCTGGAGGCGCTGGCGCGGTGACGTCAAATTTGATCGAAGCCGCGGCGAAGGAACTGGCGCAGTGGCGAAGCACATTTTCGCCGCGCAGATTTTTGCGCAACGCACACCTGCAGACGCTGGCGGGGAATTTCCTTCCGCGCAAAGCGGTGCTGCCGATTCCTGAGAACGAACTGGTCGAAGTTGAGCCTGCGCACGGTGGTCTTCCCTATTGCAGGGTGCTGTGCCAGAGCCACTGGCAGCCGGATTCAGGCCGCGGTACGGTCCTGCTGCTTCATGGGCTTGAGGGTTCGTCGACATCGCAGTACGTGCGCGGCAACGCCGCTCGTTTCTACGCTGCGGGATGGAACGTGGTGCGCATGAACATGCGCAACTGCGGCGGGACGGAGCAGGAATGCCCGACGCTTTACCACTCAGGACTATCGGGCGACGTGCATGCGGTCGTGCGTCATTATCAACGCACACGCGATGCACAGCGGTGGGCGCTTGTGGGTTATTCGATGGGCGGCAACCTGGTGCTAAAACTCGCCGGCGAACTAGGCGAGGCCGCTGCGCCGCTGATCGCTGCGGTCGGCGGTGTCTCGCCGGTGGTCGATCTTGCACCATCGGCAGACGCGCTGCACGAGCCCGCAAATCGAATCTACGAGTGGAAGTTTCTGCGCGGCCTGGTACGCCGCTACGCGCGGAAGTGCCAGATGTTTCCGGGGATGTTTGATCCGAAGCGAAGCCGCGGCATTCGGTCGTTGCGCGAGTTCGACGATCGCGTGATGGCCCCAAACTGCGGATTTGCAGGTGCGGACGACTACTACTATCGTGCGGCGAGCGCGCGTGTTGTGGACCGGATTGCGGTGCCAACACTAGTGTTGCATGCGATCGACGATCCCTTTATTCGGATGTTGCCGGAGACGCGCACTACGCTGCTTGCAAATCCGAACGTACATCTGATCGAAACCGCGCACGGCGGCCATTGCGCGTTTCTTGCGCCGGCAACAGGGTACGACGGCTACTGGGCGGAACGGCTGCTATTTGATTTCCTCCAGGCGCAGACAGGAACTCTGTAATGGAAACCGACTGGAGTGTTGCCGCCGGGGCTGACGATCCGGTGATAGAAACGCCTTGGTCGGACGCGGCGAGCGGGCTTGCGTGGGTCGATTTGCGGGTTGACGAGGAGTTGCAGCGGAGCCGGATCGCAGCACTGCCGGAGGCAGCCGCTTCGCCCGCTATGGCACGGGGTCTGGCGCTTTTCAACGCGCCAAGCGGCATGTTGATGACTTCGAAATGCGATCGCTGGCCGTTGAGCGACGCCGAATTGGTGGAGCTTGCGGAAGCTCTCGAGGTGTCTGTGGCTGCCTATGGATTCGGGTCTTATGTGGATTTGCTGATGGTGCACGAGATTCCGATGGCGGATTTTCTGCTGCACGAAGAATTGGCGCGTACGGCAGCCCGACGCTGCGCTGCATTGAATATCCCGGAGACCCGTATGGAGATGGTGGTGAGGCCGGCACATAAGAACGGAATCTGGGGGTTCGGAGTGTCGGTCTACTGTTACGCATGCGCTGCCGATGAAGCTGCTGCCGGAGGCGCCTGGGCTGAAGCTATCGCTCAGACAAGTCCCATTGTGATTGCAGCGGCCCATGCGCTATTCGTTTCACCAGAAGAGCTCGGCGACGGAGACTATCCTGATCGATGTGATGGATAAGCGGAGAAGCGGACGTTGGCTCTGCGCGGTGCTGTGCGCCGCGTTCGCTGCAGCCATGACGCCGATCTTCGCGGGCCAGCAGATCGAGACGCTGACGCCCCAGACATCACCGGAGACGAACCCGCTCGAAGCGGCACAGAAGCTGATGCACGACAGCAAGTTTGTGCAGGCGGCTGCCGCTCTCCGGCCGTTGATTGCTGCAGACCCGAAGGCAGCCGAACCGCGTTATCTGCTGGCCTACGCGCTGTTGCGTGAGGACAAGCCTACGGATTCGCTCAACGAGTATACGAAAGCGGCAACACTGCGGCCGCCTACGGCTGCCGAACTGCGGAACGTCGCGCTGGATTACGTGCTGCTCAAAGACCTGACGGATGCAGACCGGTGGATGAGCCGATCGTTGGCCATGAATGGGCGCGATGCGGAGACCTGGTATGCCATGGGCCGACTGCGATATACGGAGGGCCGGTATAGCGATGCGCTGACATGTTTTGAAAAAACCGTCACGCTGAATCCGCGAAGTGTAAAGGGCGAGAACAACCTGGGTCTTGCATATGAAGCATTGAACCGCAACGACGAAGCGGTACGCGCCTATCGCACGGCCATTGCCTGGCAGAGGGACGACGCATCGCCCAGCGAGCAGCCGCTGCTGAACCTGGCGATTCTGCTGGCGCATCGCAATCAAACGCAGGAGGCACAGCAGCTATTGAACCGGGCGGCGAAGATTGCTCCGAAGGAGCCGCGCATTCACGAAAACCTTGGCCAAATCTACCTGCACACGGATCGCACGCCAGAAGCAGTGACGGAGTTTGCCAGTGCGGTGGCGCTCGCGCCCCAGAATCCGCGGTACCACTACCTGCTGGGCCAAGCGTACAGGCGCAGCGGAGATGACGGTCATGCGAAGCAGGAGTTTGCGCGCTCTGCCGCGCTGAACGGCACGCACTCCACGCCGGATTCGCAGTGATGCCGGCACTTGACGGGCCAGCATCGCAACTGGACGCTACAATGAGGAACACCCACCTGTGGCGGGCGAGTAGCTCAATTGGATAGAGCATCAGCCTTCTAAGCTGAGGGTTGTGGGTTCGATCCCCGCCTCGCCCACCAATGGAATCAATGACTTACTCGGTAAACATGGTCTGATCAGTCTGTGGATGTGGGGATTTTGGGGGGACTGTCGCACGCTGCGCTCGTTGCCGATATATTGAACTGGTGGGGACTACTCGCGACGGCGGAGAATTATTGATAGCCAAAAAGATGCCGGAACGGTTGCCAGAATACCTCGAGCCTCCGGTGGTTGAAACCGCCTTGGCCATTGAATTTGCGCCGCTGGAAGGGTGGAATGTCCTTCATTACGGCACACTCTGGGAGCAGTTTAGGAAGAACTACCCCGTCACGGAAGTTCATCCTTCCCCAATTATCAATGTGAATGCGGGATCGGATCCCCCTCTGCGTTACTTCTTCATAAACGCGGATGGATCTCGCTTGATACAGGTGCGCTCTGGGGCATTTGTTGCGAACTGGAGAGCCACTCAGGCCGGACATGAATATCCTCGATATGACCACATCCGACCAGCATTCGAACGTGATCTCAAGAAGTTCAATGAGTTCCTGATCCGTAATGAATTCCCTCTCCCAGAGGTCTGGAAGTGCGAGGTAACCTACGTCAATCACTTGCTTCGTGGACGGGAATGGAAAGACGCTTCAGATGCACAGAGTCTCTTTCCCGCTTTGGGCCGATTAACCTCACCCACTGTGTTGACAAGGCTGAGTCGTATTAGCTTCATTTACAATTACGAACTTGCAGAAGATCTTGGTGCGCTTCAAATTCAGATCGCCCCTGGTTTGCGCGGCGATGGGAGAGAGCTCATGCAGCTGACCCTCACCGCAGTGGGTAAGCCCCGATCCAGCGCTCTAGAGGACATACTCGGGTGGCTAGATCAGGGCCGTCGGAGCATAGTATTGGCATTCTCGGAGTTCACGTCACCAGAGGTTCAAAGGGAAGTCTGGAAACGCATATGATTCAAGCGACGTTGCCACCAACGATTGAGGTGCGGGAATACTTGGATTCGAAACCGGCGGGAGAGACCTTTTGGTCGCGAATTTCCGTTGAAGGCATGGGGTGGTGGAAAGCCTCGGCATTTTCTCGTATATCAGCGCTCGAGCATAGCGGGGTCCAAGACGATCTCGGAGAGTACCAGGCTACGACTCGAGCCGCAAACCAACTAAGACTTTATATAGATCGCCTCACGCCAGTCGCTCTGCCCGCGCCATCAGTAGTTCCTATGTCTGGTCACGGACTGATGGCTGAGTGGGTTTCAGGACAGCGCAGAATTGAAGTTATGGCTTTTGCCGATGGTGAGATTGTGCAAGAGGCAGTTCATAACGACGAACCGAATGCCGATCTTTCGCAGCTTGATCAGAATGCTCTGTTCTCATGGCTAATCAGCGGGCATCAGCCGTTAAATGCCGCGGCATGATGACACAAGCATCGTCCACGACGCTGAGTTGATTAGAGCTATTCGACCAGAGTGGATAATAAGCGAAGCAGTTGGTAGACGCCTAAGCAGTGCGACATTCGCGGATGGTCAACTCGAAGCTTCATGTTTCGTTGCCGGTGAAGTCGGCGGAGTAGCGGAATTCTCATCCAGCATTCTGACCGAGCTGTCCCAAGCAGCGGAGGCGCCACTTGAGGTTGCCACCATCACGGCGGCGCAAGTTCGCTCTGAAGGGCTTTGGATTTACCGCAAGCCCGAAGAATACAAGAATAACCCCGCACACGTTGTGATCTGCCCGCCTGACGGAATGTCGAAGGCACAATACAAAGCCCGGACTGGGCGATTGGCGCGAGTTGCTGTATTTCCCGTTACCGAATGAGGGCGACTTAGGAGTGCTCACATCGCTTTCGAAAGATTTGTCGAAATAATCAGAAACAGCGTCATTCATATCAAAACCCTGGGCATGCGACCTTTTGTGATATTGAGACCTTTCGCTCTTGCATCACCGCAACGAAAGAGCCCGTGATAGCAATAGAGCTTGGACATTTCGGTTCGAGATTATTATCGTCATTCGCCCAAGAAAGACTTTCGCCACTTCCATGTAGCGTCTGGCCCTTCGGGCCGGTGGTGGCGATCACCAGATCTAACGAAGTGCGGCTCGGAAGGGTGGCTGCTCTCACGCGAAATCCGTTGAGCCCATATTGGATATGCGCTGGAAGATCGATTGGCCGCCCATCCGGCCCCTTAGTCCCGACCTCGGGCAAAGCTATCTGGATACCAGGGCCGCCGCTGAATACCTGCTGATTTTGCAATGTGAAGAATGAAACATCCGCAATCTGGCTGGTTTGTCCAATCTGGGTCGCTGGCGCGTCAGGTCTTACGGTAAGGTCGAGATCGCTGAAATCGTGATCGGTATCGTTTCTCAGACTGACCCGAAGGTCGCCATACTGCGGACGCCAAACTATTCCGCCAAAGTCACTTCCTGTTTGGGGAGAACTCCATCGATACATTTGAATCAGCGTTAAGGCTGCCCTCACGCGCGTAAGGGAGTACAAGGAAGCTCCCGAAGCCACGACGACGATAATCAGGAGCCATCGTGCCGCTTGATGCTTTTTGAACCATGGCTGGATTACCGATTCAGTGAAGAGCATTCCTAACCCACAGAACCCGCATATAATCCCCACCCAGAAATTAATTGTCACAAGGCTAAAAAGCCCTATCAAGATCGCAACAAGCGTCATGCGCAAGGTCGCCGGAAACTCGCTGGCCGACGCTGATACTACCTTCAAAGATGGTCCACTTGTGCCGGGCCTCGAAGTGGGATTGTCTATCTGAGCGGAACCGTGGTGTTCAGTATGTGCCATGGATGAATCTGCTGGTCTCTTGGCTCGCCGACGTCGGTGTTTCCTCTTCTCATTCTTTTTCGGCATTTGGGCAGTAGTACCTATCCGATCGTTCCTGTTGTGCGAACAACGCTCGTCGTCCCGGGAATGTATGTCATTGGGCATCGAGCACCGCGATCGCGGACTTCTTAGCTTCGCCCCGTGTGTGCGAGTAACGCTCCATCATTTTCCGGCTAAGATGTCCGGCCAGCGACATGATTGTTGCGTCCGAAGCATGCGACTCCGCCATCCGACTAACAAAGGTATGGCGCATGTCATGCCATCGACAGTCAACCTTCGCAGACCTGCGCGCCGCAGTCCAAGCAAGCTTCCATGACCCCATCGGCTTTGTCGGATCAGTATTGTACGGAATCGCTTTGCCTTCGAGATGGCCGTCCTGCCCATCGAACCCATAGCGCTCGGTAGGGAAGACATAGTGTGCTGGTGCGGCGTCGGGAAACTGCCGCCGCCATTCCTGGACGGTCTTAAACGCAGTCTCGCTAAGCGGCACAATCCGACCTTCGCCGCCGGCGGTCTTGCTCTTGCCCACGGTGATCTGCTTCTCGATTAGATCTACTTGCCTCCACCGCAGCAGACGTAGCTCGCCATTGCGCAGTCCGGTATGCAGCGATAGGAGCACTGCCGGGTAAAGCGAGCGCGAGCGGCTCTTCTTGCACGCAATCAGAAGCCGATGTTGCTCGTCCGCGGTCAGCGCGCGGCCAATGTCGGATCTCTCACGCAACATTCGCACGTCGGGCTGGATGTTGGCCCAGCGACGATGCTTCTTGAGCAGCTGTCTAACAAGAGCGATGTCGATGTTAATGCTCCGCGGACTGGCGCCTTCTTTCAATTTAGCTTGCTGGTAGCGGCTGACGTGTTCCCCCTTGATGTCTGTCACCAGAAGGCGAGAGAAGTGCGGCTCCAGATGTCGGTAGCTGATCTCCTGCAGCACGTTGGTCTTGTCAGCCCAGTGCGGCTTACGCTCAGCCAAATACGCCTTCATTGCCACGGAGAAGAGTGACGGCCGTTTAACTTCCTCAAGGCCGGCTGCCCCCAATTCAAGCTGGCGCCGGCGTTCACGTTCGATTCGCTCGGCAATGCTCTTCGTGCGCGAGTGCGTTGACTCCCGGATTCGTTGACCGCGGAACTCGAATTCGTACCACCAGACTTTCCCACGCTGATAGAGCGTCATCTGGCGACGCCCTTTTTCTTGCTTGCGGCTCTAAATTTTGCCTTAGCCACAATCACTCCGCATTTGCGGTTATGGTAGATACGTTTTTCGCCACGGTATTTGAGGAATGTCTTTCCACATTCCCTTCGTGCGCAGAAGACCCGAGAGCGCTCGTTTGCTTGGTCAAGGAAAAGCGTACAGCTCAAAGCCTCAAGGAGACCCCTGCAGGTTGCGCGCAGTTTGATCGGTGCTTCCCAAGACGCTTCAAACGGGGGAATACTATTCACCGCGAGGACGTCACCCTGAGTCATCGCCTCCGGATGGACCCGGTCTCTGATGTTTTCGAAAAGATCGCAAATTCTCTGATAGGTTCCGCGCTCCCTCATGAATCGAGAGGTCGATTGGATTGCCAGAACTTGCTCCAGGGGAATTTGCTGCTCCGGCCACTCTCCGAAGATGCCGAAAAATGATTCTTCAGGCCACCTTCTCAGGGGGCCAAACTCCTTGAAGACTCGATACAACTCATGCGCGCTGCCGGCTTCTAGAAATCTGCCAGCCGCGACGTCTGCATTCGCTTCTCTGAATTCCATTGGTGGGATGTGATCGTCGGTTGTTGTACCCGGAGTCCAGCCGAAAAAAAAGCTCGTTCGCCCGCTCTCGTCTGTAGCCAATTTGACCGTTGCCGCTGTAGGAACTAGCAGCCCAATTTTCACCGCTGCCACATCGAGTGTTCGCGCCACTGATGTCCTCCGCCCTGAGATACGCGAGGGGATATTTGACTCGCCATGGGGATACAGCGAACCAGTTGATGTATCCCCGATTGCTTTCATACTGTGTCACCAGTACCCCAGAGTAAGCAAGCAGAAACATGGGGGCGGTGAGGGAGAAGAGGAAAATGCCGAAGCTCGTGAGAGTACCGGAAGCGGCCGAGTTGCTGAGCATCAGCCCGAAAACGCTGTGGGCCATGGTGGGGGCGAGACGGGTGGACACGGTCCGCATTGGACGGTCAGTGCGGATTCCTGTCAGCGCGATCGAGCGGCTCATCGAGCAAGGAATGACGCCGGCGCGGGTCGCCTGAGGCTTTGAGGCGGCGGCGAATGCTGTCGCTTTACGTTGGCCGTTCGGGGGATCGGCCATTCACAAATAGCAAAGGCGCCTCCGCTCGCAACGGGTAAGGCGCCTTGAAAGGAACCAATCCAATGAACCAATCCAGAAGTACGGTAGCACAGAAATGCTCAATCGCACGGAGTCTTCATAGGGTTGAGATTGACGCCGGCGAAAAGGCAAATGCTGTCATGGATCCAGAGCTCCGTCAAACGCTCGGGCTGCTGGCAGTAAGCCTCGAACGCTATCGCCTGCGTCACGAAGACCGCTGCCCCGGCTGCGCACGCCAGATGAGGGCAGCGGCATGAGGAATCCACTCCTGCTGCTTCTGCGGAGGCGCTCCAGCTCTCTCACACCGAGAGAAGCGGAGCGTCTCTACGCTCACATTCGCGCGCAGTTCGCCGCGGATGAGGCGCGATATGAGGCCCTGTTGCGGAGGGCCGCTTGAATAAGTCTTCCGAGCTGGTCCCCAACAGCTTCCAGGTTCCGAACCTGCTGGTGGACCGACTCCTACCACATTTGAATGGCCCCCAGGCCAAGATCCTGCTGCTCGTATGCAGGAAGACGTTTGGCTGGGGTAAGCGCGTGGATCTGATCTCGTTCGGTCAGTTTGAGACCGAAGCAGGAATCAGCCGGTCGTCCACGTATGAATCCCTGAACGCGTTTGTCCGGTCCGGATTGTTGCTCAAGGTGAGCCACGGTCCACGGCAGGTCAACGGCTGGAGCTTGAACTTGGAGGCGGACGCGGAGGCCGTGATCCAGTCCCTCAAGGTGGCCTCAGAAACCGTGAAGAAACCCGTCTGTATCGCAGAGCGAACTAGTTCGCCAAAAGAACTAGTTCAACCGGCGATACAGAACTATATCGCCGAGCGAACCAGATCTATATCGCCTGGCGAAAACACAGAAACCCAAGAAACCCATAAACCCAATGTCGAACGGAAGCGCAAATGGGACTCGTCCGTGGAGGAAGCCTGGCGCTGCTACTGCCAGACCATGGACCGGGGCCCGCAGTACGAGCTCACTCGCCAGCGTCGTGAGATGGGGATCGAAGGCCTGAAAAAGGCAGCGCGATATGCCGACAGGGTGGGCTCTCAGAACCCCGAGCATGACGCGCTGAACTTGCTGAAGCTTGCAATCGAGCGCATGCCGCACGATCGCTGGCACAACGGCGAGGAGTCGGGGACGAAGTACCTCGGCTGGGAGCAGCTTTTCACCTCGACGCGGTTCAAGGGGAACAAGCTGGTGGACTACTGGCTGAACGAGGACAACGCAGCGAAGTGGGGTGCGGCGTGATTCTCACCTTCGACCAAATCCGGCGATTCTTCGAGCATCACCATCCCGGCCAGCGCATCGGCACGCGCAACAAGGCTAGCGTGAAATGCCGGTTCCACGATGACTCCACGCCCAGCTGCACGCTGTTTCTCGACGGCGCCGGCGGCTTTCACTGCAACGGCTGCCAGGCCGGCGGAAATGTCTTCCAGTTCCAGGCAAAGATCGCCGGCTGCACACTCGCCGAAGCGGAGAAGCTGGTCGCCGAAATCACCGGGGCAACTCCGGACCGCGGCTTCCTCGCCGAAAAGCTGGGCCCGGTGGTGGCAGCGTACGACTACCGCGACGAGACAGGCCGCGTGCTCTACCAGAAGCGCCGTTACCAGCCCGAGGGAGGAGCAAAGACCTTCCGCACGTTCCGGCCGGATGGCGAGCGCTGGATCGCCGGAATTGACGCTGAAAGTGTCCCAACCCGGCGCGTGCTCTACAACCTGCCGCTGCTGGTGACGGCGAATGTGGTTGCTGTCTGCGAGGGCGAGAAGGATTGCGAGAACGTCATGCAGTCCACGCTATATTCCGGCAATGCGGATGTCCGCTTCGCGGCGACGTGTAACTTCGATGGCGCCTGGAAACCGGGAGACCGGCCGAAGTGGTTGCCGGAGTATGACGCCTTCTTTGCCGGCAAGCTGGTATTCGTCTTCCGCGACAACGACGAAGCGGGCCATGCGTGGAGTAGCCATGTAGCAGCGTCTGCGGCTCGCTATGCGCGTCAGGTCCGCATCGTTGCACTCGAAGGCCTTCCCGAGAAAGGCGACGTCTCAGACTGGCTGCAGACGCATTCTGGAGAAGAATTGCGCAAGGCGATACACGCTTCTCCGAAGTGGGAAGAGTCGAAGAGCGTTCGCAAGCCGTTCTTCCTCGACGCGGTCGATTTCGCATCCGAAGCGCCGGCACTGGTTGACTGGCTGGTGGAGGGCGCGATTCCGCGCGGCGTGAATGGCATCATCTGCGGAGATCCGAAGGCATCGAAAAGCTTCCATGCTGTCGATCTGGCCATGAGCCTGGCGTGCGGAGTGGACTGGCTTGGGATGCGAGTGCCGCGGCGTGTCCGGACTGCTCTCGTGAGCCGGGAAGATTCACCATCATTGACACAGCGCCGCATCAACCGGCTGCTGGCTGGCAACGCACGTTACGGTCTCAACCTGAGCTCGTGGATGCTAGTGAACACTCGGCGCCAGCTTGTGGACTTCAAAGTCACGACGGACGAGCATCTCGGGCAACTGATCAATGAGCTGAAACAGTTCCGGGTGGAATTGGTGGTGCTCGATGTGTTTCGTTCGCTCCACGACTCGGAAGAGAACGACAACACCGAAGTGCAACTGGTCCTGCAGCGCATCAACCGGATTCAGAACGAATGCGAGTGCGCAGTTGCCCTCGTGCACCACATCAACAAAGTCTCGTCGGAAAACATCTTCAAAGGCCTTCGCGGGGCTTCGGCCATTCACGGATGGATGGAATGGGGAATAGGGATCTCCGTGCTTAATCCGGAGGAGGAAGACAAGGCCAAGTACATCCGCAAGCTTGAGTTCGAGAGCAAAGAGGGAACTGCGCCGGCGATCTACACACAAATCCGCGAGGGCGACTCTTCGAATGTTCGTATTGGGCGCGTCGAACGGCCCGATGAGGCGCCAAGGCGGACAAGGCGAGTGGCAGATGTACTCAGCATGGGAGGGGCACGGTGAAAGCGGTTGGGATTGGCGATAGGGTACGGCTGCGCATCGCGGCCCTATGGCAAGCCAGGCGTGGTGGTTGACGCAATCGCAGGGCAGATACCGGGTTCGCTCGGAGGACCTCGAGCTTGAAACGAACATAGGGTCGAGGACCTGATCCAGGCAGAGGAGGGGTTGGTGCATGACTGAGACGATTCGGATTGCCGACAAAACCTACAAGATCGCTCACAACGCAATCGCAAGCCTGCTGTTTACGCCGCAAGGGAATACCTATGGCCAGTGAGCACAAAGTCAGCGTCGGCCGGCATCGCCGCCAGTGCACCATTTGCCAGCACCCGGAACGCGAGGAGATCGAAGCTGCCTTCATCGCGTGGCGTAGTCCGGCAGCCATTGCCGAGGAATACGGGCTGGCGGATCGCAAGACCGTCTATCGGCACGCCCATGCTCTCGAGCTATTTCCGAGACGCGCCAGGAATATCCGGTCAGCCTTGGAATCCATCCTCGAGAAATCTGGTGAGGTCGAGGTGTCAGCGTCTGCGGTTGTAGCAGCGGTGCAGGCCTACGCCAAGATCAACGCAGCGGGCGCCTGGATCGATCGCACGGAGATGGTATCGATGAATGATCTCTTCGCCCGTATGACCGCGGCAGAGCTCGAAGCCTACGCTTCCACGGGCGCCCTGCCGGCCTGGTTCAGCGCGGTTCTTCCCGCCACAGCGGGTCACAGTCATGGAGACGAGAGCGACGATGAATATTGATCAAAAGGGAACTCTACCCGCCCCAGAAAGCGGGATTCGGCCCGGAGACTTCGCGCTTGGGTCGGCTCAATCTCGTGCGGCTGCGCGCTACCTCCTTCAAAGGCGGATGGACGGACGTGTTCGCCGCGAATTAATCATTGGAATCGACGCTGATCGGAAGCCGCGGGCAGATGAGTATGGCCACGACCGCGACTCGGGAGAGTTTGCCAGGATGGTTGCGATTCCCTACGGCATGACCATTGCGGATGGATTGCGGACTGTAGGCGGTTTCACTGAGGAAGAGCTTGCTGACCCTAAAGCGCAGCACATTGTCGATCCTGCGACTATTTGGACCCTCGTGCATTGAAGGTGGGTAGCCGCTACCGACATTTCACTCGAGCGCGTTTAGAACTTTCGTCCCGGCGGGAAGTGCGGGAATTGGCATGATCGCGAATAAGATTCGCGCTACGGTGACCAGGTGCGGAGAAAAGCAGACTTGTGAAAACCCATACTCCACCCAAATTGGAACTGGCGTCAGTAAACTACCGAAGTTTGCCCGGCTGGCTCTAGCTTTTCGGTTCTATACTCGCTCGCGCAAGAAGAGACAGATTAAAGCTTGATCCTGCGGGGGGATGACGATGAAACGAACGAAAGGCAAAGCAGGCCTATACGTGCTCAGGTTCATTGGCTACTTTCTCGGCTACACGCTCTGCTGGGGAATGATGCAGCTGTTGTTCAAGCTCTTTCCAGCGACACAAGATTTGAATCTTATCCCGCCAGCGGTCGTTCACTTTTTGAAATGGCCGTTTTATATGACTCTCATGAGCGCTGTGGCATTCCCTGCGATAAAAGAAATGTACGGCGGAATCGCTGAGGACATATCCGATCGAGCTGCGCTCAAAGTCAGTCACTTCGAGCGCTTTCCGGAACAACGAAATGAGGCTTCCCGCGCGGTCGAAAACACAAATTGGGATCTCGGGATGGCGGGAGACATATTCCCTGGAAACATTGAATGATCGTGTATCCACTAAGGCGCGTAAGTCATAACGAGGTGCGGGAGATGGGACTAATTTGTTAACGCTATGCGCCGGTTGATCTTGTCGGATTTCCTCAGAGCGGGATTCACTTTCGAGAAGGCCGGCACATTGGAAGGATGGTTGAGCCGAGATCCCTTCTCGGACGACTGGATTCTCTGGTCAGAGAAGACGAAGCAGATGTATCGCAGGCACGAAGCAGGTAGGCGGTGGCAGCCGACACAAGAGAGCCGAAGGGACTGCCTGAAACTTGGCCGCGTATATGCCGAAATGATGAGCATCAAGTAGCTAGGTCACAATACTGAGAATGATCCCCCAGGGCAATGCCTGGACATACGAGCCCAAGCTGGACGGCTACCGCCGGGAGACCATGAAAACATGCGGTAGGTCA
Organism: uncultured Acidobacteriaceae bacterium; assembly: GCA_963830555.1. Taxonomy (GTDB): domain Bacteria; phylum Acidobacteriota; class Terriglobia; order Terriglobales; family Acidobacteriaceae; genus KBS-83. The sequence goes on from CAWHMM010000007.1 coordinate 79,491, forward strand.
CTCTCTACTCCCGTGGGGGAAGTGATCTTTCCCAAAGCGTCGAAAGTGTCCGACTTTACGCGATCCGCATCGCGTGATTCAGCAGCTTAATCGCGCCTTCCAGTCTGTCGGCAAGTGGAGAAATCCCAATCACTGGCAGATCGTTGCGGATCTGCTTAAAGGGGAGGCACCTTCTCCAACGCGAGCGAAGATGAGGACGATCCGCTTAATGGTGCCTCCGTGTTATTCTCACGCTCTCCCCTGGCCAAGGTTCCTTTGTTGCGGGGGTGAGGCGGGTTGATTGCGCGATTCATTGAGCCAATGGAATGCCTTCCGGTCACGACTGTGCCGGAGGGTGAGCAATGGACGTACGAGCTAAAGCTGGACGGCTATCGTCTCGAAGCGGTGAAGAGCAAAGGTCGGGTCACGCTCTATTCACGCCGCGGCACCGATATGACCAGACGGTTCGATTATATTGCCGATGCGCTCGAAGATCTGCCGGACGAAACGGTGATCGATGGTGAGCTGGTCGCTTTGGATGAGCAGGGAAGGCCAAACTTCAATCTCCTGCAGAATTTCCGCTCCGCCGCCTCGCACATCACGTTCTATGCGTTCGACATCCTGTTTCACCGGGGGAAGGACGTTATGCAGCTCCCGCTGGCAAAGCGGAGAGCGATTCTCGCACGGGCACTGCAGGAAAACGATCATGTGAAGCTGTCCCACGTATCCGACAAAACGTCAGAGGAGATGCTTCGATTTGTGCGCTCGCACGGACTTGAAGGTGTAGTCGCGAAGCGATCGGACAGCCTCTACCAGGCCGGCAAGCGCAGCGGGATGTGGCAGAAGACGAGGATCAATCGCTCCCAGGAGTTCGTGATCGGCGGATATATCCCGAGCAACCTTGGAGTCGATTCGATCGTGATCGGGTTCTATAAGGGCGCTGATCTGTACTATGCGGCGCGGGTGAGAGCAGGGTTTGTGCCTGCCACCAGACGGCAGGTCTTCGAAGCGATCAAGCACCTGAAGACGAGCAGATGTCCGTTTGTGAACCTACCTCAGAAGGACCCGGGCCGATCTCGAGTCTCTGGGGTTGGCGGCAGGCACCATCAGTCAGAGGCTCGCCGCAGTCAGGCGTCTCGCATACGAACTTGCTGATTCGGGCTTATTGAGTCCGGAAACTGGCTGCCGGAGTTCACCGAGTCAAAGGAGCAAAGAAGCTTGGCGCCCAACTCGGTACACTTCAATAAGTCGCTCCGAGATCTCGATCGTTTTATGCGCCCGAATCGTAGTTGGTCGAGGAAATTTAATGCGCGTTTCCATGTAAGTTTCGAGGCGGCAGCGTTGTAATCGGTCGAGTTGAAGTCAGTGAAAAAGTGACCTGTGTCCATGTAGTTGTGGTTCTAACTAGGAGGCCGGCAGTTTGTGCCAATTCAGCCCAGAGGGCCCTTTGCTCAGCAGAAACCAATCGATCAACATCAGCTATATGGGTTTGTACCTTGAGCCCGGGTCTGACGTTTCTCGGAATCTCGGCAAGTCCATGGAAAAGATAGAACGGCCTTGCTCTCAGGTCGCTTGTGCCACAAGCTGGCAATCACGCCGGCACCCATCGAGAAGCCTGCGAGTATTGTCGAATCCGGCAGCTTTTTCATCGCCTCAGATGCACGCCGACAAATCACAGGCCAGCCAACCTCAGCCATGAGTTGGAACCCCTCGTCGAGCGATTCAGTGCGCTTGCCGGCGTATAGGTCGGGCACCGCAACTTCAAAGCCGCCAGAGCGAAACCGTTCCGCAGCGTCCTGTTCCACCGACCGAAGCCCGAGAACAGAATGAAAAATAGCGATTGTTGTCACAGAATCATTTTGTCAGAGTTGCGAGAGCGGGGCGACGTTGACGAATTCTCATCAACTGCATAATCGCCAAAGCACATTGCTAGCCGCATTGTTCTGGAAACGTGCATTGTCCTGTTGTCGCGAACCAAGAATTACTTCCGAGTTGCCCTCATCTGGAGAATACGTTCCATTGACTTGCCACTTCCTATCTGGCTGGCGTCTGTCGTGCCTTGGCGACAATGGCGTCGAAGCGAGGGTCACCGTGGAGTGAATTCAGGTCGGGATCGCTGGCGACCCATTCGGCGCGCCCGAAACCGCTATCGACGGCATGGCTTAGATATTCGAGCGCCTTCTCGCGGCGTCCCGCCTTTGCCGACATGGCGGCCAAGCCATACCAGGACAACCAAAGCATAGTGCCGGCATTTGCCTTTGTCTCTGTCCGGATCGCTTCCCAGTACAGCTTCTCAGCATCCTGGTAGTGGCCCTCAGCCGTAAGAACATCAGCCAGTCTATTCTCGGCGAACATGGGGCCAGGGCTCTCGGGACTTTCCACGCGCTGCTCAATATCGAGCGCCTGTCGAGCCAACTTCTCTGCCTCTGCGTAGCGGCCCAGTTCTAGCAGATCAATTGACAATGTGCTCATGGTCCATATCGTGTCTGGGTGCTCCGGCCCGAGCAACCGGCGTCGCTTATCCAGAACTTCGCGGTGTATCTTCTCCGCTTCCGCATATTTGCGCTCATTGGCGAGAACGGTTGCGAGATCGTTCATTGTGGTCAGTTCATCCGGGTGTTCTGGGCCAAGGATTCGGCGCTCTGCGTCAAGTAACTCCCGGTAGACCAATTCGGCCTCGGCATCATGGCCCATATATTCGAGCGTGTCCGCCAGCTGTGACATTGTGAAAAGCGTATCTCGATGATTGGGACCGAGAGTCCGGCGCTGAACATCGAGGACCGATTTCTTCAGCGCCAGTGCTTCGGGGTATTTGGCTTCCGCGTCGAGGACGTTGGCTAGACTGATCATGCTGTCGAGCGTGTCACGATGCTCGGAACCCATAACCTCACGCTGAGCCTTCAGCGTTTCGCGCGACATCCGCTCTGCCTCCGCATAATGGCCTTCCGATCGCAACTCATCGGCCAAGCCAAACTTCAAACGAAGCGTCTCCGGGTGTCGTGGACCAAGAATCCTTTGCCGGATCTCCAATGCGCGTCCATCCAGAGATTCGGCTCGCCGATAAAGGCCTAGGCCAGAATACGTATTCGCCATTGTATGCATCATCTGAGCCTGCAACGCGGGATCGTGCGCTAATCCGGTATCGATCTCGCGTGAAGCCTTGTCCAGGATTTCTCTCGCAGTCACCGTGTTGCCGCGCGCTTCACTCGGGTCTGAGATCTTGAACATGCCCGTCATGAACTGCGTGATGCGATCGGCCCGGTCGCGCTCACGGGTGGCTCGATCACGCTCCCGCGCGACGTGCTGCAGTTCAACCGTTTGAGCAATCGCAAATCCGACCAGCAGCAGCACGAGGGCCGCAGCTACGGTTGCACCCACCCGATGCCGGCGAAGATACTTGCGGGCGCGGTATGCAGTGCTGGGCGCGTGCGCGGTCACCGGCTCGTTGCGCAGGTACCGTTCAATGTCAGCAGCCAGTTCGGACGCCGACGCATAACGTCGCGCACGGTCTCTTTCCAGCGCCTTCAGCGCAATGGCATCGGGTTCACCCCGCAACTGCCGCGCCACCGCCGGCGGATCGCCGCCTCTGTTTCTTGCCGCGACCGCTGAGTCTTCCCCCGGAGCTCTGATCCGCGCGCTCGGCTTTGGCGCATCCTCTTCGCGGAGCCTCCGCAGCACCTCGTCATAGGCTGCTTTTCTCAAATCAAATGGCAACGCGCCGCTGAGCAGCTCATAGAGCACCGCTCCCAGCGAGTACACGTCCGTGCGGGTGTCGATGTCTTCGCCATCGGAGTTGGCCTGCTCCGGGCTCATGTAGCCAACGGTCCCAATCAGCGTGCCGATTTGCGTGTATACCGTCCGCGCGGTCAGTGTTTGCGAAATTGCCTTCGACACACCGAAATCGATGATTCGCGGAACTGGTTTTCCGTTCACCTCACTCACCAGAATGTTCGACGGCTTCAGGTCGCGATGGATAATGGCCTTCTGGTGCGCATGCTGCACGCCATCGCATACCCGGATGAACAGTTCCAAACGTTGCCGGATAGGGAGCTTGTGCTTGTCGCAGTACTCAGTAATCGGCAAGCCTGGCACGTACTCCATCACGAAATACGGTCGCCCCTCCGGCGTTGATCCCGCATCGAACACCTTCGCGATCGCCGGATGATCCATCAATGCCAGCGCCTGCCGTTCGGACTCGAAGCGCGCTACCACCTCCTTCGTGTCCATGCCCACTTTGATCAGCTTGATGGCGACCCGTCTGCGTACCGGCTGACGCTGTTCGGCCAGCCACACCTCGCCCATCCCGCCCTGGCCAATGACTTCCAGCAACGTGTAAGGCCCGATTGTCCTCTGCGAAGTGTGGCTGTTATCCGCAGTCGGCAGGTCCAATATCGGATGCCTGAGAAAGCTGCCGGCCGCCGCGTCCGCATGGAGCAACTCTTCGATCTCTTGCCTGAGCGAACCTTTATCCCCGCAGACGCGATCGAGAAAGGCAGACCGTTGCCCCGGCTCGAGGGACAATGCGGCCTCGAACAATGCTGCAACGTGCTCGCCATGATCTGGCATGCGCTGGCTCCAGGAGCCCTTCGGAACCGGATAGTGGTGTCAATCCTACGCGCGTTCCCCTGAGATAGCCCGAGGTTCTGCCATCCCCGCTGTCCGGTGCCGCTGCGCAACACCAGTATTGGCTACAGGCCAATACGCTCATCGAGGAGCTGTGGTGGTGTCTGGGGATTGTCGGGGATCCGGAAGTTTTCGCTCCCTCCTCGGTGAGCGCATAATCGCCAAGTCACTCACCGAAGATTCGATCGCAGATGGAAGCAATAAGTGCTCAGCCCTGTTCTCGTCAACTCCATGGCGCGGCAGTTGTCGGTAAACACAAGCTGACCTCCGGATATTAACTCGTCCCTGGGGTGCCTCACGCATTGCGTGGCAGCCAAGGGTCGTAGAGGTCGAATTCAACTTGTAGGAACGACTCCCTTCGCGCTGCTACCGATCGAGAGATATCGGCTTACTCGTGGCGAAGCGCTTTCAGTGGATCGATGCTCGCCGCGCGTCGCGCCGGAATCCAGCTCGCCGAGAGAGCGACAAACAAGAGCAGCAGAGCGGCTCCGCTGTACGTGAGCGGATCATACGATTGAATCCCGTAAAGCATGCTGGCTATCAACCGGCTCATTGCCATTCCTGCGGCAACGCCAGCGGCCACGCCGGCGATCGCCAACGAAGATGCTTCGCTCATGATCATGCGCTGTACCCGGCCTGCTTGCGCTCCCAGCGCCATGCGTATGCCGATCTCGTTGGTGCGCCGAGCGACACTATAGGCCATAAGGCCGTAGATGCCGATGCAGGCGAGGACCAGCGCAAGCAAGCCGAAGCCGCTTGTCAGTGAGGCAAAGATTCTCTCCTGCTTGCTCGTGCCATCAATCTGCTCATTCTGAGTGCGAATGTCGAGCAGCGGAAGATCCTTGTCTATCGAAGCGACCGCGGTACGGAGAAGGGGAACGATGGCCTCTGGTTTTACGCGCGGTGGACGTCAAAGGTGATCGATTCCGAGCCAGCCTGCTGCCGGTAAGGGACATAGAAGGTGGCAGGCGGATCGCTACGAAGGTTATCGTACTTTGCGTCCTTGCACACGCCGATGATCTGCATGCGCACACGGTGCTTAGGATCTCCGGTGAGGAAAGTCTTCCCACGGGATCGCTGGTTGGGAAAAAGTTCTTCGCTAATCGTTGATTGATGACAGCGACCTTCGGCGAGGTCTCGGTGTCCCCAGCGTCAAAACCGCGTCCCGCGATGACAGGAATGCTGAACGTGGAAAAGAAATGCTCTCCCACCATATTGAAAGCAACATGCTGATCTTCTCTCTTCCCTTCTAACGAATCATCCGGATCGAATATGTGGCCCGATCTGTTATGGAAATCAGCGGTGACCTCGGGGAGCGTTATCGATTTGACACCAGGCAGGGACGCAAGTCTTTTCGATCGCCTGGTAAAGAGCGACCCCTTTCGTATCGGGATATCGTGTTTGCGGCGGTTGCAGATCGAAAAGCAAAAGATTGTTCGGATCAAATCCCAGGTGCGTCCTGTTGAGATTGATCAGCGTCCGGACAAAGAACTCAGCGCCTGCCAGGAGAAGCATCGAGAGAGAGACCGGAGAATGACAAGAGTTCTGCCTGTCAGGTTTCGGTTGTGTCGCGTCGACGTTTGCTGGTTGTCCTTCAGTCCCGAACTTACCTGTGTGCGCGTAGCCTGCAACGACGGAGCCATTCCAAAGAGCAGGCCGCTCAGCATGGAAACGGTCACGGTAAAGGTGAAGATCGACCAATCGAAGCTGCTGTTTGCAATCGGGGCGATGCAGTGGATAGCAGATGAGGAATTGCGTTGCGTCCCGCATAGCCCAGGATCAGGCCGGCGAGACCACCAGCGGACGATAACAGAAGGCTTTCGGTGAGCATCTGGCGCAAGATGCGGGCGCGTCCCGCGCCGAGAGCGAGACGAACACTGAGTTCGCGCTGTCGACCGCTGCCTGCGCCAGCAACAGGTTTCCAAGATTGGCACATGCCAACAAGAGAACGAAGCCGGCCAGTGACGCCAGCACATAGATCGGTTTGCCTATCTACCGGCCGCCTCGTTCTGGCCACGGCTGCCGTCTTCTAATAGCAGGTGAGGCATCTCATCGTTTTTGCCAACCACCATCGTCGCCCGAATTGCCGCGTTCAGATTTACGTTCAACGCTGCCTGAGCTGCCTGTGCGGAGACACCCGGTTTCAGTCGACCCATCATCATCACCCACCAAGATTCCGGTCGGTGAGCAGTGAGGAATTGAATTTAGGCGCAACGATCGGCTGCATGCTGAAGGGTAGAAAGATGTCGGGTGAGTTTTGTGTCTCGTAGGTACCGGTAAAGGCCGGTGGATTGACGCCGATGATGGTCATAGGCGTGGAATTCACTTCGATCTTTCTACCAATCACATCCGGCGAACGGCTGAACCAGTCGTGACCAATATCCGTACGCGATCACCAGGACGGGCCCACTGCCAACTGCAGCATCATCCGTCTGCACAATCGGACGCCCCAGCACAGGATGGACCCCAAGAGCGCGATAGTGGTTGCCAGAAACCATCTCCGTTGTGACAGCTTCCGCCCTTCCATCAACCGTTGCGGTCATCCGCCCGTAATTCTTGAACGCGAAAATATCTTGAAGCATGCGGTTTTGCTGCCTGAGGTGCTCATACACGGGATAGGAGAATGAGGTTATGAGCGTTTCTCCGGGAGGGGCTTTCCTCGTAGTATCCCCAGGAGCCGTGAACCACCCCCTTGTGGCCTTCTGTCAACGCGAAGAGCCGCAATTCCTCCGGCCGCGGCACCGCCAATCTGTTCAGCAGAATCGACTTCATCGCGGGGATGACCACGGTATTGGCGCCGATGCCGAGCGCGAGAGAGCCGATAGCAATCGCAGCAAATCCGGGGCTCTTCGCGAGCGTTCGTGCTGCATAGCGAAGATCGGACCGCAATTCATCCCACAGCCGCGTTCCCCATGCCGCGCGGCAATTCTCTTTTGAGCAGCTACGCTGCCGACTTCCGCGCGTGCGCGTCGAAATGCCTCGCGCTCCGGCACTCCCTTGCCCATCAGTTCCTGGGCATGGCATAGTCTATATGGAACGCAAGCTCGTCTTCAATCTCGGTGTTGAGCTGATTCGTGCGCGCGACCGCCTTCCACCACGTAGCAATCCGGCTGCGGAGTCTCATACCTGCTCCGGTGCGGCGCTCAAAATTGCTCCGATCGCGTCCGCCATATGGTTCCATTTCTTTGTTTCGATCTGCAGCCGGCGTCGTCCGTCTGCGGTCAGGCGGTAGTACTTCGCTTTCCGCTTGCTCCGGCTTTGCCCCCATTCGCTTGCGATCCAACCTTCGTGTTCCAACCGGTAAAGCGCCGGGTAGAGTGAGCCCTGGGGAATCTCAAGCCGGTTTCCGGAAATCTGCTGGATGTGAAGAAGCACGCCATATCCATGCAATAGGCCCAGTGAAACGGCCTTCAACACCATTAAATCCAGCGTTCCCTGTAGGAGATCCGTTTGCTTAGACACGATGCGCCACTCTCCTAGTATGGCTAGGAGGCAGTCTAAGGGAACCGCTCGGTATCTGTCAATTGGAGAAAGGGCAACCGCTGAAATAATGACAAATGCCCTTCTCGCCAGCAGCGAACCCAGACTGGTGGAAATAGCCAATTCGATTATCGAGACGGGCTCAATACATATGTTTCGCATAGTCATGCGAGGCCTTTCTCAACAAGCGCGAAATCGCCTGTGCGCTCACCGATGATTCTTGCCCGCCTCGGCCAGAACGAGTGGAACCGTACTCTTCCAAGCATGCCAGGCGGCGTGGAGGCCGCTCGTATGCGCAAGAAGAACAAGAAGCCCCTTCACCGTAAGATCGTCCTCCGCTTGCCTGATCTGGATCATGCGAAGAACTCCGTGCTTAACAGCCTGAGTTCACCAAATTCAAGGCGGAACTACCGGTTCGCTATGGAGCAATTCATCACCTGGTACTGTTCCGAGCCGCGGCTCGCTCTGAACCGAGTTGTGGTCCTGAGATTCCGGCTGCATCTCGAATCTCTGGGCTTGGCGGCAGGCACCATCAATCAGAGGCTCGGCGCAGTCAGGCGTCTCGCCTACGAAGCTGCTGATTCGGGCTTATTGAGTCCGGAACTGGCAGCCGGAATCAGGAGAGTCAAAGGCGTGAAGCAACTGGGCTGCCGGCTCGGCAACTGGCTGAATCACGATCAGGCCCGAATGCTGTTGGAGAAAGCCGACGGCGAAGGGTTGCGCAGCCTTCGCGACCTCGCGATGATCTCAGTGCTCCTGGGCTGCGGATTACGACGTGCCGAGTTGTCCGCCCTCACAGTGGATGACATGCAGATCAGGCAGGGACATTGGGCCATTGTGGATCTGGTTGGCAAGGCCGGTCACATTCGGACCGTCCCCGTGCCCAACTGGGTCAAAGAGGCGGTCGATCGTTGGATGATTGCAGCCAACGTAAGCGCAGGCCGGATCTTCCGGGCCGTTAGCCGCCACGGAAGCCCATGGGGAAAAGGAATCTCCGAGAATGTCATTTGGTATGTCGTCCGGAGATGTGCCGAACGGATGCAACTTGAGCATCTGGCTCCGCACGATCTTCGCCGAACTTGTGCCAAGCTGTGCCACGCAAACGGCGGCGAGATTGAACAGATTCAGTTTTTGCTCGGACATGCATCTGTACTTACCACAGAGCGATACCTCGGATGCAAGCAGAATCTTGAGGAGCCGGTCAACGACCGGTTTGGATGTCTGTTTTCCTTTAGGACGGTCGAATTGCGCTAAGCCCTGATATCGACAGTTGACGCGCGATTCGGTAAACACAATCCGACTTTCCGATCCTTACTTCAACGGTCGTTATCGGAACGCTGGTCGATGGCTATGGCACAGAAGCAACTGGGAAAAAAGCCGGGATGCTGAACACGGTTAAGAACTGCCTGACATGGTATTCAGGATACTTTGCAATGATTTGTTGCTCGACGTCTTTTGCATCGCCGCTTCGCATGGCCTGGACGAAGTCGTTCAAATAAGTACGGGTCTTTTCGATAAGATCGAGTCCGGCAGGCGCCCCATGCCCAGGCTGGATGGTCGAGACCCGATGATCTACAAGAGCTGCGACCTCGTCCAGTCGCTCCAGCCAGCTCGCGATGTGCTTTTCAGCGACGTAAAGGTGGGCGCCGTTGTACACCAGATCGGCGGAAAAAAGCGTTTTCAGCGCCGGTGCGTAGACGCAGGCGATGTGCTTGCTTTCGCATTCGCCGAATTCGACGACCTCAAGCTCGTTTCCGCCCAGTCGCAGCACCGGTTCGCTCAGGGGTTCGGGAACGACGAGTCGTCTGGGCCCCGCCGAGCCCAACTTGCCCTGCAGCATGGACATCATCCAGGGCCCACCCTGCTGAATATCCTGAGCAACGTTGACTGTACTGACCACTCGAACTGACGGGAACCGATCGACAATGGCGTCCAATCCCATGAAGTGGTCAGGATCAGCATGGGAGATCATCACGGCCTGAAGTCTTTTGCCAGTCGCTTCAATTTTCTCGGCAAGGTCGGCGGCTTCGGCAGAAACCATGAACACGTCGAAAAGGATGGCATCAGACACACTGAGATCAGGTACGAGTTGGACCATGCTCCAGCCTCACTGGATGTGAAGCGCTGTACAACACGGGCTCCGTCCTTCCTTCATTTGTCATCGTCTTCTCCTGAGGATTTCGAAAGAGGAATAGTGTGATTGACGCCATCCGTGTTGATGACCCACGAGCCTCCCTCATAAAAGGCGCGGGCAACGTCGAAGGTGTTTTCGAGGAAGTGATATTTTCGGACGAGGCCGTTGCTTATCTCAAAAAAAATCGAGTAGGAGATGTCGGCCGTCCTGCCCGTTGAGAGCGAGCGGAGACGGGACCGAGCCAAATGCCGCCCCTTTGTTCTCCTGCAAGATAACTTCGCGCGGCCCGAATGCGGTGACCTCCAAATTACTGTGCATGTGGGCGAGAAACTTTTTTACTGCATCCCGACCCTGATGCAGGCCAGCCCACGGGAGGGCTGCCCGGCAGTCCGCGGAGATGGGTGGCAGAACATGGGCTGCATCCGGTTCAGGCGAGCCGTTCACCATGTACTCCACGTTTGGATCGAAAAAGCGGTCGACCACACTGGGATCCTTGCGCATCACCGCATCAAATAGGCGGCAATCAACTCGGCGTTCGACAGATCTGTTGTGCTCATGGAAATCCTCACGCGGTCAGGCCGATGCTTTCGCTGCGCCGGCATTCCACGCGGTCCCCTCAGCGGCGGGGTACTGTGGCCACCGCTCCGCGATACTGTCGCCCTCAAAGCGCCAAAGGACGAATCCGTGGAATTGCATTTTCCTCCCGGAGTTGTCGGTCCATCGCCAGATGTTGCGGCACACCACTTTGTCACCTTCAGCGATCATCTCTTCGATCTGGATCCGCAGGTCAGGCAGGGTCTTGTACATGCCAACCATGATCTGTTCGTCGCCCTTCAGATCCGTGGGCGCTCCGCCTGGGCCATCGTGATCATAGAAATCGAGTGTCATATTCCTGTGGATCACGGCTGCATTTCGCTTGTTCACAAAGTCCTCGAAATGGTTTTGAACAAATTCCTTCATCTGCTCTGTGGTCAAATGCGTTGGCATTCTTTGTCTCCTCTGGCTTTGAATTGCGACCACGCTTGTAGCGCAGTTTCCGAATCGACCTGTACACACGTTTCCTGTGCCCGGCAGGCGAAATAATCCCACAAGGTCTCAGAAAGGCACTTTTTTGTAACCGCGAATCGCTCGTCCGACTACCGCGTGTTCGGGACTTTACGCACTTTTGATCGCGCCGCCGAGCCTGTAAGGTGAGTATCGGCGAGGGGTTAGTGTCGTCCTCGTCGTTCATGGGATGGCCGAGTACAAGTTCTCTGTGCCTGTGTCCCCACGTGCGCATGGCTACCAGGACAGGAATCAGGGTTCGGCCGTAGTCGGTGAGTGAATATACCGTCTTCCCGTGTTTCCTCCCGAAGCTGTGCGCGACAGGATCTGGTCTGCCTCCAGTTCCCGCAACTGGTCAGTGAGCACTTTCTTGCTTGGCTCTGGAACCAGGCGGCGCAACTCGGCATAACCAAAGCTGCAGTCCTTGAGGGCTTTGATGATGATGGGTTTCCACTTGCCTCGAAGCACGTCCAGAGTGACTTTGGTGCGACAGTCGGCTAGCATCATTTTCATCGCGGACTCCTCATCCAGGCTCGATGGCACGGCAATGCCTTTTTACGATACTCCGCAGCCCAGCGCACACAGGCCTCCATTGCGCCAATCTGGCAAGATCCTCAGAATCCCGCGAGAAGTTGGATGGAAAGGCGCCGACGCCGGATAAAAACCCTGGACACCGGTTGGTGGTAAATCGCCAATGCACTCATTGACAACCGAGCACGATAAACATTTCGTGGCGAGTGCGACATATTGCACTTAGTGGCGGCTATTGCTTATTCAGGACTTTCCGTGCGAAGAGCAGGCCAAGGAAATGACACAGTGTGGAAAGGGTGGAAAGCCATGAAGCCGGCTTCCCACCCTTCCCACACTCTTTGGAAATCGCTTTGGGATTCCCACATTCCCACGGCCTCGGCGACTGGATTCAGCTCTTCTAGTGCCCTTTCGACTCAAACTACCGACACCGCAAGGGGCTTGTAACGGATGTCTCAGGTCCACAGCGTAACGCATGTCCCGGTACACTCACTTCACCGCAGAGAAGATGGAAGAGGGCAGTCTGGACCAGACCGGAAGCTGTTGCCCAGATCGAGTTTTTAGACCGGACGGGAGCGGATCACCTGAGACATACAAACTTCGTCGGTCTCCGCGATGACCCCCAACAAAGATCCGCGAAAGGTCGTTCGGGAAACGTGAGCTAGGCGAAATCCGTTTCGCCGGTGATTCAGCAATGCGATCGTCGCCTTCAGCTCCTCGACCTCGCCAACGAGCGCGTCACGCTCCTCCCGCTATCTGGCAAGACGGTCCGTGAAGCGTCCACTTCATTGAAAGCGGGCAATGATGTTCTTGGATGTAGGGTGCTGAACATTGTCTGGAAAGTGCATTGATCTCTTCAGGCGTGGGATAGATCGATGCGGTCCGTTGTGGTTCCATGTTGGCAAAACCTCAGTAACCCATGATGCCCCTCTCGGGTCATTCCAGCAATGCTCATCTGTGGGTGAGACTGATCTTCATGGCTGACAATCTCCACTGGGATGACAAGATTCACAAGCGGATGAAGTTCGGTGAGTCCTGGCCGCTGAAATTCACCGTCTGGTGCGGCCAGTTTTCTTTGCAGGTATCTTCGCAGTCTTCTTAAGCGCGATCTTTTTATTCGGCGACTTCTTCGTGATTTTTTTCGCAGCCTTTTTCGGAGGTGCCTTTTTGGGGGCACTCTCGACGTGCGCCTTCTTTGCCAATGGTTTTGATGCCTTCTTAGCAGGCGTTAGCGCCTCGGTCACCGAGGCAACGGCCCCTCCAAGCGCTGTTTTGACGGAACCCGCAACGTCTTCTGCCATGGCAAGGCCATATCCCACCTTCCCCGCAGCCTTCTCTAATATGGTTTTTCCAGCCATTTCAGGTCCCTTCATGATGTATCGTTTGCCGACTACGGATTGTAGAGGCCTATCCACGCAATCGTACAAATTTTTTCATTCCCTTCAGTTTGTCGGCTTTCGGGTGACCGGGCAAGGTATCCGCGCACTCGCGTCGTACCGTTTGGCACTCGCCAACAAACCCGGAAAGGAGAGCGCTATGCAGTCGTTTTGCGATGAAGCGAATCCACCAGCGTGCCTGCCAGGAATACTCCGTCGCCGTTGAGGTGGCCGCAAACACCGCAGGTCTGTAGCTCTTCGGCGTACCGAAACGCGGGCCACCCTAGCAGTGCCACTGGGATCAAGCTAGAAAATAAAACTTGCCAGGATTTGCCGGCGCTGAAATGAATTTGCCGAAGAATGACAGCAGTGATGCGGTTCTCGGAGCGTGCTCGAGCTTCGTTGGATAGGATGATTCAATGAACCTCCCATGGTGCACGTCGTGCTAAACTTCGCGCCATGGTCATAATTCTCATCGTTCTGATCGTTCTCATTGGTGGTGGCGGCTACTACGCTGGCCCAGGTTGGGGCTACTACGGCGGTGGTGGCTTGGAGCTAATTCTAATCATTGTTCTCATATATCTCCTGTTCGGTCGTCGCCGCACCCTGTGAAGTCGTAACGCGGGGCACGTCTGAGCAACTGAAACTAGGAATGTCTTTACTCAAGCGCCTAAAGGGAACCGGGGGCCGGTAACACCAGCGGCAGGCGCCCCTCTAGCAATGAGAGGGTCGGGTCGAGTCGCCCTCAGCCCCTCCAGCGTAGCGGAAGAACGATCGCAGAGCTGTCATCAGAACGCCTTGACCTCAAGCGGGAGATTAGTGCACCGCAGGTCGTGAGCGCACCAGCGTTCGGTGCCTGCGCAGCAGCAGAATCAGTGCGCGTCGCAAATACATGGCCAGCAAAGGCATTGCGATTGCAGCCACCACGCCCCAAACAATGAGCGCATGCCATTCCCACTGCCAGATTTCATGAAAAAGTCGCAACGGATGATGGCTGAGGTGCTCCAACTGCTTGCGTGTAGGGGTCCATCGGCAGTCTGCGCGCGTGTGAAACAGGTGCACGCTCGATCTCTGTATGAACGGGATAAGCAGCAGCAGGTGCAGGGGTGCCACGACATGTGTGCCGACTAGCCCGGGATGCGAGCTTGCTTAGTCCAAAGACCCACGCCACAAGCACCACAAACAGCGTCGTCAGTCCTACAGACGGATTGATACCGACCACCATACCCAGGGCCAGGCTCCACGCCAGTCTTCGCGGCGTGAAGCCGCCGCGAAGAGCGCGTAATAGCGGTCGCAAAACGTGACAACGAAACCACTAGGCGCGGATGAATCAAATTCTATGGAACCAAGCACACAAGCTTCGACGCCGGCAGGACCGCAATGGTGGGCGCGAAGAGAACTATAAAACGTCCGAAGTCAAGCTCAGGAGGTGTCGTGCTCGACCTGCATCTCACCACGTTCAGGCGTCCTTTATGGACAAGGAACACGTGAAAAGGCGTCAGCGCATAAAGTTGTTGGCAAGAGCAAGGAAGTTGCGGGGCACGTCACCGGCCACAAGAACTCTTGAAACCGAAGGTAAGGTTGACCAGGCAAAAGGAACGGTTCACAAGAAAGTGGGGGACACAAAGGACGCCGGGAAGAAGTGGTTTTGGACGCCGTAAGGAACGTCTCCGATAAGAAGTGAACCTTCGGCGGCGGGCCGCTTCCTTCGGAAAGGGAGCGGCTTCTTTTTCTGGTCCGATTTTCGTTACGCCAAGCCGCCCAAACGAACCGATCATACGACCGTGATCAAATTCATTCGCCCAGTACTCGCTTTTCTGTTGCATCTCGGGATACTTTGGCCCCGTGTTAATGGGTATCCTCGACTCCTCTTTTCTCTTCCTTCCCTTTGGCAATGATTTGCTGGTGGTCACTCTCGTGGCACGCCATCATCAGGGGTGGCCCGGAATGTGCTAGCGGCGGCACTTGGCTCGACCATCGGCGTCTTTGTTCTTGCGCTGGTCGCGCACAAGCTTGGGGAAGAAGGCATCCAGAAGATGGCGGGAGAAAAGAAATTTGCCAGACTGCATAAGATGATCGTACACGCATGGCAGCAAAGCGGTCTTCCTCGCTTGCCCATCGCCCCGCCACCGTTCCCCTTCACTATGGTGATTGCTGCCTGCAGCCGCCCGTCACTCCGATTCTGCCAAACTCAGATTTTCCTCTGTTCGGCGTCGTTCGCCAAGCCGTCGAAGCGATCACTGACTTCGGTCAACTTCAAAAGGATTTTGCGGCGACCTCCATTGAAGTCTCAAGCGGGTGTTCCACGTGCAGGCCAGTGACTCTCCAAACTAGATTGCCCTCTGATGTTTGCAGCTCGAGTTCGATCTGAGTAGAGAGTTCCGCCGGCATTTCTGCGCCCGTCACGGCCACGAAGCGGACTAGGATGTGGTTGTTGTTGGGATCCGTGGGAGAGAATACCGCCTGAACCTGGCGGAGCCGAACAGCGTAATCCTCTATGAATTGAAATCCCTTATCGGCAAAGCGCACCGCGAGGCCGCCCACCGCGGTGAGCAAGACACCGTATTCCAACCATCCCTGGCTCCGAAGGATCTCCCTGCCTGCCGCATGTTGTGGCTGTTTACCTGCTTCCACCCTAAGCGTTTCAGCATTCACGACCTTTGTTCGAGCAGGATGCTTGATCATGGCTTCTGTCCCTTCCTGATGTATCGAGACTCCCGGTTCACTGTGTGGCTGCAGTTCACCGAGTCATGAGCCGGCTTCTCGCCATCGCTCCGAAATGGGCCGGAATAATCGTAACAGCACAAATACCTGTCGAATTTTCGTTATTCATGAACTTCACAAAGATTCCGATAAGGGATGGAGGGTCGCCTAGATCTCCCGAAACAATACGAGCTGCTCGATCGATTCCGGCATGAGCGGCGACTGAACGTCGTCCCGGCGAGCGAGAATCGACGGAATTTGCCTTAGCTTCGTGCGAGCTCACGAACTGAAAGCCCTCGTCGCCAGGAGACGACAGTGTCTATCAACCCGGGGAGCGTACTCGCCTTTGGACGAAGATGCGGATCAATCATTCCCAGGAGTTCGTAATCGGAAGCTACATTCCGAGCCATCTCGGAGTTGATTCGATCATCATCAGCTTCAACAAAGGCAAGGATCTACTGCTCTGCGAGCGCCAACTGGCGCTTGGCAGCTTCGTCCCTTCCACACGACGTGAGGTCTACGATGCGATCGAGCACCTCGGAGATCGCGAATTGTTCGTTCGTAAACCTGCCACAGAACGATGCCGGCAGATGGGGTCAGGATTCACCGCGGAGAAGATGAGGGAGGCGGTCCAGTGGGGGGGGCCGGAGGCAGTCGCGCAAATCGAGTTCCTGGAGTGGACTGGCGCAAGCCCATAAAAGACAGCACGAAGTTCGTCGGTCTGCGCGATGACAAAGACCCGAACAAGGTCATTAAGGAATTCTGACTTTCAGACGATGATCGCGTTTCGGATGGTTCAGCAGCTTAATCGCGTCTTCCAAATCATAGACCCGCCGCTGCGATTGGACCCGCTTCATCGCTCACTCGCAGTATGGTCTGCGCCTTTTCCCTGCTACCGTAACGGGTTTCCAGATCATGGATGTAAACCCGGACTTTTGCAGGGAGGGCGTTGATTTCCGCCGCTGTCGGATACTTCTCCCAATTCTGCTCCATACGCTCACCACGCTGGATACTGAGATGGCACAGGTGGGGGATTCCCATAAATTCTACGCTCGATAGACTGATCACATGGCTGGCAACGGTATTTGGGACGGCAGGATTAACAAGCCGGTTAAATTCGGCGACGGGTTTGACCCGCCATCCACAGTTGAGGGCCGGAAACGGGCTGCGCTTCGTGCAGCGCGCGCTCGACGTGCCAAGGCTGAACTGGAAAGTTTCGCGAACCATGGATGTCGGCCAGACCATAATACTCTCAATGCGGCGCTGAGTCAGAGATCTGAATGGTCTGTAGCGTAGCGAAAACTTCTCTGTCGTGACGGCCAGGATCGATTTGAAGTTCGAGCGTCGCGACATCCCTTAGGTCAAAATAGAAGTCTTCAACCTCGATTCTGGATCCATTGGGGCTAAAGCCCACTGTTGACGCAGGAGCTCCCTGCGAGGGGCTGCCTTTTGAGTCGCAAACAGCGCAATCTCCTGAGATCGCTCCTTGATTTCTTCAAGGAATACAAGATGCACCCGTCTTATCGGTGATGGTGCATCGAAAATGTCCTGCGTATCACCTGGGGTCCGGGTGAAGCGGCCCTCCAACACTCATCGATATTAGGCGCGAAGGGCGTGTTCGAAGGATATCAGGATCCTCCGACGATAGCTCAACAGTCGCGACCTTTTCCAGATCCAGCCAAGATCCCGCTGGCGCAAGGCTCGCATTCATTTCGGACTGAGAAATCAGTACTTTTCGCAAGGGTCAGACGCTCCTTGGCCGTAGGATGGCTATTGTGTGATCATCAGCCGCACGGCTTGCGATTCAATTAGAGTTTAGACTGACGTGGGTCCCACGCCAGGTTGTCCGCATCCGTGCCCGGCTCAGCATCCCGTTCCTTCCGATTGGAACTAAGTAGCAGCGTGCCGAGATCGAACAAACCTAGTGCCACCAGGTTTGAAGGTCTACCAGATCAACATCTGCGAAGCCATTCATCACCACGACCTCTGCCCGGCTATCACTAGCCTACACGCCGGTGATTTCGAGCTTGGCACTCCTGCGCGCAATTGTCCTTGCCACAAAACTCCTCAGAATAATGCACTGCAGTAATCGTGCTACGCTGGTGAGTTTTCTCGACGATTGTTGGAGATCACTTTTGACTTGTGCTTCCAAGTCCTCAACACGCCATTGCATCGCATCCCCGCCTCGCGCATATGGCAATCGTCTGGACATCGCTGCTTTTCCCGCAGCGCGTCTCCAGAACATGCAGCGGCAACCGTCTCATAGAAAGAAGGCATTCCATGCACTGAGCCGTAGGTTGTAAGGTGCCGTACTCTTCAGCCTCCGCCTTAAGGCGGTTTCTTCCCCCGCAAGGTCAGTAATTAACACCACATCCGAGCTCTTCCGTAATTGCAATACGCCCAGCTTGCTGCCCGACGGCGACCATGCAAAATCAGTAATTGTGCTGTGCGTTGGGTCGATCATAAAGTGCGCCGGGGCGAGCCATCGATCGGCTCGTACCGAAGTGTGTTGCCGCCGTTGGAGGTGGCGCCCTCGACGAGAGCTTTCCCATCGGGAGAAAAAAGCGGGGAGCCGCCCTCCGAATAGCTCAAATCCAGCGGAATCCGATGCACAACCCGATGGGAGGAAAAGTTGCCACAATCAGAACGTTTCGGCGAGATTATGGACCACGATGGATCCCAACAAACTTTGCGTCGCGAGTCAGCAAGAAGCCTTTGAACGTGCCAGCCTCAAACTCCTTCCGCGGCGTTCCCCCAGCCAGCGGCACCGACCATATGGCAGCCAGTAGTTCATCCGTTTCGTCCCTGATGACGTAGTAGGCCTTCTGGCTATCCGGTGCGCAAAAGGGAGTGCGCACGTTACCCGTGTTGGTGAGCTGTGTGACTTCGCTTCCGTCCCCATTCATGCGATACAGGCCCAGACTCTCTGCGTTCGTCGGGGTGGCGGTAAATAAAATGTGACCATCCTGGCAGGCGCTGATGTATCAGACCAATATCCAGATCTCCGGTATCGATCGGCTGCCACGGTCCCGACTTTGCGCTCCAACTGACTGATACCTATGCCGCGAGTGATCAGAAACAAGCGGTCCTCATCCGCCCATGCCAACGAGTTCGGAGTAATGCGTAGTGGCGTGCTCGAAATCATCTTTCCGCCATCTCCTCTGTAATACGCCAGGCTCGAGTCCACATTCGTCAGCACCGTCGCCAAAGTCTTTCCGTCGGCAGTGATCGCAAGCTGACTGTAGGCGTTCACATCATTCGTCAGCGTATGGAATCGGTTGCCGGCGATGTCCAAAATGCCGATTTGTTCACGGTCGGAGTGTGCCTTTGGAATAGAGGAGAAGAAGATGCTTGCCGTCTGCCAACCAAGCCAGATCGGAGTAGCCTTGGTCTTTACGATCGAAGGCGGCTCCTGTCGGCTGAGCAAGGGTCTTTATTCTTTTCGAAGCTCTATCCAGGATCTTAACCACCGCGCCGGTGGTTCCAGTCACTTCAATCCATGCGATCTCGTTTCCCCGCGGCGACCAGACTGGGGCTTCGGCTTTCTCGATCGAGGTGTAAAGCAGTCGGTCGTTACTGCCGTCCTTATCTGCGATGTGAATTTCCGAATATTGATTCTTGCGGTCTGGCGTCCATCGCAGATACACAAAGCGGCTGCCGTATGGCGACAGGCTGGGGGCGCTGTCCACGTCGAGGACGATCTGCCGCGGCGTACCGCCAAAGACCGGCATGGTGTATATCCGGCTCACAACACCGTTGTCGGGTGTTTCCCGCGTGAAATAAAGGTAGTTTGCGTCCGGGGAAAAAGTTCAGACCCGAGATACTGACTGGGAAAGGCGCTTAAGAATGTCCGTGTCCGTATTGGTCGCCAGGTTGCGGATCCAGACCGTTCTCTGTCCAGCATCATCTCTGACCTGGGCAAGAAATTTGCCATTCACCCAGAAAGTCCAATTCTTTCCAGGGTCCCCGTATTCGTAATCTGGCTTACAGACATCGAAGAAAACGGTATTGCACGGGGCCACAGCCGCCAGCCGAACAGGCCTGCTGTTACTACAGCTAGCAGCACGATCAGTACGACAGGCAGCGTTACGCATTATTTTCCGAAGGGGTAGCGATCTCGGCATTGGAAAGAATTGGTTGGACCGCGTGGCCTTCGCTGCTCTTGCGCTGCAATCGTTTAAGGTTAACGCGCAGCTCTGTCCGCCGACTGGCACCGTATTTCCCGGTCCTTTTTGTACGCGGGCCTCGTTCAGCACTCTCTCAAACTCGGGGGGCAATTGAAGATGGGAAAAATCGGGGCAGTAGGTGCGGCGTTCAGGATGCCGATCGAACGTTACCGCCGTGGTTGAACCGATAAAAGGATATGCAGTATTTTAGCGATCTCGTATAACACCACGCCCAGCGAAAAAACATCGCTGCGTGCATTATACAAGCGCTTCGCCCCGCACCTGTTCGGGAACATATAGGCAATCGTGCCGAGCGTCGATCCCGGGCTGGTCAATAGCTGTCGCGGAAACACTCCCGCCAAAAGGTTCTTGTGACCGTCGTCCCCGCGCGTGGTGGCAAGATTCGAGTCCGCATCTTCGAACTTGGCGATGCGGAGGTCGCCAGAATTTTCGCTTGCCCAGACGGCGACACAGAGATCTTACCCGGCTTGATGTCGCGGTGCAGAATGCCCTTCCTGTGCGCCGCCACCGGTGCGGGTATCTGCCACCTGGACCCCGAAGTCCAGCAGCCTGGGATACGGCATTGCTCGCCGGTAATCAAGCTTATCGAGGCTCTGTCCTTCCAGCAGTTCCATCACGATCAACGGCTGATCGCCGCTCTCATTCAGCTCGTGAATGGTACAGATGCCCGGATGGTTTAGCGACGACGCGGCGCGCGCTTCACGCCAGAAACGTCCCATCGCCACCGGGTCTGAGCGTGTCGCTTCGGGCAGCATCTTGATGGCGACAGACCGCCCGAGCTTCTGGTCTTCGGCCTCATATACAACGCCCATCCCGCCCTGGCCTAGGCGACGGGTCACCCTGCTGCGTGACCAAGCAGCGCACCGACGCTCAACTCTTGCAAGCGCATCATGCCAACTACCGCAGTCTCTTCCGCTTTCTTATAAGGAGATTCGGACAGAAATCCACTCAGTCTGTCGTGGACCGCGAGCATGCTTTCTACCGCGCTCCGCACCTCCGGTGTTCCGGGGCACGCCGCGTCCAGAAAGGCGCCCCGCCGCTCCCGCGGCAATTCAAGAGCCTCTCCGAAAAGTTGCTCCGCGATGTTCTCTCGGCTCTCCATCCCTAGTTCCCGTTGCATGTGGTGTTGCGACAAAGAATGTCGTTTGCGCTACGACTCGCTCGCCTAATTAGGAGCAGGAGCTCTTCCACGAGAACCGGAAGAAGCAAAGGACGGGGACTGCCGTCGCCAGGTTGAGACGTATCTGCCTTTTCATGAAATCAGCTCCTTGCGATTGCGGCCGTTATCTGCTTCGTGAGGGGTTGTGATCCGGACCAGGCTAGTGCGGCGTCACGCGGTAAATCGTGTTGTGGGTGGGCTGAAAAAAGCTCCGACGACCGCGCCACCCGCCAAACCGACGACAGCGCGGACGTTCCGGCTGGTAGGCCTCTCACCCAGGCTCAATACAGAAGCTTTGGGAAGAGCATCGGCGGAATGTCGCTGCACCAATCCCAGCTCCTAAACCGCCTCCGACTCCGGCCCCAATGAGGGAATTGCGCAGACGATGGTCGCTTTTCATGAGCTTTTACGCTGCGAACATCTCGATGCTGAAGTGCCCGTTCGCCTGCGAAGTCCTGGTATGAAATCACTGAGTCGGAAACACTATCAAAAGTTCCGGAATGCTTTTTCGAGTTCATCTCGATGACTTGAATCCTCTGTCCCGCGTGCAGGCCACTTAAATTTGTCCAGGACGATTGATCGGTTTGGGCCCGCGCACCGGAGTATATTCCTAGAGCGCAAATCAGGAATAAGGCTTTTCGCATGGGCGCATCTATTCTCCTTACCTTTCAGGATGCTCGTTTGCTGGCCCATTTCATTGCCGCTATGTTGGGATAGGGAGCCGAAAGCTCAAATCATTTCAGAATAGTCGGATAACCATCACAGGGGGGACCGGTTGCTGGCGGAGCCAGTATCGCTGCTTCCATCAAGACGTCACCAGAAAACGCCATTCAGGCTACGGTTCTCCAGGGCAAAGGCTCAAGCTCGGCTACCAGGATCGGGGGAGAAGTGGACGCGTACATCGGCTTCGAGGTCTTCGACACGAAGTTGCAGCGCATCCCTGTCCTCTCGCAGTATGACGACGGTCTGGACACCCTCGGAACCGCTTCAGTCCCGCCACTTGTGGCAATCTCTTTGTGCGTTGACAGGCATTCCTCTATCACCTGATGATGAGTCGCTTTCCTTACCCCGAATGAGAGAGAGCAGATCAGCCTCTTTGGGACGCTGGGAACGCAAACCACAATCCTGCGCCGGTAAGCACTTCAGATGGCCTGTCTCATCCGGCCAGCACGCAACTTCCCTAGCGTCGCCAAGGGTTGGGGGGGGGGGGGGGGGGGGGGGGGGGGGGGGGGGGGGGGGGGGGGGGGGGGGGGGGGGGGGGGGGGGGGGGGGTTTTCCTCTCGAGCACTCATGAAGCGTAATGGAGATGCCGCAGGTGTGGGATTTCCATGAATTCTACGCTCGGTAGACTGAAAGCATGGCTGACAACCCATATTGGGATGGCAGGATTCACGAGCCGGTGAAGTTCAGCCAGCCGTTCGATCCAAGCACAGTGGAGGCTCGAAAGCCGGGCGCAGAGCGTGCTGCGCGCGTCCGGCGTGCCAAGGCTGAACTTGAAGCTATACGGGCCGAAGAGCAGACCTGGAGCTTCTGTGGGACGGTCTTCAGATGGTTCCGGCGCTCTGGACCTCCTTTCTAGAAATCGAATTTGAGGTTCTCGGGCTTCGACGGTCGCTTCTTGCGTGGAGGTGGAGGATCAAATTCTCCTCTGTCATCCATGTCCTCCAGCTCCCATAACTCCTCATCGGTGAGCGGCTTCTGCATGAGCTGGATGCTGGTGGACGCCGCCGGCAACTCGCGGACTTCAAAGTCACGACTGGCGAGCACCTACAGCAGCTCATCGACGAGATGAAGCAGTTCCGGCTCCTCGACGTCTTTCGCTCGCTGCACGATTTGGAGGAGAACGACAACACGGAAGTGCAGCAGGTTTCGCAGCCGATCAATCGTGTTCAGAACGAGTGCGAGTGCGCGGTGGCTCTAGTGCACCACATCAACAAAGTCTCTTCAGAAAACATCTTCAAAGGCCTCCGCGGTTCCTCAGCGATCCACGGCTGGATGGAGTGGGGAACTAGTATCTCGGTGACCAATCCCGAGGAAGAGGATAAAGCGAAATATATCCGTCGGCTCGCTACACGCAGATCCGCGAAGGCTATTCAAGACCAGACCTTTGCCGATGTACACCGTGCTGTTCCGCCTCCTGCGATTGTTCAATGATCAGCTACACGCTCTAGCCAGCTTGCGAGGGCAGACGCGTCAGCAAAAGGTCACTGTGAAGCATGTTCACGTCCACGAGGGCGGCCAGGCGATCTTTGGAACCGTCACACGAGTCGGAGATGGGGCAGGGTATGAAAATTCAGGTAATACCCCAGGTGCAGCGGGGCGTGTTGCGAAACGGCAATCCTCGAGGCGTCTGAGGGGCTCCCGGATGTGGCTCCAAGCGTTTGCTCGATCAGATCGAATTCAGGGTTATGGCCCGCACCCAGCCGCAAATATGCAGCGGATCTGCATTCCCTGTCTTTGAAGCCGTCAATTCCATCGCGGGCGACTATCGACCTTACCTTAGGAGCATCGTTGCTCCTCACGGCGCCTCGAGCCCGACGCGGCAGCCATCAGGCTGCCTCCCGGGCGCTTAGCACCTACTTCCCGACGAGCAGGCCGATGGTCTAGACCCTGCTCGCGCGAAGTCGCTGGCTTTGATACCGGACGCTCAAGCCAAGAGCAAAGGCATCGCGACGGGGGCCGCGAAACCTAAGTTAATCTTTTCGCGAAGCTCGCCAGTCAGGCGTTGCCCGGCACAGCTCGCCCACGGAGCTCCAGAACACGGTCCTACGGAAGATGGCCGGCGGCAAAGTCAGCTGATAATCCCAAGATCAGCTCCGCTTCATGCTGTAGAGACGCATCTGACCGGCGGTTGGGGCAAGGAAACCTCACGTTTCGCAAGAGATAGAACCACTTCCAAAGCGGGCGTCTCATGCTTTACGGATGGCACGAGCTCTAGATAGGCGGCCACTTGCAGCACAGGTTGTCACGCCTCGATCATGACCTTGCTTGACTGTGAAAATCTCCAAATTTATTTGATTTAGCCTGTCGAACCCAATGACCATCGGTCTCTCAACGCCCTTCCACCAGTCGCGCCACAGCGAAGAAATAACAGGCCGCTTCCACGAGCGGACAACGTTTCATTTCGGAGACAAACCCTTCGCCGCCCTAGTCGACCGAACGATGCAATTCAATCGAGGGCGCATCTTAACAGCGGGGAAAAGGCATGTCATCACAGCGGCTTCTGGCGGAGATGGCGCGGCGAGAGCGTCTTCAGGAATGGATGAAGGCCCTTGAGAAAAGACTATCGGTTGAGAGACGTTTCAAGACGTTGATCGCTCTCCGCCGAGAACTAACGAAATGCGAGGACGAAGCGAAAGCGTCGCAGGAATTGATTGTCCGTTACAAGCCAAGGAATCGGAATCCCAAGCAAGCTAAACCGAGTGGTGCCATCGCCGCGATTCCGAAAAGGCCTCCTTTAGCTCCTGATGGACCACGCGAACGGGGAGGAGGCATCCACAGTTTACGGGAAGTGCACTATGAGCGATCCAAATAAGAGATGCCTTTGAAGCTGCCGGCGGACAAGACCTCAGAAAAATCGAAGAACCGTCTGATCCGATGACCCTTCAAATGATGAAGATTCAGACGGTCAGCCAGACCAACCGGATGGTGAGAAATGATGCGGATAGCGAAGCTGGGAAAGCTCCCGCTCGGCCATGAGCCAGCCCAGGAGAAGACCCACAGCTAGCGCGTCTATCCACCTCGTCATCGGAGCTTGCCGCTTCCCTGACGATCAGTACACCCAACGTTAGCTATTTTCCAGCTCAGTCTTCTTCTGGTCTGCGTCCCGCTTGGGGCTGTGTTTCTTGGGCTTCTTCACAGACCGATCATCTCACGCGCAGGCGTGGGCCGCGATACCAGGATCCACGCGATACCAAAAGAAACCCACAGCCAAGAAATCAGCTATGGGAAGAGAGGAGGAAAGGCATGTGTTTTCTGATGAATTCATCATGCCTTTTCCTACTCCTAATGGCTATTCCTCTGGGGTTGCAGGGCGGCTCCCGCCAAGGTCATCATCCGCCGGGTTCTTCACAGATCATCCATAAATGACATCGCTTCATCTTCTCCACTGCGGAAGCTGTATTCACCAAAAGATGTATCTGACACTGTATCCAACAAAAGTGGCGCTGACTAGCGCGTCCGATCTGCATACGATGAGCTATGAGGCGCGAACGCTATAAGGGACAGATCGTTGTAGCGAGGTTGCTAAAGGTTCGTGCGCTGCCCATTTGGCATGCCTCTGTCTTCCTCGATCGACTAGTGAACGGCGCCTGGAAGGAGATTCCCATCGAACCCGGATTGGCTGGACAAGAATTTGCGAGTGAGGAAATTGCGCTCGCAACTGCTTTAGGACATGGCCGCTGGTATATCGATAGTCTCCATGGTTCCGGGGGTTTCATTGATCCCGCTTCTAAGGCACCCGGGATCGGCTTTGCGGCGATGTCAAAGTAAGGCGCCAGCGCTTTGCTGAAGCAGCTTAGTCAACTGGCATCCTCCGGGCGTTGGCCGGCAGGGCCGAAGCAGACGATGATCTCTGCCGGGGTGGTGACCTCTTGGATCGACATCTTTCGTAGATTGGCGAGAGGATTCTTTACTTGGCAGAGTCCGCAGACGGCGCCCCCAAAGACGCCCGCAAAGTAGTGCGCGAGACATGATTATTCGATCCGTTTTTAAGACGTGAGCTGCGCGATCACGGCTTTCAACTCCTCCACCTCACGAGCGAGCGCATCCCGATCCTCGCGCAAGATGGCGATCGTCTGGACCGCCACTCTTGTCACACCGGGACACGAGATCGTGGATGTACTGCCGGAACTTCTTAGGTAAGGCGTTGATTTCGTCCGCTGTAGGGTAGATCGAGGCTGTTCGGGATGGCATCAGCACCTCAGTAACGATTGATGCTACCGGCGAGTGATTCCCAGGAGATTCTACTGTCGGCCAAACTGACCGGATGGCTGAAACTACCTATTGGGATGGCAAGGTTCACAAACCGGCGAAGTTTGGCGATCCGTCCGATCCGCGCACTGACACTGTCGAAGGGCGACGGCGAGCGGCACAGAGAGCGGCTCATGCTAGGAAGGCCAAAAACTGAGCTGGAAGCTCTACGGGCCGAAGAGCAGACCTGGAGCTTTTGGGGGACGATCTTCAGACTCTTCCGTGTTTCTGTGGCTGCGCTGGGACCCCGCCAGGATCAACGATGAGGCACCCAGCTACATTGACCGTCTCAATGACAAACTGACGACACACTAGCGGCGAGCTCACTTAATGAGCTTTCTGCGACTCGCCGAGGCGAGCGCGCTACCTGCCAGTCTGCTCGACCGCTCCTTCTTTTTGGGCGATTTCCTGCAATTTTGCATAGCTTTTCGTCAGCGTCTCATACGCTTCGCGCGCCTCCGGATTATTGCTGGGAACCTTCTTCACGCCATGTGGGGTCAGCACCTTAGAGCCGGCGTCGCTGCCGAGCGCGCCAACTACCAGAAGAATCTCTTCCTGCAGATGAATGTTCGCCATAGTCTCCCCTATCTTTGATTCGGAGCCGCGAGTCTACCACGTTGCAAAATCCTGCAACCACAAAAATTTGCTCTCAGGTCATGCATATCAAGTCAAAGCTTCGGTGCAGAGTGGCAGAGAGGATACATCCGCCGGATCACCACGAGCTGTGATGGCCCGGGACCCCAGCCACCCTCATCCGCTTTCCGATCTTTCCATTTCTCCCAGATGCCAGCCAGCGCATACGGCTGGCCGTCTTCATTGCTATAGCGAATGGCTGCGTTGTCTTTGCCTTGAACTTTTGCCATTCGAAAACGCATCAGCCGGCGGCACCATGCAGCCGACGGTACTTAATCGCCTCCCTGAAGGCAGGTGCGTTTTGATCGTCTCGTCCTTCGCATTGATCGTGCGGAGCCCGATAAAAACAGCCTTCGCCCAGAACGGAATGAGACCCCACCGCATGAGCACGATCTCGCGCTCGGCCCTGTCTCGATTCAATCGGACAACCGGCTGGAAGGTCCGCGCCGCTACTTCCATGAGGGGCCGAAGTCGGGAGGGATAGGCCGTGAACAGAGAAGTGCTCAGCGATGCGCTGTTTATCGGAGCGCCGAACGTAGCGGCCACACATGAGCTAAAGAATACCCGGCCTGATGGTCGAGGTGCTCTGCAGGTGTCGGGACTTATTAGGTTCACTTTTTGACGACAGGGAAGGCGACCAGATTGGGTGGGCCGACCTGTTGGCGTGTTATGTTCGCATGCAATTGGCAACATTGCGTTGCCTGCGCATAGAACATGTTGTCACAGTCCCACGAGTACAAGACTCTCCCCCCGGCTCCGGCGTTGCACCTCCAGTTGCAAGGCACTATACCGAATCTGTAGACCTCCGCCACTGCAATATTCCCCTGAGGTTTCGTTGCGTAAACGAATCCTTGCGGATTGTCAGGCCTCCATACATTTGTATCGAGAGGGGGATGCTCCTGCGATACGTCCGCAGTGTAGAAATGGTGGACACCGTTTTGGTTCGAAGTTGCCAAATTGAAGCGGTGCAAGTATGAGGTCCCTGGTTCTTGCTTGGAAAATACATAAAAGACAGGCCCTTCGTCCTGATAACCAGCCTTCCCTCCCAGTTCAGAGCGGTCAATTGACCAAAAATGTGTCTGGGTTTGAGGGTTGTAGCATCGGAAAACAGGAATAACCCCTGGGGCATCTTTCAAAGGTGTCCAAAATGACTGTGCGCCGATCCAGTTCCCATCCCATCGGAATTTCAGATTGGCTGGTTCAGTTGGATCAGTACTGTAAAAATGCCAATCTTGATAAGGCATCATGAAAAATTCCCCTCGTTTGTGAGATGACCTTATAAAGACTTTCAACGCGTCATGGGAAGGGGATTCGGAGCGGCTTTCGGTCTAAATTGAACGCCGGCGGGATCTGTCCGGACTCGACTTTTCTCTGGACCCCAAGCGACGCATATTCCCCTTTTGTTCGCCATCCCCACCCTCACCTTATATAGCCTGTCGCCGTGCTGAAGCTGAAGCGGGCGGACCGCCTCATCCATTGCCCTGCCTGTTGGGGATGCCACGGGCGAATGGGGGGACCGAATCATCACACGCTGAAGGATGGCGGTGCGGTCTGCGATCTCTGTGGCCGCGCCAATCCGCTCGGCGACACGCGCAAGATCTCCATGTTCGATATGACCGAGCCGCGCGAGATATGGGTGCCATGGACTGACAGCGGGACCGCTGCTCACGCTCTCAGCAGTGACGGCAAGACACCGCTCGGTCCCCAGATCACGTTCTCATCCCGGAGACATTCGACCGAGCCCTGCTCTCCGTCGGCATGACGGAGCCGCAATTAGCGGATCACAGGCGCGGGATTGACCAGGCAGGAAATGGATGTTCGACCGTGAGAGTGATTCCCGGCAACAAAGAAACATCTTCAGATCGACTGGAACAAGTTGTGATCATTGCGATTGCTCGCTTCACCAGCCGCGCGACCGTACTGAAATCCCTATGATTGACTGCATCGCATGACTCATGCCCTGTTTCTCTCTGGATTCGGCAACGCAAGCTGAAACGTCACTCCCTTTTCGGTTCCCGCGTAGCGGGCGCACAGCCACAATTCGCCGCGGTCGCCTGCAACTGCGACTGTCACAAGAAGCCGTCACTCACGCACTGACATTGGCCGCTCACCTTGGAACCTGTCCTGTGCTCTCCCATTCGTCTCGCGCGAGTTTTGCTTCTGACTCGTTCGGGTATGGCCTGTCTGCAAGTACCCAACCGTCTTTTCTCATTTCCAGGGCCCTGTATTCAGATATCCAGAAAACACGTACTACATGGCCCAGCTTCATCACATACCAGTGGTAAATATCCATCCCTGCAATGCTAATTCACCTTCCATCGCGTCAGCACGCCATTGACATCGATATGGGCCTGGCCATTGCCTCTGCGCCGTCAGATTGCACCGTGGTCACCCTGATTTTCCTTCAGAAGCAGCCCGCTCATCGTTCCCCCCTCCGCCTCGCTCATAGCCGGCTTATCCTACCTTTGTAGGATTGATGCTCCGATATCTGAGCTTATGCTGCCTATATGGGTGACGGTCCTCGACCCGTTGAAGAGAACCTAGCTGTACGACGACACCCGCGCTTTCGTCTCGATACTCCGGTCTGCCTCATCGTCGGAGGGCCGGACAAGGTTCTTTTGGTAAATGCTCGCATACGGGACATTAGCGAAGATGGCGCTGCAATCTTCGCAGGGGCCGAGCTGGCAATCGAGAGCGAAGTGCAAATTGAGTACACGCCGCCTTTCAGCCGGGGGCCTGTGCGGGTCCACGCAGTCCTGAGGAACCGGCGCGGATATATATACGGACTGGAGTTTCTTCCCCGGGATGGCGCAGAAGAGCAAATTCTGCTCACGCTAAAGGCGATGCTGCTGTCTATAGGCACCAGCGTTGATGGAAGCCTGGAAGGCTGACGTTCACCGAACCATGGTGCCTGATAATTTGGAAGCATGCCCACTGAAATACAACAGACCGAGGGGACGTTTGTGCCTCTTGCCGGCGCATACAACTTCGAGTGCGACCCGCCGCGCAATGGCCTGACCTTGTTCCACTTCAGCATTGACTGGACTCTATCCAATCCCGGCATTGGGCACGAAATCCTTCGGGACAGCTTACGCACCGATAAAATGATTTGCGTTCGTAAGGAGGGCCATGTCTATAGCGGCAAGATAATCATGGACACAGCCATCAATACGGCAGATGGCGCGATCATCGCAGAAGTGCTCTAGGGCGAGTGCTTCAGCTAGCTCGTGCGAGAGCGTTGAAGAGGGGAACGAGGGCCGCCATGCTGCCTTGAAAGAGAACAGGAACGAAACAGCCTCTTATGTGCTTCCCCTGGAGCCAAACGGCCTTCCGATCGTGGTGAACGTTGACCAGGTGCCCTGCGCGATCGCGCGAGAGGTATCTGGGGACTTCTGCAGGCGAGGCGGAGGAATCCGCAAGAGATTGCGGCCTGCGCTCTTGCCTACGATGCTGCCGTCCATGACGGCCTTGTTCTCGTACGGAACCGGAATCGCCGGCATAGGCAACACTGGCCGTAGATCGGCCCAGCCGTATCGCCCTTGGGATGCCTGGCGCATCGCGATGATCTTTGCCTGTTCGGACACATGGGTGTAATGCTGCGTCATGCGCGGTGAAATGTGGCCGGCGAGATCCATGATGACAGTTACCGGAACCCCATTCTCTGCAAGCCGAGTGATCGCCGTATGCCGCGTGTCATACATGCGGAAATTCTTCAGGCCGGTGGCTTCGCGAACCTCCTGCCAGGGCTTCTTCAATCCCTGGACCGACATCGGCTTGTGGTTGACCGGATTGTGGCCGACGACGAAAGGGAAGATGTAGTGTTCCGGCTCCCGGGATCCAAGATCCCACGCTCTCTTGAGCAGCTGCTCCATCGCCCAGAGCGTCTGCGATTCGCGAAGCGGTATTGTGCGCTGCCGATAGCGATTCTTCGATCCCTCCGAAGAGATCGTCAGAACTTGAGCCGGCAGATTCACGTCGCGCAGCTTTAGCGCCCGAACTTCGTTGGTGCTCATGCAGGTTCCGAGCGCCAGAACCGAATACCAGTGCACCGTATGCCAGCGCTCGCGGCTCGCTGACACTTCGAGCCAACGGAGCTCTTCGCTAAGCGTCAGTGCACGGGGAAGCTCATTCTGCTGCTCCTGGAGCTCTTCGTAGTAGTCGGAGAGAGGCCCGTCCCAAACATGTGCCCGGCGCATGATGGTGCGGAGCAGGCAGAGCTCCTGGTTGACGTGCTGCGGCTTGGTGGGACATACGGATGGAGGCGCTCCCGGCCGCCGCGGGCGGATAAAAGGAGGGGCACCGCTCAGCCGAGCTTCCTGGTATTGACGGATGTGGTCGAGCCGGATCTCGTTCAACCGCATCTGCCCGAAGAAGAGGCAGAGCGATCGAAGGTAGCCAACATAGTTCTTCAGCGTCGTCGATCGGATGTATCGACCGCCGAAGGCTCGATATTCCCCGTTCGCGGAGACAAAAGTTCGAGAATTCAGGTAGATGTCGGCCGCTTCACGAAAGCGCATGTCAGGCCGAATCTCCGCCGCGCCGGCGGGGTGGTGTGCGACTGGCAAGAAATTCCTCATGCCCGCACCCCGTTAAAGAAGCGATTCAACGTGTAGGAGCGATCACATGCGCTCTCGAAGGTGTCGTGAACGGAGGAGACCTTACGCAACAGCGCGTCGTATACCTGCGGAGGCGCGGTGGGCTGCGCAATGTATCTCATGCCAGCCCCCAAACTGCCGCACCAATACAAACCGCCCAGATTGTCGATAAGAGAACGACGATGCGAGCGTAATCGCCAAGACTGGGCTCCGCGATGGGAGCGGCAGCGGGGGAGCACTCTGCCAGGAGCAGAACGTCAAAGGGGAATGAAGCGGGCGCGACCAATTGCGGACGCGCAAGGGTGTTGCTAGGCTCTGAGACAGCCATGATGCCTCCTCGTAAGGCGTTGTGGTCAGCGTCCTGCAGGTGCGTCAACACCTGTGGGACGCGTCTAGATTGCCACCCTACGAAGCAATAGGTAAATACTAAGTGTGGGGGATTACGTGGGGATATTCCAGAGTAATCGGGAGTACGGAAAAGAAGATCATAAGTGGGAATATCCGCACTGCCATTGCTCGAATAGCAGTTTAGCGTAAACGATAGTAAATCAGAGAATACCGCAACCAGCTGCCTTCTAAGCTGAGGGTTGTGGGTTCGATCCCCGCCTCGCCCACCAAGCAAGCCGTAGGAATACAAGGACGGTCTACGGCTTACGCTGTTGCGCTTTCAAGGTGCGATGGAGTAGCTGAATCAGCGCTCTCTCATCGTGCTGCATAGTTCGGCATGCCTTTGAGAGTTTGGACGGCATGCGACGCGTGAAGATTGCGGACATGGTGCCATCGAAGTACGACTCCAGGACGGCGGGGTGGACATAGCACTTTCTACAGACAGACGGTGTGTTGCCCAAGTGCGCTGCCACTGCCTTAATAGCCTGGACGACATTTTTCTTAGCAGCGCTCTCGTGTTCAAACGGTTCCGCTTCTCGTAATAGCCGGCATGCCGCTACCGTACCGGCCCAGGTTCGGAAATCCTTGGCTGTGAATTCCTTTCCGCTCACGGTCCTGAGATATTCATTTACGTCGGATGAATCGATACTGCGTCGAGTCCCGTCACTCTCCAGGTACTGGAATAGTTCATATCCCGGGATGTCCTGACAGCGCTGAACGATCTTGGCCAATCGGCGGTCCTGAATGTCCACCGTGTGCTTGACGCCGCTCTTACCCTCGAAATTGAACTCGATTGCAGAACCGGCCACCTTCACATGCCGGTTCCTCATCGTCGTGAGGCCGTAGGAGTGATTTGTACGTGCGTACTCCTCGTTTCCCACCCGTATGGAAGTCGTCTCCATAAGGCGAACGATGGTAGCAAGCACCTTCGTACGCGACAGTCCTGGTTGGGAGAGATCTTGATCCACTTGTGCACGAACCTGCGGCAAGATCGATCCGAAGTCCAGCATTCGCTCGTATTTTGTCTCGTCTCGTACCTCGCGCCAGCGAGGATGGTACCGGCTTTGTTTCCGTCCGCGTGCGTCGCGCCCAGTCACTTGCAGGTGACCGTTCGGACTCGTACAGATCCAAACGTCTCGCCAAGCCGGCGGGATCACGAGAGATCGAATACGACCCAGCGTGGCCGCGTCCCGGACGGGCTTTCCATCCGGGGCAATGTATCGGAAGGATCGGCCGTGCCTTTTCCTCGCAATGCCCGGCTGGCGGTCTGATACATAACGTAGGCCGGCATCCTTTGCGGATTGTTCAGAGGCGGCTTCGGCAGATGAGTTACTGGTCGTTGAGCCTGGCATGGTATCCAAGGCTTTGATGCCAAATCCTGTAGGTTCGAGAAGTTGGCGCTGCCGCTCCAGTAATGCCACGTCGCAATGCGGCGCGTCGCATCTAAGAAGATCGTGAAGATCTCTTTCGTGATTAAGTCGCGCGCCTGGTCGCGCCTGCTTATTCTGCCCTTATTCCTTGTGTTCCTGTCATGGACGACATCGGCTTCCGGCCAAGGTGAGGATGCCCGCGCATTCGTGCGCGCGGTCGTTGCCAATGAGCTGAAGGCCGACGCGATTGACCACAGCCGATGGATGTATCGGGATGACAATAAGGTTCCGGACAAGCACACGGTGAAGCTGGTTATCCAAACAGCAGATGGTGATCTTTCTAAGACGGTGGAGAAGGACGGACATCCGCTGACAGCCCAGGAGCACAAAGATGACGAACAAAAGATGGATGGCTTCGTCCGCGACGCGAGTGTTCGCGAGAAGCAGAAACGAGATAACGAGCAGGACTCGGAGAAAGCGGCCGCAATGACGAAACTGTTGCCCGATGCATTCCTGTGGACCTACGCAGGGCAAAACGGCGCGTTCACCACATTGAATTTCAAGCCCGATCCGAAATTCAGTCCGCCTAGCCGGGAGTCACGCGTCTTTGCCGCGATGGAAGGAACGATGTTGGTGCAGACGAAGCAGAAGCGGATCAAGCAGCTCAAGGGAAAGCTGACGCACGATGTCGATTTCGGCTACGGGCTGCTAGGCAAACTCGAAAAGGGCGGGACGTTCGAAATTGAGCGGCAGCAGATCGCTCCCGGCATCTGGGAAATCACAATCACGCATATTCATATCCAGGGACATGCGCTGATTTTCAAGAGCATCGGCGAAGAGCAGGACGAAGTGACCAGCGAGTATCACAGGACGCCGGCATCGCTGAGTCTGGCTGATGCCGCCAAGATGTTGAAGGACGGCGCGGTCGAGCGGACATTGCAGGCGAAGCCAAACGAACACTGATCTTTGATCCTTGTGGCGCTCAGGCTGCCGATTTGCGCTTTCTGCCGGCGTGCATGGCGTCTGCTTTGTGGATCAGACGCTCATAGGTGCTCCATTCCAACTGATAGGCTTCCAGCTTTTTCTTGAGAGCTTCCGGATCCATAACCGCCGACTTTCCGACGAACCATTCGTGGCGGCGGATGTGAAATTCCAGCTCAGCTTGACGATTGCGCCAGCAGGTGACTGCGTCCGGATGATGCATGATTGCACCTCAACGTGGGGTTGTCGAGACACCCCATATTGGAGCACGCGAGATAGCTTACGCAAGCAAGATCGTGGCAAAGCGCCTACATGCTTTTAATCTTGTGCACTTTGAGGTTCGATAGACCCACGAAGCGCTCCCGTCGGGTAAGCCCAGTGATCTAAACGGCTTAAGCCTAAAGATCTATCAGCAAAGCGCTTATCGGCCGCGATGACGGTCGAATTCAATGCAAAGAAGAAAAGCCACCGAAGCGGTGGCTTTTACGTTTTCAACCTCCGGAGGGATGTCTGTTTCCAGAGTAGTAAATCGAGGGATACGAAATGACACATTTTGTGCGCCTTTGCCGATTTGAGAGTTACGCAGCTGGGGCTGTGCGGGTGAGACAGCAGATCTCTCCACTGCGCGGCTTCGCCGCTCCGGTCGAGATGACGGATGTTGGTGGGGACTCCGCTGCTCGGGGCGAGATGACGAGGGTAGTTGAGGGCTGGCATCTGCGATATCCCACCCTTCCCCCATTGGCGCTGATCAGGATTCAGGATGGGGGCACCCGCGACTCCTGCTTCACTCGACCTGGGCTGGCTAGCGATGCTGTAGCAATGTGAGCAGGAGGCTGCTGACGCCTTTCCATGCGATCTGCACGCCGATGCACAGCAGGAGGAATGCGATGACGCGGACGACGCCCCGGGCAGTCTGCGGCGAGATCTTGCGCGTAATCAAGGGTGCGTAGGCATAGGCGAAGTACACCAGCACGCACAGGATGATGACGGCGATGAGGATGCCGAGATGAGAGAGCAGGTTCCCAATGAGGCTGTGGGTGGAGGCGTGGGCGGTCAGCGTCAGCATGATGACGATGCAGCCGGGGCCAGCCGTTACCGGGAAGGTAAGCGGATAGAACGTTTGCTGGTAGAGCTTTTGAACGTCGGAGGCCGGCGCCTGGTTCTCCTTCTCCTGCTGATGCGCGTCGGCGCCCTCCTGATTGAGCAGCGACCATCCCATGGCCGCCAGGACAAGACCGCCGGCTACCTCAACGATGGGAAGGGAGACTCCGAAAAAGGAGAGGAGGGCTGCTCCGATGAGCTCAATGACCAGGAGAAAGACAACAGTGTTGATGGCGATCCGGCGCGCCAGGTGGCGGTAGACCTCGGGCGGCGCCGCGCCGATGAGCCCATAGAAGACCAGCGCCGAACCGAGCGGATTTACCAGCGGCAGGAGCGCGCTGAAGGCGATGCCCAACTGAGTCCAGACAAGGCTGATCATCGGTCTGCATTATTCAGGAAAATTCTTCGCCAGCAAAGAAAGATTTATCGGAGAAAGGGAAGCCGCGTATTGCGCGGCTCTGCAGCGGGCCGGGGAGTCGTGGTAATCCCCCCGTCGATCTGCTTAGGATGGGGCGCCCCGATCGGCGGCAGTGCATACAGAAAGAGAAAGCAATCCATGCTTTAGGCTTGCAAGCAGGTGATGAGGCGATTGCGAAGCGCGAGTCCCGCATGGAGTTGTTGGGCGATTCTGTCTCTGCTTGTGGGCTGCTCGCGGGGCCATCCACACACCATTGCGGTGGTGCCGCAGACCACTGCTCAGGAGATTTGGGAGGGAGAGCACGCAGGGGTTGCAAAGGCGCTGCTCGGCACCGACTGGAACGAGCGCTGGAACGGGCCAAGCAGCGAGATGGAGGTGGACCGGCAGATCGCGCTGGTGCAACAGGCCATTCGCCAGCGGGATGGCGGCCTGATCCTGGCCCCGGACCATCCAATCGCGCTGACCACCGCCGTGCGCAGGGCCGCGGAGCAGGGGATGCCGGTGGTCGTGATCAATGCGACGCTCAACCTTCCGGCGTCTCTGGATGTGGATTATCTGTTGAACGACGAGCAGCAGACCGGGAAGCTGGCTGCGGACAGGATCGGCGCGATTCTACACGGGCACGGCACGGTGGCGGTGCTGGGCTCAACCACGGCGTTGATGGAGACCATGGCGCGATCCGAAGCATTCCGGCAGCGGATGGCAGCGCAATATCCCGGCATAACAGTGCTCGATCCG
The DNA here is from genome assembly GCA_963830555.1 of uncultured Acidobacteriaceae bacterium. Taxonomy (GTDB): domain Bacteria; phylum Acidobacteriota; class Terriglobia; order Terriglobales; family Acidobacteriaceae; genus KBS-83. Next base: position 115,898 of record CAWHMM010000007.1, read on the forward strand.
CTTCCCGGCGTTTTCCGCACCAATCTGGCGGAGCAGGACACGGAAGAACTGCTGGCAAGCCACCCGGAGGTGAATGCGATTTTTACGCTGACGGTGGGCGCGACACGCGGTGTGTACCGCGGACTGAAGCTGAGGCAGCGTATCCACCAGGTGCACCTTGTCGCGTGCGATCAGGATCTGGATCTGATCTATTACCTACGGCGGGGCGAGATTGATTCCCTTGTGGCGGAGGATACCTTCGCGATGGGATACCGCGCGACACGTCTGATTACGGATCATCGGCCGCGCACAAGCCGATTAGCAGCGGGACAAGTGTTGCGCTTTGCGCCGCGCCTGGTGACGCACGAGAACGTGGACACGCCGGAGATCCAGCAGATGCTGAACATGGATTGGAGACCCATCGGGTGAAAGGTGGCCGCAGAGTCGCATCGTGGGTGGCCGGAGCGGTCGTGCTTGCGCTGCTGGCGGGTGGGATTGCGGCATGGCGTTGGTTCTCCGGCGCGCGGCCCTACTACCACGATGATTTCGCGCAGAACCGCGCTGACGAGTGGCATGCGTTTGGAGGCGCGTGGCGGCTGGCCAGCGGAGCAATGCGCAATGACTCGGATGAGCGCGGCGCGAAGATGCTGGCTGGCTCCTACCGGTGGCGGAACTATCGACTGCACGCTGATGTGGAGTTGCTGGGCGAAGGCGGCGATGCGGGGGTGGTAGTGCGCTCGAACGATGAGGAGCCGGGCGTGGACGCGTACAACGGGTATTACGTCGGCGTTAGGATGTACGACAGCTCGCTGCTGATTGGCCGGTCGGACCACGGCTGGCTGGAAGCAACACCGGTGCCGCTGCCGGGGCTGCGCAGTCATGTGTGGTATCACCTTGATGTTGCGGTGTTCGGATGCAGCATTGCGGCCACGGCCGGCGAGACAGGCTCCGCACCCGTGGCGCGCGCCTTCTTCAAAGAACCGGATTGCGTGCGCAGCGGCCGCATCGGGTTGCGGTCCCTGGCAACCGGCGCGGCCTGGCGCAACGTGCAGGTTGCGCCGGCGAAACCGGCAGACCTGATCGCCCTCGCCGGATCCTCGCCGCGCGTGCTTCAGCCGGACTATCCGAAGAGCGAGGCGGCCTTCAACGCCACGCACAACTTTCCTACCTTCGACGACCCTGCATTGCGGCGGCGATTCTTCGGTCAGCCAGGCCCGGAGGCGGAAACGACGCCGATTGCACAGGTCTCCGAACTGCTGCGGGCAAGGCAGACGAAGATCGTAACTCTCCGCGGCACAGTTTCTCTGATGTCGCCCACACTTTTTATCCAGGACGACAGCGGCGGAATTGCGTTGCCCGAGCCGATTGCGCCCGCATTGAACCTGGGCGATGAGGTGGAGGCCACCGGGACTCCGTTGGCTTCCGGCGACCCGATCGGCGCCACCGCGATGCTGCCGCATGCCCGGGTTCGGCTGCTGTGGGACCATACTCCGGCGGCGCCACTGTCGATTACGGCGGGGCAGGCGGCGACCGGAAATTATGACGCACGGCTGGTGGAGTTGCAGGGGGAACTAACGGGCATTCGCCAGGACGTGCAGAACAACATGGTGGTGCTGGATCTGACGGGCGGCGCGCAGGCGTTTCGCGCCTTTCTGCCAGCGGAGCAATCGGCGCAGTTCTATCGACGGCTGACGCCACGCAGCGTGTTGAACCTGCGAGGTGTGTGCACGCTGGACCAGCGATATACGCAGGGCGTTACCTCATTTGCGCTGCTGCTGCGTTCTACAGAGGACATCGACCGCCTGGCGGGGCCGCCGTGGTGGACGCCGCTGCGGTTGGGCGAGATTGGAGCAGCCATTCTGCTGCTGTGCCTGCTGGCGCAGGCGCTCTACAGCCGCGCGAAGCAGTGGCGCTGGCGCGCGATTGTGCAGGAGCGCGAGAGGCTGGCGCACGAACTGCATGACACGCTGGCGCAAAGCTTTGCCGGCGTGGCCTTCCAATTGCAGGGCATTCGCAATGGACTGGAGCACGCGGACGCCAAAGGCATCGAGCGGGCGAATCAGCAGATCGAACAGGCATGTGAAGTGGTGCGGCAAACGCACGAGGAGGCGAGTCTCAGCATCGCGATGTTGCGCGAGGAGTGGCCGGCAGGCAAGGAACTTGGCGCGGCGCTGGAACAATGTGCGGCAAGCATTGTTTCCGGCGGCGATGTGGAGATCGTACGCAAGGGGCGCACGGATGGCCGCGGAGCGCCGGAACATATTCCAGTGCGAGTCGCCGATGCGCTATTTCACATCGGCAGGGAAGCCATCGTGAATTCTGTACGGCACGCCGATCCGAAGAGGATTTTGCTCTCGGTCGAATACGAAACGAAATGGGTCCTGCTGACGGTGGAAGACGAGGGGCGAGGTTTCGACGCGCGACAGCAGACGCGAGGCTTTGGCCTGCGCGGCATGGAGAAGCGCGCGCGCAGCATCGGCGCGCATCTTGCCGTCACCAGCGAGCCCGGCAACGGCACGCGCATCCAGGTGAATGCTCCGCTTGATGAGCACATGAGCACACGCGGGATGTGGGGGACGCTTCGGAGCCGATTGAGGCAGAAGTATGGGCGTAATGGCAGAGGCAGAGCAGAGGCGGCAGTGCGGCGCGTGAGTTGACACATTTTCGATGAGCCGTTAGCGTAGGTGCTACGGAGTATGACTATCCACCGCCATCATCGCCATGCCCATCATCACCACGTGGCGAACGTGTCGGCGGACTCCTCCGGGAAATAAGCAACAACCGAGATCAGGTCCAGCAGCCCGCCGATGCCAAGCAACGGTGGGCTTTTTCATTTCAGGCAAACGCGACGGAGAGACACACGTGAGCAGCGACCGAACAATCGATTTCGCAAAGATGGATGGGCTGGTCCCGGCCATCGTGCAGGATGCCTCCAGCAAAGAGGTGCTGATGGTGGGCTTCTTCAATGAGCAGAGTTACGAGCGAACGGTGGAGAGCGGCTTCGTCACCTTCTGGAGCCGCACGCGGCAAAAGTTGTGGATGAAAGGTGAAACGAGCGGCAATCGTCTGCGCGTGGTGAAGGCCTTCACCGATTGCGACCGCGACACCCTACTGTTTGAGGTCGTCGTGGAAGGCGATGGGCTGGTCTGTCACGAAGGGACAGTGAGCTGTTTCACGAAGTCGATTGCGATTGAGGTCGCTGCCGAGGTGCGCGCGTGACTGCACCGGCCAAAAAGCTGAAGCTCGGCATTCCGAAAGGGAGCCTGCAGGACGCGACGATAGCGCTCTTTGAGCGCGCGGGCTGGCGGATCTATGCGAATGGGCGATCGTACTTTCCGCAGATCGACGATGCCGAAATTGAGTGCATGCTGATCCGCGCGCAGGAGATGTCGCGCTACGTGGAGAAGGGCGTGCTGGATGCTGGACTAACCGGCGTGGACTGGGTTGTCGAAAGCGGCCTGGACGTGGAGAGCGTGACCAGTCTGACCTATGCAAAGCAGAGCCGCAACAAGGTGCGCTGGGTGCTCGCGGTGCCGGAGGATTCTCTGTACAAGCGCGCAGAGGACCTGGAGGGCAAGACAATTGCCACCGAGCTGGTCGAGGTATCCAGGAGATACTTTGCGGCGAAGGGCGTGAAGGTGCGCGTGGAGTTCAGTTGGGGCGCGACCGAGGTGAAGCCGCCTACGCTGGCCGACGCGATCGTCGAGGTGACAGAAACCGGCAGCTCGCTGCGCGCGAACCGCCTGCGCATCATTGATACGGTGATGGAAAGCGAGACGCATTTGATTGCGAATCGCGCGGCGATGCAGGATGCATGGAAGTGCGAGAAGGTGAAGAACCTGGCGCTGATGCTGAACGGGGCGATTGCCGCGCAGGGGCAGGTGGGGCTGATGCTGAACGTGCGCAGGCAGGATCTGGACGCGGTGCTGAAGGTGCTGCCCGCGCTGAATTCCCCGACTGTTTCGCCGCTGCGCGATGCGGAATGGACTGCGGTGAATACGATCCTGGAAGAAGGCGTGGTGCGCGATGTGTTGCCGCGGCTGAAAGCGGCGGGCGCGACAGGCATTGTGGAATATCCACTGAATAAAGTCGTCATCTGATGCGCATTGGTTTAGGAGGAAGCACTTGGAACTGCTGACGGCCAGCGGTAGCAGAGCGAAAAAGATCGAGCGGCTTCTCCAGTCGCTCGAGCGACGCGGCGCCATGAATCTGAAACGCGTGGAGCATCCGGTACGGCGCATTGTGGAGGATGTGCGGCGTGGCGGCGATCGTGCACTGCTGGCTGCGCGGGCGCACTTCGACGGCGTTTCACGAAAGCAGCCGCTGCGGATTCCACCTGGCGAGCTGCACCGCGCGTGGGAGGAGACAAGCCCGGAGCTGCACGCGGCTCTAAAACTGGCCGCGCGCAACATCATGGAATTTGCGAAGAAGCAACTGCCGCAGGAGTGGGACACGGAACCAATTCCGGGTGTGAAGACGGGGCAGCGAGTGCGGCCGCTCGGGTCGGTGGGTTGCTATGTGCCGAGCGGGAGACATCCGCTGCCATCCTCGTTACTGATGACGGCCATTCCGGCGCAGGTCGCGGGCGTGGGGCGGATCGTCGTGGTGTCGCCACGACCGGCACGGGAAACACTTGCGGCCGCGGCGCTGCTCGGGATCGATGAGGTGTACCAGATCGGCGGAGCGCACGCTATCGCCGCGCTCGCGTATGGAACGGCTTCACTGCCGCGTGTGGACAAGATCGTGGGACCGGGCAACCTGTATGTCACGGCAGCGAAGCGGCTGGTGGCATTCGACTGCGGCATCGACATGCTCGCCGGTCCGACGGAGATCGTGGTGTGCAGCGAGCGCGGGCATCCAGAGGCGATTGCGGCAGACCTAGTTGCGCAGGCGGAGCACGATACCGAGACGCTGAGCGTGTTGCTGACCTCCGAACCGGCGCTCGCGAAGCTGGTGCTGCATGAGGTGAAGGAGCAGTCACGGCGCAACCCCGTTGCGCGCGAAGCGCTACGCAATCACGGATATGTAATCGTAACGGATACACAAGAACAGTCGCGAGAGATTGCTAATCGGCTGGCGCCGGAACACCTGACCGTGGACACGGAAGACGATCTCAGTTGGGTAGAGAATGCGGGCTCGGTCTTCATCGGCAACTGGTCGTCGCAGGCGCTGGGCGACTACGTCTCCGGGCCGAATCACACATTGCCGACGGGCGGAGCAGCGCGCAGCCGCGGCGGGCTGAGCGTGATGGATTTTCTGAAACTGGTCACGGTCCAAAGCTATAACGCAGATGGTGTTCGCGCCCTGGCGCCGGCTGCGGCGGCTTTGGCCAAAGCGGAGGGTTTGAGTGCGCACGCAGCAGCGGTGGAGCTACGCCTGACCCGCGCCGAAGGTGTTGCGCGTGGGTGAGCCGGTTGTGACGCGCGCGCCCGAGCCACGGGCCGGGGTTCGCCGCATGAAGGAATATCATCCGCCGGTTGCCGGGCGGGATGGACTGCGGCTGGACTTCAACGAAAACACGCTGGCCTGTTCGCCGCGCGTCATCGAGGCGCTCAAGAAAATCGGTGCCCCCGATCTGACGCGCTATCCGGAGCGCGGCAGTGTGGAAGCACGCGTGGCGGATTCGCTGGATGTTGCGCCGGCCGAGGTGTTGCTGACCAATGGCGTGGATGAGGCGATTCACGTGTTGTGCCAGGCCTTTCTCGATCGCGACGATGCGATGCTGCTGCCGGTGCCGACGTACAGCATGTACGAGGTGTATGGATCGGTGGCTGAGGCACAGATCGATACAGTTCTCGCGAGAGATGACTTTCGCTTTCCGCTCGATGCAATGCTCGCCGCGATTCATGAGCGCACGCGCCTGATTGCGATCGCGAATCCGAACAGCCCAACTGGCGCGACTGTAGGTCGTGAAGCGATTGTCGCAATAGCAGAACGCGCGCCGCAGGCGGTTGTGCTGGTGGACGAGGCCTATTACCACTTTTACGGCGAGACGGTGCTGGACCTGATTGGCAAAATCCCAAACCTCGTTGTTGCGCGGACATTTTCGAAAGCCTATGGGCTCGCCGGTCTGCGCCTCGGTGCGCTGATCGCGGCAGAGGAAACCATGCGGTGGCTGCGGCGTGTGATCTCGCCCTACAGCGTGAATCGGATCGCGCTCCTCTGCTTGCCGGCGGCCCTTGAAGACCGCGCTTATCTGGACTGGTACGTGGCTGAAGTGAGAGCCGCACGCGCGGAATTTGCGGAGTGGTTGGCCGGCTTCGGCCTGGAGCACTGGCCGAGCGCGGCGAATTTCATTTTGACGCGCATCGGCCCGGAGCACGGCGCATTTGTGAAGGCGATGCGTACCCAGGGCATTCTGACGCGCGACCGCTCGGCCGATCCGGGCTGCGACGGGCTGGTCCGTATCACAGTCGGAACGCGTGAGCAGATGCGACAGGCGAAGACGGCGATGGAGAGCTCACTGAAGGAGATTGGATGGCGCGCATAGGCAAAACGACACAGAGTGGCTACGTAGCGAAGCGAACGGCGTCGCTGGATCGCAATACGACCGAAACCAAGATTGCGCTGACGCTGGCTATCGAAGGCCAGGGCCGCTACACGGTGAGCACTGGCATTCGTTTCTTTGACCATATGCTGGAGCTGTTTACGCGACACGGCGCTTTCGATCTGGAGCTCCACTGCAAGGGCGATCTGGATGTCGATCAGCATCACACCGTCGAAGACGTGGGCATTGCGCTGGGCGAGGCCTTTGACAAGGCGCTGGGGGATAAGAAGGGCATTCTGCGTGCCGGGTACTTCGTCATGCCGATGGATGAGACGCTGGCGGTTGCAGCGATTGATTTGAGCGGGCGGGTGGCGTGCGTCGTGAAAACCAAAGTGAAGACTCGGCTGGTGGGTGATTTGCAGAGCGAACTGGTTGAGGATTTCTTTGACGGCTTTGCGCGCGGAGCACGGGCCAATGTGCATTTGAAGACGCTTTACGGCAGATCGAATCACCACAAGGTGGAGGCGCTCTTTAAAGCGTTTGCGCGTGCGTTGCGGGTGGCCTGCTCGCGTGACAAACAGCTCGGCGAGATGCTGCCGAGCACGAAGGGCCTGTTGTGATCGCGGTGATCGACTATAAGGCCGGCAATCTAGCCTCGGTGATGAAGGCGCTGACCGCGCTGGGAGTTACGGGACAGATCACGGAAGATCCCGCTGTGGTGCGCGCGGCGGAGCGCGTGGTGCTGCCGGGCGTAGGACATTTTGCGGCAACGGCGCGGCTGCGGGAAACGGGAATCGAAGACGCAGTACGGGACGTGATTGCCGGCGGTGTGCCATTTCTGGGCATCTGCGTGGGGCTGCAGTGGCTGTTCGAGGGCAGCACGGAGGCGAGCACCGTGCCTGGTCTTGGCGCGATAGATGGATGCTGCACGCGCTTTCCGGAGACGCATAAAGTCCCGCATGTAGGGTGGAACACGATCGAGCCTGCGCCACAATCGCGGTTGCTGGCTGGTCTGCCTGCTCAAGCATTCGTGTACTACACGCATAGCTACCGTGCGCCGGTGGTGAATGAAACCGTTGGCGTTACAGAATATGCGGGGCCGTTCAGCGGCGCGGTGGAGTGCCGGAATGTTTTCGGCGTGCAATTCCATCCGGAGAAATCCGGAGATACCGGGTTGCAGGTGCTGCGGAATTTTCTGGCGGTGCCACGATGCTGACCCGGCGCATCATTGCCTGCCTCGACGTCACGGGGGGACGTGTGGTGAAAGGGGTCCGCTTTCTCGATCTGCTGGATGCGGGCGATCCGGCAGAGCTGGCGCACCGCCACGCATTGGCCGGCGCGGATGAGATTGTGCTGCTTGACATTACCGCTACACACGAAGGCCGCAAAACATTGGTAGACACCGTGGCCCGCGCCGCGCGCGAAATATTCGTTCCATTCACGGTGGGCGGCGGTGTGCGGACAGCGGACGACGCAGCAGCGCTTTTCGATGCGGGCGCGGACAAAATCAGTGTGAATTCCGCGGCCATTGCGGATCCTTTGCTGATCGAGACGGTGGGCCGCAGCTTCGGCTCACAGGCCGTCGTGGTCGCCATCGATGCGCGTCGTGGCAGCGGCGCAGTGGAATTCGCAGAGGTGTACGTGAATGGCGGCCGGAAGGCGACCGGCCGCCGAGTGCTGGACTGGGCGCGCGAGGCTGAAGAGCGCGGCGCAGGCGAGATCCTGCTGACTTCCATGGATGCCGATGGCACGCGTAACGGGTTCGATTGCGAACTTACTGCCTCCATCAGCGGAGATTTGCGCATCCCGGTGATTGCCTCCGGCGGCGCGGGCAATGCGCAGCACTTTGCGGATGTGTTCACCGCAGGCTGCGCGGATGCTGCGCTGGCCGCGAGCATCTTCCACTTCGGCATTGCCGACGTGCGCACGCTCAAGCAAGAACTGGCAGAGCAGGGTGTACCGGTGAGGCTGCCGTGCTGATCCCGTCGATTGACCTGATGGGCGGCCGCATCGTGCAACTGGTGCAGGGCAAGGAGCTGAAGCTTGCCTTCGACGACTTCGAACATTGGATCGAGCGCTTTTCCGGCTATCCCGTCGTGCAGCTTATCGATCTGGATGCAGCGATGCGCCAGGGCAGCAACCGGGCATTGATTGAGCAGATTGCACGACGGCTGCCGTGCCAGGTTGGCGGCGGTATAGGCTCGATCGAACGCGCGCAGGAGATGCTGGCGGCGGGTGCGCGCCGCGTGATCATCGGATCGGCGCTGTTCGATGCCTCCGCTGCGGCTGCGGAGGGGGATGCAGCAGGTGTGGTCCGCCGCGACTTCGCGCAGGAGCTAGCTGATGCGGTTGGAGCGGATCGGCTCGTTTTCAGCGTGGATACACGCGAAGGGCGCATCGCGATCAAGGGATGGAAGCAGCAGGTGGATCTGACGCCGGAGATCGCGATGGCCGCGCTCGAGCCGTTCTGCACCGCGTTCCTCTATACGCACATCGATCGCGAGGGGACGATGCAGGGATTTCCGATGGAGATAGCAAGCAGATTGCGTGACGCGACGAAGCGGCAACTGATCGTCGCGGGCGGCATTCGCGAGCAAGAGGAAATCGATGCGCTCGCCGAGCTGGGCGTCGATGCTGTGGCTGGAATGGCTGTCTATCTTGGGCGCCTTGCGGTGTAGCGCGCTACGTCCCGCCGCTTTATGAAGAGGCCGATGATGACAAACAGAAGAGCGAAGATGGCCTCCAGCGCAGCGTTGGAAGTACGGTGGCGTACGAGGGCGGCAAATGCAAGGGCGCCCCACATACAGGCCAGCACATACCAGATAACGTAGCGTTGCATCGTGCTCCAGTATATGGGCGGCTGCACGCAGCGAGACGGCAGTGGAGATTGCCTGTATCCTAAAAAGTTTGCATCAGAGATTTTCGAGCGGTACAGGGCAGGGTGAACGGATGGCGGCGACGTCGGCCAGGGCAGGCAGATTGCGAGTGGCGAAACGGCTAGAGGAAGTCGGCTTTTCCGACATTGTGGTGATCCGCAATAAGGTGCTGGAGCTCCGCGCTGCGGGGCAGACGGTACATGCGTTGCACGGTGGAGAGCCGTTCTTCGAGACGCCCGAGGTTGTGAAGCAGGCGCTGTTTGCCGCCGCGGAGGAGAACAAGACGCGGTATGCGCCGTCTTCAGGTATCGCGCCGCTGCGTACCGCGCTGGTGAAGAAACTGCGCCGGCGCAACGCAATCGACGTGACAGCGGACCAGGTACTGATCACGGTGGGCGGTGCGCACGCGCTGTACTGCGCCTTCCACTCGGTGCTCGATCCTGGCACGGAATGCCTGCTTTTCTCGCCCTACTGGACGCCTATCGCCGACATGATCCGCGGCACGGAGGCGCATCCTGTCTATGTCCCCACTTCGGCGGCACGGCGCACAGGCATCACGGCGGCGCTCGAACAGCTTGTGACCCCGGCGACGCGGGCCATCTACTACAACACACCGCAGAACCCGAGCGGAGTGGTGTTCACGCGGGCCGAGGCGGAAGAAGTTGCGGAGTTCGCAAAGCGCCACGACCTGGTCGTGATCTCCGACGAGGCGTATGAGGACCTGGTCTATGAAGGCGAGCACGTCTCCATAGCATCGCTGCCCGGGATGGCGGAGCGGACGATTTCGACTTACACCTTCTCCAAGAGTTACGCGATGACCGGCTGGCGCATTGGCTATGCGGTGGCGCATGAGCCGTTCATGACCGCCTTGAGAAAGATGGTGCTTTACTCCACGAACGGCGTGGCCACCATGGTGCAGTGGGCGGCTGTGGAGGCGCTGGAGCTGAGCGCGGAGTTTCGCGAGAAGCGGCTGGCTGAGTATCGCGAGCGGCGCGACGTACTGGTGAATGGATTGAATCAGATTGGTTTTGAATGCGAATTGCCGGCCGGCGCCTTCTATGCGTTTCCATCGGTCAGGAAAATTTGCGAGGACAGCCGAAAGGCCGCAGCCCTGCTGCTGGATAAGGTGCACGTGGCCACCATTCCAGGCGCGGTATTCGGCGCCCAGGGGGAAGGGCATCTGCGCTTCGGCTACTCCGTGCCGATGACCACGATCCATCAGGGGCTAGAAGCGCTGCGCCACCTGACGTAACCGCCGCACGTGAAACGAAATGCTCCCTGCCTACGTCTGACAGAGAGCAAACTTTTGCAGCCGCGCACGCCAGGGCCGAATCTTATCAGGGATATGCACATGCAAGGTCTTTTGACGGTGGGGCTGTTCGTGTCTGCGTTCACGCTGGCGCCGGTCACTGGAGTGGCTGCTTCGGGGCCGACCGCACCCAGCACGTCCGCTGCTTCGGCGTTACCCGATGCGCCGGTGCCGCAGACGCAGACGCAGGCCCCGCCGAGCGCCTCCACCGCCGCAAAGACCGAGACGACGCCCAAACCGAATGGCAATGAAGGCAAGCAAACCAAGCGAATCCTCGGGATCATCCCCAACTTCCGGTCGGTGAGCGCGGATCAGAAGCTGCCGCCCGAGACGGCGAAGGAGAAGTTCAAGACGGCCGCGCTTGAGAGCTTCGACTACTCGGCAGTTACGTTCGCTGCCGGGCAGGCTGGCGTAGCCCAGGCACAGGATTCCTACCCCGAGTTCCGTCAAGGCGCTGCCGGCTATGGCCGCTACTTCTGGCACACCTTTGCTGATCAGACTGACGAGAATCTTTGGGTGCAGGGAATCCTTCCGGTCGCGCTGCACCAGGACAGCCGATACTACACACTGGGTCACGGCGGATTTATAAAGCGGGGCGCGTACTCGTTCACACGCGTGCTGATCACTCGTACGGATGACGGGAACCGCGCGCCGAACTACTCTGAAGTTGGAGGCGCGGGCATCGCTTCAGCTATCTCGGCCGCGTACTATCCTTCGGTGTACCAGACGTGGACTAAAATCGGGCAGCGCTGGCTGACAAATGTAATCATTGATGGTGTCACCTTCTCGGTGAAGGAATTCTGGCCCGACGTGAACAACGCTGTCTTCCATCAAAAGGACTAATACGCATGCACCTCGGGCTTCCTGAGGAGATCGATCCATCCCTGTTCCGTTATCTTCCTGAAGGCGTCGATATCACCCGCATAGGCAAGCACCTGGGCGGAGAGCTTTACCTTGACATGTGGGTGCTGCCGCTTCATCCAAAAGAAGCGGCAGCGGCGCGCGAGCATATTCCGAGCGTACGCGTGGTGCAGTCCCAGTATGCCGGTGTGGACGCCTTTTTGCCCTACGTTCCAACCGGGGCAACGCTGTGCGATGCGCAGGGCGTTCACGATATCCCAGTCGCCGAGTGGATACTCACGGCGATCCTTGCCTCGCTCAAGTACATCCCGTTTTATGTGCGCCTGCAGGATGCGGGCGACTGGAAGCAGCGCATCGGAGCGGAGGCGCTTTACCTGGGAACACATCCCGGCGAGAAGCCAAAAACGCCGCCCGCGCTGGAAGATGAACTTGCGGGCAAGACTGTACTGATTGTCGGCTACGGTTCGATTGGCCGCGCGACGGAGGCGCTGCTGAAGCCATTTGGCGTCACAATGCTGCGGATTGGGAGACGGCAGCGCGAGGGCGTGGAGCCGGAAAATCGCCTGGACGATCTGTTGCCACAGGCCGATATTGTCGTCCTGCTGCTGCCGCTTACGAGTGAGACGCGCGGAATCATCAACGGCAAGCGGCTGGCCGCGATGAAGCGGGGCGCACTGCTGGTGAACGCCGCGCGCGGAACTGTCGTGGAGACGGATGCGCTGGTCGAAGCGTTGCAGGCCGGCAGGATCCACGCCGCCGTGGACGTGACTGATCCGGAGCCGTTGCCCCTGGGCCACCCGTTGTGGACAGCGCCGAATCTGCTGATCACACCGCATATTGGGGGATCGAGCCCTGGCATGATGGACCGCGTCATGCGGCTGATCGGGGACCAATGCCGCCTCTATCTGGCCGGCGAGCCACTGGCTCATGTCGTCACAGAGGGATACTGACGCCGCTTCACTTCCGTCGCTTGCCCGGATGCTGTACAAAGATCATTCGCCCTGGAGGACCTATCTCTTGAATCGTCGCCTGCTCTGTTCGGCACTGTGGTGCCTTCTATCGACTGCCGCGCCGCTGTTTGCACAGCATGAAGACACATCCAAGTCTGCCGCAAAGCCGGCTCCGGAGAAAGCGGTCGAAGAAAAGCCGCAGCCTGAAGCGCCGCCGGTGCAAACGCACCACACGCTGCACGTGAATGGGCAGACGCTGAATTACACGGCAACCGCCGGCATGATGCCGCTGAAGAACGACAAGGGCGAGACGGAAGCCAACATCTTCTTCATGGCCTACACGCTGGATCAGCCAGCCGGGCAGCACAGCAAGCGGCCGCTGATGTTCGCCTTCAATGGAGGGCCGGGCTCGGCCTCGGTGTGGCTGCATCTGGGAGCGATCGGCCCGCGTACCGTGCACATGCAGCAGCCTGACGGCGCCATGCCCGCGCCTCCTTATCAGGTGGAAGACAACGAGAACACCTGGCTCACGCAGACGGATCTGGTCTTCATCGATCCGGTGGGGACGGGCTATAGCCGGGTAACCAAGCCTGAGCTACTGAAGCAATATCTCGGCATCGAAGGCGACACCGCCGCCGTGGGCAAATTCATCCGCATGTATCTGGACCGGTACGAGCGCTGGAACTCGCCACTCTTTCTGGTTGGCGAAAGCTACGGCACGACCCGCGCCTCAGCGCTCTCCGGATACATGCTGCAGAAGTACGGCGTGGCCTTCAACGGTATCGTTCTCATGTCCACCGTGCTGAATTTCGAGACCCTGGAGTTCGCCACCGGCAACGATCTTCCTTACATTCTGTTTCTGCCCTCGTATACCGCAACGGCGTGGTATCACAAGAAGCTTGACCCCGCCTTGCAGGGTGATCTGCAATCCGCGCTGCGGCAATCGGAGGCCTTCGCGGATGGGCAGTATGCCGACGCGCTCGCGAAGGGCGACCGGCTCAGTGCTGCGGACCGCACCTCGGTGATCGCCGGCCTCGCGAAATTCACCGGGCTGAGCACGCACTACATTGACCTGAGCAATCTGCGTGTGGAGGAGCCGCACTTTACGAAGGAGTTGCTGCGCGACGAGCACCTGAATGTAGGCCGGCTGGATAGCCGCTATACGGGATACGAGCCGTCGCTGGTGGATTCCGAAAGCCAGACGGACCCGACCATGTCGATCATCTCGCCGCCGTTTTCGGCGTCCTTCCATCAGTATATTCGTACTGAGCTTGGCTACAAAACGGACGAGGATTACTACCTGCTGGGCGGAGGGTTCTCTCAGGGTCGCGACTGGGACTGGGGCTCCGCCGCCGAGGGATTTCCGAATGTCACGGAGTCGCTGGATAAGGCGTTCGCCGGCAACCCTTACATGCGGGTCTATGTTGCCTCAGGCTATTTTGACCTGGCGACGCCGTATTTCGCCACCGAGTACACGCTGGCGCATCTAGGGTTGGAGCCGAGCGAGACCAGCCGCATCAGTACGGGGTTCTACGATGCGGGGCACATGATGTATCTCAAACCCTCGGCGCAGAAGAAGCTGCACGACGATGTGGCGGCTTTCATCGGTGCGTCTCTGCACTGAGGCCTTGGGCAAGCACCTGAGCGACGTGAACCGCGTGGCGGCTGGTGTTCTGCGCGATCTGCTCGCGGCAACTGAAGCCGTCGGTGACGACAATCGTGTTCGCATCGGCACTGCGCACCGCGGGCAGCAGGACACGTTCACCAAGTGTCTGCGAGACCTCGTATTTGTCGCGCTCAAAGCCGAAGGGGCCAGCCATCCCGCAGCAGCCGGAGTCGAGCAGATTTACCTGAGCGCCGGTGCGCTCGAGCAACGTGCGTTCCGCTTTCATGTTGAAGATGGACTTGTGATGGCAGTGGCCGTGGAGCACAATGCTGCGGCCGGCGAGGGATGGCGGCTGCCAATGTGGCGCGTGGGCGGTGAGAAAATCCGCCAACAGATAGGTTTGTTTGCCTAACCGTTTTGCGCGTTCGCTATCTGGGTAGAAATTCCGCAGCTCTTCCAGGAAGACACTTGCGCAGCTGGGCTCCAGCACGATGAACGGCATGCCGGCATCGAGTTGCGACGCGAGCCGGGTGAGCACATCGTCCAGATAGCGCCGCGCCTGATCGAGGAAGCCGAAGTCGTAGAGAGGGCGTCCGCAGCAGATGTGCCGCCGCGGAAAGACGACGCGGAAACCGGCACTGCGCAGGACGCGCGCCGCTGCATCCAGCACCTGCGGCTGCAGATAGTTGTTCCAGGTGTCCGGCCAAAGCAGGACGGTCTTTTCATCGTTCTGGTGAGCCGCGGGGGCGTCCTGCTGCTTCAGGAAGCTGCGCGCAGCAAAACGCGGCAGCGAGCGCGCCGGCGCGACATCGGCAATGCGTTTCGCGATCGCCTCGACACCCGGTATTGCCAGTGTGCTATTTGCGAGTGATGGTGCAATGGACGCGAGCCGCGCCCAGCGATCCATGAAGCCGAAGAGATAGTGCGGCAGGGGATGGATCCTGTCCTTATAGTGCTGCGCGAGAAATTCCGCCTTGTACGTGGCCATGTCCACCTGGACGGGGCACTCGTGCTTGCACGCCTTACAGGAGAGGCAGAGGTCGAGCGCCTCGTGTACCTGCTGATTGCGCCACTTGTCCGGCAGCACATCGCCCTGCATCAATTCCCACAGCAGGTGAGCGCGCCCGCGCGTGGAGTGCTGCTCCTCACGCGTCGCCATGTAGCTGGGGCACATGGTCGCGCTTTCGGTTTTGCGGCAGGCGCCCACGCCGACGCAGCGCATCGCGGCGTGTGAGAACGCGCCATCGTCATCCGGAAAGGCGAAATGGGTGTGAGGACGCGCCGCTTCATAGCCCGGACCGACGCGCAGCTTCTCGTCCGGCTGATAGATCTCGGGCTCGTCAGGCGTGCCCATCATCTTGCCCGGATTCATGCGGTTGTCCGGGTCCCATAGCGCCTTGAACTCACGGAATGCCTGCATCAGCTCGGGACCGAACATCTTGGGGAGCAGCGCGCCGCGCGATTGGCCATCGCCGTGTTCCCCGGAGAGCGAGCCGCCCAACTCAAGCACGAGGTCCGCAGCGCGATCGATGAACTTGCGATATGCCTTTACGCCTTCCACCGAGCGCATGTCGTAGCTGATGCGCGTGTGGATGCAGCCCTGCCCGAAGTGCCCGTAGATCGGCATGGTGTAGCCGAACTCGTCGACCAGTGTCTGGAGCTTTCGGAGGTAGGTGCCGAGATTTTCCGGCGGCACAGCGGAATCTTCCCAGCCCTCCCATAGCTCCGGTATGCCCGGGACAAACGTGACTGCGCCAAGAGCAGACTCGCGCACGCGCCAGACGCGCTCAGCCTGTTCGCCGTCCACACGTTTGGCCTGCGGGGGTGTGGGCCAGCCTTCGACTTCTCTGACGAAACGCTCCGCTTGCGCCCGCGCGTCGTCTTCGCTGTCCGCGCCGAACTCCACCAGCAGGAAGCCGCGACCATTCGGCAGTAGTGCGATGTCTTCCAGCGCCATCTGCTTGCGGCGCAGGAAGTCCACCAGCAGGCTGTCGAAGCCTTCGAGCCCGATTGGCTTGTACTTCAGGATGTCCGGAACAGCGTCTCCGGCAACAAATGCGTCGGTAAAGCCGAGCACGACGAGCTGGCGATGCTGCGGGCTCTTGATCAGCCGCACGGTGGCTTCGAGTACGGTGACACACGTCGCCTCCGTGCCGACCAGCGCGCGCGCGACGTGGAAGCCGTTCTCCGGCAGCAGCTGGTCCAGGTTGTAGCCGGAGACGCGACGCGGGATATCAGGAAAGCGCTCGCGGACCAGCGTTGCGTAGCTATCGCGGATGCGCCTGAGCCCTGCATAGATCTGCCCGCTGCGTCCGCCTTTTTCGATGGCAGCTTCGAGAGCAGGCTCGCTCATGGGCCCGAGTGTCATGCGCGTGCCATCGTAGAGCAGCACGTCGAGCGATTCGATGTTGTCGACCGTCTTGCCGCCCATCAAAGCGTGCACGCCGCAGGAGTTGTTGCCGATCATGCCTCCGATGGTGCAGCGGTTGTGCGTCGCCGGATCCGGCGCAAAGGTCAACTCGTGGCGCTCGGCGTCGGCGCGCAATGCATCCAGCACAACCCCGGGCTCGACACGCGCGCGCAGGCCGTCGTAGTCGATTGAGACAATGCGACGCATGTACTTCGAGAAATCCATGATGACGGCGACATTGCAGCACTGGCCGGGAATGCTGGTGCCGCCGCCGCGCGAGAGGATGGCGGCACCAAACTCGCGGCAGGCCGCTACTGTGGCGATGACGTCGTCGGAGTCCAACGGCAGCACCACGCCGATGGGAACCTGGCGGTAGTTTGAGGCGTCGGTGGCGTAGAGCGCGCGCGACGCCGGATCGAAGCGAACTTCGCCGCTGACGGTCGAGCGCAGCCGCGCTTCCAGATCCGTGTGGGCGGCAAAGTCCTCATGCGGCAGATGAGTATGCGGCAGCGTATTCAAAATAGGAAAAGGCGAACCGCCGTTCATCATCAGACCTCGTTGAGTGTAGGTGGTGGAAGCGGCGGAATCTTTTCTGCCTGAGTTTCTGGTTCACGGCTGGTCACCATCGAGACCAGAACCGTCACGACCAGATTGATGACGACCGCAGGTAGCGCCGCGTAGACAGCGAATGTGTGGCCGGACAAGTGCAACGGGAAGACGGACGTCTTCATGCCCATGGAGAGCACCATCGCGGTGCCGCCCGCCATGCCTGCGGCCCATCCTGCAAGCAGCGCGGCGCCGCCGAACCAGCGGGTGAAGAGCCCGCATATGATGGCGGGCACCATCTGCACGATCCAGATACCGCCGAGGAGTTGCAGCTCGATGGCGTAGCGCGCGCTGCTAGTAAGGATGAACACCAGCGCGCCGAACTTGACGATCAATGAAACCAGCTTGGCCATGCGCGCCTCTTCCGGCGGAGTCAACGGCGTGCGCACAAACTCGCCCCACAGATTGCGCGTGAACAGGTTCGCGGTGGCAATGGACATGATGGCTGCCGGCACCAGGGCGCCGATGCCGATGGCCGCAAGGCAGAAGCCGGCGAACCACTCAGGAAACATCCGCAGGAAGAGCAGCGGCACGACAGCCGAGGTGTCTTTCGATTGGATGCCGGCTGCCAGGGCCATGAGGCCCAGCAGAGCGATCAGCCCCAGCAGGAGGTTGTAGGCCGGCATCAGCGCGGTGTTCCGCCGGATGACATTAGCGCTGGACGCGCTGAGAATGCCGGTGAAGGTGTGCGGGTAGAAGAGCAGCGCGAGGGCTGAACCGATCGCCAGCGTGGTGTAGCTCCAATACTGCTGTGGCCGCAGCAGGATGGAGGACGCGGGCGTGTGCTGCGAGAGCAGGTGCGCCGAGTTTGCGAAGATAGCCGAGTATCCGCCTAGTTTTGCGGGAACCACGACGATGGCGGCGATCACCATGATGTAGAGCATCAGGTCCTTGACGATGGCGATGGTGGCCGGAGCGCGCAACCCGCTGGTGTAGGTATACGCAGCCAGGATGGCGAAGGCCACGATGAGCGGCCACTCGCCGCGGATGCCCATGGCTGCGATCACCTCCCGGATGCCGACCAGTTGCAGCGCGATATAAGGCATGGTGGCCAGAATGCCGGTCACAGCGAAAGCGACGGAAAGCCACCGGCTGCGATAGCGCCCGCGCACGTAGTCGGAGAGAGTTACGTAACGCTCGCGGTGGCATATTTTCCAGAGCCTGGGAAGAATCAGCATCATCAGCGGATAGGAGAGAACTGCGTAGGGTATCGCGAAGAAGCCTAGCGCTCCGCCGCCGTAGAGGGCCGCAGGCACCGCGATGACTGTATAGGCCGTGTAGCAATCGCCGCCGATCAGGAACCAGACGATGAGCGTGCCGAAGCGACGGCCCGCGAGACCCCACTCTTCCAGGCTGTGCAAGTCCGCCTGCCGCCAGCGCGCCGCAAGGAAGCCTGCCGCCGTCACGACGACAAAGCAGAAGCAGAAGACCAGAAGCGCGGTCGTGCGGATCGCCGGTGGCATCGAGTGAGATTGTACGATGGGCGCGGTCGGCTATTTGACGCGCATGCTGTCCACGCTGAATGGGGTTGAGCCGTGGATGACCAGCGTGAGCAGCGCAACCAGGTAGAGCACGATCAGCTCACCGTGGTCTGAGCCCGACCCCCTGCCGAAGAACGCGAAGCGGTGCACCAGCGCCCATGCGACAAGGATGTTGCAGAAGCAGAAGAGCGCGACCCAGCGCGTCCAGATACCGAACACCAGGAGCAGAGAGCAGACGAAGTCCGAGAGGAAAGCGATAAAGAAGGACGGGTGCGAGCCGATGTGGATGGGATCGGGAAAGCGCGCCAGGAATTGCGGCCAGTGCATCGGCTGCTTCTCCCAGCCGTGACGCAAGAAGAGCGTCGCGCCGGTGCCAATGCGCAGGATCGCGAGTCCGGCCTGTCCTCCACCCGCAGACTGTTTTGCAAATGCCATCGCGTACTCCTGGATCTCGCTGAAATTTAGTGAAGCAGCCCATTGCCGTTGGGGGCAGTCCATTCATCCACCACGACATCCAGATCGTTCACAATCCGGATTGCCTGCTCCACATTGCGGCGTATCTGTACTCTGTCCTGACGGGACGCGGTGGGCGCCTCCTCAATGGCGACGACGCGGCCGTAGGGCCAAGAAAATTCAGGGATCGCAGAGAGCGCCTCGGGCAGGTCGGACATGCGAATCTCCAGCTGCTGCCGCCGTGCGGCTGCGGGATGCAGCAGTGTGCCTGCATCCAGTGCACTGCTGGTTTGCTGGGGGAAGATGATGCGCAGGGTCAGCGTGTCGTGGCGCACCGTCAGAAACGGGTTTTGCCACGAGTCGGTGCTACGGACGTTGACGTAAAGATGTTTCGAGGGCGGTGGAATCTCCGCAAGCTCCGTACGTGCGGCGGCTTCCTTCTTCACCAGCGCGCGTGCCTGTTGCTGCTGCAACTGGCGCGCAGTCGGCTGTTGCGCGGCGCCAGATTGGGTGCCGTGGTGGCACCCGGCGCTGAAGAGCGTCAGGCCAAGCAGGAGGAAGGTAGTCGGCTTAGATAGAGCCTGAAAGGGATCACCGGAAAGGGCGCGTTGCACGGACATAGGATATCAACCGAGTTGCCGCGAAAGGGCCACCCTCCCATTGCTGAATTAGCGTCCCCGCCATACCGGGATGCGCTTTTCGAGGAAGGCACGCGTCCCCTCCGCCTTGTCCTCCGTGGAGCAGGCCAGGCCGAAGAGCGATGCTTCGAGCTCCAGTCCGGAATCGAGGGGCAAATCATAGCCGCCGTCCACGGCACGAAGGCAGGCAGCGACGGCCAGCGGCGCCGGCTGCGCGATGGCGCGAGCCAGGGTCTCGGCACGCGACATGAGCGCTTCGGCGGGCACGACCTCATCGACCAAGCCGATCCGGAAGGCCTCTTCAGCGCCGACCATGTCACCGGTCAGCAGGAGCTTGAGGGCGGCGCCCTTGCCTACCAAACGCGGCAGGCGCTGCGTTCCACCATAGCCGGGCAGCAGGCCAAGTTTCACCTCGGGCTGGCCCATACGCGCGCGTTCGCTCGCAATGCGCATGGTGCACGCCATAGCCAGCTCGCATCCGCCGCCGAGTGCGAAGCCCTGGATTGCCGCGATCACCGGCTTGCCGCAGGTCTCGATGTGGCGGAAGACCGCTTGTCCTCGCCGTGCAAGCTGTTGGCCATCCGTGGCCGAGAGCGTGGCCAGCTCGCCGATGTCGGCACCCGCTGCGAAAGCTTTCTCCCCTGCGCCGGTGAGGATAATCGCGCGTACCGCTGAATCGCCGGCGAGTGCGGTGAAGGCGTCATCGAGCTCCGCGAACAGCGCACGATTCAGCGCGTTCATCACCTTCGGGCGGTTCAGCGTTACGACCGCGTATGCGTCACCTCGTTCCAGCAGCAGGTTTTCGTAAACCATGGTGTCTCCTTGTGAACTCACTATCATCCACGCGGCGCGCGGATGCTGTCATCTGGTTACGGGCAATAGGGATTCCGTTCTTCACGATGGTAGATTCAAAGAGGAATGATCAAGGGAATCACCTTTGTGCATGCGGCGAGCACGTCTGCCGTTTACGACACGCTGCACGGTTTCTTTTCTGCCGTCGGCCTTGAGCCGGGCCGCAGTTGGGAGACGGACACCAGCCGCGGCGCGCCTTTCCTGGCGCCGGTGGGCAGCTTCGAGCTGTTGGACGGCATGGCGCATATGTCCGCCGAGGTGCTGATCGAAATCACCGCCATCGACGATGTCTACCGGGCAGCGAAGCAGTGGCTGGAGCAAACCGCCGGCGCAGAGGAAGCGGCAAAGCGCATGACGGATGTTGCGCATACTACGTGGAAGTCGCTTGCGTTCACCATCGAGCCAGTGCCCGGCATCCCATTTGGCTTCTGGCAATGGCAAGATCCGCTGCGCGGTAAGCCGATTGCCATCGAAGGCGATCTCTCCGCGGCAGGCATGCGGTTTGCCATCGTCGTGTCGCGATGGAACGCGGTCATTACTGAGCGTCTGCTGCAGGGCGCGCTCGATGGCCTGGTGCGCAGCGGCGCATCGCGCGAGCAGATCGAGATTGTGCGGGTGCCGGGGGCATGGGAGATCCCTTCCGCCGCGCGTGCCCTCGCGGTCACAAAACGCTTCGACGGAATCATCGTGCTGGGCTGCCTGCTGCGCGGAGAAACGGCGCACTACGAGGCGATCTACAACGAGGTAAGCCGCGGGATTGGTCAGTCGCAGCAAGAGACGGGCGTGCCGCACGGCTTCGGCGTGCTGACCTGCGAGACCCTGGAACAGGCGCTGAACCGCGCCGGCGTCAAGGCGGGCAACAAGGGTTTTGAGGCTGCGGTCGCCACCGTCGAAATGGTGGACGTGCACCGAAAGATTGCTACCGGGGCTGTTTCAGATAGGCGGCGGGTATGAGCCAGCCCACAGGCAAGCGCCGCAAGTCGCGCGAACTCGCCATGCAGATGCTCTTTCAGATGGACGTGGGCAAGCAGACGCCCGACCAGGTGCAGAAGAGTTTCTGGAAGGCGCGTGAAGAGGCGATCGACAACGACACGCGCGGCTTTGCGGAGGACCTCTTCCGTGTGGCCACAACGCGCGAGGAAGAGATCGATGCGCTGATTGAGCAGCACTCGGCGCACTGGCGCATTCCGCGAATGCCCGCGGTGGACCGCAACCTGCTGCGCCTGGCAGTGGCGGAGCTCACGGGGTTTCCCGGAACCCCGGTGCCTATCGTCATCAACGAGTCGCTGGAAATCGCAAAGCGCTACGCGGCGCCTGAGTCGCTCGGCTTCCTGAACGGAATTCTTGACGCGATTGCGAAGAGCCGGAAGTAAAGAAGAGACAACGGCAGATGACCGCAGACACAACAGGAAACGGCAGAGTCCGATTCGATATCGGGTTGTCTGCCGTTTCTGTTTCTGCCTGCTGTTTCTTTCTTACGGAATCGCCCTCGGCTTCACGGCCAGGAACTGCGCCGGCGTTACGCCGCCATTGCCATCCGGCAGATTCGCGCTGAACTGTTCTGTATCTTTCAGCGTGCTGGTGGACACGATGTGCATGTTGCTATCGCCTGCTGTCGAAACAAAGATGTCCGCATAGTCCGGGCTGAAGATTGCCGCGACCGGCGTGGTGGCCTGGGCGCCAGTCAGAGGCACGGCCGTCAGCGCCCCCGCCGTACCCGGTGCGGGAATCGTGTACACCGGCAGCTGGGCAGTGCCGGGCGTGGCGGTTGCCGATTCGTAGGTAACGACGGCAATCGACGAGTTGGGCGAGGTCACTACCTGATGGATCAGTGATGGCGCGAACTGCGCCAGTG
This sequence comes from uncultured Acidobacteriaceae bacterium, assembly GCA_963830555.1. Taxonomy (GTDB): domain Bacteria; phylum Acidobacteriota; class Terriglobia; order Terriglobales; family Acidobacteriaceae; genus KBS-83. The sequence continues at coordinate 138,261 of CAWHMM010000007.1, forward strand.
ACAGGGGGTAGTTATTGGAATCGGTGATGGTCAGCGGGATGTTCTGCTTCGTTGTTGGATCGGTGGGGCAGGCGCCGGATGGAACCGTCTCTCCCGCCGGCGGCGGGGCGTTGGTCGGTACGACGACGTTGGAATCCGTCAGTTGCGCTGTCGTCGCACTGAGGATGTGGTCACCATTGGTGGTGCTCGCCAGGTGGTCTGAAGCGAAACCATAACCCACCGCACCATTCGGCACTGCCGACGGATAATTGTCGGCTGGAGTTATGCGTGTATCCGGGCAATATCCACGTGCTGTCGTGTTCTGTCCGGAGATAAACGCGCCGAACTGAGGTACAGCCAACGCGAGATCGGGCGAGCAGAAGACGTTATAGGAAGTATTCGCATCGCTACCCGCGGCGCCATTGGCTGGGCACGATGCCGATGGCGAGCCATTCGTCGGATCCAGCTTTTCCGTGCTCCATCCGGTGAAGGTGTTGTAGACGAAGAGCGTATTCACCTGCTGGCTGGGGTTCGCCGGGTTTGCGGCTGTGCCGATGATGTAGATTGTGCTGCCATCGGGCGAGAAGGTCGCACGCTGGCCGATACCGCCATACTGGGTCACAATGCTGGCCGGAGTTCCCGTGCTGCCGGTGCTTCCCTGGCCGCCTGTCGTGGTTGAGCCCGCAACGGCCGGCTGATAGACGTAGAGAATCTGACGATCGCGGTCGTTGACAACGACCTGGTTGTTGCTAGGCGAGACCGCCAGCACCACGCCGGGGACCGTGGTGTCTTCCTTGATCACCGTGTTGCTTGCGGCCGCGACGATCATCAGCTCGCGATAGCTGCCGAAGTACAGGCTGGTGCCGGTCTGATCCATCACCATGGAATTTGGAATGTAGGGTAGCCGGACCGGCGTTCCAATGGTGCTCTGGCTCAGATCCAGGGGGGTGAAGTACTGCGAGTTGGGGCTTGCCATCCAGAGAAAGCTGCTGGCGCTTCCCGGCGAGGTGACATCCAGACTATTGCTGGCGATGGGCGTTCCATTTCCGTTGACGCCGATCTGGTTGATCGGAGCTGGATTGCAGGTCGGCGGCGCGCATACCGCGTATACCGAGCTCGATCCGGGAAATGTCGATGTGATGGAGCCGGTGCCGCTCACGCCGATAGTGCGCTGGTCGGTAGATGTGTAGCTCAGCGGCAGACCGGTGATCGTGTTGCCGTTTGTATCGATCACTGTAGCCGTTGTGGGCTGCGGTGTATGGGGATTCACGCTGACAACTGTGCCGCCGTTCGCCGAGAGCGTGATGGACTTGGGTGGGCAGGTGTAGAAATATCCCGCACTGGAGCTGGTACCCGAAATGCTGGCAGTGATCAGCGCAGAGCCGGGCTGCTTTGCGGTGGCGACTCCATTCTGGTCAATGGATACAACGGTGTTCGTCGAGCCGGTTCCGGAGATCGAGCTGGTTGTCTGTGCCGCGTAGGAGAGGTGGCCGAGGACTGACGAGCAGTTTGGAACACCGGCGACATTGGGTGCACAGTAGGGGGTTTGGCTGCTCGACACAAAGGCGGTTGCATCCAGCTGCGCCGTCTGGAACTGGGACAGGCAACCTGTGACCGGGCCTCCGCTGCTGCTGGTCGTATCCAGCGTAACGTTGGTGACCGGCGGATGAATGTACACCTGCACTGCGTTACTGGTGGCGCCGCCGGAGCTTCCGGTCGCGGTCGCTACCTCAGAGACGCCGGTCGGAATGCAGGTGGTGTAAGGTCCCACGCCGCTGGTCGTCAGCCGGTTCCAATGGCCCGCGCAGACCAGCCCGGAAGGTGATACATCCACGTTTGCATGTGCCGGATCCGGAACCGCGGCGACGATTCCATAACTGACCGTTCCCAGACTTACGGAAGCGCCGGTGCAATCCTTGCCGTTGCCTGCTGTCAATGTCCCGATCTGGCCATAGGACAGCGAGATGCCGGTCACCTGCGGCTCCAGGGCAAACGAGACCAGGGTTCCCTTCTTTGTCGAAAAGCCGGCTCCGTTGCTGTTGCAGTAGTTGTTGGGGTTCGATCCGCAACCGAGAACGGAGAGCTGAACGGGAAGAGTAATGACAAAGAGGACAACAAGAATCAGGTACCGCCGCATGAAACCTCCCCGCAACGGCCTAGCGGCCATCACGGTTCACTGCCAAGAAGATCACTCTGGACCGTTGCCACAAAGAGAGCCAAGCGATCCGAGAGACTCGGTGCCGCATTCCGATTGAGAAACGCGGCACTTCGCGGAGAAGCGCCCACTCGCAGTGTTTGTGAAAACGGTCGAAACGTGTGTCACGAGTGTAAAGCAGGACGGGAGGGGCGAGCCAGCGCCGGTCCCTCCCGGGTTCGTGCTTAGCGCCCGGCACTCGACCGGCTGTCCGATCCGGGGGGCTGCGAGGCGCTGAGGTAATGGTCGAACCAGTCCAACGTCCGCTCCAGGACATCGATGCGGTGCTCCGGGTTGCGGAAGCCGTGGCCCTCGTTGGCGTAGACCACCAGCTCTGTCGCGACGCCTTCATCTTTCAGCGCGTGCCAGAACTCGAAGGACTGCGGCGCCGGGCACTCACCGTCGCGGTCGCCGACGACCACTAGCGTGGGGGTCTTTACCTTGCGGATGAAGTCGATCGCCGAGCTCTTGGCATAGACGGCTGGATCGTCATACACGCTCGCTCCGAAGAACGGCAGCATCCACTGATCAATCGAATTTTCTCCGTAGTAGCTCTGCCAGTTGGCGATGCCGGCGCCGGCTACAGCGGCGTGAAAGCGCTGCGTCTGGGTGACGCCGAACATGGTCATGAAGCCGCCGTAGCTCCAACCCGTCAGGCCAAGCCGGCTGTCGTCGACGCTGGGATATTTTTTCTCGACGGCATCCACGCCGGCCAGAATGTCCTGCAGGTCGCCGTAGCCGAAATCCTTGCGGTTGGCCTGGGTGAATGCCTCGCCCTCGCCATAGCTGCCGCGCGGATTTGGCTCGAGCACGAAGTAATCCATTGCGCTCAGGGGCGCGCCGCCGAATCCGGCGCCCGGCCAGCGGGGAAGCACCGCGGCCGATGGACCGCCATGCACCATGACGATCAATGGATACTTCTTCGCCGGATCGTAGTGGGCCGGCAGCATCAGCCAGCCCTGGATGTGGAAGCCGCCGTTGGTCCACTCAACGGATTGCACTTTGCCCCACGCTGGCTTCAGCCTGTCGTTCAAGTGGGATATCTGCGTGAGCTCGGAGCCTGGTTTCAGCTCGCCCATGTAGACCTCCGGCGGCTTCTCGAACGAGCTGCTGGCGACGGCGAACTCGCCGTTCTTCGCGATTGAGAGGCTCATGGATTCGTGCCCATCGCTGATGCCTGCCGGTACATCGAGCAGAGTCTTTCCATCCGACAAAGTTTGGGTGCCTGCCGAACCGGCCAGGTGATACCCGGCAATGCGGCTGGCTCCTCCGGAAATTTCGGAGACGATCAACGAATGATCGTCTACCCAGTGCGGCCATACCGAGGTCACCTCAGCATTGGGCGTGAGGTTCACCGGGCTGCCGCCGGTTGACGATATTAGATACACATCGCCGCCCGTCGATCCCTGATCGCTCATCAGGCCGCCGATGAAGCTGATGCGTGAGCCATCCGGCGACCAGCGCGGCACGGCGATCTGGAGCCCGTGCAGTGGTCCCGAGACCTTCTGCGGGTCCACGATGCTGGCCGGCGGAGCATTAGGGGTGGCTGACGCGGTATAAAGCTGGGCGACCCACCAGTTGTTCTCGCCCGGTGGCGGTGCGGCCACGTAAGCCAGCTTCTGGGAGTCCGGCGACCAATCGAATTCATAGACATGCAGCTTTTCGGGCGACAGCAATTGGACCTCGCCACCTCGTGCATCCACCGCCGCAACCCGTTGCACTTCCAAGCCTTCCACGCCAATGACCCCGGATGGAGGCTTCATGGCCGCGAGCGCTCCCGCCGGGCGCGTGGCGCCGGGGACATAGAGGAACGCAACGCGCTGGCCATCGGGTGACCACGCCGGGTCTTGCACGTAGCCTTGCAAATGCGTGATCTGCTGCGGTTTTCCGTTCAGGCTGGTCACGAACAGATCGGTCTGGTTGCTTTTCCCGCATTCGCCCTCGAAGAGCAGTGCCCGCGAGTCCGGCGACCACTCGGGATTGCTCGCCGTGCAATCCTCCCCGGTATTCAGTTGTTCCGATGCCTGGCCATGCGCATCGCTGACCATGATCCGGCTGTGGCTGCCATGCTCACGCTCGGTCCAGGCCAGGTGCGTGCCGTCGGGAGAGAGCGACACCTGCCCAACGTTTTCCACCTTGCCCAGATCGGCCAGAATGGCACGGATCTTTGGGTTGGCGGGCGGGCGGGCGCTGGACGAATCGGCGCCAGTAGCCGGCAGGGAGAATAGGGAGAGACAGAGCAGAGCAGGCAGGCTGAGGCGGTACGAAAAACTCATGCGAGGGATGCTAACAGCATTCGCGCGTTGGCAGCGTGCCGCTGCAGGTGGACCGGATGACGGGTTTCGAACACCGGGCGGGAACTAACGGGCATCATGGAAGTACTGCGGTACCGCAGCCGGCCATGCCCAAGGAGACACCCCCGGCGCAAAAGGGTCAATGTAGCAACGCGGACCTGCACGATGGCGTATCGCTGCGAGTATCGTTCGACGAAGAACACCGTGGGATGCAGGAGGCGTTCGAGTGCAAGCGGGCACAGTGAGCACAGCCGTCGCGCCGATCGCCGAAGCCAGACCGGCACTCGGGCGCAGCGAACGCATTTCTACGCTGGATGGCTGGCGCGGCGTCGCCATCGTGTTGGTGCTTGCCCAGCATGCGGCGCAATATAGCCGATTCGTGCATCAGCCCTGGGCGAATCTCGGCACCTTTGGTGTGTATATATTCTTCGTGCTCAGCGGATACATCATCACCATGCGACTCATTGAGGAACGGGAGAAATCTTCGAGCATCAGCCTCAGCCACTTCTATCTGCGCCGAGCCTTTCGCATCCTTCCGCCGGTGTTCGCCTATCTGATTACCCTTTACCTTCTATCGCGCTTCTTCAATCTGGGAGGCTTTCACTCCTCTGAGATCAACGGCTCGCTCTTCTTCTTTCGCAACTATCAATTCGCGGCGCATCCCGGCGGGATGTACACGGCGCATTTCTGGTCTCTCTCGATTGAGGAGCACTTCTATCTCATATGGCCGATGCTATTGCTCTGGCTACGCAACCGGCGGGCCCTTTGGTTCGCTGGAATAGCAGCGGTCACATGTAGCGTGTGGAGGATTTACGACCTGGCGAGCCCCGTCTACTCGCTTCCCGGTTCAACGCCAGCGCTTCGCTCGCTTCGTACAGATAGCATGGTGGACGGCCTCCTGGTGGGGTCAGCGCTCGCACTTGTTCTCGCAGTCCCATCCGCACGCGCCTTCATCGTTCGCTACTTTCCCGAAGGTTTCCCATTGGTGTTGGGAGTCCTGCTACTTCTCAACCTCATCTATACTCACTCGCTGCCATCTCTCATCACCTTCATTCTTATCTCGCTATTGCTGGCCTTCACGCTTGTCATTGAAAAGGGCTTTATATATCAACGCTTGAACGCCGTACCCCTGGTCTGGATCGGCAGGATCTCCTATAGCCTCTACGTCTGGCAGCAGCTCTTTCTCTTTCACTCCAGCGGCTGGCTGAGCATATTTCCGTTCAACCTAATCTGTGCCTTCGCGGTGGCCTCCTGCTCCTACTACCTGTTGGAGAGACCGGCCACCTTCCTCGGCAAGAAGCTCCATAGGAAAAACGTGTACGCCTCCCCTACGCTCGTGCAGCAGCCATCGTGATGGAGAACGGCTGACTTCGGTCTAGCCGTTTGCATCCGTCACGATAACGGTAAAGGTCGACGTGCGGGTCCGGGTTGGCGTGCCGCTGATCGAACGGCCGCCACTCGCCGCTGGACGCTGTCTCATGGCCGATCTTGCCAACTCAGTCATTGCTCGTCGTGATCGCCGGGCGCATGGAGAACCTGCCGTGGAGGCGCCTTATCGTCGAGGGCTCTTTACAGTTCCAGTTGGCGCGGTGCATCGTTTGGCCGACAAGATAACCTGGCGCGGGACGAGGCGGGATGCTTGTGGGTCGCGGTCGTTGAACGGACTGGGTGGGGTTTCAGAAGGCGCGAAAGCCACAATTCCGCACAAATTCACCACCTTTTGTTGACCGCGTCCCTGACGCTTGTTATTGTTAAAAGGTTCCCTGAGGCACGTCTTTCGCATGCGTTGAGCAGAGCGCGAGCCGGGCGCCAGACGGGATCCCCACAGAATGCAAGGCCAGCAGTCGGGATTCGGGCCTCTTCTGCGGTTCCTCTGAAGTCGAGAGGACGAAGATCGCATCGGTGCCTGCGACACCCTTCACCTGGAAGGGCTATGCGGGCCGGAACTTCGAAACGGAGCTGAACTGAGTACAGGATTCCGGGGCGACCCGGTCTCTTGTTGCGTGCGGCCACCGTCGCGGTTCCTGTCTGAGATAGGGAAGCGAAGCAGACGCGAAGCGGACATGCATGAGTCATGCCCTGAGTGGCATTGGCACGCATAGTGTGCGTGCTGGCGTGGCGACTGAGTGGCCGGTCGCGAGTTGAGTCTGAGAAACAGGTAAGGAGTACTGGATTGCCGACATTCAATCAGCTGGTGAAGCAGGGTCGCACGGCGCCGCGGTATAAGACCGCAAGCCCCGCATTGCAGGGTTCCCCGCAGCGGCGCGGCGTATGCACCCGCGTCTACACGCAGACGCCCAAGAAGCCAAACTCGGCGCTGCGCAAGGTGGCCCGCGTCCGGCTGACCAATGGGATTGAGGTGACGACGTACATCCCCGGGATCGGCCACAACCTGCAGGAGCACTCGATTGTGCTGATCCGCGGCGGTCGCGTGAAGGACCTCCCCGGAGTGCGCTATCACGTAGTGCGCGGCTCGCTTGATTCGGTAGGCGTGGCGAACCGCAAGCAGGGTCGTTCGAAGTACGGCGCAAAGCGCGCCAAGACAGCAGCGAAGTAAGGCAGCCAGGAAGCAGCCAGGAAAAGGTTAGGAAGCGATGCCCAGAAAAGGACACATTGCCAAGCGTGAAGTAGCGGCCGATCCGGTCTACAACTCCTCGCTGGTGACCAAGTTCGTGAACTCGATGATGTGGGGCGGCAAGAAGTCGACCGCGCAGGCCATCTTCTATACCGCGATGACCAACCTGGAACAGAAGGGCGGCGACGAGGCCCTGAAGCTGTTCAAGAAGGCGGTCGAGAACTGCAAGCCTCTGCTCGAAGTGAAGACCCGCCGCGTCGGCGGCGCGAACTACCAGGTGCCGATCGAGGTGAATCCCGATCGCCGGACATCGCTCGCGATCCGCTGGCTGGTGACCTACGGCCGCGCCCGCGGAGAGAAGGGCATGGTCGACAAGCTGACCAACGAGCTGCTGGATGCGGCAAACGGCCGCGGCGCCGCGATGAAGAAGAAGGAAGACATCCATCGCATGGCCGAGGCGAACAAGGCATTCGCGCACTACCGCTGGTAGGGCTGGCTCGGTAGCGAGGGAACGTGGGAGTTGGAAGCTGCTCCCGGAAGACATTTGAACCTTACTTAGGCGG
>CAWHMM010000008.1:0-132614 GCA_963830555.1 uncultured Acidobacteriaceae bacterium
CCGTGCGGCTACTTCAACGACAAGAGCCGCGAATGCCAGTGCACGCCACCCATGATGCAACGCTATGTGTCGCGCGTCTCAGGGCCGCTGCTGGACCGCATCGATATCCATATAGAGGTGCCGGCGGTGCAATATCGCGAACTGCGGGCTGGGCAGGCAAGCGAGGGATCGGCAGAGATTCGGGCGCGGGTGCTGGCCGCCCGTGTCCGCCAGCATGAGCGGTTCGGGGCAGAGTCCATCTACTCGAATGCGCAGATGACCACGCGCCAAATCCGCCAGTGGTGCGAGTTGCCGCCGGAAGCCGACCGGCTGCTGGAACGGGCGATGCAGCAGCAGGGGTTGAGCGCGCGCGCCCACGACCGTATTTTGAAGGTGGCGCGTACCATCGCGGACCTGGAGGGAGCGGCCACGCTCACCGTGCAGCACCTCGCTGAGGCGATCCAGTACAGAACACTGGATCGCAACTATTGGAGCTGAGTTTTCCGCCAGCCCGAAATCCTATGATTTTCAGGATAAATTAAGGTCAGGGGGAGACGCTCTGCCTGGGTGTTCATGTTGTCAAACCATTCCTTCAATATGTAAGTGGAAGAAAATACTAATCTTACTGATTTCTTACGAATATGTGGATAGTTGTTTTCACGGCCTATGAAAAAAGTGTTGACCTCGGCCGGAGTTAACGATAATGTCAAACCTGCCAGGGTGGTCCGGCTCCTTTTATCACCCGCGACAAAGGTTTCTCACGTCCCCTGCACCGGGCGCGTTGTATTCCCGGTGACCCAGATGTGCGGCTCCGGAAGTCGAGTTGCCAATCCGAGCACTGAAAGTCAAAGGAAAGCAAAGGCAGTCAGGTGTGGCGCACTTCTGCATCTTTTTGGAAGATTCTGCGTCATTAGCAGTTGAGAAAAAACAACTAAAGACTGAGGCGTTGGCGTCCAATGGATGTACTCATGGGGGACCGCGCCAAGACCGTCAAGGAATGAGAGGATATTTCATGCGTTCCGATCTGATCTATGGGGCACTCACCCACATTTCGAATCGCTACCAGCTTTGTCAGTTGGCCTCCAAGGCCACCCGGAAGCTCCACAAGCCGAACACACGCCTGCAGGACACCACGAACGAAGTTTTGGAGCGCTTTCATCAGACAAGCCCCATGGCTTCGAGCGGCCACGAGATGAATTTGGCTCCCGAGCAGGTTTCGCAGCAGCAGCGCCGCGCAGCTTAAGCGCGGCCGCTCGCTGCGGCGAGCAGTCTAACCGATACAATAGAATCCTTCCTGAAGCACACCCTTCCTTCCATCGATTTTCCCTTCCAAACTTCCCACCGCAGGTGAATTGTGACTATCGCAGAACTGAAAGAAAAAAACATCACAGAGCTGAGCCGTATCGCGCGCAGCCTGGAAATTCCCGGAGCCAGCGGGCTCCGCAAGCAGGACCTGATCTTCAAGATTCTTCAGGCGCAAAGCGAAAAAGAAGGCCACATCTTCGCCGAGGGCGTGCTCGAAATTCTGCCCGACGGCTATGGCTTTCTCCGCTCTCCCGACTACAACTATCTGCCCGGCCCGGACGACATCTATGTTTCGCCATCGCAGATCCGCAAATTCGATCTAAAGACCGGCGACACCATCAGCGGCAATGTCCGCCCGCCGCACGAAGGCGAGAAGTACTTCGCGCTGGTGAAGATCGAAGCCATCAACTTCGAATCGCCGGAAGAGACACGAAACAAAATACTCTTCGACAATCTCACTCCCCTCTATCCGGAAGAGCGCATCCGCATGGAGACGGTGCATGAAAACACCAGCGGCCGGGTCATGGACCTGCTGACGCCCATCGGCAAAGGCCAGCGCGGATTGATTGTCGCGCCGCCGCGCACCGGCAAGACCATGCTGTTGCAGTCGATCGCCAACTCCGTCACCACCAATCATCCCGAGGTCGTGCTGATCGTGCTGCTGATCGACGAGCGTCCGGAAGAGGTTACGGACATGCAGCGCTCCGTAAAGGGCGAGGTCATCAGCTCGACCTTCGATGAGCCCGCCGCCCGCCACGTGCAGGTAGCCGAGATGGTGATCGAGAAAGCGAAGCGCCTGGTCGAGCACAAGCGCGACGTCGTGATCCTGCTCGACTCCATCACGCGTCTCGCCCGCGCTTACAACACCATCGTTCCGCCCTCGGGCAAGGTGCTGTCAGGCGGCGTGGATTCGAATGCACTGCAACGGCCGAAGCGTTTCTTCGGCGCCGCGCGCAATATCGAGGAAGGCGGCTCGCTCACCATCATCGCCACCGCGCTGGTCGACACCGGCTCGCGCATGGACGAGGTCATCTTTGAGGAGTTCAAGGGCACCGGCAACATGGAAGTCATCCTGGACCGCAAGCTGGTGGACAAACGTGTCTTCCCGGCGATCGACATCCAGCGCTCCGGCACCCGCAAGGAAGAGCTGCTCATCCCCAAAGAAGACCTGCAGCGCATCTGGATTTTGCGCAAGGTGCTCAATCCGCTCTCGCCTGTTGAGGCGATGGAACTGCTGGTGGACCGCCAGTTCAAGACACGCAACAACGCGGAGTTCCTGCAGAAGATGAACCAGTTGTAACGCCAGAGATTGGCAAAGCATGCCTCGTCCGTTCTCACGGGCGAGGCATACTTGTCTCGGTGTCCCTTCATGAGCGATGGAATAGTGAACCGCTGCGCCGCCCCCGAGGACGAGGAAGCGATCTGGCAAATTTTCAAGCCAGTCCTGCGATCCGGCGAAACATACACATTGCCTCGCGAGATGGCGCGCGCCGAAGCGCTGGCTTACTGGTTTTCTCCTGGCCATGAAGCATTCGTCGCGGAGGCAGACGGTAAGATTCTCGGAACGTACTATCTACGCGCCAACCAGCAAGGCGGCGGAGCGCACGTAGCCAACTGCGGCTACATGACCGCGCAGCACGCGACCGGGCGCGGCATCGCCCGCGCCATGTGCCTGCACTCGCTCGATACTGCGCGGCGGCGTGGATTTCGCGCGATGCAGTTCAACTTCGTGATCAGCACAAATCAGCGTGCAGTGCGATTGTGGACGTCTCTCGGATTCGATACCGTGGGACGCCTGCCTGGCGCGTTCCTACATCCTTCACTGGGCTATGTGGATGCGCTGGTGATGTATCGTGCGCTGTGAATGACCTACGGAGAAATGCTTTGATGGCCGGCGAATTCTGGAACATCATGATCGGCTACTTCTTCGGCTTCGCGCTTGGCGTGGGCTGCGCATTAGCCGTGATGTATACGATCTGGACCGGCGGATACAAAAGAGCAGTTGAGCACTCACTGATGTCTGATCCTCCAACACGCTTTCAGACAACGCGCGAAGCGGTACTGCGAAAGCTGAGCCGGCCCTCCCGGGCCTGAATCACTCTTCCGCGGTCTGGCCGTATTCGAGTAGAGTTACCAGCCCGACGCCGCCCACGATATTCCCCAGCACGGCCGGCCACAGCCAGCGGAGATAACTCATCGCCGGCAACTGATGGTGCAGCACGGCGGAGAGCACCTCTCCGCTGCTGGCGATGCAGTGGGCAAAGTGGCCGAGCCCAACGACAAAGGCCAGCAGCCAGATGAGCAGCATGGAGCCGCTGATGGAATGGCTCGCGCTGACCAGCCATGCAACCAGCGCAATGATCCATCCGCCGATGATGGCGCTCCAGAAGATCCCCGACAATGAGTGGTTTGCTATCTCCACGCCGATCGCTGCGAGGCTTTCGACATATCTTGGCTGCAGCGCATCTGTGCGGACCATGAGCGCGGCAAAGGCGAGTGTGCCCAGGCAATTGAACACGAGCACAATGGTCCAGAGTCGCAGCGTGGACCAGTAATGACGTCGCTCACTCAGCACCAGCGCCACCGGGTACAGCGTGTTCTCAGTAAAGAGCTGTGCGCGGCCGAGAATGACTGCGATGAAACCGATGGGGTAAAGCAGGGTGGTGACGAAGTGACCGAATCCACCGGTGCCCAGCTCAGCGCGCGCTATCGCGGTCGCGAGGCCAGTCAGCCCCATGGTGATGCCGCCGGCAAGGCCCGAGATCGCAAGGCTTCGCGCCGGACGCCGCAGCTCCTGCCGCGCGTTCTTTGCGACCTGGGCGTAAATCTGAATGGCGGTGGGGCGCTCCAGCTCCTGCTGTACCTGCGCAGTTCCAGCCGCGTCTGCTTCGCGGGCGAGATTTTTTCCGGTATTGCGAATCGGCATGGCGTTCCTTGGCTTGGTGGGTGCGGAGTGGGCGTCTCAGCGGTTCGAGACTCCTGCCCGAATATCACCCATAGGATGCTGCCTGCCGCCTTTATTGCCTTAACCGCATGGATAAATACGGTTCCGCGAATTAAGCTGGTCGCCATGAGCAAGATGAAGACCGCGCGCCGCATGGCATTGGCGGCCATGTTCGCGATCGCTTCAGGCACCCTTACGCCCTGCATCTCAGCGCAGCAGGGAAGCACAACCACATCGAAACCAGCCGGCGTTTTGAAGCCGGACGATTTGGCCAATCTGATGCCGCCACAGGTCTTCTTCCGGGGCCAGAGCGCGACCGTACAGATGCGTAACAGCGGCGGAATCCGGTACGCGGACGGGATGTTCACCATCGTCGCGCTGGTGGATACCTCCGGCTATTCCACCGGCATTCAGCAGAAGTATCAAGCCTATCTGATCACAGAAGTGCCGTTGCAGGTCGGCGACGGTACTGCAGTACGCAAGCTGATACCCGGAGCGTACGGTGTCGGCTTCATCCAGAATGACCGCTTTGTCGTCATGGATCTGGGCGCGCACGATCTGCTGAATGTCGCGAGCCATCATGATGCCGAACTGCATCGGCCCACGCCGCTCGAGGTGCTGGATGCGAGTACGCCGGGCACTTACCGTTTTTATGAAGGGCGCTCATTTGTCACGCTGCGTCGCGCCGAATAGAAATAGGCTGCAAAGTAAGAGGCCACACTCGTGTGAGTGTGGCCTCTTGCTGCTGGAGCGCGAGTTGCGTTAGTTGGTTGTGCCGACCAGTACCTGAACCGGCAGCGTATGGGTGATTGTTGTGTTCGCGATTGTGGTTGCCGTGACCAGCACCGTGTAGGTGCCGGCTGGAACAGGCGTGCCGCCGGTGCCCTGGCTGCTGGTTGAGCCGCTGTTGTTGAGGCTGTTCTGGCCCTGCTGGGTGGATCCGGAGGTCCAACTCGTGCCGCAACCCGTCATGCCGAAGCCGACGATCGCGAGTACGCAGGCGGCCAGCAGCGACTGCCATTTGCGCCGGCGTGCCGGCAGGCCGAGCAGGAAGATGCAGGCCAGCGTCGTGCCGCCGGTCGCCATCCACCACCGGCTTGCGGGCGCCGCGGGTGCTGTGTTGCTCGCAATGCCAAACGTGGGCGCCGCGCCGACGTACATCGTCTGGTTCGCATACCCGGTGCCGCCCAGCGTGACGCTGGCGGTGGTTGTCGTCAGCGCGCTGTTGAAGCCGCATTTCAGGTCCGCGGTCGGCAGCGTCGCGGGGCGAACGCCGCCCACGCTATACCCGACAACACTGCAGCTCAGGTTGATCGCTTTCGAGCCGTACGCGCTCTGGAAGTTATAGAGCGACGTGAGGCGTAGATTGTAGCTGGCCTGTGTCGCTCCCGTAGACACCAGCTGGCTGCCCTGGTTGACCACAGTATCCGCCTGCAGCGAGAAGTCGGCATTGGTGCGGTCATCGCTGATGGTGAGCGTTGGCGAAACGCCGCTGGACGCCGAGACCTGATAAAAATCTGCGCCGTATGTAAAACTCCAGCCGCTGTAGAGCACGGTAAATACGACCTGGCCGGAAGGCAGGTTCAAGTAGCCATTCAGCTGCGGGACGGTATAACTCTCAGTGCCGTTGGAGGTCACTGCCAAGCTGTTGGTCAGAAGGATTCCGTTCGCGTAGACACTCAGAGTAGCAGGCGGCTCGCTGCAGATGATGCCGAAGAAAATGCAATCCTGATCCGGAGGATTATTTGGCGTAAGTACCGTGATGTTCAACGTCAATGAATCAGTGGCCGGAAAAGGCCCGTTCGGAGTCGTACCGCTGAGACCTTGCGTATCCGTAATGCTGGTGATCGTCGTGGTCGACGAGCCGGCATTTCCGAAAAATCCGTTAAACAGTCCGGGATTGTTGGTGACTGTTGTGCCGGAGTTCTGCGGATTATAGTTTGCGTCGCCACTGTAAGCGGCGGTAACGGTGATACTGCCGTTTACCGGTACGATGCTGCTGTTGATGACGACGCTGGCGGTTTCGATGGCATTGCCATATTGATCAAAGCCGGCGGTGAGTGCCTGCGTCGCAAGTGTCGTATTTCCATTTTTGAAAGTAATGGTGCCACTGGGAGGCACGCCATTGTTTGGCGTCGTTGAGGACTGCACCACTGCGGTCAGCGCTATCGATCCCGAGGAGACGTTGGGGTTCGGCGGATTCAGGGTGAGACTGGTATTCGATTTGGTGATATTCGCAATGAAAGGACCGGCAGAGCAGGAGTTGAAGCTGGCATTTCCCGGGTAGGTCAGAATGATGGCGTGGCTGCCGAACGCCAGCAGGTTCGAGCTGAACGTCGCCGCGCCTTCCGAGTTGGTCGGCAGTGTGGTGATCTGAGTACCGTTGTCTGTAACATTGATAGATCCCGATGGGATGCCGACATTGTTGGTGTTGCTGCCAGAGTACGGTTCAACCGTAATGTACACAGGCGTACCATAGCCAATATTGGTGGTGCTGCCGATGTTGACGTTGTGTTTGTACGTCACCATCTGGCAGTTTTCCGGAGTTACGGTGATGGGGAAGGGAGTCACGCTTACGCTGGGAGCATAGGTCGCGTCGCCTGCATAGCGGGCGTAGATGTTATAGCTGCCGCCGGGCAGCAGGTTCCATGTATCTGTTGCCTTGCCGCCGGCCAGCGTCAGCGTTTCGACAGACGCTTCAGCCTGCAACGGGCTGGAGGTGAAGATGGCAACGTCGCCGGTTGCTGCGGAAGGTGTTGTTGCCACCCCAAGCGTCACCCAAGTGCTGTGGCTGATGCAGTGCGATGAGACACCGTTCACCATGCACGTCGGAAAGGCCTTGCCATTAGCATCGGTGACGCTCAACGCGACCGAACTCGGCGTTGTGTTAGAGGGCGCGTAGCCGGTGACGAAGCTCGTGATGTTGAAGCTGCCCAGGCCCGTGGCTGCATCGTAGCCGGTTTTGGCCAGATATCCGCTCATGTGCCCGCCGGCGCAGTTCGTACCGCTGCTGCAGGCCAGCTCGTTGGTTCCCAGAGTGATGTCGTGCGAGATCAGGGAGTTGAACTGCGCATAAAGAGTCGGGTTGACGTTGCCGATTCCGAAGCGGGAGCTGGAATTGTATTGCGCCACAACCAGCGCGACCGCGCCGGCAAAAACCGCGCTCGATGCCTCCGTGCCGCCTGAATAGGTAAACCGCACTGTCCCCGTCGACAGGCAATCCGACGACTGCATGCAGAACATATATGCAGTGTTGTTGTTGCCCTGCGTATTGTTGGCGCCGCTTCCGGCAAAGAATGAGACGTCAGGAATGACACGTGCCGTGCTGCTGATCCCGTTGATCTTTCCAACCTGGTAGGAGGGTATGGGTTGAGGCGTAGAGGTTCCATCCAGCCCGACGGTGCTGACACCGCCGCCGCTGGCCATCTGCACTGAGTCGCTTACACTGGAATTCCCGTTGGCGGCGTAGCTGTCGTTCCACACCTGCTCCTGATACTGGCCGGTCTTGAAATAACCGACAAGATAACCGGTCGGCGGCTTGGAAATAGTCGGATTCGTATTCACCGACATATAGTTGGCGCCGTTGCTGGTGTTCCAGTAATTGCCCATGGAACCGAGGCCGTAGTAGAAATCTGTTCCGCCGACCGCCGTCAGGTATGGCGAACTGGCGAATCCGTTGACGGCGTATGCAGCGCTGGCTGCGCTGCCTGAAGTGCCAGGCACGGCGCATCCTGCGGCACCGGAGTTGCCGGCTGCGGCCACGAAGGTCATGCCCTGCGCCGCGGCTTCCTCCGCTACTGAGTTGACGAGTTGCATGGCGCCGCTGCCGACCGCGCTCTCGCATTCCTGAAAGCCGTTCAGCAGTACCTGCACCTGGTTGTCTTCTACCGCGCGGATCAGCGCGAAGTAGATACCGGAATCGTAATCGGTGGTAGCCGATGTGTAGTAGTAGATGTTTGCGTTGGGCGCGACCGCGCTGACCAACTCGATCTGCTTGTAGGCGATGTATGCGTCGCCGTTGACGCCGGGATCGTTGCCATCCACGACAACGATGGGCGTTTTTGCGGTCAGGCCGAAGGTGGTGCGGTAGTTGTTGACGTATGCCACGTTGATATCGGAATCGCCTACGATGCCAACGTTGACGTTCTTGCCCCCGAGCCCCTGCGCTGTGCTCGCGGGTACTCCATAGATGACTGCGAGGTCAGCCGGGGAGACGCCGTAGGTGTTGGGAGTGGTCGTTGTAGTCGTGTAGAGAGGTCGCAGCGTGTGTGTCGCGGAGTCAAGGGTTGCCTGCGTGCCTGCGCCCGAACCGCCTTCCACGTGGAAGCTGTTCAGCGATGCGACGCCGGCGATAACCCTGCTCAGTGCGGCAGGAACCTTCGGATTCGAGTTGTTCGCGTAGTAAGTCTTGCCGCCGACGGAATAGGCGTGTATCTCGGTCTGAAAGGCGGAGTGGATCTGGCCGGCGGTTGCCTCCACCTCAATGGCCATGTGGCTGCCGTAGACTCGCCCCACTCTCATCCCTTGCGAGGACAAATAGCTGGATACGCTCTGCACGTCGGAATCAGCAACGCCGAAGCGCTTGCCGAAATTTTCCGGCGTAAGCCACTTGTGATAGTTCGGCGAATGAGGGTCCTGCTGCGAGCTGAGGAAGCTCTGGAGCGCGGTTTCCTGCTCGGGTGAGCGCTTCAGCACCATCAACATGTGCCCGCTCAGGTTTGCTGGAGCAACGCCGCGATCGAACTGCGCACGTGCCCACGGATGCACTTCGCCGGGAAGCGACACCAGCGCCGACTCATCCACCGGACCGGTGATGCGCGGCGTTGCTTGTGCGTGGGCGGTTGCGCTGCCGAAACCAAGAAGTCCTGCGCCCACCAGTGAAAACACGGTGGACACCTGGGCGAGTACAGAGAAGTTGCGGACCATAGCCATCCTGCCATCCATCTCCGCCGCGGCTGCTGAGCATTGCCGGTGGTCGGGAGAAAAGTGAATGCCCGCACGCTAGGCGTTGCTGCCTGTGTGTGGGCCCGTTTGCGAGTCGATGGGTGTATGGAAGATTGCCGCTCGCAGTGGAGACATTATGGCAAGGTTATGCGCGTCTTCTTGTGCCACGAAAGTGCAAGTCAGACGCACAAAGCGGGAGTCACAAGGCAGATGTGCAACGAAAGTGGCACGATTGCGGGAACAAGCTGTTTCAGGATGGGAATGGCGCAAAGAAAAAAGGCCGTCCGAAGACGGCCTTTTCATATCCCATGTTACTTATTGCTGCCAGCCGCCCCCTAAAGCGTTATAGAGCTGCACCAGCGAGAGCATCTCTTCCTCCCGCGCGGAGGCAAGCGTGAGCTCCCCGGAGAAGAGATTTGTCTGGTTGGTCAGCACATCCAGATAGCTGGAGTAGCCGCCCTTGTAGCGCATGTTGGAGAGGTTGACGGCATCGCGCGATGCCGTGACCAGCTGCTCCTGCTGCTCGCGAAACTCGCGGTACTTCTGGTAGGAGACCAGTGCGTTCGAGACGTCGCCAAACGCCTGCGCAATCGTCTTCTTGTAAGCGAGCACCGCCTCGCGTTTTTGCGCTTCGGTGAGACGGACGTTGTTACGAATACGTCCGGCATCAAAGATCGGCTCGGCCGCTGCCGCACCGTAGGAGTACGCGAATGTCGAGTCGTGGAAAAGCGTGTTCAGCGCGTTGCTGGCTGTCCCAACCTGGCCGGTGAGCGAAATCGCCGGGAAATACTGCGCCTTGGCCACGCCGATCTGGGCGTTCGCCGCGATGAGCTGCTCTTCTGCCTGGCGGATGTCCGGCCGCCGCTCGATCAGCGAAGAGGGTAGTCCGGCAGGCACCACGGGCATGCGCGGCTGCTGATCAATGGGCAGACCCCGCGCGACGGCGCCCGGATTCTGGCCCAGCAGCGTCTGCAGGGCATTCTCTTCCTGGGTGATCTGCCGCTCGATGTCGGGAATCGTCGCCGCCGCGGTGGCCACCAGTTCTTCCGCCTGGCGCACATCGAGCATGCTGGTGCTGCCGCCTGATTCAAGCGTCTGTGTCAGCTTTAGCGACTCCTGCCGCGAGGCGAGTGTGCGCTTGGCGATCTCCAGTTCAAGATCGAGAGCGCGCAACTGGAAGTAGCCGGTGGCTACGTTGAGGACCAGGGTGTCCATCACCTCGCGCTGCGACCACGTGCTGGCCAGCAACTGCGCCCGTGCCGCCTTGGTTGCATTGCGATACTGCCCCCAGAAGTCGATGTTCCATGAGGAGGACAAGCCGAGCTGGCCGAGATGGGTGACGAACGAGCCCAGCCCGCCGAACTGCGCGGATGGGTAGCGCTGCGCGTTGTATCCGCCGGCCGCATTGATCAGCGGGAACTCCTGCGAGCGCGTGATGCCGACCTGCGCCTGCGCTTCCATGACCCGTTCCGCGGCGATGCCCACATCGTAGTTCTGCTTGAGCGCAGCCCGGATCAGGTTCTGCAACTCGGGATCGCCGAAGACCTCCCACCACTTCTCGTCGCCGAGCGAGATGGCTGTGGAGGCTGGTGTGTTCGCCTGCCCGGGCAGCGGGGTGCCGTTCAAGTCGTGCGGCGTCTCGCTGGTCTGCGTGTTGCCGCTTGCTTCCGCCCCGCGGTACACGGTCGGGGCGTCGATGGTGGGCCGCTTGTACTTCGGCCCCACCGTGCAGCCCGACAACAGAAGCGTTGCCGCGCTCAGCGTGATGGCGATACTTTGCTTTCTCATAGGCCATCTCCGGAAATCACAGTCTCACGTGTCTCCTTGCGTGCACCCCTGGTCGCGACGCGGTGTGTGATCCGCTCGACTACGGCGAACGTCACGGGAACGATGAAGATGGCGATCAGCGTGGAGGCCAGCATGCCGCCGATCACCACGGTCCCCAGCACCTGGCGCGAGATGCCACCGGCACCGCTGGCCACCCAGAGCGGAATGCAGCCCAGGATGAAGGCGAAGGCCGTCATCAGAATGGGACGCAGACGGAGCTGAGCGCCGGCCAGTGCGGCATCGTAGATAGTCTTGCCGCTCTGATATTCGCTGCGCGCGAATTCCACGATCAGAATGGCATTCTTGGCCGCCAGTCCGATCAACATGACCAGGCCGATCTGCGCGTAGACGTTGTTTTCCAATCCGCGTAATGACAGCGCAAGAAAGCCGCCGAAGACAGCGATTGGCGTGCTTAGCAGAACGCTGAATGGCAGGGACCAGCTCTCATACTGCGCAGCCAGGATCAGGAAGACGAAGAGCAGCGATACGGCAAAAATCGTCGAAGACGAGACCCCCTGGGCGGCCTTCTGTTCCTGAAAGGTCATGCCCTGATAGTCCAGCGCCATCTCTCTAGGCATGGTCTGGCGGAACACCTCTTCAAACGCATCCGTCGCCTGGGCAGAGCTGTAGCCCGGTTTCGCGGTCGCGATCAACTGTGCCGCCTGATATTCGTTGTAGCGCATGGTGAACTCCGGCCCGGTAATGCGCTTGACGGAGGTGAGCGCCGATAGCGGAATGGAGTTGCCGGAGGCGTTCTGCACATAGAACTGGCCGATGTTGCTGATGTTCGTGCGCGAAGTGCCTTCGGCTTCGATGTACGTCTGCCACTGGCGTCCGAAGCGATTGAAGTAGTTCACCAGGTTGCCGCCCATGAATGTCTGGAGCGTCTCGTACACATCAGCCAGGCTGACACCTTCCTGGATCGCTTTGGCGCGGTCGACGTCCACGTAGATCTGCGGAACGTTCGGCACATACGTGGTGATCACGTTTGCGATCTCCGGCCGCTGGCGCAGGGCCCCCATGAATTTGTTGACATTGTCAGTAAGTGTTTGCTGCGATCCGCCAGAGCGATCCTCCAGCACCGCGGAGACGCCGCCCGATGTCCCGACACCGGGAATGGAAGGTGGCGGAAACGAAAATGCAATGCCTTCCCGGATGCCGCCAAGTCCCTGGGCGATGTGCTGCTGGATGGCGATATATTGCTCGTCCTTAGCCTTGCGCTTGTCCCACGGCTTCAGAGTGACGAAGTAGAACGCCGTGTAGGTGCTCTGCGTGAAGCTGAGCAGGCTGAAGCCGTTGACGCTGACGATGCTGGCAACACCCGGAGTCTTGAGAATGACATCCTCAACGTGTTTGGAGGCTTCCGTCGTGCGCTGCAGGGATGCCGCATTGGGCAGCACCATGCCAACGTAGAGGTAGCCCTGGTCCTCGTCGGGCAGGAAAGAGTTGGGGATACCGCGCCCAATCCATACCGCTGCGGCGGAGATCAGCACCAGGAAGACAAGCGCAAAGCCGGACTTCCGTATGAGCAGGCCGGAGGTGCGGACGTAGGTATCCCGGGTGCGGCCAAACGCCGAGTTGAACCACCGGAAGAAGTAGCCCATCGGCCCGCGGCTGGGCTTCTTCGGCTTCAGCAGCAAGGCGCACAAAGCAGGGCTCAGCGTCAGCGCGTTGAAGGCGGAGAACAGCACTGAGATTGCAATGGTGATGGCGAATTGCTGATAGAGCCGCCCTGTAATGCCCGGCACGGCAGCGGTAGGTATGAAGACGGCCGCAAGAATCAGCGCGATAGCGATCACCGGGCTCGCGACCTGTTCCATGGCCGCGATCGAGGCTTCCTTGGGCGACATTCCCTCTTCAATATGGTGTTCGACAGCCTCTACCACCACGATCGCGTCGTCGACCACCAGGCCGATGGCCAGCACCAGCCCCAGCAGCGACAGCGTATTGATGGAAAAGCCAAGCGCGGGGAAGACAACAAACGTACCGATGAGCGAGACCGGCACGGCGAGCAGCGGGATGAGGGTGGCGCGCCAGCCCTGCAGGAAGACATAGACGACCAGGATCACCAGGCCAAGCGCAATCCCCAGCGTGACCACGATCTCATGCAGGCCTTGGGTAACGGCCTTGGTCGTATCCAGCGGCACCGCTGAAGCCATATCGACCGGATAGCGCTTCTGCAGCTCGGCCAGCTTCTTGTTCACCGCGGCCGCAGCGGCTACGGCATTCGAGCCAGGCAACTGGAAGATCGCCATGCCGGCCGCAATCTGACCGTTGTAGCGCACATTCACGTTGTAGGTCTGTGAGCCGAGCTCAACCCGCGCGACATCCTGCAGGCGCAGCACGGAGCCGTCGGGATTCGCGCGAATCACAATCTGGCCGAACTGTTCGGGGGTCACCAGGCGTCCCTGGGAGAGGACGGTATAGGTAAACTCCTGGCCGCCGGGAACCGGCTCGCCGCCGATCTGCCCGGCAGGGTTCACGTTGTTCTGCACCTGCATCGCGCTGACGATCTGCGGGACGGTCACGCCGAGCTTGGCCAGCTTGCTCGGATCGACCCAGACGCGCATGGCGTACTGGCCGCCGAATACCTGGACACGCGCCACACCGGGCACACGCGTCAACTCGTCCGCCATATTGATGTAGGCGTAGTTGACGAGGAAATTCGTGTCGTAGGTACCCTTGGGCGAGTAGAGCATGGCGAACATCAGGGGCGACGCCAGCGACTTGATGACGGTGACGCCGGCGGTGTTCACCTGCGCGGGCAGCTGCGGCGTGGCCTGATTCACGCGAAGCTGCGTCAGGACCTGGTCGATGTCCGGATTGGTCGCAATGTCGAAGTCGACCGTCAGCGACATGGCGCCGTTGTTCGCGTTCGTGGAATACATGTAGTTCATGTGATCCACGCCCGTGACCTGCTGTTCGATCGGCGTTGCTACGGATTGCTCAAGTGTCTTGGCGTCGGCACCGGGATAGGTGGCCTGCACCACCACCTCAGGCGGCACGATGTTGGGGAACTGCGAGGTCGGCAGGCTGAGCATCGCCACCACCCCGACGATGACCATGATGATCGAGATCACCATGGCCACGATGGGCCGGTTGATAAAGAACTTGGACATGTTTATTTGCCCTCGCTGCCGGCGGACGGCTTTTCGGCAGTCTTTCCGGATGCGTTACCCGGTGCGCCGCCTGGGCCGCCAGCTTGGTCCGCGTTCGCCTGCTCCGGCGTCTCGGGATGGGGGTGGACCGGGATGCCGTCTGCCAGCTTGCCCGTGCCTTCCACCACCACCTGCTCGCCCGGCTTGAGTCCGCTGGTGATCAGCCAATTCGCGCCGATCTGCTGCCCTACCTGCACTTGCTGGATATGGACTTTGTTGTCCGCATTCACGACGGCGATCTGATAGGAGCCCTGCAACTCGGTGACGGCGCGCTGTGGAACGAGAAGCGCGTCATGCTCGATCTGGGTCTGCGCACGTACCCTGCCGTACTGTCCCGGACGCAGCAGGCTCTGCGGATTGGGGAAGGCCGCCGCGACGCGAATGGTGCCTGTCTGGGGATTCACTTCGCGATCGACGAAGACGATGTAGCCCTTGCTCTGGTAGACATTTCCATTCGATAGCGTGAGCTCAATCGGCACGCGGCTCGAGGCGTGCAGCAGATCGGCCGCTCCGCCTTCGCGCGCCTTCTTCGAGAGCGCCAGGTACTCCTGCTCGCTGATCGCGAAGTACACCTTGATCGGCTGCACCTGCGAGACCGTCGTGAGCACGGTGTCGTTCTTGACCAGGCTGCCGACCTGCGTGGCAGCGATGCCGGCAATCCCGTCCAGCAGCGAGCGCACCTTGGTCCAGCCCAGGTTCAACTGGGCAGTCTCGACCGCAGCCTCCTGCGCTTTCACGCTGGCTTCGTCCGCCGCCTGCGTCTGCAGGTCGTTGTCCAGTTGCGATCGGGCGATGGCGCGCGCTTCGGCAAGCGGTGTATCGCGCTTGGTATTGATCTGCGCCAATTGCAGGGTTGCCTTTGCCTGGGCAAGCTGGCTGGTCGCCTGATCGACGGAGGCCTGGAACGGCCGGGGGTCGATCTCATAGAGGACCTGGCCCTTGCGCACCTCGGAGCCCTCTTTATAGTTCTGCCGGATCAGATAGCCGGTAACCTGCGGCTGGATCTGCGCGTTCACATAGCCGTCGAGGTTGGCCACCCACTCGCCGTAAATGGGCACGTCCTTCTGCTCCACCGTGGCGGTGGTCACGTCCGGCGGCGGATACTGCGGTGGACCACCCCCGTTCGCTGGCTTGCTGCAGCCGGCAATCAGCGCCAGGCCGGCCAGCAGCAGAAGCGCCGCAGCCGAGGGCAGCCCGGGCGCGTGCATGCAGGCGGTGCGATCGGAGATTTCGCTCAACGCACAGAAAGAGCGGGGCGAGGTGCTTGCTGAAATCATGGGAGCCTTCCCAGAAAAAAGTGCGTCTGCGGACGCGCAGTTCAAATTTGGTATGCCGGAACGTACGTGGCGCCCGACGGGTGTTTGGAGTGCTAGCGCAGTAGATGAGAGCGCCGGGGTCCGGGACTCATCGGATTCGTATTTTTTCATAAAATGGCACCCTGTGCCATAATCTGCATGCAGTGCAGAAAACGATTCGCACAACCGGCGGCGAACACGGGACGAAATCTCAGGATTCCGGCTCGCTTCGCGAGCGGAAACATGAGTTCGTTCTCAGGGAGATCGAGCAGGCGGCGTGGGATTTGTTTGGCACCGTGGGCTTTGACCGGGCCACGATTGAGGAGATCAGCCGCAAGGCAGGCGTCTCCCGGCGCACCTTCTTCCGCTATTTCCGCACCAAGGAGGAGCTGCTTTCCTTCAGCGTGGAGCATTTCGGTCAGCGCATCGCACAACGCTTTGCCGAAGCGCCCAAAAGCCGCGATCCGTTGGCGGCCCTTGAACACGCCATGCTTTCCGTAATGCAGGAAGAGATGAAAGACATGCGCAAGCCCAAGGAAATGCTGGGATTGATGTTCGAGGAGCCGGATCTCCGCGGACGCTTTCTCTGCGCCATGGGCCGCTGGGTTCCCATTCTCAGCCAGGAGCTGGTGAAGCGAAAGGCCTACCGCGGCGATCGGGCGCGCTGCGAACTGGCGGCCGCCTTCTATTGCACCGCCTTCGACCAGGCCCATCTGCGCTGGTATCGCGAGCCCGGGTTGGACCTTCCTACGCAGGCCAGGCGCGCCTTCCGGCAGATTCGCGAAACGAAGACGAAGAGCCCTCGCCCGGCCCGATAATTTTCGTATGGTTTCTGACCTTCCGCACATCGCAACTCTCGCCTCTACTGACTAGTCGAACGAGAGTGCAGAAAAACGACAACGGAACGAACAAATCTATGAAATTGGAGTCGTGACGCTATCCGCGCGCAACCGTGAACGCCTGGTCCAGGTCGGCGGTCAGGTCATCAAGGGCTTCGATCCCCACCGAAATCCGCACCAGGTCGCCTGGTATCTGCTTCTGCGAACGCAGATGCGCGGGAATGCTGGCATGGGACATGTAGTTCGGCAGGCTGATGGTGGAGTTGACCCCGCCAAAGCTGACTGTGATGGTATGCAGCTTGCAAGCTTCGACCATGCGGCGCGACAGCTCCGGATCGCCGGTACGGAAGCTGAGCACCGAACCCGGACCGCTGGCCTGCTTCTGATGGATCGCCGCGGCTTCCGGTGGCGCCAGCGCGGGGAAGTAAACGTCGGCCACATTCGGATGCTGCTTCAGGAAGTTCGCCACCGCAATTGCATTTGCCTGTTGCCTGTCCTGCCTCAGCGCCAGCGTCTTCAGCCCGCGCAGGACCAGAAAGCTGTCAAAAGGCGCGAGGCCGCCACCCTCGCCGTTCTGGATTAGATAGAGGTCGTCCACCAGCCCTGCATCGCGGACAATCACCGCCCCGGCCATCACGTCGCTGTGGCCGCACAGGAACTTCGTCGCCGAGTGGATCACGATATCGCAGCCCAGCTCGAGCGGCCTCTGCAGATAGGGCGACATGGTGCTGTTGTCCACGCAAACGCGCGCGCCATGTTGATGCGCCAGCGTCGCCACGCGCGCAAGATCCAGAATATGTAACAGCGGATTGGTCGGTGATTCCAAATACACCAGCTTCACCGCCGGCGTCAACGCGGCTTGAAACGCCGCCTCGTCAGCGAAGTCGACATACTGCACCGTGATGCCGCGGTTGGCCAGGATGCGCGAGAACAATCGATAGGTGCCGCCGTAGAGATCGTCGCAGGCCAGGATCTGCTCGCCCGGCTTCAGCAGCCGCGTCACCGCCGTGATGGCGGCAAGGCCGGTGGAAAAACAAAAAGCCCGTGTCCCGGATTCGAGCAGCGCAAGCTGAGTCTCCAGCACGGCGCGCGTCGGATTGCCGCTGCGCGTGTAGTCGAAATCGCCGAACGAGGTAGCCGAGTCCTGGCGGAAGGTCGCCGTCTGATAAATCGGCGTGTTTGCAGGGCGGTATCGGTCGCCCGGCGCGGGATCGAAGTTCAGGAGCAGGGTTTCAAACTTCACGGGTCACCTCCGGCGAGGCGAAACAATCAACGGGTCGCAAGGCAAATCTCCAGTGCGCTGTCAGTCGGTCAAGATCGAAGAGGATGGATGGCTTGTCCCTGGCCGGTCGGTTCGCATCTGGAGCGGGCGCTCAGCGTCCAGGCGCAAACTGCACACCAGCCAGGGTGCGCATGGCCATAGGCATTCGTCCGCCAGAGGAGAAGATCATGGTCTGAGGCTAAGGGAAGGCCGCCGCCGCGTCAAGGCGGCGCAGGCTTCAGCGCGTCCGCCGCAGCGTGTGGGTTTGCGCACCAAGGTTCCTTTGCCACGAAGCTCAAGAAGTGCATCGGCGAATTTTGACCAGCTAAGTCTGTTTGAAGTTGTCATCAGGATGCGGGCTCACTTGCTCAATCCGCTCGCCGCCCCTTCTCACCGGAGCCTCGCAAACTCCGCCTTAGCCTGCCTGAGGATGGGAGAATCAGGATCGCCGGTCTTCCAGAAATCAAAAAACTTTCCATAAGCATCCCTGGCCTGGGCGCCCTCGCCCGCAAGCACGTGGCCGCGTGCCATGCCCAGATAAGACAGCGCATAGTATTGCCCCCAGTTTGGGTGAATCCATGTCGCTGCCCAACTGGCGCCCTCGTGGTCAGCAATTTTCCGAAACTCCGCAACCGCTTCCGTGCCTCTCTTCATCTGCAGATAAACCATCCCGCGTATGTAAGGCGCATCGGGATAGGCACGCTCGTACGGCGTGGCGGATGCCAGCACCTCGATGCCTTTAGCGGGTTCGATCATCGCCTCAATCTCGGGTAACTGCACCTCGTTCCAGATGACTCCATTGGGATACGACGTAGATGTTTCGGCAGCGAGTTTTTCCGCCTTGGCTGTTTCACCACACATCGCCAATGCCAAAGCCGGACGTCCCACCCGGCGCGCACTCCGACAACTGCCATTCAGCGCATCCGCACGCGCGTCGGCATCCTGAAAATCGTCAGCGACGTATCCGAGTCCCAGCCTCCTCGCCGTCTCCGCAGCGCGCTGGTATTGCCTGCTGGCCTCACGCCGTTGCCCATGCATGTTCAGCCACGCGGCTTGCAGACCAAAGCTGAGGTACTCTTCGGGCTTCCCTGAAAACCACTGAATCTCACGCGCAACTGACGCTTGGTCGCGCTTGAGATACGCCAGCTCGAGAAAGCGCTGGTGAATTCTCGAGCCGTCGATGCCCAGTGCGCGAACCTTCACTGCTACAGCGTCCGCCTCAGGCAGCCGATTCAGGCACATCAAGGCATCCATTTGCCGGCGCCAAGGCGGTTCCACATGGGGTTCCAGGCGAGCGGCCTCCAGGCCTTCCTTCAGGCCTTCTTCGAACTCGCCCATATCCATATAGGTGACGCTTAATTGATTGTGGGGATCCCAGTGGCGGGGATAGTTGCGAGCAGACAATTGCCAGGAGTCGATCTCTTTGTCCAACTCGCCCGTGAACCTGTAATAGTAGGCGGTGATACTGAATCGCTCGGTCTCGGAGACGCGATCGACCAATCTGAAGGCCCGTTTGGAATCCTCTGCGCTGCGCTCCATTTCTCCGACCTGTTCATAGGCGACTCCCCGAAGGTAGTAAGCCATGGCGAAATTGGGATCGATCGCGATGGCCCGATCGAACAATGGAAGGGTCTCTCGAAAATGGCCACGGCCCATGATGGAAAGGCCGGCGCTGTAATTCTGCAGCGCGTCCAGGGAGGACGTGGTGGCCTGTTCGAGCGGGGTATCGTGTTCCCGGATGGTGCTGAGCGATTCTCCGACACGAGAACGAAACCTGCTCGCGATCGTGGTCAGAGCGTTGAGCACATCTTCCTTTCGGGCCGCCTGCACCTGCTCCTCATCCAGGGTCTCGCCATTGCGGCAATTGACAGCCTTCAGGCCCAGAACATATTGGTTTCCCAGGCTTGCGATCGAGCCTTCAAGAGCAGCGGCGCTTCCCGTGCGCACGCAGATCTCGTGGGCGATCTCAGGCGCCAGGCGCGCATCAATGGGCTTGTTCATCAGTCGCAGGGTCTGCTGAATGCTTTGGTCGGAGATCAGGCTGAGGAACGGCGATTGTTGCAACTGCACAGCAAGGCCTTGACGCAAGGTTCCATCGAAGACCGGATCGCCGGTGGAATTTGTGAAATCGGCGAGCACGACGGTGTCTTTACCGGTAAGTACCGGTTCGCGATGGACGAACAGCTTCCAGGCGGCGGCGATCACCAGGAGGAAGAGAACTGCCACGGCCGCAATCCACGCCCACGGCCTGCTCTCTTCAACCTGTAGTTCGATATTGGAATGGCTTGCGGCGACGACGGTGAGCTCGCGATCGAGCACCACC
Organism: uncultured Acidobacteriaceae bacterium; assembly: GCA_963830555.1. GTDB lineage: Bacteria > Acidobacteriota > Terriglobia > Terriglobales > Acidobacteriaceae > KBS-83. Next base: position 19,876 of record CAWHMM010000008.1, read on the forward strand.
CGCACATCTTCCGCGAACCGATAACCGTGCCCGGGAACGGTGACGATGTACTGGTGGTCCTGCGGACTCTCGCCGAGCGCCTTGCGCAGGAGGAAGATGTTCCGGCTCAGGTTGGCTTCTTCGACGAAGGTATCCGGCCAGATTGTTTTCATCAGGTCGTCTTTGGTGACGACCTCGTTGTTGTGGCGGACCAGCACAAGCAGGATCTGAAATGCCTTGGGCGCAATCGGAACGATCTCGTCCTCCCGCAGCAGTACATCCTTCTGCGGATCAAGGCGGAAAGGTCCGAACTCGTATAGCTGGCGGGTCTGCGGCTCTGCGCTCGCGGCCATGAGGAAGCAACCTGTTCCGCTCCCGTTCGCGGGAATTGCGGCAAAACCAGGGCGGGCACATCCTGCTTAGCTCTCCGCCAGTCTCATTTCTCCCCGATGGATGGCCTCAGTCTTAAAAATGCGCTGCGGAGAAACAGCTCGGGTTTTGCTTCGTGGGGGATTTTACCATGGCTTCCTTGCGAGCCGGCGCGCGACTCACCACGTACATGGTCCCGAAAGCGTCGTACTTTCTTGCACTTAGTCGAGCGCGAGAAATCATCAGAAATCATCATCGCCCTTCCAAGGACTTCCCCGCCGCGAGAGCGTGATGCTCGCTCCTGCATTCCGGACAGAGGATGTTCGGAACGCACTAAAGGGAAGAGCGATGGCAAAGCGCACCAGGATCACGATCGTGACCGATTCACTTCTGATCCTTCGCGGACGAACGTCGCGGCGGGCCTGGTGTTCGCGGTGCAGCGCGGAGACGGAGGTGATCCCGCTCAACGATGTCGGCACCGTTGCGAACTTACGTCCGGCGGAGATGCAGGCCTGGGTGGAGTCCGATGACCTGCACCACATCACCACGGCCGATGGCGCGGCGCTGATTTGCCTGAACTCCATGCTGAAACGGTTGTACAGAACGCGGGGAGGAGATCAGACACTCGGCTGATCTTCTTGCCAAAACCTACGTACCCAAAGGAGAGACTATGAAACACACGAAGGCAGCAAGGGTTCTCAACATCGTCGCGGTCCTGGCACTTGCCATGGCTGCAGGGTCCACGGCGAAAGCCGCCGACAGAGGCTGCTCCAACGCTACCCTGAGGGGCGCTTATGTAGATCAGGACACCGGCACCATCGTTGGAGTCGGGCCGTTCGCCGGTGTCAATCTGGACAGCTTCGACGGGCACGGCAAGATGACCATCAGCGGGGTGTCCAGCGTGAACGGCAGCGTGGCTCCCGGAGTGGAAAGCGGCACCTACCAGGTGAACCCTGACTGCACAGGGACTTACAAGGTCCAGGATGATTCCGGTGACACGTTCGATGCCTTCTTCGTGATCGGTGATGGCGGAAACGATCTGCGAATTGTCATCACAGACCCGGGTACAGTGATCAACTGTATCGCGCGCAGACAAACACCGGAGCGGCGCGACTAAAGCAGCGATCTGTTCTGCGACTGGGACTGGCCGGATCGCTACGATCCGGCCAGTTCAACGAGTGGGGACAAAACCAGGCGCTTTGAAGATGAATTGCACCATTACAGGGCAGAATAAGCGATGAACGCGGTTACATTTAATTATGTAACCACCCTTCACACAATTGTTTGCAAGAGTCTTTGCCCTGTTCTGTGTGCACATGTTACACGTGTAACATCTGAGGGCCGAAAGCCTCAATAGGCGCCGGTCTGCTGCAGCGGCAGGCCGACCTGGAAGCAGGTCTTGCCCGGCACGCTTTGGACGAACAGGTAACCTCGGTGCATGCGAACGATGCGCTGTGCAGTGTCGAGCCCCAGACCGAGGCCATGTCCCGGCGCCTTGGTGGTGAAGAACGGTTCGAAGATGCGCACCTGTTGGTCCTTGGGTATACCGGGGCCGTTGTCTTCCACCTCGACCAGCACGATATCGGAGGCGCGGCGCACGCGCAGCGTGATGCGTCCGCGATTCTTGATGGCGTCCAGTGCGTTTTCCAGCAGCACAGTCCACACCTGGTTCAGCTCGCTGCCGTAGGCCGAAACAAAGGGCAGGTTGGGTTCGTAGTCGCGCTCGATGACCACATGCTGCAGGCGCGACTGCAACATGGCCAGCGTATTCTCCAGGCTTTGCGGCACATCGACGTCCTGGATCGGCGCCTGGTCCATGTACGAGTAGTCCTTGATCGCGCGAATCAGGTCAAAGATGCGCGCTGTCGAGTCCAGCATCGCTTCTGCCATGCGCTCGGCGCGCAGCGTGGACGCGTGCTGCGAGAGCAGGAGCGCGGTGCTTTCCGCGGTCAGAAAATCCGGCAGCGCCGCGAGATGTTCCGGCGTGATGCCGGCCTCTGCAAACTCGGGCGCGATCTGTCCGATGTTGGCGATCTGCCGCTCCTGCAGCCAGCGAGTCAGGGCTTCTTCGCGCACGGCGACCTGCGCGGGCGTAAGCGAAGGCTTGCCTTCCAGGCTGCCGCGCATGTGCTCGTCCCATTGGCGCAATGCCTCGACATGCTCCGGCTCGAAACAAAGGCTGCCAAGGCGGAAGCGCTCGCGGCCGAAGATCTCCAGCTCCTGCAGCATGCCGGAGGCGGCACGCTGCGCAGCAGATGCAGGATTGTTCAACTCGTGCGCGAGATTGCCGGCGAGCTTGCCGAGCGCGTTGAGCTTCTCCGACTGCTGCTCCATGCGCGTGACTTCGCGCGAGCGGTCGAGCAGGATGCTGACCACGCGCTGTGTCATGGAAGGTATCGCGGTCAGCATTTGTGGGAAAACTGAGCGGTCGAATTGGAGCACCCACGTAGGCGCAGTGCTGACGCCCCGGCCGCCCCATGTCTTCATGCGGGAGAACGGCAGCAGCCCGGTGATCTGGCCGGCCCGCCCTATGAACATAACCGGCGCGACGCCGCTATGGTCGCGCTGCACCTGCACTTCACCCTTCAGGATGACGGTCATGTTCGTGGCCGCCTGACCCTGCTCGAATACCGTGACGTTCGCGTCAACAAAGAGCTCGGTGCCGTGCGTCGCCAGCCACAGATATTCCTGGTCGCTGAGGTCGGCGAGCGGCGCAACTTTGCGCAGAGCGTCAGTGAGCGCAGCGATACGGTCAATGGATGTGGCAACCGGTTGCTCGATCAGGCTTTCGCTCACGCGGAACTCCTTGAGGTTCTAATCCTAGCCGAGCGGCCGCCCTGCGGTATCCACCGCAGGGCCAAAAAAACAATTACAGGTGCCGAACGACTGAATTATGCGCTTGTAGTGGCTTCCTGCGCTTGTGGTGATTGTGAAGGGGCGGTTACAGGATCGAGGAACGGCATGGCTGCCCGCAACTGGCTGCCGACCGTCTCGATCGGATGCTCGCGCTCCGCTGTGCGGTACTTCTCGAACTGGTGCCGGCCGGTGCGGTTTTCCTCCATAAATTTACGGGCGAAGGAGCCGTCCTGGATTTCGGCCAGCAGCTTCTTCATTTCCGCGCGGGTCTGGTCGGTGACGATGCGCGGGCCGGCGGTGTAGTCGCCGAACTCCGCCGTATCGGAGATGGAGTAGCGCATGTAGCTGAGGCCGCCGCGATACATCAGGTCGACGATCAGCTTCAACTCGTGCAGGCATTCGAAATAGGCCATCTCTGGCGCGTAACCTGCTTCAACCAGGGTGTCGAACCCGGCCTTGACCAGCGCCGATGTACCGCCACAGAGCACAGCCTGCTCGCCGAAGAGATCGGTCTCGGTTTCTTCCTTGAAGGAGGTCTGGTAGACGCCGGCGCGGGTGCAGCCGATGCCGCGCGCATAGGAGAGCGCCAGCTTCTGCGCGTTGCCAGTGGCGTCCTGCTGCACGGCGATCAGGCCGGGGACGCCACCGCCTTCGGTAAAGATTTCACGCACGCGATGGCCGGGCGCCTTGGGCGCGACGAGCGCAACGTCGATGTCGGCGGGCGGCTTGATGAAACCAAAATGGATGTTGAAACCGTGCGCGAAGAGCAGCAGCTTGCCTTTGGTGAGGTGCTGCGCGATCTGTTCCTCATAGACCTCGGCCTGGGACTGATCGGGGACGAGGATCATGATGACGTCGGCCCATTTGGCGGCGTCAGCAATTGAGAGCACGGTGAGGCCGGCCTTCTCCGCCTTTGAGCGCGAGCGGCTGGTCGAAGGCAATCCGACCCGGACTTCCACACCGGAGTCCTTCAAGTTGAGCGAGTGGGCGTGGCCCTGCGAGCCGTAACCGATCACTGCGACTTTTTTGGCCTGGATGAGTGAGAGGTCGGCGTCCTGATCGTGAAAAACCTTGGGCATGGTTGCTCCTTTGTTTTTAGCAAGTCAGCGAGTCAGCAAGTCAGCAATCAGAGACGAGCAACGAAGCGCTGCGGTTAGTGGTGTGGTGAAAATTAGATCTCTTCTTCGTGCACGTTTTCGAATTCGTTGGGGAGTATCTCGTCAGCATCGAGCTTACCGCCCGGGGCGCTTCCATTGCTATGCGTAGCCCGTTTACCGCCGAGGGCAGAGAGCACGCGGCTGGTGTGGTGGCCGCGCCGCATGGCCATGCGGCCGGTACGGGAGATCTCCAGGATGGTGTAGCCGGATTCCGTGATGACCTGCACTAGGCCTTCGATTTTGCTGGAGCTGCCAGTCATTTCCAGCATGATTGATTCCGGCGCGAGATCGACGACGCGAGCTTTGAAAACATTGGCCAACTCGAAGATCTGCGAGCGCGAGTGCGGGCCGTTCGGCGAATCGGGGCCGACGGCAATCTTCATCAGGCAGAGCTCGCGGACGACGGCGCCGGCGCGGTCGACTTCATCTACGTGGACCGTGGTTTCGAGCTTGTAGAGCGATGCGCGGATACGATCGGCGGCGTGCTCGTGCGCATCGCAGACGATGGTCATGCGTGAGGTGTTGGGCTGCTCTGACTCGCCGACGGTGAGCGAGACGATGTTGATATTGAGCCGGCGGAAGAGGGAGGCGACGCGCGTGAGCACGCCGGGCTTGTCCTGAACTAGAGCTACGAAGGTATGTAGCATCTACTCGTCCTCCGCAGTTTCCAGAAGCGGATCGCGTTGGGGCCGGTGGACCATCTCGTGCAGCGCGGCGCCCGGCGCGATCATCGGATAAACGCCGTCTTCCTTCTCCACATGGAAGTTGATCAGGAATGGACGACCGGAGATCCGCGCTTTCGTGACAGTGGGTGTTACGTCCGTGCGTCTCGTGATGTGGGCGCCTTCGATACCATGGGCCTCCGCCAGCTTGACGAAGTCGGGCGAGAGGATGGGCGAAGCGGAGTAGTTTTTCTCGTAGAAGGTCTCCTGCCACTGGCGCACCATGCCGAGAAAGCCGTTGTTGATGATGGCGATGTTGATGGCGAGCTTTTCCTGCACGATGGTGGATAGTTCGGCCGCGGTCATCTGGAAGCCGCCGTCGCCGGCGATGACCCAAACGTCCTTCTGCGGGCAGGCGGTTTTGGCGCCGATAGCCGCCGGCAGCGCGAAGCCCATGGTGCCGAGGCCGCCCGAGGTGATCAGCGAGCGCGGCGTTTCATGCTTGAAGTACTGCGCTTCCCACATCTGGTGCTGACCCACATCTGTAACTATGATGGTGTCATGTGCCCGGCCCGCGGCCTGCGCCTCGCGCCAGATGTCGTGGATGACGTGCGCCGCGTAGAGATGGCCATTGTCCGGCAGGTTGATGATGTCGCGCACTGCTGCCGTGCCCTTGGACCCGTTGATCTGCCTTAGCCAGCCGGCATCGGTGCGCCTTGGGAGCATCGGCAGCAACGTATCGAGAACGACGCGCAGGTCGCCAATCAGCGCCACGTCCACACGGACGTTTTTGTTGACCTCCGATGGATCGATCTCAATGTGGATCTTCTTCGCGTTCTGCGCGTAGTGTGCCAGGTTGCCGGTGACGCGGTCGTCGAAGCGCATGCCGAAGGCCAGCAGCAGATCGGCTTCCTGAATCGCGTGGTTGACCCAGGATTCGCCATGCATACCCATCATGCCGAGGTGCAGCGGATGCGCCGCGGGAAAGCTGCCGAGGCCAAGCAGAGTGGAAGCCACGGGGATCTGCTGCGACTCCGCGAAGGCGATTACCTGCTGCTCCGCGCCTGACTGCGTGATGCCATGGCCGGCGAGGATGACGGGCCGCTTTGCGGATTTAATCAGCGCGACGGCTTCGCCGATGGCGGTTGACTCCGCACGCAGCATGGGGTGCGGGCGCGCTGCGCATGGCGCGCAAACCGCGAAATCGAAGGGCGCAGTGGCCTGCTGCGCATCCTTGGTGATGTCGATGAGCACAGGGCCGGGTCGGCCGGAGGCGGCGATCTGAAAGGCGAGACGGATTGCCGGAGCTATGTCTTCCGCACGGGTGACGAGGAAGTTGTGCTTCGTGATCGGGAGCGTGATGCCCGTGATGTCGACTTCCTGAAAGGCATCGGAGCCGAGCACCTTGGACGAGACCTGGCCGGTGATGCAGACGATGGGCACGGAGTCGAGCATGGCGGTGGCGATGCCGGTGACGAGGTTGGTGGCGCCGGGTCCGCTGGTTGCCATGCAGACGCCGACGCGGCCGGATGCGCGCGCGTAGCCATCCGCCATGTGTGCCGCGCCCTGCTCGTGCCGTACCAGCACGTGGCGGATAGGAAATTTGCGCAGCGCGTCGTAGATGGGCAGGATGGCGCCGCCGGGATAGCCGAAGACTTCGCGGACGCCTTCTCCTTCGAGCGTTGCCCACACGATCTCCGCGCCAGTCAATAGCGTGGGACCTGCGCCAGCCGGAGGTTGCTGCTTGCTCATGGAGCTCATCCTTTCTCTGCGACTCTTTAAACCGTGACTGCGCCGAGCGAGGCGGAGCTGACGCTGTCCGCGTATTTGCGGAAGACACCACTCTTGAAGCGCGGCTCTGGAGCCTTCCATGTTTTTAGGCGCACGGCGATCTCCACGTCGGGAACTTCGAGCGTGAGCTTGCGATTCGGGATGTCAAAGACGATGGAGTCACCTTCGCGCACTGCGGCAATCGGGCCGCCGAGCTGCGCCTCGGGCGCGACGTGCCCGGCCATGAGGCCGCGCGTTGCGCCGGAGAAGCGTCCGTCGGTGAGCAGCGCGACAGTTTCAGAGAGCTCCGGAATTCCTTTGATGGCGGCGGTGACGGCGAGCATCTCGCGCATGCCGGGGCCGCCGCGCGGGCCTTCATAGCGGATGACGAGAATGTCGTTGGGATTGATCTTGCCGGATTCAACTGCCGCAAAGCAGTCGTCTTCGCTATCAAACACACGCGCAATGCCGCGATGGAAGACGCGCTCATGCCCGGCAACCTTGACGACACAACCGTCGGGCGCGAGATTGCCCTTGAGAATGACCAGACCGCCAACCGGCTTGAGTGCTTTGTCCCACGGGCGGATGACTACCTGGCCCGGCGCTTCGACGGCAGCCGAGGTTTCCTGATGCAAGGTGTTTCCTGTAACCGTGATGGTGTCGTGAAGCAGACCACGGTCTAGCAGCCGCTTGGCCAGCACGCGCGATCCCCCGGCTTCCTGATAATCCTGTGCGACGTACTTGCCGCCCGGCGTCAAGTCGCAGATCAGCGGCGTCTTCTCGCTGATGCGGTCGAAGTCATCCATGCTGAGCTGCAAACCCATCTCGCGTGCAATGGCGATGAGGTGCAGCACGGCATTGGTCGATCCGCCGGAAGCGCAGACAGCGGTGATGGCGTTTTCGAGCGCCTGGCGCGTGATGATTTGGGAGGGACGCAGATCGTTGCGCACGAGGTCCATGATGAGGCGTCCGGCTTCGCGGCTGGCGCTCGCTTTGTTCGCGGCCATCGCGGGAACACCGGTGATCTGGATGGGCGAGATGCCGAGAAATTCGCCGGCCATGGCCATGGTGTTTGCGGTGAACTGGCCGCCGCATGCACCGGGTCCAGGACAGGCCGCGGCTTCGACGGCCTCAAGCTGATCGTCCGTGATTTTGCCAGCGGCATGCGAGCCTATGGCCTCGAAGACGTTCTGAATGGTGATGTCGACGACGGAGCCGTCCGGCTGCTTGAGCTTGCCCGGCGCGATGGAACCGCCATAGAGCATGAGCCCGGGGATATCCAACCGGCACATGGCCATGATGGTGCCCGGCATGTTTTTGTCACAACCGGCAATGCAAATGATGCCGTCAAAGAGATTGCCGCGCGCGACGAGCTCAACCGAGTCGGCGATGACTTCGCGCGAGATGAGCGACGCCTTCATGCCCTGGGTGCCCATGGTGATGCCGTCGGAGATGGTGACGGTATTGAACTCCATGGGCGTGCCGCCGGCCTCGCGGACGCCTTCCTTCACTGCTTTGGCCACGTCGCGCAGATGGAAATTGCAGGGACCGATCTCGGTCCACGTGTTGGCGATGCCGATGATCGGCTTGTGCAGGTCTTCCTTACTAAAGCCGACGCCGCGCAGGAAGGAGCGTGCTGCGGCGCGGGAAGCGCCTTCGGTGAGTGCTGCGGAATTCTTTTTACCTGGGGCGATGCCGTTGCCGGCTGTGTGCTGTTGGGCCATGCGACTAGCGATTCTCCTAAATAGTGATTGCGGGCGTGGCTGGTTTTGATTGCGACCAGAACGCGGTGTCGTGTTTTTCTTCGTAGCGGTCGAGCGCCGCAGCATAGCGGAGCGTGAGTCCGATGTCGTCGAGCCCGTTCAGCAGACAGTATTTCCGGAAGGGATCCATTTCGAAGCGTGCATGAAAACCCTGATCGTCTGTGACGGTCTGCTGCTCCAGGTCGATGGTGATGGTGTGCTTGGGATTTTCGGTCGAGCGCACGAGGAGTGTTTTCACCTCATCCTCCGTCAGGCGCGCCAGGACGAGGCCGTTCTTGCCGGCGTTGGAGAAGAAGATGTCCGCAAAAGACGGCGCGATGACGGCGCGGAAACCGAACTGTTGGATGGCCCAGGCAGCGTGCTCGCGCGAAGAGCCGCAGCCGAAATTCTTCTCCGCGATCAGAATTCTCGCGCCTTTGTATTCCGGCTTGTTGAGGACGAAATCTGCCTTTGGCTCGACGTGATCGGGAATGTCGAGGTCGTAGCGCCAATCGTAGAAGAGAAAGTCTTCGTAGCCGGTGCGCTCGATGCGCTTCAAAAACTGCTTGGGTATGATCTGATCCGTATCGATGTTGGGAAACGGCAGCGGCGCAGCGGTGCTGCTGAGTTTGCGAATGGCTTCCATCAGCGTGCACCTCGCTCGGCAAGTGCGGACTCAGCGGGTTTGTCCGCGGGCGGCCACTTGCGGATGTCGGTGAGGTGGCCGGTGACAGCGGCCGCTGCCGCCATGGCGGGGGAGAGCAGATGCGTGCGGCCACCGCGGCCCTGGCGGCCTTCGAAGTTGCGATTGCTGGTGGAGGCGCAACGCTCGCCGGGCTGGAGGATGTCCGGGTTCATGCCCAGGCACATGGAGCAGCCGGGCTCACGCCACTCGAAGCCAGCGGCGAGGAAGATGCGATCCAGACCTTCTTCTTCCGCCTGCTTCTTTACATCCTGCGAGCCGGGAACAACCAGGGCGCGAACGGTGGTCGCCACGCGATGTCCCTTTACGACGGCGGCAGCGGCGCGCAGATCATTGATGCGTCCGTTGGTACAGGAACCGATGAATACGCGATCGACCGCGATGTCTTCCATGCGGATGCCGGGCTTGAGGTCCATATATTCGAGGGCGCGCGCGAAGCTCTTGCGATCGGCTTCGCTGCGCGCATCCCCGATGGAGGGAACCAAGGCATCGACACGCGTCACCATGCCGGGAGAGGTGCCCCAGGTGACGCTGGGGGCAAGCTCGGCGGCATCGATCGTCATCTCTCGGTCAAATTGTGCGCCATCGTCACTGCGCAATGTGCGCCAGTGCGCGACCGCTTGGTCCCACGCGGCGCCCTGCGGCGAAAAGCGACGGCCTTTCAGGTACGCGAAGGTTGTTTCATCGGGAGCGATCATGCCGGCGCGTGCGCCGGCTTCGATGCTCATGTTGCACACGGTCATGCGCTCTTCCATGGAGAGAGCGCGGATGGTTGAGCCGGCGTATTCGACGACGTAGCCGTTGGCGCCGTCGGTGCCGATGCGGCCGATGATGTCTAGGATGATGTCCTTGGCGGTGACACCGTTCTGTAGTTGGCCTTCGATGTTAATGCGGAAAGTTTTGGGCTTGGACTGTGGCAGCGTCTGCGTCGCCATGACGTGCTCGACCTCGGAGGTCCCGATGCCGAAGGCCAGCGCGCCGAATGCGCCGTGGGTGGAGGTGTGCGAGTCGCCGCAGACGATGGTCATGCCGGGCTTGGTGGCGCCTAGTTCGGGGCCGATCATGTGCACGATGCCCTGGCTTGCGTCCTGCACATCGAAAAATTCGACGCCGAACTCGGCGCAATTCGCGCGTAGGGCGTTCACCTGGCGCGCGGCGATCTGGTCGGCGATGACGAGACGATCCTGAACGCTCGTGGTGGGCACGTTATGATCCACGGTGGCGATGTGGCGGTCCGGGCGGCGCAGCTTGCGTCCTGCAAGGCGGAGGCCCTCAAACGCCTGGGGCGATGTGACCTCGTGGACGAGATGCAGGTCGATGTAGAGGATGGTCGGCTCGCCTTGCGGCTCAGCGACGAGGTGCTGCTGCCAGACCTTCTCAAAAAGTGTTTGGGGCAGTGTTTGCGGCTGGGACATCGATGCGTTTCCTTTGTAACAGAAGCGATTGCTTATACGGCGTGAAGGGACTGATGGCGATCGAGCGTGTCGTTGAGGATGCCGTTGACCAGCGTGCCTAATTCCTGAGTAGAGGTGGCGGCCTGTCGCGCATCGCCGGCGCGCAGCAGATCGGCACTGCGGTAGCCGCGCTCGAGAACGGTGCGGACCGCCGATTCGATGGCCTCAGCCTCGCCTTCCAGATGCGCGGTGTGACGCAGCAGCATGGCCGCGGTCAGGATGGCCCCCAGCGGATTTGCGATGCCTTTGCCGGCGATGTCCGGAGCGGAGCCGTGCACCGGCTCATATAAATTGACGGCGCCGCCGACGGTTGCCGATGGAAGCATGCCGAGAGAGCCGGTGATGACGCCGGACTCGTCGGAAAGGATGTCGCCGAAGAGATTCTCCGTGAGCACGACATCGAAGTTGCGCGGGGTGTTCATCAGGTGCATGGCGCAGGCGTCGACGTATTGATGTTCGAGTGTGACATCAGGATATTGCGCGGCAATCTCGGTTACGGTAGCGCGCCAGAGCTGCGAGACCTCAAGAACATTCGCTTTATCGACCGAGGTAACTTTCTTCCGACGTTTGGAAGCCAGCTCAAAGGCGACACGGGATACGCGCACCACTTCGTCGCGGGTGTAGCGCATAGTGTTCCAGGCCGAGTTCGATTCGCGCTGCCAGGCACGCGGCTGGCCGAAGTAGAGCCCACCGAGCAGCTCGCGCACGAAGAGGATGTCCGCGCCGTCGATGACTTCGGGGCGGAGTGGAGAGTTCGCGGCCAGCGCGGGAAAGGCAAAGGCTGGACGCAGATTGGCAAAGCCGCCCAGCGCTTTGCGCAATTGCAGCAGTCCAGCCTCTGGCCGGCGGTCTGGGGGTAGGGAATTGAACTCGTTTCCGCCGACGGCGCCGAGCAGAACGGCATCGCTCGCGAGCGCAGCTTCGAGTGTCTTTTGCGGCAGAGGGCTGCCTTCGGCACGAATGGCCGCACCGCCGATAAGCTCGTTGGCGAACTGGAAGTCATGGCCGCCGACCTCCGCAACGCTTTCGAGCACCTTGATGGCTTCGCGCGTCACTTCAGGCCCGATACCGTCGCCTGCGACAACCAGAATCTTCAGCTTCATGCAGATCTCCTAAGCCTGCGCCAAGGTTGGCGCCGCGCTCACCTGGATCGCGAGCGCGACCAGGTCCTGGTCATAGATGGCCTTCTTGCGATCGGCAAGCTCAACGAAGCGATGGTAGAAGTGATCGAGCTCCGCTGCTTCGAGCTTGTGGCCAAGCTCCTGCAGGCGGTGCGCGAGCGCATGGCGGCCGGAGTGTTTGCCGAGGACCATGCTGTTCGACGGCACGCCAACGGATGCAGGCGTCATGATCTCGTAGGTCAGCGGATTCGCCAGCATGCCGTGCTGGTGGATGCCGGCCTCGTGCGCGAAAGCATTCGCGCCGACGACGGCCTTGTTGGGCGCGGGGCGGAAGCTGATGCGCTCGCCTAACATCTGGCTGGTCTTGTACAGGCGATCGTTCTGAAGCGAGTGGGGGTGTGGATATTTGTCGCGCCGCACCATCAGAACGGCGGCGATCTCTTCCAGAGCCGCATTTCCGGCACGCTCGCCGATGCCGTTGATGGTGCACTCGATCTGGCGAACGCCGCCCTCGATCGCGGCCACGCTGTTGGCTACCGCCATGCCGAGATCGTCATGACAATGCGCGGAGAGCGTGACGTTGGCCACCGACGGGACGCGTCGACGAATCTCGCGGAACATCTCCGCGTAGTCGCTTGGCGTGGAGTAACCCACCGTGTCTGGCAAATTGATGGTGGTCGCGCCCGCCTCGATCGTGGCGGCCACGATTTGAGCCAGGAATTTGATGTCGCTGCGTGTGGCATCCTCGGCGGAGAACTCGACGTCGTCGACGTAGCTGCGCGCCTGCCGCACCGCATCGGTCGCCTGGTCCAGCGCTTGCTGGTGCGACATCTTCAGCTTCACCTCGAGATGCAGATCGGAGGTGGCCAGAAAGGTGTGGATACGGGGGCGCTCGGCCAGATAGAGCGAGTGCGCGGCGCGCTCGACATCGAGAGTACGAGCCCGCGCCAAGGCCGCGATAACCGGTCGCCGGACGGCCTGGCTGACCGCGCGGATCGCCTCGAAGTCGCCCTCCGATGCGATAGCGAAGCCGGCCTCCAGTATGTCCACGCCGAGATCGTCCAGGGCGTGGGCCATCTCGACCTTTTCCGAAGTGGTCATGCTGCATCCGGGAGACTGTTCACCGTCGCGCAAGGTTGTGTCAAAGAAGACGATCCGGTCTGGATTGCTGTCTGGTGCCGTCTGACGGGGCTTAACCGATCCAGTCTGTTCCATCTTTCGGGTCTGTGCCATCTATCAGGTCCTCCAGAGCATCATGCTGGACGCCATGCCATAAAGCAAATTTATTGTTCTTGGAATTAGTATTACTATTACTTATGCTATAGAGTTGAGCCCTGGTCTGGAGGGTTTTTGCTTATGGATCTGCAGCAACTTGAGACCTTCCTGGCGGTCGTGGAGGAGCGCAGCTTTTCGCGTGCCGCGCAGCGCCTGCTGCGTACACAGCCGGCGGTGAGCCAGGTGATTCGCAAGCTGGAGGATGAGCTGGGCGAATCGCTTTTCGAGCGGGCATCGCGCGACGGGTCGCTTACCGCTGCAGGTGAGGTACTGCGCGCGTATGCGGAACGTATGGTGGGGCTGCGGGAGGAGGCGGCCAGCGCTGTGCGGGAGCTGAAGACGCTGGAGCGCGGACAACTGAATCTGGCCGCAAACGAATATACGACGCTTTACCTGTTGCCGCTGCTGGATCGCTTCCGGCACATTTCGCCACACATCTCGCTTGCTGTGCAGCGCGCGCTGGCGAGCCGGATTCCGGATGACCTGCTGGCGCGACGCGCCGAGCTGGGAGTGCTTTCATTCCGTCCGGACCCGGATCAGTTTCGCTCCGTCGTGGTCTATTCAGATGCCGTTGCATTCCTGGTTCATGCGGGCCATCCCCTGGCGGGGCGGCGCCGTGTGCACCTGCGCGAGCTTGGCGCTCAGAATTTTGTCGCGCACAATGTAGCGTCCCCGCTGCGGCGGCAGATCATCGCCACCTTCGCCCAGCACAAGACACCGCTGAACATCGGCGTGGAGCTGCCGAGTCTGGAAGCGGTGAAGCGTTTTGTAGCGATGGGCAATGGCGTGGCGTTCATGCCGGAGATTGCGGCCGCGCGCGAGCTAGAGCGGGGCGAGCTGGTGAAGGTGCCGATCGCCGAAGTGAAGATGGAGCGACAACTGCGCGTGGTGTATCGCCGCGCCGCCGCACTGTCGCACTCCGCCGTAGCGTTTCTTCAGACGGTGCGCGCCTTTTCCATGGAGCGTGGCAGGCCATATCTATATGCGCCGGAGAGTGATCCGGCGGATTAGGAACAAGGAAAGCTGCCGGAGGCGCGCCAGCGGAGGCGAGCGGCAGGTACAATTGGGCAGAACGCCAGGATCATCCTGTAGTGACTTCCGCCCGTCCGGGGCGCTCGGGGCTAATCCGTGCCCGTGCTCCACGCTTGAGGTTCAGGACCGAATGAAGAAGATTCCGTTGCTGTTTCTGTTGTTGCCGATGCTGGCAACAGCAAGCTTTGCGCAGGAAAGCCGTCAGGACGTGAGTGTTAGCGGCACCGTCGTATTCCCACCCTATGTAACCGGGCAGGCAGTCTTTCAATCCGGATGCCTGGCCCCCACCATCGCGACTACCGCAGTGAGCGCCAGCGCGACCGGCGGAGGGACGTGTTACGGTCCCGGTGTGCTGGCCAGCTACCGCTATATGGTGACCCCGCGCAGCGCGCTCGAGGCCAACTATCAGTGGTCGCAGTACTACACGAACTTCATCTACAGCAATCTGAATTACAACATTCACACCAGGATGCAGGAGGTCTCTGCCGCCTATGTCTTTAACTTCACCTTCCGCAACTGGAACCCGTTCCTTGAAGCCGGCCCTGGCGCATTCATCTTCTCCTCACTGGACGATCGCGGGACCCAGATCTTCAATCCCAAGCGGACTACGCAAATCGGAGCAGTTTACGGCGGAGGCATCGCCTACGAGCTCAGCCCCAGCTTCGATATCCGGGCGGAATACCGCGGCATTATCGTGAAGGCACCGGACTTCGGCATTACCGCTGCCGACACGAAGCGCTATTACAACATCAATGCGCCGGCGATCGGTCTCGCATACCACTTCTGATGCGGTAAGCAATCGACGATGAGAGCCCGGCTTTCCGCCGGGCTTTCGTGTTGGAGCCGGCTTCGCCAGCCGGGCTCAGGCGACGATGGCAGACAACGCAGAAAAGCCCCAGTGATGAGCTGGGGCTTTTCTGCGTTTGTCTGGTATCAGAAGAAGCGGTAAGCAGCCCCTACGCTCAAGCCATTCGGGGTCAGGCCATTTGGCCGGTCCTGCAGAGGGATCGGGGTGGGATCCGGGGGACCGACGAAGGTGGGCCAGACCTGATATTCGTATTCGCCGCGGAGATAGATGCGGCGAGTCAGGCGGTAGTCGGCACCGCCGCCGAACGCCATGTCGAAATACGAGCCGTGCGCTGCGTTCCCGGGAAAATTCAAATAGCCGACGCCGAACAGCGCCTTGCCGTAGAAGGTAAACCGCTTGTGGTGGAAGTTATATTTTGGCCCGATGAGGTAGTTGTCCTCATGGATGTCGTTTAGCTGATTGAAACGATGGAAGCGAACTTCTGCTTCGACTCCCAACTTCGGGCTGAGGTCGTAATCGGCGAAAGCACCAACGCCGTACAGCCTTTGCCAACCATAGTCCGGGTCGAAATCGGAGAACGTGCCACCAACATAAAACTGCTGGTTGCCGCCTTTTCCGGCTGCCACTACCTGGGCTCGACCTATCGTCGGGAGAAGGAGGAGAGCGGCGAATAAAAGAAATTTTTTCGTCACAGAGTATCTCTCGAAACAGCCAGATTCCAGATGTACAGCAAGGCGGGTCCTGTCGACCCGCCTCTCACAGCTAGGCATTTTCTTGCGCAACGAAACCGAGATCCGCTGCGTTCCAGTCGAGTTCAGTTTCATCAGCTATTGCTGCGGTTGGGCGCTCGCCTGATTAGGCTGAGCGGGCTGCTGCTGCGTTGTGGCTTCGGCGCCAGCGCTCTGATCGTAGCGGACGAGTTTGTAGAAGACCGGAGTCACTTCAAATGGCATTTTATCCCGGGCATTCAGAAGCGGAACCGGAGTAGTTTTCAACGTATATACCTTGTCATCCCAGGCGTCGGTGCGGAGACGGCTGCCAAGCGGGAGCGCAGCGATCTGGTCCAGCTTGTCCTGGTCCAGCTTGGGGGCACGTTTCTGAACGGCGATCAGCCAAGGCTGGCCGGTGGAATCGAGCATGGAGTCGCCCAGTCGCGGTGTATTGAGAGCGGCGAGTTCCTTCTCGCGCTGCTGCAACTGTGCGAAATACAGGCCGGCATTGCCCAGCTTGTCCTTGTAGATCGAGTGATCGAGCAGGACGACTGCCTTCTTTGCCGCTTCGGTGTCGTCGATGTCTGTGTGGTGCATCTGAATGCGCTCAAAGGTCGACTCGTCAGGGAAGAGAAGCCGGTCGTTGAAGGCGTACTTGGTGTCGATATGGTGGCCGAGCACGATATGCGCCAACTGGAAGGAGAGGACCGCGGCCAGCGATTCTTCCGAGGGCAGCGTGTCGACCAGGCCCTTGCTGAGGATGATGGTATTGCCCACGGCGATCGATTCGAGCGGCGTGGTCAGCATGACGCGGCAGTGCACCGGAGCGGCGAGCTCGATGTTGTTGCCGATGATGATGTTATTTGTAACTTGCTCCAGCACCTTATCGAAATCGCTGGGGGCGGCTAGCAGACCGGCCTGCGTCAGGCGGTCGAGCACGTTCTCCTCGGCCTGCGAGATCCACTCGCGCTGCGCCTGCAGCGGGCTGACGTCGTCGGAGTTTTGGCTCTGGTCGGTGACGTCGTCGATTTTCACCGATTCGTTGTCGGACTGGTGGGTCGGGACCTTCAGGGAGTAGCCCCAGATCTGGGTATGCGCCTTGAAGGAGACCGGATGCTCCTTGTCCTTTCTGGAGGTCTCTTCGACATACACGCCTACGGGCAGCCAGACGCCCGCCTGCAGGTTCTGGCGCCAGCTATCGAAGTGGAAGTAGTCGTTGTCATCCACCTTATCGACCATCTCGCCGCCGGTGTAGGTGCCGTTAAAGCGCACAACGTTTCCGGAGTCGTCATCCACCCAGATGCGGCCGGTGAAACGGCCACTGCCCATACCCTGCTTCGGATGGACGTCAAAGACATCGCAGCGAACGGTGCCGAGGAAGGCTTTGCGAACGGCAACGAAGTCATAGTGCTGCTGATCGAAGCCGCTGGGATCAATGAACATCATCTCCAGGAAGCCATCGGGCATATACCGCACGTTGCCCGGCAGGAGGCTCTTCGAGAGCAGGCCCATGGCGGCGAGGGACCCCTTGAACATGCCGTGGTTGGCTTCGCTGGCCTCGCCCGTCGAATAGGACTTGCCATAGAAAGTCTTGCCGAAGTCCACGCGCTGCAGCATGTACTGGTCGGAGACCGGGACAGCGTAGAGCTTCGTGTCGCCCTTCATGTTCTGTATATAGGTCTGAACAAGAGGCGACTTCTGCTGGATGTTCTTGATGGTGAGCTTCTCAGCAGCAATGGCCTTCTTGATCAGGGCGTTCTGCTCTGGAGTCAGGGCAGGAGCGACCGGGTACTTCTCCTTGTGGCTTGCCTGAGCGCTCGTGACGCCGATCGTCAAAAGCAGAGTTGTCATCCAAAAATTCCGCAGGTTCATTTCCCGGCTCCTAAATCAAACTTCCAAAGAAACTGTTCGTGCTGTGAAGGACATTCCATCATGCCAACTGAAATGTCACGTGAATGAGTGTTGTGTGGTCAACCGCCTGACCGTTGCGCAGCGCCGGCTTGAATCGAATGCTCTCGGCGACGTGCCGTGCCTCTTCATCTAGCCCGTGGCCCAGTCCGTTGACGACGCGAATCACCTCAACCTGGCCACTGGCGAGGAAACGTACCTGCAGCGTAACTTCACCCTGGATCCGTGCCTGCTGCGCCTCAGGCGTATAGCGCGCTTTCGGCTCAGAGATGACGACCGGCGGTGTAAAGGCAGGCTCAGCGGCCTGCGCGAGCTGGACATGACCGCCACCCACGTTGCCGTTGCCGAAATCAGCTCCGGTAGCCAGACCATGACCGCCAGGCTTTCCAGTGCCGCCAACGACGCCGTTGGCAAACCCAGCAGAGGCTACCGCGCCACGATCATGACCGCCGGGAACGCCGTTGGTCACACCTGCGCCGAAGGCTACGCCGGCCACTGTACCCTTGCGTGCTGCGCCTGCGCCGCTATTGGCGCCCGGAGAGGCGTTGAAAGAGCCGACCGCTGCGATGGTTGCCGCGCGATTGGCATTCGGATTGGGAGCCACGCCGTGCGGATCACCAAAGCCACCCATGGTGGCCTGCGGATGCGACTGGTTATTCGCTACCGGAGTCGGCTTGTTGCTGGCGAACATACCCACTTTAGGAGCCGGCGGAGGCGCAACGGCCTTCGGGGGCGCCGGGGGCAGCTTCAATTCCGGCTTGGGCGTATCCAGCTTCACCATCTTGGGCGGCTCGATTACCGGCTTGGGCGGTTGAATCTTGGGGGGCTCGACCTTTGCGATTTCAATCTTCGGCGGGGGCGCCACAACTTTGACCTTGGGCACGACAGGCGCGGGCGGCTTGGGCTGCTCCACGGGAAGAATAAGAGCTTCAGCCGCCATTTTCTTGACTACCACCTGATGGTGGATCGCGCCAATGATCAGCAGCAGGATGAGAATGGTCACGTTTGTGACCATGCTGGTGGCGAATGAGCCCCAGCGCTGGCCCCCATCGTCCAGCAAGCCAAAGTTCGTGTTGACTGAAATGCGTTCGGTCGGCATATGTTCCCTACTCGGCTAACGATCGTGAAATTGACGTACGCTGGTTTTCCCAGCACCCCATTGCAAGTTCTGACACCGTGTGCCGCTTCCTTCGAGCGACCTGATATCGTCTGTCAGCCCAGAAATCTGGCAAGGAATTCAATCTCACTCCGGTACGAAAGTACCTCCGAGTGCTTGAAAGATACCTTGGATTCCCAAGGTATTGCAGTACCCCGAAAGTGGTGCCCAAGCGAAACGTAGGTGTATCGGGGACGTGCACTCTTTGCCTGATATCGCACTGCCTTGCGAGGCCCTGGCTTGGCCCGTGAAGAGCCCGCGTCTGCGCGCCAAACCGCAGGTGCACTATGCTCCATAATACCGGCATGAGACGGGCGCAGAATACCTCTGGTTGCCCCCTTTACAAAGTGTAAACATGCGGGGTCCATTGGTAATGGCGGTACCCGGGCAAATTACGTTCAAAATGGGAGAGCTTCTTGAACATATTGGTGACTGGCGGTGCCGGCTACATCGGTGGCACGGTTGCGCTGCGGCTGCTGTCCGCAGGCCATAACGTCCTGATTTACGACAACTTCTGTCATGGTCATCGGGACCTGGTGCCAGCCGGCGCGCACCTGATCGAAGGCGATATTGCCGATCAGGCGAAGCTGGACCGGGTATTCCGTGAACAAAAGGTAAACGGCGTGATGCATTTCGCGGCCCTAATCGAGGCCGGCGAAAGCATGAAACACCCCGAGATTTACTTCCGAAATAACACTGCATCCACGTTGACGCTGCTGGAGGCGATGCTCGGCGCCGGGGTCAACCGGCTGGTCTTCTCGTCGACCGCAGCCGTCTATGGCGAGCCGGAGCAGACGCCGATCGAAGAGACTGCCCGTCTTGCCCCCACCAATGCCTATGGCGAAAGCAAGCTGCTGGTGGAGCAGATGCTCATCTGGATCAACCGCATCCACGGCCTGCGCTATGCGAGCCTGCGTTATTTCAATGTTGCCGGAGCGGTAGACGGCCGGGGCGAGGCGCATGAACCGGAGTCCCATCTGATCCCGCTGATCCTGGACGTAGCCCTGGGCCGCCGGCAGAGCATCAAGATCTACGGCGAGGATTATGCGACCCCAGACGGCACCTGCATACGCGATTATGTGCATGTCGGCGATCTGGCGGATGCGCACATTCTTGCCTTCGAGGCGCTTACTAGCCACCCGCGGCTGATCTATAACCTGGGCAATGGGAAAGGATTCAGCGTTCGAGAGGTAGTGGAGTCGGCGCGCCGGGTGACCGGGCGCCCGATCGCCGTGGTCGAAGAACCCCGCCGCCCGGGCGATCCAGCGGTGCTGGTGGCCAGCTCAAGGAAGATCATGGAGGACCTCGGCTGGAAACCGCAGTACAGCGCGTTGGACGATATTGTGCGGTCCGCCTGGGTATGGCATCAGCAGCGCTATGGAGCGAAGGGCTGAGAGACCGCGCCTGCGACTGCGCGCTGCATCCGGTTCAGTTGATCCCGGTGCCGCGATCCTCAGTGTCAGGCGACGTCATCCGGCGGTTTTCCCGTAACTCTCCGCTTTTCTCACGGTCGCGGGAGGGGCTGCTCCACTTGTTGATGGCAAAGAATCCGAGGACGAGCAGTATGGCGATGCCTATAGCGATCACGATGACGATAGACATAATCGGTGACCTCCATAAAGGTACGAGGCGCACGGCACCCTGCGGGTTGCTGCAAGTTATTCGTATCGCAACGCGACCATAGGATCGACGCGTGAGGCGCGCCGGGCCGGTAGGTATCCGGCCAGTGCGGCGATGGCGAGCATGACGGCGACGGCGGCCAGCAGGGTTGCCATATCGGTTGCCGCCAAGCCGAAGAGCATGCTGGCTACCAGCTGGCTCGACAGCAGGGCGGCTGGGACGCCGACCGCGAGGCCAACCGCGACCAGTATGAGCACCTCCCGCATGACCAGCCAGCGGACGTGTATGCGTTCCGCGCCCAAGGCCATGCGGATACCGATCTCGTTGGTGCGTCGGCTGACGACGTATGACATCAGGCCGTAGATGCCGATAGCGGACAGGAAAATGGCGAGCAGCCCGAAGAAGCTGGAGAGCTGCGCGATGACGCGCTCGCCGATGTAGGAGCGCGCCACTTGTTCATCCAGCGTGGTTACACGGGAGATTGGCAGATTGGGGTCAGCCTCATAGATGACGCGCCGCACTGCCGCCGCAACGGCGCCGAAGTCGCCGGTGTAACGGGCTTCGAAATCAGTCAAATAGCCGTCGTGTTGCGCGGCCGGCAGATAGTCCACCATCCACTTGTTCCCATCACCGGTCAGACTGCCAAACTTTATATCCTTTACGACGCCGATGACTTCAAGGTCATTTGCGCTTTTGAGGTCTCCCATACCGTAATGACGGCCGATCGGCGAGCCTTTGGGAAACAACGTGCGCGCCATCCGTTCGCTGATGATGGCGACCTTTTGCGAGGTGGGCGTGTCCTCGGGGCCGAAGGTGCGTCCGACGAGCAAGGTTATCTGCATGGTGGCGAAGTAACCGTCGCCGACGGTATTGTGCTTCACATTATCGTCCGGATTGGTGGGATAGCCGGCGACGAATATCCTGCTGTTCCAGCTACCTTCACCAACCCCGAAGGTGAACGCAGAAAAGCTGGCCGCGCGCACGCCGGGAAGCGCGCCGACCTGCGACGCGATCTGCTGATAGATGGTCCGTAGCCGCGGATCATTCGCCCGGTAGCCTGCCGAACTCACATCGAGATTCAACCGGAGCACGTTTTCCTTGTTGAAGCCGGCGTCGACGCGCGTGAGGTTGATAAGGCTGCGGAGGAAAAGCCCAGCAACCATCACCAGCACCACGGAGAACGCCACCTGCGAGATCACCAGAGTCCTGGCCAACGGGCTGCGGGTGCTTGTGCTTGCAGGTCCATTTCCGTTCTTCAGCGACTCTGTGAGTTCCAGGCTGGTTGCGCGGAATGCGGGTAGGGTTCCGAACAGCAGGGCGGTTGCCAGTGTGACGCCCGCGGTGAAGAGCAGCATGCGAGTGTCGAGTGAGAGATCGAGCGGAATAATTTCGGGGCCGCTCGAAACCATGCGCAAAAGCAGACGGCTGGCGCCGGCGGCAAAAGCTACGCCCAATGCGCCGCCCGCCACGGCGAGCATCAGGCTTTCCGTGAGCAACTGCCGGATGAGCCGCTTGCGTTGTGCGCCGAGCGCCTGCCGCACCGCGAATTCGCGCGCGCGCACCGTGGAGCGTGCCAGCAGCAGGTTGGCGATATTAGCGCAGGCAATCAACAGAACCAGGCCAACGATCCCCATAAGAATTTTCAATGAGTCAGATGATCCGGAGCGGAGACGAGAGAGCCCTTTGGCCATAGATGTGAGCTCGACCCTCGCCTGCTTTAGCGTCTGCTGATTCTTCTGATTGGGGAACCCGCCGGCAAAGCCGCGCAGTATCTGCTGAAAGAGCAGGTTCACGTTAGAGGTGGCCTGTGTCATGCTCACGCCGGGCTTCAGCCGTGCGAAAACCTCCAGCGATTCCGAGAAGTTGTCGGTGTAGCTGCCCCAGTGAGGCGGGACCGCCTTCATCATCGAGAGGGGAATCCAGACGTCCGGCGATTCACCCACCTTCGTCCCGAAGAACTCAGGCGGCGCAACGCCGATGATGGTATAGACGGTCGAGTCGATCTTCAGCCGAGTATTCAGAACGTCCGGATCCCGAGCGAGTCTGCGTCTCCACCACGCATTACTGACGACGGCTACCGGATTGCCGCCCTCGATACGATCGTCCTCAGCGGTGAACATGCGGCCGCGCATCGCCTGGACACCCAGAGTCGAAAAATATGTGCCGGAGACCAGTTGCACATGCATCGGCTCGGTCTCTGTATGTCCTTCGATCGAGCCATAGACATTGTTCACGATGCTGAAAAAGGCAGCCACATCGGAGAAGACCTGGTTCTGTTGCCGCATCTGGCGATAGAAGGGATACGAAAAGAGATCGGTTCGGCCGAAGGCGTCGGTGATGCCCCAGGCGTCTCCTGTTCCGAGGAGCACGAGCTTTCCTGGATCTTCTACCGGCAGCGAGCGCAGCATCACGGCATCCATCAGGCTGAAGATGGCGGTGTTCGCGCCGATGCCGAGGGCAAGGGAAAGCAGCGCTACGAGCGTGATGCCGGGCGAGCGCAGCATGGCTCGTAGCCCGTAGAGGACGTCCTGCGCGAAGGTTTCAAGCCAGTTCCATCCCCAGGCGGTGTAGCTGCGCTCGCGCAGCAGTGTGGGGTTGCCAAAGCGACGGCGTGCGGCTGCGGCGGCATCGTTGGGCGCGACTCCTGCATTGGCCTGCTGTTCGCGACGCAGGTCGAGATGCAGTTGCATCTCTTCGGCAAGCTCGCTGGCAGCTTGCTCCCGATGAGCGAGCATGCAAATGCGGCGTGCAAGTTGTTTGACCCAATCCATTTTTTTGCTCCTATTCGTAGCGGAGAGCGACCATAGGATCGACGCGTGAGGCGCGCCGCGCCGGAAGGTATCCGGCGAGCGCGGCGATGGCGAGCATGACGGCAGCGGCGGCGAGCATGCTGCCGGTGTCGGTTGCGCTGAGGCCGAAGAGCATGCTGGCTACCAGCCTGCTTGAGAGCAGCGCGGCGGGCACGCCGATCGCGATGCCGACTGAGACGAGGATAAGGACTTCCCGCATGACGAGCCAGCGGACGTGCGTACGCTCCGCGCCGAGCGCCATGCGAATACCGATCTCGTTGGTACGGCGGCTGACTAAGTAGGACATGAGGCCGTAGATGCCGATGGCGGAAAGGAAAATGGCAAGCAGACCGAAGAAGGTGGAGAGCTGCGCGATGACGCGCTGGTCGGTGATGGAGCGGGCGACCCATTCATCGAGCGTTGTCACGTCTGTGATGGGAAGATTGTGGTCGACGTCATGGATTGTCCGCTGCACCGCGGAGGAGACAGCACCGAAGTCGCCGGTGTAACGCACCACAAAGTCGCCCAGGTACATGGGGCGCTGGATTGCGAGGACGTAATCGAGCGTCTCTGGATCTTCCTGGAGGCCGCCGAACTTCACGTCTTTCACAATGCCGATGACTTCGCTTTGGTTCTTTTCCCCGAGGGAGTAGTGCCGGCCGATGAGATTCCCTTTAGGGAACATGGTTGTCGCCATGCGCTCGCTGATGATGGCGACCTTCTGTGAGGAGGCGGTGTCCTGCGGGCCAAAGTCACGCCCAGTAAGCAGAGGAATATGCAAGGCGGAGAAGTATCCATTGGTGATGACGTTGTGTTTCACGTCGACGTCAGAGGGTTTTTCCGCGCCCTCCACCTGCACACTGCCATTCCAACTGCCCTCATGAAAGACAAAGGAGGAGAAGGCGGCTCCGTGAACTCCCGGCAGAGCATTGACCCTGTCGGTGATCTGCCGGTAGAGAGCATAGATGCGAGGTTCGTCGTCTTTATAACCAGCTGAGCTTTCGTCCAGGTGGACAAAGAGCACGTTCTGCTTGTCGAATCCGAGATCGACGCGCGTGAGATTGACCAGACTGCGCAGAAAGAGTCCCGCGGCTACCACGAGCAGGAGAGAGAAGGCTACCTGCGAGATGATGAGCGACTTGGCCAGCAATCCTTTACTGCGTCCCGTGGCTGCGCCTTGCCGATCCTTGAGGGATTGTGTCAGCTCCAGGCGAGTCGCGCGCGATGCGGGAATGCTTCCGAAGAGCAGCGCGGTAATCAGCGTGACCGCGAGCGTGAAGAGCAGCATGCGCGTGTCAATCGACACATTGAGCGGTATAGCCTGCGGACCACGCGAAACCATGCGGACCAACAGCCGACTGGCACCGGCGGCAAAGGCCACGCCCAGCGCGCCGCCCGCCAGTGCAAGCGTCATGCTTTCGGTAAGCAGTTGCCGGACCAGGCGGCCGCGTCCTGCGCCGAGTGCCTGCCGGACGGCGAACTCGCGCGTCCGTGCTGTCGAACGTGCCAGCAGTAGGTTCGCGATATTTGCGCAGGCGATCAGCAGCACCATGCCGGCGATGCCCATCAGGATATTCAGTGGGTCGGAGAACTCATGACGCAGTCCGGGGAGTCCAGCTGCCATCGGGGTGAGAGATACGTGCGCCTGTTTCAGCGCCTTGACATCGTCCTGACTCAAAGAGCCGCGAAACTGGCGCAGGATCTGCTGAAAGAGCAGGTTCACATTTGTTGTGGCCTGAGCCATGCTGACACCAGGCTTGAGCCGGCCCAAGACGTATTGCGATTCCGCGAAATTATCTGAATAGGCGCCCTTGAAGTGCGGCGGCACCTGCTCCACCATCGACATTGGGATCCAGATGTCCGGGGACTCGCCTGCTACGGTTCCGAAGAATCCAGGCGTGGTCACTCCGACGATGGTGTAGGTCGTGTCTGCGATTTTCAGCGTGCGATTGAGCACATCGGGATCGCGCGCCAGGTCTTTCTTCCACCAGGAGTAACTGACGACGGCGACCGGATGATTGCCTTGTGTGCTGTCGTCGTCGTCGTTAAGCGTGCGGCCGATGATGGCTTGTACGCCCAGCGTGGGGAAGTAAGTGCCGGAGACCAGTTGCACCTGCATTAGCTCGGACTGATGGTGCCCCGACACCGTGCCGTGGACGTCGCTTCGCATACTCAAGAGAGAGGCTGTCTGGGAGAAGACCTGATTTCGCTTCTGCAACTCGCGATAGAACGGATAGGAGTAGAGCTGGGTGGCGCCGAAATCATCGGTGATTCCGCTGGAATCCGCCTCGCCGAGGAGCACGAGCTGCTGCGGATTCTTCACCGGCAGCGAGCGGAGCATGACCGCGTCCATCAGACTGAAGATGGCGGTGTTTGCGCCGATGCCGAGGGCAAGGGAAAGCAGCGCTACGATCGTGATGCCGGGCGAGCGCAGCATGGAGCGCAGACCGTAAAGGATGTCCTGGGCGAGAGTCTCGAGCCCGTTCCATCCCCAGGCGGTGTAGCTCTGCTCGCGCAGCAGCGTGGGATTGCCGAAACGTCGGCGCGCGGCTGCCGCGGCATCGTTGGATGCTGCCCCAGCGTCCACCTGCTGTTGCCGACGCAAGTCGAGGTGCAGTCGCATCTCGTCTTGCAGGTCGTTGGCGATGTGCTCCCGACATAGCAACATGCCGAAGCGTCTTCCCCATTCTCCGAGCCGGCTCATGACGAAACCTCCTATTCGTTATGCGGTCTGAATCACGCGCGCGATTGCGCCCATGACGCGCTGGAACTGTGAAATCTCGACGGCGAGTTGTTTGCGGCCCGCCGCTGTGAGCTGGTAATAGCGCGCGCGGCGATTGCCGGCGGTGGTGCCCCAGCGCGCGGTGACCCAGCCCTTGATGAGCATCCGTTGCAGCGCCGGATAGAGCGAGCCTTCCTCGACCTGCAGCACATCCTCGGAGGTCTGCTGGATTGCATTGGCGATCTCAAAACCGTGAAGCTCGCCGCGTCGGGCGATGGTCTTCAGGATGAGCAGGTAGAGAGTTCCCGGGGGAATTTCGTCGCGATCGGATGGCATTCACATCTCCGCTCCATAGTCTGCCTACGTAGACAGACTATGTCAATAGCGGCGACAGATGCTGCAGTGTCAAGCGAACCTGAAGCGCGAATGACTAGAGTACTGGCCTTCGCCGCAGAGGGGAAGCCTCTGGCTTACGCATTAGCCGCCGCTTGATTCTTGCTGGGAGCGGAGTTGTTTTGGATCGAACGGGGGCTGGGGTTAGAGTCCCAGGCGGCCTGCTCTGACTCAGCTTTGCCTCTTGAGCGAATATTTGATTAGGCAATACATCGCACGGAATCCATCTTTCCATCCGATCTTTTTGCCTTCTTCGTAGGTGCGTCCCCAATAACTGATTCCCACCTCGTAAATCCTCAATTTCCGGCGCGCAACTTTCACGGTAATTTCCGGCTCGAATCCGAACCGATTCTCCTCAATCGGAATCGACTGGATGACCTCACGGCGAAACATCTTGTAGCAGGTCTCCATGTCCGTGAGGTTTATGTTCGTCAAACAATTGGAGGCGAGGGTAAGCACCCTGTTACCCACAGAGTGCCAAAAATACAGAACTCTGTGGGGCGCGCTTCCCAAAAAGCGCGAACCATAAACGACATCTGCTTTACCCGCGCGCAGGGGCTCAAGGAGCTGATGATAATCTGCAGGGTCATATTCAAGGTCCGCGTCCTGGACGACAACAAAATCGCCAGTTGCCTCTGAGATGGCACGGCGGAGCGCGGCTCCCTTGCCCATGTTGCGCGGCTGAAGAAAAACCCGCAGCTGCGGATACGTGCCCTCAAGCTCTCTCAAGATCTCCACTGAGCCGTCGCGTGATCCGTCATCGACGCAAATCAGCTCGATCTCCAACGGCAACGCAAGGACACGCTCGATCACTTCCCGCAATGTTTCGCGTTCGTTGTAAACGGGCATAACGACAGACAGCTTCACCTGAGATTCCCTCATAGCTGGTCGCAGCGCAGGCCAATTTGCCAGAGCGCAATCTTGTCTAGTTCTGTCCGCTCAAAGTTCATCTGTCCCGTTTCTGATGCGGACGCGGTCTAATATGGAAAGTTGTCGGTTACCGATCCTTGACCTTAACACGGGAATCATCCTCAATTCGACGAGATGAACCCGACCGAACAACGCCATAGCTCAGCGCCGCAGAGCAGGCCATGACCTCTAAGGCAGCCCGTCGCAGCGAGGTGTTCGTTCAAAATCCATGACCGCCTCGCCGGGTTGCAGTCCCCCCCGCGTGAGATCTGCTCTCAGTGCTTTACCAATCTGGAATACCAACCACATGAGAATCAGTAATCCTGCAATCGGAATCCACTGGATTGCCGGCTTGTTGAATTGCCGGGCGCTGAGCTCGGTGCAAAGATTCAATCCGCGAAATGTCCGGTACTTTTCCAAATCCAGTGTTCTGTTACCCGATATACCTAATTCGGAAAGCGGATAGAGTTCATTGTGCGAAAAAAGCTTGTGTCTCAAAAGTATGTAGGCCGCGACGTAGTCTGAGGGAGCGGCAGCCTGCTCCGCTGGCGTCAGCATTCCGTCCTTGATCTCATGGATTTCCTGATCTTTGACCAGGACGCCCGGTATCTGCAGTACTATCGCGATCAACGTGAGTAACGCAAAGATATAAAGACGTCGTCTGGATTGCACCTTCTGAAGCAGGAACGCACCCGGTAACAACCACAGGGGAATAGTGGGAACAAGTAAACGAGGTCCCCATGACCAGCCGCCGAACCACGACCACCATGAGGCGCTCCAGAGCAAATTCTCGGCGATTAAGGCCCCGCAAAGCGCGGCCTCTGCACGGTGCCGTTCGAAGAAACCTTTCCAGCCCAACAGGCCGAGGATAAGTATCGGGCAAAAGACGAAGAGCCCCTTGTCAAGCGAAACCAGTAGCTTTGGGATCGTATGCCACATCTGAGACGGAAAGAACTGGCCCGATTCGCTTCCGTAGCCGGACTCAAGTGGGCTACCAAATCGGACGACATTCAGCCACGCGAGAAAACAGCAGGCCACAAGGAAGGGAGATGTAAAAACGGTCAGGACTTTTAGGCGATACCGTGACTCCCCTGGTCGGGTGAACAGATAGAGTGCGAAAACAGGGAGAAATACAACATAAATGAGCTTAACAAGAACCAACCAAGCAAAAGCTATTCCTCCAGCAATCAAAGCTGGATAACTTCGTCGTACCACGCCATATACAGCCAGTGTTAGAAGGCCCATTTGCATAGCCTCGCTGCAATCAGAGACGGCATACGGCCAAGTCAGACTGCCCAGTCCGAGACCCACAAGCAAGAGACTTATGTGTATTTCCGGGATGCCAAATAGTCTAAGGAGCTTGGCAAAGAACACCAATGTAAGTATGGCGAACGGGATACTCGCAAAGGAAAGAATGAACCAAGTCAGCTCCTCGGCTGGCAACTTCGTCACACTAGATAAGGGTCTGGCGACCGCAACAATCGGAATGTAGTACAAGGGAAGACCAATTCCGTACTTGGAATAGCTTCGACCGTCCCGCCACGTCAGTGTTCCTCCCGCACCATAGGGGATATTCAGTTGCCCGCGCTCCACGATAGCTTCGGCTGTTTGTACGGAGAAGCTCGTGTCCGAAACCTGAAGGTAGCCTTTCGCTGAGAATACGTAAATTACCAGGCACATCAAAAGCAGATACCCGAGTGTTCGATTTCGCAGGCGAATTGGCGACGCTGCTTCAATGACCATAGCTCTCCGTTAATTCATTTGTAGTGCACGAGATGCTATCGTCAATGGCCTGCTCTGGCAAAACGCAGAGTGTCGTCGCGTGTTCATGTAGGGCCCCTCAGGAATGTGTCGATTTGGATCGGAGGCTACCACAATCGCTCAAGGTTCAGAATGACTACTTCGGCACGCGCAGAGCGTGGGCTTGATGAATAGATGGATTTCAGCAGGTACCGGGGGCTGGTTGGAACTCCTGCTTGACGCGCAGGAGGGCCCCTGGCTCGAGCCGGTACCGCTCACCACTTCGAACTTCGCAGGATGAATCGTTTTCAATAGCTAACGTCGGCCCCGGAGCGGTTAAAGATGGCGACACGTGCGAGAGAAGGGGAGATGGGAACGGTCGTGGTTATCAGTACCTAAATAGCTCACTTTCTAGCCGCGCGAGAGGTCTCAGGAGTCTAAGATCGCGTTCAAAGTTCGAAAGTCCTGAGTGCGCAGAACGGTATGAAGATGATCTGCGCGAGGTGAAACATGAAAAGAAAGATCGGTCTCTTTCTTCTTCTTGTGCCATTCGTTGTCTCCGCCCAAGTGCGAATCGCCCAGTTGAGCGATTTGCATATCGGCGCACCGGTGGCGACGGCACCGCACGCCGTAGACAACCTTCGTCAGGCGGTGCAGATCATCAATGCGCAGGGGGTGGATGCGGTGATTGTCACCGGCGACATCGGGGAGAATCCGACAGCATGGGCCAACGCCCGCAGCATCCTCGGCCAGCTCCAGGCGACGGTTTATTACATTCCCGGCAATCACGATATCCATTCCAATGACTTCGATCGTTACAGGAGCGTGTTCGGCCAGGATTTTTATCGTGTGCAGGTGAAGAATGTATTGATTTACGGCTTTGATTCATCGGTCTTCGGCAACTATGACAGTTATAATGCCGCGAAATTAGCACTCCCTCCTCCAAGCCAACAGGCGACGCAGAACAAGACACAGATGCTGAACTGGATGCGAAGTTCAGCGACACCGCCACCGGCCGCCGGAACGGTGGTCATCGGGATGCAACATATCCCGATTGCGATTGACGGGAAGGTTCTCACCGATAAGAGTCCCTACTGGGCCATTCCTGCGGGCGAGCAGACCAACGAAGTCGATCTGCTGAAGAGTCTTGGCATTCATCATATGTTCGTAGGTCACTGGCATTACCGCGATCAGTTCTCCTTTGGGGGCATCACCTGGCATGCAGGCACGTCCACCGGCAGGCCAATTCACGACAAACTCGGCTTCGACATCCATACCATCAGTGCCAGTGGCGACGTAAGCAGCGTGTTCTTTCCCTTGGGAAATTAAGGGTGGACGTTTGAGAACAGGCCATAGGTTCCCGTGCGCCTTGACCCTTCACCGATTTGTGGCCGCCATAGTTAAGTTTTCCAGAATGTACAGATTCAAGTAGCCGGCTTCACGCCGAGGGCGGTTAGTATGGCTACGCCTCCAAAGAGCGGAGGCTGAGTTTTTGCCTGGAGGCTTGCTGCTGGATGACTGGCTGGGGAAAAGGCGCGCGAGACCGGGCTCGTGAGCGGCGACTCGAGGAGCATCGGACCACCGGTTTGCTCAATGCCGTCGTTGCTCTGGCGGTAGCGGCTGTCGCCTATACCGACTGGATCGTCGTCGCCAATATCTCGCTTGGCTATCTTTACGTTCTTCCGATCGCGCTCAGCGGGCTGGTCAACCGGCTGCCATTTACTGTCGCGCTGGCCGTGTTGTGCACTGTGCTGCAGGATCTCTTCGGCCCTCCGGCGGACTCGCTGCAATTGCGCATTGTTCACAACGTCGTCGGCCTGGCGGGTTTCCTGGCGGTGGGATTTCTGGTGACGCTGATCGCCAGGCAGCGCGATCGCCTAGCGGCCGAGGTGCGAATACAGCGCGACGCCTACGAGCGCGACCTTGTGCTGGCGGCACAGGTGCAGCGGCGGGTCCTGCCATCGCCGCCGACGCTGTCCGGCTTCGAATTGGGAGCGGTGATGCATCCGGCGCGGCTGCTGGGAGGCGACTATTACGACTTCTTCCAGATATCGGAGGATGTCGTGGATGTGGTGATCGCGGATGTCTCCGGCAAGGGAGCAGCAGCCTCATTGCTGATGCCATCGCTTGCGCTAGCGCTGCGCACCCGTGCGCGGGAATTGAGCGGACCCGCCGCGATTGTGAAGGACCTCGATGAGTCCTTGAAGCAAATTACGAATGGAGCAACATTTGTCACGATCTTCTATGGGCGTCTGCATGGAACCAGCCGAACCCTGGAATATGCGAGCGGAGGACACAATCCACCGTTGCTGATACGTGCAGGAACGGGCGCATCCTCCTTTCTGGACCAAGCAGGTCCCATCGTGGGGATTCTGCCCGCGGCGGAGTTCTCGAATACAGTGATTTCGCTGGAACGCGGGGATATTCTGACGCTGTTCACCGATGGGGTGACCGAGCAGGAAAATGAACGTGGCGAGGAGTTTTCAGTCGAACGATTGAAGGCCGTGGTTCTGAGCAAGCAAAAGGAACCTGCGAGCGTTGCTGTGAGCGAGATCGCGGATGCGGTTTCCGCATATGCAGGAGGCCAGGAACAGGCGGATGATCTCACGGTGGTGGTGGTGAAGGTGCTGTAAGGCTGCCAAGACTGCCGGGGACGTATGAGAAACAGGCTGGCCCGGCGGCTGTCGCCGGGCCTGCGCGGCTGCCGGCTCCCTCAGAACTGGTATTTGAGGGCGAACTGGAAGAGGCGCGGATTGTAATTTGCGGACGCGTTGCTGATGGTTCCAATGTTGTTTGCAGAGACGGCATAGGTGTCCGAGAGTGAGCCGTCGGGGTTTTGGACGGCGCTGGACTGGAGCGTGTTGTTGGGGTTGGCGAAGTTGGTGGTGTTGGTGATGTTGAAGCACTCGGCGCGGAACTGGAGCGTCGATTCGCGGTAGATAGGGAAGTTCTTGAAGAGCGAGAGGTCCACGTGGCGATAGTGAGGGCCGTAGAGCGGGTTTTTGCGCTCTGATCCCAGAACGCCTGAAGGTTGCGGCGCGAACGCAGTCGGATCAAAGAACTTGAAGATGCTGGGATTGCTGAGATTCCCTTTGCGCAGTTGGTTGGGACGGTCGCTGTGGTTGGCGAAGTTGGTGGTGGCGATGCCGCCGCCGGAGTTGATGACGGTGAACGGCTCACCGCTCTCCCAGACCAGGATGGTGTTTGCCTGCCATCCCCGGACGAGTCCGCCGGACAAGCCGTTCGAGGTCTTGCCGAAAGGCAGCTCGTAGTTGGCGCTGACCGCGGCACGGTTGCGGATATCGACATCGCTGTTACCGTAATCGACAGAGCTGATCTGTGATGGGATGGTTCCATAACCGTCGTTGATCTCATTGCTGAGGTTGAGCACATTGTCCAGGCCGTGGGCAAGCGTGTAGTTCGCGTTTACGGTGAGGCCGGCCGACGTGCGGCGGTTCAGCGAGAGCTGGAGCGCGTTGTAGTTGGAGGAGCCGCGGCTGTTGTATCCGCCGATCTGCGTGATATTCGGTAATTTCGCATAGTAGGGCCGGAGAGTGTTGTAGGCGTTAGCCGGAGTGACGCCGAGCGTCGCGGCGTACGCATTGAGCGCGGAGTTTGAGATCAGAGGAGGCAGGTTCTGGTCGTTGTAAATCTGCGCGAGGTGGCGGCCGAGCATGCCCACATAGGTGGCCTGCAGAACATTAGCGCCGAAGGCCTTCTCGAGCGTGAGGTTGAACTGCTCGAGATAGGAGGAGCGGAAGGCCGGATCGACGGGATCGGCAATCGAGCCGGTGGGATTGGTGGCGCTGGCAGCCGTGGGCAGCGGCAGCCCAAGCTGGAACTGCCCGGTTCCATTGCCGGGTCCTCCGACACCGGGCGGAGGCGTGGGGCAGGAGCCGTTATTGCAGGAGTAAGCAGAGACGAAGGGCTGGTTCTTAAGCGACGAATTCGAGGTGTAATTCATCGGGAAATATGAGATGCCAAAGCCGCCGCGGAACACGGT
This sequence comes from uncultured Acidobacteriaceae bacterium, assembly GCA_963830555.1. Lineage (GTDB taxonomy): Bacteria > Acidobacteriota > Terriglobia > Terriglobales > Acidobacteriaceae > KBS-83. The sequence continues at coordinate 52,754 of CAWHMM010000008.1, forward strand.
GCCAGGCGCGGCCGTAAATGCAAAGCCAATGCGTGGAGCGATGTTGGTCCAGGTCGGATTCAGTCCGGCATATTGATTCACGCCGTTCTGATTGGCGACGACGATCGAAGCAGTGGCGGGATCGAAGTTGGAGATTGCGTTATGCGCCTCGGTAAAGGGGGTGAAGACGTCGTAGCGGACGCCGAGATTCAGGGTGAGTGTTGACGTGGCATGCCAGTCATCCTGGATGTAGGCGCTGGGCTCCCACACGCGATAGTGGGGTGGCACCAGGCTGTTAGAGCGCTGGACGTTGTTGAAGTTTCCCTGCAGAAGCGCGGTGAGGCCGGTGAGGTTCGCGCCGGTCGAGGGAAGGTTGGTAAGCGTGTTAAATCCCCAGTTGCCGATGCCCTGATTGTTCTGGTAATTCAGCGCCTGGCGGCGGATGAGGGCCGCGCCGACCTTGATGCTGTGCGCGCCACGATTCATAACGAGCGCACCCTGGTATTGGAAGGTGTTGTCGATATCCAAGATAGGAATGTAGCTGCCGTCGCCGAGATCTGCCAGGTTCTGGACTCCAATGGGTGTGAGGCCAGAAGTGTTGATGTCGAGGTTGACATTTGGCTGGCCCAGCGCGGTGTTTACGGCTTCGCCATAGTTGAGTGGAAAAGACTGGTTGTTGATGCGCGTATAGCCGAAGCCGAGCTGCAGCAAGAGCCTTGCGCTGAAGGTGTGGATGTAATTGATCTGCGCGTTCTGCGCATCGTCCTTGGCGTTGCCGTAGAAGTTGTAATTCGCGCCGCCCGGAGCGATGTTCAGGCTGGCCTCACTCACGACCGGCAACAGTCCGGGAAACTGGACGGGTGTCCGGTTGTAGCTGTAACGGCCGTAAAGCAGGTTCTTCGGATTGAACTGGACGTCGACACGGCCATCCGCGGTGTCGCTGTTGCGGACAACGACGGGTGAGCTCACGAAGGCCCCTGACACCGGTGTGCCATCAGCATTGAAGGTGTTGGACGGCGCATTCGGCGCGGGGTAGAGCAGGGCGTACTTCAAACCAACGGGATCGATGGGAACGCCACCAGCAAGCGATGCCGGGTCGGAGCGCAAAGCATTGTATTGGTCAAGCGTGGGTACTTGAGTCAACGTGGGGGCGCTTCCCTGAATTTGCCGCAGACCCTCGTAGTCACCAAAGAAAAAGAGCTTGTCGCGAAGGATGGGACCACCGATCGACGCGCCGAACTGGTTCTGTCTTAATTTTGGTTTCGGATTGTGAGCGCCGAACTGAAACGGATAGGCATCGAGCACATCGTTGCGGAAGAATTCGTACGCCGATCCATGAAAATTGTTGGTGCCGGATTTGGTGATGATGTTAATGACTCCGCCGGCGGTGCGGCCTACCTCGGCAGTGTAGGTGTTGCTCTGGATGTTGACCTCGCTGATGGCTTCGATTGAGGGGCGGATGCCGGTAGTGCCGATGATGCGCTCGTTGTTGTCGAGGCCGTCGATCATCCAGTCATTGATGGTGTCGGATTGTCCGTTGACGGAAATGCCGGAGGTGAGGCGGCGATCGTCGGGGCGGCCGCCGCTGGAGAGGCCGTTGGGCGGCCCTTCATTCGCGCCGGGCGCGAGCTGGGCGAGGTTCACGTAGTTGCGCGCATTCAGCGGCAGATCCTGGGTGGCCTTCTGGGTGATGACGGTTGTGAGTACGGAACTGTCGCTTTGCAGGGCCGGAGCCTGACCGGTCACCTGCACCGTTTCTGCCGCGGCGCCCGGCTGCAGTCGTGCATCTTCGCGCGCGCGATCGGACGCAGAGAGGGCGATGTTGGGGATGACGAAGTTCTTAAAGCCGGACTGTGAGACCTGGATGGAGTAGCTGCCAGGCCCGAGCTGGGTGAAGGTGTAGTCGCCGGCGTCGGTGGTCTGGGTGGTGCGCGTTTCTCCGGTGCCGAGATTCTTGAGTGTGACGGTGGCAGCCGGCAAGCTTGCGCCGGTGACATCTGTAACTGTTCCGGTGATGTCCGCGGTGGTGCTCTGAGCCGATGCAGAACGAGCGATTGGGAGCAGCAGGCACCCAATCAAGACTGCTCGTGCCACGAGGGGGATGTGTCGTACTGCTGCTTTCGAGAAAGCGCCAGCCCAGCCTGAGAAATTCATTGTCTTGTCCGCAATTGCCGTGTTCGTGACTGGAGATGAGACAAATGCCCATATCCGATTCACACGCAACCTAAACGCTTGCGGGGCACCATGACAAGTCCCGGAGCACGAACCAAACTAATGGTTGATCGAGATATCGTTAACGTGCCGACACCTGGAGTCTGCACCAGGAAATACGATTGCCTTGAAACACTTTTCCCTCAGCGGATTGCAATCTGATGAAAGCGAATCGGCTAGGAGAGCGCGGTGGCTGGCTCAAAAGTGCGCGTTTCCCGGGCAGGCAGTGCCGATATGTAACGACATTTTTGCCGTCGCTCCGGCGAGCAGAGCTGGATCAAAGAAGACCAGAGTTCCGGTCTTCTTTGATCCGACGTAGATCTTCATTGTTCGAGGCTGGCCAGGAAGCCGCCGGTGTCGCCGGAGAGCACCACGGCTTTTGTGGGTGAGACGACGTAGAAGATCCTTGGAGTCGCGTCGCCCGTTACCGTCACGACGGCTCGGCCGGTGCTGTCCGCGGAATAGGTACCTGTAGTAACTACGTTTGACGCCAGGCCTTTTGACCCGCTGGTGTTGCTCGTGAACTGGACGTTGCCGGCGCCATCCACCGCGGCTAAGCTGACGACGTTCAGCTCCGTCCCGGGCAGGGTGCCGCCGAGGTAATTCCCTTTGAGAGATGCGTTGGTGAACGGCGCGCCGGTTTGCGCTTCAAGCAGACCGGAGCTGGTGGAGGCATCGGCGCCGAAACCAAATGCTTTCGTGTTGCTGACCAGGTACAGCACCGTCTTTGTCGCGCTGCTTACGGTGATCGGTGTGCGCCCGGTGGTGGCATCTACCGTGTAGGTTCCCGTGTAGGTTTGTTGTGGCGATATCAACGATGACTTGAACTCGTCGTAGCTGGCGCTCACACTTCCTTTGCCGTTGCTGGTGAGCAGGCCCAGCGTGACATCCGGAATAAAGGTGACGGGGGGCTGGAGCGCGCTGCCGGTCATTTCGAGCACGTTCGCTCCGGTGAAGGAAGCGCTTGTGAATGGCCCGGTCTGCTGCAGGACGTCGCCGCTGACCATCGGAATGGTGGTGGAAGTCTGGTCGGCTGAAGTGGCCAGCATCTCGGTCGAGCTTACCTGATAGTAGCCGTAGGTCAGGGTGGCGCTTCCAATCTTCAGCGTGATCAGCCCGCTGATATTGCCCACACCGACGGTGTAAGCTCCGGTGACGGAGGTAGAGCTGGACACGTTGCCATTGTCATTGAGATCGACGCTGCCGCTGGTGATATTGCCGTTGCCATCGGCCTGGAACGAACCGACAACGGCGACGGGCTCGGAGTGCGTATCGTAGCCGCGGAATCCGAAGGCATAGCCGCCTTTGAAGGTGGGGGCAGCACTGAGATCGGAGGCTTTGAGAATGCCCGAGCCGCGCATTCCGGTGCCGGTAGTGTCGTCGAACTCGATGATGCGGATGTCCGTATTGCTGCCCGCTGTCATGGCAGAGGCGGGCACGGCGAGGGCGAAGGTGAAGCCGCCGTTCTGGGTTTTCAGCACAGCCTGGCCGAGTCCGTTGGGGGCTATAGAAATGGAGCCGCCGGTGCCGAGAGGCTGGAGAATCTGCGGTGCCTGATTCAGCTCGTTCAGACTATAGAACCCGACGTCGAGCGCACCCTTGATGGTCTCAAAACCGCCGTTTATGGCGACCGGCGTGCCGTCCGGTGCCGTCCCGTTGAACTGAAAGGCATAGTTGCCGTCAGGCAGTGGAGTGCCGTTGGGATTGATGGTGAAGTTGACTGGTGCCGAGAGGGTGTTGGTCGTGGTTTCGTCGGTGACCGCGATGCTCGGGTTGAAGGTGCCGGCCTGGGTGGGCGTGCCGGAGACGACTCCCGCGGAGCTCAGGGAAAGCCCGGCTGGAAGGCTCGAACCGGAGGCAACGGCCCAGGTGTATGGAGGGACGCCGCCGGTGGCCGCGAGCTGGAACGATGGATATGCGGTTCCCACGGTGCCGGTAGGCGCAACGGTGGTGGTGATCGTGAGCATGCCGCCGGTGATGGCGATGGAGAGATTCCCAGAGGCTGCTGAACCAGACTTACTGTCCGTGACCTGCGCCACAAAACTGGACGCGCCAGCCGCGGTGGGAGTGCCGGAGATAGCTCCGGCAGCGCTGACCGAGAGGCCAACAGGCAGGGCGCCGGATTTGACGCTCCAGTTATAGGGCGCGGTGCCGCCGGTGGCGGAGAGAGTCGCGCTGTAAGCGACCGCGGTCTGCCCCTGGGACAGAGAGGTCGTGGTGACGCTCAGCGGGTTGGACGGAGGGTTGCTCCCTCCGCCGCCGCAGGCAACAAACAGTCCAGACGCCACAAGACCCAGGAACAGACGAAAACCGGTCGATTTCATGCGCACATCCCCCATCTTGCAGGGAGAGTTCGCTTCCGCATTCATTGCGTGGGGGAAAAGTTCAGGGCCGAATTACTTTTTTTGAATGACGTGAGCCGGCAGCGCGGATGAGCGACGGCCGGAATGCGGGCGAGCAGTCCCTTGCAAGAAACACAAAACAAACTAATGCTCTGCCACTGTTGCTAGCAAGAGAAATGTTGTTAACACAGTAGGAATATCAATGACTAGCTGACCGCGGGGCGGTGGGTTCCCCATCGGTATATCACGGTCGCTTCTTCTACCCCAGCTGTGTGTGATTATTCCGCGCCGTGCAGACGCTCCAGCACAACGGCGGTGCTGTCGTAGTCGCCACGCAAATCGAGCTGAATCCCGTGTCCCATCCAGTAGCTGCCGCTTGCTTCCTGCTGTGAGCGAAGCTGTTTTGCATCAAGCGGATGCAGGCGGTATATAGCCTTGGGATCGAGACCCTGGAGGCGTACGAGCGGATAAGGGTCGCCGAAGCTCTGCGAATGCAGGTAGGCGACGAGGACCGCTTGTGTGCCGTCTGTAGATACGTATTCGGTGGCGGCTCGCTCGCTGGGTGCAGCCGGGCGGGAGGGGGCGATGAGGCGGTACTGCAAGCCCTGCTGGACGGTGGGACGAATGGTCTTGTAGAAGGCGACAAGGTCCTTCGCGGTGACCATCTCTTCCGGCGTGAAGTTGTTGAGGTTTGCGCCGATGGCGAGTGAGCCTTCCATGGCGACCAGGAAGCGGAACTTGAGGCGTGTTTTGCGATGCGGCGCATCGGTGACCCAGGCCATCATCACGCCCGGCGTGTAGGCGTGGGTGAAGCCGTCCTGAATGGAGAGGCGGTCGAGCGCGTCGGTATTATCAGAGGGCCAGACCTCCTCGGTGCGGCGCAGGATGCCGAGGTCGACGCGGCCTCCGCCGCCGGAGCAGGATTCTATTTCGAGCTTCGGATGCTTGGCGCGGAGCCGATCGAGGATGGCGTAGAGGTTGTGGACGTAGGCGACGTAGATCTTTTTCTGGTCCGCGACGGGCACCGCATCCCATCCGGGCTCGGACCAGTTGCGGTTGTAATCCCACTTGAGAAAGTCGATGTCGTTATTGGAGACCAGCTCGTCGAGCCAGTGATAGGTGTACTCCATCACGTCGGGGCGCGCGAGATTGAGCAGCAATTGATTGCGGCCTTCGGTGTGCGGGCGGCCGGGGAAGTTCATGGCCCACTCAGGGTGTTTGCGGTAGAGATCGCTTTCGGGGTTGACCATTTCGGGCTCTACCCAGATGCCAAAATCCATGCCAAGCTGATGGACGCGATCGATGACCGGCTTGAGCCCCTTGGGGAATTTCTCCTTGTTGACGTACCAGTCGCCGAGGCCGGCATGGTCGTCCTTGCGTTGGCCGAACCAGCCGTCGTCGATGACGAAGCGCTCGACGCCGAGCTGCGCGGCCTTTTCGGCAAGTGCGACCTGGGCGGCTTCGCTGACGTTGAACTCAGTCGCCTCCCATGAGTTGTAGAGGACGGGGCGGAGCTTGGGATGCGGAGCGCCGGGCAGGATGACGCCCTGCTGGAAGCGGTGCAGGATGCGTGACGCTTCACCCATGCCGCCGCCGGTGAAGCCGGCATAGAACGGTGGGGTGGTGAGCGATTCACCGGGCGCGAGGCGATATCCGAAGTCGAACGGATTGTAACCGCCCGTGATACGAACCTGGTGAAAGGAGCTCTGTTCCATGGTGATGCGCCAGCTTCCGCTCCAGCCGAGTTCGCCGAAGTAGACCGGGCCGTGCTCTTCGTCTGTGCTGTCGGGAGCTTCGAGCGCGAACCACGGATTGGCCTGATGGCCGGTCGAGCCGCGGCGGCTTTCGATGACCTGGCTTCCGACATCGAGCGACGCGGATTGCAATTGCCACTCCCCGGCCCAGCGGCCGGTGAGCCAGTGGGCGCGGTAATTGCGATTCTCAAGGTTGGGGAGGCTCCAGGTGGCGCTGGCGGCGTTTTCAAGGACGACGTCTTCCTTGGTCTGATTCTCGATGGTGGTCCAGCGCTCGAGGATGCTTTGCCCGGTGTAGACGCGGTAGTAGAGATGCACGACGAGCGGCAGCTTGATATCGCGCATCGTGATTTCGAGTGTGTTGCTGTTTGCATCGCGGGTCTGGTGCTGGTCGACGTACTCGAGGACGACATCGCGATTGCCGCTGGCGAAGGTGGCCTTGAGATCTGGCTCGGTGTAGAGGCCGGCGCCCCAGGCGGCGTACTCCTGCGGAGTGGTGGTGCTCGAAAGATCGAAGGCTGCGCGCTCAGGCAAGCTGTGGGCGGCCGCGATGTCCTGGGCGCGATCGATACGCGGACCCCAGTAGAGCGATTGCAGCCCGTTGCGCTCGTTGATGCCCATCGCGTAGGTGAAGTCGCCCGCCTGGATGACCCAGACCTTCGCGTCGGGGCGGTAGTCGATGCTCTGCGCGTGGGCCATGGGGCTCAAGAAGAGTGCGGAAAGTATGAAGGCGGTGGCAATGGCGCGCAGAGACACGGAACGTTCTCCTGGATGACGAACGTCTCACAGTGTAATCGCTTACGTGTTTTCTGTGTGCTGTTTTGCCAGCCGCGCGAGCGCCGCGCCGGTGACGCGCATGATGCGCCAAGGTTCCAGCATCAGAGCGCCGCAACTGCGGTAGAAGTCGATGGCCGGGGTGTTCCAGTCGAGCACATCCCATTGCATCCGCGCGCAACCGCGCTCCAGCGCGATGGCAGCCACACGCGACAGGAGCGCTTTGCCAATGCCGCGGCCCCGATGCGAGGGCTGCACGAAGAGGTCTTCGAGATGAAGACTGGGGCCGCGCCAGGTGGAGTAAATGGGGAAATAGAGTGCGAAGCCGGCGACCTCGCCTTCATCGTCCGCGATGAGACATCCGAAGAGTGGTCGAGGGCCGAAGCCGTCGCGGCGCAACTCCGCTTCGCCAAGCTGGACTGCATTGGGTTCGCGCTCGTAGATCGCCAGTGCCTGGATGAGCTTGAGGATGGCAGGGAGATCGGCTTCCGTGGCGAGGCGGATGTGCATGGCTGGTCTTCTCGCCATTGAGTGTACGGGGACCGGCCGTCCGGGCAAAGGCGGTGCTGGCCGCACGGGCGGATGCGCCCGCGGCGCGAGTTGCGAGGTTCGCTCCCTCTGGTCGCTCGCTTCTCGTGCGACCGCCTCTCGGAAGGAACGGCAGATCCCTTCGGCGGGATCAACGCAAGTTCTTCGCGTTCACGAGGACAAGGTTAGAGCGGGTCTCTCACGGCGGCGGGATTGCGGGGAACTACCCCACCCTGGCTTGGCCAGAATGGGGCACCCGATTGTTCCGACGACCAGTGCTGTCTGTCTAATGGACGCGGGCGAGGAAGACGCCAAACCAGTGCCGCGGGTCCGTCCAATGATCGACGACTGTGAAGCCGGTCTGCGCCAGCAGGTGTTGCGCGCCTTCGACAGTGAATTTGTAACTGTTTTCGGTATGTATGGTTTCGCCGCGCCGGAACCCGAGTGTCAGGTCAAGAGAGGGAATCGCGACCTCGTGCGCGAGAAGACTTTCCAGATGCATCTCGATTCGCGAGCGCTCGCCGTTCCAGCGAACTTTATGACGGAACTTCATAAGATCGAAGTCGGCACCAAGCTCGCGATTGATGCGCGCCAGCACGTTGCGATTGAAGGCCGCGGTAACGCCGCGCGCATCGTCGTAGGCAGCGACCAGCGTGGGGATGTCCTTGACCAGGTCCACGCCAAGCAGCAGCATGTCACCGGGTGCAAGCTGGTTGCGGATATCGCGCAGCAATTCACGAGCGTCGGCAGGCTCAAAGTTGCCAAGGCTGGATCCTATATAGAGGACGAGGCGGCGTGTGCCGTCAGCGGGAATTTCGCCGAGACCTTTGGTGTAGTCGCCGACACGCGACTCGAAGGTGACGCCGGGAATGGCGGCGGTGAGATTATGCTGCGCCTGCTCCAGCGCAGAGGCGGAGACATCAATGGCGTAGTAGGTGACTGCTTCCTGACGCCGCACTGCGGCCCGGAGCAGCAGGCCAGTCTTGGTTGCGGTGCCGGCGCCAAGCTCGATCACGGTCAGGTCGCGCTGCTGGCCGTGCGGAGTTGGCGCGGATGCCGCTGCGATAATCGCGGCTGCGTTGGTATGGAAGATGCTGCGCTCGGTGCGCGTGAGGTAGTACTCGTCGAGCTCGGTGATGTGCTCGAAAAGATGAGATCCCTCCTGATCGTAAAAGAGCCAGGGGCTGAGCGTACGCGGCCGCGATGTGAGACCGCGAAAGACCTCGGAGCCGAGAGCGGTGTATGCCGCCACGGGCAACTGGGGTAAGGTGACTGCATTCATCGGATGTTTTCTTTCCCCCGTGTTGGGGACTGGTCTTGCGCCAGACGAAAGCCTGCGAACTGCCAGCGCGTCGCAGGCGCGAAAAAGTTGCGATAAGTGGAGCGGATATGTGAACGGGGTGTGACAGCAGAGCCGCCCCGCAGCACCATCTGATTGCACATGAACTTGCCGTTGTATTCGCCGAGCGCACCCGCAGGCGCGCGGTAGCCGGGATATCCGAGATAAGCGCTGCGTGTCCACTCCCACACATCGCCGAAGACTTGATCGAGGTCAGAGTCGGGGGCGGCCACGGGATGCAACTGGCCGCTCTCGAGCAGGTTGGCGTTGGCGGGGGGTGCGGGCGAGCGTGCGGCGACCGCGACTTCCCACTCGGCTTCCGTGGGCAGCCGCATGCCGGCCCAGCGGGCATAGGCATCGGCTTCGAAGTAGCTCACATGACAGACGGGCGTCGCGAGCATCCCGCTCAGCGGAACCAGTCCGCGCATGGTGTAGACCATCCACACGTCGTCGGCCGGCGCTCCATCTTTGCCGCGCCAGTAAAGCGGCGCACGCCATTGTTGCGCGTTCAAGACGTCCCAACCTTCAGAGAGCCAGAGATCGGGGCGAGTGTAACCGCCGTCTTCCATAAAGGCGAGATATTCACCGCAGGTGACAGCGCGGGACGCGAGCGCGTATGGCTCCAGATATACCGTGTGGCGCGGAGACTCATTGTCATACGCGAAGCCTTCACCCTTATGGCCGGTTTCCCCGAGCCCGCCGGGGAAGTGCAGCCAGCGGAGCGGCGCGCCATGGATGTGGAAGCTGCCGCACTCCGCATACGCGGGATGCAGTGGATTGGTCCACAGCGCGTGTTTGATGTCGTAACAAAGCAGTTCCTGGTGCTGCTGTTCGTGATGGATGCCGAGCTCGATGCGCTGTGCCGCTTCCGCCGGCATACCGGCCGCATCGAGTTGTGTGACAGCATCTTCAACATGCAGGCGGTAGGCGAGGATAGCGTCGAGCGAAGGACGCGAGAAGGAGGCGCGCAGCTTCTTCTCCGGCTGATCGGAGACGTCGTTGTAATAGCTGTTGAAGAGCCAGAGGAAATCAGGATGGAAGGGCTGATAGCCGGGGAGGAATTCACGGAGAATGAAGGTTTCGAAGAACCATGTGGTGTGGGCCAGATGCCATTTTGCGGGACTCGCCTCCGGACAGCTCTGCACCATCATGTCTTCCGCGGTGAGCGGAGTACACAGCGCGAGCGTCTGCCGGCGCGTCGCGGTGAAAGCGGTAATCAGTCCGGGCGCGCTAAGTTCCACTGCTGCTGCCATCGATCGTTTATATCCTTAGTCGCTCCGGCGGGGGTTCCTTCGACATTGGAGCCTGAGAACGGAGCCGCTGTTGCTTCGTACAGCGTGACATTTCCCGATTATGCGCAGGTCACAAACTTGCTCAGTGCAGACCGGCCCCGATGCAACCTGGGAAACACTACGCAGCCTCACTATGGATGCGCAAGAGACGCTTTGCGAACCAAGCGAATTTGGTAATCATGTGAAAAAAATTGCGGTTCCTTCGGTACCGCCCGGGGGGTCTCCTCAGGGGTTGCTGAGCAGGTGCGCCAGCCCGAAGGCTGCGGCTGCGGCCAGGCCGCCGATGACGACGGTCTGTAAGGCGCTGCGCATAGCGCCCGCGCCGGTGACTCGTCCCTTGACTCCGCCAAAGAGCAGCAGCGCGAGCAGCGTGATGATGACCGAGGCAGGAAGCGCTGTGCGGGCGCTCCCCAACATATAAGGAAGCAGAGGAACGAGGCCGCCGAGAATGTAGGATGCCGCGATGGTCGCAGCGCTTCGGAGCGCGCGGCCGGGATGCGGCTCCTCCAGGCCCAGCTCGAAGCGCATCATGAAGTCGACCCAGGCGACGGGGTTGCGCTCCAGGGCGGCGAGGACCGGCGTAGCCTCGTGGCGCTCGACTCCGTAGGCATGGAATATCTGATAAATCTCCTCCTGCTCATCCTGGCGGCGTTCGACCACTTCGCGTTCTTCCCGGAGGCGCTCGCTGCGGTAGTGCTCGGCATCACCCCGCGCGGCGAGATAGCCGCCCAGCCCCATGGCAATGGCGCCGGCAGCGATCTCTGCGATCCCAGCGAGCACGATGATGTGCAGAGACTTGACCGCGCCGGAAAGGCCAGCCGCGAGGGCAAAGGGGACGGTGAGACCGTCGGACATGCCGATGACGACGTCGCGGACGACGTCCCCGGCCTGGAAGTGGGTTTCGTGATGGTGACCGAGGGTGGGAGAAATGGCCATTGCCGGAGTGTAGTGCATTGGCGAGGCCGGCTCTCCGCGACGAAACGCCTGCTGTAGCAACTACTTCCATCCGGTGAAATGGGCCTCCCATGGAACCGGCGCGTCCTTTAACTTCGTATTCTCGTCTAAAGAGGCGACTCCTTATTTCCATGTTTCCGAATTTTCATGCGCATCGCTGGAGGCGGACCATCCGTCTATCAGCAACAGGCGTGTTGCTGCTGCTGAGTGTGACGATGCTCAGAGCGCAGGATGACAACAATCAGGGCTGGGCGCAGTTTTCCCGTGAGAACACGCTGCGGGCGACTGTAGTCTCCGCGGCTGCTGCGGGAAAGAATGAAGGCAGCTTTGCCGTGAAGACGGACAGCGGACAGCCGTGGAAGGTGCTCTACGGCGTGAATACACGGTTAATGAAGGGACGCGATTCGGTTCGCGCAGACGATATTCAGGCGGGAGACATGATCTTTGCGGCGGGAAATGTGGATGCCAAGAAGAAGACCGTCGGCGCGGCAATTCTGATTGATATCCCCGCCGAGGAAGTGCGCAAGGCTCGCGAGGGGCTGGGCAAAACATGGGCGGCGGGGAAGATTGTGGCGATTACGGGGACGAGGATTCAGGTACACCGACTGGACGGGGTCGACCAGAGCATTGCCGTGGACGAGAACACTTCTTTCCATGAAAAGCGGGATTCTGTGACGCTGAGCGATCTGCGACCGGGCGAGGGATTTCGCGCCGAGGGCCACGTGCTGAACGGCACGTTCATGGCGACCACCTTTACGGTTTTTGATTTGAAGGGACATGAACCATGGCTCGACGCGGGGTCCGAGGGGCGATGAAATTCATGTGCCCGCTGGCGGCGGTGCTGGTGGTGCCACTCTGGGCGCGCGCGCAGCAGCAACAAACCGCGCCTACGTACACGCCGCAGACGCAGATGTTACAGCAGACACTGCCCGCTGCACCCGGGTCTGCTGCTTCGGGAGCCGCTGCTCCGGCCGGTGGAACAATGCAGGGCGTGATCAAGTCCGGCCAGACGCCGCTTCCCGGCGTCACCGTAACCGCGAAGAACACACTAACGGGGAAGCAATATGTAACCGCAACGGATGGCCGGGGCGCGTTCGTGCTGCGTATCGACGAGGATGGCCGCTACGTGCTGCGCGCCGACTTCGCTGGATTTGCCAGCACTACCAAAGAGGTGCTGCTGCATGGCGGCGCTGCCCCGCCGCAGACGGAGTTCTCATTGTTGCTGGCTTCGCGCCAACAACAGCTTGAGCAGGCGGAAGCGCGGCGCGGAGCGAACCAAGGTGGAGGGCAGGGGCCGCGCCAGTATATGGGCGGGCAGGGGGCGCAGAATCTGGGACTGATGGCAGGCGCGCTGGGCGCGATTGCGGCGGGCGGAGAAACCGGCGGAGCAGCGCTGCCCTCCGCCGCGGGCAATAGCGACATCAGCACCGAGTCGGTAACGGTAAACGGGCAGAGCGGGACGACCAATCCGTTTGCCGGCGTCAATATGGACCAGATGCGGGACAACCTGGAGAACATGCAGCAGCAGCAGACGTTGGCGCAGATCCCGGGCCAGGGGAGGAGCGGAGGCGCGTTCAGTGGCTTCGGTGACGGTGGTGGAGGCGGGCGCGGTTTTGGCGGCGGTGGTGGCGGTGGTTTTCGTGGCGGCGGCCCTGGCGGCGGAAGGGGCGGCTTCAACTTCCGCAAGTTCAATCCGAACAAACCGCATGGAGCGCTCTTCTGGCAAGGGGGTAACAGCCTGTTTGACGCCAAGGACTTTGCTTTGCGCGGACAAAATGTATCGCAGCCGCCCTATAACTCGAACCACTTCGGCGCGATCCTTGCCGGATCACCCTATATTCCGCATCTTCTTGTGAACGACACGAAGGACTTCTTCTTCCTGTCACTCATTGGCAATCATTCGTCGTCGCCGTTCGATAACTACGGCACTGTGCCGGACGCACTGGAGCGAATGGGAGATTTCTCCGAAGGAGGGCAGCAGGCGATCTATGATCCCCAGACCGGGCAGCCGTTTCCGGGGAACAGGATCCCGTCGTCGCGCATCAGCCCGCAGGCGACGGCGCTGCTGAGCTATGTGCCGCTGCCGAACATTTCGACGACCAACCGGCAGAATTACCAGCGGCTGACGTCGGCAACCACAAATACGACCACGGTGGGCGCGCGCTACATGCGCAGCTTCGGGAGCGGTAACGCGTTCTCCAATATACTGCGCCAATTCTCCGGCGCGAGTTCCCCGGGCCTGCACCAGAGCATCAATGCCAATTTCAATTACAGCCATACTGGCGCCGACGAGCTGAATCTGTTTCCTGATCTTGGCGGTAAGGAGCAGATGCATCAGTACTCGCTGCAGCTCGGCTACACGCTGGGCATAAAGCGGCTGACGAACAACATCACGGCAAACCTGAACCGGAGCAACACAGAGGTTGGGAACCTATTTACTAATAAGCAGGACATTGCCCGGAGCTTGGGCATCCAGGTGCTGAGCGGGGCGGCGGCGAACCCGCTGAATTATGGATTGCCGAACGTCACGCTGGTGCAGTTCAGCGGATTGACCGAGCAGCAGCCGAACTTCCAGGTGAACCAGACGCTTGGCGTTTCCGACTCAAGCTCATGGCTGCATGGCAAACACAATATAAAGTTCGGCGGTGACTACAAGCGCATCGATCTCAGCGTGATCGGCCAGGCGAATTCTACCGGGTCGTTTATTTTCAGTGGGCTCGCGACGGAGCAGCCAGGATCGAACGGCGCGAATGGCACCGGGACGATTCAGGGCAACGGCCAGGCGAGCACAGGGTCCTCGCTGGCCGATCTTCTGCTGGGTTTCCCGCAGCAGACGACGATCCAGGCGCCGTATCAGAAGGCGTATCTGCGCGCGAATATCTATGACGCGTTCCTGCAGGACGACTGGCGCGTGCGCGCGAACTTCACGGTGCTGGCGGGACTGCGCTACGAATATTTCTCGCCTTATTCGGAGAAGAATGGACGATTGGCGACGATCGATCCCAGTGCTGATTTCTCGCAGGTTGCGCCGGTGCTGGCCGGCGGCGTGGGACCGTATACGGGACGCTATCCGAAGACGCTGATCTATCCGGACCGCAATGATTTCTCGCCGCGCGTGGGCTTTGCCTGGCGAGCAATGAAGAGCACGGTGGTGCGCGGCGGTTACGGCGTGAACTTTGCCAACGGGCAATACATCAGTTTCATTCAGAATCTAGCCTTCCAGCCGCCCTTTGCCGATGTGCAAACCAACCAAGTGACACAACCTTCTGCCGGCGTGCCGGCGTGTACTGCGTATTGGTCACTGTGCCTGGCGAATGGTTTCGGCACTCCGCAGGCGGCGGGAAACTACTCGGTGAACAAGAACTACCGCCTGCCTTACGTGCAGGTGTGGAATCTGGATGTGCAGCGCACGCTGCCTGCGGGCATTGTGTTGAACGTTGGCTGGAATGGCGCGAAGGGGACGCGGCTGGACGTGTTGACCGCGCCGGGGCGTAATGCCAACTCGTCCATAAGCGGCGTCTATTACAACTACTCGGATTCGATCGGCTTCTCCAACTACAACGCCGGCACGGTGCGGTTGCGCAGGCGGCTGCAAAGCGGCGTCGCTATCGGCGCGACGTATACCTATTCGCATGCCATCGACGATGCCAGCGCGATCGGCGGCAATGGCGGAACGACTGCCGTGGTCGCGCAGAACTGGCAGAACATTCTGGCGGAGGAGTCGAACTCCTCCTTCGATGTTCGGCATAACTTCAAGGGCGACTTTCTTTACGAGTTTCCCTTTGGGCCCGACGCGCACTTCCTGACCAGCGGCAACTGGCTCTCACACGGGCTGGCAAATGTATCGTTCTCCGGCACGTTTGCGTTTGCCACCGGCGAGCCTTTGACGCCGCGCTTCGTTGCCAACAGCGCCGACGTTGCGCGCGGAAGCCAGGGATCGCTGCGGCCGAACCGGGTACCGGGAGTATCGCTGACCGCAGGCGGCGGAAAGCTGGATCGCTGGTTCAACACGAATGCCTTCAGCAGTGTCTTCGCTCCCGGCCAAGTATACGGGACGGCGTCACGCTACTCGATCCCGGGGCCGGGCACGCTTACCTTTGACGCGTCGCTGTCGAAGACCATCCGGATGGGCGAGATGCGCAATCTGGAGTTCCGCGGTACTGCCGATAACATCCTCAATACAGTTCAGTACGCCGGTGTGGACACGAATCTCGGCTCGAACACGTACGGGCAGGTGACATCGGCGGCGCAGATGCGCACCTTCGTCCTGATGGCGAGGTTCCGCTACTGATGCGAACTCTACAGACACTCGCGTTCCTGAGTCTTATGCTGCCGCTGCTGCATGCACAGAGCCAGCAGCCGCAGTCCGCGGCGAACAGTACCAATCCCGATAGCGCGAGTTATGTGCTGAAGGTGCAGAGCGACCTGGTGCTGACGAATGTCGTGGTGCGCGACAAGCACACCGGCGCCGGGGTGCGCGGGCTGACGGCGAAAGACTTTACGGTGCTGGAGAACGGCAAGCCGCAGACGATACAGACTTTCGACTTCCAGAGCATCGATCAGGCTATCCCGCTGAATGAAGCTACCATGAGCGGGAAGGAGGGTCAGCTTGTGCTGGGCAAGAACCCGACCGGCGTGGTGACGGGCGATGCGTTGCGCAATCACCGGCTGGTCATTCTGTTTTTCGATCTCACGTCGATGCAGCCGGATGATCTTTCGCGTTCGATCGATGCGGCGAAAAACTACATCAATCGCCAGATGAACGCGGCCGACCTGGTGGCGGTGGTGTCGCTGAGCGATTCGCTCAGCGTCGATCAGGACTTCACGGCGAACAAGCAGCCGCTGCTGGCGGCGGTGTCGAACTACGACAGCACCCAGCAGGCGGGATTCCAGGCGGGCGCGACGTCGACCACAAACCAGACCGAGGATGCGAGCAGCTTTACGCCGGACGAGAGCGAGTACAACGACGTCAACACCGACCGGCAACTCTACGCGATTGCGCAGATCGCGAAGTCGCTGGCGTATATCAACCAGAAGAAGGCGCTGCTTTATTTTTCCGGAGGCATCCAGCGCGACGGCATCGAGAACGAGGCATCGCTGCGCTCCGCTACGAACTCCGCGGTGCGGGCAAACCTATCCATCTACAGCGTGGATATGCGCGGGCTGCAGGCAATTTCTCCGCTGGGCGATGCGTCGACGGGATCGATCCGCGGGGCGAGTGCGTACAACGGGCAAGCCTTTCAGAACAATCTCGATGCGAATTTCAACACGCAGGAAGTGCTCTCCACACTGGCGGCCGATACCGGCGGAAAGTTTTACGGCGACTCGAACGACTTCGCGCCGGCCTTCCAGGCGATGGAGAACGACACCGCCCAGTATTACGTGATCGGCTTCCGCTCTACCAACCAACTGCGCGATGGCCGCTATCGACGGCTGCAGATCAAAGTGAATCGCCCAGATGTGAAGCTGGAATACCGGCCGGGGTATTATGCGCCGGCTGACTACCAGCACTCGAACCACCAGGACCGCGAGCGGCAGTTGACCGAGCAACTGGCGAGCGACCTGCCGGCCACAGACGTGCCGGTGTACATGGCGGCGTACTACTTCCAACTGGCACCGGACCGCTACTACATTCCCGTGTCGCTGATCGTGCCTGGGTCGCAAATCCCGTTTGTGAAGGGAGGCGACCGGGACAAGGCGACGATTGATATCATCGGCGAGGTTAAGGACATGGCCGGCCGCGTCGAGGGCGACGTGCGGCAGACGGTGAAACTGGCCATAGACCAGCAGCAGCAGGTGTCGCGGAAGAATGTGCAGTACACGACGAGCTTCACGCTGCCGCCGGGCAAGTACCACTTGAAGTTCGTAGTTCGCGAGAACCTGACCGGGCACATGGGCTCATTCGAAACGGACATCAATGTGCCGGACCTGACGAAGGCGCCGTTGAAGGTGTCTTCCGTAGTGCTTGCTAGTCAGAGGCAGCCTGCGCCGAAGAGCAAGCAGGCGAACCCGCTTATTCAGGACGGGCAATTGTGGGTGCCGAATGTCGCGCATGTCTTCCGTCAGGACGGACATCTCTATCTGCTCTACGAGGTGTACAGTCCGGACACCAAGATGGCGGACGCGAAATCCGGATCGCCGCGCCTGCTGACCTCCATCGAGTTCCTTTCCGGCTCAACGAAGGTGTTTGAAACTCCGCTGGTGGAGGCGACGAAGTTGACCGATCCGTCGCGGAACATGGTGGCGTTCCAGTTCGATGTGCCGCTGAAGGACATGAAGCCGGGGCAGTATACCTGCCAGGTCAATGTGATTGACGATCGTGCAGGTGCGTTCAGTTTTCCGCGGACCGGAGTGCTGGTGCGGTAGCGGGAACAAGAGTCGTGTTATCCCGCCTTTCCCCTCCGGGACCGGAGTGCGTCCTTTGGCTTGCCTCTCTACGTATGGCGGCACCACGCCTTAGCCGTATGCGATCGCTGGGCGCCAAAGACTCTGGAGAAATATCTTCTGGTGTCCCAATCCACCGATGCGGTGCGAGCGTACTGCATACATCCAGGGAATGGGGCGTCTCACTCGGCCCACAGATTAAATCCCATAAACAACGCCTCAGCTTCCGGAAAATTCATCCTGTGGAGGCTTAATCATGGATCTGTCAAAGATCACCCAAATTGACATCCCGGCCGTAGGGAATACGTCCGGTGTGTCACGAAGAGCATTTTTCAAACATGCAACTGCAGTTGGAGCCGCGAGCGCTGTCGCACTTAGCGGGCTTTCCAGCTCGGTCATAGCATCCGGCCAGGAAGCAGATGAACGGGCAGATCCTCTCGGTCTGGCGAAGGGCGACCGGGACATCCTCATCGCTGCGCAAATCGCCGAGGCGCTGGCGGTCACAACTTACATGCACATTATCCATACGGCGCCGTTTTTCAAGCGGCTTCCACTGGACGATCAGGGCTATCTCAAGGCTGCCGTACAGGAAGAGATGTCCCACTATATGTTGGAGCAGGACGTCACCGATCAATTCACCCCATTCTCCAAATTCTTCTATCCGGCCAAAATGTTTGCGGATGCGCAGACGACGTTGAATATCCTCGTCACTCTTGAGGATGCCTTCATCGCCGCCTATCTGGTAGGCGTACGCAACTTCAGCACGACCAATCTCCGGGTGACGGCTGCGCGCATCATGGGCATTGAGAGCGACCATCGCACGCTTGCGCGCGTTTTGGGCTCCGACGTCGCGGCGAAGGACGGCGGTCCGATCGAGAAGATCACCGGCGCACAGGGTTTCGCCGAGAGCGTCGATCCACCTAACAACAATGGCTACGAAAGAACACTTTGCTGGACGAATATCAGTCAGGCGGTCAATGCCCTGCTGCCATTTGTGGACAAGGCTGCGGCTCAAAAGGCTGGTTTTGACACTGCGAAGTCGTATCCATTCGAACCATTCAATCCGGTATTGCCTAACCCGCTCGGCGACTTCATTTCCTTCAAAGGTTGTTGAGAAAAGGTCGAACATAATTCCCATCACCAACTCAAGCAAGGTCACGAGATACTCACAATCCGTGACCTTGTACTTTTTTCGAGGGGACTCAAGTCACCTCACTGCTCGATAGAACGTCCGGCGGAGAGGGTCGAGCTGCGCGCCATTCGCGACGCTTGCAGTTCCGAGGAAGACGCTTTTGGAAAGAAGAGTTCATGGCGCGTGCTGCGCTTGATTGCGTGTAGAGTGATAGCGCTTCCCGAGGAGATGGTCAATGAGCGGTTTATGGAAAAACAACGTGATGCTGTGCAGCATTGCCATCGCCATATTTTCGGCCGGCGCTGCAGCCCAGAAGAGCGACGGCATTGTGAAGATCGCGGCCTATGCGGGCACGTGGACGGTGGATATTCAGCATGTGGAGACGCCATACAACAAGGCTGGGCATGATCACAACACACTGCGCAACGACTGCTGGCGGAGCGGTGCTTACTTTGCATGCAACCAGTATGTCGATGGCGATTCGAAGGCGTTGCTGGTGTTTACCTATGACGCGAAGGCGGACCGGTATACGAGCTATCCGGTGCCGGCGGATGGGAGCGAGGCGGGGAAGGGCATGCTCGTGATCCGCGGGAACACGTGGACCTACCCGTGGGAGGCGAAGAACGGAGACAAGACGACATACTTTCGCGTGGTGAACACCTGGGTGAAGCCGGATGAGATTGAATTCCGTCAGGAGTTTTCGACCGACAATGTGAAATGGACGGAAATGGCGCACGGGCTGGAGAAGCGAACTGCCGCCGGGACGGCGAAATAGAACGGATTCTATGAACGCACCTGTGAAACGCCACATTGTTGACGCGCACATGCATCTGTATGACAGCCAGGAAAATCGTTACGAGCATATGGAGCACGTCGACAAGACGCTCGACGCGCTGCTTGGAGATTATTCGGCGTTGCCGAAGACGTACTTATTTGAAGACTACGTCGGCGACCTGAGCGACGTGGCGGTGGATGGATTTGTGTGGCATGAATTTATAGCCGCCGATCCACTGCGCGAGGTGAAGTGGGCTCAACGGCTGGCAGAGCGGCTGCCGGTTCCGATGGCGATTGTGGCACTGGTGGACTTTTCCGCGCCAGACCTGGAAGCGCGCCTAGACGAGTACACGGACTACCCCAACGTGGCAGCGGTTCGGCAGCACCTGGGGTGGGATGCGAACAATCCACTGCGGTGCATGGCGCAGCGCGGGGACCTGCTGCGAGACCCGGCCTGGCGGCAAGGCGTGCGGTTGCTGAAGAGTTACAACTTCAAATGCTCAGTGGAAGTGTTCTCGCCGCAACTGCCGGAGTTGCTCAGGGTGATTCGCGAGAATCCGGAGACGGGTTTCACGATTGCGGTGATGGGGTGGCCAACGCCGGCGACTGACGAGGAATTCGCTCGGTGGAAACGGGCGTTGCGCGATATTGCACCGTGCGCCAACGTGCGGCTGACGATTTCGGCAGTGGAGTGTGTGTTTGGCATGGATTGGGTGCCGATGAAGGCACATCCGTGGGCGGAAGCGGCGATCGAGCTGTTTGGAACCGCGCGGGTGATGTTTGGGAGTCATCGCCCGATTTCGAGGCTGGCGCGGATAGTAGCGCATCCCTATGCGGCGTATGAGGAGATGACACACGGGCTATCGGAGGCTGAGCGGGATGCGGTGTTTCGCGGAAATGCGGCGCAGTGGTTCTGGGGTGGACTCGATCGAAAGAAAATTCGCGTGCCGTTTTCAGCGTGAGGCGCGGTCAGATTTGTTCGGAACGTTCTCGTGATTGTATGGGCAGTGACGGCAGGCGGAGCCGCAGCAGTAGCCGCGCTTCAGGTGCCAGGTTTCGGTGAAGACCATGTACGGGCCTTCCCAATAGAAGTCCTCACCTTGTACCGGCGGTACGGGCAAAGGCGCCTGCGGCGGTGCTGACCGCACGGGCAACGGCGCCTGCGGCGCGGACTCAGCGATGCGCTCCCTTTGGTCGTTCACGGCCGGTTTGGCGGGCATGCCGACGCGCTTAGTCATGACCAAGAGCAAGCTGCGCCGGCTCTGCCGGCCGAGTGAGCTGTAGCGGGAGCGCGGCGATTTCGTCCGGTACGGGGCTTACCTCGGAAACGAAGTGACCCCTGCGAAATTGGACGGTGCGTCCGGCGATGGCGGCAGGGCGGTCGCCAGGGACGATGATGCCGACCAGGTTAGCCGGGTCGGCTGCCGATATTGCCACCGATGCGGCGACGATTGACCGCGCTTCATCGATCGATGCGGCGGCTTTGCGAGATTCGCGCATGGATTCGACGGCTTGCGGCAGGGCGAACTGTTCTCCTTGAAAGCCCGAGACGAAGCGGCCGCCGCGAACAATGCCGCGGGCCTCCAGGCGGCGCAGCATACCGAGAAGTTCGCGCCAGCGGGGCATGGTGGTTTCGCGCTGGACGAGGTCGCGGAAGACGATGCCATAGCGCCAGAGCAGGACGAGGGCGGCGGATTCGATCTCCTGTTCGGGACTGGCCGCCCCTGGCAATTGCGGCGCGTGCTGCGAGGTGCGCTCCCTTTGGTCGCTCATCGAAGTTGTTGTCGGCGACTCCGCGGAAAAGCGGATCCCTCCACTGCGTGGCTGCGGCGCTTCGGTCGTGATGACAAGTGGTTGTGCAGGCGGTGGAGCGAGAAGGCTCCAGCGACCGGCGGTGTTGCGGGCGCGCTGATTCGTTCCGCGCATGCGGAATGGTGAGCTATTTGCGGATTTGCGGCGCGGATCGATCAGCGAGCGGAGGCTGTCGAAGCCGTCAGCGGTAACGAGGCCGGCGGCGACCAGTTCCCAAAGCGCTTTGTGAAGTTCCGCCGAGGATGCGCCAAGCTGGCGGGCGAGGTCAGCGGCGAAGGCGGCGCCGGAGTTCTCGAGCTGCGCGCGAACACGTAAGGCCAGCGGTGACAAACAGGCGGCCAGTGCAGACTCGGGCAGCTCGCGGGTGCGAAGACACCCGTCCATCCAATGCGCGTCTTCGCGCAGGAAGAAAGTGATCGGCGCCATGCTGGTGGGGACGACGCGGCGGGGCGCGCCACCCCCGGGCGAGAGGAACGCCGGGTGCGGTGAGATGCGACCCCAGCCGACGACGCCGGCCATGCAGAGCGTGTCGAGCGCGCGGGGATCGTAGTTGGCGACGCGTTGCGGCAGCAGGGTTGTCTCCCACTCGATGGCGGGAGCTTCGAAGCCTTCGAGCTTGCGGAGCGCGTCGAGAACACCCTCTTCGCCGGTGAGCTGGGTTTGTGGCGCGAGATGCTGCCAGCGAAGGAGCCAGTCCATGTATTGCGCGGGGGCGACGGGCTCGATCTGCTTACGCAGCGTGTGGATGGTTCGCTTGTGGATGCGTTGGAGCAAACGTCTTTCGCACCACTGGATGTGATGATCCGGATGTTGCTGGGGCGGTGGCGCCTGCGGCGCATCGTCATAGACCCACCCGTCGCTTTGCGTAGGATGGGGCACCCGGTTCTGCGGTTCGGCGGAGAACTGCAGGCCCTTCGCTTCGCTCGGGATAACAGCATGTTCGAAGTCACCGCGGAGGATTGTGCCCCGCGATTCCATCGCCAGCAATGCGGCGAAAACCGACTGTGGTCCCACGCCGAGGTACTGCGCCAGCGATAGTGCGGTTTGCGGGCCGAGGATGTTGAGCCAGGCATGAAGCGCTTTTTGCAGCAGCGGCAGATCGGGAGTGGTGGAGAGCAGGTTCGCACGATCAGCGATTCGCTCGGCAGCCATTAGATGTTGATCGACGATACGTGCGCGTGACTGCGACGTAAGACGGTCGATAAAGATGTGCCAGCCGGTGGCGCCGGGATGGTCGAGGATCGTGACGGGAACGAAGACGAGTGAATAAAGCAGGTCGTGGAGCTCGTGCTCGTCGCGGATGTCCGGCCAGGATTCCTCGCGTACCTGGCGAATGGCGTCCTGATCGAGACGCCCGGCTTCGCCTAGAAGTTTTTCCGGAACCATGCCGCGCATGTTGACGGCGCGGGCCCGGCGCTCTTCGGCGGGAGCATCGTCGAGGAAGGCGTATGGGTTGGCGTTGAGCAGTCCGTGCGAGAAGACCGATGGCACAGCGGAGTCGACGGCGACGCATTTGATTTCGCCGGACTGGATTTTCGCGATGATATCGGTGAGACCGGCGAGGTCCATGGCTTCCCCCAGGACATCCTTCATGACTTCGCGGACGAGCGGGTGATTGGGGATCTCGATGTCGCCTTCGATGTTTTCGAAGCAGGCCGCGGCCTGTGGAAAGACCGATGCCAGGAGGTCTTCTCCGCGGGTGCGCTGGATTTGCGGGGGAACCTTCTTGCCTTTTTGAAATCGCAGTAATTGCAGACTGCGGGTGGCGTCCCAGCGGAAGCGGGTTTTAAAGATGGGCGAGGCGAGCGAGGCCTGCTCCAGCAGCTCGGTGACGGTGTGGGTGGTGAGGAACTGGAAGATGTCGGCGAGCGGGAAGGAGTGCTGCTCCGCGAGCGAGATGTTGAGGCCGTTGTCTGTGGCGGCGGCCTGGAGCTCGAAGTTGAAGCCGCGGCAAAAGCGCTTGCGCAGGGCGAGGCCCCAGGCCTTATTGATGCGGCCGCCGAAGGGCGCATGCAGGATGAGCTGCATGCCGCCGCCCTCATCGAAGAAACGCTCGGCGACGATGGTGGTGAGGGTGGGAACGGTGCCGAGGACAGCGCGGCCGGCAACGATGTAGGCGATGAGCTGTTCGGCGCCGGCGTCGTTGACGCCGCATTCTTCTTTGAGCCATGTGACAGCATGGGCGACAGATAAATCGGACTGGCTGATGTAGCCGGGGAGGAGATGAGGAACGCGGCCGGCGATTTCTTCGCGTAACCGGCAGACCCAGTGGGAGAGCTCCATGGTGCGCTGCGGCGCTTCGCCGCGCCAGAAGGGGACAGTGGGGGGCTGGCCGTGGGCATCTTCGACGTACATGCGGCCGGCAGTTTCGATGGCGGTGATGCGCCAGGAAGCGTTGCCGAGCTGGATGACGTCGCCGACCGAGGAGTCAATGGTGAAGTCTTCGTCAAGGGTGGCGATCTGGTGACCGTCGGGCTGGAGGATGACGGAGACGACGGCTGTGTCCGGAATGGTGCCGCCGTTCTGCACCGTAATAGAGCGTGCGCCGCGGCGTGCCTGCAGGCGGCCATGGATGCGGTCGCGGAGGATGTAGGAGCCGTAGCGGCCACGTGAAGACTCAATGCCATCGTTGAGGAGGCAAAGGAGCTCTTCGAACGTTTCGCGCGGGAGATCGCGATAGGGCCACGCACGCGTGAGGAGGGCGAAGAGGTCGTCTTCCTGCCAGGGCTCGGCAGCGCAGGCGGCGACGATCTGCTGCATGAGAACGTCGAGGGGCTGCAACGGGATTTCGAGCTGATCCAGCGCGCCCGCTTCGATTGCACGTATGGTGGCGGAGAGCTCGACCAAGTCATCGCGTGTGGTGGCGAAGAAGCGTGCTTTGGGCGTGGCGCCGCGCCAGTGGCCGGCGCGGCCGGCGCGCTGCAGTGCAGGCGCGATGGCGCGCGGCGTGTTGAGCTGGCAGACCAGGTCAATGGCACCGATGTCGATGCCGAGCTCGAGCGAGGCGGTGGCGACGAGGAGCGTGATCTCGCCGGCTTTGAGCTTGCGCTCGGCCTCGAGGCGGAGTTTGCGGGAGAGAGAGCCGTGATGCGCGGCGACGTGATCATGACCGAGGCGCTCGCCGAGCGCGAAGGCAAGCCGCTCGGCCATGGAGCGCGTGTTGACGAAAACGAGCGTCGAGCGGTGCTCCTGTGCGAGCTCGGCCATGCGGTTGTAGACGTCGTCCCAGATGGCGTTGGTGGTGATGGAGCCGAGCTCGTCATTGGGAACTTCGACGGCGAGGTCGAAGTGGCGCCGCCGGCCCACTGCGACGATGGCACAGTTGCGGTGACGTGTTCCGCAGAGGTAGCCGGCGACGAGCGTGATGGGGTTCTGCGTGGCGGAAAGGCCGATCCTTTGCGGATGCGTGGTGAGACCGGTGAGCATCGAGCCGGGCGAGAGGCTATTTTCGCCGCAGACGAGAGCGTCCAGGCGCTCGAGCGAGAGCATGAGGTGGGTACCGCGCTTGTCGTCGGCCATGGCATGGATCTCGTCGACGATGACGGTGCGGACGCGGGCAAGATTGGCGCGGGATTTCTCCGCGGTGAGCAGGATGAAGAAGGACTCGGGCGTGGTGACGAGGATGTGAGGCGGCTGCTTGAGCATGGCGCGGCGCTCGGCGGGCAGCGTGTCGCCGGTGCGGACGGCGGTCCGGATGGGCGGGCAGAGGTACCCGCGCTCAAGAGCGAGTTTTTGTATCTGCTGCAGTGGCTCTTCGAGGTTTTTGCGGATGTCGTTGGAGAGCGCTTTGAGCGGCGAGATGTAAACGACTTCGGTGTGCGGCTGGAGTGCGCCCGCCAGCGCCTTGCGGAATAGCTGATCGATACAGATGAGAAAGGCGGCAAGGGTTTTGCCGGAGCCGGTGGGGGCGGAGATAAGCGTGGGGCGCGCGGCGAGGATGGCCGGCCAGCCTTCGATTTGCGGCTCGGTCGCGGAGCCGAAGCGGGAGAGAAACCACTCCTGGATGATGGGGTGTGCCCATGCGAGGGTCTGAGCTGGGGTGGTGCACTGCATCTGGGTATTGTAGCGCTGGTTATTTCGACGTTTCTTCGCCCAGGGCGCGGGAGGAAGATAGAGCGCATTTCCCAGATTTGCACTGTGCAGTGGGTGATAGTGCCGTTGTCGGAGCGAGATTACTTGAGTAATAAGCGTTCGCCGTAAATACATGAGTTTGCTTGTTACCATCGTGTGACCAAACGGCTTTTCCGGGGGCAGCATGGAAGAACAGTCAAATAGCACCCTTTCAGCGGGGATGCTGACGACGCTCACGCGGGCGTGGTCGGCCGCCCGGGTGGTGACCCGCGAGTCCCTCAAACCACAACCGATCACGTTGGAGGCATACCTGCTGCCGCAGCACATGCACCACAATCGTGCGGAAATTCAGGGCGGGGATTTGTGCGGTTGCATCTGCTGCGAACAGACTTTTCCGCAAGGGGAGATTCAACGGTGGGTGAGCGCGGGAACTACGGCGGTATGCCCGCGGTGCGGAACCGCCGCGGTTGTTGGCTCGGGCGCGGGTTTTCAACTCACCCCGCAACTGCTGCGCCGGGCGCACCAGATGCTTTTCGAGGGAAGGGGGCGACGCGCCTAGGCGCACGACACACACTCTCGCTGCGGGCTCTTAGTCGTTGCTGCCGGCTTCGTTGTCTTTCTGACGCTTCATGGGCGGTGGTGGGAGAGTTCGCCACAGGTCGTGGCTATAGACGATCGGCGTCAGAGCCTTGTGGTTGTAGCGGAAGGTCATGGGCGCAGGGGTGGGCTGCTTGTCGACGGGATCAAAGGCGAGTTTGACGGTGTCGCCCTGGAGTGTCCAGTGGGCGAAGCTGGTGATTGCGTCCGCTCCGGTGGGGGACTGCGTGAGGGTGGCGGAGCCGTCCTTGCCAAGGTCGAGCGACATGGTGTGGTGGCGGATGGCGTAGACGCCGTCCTGGCTCTGCGCACGGGTTTCGTCTTTAGCCCGCGTTTCTCCCTTGTAGGTGCCGGCCAGTTTTGCCATTTCGTTCTTCGCTTTGGCATACACGGTGAGTGGCAGTGCTGTGAGAAGAGCGAGGGAGAGAAGGCGCTTCATGGCCTTTATGTTAATCCCTCGGGCGCTGGGGAAGGGAGAGGGGATCTCTCCGCTTCGTCGCTCTCCCGGCATGAGGGCTCCGGTCGAGATGAGATGCATCGCGACCGGAGGAAGGACTGGAGCGAAGGATTACTTGGTGATGCGGAGGAGTACCACGCCGTGCTCGGGAACCATCCAGGGGCCGTTGCCCTTATCAGAGGGGTTCCAGATGTTGCGCACCTTGCTGGTGGCGGAAAGACCCAGCTTTGCGAGTGGTAGCGACATCTGTTCCGCATCATGGCCGCGGTTGAAGAGGCCGACGGCGAGGTCGCCATTCTTGAGCGGCTTGGACCAGACCTCAAAGGGCCCCTCTGCTGAGACGCGATCGCCCTGCTTGCCCAGAGGATCCTGATCGATGGCGATGACGTCCTTGTTAAGGAGAATGGATTTGGTTTGGGCGGACATCTGCGAGAGATCATTGCCGGCGAGCAGCGGCGCGGCGAGGATGGCCCACAGGCTCATGTGGGTGAGGTACTCGTTGTACTTCATCTTGCCGTTTCCGACTTCGAGCATGTCGGGATCATTCCAGTGGCCGGGGCCAGCGTACTTCGCGAGGCCGGCCTGCGCGAAGCCGATGTTGGACATGCTCATGTAGCTGTCTTCGATGTCGTCCGTAGTACGCCAGCTATTGCCACCCACGGTTGGACCCCACTTCCAAACGGAGTCCCAGCCGTACTGGCAAAGTGAGAAGTAGATGGGACGACCGGTAGCGACGAGCGCCTTATGCATTTTCTCGTAGGCGGCGCGCATCATCTGGTACTGCTTCGCCTGATCGCCGGGGGCTTCCTTCTGCATGACCTCGTGGTAGCTGCATAGGTCGTACTTGAGGTAGTCGAAGCCCCATGCGGCGTACTGTTTGGCGTCCTGCTCCTCGTGCTGGTAGCTGCCGGTATAGCCGCCGCAGGTCTTTGGACCGGGGCCGGAGTAGATACCGATCTTGAGGCCCTTGCTGTGCACGTAGTCTGCGAGCGCCTTCATGTCAGGAAACTTGCTGTTCGGCCGGATGTTGCCCTGGGCGTCGCGGTCGCCCTGCCAGGCGTCGTCGATGTTGACGTAGATGTAGCCGGCGTCCTTCATGCCGGAGGAGACGATCTCGTCGGCGGCGGTGCGGACATCCTTGTCGGTGACGCGAGTAGCGAAGTGGTTCCAGCTATTCCAGCCCATGGCAGGGGTGGCGGCGACCTTGGTCTGTGCCGGGAGGGCGATGGGAAGGGCTAACAGGGCGACGGTGAGAAGGGTCTTGCGCATGGGCTCAGGGGCTCCTCTGTAACGGCTTACACGATAGAGAGCAGCGGGCGTTCGCGTCAAGCCGGAAGGGGTGCGCTGTAGTGCTCGACGGTAGGGAACGGATCGTAGAAGTGATGCAGGAGGGCTTTCCATTCCTGATATTGAGGCGAGGTGCGGAAGCCAATGGTGTGATCTTCGAGGGTCTGCCATTGGACGAGCAGGAGGTAGCGATTGCTGTGCTCGAGACAGCGGCGGAGTTCGTGCGAGATGTAGCCGTGCATGCCCGCGATGATTGGGATGGCGCGATCCATGGCGGCTTCGAATGTGGATTCCTGGCCGGGGATGACGTCGAGAGTAGCGACTTCGAGGATCATGCGCGCTCGGAGGTGGGACGCTTGTAGTCCCCGCTTTTGCCGCCGGATTTCTTTTCCAACTGAATGCGCTCGATGGTGATGGACTTGTCGAGCGCCTTGGTCATGTCGTAGATGGTCAGGGCGGCGATGGATGCTGCGGTGAGGACCTCCATCTCGACGCCGGTGTTCGCCATGGTGGCGGCTGAGGCGGTGATGGTTACACCCCTATTCGTCACCGTGGTGATTACGTCAATGAAGGTGAGCGGAAGTGGATGACACATCGGGATCAGTTCCGATGTTTTCTTCGCGGCCTGGATGCCGGCGATCCGGGCTACTTCGAGCGGATTGCCTTTTGGGTTTTCGGGGAGGGCCGTGAGGACGGTTTTTGAAAGCGCGACGAAGGCGGATGCGGTGGCTTCGCGGCGGGTGGGGAGCTTGGCGCTGACGTCGACCATGCGGGCTCCGCCCGATTTGTCGTAGTGGGAGAGCTTGGTTGCTTTCTTCGCCATGGAGTGAGTGTATGCGGAGGTAGCAAGTCAGCGAGTCAGCCGAGGAGCTGGACTCGCTTTGGTGCAAGCTGCAACAGCAGCTCTCTCCATTGCGCAGCTTCGCTGCTCCCGTCGAGATGACGATGTATCCGGTACATGGCATTCAGGGCAGGAGAACCTGGACGGTTGATCCAGCTTCGAGAGCTTTGTTGGGGGGCAGGACTACGAAGCAGTTGGAGCGGGCCGTGGCCGCGAGGTCGCCGGAGCCTTGCCAAGGGATGCGGCTGACGGAGGCGTGGTCCCAGTTGGCGTCCAGATATGCGGGAAGGAAGCGGGTGAGGTCGGTTGCCGGCTCGGGTTCAGCGAGGGCGGCCTGCGCGAACCGGGGCGCGAGATTGGATTCGCCGGCGAGGGCGCGGAGCATGGGGGCGGCGAAGAGCAGGAAGGTCACCATGGTGGAGACGGGATTGCCAGGAAGGCCGAAGAAGGGCAGCGGCGGGGCGTTCTCGCGTGGGAGTTCACCGAAAACCGTCGGCTTGCCGGGCTGGATGCGGATGCCGGTGAAGTGAAAGGCGGCGCCGCGCTCGGCAAGTGCCTGCTCGACCAGATCGTATTTGCCGGCGGAGACGCCTCCAGAGAGCACGAGGAGATCCGAAGATTGCTGCGCGTTGTTCACGAGCGCACGGAGATCGTTGAGGTTGTCGCGGGCGATGCCGAGGCGTTGGGGATCGCCGCCGGTGAGCGCGATCTGTGCGGCGAGGCTGTAGCTATTGGAATTGCGGATCTGATGCGGCTGCGGGGTGGAGGCGATCTCAATCAGCTCGTCGCCGGTGGCGAGGATCGCGACGCGGGGCTTCGCAAAGACTTCGACGGTGACTGTGCCGACGGCGGCGAGTACGGCGATGTGGTTGGCGGCCAGCCGCGTGCCTGCGGCGACTACCGGTTCGCCGCGATGGGCTTCGCTGCCGGCGGGAACGATGTGGCTGCCGTGGCGTACGCTGCGTTCGGACTGCAGGCGAATTTTGCCGTCGCTGATATCGACGTGTTCAACCATAACGACGGCATCTGCGCCTTGGGGGACAGGTGCGCCGGTCATGATTTCGAGTGCGGCACCGGGCTGGAGTGGAGCGGAAGGCGCGGGCTCGCCGGCGCGGAGAGTTCCAATGACCGTAAGCCAGTTTCCGATGGTGATGGAACCAAACTCGACGGCGTACCCGTCGCGGGTGGAGCGATGAAAGGGCGGAAGGTCGCGGTCGGCGTGGATGGTTGTTGCGAGCACTCGATCCAAGGCTTCGTAGAGCGGGAGCTCTTCCGTCCGGCGCGCGGTCTCCGCGGCGAGATGAACGGCTTGTGCGAGAACCAGGTTCGCGGCTTCAGCGTAGGTGAAGATCACGTAGGTATTGTGCACCTGGAGGGTAGGGATCGGCGGTCGTTATGACGCGAACGAACACCCCCACCCTGCGCGATGCGTAAGATGGAGCACCCACTCCCCTGCTTGGTTCGCACTATCGATTCAGCAGATCTCTCCGCCGCGCTTTGCTCTGCTGGAGATGACGATTTGTAAGGAATGCAAAACGGCGCCGCTAAATGGCGGCGCCGGCTTTGCTTGCAGGCTGGTTGCTACTTTGCCTTGTAGCTCTTGGACTGCTTGCTGCCGATCTGGGCGAGGATGTTCTTCGCGTCGGCGGCCATGGGCCCATTGGGATCGAGCTCCAGATACTTCTCGTAGGCCTCTTCGCATCCCGGGGGCGCGATGATCTTGCTGGTCTTGGGATCAACCGTCGCCTTGGCAATCAGCGCCTGCCCCTTGAGGTAGTAAGGAACGGGTTTTTTGGGATCGGCGGCGATGGCCTTATCGGCCGCGGCCGCGACAGCATCTGCGCTGCCGCCGGATTTTGCGAGCACGATGGCCTCGTTGGAATAGAACATGCCCGCGTTGGCTGGCTCGGCCTTGGCGGCGGCATCGTAGGCGGCGGTGGCGTCGGGAATCTGGTTCTTTGCTGCGTATGCTTCGCCGAGCGCGTTGTTGGCCGCGCCGTCGAGCTCGGGGCTGGGCTTCTTGGACGCGGCGTTAGTTTCCAGCGCCTTCTTGGCGGAGGTGATGGCGTCGTCCGACTTCTTGAGGCCGTTTTGCGCAATGGCCAGCTCGACCCAGAGCACAGCTGCATCTGGCTTGGCGGTGCTGTCGCGCTGCATCAGACCGACGGCGTCGTCAAACTTCTTATCTTTGATGTCCTGGCGCGCGGTGGCAAGGTCGGCGTTCAGGTTCTTCACCTGCGCGTTTTCCTTCATGATGCCGGCATTTTTGGACTTGGCCTCGGTAATGGCTTTCTGCTGCTCCGGCGGAAGCTTCTTGATGTAGTCGGGACGCGAGAGATCGAAGTCCTGAGTGGCGTTCTGCCCAGCCTCGATCTTTACGTTTTCGAAGCGGTCCACCGGTTTGATGTTGGGGTCGTTCGCGTTCTTGACATACAGCGTGATGACATAGGTGCCGGGTTTAACGTTGTCGCCCTTGTAGTCGCCGCTCGGGTCGACATTGAAGGTGTATAGGGCGGTCTTGCCGTCGGTCGAGATCTGGACCTGGGCGTTGGCCAGAGGCACGCCGGTGGGGTCCTGCGCGTGACCGTGGATAGATCCGGTCTGTTGCTGTTGCTGGGCGTGAAGCGCCAGCGGGGCAATCAGGGCTGCGGCGAGCCAAAGATTCTTCGTCATACTCTTTCTCCTTTGGGGGCGTTGGCCGTCTGTTTCCAGTCGGTGGCGTACGGGATAGGGTCGTCAACTCCTGCTTCAGCGAAGGCGCGAAGCCGGAGGATACAGCTCTCGCATGTTCCGCAGGCGGCCTGGTTGCCGGTATAGCACGACCACGTTACATGGAAGGGCGCGCCTAGTTCAAGGCCGCGGCGGACTATCTCGTGCTTGCGCATGGAGATAAGCGGCGTTTCGACACGGATGGAGCCGTCGCGCGTGCCGGTGCGGATGAGCTGCTGAAATGCTTGGTAGTAAGCGGGGCGGCAGTCGGGATAGCCGGAGCTGTCCTGCTCTACCGCGCCGATGAAGACGGCCTCGGCGCCGAGGACCTCCGCCCAACTGACAGCGGCAGAGAGGAAATGGGCGTTGCGGAATGGCACATAGGTGACAGGTATGCTGCCGCCGATGCTGTTCTCGTCCGCAGGGGCATCGGGGACTTCGATGTTTGTGTCGGTGAGGGCAGAGCCGCCGATGATGCGAAAGATGTCGATGGCAAGCGGGAGGAGCTTTGCGAGCTTGAGCTCGCGAGCGATGGCGCGGGCGGATGCGAGCTCGCGCTGCTCGGTGCGCTGGCCGTAGCTGAAGTGAATAGCGTAGGTCTCGTGCTCACGCGCGGCGATAGCAGCGCAGACGGCGGAGTCCATTCCGCCGGAGAGACAGACGACCGCGCGAGGGCGGAAACTTTGAGCGGGCGCAGTGGATGGTTCGGTCATTCCCATCCCACTCTGATGCAGAAAGAGGGCCAAAAGCAACGGGAGGGATGGGGACTGGCAGAAAGGATACTTGCGCTGGCGCGCGAACCTGCCAGTTCACCCTGTATGGTCGCTCCCGTCGCCGCCTCCCTGGCTGATATGGAAGCGGCATGCGATTACTTTCGCAGATCGAGCATCACTACATCGGAGCGCTCCTGCACCCTTTCCAGGACAACGTCGTGGCCATCCGGGGAGATGTCGAAGTCGCGAATGTCGAAGTCTACGGGGAGACTGGTCAATTGCCGTTCCGCACCCGTTTCCAGGTCGACGAGCCAGAGATTTTTGTGTTGGATGTCCCCACGCAAGAGTACGAGCGATCTCCCTCCGGACAAGAGGGCCAGGTGCCTGGCGCCGCGAGTGAGTTGCAATGGCGGCAAGGGATGTGGAGTGGCTTCAGAGTTGACGGCTTTCACGGAAAGCGTGGTGCCGATGTCGGGTCCCGAGTAGAGAACGAAGCGCCCATCCGGCGCCCATGTGGGATTTACGGAATATTCGCTGACAAAGAGAGTGGGAGCGCGACTATCGACGGGAATGCGAAAAAGGTGGGGAACGCCATGATCGTAGGCAGCGATGATGACCGAGCGCCCGTCGGGCGCCCAGGCGGGCGCGCCCTGCAGGTTGAGCGCATCGGTCAGAATGCGCGCATTCGAACCATCAGCCTGCATCACGTACAGAAGCGTTTGTCCATGCTGGCTGGCCGAGAATGCGATGGAGCGTCCATCGAAGGAGATCGCAGGGGCACCGAGGATCCGTGCTTGCTCGCCACTCCATAGGGCCGTACTGGCTCCGTGGGCCAATTCCCAGATGCTTTCGCCGGTGCCGGTTGCGGAAACATATAAGAGGAAATCGGGGCCGATTCGTGGAGAAAACCCCGTGTCGGTCGTGAGGGGGATTGGAGCCGCCGCGGACACCGTCGCGACGGGATCGGTGATTCGCAAGCGCCAGAGCGTTGTCGTTGGACTTGCAAGAGTCGCGACTAAACGTTCGCCGTCGGAACTTGCCGCCAACGATGTGTATCGGTCAAAGCCGGATGTCAGCCGGTGAGGAATGCGGCGCTGCACGTCCATGCTGTACACCCACGGCCCATCACCGTCGGCATCGCCTGCCAAATACATCAGCGTGCGCGCATTCACGAGGACCGGGTAGCTGACAGGTGCGTGGTGGGACGTGATCCGTTCTGGAGTACCACCGGCGGAAGGGATGCGCCAGATGTCCATGTCGTTAGGCAGTGAACCCTGGACGACGTAAATAAATGCTGCGTCGGTGGACCACAAGGGGAAATGAGAGTGTAGTCCGGCAGGCGCGGTGAAGATGGGGCGGCCTGGCGATTGCGGGATGCCGTCGGAGACAAACAGCGGATCTCCCGGTCCTGGTCTGTGGTAGGCGAGTCGGAGGCCGTCCGCCGACCAGTCGAACTCGGCGACACCTTCCAGGTAGGTGCTCGGCTGTCCGCCGAGCACAGGCACCGCCCAGGTGCTGATGCCGGAGCCGTCCGGTTTCCGAACCCAAAATGTAACAAGCGAGGCGTCGGGGGAAAAACCAAGCGTGCGGACGGATGGATTCACGAGCCCCGGCACCCTTCCGCGAGTCAGGTTGTGGAATTGTCCAGAACCGACCTGCGTGACCCATACGTCTACCTGCCCCTCCCGGTCGGAGAGAAACGCTACGAAATGACCGTCGCGTGAGACAGCGGCGGCTCCCATCACGCCATCGAAGTCTGTGATCGTCTGAAGGCGCGAATCAACGAGGGGACTTCGCCAGAAATACTCTTTGTTGTGAATCCAGAGGACCGCCGCGACTGTCAGGATGGCTAGCGCTGCGATCAGCAGCAGGATGGATTTCTGCCTGATAAGAAAAGCGGGTACTCCTGGCGTGGGGTGCGGTGCGGAGATGCCTGGGGAGTTGGCATCGCGCCCGTCCTCCGGTGCTGATCGAAGATTCCGACCGCGCGCCCATGCATTCAACTCTGCTCGGGAGGCGTAAACGGAGCCCATTCTGTCGTGCAGGTGCCGGTGAACGGGCATTGCTTCCCGCTTCTCCCAGCGCTGGACTGTCGTCACGTCACGATTGAAGTGCGCCGCAATTTCTTTCCACGAATCCAGGCGATCTTCGGCCTCACTCGGGGACGGCGATGCCCCACGGGGTAGTTGACCCATCGCCCTCTCCTGATTGGTCACGGTTGTGACGAGCCCGGGAACCGGATTGTAGCGCGCCCGCCGTCAAAGGGCACGGCAAAAGGCGGCGTTCGACGGCAACCAACGGTATAACCGCAATTCTGCGCATTACCTTTTGACGCCAAGCGAGACGGTATCCGATGGTGACCCAGCGTCATGGGCGCGAATGTTCAACGGGGAGATATTTCATGAAAAGCAAAGCTGTGATGCGGGCGAAAACCATTCTTATGGCTTTGGCCTTGGCTGTAAGTACCGGTGCAATGGCTCAAGCTCCGAACAACGGAGAATTGCGGGGGATCATCAATGACTTTACGCCTGCAAGTCCCCCCGTCAGCGGTCCATGGGAGGTGCGCGGTCCCTGGTCGCTAGTGTCGAAAGGAAGGCCCGACAGGGCGGACTTTTCCGCGGCTCTCACCATGGAACGTTCCGACGCCGGAGTGGTGCAGAGCGGCGGCAACGACTTTGACAATCCTATGGATCGGATGGCGCATACGCACCACATCACCCTGCTGAACGGCAAGGTGACGCCTACTGCCACAGGATTTCAGGTGACGGGCCCCGCGACGATAACGAAGGACGGAAGTTTTCCACCGCCGTTTGGGTCGACACTTCCCATGCTGACGATCGAAATCACGGGGAGCACCGGCCCCGGCAGCGTTCGTTTCTCAAACATCACCGTGCTCTTCAGCGCTCCGGCGAACGTGCATTTCGGATCGGCGCCTCTGCACGGTGTGGTTCGCGATTGGGAGTACGGTTACGCGGCGGGGCGATAGGCGGATGACAACCGATTCACGCGGGGTTCACGGAGGAAATAGGCGAACCCCGCGCGATCTCGTCACGCACAGATCGCGATGGTGGTATCGCCTGCCTGTATTGGCCGCGAAATCGGCGCCTCGTTCGGGACCCGGCCATGCAACACGTAGGCGCAATCCGGACTTACGCGATGGCGAAGTCGATGAAGGTTCGGGTTATTCCCATCCCACTCTGATGCAGAAAGAGGGCCAAAGCAACGGGGCTAGCCCGACTGGCAGTCCGGGCAATTGTGCCTGCAGCGCCAAGCGACACCCTGACCGTTTTGTTGCAACAGATCCCAACTTGGTGTCCGTTCGAATTGGTGAAGATACGACGTCTCCTGCGGTGACTTGTCCGAAGCGGTTATCGGCTTTTTGGTGGGACGGGAGTTTGTCTACTTAGTCTCTTTGAATCCAGGCAGGATGCGGGCTTCCGATCCGAACTTGTGGTATCCGCCGAAAGTCACGTCGTTGATCATTGTTTCAAAGTAGCCGTACACGCTGAAGACCATGCCCCACTCATATAGTTCGCGCTCGGAGCGGCCGCGCGAGATCTCCACGCTCCGCTGGGGACAGATATAGCTCTTGCCGCCCAGTTCTTCCGGACCGTACTCGACCATGACCTGCGATCGTATGAGCGGCACGTCGGGGTCCCGTTCTTCGTTGAGATCCGCATTGATCACGATCCGCATGATGGCCCCGGTGTCTGGGTTAACCGCAAATTCCCCGTAGGTGTCGGCCTTATTTCGGTAGAGAGTGGTTCCGTCACCTTCAGGAAGGCAGCAATACGTGATCTCGGGCACCAGCTTATTCGTGCTGACGGCTGTGTAGGAGAACACCGCGAGATCTCCGTACTGGCCGCGCTCCCAGCGCTTCCACCTGAGGTTGCCTGGACCTGTAGCGGCGGCCGTCATCACGTAGGCAAGAATGGGACCGAAAGTGCCCCGTATTTCAAGATCGCGTGCGCGCACGCCGCGGACGACGCCGCGTTGGCTAAGCTTCTTCTTTTTCTCAACCACCTCCTGGCCGTTTCGATAGAGAACCGTAGCGTGCTCCCCGGTGGCAAAGTGAAGAGTCTGATCCTGATGCGGCATCTTCCAGATCTCGTTGTCGCGTTCCGGAGGCTCTTCAAAGCGCTCCGTGTTTCTCAAGGCATAGAAGTCGGGCAGTTTGGGAATGGCATTCTGCAGGTAGTCGAATGTTCGCAGCAAAATGGCCCGCTGCTCCTCCACCGAAGGTGGCGGGCGATTCACAATTTCGTCGGCCGGGGGCGCCAGGGCAATCGACAGATCGGCATCCGCCGTCAGTGCCTGCCGTTCCCGTTCGCCGTGGATCAGGTTCAACAGCGCATCGAGCCGAGGGGTGCTTACTCGTTCGGTGAGTTCGAGATTCTGGAGCTTTCGCAGCAGGTCGCTCTGCGCATGCGCCAGTTCTTCAAGCTGCGCGACGGTGACCTTTTCTATCCCCGGCCACGGATTGTCGAAATACACAGGCTCGTTGTAGTAGCCCGTGGGAGCGCGGACCGTCATCGCAGGACGCGCCACCTGAACACGAAGATCGTGGAATTCGTCCATCTGAGAAGTGTGCGGGGGATTGAAGCTAAGCGTGTAGAAGCACCGCTCCTCTTCGACACATCGCTCGATGTCTCGTTCCAGGTCGTCCGACGAGCCCAGCACCAGGCCGCCTGTGTGCGTCGCAATCACCTGCAGAGCCATTTTGGCTGGCTGCATGTCCTTTTGTGACCTGGGCTCTTCGAGGTAGTCGTGATGACGAAATGACTGGTCTGGATTCGGCCACGCGTTCACGTTGTCCAGCGTGATGCGCGCTTCCCGTAGTCGTGTGGACAATTCCGTCGCCTCGTCGAAGCCGATGTCGCCGCCATTCACGGGCCAGCCCGGACCGATCCACACCAGGACTTTGCGCCTGCGGATCTCCCTCTGATCGATGGCAATCGAGCCCAAAGCGCGCAAAGAGAGCGGATTGGGGTGCGAACTGCCGCCCATCCATGCGCGAAGTAAATTGGGTCCATCATTTCGGCCCGATTTCCAGACCGTTCGCGGAGACTTGTGTTTCTCCACCTCCTTGGCCAGCAGATTCCCATCGCGCGTAGGCTTCGAGGATGAGAACAAGCCGTCCCGTGTGAGCCGGTAAAGAAAGCATGGGGAATCCAAGCGGCCGTTCTTGCGCTGGAGGAAATGAAGAATCGAGTTTTCGGTTTGCGTGAGGTGCTGGGGCGAGAGATTGACGGCATCGAGGACGAAGATCACTTCGGGCGCTGGCTCGATCACCGCCAGAGAGCCGTGGAAGGTGCGAATCTTTGCAGGCCGGCCGCTGTCGAGAAGAGTGAAAGCTGAAGGTGTCAGGTCCGAAACTGGTTTCCCTGCCGCACCTGTCACCTCGACGTCAATGGTGAAGAGGCCTTCCCGCACGACCGGATTGGTGGCGCTCAAGGGCGCTAATGACTTCTGCGCAGCTGACGGATCTCGCAAAGGCGGGGTTTGGCCGCCCGCCAAGCAAGCACCGAGAATTATCACGCCTGCGAGAAGGGCTGTGCGCTGCGGGTTGGATCGATTCACCACGATTCCACGTGCCTTAAGAGACTCGCGGCGAGCATACAACTCCTCCGGTAAATACTGACGGTATCCGCCCGCTACCTGTTTCGTTGCGGGCAGATTCAGTAGGCGAACCGAATCACCGTCAACTCGGCAATTACCAGCTAGTCAAGCAAGATTAGTGCCGAAATTTCGGCTTGGCGGGAGTGAACCGCGAGTCTGCGATCCGCTAACGACTGATTGCAAAGTCGATGAAGGCATGTTGTGGGTCGGTGTGGAGCAGGGTTACGTTGACCGTGTCGCCTACTTCCAGACCTTCCTCGCCTTTGATGATTCTGCCTTCGACGGGAGGATTGATGACGCGGACGTAGACGCCCTTGTCACTGGCTCCGGTGACGACGCCAGGGAAGCGCTTGCCAATGCTGTTAGAGAGCGCCACGGCAGCGGCGCGTTTGCGCATGGCGCGCTCTACTTTTTGACCGGCGTGCTCCTGCAGGTTGCAGTGCGTGGCGATGGCAGTGAGGTCGTCATCTGTGTAGGGAGAGGGCTGGTTTGCCAGCATGGCCTTGACCATGCGCTGGTTGACGAGGTCGGCGAAGCGGCGGTTCGGTGCGGTGGAATGGGTGTAGTCGCGCGCGGCCAAGGCGAAGTGGCCGAGAGCTTCGGTATCGCTTCCCTTCGAGACGACATATTCGCCGGCGCCCATCAATTTGATGATCGCGAGCGCGATGTCCGGGTAATGTAAGGCGTCTGCCTGGCGCTCCTGGTTCAGGAACTCCCCTAATGCCGTCGAATCAGCTTCGGCAGGCAGTTGCGTACCGTAACGTGCGACCAACTCAACGATGCGCGGCCAGCGCTCCGGCGAACGCACGACGCGCCGGATGCAGGAGCGTCCGGCGGCATGGAGAAGCTCCGCCATGGTTTCGTTTGCTGCAACCATGAAGTCTTCGATCAGGTCGGTCGCCCGGTTTCGCTGGACGGTTTGGATCTCGTGGACCTGACCATCGACAACGACGGGGTCGGCCTCGGCTCGATGGAAGTCGAGCGCGCCCTGCTTCAGCCGTCCGGCACGGATGAGCCGTGCCGCCTCATCCTGCAGGCGTAATTGCGCCTGCAGATCGGCGGAGGCGGCGACCTTTGCGTCCGGGGCGGCTTTGCCTTCGAGCCACGGGCCGACCTTGCTATAAGCCAATTGGGCGCGGTTGTGGACGAGGGCGCGGTAGATGGTCTGCTGCTGCAAATTGCCCTCAGCGTCCACGACGAACTCCGTGACGATCGCCGGGCGGTCCTGGCTCTCGTTGAGCGAGGTGAGATCGGTGGAGAGCTCATTGGGCAGCATGGGGAAGTTGCGGGTCGCGGTATAAACCGTCTTGGTCTGAAACCCGGCGTGCTGGTCGATAGGAGAGTCCTTGGCTACGGATGCGGCGACGTCGGCGACGCCCACACACACACGAATGCCGTCTTGGACACGCTCGGCCCACTCGATCTGATCAAGGTCGCGCGAGGTGTCGTTGTCGATAGAGGACCAGAGGAGAGAGCGGAGATCGCGCACATCTGCCGCAGCCGTCACCGGACCGGCATCTCGAATGTGCGCGATCTGCTCTTGAGTTCCGGGTACAAAGTCCGGGTGAAATCCCTGGCGCACCATCTCGGTGAACGCCGCTGAGGTTAGATCGAAAGAAGGAGCAGACACGGAGTGCCAGCCTATCACGGTGCTTGCCGCGAGGGCACATGCGCCTGCGGCGCGATTTGCTTGGTTCGCTTCCTTTGGTCGCTCACGTTTGAAGCGATGGGTGACTGGCTAATCGGATATCCCTCTCTGGTCTTACTCATTCCGCAGCGCCACCATCGGCTCTACCCCTGCGGCGCGGCGCGCTGGAATCCACGAGGCCAGCAGCGCTGCGAAGCCAAGCAGGAGCGTGGCGGCGGTGAGCATGACCGGGTCCCAGGGCTTGACGCCGAATAGCTGATCGCTTATCAGCTTGCCCGCGCCGATCGCTGCCGGAATACCGAGCGCCAAGCCGATGCCGATTTGCGAAAAGGCGCCGCGGAGCACCATCCTAACCACCTGCCAACGGTCTGCTCCCAGCGCCATGCGCAGGCCGATCTCGCTGGTCCGCTGTTCCACTGAGTAGGCCATGACGCCATAGAGCCCGACAGCGGCGAGCACCAGGGCGAGGATGCCGAAGAGCGTGGTGAGCGTGGCGATCATGTTCTGCTGCTGGAAATCACCGCTCAAAACGTGGCTGTAAGGGGTCACATCGTTCAGCGGGAGACTGGGATCCACGCTAGCTATCGCTTTGTGCACATTTTCTGCCAATTTGGGCGGATCGCCCGGCGCCCAGATCACAATGTTGTAGAGGTAGCGCGACCAGATCTCGCCGGCCTTATAGGCGGGATCGTCGTACTGTGCGGTTTGTGCCTCGGGGAGCCAGAACATGGGCCGGATCGGGTCTTTGTAGTCCCAGGTCATGTAGCGCATGTCGCGGACGACGCCGACGATTTCGTATTTGTTGGAGTACTTGATCTGGTCGGGGCCGAAGTGCCGACCGATGGGATTCTGACCTTTGAAGAACTTTTTTGCGAAGGCTTCATTGATGACCGCTATCGGACGCGTGGATGCGGTGTCGTCTTCGGTGATGGGGCGGCCGAGGACCATTTTCGCGCCGAGAGTTTCGAAGAAGCCAGGCATCACGCGTGCCCAGCCGGCGCTGGTGTCTTCCTTCGCGCCGGGCTCGGGACGACCTTCGATGCGGATGCCATCGTTCCAGCTATCGCCGGACATGGGCGCATAGAGGGCAGGTGCGGCCATGCGCACGCCCGGAATCTGCTGGATGCGTTCGACGATCCGGCGGAAGAGGGGCTCCATCTGTTCGGGCTTGTAGGTGCCAAGGGTGGTATTGGTCCAGGCGATGTAGCGGCCCTCCGTCTCGAAGCCGAAGTTCTGGTGCTCGAGGTTGCGCAGGCTTTGGCCAAGAAGCGCGGCGGCGGAGAGCAGGATCAGCGACATGGCAGCCTGGCCGATGACGAGCGACTTCTGCGCCCAGGAGCCGCGGCCGCCGACGGAACGATTTGCGCCGCGGAGCGCCTCCACCGGATCGACGCGCGAGGCCATCCAGGCAGGAGCAATGCCGAAGAGGACGCCGGTGAGGACCGAGATACCGAGCGCGAAGAGCAGAACCGGCCAGGAAGGCGTGGCGCTGACCGGCACGTAGTTTTTCGGGTCACCCAAATGGAAGGCGAGATAGAGAATGAGACGGGTGCCGGCATAGGCGACAGCGATACCGAAGGCTCCGCCTATGAGCGCGAGGAACAGGCATTCCACTAATGCTTTACGCACGAGCTGGTGCCAGGATGCACCGAGCGCGACACGGACCGCGGTTTGGGCACGATCCTTTAGACCGCGGGCGAGCATGAGGTTGGCGAGATTGCCGCAGGCGACCAGCAGAACGCAGGCGGCGGCGATGAGCAGGAGGCGCAATCCGTCCTTGTAGTTGTCCCGCATGGCGGCAACGCCGGCGTCGCCGGGGATGAGATGGAGCGTCTGCTGCTGCCAGAGCTGCTTCTCTCCGGGTTGCATGTCGGGCACATGGCTGGCGAGCCAGTTATGGAACTCGACTTTGAGCTTGGCTTCGAGTGTCTTGGGATCGACGCCAGGACGCACGCGGCCGATGATGTCGAGGAAGTTGCGATCCGGCCCTTTGAGACGCGCGGTCGCTCCGTCGATCAGGAGCTCCGACGTCAACGGCAGCCAGAAATCCGGCATCCCGCCTCCGTCGAGCTTCGCTCCGTAGAATCCCGGCGGAGCCACGCCGATGATGGTGAAGGGATGCCCGTTGATCTGATAGCTGGCACCCACCACCGAGGGATCGGAGCCATATTTCTGCTGCCAGATGCGGTAGGTCATGACGGCGACTGGCGGCGCGCTTTCCGGGTCATCCGCATCGGTCATCATGCGGCCGATCCATGGCTGGATGCCGAGGGTGCGGAAGAAATTACCAGAGACATATTCGCCGTTGAGCGTATCGGCCTGCGCCTGTGAGCCCGCTTTGCGGACGCCGAGCGGGGCATTGCCGGCCTGAAGCGCGGCCAGGTCGGTGAATTCCGGTGTGTGCGCGCGAAAGGTCTTGTATGTCTCCCAAGAGAAGAGAGAGAAATCACCGTCCTCGCCCTGGGTGTATCCACCCCAGTTGCAGCAGCGGACCTTGTCACCGACGCGCCATAGCTCGTCCGGGTTGGCGACGGGCAGAGACTTCAGCATCACCTGGTGCACGAGCGTGAAGATGGCCGTGGTTGCACCGATTCCGAGCGCCAGCGTGATGATCGCTGTCGCGGCAAAGCCGGGGGCTTTCCTGAGTTGCCGCAGCGCATCGCGCAAATCCGCCAGCATATGGCCTCCAATCCATAGTGCTACTCCGGGTAGCACTATGCTTCAAGTACGGAGGCGGACGCACGATAGTTCCCGGGAAACTGGCGCTGGATGGTGAGGAAAGCGGATCTCTCCACGGCGCGCCTGCGGTGCTCCGGTCGATGACGCGGTGCGCGAGGCGCCAGGGGATCTTCCTATAATCAAGTTAATTATGCGGATACGAGTGATTGGCGGCGGGCTGGCTGGGCCGGAGGCGGCT
Organism: uncultured Acidobacteriaceae bacterium; assembly: GCA_963830555.1. Classification (GTDB taxonomy): domain Bacteria; phylum Acidobacteriota; class Terriglobia; order Terriglobales; family Acidobacteriaceae; genus KBS-83. The sequence continues at coordinate 94,888 of CAWHMM010000008.1, forward strand.
TTGATGGCGGCTCGGCAGGGTGCAGAGGTGTTGTTGTGCGAGATGCGCCCGGCGCGGCAAACGCCGGCGCACCAGACCGCGGATTTCGGGGAACTGGTGTGCTCGAACTCATTGAAGTCGGAGAGCGAGAACACGGCGCCGTGGTTGTTGAAGCAGGAGATGCGTCGGGCCGGGTCGGTGCTGCTGCGGCTGGCGGACGAGTGCGCGGTTCCGGCGGGGCATGCACTGGCCGTGGATCGCGCGGAGTTTTCACGGCGAATCGGCGAGGAGATTGCACGCGAGCCGCGGATCACGGTGGTGCGCCAAGAGGTGACGCGCCTGGATGATTTCGACGGCTTGACCATTGTGGCGAGCGGGCCGCTGACCTCGCCAGGTCTTTCCGAGGAGATTGCGCGGCTTGCCGGGCAGGAGCACCTGGCGTTTTACGACTCGATTTCGCCGATTGTGGAGGCGGACTCGATCGACCGCGAGCGCGTGTACATGGCGGCGCGTTGGGACAAGGGTACGGCGGACTACATCAACTGCCCGATGACGAAGGAGGAGTACGACCGCTTCTACGACGCGCTGGTAACGGCGGAGGGCGTGGAGTCAAAGAAGTGGGAACAGTTGCAGTACTTCGAAGGCTGCCTGCCGATTGAAGAACTGGCACGGCGCGGACGGGACACGCCGCGTTTCGGGCCGATGAAGCCGGTGGGGCTGCGCGATCCGCGAACGGGGAAGACGCCGCATGCGGTGGTGCAGTTGCGCTGCGAGAATCTACGCGCGGACTCCTACAACCTGGTGGGCTTCCAGAATCACTTAAAATTCGGCGAGCAGGCGCGGGTGCTGCGGCTGATTCCAGGACTCGAGAACGCGCGCTTTCTGCGCTACGGGCAGATTCACCGCAACACCTATATCCAGTCGCCCCGATTGCTGGACCAGACGCTGGCGATGCGGGAGAATCCCGGGTTGATGTTTGCGGGGCAGATCTCGGGCGTCGAGGGATATACAGAGTCGATGGCCACCGGGATGCTCGCCGGGCTTTATGCGGCGCGGCGCGCGCAGGGGCTGCCGGTGTTGCCGGTACCGCGCGGGACGGCGCTGGGCTCGCTGGTGAACTACATCACTCGCGCGGATCTGAAGCACTTTCAGCCTGCCAACATCACCTTCGATCTTCTGGAGCCGCTGGAGGAGGAGATGCGGCGGAAGGTTCGCGACAAACGTGAGCGTCACCGGTTGGTGTGCGAGCGCTCGCTGGCCGCGTTCGATGCGTGGTGGGCGGAGCAGGCAGTTGGGGTGCCAGTCTAAGCGTGGCTCCCACCAAAGTATCAATGCCCGGTACGCGATGGGTCATATTATTTACGTAACCTGCATTGCTACGATGACGCAAACCGACGGGCCCGCCACGTTCGATAGAAGCGCGCCCGCACCAGGAGCTGTATGCGTCACGTGCGAGTTCCCCTTCTTTGCCTGTTGTGCCTTTGTCTGATTGCGCTGATTGCCGGTTGCGGCTCTACGGTGAGCGGCAGTGGCGGCTCTACCGATAGCGGCACCTTCACGCTGGGAGCAGAGCCGGCATTGACGATTGCGCAGGGGCAGAGCATCACGTTGACAGTGACGCCGAGCAGCGCGAACCAATTCAAAGGATCGATCCAGGTTTCGGTAGCCGGCCTGCCGGCCGGCGTGACGGTATCGCCGGCGAATGCAACGGTGGCGATGGGATCGAGCACGACATTTACGCTGACCGCGGCAGCGGATGCAGCGGTGGGTACGACCACGGTGAAGGTGTACGGCTCGTCGGGAACCCTGAGCGCGAACATTTCAGTTGCGTTGACGGTGACGGCGACGACTCCGCCGGGCAACGGGGAGTTCACACTTTCGGCGTCGCCGACGACGCTAACACTGACGCCGGGCGCAAGTGGGCAGGTGACGCTGAGCAGCGCGGCGAGCGGCAGCTTCAGTGGGACAATCGCGGTCGCGGTAAACAACTTGCCAACGGGCGTTACGGCATCTCCCACGACCATTTCGTTGAGCCCGAATAACCCAGTAGCGGTGACCCTGACTGCGGCGAGCGATGCTCCGGCAACCGCGACGCCGGCGCAGGTGACGTTTGTGGGCACTTCAGGAACGCAGACCGCGCAGGCGACGGTAGCGCTGACGGTGACCGCAATCACGCCTCCGACCGGCGGAGATTTCACGTTGGCGGCGTCCCCAGCGACGCTGATGCTGATGCCGGGCGCAAGCGGAAATGTGACGTTGAGCAGCATAGGCCTCGGCAGTTTTGGCGGGACGATTGCGATTGCCGTAAACAACCTGCCGAGCGGGGTTACGGCGTCTCCTGCGCAGATTTCATTGAGCCCGAACAATCCAGTGGTGGTGACGCTGACGGCGGCGAGCAATGCCCCTGCAACCCCGACGCCGGTGCAGGTGAGCTTTGTCGGCACGTCGGGCACACTCTCACATACCGCGACCATTCTGCTGACCGTCGGGGCAGTCGCTCCCACCGGACCCGATTTCAGCATCACGGTGGACCAGGACACAGCCACGGTGGCGCAGGGCGACCAGAGCGGTGTGATCAACATAGGTGTTACGGGCATCAACGGCTTTGCCGGCGTTGTGGCCTATACGGTAAGCGGTTTACCTGCAGGCGTGACGGCGGTACCGCCTACCAGCAAGCTGCAGGACGGCTGGACAGAGCCGGTGATATTCAAGGCTACGGCTGATGCCGCGATTGGGAATGCAACGGTGACGATCACGGGGACATCCGGCGTGCTGACGCACACGGCGACCGTGCTCCTGACCGTGACCGCACCGCCGCCACCGGACTTCGTTGCACTGGCACTTTCACCCGCAAGCGAAACCATTACGGTGGGCTCGATCGGCACCGTTTCTATCACTGCGACGGCGACGGACGGCTTTACGGGAACGGTGAACGTCTCGGCGGAGAACCTGCCGACAGGCGTGACGATGATGCCGGCGACGGCCGCACTCACGCCGGGAGTTCCGCGGACCTTTACTCTGGTCGCCTCTGCGAATGCGAAGCCGGGGACCGCGACGGTGAGCTTCCTGGGGCAGGTGAATTCGGTGAACGGAAGCGCCGATCTGAACCTGACGATCGCGAGTCCGGCGAGCAGTGGGCTGGACGTGCCGACATGGCACTACGACATGGCGCGCACCGGGCTTGACAGCAGCGAGACCGCTCTGACCCCCACAAATGTGAATTCGACGACGTTCAGGAAATTTGGCGTCGTGCCGACCGATGGCGCAATCGATGCGCAGCCGCTGTATATCTCCGGGGTGACAGTGGGCGGACAGACGCACAATGCCCTCTTTCTGGCCACGGAGAATGACACGGTATACGCGTGGGATGCACTGAGCGGCACGCACTTGTGGCAGGCATCCGCACTGGGCGCGAACGAGACCGCCGCGGACAACCAGGGTTGCAGTGAGCTGCCGGCGCAGGTGGGCATCACCGCGACGCCGGTGATCGACCGCAACTTCGGGCCGGACGGCGCGATCTATTTCGTTGCCAAGACGAAGGACACCGACGGCAACTATCACCAGCGGCTGCACGCCCTGGATATGACGACCGGCGCCGAGTTGAGCGGCAGCCCAGTGGAGATTACGGCAACCTCAGGCACGAGCACCTTCGATCCGGGAATCTCTGTAGAAAGAGCGGCTCTGCTGGTGAACAACGGGATCGTTTATCTCTCGTGGGGAGCACCGTGCCATCAGACGACGTTCGACTACAGCGGATGGGAAATGGCTTATAACGAGGGCACGCTGGAACAAATGTCGGTGTTGGACCTGACTCCGAACGGAAGCGGCGGCGGAGTCTGGATGAGCGGCGCGGGCCCGGCAGGCGATGCGAATGGCAACGTGTTCCTAGCCACGTCCACCGGCACCTTCGATACGACGCTTGACGCATCGGGGAAGCCGAAAAATGGTGATTACGGAAACGGCTATGTGAAAATCCAATCGCCGAACGGCGTGATGACGGTCTACGACTACTTTGAGCCTTTGAACGGTGTGCCTGGTGCGGCAAACTACGCGGACCAGGGATCCGGCGGCATCATGCTGACGCCGGGTTTCGCGAGCCCCACGCAATTCATACCGGCGCAGGGAATCGGAGCGGGCAGGGATGGAAACATCTACCAGCTTGGCAGCGCGGGCAATGTGTTGGGCGAGTACAACGGCGCGACCGACAACAACTACATGACGGTGACGGCCGCACTGCCGAATGGCGCCACGTCGACGCCGGCGTACTTTAACAACGCCTTTTACTACGGCGGCTCAGGCGATGTGCTGCGGGAGTTCACGCTGAGCTCTTCCGGCGCTGCCCTGGCGACGCAGTCCGCGAGCACACTGGGCACAGCAGGCGCGACACCGGTGATTACCGCGAGCGGGACGAACGCGGGAATCCTGTGGGCGCTGGATACGACAGCGGGCGGCGGAGCAGTGCTGCACGCGTACGATGCCACCAACCTGGCCACGGAGCTTTACAACAGTACACAGGCCGCTGGCGCGCGGGATGCGATTGGTGCAACGGACAAGCATGCGGTGCCGCTGATTGCGAACGGCTTCGTGTACATCGGAACAGAAAGCGGGCTGGCGATCCTAGGGCTGCTTCCCTAGTTCGCTGCATGAACGAAATCAAGGGCGGCCGGCGAACCTGCCGGTCGCCCCTGACTTTTTGCTTTAGCGCTCCTGCTTTCGCGTGTTGCGTGCGCGGACTTTGAACCAGATGGGCGAGCCGGCGAAGCCGAAGGCGTCGCGAATCTGATTTTGGAGAAAGCGTTCGTAGGAGAAGTGCAGGCGCACCTGGCGATCAGTGAAGAGTACGAAGGTGGGCGGCGCGACAGCGGCTTGCGTCATGTAGTAGATGCGGACCTTCTTTGACGAGGGCACGGTGGCGCGCTGGAAGTCGACACGCTCTAGGAATCGATTCATCTGGCCCGTGGAGACGCGCTTGCGGCGCTCGGTGGCGACGAGCGTGATGGCCTCATAGAGGCGGTGCAGATTGGTGCGGTGCGCAGCGGAGAGAAACACGACGGGCGCGTAATCCAGATATTTGAGGACGCGACGGAGTTGTTCTTCGAAGATGTTCCGGTCGGCAGGCGGCTTGCCATCTGTACGTGCGGTGGTGACGAGATCCCATTTGTTCACCACGATGATGACGGAGCGGCCGCTCTCATGCGCGTAGCCGCCGATGGTGGCATCGGTCGAGGTGACGCCTTCCGTTGCGTCGATGATGAGCAGTGCGACGTCAGCCGCCTCAAGGTGACGGCGCGCCATGATGACGGAGAGCTTTTCCGCCATCAGGTGCGTCTTGCCTTTGCGGCGGATGCCGGCCGTATCGACGAAACGGTACTGCGCTCCATTGTGCTCCACCACCTCATCGACGGCGTCGCGGGTGGTGCCGGCGATAGGCGATACGATGGCACGCGAGGAATTGGTGAGCGCGTTGAGCAGCGTGGATTTGCCGACGTTTGGACGGCCGATGATGGCGATGGAGGTCTCGCGCTGGCTGTACTCGCCGTGTGTGCGGTGATGTGATTCCGACTCGATTTGCTCGGCGGCTGCAGCGGAGATTTCTTCCTGATCCTGTTCGGGAAACTTCAGCGTATCGAAGACGGCTTCGAGAAGATCGCCAATGCCGGAGCCGTGCTCGGCGGAAATGGGGAAGAGCGCCTGTACGCCGAGCTGGCGGAAGTTTTCCGCTTGCGGAAGGAGGTGGTCGGTGTCGATTTTGTTGACGGCGAGGAAGACAGGTTTGCCGGAGCGGATGAGCAGGCGCGCTAGCTCGATATCGGATGAGGCGAGCTCGGTACGGCCGTCCACGACCATGATGATGAGCTGCGCTTCATCGAATGCCGCGCGGGCCTGGCGAAAGATTTCTGCAGGGATGAGGTCGGCGTCGTCCGGAATGATGCCGCCGGTATCGATGAGGCGGGCAGTGTGGCCGGTCCATTCGACTTCACCGTAGATGCGGTCGCGCGTGATACCAGGCTCGTCGCCGACGATGGAGCGTCGCGAGCCGGTGAGGCGATTGAAGAGCGTGGACTTGCCGACATTGGGCCGGCCGCAGATGGCGAAGGCGGGAAGATCGGCGGCGGGCGATTGATTAGCGAAGATGGCGCGCGACGGACCGGACTCAAGGTGCTGATCGATTCGTTCGTCCAGATTAAGCTGCGCCCGGTTCGCGGCGGCGTCGAGGTCGGCGGCGGAGGGCTCGATGCGGCGGGCTGCCGCGCGGGCCTTCTGACGCTGATTGGGCGTAAGTGCGGCGGCCTTCGTTTGCTTCGCGCGTGTCTCTGCATCCACGGCTTTGCGTGAGCGTGAACCCAGCTCGGAGGCGCGCTGGCGCTTTGCCTTGAGGCGCGCTTCATTGGCCTCGCGGCGGCCCTTGTTGCGCGCGGAGCGTTCGCGAGTGGCTTGCTGCTTCTGGGATTTCTTCGATGGCAAGGGGCGGCTTCTTTCTTGCGTGCTGCGCCTGTCTATTATAGGGAGAGCGATCCTCTTCGCATCCCGCAGTGTCTTCCACCAGCCAACTCGCGCCCAGCCTGCCGAAGGTCTATGACTTCTTCGCGCCCGGCGGCGTGCTGTCGCGATCCAGCCTGCCGTATGAATTTCGACGCGGACAACTGGAGATGGCCCAGGCGGTGGAGCGTGCGCTGGAGAAGCATGAACACCTGATCGTCGAGGCTGGGACGGGTACGGGCAAGACGCTGGCCTATCTGCTGCCCGCGCTGCGGACGGGGCAGCGGGTGATCATCTCGACCGGTACGAAAAATCTGCAGGAGCAGCTTTTCTTCAAGGACATTCCATTTCTGGAGTCGCTGCTTGGTCCGCTGCGCGTGTGCTACATGAAGGGCCGCGCGAACTACCTGTGCCGGCACAAGCTGTATGCGCTCCGCGATCAGCCGATCCTGAGCGGCCTGGAAGAGATCGACCAGTTCCACAAGATCGCCGAATGGGAGAAGACGACCGAAACTGGCGATCGCGTGGAGATTGCGGGGCTGCCGGAGATGAGCCCGCTATGGCAGAAGCTGGATGCGCGCACCGAGCACTGCCTGGGCCAGAGCTGCCCGGACTGGGAGCGCTGTTTCATTACGGAGATGCGGCGTAAGGCGCTGGAAAGCGACATCGTGATCGTGAACCATCACCTGTTCTTCGCCGACTTGGGAATCAAACTGCAGGCGCGGACGGCGCCCGATGCGGGAATTCTGCCGGAAGCGGCGGTGGTGATCTTCGACGAGGCGCACGAGCTGGAGGATGTGGCGTCGAACTATTTCGGCGTCAGTTTAAGCAACATCCGCTTCGAGGAGCTGGCGCGCGATCTGGAGACGCTGCTCAAGACGAAGATCACGATTGCGACCAGCGTGATGAGCGCCGGACAGACGGTGAGGGAGCGGGCGCGGATGTTCTTCGGCGCGCTGCCGCAGGATTTCGAAGGGCGCGCGGTGTTCTCGCAGCGGGAAGAGTTCCTGGAGAACTTTGGAGACATCTACTTGGGCCTGATGAATGCGCTGCGGCGGCTGGAGGGCGAACTGGAGCAGGTGCGCGGGGTGGATGAAGCGCCCGGGCTGCGCAAACGCACGGCAGAGATTCGCGAGCATATGAAGTTCCTGATGGAAGCGGAGTCGAAGAACACTGTCTTCTGGCTGGAGCGGCGCGCGAGCGGTCCGCTACGCGGCGGCGTGCGGAATACGTATCTGCAGGCGACACCGATTGATGTATCGGGGTTAATGCAGGAGCTGCTGTTCGAAAGCTATTCGTCGGTGGTGTTGACCTCGGCGACGCTGACGGTGGCTGGCGGATTTGGGCACATCCGCAAGCGGCTGGGGATGTCGGACGCAAAGGAACTGGTGGTGCCGTCGCATTTCCGGTATCCGGAGCAGGCCCTGCTGTATCTGCCGCCCGAGATGCCCGATCCGCGCGAGCCGAGCTTTGCCGATGAGGCGGCCAAACAGATACGGCGAGTGCTGGAGATCACGCGCGGACGCGCCTTCTGTCTTTTTACGAGCTATGCGCAGATGCGCGGGTTGTATGAGCGGCTGCTGATGGAACTGGAGTTTCCCTTGCTGCTGCAAGGGACGGCGCCGAAGAAGGCGCTGCTGGAGGAGTTTCGCGCGACGCCGAATGCAGTGCTGTTCGGCACATCATCGTTCTGGCAGGGAGTGGATGTGCAGGGCGAGTCGCTGAGCTGTGTGATTGTGGACCGCCTGCCGTTCGCGGTGCCGAGCGATCCGGTGGTGGCGGCGCGAATGCGCGCGATCGAGGAGGACGGACGCAGCGCGTTCTTCGAATACCAGGTGCCGCAGGCAGTGATCACGCTGAAGCAGGGTTTCGGGCGGCTGATCCGGTCGCTCGAAGATCGTGGCGTGCTGATGCTGCTGGATCCGCGGTTGCAGCGGCAGCGGTATGGGCGGGTGTTTCTGGAGAGCCTGCCGCCTTACCGGGTGACGAAGGATATCGCCGAGGTGGAGCGGTTCTTCGCCGAGTAGCCGCCCGGAGCAATGACGCCTGCAGCGTGTTTTGTTGGGTTCGCCCATTGTCACTCAATGCCGGGTCTGTCGGCGTGCGAGCCCGAGAGGCTTCCTAGTAGCATTGATGTGAGATGTCGCGGAACCTCTACATCCTGGCTGCTACGCTGCTGCTGTTTTCGCTGATCTCGTGCGCGATGCTGGGGTCGGTGAGTGCCACGCAGCCCCAACTGCCCGGGAATGGGTCGCTTTGGAAGACGACTTCGCTGTTTCTGTTTCTGGGCGCGGTGGTGGCGGCGTTTGCCGGCGTGATGACCGCGATGTTCGAGCAGGTGGAGCGGCGCAACGAGGAGCGCGAGCGCCGCGAAGGCCGACGGCACTAGGTATTGGCCGTACGGGGGACGCGCCGGCGACGCGAGCGGTGGGGTTCGCTCCCTTTGATCGCCCACGACTGGTTGCGTGGCTACCAGGCGGGACTGCATGTCCTTCGCCGCGCTCAGGATGACAAAGGATGTACCAAGGCTCGAAACAGTAGAATGGAAGATGGGCGGAAGTGCCCTTTCTGACAAAGGAAGACATTTGTATGTACGAGGTAACGGTAGAGGCCGGGTTTTCTTCCGGGCACTATCTGCGCAACTATCGCGGCAAGTGCGAGAACCCGCACGGGCACAACTACAAGGTGCGCGTGACGCTGCGCGGCAAGGAACTGGACGGGGCTGGGCTGCTGCTGGACTTCAAGCAGTTGAAGCAGGTGATGCGTCCGGTGATCGACCGGCTGGACCACCAGATGATCAATGATCTGGAGCCGTTCACTGTGATCAACCCGTCGGCAGAGAATCTGTCCAAGTATTTCTTCGACGAAACGAATCGACAACTGAGCGAGATGACCAGCGGCCGCGTGCAGGTGAAAGACTGCACGATTTTCGAGACTGACACCACGACGGCTACATATTACGAGCTGTAGTTCGCAATGTATCTCATCGAAATTTATAAGTCGGTGCAGGGCGAATCGAGCTTTGCAGGTTTGCCGTGCATCTTTGTGCGGCTGGCCGGGTGTAACCTGCGCTGCTCGTGGTGCGACTCGGAGTACACCTTCAAGGGCGGCTATAAGCAGACGCTCGACGAGGTAGAGGCGGCGGTGACGGCGCTGGCTCCGGTGCGGCTGGTGGAGTTTACCGGCGGCGAGCCGATGCTACAGGAACGCGAGCTTGTCCCTCTGATGGAGCGGTTGCTGGCGCAGGACTACACACTGATGATCGAAACAAGCGGCGAACGTCCGCTCGGGAATGTGCCGAAGGCGGTGCACAAGATCGTCGATGTGAAGTGTCCGGGATCCGGGCGAAAACGGCGAGCTTTCGGATGGAGAACCTGGACACGCTGACCGAGCGCGATGAGTTGAAATTCGTGATCAGCGATCGAAACGATTACGAATTTGCGCGCGAGTTCACGCAGCGAGCGTAGGCTGGCGGAACGGGCCGGCGGGGTGCTGTTTTCGCCAGCATTCAAGAAGGCGCCTAGCTTGGAGCGGTCCACGAGTAACTGCGCGCTCGATCCGAGGCTGCTGGTGGAGTGGATGCTCGAGGATGGTGTGCCCGCGCGGCTGAGTTTGCAGATTCACAAGTTCATCTGGGAGCCGCAGAAAAAGGGCGTCTAGCTTCGTACGCCTCCAGCTTCGCTACTTCCTGGTCGCGAGGTATTTGTCAAAGGGAATCTCAAACGCAAAAAGCTCGCGGCTGTCGGAACTTTGGATGCGGCGCAACTCGAGATGCGCGCCGGACAACGGATTCGGAAGATCCTGGAGATCGTAGAACAGGAATCCGGCGCGGGTGGTATGCGGCTCTACGGCGATGGCGTCGTATTGAAATTCAGAAAAGTCCTGCTCGATCTTCTTGTCCTGGTTCTTCCCTTTGCCGCCGATCTTAATCGGTCCAATGGGGATTTTGTTGCGCGGATCGGCCGGCCTGTCCAGAGCGCGTTCCGCGTCTCGCGGCTCGGCAGCGGGAACTTTGTCGCCCGCCGCAGTAATGAAATCAATGACGGCATTGTTGAGTGAGATGGGTGTGTCGCTTTCGTTGGTGATGATGATGCGGATGGGAATGATATTCGCGGAGGCGTAGTTGACGCGGAAGATGGAGGCCTTCTGGGGAGTGTCGTAGGGATCGACGGCGATGACGAGACGATCGTCGGCGTGACGCTCGAAAGCAGGGTACTGGTCAGCAGTTCCGGCGGGCGGGGCGGGGTGTTGCGCGAGGAGCGGTGCGGCAAGAAGCAGGGGAGCCAACGGCAAAGAAAGCAAGAGGCGCATGCGAAGAATTAGAGCACTTTCACGTTTGCTCTGTCCTGCCGGACGAGGCGCCTCCGGAGCAGGCTGGGCGTGGCGTATTCGCGGGGTTGCATGTAGTCTGCGGCTGGGATCGTGATTCTTTTCGCTTACAACCTTGCATTGCTGCTGGTTCTGGCGGTTGGCGCGCCAGTGTGGCTGCTGCGCCCGCGCTGGCGCGAAGGGCTGCGGGAGCGGCTGGGTGCCGGCGCAGAACGGGTAGGTCATGCGCTTGCCGGCAGGCAGCAGGTGTGGGTGCACGCCGTTTCGGTGGGCGAAGTAGTGGCTGTGAGCCGACTGGTGGAAGAGCTGGATGCGCGGTTGGGACGCGGCTCGGTGGCCGTTTCGACCACCACGGTGACCGGCCAGCAAATGGCGCGCGACCGCTTCGGGGCAGCGCGATGCTTTTATTTTCCCATCGATCTGCCGTGGCTGGTGCGCAGGAGCGTTTCGCGCGTTGCGCCCACGGGTGCTGGTGCTGGCGGAGAGTGAGCTGTGGCCGAATGTGCTGGCCGAGTGCGCGGCCCAGCGCGTTCCGGTGGTGGTGGTGAATGCACGGGTCTCTGACCGGTCGCTGCCGCGGTATATGCGGCTGCGCAGGTGGTGGCGGCCATTTCTGCAGGAGCTAACGCTGGTGCTGGCGCAGAGCGCCGACGACGCGCGGCGCTTTGTGGCGATCGGTGTGCCGGAAGAGCGAGTGCGCGTGGGCGGCAATTTGAAGTTTGATGCGCGGACGCCCCGGGCGTCCGGCGTTGTGGAGCAGTTGCGTGCGCAGTTGCCGCAGGGCGCGAAGGTGCTGGTGGCGGGCTCGACTCTGGAAGATGAAGAGCGCGTGTTGTTGGAGGTTTGGCCGGCAGTCTGCGCGCGTACGCCGGATGCAGTCATGGTGATCGCGCCGCGGCATCCGGAGCGCTTCGCACGAGTGTCGGCGTTGGCCCGTGAGGGAAAGGTGCATTTTGCGCAGAGATCGACATGGGATGGCGCCCCGATAAGCGCGGGCAGCGTGTTTTTGCTGGATTCCATTGGGGAGTTGGGCAGCGCGTACGAGTTGGCGACGGTGGCGTTTGTGGGCGGCAGCCTGGTGCCCGAGGGAGGGCATAATCCGCTGGAGCCGGCGCGCCTGGGGGTTCCGGTCTTGATGGGGCCGCACTATGAGAATTTTCGCGAAGCAGTGGAGCTGCTGCGCAGCGCGAGTGCATTGCGTGTGACAGAGCGCGTGGAAGTTGGAAACGCGATCTCTGCGTTGTTCCAAGATGCGCGGGCCGCCGCGGTCATGGGGGCGCAGGGCAAAAAAGTTTTCGAAGAGCAGGCTGGCGCGACGCAGAATGCCGTGGATGCGGTGGTGCGGCTGCTTGCCGAGGGCAACGCGTGAGCCGAACTGTGTGGCCGCTGCTGCCTCTGGTCCCGCTGTACGGGGCAGTGCAGGCCCTCAATGATAGTGCGTATGTGCGCGGCTGGCGGCGTGTCGAGAGGCTGGCGTGGCCGGTGGTGAGCGTCGGTAATCTGTCGGTGGGCGGCGCGGGAAAGACGCCATTTGTCATTGCCGTTGCCCGGATGTTGACGGCGCGGGGATGGTCGGTCGATGTGCTGTCGCGCGGGTATGGCCGTGCTTCGGATGCGGTGGAGCGTGTGACCGCGCAGGAGGATGATCCGGCGCAGCGGTACGGCGACGAGCCGTGGCTGATTGCGCAGCAGGGCGGTTTGCCGGTCTTTGTGGGTAACAGGCGTTCGGCTGCGGGACGGCTTGCTGAGAGCACGCTGGTAGACGCGGGCGGCGCTGACCACGTCCATCTGCTGGATGACGGGATGCAGCATCGCCGGCTGGCGCGTGATGCGGAGATTGTTCTGCTGCATCGCTTGGATTTTGAGTCGACGCTGCTGCCCGCGGGCCGGCTACGTGAACCGCTGGCGGCGCTGTGGCGTGCAGACTTTGTTGTCCTGCGGGAAGAAGATGCGGCATTGGTGGATCGGGCGCGGCGATGGATGCGTTCGGATGGGCGGATATGGACGATCCGGCGAGAGCTGGAGTTGCCCGCTATCCCGGGGGCCGCGGTGGTCTTCTGCGCGATCGCGCATCCGGAGGAGTTTGTCGCCGGAGTGCAGGCGAAGGGCGTCAGGGTCGCAGCCACGTATACATGGCGCGATCATCATCGGTTTACAGATCAAGATCTGGGGCTGCTGTGCAGCGCGGCGGCGAAGTCCGGCGCTACCTGCTTCCTTACAACGGCGAAGGACGCAGTGCGGCTGACGAATGCGCAGCGCGGGCGTCTCGAAGACATTGCGCCGGTGTTGGTGGCGGACCTGACGGTGCGGCTGCTTGATTCGGAAAGTGCGCTGGCCGCTCTCGAAAAGCACATTGCGAAAGTCACGTGAGAGAATCAGCAATTGTCATCCCAGAGTAATTCGCAGAGAGACCGATTGCGCGTAGTGGTGGTGCGCTTGGGCGCGATGGGCGATGTGCTGCACGCAATGCCGGCGGTGGCCGCGCTTCGTGCGCGCTTGCCGGAGTGCCATATCGGATGGGTGATCGAGCCGCGCTGGGTGCCGCTGCTGCGCGCGAATGGCGGTGCTCCGGGAACGCCCGCGATGCCGCTGGTGGATGCAGTGCATACGGCGAATGCGCGGGGGTGGGCAAGGCAGCCGCTGGCGCCTTCGACGTGGAGTGCCATGCGCGGCCTGCGGCGCGAGCTGCAGACCGAGCGATATGAGCTGGCGATTGATTTGCAGGGCGCCGTCCGGTCGGCAATGATCGGCCGGGTGTCGGGTGCAGAGCTGGTGGGTGAGGCGGAGCCTCGCGAGCGGCCGGCGCGCTGGTTCTTTCACCGCAGAGTGCCGACCGAAGGCGTGCACGTCATTGAGCAGGCGGCAGAAGTGATTGCTGAAGCTACTGGATTGACGCTGTCACCGGTCTTCCCGCCGCTGCCGTTAGATTGTGCAGCCGAGGCGCGTGTGGCGAACATGCTGCCGGCCTCAGAACCATTGGTTGTGCTGCATCCCGGGGCAGGCTGGGGGGCGAAACGGTGGCCGGTGGCGCGATATGGCGCATTGGCCGCGGCGCTAAATGCGCAAGGCTATAGCGTGATCGTGAATCGTGCTCCTGGAGAAGAGCAGCTTGCGGACGAGGTGGTCCGCGAGAGCGGCGGTGCGGCGGTCGCCGTTACGATGGATCTTGCTGACCTGATTGCGATGACACGACGAAGCGTACTGGCGATTGGCGGCGATACGGGGCCGCTCCACCTCGCGTGCGCGCTGGGCAAACCAGTGGTGGGAATCTATGGACCGACCGATCCGGCGCGCAACGGACCATGGGGCGTGCCCTTTCGCGTGCTGCGGCACCCAGAGAGCCGGCGCGATCACTCACGGCGCAGTGCGCCGGAGGCAGGTCTGTTGACGATTGAGCCGGACGAGGTGCTGGCGGCGGCGAACGAGTTACTGGACGCGGCGAGACGATCGGCGGTGCAGGCTTGACTGTGAGCTGGACGCGCATAGCGCGCCGCATTCGCGTGCCGATGGGCTTCGTCTTCGCATTGTTCTATCTGCTGACGGCCCATCCCTCGGTGCACTCGCTGCTGTGGAGCTTACTGGGAACGGTTCCGGGCCTGGCTCTGCGCGCCTATGCCTCCGGATACGTGACGAAGAATACAGAGCTGACGACCACGGGGCCATATGCGTATACACGCAATCCGCTGTACCTGGGCTCGATGCTGATTGCGTTTGGGTTTGCGGTGGCCGCGCATAGCTGGTGGACTGCGCTGGCGCTGGCGATCCTGTTTACGCTCATCTATTGGCCGACGATCCGTTCGGAAGAGGAGTTTCTTCGCGGACACTTCAACAACTTTGCCGAGTACTGCAGGCGCGTGCCGCGGCTGATTCCGCGACTGAGGCCTGCGCCACCCGGGGATACGGAGTCGCTTAGCCGCGGCGGCTTTTCGGGCGTTCTCTACCGAAAACATCGCGAGTACAATGCGATTTTGGGCTCATTGAGTATCTACGCAGTGTTGCTGCTTCGATTGTTTGTCTGGCACAGGGCAATGTTCCTGGAATTGAGATAAGCAGCTTGTATCGAGCAGGGCCAACGCAGAAGACAATTGAGTTGTACGCGCAAGGGAAGTAGCTTTCCCGTGATGAAGAGAAAACTATGCGTGAGGAATGTATTTGAGACCACTGCCCCTGCTTCTTTGCGGCCTGCTGTTGACCGTTGCAGCCGGATCTCAGCAGATGCCATCCTTTCCGGCGCCGCAACAACAATATCTGCCGCCGCACCAGACGCTCTCCTATGCAGTGGACTGGCGGGTCTTCCCCGCGGGGACTGCGACATTTCACCTGGAAAGTGACGGCACGACGCAGCGGGTTCAGGCGAACGGGGACTCCATCGGCGCGGTGAGTCTGTTGTTCAAGGTGGTGGACCGCTTTCAGTCATCTTTTGACCGGCGCACGGGATGCTCGCAGACATTTGCCAAACAACTGCAGGAGGGGCGGCGCCAGATTGTGAGCACGCTACAGTTTCAGTACGGTGCACGCAAGCAGGTGCTGGACGAGAAGAACGTGGTGAAGGGCACGAGCAAGCACCAGGAGGCGCCGATTCCGGAGTGCGTGAGCGATCTGATGTCGGCGATGTTTGTTGCGGGTGCGCAGCCGCTGGAGGTTGGGCGGAACTTTGTGCTGCCGGTGGCAGACGCCATGCGCGTCGTGCCGGTGGCGTTCAAACCGGAAGCTCGTGAAGAGATCAAGACGCCGGCAGGCACATTCCAAACCATTCGTGTGGAGCCCACGGCCGATGCGGGCGTGGTGAAGAATCGCGGTAATATCTGGATCTGGTATTCCGAGGATAATCGTCATCTGCCGGTGCAGATGCGGGCGAGACTTTTCTGGGGCACGATCACGCTGCGCCTGACCAGTATCGAGCAGAAGTGAGGATCGGCTATTGCAGGCGGAAGCGCTCGCGCATCAGCCGCTGCAGCCTAGGTTGATAGATCAGATCGAAGGCCAGTTCTTTCTCCGGAAACATGGCTAGCGCCGCGCGGCGGCTGTCGGTGACCATCTCCAGGGCAGCTTCGTATGTGAGTGTCATGTCTTGGGCGATGACCGACATTACCATGTTCATCATGAGCTGCAGACGGCGAAGATTCTTTTCTTCCTGCTGCTGCTCCAGAACGGAGCGTGCTTCCGCCGGTTGTGCGTGGCCGGTGTCCCTGGTTTCCTCTGACTGCATGCGTGGACCCCTCCGAGACTGCGAAGTTTTTCGAGACTCTATACCCATAAGGGATGCGGCGCAGCAGAAAAACGATCCTTATGGGTATCAAGGCAAGTGCGCCGGACGTACGCCAGTACCGTCGATGTAGAAGCTGGAGATGCCAAGCAGGTCGGTGCGCCAGGTGCGCGCACCCTCGTTCTCGAGCTCGTCTAGCGTATCCCAGCGCGGGTGGTGATAGCTGTTGTACGGGCCGACAGAGATCACGGCGAGATGCGGCGCCACCCGCGAGAGGAATGGGGGGATGGTAGATGTCTTGCTGCCATGATGGCCGACCTTGAGCAGGTCCGAGGAGAGATCCGCGGGCGGCAGCGAGAGCATTGCGGCTTCGCTGGGCGCCTCGGCATCTCCTTCAAGCAGAGCAGAGTGGCCGGCGTAGCTGATGTGCAGCACAAGCGAGTCGTTGTTGCCGGCTGATTCGCGGGGCTGATACCCGATGGCGGGCGCGAGGACACGCACCGTTGTGCCACCGAATTCCATGGTGTCGCCAGCAGCGAAGGAGCGTACCTCGATGCCGAGCGATGCAGCCTCGCGGAGCAACTGCTGATAGGCAGGGATTGGCGGGTTGTGACCGACCCAGAGCTGGCGTGGGCGGAAGTTGCGCAAAATGGCAGGCATGCCGCCCATGTGATCGCTGTGAGCGTGGGTGAGCGCGACAACATCGAGATGATGGACGTGGCGGCTCCAGAGATAGGGTGAGACGACATTTTCGCCGATGTCGAAATTGCCCTGTCGGGAGGTTCCTCCGGTAGGACCGCCCGCATCGACCAGCATGGTGTGGCCGTCCGGCGAGACGACGAAGACGGAGTCGCCCTGACCGACATCGATGGCTGTGATTTCCAGTGTGCCGGCACGACGCAGGATCGCATGCGGTGCGAGAGCGCAGAAGGTTGCGATGAGCAGCGCGACGGCTGCGGCGGGGATCGCAAAACTACGGCGTATGCGGACTAGCCAGACGGCGAGCGCGAGCAGAGCGAGAGAAGCGATGGTAGCTGCCAAATCCGGGCCCGGGAGGCGCAGCTCGCTCATGTGCCACGTGCTCGATGTACGGACGATCGCGAGGACTGCATGCAGCAGTCCGGCGGTCGCGGCTGCGGGCAGCCAGGCGATCTGAGGCAATGCGAGCAGCGCAATCGTAGTGAGCAGCGCTGCGGGAAGGAGCAATGTGAGCGCTGGGACGATGAGGATGTTGACCAGTACTCCCGATGTGGTGACGCGATGGAAGTACGCGGCCATGGGGAGCGCCATGACGAGCTCGATGACGGCGGAGACCAGACAGAGATCGAAGAGCAGCAGGGTCCAGCGGAGAGCGACTGCGAGGGCATTTTGTGCACGGCGGGTGCGTCGATAGCGGCGGCTCAGGAATGGCTCGAGGTGTTCCCCTATGAGACGAAGCGCAACGCGGAACTGGGCGAGCCGTGGCTCGAATGCGGTATCCATGCCCACGGCGTCGATCGAGCGCGAAGCGGTGATGAAAGGCGCGGTGGTGCGCTCCATCACCGGAATTGCGATACCCGCGACCGCCACGATGGTGAGTAGAGTCATCTGAAGCCCGGCGTCGAAGAGCGCGTGCGGATCGAAGACAAGAAGACAGAGCGCGGCAAAACCCAGGCTGTTGAGGCGGCTGCGATCGCGGTAGAGAAGCCTGCCGACGAGATAGAGCGCGACCATGGCGAAGGCGCGCTGTACCGGCTGGCCGAAGCCGGTAAGGAGCGCGTAAGCAAGCGACAGCGCGAGCGTGACAGCGGTGAGCGGTAGCCGACCGATGCGCAGCCAGCGGCCGATGGCGAAGACAAACGCAGCGAAGATGCCGAGGTGCAGACCGGAGACAACCAGCAGATGAAAGGATCCGGTCCGCTCGAACGGTGTACGCAGATCGCTGCTGAGCCAGGTCCGGTCGCCGGTGACCATTGCGGAGAGCATGGCGGCATCGTCGTGGCTGAGCGTGAGGACCGCGGGCAATGCGTGCGGTAGCGCAGTATCGGCGAATTGGATGAGGCGGTCGCTCGCGCCAGTCTGGAGTGTGTGCAGCAGGCAGGCGAAGGCGTGGCCCGCGCTGCGGCCACTCACGATCAGCCTTTCCGCTTTTGCCGAGCCGATGATGCCGATGCCCTGGCTGAGCATCCAGGCGGAGCTGTCCCAGACACCGGGATCGCGGTAGCGCTCCGGCCGCCGGATCGTCGCCGTAACGGTAACGAGATCGTTGCAGGCGAGGTGCGGCATGAGGGCATCGGCAGGAGCGTAGAGCGAAACGCGCAATCCGCCGCGGACGGCGTGCAGCATGTCTCCCGGGCCGGCTGCGGAGAGGACACGCAGGTCAATCGACTGCATCTGCTCACTGACCTGCTGGTCGGAGAAGGGACGGTAGGAGAGGATGCGGCGAACGGGGCCCGCGCGCAGGATTGTGCCTGTCACGGTGACGGGCGTGCCCTGAGCCAGGTGGCGCAGTTCGATTTGTGGAGCGGGACGAGGCTGCATTTCAGCAGCGAAGCCGCCCAAAAGCAGCCACGTGGCGGCGAGCGGCAGCAGGGCAATACGCGGGCACCAGTAAAGAGCTATGGTGGCGAGAAGGCCTTCCAGGAGCACCGCGATACCAAGCCCTCCGGGCGAAATCCACCAGCGGCTGGCGATGAGGATACCGGCAGCGAATGCCAAGGCTGCGAGGAGGAGCGGTGCGCGCGAGAAGCGTATGGGATCGTGCTCGATAGCGCCGATATTGAGCTTTGCCGCGAGCTTGGGAGCTCTGCGCCCCGAGCGATTCGTGATCTGAGGCGGCGCGAGCGTGGTGGCCATGTCCCTTAGCCCTGAGTCGTGCCACCGGCTTTCAGATGCGTTCGAGGGTGACGACGGTCTCCAGATGGAATGTCTGTGGGAACAGGTCTACCAGCGTCAGGGCGACGGGTCGATACCCGGATGGTTGCAGCGTGCCGAGGTCACGGGCGAGGGTTGCGGGATCGCAGGAGACGTAGACGATCTGCGGAGGCCCGATGGCGGCCAGACGCTGGCAGACTTCCGCACCCAGGCCGGCGCGCGGCGGGTCTGTGACGACCAGATCGGGACGATCGGAAGGCGGCGACTTCAGGAAGCGCAGTGTATCGGCCGAGATACACCGAGGAGCAGCGCCCGTGTGCGGGGTGGCGCGCAGATTGTGAGCGAGATCGGCTGCGGAGGCAGGTGAGGATTCGACTGCGATGATCCGTTCGAATCGCACCGCGAGCGCCTGGGCGAAGAGGCCAACGCCGGCGTACAGGTCCCAAGCGACGTTCCCGTGCCGCTGGGCGACAACCTCCTGCAAAAGGCCGGGGATGAGGTGGCGGTTAATCTGAAAAAAGGCGTTGGCGCTGACCCGATATTGGAAGCCAGCCACTGCGTAGTTGAGCGACGATTGACCCCATGAGGCTGTGACCTGTGTGCGGCGTGTCTTCGGATCGAGCGCGAAGATGCGCACGCCTTGGAGCGCGGGTAACGCAGGGAGAAGGGCCTCGGCAATCGATCGAGGCAGTTGATCCTGCGTTTTGCGCTGCTGGGTGAAGAGGGAGATGAGGAATGCGGATTCGTCGGCAGTGCAGAAGAATTCGATTTCCGAGAAGCTTGCAGCGACCGAAGGCTGTTGTTGCAGGAGCTGATTGAAGGCGGCGATCGCCTGCTGGAGCAGCGGCGCGGCCACCGGGCAGTGCTTGACCGGCAGATCGCGATGCGACGCGGCTTCGCGGTAGCTCAACGACGGCTGCTGGGACCGGGACACATGCAGACGGATACGGTTGCGGTAAGCCCAGGAATCGGCGGAGAGCGTGCGTATATTGGCCGGCACTGCAACATGGGCGCGGTCCAGCGTTTCGACGACGATGTTGCGTTTCATCGCGAGTTGAGCGACGTAGTCCGCGTGCTGGTAATGGCAGCCACCGCAGCGTCCGAAATATTCGCAGCCGGGAGTGAGGCGGTCGGGAGAGGGCTCGAGCACGGAATCGATCGTGGCGATGAGATAGCTGCGGCGCTCCGTGGCCACGGTGGCTTCGATCAACTCGCCAGGGAGTGACTGCGGAACGAATACGGCTTTGCCGGCAAGGTCCTGCGGCCCATCGACCGGGATGTGGGCCAGGGATGCACCGCCGTATGTCGCCTTTTCGATGCGTAGCTTCACGTTACTCGCCCTGTTGCATGTAGAAGAGGCTGATGCGCGGCAGGTCGGAACGTTCGAGCAGGCGACGGCGTAGAAATTGCTGCTCGATCTGCCGAATCTGCACCGCCTGCATGCGGCTGCGGTAGGGCGCCAGCTCGCGCGCCGCCTGCTCGCGCATGTGCTCCAGCACTTCGGCGTCCGTTTGGGTTAGGAGCACGGCGAAGAGCTTCTCTTCGAGCGCGCTCAGATGGCGCTCCAAGTCTTCATTCGCGAGCGGCCGGCCGGCGAGTTGCTCCAGACGCACGGCGATCTCGCTTAGTGCGGGAATATTTGCGCTTACAGTGCGGAAACTGCCGGCCGCGGTGCGAAGGTGACGCGCGACACGCTCCTGTTCGAGGCCGGGCGACTCTGCTTGTATGGGAGCGCCGCCGACGGCTGCTTCCTGCATAGCTTCCACGGCTTCCATGACGGCCTGGGCGCACCAAGCCAGGCCGTTGACCTTGCGCGTACGCGCTCCTGTCTGGCTTGCCCGGGTCTGCCGGGCCTCGTATTTAGCGAAGGCATCGTCTATGCCGCGCAGGACTGCGGCCAGCGGCACTCCGGCTTCGCGCCAGGTGTCGACGAGCGCCCAGTCCAATGTGGAAAGCAGCAGGATAGAGCCGCGACGACGCTGGAAGTGCTCTTCAATTTCCGTGAAGTAGTTGATGTAGTTCTGCACTTAAGTAGCGGAAGTGGCCTGGGATGCGGCGCGAGAGCGCGGATTGCGGTTGCGTTCGTAGAGCAGGCGCAGACCGTCAAGCGTGAGCATGTCGTCGATTGCGGTGATGTACTTGGAATCGCTGTGCAGCATGTGCGCAAGGCCCCCGGTTGCAATCACCTTTGGCGCGGTCGTGTTGCCGTCTGCTTGGCCAGCCTGGATTTCGGCAAGCATCCGCTCGAGGATGCCGTCGACCAGCCCGATGTAGCCATAAAAAAGTCCGCTCTGCAGATGCGCGATGGTATTGGTGCCGATGGTGCGAGCTGGACGTTTGACATCGACGCGCGCGAGCTTGGCTGCCCGGGAGAAGAGCGCATCTGCGGAGATGCCGAGACCGGGTGCGATGACGCCACCGATGTATTCGCCGCGGGCAGTGATGACGTCAAAGGTGGTGGCGGTGCCGAAGTCAACGACGATAATGGGGCCGCCATAGCGCGCGAAAGCTGCGACGCCGTTGACGATGCGGTCCGCGCCGAGCTCTGCCGGGTTGTCGACCAGCAGTGGCATGCCAGTCTTGATGCCGGGCTCCACGAACATTGGGCGGAGGCCGAAATAGCGTTCACAGAGTCGACGGATGGTGCTGTCGAGTGGCGGCACGACGGAGGAGACGACGACGGCGGTGATCTTCGAAACGTCCAGCTGCCGCATAGCGAAAAGGTTCAGAAAGAGCACGCCATATTCGTCTGAGGTCTGATTTTTGTGCGTGGTGATACGCCAGTCAGCGACCATCTCCGTCGAATCCGTGTTGTAAAGCCCGAGGACGGTATTGGTATTACCGACGTCGATGGCAAGTAGCATCAGTTAACTCCCCGCTTCGCGTACGCCGCCGGAAAGCACGGTGCGAATGCCTTGTGCTGTGCGAACACGGAGAAAACCGCGGCTGTCCAGGCCGTCGGTGACGCCGGCAAAGGTGTCCAACTCAGTGACGGCTACGAGCTTTCCCTGGATCCATGACGAACCGGCGATCAACCGCTTGCAGATATCGGCGCTGGCTGCTTCCAGATTGTGCGGCGTGGCCAGGCCCTCGATTTCCTGATGTAGATGGCGAAGCAACGCGACGAGCAGGTCCTGGCGCGACCAGTCGCGGCCGGTCTCGATTCTCAGTGATGTAGCCAGTGCGCTCAATTCGGGCGGAAACGAGGGCTGATGAACGTTGATCCCGATGCCGATGACGGCATGGCGCACACGTGTGACTTCGGCATTGAGCTCGGTAAGGATGCCGGCCAGCTTGCGTCCAGAGAGGAGCAGATCGTTGGGCCAGCGGATGTCGGCAGTGAGCGAGGTGACATCGCGTATGGCGGCCTGAGCGGCGAGGCCCGTGGCGAGCGAAAGCCAGAGTATGTCTGCCGGGGCGATCAGCGGCCGGACAAGAATGCTGGCGTAGAGGCCCGAGCCCGCTGCGGAGTGCCATTCATGCGTGCCACGTCCGCGTCCGCCGGTCTGCTCGTCGGCAAGATAGACGGTGTTGCTCTCCCGGCCCTGTTCGGCTTCGCGCATCGCGAGCGTGTTGGTGGAATCGATCGATGCAGAGTGGCGGATGTTTCCGGCGAAGGGAGTGCCTGCGAGCTCGCGGTCCAGCACGTCGAAGTCAAATGGGTCGGCTATGAGCGGCGCGGTCAGCGTCATATGCTCAACTTTCGGCTACGATGCGCATGCTCAAGTCGACCGCGGCGGCGGAGTGAGTGAGCGCACCGGAGGAGATGAAGTCGACACCGGCCTCGGCGTATTTCCGGATGGTATCCAGTTGAATGCCGCCGGAAGCTTCAACCGGAACTTTGAGGCCACGGGAGTGAATGAGCTTGACGGAGGACGCTACTTCGGCCGGTGTCATATTGTCGAGCAGGATGGCTTCTGCGCCGGCTTCGATGGCCTGCTCAAGCTCCTTGCGGTTCCGGACCTCCACCTGCACGCGCTGACCGGGCTTGCGCGCTGCCAGCGCGGCCGCGAGCACCTTGGGAATACCACCGCCGAGCGCGATGTGGTTGTTCTTGATCAGAATGCTGTCGGAGAGATCGAGGCGGTGGTTTTCGCCGCCGCCGCAGGATACGGCGTACTTGTCGAGGAGACGCAGGCCAGGGACGGTCTTGCGCGTGTCCAGAACTTTAGCCTTCGTGCCCTGCACCTGATCAACATAGCGGCGCGTGATGGTGGCGATACCGCTCATGCGCTGCATCAGATTGAGGATGACGCGCTCGCAGGAAAGCAGCACGTGTGCAGTGGAGCGCACAACCGCAATCGACTGCCCGCGCTTCACGCGGACGCCATCGAAGATCTCCGGATGGTGAACAACTTCGTAGCGGACGGGATTCGCCCGCCCAGTCGTGTGGCTGAGCCGGGAATAGATCTCCAGAAAGCGAGGGATGCAGCCCAGCCCGGAGACGACGCAATCCTCCTTGGCGACGATGGTTCCGGAGGCGCGCAGCTTGGGATCGATGGTGTAGGCGGTTGTGATGTCCTTGAGGGCCTGATCTTCCAGCAGGGCATGCTCCAGGATGGCCTCGACTCGCTTACTCTTCCAGTCCATATGCTTCCCTCATGATACGCCGGAGGGAAGGATGACATTGAGCGGAGATTAAGGAAGCACAATTTAGGATAACCAAATGTATGTCCGAGGGTTCTGTTTAGTGCTGGCGGCGTTTGCGCCACTGGCGATACGGGCGCAGACACAGCCGCAGCGAGACGAGTGCGATCTTCGAGCACCGGGTGTTTGCGCGCGGCACGTCGTGCAGGATGAAGCTGCGATTCTGACCAGTCCACTGCATGCGCGCGCGAGCGATCTGCTTTGGATCGCGCCGTTTGGCCTCGCGACTGGCGTGGCGATTGACTACGACGCGCATGCGCTGCGTACGCTGGGCTACCACCCGAAGCAGCAGAACACTTTTGATCAGCTCTCGAATGTAGGCGCGGTATATCTTCCGATCGCCGCTATCGCCGGCGGGTATGCGGCGGGCGCATGGCGCAAGGATGATTATCTTCAGCAGACCGCCGTGCTTTCCGCGGAGGCGATCCTTGACGCGCAAATCATCAACCTGCCATTGAAGTACGCCATCAATCGGCAGACACCTGACCAAGGCGACGGCACGGGGCGTTTCTGGCCGCATGGCACCCGGACGTGGCCTGATGGCCAGTCAATGCCATCCGGGCACGCCCTGACAGCGTGGAGCATGGCGCATGTGGTGGCTGCACGCTATCCGGGCTGGGGCCCGCGGCTGGCGGCATACGGAGTGGCCACCGCGGTGAGCGCGTCGCGCGTAATGGCGCGGCAACATTTCCCTTCGGATGTGGTGGTAGGCAGCACGCTCGGCTATCTGATCGGTGGCTATGTGGTGCACAAGCGCGGAGAGGTCAGCAAAGCCTTCTCATTCTCCATGGTGGACACGCCGAATGGACGAGGTATGCAGTTGTCCTACAACTTCGCTCACTAGGAGATCGGCAGGATATCGAGTGCAGTGCGCGTGCGCTCGAGGAGCGTTGCCAACTCCGCATTGCGACGGCGAATGCCTTCGACAACCTGTGCGGGAGCTTTGGCCAGGAATGCCTCGTTGCCAAGCTGGCGATCGCTGCTCTCCTTTTCCTTCTCCAGCTTCGCGATTTCCTTGCTCAGGCGATCGCGCCCCGCCTTCGTGTCGACGGGCTTCTCGTACACGACGGCAACGTCGAAGGTGGGCGTGGCGCGATGGGCAAGGCCTTCCGGTACTTGCGGGACGACTTTAAGGGAAGTGACGCGCGCCAGGCGCTGGATGGTGGCGACGTTCTGCTGGAAGACGGAGGCGTCTTCCGTGCGCAGCAGGATGGGAATGGATTCGCGTTCGGGGACACCGGCGTCCTTCCGTGCGGCGCGGACTGAGACGATGAGCGACTGCAGGAGCGCCATCTGTGCTTCCGATGCTTCGTCGAGGTCCTTCTTTGCCGAGACGGGATAAGGCATCAGCGCAATGGAACGCACCGGTGGCCGGCCTGCGTGGAAAGCATGCCAGATTTCTTCGGTGATGAAGGGCATGAAAGGGGAGAGCAGGCGAAGAGACGAATCGAAGACGCCATTGAAGATCAGGAAGGCCAACAAGCCATCCTGCTCGTCCTTAGAATCGTTGGCATCACTGGATTCAATGCGCAGCTTCACCAGTTCCAGATACCAGTCGCACAGATCGCCCCAGAAGAACTGATAGATGGCGTGGGCGGCTTCATCGAAGCGATACGCTTCGAGCGCACCGTTGACGGCGTTTGCGGTGGCATAGAGGCGCGACAGAATCCAGCGATCCTCAAGCCGCGTCTGGTCGGCAGTTTCCGACTGTTTCGGCGCTTCGGGATTTGCCGGGTCGGCAAGCAGAACTGCCTGATCGTGGCTTACGGTTGCAAGGTCAATCGAGTCAGCGATGAAGCCGCCGTTCGGGAACAGGCGCTCACGCTGCATGAACAGGAAGCGCGCAGCATTCCAGATCTTGTTGGCGAAGGCGCGATAGCCTTCGGTACGGGCTTCGGAGAAGGCGATGTCGGTACCGGGCGAGGCCATGGTTGCCAGCGTGAAACGGACTGCGTCCGTACCGTAGCGCTTGACGATCTCGATAGGATCGATGACGTTGCCCTTGGTCTTGGACATCTTCTGGCGCTCGGCATCGCGGACGAGCGCGTGAATATAGACCTCGCGGAAAGGCACGGCGTCCTTGAGCGTGCGCGGGGATCCGTCGGGCATCGGGACATCCAGCATGAAGTGGCAGCCGAACATAGTCATGCGGGCCACCCAGAAGAAAAGGATGTCGAAGCCGGTAACGAGCAGTTCCGTCGGGTAGAAGGCGGCGAGGTCGGGCGTCTGATCCGGCCAGCCGAAGACGGACATCGGCAGGAGGCCGGAAGAGAACCATGTATCGAGAACATCGGTCTCCTGCGAAATCGCTGGCGATTTGCAGTGTTCACAGACTTCGGGCGTTTCGCGCGCGACCGTTACCTTGTCGCAGGCGGCGCAGTGCCATGCAGGAATGCGATGACCCCACCAGAGTTGACGCGAGATGCACCAGTCGTGGATGTTGCGCATCCATTCGTCGTAGGTCTTGCGGTATTGCGTTGGCGTGAAGCGGATGTAGCCTTCGTCCACGGCGGCGATAGCCTTTTCTGCGAGCGGCTGAATCTTGATGAACCACTGGGTGGAGAGACGCGGCTCGACGACGGTCTTGCTGCGGTCGCATTTGCCGACGGCGTGCGAGTGCTCCTTGACCGAATAACCGGGCTGACCTTCCAACTCGGAGACGATGCGTTTGCGCGCTTCGAAGCGATCGAGGTCGGCGAAGGGACCGGCAACCTCATTGAGGTGTGCCGTCTCATCCATGACGTTGATGGACTGAAGCTTGTGCCGCTGGCCGACGGCATAGTCGTTCGGGTCGTGGGCGGGTGTGATCTTCACCGCACCGGTACCGAACTCGGGCGAAACCCATGGGTCGGCAATGATGGGGATCTCGCGGCCGATGAAAGGCACGCGGACGCTTCCACCCTGCAGATGCTTATACCGCTCATCGATGGGATGGACAGCGATGGCGACATCCCCGAACATTGTCTCCGGCCGCGTGGTGGCGACGAGGAGCGATTCGTCTGAACCCACAATGCTGTAAGGAATGGTGTAGAGCTTGCCTTGCTGCTCCTCGTGAATGACTTCCAGGTCAGAGATGGCGGTCTGGCAGTCGGGGCACCAGTTGACGATGTAGGCGCCGCGATAGATGAGCCCCTGCTCGTACAGGCGGACGAAGGCTTCGCGCACGGCGCGGGAGAGGCCCGCGTCCATCGTGAAGTACTCGCGCGACCAGTCGACGGAGGTGCCGAGGCGCTTCATCTGGTCGAGAATTGCGCCGCCGTATTGCTCCTTCCATTTCCAGACGCGCTCCAGGAAGGCTTCGCGGCCCAGCTTCTGACGCGAAGTTTTTTCGGTGGCAAGCTGGCGCTCGACCAGCATCTGGGTGGCGATACCGGCATGGTCCGTGCCGGGCACCCAGAGCGTGCGATCGCCACGCATGCGATGCCAGCGCATCAGGATGTCGCTCTCCGTATGCTCGAACATGTGGCCCATGTGCAGGTTGCCAGTGACGTTGGGCGGCGGCAGCAGCATGGTGAAGTTGCGACGGGCAGTGCTCTCCTCGAGCGCAGAGGCGTGAAAGAGGTTTTCACGGACCCAGTAATCGGCCCAGTGCTCTTCAATCGCGGCAGGATCGTAGGCTTTCGGAAGTTCGTGCGGCATGGAGCTTCAGGGTAACAAACAAGCAGACGACGGCAGACAACCAGTAACAAACTGAAACGGCAGCGGGTGGGTGCCCACTGCCGTTTCTGTTTGTTATCGGTTGTCTTTAGAAGGGGTTCAGCTTGTCGATGCCCTTTTTCTTCTTGTTCACGCTGGAAGACTCGGCGCTCTGGTCGGTTTTTACCTTCGGATTCTTCTTGTGCTTTTTGCCCGGAGCAGGAGAACCGGTCTGCACCTGGGCGTTGCCGCCCGGTGTGCTCTTCACGTCGTTAACCTGATTTTGGGCTTCTGCAGGTTTCTCCACCGGGGGCAATGGAGCGCTGTTAGCCGGTCCAACTGCCTTCAGGCCGTAGTTGTCGCTGCTGCCTGCGGCAGGCGCAGCTGCGGCGCCATCCCTGTTCGCGCCTTCGCCGGCTGCCGGAGCAGCCGCGGGAGGATTCGCGCCGGTGCTGGTGTTGCCGCTGTTGTTGTCCACCGCGTTGCCGTTGGGATTCAGGATCTCCGCACCTATGCCCGTCCCGCCGCCCGCTGGGTTCGGAACTGCGGGTTCGCCGGTACGGGGCGCTGCGGTGCCATTCGTGATGGCTGCGGAAGTTCCGGAGGCGGGGGCCTCGCCGGACGGCTTGCCTGCGGCCTCCTCAAAGATCGCGATGTTCTCTTTGCTGACTTCCGGCGCCGTGACGGTTTGCGCTGGCGTCATGCGTGGATCACCGACGCGCGCGGCTTCCAGAGTAGAGGGACCATGCTTGACCAGCAGCATAGCGCGATCCTTGAGCTTGATGTTGGTTCGGCTCTGCTCCTCAGCCTCACTTTCCGCCAGCTCGGTCTGGGTAGGCTCCGGCACCGGCCGCCCCAACGCTATGAGCTTTTCGCGTGCGTCCTCAACGTGGGGTGCCATGGGATAGCGGGTGATCACTTTGGCATAGCAATCGGCGGCGCGGTCACCGTAGGAGGCGATCAGACGCTCACGCTGGGCAGGCTTGAGGTAGGTCATCTTCGAGGCGATGCTTGCTTCCGATGCGTAATCGTCTCCGAGCTGCATCAGGGCAAGATCGCTCTTGCTGAAGAGCGGATAGGAGTCTGTGAGCGTCTGCAGGCGTGCAATGCTTGCCGGCCAATTGTCATGCGTCGCATAGAAGCTGCCGATGGTGAACTGGCGCTGTGCGAGCACTTCCTGCACCTCGCGTAGGCGCTGCTTGGCACGCGGGACCAACGTGGAATCCGGGTACTGCTGAATCATCAGGCGGTATTCCTGTTCGGCGCGCTCCGCGTCCGTGGGGTCGCGGTCCGGCTTTTCCATCTGCTGGTAATAAATATCGCCCACCTTCATCTGCGCTTCGGCAGCCTCGGGCTGATTGGGAAAGAAGGTGATGAAATCCTTGTACTCGGCCTCAGCCTGCTGCAGGGCAGCGGCGCCGCCTTCCTTGTACCAACTGTCGCCGACAGCGAGCTTGGCGCGCATCTGGTATTCCGATTCCGGATAGGTGGTGAGCAGGGCCTGCAGGTCGAGACGAGCCACGTCGTACTTGCCCTTGCGGAGGGCGGTCATCGCCTTGTCGAAGAGCTCCTTATCCGGCTGCTTGGAGGTGACGCCGGCCAGTGGATCCGTGGAGCTTACCTTCCTCGGTTTCTTGGTGTGGTGCAGTATCTGGGCGGGTGCGCTGGGCACCGATGCGGCCGCGAAGCATGCAGCAGCGGAAAAGACGAGCAGGCGGGCGGAAAAACTACGGTTCATGAAAACATCCTCACGACTTGGCAAAAGGCCACCGGCAGCACGCGCTCGATTCAGCCCTGTGGGTTATTCCGACATTCTACCGGGCGGCGGCGAGCTCTGCCGAGCGTGCCGCCTCCAATAATTCCCGCGCCTTGCGCTCGGGCTGGCCGCCGTCGAAGACGGCGCTGCCGGCGACCAACAGCTCCGCTCCTGCTTCGACGACGGCGGCCACCGTGTCGTGAGCCACGCCACCATCAATCTCGATGCGGAAGCTCAGGTTCCGCTCGGCGCGTAGCTCGCAGAGGCGCCGTATCTTGTCCAGCGAAAAAGGGATAAATTTCTGGCCGCCGAAGCCGGGATTCACACTCATGATCAGGACGTGATGCAGCATCGGCAGCACGTCGTAAAGCAGGTCGACGCGTGTAGCCGGATTCAGTACAACGCCGGGCTCCATGCCGTGATCGCGGATGTGCTCAATGGTGCGGTGCAGGTGGACGCAGGCCTCGTAGTGAACGCCGATCCAGTTGGCTCCCGCCTCGGCAAAGGCGGGGATGAATTCGTCGGGGTTCTCGATCATGAGGTGGCAATCGAGCGGCAGCTTCGTGACTTTGCGCAACGACTTCACCACCGGCGGCCCGAGGGTGATATTGGGGACGAAGTGGCCGTCCATCACATCGACGTGAATGACAGTGCCGCCTCCGCGCTCGGCCGCGGCGACAGCTTCGCCCAGCCGGGCGAAGTCCGCGGACAATATAGATGGCAACAGTTCGACCACCCGGCCAGTGTACCAGCGGGTTCGCCAGGGTCGTGCGCTATAGGGGTCTCGGCTCTGCAGCCGCCGGCATACCAGCGCCACGGGCAACCCGCGAGATGGCGCGGAGCAGCAGTTTGATCGGAATCGCGTCCTGAGCATCTGCAAAGATGGATTCACCGATGCGCTTCGCGGCCGGGCGAAAGACCCATCGCGTGAATAGAGCGAGATGATCCTCAATCTGTGATGTGGGTGGTCGAGAGGGAGCGACGGCATCCAGTGCCTGGAGGGCTGAACTCAAGCGCTCCTCCAGCGTGTCCGCAGGACCTGTCGCAGGCGATGGTTCGAGCGGCACGGGCGCAAGCGCAACCGGGTGCGAGTAGAGGGATGAGGAGCCGGACTGCTCGTTGTGCAGCCGCATGCCGAAGGTGGAATACGCGACCGGGCCGGCGAGCCCTTGGCGCGTCAGCCGGAAGAGCGTGACTTCGCCTGGCTGAGCAGAGGGCTGCACGATGACAGCGGAAAGCTCTGAGAGCAGCCGAATGGATTCGGGCAGCTCACGCAAAGCGGCCTCAGCCTTCTCATATCGCTGATGGATCGCCGATGCATTCTCGAATTCAAGCGCCTCGGATGCAGCGGCTCGCTCGCGCTCCAGGGCGGAGAGCAGGCTGGCCCCATGGGTGCGCAGCGTCTCAAATACAGCATCGGCTTCGGCGCGGTGGCGTTCCGGCGTGCAGCTTTGATTGCAGGGCGCCAGGCACTTCTTCATCTCGAAGTAGGGGCAGGCTGGGTGCTCGGGATAGGGATGCAAGTCTTCGACACAGCGGCGCAACTGGAAGAGATCGAGTAGGGCATCGCAGGCGCGCTCTGCCGCAACTCGCGTGGGAAAGGGGCCGAAGCTGCGGTCGGCCGCGCTGCGCACGTAGCGATTCGTGGCGAAGAGTCGCGGAAAGTCGTTCTCGAATGCCATGCGCAGATAGGCAGGCGGGCGGAGCCGCAGCCGCTTGCGGACGGTAGTCGCATCCTTCACTGAAAAGATGCTGCGGATCTCACGATAAAGCAGCAGGGAAGCTTCAAACTCCGAGCCATAGAGGGTCCAGGCGATCTCCCGCACAAAGGGAAGAAGCTGGATGCGGCGGGAAAGGGCGCCCTCCGGCGCGAGCATGCGCTGAATGCGGCGACGCAGATTCGTGGTGCGCGCCATGTAGGGCTCGCGGTGTTCGCCAAAGCCTAGCGAGAAGACTGCGGGGCAATCGGGCAGCGTGGCAATCGCTGCTGTCGCGCCCGCTCGGTCGAAAGCTAGAGAATGCGCCAGCACGGTTTCATTCTAGTTGGCGCAGGAAAAAGGTGTTGGATGCGGAGGAAGACGAAGGGCCAGTCGTAATGCTCCGGGAATTGTCGCGCAGCAAGTTACGAATCTGCGCCGCGATTTGCCGCGAGGGGCGCACGGCGGTTTCTACCTAGACTTCTGCAGACGAAATGAAACCGAATTTCATCCCGGTTTATTGACAGTCGATGCGCACTTTTTTGTAGACACGTCCAAACCGCTGTCATATGATCCACAAAATTCGGTTTACGGTCTTCTTACAACTTGAAACGATGCCGGTCCCACGCAGCCCGGCTGCATATTTCTCTTTTCGAGGTTAGGCGCAGATGGAAGCACGCAGAAATTCCTGTCTCAAAATCAGCCTTGCTGCAGCCCTGTTGGCCGCTCCCATTCTTCCGTGCTTTGCTCCTGCCGCGTATGCGCAGGCTACAGCCAGCGGCACCATCGCGGGCACAATCACGGATTCGGCGAATGCCGCCATTGTGGGCGCGACGGTCACGGTGACGAATATCGGCACGAACGAGCAACGTGCTACCAAGACTGGAAGCACGGGCGAATACCGCTTCGACCTGCTGCCAGTAGGCCACTACAAGGTTCATGTGGAAGCGCCGGGCTTTGCAGCTGGCGAAGTCAAAGACCTTGATCTGCTGGTGGGAACGACCGTGGCCGCCAATGTGCCGCTGAAACCGGGAAGCACGGGTGAAACGGTCGAGGTGCAGGCGGTCAATCAGCTCGTCGACCCGGAGAAAAGCGACGTTTCCGTCGCGGTGACGCCGAAGCAGATCACCGACCTGCCGCTGAATGGACGCGACTACGGCAATCTGGCGATCCTTGCTCCGGGCGTGAAAATGGTCGATAGCTACGACCCGACCAAGAATCGCTATGCGGTCTATGCAGTCAATGGGTCGACCGGCCGCAATACGAATACGACAGTCAACGGCATCGACAACAAGGATGGCACAGTCGGTGGAGCGGTGATGCAGTTGCCGCTCGAGGCCGTGCAGGAGTTCATCATCAGTCCGAACCGCTTCTCGGCGGTGAATGGACGCAGTGAGGGCGCTGCCCTGAACGTGGTGACCAAGTCCGGAACGAATCTGTTTCACGGAAGTCTCTACGGCTTTTTCCGAACCCAGGACTTTCAGACAAACAACTATTTCGCGGAACAGAGCGGTGCGCCCAAGCCGGATTACAGCCGTCAGCAGTACGGCGGCGCGTTCGGCGGCCCAATCCGCAAGGATAAAGACTTCGGCTTCTTTGCCTATGAAGGCTTACGGGAGCGCTCGAGCATTTCAACGAACCCCGATTCGTTTGACGAGTTGACGGTCGTAGCCAATCTCGCCAAGCAGCAGCCCAGCCTCTTTGCGGTACCGCCGCAGCCGTCGCGCACTATCCCGACTCCATTCGACGAGAAGCGTTACAACGGCCGCATTGATCATGTCTTCAACGACAAGAACAAAGCATTCGTTAGTTACATTGCGCAGGACAACAAAAGCAACAACGATCAGGCTAACGCCCGCGTGGACCTGACCCAGGGTAACTACACCATCAATGATTTGATCCTGGCGAACGTCACGCTCAGTTCCTTGTTTACGCCGAACACGGTGAATACATTCACCGTCGGTTTCCAATACTGGAACAACCTGATCGACTCGAAGCTGCGAGCGCCAACCATCACGTTCCCCGATACCACGCAGTTTGGAACAAACGTGAACGTGCCGCAGAAATCGAGCCAGCACAAGTTTCAGTTCCGCGACGATCTCTCCTACACCCACGGGCGGCATACGCTGCGTGGTGGCGTGGACTTCGTCTATGAGCCGCAACTGGGGGGCTTCTTCGAGAACAATCCCACGCCGGAGTTCGACTTCGTCGATTCGCCGCAGAACTTGTTGGATCCGACGAAATACTCCAATGGCTTTTCAACGCCTGGCGCAGTCATCGGCATGACGGGTACGGCGGGCGATCCAAGTTTCCTGCTCTCGCCGAAGATGATCGGGTTCTACTTCGAAGACGACTTTCGTCTCACGCAGCGGCTACTGCTCAATCTAGGCATTCGCTACGATCGTGACATCGATACGTACGGACTGAATAAGCAAAAAATCAGCCGCACGCATCAGGAACTAGTGGCAGCGGCAGCCACGGGCGTTCCAACCGTGCCAACCACGGTCAATCCAGTTACGTATCTTACGGGTTATACCCCTAATCTCTCGAACATCGGCGGTGTCTTTACCGGGCTCCCAAAGAATGACAACAAGGACATCAGTCCGCGCATCGGCTTCTCTTACGACCTATTTGGCGATGGCCGGGTTGTCTTGCACGGTGGCTATGGTCTGTACTTCGGACAGACGTTTGAGAATATCCCGCTGTTCATGCTTCAGCAGGCGAATAATCTGGTGTTTGCAAACACCTTCAGCATCAATTGCAACGGTCCGAACGATCCGAACTGCGGCGCGGACCAAACGGTTCCCGGGACGAATCTCACACTGACGAATTACCGCTACGGTATCGATTCTGCTCCGGTGATTCCGCCGGCCAGCTTTAACCTTGCGCCGGGTTCCACCGGACGCATTATGGATCCTAGCTATCGGAACCCCTACACACAGCAGATCAACGCAGGATTCCAGTACGCGCCGAATCACTTCTCGGTTATCGAAGTGGATTATGTGCAGGCGCGCGGCTTGCATGACGACAAGACCGTCAACATCAATCCCGTTCAGTACTTCGGCGATGGCACCCGGCCGTTCTCTGCGGCTTTTGCAACAGCGGGAGTCCCCAAGCTTGGCCGCATCGCGGACGAGCAGTCGATTGGGCGTTCGTACTATGACGGCCTGAACGTCAGCTATCGGCAGCAGATGTGGAAGCGATTCACGGGAACCGTGAACTACACCTTTGCCAAGGCACTCGCCTTTGAAGGGGGCGCCGCGAGCTTCCGCAATACGGCGACCAACCCATTTCTCGGACAGTTTCGCCGGCAAGATTTCGGCGCGGCTCCCGCCGATGAGCGTCACCATGTCACCGCATCTGCGACAGCCGCTCTGCCGTGGAAGATCGATGTTTCGCCGATTTTCCAGATTGGTACGGGTCGACCGATCGATATTCAACAGGCGAGCAGCAATCTGTGGGGCTTTGGTAGTGGCTTCAGCAATCCCCACGCCATCGTTCCCGTAGGCGCGTCGCTGACGAAGCCAGCTTCCTACACAGCCTTCGCTGGAATCTCCGGTAGCGACTACGTGACTTGCCTTCAAATCGGCACGTGCCGCGAGGTGTCTTACGACAATTATCGAGGGCCAGCCTTTGTGGAACTCGATATGCGCGTCGGCAAGACAATCACAATACATGATCGCTATAACGTGAATGTGTTCTTCCAGGGCTTCGACCTCACGAACAGAGCGAATTTCGGCAGTAACCTCCACAACATCGTGACCAACTTCGACGCCGACCCAAGCTTGAACACTTTCCTTAAGCCCTCTGATTTCATCACACCCAACAGCACGGTGCTTCCCAAGTCGTTTACCGGCGAGTTTGGAGCGCGCTTCAGCTTCTAAAAATACATCTGGGAGGGCCGCGCCTGCGATAGCGGTCCTCCCGTTCAAAAAGCCATCAATTCTGCACAATAGACGTGTTTAAGCTCATTTCCTGCGTTGTCATTTAGCCAGACATTATTGAGTGGGACAGTCGCCAATAGGGTCCACAGGATCGTTGTAGACGTGAGAGGGATCGTGCTCACAATCCCAATAGGCATCCGAGCAATCCTTGTAACCAGCACTCGCGTTGTCGTTGCAAGTGGCGACGCAAGCGTTGTCTCCTGGTGCACAGTGGTTATTGCACCAGTGCTCGTTGCATGCAACTGTGGTTCGACAGAATGTGTCCCCTGAAAGACAAGTGGTTAGAGCAGAGGCGCTGCCAGGATTGGCATACCACAAGAATCCGATACCTAATGTAGCAAGAGAGAGTTTGATAAGTCCTTTCATGCCTCACCTTTTCTCGTTGGTGGCCAGAGTTGCCATAACTGCCTTTTGCTGGTCTGGCAAGAGTGAACCAATGAATGCTTTCTGAACTAGTCCTTTCTTATCAGTGATCAGCAGAGTGGGAGTTCCGGTTATACCGACATTGTGTAAACTTTGAGTAATGATGGCATCGACATGTAGCCCTCTAGACTCAAGCCATTCTTTCATGTTGAGGTCGGGGGTAAGAACGACAAGCCGGTATCTAGAACGGATTTCTGTTTGATTTTGAATTTTTTTGTAAAATCCGACGCTTTGTTCGCAAAAAGGACATCTTGTTGAGAGCGCTAAATACCTTGCGATCGATTATCCCCGCTAGGTCCCAGCTCTTTTCCAACAAGCGCTTTTTCCTCGGCATGACCGGGGCTGACTTGATGGGCTTGACCGTAGTAGTGGTAGCCGAGTGTACAAATACATAACAGCGCAATTAAGCAAACAGCGATATTAGAAGCGGCGTCGAGAGCATCCTTTATTTTTTCCAAAATGTGGCCCAGCCTTATAGCTCGTGCTCGACTGCGCGAGCACAATAGCAGTAAAGTGTAGCCGGCGCAAGACTAAATCTTAGAAAGCCTAATCAGAACGATCCATAGCGACGAAGTTGAGCGTAGGTTGCCGCTTCGAATATGCTTTTCACAAGCTCTGCACGGCGGTGGCGAAGGCTACTATTCGCCGATTACTGGCGAGCCGAATGCCACGAAGCTGCGGCCGGAATATTACGGAATGCAACTCCAGCCGCTCACAGTGAAAACCGGGCGCAGGAATTCGCGGGAGCCACATTCGTGAGTGCGTCGGTTGCCAATGCTCGCGATGCGAACGCATATGCAGCGCGCCGGAAAGACGCTTTGCTGGTGGCCGTGGTCAACAAATCGAGCGATGCCGCGCAAGTGAAACTGCGCACAGGAGCGGCAAAAGCAACCGAATGCGGGAAGCTGACCGCGCCGTCTCCCGACGCGAAGACCGGAATGCAGTTCGCGCGGGCGGTGACTGATGAGCGCTGGTACCCGTCTATGCGGCGTCGTATGGGTGCTTCCGCAGAAATGAGCCGCGTTATGATCCAGCGATTGTCATCCCATCGATGCGCAGCGTAGGCGATGCGACCGAGCTGCGAAAGACCATATCGTCGCCGGCAGCAGTGATGTTCTGGAACATCTCGCGCAGATTTCCCGCGATAGTGATGCCCTCTACTGGATAGCTGAGTTCGCCGTTCTCGATCCATAGCCCGGATGCGCCACGCGAGTAGTCTCCGGTGACCATGTTGACGCCTTGGCCGATGAGCTCGGTGACGTAGAAGCCGTTTTTGATTTCTGCAAGGATGGAAGCAGCCGGCAGGCGGTAATGCGGATTCCAGGAAGAGATTACCCGCGCCAATGCCTGGCGCGCCGGTGATGCCGCGCGAAGCATTCCCAGTGGATTGCATGTCGAGCTTGCGCGCCATGTAGGTGTTGAGCAGATAGCTCTTCAGGATGCCGCGCTCGACGATGACGGTGCGGCGCGTCGGCAGCCCTTCGCCATCGAACGGGGATGTGCCAAAGCCGCCTATGAGCGTGCCGTCGTCGATGATGGTCAGCTCCGGGCTGGCGACGCGTTCGCCGAGCTGCCCGGCGAAGAATGACGACTGGTGGTAGATCAGCGAGCCGTTTGCCGCCTCGAAGATGTGGCCGACAATGGAACGCGCAATCTCCGGCGAGAAGATGATGGGCACCTGTTGCGTGGGAACGGAGCGCGCTCCGAGGCGGCGGAGCGTACGCCGGGCGGCTTCCGCGCCGACGGATTCTGGAGATTCAAGTTCTGCCGCAGAGCGGGCGCTCGTGTACCAGTAGTCACGCTGCATCTGGCCATCGGCGGATTGCGCGATCGGGCTGGCGGAGATGGAGCAGATAGAGCGGCGATACTCGCCGACGAAGCCGCGGGAGTTGGCGAGTATCTTGTGGCCGGAACCGGAATCGAAAGAGCCGCCGCGGCTGTTAGTGATGCGCGGATCGGCGGCGAAGCATGCGGCATCGGCTCGGCGCGCGAGCCCAATTCGCTCGGCGGCGAGCAGATCGTCGACGTCATTCGAGTAGATGCGCAGATCACCCGTAATCTTGCCGAAGCTCGCCGGGTCCGGCAGGCCGGCGAAGGGATCTTCCGAGGTGACGCGCGCCAGATCGATGGCGCCACGAACAAGTCGTTCGAGCCCCGCGGACGTCAGGTCGCTAGAGGATGTCGATGCCGTGCGCGCGCCGAGAAAGACACGCAGCCCGGCGGCCCGTGAGCCGGAATCTTTCAGCCGCTCGACTTCGCCCTTGCGCACCAGGGCTTCGAATTCGTCGCCTTCGTAAAGAATGACTTCGGCGTCGGTGGCCCCAGCGGCGTGTGCCTGTTCGACGAGCTGCGTGGCGAGAGCGGCCGTGAGTTCCTGATGTGCGACTGGCGTCTCAATCATCAACGGCCAGTCCCGCCGACGACCATGCGGTCGAGCTTGATGGTGGGCATGCCGACACCGACTGGCACACTCTGGCCTTCTTTCCCGCAGGTGCCGATGCCTTCATCCAGGCGCAGGTCGTGGCCCACCATCGAGACGTACTTCAGCGCCTCGGGGCCATTGCCGATGAGGGTTGCATCTTTTACGGGCGCGGTGATTTTGCCATCTTCAATGAGGTAGGCCTCGCTGGCGGAGAAGACAAATTTGCCGTTGGTGATGTCCACCTGGCCGCCGCCGAAGTTCACCGCATAAAGGCCACGTTTGACCGAGCGCAGAATGTCCTCGGGCTCGTCGTCGCCGGCGAGCATGTAGGTGTTGGTCATGCGCGGCATCGGCA
>CAWHMM010000009.1:0-72854 GCA_963830555.1 uncultured Acidobacteriaceae bacterium
GAAATGCTGGAAAAGACGCAGTAGTAGGACCCGGGTTGTTCAACTCCAATCTATCGCTGTTCAAGACATTTCCTCTCTCGCGCGACAGTCGAACGACCCTCCAACTGCGCGCCGAGTCCTTCAATGCCTTCAACCACACCGAGTTCCAGAACATCGATACGGGATTCACGGACTCAGCATTCGGTCAGGTGACGTCTACGTATGATCCGCGCGTTCTTCAGTTCGGAGGAAAGTTAATCTTCTGAATCAGCTTAGCGTGAAGTGGAAGCGCAGAACTTCAGCCCTGCCGGGCCATACAATCGCACTCGCCTGCGCTGAGGAGGCAACCTCCGGAATCAGCTAATCTCCAGCCGCCGTTCGACCCGGGTTCCTAGTAGATGTCGCGCTGATAGCGCCGCTGTTCCTTCAGTTTCTCCACATACTCATCCGCCGCATCCTGCGAGTGGCCACTCTGTTCCTGTGCAATTCGGCGGAGCGTGCGGTCCACATCCTTCGCCATGCGCGTAGCGTCGCCGCAAACATAGAAGTATGCGCCGTCATTCAGCCATGCCCATAGCTGCGGGGCCTGTTCAAGCATTCGGTCTTGGACGTAGACTTTGCCCTGCCGGTCCCGCGAAAAGGCTGTGTCCAGTCGCGCCAGATGGCCCTCATGGTGCATGCCTTCCAACTCCTCGCGATAGAGGAAGTCCGTCGCCTCGTTTCGATCGCCGAAGAAAAGCCAATTGCGCCCGGTCGCGCCCATCGCTCTGCGCTCATGCAGAAACGCGCGGAAGGGAGCGATGCCTGTACCGGGGCCGATCATGATGACAGGCGCGCCACGATCGGCGGGGAGACGGAACTTCTTATTGGGCTGAATGTAGATCGGCAGGCGGTCGCCCTCTTCGGTACGATCGGAGAGTTGCGTCGAGCAGACGCCGCCGCGTTCCCGCTCGTGCGCATGATAGCGGACGACTGAGATCGTGGTATGCACCCGCCCCGGATGCGCTGCCGGGCTTGACGAAATGGAGTAGAGCCGTTTGGCGAGCCTGGGTAGCATTTTCACCAGATCTGCCGGTTTTTGAATCACTCCGGGATAGTGCCGTACGAGATCGACAAGGTCACGGCCGCCCACAAACTCATCCAGCGCCGCCTGATTTCCCGCCTGCAGCAGTTCGCGAAGCGCGCCGACATCACCCAACTCCGCGCAGCGCGACACCATCGTTCGCGTCACTCGTGTGATCGTAAGCTGATGCCGCAAGGCATCCCGCAGCGTAAAGCCCGCACCGCCAAGCTCCACGTTCTCTTCACCGGTGAATCGGAGCAGGTCTAGAGCTTCATCTACCAGCCCAGGGCAATTCTCCGGCGCAACACCGCATGCATCGCCCACTTCGTAACGAAGCGGCGCGTTCGCAATATCAAACTCAAAATGGACAGTCCGCTTGCTGGAGGCGGCATGCGTCAGACTGCGTTTCTCAACCAGCGGCGACAGATATGGATTGTCCTTAGTATGCAGCAACTCCGGCACCGCAACCGGCCCCAGCGGCTTGGGCGCGGCGGCCGATTCTGTTTCCGGCGTATGGATCGGCGTATCTAAGACCGGCTGCTGCGAGACCTCGCGCAGGCGCGGTGCCAAACGCTGCTTCCACGCGGCGAAGGGCGCATCCACCTCGACGTCACAGTCGACTCGATCCAGAATGCGCATCCCGCCAAGGGCTTCGAGCTTCGTATCCAGATCGCGACCGAACTTGCAGAAGTGCTCGTAATGCCTGTCTCCCAGCGCGCACACGGCATAGTAGAGATTGCCGAGCAGCGGCAGATGCGCAAGGCAAAGATATTGATAGAACGGCTGCACCACATCCGGCGGCTCGCCTTCGCCATAGGTCGAAACGATAAAGACCGCATAGGTCTCCGTCGCAAGTGTGGCCGGGATGTAGCCTTCGAGCGAGGTGAGCACAGCCTCGAACCCGGCTGCCTTCAATTCCTTCGCCAGCTTGCGCGCCAGCCCTTCGGCCGTACCGGTCTGCGAGCCGTACAGCAACGCGACACGAATCGGCTGCTCCGCCGGCACCGGTGCATACGAGTACAGCCCCGCGAGAAATCCGTTCAGCCAAGCTCGCTGCGCAGACGTAAAAGGGGCATCATCCGGGATACAGGGAACGAGATTTTCCGGCATCGTTTACGCCTCCACTCCGGCCTGTTGCTTCAGGTCTTCGATGTCGTGCCGCCTCGCGTATTCCAGAAACGACTCGCCTGCCTGCCGCTTCGCATCGAAAGCGCGGAAGAGCGTTTCCATCACCGGCGGCAGATCTGCAAAACGAATCGCCGGAATCAGCTCGCGCCCCAGGCCCTGCCGCTCGTCTGTTCCGCCGCCGACGGAGACCTGGTAGCCCTCCTCGCCACCGACCTTCACACCAAGCAGACCGATGTCGCCTATGTAGTGTTGCGCGCATGAGTGAGGGCAGCCGGTGGCGTGAAGGTTGAGCGGGCGATCGAGGGTGAAGCGCTGATCCAGATAGCCCGCAAGTGCGAGCGCGTGGCGCTTGGTGTCGGTCGCAGCGTAGCGGCAGCCCGTGTTGCCCGTGCAGGCGACCGTGCCGGCAGAGAATGTGGCAGCAGAATCCGTCAATTCCGCCGCAGCAAGCGCCTGCCGTGCGCCTTCGAGATCTTCGTTCCGGATATTGGGAAGGAGCAGGTTCTGCCATACGGTCAGGCGAATCTCTCCGCTGCCGTGCTCCTCCGCAATCGTGCTTATCGCGAGCATCTGCGTCGCGCTCAGCCGTCCCACCGGGACCGCGACTCCGATGTATGAGAAATCCGGCTGGCGTTGCACGTGAACGCCGAGGTGCGCATGCTGGTCCACTGCCGCTCGCGGCTCGCACTCAGCAGCAGGGAAGCGCAGCAGCGGAAATGAAAGCCGCTTCTCTGTCTCTTCCAGAAACTTCTCCACGCCCCAGCGGTCGATGAGATATTTCAGCCGCGCCTTCTTCCGGTCGGTGCGGTCGCCATTCTCGTTGAAGACGCGAATCATCGCAGCCGCCATCGCAACTGCCTGCTCCGGCGCAACCAGGATGCCGCAGTCGCTCGCGAACTGACGATGGCCGGTGATGCCGCAGAGCTGCACGCGGAAATAAATGCTCGCCGGGACCGATCGCCCCTCTGCCACGCGTGTTGCGACAAAGGCGATGTCGTTCGTATCGGCCACCACGCTGATGGCGCCGCCGCTGTCGAACGCCACATTGAACTTGCGCGGCAGGCCGTAGAGATCGCGGGAGTTGAAGATATAAAAGTTCAGCGCCTGCGCCAGCGGAGCGACATCCAAAACTTCCCGCGGGTCAAGCCCGCTGGTCGGTGTCGCCGTAATGTTCCGGATATTGTCCGCGCCGGAGCCGCGCGACGTCATGCCCAGCTCCTGCAGCTTCATCAGTACGCGCGCAATATTTTTCGGCTGGAGCTCGCGAATCTGCAGATTGCTGCGCGTCGTGATGTGCACTTCACCGCCGCCCCATTCCTCCGCCATCTGCGCCAGGCCGCGCATCTGTTCTGAAGTAAGAACGCCGCCCGGCGTGCGCAGCCGCAGCATGAACGAGTCCTGCGCGGGCGCAACGTAGAAGAGCCCGTGAAACTTGAATCGGAAGACATCGCCACCCTCCGGAAAGCGATCACCGCGCGCATGATCTAACAGCTTCTCCCAGATGTCGAGCGGGTTTTCCTCGTACTTGATGCGCTCTTCCTTGCACAGGTCATCCATGGGAGTGCCAAAGTACCTCTCCTGCGGCGCAGCAAGATTGGCAGCACCGGATGCGGGGTCAGACGTGATCAACCCATCGGCAGTGTGGCCGGCGAAGAACGTGTTGCCACGACGAGCGGCTGCCAGCATGAAGCCGGCAAGGTACTCTTTCTGCTCCTCGTTAAAGGTGCTCTCGATCTCAATCGGAATCGCAATGGGCTGCGCGGTCATCGATACAACTCCCTCCGGGCGAATGCGTCGTGGCCGCCCCGGGTCCGAATGCACGAGGGGACATCGGCGGCAACTTCGCTGCTTGTCGAATCAGGTTGTGAGGGGGCTCGTCGTGGAGCGCAGAAGCTAAACCACTACTGGCAGTCACTCTCCATACAGATCGCGGCACGGATCGAGGTGCCCGAAGAAGAAGACCGTCTCTGTATCTTAGACGCGCCGCGACAGCGGTTACAAGATAAGAATGCTTGAATTGCCCTGCGAACCTGTGATATCGGTGCATAACAACTTCCAGGCGGCACCCGGTGTGCCGTCCGACTCGATCCACAGCGATCACCGTTCGCTCTCCGCTGAGCACTCCGACATCGAAAGGCCCTGTGCGTCATGGCTTTCGTGTCTCTGCGCAAAGAACATCAGCACGAGAGGATCTGTATGGACTGGATCAAGCCCTCGGAGGTTGCCGAGACCTTTCTCGCCAACGGCGTAACCAAAGCGCACTTGCGTGCCGCCCAATTGTTGGTGCGCGGCTTTCTTTCCGGCGCGCTGCTCGGCTTCGCCACCAGTGTCGCCTTCACCGCCAACGCTCAGAACCTCCCTCCCATCGTCGGAGCGGTGCTCTTTCCCTGTGGCTTCGCCATGATCGTGATCCTCGGCCTGGAGCTGGTCACGGGAAGCTTCGCCATGCTCCCGGCCGCGCTCATCACGCGACGCATCGGCGTCGGCCGCCTTCTCGGGATTTGACTTTGGTCTTCATCGGCAATCTTCTCGGCGGTCTCGCATACGCGGCGATGTACGCTGCGGTCCAGACGCAGCTTCATCACGCGCGCGCCACCGGCCCTGCGGCGCTGATCGTTGCCGTCGCGCAGGCCAAGACGCTTGGCTATCAGAAGCTAGGCGCCGCCGGGTGGGCCTCTCCTTCCTCAAGGCCATGCTGTGCAACTGGATGGTCTGCATGGGCGTCGTGATGGGGCTCACGTCTAGCTCGACCTTGGGCAAGATCGCCGCCTGCTGGCTGCCCATCTTCATCTTCTTCGCCCTCGGCTACGAGCATTCGGTGGTGAACATGTTCGTGATTCCCAGCAGCATGATGATGGGCGCGCACGTTTCCGTTCGCGACTGGTGGCTGTGGAACCAGATTCCTGTCACCGCCGGCAATCTGGTTGGTGCACTCGTCTTCGTCACGCTGGCGATATTGTGGATGAGGACCGCGTCCATAACACAACCCACCGAAGTCGTGCCCATTGGTACCGCACCGTCGACGCACAAGCCGACGCAGTGAACGCCTGATCTCGAATAGACCGCACAGACTTCCAGCTCTCGTGTCAGCCTCCCATTTCTTCAAGGAGAAACAGGATTTGTCCATCCGCAGCCGTCTCGCCTTACTCGCCCTTTCCGTGATGTTCGGCGCCTCATGCCACGCGCAGCCTAATTCACCGGTCAACATCACGATCAACGACCGCACCCGTGTCGATGCCTGGAACTGGTTCGCCGCCCCGCCCAGGACCAATACCTACGGTTACGTCGAATCGCTCGTGCGCATCGCCGTGGCCCAGCACATTCATCAATGGGATGGATGCTGGAGATATCGCAGCCCGCAGTGCTCGCCGTGCCGGAGAACGCCGTCTCCACTGTGGCGGCGCAAGGACAGATTGGGCTCGGCGGGACCTACTACGTCTCCAACGGCAATAACGCCGAGCCCACAGCCACCTTCCTGAAGCAGGGCTACGCGCGCTATCACTGGGAGGGCAGCAATCTTCGCATCGGTCGCTTTGAATTTGTTGAAGGCCTGGAGACCAGGCCGCGAAACACAACCATCGCGTGGGTACAGACCAATCGTATCGCCAACCGGCTGCTCGGCAACTTCGCCTTCTCCAACGCGCAGCGCAGCTTCGACGGTGAACTCTACGCGCACGTCTGGGGCAGGACCGTTATAAGCCGCATCTATCCCACCGGCACGGACAGCAATTACGGCTACGCTGAGTTCGTCTACCACTGGGGCATCGACCAGAAAGGCGTACAGTGACTCCGGCATAATGAAGCATGGCAACCCAGGGATTTAGCGGAATGCGCGTGCTGGCGCTCGAAAGCCGCCGGGCGGTAGAGATCGCGAAGCTTATCCGCGCTGGCGGCGGCGAACCTATGGTCGCCCCCGCCATGCGCGAAGTTCCGCTCGAATCCAATCAGGAAGCGCTACAGTTCGCGGCTCGTCTTCTCCAGGGTGACTTCGATCTCGTCATTTTTCTAACCGGTGTGGGTATTCGCCGTCTCACCGAGATCGTCGAATCGCGGTACGATCGCGCGCGCTTCGTCGAAGCCCTGCGACAGGTCAAAATCGCAAGCCGCGGG
Source organism: uncultured Acidobacteriaceae bacterium (assembly GCA_963830555.1). Classification (GTDB taxonomy): domain Bacteria; phylum Acidobacteriota; class Terriglobia; order Terriglobales; family Acidobacteriaceae; genus KBS-83. The sequence continues at coordinate 6,281 of CAWHMM010000009.1, forward strand.
CCCAAGCCGAACGCCGCCCTGCGCGAGCTGGATATCCCCATCACGGTGACGGCGCCTGAGCCCTGCACGTGGCACGAACTTGTCTCCGCAATCGACAATGCGTTCGGCACAAGCCTTCATAGCATGCGCGCCGCCGTGCAGGAGTACGGAAGCAGCAATCCGGAGCTGCTCAGCGCACTTGCCGAACGCGGCGTTCATTGCACGCCGGTGCCGGTCTACCACTGGGCACTCCCGGAAGATCTCGAGCCGCTGCGCAACGCGGTACGCTCTGTCGTTGCGGGCGAGATCGACGTGATCGTCTTCCTGACCGCGATCCAGGTCATCCATCTCGTCCAGATTGCCGACCGGATGGGCGCGAAGGACGATCTGCTGAGGGCAATGCGCAGCACCATCGTGCTCTCCATCGGCCCCAGCACTACCGAGGCGTTAGCCAGCATTGGCATTGAGCCGGACCTGGAGCCTTCCCATCCGAAGATGGGGATCCTCATCCACGAGGCGGCCCAGCGCGCGGTAAGCCTTCTCCAGTCCAAGCGCACCCTCTAAGCAGATTCAGCTTCCGTCTCCTCCGCTGGGTGAATTAAAGTTCTCCCGGGCCCGATCCCTGTTTCAACATAAGGGGAAGCGATGCCGAAGAACCTGGTCCTGTGCGCCGATGGAACGTGGAATACGCCGCATGGCTATGAGGTTGCGGTCAACGACACCAATGTGCGCAAGTTCTTTTGCGCTCTCGCAACCGGCCAGACTCAGGAGCCCCTCTACGACAGCGGCGTGGGCACCAACGGCACGCCCATCGACCACCTGGGCGGCGGCGCCATGGGCGAAGCTCTCTTTCAGAAGATTCAGGAGTGCTATCGACTCCTCACGGACGCCTGGTCGCCTGGCTCTTCCGTGTATCTCTTCGGATTCAGCCGTGGCGCCTACACAGTCCGCAGTCTGGGTGGCATGATTGCGCGCTTTGGCTTGCCCGCGAAAAACCTCGATGAGCAGGCGGCAGCCCGGGTCTTTGCCGCCTATCGCGAGCGCGATCCGGAGAGGCAGGCCGCGATGAAGTACCAGCTTGAGCTCCAGTACGGCATTCAGGGAGCAGCGGTGCGCATGATCGGGGTCTGGGACACCGTCGGATCGCTGGGCATCCCCGGCCTGCTCTTTGAACTGCTTAACGAGAAGAAGTACGGCTTTCTCGATACCTCGCTGCATCCCTGCGTCGAGAACGCGTATCACGCCGTCTCAGTCGATGAGCGACGCATGCAGTTCGCGCCGACTCTATGGACCAACCCGGACGGCTCAGACCGCGTGAATGATGCGCAGATGGAGCAGGTATGGTTTTCCGGCGTGCATTGCGACGTCGGCGGCGGCTATTCGCCGAGCGATCTGTCCGATGTCCCGCTCGCGTGGATGATCCGGAAGGCGATGCAATGCGGCCTCACTTTCAAGCCGGACGCGCTCAGTCGCTATTTGCCGGTGGATCCGCGCAAGACAAAGGCGCCGGCTCACGATGAATGGAAGCTCATTCCCTGGGGAATCGCGAAACACCGTATCGTGCCGCCGCGGTCTTTCATGGCGAACAGCGTTCAGGCGCGGCTCGATCAGCTTGACAAATACCAGCCCGCAAACTTGAACCTCTCAGATCGCCAGTTGCAGGGATATGGAATCACCGAAGTCCTGCGCTGATCCGTACTAAGCCGCCAGATCGGGCCAGTGCCGGCGGATACGCTCGATTACGTTCGCGGGATCGACGGAATGTTCCGTATCGACATCGATCACCGGACAGAGCCCGAACGGCCGGTCGAACTCCTCCAGCAACCCGGCAGAGATCGTCTTCATGCTATGAGTAGGATGATGACGTGCTGTCGTGGCGCGCTCTCGAAAGCGCCGCGCCGCTTCCTCCGGCGTGCAGTGGCAGTAGACTTCGAGCTTCCGTCCGTGTAACGCGCTCAAGCGTCCGCGCTCATACTCACTCTTCGGACGGAAGTTCGCCTCGAGAATGACTCCCCGGCAGCATGGTGCAAGTGACCACAGCATCTCCATCGCGGATTGGCTCAGTAGTCGGGACAGCTCGGTAGGTGAGGCGATCTGCGCGCCGAGCTGAGTTCCAAGAGAATCGAACAGCGACTCCTTGATGGTGTCTTTGGAGATCAGCGGAAAACCGAATGTCTCCGCCAGCGCGCGCGCCAGTGTACTCTTGCCGCTAGCCGGCGCGCCGCTCACCAACAGGATGGAGCGCTTCGGAATTTCCTCCACCGGGCTCACCGCTCGTACTTCAGCGTCAGCTCCGTACCTTTGCCGGTGTCCGGAATCGTCGCCAGCATTGCCCGCCGCTGCACGTTCCATGTGACCAGCATTCCGTCGGCAGCCTCCGCCTTCATAGACGGCCCACCGTAGACCTCGATATGGATCACCTGCCACCACGGAGCAAAGCTCCCCTCGCGCGGTGCGATCTTCACACGCACCGTATCGCCGCTCACGCTGCAGGAAAACTGCTCGCGCAGATAGTCGCCTTTTTTGTAATTCAGGGTGACGCCATCATCCAGATAGATAGATCCGGCGCACGGCTGCGCTCCCGCTTCGTCAGGTCCCTTCTGCGGTAGGTACACACGCAGCGTAAGCGGCCCCTGCGGCGTCTCCTTCGTGCTCTGTGTCAGCGGCTGGATCGGCAGGATCGCTCCCTCGCGCACATAGACCGGCAGCACATCCAGGCTGGGCGTGACATGAAATGGCGCCATCAGTCGCGCCATCTCTTCTTTCGCGCCCGGCTGCTCCAAGTCGCGGCTGCTTAGCTTGGGCAGTGGCGGCAGCTTCGCGCCAGTCCAGTAGTCGTACCAGGTTACCGGCGGCAATTGCACGAAGTAGTTGTCCAACTCATCCGGATACGGCGCAGGCGCCACCAGGATGTCAGGCCCAAACAGAAACTCATTGGGCGTATCGACATCCATCGGATGCTTGTCATCGGTCGCATCAGGGAACTCCACGAAAAGCGGTCGCAGAATCGGGACGCCGGTCTGGCTCATCTCCTCGGTCGTCGTATAGAGATATGGCATTAGCCGGTACCGCTCTTCGATATAGCGGCGCGCGATATTTTCCCGCTCCCGCCCATGCACCCACGGCTCCTGGTATGCGGTGCCTTTGGCGGTGTGGTCGCGGTCGATCGGCTGAAACGCCGCGATCTCCAGCCACTTCGTCAGGAGGTCAGGCTGCGGCGTACCGGCAAAGCCGCCGACATCCGCGCCCGCCATCGCGAAGCCGCTCAGGCCGAGGTTTTCGAGCATCGGTGTTGTTAGCCGCAGATGGTTCCACGTGCTCGAGTTGTCGCCAGTCCACGTTGCCGCATAGCGCTGCCCGCCCGCGTAGCTGGCGCGTGTCATAACAAACGGCCGCATGTTCGGTTCGAGCGTTACCAACCCGTCGTGGGTCGCGCGCGTGTTCTCCATGCCGTACACGTTGTGTATCTCCAGATGATTCGCCGTGCGCTTCCGGAAGCCCGGCTCGTTGATGCGGTGCTGCACATCGTCTGGCATCGTCTTCGACGGCACGTCAAAGATGGCTGGCTCGTTCATGTCATTCCAGATGCCCGCCACGCCATCCTTCATAAACGTGGAGAACAGCGTGCCCCACCAGTCGCGCGTGCTCGCCTGCGTGAAATCTGGAAAGACGGAGGGCCCCGGCCAGACAACGCCCGTATACGTCGAGCCATCCGGCATCTTCACAAACTGATCCCCCGCCACACCCGAATCGTAGGGCTTGTATCCCGCATCCGGCAGCTTTGCCACATGTAGATCGACGATCGCCACGGTGTTGAAATTCTCCGCCGCCAGATCTTTCACCATCTGCTCGAAATGCGGAAAGCGCTCGCGGTTTACCGTGAATGGGCGATTGTCCTGCTGATAATCGATATCCAGCCAGATCACATCCGCAGGAATGTGGTCCGCGCGCAGGTGGTTCGCAATGTTGCGCACTTCCGACTCTGGATAGTAGCTGTATCGCGACTGCTGATAGCCCAGCGACCACTTCGGCGGCAACGGCGTATGCCCCACCAGCCAGGCCCACTCGCCCAATACCTGCTTCGGGTCTGGACCGTAAAGGATGTAGTAATCGAGCGGCCCGTCTGGCGCCGTAAAGCTCCATGCGTCGCGCTGGTGCTTGTTAAACTCCCAGCTCGTGCGCCATGTATTGTCCAGAAACAGCCCCGCCGCGCGGCCCTCGTTCATCGTCAGCACAAACGGAATTGATTTGTAGATAGGGTCCGTGGACTCCTGAAATCCAAACGCATCCGTATTCCACATGGTGAAGGCCATGTTCCGCCGGTCAAGCGGCCCAGGCTTATCGCCCAGCGCAAAATAATGCTCGCCCGGCGGCGACACCTTGGTCACGCGGAAACCAGGCCCGTAATACTCGATAGGTCGCCCGGTTTCATCCTGGTCAATCACATGTCCCTCGAGGTCCGTCACCTTCAGTGCCATCGTCGCGCGCTCGACGCTGACAGTCAGCTTCGCCGTCTTGAAACCGACTGCATCACTGTTATTCGAGGCCGTTACGGTTACTTTTGCCGTTCGCGCCTCGGGCAACACTGCCCAGGAGGCGTCCTCCGGCAGCTCACCCGCCGGTCCCACCCGCACGCGGATCACATCATCGCGCAGCGCCGTGATCTGCATCACTGCCGGTCCACTGTGCAGTTCGACGCCGTTCTCCAGCGCCTTCACCGCCGTCACGCGTTCCAGCTTCAGCGCAGTGCGCGCCGTCTCTGTTCGCGCGGCCCAGGCCGGCGCGACAAGCAATGCAGAACTAACGATGCCGAGAAGGAATCGCGAAACAGCGAAACGCATGGCATTCAAGGGACATTCCTTTGCATAGACAGGTTCGAGCGAAGCAGCTACGGCGCTCGCTTTTGGATTATCCTCTGACGCCCTGATCCTGGCCAGCGGAAGGTCCGGTATAAGGCTCGTGCAACTCTCCCTGCACAGGATGCGTGGCGTCTTTGCCCTCCAGAGCATCCGCACAGCGCTCCACCCACAGCCAGGGCACCGCATACAACACGGCCACCAGAAAAATGAGCGCCAGGGAAATCGTTGTGTTGTAGTAAGCCACCCCAATGGCTGCTGCATAGATCGCGATTGCGATCAGGTTCTTGCGCTGCGCCGCCCGCCGTACCAGCACCATTTGCGGGTCGCCTATGCTCTGCCGCCCCACCACGCGGTCCAGCACCGAAAAAGCCGCCCCTGCCACCAGCATCGTGGCCGCATACACCGCCGTAGGGAACGGCTTGAGGCGCGTGTTCTCCATCCATTCGGTAAAAAAGGGAATGAGTGACATAAAGAACAAGAGTGCGATGTTGGCCCACAGCACCGGTAGGTCTACCCGCTTCACGCGATGAAACAGATGGTGATGGTTGATCCAGTACACAGCGATGTAGAAGTAGCTGATGATGTAGCTGATGAAGATGGGCCAGTCATGCAACAGCGTTCGCGGGTCGGCGCTGCCCGGCGCCTTCAGTTCCAGCACCATGATGGTCAAGATGATGGCGATGACGCCATCGGAGAAGGCCTCCAGTCGCCCCGGCGACAGCGGCTCATCTCCAAGCATTCGGTTCCGGGCTCGATGATGGCTCATGCCGTTGAGTAAAGCATCTTTTTCGCCGCCTTGAGGAGTCCTGCCCTCTGAACTCGGGAGAATCTTCCAGCTTGCAAATGACCGTCATCGGAACCACGCAGTCCGCTTTTTGTCACTAGCAACTCGTGTCGCCCAAAATTTTGCGTACAGATCTACCAACCGAAGGCTAGAATTGGCGCGGGCCCTCTCCTCTCAGGGAGGCTCCTATGCGTATCGTGGCCCATGTTTTCGTGGCGGGCTGCCTCTGCCTCCAGGGTGCCGTTGTATCACCCGGCCTCCAGCATGGGCGCAAGCAGATGCCCTCGCCTTCGCCGCAAATTCCATATCCACCATCTGTGACCGTGTTGGGCAATTCTCCCAACGCCGAAATTCAAGATCCGATGCAGCGCGAGCAACGGGCCAGGTACAACGCGGAACAGCATTCCCAAGCTATGGCTGATGCAAGGCGCCTTGCGGAGCTCGCCCGCCAGCTGCAGGATGAGCTTGAGCACGCCGACGGCTTCACTCTTCCTGCGGACACCTTCAGAAAGGCGGACGAGATTATCAAGTTAGCCAAAAGCGTAAAGGGAAAAATGCAGCCTCATTAGTCACTGCCAGTCCGGATGAAGGACTCGCGGAAGCGTCAGGCGCCGCCGGCCACTGCGGGAACATGCCTGTGCGACCGAAACGGACGGCTTGCATACACCGACCATGCCACCCACGCGGGCGCAGTCCAAAGATAGAAGCCCGAGGCGGGCGGCACTGCGAAGAGCACCTCCGCAAGTCCTGCGGCCGCGACAATCGCATACGGCACAACGGATCGCCCCGTACGTGGCAAGGCATACAAGCCGAAAAGAACCGCCGGCAGCGCCAGCGACTCGTCCGTCACCCAGGCGTAAGGCGCCAGCATCACGCCCACCGCCATCAGAAGAGATCCGTCGCGAACCCACTCCCACGTAGCCCGTCGCCGCCAGAAGTACACCATCGCCCAGATAAGCCCGCAGAACAGAGGCACGAACTGGAGCATCTGCCAGTCCCGATGAACCGCCATGCGAAAGATGCAACTGAGAACCGGGATGAACTCGTTCTCAACATGCTCGTCGCGGAAGCCAAGCAGATAATGCGACCAGATGTGTGGATCGAAATACAGCGGCAGCACGCAGCAAACAAGCAGGGTCATGGCACCGCCCGCCAGAATCTGAAAGCGTCTGCGGCTTACGCTCCACATCAGCAGCACGAGAATCGGTAGCGCGACCAGGTGCGGCTTGGCCAGACAGAAAGAAAGCGCAGCCCCGGCCAACCATGGATGATTCTCATGCAGGTACAGGAAAAGAGTGAACGCAAGCAGCAGCAGAATCCCGATCTGACCGGCCAGCAGGCAGCACAGCACTGGAGGAAATAGATAGCCGAGAAGATGCGTCCGGTCTCCCTCTGAGTCCATCATCTTTTGGAGTAGCCGCATCGAAACCATCAGCGCGGCAATCAGGGCCAGGATCCACACGATGCCGCCCGTTCGAGGGCCGAATTGCGCCAGCAGCAACTCAAAGAGCAATCCATTCGGCGGATTGCGGGCGATTGTGACTCGGCCACTGCCACTGCCCGCTGACCGGTCCAAAGCGGCGAGGGCGGAAACGTCGTAAGGGTTCTGATGTGCCAGCAGTTGACGCCCGCTGGCCCAGTAGGTGATGTAGTCGCGATCGGCAAGACTGCTTTGGCTGGTGACCAGCACGATGATTGAAAGACCAATAGCCAGAATGCAAATGGCCGCGATGACGCGCACGACACGCAGCGACCTTCGATTCGCAGCCAAGCGGCACTCCAGGACGACGGCCCTATGTCACCGTGTCACTCTTCTAGTCGAATCCACTCCAGGGAATCTACGAAAAACGGCGTGCACAGGAGCCCGGGCCGGGAATATGGCACCAAAAGGGTGGACAATACCGCCTTTCGGTGATGGTCGACTCCCCGGCACCTTACTAAGGTAAGGGCTGTCAGGACCGAGGCCCATCTCGGGACAACTCACTACCGGAGACACAGCATGGCCACTACCGAACGCAGCCTTATCGGAAAGAACATCACCATCACTGGCGACATCTCCGCCACGGAGGACCTGGTCGTCGAGGGTCGCGTCACCGGGAAGATTCAGTTGAATGAAAGCCGCCTGACCGTGGGCGAGGAAGGCTATGCCCTGTCCCACATCACCGCGCGCGAGGTCGTCATCTCCGGCCGCGTCGATGGCCAGATCCACGCCTCCGAGCGCGTCGAGCTGCGCCACACCGCGCAGGTCGCCGGCGACATCATTTCGCCGCGCCTCATCATCCACCAGGATGCTGTCATCAAGGGCACGGTCGATCTCTCGCCCTCCATCGCCATGAAGCAGCAGAAGCAGGCGAGGAAGGATGCGGAGCTGCAGGCGCAGATGGACATCGCTCCGCCCCGCATCGAGCCCGGTATCGCTGCCGCATCGCAGGTCGCAGTGGCGGCGCCGGCATACGCAAGCTAACTAGACAGCTCGGCCATAGTGACCTCTCCGGAGCGTTGCGTTAGCCTGCGCTCATGGTTAAAAAGGATTGCAGTCACTGGCAGACAGGCCCCATCGTATGGGGCCTTCTTTTTACAGCGTGAACATTCACCGCCAGCATACCCATCTGTTACACATCCAACCGCAGAAAAGATAAAGCTGGCGTTGATCACGGCGCCATGTTGCGTCTTCTGCCAGCGGCGACGGCTTCTATGAGTCACGTTGCTTCCGCCCAATCTGAGGGCCAGCTCAAAGCCGTCGACGAGACGGGATAATAACACTCTGGTTGGTTCTGGAAACGTAACCGTCTTCACGTCTTCTTTACTGCTTCTTTACAAAGCCGTTTGAAGAGCCACAGGCGAAGCCGCCGGATAATCGTTCTAGCTTCGCTAGTTACTAATGACTCTTGAGAAAGGCCCAGAGTGATGTTGATTACGTTAAATTGCCACCGTTACAGTGCGCGCCATGGGCGATCTTGTGAGCTCGAAATCGTCAGGCACTGCGCAAACTATTTCGCAGAGAAATAAGCTGCTCGAAGGATGGGAGATCCCACCACAAGGATGCGCGATACTGGGAGCCGATTGCTTCGGCCAAGCGATGGGTCCCTTCGTATCTGGGAACGCCGCTCTTCCCGGAGAGAAATGGTCAAGATGGCAGAATCGCTCGAGATGGTGCCTCTTCGTCCTCTTCTACGGGGTCCTTTCGAACGTTCCCTTCTGGCTCGCGGCCAGATTCCTGCGGATCGAGCGAAATGGCTGGTTCTGTTTGGACTATCTTTGCATCGGGATGTTGGCGCTTTTCGTGCCGAGAATCATTGCCGCAACCCTCATGTTCGGCACCATTGTTGCCGACACGCTCTGCGCGATCTGCGAATCGTATTTTCTTTCTGCGTCTGATTGTCTGAGGAGCATTTCTTCTCTCCGCGAACTGCCGGAGGGGCGCCTCAAATATGTAATCGCGGCTGTTTTGCTGGCGATCATCATTTCTGCGGTCGCGGCGCTCCTGCCGAAGCCAGTGCTCAGGAGAGGGCATCGTGTCTATGCGGCCGGCTGCATGATCGGGCTTGGTGCGGTCCTTCTGTTTGCCGACTGTGCAAGGGTCTATCACGAAACCGGCGCGCTGCCGACCGCACTTGGCTTCCGGCTCTCCCCAGATGCAAGAAACGCCAGCTACTTTCGCTTCAACCAAAGCCGAATCTGTCGTCTCTCACTGAAGCGACTGATTCAGGATGAGATTGGCCGCCGAAAAGAAAACCGCCAGTTGTACTCTGCTGCAAACACTGGAGCTCGCCTGCCCAGCGCAGTGGAAAGAGCGGGGTTCTCCACGACGATGCCACCCAAAATGATCGCCCTGGCAACCCGGAACGAAATGCCGAACCTCGTCGTCGTTCTGGTGGAATCGTGGGGATTGGTCTCTAATCCTGCTTTTCGTGACTCGATAGTGCGGCCTTACCAAGACCCGCAGTTGCAGGACCATTATCGTGTGCTGCAAGGCACAGTTCCATTTTACGGATCGACCGTTTCCGGCGAAGCGAGAGAATTGTGCGACAGCTATATGGGATTTCACCTGCTCGATGCATCTCCCGAGGAAATCAGGGGATGCCTTCCCAACCATCTCGCGGCACTCGGGTATCACACCGTCGGAATCCACGGACATGCCGGACGCATGTTTCGGCGCTCAACCTGGTACGGCACGGTAGGGTTTCAGGAAATGTGGTTCGAAGATCGATTCCAGCAGATAGGTCTTCCGGAATGTGCTGGTGGATTCAGTGGAATATGCGACGCGGACATTGCACAGTGGATTGGAAATCGTCTGCATCGGCGTGACACGCAACCGAGCTTTCTCTATTGGGTCACGCTAAACTCACACCTGCCGGTTCCTATTCCATCTAATGTGAAGGGCGCGGCATCCTGCGCGATCGTCCCATCGGGGCAGCGATATCCAGCGCTTTGTTCCTGGTTCCAACTTATCTCGAACGTTCATCGCTCTGTGGCGCAGGTCGCACAGTCCAATCCATCTCGCCCCACAGTGTTTGTCATTGTCGGCGATCACGCGCCACCCTTCGCCGATCCATTTCTGCGCAGTCAATTCTCAAATTCCGTGGTTCCTTACGTCATCCTTGAGCCTCGGATGAGAACCTCATCTTTTGGAGAAGGCAATGAAGCTAGGAGAGCTCAAAATGCCTGGATGCTCCGCGCAAATCATCAAATTCGCCCAGGAGGCTGACGCCCCTGGCCAAAACCGCGATGCTTTTCTCAAGGTCTCTTAAAGCGGGAAGTTAGTACGAAAATCTTGCAGCCGGGCTGGCGCGCGATACGGACATGAATACCAGCTAGTGACCCCGCCACTATCACCTTTCGGAGCACGGCAAAGCGCCTATACCTGTAGTCAAACAGGATTGTAGTCACTGGCACATGAGCCCCATCTGTATAAAGCTTTTTCGCAGCGCGGACATCGCCGCCAGCATACCCATCCCGGGCAGACGAAGAGGGGTCCGCGGACGCGGACCCTCCTCAGCCATGACAGCCGTTAACCCTGGCAAACGATCGTTCCATTCATTCCGTTCGGGAAGAAGCCGCCCGAGCATCGGCCGCCGTGGTACACAACATTGAGCACTTGCGCCGCCGTCCGTGGAATGCTCAGCCCATTCGCGTCCACTGCAAATGGATGCGCCGCACTGGGGGGAACGTCCTTGGAATCGACCGCCGGACTGCTGACGCCCATCGAGTAGCAAGCCCAACGAAGCTGTCCGGAGTGCTGACCCTCGGTGCCAAGAATCGCGCCGGACGCTGCCAGGTAGGTCTTGCTGGTGATAAGCGGAGCCGCTCCCAGATAAGCGCTGAGGCCGACATCTTCGAATTGCCTTGCCAACTTCAGCCAACTGGCGACGCTCGCAAAGCCATAGCCCAGCGCATCCAGGTTGATGGCCGGTTTCTTGACCGCGCTGGAGCCGAGCGTCTTCCGCAGGAAAAGGACATGGTTCGTTTCATCCTCTCTAAGGCCTGTCGCCATGGTCCCAAGGTTGCCAAAGCTTTTTACTAATGCGCCACCTGTGGTCGGTCCGGACACCTCACTTGAACTCAGAATGCCGCGCTTTTCCAGAGTGGCGCCGTAGGTGGCTACCGAATAAAATTCTGCCTCCAGGTACTCCAGGTTCAACGCGAAGTTCAGGATGTCAGTGTCACTGACCGCCATCGCGGCGTCTGACGTTTGCGCGCGCGCGGTCAAACTACCGCCGATCATGGCCGCTCCCGCCAGGCCGATCCCGGTCATAGCTGCGCCCTTTAGAAAGGTCCGGCGGTTTGCTGCGTTGGAAGGTGCTTCGTTCTGCTTCATGTGGTTCTCCCATGGGTGGTCCTGCGTTGAAAAGGAGCGCGGCAGCAAGATGAATGGATTGCTATGCGCAACATCGCGGGAACTGACATCCGGCTTCGGTGCCGCTCCCCGTAGACCATCATGAATCCGCCGTTCACGAATAAATCGATCGCGAACGCGAATTTCTGCGAGTTGCTGAAATCAGTGTTCAGGCAATCACTCTTCCGCCATCTACCTGGGTAAATGCGTCAGTGTTTTCTTCGCATTGCCATGCCATGAACTATCCCCGAACTATCTCAGTAGGTTGCATAGAGCGAAAACCTAGATTCACCAAATAAAAGGCCCCGCAATTTGCGGGGCCTTTCGGAAGCTGAAGAGATCAATTGCAGGCACTAGCCCTGGCAGACGATCGTCCCGTTCATACCGTTGGGATAAAAACCGCCTGAACATCTGCCGCCCCCGTAGACGATGTTGAGCACCTGCGAAGTGGTCCGCGGGATGCTCAGCCCATTCGAATCGACATCGAAGGGACGCTGCGAACTTGGCGGAACGTCCTTGGAATCGACCGCTGGACTCGCGATGCCCATCGAGTAGCAGGCTCTCCGCACGGCTCCGGAATGCTGAGCCTCTGTGGCCAGAATTGCGCCGGCCGCGCCCAAATAAGCGCTGCTGGTGATCAGTGGGGCCGCGCCAAGATAAGCACTGACGCCGACATCTTCAAATTGCCGCGCCAGTTTCAGCCAGGAGCTCAGGCTCGCAAACCCATAACCGAGCGCATTCAGGTTGATCGCCGGCTTCTTGACCGCATTCGACCCCAGCGCTTTCCGCAGATAGAGAACATGTACCATCTCATCCTCTCTCAGCGCCGTCGCCATGGTCCCCCAGTCGCCAAATCCCTTCACCAGGGCGCCACCGGTGGTCGGGCCGCTAACTTCACTCGCACTCAGAATGCCACGCTTCTCCAGGGTCGCGCCGTAGGTGGACACCGAGTAAAACTCCGCCTCCAGATATTCGAGGTTCAACGCAAAGTTCAGAATATCCAGATCGCTGACCGCCATAGCTGCTTCTGCTTTGGGTGAAAATCCGCTGCCGATCATGGCTGCCCCAGCCAGACCCAGCCCTGTCATGCCTGCGCCTTTCAGAAAGCTGCGACGGTTTGCTGTTGCGGGAAGTGCTTCTTTCTCTTTCATCGGTGGTCTCCAGTCGAGGTGGTCGTTCGTTCACGGATTGCACGTGCCGAGTCGGGAGAAGTGCACATGCGCAAATCGGGCGTACGTCCTCAGTACGATTTGCCACGCCTGTCTGGATTGCGGCAACTAACTTCGATTTGTGACCTGATATGAGGTAGTCAAAATACTTTCAAAGAATTGCCAACCATGCATTTGGTTGCAGGCGGCCTGGATGCCTTTGCGCAATCAGATGCTACGGTTAATCTGTTGCTGTCCAAAAGTAGGGCCCCGCCTATGTGAAACTCCGGCTTCCTCGGGAGGCTCCATGATTCTGAAGCTCCTTGCCATCGTCGCAATCGTGATCGCAGCCATTCTCATCTTTGCCGCTGTCAAGCCCAGGACCTTTCAGATTCGGCGTTCCATCGAAGTCGGCGCCCCCTCGGAGAAGGTCTTCGCGTTGATCAATGATCTCCACCAGTGGCCGCGATGGGCGCCGCAGGATAGGGAAGACCCGACAATGCGCAGGACATTCAGCGGCTCCCCAAGCGGACAAGGCGCAGTTTCCGAATGGAGCAGCACTGGGAGTGCCGGCAGAGGACGAATGTCTATCGCGGAATCCGTTCCGGCCAGCATGGTCCTGATCGAAGTGGATTTTATAAAGCCGTTCAAAGCTCATAACTTAAATCAGTTCACGCTGGAACGAGCGGCCAATGGCGGCACGAAAGTGATCTGGAGCATGCATGGACCAAATCTCTACGTCATGAGGCTTATGGGACTTTTCATAAATATGGACTCAATGATGGGCAGGCACTTCGAAAGCGGCCTGAGCAACCTGAAGACGGCCGCCGAAGAATAATCGTGAAACACAAAGGCCCCGCAGTTTCGCGGGGCCTCTCTATGTGAGCTGGCTCAGATCAGCTGAACAGCAGAACGCCCTCGCTCGCCGCTGCCTCTTCGCCGTCCTGCACCACAGGACGATAGAAGAGCTGGTTGTTCTCGAGATAAACCTCGAGGAACGCAGGCCGCGCCGCGATGCTGCCGGCAATCAGCGCCTCCGACAGCGGGTCTTCCACGTAGCGCTGCAGTGCGCGACGCAGCGGACGCGCGCCATAGGTGCGATCGACCAGCGTCTTGTCGAGGATCCACTTCTTGGCCTCGTCGTTCACGCTGATCGTGATCGCCTTCTGCGCCAGGTTCGCGTTGAGCTGCTGCACCAGCAGTTCCAGGATCTGGATCAGGTCCGCGTCCGAAAGCGCATGGAAGATAATCACCTCGTCCAGGCGGTTCAGGAACTCCGGATTGAAGGTGCGCTTCACCTCGTTCTTCACCAGGTCTTCGACCTTCTCCATCACCAGGTCTTCGCGATCGCTCTGGAACCCGAGACCCTGCTTCTTTTGCAGGTGCCGCGCGCCGATGTTGGACGTCATGATCAGGATCACGTTCTTGAAATCGACCGTGTTCCCCAATCCATCGGTAAGCTGCCCGTCTTCAAAGACCTGCAGCAGGATGTTGAACACATCCGGGTGCGCCTTCTCGATCTCATCGAGCAGCACCACCGAGTACGGCGAGCGCTTGACCCGCTCGGTAAGCTGGCCGCCCTCCTCGTAGCCCACGTAGCCTGGAGGCGAGCCGATCAGCTTCGACACCGAATGCTTCTCCATGAACTCCGACATATCGAAGCGGATCAGCGCTTTCTCCGAGCCGAAGAGGAACTGCGCCAGAGTGCGCGCCATCTCCGTCTTGCCTACGCCGGTTGGTCCCAGGAACAGGAACGACCCGATCGGCCGGTTCGGCGACTTCAGCCCTGCACGCGAGCGGCGAATCGCACGCGCCAGCGCACTGATCGACTTGTCCTGCGAGATCACGCGCTTGTGCAGCTCTTCCTCGACCCGCAAGAGCTTCTGCGTCTCCTCTTCCTTGATCGAGGTCACAGGCACGCCTGTCCAGCGGCTCACCACATCCTCGATGTCCTCGCGGCCCACAATGCCGGCCGTCGAGTCATCTAGGTGATACTTGTCGCGCAGGCCGCGCAGGTTCTCACGCTCCTTGCGCTCTTCGTCGGAGTAGAACCGCGCCTTCTCGAACTCGTGATTCGCGATCGCGTTCTCCATGCGGTGGACGATGAACTTGATCCGCTTCTGGACCTCGGTGATCTCCTCCGGGAGCGAGGTCTGGCGCAGCTTCACGCGCGCCCCGGCCTCGTCGATCAGGTCGATCGCCTTGTCCGGCAGGAACCGGTCCGGAATGTAACGGTTCGAGTGCGACACCGCAAACTCAATCGCATCATCGGTGTAGCTGACCGCATGAAACTTCTCGTAACGGTCCTTGATTCCCATGATGATCCTGATCGCGTCCGCCTCGTTCGGCGGCGGCACCTTCACTGCCTGGAAGCGCCGCTCCAGCGACCGGTCCTTCTCGATCGATTTGCGGTACTCACCCGGCGTGGTTGCGCCGATGCACTGGATCTCACCCCGCGACAGCGCCGGCTTCAGGATATTCGCCGCATCCAGCGATCCCTCGGCCGACCCTGCACCCACCAGCGTGTGTAGCTCGTCAATGAAGATGATGGAATTCTGATTCTCCATCAGCTCCTTCATGATGGTCTTCAGCCGTTCCTCGAACTGTCCGCGGTACTTGGTGCCTGCCACGATCAGCGAAAGGTCCAGCGCCAGCACCCGTTTGTCTGCCAGGAAGCTCGGCACATCGCCATCAGCAATGCGTTGCGCCAATCCTTCGACAATCGCGGTCTTGCCCACACCTGGCTCGCCAATCAGCACCGGATTGTTCTTCGTACGGCGGCACAGGATCTGCACCACGCGCTCCAGTTCCGAGTCGCGCCCCACCAGCGGGTCTAATTGGTTATCCGTCGCTGCCTGCGTCAAATCGCGCGAGAACTCCGCCAGCAGGCTGGACTCGCGGTTCTGCCGCTGCGCCGGAGCCTTTTCCTGCGTCGCCCGCGCCAGCTCCTCGCGGATCGCCACCAGCCGCAGACCGCGCTCGTGCAGAATCTCCGCGGCAAAGCACTTCTCTTCACGCAATAAGCCCAGCAGCAGATGTTCCGTGCCAATGTGCTTGTGGCTCAGGCGCTCCGCCTCTTCGGCGGCATAGGCCAGTACACGCTTGCACTCGTTCGACAGGGGGAGATCGACCGAGGTGGAAACCTTCTCGCGAATCGTGGTATGCCCCTCGATCTGCTTGCGGATCGATTCGACGGAGGCATGGGAACGGAGAAATTTATTGGTGAGCGCCTTATCTTCGCGCAGTAGCCCAAGCAGTAAATGCTCGGTCTCGATATAGGGCGAGCCGAACTGGCTGGCCTCATACCGGGCGAAGAAGATGACGCGCCGCGCCTTTTCTGTATAGCGTTCGAACATATTCCCCCTCCGAGGACAGTGAGTGAAGTCGGTTAACTTCTCACTCCTGCCTCTCCTGACTGACTCGTGTACAGAAATGTGAGTCGTCGTTACTAAAGATGCACGACCCACGCCACCGGACTCACACCCGCTTCGGTACGTCAACAGCTCTCATATCCGGGAATTTTCGTTCCAGGAACATCGTCCTCCACCTGCTGGTACGGTTTACCCGTCTTGGCAATGTCTTCTGCTATGCGGCCAGCCTCCAGGCGCATCACGCGATCGCACCGGCCGGCAAGCTCCTGATTGTGCGTCACCAGGATCGAAGTCAGCCCGTGGCTCGCGTGTACTCTTTGGATGAGCGAAAACACACGATCTGCGGTATTTGCATCCAGATCCCCCGTCGGCTCGTCCGCCAGCAGCATGCGTGGATTGGTTACGAGCGCCCGCGCCAGCGAGACCCGTTGCTGCTCCCCGCCGGAAAGCTCTCCCGCCTGGTGCTCCGCCCGGTCCGCCAGTCCCACCTCGCCTAGCCATGCAAGTGCTTTGCTTTCAGCTGTTTTGCGAGGTTCCCCCCCGGCCAACAGGGGCAGGGCAACGTTTTCGGCCGCCGTAAACTCCGGCAGCAGGTAGTGGAATTGCCAGACATAGCCAACCTCGCGATTGCGGAAGTCTGCGGCCTGCCTGGAGTTGAGCTTATTCAAGTGGATTGAGGCGAAGTATAGGGCACCGCTTGTCGGCGCATCAAGTGCACCAAGAATGTGCAAAAGTGTGCTTTTTCCCGCTCCGGAGGCGCCCACGATGGCGACCAGCTCCCCTTTGCGGATGCTGAAATTCAGCCCATCGAAAAGCCGTAGACGGCCGCGGCCGGTCACGTACTCCTTGCGCAGCTCCCGCACCTCCAGCAGAGCATCTCCAATGCCCGCCTCATGGTGCAAGTTCACTTCTGGAGTTACTGACCCGCCCATACCCATGTCTACCATTTAGACAGGGAGTGTGAAAGTACAAAACAGTGCCACCCGCTGCCACTTCCGTACCAGCCTTCGCGGACAATGCGTTCCGGGTAGAGCAGAGAGCCGGATGCAACGACCGACACCAACACAAACGCCTAGAGATCTGAGAGCAGCGGTGCTTGCACCGTTCAAGGTGAACAAACCCAACTGACGGCGCCTCAGACGGGGGCGCCTTGCCCGGACATCCAGTCCACGTGACCATCGCGCTCAACCGTCTGCACTTTCGTGCAGCGGTCCAATTGCTTTTGTCACGACCATGGATACCAGCCGGCGGTATGCTGCTTCACGTCCCCCTTATGTCACGGATTTCCCATCTTGTCCGCAATGCATCCATCTCCGCAGTCGTCTGCCTGCTATCGGTAGCGTGCGTCGGCGAGACCAGCTTCAGCACCACTCCGACGCACTTTCTGGTCTGCGACAAGGGCATCGGTAGCTTCACTGGAAAGCTGCCGGACTTCTCTTCGCGCTCCGGCGTAACCGTCACCGTCCGCGCCACAAAGCGGGCGGGCTTCGCGGTCCGCGGATGCCAGGCCAGCCTCAACTGGGGCCGCGGCGAAACGCTCATCGTCTCGGAGGCCTCGCAGGCGGACATAGACGTGATGGGTGCCGACCTCGGCTTTGGCGTCCCCGTGGTCGCATTTCAAATCAAAGCCACCGAGGCCGACCCCACCATCCAGTACGTGATCTACTCCCTGACGAAGCCGGCCAAACTGCTGCGGACGATCACGGGCAACGACTACTTCAGCGCCGCAGATACGCGGCTGAACGGGACCGTAGAGATATGGACCACGGATGCTGGCGCGATCGATGGTTTCGACAATCTGCCGGCCAGCGCCTTCCTCGTCCCTCCGACCGTTATCGTGCGATTCGAAAACCAGAAGCTCATGGACGTGAGCTCCGAATTTCACGACCACTACGACGCGCAGATCAACATGCTGCGCTCCGAGCTCGGCTCGCGAGGGCTCAGCGACTTCAAGGCAAGCGACGGCAGATTATCCGCCGAACACGTGTCGTCAGATGGTCAGGCATCCGGACTCCTGGCCACCAAGATCAGGGTGCTCGAAATCGTCTGGGCCTATCTCTACAGCGGCCGCGAACAGCAGGCATGGGACGCATTGGACAAGATGTGGCCCGCATCCGACGCCGACCGGGTTCGCGCCGCGATTACGAGTGCCAGGGCACGCGGCCTGCGCGCTCAGGTGGATGGCGTCTCGCAACTCACGTGGCCGCAAAGCACCAACCGAACCACCATCTACGAGCACACGGTCTCTTTTGGCTACAACACGCCGGCATGGGTGCGCGATAAGCTGGCGGACAGCGGACCGGAGCAGATTCTCGTGCGGCTTCCCCAGCCGAACAATCCGCAGCACTGGGACGACGAAAAGCAACTGGAGCTGGTGATTGACGAGGCCGGCAAAGTACGCTCCGCCAGGATGCACGGCGGTATCGTCAAGGACATCTCCGCCGGCCTGAGCAATCGGAACGACGATCCCAATAAGGAGTGGCTCGACCTCGCCGCCGGATGGAAATACATCCCCGCCTTCAAAGACGGGCACCCCAAGGCCTTCCGCTCCAGGCTGCACGTCTCCCGCGACCGCTGAGCAGCCAATGCTCGAAGGGCTTCGCAGGATGTCATCCTGAGCGAAACGAAGAGACTGCCTGAGCTGTCAAAGGGGCCTGTACTTTACCCACATAGCGAAGGTGTCGGGTGCCCCATCCTGAGCGAAGCGAAGGGTGGGATGCCAGCCATCTGTAGCGCAAAGGGGTGCCACACCTTGAAGAGAGCCCACAGACTATCTGTGAGCCACTGCAGGAAGTGAATCCGCCGGCTCACGTCGCAGGCGAGTCCGCCCGGATGACCCCTTCGTATTCGCCGCTACCACCCATGCCGCACCGGCAATGACCCAGGTAATGAGAAGCGCCGTCCACGGCAGCCTCCCCTTAGGAGCAGCCGCAACTCGCGGAACCCACACCAGCAGCCCGAACACGCTGATCATCCCCGCCTCGCACATCGCGGCTACTCGCGGCAAAACCCTGAACAGAACGCCAAGCCCGCAAGCTATCTGCCCTGCTCCCGTCAGGTAAGCCCACCCCATCCGGTAGGGAAGCCACACCGGCACCAGCGCGACCGTCTCCTTCGTATACATCAGGTGCGACAGCCCGATCGGTATCAGGAAGACGGCAAACAGGATGCGCGCTGCGCGCACGCCGTCGTCTCCGGCTACAAACCTCCATTGCACCCCGCTCAACAGCGCAAACAAAGTCCATCCGCCGGCAAGAAGCACAGCCAGCTCGCCGAAGCCCAGCCACACGCCCTCAATCTGCGGCGCAACCACCAGCGCCGGCACCTTCAGCAACGCCCAAACGATGCAGTAAACGAACAGCAAACGCGCAGCCCACCGGACCGTCGACTCGAACAGCAGTCCAAAGCCGCCAAGCAGCATCACCACTCCCGCGCAGTAGGCCAGGACCGTCCGCGCAGGAAACCACGGCGCCACCGGCTGCCAGCCCATGGCGAAGTCCCCATAGACAAATGCAAGAATGCCCAACCCGATCATCCCCATAGCGAAGAGTGTCAACGCAGGCTGTTGCTCGCGCGTCATCTGCATGGATTTCCCCCGATGGCGAACCAGCTTACTGCCTTAGCAGGAGAATTTCGTCACGAAGGAAACGCATCTCGACACTATTCCGAAAGTACAGACCTCTGATCCGCCCAAACGCCGCCTTGATCGAGGTAACTCCCGAATCGATACACGGCCACAGAATCCTGCCAGTTAATATGCCTCGATTCGCTACACTGGAAACAGGAAGTCAAGAAAGCCACCAATGCGGTGGCTTTTTGTGTTGCCGTGTACGCTCAAGTTCTTTGGAATGATGAATAAAGCTATAAGCCTTTTGCAATGAATAATTTGGCGCTTCGCATGCCTCCAATGCCCACAGGGTCATAGAGTTGTGAACCAGTCTCCGGTGACGGGAGGGGGGACCCCCTCATTCATACCGCAGCGCTTCAGCCGGCAGCACCCGCGCGGCCGAGCGCGAAGGGTAGAGCGTCGCCACCAGCGAGACGCCTAGCGCTACGGCCGCCACGATCAGCGCGTCCACGATACGCGGCGCGAACGGCAGGTAGTCGATCGAATACACATCCCCCGGCAGGTGGATGAATCGATAATGCCCCCCGGCCCACGAAGCCGCGTAGCCGACGACTAACCCGATCGCAGTTCCGATCGCGCTGATCAGCAAACCCTGCATCAGGAAAATCCGCCGCACCTGTTCCTGGCGTACGCCAAAGCTCATCAGCACCGCAATGTCGCGCGTCTTCTCCATCACCATCATGGTTAGCGCGATCAGGATGTTCAGTGCCGCCACGCACACGATCAGCCCGATCACGATGAAGGTGACGATCTGCTCCAGCCGCAGCGCGCGGAAGAGCTCCCGGTTCTGCTCCATCCAGTTATTCGTCAGGAAGCCCGCGCCCGCCGCCTGCTCGATCTCGCGCCCAATCGCATCCGCGTGGTAGAGATCGTCCACCTTGAACGCGACGACCGAGATCAGGTCCGGCTCGCCCAGCAGGTGTTGAGCGTCTGCGAGCCGCACAAACCCCATGCTCGAGTCGTACTGATAGAAGCCGGAGTGGAAGATGCCCGCGACGTAGAAGCGCTGGAACTTGGGCACGATGCCCAGCGGGGTCAGCTCTCCCTGCGGACTGGTGATCAGCACCGTGTCACCCACCTTCGCGTCGAGCGTGGTCGCCAGATCCTGGCCGATCACGATAGGCGGCAAAGGTGCGGTGTCCCCCTGGATCACCGAGGCGGCCGGCTTCAGCGCCTGCGCCGACCCAACCTTCACCATGTCCAGCAGGTCGGTGACGCGCCGCTCATCCCCCGGCACGATGCCCTTCAGCAGCAGACCGCCGGAGCGAGCACCGCGCGAGATCAGCACTTGTCCGTAAAGCCCCGGGGCGTCGGCCACGACGTGCGGCAGCTTTGCCAGCCGCGCCACCAGCGGCCGCCACTCGCGGATGCCATCCCCCGCCGTGCGCATCAGCTCAACATGCGACGTCGAGCCAAGCAGGCGGTCCTGCAAGTCGCGCCGCATGCCGGTCGTGATGGCCAGCGCAATGATCAGCGCCGCGACGCCCGCGGCCACCCCGGCGATGGAGATGACGGTGATGACTCCCACGACGGCCTGCCGCCGCTTGGCCCTGAGATATCGCGCGGCGATGAAAAGTTCAAAGCGCATGAGAAGTCACATAGCTCACGTTGTGATCCCGACCAAACTATTCTTCGTCATCGACCAGCGCCACCCGCAGCGTTGAGGGATTCGCTGTTCCCGCCGCACCGCCGCAAGCGTCATCACCGCACAACAGTCTTCGCCGTAGCCGAGTTGTCATAGCGGTCGAAGACACGCAGTGCCACGACATGCTCGTTGGGATTCGCCTGAGGCAGCTTCGCCACTCGCAACTGTTCCGACGGCTGCGGCAGCGGAGCAGAGAAGTCATAGCGCTCCGTCTGTGCATCGGAGATCTTGCCGACCGGTTCGATGTACTGCCACGGGCCCGCATCGATCGAATACTCCGCGCGCGCAATTGCCGCGGATGAAGTCTTTGCATCGGCGGTCACATGCAGCTTGCTGCCGTCCAGATGTGCAATCAGGTCGGTGACAACGGGCGTCGCCGTGTCGAGCACGAAGCGTTCGCTGGTCCGCTCGCCGGTGAGCGCTTCGCCCGGATTGCGCGATGGCGCATCGCTGGCCACGACCTTGATCTGATAAGGCCCATCAGGCACCTGCGCGGCATCGAATGTGTAGTACCTCTCGCTCACATCGTCCTTCAGCAGTTGCCAGTTCTGCTCGCCGGAGGTGCGATAGTACAGCGCGAAGACCAGATCATCCCCATTGTCATCGTGCGCGGCCCAGCGCACTGTCACCGCGCCCTTGTCCTTCACGCCCTGTAGCGGCTGCGTCGTCTGGTCCTGCTGGATATTGACGACATTCGCCGCAGCCGACGGGAGGTTGATCGTCACGCTCGGCACCGGCGGCTGGAAGGTGGCTTGCTGGTTCACACGCGCCCCCGGCACCACGACGATCTCATCGACCACAGGCGCAACATTCACCGGCAGATAGCTGAGCGAAACGGCATGGACGCTCGTAGCCGGCTTCAGCGTGAGCTTCCACTGCGCGAAGCGCGCCTCGGGCGCTGCAATCGGCGTCTCCGCGGTGATTGGCTTCCATGCGCTCCAGCCGCGCTCCGCATTGCTGACGTTCCCCGCCCGCACGGATAGCTGATAGCCCGATCCCGTAGCATCCACGTCCGCGCGGCCCCACCGCGCCACCGCGCCTGCATCCTGCACGTCGCTCTCGATGCTGCCCTCGGCCGCCCGCGGGCCCAGATGATACAGCTTGCCGCCATTGCTGGTCCCAACGTAAAAGCCATCCGTCGCAGTCGCGAACCCGGTCGCCTGTGAGGCCTCGAGATGCGCGATGTCGGCAAACTCGCCGCTCTCCTGCACCCGATAGATACGGCCGCGATTGCCGGTTGCAGCCAGCAGTCCCTCCGGCGTCCAGCGCAATCCGTATACCACGTCGTCATGCGGGGCCCACAGCTTACGCGCCGCGCCGGAGTGGTCCAGTTCGTAAACCTCCGACCCGTCGGGCACCAGCGCGTTGTTGTTCGAGGCCTGCACCGAGCCGGGCGTGACAATCGTGATCGTCGCCGTTACGGTAGCAATCCCCTGGACCGGAAGCGGCGGCAAGCCGCTCTTGCCCTTCTCGCCAACGCTGGCCGCGTAAATCTGCCCGGAGGGCGATTCCGCCAGCGCCGTGATCTCGCGCTTGGGCGCGTTGAAGAGGATGAACCCTTTGCCCGCTTTGTCGATGCGGTAGACGAGACCGTCGCCATCGGAGCCGGCCAGCAGGCTTCCATCCTTCTCAAAAAGCAGCGCGCGAATGTGCTGCTCATCGCTCTCGAAGAACCGCTCGGCGTGTGCAGCGCCGGCAGGAGTCCGGACGCGGTACACGGCCGCCGGGCCGCCGGTCGCGATATAGAGCGCCCCATCGGGTCCAAAGACGAGGTCCCAGATGTATTTGGGTGCGGCGTCCGGCTTCACCCCCTCCAGCTTCGCCGGATCGAAGACGACGGATGCTTTCTCCTCGTCGAGATCCGCTGCGCCCGCGGGTATGCGGTAGACCTTCCCGTTCGGCAGTGTCGCCGCATAAACCGATCCATCTGGTCCCAGCGCAATGGCCTGGACGCTCATGTCTTTAGTCTTGAAGAGCGTAGTGCTTTTGCCGTCGCGTGCGATGCGCAGCACAGTGGCCGGCGAGCCGGTCGCCACGTATGCATTGCCGGAATCATCGCTGGTGAGCGCCCAGATGTAGGTGGAAGGTGTGGTGGTAGTGAGCGTGCTCGCAGGCGCGGCGGAAAGGGAGCCGTCGCTCGAGATGGCGACTCCCTGCGGGCGGCCCTTCTCCCACTCCTCCATGTGCGATTCGGTCCAGACCTTGGTGCCCTGAGCGAGACAGGCCAAAGAAGCGGAAAGCAGACAGGCGGAGCAGAGCAAAAGCCGAAGGCTCACAATGCGATAGGACATGTGGCTCAAGTCTAAAGCAGGGATGATGGAATGTATTCGGGCCCTCAATTAGCCAGCACAGCCCGGTAGCGCACCGCGCCTTTGCGGACCTTCGCGACTGCTTCGTTGACCCGCGTCATCGGAAAGCGCTCGGTCTTCGTCTTTACGCCATGCCGCGCGGCAACGTCGAGCATCTTCGCCAGCGCCAGCGGACTGCCGGTATTGCTTCCGCTGAGCGACCTTGCCGAAACGATGAGCAGAGAGCCGGGAACCTGTAGCGGGCGCGCCGGCGCGCCGACCAGGCACAGCACTCCCTCCGGCCGAAGCGCGCTCAGGAAGGCGCTCCAGTCCTGGTCGGCATTGACCGTCGAGACGATCAGATCAAGCGAGCCGGCCAGCGCCTTCATGCCCTTGGTTTCGCGCGAATTGCAGAAGTGATGCGCGCCCATCGCGCGGGCCTCTTCTTCCTTGCCCGGCGAGGTGGAAAAAGCCGTCACCTCCGCCCCGAAGATGCGTGCAAACTGCAAAGCCAGATGACCCAGGCCGCCGATGCCCACCACGCCGACGCGAGAGGCGGGCGAGATTCCGTAGGTGCGGAGCGGCGTGTAGACCGTGATCCCGGCGCATAGCAGCGGCGCGGCATTTTCGCTATCCATCGCCTCCGGTATCGGAACGGCAAAACGCGCCGGCACACGTACCGCGTCGGCAAAGCCCCCGTTGCGCTGAACACATGTAGGCTGCGCCTGCGGGCATAAGTTCTCCTTGCCCTGCCGGCACCATTCGCACTGGCCGCAACTGCCGGCCTGCCAGCCAACACCAACACGCTGTCCGGGCTCGAGGTCTTTGACGGCGGCGCCTACGGCCTCCACCGTCCCGACAATTTCATGGCCCGGAACAAAAGGAAATTTGCTGACCTGCCAGTCATTGTCCATCAGGTGCAAGTCACTGCGACAAACGCCACAATGGCTGATACGTATATCGACCTCGTCTGCGCCCAGCGGACCAACTTCATACCGGAAGGCAAGCAACTCGGCCCCGGCAGCATGTGTTGCATAGCCTCGGATCTCTGGCATCGTTCCTCTCGTTCACACTGGCGATCTTGGTGCGCAGAACCCGCCGCCTATATCGTTTTCACATGCACTGCGAAGACGACTCACTCCACCTGAACCGTGACCACCTGATTGCCGGTCACCACTGCATCCATGGGGACTGATGTTACCGCAACCGCAGACTCGCCATTCAGCGTGAGGCTTCGATTCGCGCGCAGCGGATCGAGGACATTGGCCATCGAAATCGGAACTCCCGCGAGCGTGCGTCCATCGAGACGTGCCTGCGGCTCGGGTGCCAGCATGGTCACGTAAACGCGATCGTTCGCGTGCGTGGCATTTAGCGCTGCGACAGTTTCGCTCATGTCGAGGTGATTCGTCGCCGCGTCCTGCATGTGGTCCACTGTGGCGGCATCGCTCACCACCAGGCGTACCGGGCCGTCCGGCAGTGTGCGGGGCAATTTCACCGGGATATCCATCGTGCGTGCCCCGCCGTGATACGGCCGCAATGTTGCCCGCAGCGAGACGGTGTCGCCTGCGTGCACGGCGCCGCCCTCGCGCTCCGCACTTTCAATTTCGACAGTCTGCCTGCCGGGCAACATGTCAATGTCCAGGGAGACGCTGCGCAGCGCGCCACGCCGCGCAGCGTTCCCGTAGAGCTGCACCATCGGCTCGCCGGCAGCGAGTGTTGCGTTGAGGGCTGCCGGTATGCCCGTGGTGGGTGCGGCAAAGCGTGTCAGCTCAACTTCGGGCACGCCGTCGAATCGGATCTGCTCATGCACGCGATAGGTGGTCTCGGCTGCGTAGGCATTGCTCTCCATCATCGATTGGTAGATCGAGGTGAGCATCAGCAGCGGCGTCAGGTCCGGATTGTCCACCACCTCGAAGTGCACAGCCCGCATGTCTCTCCCCGCATGAAACGTAACTGTTACGGGAACCATATCGGCCTTCTTGCCAAAAACGCCGCGGATCGCGGTCTGCCGGTCGTCAGTGAAGGAGCCGGCCTCTTCCGTGGTGTTGACGATCTTGAAGGCATTCAGCGGTGAGGGAAGCGTAGCCACCACTTCGGCCTTGGTCATTGGCACGGAGACCGACCCGGTCTGGGTAATAGGGTGGCCGCAGGCCAGAAGCTGATTCTTGTCCACATAAGTGGCGGTGCAGGTAGCGGCAATCTCCATATCGCCGCGCACCAGCAGCGCGCTGACCGAGGAGCCTGGCTCGATCGGCTCCGGCTGCTTCTGGGTGCTGGATCCGCCGCCCAGCCCGACCACCGGGGTCAGTCCCTCAGCGGTGAAGCGATCTTTGAAAGCGTCCACGGCCTTCTGGGTGAAACCGCTGAAGAGCAGCGGCGTTTCGATGGGGTGAATCTCGGCGTTCTTGTCGGCCGGCGGCATTGGGCCTTGGGGCATGTCCTTGACCTCCAGCATCTGCTGGATCGGGGTAATGCCGGCGATCGGCTCTTTGCTGAACTGGCCGATACGGAAGGCCAGCGCGCCCGCCAGCTTGCCGTCAATGTACACCGGGCTGCCGCTCATGCCCGCCACCACGCCGGTGTATACGGCGTCCTTGCCGCCCAGCCGGCATAGGATCATGTCCTGGTGCGGCCCTAGCGCATTGTGCAGGACGCCCAGAATTTCCACCTCCACGGCCGAGGGCACAACACCCTCAAAGACGGTATAGGCAACGCCGTGCTGCCCGCGGTGTACCTGGTCCAGGGGAAAGATGCCGGCTTTGACGGAATCCGGAGGGGTTGCGGGAGGCGGAGGCGTGCGGACCTCCGTGGGAACGGGCTCCGGGGGCTTCGCCTGCGGCGCGGTTTGCGCACAGAGCAGGGCTGGCGCAAAAATGGTGAGCAGCAGGGCTATTCTCCAGTGGCTGCGATTCCCGCGCGCGCAGAAAAATAGGCCCCGAAAGGCGGTCAAGACGTCGAAACAGTGGGCAGGCACGTCTTTACAGTAGACGGTTGCCTGCGGGTCGCCAACTTTCGCCGTCGGCAAACGTCCTTTATGGTGACTCCAGAGGTTGGTCCTTTGCACGTGCATCGCTTTGTTCGTTTCCTTCTCGCCGCTTCCACGGCAATCAGTCTGGCGGCAGCGCCTGCGGCGGCATTCGCCCAGAGCGGGTCTTCCGATCAGCAGCAGACAGATCCCCAGCAGACACAGCACAACGGCCAATACCAGATGCCCGGGCAGCCTCCGCCGGCCCAGACCCAGCAGCAGAACCCGGCGCCGAATCAGGACCAGTCCGCGCCGGAGTCCGGCGGTCCGGGCGGCGACAGTGGCGCCATCGCGCTGCCCAAAAAGAGTCCTGCTGAGAATGTGCCGCCTCCGCCGCCACCACCGGTGGTGAAGAATCCTCCGGGCCTCGGGAATTATTCGCTGCGCGTGAATGTTCCGGTCGTCACCGTAGATGTCGGCGTGCTTCTCGAAAAGACCCACCAGTTCGTGCCCAATCTCAGCAAAGAGAACTTCCGCATCTTCGAGGACGGCAAACCTCAGGAGATCGTTTCTTTCGGCCGCATCCAGGCGCCGATCACGGCCGTGCTGCTATGCGAGTTCGCCTCGAACAACTACTGGTTCATCTATGACATGCGCAATACCGCGTATGCCTTCGCGCAGCAACTGCACCCGGACGACTACATCGCCGTCGCGACCTTCGATATGCACACGCATATCCTGACCGACTTTACCCAGGACAAGCGCCTGGTTTATGAGTCCCTGAACACGCTGATGATACCCGGCTTCAGTGAAACCAATACTTTCGACGCGCTCTACCAAACTCTCGACCGGCTGAGCCGTGTCGATGGGCGCAAGTACATCATCTTCGTCGGCTCCGGCCTCGATACCTTCTCCAAGATCAACCTCGACAAGATCATGCAGAAGATCAAGTCCACGCCCAACGTCACCATCTACGCCATAAGCACCGGAGCCGTGGCCCGCCTCACCGGGAATGCACGCGGCGGCATGTTCGGGCCGCATGAGATCGACTATCTGCAGGCAGATAACCAGTTGCGCACCTTCGCCGGCATGACGGGCGGGAAGGCCTATTTCCCCCGCTTCGAAGGTGAGCTGCCCGAGATCTTTCGCGATATCAATTCCGCCATTCGCAACCAGTACGTGGTCAGCTATCGGCCCACCAACGCGAAAGAGGATGGGACATACCGCAAGATTCGAGTGGAACTGGTCAACAACGAGGGCAAGCCGCTGCAGATGCAGGACGAAAAACACCACAGTCTGAAGTACGACGTGATCGCACGCGACGGCTACAAGGCACGCCAGGAAGTGGAATAAAACCCTGCAGAGAAAGCAGAAGGCCGAGAGTCAACTCCCGGCCTTTGCTTCTTGTGCGTGCCGACTTAAGCGCCTGCCTGCTTCCGGGCAAAATCGCCGATAAAGGGCAGCTTGAACCACTTGCCCTGTGCCGCGCTCACGATGCAGAGCAGCCACAGGATGACCAGTCCGATCCAGCAGATGGGCCAGAGCAGCAGAATCAGCAGATGCAGGTGAATCATCGCGAACATGAGTCCCAGAATCATAAGCACGATCCACACCGCAAACCAGAGCACGTGCAGGCCAATGCATTGCATCGCGTGGTAGCGCACGAAGGGCTTCCGGTTATAGGGCTCCATGACCAGGAAGATGATGGCCGGAATGATCGTGATGTAGGCGATCGCGGCAGCAGAATTGTCAGACAGTCCGCCGGTTTGCGCGGGTACGTAGGCTGCCCCTGCGGGACCAGTGGCTGGTTGTGGCACCTGAGTGTAGCCACCCGCCGGTGGTGGCGGGGGCGCCGCGCTAAGCGATGCACCGCAATGCTGGCAAAATGTGGCGCCGGCGGGGTTTTCGGTGGAGCAGGCTGGACACTGCATTGGAAGTTCCTCCTCGGAAGTCTTACTGCGCCGCGCAGTCCCGATGCCGGAGGGCCCATATGTTCCACACCGGTCAAGAGCACAGACTGGGGGACGGCACCTACAATACACCGGCTTTCCGGGCAAGGCACGAAAATTACAACTCTGCACTGTAACTCGTCCAAAGAATCGGCATCCGATCCCCAGGAGGAAGTTACCTCATGGTTAAGCTTGCAATCTGGGCTACGGTCCAGGCGAAGCCGGGAAAAGAGTCTCAGGTGGAATCGTTCCTTAAATCGGCACTGCCGCTGGCGGAAGCGGAGCCGAACACTGTTAGCTGGTACGCCATCAATATGGGCGGCGGGCGTTTCGGCATCTTCGATACCTTCGAGGACGAGTCAGGACGCGAAGCGCATTTGAACGGTCAAATTGCCAAGGCATTGATGGCAAACGCAAGCGAACTCTTGGCCGAGAAGCCGCGCATCGAGAAGATCGGAATTCTTGCTGCCAAGACTAACTAAGGGCAATTGAAGGCAGAGCAGATCAGCCGAAGAGGAATTCCTTCGTCCTCAACTCCTTGACTCGGTCACGGAGCTTTGCTGCCTTCTCGAACTCGAACTTCTTCGCCGCCTCGCGCATTTCGACCTCCAGCTTGGCGACGAAGCTATCCAGCTCCTGCTGGTTCTGAAACTCCGGCGTCGTCTCGTCCTGCTCGGTGATATCGGCGTACTCCGCCTTGAGTATCTGCGCGAGCGACATATCGAGCGGTCGCAGGATCGACTCCGGCGTAATGCCGTTCTCTTCGTTGTATGCCTGCTGCGTTACCCGCCGCCGCTCTGTCTCATCCAGCGCGCGACGCATCGAATCGGTCATCTTGTCTGCGTACAGGATGGCGCGGCCATTGATGTTGCGGGCGGCGCGCCCGATAGTCTGAATCAGTGATCCCTGCGAGCGCAGAAAGCCTTCCTTGTCCGCATCGAGGATGGCTACCAGCGAGACCTCCGGCAGATCGAGGCCCTCGCGCAGGAGGTTGATGCCGATCAGCGCGTCATACTCGCCCTTGCGCAGATCGCGCAGGAGCCGCACGCGCTCCAGCGTCTCGATCTCGGAATGCATGTAGCGGCACTTCACGCCCACCTCGGTGTAGTATCCGGCCAGGTCCTCCGCCATGCGTTTGGTGAGCGTCGTCACCAGCACGCGCTCGTTCACCGCGGCACGTGCGCGTATCTCGGCCAGCAGATCGTCGATCTGCCCCTTGATGGGCCGTATTTCCACCGGCGGATCGAGCAGCCCGGTAGGGCGGATGATCTGCTCGATGACAACGCCGGAGGACTTCGTCAGTTCGTACGGCCCAGGCGTCGCAGAGACATACAAAATTTGGTTAGTGCGAGTCTCGAACTCCTCGAACTTC
Organism: uncultured Acidobacteriaceae bacterium; assembly: GCA_963830555.1. GTDB lineage: Bacteria > Acidobacteriota > Terriglobia > Terriglobales > Acidobacteriaceae > KBS-83. The sequence continues at coordinate 36,105 of CAWHMM010000009.1, forward strand.
AGCGGCCGGTTGTCCATGGCCGATGGCAGTCGAAAGCCATAGTCCACAAGGTTCTGCTTGCGGGAACGGTCACCATGCCACATCCCGTGAAGCTGCGGCACGGTGACATGGCTCTCGTCGATGAAAAGAAGAAAGTCGCGCGGGAAATAATCCAGCAGCGTCGGCGGCGCCTCGCCCGGCATGCGCCCGCTGAAATGGCGCGAGTAGTTCTCAATGCCATGGCAGTAGCCGACAGACTTGATCATCTCCAGATCGAAGCGCGTCCGCTGGTGCACGCGCTGCGCTTCCACCAGGCGGCCCTGGGCTTCCAGCTCTTTCTCCCACCATTCCAGTTCGGTGAGGATCGAATCCATCGCCGAGCGCTTGCGTTCCGGCTGAACGACATAGTGGCTTTTGGGATAGATAGGCAGCCGCGCATACTTCTGCCGCACGGTTCCGAACAGCGGATCGATTTGTGAGAGCGCTTCGATCTCATCACCGAAGAGCTCGATGCGATAGGCCATCTCATCATAGGTAGGGAAGACCTCGATGACATCGCCGCGCACACGAAATGTGCCGCGGCGGAACTCGCCATCGTTCCGTTCGTAAAGAATTTCGACCAGCCGCTTGGTGATGTCTTCGCGTTTGATCTTCTGGCCGCGCTCGAGCAGCAGCAGCATGCCGTAGTAAGCCTCCGGCGAGCCAAGACCGTAGATGCAGCTTACCGAGGCAACAATGATGGCGTCGCGCCGCTCGAAGAGCGAGCGCGTCGCGGAGAGACGCAGCTTATCCAGCTCTTCATTGATCGTGGCTTCCTTCTCGATGTAGAGGTCGCCGGATGGAATGTAAGCTTCCGGCTGATAGTAGTCGTAGTACGAGACGAAGTATTCGACCGCGTTCGAGGGGAAGAACTGCTTGAACTCATGGAACAGTTGCGCAGCCAGAGTCTTGTTATGCGCCAGGATCAGCGCAGGCCGGTTCATCTCTTCGATGACCTTGGCCATCGTAAAGGTCTTGCCGGAGCCGGTGACGCCGAGCAGCGTCTGATGCTGCTCCCCGGCGGCAAGGCCAGTAAGTATTTCACCGATGGCGCGCCCTTGATCGCCACGGGGCTTGTAGTCGCTGACTAGTTGAAAGTCCATTTGCTGACGAATCTCTTGCGAAGTGGTCGACACAGCTTTAGCAAAGCTCCTGAAGCGGGCGCATCTGGTCGGTGGACCAGTTCTCCGGCATCAGCAGTAGGTAGCGATGCGGCGGCAGATACCACAGCAGCATGCGCGCGGCCTGAGCGGCAATCTCCGGATCGGCAAACTCCGAGAACTTGCGCCCGATGACCAAATTGCGCGAGGGAGTCATCTGCGGATCCACGACCAATGCGACGCGAGGATCTTCCATCTTCCAGCCTTCCGTCAGGTGGCGATGGAGCAGGCGCGCTGTATGTTTCGGCAGGTAGTCTTCGGAAGGGGAGCCAACCATGACCTGCCGCTCCGTTTCGACCTCGGTCTTCTCGACGCCGCTGTCGCCGGCGTGCTCCTGCGGCTTTGCCGCGAGCTCTGCCACGTCATCGGGATCGCCATCCCACGTGCCGAAAGCGCGCAGAGACTCGAGCACTCCCGTGGGCATGACGTAATCCGCAGCGTCCGGCGGATCACTATTGTTCTTGAAAAATGCGGCGCCCAAACCCTGCTCTGCCATGGAGACAAAAAGATTTGAGAGGCAGTTGGTTTCGACGGGCTCCCCCGCGGGCGGCAGTTCGAGCCGCACGTAGGGCATGCCATCCGGCCCGAGAAAAACCGGCTCCGTCGGCAGGACGATCGAGGCATTCCATGCCGCGCTCTGGAACTCCTCCAGCCACCGGCTCTCCCGCTGCTCGCGTGGAACAGCCATTGCCTCGGCGAGGCGATTGGTATCTTCAAGGCTGAAACGCTCTTCCGGAATGGATATGAAGCGGTGCCCCGGTGTGCCGGCTGAAAGAGATGCCGTCGGCTCCTCCGGCACCTGTTCCCGCCGCTCGGGCAGCTCAGGCTCGGGAATGGCGGACCGGGAGTTTGCCGTGTCCGGCATAACCGCGCCTTCGGGAACCACCGGTTCGGCGGGAACATTCACCGCCGAACCGGGTGTGTAAGGCGCTTTCTTCAATCGAGTAAACAGACCCATACCTCGATTGTATGGGTTTGCGCATCAGCCGTTCTGTGGAAGGCCCAGCGCTTCCAGCCACTCAAATGGCGTGTCGACAATACAGTCGGGAGGCGCATCGGCCAGCGAATGCGGCGCGAGGCCAAAGCGGCAGCCGATAACGCTCGCGCCCGCGTTCCGCGCCGTCAACACATCCACGTCCGAGTCGCCGATCATCAGCGTCTGCTCGGGAGTCGCATTGGCTTCGCGCATCAGCGTCTCCAGGCCAAGCGGGTCAGGCTTCTTCGTCTCGAAGGAGTTGCCGCCGTAGATGCGGAAGCAGTGCGAAGCCAGCCGCAGGGCAGAACAGATTTCTTCCGACGGTCGAACAGGCTTATTAGTAAGAATGGCTAATCGTGCATTGCGCAGCGCGCCGGCAATGGCCGCCATGCTCTCCAGCGCGCCCTTATAGACGTAAGTGTGGTCGAGTTTGTGGGTGCGATAGTAGCTTAGAAAAAAAGATACTGCAGAAGTTACAATTTCTTCATGCGCCGGATCGCCAAGGGCGCGCCGCACCAGCATGTTCACTCCGTCGCCGATGTAGCTCGCGATTACCGCGTCGGGCAGTGGAGGCCGCCCCAGGTGGGCGAGGGTAGCGTTCACGCTCGCAACCAGGTCGGCGCGGGAGTCGATGAGGGTGCCGTCCAGATCAAACGCGATGAGACGAAGAGAAGTGGCGGCGGGCAGGGGGCGCAAGCGCTCGATCATGATGCCAGTGTAAAAGTGAAGGGCCGCGGAGTCGCGGCCCTCATGTTGATGCGGACAATCATCAATGAATACGGATGCTGCCCGAGCCAGTTTCGACTTTCACGGTCGGTCCCCCACCATTCACATTGCCGGTGATGTGGTGCCGCTCAAAGCCGCCCTGCATGCTGATGGCCTGATCGGTATGAATCGAGCCTGAGCCTGTCTCGGCATCAAGCGTGAATTTCGAGCCGCCGAGATTCAGGTCGATCGAGCCAGAGCCCGCTTCAATCTTCCAGTTATCCGTGGGCTGGCCGGCGATGCTTACGTCGCCGGAACCGGTCTCCGCTTTCATGCTGCCCTTCACGCCGGTAAGGCGAATGGAACCCGAGCCGGCGCCTGCGACCACGTTGCCTCCGCTGGAAAAGTTGACGCGGATATCTCCCGAGCCAGTCTGCAGATAGCTGTCGCCGCCCAGATTATCGCCGTTGATCGTACCGGAGCCTGTCTCCAGCCGATTGCCGCCGCTCATCCCCACGGCCTTCAGATCACCCGAGCCCGACTCCGCCTTCAGGTGCGTGTTCTTCGGCGCGGTGACGTCGTAATCGATGGAGATGTGGTTGAACAAGCTCTCGTGCGTCTGACCGACGCGGATGATATTGCCGGTCTGCTGAATGGGCGGATTGTCGACCACCTTCTGCACCTGATCGTCGCTTGATCCCATCCAGCCATGATTCGCATGGACGTGACCGATGATGTGCACCTGGTTGTCCGAGCCCGGATTGACGTGTACATAACCGGAACCTGTCGAAATCTCCAGTTGGACAGCGCCATTCACGTTCAGAGTTTTGTCGAAGGTGTTGTCCGAGGCCAGCGCCAGGGCAGGAATCGTCAACGCCGCTGCCGTAAGAACTGCCGCTCGCATTGCCATCATCGTTGTCATTGTATGTCTCCCTCTCATTACTGCTGCAGGACCACTTTCTCGCCCTCTTTCAAACCGCTCGTGATCTCTGTGTTGCTACCGTTCGCCAGGCCCACCGTCACTGACACCTTGCGCATCCCGTCTTTGGCCTTCGGATCAGGTACGTTCACAAACGCGTGCTTCTGCGCGTCGTAGCTGATCGCCTGTTCCGGCACGGCAAGGACGTTCTTGTGCTCACTGATCAGAATTTCAGCATTGGCCGTCATCATGGCCTTGATCTCACCGGTCGGGTTGTCGATCGAGACGCGCACCGCGAAGGTCGTCACGTTGTCCTTCTCTATGCCAAGCGGCGCAATGCGCGTGACCTTGCCGTAGAAGACCCGGTTCTTGAACGATTCGATGCGAATGCGCGCGGGCTGGCGCATATAGACGCTGCCAATATCCGCTTCGTCCACCTTGCCGTCCACATAGACCTGACTGGTATCGCCCAGAGTAAACACCAATGTGGCTGTAGACCCCAGAACGAGAATCGAGCTGACCGCGTCTCCTACTTCGACATCGCGCGAGAGCACCACGCCATCAATGGGAGAGACGATCGTGGTGTAGCTCAACTGCTCTTCAAGCTGCTTTAAACTTGCCTGGCTTTCCGCCACCTGTGCTTCGGCCTGCTGCAACTTGGCGCGATCGACGGCAACCGTTGCGATGGCGGTATGCTGCTTGTTCATGTTGGACAGGTAATCGCGATTCGCATCGTCCAGCGCCTGTTGGCTCACAATGCCTGCCGCCTTCATCTCCTGGTTGCGGCGCAGTGTCGCTTCATACATCGGCAGATCGGGCGCGCGGGCTGCCACTTCGTCCTGCTTGATGTCGGCTTCGGCGGTCTTTACATTCGCTTGCGCCGCCTGCAGGGTGGCGCGCGCCGCCTCCACCTGGGCAAGGATCTCTATCTGGTCTAACTGCGCCAGCACCTGGCCCCGGTGCACACGCGCGTTCGCGTCCACATACCACTTCTCAACGATGCCGCTGGCCTTGGATTTGACCTCGACCTTGGTGATGGGCTGCACCTTGCCGGTGGCGACGACGCTCTTGGCGATGTCCATCCGAGAGACCGTGCCGAGCCGGCTACCCTCGATCTGGGTGCCGCTGCTGTGGGCGACCAGCGCCGCAACCAGAACAACCACGGCAACAAGTCCGCCAAGCGTGCCCCACAGCCAGAATCGACTACGCTTTCGAGCCGCCACAACCCCTCCGTCCCCGGACAACAGCCATATGCCGTATGTTACGTGCGGCCGAGGCAAAAGGTTCCGTGTGCGGGATTTCGGGATGTTCCACGTTGAGCATCCGGCCGCTGTTCAGTTTCGGAAGGAATTCCGGCTCATCTCGCCTCCGCGCGGGCCGGTTGTCGGGTGTTACACGTGTAACACCGGCGTGCTGTCCCGTTTCGGGACAAATCTCGCCTAGATGCCCGATCTGGGTCAGGCCGTCACGCCTGCGGGAAACAGCCTTGATAACGCGCGGCGGATTGACAGCGCCTGAAGACCCAGGTTGATGACCGAGGCGTAAACGATGATCTTCTGCGCGGCCACCTGGAACTCCAGCCCGCTCTTCGTATCCACGCGCGGCCCGAAGAAGAGGATTCCGACGTAGGCGACCAGCAGTAGCAGGTAGGTGGCGTTCGCCGCTGTGTAGGGCATCGCCCAGCGGTTGCGAAGCTGGATGATCAGCAGACACAGGTCGTATACGAGCAGAAACCCGAAAGCCAGCCGTACGAAGCCATTGTGAGCGTCGAGCACCAGGTTCCAGGGCGTGGAGGCGATTCCGATGAAGCCGAGACCGGCGATGACCTCTAGGATCTGCGAGGTGACTCCCGCGGTTCGTGCAGCTTGTCTTCTGGAGACGATGACCTTCTGGTTGGAGGATGCCAGGAGGAGGGCCACCCCGACCGAGCCGAGCGCGACGGCGAACAGAACGTGTGAGATGAGGTTGGGGCGGCCAGACGGCGTGACAGTCGCGCCGAGATCACTGAAGAAGTTGCGCAGGAAGAGGTAGCGGTTCGCGTCCAACTGGTAGACCGCTCCGCCGGGGTAGATGAGCATCGCGATGGCGGTCAGCGCCACGAACTGGACGCTCGCATAGATCAGGAGTGTTGCCTTCCAAGCCTCGCCTTTCAACTATGTTTCTCCTCACCTTCTCGAAACGCATGCGCCGGTCCGTCTCTGACCTATGGGCGCAGACGATAGTACAGCGAAATCCGGAAAAGACATCCTTTCTGTCCACGGCCGAGAACTACGAGTGGGAACTGCCGTCGCCCGCGGTCTTCAATGAGTCCATCGGCGATTAAACGCCAATGCAGAATCACCAATTTTCGTCCTTAGAACTGACGCACTTTTGAATCTGCTGAGTAGGCAAGGCTGCTCGCTGCGTTGTACAAAACGAAGTAGACGATCTACCTCCATTGGGAGTAGAGTGCCTACACCTATGAACGAGAAGGAACAGTATAAGAACCGGATTGAGCTGTTGCAGGGAACGCTCGACATGCTCATTCTTCAAACGCTGCAATGGGGGCCGCAGCATGGATATGGCATTGTCCAGGCTTTACGTTCGCGATCCGGGGATGTGCTTCAGGTGGAGACCGGATCACTGTATCCGGCCCTCCATCGATTGGAGCGTCAGAGTTGGGTGCAGTCTGAATGGAAGCAGTCAGAGAGCAAGCAACGAGCCCGATACTACCGAATCACGGCCAAGGGGAAAAAGCAGTTGGCCTCGGATCTGGGCCGATGGGAGCGGATTGTCGAAGCGATTGGGTCGGTGATGTATGTCAAGCCCGTGGAGAGTGAGTCATGAAGTGGTTCCCGAGCTTCGGTTTTCAGCGGCGCAAACGCGAATTGCAGGAAGAGATTGATGCGCACCTGCAGATGGCGATTGCAGATCGAGTAGCGCGAGGCGAGACGGCAGAGAGGGCGCGACAAGCGGCGGCGCGGGAATTTGGAAATATTCCTCTGGTGCAGGATGTGACGCGCGACATGTGGGGCCAGGGCTGGCTTGAACAACTAGGCCGGGATCTCCGTTACGCGTTACGGCAACTGCGCAAGAGCCCCGGCTTCACAATCACCGCGACGACGATGCTAGCCGTAGCGATCTGCGCCAACAGCACCGTATTCAGTTGGATCGACGGCACCATGTTGCGTCCGATCCCTGGCGCGCGGGACACGGGCGATCTTGTGAGCCTACAGCGGGGGAAACGGAACTTCTCTCCGACTCCGCCCTTCTCGTATCGCGACTATCGCGATCTGCGCGAGCAGAGCCACACCTTCGCCGGAATACTTGCCTATCATAACGATTGGATCGCGCTAACTGGCGGCGCGCAGCCTGAGCGTGTCTATATTGCGAACGTGTCGGCGAACTTTTTTGATGTGCTCGGCATCAAGCCGGTGCTGGGGCGCTTCTTTCTGCCGGAAGAGGAGTCAAATGCAGTTCCCAACGTGGTCCTGGGCTACTCGCTCTGGAAGATGCGTTATGCCAAGGACCCGGCGATTGTGGGCAAGTCGATCGAGGTCGCCCGGCATCCAGTGACGGTGATTGGTGTGGCGCCGGAAGGGTTTGTCGGAGCAGCGCCCGGACTGCGCGACGATCTGTGGGTAACGCTCGATCCCCTTGGGACGGATGTGTGGCGGATGACCCATCGCGATTCGGACTGGCTAATCGTAATAGGAAGATTGCGGCCCGGCGTGAGCCGTGGCCAGGCAGCCCGGGATCTCGACACCCAGATGCACCATCTTGTGGTGGCGTATCCGGACCAGCATCTGGGCGATAACCAGATCACGCTCGATCCCATGTGGCGTTCGCCATTCGGCGCCAACGGATACATGGCGGCGACGCTGCCCATTCTGCTGGCCTTCGCCGGTTTGGTGCTGTTGCTGACCAGCGCGAACGTGGCGACGCTCACACTGGTGCGGTTTGTATCCCGGCGGCGTGAGCTTGCGATCCGGCAGTCGCTCGGGGCGAATCGCATGCAACTGGTGCGGCAGATGATGCTGGAGGGAGCTGTGCTTTCCGTCGTCGCAGGAGCCGTGGCCCTTGTGTTGACATCATGGACATCGAAGACATTCGCATGGTTCTTTCCCGCGGGCGCAGCTCCCCTCGTGCTGAACGGGAACATGGACCGCAAGGTGGTGATTGGAATTGCGGTGTTTTCTCTATTGGCCGGCATGCTATGCGGCGCTCTTCCCGCGTGGCGTTCGTCTCACGCGCCGGCCATCGAGGTACTGAAGGCAGAGTCTGCAAGCATCTCCGGCGGCTCACGCAACCGGAAATTGCTTAGCAGTCTGGTGGTGGCGCAAATCGCGCTTTCCCTTCCTCTACTGATCTGCTCCGCGCTATTCCTGCGAACGCTGCGGAATCTCGCGACGGCGAATCCCGGCTTTGAGCAGGACCACGTTCTCACTGCGTCCGTGGGACTGAATATCGCCGGCTACAGCAACGACGAAGCACAGTTGATCCGCCGCAAGATACTTGACCGCGTGTCGGCACTGTCCGGCGTGCAGGTTGCATCGCTTACGGACTGGATTCCGATGACCCTGATCCAGAAGAGGAATGACGCGTATCCCGAAGGGTATGTGCCGCACCCCCATGAGTCTTTGCTGGTGGAGGATGCCGAGGTGGGCCCGCGGTATTTCGAATCCCTTCATATACCCATTCTGGAAGGACGCGAGTTTACTCAGGAGGACGATGAAAAGGCTCCGAGCGTCATCATCGTGGATCAGACCGCGGCAAGGCACTACTGGCCAGGGCAGGATCCGCTGGGAAAAAGACTCAGCATGTGGGGCAGCCTTTTCACGGTTGTCGGCGTTGCCAGGAATTCAACACATACTTTCGTGAATGAGTCACCGGAACCGATGATCTACATGAATTTTTTACAGCACCCAGGCTTCGAAACAATCGTGCAGGTCAAAACCAAGGGAAATCCGGTCGACTTCGCGCCAGCGGTGGAACAAGCCATCTATCAAATCGATAGTCGGCTACCGGTTTTCGATGTGCGTTCCATGCGGGAGAGTACCCAGCTGGCGAGCACTTTCGCCGTCATCGAGAGCTCCCTGGCAGGAATCTTCGCGCTGATCGGGCTGGTTCTTGCAGTGACCGGGATCTACGGAGTCGTGACGTATCGAACCCAAATGCGAACCCACGAGATCGGAGTACGAATGGCTCTGGGCGCTTCGCGCATCGATGTGCTGCGGCTCGTGCTGTTGCAGGGATTGTGGCTCACAGGCATCGGGCTGGCGCTAGGACTGGCGTTTGCGTTGGGACTGACACGCGTTATCGTGCGGCTGTTGTACGGAATCGGAGCCAACGATCCCATCACCGTAGTTTCCGTCGTTATGCTCCTGGGAGGAATGTCTTTGGCAGCATGCTACCTTCCGGCGCATCGAGCGATGCGCCGAAACCCTGTGACTGCGATTCGCGAACTGTAAACCGCAGCTCTGACTCGACGCGAATCGGACGGATTCGGGTATGCGTGGCGCTCCACGTGTTTGGCAAGAAGGGTAACCGGATTCCACCGGCCACAAACCAATCTCCGCAAGAGGGATCTTCGTTGTGCTTTGACGCGAACAGGATAATTCACTCGTCCAGACGAGCTGCGGGCAGAGCTGCAGATGAAGAATCGCCAGCTAGCCGGAAATGAGGTGATGCCGGTTTGAGAAATTTGAGAAAGCAGTGTCGGTGTGTCAACTGCTCTGCGACCCACTTCAGCGATACTTAGACACAGGCAAGTTGAAACCGGGATACCAGGGAGAAAGTGCCGCTCTGTCCCGGGCAATCCGGTTTTACCCTATCCCCATGGTGCATTGGACACTCTTCCACGGCGTCGCCATCGTTGCCCTCATCCTGGCGAATGGCTTTTTCGTCGCGGCGGAGCTGGCGCTGATCAGCATGCGCGGCACCCGTGTGGAGCAGCTTCTGGCACAGGCCCGCCCCGGAGCGCGCGCCGTCGCGCAGTTGCGCAATTCGATGAACGCCACGCTCTCCGCAGTGCAGTTCGGCGTGACGGTCGCAAGCCTGGCGCTGGGCTGGGTCGGGGAGCCGGTGGTAGCCCCTCTGTTTGAGCGCCCCTTGCGCGCATTGCCCCACGCGGCCTTCTTTGCCCATGGCGTAGCGGCGGTGATCGCGTTTGCCTGCATCACCTATCTCGAGGTCATTCTTGGAGAGCTGGTGCCGAAGTCGCTGGCACTGCGGCGGCCGGAGCAGCTTGCGCTCGGGGTCGCACCGCCGATGCTGGCGTTCATTCGGCTGACCCGGCCGTTTGTGGTGTTCATGAACAGCTCGGCAAACCTGGTGCTGCGTCTGTTTCGCTCGATTCCCGTCGGCGAAGAGCCTGCGCATTCACCGGACGAGCTAAAGCTGATGGCCACGGCTACACGCCGCCAGGGGCTGTTGCCTCCCTACCAGGAGTCGATGATCCACCGCGCAGTGGAGCTGAACACGGTGGTTGCGCGGGAGATCATGACCCCCCGGCAGCGTATCTTTTCCCTGCCGGCGAACATGCCGGTGGAAGAGGCAAGCGCCCGTATTGTGGACGAGCAGCACTCGCGCATTCCGATCTACGATGCAGCGCGCGGTCTGGAGCATATCGTCGGTGTCGTGTATTCGAAGGATGTGTCGCGCCTGATGCACTTTGCGCTGGTCCGGGCGATGAGCGGGCAGCGGTCATCGCGTGGACTGCAATTGGGCCAGATCATGCGCGACATGCTCGTGGTGCCGGAAACCAAGCCGGTGTTGGATCTGCTGCACGAATTCCAGGAGCGGCGGCGGCATCTCGCAATCGTGGTCGATGAGCATGGCTCGACCGTTGGTCTGGTGACGGTGGAAGATGCGCTGGAACAGCTCGTCGGGGAGATGGAGGACGAGTTCGACGTGGGCTTGCGCCGGGCTGCGCGCATGCCGGCGGAGGCCTTCTACCTGGATGGCGGGGTAAACCTGCGCGATCTGGAGACGCAGATGCACTGGTATCTGCCGCGTGATGGAGGGGTGGAAACGCTGGCCGGCTTTCTGCTGGCGCAACTTGGACACATTCCGGAGACGGGCGAGAGAGTGGATTTTGAAGGACGCCGCTACACTGTTGCGGAGATGAGTGGACACCGCATCAGCCGCGTGCGCATTGAGCCGGTTCCGTCGGAAACGCAGGCGAAGAACGCGCCAGCCGTCCCGACCCGAGGAGGCGCATGAAGCTGCTGCCCGCGCTGGGCCGCCGTCTGCTCTACACGCTTCCCGTTGTCTGGCTGGTGGTTTCGCTGGTCTTTCTGCTCATTCACCTGGTGCCGGGCGATCCGGTGGCGCAGATGCTGGGCGAGGGCGCGAGCCCAACGGACCTCGACACGCTCCGCCATCAGTACGGGCTGGACCTGCCGCTGAGCCAACAATATTTTCATTACTGGCGGGGCGTGCTGCATGGCGACCTGGGGCACTCGCTGCGACTGAATGACTCGGTGACCCACCTTATTCTGCAGCGGTATCCATATACGCTGGAACTGACGCTGGCCGCGCTTGTGATCGCCCTGCTCGCGGCAATACCCGCGGGCATAGTCGCGGCGCTCCATCGGGGCAAGTGGCGCGACAACACGGTCGGCGTGGTTTCACTGTTCGGACTTTCGTTCCCGGCATTTGCTCTTGGCCCGATTGCGATTCTGCTGGTGTCCATCAAGCTGGGTTGGCTGCCGGTCTCCGGCGCCGGGTCGCTGGCGCATCTGGTGCTGCCCGCCATCACGATGGGATCGGGGCTGGCCGCGATCCTGACCCGGATGGTGCGCACCGCCATGCTGGAGGAACTGGGGCAGGACTACATTCGCACGGCGCGCGCGAAAGGTTTGCCCGAGCGGACGGTGCTGTATCGCCATGCGCTGCGCAATGCTCTGATCCCGATCGTGACGCTGGTCGGGCTGCAATTCGGCGCCTTGCTGGCGGGCGCGATCGTGACGGAAACGATCTTTAGTTGGCCCGGAGTCGGCCGACTGACGATCACTGCGATCTCCAATCGCGATTACGCGTTGGTGCAGGGTTGCATCCTTGCTGTCGGGCTGACGTACATCCTGGTGAACCTTGCGACGGACATCCTGTACGCGGTGCTGAATCCGCGCATTCGGGCCTGACGGTTCTGCATCCCATATCAGACAGGAGATCGAGTCATGAACATTCGAGAGGCGCTGGGGCTGCCGCCGAAAAAGAAGGTCCGCTACGCCTTCGTTGGGCTTGGAGATATTGCGCAGGAGGCGATGCTTCCCGGCGTCGAACACACGGGTAATTCCACAGTTGCTGCGCTGGTGACGGGCGATCCGGTGAAGGCGGGCCGCCTTGCAGAGCGTTACGGGGTCGCGCATACCTATAGCTATGAGGAATTCGCCGCGTTGCTCTCGTCGGGGAACGTCGACGCTATCTATCTCGCGACGCCGAACTGGCGGCACGCGGAATTTGTGCTGCCTGCGCTGGCCGCGGGTGTTCACGTGCTGACGGAGAAACCGCTCGAGATCGATTCGGCGCGCTGCCAGCAGATTCTGGATGCTCAACGAGCGTCGAAGGCGAAGCTGATGGTGGCCTACCGGTTGCATTTCGAGCCGGCGACGGTGGCCGCGATCGAGCGCGTCCGAAGCGGCGAGCTGGGGGAGGTGCATCTGTTCACGTCGACCTTCGCCCAAATGGTTGATCCCACGAATCATCGCGCGAAGACAGAGGATGCGGGTCCGGTGCTGGACATGGGGCCATATCCGGTGAATGCCGTCCGCAACCTGTTTGCCGCCGAACCGACAGAGGTGTCGGCATTTGGTTCACGCCATCCGAATTCCGGGCTGGGAGACTTCGACGACACCGTGACCGTGATGCTGCGCTTTCCGGAGGGGCAGCTTGCGCAGTTTTCTGTGTCGTACTACGGCAATGCAATCGACTCCTATACCGTGCTCGGCACCAAAGGCTCTCTCCAGGTGCAACCGGGCTATACCTATGGAAAACCGCTGGAGCATTACCTCACCATCGGCGAAAAAGAAGACAAGATCAGCTACAAAAACACGGACCACTTCGGCAGCGAGATGAAGTATTTCTCCGACTGCATTTTGAATGATATCGATCCCGAGCCGGATGCCGAGGAAGGATTGGCCGATGTCCGCGTTCTGGAGGCGATCCAACGCGCACTCAAAACCGGAGAAGTGCAGAAGCTGCCGCCATCCACGCGTACAAAGCGTATCGATCCAGATCAGGTCGTGCGGCTCAGCCCGGTGAAACCGCCGGAGCCGGTGCATGCTTCCAGCCCGGACAGATGAGGCTCACATTCAAATGGCGAGCGTGACGATCTGCGCGTCCAGGCGCGCGGCTTCGACGTGCAGCCATGCGATCGTAACCGGGAGCTGAAAGCGGCGCGGGCCGGCGCTCCCTGGATTCAGAAAGAGCACCCCGCGTCGCCATTCCATTGTTGGTTTGTGCGAATGCCCGAAGATGACTGCCGCGATAGCGGCGGCCTCGGGATTCAGATCGAGCTTCTTCACATCGTGCAGCATGTAGATGCTCCGGCCGCCGAGTTCGACCAGCTCAGTTGCCGGCAAGCAGCCGCATGCGCCGCCTTCGTCGATGTTGCCGCGAATCGCTGTGACGGGCGCAATCTTGGCCAGCGTCGTGAGAATCGTTGGATCGCCGACATCTCCCGCATGAAGGATATGTTCCGCGCCCTGCAATGCCTGAAGGGCTTCCGATCGCAGCAGGCTGTGCGTATCGGAGATGACGCCGACGCGCATCGGTCAGAGCCCGACTGCCATGCGCGTCCGGGGATCGAGATAATCGCGCAGCGCATCGCCGATGAAGTTGAACGAGAGCACGCAACCCATTACCGCGAGGGCAGGGAAGACGACCATGTGGGGGGAATCGAAAAGGTGGGAGCGAGCATCGTTCAGCATGGATCCCCAACTTGGCGCAGGTGCTGGAATGCCGAGCCCGAGAAAGCTGAGTGTCGCTTCGGCAAGCACAGCGCCGGCCATGCCGATGGCGGCCTGCACCAGAATCGGCTGCACGATGTTCGGCACGATGTGGCGGACGAAGATGCGCACATCGCCTGCCCCGAGGGCACGCGCGGCTTCCACAAATTCGCGCTCGCGAACCGCTAATACCTGCGCACGCACGAGGCGCGCGTAGCCGACCCAGCCGCTGATGGAGAGTGCGAGCACAAGATTGAGGAGGCCAGGGCCGAGGAAGGCGACGAAAGCGATGGCCAGCAGGATTCCGGGAAGCGCCAGGAACGCGTTCATGAGAAAGATGTTGAGCGCCGTGTCGATCCAGCCGCCGTAATAGCCTGCAAGGCCGCCCACCAACATGCCGAGCGAGAGCGAGATGCCGACCACGCTGACGGCTACGATCAGCGAGATGCGCGCGCCGTAGAGAATGCGGGAGAAGATATCGCGGCCGAGCTCATCGGTTCCAAACCAATGAGCATGCCCCGGCGGCACGAGGCGATGTGTGAGGTCGATTGCGGCGGGGTCGTATGGCGCGGCCGCTGACGCTACGAGCGCCATCGCGACGAAGAGCACCAGCAGCAGGATGCCGATCACGGCGAGCGGTTGATGTTTCAATCGATAGCTGAGCGTAGCGCGGGCCATGGCGGCATCATCGCATAATCGCAGCGGCAGCCGTATCACCGGAATCTGCGATGCCACAATGAAATTGCCAGAGTAGTCTGAGACGTGACCGGAGGTGTATCTATATGACGCTTTGCGGCCGGCTTCTTCTCGCCTTAGGGCTTCTCGTATTTTCATCCGCGGCATCGCTGCGAGCACAACAGCGCCTGCCTGAGTTGCCGGAGGATGTGAGCCAACTCCTGTCGTTGACCAACCGAGACCGCGCAGCGCAGGGGCTGGGTCCGCTTCGATGGAGTCCGGAGCTGGCCGATGCGGCTCGGGTGCATGGAGAGCTGATGGTCCGGAATGACGATCTCGAACATCAGTTTCCTGGCGAGCCGGATGTGCCGACACGCGCAGGCCAGGCAGGCGCGCATTTCCGTGCAATTGCAGAGAACATCGCGATCGGACCGAACGCCGCGGGTATCGAGAGGCAATGGATGCACTCGGCGATGCACCGCATCAACATCCTCGATCCGCAGATGAATGTGATCGGCATTGCGCTGATCCACAATCGAGGCGAGTTATGGGCTGTGGAGGACTTCGCACATGCTGTCGAAGGATTGGCGTCCTCGGAGATTGAAGGGCGAGTGATTGGCCTGCTGGCGCAGCAGGGCATCGACAATGCAAAGGCGACCCCGGACGCGCGGCAGACGTGCGAGATGTCGCATGGAAGCGCGGGCGGATCGCGTCCACGGTTCATCATGCGCTGGGAGGGCTCAGACCTGAGCCGGCTGCCGGATGTTCTTGTGAGCAAGCTGCAGAGCGCGCAGTATCACTCTGCAGCGGTGGGCGTCTGTGATAGCGCCCGCCCCGGCCAGGGATTTACTACCTACAAGGTGGCAGTGTTGCTGTACTAGCGACGGGGTTACATCGATTTCGGTGTCATGATTACGCCGCAGGCGATCCTTGCGCCGGAGTTCCCAGACGGATCGGTCATCATGTCGTCGGCCTTCTCGTGGATGATGATTGACGTGCCATCGCCTGTGAATACCGAGTTCATGGCCTTCGGATCAAGCGAGACGCCCTTGGTGCTAAATTCCGTTTTGTCTGTGCCGTCCGGTCCGACCGTCAGGTTAAAGGGCATGTCGCCGGCGTGCGGACCGTCCGGATTTCTGGGGCCATGCTCTTTGCTGCCGGGATTGAAGTGCGCGCCCGCGGACTTGAAGTCAGGCGGATCGCATTTCGCGTTTTGATGAATGTGGATGCCATGCTCGCCCGGGGGAAGATTCTTTACGTCGACCTTCACGTTCACCGTGTCGTGCTTGCCGGGACGCACGGTGATGGTGCCGGCATCCTTGCCGTCCGCAGTGTGAATGGCTACAACGACTGGCTTTACCTTCGCGGCGCCTGCTGAAGCTGCTACTGCCGCCATGACCACCGCCAGGGTCATCATTCGTTCAAGCTGCATGTCTGTCCTCCGCGGATCAGTTTATTCCGTTTCTTAAGCGTGGGCTGCGGCAGGTTCTACGCCCGCACCTGGCTGCGTGGGCTCCATCGCAAGCAGGTTGTTGAAGCGGTTGAAGTAGTTGAAGAGCCCGCTGGCTGCCATCAGTTCCACTATCTCGCCTTCTGCAAAGTGAATCTTGAGCTCCGCGAGTTCGGCGTCATCGAGCGCCCCCTGGTTGCGGGTGAGACGTTCGGCTAACCGCAGGGCAGCTTTCTCGCGTGCGCTGAAGGCATCACTGCTTTCGAAATTGCTTAACGCCGCGATCTGCGCATCGCTGTAGCCGAGCTTCTTAGCGAGCAGGGAATGGGATGCCAGGCAATATTCGCAGTTGTTCATCTGCGAGGTGCGCACGATAACCAGTTCCTTCAGCGATGTCGGCAAGGTGCCGGTGTTCAATACGGCTTCCATGTGCGCGATCATCGTCTGCAGAATTTCGGGCCGGTGAGCTACCGTGCGAAACATGTTCGGCACATTGCCGCGCTGCCGCACGAAGCGGTCATAAATTTCTCCAACTGCTTCGCTGACATCCCGCCTGCCCAATCGTGAAATTCGCGCCATGATTTCACCTCACGTTATCTAGTGTAATGGCGACTGCATTGGCTTGACACGGATACTCCTCGAGGTAGCGGCTCAGTGACCGCCCGGTGCTCCGCCGGCGCGAAAGCGTCGAATGAAGAATGTGAGGGGTGCGGCTACCAGAGTGACCAACGCGATGACCCGGAAGCAATCCATGAAGGCGAGCAGGTGTGCCTGATTTCCGAGATCGCGGTAGACATTCGCAAATGCTGCCGCGTGTGCATCCCCGGCAGAGATACCGCGCTGGTTAAGAAAGCCAGTCAACGAACGAACGCGTTGTTCGAGCAGGCTGGATGTCTGCGGCAGCCTCCCGGCAACCATCGCCTGGTGGTAGTCGTAGCGGCGCTCGCTGGCTGTCGCAATGAAGGCGATGCCAAAGCTGCCGCCCCAGTTGCGAAACAGATTGGTCAGGCTGGAGGCGCGGTTGTTTTGGTCCGGACGCAGCTCAGAGTAGGCAACGATATTCAGCGGCACGAAGAAGAATGCGTATGCGAGTCCTTGAAAGACGCGAGCCAGAGCGTAGTGACCGTAGTTGGTGGCCAGGTTGAAGGTGCTGTAGTAATAGATCGCAGCCGCGGCGCCAGCCAGGCTGAAGCCCAGCATGACGCGCGGATGTATGACGCCCTTCTGCACGAGGCGCGCACCAAATGGGGCCAGCAGCGTAATCATGAGCGCGCCCGGGCCCAGCACGAGACCAGCATCAATGGCGCGATATCCGTAGAGCGATTGCAGAATCTGCGGGATCATCGTGGTGGTGCCGAAGATGCCGAAGCCGAAGACGAAGAGGAGCATCGCCGCGATGGTGAAGTGGCGGCTCTTGAACAGACGCAGATCGATGACCGGATCTTTCTGCCGCAGCTCCCAGAGGATTGCAGCAACCCAGCAGATGATCGCCACGCCGAATGCCGAGGCGATGAGGCGGCTGCCGAACCAATCGTCGATCTGGCCGCGATCGAGGAAGATTTCAAGTGCAGCGGAGCCGAAGCCAATAAGAAGGATGCCGGTGGTGTCGATCTTCAAACGTCCGGCGGCTCTCGCGGATTTGCGTTCTGCTGTGAAGGCCGCCGGATCCTGCACGAGCCGATTGCTCAGATATAGCGAAAGAATGCCGATCGGGATATTGATGAAGAAGACCCAGCGCCAGCTGTAATTGTCCGTAATCCAGCCGCCCAACACGGGACCGATAGCCGGTGCAGTGACAATGGCAATGGTGTAGAGCGCAAAGGCGGACGCGCGCTTTTCCGGCGGAAATGTATCGACCAGGATGGCTTGCTCGACGGGGGCCAGGCCGCCGCCTCCGATGCCCTGAAAGACGCGACTCAACAGCATGAATCCGAGGCTCGGCGCGATGCCGCAGCAGAAGGAACTTATGGTGAACAGAGCCACGCAGCCCAGGTAGTAATTCTTTCTGCCGAAGACGCGGCTCAGCCACGCGCTCATAGGAAGCACGACAGCGTTCGCAACCAGATAGGTCGTCAGAATCCAGGTCACTTCGTCGAAACTGCGTCCCAGCCCTCCGGCGATGTAGGGCAATGAGACGTTTGCGATCGACGTATCCAGCAGCTCCATGAACGTGGCGAGCGTCACGGTCAGAGCAACGGCCCATGGGCTTACGCCTGGCCTGACTGCTGTCGTCTGCGCGCTGCCGGTAATCTGGGTAGCAGTGGCCAACCATCCCCCAAAGTTCGTGGATGAGTTAGTTGATTCGCAGTGAGCAGGATCGGTCGCAAATAGGAGCAGCTTTTCAGCACAGCTTCATCGAAATGCGAATCGCAGCTCTATTCGAGCGTGAACCAGAAAGTCGCTCCCTCGTTCACCACGCTCTTTGCCCAGATGCGCCCATGATGTCCATGGATGACGCGCGCAACTGTCGCCAGTCCGATGCCCGAGCCTTTGAAGTCCTTGTCACCATGCAGGCGATTGAAGGCGCCAAACAATTTTCCGGCGTAGATCATATCGAAACCCGCGCCATTGTCCCGTATATACCAGGCATTCTGCTCGGTATCCCATCCGAAGGCCACTCTGGCATGCGGCACTTTCGAAGTGAATTTGACGGCGTTGCCGATGAGGTTCTCAACGGCGACCCGCGTCAGCCTGGGGTCGGCGTTTACGCTCAGCCCAGATTCGATGTCGAAGGACAGATCGCGCTCACGGTTCTGCTCCTTCAGATCATCGGCGACAGAGTTTGCCAACTCGCTCATGCTGAAATTCTCGCGAACGATCTCCGCGCGCGTGATGCGGGAAAGCTGAAGGAGCGCATCTATGAGCTGGCCCATGCGCTGCACGCCACCGCGCACACGATCGATGTAGTCACGTCCTGCATCGTCGATGCTTGCGGCATAGTCCTCCTGCAGCGCCAGGCTGAAGCCGTCAATCGTGCGCAGCGGAGCGCGGAGATCATGCGAGACCGAATAACTGAATGCTTCCAGCTCGCGATTGATCCGTTCCAGTTCCGCCGTGCGAACACGCACGCGATCCTCGAGGGTTTCATTCAGTTGCCGGACCTCTTCCGACCTGGCCTCTGTTTCCTGCTGCGCAAGGCGAACCCGGGCACCGGCAGTTTCGGCGGCAAAGCGAAGCTCGCGTTCCCGTGCAAACTGCCAGAACGTAAATAGAATGAGCAGGAAATCCAGCGCGCTGACTACGATTACTGCAGTCTGCGCCCGCCGCATGCTGCTATGTGTGGATACGGTGCGGATCGCAAGCAGCCGGTCTTCTTCCGCTTCCATTGCATCGCCGACCTCGCGCACATGCTGCATCTCAACCCTGCCGGGTCCGCTTATCAGCAGTGCTGCAGAGACATCTGGTCCTCCATGCTTGCGCATTTCGACTGCTTTTTGCAGGACGAGGAGGCGGCGTTGCAGAGACGAGCGAAGATCCCGGGCCCGATCTACCTGGCTGGGGTTGTCAGAGGTCAAGGATTGCAGGTGGTCCAGCTCGCCGGGCAGCTCGCGCAGCGCAGTGGTGTACGGCTCCAGGTAAGTGTCGTTGCCGGAGATCAGATAGCCCCGCTCGCCGCTTTCAGCATCGACCGCCGAGACCAACACGCGCTCCACCTGGTGCACTACCTGCCAACTGTGCGCGACCCAGGATGCGTTGGTGGCCAATGTACCGACAGATTGGAAGGCCCACCATGCATTCAAGAACACGATGACTGCTGCAACGAACAGCAGGAGGGGGAAGAGCTTGCGTTGGATGAAAGGCTTCATGGCGCGTTTCATCATCCTAACGGCGATCCCGGCGATCTTTACAGATCGGTGCTCACCGCGTTCGCCTTAAGACCAAATCGAAGCCGCTCTTTACGAGATGTGGCAAACTGTCGTTGATGGCTGATGTGACGATTGTGGGAGCCGGTCTGGCTGGTCTGTGTTGCGCTGTGCGCCTGGAACGGGCCGGAATGTCCGTCAAGCTGCTCGAGGCCGAAGACGCACCAGGCGGACGAATTCGTACCGATCAGCTGGAGGGCTTTCGGCTCGACCGCGGATTTCAGCTTCTGCTGACCGGTTATCCGGAATTGGCTCACTCCATCGACATGAAAGCATTACGTCTGCGCTCATTCTCCAAGGGCGCTTTAGTTTGGAACAAAGGCCGCTTCCACCATTTTGGGGATCCGTTCCGTGGCTCGCTGGGCGATGCTCTCAGCATCGCAGTGGATCCCGTCATCACCATAGGCGACAAACTACGGGTTGCGCGGCTGCGTCGTCTGGTAATGGCAGGTGAGCCAGCGGATCTTTTCCGCAAGCGGGAGGTCCCGACGCGCCAGTTTCTTGAGGACTACGGTTTTACTTCCAAGATAATCGAGCGCTTCTTCACCCCGTTTCTCGGGGGCGTATTTCTGGAGCGCGAACTGGCCACATCGAGCCGCTACTTCCAATTTCTCTTCCGCATGTTTGCTTTCAGCGATGCCGCCGTGCCCGAGAACGGTATGGAGATGCTGCCGCGGCAGCTAGCCGTACGGCTGCGCGCGGGCACACTTGAAACCAGCGCTCGCGTCACAGCGCTTCGGCGCGACGAGCGCGGCTTCGTACTCGAGACGGAAAAGAAAGTCAGCTACCCAGCTTCTCAAGTCGTACTGGCGATGGATGACGCGCAGGTCCGTGCGCTTCTCGGCGGTCAAAATGGAAGAAGCCGCGCCAGCCGCGACTCGATACTGTGGAATCGCACGACGACCTTCTATTATGCTGCGGCGCGGACGCCGATCGATGGCCCATTGCTCGCGCTGAACGGTGATGGACCTGACGCGGGGCCGGTGAATAACGCCGTCGTGCTGAGCCAGGCGAGTGAGCGATACGCACCTCCGGGTGCGCATCTGATCGCGGCCAACCTTGTCGGTCGCGCGCCTCAGACGGGACCTCAGATCGAGCAATTGGAACGCGATGCACGCGCCCAGCTTGGCCGCTGGTTTGGAAAGGATGTCCAAGGCTGGAGTGTGGTGGGAGGGTACCCGATCGTGCATGCGCTTCCGCTGTGTACCCGCGCCGAATGGCAGCAAAGCAATCCAAGGCTCACGGACGGTGTTTACGTCTGCGGGGATTACCGGGAGATACCGTCCATCCAGGGCGCGCTCGCATCGGGCCGCCGGGCGGCGGAAGCAGTTTTGCGGCACGCAAGCTGAGGCAGCTTTGACTGGCACCCGTCCGTTTGCTATCGTTAAATGACCATAGCAGCGCAGTATCCGGCGCTCTGGTCACCGGACACTCCTCAGTAGCTCAATGGCAGAGCATTCGGCTGTTAACCGAAGGGTTGTAGGTTCGAGTCCTACCTGAGGAGCCAATCTTTCAATCACTGCGATTCCTTCAGTGCTGCGGCTCGATCGCATTTCGAGCTTGACGGTTCTCCTCTTCGGAGCCGCTCCGTGAATCGCCGTTACCTTCCCGATCCTTTTACTTCAGTGGGCGCTGATGGCTCTGAGGAGTAAGGGTCGCCAGCGGGGCGTTTCGCGAGCCTGACCTAGCCACGCTTTCCATGGCAACCACGCTGTGATTTATGGGAATCTCTAGCTACATGCCGTCGGTATGGCTGCTATGGTGACGGCGCTGTGCAATCTGTCGGTGATGCGCACCGACGCGACGGAGGCGGCCGCGGCGGTGACGGCGCGGGGCATACGTCCAGGTGCGGATGGCGCCCACATCGACATGCACGAAATGCGAGGTAGGGTAGTAGCCAACGCCGCCCTCATTGAGCGCGAGCGCAGCGTTTCGAAGGCGCGTGGTGGTGGAGCCGGAAATGCGGATATCGATCGCGTGGCCGAGAATGTGTTGCGAATGCTCGGCGACACCCTGACTGGAGGCGCGAAGAATCTCGTTGGTTTCCTGGGTACGGTAGCCGCAAATGACGTCGATGGTGGCGCTGGGGCGACGAAGACGGATCAGGATGTCGCGCAGGAGGTCGAACTCGCGCGGGTCGTAGGCGATGACGTCGTTGGTGTTGTGGTCGCGGAGAAAGTAGTTGAGGCGCGCGATGGCCTCTGGCTGGTAGTTGTCGCCGACGCGGTAGACGATGTCGATGTCTTCGAGCGTGTGCAAGTTGTGCAGGCGCAGACGGTAGGGTTGGCTGGCGTAGGCGGCGGGCTCAACCGGGATGGCGGCGGCAAGGGCGGCACGGAAATCGGGGTCACTGGCCTGGGCGGCGGGGTTGCCGGCGGAAGGCTCTGGTGCAGGTGCCTGGATTGTGAACTCTCCGGCTGGCGTGATTGACTCCGCATCGGACGCCTGGGCATTTGCTGGTTGAGTCGGGAATGCGGTTTGTGGCGCGGGAGAATTGGCCGGGGTGTTGAAGAGAACGGCCGGCTCGGCGCTGGCATCAGGCTGCTGCGCCCGGACGGTGGGCGTGCAAGATGCGAGAGCAAGGGCTGCGATCGCAATGAGAGTCTGGCGCCGCAAAGGCAGCCCTCCAGGGAAATGGAAATCCTAAATGAGCCGGGCGAATGAGGATTGCCTCAGCCGATTCGTATTCTTCATTGTAGAGGAGGATGGCGGGTTGGCCATGCGTCTTTTTGGGCAGCGAATCAGCTAGTGGAGTGCTGGGGAAAAGGTCTTTATTTCGAGGTCCTCTGCACTTACCGCGGAGTCCACTTCCAGTTCCGCACCTCGGGCATGTCTTCACCGTGCTCGGAGACATAGAGTTTGTGCTGCTGCATCAACTCGGAGTGGCGCTGCCGGAACTCGGGAAAGCGCGACTGGAAACGTGGAACGTACCTGAGCGCATCGAGCGCGAGCGTGAAGCGGTCCAGGCCGTTGAGCACGGTCATGTCGAACGGCGTGGTAGTAGTGCCTTCTTCTTTGTAGCCGTGAATATGGAAGCCGTCGTGGTTGTGCCGCTTGTAGGTGAGTTTGTGGACGACCGTCGGATAGCCGTGGAAGGCGAAGATGACGGGCTTGTCGAGAGTAAACATACGATCGAAGGCTTCCTGCTCGATGCCATGTGGATGTTGATCGAAGGTTTCGAGCGTGAAGAGGTCCACGACGTTGACGACGCGGAGGCGGAGATCGGGCGCCCAGTCGCGCAGAACGGTGACGGCGGCCATAGTCTCGAGCGTGGGGACGTCGCCGGCGCATGCCATCACGACTTCCGGATCATCGGAGTTCGAGGCCCAGTGCCACTCGCCAACGCCGGCGATGCAGTGCTGCACGGCGTCTTCGATATCGAGCCATTGCTGCTGCGGCTGCTTGCCCGCAATGATGAGATTGACGTAGTTACGAGAGCGGAGGCAGTGATCGGCGACGGAGAGCAGTGTGTTGGCGTCCGGCGGCAGGTAGATGCGGACGGTATCGGATTTCTTGTTGGCGACGTGATCGATGAAGCCGGGGTCCTGGTGAGAGAAGCCATTGTGATCCTGCCGCCAGACGTGTGAGGTGAGCAGATAATTGAGCGAGGCGATGGGCTTGCGCCAAGGGAGGTTGTGGCAAGCTTTGAGCCACTTGGCGTGTTGATTGAACATCGAGTCAACGATGTGGATGAAGGCCTCATAGCAGGAGAAAAAGCCGTGGCGGCCGGTGAGCAGGTAGCCTTCGAGCCAGCCTTCGCAAAGATTTTCTGAGAGCACTTCCATGACACGGCCGTCGACGGAGAGATTTTCGTCGACAGGGAGGAAGCGCGCCTCCCAGCGTTTGCCGCTGGCCTTGTAGACGGCCTGCAGGCGATTGGAGGCGTTCTCATCCGGCGCGAACATGCGGAAGTTGCGCGTGGCGAGGTTGCGACGCATGACCTCCTCGAGCATGTTGCCGAGAATCGTGGTGGCGGAGTCTTCGACGGCGCCGGGCGATTCGACCTTGACGGCGAAGTCGCGGAAGTTGGGCATGTCGAGCGGCTGGAGCAGCTGGCCGCCATTGGCGTGCGGGTTCACGCTCATGCGCTCGAGGCCACGCGGCGCAACGGCATTGATGGACTCGGCCAAACAGCCGTCTTCGTCAAAAAGCTCTTCCGGTTTGTAGGAGTGCATCCATTCATTGAGCAGCTTGAGATGCTCGGGGTTGGTGCGCACTTCATCAAGCGGTACTTGATGGGCGCGCCAGGTGCCCTCCACCTGTTTGCCATCGACCATTGTGGGACCAGTCCACCCTTTGGGCGTGCGCAGGATGAGCACGGGCCAGCGCGGGCGGGTGGTGTCGTTGTGCTCGCGCGCATGCTGCTGGATTCGGCGGATTTCAGCGTAGATGGCGTCGAGGGTCTCTGCCATGCGGCGGTGCATGTCGGCCGGGTCGTCGCCTTCGAGGAAGTATGGCGTGTAGCCGTAGCCTTCGAAGAGTGCCTTCAACTCTTCCGGCTCAATACGGGCGAGCACTGTGGGGTTCGCAATTTTGTAGCCGTTGAGGTGAAGGATGGGCAGGACGGCGCCGTCGGTGATGGGGTTGAGGAATTTGTTCGAGTGCCAGGAGGCCGCGAGAGACCCAGTCTCCGCTTCGCCGTCGCCAACGATGCAGGCAACGATGAGGTCCGGGTTGTCGAAAGCGGCGCCGTAGGCATGGAGGAGTGAGTAGCCGAGTTCGCCACCTTCATGAATGGAGCCGGGAACGTTCGCTGCATCGTGCGAAGGAATGCCGTACGGCCAGGAGAACTGGCGGAAGAGGCGCTTCAACCCGTCCTCGTTGCGCTCTATGTTGGGATAGATCTCGGTATAGGTGCCTTCCAGGTATGTGTTGGCTACGATGCCAGGCGCGCCATGCCCCGGACCGACGACCAGCATCATGTTGGCGTGTTGGTGGCGGATGATGCGGTTGAGATGGAGATAGATGAAGTTGAGCCCTGGGGTTGTGCCGAAGTGGCCGAGCAAGCGTGGCTTGATGTCGTCGCGGGTGAGTGGGTGGCGGAGGAGCGGGTTCTCCTTGAGGTAGATCTGGCCGACAGAGATGTAGTTGGCGGCGCGCCAATAGGCGTCCATTCGCTCGAGCTCCTGCTGATCGAAAGGAGTGCTGCTCGATCGTCCGCCGGGCTGCTCGGTTGCGGGGCCGGTTGCAGAAGAGGTGGACTTCGCTTTCGCAGCGGTCGGCATGGCGATCTCCTTGGGCTGGCTGGTGAGTGGGTCTTCCCTGTTGGATGCAAATGACGTAGACGGATTCCCTTCAGGGGAAACCGGGCCCGTTACGCCAATATAAAGATGCGCCGCCATGATGGTATACAGGCCACGGGAGCGGCGGCGCATGGCGGGACGTCTGCGGGCAAGTTGGATGGCGGCTGCATTGTGGGGAGCGGCGCTGACTGCTGGTATTTGGGGCACTCGTGCAGCCACGCCGGTGATGGCGGCGGCGACGGGACCGCCGCTTTCGGCCTCGCCTGACGCAGCGTGCGCCGGCTGCCATCGCGCGATCTATGAGCAATACGAGGCTACGCCGATGGCGCGCGCGAGTGGCCCGGGGTTGAATGGGCTGATGGAGGGAAGCTTCGCCCATCAGGCATCCGGTGTGCATTACAAGATCTTCGAGCGCAACGGTGTCGGCTGGCTGAGCTATGCGCGGCCGGTTACGGCGCCGGGTGGCTATCTGAATGGCGAGGTGAAGCTCGCCTACTTCATCGGATCGAACACGCGGGGGCGGACATATCTGTTTGAGCGTGATCGCTACTGGTTCGAGACGCCGGTGAACTGGTATGCGAAGAGGCGCGTGTGGGACATGGCGCCGAATTATCTGAGTGCACGCGAGATGCCCCTCACTCTGCCGGTGGATGCGAACTGCTTGCATTGCCACGCGAGCGGGGTGGCGGCGTCGCTGACCGGCGCGCGAAACCATTTCGCGGGGGCGCCATTCGCGCATGGGGGGATTGGGTGTGCGTCGTGTCATGGCGATCCGGCGGAGCATGTGCGGACAAATGGCAGGGCATCGGTGCTGAATCCGGCGAAGCTGGACGCCGCGCGGCGCGATTCGGTGTGTTTGCAGTGTCACCTGGAAGGTGAGACGGCGGTCTACCGGCTGGGGCATTCGCTGGCGACGTATCGGCCAGGTGAGGCGCTGTTCGATAGTGTTGCGTATTTCGTGCATCAGGGTGAGATCGGGCCGAATGGGCGTGCGACATCGCAGTATGAGGCGCTGTTGCAAAGCGCGTGCAAGCGCGCGAGCGGCGACCGGATGACGTGCACGACGTGCCATGATCCGCATAGGAGCCAGACGACTGCAAATCCCGCAGAGCGGGTTGCGTACTATCGCGCGAAATGCCTGAGCTGTCATGTTGGGGCGAAGTTTGCGACGGGGCACCATCCGGAGCAGCAAGACTGCGCGACCTGCCACATGCCGCGCGCCGCAAGCGAGGACATCGCTCATGAGCAGGTGACGGATCATCGCATACAGATCGTGAACACCGGTTCGCAGATGACTCACGCCGCTTCCCAGCCTGGCGGAGCGCTGATTTCGATTGGCCACGAGGAGGCGAGCGATCGGGAATTGGGGCTGGCGTATGCGCAGATGGCGCATCGCGGTGACCGGACCAACGGCGAAACGGCACAGGCGCTGTTACGCAAAGCGGAGGCGCAGCAGGCGCCCGGAACAAAGGATGCAGAGCTGCATACCGAATTGGGTTTTCTGGACCAGCAGGCGGCCGACATGCGGACGGCGGACCGCGAATATCGTGCGGCGCTGGCGGCTGATCCCAACGATGGAACCGCGCGGGGCGACCTGGCTGTACTTTTCGCTGAAACCGGAGACTACCCGACTGCCGTACGGCTATGGCAGCAGGTTTTCGATGCCGATCCGGCACAGACTGCCGCGGGATACAACCTGGCGCTGGGGCAGTGCCGGCTGGGCCGAAAGGACGATGCCGAGGCCACGTTGAAGCGGCTGCTGAGCTTTGCGCCGGACGACCAGCGGGCGCGTGCGTTGGCCGCGGACTTGGCGGGCGGTCCCCAGGCTTGTCCGAGAAAATGAGCTCTTCACACCCTTTTATTGTCGTGGAACCACTCATCGCACGCGTTTGTCTGGAGCGGCAAGAGATTCGCGCGTAGCCGGGCCCGGGTAACGTGACCCGTACCCCCTCCCCCCTCCCGTCACCGGGGAGGGGCTTGTAAGTTATTGCGCTGCTATAAGATAGAGGGTCTCCCGCGGGCTAAATTCTTCTTTCCAAAAGGTTTATCGCTTCATTCGTCAAAACAAAGGACTTAGCAATAGATAAAGCCACCGTTATGGTGGCTTGTCAATTTTCACATTCGTGACTGCGTTTGTATCTATTTCCAGTGTAGCGAATTTGAGGAACGGAAATGGCACAGATTTCGCGGGATTCCCGAGATGGGAGTTACCAAACTTTGCTTGTGAAGGTGAATCAGTCGAGTTGGTAAGAAACTACCCCACCTTGTGTTTGGCGTGGAATAGGTACCCTGTCTGCGTGCGTGGAAACAGCAGATCCCTCCACTTCGCTTCGCTCCGGTCGGGATGACGAAGATGGAGCCGTGAGGCCGAACAGCGATCATCCCCGGAAGTGCCAGCTATTTCGACGCGCCGGTGTTGAGGTGTTCCAGGTTCGCTCTGGCCTCGGCGTGACGCGGGTCGACGGCTAATGCGTGCTCGAAGTCGCTGCGCGCCTCTGTGGTTTGGCCGGTTTGTGCGTGCATGACGCCGAGGTTGCTCCAGCCGTCTGCGTCCTTTGCATTGAGGCGCAGGGCGGCCTGCTGCTCGGTGATGGCTGCGGCGAGATCGCCGCGGGCGGCTAGCAGTTGGGCCAGGAGCGCGTGGCTGGTGGGGTCTGCCGGATCGGCGGCGATGGCGGAATGGAGAGCGGCCTCGGCTTCGACGGGATGATGCGTCTGCTGATCGGCGAAGGCTAGCTGCTGGTAGGTTGCGGCGTCGTGCGCACCGGCCGACACGGCCTTGGTGAGCAGCTCCTGCGCATGCTCTGGATTGTTCGCAGCCAATTCGAAGGATGCATAGTTGACGAGTGTGTCGGGCCGCGCGGGATCGAGTGACAGGGCGCGGTCGAATTCGCCACGGGCGGCGTCTGATTGCTGGAGTTGTGCGAGAGCAGCGCCGAGGCCTCCGTGTGCAGCGGCATCATCCGAATGCTGCTGGATCACGCGGCGGTAATCGGATGCTGCCGCTTCATATCGATCGTGGTGCAGCTCAAGCGTGGCGAGATCGTAGCGCGCGTCTGTGTATTGGGGATCGAGTTTGAGGGCCAGCTTGTAGGACGCGAGCGCAGATTGCCAGTCGCCGCTTTCCTGCTGGGCAGCCCCGAGGGAAGTGGCGGTGCGGGCCGCATTGGGAGAATTGGCGGCCCCAGCGGCAGCGAGCTTGCGATAGATCGCAATTGCGCCGGCGGGATCGCCGCTCATGGTGTCGAGCGAAGCGAGATTGTAGGCGGCGAGCGAGTCGCCGGGATCGCGCCTGAGGCGGTGTTCCATCCAGGCGCGCTCGAGAAGCATGCGGGAATCGGTCTGCTTTCCGGCAGCATTGCGCTCCATTGCGTGGACAGGGAGGACCTGCAGCCAAAGGTGGCCCATCTCGTCCGTGGAGCGGTTGCCGTTGTGCACGCGCACGGGCGGGTTGGCGGGGTTGCGCGGATTGGCAGAGGAGTTGTCATAGACGTAGCGCATGTGCAGGACAGAGCCCGCGGGCAGGAGCAGCGGCTTGCGGTAGCTGTATACGGACTGGCGGTCGATGTCCCAGTCCTTAATAAGGATGAGCGGCGTGCGCTTGCCGTCGGGCGCAATGGACCAGGCTTCGAGCTGCTTGCCGAGGTAGTGCGCGTGCGGGTAGATGCCGAGCGCATAGACGGTGACGGGCAGGCGCAGCTCGTCTTCGACGACCAAGTGGCTATCGCCGGCGGGGATGTTGAGCGCGGCGTCGTGCTCGAGCTGCAGCAGCATGGGCGCGCGTGAGGGCGGAGAGTCCGTGAAGTAGAGGCCGATGCGGGGCTGCACCGTTTCTAAGCGGCCGGTGGGCTTGAGGTGGGTGTTGAGGATGAGGTCGTTGCCGGGATCGATGCGCCAGGGCATGCCGGGCGGCTCGACGATGGCGGGGGTATCGGGCTTCCAGAAGAGGAAGTGGCTGTCCGGATCGAAGCGATCACCGGAGCCGATCTCCAGCTCCATACCGGGAATGCCGGCACGCCAGTCATTCGGGTGGCTACGGCGAAGCTCTGCGGTCCGGTCGATGAGGATGTTGGCGTGGTGGACGATCCGCGCGTTGCCGGGAAGTATTTCGACGGCACGAACGTAGCGGGTGCGCGCGAGATGGACCGGATAGATGAAGTTGCGGAAGAGGTCCTGGCCGTCGGCGGGAGCGGTGTAGGACTGCGGTGCCGTGAGGACGAGGTCGGGTGGCCCGAGCTGCCATTCGGAGTTGTACTCGGGCGCGGGAGGCGCTTCGGCAGCAATACCTTCGGGCATGTTGGCGCTGACCCAACGCTTGATTTCGGCGAGGTCGTGATCGGAGAGGCGTCGGTTGTCAGCGAAGTCGCCGTATCCGGGCTCCGGTAGCCACGGCGGCATATAGCGTGATTGCGTAACGGTGAGGATCTGGGCAGACCAGCGTCGCGCATCGTTGTAAGTGAGAAGGCTGAAGGGACCGGCGCCCCCGGGATGATGGCAGGTGGTGCAGTTCTTGTAGAGGAGGGGTGCGATCTGTCTGGACCAGGTGGGAGCGGGTTCCGTCGCCTCCGTGTTTGTCTGAGCGTATGTGCCTGCTGTGGATACGAATACGAGCAGGAGGGCGATGGCTGCAGGTCGGAAGGAGGCGAGTGTCATGCGCGCGGAATGATGGCGCAGCCCACGGGGGGAGCGGATTGCGGCGCAGGTTTTTGGCCGGCGATCACCGCATGGAGGGCGTCGGCCAGGTCGCGGCGGGTAGCGGCAGGACGCTGGGTGCCGAAGGTGAGATAGCGGTTGTCGATGCGGCCGTGCCAGAGGACGGGCTGGCTGATTGCATCGCCGTGGAAGATGGCGGCTTCGGGCGTGACATGGACGCGGGCCCGGGCGAGGAAGCGGGAATCGGGCGCGATGAGCTGGGACAAGGATGCGGCGGCTGGATATTGCCCCTGGTGCGCGCGAACGGCGGCGAGCGTGTCGCCGGGGTTGGGATAGACGAGCCAGAAGCGGACACCCTGCGACGCGAACTGTCTGGAGAGCTGGACGAGCAGCGGAAGGTAGCGATTGGAGATGGGGCAATCCGTGGCGACGAAGATGGCAGCGATGTAGGTTGTGCCCGGCGGGCCGAGCGAGCTTACGTCATGGCCTTCGATGTCTTTGCCGTAGAGGAAAGCGTCTTCTGCGCTGATATGCGGCGAGATAAGGAGGGAGCCCAGGCAGGCGGCGAAGAGGGCGATCGCCTGGCGGCGGCTAAGGGGCGACGGGGCCGGGGTGCGGGGCAGCATGTGGATTGCTGCACCAATGTAGCGCCTTGACGGTGCGGCTGTCTTGAACATTTGGGAGCGATCCTGCTGCAGAACGCTGGAGCAGAGCGATGCGGTGCTGCCTAAAACCCGTGCGCGTGCAGGGCATAGACGATGGCAGAAGCGGCGAGGCAATATAAGCCGAAGAGATACCAGCGGCCGGTTTCGAGCCAGCGACTGAGCCATTTGAGCGCGAGCAGTCCGGCGAGGAACGAGAAGAGCATGCCGAGCAGGCTGGAGAGGAGCGAGGCGTGGAGATCGATGTGTGCGCCGGGCAGATGCGCGGCTTTTGAAAGGCGCAGCGCTTCCAGCGCGACCACGGCCGGCGTGAGTACGACGGCGAGCGCGAAGCTGAAGCGTTCCGCGTCATCCTTTGCCGTGCCGGTGAGCATACCGATGGAGATGGTGGAACCGGAGCGGGAGAATCCGCGGAAGGGAAGCGCGAGCCCCTGCACGACGCCCATCCAGCCGGCCTGCCGCAAGGTGAGGGTGCTCTGTCCGGAGCGATCGTGAGGCGCCGGCTGCCGGCGATGCTCGACGATGCCGGCGATCAGGATGAGGAGGCCGACAGCCGCGAGCGCCGGAGCGATCCATTCCAGGTGGCTGAAGAGCTGCTCGATCTCTGCTTTGGCCGTGCCGCGCAGCAACGTATGTTCAATGAGTTCCTTGATGCCCTCTCCGATGACTCCGGTGAGCACGGTGGCCCAGATTAAACGCACGATGAAGCGGCGGAAGAGGTCGATGTTCGAGAAGTAGGTGCTCTTCCAGGTGTTCCAGAAATAGGCGATGACAGCGAACATGGTGCCGGTGTGGAGCATGACGAGAAGCAGCGTCATCTGCGGCGCGGAGGGATCGAGGCCCATGAGCTTTTCCGCGACAATGACGTGCGCGGAGCTGGAGACTGGCAGGAGTTCGGCGAGCCCTTGCACGATGGCGAGGACGATGACCTTGAGCAGGAACATGCTCTCAGTCTAGGGGTGTCACCTGAACGCCCCGTTAAGGAATGAAAACCTGGGCACCAGCAGGCTCAGGCGGCAGGCATGCACAACACGAAGATTGTTCCGTTATTCCCCGCACGTTGACTGCTGCGAACCTTGATTGTCCATCCGTTTCGTCTGGCGATCTCGTCGGTGACCCACAATCCGAGGCCGGTCCCGGTCTCGCCTTTGGTAGTGACGAACGGTTCGAATATCCGGGGCAGGAGCTCCGGAGCAATCCCTGAGCCGGTATCGGCGATAGAGAGCCGGATGGCAGCCGAGCCGTCTGATGCCTTCACGGCGGATATTCGAATGCGGACACGGCCGCCGTGGCGCATTGCGTCAACGGCGTTACCCATGATGTTGGCGATGATCTGGCGGAGTTCCCCGGGGCTGGATAGTACGGTGGCGGAAGGCGTCCGGACATCGCGCTCGACGGTGATGGCTGCCGCGGCGAGTCGAGAGTGATAGAGGACCAGCACCGACTCCAGGACACTTTCCAGCGAGGTCTTCACCGGCTTATTGGGTTCACGGTAGAAGCGAAGGGTCTGGGTGGTTATTTCGGTCACGCGCGCCAGTTCACTTTCTGCTTCCCGCAGATATCGCTGCTGTTTCTCGCCGGCGGCCTCTGTCCGCATGAGATAGAGCAGATTGGTGACTGCTTCCAAAGGGTTGTTGATCTCGTGTGCGATGCTGGCAGCAAGGCGGCCGGTGACGGCGAGCTTTTCGGAGCGGCGAAGAGCTTCCTGCGCCTTTTCATATTGCATGATCTGATCGCGAATCTGATATTGACGCTGGCGTCCACGCAACGCGATCTCGAGGGTACCGAGCAGAGTCTCGGGGCGGATCGGTCTTTCCAAAAGAAAGACGTTCCCCAGCGGACGGCGCAATTCGCGGAGCCGTTCGCTTTCGGCCGTAACCTGGCCTCCCACCGTCAGCAGGATCAGAGGGAAGTCAGACCAGGAGGGCTGCCGGTCGACGATCTCAAGGACCTCCTGTATCCCGTTTCCGGCTAGGGCCTCCTCAGAAATGATGGCCGCGCCCGCGCCGTTCTGAATTTCACGGCTGAGCTCGCTGATAGAACCGGTTACATGGCAGGGCAGGCCGGCTCGCTCCAGCAGTCCGGCAATCAGTTCATTGTCCCTGCCGGTTGGAGCAAGGATGATGGCGCGGCGCTCCATCCGTCCGACATCATCAGACGGAGATATCTTCCCCTCAACCTGGGGTGTCATTCTAATCGGCTGGCGGTCCGATGAATCGCGGTACTCCGGTGAGGATACCTTCGAAATCCGTGAGCGACTCACCAACATAGATTCTGCCGTCTCCTAAGATAAGCTCGCGGATGGCGCGTTCATGTGGGCCGCTGCGTTTTTTTACAACGGAGAGCGCCTGGCGAATTTCGCCGGCTCTCTCAAAGTACCGGAATAGCAGAACCGTGTCTGCGAGGTAGCTTATGTCAATTGGCGCCACCATGCTCCCGACGACCCCATGTTGAGCAAGAGTGAGGATGGTTGCGATTCCCTGCTGGCCGAGGTAAGCGAATAGTTCGTGCAGCTGCATTGCCAGAAACTGCTCGTGGGGCATGGCATTGAGCAGGCCATTTATGCTGTCGATCACCAGCACTCGCAGATTTTCTTCGTCGACCAGCTGCCGGACGCGGGAGACGAACTGTCCGGGGCAAAGCTCCGCGGGATCGATCTGCTGCAGTTCGAGAGTGCCTTTTTCAATCAGAGGGTCGGGATCCATGTGCAACGCCCGCCCGCGATCGAGAAGTGTCCTTGTGGACTCGTCAAAGGCGAAGATCATCGCCTTTTCATTTCTCTGGGCAGCTGAGATCGCGTACCGGAGAGCGATCGTGGATTTGCCGCAGCCCGCCGGCCCCATGAGAAGGGTGCTGGTGCCGGTGTCAATGCCTCCACGAAAGAGATCGTCGAGCTCCTGGATGCCGCTGGGGACATTCTTGCGATGAAAGCCGGGTTTATGCTCCGCAGCTATCAACCGGGGATAGACAGTGACTCCGCCCCTCTCAATGGTGTAGTCGTGAAACCCTGCCGAGTACCTGGCGCCGCGAACCTTGTAAATCTGGAGCCGGCGACGGTTCACGCCATAGTCGCGGTTGATGGTCTCCATGTGAATCACACCGTGGGCGATGCTTTGCAATTGCAGGTCCTGGCCACCTTCCGCAGTGCCGTCATCCAGCATCAGGGTGGTGCAGTCGCGTCCGGCCAAATGACGCTTCAGGGCCAGAATCTGGCGGCGATACTTGAGTGGATCACGAGCCAGCATACGCAGCTCCGAGAGCGAGTCGAAGACGAGGCGCTGCGGCTGGACGGCGTCAATTTCTCTGGAGATTGCGGCCATGGTGTCAGCGAGCTCAACCTCGGAAGGATGGAAGACGGTGTATTGGGTCTCCGGCTTCAGGTCCTCCTCCGGAGGCGCCAATTCGCATATGAGTAGGGAATCCGAGGACCAGCCGTGGGAAAGGGCAGACTGTCGGAGCTCC
The DNA here is from genome assembly GCA_963830555.1 of uncultured Acidobacteriaceae bacterium. Lineage (GTDB taxonomy): Bacteria > Acidobacteriota > Terriglobia > Terriglobales > Acidobacteriaceae > KBS-83. The sequence goes on from CAWHMM010000009.1 coordinate 69,820, forward strand.
TGTTGCGATTCTGAGAGCGTTATGTAGAGGACCCGTTCTCCCTTTCCGATGCCGGTGAGCAAAAACTGGAGCCCCAGTGTGGTCTTGCCCGTGCCCGGATTCCCCTCGACCAGGTATAGGTGACCCCTTGGCAGTCCGCCGAGCAGAATGTCGTCGAGGCCGGAGACGCCGGTATACAGGCGCTCTACGCCGTTGTTGTGAAATGAGGGCTGATCTACTTCTCTCTCGGAGACTAAGGAGTTTTTCATCATCGCGTCGGGTTGGGACGATTCCTTCCGTTTCCTACTTCACGCTGGGTTGAATGACATTTTGATTCGCAATCGTGAGTCTGCGATTGCTCTGGCAAACATTTATTCAATAGAAGGCGTGGGGGTTCGCCATCGGGAAGCAGCCAATCTAGAGGCAAGGTCCATGGCTATGGTGCAGGTTTCGCTGCCAGCGGCTTGCCGGAACCTTCGGTGAGCGAGGTGATGTGGTCGATGGGCGGGGCGGGGAAGGCTTCGGTCAGGCCGGAGGGCCAGCTTACTTGGACTTCTTTGAGCTCGGGCGAGGGACCGAGGCCGAAGTGAAGGCGCATGTCACTCGATGAGTTGTAGGAGGAGCCGCTGCGCACCTCGTTAACCCAGACGCGCTCCTTGGCAGTCGCAGTGGGGCCGGCCGCAGTGCCGCGCACGGTGACGCGCGCGCCGATGGCGCTGCGATTGGATTTTGTGCCGGTGAGGGCCAGCCCGATCCAGTGATTGCTGTTCGGGGTGCGATTGACCAGCAGCATGGGCAAGGAGCTGACGTCGTTGATGACGACCTCCTGGCGGCCGTCATTCCAGAGATCGGCGATGGCGAGGCCGCGTGCGGAAGCGGGCGTGGTGATGCCGGGGCCGGAGTCTTTGGTGATATCGGCGAATTTGCCGTTGCCGAGGTTGTGATAGAGGAGGCGAGGCTCGCGGTAGTCGGAGCCGAGATGGCTGGAGTCGACCTCGGGGTAGACGTGGCCGTTGGCCGAGATGATGTCGGGCCATCCATCGTTGTCGATGTCGAGGAACATGGTCCCCCAGCCGAGCTTGTCGCTGTTGATGCCGAGACCGGCGGGATAGGTCACGTCGTCAAAGGTGCCGTCGCCTTGGGCGTGGTAGAGCGTGGCGGTGTCATCGGAGAAGTTGGTTTTGAAGATGTCGAGGTGACCGTCGCCGTCGTAGTCGGCGACGGTGGAACCCATGCCGGCCTGCTCGCGGCCATCCTCGTTGAAGGCCACGCCGGCATCGGCGGCGCGATCGGTGAAAGTGCCATCGTGATTGTTGCGGTAGAGGATGGCGGGCGTCGAGTCGCAGGCTACGTAGATGTCAGGCCAGCCGTCTTCATCGGCGTCGATGGTAGAGACGGAGAAGCAATAGTGGCCGTTGGTCTTGGTGAAGCCACTCTTGATGGAGACATCTTCGAATTTGCCGTCGCCCAGGTTGTGATAGAGCGTGTTAGGCGCCCACTCCAGGCCGCGTGGGCCGCACATGACCGGGACACCCTTCCACATGCAGCCGGGCGCCTTGCCGGGCTCGGGAACATCCTTGATGTCGAAGTGGACGTAGTTGGCGACGGCTATATCGAGTTTGCCGTCCCGATCGTAATCGACGAAGGCGCAGCCGGTGCCCCACTCCTTACCGGTGCCGGCGGCGCCGGCCTGCCCGGCGACCTCGCGGAATCGGCCGTGGCCCTCGTTGTGGTAGAGACGATTCTCGCCGTAGCCGGTTACATATAGATCGGGCAGCCCGTCGTTGTCGTAATCCCCGACGCAGGCGCCCTGGCCCCATCCGGTGTCCGTCAGGCCGGCTTTCGCCGTCACATCGGTGAAGGTGCCGTCGTGGTTGTTGTGGAAGAGATGGCTGGTAGGCGAAGCCCCGGCTTCTTTGCCTTCGGGATGCAGGTAGGTGCCGTTGACGAGGAAGATGTCGGGGTAGCCATCATTGTCGTAATCAAGGATGGCTACGCCAGAGCCGGTGGCTTCGAGAATGTACCGCTTGGAGATTACCCCTCCGTTAACATTCAGCACCTTGATTCCGGCCTCGGGCGCGACGTTTTCAAACCAGGCCGGAGCGGGATGCGTTGCCACTGCCGTGTACGGTCTGGATACCTTCTGCGCATGCGCACCAAAGGCGAGGAATGTAGCGTAAACGCTAACTATGAGTGCTTTCGCATAACGTTTGTCTGGCTGAGACATCGAAATTTTATTGTATGAAAGGGCCGTCCGACAGTGAACGATTTTCCCTTTGACACTTGCGTTCTTCCGTCTTTATAGTTCAGCCGCTCACAGTAATCATCCGTTTGGATGAACTGGAAGCAGTACCGCCAAGAGTACGCAACGGTAGCAAACGCATAACTGCTGATGCAGATTTCAGAGGGCACGGCAGGGCGCCAGAGCAGCATTTTCAGGGAGACCGATATGACAAGACGCATGCGAGCGGTTCTGACCGTTTGCCTTGGGGCAGCGTTAGCCTACGTTCCAGGTACCGTTCACGCACAGGCAATCTATGGATCGGTCAACGGGACGGTGACGGATGCTTCCGGCGCGGCAATCCCCGGCGCGACGATAACGGTAACGGACGAAAACAAAGGCACGTCCGTGACCGCCAAGTCCAATGAGTCCGGCAATTACACCGTGGAGCACATGATTCCGGATCTTTACACCGTGAAGGTGGAAATGACCGGGTTCAAGAGCTTCGAAACGAACCATCTGCAGGTGCTGGCGGATACGTCGCCCAAGGTGGACGCGGCGATGCAGACCGGCGGTGCGAGCGAGACAGTCAACGTCAACGCGGATGCGATCCCGCAGTTGAAAACAGACCGCGCGGACGTGGCGCAGGTCTTTGACCAGAAGACAGTCGCAGATTTGCCCATCTCTGGCCGCAACTTTACCAGCCTGGAACTGCTGTTGCCTGGCGCACAGCAACTGGGTTGGAGCCACGCTTCCGATGAAAATCCACAGGCCAGCCAGCAGATTCAGATCGACGGTCAGGCTTTTGGCGGCGTCGCCTATGAGCTGGATGGTA
>CAWHMM010000010.1:0-26746 GCA_963830555.1 uncultured Acidobacteriaceae bacterium
ATGCCATCATCCTGGATTTCGCGAAAAACCAGCAACCAGGGCTGCAAACTATTGATGCTTCGAGCCGTGGATACTGGATGGAGCAATATAGACGGCGGGAATTTGCCTTCGATTCGCAGGCGGTGCGGCCGTATTTCCCCTACGAACAGGTAGAAGCGGGTGTGCTGGCGACGGCGGCTCGACTCTTCAAAGTGGAGTTCCGCCCGGCCGCAAATGCGGAGGTATGGCATTCGTCTGTGTCGGCGTGGGATGTGTTTGACAATGGGGAACTTGCGGGCAGGTTCTACCTGGACATGCATCCGCGCGAGGGCAAGGACAAGTGGTTCAGCGCGGCACCGCTGGTGCCGGGCGTCGCAAGGCGGCAGATTCCGGAAGCCGCTCTGATCTGTAATTTCCCTGGCGGGGCCTCGAACTTTCCCGCCGGCGAGGACAAGGCGGGGGACCCGGGGCTGATGCAGCACTCCGACGTAGTCACGTATTTTCATGAGTTTGGCCACCTGATGCATGCCATTCTGGGTGGGCAGCAGCAGTGGGCGGGCATCAGCGGCATCGCAACCGAGGGGGATTTCGTCGAGGTGCCGTCGCAGATGCTGGAGGAGTTCTTCCGCGATACAAAGCTCCTGCAAACCTTTGCACGACATTACGTTACGGGCGAGGCGATCCCGGCCGAGCTGGTGGCTACGATGAACCAGGCGGGGGCTTTTGGGCGAGCAGACTGGGTGCGAACCCAGCTCTTCTATACCCATTACGCGCTCGATGTGCATGACCGCGACCCGGATACGCTCAATCTGGATGCGCTGTTACGCGTTGATTATGAAAGGTTCCTGCCTTACCGATGGGTAGAAGGCAATCGCATGTATGCCAGCTTCACGCACCTGTGCGGATACTCATCGAACTACTACACGTATCTCTATGACAAGGTGATTGCGATTGACTTCTTCAACCAGTTCGATCGCGGGCGGCTGCTGGAGGACGCAACGACCTTACGGTACCGTAAGTCTGTGATAGATAAGGGAGGATCGGCTCCGGGGCGAGCGATGGTCCAGGGCTTTCTGGGTCGCGACGAGAGTATGGAGGCCTTCGAGGAATGGATTGGGGAGGCGCTGAAGAGCGTCTAAGAGCGGTGTCAGGAGTGATCGAAAGGCACCGGAAAGTCCGAATATGACTGTCTGTGTCATATTTGGGAAGCATTTAGTAACCAAAGCCTGGGCTAAGAAGGACCTACGAAAATTCTCTTGACTTCATTCACTCTAAGGTGCAGAGTAGTCTGCGTGGATGCTCTGCAATACAGAGTGCTCTTAAGGAGGCGATTATGGGTGGTGAGGAAGTCTTCCGTTGCGAACGGGCGAAGGGTTCAAGCATTGGCGCCACCATCGTGGGCTTCTTTGGCGCGGTGTGGCTGATGTTGGGGTTGGTGAGCGCCGGTCATTCGTGGCAGGCGGGTCTTGCGGCCGTGCTGCCGGTTTTCATCCTGATCGGATTCCTCGGTGTGCTGGTGCGGAGGCGGCTTCCGAAGATCGTCGAAGTGGAAACGCCCGAAAAGAAGCAGATGATGCGCGTGTTCATGATCGTGAATGTCGTGCAGTGGGTAGGAATTTTCGGAGTGGTGAATCTGCTTGCAAATCTGCACCTCAACGCATGGATCATTCCCGCGATTGTCTTGATCGTTGGCGCTCATTTTCTTCCGCTGGCACGGATATTCTCGGCCCCGCAGCATGTGAAGACAGGGATTGCGATGATGCTGTGCGCGGCGGCTGCCCTTTGGCTTCCGATTTCGGTTCGGGACACGGTGGAGTGCGTGGGTGCCGGCTTGATTTTGTGGATCAGCGCGGCGGCTGCTCTGTATGCAGCGTTTCGGCTTTCCGCTCAGGGAAACGCAAGCAACTCCACCCTGCCGGCGGTTGGATAGGGCTCCATCAGAGATTGCGGGGGCGAATGATATGGGCGTTGTGACGAAGCGTGAACACCGACGACAAATAGTAACCACGCTTTCGTTCGCGCGCAGGGACGATCTGTGGACACTGGCGGCGTTCGGAGTGCTGGCCTACATGATCTCGAATGTGCTGCACGAGGGACTCGGGCATGGCGGAGCGGCGTGGCTCTCCGGCGCGCGACACATCACGGTGACCTCGACCTACATGGACGCGGGCTTCGACACGCGATCGATATTGGCTGCCGGGACGCTGGTGAATCTTGCGGTTGGCGTGCTGAGCCTGGCTTTGTTGCACGGAACGAGACCCGCGGTCATGCTGCCGTTTCACCCCAGCCTGCGAAAATCCCGCAGCCCTGGGACCGCGCTGCGACTCTTTGTATGGACCTTTGCCGCTTTCAATTTGTTGCTGGGGACGGGGTATTTTCTTTTCTCCGGCATTGGCGGGATTGGCGACTGGGCGGAGTGGATGAAGGGGCTGTCACCGCTATGGGCGTGGCGCATGGGTTTTACGCTGCTGGGAGTGGTGAGTTATAGCGCTTGTGCATGGGTGCTGGCGCGCGAACTGGCGGCCATTGTCGGCCTGGACAAAGCACGAATGTGCCGCGTGACGTGGGCGATCTATTTTGCCGGCGGTCTGACGGCATGTCTGGCCGGCGCCCGCAACCCGATGGGCTGGAAGCTGGTGCTGATCTCGGCTGCGGCATCGTCTTTTGGAGGAGCCTCCGCGCTGTTGTGGATTCCGAGCATTGCGGCACTGGCTGCTCGTAAACAACAAGAAAAAGAAACAGCTGTTGTGGCGATTCCGAGACTGCCGCTGTTGTGGGCTGTAGCGGCTGTGCTGCTGATTGAGTATGTGTGGTGGCTGGGGCCGGGGATCACGCTGCGGTTCGGCGGTTAGGAGACGCGCCCGTTTTAGTTTGAGATTGATGATGCGCGGTGGTGGGCGCACCGGAATGGAGACGAGGGAAACGATGCGACGCGATGGACAGAGCTGGCTGATGGCGGGTGACGTGGAGTATCGCTTTCGGGTGTGGGTGATTGCGGCGATCTTTTTTGCGGCCTTCGAGCTTTCCTGGTGGGACCACGTCTCGGCGGCCGCGGGGCTGGCCGGACTACTGACACGCGGGGGCGGCAATGTGCATACGGTCAAGGCGCTGATCTTTGCAGTTGGAGCGGGGGCAACGCTTGGCGCTGCGGCGCTGCGCACCTGGGCCGCGGCGTATATGCGCAGTGATGTTGTCCACGATCCGCGTGTGCACGATTCGCGGCTGGTGGCCGATGGGCCTTATCGATATGTGCGCAATCCGCTGTATCTGGGCACGATTCTAATGGCATTCGGCATTGCGTTCGCTGCCAGCCGGAGTGGTTTTGTGGTGTTGCTGGTGGCAATCACGTTGTTTCAGTATCGCCTGACGCTGCGCGAAGAACGGGCGCTCAAGGCTACGCAGGGCGAGGGCTATCGACAGTACCTGGCGGCGGTGCCGCGGTTGATTCCGAGCCTGCGGCCGCGTGTGGCGGCCGGCGAAATGCGGCCGAAATGGGGACAGGCGATTGGCGGGGAGCTGTTCATGTGGTGCTTCGCGTTGGCGTATGTGCTGTTCGCGGCAACCGGGAGTGTGCGGCTGTTGATGTGGGGATGCATCGTGGCGACCGCTGTGGTGTTGCTGATGCGGCGAGCAAGTTCAGGCGGGGCAACGAAACAAATAGCACAATGATGGTGACGAGAGGAGACGGAGATGGGTATGGATGAGAACGCGAGAGGCGGAGGGGCGGTGCAGGAAGGCGGGCTGGAGGAACGGATTGCGCTGATCGAGTCGATGATGCGGGAGGGCCGCAGGAGCACCGAGGAATGGGGCTGGAACTTTCTGCTGTGGGGCATTGCGTATTTTGTAGCGGTGGCATGGTCGAGCTATCTGCCTCATGCCGGCGGCGCGCTGCTGGCATGGCCCATCACGATGATCTTTGCGGTGCTGCTGACGGTGGGGATTGCGCGCAGGCGAACGCAGAACAAGCCACGGACGGAGAAGAGCCGCGCGCTGCAGGCCATCTGGTCGGCGATGGGCTTTGGCATCTTTGTGTTTGCGTTCCCGGTGGCTTTCACTGGTCACTACCAGGCGCAGTCCTTTATGGCGGCAATTGAGGTGATGCTGGGGATCGCGCATTGGGCTTCCGGCAGCTTCCTCCGCTGGACGGCGCAGATTGTGGTGGGAGCGGTGTGGTGGGCAGCGGCGATTGCGAGCTGCTTTGTGGCGGCTGCGGGAGTGGCCTATATCTTTCTCGGCGCGACGCTGATATGCAACATCGCTTTCGGGATTTACCTGATGATCCGGGAGAGCCGCGATAAGGCGCGGGCACGGGGAGGTGAGGTGCAACATGCCTGAGCTGCCGAACCAGCTGCCAGATCTGGATCCCGTGGTGCACGGGAAGATGCGGCTGGCGGTGCTGTCGCTGCTTTCGGGCGTGGACGAGGCGGAGTTTACCTGGCTGCGGGAGAAGACCGGATCGACCGACGGCAACCTGGGCGCGCACCTGCTGAAGCTGGAGGAAGCCGGCTATGTGGGGGTGGAGAAGAAGTTTGTGGCTCGGAAGCCGGTGACGCTCTATCGGATGACCGGGGCTGGCCGGGCCGCGCTGGAGCGGTACATTGCATCGCTGAAGGAGCTGTTGGGGGCGGCACTTACCTGACGGGTCGAAAAGATTTCGAGCTTCGGCAACCTTCCTTCGAGAACAACACTCATACCTGCACGTACAGAGGCTACTTCCAGCAGTCGTGAACCTACCTCGCAGTGTCTACCTCCGTTTCGAGGGTCCAGCCCTCATCCATCAGCTAATCTGATATCCCATTCAAGCCTCTAGAGCGGGCCCGCCGGAAAGCGGGCCCATTTGCTCGTTCGCTAGCTGCAGGCGAACCATCCGGAGCCCCAGGCCGAAACCCTCTAAAATCAGAATGTATGCCGCATTCGGGGAAGAGCAGGGTGCACGAATCTGTTGACGCCGTGGACGATCTGCTGGCGGGTGTGGGGCTGACGCATGGGCGGCGGTTGATCCGCCGGGAGAGCCCGCGGTATCAGCGGCAGGGGCCGGAGGACATGGTGGAGACGCCTGCTACCGAGCTTGCTCTGGATCGCGCAGGCGCGGTGGAGACGCTGGTGTTGCCCCGGTGGCGGAAGGCGCGCGTACCGCATGGATTCAGCACGCGGCGCGGCGGTGTTTCTACGGTGTACAGCCGTGAGGAGGTCGCGGCCGGGGAGATGAATCTGGGACTGACGGAGTCAGACGATCCGGCGAACGTTCGGGAGAACCGGCGGCGGCTGATGGCCGCTGCGGGAGCCGAGGGGCGGGTGCTGATTACGCTGAAGCAGATCCACTCCAACCTGACAAGGCGGGTGACCCGCGAGGATGGGCAGCGTTTGCTGCGTGCGGACGGCATGATGACGGACGATCCGGAGGTGATGCTGGGCATCCAGACGGCGGACTGCGTCCCGGTGCTGGTGCGGGACCGCCGGAGGCACGCGGTGGCGGCGTTTCATGCCGGGTGGCGCGGCACGCTGAAGCGCATTGTGGAGGGCGGCATCGGGAAGATGCGGCTGGAGTTCGGCAGCCGACCGGAGGACCTGGAGGCGGCGATCGGACCGGCAATTGGGGCATGCTGCTATGCGGTGGGCGAGGAGGTCCGGAGCGAATTTCTTTCGCAGTTCAGCTATGCGCCGGAGCTGTTCTCCGAGGTCTATGATTCGGACCCGGTGAAGGAAAAGTATCCGCTGCTGTTTCTAACGGCGCGGGCGCCGGGACACAGCAACATGGGGCCAAACCTGCATCTGGATCTGATCGAAGCGAACCGGCGGCAACTGCTGGATGCGGGAGTGCGTGCGGAGTCGATTGCGACGGCGTATCGCTGCACGAATTGCGAGCCGGAGGTGTTCTTCTCCTATCGCGCGGAGCGGGGTTTTTGCGGTCGGATGATGAGCGTGGTTGGGGTGGAAAAGTAAGGGACTCTTCGGGGTGCAACTCGATTGTCAGGAACTACCCACCCTCGCCTGCGGCTAGAGCAGGGCACCCGGTCCACTCGCAGCGTCTAGTGATTCCGGGACTCTGAAGCTTCGCCTTTGGGGTTGACCAGGTCGCGCAGTTCTTTGCTGGGTTTGAAGTAGGGGACACGCTTGGCGGGGACTTCGACCTTGTCTCCGGTTTTGGGATTGCGGCCGGTGCGTGGCTTGCGCTGGCGGATGCGGAAGCTGCCAAAGCCGCGAATTTCGATTTTGTCTCCGGCCTGCAGAGCCTGGATGACGGCGTCGAAGACCGTGTCGACCACGACCTCGCCATCGCGGCGGGTCAGATCTCCAATTTGGGTGACTTCCTCAACAAGATCGGCTTTGGTCATGTCTCTGGCGGCTCCAGGCAAGTTCACACACAAATGCTGCAATCCAATGATAGATGCGCGGTCGCGGGTTCTGTAGAAGAAAAATCGGACTCCTTTGATTTTGTAGCGGCGATATGTTGTTGAATTCCAGAGATTTTGCTGCCCCGGCCACGCGTGTGCGGGCCGGTTCCCGCTACTATGAGAGCAGGAGTTGAGGGCCTGGGGAGCCGACCGGTTTTGAGCCATCCACGCTACAGCATTGTGATTCCCGCCTACAACGAGACCGCGCGCATTGAGCGGGCGCTTTCCTCTGTAAGCGGGTGCATCCGGAAGTCCGGGTGGGATGCTGAGGTGCTGGTGGTGGATGACGGCTCGAGCGACAATACCGCGGCGCTGGTCGAGTCCTGGGCCGGGGAGCACCCCGAGGTGCGGCTGATCCGCAACGGTCGGAATCGGGGCAAGGGATACAGCGTGCGGAATGGGATGCTGCGGGCGGCGGGCGAAATTGTGATGTTTACCGACGCCGACCTGTCGTCTCCGATCGAAGAGGCGGAACGGCTGTTTGCCGCTATCGCCGAAGGTGCGGACGTGGCGATCGGGTCGCGGTGGCTGATCGGCAAGCGGATCGTGCACAAGCAGCCGCTGTACCGGCGGATCTTCGGGCGATGCTTCAACGCGCTGACCCGGACCATCATGCGGCTGCCATTTGCGGATACCCAGTGCGGCTTCAAGGCGTTTCGCCGGGAGGCGGCGCAACTGGTCTTCGGTCTGCAGCGCATTGAGCGGTGGGGATTCGATCCGGAGATTCTGTTTATAGGGATCAAGCGGGGGCTCAGGATTGCCGAGGTGCCGGTCACCTGGGGACACGACGAACGTAGCCGTATCAGTTACTTACGTGACGGGATGCAGATGCTGCTGGAGCTCGTGTTTATCCGCTGGAACGCGCTGACGGGACGCTACCGGCAACCTGTGGGGCTGATGCGAGGAGCTGCGGCAGGCGCATCGCATAAGTGACCCAGCGGGGCTGCTGGGAACTACCCACCCTACGCTGCGCATGGAATGGCGCACCCGGAGTGAATGTGTGTTCAGGATGCGATGGTGTGCGGCGCCTTGAAAGGCACCACGTTTGCGGTGATCGGCGCTTTCGGTCGCGCGTTGATGCGCACCGTCCGGTCTTCTACTTGTTCCAGGAGATACATTTCACTACACGTGCCACAGAGCCAGAAATGCTCCATGCGACGTGGTGCGCGTTCGCCGTTTGCCAAGGGCCTGGTTACGTCAAAGACATAGACCCGGCCTTCACGCAAATAGTGAAGCGGCTTGCAGCATTGTGGGTTCGCACAGTGATTCACCATCGGGGGACCCTCGCCGGAGTTACGGAGTAACCGTATTCCGTGGTTTTGAACTTCCAGCGTATTCGCAATGCGCGCTCGGGAGAGGGGTGCGCGCCGTAATTTAGCCGTTGCGATACCTAGCTAGGATGCGCCTCCTTGGGCTCAGTTGTCTCCTGAAATCGTAGTCACCCATTCAGTTACGGATTACTCGGATGACTGTAAGCGCAATGCAAGTTCAGCCACTGCTTTTGCAGAGGAGCGGTGACCTGTGCGAGGATCACGAGTTGCCTGTCCCGAACATGCCTTTTCTAAGAAGCACATTCATTGCACTGTCACGAAACGCCCCCATCCGCAGGTTCTCTGAGGCTTCTTCTCTGGGCCGGCGGCTTTCGTCCCGCTTTGTGGCGGGTCTGCATACAGAGGACGCGCTGCACGCGGCGGCTGCTCTGAACGCGGAAGGAATCTCCGTTACGCTCGACAGCCTGGGTGAGAACGTTTCCTCGCCGGAAGAAGCATTTCGCTCAGCTTCGATCTATCACGAACTGCTGGACGCGATTCACCAGCGCGGCCTGGATGCGAACGTGAGCGTGAAGCTGACGCAGATGGGCATGGACCTTGATCCGGCGCTGGCGGAGCGGATTGTCCGGGAGATGACGGAGCATGCGCGTAGGACGGGCAGCTTTGTGCGCGTGGACATGGAAGGCAGCGAGTACACGCAGGCGACCATCGACATGGTTCGGCGGATCCATGCTGAGCTGGGCGGCGCCGGGGCAGGGCTGCGGGCTGAGCCGGGCAGTGAGGAGCATATCGGCATCGTGATCCAGGCGTACCTCTACCGGAGCCAGGCGGATATCGGGGTGCTGCTCAAGGATGGCATCCGCATCCGGTTGTGCAAGGGGGCGTACCAGGAGCCGCCGGACAAGGCGTTTCCGGCGAAGGCTCAGGTGGACGAGAACTTTGTGCGGCTGGCGGAGATCCTGGTTGCCAGCGGTGTGTATCACGGGATCGCGACGCACGATGAGGCGATGGTAGAGGCGACTCGCGCCTTCGTAGCGAAGCAGGGGATTGCGCGCTCGGCCTTCGAGTTCCAGATGCTGTACGGGATACGGCGCGATCTGCAGCGGGCGCTGGTGCGTGACGGCTATCGGGTGCGGGTGTATGTGCCGTTCGGGGCGGAGTGGTATCCGTACTTCATGCGCCGTCTGGCGGAGCGGCCGGCGAATGTGATCTTTCTGGCGAAGAATCTGCTGAAGAGCTGAACGGTTCAGACGCGAGCGGTCGTTGGTCAAAAGCAGGTCTCTCCACTTCGCGGTTCTTGCGTTGCGAGAACCGCTTCGGTCGAGATGACGAGGTGGGTGGCTTCCACGCAGACCCTGGCAGTCATCAGCGGGCGAATTCCATCAGCTTGATTACGCTCTGCCGGTCGTACTGGGTGTAGTAAACGGTTTTGCCATCCGCCGTTGCACTCAGGCTGGGTTGCAGCCGCGCTGCTTTCTTTTCCAGCGTGAGAACGTGCGAGAGCCGCCCGGTGGCAAAACGATAGAATTCGATACTTGCTTTGGGCTCGCCTCCCGTATCCAGAAGGTAGAGGCCGCTGTCTGTCACGGCCCAATGTCCCCAGAAGCCGGCGCCGGGTTTATCCGGCACGACGAGCGACTCCGTGCCGCCGCTTTCCGGGATGCTCCAGAGACCGGCCTGATCGAACTTCGAGAAGTAGAAGGTTCGGCCGTCGAAGGATTCAAACCCGGCGAAGCCGCCGTGCTGGGTCACCTGTGTCTCGGCGCCAGTCGAGAGCGCGTGCCTCCAAAGCTGCCAGCTTCCGCTACGCCTGGAGGCAGAGTAGATGAACCTGCCGTCGCGCGACCAACTGGGGACGACATTGTCGTACGTGCCGCCGGTGATCTGGCGCAGATTGCGGCCCTCGGTATCGATCACGAAGATCTGCGCCCCGGCTTTGGTGTAGCTATCGAAGGCGATCTGTTTTCCATCCGGAGCCCATCGCGGCGTACCGGAATATCGCTGGAGATGGGTGAGTTGTACCGAATGTTCGCCGTTCCTGTCGGAGAGCCAGAGCTCCTCAGAGCCTGTCCTGATGGACATCCAGACGATCTGGCTGCCGTCTGGAGAGGGCTGCGCATCCATCTCCGGATATTGCGTTTTGATCAGGCCTTTGTTGCTGGTGACGGGACCGCCTGCGGCACGAAGATCCGCCCGCCAGATGGCTGGAGGCTCCGAGCTGGATTCCTGCGAGTAGACAAAACTTCGACCATCCTTTGAGAAGTTTCCAATGGCTGGGTAGGTGGTTTCGCGTTCGACTGGACCGCCATCCACCGGCACACGCCACATGGAAGGAAGCGTGGTTCGATTGGAGATGAAGACGATGGCTTTGCTGTCCGGCAACCACATGAGACCGCTGCAACCGAACTCGGTGAGTGTATTGCAGCCTACCTGACCATCTGAGAATCCGAGGTGCTTCGGGGTTCCTCCGCCGACGGGAACGGTATAGAGGTCACAGCACAACGAACTAGTTGTGTTGCTGAATGCAATGGTCCGGCCGTCGGGCGAGAGCGAGAACCCGAAGCCGCTGTCCGAGCTTTTGGCGGAGGTATTGACGAGGCACCGCTTGTCCCCGGTGGCGAGCGAAAAGCTGATAATGCCGAAGGGCCTGTCTGGTGAGCAGTGGTCGATCATCAGGATTTGTTCGCCGCCGGAAAGCCAGACGAGCGGACCGGGAAGTGAAAACAGGCAGCCCACTTCTGTAATCTTGCGCTCCGCACCGCCGAGCGCGGGCACGACGTAGACGCCGTCGTTCCTGCCATCGCATCGGGTGAATGCAATCTGGGTCCCGTCGGGAGACCATGCCGGGCGACCGAGAAGACCGCGCTGGTTGTGAGTGAGACGAAGCGGAGTTTCCGCGCCGATCAACTGCAGGTAGAGGTCATACCGCTGACGATCCGGGCCGTCCCAGACGAAGGCGATTTCCCGGCCGTCGGGCGAGAAGACCGGCGCGGTAGCGTTGCCCGCTGCGCTGGTGATGGGAACAATGCGCAACGGCTGTGGCGCCGAAGTTTTGTCGGTTGATCGGATGAGGTCACAGCTTTTGAGGAAGAACATCGCTCCGACAGCGGAGAAGAGCAGCAGGCATAGTGTTGTGACCGTGTAAGCGACCCGACGACGCGGGCCGCGCGGTTTGGCCGGGACGGTCGGCTGTCCAGCGGACACCTGTGCATCGGACATATGTGCACCGGTGGGGGGCGCAACAGGGGCGCTATTCGTAGGGGGCGCCTCACTGCGGGAATCCACGGGTTGCGATACAGGAGCGACGAAGCGGTAGCCTCGCTTGGGAATGGTCTCGATGTAAAGAGGCTTGTCGGCGGAATCGCCCAGGGCATCCCGCAGCTTCATGATCGCGGTGTTGAGGCTGTGGTCGAAATCGACGTAGGTGTCAGACGGCCACAGACCCTGGCGGAGTTCTTCGCGGGTGACGATGTCGCCGGCGCGCTCCAGCAGGAGAAGCAGGATGCGGAAGGACTGCTCGCGCAGTTTGACCTTGGCGCCGCCGCGGCGCAGCTCCGACCGTCGCGCATCGACTTCAAAGATGCCGAAGCGCCAGCGTTGCGCGCTGCTTTCTCGCGTTTCCATCAACTGATCTCTGCAGACTGGCTGCGGATGAGCCTAGCACGGCGAACTTGATGCGGGCGATGAGAATCCGCGGAAGATAGTCCGAGGAAAGCGCCGTATTCTCAGCGGGTTACGAGGCGATACGCGTTCTATTCCGGAATTATCGCCAGTGCATGGCGGGTTAGGGGAAGGGAGCGCAGAGTCGGACCATCGCAAGCGGTTGCCGGGAAACGGTAGCTGCACTGGAAAGGAAACTCCGATGACACATCGCTCCGCAATTCTCGCCAACCTGCTGTTGAGTCTTCCCATGGTCACTGGCCTGCTGGGGGTAGCACCCAGCGCTAAAGCACAGGCCGCAGACGCTGCCAAGATGTCAGCCACGATTCCGTTTGATTTCTCGATCGGAAACAATCATCTGTCCGCGGGATCTTACTCCCTCGAAAGGATCTCCGATTCGTTCGTTGCTGTGCGCAACAGGAAGACATTGAACGCCGTGGTTCTGATGGTGCGCAGGGAGAACGGGCGTGGTCCCTCGAAAGCTCATCTTGTGTTCCAGCGGGGAGGTAGAGGGATGTACCTGACGCAGGCATGGTTTGGCGGAACCAACGAATATGTCGGGACGGCGAAGCTGCCCAGCCGCGACGTGGAAGCGAAGGCGGGTTCACAGGTCCCGTCGAGCGTAGAGGTCGCTTCAAACCGCTAGACAGATGAGGGGCGCGATGGGCCTCTTGATGATGAGAGGCCCGTCGTAGCTCTGCGACAGCTTTGTGCTGCGGCGGTTATGGCGCGACTTGATTCCGGCGGGGCCGGCGCGCGGTGGCGAGCAGATACAAGGCCGGGCAGAGCAGCAGCCAATTTGGGATCCAGAGTGCGCTGCTGAACCAGGCGGAGAACATCAGCACCGCCATGGTCGCACTGAGAAGAAAGGCGTGGTCCAGCCTTAGCTGGATGCTGCGGATGCCGTGGCGGACTCCCCAGATGACGGGCAGCAGAAAGAGAAACGGCGCGAACTGGGACACAGCCAGCATATTGAGCATGTGCGTGGCACAGGAGAAGGCCAGAAACATACCGAGTGAGGCGTTCAGCCAAAGCGTTTTTGGCGAGAGCGACCCGAGCGTGAAGCCAGTGGCCCAGGACCACGCGATGAGCAGGAAGATGTGGCAGAGAAGCAGCGCGAAGCCTTCATGTCCGGTAGGCGCCCAGTGACTTAGTTTCAAGCCCATGAGCCGGTCAAACGTACACGTAACAGAAATAGATACCGACATGAGCAGCACGGTGCAGGGCACTCCGAAGACGAACACGGAGAGCCATGGACGCCAGCCTTTCCAAAGCAGTGCCTGGCGGCGGATGACGAGGCCGATTATGCCGATCAGCGCGCGTGAGGGGCCCTCGCCGATTTCGATTGAGTCTCCCACGACGGCGTCGCGCTCAAAGCGATCCAGCGGGCGGGCGGCAAACTCCACCAAAGACCACAAAGGGGATGTCATGAGAGTCTCTCATTCCGCCCTACTGCCCACGATGCGCCGCTCGAGACGCGCAGCATGGTTTCATAGAACTCTTTTGCGGCGCGGGTGCCTTTGCCGGTGACGCGGACCATGCGCTTGGCGCGCCCGCCGCGCTCCGGCGTTGCCTCGCCCATCCAGGTGGTGATGAGGCCTTTTCCTTCGAGACGCTCAATGGTGGTGTAGAGGGCGCCGATGGAGCACTTGCGCTCGGCGACTTCCTCGATGCCTTCGCGGATGGCCGCGCCGTAGGCGTTCTCCCCAAGACGGGCGGCGGTAGTGATGAGCAGGTATTCGAATTCACCCAGCATAATTAGATATACATTGTGGTACTAATCCGAAATGACTGTCAACTAGGCACTGAGGAGATCGGTCCGCTCGCCGGGAATCACATCGAGAAGAGTGATGCCGCCGAAGGTGTGCTTCCAATGGACGGTGAGGAAGGCGGAGGGCTGTTCGTTGAGATAGAGATCCTGACGCAGAAGGCACCAGAGAGGAAGAGGTTTGGCGCCGGCTACTGACGGGTCAGGATTTTCGGGGTTGTAGCCGAAAGCCTGGATGTCGCTGACCGCTCCCTGATCGACGGCGAGGAGCTTTTCAAAGGGAGGGCGGGGATCGATGCGGCTGTCGTGATCGATGGTAAGGACGCGCTCCCGCAGATTGAGCGGCATGCGCGCGTGATGACGCGAACGGAAGCGGTAATGGGCGATGGCGAGCGAGCCCGAAAAGCGCTGGAGGCAGCCCGGATCTTCGGCTCCGTTTGCGGAGAGGCAGAAGGCATGATGACTGAGGAAATCGCGGAAGCGAAGGCTGCGTACTTCAGAATTGCCGAAGTATTCGACGCTCATCTGCACTTCGCACTCGGGTGTGGTGAAGCGGTAGACGGTTTCGGCGTCCTTCCGCGACTGCGACGCCAACGCTTTGCCGGCGACGCCGAGGCTCGCCAGGGACCAGAGGAAGGTGCGGCGGTTGGGAAGGTGCGTTGCTGAGATGGCCGGCTGCATTGTGAGTCCTGTATTAGAACTACAATGTAGTAGTAATAACGAAGCGTGTCAATGCGGATGGGTTGTGCCGCAAGAAGGCGGTGCTGAATTGTGGAGTCTGGGGGGCGAGTCACCTTCGCGGAACTGCCCCATCTTGAAAGATGGGGCAGCCGGTTTTCGGTGTTGCTACTTCAGGCCGTAGACGTCGATTTCGCCTCTTGGATTGCTGACTGTAGTGAGGTCTGTACCGGTGGAGATGTAGACCTTGCCGTTGGCGACCACAGGTGAGCTGAACTTGATGCCGTAGCCGGGTTGGTCGACGTTCTTGGCGTTCTGGTTGCTGTCGTAGAGTTCGCTGGCAAGGTTTCCCGCATCGTACGCACGCAGGGTGGCGTTGGTGGGTGAGGAGGTTCCGAGCGGCTGTCCTTCGTCGATCATCCACAGGATGCCGTCGGAAATGTTATTGGCGGAGATGAAGGGCGTGGTGCCGCGGGTGCTCTGCTGGATGCCGGGCGAGGCGTAGGTGTCCGGGACCAGCTGACCGGACGAATATTGGAAGCGGCGTACGTAGACCTGCGTTGCCGAGGTGGGGGTGACGCCGATGTAGATCGCTCCGTTGAAATATGCGGCGGTGCCGAAGATCTCGTAGGAGTTGATCATTGCGGGATGTGTCGTATTAGGTGCGGGCCTATTGTCGGTACACGAGGAAGAGTAGGGGCTGATGAGATTCTGTTCGACGTAGATGCTCTGGGCCGCTCCTGTATCGTTAGTGTGCTCCTGGCCGAGGTTTGAAGTATTGACCAGGTAGAGCTTGCCCATCTTGCCGCCCCCGACGATTTGCCCCGAGTTGGGAATCATCAGCAGGCCGCCGGCGGCCAGGTCCGAGTCCTCGCAGTTCATGTAGTCGTATTCCTGCGGCGTGAAGTAGTCGAGCAGCTGGAGCGTAGGACTAAACTTCAGAAACGAATCCCCATATGATTTTTGCGAGGGATCCCACGGACCGTTGCCGGTGGAGATGTAGACATTCCCGGCACCGTCCGCGACGGGGCCGCCGCTGCCCATCCAGACGCCGCCGGCGCCACCGTATGTGCCTTCACCGTCGAGGTTGGGGCTGGCGTTGAAGACGCCAGTTTGAGTCAGCGATGATGCGTTATAGGAGACCAGCCATCCACTGTGGCAACTGCCGACACCGATGTAGACCGAGCCCTGCGACAGCAGAAGCGCTGCCCTCTGCACGCAGCCCGCGGGCAAGGAGACCATGCCGTTGGCGTCGTGGGTTGAATTGGTGCCTGGAACGGAGGCTTGTATGGTGACCGGGCTGTTTGCTTTCTGAGCGCCGGTGGTGATATCGAGCGCATTCAGCCGGTAGCTGGTACCACTCGGGCCCGTCTGCTCCGAGACCACGTAGATGGTGTTGGTCAACGGGTCAATGACCGGCGTCGAGGTTATGCCCTGATATGGCGCTACCGTGCCGTGGGCCGGACTTTCTCCGGACTTGAGCAGTGAAACATTCCACAGCGGCGCCCCTGCGGCGTCGGCGTCGAAGGCGTAGACGCTGTCGTTCTCGGTGGCTATATAGAGGACGTTGTGCTTAGCGCCGTTGATGGTGAGGTTTGAGATGAGCAGCGGCTCGGCGTAGGCGTAGCCGTCGATGGAAAGAGAGAAGAGCTTGCCGAAGGTCGCGGTGGCGACGTTGGCGGGAGTGAGCGTGGTCTCTTGTGCATTGAGGCCGCTGCGGTTGTTGTCGACGTGCCAGGTGGGAATGTTGACGCCGGTGCCGGCAGGAAGTGTCACTGTTGCGATCGTGCTTCCGGTTTTTCCTTCGAGCGTGGCGCTTATGGTGGGGGAGCCGGCGGAGACCCCGGTGGCCAGGCCGCTGCTGCTTATTGTGGCCGCGGATGTATTGGAGGACTTCCACGTTGCAGTAGAGGTGATGTCGGCAGTCGTCTTATCGCTGTAGGTGGCGGTGGCGGTGAACTGCTGCGTGGCGCCGCTGGCGAACGACGGGGAGGCGGGCGTGACGGCGATAGAGGTGATGCCGGTGACGGCCAGGGTGGTGTTGCCGCTCAGCCCGTTGAAGGAAGCGGCGATGGTGGTGGAACCGGCGGAGACGGCGGTGGCGAGACCTGCGTTATTGATGGTGGCCACGGCGGTCGGGGAGGAACTCCATGCGGCGGTTGTGGTGACGTCCTGTGTTGAGCCGTCACTGTATGAGGCGGTGGCGGTGAACTGATCTGTCGATCCGACGGCAACGCTGGCCGCAGCGGCCGAGACGGAGACGGAGACGAGAGTCGGCGCGGGCACCGGGACGGTG
Organism: uncultured Acidobacteriaceae bacterium; assembly: GCA_963830555.1. Taxonomy (GTDB): domain Bacteria; phylum Acidobacteriota; class Terriglobia; order Terriglobales; family Acidobacteriaceae; genus KBS-83. The sequence goes on from CAWHMM010000010.1 coordinate 16,048, forward strand.
ACCGCGGCAGTGCCGCTGATGCCGTTCAGCGTGGCGGTGATGGTCGATGAACCAGCTGTGACCGCGGTCGCGAGACCTGCCGCGTTGATTGTTGCAACTGTAGCGCTCGAGCTTGTCCACGAAACCGTCGCAGATACGTTGGCCGTGGAATTGTCGCTGTAGGTTGCTGTCGCGACGAACTGCTGCGCGGCGCCGGCGGCGATGGTGGAACTGGCCGGGGAGACGGCGATGGAAGCAATGGTCGGCGCCGGCACGGTGAGGGTTGTGGTTCCGCTGAGGCTGTCGAGCGAGGCGGTGACGGTGGTCGATCCGGGGGCGTCGGCCGTAGCCATGCCGGCGGTCGTGATGGTTGCCACCTTGACGTTGTCGTCCGTCCAGGCTGCCGACTTTGTTACATCGGCTATCGAGCCATCGCTGTAGGTTGCGGTCGCGGTGAACTGTTCTGTTGCTCCGACCGTGAGACTTGCCTGCGCAGCCGAGGCGGCGATGGATTTGAGCACCTTCTGTGCAGTGCCGCCCCCGGTGGTGGCCGAAGTAGAGCCTCCGCAGCCGGCGAGTGCGGCAAGCAGGGACACAGTGAGCGTGAGAACAAGCGAACCAACGTGGTTTGCACAACTAGCGCGGCGAAGGCTCATGGGACCCCCAAAGCAGTGAAAGCGTCAGCGACCTGACCTGAAACGTGATGGGCGCTCCAGGCCCTCGAAATTTTCTCGGACTCGAAGAGGCTCTTCCGCCATGAGGCGGTGACCAGCAGTTGGGGGAGGCCACTAGCAAGAACCAAGGAAAAAATGTAACTAGGCTGCAATCAATTTCGATCTGTCTACATATCTCGTGCTCGGTTGGCGGCACAAGTTTGTTTGTGAGCTAGTTTAGTGACAAGTAAGCCCAAAAAGGTTGGGAAAAAAGCGGAAAGCCAATTACCTAGCGTGGTTACTGCCTGGGCAAAGTGGGCCAGCAGCAGTTACTGCCAGCGAGTCAATAAATTGCCAGACGAGATATCCGGCTGCTCAAAATCCGGCCGAATCTGGCAGTAGGCGATGCGCAGATCTCTGCGCCAGGGCGATCCGATTGAGATAACAGCGCCTATTACCTGGGCGCGTAGGGCTCAACGGAGAGCAAGTTGCCGAGTACCTGGCGCTCGTGGTCGCTGTACATGGAGCGATAGGCGGGTGAGTTGAGCACTCGCTCGCGCTCGCCCGGAGGCATCTCACGCAGGACGCGAAAGGCGCCGCGTACCTGCTGCTGACGGCCAGACTCCATGCCGCCGAGCTCCTGGGCTGAGTTGCGGACGGCCTGGCGGCGATCCGGGCTGAGGCGCTCCATGTTTTCGATGCGTCCGAGCGTGCGCTGGCGCTGCTGCGGCGGCATGGAATCGAGCTGATGGAGACGGTCGATAAGCCTCTGCTGCTGCGGCTGCGGCAGGCGATTGAAGCCGGGCTCGCGGCGCAGCGAGTTTTCCTGGCCAGCAAAGGATTCGCCCTGATGGTTCTGCAGCCAACTGCCCAGGTGTGGCCCGCGCACGTTGGGTGACGGCGCGCCATAGGGGTGTTGCACAGGGTACATGCCACCTGGTCTATAGGTGGGGGGCGGACCGGGAGGAACGGGCGTGAAATGGTTGGGCACGCCGGAATAAGGACGAGGCGCGTAGCCAGGCCGGGCAGGGCCGACGTTAGCGGGCCCACTGTAGGCCGGGCCGTGGAGCGCCGGTCTTGGAGCCTGCATGGGGCGCGGCGCGGACATTTGTGGTTGCGACATGTGCGGCGCAGATGCGGGCGAACCACCGGCGTGATTTCCGTGCTGCGCATACGCGAGCGGGAGAGCCGCGATGCCAACGAGTGATGCATTCAGGAGTCGAGCGGCCGCGCGCGATAGGAAACGACGCGCCGGAGACACACTACCGCGCCCGAACGCAGCGAGTCCGCCGGCCGTGCTGTTCGATCGTGTTGCGCCGCACCCGTACCGAGGCATGGAAGTGTGTCTTTCTAGCTAAAGAAACAACGCTTGGGGACGAGGTCTTGCCTCATTCCAAACTCTGCAGGCAGCGCGCTTCCGGCAGCGCTCTTCCTTAATTCGTCGATGGGTTGCCGGAGTCATCCAGATCCGCATCCAGCGAGTTCAATTGCTGGTAGACCTGCTGATTGCCATCGAGCAGCTGCAGGTCGTGAACGGTAGCAGATTCCTGCGGCGCCCGCCGCGGCGTGCTCTGCTGCATCCAGACCGCAGTGCCGCCACCCATCATCAGCACTAACGCGAGCGCACCGGCAGCCACCGGACGCAGGTGCAGGTTCGAGCTGTAGAGCAGCCGGGCGCGGATGCCTTCCCACCAGCCGGCGGGCGGGTTAGCCTTCTCCTCCCGGAGTCGCGCCTGCAGCCTCGTATTGAAGTACGGCGAGGGCTCCGGCGCCTCCCAGGCATCCAGCGCCTGCATGGTCGCCTGCAACTCACCGAACTCCTGCCGACAGTCCGCGCAGGCGGCGACGTGCTCGCAGGCAGCAGGCGACGCGGCTGCGGGATCGAGCAGCAAGTTCAACAACTGCTCCTGATCCAGATGCGTTTTGGTCGCTTTCAAAGTCATGGTGCCACTTCCTTGTTCCGATGCTGGCGTTGGCTTGAAGCTAAGCATCAAACGAACTCCTTAAGCCGTTCGCGCAAAGTCTGGTAGGCGCGGAAGAGCAGCGACTTGGTCGCCGATTCGCTCAACTTCAAAACTGCGCCTATCTGTTTGTAGTCCAGGTCCTGATATTTGTGCATCAGGACGGCTGTACGCTGCCGTTCGGGTAGCGCCATCACGTGCTTGCGGATGGCGGCGAGCCGCGCGTCCCGCAACATATCCTGTTCCACGGTCGGGGTGGTATCGGCCACGTCCGGCGTTGTGCCGGTCTCGGGGTCAGGCTGATCCAGATAGACGGCCTGCGCTCCGCGTTCGTGGCGCGTATCCCGCGCGTGGTTGACACCCAGGTTGGTCGCGATGCGATACAACCAGGTGCTGAACTTGGCTTCCGCGCGATAGCTGGCGCGGGCGCGATAGACGCGGAGGAAGACCTCCTGGGCCAGCTCCTCGGCGATGGCCTGGTTGTGCACCATGCGAAACATGTAGTGCACCATCTGGCGGCGGTACTTCTCCACCAGAAAGCCGAACCCGGCCTCGTCCCCGGCTGCGACGCGCAGCATGATCTCGGCGTCGGAGATCTGGTTCCAGCCGCCCGGGGGCAGGGTAGCGACACCCGAAACCGGCCAACCTATACCGGCATGCGTTTGAGGATGGACCGCTGCGGTAGCCATATCCTCCTTAACACTATCTTCAGCAAAACGTTGCGCATCCCCGAGGTCCTCTTCCGCATCGGCTGCAGGCGCGGCGTCCGAATCGTCGGAGTCGGATGTAACTAGCTCATTGTCAGCGATTTCCAGTTCGTCAAGCGGATCGTCCTCTTCCTCAGGAGGCTGAGGAGCCGTATCTCTGGCGCGGGGCGGGGCATCCTCTGGACGGTCTGACGGGCGAAACGGCATGAGCTATCGCATTTTAGATGGCCGCGGGAATTATGGCACCGCAGGCGATGCTGCGGATTGCAGTGGGAGTGCGGAGGAATGGTAAAGTGAGGGAGTTCGGTCCCCTCGGGGCGCATAACTCAGCGGTAGAGTGCCACCTTCACACGGTGGAAGTCCAAGGTTCGAATCCTTGTGCGCCCACCATTAAATCAACAATTTACGAGTTTCCCGGTTCGGAGCGTCGGCTTCTGACGACGAACGCCCAGAGCGGCTTGTGGTCGAACTGAGCGTTGCCTACCTCACCGGAATCGACGCTGCCTTATTTAGCTGCCATCGGGGAAGTCACCTGCTTGTAGCCGGCTGGTATGTCGAAGGTGGTCAGATCGGCCGGGGCTGTCGAGAAATTCGCGACCTCGGTCTGGCTTTCCATCAGTACACCCGCGGCTGCGGAGTCGTCTGGTTGGGCGGCCGCGGCTTTCGGCGCGTTTGCGGGCTTGTGCCGCATCAGCGCACCCATGCTGGACCCGCCGAGCGCGCGGCCGAAGGTGCCGAGCTTGCCGATCTGGTTGTCTGCTTCCTGAACGCCGGTGTCAGTCGCGACCTCCTTGGTTACGGTTCCAGCGCCGGAACCGCCGCCCTGGTTGTGAGCCAGTGGCGCGACGGAAGGAGCAGGCAGCGGCTGTCCATCCGCCGAGACACCGAGTCGCGTGACCTGCAGGACGGGAAAACCGTTCATGGCGGCTGCTTCCTTTCTCAGCTCAGCCATAGCCTGGGCGCCGCCGGGCTGCGCGGAGAGAAGTCCAGACATCTGCCCTGCGGTTGCATCGACAGCGAGCTCTTTTGCCATTCGCTGATTGAAGGCGCGCAATTCATCCAGACCCGGCACATCGTGCACCAGCCACATCTCGCTTGTCGCCGCCATGCCTGCCTTCGTGTTCGAGCCGTCGGTCGCGTCGCCCAGCATGGTGATGGTAAGAAGAGCTTCCTTTGCATCCTGCCCGTCGATGCTTCGGCTGCTGCCGTTGGAGCTGACGTGTGCTGCAAAGGTCATCTGCGGGCCGGATGAGGCAGGCGCGCTGTTCGGGGCGCGCTGTTCCTTTGCCTTGGCCGCCGCATTTGCCATTGCCTGCTGCATCTGTTGAAAGGTCATGACGGAATAAGAGTGCTTGTCATGATCGATGAGGGTCATGGTCTGTTGATCGAGATCAATGATTTCGGTCGAGTGCGGATTGGAGCGCACCATGCGGTTGCCGTGAAGCGCGACGGTGGAGGTGAGGGGCGCATTCGCCTGCTTGGCCTGCGAACTGAACGCTCCGGCAAGCTTGAGCATGCCCAGCAGTGAGCCACCAGTGATCTGCGTCGTCTCCTGATAACTGACATCCGCGAACGCGAGCGGCTGCAGAAGTGTCGCGCCGACAACGATGGGTAGCCAAGTCATTTTCATGTTGTTTCTCCTCGGTAAGTGAATCTTGTATGTATTCGCGCATGAGTTTCATGCGTCGATTCGGTGCGCGGCCCTCGAGCGAATGGTTGACAGGCGAAGTATGGTTGCGTTCGGCTGGGCCCGGAGAGATCGAACATGATCCCGCTTTGTTCCGCGGGGAAGTCCGTTTGGGGGAAACCATTGAGCCCGGCAAGGAACGCTCGGATCCGGTGAATAGTGGCCCGTGCGCGGCGAACGTGACACATGAGACTGCGGGCGGCATGACAAAGTCAAATAGATTGGCAAATCTGCTCAACCAGCCACGCTTCATCGTTTAAACGAATTGTGAACAGGATCATCGCGCGAAACGCCGGGCTTCAGCAGCCACGGACGCGCATCCATACCGCGTGCTATGCTTTCAGCCGTTTCGCTGGCGGTTTCACCAGCGGATCGCGATGTTCAATTCTGGGAGCCTAATCATGACGCAAAATATTCCCCTCAAGCCGTTCTTCCGCAGCATTCTGCTCGGCGGCGGCTTGCTTACTCTTACGGCTGCGCTGCCTGCGCAGGTTGTTGTGACCCATGGTCCGCAAATCGGGTCATCGAACCCGATCACCGCCGATCCTCCGGTGGAGCGGCCGCATACCAAGCCATGCACCGTGCAGCTGTTCAGCAACCTGGCGTTCGCCGACTTCAACACCAAAGACTTTGCGTATACACCGCCCGCCGACTGCCATGGTCCTTGGGCGAAGGTTGTCTTCTCCGCCGATTTCACAGTCACCGCGGGACGCCAGTTCGATCGCACAGCGCAGTTCCTGATCGGCAACATGAACATCTACTACGGCACGACATCAGAACCGCGAGCGACGCTGAGCCCTTCGTGGCACCTGGAGAGCGATGTCACGGATCTGAGCGCCGGCCTCAAAGCCGCGCAGACCGGGCACGCGATTCTGGGTAACTTTGTCGGGGTGTCGGGAGGCGTGGACTACACCGGCATCATCTACGCGAACGCAAAGCTCGATTTCTATCCAGCCGATTTTCGCGATCGCGCGCCACGCGTCGCGGATGAGGTGGTGCCGCTGCCGACCGCGAGCCTGGGCGCCTTCACTTTGAACACGACGGCAGACCAGCTAAGCCAGAGCGTGACGCTGCCGCAAAACACAGAGGAGGCATACCTGGATGTGTTCGCGCAGAGCCAGTCCGGCGATGAGTTTTGGTGGACCTGCGTGCCGAACGATGTCTCCACTGAGCTCGAAAGCTGCGGCAACACGGCGTTCCGCGAGACGGAGATCACGATTGACGGCAAACCGGCCGGCATCGCGCCTGTCTATCCGTGGATCTATACGGGCGGCGTCGATCCGTATCTGTGGGAGCCGATTCCCGGCGTGCAGACGCTCAACTTCAAACCGTTCCGGGTGAACCTGACGCCGTTTGCCGGCGTTCTTTCGGACGGTAACGCTCACACGGTTGGGATCAGCGTCTACAACGCGAACAGCTACTTTCTGGCGACGGCGAACCTGCTGGTCTTCACCGATGCGCGCGCGGAGCATACGAACGGCGGCCTGCTCTATGACACACTGTCGGCGGCGCCGACCCCGGTGGTCAGCGAGAAGCTCACCAATTCCAATGGCAACATCGCGGGAACGGTTGGGGTGAGCTCGCACCGGAGCTACAGCATCAGCGGCTGGACGACGACCTCGCACGGGCGCGTGACGACCACGGTTGGCGGCACGGTGCACTTCAGCAACCACCAGAAGTTCACCATCAACTCCAGCCAGTACGTTCAGGACATTGCGCAGTCGACGACGATGGATGTTTCGACCACGCAGCGGGAAGGCTTTTTTGCGACGACCGATACAAAGCACTATGCCTACCCGCTTCATTTCCTGATCGATCAGGAGGTGGCAGCCGACGGCTCGAGCAGCGAGCTGAACACCGCCGATCAGCGTTATGAGGAGAGCACCGAGAAGTGGCTCGGTCCATTGCGGCTCTTCTACGGCTCGGTGTCGAACGAGGTCTCGTCAAAGGACACGGATCTGTTCAGCACAAGCGGGGCTTTCCTGGGACCGAGCGACACGTCCAGCACGCAGACCTATAAGGCCAGCAACACGCTGGGCTATTGCTACGGGAAGAAGCTGACGTCTGCTTCGAACAAACTGACCGCGGTCAGCAACGTGAGTTGCCACTAGGACGACGCAGCATAACCATCGGAGCCCGCCTTCCGAAGCTGGAGGCGGGCTCTTCTGCGTGACACGCCGCGCCCGGCTTGCCGTCGATTGCCGCGACCCTTTAGTGTGGAGCGCGTATGCGCGGTTCTGGAATTTCCGCGCGGAGGATATCGGAAGGCATGGCCGAGACGGCAGAAAACCAGCATTTCAGCTCCATCCTGCATGAGACACGAGTGTTCCCACCGCCCGCGGATTTCGCGGCGAAGGCGCATGTGAGCGGCATGGCCGCATACGAGACGCTGTATCGCCGCTCCATCGAAGAGCCGGAGGCATTCTGGGGAGAGATTGCCGGCGAGCTGGACTGGTTCACGCCCTGGACCAAGGTGCTGGACTGGCAGGCGCCGCGCGCGCAGTGGTTTGTGGGCGGCAAGCTGAACCTTTGCCACAACTGTGTCGACCGCCATGCGCTGGGCAAGCGCGCGGAGAAGACGGCGATCCTGTGGGAAGGCGAGCCGGGCGAGGTCCGCAAGCTGAGCTTCCGCGAGCTGCACGGCGAAGTGCAGCGGTTCGCGAATGTGCTGAAGGAACTGGGCGTGAAGAAGGGCGATCGCGTTGCGATTTACATGGGCATGACGCCCGAGCTTGCGATCGCGCTGCTGGCGTGTGCGCGTATTGGCGCGGTGCACTCTGTTATCTTTGGCGGCTTTGCGGCGAACGCGCTGGTGGACCGCATCAACGACGCGCAGTGTGTCGCGGTCATCACGCAGGATGGGTCATTTCGCCGTGGCGCGGAAGTGAAGCTGAAGAAGATCGTCGATGAGGCGCTTCAGAATTGTCCCAGCGTGAAGAAGGTGGTCGTCTATCGCCGCACCGGCAGCGAGATCGAGATGAAGGCGGGACGCGACCTGTGGTGGCACGAGCTGATGGAGAAGGCCGCGGCGGAATGTCCGGCCGAGCCGCTCGACGCGGAACATCCGCTCTACATCCTGTATACCTCGGGCACGACGGGAAAGCCGAAGGGTCTTGTCCACACGACGGGCGGCTACAGCGTGGGGACGTACTACACCAGCAAGCTGGTCTTCGATCTCCGCGATGACGACGTGTACTGGTGCTCCGCGGACATTGGATGGGTCACCGGCCACTCGTATGTGATCTACGGCATTCTGCAGAACGGCGTGACGACGCTGATGTATGAGGGAGCGCCGACGTGCCCGGGGCCGGACCGCTTCTGGAAGATCATCGACGATCACAAGGTGACGGTCTTCTACACCGCTCCCACTGCGATTCGCGCGTTCATCCGACTGGGCAATGAGCATGTGGAGAAGCACTCGCTGGCGTCGCTGCGCCTGCTGGGCTCGGTCGGCGAGCCGATCAATCCCGAGGCATGGATGTGGTATCACGAGAAGATCGGCCATGGCCGCTGCCCCATTGTGGATACCTGGTGGCAGACTGAGACGGGCGGCATGATGATTTCGCCGCTCCCGGGCGCAGTGCCTGCGAAGCCAGGTTCCGCAACGCTGCCGCTGCCGGGAATTGTGCCTGAGGTTGTGACGAGAGACGGAAAGCCGGTTCCGAAAGGACAGGGCGGGCTGCTGGTTGTCCGCCGTCCGTGGCCCTATATGGCGCGAACGATCTATGGCGATCCCGAGCGGTACGAAAAGACGTACTGGTCGGAGTTTCCCGGGACTTATCTCACAGGCGATGGCGCGCGGCAGGACGAGGATGGCTACTTCTGGCTGATGGGGCGCGTCGACGATGTGATCAATGTGAGCGGACATCGGCTGGGCACCATGGAAGTAGAGAGCGCGCTGGTGGCGCATCCGCGCGTGGCAGAGGCCGCGGTGGTGGGCCGCCCGGATGAGTTGAAGGGGCAGGCGATTTCGGCCTTTGTCACGCTCGAAAGCGGCCACAAGCCTTCGAAAGAATTGAAAGACGAACTGCGCGCATGGGTAGCCAAGGAGATTGGTGCGCTGGCGAGGCCGGATGATATTCGCTTTACGGATGCGCTCCCGAAGACCCGCAGCGGCAAAATCATGCGGCGGCTGCTGCGCGAGCTGGCGACGGGGGGCGAGATCAAGGGCGATACGACGACGCTTGAAGACCTGCAGGTGATTGCGCGGCTGAAGGAGAACGACGAGGGCTGAGCGCTGCGCGGGCCTTCGCGTTTGCGGCACCCGCGAGGAACGAAAATGCTTAAGGGCAGATGGGCTCTGCCCCTTTGTCTCACTCGTGGGCTATCTGTGCTTTCTCAGGCCATACCATATTGTTGTTCTTCATAAGGTGCGGCGCTGTCATCGATGAAGCCGCTGCGACCCCAAACCGGTCGCTTGATGCCCGTGCTAGGATGACCGGGACGAGCACTCAGATTGATGGAAATTGCTACTCAGCTCGCGCCGGTGCCGATCGCGGATGACTCGGGTATTCGGCTCACTGTTTCACATGTGGAGTTCGTCGGTCTGGATGGCAGAGACATCGCCGACTGGCGGTCCAGGCGCGCCCCGCTTGGGATGTCGGCCTATCATTACCGGCTGTTTTGCCGCTCACTTTTCTTAGCCGTCCGGGCCGACAGACTGAGTGACTTGGACGCGCGCCTGAAGGGAAGTTCTGCCGTCTTCTACTCGGGCCGCCATAAGTCGCTACCGATAACGTGGCCGGACTTCGAAAACAGTCTGACGCAGGCACTGCGACGGAAACCCACGCCTCCGGAGCTTGAAGAACTGAGGGAACGGATACACCGGTTTCAGAGTTTTCAGGGACAACCTCGACGTTGCCCATTTGATTCCATGTTCAAGCTCCAGCTGCACAACGATTCCAGCGATTACGATATCCAGCTTTCAAGCATGGAAATCGAATCGCGTTGCCGCGCTCTTCACCAGACCTTCCCCAGGATTGCGCCAAGTCTTCAGCATCCTAAGTATGGTTTCCTAGACGATGGGCTTGTTTCTATTGTTGTGCCGATGATTTTGCGGTGGGCATCGAGTTGGACTCTGGTTTTCGGTCGAACCGTCGCTGTGAAGGCGTTTGGAGCAGCCGGGCCAGAAAATAAGACCGCGACCATCGGCGAGCTCTCTTCACACTTCCGCTCAGACGATTGGCGCCTTCAGCCGCCTCGTCCGAGGTTTGACTAATGTCCAACCTTGTCTTCATGCTGCCGTTCCTGGTCGAGATGTCGGAGTTTCGGGCCGACGAGCTAAGGCATAGGCTCGAGTTGTTTATGACTCGGGTCGACGATTGGGACTTGCAGATGGGCTTTTCCTTGGTGGGTGGCACGGGGGCCATCCGGCTATTCAAACGCACGACCGAGGGCAATGAGGCCAATCTGGCGCACGCACTGTTCGGCACGGCAGTGACTCCAGAAGACCGGTCTAAAGTAGCGGAGCTGTACCCGGCATGCCTCAATGCCCTGCGTGCCATTGACGCCCGGATCGACAACGAACGGTTGATCGACCCTCAGATGGCCGGGCAATCGCAGCACGAGGTAGAGTTCTGATGCACGTTTTGTTGAACACCCGCTCTCAGACGTTGGTTAGACCCTTACCAGAGGCAATATTCAAGTAACGATGATCGCGGCGCGGAGCTGAAGTCGGCTTGTAACAAGTCTTACGAGATCGGCATCGGGAAA
>CAWHMM010000011.1:0-821915 GCA_963830555.1 uncultured Acidobacteriaceae bacterium
ATAGAGCTAGGCCCTGCCTGAGACGGGCGACTTCAAAACCTGTTTCTGGATTCAGGAAGAGGGTTTCCTCTGGCTCGATCGCAGCCATAAGTCGGAAGGAGTGCACCTTGAGAAATGCAAGCTGTATTCGGGCTGCGATGGCGATCGATCAGGATGGCAGTGGAGGTCCCGCTGAACAAATTAGCGGGCAACAATCCAACTCCGAACGCCTTCCGAGAATAAGTAGACGTCGATACATCACTGTAAGGGGAAATAAATGGCGGATGACAGAAGCAAAAGAGGTCCAGCAGACCGATTACGGATCAATGTCGATGAGCTGTGGGAGTTGGAATACTGGTCGAGAGAACTAGGTGTTTCAGCAGCCGAGTTGCGGGAGCTTGTCAAAAAGCACGGTGTGATGGCGGCCGATATACGCAGAGTGCTGAAGGAAGGCAAACACTGAGCGATGATCCTGCGACACCCTCCGAACCGTTTACACAACAAGTCCGTCGTGATTGGAGAAGGTCCTCTCATCGAGCCCTGTTAACTCAGGCGGGCTGTAACCGCTGAATTATGTATGGCTTGCGCCATTCATTTCAGGTGCATCTAAAGTGTGCAGGAGGTGTGTAGCTATGGGAGCTCAACGCGTCCTTGCATTGACATCGAACCGCACTGAAGTCATGGAGGCCATTCGCCTGCTGGAAATGAAATCGCAGTCGCGGGGAGGTCTGGCAATCAGCCAAGTGCTAGATAACTTGCGGCTAAAAGTCGAATGGCTGGACAAGTGCATCGATTTAGAACGCCAGCAGTCCGATCCGGTCGTCGGATCAGCACTCGCAAAAGTACGGCACTTTGACAATGCCGCATGACAAGCGGAATGCCTCGCAATGCTGGTCGTGCCCATTAACAGCGTCGGAGCCTAATACATAGGTCATGCACTCTGATGAAGACTTACATGTACGCGTTCAAGTGTCCGCAATGCGGAGCTAAGCTGCTACGTTTCGTCACTGATCAAGAGATCGGCGCGGATTCTCAGATCATCTTGGTATGCGATGCCGGATGCGGCAATACGAGTGAGATTAAACCATCACAGGGAACCCGAAGAGGTCTTAAAGTCCTCGGTGAGCTCGCTTTGCCGCGGACAGATGTTGAGAAAGCGGGATACGGATGGGCCGTCGCCACATCAGCGCATATTTCAGAAAAACCACGCAATCCGGCTGTTGCTGGACATCTAATCTCCGGCAACGCTCAATTGGCTTTACCGGCTAAATTCTTGAACGGTTGAGCTTTCAGCGGCTGCCCAGGAGATTCGCGCGGTTCTCCTATCCTGTGGCACATATGGAGCATGGAGAAGGACAGCGGCACCACTCCGTCACCCATGAAGCGAGAGGTGCTGTCAATCTACGCGGATCTCACGACCGTGTTCAAGCAGCATCCCGGTGGCCGAGCAGATACGGAAGCGCTCCAGAGTGTCCAGCGTCTTGGCCTGCCACTCGAACACTCAGGATTGGAAGTGCTGGCAGATAAGGCCGCTAGTGTGGCACGATTGGCTGCCATCCTGTATAGCAAGCGCGAGCACGCCAGGTGGGGAGTGACCGGGCCAGCACGTATCCGTAGCTTTATCCGGAAAGATTTGCTTTCGCTCAAGAGCATCATTCGCCGCATGGAGTAAGCGGAAACGGCACCGGTACCGTGAAGGGCGCACTGCATCAAGACCAGAGGGCGAAGTTGCTAACCTCTGACGAGATAGGCCGATCTCTGATTGACGATCTCTCGGTTAGACACTTAGGTGTTGAGGTAGATCATTCCAGCGTTGTCCGATCACAGTGCAACGAATGTTGTATGGGCGCGAAGCAGAGCGAGCAGAGATACTTTAGAGATCATTCGGAGTGGCCGTGACGGAAAATGAGCCGAACATCAAAAGGGCCTGTGGACCTGTAACTCAACTCGAAGACAAAGTGCTCACGTGCAAACAATGTGAACGCGACTTCGTCTTCTCGAGCGGAGAGCAACTCTTCTTTCGCTCCCAGCAGTTCCTGAACAATCCCGTCAGATGCAAGAACTGCCAATCGAAACGAGTTGGACAGAAGAGATGCACCATCGCCACCCGCGTCCAGTGTGAACAGTGCGGTATCGACACGACTGTGCCTTTCCTCCCTCGTCAAGGACGCCCTGTCTATTGTCGAACCTGCTTTAGTGAGTCCGCGGTCCAGCCTCCGTCGCAGCAAGGACACATATACTCAACTCCTCCAGTTTAGCTTTGGAATATGAGTGTTGTAGTTCTTTTGACATTATCTGTCGTACGAGGAGTCCCACTTATATATTTTCGATGGGCAGACTGTCTCTGGCAGCTCGGATCGATAGCGACGCGGTGCCAGTGAATGATTTCCTCCATATCTTCGAGGTGGATCCGATCGAGGATGCGCAATAACATTTTGTGCACCAGAAGTTAGAGATTAAGGATGAGGCGAGACATCGCTTGATCCCTCAGAGCCGACGACTTACCCGTCGTCGGCTCCGTCCGTCGGATCATCCGCGGCCTCTACTTTCGAGAGCCGCTTCACGCTGGTGGTGTGGACTTCCGTACGACCAATCGGTGGATGATGATGCGCCAGAGCGAGACCGCGGTTTTTCGGGCTAGCGCCCACCGCTAGCCCCGGCGCGATCGTATGCCGACTTCACCCTCTTCTGGTCGACGAACACGGCGATCTCGTCGGCGCGTCTGTACTGGGAATCTAAGATTTCCACGGAGTTGGGCAGAGCGGGCGTATCCCAAACTCACCCATTATAACAAGCTCGACAAGGCGGCCATTTTGCGGCCTGGGAGCAGCCACAGCTTCTTTTCACAAGAGCTGCGCACGGCTTCAGACCACTGCGACAGTAGCAGCAACGTAGTCGCGGCTAAGCGCACAATTAAAAAGCTTGGTGCGGAGTCAATGACCTCCGCAGTTCTTTTTGCTCGACCCATGGTTCGAATGCAGCTGTTCTTATCGGCCTAACGTTGCGATTACACTTACCTGCGGCAATCAAGCGATCACTTGCCGGTCACGCTGCCGGTCATCGAGTCAGTTGACGACGAATCGCCAATGCACTGGCGGCGGGGATCAGCGACCTTGAGCCTTGTGGTAGACGGCACTTCAAGGAACTCCTCAATGAGTGCATCGTCCTGTTACCGTCCGCCGACGTGGCGGTCCAGAGAAGCAAAGCGGAATCGCAATAGTCGATCTCTATCCAACGAGCCATTTGGATTCGGTCTACCGGTATTCGCCCCTTATTTGCTATCTACATTGACCTTCCGGTGTAATCTTGTGCTGCCGCCACGCGGAACAAACGCTGCGGGATTAACGAAAATCGGGCGGGCGAATTATGCCTGAAACGACTGTCAAACCGGATCTGGGCGGGTTGCGCATCGATGCCCACAAGCGCGGCTCGCGAAAAGCCGGAAAGCGCATTGCGCTTGTGTCTTTCGTCCTGCTCGCCGCGCTACTCCTTGCAGGCGGCGTCTACGCGTACATGCATCGGACACCATCGGTGCAAGTCGCCACGGCAGACGCTCCGGAAACCGGGCCACAAGCCCTCCTCAACGCGAGCGGATATGTCACCCCGCAGCAACGCGCCACTGTAGCAGCAAAGATTACCGGGCGCGTCACCGGCGTTTTTTTTACCGAAGGGATGCACGTGCACAAGGGATTTGTGCTGGCCACCCTGGACGATTCCGATGCGCAGCGGGCGCTTGCGTCGGCGAAAGCAGATCGCGACGCCACACAGGCAAGCATTCGCGACCTGCAAGTGCAGTTGAAGAACGCGGATATTGAACTGCAGCGTGCACAGGTATTGAGGACGGCAGGCGTCCAAAGCCAGGAAGCGCTCGACAATGCGACGATGGCCGCGAACAGCCTACGGGCGAAAATCGATTACACGCAGGAACAGGTGCTCGCGGCTGACGCGCGCATCAGGGAAGCGCAGCAGTCGGTGGATAACTGCATCATCAGCGCTCCATTCGACGGAATTATCGTTTCCAAGGATGCACAAGTGGGAGAAATGGTTTCGCCGATTTCGGCCGGCGGGGGTTTTACGCGCACAGGCATCGCGACGATTGTCGATATGGCTTCGAACGAAATCGAAGTCGACGTCAATGAGAACTACATCGCGCGCGTGAAGCCCGGCCAGGAAGTGACCGCCGTTCTGGACGCATATCCGGACTGGAAGATTCCGTGCCGCGTGCGCACCATCATTCCCACAGCCGATCGCCAGAAGGCGACGGTAGAAGTGCGGATTGCCTTCGACAAGCTCGATCCGCGCATCCTGCCCGATATGGGCGTGAAGGTGACGTTTCTCGGGCAAGAAGAGAAGCAGGCGAAACAAGCACCTACGGGCGTAATGGTGCCCCAGAACGCGGTCCGGGATGATAGCGGGCAGAAGATCGTTTTCCTAGTAAGAGGCGATCACATCGAGCGCCACGCGGTGAGGGTCGGCACGATCAATGGCGCGCAAACGCAGGTTTTGGCGGGGCTCGCGCCCGGAGACACAGTCGTAGTTGGCGGGCCAGGTGATTTGAAAGATGGCGAAGCGGTGGCGATCAGGCGGTAGTGCGTCTTTACTGCGGTTAAGTCATCTTTCTGTGGTCGGGATTTGTGCTTCTGCACAGGAACCAGAATGCTGTGTGAGGGATCGTCCCAGTCCGGCGATCAAGTGGAGATAGCGGAAAGTGAGGAGCGTTGATTATGGTACGCGTGGACGCCAGTGGAACAGCGGGCAGTCTGATTCAGGTGCGTGGCTTAGACAAAACTTACCGACGCGGCAATGAGGACATCGACGTCCTGCAGGGCCTAAATCTTAATGTAGACAAGGGCGATTTCGTGGCCTTCATGGGACCGAGCGGATCGGGCAAGACCACTCTGCTCAATTTGCTGGGCGGCCTCGACGTTCCCACGCGCGGAACCATCAGCGTGGCCGGCGATGAGATCACGCACATGTCCCGGGGCAAGCTGACCGACTGGCGCGCGCGCCACGTCGGTTTCATCTTCCAGATGTACAACCTCATCCCCGTGCTTACCGCGTTCCAGAACGTCGAATTGCCTTTGCTGCTCACGAAGCTCTCGAAAGCCGAACGTCGCAGACATGTCGAAACCGCGCTTTCCATCGTTGGTTTGGGGGAGCGCATGCGCCACTATCCGCGCCAGCTCTCGGGCGGACAGGAACAGCGGGTTGCGATTGCCCGCGCCATTGTCGCCGACCCCACTTTTCTGCTCTGCGACGAGCCCACCGGCGATCTTGACCGCAAGAGCGCCGATGAAGTGATGGACCTGATCAAGCGCCTGGTGAAGGAGTACGGCAAAACCGTGCTGATGGTGACGCACGACCCGGTGGTCGCGAGGGAGGCCAATACGACCCTGCATCTCGACAAGGGCGTGTTGGTCGAAGCACGGTTACCGCAGGGCGTTGTCGCTGGAGGCGCCTCATGAAATTCAGCAGACTGATTCTGGCCAATCTGCTTCGCAAGAAGGCGCGGCTGGTTCTAACCATCGGTTCGTTCGCCGTGGCGTTGTTTCTCTTTGCGCTGCTGGGCGTGGTGAACGACGCGTTCAGCCGCGGAGCGGACGTCGTAAGTGCTGATCGCCTCGTGACGATCAATCGCACCTCCATCATCAACACGATCCCGCTGTCCTACCGGGATGAGATCCTGCGCATTCCGGGCGTGAAGTACATCACGCACGACAACTGGTTCGGCGGCGTGTATCAGGACCCGAAGAACTTCTTCCCGCAGTTCGTGGTCGACCCGGAAAACCAGCGGCAGGTTTTCCCCGAACTCATTGTGCCGGACGACCAGTGGAACACCTTCCTGAAAGATCGCCAGGGCGCGGTGGTTGGCGCGGCCACGATGAAGCGCTTCGGCTGGAAGATCGGCGATCGCATTCCCCTCAGGACGACCCTGTATGGCCTGCAGAACAAAGCCATGGAGTTCAATATTGACGGCATTTACCACGGCGAAAAGCGGGAAGATGACGAGACCCAGTTTTGGATCCAGTGGGAATACTTCAAAGAGAGCGTGCCCGCCAGCATGCAGGGCCAGGTTGGCTGGTATACGATTCGCATTGCGAACCCCGATGATGCGCCCCGAATCGCCAAGGCTATCGACAACGCGTACATGAATTCGCCCTACGAAACAAGGACTGAGACGGAATCCGCGTTTGCGCAGGGATGGGTGAAGCAATTCGGAAACATCAAATTTCTGATTGTGTCGATCGGGACGGTTGTTTTCTTCACGCTGTTGCTGGTCACGGGAAACACCATGGCCATCTCCGTACGCGAGCGAACCAATGAACTGGGGGTGCTCAAAGCCATCGGCTTCTCGGATCGCACCATTCTTGGATTCATTCTGGGTGAGTCGATGGTGATCGCCCTTGCCGGATGCGTGGGCTTGCTGCTCGCACTGGGCGCGATCCCAACGCTGAGCCGGGCGATGGCAGGTCTGTTGCCGCCGCTATTCGTGACGACGAAGACCCTGATTTACGGTGTGATCGCATCCCTGGTAGTCGGATTTGCCAGCGGAATTCTTCCAGCCTATGGCGCGATGCGCATGCGCGTGGTGAACGCGCTTCGGAGGGTTTGAGCGTGATGCCAAAGATCGTTTTCGGTGTAATCATCACGCTGGCAGCCATCATTGCGCTGTTGCTGGTTTTGATCATCGTGGGCGGAATCGTTGCCGGATTGCTGGCGCCGCTGATTGGATCGGTGCCGATCTCTTATAACTTCCGCAGCATTCGGGCGCGCTGGACGTCCACCATCGTGGCCATTCTCGGCATTGCGGGAACGGTCGGCGTATTCGTGGCCATGCTTTCACTGGCGCGCGGCTTCCGGGCTACGCTGGTGGCCTCAGGCTCCCCCGATGATGCGCTGGTCATGCGTGCCGGGTCTACGTCGGAGATGATGGGCGGCATCACTCTCGATTCCGTGAAGCTGGTGCAGGATAAGCCAGGCGTGGCGCGCGACGCGTCCGGGCAGCCGCTGATGACACAGGAAGTCGTCGGCGTCATTCCCATACCGCTGATCAGCACAGGCACGGACGCGAATGTGGAGGTTCGCGGCGTCGCGCCCAACGTGCTGCAAATCCGGAAATTCGTAAAGGTCGTTCAGGGGCGGATGTTCCATTCTGGTCTGGACGAACTCGTCGTCGGCAGGAACGCCTCGAAAACTTACGAGGGCCTGACCGTCGGCAACACAGTGAACTTCGGCGGCGGGCACTGGAAGGTGGTGGGGGTGTTCGACGCTGGCGGATCGTCATTCGATTCCGAGGTGTGGTGCGACGCGCGCATACTGAACGAGGTGCTCAAGCGCCCGGACAACATCTTTCAATCGGCCACCGTTCACCTCACTTCGCCCGCGGCTTTCGACAGATTCAAAGATTCGATTACTTCCGATCCCCAATTGAATTTGGAAGTTGAGCGCGAAGTGGATTACTACGCGAAGCAATCTTCGGCCATGACGCGGCTGATCACCATTCTGGGCGGCCTGGTAGCGGCCATCATGGCGATCGGCGCGGTTTTCGGCGCTCTCAACACAATGTACTCAGCCGTCGCCGAGCGCGGACGCGAGATTGCCACCATGCGCGCTCTCGGCTTCTCCAGCTGGAATGTCATCCTTTCATTCCTGTTCGAGGCGCTGCTGATTTCGTTCATCGCCGGAATTATCGGCTGTATAGTCGTGCTTCCGCTGAACGGCATGACCACGCAGACCATGAATTTCTCGACCTTTTCTAGCATAGCCTTCGCCTTCAGGATCACTTTCAACTTGCTCGTGATGGGAGTGATCTTCGCGCTCGCCATGGGCGTTCTTGGCGGCCTGCTACCCGCCGTGCGCGCCGCGCTGCGCCCCGTCGCTGTCTCGCTGCGCGAGTTGTGAATCTATCAAAAAAGACCGAGAGACGCGGAGGAATCCAGAACCAGAAACTCAAAATCCGAGCCTCGAGAATCCGTTCTTCCGTCGTTCCTCGTACATGATTAGGTGAATCAGGGGTCGAGAGCGCCGGTCCAGTGCGCACTCTTCTATTTCGACTTTTCGCGTTTGTTGCCGTTAATGCTGGTGCGAAACAGATGGTCGACAAGTGCTAAATCGCCAATGCGCTCATTGTGGGCTATTGGTTGCGAAGTCGATGTAGAGACCGTGGTAATACTGGCCTCTGCCGCTGCACGGCAGAGGTCTCAAATCGTCGTATTTTTTACGTCGAGGGTGCTGGCGAGGGTGCCGAAATTTAAAGTCTCTGATTTTCGCAGTGTTTTTGAATGCTCAAGGGTGCTGTCGTTAGCCATCAACGCCCATGGAATGTTTTAGATACAGCGACTTAGCAGTTCTGTCACGGCAGAGGTCGCGGGTTCGAGCCCCGTCGTCCCCGCCACATTCCACGGATTTACGGGCGAATGTGGGAGCAAACTCAAGGGCGCCGTAAGGGCACTGAGAGCTTGCTGGTTCTGAAATCGAGATTGAGTAGCAGGAAAGGCCATCGCGAACGGTGGCCCTTCGCTTTTGGACCGTTACTCCGCTTTTGGGCTGTTACTCCTGAAATCTGAGCACAAATAGTGCGCTCCGTTTTGTGCGCCGTTCAGCTCGCCTCTGGGGCGGGCCATGATGCACTTCAAGGCATGAGAATCGCTCGCTTGGCGATCGATCTCAAAGAGTGATCCGGAGGTTGCATGCCGGAGCAGTTCCTGGACGACCTTCACATCTTCGCCGTTCTGGCCCGCACGCTAGCGACCGAACGATGAAGTGTGTGCAACTTGCAGCGGCTACTGCGGTCCAGACAGAACAACCAAGGAGCCGAGCGGTACGGAATCGGCTTATAGATCAGCTGACAATAACGGAACTCAGTCCAGGATTGCTGGTCGTGCGGATGAATCGGATGACCTTCCAGAGGCTAGGTGTCATACGTCCGCGAATCGATAAGAGATCAGAATCCGAGGCAAGCCATACCGACCATCGCGGTCCGTCGCGGCCATCTACCTTCAAAGGATGCGGAGTATAACGATCCAGGCTAATTTGCGATGCAGACAGAGTTATCCAAATCACGCGCTGGAGACATGGCTTTAAATCTCCGGGTCGGCATGCGACGACAGGGCCTCCTGGATTGGCTCTGATTCGCACTCAGCCGCAATCACCGTCACGAGCTCATCCGGCGGCATCAGAGGCAGCCCACGAAAGATCAACTGGCGACCCTTTTGCTCAAATAATATTTCCTGGTTGTTAGCCAGGAGTCTCGCCGATCGCACTTCAGTTTTGAGGCCGCCGACGGTCATTTGACTGCCCGGCCAGAAGTACACGTGCGTGTACAGTGTTTTCCCCTTACGCGTAAAAGCACCAATATTGCCGTGCGGGAAAAGGCATTTCTGAGTCGAATAAATGGCGGTGCCGTTTCTATTCAGCCATTCAGCCACTTTGCTTAAGGTAGATATGCAAGGTTGAGGTAGAGAGCCGTCTCCGCGAGGTCCGATGTTGAGCAGGTAATTCCCGCCGTCTCTTGAACATTCCACGAGGTTTTGAACATGCCGGTGCGGTGATTTCCAGTTATTGTCGCCATTCACGTAACCCCAGCTGTCGTTCATCGTCATGCAAGATTCCCAATCCCCTCCGGAGGCCTGGGTGCTCTGCTCAGGAGTAGAGAAGTCGCCGGCTAACAAGTTTCTGTTGTTGACAATGATGTCTGGTTGCAGCTCAAAAACTAATCTATTCATCTTCTCTGATTCCCAGCCCTCAGCATCCAGAGGAACAGGCATGTCGTACCAAAGTATGTCTACTTTTCCGTAGTTCGTCATTAACTCGCGGATCTGGCCATGTATGTAGGAGACGAACCTTTCGCGGGAGGCTTCGTCGTGCTTTACGTGTAGCCAGTCGCGATGATGCCAATCCATGAGTGAATAGTAAAAGCCGACCTTCATACCCTCGGCACGAGCGGCATTCACGAATTCCTGCACTAAATCTCGGCCGGCACCCTGCTTCGGCGCACAATAATCCGTAAGCCTTGAGTTAAAAAGGCAAAATCCTTCATGGTGCTTCGTAGTCATCACCATGTATTTCATACCGCTTTCGCGAGCCAAACGCGCCCATATACGTGCCGCATCGGGAGGTGGTTGAAATTGCCCAGCCAGCCGCTCATATTCACTCAGGGGGATATCTTCGTCTCCCATTGCCCAGGCATCGCGGCCCAGGATGCTGAAGAGACCCCAATGTATGAACATCCCGAACTTCGCTTCTCTCCACCACTGGATTCGCCGGGCATGATCGGGCGGAGGCAAGAGGGAAGAGGGAATAGTTGCGCCAGCCGCAATTGTCGGACCTTTCCATCCGGCCAACAGTGCGGCACCTATAAGCGTTTTGAGATGGCTGCGTCTAGTTATGTGGTTCATATCCCGCAGCAGGCCAGTCATTGCCTCACCATGATGTCATTTCTCACTCGCAGATGATGCAAATGAATGCTGAGATAGGAGCCCAGAGTGTTGATAAATGAACACGCTTGTTACTTCATGGAAAGCTCCTCAGCTAATGAGAGATTGATTCCATCCGATCCAATTCCGCCTTGTGCTTGTCATTGCGAAGAGATGCCTGCAACTCAAACTGGCGCGTTGCTTCGTCGGTGCGCCCGAGTTGTTGATAAGCACGCCCTAAATAGTAATGAGCATAATAATTTTGGGGATCCAGCTTTAGCGAGTATTCAAGAAATCCAACAGCGAGATCTGGATTGCCTTTCTGTAGTTCGATCTCTCCAAGCATCAAATAGGGTCCGGTAGAAGCTTCGTTCAACCACAAAGCTTGCTTCAACGCCTTTTCTGCTTCGTCGTATTGTCGAAGTCTCATGTAAGCATCCCCCAGGCGCCAGTAGACGAGCCACACCGTAGGATTATTTTCTAGCTCTTTCTGAAATTCCGTGAGAGCCTTCTGAGGGCTATTTTTAGATAGATAGACCTCTCCGAGCAGGAAATGAGCCATCGGTAGTCGGCCATCCAACTCAAGAGCCTTTTCAGCCTCAGGTATAGACTGATCTTCCAATTGTGCGCCTATCATCATTTTTGCAAGCATTAGATGAGCCATGGGACTCTCGGGAGAAACTCCGAACATCTCCGCAAATGCCTTGCGAGCGTTGTCCCACTGGTGGGTGTGCAGATAGCAAATGCCAAGAATATGGGGAGCATCCGCTTGGCCTTTCGGCAGATGGGGGTTCACCTGAAGTAGGAGTGGAATTGCTTTCTGATAACTTCCCGAACTGTAGTACGTGAGCGCAAGCAGTTGGACGGACGCCCAATCGTCAGGCGCCTCTCTAACTGCTGCCTCCAAGTGGATCGCAGCCTGATCAAGTGATTTGCGCAAAAAATAGGCATTGCCCAGCTTGGCCTCAACCCCGGGAAGCCTGGGTTCAGCTTGTTCCAGTTGATTCAGCAAGGCGATCGCATGGTCAGCCTCTCCTCTACGCAACAGACTGTCAGCCTGATCAAGTGCCACGCGTCCAGACTGCGCTACGGGAGCAGTCTGTCCCAGGCTTACTGAGGCATTCATAAAGAGGAAACAAGGCAACAACAGGGTAACTTGGATGGAGGGACGGATCACGCGTTCATAAATCGACGGACGTGTCTGCGCGTCGACCATCTATCCCTCATTTCATCTCGATCGAACTTTCTTCTGCCGAAGACGATGAACGGGTTCCTCTACTCATCAAGGGCAACGCAAGTGTAGTCGAGCTTCGGCTGAAGAGCGACCTCTATTTCAAAGGCACAGTGGAATGCTATCGTCGTGGAGACTTCAAGCATTCCATCGGTCGTGCCGGCACTCACAAGTCTCCTTGTATCCCGCTAGAATTCCAGCCTCACCCCGAACTCCAATTGCCGCATGGCCGCGTTCGGCGCCTGGCTTTGGATCACTCCTGCGTTACTGCAGTCTACACAGCCGCCTGGATTGCCCATATTCACATGGTTGAAGAGATTGAACGCGTCCATGCGGAACTGTGCGTTGACCTTTTCCGGGACGATTGCGAGCGCCTTCATCACTGACAAGTCCGTCTGCGTCCACCATGGGCCACTTAAGGAGTTGCGGACATCATTGCCAAACGTTCCGGGCTGCGGACGACGCCATGGGCCGCTTACCTGTCCATTGTCGACCAGGGGCGAGGCCGTAACGTACCAGTTTGCTCTCGTTGGATGATGCGCAGAGGTCGCCCCAACGACATCTGGGTGACAACTACCCACGTCATTGTCCGAACTACATTCGCTGTAGGAGGTATTGAAGCCCTGAGAACTCATCCAGCTGGTGTTATCGCTGAGCTGCCATCCACCCACCAGGGAATCGACAGCTCTCGAGCTATTTCCCAGGAACCGCTTACCGGTTCCGAACGGTAGCTCTGTGATGTTCGAGACCACTACTACATGGTTTCTCTGCCAATCTGGTCGCCCGTACCAGAGATTGGGATCGATATTGAAATACGGTTGATCATGAGTTTTGGCGTGCGAATAAGTGTAGTTGCCCAGTAACGAATACCCACTGCCAAAGCGCTTTTCAATCTTGCTCTGGATCGAGTTGTAATGATTATTTGTATCGTTGCCGAAGAAATACAACGGTATCGTCCAGCCGAACTTGGCGAAGTACGGTCTACGCTGGTCAGTAGATAATCCTTGATTGAAGCCGACCAGAGTAGGCGCATTCAAGTCGTTGTAAGGACTGCCATCAAGGAAGAAGTGCGTTCCCTTATTGCCGACATAGCCAGTTTCAACGGAAATCGTCGGTGTAAGTTGATGCTGTATCGTCGCATTCCACGCGTCCAGAGTCGGCAAGCGCATCTTCTGCGGATAAACCCAAGCCCTCACGCCATTAGGATAGAGGTGGTTGCCGTCTGGCCCGGTTGGCTGGCTATTCAGGATCGTGCTCGGGTCTAGTGCAGGCGGCCCTTGCGCGAGATTAAAGACACTTTGCCAGGAGTTTTCGGGATTTAGGCTCTGCGTTCCCAGGACTGGTAAGTTTTGCGTCACGCTGTGTCCGAATATGGAGCCGAATGTCCCGACGTCGAAAGTACGTCCATACCCCAGGCGTACGACAGTCGTCGGATTGATCTGATAGGCGATGCCGGCGCGCGGAGCCAAGTTCTTGAAAGTATTCTGAACTCCGCCATTCAATGGCACACCGTTCACGCCAGCAACTTTGATCTCGCCCGTGCCGAGTTGCAGCCATCCTCCGTTGCGGGCTCCAGTCACACTTTGAGGATCGTAGATTTCCCACCGTAGGCCGTAATTCAGCGTCAGCCGCGGCGTCAGCCGCCACGTATCTTGTGCGTAATAGAATGTGCGGGTCTGCCGCTCGCCGGCATGCAGGGAACTGGAAACATATCGGCTGAAGGAATTCACCTCACCGAGAAGATAGGACGCCACCGGCAGACCACCCGAGGATGGGCCCACGGTGATGTCTCCGGTAAAGGTAAGTTGCCCTGCTCGATGCTGATCACTTGGCACGCGCAGATTCTGCAGCCTGTGAATGTCCGCCCCAACTTTGACAGTGTGGTTACCCTTGACGAAGGACCAATTGTTGATGAACTGGAATTGCTGCATCTTTTCTGTAAGTGGACAGTTACAGTTGTTGTACAAGGACGAGCCGAACTGGAATCCTCCCTGTCCATTCAAGTTGAAATTAGGCAGATTCAACGTTGTTGGATCGCTCGGGATGTTGAGTCCGGGTGCACCGGCATCGCTTGCAAAGTTGCCATCTACCAGCGGGTTTACGAAGATGCGCTGACGATACCATCCAAAGCGAAAGTCAGTAAGTATCGTAGGCTTCACTGCATAGTTAAAGCCAAGCGCATTGCTCTGTGGGCGCGTCGATCCCTGACCCGTGTAGCCAATGCCATTCAGCTGAGGTCCTCCGGCGAGCGCTCCGAAAAGGCCAGGCGCCTCCTTGAGAAACTGAGTGAACGTGTAGCGTTCAAAGAGAGTCAGTTTTGCACTCTTGAAGTAGTCGACACGGACATTTACCGCATCTCCATGAACAACGTCGTGCCCGCTACCCTCGTAGTTATTGATCCCGGGAGCGGCATTGGCGATGTTTGGGAGCGGAACATACTTGAGAAGAGTCATTGCAGGCGCCGACAGATAGTTTGTCGGAATTACATTGTTTGCAAACGGTTGACGTAGAGACGGGTCTATCACGTTCCCCGCGGCGTCATACGGGTTGTAGATCGGTTGTGGATTGTCGCCCTGAAGCCAATTGCTGAAGTCGCCGGTGCGCTCAGCCGCAGTGGGTACAACCGTTGCGCCGGACCCTCCGTCTTTGGCGCGAGTCCCCTGATAGTCTCCAAAGAAGAACAGCTTATCCTTCCTGATCGGACCACCGATCGAGCCTCCGAACTGGTCCCACAGACTATGGGGCAAAAGACGTCCAGTTACCGGATCAGGCGTGGACTGGGTGAAAGGATCTCTCGCCTGAGTTAAGTCGTTGCGACGATACAGAAAGGAGCTGCCGTGAACCTGATTGGTTCCAGACTTGGTTGAGGTTGTCACAATAGCGGCGCTCGCCGATCCGAACTCCGCATCGTAGTTTGAGCTTGTGATTTTAGCTTCGACTACAGAGTCGAGGTTCGGAACGACGATCATATTGCCATACATCATGTCCCTGTTGTCAGTGCCATCGAGTTGCCCCCCCACGCCCACGAACATCTGGCCATTTACATTAACGGCGATTCCCCCCTGCGGGTTCTCCGTGGAAGTGTCGTTCCAGTTGAACTGAATTGCTCCAGGAGTCTGGAGGAGCAGCTCGGTAAAATTCCGACCAAAGGTCGGAAGATCCTGAACCTGCCTTTGCGACAGAGTGGTAGCCACGTCGGTTCTTTCGGTTTTGAGCAAAGCAGCCTGAGCAGTCACTTCGACCGTTTGTTGCACCCCTCCCGGGCTAAGCTTTATATCGACAGTGCTCACTGTGTCGATAGCCAACTCGACGTTCTTCTGGACGGCAATTTTGAAGCCTGTTGCTTCAACCCGGACGACATAATGGCCAATGATCAAATGGGTCTGGTTGTAATTCCCAGACTCGTTCGTTGAGGTGTCTGTAGACGTATTGCGTTCCACGTTGGTGATGGTCACCTTGGCCTGAGATACGGGAGCGCCGGAACTGTCATAGACGGTTCCCGCGATACTGCCGTATACCGCTTGCCCAAAGGCGCTCCCGCCGGAGATCCCGCATAGCAAAAGCGTGATGCAGGCCAAAGTGAAGGATGTCCCTAGATGCAAGAGCCTTCTTCGTGATTTCTGCCAGGGAAAGTACGCTGCGGAGTAAATCATTGAGGAACGCACATGCAAATCTTTTGAGTCGATAGCGCTGCTGCAGCAGCAATCAAGTCTCGCGAATGGTCGCGCCATACTGGTAAGCCTCCAAAAAAGTGGACCCAATCGCTAACCGCTTATATTTGGCTATAATGCATCTGCAGTAGTGTCTCGTCAAGGGATTTTATAGACAATATTGGCTAAACGCCCTTTGCAGGACGGTTTCCGATTCTGAGGGCCACTACAAAGGGGTTAGAGTAAACTCAAGAGTGTCCGGGTGACTCCTTTGGAGGGTACCTAAACAGCGGCAGTCCATTCGAATTGTCGCGAAACAGGTGCCCACCGCTTGAATGTTGCTGGTCGGAATTGCGAGGGGTTGGTCAATATCGTTCCGAACCGTAGAGCTTGCGTCGTCGATTGTGAGTGCTTTCAGCGCGTTAAAAAGCGCGCGTTGCGCCTAGGTTTCATCGCCCGGTAGCCGATGCTAAAATTTGCATCTGCGAACCCTTCTCGGGACGTTTGTTAGGAGAGGTAGAAATGGCGGGTTCTCCACGCGGCGCCAGAACATCGCGACCAAAGGCAGCAAACATCTACGATGTGGCACGCGAAGCGCGCGTTTCGGTTTTCACCGTCTCTGCTGTCATCAACAAAAAAGAACACGTTGGTACAGCACTCAGGAAGCGGGTCGAGGCGGCTATCGCCAAGCTCAATTACCGGCCAAACTCACTTGCGCAAAGCCTGGCGAACGAGCGGACACATACGATCGGCGTTATCGTGCCGGACATTTCAAATCCATTCTTTCCAATGTTGGTGCGTGGCGCTGAGGATACAGCCCAAAAACGCGGATACAGTATCCTTCTCTGCAACAGCGACGGACTGGTGGAGAAAGAGGAGCTCTACCTGGATTTGCTGGTGTCTAAGCGCGTAGACGGCATACTGTTGACGAAGTCTCCAGGGGAGCTGAGTCCCCGCATCAGGCGCGTGCTGTCGGAGATGAAAGTTCCCATCGTCCTGATGATGCGCACCTACCCGAGCTTGACGAATGATGCGGTAATTACCGACGATCTCCAGGGCAGCTTTGACGCCGTGTCGCATCTGGCCCGCGTGGGTCATCGGAGGATCGCCATGGTGGGCGGCCCTCTCAGCGTAAGCAACGGTAGAGCCAGATTGCAGGGATTTAAGAAGGCGCTGAAGGCCCATGGCCTTCATTACGAATCCGACCTGGTATTTGAGGGCGACTATCGCATCGATTCTGGCCACCGCGCCGGGCTTTCGATCTTGCCCCGCCGTCCAGACGCTATCTTTGTTGCCAACTATCTGATGACAGTTGGGCTATTGCAAGCTGCTCAACAGATGGGAATGCGGTGCCCGGAAGATTTCGGCCTGGTGACGCTTGATGACTACCCATGGCTCCAACTGTTTGGTTCACCGGTGACTGCTGTCGAACTTCCCAAATATGAGGTCGGCTGTGCTGCAGCCGAACTGCTGTTAGACCGGATCGCCGGGAAGGCGACCAAACCCGAAGCTCACAAAGTTATGCCCCAGCTCTACGTGCGGGAGTCATGCGGATTTGGCCGTCGGACGCGCAGCTTATCCGAGTCAAATGTGGCCGTCGAATTGACCAGTTCCTAGCCTGCTTCCCAAATCCCGCAGTGATTGCGAACGCGCGTTGGTGCTAAGACCGCTTACCAACTCCGTTACGATGCGCACTTATCACCCATCATCCCTGAGATATCGAAGCTCTGACAGTGATGTCTAAGCGCTTTGACGAAACACGGCACGTCATGTTGAATAGGGATGGATGGAACAAACATGACCGCTGCCGCAGCTGAAATTGTTAACGCAAGCCCCCTCCTTACGATGACCCAGACGACGCCTACTTGTCTGTGGAATGACTCTGCCTCGATCACGGAACTGGCCTACTCCATGGAACATGGCGCGGTCGGAGCTACCTGCAATCCCGTCATCGTGGTCGGCGCCTTGAAAAGCGAGATCGCCAGTTGGCAAGCTCGAATTAAAGAATTGATCGAAGAGTACCCAACGGCAACTGAAGACGAAATTGGTTGGAAGATCGTGCGCGAGATGTCTGTCAAGGCCGCGACGCTGCTCAAGCCGATCTACGACGCGGAGAATGGACGGAACGGAAGGGTGTCAATACAGACCGACCCTCGCCTGTTTCGTGATACACGGGCGATCGTTCAGCAGGCAGAAGAGTTCGATCGGCTTGCCCCGAACATGATCGTAAAGATCCCCGTTACGCGCGCTGGTATGCCCGCGATTGAGGAAGCCACCTATCGCGGCATCAGCATCAACGCTACGGTGTGCTTCACATTGCCGCAATGTGTAGCCGTGGCTGAGGCGGTAGAGCGTGGCCTGACTCGACGGGAGAAGGAAGGAAAGCCAATCGCCGCCATGGGACCGGTGTGCACCATCATGGTCGGTCGTCTCGACGACTGGTTGAAAGTCGTAGCTGAACGCGAAGGTCTTTCCATCGATCCCGGATACTTAGAATGGGCAGGCGTGGCCGTCTTCAAGAAGACCTATCAGCTGTTCCGGGAGCGCGGTTACCGCATTCGTCTCTTGTCGGCAGCGTTTCGTAACCATATGCACTGGAGCGAATTCATCGGTGGGGATGTTGTCATTTCTCCACCTTACAAATGGCAGCGCCGATTCAATGCAAGCGCCGTCCCACCTACATCTCGCATCGACAATCCGGTTGATCCAAAAATAGTGGAGGAACTTACCCGCATGTTTCCGGACTTCCGGCGAGCCATAACTGAACAAGGGCTCTCCATTGAAGATTTCGATCAGTTTGGCCCTACGCGTCGGACGCTTCGTCAGTTTATCGCTGCGTGCGCCGACCTGGATGGGCTGATGCGAGACCAGATGCTTCCGAATCCTGACGTTGATTGAACCCGATCTACGCAACACAATTCCGGCTGGAGCCCGCAGCCCTGAACTGCGCATGCATGCCGATTTCTTGAGACTAGTACTGAGTGGTCACAGATTGCAGGTATCTGAGACTCGCCGCGATGCTTTCAACGGGCGGGATAACTGTCGCGCCAAACTTCACATCTTGTTCCACGACCATCCATCCTGAATAGTTGTTGCGAGCGAGGGTACGAAAGAACTGCGGGAAGTCGATAGACCCCCGGCCGATGATGGTGAACGCATGCGCCTCGACCGCCTGTTCAAAGTTCATCTCCGTGCGGCGAATCTCGGTCAGAATGGTCTCGTCGATATCTTTGATGTGGACAAGCCTTAATATGTCACGATACTTGTCGGCCTCGGCAGCGGAATCGCCACCCGCATAGGCACAGTGTCCAGTGTCGAGGCAAAGACCAATTTCTGAGCCAGATGTGACGTCGAAAAATTGTTCTGTTTCCTCCGGCGTTTCAACATAGGTAGAGATATGGGGATGGAAAACCAGGTCCAGACCAAATTCCTCTGTTACCTGTGCCGCTTCCGTGACAACCTTCGCTACCTGTTTCCATTGCTGGGCGTTCAAGCCTTTGCTCCCGTCGCGCGGCACTCGTCCTGCGATTCGATCCCGTTCTTCAGACTGCGCATCGGCAAGAACGAGAAATGGAGCCCCCAGGGCGGCGAGAAGCCCGCCCACTTTCCGGATTTGATCCACCACTACCTTGCTTGAAGCCACATCGCTTAAGGTCACCGGAACGAACGATCCCAACAGATCCAATTTGCGTTGGGCGAGTTCGCTTTCGAGCAGTTTCGGATCTGTTGGCAGGAAGCCATAGGGTCCCAGTTCAGTTCCCGTGTAGCCTGCTATGACCATTTCGTCCAGCATTTTGAGGTAGCTCTGCTCCCAAGACGGACCCGGATAGTCCAAAACTCCCCAGCTATCGGGAGCCGAGGCAAACTTGAAGCGGGAAGGTTGCTCATCCATTTGTGGACCTCATCTGTCATATTCAAGCGCTAACGAAGGTCTTCTAAAACCCGGATATGTCCGTCAACGACTCGAATCTCCCCGAACATGGGTTCTTGATGTTCGCTATTGAAGGAAAGCCGTCTAAGCGCTTATCATCCCTATGATGCAGGCGGGAACTATCACCGTCAAGCCTTTTTGCGGCCGCCCGCGGCGTTTCCTATGCATCTCGTCGTTTCCTGAACAGCAGTTCGTAAGATTTGATACGTAGAGAAGCGCAACGAATGTCAATCGGGAGAAACGGAATGGGTAAGTTGGGTATCGGAGTGCTGGGGGTAGGGGAGATGGGAAAGCGGCACGCTGAGAATCTGCGGCGTCTGATCCCCAACGCGCAACTGGTGGCGGTGGCTGATGTCGATGGAGCTCGCGCGAAGAGGGTGGCTGCTGAACTTGAAATTGAGCACTCTTATTCGAGCCTGGATGCAATGCTTGAGAACAGAGAGATTCGAGCCGTACTGATCGCAACTCCGGACAAATTCCACGCCGATGCGGTTCAAGTGGCCGCCCGGGCGGGCAGGGATATCCTTTGCGAGAAACCTCTGGGGCTGAGTCTGGAGAGCGCACGGGCAGCGTCAAAAGCAGTTGCTGATGCGGGCGTCCGTCTCCAGGTGGGCTTTATGCGCCGTTATGATCCGGCGCATGTCGCTGCCAAAAAACAGATCGATGCCGGAGAAATTGGCGAGCCCGTCATTTTCAAGTCCATTGGGCGCGACAAAGATATGCCGCCTATCGGAGCCTATCAGTCGGGAATCAACGGAATGCTTTTCTATACTTGCACAATTCACGATTTCGATTCGGCGCGCTGGCTCACAAACGATGAAGTCGCCGAGGTCCATTCCTTCACTACAGTCGCCATCCGGCCTGAACTTGCAGAGTTTGATGACGTGGTGGCCAGCTCGGTGAATCTCCGCTTTCAGCGTGGCGCCATTGGGAATATCGAGTCATACGCCCAATGCTTGTATGGCTATGACGTTCGCACGGAGATCGTCGGGTCTAAAGGCTCCATCATGATTGGCAGCCTGCGTCAACATTCAGCGACTTTCTTGAAGGCGAATGGGGGAAGCTACGAACTAGCAGACCATTTCCTCACCCGTTTTCGTGAAGCATATCTAGCGGAACTTGCAGACTTCGTCGATGTCATCCTGAATGACCGCACACCGTCCGTCACCGGAGAAGATGGGCTCCGGGCGGTGGAAATCGCAGTCGCCGCTGAGAAGTCGCATCGGAACGCGGTTCCGTGTCTTGTAGAAAGGGTGCATGAGTACGCCACTTCCGCCGCTTCATCCGTCGGAAGTCGATGACCTAGTACTGTTCTAGGGCTGGTTCAAGGGCGGCTTCGGACGTCCCCATACATACCAGATCGCTCCAACTCCCAATGCAGCTGCAGTTGCGGCTGCATCGATCCATGAGGATTGCGGGATGCTTAACATGCCGAGCAAAAGGCATATCCAAAGCAACGCGACAATACACAACTTGCGCGAAACGTGCACGGATCTGCAGCCCATTGCGGACCCGGTATTCGGCTCCCTTGCTGATCCCCAAAGCGCTGCCCCGACCACGATGCCATAGACGATGTACATGGTCAAAGTGCAGATGCCTGTGATCACGGTCTCGAACTTGGCCCAGTAAGTGAAAGCCGAAGCGATCACGGCGACAGTCCAGATGGCGTTAGCTGGCACCTTGTGAACGCTGATGCGCGTGAGCCAGCCCGAGGCGGGCAATTGTCCATCCCGCGCCATGGCCCAAACCATCCGGCTGAGCGTGGTGACATTGGCCAGTGCGCACGCGAATATGGAGACAAAGACCAGTAGCATCGCGCAATTAGTGGCATACGGCGGAAGATACTGACTCATGATGTAGAGCAAGGGGGTTGCGTGCTGGCTGGCAATGGCCAGAGACGGGATCGCGAGAGTGAAGCCGACGAGAACCGGAAAACCCAGCAATACGGACGCGCCTTGCGAGACCAGGATGGCCATGGGAACGCGTTTCTGCGGAAGGACCGTCTCCTCTGCTACATTGGCAGCCGCTTCAAAGCCTCCGATAGTCCATGCGCTCATCAAGGCCGAGGAGGCGAACGCCGGCAGATAGGCGAGTCCGGCGGGCTGAGCAGGATGACTGAGCAGGAAGCTGATAGGGTGAGTTCTTCGCAGCAATGCCAGTGCCAGGAGCAGAAAACCGATAAAGACTGAGCCGAGTATCTCCGCGGCGACGGAAAAGTCGTTAACCGTGCTGGCTAGTCGAATGCCTAAGTGATTGATGAGCGAGATCGTGAAGAGGATTGCAATCGTGATCTCTACTACGTTGCGGGGTGTGTTGGGTAAGTTCAGGTATGGCGCCAGATAGTTGGCCATCGCGTAACAGACTCCGGACATGCCTGCGATGAATTGCACAATCATGATCCAGCCCGCCCACCACCCGAGTCTTTCGCCCGCCAATGCGCGTGTCCATTGATATGCGTATCCTGAGAGAGGAATTTGCCTGGCCAGTTGAGCAAACACCAGCGCAACCAGAAACTGACCCGCGCCGACAATCAGCCAGGTCCAAATAAAGGCTGGGCCGCCCATCTGCAAGCCGGAGCCATAGTTGGCAAACAGTCCGGTGGTGACGGATATGACGGAAAAGCTAAGGGCAAAGGCTGAGAAATATCCCAGTGTCCGCTTCAGTTCCTGGCGATACCCGAACCGTTTGAGGACCTGATCATCGGTGAACGTCTCGGCCGTCTTCTCCACCGGCGGTTGTGTGATCACACTGGCCTCGCAATGAGAGCGCGTTCCGTGCAAACCGAAGCGCGTGCAGATTTGTCCCGGGGGAAGTGAAAATCAGAAAAGCTGGGAAACGACTTCGAGTTCAACGCCCATTTATTGCAGGCCCGACCGTGGATGGTCCGCTGTTAGCAGAAGAAACTATTGGGGAAGGATCTGTTGGCCTTGGATCGTAAAACGAGCCTCTACGCTAGCAGCTCCTGTCCTGGCTTGACCACCGCCTACGCTGACTCGATACAAACCCTCTGCCACAACGCGATCTCCATTCTCCTTCACTAGGCTCAGATCGCGCGGATGTAACGTCATTTGAACGTGTCGGACTTCTCCGGCAGCGAGGTGAACACGCTCAAAGCCGCGAAGCGCGGAGAGGGGAACATCTGGCAGAGCAGGGAAATTCAAATATAGCTGCGCCACCTCGTCGCCTTCTCTCTGACTTGTGTTTTGTACATCCACATCCACGCTGAGGGATTCACCCGCGCGCAGGGTTATTTGAGAGAGTCTTAGATTGCTGTATCTGAACTGAGAGTAGCTGAGTCCGTAGCCAAACGGATAAAGTGGCTTTCCTGCAAAATATCGATATGTTCGGTGCTTCATCGAATAGTCTTCAAACGGCGGCAACTGTGCGATTCCTGTGTAAAAGGTCACCGGCAGCCGGCCAGCGGGATTATTCGATCCCGACAATGTCTGTGCGATGGCAATTCCTCCTTCCTCGCCCGGATACCAGGCATCGAGAATCGCATTAGCATGTTTGCTGGCCCAATTCACCGCGAGCGCGCTGCCATTCATCAGGACAACGATCAGAGGCTTGCCAGTCCTCGTCATTGCCTCCAGAAGATCCTCTTCTTCCTTTGGCAGATCGAGGCTGGTACGGTCTCCTCCCCTGAATCCTGGCTGATTCACGCGCAGTTCCTCGCCTTCCAGTTGTGAGGTAATCCCGACAACTGCGATGACTACGTCGGCTTCCTTCGCTGCCGCCACCGCCTTTGCCAGCGGATTGTCAAGCAGCCGTGCCCAAAGCAGCGTCGCCCCCAAATCATCCTGCACCGTCGACTCGAGCTTGAAAGCGTAACGGTGTCCCTTCTCCAGTGGGATCGCCGCGATCCTCGGTCCGTCCTTGTGCAGTTTCGAGTTATCGAGGACAATCTTACCGTCCAGCCACAGCGCATTTGTATAGCCGGTAGCTTCCAGTTGGTAAACGCCAGACTTCGGAGGGGTCACAAACCCGGTCCATCGGACGGAAAACTGTTTCAGATCCGGCGGCTGCTTAAGTGACTCCTGATCACCAGGAAGAGGTTCCAGATTCGCGCGGTTGTCCACGCGAGTAAGGATTGGCGGGCCACGGAACTCCTCATTGGCAAAATACTCTGCGTGTATGCCCGTCTGCCCGTCGTCGGTCGAAAACGCTGAAGCCGGTACCAAGGCTTCTTCCGGCAGGAAGTTAGCGCCTGGCGAATATGTCACTTGTGAGGAAGCAAATACTTTGCGTATGCCCTCCAGCGCAGTTGTCGTGCGTGAAGGTGTCCCGTTGTAATTGCCTTTGAGTGCACGGACGGATTCAGCGAGCGATCCGACAACCGCAATCTTTCCAGTTGTTTCACCAAGCGGCAGCACTCCGTCGTTCTTGAGCAGCACGATAGACTCTCGCGCTGTCATCAATGCAAGTTGCCGATGTGTTTCACTATCGATCTCGGAATCTGAGGTTTGTGCATATTTCACCACGCCGGCGGGATCGAAGAGCCCTAAACGGAAGCGTGCTTTGAAGAGGCGCTTGACAGCCACGTCTACATCACTCTCCTTCACTAATCCCTGAGAGACAGCGTCCAGATATTTAACATAATCGGAGTTGCCAACAGCTTTGGCATAGGAGTCGACGCATTCATTCTCAGTACCCGCTTTCAACGAAATTGCCGCCGCCTCGACAATCGTTTGGGTGAAGTGATGTTCGCTTAGAATCTCGTCAATCGCATCGCAATCAGAGACAACGTACCCGTCGAACTTCCACGCGCCCCGCAATCGATCTTGGAGCAAGAAGGTATTGGCGCATGCCGGCTCGCCATTTACGCTGTTGTAGGCACACATCACCGATCCCGCTTTCCCCTCGGTAACGGCTGCGCGGAAAGCAGGTAGATAGGTATCTTCCAAGTCTCGCTTCGAAACTACGACATTGATTGTGTGCCGCAGAGGTTCCGGTCCACTGTGCACTGCAAAGTGCTTCGGAGTGGAGATTGCTCGAAGGTATCTTGGATCATCTCCCTGGAGTCCTGTTACGAAAGCGACTGCCATGCGTCCGGTCAGAAAAGGATCTTCGCCATACGTCTCCTGTCCACGCCCCCACCGGGGATCGCGGAATATATTGATATTTGGCGACCAGAAGTCCAGCCCCTCTTGAAGATCGTGCCGGCCAGCGCGGACAGCTATGTTGTATTTGGCCCGCCCCTCAGTCCCAATTGCGGCCGCCATCTCATGGATCAAAGGAGCGTCAAATGTCGCAGCAAGGCCGATTGGTTCGGGGAAGACGGTAGCGAATCCTGGCCCCCCCACTCCATGCAAGGCTTCGCTCCACCAGTCATATTCAGGAACCTGTAGCCTCGGAATAGCCCGCGACTGATTTACGAGCTGGGATATCTTTTCCTCAAGGGTCATCCTCGAAACAAGATCATCCACGCGTACATCGATTTGCTGCGACGGGTCCAGATAGGCAGGCACTGCGGCGGGACGCGACGTTTGCGCCAATATTCCGCTCGTCACGAACACCGAAATCGCCGATACAGCCATAAAGCGCCCAGCCAACTGGCTGTTTGTCACGATCCCC
Organism: uncultured Acidobacteriaceae bacterium; assembly: GCA_963830555.1. Taxonomy (GTDB): domain Bacteria; phylum Acidobacteriota; class Terriglobia; order Terriglobales; family Acidobacteriaceae; genus KBS-83. The sequence goes on from CAWHMM010000011.1 coordinate 24,781, forward strand.
CGCTTACTAGACCGATGGTCGGCGTCATTCCGCTTGACGCATCGACCGTTCGCCCTGCACTATTGTCCAATATAAGCGCTTATATCACGTCGAATCAAGATGTTTATGATCACGAGATTGTGGTCTGGCAGAATGACCATCGCGCATGGCCTGAGCGACGATCAGACGTGTTCCGTCAGATCACGCTTCAGCCCTAGCTGTGTATCGTAAAACATCGTCGAATGTAACAATGCTCAAAATCAAGACCGAAAGCAGGTAGTTACCGGTGTTTCAGCCAGCAGGTACGCGACGCAATTTCATGAAAATCGCAGGCGTGGCGCTCACCGGCAGTGTAGCCGGCGAAAGTGCCGCCGAAGACAGCGCGCACAACGCGGACACCCTTCGCACCTATAACGTCATGGCATATGGCGCTACAGCAGACGGTAACACCTTGGATACGCCTGCTATTAACGCTGCAATTGAGGCAGCAGCAAGGGCAGGCGGCGGCACAGTAATCTTTCCCGCTGGTACCTATCGTTCTTATTCAATTCATTTGAAGAGTCAGGTCTCGCTCTACTTATCAGATGGCTCAGTCATTCTGGGTGCAGACACTCAGGCCGGTGCTGGAGTGCCCGGCTACGACTTGGCAGAACCCAATGCACAATGGGAAAAATATCAAGACTATGGCCATAGCCACTGGCACAATAGTTTGATCTGGGGTGAGAATCTCAAAAACATCTCAATCTATGGTCCTGGACTTATTTGGGGCAAGGGCCTGAGTAGGGGCGAGGGGCCTGGCCCGGTGGCCGAGAAACCGGGCGTTGCGAACAAAGCCCTTGCACTCAAGAACTGTCACAACGTCCTGCTGCGAGACTTCCGGATTCTACACGGCGGCCATTTCGGCATACTGGCCACTGGAGTCGATAATCTCACCATCGACAATCTCATGATTGACACTCAGCGCGATGGCATAGATATCGATTGCTGCAAGAATGTAAGGATCTCGCGGTGCAGTGTGAATTCACCCTGGGACGACGGTATCTGCCTGAAGAGCTCCTTTGCTCTCGGCTATGCACGCGCAACGGAGATGGTAACGATCAGCGATTGCTATGTTACCGGGGCGTATGAAGAAGGCAGCATGATCGATGGGACATATAAGCGCTTTCCGGAAAACACCGATGTCGATCGAAATGGCCGAATCAAATTTGGAACCGAGTCGAATGGCGGATTTAAGAACATCGCGATCTCGAATTGTGTCTTCGATGGATGCTTTGGCCTCGCAATCATTTCTGTGGATGGCGCGACAATCGAGGACGTAGCCGTTTCGAATATCGCGATGCGCGGAATCATCGGTGCTCCATTCTTCATTCGGCTGGGATCCAGACTGCGTGGACCGGAAGGCACTCAGGTCGGCACAATTCGCAGAGTCAGCATCAGCAATATTGCCTGCTCAGAGACAAATTCGCAGGCTTGCTCGCTTCTCATCGGCGTACCTGGACACTCGATTGAGGACATCCGGATAAACGACGTTATGGTTCTCCATCCAGGAGGCGGAAGCCAGCAGGATGCGTCGATCCAGTTACCGGAGAAAGAGAAGGAGTACCCGGAGCCAACCATGTTTGGTGCTACGCCGGCACACGGCTTTTTCATTCGCCACGCCAGGGGCATCGAAATGAATAGCATCAAAATGAAAAACGAAAAGCCGGATGCGCGGCCGTGCTTTATCCTGGAAGACGTCCAGGACGTCACCATTGTTCAGCTAAAAGCGCAGGGCTCGCAGGAGCCTATTTTCGTAATGAGCAACGTCGAAAATATTACGATCCTCCAGAGTAAACCGGTGCCGGATACGGAGATTGAACGCGCGGCACATGAAGAGCTTTGACCGCGGGCGTAACTGTGCTCTGCACTTCAACCTTGGTGGGTGCCGCCATAGCTGTAAGGATGTCGATATCGAAGTACTTGTAGAGGTCTTGGCAAAACAAATCCGGTGCTGAGCGGAAGGTCTGCGATGGCTCCAGCAAATTGCTCAGGCTTCCCATGGCATCTTTGCTCACGATATCGCTGAACAAATCAGGTTCGAGAGCTGCTGCAATGAGTGCGACAAGCTGCGTGCGAATACCCTCGGTCTCGAGTCGCAGCTGTCGTTGCCCGGATTCCTGCTTGAACCACCGCGAGGTCGCCAGCAGTTGGGCGACTTCGATACCGAGCGGGCGCTGTCCGCTAGTGGCTACCATCATTTCCCAATCCGCTGGATTGAGCTGCTCTGGCATGGTGGCACCATTGAAAATGGTATCCAGCGCTAACACCTGTTCACCGTGCCTCACTCGCGTGGATACCGATTCGGCCGATGCTTTGTAGCCCTTATCATTTAGCACCACTGTGGCGGGCGCGTTTGGTTGAGAAGAGACGGATGTGAGCCATACGCCTGTGGCACTCAACTCATTCGTAAAATCGAACCGATAAGATACCGTTGCCAAATCCATATGTTTATTGCCGGCCATTTTCCAGGCGTGGTCGAGGGAGACTGGCGCATAGCGAATGACGGACTTCAAGCGCTCGCGCTCATCCATCGCCCAACTTATACGCGCCGCACTGTCCACGGGTATTTCAGAACGCTTGATCTCCCCGGCGATGCTCTTCGCGAGCGCGACTACAGTCAGATTGTTAGGTGGCAGACCAACGGCGAGAGCCTGCGGGGTCCTGATCTCACTATCGCTTGCGATTTCCTTCGAAGGGCCGGGTAAATGAAACCATTCGGAAAAGAACGCATACGCGTGCTCCCGGTTGTCGAGTTGATAGTTATGTGTCCCCGGAAAGTGGTTTTCATACCAGGCCAGCGAAGACGCATCGCCAAAAAGCGTGAAAAAAGGCCGAATCTGGTCAAAAATGTAGGGCTTTACAAGAGAGGCCCGGAAGCAGCAGTCATCCTCCGCATTGTGGATGAGAAGAGTTGGCCGCGGCGCGCGCATAGCTATCAGATAAGGATAGTCTTCGTCATGCGTGAAATCCGTCGGACTTTCTTCCACTTCGTTCGTTTCGTCCGGGCGCAGAAGGTTCGTCTGCTGAGCGCCGATACCAGCCACCTCAACAGATACCGAAACCCGTTCGTCAAGAGCACTCAACAACACAGTCTGCCAGCCGCCTCCAGAAAGACCTGTAACTCCCAGCCTGGCTGGATCGACTTGGGGCAGGGTAGCCAGGAAATCAAGGCCGCGCCGCATGGAGAGGTAAAAGAAGCCAACGGCGCTGGCACCAACAAGGTCGAGTTGCGAAGTGTAATCGTGACCGTTTTCCGGTTGAGCGAGCTCTCCAAAGCCAATCCAGCTAAGACTCAGAGCGGCTATTCCTCGCTTGGCGAAGTTGATACAGCGTTTCTGTTCATAATCTGCCGCGTTGCCCATCTGCTCATGGCCAATCACATTGAGAATGGCTGGTATTCGTCCACGGATTGTTGTGGGCTCATAGAGAACCGCAGTGGACTCAAAGCCGGGAACGATCTCGTAGCGAAACTTGCGCAGCCGGTATCCCTGGCCTGTCTCAATGAGGGCAGTCTGTTTAAAGCGGGGAGGCGCTTCGACCCATTGCGATGGCCAGCCGTGATACACGATATCTTCAAGGATGTGCTTTCGGAGCCTACGCTCTTCTATCTTCCATGCCTCTGGGCTGGAAGGAGCCACTGGAATCGAGATGCCTTTCATCAGATAACGTTGCAGCTGGAACGCAGTTACCGCCGGGTTCTGGATAGGCGCCTGCAGCGTGCTCTCGACAGCAGATGTCAGACTTTGAGCAGCCGCCGACCCCAGGAAACCACATAGGATGAGTGCACCTATCCCCAATCGCATAGTCGTTTGAACCATTGGTCTCATCTCTTATTAAGATATAAAGCGCGTGCAGGTGGAGGAATCAACATGGGGGCCGCCTATCTTCAGGTGGGGTCTAGGCCAGGGCTGTTGAGGGGTGACAACCATGCCGTAAAGCACCCTCAGATCTCTTCGACGACTGCCACTTCAGACTGACACAACATAAAAGGCCAGAATCGCTGCCGCCTGGCGAGGGCGAGATAGAGGACTCCTCCCGTGCCGATGACGCAGAGTACACATAGCATGTATTCTCCGCCGTGCGGGTTAAACGCCTGAATGACGAATATATATAACCAGGCCGCCATCGCGAAGAGAGCCGGGAGCGGGTAAAGCCACATCCGAAATGGACGCGGGATGGAGGGATATCTCTGCCTCAAGAGCAAGAGGCCGACGATCTGAGAGACAAACATCACAAGAATCCGGACCAACAGTAAAGCTGTGATGATTTCTACCAGGTTAAGAAAACTGGCGGCCGCCGAGAGAAGACCGACCAGCAGCAACGCCCGATGAGGGAAGTGTTTACTGTCGTGTGTCTTGCCGAAGTAGCTGAAGAAGGTGCCATCGAGCGCTGCGGCAAACGGGATGCGCGAATACCCGAGCATCATGGAATACGTAGCGGCAAATGCCGTGACCATAATCATGATGGTGATGCCTGCGGAAGCCCAGGTGCCAGCGACCCGCTGCATAAACACAGATCCAACTGCCCCGTAGATCAGAGTGCCTGGCTGAATCATCTCTCGCCAAGGCAGAGCGCCTGTGAATGCGATGGAGACGCCTACATCCAGCAGCAGAACTAAAGTTATCGATACCAGAATGGAATAGGGAATCACGCGTGCGGGTCGCTGAACCTCGTCGCCAAGGTGACAGACATTGTAGTAGCCGAGGAAGTTGAACATCACCAGCATGGTCCCATTTCCTAGCCCGAGGAAGAACGCGAGATCTGGCCGAAAGGCACCTGCGGGAAAATCGAAAAGCAGGTGGGACTGAAAATGCAGGATCCCTTCGACGATTACCCAGCCGCTGGTCAGCAGAAGGCCAATCCAGAGCACAATCATGATGCGTGCGATGTCGCGAACCTTGCGATAGAGAAGCAGCATGGAGATCAACGCGAAGCTCGCTGCAAGAAACCTGATCACCCACGGGTGATTTGAAAGTCCTTTGAAAAGGAAGCTGGTATAGGCTGCCATCCCCACGGTACTGGTGGCGATCTCCAGGGTCCCGCTGAAGAGGAACTGCCAGACGAAAAGCCAGGCCATACAGCGTCCTAGCCCCTCTCTGCCGAAACACTCACGAAGGTAAGTATAGGAACCGCCCGAGGCAGGGAAAGATGTACCCAACTCGGCGAAAACAAGCCCATCGGCTATCGCAATAACGGCTCCAAGCACCCAACATACCAGGGCCTGCGGTCCCCCCATGGTGGCAAGGATTGCGGGAACGGTGATAAACGGACCGGTCCCCACCATAGTCGACATGTTGATCGAGATGGCGTTCAGCAATCCGAACTTCTTTGCTAAATGCATAAAGGCGAGATCCAGCGGGATGAGGATCAATGTAACCCAATGTTTGGGTGATCAACAAACAAATTACTAACCCCTTATCACGATCTCACGTGACGCCCACCACTGCTCCCGTGCGGTGCCGATGTGTTCGGAAAGGAATTGCGATCACCGGACGACTTCAGGGATGGTTGGCCCTGGAATCAGTCACGCCGCTTCTAGACTGGACCTCTGCGGGTGGCCTCTCCAGATTGCTACCAAATCGTCAGAATGTGTGCTAATGTCTAACCGGTTAGCATCGCCAGATCGGCGCGATCGATCTGCGTCCCATCTTTGTGTCTGCTGCTGCTGGAGTGTCGAATGCCGCCAATTGATAATGTGGTACATTCCCGAAACCTGCGATCCGACCAAGCGGGAGAACTCCTCGGATTCACGCGAGAGCAAGCGGAATGGGAGTGGATGAGCTTTTTCGTCAGGCGTGTGCTGACCAGGCAAAAGCTGGAACTAAGTACAAAGGGCGAAGAGATGGCGCTGGTCTTTCTGGGGGGCCGGGGCACCGCAAATTGGGGTTGCGGAGAAGTTCAGATTGGCAGCCGAAAGGACGTATTCGATTCCTTCCCCTATGCTCTCTATCTGCCGAGCGGGAGTCATGTTGTATTTGAGGCAGAAACCACATGCGAAATAGCCGAATGCAGGGTACCATCCGACGCACATTTGGAACCGCGGCTCATCTCGCCTGCCGATGTGTCCAGCACTCTGCGTGGCGGTGAGAACGCATCGCGTCAGGTTGTTGACGTAATATCGCCCGAGTTCCCGGCAGACAAGCTGATCGTGATCGAGGTTTATACGCCAGGCGGAAACTGGTCAAGCTATCCTCCCCACAAGCACGATGTTGATAATCCGCCAATCGAAGTAGACTTGGACGAGATCTACTACTACCGGATGAAAGATCCGCAAGGATACGCATTGCAGAATCTCTATACCCCGCCGGAGTCCCGGGACTCTGTAATGAAGGTTCACAATGGCGATGCAGTGCTCATCCGGAATGGATATCATCCGGTGGTAGCCGGCCCGGGATATGACACCTACTATCTGAATGTTCTCGCCGGAAGTTCCCGCTCCATGGCCGTCACAGAAGATCCAAACCATGTTTGGTTGCGGTCGACCTGGAGAAAGCCGGATACTCGTCTGCCACTTGTGCGAGGTTGAGCCAGACGGGATGAGATAGCCACTCTTCGAGAACCGGCAATGAGAGGAAAAGATGACGCAACGTTTGACCACGGCCCAGGCGATCATCAAATATTTAGCGAACCAGTACGTCCAACGCGACGGCAGCGAACATCGCTTCTTTCAAGGCTGTTTTGGCATTTTCGGCCACGGCAATGTTGCCGGAATGGGCCAGGCGTTGGAGCAGAACTCCTCTTTTCCGTACTACCTCGGACGGAACGAGCAGGCGATGGTGCACACCGCAACGGCGTTCGCCAAAATGAGCAATCGTCTTCGTACCCTGGCGTGTACTACCTCCATCGGCCCGGGCGCAACAAATATGATTACCGGTGCGGCCACGGCCACCATCAATCGTCTGCCTGTGTTGCTGCTGCCTGGTGACATCTTCGCTAGGCGCAATGTAGCGCCAGTTCTGCAGCAACTGGAATCGCCTGGCACCCAGGATATATCTGTAAATGACTGTTTCCGGCCCGTATCCCGCTATTGGGATCGCATTCAACGCCCGGAGCAGATTCTGACATCCTTGATGGAGGCCATGCGCGTGCTGACATCCCCGGCCGAGACAGGCGCCGTCGTTCTCAGTCTCCCGCAGGATGTTCAAGCAGAAGCCTTTGATTGCCCGGAGGAATTTCTGCGAAAGCGAGTCTGGTCCATACCTCGCCACCGCTGCGATAGGGAACTGCTGAAGATAGCAGGCGAGTGGATTTGCTCTTCACGCAGGCCCTTAATCATTGCTGGCGGAGGTGTCATTTTCTCGGAAGCCAGCGATGCATTGTCAAAGTTTGCCGCTCAAACTGGCATTCCGGTTGTCGAGACACAGGCTGGCAAAGGCTCATTACCCTTTGATCATCCACAAACGCTGGGCGCTATGGGAGTAACAGGTACACCCGGCGCAAATACTCAAGCCCGCGACGCCGACCTCGTAATTGGGATTGGAACTCGCTATAGCGACTTCACGACTGCTTCTAAATCCGCTTTCCAAAACCCCGATGTGCGATTCATCAATATCAATGTGACAGAATTCGACGCCTACAAGCACTGTGCCTTGCCTTTGGTAGGAGACGCTCGAGCAATTCTTGAAGAACTGCAGGAACAGATCGCGGGCTTTCAGGTGGAAACTGAGTATCGCGCTATGACAGTTCGGCTTCAGGCGGAATGGGAACAAGAAGTGGATCGGGTTTACGCATTGAGACATGGTCCGCCGATTAGTCAGGGTGAAGTGATTGGCGTGGTGAATTCCATCTCATCCCCAAAGGATGTCGTTTTGTGCGCGGCAGGTAGCCTGCCAGGAGATCTTCATAAGCTATGGCGCACTTGCGATCCAAAAGGGTATCACCTCGAATACGGATTCTCCTGCATGGGTTACGAGATCGCAGGCGGCCTGGGCGTCAAGATGGCGGCTCCTGATCGCGAGGTCTATGTGATGGTCGGCGATGGCTCGTACCTCATGATGGCGCAGGAAATCACCACCTCGATCCAGGAAGGCTACAAGCTCAACATCGTACTTATTGATAATCACGGGTTTTCAAGCATCGGCGGACTGAGCCGCGCTTGCGGCAATCAAGGCATGGGAACACAGTATCGATATCGAGAGAACGGAAGTCTAAGTGGAGCTTCGATCGAAGTTGACTTTGTAGAAAACGCAGCCAGTCTTGGCGCGCACGCCTGTCGAGTACAAACACGCGAAGAACTAAGCGAAGCACTTGTCGCGATGCGGAAACACACTCGGACATCCGTGGTAGTGGTTGAAACGGACTACAGTGAACGGGTTTCAGGATACGGTTCCTGGTGGGATGTGCCTATTGCCGAGGTATCAGAATCCGATTCGGTGCGGGCGGCCTTTGAGAAATACACGGAAGCCAGGAAAAAGGAAAGGACCTTTCTTTAGGGTCAATCCGGGGCGCTCTAGGCGTCAAAGAGTGACTGACCGCACAAGGAATACGAATCGGGCTCCATGTCTATCCTCACTTCAAAGGAAGAAACATGCCATATACCTCTCCATCTCCAGTTACCATTTGCAACTATGTCGATGGCCGCTGGAGCAAGGTGAGCGCCTCGGAATGGTTTGATGTTGCAGACCCCGCCACCGAGGAAGTGTTAGCTCGAACGCCGTCGTCGGGAAGAGCGGAAGTGAATGGCGCCGTAGAAGCTGCGGCGACGGCCTATCCAGCATGGCGGCGTACACCTCCAGAAGACCGTATACAACCGCTGTTCAAGCTAAAGATGTTGCTGGAAGAGCACATCGACGAACTCGGGCGTCTCATATCACGGGAGAATGGGAAGACGTTGTCCGAGGGCAAAGCGGAATTGCGTCGTGCCATCGAAAATGTCGAAGTAGGCTGCGGCATTCCCACCCTGTTGCAGGGTTATAACCTGGAAGACGTGGCACGCGGAATCGACGAGATGATGATCCGGCAGCCACTTGGTGTCGTCGCCGCGATTACACCGTTTAACTTCCCCGGGATGATCCCGTTCTGGTTTCTTCCGTATGCCGTCGCTACTGGCAACACTCTTGTTCTTAAGCCATCCGAGCGCGTTCCGCTAACCATGACCCGCGTTTTCGAACTGATCGAGCAGGTTGGATTTCCCAAGGGCGTTCTCAATTTGGTGAATGGCGGAAAGGCCGCGGTAGATGCCCTTCTCGATCATCCCAAAGTGCGCGCTATCAGCTTTGTTGGATCTACTGCGACTGCAAAGTATGTCTATGCCCGCGCCGCGGCAAATGGCAAACGGGCACAATGCCAGGGAGGCGCTAAGAATCATGTGATCGTGCTGCCTGATGCGGATATGAAGATGGCGACCCAGATCATTTCCGACAGTGCCTTTGGTTGTGCGGGCCAGCGCTGCCTGGCTGTTTCTGTTGCGGTCACCGTGGGAGACGCACGCACAGCGTTCCGTGATTCGATTGTGGAAGCCGCTGCCTCTCTGAAAGTAGGGAATGGGCTGGACGAGGGAGTACAGATGGGACCAGTCATAACACAGCAATCCAAATTGCGAATCAGCTCGCTGATCGCGAAAGGTCAGGAACAAGGCGCCAGGGTACTCCTGGATGGAAGAGATGTCGGAGGTACCGGACACGAATCAGGCAACTTCGTGAAGCCGACCGTCCTCGACGGTGTTCCTGCGCAAAGCGAGCTCACCGATGCGGAGATCTTTGGCCCTGTTCTGAGCCTGGTTCACGCCAGTGATATGGATGAAGCCTTAGCCTTTCTTGAACGCAGTGTCTATGGCAATCAAGCCTCGTTGTTCACATCCAGCGGGTCCGCAGCGCGGCGTTTTCGTTATGAAGCCCCTGCGGGAAATATTGGTATCAATATAGGAGTCGCGGCACCCATGGCCTATTTCCCTTTTAGCGGGTGGAAAGGGAGCTTCTTTGGAGACTTACACGCCCAGGGCCGGGACGGAGTCGACTTCTACACGGATAAGAAAATCGTCGTGGAGCGTTGGGCCAGCGAGCATTCACGCAAGTTTTAATTTGCTCTCTTTCGGAGACCGCCGAGCCAGGGGAATTGGTCTCGTGCACCGCCACGGCGATACCGTGATATTTGATTCCAGCTGCCGGCAAGCGTAGCAAAGCACGCAGCCGGAAGATGTATAGGCGCGAGGACTGGGACTTCTATACGCCCCGGGCATCCTCGCGCGCCGCCTAGAAGCATCGTCGGTCCTTATATATGTCTTGACACGTATATACGATGTAAAGTATATAAGGAATGTGGAATCTGCCTTCGAAATCATCGCGGAGCCGAACCGCCGAGCAATACTAAGTCTCTTGGTCTCGTCACAACATTCGGTTGGAGAGATCGAGCGCCACCTTCGTATGCCGCAGCCGACGGTCTCAAAGCATCTGCGAGTGCTGCGCGAGGCCGGTTTCGTGGAATCCACGGTGGACGCACAGCGGCGTCTCTACCGGCTGAGGCCAGAGCCGTTTCAGGAAGTGGATGCGTGGCTGACCCAGTTCCGCCGGTTCTGGTCCGTTCACGTAGACGCTCTCGAACGCCACCTCGACCGCATGAATCCATCAACACCAACGAAAAGGAAGACGCGGCAGCGCCCGCGAATTTAACCACACGAGGGAACCGATGAAGATCAAACTTAGCAGCGTGTACGTCGACGACCAGGAGAAGGCCCTTCGCTTCTATACCGAAGTTCTCGGGTTTGTGAAGAAGGCCGACTTCAGCCAGGGGCCGTTTCGCTGGCTCACGGTGGCCTCATCCGAGGAGCCGGAGGGCACGGAACTGCAGCTCGCGCTCAGCAACAATCCTGCGGCCAAAGCTTATCAGCAGGCCTTATTTCAGCAAGGCCAACCCGCGGTCATGTTCTTCACGGATGACGTGCAGGCCGATTACGAGCGAATGAAAGCGCGCGGCGCCGAATTCACGATGCCACCGACGGACGTGACGGCCTCCAAGATCGCCATGCTGAACGACACGTGCGGCAATCTCGTTCAGGTCTCGCAGCTGATGCGCTGGTAAGTCGAACGTTCAGCAGGATGGCTGCGCAGGCGCAGGCGAGGAGAAGAGGATGATGGATCGCGAGCAGTACGCACCGGGTCCAGCCGCCGGAGCGCAGGTACGAAAAGACGGAGAGAAGTGGACGCTGATTCTCGTCAGAGAACTGCGCCACGCGCCCGAGAAAGTGTGGCAGGCGCTTATCGACCCGGTCCAACTGCGCGAGTGGGCGCCCTTTGAGGCAGATGAGAACCTGGGCACGATTGGACCAGTGAACCTCACCTGGGTGGGAACGTCGCAGGTTTCCGAAACGAAGGTGAGGCGAGCCGAAGCTCCCAAGGTGCTTGAGTACAACGATATCCGTTGGGAACTTGAAGGTTTTAATGACGGTACGCGCCTGACGCTGTGGCACAGCATCGATCGCCGCTTTGTCTCCTGGGGCGCGGCGGGATGGCACATCTGCTTCGACGTCCTTGAGGGGCTCCTCGCAGGCGAACCGATCGGACGGATCGTCGGCATCGAAGCCATGAAGTTCGACGGCTGGCAGCGATTGAACACCGAATACGCAAAGCAGTTCGGTATCTAAGGGAGGCCTCAATGAACTGGAACAAATGGATGCGGCAGATTCACCGTTGGTTCTCGGTGATCTTTACGGTGGCTATCATCATCAACCTTATCGCCGTGCTGCGCGGGAAGTACACCAACTCGTTGGGTCTCATGGCGGTGGCCACGCTCGCCTTCCTCTTCTTATCCGGTCTGTACTTGTTCGCGCTGCCGTACGCCACGAGGTGGCGCACCAGCCGACGCACCGGCTGAATATGGCTGGCCACCGCGCGGCTCTCGTACTTCTCATGGCTCCGCCTGCAGGCCACGTCGGCAAGCGCCTGACTGCGCGTCGCCCGGCTGTTCAGTTCATAGGAATGCGAGAGGCGGCAATGTTGGCGATGTTGACCCAGGCTGCAGGTTACGCTGTGCGCATCTAAAATCATGTGGCGAGAGTTGGAACTGTACGTGGAAGGGGTGTTCCGGTGGAATCGGCCTCTGCATCGATCGATGAGAAGATCAAGGAACTTGGGGACTGGCGCGGAAAGACGCTTGCGAAAGTGCGCGGAGTCATACACGCAGCAGATCCGGAAATCGTCGAAGAGTGGAAGTGGATGGGGACCCCGGTCTGGTCCCATGGCGGTATCGTCTGCACAGGAGAGACGTACAAAACCGTCGTCAAGATGACATTTGCCAAGGGAGCTGCGTTGAAGGATCCTTCAGGTCTGTTCAACTCCAGCCTGGACGGGAATGTCCGGCGCGCCATCGACATCCACGAAGGCGAAAAGGTCGATGAGGCGGCCTTGAAGGCGCTCATCCGCGCTGCAGTCGCGCTTAATCTTGAAGGCAAGAGCAAGCCGAAGCCCCGACGGGCAAGCAGCAAGCGGGCCGACTAGCTTCACTGCAGGCCCGGCCATATCTCCTCCTGCAAGCGCCAACTTCACGTGATGTTTATCGCCTCCCAGGGGACCTCGCCGAATAAAGTGATGTATCACTGGCGCGTTTCCTTTGCTGATAAGCAGCAACTTTCAGCTTGTTGCCGCAGATATTCATACTGCACCACCGACGTGAACCTTTCTTGCTTGTATCGAAGAAGTGAACGACGCACGATTCGCATTTGCGAATGCGTGATGACTCCGTCTCTACGAGAAGATTTGCTGTGGCATCGATGATCGGCGCCCAAAGGTCATTTGGCTTACGGGGCTCGAACAACGCCTCCCGGATCACCCTCCCGCCTTGCCTGCGAAGCAAAGTAGGCCTGGGGTACTCAAGCAACAGCGAGTTCACTTCGGCGAGGAATGCGTCAGTCGGCGTGGATCCGTGCTCAATCCGAACGACGGCATCCCTCAATCTTTCTCTGAATCCAATTAGCTCTTTCAGGAAGACAGCTGCTTCAGTTGATTGACGCCAGCCCCGGAGGGTGGCCCTATTCTTGGGCGAGGTCACCATTCCCGAAGCAATCAGCCATCTTTCAAGGGCGCCAACGTCCGGCAGCAACTCCGTCGGGCCGTCTCCCATGACAGGTTTTGTATTCAACAAGTCCAGGATTGGTCTGTTCGCAACGAACAGGAACCCGTCGATCCATTCCTTGGCCTCTTGAGTAGTAGCGCGCATGACCCCTCTCCGGGAATCAGTACAGGATAAATTGTAACACCGTTATTGCATCTTTTACAGGTGTTTTGTAATCTCAGTTCCTGTAAGCGCATTGTGTCACCGAAAGGACTTCTCCATGACAAGGTTTCAATACGCGACCGTTCACGGCACCAAGCTCTTCTACCGCGAGGCAGGGTCAAAGGCTTCTCCTACCATCGTGCTGCTGCACGGGTTTCCCAGTTCGTCGCACATGTTTCGCAACCTGATCCCGCGTCTGGCGGACAAGTTTCATGTGATCGCGCCTGATTATGTCGGCTTCGGCTACAGTGACGCGCCGGACATAAGCCAGTTCGATTACACCTTCGACAATCTCGCCGCATATGTCGAAGAACTTCTCTTCGGGGTCCTGGGCCTGAAGAAGTTCAGCATCTACGTGCAGGACTACGGAGCGCCGGTCGGCTACCGTATCGCGTCCAGGCACCCGGATGCGATCGATGGGATCGTCGTGCAGAACGGAAACGCATATGCCGAGGGCATCGGAGCGGCCTTCGATCCAATGAAGCCGTTCTGGGCGAATCGCAATCCAGAGACGGAGAAGCCGGTGCGCGATCTGCTCAAGAAAGAAACGACCATCTTTCAGTACACACATGGAACCAGGGATGTTTCGCGAATCAGTCCGGACTCATACACCATGGATCAGCTCTTCCTCGACCGCCCAGGGAATGACGCCATCCAGCTCAACCTGCTCCACGACTATCAATCAAATCTTCCGCTCTACGACGGCTGGCATGAATTCTTTCGGAACAAACAACCGAAGACGTTGATCGTGTGGGGAAAGAACGATCCCTTCTTCACCGTCGAGGGTGCCCAAGCCTACCTGCGAGATATTCCAGACGCGAAGCTTCACCTGATCGATACCGGGCACTTTGCGCTTGAGGATTCATGCGAGTTCATCGCGGAGCAAATCATCAAGTTTGGTTGATGGGCGACCGGGGTCTGGCTGTGTTCTTCAGCTTTGAATAGACAGGAAGGATGTGCATTATGCAATTTGCAGGAAACGGTACAGTTGTGGTGGTCCACGGAGCCTGGGCTGATGGATCGAGCTGGGAGGCAGTCGTGCGCCCGCTCGAAGCTCGCGGCCTGAAGGTGATCGCCGCCCCGATTCCCCTCACATCTTTGAGCGATGACGCCGCCGCATTGAAGCGAACGATCGCACGAACCCAGGGCCCGGTGATCGTCGCCGGTCACGCGTACGCAGGTGCCGTCATTGCCACAGCTAACGATGAGCGCATAAAGGCCTTGGTCTATATTGCGGCGTTGGCGCCTGACGAAGGAGAGACTGTCGCTCAGGTCTTTTACAAAGACAAAGCTCATCCAAAGGCGCCGCAACTTGCTCCGGATGCGGATGGCTTCATCTGGATGCCGGACGAAGGATTCGCGAACGCCTTTGCTCAGAACGCCACGGATGTGCAGATTGCGTTGGCAAGGGCCGTGCAAAGACCGATTGCCGTCAAGAGCATTCAGGAACCAGCTCCTGCACCGGCGTGGAAATCGAAGCCGACGTGGTATCTGCTAGCGGAAGAGGACAGAATGATCAACCCCAAAACACAGCAGTTCATGGCAGAACGCATGAAGGCAACGGTGAGGACTTTCGCGGTGGATCACACTCCGCTGCTTAGTGCGCCAGATAAGGTCATAGACATCATCCTTGAAGCCGCAAATGCAACGCTTGCATAGAACCGGATGTGAAGCTTAAGAGCTAACAAGCGGTGGGCTGATTTATCAGGGGACTGGGTTTGCAGCCAACTGTTCGGGGCGCTGGATTCTCATCGCTCGTAAACTAAAAATCATCCGTGCGCTGACTCGCCGAATCCATAACAAAGACCAACTTCTCCTTCGAGGTGCTCGCATGCAACTCAAGCCTTTTCTGCTCGACGTATGGCTCGACCAGTACGAACACGGCATAGACTTCAACCTGGCTGCGAGCACCGGACCGACCTGGACGGTAAACAACATTCTCGCCCTCGCCGACGATGAAACGCGACACCGCTTCCTGAACCATAAGCTGGTCTACAGTCGGCCCGCCGGCGCCGACAGTCTGCGCGAGGCGATCGCCGAAATGCAGGATGTTCCGGTAGAGGCCGTCCAGGTCGTGACCGGCGCTTCCGAGGCGCTTCTGGCATTGATGTGGCTGGCCGCCGAACCCGGTGCGAACGTCATCCTCCCACTGCCTGGATTCACTACCTTCTCGGCCCTTCCGGAATCTCTTGGCCTGGAGACCCGCTTCTATCGCGTGCGCCGCGAAAACGGCTTCCGCATCGACCTGGATGAGATCAAGCGTCTCACCGACGCAAAGACCAAACTCATCCTGGTCAACAGCCCGCACAACCCAACGGGCGCGGTTATCGGCGACGCCGAAACTGGAAGCCCTGCACGACTTCACCGCTGACCGCGGAATCCAGCTGGTGAGTGACGAGGTCTACCATCCCATCTACCACGGGAAGCAAGCGAAATCCGCTGCGTGCCTGCCGCACGCCACGGTGATCGCCGACCTGTCAAAGGCATTTTCAATTGCCGGTGTGCGCACGGGATGGATGATCGAGCACGACGCTCAGCGCCGCCAGCAATACTGGACCGCGCGCGCCTACTTCTCGATATCGAACACCACCACCGGAGAAATTCTTTCAGAAATAGCAATCCGCAAACGTGACGCCGTGCTCGGCAAGACCCAGGAAGTCGCCACCCGAAACCTCAAGCTCCTCGAACGCTTCATGGCGGAGCACCGCGACGTACTCGGCTGGATTCCGCCGCAAGGCGGAATGACCGCGTTTCCGTGGCTGGTAGCTGGAGAGAACGCTCGCCCGTTCTGCCAGGCTGCGGCCAGGCAGGGAATCCTGCTTGCTCCCGGCGACTGCTTCGATGCGCCCTCGCATTTCCGCCTGGGCTTTGCCGCCACCGGAGACAATTTCGCCAAGGCGCTCGACCGCTTCGCAGCATTCGTAAAGAGCTGGTCGCCGAAGATGGTTACGGCATGACGCGGACTTGCAGCGAGATCATCAACAGTACTGAATCGCCGGTGACATCGTCGTCACCGCCGGATGAAGATCACGGAGAGATTGTCAGAATAAATAGACTTCCATCCAAGCAGCGGTAACACCTGCGCCATAGGTGCTTCGCGAGACAAAAGGCAGAAATCGATTCCATACTTATCGAGAAGCAGGCGGGGATTGCTTTGCAACAGGGCCCATCGTCCAAATTCGCCGAGCACTCCGGTCCACTCGAATACATCGGCACGACCGTCGACGAAGACGGGATATTCTGGAGCCGCCCAGATGAGATATCCGCCGTACACATAGTCATTCAGCATTCGTCCATAAACGTGATGAGTCTTCAGGAAGGCAACTGCTTTCACCGGGGTGTCCCGCTCGATGTCCTTGGCAAGAACGCGCGGGCTTGGGAATCCCAGCACCGCAACCACGACGGCTACGCCGATGAAGCAGGCATTCAGCACCGGTCGATCGCGCTCTGCGTCATAGTTGTCCCATAGATCCGCGAGCATACGCGAGAGCATGGGTGCGGCGAGAATCCCGAAGACAAACAACATGCGCTGATGAACCAAAGAAATCCAGATGCCTAGCATCAGCAAAACAAGATCCTGCAACTGCAGCTGTGAACGGCGGACCAGCACCAGAAGAAATATGCATAGCAGCAGCGCCGCAAGGAGAACTGCGCGAGGCTCCGTAATCTGCAACGGTTGCCACTCCTGTACCTGGCTCAAACCGATGTGCTGGTAGAACATTGTGTTGATCGGATAGAAGACCTGACTCCAGCCGACCGGGTTCGCGAACAGCGCAACCCCGGCCACAAGCATAGACAGGGCAAGGTATCTCCTTTGCCGTGTAGCCCTTTTCACCGATATCAGCGAGCCAGCTTGAAATCCGACAAACGATAGCCCATACGCGATCAACGCGATCACCATGCCGATGAAAAACGACCCGTGGCAGTTCACCCATAGTGCGAAGAGAGGTGGCAATGCCCAGAACCATCGCGCATCGCGTGTCTTGCCCAGATGAAGCACCAGGAGCTCGACGACGAGGAGGAGATATCCGATCATCTGCGGCCTGATCGCCAGACCACTTGTTGCGAACATCCAGATCACAAGCGTTCCGATCAGTGCGACCTTCGGATTTCCAGAGACGAGTGAACACAGAGCATACCCGGCAATAAAAAGGATCGCGGAGAACACGCAGAGCCATGCCATGAGCCCGCTATAACCGCCCGCATGGTACGCCATGTAGATCGTTAACTGGGAAAGCCACTCATGCGGAATCCAGGGGTGATTTCGTGCCGTGTACGAAAATAAATCGACCGTAGGGATATGGTGAGTGGTCCAGATAATCTCACCCATCTTCAGATGCCACCACATATCCGGATCGCTGAAATGCGATCGCAGCGTAAGCACCGTAAGCGGGAGAAGAAGGGACGCTAAGACTACCGGGAAAGAAAATATAAGCCGGAGCATGTGCGCCGCACGGCGAGAAGAGGTCTTCGGCGGAGGGGCTTCGGCTGCGGTACCGCTCACATCGTGCCCAGCCCCTGGGCCTGTTGAAGCTGCATCGCTTCGTCCTCAACCAGTGCCGGTCCGCTGGGTCTGATCAGGCGGTGCAGATATGCCCGGGAAATCTGCAAGCTGCGCGCGGCGAGCGTCTTGTTGCCATCGTGCTCACGGACCGCGTCGACCGCCAGCTTCAGTTTGAAATCTCGGAGCTGACGCTCAAAGGAACTGGTCGAAGAACAGTCGTCGCCATCCGCGTGCCCCTCGTCCAGAATGCTGCCAGGTAAGTCGCCGACTGATATAGCAGTCTCCTTCGCGATAATGATGGCTCGCTGAATGGCATTTTCCAGTTCGCGAACATTCCCCGGCCAGGAATAGCCTTGCAAAAGGGTCATTGCATCGGGTTCGATGCTATCTACGAATTTGCCATACTGCTCAGAGTACTGATGCAGGAAGTGCATGGCGATCGTCGGAACATCTTCTGCATGTTCCTGCAGTGAGGGAGCATCGATCTTCATCACATTGATGCGGTAATAGAGATCCTGCCTGAATCGCCCTTCTGCTACCATCTGCGCCAGATCCTGGTGCGTGGCAAAGATCAAGCGTGCTCGCAATGGGATTAATCGACTGCTGCCGAGCCGGCTGAATTCGCGTTGCTGCAGTACCCGGAGCAGCTTCACCTGGGTGCTGAGACTTAGCTCCCCGATCTCATCGAGAAACAGAGTGCCGTCGCCGGCCTGCTCGAGATAGCCCTCGCGAGCCCCCACCGTACCCGTAAAAGCGCCCTTCTCATGACCGAAGAGCTCAGCTTCGATCAGCGTTTCCGGTATCGCTCCACAACAGACAGCAACAAAGGGACGTTGGGAGCGCGAACCCAGGTTATGGATTGCCTGGGCAATGAGCTCCTTTCCCGTGCCGCTTTCCCCAGTTACCAGAACCGATGCATGGACACTCGCCACGCGATGAACAAGATCGTAGACCTGCTGCATAGGAGAACTGTGCCCGATCATTCGGTCACAGCTATAGGACACTTCTTGGAACCTTTGCTGTACATTGTCCAGCTTGCGTCTTAGCAGGGTGTTCTCATGTGCGCGGCGCAGCAGCATCTTAAGATCGCGAATGGAAGGTGGTTTGCGACAGTAGCCGTGTGCGCCTGCCTTCACCAGATCGATAGCAGCAGACCGCATACGATCGTCCACCATGGCGATCGCAGGAACGCGGGAGGCTATGATTCGATGACAGGATTTCAACCAGGCGTCAGGCCCGTCTTGCTCCGAATCGAGATCGAGAAGCAGGAGGTCGCATTCGCCCGCCGCCAATGCGCTGTGGACGCCGGTCTCCTGGGATTGCGCGTGAACCCGAAACTCCTTGCCCAAGGCTGAGGAAAGAATGGACTGCAAAGTGAGATCTTCAGAAAACAGACACACTCGGATCATGAAAGGACACCTCTACGTCAAACAGACGACGCCGTTTAGAAGGGCCCAGAACTGTCGCGCGGGGAGGTGGCACGAGTTGCATATCTCCTGCCGGGAACTCAGCAAAGCATCCGAAGCTGCAAAATCGCGGTTGCCAGCTGAACCACAGCCAGAGAAAGTCTCTAAAGTTCCGTTGAATGTGCATTAGTGATACAGAGCCTAAACATTAACGTCTACAGAACTCTAGTAACTCTTGACGAGTACGAACACCCAGCAAGGGAACCGTTCTAATAACAAAGCTGCACATCAATAGGGCGCTCCCGGTAAGTCAGTATCGTCGCCTTTAATTCTGCGACTTACATGCCCTGAAGTTATCCAGATATGCTCTATCGGCCCCGGTTGATAGCCGGGCGACCTGTCACAAAGTCGGTCTAACATCTGCCCGCCTCCTTCGACGGCGGATGGGTATTAGAGCGAGTGGTGTGTATCTGCCGTTCCAGTTGAAGATCGCCCTGTATACAACTGTGGACACCCGGGTAGAGGGTAACGCCCCTGAGCGCGTGAATTCAGGTATTTGCCTGCGCTGGTTAGTTTGGATAGCGAATTGCTCCTTTCTGTCTGCGGAGCCCCTCTATGCACTCCATCGCCTGGTGGCCAAGCGTCATCGTCCTCGCAGTAGCGACCATCACGGATTTGCGCAGCCGGCGCATTCCGAACTGGCTGGTGCTGCCCTTCATGGTGGCGGGCATCGGGGTCTCTGCGGTGAGTCATGGTTGGCATGGGATCACACAGAGTCTGATGGGGCTGGCTTTGGGCGCCGTGCTCTTCGGTGCTCTCTGCTGGATGGGCGGGATGGGGATGGGAGATGTGAAGCTGGTCGCCGCAATCGGGGCTTGGATCGGACCCAGCCAGTTGATCACAGCTCTAGTGTTGATTGGCATTGCAGGAGGCTTGATGGCCGTGTGCTGGGCGATTGGCGGCGGGTTCCTCGGCGAACTCATCAGTGGCACCGGAGAGTTGATCTTCAGCATGCGAAAGCGCGGCTTGCGCCCGCATCCGGAACTGGTGCTGGCAAACCCGATGACGCGGAAGATGCCTTATGCCCCCGCGATTGCGATAGGCACCCTGATTTCGTTCTTTTCACGGTGAAGGGAAAGCAGATTGCACGACGAATTTCGGAGTGATATGCGAATGTCGATTGAATCCCCAGGCAATCAAAAGACGGTAGGGAAAGCCGAACCCTTACTGTCGACCTTTGCGCATGATGCCGATGGGCTGGGCGCCGATGTACTGTCTGTCGCCGTGATTGGTCCAGAGCACCAGGGTCGTAAGGCTGTCGCGAAGGCTGTAGCCGGCTTCCATGGAGGCGCCGTACGCGAGTTCTCTTCGTACCCCGAACTTGACGACCTGCCAAAGCTATTGAGGTCTGAGTTTGAAGTCATCATAGTCGAGTTGGATTCAAACCCCGAGCACGCCCTGGATCTGGTGGAGCATATCTGCGGGCAGGTATCTGCCACGGTCATGGTCTACTCGTCCCATACGGATTCCGAGTTACTCGTACGCTGCATGCGGGCCGGCGCTCGGGAGTTTCTGACCCAGCCGATCGCGCCCAGTACGATTGCCGAGGCCATGGTGCGCGCTACAGTTCGCCGGCCGGCGCACCGCTCCGCAAAGCAGGTCGGAGGCAAGCTACTGATATTTATCGGTGCCAAAGGGGGCTCCGGCGTGAGCACTTTGGCGGCGAACTTCGCCGTCGCTCTCGCCCAAAGCTCACACCAGCGCGTCGCGCTGCTCGACCTCAATCTTCCCCTGGGAAACACCGCGATCGATCTGGGATTGACCGCACCGCTTTCCGCTGTCGATGCATTGAGGAATTTAGATCGACTGGATTCACACTTCCTCTCCACCGTCATGATCAAGCACAGCTCGGGGCTTTCCGTGCTGGCAGCTCCCGATCACTATGCGCCGCTCGATGTTGGTGAAGCTTCGATAGAAAAGCTGGTGAATGTCGTCCGCCAGGACTTTGACTATGTGGTTGTCGATGCCGGAGCAGGCGTGGGTCTGGTGGGCCGGGCACTTCTCAGCTCCGCGACAACAATCTATCTCGTTCTGCAGGTCAGCCTCCCCGAATTGCGCAATGCAAACCGCATCATCACTGAGTATTTCCAAGCGGAAGGTGCCCGGTGGGAGATTGTGCTCAACCGGTTCAGTCCGCGTTCTGTCGAGCTCGATGAAGAAGCTATCAACAAGGCACTCACGATGCCGGCCAAGTGGAAGGTACCCAGCGACTACATTGCAGTTCGCAAGGCGCAGAACACGGCATCGCCGATCGCCTTCGAAGAATCTCCGATCTCTCAAGCCATACGCCAGATGGCTAGATCGGCTCCCGGACATTCTCCTCCCGTTGAATCGAAGAAGAAGAAGTTCAGCATTTTCGGCCTGACATAAAAGCACGTTGCGAGACATCACGGAAAGTACAGCGTGGAATCAATGAATCTTGAGAACTTCGAAGCCGACATCCATCGGATCCTGATCTCCAGGCTGGATCTGGAAAAACTGTCTCGCGTGAATTCGACTCAGGCCCGCCAGGCGGTCGCCGCCGTGGTGAAGGAGATCATCGGCGAGCAGAAGGTCCCGCTCAGTATGAATGAGCAGCAGAAGATCCAGGCCGATCTTCTGGATGACGTTTTCGGTCTAGGCCCGCTCGAGCCTCTGCTTCGGGACTCAACTATCTCCGACGTTCTGGTGAATGGCAAAGACCGGGTGTTCATCGAGCGGGGCGGCGTTCTTCAGAAGACGGATACGACCTTCCGCGACGATCGTCATCTGATGCAGATCATCGACCGCATTGTCTCTCGTGTAGGGCGCCGGGTAGACGAATCCTCTCCCATGGTCGATGCTCGTCTGCCTGACGGCTCGCGTGTGAATGCGATCATTCCCCCGCTGGCTCTCGATGGTCCTACCCTCTCCATTCGTCGCTTCGGTACAGGTCCAGTCGCGGCGAAACAGCTCGTGGAACTGAAGAGTATTTCTGTGGAAATGATGGAAATGCTTGCCGCGGCGGTTCGCTCGCGGATCAGCATTTTGGTCTCTGGCGGCACAGGCGCCGGTAAGACGACGTTCTTGAATATCCTTTCGCAATACATACCCAAGACCGAACGTCTCGTGACCATTGAGGACGCGGCAGAATTGCAGCTCGCGCAGGAAAATATTGTTCGCTTGGAGACTCGGCCTCCCAACATCGAGGGCGCGGGCGCGATCCGTCAGCGTCAACTGCTCATCAATAGCCTGCGCATGCGCCCTGACCGCATCATCATCGGCGAGGTTCGAGGCGAAGAAGCATTTGACATGCTGCAGGCCATGAACACCGGTCATGAAGGCTCCATGACGACCATCCACGCCAATTCTCCTCGCGATGCGTTATCACGCATGGAGTCAATGGTCGCCATGACGAACCTCAACCTTCCGGAACGCACGGTTCGCCAGCAAATCGCCTCGGCAATCGCGATTGTGGTCCAGGTATCTCGCCTTAGCGACGGCACGCGGAAGGTCGTCAGTATCTCCGAGATCACAGGCATGGAAGAAAACATCATCAGCATGCACGAAATCTTTAGCTTCAATAAAAAGGGGATTGGCCCCGACGGGAAGGTGATCGGCGCCTTCCAGCCAAGCCATATCCGGCCCAAATTCCTGGAGAAGCTTCGGGTATCCGGCATCTTTTTGCCGCCGGCAATGTTCGAGCAAGTGCTGGAAGTGAACTGAGGGATTTAGAGATGACACTGCTGCTCAGCATCGTCTTTATCGGTGTCTTCTGTGTGTTCGCGTTGCTTCTGATCGCCAGCGGCACAGGAGCATCGCAGCGCACGAAGGAGACCCTTGCCCGCCTGGAATCTACCCTGGCCTCAGGTATTAGAGCGGGCTTGTCCGATGAAATCATCGATCTGCGTAAGCAGGAGCTCTTCAGTGCAGTACCGTGGTTGAACCGGTGGCTTCTGCAGCTTGAAGTCGCGCCGCGCCTGCGTGTCTTGCTCTATCAGGCAAAAGTGAAATGGACAGTGGGAGGCCTGATCCTTATGTCGCTGGCCTGCTTTCTGATACCTGCATATCTCGTCTATCTGCGAACGGGAGCAATGATCGTTGGACTCCTGATTGGCTTCCTCTTAGGCGGGGCTCCTATCTTCTATGTGCTCGCGAAAAGAAAGAAACGCTTCGCCCGGTTCGACCAGGGACTGCCGGAAGCCATCGACCTGATGGTGAGTGCGCTTCGCGCCGGTCATAGTCTGGTGTCAGCCATCGGTCTGGTTGCAGATGAATCGCCGGATCCGATTGGCCCTGAATTCAAGGTCTGCTTCGAAGAACAAAACTACGGGTTGGACCTTCGCGTAGCAATGGAGAATCTCACAAGCCGGGTTCCATTGCAGGACCTGAGAATTATTGTCACCGCGATCATGATCCAGAGGTCGAGTGGCGGCAACCTGGCAGAGGTGCTCGACAAAGCAGCGTATCTCGTCCGTGAGCGTTTCCGGCTCAGGCGGCAGGTTCAGACGCATACCGCACAGGGTCGACTCACCGGCTGGATCCTTACATTTTTACCGATAGTCCTTGGGATTGCGCTGTACCTGGTTAATCCGGAAAGCATGAGCCTTCTGTGGCACCGTGCGCTCGGGAGAGAGATGCTCTACTCTGCCGCAACCATGACTGTCGTCGGCGCGCTCGTAATACGCAAAATTGTGAACATGGAAGTGTGAGCTCTATGGGCATCGCAGCGGTTACATTTATCGTGATTTTCGTTCTGATAGGCAGCGCGGGTCTGCTTCTTTTCTATAGAGAAGCGATGGTGCAGCGCCTGTCGGGCCTCTTGACGCCGGGCCGGAAGAAGGCGGGCGTTTTCGGCATTCTCCAGCGGACTGGAATTTCGCTCGGCAGCAGCATGGTCGGACAACTGGAGCGGCTGGTCCCCAGGAGTCAGTCCGAGCTCTCCGTAGTGCAGCGGCGCCTCGTCCGGGCCGGCTACCGTAATGACACGGCCGTGAAGTTCTTCTATGGCGCCAAGATCCTGACGCCGATCCTTTTCTGCGTGATCGCCGCCGCAACAGGTCTCTCCCAATACGGTGGTTTTTTCGCCTATTTACTTGCGCTTGCCCTCGGCTTTCTTGCGCCTGACTTCTGGCTGGGCCGGCAGATCGCGTCGCGACAGGCAAAGATACGCCGCGGTCTGCCCGACGTGCTGGATCTGATGGTCATCTGTGTCGAAGCGGGCCAGAGTCTTGATCAGGCGACCGCACGAACCGCCGAGGAGTTGCAGACGGCGCACCCCGCCATATGCGATGAACTCGGGGTGGTTGTGCTGGAGCAGCGTGCAGGGCGCGAGAGATCAGATGCCTGGCGGCAGTTTGCCGAACGGACGGAAGTCGATAGTGTGCGCAACCTGGTTTCTGTGCTGGTGCAGTCCGAAAAATTTGGCACCAGTATCGCGAAGACCCTGCGCGTTCACTCGGACACGCTTCGCACACAGCGGCGGCAGGCGGTGGAGGAACAGGCTGCGAAGACTACCGTGAAGCTGGTATTTCCGCTCGTTTTATTTATCTTTCCGTCGCTCTTTGTCGTCACTCTTGGTCCGGCTCTCATCGTGATCACGGAGTCTTTCAAAACGTATCTCAGCCACTAAGAAAGGGAGGGCTATTGCAATGGATAACGTCACGCTTATTCGCGTTGTTGCCGGAGTTCTGTTCTGCGTTGTGCTGTTCATTCTGATCCAGCGCCGGCGGACCCGGGTGCATTAAAAGGATCCCGCCGGCGATGATGGTCAAGAAGAGCCACAGCCGGGTTATTGCTTGCTGTATTGAGGTGAGGCGAAAGCTCGCTGATGGTGCTTTCGCCCGCATGTCGTTCGGGAAGAAGCTGAACCGATTCCGGGAATGCCGCACAGCTGTGTTTACGAGGGTGGAGCAGAAGAAGACAAAGGAAGCATAGGCCACGCCATGATCAAAGACGAATCGGAGCAGCAGGCCGCGAAGTCGCAGCCATACCTGCTCACTCGAACCGATTTGGCGGGCGCCTTACGAGGACGGAAGACCGGAATGAAGACGCCTGCACCTAAGTTATGCGTGTACAACCAGACGCGCGAATGCTTCCTCGGCCTTCGTGTCGCAGCGGCAGATACGTCCTTCAGCCGTCTCAAAGGCTTGATCGGAAGGCTGCGCCTGCGTTCCGACGAAGGTATCTGGGTTGTGCCCTCCAGCGGTGTGCACACCATCGGTGTTCTCATTCCTCTCGACTTGATCTATCTGGATGAGTCCCAGGTAGTCATAAAAGTGATTGAGTACTTTCCGACCTTTCGTATAGCGCCGATCAGGATTCGAGCCGCCAGCGTGCTGGAGCTTCCGCAGCACACCATCTACTCGTCGCAAACCCAGACGGGGGACCGGTTGCTGATCTGCACTGCGGAGGAGATGGAGATCCGTCTGCAAGCGCTGGCAGGCAACAGTGATGGGGAAGGGCAGGAAGGGACGGTACCGACAGCTCGAAGTGGATGAACAGGCATGAAGAACTGGTTCGAAGAATTGATGTCGCGCAATCAGCGCCGGCCGCAACGATACGTGGCGCCGCGGCTCGTCGCCTATTTTTACGATGGCGGCCCCCCCACCGCGCACTGCATTCGCGATATCAGCGTCACCGGCATGTATCTTCTGACGCTGCAGCGCTGGTACCCGGCAACGGTGTTGACCATAACTCTGCAACGAACGGAGAAGGATCAGGCCGGCGTCCGGCAGTCGATTTCCGTGCAGGCGCGTGTTGTACGGTCTTCCGATGACGGCGTTGCTTTTCGGTTCCTGCTGCCAAAGACAGAAGAAGGCCGCCGGGTCCAGCGCTATATCGCGGATGGGGTTGAGCTGCAGGATGCGAACGCTATGACTCGTTTTCTCCTGTCCCTGCTGACGGGCGGTACATTTGAGCCTCCCCATTGACGGAGCACGGATGGTATCTGGACACGGGCTAATCTTCTTCAGGAATAATCAGCAGCACTTCCACCGCGATGATCTTCCCGTCCTGCAGAGCAGGCCGGAAGCGCCACTGTTGAAGCGCGCTAAGTACAAACTTGGCTTGTGAAAAGTCCGTGGGAAAGACCACAGCCAGCCCCTCGAAATGCCCGGACGTATTTAGGAGTCCGTGCACCATGACTGCATCCGAGTCGAAGTCGCCAGGAGCGAGTGTCGGACGCTCCATCAGATAAGGCCACGGCGCATGGGGCTGCGACGGATTGCCGCTCGTGCTGGAAGCGTCGCGAGTCACTGCATATTGCAGGATCCAGTTCTTCTGCAGGCCCATATGAAGGTACACGGTGTAGGCTAGGCGGCCCGCCCACAACTGCATCGTCTCCGGGTATTTCTCAGCTATGGACGCACCGACGACAACCGCGCCGAACTCCCCACCCATGGGCTGGCGAAGTTCTGTAACCAACGCTGCAACTGCCTCGCCCGTGCCGCTCCCATCTCCTTCGTTGCCCGCAGCGTTCCCGCCATGCATGCCGCCGCGGCCACTGTCCTGCGATGCGCCCTGGCCGCCCGCTCCGGCTGATGCCGCTTGAGTTCCGCCTCCCGTAGTCGATCCGTCGTGGCCGCGGTCATTCTTGTTGTTGCCGCTCCCGCTGGCGTTCGGCTTTCCTGTGCCGTTGCTGTTACTGCCCGCCAGCGCTTTGTCCGCAGTTGGATCATCGACGCCATTCGGCGCGCCGACGTCATTGAGCGCCGGCAGCGCAACGGTTCCGTGCACCAGCTGCATGTCGGAGAGAGAAATGACCCGCGCTGGCGTAGCGGGTCCCACAGCGCTGGAGGCAATCGCCGGCATCTGCGCGGGCAGCGATGGATGTTTCACCACCAGGGGAGCGGTCGTACTTGGAGGCAAGGTCAACGCGGTTGAGCTGAACGCGTTTGCGGAGATCTTCACATCCGCGATCCGCATCTCGCTGTTCGGGCTTTCCAGTGACGGGGTCGAGATGGGGGTATTGGCTATCTGCGGACGAGGCGGCGTGATGGTCACAGCCGGCAGACTGCCGGGAGACCAGATCACAAGTTGTGGCAACGGCACTTGCTTGGCGAGCAGATCCGGAGGCAGATCCGGCTGAACCAGAGGCTGCGCTGCGTGGACTGGGCGGGGAACCTGGCGAATCAAAGGAGAGGGGGCCTCACCGCCCGGGTCGGGCGAGTGCTTCATCGAAACCGAGATGCTGGAGCTCTCGCTGCCGCTTCCTCCGGAGCGCATCGTCCGCAAACGCGGTGGGTCCACGTTGATCAGCCTCACGGTATAGCGCTGTTTCGCAATCAGGTTCGTCACCCGGACAGTTTCTTTCATGTAGATATAGACGGCGCAGATAACCAGAACATGCGTCAGCACGGAGACCAGAAAACCCGAAGCGCCTCTGCGCGCGGAAGGGGCCTCGGCGAAAAGGGTGATGGTTCGAGATTGCATGTAGGCCGGGCTCCTGATCGATCAGTCGGGCTGGATTTGAACCCTTTTCAATGCCTGGGCGGAATAGTCCGCACACATCCAGCAATCCTCTACTAGCAATCCGTTGGCCAACCGGATTGACCTCAATCAGCGCTAGTTCAGGGAGGGGCGGCAGCCATAGTGTCCGCGGGACTACACACCGAAGATTGCAGTGAATACGGGTGTGCACACCCGGTCTCGATTCACCTGCTTAAAGCCATGATTCCGCAGGGTTCCTGAGCTGGACGCTTTGGCACAGCAATTGCCATTAGGACTGCGGACAGCCGGCGGTGAAAGCCAGTCCGAATAGGTCCCTCAAATGAATCGAAGACTCGCAATAGTTCTTTTCAGCGCATTTGCCGTCGCCGCACTGTGCAGTTTCCTGGTGTACCGGGTCATCGGCAATCGTCTGGGAGCAGTGCAGCCCAAAGCGACGCGGCTGATTGTCGCCGCTACTGATATCAAATTGGGAAGCGTGCTCCGTGATGTGGATCTCACGACAGCGGAATTCGTCGGTTCACTGCCCAAGGGAGCGATCCTGAAAAGGGAAGACGCCATTGGCCGTGGCGTCGTCTCCAACCTCTATCAGGGAGAGCCGGTACTTGATAGCAGGCTCGCGGCCGTAGGCTCCGGTGGAGGACTCGCAGCCACGATCCCGGATGGCATGCGGGCCTGCGCGGTGAAAGTTGACGAGGTCGTCGGCGTGGCCGGATTCGCAACTCCCGGTATGCGCGTCGATGTGCTCATCTCCGGGAACCCTCCCGGTGCAATCAATCCCGCGGAAGGCCCGAAAGTGAAGACGCTCCTGCAGAACGTGCAAGTGCTCTCCGCCGGTACCGATATTCAGAAGGATGCAGAAGGCAAGCCACAACAGGTGCAGGTAGTCAATCTTCTGGTGACTCCCGAGCAGGCGGAATTGCTGAGTCTGGCGAGTACGCAGGCGCACCTTCAGCTTGTCCTGCGGAATCCTCTGGACACACAGGTCGCGAAAGTTCCGGGATCTGCTCTGACAAATCTCTTTAGCGACGGAAAGCCGATAGTGAAGCCGGCTTCCGGCCCGCGCCGGCCCGTCCCACAATCTCAGCTCTATGTAGTCGAGGTATTCAACGGCTCCAAAAGAAGCGAAGCAAAATTTGTTGGGGCGGAGGAGAAACAGTGAAAGTATCTGCTTCGCTTGTTTTGATGTCTTTGATGATCGGTGCACTTTCTTCTGCACACGCACAGGGCCAACGCAATAATCCTGCCGACACGCCGCAGGCGGCGACACAGGATTCTGCCAATGAGCTTTTTGTCGCCGTGGGGAAATCGGTCCTCATCGATGTCACCAGGCCGATTCAGAGGGTCGCTGTGGGGCTCGGTGATGTGGCCGAAGCGACTGCGGTGAGTCCGCAGGAGATTCTGGTGAACGGCAGGGCCGCTGGGGATACGAGTCTGATCGTGTGGGAAGCCGGCGGAGGACGGCAGTTCTATAACGTAGTGGTCCGCCCCAGTCCGAGCATCGCCAATGACCGTCTTGACGGGCTCCGGCGCGAGCTGCGCGCAGAACTGCCCGGACAACCGGTTCGCGTCACTTCCGACAACGACCAGATCTTTTTGCGTGGCACGGTCAAGGATCTGACCAGCTCGGCGCGTGCTATCCAGATCGCATCCACCGCGGGCAAAGTGGTGAATCTTCTTTACGTGGACGTTCCTTCCTCCGAGCCGCAGATCCTGCTGAAGGTGCGCTTCGCCAGCGTCGACCGCACGCTGGAGAAGCAGCTCGGGCTCAACGTCTTCAGCCTGGGGGGGGCAAATTCGATCGGTTCTGTCACCACGGGGCAGTTTCCGCCACCGGGGTTCGGACCTCTCAGCACGGGCGGCACGTCCGCGACGACAACTCTGTCTGATTTCATGAACCTTTTCATCTTCCGTCCTGACCTTAACTTAGGCGCGACGTTGAAGGCACTTGAGACAAAAGGGATGCTGGAAGTACTTGCTGAACCGAATGTGCTTGCAATTAACGGTAAGCAGGCAAGCTTTCTGGCCGGAGGTGAATATCCCTATCCCACCGTGCAGGGCGTAACCGGCGGCGGTACAGGCGCAGTTACGATTCAATTCAAGGAGTTCGGCGTTCGTCTCAACTTCATTCCAACCGTGACTCCACGAAACACTATTCATCTGCAGGTGTCGCCGGAGGTCAGCGCTCTCGACTTCACCAACGGCATCACCATCTCCGGATTCGTTGTGCCAGGGCTTACGGTGCGAAGAGTGAAGACCGATGTCGAGTTGAAGGATGGGCAGAGCTTCGCAATCGGAGGCCTGCTGGACAATCGCGAGACGCAGAATTTCAGCAAAATCCCGTTCATCGGCGACGTGCCGGTTCTCGGCAAGCTCTTTCAATCCATTCAGCGTACCAAGACGAATACAGAGCTGCTCATCATTGTGACGCCGGAAATTGTGGCACCGATTCCTGCGGGCGCTCCGCTGCCCCAGGTCAACTATCCGATCCCTTTCATGACTTCGAATTCCAACCATCCGATGGCCAACCCTGGGCCAAGTGTCACCGGCGTCAAGCCTCTGCCGGATACGCCGCCGACAATGCCGGTGGAGAAGCTGGTCGAGAGCATGAAACCGGAACAGCCATTGATAGTAGAGGGCAGCATGACCCCCACCGGCTATACCGCGAGCCAGGGAGCCTCGACCGGAGCTTCCGCGGCACAGCAGTAACAGCGCCGCAGACAGGCTTCTCGGCATTCTCTATGAATATTTCTCACTGGCTCCGGAAGCCTGGCTGGAAACGCAGTCTTGGAAAGCGGCAAACAGATACGGCCCTGCGACGCGAGGTTCGCAATCGGAGGACGGAAAGCATCGTCGCTTACGTGGAAGTCGCGGATCGCGGACCGGCCCGCACACGCGGCCTGCTCGGCAGGCAATCTCTCGGAGAAGGAGAAGGTCTGTGGATCGTGCCTTGTGAGGCGGTGCATACCTTCGGCATGAAGTTTGCCATCGATCTCGTCTTCCTCGATCGTCGGAATGTCGTCAGAAAAATGAGAAGCAGTGTGCCCCCATGGCGCCTCTCTGGCTGCCTCCGGGCTCGCTCCGTCCTCGAGCTTGCGGCAGGGACGCTCGAGCGAACGCCAGTCCATCCTGGCGACAAGCTCGACATCTCTCCTGTCTCGTAGTCATAAGCTTCCGCAATGATTCGTGTTTCTAACCAAGTTATGTGGGTTATAAATGTCTGCTATCTCTCTGCATATCTCCTCGGCCCAGGGGCCACTAGGACGTGTGCTTCGGCCTGCAAAGAGCGCGACACGTGTATACCGCGCTTTGCCCCTCGTATTGCCCTGTAAACGCGCGTGTACACCACATACGCCCCCAGAGGCTTGTAAGTCATTCATTTGTCTGCACTAGCCGATCAGTTTGATTGGTCTGCCACGTGCTAACTAGCTAAGCAAAGCCCGGCATGCCCGGAAAACCGCTCTACACGGAGGAAGTAAATGAAGGAAACAATGCTGAAGCTGTCCGCAAAGTTGCAGACTCTGATGCTGCAGGAAGAAGGTCAGGATCTGATCGAGTACGCCCTAGTGGTCGCCCTGATCGCCTTCGCCGCAACCGTCGGCATGAGGACCTTGGCGGGAGATATCAACAACGCATTTATTGGTATCGGCAACACGCTTACCACCAACATCTGACCCCGACAAAGGGCTACCGGGCCTCAGTCGAATTCGTTCTCCATGCCGGGAGAGATGCGCGGCGCCGGCAAAACCGCCGCTCCGACACTCTCTCCCCCGCAGGGAACGAGACTTTCGCGGCGGCGGAGACGAAGCACAATGCGACGGAAACTGTGGCGCTACTACAGCACATTTCAGGCCGTGATGATGCAGGAAGCGGGCCAAGACCTGATGGAGTACGCGATGGTCTTTGCCGTGATCGCGCTTGCCGCCACTGCCGGTATGCAATCCGTAGCCGGAGGCATTTCGACCGTCTTCACTACCATCGGTACCACGCTTCGCAGTGCTATCGGTTGATGTAGCGACCATCGGTGCTAGGTCTATGTTGACCGCAGACATGACATCGGAGCTAATCACCCGGTCGGGTAAAGCGGAGCGCACCTCTCTGGACTCGCCACAGATAAAGCGCCGCCTTCAAAGGTCAGTCCCATATCTGGTGTTCACGTTCTGCGCTAGCCTGTATTTCCTTCCGTTCATGCTCTTGCTCCTGCAAGGTTTCAACGAGGGAACTCTCGATTGTGGAGCAGTGAGGATCCTTCACGGCCAACTCCTGGGGCGAGACTTCTTCGAGGTCATTGGGCCCGGAACCTTTTACTGGCTCGCTCTCTTCTTCAAGCTCTTCGGCGTAACCTTTCTTGCAAGCCGGATCTGTCTCTTTGTCAGCTCATTGATAACTGCTTTGTGTATGTACTTCCTGACGCGCAGGATATGCCATAGCTACCAGTTATTGCCCTGCATACTTCTGTTCGCCACATATTTCGGTACGCTTTGGCCCGAGGTCAATTACCACGTAGACAGCAATTGCTTTGCATTGCTTGCCGTAGTGTGCATGGTCCTGTGGCAAGACTCAAAAAGTAATGGCCTGTTGGTCACAGCAGGGATGTTGGCTGGAGCCACAACCCTGACGCTTCAGCCCAAGGGGCTGCTGCTGCTGCTCGCATTTCTAGTGTGGTTGTCGATACAGCACTGGCGGCAGTCAACTTCGCTGAGTGCGTTGATCTGGGTGGCGGGTGGGTGGGCTGGCATCGTCGCATCGCTGCTTGGCTACTTCTGGAGCCAGGGCGCGCTGCATGATCTGATCTATGCGAATGTCATTTGGCCATCGCGGAACTACGGTACGGGAAACACAGTGCCGTACGCCTTCGGCATCCTCAATCACTTTCATCAATGGATCACTCCCACGCACGGCATCCACTGGACTGTCGGGATGGCGGCGATACTGTTTATCCCCTTTCTATTTGTGGCGGTCCTGCCCGCGCTGCTAGTGCCTCTCGCGGTCAGAAATGGAATGAAAGCAGTAACCGCGGAAATTGCTCTTTACTGGTGGGCCGGCTTTGCTCTCTGGGTTTCCGAACTCCACCGCAAAGACATCAGTCACCTTGTCTTCGGATCACCTCTGCTGGTCCTCTTATGCGTTTTCTATCTGCAGAAGAGCCCGAACAATAGTTACCGCCTCGCGCTCCAGGCGCTCTCCATAGCGGCCACCTGCCTTGCCGGCGGCACGCTCATCGTTGCCCTGCTTGCTCGACCGATTCAGACCCGAGCGGGTCGAATGCATATGGCCGCATACGATCCAGCACTTGCTGCAATCGAGGAACATGTGCCGCCAGGAGGTGCCATCTTTATCTACCCCTACCCTCCCATGGAGTACTTCCTCACGCGCACCAGCAATCCGACCCGCTATAGCCTCCTGGTCTACAACTACAACACCTCCTCTCAGTTTGAAGAGGCTGTTGGCAGCCTGGAACAACGTCAGGTGAAGTATGTGCTCTGGAACAAGAAACTTGCGGACGAGATTCTGCCTCGTCTGTCCCCCGGCAAAGGGTCTAAGCAACACATCATGGAGCCCTACTTGGAATCGCACTACAGGTCCATCTGGATTCACGATGGCGTCCTTCTCATGGAGCGGAACGAGGATGCTCCGGCAGGGATGCGGAAGTCGATTCCTATGTCAATCCAGGACAGCCACGTACGGCTTCCGGCGGGGCATTAGACGGCCATGCCAACGGCACAGATGATTGAAGAGCTGAACGCGAAACCGAGCGACCCTGCGAAGGCTACGCACACGCGCAGTTATGTTTCATATCTCGTCTTCGCATTCTGTGCCAGTCTGTATCTCTTTCCGTTCATGCGGCTGCTAATGCATGGAGGCGACGAGGGAATTCTGGTTGAAGGTGCAGTTAGGACGTTGCAGGGGCAGCTTCTGGGCCGAGATTTCCTGGAAGTCGTGGGTCCGGGAACGTTCTATTGGCTGGCATTCTTCTTCAAGGCATTCGGCGTAACATTTCTAGCAAGCCGGCTGTGTCTCTTCGTCAGCTCTCTGGCTACCGCACTTTCCATCTACTTCTTGTCTCGCAAAATATGTGGCAGCTATCAGGCACTTCCCTGTGTTCTTGTATTCGCCACATATTTCGGAGTACTGTGGCCAGCAATCAGCCATCACGTGGACAGCAACTGCTTTGCTCTGCTTGCCGTTGTATGCATGGTCCTCTGGCAGGACGTCAATAACAGCTGGCTGTTGCTTGCAGCGGGCGCATTGGCGGGGGCAACTACGCTCACCCTCCAACCCAAAGGCATTCTGCTACTACTTGCATTTCTTGTCTGGCTGTCGATACAGCACAGGCGGCAATCTGCTCCGCTTACCGCGCTGGTGTGGGTAACAGGTGGGTGGGCCGCGGTGATAGCACTGATGTTTGGCTATTTCTGGACCCGAGGCGCGCTGGGCGACCTGATCTACATAAATGTAGTGTGGCCATCGCACAACTATGGCCCCGCATTCTCGGTCCCTTATGCCGCATATCTTCTAGACAATTTCAGCCGTTGGGTTATGCCGATGCCCGGCTTCAACTGGACGATTGGGATGGCAACTGTCTTGGTCATCCCATTTCTGTTTGTAGCAGGACTCCCTGTTGTTCTAATTTATCTCGGCATCTCGCATGGCATCAGGAAGCTGGCGCCTGAGATTGCACTGTATTGGCTTGCAGGAGTCGCTTTGTGGCTGGCCGAGATTCACCGCAAAGATATCTGCCATCTCGTCTTCGGGTCTCCGCTGCTGATCATCTTGTGCGTGTTCTATTTACAGGCCCGACGGAACCGAGGATTCAGCCTTGCAATCCAAGTGCTGTTAATCACGTCAGTCTGCCTGGCTGCCGCTACCCTGATGATCGCTTTGATCGCCCGTCCCGTGATGACGCGGGTAGGCGAAGCAAGGGTGACCGCATACGATCCAGTCCTCACAGCGATCGATGACCATGTGCCGCCGGGCGGGGAGATGTTCATCTACCCCTATGCTCCCATGTACTACTTCCTGTCCGGTACGACCAATCCGACGCGCTATTCCGTTCTCTACTACAACTTCAAAATTCACTCCCGCCCAACATTTGAGGAAGCGATACAAACGTTAAGTCAGCATCGCGTGAAGTACGTGTGGTGGGACAGAAGCGCTGAGGACAAGCTGCGAATCCTCTTCCCAGGGGCCGATCTCAAGCAAAACATGATGGAGAGTTATTTCAAGTCGCACTACCGGGCCGTGTGGACCTGCAAAGACGGTGTCCTGATGGAGCGCACGAATGACGACCACAATAACTAGAGAAAACGCACTCACACTCCCGGAGTTCGACCAGTATGCCCGCTCCTATGCCGATTATCTCGATGATCCGCTCCGTGGCCGGTTTGCTCGCGATCCGCTCCACTTTCACCGTAGAAAATGGCTCCTGATCCAAAAGCTGTTGAAGCAGGCCGGCATGGATCCCGCGAGATCGAAATGGTTGGACGTCGGCTGCGGCCAGGGCAGTCTACTCGAAGTAGCGGGTGAACATTTTTCTCATGCATCCGGGTGCGATCCGTCTGCCGGTATGCTCTCCTCTTGTGCTTCATTTTCGGTACGCGAGCAGACCTCTCCGGCGGCATTGCCATACGAAGATGGTTCCGTGAATTTTGTAACGTCCGTGTGCGTCTATCATCACGTGCACGGCCACGACAGAACGTTGCTGACCAGGGAGATTCGCAGGGTCCTTGCGCCGGGCGGTCTGTACTGTATCGTCGAGCACAACCCGTGGAATCCAGTGACGCGAACCATTGTCGGCAGGTGTGCGGTAGACGTGGACGCCGAATTACTACCCGCTTCGAACGCTGCGCGGCTTCTAAAAAATGGTGGCTTTGAGTTATTGCGAACCAGCTATTTCCTCTATCTCCCAGAGCAGCTTTTCAATCGCTTCCGCGCCGTGGAGAGCGCTCTGGAGCGAGTTCCTCTTGGAGGGCAGTACGCCCTAATTGGCCGGGCTCCCCGTTAAACGCAGGCTGTAATGTGACCGACCGAGTTGGACGCTGCCTGCTCGCGGTCCGCCTTTAGTGGAAGTCATGGGAACGGACTTCCAATGTCTGATCAGAAAGCGATATGAGACGGGAAGCTTTTACATGAATCACACCATCCTGATTCTGCAAAGGACCTTCTGCCAGGATGAACTTGCTGCGCACGACGACCAGGCGATCTCGCTCATAGAGATCAGGCGT
This sequence comes from uncultured Acidobacteriaceae bacterium, assembly GCA_963830555.1. Taxonomy (GTDB): domain Bacteria; phylum Acidobacteriota; class Terriglobia; order Terriglobales; family Acidobacteriaceae; genus KBS-83. Next base: position 60,606 of record CAWHMM010000011.1, read on the forward strand.
GACGATCACGTTGGAGATGCCGGTCTCGTCCTCCATCGATAAAAAGATAAATCCCATCGCTGTACCGGGTCGCTGCCGAGCGATAACGCACCCAGCCGTCCGAACAAACTCGCCATCTCTGCGAGTTCGTAGTTCTGCAGCAGAAAGAACGTGCTGCATACGGAGTTCATGACGCCGATATGCCATAGGATGCTTACCAGTCGTCAGCCCTGTGCCGGAGTAGTCCGCAGCTAAACGCTCCTCGGTAGTCATCCGTTGAAGCGGGAATGCGTCCGAAGAGTCGCGCAAAAGCTCTACGCTCTGGCTTAGAAGAGGACCCTCTGGCTTACCTGAGCGTTCGATCTGCCAGAGTGCATCGCGGCGATGCTCAATTTCATCCAGCCAGTTCAACGCGCCAATGCGGGCCAGCAATGTCAGCTCTTTTCGATTGAGTGACGGCACGCGCGAGGTGAGATCGACAGTTGATTGGAATGGGCCTTGCTCCTGGCGAGATCGGGCGATTGCCTCGCCAGATTGCTGCCGAAGCCCTTTCGCGTAACCAAGGCCGAGCCTGAGAGAAAGGCTTCCATTCCTTTCATGTTCGATTGTGCACGCCCAATCCGATACTTGAACATCGATCGGTTTCACACGCAGGCCGTGCCGCTGCGCATCCTTGACCAGTACGGCAGGCATGTAAAAGCCCATCGGCTGATTGTTGAGAATGGCAGCAGTGAATGCCGCCAGGTACTTCACTTTGATGTATGCCGAGGCATAAGCGATTAACGCGAAGCTGGCCGCGTGGGACTCTGGGAATCCGTAAAGAGCAAAGGAACTGATGTTCTGGACGATGGTCTCTTGCGTCGCGGGGTCGATTGCATTCGCGGTCATGCCGGCTCGCAGCTTTCCTTCGAGATTCTTCATCCGCTCCCACGATCGCCGCATCCCCACGGCGCGACGAAGCTCTTCGGCTTCTGCGCCAGAAAAATTGGCGACCGTCATGGCAATGCGAAGAAGCTGCTCCTGAAACAACGGCACGCCCAGCGTCCTCTTCAGCACTGGTATTAATGAAGGATGAGGATAGGAAACATCTTCCTTTCCCTGCCGACGCCGCATATAAGGATGCATCATCTTGCCGACAATCGGGCCTGGACGAATGATGGCCACCTGCACGACAAGGTCGTAGAACTTCTTAGGATTGTTCCTTGGCAAAGAGGCCATCTGTGCACGGCTCTCAACCTGGAACATGCCGACCGTATCGGCGCGTTGCAGCGTGCGGTAGACTTCGCCATCTTCCGGCAACTGCGCCAGATCCACCGGCTCTCCATAATGCTTTGGAATCAGCTCCAGGCAATCCTTCAGAACGGCCATCATGCCCAGACCCAGCAGGTCTACCTTGATGATGCCGAGATCGGCGCAGTCCTCCTTGTCCCATTGAATTACGGTACGGCCCGGCATCGCGGCGCGTTCGAGCGGTACGACACGGTTCAACTGTCCCTGGCAAATCACCATGCCGCCGGAGTGTTGCCCGAGATGACGCGGCAGCCCCTGAATCCGCATACAGAGATCAAGGTACTTCGCGATGCGTGAATGCTTCACATCAAAACCAGCATTCTGGAATGAGTGTGCCATCGTGTCCTTGGGACCGCGCCATTCAAAGTGCTGGACCAGGCTGGATAGGCGCTGCAATGATTCCGGATCAAAGCCCAACGCGTTGCCCACTTCCCGTGCCGCGGATTTACCTCGATATGTGATGACGTTGGCTGTCATAGCAGCCCCTAGCTCCCCATAGCGCTGATAGATGTATTGAATTGCCTGCTCGCGGTCTACTTCCGAGGGCAGATCAAGATCGATGTCTGGCCATTCGCCACGGCTTTCGCTAAGGAAGCGTTCAAACAGCAGATCCATTCCCACCGGGTCGATGGCCGTAATTTCCAGTGCATAGCAGACGGCAGAGTTTGCCGCGCTTCCCCGGCCCTGGATAAGGATGTTGCGCTCTTTGCAGAACCGCACAATATCCCAGACGATCAGGAAGTATCCGGCGAAGCCGAGTTTTGCGATCAGGCTGAGTTCGTGTTCAACCTGCTTCTTTGCCCGGTCGAGCAATGCAGCATTGCACTTTGGGCGGTAGCGGCGAATCACGCCTTCTTCGACCCGCTTGCGGAGAAAGCTGTCCATGGTCTCGCCATCGGGCACTGGATAGCAGGGAAACTTGTATCCCAGGTCTGCCAATTGAAATTGCAGGCGCGAGGAAAGTTCTGCTGTGTTCTCTATCGCCCCCGGAATGTCGCGGAACAAAGCCGCCATCTCCTGAGCAGGGCGAAGATACCGCCGATTGTTGATGGCCAGAAGACGGCCGGCTCGATCTAACTCCGTGTGATGCCGGATCGCGGTGAGCAGGTCAAGGATCTCGCGATCGTATGGAGTTGCATACCGCACGCCATTCGTCGCCAGCACGGGCAGCTTCAGAGCGCGCGCAATGCGAACGGCAGCCTGATTGCGCCATTCTTGCTCGCGCTCCTGATGACGTTGCAGCTCAACATAGACATTCTGAGATCCAAAGATCCGACTTAGCCTTTCGACTGCTTTGCGGCCCGCCTCCTCACCGCCGCGCATCAGGGCTGAGGCGAGAGGACCTTCATCGCCACCTGTCAGGCAAATCAGTCCAGAGCTGTATTGCTCAAGATCATCGAAGGTGGTTGCGCCTTCCTGCTTGGTGGTTTCCCGCATCTTGAATTGCGTGATGAGCTGACAAAGGTTTTGATAGCCTTCGCGCGATTCGCACAGCAGCGGCAGGCGTGCTGGCTCCGTTATGTACTGATGCGGCAGCCACGCCGGTGGCGAAAGGCGCGGACCAAGGCTCGATACAGCAATCTCCGCACCCACATGCGCGCGAATGTCATTCAGCTTAGCGCTGGTATGGAACCGCGCGGAACCATAGACTCCATTGCGGTCGAGCAGCGCCATCGCGGGCATATCTAGTTCGACTGCGCGCTCGATAAGCTGCTCTGGTTGCGATGCTCCTTCAAGGAAGCTGAAAGCGCTGGCGGCGTGTAGTTCAACATAGCGATCAATCATAGAAGGCCGCCATCCGCCATTCGCCTTGCATAAGATCGCGCATCATGCAGCAGCAGAGCAGGGAGCCGTCCTGCGCTCGCGTTACCAGGTCCCACTGCTCGAATCCCCACAGCGTCTGGTTCCACCACTCACCTTCGGCAAGCCAGGGGCCGTAGGCGCGTTCCACCGCATAACGTTGCTCACGGAAGAAGAACGTCGCCGGTCGTGAACTTTGCAGCGTGACCGAGACAGTCTCTGGCGGACGAAGCTGCCGTATAGCGGCGTGCTGCTCTGAAAGTGTGATTTCTCTGGAGTTGCTGGAAGGCACGGTGAATGGCTCGATGTGAAACCCTTCCGGAGCATGGGTATCTTCCAGTCCAGCACAGCCAACATTTCCCTCACCGACAATGGCGCTGATGCGGGCAAGGGTTATATCCAGACGGGCCGCTTCAGGAAGTTGCGGCGAGAAGATGCCGAGCTGCACCTTGCTGGTGCTGCCCGGCTCAGCGTGAAGTGCAACGGCAAGGATAGATGCCTGCGGCGGATGCGCTTCAAGATCAAGATGCAGCAGTTTGATCCAAAGCTGTTTGTCGGTACTGGGCAGAGCAGGCCGGACAGTGCGGCTATGCGACCCTCCACCCTCAAGCGATAGCGTGATGGTCACGGTGGCCAGCGCCATGATGCGTGCTTTTGCTCGCAGGATGAGCTGATCAAGCATGACACCAATGACGAACAACAATGAGTCGAGCAGTTCGACAGGCGTATCCAGCTCCATTTGCTCTTCAAGTGCGAAGACCGGCTCTGCGGGTTGGAATAGATGCGGCAGTTCGCCGCGGGCCAATTGACGAAGGCGCTTTCCATCCTGGCCTATGCGGGAGATCAGCTCTTTCTCGGGCAGGGCAGCAAGCATCCCCAACGTACGAATGCCCCAAAGTGCGAAGGTTTCGGCATGCTGCTCTGAAAGGTCGAGAACGCCTAATGGCAAAGGAGCAAGCGCCGGTTCTTCTTCGCCTGGCGCGATCACTTTTCTAGCAGTGTTGTGGGCCATGCCCTTCGCCAGACAAACAGCAGCATGAAAGTTGTTGCTGACTGTAACCCGGGCCGAGATTCCGAGAGATCGTACGCGCTCCAGCAAATTTTGAGACAGCATCTCCGGCGAGCCGAAGAGATTGTGCGTTCCGGCAATGTCGATGCAGCAAAGAAAGGCAGTATCTTCGCTCCTATCTTCGATACGCGGTGAAAATGCTCCTGCGCACTCAAACAGAGCGGCCTTCGCTGCAGCCTCTGTTTGCAGCGAACGGGAGAGCACTGTAGCGTTCGGAAATGTATCGGCCTCCACTCGCGTCATGCCGTAGCTCATGCCCAAAAGCCGTGCTTTGGTATTGAGCGAGCAAACCTGTTCGGATGGTGGTTTTCCCTCCATCACCGCACAGGCGGAACTGTGCAGCTCCGGCCGGAGACGCAGCAGCGCCTGCGCAGGAAATTCTCTCGCATACAGGCACGCATACAATTCCGCAAACCTGGTCATCTGCTGGTTGCCCATGTCGTTCGGCTCTGCCATGAGGCAGCGCGCTCGCTTTGCGGCGGCTTCCGGAAAGGAGCGAGCTTGCTGTCAGTTGTCTCCGTGAATCGCTGACGCGCTACGACCACGCGCGGCTTGATCCCGGTAAAGACAGTCGTTTCATCGCCGAGTGCTTCAGCGGGTTCCAGCCGAAGCAGCAGCTCTGCGCTGCTCTTCGCGCAGCCATATTGCGTCAGGAGCAGGATGCTGGACTGCGTTCTCTCCGCAGCGGCTCGATACCGGAACCATGTCGCGAGCGGGACACGTGAGACAAACTCCGGCGCGAGGCCGCCCATGTCAAGCACGATGGCGCTGAAGCCTCCGCCCTGAAGCAGCAGATCGGTTGCGCGTAATGCCTGCTCGATTCGCGACCATGGCTTGGAGCGCGAAGCAGGGGGTGCCATTGTCGAAGCTGTCCTGCAGTCTGACTCAAGAGCCTGCTGGCTGAAGCGAGCACGACGTTGTGGTTCAGCACACCGCGGAGCAATCGCTTCCTGCTGCAGCAAGCCCGCAACAGCATCCGAAAGCCCTTTCACCTCATTGCGAGGATGCGATCCGAAGCCTCCGCCATGCAGTCCTTTCTTCACTGGAGGAGATACGTAGTACTTCTCAGGCAAAATGAAACCTCGTTTCGCGCGTGCAACATTTGTCTGCGAGGCGCCACAACGCACCCAGAGCAGGCGCGCGAGATCGACGCCTGCGGCAGCAGCCGATACAGGATCAAATGCGTTTGAGACATCGATCCACGCACATACCTTGCCCGCTTGCGTAATACGCGCAAGAAGCGAAAGCGCGATGGAGGTCCGGCCGGAACATTCCGGGCCGACCAACTCGCTGATGGCTCCCACAGCCAGGCCACCCTGGAGCACGAGATCCAGCGGCTCAATGCCTGTCGCTGTAACCGGTCGCACCATTTTCTGAGCAGGCGTAAGAGCGGATGGAATCCGATGTGCGAGGGTCGATTCGATCTGAAGGCGAAGTGCGGAGGCGGAGGGCATAGCGGCGTCTTCGCCTTATATTCGCCTAACATGGGTTGTGGATGTCAGACGGACTGCACTAGGGACAGTGCAGTAGCGAACGCAAGGTTATGAAAAATCGTGGATAACAATTTTTTGGGTTAGTCGAGGGACATTAGGTTCGACCCGGCCAGTCAAGAACGTATTTGGGGCTGGCATCCGCTAACATCGACGCGGCATTTATAAGTGCGGAATAGTGGATGCCAGCCAGTTTCTTCAGGACATGCTCAACGCGTCTGAGCAGCTTTCTCCGAGTTCATATCCGCCTCTGCGACACGTGCCTGCCAGAAGAGCGGATCTGCCTTGAGAGCAAGCTGAAAATCACGCCGGGCACGTTCTGTGTTTCCGCTGTAACGCTCGGCCAAGCCGGCGCGGAGATAATCGTCGGCGGTCGCATTGGGGCTCTCAGCGCCGGCGATGCACTGCTCAAGCAGTTGCTGCGTCAATGCGCTCTGGCCCAGTTTCTTGTACGCCAGCGCAGAGAATACGCCGGCCCTTCCGTCGTGCTCGGTGGTGGCCTTCGTCCATGCTGCTCTAGCATCGGTCCGTTTGCCCTGCGTATCAAGCGCCACGCCCAGCCAGTAGAACTGCTCGGCTAACTCAGGCTGTGCTGGCTCGCCCGTTCCCAGGTTTTCCGGGTAACGTATCGCCTCTTGAAAATCCTGTGCCGCTTCCTGCGGTCTATGCGCAGCCAGCGCCATCTTGCCTTTTTCTAAATTGGCATAGACGAAAATGTTGTGGACCACAACACCGCCTTCCCAGGGCTTAAACGTATGCTCCGTGAGCAATGCGAGCGCCTGATCGGGCTGCAACTCTTCGAGAAAAAGAAGTGCATGACGGGCCCGAATGGTGTCGCGATCCAGCACCTCGGCGGGCGCGCCGTGGAACAGCGTTGTCCGCGCGGCTGTATCGCTACCTTCTTCATAAATTTTATCGAGGTCTTCGTAGAGCCGATAATCCTTTGGACTAAGGGCAATGGCGCGCACGTAGTACTTGGCAGCGTTTGCGAGGTTATCTTTCACATGCCACTCGTAAACACCCATATTGCGCAGCAGCACGGAGCTCTCAAATTGTCGATCGAGCGCTTCCGACCATAGCGCAGCAGCATCGTCGTATCGAGAATGCGCAAACAGGAAATTGCCGAGAGCGTATCTGGCATGCGCATCCTGCGGACTCTGCTGGACCGCGTCGGTCAAAATCGCTGCATCCGTGATGGTGTTCGGAAAGACTTCTGCGATGGGAAGGGAAGCCGCCTTAGCCGCGAAGCGTCCCGCGCGCTCGAGTTCACCTTCCTGCCGGCTGTTGTCCGCGAGATAGTAGTAGACCATCGGCGAGAGACTCTGTACGGGCAACGCGGCTATGGCGGCATTGAGTACAGCATCAGAGGATTGCCACGCGCCCAGATCGTGATACCAGGCCGCTACAGCGAGATAGTTTTGCGGATCGGAGCTTACGATTTGCGTCCACGTTTGAGCCGCACCGGTGTCCTGCCAGTTTTCCGCCAGCGCATAGGGCAGCAGAGGCATCTCTTGCGCCGCTTTCGCGGAGGTTGCGGCAGCGCCAGTGAGATTTCCATTCAGGCGCTCGGCCACGGCCAGGTCAGCCAGTGCAAGTGCATCGGCGGGATTGTGATTGATCGCCTGCTGAAGAAGATCCACTGCGCTCGCGTAATCATGCTGACGGATCGCAATCTCGCCGAGCTCCAGGTACGCGGGCGACAGCGACAGCCCTGGGATGGACCGGGGACCGTAATGAATGACTGACCAGAAAGCATTGGCTGCAATCGAATGGCGGCCCTGAGCACGGTAGACCAGACCTGCCGCGTAAGCCACCATTGGATTTTCATTATCCCGCTGCTGCGCGAGATCGATGAGGTGTTCTGCGCCGGCGAAGTCTGCTGCACGATAAGAGTAGTAAGCTTCATCGAGCAACGCAGGGATGTAACCGGGATCGTGCTGCAGGACCTGGCGGAAGATCTTGCGCGCGCCTTCGGTGTCTCCTCGCTTCTGCAGAAAGACTCCCTGGAGATAGAGCTGTTCCAGAGGCGTTTCGGGTGTGATGGAGACAGGTGTTTCAAGGGGCTTGCCGGCTGACGGAATGAGGTCTGGGTTTCCATCAATCGGGTCCGATGCTGACCACGCGAGGAGTTGCTTGCCCTGCTCGGACTTCACCTCTACGCGGAGTTCCTTCCTGGCGCGGTCGAGATCCGGAACCGGGATTGTGTATGCCGCTGTTTTAAGCGGATCTAGCTGAACATTGTGTATGGTGCGTAGCAGTGTCGAGCCAATCGTCACTGTCAAGGTTGCATGCTGAACCGCGGCCACAGGGCTGAAGAGTAGCTTCACCTCGCCAGCCGGGGCAGAGCCCTTCTCAAGAAAGCTGGCATTCAGGGCCATCTGGCCGGTCGCTTCGACAAACCCGCCGTCGAGGCCGGAGACGGGATACCAATACTCGGTCCACTGCTCAGCGCGGCGCGGCTCCATGAACTCACGGTAGCCTTGGGTGGCGAAGCGTCCGCTTTGGATCTCGTTGTATGGGCCATCGTCATCGCTCAGGATGCGGTCCCAAATCCTGCCTTCGCGGGCCGTCCCCCAACTCCATACCTTTTTGCCCGGGTTCTGGCGAAAGTCGGATACGTGGACGACGCCGTAGTTCGACTGGTGGTAGTAGACACCGAAAAAATTCCGGTGGACGTCGCGGGCGAATATGGCCATCGCGCTGGGATCATTCTTGTACCAGCTTTGATCGACGCCCTTCCAGACCGGCCAGCTTTGCACGATGGCGAATGGATCATCGGAGATAGTTTCGCGCATCGGGTAGATGTACTGCAGGTCGTCTGTGGCGGGCACCGCGGTGTTCGTCCAGAAAAGATACAGGTGGTTCAGCGGGGTCGCGTTGAAAAGGGTGACTTGCTCCTCAAGCCTGGCAGTGTTCGGCCGCAGTGTGAGAGCAATCTCCCAATACATGTTTGAAACCCAATCGATGGCGCCGACGTGGGCCGTAGCACTTCCATCGGAATTCTGACGCAGGGCAGATTCGACATTTGAGACGGTGTTGGTAGTGTGCGCAAAGGGGAAACTAAACTCCATGCCGCCTGCGATCCAGGCTCCCCGCGGGCCAACCAGGCCGTACTTAATGACATTGTTGCGGTAGAGCATCTCGCGATGGTTATTTTTGTCGTAGACGGAATAGATATGACCTCCCAGCTCCGGGAGAACGATGATCTTGAGATATTCATTTTCGAGATAGATCGCCCGGTAGCTTTTCGGCGCGCGCTCGTCGCTCAGATCGTCGAGCATTGCATAGGGATAGACCGGATTGTGATTGACCAGCGCAAATGGCGGATTCGGATCGGGTGGTCCAAGCTGATATGTAGGAATCGTGATGGAGCCTTCCCACGCGTGTACCGGCTGCGCATGCGCTGTATTAAGGACGAACAGCAACACAAGCAGGAGACCGCCGATGTATCCAATTCTGTGAGGACTGGTCTTAGGATTTTGCAGGACGTGGGCTGACAATGCGATCCTCTCAAGTGAATCTGCGGGCCAATGGCGAGTGATGCAAAATACGATTCGACCTCCACAACGGACTGCCGTCGTACTCATGTGGTGCTTGTGCCGCAATCGCAAAATACCATACACGTTGCACGGCTTGGGTGTACCGTGAAAGCGGATGGAGGACGCATTGTGCGAATTGCGTTTATCAGCGCGGTGGTGGTGAGTGTGTTTATAGGAGGGTTAATCGCGGCCCTTTCCATGACCCGTGTTGCGCACGCGAATGACTCCACGGTTGCCACCGCGAAGAGTGTACAGGCCGCGCAGAATGTTGCGCTCAGTCTGGACCCCGGCTCACCATTCTGGCGTGACGCTGTTCCAGTATCCTTCGCAGGTGATAACTATGGCCATCCCCTGCCGCAATTGCTGACGGTAGTGCGTTCGCGTTGGACAGATGACAGCTTGTACTTTCTCTTCGTCTGCCCTTATCAGAAACTCAATCTCAAGCCTTCACCTGACACAAAGACGGAAACAAACCAGCTCTGGAATTGGGACGTGGCCGAGGCCTTTATTGGCTCCGACTTCCAACACATACGCCGGTACAAAGAATTTGAATTGTCGCCACAGGGGGAATGGCTCGATCTCGACATCGATCTGGAGCAGCCTCATCACGAAGACGGCTGGAAATGGAATTCGGGCTTCGAAACAGCGGCGCGCATGGATGCAAAAAGCAGGATCTGGTACGGAGCGATGCGCATCCCGTTCGCTGCTATCGATTCCAGGCCGCCAGGCATCGGGGATGTGCTTCGGGTGAACTTCTTCAGAGGTCAGGGGGCGCCTCCCGATCGGCATTTACTCGCCTGGCAGGCTCCGATGAGCGAATCGTTCCATGTGCCTGAACGATTCGGGCGGCTCGAGCTGGTAAAGCAGTGAGCGAGCCGCCCGCATTCCTAGTTGCCGCGGAGAGCCACCATCGGGTTCACGCGTGATGCGCGGCGCGCCGGTATGTAACCAGCGAGCAGCGCGACGACGACGAGCAACGTGACCATCACAGCAAAGGTTGCAGGGTCAGTGGGCGCGGTGTTGAAGAGCATGGCTGCGATCAGCGATGCGACGGCGAGCGACACGGCAGCACCGACGGCGATACCGATGAGCGCCAGCCGCATGGTGCGGAAGATGACGCCGAACTGCACACGCCAGGCTGAGGCGCCTAACGCCATGCGGATGCCAATCTCAAGCGTCTGCCGAGTGACCGAGTAGGAGATGACTCCGTAGATGCCGAGCGCGGCCAGAAAGAGTCCGAGCGCGGCAAAGGTGCCGACCAGCAGCGCGAAGAAGCGGCGTGGCGATACGGCGTGATCCACAAAAGACTGGATGGGAATGAGCGGTACGGCGGCCTGCCCGGGGTTGATCTCACGCAAAGTTTGCAGGACGCTTGATGCAAGTTGAGTGGGCGGCACCTTGCTGCGGATGACGAGCTCCGCGCCCTCTGGCCCCTGCTGCGTAGTCGGGTAGTAGACCTGCCAGTCCGGCTGGCCTTCCACGCTGGTCTGGTGTATGTCAGGTATAACGCCGACGATGCGGGCGTCGTCGCCGTTGGCATTGATGATGTGGCCGATGGCGTCTCCGTGGGGATACATCTGACGCGCGGCACTTTCATTGATGATGATGACGGCATCGCCCTTTTTCCCCGGTGGCAGAGTGGATTTGGGGGCGGTCTGATTCGGTGCTGGTGGAGGGGGCAGTGGCAAGTCTTCCCAACTGAAATCTCGCCCTTTGATGGGCACCCCCATGGCTGCGAGATAGCCGGGCGTCACGATGTAGACCAGAGCGCACGGAAGGTGTGCCGCTTCTAATTGCTTTTGATCAACGTCTTTGCGATGCGGAGTGCCCCAGCAGCGATTGCGCTCAAACGGCAAGTTGTCCGAGATCCCGGCATGCTCCACACCCGGAATAGCGCTGACACGAGTCAAAAGGTTTTGCAGAATAGCGCTGCGCTTGTCGGCGTTGCCGCCGTCATCATAATCAACCTTGATGGCTGCAGCCGCGGCGGGTTTGAAGCCCAGGTCGACATCGAGGACCCGCAGAAAGCTGCGCATCAGCAGGCCGGCGCCAACGAGCAGAACACAGGCGAGCGCGACTTCGGAGATGACGAGCACCGCACGTAGACGCTCGTGGCGGCGGCTGTCGCTGGCGCCGTGTCCTGCCGTATCCTTGAGTGACTCTTGCAGGTTTTGGCTGGACATGCGGAAACCGGGGGCGAGCCCGAAGAGCACTGCTGTGCCGACCGCAACGAAGACGGTCCATAGCAGAGCGGTGCCGTCAACGCGAACGTCATTCAGAAGCGGCAGTGCGAGCGAGCTCTGGTGGCGCAGCCAGGTGGTGATGGCAAAGGCCAGCGCTAAGCCAAACACGGAACCAACACCGGAAAGGAGAAGACTTTCTGTAAGCAACTGCCGGATAATGCGGCCGCGGCTCGCACCGAGCGCGCCACGCAGCGCGAACTCCTTGCCGCGCGCCGCAGCGCGGGCAAGCAGCAGGTTCGAAAGATTGACGCAGACGATGAGAAGAATGAGGCCAACTGCAGACCAGAGCACCACCAGCGAACGATGTAGCTTGCCGCTGACATACTCCTTGAGAGGAGTTGGGTAACCGGTGTAGTTCTGGCCGTATTCAGGATGGTCGACTCTGAAATCGAGCTTGGGAAAGAGCAGTGCCGCCTCGCCGCGCGCCTGCTCCACAGTCACTCCCGGCTTGAGCCGGCCGATCAGCGTGATGGTATTGCCGTCGAGTCGAGTGCCCTTGAAATCAATGGGTACGAAAAGATCGACTTTTGTCCCCGGCGCAAAGACCGCGCCGAAATCGAAGCTGTTTGGCAGTACGCCGACAACTGTGAATGAGCGGTCGTTGAAATCGATAGTTTTACCGACGATGGAGGGATCGGAATGGAACTGCCGCTGCCAGATCGGATAGCTAAGCAGGACGACTTGACCGGCCCCCGGTAGAGATTCGTTCTCGCGAAAGGATCGGCCCATCAACGGATCGACGCCGAGCACCTGAAAGAAATCCGGGGTGACGCCTATTCCTGTAAAAGGTTTCGTATCGCCGTGGCCGGTGAGCTTGAAGTTGTCGCTGGAAGAGAAGGCGTAGTATCCGGCGACGTCCGTATAGCTCTTGTCGCGCTCGCGAAGCTCCTGGTAGGCGTCGATGGAATAGGTGGCCGCGGACCAGTTGCCATCGAAAGTTTTTGGCCCGATCCACAGCAGTCGAGAAGCGTCGCGGAAGGGCAGAGGGCGCAGCATGAGCGTGTTGACCACGCTGAAGACCGCGATATTGGCGCCAATGCCAAGCGCAAGTATGAGAATGGCAATGAAGGTAAAGCCCCGGTCGCGGCGCAACGTGCGCAGCGAGTAGCGAAGATCCTGCATCAGGATGTCCAGCGCCGGAAGCCCACGCGCGGCGCGCTGCTGCTCGCGTGACTGCTCGACACCGCCGAAACGGATAAGCGCCTGCCGCCGTGCCTCTTCCGGCGAGAGACCGCGCCGCAAGTTCTCTTCGATAGCAAGATCCAGATGCGCGGCGAGCTCCTGTTCGAAATCAGCATCGCGCGGCGCCTTGCCGGAGAATGCGCGGATGCGGGCAATGGCAGACCGAATCAGAGAGATCATTTGCCACACTCCGGAGATTGTGCGAGGACACGGCCCATCACGTCGGATAGACGCCGCCAATCCTCCGCGTCGCGCGCAAGCTGCTTACGGCCGCTGCGCGTGATCGCGTAGTACTTGGCTTTGCGATTGTTGTCGGAGGTGCCCCACTCAGCCGTGATCCAGCCACGATTCTGCAGTCGAACCAGCGAGGCGTAAATGGTGCCCTGGTTGAGCAGGATAGTGTCGCCGCTGATCTGCTCGATGCGTCGCGCAATGCCGTAGCCGTGCAACTCGCCCATGGCGGCAAGGGTCTGTAGGACCATAAGGTCAAGGGTTCCCTGAAGCAGATCAAGTTTGGGATCGGACATGCGGCGGTTCTTCTCCTGTGTGGCGGCCACACGAGTATGCCACACCCTCTGTGGGACCGCCACAGGTCCATCTACGCGACCGCCGGATCAGCGGTTCCCACAATTTTGCAGTTTTGCTGAAAGGAACAAATCGCGGCTGTCTCGTGTCTGCCGGGCGCGGTCGTTTAAAGTGGCGGCATGCCCTGGCGATCCGTTTCTCTCGCGCTCCTGCTGCTTTTCGTATGGCAACCGGCGAAAAGCGAAGATGCCGCAGTCGTTCGCGTGATCGTGCATGCGGACGCTCCGACCAGCCCATTCACCCCTATCTGGAGTTACTTTGGCGCGGATGAACCCAACTATATATATGGGCCGCACGGGCGGAAGCTGCTGGACGAGCTAGCCGGCCTGGGACGTACGGCGGATGCCCCGGTGTACTTTCGCGCGCATAACCTGTTCACCACAGGCAATGGTGAGGCCTCGTTGAAGTGGGGCTCCACGAATGTGTATACCGAGCGCGCGGATGGCACACCCATCTATAACTGGACGATCACCGACCGCATCTTCGACGCCATGCGCGATGCGGGAGTGCGTCCGATTGTCGAGCTGGGCTTCATGCCGGAGGCGCTCTCGACTCATCCGGAGCCCTATCGTCATAACTTTCCCAAGGGAGATGTATTTACCGGTTGGAGCTACCCGCCGAAGAGCTACGCAAAATGGGGCGCGCTGGTTGAGGCCTATGCCGCCCATCTGAAGAAGCGCTACGGAGCAGCGGTAGACGGCTGGCTGTGGGAGGTATGGAACGAGCCTGACATCGCCTATTGGCATGGCACACCGGAGGAATACGACAGGATGTACGATGTCTCCGCCGCCGCGGTGCGCAAGGTGCTGCCGCAAGCCAGGATCGGCGGCCCGGAGTCGACCGGAGTCTATGCGGGAAGGAATGGGCCGAGCACCAGCGAAGCGTTTCTGCGGCAATTTCTGGAGCACTGCGCGCACGGCAGGAACGCAGCCACTGGCTCCACGGGCGCGCCGCTCGACTTCATCAGCTTTCATCCCAAAGGTTCGCCGAAGTTCGTGGATGGCCATGTCGTGATGAATGTTGGACACCAGCTGGCCGCGGCGGAGCGCGGCATGGAAGTGGTGGCAAGCTATCCGGAATGGCGCAGCATGCCGATCATTCTCGGCGAGAGCGATCCGGAAGGTTGCGCGGCCTGCCAGGGACCGCAGAACGGCTATCGCAACGGCCCTCTTTACGGAGTGAGCGTGGCCGAGGCAACGGCGCGCACCTGGGAGTTGGCGCGTGAGCGCGGTGTGCGGTTGCAGGGCGCGGTGACATGGGCGTTCACCTTCGAGAACCAGCCGTACTTCGCGGGCTTTCGCGAGCTGGCGACGAACGGCGTCGATAAGCCGGTGCTGAACGTCTTCCGCATGATGGCCATGCTGGGCGGCGATTGGGTGCGGACGGAGAGCACTGGCGCGCCTTCCGGCGGAGCAGATTGTCACTCGCAGTGTGACAGATACGCCCGACGTGGATGCAATAGCTACACGACGCCCGCACGAACTCGATGTGTTCCTGTGGAACTATCATGACGCCGACATACCCGCTGCTCCCGCGAATGTGGCGCTGGAGATGCGCGGGCTTCCATCTGCCAAGGTGACGGAAGAGGCTTTTCTCATGGATGCATCGCATAGCAACGCGTATGCCGTGTGGCAGCGGATGGGAAGCCCCGCGAGCCGACCGCTGCGCAGCAGCGGGAGCTGGTACATGCAGGAAAACTGGAGCATGTGACGGCGCCACATCCGATCGCCGTGAAGGATGGCGCGGCAAGCGTGCAGATGCTGCTGGCGCGGCAAGGCGTGGCGCTCGTGCGGCTACGGTGGTAGGGCTGCCATTGTGCGCCGCGCTTGATAGCGCTCAAGCTGGTCTTTACATTGCCCCGCAGGGTAGAAGGCTGCGCTTGTTTTACTATCCCGCGCCATTCGGACTGAGTTGCTGCTCAGCGCCGTGCTTTCGAGGTTGCCTCATCTGCACGGGCCCACCATATCGGACTGCCACGCGATCTGGATGGCGGTGAGCGGGCGATCCGGCGATATTGTATTGTTTTGTTGCCGCGGACAAACGAAATAAAGCGAAGTATAGAGAAATCAATGATAAGCTCTTCGGCGTGGCCCCATGGGGCCTTAAATTCATGCGCGAAGGAGGAATGAGCCTCGATGCGGCGCAGAGATTTTTTTAAAGGCAGTGTTGCCATGGCCGGAGCTCTCTCCGTGGGGAGCGGCCGCGCGCAGGCAATGGTGCGCGCTCACAACTGGGAGAAATACGACTTCGGCTCCGGCCCTGTCGTAAGGGACCGCCTCAATCAAGGCCCGTTTCCGCAATATCCGCCGGATGCAGCTATTCCCAGCGATGACGTGGTCATGGCCACAACTCCCTCCGAAGATGTTGTGCCAAATTACGGTAAAGGGCTGGTCACCTACATCACTGCGGACATGGGCACGGAGGAGATCAAGGGAGACAACCTCAATAAGGCCATCGAGGATCTGGTTCAATTCCCACTCGGGCAGCAACTCTATATCCGGCCGACCTGGCGCGAAGTTCAACCCCGCCGCGGGCGTCTGGATCTGCCCGACTACCTGAAGCTTGTCTTCGATCTGGCGAAGAAGAACGGCAAGCGGGTCGGACATGCGCATCCAGATGAGCGCGCCGGATTACACACACGAGCCAGCGCTTCCCGATTTCGTTCTGGATCGAGTGCCGAAAGTAAATCTGATCCTTGCCGATCCCGCAGAGAAAGCGGCGGCGCAGCGATTCATCGATAATCCGCATTCGCCGATATCAGCCGCGCTTCGACGATCCCTTTCTTTCAGCAATCCTTTCGCGAACTTGTAGGTCTGCTGGCGGCGGAGTTTGACGGCAATCCGTCCGTCGAATTCGTGGACACGTTCATGTACGGCTTCTGGGGAGAAGGCCACACCTGGCCATTCAGCAACAATCCGTTTCCCGATTACCAGACAGCGGAACGCACCTGGATCGATATGCTCGAGGTGCAACTGGAGCACTTCACTAAGACGCCTCTGCTCACCAACACACAACCCGATTACAGCCGGGTCGGCAACTCCGAACTGCTGGACCGCACCGTGCGCAGCAGCAACTGGATTCGGAGTGACACTATCTTCATCGAGAACGAGCAAATCGAAGCGCTCAGCAACCGTCCGCCGTGGATCGGTGCGCTACTCGAGCAAGGGCTTCCGGGCAAATCTCCCGCACCACGTGGTGAAGACGAAATCTCGCATACGGAGAACATGATCGCGCACGTAATGGACGTGGGGGCGAACTATTGGTCGTTGTGGAACTTTCATCAGATCAGCGCCCAAAATCTGGCGAGCTACTATCGCGCCTATCCGGCGTGGTTCGACCGGATCAATCGCCGCATCGGCTATCGTGTGCGGCCGTCCTTTATCTGGAGTTACGAGGATGATGGATATCTCGGCCTCATTGTCGGGTTCGCAAACGACGGCATCGCGGGTGTTCCCGGTGTCCTGCGTGTAACGGTTGAAAATCAGAGCGGCCAGCCGCTCAAGAGCGGTTGTCTGGATGCCGGCCACCCGCTGCCGGGGAAAATCCGGCAGGCACAATTTGTCCTGCCGAAGGGGACAAAATGGCAAGGTCTCAGGCTCAAGGCCGGGATCGAGGTGAAAGGAATGCGCTATCCGGTGCGGTGGGCGTGCGGGCAGAAGCTGAATGAGGATGGCTCGCTGACCCTGCGCCCCAACCTTCAGCGGGACATCTAGCTCTACCGGAAAGTAATCTGCTGAAAGCCGAGTGAGTGCAGCAGGATGGTAAGCGTGGCGCGAACATTGCCTTCGGCCGTAGTTAGAATGCCGCTGTCCAGCGCGGATTGGCGCAGGTCGGCTTCGGCCTTTTCGCGGGTCTCGGATTCGAGGTTCGGGTCCGTGGGCACAAGCAGACCGGTCAGGCGAGAGTAGACGCGCGTCTTGCTGTTATCGAGTGAGACGGAGAGCAGCTCGGCTGCAGGCATCGTGACGGTGACACTGCGGCCCTCTATCTCGACATTACCGGCCTGGATCTGGCTGAGATCGACGCCCGCTACCGCCTGCCCGTGGACGATCAGCAGTAGCTTGTCCCCGGTAAGAATATCCGGCAGGTACTGACTGGAGCGATCGCCCTCAACCACCTTATCCATGGTGTAGACGACGGACTCGAGGCGCGCCAAACGCTGGATGCTGGCGATGACCGTAGGCCTGGAGATGTCGATCGTGTCATGCCGGCCGAGGAAGGCCATGCTGATGCGGCTGCGCATGGAAGCGTCCACGTGCCGCACAATAGCCGGCACAGCGAGCAGCGCGATCAGCAAGCCGACAATGATGCCGAGGATGAGCGCGGGAAAAGCAGACGAGCGCCTTACCTGAATCGATTGCTCTGCGGTCACGGGCATAACGGTCTCTCCATTGTCTGACGCATCAGGCGGGCTGCGGGCTGGTCGTGCGGGGCAGATTTCTTCTCGGTTGTCGCACACGCTGCGAATCGCCCGAGGATTAGGGCCGCCGGTGTGGATTCACAGAATCGTACGTATCGGCTGGCAGAGGTAAATTTCCATGCTCCGGAGTAAGCCGGATGGGGATTGCCCAACCGCTTGGCGCGCCGTGCAGCTCGAAAGACAGGTCACGCTGCCATGCCTCCACTTGGGGCTGCCACGGCGTGTAGTCGTACATATAAATCAAGCCGCTCCGTTGGGAGATCACGCCAACCGTCCAGCCAAGCAGCAGCAGGACGGTGCAGATGCGGCGAAGCGCTGCTGGGTTCGTGAGGCTGCGCACGGCAAGCAGAAGCGAGAGGGCGATGAGCGCGTTTGTGGGAAGCCAGTAGCGGTCTTCTCCAATAGGGGTCAGATTATTGAAGTCGGTGCCCGACGCGCCGAACCAGTAGACGAGAATGCACCAGAAGCCCGCCGCGGTGAGCCACAGGGCAGGCCCGCCAGTGCGCCACGCGACCACTAGCAGGGCAATGATGCCGAGAAGCGCGGCCACAGCGAAGAACGAGATCCAGCCTGTAGTGAAGTGCGAGAGAAGAAAGCGGTCGTAAAAGCCCGCGGCTCGGCCAGTGAGCCAGGGCTCGAAGAGGACTCGCTGAAAGAGGACCGGGCCTAGCATCTTCCAGGCATGATGCTGAATGCTCCGAGCGCTGCTATGCATGTAAGAGAGAACTATGGCCGCCTGCAGGAGAGCGCAGGTCGAGAGCATGGACGCCTGCACAACCGCCTGGCGGCTGCGCGTGAACCAGGCCCGCAACCAGAAGAAAGGGACGAAGACGCAGCTTGCCGGGCCGCTGAGCCCGGCAAAGAGCAGAAAAATGCCACGGAGCGCGCGATGGCGCTCCGGCGCGCTGACGAGCAGAACGGCTGTTCCGATGGCGACGAAGAACTGATCCTCGATGGTGTTGAAGAGGGGTTGCGTCGACGGCGTGGCCAGCAGAAACGTAATGAGCACCAGCAGACGCGCGCGACGTGTGGGGAAGATCTCCAGAGTGACAAGAATAAGGGCAACCGCCATCTGGGACAGCAGTCCGGCCCAGGCGAAGAGATATCCCGCATACCGCAACGGCACCCAGCGAGCTGCAATCAGCGAGACGATGTTGGGCAATACCGAGTAGTAATTCTGGTGCGGTGCGAACACAGCCCGCAGGATCGTCGCGTCCCACGCATAACGCAGGTAGGTGGTTCCCTCCTCGAGAAAGACGCGGCCATGCAGCAGGACGCGCGGCGCGCGCAGGAACCACGCGGCGAAGGCGATCGCAGCCAGAAGGGAAAGTTCCCGGCCCGAGGGCGGACAGGCCGCGCGTGAATCCACGGCGCTGTCCGTGAGTAAGAGCGAACCCGTTGGCATTGTTGCGCTAACCGGCAACCTGGAATTCGGGTACGCTCCGCGTCGCGGCGTGTTCCTTTGTTCGGTTGGCGTAGCTGGCCGTCACAAAAGCACGGAAAAGTGGGTGCGGCTCAAGGGGCTTGGATTTGAATTCTGGGTGGAACTGGCAGCCCAGGAAGAAAGGGTGATCGGGCAGTTCAACGATCTCGACGTAGGTGGCGTCCGGCGTTGTGCCGGTGATGCGCATGCCGGCGCCCGTCAGCAGCGGCTCATATTCGCGATTGAACTCGTACCGGTGACGGTGCCGCTCTGATATCTCATGCTTGCCGTAAGCCTCGGCCGCCTTCGACCCAGGTTCGAGCAGGCAGGTCCATGCGCCCAGCCGCATGGTGCCGCCCATCTCCTCGACGCCGGTTAACTCGCGCAGCTTGTAGATGACGCGATGTGGTGTCGCCGGATCGAACTCACTGGAGTTGGCGTTGTGCAGCTTGCAGACATTCCGCGCGAACTCGATGGTCGCGGTCTGCATGCCAAGGCAGATGCCGAAGTAGGGGGTGCCCGACTCGCGGGCATACCGGATGGCGTTGAGCATGCCTTCAATGCCGCGCTTGCCGAAACCGCCTGGGACGAGAATGCCATCAAAGTCCTTGAGCTGCGAGACGTAGTCTTCCGCTTCCAGGCCCTCTGCCTCCAGCCAGGTCACGCGCAGCTTCAGGTTCTGCGAAAGTGCTCCATGAACAAGCGCTTCCTTCACGGATTTGTAACTGTCCTCGTACTCGACATACTTTCCGACAGTGCCGATGTGGACTTCGTCCTTCGGGTGGTACGCGTGGTCAACCACCTGCTGCCAGCGCGACAGATCGGCGGCCTTCGTCTCCATGTGCAGGTACTTGAGCGCCAGGGCGTCGACGCCCTCCTGCGCGAAGTTCAGCGGCACTTCGTAGATCGAGGAGACATCGCGCGCCGCAATGACAGCCTGGTCTTCAAGATTGCAGAACAGGGCGATCTTGCTCTTGAGCTCGCGGGAGAGCGCGCGGTCAGAGCGGCAGAGCAGGATGTCCGGCTGGATACCGATCGAGAGCATTTCCTTTACGGAGTGCTGCGTCGGCTTGGTCTTCAGCTCCTGCGCGGCGGCGATCCAGGGAACCAGCGTGACGTGGACAAAGACAGTGTTCTCGCGGCCAAGCTCCTGCCGCATCTGGCGGATGGCTTCCAGAAACGGCAGCGATTCGATGTCGCCCACCGTGCCGCCGATCTCGACGATCGCCACTTCACAGTCCGCCGCGACCTTGCGCATGGCATTTTTGATCTCGTTGGTGACGTGCGGGATGACCTGGACAGTCTTCCCTAGATAGTCGCCGCGACGTTCCTTGGTGATGATCTGTTCGTAGATCCGCCCGGTGGTCAGGTTGTTATCGCGGGTAAGCTTGGCGTGGGTGAAGCGCTCATAATGGCCCAGGTCGAGGTCAGTCTCCGCGCCATCGTCGGTCACGAAAACCTCGCCATGCTGGAAGGGCGACATGGTGCCCGGATCGACGTTCAGATAGGGGTCAAACTTCATCAGATTGATGCGGAGACCACGGGCTTCCAGCAGGCAACCGATGGAGGCGGCGGCAAGGCCCTTGCCAAGGCTGGACACAACACCGCCCGTCACAAAGATGTACTTTGCTGACACTGCATCACCTCTGAATTGTGGCTTTGGATGGCGTACCGGGTGGGCACGATCAAGTATCGCAGAGTGGGGCCGGGTTGAAAAGTAGATTTGCGGGAGCAGACTTTCCGCCCTGTGGAACGTCTAGACTTTGGAAAGAAATGGGACGCAGACAAGCAATCGGTTTCGCGGCGGTGGTGGTTCTGGCGCTGTCCTCATTCGCGCAGACAAAACCGCCCACCAGCCCGGCTGAGATCGCCGCGATCCATCGCCTGATCCTCACCGACGGCAGCTACCAGCAGGTGCGGCGGTGGGAAATCAAAAGCGATCGCGTGCGCTATATCTCCTCTGAGCGCAACGGAACCTGGGAAGAACTGCCGATCAGCATGGTGGACTGGGCCGCCACCGAAAAGTTTGCCCACGCCCACACCGAGCAGGGGCAGGAGGAGGAAGCCGCGTCGGCCGATGCAGCCGCCGTGGACGCCGAGGCCGCCGCTGAGAAAGCGGAGATGAGCTCGCGCACGCCGGCGGTGCTGCCGCATCTGTTTCTGCCGGACCGCGACGGTGTCTGGGTGCTGGACTACTTCCAGAACCGGCCGGAACTGGTCACCCTGGAGCAGAACAGCGGAGACGTAAACCAGCCCTCCGGTCACAGCGTGCAGCGCGGCGCGATTCATCCGCTGCCCAGCCGCAAGGCAGAGATACGTCTGGATCGCGAGGGCTCAAAAGTCCATCTTCACGGCAATGAACCTGTCTTCTACGTGAGTCTGACCGGCGGCGACGATACCGCCGGGGCGGACGCGCTCACCGTGAGTGCCGCTGCCGCGAAGACTCCGGCCGCCGTAAGCTCACCGAATAGCCAGTACGTCATCGTCGAAGTGGATCCGCGGCGCAGCTACCGCGTGATCACGAATACCACCTTGGACCAGGTCGGAAGTCAGAACGCGAATGTGACCGAAACCACCACCACGGTGCTGCCCGGCGGTCACTGGATGAAGGTGGTCCCAAAGCAGAAGCTGACCATCGGCCAATACGCCTTGATGGAAGTGCTGGGGCCGCGCGCAATCAATCAATCGGTCTGGGACTTCGCCATAGAGCCGCAGTCAGGCGACAATCTGAACGCGATTCTTCCCGTCAATCAGTAGCCGGCCAGCCGATTACTGATCTTCGACAGCAATGCCGTCCCGGGTCGTGTTTTTCACCGAGTACATGCGATGATCGGCGCGGTCCAGCAGCGCCGTTGCGTTGTCCGCATCCTTGGGATAACTCGCTACGCCCATGCTAGCGGTCAGCCGCAGCGAAAGCCCTTCCGGACTCAGAAACCGCCGTGCCCGGATCGCGGTGAGCAGCCGGTTGGCCGCTGCGGTTGCGGCAGGACCGCTGGTATGCGGGAGCACAACCACGAACTCATCGCCTCCGTAGCGGAATGCAATGTCTACGCTGCGCATGGTGCGGGTGATCACCTCTGCCGCCTCGGCCAGCACGCGCGTCCCTGCGGAGTGTCCATGCACATCGTTCACCTGCTTGAAGTGATCGAGATCGAGGAAGAGGATACTGAACGGCTGATCGAATCGGCGGGCGCGTTCCATCTCCACCGGCAGCACAGCTTTCAGATGGCGCGCATTGAACAGGTGCGTGCAGTCATCGGTGATCGTCAGCTCCTGGATGCGCTCGACCGCGCGGGCATTCTCGATCGCAATGGCAGCGTAGTCGCAGACAATATAGAGAAACGTGATGGCGTCGTCGGTGAGCGTCTGCGGCTCAGGATGCGTCACCTGCAAAACGCCCAGCGTGCGCTCGCGAGAGCGAAGCGGCAGGCAGATCGCGGAGTGCGGCTCGTCCCCGCTGGACAGGCGGGCGGCGTTGCCGTCCCTCGCAACGATCAGCGGTTCGCCATGCAGCGCCACCCAGCCGGCCATGCCTGTGCCCAGCGGGATGCGAATATTCTGCAGCGCTTCGTCGGAGACGCCGCGCGCCAGCGCATAGTAAAGATCACGCTTCTCGTCATCCACCATCAGCAGCGACCAGCTTTCGGGATGGAAGAACCGCTCCATCTGTGCCAGGATGCTCGTCAAAATGCTGGGCAAATCGAGCGAAGAGGTAAGCGCCCGCGCGGCATCGTGAAAGAGCCGTAGGTGTTCGAAAGGAGCTGCGGCGGTCCGGGCGGGGTCTTGCATTGGCTGCTGTCGATTGTGCCACGGGACCGGCTGTTCAGGCAGTGGCGCCTGCGAACCCTGCCAATCAGCGCCGCGCCCAGGCCAGGCCATCCGGCTCGCCGCCCGCCTGGATGTGCCCGGTAACCGCCAATGAACCGAGATCGATCACGGCAACGTAGTTGTCCGGACTGCAGGCGACGAAGGCGCGCGCGCCGTCCGGCTCCACCAGGACACCGCCAGAGCCGTGGCCGATTGGAATGCGCTTGATCACCTGCCGTGTGCCCGCGTCCAGCGCCACAAGCTCCGGGCCGCTCGAAACCAGCACGCGCCTGCCGTCAGGCGTAAACTTTAGTCGGTTCGCGCCGCGGACATTCACACTTAAAGTCTGAACGACCTTCTTGCCTGCAATATCAACGACGGAAATGGTACCGTCCTGCGCATTGGCAACCCATAGCTCGCGACGATCCGGCGAGACATCGAAACCCTCCGAGCCATTGCCGACACGCACGACGGTCTCGTCCCAGTCTTTGCGAGCCGGCGGAGGTCCACCGGGGCCATGGCCCGCGCCCGGCGGCGGCATCCCGCCCGGCGGCGGCCCCATGTGAACAGTCTTCATCTCAAGGATGCTCACCGTCCCGGAGCTGACATTCGTTGTAATGATCTGCTGCTGGTCGTCAGAGACATAAATCATGTGGGTGCGGTTCTGCCCCGTGCCCAGTATCCAATCCACCTTCTTCGTGGCAGGGTCGTAGCGGCCAATCGCCTTCGCACCCTCAGCGGTGAACCACGTTTTTCCGCCGACGAAGGTGAGCCCATGCGGACCATGTAGCGGACCAAGATCGATCGTGCCCAGCGTGCGATGGCTGGCCAGGTCCACCGCCGTAAGCGTGTTGAACGCGCCAAAGCCATAGTTCGAAACATAGGCGGTTGCGCCGTCGGTCGATGCAATCACCTCGTGCGGATCGTTGCCAACCGGCATCTTTGCCATGACCTGCAGCGTAGAAGGATCCACGATGCTGAGCGTGTGATCGTGCTTCGAAAGCACCAGCAGGGAATCCGTCGTGGTTTGCGCCAGGAGAGCGCCCGGGACGCAGAACGCGGCGAAAACGGCGAGGATCGCGACCGGGCGGATCGGACTTCTCATGGCTAAAGATACCTCCAAATTCCAGCTGGGATGGATTTGGATAGACGGTACCGTGGCTCGTGGAGTTCACTGCGTGAGCAGGAAAAGAAGGTTTGTTGTGCACGGCTGACTCGCCGACTTGCTGACTCGCCCTGCCGTCAGCCGCCGATGTGTACCATGCTCCGGCTGGGCTTCAGGAAATCCGGCTCACCGATATGGTGGCGAGCTTCTTTCTGCGCGACCACCCTCTCGATGTAAGCGGCCAGATCGTCATCCGTGCCGCCCCGCTTCATCACACCATAAAGATCATGGTCCATCTGCGAAAACAGGCAGGTGCGGATCTTGCCGTCAGAGGTAAGCCGGACGCGGCTGCATGCACCGCAGAAGGCGCGCGAAACCGGCGCGATAATGCCGATCTCCCCGATGCCGTCGTCAAAAGTAAAGCGCTGCGCCGTTTCGCCCGGCGTCGTTGCCGCGAGCGGAACCAGAGGGCGCACCGCGCCAATACGTGCCTTCAGCTCGTCGTAGCCGATGACCGTGTCGCGCGACCAGATGCGGTCCTCCTCCAGCGGCATGAACTCAATAAAGCGCAGGATGACGCCCTCATTGCGCGCGAAGTGGACAAAGGGAACGATCTGATCGTCATTGAAGCCGCGCAGCAGCACGCAGTTGACCTTCACTGGTCCCAGCCCGGCGTTCATCGCGGCGCGTATCCCGGCGAGCACGCGCTCATAGCTGCCGGGGACACGCGTGACGCGTGCGAACACTTCGGGATCGACCGCATCCATCGAAGCGGTGACGCGGGTCAGTCCCGCATCGCGCAGCGTCTGCACCTGGGCCGCCAGCAGATGGCCGTTGGTTGTGATCGCGATATCGAGTGAACTGCCGGAGACGGTCCGCAACTGCGCAATCTCGCGGATCAGAGAGGGAAGCTCCCGGCGCAGCAGCGGCTCGCCACCCGTGAGCCGGATCTTCTCGATACCCAACCCGACGAAGACGCGAATAATGCGCATGTAGTCGGCTGACGGCAATTCGCTGTACTGGGCGCCGTCGGTCCCGGTGCGGCAATAGATGCAACGGTAGTTACAGCGGTCCGTGATGGAGACACGCAGGTCTGTGATGGCGCGGCCATGCCCGTCGGTCAGGCGTCGAGCACCGGGCAGATTGGCCAAAATTGCCGCGGTCGGTATGGCGTTCGAGAGCACTTCTTAGATTCTACGAGGGATGGCCACTCTTCGCAGACCCGCAGTCGATTCCGGGGCTGCGTCGGCTGCAGAGGCTGGGGCACCTTGGCAGGAAATTGCTGATTCCAGGCTCACTGCAATCTTTTCCAGCGCTGTGCAGTTCTGTCTTTGTTACGTAAGAATTTAGTAGCAACTATCTACACACCGGGATTACTCTGAGCGCACGTCCCAATCCTCCCCCGGGCAACCACCGAGGTGCAGGATGAGCGTTCCAGCGTCACAGCCAATCTCTATCAGCAGCGAACTCTCTTCTAATCCGCCGGGCTGGCGAGTTGGTCTTCGCCGTCTCTGCGCTGTTCTGGCGCTCTCGGCCATCGCAAGCTGCGCGGGCGCGCAGGACGTGACGACCTGGCACTACAACAATGGACGTACCGGCGTTCAGTCAAACGAGACGACGCTCATGCCTTCCAACGTGAGTTCCTCGTCCTTCGGCAAAGTCTTCAGCCTCCCGGTCATTGGTGACATCTACGCCCAGCCGCTCTATCTCGGCCAATACATGATGAAGGATGGAAGCCTCCACAATGTGCTGATCGTTGCGACTGCGCAGGACTATGTGTACGCCTTCGACGCAGATGGAAAAAATCCATCGCAGGGTTATCTTTGGCGCGACTTCCTGGTCGACTCGGGTGAGACTTGGCTCACCTACAAGGACGAAGGTGGCGATTTCGATACGTACCCCAACATCGGCATCATCTCGACGCCAACCATAGATCGCACCGGGGGGACCATCTACGTTGTTTCGCGATCCAAGACAACGAGCGGCACCACGAAATTTTTCCAGCGCCTGCATGCGCTGAACATCACCGACGGCACAGAGAAGCTGAATGGCCCAACCACCATTCAGGCGTCAGTAAAGGGCCTGGGGGATGGCGGAACCACGATCACATTCAACTCTCAGCTTCACAACCAGCGCGCCGCGCTGCTGCTTGCGCCCACGCCGTCCGCGGGCAGCGGCAACGCCATCTTCATAGCCTGGGCATCGCATGGCGACAACGGCGTCTATCACGGTTGGGTCATGGCTTACGACGCGGCGAATATCGCAACTCAGCTTGGCGCATGGGTCGATACGCCGAACGGGGAAAAAGGCGGAATCTGGATGAGCGGCGGCGGGCCGTCCTCCGACGGTCAGGGCAACATCTTTATCGCTGGCGGAAACGGGACCTTCGACGCAAATACCGGCGGGTCGGACTACGGCGACAGCGCCTTCCGTCTCACACTTGGCAGCTCTTTGGCGCTCGAAGACTATTTCACGCCTGGAGATCAGAGCTCTCTCAACTCACAGGATCAGGATATGGGCACGGGCGCAGTCATGCTGCTTCCAACCCAGAGCGGCTCCATCCCTCACCTGGCCATGACCACCGATAAGGCTGGATCCATTTATCTCATCAATCGCGACAATATGGGCAGGTTCACCATGCCCAACAACAGCTCGGTGCAGAGCTTCAGCGGCGGCTCGAAGAATCGCGCCAGTTTCGCATTTTTCAACAATGTGCTGTACGCGGGTACGAACACAGGACTGCAAGCCTGGACCTTCAATACTTCTACGGAGCTCTTCACCACCACGCCGCAGTCGAAAGCGAGCACGGACTACTCGTGCACTTGCAACAACTCGGGCACCACGCCCAGCGTCTCCGCCAACAGCACCGCAAACGGCATCGTGTGGGCGCTGGATAACCGCGGCTTCTATCACACAGCCGCCATCCTGCATGCTTACGACCCCACCAACCTGGTCCATGAGTTTTACAACAGCACACAAGCTGCAAACAGCCGGGATTCGGCGGCGATCGCCGTTAAATTCACGACACCCACCATCGCCAACGCGAAAGTCTATGTCGGCGGCCGCAATGCGGTGACCGTCTATGGCCTGTTGAACAATACCTCGCCGCCCGCCGCGACTCCGAGCTTCTCTCCAGGGGGAGGCACATACTCAACCGTACAAACCGTCAGCATCACGGACAGCACCCCGAGTGCGTCGATTTACTACACAACCAACGGAACAACGCCGAGCACCGGATCGACGCTGTACTCCGGCCCCTTCCAGGTATCGATCTCGGAGACGCTTGAGGCCATTGCCATCGCGTCAGGTTTCTCTCAAAGCAGCGAAGCCCTGGCGAGCTATACCATCGGCGGCGGGTCCGGCTGCAATGCACCTGGCAGTCCAGGCGTGAACGTATGCAGCCCGGTAAATGGATCCACCGTCAGTTCGCCGGTAACGGTGCAGGCGGCAGGAACTGTCACCGGCACGATATCCCACATGGAACTGTGGATGGATGGCGTCAGACAGTTCAGTGTTGCGGGCAGTACGCTGAATACCTCGGTGACTCTCGCCGCCGGCACGCACCGCTTCGCTGTTCTCGCAATCAATACGGCAGGAACCAAGTGGGAAACGGTCGTGAACGCGATCGTCGGCGGGGGTGGTGGGGGAAGCTGCACCGCGCCCAGTAGTCCGGGCGTCAACATATGCACGCCGGTAAGCGGATCCACCGTCAGTTCACCGGTCGCTATACAGGCGGCGGGCACCGTAACTGGGACCATATCTCACATGGAGTTATGGGTGGATGGCGTAAGGAAGTTCGCTACCACCGGCGGTTCAACGCTGAACACATCCCTGAGTCTCCCCTCCGGCACTCACCGCTTCGCCCTTCTCGTAATCAATACGGCGGGAACGAAGTGGGAGCAGGCGATAAACGCGACCGTGCAGTAACCGCATTGGGCTCTGGCGCGAGATACTGGCGTTGTCGCTGACTCGTCGATGATTACGCTGGAGCCCATTACCGCCCGCAATGTGCACGCATTCAAACAGGTCCGCCTGCGCGCGCTCGAGGATACTCCCATCGCATTCGGGTCCACCTACGCCAGAGAAAGCCAGCTGACAGAGACTGACTGGCTGCAGCGCGCAACTCGATGGAATGGCGAGA
The DNA here is from genome assembly GCA_963830555.1 of uncultured Acidobacteriaceae bacterium. GTDB lineage: Bacteria > Acidobacteriota > Terriglobia > Terriglobales > Acidobacteriaceae > KBS-83. Next base: position 88,679 of record CAWHMM010000011.1, read on the forward strand.
ACGGTATCGGCCTGCTGGCTATGGACGGTAGCGCTCCATGCGGTATCGCCGGATCGTTTCTCGACGAAGCCGATCCCTCCAGGGCGGAGCTCATCTCCATGTGGACCGCGCCGGCCCAACGGCAGCGTGGTATAGGCCGCTTACTCGTCGACGAGATTGCCGCCTGGGGCCGCCGCCGCAGTGCCGGAATACTGTTGTTGATGGTGACATCGAGCAACGAGCCGGCGATAGCGTTTTACCGGCGACTGGGCTTCACCCCAACCGGACGCACCCAGCCGTATCCCAACGATGTAAGCCTTATCGAATTCGAGATGTCGCGTCCGCTTCGCTGAATCTTCTTCGCGCATCTCGTAAGCTAGAGCTATGTCCGCGAAGAAAATCGAGATGGAGGAGCAGGCCGCCGCCCGGCGGCACAGTGCGACGCGCTTCGATGTGCTGGTGATCGGCGCCGGTCCCACCGGTCTGGCGTGCGCTATCGAGACCAGCAGGCGCGGTCTGCGCAGTGTGCTGGTGGACAAGGGCTGCCTGTGCAATTCGCTGTTTCATTACCCGTCGAACATGACATTCTTCACCACTCCCGAGCTGCTGGAGATCGGTGACATGCCATTCTCCAGCCCCAACCAGAAGCCAACCCGCGATGAGGCACTCGAATACTACCGTAAGGTCGCGGATCACTATCAGCTCGATGTCCGTCAGTACGAGACGGTGCTGCGTGTCGAAGGCAGCGACGGAGAATTTCGTGTCCGCGTGGAGGACCGCTTCGGCCGCGAACAGAGCTACATGACCCGCAAGATTATCGTGGCAACGGGCTACTACGATCTGCCGAACTACTTGAAGATCCCCGGCGAGGCGCTTCCCAAGGTCATGCACTACTACGACGCGCCGCACCCCTATTACGACACGGACGTAGTTGTGATCGGTGGGAAGAACTCCGCCGCCATCGCTGCGCTCGATCTCTGGCGGCATGGCGCGCGCGTCACACTGGTGCATCGCGGCCCCAGGATCCACCACCATGTGAAGTACTGGATCCTGCCGGACATCGAAAATCGCATCAAGGCGGGCGAGATCGAGGCATATTTCGATTCGCGTGTCGCTGCCATCCGTGAAGACAGCATAGAACTCGAGACCCCCAGGGGACCGAAGACGCTGCGCAACGACTTTGTCTTTGCTCTCACCGGCTACCACCCGGATTTTGATCTGCTCACATCCTTCGGAGTGCGAATGGACAACAAGGACCGCTGCCCGGAGTGCGATCCGCAGACGCTGGAGAGCAATGTGCCCGGAATCTACCTGGCCGGGGTAATTGTCGCGGGCTCCCGCACAAACGAAATTTTCATCGAGAATGGCCGCTTCCACGGTCGCCAGATCGCTGCAGACATCGCCGCCCGGATGGAAGAGGCGGCGTCCCCGGCATTGCGGGAAGAGTAGCGCACATCGCCGCAAAAGGGGGGTCACCCGGAGGGTGGTTTTTCTTGAGGCGCCGGGCGCGGTACTCTAATCAGCAACCGAACAAGATCCATGTAGACCGACGCTCGGGAAGACCTTTGCGTCTTATGAATGTGCAGCTCGTCCTCCCCCGAGAGGCAGCCTCTATCTCCACCCTCCCGAAGAAGGGACATGGATGCCCTGGTTCCGTTACCGTACGATCCGCAGCCAACTGACCATCGGCTTCGTTGTTATGGAGCTGCTGTTCACGGTCTGCTTTTCCCTCTTGATCCTGCGAACTGAGCTGAGGGAGATTCATGGGCGCGCGCAGCGCCGCATTGAGCAGCAGGTCGTTCTGCTGTCAACCATGGCGACCGACGCCATCATCGACCAGGAGAATCACCGCCTGACGCCGATGACCCAGGCGCTTGAGGCCAGCACGTCTGTACATTTTGTTCGCCTTACGAATCCGCAGGGCGCCCCGCTGCTGCCTAACAACGGGCATATTGAGACCAGCCCACTCACCCCGACCGAACGCAAACAAATGCCGGCCGCGGGCGGCGCCCTCGACAACAAGGCCGACATCTTCCAGAACGATGAGGGCAACCGGGAAGCCGTTTATCCGGTCAAGGATGGCGATGAGCTGCTGGGCTACGCTTGGGTCGCTGAAAATCCAAGCGCCGAGCGCCAGGAGGTGGCTGCGCTGGTGCGCGTTACAGTCATCGCGGGCGCGTTGGGGGCATTGGGCTGCCTGCTCGCTTCCACGCTGTTGGCCCGCTCCATCACGCGGCCGCTGCGTATGGTCATGAATGCGACCCGCCGCCTCATCCGCGATCCGGAAACCAAGGAAGGCTTTCCGCTGGAGGTTGCCGAAACCAACGAAGCCGGCGAACTGGCGCAGGCTTTGAATTTGCTGGTGCTCTCGATGGAGGAGCAGCGCGCCGGCCTCAACGACACGCTGGCGCTTCTGGACTCCATGCTGGCGCACGCGCCCATCGGCTTCGCCTTTCTCGACCGGCAGGGGCGGTTCATTCGCGTCAACAACTTCCTGGCGACCAGCATGGGCATCGAGCTGACGCAGTTTCTTGGGCACACCGCGGCAGAACTCTTTGGTGCGCAGGAGGCCGGAACGCTCGAGCCCCGCCTCGCTGCCATCTTCGCCGGATCACGCCCGGTCGATACCTTCGAGCTGCAGTTGACCGACGCCATGAGCGATGCGCGCAACTGGCTGGTGAACTTCTATCCCGTCAAGAGCGGGCAGCAGGAGATTCGCTGGGTCGGCGCGGTGATGATCGACACCACGGAGCGACGCCGCTCCGAGGAGACCCTCCGCCGCACCGAGAAGCTGGCCGCGGCAGGTCAACTCGCCGCGTCCATCGCGCACGAGATCAACAATCCGCTGGAGGCGATCACCAACCTGCTCTTCCTCCTGCGTACGCAATCCACGCTCGAAGGGGAGGCACTGCGCTACACCGAGATGGCCCAGCACGAGGTGGCACGCGTCTCCGAAATTGCGCAGCAGACTCTGCGCTTCTACCGGCCGTCCACCTCGCCCGCACTGGCAAATGTGGGCGAGATCCTCGACTCCATCCTGACCCTGCATAGTGGCCGCGTCCACACCCTGCGCGTAGACGTGACGCGCCACTATGGCCAGGACATCGAGCTCTATTGCCTCTCCGGCGCCTTGCGGCAGGTCTTCGCGAATTTGATTACGAATGCGCTGGATGCATTGAACGGCGGCGGTCGGTTAATGATTCGCGCGCGACGGTCGCATTGCTGGAAGGATGAGCTCCCCGGTGTGCGGGTCGTGGTGGCGGATACCGGATCGGGCATGTCACTGGCAGTGCGCCGCCGCATCTTCGAGCCGTTCTTCACCACCAAGCTGGCCACCGGAACCGGGCTTGGACTGTGGGTGACGCAGGACATCATGGACAAGCACCGTGGCCTGATCGCGGTGCGCAGCCGTTGCGAAGCAGTGCAGGGCGCCTCGGGCACAGTATTCATGCTGTTCTTCCCGGACTACGGCGTGGGCAAACCTGCTGCGGCAGCCGAATCGAACGAACAGAGCGTCGCACCGCAGATCTCCGAACAGCTTGCCTGATTCATCTCCCTGCGATCTGCAGACGTGCGAACTGAAACTCAAATGTCTGCGGCGCTTCCTTGCAACTGGTAATCAAAGGACTTACCATCCTCCTCAATGCTGGAGCCCCCGGAGAGAAATCGGCCCGTTCACGCGCATTAACGCAAGGAACGCAATGCCTGAACTGAAGAGCGCCTTGTCTGTTGGACAACTAGTTGCCGATAACTACCAGGTACTCGATTTGGCCGGCGCGGGTGGCATGGGAGTCGTATATCGGGCGCGAGACTTGAAGCTCGAGCGCACCGTCGCGCTGAAGTTTCTGCCGGACGAGCTCAACGCTAACCTTCGCGACAAGGATCGCTTTCTGCGCGAAGCGCGGACGGCCTCCTCTCTCGACCATCCCAATATCGGTGTCATCCACGGCATTGAAGAGAGTGCCGATGGCCGCACTTTCATCGTGATGGCCTTCTATGAAGGGGAATCGCTCGCGCAGCGTATTCGCAAAGGCCCGCTCCGCCTCTATGAAGTCTTGGATATAAGTTGTCAAATGCTGCGTGGTCTTGCGGAAGCGCATGCGAAGCGAATCGTCCATCGCGACATCAAGCCATCCAACGTAATGCTGACCAAGGCGGGTGCAATCAAGATTGTTGACTTCGGCCTCGCCCACATGATGAGCACGCAGTCAACGGCGCAGACCGCCACACACGCCGGCGCGTCGGGTACCGTCCAATATATGTCGCCTGAACAGGCGCTCGGCAAGCCCGGCACAGAAAGCAGCGATATCTGGTCGGTTGGCGTGGTGCTGGCGGAAATGCTTACCGGCCGCAACCCATTCGATCGCGAGAGCATTTCGTCCGTGGTGCTTGCAATCCTGAACGAAGCGCCCCGGCCGCTCGACGGAGTCCCCGCCGAATTGCAGGCGATCGTCTATCGCGCCTTATCGAAAAATCCGGACAAGCGATATCAACATTGCTCCGAAATATTGGCGGATCTGGAAAGCGTTCGCGGAACGCTCGCCGCCAATACAGTAGCGGGCATCTCAACGATTCCCGCGCGCTCGCGAAAGGACATTAGCCGGTATGCGGAGGAGGCCAGCCGCTCCGCGCTCTTGCCTGCTGCTCCGCCCAGGCACGGCTGGAAGCGGTGGCTCACTGCGACTATTGCACTTGTCGTGATCGCTGGCGGATTGCTCTTCGTTCCCTCGATCCGCGGACGCATGCGTAGCCTCTTCTTCGGTGCGGCGGAAAAGCACGTCGCTGTGCTGCCCTTCGACAACATCGGCAACGATCCCGCGAACCAGGTCCTGGTCGAAGGACTCATGGACTCGCTGGCCGGCCAGCTCTCCAACCTCGATGTCGGCAACAAGACGCTCTGGGTCGTGCCCACCAGCGAAGTGCGCCGCCGCAAGATCGTCGATCCTGGCGATGCTCTCAAGCAGCTCGGCGCCACGCTGGTGGTCAAAGGCAGCGTCCAGCGCGACGGCAAGGACGTTCACCTGAATGTGAGCCTGATCGACACCAGGAATCTGAGGCAGCTCGGCTCGGCCCAGCTTGAAGATCCCGCAGGCGACTTGGCGTCGCTGCAGAATGAAGCCGTCTCGCGGCTCGCCGGATTGATGAATCTCTCCGTCTCCGCGGACATGCTGCGCAATACGGGCGGCGCAGTCAACCCCGCCGCCTACGAGGACTACCTGAAAGCGCTCGGCTACATGCAGCGCTATGACAAGCCGGGCAATCTCGACCAGGCGATTACGGCGCTCAAAAACTCGGTGCACACCGATCCGCGTTTTGCCCTGGGTTATGCCCAGCTCGGCGAAGCATACCTGCGGAAATACAAAACAGACCAGAACACGCAGTGGCTCGACGAGGCGCAGGGCTACGGCCAGAAGGCGATCGAGATCGACAATCGTATCCCCGGCGCTTACATTACCCTGGGACGCATTCACGACATGACCGGCAAGTACGATCTGGCGCTGCAGGAGTTCCAGCACGCCCTCGATATCGACCCGCGAGATGCCGCCGCGCTTACCGGACTGGCGCACGCGTATGAAAACTCGGGCCGCATCCAGGATGCCGCGGCGGCCTTTGAGAAGGCAGCCGCATTGCGGCCGGACGATTGGGACGGCTATGACAATCTGGGTACTTTTTACGACCGCCAGTCGAAGTATTCCGAAGCGATTCAGGCCTACCGCAAAGCGATTGACTTGACACCGGACAACGCACAGGTCTATCTGAATTTGGGCGCAACCTATCTGGACTGGGGAGATGCAAAACAGTTTTCTGCGGCGGAAGAGGCGCTCAAGAAATCCATTGAGCTGAGTCCCAGTTACCCCGCATATGCCAATCTCGGTGTTCTCTATTCCAACGAGAAGAGGTATGTCGAGTTAGCAATGGCTACGCGGAAAGCTCTAGAACTGAATGACAAGGACTACAGGGTTTGGCGCAACCTCGTTGCTGCATCCGAGTGGCTGAATGACAAAAGCGCAGCAGCGGCGGCGCGCAATCGGATGTTGCCCTTGCTGGAGCAAGCGGCAGCGCTCAAGCCGCAGGATGCTGTCGTTCAATCAGCGCTTGCGCTGCTCTACGCCGAGATGAACGCACCGGAGAAGGCCAAGTCTCGCGTTGAGACCGCGCTCGCCCTAACGCCGTACGACCCCGATGTCCTCTCAAACATTGCTAGCACATACGAAGTGTTGCATGATCGCCGAAAAGCGTTGGAATACGTGCGAAAGGCATTACAGAAGGGCCTGCCTCTTGACGTTTTCACGAACGATCCGGAGATGCAGCAACTCCTCAAAGACCCCAGCTTTAGGGACCCCAACTCCAGCGGTAGTAAACCGTCGCCTTCTCCAGCCCAATAAACGCGAGGGAATCATGGCCATAAAAACGCTGAGCCTGCCGACCACGAACTCAGTCTTCAACATGCTGAAAACCGACACCTTGCAGATCACCTTCACCGAGTCGGTATTGTTCTGCAGCAGGGACTCGGACGACTTCACGCCAAATCTACCCAATGACACCAGATTCAATGTCGGCGATGTATGGCCCAACCAACAGCAGTATCCCAACGGCGCATCGCCGGCCGGCGATGATGACGCACGATATCACTACAAAACCGCCGCAAACGCGAAATGCTCCGACCCAGCCGCTTCAGGCGGAGCGGGAACCATCCACGTCAGCTCGACCGGCCCCAAATAATGCCGTCATAAACGATGCCAGACACATGAGTTTGTGGAACTCAATTTCGATGAGAAGAGGGGTGATCGTGCATGTCACTGTTGCTCGCACTCTTGGCAATCTTCCAGGGTCCTGAAGCAGACACAGGCGGATCCGGAACCATCCACGTCGGCTCGGGGTAACCGGGCCTGCAGAGGCTGCTCACGCTTATGAAGCATGAACAGCCTCTTTTTCTCCGCTGAAAGATAGACAGGAGAAGTGTTGAGATTGTTACGAAGCATCGCGATGCGCGACGCACCTACAGTGCCCCGCGACGCTCGTTCGCCATTCGCCTGAAGGGGATCCGTCGCGGCTTGTGCGTACATTGCACTGGTAACATGATTCGAGCGGTGAATGGAAAACCCGCGCGGGCGTAACACGGAAGAAGTTATCCAATGACCCTTGAATGTATCAATCCAGAAGACCTGCCCCGTCCCGAAACTTACACCCAGGTAGTCGTCGCGAAGGGCACTCGGCTGGTCTTTGTCTCCGGCCAGGAACCCGAGGATGTACACGGCAGACTCGTGGGCCGCGGTGATTTGAGTATTCAAGCGCGCCAGGTATTTACCAACCTCGGTCGCGCTCTTGCCGCCGCCGGCGCCCGGCCTGAGCAAGTGGCCAGAATTACAATCTACGTCGTCGATTACCGGCGCGACGAGCACCTTCCGATCATCGAAAGGACGCGCGTGGAGCTTTTCGGGGACCACAAGGCGGCCGATGTGGTGGTGGGAGTAGCCTCGCTATCTCCAGGCTACCTGATCGAGGTCGACGCGATCGCGGTTATAGACGACACGGCTTAGCCTCCAAAGCTCCGCCTAAGCCAGTCACCCAATACAAAAGCCACCGGGCGGTGGCTTTTTGCTGCTCAGCGGTTATGTAACCGAATGCGTTTCATTATATCAAATGCATGGATAAAAAATGGCACAATTCCGAGGCGATTCCCGCGATGGGATTACTTCCGAATTTAACCGACATCTGTCGTCTGAATGTTACACGTGTAACATCCCGGCTAAGTGGTGGGCAAACCCCGAATGTTACACGTGGAACACTCGGGGCAGGGCAGTCCCGGTTGTGAGTTATTGATGCTTCCGCGCTGCGCCGTTGTAGTTGATCTTGATCGGGTTCATGATGCGGTAGCGCACGCGCAGCCCGCCCACCGTTGCCGGCTGAGAGTGGGGCGCCTTCGTGCGATCGATGAACACCATCAGCGCGGCTTCGGAGGGATTGTCCTGGCTCTGCGTAACGCCTACGCCGAAAAATGCCGGGTCGCTCATGAGTTGGCTGGCCCGCTGCTTCTGCACGGTTCTGGCGCTCTCCAGCACGGAGCCGGAAAGGTGTATGCCCGGAGTTACAGATACCGAGCTGGGAGCCGTGCCGCCGGCCACCGCGCTTGCCGTCGTTGGGATCACGCGCGTGGGCAGACCGCCGATGGTCTGGGGCACCTGCACGCTGCCGGCACGATTCTGATCGACATACACAACAACGGCCGCCTGGCCCGGCTGATCGAGGCTCTTGCCGGCCGCCACGCCCAGAATGCCCTTGGAGGCATTCACGATTGCTGCAGCCTGCTGGCTCACGACGGCACTTGCCGCGGTCATGCGTGCAGCAGAGACGATGGAGCTGGGATTGGCCGTGTTGTCGTCATAATTGAGGCAGTTCACCGTGTGGGGCGATCCACCCATGATGGTGAACGTGGTGCCCTGCGGAGACGCGCTGAATTGCGACAGCTCTGTCAATACGTCTCCAATCGGCTGTGCAAAGCTTTCTCCGGGCGCATTCGATGTGCCGGAAGATCCGGCGAAGAACAGAGCGACCGGTTGGGCGTTTGCTGTATCTACGACCAGCGAGCCGGAGTCACCCGCGTCCGAGAAGTAGTTGCCGGGCATTCCGATCTGATTGCTGTAGGTCTTCGAGTAGTAAGGCTGCGTTTCCGCAGCATCGTAGTAATACGTAACTTTGATTGTGTTGTCGATCGAATCCACGGTCGAGCAGGTGAGGCCGGTGGTGCGCCCGCTCTTGGCCACATGCATGCCGTTGATGTTGGCGGCGGTGAGCACTTCGCCAGTGCCGGCCACCGGCGCACCGGCGGCGATCTGGCTCGTGCCGCCGCCCGATGCGCCCAGCGCGATGACGGCGCCCGAAGCGTCTACGCTCGAGGAGCTTGTATTAGCGAGTGCCGCGTCGACGTTGGTCGAGGTGGTGTTGAGCGGAACCCAGTACTGCAGGCTGCCGATGGCGGTAATCCCCGTGACGCCGGAGGCGAGCTGGGTGCAACCGGTATCAACCAGACCGGGTTGGATGATGGTGTCACTTACCTTGCCCTGATCCGATTCAGCGAGCACGTGGTTGTTGCTCAGGATGTAGAGATTGCTGGCCTGGTCTTTCACCAGTGCGCCGAGCGTTCCGCTGGCGCAATCCGTGACATTGCCGTTGGAATCGATATCGACGTCGTTGTTGTTGCCGCCGGAGGAGCCCATCTGCACGGCGCCAGTCTGCGCAGCCTGGTTATCAAGCGGCGAGGTATTCAGGCCGGCACCGTTCAGCAGCAGCTTGGAGAAGCTGGTGGTTGCCGAATTTGAGGCCACCGAGCCGATGGCGTAGACGGCCTGCGACGGAACGGACGAGGGGGCAGTGTAGGTGGCGGTGCAGTAGGTGTAGTAGGGATTCGAAGAATTGATACCGCCGCTGTTCTGGCACTTATTACCGCTGATCGATCCGCCGGCAGAGCCGGGGCTGGAACCGCCGGTAGGCGCGTTCGAAATACCCCAATTGATGGAACCGCCGCCGAGCTCAGCGATCGTGGCGGTCAGCGGCACTGTCGCGCCGGTGGACAGCGTTGCGTTTTCCGGCGTGACGGTCTGGATGAAGCCGGGCGTAACGGTTACGACGGCGGTGACGGGCTGGTAGACATTGCTGCTCAGGTTGGCCTGAACCTGGATCTGAACGGAGTCCTTGGAGAGCGCGCTGGGCGGGGTGTAGACGCCGTTGGAATCGATGGAGCCCTGGCCGAGCTGGGTGTTGTCATTCGTGCCGGTGGTGACCGTCCAATTGACACCGGTTGCCGGCTGGCCATTGGAGAGCGTGGCTGTGAACTGAAGCTGGCTGTTGGTGTCGATTGTCTGTGTAGCAGGCGAGATGGTCAAGGTGCCGTTCGACGGGTTTGAACTGGGGCCACCGCCGCAACCGGCAACTACCAGCGCAAGAGGAGCAAAGCAGGCAAACAAGGAGCGAACAAACCGGGTCATAGTCACTACCATCCAGGGGTGCGAGGTTATTGTACGTGCCCGGCGTGTCTGCCAACGCCCGCAGACCTGTCACAAAGGTCGTACGGCAGGAACGACGTACCGGGTGAAACCCGAGATAGACGAGTAAGTTGCGGGTTTGGGTGCGGAGAAAAGCGAGAAGCAGGGTTCTCTTGTCCTGGCACGTTCCCGTCCTCGCCCGAAGCGTCAGTGTGTACTCATCCTCCGCTGAACTTGTGGTCACACACCGGGCGGATGGGTGCGTTGGCCTGAAGTCGTCAGGTGAGACTGCGATCGGTAGACACAAGATCGGTTGTGAGGATGATGGACCAAAGCACGAACACGTTCGCGCTCAGCCTCTGGCGCGGCGGACGCTGTCCATGTGCTATCCGGACATTGCGCGGCCCCAATAAAGGAGGGCATATGCAGAAATGTGATCTACTTCGGGCATCAACTCTCAATTCTCAAAGGAGTCTGTATGCCCATTGTCACAACCAAAGACGGCGTTGACATCTTTTATAAGGATTGGGGTTCTGGACAGCCGATTGTGTTTAGCCATGGTTGGCCGCTTTCGTCCGATGACTGGGACAACCAGATGTTGTTCTTCTTAAGTAACGGCTATCGCGTAATTGCGCATGACCGGCGTGGGCATGGACGCTCGACGCAGGCGGCTGATGGACACGATATGGACCACTACGCGGATGACCTGGCGGCGCTTACGGCACATCTCGGATTGAAGAATGCCATTCATGTGGGGCATTCGACTGGCGGCGGTGAGGTGGTGCGCTACTTGGCTCGGCGCGGCCAACAGGACGTGTACAAGGCTGCAATCATCAGCGCGGTGCCTCCGCTGATGGTCAAGACGGCGGCGAATCCAGAGGGCCTGCCGAAGTCAGCGTTCGACGATCTGCAGGCGCAGCTTGCAGCAAACCGGTCGAAGTTCTATCGCGACGTGCCGGAAGGGCCTTTCTATGGATTCAACCGATCGGGGGTCAAGTCGATCGAGGCTACGATTGCGAATTGGTGGCGGCAAGGAATGATGGGCGGCGCCAAAGCGCACTATGACGGGATTGTGGCGTTTTCTCAAACTGACTTCACGGAGGATCTTAAGAAGATCACGATTCCTGTGCTGGTGATACATAGTGAAGACGATCAGATCGTCCCCTATGTGGCAGCGGGACCGAAGTCGGCAGAGTTGCTGAAGAATGGGACGCTGATTACCTATAAGGATTTTCCGCATGGCATGCCCACGACGCAGGCGGAGATAATCAACGCCGACCTGATCGCGTTTTTCAAAAACTGAACCTTCAGCTTCGAGAGAAGCTCAGACGCCTTGGTATACGAGGGCAACAAAGTCACTTCGGCTCTGAAAGAGGTTGCCCCACACCTCGTCGTATCGCGCGCCCGGCTTCGCCGCTACAAATTCAGACAAGGACCTCCCTTGTTTCTTCAGGGCTGCGACCCGGTCGCGCGTTTTGCCTCGAACTAATCACATTTTGGCCTTCGATACCCATCTGATCAAGGTTCATCGTTTGTTTCGCTACAAATGTCGAGATCCTACTTCGGGTGCGAATTCGCTAGACCTGTACTGAACCGCCATCGACAAACAATTCCACACCTGCGACAAAACTAGCATCGTCCGATGCGAGAAAGACCGCGACTTTCGCAATCTCATCCGGTTGTCCAAGTCGGCCGAGGGGAACCGTGGACGCAAGATAGTCGTAGAGACCCTTCTTTTGTTCCTCGGAGTCCGCAAGACCACTCAAGCCGGGGGTGTCAATGGGACCTGGACTAACCACGTTCACGCGGATCTTTCGATCTTTCAGGTCTGTCGTCCAGCCTCGCGCGAAAGAACGTACAGCTGCCTTCGTGGCTGAATACACGCTAAAGGCCGGCCCGCCTTTAACAGATACCTGCGAAGCATTCATGACAATAGCGCTGCCATCGGGCATCAGCGGCAGGGCTTTCTTAACGGTGAAAACTACACCTTTCACGTTGACGTTGAAAGTGTCGTCGAAATGCTGCTCTGTGATTGCCCCGAGTGGAGCGAAGGCTCCGCCGCCCGCGTTTACGAACAATATATCTAGACGGCCCTTCTCACTCCGAATCTTTTCGTAGAGCGCATCCAGATCTGTAAGCTTTGTTGCGTCGGCGCGAATCGCAGTCACTTGAATTCCGATGCTTTGAGCGGCTGCATCCAGCTCCGCTTGTCGCCGTCCGGTGATGAAGACGAACGCGCCTTCCTGGACGAAACGCTTTGCCGTCGCAAGCCCGATACCTGAGCTCCCTCCGGTTACAAGTGCAATTTTTCCTTCGAGCTTTCCTGGCATAAATCACTCCTTGTACTCGTTTCGCACTACGCGACGGTACGGTGAAAGAGGCGCTGGACTGAGTTGCCGTAAGAGCCAGAATCCGTGTTCACCGGCAGCCCTGCGTATTCCAGCAACAGATTAGATCAAGGTAGGTAACGAAAAGCGCGCATTTCGTCACCTATCCCTGAACGGAAGGCAATAGGCGCTAGATCGCCGATGCTCTCATGGAGCATGACCGGCAATCTGGAGCCGGCTTGCAGCGAGCCAGCTGAACCTCGCCACAGATCGCTGATCGGAACAGCATCAGTATGGTCAAAATATTCTCCTAACCGCGGAACTAACCCGCTGTCTAAGGTGCTGAATGCAGGAAAGCGATCACTCGATTGTGCGGGCCGTATTAGCCGGTGACAAGGAAGCGTACGGAGCGCTTGTTCGCGCTCACAGTGCGACTTTGTTTCGAGTGGCGTTTCGCATCAGCGGCAATGAAGCCGAGGCGGAGGAGATCGTGCAAGAGGCGTTTCTACGCGGGTATCAGCAGCTGGGGAGTTTCCAACAGCGTTCCTCCTTCGGAACGTGGATCTACCGGATTGCTGTGAACTGCGCACTGAATCGGATTAGCAAAGCGGAGATCGACGCCGACTACCGGCACGGCGACGAGGGCGATCCGAAGCAGAAGACGGTGCAGGTGGCGACGCAGCAAGCCGATCCGGAGCGAGTGTTGCTGAACCGGGAGATAAGTGCAGCGCGAGAGTCGGCAATGCAGCGGCTGACGCCGACGGAAAAAAGTGCTTTCGTGTTGCGGCATCTAGAAGATCGCTCCACGAATGAGATTGCCGAGGTGCTCGGAATTGCCCCGAACGCAGCGAAGCAGGCGGTGTTTCGCGCAGTGCAGAAGTTGCGCCGGGAACTGGCGCCGTTGCGGGGGAACGCATGAAGCATCTGGGTGAAGACGAGTTCATTGAGCTGTATTACGGCGATGACACGAGTGCGGCCAATACACACGTGCGAGCATGCCCCGACTGCTCAGCAAAATATGCCGCATTCAAGCACAGTATAGACGCCATCCAGCAGGCAGTGGTTCCGAAGAAAGATTTGGATTACGGCGAGCGCGTATGGGAGACGCTGCGACCACAACTGATCCCATATGAGAAGACGGTGCGTTGGCACGGCTGGATTCAGTGGAGAGTCGCGGCGCTGGCTGTCAGCTTCGCGATGCTGCTGACGGCGGCATTTCTCGGCGGCCGCTACTGGGAGCGGAAATCAGCGACGCACCCAATCGTCGCTGGAAATCCGCCTGCGGCGAAGCGCGTAGTCCTCGTCGTTCTGACCGATCATCTCGACCGCACGGAGCGGCTGCTGGTCGAGCTCAACCATGCTGATTTGCCGAACAGAACCCAGAACGCGCAGCTGCAATCGGAGGCGCGGGAACTGCTGGCATCGGATCGCCTCTACCGCACCAGCGCAAATGATGCAGGCGATATGGCGCTGGCTGGAGCGCTCGACAGGTTGCAGGGCGTGCTTGCAGAGATTGCAAACGATCCGAACCTGACGGAAGCCGACCTCGAGCGCGTACGGAAGGACATGAATACCGAAGGGATGCTCTTCGAAGTTCGAGTTCTGCTCACGCGCCATTCAGACCTGGAAAGCGGGCCCAAACCCGCGAAGGGAGCACTGCTTTGATGAGAAACAAAGGACTATCTGCGATTTATCTTACCCTTGCGCTCATGGCTACGCCCTGGCACTTGCACGCTGAAGGTCTTCAATCTGTTGCAGCAACGAATGGCGCGGCTACGGACGAAGCGAGCCTCTATGGCGACGGCACGCGCGCGGTGAACGAGAGCCGTTGGCAGGACGCGGTCCGCTTGTTTAATCGCGTGGCGCAAACGCACGGCGAGCACGCTGAAGGCGCGCTTTACTGGAAGGCCTACGCGGAAAACAAGGAAGGCCAGCCCGCGAATGCGCTGAACACATGCGGCGAGCTCCGGAAGAGATTCCCCAACAGCCGGTGGCTGAACGAGTGCGGCGCGCTGGAGATCGAGATCCGCGGCAAGAGCGGCGACCCGATGTCACCGCAGGCCGAGCCTGACGAAAACCTGAAGCTGCTGGCAATCAACGCGCTGATGCAGCAGGACCAGGCGCAAGCGATACCGATCCTGCAGAAGATCCTGAGCGGCAATCAGCCGGATGAGTTGAAAAGCAGGGCGCTGTTTGTTCTGGCACAGAGTGACTCGCCGCGGGCTCAGGAGCTGATCATGCAGATTGCGCAAGGACAGTCAGGTCAGCCGCTGCAGATGAAAGCAATCCGGATGCTGGCGACCGGGCAGGGCAAACGAGCGAACGAAACTCTGGCATCGATCTATCAGCACAGCAGCGATCCGCAGGTGAAGCGGGTGATCCTGCAGTCTTACCTAATAACGGGGGACTCATCGAAGCTGCTGGAGGCGGCACGACAGGAGACGAATCCGGAACTGGTCAAGACCGCTATCCAGACCCTGGGCGCGATGAGCGCTACGCAGGACCTGCTGACGATGTATCACGCCACGAGCAATGAGGAGACAAAGGCAGACATTCTCAATGCGCTGATTGCCAGCGGGCACAATGGCGTTTCTTCACTTTCGGAGATCGCGGAGTCGGAACAGAATGCCGACCTGCGGCGCAAGGCAATTCGCAACCTGGGAGTTGCAGGTGGAATGTCCGTAGCCCCGGCGCTGGTCGCGATCTACCAGAAGAATGCTGACGCCGAAACGAAACGCGCCGCCGCGCAGGCGCTGTTCCTGGCGAATGACGCGCACGATTTGGTGGTCCTGGCGCACGGCGAGAAGAACATGGACCTGAAGCAGTACCTGGTGCAGCAGTTGAGCCTGATGCATAACCAGGAAGCCACGAGTTACATGATGGAAATTCTGAACAAGTAACGAGGTAACCCCATGAGACTGGATTGGTTTATGGCGGCTATGCTCGGCGTGTCGCTGCTGGGTGCGGCCCAGCAGCAGCAGCCGAAGGTACTCAACGCGCAGTATCACACTGAGCCGGTTGGCGCAGGACTGTCCGCGACGGTGGGCCGATTTCAGCATTCAGGTGGACCACTCTGGCTGGGCTATGAGGTTCGAGCTGTTCCAGGAACGCATTTCCGTGCGTGTCCGAGCGAAAATGACTCATCCATGGAAGGTGAGTGCTGCGGCATCTACCGACTAGAAGGCGAGAACAACGGCTACCGGTATTCTGACGAGCGTCAGGCTGGCGACACGAACATCGACATATTGGTGCGGGTCGACCAGGGAATCGTGGACAAGGTTCGATTCATCAACACTGGATGCCAGATCGATGCTGGCGGGCTGCCGTTCACCTGGCTGACAGACGTAAACGCAGACGACAGCGTTGCATGGCTGTCGAGCTTAGTAAAAGAAGACAACCGGCGGCACACCGATGAGATTTTGACAGCAATCGCCGTGCACGGGACAGAGAAGGCAACTACCGTGCTCGACAATTTTTCATCGTCGACGAATCCGCTGTGGTTGCGGGAAAAGGCGTCGTTCTGGCTGGGCGCGGAGCGCGGGCACGATGGCTATCTTGCCCTGAAGAAACTGGCGAGTGATCCCGATTCCGAGTTCCGCAAGAAGCTCAGCTTCGATCTATTCGTGAGTCATGATCCAGCAGCCGTCGATGACTTGATCCAGATGGCAAAGTCGGATCAGGCAGTCAGCGTTCGCGAACAGGCGATCTTCTGGGTAGGACAGAAAGCGGGAGCAAAGGCCGTGGCGATGCTCAAAGACACGGTGCAGAACGATCCTGAAGTGGCAGTGAAGAAAAAGGCAGTGTTTGCACTGAGCCAGCTGCCGAAGGACGAAGCGGTTCCGGAGTTGCTGCACGTTGCGCAAACGAACTCCGATCCTATGGTCCGCAAGGAAGCAATTTTCTGGCTGGGGCAGACGCATGATCCGCGCGCGCTTGCGTTCTTCGAGAAAATCCTCGAACGCTAGGATGTGACGTTGAGAAAATTAGAATCGGTGGGCCTGCCGAGGCAATCTGAGAATCTGCGTTCCGTGTATTGATATCGAAACTCTATGTCAACCTTTCGGAACGGAGCAGCACCTACTCGAAGAGTGCCAAATCGCCGATGCACTCATGGAGCGTGACCGGCAACCTGGAGTCGACTTGCAGCGAGTCGTTTGGCGGAAGACAGGAACTTATGCACTTGTAGAGTTTCATGCGGCAGAGGCCGCACAATCATGATGTTGACTTACTGAACTAAACCGTTCAGTATTGCTACATCCTGGGAACTCTGCGAGGCTCTTCCGCGATGATTTCGGTCCGCAATCTGGTCAAGACCTTCGGTGATTTCACTGCGGTGAAGGACATCAGCTTCGATGTGGCGCAGGGGGAGATCTTTGCCTTCCTGGGCCCGAATGGCGCGGGGAAGACGACGACCATCAAGATGCTGACCACGCTGCTGCGGCCGACCAGCGGGCGCATCGAGCTCGATGGGCTCGATCCGACGGTGAAGCAGAAGCAGGCACGGCAGCGATTCGGCATTGTGTTTCAAGACCCGAGCCTGGACGCCGAGCAGACGGCGTGGGAGAACATGGACCTGCACGGAGTTCTCTATCACGTACCGCGCAAGCTCCGCGCTGAGCGCGCCGAAGAGCTTTTGAAGATTTTCGAGCTCTGGGAGCGCAAGGATGATTATGTGAAGACCTTCTCCGGCGGCATGAAGCGGCGGCTGGAGATTGCCCGCGGCTTTCTGCACACGCCGAAGATCCTGTTTTTGGATGAGCCGACGCTGGGGCTCGATCCGCAGAGCCGCAACCAGCTCTGGACGCACGTGAAGCGCATCAATGAATCGGAAAAGACCACGGTCTTCCTGACCACGCACTACATGGACGAGGCCGACCGCGTGGCGCATCGCATCGCCATCATGGACCACGGCAGCATCGTGGCGCAGGGGACATCGGCAGAGCTGAAGGAGCAGACGACGACGGATTCGCTCGAAGCGGCGTTTCTGGAGCTGACCGGATCGTCGCTGCGCGATGAGGGCGGGGATGCCGGCAAGGACCGGCTGCGGCAGGTGGCACAGATGTTCCAGCGGCGGTGACTCGCCGCCACGGGTGCTGGCCGCACGGGCAAAGGCGCCTGCGGCGCGGATTGTGGGGTTGGCGCGCTTTGGTCGCTCACGTCTGGGATTTTTGGGCGAACTCAGGATGATGATGTTCTGGTGCCGCATTTGGGCTATCCCACCCTTCGCTTTGCTTAGGATGGGGCACCCGGCGGTTTGCGGTGCGAACGGAGCGTTTTGGGAGGACTGAGATGGGCGCGATTTATATTCTTTGGCTGCGCGAGCTGAAGCGGTATGTGCGCTCGCGCGTGCAGATCGTGGTGTCGCTGGGGCAGCCGTGCCTGTATCTGCTGGCACTTGGCTTCGGTCTTGGGCCGGTCTTCAAGCAGGCCGGCCACGGCAGCTATCTGCAATTCATGGCCCCCGGGGTGGTCGGCATGACGGTGCTGTTCAGCTCGGTGTTTTCCGGCATTGCGATGCTGTGGGACCGGCAGTTCGGATTTCTCAAAGAGACGCTGGTCGCGCCCGTGTCGCGTATGCAGATCATGGTGGGCCGGACGCTGGGCGGGGCTACGGTTGCCGTGATCCAGGGCGCGTTGATCCTGGTGATCTGCCTGATCGCAGGCTTTCGGCCGCACACCTGGCTGGCAATTCCGATCGCCTTTCTCTTTGTCGTGATGATCGCGGTGGTCTTCGCGGCGTTGGGGACGGCGATCGGTTCGGTCATAAAGGACATGCAGGGCTTCCAGCTCGTCATGAATTTCCTGGTGATGCCCATCTTCTTCCTGTCGGGCGCGCTGTTTCCGCTGGCGAATCTTGGCCGGGTGATGGACGTGATCACCAAGCTCGATCCGCTGTCGTATGGAGTCGATGGGCTGCGCGGTGCGCTGATCAACAGCTGGTATTTCAGCCTGACATTTGATATCGCACTGCTTGCCGCTATTGCCGCGCTCTTTCTGAGCGCGGGGGCGTATCTGTTCACGAGGATCGAGGCGTGAGAATGCGTGGTCAGACGCGCGGAAACGGTTCGAGGGCAGAAAAAGCAGATCCCTCCACTTCGCTTCGCTCCGGTCGGGATGACGAGATGTGGGAGCGTCGCTCCGGTCGGGATGACGACCAGTTTTGTTTCGTCACCGCTGAGGAGAAGACGGCCTGACGAATGGCTAGACCGCGGAGTGCGCTGGCACATAAGAAGGTCCTGGATGCCGCAGTGGAGCTGTTTTCTGAACGGGGTATGGATGCGACCAGCATGGATGCTATCGCCGAAGCGTCAGGTGTCAGCAAGGCCACTATTTACAAGCACTGGCCGGATAAAGATCGCCTCGTTCTTGAGGTGATGGGGCATCTACATGGTCTGGATGAGGAGCCGCCGGTCTTCGATTCCGGGGAGTTCCGCGCTGACCTGATCGCGCAGCTTCAGTACCAGCCCGCCACCGATCGGCGGGCCATGCGGGAGAAGATGATGCCGCACATGATCGCCTATGCGTCGCGCAACCCGGTGCTGGGCATGGCGTGGCGAGCGCGAGTGGTGGAACCGGCACGCGTTGCGCTGACCAACCTGATCCGGCGCGGGGAAAAACGCGGCATCCTTCGCCGCGGCATCGATCCCGAGGTCGGCATCGCGCTGCTGCTGGGGCCGATGATGTACCGACACATTTTTACCCACAAGATGGGACAGAAGGGCCCCCGCAACCTGGAAGTGCAGGTGGCGGACGCTTTCCTGGCCGCCTATGGCACAAGGAAACAGAAACCCATCCGCAGGTGAGCAGGTGTTCAGTTCGCATTGTGGGGAATGAAGGAGATCAGGGCACCGGCTCCGTCTGCGATTCTGCCGAGCGGAGCCGGTGCGGAAGCGAACAGTTTTTAAGCGGCGGCCGTTTTGCGGGAACGACGGGCCACCGCTTCGCGTGCTTCAGCGGTAGCGGGCATGATGGCGACGCTGGCATTGGCCTGCTCGGCGCGCAGATGGCGCAGCTCCCGGCGGCTCAGCGGCAGCATCGTATCCCGCGAGTAGAAGACCTGCTGACTGCAGTCCATGCAGACCTTGTAGGTTTGCCCCTCGATGGTGAAGGGACGCGAAAGGTTGTTGTGGCGGCAGAAACCGAAGATAGCCTCGAAGATACTTTGCAAGAGATCCGTGATCCAGCGCATGTTGAAGCTCCTCATCGTTGAGAGCGGCCTCTGGTTGACGGGGTCCGATAATCCGGGCCCGAGTGCAATCTTGAGATGCCGGTAGTCTGAAACAGTCGCTTGTGGAAGAGAAAATATTTCTTCCTGCGAATCCCAAAATTCCCGTGCCAGACTCCCGAAGTGCTGCTGGATGTACGTTAGCAAGGACCCGCCGGAAGGCGAAGAGGTTTTGTACATTTCTTGCCTTACGGGTGACACCGGCCAGTGCCCTTTCGGGGCAGCGAAATTGGTTACCAAAGCTTGCCAGCCTGGGAGGATTTGATTGGACTCCATTTTGGGAAAGATCAGGGAGTCTTGGTCGCGATCACGATTTTTCCGAAATGGGAGGCAGTTTCCATCGTCTTGAATGCTTCCTGTGCCTCGCCAAAGGAGAAGACGCGGTCAATGACTGGCCGGAGCGCGGTTTGCCCGATGGCCCGATTCATTTCCACGAAGTGCCGGCGCGATCCGACATAGATTCCGCGTATCTGGAGCATTTTGTGCAGGATGGGCGTGATCGCGAGGGGCTGTTCGCGGCCGGTTAGCACGCCGATCTGAGCCACGACGCCGCCGGTGCGGGTGGCGGCCAGGGATTGCTGGAAGGTGCCTGCTCCGCCCACTTCTACGGTGAGGTCCACGCCTCGGCCGCAGGTCTGCGTGGTGGCCCAGCGGGCCCATTCCGGGTCGTCGCGGTAATTATGGCCGGCATCGAGGCCCAACTTGGCCGCCCGGCGTAGCTTGTCCGCGCTGGACGACGTGCCGATGACCCGTGCCCCGAGTCCTTTGGCAAACTGGAGCGCAAAGCAGGAGACGCCGCCTGTGCCCTGAATGAGAACGGTGTCACCGGATTTTGTGCCAGCCGCGGTGACGACCGCATTCCAGGCTGTGACGCCGGCGCAGGGCAGGGTAGCGGCCTCTTCGAAACTGAGGTGCTCGGGGAACTTTACGACGCCGTCCTCGCCGAGCAGAACCTGCTGCGCGAGCGTGCCGTCGATGTCGCCGCCGAGCGCGCCCTTGAACTTCTCCGGGGCGGGATCGCCGTCAAGCCAGCGCTGAAAAAAGATGCCGGCGACGCGATCGCCGACCGCGACTTGCGTTACTCCCTTACCAATAGCGGCGATGATTCCGGCGCCGTCCGAACAGGGGACGCGGTTGGGCTGGAGCTTCGGATTGTAGAGGCCCTTAACCGTCAGCAGATCACGGTAGTTCAGCGAGACAGCGTGGACGTCGACGACCACCTGGCCCTGACCGGGCTGGGGTGCAGGAACTTCGTCGAGCGACAGCTTGTCGATGCCGAATGTGGGAATGCGCCAGGCCTTCATGGATTTATTAGAACAGGGAACAGGGGACGGGAGCTTCGGATCTCTTGCTTCGTTCAGGATGACGAGATCCGGGGGCGAGTGTGTGCGGGGAAGGGTTCGCTGCATGCGCGCCTGGCGAGACCGGCGACGTGCGTATAGTGTGTCTTTCTGTAGTGACGAAAACAGAGGAGGAGTTCAGGATGCGGAGCATTGCAGGGCTTGGTGTGTGCGTGGTGTTGGGGATGGCAAGCGCAATGGCACAGCAGACGCCGGCCGCCACGGCGGCTCCATCGAAGGCATGGATCGCGGTGAGCGATGGTTACACGCAGCAATTGCTCGCAGTGCAGCTGAAACATCATCCCGAGGGCGGGTCGGCGGAGGGGCTGGCGCAGTTCGACCAGCAAGTGAGCAATCCGACGCTGGCTGACTTTGAGGCAGAGCGGAAGGAGACCGAAGCCCTGCTGCCGAAGCTGAAAGCAGCCGCGGCGACGGAGCAGGACAAAAATGTGCGGGAGGACCTGGCCATCCTGCAGAAGGCGATCGATCTGCAAATCCGCAGTCAGGACTATGACGAGCTGCACGACATCGATTTCATAAACGCGAGCGAGCAGATATTCGGCGGGCTGAAGACTCTGCTTGACGATCAGGTTCCGGCCGGGCGGCGAAACGCGGCGGTGGTGCGGCTGCGCAAATATGCGGGCGTAGAGCCAGGGTTCACGCCGCTGACCGAGATCCTGAAACGGCGTGAGACGGACAAGATGACCAAGCCCGACATGTTGTATCCGTCGCGAGGCGAAATCGAGACGGAATTGGGCCGCAATCAGAGCTATATCGAAGGCATACCTGCACTGTTCGTGAAGTACAAGCTGACGGGCTGGGAAGAGCCTTACGCGAAATTGAAGACGGAGCTGGCCGACTACGACGCGTGGGTGCGTACGACCATCCTGCCCAAAGCGCGGACCGACTTCCGGCTGCCGCCTGCCGAATATGCCTTGTCGCTCGAAAACTATGGCATTGACATGCCGCCGGCCGAGATTGCCAACGAGGCACATGCGGCGTTTACGGAATATCAGGGGCAGATGGCTGTGCTGGCAGCGCAGATTGCGAAGGCGCATGGATGGCCTTCGAGCGACTACCGCGATGTGATCCGGCAGTTGAAAAAGCAACAGATCACAGGCGAGGCCATTCTGCCGTTCTACAAGGCGCGGCTGCATGCGATTGAAGCGATCGTGGCGAGGCAGAGACTGGTGACGCTGCCGAACCGGCCGGCGATCATTCGCCTGGCGACGGCAGCGGAGACGGCGCAACAGCCGGCGCCCCACATGGACCCACCGCCTTTCCTGCACAACACAGGACAGCGCGGCGTGTTTGTGCTGCCGCTGAATATCCCCGGCGCGAATGGCGCGCAGGCGGATAAATACGACGACTTCACCTTCGATGCTGTGGCGTGGACTCTGACCGCGCATGAAGCCCGGCCCGGGCACGAGCTGCAATTCGATTCGATGGTGGAGCATGGGGTGAGCCAGGCGCGGGCGCTGTATGCCTTCAACTCAACGAATGTGGAGGGCTGGGGGCTGTACTCCGAGTGGATTATGCAGCCCTACGAGCCGGCGGACGGCCAGCTGATGACGCTGGATTTGCGGCTGCTGCGCGCGGCGCGGGCCTTCACCGATCCAGAGCTGCAGAGCGGCAAGATGACCGAGGCGGATGCGTATCGGGTGCTGGAGCAGGATGTGGTGCTGAGCCATGCCTTTGCGAAGGAAGAGGTGGAGCGGTTTACCTATCGTTCTCCGGGGCAGGCAAATAGCTACTTCTACGGTTACACAAAGCTGCTGCAGCTGCGCAAGGACACGCAGGCGGCGCTGGGGCCGAAGTTCGATGCGCTGAAGTTCCATGACTTCTTACTGGCGCAGGGCCTGCTGCCGCCGGACCTGCTGCGGCAGGCGGTGACGAACGACTTTATCCCCAGCCAGCGGTGAAGTAAGTGAGCAGCAGTGGGAATTCCGCTCTAGCATGGAGGTATGTCGAAGGGTTGGGAGTCGAAGTCCGTCGAGGAGCAGCAGGCGGAGCGCGCTGCGATGGTCGAGGCGAAGGCCAAGGGCCATAAGCGGAAAATCGACGGGGCCCAGGCGCGGGCGCGGCAGGCGCTGGAGTTGCAGCGCGAGCAGATTCTTTCGGCTCGCACGGCGAATCCGCACCGGCGGGCCGCACTGGAGGCGGCGCTGGCGCAGGTGGAGGGACAATTGGCGGCATTGGATAACGAGTAAGGAAATCGCTTCGCTCCGGACTGGATGAGTGGGGAACACCCCCACCCTACCTGCGGTAGAGTGGGGCACCCGCCGAGTTGATTAGTGGGGCGCTGATGTTGCAACGACGTTCGGCTGCGCGGAGAGCCATGCGCGGGCGTGCGATAACTCTGGCCGGCTCGCGTCGCTGTTCTTCCAGGCAGCGAGGAATTTTGTGTATTCCTCGTGTGCCACAGCGGTGTTGCCCGCAGCTTCGCTGGCCTGGGCCATGCCGTAGAGGCTGAAGCCGGAGTTGGGACGATCTTCCAAAGCCTTTGCATATGCGGCGTGCGCGCCTGCGGCATCGCCGGCGCGGAGCAGCACGGCTCCTTCGGTCTCACCGACGGGCTGAATAAAAGCCGGCGGCTCACGATACCCGAGCTTCTTCTCTTCGTGCGCGGCCTCTGCGAAGAGCGTCTTCGCTTCGGGAAGGCGCTTCTGCGCGGCCAGAATGGAGGCGCGGAGCTCGAGCGACATGACGGAAAGGCTGCTGAGCAGCGGACCAGGTTTGGCATCCGGCATCACGACCGCCATTGCCGGCGCGGTGACCGCGGCTTTCTTCTCCGGCGGTGCATCGTGCACGCGCTGCGAGAGACGCCAGAGGTCTGCATCAAGACGGTCGGAGGCTGCCTGCGCTGCAGCGATATCGCCAGCTTGAGCGGCCTTCATGCCCGTTGCGAAGTCCTTTAATTGACCGGAGAGAAACTGCAAATTTTCGAACTTTGCATCGGGTTTGCTGTCCTTAAGCATGCCGAGTGTCGCGTCCCAGTCGCCGGTGCGCAGTGCGACCGGGAGCAGCGGATCGATGCGCGAGATGCCGTCGCGCGGCGACTGAGTGTAGAGGGTATGACCGAACTCACCGCGTGCGCCGGAAAGCTTGGCAGAGAGCGCCGTAGCTTCCTGCATCTTGCCCTCTTCCATCAGGTTCGCGATCGAGTACATCAGGTTGTGCACATAGTTCCAGTCGTCGTCGACGGTGACGTGCTGCTCGCGCTGGTATTTCTCCTCCACTGCGGTAGAGGCCGCGAACCAGTGCTCGGCCTGGGCGTAGTCGCCGACGCGATAGTAGATGTGGCCGGGCATGTGGACCATGTGACCGGAGGCCGGCGCGAGAGTCGCGAGTTTTGCCGCGCTATTGAGCGCCTGCTCAGGATGCGGGCTGGCTTCGACCGCGTGAATCCAGTAATGGTTTGCGGCGGAGTCGTTGGGCGCAGCTTTGAGGACTTCCTGGATGAGCGCGATATGTTCCTTCTGCTTCTTTTTCGGCTTGCCGCTGTCGTCGTATCCGTCGCTCAGCGTGCCGGCGAGGAAGAGCCTGGCCTGCATGTCATCGGGATAGTCTTTGACGACCTGCCGCCAGATGGCGGTTTCTTTCGCCGTGTCGGGCTCGTCCTCCGGGCCGGCGGCAAGCACGGCGTCGTTGCCGGCCGAGGCAGCGTCGATGTAAAGCTGTTCGTGCTTGCTGACGTGCGGCTTCAGGCGTACCGCGTTGGCAAGTGCTTGCGCGGTGTAACTATTCGGTTCGCCATTGCGGAACATGAGCGTTTGGTAGAGGCCCCAGTAGCACATGGCGCACTTGGGATCGGTGCGGACGCCCTGTTCGAAGGCGCGCTCCGATTCGTAATCCCAGAAATCGTGCAGAAGCGTGAGCCCCTGGTCGAACCAGGCCTGTGCTTCGGGCGTGGCGGCGATGGCGAGATGGCTGTTGCCGATGCCGGTCATTTTTACCGGCGGGGGCAGGGATCCCGGCGCCGGGAGGGTCTTCATATGCATGCCGGCTGTGTGGCATGCCGGGGACTGCGCGAGGCTCGTGGTCGTGGTGAATGCAACCGATACGGCTACTAGAAAAGACGCGCGACATCGCAAGCCAGCAAAAGACATCTTCATAACTTCTCAATCTAAGAAATGGGGGCGACAGGCAGTATACGGCTCGGCGAGGCCGGGCGTCATTCGCCGTACATGAAGCGGCGGGCGTCGCAGGAGATTCTGCCGGCTCCCATCGAGAGGATGGCGATGAGCCCGAGGAGCATGCAGAAATCCGTGCGTCCTTCGTGCATCGCGGGCCAGAATCCCTGGTGAGTCAGCATGGGGAGCTTGGTGGTGGAGATGGCGACGCAGATGTCGATGAGCAGGGGGATCGCGGCAAAGCGAGTGACTAGCCCGATCATGAGCAGCATGCCGCAGGAGATTTCAACCACTCCGACAAAGGGCGCGGTGATGTGCGGCCATGGAATACCGATGTTTGTGAAGCGGCCAACGCCGAGGGCCGCGGGGAAGAGAAACTTCTGAATGCCTTCCGTGAGGAAGACCCAGCCGACCATCAAGCGCAGCAGGAGTGCGGCCCACGCGTGTCCGATCGGCGGCTCACCCAGCTTTATTGCCATCATGCCTCGCAGTCAACTACCGCACCGGTATTGGAACACGAAGCTGAGAGGATTTGGGACGCAACCCTTCGACAAGGGCAGGCCTGAGTGGCATTCCGCGCCAGACCAGATGGGAACCTTATTCGGCTCGCAGCGCCTCCGTCGGATCTACAGAAGCTGCGCGGCGGGCAGGTAAGGCGACCGCGAAGGCCGCAATCACCAATAAAACTGCGACGGTGATGGACATGGAAACCGGGTCGACAGGACTGGTCCTGAAGAGCAATCCATTGATAAGACGAGCTCCGGCAAGCGACATCGCGAGACCTGCACCGATTCCCACTGCCGCATACCCGGTCGCCTGGAGCAGCACCATGCGCACGATGTCTTCGCGTTTCGCACCCACGGCCATCCGGACGCCAATCTCCCGGGTTCGTTGTGTGACGGAGTATGCCAGGACGCCGTAAATGCCGATGGTGGCCAGGGTGAGAGCCACGAGCGTGAAGATGCCAAGCAGACTGGCGGTCATCTTGCGGAGCGCAAGCGTGTCGGAGAGTACTGCGTCGATCGTCTGCACATGATAGATCGGCTGGCCTGGGTCCAATTTGCGGACGGCTTGCCGCACTACAGAAAGAACCGTCTGCGGATCGCCCGCGGTTCGGACGAGCAGAACGTCATGAAGGCTGAAGCCGGGCAGATAAATCTCCGGTTGAGCTGGGGTGTCGATGCCGAGGTCGCGCGCATTTCCTACTACGCCGATCACCGGTATTTTCGCCGGCTGTGGGCTCATGACTCCGAGAAGGATGGTCGCGCCGAGCGGATTCCTGCCCGCGAGATACCGGCGGGCGAATGCTTCATTGACGATGAAGAAGCTGGATTGATTGTCGATGTCCTTTCGCTCAAATGCTCTGCCTTGCTGTACACGAATTCCCATGGTGCGGAAGTAATCCGGGCTGACCAGGCGAATCTGTGCGAAGGGAAATGTGCCCGGAGCCAGCGGAGGCGCACCCTCAATGAGAAACCGTGTCATCAACCGGGAGGACAGAAGCGGAACCGCGGTGGTGGTGCCGGTGGAGAGAACAGAATTCGATTGCGCGAGCTTGTCCAGAAGCTGCTGATAGAAGTGATTGGTTGCCGGGCTGCCCTCCGCATAGCGCGGCCCGGGAAGCGTGATCTCAAGACTCAGCAGATGATCCGTGCGAAATCCGGGATCGACAGCAAGCAGCCTTTGAAAGCTGCGAATCACCAGCGTGCTGAGAAACAAGACTACGACCGCGATGGCAATCTCCGCGGTAACGAGCGCAGCCTGGCTTGCGCCATATCCGCGAGTACTGCTTCGATCTCCGGGACGCAGTGCGTCGGTCAATCCAGGCGAGGCCGTCATGATGGGAATAAGCCCAAAAAGGGTGGCCGTCACGGTGCAGATGGCAAGCGTGAAAAACAAAACAGGAACGTTGAGATGGATAGAAGGAACCAACGAAGCGTCGAGACTGGCCGCATGGGTGAGAGCAAGACGCAAGAGCGGCAGCGCCAGTGCGGCGAGCGCGATCCCGAGTGCTCCTCCCGGCACGCACAAAATGGATGATTGAACCAGGAACTGTCTATAGAGCCGTCGGCGGTCTGCACCGAGGGCCTGGCGAATAGCCACCTCTCGCCGGTTTGCCGCCGCGCGAACCAACATAAGGTTGGCGACATTCGCACACGCAATCAGCAACACCAACGCAACCGCTCCCATGAGGCTGAGGATGGTAGGGCGCAGTGTACCCAGCATCTGCTCACGTAACGGAGAGAGCCGAACGGTTTCTCTGCGATTGGTTGCGGGATATGCCGCGGCGAGGCGCGCGGCGATGGTCTGCATGTCAGCCGTTGCTTGCGACAGAGTGACGCCCGGACGCAGCCGCCCGAGGACATCGACCGAATGCCATACCCGTGAGGCCTGGGTTGCACTATCCAGCAGAGAGAGCGGGAGCCAGACATCTCCATCGGCGGGATAGGCCGCGCCCGGCGGCAACACACCCACGATGGTATAGCTGGCGCCATTGAGGTCGACAGAGCGTCCCAGCACTTCAGGATCGCGAGCGAAATAGCGCTCCCACGCGCCAGAGCTCAGGACAGCCACGTGATCGCTACCCGGCCTTTCGTCCTGTTGGTTGAGAGATCGGCCGAGAAGCGGAGAGACGCCGAGCATCGAAAACAGATTGCCCGATGCGAGCACGCGATGGATTTGCTCCGCGTGGCCGTTCATGGCGAGCGAGACGGTCGCGGGATTCAGATCGGAGAATGCCGCGACCTCGGTGAAGCTTTTCTGTTGGGTCTTCCAATCCTGATAGTCCGGATAGGTCGCTTCGACGCTGCCCGGCACCTGCGGATGGCTCTCTCCAATGGTGATGATGCGGGTTGCATCATGAAAAGGAAGCGATGCGAGCAGAAGTCCGTAAACAACGCTGAAGATGGCTGTCGTGGCTCCCACACCGAGAGCGAGTGTGAGGATAGCGGCTACGGTGAACCCGGGGGACTTACGCAACTGGCGTGTTGCGTAACGCATATCAAGCAGCAACGTTGACATCGGCTCGACCTCACGGGTGATGACGTTCGAGTTTAGAGATGGTCATCACACCTGGCGAGCGAAATCGTCAGTATTCGCGTGGTCAGTTGCGGGCCTACTTTGATGTGCGATGGAAGAGCAACGAATTTGCCTGAGCTACGGGGGTGAGCAGGACCTCCGAGATGTTGACGTGCGCAGGACGGGTGACGGCGTAGAGGATGGCGTCGGCTATGTCCTCGGGCGTGAGCGGCGTGATGTTCTCGTAGACCTTGGCGGCACGCGCCGAGTCGCCGCGGAAGCGGACCTCGCTGAACGCGGTTTGGACCATGCCGGGATCGATGGTGGTGACGCGCAGCGGAGTGCCGAGCAGGTCTTCGCGCAGGCCTTCGGTGATGGACCGCTCGGCGGCCTTGGTCGCGCAGTAGACGGCGCCGTTCGGATAGGTCATGCGGCCGGCTGTCGAGCCGAGGTTGACGATGTGGCCGCATCCGCGCTCGACCATACTGGGCACGACGGCGCGGGTGACGTAGAGCAGACCTTTTACGTTGGTGTCGATCATCTCCTCCCAGTCCTGACGCTTGCCTTCGTAGACCTTATCGAGGCCGCGGCTGAGGCCGGCGTTATTGACGAGGATGTCAATGGACTTCCATTCAGCAGGAAGGGCACCGATGGTGCGCTCCACGGCTGCGTGATCGGTTACGTCGAGCTGCAGCGTGTGGACGCCGCCTGAGCCGGTGAGTGAGGCGCGCTCGGCTTCGAGGCGGTCCTGACGGCGGGCTGCGAGGAGCAGGCGGGCGCCCTGGGCGGCGAAGGCGCGGGCTGTGGCGAGGCCGATGCCGGAGCTGGCGCCGGTGATGAAGGCGATCTTGCTGGAGAGAGATTGCTGGGCCATAGAAGTCATTACAGCATGTCCGGTTTAGGGGAAAAGCAGATCCCTCCACTGCGCCGGTGACGCTTGCGCGTGGCCGGCTCCGGTCGGGATGACCAAGTTGTAGTGCGGACATCTGCTGTATCCCACCCTTCGCTCCGCTCAGGATGGGGCACCCAGTTCTGTCCGGTGCGGCAAAAGCAAATCGCTCGCCTCGCCTCGCTCGCTCGGGATGACGAGATGGTGGTGCGGGCTGCTACTCCTTTTCCTCGTGCAGTGGGGCGTCGGATTGGGCGATGCGGTACTGCCCTACGGCCCAGTCTTCGTCGGCGAATCCAGCTTCCTTTGCCCGGTTGAGCACGTCGGCGAAGTAATCGGCGAGGCGCATGCGGACTCCGGCATCGGCTGCGGCTTCGCGCGCGAGGCGGGTGTCCTTGATGCCGAGCGAGACTGTAGCGCCGGGCTGCGGGGGCGGGTTGAGGATGGTCTTGCCGTAGTTCTCGTAGAGCTGCGACTGGAAGAGCGCGTTGTTGACGGCTTGATGGAAGAGCGCGGGGTCGATGCCCTGCGACTCCGCGTACACGAAGGCCTCGGAGAGCGTCTGGTTCATCGAGGTGATCATCAGATTGCCGCCCAGCTTGAGCGCATGCGCCTGCCAGGGCTCGCGGGAGACGATGGTGAGTCCGCGGCTGATGGATTCGAGCAGCGGCCGGGCCGCTGCGAGTGGATCGTCTTCGCCGGAGGCGACGATCCAGAGCTTGCCGGCTTCGGCGACGGCGGGGCGGCCGAAAACAGGTGCGCCGACGTGATGCTGGCCCCGCTCCTGATGCATGGCGGTGATGCGGCGGGCGAGCGCGACACTGATGGTGGAGAGGGTGACGTGGATTGCGCCGGGCTTGAGGTCGTTCAAGAATCCGGACTGATGCTTATCACCGAAGAGCACCGCTTCGGTTGCGGCATCGTCGGTGAGCATGGTGAAGACGATGTCCGCGTGCGCGGCGGCTTCCCCCGGTGATGCGGCGCTGCGGGCGTTTCCCGATGAGACGGAATCGGATTTGAGGGCCCGCGCTTTCTCGGGACTGCGGTTCCAGAGCGTGACGTTGTGTCCTTTGGCGAGCAGCAGGCGGGCGATGGGTGCGCCCATCTGGCCGAGGCCGAGAAAGGCGATGTTCGTGGTAGATGGCAACGGGAGCTCCTGCGAATATCTACTGTTCAATGGGTTCGATGAACGGAGACGGGCATGGATGCATCAGGGATATGTGGAGCAGCGTGGATAAAACAGATCTCTCCGCTGCGCCGTCCCGCTGGCGCGGGACGGCTTCGGTCGAGATGACGAATCGTTCAGAGGTCCCTAGTTATCCCTGAGGGCCTGGGGGATTGCTGACGCCCGACGGATTTGCCGGCGGCGGCGGCGTTGCCGGTTGCGGAGGCAGCGGCGCTGCCTGCGATGGAGCGGGCGCAGGCGTTTGTCCTGGCGCGGCCTGATTCGGTATGCCGATCGAGGGGCCGGAGACGACCATCTCAACGCGGCGATTCTGCTTGCGGCCTGCGGCGGTGCTGTTGTCGGCCACTGGATTGCTCATGCCGTAGCCGATCGCGGTGACGTTGGAAACGGGAACTCCCTGGGAAACCAGGAAATTCTGTACGGTCATCGCTCGTTGTTCTGAGAGTTTCTGGTTGAAGGACTCACTGCCGACGTTGTCGGTGTAGCCCTCGACCTGGATCTTCAGGTCAGGGTGCGCGAGGAAGATACCAGAGACGCGCGCCAGCTTGAGCTGCGTATCCTGCTTGAGGTCGTAGCGACCGGTGGCAAAGAGAACGTCGGCGAGGTTGACGACCAGACCGCGCGGTGTCTCCTGGGTCTGCAGGATGGAGTTGAGCTGCTGGCGAAGCTGTTCGCGGAGTTGCGCCTCTCTGGCGCGGGCGGCCGCGGCCTGCTGCTCGGCGGATTGCTGCGCCGCCTGAGCCTGCTGCGCGGCGGCCTCGGCCTGGGCGCGCTGCTGTGCTTCACGCTGGGCCTGGAGCTGCGCCTGCTGCTCAGCAAGCTGCGATTGCTGAGCATCCATGCGCGACTTTTCCGCTGCGGCGTTCGCTGCATCCTGCCGGGCCTTCTGGGCGGCCTGCTCGGCTGCGACCTGCTCCGCCTGAATCTTGCGCAGGGTCACCAAACGTGCATCTTCGGCAGTCTGGACGGCGGCGCGGGCGAAGGTGATTTCCTGCTTGCGATCGCGCTTGCGTCGATCGAGGTCCTGCGCGTTCGAGAGCTGCTCCTTGGCGCGGGCGAGGATGTCGGGCGCGTACTGGTCTGCACCGGCGGCCTGCGCGATCTGTATGGCGTTGATGGCTTCGTAGAGTTCGAGCGGGGACTTGTTGTTGCGCGTGATCGGGTTGTAGACCTTTTCGCCCACGGTCTTTGTGTAGATACCGCGCGGCAGTAGCGAGTAGTGCGCGTCGATGGGAGAGATGATGCCGGCGGTTTTGTCGTTCAGCACTACGTTCTGCATGACCACGACGTCGGAGGGCATGGTGACGGCGAAGTAGGGCTCCGCGGTGACGATCAGTCCGAACGCCTGCATCGGCGTCGTCAGCTTTACGTAGGCTTTATTGCCGTCGGGAAGGATCTCGCCGAGGCTACTGGGGCGTCCATCGGGAGTGATCGCCCACAGGACGTATGTCAGGTATTCCGGGCCGAAGGTGTTGGCGGGCGGCAGGCCTTCGAAATGCGCGTCGATGGTGGCGTTGCCCTTGCCGTTGTCCACTGTGGCCCGGCCCTTGGCCCGCGGGAGGAGGCTCGTACCTTCAAAGCCGATTTTGGTGCTGCCGGCGCGGTTGAAGTAGTTGATGGCCGGAATGTCGCGGCCGATGACCTGCACGCGATAGAGAGGCTCGCCGTTGCGCATCTCCTGCGTGGGCGGCGGTGTCTTCTGCATCACCGGACTGGTGTCCTGCGCAGACGCGGGAAGCACAAAGATGCAGGAGAGAGCCAGGGCCGTCAGAACTGTTTTCATCCATTCACTCCAATCAGAGAAGCTGTATTCGCGGCCACGGAATCGATCCACCGCAAGCCTGGGGATCCCGAATCGCTGCGCCGCAGTTCGGTGCACGCGACTGTAGAAGGGGTGCATGACAGATGGATGCCAGAGCGGGGGAAATGGCTGTGGCGGCACCAGGGCCGCCACACGTAACTGAAAGATTCATAAAGCACTGGATGTTCGTAGCCTAGGGCTGCGGCATGACCAGTTGGTGAGCGATCGCGAACAGGGCCAGCTCGAGGCGGGTGGAGACGCCGGTCTTGTCGAAGATGTTCGAGAGGTGCCGCTTTACGGTCTCTTCGCTGATGGCGAACTGCTTGGCGATATCGCGATTGGAGCAGCCTTCTACGATGCAGCCGACGACCTCCAGCTCGCGCGGGGTGAGGCCGTAGGTCTTGCGCTCCGGGACGGCGGCTTTCTGCATCAGCTCGTGCAATGCGCCGACCAGGTTCACGACGCGCTGGCCGTTGATCCAGTAGTCGCCCTGCATGACGGCATCGATGGCGCTGGTGAGCTGGTCGATGAGCGCGTCCTTGGTGACGATGCCGCGGGCGCCGATCTGCAAGGCTTCAATGATCTGCTGGGTTGAGATCGTCGCGGTGAGCAGCAGGATTTTCACGCGCGGCGAGCCGCTCATGATGGCGCGCATCGCTTCCAGCCCGGGCATGCGCGGCATGGAAAGATCGAGCAGCAGAATATCGGGAAGCAGCTCGAGGGTCTGCGTGATGGCCTCGTCGCCGTCGGATGCTTCGCCGACCACGTCGAAGTGACCTTCGGCGCGGAGCATATTGCGGACGCCGATGCGTACCACCGGGTGATCGTCGGCGAGCAGGATGCGGATGCTGGAATTGCGATGCTCGGTGGCTGCGGGTGCGTTTGGGCTCATCTGGCCTCCCCAGAAGCTGCACTTGTATGGGCTGCGCTGTTGATCATGCTTTGCTCCACATCATCGCAGGCGCTGCGCATTTGGTGAAAAAGGTTTTCGTGATCGCGGCGGGGAAGCTGTCCCGCTTCGAGTCCGGCGGCAATGGATGCAATGCCCGGGACGCCGGCCATGGCCGCGGATCCCTTGACGGCATGGGCGCAACGGCGCAGAGAAGCATCGTCTCCTTCCGCGGAGAACCGCTCCATCTCACGGATGCGTTGACGGGTGTCAGTTACGTAAACGGTATAGAGCTCGCGGATGGCACTGGGCGGCATGATGGCCTGCAGCTTGGTCACAGTGGACGAGTCCAGTGACGGCGGCAGGACGTCCCCAGGCACGCGCGATGGAGCAGCGGCGGAGAGGGCCGGTGTCCCGGAGATGGAGGCGCAGAGCAGGTCGCGATCGATCGGCTTGGCAAGGTAATCGTCAAACAGTGCCAGCTCGTCTTTGGGCAGCGGCGATGCGCTCATCGCGATGACTCGGGGACGCGGCTGAGGCAGCGACCTTATGTACCGCGCAATGTCCGTTCCGCTGACCTGGGGCATCTGGTGGTCCACCAGGACGATATCCGGCAACCGTGACGGTGGCTTGAGAGCGCGAAGCCCCGCCTGGCCACCGGTGGCGCGGGCGATTTCCGCTCCGGCATCTGCGAGCAGCAGAGATACGAGCTCCAGCACGATGGGATCGTCGTCGACGAGCAGGACGCGCCGCGTCCCGGAACCGTTATGTATCTCGCTGGCCAGAGTATTCAGACCTGTATGGAGCCGGCTGGGGGTCCGCGCCCACAGTGGCATAGTACGGCAAAGCTTTGCTGGTTGCATCAATTGTTGGGCAGGGTGCCCGACAAGGAATACCCGGTGCTACCACCATTATCTTCGATTTTTGCGCGAGGTGCTGTTCCAAAGTGCGCAGCGGGCGGAGGAGTTCCTTTGCGGGACGGCGCCGGTGAGTGCCGGAGCCTGCATGGATTGTTCCGCCGACGTGGGTTGCGTAGAGTAGAGCGACATGAGCGAAGGCCCACAGGAAAGCCCGGGCAGATCGCCGGCGGAAGAGCGTACCCAGCGGCTTGAGGCGCAACTGGCTGCGGTGACGGCGCGTGTCTTCGAACTGGAGCGGGAGGTGAGCGCGCTACGGGGAACGACTCCTCCGATGCCGACGGCCGAACCGGTTGCGGAAGCGGCTGCGCAGGTCAAACTGCCCGATCTGCCTGGAGCGGCGGCGATGCCCGTACTTTCGCCTGGAGCGGCGTCCTCCTATAGAGAGGAAAGTCCTGGACCATACGTAGCGCCGCCGGTCGCACCCGTTGCGGCCCGTGAAGCGCGCTCGCTGGAAAGCCGCGTCGGATCGCAGTGGTTTAACCGCATCGGCATCGTGGCGGTCCTGATCGGCGTGGCGTGGTTCCTGAAGTTCGCTTTCGACAACCAATGGATTGGGCCGGCGGGGCGCATCCTGATCGGATTGGTGAGCGGAGCGGCTTTGATTGCCTGGTCGGAGCGCTTTCGCGCGAAGGGGTTTACGGCGTTCTCCTATTCGCTGAAGGCGGTGGGCAGCGGCGTCCTGTATCTGTCGCTGTGGGCCGCGTTTTCCATGTACCACCTGATCCCGTCCGGCGTGGCCTTTGCCGGCATGGTGCTGGTGACGGCGTTTAACGCATTCATCGCCTGGCGGCAGTCTGCGGAACTGCTGGCGGTCTACGCAATCGTGGGCGCGTTTTCGACACCGCTACTGCTCTCGACCGGACGAAACGAAGAGGTATTTCTCTTCAGCTATCTGCTGATGATGAACGCGGCCACCATGGCGCTGCTGGTGCTGAAAGGTTGGAATCGTCTGCTGGTGTTGTCGTTCCTGGGCACAGTGGGCTTTTACTGGGGCTGGTATTGGCAGTTCTATGCGCCCGGCGCGTTTGTCACCACGACGGTATTCCTCTCGCTCTTCATACTGCTGTTCGCGGCGGCGACCATTCTGGCGCGGCAGAAGCGGGCGCACGCGGAGCAGGGCGATGCGGCGCGAGTATTGATCAGCATGGCGAACGCCGCCTTCGGCTTTCTGGGCTTCTATGCAATGCTTTCGCATGATGGGACCGCGCGAAATACGGCACTGGCGTGGTGCTCTGTCGGCTTCGGCGCGTTTTATCTCGGCATCCGCAAATGGATGGAGCGTACGCCCGTCGCGGGGACGCGGCTGGCGTCGCTCTCCGACATTCAGCTTTCGATCGCGATCGTCTTCCTGACGCTGGCCGTGCCGCTGGCCGTCCACGGGCACTGGGTGACGGTTGGCTGGATGACGGAAGGCGCCGTGCTGGTGTGGGTAGCGACGAGGATGCGTACCCGGTTGATGCAGGCGCTTGCCGCAGGTGCGCTGGCGCTGGGGCTAATCTCGCTGGCGATGGACGCCACCATCGGACAGACGCACACGATCTGGAACGCGCGCTTTCTCAGCTTTGCCGTGTCGATTGCGTCGCTTGCGATTGGCGCGCTGCTGGCGCGACGGGAGATAGGACGCGATGAGTCGCCCGTGTGGGAGATGCTGGCGGCGGCTTGCGCTGTGACGGCGCAGTTGCTGGTGGTGATCACGGGACTCCTGGAGATTCACACGTTCTGGTGGAGCGGAGCCCAGCCGGGGCACTACGGATCGGAGTCGCTTCTGGTTTCGAACACCGTGTTGACAAGCGCCATCTGGCTGGTGGTGATCAGCGCGTTTGCGCATTGGATCGCATGGCGCCGTCCGCTCGCTGTCAGATTGCGAGATGCGCTGCGATGGGAAGCGATTGCGCTGCTGGGATGCGGCGTGCTGGTACTGTTCTCGGGGCTGGATGCGGCCCGTCAGACGGTCTTCCTGAATCTTCGTTTCGTCACGTTCCTGATCGTGATTGCCGCGCTGGTGTGGACTGCGTGGCTGAGCCGGAAGGCAGTTGCGGAGCATGCCCGCGATTTCTGGGCGTCACTGCCACGAGCAGCGATGCTGGCCGCGAATATTCTGCTGCTCATCGCGGTGTGCTTTGAGATCTCTACCTACTGGGCGACGCGCGTGCCGGCGGCAGCGCCGGGCTCGCAGGTCTACTACTCGGCGATGGCCGATCGCCACATGGCGGAGCGATTCAGCTATTCGGCGTGGTTCCTGCTGGCCGGGGGGTTGCTGTTGGGCCTGGGATTCCGGCGGCGTTCCGCCTGGCTGCGCTGGCAGGGACTTGTGCTGCTGGCGGTTACGATCTTCAAGGTCTTTCTGCTGGATACCAGCACGTTGAGTCAAGGCTACCGGATCATCAGCTTTCTGGCGCTGGGCGCATTGTTGCTGGGTGTGAGCTTCGCCTATCAGCGCGACTGGCTGCATCTGCGAGCCGAGACAGCGACTCACGGAGAGATGAAGTGATTCCTCGCATGGCCGTGGCGGCGCTGGCCGTCGTGCTGGCAGCGCGGGCGGTGCAACCGGCCTTTCACTATGAGCGGCCGGTCGAGCTTGCATCTGCTCCAGCGACGGAGACCTGTGTCGTCCTGCCGCCGGAGCTCCTGGCACACGCCGCGCCACAGCTCCAGGACTTGCGGGTCATCGGCGGCAGCCGCGAAGTGGCTTACCTGGCGCGCATCTCCACGGACGCTGGAGCGGAAGTGGCGCGTCCGGAGCAAATCCTCAACCTTGGGCAGCAGAATGGCGCGGTCAGCTTTGACGTGGAAATGACGGAGCCGCGCTACAGCCGCGTGCTGCTGCGTATGGGACGCTCGCATTTTTCGGTGCTGGTCCACGTCACCGGTACGCAGCGGCCGGGGGAACGCGGGGTGTCTTTCCCGGCGATCGGGTACAGCTCAAACGCCGATGAGAGCGAGCCCCAACAGCGGCTGATCTCGCTGCCGGAGAGCAATTTTCGTTATCTGCACTTTGAAATACAGACGCTGGCGCTCGAACCGGTGACACCGCAGGACATTGCCGGTGTGGATGTGCTGGTTGCGAAAGCTGAGCCTGCGCGCTATGTGCAGGTGGGGGATGCGGGCGCGCCAGTCGAGAAGCCACATCAGACGATCTACGAATTCGTAGTGCCGCAGAACGTGCCGCTGGACCGGCTCACCTTTACCAGCGACGATGTCGATGCGATCTTCTCCCGTAGTGCCGATCTGGAGCGTTATCCGGCGCAGTCTGCAGAAGCGCGGCAGGTTGATGAGGCACGTACAGAAGTGCCGCGGCAGAGTGAGGGTGTCTCGTTCAGCCAAGCGCCTCCGCAAAAAGGAAAGCAAGCAACCGGTGTCGGCTCCATCGAGCTGGCGCTTGGCGCGGTGCGATATGCGTCCACGATCAGGCTGACGATTCAGAACGGCGACGATGCGCCGCTGGCGCTGCATGCGATCACATTGCAGATGCGGGAGCGGCAGGTATGCTTTCTGCGCAAGCCCGGTACATCGTACATTTTGCGCTACGGAGACCCGGCGCTCGGCGGCCCCGAGTACGATCTGTCGCCGCTCCAGGCGGCGTTAGCGAATGCGTCGCTGAGCGCGCTTGGCCCGGAGCGGACGCTGACACCGGAGACGAACCGAGGCGTTCCGTTCACGGAGCGGCATCCGGCATTG
Organism: uncultured Acidobacteriaceae bacterium; assembly: GCA_963830555.1. Lineage (GTDB taxonomy): Bacteria > Acidobacteriota > Terriglobia > Terriglobales > Acidobacteriaceae > KBS-83. The sequence continues at coordinate 126,047 of CAWHMM010000011.1, forward strand.
CTGTGGGTGGCGCTCATTCTGGTGGTGGGATCGTTGGGGTTTGTGGCGCTGCGGAGCGCACGGAAGGAAACCGGGCGAAGTTAGATCCAGCAAAACGCGAGAGAACAGCAGATCCCTTTCTGCGCCGGTCACGCTTGCGCGTGACGGCTCCGGTCGGGATGACGAAATTGAGCGGTACGCTTTACCCGGATTCACGAGCTTGCTTTACCGCATGGACGATTCGAACTCGGTCAGCCAATCGGGGCTTTTCAGGATCTCTCGTGGCTTCGAACCATCTGCGGGACCGACGAGGCCGTCGCGCTCCATCATGTCGATCAGGTGCGCGGCGCGGCCGTAGCCGACGCGCAGACGTCGCTGGATGAGCGATGTCGATGCCTTGCCGAATTCGAAGACCAAACGCACGGCGTCGTTGAAGAGCGGATCGTTGTCGTCCTCATCGCCGTCTTCGCTGTTCAACTCGCGGCCCTTCTCGTCGCGCGGCGATTCGAGGAAGGCTTCGACATACTCTGCGCCGCCCTGCGACTTCCAAAAGTCGACGACAGCGGAGATTTCCGCTTCAGTGACGAACGGGGCGTGTACGCGCTGCAGGCGCGACGTGCCCGGCGGCAGGAAGAGCATATCGCCGCGGCCCAGCAGCGCTTCGGCGCCGTTGTTGTCGAGAATGGTGCGTGAGTCGACCTTGGTGGCGAGGCGGAAGGAGATCCGCGTGGGAACGTTGGCCTTGATGAGGCCGGTGATGACATCGACCGAGGGCCGTTGCGTGGCAAGCACCAGATGGATGCCGACGGCACGCGCCATCTGCGCCAGGCGGGTGATGGCCTCTTCCACGTTTGCCCGGTCGAGCATCATCAGGTCGGCAAGCTCATCGATGATGATGAGGATGTAGGGAAGCGGCGTCTGCTCTTCGGCATCCTCGAACATGCTGGGGGTACCGGAGTCAAAGAGCTTGTTGTACTGGTCGATGTTGCGCACGGAGCGCGATGCCAAAAGCTTGAGGCGGCGCTCCATCTCGCGCACGGCGTTGCGCAGGGCATTTGCCGCCAATTTCGGCTCGGTGATGATCGGGGTGAAGAGGTGCGGGATGCCCTCATACATGCCGAGCTCGACGCGCTTTGGATCGACCAGGATCATTCGTACCTGTTCCGGTGTCGTTTTGAAGAGCACCGACATGATCATGGCGTTGATGGCGACAGATTTGCCGCTACCGGTGGATCCGGCGATAAGCACGTGCGGCATGGTGGCGAGATCGGCGACCACGATGCGGCCGTTGATGTCCTTACCCATGGCGAGCGGCAGCTTGAACTTGGTCTGCCCGAATGTGCCGTCTTCGACCACGTCGCGCAGCCAGATGGTTTCGCGGTCGTGGTTGGGCACCTGAATGCCCACCGTGCTCTTACCGGCCATGCGCTCGATGAGGATGCTCTCGGCGGCCATCGCGAGGCAAAGGTCGTCGGCGAGGCCGGTGACTCGCGAATATTTCACACCGGCTTCGGGACGGAACTCAAAAGTAGTGACGACCGGGCCGGGATTGATCTGCGTGACCTGGCCGGTTACATCGAATTCGGCGCATTTCTCGACCAGCACCTTCGCCTCTTCGCGCAACTCGTCTTCGCGAATGATCTGCTGATCTTCGGAGCGATGCAGAAGCGTGCTGGGCGGCAGGCGATAGCCGGAGACCGCGCGCGGCGTCAACGTGACGGGATGCGCATCGGCATCGGCGCGCTCGCCGATCGAGATGCTGCCGTCGTCCTGCTTGCCGTCATCCTCATCCGCGGGCTCTTCCCAGCGGCGATCAAGGCCGGAGGCTCGCACGGGCGTGGGCTCCGGCTCGGGCTCGGGATCACGTACGGTGGCTCGGGGAATCTGCGTCCACAGCGAATGCACCGGCTCCGGCTCTTCGAGATACGCGGCATCTTCCGGCGAGGCGGGCGCGGCGGTTTCGGCAAAAGCCGAACGACGGGCGGCGGGAGCATCGTCTTCATCCTGCTGCCCGGGACGATGCAGAACGCGGCTGAGCCAACTGGTGCGGGGCTGGGCCGGCGTTGCTGCCTGTCTGGAAGTTCGCGCTGCGGCATTGCGCATGGCGACTGCCCTCTGCTGCGCGCGGATGGTGCGGTCGGCGGCGCGCGCGGCGCTCTTCTTGGCGCGGCGCAGCTTCCAGTTCTTCCAGCGATCACGCCATGCGTACACGAAGGCGAATCGCACCGCGAGCCACTGGCGCAGGTTGCCGAAGGAAAAGGCGGTGGAGAGCAGAACTGCGATCAGCAGCAGCGTGGCAACCAGCACGCAGGTGCCGGGATAATTCAACAGGGCGGTCATGCCGTCCACCAGCAGACGGCCAGAGACGCCTTCGACCGGAATGGAGCCCATCCAGTGCATGTGGCCGGGCAGCAGGCCGAATACGGCCGGCGTGATGAACAGGAAGAGCGCAAAGCCGGCGAGCTTCGACATAGGCGCGCCGATGGCGCGGGAGCGGATCCAGCTCACACCCAGCAGGCCGAGCATCAGCGGCAGGCAGAAGGCGGCGAAGCCTTCAAACTGGAAAAGGAGATCGCTGACCGTGGAACCGAAGATGCCGGCCCAGTTGTGCGCGATGGCGCTGCCGACGGTGTTGAAGGAGGGGTCCGTAGGACGGTAAGAGACGAGGGAGAGGAGCAGGAGGCCGGCGGTGGCGATGAGCGACACGCCGACCAGCTCGTTGAGCCTGCGGTTGCCGGTGGGCGTGAGAGCGACCTTGAGTGGCTTCATCGTGAGGAGCGCGAAACAGCGGCCGCCCATTCTGCGATGGAACGTCGGGCCGACACGCCAGAGCTAGCTTTCATTGTCGCAAAGGGCGGGGGACTGAGCGAGAGAAAGCGGGATACGGGAACCGAGGTTGCTACGGACTCGCCGTCCGGGGCATAGGCGCCTTCGGCGCGTTTTGCGATGCTCGCTTCCGCTGGTCGCTCACGCAAGCTGTAGTGGGTCAACCTGCAAACTGCGGGTCCTGACCCGGCTGTGTGGTATCCCACCCTTCGCTCTGCTCAGGATGGGGCACCCGGCTTGTGGCGGGGGTGCCAGTGGCGTGACACGGGGTTCGCTTCCTATGGTCGCTCACACCGGCTGCAGTGGGTGATTTGATAAAGTTGCGGGTTCTTCGCTTCGCGCAGAATGAAATTAAAGTCAGATCGGCCGGGTCAGGTCGAGTTCCCAGGTTTGAGCCACCAGGTCGTGCCCGAAGCTGTGGTGCGGTTCTTCTTTGATGAGCAGGAAGCCGGCCTGCTTATAAATACGGTGCGCGGCAATCAGGATGCTTTGCGTCCAGAGCGTGATCTTCTGATAGCCGGCTTCGCGGGCGAAGCGTACGCATTCCGCCACCAGTGCGTGGCCGAGGCCCATCCCGCGAGCGGATGGTTCTACCAGCAGCAGGCGAAGTTTGGCGACGCCGGGCTGGTCAGGGTGGCGGACGAGGAAGATGTGGCCGAGGTGCTCGCCGTCGCGCTCGGCGATCCAGCAGCGCTCGCATGTGGGGTCGAAGCGGTCGATGAAATCGGCGACGACGCGGGCGGCGAGGGCCTCGAACGTCTGCTCCCAGCCATACTCCTGCGCGTAGAGCAGGCCTTCGCGGGAAACGATGAGGCCCATGTCGCCGGGACGATGTTGGCGAAGAGTGAAGGGCGCGGTGTGTGTGTCGTCGTCGGTTCCGGGCTGTTCACTGAGCACGGTTTCGATCACGCCCATCGACCGGACCAGATCGCGGCGCGGCCCCGGCCGGAGACCACCGAGAATGGCGCGCACCTGCCGGTCGGAGCGGGTATTGAGGACGCGGAAGGCGTCGCGGCCCTTCCTGGTCAAGCGGATTGTCGTCTGACGGCCATCTTCCGGAGAGGCTGCACGATTCAGCAGGCCAGCCTGCTCGAATTTGCTCAGGATGCGACTCAGATAGCCAGCATCCGTGCCGAGCTCCTGCGCTATGTCCCTGGCGAATGGCTGCTGGCGCGTAGCCAGCTCATAAAGCACCCGCGCCTCGCTGAGGGAATACGGTGTATCGAGCAGGCCCTCCTGCAAGGTGCCAACAAAGCGTGTGTACAGGCGGGTGAATCGGCGAAATGCCGCGGTCTGGTCTTGCAGGCCTGTTGTGTTGCTCGGCTGGTGATTCATGTCGCCAGTGTCGGTTGATATAGTTGACAAAGTCAAATATTGTGAAATCGGAAGAAGGGCGGTCTTCAGAAATGTTTGACAAAACTCTTGCACCCTTTCGTCAGCATCCGTGACATGCTTGTTCAGCGCGAAGTTTGCGGGAATCTGGCGGTACAAAGCTGAAGAGCAGTCTTGATCGAGGCAACGAGTATGCCGAACGGACCCGACGTATGGGCGAGGGATGCAGGTTTGGATGCCGCACAGTATTGATCCTTACAGCGTTTGTCATCGCGCTGATGCCCATCACCGAACACTTCTACGGCTGGGACAAGTTCCTGCAGGGTGGTAGGGACGTTGAATTTGGCATCCTTTGCCTGCTGCTGTTCGCCGGGCTTGTGTTGCTGATGGCGCATCGCGCGGTAACTTCGCCCCGCTTAAACTTGCTTGCCCACCGGGTCATCGCCCTGCCGCGGCGATGTCTGAGAATATCCGGCGTGCCGTCGTTCACGACGCGAAAGATTCCGGGAACTTCTCTCAGCATCTCCTCCCTTCCCGGAAGCCCCCTCCAAATCTGATTCCTACTTTCATTCCGTCATCTGCGCTTCCCTGGTGCGCGCGGGCGCACCAATGCGCACACTTCGCAGAAACACTCAGTTCGTGATACCAAGTCAAAGTTTAGCCGTGGCTGCATCTAAGGAAGGTTGAAGCTATATATGCGCGTTCATCTGGTGAATCCAAGCGATAACTCTTTCGGAACGGCGGTGATCACGCCGCGATGGCTCTTTGTGTTGGCAGCGGCCACGCCACAGGTTGCAGGCGATCCAATCCTCGTAGACGAATCGCTGGAACAGATCGAGCCGGCGAGCATTGCGGCAGGAGACATTGTAGGTATCAGCGTCCACACCGGCAATGCTCTGCGCGGGTATGAAGTGGGGCGCATGGCTCGGGCGCGCGGCGCGTGGGTTGTTTACGGCGGCATCCACGCGACGCTGTTTCCGGAGGAGCCCTTCGAGCGGGGCGATGCGCATAGCGTAGTGAAGGGCGATGGCGATCTGGCCTGGGCCAAGGCAGTTGTGGACTGCATGCAGGGAAAGCTTGAAAGGGTTTACGACGGCGGCCGTATCGGCGGCTCGGAGTTTCTGGCGGCACGCTGGGACCTGATTCCGAAAGACAAGTACATGTGGGCGTCGGTACAGACACTGCGGGGATGCCCGAAGCATTGTTCGTTCTGCAGTGTATGGCGGACCGATGGCCAGCAGCCGCGGCAACGCCGCTTCCAGAGCGTGGTGGATGAGATCGTTGCACTGCGCAGGCTGGGATTCCGGTTCATCGCGCTGGCGGACGACAACTTTTACCCGGTGACGTTGACCGACCTGCGGCTGGCACGGGAGCAGAACAATCAGTCAAAGCTGGACGAGTTGACCCGCATCCGCGCGGAGCGATTTCAACTGATGGCGGAACTGGCAAAGCTGCCGAAGGACATGGTGTTCTTTACCCAGATCACGATGGAGGCGGGCGAGGATGGCGAGTATCTGGACGCCATGCATAAGGCCAACATCAAAGGCGCGCTGGTAGGTGTGGAAGCGGTGACTCCGGAAGGACTGAAGGCGGTCTTCAAGGACTGGAACTACTCCGGTGAAGGGCTGGTCCGTCAGTTGCAGACCTTCAAGCAGCATGGCGTGCATGTGCTGGGCTCGTTCATCTTCGGCCTGCCGACAGACCAGGCGGCGACCTTCGATGCCACTGCCGAAATGGCTCTGAAGGCGGGCATTACGTTTGCGCAGTTCGTGATGATGACGCCCTTTCCCGGAACAGTGGACTTCAATCGCTGGGAGAAAGAGCAGGCGAAGTCGCCTACGCTGGTGGATGGCGTGCCGATTACGCGCTATTGGCTCATTCCGATCGCCGTGCGCCCAAAGATGTTCACGCCGCACCCTTCGATGAGTTCGGATGAAATCCGCGAGCGCACACAGCGTGTCTGGGATCGGTTCTATACCTTTCCCGCGATTTGGGAGCGCTCTGCCTGCACACCCACGCTACGGGCGAGGATAGCGTTCGTGTTTCTGTCAAAGCTTTATCGGCAGATGTACGCAGGCACCGGCATCTCTACGGACAGCGCCCGGCGCAAGAAGTCCAAAAGGGCTGCGCGATGGACGGCCCGACAGTGCCGCAAGCTGTTTCAAGCGAAGGCGATGCCGGAACTGGAGTCGCCAGCATGGGAGCTGCCTTTCGCCGCTGCTGCTCCCGCATTTGCAAAGACCGACGCTGACCCATTCAGGGTCATTGGCTGAAGCAAAAGCACAACTCCGATGCAGCCGTTCTCGGAAGGACGGCTGCTCAGATTTCGAACTCTTCACCCACTCGCTTTAGGCGCCCATCAGCTTCTTGCCAAACCACAAGAGTAAGGCCGCCAGGGCGATGCGATAGACGGCGAAGATGACGAAGCCGTGGCGCCGCACCCACATCAAGAACCACTCCACCACGAGCAGCGCAATGAGGAACGAAACGGCGAAGCCGATGAACAGGACGATCCAGCCATGGCCCGTCATGACCAGCGGTGCGATCGATTCGGCAACGTCGGCATGGCGCGGGTGCAGTGTGCGTAGTAGATCGTAGGCGGTGGCGGCCACCATCGTTGGAATGGAAACGAGAAAGCTGAACTCGAGGGCGGCAGAGCGGCTCATGTTGACGATCTGCCCCGCGGCGATAGTGGACATGGAGCGCGAAGTGCCCGGGAAGACGGCCGAAGTGACCTGACACAGGCCAATCCAGATCGCCTGCCCGAGCGTCATGTGTTCTACATCCTCGGTGCTCGCTTGGCGCCGCACACTCCACGCGTCGACGACCCACATAATGATGCCGCCGACGAGCAGCGAGGTCGCCATGAGGCGCAGGCTTTCGAGGTGCTTGCCGATCACCTTAGTCAGCAGGAATGCGGGGATGGCGGTGCAGACGAAGGCAATCAGCGTGAGCGACAGGGGATGGTCCAGTGCGGTACGGTCGCCGGATTCACCCTTCGGGAAGGTGCGGATGAACTCCAGAATGCGGCCGAGAAAGAGGAAGATCAGCGCCAGAATCGCCCCGAGCTGGATCACGATCGTGTACATCTTCCAGTACGGATCAGCCAGGTTGATATGCAGCAGTGCCTCTGCGATCCGCAGGTGCGCCGTCGAGCTTACAGGCAGAAACTCGGTGAGTCCCTCGACGATGCCGAGCAGGACCGAGACGATGTAGTCGCTCACGCACTTCCTTGCGGCGCGGGCAGATCAGTCGCGTTCTGCGCCGTAGATGGGGATGGACTGCTCCATCTGGTATATCAGAGTGGCTGCGCGTGCCGAGTAGTCGCTTGCCGGATACTTCTGCTGCAGATGCGTTGCGATGACCTTGGCGTGGTCGCGATCTGCGGTAGCCTTCTTCGCGTCGTTGCCGCCTTCGTAGATGTCACCTGCTGCCGCAAGGCGGTAGACCGCTTCAAAGAGCGCCTCCGGCGCCTTGGGCGAGTTGAAGTGCTCGTCTGCGTATTTCTGGAAAATCTCCGCTTCCTTTTCCGGACACTTGGTCGAACCCTGCCAGTCACCGCAGACCTTGTTGTCTATCATGTCGTAGGCCGCCAGATCGGCATACTTCGAGCCGGGGAAGCGCTTGATGATTTTTTTCATCTCGCTGTCGTCAATCTGCTGGCGCAGGTACGCTTCCTTCTCATGCGCGGAGGGGCGCGAATAGACATCCGCTTTCTCGAGTTGCCAGCGGATATCCGCCGCCCGCCATGCCGATTCACCCGCGTGCGGACCTTGCGGGAAAAGCTGTGCATCGCGAGCATAGAGCAGCCGTGCCGCCTGCGCTGCCGCGCGCGAGCCATGCACATCGCTGGCCTGTGCTTCCTGACCCGCGCCGGCGCCGTACAGGATGCTGTCGGCATTGGGCGTGTTTGCGGAGACGATGCCTTTGCTTTGCAGCCACCCGGAAATGGGCGGCGTGGCCGCGTCGCCGCCGAAGACGGGAGCATCCTCCGAGCGATTCTGCTGGACGTCCGTGTTGGCGAAGACGCGCAGCCACGGGCCGTTCTGCTCAACGATCACCATTTCGCGGCCGGGCGTGATGGTGTCGAGCTTTTGAGAACTTGTGTCCGCCTCGACGAAGACCGGCGTATTGCGCAGCACGGTGGCGACAGGGCCGGAGGGCGGCTTGTCTGCGGCGAACGAAGGCGAGAGAGCGGCAAAGGCGAGGCAGAGAAGCAGCAGGATGGCGAATCGCAGGTGTTTCACGTGCTCAGGATACGCCGGGCAGCCGAGGACCGCGCTAGCTGGTGCCAAGTACCCGCAGAAGCGTCTCCGGCTCCGCGTTGCCGCCGCTGATGATGGCGACGGCTGTCCGGTGCGACGGTAGCTCGTGACGATGGTAGAGCAGTGCTGCGGTGGCGACCGCGCCGCTGGGCTCTGCGATCAGGCGTGTCTCAAAGGCAATGGCGCGCATGGCGTGCTCGATCTCCTGCTCGGTCACGGTGACGATGCGATCGACATAGTGCTGGATGTGGGCGAAGTTTCGTGTGCCGAGACTCTGCGTGCGCAGCCCGTCGGCGAGTGTGCGGGTGGTCTGCTCAGCCGTGTACTGGACGATCCGGCCCTGACGCAGGCTGGCTGCGGCATCGCCGGCCAGCTCCGGCTCGACGCCGACGACGCGGCACTCCGGCCGCTGCTGGCGGATGGCCGCAGCCACGCCACTCAGTAGACCACCGCCGCCGACCGGCGCGAGGACGAGGTCGACATCCGGGGCATCGGACAGAATCTCGAGGCCACAGGTGCCCTGTCCCGCGATGATGGCAGGATGGTCGTAGGGTGGAATGATGGCGTAGCCGTGCTCGGCAGCGAGAGCTTCCGCGCGTGCTTGCCGTTCAGAGCTTGCGGGGCCGACATCGACAATTTCCGCGCCGAGCGCCTGGATGGCGCGGCGCTTGATCTCCGGCGCGCTTCTCGGCATCACGATCACGGCAGGGATCGCGAAGGCGCGCGCCGCGTAGGCGACGCCTTGCCCGTGATTGCCGCTGGAGTAAGTGATGACGCCGCGCTGCCGCTGCGCGTCGCTTAGCTGGGCGACAGCGTTATAGGCGCCGCGTAGTTTGAAGCTGCCGATGGGCTGCAGACTTTCCGGCTTTACGTAGGCAACCGCGTGGGTGACCGAAGCCACGCGAACGAGGGGCGTGTGCAGGACCGCGCTGCGCAGGCGCTGGCGCGCTTCGGCGAATTGTGCCGCTGTGACGAGCTCCGTGGACGTGTCTGGTTGTGCCGCAGTTCCGCTCATATCTCCAGGATGATGGGCATGATGAAGGGCCGGCCTGCCGTCTGCTTCTGGATGTAGCGTTTCAGGTCGACGCGGATCTTTTCCTTGATCAGTATCTGATCGGCACGCTCCTCGGCGCTGGATTCCTGGAGGGTCCTGCCGACGATGGCCTTTGCCTGCTCGCCCAACTCCAGATCGCCGGCGACGAAGCCGCGAGTCACGAACTCCGGCACACCTTCCACGCGGCCGGTGAGTTTGTTGATGGTGATGATGGCGATCACCAGCCCGTCTTCACTGAGATGGCGGCGGTCGCGGATGATCATGTCCTCGACCACGTTTCCCGATGCGCCGGAGTCGAGCAGCACACGACCCGCGGCGACCTTGCCCTTTTTCACCGCAGTGGTCTGGTCGAGTTCGAGGACATCGCCATCTTCGAGCAGATAGGCGTTTTCAGAGATGCCGATATCCATGGCGAGGCGCGCATGCCGCTGCAGATGGCGGAAGTCGCCGTGCACGGGCACGAAGAACTTCGGCCGTACGAGATTGATCATCAGCCGCAATTCTTCCTGGCTTCCGTGGCCGCTGACATGGATCAGGCCAGACTGGCCATCGTCGAAGATAACGTGCGCCTCGCGGCGGCAGAGGTGATCGATGACGCGGTAGATGCTCTTCTCGTTGCCCGGAATGACACGCGAGCTGAGGACCACGGTGTCGCCGCGCTCGATCTTCGCATGCTTGTGATTGTCGACGGCGGCGCGGGAGAGTGCGGACATCGGCTCGCCCTGCGTACCGCTGATAAGGATGCAGACCTGCTCCGGCGAGTAATCCTTGATCTGCCCGGGATGCAAGATGAGGTCGCCAGGAATGTCGAGATATCCAAGGTCCTGCGCGATCTCAGATGATTCGAGCATTGAGCGGCCCACTACCGCCACCTTTCGCCCGTGCTTCTGCGCGAGCTCCAGCGCAATGCGGATGCGATAGATGGAAGACGAGAAACAGGAGAAAAAGAGCCGGCGCTGGGTGCGCGAGAAGACCTCGTCCAGGCGCGGCCGTACGGCCCATTCGCTGGGTGTGTAGCCGGCGCGATCGACGTTGGTCGAGTCCTGCAGCAGGGCCAGGACGCCGCGCTTGCCATACTCGGCGAAGCTGGCAAGATCAAAGGCTTGGCCGTCGGGTGGGGAAAGATCGACCTTGAAATCGCCCGTATGAATGACGATGCCGACGGGTGTTTCTATGGCAAGCGCAACACAGTCGACCAGGCTGTGCGTGACGCGCAGCGGCTCAATGGTGAAGGGTCCGAGGCGGAACTTGTGTCCCGGCTCGATCTCGATCAGCTCGGCGTTGTCCAGCAGCTTGTGCTCTTCGAGCTTGCCCTCTACATAGGCAAGCGTGAACTCCGTGGCATAGACGGGGACCTGGAGCTCGCGCAAGAGCCACGGCAGGCCACCGATGTGGTCCTCGTGGCCGTGAGTCAGGACGATGCCGCGCACGCGAGAGCGGTTTTCGACCAGGTAGGTAATGTCCGGTACGACGATGTCGACGCCGAGCAGATCGCTCTCCGGAAACATCAGTCCGGCGTCGATGACGAAAATATCTTCGTCCCAGCGAATGGCCATGCAGTTCATGCCGAACTCGCCTAACCCGCCGATGGGAATGATTTGTAGCTTGCTTTTTGACATGGAAGGAAAATGCTAGCAGGTAGTGAGATGCAGGAAAAAATAGCGGCTCTTGCTGCCTTGATGATAAGCGCCAACGACAGGCTAGCGCAGCAAATCTTCAAGTGCGGCGCTTAAATCTGTCTTGTCGTCGCGGTATTTGACGATTACCGGAGCGTAGAGGCTGAGGCCCCACTCGGCGGCGCGGCCGCGCGTGATCGCCCGTGATCCGGGAACCACCACCGCGCCCGCGGGAATGACCAGGGGCTGCGCTTCTCCGGAGGTGCCAGACGGTTCTGCTTTGTGAACGACACCGTTCACGATGTCGTAGACCGGCGTTCCGCGGGTGAGAATCGTTCCCGCCGCCAATACGGCACGCTGGCGGACGATGGTGCCCTCATACACGCCGCAGTTGCCGCCGACGAGCACGTCATCTTCGATGATGACGGGGTTGGCGTTGACCGGTTCGAGCACGCCGCCCACCTGGGCCGCCGCGCTTAAGTGCACGCGTTTGCCGATTTGCGCGCAACTGCCGACCAGCGCATGTGAATCGACCAGCGCGCCCTCATCCACGTAGGCGCCGACGTTGACATACATGGGCGGGACGCAGATGACGCCCCGAGCCAGATGGGCGCCTTCGCGTATGGAGGAGCCGCCAACTACGATTCGGATTCCTTCCTCCGGGGTGAAGGTGCGCGCCGGGAATGTCCCTTTGTCCACGAAGGAGAGATCGTGATTGCCGAGCGCGGTGAGCTGCCCGATGCGGAAGCCAAGCAGGATGCCGCGCTTCACCCAAGCATTCACGCGCCATCCGAGCGGCGCTGCGGGGTCGGGCTCCGCGGAACGCACGCGTCCGTGGTTCAGTTCGGTGCGCAGCTCAGTGAATGCGCGGAGAGCGGCGGGATCGTGGATGGCGTCAGCGCCGGCGGCAAAGTGGCGTTCAATCTCTGTCTGAAGTGGATGCTCTGTGGACATTGGATGGAGTTAGTGTACCGGCGCACTGAGGCGACTCAGTGCGAAGCGGGTTTCAGCCCTAACGACGCGATCAGCGTATCCAGCCGCGCCGCGATGGACGCCGAGGGCGGCACCATCGGCAGGCGCCACACTGGGGAGATGCGGCCCATCTGCGCGAGCACATGCTTCACCGGTCCGGGGCTGGTTTCCCAGAAATTGGCAAGCATCAGCGGATAGTATTTGCGCTGCAATGTGCGCGCGGTTTTCCAGTCATTGGCAAGTGCGGCGCCGATCATCTGCTGCATCTCCGACGGGATTTCATTCGAGGCGACAGAGACGAGCCCCACGGCCCCGACGGCGATGGCGGCGAGCGCGATGTTGTCGTCGCCGGCGAGCACGCGGACTTTCGTGTCCTGGAGTGTCTCCTGGAGCAGGTGCACGAGTTCGGTGATCTGCTGCAGGTTGCCGCTCGATTCCTTTACCGCGCAGAGATTGGGGCAGTCACGCGCCAGCCGCGCGACGGTCGCTGGTTCCAGGTTCACTGCGGTTCGCCCCGGGATGTTGTAGATCACCACGGGGAGCGGCACCGACTCCGCGATGGCGCGGAAGTGCTGGTACTGGCCTTCCTGCGTAGGCTTGTTGTAGTAAGGGTTGGCCGTCAGGATAGCGTTGACGCCGCGGACGGCCGCGACTGCCTTGGCGCGCTCCACCGCTTCGCGCGTTGCGTTATGCGTGCAGCCCGCGACCACTGGTACACGACCTGCCGCTACGCGAACGATAATCCGGATCACATCGAGAGCCTCGCGATCGCTGAGCGAAGGCGTCTCCGCGGTGGTGCCGCAGGCGACCAGAAACTGAATGCCGCTCGCAATCTGCCACTCTACAAGGGCGGCAAGCGCCTCCACGTCAATCGTCGTGTCAGGGTGGAAAGGCGTGACGAGGGCGGTGCCGCAACCACGAAGCTCCATACGGTCGCTCACTGCAATTGTGCGTAGATATCGGTGAAGTCGTAACAGCCGGTGCGGGTGGAGAGCCATTCGGCGGCACGCACCGCTCCTTCGGCGAAGCCCCGACGCGAGAATGCTTCATGGCGGATAGTGATGATGTCGTACGCCGAGCGGGCCTGCAACTCGTGGATGCCCGCGACATCGCCTTCGCGCTGCGAGGTGATGGCGGCGTCCAGCTCCGGCGCTGCGTCCCGAACGGTCTGCTGCAGCGAAAGCGCAGTGCCGGAGGGTGCGTCCTTTTTGCCGGCGTGGTGGGTTTCCGAGATGGAAAGCTCATAGCCGCGCGTGCCGATGGCAAGCTCGTGCACCAGACGAACCATTACCTGCACGCCGATGGAGAAGTTTGAGCCGTAGAGAAGTCCGGCGTTGCGGCGCTCGCACAGCGTGCGCATGTCGTCCAAACGATCGTACCAGCCGGTCGTTCCGACCACGATCTTGGCACCAACCGAAAGGCAGGCGCGCATATTCGGAATCACCGCTTCGGCCGTGGTGAAGTCGATCACCGCATCGAGCTGCGTGAGCAAAGGCGGCGTCAGCGCGGAGGCGTTCCGGTTTTCCTCTTCGCCAATGACACGCACGCCGTGTCCGCGCTCGTGGGCCACGTCTGCCACGATGGAGCCAGTCTTGCCGCGGCCGAGGATGAGGAAGATCATGACTTACCTCCCGCGGCCTGCGCTACGGCGCGCGCTTCCAGATCGAAGATGGACGGATCGGGATCGGCAAAGAAGACCGAGTGGAGCGAGCGGATCGCCTCTTCCACGTCGTCTTCCTCAATCATGAAGCTCATGTTGATCTCGGATGCGCCCTGCGAGATCATGCGCAGGTTGATGTGCGTGAGCGCGCCAAAGACCTGCGCGGCAATCCCGTTCTGGCCGCGAATGTTTTCCCCTACCATGCAGATTAGCGCCTTCCGCCCCTCGTACTTTACATCCGCGAACTTGCGCAGGTCTGCTGCAATCTCCGGCAGGCGCTCATTCGAGTCCACGGTGAGCGAGACACTGACCTCTGAGGTGGAGACCATATCGACCGAGCATTTGTGGCGGTCGAAGACCTCGAAGACCGCCTTCAGATAGCCATGCGACATGAGCATCCGGTTGGCGACGATGTCGATGATGGTCAGGCGCTTCTTGGCGGCGATGGATTTGAATGGGCTGCGGCAATGCGGCGCGAGCGCGGTGATGCGCGTGCCTTCGTTCTGCGCATCGCGCGAGTTCAGCACCAGCACCGGGATGTTCTTCTCTACCGCGGGCAGGATGGTAGCGGGATGCAGCACCTTGGCGCCGAAGTAGGCAAGCTCGGAGGCCTCATCGAAGCTGATGGTGCGCACGCGCAGGGCATCGGGGCAGATGCGCGGGTCGGTCGTCATGATGCCGTTGACGTCGGTCCATATCTCGATCGATTCGGCGTGGAGGCCACCGCCAATCAGCGCCGCGCTGAAATCCGACCCGCCGCGGCCCAGGGTGGTGGTGACGCCTTCCGGCGTGGAGCCGATGAAGCCGCCGAGGACAGCAGTTTTGCCGGCCTGCGCGAGCGGGAGCAAGTGCTTGCGCAGCCGATCGGCGATGAGATCGTCCTGCGGGATCGCTTTCATGTGCTGCGCGTCGGTGATGATGCAATCGCGCGCATCGACATGCGCGGCGTCGATACCGCGTGCGGCAAACGCAGCGGCGACCATGGGGCTGGATAGGCGCTCGCCGTAGGAGGCGACGATGTCTGTAGTACGCGGCGTGACTTCGCCGACGGCGGCGAGGCCGCGCAACAGCTCATCAAGCGCGTCGAAGTGCTCGTCGATGAGCGCCGTCATCGGCGCAAGCTGTGCCGAGGGAATCAGCTCGGCCGCCGCCTGATGATGGCGCGCACGGAGAGCGACGCTAGCCGAAAGCGCGGAAATTTTGTCGCCTCGGCCGGCAGCGGCGGCGGCGTTCAGCAACTGATCGGTGACGCGGGCCATTGCGCTGACAATGACAACCGGCTGCAGACCGCGCGCGATGCGGCCCGCCACGATGTCGGCGGTGCGGCGGATGGCAGCGGCATCCTCTACCGACGTGCCGCCGAACTTCATGACGACGAGCTTCATGCCGAGACGGCTGCCGCGGTTGCAGGATGAGGAGCGCGGGCGCTGCTGAGCTTGCCCAGTTGCATCAGCAACTCAGCATTCAGAACTGCCGCACCGGCAGCGCCGCGAATTGTGTTGTGCGAGAGCACGGTGAACTTCCAGTCCAACAGAGTGCAGGGACGCAGGCGACCGACGGTGGCCGCCATGCCGGCTCCGCGCATACGGTCAAGCCTCGGCTGCGGGCGGTCTTCCGCTGAAAGGAATTCGACCGGCTGCGCGGGGGCCGTGGGAAGCTGATGCTGCGCGAGCGGCTGGAACTCGCTCCATGCGGCCAGCACCTGTTCGCGCGTGGCGGATGTGCGCAGCTTGATTGAGACGCTTTCGGTGTGCCCGTCTTCCACCGCAACGCGGTTGCAATGCGCGCTCATCTTTGCAGGGTAGGGACGCACGATAGCGCCCTCAAGCGTGCCGAGCAGTTTCATCGCCTCGGCTTCCATCTTCTCTTCCTCGTTCCTGATGAAGGGAACGACATTGCCCAAGATATCGAGCGACGGTACGCCGGGGTACCCGGCGCCGCTGATGGCCTGCATGGTGCTGACGAAGACGCTCTCGATACCGAAGCGGTCGGCGAGCGGCTTGAGTGCGAGCACCAGGCCGATGGCGGAGCAGTTGGGATTGGTGACGATGTAGCCGCCGGATTGTTTGCGCCAGCTCTGCTGCTCGATCAGCGCGAGGTGCGCGGCGTTGACCTCCGGGATGACGAGCGGCACATCTGCCTGCATACGGAACGCGCTGGAGTTCGAGATAACGGCGCAACCGGCCGCGGCAAAGAGCGGCTCCAGTTCGCGGGCGATGTCTGTATCGAGCGCGGCGAAGATAATCGACGGCGCATGCTCGGGCGTCGCGGGCGAGAGCGGCAGGTCGCGGACCTGCGCGGGAATGGGGGTCTCCAGCTTCCAGCGCACCGCGTCTTCATAGCGCCGGCCGGTTGAGCGATCGCTCGCAGCAAGCCACGCCACCTCAAAGAACGGGTGCCCGTCCAGCAACTGGATGAAGCGCTGACCGACAGTTCCGGTAGCGCCGAGTATGCCAACCCTCAGTCTCTCTGCCATTGGCCTCTTCGCTGTTTTCAGGATTCGACTATTTTATCGCGAATCGCTGGAACGGCAGGAAACAGAGTAGGGAAGGGATCAACTCACTCTCTTTGATCCCTTTCGCCGATCGCTACTTCGTCTTGAAGCTGAAGTCCGCCGTTGCGGTGCCGTGCGTGGTCACAGTCACATTCGCCTGCTGCTGGCCAAGCTGCTCCTGCACCGCCACCAGCGTGTAGGTGCCTGGAGGCAAGCCGTGGATGGCGAAATGGCCATCGTCGGCGGTTACGGCGAAGAATGGGTTTGGGGCGATGTTCAGGAAAGCCTGCATCCAGGGATGGTTGTTGCAACGCACAGGGATCATCAGCTCCGGTTTGGCGAAGGCATGGCGCGTCGTGCCGCCGTTGGGCGGCTGCGAGATGTCGAACTGCTGGTTGCCGCCAACCGTGGGCTGCATGTGGACGTTGTGCATCGTCGGATCGGAGTTGCGGAACTCAATCGGCTGTCCGACCATCGCGGCCAGCACGTGCGGCACGTAGCGGCAACCCTTCTGGTCGAGCACTGCCGGCGTGTTCGGCGTGGGATACACCTTGTTGCCCAGCCCGTCCTTGACGTACACGTACACGTTCGCAAGCTTGCCGCCCTGGCTCACTATGCCCTCGGTGAGGTTCTTGCCGTAGGGGCTCATCGCGCACGCGGGGTCCTGCGCCATGTCGATCTCGATCCGCGCCGGTGGCTTGCCAACCAGGTGCACGGTGCCTTCGACGCTGCCGGCCGTCGCCGGATCGATCTGCGTGATTGGCTCCTGCGCCGGAGATGCGCTCGTGCTCGCACCTGTCTCAGACCGCTTGCATCCGGGCAGGAACAGGAGCGCGCAGCATAGGAGGAGCGGGAACCGTCGGGTCAACAATGGCATTGCAATCCTTTCTGGTGAGTGACACGTATCACAGCGCGGCCAACACAGCGTTGGCAAAGGCCTGTGTTCCCGCGGTGCCGCCCACATCGCGTGTCAGCGTGGTCTTCTCCGCGTATACCTTATCGAGCGCCGCCTGAACCTTGTCCGCCGCGTCGGCCTCGTCGATGTGGCGCAGCATCAGGATGGCCGACTGTAGCAGCGCCGTCGGATTCGCCTTGTCCTGACCGGCGATATCAGGCGCCGAGCCGTGCACTGCTTCGAAGATCGCGCAGCTCTCGCCCAGATTGGCGCTGGGCACGAGACCCAGGCCGCCGACAAAGGCCGCGCACAGATCGCTGACGATGTCGCCGTACAGGTTCGGCAGCACCAGCATGTCGTACTGGTAGGGATTCATCACCAGTTGCATGCAGGTGTTGTCCACGATGTGCTCGGCGTAGGTGACTTCCGGATAGTCCTTCGCGACTTCGCGCACGCAACGTAGGAAGAGCCCATCCGACATCTTCATGATGTTGGCTTTGTGGATGGCGTGGATCTTCTTGCGGTCGTGTTTGCGCGCGTAGTCGAAAGCGAACTTCGCGATGCGGGTGGAAGCCTTCTCGGTCACGATCTTCAGCGATTCGACAACGCCCGGCACGACCTCGTGCTCGAGACCGACGTAGAGGTCCTCTGTATTCTCGCGGACGATGACCAGATCGACGCCGGGATAGCGGGTCTCGGTGCCGGGCAGGTTGCGGATTGGGCGGAAGTTCGCATAAAGCTCGAACTGCTTGCGCAGCGTCACGTTGATGGAGGCGAAGCCGCCGCCGATCGGCGTGGTGACAGGGCCCTTCAACGCGACACGATTGCGCTCGATGGACTGATACAGCTCTTTTGGGATGTACTCCTTGTAGCGCTCGAAGGCTTCCGCGCCGACCGCATAGCTCTCCCACTGAAGGCTGGCTCCGGTGGCTGTGCCCGCGCCTTCCACGATGCGTACAACCGCGTTTGTCACTTCGGGGCCGATGCCGTCTCCAGGAATCAGGGTGATGGTGTGTTGTCTAGGCATGCTTTCCTCTTGCTTCAATCTCGTGTTGGTACGGCGCGAGCGGATCGAGAATCGTGCTCACGGCTGGCGGCGCAGCGCCCTGCGTTGCTGCGGAGGCTCGGGCGGCCGCCGTTTTGCCGTTTGGTCTTTGGCAGTCAGCAGCCGCTCCAGCTCTTCCTTGAATTCGCGCACGTCGGTGAAGTCGCGGTAGACACTGGCAAAGCGAATGTAGGCTACGGTATCGATCGCTTTGAGGCGGTTCATGATCAGCTCGCCGATCTCGCTGGTGGTACGCTCGCGCTCTGGCGAGTCGATGAGAAACGTCTCAGCCTCATCGACGATCTTTTCCAGGTTGTCGGGAGTAAATGGGCGCTTCCGGCAGGCCAGAAGCAGGCCGCTCAATACCTTGTGGCGCTCGAAGCGCTCGCGGCGGCCGTCCTTTTTTACCACCATATAGGGGATCTCATCGATCCGCTCATAGGTGGTGAAGCGTTTTTCGCATCCCTCGCACTCGCGGCGCCTTCGGATCGAATCCGCTTCCTTGCTCTCGCGTGAATCGACCACGCGGTCTTGCGCAAAGCCGCAGTACGGACACTTCATAGAGTGAATTTCACCATTTCCGCTTCTTCTACGATAGCAGTTTGCATCGCCACGGTGGCCGATGTGCAGACGATCAACGCGATCGCGCGGCGCCTGGTGAGCTCGATTGCAGATCGAAGATGATGGCGTGATAGCCGCGCTGCTGGAACTCTGCCACCGGCGGACCTTACTCCGGAGCCAAGGAGGTTTCTAGTCTCACGCCTGCGCCCCGGTGGAGAGCTTCTCTGCGTCGTGCTCGGAAACCTCCGAGACCTGGCGGAGAGAGATGTGTTCGAAGCGCGACCAGATCAGGCCTACCGGGATAACGCAGATGAAGGTGACAAACGTAAGACCGGCTCCACAGGCCAGAGCAATTTCCTGCGGAACGTTGAAGAGCTGAGCAAGCGTGATCTGCAGCGCAATCACCTGCGTGAACCAGGCCGCCACCGGAACCGGGAAGGCTGAGCCGACCATGCTGGCCGCCATCAGAATCACGCAGCGGCCCAGGGTCATGGACGCGAGCGTGGGCGAGCTTGCGAAGGCGCGCACCGTTGTCAGATATGCGCCGGAGATCATTGCCCACATCACCAGCGAGAGCGCGGCAGCTTGCAGCAGAGCGCTTGCAGAAGAGACGGTGAGCAGACCTTCCCGAAAGCTGCGGATCTTGGATGCGATCGCATCGGCGAGTTTGCGCGGCAGGCTCCGCTCGATCGTTCTGGCGATCGTTTCACCGGAAAGCCGCACAGCGATCGTGAAAATGACCAACATGGCCGCCATAGAAAGAAGACTCTTGGCCCCCGCTACGGCCTGCGCGCGGTGCGGCATGGTCGCGCGGTCGGGTGCCAGCAGCAGTGCCAGCGAGACGATGCTTGCCATGGAGGCAAAATCGAACATACGCTCGACCGTCCAGATCGCAACCTGCGGTGCTACCGGCAACTTGGCGCGACGCGCGACCAGGTAGGGACGCGTGAGGTCGGCAACGCGGCCCAGCAGCGCCACTGCGGTGAAGCCAATGACCTGCGTACCCAGCAGGTAGAGCGGAGGCAGCCGCTTGGTCGGCCGCAGGAAGACGACCCAACGGAACGCGCGCACCAGGTAGGCGGCGTAAATCAGCAGCATGCCGAGCAGGATGTTCGACCAGCGAACGTAGTGCATCTGCTGCCACAGGATGTCCCAGCGGAAATGCGTACGATGGCTGCCGTATGCCAGCAATGCCAGAAAGGCCAGCGCGCCTGCAATGGAGAGGAGGAGCTTCTTCGATTTCAATGCGCGGTCGCTCCGAGGGCTTTAGCGATGAGGGTGTTCAATTGCCTGCAGGGGAGGGCGCGGCGGCCGCGACCAGTGTCGTGACATGGGCCGCAGCTTCTGCCTTGCGGCGATTGAAGTCGTGGATGATGCGTGCGACGTACCGACGTGTCTCGCGATAGGGCGGAATGCCGTGGTAGCGATCGACCGCAGCCGGTCCGGCGTTGTATGCCGCCAGCGCTAACGCCAGATTGTCGTTATAGCGCTTGAGCAGCGCGTTCAGATAGGCGGTGCCGCCGCTGATGTTCTGGTCTGCCCGGAAGCTATCGGTCACACCAAGCTTGCTTGCCGTATCGGGCATCAACTGCATCAGCCCGCGGGCCCCGGCACGGCTCACCGCGCGCACATTGCCGTTGCTCTCCGCCCGGATCACGCTGGCGAGCAACTCCACATCCAGATCGTGCGCAGCGCCGGCCTTTGCCGCCATCTCATGAATCTCCGCCGCAGTAGGATCGGCCGCGGCGGCTATTGCCGGCGCAACAGGCGGCTCAGGCGCCTGCAGCTGCACAAATTCGCTGTTGGCGATGTCGGCGGCGGAGACTTCCATGAAATCCGGACCGGTCGCCGTCATGTACAGGCGGATATGGTCGCCGGAGGTCTCACGATGATCGCAGATCAAATCGAATCCGTTGCGCAGCGTGATGTGCTCGGAGGCAAACAGCGGCGAAGACACGCCCGCCGCAAGCAGCGCAAATACGGCTACCCGGACGGACGCAGTTCCGACTTTTCTCGGCGAAAACACTAGCGTTCAGGCTACCATGCAGACGCGGAAGGCTGGTCTCCTGCTCGCCTGGGGGGCACTACCACTTCCGGGCCAAGTCCTGGGCCGTTTCGGACGGGTCCGCCGCGTGGATGAGCGGCTCCAGCATCTCCGCCACGCCATCGGCATCGTTGCTCACCGTGGTGGCCCATCCCTGCTCGCCGGCCAGCCCCAGCATCTCCGCCCCTGCATTTCCCATCACCACCGCCTGCCCGGCGTATTCGAGCATCGCCTGGTCGTTGAAGTTGTCCCCAATGGCCATCACATCGGCTGGCTCCAGACCGAGAGAGCGAACGTAATCCGCAAGCGCGGTGCCCTTAGAGCAATGGGGCGGAAGCAGGTCCAGAATGCCCAACTCACGTTCCGCGTATTCGGTGCGATGCATGGTGATCAGGCCGGCGCGCTCCATGTTTTGAAGCGCCTGTTCGGCGGCGCGTACCTGCGGGATGTCTCCACAGAGCATCCCCTGGATCGGCTCTTCATGGTCGTCGAAGACGCGCTCCAGCGGGGCGATCTCGATCATGTCGGCACGGTTCGCCTCCACCCACAGCCCGATCCTCTGATGCAGCGAAGCCATGCTCTCGACGGCCAGCGAAGGGCCGTGTGCCCGGTCGAAAGTGAAGACCATGGTCTGCCCGAAGGGACGGAGCGCGCTGCACAGTGTCCGCGCGGTGTCCGCCGCAAGCAGGTTGCGCTCGATGAGCTCGCCATCGAAGTAGCGCACGACCGAGCCATTCGACGAGATCATGACCGTGCGCGGTGATAATCCAACCTGCTCAAGAACCGGCTCGGCATATTGATGACGGCGGCCGGTCGCGATCACGATATGGATACCCGCGCCTTGGGCATCCCGCAAGGCTTGCCGGTTGCGTTTGCTGATGGTGGTGCCGGAACTGGGGAGGAGCGTGCCGTCGATATCGACAGCGACCAGGCGAATGCGCGACGGCATACTCTTGAGTGTATGCGTTTGAGGGCAACTATCCGATGAAGACGAGAAAAGCAGGCAAAGGCGGAGGCGCGGTCTCGGCGCCTCCAAAGAAAGCAAAAAAGAACAATACCGGCGAGCTGCCGGTGGAGTACGACCGCCGGGGCAAGCCGCTGCCGCCGCGTCAGCGTGTGGGTGGCATCATCACTCCGCAGTAAGCTGCTCGACGGCGGGAGAGCAACTCTGCTGCCACTGCTCGATTTGCCCGAGCGCTGCGGCAAGTGTCGTCACCACGCAATCGGGCCGCGCGCTTCCGAAGCGTTCGCGCGTCACCGCGGGGTCCTGCGGAGACTGCCACAGTGCGACGAGGATCCGGTTCTGCGGAAGCTGTTCGCGAATGCGCTGGCAGAGGGCGCGCGTCTGCGTGAAAACAAATGGCGGCAGCGCGGAGATGCACAGGATCGTGCCCTCATCCTGACCCAGCCGCTCGAGAATCTCCGGAGTCACCGATGAAGTGGGCAACAGCAGCGTGTTGTGGCAGCCCTGCTCCAACAACTGCGCCAGCACCATGGCGGTCAGCTCGTCGGCCTGGTCGCCGGCCGGGATGCAGATCACCGGAGCGCCCCTGTGCCGTGTCTCGGTAACCGTTGCGGTTCCGTTTTTTGAAGCCGCAGCGCAGTCCTCCTCTTTGTATTCGGCCAGCTCGGCAACCAGTTCGGTCGCGCTCAGCAGCAGGTAGTTGCCGCGCGCGTCGTCGAAAGCGCCGCGGTGACGGTCCTGCTCCACCATTCCGAGCGCGGGCAGCAGGACCATCTCGTAGAAGTCGATCAGCGGCCGCTTGGAGAGAAAACGATCGGCGATGCTATGGGCCTCGTTCTGGTCCATGGCCAGCATGCGCTCGTAGAACTTTGCCTCAGGCGCGAGCTCCGCATCCTCCCCCAGGAGCACGTGCAGAAAGCGCAGCTGCGGCACATGGCGGCCCATCACGATGAGGCACGCGGTAAGTGGCGTGGCGAGCACCAATCCCGGCCAGCCCCACAGCAAAGTCCAGAAGATAGCCGAAGCGAGAAGGGCCAGAGAGGAGATGCCGGTGCGCGATCCGTAAAGCCATGGTTCAAAGAAGTTAGATGTTGCTACCTCAAGCGCTACATAAAGTCCGATCACCTCAAAGGCCTGCCGCCAATGGGGGAAAATGGCGATGGAAAAAATCACCGGCAGCAGGCCGGCTATAGCGGTGCCAACGTATGGGATGTAGCGCAGGATGGCCGCCAGTGCGCCCCATAGCGTGGCGTTAGGCACTCCGATGAGCGACAGTCCGGTCCCAAAAAGCAGACCGAAGAGGACATTCACGATGAATTGCCAGACCAGGTAAGTGCTGATGCGTTCCGCGGCATCGCGCAGCGCATGTGTCATCAGGCTCAGCCGGCCCATGCCCGCCAGCAGCAGCAGGCGATGGCGCAGGTCTTCCCGGTACATCATGATGTACACGGTGAAGATCATCACCATGCCGCAGGCTTCCAGCGGACGCAGGATGGGCGAGAAGATCTCCTGCAGATAACGGCCGACCGGAACCGGCGGCTCCACGATCTGCACCGGCATGGGCCGATCTAAACTTGCACTCAGGCTTGGACCCGGGCTTGCACCCGGGGTTGCACTCTGATTGGGAAGCGCGGCTTGCGGCGCAGACTGCCGGTTGCGGCGGTAATGCGTTGTCGGGGTCGCTGCTGCGGGTTCCGAGGGCGGAACGATTGTGCTGTTCCGATGCGAGGAGAGCTGCTCCGTCATCTCTTCGAGCGAGCTGATGGCATTGCCCGCCGCTCCGCCGATGGGAGTGTGCAGGCTGTCCAGCTTGGCCTGGATGTTCTCGCGATAGTCCGGCAGCAGCTCAGCGACCCGCACCAACTGCTTCGCGACGACCCAGCCGGTCACGCCGACTCCCGAAAAGAAGATCAGGATGACGACCACTACGGAAAGCGCACGGCTGAGCCGAGCTCGTTCCAGCAGCCCAACGGCAGGGGCGAGCAGGAAGTTGAGCACGACCGCAAAAGCGATGGGCGCCAGCAGCTCCCGGGCAAAATAAAGCGTGAGGATGACCAGCCCAACGAGCAGCAAAGGCTCGCTGGCCAGAAAGCCTCCGCGTTGCCGGGTTGGGGGAACGGGCCGTGCCTGCATAGCTTCACACCTTAGCCGGTTCTACCCAGTTACAGGAATAGCACTTGCAGTTTCAGGCCTTCTGGGCGCCGAAATAGACCAGAGCGCCGCCGGCGACGATACCCACCACGCCCAGGATAGGCGGCAGAGGAACCGAATGATTTTGCTTGTGGCTGATCTGAAGGGGGCCCATGTCGACGTCTTTCTTCGTCGTGGTGTAGCTGAAGCCGCCATAGACCAGCGCCACTATGCCAGCCACGATCAGGACAATTCCGAGTACCTTCATCCATTTCTCCGGACCGCGCTTGATCTTGCGGCAGCGGTCTGCAGGGTAGATGCAGAATTTAGGGCTGAAGAGTGTTGATTTCTAAGGCTACTCGTAGCGCAACGCCTTCATGGGCTCTATCGAGGCCGCGCGCCAGGTCGGAACGGAGGCCGCCGCTAGCGCTACCAATCCCACCAGCATGGCTGCGGCAAAGTAGGTCAGGGGATCGGCTATCCTGACGCCGAAGAGCAGCGCCTGGAGCAGGTGCGCGAGCCCCCAGGCCATGGGCACCGCGACGGCGATGCTGATGCCGGCCAGCCGCAACGTCTCGACGAGCAGCAGCCGCGCGACAATGGGCCGACTTGCGCCGAGCGCCATCCTCACGCCGATTTCGCGCGTACGCTGCAGGATATCGAAGGCCAGCACGCCGTAGAGTCCGACCGCGGACATGAGCGCGGCGAGAATGCCGAAGGCGGAAGCGAGCAGGGCGAGTGTGCGCTCCTGCGCCATGCTTTGCTCGAGCTGTATGTCCATGGTGATGACAGGATCGATCGCCAGCTTGGAATCCACCTGCTGCATCGTGGCGCGGACGGTCTCGATCATGGGCGCGGGTGCAGCCGCGGTGCGCAGGACGAATGTGAGCTGGTGCGGATCATCCTGCAGATAGGGGTACATCACGCGCGGCCGAATGGGCTGCCGCAGGTCTACGTGGCGGATGTCGGCGAAGACGCCGACGATGGTGCGCGTCTGCTTTTCACTTTTGACAGCGCGGCCCAGAGCGTTTTGCGCGCTGCCGAAAAACCGATTTGCGGCGCTCTGACTCACGAGCACGACCTGCTCCGTGCCGTGCCGATCTGCATCGGTGATGTCGCGACCGGCTATCAGCGGCGCGCCGATGGTTTCGAGATATCCGGGCATGACGCCGGACCACTCCACATTCAAATCATCGTTCCTGGCCGCCTTATAACCGGCAACATCCAGCGTGGTCCTCTCATCGTTGCCAGCCATTTCCGGATCGTCACCCGCGCTGGCAGACTTTACGCCAGGAAGGGCATGAATGGCAGCGAGGATGCGTTGATCAAGCGCATTGATCCGGTCTCCCGTGTACCCAGCCAGCCGCGGATCCACTGTGAACTCGACCAGGTGGTCGGGGCGGAAGCCGAGATTTTCTGCTCGCAGATTGTTCACCGTGCGCAGAAACAGTCCGGCGGCGGTTAAGAGGAGGACGCTGAGCGCAATCTGTACGCCGACTGAAAAGCGGCGCAGCAGGAGTGCGCCACCGGAGCTGGTGACATTCTGCTGTTTTAGCGCAGGCATCAGGTTAGGGCGCCAGAACTGCAACGCAGGCGCGAGGCTGAAGATGAGGCTGGTGGCCATCGTGACGGCAAGCGTGATCAGCAAGAGCCGTAGATCGAGGTGGGATGAATACGGAGCATCTCCGGTGTTGAGACCCTGAATGCGCTGGATGAGCAGTCCGGCCACCGGTTGCGCGATGAGCAGGCCGAACGCTCCGCCCGCGAGCCCGAGCAGTAGGCCCTCCATGAGGAGGTGCTGGACGATGCGTTGCCGTTTGGCTCCCAGCGCATAGCGAACGGACATCTCGCGCACGCGTCCGGCCGCGCGCACCAGCAGCAGGCCCGCGACGTTGGCGCACGCCATAAGCAGTACCAGGGCACCCATGCCGAGCAGGACCTTCATGGGGGACTCGAGACTGTCCCGCAGTGGTGAGAAGCCCGTGGCGCCGCTGACGAGCTTCATGTACGACTTATCGATGTATCGGGTGCGATTGTTCGGCGATTGGTTCTTCTGGAAGGCGAAATCGATAATCCGCTCCGCATGCCAGATGGGTTGGAGCGCGGCCGTGGCCTGCGCCATCGTGACTCCCGGCTTCAGCCTTGCGACCATGTTCAGCCAGATGGAATTGTATCGATTCAGATCGTCGAGGTCGGGATGATCCGGATCAGCGTTGCGGGGATGGATGACCGGCCTCATCATCATGGGAACGAAGAGGTCCGATGGCTCGCCGCCATTCACGCTGTGAAAGCGCTGCGGCGCAACACCAAGAATCGTGAATGGGTGACCGTTGATCTGAAGCGCCTGCCCGACGACCCGCGGATCGCCACCGAAACGGCGTTGCCAGTAGCCGTAGCTCAAGACGGCGACCGGGGAGCCGAGCTTCACCAAGTCATCCGACGGCAGAATGGTGCGGCCGACGATGGCGGGAACGCCAAGCACCTGGAAATAGTTGCCGCTGACCAGCTCGGCATTGGCCAAATCGCTGCGGTCATGCCATGCAATGCCTACCGTGTTCTCGGGATTAGTGGCGACAATGCCGCTGAAGATGGCTTTGGTGTTGTCGCGCAAATAGCGGTAGGCGGGGTAGGAGGTGTACTCGTCGTTGTCTCCGCCACGAGCACTGAAGCTGCCGCTGAAGCTTTCCATGTGCCCCTGCAGTCGGACCAGTTCTTCCGGGTGGCTGACCGGGAGGGTGCGCAGCAGCACCTGGTCGAAGAGGCCGAAAATGGCCGTGGTTGCGCCTACGCCGAGTGCGAGCACGGCCAGGATCGTGACGGTGAAGACGGGCGCTTTCCGGAACTGGCGCAGGGTGAAGCGGAGATCAGCAATCAGGCGCATAGGCTCGCATTCAAGAAAGCACGGCGCATGCCATCGCAAGCCCAGCTAAGTCATTCGGAATCAATGTTCGAAACAGGATAACCACGACACAGAATGTTCGGAACAGCGTTCAAGTTGTTCAAGAACGGACACCGGGCATCGCAGACACGAGACGAGTGCCGGCTGGATGAGTCTGCCGGATCATGCTGTTTCCGCCTTTCTTGATTATGGTGTTCGCGTGCGGCGTGGCAAAGAACAGGACGTACGTCAGCACTCCGAGACATAGGAGTCCAACCGCGACAAGAACAAGAAACATGCATACCTTGCGCTTATCCAGCCCCTCGACTGTGCAACGGTTATTCATCTGACCCTGAGATGGCATCTCGAACGTTTTTGTTCCGGTGCATACCGATGAAAAATCGTCACACCTTTTCAGTTACGAGAGAACGTTCGACCAGCGGTGTGCTGGCCTAAAGGGAAAACGCTTTGATCAGTAGCCGTTGGCTATCAGATATTCGAGCGTGAGTTCCACGGATGGCTCGTGCGCGCGCATCTGGGCGGCATGACGGAGCAGGACGTCCGCCTCCAGGTTGAGCATGTCGCCGGCCTTGTGACTGCTCAGGTTTGTGTGCGCATAGGTGTGCGGAATGATGGCCACATTGGCGTTCTTACCGTTCCAGCGAGCGATCGTGAGGCTGATGCCTTCAATCGCGATCGAACCTTTCTCGACAACATACGGACGGATTGCTTCGGGGATCTCCACCTCCAGCCACCAGTCCGTGCGGTCGCTGTTGGGCGAGACGGGGTTGAGCGCGAGCAGTCGCCCTATGCCGTCGACATGACCCTGGACAACGTGACCGCCCAGTGGCGTTCCAGCGGCGGTAGGCAGCTCCAGATTGACGACCGTGCCCGGCGCAAGCTGGCTGAGCGAGGTGCGCCGGACCGTCTCTTCGGCCAGATCGGCCTCGAAGCGATCCGGATTTTCTTTGGGTGCCGTCGCCAGCGCGGTCAGGCAGACGCCCGAGACCGCAATGCTGTCGCCCACATGAAGCTGAGACGCGAGCGTGGGCGCGTGGACTGTGATGCGGTGTACGCCGCCGTGCGGCTCAATGCTGAGAATGGAGCCTTTTTCCTGAATGAGGCCGGTGAACATGCATTCAGAGTAGGACAGGGAGCACGCAAGAGGGAATAGGGCGGTGCTCAGAACGACGTTGTTGCCGGCGGAGGCTCCCACGGATCTTGCACATAGCCTTCGATCAACATGTCCTCTTCGAGGCGTTCTGTGCGATAGCGCAGCAGCCGGGGCAGCGCGGTGGTCCGAGGCCCGGCAAGCATCGGCGTTGCTTCCGGTCCTAGAAAGCGCGGCGCCTGGAAGAGATAGAGCTTGTCGACGAGATCGGTCGCCAGCACGCTTCGGTTGACGCGCGCGCCAGCCTCGACCATCACGCTGGTGATGGACTGCTCGCCGAGATGCTGCAGCAGTGCGGGGAGTGAGATGCCGCCATCGGCCTGAGCCTCGATTGTCAGAACGCGTGCGCCGCGCGTGGTCAGCGCCTGCCGGCGTGCAGGATTTTCATTGCGAGTGACGACGAGTAAATCGTCATTGACGCCATCGAGAAGGCGGGAGGTGACCGGCATCCGCAGTTGCGAATCGAGCACGATGCGCAGCAGCGGCCGGCGGCGCGGCAGGCCGCTGCGATCGGTGAGCAGTGGATCGTCGGCCAGCAAGGTGCCGATGCCGGTGAGAAGCGCGTCATGCGCGTGACGCAGCTGCTGCACGCGTGCGTTTGCGGCCGGTCCGGTGATGGGAAAGGCTGCTCGCTCGGAATTTGTCCCCGGAGGCGGTGCGATGGCGCCGTCCAGAGTGGCCGCGATCTTCAGCGAGACAAGTGGCGTGCGACGGCGGATGTAATGCGCGAAGGCGTCATTCAGCTCGCGCGCTTCACCGGCGAGCGGCCCGACGGAAACGTCGATCCCCGCGTCGCGCAGCATCCTGAATCCCGAGGCCGCGACCTGCGAATTGGGATCCGCAGTGGCCGCGACGACGCGCGCTACGCCGGCCTCGATCAGCGCGCGCGCACACGGACCAGTGCGTCCGTAGTGGCTGCATGGCTCTAACGTGACGTAGACGGTTGCGCCGCGGGCGACCTCGCCCGCTTCTGTGAGCGCAACCACCTCAGCATGATCGCGCCGCGCGTAGTGATGAAAGCCTCGGCCGACGACGCGATGGTCGCGCACAATGACGCAGCCGACTGTCGGATTCGGCGACGCAAGACCGACGCCCTGCCGCGCGAGCGCGAGCGCAGCCTGCATCCAGCGCAGGTCGTAATGCTCCGGCGTTTCACCCATACTGTTCAGGCGCCGAGCAGCGAGTCGGTAAAGGCGGCGCTGTCGAAGGGCAGCAGATCGTCGATCTTCTCGCCCACCCCAACGAAGCGCACGGGAAGTTGCAGCTCACGCGCGATCGCGACCGCGACGCCGCCCTTGGCCGTGCCGTCGAGTTTGGTGAGCACGATGCCGGTGACGCCCGCGGATTCAGTGAAGAGCTTCGCCTGCTGCATGCCGTTCTGGCCGGTGGTGGCATCCATCACCAGCAGCACCTCGTGCGGAGCATCGGGAATGAAGCGCTGTGTGGTGCGGCGCATCTTATCGAGTTCCTTCATCAGGTCGTTCTTCGTGTGCAGTCGGCCGGCGGTATCGACCAGCAGCACATCGGTGGAGCGCGCCTTCGCGGCGTTCAGAGCATCGAAGAGTACCGCGGAGGGATCGCCACCCTGTTTGGTTTTGATGATCTCAACGCCGGTACGCTGGCCCCAGATTTCAAGCTGCTCTATGGCGGCGGCGCGGAAGGTATCTGCCGCGCACAACAGCACGGTCTTACCCATGCGCCGATACCAGAAGGCCAGCTTGCCGCTGGTCGTCGTTTTGCCGGTGCCGTTCACGCCGACCAGCAGGATCACCTCTGGTGGTTGCTCGACGATGCGCAACGGCGTGGCATAGGCGTCGAGGATCGCTTTGATTTCGGCGCGCAGCATCTGCTTCAGCTCTGCGCCATCGCGGATCTGGTGGTTGAGCGCTCGCTCGCGGAGCGCCGTGAGAATCTCCTGCGCCGTCACGACGCCGAGATCGGCGGCGATCAGGCTCATCTCCAGGTCGTCGAGCGCCTTGTCGTCGATTTCGACAGTGAGCGAGACGATCTCTTCGAGCGATTGCGAGAGGTTCTCGCGGGTGCGCGTCACCGCCTCGCGCATGCGGTCGAAAAAGCCGCGTTTTTTGGGTTCCTCAGCCTCTTTCAGGCTGCCGAATAGTGTCTGAATCATGAAATGCCTGTCGCTTTCAGTGTAGCAACGGGGATGTGCTCGTGCGGATTACAGCTCGTCGCGGCCCGGCCGGCGCATCAGCTCCGCCACAGCTTCACGCGGGCTCTTGCCGTGGTGCAGGATGGCGTCCACCTGTGCAGTGATGGGCATCTCGATGCCGCGCTCGCCCGCCAGTCCCAGCGCGGCGCTGGTGGTCTCTACTCCTTCTGCTACTTTACCGCCCATGCCGGCAAGAATGTCACCGAGATGGAGGCCTTTTCCCAACTCGATACCGACGCGGCGGTTGCGCGAGAGATCGCCGGTGCAGGTGAGAACCAGATCGCCCAGCCCGGCAAGGCCAGCCATGGTTTCGCGGCGACCGCCGCAGGCCACAGCCAGTCTCGTAATCTCTGCGATGCCGCGTGTGATGAGCGCCGCCGCGCTGTTGTGGCCAAGGCCGAGCCCTTCGACGATGCCGGTCGCGATGGCGATCACATTTTTGAGCGCGCCCCCAAGCTCTACTCCGATGACGTCGTCGTTGGTGTAGAGGCGCAGTGCCGGCCCGGAAAGGTCTTCCTGCAGGCGGGCCGCCACCGACATATTGGTGCAAGCAATGGTCATTGCCGTGGGCTGGGCGGCGGCGACCTCCTGCGCGAACGATGGACCGCTGAGCATTGCGCAAGGCAGTGAGCGCGGTCTGAGCGATTCGGTAATCACCTCGCTGATGCGCTGATAGCGGACCGGAAGGGCGCCGCTGGTCACGATGCCCTTGGTCGCGCTCACGATCACCTGATCGGCTGTCAGGTATGGAGCCATCCTGGTGTAGATTTCCTGCACATGAGCGGAAGGCATAACGCCGATGACGATACCGGCCGCGTCGAGCGCCTGCGGCAGGTTGGCTGTCGGCTGCACGGTATCCGGCACCGTGAAACCCGGAAGATACCTGCGGTTCTCCCGATGTTGCGTGATGGTTTCGGCTATCGCGTGGGTATGCGACCAGAGCGAGATGGAGTGCCCGCGCTGAGCTAACGAGATCGCTAGCGCGGTGCCCCACGCACCGCTGCCGATGATGGCGAGGCGGCTCACGCGGCAGCGGCCTTCGATTTGCCGAAACGGTATTCGGTGCCGTTGAGCAGGCGGCGGATGTTTGCATGATGCTTTGCGATAATGAGCAGCGGCAGCAGAACCACAACGGCGATCATGAACGGCGTCAGCGGCTCGTGATGCCGCAGCAGGGCTGCGAGAGGAAAGACGATCGCGGCGACGATCGAGGCAAGCGAGACGTAGCGGCTGATTGCGAAGACGACAATGAATGCGATCAGTGCAACCAATGCGGAGAGCGGAGCGATACCGAGGAAGACGCCGAAGCCGGTGGCGACGCCTTTGCCTCCCTTGAAGCGCAGCCACACCGTGTAGATATGCCCGATGATGGCGCAGACTGCGGCGGTGGCCGCAAGGTTCTGTGCCTGCCACTGTGCCTGATGCGTGTGCAGCGCCAATTGCCAGGCAAACAGGACGGCGACCAGCCCCTTCGTGGCGTCGAGCAGAAACGTCACCGCACCCAGCCCCTTGCTGCCGGAGCGGATCACATTCGTGGCGCCGATGTTGCCGCTGCCCTGCTCACGTATGTCTTGCTTGCGGAAGATGCGCACCAGGATGAGTCCGAAGGGAATCGAGCCCAGCAGATAAGCGACGAGGCCGGCGATGATGTAGAGGAGCATGGGAACGGCTTCGAGTGTAACGCCTTTCACATCAACTGCCGCCGCACCAGGTCGAGCGCGGCCTGCGCGCTCAGCATCCGCACACGCTCCCGCGTGTTCTGGGTCGAGAATGCCGCGAAGTTCTTCTGCACTACCTCGGTCTCTTTGCCGTTGGCGACGGCGATATAAACGAGTCCGACGGGTTTCTCTTCTGTTCCTCCGCCGGGACCAGCGATGCCGGTCACCGCAAGGCCGATGGTGGCGCCCGTCTTCTTGCGGATGCCTTCCGCCATGGCCTTGGCCACCTGCGAGCTCACCGCCCCATGCTGTTCGATCAGCGTTGCATTCACGCCCGCAAAAGAGGTCTTCAGTTCGTCGGAATACGTCACCGCGCCACCGAGAAAAGCTCGTGAGCTGCCGGGAATGCTCGTGATGCGCTCGGCGACCAAGCCGCCGGTACAGCTCTCCGCTACAGCCAGAGTGGCGCCCTTTATGCCGAGATAGAGCAGCACAATCTGTTCCAGCGACTCGCCCTGGGTGGAATAGATGAGATCGTCCAGTTCTTCTTCGATGCGGCTGGCCAGTTCATCCACGCGCGCCTGCGCGAGATCGAGCGCCGGTTTTTCGCAGAGCAGGCTGAGCTGGATATCGCCGCCGCTGGCGAGGATGGTGGTCTCGATATCGGGGTAGTGCTTGTAGATGGGCGAGATGCGGGCATCGCAGGCCGACTCCCCGATCATCGCCGCCTTCAGCGTACGCATGGCGATAAATCGCTGCGGCAGGGCTTCGCGCAGGCGCGGCATGCACTCCGCCTCGAAGATCGGCTTGAGCTCGAGCGGCGGTCCGGGCAGCAGCAGCAGGATCTTACGGTGGCCGCCAAAGACAGTATCCAGCCACTGGGCGGGGGCGGTGCCATTGGCGTTGGGAACGACGTGCGCGCCTTCCAGCACGTCCGCCTGCTGCGCGTTGTTTTCCGTCATGCTCATACGCCGCGCGGCAAAGCGCTTGTAGAGGTCAGCGACGATGTCGGCGTTGCGCCGGATGTGAATGCCCATGGCCTCGGCCACAGCCTGGCGCGTCAGGTCGTCCTGCGTGGGGCCGAGCCCGCCCATGATGACGACGATGTCCACGCGCTGCGCCGCCGTGCGCACCGCGTTGACGAGATGCTCCATGCGATCCCCGACAGTGGTCTTGAACGCGACCCTCACTCCGATCTCGTTGAGGCGTTCCGTGATGAAGAGAGAGTTCGTGTCCTGGCGAAACGGCGTCAGCATCTCCGAGCCGACGGCGATAGTTTCAGCGAGCATGCGAGTGGGTCACCTTCCGAAATGACTGCAGGGTGGGATGCAGCGCGTGCGGATCAGCTCAATCAGCTAAAAGAAACGCAGCCCTTCCACGCCCAACGCCACATCATAAATGGCCGTGTGGGTAGCCACGATGGCGCTGCTCGACGGGCTGAACGCAACACCCACGATTCCGCTGCCGCTGATCACCAGCTCTGGCTCGTCCTGCGGCGCACGATCGACCGGCAGCCGCAGCACGCCGCGCCGCCCGCGATGGGAGGCTGCGGTGTAGAGCGAGCCGGCGATGTCCACGGCCATTCCCTGCGGACGCCCAAGCCCGCGGAAGTAAACGCGCGCGTTGCCGTCGCGGTCGATGGCGTAGACCGCATCGTTGCTGGAGGTGGTGGGACCGGAAACAAAGAGCGTGCCGTCCAGCCCGAAGGCGAGATGGTAGGCGGATACGCTTGGCTCCAGCGTCGCGAAGACGAAGATCTGGCGGTCGCGCGCGATCTTGAAGATGGTGCCTGACCGGTCGCCGCAGTAAAGATTGCCCGCTGGATCGAAGGCCAGCCCGGTGGCAACGCCCATGCCCTCGACAAACACGGAGCTGGCGCCCTCGGGCGTGATGCGGTAGATCGTGCCCTCGTGGCGCGAGGTAACGTAAAGCACGCCGTCGGTATCGAGGGCGAGTCCCGTGGGGTTGACGATGTCGACGGCGAAGCTGTCCATGTCCCCTTCGGGCGAGATGCGATAGATAGACACCGGCATCTTTTCGCCGCGCTGGCCGGAGAGAGTGGTGTAGACGTTGCCCTCAGCGTCGACCACCGGACTGGCGACGGGGTTCACGTTCTCGGCAAGGAGGCGGCCGACCTTCAGCGTGACAGCGTTGCTGGTGGCGCCGTTTTGCCGCACTTCGAGGCGGCCCACCTCGGCGCTTTCCGGCACCCGGATGCTCATGCGCGTCGGCCGGCTGAGCAGAACCGGCGCGAGCGAGCCATCGACTACGGCTAGCGGACGGCGCTCCGCCGTTGGGCCGAGCGCGGTGCCGGCCAGTTCTACCTCGCCGCCGGGCAGTGCGGCATCCGGCGTGACGGAGTCGATGCGTGGAGTGTGCGAGTTGGCGTGGTCGGACTTGGCAATGCGGATCATGGCTGGCCCTCCCAGTCTACGACTGCTCAGGTTAGACGCGCAGACTACCACCAGTGCTGGATGACGGCGAGCACGATCAGGCCAAACAGTCCTGCGGCGAGATCGTCCAGCATGATGCCCCAGCCGCCGGGGAGGGCTTCGAGCTTGCGGATGGGCCATGGCTTGGTGATGTCGAAGAGGCGGAAGAGCGCGAGGGCGAGGAGGGCGTGAGGCCAGTCCGGCTTGCAGACGACGAGGGTCAGCCATTGGCCGGCGACTTCGTCGATGACGACGTGGCCGGGGTCTTCGCGGCCGGATTCTTCAGCTACGGTGGTGGCGGCTGGGATGCCGAACAGCGACGCGATTACGACGGCTGCAAATGTCAGCATGCCGTAGCAGAGCCAGAAGGCTTGCCACTCAAAGAAGGGAAAGGGGTGATACTCGTGGAGGACAACCCCACTCATCCACAACAGGATCGCTGCAACGGAGCCCCACGTTCCCGGTCCGGGCTTCAGCAGCCCAGCTCCGAAGAAGGTGCCAACAGCCCACGCCCACATCGTTTTCCTGCCGGTTGCCGCCACTGCGGAGGGTCTATCGTTCATCGGGCCACGGGACGCTCATCGTTCCTCCGCATCCTTCTCCTGCTGGGCGCGCCGTAGTGTGGCCTCGTCGATATCCTCCAGCACCTCGGGATCGAGGATAGGTGAGGAGATGCGGTATCCGCCGCTGGCCCATTTGCCCAGGTCGATGACGCGACAGCGGTCGCTGCAGAAGGGCGCATTCGAGTCGTCAACCGGAACGACGGTTTTGCAGATGGGGCAGCGCAGGATTTTTTCTTTCGCTTCGGCCATAGCTATTCCACTATGCGCGCGACCACGTCGTAGTCGTGCGCTTCGGTGATCTCGGCGCGATAGAAGGTGCCGGGCACCAGCGTTTCGTGCGGGCCGAAGTCATTGATGTAGACCTTGCCATCGATCTCCGGCGCATGAAATTGGGAGCGGCCCTCCCACAAGAGCGGCGTCTCCTCGCTCTCGCCTTCGACCAGAATGTCCATCGTCCGGCCAATCCATTGCTGCTTGCCATCACGACTGATGGATTGCTGCAGCTTCATCAGCGCGCGGCGGCGGCCCTCAATAGTGCGCTTCGGGACCTTGAGCGATGTATCGAATTCGTAGGCGTGCGAGCCCTCTTCGTCGGAGTAGGCGAAAGCGCCCATCCAGTCGAACTTCGCTTCGCGCACAAAGTTCATCAAGGCAGCGTGATCTTCCGCGGTCTCGCCGGGGAAGCCGACGATGAAGCTGGTGCGCAGCGCGATGCCGGGCACAGCGGCACGCAGTTTCTCGAGCGTCTTCAGGAAGATCTCCGCATTCGCGCCGCGGCGCATGCGTTTCAGCACTGACCCGGAGGCGTGCTGCAGTGGCACGTCCATGTACTTCACGATGCGGTCATGCTTCGCGATGGTATCGAGCAGCCGGCCGGTGATTTTGTTGGGATAGGCGTAGAGAAAGCGCAGCCAGGTCAGGCCATCGATCTGTGCCAGGCGGTCGAGCAGTGCTGCAAGGCCGTCCTTGAGGCCGAAGTCTTCGCCGTAGCAGGTGGTGTCCTGGCCGATGAGCGTGATTTCGCGCACGCCGCGCTCGACGAGCTGCTCTGCCTCTGCGATCACCGATTCAAAGCGGCGTGAGCGAAACTTGCCGCGCAGGTTCGGGATCACGCAGAACGAACAGGGATGATCGCAGCCCTCGGCGATCTTGAGATATGCCGAAGTTTTTCCGGTGGCGAGCAGGCGCGGCGTCGTTTCGTCGTAGAGATAGGTCGGG
Organism: uncultured Acidobacteriaceae bacterium; assembly: GCA_963830555.1. GTDB lineage: Bacteria > Acidobacteriota > Terriglobia > Terriglobales > Acidobacteriaceae > KBS-83. The sequence continues at coordinate 161,974 of CAWHMM010000011.1, forward strand.
AGCGCCGGAGATGCGCCGTCCCATGCATCACGTGTGAAGCGTCCCTGCTGCTCGCGCAGATCGCCTTCCGCGCGTGATGCTGCAGCATCGGCAGGCGCAAGACGGGGAATTGCCGGAGCAGCCAGCGTGATGTTCACCAGCTGAGGCGTGGTTGGAGCCGGCGGTGCGAGGCCTGCGGCGGTCAGGATGGATTCGAGCTCGCCCGTCCCGACCACCGCGTCTACCTCGGGGATGTTCTTGCGAATCTCGTCGCGGTAGCGCTCCACCAGGCAGCCGGCAACGATCAGCTTGCGCGCCCGGCCAGCGGTCTTGTGCTGGGCCATCTCCAGGATGGTGTCGACCGATTCCTGCTTCGCCGAATCGATAAACGAACAGGTATTGACGACGAGAATTTCGGCCGCATCGGGATTTGCGGTCAGCTCGGCGCCGGCCCGGTCCAGCAGACCCATCATCACTTCGCTGTCGACCAGGTTTTTGGGGCACCCAAGGCTGACAAATCCGACACGCGGACGCGCGGGAGCCGCCTCTAGCACGACAGGAGGTGCTTCCAGAATGTCGGTGGGGTTCACCTCAGTATTTTACCGGAGCGCGCTCTGGCGGTATCGCGGTGATATTCTTGTCGAGTGCCGGGTCCTACGCGACGGAATCCCGCCAACCCCGCCAGGTCCGGAAGGAAGCAACGGTAACGGGTCACTCCGGGCGCAGTAGGCCACCCGGTGCACTGAGCGCGCTCCTCCTCTGGTGCGCTCTCAAAAACTCTAAACATCACTGATCCTTTGCTGCGTCGCATGGACATCCATGTGCGTCGTCGGCGAGAATCGAAGGGCCAGTTATGAGCCCAGCCGAGTTGACGACGAGCCCCGATTCCGTTGCATCCGCTGCAGAGCCGGTTGCTCCCAATTACCAGCCTGACGGCCGAAAACGGACCCGCGTCGGTGTCTTCGGATGGGGCATTGTGGCGCCAAAATCGCCCAATATTGAAGCATTCGCGCGCAATCTGGAGAAATCCGAGAGCTGGCTTACGCCCTTCGAGGGCTTCGGTCCAAGCAATTTCCTCGTAGGTGAGCCGGAGTTTCGCTTCGAGGATTACAAGCGCTGGATCGATGCGCGTTTCGCGCCGCGCCATTACCAAAATCTGAAAGAGAAGATGGATAATCCGTCGCTCTATGCGATTGGCGCGTTTGTTCAGGCACTGGAGCAGAATCCCGGGCTCGAAAAGGTGATGCAAGAGCTGGGCGGCCAGGCGCATGTCTACATCGGCACAGGTTTGGGTTCGGTTGAGACGATGTACCAGTCCAGCGTGACACTGCACTTGGCGCAGCGGCGCTGGAACCGCTTCTGGGGCAGCCGGGAGAACAACAGCGCGCTGGGCGCCTATCTTGAGGGAGAGCTCAAGGGGCTGGACGATGTGCCGCTGAACCCCGCCGACGCCGAAGGCGATCTGGTCGAGTTGTCGCTGGCGTGGGAGGCATACTGGATGGCGCGCTCGCCCGAGCTGCGCGAATACCTGGACGAAGCCGCGGCCATCGATTCGCTGGTCATGGAAGGCAACGTCGAGCAGGGCAAGCTGAACGTTCTGCGGGAGCGAGGCAAGCGCCATGTACGGTTGCAGGAGAAGTGGGGCGCGCCCGATCCGCCCTGGAAGATTTCTGCCAACCTCATCTGGAATATCCACAACACGCCGGCCTCGCAGGTTTCCATCCTCGGACACATTACGGGGCTCGCGTTCGCGCCGGTAGCTGCATGCTCAACCTTCGGCGTGGCATTGCGGCTCGCCATGCATGCGATCGAGCGGGGCGATGCGAAGGTGGTCGTCGTCGGCGCTACCGATCCGCCGCCGCACCCGTTGATCGTGGGCTCCTTCTACGGCGCGCGCGTGCTTTCCGCCAGCCGGCAGGTTTCGAATCCGCTGACGCAGTTGCAGGGCACGCACGTCGCGGGCGGCTCGGTGGTGTGGATCGTCGGCGATATGGAGTTTCTGCAGGGCAAGGGCATGACCCCGATCGGCATGGAGCCGGTGGCGGCCGGCGTAAGCTCGGACGCGCACCACATCATCACGCCTTCTATCCCAGGGCCGCAGGCGGCCATCCGCCAGGCGCTCGAAGAGGCCCACGCGACACCGCAGCAGATACGCACCTGGGACCTGCATGCCACGGCGACGCCGGGCGATTATGCGGAGATCAGCACGCTGCGCACCATGCTGCCGGAGACCGTGATGGTCACCGCCCGCAAAGGCACCTTCGGCCACGGCATGAGCGCCGGCGGAGGCTGGGAGCTGACTGCGCAATACCTGGGATATGCGACCGGTCATCTCTTCCCGACGCTGCTTACCGAGGATTCGCTGAACCCGGCAATCGCCGGCATTCATGGGCGGTATGTCTTCGCCGGCAGCTCGGTGACGGCGGAGGGGCTCGCGGGCAAGCTTTCGAGTGGCATCGGCGGCGTGAATGCATGCGTGATCTCCCGCCCACTGCCCAAACAGGCTCGCTGACTCAGGAATGCGCAGGCTGCGGCGCATGGCGCGTGCGGCTCTGGCGCCATTTCCAGAAGGCCCAGCCGAATGCCGCGACGAAGAGCGCGAATATGCCCCACGAGATGGCTCCGGAATAGTGTGCTAGATAGTGGTTCCACCAGCGGATCATCTGGCGTCCGTAGCGCACGCCCAGCCATGCGACAATGCCGTACCGTACGGTCCGCGCGGCGGCAAATGCGATGAGAAAGCGGCCGCGGGGGACACCCAGAGCTCCGGCGGCGGCGAGGAACGGCATGAGGGGAACAGGAGGCGGGTTAATCGCAGACACCGCGACGGCGGCGGCTCCGTGCTTCTTAACCCAGCCGGTAATCCGGTCGTAGTAGCGTTCCGGTACGTAGTGACGCAGGGCGGTTTCGCCGCCTTTCTTGCCGGCGGACCAGGTCGTAAACGCGCCGATCGCCGCGCCTGCGACCGCCAAAGCCACCAGCAGCCATGGATTTCCACGGCGGGCAATCAGAATCAGCAGCAGCAGGTCAGCCGTTCCCGGAATCGGCAAAGGGAACGGGCAGGCATCCAGCAGCGAGATGCCGAAGAGGCCGACCGCGCCCAGGTGGACGAGCCAGTGCATGGCGCGGTGTTTTGTAGCGGAGCTGTGAGCGGCTGCCAGCAGCGCTTTGTTCACGAGTGCCTCTTTCGATCCAGATCCCGAATGGACAGCTTCACCGGGGCGTCACGCTCTTGGACGCGCGGAAACGCTTCCAGGCTGTGCGGCCTACCAGTTGGTTCAGAGCAGGGGCAGATCCGCGACTGCGGGCAGCACATTGCACCCGGCGGCGAGCTCATAGAAGCGCCGCAGTCCGACGAGGCAGTCGTCGTCGAGGATGTAGTGAATGTTCTTGCTTAGGTAGGTGTGGATCGTGGCGCGAGGCACGTCGATGTGCATGGCCCATTCGTCGGCCAGATCGTCAATATGGGAAAGGCCGGCATCCCGCGATCCAACGAGATCGGCCAGGAGCCGCTCGCGCGGTTCGGCTGAGCGCACGGCTTCCTCGCGCACACCCCACAGCGCCGAAATCCAGGGCAGCCCGGTGAGTTTGTGCCATTCCGCGCCAAGGTCGAGGTACAGCAATTTTTTCCCGGTTCGCTGCTGCCGGGCGGCGCGGTCTTCAAGCGCGAGCAGAGCAGGATCGCCGATCAGCAAAGCTGCATCGCAGGCGCCGAGCATGGCGTCGAGATCGGGCGGGTGCGGCAGGAAGGTGGCGGGAATCTTCCAAAAGTGCCGGGCCATTACTTCAACGTAGGCGCGCGTGGCTCGGGAGGATGTATCGGTCGCAATGCTGCGCACATTCTCAAGGCCAGTGGCCGCGCGTACAACCAACAACAGCGAACGTATCTCGCCCTTCGAGGCAATCGCGCAGCCGGGGACAATGCGGAGATCGCGGCTGTGCGCAAAGGCGGTGATGGGCACCAGGCCCAGATCGGCCGTGCCGGCGGCAAGACGCTCCGCGCATTGTGCGGGCATCATGCTTTCGATGTCATAGCGGGTGGCGAGCGGGACAGCGTGGGGCGGGTGATCGAAGTCCCACATCAGCGGCGCGGGATTGAGAAAGCGGATAGCTGCGATGCGAAGGCGGGTCGTCACTGCATAGTGTACTGGCGACAGTGGGGCGGGGGTGTCCGTACCCCATTCGTCGGATTGTCTCGGTCCCAAGCTGCCCCTAGCCTCGACGTAATGCCGGGCCCACAGACCATCTGCATCTCCCCTGCTGCAACTGAAACTACCCTGGCCTGGCTTGCTATGGCGCTGACGCCTGGTCTTGGGCCGCGACGGATTATGCGCGCGGTGCGCGGTATGCGGGAGCCGGCGGAGCTCTTTCAGCTTCCGTTGACGGCGCTTGAAGCACTGCAGATTCCCATGGTGTCTGCGCGATTTATCGCCGAGGGCAAGGCACGCAAAGCCGCTGAGCAGGAGTGGCACACGATTTCAGAAAGCGGCTGCAGCCTGATGACGTTCGGCGATGCCGATTACCCGGAACGTCTGCGGGAGATCTTCGATCCACCGCCCGTGCTGTGGGTACGCGGCGACCGTGAACTGCTCTCCCGGCCGGCAATTGCGGTAGTGGGCACACGTGCACCGAGCCCATACGGCACCGGCATGGCAGAGATGTTGTCGCGCGATCTAGCGGCGCGGCGCATGGTGATCCTGAGCGGCATGGCGCGCGGCGTGGACACAGCGGCGCACAAAGGAGCGCTGACCGCGGCAGGCCGCACGGTGGCCGTCTGGGGTACGGGGCTGGACGTCGTCTATCCAAAGGAGAACAAGCGGCTCGCGGAGGACATTATCGTGTTCGGGGGAACCATCGTCTCCGAGCAGCCGATGGGCACCTTTCCGGCTCCGCAGAACTTTCCACTGCGCAACCGGATCATCAGCGGCATGAGTGTGGGTGTGCTGGTCGTGGAGGCGGGGGAGCAGAGCGGCACCCGCGTCACCGCACGCTGCGCGCTGGAGCAGAACCGCGATGTCTATGCCGTTCCCGGCAATGTGACCAGCCGGAATGCCTGGGGCCCGAACACGCTGATCAAGCAGGGCGCCAAGCTGGTGGCTACCTGGGAGGACGTATGGGAGGAGCTTCCGTCACAGACTCGGCTGGAGTTGGAAGGCAGACCGGGACAAGCCCAGGGGGTGCAGGACAGCCTTTTCGCCGCCGGATCCGAATCCGGGGCGGGGGTAACTGCATCATTACTGCGACAGGGTGAATCGGCATTACCGCCCGGTCCCCCTCTGAGCCCTTCGGAAGCCGCAGTTTACGGTATGCTGCGCATGGATGAGGCGCTCCAGATTGAGGAGCTGCTTGAGCGACTTGACGGCCAAGTGACCTCTGCTGAGATATTTACGGCGCTTTTCGAGCTGGAGCTGAACAACCATATCCGGCAGCTTCCGGGCAAGAACTACGTGCGGCGCATGTGAGGGAACGGCCCGGCTGCCGCTGGCGTATCTTGTGCCTCTGGTTATATCCACAGAAGGAAATTCCGCACCCTCCGGGCAGACGGTGCGTCTGATGCATTGCACATGCCTCACCCATGTCATGCGGCCTGATCGGCTTGGACAGTGAGTGCAGTGCGTGGTAGGGTTCGGAAATTGCCTGCGGCTGGCACAACAATTTGCCAGCATGGGCAGAATGTAGCGTTGCTGACAGAGGGCGCACCGGCAGATCCGCGGCCGGAACGGAGAGCAGGCGGAAGTGAAGGGAAGCAATGAGTAAATCACTGGTTATTGTCGAATCGCCGGCCAAGGCGAAATCCATCGGGAAATATCTGGGCAAGGACTTCGTCGTCGAGGCGTCGATCGGCCACGTCAAAGACCTGCCAAAAAACAAGATTGGCGTCGAGCTGGAACACGGCACCTTTGAGCCGGACCTGATTGTGATGCCGGACAAGGTGAAGGTGGTCGACCGCCTGCGGAAGATTGCGGGCAAGATGACGTATATCTACCTGGCGCCTGACCCGGACCGCGAAGGCGAGGCCATCGCCGCACACCTCGAAGACGAGCTGCGCGAGGTATCGCCGAAGAATTCCATTCAACGCGTGACCTTCAACGAGATCACGCCCAAGGCTGTGCGTGCGGCCTTCGAGCATCCGCGCCAGGTGGACCGCAATCTGGTCGACGCGCAGACGACACGTCGCGTGCTGGACCGCATCGTTGGCTACCAGATCTCTCCATTGCTGTGGGACAAAGTTCGGCGCGGGCTTTCCGCCGGACGCGTACAGACAGTGGCGCTGCGGCTGATTGTCGAACGCGAGCGTGAGATCAAGGCATTCAATCCGGTCGAATACTGGACGATCGATGCCGACTTGAAGACCGGCGCGAAGGACGAGAACGTCTTTACCGCGCGTTTCGTGGGCATTGATGGTGAAAGCGCGAAGGTAGATACGGTCAGCGGCAATGCGCTCCCGGACGAGCGGATCACGAAGGAAGTTCTGACCGCTATCGAGAAAGCGAAATGGTCGGTGCGCGAGGTGGAGCGCAAGGAGCGTCGCAAAAATCCCGCGGCGCCGTTCACCACCAGCCGCCTGCAGCAGGATGCTTCGCGGCAGCTTGGCTTTTCTGTGAAGCGCACCATGGGCGTGGCGCAGCGGCTCTACGAAGGTGTGGAGCTTGGCACAGAGGGCACCGAGGGTCTGATCACCTACATGCGTACAGACTCGACGCGCGTCTCACCCGACGCGATTGCTGAGGTGCGCGGGTACATCGGCAAAGAGCTGGGATCGAGTTATCTGCCGGAATCGCCGAATGCGTTCAAGAGCAAGAAAGATGCGCAGGATGCGCATGAGGCGGTCCGTCCGACCGAAGTCAGACACACGCCGGAGTCGGTGCGGCGCTATCTGAGTGATGAGCAGTTCAAGCTCTACCAGCTGATCTGGCGGCGTTTTGTGGCTTCGCAGATGTTGCCGGCGGTGTTCGATCAGACGATTGTGGATGTGCAGGCAGAGGCTGACCGCCGCTATGACTTCCGCGTCACGGGATCGATCCTGAAGTTCGACGGCTATCTCAAGGTTTATGAAGAGGCCAAGGACGCAAAGGACGACGACGATGACGCGCTCAAGAACAAGCTGCCAGATCTGACTGCAGGTCAGACACTTACGCTAGAAGAGTTGAAGCACGAGCAGAAGTTCACTGAGCCTCCGCCGCGCTACAACGAGGCGTCGCTGGTGAAGACGCTGGAGGAGCGGGGCATCGGGCGGCCTTCGACCTACGCGACAATTCTCTCGACCATTCAAGAGCGCGAGTACGTGCAGAAGGTCGGCCAGGGACGCTCCGGCAAGTTTGTTCCGACGGAGATCGGCACGGTCGTGAACGATCTGCTGGTGGCGAATTTCCCCTACATCTTCAATCCGGAGTACACGGCCAAGCTCGAAGAGGAACTGGATGACATTGAAGATGGCAAGGAGCGCTGGACCGATCTGCTGAAGGCCTTCTACGGCAACTTCAAGAAGGAATTGAAGCATGCCGAGAAGCACATGGAGAACATCAAGCGGATGGAGCAGCCCACCGATGAAAAATGCGACCGGTGTGGCGCGCCGCTGGTGCTCAAGTGGGGCAAGTTCGGAACGTTCTATGCGTGCAGCACCTACAACAAGAAAGACAAGGAGAGCTGCACCTTCACCAAGGAGAACTTCGCGTCCAAGCCGCAGCTTGAAAATCCAGATGAGAAGGAAGATGAGTACTGCGAGTCCTGCGGCCGAGTAATGGTGCTGCGCAACGGGCCGTTCGGGCCGTTCATGGCCTGCCCGGGATATAACGATGACCCGCCCTGCAAGACGGTCCGCCGGCTGAGCAGCCGCGAGCAGCAGAAGCCGCCGGTGCCGATCGGCGAACCCTGCCCTGTATGTGGCAAGGATCTGGTGCGGCGCACGGGGCGGTTTGGGGAATTCGTCTCGTGCTCCGGGTACCCGGAGTGCAAGTACATCAAGCAGAACCTGGTGGAAGGGATGAAGTGCCCGAAGTGCGGCGAGGGCGATATCGCCGAGCGCAAGACGCGTTTCGGGACCACCTTCTACGGCTGCACGCGCTACCCGAAGTGTGACTTTACGGCGAATGGCAAGCCGGTGCCGAAGAAGTGCCCGGAGTGCGGCTCGTCCTATCTGATCGAGAAGACACTGAAGTCCGGCGTGTACCTGACCTGCCCCAACAACAAAAAGCCGGCGGCATCTGACGAAAAGGGAAGCAAGCGCAGGAAGAAGGCCGAGGAAGAGGAGACGGGCGTCACCTGCCACTACTCGAAGCGGCTGCGGGACGCTCCCGAGGAGGCGACGCCTGCCGCCGCCAGGCCCAAGAAGACAGCAGAAGATGCGGCGCAGCCTGTCGCGTAACCCTGGATCGAGGAATATAGATGGAAAGTACGCTTGCAGCACGCGAAGACGCAGCGACCATCCTGAAGCTGTATGAGCTCAGGCAGGAGCCGGTACTGCGCAAGGCCCGCGCGTGGATGACGGGCGAGTTCTGGCCCACTTCGGCAGAGGAAATTTTGATCGTCATCAACGATGCGGGCTCGGAGACGAATTGCTGGTTTCGACAGGTCACCTCCTACTGGGAGATGGCCGCGGCGCTGGTGAATCACGGGGTGCTCGCGCCGGATCTCTTCGTGGAGGCGAATGCTGAGCCGTTCTTCATTGCCGCAAAGTTCTGGCCCTATCTGCCGGAGATTCGCAACCAATTGCCAAATTTCATGGTGCAAATCGAGAAATTGACCGAGCGTAGCGGCACCGCGCGGCAAAAGCTTGAAGTCTCTCAGGCACGAGTGAAGAAGCGGAGTGCGTCGCGGCAGGCGCCGCCCCTGCCGGATATCCAGCGCCCGGATTGAGCCGGTGGTACGGCTACATAAGAAAGCGCCAGCGTCCTCAGCGCGGTTTGCGCGCGATCTCTAACCGCGCCCATGAAGAATCTGTTACTGTACTGCGTGGCCTCGGGCGCAAGCGGCGAGGTTGCAACTCCTGGAGAAGGCGACCACAAACGATGGCGAAGGCGATCTGGAACGGCAAGGTAATTGCGGAAAGCGACACTGTAGAAACCGTGGAAGGGAACCTGTATTTCCCGGACGTGGCGGTAAACCGCGAATATCTGCGTCCCAGCTCCACCACGTCGACATGCCCGTGGAAGGGGCAGGCGCGCTACTACACGATCCTTGTGGACGGGCAGGAGAACCAGGACGCCGCCTGGTACTATCCCGACCCGAAGCCGGCCGCGAAGCATGTGAAAAACCACATCGCCTTCTGGCGGGGCGTGGAGATCGAAAAGTAGGGACTCGCCGTCCCGGGCGGATGCGCCTGCGGCGCGTTTCTGGGGTTCGCTTCCGGTGGTCGCTCACGCACAGTGTGTCGCTCGCACCCGACAGGCAACATATCCTTCGTCTACGCGCCTATGGCGCTTCACTCAGGATGATAAGTCTCTAAGCTCTGGTGATTTGGTGGAGCTAGTCGGGATCGAACCGACGACCTCGTCGTTGCGAACGACGCGCTCTCCCAGCTGAGCTATAGCCCCACAAGATTGGCGGGAGATACTCCCAAACTATAGCAGCATGATGCGTTGGGCGCGAAGTGCTCTCAGGCTGCAGGAGCGGTTCCGGGGCGCAGCTTTGCTTCGAGCATATCGAGTGCCGCCGCGAGCTGATCTGGTGGTACCAGGCCCTGCGCAAGCGTGGCTGATCCGCCTCCGCGGCCACCTGAGGCGGAGAGGGCGGAGCGCAGCAGTTCTCCGGCGTGGCGGCCCGGTTCCGGGCTGCAGGCGATCACAATGGCCGCAGGTTCTTCCCGCTGGTGTGTAGACGCGAATACCGCCACGGTATGAGCCGCAGCACTGGCGACTCGGCTGGCCAGCAGCTTGATGTAATCGGCGTCGCGGTCCGGGAAGATGCGGCGGACAATGCGCAGATCGTTCTGCGGCGGGTCTTCCACCAGCAGGCGTGCGGCGTGGTAGTTGGCCAGTTCTTCGCGCAGGTTCTGGCGCTCCTTGGCGGCGGCGCGGACTTCGGATTTGATGCGGGCGACAACTGAGGGTAGATCGGTGCGCGGAGCGGAGAGCTCCCGGCTGAGTTGCGTGAGCAGGGCGTCGTCCGCGCGGGCTGCGGCAATGGCACGACCCCCGCAGAGGAAGCTGATTCGGGTGGACTGGCGGATACGCTCGGTGCCGCGGATGAGCACCGCGCCGATCTGGCTGGTGGAGGTGACGTGAGTGCCGCCGCAGGCGTTGACGTCGAGGTCGCGATTCGCAGGGACTTCTCCGGCGATCGCACCCGCGGCGGTTTCTCCGGCAATCGTGATGAGGCGAATGTCGCCGGAACGCGTCGGAAGCTTGCGCAACGTTCCGGCCTGGAGCAGGTGATCGGCGTCCTCTGCCGAAATAGTGCGCAGAGTGACAGGACGGGCTTCCGCAACGATCTCGTTCGCCAGCCGTTCAATGCCGGTGAGTTGTGCGGCATTCAGCGATTCCGTATTGAGGTCGATGGTCGAGACGGTATCGCCCAGGTGAAAGGAGATGGTGAACGCGTGCAGCTCGCGGTAGAAGAGCGCCGAGAGCAGGTGCTGGCCCGAGTGCTGCTGCATGTGATCGATGCGACGCTCCCGGTCGACGAGACCTTCGATCTGCGTGCCGGCGAGCAGGGGCTTCGGCGTCAGGTGCCAGATTTCGCCGTGCTCATCCTCTTCGACCTCAACGACGGGCGCTTCGAGTCGCGCGCCGCTGGGCGCGGTGGCGGCCAAGGTGCCGGTGTCGTGCGGCTGGCCTCCGCTGCTGGGGTAGAAGGCGGTGCGGTCGAGCGCGATCTGCCAGACGGACGCGCCGCCGCTGCGAGAGCGCTCGCGGATGTCGGTGACGGTGGCGGTGAAGTCGGTGAGTGCTGAGTCGGCGTAGTAGAGGCGCTCGGCGGGCATAAATCGATTCTAGTGGCTCAGCTAGTTTGCGACGCGCCAGGGGCTGGTGCTGGTCCAGCCGCGCAACTGTTCTGCAGCCCAGACATTTGTCTTGTCCTTGTGGCAGCCGGTGCAGGGGTTTGGGATGTTGGAGTTCTCCGTGAGCGTAGGGCTAAGAAAGCGGAAGGTATGGCTGGCGACGAGGATGTCGCCAGCCTGCTTGTTCCCGAGCGTCTGCGCGATCTTTGGCATGTGGCAGGCGGTGCACTGGCTGCCCGGACTGTTCGCCGCGTGATGGGTGTGCTCGGAGACGGTGCCCTTCAGGCCCGCGGGATTGTCTTTTGTGTGGCAAGTGAGGCAAAGCTCGTTCCCGGTGGCAATGAGGTTGGAAGGATTGCGATTGCTGTGCACCTGATGGCAGTTGAAGCAACGCACGCCGCGGTGGTACATGTTGCTTTGCACGAAGTCATTGCCCTGCATGCGGTTTTTATGTGCACTGGCGTCGAGGAAGAAATAGAAATCCTGTGTGCCGAGCTTCGCCTCTTCCAGATGCCAGAAGTCGGCGAGGCGGTCGCCGGGGAGATAGCCCACCGGCCAGTCCGGATATTCGCCGTGTATGGGAAGTGAGACCGGGCGGCCCTGAGTGTGGCACTGCATACAGACGTCGTTGGCGCGAACGGAGTCGAGGCGCTCCGGGTTAACGATGTTGTTCGCGGTGGGATGCGTGACGTGTTCGCTGCCGGGACCATGACATTTCTCGCAGCCGACATTCCATTCAGTCACCAGGCGCGTCGCGAGGTTGTAGTTCACGGAGTGGCAGCCGTCGCAGGTGGGGCCGGTGGGGCGATCAGTGTTTGCCTCGCCGTAGTGTGGCGTCCACCAGTCGGTGCCCACGGCGACATGGTAGGGCAGCCACTTGCGATGCTCGATGTCCCACTGCGCGGGGAGCGGGAAGTAGTCGCGCCCGCGCTTCTCGAAGTAGCGTTGCTTCCAGCGGCTGCCATAAACGAAAGCGACCTGATCGAGCGTGAAGGTGCGAACCGGGTCTGGATCTGTAAAGTTGCCGAGCACAGCGCTGGGATGGAGCCTCGGATCGCGAACGACGTTGGCCATCCGGGTCTGCCGCCAGCCGTTGTAGGCCGCTTCGTGGCATGGCTTGCAAGCGGCCGAGCCGACGAATGTCCTCGTTTGGTGTACGTTCTTTTGCGCATGCAGAGTGCATGTGACCACGATCGAGGCGAGAACCAGAAGCGGGATCTGTGACATGAGACTCCGGTGACGGGAAGCATAATGCAGGCGGCAAACAGGATTGTCAGCAGAACGTCCTGCGACGGCGGATGGCATGATGAAGTCTGCGAGGTGGAATGACGGAAGAGCGTAATCCGAAAGAAACGGGCATGCGGGATGTGCCGAAGAACTTAAAGCCGTATTTCCTTGGCTTGCTCAAGCGTGGGCCGCGCTGGAATGAAACCGAAGGGCCGGAGGCGGCGGAGCTGCTGCCGAAGCATCTTGCCTACCTGCGCGAGCAGTCGGAGGCCGGCCGCTACCTTGCGGCGGGCCCGGTGCTTGATCAAGGCGAACTTGCAGGGGTGTTGTTGATATCGGCCGAGACGATCGAGGCGGCGGCGGATCTCGTGCAGAACGATCCCGGAGTGCGCGCCGGGCGGTTGGCGGTGGAGGTGCATCCGGTGCTGCTGCCCGCTCTGGAGGTAGTTCGGGCGGTGTATGGGTGAATTAACAAGCCTTTCCTAGGAGATCTGCTCTGCCGAAATCGCATTCTTCGACTTCGGCGGCTCACGAATTCCGAGCTTTGCGAGGCGTCGTTCGAGGCTCAGGGCATCTACGGGCGCGCGGACCTTCGCATCGTTGTCGAAGTAGACGTACACATCGTGGGGCTGCGCTTCGAGGTCGCTGAAGGGCATCACACGCTGGCCGCTGGGCGGATTTCCGGTGGCCCAGGCCACGACGCGATCGGCCCAGGTGGCGACGGCTTTGGGGCCATAGCCGCTGGCGTAGAGCTCCTTTGAGCCGTGGAGGCGGCAGTAGACAAAATCCGCAGTGACATCCACGAGGCGCGGCCATTCGACCGTGTCGGCGCAGACGAGCGCCACGCGATAGCGGCGCAGCAGGCGGATGAAGTCGTCGGATAGAAAGCTGTTGTGGCGGATTTCGATGGCGTGTCGCACGGAGCGGTTCTCGTCTGTTTCGGTGAGCGCGCGGCCTTCGACGCGATGATCGTGACGGCGGCCGAGGATGGCGGCGTCCGCCGTGGTCTGCGGCAGCAGCTGGAAGAATGCCTCGAGAAGCGCCGGGTTGAAGGAAAAATTCGGTGGAAATTGCCAGAGGATAGGGCCGAGTTTGGGTCCGAGGGCGAGCAGGCCGGAGGCAAAGAAGTTTGCCAGTGCCTGCTCCGCATTGCGGAGCTTGAGCATGTGGGTGATGAAGCGCGATCCCTTCACGCTGAAGACGAAATCGGGCGGTGTGACAGAGGCCCACAAGGCGAAGCTCGAAGGCCGCTGCAGGCAGTAGAAGGTGCCGTTGATCTCGACCGTGCTGAAGCGGTCGGCGGCGTAGGCGAGCTCACGGGCCTGCGGCAGTCCTTTGGGATAGAAGACGCTGCGCCATGGAGCATACGTCCAGCCGGAGATGCCGACGCGTATGGTGCCTCGCAAGCTTTTTGTTGCCATGACGGATATTGAGATTGCGAAAGCCGCGCTTACGGGTGGATGGCGCAGCAGAAATGCCGCCCGATGCTGCATCCTACAAGGAAAAGCAGACCTGTTGAGGGTAATTGGACATGCACAAGTTTCGAGTATGGGCGCCGCGGGCGGAACGCGTCTCCGTGCTGGTGGATGGAGAGCGGCACGCGATGGAACGGGAGCCGCGCGATTGGTGGGCGGCAACGGTGGAGGCGGCGCACGCCGGCTCTCGCTATGGTTTTCTGCTCGACGATGATGAGACGCCGGCGCCCGATCCGCGCTCGCCGCGACAGCCGGACGGGGTGCATGGGCTCTCCGAGGTGGTGGATCATTCCGTCTTTGCCTGGGGCGATGCGGGATGGAGGCCGCCCACGCTCGGGAGCGCGGTGATTTACGAGCTGCACGTCGGCACCTTTACGCCGGAAGGAACGCTCGCGGCTGCCGCCGGCAGGCTGGAGTATCTGCGCGATCTGGGCGTCTCGCATGTAAGCCTTATGCCTCTAGCTGCTGCGGAAGGCGACCGCGGGTGGGGTTACGACGGCGTGGCGCTCTATGCGCCGCTGGAGCCCTACGGCGGCCCGGACGGGGTAAAGCAGTTTGTAGACGCCGCGCACGCGCGCGGGCTCGCGGTGCTGATCGACGTGGTTTATAACCACTTCGGACCGAGCGGCAACTACAGCGGCAAATTCGGTCCCTACATCACAGACCACCACAAGACGCCGTGGGGCGGAGCGGTGAACTTTGAGGATGCGGGGTCGGCCGAGGTGCGCGAGTTTTTCATCGAGAACGCGCTGATGTGGCTCGGCGACTACCACTTCGACGGGCTGCGCCTGGATGCGGTGCATGCATTCATCGATCGCTCGGCGATCCATTTCCTGGAACAGCTTGAGGAAGCGGTGCGGGCCCTGGCGAATCACACCGGCAAGGAGTACGTCGTGATCGCGGAGAGCGACCTGAACGATCCACGGCTGGTGACGACGCGCGACGCGGGTGGTTATGGGCTGGATGCGCAGTGGAGCGATGACTTTCACCACGCGCTGTGGACCGTGCTGACGGGCGAAACGGTGGGGTATTACGCGGACTTTGGCAGCGTGGAGGACCTTGCAAAAGCGATCAAGGAAGCGTTCGTGTACCAGGGGCGGTACTCGCGCCATCGCAAGCGAAACCATGGACGGCCGGTGGGCGCGCTGAAGGCTGAACGCTTTCTTGGATACATCCAGAATCACGACCAGGTGGGCAATCGCGCGCAGGGCGACCGGCTGAGCCACGTGGTGGACGTCGGACGGGTGAAGATTGCGGCGGCGATGGTGCTGCTGGGACCGTTTGTGCCCATGTTGTTCGCCGGAGAGGAGTTCGCCGCGTCAACGCCTTTCCAATACTTCACGGATTTCCATGACAAGGAACTGGGGCGCCTGGTATCGGAGGGGCGGCGGAAGGAGTTCATGGCCTTCGGCTGGTCGCCGGAAGAGGTGCCGGACCCGCAGGCGGAGGAAACCTTTCTGCGATCGAAGCTGCGTTGGGACGAAGTGGGGCAGGGCGTGCACGCTGAGGTGCTGGACTGGCACCGCCGGCTGATTCGCCTGCGACGCGAGGAGATCGCATTGACTTTAGGTGACTTAGCCGATGTGCAGGTGAAATTCGAGGAGGGGCAGAAGTGGCTGTGGATGACCCGGGGTCCCATCCAAGTGATCTTCAATGCCGGGGCATCCGATGTGAGGCTGGCCATCGAACGACGCTATGAGGCTTTGCTGACTTCGACCGTTGAGGTTGCGTGCGAAGCGGAATATCTCGATCTTCCCGGCGGCAGTTTGGCCGTGCTCAGGGATCTTGACGCGGGCGGGACTACTTAAAGGGGAGCATGAAAAAAGGGAGCATGAAGTGCACAGATATGCTCCTTGCTGGCCATCTCGCACCGCACATCGAGCATTCCTACCAATAACCCTGCGGCTGTTGCTCAGGGACTGGCAAGAGCGTTCTCTGCTGCTGTGAGTCGACAGCACGGCGCAGTGTTTCATTGCGGCAATGGGAAGAATGTGTCCACAGGGGGATCGATTGCAGAAGCTGCCGAAAATACCGGTTGAGATTGTCGCCGGAGATGTGTCTTCGGTTGCATTTGTTCGCCAGCTTATGGAGGCGATCCCGCAGATGGGATGGATTACCGGACCCGAGGGACGTCCGGAGTATGTCAACCAACGCTGGCGCGCCTTCACGGGGACGGAGCCGGAGCGCGAGCCCTTTGGAGGGCTGGGGCTGATCCATCCGGAGGATAAGGAGTGGGTCGGTGAGGTCTTTGCCAGCGCATTATGCGCCAAGCGGCGCTACGAAATCGAATATCGGATGCGGCATGCGGATGGCAGTCATCGATGGGTGATGACGCAGGCACAGCCAATCCTGGATGCGACGGGAACCGAATCGGGCGAGGTGGTTTGCTGGTTCGGCACGACTACGGACATCCACGAGCGTAAGACGACCGAGAACCTGCTGCGGCGCACGGAGAAGCTGGCCGCCGCTGGCCGGCTTGCGGCTACGGTGGCGCACGAAATCAACAATCCGCTGGAAGCGGTGAGCAACCTGTTGTACCTGGCGCTGCACGAGGATGGATTGCCTGGAGTGTCCAAGCGCTACCTGCGGATGGCAAATGAGGAGCTGCGCCGTGTAGGCCACATCGTTAGCCAGACGCTGGGCTTCTATAGGGACCCCGGTACGCCGCAGCCGATCGATCTGTGCGCGCTGGTGGACGATGTGCTGGTGCTCTACCGGCGCCGCCTTGAGGGGCGGCAGATCCGGGTGACGCGCAGTATGGAAAAGGCGATGATCGAGGGCGTGGCCGGCGAGCTTCGCCAGGTGGTGGCGAATCTGCTGTCGAATGCACTGGACGCGATGGAGCCTTACGGCGTGCTCTCGATAGAAGTGCGTTCCCATGAGGATGAGGTCCGCCTCTCCATCTCCGACACGGGCCACGGCATCTCCACGCCCGTGCTCGAGCACATCTTCGAACCGTTCTTCACCACGAAGAAAGATGTCGGGACGGGCCTAGGACTCTGGGTTTCGAAGGGAATCGTGGAGAAGCATCAGGGGCGGCTCGATGTCGCGAGCAGCCAGCGGGATGAAGATCACGGCACCGCCTTTGTCATAACCCTGCCGCTCAGGAGCGCACTGCAGCGATCCGCTTAAGGCAAGGTCGCGGGTGGGTATCCCTCCAGGGCAGAGAAGAAACTATCGCGCCAGTGAAGAATGTCGTGACGGCGCACCCAGGCGCGCATACGCAGCATGCGGCGGCGCTGCTCCTGGGCGTCCATGGCGAGCGCGCGGTTGATGGCCTCTGCGATGCCGAGCTCGTCGTAGGGATTTACCAGCAGTGCGCCGCGCTGCAGTTCGGGAGCGGCGCCGGCGAACTCGCTCAGGATGAGCACGCCGTCGTTCTCTGTGCGGGCGGCGCAATATTCCTTGGAGACGAGGTTCATGCCGTCTTTGAGAGGCGTGATGAGCGCCAGGCTGGCTGCGCGATAGAGGGCAAGCAGCTCCTTGCGCGGCAGCGAGCGATGAACATAGTGAATGGGAACCCAGCCTGGCTGGCTGTGCTCACCGTTGATGTGTGCCACGAGTTGCTCTATCTCATGCATGAGCCGGCGGTAACCGGTGATGCTTTCCCGGCTGGGCACGACGACCTGATAAAGCGAGATACGTCCGCGGGTGGCGGGGTAATCGCGAAGCAGGCGGGAGAAGGCTCGCAGGCGTTCCGGAATCCCTTTTGTGTAGTCCAGCCGGTCGACGCCGATAGCGATGCGCACGCCATTGAGCTGCCGGCGAATTTCGAAGGCGCGACGGCCCACCTCTGCGCTAGCTGCGCCTTCTGCGAACTGGTGGAAATCGATGCTGATGGGAAAGGACTGAATGCGCGTCTCGCGCCCGCGGTACGCGACGCGGCGGTAGTCGTGCTCGCGCTCCACCTCGGCGCCGGGCAAAAATGTGCGGATGCAGGCCACAAGGTTCCGCTCGTCGCGCGGGGTTTGTAAGCCCATGAGATCGTGCTCCAGCAGGCTCTCGAGGATGGTGCGCCGCCACGGCAGCTTTTCGAAGATATCGGGAGCGGGAAATGGAATGTGCATGAAGAAGGCGAGAGTACCTTCCGGCCGGCGTTTGCGAATCTGCCGCCCCACGTCCATCAGCTGGTAGTCCTGAATCCAGATCACATCCCCGGGTTGCGAGGCCTTCAGCGAACTGGTGGCGAACCGCTGGTTGACGCGCTGATAGAACTCCCAGTAGCGCGGCGCGAAGTTGCAGCGGGACTGGAGATCGTGAAACAGCGGCCAGAGGATTTCGTTGGAGAAGCCTTCATAAAAATTCGTCTGCTCTTCCGCAGTGAGAAAGACCGGAAAATAACGCAGGGCAGCGCCGCGGGTAGTGCCGGAGAGCACCTTGCGGACTTCAGCGTCGTGCGCTTCTCCATTGCTTGCGATACCGGTGCTGCCCACCCAGGTGCCGCCGTATTCGGCGAGGATAGGTGTGAGGGCGCTGACCAGGCCTCCACTGGACGGGATGGCATGGAAATGGCCAGCCTCATCTTTCTTGATTTGTACGGGCAGTCGGTTGGAGATGACGAGGAGCCGACGGTGTGGCGCTTCTGTCTGTTTGCGGGCGGGTGCGATCATCCAATCGTCCTCTCGGCCGCGGCGATCCATGCGTCGAGGAATGCGAGCAGGTCCTGTGGTGGCTTGAGCCAGTAGGCAGCCTGGCTGGGTCGTGGCTCGGAGCGGACGAGCAAAGTGAGGCCGCGCCCGCGCAGAGCGGCGAAGGCGTCCTCGTCCGTCGTGTCGTCGCCGAGGTAGGCGGCAGTCGCGGTGGGAAATCGCGTCAGCATGTGGAGCGCCGCGTGACCCTTGTTAATGGAATCGGAGCGCACCTCAACACCTCCGTCGAATACCAGCAACTGTAATCCGCAGCGCCCGCATGCGGCACGGAATGTTTCGCGCGTGACCCGCTCGATCGTTTCCGCGTCGGCAGCCGAAAGCCCGCGCCAGTGCGCGGCCAGGCTGGCGGGCTTCCGCTCGATGTGCGCTCCGAATCCAGAGTCGAGCAGCGCCTTGTCCAGTTGAGCAAGGACAGCTTGCTGTGCGGGCGCAAGATTGGAAGAGGTGTATGCTCCATCGGCCGCGAGATGTTCGCGCCCGTGCGAGCCCCAAATTTCGACCGGACGCTTGACCGGCAGCAGGGAGCCCAGCTCGCGAGCCGAGCGGCCGGTGACCAGAGCCAGATGAACGGAGGACAGAGCGCTGAGGCGATCCAGGCGCTCGGCGATACCGGGCCAGGGCAGGGCCTGCAAGCGGTCCTCGCAAAAGGGCGCGAGGGTGCCGTCATAATCCAGCATCAACAGCGACGGGCCACGGCCAACCTGGGCCAGCGACTGGGACGTGGAGGTCCAATGAGGAGGAGCAACGAGCATATCGATCACCTGCGTTGGATGCGCATGTTGCCTGCTTCACAACAAAATCTCAAGCCCAAAAGAAGACGCCGTGCTTCTGACATAAGTAAAGAACGAATGCTGTTGCTAAGATACTTCTGGAGAGATTTTGCTCCACTGTGTACGCAGTTACAAATACGGATTCCAAAGGCCCCCCAAATGACACGACATGAGATCATTGTTGCGCTGGATCAGGAGATTCAGCGGCTGGAGACAGCTCGCACTTTGATACACAACTCCCGCGATATGGCTGCCCAGATTACGGCGGAAAATGGCAATGGCAGGCCGTCGGCCAAGCGACGGATCAGTCCGGAAGGTCGCAGAAAAATCATCGAAGCGCAGCGCCGCCGCTGGGCGAAGCAGAAGAAAGAGGATGCTGCGAAGGCCAAGTAGCGCGGCCTTGCGCATGGCTCCGTGGAACGATTGATGACCGATGCCGTATTGCGGGTCAAGCTGCTGGAGGAAGACGCGAAAGCTCCCACGGTGGCCCATCCGGGCAGTGACCTGGGCTTTGACCTGTACGCGTTGGAAGACGTGGTGCTGGAGCCGGGCGCGATGGTGCGTGTGCGCACAGGCATCGCCGTCGAAGGACCGGAGGGCTACGGGTTCGTGCTGGGGGACCGCTCCTCAATGGCCGCCCGCGGCGTTACGTATGCCGGAGGACGCATCGATGCCGGCTACCGTGGCGAAATCCTGGTGTGCCTGGTAAATGTCAATCAGCCCGAATACACGCTGGTGGAAGACCGCGATCCTGCAGGGGTGCTGCGAAGCGTCAAGCTCCAGAGAAGCGATGTGACGGTGCGCCTCCGCAAGGGCGATAAGATCGTGCAGATGACGCCGCTCCGCGCAGCGACCGAGTGGCCCGTCACGGTGGTAGAGGAACTGGCGGAGAGCCGGCGCGGAGAACGCGGATTTGGATCGAGCGGGCGATGAGTTTCCCGCGCATTGAGAAAGACGGAGCATGGCAGGAGACCAGACGCAGGAGCTGAAGCGGCGCATTGAGGACCGCACCGCCCGTGTGGGCATCATTGGGCTCGGATATGTCGGGCTGCCGCTGGCGCTGCTCTTCAGTGCCGAACGCTTTCACGTGACTGGCTTCGATATCGATGAGGCCAAGGTCAAGACGCTGAACAGCGGCGGCTCCTATATCGTTCGCATCACGCCTGAAGAAATTGCGGGCGCGCGATCCAATGGCTTTGAGGCCACCAGCAACTATGATCGGCTGCGCGAGATGGACGTGGTGCTGATCTGCGTGCCCACGCCGTTGAATGAATACCACGAGCCGGACCTGAGCTACATCACCGACACCGTTCAGGCGCTGGCGCCGTATCTGCGCGCGGGACAGTTGATTGTGCTGGAGAGCACGACCTATCCGGGCACGACAGAAGAAGTGGTGGTGCCGCTGCTGGAGAAAGGCAATGGCGCAAATTTACGTGTGGTGCGCGGCGATGACGGAATGGGCGACGTGTACGTCGCGTTCTCGCCTGAGCGGGAAGATCCCGGCAACGACTCGGTTGCGCGGCGGGAGATCCCGAAGGTTGTGGGCGGAGTGGATCACGCGGCGACGGAGTTGGGTTGCGCTCTGTACGGCAGTATCTTCAACCGCACCGTGCCGGTGAGCAAGCCGGCCGTAGCGGAGATGACCAAGCTGCTCGAAAACATCTATCGCTCGGTGAATATCGCGCTGGTGAATGAGCTCAAACAGCTCTGCGCGCGCATGGACATCGATATCTTCGAGGTGATTGACGCGGCGAAGACCAAGCCCTTCGGCTTCCAGCCATTTTATCCTGGACCCGGACTGGGCGGCCACTGCATTCCGATTGACCCGTTTTATCTTTCGTGGAAGGCGAAGCAGTATGACTTCCACACTCGCTTTATCGAACTGGCGGGCGAGATCAACGGGCAGATGCCGTATTACGTAGTGGACGCAACTGCCGCAGCATTGAATGAGCATCGCAAACCGCTGAATGGCTCGCGCGTGCTGGTGCTGGGCATGGCATACAAGCGCGATATCGACGATTTGCGCGAGTCGCCGTCACTTACCATTATTGAACTGCTGCAGCAACGCGGCGCGCTGGTGGATTACAACGATCCGTTCTTTCCCACAGTCGGGCGGGGGCGGCATTACGATCTGCACATGAAGAGCACGGCGCTGGATAGGATCAGTGAGTACGACTGCGTGATGATCGTGACCGACCACTCCAGCTACGACTACAAGGCAATTGTGCGTGAGGCGCAACTGGTGGTGGATACGCGCAATGCTACGCGGGGGATCGACTCTACGAAGATTGTGCGCTGCTGAGAGCATCCGCGCGCTATTTTCTTTTTGGCGCGACAGCATCGATGGCGTTTTGCGTGAGCCGTTGTTTCGTCTTCGGCAGTTCGACCCAGGGATCATGTGAAAGCCGTTTGCGCCATTCAGCAAAGGCTGCAACTAAACAGCGAGGCGGTCCGTCGGCCTTCAATTCGCTCCATGCCATCGGTACGGAGACGGGAACACCACTCCGGCTGCGCGGCGAGTAGGGCGCCACTGCGGTGGCTCCTCGCTCATTGCGAAGATAGTCGAGATAGATCCGGCCGGCGCGCGCCGCCTTCGTCATCTTCGTGATGTAGAGCGAAGGGTTATCCGCCTCCATGGCAAGGACAAACTGGTGCGCGAACTCCTTGACGCTCGGCCAGTCGTGTTCGGACTTGATAGGCGCCACGATGTGCAGACCCTTGCCGCCTGTGCTCTTCAGAAATGTTTCCAGGCCGAGTTTTTTGAGGCGGCTGCGAACTTCTGCGGCGGTGTCAGCGAGCGTCTGCCAGTCGATGCTGGTGTCGGGATCTAGATCGAAGATGAGCCGATCGGGATGCTCGAAGTCACTCGCGGGGGCACCCCATGGATGCAGTTCGAAAACGTTGAGCTGCCCAAGTTCCGGGATTACGGCAGCGTCGGAGAGCGTGATGTAGGGCTCCGGCTTGCCGCTCTTGCGATCAACGATGTCGACCGAGCCGATGCCTTTGGGTAGACCTACCTTGACGTGCTTTTGAAAGAAGCACTTTGCTGAGGTGCCGCCAGGACAGCGCACGATGCTGAGCGGACGATTGGCGATATGCGGCAGGATGTGTTCTGCAGCCTCGGCGTAGTAGGAGACGAACTGTTCCTTAGTAAGGCCGCTTTCCCGGTCGACGATTTTGTCAGGATGCGTGACACGCGGCATCGATATGGCGGTGGGGGGTTCGGCGCGTGTGCTGTGGGGAACGGCTTGCGCGGCTCGGCTGGCGGAACGCGCATTGGGCATACCGGCGGCCTTTTCTCGGACCACTTCTGCTGCAGGCTTGTCTTCGCGCAGTCCTTTGAAGGAAGCCTGGCGCACAAAGTTATCGGCGGTCCAGGTGCTGAAGGCGACTTCGGCAACCAACTCGGGCTTGACCCACAGCGCACCTTTGCGCTCCGCCGTACCGATAGCGAGAAACGGATTTGTGTTCGAGCGGAGGCTGTCGAGCCGGTCTCGTATCTGCTTCTGTAGCTTCTGCGTGAAGCCGGTCCCGGTCCGGCCGGCGTAGATGAGCTTGCCGTCCTGATGATAGCCAAGCAGGAGCGCGCCGATGCCGTGGCTGCCGTTCGAGGGCAGAGTAAAGCCGCCGATTACGAACTCCTGCCGCAAACCGCATTTCACCTTCACCCAGCTTGCACTGCGTCCGGAGACATACTGGCTGTCGGAACGCTTTGAGACGATGCCTTCCGCGCCATGGCGGCATGCTTCCTCGAAAAGGGCTGCCTTCTCATCCTGCACATGTTCGCTGATACGGATGGCGTCATCGTCGAAGCCATCGAGCAGGTCTGCGAGCACTTCCTTGCGCTCGGCGAGCGGCAGGGTGCGCAGCGAGTGACCGTCCAGATGGAGGAGATCGAAGACGTAGTAATGGAGGGCATGCTTGGCGCCTTCCTGAAAAGCGGCTTGCAGTGCGGCGAAGCTGCTGATGCCGCGCCCATCAAGAACTATTACTTCACCATCCAGAAGGGCGGTCTTTGCCGGCAGCACTTCGAGCGAGGTTGCGAGGGAGCGCATGCGATGCGTCCAATCGAGACCGCTGCGGGTCAGCAGTTGCACCTTGCCGTTCTCCAGCCGCGCCTGCATGCGGTAACCGTCGAGTTTCAGCTCGTGCAGCCAACCTTTGCCCGCGGGTGGCCGCTCCGACGAGGAAGCGAGCTGCGGCGGGATGAACTTAGGCAGCGCCTCTTTTTTAGCGTCTTTCGGAACCGAAGGGCTGCTCCGTTTCTTTACGGACTTCTTCGGCGATGGGGATGCTTTGGCTCGTTCATCGGCAGCAAGGCCTGTACGTGAGTCCCAGACGTGGTCGGAGGCGCTGGCGATGGCATCGAGATCGCGATTTGTGATGACACTCTTGGGAGCTTCGTCCACGATCGCGGGATCTTCGGCGCTTCGCTCGTATTCATCGTGCTCCTTGATGAGGAGCCAATTTGGTTTGGATTCCTGTGCGGCCTTGCCACCCATGCGTATCAGCGTCCAGTGGCCCTTCAGCTTGTGTCCGTGGAGGATGAACTTGAGGCGCCCGGTACGGAAGCCTTCATTCGCATCGCCGACCGGCTCCCAGGTGCCGGTATCCCACAGCATGACGGTGCCGCCGCCGTACTGTCCCTTCGGGATAGTGCCTTCAAAGCCGCCGTACTCCATCGGGTGATCTTCAACCTGCACGGCGAGGCGTTTGTCTGCGACGACGTAACTGGGGCCCTTTGCGACGGCCCAGCTCTTGAGCACGCCATTCCAGCCGAGGCGGAAGTCGTAGTGCAGACGCGTGGCTGCGTGCTTCTGAATGACAAAAGGCAGGCCATCCGCTTGCGCCTTCCGGGCCTTGCTGGTTTCCTTAGTGGATCCGGACGGCTCCGCGGTCGTCGAAAAATCGCGCATCTCGCGATAGCGGGCGAGCTGCGTATCCACCGCCGCGGAGGGAGTCTGCGACTTCTTTGCGCGTGCCGGCATCGTCAGGCGGCCTTACGGCGCCGGGTTTTGGCCGCGGGGTGCTCGGTCTTGCGTTCGGCGAGGCTGCGCTTCAGCGCGTCCATCAGGTCGATGACCTTACCCTTCTTCGCTTCCGGCGGACGCTTCGGCAGCGGTTTGTGCTTAAGCTTTGCCTCGACAAATTCGCGGAGCGCGGCTTCAAAGTCGTCCTTAAAGGCCGACGGATCGAAGGCTTCGCTGTAGGACTCGATCAATTGCTGTGCCATGGCGAGCTGTCTCTTATCGATGGAGAGCTTCTTCTGATCGCCATAATACTTGGCCGGGTCGCGAAGCTCCTCCTCATAGCGAAGAAGATACATGTTGAGCCGGGGGCTGTCGTCTTCGGCCGGCGGCGCGACGGCTACGAAGTGCTCGCGGCCGCTGAAGGTGATCTCGGACAAACCAACGCGGTTGCTCTCGCGCAATGCGCGGCTGATGGTAGCCATGGTCCGCGCCTGCAACTCATCCTTGGGAATAAGGAAGTAGGGCCGCTCGAAGTAGGCGGGATCCACGGAATCGCGCGGAACGAAGTGCTCCAGCGCCATGGTTTTCTGGCCAGGAAGCCGAAGACGCTTGAGGTCCTCGGGCTCGATTACGAGGAATTTGCCTTTCTCGTACTCGTAGCCCTTGGCGATATCTTCCGTTTCTACAGCTTCATCATCGTCGGCGACTTTGCGGTGGTGGATGCGCTCGCCGGTTTTGCGGTCGACTTCGTGAAAGGCTATCTGCCGCGCCGACGAACTCGCCGGCACAACGCTGACTCCAAAGGAGACAAGCGAGATCTGAATCTGCCCCTGCCATGTAGGTCGCGCCATGGACGCTGTGATTCCGAGCAGGCGCGATTGGCTGCCCGCTGTTATTCAGGCTTATCGACCGCCAGGTTGTCGAATGCGGTGTGGTCCCAGCCCGAACCGATCCCAATCATGCCATGGGTGTGGGTCTGGTCCTGGAGATTGGCGACGGCTTTTCCATCTATGGAGGCGCGGATGGTGCTGCCCTGGAAGGTCAGCTCCATGCTGTGCCAGCGGGATGTGTCGAGCGACATTTGACCGGTGGCGAGCTGCTTCTCAGGCTTTTTGTAGGCGGTGGCAAGCAGTGCCCAGTGACCGCTGCCCTCAATGCGCAGGACATATCCGCTGGGATAGAGCGCCTTCTGGTCCTGAAACACATCGGCGGAGTCGATGCGACCGATGAGGGTAGCGATGCCGCCGACGGGCACGCGGAAGTCGGTGCGCTCGCGGTAGTCCGTCCAGTGAATGTCGCCGGCGAGAGTCCAAGGATCGGGAAGCGGACCCCACGGAATCGGCTTCTGCGTGATGACCTGTTCCAGACAGCGGCCGGGGCGGCCGGCGCATTGGTGGACCTCGTACGCACCGTCCTGGTCAGAGAGATAGGCAGGGGAACGGAGGAGCTGCGTCTTTTCGAACGACTCGCGGTAGGGGAAGGGAAAGGGCTTGTCCGCCGGCGGCACGGCTGTGCCCTTGTGCTGGCCGGTGGTGGTGGTAATGGTGTAGAGCGAATCCGGATCGAAGGTGTAGGTAAAGCTGCCGTTGTGAGGAGTGATGTCGCCGACGTGCTCGAAGGTGCGCTTCTGGTTGGTCTCCCAGATGTGCAGCGGTCCCTTGCCGAGCGAGCCTTTGAGCGCAACTTTCAGAGTTGTTGGCTGCATGCTGTTGATGGTTTCTACCACCATGCTCCAGTCGTGGCCGTCTGGTGAGGCAAGCGTGACGTAGCTTCCGGGCGAGAGCTGGCCCGAAGCGTTATCCAGGTAGCGCCAGCCGGGATCGGCGAACTGCGTGGTCTGCGCGGTGGCCCAGATGGCTCCCTGCACGTTGTAATGGCCGGACCAAGGCGTATTCGCATACATGAGGCCGGAGTTGGGTGCGGCGAGGATGTCGTAATAGGAGGTGACAGGGCTCCAGATTTCGGTCTTGGTGAAGTGCCCCTGCAGATAGTTCTCGTTGTAAAGACGGGCCAGGCTGCGGCCGCCGATGGCCCAGTCGCGCGACAGAATGTTGGAGGCGCTCGACTCAGGCTGATCTTCACTTGACCAGATGGGCTTGTTGAAGCTGGTTGCGTCGGCGGGCGTGGTCAACTTGCCCTTCTCGCGGGGATAGTGGACGCTCACGACATCAATGGCCTTGTCGAGCGCCGGGTCCTTCCGCATTGCATCGAGAATGGCCCACTGCCCTCCGCCTTCGTGCGGATACTCATCGCAGCAGACGATCTTTGTGCCGGGTCGTTCCTTGTCCAGTACGCTGCGCAGAGTCTTTACATACTGCGCATCGAACGGTGTCTCGTTCCAGTCGCCAGTGTAAGGAATATCGAGGTGGTATTGCGATTCTCCACCATTGAGGAAGACCGCGACGTAATGGGCCATGGCCGGCGTGTAGAGGCTGCGTTTGCCGGCTGCGTCCGGC
Organism: uncultured Acidobacteriaceae bacterium; assembly: GCA_963830555.1. Lineage (GTDB taxonomy): Bacteria > Acidobacteriota > Terriglobia > Terriglobales > Acidobacteriaceae > KBS-83. The sequence goes on from CAWHMM010000011.1 coordinate 188,439, forward strand.
CCGAGTCTCTGACTGCCAACCCAGCCGGGTGCTCCCCAGGCGAGCGTGTCGAGCAGGATCTTCGGGTTGCGCCGATGGGCCTCCTCCATAAGCCACCATTCGTAACCGCGCGTGAAGGTTTTATCATCCGGCGAGCGCATGTGGCTGGGCTCGGAGCCGTCGGTGGAGTTCACGTCGCCGCCGATCTCGACTTTCAGGTGCTGCAGTGAGGCCCCGTAGTGGGGCAGAAAGAGATAATCGAGGACCTGGGAACGGTAGGGCTCTGGATAGTCATACAGCAGACGCGAGGATGCGCCGGCGCTGACGGCGCCCAAACCGTCGAAGGTGCGGAACGGGCCGGCGGGATCAATGGTGACCGAGACCGACTGCGCTGCGACACAGGTTGCAGTAGCCAAAGAGCAGAGAAAAACTGCGACGGAGGCGCGTACGTGCATCGTTATCTATCACCTTATCGCTCATGCCAGAGCTAATCCTGTTAGCCGGCAAAGCTTGATCAAGCGAAGCTTGAAAAAAACACCACTGCGGCAGCCGACAAGCATTTGGGAGACTGGCCTGCCGCAGTGGTATGGCTAAAAGTAGTACTTTGCCGCGAGTTGGAAGAAGCGCGGATTGGGGGTAAACGCGCCCAGCGAACGCGTGCTGGTGATCTGGCCGCCGCTGGAGTTGTTATTTCCGCTTGGCTGACCGAAGGCCGGCGTATTGAACAGGTTGAAGATATCTGCGCGCACCTGCAGGTACTGATGCTCGAAAGTATCGAAATTCTTGAACACGCTCATGTTGATGCGCTGGTAGCCCGGTCCATAGATCTGGTTGCGGGCTGTTCCCAGGTAGGGGAGCACGGCGCTGGGTGTGGTCAGCGGTTGCCCGATGGGATTATCCGCGCTTTGCGTGTTGGGAATGTCGCTGGCCGGCAACGGATTGCCGAATGCGCATGGGTTGAACCAGTTGGTGATGTTCCGGGTCTTGGTTGCGCACTGCGTTCCCGCGTTCGAGGGGTCAGGCGAGCCGCCGCTGCCATACGGATCGCGCAGCAGCACCGCGCGTCGCGTATTGGCTCCGTTGGCTCCGCTATTATTCGGACTCACGGTAAACGGATTGCCGGTCTGCGCCACGAAGACCAAATCCGCCGACCAGCCGCCTGCCACCTCGTTCACCAGCCCGCCCCGGTCGAGGAACTCGCGCCCTCTGCCGAAGGGTAGCTGATAGCTGGCGTTCAGCGTGACGCGATGGCGGACATCCCAATCGGAGTTCGTGTATTCGTAACCGATGGGCAATATGAGCGGACTACGGTAGGTGCCCGCACCCCCATCGAGCGGCGTGGCGGTGTCATCCAGCGCGTGGCTGTAGGTATACGTAGCGAGGAAGTAGAGCCCCTTTGCATTTCGCTTTTCGAGCGTGACCTGGCCCGAGTTGTAGCTGCCCACGCCTTCGTAGCTGTCGAACTGCGAGCCGCCGAATCCCGGGAATGGCCGGATGTTTTGCGAGTTGTCCTGTGGACCCGCCAGTCCAAACGGAGCATTCTGATCCGCGAATGCAGTGAGTCTGCGCGAGACATTTCCGACATAGGCAGTGGTCAGGCTGAGCGTGGATGAAAAGGCATACTGCGTGGACAGGTTGTACTGCTCGCTGTAGGACGAGCGGAATTGCGTCTGAGAGCCAACCAGGCCGGGCGTACTGAGAAAGTTCTGAAGGCCCTGGTTGATCGCATTTTGAAAGCCTGTCGCGAGCGTCAGGCCGTCGGTGGGGCATACGTTCGCGGTCGTGCTGCAGCCGGGCGCCGGGAAGCTGGAGGAGAAGGAGAAGGGATAGTTGAACCCCGGATTTGGAGCGCCGCCCACGCTTTCAAGTCCTCCATAAAACAGACCGAAGCCGCCACGCACCACGAAGCGATCCGTGGGGCTGTAGGCGAAACCAACACGCGGACTCACGTTAGTGTATTGCGGGTCCACCAGCGATCGATTGCCGCTGTACACGAGGTTGATGTTGTTTGAGGCGAGCAGGTTGAGGAAGCTGGGCGCGAGCGGCACATTGCGTTTGCTGTCTACCAGTACATAGTTTGCCGTGCCGGAGCCTGGACCGTTGATAGCCGTGGGATACCAGTTCGCCTGATTGTCGTGCCGCTCCTGCGTCGGCTGGTAATAGTCGTAGCGGACGCCAAGGTTCAATGTGAGGCGCGGCATGATCTTCCAGTCGTCCTGGAAATAACCGGAGTTGTACCAGCGCACGTTATCGATGTTGAAGTAGTTCGATAGCCCGGCGCTGTTCTGTTGGTCGGCGAGGAAGTCGGCCACACCTGAGCCGGTAAAGCTCTGGCCAGGGATAGAGGTGTAGAAGCCGGTGTAGTTATAGCCGCCGTGGGGGTTGGTGGGCGCCGTCGTGGAGAAGCGCACATGCTGAAAGGCTACGCCGGCCTTCAGAGTGTGGTTGCCGGCGACCTTCGTAACGTTGTCGAGGATCTGGAAGACGTTCTCGTATTCGATGGCCGGATAAAAGCCGGGCGAGCCGAAGCTGCTGATGCCAGTGATGCTAGTGCTGGGCAGGCCGCCATTGTTCTTCTGGAAGGGGATGCCGCCCAAACCCACGGTGGGCGCGATGTTCTGCTGCGCGCCCGGCTGCAGGAACTGGAAATGGCCCCAGTTGTAGCCGAAGCGGAATTCGTTCGCGAGTGTGTCGGTGAACTCGTGCGTTTCGCTGAGCGCGAAATTCTCGCCCATGTTGATGGTCGATCCGTCGGCGCCATACGTGCCGCCGTCGAGAATCGGCCCGAGCGGCGGAGCGTAATCGCCGCGCTCGTTGTAGTAGCTCATGCGGAAGAAGGCCTGGTCGTGCGCGCTGGCATTCCAATCGATGCGACCGTCCCACTGGACGGTGTTGTCCAGATTATTCCGGTTGAAAACGTAGTTGTTGTAAGTCTTGCCGCCGTTGGCGTTGGGCAGGGGATAGAGATTGAGAAGACCCTGCGCGATGGAATTGATCTGGTTCGGACAGAAAACATTCTGCTGACCAGTGCAGGCGAGAGGCGCCGAGCCTTTGGATCCAGGCTGGTAGAGCACTGTAGGTTGGCTCTGGCCGGTCAGACCGGGGTTCAGCAGCTCGCTGAAGTTTCCCTGACGCATCAGCGCGGTGGGCACGGTGTAGGTATCGGTCTCGCCGAAGATAATGCGGTTGGCCTCGACGTCGCCGAAGAAGAAGAGGTGGTTTTTGACGATCGGGCCGCCGATGGTGCCGCCGAACTGGTTTTGCCGGTACTTCGGTCTGTTCTGCGCGAAGTAGTCAACCGCGTCCAGAGCATCGTTGCGCCAGTACTCCCACAGGTTGCCATGCAAACCGTTGGAGCCGCTCTTGATAGAGGCGTTGATCACGCCGCCTGCCGAGTGGCCGAACTGCGCGTCGTAGTTGCTGGTCTGCACTTTGAACTCGGCCAGGGCGTCGGGCGGAGGTTTCACTACGAATGCTGCGCCGTTCAGGAAGTCTACGGCGTTTGAGTTGTTGTCTACGCCGTCCAGAACAAAATTGTTCTGCTCCGCGCGCTGCCCGTTGGCGTTGAAGTCGCCCTTGCCCTCGCCACGCGATCCGTTGGATTGGGTTACACCGGCCGTCAATTGCGCGATGAAGACGTAATTGCGGCCATTCAGAGGAGTGTCATTGATCACCTGCGAGCTGACCACTTGTCCGGTCGACGACTGCTGTGTCTCCAGAAGCTGCGCCGCACCGGAGTTCACCGTCACGGTTTGCGCAACGTTGCCGGCCTGCAGCTTCACATCGGCCGAGAGCCGCTGGTTCACATTCAGAACCAGACCGGGCAAAGAAGCGGTGGAAAATCCCGGCGCGGACGCGGTCACCGTGTAGTTGCCGATTTTTACCGGCGAGAAGACGTAAACCCCGGCCTTGTTGGCCGTGCTCTGCAGCACGAGGCCGGTATCGTTCTCTGTCAGCGTGACCTGCGCATTTGGCACCACTGCACCCGAGGGATCGGTGACCGCGCCGGTGATGGTGCCCTGATCTATTTGCGCCAGTACCGCCGATGGTAAGGCGATCCATAGGGCGAGGAGCAGGGTAATGCGAATAAGCCAGGAGCCCGACGAAAATTTCTCTGTGTGTGTGTAGTGCATCGATTGGCCTCTGCTAGTTGTTCACGGGTACGTTCCCGGCAATTTATGAAACGATGTGAGATTAGGCGGTGCAACAAACCCTTGTCAAGCGAATGGAAGACGCGGGTCATCATTCGTTTTCAGGCCATGATTGCCCTTCGTATCCGCCCGGTAGCAATCTTTTTGGAAAACGCCCGAGCCCTCACTAGCTTTACCGGTAACGTGCACGAGAATCCCGCAGATATATCTCGAAAAGCGGGAGGATGCTCTAGGATGCAGGTTGCATGGACAAAGCGAAAAAGCCGGCAGGCATTAAGGACGTCGCCCGGGCGCTCGGAATTTCCATCGCCACAGTAGATCGCGCCTTTCACGACCGGCCCGGAGTGAACCCGAAGACGCGGGCCCGCGTGCTGGCGATGGCGCAGAAGCTCAACTACCGGCCGAACATCGCCGCGCGCAACCTGAAACTGAATCGCCGGCTGAGCATTGCGGTCTATCTGCCGGAACAGATCCATCCTTTTTTTGCGCCGCTTCTTGAAGGTGTGCGGTCGGCGGCGGACAGTGTCTTCGGCGTGGAGATGGATGTTGACTACCGTACCTATCCCCGCATGGGAGAAGGGGACCTGGCGCTGCTCGAATCGATTCCCGTAGGACGATTTGATGGGATCATCTTCACCCCTGGGGATCCGGCGAAGTTTGAGCCGGCGATCAACCGTCTTAGCAAATCGGGCACCGCGATGGTCTGCGTTGCAACGGACGCGCCGCATAGTGAGCGCATGGCTGCCGTGTCGGTCGATGCGTATGTGAGCGGAGCGCTGGCCGCCGAACTGTTGGGCCGCACCATGCAGCGGCCGTCCTCGGTGGCGATGATGACCGGTGAGCTTCATGTGCTGGACCACGCAGAGAAACTGCGCGGTTTTGCCGCCAATCTTGCCCTGCTGGCTCCTCACCTGTCGCTGCTGCCGGCAGTGGAGTCGCATGAGAGCGCGCAGGAGGCGCTGCGGCAGACACGTAATCTGTTGAAGCGGCATCCCGATGTCGGCGGTATTTATGTAAGCACCGCGAACAGTCTGCCGGTCCTGCGTGTGCTGGAAGAGCAGCAGCTATTGGGAAAGGTGCAGGTGCTCTGCACAGATCTCTTTCCGGAGTTGATTCCGCTGCTGGAGACCGGCCGCATTCTCGCAACGCTCTATCAGCGGCCATTTGCGCAGGGGAAAACAGCGTTCGAGATACTACTGCGCTACCTGGTTGAGCGAGTGCGGCCGGAGCGGCCAATGCGGCTGGCGCCGCACACGATCTTCCGCAGCAATCTGCCGCTCTTTGCCGATCGCGTACGGAGCAAGGCGCGAACGGTCGCGCTGGAAACGCATGGCGATTGACAGCATCAGGCGGCGGTATCTTCTATCTGCTCTAAAGTGCGCCCTTTCGTTTCCGGTACCAGCGCACGCACGCCGATCCATCCAATCGCGCAGGTAATGCCGTAGATGACGAAGGCCCCGGACTGTCCGAAGGCGCGGGTGATCGTCGGAAACGAAAAGGTCAGCAGGAAGGACGAAGCCCATAACGCAGATACGGCCGCGGAGACGCCGCGGGCGCGGATGCGGTTGGGGAAGATTTCTGTAATCAGCACCCAGGTGACCGGCGCGAGCGTCATGGCATAGCAGCCGATGGCGCAGAGCGTGAGCAGAAGAATGGGCAGGCCGCGCAGATGCAGGTGATACACGATGGCCAGAGCGATGTGGACGGCGCCCACGCTGGCGCAACCAAGCAGCATGAGAAAGCGGCGGCCGATGCGATCGACAAAGAGCATGGCCACCAAGGTGAAGACGAAGTTGATGGAGCCGGTAATGACGATGTTGAACAGGATGTCGTTCACGCCGTATCCGGCACTGCGATAGACCTCTTCCGCATAGTTGAAGAGAATGTTGATGCCGCTCCACTGCTGCAGCACCGCCAGCCCGATGCCGATGAGCACCAGGTTCCGGATGCCGGGCGAGGCCAGATCCCGCCAGCCCGCAGTCTGAGTGCGATCGCGCTGCAGGTGCTGTGAGATTGTCCGCGACATCTCGCGCGCGTAATCGCCGCCGCCCATGCGCGCAAGGACCGCTTCCGCGTCGTCAGCGCGTTGGCGGGAGAGCAGCCAGCGCGGGCTCTCCGGAATGATGCCGGCCAGAAAGAAGAGCAGCACCGCCGGCACAGCGACCGCCGTGAACATCCAGCGCCAGCCGTATTGCGCATTCCATGCCGCGGCTGAGAGTGCGCCGCTGAATCGGCTTGCGCCGCGCGTACCGATCTGCCAGTCGAAAATCTGCGCGCCGAGAATGCCACAGACGATGGCGAGTTGGTTGAGGCTGACCAGGCGGCCCCGCCACTGCGCGGGGCTGATTTCTGCAATGTACATGGGCGAAATGTTCGAAGCGAGGCCGATGGCGAGGCCGCCGATAATGCGCCACGCGATGAATGCAGAGAACGAGAAAGCCCATCCGGTAAATACGGAAGATACCGCGAACAGCGCACCGGCAAGCAGCAGCGATCGTTTGCGGCCTAAACGATCGCTGATCATGCCGGAGAGAAGCGATCCGGCGAGGCAGCCGACCAGCGCGCAACTGTTGGCCCAGCCGATGAGCGTGTCTGTCGTCAGATGGAAGTACGCCTCGTAGAAAGGCTTTGCCCCGCCGATGACAACCCAGTCGTAGCCGAAGAGAAATCCGCCAAGTGCCGCGACGGCGGCGATCCAGACGAGATATCCAAGGTGAAGTTGCTGCGCGTGAGGCTCGGAGGAGGAAGCAGCGGACGGTGCGGAGTGCACAGTTATCTCGCTCTAGCCGCGCTGTGCGAATCGTGCGAGTCGAATTCGGCGTGCTGGAGAAGATCCGCCGCTCCGGGATGGTTGCTATCGAGCGAGAGGACCGCACGCAGCAGCGGAATCGCGACTTCCGCGCCATTGAGTCCGTAAGCAGCCTGCGCGCGCAGGAATGCCGCGAGTACCCGGTTCCGCTGAGCAAGGTCTTCGTGGAAGAGCAGCATCGCAGGCAGGGAAGTCGCGAAGTAGTCGATTTTGGGTTCCTGCTGCTCAAGCGTGCCTGCGTGATCGGCTATGTTCCTGAAAACTTTCCGGGCCTCTTGCGGCTGTTGCAGCTTGTCGAGCGCGGCACCTCGCCAGTAGGTCATGTCGGAGACGGTGAGCACGCTCATCTGCTGAAAGTCGCCCGCCTCCCGCGCGGCGCGACGCCACCACTGCTCGGCTCTCTGCGGATTACCGGCGGCTGCGTGCGCAACGCCAAGCGCGTATTCGATATCGCTTTTGTTGGCGAGAAGATGCCGAGCTTCGCCAAGCGATTGCGGCGAGTGCAACGCCGCCTCCAGATGAGCGATTGCATCCGAATGATTGCCGGTTGCAAGAGCGCGCCGCGCCAGCAGCAGGCGGGCGCGCACAAACTGGCCCAGAACGAGTCCTTCGCCTCCCTCCCATGGCTGAAAATTCCGCGCGAGCAATACGGCCAGTGCGCGCTCCGGTTGCCCAGTCTGGTTATAGAGCGTTGCCAACTCGACGGACAGATCATCGCGCGCTGCGATCAAAACGGAATGATGAAGCAACTCTGCAAGACGTCGCTCCGGAGAGATACCTGTACGCTTCCATAGCTGATCGCGCTCATACAGAATGCGGCCATCCTGCGGATCGGCAGCCCGGGCACGGTCGAAGGCAGCGATCGCGCCGGCCGCATCATGACGCACGTTGAAGAGCGCGATGCCAAGGTTGCGATGCCCGGTCGGGAAGTCGGGATCGAGTTTTGCGGCGCGCGCCCAGAGCTCGATGGCCTCTTCGTATCGACGCCGATCATAGAGCAGGTTGCCGAGATAATACGGCGCACGCGCATCCTGCGGGACGGCGTCGACGACGGTCTGAAGAACAACCAGCTCTTCGAGCCGATGCGGGAAGCAATAATCTGGCGGCGCTGCGGCGGCTGACTGCCACGCCTGATCGCCCTCTTCGCTGCGGCCCATCTGGTGCAGCAGGTAGCCGAGCGTGTAGAGCACAAGAGGTGCGCTGCCATCCTTGGCCGATAGATCGGCGGAGCGAAGCATAACTACGGCTGTTTCGTGCTGGCCGCAGTAGGCGTAGTCCCACACCAGGTCGAGAAGCACGCGATTGTCATGGGGCACGTCGCCCAATGCCAGATGGCGGCTCCAGTGGTCGAGCTGGTCTATGGCTCGTGTTTCGGCCAGCATCGCGTTCGCTTCGTGCTCGCGGTGAAGCGCGCGAAGAGCGAGCGCAGCCAGGTTACGCGCATTCAGGTTCTCAGCATTGCTGGCCAGACTGCGTTGCGCATGCTGAAGCGACATCTCCCAGCGTCCGCCTGCTGCATCCGCCTGTGCCAGAGCGCAGTGCGCGGCGGCCTTCCACCCGACGTTCCACGTTGCTTTGGAGAAGGCGTCGTAGCTCTCCGGGGAGCGCTGCATGAAGCGAAGCGTCAGTCCAAGGAGATAGAACGGCTGTCCTTCGGCAGGGTTTGGATTGCGCGCGGTAAGACGCTCAATGGCTTTACCCAGCAGCATTTCCGCCGCGCCGAACTCGCCGCGCAGCATGTGCCATTCGCCGAGCACCGTGTTCGCTCGCGAATCGAAAGGATCGCGACGCAGTGCTTCCTGCCAGTAGATCTCCGGCCGGCGAGTCGCGTGCCTGTACTGAGCGAGATGAACACCCGTGAGGTAAAGTTCTTCGACGCTCCCGACGTCGGATGGACCGGGCGGCTCTGTTGCCACCGTGGGTGCGGGCGCGGGAACGATCTGGCCGGGCGCATAACGGAGCAGCAACGCGCCCTCCTGCTCAACGGTGAGGGCCAGCTCGGCTTCGCGGACTTCGATCGCAAACGTATGTTCAAGAATCAGGGGCTTGCCGATCGAAATGTCCTGCGTCCACTGTGCGGCAACCGAGCCTCGATACGTCAACTTGGTGGTTACAGATTTCAAATCCTGCGTAGATTGCAACGCGATGCGGACATGTTGCTCTTTTAGCGTGAGATTCAGCGCGCACTGTAGATTCGCAGCCTGGGGCCGCCCGATGCGCTGAAGCGGATACCAGAACTGTGAAAAAATCTTGGTCTCGCCAGGAGCCAGAAATGAGAAGTCCGGCTGATTGTCGGTATACACACCGGCCATCAGTTCGATGTATGGGCCGTCGCTGTCGGTTAGGCTGCGATCCCATGCATACCCGAATTCATGATTACCCCAGGTCCACTGCTTCTTGCCCGGTGCGATGTGATGATCGGCAATGTGCAGCACGCCGGCCTGTGCACGATGATCGTAGCCGCCGAAGAAATCTTCCTTCGTGGAGGTGATCATGTAGCTGGTCGGAACCGGAATGTTCGCATACCAGCTCAGGTCGTCCGGCGAATTCGAACCATCGGGTCGGAATTGGCTCGGTTGTTCTTCTCCCGGGACTCCATCGCGCGCGCGCGTCGAATAATCAACGCCATAGTACGGACGATCGCTGTGCGGGAATGCAGTTATGGCCCGCTTTGCATGGTCGGCAATGTAGCGTACATCGGGAGGAAAGAAAGATTGGTACTTTTCATGAACCCGCACGGCCGCGTTGGCCCACCATAGAAACGTCTGCTGGTAGGGCGTGCGGTTGTAAAGGCGGACCTTGAGTTCGACAATGGCCGTGTCCGGGCGCAGACATATGCCATGCATGCCTTTCATGCGCTGCATTGGATCGTGGTCGCTGCACCACACCGTGATCGAACCATCCGGGTGACGCTCGATCACGGTCTCGACCGGCATGAAGGTGGCAGGCCGGTGGTGTTGTGGCCAGTTGAATTCAACTCCGCCGGAAATCCATGGTCCAGCCAGACCGACGAGCGCCGGCTTGATCACATTCTGCCGATAGAAGAAATCGTATCCATTTGTTTTATCGAGGCCTACGTGGATACGGCCACCGATTTGCGGCAGCACCATCAGACGAAGCCAGGCGTTCTCAATGTGCACCGCATCCCATGAGCGTTCGACTGGGGATTCGGCGATACGATCAATGAACGGGATGGGATAGACGCGCCCGCTGCTCCCCTGATAGACACGCGTCTCAAGGAACATCGGATTTCGATCGGCCGCGTGCGGCATGTAGGTGCGGAGTACGACCGGTTGGCGCCATGCTTTCACTTCGCCCTTTTCGTCAGAAGGGGAGGGTGGCAGCACCAGTCGAAATGGATGTAAAGCGGACTCTCCAGGCATGCCTGTCACGCAACGCTCAAGATGGGAGGATACTCTTCGAGCGGTAACGTACACGAGAATTACATCCCGCTCGAAATGCTGTCAAGCACTGTAAAGCTCTCGCCCAACCAAATTGTTTAGGGATCATGCGCGATATTGTTGTTTCCTGACCTGGTAGGTAACGTGCCCGGAAACAGGCTTTAACTCAAGTTGGAGTTGGATCTGGTAGCTCCGCGCCAGACGGGGAGTTCCACGGTAAAGGTCGATCCTTCGCCCGGCGTGCTCGATACTCGAAGAGTGCCGCGATGAGCCTCGACGATGGCGCGAGAGATCGCGAGCCCCATGCCTGTGCCGGGCAGCCGATTAGCCTGCGCATGTCCGCGATAGAACTTCTCAAAGATCAACACCTGTTCCGAAATCGCGATGCCTGCACCCCGATCCGTAACATGCACCGCAACCATCTCGTTGTCAGTGGCCGTTCTCAGGGTTATCGGCGATTCAGGAGGCGAATACTTTGCGGCATTTTCAATCAAGTTGCAAAACGCCTTTTGCAGCCATGTTTCATCGGCGAGGACGCGGGACAGGTTGGAATCGCTTTTAACGGTGAGTGGCCTCGATGCGAGTTGCGTCCTGCATGCACGCAGGCTTTGCCGTAGCACGTCTTCCACGCTGGCCGGCTGCAGGTTCATATGAATCTCCTGCGTATCCAGTTGCACCATCTCGACTGCCTGCGCGATCAGCCGGTTGAGCCGGTCCGTCTCCTCGTCGATCACGGTCAGGAGTTCATGCTGGTCCTCCTTCCCAAGTGACCCTGACGAAAGCATTGTGGTGGCCGATGCTTTGATGGCAGTCAGCGGAGTGCGCAATTCGTGGGTTATGGAATCGAGCATCAGGCTGCGCATACGCTCGCTCTCCTTCGCGGCCTCGCTGCGGGCTGCGCTCTCCAGAGCCTGCACGCGATCAATGGCGATCGAGATAAGTCCGCCCAGAGCTTCGAGCGTTTCGTCAGAGAGGATGGTCGGCCCCAGTAACAACACCCCCCGGGGCCGCACTCCGGTGCGCAGCGGTACGGCCGCGGCCGCCTTTCCCCTCAACCGCGTGACGCGCGGCAGTAGCATCAGCTCCTGCGGGCGCTCTTCTGCAAGTCCGTCTGCGAAAGAAGCTGACCGGTAGAGCTGGTTATCGTCAGTCAGGTACACGGCCACTGAGGGCATCCCCGTGACCCTCGCAATGGAATCGGGAACCGTCCGCAGCAGCTCCACGACGTTGTCCGTCTGCAGCAGTTCACGGCTGAGGCGAAAGAGAACCTCCACCTCATGTTCGCGCCGTCGTGCTTCAAGCGCCTCTTCGCGGATGCGTGTGGAGAGCCTGCTAGCGATCACGGAGGTGATAAGAAAGGCAAGCAGCGCGATCCAGTTGTGGGGCTCGGTAATTGCCCAGGTGCCGAGAGGGGGCAGAAAGAAAAAGTTGTAGCAGAGCGTCGCGACGATGGAAACGACGACTGCATAACGCAACCCCCAGCGCGCCGCCAGTGAAAGAGTAAAGAGCAGCAGAGTTAAGGCGACCGTCGTAGGGTTGACGTGGAGCCATAGCCGATAGATAGCTACAATTGCAGCCAGAATGGCACCGGCAGCCGTCCAGCGAAGAGGCGCGATCAGGCGCGGAGAGATCACACGAGGATTTTACGGGCAGGCTGTTATGTAAGCAGCTGAAATATGCTGAGGATAGATTCGGTATAGATTAGAGTTGCTGTCGTACCAAGCGAGAGGCACAATGCGCATTCTGGTCGTCGATGACGAACAGCAAATTACCCGGGTGCTGCGAGCATCACTGGCCAGCAGTGGTTATGAGGTGCTCCTGGCGCGAGACGGAGCGGAAGCGTTCGATTTGTTTCGCGAGTCCACGCCGGACCTGGTGATAACTGATCTGTTTATGCCACGTATGGACGGAATCGAGCTGACGCGTGCGATTCGCCAGTTAGGTGATACACCCATCATCATCCTTTCCGTGCGCGAACAGGAAACCATGAAGGTGGCAGCATTGGATGAAGGCGCGGACGACTATGTCACCAAGCCCTTCAGCATGCAGGAGCTGCTTGCCCGCGTGCGTGCGCAATTGCGGAAATCCGCACGGCAACCGCAGGAAGCGGCGCAGATTTCTGTCGGAGATTTTGAAATTGATACGGAACAGTACAGTGTGCGCGTGCGCCAGCAGGAAGTGCACCTGACGCCGAAAGAGTTCGCGCTGCTGCTGGTATTTGCACGCCATCCAAGCCGCGTGCTGACTCATCGGACACTGCTGAAGGCCGTGTGGGGTGCGGCCGGCGAGGACCAGCCGGAGTATCTTCGCGTGCTGATCGCACAACTGCGCAAGAAGATAGAGACGACGGCCGAGCCTCGATACATCCTGAATGAGCCCTGGGTCGGTTACAGATTCGATCCTGATCAAAGTTCTGCCGAATCCACTGACATTACAATTTCTTAACGGCTTACGAACTGACTTCCTACCGGCGCGTAGCTTCTACTAATGCCAGGACGCATTGGCGAGCACGCCCATGCATCCGGAGGTCAAGACAAACTCCGTGCCGGATATATTCGCGCTGTTGGGAACCGCGCTCTGCTTTGCTGCAGCACTCATCTATATCAAAGCGTGTGTGGCCCTGAAAAGGGAACGCCATGCATGAAGGGCCGGTTCTTCTCTTCATCTCTGCTGTTCTGCTCGTCTATCTCGTCTATGCGCTGCTGTGGCCGGAGAAGCTCTGAATGACGCTCAATGGCTGGCTGCAGATCGTTGTCTTCTTCGCTCTCATATTGCTGTCCGCGCGGCCCATGGGTACCTATATGGCCCGCGTGTTTAGCGGGCATAGCACGTGGCTTGATCGGTTGTTGCTACCCATCGAGCGTTTGATCTATCGCGCAACTGGTGTTCGTTCGGGCGAAGAGATGCGCTGGACAGAATACGGTGCGGCGATGCTCGTTTTCAGCTTTGCAACGCTGCTGCTTACCTATGCAGTGGAGAGGGCGCAGAGCATTCTGCCCTGGAATCCGCAGCACTTAACGGGAGTACCGTCTGTGCTGGCGTGGAGTACAGCGATTTCGTTCACGACCAACACAAATTGGCAGTCCTATGTGCCAGAGCAGACGATGAGCTATCTCACCCAGATGCTCGGTCTGGCCACACATAACTTCTGGTCTGCGGCTGCCGGGATCGCGCTTGCCGTGGCGTTCATCCGTGGCATCGCGCGGCGCGAGATGAGGACGCTGGGCAACTTCTGGGTGGATCTGACGCGAGCGACGCTTTGGGTGCTGCTGCCGATATCCACCGTGCTGGCGGTCGCTCTCGTATCTCAGGGAGTGATTCAGAATCTGCGCCCGTACGATGTGGCACACATTCTCGAACCGCAGACACAGACCGTCACCGGCCCGGACGGGAAGTCCGCGACCGCGATCACGCGAACACAAACCATTGCGCAGGGACCGGTTGCATCACAGGAAGCCATCAAGATGCTCGGCACGAACGGCGGGGGATTTTTTAACACGAATAGCGCGCATCCTTTCGAGAATCCGACTCCGTTCAGCAATCTGCTGGAGATGTTTGCGATCTTACTGATTCCTGCAGGGCTGACGGTGACGCTTGGGCAGATGACCGGATCACCGCGCCATGGCTGGGCCGTTTTTGCTGCGATGTCGATCCTGTGGCTCGCAGGAGTGCTGACCTGCTACTGGGCTGAATCGCAGCCGAACCCGTTGTTGCATGGTGTGAATCAGCATGTTTCCGCAGAACAGGCCGGAGGAAACATGGAGGGTAAGGAAGTTCGCTTCGGCATTGCGAACTCCGCTCTGTTTGCCACCGTAACTACCGATGCGAGTTGCGGCGCTGTCAACGCGATGCACGATTCCTTCATGCCGCTGGGCGGAATGGTGCCGATGATCAACATCCTGCTTGGAGAAGTTGTTTTCGGCGGCGTTGGCGCGGGCCTCTACGGCATGTTGGTCTTCGTCATCATCTCGGTTTTCATCGCTGGACTAATGGTAGGCCGAACGCCGGAGTATCTCGGCAAGAAGATCGAATCGTATGATGTCCAGCTCTCGATGTTGTATCTGCTGATTTTTCCGCTGATTATTCTCGGCTTCACCGCAGTTTCTGTTCTGGCGCCGAGCTTCGGCCTGTCCAGCCTTGCAAACCAAGGCCCGCATGGACTGTCGGAAATACTTTATGCCTACACCTCGGCGACAGGAAACAACGGCTCCGCATTCGCCGGGCTGAATGCGAATACTTCCTGGTACAACGTCACGCTCGGCATCGCGATGTTTGCCGGACGCTTTCTGATGATCATTCCGATGCTTGCCATCGCCGGCAACCTCGCTGGCAAGCGCCGGGTCCCGGCATCTGCCGGCACGTTTCCGGTTACCGGTGCACTGTTCACTACGCTGCTGACCGGTGTCATTCTCATCGTCGGTGCACTTACATTCGTGCCGGCGCTCAGTCTCGGACCTGTTCTCGAACACCTTCTAATGCACGCCGGTCAGCTCTTCTAGCCGCTGGAAGGCTCATGGATAATATCGTCAGTCCCGGAAGATCACGCCTCTCGATCATGAACGCAGCGATCGCGCGCCGCGCTGCTGTGGATGCTTTACGCAAGCTCAACCCCGCCGCCATGATGCGCAATCCAGTCATGTTCGTGGTGGAGGTCGGCAGCATCCTGACCACGATTCTGCTGGCCCTGGACATCGTCCATCATCGCGGAAGCTCGACCTTCGATCTTCAGATCACGCTCTGGCTATGGTTCACAGTGCTCTTCGCAAACTTCGCCGAAGCTATGGCCGAAGGACGCGGCAAGGCACAAGCAGACGCGCTGCGCCAGGCCAAATCGGAGACGACCGCCTATCGAATACGTTCCGGGGATGTCGAGGAGATACCGAGCTCCAGGTTGCGCGCCGGAGATATAGTGCGTATCGCGGCCGGCCAGATGATCCCAGGCGATGGAGAAGTGATCGAAGGTGTAGCCTCCGTAGACGAGTCGGCAATCACCGGCGAGTCCGCTCCGGTGATACGCGAAGCAGGCGGCGATCGTTCCGCCGTGACCGGCGGCACACGCGTGCTGAGTGACGAGATCACGGTTTGCATCAGTTCAAATCCCGGAGAAACCTTTCTTGACCGCATGATCGCGCTGGTGGAGGGAGCAGAACGTCATAAAACCCCGAACGAGATTGCGCTGAACATTCTACTGGCCGGCCTCACCATCATTTTTCTGCTGGCTGTGGTGACACTGCAGCCCTTTGCCATTTATTCCAGAGCGCCTCAATCGGTATTTGTCCTGATCGCTCTGCTGGTTTGTCTTATCCCCACGACGATTGGCGGCTTGCTTTCCGCCATTGGTATTGCGGGTATGGACCGGCTCGTGCAACATAACGTGTTGGCGACGAGCGGACGGGCCGTCGAAGCTGCCGGCGATGTCAACACGCTTCTTCTGGATAAGACAGGCACTATCACCATCGGCAATCGTCAGGCTGCGGATCTGATTCCGGCCACCGGTGTCTCAAGTGAGCGGCTGGCCGATGCGGCGCAGCTATCTTCGCTGGCGGATGAAACTCCGGAAGGGCGATCGATTGTCGTGCTGGCGAAGGAGAGATATGGGTTCCGGGGCAGGGAACTCGGCCAGCTCAGTGCGGTGTTTGTTCCGTTCAGCGCAATGACGCGGATGTCCGGAATCGATGTGGAAGGCCGCGTGATCCGCAAGGGTGCGGCGGATGCGATCGCGCGGTATCTGCGCGAGTTTGGCGGCACGCTGCCGCCCGATGTTCAGGCTGCCGTGGAAACCATCTCTCGCGGAGGCGGCACGCCGCTGGTGGTTGCCGAAAACGGTCGGGCGCTCGGAGTCGTTCATCTCAAAGACATCGTCAAGGGCGGCATGCGCGAACGTTTTCATCAGTTGCGTGCCATGGGCATTCGCACCGTCATGATCACGGGGGACAATCCGCTGACGGCCGCCGCAATTGCACGCGAAGCGGGCGTGGACGATTTTCTTGCAGAAGCAAAGCCCAAGGACAAGATGGACCTGATCCGCCGCGAGCAGGCACAGGGCAAGCTGGTTGCCATGACGGGGGACGGCACCAACGACGCGCCCGCGCTTGCCCAGGCAGATGTCGGTGTCGCGATGAACAGTGGTACACAGGCGGCCAAGGAAGCCGGCAACATGGTCGATCTCGATTCCAACCCAACCAAGCTCATCGAGATCGTAGCCATCGGGAAGCAACTATTGATGACAAGAGGTGCCTTGACGACGTTTTCCATCGCCAATGATGTCGCGAAATATTTCGCGATAATTCCAGCGATGTTTGCCGGCGCATTTCCTGTGCTGAATGCCTTGAACATCATGCATTTGCGGACGCCACAGTCTGCCGTGCTGTCAGCCATCATCTTTAACGCGCTGATCATCATTCTGCTGATCCCGCTCGCGCTGCGCGGGGTAAAGTATCGACCTTCCTCCGCCGCGGCCATGCTGCAGCGCAATCTGTTGATCTACGGCTTGGGCGGCATTGTCGTGCCGTTCGTCGGCATCAAAGCCATCGATATCGTTATTACTGCGATCGGGCTTGCCTAGGAGAATCCATGATGAAGCGCCATCTGATCACCGCTTTTCTCTACACTGCAATCACAGCGGTGTTGCTGGGCATCGTCTACCCGCTGGTGATCACTGGAATTGCGCATCTGGCCTTTCCAGCGCAAGCGTCCGGCCAGCTTATACGGCACGACGGCGTGCTCGTTGGCTCACGGTTGATCGGGCAGCCATTCAGCGGGGCCGGCTATTTTCACTCACGCCCATCGGCGGCGGGCACAGGATACGATGCGGCTGCGTCTTCCGGTTCCAATCTTGCGCCAACTAACAAGTCGCTGATTCAGCGGGTTGCGCAGAGCGTCTCTTCTGAGCAAGGATCCGGGCCGGTTCCCGTCGACCTTGTGACCACCTCAGGTTCCGGACTCGACCCGGACATCTCTCCGGCAGCAGCGTACTATCAGGCGCATCGCGTCGCCGTGGCCAGAGGCTTGCCCGAGGACGCAGTACGCAGATTGGTGGAGGCGCACACCACGCCGCGCGAGTTGGGGCTTCTTGGCGAGCCGCGCGTCAACTCGCTGGAGCTAAACCTTGCTTTGGATGCGTTGAGCCAGACAAAGCGCGCACAGTGACAAGGTGGCCATCCGCAGGAAGCTAATGTGCCAGTGACGGTGACTGTACGGCTGGATGTGTCGATATGACGCCTTTACCTTCCTGCACCACATAGAAGCGATCGGCTGCCAAATTCGTCAGCGTCTCCTTTGCGCCCGACGGCCAGGTCACCTCAACCTTGTCCGCCCCGGCATGCTTTTCCAGACCGAAATGCAGGCGTAGATCGTTCTGGGATAAATAGCTACCGCCACTGCGGACCTCGTCCCGCTGTACCAGACCGCCTGCTGTCACTTTGACGGCAGCGTTCAGCGCCAGCAGGTTTCCTTTGGCTCCATGCATCTCGAGGCTGATCCAGTGATTCTGAGGATCGGCTTCGGCACGCAGGATCATCGGTTGGCCCTCCAGATTTTCGATGACGATTTCCAGATGTCCGTCGTTGAAGAGATCGCCCACGGCAAGCCCCCGGCTTACCTGCGGTATCTGCACTGCCGGGCCGCTCAGCTTGCTGACGTCGAGAAATGTTCCGTTATGCTGATTGGCATAAACCAATTTCGGCTCGCGGTAGACCGTCCCAATGCCCGATGCGCCAACTTGCGGATAGACATGCCCGTTCACAAGGATGAAATCGAGCCAGCCGCTGTTGTTCAGATCGATGAATGCATCGCCCCATCCAACGTACGGCGTAGTCGCGCGCGCAATGCCCGAAGGATAAGAAACATCGGTGAAATTCATTCCACCATCATTGCGATAGAGCGTCGCGTACTCCTCGCTGAAGTGGGAAATCGCAATGGACAAGCGCCCCGTGTGCATATAATCGCCCAGCGCCACGCCCATGTTTGCCTGTTCGGTGCCATCCTGGTTGACGGCAACGCCTGACGGATAGGCCACGTCGGAGAAGTGCCCATGACCATCGTTTACGTATAGGAAGTTCGGTTCACCGTCATTGGCGACAAAGAGATTCGGCGGCCCGTCACCATTCAAGTGCGCCCACACTGCTGTCAAGCCGAAGAAGCCGTGAGGATCATCCACGCCCGCCTGCTTGGATACATCCTCGAACGTGCCGTCCCCGCGGTTGTGGTAGAGATTGTCGCTGGTGCCCTTCAGCCCGCGTGGGCCGCACTGTACGGCCACGTCGTGATACTGGCAGGTTTTCCTCGACCCGAATGTCGGCAGGTCGTTGAGATGGAAATCGACATAGTGCGCCACGAACAAATCCGGCCATCCATCGCCGTCGTAGTCTCCAAACGATGCGCCGGTAGCCCAGCCGTTGTCTGCGCTCAGGCCGGCTTGTTTGGTGACGTCGGAGAACGTGCCATCGCCGTTGTTACGATAGAGAACCACACCGCCGAAGCAGGTCACCAACAGATCGGGACGGCCATCGTTGTTGTAGTCGCCCACCGCTGCGCCCATTGCCCAACAGGGATAGCCGACGCCTGCCTTATCGGTAATGTCGGTAAATGTGCCGTCACGGTTATTGTGGTAGAGAGCGCCTTTAGCTTTCTTGCCGGCCAGCGTCATCTCCACACTGGACGCGTTGGTGAAGTAGATATCCGGATAACCGTCCTGGTCGTAGTCGATCAATGCGACACCGCCGCTCATCGACTCCACTATGTAGCGCGCTTCCGGAGTAGACATGTGACTGAAGTGAATGCCCGTATGCGCCGTGATATCCAGCAACTGTACCGCGGCGCTTGCGGGCGGCGCAGGTGCCTTCGTGATGTGAGTCGACTGAGCCATGGCTGCCAGTCCATTAAGGCAGACAAGCCACGAGAGCACATGGCAGCAAGCTCTGGCGCAACTTCGCCGCTCAGCGCTGTTCATCAGTATCATCTGCATTCTTCTGGAGCGAGCCCAACCGCATGTCGTGGAAGATCTTTTCGAGCTTGCTTTGCATGTCTTTGTATTTCTTATACCTTAACTTTCCTCCGGGTTTGTGCAACTCGACGCTAGCGATGAGTTCATGCCAACCCAATTGCGTTTACTGGATAAAAGTTGCCCTCTTCTTCAACGAAGATGCCATGCGTAGTCCGATAGGATTTTTAATGATTGACCTTTCCATGAGTCAGCGCATTGAATGTGCCAGAGGTGAGTTGAGTTACTATGCGATCTACGTCATAGACACATCCACCCCAGACTCCGCCGCTTGCCTGGATGAGCGCCGCCCATAAGCGTGTGTCGTCAGGCAGCGCAGGATGAGGTGCCAGATCCGGACGTAGTGGCCGGGCTGCCAGACGACGGCTGCCTTCTTCCAGGGAGAACCGTTCCCCGCCTTCGCCAACGAAGTTAACCGTTCCATGGAGAGCATTCCGGTCGATTACAATCTCAATGATGTCGCCTTCTCTTAAACGGCCGATGGGTCCGCCAGCTAGCGCTTCCGGGGAAATATGACCGAGACAGGCGCCTGTTGAAACTCCGCTGAAGCGAGCATCGGTAAGCACTGCAACGTGTTTGCAAAAAGGCAGGCTCTTCAATGCAGAAGTGATTTGATAAATCTCCTGCATACCGGCCCCCAGGGGTCCGCCGCAAATGAAGACGATTACATCACCCTGGGAAACTTCTCCGCGTTTGATCGCGTGAATGGCTGCGGCTTCAGTGGTAAATACCCGTGCCGGCCCGGTATGGCGATAGACATTGTCCTGGTCCACCAGGGAAGGATCGATCGCAGTGCTCTTGATCACGCATCCATCCGGCGCAAGGTTCCCGACGGGAAAACAGACAGTAGCAGTCAGACCTCGTTCCCGCGCGCGTTCAGGCGAGAGGATAACTTCATCGGCATCCACTCCATCCAGAGCAAGAAGCTGCTCCTTGAGCTTTCTGCGGCGTTCACTCTCTTCCCACCAGTTCAAATTCTCATTGAGCGTTTCTCCGCTCACGGTGCGGACGTTGACCTCAAGCAGTCCAATGCGCCGCAAATGGAGCATGACTTCTGGCACTGCACCGGCAAGAAATACCTGGACCGTCGCGAAATTCCGAGGACCATTGGGCAAGGCATCAACCAGCCGTGGTACCTGGCGATTGACGGCCGTCCAGTCGGCAACCGAGGGGCGCTTCAATCCGGCCGCGTGAGCAATTGCCGGAAGATGAAGCAACAAGTTGGTCGATCCTCCAAAAGCTGCGTGAAGAATCATCGCGTTGCGGACCGCAGCGTCGGTCAGTATGTCTTCTGTCCCAGTGCCAAGTTGATTCATTCTCACAATCGCGCGAGCCGAGCGTGCGGCTGCATCCAGCCAAATAGGCTGCCCTGAAGGAGCGAGGGCAGTATGTGGTAAAGAGAGCCCTAACGCTTCGCCAATTACCTGTGAAGTAGCGGCTGTGCCAAGGAATTGGCAGCCCCCTCCCGGGCTCGCGCATGCGCGGCAGCCCACATCCGCGGCATAGTCCAACGTGATCTGGTGCTGTGCATAACGGGCGCCAATGGTTTGTACCTTGGCTGCATCTTCGCCATCTTCAGGGAGTAGAGTGACTCCACCGGGCACGAGAATGCTGGGCAGAGGCCCGGAGGACGCCAAAGCCATCATCATGGCAGGCAGCCCTTTGTCGCAGGTTGCAATGCCGATGACGCCTTTGCGTGTGGGTAGCGAACGCATCAGGCGGCGCAGAACGATGGCCGCATCATTTCGATACGGCAGAGAGTCGAGCATGCCGTCGGTGCCCTGAGTCCGCCCATCACATGGATCCGTGCAACTGCCGGCAAATGGCACGGAATGAAGGGACTGCAATTCGCGTGCGGCCTCGGCGACAAGAAGGCCGACCTCCCAATGGCCAGTATGAAAGCCAAGCGCAATGGGAGTTCCGTCCTGTGCGCGCACTCCTCCGTGTGTGCTGAGGATCAGAAATTCAGGATCAAGCAGGCGTTCGACATTCCACCCCATTCCCGCGTCCTGAGTCAGCCCAAATAGATTTCCGGAGGGTTGCTGGATAAGCATCTCAGGCGTGATTGGCAGAGCGCCCTGCGGTCCAGGCGCATGTGTCCTGACGTTTTCTAAAACGTCAGGTTCGCTTTGGAATATATGGGCTGCCGCTAGCCGGTGATTCATAGAAGTGACAGTATCTCATTGTGTTCGCGCAACAACCGGAGCCGCACGCAGCTTCAAAATAAGCAACGCAGAGCACACGAGGGAGAGAGACATCAGCATGTAGCCGGCGCGTTCATTGCCGGTCACAGCGTGGAGAAATCCTACCAAGTAGCTGCCAACAAAAGCGCCAAGTGCACCGAAGCTATTGATCAGCGCAAGCACCTCTGCAGTTACATTGCCGGGTACGCGCTCAGGCACAATCGCAAAGAATGGGCCATAAGGCGCATACATACATGCTCCTGCAATAACCAAGCAAATAAAGCCGAAAACGAAACTCTTGTTTACCAGGAAGAATGATCCCAATAAAGCCACAGCTGCCATCAACAGAAAAGGCCAAACCAGAGCCTCCCGTTTGAGAGTTCTGTCGGAAACATGGGAGACACCCAGCATCAGAAATACTGCAGCAAGATAGGGGATCGCCGAGAGTAGGCCGGTCATCTGGATGGATAAGGCGCCGCCCTGCCGGACAATCGTCGGCAGCCAAAGCACGAACCCATATACCCCGAGACTCCAGCAAAAGTACTGAAACGCAAGCAACAGGACATCGCGACGCAATAATGCTTTGCGCACATCGTCGACTGGAGTGATGGTGAGTTGTTCCAGCGCGAGCTGCTTTTCGAGCAATTCGGCGGCCTCAGGAGTGATCCATCCTGCCTTGTAAGGTCTGTCGCGCGCAATGAGAATCCAGACTATGGCCCAACAAATAGCTGGAATGCCTTCCACGATAAATGTCTTCTGCCACCCAAGAACCTTAATCAGGTACCCGGTAATGGCAGACATCCAGAGCACTGTCAGCGGATTACCCAGAATAAGAACAGTATTGGCGCGTGAGCGCTCCGAGCGGGTAAACCACTTCGTCACCAGAAAAAGCATGGCTGGAAATACAATGCTTTCCGCTATACCAAGTAGAAAACGATCTGCAGCCAGCAACCAGAATCGATGAAGAATCCCTGTGAGTGAAGCAAGCGCGCCCCAGATGATCAGTGAGACAAAGACAACCTGCGTAGGGCTGTGTTTTCTGGCGAAGGCTGCACCCGGCACCTGGAAGATGAAATAGCCCAGAAAGAATAAAGCCGCGAGAAGCGAGTTTTGCTTGTCCGTGATGTGCAGGGAGCGAGCCAGCCCGGCGGCTGAGCCAAGGCCATAATTGGCTCGGTCGAGGTATGCAAGGCTGTAGGTAATAAAGACTGCCGGCAGCAGATACCACCAGCGCCGCCGCAAGCTCTGATGTTCTCGTGTGAGGGCATCCGTTGCCCCAGCCGTAATAAGAGGTCGTGAGTTCATCTAGTCTTCTGCTTGCAGAAGTCAAAGCTGATTTTTTCCGTGATATTGGTTCGGCGCGCCGGGAGTTGGAACATAATCGGAGACCTGTGCTCCATTCGCATGAGGCCGGGTTAGCGGAGTAGTGAAGCTTATACCGCTACCCGAAATCTGCGCACCAGCTGTGTGGCCACGAGTGAGGGGTGTGACGACCGTGATGGTGGCGCCGCGAGCCCTACTGGAGGCGACAACAGCCGTTTCAGAATTCGCTCCTTCGTCGATCGTGATTGTTTGGCCTTTACCAAAGCCAGTCACGCTTTGTGCTGGGACAACAGTCGCTCCTACGCCAATGGAATCACGCAACGTAGTGGCGCCCGCAGTGCCAACGGTGGAGAGAGTCGCGGTTTCGCCATTCGCACCAGAATCTAGGCGAATTGTCTGGCCAGGCTGAAAGCCTTCCGTGCTGGCCACCTTGATGTTGGTTGCACCTGCATCCGAAGCAGCCGACAAAGAGGCAGCCGCTTGCGTTGAAAAGTCGGTACAGTTGCTGTCGGTGTCGGCGCCGTCAGGGAACCGCCCTGCACTTGTATCGATGGCAACCGGGGCCACAACTGTCGACCATGGGTTGAACACGGAGCCAGGTGCAGGGGCGTAGCAGCCGCTTATCTCAGTTCCTGAGACAGCTTGATCTCCTTCAGCGGCCCATGGATCGACGAGGCCTCCATAGTTAAGGCTGTCGGCAACCACTCCTGAAGGTTCACGGAGCACGATGCTGCCTTCTTCGACAGTGAGAATACGGCCGAATTGCGGGGACTTCGTGGTCAATTCCGGTCCGCCAAACCACTGGTTGGGCGTTGGCATACCCTGGTATCCCGCTGTCTTGACTGCGGCATCGCGTACGGTCGCGTGGATCCGGTGGTTGCTGGTTAGTGGTTTGTCGAGCGTAATACCTGTTCCAAGCGCCTGGACTGGCTCGTTGCTCGAATGAGCGAAGGCAGTGGCCGGCTGGAAGCTGATTCCGGTTCCGCGATCGCTGAACGGAAGGTTGGCCGCATGATTGAACCGTAAGGGCGCTGCCAGGTCCAGGCCCGTTCCCGGAGATACCACCCATTCACTGGCCACATGAGGTTTGGCAAGGGCGGGCGTGAAGTCGATGGGGGTACCATCCGATCCTGGGGTGCCCACTGCCGTGACGGTGACAACTTGTTGGATTGCTGGCGTGCCGACCGTGATCTTGTTGCCTGCGGCGAAACCGTCCGCCCGGCGCACGCTGATTCGGGTTGCTCCGGCGCTCGCAGGCACTGACAGATTGGTCTGATTCGCTGCTGTGCCGATGTTCGCCACCGTCACGGTTTCAATTCCATGACCGACACTGTCGATATCCAACCGGATCTTGTCCCCGGTCGAGATATTTGCGAGGGATGTCACCTGGATGTTAGTGGCTCCTGCAGGCGCGTCCGTCGCCAAATACGCTTGGGTGCCTGGCTTGCCGACTGCGGTCACGGTCGCGATCTCATACTGCTCCACTGTATTTGCGACGATCGGATACGTAGAGCCATAGCCCAGCGCAATCTTCTGGCCAACAACAAAGCCGGATGCATTCTCAACCGGCACATTGGTCGAGCCGGCAGGAACTGTGATCACCACTTCTTCAGGAAGTGATTGCCACAACGTTGTGTGGTTGCTGGCAGCCGTCCCGAGGCTTCCGACCTTACGCGCCTCCAAACTGGAGCCGGTGCCTATGTTGATCGTATCGCCGACCGACATCCCATCGATGCTTCTGACATGAATGGTGCTGCTACCTGCGTGTGCGGGAACCGCCAGCCCCGAGTTGGAGAGGCCGAGCAGATAGAATCCGCCGGCTGCGAGCTTCGTTCCAGCCGGAATCTTTACCGAAGAGAAGATTGCCTGGTGGGCGGGGTGCTCGGTCAATGTCCACTCGGAGAGATCGACGCTTTGAGAACCTGCGTTGTAGAGCTCGATAAATGAATCTGTCGGGTTGCCGGGAGCGCCTGAGTTGACTCGAAACTCGTTGATTTTGACTGGTCTGGCATTACGAATCTTTTGAACAGCCGTTTCAAACTGCTTTCTGCCGGTGGTCGGATTCGTCCACGATGCATGGCCGACGAGATCGCCGTTGAAGGCCGCCGGCGCGGAGGTGATTTTGAAAGTCGTGCTCACGCTCGCACCCG
Source organism: uncultured Acidobacteriaceae bacterium (assembly GCA_963830555.1). Taxonomy (GTDB): domain Bacteria; phylum Acidobacteriota; class Terriglobia; order Terriglobales; family Acidobacteriaceae; genus KBS-83. The sequence goes on from CAWHMM010000011.1 coordinate 213,436, forward strand.
GGACGACCTGCTGCGCGAACATCTTGGAGGTCTGGGTAGTCCCTGAAACGACCGCGGTCCACAGTTTGCTGGGTACGGCAACGGTCAACGAAACTTCCGCTGCAGGACTCCCTGTTGTATTCGTGAATGTCAAAGTGAAGTCTCGTGAAGATTCCGGAGTGAAGGTCTGCGGGCCCGCGTGCGTTCTTGCCGTCGCAGCCGGAGCCAGACTGAGTGGAGTTACGTCGTATCTTGCAGCCACAATATTCGCTTGAACAAGCTGATCGGTAGCGTTCGATGGAAACGTACCAGCCGCGGTCATCGCACCTTCATAGAACGTTCCTTGCGAACCGATACTATTGTCACCACCGTTGCCCAGGAGAATCGCCCCCTGCTTGCGCATCGGGTCATAGGTTGGATTCACACGGTGCCCATCGAACATGACTGACAGAGCACCTTTTTGCGCGTCACCACCCATCGATGTCCAATGATGTGGTTCACCTTTGCCCATTGCGGTTACAAAGCGCCAGGGAATGCTGGGTAAATTGGGACAGCCTTTGGTTCCATCCTCGTTGACGCACCCGACGAGATTATTTTCCTGATCGGTCATAATCCACGGCCCGCGGCCAGCCCCGCTGTACCACGGCGTTGCATTACCGAAGTAGAGGGTCTCCATGGTGCCGTTATCATCATCGCGACTGTCAATTTCAGCATTCCCGTAGTCGAAACAGCAACCGGCGTTGAAATGCTTCCCGCTAACGACCCAGTATTGCCCCTCGGCCTGATCGTCGACCGCGGTGCCTTTCACATTGTTCTGGCGGAGCCCCATGCCCGGTTCGATGAACACGCCGTAGACCTTGTGCCCCATGATCGTGATCGGGGCCATGTCTGCAATCGGGAGGGTGTTAAAACCTCCTATTGCCGGGCCACTGAATCCGCCCCGGGGAGCCTGAATCAAGTCGTTGTGTTTGGGAGACTGGTCATAGATGATGCTGATCCAGCAATAGGTACCGGCGCAGAACTTATCCTGTGCGGCTGCGTCCGCGTATCCTCCGGGATCCGGATCTGGGGTCGCAGTAGCCTGGACCATGCCGATGTCCAGCGTCGTGCCATCCGATTGGCGCAAAACCTGGTAGAGAGAACCGTTATAGGTGCTATACAACGCGCGGGTCGTGCTATGTGCCGCGACACATGGGTCACCGGCAGCCGCATAAATGTCACATGGGCCTTGAAGCCTGTGCGGAACGGCGTCTCCCGTAGAAGACTGTTGCGCCTTCGCCAAGGTGGTGCCACCAACCGTAAGCGCTAACCAGAGCCAAAGCACGAAATCGATTCTCGTTTTCATTCTTCTCCTGACTTGCTGTAAAGAAGCTTCTTGAGCTCGGCCGGGGTTCGTGCGGCGCTTCCATGGGACGTTGGGACAACCCAAGTCGCGGTAGCGACGGGGCAATGCACGGGAGTACTTGGGAACGCAACGACTCGATATAACCTTGTCTGCGAGACATCAGCGCGAGGAGTCCGCGGACGTTGAGCTGCCTGCCTGAAACAGACGCGGCGCAAAGTCTTTCAGGTCGCGGCGCCATGTCTGCCACTCGTGGTCGGTACCGGGTGATTCATAAAAGACGTGCTTGATTTTTCCCTCGTCCAGCGTCGCGTGCAGACCCTCGAGGCCCGTCTTCATTCGCTCGGGTTCCTTTGTTCCCACCCCGATCCACAGCAGGTGCACTCGCCTGGCGAATGCGTTGGGATCCGCCATTGCTCCGTGAAAGGCGGTCTTGGTATCCAGGTTTCCGTTGCCCTTCACGAAGGGGTTTGTTGCTCCGCTGAAGCCTCCGATATAGGAGAACAGATCGAGATGATCAAACGTGACCTGGAACGTCTCCATTCCGCCCATGGACAGTCCCGCCATCGCGCGATGGTCACGGTCAGACAGAGTTCGAAACGTCTTATCGACGAACGGTATCAAGTCCTGCGTCATGTCCTCTTCAAATGCGCCCATCCGCTCCTGCATGACCTTGATGAACTCCGGTGAGCCAAACGGCTGGCCGGTGAGGTCGGGTGCCTTGTACCCGACGCGAGTCGCGTATCCGTTCGCCATGACCACTATCATGGGCACCGTGTTTCCGCTGGCGATCAGGTTGTCGAGAATGAAATTCGCATTGCCTTGGCGGATCCAGCCGCTTTCGTCTTCACCGCCACCGTGCTGCAGATACAGCACCGGATAGCGAGTCTTCGAGTTGCCGTAATTGGGAGGCAGATAGACGAATGCGTGCCGCCAACTTCCTGTGATGCTGGAGTGGTACCAGATTTCGCTAACCTGCCCGTGCGGAACATCCTTCGGCAAGTAGAAATCCACTCCGGCCTCGGGCACTTCGACGGCACTCGCCCATTTGCTTCCTCCGAAGTAGGCCGTGCTGCCCGGATCGCTCACCTCTGCGCCGTCCACGACGATTGTGTAGTAGTGCAGGCCGGGAGCCATGGGAGGTGTCGTAACCGTCCAGAATCCGTCGGCCTGCTTGTCCATGTCCACCTTGAGGCCGCTCCAGAAGTTCAGTCTGACCTTGGCGGCCTCGGGAGCCTTAATGCGGATCTGAACGCGTGAGTTAGTGTCGACTTTCGGGAACTGCGCATCCAGAACATTCGAGCTCGCCGGCTTAAAACCGCCCTGTTCTTGCCCGAAACAAAGGGTCGCGCTCAGCGCGATCGCGACGACTGCCAGCTTCATTGCTTCACTCTCCGAGATGGAGCGGCTGCTGCAAATTACACCTATCGAAAAATCATGACGCCCAACACACGGCATAGTACCGCGAGGGAGCTTCGACGCGACAGGCGGTTCGCCGCGCCTGAGGTGTACATCTGCCGGCGCTAGCCTTTATAAACGATCCCGTTTTCACCGGCCGGTCGTCCTTATCCTTGGGCCGAATTCCATGTTGACCCGGCGAACTCTTGATGCCCATTGTCTATTTGCCACGCGTATGGATATATTTGCGCTGTGCAAATATATGGTCGAGTGACGAACCTTTGCCGCTTGTGACAACATCTAGGGATTCCGCAATGATCGAGTCGGCTGGCCACAGAGTGACACTGAGAAGGTTTCTTTTTTCATGCGCGATGGCCGCGATCCTCGCCCCCGGGTGGTCGCCCGCGGCACAGGTGCAAACCATTGTTCCTGCCCCCGTGGCAAATGCAACGCCGGTCAAAGTTGAGCACATCAAGATTCATGGTGCGGCGCTCGAGGGCAATTTGGAAGGCGATGCGGTGGATCGGGACGTTATCGTCTTCCTTCCACCGAGCTACCAGACAGACTCGAACCGCCGTTATCCCGTGGTGTATGCCCTTCACGGCTATTCGATCGGCGCCGAGCAGTGGAGCCACGAGATTCATGTCCCGCAAACGATCGAAGGCGCGTTCGCTCAGGGCTCCCGCGAGATGATCGTCGTTCTGCCCGATTCGAAAACCATCTACAACGGCTCGATGTATTCGAGCTCCGCAACCACCGGGGACTTTGAAACATTCATCTATCACGATGTGGTGGGGTATATCGACGCGCATTACCGGACCATTCCCGATCGGAAGAGCCGCGGGCTGGCCGGCCACTCGATGGGCGGTTACGGCGCGTCGCGAATTGGCATGAAGCATCCCGACGTCTTCGGTGCTCTTTACATCATGAGTCCTTGCTGTTTATCGCCGATGGCGGCTGGCGGATCAGGCCCCGGCGAACAAGCTAAGGAACGTGCTCTCGCCGCCGAGAAAAAAGTGAAGGGCGCCAAATCGCCTGCGGATCTGGCCGCGCAATCGCCAGGGTTCGGCTCCGCTGTCTACGCGACCGCGGCGGCGTGGGCGCCTGATCCGAAGAACCCACCGTTGTATTTCGACCTGCCGACAAAGGAAGGTGTTCCACAGCCGGAGATCGTCGCCAAGTTCACAGGGAATGCGCCGCTTGCCTTCGTCGATCAATACATCCAAAACTTGAAGCAATACCGAGCTATCTCCATGGACGTGGGCGACCAGGACGGTTTGCGCTTCGATGCCGTCAAGCTGCATAACCTCCTCGACAACTACGCGGTTGCGAACAGCTTTCAGATTTACTCCGGCACGCACACCAGCGCTGTCGCCGACCGGTTTCAGAACCATGTCATGCCGTTCTTCAGCAAGAACCTATGTTTTTCGGAAAACTGTCAGTAGCTGACTGGGATCAATCCAGACTGGAGAAACGAATGAAAAGTCGCGTGACGCTCAACCTGGTTCGCGTCGTTGCATGCACGGGAATGCTCCTTTGGGGAGCAAGTCAGCAAGGTGCAATCGCGCAGGATTCCGCGAATCTGCCCTACACGAATCCTCAGCTTTCACCGGAGCAGCGGGCTACAGATCTGGTGCACCGCATGACGCTTGCGGAGAAGGCGTCCGAGATGCAGAACAATTCCGCCGCGGTGCCCCGGCTCAAAGTGCCCGCCTACCAGTGGTGGAGCGAAGCTCTTCATGGCGTGATCAATGAAGGTGTAACCGAGTATCCGGAGCCGGTTGGTCTTGCCGCCACGTTTGACGCTCCGGCCATTCATACGATGGCCGCTCAGATTGGCGTCGAAGGGCGCATCAAGCACGTGCAAAACCAGCGCGAAGGACACACCGGCATCATGGGAGGCCTGGATTTCTGGGCTCCCAATCTGAACATCTTCCGCGATCCACGCTGGGGTCGCGGGCAGGAGACCTACGGCGAAGACCCATTCCTCACAGGGCGAATGGGTGTGGCCTATGTGACCGGGCTGCAGGGTGACGACCCCAAATACTATCTCGGGATTGCGACGCCGAAGCACTTCGACGTACACAGCGGACCAGAGCCAACGCGTCACTTTGCCGATGTGGACGTGAGCAAGCACGACGAAGTGGATACGTATGAGCCCGCATTTCGCGCTGCCATTGTGGAAGGCAAGGCGGGGTCGGTGATGTGCGCGTACAACGCAATCAACGGTGAGCCGGCCTGCGCCAACCAATACCTGCTGCAGGACCAGTTGCGCGGCAAATGGGGATTCCAGGGCTACGTGGTCTCGGACTGCGATGCTGTCCGGGATGTCGCGGCGAACCATCGATATCGGCCCACGCAGGCGCAGGGCGCTGCGATATCCGTTCTGCGCGGCATGGACAACGAGTGCGTTACCTTTACGTCGCGGTTCGGCGATCCCGTCGACAAGGCATATATAGATGCCGTGCAACAGGGATACCTGCCGGAGAGTGCTCTGGACACGGCTCTTATTCGCCTGTTTACAGCCCGGATCAAGTTGGGGATGTTCGATCCTCCCGACATGGTTCCGTACACGAAGATCGATGAGAAGGAGCTGGACAGCGCGGAACATCGTGCGCATGCCCGCAAGCTGGCAAACGAGTCGATGGTGTTGCTGAAAAATGATGGCCTGCTTCCTCTGAAGCCGGAGATTCGCAGGATCGCCGTTGTTGGTCCGCTTGCCGATCAGACGCGGCCGCTCCTCGGAAACTATGCCGGCGAGCCGACGCACATCGTCTCCATTCTCGACGGCCTGCATGCTGAATTTCCGAATGCAACCATCAAGTTCGTTGCTGGTACACAGTTCCTCCGCGCCGATGGAGTACCGGTGCCCAATGCGCTGCTGACTACGCCCGAGGGCAAATCTGGTTTGAAGGCCGAGTACAACGAAGGGCGTCTAGGGCCGGATGAACAGCCCAAGCCGATCGTCAGCCGTACGGAGCCCAATGTCAGCCTGACGCAAGGGAGTCTCCCGCAAGAGGTGACCGGGAGGAAGAACTTCGGCGTCCGATGGTCTGGATTCCTGACACCGCCCGACTCGGGCGAATTCCTGCTCGGCCTCCGTTCGCAGGGATTCACGAGAGTGACAGTTGACGGCAAGCAGGTAGCCATGGCGTATGGCGGCTCCGAGACGGTGCCGGTAGTTGGTCGTGTTCAACTCGAAAAAGGCCGTAAGGCCGCGCTGGAGATTACGTACGGGACACGGAATGGAACAGCCCATGCAGAATTGATCTGGGCTAAGGTCAACAACGCCGTCTCACCCGAAGCGATCGCGGCCGCGAAGAATGCCGATGCGGTCATTGCGGTTGTCGGGATTACGAGCCAGCTCGAGGGTGAAGAGATGCCTGTGAGCGAGCCGGGCTTCCTGGGCGGAGATCGCACCAGCATCGATCTGCCTCAGCCAGAGGAAGATCTGGTAAAGGCGGTGGCGGCCACCGGCAAACCACTCGCTGTCGTTCTGATGAACGGCAGCGCACTTGCGGTCAACTGGATCAACGATCATGCGAATGCCGTGGTTGAGGCGTGGTATCCCGGCGAAGAGGGCGGAGCTGCAGTTGCGGAGACCTTGAGCGGGAAGAATAACCCCGGAGGCCGGCTGCCCGTAACCTTCTACAAGGGCGTCGACCAATTGCCCAACTTCGAGGATTACGGAATGGCGAATCGGACCTACCGCTATTTCAGCGGCAAGCCGTTGTACGCCTTTGGTTATGGGCTTAGCTATACGAGATTCGCCTACAGCGAACTTACGGTTCCAAAGACTGTCGCCGCCGGGCAAGCCATGGACGCCGATGCGACTGTAAGTAACGACGGCAAGCTCGCAGGAGACGAAGTTGCCCAGCTTTATCTCAATTTCCCGGCAGTCAAGGGAGCTCCGCGGATTGCTCTCCGCGGGTTCCAACGCATTCACCTGGACCCGGGTGCGAGCCAGAAGATTCACTTCCATCTGAACCCGCGTGATCTCGACATGGTCACTGAGAATGGCGATCCGATCATTGCTGAGGGTGACTACACGGTCAGCATCGGAGGAGGACAGCCGGACACCGGTGCGCCAGGCGTGAGCGGCCACTTCCACATCGATGGTCAGTATGCCCTGCCGGAATAGCATCAATCTGCGGGCCGGTTAGCGATCAGAACGGCACGCATCGCATAGGTCCCATCTCGCAGTGTTGCCGGTGGCATGTTATGTGACGTTGAGGGAAGGGAACAGTTTGATCCTATCTATGCTCACCCGTACCAGAGCGTGTCTCCTCATCTTGGCCCTGACCTCCGGCCCGCGCCTCTTCGGCGCCGATTTCGCCATGAGGGTGAACGACAAGAATTATCTCGACACCCAAGGTTTTAGCGTATTCCTCTACGACAGCACCTACCATCCCGTTTTCGTAGACCAAAAGAACACGGCCATGGAGATGATTCTCCACGGCCAGCGCATCGCCACGAACGGCGACGTGCGCCTGATACCAACGCCCGAGCAGTGGGATTTGGTGGCGACCCTCAAAGGGCGCCACGCCGATAAGGCGAACAACCGGCTCACCGCCAACCTCGCTTTCCCCGCCTTTGATTTCAACTACACCCTGGAAGTCGCGGCGGAACCAGGCGGCGTGAGGGTCAGCATCAATCTCGACAAGCCGCTGCCGCAGAAATTGGCTGGGCGAGCAGGATTCAACTTGGAGTTCCTACCCTCGATCTACATGGGCAAGGCCTATCTGGTGGACGGAACCAAAGCCGGCATCTTCCCGCGAACGCCTGACGATCCGATGGTGAAGGTGTTGCCGCTGCCTGATGAACCGAAAAAGGCGTACTACCTGGAGGACTGGGACAAGGCCAAGGGATACACTCAGCCGCTGCCGTTCGCCGAGGGCAAGAGCATCACCCTGGGGGTAGACGACTCGCTGGCCCGGGTCAACGTTAAGTCGGATACGGCCGACCTCATGCTGTTCGATGGACGCGATCGCGCCCAGAACGGCTGGTTCGTATTGCGTTCGCTGATCCCTTCAGGCAAGACCACCGGTGCCATCGTGTGGCATTTCAGGCCGGACGTGATTCCGAATTGGACGCGGGCGCCGATGATCGCGCACAGCCAAGTCGGTTATGCGCCTGGTTTCTCGAAGGTGGCGGTCCTCGAACTCGACCCGAAGTACAACGGCCCCACGACGGCCAAAGTATTGCGCCTGATGGAGGACGGATCTTACAAGCGGGTGTTCGAGGGTCCGATCACACCTTCAACGCCCTGGCTGCGCTATGTCTACTCGAAATTCGATTTCACCCCGGTCAGGGAACCCGGCCTCTATGTGATCGAGTACGCAGACCAGCGAACGGCGCCCTTCCCCATCTCAAAAGATGCTTACGCGAACATCTGGCAGGACAGCCTGGACCATCACCTTGCGGAGCAGATGGATCACGTTTCTGTTCGCGAAGCCTAACGCATGTGGCACGGCGCTTCGCATCTGGATGATGGCCGTTTGGCGCCCGTGGTTGGAGAGCAATTCGACGGCTGGAATCAGGCCACGGCAACGGACGGGAAGTATAAAGGCGGCGATCACATTCCTGGGATGAACGTTGGCGGCTGGTATGATGCCGGCGACTTCGACCTTGAGGAGCCTGCGCAACTGAGCGTGATTCAGAGTCTAGCTCTGGCGTATCGCGAATTCGATCTCAAGTACGACGAGCTTACGGTGGATGAAGCGGCGCGTCAGGTTGAGATGCACCGTCCCGATGGCGTGCCGGATACGGTGCAGCAAGTCAGGCACGGCGCACTGCTCATCCTGGCGCAGTTCCACAATATCGGCCACTCGATCCGCGGCACTCACGAACCGGATCTGCGCCAGTATACGCAGGTGGGCGACGGAGCCTCGAAGACCGACGGCCGCATCTATGACCCGAAGCTCGGTCCTAACGAAGTGAAGGGCGACTACTCCGGCAGAACGGACGACCGCTGGATTTTCTCCACTACTAACCCGTATTTGCAGTGGAACGCCATCGCGGCGCTGGCTGCAGCGGCCGATGTGCTGAAAGGCTGGGACGACGCAACAGCCAAAGACTGCCTCGAGACCGCAATCAAAGCATGGAATGACGAGAAGGCTCACCCAACGCAGAATCTGGCGGGCCGCGGCTTAGGCGGAGCGGCTCCGGCAGGTGGCGTCCTGGCTGCGTCTCAGGGTGTGGTGTCTGGCGTTCAAGGCACTCGTGATGGACACGGCAGCTCGGGCGCTCCGACAAGTTCTGGCGCGACTAGCGCACAAACCGCTCCGCCGGCCGGCTTCGGCCATGGCAGCTTTGGCTTCGGACAGGACTGGGCTGCGGCTCTGGAACTGACCATTGCGACGAATGGCGCGGAGCCGTACAAATCCCGTTTGAAGGAGCTGTTCCCTCAAATGATCACCCCGCAGCAGATGGGCTTACGCGGCTGGACGGCAGTGCGCGCTTTGCCTTATCTGGATGCGGGCGCCAAAGATCAAATGCGGGAAGCGGTGAAGACATACATGGCGGGTTTGGACAAGCAGTTGGACGCCACTCCGTTCGGCGTGCCCCCGAGCTTGGGCACCTGGGGCGGATCTGGCGCCGTGGTTGACATGGCTATCCGAATGTACTTCCTGCATAAGGCGTTTCCGGATCTTGTGAGCCCGGAATATACACTTCGCGCCGTCAATTACATTCTTGGCACTCATCCGGTATCCAGCACTTCGTATGTAGCTGGCGTGGGTACGGTCTCGAAGACGAAGACCTACAGCAACAACCGCGCCGACAACGCTTACATTCCCGGCGCCGTTATTCCTGGATACATCATCATCAAGCCGGATTTTCCGGAGTGCATCGATGACTTCGGATTCCTCTGGTTCGAGGATGAAGCTGTCGTTGCCGGATCGGCAAGCTGGGTCGTGGCCGGCAACGCTGCGGACGCGATCACTAAGGAATTGAGCCCATCTTCGAGATTGGCGACCGTGCCGCTCGACGTGATTGGCGCATTCTGACTATTCGTCGCGAATGTACCGTTTCGGATTCACAACTGTAGCGCTTGTGGGATTGAAGGCAGAGGAACTAGATTCGTGACCCCGTCACCGCCGTTAGCCAGCGGAAGGCAATACGGACGAGCGTGAATGCGAGTGCCTGGCCGACCCTGCGTGATCTTAGATCCAGGAATGCAGAAATCAGTTTTGCAGGGAGCCTGCTAACCAGTCTTGCCCAAATCGCGGGGAACTTGATGTCAAGGAATCTTTTATGTTGACAGTCGAATTATATACGTTCTATGGTGCCGTCTAATTTCTTCAGTCCGAGACGGAGCCGCAATGATATCGATATTGTACGGGGATGGCAGTCGTCGATACCTAAAGTCTTTGGCGCTTGTTATAGCGCTGATGACAAGCCTTTTTCTCCATGCACAGCAAAATTCGCAGGTGGTGGGCTCGGTTGTGGACCAATCAGGAGCGGCCCTCGCGGGCGCGCAGTTAACCCTAACGCAAATAGGTACGGGGTTCACGAGTACCGCGCAAAGTAACAGCGCCGGTCTGTTCACCTTTCCGGGACTAAATGTAGGAACGTACAGCCTGACCGTGACGGCGCCTGGATTTCGTAAGTTTCAGCAGGATGGACTCCAGGTGAACATCTCGCAAACCTTGCGGTCGGATGTGCAGCTGACTGTAGGTTCTACGGGCGAGACAGTCACCGTTAAAGCCGACTCACTCCAACTGCAGACTGACTCCAACGTGGTCAGTACGCTTATATCTGCTCAGCAGATTAGCGAAATTGCCACCGAGAACCGGAATTTCGCGGCTCTTGCGGCACTTGGAATGGGTGTCAGCTCAGCCCTGCCGGATAACAATACGCCCACATCTGTCGCTGCGAATTTCACGATCAGTTTCAACGGGCTTCGGCAGAGCCACAATATCTGGCTGATCGACGGAGGCGAAGCAGACGACCGTGGGGGCGCCGGAGGCATGAGTATCATGCCGTCTCAGGATGCAATCGCTCAGTTCGAGACGCTCTCCAGCAATTACCCGCCGGATTACGGCATCTCCTCGGGCGCCACCATCAGCCTGGGTCTGAAGAGCGGCACGCAGACTTTCCACGGGGAACTTTTCGAGTTCAATCGCAACACGGCATATAACGCCAATAACTATTTCAATAAACAGTCGAACCCGGTCACGCCGCGCACAAAACTGAACTACAACATCTTCGGCGGCAATATCGGCGGACCTGTTTTCATACCTCATGTCTACAACGAAAATCGCCAGAAGACCTTCTTCTTCTGGAATGAAGAGTGGCGGCGCCTGATTCAGGGTTCTACGCCGACGCAGTCGCCGACATTGGCAGCAGAAGATTTCCCAACTGCCGGTCAGGATCTGCATTACGTCACGCCTGCTTTTGTGAGTACTCCCGTGCAGCTAACAGCACCGAACATTGGCGATCCGGCGTTCAATGCGAAGCTCGCTGCAGCAGGACTTACGCCTGGATCCCCTTTCCCCGGCAACGTCATTCCGGCTTCGTTGTTCGATCCAAACGCGCTTGCATATCTTGGAACTGGAGTGATTCCGAAGCCCACTCTGGCAAACGGCTACAATCTCGGGTCCGCGAACCAGCCCATCTACGTGCGTGACGACGTGGTCCGTATCGATCATCGCCTCACGGATAGGTTGCAACTCCTGGGCCACTACCTGCACGACTCTGTAACCCAGGCTTACTCCTCGCCGATGCTAGGTTGGTCAGGCGCCAGCTACAACACCATTACGAGCACACTATCCAACCCAGCGAACAGTGCCGCCGTAAAGCTGACTGCCACCATCAGTCCATCCCTGCTGGTTGAAGCCAGCATGAATTATGACGGTAACGTCATCAACATCACGAATAGCAACAACTCCCAGACGCCGTCCGGGCTCGCACTGAACAAGTACTTTGTAAACAGCTCTAAAAACCTGCCTAACATGCACTTCGCGGGTTTCTATGGAACCCAGGAAAACCCCGGCTCGGCGCCTTGGCACAATGCCGCACAAGACTACGATCCTAAGGTCGATGTGTCCTGGACGAAGGGCAGACACGCGATGAAGTTCGGGTTTGGTTACAACAGGTACACCAAGAACCAGCAACTGTTCGGCGATCCCGGTGGGCAGTATTACTTCGGAGCGCTCACGGGCGATTCCATGATGGATTTTGTGCTGGGTATATCCAGCGGCTTCGATCAGGCGCAGGCCCTTCCCATCCGGCATTATGTGAACCAGACGACATCCTTCTACGGCAATGACAATTGGCACGTGACGCAGCGACTGAGCGTCCAACTCGGGCTTCGTTACGACGCGCTGCCCCATGCTTTCGAACGCGCCAACCAGGTCGCCAATTTTGACCCCAGTGCCTATCAGGCGAGCCTGGCTCCCGAATGGCTTCCCGACGGCAGCCAGAATCCCAACGGCCCCGGCTTCTCTACTCCCCCCGGTGCGACGCATCCGTTCTATCTAAACGGAATGGGTCTGGCCGGCCAGAAAGGCGTGCCGCGCGGGCTGGTCAACAATGATTACTCCACACTTCAACCGCGCGTCGGCTTTTCCTTCGATCTTACGGGTTCCGGCAGGACTATTCTGAGAGGCGGCTTTGGCACGTTCTACGAGCGCCTGCAAGGCAACGATATCTACAACGCTGCGACCAATGAGCCGTTTTTCAACGATCCCTCGGCGAGCAACGTCTACTTCTCCAATCCTCACACCAGCTATGTCACTGGCGCTACGGCTGCAAACCCGTTCTTCGCTCAGGGCCTCACCACCCTCGCGCGAAACTATCTGGCTCCCGGTGTTGCGCAATACAGCTTAGGCATTCAACATCAGTTAGCACCGGCTCTCATTCTGATCACCCAGTATGTTGGAAACGTGGCATTCAATCAGAATATCAATCGGAATATCAATACCTTTCCACTGTCGACACCGTTGCAGATTCGGGCTGACGAAGGGGATCCAGGCAACAAATTCAACGCGACGAGCAATAACACTTCACTGCCCAACCCAAATATCTATCGCACATATCAGGGTTACACCGGGATCAAGCAGCAGGAGAATACGACTCGGGGCACATACAACAGCTATCAAATGGGCCTCCGTGCACAAAACAAGCATGGTTTGAGCGGCGAGGTCGACTACACATGGTCCCATGAGATCGATGTCACCAGTTACGATCTCAATAACGTCAGCAACCCCTTCAACATTAACTACGATCGCGGATCCGGCGCGCTCGATCGCCGGCATATGCTGAGTGCAAACTATATTTATCAGCTGCCAGGTTTTAGCAATGCAAACGGCTTTGTACGCCAGGCGATCGGCGGCTGGGAACTGTCGGGAACGGTGGGGTTGGTATCCGGCGCGCTCATTGCAAATCAAGGGCCTTCGCTAAGCATCAATTACGACCCGGTTGGCCTCGACTCAGACGGATCAGCCTACACGAACCGGCCAGACCGTACTGGACACGTGAAGTATCTCAAAACAGCCAAGCACTGGTTTGATCCGAGCGCTTTTGCTTCGCCGCTGCCGGCCTGGGCGGGAAGCACAACTCAAGGCTTTGGTACTGCAGGCAAGGATTCCGTTCTAGGGCCCGGACGATTCAACTTCAATACCTCCTTGTACAAGAACTTTGACATATATGAGAACCTGAAGTTCCAGTTCCGCGTCGAGTCGTTCAATACCTTCAATCACACGGAGTTCAATGCTGTTGCCTCCACCTATGCGCCGGGCAATAACTTCGGCCAGATCACCAGCACCTACGATCCGCGCGTCCTTCAGCTCGGCGGCAAGCTGACCTTCTAAACAAGCTTTGGGCCTCCTAATGTCCGGGGGTCTTCCCCGGACATTTTTTTGTACCAGATGCAGATACTCGGCTCCGTGCCAGAGTTATTATCGCGGGTAGTTCAGATGAAACGATGTTTCGAGTTGGCAGTAATCCTGGCAATCCTGCCTTGCTTCACGACGGTGCATGCACGGGCAGTGACTATGCCCATGCCAGCGACATCGATGCAAACGGAAGAGCAGGGACACCTCGCAGAAGCAAAAGATACTCTCCAGGAGAAGCCGGATGACGCTCCGTCCCTTGCGCACCAGGGACTACTTGAGGCGGAGCAGCAACACTACAGCGCCGCAATCGATTTCTATCGGCGTGCCATAACAAAAGACCCGCAACTGCCGGGCCTCGAACTGAACCTGGGTCTTGCTTACTTCAAGAATGGTCAGTTCGCGGATGCCCTCCAGCCCTTTTCGGATGAGCTCAAACGTCATCCGGGGGACGATCGCCTGACCGTGCTGTTGGGAATGACCCACTACGGCATGGGGGATTACCTGGTCGCCATTCCGTACCTTCAACGAGGAACCCAGCGGGAGCCATCTAGTTTGGCGCTCTGGCTGACCTTGGCGCATAGCTGCCTATGGGCGAAACAGCAAGAGTGCGTTATGAACGCCTATAAGCAGGTTCTTACGATCAGTCCTGACTCAGCCGAAGCGGAGATGCTTGCCGGCGAGGCCTTGGATGATGGCGGCGACGATGCGGGAGCAATTGAGCATTTCCGGGCAGCCGTTGCAGCGAATCCGCACGAACCGAATGCTCATTTCGGATTGGGCTATCTGCTTTGGACAACGACGCATTACAACGAAGCGGCGTCGGAATTCTCTGAGGAGATGGCTGTTAACCCGAACGAGGGGCAAGCCGAGGCATATTTGGGAGATTGTCTCCTGGAGTTGAAGCAGCTGGGACCCGCCGAACAGCATTTGCGAGCGGCTTTGTTGAGGGACCCGGAGTCCGAACTCAGCCGGCGCGACCTCGGTATCGTGGACGCCGAACTTGATCGATCAGAGCAAGCTGAAGGTGAATTGCGCCATGCCTTGGCGCTTGATCCAGCGGATTCCTCAGCGCGTTGGCACTTGGCCAGAGTCTTGCAATCACTCGGGAAGAAGGAGGAGGCGGCAAGCGAATTTCGCCTCCTCAGCACGATGAAAAAAGAAGAGAACGAGAACCTGTTGCGAAAGATGCAGCTGCACTCGCACCCCAGCGTGCAGGTTCGCTGACGCTTTCCGGGGCCATTCCATTAAGTTCGCATAGCACAAGAACGGCGCTTGGTTTGCTCGGCTGTGCGACTGCAGATCGCGCTCCAGTGCCGATGCAAAGCAGGATCGCAACCCCCGGCACGCCGCTCGCGATGAAATGCAATCGCCTCATGTGTGTTACCACAAGTCCGACGCTTGCAATGTTAGCGGAAGGCGTCGCCTCTTGATCACCAACAGCCTCACATAGCCGCGCGACGATTCTTACTTCGAGGAACCAGTCGCGCGATAGACTTTGATCCAGTGGGTGCGCATCGTAGCCTGGATGCGCTGTCCAGCGGTCGTGGCGACGATCACATTGGTTCGCTGTACCGGCATATGACAGTCAATGCACTTCTTCTGGATCGATGCTCCCAGACGATGAGCCTCCCCGCAGCTTTGCCAACGATGGCAGGAAAGGCATCGAGCCGAGTAACTGCTCGCGACCGCGCCAACGGTATGCACGTTATGGCAAGTAGAGCAGGTCATCTGCCCCGACGATCGAAAACACGCGCTACGCTTCAGCAGCCCTACTTGATTTCCGTGGACGTCGGGCCGATCCGTGTCTGCCCCAGGCAGCGACGTGTAGTACCTGGAGAGCGCCTCGCCCGGCTGATAAGAGAAGGCCGCTGCCACAGGCCGGCGTTGCAGCCCGCTGTGGCACAACGCGCATAAGTCGATCTGGCGGTCACGTGAGAAACGGGAAGGATTGAGAATCTTGGAATTGGCGGCCTTGCCGCCTGTAGCAGCTGCAGCCCGCTCTACTGCAATGTGCTGCTCGCTCGCCCCATGGCAGACCTCGCAGGAAATACCCAGCTTCAACGAGCTGCGATCGTAGCTGTTTGTGCCCGCGTCTGAAGATAGGGCAGTCGCCGCCGTAGCGTGGCACTCAAGACATCCCGGAGAAACGGGGCGATGAAAGTCAGCAGTCCCGTCAATGTAGCCAGGGCTGTTGATCCATCGGTGGCCATCCTTCCAGTAACTGACCGGCAATTCGAACAGTTGATTTCCAGACCAGTAGAGATACGTCTGACCGCGTTTGTCCGAACCGATAATAATGTCTATGGGTTCGGTGAAACGCACAACGCCTTGAGCGGCCCAGCCTGTTACAGCAGTCTCATAAAATCGGCCTCCGTTGTTCTCCATCTGGAACGACAGGGGCGATAAGGAAGGTTGCGAGATGGTAAGTCGGGGGCCGGCTCCTTGAAAAATAGGTGCAAGCAGTTCTGTTGCCGCATATGCGGATGTCAGATGATGCGCAGTATGCGCGTAGCTCAGCGCCTCGTTATGGCAAGCTGCACAATCTGTCCGCGCGCCGGCATATGTCTCATGTTCGGAGCGTGGAGCTTGCCCCGACATGCAGCGAAGACTGACTGTAAATATCAGGAGAAGAACCCAACGTTGCCACGGCACGCCCCAAGCTAACCCACAAAACGCAGAGGCGGCAAGCGACTTGTGCTCCGGTGGAGGCCGAGCGAAACGAGTAGGGCGGTAGCGCGCGCGTGATTTATTTCGTTCCGCGGAGAGTCTCCTCACTACCGTGAAGAAGTCCGCACGAGCCCGCGGCAGAATCTCAGCCCTGCCTGTCAGTCATCCTAATCAAGGACTAGGAGATGAGTCTCGACTGTCTTTCCTCAGTAGGGATCAACGAGTGAGGCCTCCGTTGCAGGTCGCTGTTCTGTGCGAGAGAGACCACCCGGGCTTCGCTGGGGGCGTGCGTTGATTTGTGGTAACTCGCATGCCGCTGCAGCAGCAGTGCAGCCGCACCGCTCAGCCGCGCCAGATCGCTGTCGCCCGCCGGCGCGATTCGCGGTGGTGGACCGGCCAGCATACTTTCGTGCATGGCTCTCTGCACTACGCCGCCGAACCGATTCCAGTAGGCTGTAATTTCGCCCGTGATCAGGATTAACTCGGGCGAGAGGCTCGCAGTAATGAGTCTCAGGCCACGGCCAAGAGCTTCCGCCTGCCGTGTCATAGCCTGGAGTGCGAGCTGGTCGCCTTCTTCCGCGCGAATAAGAAGCCCATAGATGTCCTTAACCTGCTCTTTGCGCGGGTTCGCATTGTAGTGACGTATAGCGGCGCTTGAGGAGGCGAACATCTCCCAGCATCCCCGTTGGCCGCACCCACACTTCGGACCATTGGGGTCGACAGGAAGGTGCCCGAACTCTCCCGCCAGCCCGTTGTGGCCGATCAGAAGTTGGCCGTCGGACATAATTGCCGTCCCAATGCCTTCGGCAATCGCTACCAGGACCACATTTTGCACATTTTGCAGGCGACCGTACCAGAGTTCCGAGAGAAGGCAGACGTTTGCGTCGTTGTCCAATTCGACTTGGAGGCCCAGGTTTGTCTCAAGCGCAGTCTTTATGTCGAAATCGGTCCACCTCAGATTCGGCGCCAGCAGAATGCGCTGTGTCAGCGGATCAACCCTGCCGGGAATACTGACGCCGAGCCCTTCAAAGGTGTAGTTCGAGTACTGCGCGCGTAACGCGCGGACCCGCTCAATGACTCTGGCCATCGATGTCCTCGAATCGGAGGACATCGCAATCGTTTCGCGGGAGTGGAAACGGCCGGTCAGGTCGATGAGCGCGAGAATAGCCCGGTCGGGGCGCAGATCCATGGCGAAGGTGACGATTTCGTCATTCACCGTCAGCATCGTCGAAGGACGGCCCCGCGCCCCTTTCACAGCAGCGCCTTCGCGTACCCAATTCTCCCCAATCAGCTGATCAACAATCAGAGAAACTGTGCTGGGACGAAGTCCCGAAAGGCGTGAGAGATCCATACGCGCAAGCGGCTGCCGAAGTCGGATCAACTCAAGTATGATGTCCCGGTTGATATCCCTCGCCACTTCGCTTGAGCCCAATTGAGCAGAGGAAAGGTCGATTCGACGGATCCCGCGCGCCCGCCGTTGGCGTTGTGACGATGGGAATTGGGCCGAATTCTTGACGTCTTTTGTGCTCATGTCTGTGCTGGTAACATTCCCATATTACGCAGAGGCGATGGCCACGCAGGCTCGGTCCAGGCTCTGGTTTCAGCGACTTAACCACGCATTCTTGCGTGGCCGCGAGGAATTCACTTCGACACTTTTCAGGCTTTAATATCTTCACGATACATCAAAGAACCTGAGGCCCACCAACTCGGGATGATGTATTTTGTTGGACTACGAAGTAATCATATTAGACAGTGAAACTGACGATCCGGCATATCGAGAACCGACACTTTTGGGGGACTGTCACGGCTTTTTGTTTGGTCGACCTGTCGCCCATAGCAATACGGCAGATCTGACGATCCATTACGGCTGCCCACCTGCCACGTGATCCCCGGCATGCGGGGTGCTGTCGGCAAAGTCGGACCGTCGCTAGCCGCTCTCCCGCAGCGCTCGTGGCTTGCCGGCGTTCTGCCGAACACTCCCGCCAACCTGGAGAAGTGGGTAACGCACCCGCAGAAATTCCAACCCGGAGTCGCCATGCCGGAAATGAGCGTCTCACCAGCGGATGCACGGCAGATCAGGGCCTTCCTGGAGACGATACATTGAAGCAGGGAGTCGCGATATTCGTTACTATCCTGGTCGAGCGCTCCGCAGCGAATCCGATCGGGTGCACCATCTACCCTCAAGATGAGAAATAGGACATGAGCGACAAAGCCAAATCCGTGAGGCCCGAAGATCGGGCTCGAGTTCTTGAACAGTGCCGCCGACGCAAGATGGCTCGTTCTGCTCATTCATACGTGCGTGGAAGTACGCTGAAATTCTACGAATGGCTCGAATCCGCTGCCAGACTGAGTCTTCCGGAAGGACCCGCTATCTGGATATGCGGGGATGCGCACGTCAGCAACCTTGGGCCTGTGGCCAATTCGGAGCGGCAGGTCGCAGTGCAAGTGCGCGATCTGGACCAAACAGTAGTCGGCAACCCGGCGCACGACCTGGTCCGGCTTGGTCTCTCCCTTGGCACGGCAGCCCGCGGCAGCGATCTGCCTGGAGTTACCACTGCTCACATCCTGGAACACATAGTGATTGGGTATGAGCGCGCCCTGCTCGCTCCGCGTACGGAGGCAACAGCTAAGAACGGGAACAGCAACTCGATCAATAAAATCCTTGAGCAGGCGATGAAGCGTCGGTGGCGCCATTTAGCCGAGGAGCGCATTGAAGATGTAAGCCCGACGATTCCCCTCGGCCGGCGATTCTGGATACTTAGCCGCGAAGAGAGAAGGGCCGTCGATGAGCTATTCACGGATCCTCAAGTCCAGGAACTCATGACTCACCTCAGCTGTGACTCAGATCAGGCTGAAGTGAAGGTGCTTGATGCCGCCTACTGGATGAAGGGCTGCAGCTCACTCGGGCGCCTTCGCTTCGCGGTACTGATCGGGATTGGATCCAAAGGGAAGCAGAGATTTGCGCTGATCGACATCAAGGAAGCGGTTCAAGCTGCTGCGCCCTCGGCGAAGCGTCTGTCTAAAAGTGAGGATTTCGCGGCCCGAGTCGTAACGGGTGCCCGCGCACTGTCGCCATACCTGGGCGACAGAATGATGGCAGCCACGCTTCTTCGTAAGTCAGTATTCATGCGGGAATTGATGCCGCAAGATCTAAAGCTGGAGTTTGACCAAATGACCTGCGATCAAGCAGTGGGAGTAGCCGAGTATCTCGCGAATGTTCTTGGAAAGGCGCATGCCCTGCAAATGGACGCGAAGGCCCGAAAAGCATGGCGCGCAGAGCTCAACCGCAATCGCTCCAAGTCGCTGGATGCACCAAGCTGGCTCTGGCGCGCCGTTGTCGAACTCATCGCGACCCACGAAGTGGCGTATTTGGAACACTGCCGCCGCTATGCGCTCGAAGGCGAGTGACGAACGCTCTATTCGGCACGCCAATTGATATCCCAGCGCTCAGCCTTTTTGCTTGGCTTCCGAGTTGACCTGCTTCGATGCCACCGTAAGTGTCTTGTCAGCATTCTTTTCTTCGGTGAGAGTCTCCTCCAGCAGTGTTGCGACCTCACGAAGGCCGAGCAGCTTGGCAAAGTCGCGGGCCGAGCCGTAACCGGCCATCTCGTAATGCTCAACCCGTTGGCAGGCTGAGATCAAAGCGGCATCGCGGACAGGACCCTTTTTGGTCTCTTCGAGCACTTCGGGAGCTTCTTCCAGGACCCCCTTCATACCCACGCAGGTCTTCCCTGTGATCTTCTTTCCAAGAATTTCGCCGATTTTTTCCAGACGACTTACCTGGTTCTTTGTCTCCTCAAGGTGCTTGGAGAGCCCCTGTTGAAGATCAGCTGCCGATACGGCCTTGATCACTTTCGGAAGTGCACGGACGATCTGTTTTTCAGCCGAATAGAGATCCTTCAGTTCGTCAATCAGTAGTTCTTGCAAGGTCTCAACGCTCATTCTGCATCCTCGTAATTCGATTTAAGCTCGATGGTGAGACACAGAATGTCATTTCCTAGTTGCCCAAAGGCTTGTGATTGATCGATTCAGGGTCTGAAGCTAGCGTAAATGAGCCGTTGGAGCCGTACCCAGGATCTCTTAGTTGGAGTTGAGTACCAGCCTTCCCGCGATGATGGCAATTTCGTTGGCCGAAGGAACCTCGCAGCACATTTGCGCGCCCTTCTGCTTAACGAGGTTGTCCACTGACGGGAAGTTCCTGTTCGTTTCTGTGGCGGAATGGGCGACCTCTGAAAGCAACATCTTCGTCCGCTCCACTTTTGCGTGGCAGCCAGGGCAGAGTGAAATCATTGTTCCGAGATGATGCTCAACACTTAGCCCCACGCGAACTCCAGACACATGCGGCGGGTGCTATATGGACAGCAAGGTCCACAGTGCCTTTCGTGAATGGAAATCGAACCGGCACCTGCCGAACGATTGTTCACAGCGAGCGGGGAAGATGAGAAGTGATCAGCTTCTCATCTTCCGCTCGTCGAGACCCTAGCGAGGCGGAGAGACATATGGGCTCAATTCAAGCTTACGGACCTGGCCCGGTAGCCTGGACGGGCGTGCATATTCGATTTTTATTGCGGGCCCGGAAACGTATCCCTGCTGCCCTTGCAATAAGGATAAAGTCACTCCGTCTGAAAGCTGCGCTACATTCTTAACGATGAAGGTCTCGACTGCGCGGTTTCTCCCGGCGGGATTCGATAGATCGACATCTTGATTTATCGAAAGAGGAGCAGCAGGAACCTCGAAGGCCCTGCCTTTCATGCCTCCAGGATCCCCCGCATCCGCAAGGCTTACGGTCACCGTGTCCCCAGACTTTTGGGTTATCTCAAGATTCACTTCACCGCCGTTCTCTTTGTCTACAAAGTGGCCGAGCCATTTTTGTACAGTCGGCTCCTTGTATGGCGAGTAGGTCGATTGAGGTTCAGTTGGAAATCCAGGCATATTCCTCTCCTTCATTGGTTGAATTGGGATACATGGACGCACGGTCTGCCGTGAGCTGCTTCTAGAAATGTCGGTGCCTCAAATGGACAACGGCGAACGTTCCTGACGCGTGGCGCCAGATCTCAGTGCCGCACCATCGGCGATGTCACCTGTTTGTATCCGGCGGGTATCTCGAAACTGCTCGGATCCACCGGAGCGGTTGAGAAATTCCCGGTTGCGGTCTGATTCTCCAATAAAACGCCGGCAGTTGCGGGATCTCCGCCATTGCTTGCGGCAGGAGCAGCAGCAGATGAGCCAGACGGCTTATGCCGCATCAGCGCGCCCATGCTGGATCCGCCGAGCGCACGGCCAAAGCCGCCGAGCTTGCTGATCTGATCGCCGGCTACTTGAGTGCCCGTGTCGGTTGCGACTTCGCCGGTTACTTTCCCTGCGCTCGAACCGCCGCTCTTGCTTTGCGCCATAGGAGCCACGGACGGCGCGGGCAAAGGCTGTCCGTCGGCCGACACGCCAACCCGAGTAACCTGCAAGACTGGCATTCCACTCATCTTCGCTGCTTCTTTTTTCAGGTCAGCGAGAGCCTGCGCACCGCCAGGTTGCGCGGAGAGTAGTCCCGACATCTGATTTGCGCTCGTGTCCATGGAGAGCTCTTTCGCCATGCGCAGATTGAATGCACGCAGTTCCTCTTGCCCTGGCATATCCTTGACGAGCCACATCTCGCTGGTGGCCGCCATGCCGCCCTTTGCGTTTGAACCATCATTCGCATTCGCGATCATCGTGACTGTCAGAAGAGCCTCCTTTGCATCACGTCCGTCGATATTTCGCGTGGTTCCATTGGAGCTGACGTGTGCGTTGAAGGACATCTGACCGTCATTCGATGTATCGGCATTGGTGGAGTTCTTGCTCTGCGCCTTGGCTTTGGCGGCTGCATCTGCCATTGCCTGCTGCATCTGTTGGAAGGTGACAACCGAGTAGGTGTGCTTGTCATGATCGATGAAAGTCATCGCCTGCTGATCAAGATCGATGATTTCCGTAGTGTGCGGATTGGAGCGCACCATGCGGTTGCCGTGCAGCGCCACCGTGCTTGTTACCGGCGCATTCGCCTGTTTGGCTTGCGAGCTGAATGCTCCGGCTAGTTTGAGCATGCCCTGCAGCGATCCGCCCGTGACCTGGGTTGTTTCCTGATAACTGACATCGGCGAATGCAAGCGGCTGCAACAGCAAGCCCCCGACGAAAATAAAGAGCCACTTCTTTGTCATACCAATTCTCCTTGAATTGCGAGCCCTATCCTCAGTCGTCTTCCCGCGTGAGTTCCACGCGGCGATTTCGTGCGCGTCCTTCGAGAGTGTCGTTTCGATCCACAGGCCGAGATTCGCCGTAACCATCCGTCGTGAGCTGGTCTGGAGCTATGTTGTAACGCGTCACCAGCTCCTGCTTCACCGCTGCAGCGCGACGTTTTGAGAGGGCGAGATTGTAGGTGTCGCCACCTACGTTGTCGGTGTGACCGCCGACCGCGAGCTTCCAGTCGGGATGCCGCTGCATGACCTCTGCAATTTCTTTGAACACGGGTGTCGACTCCCGCTTCAGCCGATCGCTGGCGAAGTCAAAATAGATGCCGTAGATCAGCACCTTCTTCTTCTTCGCGAGATCCTCTTCCATCTGTTGCGGGTGCGTTTCCGGATAGGTGATCTTCACCACCTGGAGGTGTGAACCAGTACCGAGCTTCCAGGAAAGCATCAGCGGATCATCGGCCTGATCCAGAAGATAGAAATCCGCGACACCATCGTCGGTCGAACAGGTGGCGTGCAACGCGGGCAGCTTCACCGGCTGATTGTTGAGCAAGACAGGAAAGGCGAAGGTGGTGCTGCCGTCGCGCTGCAAGGTGCATTGCTCGCCCTTCATCAAGTCGCCCAGAGCGCCGCCGCCTGCCTGCTTTGGATCGACGCCGGCTATGCCGCCAAGGGCACTCAGCAGCGAAGAAGCCGCGCCTTTCAATCCATCGGGCTGAAAGCTGAACTGAGATTGTCCAGTGTTCTTCAACTCTGCCAGGACGACGCTGGAAGCGCTGATGGCGGTAGTTCCAGGAAAACTGGGCGGATCGGTGTCCCCAAACAATTCGTGATAATCGTGTGCTGATTGAAGGTCCTGAGTCAGCACGGTTCGGTTCGTATGCGTTTCCTTTTTTGGCTGCCCTTGATCTGAGGCTGGATGCTCCGAGGCGTAGGAGAGGGTGACCCCCCGATCGTCGATCTTGGTGATCTGCTTATAAGATTCGTAATCGCCGCTCTGGTCCGCAATCGCGGTCACCACCAGCATTCCCTGCTTGATCGGCGCAGGACCAACGGTCGCCGGAGTGGAATCCGCTCCTGTATATGCGGGAAATGTCGCTAGTGCGGCGGGATCTTCTTGAGCTTGAAGTTCCGGGGCGCCGGGCTTACCAGGATTGCTTGCTGTTGCTACCTGCTGCGGAGGTGCGGAGGCCGGATGCAGCACCGCCATCGTCTTTTCCTTCACCGCATGTACCGCATACCAGGCGCCCTCAATACCAAGCGCAATCAATAGAATCACCGCCACTCCGGCAGCGATCAGCAGACTGCGCAAGCCATGGCCCTTTGTTGCCGGTGACGCTGATGCCACAGCGGCTCCTGTGGCTGCCGGGACAGCGAACGCAGTGCCCGGTCCCGCGGTTCCGCACTGCACGCAGAAAGCTTGCCCTTCATTGAGCGGAGATCCGCATTGCATGCAATAGCTCATTGCATCCCTCCCGCTCCTTTGGGCGTAGCGCAACCTCCAGGAATCTCAGTGAACCCGTGAAATAGGCCCGTATGGGGGCCCTTCAGAATCGATCCGACTTGATCCACTCGAGCATCCGTAACGAAGCTCAACACGTAATTGACCGCGTTCACGATGAAGGGGGCAATGGCGTAGCCGACGCCTGAATCAAGCACGACCTCGATAGTGCCTTTCCTGCACGCGAGGGCAATATCCGGCGCACGAAGCATGGTTCCTGTGAAGATCAGAGTGGCGTAAACGCCAGTGGTGAAGAGCTGGTTTCCCAATCCGACCATGGCGCGCAATTCCGCGCTCATGACCAGGGAGTTGATACCTACGGAAATCCCTTCCGTCGTCTTTCCGATGTCGACATTTGCCTTGGGCATTTTTGGCCTGTTCACTGCCCAGTCGCTGTCAAAAATCCCGGCTTTGATTCCGCCGTCAAAGACATACTCACCTTCGGCATTCAGAATCGAATTCTTCGCACTGAAGCCCGTGTTGAGCGCGAGCGCCTGATCAAACGTCAGCGAGAAGGGGATGACGCCGCCACCAAGCGGAATCGAGATCTGTGTCGGCAGCCAGACTTTTTTCTGAACGTTGACGTGAAAATCGCTGGTGGTGTGGGCCTTCAGGTGAAGCCGTACTCCCACGGCGCCACCGATTTCCAGGCCGGCAGAGATCGGAACCTTTCCTCCGCCGAACTTCATGAAGAAGTTTGCGTGCGCATTGTTGAGCTCGAGCGCACCCGTAGCGGTAAAACTCACGCCGTCCTTCTCGTACTTATATTGCACGCCAATGGATCCTGAGGTGGCGAACGGCTGCGCATCAATATCTCCGTAAGGGATTTGTACGCGCGGAATGTCAGAAGTTGAAGAAGGAACTTTGTAGTCAGGAAGCGACGGCGCACGAGGCACGGAGAGTCCCGGTAATCCAGGCATCGCCTGCCCACCCCATGCGGTTCGTTGTAACGACGGATTGGCGGAGCCATATCCCGAGCGCGTCCGTGTAAAGACTGCTGGCGTCGCATTCTCGGGGACCCATCGGCGCCCGATTCGAAGGAACGTAATTTGCTGCCCGTCCGCTAAGGTTCTGGCCATTGAGACGGCGTTCCAATTGCCCTTCTTCGAGACGCGGGAGACCACGACGGTCTTGTTCCAGCCCGCCCAAGGTCGGCGCGGTAAGGACGTATTTTCCTTTTGCGCAACTTCGCGCGGCTCTGGCAGATCGGGTGCTGTGAAAACCAGCACATTGTTCATGTCGATCGGCGAGCTCATTGCGAATTCGCCTTTGTTGATGACATCGGTGAGCTGGATTGGGCCCAGGATCACCTTCACGTCGTCGCCGTTTCGCTGCATCCAGATGATCCGCCCTACTGCGCGGCCGGTAGCAAATACGATCTTCCCCATCTGAAACTCGTTGACGTGCGGAGCATTCGCATCGAATGTCCAGCTCATGCCGTCGGAGCCAAGCGCACGAATTGCCTTATCGCCCTCTTCCATCAGGACGATGTCCGGCTGGTACTCCACCTTCGGATCGCGCTTCGGTGCGATCCCAAATCTGCGCTCGCTTTCGGTCAGCGTTTTGGGATCGATAGGGTGCAGGATGGTCGCGTTCGGGTGTGCCCGCAGATCGAACATGTCGATGCCTGGAGGCAGGCTTGCCGTCCTAAGCGCTCGAGGCGGCCCCT
Source organism: uncultured Acidobacteriaceae bacterium (assembly GCA_963830555.1). Lineage (GTDB taxonomy): Bacteria > Acidobacteriota > Terriglobia > Terriglobales > Acidobacteriaceae > KBS-83. The sequence goes on from CAWHMM010000011.1 coordinate 239,048, forward strand.
TCTGCGCCTCCCTCACGTGCGATTCAGAACGTCGGCAACCGCTTGCTGCAAAACAGAGAACCAAGGCAATCAGCAGCATGGGCCGCGCGAGCACGCCGAGTCCACAAATCGTCACACGTGAGGAAGGCCCAGTCCGCAACATCACAGACCAGCCTGCTTTGCGGCGAGCGCGCCGATGATGGGGAGTTTAAACGTCTTGTTTTGATAGGCGCTGTACATGAGAAAGGCCCACAGGCAGAAGCCACCAACCATCAGCAGCAGATTGATGGGCATCTCGATCAGAAAGAAGATACCTTTGGTGAGCGCACCCAATATCAGCCCGACAATCATCCAGGCGATCCACATAGCGGCCCATGCAACGTTGAAGAAAATGGATTGCAAGGAATGGAAGCGAACAAATCTATCTGTTTTGTAGGGGTCGATAAGCAGGAAGAGAATGCCTGTGATCAACCCACCTAGATAGGCCAACGCCGCCACGGCATTGTTCTGCAAGCCTGTGGAAGTGGGTGCGGGAATGGCCGCTACTGCACCTCCTGCCGATGCGCGGCCGGCACAGACAGCGCATGCTGCTCCGCCATGCGCCAGGGCTGCGCCACAACTTTGACAAAAACTCATACCAGGGTCCTTTCTCGCTGAAGGTTTAAATGCTCAGAGTTGGCTCGCCACTTTTGCGGCGAGAGGCTTGATGGCGTCGGCACTGCAGGGACAGTAGGGGAACATGAAGTGGGCAACGACCTTGCCCTTTCGAACCATCAGGCCGGTCCCGCCCATCTCGTAGGCGTCGTCGCCAATGCCGGCCAGGTCCCCGGTTGCGACCTCGTCGGTCGATTTCCCGTCGGTCGGGACCATGCCGCCTTGTTTTATGTGGTTGAACGCCATGCGGTTCATCTTCATTTCCAGATCGGCATTCCCGGAGCTGAAGCTGACGCTGAGAATCGGCACCTCGCCGGTGGCGGCCTCTGCCGAAAGACTCTTGTCCGATGACTCCTGCTGTTTGAAAAAGGCGCCCGTGATCTGCTGCATCATCTGCTGCGTCTTCGGGTCGATGGTTTCGCCTTTGGCGGCAACCTGGCTGCCGACCATGGACGTCATGTGTTTGGAGGTCATGTCGGCGGGATCGCCGTGCGCGATATAACTGCAGCCGGCGTCCTGAGCTTGTACGCGAATGACCGCTACCCTGACTGCGCGAGACACATCTTCCTTGCTGAGGAATCGGCAGGGATCACCCTTGAACTGACTATCCCCATCATCTGATCCGGCCGCGCTTTTGAGCATGGACGCGAGGCCACCCGCCGCAGGAGGACTGTCACCTCCCAGAACCTGGCGCGTGACTGCGTGTGCCTTCTCACTCACCTTGTGTGCGGCGTAGACGGCGGCGGCCAGGGCCAATACCCCGCCGATCGCGATGACGGCAACAAGGGCAATGCCTACCTTCAAGAGCGTGTTTGATTTGCTGGGCGGCAGATTCACTGCGCTCGCTGCCACGACTTGTGGAGCGGCTTGAGATTGCGGTGACCGTCCAGCGGATTGGACTTGAGCGCCGCACTTGCCGCAGAACCCGGCTTTATCCGCGACGATTGATCCGCATTTGCCGCAAAACGATGCCACGTTGCCTCCTCGGCGATTGACCGTCGCGCGACTGCTGTGATCACGCTGGCGATAAATCTGCGCTGAGGAAGGTGCGGGGTCAAACTAAGACCGCACCAAACATTTACTAACAGCTAAGCCTCCTGACTACATCAACTTGCGGCTAGAGATAAACAGGCTGTCAGCGCCCTGGCGTGCTAGACTCGGAGTCGCCAGAGCACGAGGGTGCGGGAGATGAGGATGGACGCGGGGGCCACGCAGGATCGGGACCCCGAAGTCGTTTATCACTTCGGGCTCTACACGCTGGAACGGCCATCGGGTACGCTCACCCGGAATGGGATCCGGGTTCATCTCCAGGACCAGCCCCTCCGCTTCCTTCTGCTGCTCCTGGAAAAAAATGGCAGCATCGTCGCGCGTGATGAAATCCAGCGACGACTCTGGCCGGGCAACACCTTCGTTGATTTCGACAAAAGTCTCGGCGTCGTCGTGCTGAAGGTGCGAGAGGCTTTGCGGGATAGCGCCAGCAATCCTCATTTCATTGAGACAGTGCCGCGCCGCGGTTACAGGTTCATCGCCCCGGTTTCGATCAACGAGGTTGGACACTCAGAGGTGCCATCTGCCACAGGGCCCCCGCCACAAGCGGAAGCTTTGGCAGTTGCAACAATCCCTGCAGAGTTGGTGGCACCGATTTCCGAGCCGCATCCGGCCAAAGGGCCACGCTGGTCACCCCGGAGCCCGATGATATACGCCGTCGTTGCGGTTGTTTGCCTCGCGATCTCCGTTGCGGCGCTGACGCTTTGGCTGCATAGACGTTCGACTGCGGCAGCCTCGCAACACGCGTTCGAGCGTTCGTCATCCGTGCTTAGTTCCTCCCCCCGCATGCGTCGTTCCGTCGCGGTGCTGGGTTTCCGCAACCTCACGACCCGGTCCGACCAGAACTGGCTGTCAGCAGCGTTTACAGAAATGCTGAACACCGAGCTCGCAGAGAGCCCCGATCTCCGCCTGGTATCGGGCGAAGATGTGGCCGATGTGAAACGCGACCTTGGACTGCCGGAAGAGGACACGCTGTCGCATGCCACGCTGCTGCGGCTGCGCAAAAATCTTGGCGCGGACGTGGTTGTCCTGGGCTCCTATGCACTGCTGCCGGATGACGGAAAGAACCGCCTGCGACTTGATGTCAGGTTGCAAGATACAGCGATGGGCGAAACCATTGCGCAGGAGGCCTTCACCGGCAACCAGGCTGAGCTTTTTGATCTGGCAGGTCACGCTGGTGACCGACTTCGTAAGACTCTGCTGCCGAGCGACGATCTTGCGCCAGGCAGTGCGCGGCCGGCACCGCTGGCGGCAAATCAACTGGCGCTTCAGTTTTACAGTGAAGGACGTGCGCGGCTGTTGAGCTTTGATTTCGTGGGCGCCCGCGATCTCTTGAAGCGCGCCATCTACGCAGACCCGAACTATGCGATGGCACATTCTGCGCTTGCGAGTACGTTCTTGCATCTCGGCAACGACTCACTCGGGCGTAGAGAGGCGAAAATCGCCGTGGATCAATCACAACATCTTCCGGAGGAGTTTGCCCTCGCCATTCGCGGCCAATACGAAGAATCGCAGCTCGACTGGGCTGCCGCCAACAAAACCTATTCTGCACTGGTTCGACTTTTTCCCGACAATCTGGAATACGGGCTGCGCTTGGCGAACGCCCAGTTTCATGAAAACCCGGACGACGCGCTACAAACCCTGGCTTCGCTACGACGACTGCCAGCGCCGGTCGGCGCCGATCCTCGTATCGACCTGGCAAACGCAACCGTTCTGATCGGGCGGGATCTGCCGAGCGCTCGATTCGCCGCGCAGCGTGCAATTGCAAAGGCAACCGCGCAAGGGTCGACGCTGATGATCGCCCGAGGCTACGGTATTCTCTGCCAGCAGGATGCAGGTCTGGGTGTCTCGTTCGACCGGTCGGTTGAGGAGTGCGGGCGCGCGCGAAGTAGCTATCTGGCTGCCGGAGATCTGAACAACGCAGCGCGCACGCAGAATGATTTGGCGGACCAGTATTACGAAAACGGCAAGCTGTCAGAAGCTGAATCCATGTGGCGGCAGGCCATCGTTGAGTTTCGTCGCGTGGATGAGCAGGAGGGCTTGGGTGCCTCCTCCAATAATCTCGGCGAAGTCTATCTTCTCAGCGGCCGATTGGGGCAAGCCGATCAGCTGCTTCATCAGGCGATCCTCAGTTACCAGAGAACCGGTGATAATGACGGACAGGCGTCGGCGCTCGTCGATCTTGGTGAGCTTTGCCTGCATCGGGGCGAGATGTCTGGCGCTCTCGCAAATTTCAATCTCGCGCTTCAAAGGGCGGGCGCCAACGGTGATAAGAGCGTTGTAGCCGCTGCCCTGGCTGGCATTGGGGAAACGAAACTACAGCAATCGGATGTGCGCGCGGCGCGAAGTTCGTACGAAAGCGCCTTGAGGCTGCGGCAGGAACTCGGCGGAAAACAGGCCATTGCCGAAACGGAGATAGAGCTGGCAAAGATTCGGATACTGGAGGGAAGTCCGACGGACGCCGAAGCCCGAGCTCGCAGGTGCAAGACACAGTTCCATCTGGAGCAGCAGGTCGATGATGAACTTAGCGCCGGCTTGGTGGTTGTCGATTCATTGATAGCCCAAACAAAGCTGCCTGAGGCAGTCGCCGAAATGAGCGCACTCGATCCGATCGCCAGCAAAACTCAAAACCACGTACTCCAATTGCGTTACCTGATGCAAAACGCTCGATTGGCTCTGGCTGGTGGCGACCCGCAGACCGCGCGACGTGGCTTGACTAAGACGATGAGGAAGGCTCACAGCGAAGGCTATTTGGATATCGAGAGGGAAGCCTTTCGAGTGCAGGCACGAGCCGCAGGAGTCTAATGATCCGTCACAAAAAGAGCAGAGATTTCAGAGTTAAGATCCTGTACTTGATGGCACCGCTCGTATTCGCTCATCCTTTCGATGTGATTTGGGATTGATTGCGAGATAAACGACATCTATGTCGCCCAAAATGATCCTCGACAGCCGCGCCTTGGATCGAAGGAATCGGGAAACTGGACATTCGTCGCCTCTACGCCGGGTGGAATGAACCCACGATCGATACAGCTGGTGTACAGCACCGGTATTCCGTTATCTATGAAGCCTAGATCAATTCCCGTCATCGCCGTTGGACCCCTTTGTTTGTAGGGCTCCCACCCGCATATCGTGGAAGATCTTTTCGAGCTTGCCTTGCATGTCTTTGTACTTCTTATAGTCGGTCATCTGCTGCGCGGCTTCATCCGCCTTTCCCTGGCGGCGGTAGAGCATGCTCAGCCGGTAATGTGCGACCGTGTTGGATGGGTCCGTCTTTACGGCGCGCTCGAACATCTCCTGTGCTTTCGCATTTTCATTCATGGTCATCAGCACTTTGCCCAGCTCTACCAGCGCGTCCGCGTCGTCCGGCTGCAATTCCACGGCACGCGAGTCTTCGCTGAAAGCGCTCTTTGTGTCCCCGCGCTTTGTTGCAGCCTCTCCCATCAACAAGTGCGCTTTTTCATCATTCGGATTGTCAGCGAGCGCCGCCTGCAACTCGGGAGCTGCCTGCGCCTGCAGTTGCTCGTTAGATGAGTTGTAGAGCAATTCGCCCAGCTCAAAGTGCGCGCCCGCAAGGTGCGGGTTGATCTTTAGCGCCTCGCGCAGATTCACGATCGCCTGCGCCTCGTCGCCATGCCGCGCCAGCTCGCGGCCCATCATCTCATGCATTCGCGCACCATCCGGATCTGTTAGCGCCATGGTGAGCAGCGCCTTGTCCGCCAAGTCTGAATAGAGCCGGTAGGAGGTGTAGAGAAGCTCCGTGTTCGTCGGCTGATCGGCGAGCAGTTGCGACACCACAGCGGCCGCTCTTTCCGTCTCGCCGGTGCTGCTATAACTCGTCGCCAGCGCGTCGCCTACTTCAGCTTTGAATTTCGGCTCAGTGAGATGGGGCAGAGCACTTTCCAGATCGGTGCGGGCCGCCGGAATCTCTCCGGTATGTTCTTCCGCCAGTCCCAGAAGCCCCTGCAGTTTCCAGAGGTCCGGCTTCAGCTTTACGGCTACGCGAAGCTCCGGAACCGCGCCGGCGTAGTCGCGGCGAAAGAAGAGGAGCACGCCGAGGTTGCCGCGCGCATCCGCATTTTGCGGTTCGAGCGCGACGGCTTTCTGCAGCTCAGGAATCGCGAGGTCCGGCCGCTGCTGTTGCAGATACTGCTGCGACGCCCGAATATGCTGCTCCGCCTGCTGTTTCTTTGAGGGGACAGATTGGCTCACCGCGGAGATTGCGGTGCAGGGAAGAAGTAGGAGACCAAAAAGGACAATGCTGCGGATCATGACTCATCCATCATAAGGGTGGCAAGCGATGCACAAAAAAGAAGAGAACGGCAATGCGCCGTTCTCTTTTTGGGAAGGGCTACGGTCTAGAAGGAGATACGACCGTATATCTGCATCGTGCGGCCATGTACGGTAACGCTGTTGATCACGCCGACGTTCGGATCGCCGAGCGTGGAATCGGGAGCATCGAAGCTGGGGTGGTTGATGACGTTATTCGCTGAAGCGCGAATTTCCAAGCCCATGTTTTCCCACGGTATGTGGAAGGTCTTGCCAAGTGCGGCATTTACGAGCAGATAACTCGGCCCAATGAGATTGTTGCGTCGAGCGTTGCCGTAAGTACCGGGCGCGGGTTGCATAAAGGCGCTTGGATCGAACCACTCTTGAATGCTGCGGTGGAGAGGGTTTGGATTTCCGATCTGGTTGGGGTACTGCTTTCCATTCCCTTTCAGATCGAAAGAGTTGTCTGCGCTCGTGATCATTGAGTAGGGAACACCGGAGCTCCAGATGATGGATGGCGCTACCTGCCAGCCGCCGATGGTTTCGTCCGCCAACCAGTTGCTGTTCAGGAATTGGCGTCCTTTGCCGAACGGCAAGTCATAGATGGCAGCAGTCTTGAAGGAGTTCCGGATATCGAAGTTCGATGCTCCATAGTTAGCTGCCACGTCATAGGGGCGCTGGTAATAGTCGTTTCCGGAGGTGCTGCCCCATCCTGAAGAGTCAATACTGGTCAACATGTGGGACCACACATAATTACCCATGAATTGCAGGCCATTCGAGTAACGTTTGGTGAGGGTAGTCTGCAGCGAGTTGTAGTTGGATACGCCGTTATTTGTACCGCCGGCGCCGTTGCCGTCGTTAATGCCAAGGAACTGCGGATAAGGTCTTTGGTCTTGGTCGTTCGGCCCAAGTTTTGCTTCCGGCACTGCATTGATATCCGCCGGGAAGAGCAGGTTGTACCCGTGGCTCGCCACATAACCGACGGTCGCCACCATGTCGGTGCCGATTTGCTGCTGTACCTCAAAGTTCCATTGAAGGATCTTCGGCACAGGCGTGTGGTACTGCTGATACGGAACACCCTGCCCGTTAAGAGCGGCTGGGCCTACCGGTCGAATGAAGGCTGAATTGGCGCTCAGACTCCCCTGATAAACGGTGTTTCCGTCGGAGCCGAGCAGGACAACTGGAGAAGTACCGTTGGTGCTGTCATTAAGTTGGCCACTTTGTTGGAGTGCACTTCCTATCCCCGGTCCGTAGGTGTCGTCGCTCCAGGTATAGCCATAGAGCCCGATACCGCCTCGGAGGACGGTCTTGGGACCGCGACCGTAAGAGAATCCGAAACGAGGCAGGTAGGTGCTCCAATTCGGTGCCTGCAAGCTATTACGCCCGTTCGCCTTTGTTGTGCCATACCATATGGCGCCCGCCGAACCAGTGGCTGGATTCGCGACCGTGGGGTCGAAGGAGAGCATATTCCCTTTGACCTCATGCCATCCAGTCATGCCCTGCCAGCGAAGACCGACATTGATTGTCAGGTTTGGACGAAGCTTGATGTCATCCTGCACGAAGAGCTGCGGACTTTTCAGGCGTCCACCCCACTCCGGTGACTGCTTAGCATCCCACTCATTCGCATACCCAAGGAGGAAGTCGGCGAACGCCATGCCGGTGGAGGTGTCTCCAGTTGCGGCTGCCGTGTAAGCGCCGGTGAAGTTAAAGTGCCCGGCAACCTGGTTGCCCCATGCGGTTGAGTCAGCGCGATTGATGAGGAACTCGCCGCCAAAATGCAGAACGTGCCGGCCGCGGATCAACGTGACCACATCGGATGGATCGAATACGAACTCTTTATAGACGGCGTTCGTATTTGGCTGCAATTCATACATGCTGCCGCCATTCCCACCCACATTGATGTCAGGGAACAAGTCGGCCTTGGCGAATTTCATGCCCAACTTCGCCGGAAAACCCTGATCGATAGACTGAGGGACGAAGAAGTTCAGCTGGTCGGTAAATCCCATGCGAGCTTCATTGATGGTTTGCGGGCTGATCGTCCATACCCATGACACTTGAGCATTGTCCCGGCTGACGTCGCCGCTCTGACAATTGATTGGGCAGATCCCTTGGTTTTGAAAAAATGCGGGGTTATCGCTCTCTGTTTCCGAGGCGATCAAATGGTTGTTTGGATTAATCTGCCAATCCAGCCGGCCGAAGTATTTCGTAAAAGGATTGGAGTTAGGAATGTTGTAAAAGAAGTTGTTGCTGAAGCCGGAAGCGCCCGCCACATTCGAACCCGGATAGTGCTGCGTAATCGCGGCTGCCACTGGATCAATCAACTTTGCAGGAATGGCGTTGCTGCCGTATTCGTCGAGAAATGATCTCCTGTGAAAGACGCCGGCGCTATCTACGGTCTGCGTGGTTGGATCATACAGAGTCTGGAAGCCGGTAAAGTCGCCGTTCCGCATTGCAGCTGTAGGCACGTTTTCGAAACCGGTTGAGCTGCTTCCGGGGTTGATCGTTTTGTCGTAATTGAAGAAGAAGAACACCCTGTCCTTCAGGATTGGACCACCAACCGAAAAGCCGAAGTTGTTGTAGCGCTGGAGCGGAACGGCGCCCTGGCCGAAGGCATAATCTGCGGCGTTGAGCGCGTCGTTTTGGAAATATTCGTAGGCCGCCCCGTGGAACCGGTTCGTGCCGCCCTTGCTGATCTGGTTGAAGGTCGCGCCGCCGACCCCGTACTGTGCTGAAAAGGCCGAATCGCTGACTTTTACTTCTGAAACCGTCTCCAGCACCATGATGTCGGAGTTCTGGCTCATCGGCAGCGTGGTTGTGGCTCCGTCCGCGAGCACAGTGTTGTAGGGCAGGTTGCCATTCATAGAAGCCGACGCGCCGCCGCGATTGTTGTAGATGTGGCTGGAAGCGCCCGGCATGAGGGTGATGTAGTTCTGCCAATCAGCGCCCACCTGCGGTAATTGCGAAAGTTCCCTGGAGTCCAAGGTCTGGGACTGCTCGCCGCTTTCGGTTTGCAACAGCGGCACATCGGTTTTGACCACAACCTGCTGTTGTGCCGTGCCGACAGTCATCGTCGCATCCACGGTGACGGTTGCCACCTGCAGCGTAAGCGGGCCGCGAACGTAAGTCTGGAAACCCGGCGCGGTGACGGTGACCAGGTAGTGATCAGGAACAATTGAGCCGGTGTCGTACAGGCCCGCTCCATCGGTCGTATACGTGTGGCTGATTCCCTTGTCGACATCGTCCACTTTGACGGTCGCTCCCGGAATGATGGCGCCCGAAGAGTCGGTAACAACCCCTCGAATCTCTCCGGAGTTCGTGTTCTGTGCGACTGCCGTGAGGGCCGGCCACACTAGGGCAAGGCCAAGGCTGGCGCGAATCCACTGCTTCATATTGCCTCCTGAAAACTACTTCTGCCTGCGCTCGACTCCGGTATTTCGCGGGTTCGCGCTCTTTTTGTTGCATCGGGCCGCTGCGGCTAACGCTGCAGCAAGCCCACGACTGCCGAATCACGGAAGGGAAGGACCGCAGATCGTCTCATCCCGCTCCGTCGATCAGCCGGTGCGTCTTCCGATGTGAATGCAAGACAACGGTTTGCCTTCACGGTGGCGCAAGACGGTCCCTGGTGATCGTTGCAGATGAGAACAATTCCAGAACATCGTTGTCAAGAGAAATCTTTGCTGCGTATGCCAAGACAATCCTTTGTCTTCAGGAGATCAACAGATACCCGCAGAAAGATCGATAAAGTCATGGACTTAACCAGCCGGCGCACCTTCCTGAAATTGGCAGCGATGGCTGCCCCTTCCGTGACGCCCCTTGGTTCGTTCGCGGCGTGGGGCATGGCGCCCGCCAAGCTCTCCAGCAGGCCTGTCCAGGCGTGGTGCACATCAGGGAAACTGCGCTGCGAGCGCGTTGAGGCGCCCAGGTGGCGCAGCGGGTCAAACAAGCGGCCCGTTTGTCATCCAGCTAAAGCCGGAGGAGCGCCGCCAGGACATCCTGGGCTTCGGCGCCGCGCTCACAGATGCGTCTTGCTATCTGCTCGCGCAGATGCCATCCTCCGCTCGCGGAGCACTGCTTAGCGAGTGTTTCGGCGTCACGCTGGCGGCTAACTCCGTGACCACGCTCCTGCTGTAAGCAGCGCTTGTATGCAGAAAAATGCCCGGCCTCGCGGCCGGGCATTTGGTATTCGCGAGCTGAAAACTACTTCGGAGTGGGGCCGTCTTCCTGCGGGACCTCTTTGCCTTCGCCGGGGAAGGGCCACTTGCGTTCGAGCGGCTGCATTTCCTCGCGAATGTTTTTGGGTACCTTGTTCACCTTCAGGTTTTCGAGCACGTGCACGCCGAGCTTGCCTGCGCTGGCGATGTCAATGTCGCCATCGTGGTCGAGATCGGTGGCGATGAATTGCGTGCCCGCGCTGGCAGTGCCGTTGACCGACAACCCATAGCGAGTGAAGACCGGATCGGCCGCGCTGTCGGCAATCCGCATCGTTTCCATTGCGGCCTGGGTACCCTCGCCGCTCGACTTAGCTGCGTCGAGCTGAGCCTTGGTGGGCAGCTTGTACGCATAGACCACGACTGGATCGTACGAGCCGGGATCATTGCCGGAGTGACCGCGATAGCGCTTGCCGGTGATCAGCTCGGGAACGCCGTCGCCGTCGATGTCGGCCAGCAGCAGCGCGTGCGATTGCGAGAACGACTCGTCGATGGTGTGGCGGATCCAGAGCGGCTTGTCCGGAGTGCCGGACTGCTCCAGCCAGTAGAGGCCGTAGCCGTGTCCCTGACCGTAGATCAGATCGAGCTTGCCGTCGTGGTTTACGTCATAGCCAAGGATCGGGAACCCGGTGTCGCCAAGGTCCCAGTCGCCATGCCACGTCCACTTGTCGTTATCCGCATCGACCTGCTCGAACCATCCGTGAGTTGTGAGTACGTCCGCTTTGCCGTCGCCGTTGATGTCTGCAACGCCAATGCCGTGGCCGTCCTCCTTTTTCCCTCCCAGATGGTGGACGCGCGGTTTGTCCTTGCTGAAATCGATCCACAGAATTCCCGACTGGTTGTAGTGCGCCAGCGCCAGATCGGGCTTACCGTCGCCGTTAATGTCAAAGAAGGCGCCACCTTCGGTATCGTAACTGTCTGCGACCTTTTCTGCCTTCCACATGGTTCCGGCAGCGGTCGCCTTTGCTCCCGGATTGTGATAGACCCAGACGCCGTTCGCGATCCAACCGGTGGTGACGAGATCAGGCAGACCGTCGTGATCCACGTCCACGATCCACTCGCCGCAGTCGGAGACGAATTCGTTGTGAATGCCCACCGTGCGGAACTGGTGGCGCTTCCACTCGCCGCCGTTGGCGCCTGGATTCTCGTACCAGTAAGCGCCGCTGAGCAGGTCAGGGAAGCCGTCGCCGTTCATGTCCAGCAGAGAAATGCCTTCGGCATGATCGTTGCCGAGGCGGTGCGAGAGAAAAGCGATGCGCGGTTCGCCGCCGGGTCCGTTGCCGGGGTGCTGCATACGGAACTCGGTGGCGTGCGCCGGATCCTGTGCGTGGCCCATCGCGGGAGCAAGCAGAGGCAAAGCGAGCAATGGTGCAAGCTGCTTGAAAGAAATCATGGAGTCTCCAGGTCGATTAGCTGCGCTCGATTTTCATCGTCTCAGGGTCCCAGTGGACGACGTTGCCGCGCTCTACGCTCATGTTGCTGAGCAAGGCAGCGCCGGCCGCACGGAATCCGAATACCGCATCTTCGACGACAGGCTGGCGGCTGCGGACGGAGTTAAAGAAGTTGTGGAAGTGGTCATAGCTGTCGGAGTAGTCCTCTGGCGCTGTGAACTTCTGCACGTTTTCCGGCATAGGGCCAGTGAAGTGCTTCTCCGGATACTTCTTCCGGTAGTTCTCGATATACTCCTGCTGCATTGCATCCGCGAAGGTAGAAACGGTGTAGCCAGGCTCGGTTTCGCGCGCTGTGCGTGCAACCGTGACCGTGTTGCCGGCGATGGTCATCAGTCCCTCATCACCGGTGAAGAGGAAGCCCTCGCTCTCCTCGCCTCCATCCACAAAGTTCACGTGCAGGCTGAGGTTGAAGCCTTCCGGATAGTCGAAGAGCGCGAGCAGCACATCGTCTGCATCGCGGCCGTCTTTCCAGTAGCGAATCGCGCCGGTCGCCATGGCGCGTGTCGGGCCATGCGATCCCGTGATGAAGTGGGTGCCGCTGAAGAGGTGAACGAAGAGATCGCCGGCAACACCGGAGCCATAGGCCTTCCACTTGCGCCACTGGAAGAAGTGTTCCGCATTCCACGGGATCTTCGGCGCCGAGCCGAGAAAGCGTGGCCAGTCGCAGGTAGTGGTGTTTGCGTCCAGCGGGATGGAGTAGTCCCATGCCCCGATCGCGGAATTCCGGTCCCAGTACGCGCTCACCATGTTGAGCTTGCCGATGACGCCGGAGGCAAGCAGCTCCTTCGCCTTCGCATAGATCACCGAGCTGACACGCTGGCTGCCGACCTGAATGATTCGATTGGCTCGACCGCGCCGCTTCGATGATCTCCGGCCCGTCCGGGTAGATGTGGATCATCGGTTTTTCGAGATAAACGTCCTTGCCGGCCTTCATCGCATCGACTGCCGCGGTCTTATGCCAGTGGTCGGGCGTCGCGATCAGTACGGCATCCACATCCTTGCGCGCCAAAATCTCGCGGTAGTCGCGAGTGGTGAACACGTCCTGCCCCCACAGCTCTTTGCAGTGAGTCAGACGACCGTCGTAGCAGTCAGCAGCGGCGACCAGCTTCACCCCTGGCACCTGAACCGCGATGCCGGTATCGTGCTGGCCCTGAATGCCCGCTCCGATAAGGGCCAGTTGGATGTTGTCGTTCGGGGAGCGCGGCGGAGCGGCCTGCGCCAGCAGCGGTTTCAACTGGGTGGCGGTCGCGGCCAGCGCCGCGGTCTGTATGAACTTTCTGCGATCCAGCATCGTCAAGGATGTCTCACTTTCCCATTGGTTTGGCATTACAGCGCAGGCGCGCTCACTTAGATAGCTCAATCCGCAAATCGCGCTGCTGCACGGACCGTTACCAACGATACACCGGAGGGCTCCGATCGCCCAATCACGGGTTTTCTGGGAAATGGCAAAGGTGGATTGGACACGGCTGTGCGCGGGCCGCTCCTCGCCAAAGAGGCTCGAACGTTATCGGCGCTTATTCCTGTGGATCAGGCTCCGCCGTGGATACGGAGGACAGGCCGGAAGACAACTGTGCCTGTTGAAGCAGACGATATCCATCGCGCGTACGAATGCGATATTTCTGCTGATCCTTGCCGGCGAGCTTTACGGTGATGCGCCGCCAGCCTCGATTTGGGTTTGGCGCCGGATAGTAAGTAAGTGTATAGAGATGCGCCAGATCGTCGCGGATGGAAGCGAAAGCGCGAGCTTCATCTTTCCAGTTCTTCGAGAAATACGCCTTGCCGCCGGTAGCCTTGCTCATGCGTTCGAATACAGCCGTAGAAACGGGTTCATCCCGGGCAGCCTGGGTGCTGATCATATAGATGATCGTTCCCGTCGACTGGGCCAGCTCGGCGACATCTTCCGGTGGAACCAGGCTTGCATTGTCGGGGCCGTTGGAAAACACGACGATCACTTTTCGTCCGGTGTAGTGGGCCGTGTCCTTCACTGTAAGCAGCAGGCAGTTATAGAGGGCAGCATCGTCGCCGGCGACCGTGCTGCGCACGCCGCGCAGAACCTGGTCGCGATCTCCCGTGAGCGTTGCCGCGCGGGAAAGGTCCCGGCTGTAGGAATAAAAAGCGATCTTGTTCGCCTCTTCGAGCGAGCGAACAAAATCTGCGATGGAGTCCTGGGCAAAAGCGAATCCCCGGTACATATAGTTACTCGTATCGAAAAGAATGAAGACATTCGCGCCATTGAGCTGCGCAGGCAAGCTCTGTCCGCTCGACGTCAGCGAGCGAACTGAGCTCGCAACCGGCTGAGCCGATCCCGCTGCATTCTCCAGCGGCGCCGAAGAGTTTCCGGCCAGTGAAGGCTCATCGATCAGGCTGCGGGTGGCGCCGTTGCCTTCCTCGAATGTGGCAATCTTCTGGGGCAGTTTGTCTTCGGTAATGACGAAGTCCTGGGGATTGAGTCCAGTGACATAGCGCCCCTTGCTGTCGGTTACGGCAATGTTCAGTTGCACCAGGTTGACGTTGACAAGAATGCGGCCGTTGCCTTCTTGCGCAGTTGCGCGCGTGTCCGCATTCGAGCAGAGTGCCAGAGAAATCAAGAAGAATAGAAGGTATTTTTTGCCCATAACTGTTCCGAAATCCCTATTTGACTACCGTCGAAGCAACTCAATGGCCGGGCGTGTCGCTGGCTACTGACTGCATCGCGACCTTGCCTTGTCGAAATTCGTCGCCTGTCTCCTGCATCGCGCGCTGCACGGCAGACCAGTCCTCCAGGTCGGTCGCAAAAATCTTTGAAATCATCCGGCGCGTCAACTCCGGAACCAGTTGATTCAGCGCGGCAGGGGAGTAGCCCAATTCATCTGCCAGACGCGCCCAGTACAGATTGTTGGAGTCCCAGGACTCGCCAAACAGCCGGCTGTCCTCGCCTCCCGAAGCCGGAAATGGCTTCACGTTCAGCAACGCCAGCGCGTTCGTCTGGGCAAGAATCGGGTGTGGTGTCCCAAAATCGCTGGAAATTCGTTCAGGACTGGTCTCGGAAGGATATTGATGCCGCAGATGTTTCAGCGCACGGCTTGCCGATCCGAAAGAGGCGGCATCTTCGTCCGGGAATTTGTCGCGGAATCCCGAGATCAGATAGAAGTTATCCGCTGGCAACAAGCGGGGAGCCGATCCGTTGTGAAATGACGCCGACGTCTGTTCCAGCCGCTGCGGACTCATGCGTTCAGAAAGGATCAGCAGCACCTTTCGCCGCAACGACTCATTTTGAACAGATGCAGTCAGCAGCTCTTCGCCAGATTCCTGATAAAGGGCCGCGGCATGAAGCTCATTCGGGCTGACATTCCACCACCGCGGCAACGTGGCGCTCACCAGCAGATCCGGCACGACCTCCTTCCAGATCAGGGCCTGCACGTTCTCCGGAGCTATGAAGTCCTGCTCGGTTGTTGCAAGCGCATATGGCAGATCAGCAAGAGACCCGATGAGATAGGCGCCTCCGCCGGCGGGCACACCAATACCGAACAACTCAGGCGCCTGCCACGGGCGTTCCGCTCCCACGATGGAAAAGCCGGAGAAATCGTGCGAGCGAACAAAGAGTGGATTGTTATGCAGAACTTGCGCACCCGGAGGTTCATAGTATGCATAGTTCAGGCCCACCAGAGAATCCCTGACAAACGGCGCGAGTTCTCCTCGTGCTGCTTCGAGTTGCGCGCGGGTGGCCGGCGTCTTCAGGGTCTTCGTCAGATCGGTTTTGATCTGAAGTTCGGCATGACGGCTGGAGTAAATTGTCGGAGCCCATTCCACCTTTTCGCTTTTGCTGAAGATTTGTTGCGGCATCTCAAACCCGCGCAAATCCTCCGCAAGCGGCACCAGGGTTTTTCCAACTGCCGCGCCGTGCTCCATCTGCTGTAAGCCGTCGCTCAGCGCGAAGAGGGTGTCCAGCGATACAAGCCGCTGGTCCTCAAGTACCGCACGAATGCGATTGGCAATCTCCGCGTGCGCCCGCCTGCCGCTGGCGGTGGTTTGCGGAGGCCCGGCCAGCAGCTCGATGAGGTCATCCTGAGACCAGCTTCGCCGGCCTGTTGTGACGAAGACAAGCGCCTCCAGCGAGCTGTGCGTTGCATCCAGCAGTTGTTGCTCGGTCCCAATTCTGGTAAAGGGCACAACGGTTTTCTGCCACGATGCGTTCAATTGGCTTGCTGGTATCTCGTGCTGTCGCGCCAATATCTCCCACAGCCCGACGTCTGCCTGAAACGCTCCCAACGCATTGCCGCGAAGCGGGAGACGTGAGATTGCGTTGATCGCGTCCACCATGCCGACAAAACGCGTCATGGAGTCCTCGTTCAACTCCGGAAATTCAGAGAAGATCAGGTACCAGCGGCCCAACTCGGAATATCGGGCGTTCAGCATCCGCACCGTCTGCGGAGACAGCCGCTTCCCGGGAGGTCGCACGCCGTCCACTTCGCTCAACGTCAAATAGATCTGCAGCGGCCCAGAATCCGTGGGAATGCGCGAACAGGCTGCCATTCCTTCCAACAACTGATCGGGTCGATTCCATTTTCGGGCGCGCTTGCTCCAGTCGCGCATGATCTTCGAGTCGATTCTTTGCCGCGGAAGGTCTTTCCAGGCATCCAGATTGCCTGGGACATAAGGGTCACCGTTTGCATCCCAGCGCACTCGTGTAAACAGCACCAGAAGCCCGGGAGCCTTGCGAAACGCGGCTCGCGCGGAACGATCCTCCGGGTCAGGCGCACGGAAAGCCTCGTACAAAGGCTTCAGGCGTGACGCTTGTGTGAGGTGCGCCTGCTGGCTTGGATTGACGCGAGCCAGCGCATCGTAATATTCCGCGAGCCATCCGTTATCTTTCGAAATCAGATGCAGGACAAAGTCACCCGACGAGGTCGGACTCGCGCCCACCAGATCCTTCCACGCGGCTTCGGCGGCGGCTCCGCCGGGCACCAGCACCCGTCCGGACTGGATGCAGATCTGGCTTCCATAAAAATCCAGCACTCCGCCGTAAGGCAGCAGCCGGGACAGCCCCGGCGAGCGCGCGAGAGCGATCCGGGTCTCTGCATCCATTTTGGAGAAGGCCCAGTAGAGCCGTGCAACCGACTGATCGCGAACCATCACATCAATCAGGTTCCTTGTGTTTCTCTTGCCGCCCAGCGCCGACCACGCGCTCTCATCGATCAATACCGGTATTCGCGATGTGGGGAAGTGATAGGTGAACGGAACATTCTTGCGGAGGTCTTGTTCAAGCTCGGTAAGGGGGAACCCGGAATCGATCGTCAAAAAGGCTCTCTCGGAGCTTGAGGTGGTTAAGTAAACCTGCTTCTGTCCGCATCCTGATTGCAACCGATAGCCGAGAATCTGCAGCAGGCGTTCAGCGTGGTCGCAATCCGGAATGTGCATCGTGCTTGTCGAGTCAGTCAGCGCCTGGAGTTCTCTGGCCTGCTGCAAATAGCGATCCACCAGCAGCAGAAACTCGGTGGGCCTTCCGTTGTCGTAGCCTTGCACGAAGACATTGCGCGCCAGCAGCGGCAATACCTTGTCCGCTGGAACCTTCTGGCTGATTGCCGCCATGCGTTCAAACGACCGGAGCGGTCCCGGAATCGCGACCATCGGCTGCGATGCAACGGGCGGATCTGTACCGGCCACCGGCGAGGGTGTGCCGGCAAAACAGATTCCACTATGGAAGCAGAGGTATAGGAAGGTACCCAGAAGGGCGGACAGAGCACGAAGAGGAGAGTTCATTGCAGGTGCCTCTTCGGAACCGTGGAGTCGCGAAACTCACGCCGAAACCGGGGTCGCCAAGCCTGCGGACTTGGCCGAGGCAAGCATTGGAAGCCGTCAGTTCATTGCAAATTGGCCTCAAGTTGCGCGATTAACTTTGCCTCCCGGTCCCATCGTCCGAAAGATATACCATCATTCGACGCAGTCAAGCGCTTTCATCGACGCATAGCAGCAAATGACATTGCCGTGACAATTCAACTCATTGAAGCCTTGAGCTTTATTTGCTTCCGCTCATTCTTTTGGTTGCTGCACCCGAAGAGCACGAGCAAGCACCAGCGAGACAGTGACTCATTGGACGGACAGCCTTGGAACGGGTGGAAGCGCGTATGGTGCGAGTGCTCGCTTTCCCAAGAAGTGTCCAGACATTGAGTCGGATGTGCGCATCGGCAGCCAGGTTCTTATTCAGTAAGCTTGATCCGCCTCAGCAGTTCCTTGTAACGCGGATCCGCTCGGCAGCCATCGAAGACCGGATCAACCCCGAGCATGTTCATAGCCGTGTCATGGCGCTTGTAAGCCCGATCCAGCCATCTCATAGCCTTATCGCTTTCTCCGAGTGCACAGTAGACCTGTGCAATATTGACTCCCGAAATATATTGCCTTTCCGACGCTGCCTCCAGGTATCCGGCAATCCTCAGCGCTTCTTGCCGTTCCCCGGCGAGCGCGAGAGCGTGGCCGCGCATGAAATCGAAAATGCGCCCCCTGCCAAAGAAGAGGTCCGCTTCTCCGAACTCTCTTTCGGCCTCCGGGTACCGGTGCAATTCCTCCAGAATCTTTCCTTTGACCACATGGGCCTGCGCAAAATCAGGATTCAACGCAAGGACCTCGTTGATCCGGGTCATCGCTGCGTCAGGCTTACGCAACAGGTAGTCGGTCTCCGCCAGATCGGTGGCAATGATCAGAGACAGGGGATCGAGAGAAAGGGCCCGTTCTAATTCGGAGAGCCCTTGCTGGCCTCTTTCCATACGCACAAGATGCAGGCCGTACCAGTGATGTGCTATCGAATCCGATGGGTTGATTGCGATGGCCCGCCGGTATTCATCCTCGGCTGCCTTCCAATCCCAATCCCGGTCGGTCTTCACGCCTCCCAGTGCGGTGTGTGCCGCGCTCAGGCTGCTGTCGAGTTGGAGAGCGCGCTCGGCGGCGAACTGGGCCTTCCAGAGTGCATCCGCAGGATCCGGCCCTCCATATGCGCTCAGCGTTACATACGACTCCGAAAGCGCCGCATAAGCTTCGGCAAAGTTGCGGTCTGCGCGGATTGCCTCGGTGTAGTATTCGATCGATTTGGCGAGGCCGCTGGGCGTTCGCTCGTTCCAGAGATACCGCCCGCGCAGATAGGCATTCCTCGCCTGCTCGTTTACGCTGCGCGGCTTCAATCCCGCATAGGAACCGCCAAGGACCAGTGCGATTTCGCGGGCAATGTCGCTCGTCACCTGATCCTGCATGGCCAGCAGATTCGGATCGCTCTCGCGATAGGTCTGAGCCCACAAATGGCGATCGTTTTGCGCATCGAGCAACTGCGCCGTGATGCGAATCTCGTTTCCCTGGCGAAGGTAGGAGCCCTCCACAATTGCGTCGACGTTGAGCGCCTTCGCGATTTCCTTAAGAGGCAGTTGCACGCCCTTGTACTGCATCACCGACCGGCGAGAGATCACGCGCAGCGGCGTGCTCATCGCAAGGTCGGAGATAAGCTGATCGGTCATGCCATCAACCAGATAGTCCTGACCGGGAGTTTCCGCGAGGTCCTGGAACGGCAGCACGGCTATCGAGTGGAATCCGGGAGCCGCTTCGAATGGGCGTAATCGCGTTCCACCACTGCGCAGGAGATGAAGTGCCGCGGTAATGATCAGGATGGCGGCCAGAGATACCACGGATCCCGCGATGAACCACTTGCTGGCGGCGGGGTGGTGTCCCCTGGGTTGAGATGTATCGAGGGCGCGAGCCGGAATTGGAAGCTCGACCGTCATCAGCGCTGCCGGACGCACAACCTGGTCTGGTACCGATCCGTTGCTTATCTGAGCGGGTTGGCCATTGACCTGCTCTGCCGTAACCTCAGCCATGGCAGGCGCGACATCGGAGAGAAAAGACACCGGTAGTCGTTCGACCGGTTCCGCAGGCGCCACGTCCGCAATGAAGCGATAACCCTGCCCGATGACAGTCCGGATAAAGTGCGGATCTCTCGAATCGTCCCGGAGTGTCGCCCGAAGCTTGTTAATCGCCGTATTGATACTGTGCTCGGTTTCGAGCAAACGGTTCTCGCCCCATAGCTTTTGCTCAATGGTTTCTCTGCGGAGGAGCTTCCCGGGATTCTGCAGCAGCAACAGGAGCAGTTCCATCGGAATCCGTTCGAGCTTGACCGGACGCCCGGATCGCCGCAGTTCGCAGCTCTCGACGTCCAGCTCGAATTCTTCAAAGCGTAAGGATGGCTCCGGCATTTGGCGCAGCCTCGCGGGGGCCCACTGAGAGATGAATTTCCAGAGGATAAAAGCTACCAGCCTCTGGTTTGTAGGCGGAGGAAGTTAGAGGAGTATAGCTCTGTGCCCTGGGTCTGTAGAACGGGATAACGCCTTGACATTGATAACACGGCGTTTGCGTCTTTAGATCGGCTTGACTTGTTCTCTAGATCGTCTGCATTGACTTCTCGACCCGCGCAGACCAAACTCCGCGTCAACTCTAAACGCGAGACTTCGTCGCTGGCGTATGCCCGCGTCGGCCACGAATTCAACGAACCGATGCCGGGGCAGCCGAGCGCTTCGTTATAGGAAGCACTCGTCGTACCAGGAACGTTCCGCGTGGAACATTCGAGCCTGTAACAGAAGGGAAATGCCTGTGAAGAATGATTCCAATCCAGCCCGTAACAAGAAAGCTCTGGCTGCTGCCTCGGTAACGGCGCTGCTTTTCGTTGCCACAAGCGCATCATGCTGGACGGCAGCCGCCCGAGCCGATGGCCCGCTTGCGGCGAAAGTGAAACTAACGACGCTCGAAAGCTACAAAGGCGGCTCCTTGCCGAAACCAGACAAGATCTTGATCTACGATCTGGTCCCCGGCAGCGACATACAGGTCGACAAATCGCAAAAGCTTCGGCCGCGGCACCTGATCGCCGGCGACGAGAATCCGGATGCGATTGCGCACAAGTCCGAGAGCACTTTTTCCGAAGAGCTGGAGAAGAAGCTGGCGAAGACCGGGATTCCAGTGCAGCAGGTCAACGCAGACACTGCTCCGTCCGACAACTCCCTTGTGATCCAGGGAACGTTCGTGGCTCTGCGGGAAGGAGACAAAACCCAACGCGTAACTGTGGGCATGAGCCTTGGTTCAGCCCGGGTACAAACGAAGATCGATGTTCGATTGAAAACTTCCGCTGAAGCGGTTCTCGTCTCGCAATTCCAGACCGAAACCACGACTGCCAATAACGTGGGAGCAGTCGTTCCGGTTGCGGCGGGCCTGAACCCAGCCGGTGTCGCCACCAAGTCGGTTGTGACCGATCGCCGGAAGACGCTCAATCATTATGTTTCGAAGACCGCGGACGCCTCCGCGAAAGAAATCATCAAGCTGATGGCCGATCAGGGCTGGATCAAGCTCAATGACAAGGGCGAAGTTGTGCCGTAACAGCCGTCCGCGTCTGCTGCATTTCATTGCTGGCTGTAAACCGATAGATCGTACAGGAGGAGAGCAGCGTGAACCGATGGTCTAAGTATGTGCTCGTCCCGCTGCTGGTGGCTGCTGCGTCAAGGTTTTCTATCGCGCAGCAGACTGGCGCTCAACCCCCGGTGAAGGGGATGGCGAGCACCGTGGGACTTTTTGTTTACCCGCAGAAAAATCAGAGCGCGACACAGCAACTTACCGACGAGCAGCAGTGCTACAACAACGCTAAGAGCCAGACCGGATACGACCCGAACGTCGCCGCTCCGGCGACCAAAGCAAAAGATCAAAAGAGCGGCGGCGACAACCATGACGTAGCAAAAGGGGCAGCGCACGGCGCCATCATTTCCGGCGCGACCGGTGGCGATGCTGCGGCTGGAGCTCGACGCGGAGCAATCATCGGCGGCATACGATCCAAACGCGAGCAGAAGAAGGACGCCAAGCCATCGCAACAAGCCGACACCAAAAAGACAGCGCAGGACAAAAAGATGGACGACTTCAAACGAGCCACTTCTGCCTGCCTCGACGCGCGAGGCTATTCAGTCCGATAGCAGTTGTTGTAAAGGCCCCGTCGCCCGGCTGCAATGAGTGAAAAGACCTACTGAAAAGGAAAACCATGAAGAGCATTTTGCGAGCACTTCCGCTATCGATCATTCTCCTTACGCTCTGCCAGGCGCCCTTAGCTGTGGCCCAGGCCGCAGGCTCCAATCCAGCGCAGGATAAGTTCAAAGAGGATATGAAGACCGCTGTCATGAATGGCAGCATCACGGTGCCCGACCTCAAAGAACTTCAGGCAAACGCCGAAACGTTGAAGGCGGTGAAGGAAAATCAGCAGCCCGGCGCTCCCGTAGATCTTCTGACGCCATATCGAGCCGTGTCCCGCATGAAGGCGATCATGGCGACCGTCAAGCAGCCCGATCGCCAAACCTTGCAGGAAGATATGCAGACAGTGATGGCAAACCAGAAGCCGCAGGCCGTTTCTGCGGATCCTCCGAATGCCGGACAGAAGCTGGGCAAGGATGTTTTCACCGCTGTGATGTTCGGCAAGCCCACCGAAGCCCAGGTCAAGCAGCTACAGGACAGTTTGAACGACCTGCAGGAAGCAAAGAAGGACTCCGGCCGGCCTCTGCAGGCGTTGAGGGGGCTCAACAAGGCCAAAGGCGAGATTCAGAGCGTGATGAATGCCGGCTCTTTCCGCGATCAGGATCGCCAGGCCGTGCTGGATGACTTGAACAACCTGGGACCGCAGGGCGGCGGCATGCGACGCCGTGGCTAGAACTTGCTGCCGCCCGCGGTCACTGGATGACATCCTGGTTCAAGGAAACCGGCGGCTCAGGCAGGAACGGTCAGAACGATGAGGCTCATACGACTGGCAGAGGCGGGCAATCTCTTCGTCCTGGTCTCCGCGCTCCTCGCGTGCAACTGTCTGCGGGCGCAGGAACCGGCGGATGACTTGCCCGAGCTCACCCTGTCGGAAGCGGCCCAACTTGCGATCGACCACAACCGGCCTGTGAAGATCGCTCAGCTCGACATCACGAAGGCACGTTGGCAGGTGGCACAAGCGAAGACCAAGCGATTCCCGGAGATCAGCACCTACTTCTTCGGATCAGGGAATCTGACATCGCCGTCGTTCACCTTCAAGAAGGGAGTCTTCGGAACCGTCAACAACGCTCCCTCACCATCGCAGGACACCCATATCAAACTGTCTCAGGGATTCACCGGCTACGCCGTGGCACAGGTCGCGCAGCCTCTCACCCAGCTATACAAGATCCATCTGGCGATTCGTGAGCAAGAACTGGGTGCCGATCTGGCTGGACAAAAGTATCAAGCCAAACGCCAGTCCTTAGTGGCGGATGTTCGACAGGCCTACTACGCCGTATTGCAAACGGAAAGCGCGCTTCACGTCGCTCAGGTGACGATCAAGCAGTATCAGGAAACGGACAGAGTCGTCCTCGATTACGTCGCTCAACGGTCGGCGCTCGAATCGAGCAGCCTTGAGGTGAAAGCGAAACTGGCGCAATCGCAGTATCAAGTAGTGCAGTTGCGCGACACGCTGACTACGCAAAAGGAATATCTGAACAACCTTCTTGGACGCGACCTGGATACGCCATTTCGTACAGAGCAAGTCCCACCCACATCGCCGGAGGAAATGGATCTGAAGCTGGCGCGGCAGACCTCCCTCACGCAGCGCCCGGAGATCAAGGAAGCAGAAATCGATGTGCGCCGGGCGGACTACGATCGCAAGCTGGCGAAGTCGCAATACATTCCAGATATCGGCGCCGCCTTCCATTATCTAAGCCCAATCAATACGCAAGTGCTGCCCGAAAATATCGCGTCTGCCGGCGTCGAGATGAAATGGAATCCCTTTGACTGGGGAGGCCGCCGCGACGATGTAAAGCAGAAGGAGGCAACGGTCGAGCAGAGCAAATTCCAATTGCAGGAGACGCGCTCGCAGATATTGCTGGACGTTGACAACACCTTTCGGAAGCTTAGTGAGAGTCGCTCGCTGGTGGTTGTGGCCGGTGCGGCGCGCGATGCAGCCGATGAAAAATTGCGCGAGGTGACCGACCAGTTTGGAAAGTCCGTCGTGCTCTTGCGCGATCTGCTGGAGCAACAGACAGCCGCCGCTAACGCCGATCATGAATACCAGCAGAGTCTGCTGGCGTTCTGGAGCGCAAAAGCGAACTTCGAAAAAGCTCTCGGGGAAGAGTGAACATGAGACGCAAAATCTATCGCGGAATTGCGGTTGCCACATCAGTCGCTGCTCTAATGCTTGCCGCTTGCAAGGAGTCGACGATTTCTGCAAAGTCGCCCGTGCCTGTCCGCACGGCTATGGTGCAGAACATCGCGATCGGCAACAGCGTGCGGTACTCGGCCAGCATCGTTCCCTATTCGCAAGTCGATCTTGCTTTCCAATCCGCCGGCTATATAGACCATGTCCGCCAGGTGAAGAGCGCCAGCGGTGGAATGCGCAACATCGATCAGGGTGACTTCGTGCAAAAGGGAACTGTTCTTGCCGTGGTACGCGAGCAGAGCTATCGCGACAAACTCCAGCAGGCCAACGCGCAGTTGTCACGCTCCCAGGCCGAGTATGAGAAAGCCAAGCTCAGCTTTGACCGAGTCTCGGCGCTTTACAAATCGCAGAGTGCCACCAAGCCTGACTTCGATTCCGCGCAGGCTCAATTGGAAAGCACTACGGCCGCGGTGTCCGGCGCAACGGCAGATGTGAATGAGGCTACGACGGCATTAGGCTATTGCTCTCTGCAGGCACCGTTCGACGGATGGATCGTCAAACGAAGCGTTGACACCGGCAGCTTTGTCGGACTGGCGACCACCGGCTTTACGATTGCAAACACGCAGACGGTAAAGGCGGTCTTCGGCCTGCCGGACACGGCGGTGGGCCGCGTGAAGCTAGGCCAGCGCTTGAACATTGTTACCGATGCACTCACGCAGCCGTTTGCCGGAAAGATCACGGCGATTTCTCCCGCCGCGGATCCAAAGAGCCGTGTGTTCTCGGTGGAAGTTACGATCCCCAACTCCAGGAATCAATTGAAATCGGGCATGATCGCGTCACTGGCACTTCAGGGCGAACCGCTCGAGCAATCCGTGTTGGCCGTTCCTCTTTCCGCAGTCGTGCGCAATCCGCGAAGCTCCGATGGATTTGCCGTGATGGTGGCTCAAGGGGATGCCGAGATCGAATCGGTACAGCTGCGTCCCGTGGTTCTGGGGAACGTGTACGGGAACATGATTGCCGCCAACAGCGGCATTCAATCGGGAGAACGAGTTGTGACCACTGGAGTTTCTCTCATCAAGGATGGCGATTCCGTACGCATGATCCCCTGAGGGCCAGCGGCCGACACACCGGGCCAAGCTTCATCAGCGCGAGTCGAAAGCATGAGTCATAAGTCCGAAACCGAATACATCGCTCAGACGCATAACACCGCGCGGTTCTTCACAGAACACCGCCAGGTCGCCTTTGTGTTGCTGATCGCTGTCGCGTTGTGGGGCTGGTACGGATACCAGCACATGTCCAAACGCAAGGACCCGAAGATCCCGGTTCGCGTGGCTGTGGCCAGCACGCAGTGGCCGGGCGCTACTGCCGAAGAGGTTGAGCAACTGGTGAGCCGGCCAGTAGAACAGACGATGGCGCAGAGCCCGTTTATCAAAGCGCCGCTGCCATCAGATTTCGGCATTCGCTCCATTAGTTTTCCAGGACTGTCGCTTGTCTACGTACAGCTCGACGACAGCGTGACCGATACCAAGAAGCAATTTGCCGACATCAATCTCAAGTTGAATGCGCTAAACGACAAGTTGCCGCAAGGCGCAGGCCCCATTCAGTTCAACAGCGACTTCGGCGACACCGCCGCCCTGATGCTGACCGTTGCAAGTCCTCCCGCCAGCCAAGTCGATGTGGCCTTGCGTGCCAGGTCCGTTGAGAGTGCCATCCGCAAGACACGAGAGGCGGAACCAAAGCACGCGCCCCAGCCGCGCATCAGTATCGTGTACGCTTTCCCACTCTCCGTTTCCGCCGGGCTGGTGCGCGACTCACTCGCGGCTGTTATCGCATCGGCAAAGGAAAGTGGCGCAATTGGCGATCCGCATTTCTTTGAAGGGAGCGGATTCATCGGCGTCGACATGAGTTCCAGGCTGACCGATGAGCAACTGAGCACGCTGGGCGACCAGTGGGTGGAAGAGAACCTGCACCGTTCGGAACTCCACCCTGACGCGTGGAGGGCCGCCTTCATCCGCGATCCTGCAAGTACCGAAATTCGGCTCGCCGCGGTCGCTGGTGATAAGTATTCATATCGCGAACTGGACGACTACACCGATCTGATTGCGCGAACCTTGCAGGGTGCGCCAGAAGTGGCCAAGGTCGATCGCAAAGGCGTCCTGTCGGAACAGATTTATCTGGACTACTCACAGGAGCGGCTTGCCGCCTATGGTTTGCAGCCCTCCAATCTAAAAAGCATTCTTGGAGCGCGCAATATCACGCTGCCTGGCGGGCAGCTGGAAGTCGGAACAAAATCGATCCAGATTGATCCTTCGGGAAAGTTCTCGAGTGCTCACGAAATCGGCGACGTCATCGTCGGTTCGTCTTCATCCGCGGCGCAAAGCCCGGTGTATCTCAGGGATCTAGTCGATATCTCTCGCGGATATCAAAGCCCTGCGCGTTATCTGAACTACCTGACCTGGGCAGACAAGAATGGTGCATGGCACCGCAGCCGCGCCGTCACGCTGGCCATGCCGATGAAAGATGCGGCACAGATCGGGGCGTTCGGAAAAAGTGTCGACGTAAAGCTCGCGGCTGTAGGACAGTATCTGCCCGAAGATCTCATCATTGCCCGCACCTCGGATCAGCCCCTGCAGGTGAAGGAGAACATCAGCCTGTTCATGGATGCACTGTATGAGGCCATTCTTCTCGTGGTGCTGGTCTCATGGCTGGGCTTTTGGGAGTGGCGCTCGGCGTTGTTGATGGCGATTTCGATGCCGGTCACCCTCGCCATGACATTCGGCGCCATGTACCTGCTTGGCATCGACATCCAGCAGGTCTCCGTGGCTACTTTGATCATCGCACTGGGTCTTCTGGTTGACGATCCTGTACTCGCCGGAGATTCCATCAAGCGCGCGCTTGCCGAAGGCCAGCCCAATATCATAGCTGCGTGGCTCGGCCCTACGAGACTCGCGACGGCAATCATGTATGCGACGCTTACGAATATCGTCGCCTATCTGCCTTTCCTGATGGTCACCGGCAGCACGGGCGAGTTCCTCTTCAGCTTGCCCATCGTCATGACCTGCTCCCTGGTCGCATCGCGGCTGGTTTCGATGACCTTTCTGCCGTTTCTCGCCTACTATCTTCTGCGTCCGGAGAAGAAGCCCGAGAAGACGGTCGAGCAGATGCGCAATGCGGGCTTCTACGGTGGGTATGCGCGGATCGCACGGTACTCGATCCAGCACCGCTGGAAGTTTTTCATCGGCTCCTTGGCCTTTCTGATCTTCGGGGCTTTCGTCTTCACGCGCCTGAATGCCGCCTTTTTCCCCGAGGACGTTCAGTATTGGTCGTACATCGATGTCTGGCTTCCCAATGACGCCAATCTGAGCGCGACCAACGAGACCGCACGTAAGGTTGAGGAGGCGGTCAAGGCGCAGGCCGCCAGGTTCGCGCAGGAGCACCCAAACCACGAGGGCCATTCTGGCCCCGTGCTGCGCTACGTTACAACTTTCGTCGGCGGCGGAGGTCCGCGGTTCTGGTTCTCCGCGTCACCTCAGCTTCAGCAGTTGAATTACGCGCAGGTGCTAATCGAGGTGACTGACAAAGAGATCACGCCGCAGTTCATCCGCGAACTGCAGCCGGTCTTGTCCGCATCTATTCCGGGCGCGCGCATGGATGCACGACAGTTGCTGACCAATCCGATCGACTATCCAATTGAGATCCGCGTTTCGAGCACCGCTGATGTCAACGCAGCGCAAGAGCGTGACGACATCCGGCAGTTGCGCAAGATTGCCGGCCAGGTTGAAGACATTTTGCGCTCGTCGCCTTTGTCCGAGCGCACGCGCAACGAATGGGGAGACGAGAATGCGCAGATCGCGCTTACGGTAAATCCGGATCGCGCGAATCTGGCCGGCATCACGAATATGGATGTTGCGAACTCTTCTGTTGCGGGAATCAGCGGAACCACGGTCGCCGCACTTCAGGAAGGTCAAAAGCAAATTCCAGTCGTGGCCCGAATGCGCATGGACGAGCGCGCGCGCCTTTCTGATATTCAAAATCTCTACGTCTACGCCTCCCAGGACAATTCCAAAGTGCCGCTCACGCAGCTCTCGCAAATCGATCACGACCTGGTGAACGGACGCATCATTCGCCTCGAACAGTTCCGCACGATGAACATACGCAGCTTCCCCGTAGCCGGGCATTTGAGTTCCGAGGTGATCAAAGATGTCATGCCGCGCTTGCATGCATTGCAAGCTTCGTTGCCACCGGGATATCAGATGCAGATTGGCGGCGAATATGACAAGACGAAGTCAGGATTCAAGAATCTGGCGATGGTGATGGCCATTTCTTCGTTCGCCGTATTTCTCGCGCTGCTCTTCCAATTCAAAAATGCCATCAAGCCGTTGCTGGTTCTGGCGGCTGCTCCTTACGGGATGATCGGCGCCTTCTGTGCCTTGTGGGTCATGCATGAGCCCTTCGGGTTTATGGCCTTTCTTGGCGTTGCCAGCCTCGTCGGCGTCATCGTGAGTCACTCTATTGTGCTCTTCGACTTTATTGAGGAGCGGCACTACGCAGGCGACGATTTCGAGAATGCGCTGATTGATGCTGGAATTCTCCGGCTCCGGCCCGTGCTGATCACCGTTTTTGCGACCGTGCTCGCTCTTTTCCCGCTCGCGCTGCACGGTGGGCCGCTGTGGAAGCCACTTTGCTATGCGCAGATAGGAGGACTCCTGGTCGCCACCATCGTGACCAAGCTTCAGGTGCCTGTCATGTATGCAATCTTCGTGCTTGATCTGAAGGTGCTGGAGTGGAAGACGGTGGAGACGAAGCCGGTGGCAGTCGTAGCAGGCAGCCTGGAGCCTTGAATATTTTCGTTGTCTGAAGGAAGTGAAGATGAAAGCCGGACTACAGTTCGCAATCGTGATCGTCTGGGCCGCGTTTCCGCTGTCACTTTGCGGACAGCAAAAGCCGGAGGGCCCATCACCACATACCGAGTCATCCCTTCTGCAGGAATATGATCAATCGATCGATCAGATTGCTGAGCGCGCGATGCGATCGGTCGTTCAAATCGACGTCACCAGTTACAGCCTGCCGGAGCATGGCCAGGGAGAAGATTCGCAGAACTTTCAGCGCCAGCGCGCGTTGGGCTCAGGTGTGATTGTCGATCCGGATGGATACATCGTGACCAACAATCACGTCGTCTCCGGAGCACTGCGGATTCGAGTAACAATCTCTCCGGCAACAACCGAACTGGTAACGGGCCGCACGGTTCTTTCCCGCAAGGAACATGTCTATGAGGCGAAGCTCATCGGCACCAATCGCTATGCCGATCTTGCCGTCATCAAGATCGAAGAGAAAAACCTACCCTTCATCCCGCTTCAGGAAAACTACGATATACATCTGGGACAGACTGTGATCGCGATCGGATCGCCGGAAGGGCTGGCCCATACGGTGACCAAGGGGATTATCAGCGCTCTCGGGCGGCAGCCGGAAGCTGATCGCCCCATGGTCTATGTGCAGACGGACGCACCCATCAATCCAGGGAACAGCGGTGGCCCACTTATCGATCGCAACGGAAACCTCGTCGGGATCAACACCTTTATCTTTACTTCCGGTGGCGGAAGCGAAGGCCTTGGCTTTGCTATTCCCGAGCCGATTGTCCGGTTCGCATATATGCAGCTCAGGCAGTTCGGCACGATTCCGGCTTCCACCATAGGAGCCCACGCACAGACCATCACTCCTACTCTGGCTGCCGGACTCAAGCTCTCTCAGGACTGGGGTGTGATGCTTTCCGATGTGGACGCAAACGGGCCGGCCGCGGCTGCGGGCCTTAGGCCAATGGACCTCGTTCTATCTATTGATGGAGTGCCGATTGACTCTCTGCCCAAGTACGCAGCGTTTCTCTATCTGCATCCGCGAGGCCGGCGCATGGCGATGCAGGTGCTTCGCAACGGCGAAACGGTTTCGGCGGTACTCACGCCCATCCCGGCCGTTCAGACCATTGAAAATCTCTCTGATCTGATCAACCCCACGACCGATCTGATCAGTCCTCTCGGTATTTTTGTGCTCGATCTGAAGCGGCCCCTCGCGGATGCCATGGGAACTCGCGCCACATCTGGAGTGATCGTGGCTGGTTTGCTCAGCGGAGAGCCGGCTACACTCGCTGATCTTCGGGTTGGGGACGTGATCACCTCCATCAATGGCCAGTCGGTCAGCGATACAGAGCATCTCCGGCAGGACATCGCCGGGTTCAAGCCTGGAGATGCAGTTTCGCTTGCGGTTGAAAGGCGCGGCGTCATGCAATACGTTGCCTTCGAGGTGGAATAGCGCGTGCGCATGCGATCGGACCTGCCGGTTCTATATCGCGATCCCGAGGGTCTCTTCGCGCATCTCCATCGGCGCGAGGGCGGAGGCACTCGCGTCACCGTTGATTGAGGTCTGCGCGATTGCCACTTGTGCTGCCGGAATACGTGCCGGCGAACAGGACACATAGTCCAGCTCAAGTGTCAGCAGGAATTCGATCGACTCCGGATCACCTCCATGTTCGCCGCAGACGCCAATCTTGATGGCCGGGTTGGCTCGGCGCGCTTGCTCGATCGCCATCTGCATCAGCGCGCCGACCCCTTCACGATCCAGCGTGATGAATGGATCCTTCCTTAAAATTCCGGCCTCAATGTACGCATCCAGGTATTTGCGCGCGTCGTCCCGCGAGAAGCCGAATGTCATCTGAGTTAAGTCATTTGTGCCGAAGGAGAGGAAATCCACCTCCTTGGCAATCGATCCGGCGCATACCGCGGCTCGTGGCAGTTCGATCATCGCGCCGAACTTGTACCGTGTAGGCTGCCGCAACTCTGCAAACACAGTCTCCGCTGTTTCATCCACCAGCTTCCGAATCGCACGAACCTCGTTCACGCCCGCGACCAGCGGCACCATGATCTCCGGAACGGCTCGTACGCCTTTCCTTTGCACGGCAATTGCCGCTTCCAGGATCGCTCTCACCTGCATCACGATGATCTCCGGATGGGTGATTCCAAGCCGGCAGCCGCGGTGGCCCATCATCGGGTTCGTCTCCTGGAGATCACGCGTGCGTGCGCGCAGTCCTTCCAGCGCGGCGATCTCTCCCACGTGAAGACCTCGCTGGCGTGCGCGGCGGAGGCGTTCGTCGATCTCTTCCAGCTGCGGCAGAAATTCGTGCAGCGGCGGATCGATGAGCCGGATGGTGACCGGGAGGCCATCCATGCTGCGGAAGAGCGCTTCAAAGTCGGCCTTCTGCATCGGCAGCAGATGGTTGAGCGCCTGCTGCCGCTGATCGGGGTCCTCGGTCAGGATCATGGCGCGAATCCATTCCAGCCGGTCGGGCGCGAAGAACATGTGCTCCGTCCGGCACAGGCCGATGCCTGTGGCTCCGGCTCGTCGTGCACGCTCGGCGTCTTCAGGCGTATCTGCATTGGCACGTATCGGTGTCACGCTGGCGCACTTCGCCCAGCCAAGAAATTCATGCAGCGTCGCATTGTGCAGCGAAGCCGCACGCAGCGGCACTTTGCACGCAAACACTTGTCCGGTGAGGCCGTCGAGCGACAGCCAGTCGCCTTCATGCAGCAGAAGGTGACCGATCTTCACGGTGTGTGCCTGCTCGTTCACCAGCACCGCGGCTGCGCCGGTAATGCAGCATTTGCCCATACCGCGCGCGACCACCGCGGCGTGGCTGGTCGCGCCGCCATGCGCCGTCAGAAATCCGACGGAGGCCTCCATGCCGTGAATATCGTCCGCTATCGTCTCCTGCCGGACGAGAATGATGGGCGTCTCGCGATGTTTGCCGGCCATCGTCACTGCGCGATCCGCCGTCAGCGCGATCTTGCCTACGGCCGACCCGGGCGATGCCGGCAGTCCGCGTGTCATCGGGGCCACGTCCACCTCGGAGAGATCAAGCTGAGGAGATAGAACCTCGCCAATCTGCTCCGGTTTTACGCGCTGCAGCGCCTCCGTCCTGGAGATAAGGCCCTCATGTGCCATATCGACTGCGCACTTGAGTGCTGCAAGTGCGCTGCGCTTGGCAGTTCTCGTCTGCAGCAGGAAGAGCTTGCCCTTCTGCACCGTAAACTCGAAATCCTGCACCTCTTGCAAGTGGGTTTCCAGGCTCTTCGTGACGGAACGAAGCTGCCGGTATATATCCGGCATCGTCTTTGCGAGCTCCGAAATCGGCAGTGGCGTGCGGATGCCCGCGACGATGTCCTCCCCCTGTGCATTGGGCAGAAATTCGCCGAAGATTTCCGGGTCGCCCGTGATGGGGTTGCGCGTGAAGCCCACTCCCGTGCCGCTGTCCATTCCAGAGTTGCCGAAGACCATCGCCTGCACAGTCACGGCTGTCCCTGCGTCCTCGGGAATGTCGTACATGCGGCGGTAGTGCTGGGCGCGCGTATTCGTCCACGATTGAAAGACGGCTTCGGTTGCCATCAGCAGCTGCTCTCGCGCATCCTCCGGAAATGGCCTGCGGGCATGCTTGAGCACACATGCTTTGTATTCCATGACGATCGTGCGCAGAGCTTCTTCGCTCAACTCGAAATCGAACGCGGCGTTGTGTTCACGCTTCACGCGTTCCAGAATTTCGTCGAACTGCGTCTTCGGCACTTGCAGGACAACCGCTCCAAACATCTGGATCAGCCGGCGATAGGAATCGAGCGCGAAGCGCAATCCGCCGTTCGATGCGGCCAGCCCCTCCACATTGGCTTCGGTCAATCCCACGTTCAGGATGGTGTCCATCATGCCGGGCATCGATACCGCCGCGCCCGAGCGCACGCTCACCAGCAGCGGCTGCTCAATGCCGCCGAATTTCTGGTTCTGTTTCTTCTCCAGCCATGAAACGGCGGCGTCGACGGCGCGCTCCAGATCTTCCGGCAGCCGTTTGTGCTTCAGGTAGTGTCGGCAGGCGCTGGTCGGAATCGTGAAGCCGGGAGGCACTGGAATGTCGAGTCGCGCCATCACGGCCAAGCCAGCGCCTTTTCCCCCGAGCAGGTCCTTCATGGATCCTTCTCCATCGACTGTCTCTGCGCTGAAGCGGTAAATGCTGGATGTGCTCCCGAACTTGTTCCCAGAATTGTTCATAGACGCGATGGACATTGCTGGCTCCTGGATGAAATGGCACGGTGGATTACCGGCGACTCAATGGAGTAAACGCGAGGAACGGTTCCCGCGACAAGCGTCCGAGGGCGAAACGGACACTCGTCCGATTCGGACGTGTGGTCTTTGATCGGCCAAAAACCCGGTTAAACGTCCGTTTTCTGCTCGACCGCCTCGGATGACCGCTCCTACAATGAAATGCCATGGCACCCGCACCCCCCATCACCACCCATCTCCTTCAGGAGTTGAACGACGCTATTGAAGAGCGCCGCGTGCAGGAGGGAATCGCACTGCTCGGACGCCTCGATTGCAAGCGGATCACGTCGAGCACGTCGGGTACGCTGCAAGCCCCATTCCTGCTGTGCGTGGCGCAATGGGTGGATCTGGGCTATGGGTCTCCGCAAATGGTGGACGACCTGATGCAGCATCTTCCTCCGGAGAGCCGGGCACAGATGCCGCTGCGCGACTTCCTTATGGTTCGCATGGCCGAGGCGTTCGCCGCGATGGCGCACGAGGACACGGACCGCGCAATTGATCTGCTCGGATTTGTACTGGCAGCGGAGCGCGAACTGGGAAGCGAGCACCTCAGCGTGCTGGCGCATTTCTGGAAAGGACGCGCGCACCGCAAAAAGGGCGAGTATCAGAAAGCCTCGGAGGACATTGTTGCCGCGCGCCAATTGGCGCAGCATCTGGAACTGAAGAAGCTGGCTGCGGCTATCCAGATACAGGAAGCGTGGCTGGCCTTTCAGCGCGCCGAGCCAAAGGAAGCCTGGTCATTGCTCGATCAGGCCGAAGAACAGCTCCGCACAACAGACGACGACATCTCGCTCGGCAACATCAGCTCCGCTCGCGGCAGGATCGTGCGCCGCACCGGCGAATACGCCGAGTCCCTGGCGCATTATGAGCGCGCGGTCGCCATCTATCAGCGGCGCAACGCGGATCATCGTAATCTTGCCCGCACGCTGGTGAATGCGGCGTATGTAAAGCGCCTGCTCGCGCTCAATCTGCGCAAGCAATGGGACAGGCCCGCGCGCAAGCCGGCGAATGAAGGACCAAACGCGTCAAGTGGCAATGGAAGCGTGAAGCGGCGCTACATGGCGTTGTGCCATAAGGCTCTGGGCGACCTGGAAGAGGCGGGAAGGATCTACGCTCTGCACCAGCATCACGGCGGCACGGGATCCGTGCTGGTCAACGGCGGCCATCTGCATCTCGATCTCGGCGATATCGAACGCGCCGGGGTCGAAGGTGCTAAGGCCTACGAGCTGGCGCGCAGCAAGCACGACCTCATCCTGATGGCCCGTGCTCGCATCCTCGAGGCCTATGCGGAAAACGCCCGCGTGGAAGAGGAACTCGGTGAAGATGCGAATATCGCGACCCATGCCCACCAGGCTCGCCGCTACGCCGAAGAGGCGGTGCAGCTCGCGCTGCAAACGCAGAACCGCCGCCTGCTGGCGGGCGCGCACATCGCATGCGGCATGGTGGCGGCAAGCGATTTCTTTTGCGAATGGGAAGAAGCTCGCCGCTGCGAGATGGAGTCCGCGGCGCTGCTGCGCTCCTATGACCGCGATCATCTCGGAGAAGAGCTGGCAGTTTTGAAATCGAAGATCATGCGCTCCGTTGGCATAGATGAGACACTGCGCGCGTGGTCGCAGGGCATCGTCGCTCGCAAAACCTTCCAGCAGATGACCGAGGAGTTCGCCGAAGTGGTGATACCGCAGGTGTGGCTGCGCGAAGGGAAGAAGGTCTCGCGCGTTGCCGAGCGGCTATCCATTTCGCCGAAAAAAGTGCGCCGCATCCTGCGCCGCGTTGGCCTGCTCCATGCGACCTGAGCAGCAGGCGAAATTGACCGAAGGGCCAGCCTTATCGATTAGGCCGATGCCTTCTATGCCACCTGCAGACCTGGCCGGCTGCGCGCTTTGGAAATCAGCGATCGAACTTCTTCGTCGGCCGTCTGGGAGAAATCACGATAAAATCCGCCCACGGCAAAGAAATTCTGTGGCGTAACTGCGCAGATCACCTCATCCACTTCATCGCGTAGCTGGTTGCATGTGCTCTCTGCGGCGACGGGCACGGCAACGATGACCCGCTCCGCTCTAGGTCGCAACGCGCGCGCGGCCGCGAACATTGTTGCCCCGGTTGCCAGCCCGTCGTCAATCAGGATTGCTGTGCGGCCTTCAAGGCGCATAGGAAGATGGTCATTACGATAGGCTCGTTCACGCCGCTCGATTTCGATCTCTTCGCGCCGGAGAGCCGCCTGCACGACCTCCTGAGAAATGCCAAGGTGAAGGACAATCGAGGGGTTGAATACCACAGTTCCACCGCTCGCAACGGCACCCATCGCGAGCTCT
Source organism: uncultured Acidobacteriaceae bacterium (assembly GCA_963830555.1). Lineage (GTDB taxonomy): Bacteria > Acidobacteriota > Terriglobia > Terriglobales > Acidobacteriaceae > KBS-83. The sequence goes on from CAWHMM010000011.1 coordinate 274,242, forward strand.
TCCTCTCCGGGCACGCCGAGCTTGCGCACGATGAAAACATCCAGCGGCAAATTCAGTTGGCACGCCACTTCATAGGCGACCGGTACGCCTCCGCGCGGCAATCCGAGCACAATCGCATCCTGGAGATCGGTCGCCTTCGCGACGATCCGCGCCAACGTTCGCCCGGCATCCCTGCGGTCCTGGAACATCTCCAGTGGGCCTCATAAGAGCGATGCGGGAACCGCGAGCGCAGATGCCTTCGGGCGGCAGCTGGTCTGAAATCAATCGCATCTCATCTGTCAGCCACTCCGGAGGTTCATCATGCCGTCGAAATCGACTGTAGAAGCAGCCAAGGAAGACCTGCGCGAGGGGAAATCGGCATCAACCGCCGCCGGGGAATTCGTGCGTGAAGAGATCGAGCATGTGCGTGAGAGCAAGCACGGCGCCCGATCGCCCCAGCAGGCCATCGCGATTGGTTTGAGCCAGGCACGGCGAGCGGGCGTCCCCTTGAAACCGCCGGCTCGCGGAAAAACCAGCGAAGCGACACGGAAGCGATCCGAGCAGGACTATGAAAAGGGACAGAGCGAACCGAAAACTCGTGAGGAGGCTTCCACCAAACGTGGCCGTGCCCGAGTTGCCGCTCTGAAGCGCGAACCCAAAAGCACTGCGTCTCATAGCGCATTGTCGCGTCACGCCAAGGGAGTCGCGCGGCGCCGGGGCCAGACCGTTCATAAGAGCGCGTGACTTGACAACGTTCGGTTTTGCCTCTGCTCCGCTCGCAGCAAATTCGCGAATCTACAATAGGGCTTATGGACAGCACACTGAGCGGAATGGCACGCGCTTCTTCTCCAACGCCGCCGGTGTGTCTCACCATCGCAGGCTTTGATCCCTCTTCCGGCGCCGGCGTTACCGCGGACCTCAAGACCCTTGCGGCATACGGAATCTACGGAGTCGCGGCGATCACCGCGCTGACCGTTCAATCAACGCAGGGCGTGCGCGAGATCGATCCCATACGGCCCTCGCTGCTTCGCAAAACGCTCGAGTGTCTGGCGTCGGATGTCGAACTTGCAGGCGTAAAGCTGGGCATGCTGGCCAGTGCGGGCGTGGTGGCGGAAGCAGAGCACTTTCTGCGGACGCGGCCTGAGCTGCGAAACCGCGCGGTCCTGGATCCAGTGCTTCGATCCAGCTCGGGCGCGGCATTGCTGGATGCGGAGGGAACGGCGTTGCTGCGCGAGCGACTGCTGGGAGTGGTTGGTTGGATTACGCCCAATCTGGATGAGCTGGCGCTGCTGACCGGCGTCGAAGTGCGAAGCCGGGAGCAGATTGAGGCTGCTGCGAAGCGGCTTGCTCACCAGGCGGCGAATGCCGGCAATCCCGGCCTGGCGATTGTGGTGACGGGCGGTCATCTGGACCGGCCGGATGATTTCCTGCTTCTGGACGGGCAGGGAAGCTGGATCAACGGCGAGCGGATTGAGACGCATTCCACGCACGGCACCGGATGCGCCTTTTCCAGCGCCCTTCTGGCAGAGCTTGTGCTGCGGCGGACCGCCGGTGAAGCAGTCGAAGGGGCGAAGCGTTACGTCCGCGAAGCCCTGCGTGGTGCCCATCCAGTCGGCCAGGGCCACGGCCCGCTGCATCACCTATTCGCGTACACGCAGTCTGCTAGTTGAGCCGGGCGATCATGTGCGGAGCCGGAGTTACTCCCGGGGCTGCATCTGGAATCGGCTCGACCGCCGTCACCAGCGGTCGTGCCTGCTGTGCCGCGAGGATGTCCTCCTGCAGCACGACGAAGCGGCGGATGTATTTGAGCGGGTGGGGCGCTTCCACCATCTCGCGCAGGTGGTAGAGCCAAGAGTCGGCTTTGAGTGTGCGCCGGGCAAAGGCGCGCCGGTGCACCGTCACGATCTGGCCGTCTTTTCGACGCTGGGGATAACTCACGGCCGGCACCATGAAGCTCATCTGCTGGCCGCCCTTCCAGAAGGCCTGCGCGAATTCATGGGAGAAGAGCAGGACATAGCAGTTGCGGCCCTGGCACAGGTGGTCGACGGCCTCATCAAAGCCGAGCCATTCCGGCGCGGCATAGGCCCGGTACCACGCCCGGAAGTCGAAGCCATTGGAGCGGGCCTGCAAAACGATGTGCCGAAGCACTTCCTGCCTGGTCATGTCCGTCCTCCAGGGGTGGAGTGCGGGTTGGGGGTGAGCGGTTGAACGAGGACACGGAATTTCTGCAAGCATACTCATATTGCGCGGCGTCCGGTAGCCAATAGTTTCCGTCTGTGGATGAGAGAGGGTGCCGGTTCCGACATTCGCGCCGGGACCATGGAACGCGTAGTTTGGACAATGCAAGCAGGACGGCGCTATTGAAGCCATTGACACTGTTGAGGATGAGGGAGAGTTCCCGAAAGACCGGAATGTGGTGGCGGGTCTGCCTCCCCGTGGAAGCGCTCGCCGCGGTCTGCCTGCTCACAGCAGGAGCCCAGCAGCGTGCCGTCCACACGAATCCGGTGAACCGGGAGCCGGAGGTGCGGGCGGCATACGATCGCTTCTACACGCTGGATTATGAGGGCGCTCTCCGGCGGTTTCAGAAGGTGCAGCAGGCGCATCCGGATGATCCAATGGCCACGGACTACGTTCTGGAAACCGTGCTCTTTCATGAGCTGTACAACCTGGATCTGCTGGACACGACGATGTATGCGCATGACGGCTTCCTGAGCGGCAAACATCCGGTTGTCGAAGACAAGGCCTTTTCGGGCCATATTGAGGACCTTTCGTCCAAAGCAGTCCAATTGGCCGAAATCCGGCTCAAGGCGAATCCGAAAGACGTGGATGCCCTGTATGCGCGGGGCTGGTCGAAGAGCCTGCGCGCCACCTACATGGGGTTGGTGCAGCGCTCCTTCATCTCGGCCCTGCGGGTTGCATTGCAGGCGCGCGCCGACGATGACAAGGTGCTCGACCTCGATCCGGATTACGTGGATGCGGAGTTGGTAGTCGGTGTGCACCAGTACGTCGTCGGCTCGCTGCCCCTGCCCATCAAACTGATGGCCGGGCTGGCCGGCATTCATGGCAGCAAGGACAAAGGATTGGCGCTGCTGCGCGATTGCGGCGAGCACGGCGTGACTACGTCAGTGGAAGCGCGAACCGCTCTGGCGCTGTTTCTGCGGCGCGAAGCAAAATACGACGAAGCCGCCCAGTGGAATGAGTCCCTGAAGAAGCAGTACCCGCATAATTTTCTGTTCTGGCTGGAGTCGGCGAACCTGCAGAAGGATTCCGGCAGGGCACACGAAGCGATTGCGCTCTACCGCGCCCTGCTGCACCAGGCTGAGCACACCGGCTACTTTACGAACGCCCACCTGGAGCTGGCTTGGTATGGTCTGGCGGATACGCTGCGCGGGCAGAGGGACGCCGCCGGTTCCGCGGACGCCTTCGAGCATGTCCTGATGCAGCCGACCCTCAGCCCGGACCTGAAGCGGCGTGCCCAACTGGGCGCTGGCATGGAGTACGACTTGTTGGGCAAGCGAGAACGGGCCGAAGCGGCGTATCGTGATGTGTTGGCCCTGGGGGATAGCGCGCAGGCTTCCGATGCGCGCCGCTATCTAAAGAGCCCTTACAAGGGATGATGCCTGGTCGTCCTGCAATGCGCGGGTGACTTCCTGGAACTTCGAACATTTGATTTGCGTCCTATCTGGTAGAAACCATAAAGTCATTCCGACGCGGGGGACAGACGATGGCGTACTACTGCAGCAGTTGCGGAAAACCAATAGCGACCGATGCGCGGCATTGTCCAAATTGCGGACATGCCGTGGGCGGCGCCTTCAGCGGAGCGCAGAGCGTGCCACCATCTGGCGCACAGCGTCGCCTCGTGCGTCCGCGGCTTGGGCGGATGATCGCCGGCGTCTGCCAGGGAGTCGCGCTTACTTATGGATGGGATCCCACGCTGGTGCGCGTGATCTTTGTGCTGCTGGCGTGCTTCAGCGGCATCGGGCTGATCCTCTATGTCGTGCTCTGGATCGCTGCGCCGGAGGAGCCGCTCCTGCTGCAAACGACGGCTACCTACCCCCCGCCGGCGAGCCCGCAGGCATAACTGCCTCCACGAATTTGAATCTCACCTATGGATGAGCGATCTCCTTCATTACGAGGACCGCGGCGGCGGCCCGTGCGTCGTCTTCCTGCACCCGACACCTGTCGATCATTGCTTCTGGAGTCCAGTGGCGGAGCTGTTTGAGCCGGACTACCGCGTGATCCTGCCCGATCTGCCCGGGCATGGACTTTCGCCGCTGGGCAAGGAAACCGCCAGCATGGAGACCATGGGGCGCGCCGTCGTTCAACTGCTGGATGCTCTTGCGATCGACCGCGCAGTCTTCTGTGGCTGCTCCATTGGCGGCTATCTACTGTATGAGTTGTGGAGGCAGGTGCCGGAGCGCATCCGCGCGCTCGCCATCTGCAGCGCCAAGCCGCATGCCGATACTGAGGAGACGCGGCACGCCCGTGCGCAATCCATCGTGAGCATCGAACAGCGGGGCACTGAACCGTTTTTCCATGCCATGCTCGACACACTTGTCGGTGCGCCCGCAAAGGAGCGCGATCCCGATATCGTGCACCGGCTCTCCACGATGATGGAGCGCATGTCTGCGGAATCGGCGATCGCAGTGCAGCGTGCACTGGCAGCGCGGCCCGATTCGCGCCCCACTGCGGCGACCATACGCGTGCCGAGCGCCGTGCTGGCTGCGGCGCTCGATCGCGGCTCCGCCCCGGCGGAGATGCGGGAGCTGGCGAATACCATTCCCGGTTCAACCTTCTACCTGTTGCAGGAGATGGGGCACTACGCCCCGTATGAACAGCCACGACTCGTGGGCGCGCTGCTGCGGCGCTTCGCCGACGAACTGCCCCGTCAGTAGCAGCCGGTGCGCGCCGCCTGCGTGTGAAAAGATAAGAGCATCTTTTGCGCACACGAGGGATTCTTTTGCCTCAGAGATCAAAGAAAAAATTTGAAAAGATTGCGGCACGGCCCTTCAGCTACAACAGAGATGGCCAACTTTCCTGCGACGCGGTTCCGTTGGAAAAGCTGGCCGAACGATACGGGACGCCGCTCTACTGCTATAGCGCTTCGCAGGTGCGTGAGCGGCTTGCGCTCTTCCGCAAACATTTCGCCCGCCAGGAGCATTTGATCTGCTACGCGGTGAAAGCGAATTCAAACCTGTCGCTGCTGCGCATGATCGCGCGCGAGGGCGCCGGCTTCGATATCGTCTCCGGCGGCGAACTGGAGCGGGTGCGGCTGGCCGACAAACGCGCGGTGAAACGCACCGTTTTCTCCGGTGTCGGCAAGACTACGGAAGAGATGGATCTGGCGCTCCGTGCGGACATCCTGCTGTTCAACGTGGAGAGCGAGCAGGAACTGGATCTGCTGGCCGAACGCGCGGCGAAGCTGCGCAAACTCGCGCGGATCGCACTCCGGGTAAACCCGGATGTCTTTGCGGAGACGCATCCGTACATCTCAACCGGACTGCGCGAGCACAAGTTCGGCATCGATATCAGTCGCGCGCGCGCGGTATACGCCCGCGCGGCCAAAAGCAAATGGCTCTCGCCGGAGGGCGTGAGCGTGCACATCGGCTCGCAAATTCGCAGTGCCGCTCCTTTCGGTGCCGCGCTCGCCCGCGTGCGAGCTCTGGTGGAAGAGTTGGCGGTCGAAGGTATCCGCATCCGCTCCGTCGATGCGGGTGGCGGGCTGGGCATCGATTACACGGCGCAGCTCGGAGCCGAGGCATTCGACGCAGAGAAAGAGGTCAGTGAATATGCCGCTGCGCTGGCGAATGGACTCCGCGGCCTGAAGGTACGGCTGCTGCTTGAACCAGGCCGCTTCCTGGTGGCGCAGGCGGGCGCGCTGCTCGCGCGCGTGCTTTACCGGAAGCGCAACGGCGACAAGGATTTTCTCATTACGGACGCCGCCATGAATGACCTCATCCGTCCGGCGCTGTATGGCGCGCATCACGAAATCGTTCCCGTCGAGCGACCGCCGAGCAACGCGTCGCAGAACACAACCATGGATGTGGTGGGACCGGTATGCGAGACAGGGGACTTTTTCGCGCGCGATCGTGTGATGCCCGATGTACAGCCGGGGGAGCTGATCGCGTTGCTGGATACTGGCGCTTACGCAATGTCGATTGCTTCGAATTACAATTCACGAGGCCGTGCCGCCGAAGTGCTGGTGGATGGAAAGAAGACAAAGCTGGCGCGGCGTCGAGAGACCATCGAGGATCAGTTGCGGTTTGAGGTGTAGGGAAGCTCCAGGAAAGCTGTTGCTGCAAGCAAACGAAAAGGCCCGCTGAGCGGGCCTTTCTCCTGTTGTGTGATGTTGTTTGCAGTTACCTCACTGGCTGATCGAGTGCACGGAGGCCAGTGTTCCGGCTTCCGCCGGCTCTGCAGCGTGCGTCCCGTAGGTGTTCGCCGGCAAGGGTTGGCTCACGGCGGTGCTGGGACCAAGGCCAAGCGCAATCAGCGCGCGCGAATCCGGCGTCAGCTTGGTCTGCCAGCCATGATCTGCCTGATATTTCTGCATGGCGCTTTCGGTCTGGGAGTCCCATTGGCCGCTCGGCGCACCGGTCAGATAGTTTGCGTGAATGAGTGCGGTCTGGATCTGGGTCGCGCGCTCCGGCGCAATGCCGCGCTGGCCCAACGGATGACGGATACGATGGCCAACACGCCGCACGGTGCTGCTCTTAGTGGCGTGATGCGAAGTGGCTGCGAAGGCAGGACCCGTGATGAATGCGAGGGTTAGAGCCAACGTCGAGCCGGCAGAAAAACGAATCATGCGGGTTCCTCGTCCGGGGGTAGGAAGATCGAGTTCTGGTGAGACTATCGGCATATTCATGAGATTGCAACCGAACAGACATCGGCACCCACGAAAGTTGCGGGTGCCGGGCTTCTGGGGTAACACGAACGTGTTACTTGTGGTACCGCCGGTCGACTTTCTTAGGGCAGAGTTCCACCGCGGTAGAAGTTGCCGCTGCCGGGCTGGCGCGGATCCACAATGCTGACCACAACATCCTGGCCGCTCTTGAGAGAAGAAACAGCGTTGGTGTAGTCGCTCTTATTGCTGATCTGCGTCCTGTTGATCTGCGTGATAACGGCGCCCGATGAGAGGCCGATCTCGTCAGCGAACGAGCCCGGCTTCACCTGCTGGATCAGCACGCCATGGATGCCTTTGCTGGCAAACTGTTGCGGCAGATTCACCGCGGTGACGCCCAGCTTGTCCGGACCGGACTGTTCTTCGCCCCCGGGTCCATTTTCGTTGGGTGCGTTGTTCTGGCCGGTGAGTGCGCCAACGGTCTTGGTGCGATCTGCAATGCCGACAGTTGCGGTCTGCTCCTGACCGCTTCGCAGATACCCGACCTTAACAGTAGTTCCGGGATGACGTGCCGTGATGATGCTCACCAGATCGTCGCCGTTCTTGATCGGTTTGCCATCGATGGAGGTTATGATGTCGCCCACCTTGAGGCCCGCCTGTTCCGCGGGTCCACCCTTGGCGACACTGCTGATCAGGACGCCTGACTTGAATCCGTAGACACGGCCAACGGCAGCCGGCAGATCCGGTTGGAAGGATATTCCGATGGAACCGCGGACAACCTTGTGCTCCGGTCCGATGAGATCGTTATAGGTCTGAACGACGGTATTGGACGGCATAGCAAAGCCAATGCCCTGGTAGCCCGCCGACTGCGTGTAGATCGCCGTGTTTACGCCGATGACCTGGCCTGCCATGTTGATGAGCGGACCGCCGGAGTTGCCGGGATTGATCGCCGCATCCGTCTGAATGAAGTGCTGGAACTGACCTTTGGCGCCGGGCTCAATCGTGCGGTTCTTGGCGGAGATGATGCCGGCGGTGACGGTCTTCGCGAGTTCGAAGGGCTCACCGATAGCGACTACCCATTCCCCGACCTGCGTGCTGTCGGAGTTGCCCATCTTTACCGTGGGAAGCGAGCCCGGTGAATCGATCTTTATAACCGCAATGTCGGTATCGGCATCGACGCCGACAACTTTTGCCGGACGGCCGTGGTCGGTTGGATTGTCGGGATCGGTAGCGAGCTTCACGTAAATCTTATCGGCCTTATCGACCACGTGATTGTTGGTGATGATGTAGCCGCGCGAGTCGACGATGAAGCCGGAGCCGAGCGATTCACGAATGCCGCCGCCCATGCCGCCGCCATCATCCGGGCCCTGCCCGCCCGGGCCGCCGAAGAAGCGATTGAAGAAATCCTGAAAGTTGTTGTCCGGGCCCTGCTGCTGCTGATCGTCATCACCCGGGCCTTGTTGATCGTCAGGCCCCTGGGGTTGCTGGGGCTCCATCGGCATGCTCCGACGGCGCTGTGCGCGATGCTCCTTGGGCAACTGCTCGGTGTAGATGTTCACCACTGCCGGACCGACCTGATCGGCAATCTTTGTGAATTCTGTGCCCAGGTGCACGGGATCGGGAATCTTGAGCGGTGTGGCATCGGAACTGTTGACTTGGTTCTCGCTGCCCTTCACGCCGTGGACGGCTACCGAACCGATGAGGATACCGGCGGAAAGAGTGGACAGTACAACAAACGTTGGAGCCAGACGGTTGAGCTTGATCCGTCTCAGAAAAGAATTCATATGCAGGTCTAACCTCGTGAGATATCGCGATAGCTGTCGCGTCGCGGCGAATATGCCGGGATGTGGAATTGCCTTGACAATTCAGTATAGATGCTAGGGACGGGAACCGATCCAGACGTCGCTGCTTTCTTAGACGTGGAGCTCGGCTAACGGTTTTCTTCATCACTGCAAGCTAATTTCATTTCTCAGGCAACCGGAGCTTCATGGGCAGCGGCTCGTGCCGCAGCCGGGAGCAGCTCGGTGAAGGCGATGCCGCCCAGGATCAGCAATGCACCGAGAGAAGCGCGACCAGAAAGCCTCTCTCCATAAAACAGGAAAGATGTCAGGAAGGCGAAGACCGGTTCCAGCGCCAGAATCAGCGCCGTGCGCGTGGCGGAAAGCCGCTGCTGCGCCCAGGATTGCACGGTGAATGCGACAGCGGTGGCCAGCACGCCGGTGATAAGCAGGGCTGTAACCAGCCGCGGTGACATATCGAGTCGCGGTTGCTCAAATATGGGAAGGGCGACGCCCATGACGACGGTGCAGAAGGCAAGCTGCAGCACGGCCAGCGCACCCAGCGGCAGGCGTGGCGACACGTGCGCCAATGCGACCACATGCAGTGCAAAACCGAGCGCGCAGAACAGTGTAAGCAGGTCGCCGGTGTTGATGCTGCCGAGCAGAGACGCCCAGGGTGTATGGGCCGGTGTGGTGAGCAGCAGGATGCCGGCGAAGGCCATGAGGGCGCCACTAAATGCTGGGATGCCCGGACGGTGCATGGTCACCGGGCGGAGCAGGGGAATGGCGCAGAGCAGCGGCACGATGACGACGATGAGGCCGGTAATGAATGCCGATTTGGCCGGCGTGGTGCGGGCCAGACCCGCCGTCTGGAAGCTGTAGCCCGCCGCCAGGCAGAGACCCGCCAGGGCGCCCCCGAAAAGATAGCTTGGTTTCAGACGGCGCAGGTCGCGGTGGTAAATCGACGCCAAGACGGCCGTGGCGATGATCATGCGCAGCAGATTAAAAAGAAGCGGCGATGCGTCGCGCAGGGCGTCTTTTACGACAACGAACGTCGAGCCCCAGATGCCGGCTGTGACGATCAGCAGCAAGGACGCGATGCGCGTGTGCTTCGCCATCTATCGCGTTACCACGTTGGCGAAGTACGTTGGATGTCCGGCGACAATGGTGCGCAGCACCTTCGTGCCGAGAATGTCGTGCGGCGGAATCTTCGTAAGATCGCGATCGAGCACAACAAAATCCGCAAGCATCCCGGGCTGCAAGATGCCTTTGTAACCTTCACTGAATTCTGCGTAGGCTGAGCCCTGCGTATAGGCGTACAGTGCCTGCGCGATAGTCAGCTTTTCTTCCGGAAAGTAGCTCTGCGTTCCGGCTTCGTTCTCGCGAGTGACCGCCGCATAGACGCCGCGGAAGGGTGTGATGGGTTCGACCGGATAATCGGTGCCGAGCGCCAGCGGCACGCCATGATCCAGGAAACTCTTCCAGGCATAGGAGTACCGCGCGCGATCGTGGCCGAGCCGCTGCTCCGCCCAGGCCATGTCGGTGAGCAGATGATTCGGCTGCATGGAGGCGATGACGCCGAGTTGCTTATAGCGGGCGAAGTCTGGCGCGTCGAGGACTTGTGAGTGCTCGATGCGCGGGCGGGGAATACATGGGTTAGATGTAATGGCTGCCTTGGGAGGAACCGGCGATGAGGATGCGCCTGTAATGCGATCAAAGCACTTCCGGTTCGGAACCGTGGTGTAAGCGTCCAGCGCCATTTCGACCGCCCGATCACCGATGGCATGGAAACCCATCTGGAACTGAGCCGCGGCGCGCTCCTTCGTCATCGCATTGAGCTTTGCCTGGTCATAGCGCGGAATCCCGCGGTTGCCAGGGTCGTCGGTATACGGCGCATTGAGCGCCGCGGTACGCGAGCCCAGCGATCCATCCATGAAACCCTTCAGCATGCCGGTGTGCAGCATACGATCGTCTGAAGGATGGTGCGCACGATGCTCTTTAAGCGTTGCGACAGGATCCGCAAAGGTCAGCCATTCCGAGACTCGTACCGGCAGATGATCTTCGCGCTCCAACTGCTCCATCACCAGGAAGTCGTCCCACTCGGAGTAGTCCTGCGCGCTGGTGATGCCGTAAATCGACGCATCGGAAAGCGCGAGCGACAGCGCGCGCTTTCGCTCGGCAGATGTCGGCGGCGGGATGACCTTGAAGACCATCTCCATCGCCGGGTCTTCACGCACAATGCCGGTTAGGTCACCTTTCGCGTCATGGTCGAACTTGCCGCCTTGGGGATCGGGCGTTGTCCGAGTAATATGCGCGGCGTCGAGCGCGGCGGTGTTGGCGATCGCGATATGGCCGTCGACACGCTCAAAGATCGCCGGATGATCATGCGTCACCGCATCAAGCTCCTGCCGGGTAGGCAACACCTTCTCAGGCCACAGTGTGTGGTCCCATCCTCCGCCTTGCAGCCATTTGCCTGCGGGCGCACTTTTGGCTGCCCGCTCAACGCGGTCGAGCATCTCCTGCAACGATTTGCTGCCCGTGAGATCGACCGAGAGCTGCAGACGCCCGGCATCGCCGAGATGTGTGTGCGCATCGTTGAAGCCGGGCATCACAAACGACCCGCCGAGGTTTACGACCTGCGTCTTCGGTCCTTTCGTCTTCAGCACATCGTTATCGGCACCGGTTGCCGTGACGATTCCGTCGCGCATGGCGATGGCGTTGACGAAATCAAGTCTGCCCTGGCCAAGTCCGACGCCGGTCAGGATGTGGCCGTGATAGTAGATGGCATCCGGCGCGACGGATTGAGCAGTGAGCGGCATCGTGGCGACAAGAAGTGCAGCGGCGGCAAGCAGGCGGCGCATAGCTCGGAGTATAGGGGACGCCCCGGCCCGGCAAATGTGCCAGCTGCGCGGGCTCTGTCTTCCCATAGTCGCTCACGTCAGGTACAGCGGCCGGCCCTACCGGATCTCATGTCTACCCCGCATGCATACAAGGTTGCGACCCGCTGGAGTCAGCAGCGCTCCGCCGTCAGCATCAGCAGCAGCAGAATGCGCTTCAGCGCGAGCTCCCGGTTTGCTGCGTCGTACCACTCATTGCTGGTGTGGATGCCTCCGCCGTCGCCCCCGGCGCCGATGCTGATGGCCGCGATGCCAAGCGACAGTGGAGTGTTCGCGTCCGTCGACGCGATGCGCGGCTCGGTGTGGATGCTGAGGTGGCGGTCGACGGCGAGCAGATCGTCGTAGAGAGCTGCGCCCTTGGCAGTGGCGGCCAGACGCCCGGCGGGACGATCGCCGATGCGTTCGATGGTGAAAGCAGCCTGCGCATTCGGGCGTCGTTTGTGCAGCTCCGCGGCAGCCGCATTGGCGGCCAGCACGGCGTCTTCGATCGCTCGATGCAACCCAACTTCCAGGCAGACCAGCTCCTCTGCCGATGTGGAGCGGAGGTCGAAGCGCGCACTCGCGCGCTCCGGAATTGCATTGACGGAACTGCCGCCCTCGATGGTGCCAACGTTCAGCGTGGTGCGTGTCTCGCGCGGCTGCCCCGTCGCAGTCAAGGCAGCGATGGCATGGCTGAGAATGACGATCGGATTGGGCGCGCCGGAGTCCGTCCAGGAATGGCCGCCTGGGCCCGTAACCGATGCCAGAAAGCGCCGGCTGCCCAGCGCCTCCGTCACGGCGACCTCTTGTCCAGCGCCGTCCAGAACGATGTGCGCTGCGATCCGATCGCGCCACGGCGAGCGCTGATAGAGATGGCGCATGCCGCGAAGGTCGCCCTCGCCTTCTTCGCCGACGTTGCCGACAAAAAGCACTTGGCAAGGGAGCGTGATCGAGGCGTCGATCATCGCGGCTGCGATGGCGAGCAGACCGGTAACACCCGCCGCGTTGTCGCAGGCCCCCGGCGCCACCAGGCGTGTCCCGCTAGTCTGCGGTGCGATCTCCGTTCCGGCAGGAAAGACGGTGTCGATGTGGGCAGAGAGTACAACAGCCTGCCTGCTCTTCACCTTTGAATCCGCCGCGGGCAGCAGTCCCAGCACGTTTCCTTCCTCGTCGATGCTGGTTTCGGCAAGCCCCAGCGATTGGAATTGCTCCAGCAGCCACGCGGCGCGTCCAGCTTCGCCGAAAGGCGGCGCGGGGATACCGACCAGCGTGCGCTGCCAGTCCATCAGCAATCCATCACGCAGATGGAGCCAGCGAAAAGCCTGGTGCACTCGCCGTTGCGCGGCAAGCTGAGACACCTGGCCGAGCGGATTGAGGGAAAGAAAGGACTGCATGGGCTTCAGCCTTAGCCAAGCGTAGCATCGCCCTCCGGGTAGCTGACGGAATGCAGGAAGAGACCGCGCGCAGGTGCAGTCGCTCCCGCAGCCATACGATCGCAAGCCGCAAGCAGCTCAGGAAGATCGGCGGCGCGGCGGCGCCCGCGGCCAACTTCAAGAAATGTGCCGATAAGGTTGCGCACCATGTGGTGCAGGAATCCATTTCCGCGCACCGTATAGACCAGCAGGTCGCCATCCTCATGCCAGCCGGAGCGCGTGACCGTGCGCACATTGTCGAGCTCCGGACTTTCTGCCATGCGCGTGGCGCGATCGGGATCGGATGCGGCGAACGAGGAGAAGTCATGCGTGCCCACGACCAGCGCGGCGGCCTGCTGCATAGCCGCGATATGGAGCGGCTGGGGCATGGCCAGGACATAGCGCGCCAGGTGTGGAGGGCAGATCTCGCCGCGGAAGATACGGTACTCGTACTGTTTGGAGATGGCCGAATGGCGTGCGTGGAAGCCGGGTGGGGCGTGCGCGGCGTCCAGAACTCGGATCGATGCGGGAAGCGTGCGGTTCAGAGCGCGCTGCAGATTCGCCGGCGGAATGTGAGGCTGGAGCGCGACGGACGCAACCTGCGCAAGTGCGTGCACTCCGGCGTCGGTGCGGCCGGAGCCCTGCGGCAGCGTTCGCTCCCCGCATACACGTTCGATGGCCGCTGCCAGCTCACCCTGAATCGTGCTGAGACCTGGCTGCACCTGCCAGCCGTGAAAGTCCGTGCCGTCGTACCCGAGCACCAGCCTCCACATCTGCGACGTTCCATATGACGGGGACAACTCCATACGCAGCCTGAGCATAGCGCAGAGCCAACGATGCCACTGGGATATACTTTTGCTGCCGCTTATCAACGATGTCCTGCACGCGCGCAGGCGTTTTTTGAGGGAACGGGCAGCGGCGCTCGAACGTAAGAACTACCAGCAGTTACAGCCGATCGCATGGTCCACCAGCCCCGGTTCCAGTCTTGATACCGAGGCACGGTATGGATTTGTTGTACGGATCCCGGCCGCCTGGCGGAGTCCCGGGAGCGGCTTGTGCCGTCTGTGTGTGGGCGGTGTATTTGGGATTGGATGGGGGCGAATGAACTCTTTGAAGCAGCATGAAGGAAGCCGGTTGAGCAGCAACGATTACGGTTTGAGGGCACGGCGGCTGGCAGGATGGGCCGCGATTGCCGCAACCATGCTCTCCACACTCGCGCCGGTTGCGGAAGCCCAACAGCAGATCAATCCCGGTTCGGCAACGCAGGGCCTGCCCTCCGAACCTGCGCCGAACGCGACTTTGCCCTTGTATATGCGGCCACCCGGACGCGATTTCCAGGACACGCCATCGCATTTCCCGAATCCGATCGCACCCTACCTCGGGACTTCGATCGATACTCCCAGCGTCTTCAATTCTCCACGTCTTGCAGATCTGTTGAAGAACGGGAAGATCTACCTGAGCCTGAGCGATGCCGTGATGCTGGCGCTGGAAAACAACTTCGATATCGCGATCGCACGCTACAACCTCAATATCTCCGACACCGACATCGTGCGCTCTCGTGCCGGTGCGTCACTCCTTGGTTCTCCGGCTGGTCTGGTGACGGGCACCATTAGCGGGAACAGCACTACCATCACTGCCGGCGGCGGCCCCGGAGGCACATCGGCAGGCGCTTCCGGTGCCGGCGCTGGAGCGAGTGGCCTGGTGTTGACGGCCAACGGGCAAGGTCCAGTGCCGACTATCTCCGATCCGCTATTGAACGGAACTGTCCAGTTGGAGCGCGCCACCACGCCAGAGCCGAACCAGTTCATTACCGGTGCCCCTACCCTGATTCAGAACAGCAATTCCTATAACTTCCAGTATCAGCAAGGCTATCGGACGGGTACTACGCTCGTCGTCGGCTTTCAGAATTCGCGCGTCACCACCAACAGCTTCCGGAGCGGCTACAGCCCGGAACTTGGTTCCAGCTTCAAAGCGCAGATAACACAGCACCTCTTGAATGGCTTCGGCACCGGAGTAAATACCCGGTTCATAGCGCAGGCGATCAACAACCGGCGCATCACCGACTCCGCATTTCGTCAGCAGCTCCTCTACACCATCAACCAGGTGGAGAACATTTACTGGAACCTGGTGAGTGCGTACGAAAGCGTTCAGTCCGCACAACGTGCGCTCGATCAGTCCACGCAGGTTGCTTCGGATAATCGCAAGCAACTGCAGATTGGAACATTGGCGCCGTTGGATGTTTTAAACGCGGACAATCAGGTCGCGCAGGACAAACAGACTCTCATCACAGCCCAGACCACCTTGGAATATCAGCAACTGATCATCAAGCAGGCCATTGCACGAAACCTGGATGACCCTGCTCTATCACAGGCTCCAGTGGTTCCGACGGATCGCGTCTCCCTGGTCGAGATGCCGGAAGAGACAGCGTCGGTGGAAGACCTGGTGAAAGAGGCGGATCAGAACAGGCCGGAGATCGAGCAGGGTGTGCTGAACCTGAAGAACGACCGGATCACCCTTAAAGGCGTGAAGAATGGATTGCTGCCCACGGTCGATTTGTATGGATTCTACGGATCTACCGCATTAGGTGGCGCAGCCAACCCGGCATGCAGCCAAACAGAAAATGGCCCCGAAGGCTGCACGATTACCCCAGGCAGCTACGGAGACGTATTCACGGGTATGTTCAACGGCAATACTCCGGACCGCGGCGTCGGCGTGAACATCTCCATTCCATTGCGGAATCGTCCCGCACAGGCTCTGCACGAGCGGTCCCTGCTTGAATTTCGTCAGGACCAGCTCAAGCTGCAGCAGCTCTATACCCAAATCCGTATTGGGGTCATCAATGCGCAGTACGCGTTGACCGAAGATCGCGCCTCGGTGCAGGCGGCCACGGCAACTCGCGAGTACAACACTCAGGCACTCGATGCGGAGAAGAAGAAGTTCAAGTACGGCGCGTCCACGACCGCGCTGGTGCTGCAGCAGGAGCGCAGCCTGGCGGCAGCGGAGAACACTGTGACCTCCGCGATGGCTACCTACGCCAAGGACCGCGCTTCGCTGGAGCAGACACTCGCCAACACGCTACAGAAGTACAACATCAGCATCGGCGACGGCGTCTCCGGCACGGTCACGCAGCAGGTCACGATTCCAGGCCTTGAGGCCGCTCCCAGCACCCCGGCAGCCTCATTGCCTTCGCAACAGCAGCAGTTGCATAGTCCACCGGTGCAGCCGCCCGCGCCGCTGCCACCGGCGCAGCAGCCGCAAACGCAACAGCAGCAGGCACCTCCGCAGCAGTAGGAGGAATTAGTCCTCCAGCCAGGTGATCTCGAAGGTGGGGTGCAGGTGAATGTCGAAGGTCGCGTCGAGGCGTCCTCGCATTCGAGCGCATCGGAAGAAATGCTCTAGCGGACGGCGACCTGATCGAGTAGCGTAAAGAACTCCGGGAAGGAGATGTCTGCCGACTCCGCTCCGTGGATTGTTGACTCGCCGCTCGCGCGGAGCGCAGCCACGGAAAATGCCATGGCGATGCGATGATCGCCGCCGGATTCGATCTCGGCGCCATGCAGCTTCTGGCCGCCGGGGACATCCATCCCATCCTCCACCTCGGTCACCTCAGCACCCATACGGCGTAGATTTTCAGCGACCAGCGCGATGCGGTCAGACTCCTTGACACGCAGTTCCTTTGCATCGCGAATGCGAATGCCATTGCGCGTATACGGCGCGATGGCCGCGAGCACCGGCAGCTCATCGATGAGCTGCGCGGCCAGCGCGCCGGAGATCGTAGCGCCGCCCAATCCATCCTTCGGAGCGATCAACTGTACCGTCCCGGCGAGCTCCCCATTGCGCTGCTCCAGGTTGAGCACCGATGTCTTCGCGCCCAGCGCAGCCAGCACATCCAGCAGCGTAGCGCGCGTCGGATTCAGGCCTAGGTTGTCCAGCAGCAGTCCCGAGTCAGGAAAGAGTGCGGCAGCGCAGAGGAAAAACGCAGCCGACGAGATGTCGCCCGGGATCACGGCATCGACGCCTTGCAACTGCTGCCCACCGGCAATGCTCACCGCCTCCTGCTTACGCGAGAGCGTCACGCCGAAGGCCTCAAGCGCAATCTCACCGTGGTCGCGCGTGCGCACGGATTCGCGGACGGTCGTCGTGCCCTCGGCACTCAGGCCCGCAAACAGCACAGCCGTCTTCACCTGCGCGCTCGGCACAGGCGTCGTGTAGTCAATCGCTTTTAGCGGCCGGCCTTCGATGATGAGGGGAGCGCGTCCATCCGTCAGCGCGATGCGCGCGCCCATGGCTTCGAGCGGTTTGCGGATGCGCTCCATCGGACGGCGGCTCAGCGAGGCATCGCCGACCAGCGTGAAGCTGCCTTTCTGTGCAGCAAGCAAACCGGCAAGCATGCGCATAGTCGAGCCGGAGTTGCCGCAGTCTAGCGGCGCGATGGCTGGCTGGAAATGGCCGCCGCAGCCCTCGATGGTGACGCTTGCGCCGTCGCGCTGCACCTTCGCACCCAGAGCTGCGACACATCCCAGGCTGCTGGCCGGGTCGGCGCCGGTCGAAAAGTTCTCCAGATGCGTCGTGCCGCGGGCCAAACCGCCCAGCAGGGCATAGCGGTGCGAGATGCTCTTATCGCCGGGCAGGCGCAGGCTGCCGAGAAGGTTGCGGGCTGGCGCAATGACGCGGGTCGCTGTTGCGAGAGACAAGCGAGGAGGCTCCGATCGAGTGAATTCCTCTTCAGGTTACAACGGTGCTGGCCGCACAGGCGGATTGCGCCTGCAGCGCGAGTGGCTTGGGTTAGCTTCTTCGGCCGCTCGCGATGAGATTTGTGGATGATCTTGACGAACCGCAGGCGCTTCGCTTCGCCGGAATCGCTAGGATGCAACGGCGCTGGCGGCGTCGTGGACGCGCAGCACGATCAGCGTCTCGTCGTCGAAATGCTCGGCGCCCGCCTGAAAGTTGCTGATTGCATCCATAACCAGATCGGCGAGCTCATTCGCGCCGAGTGAGGCATTCCGCTGGACAATCTCGCAGAGCTGCTCGGTGCCGAACATCTCGCCCTGGGGATTCTGTGCGTCGGCCAGCCCATCGCTGAAAAATACGACCGAATCGCCGGGGCGCAGCGACAGCGTGAACTGCTCGTAGGAAACAGCCGGGAAAAGCCCAAGGGGAAAGCCCTCAGCATGGATGGTTTCCACCTCACCGTTGCGGGAGATCAGCGGTTGCACCGCACCGGCATTCGCGATCTCCAGCGTCTGGTCCTCGTCGTTCCACACCGCATAAACCATGGTGACGTACTGCGCGTCGACGCGCCGCTCCTGCAGGGAATCGTTCAGCAGGCGCAGCATCTCCTCCGGATGCAGCGCACGCGGCGCAGCCGCACGCATGATGCCGCTGACCAGCGCAGCATAAAGCGCCGCCGGCGCCGCCTTGCCGCTGGCATCGCCCAGTGCGATCCCGGTGCGGCGATTGCCATATGGCAGAAAATCGTACATATCGCCGCCGATGGTGCGCGCCGGCAGGAAGCGCGCGGCAAACTCGGCGGCCTGAAGCTTGGGAAGCGACTGCGGCAGCAAGCGAAGCTGTACCTCGCGGGCCATCTCCAGATCGTGCTCCAGCCGCTGCTCCTGGTGCGCGACCCGCTGGTAAAGCCGCGCGTTCTCGATGGCGATGGCGATCTGCGCCGCCAGGGTGACGATGATGCGCTGATGGTCCTCGTTGAAGTAGTTGGCCCGCGTGTGCTCCAGGTCCAGCACGCCGATCACCTTCTTCTTGTAGATCAGCGGTACCGCCAGCTCCGATCGCGTAAGCGGATTGACCATGTGATAGCGCTGGTCACGCCGCACATCCGGCGAGTACACAGGCGCATGCGTCTTCATCGCCATGCCCACCAGGCCACGTCCTTGAGGTACGCGCTCCAGCGGAACGTATCGCTCGCCAAAGCGGACGGCGAACTGCGTCTCCAGCACCTGATCGCGCTCGTTCAGCAGCAGGATGGAAAACATCTGGTAATCGATGAGCCGGCGGAGCAATTGGCCGATGCGCTCCAGCAGCTCGTCTAGGTCGAGGATCGAGCTGATGTCGCGGGAGATTTCGGTCAGCACCGCGAGCGTCTGCGCCTGGCGGGAAACGCGCGTGTAAAGGCGCGCGTTTTCGATGGCCACAGCGACGCGTGATGCGGTCAGCTCCAGCAGCCGAAGCTGTTCCTCCTGGAAGTAGCCGACCTCCTCGCTCTCGATATCGATTACGCCGATGACTCTGCCCTTCACGATGAGCGGCACTGCCAGCTCCGAGCGCACCGCATCATTCGCGGAGACATAGTTCTTCGCGGTGCGCACGTCGTTGACCAGCACAGGCTCCTTGCGCGAGGCGGCCTCGCCGATGATGCCTTCGCCGATGCGGAAGCGGCGCCGCTCCGTCTCCGGCGTGTGGCCGATCTGGTAGCGCATGCGCAGGTCGTTGGTGCGGTCGTTCAGCAGCAGGATGGCAAAGATGCGGAAATCGAGAACGGCGCGTACCAGCTCGGCCGTCTGCTGCATGATGGTCTGCAGGTCCAGCGTGGCGTTGAGCGCGTTGGCCAGCCGCATGAGAAATGCGAGCTGCACCGGCTCCGTGCGTGCCTGCACACGTGGCGTGACGCCCTCGCGGGCGGGGCGGTAGTCGCCTTCAAAGCTTTCCCCGGACCGGTCACGTGGCCGATCCTGCTGGCCGTCATCCTTCACAAAGCGCTCCATCACCTGACGCCCCGAAACAGGGCGGGCAATCGAGTCATCATAGCTCAGCGGAAGAGGGGGGACGGGTGGCAGAGAGGTTGCTTAAGCGGGTGCCGTCGCCTCCGCAACTGCGGGCGACGCGCTCAGTTCCTCCACGATGCGCACGCTGGCACTGGCGCCGATGCGGCTGGCGCCGGCCTCCAGCATGATGCGGGCGTCGCTCAGGGTGCGAATGCCTCCGGAGGCCTTTACACCGCAGCAGTCGCCGGCGATCCCTCGCAGCAGCGCCACGTCGGCTGCGGTGGCTCCGCCGGTGGAAAATCCGGTGCTGGTCTTCAGGAAGTCTGCGCCGGCGGCGATCACGATCTCGGCCGCGCGCAGCTTCTCGGGCAGGGAGAGCAGGCAGGTTTCCAGAATCACTTTGACAAGAGCACCCGCGGGGTGGCCGATCTCCACAACGGAGCGGATGTCTGTCTCCGCCTGATCGTACAAACCGCTCTTCAGCATGCCGATATTCAGGACCATGTCGAGCTCGCGTGCGCCCAGCTTGACCATTTCCCGGGCCTCGTCACGCTTGGTGGTGGATAGATTCGCGCCGAGCGGGAATCCGATGACCACCCCGACCGGTATTCCGGTCCCGCCAAGAATCGACGTCGCCAGCGGAACCCATGTTGGGTTCACCATGGCACACGCGAAGCGGTGCTCCGCGGCCTCGCGACACACAGTGAGCACCTGCTCGCGTGTCGCCTCCGGCTTCAGCAGTGTGTGGTCGAGGACGGCAGCCAGGCTGGCCGGTGTCTTCATTGTTTTCGTTGTGAATGCGGCTGCATCAAAGGCGCCGCGCGCCGCTGCAACAACTTCATCCGGGGTGTTCGGTTCCATCACTCTCATGTTTCCCACTTCACTCCCTGGTCATTCCGACCCATCCTGATGGACGCATGAGGTGTAGCAGAGTTGCCGGATCATTTTCAATCGGCGGCATCTGGCGGAAAAATGCAGATGTCCGGCAGGTTGCGATAGCGCTCCGCATAGTCCATGCCGTAGCCGATAACAAAGTGATTGGGGATGCTGAAGCCCACGTATTCCGCCTGCAGGGCTTCTATGCGGCGCTCCGGCTTGTCCAGGAGCGTGGCTACCCGCAAAGAGCGCGGCCGATGCTGCAGGAGCATGCGCTTCAAAAACGAGAGTGTGAGACCGGTGTCAAGAATATCTTCGACCAGGATGATGTTTCGTCCCTCGATCGGCTGGTCGAGATCCTTGATAAGCTTGACGGCCCCGCTCGATCGCGAGCCTTTGCCGTAGCTGGAGACAGCGACGAAGTCAAAGGTGCATTGGATGCTGATGGCGCGCGCGAGATCAGAGAGAAAGATAGCTGCGCCCTTGAGCACCCCGACCAGCAGCACGGACTCACCCTTCAGATCGCGGTCGATTTGCGCGCCGATTTCCGCGATGCGAATTCGGATTGCGTCGCGACTGATGAGGATGGGCAGGGCAACCGGTGAGAGCGCGCGATGGGCGGAGGTGGCCATGTCGCTATCTTCTCCCAATGACGGTATCTTCTGCCAGCCAGAGCGCTGGCTATACTCATAGAGAATCCCGCATGTATCCATTTATTCATCTTGGCCCGCTCACCGTCGGCACCTTCGGTCTCATGCTCTGGCTGGCCGCAGTCTGCGCTGCTTACGTGCTGCACCTGAATTTCCGGCGTTTTCATGTTGAGGCCGATGCCATCAGCGTGGTCGCGTTTGTCACGGTAATCGGTGTGATCGGCGCCAAGCTGTGGCACGTCTTTGAAGATCCGTCCGCGCTCTTCCACGATCCGGCCGGCATGCTCTTCGACCGGGCCGGCTTCGCCTGGTACGGCGGTCTGATCGCCGGCATTCTCACACTGATGTGGCAGGGACGCGCGGCGAAGACGGGCGCTCTTGGCATGCTCGACCTGGCTGCTCCGGCTGCGGCCGTGGGATATGGGGTCGGCCGCATCGGCTGCCTCACCTCGGGCGATGGCGATTACGGTATTCCAACTAGTCTGCCCTGGGGCATGAGCTTTCCCCATGGGCTCGTGCCCACGACGCAGCATGTGCATCCGACGCCGCTCTACGAACTGATCGCCGCGCTGATCATCGCGTTCATCCTGTGGAGGCGCGAAAAGCGACCCACAGGCGAGGTCACCGGGGATTACCTCGTGCTCTCCGGCCTGGCACGCTTTCTGGTCGAATTCATTCGCATCAACCCGCGGATTTACTTCGGCATGAGCAACGCGCAGGTGGCGAGCATCGGCTCCATGATCGTGGGTCTCGCGATGATCGTGTGGGCACGCCGCCACGCAGCGGCACGAGAGGCACGTACAACGTCCCCGGCCTGATCAGCGGTCCTTTTTCGGAACTGTATCCACTATTGTTCCGAATTCGTGGCCGTTGATTTTTGCAACTTGTTATCCTGAAAATAGAGTTAGGATTTGGCCGGCAACTGAGCGAAATTTCGCCGGGTGCCAAGGGCCGCGACTGGATTTCCGCCCTGCTAAGCCCAATGCTTTGAAGGATTTACCCGTAAGCCCTTTGGCCTTAGGATTTTAGACGTCGGGATGACCTCTAAACCGTTACCACGTAGCAACTTATGGTGCGCTCTCCCATAACGGGGGGTGGGTGTAGGTCACGTTACGGTTGGGTTTAGAGCTGCTTTAGATAACGCTTCGCTGCCTCTAACTCCGGGAACCGCCGCTCGTCCTCTTGAAACGCGCGCGAGTGGACGCACCGCCGGCCCGCCCGCACCGTCACCGGATGTTTCAGGTGCAGCATCTCGTGATAAACGAGATATTCAACCGCGCAGCGCGGGGTGTTGCGGCGATCGAAGACGCGGCTGACCACGATGGTGTTGTGCGCGGCATCGTAATGACCCAGGCTGCGGCGGGCCATGTGACTGCTCCAGGTCAGCAGCGGGCGACCCAGCAGCCCGTAAAAGAAGCGCTGGTTCAGGGCCTCAAAGACCTCTTCCAGGTCGTAGTAGTGGCCTTTCGAGCCAAGGATAGTCTTGCGGCCGCGCGTCTGCCGGACGAGTTCCGTCTGCCGCATGACGGACTCACTGGACGAGAAGACCCGGTAGCGGCGCGTGTGACGCCGATCGATCGGCTTGCAATAAAGCTTCGCAATCAGGATGTGCGCGATGGCCCGCAGCACCGGCTCCGGGGCGCCTTCCAGGATGTCGGAGAGTGAGACATGCAGGCAGCCTTCGCGCAGACGAATCGTGGTGTTGAGGGTGGTAAAGCGACGAAAGCGCACACGAAGTGCCGGCATGGGCGCGCGCGGGCGGACGGCTCGGTATTCGTCCTGGAAAATCTGCTGCAACTCGGGACTCACGACAGAATCAACCTAGCACTTTGTTTAGAGAAACCAAATCGCGATGGATACAGACCGAGCCGAGTCATCCAGTCCCAAGGAGGCGTGCAACGGTAAAGAAGCAAAGCCCCGCGACGGCAATAAGGCCAATGCGCACGGCCCAGGCAGCAGCCGGACGCGCGAGGCGGCCCTGATCCGCGATCTGGAAGCACTGATATAGCGCAAAAATACCAACGACGGCCAGCAGAAGCCGTTCAAGAAAGGGCAGAGCGACTTCCATATATTCCTCTGAATCATAGATGCGCCAGCTCTGGCGAAGACGCAGCGGTTGCTATCCCTCAGGAGGCTTGGGAGCGGCCTTCCCGGGCTTGTGCTTGCTGAAGTACTCTTCCTGCGCCTTCAGCAGTTCACTTGCCGATTGGATGAGATTGTCCGTCGCATCCATTGCGCTTTTGCGGCCAAACTCGTACGCAGGGGACTCCGGCGGCTCTCGCAGCATGGTCTGCCACTTCGCCGTATGCTCCAGCAGCACCTTGAGCGATTTGCGGACATCGTCGTGCGACTCCTCGTATGCGTCAAGGTTGTCCTGCAGTTCGTCCACCAGGCTCGTGAATTCGCCCAGAGCGTCGTGAATCTGCGCGCCGGGATGCTGCGTGGTCGGGCGCAGCACGGCGTGATGAATGGCATCGGTACGCTGCTCGATGAATTTGATGAAGAGCTTGACGCGTTCGTCAGGCTGATCGGTAGCGGCGCGGACCTGCTCCTCCTGGTCCGGCGTCAGCGGATCTTTCGAGTGCTGCGCGTGCATGGCGGGCGAAAGGAAGAAAAACCCAGCCGCAAGCGGAAGGGCGATTTTGAGGATTCCGCGCGGGCTGCGTGTTGGGGTGTGGGCGGCCAAGAGGCTCAGTGACGAAACACCTGCATCATAAGCTCATTCTGCACCTGATTCAGGGTCTTCAAAGTCGATTCGAGCAGCGGGCGGTCATCAACCGCCGCTGAATGCAGAATGTCGTTCAGCCGGAAGGCGGTGTGTTCCATCAGGATCTGCGCGTTCTTGAGCTTCTTGTTGTCGTTGGTTTCGCCCAGATGAATTTTCTGCGTGTAGTCGCGCACCGCGCGCAGCGTAGCAGACGGATCTTCACCCTCGCTCAGTTGGTGGCCGGCAAACTCGGTCATCTGGTGCACCAGCTCTGCATACAGGAAGCACTGGTCCTTGGGTGACGCCATGCTTGCTTTGGCAGCCAACGCGGTGAGCGCCACCCGATCGATCGGCTTTTTATCCACGCTGGAGGCGTGGCAAAGGGGAGGGAGAAGAAGCGCGGTAAACAGGAGCAGACCGATCGGACGCATAGCGCACCTCGGACATTCATGCGCGGTCAGTGACCGTGTCCCAGGGTCACTAGCCGATGTTTCGCCTGCCATTCCTCGTTTGGATACTTGCCGTGGGCGGCCGCGAGGAACCGTTCATAATAATCGGTCGCCTGTTTTATCTGGTGCAGATTATCGTACGAAGTTGCCCGCAGAAACAATGTTTCTGGTGTGTCCTGCGCGATTTTTTGTCGGGCCGCAAGATCCTTGAGTACTTCAGAATCCTGACGGAGCTGGGAGTGAGCAAAGGCGAGACCGCCCCAGGCCTCCTGATCGTTCGGGTCGGCGGCGGCCGCGCGTTCCAAAATGGGAATGGCAGCCGCAAATTGTTTCGTGTAGATCAGGCTTTCGCCGTAGCTCGTGAGCAGGCCCACGTTCGTCGGTGAGGCTCGCACCGCCTCGCCAAGCAGCGGAGCAGCTTTGTCCGGGGCGCCGTTGCGCAGATAGGCATCGGCCAGCATGCCGCTGACCTCGGCGTTGACCGGCTGAAGCTGGTGCAGCTTTTCTAGCGTCGTGATGGCCTCTGCCTCGTTGCCTTCGGCTGAAAGCGCAGTGGCAAGCTGTGCGATCAGCCCGGCGTCTTCCGGATGCTTGGAGATTGCGGCGCGCAACAGCGGCTCAGCTTCCTGCGGCTTCTTCTGGTTGAGCAGCAGATGCGCAAGGCCGGAGGTCGCTCCAGCAGATGTCGGATCCTGTGCCAGGGCGCGCTTGTAGGCGGTTTCGGCGTCATCCGGGTCGCTGTTGGCTTCAGCGATCTGCCCCGTGAGAATTAGGTCGGCCGGGGTGTCTTGGCCGGGGACAAGCTGCAGAGCTTTGAGCAGGGACTGCTTTGCGGCCGCTGGGTCGGAGGAGAGCTGGAGTTGAGCCAGGCTCCGCCACACCTGCGCCTTGGCCGCGGGATCGTGGCTTGCCGGCTGGAACTCGCTTGCAGCCTGAAGCTCGGGAATCGCCTTATTGGCACGGTTGGTTTGCGCATAGAGCAGGCCGAGCGCGGCGTGAGATTCGAATTGCGCCGGATCGGATGCAATGGCCTTGTTGTAGTCGCGCTCTGCCGCATCCTGCTGGCCCGTGGAGTCCTCCACGAACCCGAGATCGAAGAGCGCGCGGGCATCCGTCGCGTGCTGATCGAGATACGAGAGCAGCAGCGGGCGGGCGGCGTCATAGTCGTGGGACTCGATCTTGTCCTCCGCGGCTGCGAGCGCGGGTGCGATCCCGGCTGGCTTTGCAGAGGAGAGCGCGGTCGAGCGCGGATTTGGCTCATCGGGGTCGTGCGTGCCGGGCGGCAGCGAGGTCTGCTGCGCGATAGCGTTCATGCACAACAATAAACCGCTTAAAAACAGATACTTCATGAACATCCTTTAGACTGCTACTTCAGTCTGCTCGGGCACCGCTTTGAGCAGCCGGCTGAGCCAGAATCCGGTGTGCGAACCCTTGCTTGCGGCGATCTCTTCGGGGGTTCCGATGGCCACGATCTCGCCTCCGCCGCTGCCGCCTTCAGGCCCCATGTCGATGACCCAGTCGGCGGACTTGATGACGTCCAGATTGTGCTCGATGACCAGCAGCGAGCCGCCGCCGTCAATGAGCTTGCGGAAGGCATGGAGCAGCTTGCCGACATCGTCGAAATGGAGGCCGGTGGTGGGTTCGTCCAGGATGTAGAGCGTACGCGAGCGCCCGGCCTTGCCAGTCGTGGTGCGGACGCTGGCGAGATGAGCAGCCAGCTTGACCCGCTGGGCTTCGCCGCCGGAGAGCGTGGTGGCGGACTGGCCGAGGCGCACGTAGCCCAGGCCGACCTCATCAAGGACCGCCAGCTTGTCGAGGATGCGGGGATGGCCGGCGAAGAAGCGCAGCGCCTCCTTGACCGAGAGCTGCAGTACTTCCGAGATGTTCTTGCCCTTGTAGCGAACTTCCAGCGTGGAGGCTTTGTATCGCGTGGCATTGCATTCCTCGCAGGGAAGCTCGACGTCAGCAAGGAACTGCATCTCGACCGTCACGGTGCCGTCGCCCTCGCAGACATCGCAGCGGCCGCCCGGCACATTGAACGAGAAGTGCCCGGCGGCGCAACCACGACGCTCTGCCTCCGGTTGCGAGGCAAAGAGCTCACGGATTGCATCGAACGCCTTGATATAGGTGACGGGATTGGAGCGCGGCGTGCGCCCGATGGGATTCTGGTCAACCAATACCACGTCGTTCAGCCGCTCCACGCCGGTGAGCTCGCGGTAGAGACCGGTCGGGTCGCCGCCTTCGGTCTGGCCCAGCGCGTGCGAAATGGCCCGATACAGCACCTGGTGGACGAGCGTGGACTTGCCCGAGCCGGAGACGCCGGTGACACAGACCAGCATGCCAAGCGGAATTTCGACATCAATGCCGCGCAGATTGTGAACACGGGCTCCGCGCAGGACGAGCTTTTCGCGGCCGGGCTCGCGGCGTCGAGAGGGAACCGGGATGGTGAGCGCTCCGGAAAGATAGCGGCCGGTCAGCGAGTCGTGGTTGCCCTCGACTTCCTCAACAGTGCCGACAGCCAGGAGCTTGCCCCCGTACTCGCCCGCGCCCGGGCCGAGATCCATGAGGTAATCGGCAGAGCGCAGCACGTCAGGATCGTGTTCGACGACCAGAATGGTATTACCGAGATCGCGCAGATTTTCGAGAATGCGGATGAGCTTGGCGGTGTCGCGGGTATGGAGGCCGATGGAGGGCTCGTCCAGCACGTAAAGCGCGCCGACAAGCTGCGAGCCAAGCGATGTGGCGAGTTGGATGCGCTGGGCCTCGCCGCCGGAGAGCGTCGAAGCAAGACGATCGAGCGTGAGGTAGTCCAGACCGACAGCATCGAGAAAACGTAGCCGCTGCTGCACCTCTTTGAGGATCGATCCGGCAATCTCTTCCTGCTCCCTCGTGAGCTGCAAAGCGGAGAAGAACTGGTGGGCGGCCCCGATGGTCAGTGCGGCGGCCTGGCAGATGTTGCGCCCATCGAGCAGGACGGCACGGGCTTCGGCTCGCAGGCGCTCGCCCTTGCACTCCGGGCAGCGCGCATAGCCGCGGTATTTCGAGAGCATCACCCGGACGTGCAGCTTGTACTTCTTGCGCTCCATGAGCTGGAAAAATCCATGCACGCCTGGGAAGGCGCCTTTCCCTTCGAGCACAAAACCCTGCTGCGCGGCAGAGAGGTCGTGCCATGGCACGTTTAAGGGAACGCCTTGGTCACGCGCCGCGCGACGCATTTCGGTGTGGTACGGGCGATACTTCGGCCGCGTCCATGGATCAATCGCGCCATCGTCGAGGGTCTTGCCCTTGTCAGGAATGATGAGGTCGAGATCGAAGTCGATGGTGTTGCCGAAGCCCTGGCAGCGCGGGCAAGCACCGTAGGGATTGTTGAAAGAAAAGAGGCGCGGCTCCGGCTCACGATAGAGGCGATGGCAATGCTTGCACTCGTACTCGCGCGAGAAGCGAAGATGCCTGCGCGGCTGCCCGTCATCATCACGAGGAACGATTTCGTAGACGATCTCGCCGGACTCACGGTAGCCGATCTCGGCGGCATCCACGATGCGCGCGCGAGAATCGGGGGATACAGCAATGCGATCCACCAGCACGAAGACCGGCTGCGTGAAGTCGATCTCGAGCAGCGACTCGGGCGTGGAAAACTCAAAGATGCGGTTCTGCTGATAGAGGCGATTGAAGCCACGCGTGCGCAGATCGATGAGCCGCTGGCGCAGTGCGTCCGAGATCGGTTCCGGCGCCTTAGCGGGTGCAGCTTTCTTCTTTGCTGCGCGCTTCGGCCTCGCCGGCTCGTCCTTCGGGTGTTCGCTGACCGCGAGATCTTCGGAAGCAGGCGGGCGCCTCTGCTCCACGGGGAAGAGTGCGTGCAGACGCGTTCCGTCGCCCAGCGCGAGGATGGCTGCGGCGATCTCATCCACCGAGTCGCGCCGCACCAGATTGTTGCAAACGATGCAATGCATCGTTCCGCAGCGCGCATACAGCAGCCGCATGTAGTCGTAAATTTCGGTCGCAGTCGCGACGGTAGAGCGCGGGTTGCGCGTGGAGTTTTTCTGCTTGATAGCGATGGCCGGCGCCAGGCCGTCGATCAGATCGACATCCGGTTTTTCGATGCGCTCCAGGAACTGCCGCGCGTAAGCGGAGAGCGATTCCACGTAGCGGCGCTGCCCCTCGGCATAGATCGTGTCAAAGGCCAGCGAAGATTTGCCCGACCCGGAGACTCCGGAGACGACCGTGAGCTTCCCGTGTGGGATCTCGCAGTCGATACCTTTCAGGTTATGGGTCCGCGCGCCGCGGATCACGATGGCGTCGTTCACGGGAAGCGTATCCGTAGCGGCCTTTGGGGGTTTGGGATGCACTCTTCAGTATAGGGCTTGACCGCTTGGACAAAAAACGCTCGCGGCGCGATTTGGAGGCTGCCGCGGGCTTATTGTTCTCGCGTAGCGACCAGCGAGTGCAGCACCAGCAGGATGCCGCCCACCACGATGCAGGAGTCGGCGAGGTTGAAGTCGGGCCAGTGGTAGTGGACGATGTGGACTTCCAAAAAGTCGATGACCGCGCCTGTGCGTATGCGGTCGTACACGTTGCCGATGGCTCCCCCGAGGATCAGCGCAAGTCCAAAGGTGGTCGCGGTAATGCGGCGGCCGATGCGCACGAGCACGATGACGATGATGGTGGCGGCAACGACGGAGAAGCCGACCAGCAGCCAGCGCACGCGCTCGGGCGAGGCGGTGTCGCCGAAGAGCGAGAAGGCCGCGCCGGTGTTGAGCACGTGCGAAATCCAGAAAACTCTCGGAACTACCACATGCTCGCTGCCGAGAGGCAGAATCCGCGCGACCGCGATCTTGGTGACGCGGTCGAGCAGGATGACAAGCGCTGAGACGAGGAAGAGGATGCCGCGGCGGTCGGCCGGACGAGGCGAGGTGGTTGCGTCGGCCATCAACCAGCGTCCTCTTCGTTGAGCGGCGGAAATCCGATTTCGTCGAGCGCGCCGGCGCAGCGGCCGCAGACCGTAGACCATCGGGAATCAGCCCCCACGTCGGTGCGATAGTTCCAGCAGCGGGCGCACTTGATCCCATCGGCATTGACGGTAGCGGCGCGCATCTCATCCTGGCCAGCACTCTGGAGTTCCACCTGCGAGACGTTGAAAAGCTCCTTCAGGCTGGATTCATAGCGCCGCGCAACTTCGAGCGTTTTTGCGGGAAGATCGAGCACGAGCTTTGCTTCGAGCGCTTTGCCAATGCGCTTCTGTTGGCGCGCCTCTTCCAGGGAACGCATCGCGGTCTCACGGACATCGAGCAGCAAGGCCCAATTGGCAAGCAGCACATCGTTCGCAGCAGGAGCAAGATCATCCGGTGCAGGGAAGAGCGCCAGATGGACGCTCGGCTCGCGCTTCGAATCGGCCGGAAGATACTGCCAGACCTCGTCGGCGAGGAAGCTCAAGACCGGCGCCACCAAACGCGCGAGCGCGTCGGTGATCTTCCACAGCACGGTCTGCGCGGCACGGCGGCCAGGACTGTTGGGCGGGAAAGTGTACAAACGATCCTTGAGGACATCGAGGTAAAGCGCGCTGAGATCCACGTTCACGAATTCGTTCACTGCGTGATAGATCCGATGGAACTCGAACTCCTCGTACCACCCCAGCACCTTTGTAGTGAGTTCACGGGCGCGGAAAAGCGTGTACTGATCGAGCGGCTGCAGCCCTTCCCATGTGACCGCATGCTGCGCAGGATCGAAGTCGTACAGATTTCCCAACATGAAGCGAAAGGTGTTGCGCACATTGCGGTAGTTGTCGGCCACGCGCAGCATCAGGTTCTCGCTGGCCGATACATCTTCACGGAAGTCGACCGATGCAACCCAGAGACGCACAATCTCCCCGCCCAGACGCTTCGCGATATCGACGGGATCGACGCCATTGCCGAGCGACTTGGAGAAGGCGCGGCCCTGCTCGTCGAGGGTCCAGCCGGAGGTAGCGACGACCTTGTAGGGCGCGATATCGCGCAGGCCCACCGAAAACAATAAAGAGGAGTGGAACCATCCTCGATGCTGATCGCCGCCCTCCGTATAAAGGTCGCAGGGGAAGCGCAGCTCGGGCTCCGTTTCGAGCACCGCGGCCCAGCTGGTGCCGGAGTCGATCCAGACGTCGAGGATATCGGTTTCGCGGCGGAACTCGGTGCCGCCACAGCCGGCGCATGTTGCGTTGGCAGGCAGCACACTCTCCGCTGTGCCGTCGTACCAGGCGTCAGCGCCGTGCTGTTGGAAGAGCTCGACGATTCGCGCGTAAGTCTCCGGCGACTGCAGCGGCTGATTGCACTTTGTGCACAGGAAGAGCGCGATGGGCACACCCCAGATGCGCTGGCGGGAGATGCACCAGTCGGGCCGGGTGGCGATCATGTTGGAGATGCGCTCCTCGCCCCAGGCCGGGTCCCACGTGACCCGCTTGATCTCGTCGAGAGCGCGCTGGCGAAAGCTGACGGTGCTTCCATCCGGCCGCGGGATCGGCGTCTCCATGGAGATGAACCACTGCTCGGTGGCGCGGAAGATCACCGGGTTGTGGCAGCGCCAGCAATGCGGATAGGAGTGATAGATATCGTTGCGCGCCAACAGCGCGCCGCGCGCTTCGAGCAGCTTGATAATTTCCGGATTCGCCTTAAAGACCTGGAGGCCGTTGTACTCGGGAAGACCGTCCTGTATGCGTCCTGCTGCATCGACCTTCGTGGTCTGGTCCAGGCCATAGCGCTCGCCGGTGTAGAAGTCGTCCACCCCATGGGCCGGCGCGGTGTGGACGGCGCCGGTGCCCTGGCCAGCAGTGACGTAGTTCGCCAGCACGCCGAGGATGGAGCGGTCGAGAAAGGGATGCTGGAAGGTGGCACGCTCGAGC
The DNA here is from genome assembly GCA_963830555.1 of uncultured Acidobacteriaceae bacterium. Lineage (GTDB taxonomy): Bacteria > Acidobacteriota > Terriglobia > Terriglobales > Acidobacteriaceae > KBS-83. The sequence continues at coordinate 305,400 of CAWHMM010000011.1, forward strand.
TGCGTGCCTTTGAGGCGTGCGATCTCCTTTGCCGATTCGAGATGACACGCCTGCTTGACTGCATCGGCCAGCGCTGCGGCGACCAAATAGACGTTTCCGTCGGTGTTTTCCAGCGCCACATACTCAAACTCCGGCTGGAAGGCGATGGCTAAAGAGGCAGGCAGTGTCCACGGTGTGGTGGTCCAAATGATCGCGTAGACCTGCTTGCCGGCCAGCGCGGACGAGAGCGCTTCCGGCGAACTGGTGAGCGCGTATCGCACATAGATGCTGGGGCTGGTGTGCATCTCGTACTCGACTTCGGCCTCAGCCAGGGCGGTGCGATCATGCCAGCACCAGTAAACAGGCTTGAGACCGCGATAGACGAAGCCGCGTTCGAATAGCTCGTAGAAGGCCTTGAGCGTCGTGGCCTCGTACCGGTTAGACATTGTGGTGTAGGGGTCTTGCCAACGGCCGAGGACACCAATGCGCTCAAATTGCGAGCGCTGCAGGTCGATGTATTTCTGGGCGTAGGCGCGGCAGGCGGCACGGACCGCGATGGGATTCATTTCGAGCTTTTTGCGGCCCAGTTGCTCGTCTACCTTGATTTCAATGGGCAGGCCGTGGCAGTCCCACCCCGGAACGTAGGGCGAGTCGAAGCCTGCCATGGTCTTCGACTTTACGATGAAGTCCTTAAGGCATTTGTTGAGGGCGTGGCCCAGATGGATAGGCCCGTTGGCGTAGGGGGGCCCATCGTGCAGGATGTACTGCGGAGCACCCTTGCGCACCTGGCGAATCTGCTCGTACAGGCCCGATGTCTGCCACTCCTGGAGCCGCTTTGGCTCATTCTCGGGCAGGTTGGCCTTCATCGGAAACGCGGTACGAGGCAGCAGAAGGGTAGACTTCAGCTCTAATTTGGGCTTTTGGGTGGTCACTGGGTCACGCAAAGTCATGATCTGGAAAGATCTATTGTAGAACGGCGCCGCCGGTCACTTTTCTAAGTGACCAATCGGAGCAACCGCTCGTCTCAATCAGTATCGGTTGATTGCCAGGCAGGAATTCACATGACTCCCGTTACCTGCCGACGTCCATTTTGGTGTAGGAGACCCGGTCAAATCGAAGACATTGGGGAGCCCGTTCATAGATAATCGACAAATCACAGCCGGCATGCCGCAGGCTGCTGGCCGGTAAGGTCAAGAAGTGCATATGACAAATCAGGTCCTGCCCCCGCCCGACGTTGAATCCGAAATCCGCACAGCCCCGCCGGAGCCTTTGTTATTCAACCCAGTGGTGGACGAGCCGGTATGGCGGGCGATGCTGGGCAACGTGCGCGGCTGGTTCCAGCGGGAGACGCTGCCGCCGCTGGTGCTGACCTCGCATGCGGTAGCGGTGGCGGATCCCTTCCGCGTCAAGCGCAGTCCGTTATCGACCTCGCTGTCGGTCGGCGCGCACGTGGCCATCATCGCGCTGATCATCTTTCTCATCATCGAAGCGCGGATGCATCCCAAGCCGGTGCCGCCCAAGCCGCAGGTGGCCAACATCGACATCTCGCCCTTCCGTCCCATCGCGCCCAAGGGTCCAGCCATGGGTGGCGGCGGTGGCGGCGGCGCGCACGAGCTGGTGCAGGCGCCCAAGGGTCGGCTGCCCAAGTTTTCTGAGACCCCCATCACGCCGCCCATGCTGGCCGTGAACCCGCATCCCAAGCTCGCGGTCGAGCCCACCATCAAGATGCCGCCCAACATCGCGCTGCCCAACAACAACCTGCCCAACCTGGGCGATCCGCGGACCAACATCGTCGGGCCCGCGGCCAACGGCACCGGCTCGGGCGCAGGCCTCGGCTCGGGCGACGGCGGCGGTATCGGTTCCGGATCCGGCGCGGGCTACGGACCGGGTGAAGGCGGCGGCTACGGCGGAGGCCTCTATCATGTCGGTGGCGGAGTCTCGCCGCCGGTGCTGATCTACTCCGTCGACGCCGAGTTCTCCGACGAAGCGCGCCGCGCCAAATATCAGGGCGTCTCGGTCGTCAGCTTGATCGTGGACGCGCACGGCATGCCGCAGCGCATCCGCGTCGTGCGCAAGCTGGGCATGGGACTGGACGAAAAAGCAATCGAAGCCGTCAAGCAGTACAAGTTCAAGCCTTCCACATACCAGGGAAAACCCGTCCCCGTAGAGATCACCATCGAAGTCAATTTCCATATCTACTAAGGGCCTGAATGAGCGGAGCGCAAGCGTCTCCGCTCGTTTGATTTCGTCCACTCCTCTTGATATCCTCAATAGGTCCCACCTGTTGTGCGCCCATAGCTCAGTTGGATAGAGCGACTGACTACGAATCAGTAGGCCGGAGGTTCGAATCCTTCTGGGCGCACCATCATTGCAAATTTAGTGAGGCGGCACCCGGGCTATCTTGTCACTGATGCTCGATCAGAGCCACTTACCGCCCTAGCACCTTACCAACTAGGGAAAGCGTTCTCGCATCTAGTCCAGCCTGGACTGGAAAGGCGCTTTTTGCAATGGGCAAGGTTGCTCTCGCGATCGCTGCAATTTTGCTGTCGGGCAGCTCGTCCAGCCTGCATGCACAAAGTCGTGCGGAAGCTGGCCTCATTCTTGATTATCTCGGTGTTTCGCAGACAAACACCGACAACTTCGGATTGGGTGGAAGGTTCGGGTATCGAATCCATCGCAATGTGATGATGGAAGGAGAGATTGCCTACGGGTACGGAGTGAACTTTCAAGACGTGTACCACAACGTCACGAATGGCGATGTCTCTGCGATCGAACGGACCTCCATCGGCGTCACGGATGGTCTATTTGGGCCCATGCTCCAGCCAGCGCACGGTAATCTTCGTCCATTCGTCACGCTCAAAGGCGGCTTTATCGATTTCCGGCTGAGTCCGGACCTGATCCCGTACAGCAGTGTGGTGAGTAGCGTCCTCGGCATCCGTACATCCAGTTTCAACGCTGCGCTCTATCCGGGCGCTGGCGTGGAAGCAACTCTGGGGCCAGTCGGACTGCGGCTCGAGTGCGGTGACGCGATCTACTTCAATGGCGGCGCGCACAATAACTTGAGAATCACGTTTGGTCCCATCATTCGATTCTGAGCCCAGGCAGGAACTGGGAGACGCGACGATTTTCCATATTGGCGAGGATCCGGCGCGACCCAATGAACCCAACCTCGCAAGATAGCCATCGATTAATTCCATTCGGAGGAGCGATGGCGCACCATTCACGCTAAGCCAGTTCGGAGCATCTTCGGCCTGATTGCGGAAGCGTCGGATCATTGCGCTTTCTCACCTGTACCATGGGGCAGATGCCGCCTCGGCCGTTTTCCCGTCCTCTGTTTCTGCTGCTTCTTGTTACCGGGCTCTTTACTTTTCTGATCCAATCAGGCGAGCTCGGCACGTCCGACACAACGCACCGGCTACAGGTTGCACACTCCCTGTGGACCGCCCAGCCGCAGGTCTTTCCCAGCGAGTACCCCGAATTCGGGCTGCACGGGCGCTGGGGCCGGCTCTATGCCTGGTACGGCATCGGACAATCACTGCTCATGCTGCCGTCTGACCTCATCGGCACGGCCGCGAATCATCTGCCGTTCTGGCGCGAATACGTTGACAGTCAGGCAGACCCAGCGGTCCGCAGCATTGTCGTCAGCGTGAGCACCAATATTCTCGTGAACGTCCTGACGGCGCTTGCCGCGTTTCGCCTGTTGGAACTACTTGGGTTTTCGGAGGGCGAATCTGTCGCTGGCACACTGGGCTTGCTCCTCGCCACGACCCATCTGCACTACGCGCAGAACATGCAGGAGAACAACTATGTCCTGCTGCTGACGATCACCGGCTTCGCGCTGCAATACAAGTGGCTGAAATCGGGCGACGGTCGCGCGTTGTTCTGGGGCTCGGCGGCGCTGGGGCTGAATCTGCTGACGCGGGTTACCACCACGCTGGACCTCTTCGCAGCAGGCTGCTTCATCCTGCTAGCCATGATCTTTGCGAGGCGAGAAGGCGACCGCGAGGACGTTTCTCGTTCGGCGTTGGTGGGCGAATATCTACGCACCATTGTTCCCGTATATGCGGTGTTCCTGCTGCTCGACCGAATTTACCAGTACGTCCGGTTCGGTTCGTGGACGAATACCTACGTTGCTGTCTTCGCGCGAGAGCAGCGACAGATGGATCCGACACTGCCCGCGAATTTTCCCTTCAACCGCGGATGGTTCGAAGGGGGATTGCACTCCGGCATCCTGGGGCCATTCTTCATGCCGGAGAAGACGATCTTCCTGTTCGACCCGCTCTTTCTGTTGACCCTGCTGCTCACGATTGTGTTGTGGAAGCGCCTAGCGCCCGCAGTGCGCGCTTTCCTCGTCGCCGCATTCATCATGCTTGCGGCATACATCGTTTTTTACGCGCGCTATAACTGGTGGGCCGGTGATTTTGCCTGGGGCGATCGCTACATCTCAAGTGCGGTGGAACTCGCGACCCTGCCGGCGATCCCGCTATTGCTGCGCTATCGAAAAATTTTGGGGAGGGCGATCTGGCGTATGGGTCTGGCGATCGCGGCGTTCAGCTTCACGATACAGTGCGCATCGCTGGCATTCTGGCTGCCGCTGGAGATTTACCAGATGGAAACTCTCGGCCATCCCACCTGGGTGGTGTTCCTACGCTTCAAGAACATTGTGGCCTTCGTGCTGCAAAAGCGGGCTGCGTGGGGGCTGAATACGCCGGCCATGTTTCAGGACCCGTGGGATGCAATACACATCACGACCTGGAATTTTCTGCCGTCGCTGCTGCGGCATGTGGGAGCGGCGCCGCTGTGGGCTGTGCATGTGCTCTATGCAGTATGGATCGGGGTAGGGCTTGCGCTCGTTCTGGCTGCTTCCAGGTTGGCCTCTATCCTTACCCAGCGCTCGCGAGCAGAACCGACCGGAACCTGAAGGAACGCTTGTGCGAAGTTACCGCTGAAGGTGCGTTATTCCGGCCCTGATGCAGTGGCGGTCAAGGGTCGGGCGGCGGTCTTCGCACCATGCGAGACTTTCCTCCCTTGCGCGCCGCCTTCAAGAGGAATAAAACTGCGGGGGCTGTAACCTCATCGGTGCAATCGACTCTTACGGGATGCCGGACATGGCCGTCTCGTCAGGGATGGCTGTGCCGGGGCTATATTCCGACCGGATTGCAGGGAAGATTTGCAATCCGCAGACGCGGTACCGAACGTACTCCGAATGGTCCAACCCTGCAGGTTCAAACAATCTGCGGAATTTCAACAAGGAAGGTTTTGCGATGAACTCCAGTGTTAAGACTCTAATTCTGACTGCGGCCGTGACCGGTCTTTTCGGTGGCACCTCCGCGCGCCTCAATGCTCAGCCCGCCGCCCAGCCGAACGGACAGCCCAGCGTGAGCGCAAGCTCAAACATGGGCACCGCCGTGCACCTGAAGAGCAACTACCAGGACACCAGCAAGCACTCTTGCAAGGGCAAGAACGACTGTAAAGGCCAGGGCGGATGCAAATCGAGCGACAACGGCTGCAAGGCCAAGAACAGCTGCAAAGGCAAAGGCGGCTGCGCAACTGACGGCTCCAAGATGCCGAAGTAATAACTACCACCTGCGGGAGGGCCGCCTGGTGGAAGGTGGCTCTCGCGCATACCTCTCACAATTCAAGCCGTGAATACATGTACGAATACAGTAGCCGACCGGGATTTACGAATGCCTGCCAATCGTTTCAATGGATTTACAGATTACGGTGTCGGGATTGGGCTGCGAATTCCGCACTATCAGCACATCTTCGAAAAGAAGCCGGTCGTCGACTGGTTCGAGATCATCTCCGAGAACTACATGGTGGATGGCGGTCGTCCGCTGCAGGTGCTGGACCAAATACTGGATCGATACCGGGTGGTGCAGCATGGCGTTTCCATGTACTTCGGCTCAGCTCAGCCGTTGAGCCGCGAACATTTGAAGCGGCTGAAAAGACTGGTGCGCCGTACCAATACTCCGTGGATCTCCGACCACCTTTGCTGGGGTAGCGTGGATGGCCGCTATACGCACGACCTGCTGCCGATTCCATATACATGGGAGGCGGTGAAGGTGACGGCGAAGCGCATTCGCCAGGTGCAGGATTATCTCGAAATACCTGTCGTGGTTGAGAACGTGAGCAGCTACGCCGAATATCACGAGAGCGAAATGACGGAGTGGGAGTTTCTCAACGAAGTGGTGGAGGCGGCGGATTGCGGCATTCTGCTGGACGTGAACAATATCTATGTCTCGTCCCAAAATCATGACTTCGATCCGCTGACGTACGTGAATAGCGTTCCACATTGGCGGGTCGCCCAGATACACATCGCCGGACATTCAAAATACCGCAAATACATTCTGGACACGCACGATCATCCTGTCATCGATCCGGTATGGGCGCTTTACGCGCGCGCTATTGAGCGCTGTGGCCCAACCGCGACCCTGCTGGAGTGGGACGACAACATCCCCAGTTTCGAAGAAGTGCTTGCGGAAGCGCTGAAGGCCGATCGATATCTGAAAAGAACAGAGGTGCCGGTCTTGCCGGTGGCGGTGCAGCGTGAAGAGAGGCGCCTGGCGGAGACTGCCCGATGACTCTGCTGGAGCTGCAACGCAGGATGGTCGAAGCAGTGATGCTGCCGCTGACGCGCGACGAGAACATGCAGCGGAAGGCGCCCAATGGCGGCTCGATGCAGGCGGAGGCCGCGGCTTTCATCAAACCGAATAGCCGGCTCACATCGTTCGAGCGTTTGGAGATCTACAACCGCCAGTACTGGTTCCGCATTCTTTCGGCATTCGCAGAGGACTTTCCCGGCCTGGCTGCGGTTACCGGTCAAGCGGCCTTCGACCGGCTCACTCGTGCATATCTCGCCGAGTGCCCATCGCAGTCCTTCACGCTGCGCAACCTGGGATCGCAGCTCGAGGGCTGGCTTGAGAAACATCCCGCATACGCGGGGAAGAAAATTGCGCTGGCCCTCGATGTTGTGCGCCTCGAGTGGGCCTACATTGAAGCCTTCGACAATGCCGAGGAGCGCGCGCTTACGCTCGCCGACATGGGCCAGCTCGATGGCGACTCGCAGCTTTCGCTTCAGCCGCACCTACGCCTGCTGCATCTGGCACATGCGGTAGATGACTTCGTCATCGAGGTGCACAGGCAACAGGGCTCTCAAGGCGTAGCCAGTAATGCCGTGACAGAGGCGAAGCACTCGCGGGGCCGCCGTCTGCCGCTTTCACTCAGGCGGGGCGAGATTTTCCTGTGCGTGCACCGGTATGAGAATGCTGTCTACTACAAGCGGCTTGAGCGTGAAGAGTATGAATTGCTGTTTGCTCTGAACGAGGGAAGCACGCTCGGCGAAGCGCTTGATCGCGCCTTTCTATCGTCGATGGTGCCGGAAAAAGATCGTCCCGCACGTGTGCAGGCTTGGTTTGCGAACTGGGCCGAACTGGGCTGGTTCTGCCGCCACAAACCGGCGGCGTCCGGGCGGCTGGCGAGAAAGCGCGTCAACTGAATGTCGCAAGCCACAGGCTCGAATCGCCCTCTCGCGCTTTATGCGCAATTTCGTCGCACTGCATCCTCCCTGCAATCGCCGCTCCTGTTATTAGTGAGGCTGTATTGGGGTTGGCAGTTTGCGCAATCGGGCTGGGGAAGGCTGCATCATCTTCCGCAGGCGACGCAGTTCTTCGCGAGTCTTCACATTCCGTTTCCCGGCGCGAACGTGGTCTTCGTCTCCAGCCTGGAGTTCGTCGGCGGCATATTGCTCATCATCGGCCTAGCATCGCGGCTGGTCGGTCTGCTGCTGGCATGCGACATGATCGTCGCGTATCTCACAGCGGATCCGGAGGCGCTGCACGCAATCTTTTCTGATCCGGGGAAGTTCTATAACGCTGACCCATACACGTTTTTGTTCGCGTCCTTACTCATTCTGATCTTCGGCCCGGGCCGGTTTGCGCTGGATTGGCTGTTGCGACGCAGGCAGGAAAAATGGACGCCTGGGCAGACTGCTGCCTGACGCGATCTCTCGCAAATCGCACAAGTTAAGAAGGGTCGAACTACTTCACGGCAACGGGCGGCTGTGACGCGTCGGGGTGCTCCGTCGGATTTTGTGGCGCGACTAACGGCACCTCTTCCAGAACGCTGATGCCGCCACGGCGCAGCAGATTTGCGACGACGGCGCGCGTCAGGCGAGTGGCATCGTACTCCACACGAATGGTTTTCCCTGGCTGGTCGATCTCAATGCGGCGGATGCCGTATACCTCCTTGAGATTGCCGAGCGCGAACATCGCGGACTCAGAGGGCTGCTGCTCATACCGGAATAAAACATCGACATTCGTCATGGAGCGTTCCCCTTATTGCAAGATCCTGAACGAGCGAAGGTGAGACGACTGTCGCGGACGGAAGATTGCATGAGCACCCAATCTGCCGTTGCTTTGGATGGGAGCCGTTAGCGGCATCATAGATCATTTCCCGGAAGATTGGCCGCAGCAATCCGAGCAGTCTGCGACCTAGGCAAGCTTTAGAGACGCCGCAGGTATTCGAGGACCTCGGGACTGGTCCAATCCTGCGCGCCGATGAACTTTCGCCGGATCACTCCGTGCTGGTCGATGACGTAGGTTTCAGGCCACCTGTAGGTGCCGAACCGGTCCGCGGAATGATGTGCAGCATCGTTCACAGTCAGCAGAGTGATCTTGTGCTGGACCAGATAATCCCGGTAAGCTTGCGGGTCCTCATCCACGCTGACGGCCAGCACCTGAACGTTCGGAAGTTGCCGCTGCATGTCCATGAGGGAAGGAAGTTCGGCAACGCAGGGCACGCACCAGGTCGCCCAGAAGTTGAGCACGACGACCCGGCCCCGGTAGTCGGCAAGATGGACGCTGCGGCTACCGTCGATTACTGTGAAATCAGGTGCAAGGCGACCCATTTGACGAGGGTGGCTGCCCCGGTCGCAGCCGGCAGCAAGGAGCAGAAAAGCAATCAGGATGAAAGGGGCACGCTTCACTGAGACCATGATACGGGCAACCGACTGTGGAGCCTATGAAGCTAATCTGCTGCGCGGAACATCCATATAGATCAGACATGGAGCATTCTCCTCGGTCATCGACACCTGGAGAAAAGACGCTCCGACGGACGGAACATGATTTTACTGACACGGAAGGCTGAGTTCTCGTCGGCGCACTACTACTGGAATGACGCCTGGAGCGAGGCGGAGAATCAGCGCGTCTTCGGAAAATGCGCCAATCGCAATGGGCACGGCCACAACTACACACTGGAGGTAACGGTAGCCGGCGCGGTCGATCCGCAGACAGGCTTTGTGGTGGACCTGAAGCAACTGAAAGACGTGATGCATCGCGAAGTGGTGGATGTCTATGATCACCGCCACCTGAACCTGGAAGTATCGGAGTTCCGCCAGCGGGTGCCGACGGTCGAGAACATTGCGGTGAGCGCCTGGGAGCGGCTGGCCGGGAAAATTCTCGGCGCGAAACTGCAGCGCGTGCGGGTGTATGAAACACCCGACCTATATGCAGATTATTTTGGGCCTGAGGCCGAGCAATGAACGTGACTTTCACCCGCCGGTATCGATTTAGTGCGTCGCATCGACTGGACTGCGCGGCGTTCAGCCCAGAGGAGAACCGCAATGTCTACGGAAAGTGCAACAATCCTCATGGACATGGGCACAATTATCGGCTCGAAGTTTCCGTGCGCGGTCCGGTGGATAAAGTGACGGGCATGGTGGTGAATTTGGCGGATTTGGATGCCGCGGTAGATAAGTCAGTCGTGGCCCGGTTTCACCTTGCAAACCTCAACCTGGATGGACTGTTCCAGCAGGAAGTGCCGACGACAGAAAATCTGTGCCGGGTCATTTATCGTCTGCTTGCCGCGGAACTGCCGTCCGGCAAACTCGACCGGATACGGATCGAAGAGACGGAGAACAATTTCTTTGAGTATGCAGGGGAGGAAACGCGTGGCTAAAGAAAGACGTGCAGCGGCACACTCAGGGGCAACCATCCAGGCGATACACAAGCTGCCGGCGACGACAGCGCAAGCATCGGCCGGCGGCCGTGCTGAAGGCCTGGAAGGCTATACGACGCAACAGCTTTATGCGGAGTTGCTGACGCGCTTCGACGAAGACCCAACGCGCGATGGATTGTTGAAGACGCCCGAGCGCGTCGAAAAGGCAATGACATTTCTGACGCAGGGTTACCGGCAACATCCCCAGGAACTCCTGCGTTCCGCGCTGTTCGACGTGGATTACGACGAGATGGTGATGGTGAAGGACATCGAAATGTTCTCGCTATGCGAGCACCATCTGTTGCCGTTTTTTGGAAAGGTGCATATTGCGTATATCCCGAAGGGCAAAGTGGTGGGCCTGAGCAAGCTGCCGCGGCTGGTGGACGTCTTTGCGCGAAGGCTGCAGGTGCAGGAGCGCATGACGCGGGAGATCGCGAATGCGTTGCAGGAGGCGATTGCGCCGCAGGGCGTGGGCGTCGTCGTCGAGGCGCGGCACCTTTGCATGATGATGCGCGGAGTGGAGAAGCAGAATTCATCCACGGTCACATCGGCGATGTCCGGTGTATTTCTCGAGGACAAGACGCGCGCGGAGTTCCTGTCGTTGGTCCGGGACCACGGACGCGGCTCCTTCTAAAGCGGGCCGGTATAGTGGGGAAGTGAACGGCCTGCTGATTCTCGACAAGCCGGCGGGTTTGACCTCGCATGATGTGGTGGCCCGCACGCGCCGTATCCTCAATGAGCGCTCCATCGGGCATCTGGGAACGCTCGATCCTATGGCTACAGGAGTGCTGCCGTTGCTGTTGGGCCGCTATACGCGCCTGGCGCAGTTTTTTGGACGGATGGAGAAGTCGTATGCCGGTACGATCCGCTTCGGACAGGCGACGACTACCTACGATGTGGAAGGCGAGGCCGTGGGTCCATATATGCCCGTTGCGCTGGACACAATAGAACTGAGCGAGCACGCGGAGCACTTCCGCGGTGAACTGCTGCAGACTCCGCCTGCATATAGCGCAAAAAAGATCGGCGGTCGCTCGGCATACTCGCTCGCCCGAGCCGGAGAGGCAGTCGAGCTTGCGCCGGTGCGCATCCAGGTTCACGAATTCGCGATCACCTCAATCGAAGGGGACACAGCCGCATTTCGCGCAACGGTTTCTGCCGGTGGATATATCCGTTCCCTGGCCCACGATCTAGGTCAGCGAATGGGATGCGGAGCGCATCTGGCATCGCTGCGGCGTCTTGCCGCAGGGCCGTTCACGGAGCAGGCAGCGCTTACCCTGGAAGAGTTGGCTACGCTGGCCAAGGCCGGCGAGGTGGAGCGGCATCTGCCCCACCCACGCACGATTCTGCCGCAACTGCCCGCGGCGACGGCGGATGCACAAACGGCAGGACGCATGCGAAACGGGGCGATGTGCAACCTGGCCGACTTTTCCGCCGCCACGCACGTCAAGGTATTTGCGAACCGGCACGAGCTCATCGGCATTGCGCGACGCGTCGCCGGCACAATGTTTCAACCGGTCGTCGTGATCGGATAAGGCTTACTGCTTATGGAGCAACGGAGTGAGCAGCGGCAGCAGGTTGCGCGCCACCTGCTGGTTGCCCTGCGCGGTGGCGTGAATTCCATCCGCCTGCATGCTGCCGGGAACGCCATAGACATTCTTGAGCAGAAAAGGGAGCAGCGGCACATGATGCTGCCGCCCCAGCACCGCATAGGTGTCATTGAACTGGCGGATGTAATCCGGGCCATAGTTGGGAGGCAGCGTGATGCCGCCGAGCACGACCTTAACCCCAGCACGCTGCAGCGCAGAGACGATTTGGTCGAGATTCTTGCGCGTGTTGTCGATCGGAAGACCACGCAAACCATCGTTACCGCCGAAGGCGACGATGACGACCACAGGCTTGAACGCAAGCACATCGCCCAGCCGGTCCAGCCCGTCTTTGGTTGTGTTTCCGCTGATGCCGGCATTCACTACGCGATAGTGAAAGCCCTTCGCATTGAGGTCCTTCTCCAGAAAATCGGGATAACTGTTGCCGGCATCCGTCCCATAGCCTGCTGTAAGGCTGTCGCCGAATGCGACAATGACCGGACGATCGTCCTGGGCCTGCGGAGTGGATGGCGCAGGAGCGCCGGCCGGTGTAGCGGCTTCCGGCGCAGGCGACGGAGCGGACTTCCCGTTGCAGCCTGCGACAGAAATCGCGAGCGCAACGCCAAGACAAAGTCGCAGACGGGAACTCCGAGAGCACATCACACGTTCAATCTAGCAGTAGAGCGCCGGCGGGATGAAGGCACGAGAGGTGAAGGGGCAGCATGATCGAAGTGCGGGGCTTGAAGAAGTCGATTCATAACGGCACAAACCTGGTGGAAATCCTTCGCGGCATCGACCTGACGATTCCCGAAGGTCAGTTCGCCGCTATCATGGGCGCTTCGGGCAGCGGGAAGAGCACGCTGCTGGGCCTGCTTGCAGGACTGGACGCGCCGACGGAAGGCGAGGTGATATTGGACGGCACGCCGATCTCTCGCCTGAACGAAGACGAACTTGCGGCGATTCGCGGCAGAAAGCTCGGATTTGTCTTTCAGTCCTATCAACTGATCCCGATGCTCACGGCGCTGGAAAACGTCCTGCTGCCGTTTGAGCTCAACGGCTCCGGCAGCGGCCGGGCTCGTGCGACTGAGCTGCTGGAAAGTGTGGGGCTGGCGGATCGACTGCATCATTATCCGGTGCAGCTCTCCGGCGGAGAGCAGCAACGCGTGGCCCTGGCGCGGGCCTTCATGCTGGAGCCGCCGATCGTGCTGGCGGATGAGCCGACCGGCAACCTCGATTCGCAGAATGGTGAACACGTGCTGGAACTGCTGCTGCGCCGTCATCGCGAGAGCCGCACAACTCTGGTGATGGTGACGCACGATCCGCAAATCTCTGATCGGGCGGAGCGGCGGATCATCTTGCGCGACGGTCTGGTGATCGAAGACACGCTCGCCGCGCGCCCGCTAACTTCGGCAGAGGTGGAGCTGTGAGTGCGGCAAACAGTGGCGCGCGAGGCGCTCTTGGCTGGAGCGCAGCTTTACGCATCGCCTGGCGCGAATTTCAGGCAGCACCGGCTAAGTTTCTTTTTGTCATCGTGTCCGTAGCAATTGGAGTCGCGGCGCTGACAGGTGTGCGCGGCTTCGTCAATTCCTTCCAGAAGACCCTGACTGCGCAGGCGCGCACCATCATGGCGGCGGACGTTTCGGCTCGCATGTTTCGCCAGCCATCTGCCAAAGAGATCGCCGGGCTGGACGGGCTGCGAGGCATCGATCGCACCCAGGTGACGGAGATGGTGTCCATGGCCTCAACGTCATCGGATCCAATTCCGCTGCTGGTCTCGTTGAAAGCGGTTGATCCCGTGAAATACCCCTTCTACGGCGAATACAAGCTTCGTCCGGCGGGTACGCTGCGCACGGAACTGACCCAGCAGACAGTCTTGGTTGGCGAGGACCTGCTGATCCGGCTACGTGCGCAGATCGGCGACTCGCTGAAAGTGGGCAACGGCTTGTTCCGGATTGCTGGCGTGATCGAGCGCGAGCCGGACCGCATGAATTCGAGCATGGGTATTGGACCTCGTGTGTTGATCACACGACAAGGACTGGCAGAGAGTGGCCTGCTACAGCCGGGGAGCCGCGCGGGAGAGCGCTTCCTGATGCGTTTGGATCCCAGTGCAACGAGCGTAAAGGATCTTCACGCTCGCGTGGAGAAGATCCTGCCTGAGGCCCAGGTCACCGATTTCCGGGAAGCCAATCCGGCCCTTACGCAGGGGCTGGATCGGGCGAGTAGCATGCTGAGCCTCATCTGCCTCGTTGCGATGGTATTGGGCGCTATAGGCGTGGCGATGTCGATGCGCGCCCACCTGGAACAACGCATGGACATTCTAGCGACCATGAAGTCCATCGGCGCGCGCGCATCCGACATTCTGCGTATTTATCTGTTGCAGACACTGCTCCTTGGACTGATCGGTGGCCTCGTGGGTGTTGTGGCGGGCTTCGGCGTGGAGTGGACGATCCCGCTACTCGCGGCGAAGCTGTTACCCATCGAGCCGACGCTGCGCCTGCCGGTCCGCGCTGGCCTCGCCGGCCTGGGCACCGGGATGCTGACGACACTGCTCTTCTGCTTGCCACCGCTGCTCGATATCCGAAGAGTCAAGCCGAATCTTGTGCTGCGGCGCCAGGTCGAGGGTCCGCCGGAGATGACGCTGAAGGAACGTTGGCAGCGGCGGCGCATGCAGTGGATCCTGACCGTTGTCATTCTGCTTGCGCTTGCGGCGATTGCCGCCGGACTGACCAGCTCGCTCATGGTCGCGGCCTGGTTTACAGTCGCGCTGGTCGCCGTGCTCCTGTTTATCACGCTGCTGGCGCGAACGTTGCTGCGACTGTTGCGGGCGGCGCTTGCACGTACGCGGCTCAGTCTGCCATCTGCTATGCGCCTTGGATTGTCGAATCTCTACAGGCCTGGGAACCAGTCAACCGCGGTGCTGACCGCGCTCGGCGCGGGCATCATGCTGATTCTCACCGTCTTTCTCATGCAGAATGCCGTGCTTCGCGATCTGCAACAGACGCTTGGCAGAGGATTGCCAAACATCTTCCTCATCGACATTGCGACCGCCGAATTGGAAGGCGTGTCCTCGCTCATTGCTAGACAACCGGGCGTGCATGGAGCGATGGAGCGTTTGCCACTAGTGGCGGGGCGATTGCAGGATGTCAACGGAACGGCGGCCGATCAATTGAAGCAGGAAAACGTGCCGCGACATCTTCTGCAGTCGGTCAGCCTCACTTGGTCCGATCGTGTTCCGGCGGGAACGAAGGTCCACACGGGAACGTGGTGGAAGCCGGGTGAGGAGGGCAAAATTGCCGTCAGAGAGGGTCTCGCGAAGCGAATGCACGTGGGGATTGGCTCGACGCTGGTCTTTACAGCGCAGGAGCGTCGCATTCCTGTAACCGTAGCTGCGCTCTATGCAAATGACGGGCAGCATGTCTTCGGGCGAAGCGAATTCATTCTTTCCGAGCGTTCGCTGGTTCATCTGCCGGTCGTCTGGTACGGGGCTGTACACGTGGATACAGTCGAGATTCCTGAAATGCAGCGGGCGCTGTTCGCTGCCTATCCGACTGTGACCGTCATCAATATCGCCGATCTGTTGGACACGGTGGCGGGGATTGTTCACCAGGTGACGATGATTGTGCGTTTCCTGGCGGCGTTTTCAATCCTCTCTGGATTGGTGATTCTCGCATCCAGCGTGGCCAGCACACGCTTCCGGCGTATTCGCGAGGTAGTAGTGATGAAGACGCTTGGCGCGCGACGTGCCCGAGTGGCTGCGGTTTTCAGCGTCGAGTTTACGGTACTGGGTTTGTTGGCCGGCTGCGTCGGCGTCCTCTTCGCAAACCTGCTCACGTTCATTCTGCTGCACCGGCTGGATGTGTCGTTTCGTCCGGAATGGCTGGCGGCGCTGGTGGCTGCAGTCGGGACTGCGGTCTTAGCCGTCCTTACCGGGTGGCTCGCCAGCATCCGCATCCTCGGGCAGCGGCCTTTGGAAGTGCTGCGCGAGGAGTAACTTTCCCAGCTCAAGCGGACTGGGTGGTCCGTCATCCTGCGGCTCATCGCCACCGTCGTTGTCCTCGTCGCCGCGATCGGGGTTGCGGTCTACAGGCGCCCATTTGCGCGCCATCAACGGAACAAGGAAGAGAACGGCGAACACGGTTGTCACAGTGCCGCCCACGACCACGCGCGCCAGCGGCTTTTGCGTTTGCGATCCGATGCCGGATGCGACTGCGGCCGGTAGCAAACCTAATCCGGCAGCCATGCAGGCCATTACGATGGGCCGCATCTCATCGAGCGCGCCGAGGAAAACACCGCGCTCGCGTCCGTGATCGTGCTGCTGATGACGAAGCCCGGTGAGGAAGACAACCGTGCACAAGGTATTCAGACCGAGCAGCGACGTGAAGCCGACCGCTGCCGATATGCTGAAGGATGTGTGCGTAGCTCCCAGCGTGAAGATGCCGCCGATGGCGCCGAACGGCAGTGTTGCGAGCACGATCAGTGCGTCGCGGAAGGACTGGAAGAGGAGATAGAGCAGCAGCAGCACAATGAGCAGAGAGATTGGAACGATGAAGGCAAGACGATGCAGCTCCTTCTGCAGGCTGTCGTATTCACCCGCCCAGGTGTATGTGTACCCCGCGGGCAGCTTGATCTGGCGCGCCAGGACGCTTTTCAAATCCTCGATGGTGCTCTGCAGATCGCGCCCGCGCACGCTGAATTTAATCGGGATGTAGCGCCGGCCGCCCTCACGATAGATCATGAAGGCGCCATTGTGCAGCGCGACCTCGGCAACGTTGCCCAGCGGGACCTGGTTGCCGTCCGGCGTGGGCAGCAGGATCTTCCGGATAGCCTCCGGCGTGTCACGGTATTGCGGACTGAAGCGAACTGCGAAATCGAAGCGGCGCTCGCCTTCGATGATCTGTGTCACCGCTGCCCCACCTACCGCGGCCTGTACGGCATTGTTGATATCAGCCGCGGCGATGCCGTAACGGGCTGCTTCTGCCCGGTTGATGGAGATGAGCAGACTAGGCTGGCCACCCACGTTGAAGACGCCCACATCTGTCACGCCGCGAACGTGGGTCATGATCTGGTAAATCCGATCCGCCGTGTTGGTGAGTGTGTCGAAATCGTCACCGAAGAGCTTTAGTGAATTCTCGCCTTTGACGCCGGACATCGCCTCTTCCACGTTGTCCTGAATGTTTTGCGAAAAGTTGAAGTCGATGCCAGGATACTGGTGGAACTTCTTCTGAATGGCCGCGATCAGCTCCTCCTTCTTGCCATGGAATTGCGGCCGCCATTCATCAGCCGGCTTCAAGTCAGCAAGAAATTCGATGTTGTTGAATGTGCTCACATCGGTGCCGTCGTCGGGACGGCCCATCTGCGAAAGGCATTGCGTCACCTCAGGGAAGCTGCGCAGCACGCTGCGGATCTGGTCCGCCAATTCCGCCGATTGCGGGAAGGCCATGTCCTGCTGCATGGTCGCGCGAATCCACAGGTTGCCTTCCTCAAGGGCCGGCATGAATTCGCCGCCAATCTGGGTGAACGTGAAGCCGGCACAGACAAGGAGCAGGAGCGCTGCAGCCCAGACCAGGAAAGATTTTCTGAGCGCGTAGTGCAGGGCTCTCTCATAGGTGCGGCGGACATGCGTGATGAGCCATGTCTCCTTTCCTGAGACATGCTTTGGTGAAGAGAGGAAACACAGGACCGGTGCAAACACAAATGCATAGAGCAGCGCGCCGATAAGCGCGAATCCGTAGGCCTGGGACATGGGCGCAAAGATCTTCCCGGGTACGCCCTGCATGGTGAACAGCGGAATGAACGAGACCAGGATGATCAGCGTGGCGAATATGACGGGCCGCGATCCATCCGCGACGCCGGCCACGATGACATCAGAGAGCGTCTCTCCGCGGCGGCGGCGACTCAGTTTTCGATAGATGTTTTCGAGAATGATGATCGACGCGTCGACAAGGATGCCGAAGTCGATCGCGCCGATGGAGATGAGATTGGCCGAACTGCCTTCCAGCACCATGAGGCTGAAGGCGAAGAGCAGCGCAAACGGTATCGTGAGCGCGGCGATGGTGGTAATGCGCACGTCGCCGAGAGTGATGTAGAGCACGATGGTGACTAACACCATGCCCATCAGGACGATGTGCTGCACGGTCTCCGTCGTGCGGTTCACCAGCCTGCTGCGGTTGTAGATGGTCTTGATCTGCATGCCGGGCGGCAGCAGGTTGCCGGAATTGAGCTCGTCGATCTTCTTTCGCAACGCTTTCAGCGCGGGGAGAGACTGCTCGCCTTTCTGCAGCAGCACGATCCCTTCGACAATATCGGGATTCTCGTTGAAGCCCACCTTGCCGAGGCGCGGCAGATGTCCTTCCTTCACCGTGGCCACATCGCGCAGCAGGATCGGCGTTCCGTTGTGCTCGGCGACCACGACGTTGTTCATGTCCGTCAGCGACTTCAATAGCCCGATGCCGCGCACGTTCACGCTTTGGCTACCCATGGTCAGATAGTTGCCACCCGCATTAGCATTGCTGCTCTGGATGGCATTCACCACCTGGGTCATGGTGACGCCCGTGGCTAGAAGGCGGTTGGGATCGATCTCCGCCTGATACTGTCGGGTGGTACCGCCAAACGTAGCGACGTCGATGATGCCGGGCACGGACTTGATCTGCCGGACAACGAACCAGTCCTGCTCAGCCTTCAATTCGTTGAGCGAATAGCTAGGCCCGATGAGCTGGTAGCGGTAGATTTCGCCGACCGGTGATTCTGGCGATAGCTGCGGCTGCAGGTTGTTCGGCAGCGTGAGCGACTGCAGGCGGTTCAGCGCCTCCTGGCGATCGATGAAGTAAGACGAGCTGAAATCAAAATAAAGTTTTACGTCGCTCAGCCCGAAGATGCTGATGGAGCGAATCTCCGTCAGCTTGGGAGTGCCGTTCAGCACGGTCTCGACCGGAATGGTGACCTGTTGTTCCATCTCCTCCGCAGACCATGCCGGGTTCTGCGTGATGAACTCGACCATCGGAGGCGACGGGTCCGGGTATGCCTCGATGTCGAGCTGCGAGAAGGCGAACCCGCCGGCAGCGAGCGCCACGAGAAACAAGATTAGAACGATGGTCCGATACTGCAACAGTGCGCGTGTAAGTCCCTGCATGACTACTCCGACCCCGCGCCGCGAAGCAGCTCTGCGCCGGTGCTGATGACACGGTCCCCGTCATTCAGGCCCCCAGTGATCTCCACGGTCCCATTCTGCGTTTCGCCCACCTGCACATCGCGGCGGCCGTATTTGTTGTCACCGGTTTGCACGAAGACATAGGTGGTGACGCCATCGCGAATCACCGCGGTCGCCGGTACCACGATCGCATTGCGGCTCTGATTCGTAATTGATACGGTGGCGTACATCTGCGGCTTGAGCCGGTGACGCGGATTGGGCAGGACGACGCGCACCTTCAGAGTTAGGGTCTGCGGGTCGACCGCGTCTGAGATGTTGTCAACTACGCCATGAAAGACGGCGTCCGGATAGCCGTTCACACGTATCTCAACAGGCTGGCCGCGGCGGACGGCCTGCACATCGCGCGGATACAGATCGGCGATGACCCACACGTCATTGATGTTGGCGATGGTGGCGATGGACGTGGCATTGTCAAGCGAACGTTGCAGCTCGCCGCTGGCAGTATTCACGTCCAGCACAACACCCTGGATCGGAGAGCGGATCGCAACCAGGTCCGAGCTGTCAGTCTCCTTGTAGCCGAGGATGTGGAGCGTCTGAAGCGCACGCGCAAGCTCCGCATGAGCGGCTTCATCGACGGCATTGAGATCATCGAAGTCCTTCTGCGCCATTACCTGGTGCTGCAGCAGATCGCGACCTCGATTCAACTGCAGGTCGGCGCGGGCCGCCTCGATCTTGGCCTTCTCATAGTCGGATCGTGCCTGCTGAAGATCGGTGCTCTGCAGCATGCCGACAATCTGTCCCTTTGCAACTTCCTGGCCGGGCAGAACTTTGAGAGCGAGGACACGTCCGCTGATCGGTGGATAGATGTGAACCACCGTAGTCGGATTTGCCTGGACACGCGCAGATAGAGTCAGCGCATCGTGCACCGGCTGGACATGTGCAACAACGGTGTCCAGAACGCGATACTGCGGCGCCGGGGTGTCCGATGCGTCGGCGGCCTTATGAGCCTCACAGCCGGTGAATACCAGCAATGCCGAAGCAGCGAAAAGAACGGAACAGAGTTGCAAAGGTCTCATGGGACGATCTCCGTAGCGGCGGCAAAGCTGACCTGATGCAGGCTGAGCCACACCTGCATGTTGGCGTTCAGTGCGTCCAGATTTACCTGCCGGTAGTCCTGCAATGCGCTCAGGTAATCGAGCAGCGTGGTGCCGCCGTGACGATAGCTATACTCCAGGTTGTCGCGCACCTCATGCGCCTCTTGGACATAGTGGCCGTTGTACCGGCGGGCAAGGGAAAGAGCATCTTCATAGCCGGCCCACGCCTGATCTACGTCGGAGATCACCTGGTTGCGCGCGGCAGTCTCCGCAAAACGGCTGGATTCCGCTTCGTACTTCGTGCGTGCCTTCTCGCCCTGATTGCGATCGAAGATGCGCAGCGGGATGCCGATTTGGAAGCCGGCCGAGTTTGCTGTTCCCGCGCGATCGTATTCGCCTTCGAGCGTCGGATCGGTGGTGCCCTCCGCGTAGGCAAGCTTGACGTTTGCATCTGCGACCCGCACGGACTGTTGTGCGCCTAAATAGTCTGGGCGCGCCTGCAGTGCTTTTTGCTCGGAATCCGCAAGCGTTGCAGTGACGTCCGGAGGATCGAGTGAGCCCGTGATGTCGAAACCTGGATGAGGGCGATCGTACCCGAGCAGCGCCTGCAACTGCTCCGACGCCTGCACCATGTTGGTATGCGCGTTGTCGTAGTCGGATTCAAACTGCGCCAGTTGCAGATCGAGGCGCTTGAAGTCTGTGGCGCTGATGTCGCCGGCCCGCAGACGCTCACGGCTTAAGTCGATGGTCTTGCGATAGTCGTCCAGATTCTGCTTCGCCAAGCCGAAAGCGCTTTTCGCGCCAAGCATCTGGGTGAAGGCGGTTTTTACCGCGAGCACCGCTTGGCGCTCCTGATCGGCGTACTGGCTGCGTGTCACGTCCGTGGTGGAGCGGGCAACGCCCAGGCGCCAGCGGCGCTTCTGTCCGCGTTCAAAGAGCCTGGAGAACTGCGCCGAGTAGAAGTAAGGGTTGTTTGAATTGGCCGCGAGCGACACGTCGGAGCCGGTGAGATTGAAGTTCGGATTCACGCGCAGCCCGGCGGTGATCTCTGACTGCCGGGTAGCGGTGACGTGCGCCTGAGCGGCAAGCAGGGAAGGGTTCTGCAGGCGTGCAAGTTCGACTGCCTGCTGCATCGACAGCGGAGCAGGCGTCTGGGCGATGCATGCCGTCGTGAATAGCACCAGGGCCGTTAGTCGGCGGCACGCCGATGAAAGAACTCCGCGCGCCCATAGGGATGGGTGCGGGATACTCAATTGGGCTTTGAACAAATTCACCTCTGCGAACACTCATAGCCGCGCTCGCGGCTTCGGGCAGTGTCGTCGTGTGAGTGGTGGATCGGGGCGCGGCCAGAGTAGCGGTCGCGTTATTGCTTCATCGGCTAGAGTGAGGTCGGTGGAGGACGCGATTCGACAGGGATTCGCGTTCCGGCAAGCTGGGTGACCAGCTTTGCCTCCTGCTCGACGGGACGGCTGGGTCCCATATGCAGCATCACGGCCAGCAGATCCATCCAAGCCATCGTCGATGGCAGAAGGGCCTGCGCAGGCTGCAATCCGTCATGCGGATCGTGAAGACGAAGCGCCCGCTCCGCATCTGGCGGAGCCGTGCACATGGCGATATCGTCGGTAAGCGAAATGACCGGGAAGAGCAGAATGACCAGCAGCAGCACGGCTGTGAATTGCAGCCCGCGACAGGGCAGCAGGCTATCTGGCTGGCACAACCGGGTGCGCCATGCGTGTGCGGACCACGCTGAGATCAGCGACAGTCCAAGGAATAGCCACACACAATTGAGGAAGATTTCCACCTGCTGGGATTGTAATGGAACAAAGGCCAGGAAACCGTTTAGAACCTCTTAAGAAGCTGTAACAAAAGGGTTAGCAGCAATGGAGGATTGACCGTACGGGCCGATGCACTTATCATCAGGAAGGCACGATGTTCTAAGTGCTCCAGCCTCATTGCCCCCTCGTTCAATGGTAGGACAGCTGCCTCTGGAGCAGCATATCGGGGTTCGAATCCCTGGGGGGCAACCAAAGCGTTTACTTCCTAGCACTCTCTCATTCAATACATTGCCCTGAAAAATCACTTCTACTCGACGCCTGTCCAATGTTTTCTGCTGCTTCGGCGTATGAATAGGGTCTCCAAACGCGCATTGCGGAAGCAGTTCTTGGGTGGCAATTCGAGCCTAGGGATCCGGGCGATGTGGCTGCTGAGATTTCGGCAGAACGGCCGATACGGTGTCACGGCTGAAGTTTGCCAGCGTACCTGGCGGCCACGATGTTGCGCTGCACTGCTTTCATGGCCTGGGCGCTTGGCATTCCTTTGGTCATCACGCCCTCAAAGAAATAGCCCGTGGCCCAATTGCTGTTATCGCCGCCGATGCCCAGGATGATGGCTCCTTCCTGCTTCATCGGTTGATAGCCGTTGGGAAGAGGGATGATGCCGGTAGTGGTCAAAGCTCCCGACTGCCCGTTGCCCTGATAGATGACGTAGGTGTGTTGGCCGTCACTCGATCCCATGTCGGTTACAAATTTGGTGCCGGCGGGCACCTTAAGGTGGCCGTAGATGCCATCCTCCATGTCCAGCCCTGCATCGGGACGGCATGGGTCGCCATGACACATGATATTGATGGCATCCATGTGGCCGGCCTTGTTGTCCAGACTGGTCGTCTCCGCGTTGCCGAAGTCAAAGCAGCATTTGCTGTTGAGATGGAGGGCCGAGGTGACCATGTAGACGCCTTCGGCATGGCCATTGACCGCTGTGGCCTTAGGACTGTTGTTGCGATAGCCCATTCCAGGTGAGATGACGATGCCATAGACCTTGTGTTCGCCGACGGTTAGCGGGAGAGCGTCCGCCACGGCGGAGATGTCGTCGCCGTTCGGTCCGGGGCCGCGCGATGCGCCACCAGGCGGCGCGGGCGTCATGTCATTGTGATTGGGTGACTGGTCGTAGAGTCTGGTGATAGTGAAGGAAGTATGGGCGCAGAAGGTGTCCTGCGTCGACGCGTTCGCGTAGCCGTCGGGAAGCAGGCCGATGTTGGTAGAGGTCTTATCTGACTGCCGCGTGACTTGGTAGAGTGGGCCGGGGTAGGCCCTATACAGGGCGCGGGTGGTGCTGAAAGCAGCAACACATGGGGTCCCGGATGCGTAGACATCACACGGACGAGCTGTGACCGTTTGCCCTGAAGCGACACCGACCGAGCTGATCGTAACGGCGAAAAGAAGAGCCGCGGGCGACAGGATAATTCTGAAGAATGACAGCGACTTGAGTTGCATGGAATGTTCCTGAGCTCCTTTGCTTGTCGCCTGGAGCCGTTCGGGGTTTGGCTAGATGTTGTGAATGTCAGCTTTCCTGATATCAGTGACCTTCGTAGTAATCGTAGTCGTTTCCGTCCAACAGTCGCGGCGCTGCCTGTCGCTGAAGCGGATGCTCCCGATCTGCTTCTGATGCTTGATGCCATATTTCGGCGGCGGCACTAGCCGCAGAGGCGCGCCGAGATCACGCGACCGCGGCTGGTAACGCTCAAGCCCGGCAGATATTTCAGTGGCTATGACGGGGGGCGCCAGCTTGTGACGCTCTATTTACCTTGCGCATGGATAGAAGATTGGCGCAGTGTCTTCGCCGGCGAATCCACGGGTACGACGATCCAGGCGAACTCCGCTCCTCCTGCCCGTCGTCCGTCAGATTCTCAAACGCTGATGGCGCTTATCCCAGGAATCCCAGGTTCGATTGGGAAAAGTTGCCCAGGTTCGGCAGCACATAGGATAAGTCGGCACTCGCGACGCCAAACCATTGTGCCAGAGTCGCGGCATACTGCGCAGACGATGTTGTCGGAATCCAGCGTCCGTTTTGATCCGAGTCATCCGGGCCGCCCAACGCGAGCGTTGGGAATTTACCGTACATCGCGCCGCCCTTCACCGCGCCGCCCATGACGATGTGGTGCCCGCCCCACGCGTGGTCGCTGCCGGCTGCGGAGTTCGGCTGGAAGGCCCGCGAAAAATCTGAGCAGGTGAACGTCGTCACCTGGTTCGCCAGTCCCAGCTCCACGGTCGCGTTATAGAAAGCGCTCAGCGCCGGGCTTAGCTGTGACAACAGCTTCGCCTGCAACTGCAGCTGGGCGCCGTGTGTATCAAAATTGCCGGCGCCCACGAAGAAGATCTGCCGCTTCACCCCCAGCGCCGCATGCACCTGCATCACCTGTGACACCTGCTTCAACTGCGCTCCAAATGCGTTCGACGTGTCAAACTGCGTCCCGAGTGTTGATACCGAGGACAGCGCATTCGCCAGAATGTCGTTATAGCGGTATGCATCTGTGGTGATCTCGTTGTCCGCCTGTACCAGCGAAACTCCCGAACTCAACGTCGCCAGTTGCTGTGCCGTAGCCAGCCGCGACTGACAATACTGTCCATCCGCGCAATACGGCGGCACCGCGCCCGCCGCCCCTACCGCCACCGGCTGCGTCGATTCCCCGTTGCAGAAGATCGTGTCACCGTCCAGTGAGCAGATCATTGGAATCTGCGCTCCAGCGTTGTACTGTACGTTCAGCCGATCGGCCATCCGTCCCGCCCAGCCCGTCCGCGTGCTGCCGCTCACCGCCTGGTTCTGCCATTCCAGTTGCTGGTCCGAATGCGAAAACAAATTGTTCGGCTGCGCTCCCTGGTTTGCCAGGAACTGCGCCTGCGTCGTCGGTTGGATCAGTGTTCCCACATTCGTCAGCAATGCCGCTCTGCCGCTGTTGTAGAGCGCCTGAATCTCGGGCATGTTCGGATGCAGCGCAAAGTCCGGTGTCGGCGACAGCGGCAGCAGCGAACTTCGTCCCAGTGCAAGCGACCCCCGCAGGCTCGCATAATTCCCGTAGCCCGTCGTGTCAAACGGCACCAGCATATTGTTCGAGTCATTGCCCCCGAACAGGAACACGCACACCAGCGCACGATAATCCGCCGTAGTCTGCGCCAGCGCATTCATCGCGCCAAACGGACGCAGCCCAAGTGCGCTCCCACCTGCGGCTAACGCGGCATAATTTAAAAAACTCCGTCGACTCGTTCTCATCCGTTCACTCCAGTTCCTTCTGCGGCAATCTGTTGTTCGCTGTTGCAGGCTTGCAGCAAAATCAATGCATCACTCTGTATTGGGGCGACGTCACGACGAGGTAGGCCGCCACGCTGGCGCGTGCCGATGGGTTTGTCGCGGCAATGCTCGAGATGTTATCCACGATTGCGCTTCGCATATCCGACGGCATCTGGCTGTGCATGAAGATCATGCCCAGGTAGTCCACCAGCGCGCCCGGGTCCGACGCCCTGCCGCCCAATTGGCCGGTCGCGCTGAAGCCCACCGTGAGCCCGCTGTCGCTGTTATGCATGATGTAGTTCGCCATATTGAACTGCGGAATGACCGACCCGGTGTTCTCCAGCCCAAACTCCGGAGCGAGCAGCGATGTCTGCGGGATGACGTAATTCGGCGGGAAAAACCCGAAGACTGAGGGCGCACCAAACGGCGGCTCGCCAATCGCAACCAGTTGCCCGTTACCCATGTTGATCAGGGGATATCCCGCCGTGGGGTTCGCCAGCGCCGCATCCAGCCCGCGCGCTAACTCCACCGCCCACAGCGTCGGCTCCCGCAAATGGCCCGACTGCACTGCCGGGCTCGTCGCTAGCTGGTCCCCGGTCAGCGTGTCGTTTGCGCGCGCCTCCGGATCCAGCAGGATCGCCGTGATCACCGCCTTCATATCGCCGCGCACACCAGTGCCGTTGTCCGCAAATACCGCGGCCACGCGCTGCACATACGCCGGACTCGGATTCCCAGCTACCAGCCGCTGGATCAGTTGCTTGCACACAAACGGCCCAGCGTTCGGATGGTTGAATATGTCGTCCAGCGCGCCCTTCAGGTCCGCTGTCGCGTTCTGTCCTGCCGGCAGGGTCACCCCGCTCAGCAGCGTCTTCGCGCCAGAATCGTGTCGCAGGTCCGTTGGGACCATAAGATGATTCCAGTTCGGCGTGAAGATGAAATTTGATGGTGTGCTGCCGTCCGCGTTTGCATACGTCCAACCCGTGACGGCTCGCGCCATCGCCTGCACCTGCAACTGCGAATATGCCGGGATCGAGTTGCCATTGCCGTCGGTTTTCAGCGTTCCATCGTCATTCAGAAGATTCGGCCCTATCGTGAACAACTGCATCAGCTCGCGCCCGTAGTTCTCGTTTGCGATCTGCCCCGTCTTCGGCGCCGGGCTGTTCATCATGTTCAGGTAGTAGCCCATATTCGGCGACAGCGTCATGTCCTGCATGATCTGCCGATAATTCGTGAACGCGTCCTTCACCAGCAGGTTTGCGTACGGCGTAATCATGTAGCCGTTGTATGACGATGCGACCCAGATCTCGCTCAGTGCCAACGCCACACGCTGCCGCACTTGGTCGTTCGCTGACAGCGCGTTGTTGAACCAGTTCGAGCGGACACACGCCGTCGAGATTGCAGCCGGGGAACACTGCGAAGGGGTCGTCGCCGGCAAAGTTGGCAGAAAGGTCGGCGACGCCGCAAATTGTTCGTTAAGGTAACCCTGCAGCCCCACCTGCTCCACATGCTCGATGGTCGAGTCGGTCGGCCCAAAACTCGCCTGATCCAGCAGTCGTGCCGCGGCTGTGGCGGTTGCCTTCAGCGTCCCCAGCGGCACCGTTATGGCTACTGAGGATGTCGTGCCAGGATCAGGATTCTTGACCGCGACTGTAACCTGCGTTGTTGCATTCCGTGTAATTGTTGTCCGCAGTTCACTTGCAGACACTTGTGTTGGCGTGATTTGCGATCCTGCGACCACCAGCTTGGCCCCTTTCACGAACGCATCGCCGTGCACATCCAGCACATAGGTGCCGCTCGCGCTTCCCGGCGCGGCCGTGGCCGACGTGATCACCGGAACGGCGTTTAGCAGCGTCACCGAAACCGATCCCGAGACGGCAGGCGTCTGCCTGCTCACTGCGCGAATCGTCACCTGGTTGGACGACGGTACCTTCGCAGGCGGTGTGTACACCCCAGTCAGCGAGATCGACCCTGCCCCGGTAGAGGGGCTCACGCTCCAGATCGCCGTCTGGTTCGTCGTACCGGCGAACGTGGCTCCATAACCTGCCGATGTACCGAGGTTCAGCGTCGTTGGCCCGGTCATCGTGACACCCGTTGCTGCACCGGCTGTCGCGGCAGCTGCCATCGGCGTGATCGCCGTTTCCGCCGGCGCCGTCAGGGTCAACATCATGCTTTGCGAAATCGATGGATTGGCGACGCTCCTCGCCGTGAGAATGACCGTCGCCTGATCGGGCATCGTGAGCGGCGCCGTGTAAACTCCATCCGACGTAAGCGTTCCGAAGCTAGCGTCACCACCGGTGAAGCCGTTCACCGTCCAGGTCACGCTCCTATTGGTGCTTCCCCTTACTGCTGCGGAATAATGCAGTGCCGCCCCCAGCGTTCCGCTTGATGGCCCTGCTAGCGCCATGGTGACGCGTGATCTGCTCAAGCGGATGCTATTTGTCAGGCCGGAATTGTTTCCGCACGCGATCAATAGCAATGCACAAAAAGTGGCCAGAATCGCGCCAGGGATGTTGCGACGGATGAGGCCCATAGTCTTCCCTCAAGCCACTAGCAAGTGGCGGAAATTTGCGCCTAGCGAGTCGAATCGCTCAGTATTTTGAAATCAGGCAGGGAATGAGAGAACGGGCTCTCAAAGACGTTCGTTCTTCCGGGGCGTCTGGTGCGCCGATTCCATGTGGAAGGTGTGCTGTATTTGTAACACCACGAGTGCGGAAACTGGATACCACTTTTCGGCCATTGGCGATGGCAGGACGCGATGCGGCATCGCTCACGATCGGCGATGCTCAGCCGGAATGCATCGCCAGGGAAAAATGTGGGACTAACGATGTCCTTTTTTCGTAATCGATCCGAGATCGTGTAAGGTCACCATGGGTCGGAAGCATTCCAGGTTATCCTGCATGCGATGACGATGAAGTCGAACAATCTGATGAAGCCTGCGGCGGCTGAATCATGGTGACTCAAGAATTAGTAGAGAGGACGAAATCCCTGCCGCGTCGTTCGGGGCCGAATGCAAATACGAATAAAAGCACCACAATGACAGTCGACTCGAAAACAGCCAATGCCAGCGGGTATCCGAGATGGTTGCGAAGCGAGTATTCGATCGACACTGCCGGTGAGCCGATGAGCACCCCCAGTTGATAGACGAGCCCGGGAAAGAGGCTGCGAACCGCATCCGGAGAAAGTTCGCTCAGGTGGGCCGGTATGACACCGAACGCCCCTTGCACTCCGCTTTGCATGAAATAGGAGCCGAGTGCCACCATCAGCAGGGAAGTGCCGAAGGCCCATGCTGGAATTGAAAGCAGAGAAACGGTAAGCGCCAGCATGACGGAGCGCCGTCTGCCGATCGCCTCCGATAAATGCCCGAAGAGCAGAGCGCCGACGATCGCGCCGACACTGTAGAGCACTGGCAGACCGAACAGCACGTTCATACCGAAGAGAGTCCGATTCGCAAGACCAGGAATGGATTTCAGGAAATCGGGATAGAGGTCCTGTGTGCCATGTGAGAGGCAGGTCATGACCGCCATCACCAGCAGTAAATAGGCGAAAATTCGGAAATGCTTGAATAGTGTCCGGATTATGAAATGGAGCGAAGGCGGATGATGGCGCGTCCATGCCTTGGACTCGGGTGCAACCAGAGTCAAGACTATGATCAGCACCGCGAGACCAGATCCGGCGAGAAACATGGCATGCCAGCCGAAGCGAGGTACCAGGACCCGCATGGCGACCGCCGCGAGCAGATAGCCGAGCGGATAGCCGCTCTGCATGAATCCGGAGAAAATCCCCCGCCAGCGCCGCGGCGTGCTTTCCATGGCATACGATGCGCCCACGCCCCAATAACCTCCCATACCGATGCCGTAAAGCCCACGCATCGCTATAAAGAAGGAGTAGTTAGGCGAAAATCCGCTGAGGACCGTGACGGCCGAGAAGAAAAGAACACATACGATCAGCGGAATCTTGCGCCCAAACCGGTCCGCAAGCGAGCCAAAGATGAGTGCGCCTAGAGGGCGCATGGACAATGTAAAAACGAGCGTGTAGACAATCGCGGATTTGCCGACGTGGAAATGGACGGCGAGAGTGTCGAGCAGAAAAATAACTACAAAGAAGTCGAATGCATCCAAAATCCAGCCGAGAATTCCTGAAGTCACGGCAAATGGCCAGTGCCGGGTCTCCGCACGGCTGGCCTGTGTTTCGGAGATAGACAAATGCATGGCGATAGCAGTGTCCCCTCGATATTGCCTGAAAAATTCAGCTACGCTGGCGCGTGAGATGAAGCCGGTTGAAGGCTCTTGAAGAATTGCCACGCCATGTCCGTGAAATTGGGCGGGTCATCAGGCCAGTACTTACGATCCCAGCGCGCATCCACAGCTCCAGACCATTCGTGGCCAAAGTGCTGCACGAAATTGGCTATGACAGGGACGCTGTCTTTGCAGCCATGCCACACAAAGCGCACGCCCCATTCGGTCTTCTGCGCTGTTTGCTGCTGGCAGCCATCCAGATAGCCCCATGTCACCCAGTTACCATGCGGGGTAGTTGCGAATCGCGGGCTGTGTGTCTCAAATCCGGAGAATTGCTCATCGTCGTCTCCGTGAATATAAAGAATCGGCACAGGACGAGAGAGCCTTGCCGGAGGCTCCATAAGTGGAGTCGCGACGGCAACAATACCGCTCACTTCCCGCGGATGGTGTACTGCAAACAGCTGAACGAATCCCGATCCGCTCGAAAAGCCTGCAAGAAAGATTCGTTTGCGAGCAGGATGATCACGCCGGATAACATCTCGAAGCACGGCTGACAAATAGCCGTCATCATCAACAGGAAATGCGCCGGGGGCGAGAACGTGAGATCGCGAGCCCTTCATCTCCCAGAAGCTGATGTTATGCTTCCGATCGGCCGCAAGATCAGGTCGCGTCGAAACGGGCTCTGGGAACACAGCGAGGAACCCGGCTTGCTCTGCTTTCTGCGTCCAGCCAAAATCTTTTGCTTCGGAACTAGCCGTGCTGCCGATACCGCCCAGCATAAAAACGGCCGCGGGATGGGCAGGCAAATGCGCCGGGCGGAAAATCAGGTAAGGCCGGCGATATCCATTGTGCACAAGCGGCCGGCTCTCCAATTGCGCTTTTCCAGTCACGCAAAGAGCGAGGAAACCAACAGACAGCAGCAATATGGACCGCTTGGCCGTTCTGCAATGGGATACGTCAAGGAGCACATGATATTTTGAAAGCATTCAGACGGCCTGGAGCGCGATCCTATGAGAGCTGAAAACATGTTGTCAAGCGCCGGCAAATACTTCAGCAACGCAGATCCGGGCAGCAGCAAACAGGCGAAGAGCCCAGCATGTTCAAAAAAGTAGAAATGCAAGAGCGGCCGGCCGGCCCTCTCCTGGGTGTCAGAGTGCTCGACATCTCAAGGCTTGTTGCCGGAAATACGCTCACGATGGTGCTGGCCGATCTGGGCGCAGATGTCCTGAAGGTTGAGCCGCCCACGGGCGATACTTTGCGCGATTGGAAAGTCTCCGGCGTCTCCACCGCTTGGAAGTCTTACTGCCGCAATAAAAGAAGCTTTTGCCTGAACTTTCGTAGTGAAATAGCTTCCAACGTCCTGCTCCAACTGGCCGAATACGCGAACATATTTGTAGAGAGTTTCCGGCCGGGCACGCTTGAAAAGATGAACTTGGCGCCTGAGAGGCTACTCGCCCGCAATCCTTCGCTCATCATTGTAAGGATTTCCGGCTGGGGGCAGGACGGACCGTATCGAGATCGACCCGGCTTCGGCACTCTCGTGGAAGGCATTTCTGGTTTTGCTTCCATGAACGGCTTTGCCGATCGCGAGCCCGTACTCCCCCCGATTTACCTCGCCGATATGACCGCCGGACTCTACGGTGCAATGGGAGCATTGACCGCACTTCGTCAGGTGGAAGTGAACGGCGGCAAAGGACAAATCATCGATCTGCCTTTGCTTGATCCGCTGGTGGCGATCCTCGGTCCGCAGGCAGCGAATTATCAGCTTACCGGAGCAGTAAAGCCGCGGACAGGAAGCCGTTCAACCAACAGCGCTCCGCGCAACGTATATGGCACCGGTGATGGCAAGTGGGTATGTCTCTCAGCCTCAACACAGGCCATGGCAGAACGTCTCTTTCGCGCGATCGGCCGTCCGGGATTATTGGAAGATCCCCGCTTTGCTACGAATAGCGCTCGCCTGCAGCACGTCGAGGAACTGGATTCGATCATCGCCGGCTTCATCGCCAGGATGACTCAGAAGGAGTGTGTCGATTTCTTCGCGCGCGCGACGGTGACCGTGGGTCCGGTCTATGACATGGCCGAGATCTGCGAAGACTCACATTTCCAGGACCGCGGCGTCATCGTCGAATTGCCCGATAAGGAAGCCGGTACGTTTCCTGTTCACAGTATTTCACCGCGTCTGAGTGATACCCCCGGCGTCTTCTATCGAGCAGCCCCTGATCTGGGCGAGCATACAGCGGAGGTACTGCGCGACTTGGGTTATAACGATGATGCGATTGCCGCACTGGAAATGAGCGGCGCCGTCATACTTGGAAAACGCGCATGACTGTCCAGGATGGCAAAGGCAGACCGTTCCCTATGAGGAGCAAACTCTTTGTTCCCGGCAGTCGTCCCCGTCTCTTTTCGAAAGCGATGGATTCGGCCGCGGACGCCGTGTGTTTCGACTTGGAAGACTCAGTCATGCCCGCACATAAGCCGGCGGCTCGAGCCCACGTAAGAGAGTTTCTGTTGTCGAAGATCGCGACAGAAAAACATATCGTCATCCGTGTGAATGATTCCCGTTCTCCTTTCTTTGCGGAAGATCTCACTGCGATCGTCCGGCCGGGGGTGGCCATCGTAACGATCGCAAAAGCCGAGGACGTCTCGGAAATCAACGAATTGGCAGCGGTCCTATCCAGGTTTGAGAGGGAGCGTGGCATCTCTCGCCCGATCGCAATTCTCCCGACGATTGAGTCTCCCCGCGGACTCAGGCAGGCTCACGCCATCGCCAGTGCCCACGAGCGAGTCATCGGGCTTCAACTTGGGGTGGTTGATCTCTTTTTGCCTCTGAACATCACGGCACAGCAGAAAGCAGCAACCCACCATGTCCGGTTGCAGCTCCGCTTGGCAGCAGGCGAAGTTGGGCTGCCGTGCTTCGATTGCGCATTTCCGGACTTTGAGGATGTCGACGGCTTCACAACGGATGCTGAGATTGCCCGCAGCCTGGGCTTTTCCGGCAAGAGCTGCATTCACCCATCGCAAGTCGCAGCCGCCAATAAGATCTTCACTCCAACTGCTCAAGAGATCGCCACGGCCCGTCAGATCTTAGAGAAGGCACACCACGCGGCTGCTGAAGGGCTCGGAGCGTTCGCACTCGGTGGACGCATGATTGATCAGCCGATGATCCGCCATGCGGAAGAAATCATCGAGCTTCACTCTGCCCTTTGCCGGAACAGCAACTCGGAGATGTAACAGAACCTCAGTTCACTTTCCGAGGCGTCTTTGCACGCTTGCGTGCGGCACTTCTCGCCGGATGAACACCTGCAGGGTCGGAAAAAGGAGCCACTGACTCACGCACCTTGAGCTCCGTCTGCAAAACGCAATGCTTCGCTGGACTCGCATCGCCCGATACTCGATCCAGCACAATCCGCGCCGCAGTCGCGCCGAGTTGGTATCCGGATTGGTGCACGGAAGACAGAGAAGGACTCGTGGTCTCGGCAAAATCCAGATTGTCAAATCCAATAACCGAAATATCTTCGGGACATCTGAGCCCCATTCCGCGGATCGCAAGCAGTACGCCGAGCGCGATCATGTCATTTCCGGCGAAAAATGCGGTGGGGCGCGGCAGCATGCGAAGCAGGACCATACTCTTTTCATATCCAGCCTGTTTGTCGAATGTTGCTTCCTGAATATAGTCCGGCGACATTGGAATTCGCGCTTCCTGCATCGCGCGTCGAAACCCATTCAGGCGCTCTAGAGCGTTCGTAAGATGGAGAGGCCCCGTGATCATTGCGATTTGGCGATGTTTCATCTGAATCAGAAATCGCGTAGCCCGATAGGCTCCCTCCTCATTCGCAACCGTGACACTGTCCCCGTTCCACTGGCGAGGCATGCGGTCGACGCACACTACCGACGTTCCTGCCTTACGATAGGACTCTGTCTGGGTTGCGATATCGCTGAAAGTGGAAGGAATCACAAGGAGTCCGGCCGGAAGATATGTACGCAGGGCGTTCAGGTGGGCCAGTTCCTTGGTGTGATCATTATCGGTGTTGCAAAGTATGAGCCGATATCCTTTGGAGAAGGCGACATCCTCCGCTCCCCGGACCACCGCCGGAAAAAAAGGGTTCGTCACGTCCGGGATAATCATGCCAATCATGTCGGTCTTGTCCCGCCGCAGCCCACGCGCCAATTGGCTTGGCTGATACCCGAGCGCCTCGACCGCTTCCAGCACACGCTTGCGTAAAGGCTCACGCACGCGTGCGGAATCGTTCAGGACATGGGAAACGGTGCCGAGCGATACGTCCGCCATCCGCGCGATCTGCTTCATGTTCGGCATCGACGTCTATCCCCTCGCGCCAATGGATCATCCGTGGACGCAACTTCACAGGCCAACGAACCGGATTATAACAACGCCTGAAATCTTTCAAATAGGCCACAAATGCGGCGTTCACTCTACCTCACTGCCCCTTGATGCCTCTTGGCCGGGAAGTCTGGATGGATGCGGTCAGTAGTTGGCGCAGACCATATGAACGTGAGGGTCCCTCGGGGCAGTGCGGTTCTGGTGTAGATCCGACAGCTGCGACAAACGAAGATAAAAGGTGTTGACAGTCGCAAGCCGCGATATTTACTCTCAGTCCCGTTGTTTTGAAAGCATTCAAAACAACAGCAATTCAGGTCACGCTGGGTTTGGTCTGACCCTTGTTGTACAGGAGGCGGTTCGATGGGGAACAAGCAGCTGTTGTTCATCCTATGTCTGTTCGTGTTCATCTCTGCTGGACTTCTCGCCCAGGTAGTCATTACCAGCACAATTGTGGGCACAGTGGCGGATCCGCAAAACGCGGTCGTCTCCGGCGCTCATGTCGTCCTGGAGAATGCGGACACGGGCGTTGAATCGGCCGCCGTCACAGATGCCGCGGGCAACTACCAGTTTGCCAACCTGCAGTCCGGACACTATCGCGTGCGTGTGGATTCGGCTGGGTTTGGAGAGGCGATATCTACTCCGATCCCCCTGGAAAACGGAAAAACTCAGCGGGTCAATGTCACCTTGAAGATGAACAAGGTAACTCAGGTGGTCTCCGTTACCAGCGCCGCAGCATTGCTGAAAACAGACGACGCAAATGTCTCCGAGGTCATTCAGAACGATTATGTGCGCAATCTTCCCATTGAGGGTCGCAACTTTCTGAACTACGCGCAGATAGTCCCCATGTTCAATAGCGGCACGGGCGACAATACCCGCATTCAGTATGGGCTTGCCTCTGCGACGAGCCCGGGCGCCAAGCAACTGAACGTCGGCGGGACAGAATATGGAGTCGGCTACTACATCGACGGTCTGAACAACAATGACAACTGGGTAGAAGGGCCCGTGACGAACGTAAATATGGACGCCGTGCAAGAAGTGAAAGCGGAGGTCGTCGACTATTCCGCGGAATACGGTCGCGACGTAGGCCAGATCAGCCTCACGACGAAGTCCGGAACCAATGCGTTACATGGCACTGTGTACGATTTCTTCCAGAACGCGGGTCTGGATGCAAACGATCCCTACTCCAACGCGTACGGCACCCCCCGCAGCCCCTACCATCAGAATCAGTACGGCTTCACGGTCGGAGGGCCGGTCTTTATACCGAAAATCTTCGATGGCCGGAACCGGATGTTCTTTTTCACATCTTTCGAGCAACTTCGCAACAGAGGTCAGAAGGCCTTGCACGCCTATGTGCCGACGACGAGTGAGCGCGCAGGCGACTTCAGCCAGTGGCTGGCCCGGTTCCCTGTAGATCCTGCACAGTGTGATGGCAGTGGAAGCGCGCCGGCCAATTGTCGCTATGTCATCTACGACCCGTCCACTTACGATCCGCTGACGAACACCCGTCAAGCTTATGCGAACAACGTGATTACTGCTCCAGATCCGAAGGCGCTGGAGTATCTCTCGCACTTTCCGAACCCTAACTACACATCGCCTGTGCCCGGCGACTTCAACAACTGGGCCGGCACCAACACCAGCGGCATAGACAATAACAACTATTCGGCGCGCGCCGACTACACGCTATCCAGCCGCGATAACTTCTATTTCCGCTATGCGCACGATTACGGAACCATCTTGAGCGAAGGCGGCCTGGTTCCGGAGCTTGCCCTCGGGAACGGGCCGGTGCACACAACGGACAGCTATCAGGTCCACTGGGTCCACACCTTTACGAACTCATTCAACAACGAGCTCAACTTCAGCATCACTCAGGCGAAAAACGCCAGCAATCAGGCAGCCCAGATCAACAAGTTCATGCAGACGAAGTGGCTTCCGGATCTTTTCCAAAACACTTCGACGGGTGGCGCGGGATTTACGCCGTACGACCTGCAGCAGCTGGGTATAACGAATGATGCAACCTTTTCCGTAAAATTCTCCGGAGATTCACTCTTTGATCCGCTGAGCGTTGGAACCACGGAATATTGGTATCAGGCGGTTCCCATCTATCAGCTCTCGGACAACGCTACGAAAATCTGGGGCCGTCACACCCTCAAAGCTGGCTTCTACTGGCAGCGACGGGATGAACGCGACAATGACGTGATCCGCTCCGTCAATGTGGGCGGCGGCTGTCAGGACTGCGGCAATCCAACCAACTACACCGCCCGCGGGCCTTTCAGCAACGATGGCTCCGGATGGGATACTCTCGCGGAGTTCGAAACGGGCGCCGTTGCCAACATGAACCAGCGCACGCCGCTCACAGGTGGAGATGGCAGTCTCTGGTTCCGCATGCCGGAGTATTCGGCATATCTGAACGACTCCTGGAACGTGAATCACAGCCTCACCCTAAACCTCGGCCTCCGCTATGACATTGCCGTTCCCGCTTACAGCGTGGATAACTACTGGGGGGTCATGGACCTCACCTATCCCGGATACCGGCTGGTCATGCCGGGTCTCACCCCAGGGACTCATAACCCGCCATATCCCGCGGATAAGAATAATGTCGCGCCGCGTTTTGGATTTGCCTATCGCTTCAACAATAAAACGGTGATGCGTGGTGGATATGGCGTCTTCTTTGAGACCGGCCGATTCAAGTTTCTCGACCAGATGTTCTGGAGCTCTCCCGGGTATGGCGGAGTCACCTACGACTCCACAACCTATGCGCCGGATCCAAACGAGACTTATTTCAAGCTGAATGACGTGTTTCCCGCCACCGTATCGATCAAGAAAGGCACGTGGCCTGTTCCCATAGGGGTCGGTGGCGGTCAGCTTTATGGCCGGCAGTCTCCACAGACAATCGACAGCGACAGCGCCGTTACGCCGTATCTCCAGCGCTGGAGCCTCGATCTCCAGCAGGAGATGGGGAGAAATACCGTCGCGTCGCTGGGCTATGTCGGTTCGCAGGGAACCAAGCTCACAACACAATATGATCTGAACCTGCCCGCTCAGGGTGTCTATCTCAATAGCGACGACTACTACGCGGCTCGTCCTCTTACTGCTATAGCTCCCGGCCGCTGGGACTCTATCTGGGCCGTGCATCACAACCGGAGTAATAACTATCATGCGTTGACTGCTCAACTGAAGACGCAGGGATGGCACAACTTGACCAGTGTGGTCGGCTATACATGGTCAAAGCAGATGGATACATTCTTCGGCGAGAGTGGAGAGAGTGGCGTCCAATCCATCGGCGGACAATGGCACCCGGAATGGTCGTACGGCCCTTCGGACACCAACCACACCAACCGGTTTGTGGCTGCGCTCATGTATCAGTTGCCGGGGAATAACATTTCCAACCGCCTGCTCCGCGAAGGCGTGGGTGGATGGCAGCTCAACGCCATCACGACCTTCGAGTCGGGCGCTCCGAAGACGGTGTGGAACGGTTACACCAGCTCATTTGACTACATGGGCGACGTGCCGGACCGCGTCTGCAATGGCAATATGCCCCGCGGCCAGCGCACGTTTACGCGTCACTTCGATACCGATTGCTACGTAAACCCGCTGCCCGATCCGAACACCGGCATCGCGCTGCATCGCGGCGATGAGCGTCGCAACAACCTGGTGGGTCCCGGAATCAGTAACTGGGACACGTCCGTGAACAAAGACTTCCCCTTGTATGGTGAAGGGACGCGGCTCCAGTTCCGTGCCGAGTCATTTAACACCTTCAACCATACTCAGTGGTCGGACTTGAACACCACCGATGATCGCCAGGTCAATCCGGCCAGCCAGTTTGGGTATGTCACTCAGGCACGACCTGGCCGGCATATGCAGTTCGCGTTGAAGATTCTCTTTTGATGGTCCGTCGGAAGGGTATAACTGCGGATTGATGGAAGAAGCCGGCCAGGCCAGCGATTGACGAGATCTGGCCGGCAACCCTCTCAATATCAAGGAGCGACTTTGTTTCAGCCCGAGACCTATGCCATCACGCTGTTGTTCATGATCGCCAGCATGATCTGCTGGGGATCATGGGCGAACGCGGTGAAGTTTGTGCCTGGCTATCGCTTCCAGTTGTTTTACTGGGACTACGTCATCGGCCTCATCCTTGGCGCGCTGGCATGGGGATTCACGCTCGGCACACTCGGCTCTACCGGCCGCCCATTTGTCGCGGACCTTCTGCACGCAAATGCCGCCAGCATCGGCTGGGCTTTCGTAGGTGGAGTCATTTTCAATGTGGCCAATCTTCTCCTGGTGGCCGCAATCGAGATTGCGGGGCTCGCGGTAGCTTTCCCGGTTGGCATCGGCATCGCGCTCGTAGTAGGGGCAGTGAGTAGTTACCTCATCTCTCCCGCGGGAAATGCGACTCTGCTCTTCGGAGGAATTGCTCTGGTGCTCGCCGCAATTCTCTGCGATGCAGTTGCCTATCGGGAGCGGGAGCGCCAGAAGCCGGCCATGAGCCGGCGAGGCGTCGTCATCAGCATTATCTCCGGATTATTGATGGGCAGTTTCTATCCATTTGTGGCCAAGGCGATGAGCGGCGGCGACGCCCCGGGACCGTACGCTATCTCGGTATTCTTCGTGTTCGGTGTCGCTGTCTGTTCGGTGCCGGTGAACTATCTCATCATGCGGAAGCCCCTTGACCGCGCGGAGCCTGTCGCCATGAACGGCTATTCGCTGGCACCCTTCAAATGGCATGCTTGGGGGATCGCGGGAGGGTTGATCTGGTGCACCGGAGCGGTCTTAAATTTTGTAGCATCTCGCGCCCATCTTGTCGGGCCGGCGGTATCGTATTCGATCGGGCAAGGGGCAACAATGATTTCGGCAGCGTGGGGAGTCTTTGTCTGGCACGAGTTCTCTTCAGCGTCTCGCCGCTCTAAGAGTTTTCTTGTCTGGATGTTTGGGCTATTTGTGCTTGGATTGATTGCGATTTCACTGGCTCCCGTTATCTAGGATCCCGGAACGCGCGTCACTCAAGGTCTAAAGGGGAACAGAAGGGGATACATGGGCATCGGCCGGAAGCCAATCGTGGTAGTGGGCAGCATCAATCTGGATCTTGTGGCCAAAGCAGATCACATCCCGGTGGCGGGAGAGACAGTGCATGGCAACGATTTTCAGATGCATCCCGGTGGCAAAGGAGCTAACCAGGCTGTTGCCGTAGCGCGCCTTGGATATCCGGTTCAGATGATCGGACAGCTCGGTACCGACGCTCTCGGCGAGCAGTTGCGCTCACACTTGCAAGGGGCCGGGGTCGGACTTGAAGGCGTGGGACACGTGGAAGGCTCTTCCGGTGTTGCGATGATTGTCGTCGCTCCTCAGGGAGAAAACTGCATCGTGGTGACACCCGGAGCCAATG
The DNA here is from genome assembly GCA_963830555.1 of uncultured Acidobacteriaceae bacterium. Classification (GTDB taxonomy): domain Bacteria; phylum Acidobacteriota; class Terriglobia; order Terriglobales; family Acidobacteriaceae; genus KBS-83. The sequence continues at coordinate 344,214 of CAWHMM010000011.1, forward strand.
CTCAGGTCACGCCGGACTATGTCGAACGCTATCGGAACATCATCCAGAACGCAGGTATGGTACTTACGCAATTGGAGATCCCCGTCCAGACAGTGCAGCATGTCGCAGACTTGTGCTTTCAATACAACGTGCCCTTGATGCTTGACCCGGCACCTGCGCAGACGTTGTCGCGCGCGCTCTTGAAACATATCGCCTGGTTTACGCCAAACGAAACGGAAGCGACATTTTATGCGGCGAACACTTCAAATGGGAGTCGCGAAGCTGGTCCTCGCACGGTGGCGCAACATCTGCTCGCGCTTGGCCCAAACGGCGTATTACTCAAAATGGGAGCCCGCGGCGCATACGTCGCGGCGAGAAATGTGGAAGAGCAGATCGATGCGATCGCGGTGAACGCGATCGATACCACCGCCGCGGGAGACGCTTTCAATGGAGCGTTCGCAGTCGGGCTGCTGCTTGGGAAAGATCCCACAGAAAGTACCCGCTTCGCCGTGGCGGCTGCGGCTCTGTCAGTCACGCGATCCGGCGCGCAGCCTTCCATGCCCGTTCTCAAGGAAGTTGAACAGCTCTTGAGATAAGCCCGATAGCAAGCAGTGCAACCGTCATTCATGAGTAGAAAAGTTATGAAAATAAATGGAAATGTCTTGCGTCCGTCGCTGAATCTCCTTCTTGCTGCCGCTATTCTGGCCGCGCCGGCAATCGCACAAGACTCGCATTATCGGCCGGAGGGGCAGCAGTTTCCCTCGCCGGATTGCCTCAGCGTCAGCAATGCGTATTCCGCGGCGCTCTCCGGAGGGTATCGTCCTTGCCCGGCCGGAACTCATGAGGAGTGGCTGAAAGATCTTCAGCACTGGCGCACGGAGCGCCGCATCCGCATCGGATACGACGGCGCGCGATACTCACTTCCTGCCCTGCAGTGGACGCAGTCCAGCTTTATTCAACCGCAGATGATGGTGCAGGACAGGTATCTCTACGATCCTGTCGCAGGAAAATACACCGTCGATCGCTATCTCGATGACGTTGAAAAGCGTTACGGTGGAATCGATGCTGTGCTCGTCTGGGCGACCTATCCGAATATGGGCATGGATGATCGCAATCAGCACGACATGGTCCGCTCCATGCCGGGCGGGGTCGCCGGTGTACAGCAGATGGTGGCCGACTTCCGCCGGCGCGGTGTACGGGTGCTTTTTCCGATGATGATGTGGGACCAGGGCACGCGCGATCCAGCGTCCTGGCCGCAGGCCATTGCGGAATTCATGAAGGAACTCAACGCTGATGGCATCAACGGCGACACGCAGGATGGTGTTCCTCTCGCGTTCTCTCTCGCAGCCGAGAAGGCCGGACACCCTCTCGCATTCGAGCCCGAGGGTTCCCCCGCCGATGAAGCTCTCGCATGGAACGTCATGACCTGGGGACAGTACAAGTTCCCGTTCGCGCCGGAGGTGGATCGTTTCAAATGGCTGGAAAGCCGCCACATGGTCAACATCTCCCATCGCTGGAACCGCGATAAGACCGACGATCTGCAGTTCGCCTTTTTCAATGGCGTCGGCTGGGAGAGCTGGGAAAACATCTGGGGTATCTGGAACGGAATCACGCCGCGCGACGGCGAAGCCACCCGTCGCATGGCCACCATCGAGCGCGCCGTCGCACCCTTCCTCGTCAGCCCGGAGTGGGAACCGCTCTATCCCATGACCCTTTACGGCATCTTCGCCAGTCGCTGGCCTCTTGGCGACCATACGGTCTGGACCATCGTGAACCGCAACGAATACGACGTAAACGGAAGGCAAATGTCCGTGCCGGCGAAGGTCGGCGCCCGCTACTTTGACCTCTACCACGGACTCGAGCTCAAGCCCGACCATGAAGAAGGCAGCGACGTATTGTCATTCCCCATCGAGGCCCACGGTTTCGGTGCGGTTCTCGCGACGAACGGAGAACCCGACGCTCATGTACAGGATCTGATGAAGCGCATGAAGGGCATGACGGAGAAACCCCTTGCCAGTTTCGATGGCATATGGAAGCCGATCCCGCAGCAGCTCGTAGACATTTCGCCAACGAAACCGGCGTCCAGTGCGCCGGAGGGAATGGTCGCAATTCCCGAAGCCTCGTTCGTATTCCGTGTTCGCGGCATCGAGATCGAGGGCTCAAACGATGTCGGAGTCGATGTGCAATATCCGTGGGAGGACATGCCCCGGCGGTTTCACGAGCAAAAGATGAAGGTCCACCCCTTCTATATGGATAAGTATCCGGTTACAAATGCAGAGTTCAAGAAGTTTCTGGATGCATCCCACTATCACCCGCAAAATGATTTAAATTTTCTGCGGGATTGGAAGAACGGAACATATCCGGATGGTTGGGCCAACAAACCTATCACATGGGTGTCGCTCGAAGACGCGCGCGCCTATGCGAAATGGGCTGGCAAGCGCCTCCCGCACGAATGGGAGTGGCAATACGCGGCGCAGAGTACGGACGGCCGCACCTATCCCTGGGGAAATGCATGGCAGCAGGACGATGTGCCGGCGCCGAGTCATGGGCGCACTCTCAATGCTCCCGACGATGTCGACGCGCATCCTTCCGGCGCGAGTCCATTCGGCGTTATAGATATGGTGGGCAACATCTGGCAGTGGACCGACGAGTACACAGACGAACACACGCGCGCCGGTATTCTGCGCGGGGGCAGCCACTACCAGCCGCTCGGCTCCATCTGGTATTTTCCGCAGGCTTACCGCAACGACGAGCATGGCAAGCTGCTCCTGATGGCCCCCAGCTATGACCGCTCAGGAACCCTCGGCTTCCGCTGTGTGGAGGATGCTCGGTAGAACTCAGAAGCCCGGCGAATTAGCCGGGCCGCTCTCTGGAATTCCTGGCTTGTCAAGCCTTCACTGCTTCTTTCGCATGAGCGCGGGCTTGCGAAGGTGCCCCTGTTGTCTGTCGCAGGATAAGGCTGGTTTCCACGGGAGGCGTCGGCTGGCGCGCAGAGCCGGCCTCGATGCGTTGGCGAAGAGTCGAAAATGCCACCTGCGCGATGTCGGCGCAGGACATGCGTACCGTAGTCAGCGGCGGCAGCATAAACTGCGCAATGTGCACGTCATCGAAGCCGATGACCGAGAGGTCGGCTGGCGCCTGCATGCCGACTTCGAAGAGGCAATGCAGCACCCCGATGGCCGTCAGATCGTTCGAGCAAACCACCGCGGTTGGCGGCTGCGCCCGTGCCAGCAGTTGTGACATCGCGGCCATGCCGCCTTCCAGCGTGTGATCGCCTTCCACCATCAGCTCCGCCCGCAGCTTCTGGTGCTGCAATCGCATGGCTTTTTCGAAAGCCTCGCGACGGAACCGTGCGGATGCCTGTTCCAGCGGGCCGCTGACGAATGCAATCGAGTGATGACCCAGCTCGACCAGGTGCGCTATGGCCTGACGAATGCCCTCGTCATAGTTCACGCGCACAGCGTCGATCTTCGGGAAGGCGGGAGCGCCGTCCATGACAACCAGCGGCACGCGATGCGATGCCAGTTCTTCCAGCACTGGCGCCTCACGGCCGAACATCATCACCGCCACTCCATCGACCTTCCGCTGCAACACACGGCGTACGGACATGGCGATACTTGCCGGGTCGTTCGGCGTGGAGGCGAGCAGGACCTCATAGCCGCTCTCTACCGCAAGCTGTTCGAATCGCTGGATCAACTCAGGGAAGAAGGGGTTAGTGATCTCGGTCACCATGAGGCCGATGATGTGACTGCGTCCGGAAACCAGAGCGCGTGCCTGAGGGTCCGGCTGGTAATTCAGCTCGCGGACCGCGCGCCAGACACGCTCCGCCATCTCGCGGTTCACCGTGCCCTTGCCGTTGGTGACGCGCGAGACTGTAGAAATGGAGACACCGGCCTTGCGAGCTACGTCCCGGATATCCATCCTGGCCCGCGGCTTGTCCGCTTTTGCACGCTTCTGCATGGGGACGAGTATAGAGGCTGGCAGGGAGAAAACATCTCCAAACGCGGGACCGGATCCGAATTGGAAAACGTTTCCTTCGGTGCTCTCAATGTGCGATACTGCTCCCCGCGACTGCTTCTCACCCAGCGGCCGCCAAACTCTAGAAGGATTCTTTATGCGCCTGGAAGCCCTCCGCTCCGCCGTGCTGGAGGCCAACCTCGAACTTGTCCGCCGGGGACTGATTCTGTACACATTTGGCAACGCGAGCGGCATCGACCGCGAAAGCGGCCTGGTAGCGATCAAGCCCAGCGGTGTGCCCTATGAAGAGTTGAAACCTGCTGATTTGGTTGTCACCGATATCCAGGGAAAGATTGTGGAGGGAACCCTTCGGGCTTCCTCCGATCTCGCCACTCACCTGTTGCTCTATCGCGCCTTTCCCTCCATCGGCGGTGTCGTTCACACTCATTCCGAGTTCGCTACGGCGTGGGCCCAGGCTGGCCGCGAGATTCCCGCCTACGGCACCACTCATGCCGACTACTTCTACGGCCCCGTCCCTGTGACCGAGGAACTCACCGCACAAGAGGTCGGCGGCGATTACGTACTGAATACCGGCCACGCTATCGCGCGCCGCTTCGAGAATCTCGACCCCCTGGCCGTCCCGGCTGTCCTGGTCGCTGGGCATGCGCCCTTCTGCTGGGGAGTCAACGCGACCGATGCCGTGCACAATGCTGTCGTTCTGGAGGCGGTCGCGCGCATGGCCTACTACACGTCCACCCTCAATGCAGCATGCACCGGCGTGGCCCAGCATTTGTTGGACCGGCATTACTTTCGCAAACATGGCGTGAACAAGACCTACGGACAGGAAAGAAATTGAAGGTTTTACTTTAACTATGCCTCTCGCTGCGCTATCTCAACTCGGCCTTCTGCTGGCTGCTAATCCAGGAGGCCGGTCGCTCGCCCATCTGGATGCGGTCGATGTCCTGGTCATCGCCATCTATTTCGCGATCGTCATCTTCATCGGCTTCTACCTGAAGGGCTCCTCGAATACCAGCGAGGAGTTCTTCATGGCCGGCCGCGAGATGACGGCTTGGATCGCCGGCCTCAGCTTCGTTTCGGCCAATCTCGGCTCGCTGGAACTGATGGGCTGGGCCGGATCGGCCTATCAATACGGCATCCTGGCGGCGCACTGGTATTGGATTGGCGCCATTCCGGCCATGCTCTTTCTCGGCATCATTATGATGCCGTTCTATTACATCTCGAAGACGCACTCGGTCCCCGGTTACCTGCACCTGCGTTATGGCGACGGAACCCGCGCCCTTTCCGCTGTCAGCTTTGCGTTCATGACCGTGCTGATGAGCGGCATAAACATGTACTCCATGGCGCTAGTCATGAAGGTGGTGCTGGGCTGGAACCTGAACTTCAGCATCTGGGTATCATCGGTCACGGTTGCCATCTACGTCGCGCTGGGCGGTTTGCGGTCGGCCATCTTTAATGAGGTGCTGCAGTTCATCCTCATCTGGGCCGGCGCGCTGCTGATTCCGATTCTGGGCATGATCGAGGTCGGCGGATGGACCAACCTTCGTCATCAGATCCTTACCAACTTGGGGCGCTCCGACTACGTGCATCTCTGGAGCACGACCGGTCACTTTCACGACAATCCGATGGGCATTCACTGGACCGGCCTCGTCTTTGGACTCGGACTGGTGATCAGCTTTGGCTACTGGACTACGGATTTCCTGGTAGTACAGCGCGTGCTTTCCGCGCACAATCTTCGCGCCGCGCGTCTGTCGCCCATCATTGGCGCGGCCTTTAAGATGGCAGTGCCGTTCATCGTGATACTGCCGGGGCTGCTGGCGCTCTCCGTCCTGCCGTTTCACCTGGTGGGTGAAGCACAAGCCGTGGCCACCGGACAGCATAGCTACAACGAAGTGCTGCCGCTGATGCTGGTCCGTTACTGCGGGCCCGGGCTGCTGGGACTGGGCGTCACCGCGCTGATTGCCGGATTCATGTCCGGAATGGCAGGCAATGTCAGCGCCTTCTCGACGGTCTGGACCTATGACATCTACGGCGCCTTCATCAACAAACGCGCTTCAGACAAACACTACGTCGCCATGGGACGCTGGTGCACCTTCGTTGGCGTGCTCATCTCGGTGGGCACCGCGTACCTGGTGCAGCACGCCGCCAGCATCATGGACTACGTGCAGGGGCTCTTCAGCTTCTTCATTGCTCCTCTGTTCGGCACCGTGATCCTGGGCATGCTATGGAAACGCACGACCAAAGCCGGCGGGTTCTGGGGATTGCTGGCAGGTACCTGCACCGCCATTGGGCTATGGGGCTGGGTGCGCGTGGACCACGCGGCGCTCCGCTATGTGGCGCTCTCGCCCGACGCCAAAACCATGGCCGAAGATATGTATCGCGCGCTTTGGTCGTGGATGGTGTGCGTGATCGTAACCGTCGTTGTGAGTTATATGACAAAGCCGAGGCCCGTCTCCGAGTTGGCGGGGCTGGTGTACGGCGCTTCGCCGCTTCCGGAGGAGCATGACGATCGCTGGTATCGAAAGCCGATCGTGTGGGCCTGCGTGGTCTTTGTCGTGTTCATCGCGCTGAACATCATTTTCTGGTAAAGGAGCAGCCAATGCGAGCAACAATGTCTATCTGGTTCTTCGCCGGCGTCATGCTGCTGGCCTACGGAATCGTGATCCTCGCAGCGGGCCTGTGGGAGCTTGGTCATCCCTTGGTTCCTCCGCCGGCGCTGAACCAACTACATGCTCCAATCTGGTGGGGAGCGCTGCTGGCCATCTCCGGCGGCTTCTACACGATTCGATTCTGGCCGCGGCGTTAGCGCTCCGGCCCACCGGTAAAGAGACAATGATTCCGTAGGGAAGAAAGACTTGGGTTTAAATATGCCAAAACTGTTAACGCTTGCATTGATTGTTGGAAATCGCGGATTCTTCCCGGACCACCTCGCCAAAGAAGGCAGAGAAGCGATGATCGGCGTGCTGGAAAAGGCCGGCATCCGAGTCATTGCGCTGACGCCGGAGCAATCGAAATTCGGCGCGGTGGAAACGCCGGATGAGGCTCGTCGTTGCGCGGAGCTTTTCCGCAGGCATCGTGAAGAGATCGACGGCATCGTCGTGACCTTGCCGAACTTCGGCGAGGAGCGGGGCATCGTCGACGCAATCCGCCACTCCACCCTGCAGGTGCCGGTGCTGGTGCAGGCCACGCCTGACCGCACGGACGACATGAAGATCTCCGACCGCCGCGACAGCTTCTGCGGCAAGATGTCGGCCTGCAATAACATGATGCAGTACGGCATTCCGTACTCCATCACCTCGCTGCACACCTCCGCGCCCAACTCGGAAAGCTTCGCGAAAGACCTGGCATGGTTCTGTGCCGTTTGCCGCATCGTGCGGGGTTTCCGCAATCTGCGTATTGGCTCTATTGGGGCGCGTCCCGCCGCATTCAATACAGTCCGTTATTCGGAAAAGCTGCTCGAACGCTCCGGCATCTCCGTTGAACCCCTTGATCTGTCGGAAGTCTTCGGTCGCATCGACCGGCTGAAGGACACCGATGACTCCGTTCAGGCCAAGCTGGCTGCGATCAAGAAGTACGTCCCGACCAACAACATCCCTGAGCCCGCACTGCTCAAGATGTCCAAGCTGGGCGCGGTCATCGAGGGCTGGATGAAGGAGACCTACTGCACCATCTCCGCCATCCAGTGCTGGACTTCAATGGAAGAATATTTCGGCGTGGTGCCTTGCACCGTCATGAGCATGATGAGCGAAAACCTCTTCGCCTCCGCCTGCGAGGTCGATGTCTGCGGCGTCCTGGGCATGCACGCACTGGCGCTAGCCAGTGAAACGCCCAGCGCGCTGCTCGACTGGAACAACAACTACGGCAGCGACCCCGACAAGTGCGTTTGCTTCCACTGCTCCAATCTGCCGAAGCACTTCTTCGAAGACGTCATCATGGATTTTCAGGCGATCATCGCCGGCACCGTCGGCAAGGAGAACACCTTCGGCACCTGCGTGGGCCGGGTGAAGGCCGGCGCGATGAGCTTTGCGCGCTTCTCGACGGATGACTTCCATGGACGTATCCGTGGCTACGTCGGCGAGGGCGAGTTTACGCGCGATCCGCTGGAGACCTTCGGCGGCGCGGGCGTAGCCTACATCCCGAGGCTGCAGAAGCTGCTGCGCTACATCTGCGAGCAGGGATTCGAGCACCACGTCGCCGCCAACTTCTCGCAATCGGCCGGCGCCGTCTACGAGGCCGCGGTGCGATATCTTGGCTGGGACATGTACTACCACAATCAGCCGGAGGTTTAGACGGACGTGCCTATCGTAGCGGGCGTAGATTTCGGCACACTGAGCGTTCGCGTGACGCTGCTCGACAGCGATCCAAAGAACGGCAAGCCAGACACGTCCGGCAAGGTGCGCGGACGGCTTGGGACCGCGACCGCCGAGTATCCGCTTCATCGCCGCCGCGATGATCCCGACTACGCCACGCAGTCGCATGACGATCAGATGGAGGCGCTGGTCAAGGCCATGCGATCGGCGCTGGAGCAGACAGGCGTACGCGGTGGTGACGTGGTCGCCCTGGCGCTCGACACGACCGGATCGAGCGTTGTCCCCGTCGATGCCAACCTGCAGCCCCTGTCTGAGTATTACCTTTGGTGCGATCATCGCGCGAAGAAAGAGGCGCAGCAGATCACCGCGCTCGCCCATGCGGAAAAGCTGGAGGCCATCGAATGGTGCGGCGGCGTCTACTCGCACGAGTGGGGCTTCGCGAAGCTGCTACACTTCCTGCGGCACAATCCTGATAAGCGCGCCGACTTTGCGAGCGCCTTCGAGCATTGCGACATGGTGGCCGCCACCCTCTGCGGCATCACTGATCCGAGACAAGTAAAACGCAGCGCCTGCGCCATGGGCCACAAATGGATGTGGAATCCCAAGTGGGATGGCTTGCCGCCGCAGTCATTTCTTTCCAAGGTCGACTCGCTCTTCGACGGCGTGCGCGAAAAGCTGGCAGGGGAGTACGTCACCTCCGATCACGTCGCGGGCCATCTCTCGGCGGAGTGGGCCGATGCGTTCGGTCTGCGCGCGGGCATTCCGATTCCGGTTGGCGCATTTGACGCGCATTGGGACGCCATCGGCGCAGGCTGCCGCGAAGGCGACGTGGTGAATGTGGTTGGCACCTCCACCTGCATCATCGCGATGGAAGAGCGGACAACATTGGTGCCAGGTGTCTGTGGCGTCGTGCCAGGCAGTGTGCATCCGGGCTACACCGGCATCGAGGCCGGCCTCTCCGCCACCGGCGACATCTTTGAAGCCATCGCGCGCCGTGCCGGCACAAACGTAAAGGATCTTTCGCAGGGCCTCGAGCGCTACCGCGCCGGCCAGACCGGGCTGCTGCGTTTGAGCTGGGACAATGGGGACCGAACCGTGCTGGTCAACGCAGAGCTCGGAGGTGTGACGCTGGGTTGGAATCTGGTGCACACCGCCCAGGATGAGTTGTTCGCCGCCATCGAAGGCACCGCGTTTCACACACGCATCATTCTGGAACGGATGGCGGAGAACGGCGTGCCCGTGGAGCGCATCATCAACGGCGGCGGCATCCCGCAACAAAATGCGGTGCTGAATCAGGTCTACGCCAACGTGCTGAACAAGCCGGTGCTGGTGCCGGACGGGACACCGACCAGCCTTGGCTCCTGCATCTTCGCGCTGCTTGCCGAGGGGGCAATCTCCTCTGTCGAGCAGGGGCAATCGATGTTATGCCTGCCGCACCGCACCTTCCTTCCAGAGCCGGAAGCAGTGGCCATCTACGATCGCCTCTTCGCGCTTTACCGCGCGGTGTACTTCGCGCTCGGCACTCCGGATGCACCCCCGGCGGCACTCGGCACCGTTCTGCCGGAGCTGAAGCGCATCGCGGCGGAAATCAGTTCCGCTCCCAAATTGCAACCAACGCTGCAGTAAATCCTACAGCGGGAATTAGATTCTCCAAATGTTGGCTTGTCGCGGTAATTTCTTGCCAAGCCTGCCGATAAGACCTCTGAGCGAGCAGTTCGCGCCCGCTCCGAGGAGCGCCCATGGCCCTGGGACGATGGACATTTATAGCGTTCGGTTTGCTGATTCTGTGCTTTCTGTTGGCCTGCACATCAGCCCCGGCAGAATCGGCCTCTGAGGCATCGAACCTGCCGTATTCCTCGTCACTGGAACCCATCCTCTCTGCGGCTCGAGTACGCGTCGCGCTGCCGGAGCAGGGACGTCCTCATCTGTTGGATGATGCGTTGTACGCCTCCATCGCCGGCTATCGCACCCTCGACTATCTCAGCACCCGTCGCGCACTGGCAGGCGGCGCGCGCGAAGTCATCCTGCCGCAATGGGTCGTAGCCAATCGCGGCACGTTCGTCGCGTTCGAGGGACTTTCTACGGCCAGCGAAGTCGGCAGTTCCGTATGGTTCATCCGGCACGGACACCGTCGTATGGCGCGAGCCATGAACGTGGTGAGCATCGGGCTCGGTGTGCCGACCGTCGTCCATAACTACACGGAGCCGTTTGTTATCCAGCGGCCATAGTTCCTGCCGCCTGCGCTTTCCTATTGCAGGTCGGCGTGAAGTGTGCGATAACTACGTCATGCGTAGTACGCGAGACGTAGTAGACGGCGACGGCCTGGGGCATTATTCCGATCCACCGCTGCTAGTGCTTGCCAGTCTGGCGAGCGGCCCAAAACATGGGCACGCCATGATCGAAGATATCGAGCGTCTGTGCGGCACCCGACTGGGTCCCGGAACGCTGTATGGTGCGATCGCGCGACTTGAGAAGCAGCGCTGGATTGCGCCGTTGCCCCCCGAAGAACGCCGCCGCCCCTATCGCATCACTGCCGAAGGAGCACGCGTTTTGCGCGCGAGACTGACGACACTGCAACAGTTCAGCAAAACCGGACTGCGAAGGCTGGAGACCTCGTGAACACCCGCCTTGCTCAACTGCTTACGCGCCTCTATCCGCGCGCATGGAGGCAGCGTTATGGTCGCGAGTTTGAGGAACTGCTCGAAAACAGGCGTGATAGTCTGCGCGCTTCAGTCAACGTCATCTGGTCGGCGCTGCTCGAGCGCCTGATTCCAACTGAGGGAGGTTCCATGAATCGGCAGATGTATACGTTCGGTGCGCTGGTGAAGCAGCCGACAGCATTGCTTCCGCTTGCGATGTCATTCGCTGCGCTGGCGACCCTATTTATCGCCCTGATGTACAGCATTGCGCATGGCGGACCGGGCCTTGTTCGCCAACCGGATGAGGGAGCCGCTGCGCATATCTGGCAGTTGTTGATGGCCGGACAACTGCCAGTGCTTGTGTTCTTCGCCGTCAAGTGGCTGCCGCGCGCTCCGCGTCAGGCCTTCTATGTGCTGGGGCTGCAAGCAGGCGCTGTGCTGGCAGCTATGGCACCGGTCTACTTCCTTGGTCTGTGATATCTCACTTCTGAAAGAGCAGCGGCGTAAAGTGAATCAGGTTGTCGCGCCAGACCATCCAGGTGTGGCGGCCTGGGGTTTCGATCACCGTCACTGGAATCTGCTGCTGCTTCAGCCACGCGGTAAAGGCGCGGTTCGGCGTGATGAGATGATCATCCGTCCCACACGCGACCCATAGCAGCTTCAGCCGATCATTCTTCTTCTGCACCTCGGAGGCAAGATTGGGAAAGACCTTGTCAAAGTCCGTATCCTGAACGGCTGAGGAAAACGCTCCGATATAAGCAAAGTCGTCCAGGTGATTGAGGCCGGTGTGCAGGCTTTCGCCACCGCCCATGGAGAGGCCGGCGATGGCGTGGTCCTTGCGGTCCTTCGAAATTGAATACATCTTCTCCGCCTGCGGCTTCACTTCATTCAGGAGGATCTGTGTGTACTGGCTGAAGTTGCGGTCCACCAGCGCCTTGTCCTGCCATGCGTTCCAGGTGTGGGTGATCATGTCCATCGTGCCGTAGCCGAGCGGCATCACGACGATCATGGGCTTGATCTTGTTCTGCGCGATCAGATTGTCGAGGATTACATTCGCGCGCCCGACTGCGGTCCATCCGCTCGCGTCATCGCTATAACCGTGCAAGAGATACAACACCGGGTACTTTTTCTTCCCGTTGTAGTCCGGCGGCGTGTAGACAAAGAAGTCGCTGGCGCGATCCAGTATCTGCGATTGGTAGAAGTGGTGGTGAAGGACGCCGTGCGGCACATTCTGCACATCCCAGTCCATGGGCTGCGCGCCAGGAACTTCGATTTCGTTCTGCACATTCAGCAGGTTGGGCTTGATCAGCACGCTGCCCGGGTCCAGGTACGCGATACCATCGGCGCGGAAGCCGTAGCCGTAAAGCTCAGACTCAAGTGGCGCGGTGGTCAGGGTCCAGACGCCGTCTGCGCCCTGCGTCATCGGCTGAGGATCGGCTCCTTCGAGGTCAAGCATCACTTCCTTTGCGCCGGTGACGGGAAAGTGGAAGGTGATCGTCCGGTCCGGGTTGACCGTGGGTCCGGTCGGATGCTGCTGCGGGAGTTGTGCGCTCGCTCGCTGCGGCGGCGTGTGTTCGTTGTGCGTGGTGGATTGAGCGGGAAGCATGGCCGGCAGAAAGAGCAGCGCGGCTGGAACAAGAGAGGCAGCGCGGGAAAAAGCTTTCATGTCGCCCAACAGTCTAGAGCATTTTGGTAGAAAATGTGCCGTCATGCAGAAAGGCGGCAGACAATCGTCTGCCGCCTTTGCTGAAATGCCGAGCTTACTTCCTGGCTGGAGCGGGCGCCTGCTGATGGATAGGCGCAGTCGGCGTGCCTTCCAGGACCGAGCCGCCGCCGCCGGCGTGCTTGCCGATCAGAACGAAAAGCGCGATCGAAGTGACCATAAAGATGATCGCGCCCCAGGTGGTGAACTTGGTCAGCATGTTCGCTGCCCCGCGCGGGCCGAACGCAGTCTGCGATCCCTGACCGCCGAAGGCGCCGGCGAGATCCGCGCTCTTGCCCTGCTGCAGCAGGATGACGGCGATCATGAAAATGGAGACAAGAACGTGGATGATGGTAAGGAGAATGATCATGCGACTGCTTTCTCAAAAAATCTTTGGTGCGGAAGAGGGGACTTGAACCCCTATGCCTTTTGGGCGCCACCCCCTCAAGATGGTGTGTCTGCCAATTTCACCACTTCCGCGTTTGTAATCTACTCAACTTGAGTCACTTACCCGAGCGATTCTGAGGGAAATGCGACCGCCTCGAGAACTGTCGACTTTGCGCTTTTCAGTCTATTGGCCCGCGGCATTCCTCCAACCCGGTCACTCCGCACCCGTCAAGACGTAAGTAGCACAATTCCTCTGAGATGATATCGCGCCCTGAGACGTACTGCAATCGAAAGCCGATGGGTGAACTGGCGGTTTCTGGAAGCAGCGTACCCTGCGGCAGGCGACCAAACCTGACATTTCACGAACGACATGAGAACACTGGAATGGAGGGGCCGGATGCCGCTAGTGGATCGAACCCTGCATGACGAAAAAGCATAGAAGGGCAGGGATTTCCGCCGCTGCGAAGAAGCTTCTCGGCTTTCCTTCTTTGCGGCCGGGCCAAGAAGAGTCGGTCGAATCCCTCTTGGACGGACACGATACCGTCGTGGTCCAGCCGACTGGCTCCGGCAAATCGGCGCGATGCGTTCGAACGCATAGAAGAAGGAGAGGTGGAGTACATCTTCTTGGCGCCGCAGCAGCTTCGAAAACTGGAGACCGTCGAGCGGCTGAAATCCGCTCGCGTCTCGCTGGTCGCTATCGATGAAGCACACCGCATCAGCCAGTGGGGCCATGATTTTCGCCCGACTATCTCGAGATCTCGCATGTCATCGAGGCACTTGGTCATCCCCCGACTTTGGCTATGACCGCAAACTGCGTCGAACCATGTTCGTGAAGAGATCATCGAAAAGCTGGGACTGCGAAGTCCGCGCGTGTTTGTGCGGGGTTTCGACCGCCCCAACATCTCACTGCGCGTCGATACGTTCTCGACTGAAGAGGAGAAACGTGATGCCGCGCTGCGGCGAGTGGAATTCGCCGAGAAACCCGGTGTCATTTATGTAGGCACGCATAGGAATGCTGAGTTGATCGCGAGCGAACTGCAGGACAGGGGAGTTAACGCAATCTTCTACCATGGCGGCCTGAAGGCTAAAGAACGCGATGCGGTTCAGGACCGCTTCATGAGTGGGGCCGCGCCGGTGATTGTTGCCACTAACGCTTTCGAGATGGGCATAGACAAGGCGGATATCCACTTTGTCTACCACGCAGACGTCAGCGAGTCACTGGATGCTTACTATCAAGAGACTGGTCGTGCCGGACGTGATAACAATTCCGCGGAGGCCGTACTGTTTTACTGTTCGCCAGATATAGGCACTCAAAAATACAAAACTGGAACCGGCCTCATCGATCGGGAGAGCCTTGAATCTGTCATGCATGTGCTGGCAAGCGACGAAGGTCCGACCAGCCGTAATGACCTCCCCCGTGAGACCGGGCTATCCAATCGTAAGCTCAGCAATCTTGTACACAGACTGGAAGAGGTGGGCACGGCGAAGCAGACCCCCTCAGGAGATATCGAGGTGATGGATCGGCGATCCGCTGAGCAGATTACCGAGGCGGCTGCGGAACACCAGGAGTTCCATAAAGAATTGCGGATTCGCCGACTGCAACAGATGCAGGAATATGCGGAATCACGCGCTTGCCGCCGAGAGTATCTGTTGCGCTATTTCGGCGATGATTTCAGCGGACCGTGCGGCAACTGCGACCGCTGTACGGATGTTTAAACGGCTGCCTCCCGTCACGCCTCCTCGGGAGGCCGTGATTCCGGCGCTCTCAGCGAAACGTCACCGGGGCTCCTCCGAGGTCAACTTGGGCTGATAAGTCATTATGGGGATCCTCCCGGCATAGCTGGCATTCACCCGCATGACTTTGCAGAAGCGTGAATCATGCATGTGGGTAACAGCTGATATTGGATATCAGCGTATCGCTTCAGGCCACCGTATTCTCGAGTGTGCCGATGTGGTCGATGCTGATCCGTATGACATCACCATTGGCTAAGGTAAAGTCATCGCCGGGAACAATGCCAGTCCCGGTCATCAGGAAAACACCATTTGGAAAGGTGTTCTCGCGAAATAGATACCCGACCAGTTCCTTAGCATCCCGTTTTAGTCCTGCGAGCGTCGTCTCTCCCGCATAGACCGTCTGCGCTTCACGGATGATCTCCAGCCGAATTGCAGTGTTCTTCGGAAGCGGATCTCGGGAAAGCACGATACACGGTCCAAGCGCACAGCTGCCGTCATACACTTTAGCTTGTGGAAGGTAGAGCGGGTTTTCGCCCTCGATGTCACGTGAGCTCATATCGTTGCCAATCGTATAGCCCACAATTTGGGCAGCCGGATTGATCAGCAGAGTCAACTCCGGTTCGGGTACCGACCACTTTGCATCAGACCGGATGCGCACCGGACCATGCGGCCCTACAACACGCGGGCCAGTTGCTTTGAAGAAAAGCTCAGGTCTTTCGGCAGAGTAAACACGATCGTAGAAGTTGCGACCTCCTGTGTCTTTCGATTCTTCCATTCGTGCGTTACGGCTACGGTAGTACGTGACACCAGCAGCCCAAACTTCCTGATTTGCGATCGGAGCGAGAATGGTAGCTGGATCGAATTGCCGGGCCGGTTGGCTTTCTATCGCAGCACGTACGAGTGTCTGTATGTCGGCGTTGGCAATGAGTTCATCCCACCCAGGTGTATTTACTGCGTAGAAGTTGCCCATTTCTTCAACGAGGATGCCATCGGAAGTCCGGTAGAGTTTCACTGATTGGCCTTTCCAGTATTTGGTGCAAGCGCCTCAACACTTACATTTCTGGGCAAGCGCTCGGGCACCATCGCAGAGAACGCATTATACGGCGCATGCATACAGGGTCCTGCAAGAAGAGGAGAGCGCACCGAGTCTGACGGATGTGTTCACGAGCCGCATGTAGCCATATATGCGGTTGAGGGTGCCGCTTCTGGTTCGCAAGTGCAAGATCATGCCCGTTGCGCGGCTTTGAACCCTGCGCGTTCGATGAACTTCACCAGAGAATGCTCGGACGTCAATTTCGGGTGATAGGTCACTATCGCGACACTCTCCGGATAGCTGGCCTTCACCCGGATAACTCCTCTTTCCTGTTCCAGCAGCGTTTCGAGTCCGACCGCGCAGGTGATGCAGGTAAATCCCGTGATGCGGAAGGTGATTGTCTTCTGCTCAGCCAGGTCCATGCCTTCCATAGTTGCCAGGCTACCGAGGCTGGCGAGCGTCAATCCAAGAAACGTTCTGCGAATCATATTTGCCTCCGTAGTTATCGCGCAGCCGCCAGCCCGGGCTGGTAGCGCCACGGCGTCTGGCTGCTGGCAACGCTAGAAAAACGAGTGTCGGTGTAATCAGAGAAGTCGATCTTTTTCTTCAGCACGCCGGTTTCAATCATGAGATCGCGCACTAGATCGAAATCGGCCTTGCGCGGCGCGAGCTGGCTGTAGACAACGCGGTCCAGCGGTTTCGTGAGCGCCCAGCGCAGCAGCGCCGGCTTCTGGTTGTAGTAGAAGCGGCCGACGAAATCCGCAGCGTCTTCGCGCTGGGGTTTGCCCTTGTCCAGCCACAGCCCGGAGCGTGCAATCCCGTCTACCAGTTGCTGCACCACTTCGGGGCGCTGATCGATCAGGTCCTGACGGACAACAAGAATGCAGGACATGTAATCCGGCCAATAGTCTCTGGCCTGGAAGAGGACCCGGCCGAAGCCGGCCATCTCCGCCTGCGACGGGAATGGTTCTCCCATTACGAATCCATCGATCGCCTTGGCCCGCAGAGCGCTGGCGACATCCGGCGGGGCCATTTCCAGCATTTTGACATCCGTCGGTTTCAGACCTGCCAGTTTCATCGCGCGGATGAGCATGAGCCGCTCGTCGGAGAAGCGGCTGGGAATGGCGATGGTGAGGCCGCGCAGGTCAGCGACGGTTTTCACCGGGCCGTTCTTCTGCACCACCATCGCGCTGCCGTAGCGATGGCCAAGATAGACCACTTTGATCGGCACGCCTTGTGCTTTCAGCGCGATCGCGAGCGGAGCGACGATGAAAGCGGCCTGCACCTTGTTGGAGATGAGCGCCTCCTTGATCTCCGGGAGGCCCTGAAACAGGCGCGGGATGAATATCTCGCCGTTCTTGGAGAACTTCGAAATGTAATCCGTAACCGGGCAGGTAAGCTGGCAGGTCACCGGAATATAAGCAACAACGATCTTGCGCTGGGCCAGCGGTCGGTAGTCGTTCAGGATGGTGGCCCAGTTCACGTTTAGCCAGCCGTGCAGCGCGGTGATCACCACGATCCATGCGACGGCCAGGACGATCAGTTTGGCTTTAAGACTCATGGCGAAAGCCCCAGCGAACGGACTTGATCCGTTCCAGACCACGGAAAAGATAATCGAGCGCAAGCCCGATGAGGCCGATGAGCAGCATGGCCGCGACGACCAGATCGTACCGCTTGCCGGAATTGCGCGAGTCGATGATAAGGAATCCGAGGCCGGAATCGACCGCGACCATCTCGGCGGCAACCACGACGAGCCACGCAATGCCGAATGCGATACGCAGGCCGACAAGTATGTTGGGCAGAGCCGCGGGAAAGACGACACGACCCAGCAGTTGAAGCGGGCTTAGGCCGAAGTTACGTCCCGCGCGGCGGTAGACAGAGGAGACGTTGTTTACGCCGTCCACGCAGGAGACCACGATAGGAAAGAAGGCGCCAAGGAAGATGAGCGCTGTGGCGGCGTGGTCACCGATGCCGAGAAACAGAATAGCAACCGGTATCCAAGCGATGGGACTGATAGGGCGGAGCAGCTGGATGACGGGGTTAACCACGTTATTAAGCTCGGGGTACCAGCCCAGGGCGAGCCCGAGCGGGATGCCGAGAACGGCGCCCAGACCAAAGCCGATGGCAACGCGGCGAAGGGAATCGGCGACGTCGGCCCACAGGACATGCGCCTGAACCAGCTCCATCAGGCCTCTCTTCACTTCGAGGGGAGATGGAAGGATCTTTGTGCCGGACCACCGGACGGCAAAGTACCAGCCGGCAAGCAGCAGCGCGAAGGTGATCGCCGGCAATGCGAATTTCTCCCACTTTTTCGGGGACTGGAGCGGCTTCATATCCTGTGCGCCAATCCGATCTGCGCAAAGATGCCGTCACGAAGCTCCAGGTAACGAGCCGAGCTGATATCGCGCGGATGTGCAATATCGATAGTGACGATCTGCTGGATGGTGGCGGGCCGCGCGCTCATCACAACGACGCGATCGGCAAGCTGCACCGCCTCATCGATGTCGTGGGTTACAAAGACGATTGTTTTTCGCTCCGCCTCCCAGATGCGGAGCAGTTCGCGCCTCATGGTGAGCCGGGTGATGGAGTCCAGCGCGCCGAAGGGCTCATCGAGCAAGAGCATGTCCGGATTGACCGCCAGGGCGCGGGCCACTTCCAGCCGCTGCTTCATGCCACCGGAGAGCTCCGATGGATATGCTTTCTCAAATCCCTGCAGGCCGACCATGTGGACGTAATGGGCGATGCGGTTCTCCCGCTTATCGCGGGCGAGCTTCGCGAGCCCGAAGCCGATGTTGCCTTCCACCGTGAGCCATGGGAAAACGCCGCGCTCCTGGAAGACGAAGATGCGCCGCGGGTCGGGGCCCTGCACGACTTCGTTGTCCACGCGCACTTCGCCGCTTGTGGGGGAAAGAAATCCGGCCATGGTGTTCAGCAGCGTGGATTTTCCGCAGCCGGAGGGACCGAGCAGGCATACGAATTCGCCGTCAGCAACGCTCAGGTTGATGTTCTCCAGCACGGGCACCCGGTTGCCGTCGCGTTGGAAGACCATGCTGACGTCATGCGTGCTCAGTTTGGCCTGCGAGGCGGATCCCCGTGCTGTTGCAAATGCATCCGCGGTTTGCGTTGACATGGGCTGTTAGTCCTCCGAATAGCTCCACCGAAAAGATTTCATCTTTTCGAGCGAGCGCATGGCTATATCGAGCAATAGCCCAATGACGCCAATGACCACCATACCGGCAACAACCAGGTCGTAACGATTGCCTGCGTTGCGTGCATCCACAATGAGAAAGCCGAGGCCCGAGTTCACCGCGATCATCTCCGCCGCGACCACCACCAGCCATGCCACGCCGAGCGAAATCCGCAGGCCAATGAGCAGTTGCGGCACCACCGCGGGATAGAGCACGCGACGCATGAGATCGAAGGAGCCAAGGCCGAAATTCCGGCCGGCGTTCACGTACACATCCGGGATGCTCCGGACCGCATTGATCGCGGTGAGAAGCAGCGGGAAAAAGCAGCCCAGGAAAATGAGAAAGATGGCGGACATGTCGCCGACCCCGAACCACAGGATGGCGACTGGGATCCAGGCCAGCGGCGAGATGGGCCGCAGCACTTCCGCCACCGGGCTCAGCGCCAGTTCAGCCCGCCGGTACCAGCCGATTGCGAGTCCGAGAGGAATCGCTATGACCACCGCAAGCCCAAAGCCCCAGGTAACGCGAAAGAGGGAAGCGACCACGTACTTGAAGAGCAATCCGTGTCGCAGAAGATCGGAGAGCCCGCCGACAACCTGCCACGGGCTCGGCAGCAGCTGTCCCGGATGCCGCATGATCGCGATCTGCCAGATGGCAAGCAGCGCGGCAATGAAAATCACTGGACGAAGCCGGACGAGCACTTTCAACTCCGTTGATCTCCCCTTCGGTACGCGAAACGGCCCAGCGGGCATCTGTCAATGGGCTTGCGGGTCCGTACGATCCTAGCCGCACACGCGCTGACTGCGGTATCGATCAAAAGGTTTAGCGCCACACCATACCTAAGGCCCTTGCCCTTGTGCGTGAGGCTGGCAAAGATGAATGCCACCACCGTGTGAGAGCTCATGGAAGAGAACGACGTGACGGTGATCGGCGGGGGATTGGCTGGAATTGCAGCGTCCATTCATTTGGTAAGGGCTGGTCTGCGCGTTTTGTGCGTTGAAGCCGCTGCCACGGGCACGGATGCTGTCGGGGAATCTCTCGATTGGTCGGCGCCCGCTCTGCTGGAGGACTTGGGCTTGACGATGGAAGAGCTGACAGCCCGCGAGATTGCCACCTGGAAGCGGCACGTAATTCTGAAGCTCCAGGATGGAGGCGAACAGCATTACGTTCCGGGGGCATGGTTGGGCCGGCCGCCCTTCCGCGTTGAGCTGCGCACGCTGCATGTAGATCGGACTGAGCTGAACGCCACCATCCGCAACATTGCGCTTCGCGAGCGGGTGCAGATCGTGGCAGACCGGGTCGTCCACGCTGAGCGAGACAAAGCCGGGCGTGTGCTTGCTGTGGTTACGGAGAGCGGCCGCCGTATCCAGTCACCATGGTTTCTGGATGCGTCCGGGTCGGCATCGCGCTTGTTCTCCCGTCTGTTTCAATTGCCCACGCAGGAATACGGTCCCAGCAAGGTTGCCATGTGGGACTACTTCAGCGTCCCCAGCCTGCCGGAAGGCACAACGCTGTACGGGCTCGAGAGGAACTACTACATGGAATGGGTATGGCAGATTCCCATTCGCCCGAACACCGTCAGCGTGGGGTACGTGGCCACCGGAGAGACGATCAAGAAAGCGCGCAGCAGCGGCAAAGGAATCGAGGAAATCTATCGCGATCAGTTGGAGCGCTTCCCGTCGCTGCGATTGTTAATGAAGGAACGCAAGAACGGCAGCCCCCGCGTCACCTCCTTCCGTTGCCGTATTCTTCGCAAGCTCGCCGGGCCGAACTGGATTGTCATCGGCGAAGCCGCTTCGATGATTGATCCGATGACCTCCAATGGGGTTACGGCCGCACTGAGGCAGGCTCGGGAAGCCGTACAGCTCATCGTGAAAAGCCGTGGCAGGAAGCGCCTTCCCTGGATGGCCACTATCGCCTACACGTGGCGGGTGGTCGGCATGGCGCGATTTTTCAACTGCACCATCGAGCGCCTCGTCTATGAGTGGCCTGTCCGCAAGAAGATCGGTCCGCTCACGGCAGGCGACATCTACACCATTCCCGCCTGGCTCATGAATCTGTTCTACAGCCGCCTCGCGCCCAGGGGAATCATCTGCACCAGCCTCTTCGGCGGTGTGCTCGCGGCGCTCCGATGTGCGGCCACTGCGTTTCATTGGTGGTGCACGCATTGGGCGGGCTCCGCCCCGGTTCCGGAGTGCCTCGCGTGAGCGCACTCCTAGAAGCAAATTTGCACTGTGAGCACTGTGGTGCCGGCCGTCGCACAGGCATAAGCCTGTCGCTGTATGAGGTATACGGAAGCTAACTGATCAGAAATGGCGTGGAGAACGTTAGGATTGGGGAGGGATGGAGAGGTCAGCTGTTTACGGGCGTGATAGGCGATACGCTGCCGCCGAATTTATTTCTATGGGAGATGTGAGGGATTCGCTTCCGGGATATGCGCCATCAGCAGGCCGCAATCGCGGCTGTCTTCTGCTGGCGGCGTTGGCGTGCATAGCCTGCCTCATCCCGGGCTGCCGCTCCAGGGAGCGCCTGCCGCAGGCGGGATCGAAAACATACACCGACTTTGTTTCCGCGTTCTATGTCGGGCTCGCGGGGCTGCAGGTCGGCGACGACGTTCGCGCGGATGCGAAACTTCAGCAGGCCACCGAGCTTGTTCCCGCCGAGCCCGCGGCCTGGATCGACTGGGGTGTGCTTGCATTGCGCCAGCGCAACTTCGATCCCGCAGCACAAAGGCTCGAACGCGCTCACACTTTGGCCCCGAACGATGACCGCGTTGACTATCTGCTTGGCCTTCTGGAGGGAGATCGCGGCAATTCCGATGCGTCAATCTCCTATCTGCATCAGGCAATCGCGCAGAACCCGCGCAATCTGCGCGCGCTCTACACCCTGGCAACCCAGGTGGAGCGGCAGGGAAGCGAGAACAGCGACGCGGATTTGCAGAAGATATTCGAGCAGATTCTTAGCGTCCAGCCGGGAAATCTCGCAGTGCTCGTTGAACTGGCCCGCGTCTCTGCGAAACGCGGCGACACAGCGACGCTCCGCACGACGGTCGCGCAGATTGCGAAACGCTCGCACAACTGGCCTCCGGAGATACAGCAGCAGCTCCAGCAGTTGCAAACGGCCGCCGCCGGTCCATCGCCGCGCTCCGCTGCAACGCGGTCCACGTTTCTGCGCAACGTGCTGATGCGCGAACCGGAGTTTCGCGCCGATCTCTCCCAGATCATCGCGCAGCCCGGCGAGGAGGCCCAGCCTGTCACGCGATTCCTCAAGCTGCCGAATCCGCCCTCGCGCCCGGCCGCTCCGGACCTTGCAATGACCTTCGCGAATGAGCCGGTCGCATCGACCCCCGCGGAGTCCTGGACATGGGCGGGTGCCATCGCGCTGAACGGAACGGACGCGCCAGTCATTGCCGAAGCGAACGCTCGGCGAGTGCATCTGGCAACCGGGGCTGACATGCCGTTCCCGGGCACGGCGACGGCAAACGTATCGCCGGAGAGTATTCTTCCCTTCGACTTCAATTACGACTTCAAGACCGACCTGCTGTTGGCCGGCGACAGCGGACTCCGTCTCTTTCGCCAGGACAGCCCCGATCACTTCACAAACGTGACCGCAGGCATGAAGCTTCCCACGGCTGTTACGAATGCGGCGTATACGGGCGCGTGGGCCATCGATCTCGAGGCCGATGGCGATCTTGACGTTGTGTTGGGCACAAAGGCAGGGCTTCCGTCCGTGTTGCGGAACGATGGCGATGGGACCTTCGCTGTGGAGCACCCATTCGCGGGCATCTCCGGCATTCGCCAGTTCGCCTGGGCAGATCTCAACGGGGACGGAAACCCCGATGCATCGCTGATCGATGGTTCGGGCAATCTGCACATTTTTCTCAATGAGCGCACGGGGAAGTTCAACGAAGCTGCGCTGCCTCGCGCCTTCACGAGCGTGAGCGCGATCTGCGTTGCGGATACTGGCAACGACGCTCTGCTTCGCCTGCACCTCTTGTCAGCCGATGGTCGTATTCTTTCGCTCTCCTATAACGACAATAGCCAGACATGGGCTGACCACCAGCTTGCGCAGATGACTAGGCCGGTCGAAGGCGAAGTTCGGCTGCGCGCGGCGGATATCGACAACAACGGCGCAGTGGATCTGCTGGTACTCCCGGTGGCAGCCGGGGCGAACAGCCGAGGGGCAGAAATCTGGCTTCAGGATGAAGCCGGCACATTCAAGGCGATGGCGCAACCGCAGGGGCCGGCGACAGTCTTCGACACAGCCGATGTGCGCGGAGATGGGCGTCTCGACCTGATAGGTCTCGACAGCTCCGGCAAGGTCGTGGACGCGCGCAATCATGGAACGAAGAGCTATCACTGGCAGACGATCCGTCCGCGCGCGCGTCAGGTCAGTGGAGATCAGCGGATTAATCCATTCGGTGTTGGCGGCGAAATAGAAATCCGCTCAGCGCTGCTCTTGCAGAAGCAGGCGATCACCGGCCCTGTGCTTCACTTTGGTTTGGGCGAGCAGCAGGGCGTGGATGTAGCGCGGATCGTGTGGCCGAACGGATCGGTGCGCGCCGAGTTCGGCCTGAAGGCTGATCAACAAGTCGTGACGGAGCAGAGGCTGAAGGGCTCGTGCCCGTTTCTTTTCGCGTGGAATGGAAAGCGTATGGATTTCGTGAAGGATTCGGTTCCATGGGGCTCGGCGATTGGATTAAGGATCAACTCGCTCGGCACGGCAAACATTGCTGCGACTGAGGAGTGGTACAAGATCGACCGTGACCAACTCAGGGCGCGCAATGGATTTTACGACCTGCGCATCACCGGCGAGCTTTGGGAAACCTATTTCTATGATTCACTCTCACTCCTGACCGTGGATCATCCCGCGGGGACGGAGATATTTACCGATGAGCGCTACGATGTTCCTCCCGTGAAGCTGGCCGTTACCGCCGTTGGACCGCCGCAGCCGATTGCTCGCGCTGTGGACGATACCGGCCAGGATGTAACCGCAATTGTGCGCAATCTGGACGGCAACTATCTGGACACGTTTGGGCGCGGACAATATCAGGGAGTGACGCGCGATCACTTTGTCGAGATCGACCTTGGCGATCATATACCGCAAGGCGAGCCGCTCTGGCTCATCGCAAAGGGCTGGCTGCACCCGTCGGATTCCTCTGTAAACGTGGCGATGAGTCAGGGCAAGCACCCGCATCCAGAGTGGCTGAGTCTGGAAGTGCCCGATGGCCGCGGCGGATGGCGCATCGCAAATTCAAACCTCGGGTTCCCGGCTGGACGCAACAAAATCTGCCTCATCGATCTCACCGGACTATTCCGCCCGGGCACCCCTCACCGTCTGCGGCTCAGGACAAATCTGGAAGTCTACTGGGATTCCATCGAGTGGGCGCAGGGGCTGCCGCAGACGCCGATGAAGATTCGCCGGCTGGCGCCCAATGTTGCCGAGCTGCATTACCGAGGCTTCTCCGTGATCCATCAGGCGAATGCATCTTCACCTGAGATACCTGCCTACGATCACCTCGCGAGCACAGCCCCGATCTGGCGCGATCTGCCCGGCTTCTATACGCGCTTTGGAGATGTGCGTGAGTTGCTGGCACGCATCGACGACCGCTACGTCATCATGAATGCAGGCGATGAGATGGCGTTGCGTTTTGCCGATCCGGGGCCGCCGCCTGCCGGCTGGATACGCGATTTTGTCATCGCGGGAGATGGCTGGATTAAAGACGGAGACTACAACACCGCGAATTCACAGACGGTTTTGCCGTATCCCTATCACGCGCGTCGCGACTACGACGAAGCAACACCGGCCAGGCTGGAAGATGACTGGGAGTACCGGCATCACGCGGAGGATTGGGAAACATATCAGACCCGCTACGTGAATGCAGAGCCATTTCGAGATGCTTTGCGAAGCGGAGCTGCGCAATGAAACGCAAACCTGTTTTGCAAACCATCCTGACGGTCATCTTTCTTTGTCTGATCGCAACCCCGCTCGTGGTGCGCCATCTCTCCGGCAGGCGTGCAGCAGCTTCGAAAACAGAACTGGATACGAAAGAATCGCTGGCTCGGCATGGGTTCCATTTAGAAGAGGTCTCGCACGCGGCGGGAATCGACTTTGTGCATCAGGCGCCGGTGCTCGACGCGAAGCTGGCGCACATCATGCCGGAAGTGGCATCGATGGGAGCGTCGGTCTCGGTAGTCGATTTCGACCGCGACGGATGGCCGGACCTATACGTTACGAACAGCGCGATCGGAAGCCATAACCGCCTCTATCGGAATATGCACGACGGCACCTTTAAGAACGTCGCGGACGAGCTAGGCGTCGGTGACGTAAATCAATCCGGCACAGGCGTATCAATGGGCGCGGTCTGGGGAGACTACGACAACGACGGATATGAAGACCTGTTCTTGATCAAGTGGGGCAAGCCGGAGCTCTATCACAACGATCAGGGCCACGGATTTCACCGCGTGGAGGTCGCAGCCTTTCCGCCCTGGATCAACGCGAATACGGCGGTGTGGTTTGATTTTGACGGTGACGGTCTGCTGGACTTATTCGTCGGGGGCTACTATCCGGAAAATGTCGACTTATGGCATCTAAGCACGACAAAAATGATGCCGGACAGCTTTGAATATGCCGACAACGGCGGCCGAAAGTATCTATTTCACAACCTGGGGAATGGCAAGTTCGAAGAGGTCAGCGCGAAGGCAGGTATCACCAGCAGGCGATGGGCTTTGGCGGCGGCAGCGGCCGACCTTCGCGGAACAGGTCACCCGGATCTCTTTATTGCAAACGATTATGGAGTCTCCGAGTTGTATCTGAACGATGGCGGACACTTCCATGAAGCAGGCAGGGCTACCGGCGTAGGCTTCGCTCCAAAAAGTGGGATGAACGTAGCTTTTGGAGATATCTTCAATCAGGGGAAATATTCGGTTTACGTCTCGAATATTTCTGAAGACGGAGTACTTCTCCAGGGCAACAATCTATGGGTTCCCGGTGACGGGGGGGATGGCCAGCACATTCAGTACATCAACCTTGCACGTGATATGGGCGTCGAGCTGGGCGGATGGAGTTTTGGCGCTCAATTCGGCGATTTGAATAATGACGGCGCGCTGGATCTATTCCTGACAAATGGCTACGTCTCGCTCGATCGCAAGCGCAATTACTGGTACGACTTCTCCAAAGTTGCGGGTGGAAATGCAACCATCATTGGCGACGCTAAGGACTGGCCTTCGATGGATGGCCGCAGCTTGTCCGGGTATCAGCAAAAGCATGTCTGGCTGAATGACGGCGCTGGCAAGTTCGTTGATGTCGCACAGTCCGTCGGAGTGACCGATACGCATGATGGTCGTTCTGTAGCATTAGCTGATCTTTGGAATAGGGGAGTGTTGGACGTCATCGTCGCAAATCAGCGCGGACCATTGCTGCTATACAGGAACACCGTTGATCCCGAGAACCAATGGGTCGAGTTCGAACTAGAAGGGACGAAGAGCAACCGAAGCGCAATTGGCGCTCAGGTGATGCTGGAATGGAATGGTCAGAAGCAGATACAGCAAGTCTCCGGTGGAAGCGGTTTTGCCGCGCAAAACGATCGTCGCCTTCACTTTGGATTGGGCAAGCATCCGACAATCACAAGCGCCGAGGTCCGCTGGCCCTCTGGTAAAATCCAGACGCTGCAAGGGACACTTCCCGAGAAGCTGTACAAGATAAAGGAACCGCTATGAGCCAGCAGACGATGATAATGCCACCCCTGCCGGCCGGTCCTTCTGCACACAGATGGCGACGACTGTTCACTCTTGAGAACCGCTTCGTTCCGCCTATCTTCATCACGCTGATTCTGCTCGCGGGAAACGTCTCTTTCGGCATTTTGGAAAGCTATACCAGGACCTTGCTGGCGATTGGGAGCGCCATCGCGGCAGAACTCATCTTGGGCCGCATAGTGGTTGGTAAATGGCCTCATTTGGCCAGTGCCTATATCACGGGCATCAGCGTCGGCATCCTTCTCCGGTCGCCGGCGTTCTGGCCATTCGCGCTCTGCTCAGTGATTGCCATCGCGTCCAAATATGTAGCGCGCGTGAAACACCGCCATATCTGGAATCCATCCAATTTCGGAATCTGCGTGATGCTGTTTCTCGCATCTGAGTCTGTAGCTTCGCTGAGCATTCAGTGGGGCAACAATCTCTGGGCGATGCTCGTCATCTGGTTGTTGGGATCAGCGATCATCTGGCGGCTGAAGCGATTTCATATCTGCGCCGTCTACGTGCTCTCTTTTCTTCTCTTCGCCCTCATCCGTTCATGGATCGTCCCTGATCCGTGGCAGTCAGAGATATCTCCCATCACGGGACCCGAGTATCAGCTTTTTATCTTCTTCATGATCACGGACCCGAAAACCACAGTGCGTTCGAAATGGGGGCAATGTGTCGTCGCATTTCTCGTCGCAGCCGTCGAGATGGTGATGAGGCTCGATCAGAGCATTTATGCGCCCCTATATGCGCTGTTTGTGGTCGGCCCGATAGCAATGCTCATCGAGATGTGGTGGGACTCGCGGCGCTCGCCTGATGGAAATGCCGTATCTACACCCGCGCTTGCACAGTGAAGACGGCGACAGCCCCGAGGATCAAAACCGGATGTGTCTTCGAAATTTGATTGCCTGCAGTCTCTCGTTGTTTATGTGTTCCGGCATGGTGGCTTGCAGGCAGCCGCAATCGCGACCTTCAAAACCGCAGGAGGCCTCGAAGCCAGCGCCAGCCTCGCCGAGGCCGACCTCCCAGAACGCGTCCGTTCCGCCGCCGGTCATTCGTCCGTCCGGTCCCATACGATTTGTCGACGTGACGCAGGCTGCCGGCATTCACTTTCGACATAACAATGGAGCATTCGGAAAAAAGTATCTCCCGGAGACGATGGGTAGCGGCGTGTGTGCGATCGACTATGACGGCGACGGCTGGCAGGACATCCTCTTTGTCAACTCGATGGACTGGCCGGAGCACAAGGTATCTATCTCCACTCCGGCTCTCTATCACAATAACCATGATGGGACCTTCACCGACGTCACGCGTGCCGCCGGACTTGCAAAAGAGATGTATGGTTTGGGCTGCGCGGTCGGAGACTTCGACAACGACGGCCGGGACGATATCTATATCACCGCTCTTGGCGGCAATTACCTTTTCCGTAATCTGGGAGGAGGACGCTTCGCGGATGTGACCGCAAAGGCCCATGTGAAGGATGCTGGATTTTCAACCGGCGCAGTGTGGTTTGACTACGACAACGACGGGAAGCTCGATTTGTTCGTTTCGCACTATGCCGATTGGTCGGAACACTCCGATCAATTCTGCACGTTGGACGGCAAGAACAAATCGTATTGCACACCGGAGTTATACAAGGGTCAAAGCTCAACACTTTTCCATAATCTCGGACACGGAGTCTTCGAAGATGTGACGAAGAAGGCCGGCCTGTTCGATCCGTCGAGCAAATCTCTAGGCATCGCACTGCTCGACTATGACAACGATGGCTGGATAGATTTATTTGTTGCGAACGACACGCAGCCGAACAAGCTCTATCACAATAACCACAACGGCACATTTACGGAAAACGCCTTTGCCGCCGGTGTGGCGTTCAGCGATGCGGGCAAAGCGCGCGCGGGCATGGGCACCGATGCCGCGGACTATGACCTGTCCGGGCGGCAAGGACTAGTTATCGGGAACTTTGCCAACGAGAGCATCGCGCTCTATCAGAACGATGGTTCGGGTCTTTTTACAGATAAGTCAGATGTATCGGGCATCAGCAGTCCGTCTGCGAAATCTCTGACCTTCAGCGCGTTCTTCTTCGATTACGATCTGGATGGCTTGCCGGATATCTTCGCGGCTAACGGGCACGTGGCCGATGATGTTCGTGTCACCCAGCCTTCGCTTAGTTATGCCGAACCCCCGCTGCTCTTCCGGAACCGCGGCCACGGGCGGTTTGAAGATGTGTCCAACAAGGTAGGCGCGGCTTTGCGCGAACCAGTGGTGGCGCGCGGCGCGGCATATCTCGACTATGACAATGACGGTGATCTCGATCTACTGATCACGCCATCCAGCGGATCTGCACGTCTGCTGCGCAACGACAATGCGAATCAGAACGACATGCTTCGCGTGAAAACGATCGGCGTGAAGTCCAACCGAGATGGCATTGGCGCGAGAGTAACGGTGCGGATGCCGAACGGTGAACGGCTGCTTCAGATGGTGAAGTCGGGATCCAGCTATCTATCCCAAAGTGAGCTGCCTCTCACCTTTGGATTGGGCAAGCCGTCGGAGGGAAAGATAGTAAGCGTAGAGATTGTATGGCCCAGCGGAAAGCGCGACTCGTTCACGGGAGTGAAGCCGAACCAGTCCATTACGCTTCAGGAGGGAAAGGGGATCGTGGCGCAGGAGCCGGTGCTGTTTTCAGGGCCTTCACCTGTGGGGAAATAGAGCGAATGCCACCGTCAGTACGGACACGTCATTACTCGGTGGGCGCGGAAAGTACCTGCTTACCGGTCATCCGCACGGTGACAATCTCGTGCGGATGCACATCGACTTGGAACGCATGTGCCCCCTGTAGCGGAAGAGGCTTCTGGTTCCGCTCGACTGCGTCCGTCTCCGTCGCTTTGTCCAGATTCAGAAGCGGCGTCGATACAGTCACGGTACGAGGCGTTCCGCCGAGATCAAGGAAGCGGAGAATCGTGCCGTCACCATCTTCTGCCGGTTTCCAAGTGTCGAGCAACACGTCGGGATCGTCTACCGTCATGAAGCTGGCCTCTTTGCCGTCCAGCTGGCGCGGCAGGTCGAGCGCTTTGTCTTGCGAGCGGATTTCGTCCTCTTCAAGCGGCGTAGCTTCTTCCCAGCCCATGCGGCTCAATGCCGAAGGGTCTGTGGACGCAGCGCTCGTGACGACATAGCGAAACTGGAAATGACCGCCCTGTGCCGCGCGATAGTTCGTATGCCAGTAATTGTTCATGGCATAGGAAAAGATGGTTCCAGTCCGCTGACCGAACTCCGTGGGCCATGCCCCTCGATTGATATCGCCCAGCGTCACAAGCGGCGTGTCCAGCGGGATCACAGTGCCCGAGGCCCCATCCTGCTGTACGGCAACCCAGTGCTGCACGGAGAACCATTCATGGCCAGCGCCCGGGTACATATCTTTTGCGGGATCAACCACTCCGTTTTGTATCTCGTACTGGAAGCGAGGATGCTCCATAGCAAAAGGGAAGGCAAAGTAAACAGCTTCTTTTCCCGGAACTTCTTTCTTCGAGATATCTTCGACAAGTTCAATCTTCTTTTCATTCTCGAAGAGCCTAATTTCGCTGAGGATGGTTGAAGTATTTTTTGCCGAGACCTCCATTCGCGCGCACCAGCCGTACGGCGTCCGTTCGACCGAAACCAGCCGTCCTTTTTCTGCTGCATGAACCTGCAGGTCAGGCCTGGGGGAAACGATGCGATACTGCAGGATACTATTGGGTTCCTTGTCGCCTCCGCTCACGTAGAGATACTGGCCGAAGCGGTAAGGGCTGCTTCGGTTTACTAGCTCTTTCTGCAACTGCTTGTCATAAATACTGCGCACCGCGCCTGTAGACGGATCAAGCTCAATGCGGTAGTAGGGGCTTTCGAGCATAGGTGTGCTAACCGTCTGCACGGCAGAAGCGCGTTCCTTCGCCGGGCGCAATTCGTAGACCTTGTATCCCATGCCCCGCACGTCCGTCGCCACGAATTGCACTCTGCGAAAGTTGCTACCGGTGTGAACCACCGAATACGGAACAGCCTGGTGCGTTGCGCGGTCTGCAATCTCAAAACCATTGTCCATGTCCATGCTGACCAGCCCATCGCGTTTCCAGTTGAGCGGGTTGTACACGATGACGCTGCCCGCTCCTGCGGCAATCGAATCGGCAACGCTCGCCATGCTGCTTCGGAGCAGATGATCGCGCAGAGCATCAGCGGTGAGTGCGCTGGAGTCCTTGACCTTCAGTTGCTCGATGGCCTCCTCGCTGTCGGGATCGGAAACACTGTTCCATGAGGTCCATGTGTGCTCATCCATCAGGACCATGTTCGCCCACATGCGGTGAAGCACGTCCCGGTCTACCGCCAGTCGAGGGTTCACGAGCGCGCTGATGGTGGCTAGCTTCTCGGCAGAAGGCGCTCGGCTTTCATTCTCGCGTTCCATGGCGGCATAGAAGGCATCCGATCCAATGCCATCTTCCCAATAGGGGCCGCCATCCCCGCGTATCGTGGGGACGGCGCTGCCGAATTGCTGCGCAATATTTTCGAGGGCATCGTGGAATCCCGAATATTCCAGCGTCGGATACGCATGAAGGGCATTCCACTGGCTTGCGATCTCCGCCTGCTGCGGAAACAGATCCGTATTTTCCACCTGTGTGCCGAACAGGATAGCTGCATTCGCGTGGTAACTCGGATGCTGATACATCTGCAGAAACAACGGAAGCATCTCTTCGCCGGTCTCAGTCAGCGGGGGCAAGCCCAAAAGAAACTGCATCTGCTCATAATGTCGTGAGTACCAGAGCAGTACCTTCTTGCCGTCCGGGCCTTCCCAGTACATCGGCGAATTCTCATTTAAGTGCCCTTGCAACAGCACAGGCGCGCGGTCATTGTTACTCGCCGTAATAAAATAGGGAATGCCCGCCGAAGCCAAGATGGAGGCATACGACCACGAATACGAAGGAACATCCGTGATGTTCGCGTAGTTGAATGGCGTTCCATGCAGCCGGCTGAAGTCAGCGCTCGGGTAAAGGGAGCGAATCAGTGTTTCGGCGGTCGGGAAGCCGGTGAGCAGGTTGGCTGTCTGCGCAGGAACGAAAAGTTGCTGGTGCTGCATCGCCCGGATGACACGCTGTTGCTCCTCGGGCGTTCTCGTTTCGAGGTAATGCTCCAGATTCCATTCACCATCCGTGCTGAAGCGAAAATCCGGATGCTTTGCCGTCAAGTCCATCGCCTCGTCCAGGATGCGGCTCTGGATCGCAGATATCTTCGCCTGGTAATCGGAATAGCCGACGTCGAGATGAACATGCGGGACCAGAAACAGCGTCCACTTCTTCTGCGGCTGTAACTTCTCAGCAAAATGCTCTGGCCGGCCGTCGAATGTCACCGTCAGTTTGGCAGGAGTATCTGCCTTGAATTCCGGAAGCTCGACCGAAAGTCGCTCTTCCCCAAAATCAGATCCGGCGCGAAGAGGATGGCGGTACTGCTTACCCGCCATTGTTAGGTCGACCTCCCCAGTGCGCGGATGTCCGCTGTAGCGAACAAAAATGTCCACCTGTTCAGTCAGCAACTGGCCCTGTTTTTTATAGAAGATGGTTGGTTCCACCGTCGCAGTTGCGCCGCCAGCAAAATGGGGAATTCGGTCAAGCTCGACGGCATCGTAGACGAACCCGGCATCGGGTACGCCTTTGTCTTGCATGGCAACGGCCTGCAGCGCGATTGTGTTTGCGCCTGCGCGCATATAGCTGCCGGGAAAATCGACTTCAACCGTCGCATGGGAATAAGCGGGAAAAAATGCCGCCATCGTGTCGCCCATGCTGTAATCCAGCTTTGGATGCAGATAAAAGAGCCCGGCATGCCCATTGATGGCGATCTGCAGCGCAGGCACGCTCGACTGCTCGATCAGCAGCGAGACGCGAATGCGATATGCATTCGCCGGTTTGCTGCCGAGCGAAAACTGTATAGCGCGTGGCGCGGACGACGGGTCTGGCTTGTGGGATGGGAAGAAAGCAGCCGCATTGGCGTACCAATCTTTTTCCGGCACGCTTTGATCGATGGAATAGACAACCGGCCGTTTCGGCGATCCGTCAACAAACTCCGCCGACGAGCGGTCAAACGTGCCGAGGCGCCAGACAATTTCCGGGTTCTCTGCTGTAAGCCGTAAAGGGCAGGCTGCCGTCAGCAGAAGAAAAAGGATCGCGGCCGCTAGTTTCATTGCGGCCCATGGTACATCCAGATTACCGCCCAGGCCGAAGCTGCCCAACCGGAGATGGAGGCGCTCGGCTACCGGCCGTTCAACGGCGTAGCCAGGCCGTCGGCCGTTTGCGCCATGGCGACGTCTTTCACGGTGATTCCGCCGGCATCGTGCGTGACGAGTGCCACCGTCACCTTGCTGTAGCGGATGTCGAGGTCCGGATGGTGTTGCGCCTGCTCCGCTTCCACGCCCAGCGACTGCACAAACGCCAGTGCCTCGACAAAGTTTGGAAAGCTGAAGGTGCGCGTGAGCGCGCCTCGTTCCACGCGCCAGCCGGGTAGTTTGGCAACCGCCGACTTCAACGCATCGGCATCCAGTGCGGCGGATTTCTTTGTCTCGGGCATAGCTTTTAGGATGCCGGTCTTTGGCGCACCAGCATCCTTTCGCGGCAGCAGATGTTTCACCGCGCCTAGCGAAAACGGATTGAACTTCTGCGCCTCGCCCTGGATCTCCGCGCGCAGGTCCTCCCAAACGCGGTCAGGCATCTGGAGGAATACATCCACTACTTTAGGATCGAACTGTGTCCCCGAGTTTTTGCGAATCTCCCTCCGAGCTGTCGCGAAGCTGGTTCCGCTCCGGTACGGCCGGTCGGATGTAATGGCATCCAGCGCGTCGGCAACGGCGAAGATTCGCGCTCCGAGCGGGATCTCCTGTCGATGGAGTCCGCGCGGGTAGCCGCCGCCATCAAAATGCTCCTGATGGCTGTAAACGATCTCCGACGCTTCACGCAGGTAGGGGATCTTCCGCAGCATCTGGTAGCCCCGCGCGCAATGCTCGCGCATGGTGTCCTGCTCGTCGCGAGTCAGGCGTCCGGGCTTCAGTAGGATCGCATCCGGAATCGCCATCTTTCCCACGTCATGTAGAAACGCGCCCCGTGCGATGGTCCGGATCTCCTGCGGTGGCAGTTGCATGGCACGGGCCAGCGCAATGGTATACGCAGTCACCCGGCGCGAGTGGCCCTCCGTCTCGGTGTCTTTCAGATCGAGCGCGTCGCCCAGCGCCTCCAGCGTGATGTCGTAGGAGCGTTCCAGATCGCCGATGGCGCTGTTCAGCATCTCGGTGCGGGCTACCACCAGCTCTTCCAGGTGTGTTCGATACAAAGTGTTCTGCTCCACCAGCGTACGGTATTCCAAAGCCCGCAGTACGGTCCCTAGCAGTTGATCGCGTTCAAACGGCTTCAGCAGGTAATCGTAGGCCCCATTGCGCAGCGTTCCGATGGCTACCGCCAGGTCGCTGACCCCGCTGATCATCACGATCGGCGTCTCCCCGTGCCTCTCCCGCACATGGTCCAGCAATGCCAGCCCGGTCATGCCCGTCATCACAATATCGGAAAGAATCAATCTTGGCTTCAGTCCATCGTCGAGCCGTTTAATTGCCTCTTCCGCCGAGCTGGCCAGCACCGGTTCGTAGCCCGCCGGCTCCAGCATGGCGGAGATGATGGTGCGTATCGACGTGTCATCATCGACAACTAGGATGGTCGCGGGGGCCATAAAGGGGAATGCGTTCCATTCCTTTCTGGTCGTTCACTTTTGGAACCGGATTGATCATAGCGGAATCCAAAGGCACTTCCGTACCGTTCGAAACGGCAGAGCATTACCGCCGGCTGCACGGATGTGTTACGTGTAATCCGCTCTATCCCATTGATTCCACGTACATGCTTGACGGAACCGCCATGGACCGCCATTCTACCTGCAGGGCTCGTTCAGATGTTTTCAGAGGTCCAAACGGGGCACAGGCTGTTCCCCATCATCGAGGGCATGTCTGTTGAACTTTGACCAGGAATTTTCTCCCCACAGATCCTGCCGCGTTGTGCAATGTCAGATGTCTGAGCGTTCGCTCGAGCACCGGCAGCGCGACATCTACGAAACCCACAAGCACCGCGCCTACGCCGTCGCCTATTACATGATGGGCAACGAAATCGCAGCGGACGAGGTTACTCAGCGCGCCTTCATCCGTGCATTCCGCCAGGCCGAGGAGCCGGACGGCAACTGTGTGGACCGCTCGCTGGTAAGTGAGCTGCGGGAGCGCATGCCGGTGGACGAGCAGACGCCACCCGCGGAAGCCGAACCCGGCCTCACTCTCGGCGGCCGCAACATCAAGCGGACCGATATGGAAGAGGCGCTCCGCGAGCTGCCCGCCAACGAACGGATGGTCTTTCTGCTGCGCGATGTGGAAGGCTACGACGCCGATCGCGTCGCCGGCCTGCTCGAAGTCCCGCGCCAGCAGGTCGAGCGCACATTGTTCTCCGCGCGCATCCGCATGCGCAGCGCGCTTGCCAAGCTCCAGCGTCCCGCCGCCGCGGCATAGAGTTCACTACCCGCGCTCGCCGGAAGGTGCAACATAAAAGCGCATGCGCTTCTTCCTGCTCATCCTCGTCCTTTCCGGCATTCGGGCCTGGGCGCAGGCCGGTCCGCCATTCCAGACCGACGACCCCACTCCCGTCGATTACGGTCATTACGAGGCCTACATTTTCGGCACCGTCGATGGCACTCCCGCAGAGCTTGATCCCATCGGGCCCGCATTCGAATTCAATTGGGGCGCTCTGCCCAACATCCAGCTCCATACGATTCTGCCCTTCGGCGCGGTTATCCCCTCCAACAATCCCATCTACGTTCCCGGCGGTCAGGGGCCCAGCGCCTACGGGCTCACCGATATCGAGCTCGGCATCAAATACGGCTTCATCAGGCAGACAAGACATCGGCCCCAGATCGGCTCCTTCACCATGTTGGAGATTCCGACCGGCAGCTACTCCCGCGGCCTCGGTGTCGGCAAAGCCGGGTACAAGCTGCCGCTCTGGGTGGCAAAAGATATCGGTCCATGGAGCCTTGATGGCGGCGCTGGCTATACCGTCGTCCCGCAGACCGGATACAGGGATTTTCCCTACGGCGGATTCCTCGTAAAACGCGTCGTCAATGAGAAGTTGGAATTGTCGGCAGAAGTTTTCTCCCACGCACGCGAAGGCTTCGCCGCCGCGCAGACTGAAGCCTCCACCATGATCGACGCAGGTGGCTACTACCACTTCAAATCACCCGGTCTGCAACTGCTCTTCGCCTACGGCCACTCCATCGCCGGCCAGACAGAGAACTACGCCTACCTCGGCCTGTACAAGACCTGGGGCAAGGACAAAGGGAAGAGCGCCGCTCCATCCGAGTCTCACTAAAAACAATTCCGCATCCCGCATCGTTCGATTCTCATCGAACGAAGACACATCCTTTTTTTCTCGGGAGACCATCACAATGACCACAGAGCAATCCCTCTGCGCGGCCGCGCTCCATGCATGGAAAATCGCCATCAATCGCTTTGACGGCGCTGTCGTCACACTCAGCGATGAGCAATTGCAGCAGCAGGTCGCACCCGGCAAAAATCGACTGCTCTACCTCGTCGGCCACCTTACCGCCGTGCACGACCGACTGTTTCCGCTGCTCGGCCTCGGCGAACGCTTCCACCCCGAGCTCGACGAAATCTACCTCACCAACCCCGACCGAGCACTCCCCGATTCCATCCCGGTCTCCGAGCTAAAGCGCGCATGGAGCGATGTCAACAGCCGGCTCACCGCGCAATTCGAAAAGCTCAGCCCTAGCCAATGGCTCGAAAAGCACACAGCCGTCTCCGACGAAGATTTCGCAGAAGACTCCTCGCGCAACCGGCTGGCCGTCCTCATCAGCCGCACGAACCACGCCGCCTTCCACACTGGCCAGGCCGCATTAGTGAAATGATTTGTAATCGGATAGCCGCCCCATCCTGTCGCAGATAGGGTGGAGAGTCCAAATCAGAAGCCGCGAAGCCTTTAACCCTTGCGATAGTCGATGGCTCAAAACGGCATCTGCTCCGGCACAGCCTCGCCATCGGCGCGCGGATCGGTTGCGCCGTAGTTCACGCCCGTACTCTTGTGGTGCTCTACCGCGTTTCCCCGGCCCATGGTCTGCGAATAGCGCAGCTCCACCGTGATCTCGTGGCCCTGCTTGCGCAGTCCGTCGATCACATCAGGAGCAACGCCATTTTCCATCCGCGCCTCGCACCCTGAAAACTCCGTCCGGCGGAAGCGCGCAGCTTCAAGTGCTGCTTGAACGTTCATGTGGAAGTCGGCAATATTCGAGACGAATTGCGCATGCGCCTGCGCCTGGTTAAAACCGCCCATAATCCCGAAGGCGATCCGCCGATCGTTCTGCTGCATGAATCCTGGAATGATCGTGTGCAGCGGCCGCGTCCGAGGCCGTAGCATGTTCGGCTGCCCCGGCTTCAACGTGAATCCGCCGCCGCGGTTCTGCAGTACGAAACCGGTTCCGGGCGCTACCAGGCCACTGCCAAATGCGCCCGCGTTGCTCTGGATCAGCGAGACCTCGTTGCCCTCGTGATCCACCACCGCGAGATACGTCGTGTCGCTCGCCAGCCGCGCAAGCTGTTTCGTCAAATCCGACGGCACCGGATGGCACTCTGCGCGATCCGTAATCTCCGCCGCACGTTTCGCTGCAAGCTCCTTCGAGATCAATTGCTCTACCGGGATGTGCGAAGCCTTCGGATCGCCGATGTAGCGCTGCAGGTCCGCATACGCCAGCTTCTGCGCTTCAATTTCCACGTGCAGCGCCTTCTGGCTGTTGTGTCCCCAGTCCGCAATAGGGAACCGCTCCATGATATTCAACATGGAAAGCGCCGCAATCCCCTGGCCGTTCGGCGGCATCTCCCACACCGTCCAGCCGTGATAGGTCGTGCTCACCGGCTCCACCCACTCCGGCTGAAAGTCGGCCAGATCGTCTGCCTCTAAAAAACCGTGCTGCTCGCGCGAAAGCGCCAGCATCGCATCCGCTGTCTGCCCTCTATAGAACCCATCCCGTCCATCGGCGCCAATGCGTCGCAGCGTCGCCGCCAGATCGGGATTGCGAAAGATCTGTCCGATAGACGGCGCCTTCCCATCCGGCAGAAAGACACGCGCAAAGCCCGGGCTCCTCGCGAACGGAACGCCATACGAGGCCCAGTTCTCCGCGTCGGTCTCCGGCACGGCGATGCCTTGCTCCGCCAGTGCCGCAGCGGGCCCAACATCCACTGCCATTGGGAGCTTCCCGAAGCGCCGTCGTAAAGCATCCCATCCGGCAACCGCGCCGGGCACAGTTACGGAATCGATGCCCGCCTCCGGAATCTCCTTCACGATGCCCTTCACCTTCAGCGCGTCGATCGTCATGCCCTGCGGCGCCCACCCGCTCGCATTCAGGCCATAGAGCTTCTTCGTCTTCGCGTCATAGACAATCGCGAACAGATCGCCGCCCACACCGTTCATCATCGGCTCGATTACGCCGAGCGCCGCGTTGGCTGCAATCGCCGCATCCACCGCGCTGCCGCCCCGCGCCAGGATGGCCGCACCCGCCTGCGAGGCCACCGCCTGGCTCGTCGCCACGATGCCATACTGCGTCATCACCATGGAACGCGACTGCTCGCGCGCCGGATCGCTTTGCGCGCTTAGATAACTGACATTGGTGACGACCATAAGTCCGAAGATCAGCGTTTGGAATCGCAACATAGATCGCGCTCCAGCATAGAGATGAGTTGCGCCGAAGACAACCGTTTTCGCCGCAACACGCTGCTACGGCGCCTTCACCGTATTGTTCGCGCGATCGTCGTCCGGCAATTGGTGATCTGGATCGACCACGACAGAGGCGAGCTGTTTTGTGCTGTCCGGTATCCATAGATACGTCCCCTTGGACATCCACGTCTCCACCGGCAGCTTCACCCGCGCCTTCGTTCCATCCGTAAAGGTCGCCTCCACCGTTGTCGGCAGCACCATTTGCCCGCGATTGGTCAAAGTCACGGCGGAGCCATCAATCTTCTCGGCCGCCACGTCGTACCTCCAGTTGTTCAAATACCACCCGCGCCAGAACCAGCTCAGGTCCTCACCGCCCTCGCTCTCGATTTCACGAAAGAAATCCGATGGCGATGGATGCTTGAACGCCCAGTCGCGAATGTATCTACGAAACGCCCAATCGAACCGCTCCGGTCCCAGAATCTGCTCCCGCAGCAGCACCATTCCGTATGCGCCCTTGAAGTAGCTCACCGGATGCCCGAGCGCCCATCCATACGAGTCGGCTGTCGCCATCAACGTCGGGGCGTCAGGATTATCCAGCACCTTCAGAATCGTATCCGGTGGCTCCCCGCCCGCTGAATATTCCGAATCGCGCTTCGGTCCATACTTTCCGCCCGCATACGTCGCAGATTCATCGACGTCGATGAACGTGTTGAACCCCTCGTCCATAAACGCGTGCCGCCGCTCATTCGAGCCCACAATCATCGGAAACCAGCTGTGCCCGATCTCATGCGCCGTCACCCAGAACAGAAAGGGACCCTTGTCGGTGATGCCGTCGAAGACCATTCCCGGATACTCCATCCCGGTCGAGAATCCCGCCACGCTGATCGCCACCGGCCACGGATACGGGAACCACTGCTTCGAGAAATGCTCCACCGTGTCTTTTACATATTCAGTCGACTTGTCCCACGCATCCGC
Organism: uncultured Acidobacteriaceae bacterium; assembly: GCA_963830555.1. Taxonomy (GTDB): domain Bacteria; phylum Acidobacteriota; class Terriglobia; order Terriglobales; family Acidobacteriaceae; genus KBS-83. Next base: position 383,625 of record CAWHMM010000011.1, read on the forward strand.
GCCCACGCTCTCCGGCGGGTATACGCTCATCGCGAGCGCCTTCTTCCCATCCGGCAGATCGATCCGCGCCGCGTCCCATACAAACACCGGCGACGCGCTCCACACCACATCGCGCGTGTGGTCCATGTGGAAGCGCCACGTCAGCGTGCCATCCTGTTTCGGCCTGCTTGCTGCGTTTGTCACTTCATCCGGCTTGCGGATGTAGACCGTCTTGTCGCTGTTGCGCGCCTCAGCGAGACGATCGATCTCCGTCTTCGCCAGCACCTCCCTCGGATTCACCAGCTCGCCCGATCCCGCCACGATCATGTTTGCCGGCACGGTCACTGAGTAGTCGAAATTCCCGTACTCCAGGTAAAACTCGCTTCCCAGGTATGGCAGCGTGTCCCACCCACGCAGATCGTCATACACGCACATCCGCGGATACCACTGCGCCATGTCGTAAATCTCGCCTTGCTTCGACATGCCCCAAGAGGTCCGGCCGCCCCACTCGCCGGGAATCTCGTAGTGATACTCGATGTGAATCTTCAACTGCCGATGCGCCTTCAAAGGCTCGGGCAGGCGGATCTGCATCCGCGTGTCGTTGATCAGGTAGTCCGCCTTCGCCGTCTGCTTTCCCTGCTCGATCGCAACCGAATCAAAGACAAATCCTTCCGAAATAGTCCTCTGCGGCGTCGCAGCCGGATCTGTGGCAGTTGCGTTGCTTCTGCGCCGCGGGCGCGGCGAGCCCGCCGATATAATGTGCGCCCGCGAATCCGCACGATAGATGTTCTGGTCCAACTGCACCCAAAGGCTCGGCAGCGCATCCGGGCTGTTGTTGGTGTAGGTGATCGTCTCCGTCGCACGAAGTTGCTTGTGCTCTGTATCCAGCGTCGCATGCAGATCGTAATCAGCCTCGTTCTGCCAGTACTGCGGTCCCGGCGCACCGTTGCTCGACCTGTAAGCATTCACCGGATCGAGCAGCGACAGCGGAGCAAAGGTAAGCCGCGGGTCGTAATGGCCCAAATCGCTCAGGGCTGAATTCTGAGCACCGCTGGCGGTGGACTCCGCAGCGGGCGCGCTCTGCGCCACGGCAGCTGCGACACGGAAGCAGCAGATCGCGGAAAACGTCAGCAGGCAGGGCACACAAACGCGGCACAGCCAGGAAGGTGCAGTTGGCACAAGGGTCCCTCTTTTATGTCGCTTGAACTACCGGATCTCTCGGCCTCTTCACTATACGGATTTCCGCACCGTCCGCTCTTAGTGGAGGCCGCCTTCATAGGTGCTCTGGCGGCGGGATGGTCACCATCTTTCGATATCACCGCAGCAAAAAGCGCGCATAAACATGGTGCTCGCGCCACTTTGCGGTGGTACTCTCCCCAGCATGCGCAAGATTGGCTCGCTTATCTTGTTAGCGTACCTGTTCCTATCTGTACCGGCGCAGGCGCAGCCACAAGCTGCCTCCCCAACGCAAACCATCACCCTCGGCAACTCGGTTGCCACGCTGCCCGGCCCGTGGAAGTTCGCTCCAGGCGACTCGCCGTTGCAGAACGGCGCGCCCGTCTGGGCCCAGCCAGACTTCGACGATGCGCATTGGGCCAGCCTGGATCTCGCGCCCAAGTCCGGTTCCGTTGATCCGGCCTACGGCACACCCGGCTTCGTGCCCGGCTGGACAGCGCGCGGCTATCCCAACCTCTACGGCTATGCCTGGTATCGCCTGCGGGTGCGTCTTACCGACTCCGGACAGCCGCTTGAACTCAAGATGCCCAATGATGTCGATGACGCCTACATGATCTATGCAAACGGCCGCTATGTCGGACAATTCGGCCGCTTCTCTCCGGACTACGTCACGATTTATTCCGCGCGGTCTTTTTCATTCCCGCTGACCGCTTCAAAGCCCGGAGGCGAGATCCTGCTTGCCGTTCGCTTTTATATGACCAGCGGCACTCGCTTCCAGTCTCCGAATGCCGGCGGCATGCATCAGCCTCCTGTCATTGGCCTCGCCGCTCCCATCCGTTTGCTCCAGCAGGCCGACGATGACGCGAATCAGCACTACTACTTCGGAACCATCCTTCAGGCCCTTCTCTTCCTTCTCGTCATGCCTTTGCCGCTTTGGGCCTGGCTGAAAAATCGCAAGGACCGTACCTATCTCTGGCTCTTTCTCGTCCTCGCCTGTCCCTTCCTCAGGATCGTTCTGCTCCTGATCGGCAACCTGGCCTCCTTGCTGGCTCTCGGACCCAACACCCTCATCCTAGATGTCCTCCTGGGTCCCCTAACCTTGCCCCTCTGGATCATGTTCTGGTGGGAATGGTTTGGTCTCCAGGCAAAGCGGTGGATTCCTCGCGCTGCCTGGATCATCACCGGCGTGGAGATGCTGGCCTTGCTCGGTCTGCGACTGCCCACCTCCGAAATCAATGTGGTACCCCGCTCCTCGCTCCCCTCGTTAAACACAGTCTCCGGCATCTGTCTGGCCGCGTTGGGCGTCCTCCTCTTCGTCATCCTCGTCGAAGGCTTCCGCCGCGATCGTACCGAAGCGCTCCTTACCGCACTTCCCCTGCTGCTCGTCGAGTTCGGCAGCTTCAGCGCTTACATCCTTCACACCTTCGGCATCGCCGCTATTTATTTCGTTTTTGGTCTTGGCTTCAGCGTCGGGCAGATCGCGAACATCCTTATGGTGCTGGTCATCGGTGCACTCGTCGCACGTCGTTTTCTGCGCGTTCAGGCCGGCGAAGCTCGCTCCCGCGAGATCGTCGCGCTCGATCTCGAACAGGCGCAGCAACTCCAGCAGCGCGTTCTCGTCCCCGAGGTCCTGCACTCGCCATCGTTCGCCGTCGAGTCTGAATACCGCCCCGCACAGACCGTCGGCGGCGACTTCTTCCAAACCCTCTCGAAACCCGACGGCACCCTGCTCGTCGTCCTTGGCGACGTCTCCGGCAAAGGCATTAGCGCGGCCATGCTCGTCGCTGTCCTCGTCGGCGCCATCCGCACCCGCGCCGACGAAAGCTTCGACCCTGCCACCATGCTCACCATGCTCAACCAGCGCCTCATCGGCCGGTCCGGCGGCCACCTCGCTACCTGTCTCGCCGCTGAACTGCGCCCGGATGGTTCCATGCGCATCGCGAACGCCGGACATCTGCCGCCTTATCTCAACGGCCAGGAACTCGATCTTGCAGGCTCGCTCCCGCTGGGCGCGGCGAACATACTCGAGCCCTCATCGCAAAGCATCACGCTCGAGCCTGGAGATCGCCTCACCTTCCTCACCGACGGCGTCGTCGAAGCCATGAACTCCCGGAACGAGCTATTCGGCTTCGATCGCGCACGCGTCATCAGCACTCAACGCGCCACCGCGATCGTCGAGCAGGCCCAGGCCTTCGGACAGAACGACGACATCACCGTGCTGCGTATCGCATTCACCGGCGCGCCCAGCGAAGATCTCGTGACCGCGTGATCTCGGCCGAACACATCATGGCCGTGCCCCCGTCTGGAAGTTGAGCGCGGCCAGCGTCAGCCGGTACTGATACTGCGCGTTGGTGTTGGTGATCTCCGCCTCGGTCTGCTGAAGCTGCGCCTGGCTTAGCTCAACGATCGAAGAGAGCCCGAGTTTGTAGCGTGTCTGTGCAAGGGCAAGGCTCTGGTTCGCCTGATTGAGCAACTCCGCTGTAACGCCAAGCCGTGTGAACGCATTGTTAGCATCCAGCCACGCCGTCTGCACATCGCGCACAATGGTGTTTTTGAGCTGGCGGCTCTGTTGTGCCGTCGCCTGTGCGCGCAACTGCGCTTCCTTGGCCTGCGCCGAGTAGAGGAAGCCGTTGAAGATAGGAATATTCAGGTTGGCCCCAATCGCGCCATCCCAACTGGAAACGTAGTACTGGCTGTTGCGTACGGGCGATGCCCCGACGGTGCCGATTGCCGAGAGGGTCGGCAGCATCTGGTCGCGCTGCGCACGGCTGAACTTATCCTGCGATTGCCGTGTAAGGTCGACCGACTGCAAATCGGGTCGTTGCTTCACCGCAAGATCAATCAGCGACTGTTCGTCCGGCGGTGGAGGCGGGTTGGTCTTCGCCGTGTCTGCCAGCGTGTACTGGACCGGATGGTCGAGGCCCAGGACCTCATCCAGCGCCGCCATGGCTGAATCGGCATTGTTCTGCGCATCCAGTTGCAGCAACTGTGCCTGTGACAAGTCCACATTCGCGAAGGTGAGATCGAGCGTGGAACGCAGCTTGTTCTGTGTCAACTGGTTTACCTGCGATTGCGTGTTCTGCCGCAGGCTCACCGTCTGCTTCGCAACCTGCAGCAGTGCCTGCGCCTGCAGCGCGTCGTAGAAAGCCTGATCGGCGATGAGGACAACATCCTCTCTGGTCGCGAGCTCGTTTGCCTGTTCTGCCCGCTCCCGCAGCTTGGTCGACGCGACAAGGTTTGTGGTGCGGCCGAAGTCCGTGATGAGCTGCGAGAAGTTGATGCCGCCGCCGGCGCGCGTGAACAGACGCGATGCGGAAAGCGAACCCGAGGAGACGCGGCTCGCTTCGTTCGCATCCTGCGCGGTCACCGTGCCGGTCAGCGTCGGCAGTTCTGCCGAGCGCGCCTGCCGCACGACCTGATGTTCGGCAAGCGCAAGCAGGTGACTTACGCTGACGCGGGGATTGTTCATCAGCGCCATCCGCTCCGCATCTTCGCGAGTGAGAAGCGGTCCCGGCGCTCCTATGGGCCGAGGTGCGACTGGTGCGGGACTGGCCGAGGACGATGTCTGCGAAGGCGGCGCGGCAGTCTGCGCATGGCCGTGGACCGCGCTCGAGAGAATCAGCAATGCGAAGCAGGAGAGTGCTGTTGTTCTGAAGCGCATCGTCTATGCCTCCTCCGCTGTTGCAAGTGCGCTGTGTTGCTCGCGCCGTCCATGGATGAGCAGATACACCGCCGGCACCAGGAACATGGTGACGACGACCGAGACGGCGAGGCCGCCGATCAGCGCGCGTGCCAGCGGCGCATACTGCTCGCTGCCCGCTTCGAGGCCAAGCGCCAGCGGGATCATGCCGAGAAGGGTGGCGAACGACGTCATAAGGATGGGGCGCATGCGGATCTTGCAGGACTGCACCACCGCATCAACCAGGCTCTTGCCCTGCGCGTGCAGAATGCCGGCGAACTCAACGATCAGGATGGAGTTGGAGACCACGATGCCGGTCATCATAATGACGCCCATCAACGACATGACGTTGAGCGTGGAGCCGGTAAGCAGCAGGATGAGCACCACGCCGGCCAGGCCAGGCGGAATGGCCATCAGGATGATGAAAGGATCCAGGAAGGAGGCGAATTGCGCCATCAGAACGAGATAGATGAGCGCGATCGCGAGGATAAGGCCGATGCCGAAGCGCGCGAAGGAGTCGGTCATGCTCTGGACTGCGCCGCGGACCGTGATGATCATGCCGCGCGGCCGCTGCACGTTCTTCACGATGTGCTGCACCTGGCGGCTGATGGTATTCAGCGCTGCGGAGCGCGGCTGCACGTATATATCGATCACGCGGCGCAGCCCGTAGTGGTCCACCTCAGTCGGCGTGTCGATCGGTCTCGTGAAGACCACGGAGCGCAGCGGCGTGTAACCTGTCTGCCCCTTGCCGCGAAGAGGAATATTTTCGAAATCCTCCATGTTCATGTGCTCGATCTGGTGCGTGGAGTACTGCACGGTGAGCATGTAGTTGTTGCCAGTGTTCGGATCGATCCAGTAGCTCGGTGCAATAACGCCGTTCGACGTGAGCGCCGTGATGACATTATCGACGACATCCTTCGGCGACAGCCCGACAAGCGAGGCGCGCTCGCGGTCAATGTTGAGCTGCAAACCGGGATACTTCAGGTCCTGTGGAATGTAGACATCGCCAACACTGGATACGCCGCGCAACTGCTGGGCGATCTCCTGCGCCTTGGCGAAGGCGCCGGGCTGATCGTTTGAGCTGATCTGGATATCCAGCGGCGCGGGCAGCCCCTGATTCATCACGGAATCCACCAGGCCGCCGGCCTGGAAATAGGTTTGAATCTCCGGCATCTCCGCGGCAAGCCGCCTGCGTACGCTGTCTATATATCGATAGCTGCCGATGGAGTGACCTTCGGCAAGCGAGACTTGTACAAAGGCCGTATCCATCGATGAGTTCGAAGTGTAGATAGCGGATAGGTCCGGCGTGATTCCGATGTTGGAAACGATCATGCCCAGATCGTGGGGCGTGACCACCTTGCGCACTTCATCTTCCACGCGCGCGATATAGGCATCGCTCCTCTCGATCCGCGTTCCGCTCGGCATTTTGACGTTAATAATGAATTGGCCGGGATCGGTGCGCGGAAAATACGCGCGGCCGAGGACCGGCGTCAGCAGAACAAGAATGACGGCGGTGCCGCCGAGCAGGACAGCGGCGGTGAAGCTCGGTCGCTTCAGGCTGCGGTAGGCAAGCACCTCGTAGCGGTCCAGCATGCGCTGAAAATAAAGATTGAAGCGGTCCACAATGCGATGGAAGATGGACTGCTTCCTTTCCCCTCTATCGCTCTCGCCGTGTTCTTCGTGCATATTGATAAACTTCGCGCAAAAGAGCGGGACCAGCGTCATGGAGAAGAAGTACGACGCGAAGATGCAGATGACAACGCCGAGCGCGAGATCGGTAAAGAGATAGCGGCTGACGCCGTTCAGCAGAAACACAGGAAAGAAGACAATGGATGTAGCCACAGTAGCCGCGAGAACAGCAAGCGATACTTCCGAGCCGCCTTCGGCCGCTGCCTTATCCGGCGGCGCGCCCTCTTCCATAAAGCGGATGATGTTTTCAAGCACAACGACGGAGTTGTCGATCAGCCGCGAGAGCACCAGTGCAATCCCGCCCAGCAGCATGGTGTTGATGGTGCCGCCAAAGGCGTTCATCACCAGCAGGCAAAGCAGGATCGCCATCGGAATCGAGAGCAACGACGCCCCGGCGGCGCGCGGCGAGCCAAGAAACAGCAGAATCATCAGACCGGTAAGCACCAGCCCGATCAGCGCCTCCTTCAGCAGATTCTTGATCGCACCTTTCACGAAGACGGATTGATCGAACACCACAGCCGTCTTCAGGCTGGGCGGAATATCCACCAGCCGCTTTATGGCGGCGCGCATGCCGTTGACGATCTGGATGGTGTTGCTCTTGCCGGCCTGCTTCAGGATCGGCACGTAGACGGAGTGCTGTCCATCGATGCGGACTATGTTGGTCTGGATCGCGCCGGAATCCTCAGCGTGGCCAACATCTCCAACCAGAACGGAAGCATTGCCGGATGACTTGAGCGGCAATGAGTTGATCTGCTGCGCCGTAGGCACCTGGCTGTTCGCGTAAAGGTTGTAATCCTTGGTGCCGATGCGCACGTCGCCCGCGGGCAGGATAAGGTTGGACTGATTCACGCCGTCCACCACATCCATCAGGCTCATGTTGTGCGCCTCCAGCTTGAGCGGATCAACGTAGATCTGAATCTGGCGATATCGGCCGCCGTAGGGCTGCGGCACCGATGCGCCCGGAACATTCGCGATCTGGTTGCGCACCTGGAACTGTGCCAGATCTTTAAGCCTTGTTTCGTCCAGCCCCTGGCCTTTCAGTGTCACCAGGCAAATGGGCTGGCTGGAAGCCGTCATGCCCAGCACCACTGGCGGCAACGTGCCGGAAGGCAGGCGGCGCAGATCGGCCATCGCTAAATTCGAGACGTTGCTCAGCGCAGCGTTCGCGTCCGTGCCCGGCAGGAAGTAGATCTTGATCAGTGACACGCCGGTCAGCGAGCGCGATTCGATGTGATCGACGTTGGCAGCAAGTGTGAAGAAGCGCTCAAAGGTGTCGGTAATGTCGGCTTCAATCTGCCGTGGCGGCATGCCGGAGTAGAACGTAGCAACGACAACCACCGGGATGTCGATGGAAGGGAAGAGATCCACCGGCATCGAGATCACGTTCACCACGCCGACGAGCAGCACGATGAGCGAAATCATGATGATGAAAAACGGATAGCGCAGGGCGAACTTCGGCACGTTAGTTGCCCCCCTCTGCCCCGGCCTGGGGATCGGTCATGCCACCCTCTTCATGCATCACGTCGCTGGCCGGCTTCTGCTCCAGCAGCGGAGTGATCCGCTCACCATCCTTGTAACGAGCTGCATTGCCCAGCACCACGCGGTCATTTTGCTGGACGCCACTTCGCACCTCTGCCAGTAGAGAGCCCTGGATACCCAGCGTGACGGCGCGCGGGTGCACGCGGTTCTCGCCGTCGACGACGAGGACAAAAGCGTGCCCCAATTGATCGTGCTGCACGGCAAGCAGCGGCACGGTCAGCACGTTCTCGCGATGCGCAAGTTGCACGTAGGTGTTGGCGTACATGCCGGGATCGATGCTGAGGTCGTTGTTAGGAACATCGACCTCGGTCTCCATCGTCCGCGTGTCCAGGCTCACGTTCCGGGTGAAGCGGACAATCTTGCCGGTGAACGATCGGTGCAGCGCATCCACGCGAATCTGCACTGTGTCCCCGTCATGGATGTAGCCCACCGCGTCTTCCGGCACAGGCAGGCGAAGACGAAGCAGATCGCTCTGCGAAAGCTTCACCAGCGGAAGGCTCTGGCTGTCCGATGCGGTGCCGGACTGGATCAACGCACCCGTATCCGCATAACGCCAAGTCACGACGCCCGAGAGTGGAGCGCTGATGGTGGTGTAGGACTGCAGCGCAGCGTAGCGCTCCATGTCGGCCTTCGCTACGTCGGCCTGCTGTTGCGCCGCGGAGAGCGTCGCGCGCGCCGTATCCACCTGCGCCTGCGATGCATCGGCCTTCGCGCGAGCATCGTCCAGCTCTTGTTCGGCAATTAGACCGGGCTGCGCCTTGGAGGCCTGCAGCAACCGATCGAAGTTTGCCTGCAGGGCAAGATGGCTGGCTTCAGCACGGCTGATCTCGTGCTTCGCAATGCTGACCTGCTCCTTGCTGCGCTGCTGTTCGGACTGGCTGCCCCGAAACTGCGCGTTTAGCTCTGGCACTTCCAGCACAGCCAGCGTTTGGCCGGCGCGGACGCGGTCGCCGATATCGACATAGATATGGCGCACGTATCCGGATACCTTCGCGTGCACATCAATCACCTGGTAGGGCTGAAACTGCCCGGCGAGTGAGAGCACGTGCGAGATGTTGCCGCGCTGCACGGCGCTGACCGCGGCCGAGACAGGCTGAGTCGCGGCATCTGCGGCGTTCTGATGACCTCTACATCCGCAGAAGCTAAAGACCAGCGGCAGAAATGAGGCGATGCAACTGGAAAGACGAATAGCAGATTTGTGCACGGCTGACCTGTATGCGCCGGAACGGGCAAATCTTTCCACGGCAAAGCGGAAGCGGCAGGTCACGCAGTCTCATGGAAGGGGCTGCTGCCTGTCGCTCGCCGGCTGAAGTCGAAGAGAGAGTGCTCTCATCCGGGCTCGCTTGTTAGAAAAACAGCGACTCCGCGCAGCTCAGCTACATGAAAAGGCGAGCTACGCCGATTTCAGGCGAAGAACGACGGCGGAGGACGGCGGAGGGAGGGCCCTTTAAAGGTGAGAGCGCGCGAAGGCAGAGGCGGCGCATCTTCGCGCGGCTGCTTCGCGCGGCTACCATCCTCGGAGGAGGGCATCAGAAGCTTGCTGACAGGCGACGCGGGGACAAGCAGGTCTGCATTATTCGTATAGCAGTGCTGCGCTGCGTCCGCTGGCCGCTCCCGCTCGGAGAGCAGCTTGGCAATAGGAGCAGTTTCCGAATCGCGGGCGCGGATGTGATACAGCGAGAGCTTGGAATGAAGTCCCCAGCCAACCACGGCGAGAGCCAGCAGCAATACGGACACACCAATGACGAAATGGCTCTGTCCGGACCGCAACGCGCTGTTTTCAGAGTGGCTCATCCTGCCGACAATATTTCTAGTGTATACGAGTCACCGCGCGTGATAGAGAAACCATGTGAACGCCGCCCCGCTGGTCTGTTCCCAGTGCGGCGCCTTCATCCTGAGTTCAAACAGGATTTGTGGCCCGCCATTCTGGAGGAACGCGCAACTGCTGTTTTTCCGTCCACCCCTAGCGGACCTTCTGCGGGATGAAGCGAATAGCGCAGCCGCCGCCCGGAGCCAGGTGCAGAGTTAGCAACTGCGTGCGCCGCACCTGTTGCCGTCGGATTTCAACGTGTTTCGGTTGCGTCGCAGCGTCGCTGCCGTCGGCATAAATTTCGGCCGTGTAGGCGCCGGGGCTAAGAAAGGTGAGCGGTACATCGAATGTGCGCGGCGTCCAATTGGTGATGCTTCCCAGATACCATTCGTGACCGTGATTGCGAGCTATGGTGACGAACTCACCGGGACGGCCGTTCAGCACATGCGTTTCATCCCAGGAGACAGGCACATCCTTGATGAATTGGAAGGCGGGCTGCCCCGCGTAAGCTTGCGGGCTGTCGGAAACCATCTGAAACGGCGTCTGAAAGATGACATAGAGCGCGAGATGTTGTGCGCGCGTGCCCATCACCATCGGATTGGTGTTTTGCGCGACAAAGTTCTCTTGCGTCGCGTTGTGGAAGCCGCCAGGCGTGTAGTCCATGGGGCCGGCCAGCAGGCGCGTAAACGGGAAAACGGTGCGGTCCACCGGGCTGTCACGACGCCCAACCTTGTTGTTCTCCATGCCCACCACGCCTTCAAAGCTCAGCACGTTGGGATAGGTGCGCTCCAGCCCCCATGGCGTCCGCGTGCCATGGAAGTCCACCATCAGGTGATGCTGGGCGGCGAGCCTCGCAACATCGTAGTACCACTGGATGCCCTGCTGGTCATCGCGATTGACGAAGTCGATCTTCACGCCGGCGACGCCCCACTTCTCAAAGAGTGGAAATGCTTCCTGCATCTGTTGCGCCACTGATTCGGAGTAGCACCAGATCCAGACCTTCACATTCTTCGTGGCTGCGTAGCGAGCCAACTCCGGCACATCCACCTTGCCGTTCAAGTGAGTGATGTCGCGACCGGCAGACCAGCCCGCGTCCAGCATCATGTAAGGAAAGCCGGACCGCGCGGCAAAGTCGACGAAGTACTTCATGTTTTCCGTAGTGAATGAGGGAGCGCCGTTCTGATCCACGTCGTTGACCCACCAGTTCCACGAGGCCTTGCCGGGATGAATCCAGCTGGTGTCCGCGACGCGACTGGGCGGACTCAGATCGTACTGCAGGGTCGATTCGATCAAACGGCCGGGATCGTCGGCGACTTCGATCACGCGCCACGCAGAATGCCATGGCGTCGCGGCTTCCACCGCGATCTCCGGATGATCGTGCCGCGGCGAGAGCAACGCGGAAAACCAGTGACCGGCCCAATTCCCCGAAGGATTGGTGACATACATTGATGTGCTGCCCTCAAGATCGGCTTCGACGATGTCCATCCACGCTAAGCCCGGCTCATGGATCAGCAGTGGCAGCCCGATCAGAAAGTGACTGGGGACGCCGCCCTGATTGCTAAGGGCGGAGGTCGGTAATTCGACGTACTCGCTTTCGTAACTACTGCGGTAGTTCGGCAGCGCCAGCAGCCAGTCTGTGGCGTCGGTGCTCAGGCGGAACTCCGTATCTTCTTTTCTCAATTCAAATCCGTGAATCGCGTCCTGCTGTGGAAGCAGATAACGAAACGCAAGACCGCCGTTGTAGGCACGTGCTTCGATCGACATCGCGCGATGCGGCGCAGGATTCTCATCGACTCGGATGACAAGGCTGTTATAGGTCTCGTGGACCTTGCTGACCTTCTGATTCGCGAGCGTGTAATCATCGATGCCGCTGGCGGCTTTGCTGTCCGCTATGCCAACGTCTGAGCCGAGCGCTGCCTGTTCGCCAAGCTCGAGGCCCAGCGCAGAGTCATCCACGATCGGCTTGCTATGAAAAGTGGCTGAGTAAACAAGCTGTCCGCTCTGACGATTCCCAGCGGCCTTGATGCCGAAGTGAACCACAAGCTGGTGGTCCGGCGAAGTGAGCTCAAGCGGGGCCGGCTGAGCGACGGCAGAGGGAAGCAGCAGGCCGGCCAGCAGGGCGAAGGAAAGCAGAAAGCGTGTTCTTACAATTTGAGTGCTCACAAAGAAAGAACGATAGGTGGCGGATGCAAGCGCTGTCAAGCAGCCCCCGGAAGAGCGGTGAGCTCGCAGGCGAACGCGGCCGGCATCGCGACGGAGGTCTCTCCTCCAGCCGCAGAACGAGGGGCCCAATCGATTCCGGGTCAGTCGTGGTGAAAGACTTCTTCCATGGACGCCCACCACTCGCCCGCGGCGCGATTCGGCAGCGCTTCCTGCATGGGCTCCATAATGGCCCACCAGCGCTGCGTTTCCGGGTCCGCGGCCATGCGGCGCATATCGGCATCGTAGTCCTTGCCGGCATATTCGAAATAGCCGAAGAGGCAGCCATCGCGAAGAAAGATCGAGTAGTTGCGGATGTTGCATGACGTGATGGTTTCAAGAACCGAGGGCCACACGGCAGCGTGGTACTTCAGGTAGGCCGCCTCCGCCTCGGGTCGCAAACGAATCATCATTCCAAACCGTCGCATGCAGGAATCATGGCACAGAAGACGTGGATTGGTGATTTAAGCGCTCAAACTGATTGACCGGGCAGGTCGTCTACCGATAGTCTCTCGCCAGCAGCAACCTCATCGCCCATGTCCAGGAAGAGAAAGATCGCCGCAGTATCAGGATCGCTGGTGAAGTCGGCGCTCGCCGATCGTCTGCGCGAGGAGATCAGCAGCGGAGCCCTGCCGCCCGGAGCACGCATCATCGAAGGCACCTGGGGCAGAAAGCTTGGCGTGGCGCAGGGCTCAATTCGCGAGGCGATCAATCTGCTGGCGCAAGAAGGTTTTGTTACCAAGATCTCCGGCCGAAGCGCACGCGTCGTGCGCCTTACCGAACAGGATGTGCTCGAGCTGTATGAGCTTCGCGCCGGCATGGAAGGACTCGCCGGCCGCCTTGCAGCCACACGTTGCGCCGATGTCATCAAGCTGCAGGAAGCGGCGAACGCGATGCGCCAGGCATCGGAGAAGAACCGTACCGCCGACCTGGTAGACGCGGATCGCGAGTTCCATCTGGAGCTGTGTCGGATTTCGGGAAATCCTTACTTGGTTGAGCACGCGAGCCGTGTCCTGCTGCCATTCTTCGCATTCGCGCGCATCCGTATCCTCGCCAGCAGGCAGGATACCTCGGCATGGGACCGCGATCTGGAAGCCCATCAGCGCATCGTGGATCTCATTCGCGAAGGCCATGGCGACGTCGCCGAGCTCTACATCCGACGCGCAACGGCGCGCTTTGCTGAGACGGCCTACACCAACTGGGAGAAGTCTCCACAGAACGTGAAGCGGAAGAGCCGCCGCGCGAGCAAATGAGTATTCTTCCGCTCCATCATTGGTCCACAACATCAGCAACAGGGAAGTGCATGAGCCCTCGTATTGACCGCATAGCTGTTGCCGATCTTCGATATCCTCTTCCGCCCGGCGCGGGAAGCGACGCCGTCCACGTCAAGCCGGAATATTGCCTCGCCGTCACGCAGCTATTTTGTGAAGGAGGAAAGCTCTCGGGAACCGGGTTCGCGCTGACGCTCGGCGAAGGCAACCGGCTCGTCTGCGAGGCGATCGAGCTGCTTGCGCGCCCGCTCGAAGGCAGACCGATCGATGAGCTGATGGCGACTTTCGGCAGCACCGCACGCGCACTGGCAGACGATCCCATGCTGCGCTGGCTTGGGCCGCACAAAGGCGTGGTGCACCTCGCTCTCGCCTCGATCACCAATGCGTGCTTCGACCTCTGGGCCAAGAGCCGGGGCGTTCCCTTATGGAGGCTGCTGCTCGACCTCGAACCGGAGCAGCTTGTTGCATTGCTCGATCTGAGCTATCTCGAAGATGTGCTGGACGAGAAGGCAGCGGTCGCATTGTTGCGGCAGGAGGCGCCCGCCCGTACGGCGCGCTCCGCGATTCTGCGCGAAGGATATCCGGGATACGACACCTCCGTCGGGTGGATGGCATACGACGATAACAAGGTGCGCCAGTTGACGAAGCAGGCCATCGACAAGGGATTTTGCGCGTTCAAGCTGAAGGTGGGGTCCGCCGATGGCGCGCGCGATCTGCGCCGCGCCCTCATGCTGCGCGAGTGCGCGGGCCGGCAGGGCACAATCATGTTCGACGCAAACCAGCAGTGGACTCCGCCGGTCGCGAGCAGGATGTGCCAGGAGCTCGCAAAGTTGAAGCCGCTGTGGATCGAAGAGCCCACCCACCCGGACGACATGATGGCACACGCTGCGCTTGCCCGCGATCTGGCGCCGGTAAAGATCGCCTGCGGAGAGCACATACCCAACCGAGTCGTCTTCAAGAATTTCTTGGAAGCACGGGCGATGCACTATGTACAAGCCGATTGCACGCGGCTCGGCGGAGTCAGTGAATTCCTCGCCGTCGCCTTACTCGCGAAAAAGTCGGGCCTCCCCGTGGTGCCGCACGTCGGCGACATGGGACAGATCCATCAGCACTTGGTGCTCTTCCTGCACATCGCGCTCGGTAACGAAATGGTCTTCCTCGAGCACATCCCACACCTGCGCGAACATTTCATCTTTCCGGCCAAGTTGGAAGGCGGCCGCTATCGCACTTCCGAAGAGCCGGGCTGCTCCGCCGATCTCAAGGCATTGTCGGCTCCCGCTCTCCGCACCGGCCCGCAGTTTCCCAGAACAACGCGCCGGATGCGCGCTTCCTCCAGCTCTCCCTGAAGTACGCCTTCCAACTAAATCTCCGACGCGGGGACGAGCGAAGTTGCGCGCTGTCCTCGCGGTTTTGAAGGCAAGACTACTTAGCAGACGGTCGCGCGTCCTTCTGTTTGGCTGGTGTCTTACCGCCGATCGCCGTGCTGATCTCCGCGGCCGCCTTCTTCAAGCTCGTGCTTACCTCAGCCGCGCTTGCGCTCGCATCGATGTGCTGGATATACGGTACGGTCAGTGCGCCGGTGGCCGAGCCACGCTCGTCAAAGATCGGATAGCTGATGTTAGTCACGCCGCGCACCTTATAACTGGGCCGCGACTCATATCCCTGCCGCTTCACGCGCGCAAGATGCGTCAGCAGATCTGCCGGCACCTCCTCGCCCGTCAGTCGCTCCCACTCCGCAAGCGTTCGCGCGCGATGTTCATCGTCTTGATGAGCCAGGATGACATAGCCCGTGCTGGCCTCCATCAATTCAACCGACGAGCCAAGCTTTACATAAAACCCGGTGCTCGAAGGCGCATTCACCTGCGCCAGGATCGTCACCTGGGCCCCATCAATAATGCCCATGTGGCAGGACTGCATCGTCTCCTGCGCAACCTGATGCATAACCGGAAGCGCTTCGGTGATGAGCCGCTCGGTCGGTGGATGCTCCTGTACCAGCTTGAACAGTTTCAGCGTCAGCGCGTAGCGTTCGCCTTCCGTCTGCGCAATGTAGCCGCGCCGCTCCAGGCAAACCAGCATGCGGAAGATCTCCGAGACCGTCCGGTTCAACTCGCGCGAGATCTCGCTTTTCGTAAGCCCGCCGGAGCGGTGTGCGAGCAGCTCGATAACGTCCAGCCCCTTTTCAAGCGCCGGCGTTGCATAGGAGTTCTTCTCCTCCGAGAGACCACGGAGAGACTTCAAACTTGTTCTGGCTGACATAGCAAAAGGCTGTGGATGGACAACAGACTATAACGTTTTCTTGAAACGGCGTGAGCTTTTCACAACGCGGTTGCCTCATTATGCCCCAAACGCAGGATCAGAGCAGTCATCCGAACGCAGCGAAGCGAAGTCGACGGATCTTTCAATCGTTCTGCAGTGCTCGGATATTTAGTGTGGAATCCAGTGAGGATGGCGAGTGAAGAGCCCATCCATAATCGCGATCTGGAAGGTGATGAAGAGGCCAAAGGCAAGACTCAACACCCCGGACGCGATTCCCAGCCCCTGATGAAAGGGCGCGAAGCGTCTGCGCGTATAGGCAAATGGCGCACCAATCGCCATCGTGATCAGCATCATGCCGGCAATCGTGCCGATGCCAAACACCAGCAGGTACGCAATGGCCCAGCGAGGATCGCGAATCTCCGCGAGGACCAGCAGAGCAACCGCCGCCGAGCCGGCCAGTCCGTGCACCAGCCCCACCGCCAGCGGGCGAAGGAACTGATAGAGCCCAAGCTTGCGCAAGAGATGGGCCCCCAGCCCCTGCGGTCGCGTTGGATCGACATGCATGTGAACTTCCGGGCCGTGTCCGTGCACATGCTCGTGAACAACGCCATCGTGCGCGTGCCGATGCGAGTGCACCAGAGGGCCATTTCCATGCTGCGGAGTAAAACGATGAGTGATCCGCTGCGTGATGCCGGTCAGACTGAATACGCCCAGCAGGATCAGCATCAGGCCCACGGCCAGCTCCATCGCCAGGCCAAGCCGCGGCGGAATCACAACGTGGAAGAGAATGATCGCCGCGCCCACGCAGAAGATCGTAATCGTGTGACCGACGCCCCATAGCACGCCGATGATGCCCGCCTGCCCGATGCCGCGCTGCCGGCTCACAATCGTCGAAACGGCAATCACGTGGTCCGGGTCGGTAGCATGGCGCATGCCGAGCAGAAACCCCAGACCGATCACCGCCAGCAGGCTCACCATGCTGCTCTACCTTATCTGTCTGGAGTGGCTGCGCTTCATTCCGCGCCGCGGACACTCCCATCATACGCAGTAAGATTGAGCTGTTATAGGCTGTGTTCATTTCATCAGAGGGAGCAAGCGCTCAATGTACGGAACGATGCAACGTCATCTTCAGGAAAAGCTGAGCGAAATTGAAAAAGCCGGTCTGTACAAGCGCGAGCGCATCCTCACCGGCCCGCAGCAGCCGGAGGTCTCGGTCTCCGCCGGCGCATCGGTTCTCAATCTCTGCGCGAATAACTATCTCGGCTTGGCAAACCATCCCGCCGTCGTCGAAGCCGCGGAGCAAGCCCTGCGCGAGTGGGGATATGGCCTCGCCAGCGTGCGCTTCATCTGTGGCACGCAGTCCATCCACAAGCAGCTTGAGGATCGCCTCAGCAGTTTCCTCTCAACCGACGACACCATCCTCTACAGCTCATGCTTCGATGCCAACGGCGGCCTCTTCGAGACGTTGATGGAATCCGAAGACGCCATCATCTCCGACGAGTTGAATCACGCCAGCATCATCGACGGCGTCCGGCTCTCAAAGGCCGTGCGCTTTCGCTATCGCAACGGCGACATGCAGGATCTGGAAGTAAAGCTGAAGGAGGCAGGGGACGCTCGGCATCGTCTCATCGCAACCGACGGCATCTTTTCCATGGATGGCTACATTGCACGGCTCGATAAGATATGCGATCTCGCCGACAAATACGATGCGCTGGTCATGGTCGATGACTCGCATGCCGTCGGTTTCATCGGCGAGCACGGCCGCGGCACGCCGGAAGCATGTGGCGTGGAAGGCCGTATCGACATACTCACCGGAACGCTCGGTAAGGCGCTCGGCGGTGCGAGCGGCGGCTACACCAGCGGCCGTCGGGAAATCATCGATCTGCTCCGCCAGCGCTCACGGCCCTATCTCTTTTCCAACTCGGTCGCGCCGCCCATCGTTGCAGCGTCGCTCAAGGTCCTCGATCTCGTCGGCCAATCGTCCGAGCTCCGGGAAAGGCTCAAGGAAAACACGCGCTACTTTCGCGCCCAAATGACCACTGCCGGCTTCAACGTTCTGCCCGGCGAACACCCCATCGTCCCCGTCATGTTTGGCGACGCCGCGGTCGCCACGCGCGTTGCCGATCTCATGCTGGAAAAAGGCGTGTATGTCATCGCCTTCTCCTATCCCGTAGTGCCCCAGGGCAAGGCGCGCATCCGCACGCAGATATCGGCGGCACACACGCGTAAGGAAATCGAGTGCGCCATCGAGAAGTTCGTCGAAGCCAAGCGCGAGCTGAATTTGTAGAGCGGCGGCCGCTTCTATCGTTGGAGATCGGCTCCAGCGCCGAACACGTGAATGCGCCCGGCTGCTGACTTGCACGCCAGGGAAGGGCGGATTCCGCTCCGGAGAGAAAAAACCTTTAAACAGGCAGCAAAACAGACCGCGCCGGCGTCTCGGATATTCCCCTTCCTGACGCGGCTCAGGGAAGGGAATAAGCCTGCCCTTTCCTCCTCATCGCCGAACCCGAAAGTTAGTGCGTCTACTATGCTTTCTGACACGGGGAATGCGTGCCTATCAAGCTCGTCCCACACCTGCAACCTCCTCAGGGCTAGCGGCTGGATGGCTCGGTCGGCCTCTCCCGGCGTTCGTTTATGTGCTCGAAATCTAATTCACAAAAGCTGTTGACAGTCCTCTCACAGGCATGTTCAACTCATCGGCGTTACATTTAAAGGTTTAAAAAAGATCAGCCTGTCTTTTTCAGGAGTGTCGACGATGAGATGGTTACGGTGTCTGCTGTATGTGTTATTCGCTGGTGTCACAATCGCACTGCTTTCCCCATCCAGCCTCCAAGGGCAGGCGGATCGCGGCGCGATCAAGGGCAGCACGGAAGATCAATCGAAAGCCAGCGTCCCCGGTGCAAAGATCACACTGAAAAACGAAGCCACCGGTGTCTCCGCCACCGCTGAGTCCAGCTCCTCAGGCCAGTTCAGTTTCCTCAGCCTCGCCCCCGGTCGCTACACTGTCACCGCGGAAGCCCCCGGCTTCAGCACTTCCGTGCAGCAGCACGTCGAAATCGGTGTCGGCAGCACCGTCGCTCTCAACGTCACGCTCGAGGCAGGGCAGGTACAGCAGACCGTGACTGTCTCCTCCAATGCTGCCAGCATCGACACTCAGACCTCTGACATCGGCACCACCATCACTCCGCAGGAGATCAAGAACCTCCCTGTTTCCTTGAACGCGGACATGCGCAACCCTCTGAACTTCGTACTTCTTACACCCGGGGTAAGCGGTTCGACGCCAGGCGGTTCCCCCGACTATCGCCTGCACATCAGCGGCTCTGTCAGCTATGCCGACGAGGTGTACATCGACGGCATTCCCATCGTGAATACAAATCTCTCGGGCGACATCAGCAACAACCATCCCCCCATCGATGCCATTGGCCAGTTCAAGCTCATCAACAACAATCAGAGCGCGCAGTACGGTCTTTCCAGCGGCGTCGTCTCCTTCGCCTTCAATTCCGGCGCAAACGCCTTTCACGGCAGCCTGTTTGACTATCTGCAGAACGAGGCGCTCAACGCCGCAGGGTATACCCTCGGCGTCATCCGTTCTCGTCCGCCCTGCACCACGGACCCGACCAACTCAGCCTGCAAAAAAGCTCCGCTCAAGCAGAACGAGTTTGGCGGAACCTTCGGCGGCCCGGTCTTGATCCCTAAGCTCTACAATGGGCGCGACAAGACCTTCTTCTTCGTCGATTACACCGGCTTCAAATACCGCCCCAGCGCCAACAACGCCACCCTGACGACCATTCCAAACGCCTACCGCGCCGGTAATTTCGCCCAGGCCCTGGGTCCGCAGCTGACGGATGACAGCGGAGCGCCGATCTTCGATCCAGAGGGACGTCCGGTCTATACCGGCGAGATCTACAATCCATACTCGGTTCACACCGTTGTCGGTCCGGATGGCAAGACCTACCAGGTGCGCGATCCCTTCCCCGGTAACATCATCCCCGCCGGACTGCCGGGTCTCAGCGCCGTCTCGCAAAAGGTGCTGCAGAGCTTTCCCACGGCGAACAGCAATGCCATTTTCGATAACTACGTACGCCAGCAGAGCTCCAAAATCGACGAGCACCGCGTCGTCGTCAAAATCGATGAGCACATCAACCAGAAGCATTCCATTTCGGGCAGCGTATTCACCGGCGGCTACGCCTACTCGGACAACGGCACCCTGAATCTGCTCGATGCCACGTCCAATACGGCCCCAACTACCCAGGTTCGCCTCACTTGGAACTACACCCACTCGCCCACGCTGATGAACAATCTCAATATCGGCTTTCTGCGGGATACAGGCTTCAACGGTCCCTTACAGCCGGGTCCGGGCCTCGGCGCTTTAGGGATCACAGGCCTGCCGCCCCTCGCAGCCGATAGCCCCTATCCGAATATCGGCATCGGCACCGTGCAAAACAGCATCGGCAGCACGACCGCATCCTCCGACGCGGAGAACCGCTACATCATCAATGACAACGTGACGCTGATCCGCGGCAATCACACCTTCACCGTAGGTGGGGAAGTCCGCCGGCTCCAGCGCAACGAAACAGGTATTCCCACCGGGGCCTTCACCTTCGAGTCCACGCAGACCGCGCTCAACGGCACCGGCTTCGCCGGCGGGCAGGCGGTTGCCATTCCTGTCGGGACAGGAAATGCCGCGGCCAGCTTCCTCTTCGGCGGCATGGACTTTTCACGCTTCGACTATCCCGTCTCCCAGGGATACCGCTGGTGGCAGGTGGGCGGCTATCTTCAGGACGACTGGCGCGTCAATCCTGATCTGACCCTCAACCTCGGTCTGCGTTACGACGTCCAGGTGCCGCGTACCGAAGTAAAGGGCGACGTCTCCACCATGGTGCCCACGTTGTCCAATCCCTCCGCTGGCGGCCTCCCCGGCGCCTTCACCTTTTATGGAAGCGGCGCCGGCAGGAACGGCCAATCGCGCATCGGAGACATCGACTACAAGGGTGTCCAGCCCCGCATCGGCTTCGCCTTTTCGCCCGGGCCGGACCACAGGACCGCATTCCGCGGCGGCTTCGCCATCACCCGCCCCGTAGGCAACGACAATCTGGAGAACGATATCGGCAGCGGCGAGTACGCGCTCGGCTTCGCCGGTCTTGCCACCGTCAATCGCCCCTCCGACGTCGTTGGCTCCCCGGCCTATTATTGGGACAGCCCCTTTCCGCAGTCCTCCATTAGCGGCGCCACGCTCGATCCCGGCCTGCTTGTCGGCAACGACAATCCGCCGCTCATCTATCCCAAGGCCGGTATCCCGCCAACGCAGCTTTACTGGAGTGGGCAGATTCAGCACCAGCCGTCCTCGAGCATAGTCTTCACCATCGGTTATGTCGGCATGCACACCTACCACCTCGGAGTATGGTCCAAGCCGAACCAGATCAACGCGTCGGCCGCGACAGCGAAATACAGCGGCGCCGCAGCTGCTGCCGGCCTCCCGCTCAACCAGTTCCTCGCTCTTCCCATTGACGATCCCCGCGTCGCAGCGGCGGGCATAAGAAATCCCTGGGCTGGCTTTACGGATACCTTCGGTACCGGAGCGACCGCCGGCCAGGCGCTACGTCCGTATCCTCAATACGGCGATGTGGACAATGTGCTCAACCCCATCGGCAGCGTCTCCTACAACGGCCTGCAGACCAGCTTCCAGAAGCGCTACTCTCAGGGACTCACGTTCTTGCTTTCCTACACCTTTTCCAAGACCATCGGAAACGTGGACTCCAATGACGGCCCGAACGCAGGCGCCGAAAACGCTCAGTACTCCGGCTCATTTGCGCAGGACTACTACAATCCGCACGGCGAGCGCGCCGTCACCAGCTCGGATATACCGCATGTCGTTTCGCTCAGCTATACCTATGACCTGCCTCTCGGTCGCGGCAAGCGGTTCCTAAGCCACGGCGGGGCGTTGAACACGGTCGCCGGGGGCTGGTCCGTCTCAGGCATTCAGCAATACCAGAGTGGTCGCCCGATCCATATCGAGTACGACGCCCTCGGCGCTTCCAATCCATTCTTCGCTGCGGGCGATGGATATAGCTTCCGGCCCAACATCGTCCCCGGCCAGCCCCTTAAGAACCCTGCATATAACCGTCGCTGCTCCGGGCCAGTGCAGCAGGATGCGGGCCGAGATGCCTGCCAGTTCTACATCAATCCTGCCGCGTTCTCGCTGCCCGCACCGGGCCAGTTTGGCAATGCGCCCAACCTTATCTCCGCGCTGCGGATGCCCGCTTACGTCGACGAAGACCTCTCCGTCTCCAAGCGGACCACTATCCACGAAAATCTAAACCTGCAATTTCAAGCTAATTTCTTCAACGCCCTGAATCGAACCATCTTTTCTTCCGGCGGTAATGCGCAGACCTTCATCGTCAACGCGGCGCCTCCGGATCTCAGCCAGGGGTCGCTGCAGAATTCGAATACCGTCTTCGGCATCATGGCCGCACAACAAAATGCTCCCAGGATCATCCAGTTCGGTATGAAGCTGGAGTTCTAGTCCACCATGGCCATGCCCGCGCGCAAACTCATCCTTGCAGCGAGCGTGGCTTTGCCTCTGTCCGCCCAGACGGCCACTCAGCCGGATTCCGGCCAAATGGCCGCTCATGCCCAACGTGCCCACGACGCGGAGCAGCAGGGCGATTTCCCGACCGCGGTGCGAGAGTACGAATCCATCGCACATCACCTTCCGCCGAGCGCAGAGTTACAGAGCAATCTCGGCGTCGCCCTCTACTTCAACCACCAATGGGAGCAAGCGATCGCAGTGCTGCACAAGGCCATCGTGCTGAACACGAATCTGCTGGCGCCGCACCTCTTCACCGGCCTCGCTCAGTACCAGCTCTCCCGGCCGGATGCCGCCGTCCCGGAGCTCGAAACAGCTGTCCGTCTCCGCTCCTCCGACGTCATCGCGCGCACCTGGCTCGGATACGCCTATGTCGCGCAGGCACGCTATGACGCTGCTGCCACGCAGTTCGATAAAGTGACCCGCCTCGCGCCCGAAAATGTCGATGCCTGGTACGCGCTCGGTCAGGCGTGGCTCGAGATCGGCCGGCAGCGCACACTCGCTCTGCTGAAGGCTGCCCCCAACGGCGCCCGTGCCTGGCAACTAGCCGGCGAGCAGTTGCAGTTAGAGGGCAACCGTACAAGGTCGCTCGCCGATTTTGAGCAGGCCAATGCCCGCCGTCCCGATATCCCGGAGCTGCGCACCGCAGTCGAAGAGCTGGGAGGGAAGCCGGTCGCCGTCGCCGTTACAAGGATTCCCACGAACAGCCAGGAAGACATGCTCTACAGCCAGGCCGAGCAGGCCGAGCAGCGCTCCCGCGCCGCCTTCGAACATCTGCTCTCCGCCGCACCCGGCTCCTATCGCGCGCATCAGATCATGGCGGATGCGCTTGTTCTGCAACAGCAGGATGACAAAGCCATCGCGGAATATCGATCCGTCCTCGCCTTAAAGCCCGACCTGCCCGGCATCCATGAAGCCATCGGTAGCGCTCTGCTGCGCAGCGGAAAGTCGGCCGAAGCCCTCAGCGAATTTCAAGCCGAGCTTCAGCTTCAGCCGCGCTCCGCCAGCGTCCACACGCTCCTGGGGCAGACGCAGCTCCTGCTGGGAAACAATGATGAGGCGGAAAAGACCCTTCGCGGCGCGTTGCTCATGGACCGCCCTCCCGCGGACGCATGGCGTTTGCTCGGCAAGCTGGAGCTCCACCGCAACAACTACCAGGCCGCCGCTCACGATCTGACACACTATCTCTCCGTCGACAACAACGATGCGACCGCCTGGTATCTTCTCTCTCGCGCCTATCGCGGCCTCGGCGACAAGCAGCAGATGAATCACGCGCTCGGCCAGTTCGCAAAAATTTCCGAGGATGTCAAAGCGCGCAGCCAGGCTCAGGGCGAGCTCGCGCATCTGGACAGCCAGACTCATGTAGACGAGCAGAGGGGGCCGGCCAGCCCTTGAGAACATCAGATCAGGCGGGTGCCCCATCCTGAGCGGAGCGAAGGGTCGGATACCACCTATGTAAATTGTCTTATCCAAAACTTAGAAGGAACAGAATTACGAAAGAGGATCAATTCATGTCGCGTTCGCACGCAGCCTCACCTTTAAAAAAGGTTGTCCTCATCACCAGCGGAGATCTGCGCCAGTCCGCGAACCAGGTCTGCTGGGACGCCCAGGAAGACCTGGAGCGCCGCCTCACCCAGGCATTCCGCGATGAGGGCGTGGAGGTCGGGCGCTCCTTTCCCGTCGATTCGGCAAAGGGCCACGGCTTCATCTCCAGCCAGCGCATGGGCATGGATATCTTCGCGAACATCGACCCGGAAGCCAGCCTCGTCTTCGCCACCGCCGCGTGGCAGTACACGCATCACGTGCTGCCCGGCATGCGCGCGCATCGCGGGCCCATTCTTACCGTCGCCAACTGGTCCGGCCAGTGGCCCGGGCTCGTCGGCCTCCTCAACCTCAACGGCTCGCTCGTTAAAGCCGGCGTGCCATTTCATTCGCTGTGGAGTCAGGACTTCACCGACGGCTACTTCCGCACCCGCCTGCAGGAATGGATCCGGGAGGCAACCGTCACGCACGATCTCTCCCACGTCCGCGACCTCGATATCAAAGCCCTCCCCGCATCCTCACGCAGCACCGGCGAGGAGCTTGCCGCAAAACTCCTCAAGCACAAAGCCATCCTTGGCGTCTTCGACGAAGGCTGCATGGGCATGTACAACGCCGTCATTGATGACGAGCTGCTAAACCCGCTCGGCGTCTTCAAGGAGCGCCTCAGTCAGTCTGCGCTGGTCGCTCGCATGAAGACCATCCCAGATACCGAAGCGAAAGCCGTCCGTCAGTGGCTCGACGAGAAAGGGCTGCGCTTCAACACCGGCAAGGACGAGAAAGCTGAGCTCACCGACCAGCAGATTCACGAGCAATGCAAAATGTACATTGCTGCGTTACAGATCGCCGACGAATTCGGCTGCGATGCCATCGGCATTCAATATCAGCAGGGCCTCAAAGACATGGCGCCCGCCTCCGATCTCGTCGAAGGCCTGCTCAACAACAGCGAGCGCCCGCCTGTCCGCTCAAGCAGCGGCAAGGAGCTCTACGCCGGCGGTCCGCTGCCGCACTTCAACGAAGTGGATGAAGGCGCCGGCCTCGATGCGCTCATCACCAACCGTTCATGGAAGGCTCTTCAGCTCGATCCCGCCACCACGCTGCACGACGTGCGCTGGGGCGAGTACTACAAAGGCGATGGTATCGACGACTTCGTCTGGGTTCTGCAGATCTCCGGCGCCGCGCCGGCCAGCCACTTCGTTGATGGCTATCGCGGCGCATCCAGCGATCGTCAGCCCCCCATGTATTTCCCGCTAGGCGGCGGAACGCTGAAGGGAATCGGCCGCCCCGGCAAGATCGTCTGGAGCCGCGTCTTCGTCGAAGACAACCGCCTGCACGTCGATATGGGCCTCGGCTCGGTCGTCGCGCTTCCCGCGGAAGAGACCGAGCGTCGCTGGAGCCAGACCACCAGCCAGTGGCCCATGGTCAGCGCCACCTTCGACGGCGTTTCGCGCGACTCCTTCATGGCCCGCCATCGCGCCAATCACGTAAACATCGCGTACGCTCCGGACGAAAAGCGAGCCGCCCAGGCCCTCGCCGTCAAAGCCGCCATGTTCCACACCCTCGGCGTCGGCGTGCATCTCTGCGGTAGTGTCAGCTTCACTTGATTGAAACCAGGCGATGTGGTGAGTCGTCAGCGTTTTGCCTGAATGTGATGATCCTGAACGTAACCGAAGGTGGAGTGAAGGACCTGCTGTATCTATCGTTCAATGTCGGCGCGAAGCGCCGCTCAACCATATCCGCAGGATGGCCAGTCCGATGAGCATCGTAGCCGGCGTTGACTTCGGCACACTCAGCGTGCGCGTCTCCCTCTTCAGCAAAACCGAGGGACGCCTCGGCTCCGGGGTCGCCGACTATCCCTTGCGCCGCTCAGCGCAGGATCCCAATCTAGCTACCCAGAGCCATCGCGACCAGATGGACGCGCTCGACGCTGCGATGCGTGGCGCGCTCCAGTCCAGCGGCGTACGCGGCGGCCAGGTCCGCGCGCTCGCTGTCGATGCCACCGGCTCGAGCGTCATTCCGGTCGGCGAAAATCTCGAACCCCTAGACGACTACTATCTCTGGTGCGATCACCGCGCTTGGCGCGAAGCCGAAGAGATCACTGCCGCCGCGCACCAGCAGCATCTCGAAGCTATTGATTGGTGCGGTGGCGTCTACTCCTCCGAGTGGGGCTTCTCCAAGCTCCTGCACTGGCTCCGTCAAAATCCGGAAAAACGCGCGCGCCTCGTCACCGCGCTCGAAAACTGCGACATGATCGTCGCCACCCTCTGCGGCATCCGCTCGGCTGCCGATGTGCCGCGCAGCATCTGCGCCATGGGCCACAAGTGGATGTGGAATGCAAAATGGGGCGGCCTGCCCTCGGATGCCTTTCTCGCCTCCGTCGA
This sequence comes from uncultured Acidobacteriaceae bacterium, assembly GCA_963830555.1. GTDB lineage: Bacteria > Acidobacteriota > Terriglobia > Terriglobales > Acidobacteriaceae > KBS-83. The sequence goes on from CAWHMM010000011.1 coordinate 409,729, forward strand.
CCCGCTGCTCCAGGGTGTGCGCGAAATGCTCAGCGGCAGTTACGAAACCTCGGACCACATCGCCGGGCACCTCAGCGATGCATGGGCTGAGCGCCTCGGCCTTCGCGCCGGCATTCCCATCCCCGCCGGCGCGCTCGACGCGCACTGGGATGCGGTCGCCGCCAACATCCGCCTCGGCGATGTCGTCAACGTCATCGGCACCTCCACCTGCATCATCGGCGTCAGCTCGCAGCAGACATTGGTGCCTGGCGTCTGCGGCGTCGTCCCCGGCTCCGTACTGCCCGGGTACACCGGAATCGAAGCCGGCCTTTCTGCCGTCGGCGACATCTTCGACGGCATCGCCCGCCGCGCAGGCTCATCGGTCTCTGCCCTCTCCGAAGGCCTCGACCGCTACCTCGCTGGGCAGACTGGCCTTCTCCGCCTCGTCTGGGACAATGGCGATCGCACCATTCTCGTCAATCCCAATCTCGGCGGCGTCACTCTCGGCTGGAACCTCATCCACACCGCGCAGGACGAGCTCTTCGCCGCCATCGAAGGCACCGCGCTCCACACGCGCATCATCCTGGAGCGCATGCAGCAGCACGGCTCGCCCGTCCATCGCATCATCAATGGCGGCGGCATTCCGCAGAAGAGCCGCGTGCTCAATCAGGTCTACGCCGACGCGCTCAACAAGCCGGTGCTCGTGCCCACTGGCGATGTCACCAGCCTGGGCTCGGCCATCTTCGCGTTCCTCGCCGCCGGCGATTACAGAACAGTCGAAGAAGCGCAGGCCGTGCTCTGTCCTCCATGTGAAACATTTCTTCCGGACAAGCGAGCAGCCGCGACGTACGGTAACTTATATCCACTGTATCGCGAAGCGTATTTTTCGCTTGGAAATTCCGCCTCGCCGGCCGCGCGCCTTGGGCACATCCTGCCCCGCTTGCGCGAAATCGCAGCCGATGCGCGCGCTTTGGAGACTGAATGAGCATCAACTCGCATGTAGTAAAGAGCACGATTGTCGGCGCCCTTGGCGGCCTTCTCTTCGGCTTCGACACCGCCGTTATCTCCGGCACCACCTCCGCCCTCACGCACACTTATCACCTCTCCCCCGCGCTGCTCGGCGTGACCGTTTCCAGCGCCTTACTCGGCACCGTTATCGGCGCTATGACCGCTGGCCTGCCGGGTCAGAAATTCGGTCGACGCGATAGCCTCCGCGTCATGGCCATCTTCTATGTGCTCTCCGCTATTGGCTGCGCGCTCGCATGGAACTGGCCCGCCCTCATTGTCTTCCGCTTCATCGGCGGACTCGGCATCGGTGGCTCGTCAGTCCTCGGCCCGATGTACATCGCGGAGATCGCCCCGCCCGACTGGCGCGGCCGCCTAGTCGGCTTCTTTCAGGTCAATATCGTCGTCGGCATTCTGCTCGCCTACATCTCCAACGCCATCATCGGCAGCATGCACGTGGGTGCGAACGACTGGCGCTGGATGTTCGGAGCATCCGGCATCCCCGCCGTGCTCTTTCTCATCACGCTGTTTGTCATCCCACGCAGCCCGCGCTGGCTCGTGACGCAGTCTAATCTGCGTGAGGCCCTCGAAGTCCTCCGCCTCACCGGCGTTACCAAGCCTCAGGAAGAACTCGACGAGATCGTCGCCTCCGTCCATCTTGAGCGATCCGGCGCAACCGATCCGCTCTTCTCCCGCCAGTACAAAAAGCCCATCATCATCGCTTGGACCGTCGGCATGTTCTGCCAGCTCTCCGGCATCAACGCCATTCTTTATTACCTCAACGACATCTTCGCCCTCGCCGGTGCATCGCGCATCTCCGGCGATCTGCAGGCCATCGCCGTCGGCGCCACCAACCTCGTCGCTACGCTCATCGCCATGTCGCTCATCGACAAGCTTGGCCGCAAAAAGCTTCTGCTCACCGGCACCGTCGGCCTCGTCATCTGCCTCACCATCATCTCCATCCTCTTCTTCACCCATCAGCATCTCGCCTGGCTTGTCTGGCTGCTCATGGCCTACATCGCCTGCTTCGCCATCTCGCAGGGCGCGGTCCTTTGGGTCTACATCAGCGAGGTCTTCCCCAACCGCGTGCGCGCCAAGGGCCAAAGCCTCGGCAGCTCCGCGCACTGGATCACGAATGCCGTCATCTCACTCATCTTTCCCGTTATGGCTAAAACCTCCGGTGCCTATCCGTTCATCTTCTTCGGCGTCATGATGGTGCTCGACTTCTTCATCGTCCTCTTCTACTACCCGGAAACCAGCGGCATCTCTCTCGAACAAATGCAACACAAACTTGGTATTGACTGAAATTCATGACACAGAAGAGCCAAAACCATTCGTCATCCCGACCGGGGCGGCGAAGCCGCGCAGTGGAGGGATCTGCTGTTCAAACCGCATCAAGAGGTGATCTCGTATGACCCGATCTGCACTTCTTCTCGCCCTGGGCGCAATCGCTCTCGGTGCAAACGCGCAAACACCGGGATGGCAGCCCGACCTCACCATGCAGCAGACCTACGTGCTGCATCGCGCCTCCAGCACCGACCCCAAAGGCGCAAACGCCGACTTCCGTCACGTCGCGCCCGGCGCCACCGAGACCGTGCTCGACGCCGATGGCCCCGGCGACGTCTCGCACATCTGGTTCACTATCGCCGATAACGAACCGTATAACCTCAAGCGCATCGTGCTTCGCATCTACTGGGACGGCGAACAGAACCCCAGCGTCGAAGCCCCCATCGGCGACTTCTTCGGTCTCGGGCTCGGCGAATATCACAGCTGGCAATCGGAGATGCTCTCGGTCGGCAGCGTCAAAAGCCTCAACAGCTTTTTCCCCATGCCCTTCGCCCATCACGCGCGCATCACGGTTACAAACGAGGGCCAGGAAGCCATCGGCTCTCTCTACTACAACATCGATTACCGCACCTACGACCACCCGCTCCCCGCCGGCACCCTCTACTTCCACGCGCAATACCGGCAGTCGCAACCCAACCACGGCTGGACCACGGACTGGAAGTCGAACGGCGACCCGCAGGTCAACGACAAAGCCAATTTCGACGGCAAAGACAACTACGTCTGGTTTGAAGCCAAGGGCCACGGTCAGTACGTAGGTGTCACCATGTCCGTGCTGCAAAATCAGGACATGTGGTGGGGTGAAGGCGACGACATGTTCTTTATCGACGGGGCCACGAAGCCCGACATTGTCGGCACCGGCACCGAGGACTACTTCCTCGGCGCATGGGATTTCGGCGGCGAGCCTTTCTCCTATCAGCTCTACGGCGCGCCCGTCGTCGGCACCGAGTTAGCCGGCGGCCGCTCCAGCGTCTACCGCTTCCATCTCGACTCCCCCATCCCGTTCACCAAATCCTTCAAGGCCACCATCGAGCACGGCCACGCCAACGCCCGGTCGGACAACTACTACTCCGTCGGCTACTGGTACCAGGCCGAGCCGCACCAGCCTTTCCCTCCGCTGCCGCCAGTCGAGGAACGTCTCCCCGCACTGCAGCCCACCGGAGGCCCCGGCAACGCCGGCCTGAAGCGCTAACCATCAGCAAAATCGGGTGCCCCATCCTAATGAAGTCAGGGTGGGGCAGTTCCCAAGGGTTCACCACTCACGCCGGTGTCACACCCTTCTTCAAAATCAAATTCCCGTAAGCCCGCAGCTCACCCGTTATCACCACGCAATAGGCCGCTTTCGCGCGCTCATAAAAATCTCCCCGCGCCACCCGCACGGGCGCAGCCGTACGCGACGCATGCCGCCGCACCGCCGCCAAAATCCGCCTCCACATCGCCATTCATCGCGTCCCCGCCATCCGGCTGCATCATCGCCAGCGCATCGTCCGCCTTCTCCAATTCGAACAGTGGCAAAATCGCATCCAGCAACTGCGACACATTCAGTCCATCGGCCCGCACCACCCGTCGTCCCAGCGTGTGTCCGGGAAAATGCGCGTCGGCCAGCAATATTTCGTCCGCATGGCCCATCTCGCAGAGTGTCTTCAGCAGCTCGGGACTTAAATGAGGAGAAATTCCTTTCAGCATTTTGTGTCCTCTCGGTGTATCGCACTACCCACATATTCAAGAAATGTGGACTCAGCCAGGTCGCCCAAAGATCCAAACGTGCGCGAGCACAGCGAGCGACCCTAACAAAACTCGCCACCGGCGCGCCGCCATGACGGGCGAGTCCGTGAATCGTTTATATAGGCGTCTGGCAAGGAAATCTTCATTTGTGGGCTGCTTCAATCCACGATACAGTTCTTGTCATAGCGTATGGTTCGAACGCAGACGAACGGCTTTGCTCCAGACCGCGCAGCAACCATCGTGGAAGTAGCGAAGCGCGCGGATGTCTCCATCGCTACGGTCTCGAATGTCATCCGCGGGACCCGCAAAGTCAGCCCGAAACTGACCGATCGCGTGCGCGCCGCCATTCAGGAACTGAACTACTCTCCAAACGAGATTGCCCGCAGTCTCAAGGTCCGGCAGACCCGCATGCTTGCCATGGTCCTTCCCGACATCACCAATCCGTTCTTCCCGGAGATCATTCGCGGCGCGGAAGACACTGCCTTCGAGCGCGGCTACTTCCTCATGACCGCCAACACCGATGAGCAGATCGGCCGCGAGCGCCGCATCGTCGCAGCGCTGCGCTCCTATCGTGTCGATGGCGTATTGCTCGCGTCCGCCAGCAGCACCGATACCACGCATCTGCAGGGCACCATCGACGCTGGCGTCGCGCTCGTCTGCCTGGATCGCACCGTGCCCGGCGTCAAAACCGATGCCGTTCTGCTCGACAACGTGCGTGGCGCGCGGGAGTGTGTCCGCCACATGATCCAGAAGGGTCATCGCCGCATCGCCATCATCACCGGTTCGCTCGATCTGCAAACCGGCCGCGAGCGTCTCCGCGGTTATGAGGAAGCGCTCAACGAGGCCGGCATCCCCGTCCAGAGAAGCCGTATTTTCGAAGGCGACTTTCGCCACGACTCCGGCTACAAACTCGGCAAACAGATCCTTACGCAGAAGGGAAGAGATCAGTCATCCCACCCCACCGCCATCTTCGTCTGCAACGGCGTCATGACTCTCGGCGTCTTGAAGGCACTCGAAGAACTGAACATCCGCTGCCCGCAGGACGTCGCGCTCGCCACCTTCGACGACCTCGCCGTGGATAGCCCCTTCCATCCTCATCTCACCACGGTGGTGCAGCCCAGCTACGAGATGGGCGCGCGCGCCGCCGGGATTCTCATCGACCGCATCGAACGCCGCATCAGCAAGGAGCCGCGCACCGTCCGCGTCGCTCCCACGCTCATCATCCGCGAATCCACCGAATCGCCCCGCCCGGACTCCGGAAAATCCGCACCAAAATCGCGATCCAGAGCGTAACCCGCAACGATTCCATTCCGGGAAACCGAAGCAAAACGAAACAGGCATATATGACACGAGTTGTCATATATGGCACACTCAACGGTGCAATCGAAGTAATCGCTAAAGGCCGTTTTCAAACCTCAATCCGACCTCAAAGCCGATGGGATGCCGCTCCGCCCTACTGCGGTATAGCCTCCAGGGTCAGCACCTCGAGGGGCTTCAGATGGAACGTATGCGGCGTCCCCGCCTCCAGCTCTACCGTAGGGGTATCCGCCTCATCCCGCCACGGGCTGTGCGCGCGAAAATGCCGCGCCGCCCCTTCCGGCAGTTCGAAGGCACGGGCTACATCCAGCTGAAAATCCTGCGGCTTTTCGCTCGGATTGCGCAGCGTCAGGATGGCTTTTTCCGGCGTCCATGACGCCCAGCCATACACCGCTAGCCACCGCGGATCGCCGCCCACCCAGTGTGTATCCTTCAGCACTCCCGCATTCGCTCGCGACCATTTTGCTGCCTCCGCCAGCACATCCCAGTCCGCCGGCTTCAGCAGCGACGGAGTGATGTACATCTCCTGCAGGTCCGTCCCGGTGCCGAAGTAGTCGCGCACCTCGTTCTTGAAGTCGCCATCCGGATCCGTCTTCAGGTGATAGGCATACTGTCCGTAAATCAACCCGTGCAGCATCAGCGAGTTCAGGGGAAAAAGTGACCCCTGCTTCACCACGTTGTTGTAGACCTGCGTATCGCGATAGGTGATCCACCGCTCGCGCTCCGGCCCCACCCCGGCAAAGCTGTGATCTTCGCCGCCGCGCCAGATCGAGTCGGCATACATCAGCCAGAAAGGCGAAGGATAGGTCCCGGTCGTCAGGTTGATGTAGAGATCGGGTTTTACTTGCCGTAAATCGCTGATGAGATGAATCGCCGCGTCGAAATCGCTGTCGAAGGCGCTGCCTTTCACCACCGTGTCCACATTGCCGGTGCCGTCGAACTTGAACTGGTTCACGCCGTACTTCTTCACCATCTCCATGCAGATTTCATGGAAGCGTGCATAGTACTTCGGCCCGGAGAGCGCGAAGCCGCCGTTCTCGATCTCGTATCCCTCTTTGCGGCCCTCGGCAATGCGCTCCTGCTTCGCCTCCGCATAGCCGCCCCAGGGCGATAACCACACGCCCGGCGCCGTGCCGTATTTGGCGGCAGCATCCTTCAGCGGGAGAAAGCCGTCCGTGAAGTCCTTGCGGATCGTCCACATGCCCTGCCGGTCGTCCCAGCCATCGTCGAACATGAACGAGTCCAGCGTCACGCCGCGCTTGTCGTGCAGCTCGCGGCCGAAGGTGTTGATCCGCTCGACCGACTGCGCCTGCGTGTAAGGATTCTCGTAACCAATGTCGTACCAGCTGTTGTAGTGCAGGAAGGTACGATACGGGTGCGCTCGCTCGCGCTCCATATAGGAGAGAAAGTCGCGTCGCATCTGCCCCGGTGCGGCCACGCCGACAACTGACGAATAGGTCACCGTCTGACCCGCGCGCAGCGGCAGCACCCGCTCCATTTCGGCCACGCCATGCTCGTGGACCACGCTCGAAGTAGAGAGCGGATGCTCAAAGCCCAGGAAGAAATCGCCCGCAGCCAGGGGCGTCCCTTTCACCGTGCCAGTCAGCTTCATCTCTGGCGCCGTCGCATCGATCAGGCCCACGCGCGTGATCGCAACGTCCTCGTTTCCCGCCGTGATGGTCAGCACCTGCCGGATATAGTGCGCGTCCTTGCGCATCACCACCGCCCAGTCGACGGTGTAACGTCCCGCCGGATCGCCGAGCTTGTAATGAACAGCGAAGCCCGGCAGTTTCTCCGCCGCCACCGTCGCATCAGGATTCGCAGCAAGCTCTTCCAGACGCCCGGGCACCAACAGCTTCATCGTCGCGGGCTCCAGGATGCCATCCTTTTCGAGAGCGATCCGGAATGGGCCATTCAGCCGGATGCTGTGGCCGTCGCGCAGATCACGGATCTCCAGCGCGGCCGGCTTGTCGTTTTCAAGAGGCCAGCGTGCCTCGATCACCCCATCGCCGATGCGGCACTCGTTCGCCTTAGTCACCGAAGCCGAGGCCTCGCCAGCCGCGTTTGCGCGCTGATCCTGACTCCATCCAGATGGGACCGTTACGCCGGCGGATAGCAGGAAGAGCAGAGAACCAGCAGCAACGGAGCAGGATGGAAAACGTCTTGGGATCACATGATCTCCGGAACTGTTTGGGATTGCGTCGGATGAATCTTGACGTGTGAGACCACACGGGAGATGGCGCCAGTCGGACTCGGCGTATCCGGCTTCAGGCCTGCCTCCATCGAGCAGAACAGTCCCAGCAACTGGCCGAAGATCACGTCCAGAGGCGGCCGCAGTCCGTCGGGAACAGGCTTTCCGTCCCCAAGGTCCAGCGTTACGTCCACTCCTTCCAGCGCCTGGTGCGTGAGCCCGAACCCGCTCACCGCAATGGTTGCGCCCAGCTCTTTCTGTCGCAGTTCGCGAAGTAGATCCACCTCGTAGGGCCGTATCTGCTCGTCCGAAGCGAGATACGCTACCACCAGCGTCTCCCGATCGATGAACGACAGCGGCCCGTGCCGCAGCCCGAGGAACGACTGCGACATCGTGAAAATTCTGCCGGCCGTGAGCTCCTGCACCTTCAATGCAGACTCCGCCGCCGCTGCCGCCAGCGCACCGGAGCCAAGAAAACACACGCGACGAAAGCCGCTCTTCGCCAGCTTCGCGGCTGCATCCGCCGCTCGCGGCAGCAGGGACTCGGCTACCCGCGCCAGTTTCTCAACGATCCCGCCATAGCTGTCCAGATCGTCCAGATAGGCCAGCGCCTGCCCGGCAAGCACCATATTGGAGAAAGAGCTGGTCATCGCGAGGCCGCGATCGTTCGTCTCCGGATCCAGTACCACAGCAAACGATAGCGAGTGTCCACGCGCGATTCGCGCCATAGCGCCGTCCGCATTGCAGGTAACCACCAGGTGCCCCACGCCGTGAAAGCGCCGCAGCATCTCCTCGATCGCCGCCACTCCCTCCGAGCTGTCACCGGAACGCGAAAACGAGATGCACAGCGCCGGCGCGTCCGCCCGCAGCCAGTCACTCATGCCGGTCAGCAGCTCCGTGCTCGCCACCGCCCGCACCGACGTGCGCCAGCTCCCCTCCAGTAGCCGTTCGACCGACCGGCCGACAAAATCCGAGGTCCCGGCGCCCACCAGCAGCACCGGCCGCCATGCCTGCGTCCTCAAAAATGCCCGGAGCTCCGGCTGCAACTGTTTGCACAACGCCACCGTACCAAGCCAGCTTTCCGGCTGCTGCGCGATCTCCCGAGGGGTATGCTCAATTCCAAGCTCCCGTTTCCGCCCCGCCGAAAATCCCAACAATGCACCAAGCGCATCCACAGCGTCTCCTCAATCAGGCGAATTCAGCCCAATAGTCGAGGATTGTATTACACTTAGGCAATCAAACGAAACAAAATGAAAGCAAACGACGTATTTTTAAGACTCAGCCGCTTCGGACCATCGTCGAAAGAAGGAATGTGAATACGCTTCCAGCTGTCCTGGTGATTGGCGAATTGAACGTCGATCTGGTGCTCTCGGGCCTTGCCTCGCCGCCGTTGCTGGGCAGCGAGGTGCTGGCGAAGGAGCTGCGGATGGTGCTGGGGAGCGCCTCGGCTATTTTCGCGAGCGGTATGGCACGGCTGGGTCATAACGTAGGGTTTGTCAGCAAGACCGGCGACGACAACTTTGGCCACTTTTGCCGTCAGGCCTTGGGCAACGCGGGTATTTCGACCGACAACGTTCTGCTTTCGCAACGCCCAACGGGAGCTACGATCGTCCTGAGTACACGTGAGGACCGCGCGCTGGTGACACATCTGGGGGCAATCGCCGATCTCGGATACGACGACCTGCCGCCGAACCTGTTTCACGGATACAAACACCTGCACCTCACCTCCTATTTCCTGCAGGAGCGTTTGCGCCCGGCGTTTCCGCGGTTGATGCGCGAGGCCCAGGCTGCAGGCCTGAGTGTTTCGTTTGATCCCAACTCCGACCCGGCGCAGGTTTGGTCGAAGGAGATATGGGAAGTCATGCGTATCCCGGATGTCGTGTTTGTGAATGAGTCTGAGGCACAGGCGCTTACCGCTGCAACGCATGCGAGCGGGGCGCTGGCCATGCTGGCAGAGCGCACTACGTGCACCGTCGTGAAGCAGGGCAGCGAAGGCGCGACCGCTGTCCGCGGTACGGAACGGATGCATGTCGGAACATTTCGCGTGAATGCAGTAGACACCACGGGAGCTGGGGATTCCTTTGCAGCTGGCTTTGTCCATGGACTGCTGACGAAGCGTTCTCTGCAAGAATGCTTGCTGCTGGCGAACGCCACCGGCGCGCTTTCGACCACCGGCCTGGGAGGCACAGCCGCTCAACCGGATGCAAAGATGCTTTCTGCCTTCATGGACTCATACGCGCCGTCTGTCACAGAGTTCAGCGCGTGAGCTACTTCTACATCTAGGAGCCGATATGCCGGGCGATGAACGTGATCCGTTTGTCTCGATGATGAACGCGGCGACGACCGTGGCATTGAACCTGAGCGACTTCAAGCCGCGATCCATGCTTCGCGTCCCGGAACACCTGCTCGATCGACCCAAATTTGCAGCAATTGACTTCCACAATCACGTCGACGGGATGGACCCTGCCGATGTGTTGCGCGTAATGGACGCCTGCGGCATTGAACACCTGGTGAACATCACGATGAAGCCCGGCGCCGATGGTATCGAGAGCCTCACGCGGCTTCGTTACGCTTCGCCGAAACGCTTCTCAACCATCGCGTGGATGGATTGGCGCGACCTGGGAGAAGACGGCTTCTTCGATCGATCCCTGCGCCGGCTGGAGCAATGCGTCGCCGCGGGTGCGATCGGCATGAAGATATGGAAGGATTTGGGGCTGCGACTGCGCGATCGTGATGGCTCGCTGCTCCGCATTGACGATCCGCGGCTGGATCCGTTGTTTGCGCGCGCTGCGGAACTGGGCGTATTCATCATGTTTCACACCGCCGATCCTGCGGCATTCTTCCTGCCGACCGATGCGGCGAACGAGCGCTTCGAAGAACTCTCTGCGCATCCGGACTGGAGCTTTTATGGGTCGTCATTCAGCAAGGAAGACTTGCTGGAGCAGCGGAATTGTGTCTTTGCCCAACATCCCAAGACACAGTTCATATGCGCGCACATGGGCGAACAGCCTGAGGATTTGGCAGCGGTAGCGACGACGCTGGAGAGATATCCCAACGTTCAGCTTGATATGTCGGCCCGCGTAGCCGAGTTGGGGCGGCAGCCGTTCACGGCGCGGCGATTCTTCCTCCGGTTTGCAGACCGCATCCTCTTCGGCGCGGACCTGCTGCCCGAGGAAGCAATGTATCGCGCGCACTATCGCTTTTTCGAGACCGAGGACGAATTTTTTGAGTATCCATCGCACGCCTCGCGCCAGGGGCGATGGCAGATTTATGGACTTGCACTTCCAGACGAGATTCTTGAGCGTATCTATCGCAAGAACGCTCTGGCTTTGCTCAGCAGGCGATGACGAGCAGTCGGCCAGCATGATCGAAGGTCACTTCGCTGCACCCGCACCGTTCTTCACCCGGCATGATGAAGCCCGCTGAATGAGTTCCGGCTCAATCATGATTTCCGGCTGATATTCCGCGGTTTTTTCGATCTGCTGGATGATGGTCTTGGCTGCGATACGGCCCATGCGGTGCAGGGGCTGGCCCACCGTCGTGAGCTCGGGCTTGAATATGACCGACAGCGGTATGTCGTCGAACCCGACCACCGAAACATCCTCCGGCACACGAAGGCCGGCCTCCTGAAACGCCTGAATCGCGCCGATGGCGGAGATGTCGTTGTAGGCAAACAACGCCGTGAAGTGTTCGTTGCGCGCGAGCAACTTTTTCGCCGAAGGGTACCCAAGCTCCGGGGTGGGGAGATCAGTTTCGATCTGCACCGTTAGCTCGGGACGGACCCGCACGTTAAGCTCCTGCGCGACCTCGCAGATGGCGGTCCACCGTGTTTTGGAATCCGAGCTGTCCTTCTGCCCCTTCAGAAATGCGATCTCGCGATGCCCATGCTTCAGCAGATGCGTAAGCGCCAGACGCGCCGCGACTTTGTGGTCGATGGTGATGTTGGTCACCCCCGGCACATGCCGATGTCCAGCAACCGCGACGGTCGGCAGTGCAGGCTTTTCTTTGATCGAAGTATCGACGGTAATGAATCCCTCGACGCCGCGCGACATCAGCATCTGGGAGTAAGTCTGCAGCACCTTCTGATCGTGGCGGTGAATCACGGTAAGAAAGAAGTATTCCGAATCGCGCAGATACTCTTCGATGCCGCTGATGATGGCGGCTCCGTAAGGATCGCCAATCTGCTGGGCGATGACGCCGATGGTGTAGGTGCGCTGCAGGCGAAGGGAACGCGCGAAGTAGTTCGGCTTATAGTTGAGCTCCCGCGCCGCGTCGAGAATGCGCCGTTTCGTGTGTTCGGGAATCGCCCGGGCTGCTGCCGAATCGTTCAGCGCGGCTGAAATCGTGCCCGCCGTCAGATGCAGATGCTCGGCAAGGGTCTTCAGCGTAACTCTGGTTTCTGTTGTCTCTGACGTTCGTTTTGCCATCAACTTGGTGGTTCGAAAACGTGATTGTCGTCTGCCCTCAGGCGTTCCGGCCTTTTGGTTGATATGACTTTACCTGAAACCGCAGCGTATCGTTACCACTCTTCTTCTCCGCCTGCTTACCAGGAATCAGAGCGTTATGCGACTTCTGTTCGCGGCCTGAGCTTGTTTCTCTCTCGCACTGCTACACTAGTCGGTTCTTTTTATGCGGACTGAAGCTTCTACCCTCACCCATTACGGCGCATTACGTGTTGCCGACGACATCACCGATCTGGTCGGACAAACGCCGATGCTCCGGCTGACCCGACTGTGCGCGCCCGGCATAGCGGACATCTTTGCCAAGCTCGAGTTCCTGAATCCCGGCGGCAGCGTCAAAGATCGCGCGGCGCTGGGCATGATCCTGCGCGCCGAGCAGGAGGGTCGGCTTGCGCCCGGATCGGAGATCTTCGAGGCCACCGCGGGCAATACCGGCGTGGGGCTGGCGCTGATCGGGGTGAACCGCGGCTACAAGGTAACGTTGTTTGTTCCCGAGGGCTATGCCGAGGAGAAGTGCGTCCTTATGCGCGGGTTTGGAGCGACCGTGGTGCGCACGCCAGAGAAAGACGGCATGAAAGCCGCCATCGAAATGGCAAAGGCGGCGGTGGACAGAACGCCTGGCGCGTGGGGTGCGCTTCAGTTCGAGAACCAGGCGAATCCGGACTTCCACGAAGAGACAACAGCGGCCGAGATCTGGGAGCAGATGGAGGGCCGCGTGGATGCGCTGGTGGCCGGCGTCGGCACGGGTGGCACGTTTTCCGGCGTTGCGCGTGGGCTGAAGAAGCGGAATCCGCGTCTCGCCGCCATTGCAGTCGAGACCGAAGGCTCTATCCTGCAGGGCGGCCCTCCGGGCCCGCATCGGGTCGAGGGCATCGGTGTCCACTTCATTCCGATGACGTTTCGTCCGGAGCTTGCCGATGAGGTCATCATGGTGACGGACGACGATGCATTTGCGATGGTGAAGCGGATGGCTGCCGAGGAGGGACTGCTGGGCGGATCCAGTGCGGGTGCGAATGTGCATGCGGCGATGAAGGTGGCGCAAAAGCTGGGTCCCGGGAAGCGTGTCGCGACCATCATCCCGGATTCGGCGGAGCGCTATCTTTCCAAAAACATCTTCGAGGGCGGGAAATAGAGGCAATCACTACCCCACCCCTACCCCCTACCCCTACCCGTTCCAATCGTGGGTACAAGTCTTTGTCTTGCAGGAGTTTAGACGACGCCTGGTGGGCTAAGTCTGGACTTCTAAAGGAGTTAGAGCCTAAAGATCTCCAAACAAAGGACTTGGAAGCCGCTCAGAACCGGTCGTCTTGCCTCTCGCACGCAAAAAGCGAGCCGCCGACCAAAAACGCCACCAATGTGGTGGCGTTCGTCGTGCGGGTTCTCTATTCCAAGTGTAGCGAATCGAGCAGAGTAAGACGGCACATTTCTGAACAAATGTCGCCGTCTTGGTTTCAATTTGAAACCAAGACAGCAGGATCACTCGCAACGCGCGTTGTGCACTCGGATCATGCGCCGCAAGGGTCGGTTCCGCAGGCTCATCCTGGCACGCCCGAAGCGGCCGAAAGCGGAGCATCTACGCATTCCGCCGCCGACCGATCGGTCGTGTCAAGCATGTCGTATCCAGCTTCCATAGTTTCCTGATGCAACAAGCGGCTTCTGCAAGCGCATCATGCTCGTGTCAAGCGCGCGGTCCGGTCGCGACGCTACACTATCCAGTCAGTTCAATTCGGGAGAATCCATGAATAATCCGCAGCATGGCTTTGCAACGCGCGCCATCCATGCCGGTCAGGAGCCGGAGACGGTCACCGGTGCGGTGAATGTGCCAATCTACCTCACATCGACGTATGCCCAGCAGGAAATTGGCAGGAACAAGGGTTACGAATACTCGCGCGTTTCCAACCCGACGCGCACCGCGCTCGAACAGAACCTGGCGTCGTTGGAGGGCGGCAGTAGCGCTCACGTCTTTGCGAGCGGCATGGCGGCGATATCGGCGCTGGTAGCGATGCTGAAGACGGGCGATCACGTTATTTGCGGATCGAATGTGTACGGCGGCACGCCGCGCCTCTTCAATCAAATTGTTGCGCACTACGGGATTGAATTCACGTACGTCGATACCAGCGATCCGCAAAATGTGCGTCAGGCGTTTACTCCGCGCACACGGCTGGTCCATATAGAAACACCGACCAACCCACTGATGCAATTGACGGACATTCGCGCAGTGAGCACGCTGTGCCGGGAGCAGGCAAAGCGCGCGGGCGAGCCGGTTGATCTGTGCGTGGATAACACGTTCATGTCGCCGTATTTTCAGAGGCCGCTCGAACTCGGCGCCGACCTGGTAATGCACTCGACGACAAAGTTCCTAAACGGCCACTCGGACGGACTAGGCGGCGTGCTGGTGGGAACGCGCCCGGAGCACGCAGAGCGTTTCGCGTTCATCCAGAAGTGTACTGGCGGCATCCTCTCGCCCTTCGAGTCGTACTTGATCCTGCGTGGCGTCAAGACACTGGCGGTTCGAATGCGCCAACACGACGCCAGCGGACGGCAGATCGCAGGGTGGCTTGCACAGCACCCGCGAGTCGAGAAGGTTTTCTACCCGGGGCTTCCGACCCATCCGCAGCATGAGCTGGCGAAGCGGCAGATGTCCGGTTTCGGCGCGCTGATCACATTCGAGACAGGATCATTCGAACACGCGAACGACCTTTTGAAGCGGGTGCGGGTCTGCACGCTGGGCGAAAGCCTGGGAGGGGTGGAGACCCTTATCTCGCACCCGGCGACGATGACGCATGCCGCGCTTGGCGAAGAGGGCCGCCGCAAGATTGGCATTACGGACGGCATGGTGCGTATTTCGGTCGGCATAGAAGATGTGGACGATCTGCTCGGCGATCTCGAACAGGCAATGCGGTAGTTGGAATGGCGATTCGCACAGGGCTCTCCCGGATTTTGCTCTCTTGGAGCAGCGGCAAGGACAGCGCCTGGACGCTGCATACGCTGCGTCAGCGGGATGAATACGAAGTAGTCGGGCTGCTGACGACCATCAATACCGCATTTGATCGAGTGGCGATGCACGGCACACGAGCGACGGTGCTGCGCGCGCAGGCCGCGGCCGCGGGGTTGCCGCTGATCGAGGCGCCGCTGCCGTGGCCCTGCTCCAACCAACAGTACGAAGCCGTCATGCGGGACGTCTGCGCAAACGCAGTGCATGATGGAGTCCAGGCGATGGCCTTCGGCGATCTTTATCTCGAAGATGTGCGGCGCTATCGCGAAGAACGTCTGGCCGGCACCGGCATCGCGCCGGTATTTCCGTTGTGGGGGCGCGACACGCGCCAGCTGGTGGGCGAGATGCTCGATGGCGGCCTGCGGGCCCGTATCACCTGTGTCGATCCACGAAAACTTCCTGCCACGTTCGCCGGGCGGGAACTGGATGCGTCGTTGCTGGTCGAATTGCCCGCCGGCGCAGATCCCTGCGCGGAGAATGGCGAATTCCACACCTGTGCTTATGCAGGGCCGATGTTTGCTGCGCCTATTTCGCTAATGGGTGGCGCGGTGGAGGAGCACGACGGCTTTGTCTTTGCGGATTTCCTGCTGCAATGATGCGGTAGAAGCCGTTGGAGTAACTAGTCTTCCAAGATGCGCATGCGACGGAAGAGCACGGTGCCCGGATCTTTGCCCGTGCCGTCCATGATGAATCCGCACCTGCGCAGCACGCCGATGGATGCTGCAAGATGGGGATACGTTTGCGCGCAGACGGAGTGCGCCGGGCTGTAGGTGAAGATCCAGGGGATGAGTGCATTGAGTGCTTCGGTCACGTAGCCGTGGCCGCGGAATTCCTTGAGGATTGAATATCCGATCTCGACCTCCTCCCGGGTTTCGGGTGGCTCGGTGCAACCGCATCCTCCGATGAGCAGGGGTAGCGCTGAAGGCTGCTTCAGGGCGACATAGCGGCACCATCCCAGGTAGTCCGGAGTGCGCTGAATGCGCCGATGTAGATATTCGATCGCCTTCTGGTCCCAGTACTGCGGTGGCCAAGCCCCTGGCACGATTACGCCGAGGAGCTCTCCGAGCTTCTGCCCGGCTCGATCGGCATCAAGCGCCGCCGCGGTCACGGTGAGAAGGAGGAGACGCGGCGTCTCGATCGGTTCCTCTTGCGCTGGCACACGCCGCATTGGCGGTTGCATTTCGGCTCCTGTGGGGGCGGGAGGTTGAAGGCGAAACAACGCTAACACCGGCTCGATGAACCGGCAATTGAGGCGGCCCCCGATCCGAGCAGCGTGCGGAACAGTGATTTGCCACTTTCTGCATTAACGGTTTCCTCGTATAACAACCCTGCTGCTGCGTGATACGATCAAAGGTTTTCCCGGAGACGTATCGATGAGTTCAGCCACCCTTCCTGATGCGCGTAGTCACTCGTTCCGCCTGACCGAAGAGCAGGAGCAACTTCGCCGCGAGATCCGCGCCTTTGCCGCCAAGGAGATCGCGCCGCACGTTATGGAGTGGGACGAGGCAAGCGAGTTTCCATCGGCCGTGGTGAAACAGCTTGGTCAGATGGGGCTGCTCGGTGTGTTGATTCCGACGGAGCTGGGCGGCGCGGAGCTCGGCTATGTCGACTACATGATGGCCATTGAAGAGATCTCGGCCGTAGACGGGTCGATCGGCATCATCATGGCTGCGCACAATTCGCTCGGCATGAACCACATTTATCTCGCCGGAAACGCGGAACAGCATCGCCGCTTTATTCCGAAGCTGGCTACAGGAGAGTGGCTGGCGGCTTGGGGACTGACGGAGCCGGGCTCAGGGTCGGATGCGGCGGGGGCGCGGACCACGGCCGTTCGCAAAGGCGATGGCTGGGTCCTGAACGGCACCAAAACATTCATCACCAACGGCGGCCACGCCGACGTTGCGGTGGTGATCGCAGTGACTGACAAGACACAGGGCACGCATGGGCTCTCTGCGTTCATCGTGGAGAAGGGAATGCGCGGCTTCCGTCCCGGCAAGAAGGAAAACAAGCTGGGTCTGCGCGCCAGCGACACGTCGGAGCTGATCTTCGAAGACTGTGAGGTTCCAGGCGAGAATCTGCTTGGCAAGGAAGGCGAGGGCTTCGTGGACTCGCTGCGTATCCTCGATGGCGGGCGCATCTCGATTGCCGCTCTTGCCCTGGGGATCGCACGCGGCGCATACGATGCTGCGCGTAAGTACGTGAAGCAACGCCGCCAGTTCGGCAAAGCGATTGCGGAGTTCCAGGGGATTCAGTGGAAGCTGGCTGATATGGCGACGCATCTCGAAGCGGCGCGGTTGCTCACGCTGCGTGCTGCGACGATGAAGGATGCCGGGCAGACCACGACCAGCGACTCGGCGATGGCGAAGCTCTACGCCAGCGAAGTCGCTGTCCGCATCTGCGATGAAGCAGTGCAGCTTCACGGCGGCTACGGTTTCATCAAGGACTATCCGGTCGAGAAGTTCTATCGGGACGTAAAGCTTTGCACCATCGGCGAGGGCACCAGTGAGATTCAGCGCATGGTCATTGCGCGCGAACTGCTGAAGCGTCCCTGAGCCAACTGATGTTTTTCGGATGCTAGACTCGCAGCTTGCAGGCCATGATCCAATCTGAAAATTCTGCTGACGCCAGAGTTGCGCGGCTGACCGAGCGATTGCTGGCCGGCGAATCGCGTGCGCTCGCCCGGGCCATTTCGCTGGTGGAAGACGATGCGCCCAGCGCGAAAACGCTCCTCTCAGCATGTTTCCCGCAGACCGGCGACGCGCTGCGCATCGGTATTACAGGCGCGCCGGGCGCCGGCAAGAGCACGCTGGTGGATCAGCTTGCGCGCGCGTTCCGCGAACAGCAGCACAAGGTCGGAATTCTTGCGGTGGATCCGACGAGTCCCTTCAGCGGCGGAGCGATTCTCGGCGACCGGATCCGCATGGAGCGCCATCATGCAGATGCGGGAGTCTACGCGCGAAGCATGGCCACCCGGGGCGCCATGGGTGGTCTGGCGCGCGCGGCGGCGGATGCCGCGATGCTCATCGAGGCAAGCGGACGCGACCGCATTCTCATCGAAACGGTCGGTGTCGGTCAGGACGAGATCGACATTGTGCGGCTTGCGGATATCACCCTGGTGGTGCTGGTCCCGGGCATGGGCGACGATGTGCAGAGCATCAAGGCCGGCATTCTGGAGATTGCGGACATCTTCATCGTGAATAAGTCGGATCGTGAAGGTGCCGATCGCGTCGAGAAAGAGCTGAAGGCGATGCAGTCGTTCGCCGGATCGCATGGCAGTTGGGTAGCGCCCGTGGTGCGCACGGTGGCGACCACGGGGCAGGGAACAGACGGATTGGTTGCCGCCATCGGCAACTTCACCGCATGGCTGCAGAAGGATCGGCATCTGCGGGAGCGCCGGGAACAACAGTGGCGCGAGCGCCTGACCGAGATGATTCGCGCGGAGCTGCTGCGCGGATTGCGCGCGCATGCACTGAAGCCGGATGAGCTTGCAGAGCACGCGCGACGCATCGCAGCGCGGCAGGAAGATCCGTTTGCAACAGCGAGCCAGATGGTGAACGCGATTACTGGAGGCAGCCGCGTATGAGCGCACGCATCGACCATCTTGGAATTGCTGTGCAGAGCATTGCGGCCGCTCGGGACTTCTACGAGGCGCTTGGGCTCCGCGTCACGCATGAAGAGACTGTCGCGCACGAAGGTGTGCGAGTGGCCATGCTGCCGGTGGGCGAGAGCCGCGTGGAATTGCTCGAGCCGCTCAGCCCAGAGACCCCTGTCGGCCGCTTTCTCAGCAAGCGCGGACCGGGACTCCATCACGTGGCTCTGCATGTCGATGACATCGAGTCGGCATGGAAAGAGCTCCATGCGCGCGGCGTCACGCTTGTCTCGCCCGCGATTCAAACTGGAGCGGGCGGTCACCTCTATTTCTTCGTGCACCCGAAGAGCACAGGCGGCGTGCTGCTTGAAATCTGCCAGGACCCGGCGTGATGATCGAGCATCCAGTGCTCGCGTTCGATACATGCGGAGATAGAGGCACGGTCGCGCTCATCGACATTGGAAATGACGCAGTGGCGGCGACCTGTATCGCTCAGATCGAGCTACGTGGGCGGACAGCGTCTGCGCAGTTAATGCCAACTATTGAGGCTCTGCTACGGGACTCTGCGCTCGATCTGCGTACGATCCGTGCGATTGTGGTCGTCAATGGGCCGGGCAGCTTTACCGGAATTCGCGTCGGGTTGAGCACTGCTAAGGGGCTGGCTCACGCGGCGGCTATTCCAATTGTCGCGATATCGCGGCTATTCGTCCTCAGCGGTCAGATCCATACGCGGCGGGACACGCTGGCTTTGCTCAACGCAGGGCGCAACGAGTTCTATGCACGGCGAGCGGAGCGGGAATGGCTCGCGACCTTTCCTGAGATCGCGGCGGCGGCAGAAGCCGGCACCTCGCTGATTGTGGCCGAGGAGGAAGCTGCGAATCGATTTGCCGAATGGCGGCCAGAGCAGGTGGGGCCGTTGGACGCCTGCGCGGCGGCCCGAGCTGCACTACCTCGCCTGCAGGCGAAAGTGCAGGAAGATCTCAATGCCTTGGACGCAAACTACTTGCGCCGCTCCGATGCGGAGTTATTCGCGCGGCCATCCAGCAAATCAACTCAATGATCCGCATCCGCCCTATGATTCAGGATGATCTGCGGCTGATCCGCGCCTGGATGAACGAAGCTCCAGGGGCGCCCGCGTGGAGCGAGGACGATTTTGCGGCTGTGGTCAAAGCGCCCTCTGCAAACGAGCGAAGGCTGCGCCGAGGCTGGATCGCAGAGCAAACCGGTTCCGGGATGGCGGGCTTTGCGGTTGCAACAGGGTTGACCATTCCCGGTGCGCCGGCGGAGTGTGAGCTGGAATTCGTTCTGGTCCCGCCGCAACTCAGGCGGCGCGGAATCGGCGGCATGCTTCTTCATGCCGTACTGAACTGGGGGCGTGACCTGCAGGCAGACCACATCCGGCTTGAGGTGCGGGAGTCCAACGCGGGCGCTGTGCGGCTCTATGAGCGCTGCGGCTTCCGAATCGAGGAACGGCGCGCGGCGTACTATGCCAATCCCCCGGAAGATGCGCTGTTGATGCGCCGTCGGCTCGGCTGTTGAGGGTGGGAAGGGCCCGTATAATGGCGCTTTGAGGAACTGATGGTTCGTGATGGATATTGGTACGCGATCAGCCTGCTGTTTGTTGCTGCCGTAGTGCGCTTTTTCACGGTCGACTGGTTTGCCAGTTGGCTGCTGGTGGCAATTCCCGTGCTGCTCGCTGCGTTCTTTCTCTGGTTCTTCCGCGACCCCGACCGGCCCATTCCCGCAGGACCGGGTCTTGTGGTGTCGCCGGCAGACGGAAAGGTCACTGAGGTTGCGCCGATCCGTACGCCGGAAGGCGACCGCATTCGCCTCAGCATCTTTCTCAGTGTCTTCGATGTACATGTGAATCGCTCACCTATTGCTGGAAGCGTGCGTAGCGTTCAATACAAGACAGGCGAGTTTCGAAATGCGCTGGACCCGGCATCGGCGGAGCGCAACGAGCAGAGTGTGGTCACGATGGAAGGCGAGGGTTGCATCATCTCGCTCAGGCTGATCGCCGGGCTGCTGGCGCGCCGCATCGTCTTTGTGCCGAAGGAAGGGGATACCCTTAAGCGCGGCGAGCGCGTCGGTCTCATCAAGTTCGGCTCCCGCTGCGACCTGATCCTGCCCGGGGATGCGCACATCCGTGTCGAACGGGGGCAGCGTGTCAAGGGCGGCGAGAGCATCCTGGCGGATGTTGAAGTGCCCTCCTATGAGCCGATGCTGCTGAAGGAAGTGATGGAGACGCGCCCGTGACCGAGCGCAAGCGGGCGCGAAGGCGAGGCATGTTCGTTCTGCCCTCGCTATTTACCGCGGGCAATATCGCTGCAGGCTACTACGCCATTACGCAAAGCCTGCAGGGATCACGAGTGGAGCCGCGGCACTTTGACTATGCCGCGCTTGCGATTCTTTTCGCAATCCCCTTTGACGCCCTGGATGGGCGCATCGCCCGCATGACGAATACGGCCAGTGAGTTTGGCAAGGAACTGGATTCGCTGGCGGACGTGATCACGTTCGGCGTCGCCCCGAGCATTCTCGCCTACACGTGGGGCTTCCGCATGCTGCCGATGACGATGCAGCCAAGCGTGCGCCGCCTGCTGGTCGAGCTTGGCGCGTTTATCTGTTTTGTCTTTCTGCTCTGCGGAGCGAGCCGGCTTGCACGTTTCAACATCAGTCACGATCCGCAACCCAAGAATCCAGGGCGGCCGGACCGCAAGTATTTCGTTGGCATGCCAATTCCGGCGGCGGCGGGCGTGCTCGCCGCAGTCGTGCACCTTGTGAGCGGCTGGCCGGTGACGAATCAGTGGCTCGCCGCCCTCTGGATCGGCGTGGTCGGCCTTGCCGGATTTCTTATGGTGAGCACATGGCGATTCTGGAGCGGTAAGGAGATCAACTTCTCCAGGCGCCATCCGTTCCAGGTCATGGTGCTACTGGGCCTGGTCATCTACGCCCTGGTGCACTTTTCCGAGGAGCTGCTCTTCCTTTGCTGCTTTGCCTATATGTTCTCCGGCCTGGTGGCGCGTGCAGCCTATTCGGCGCATCGGCGCCGCAAAGGGCAAAGCCAGGGTAGCGCACCGGATAACCTTCAGATTCAAGCGCCTAAAGAGCAGAGCCACTGAAACCAGTTTGTGAGAACCAGCCAGCCTATGCCAGTGAACAACCGTATTGCCATTGTCGGAGCCGCCTCCCTGCGCGGCAAGGAGTTGAACGAAGCCCTTGGCGAGTCGCCGTTTGCCTCCGCCGATTTTGTCCTGATGGACGATGAGGAAGCGATCGGGCAATTGGAGTCCGTGGGCGATGAAGTCACCTTCATTCAGCAGATCACGCCCTCATCCTTCGCGCATACAGATTTCACGTTTTTCGCCGGGAGCGCGGACCTAACGCGAAAACACTGGCAGACGGCGGCGCATGCCGGATCCGCGATTCTCGATCTATCGGGAGCACTGGATGGGGAGACGGATGCGATTGTGCTCGCGCCGTGGGTGCAGCACTCTGTCGAGGCGCTCAATCTGCGAACGCCTGCTGTGATAGCGGCGCATCCCGCGGCGCTGATGCTGGCGCTTCTGCTTGGCCAGATACGCCAGGCGTCCGCGGTGCAGGCCGCGTTTGCTACAGTGCTCGAGCCGGCCTCCGAGTATGGACGTGGCGCGATGGACGAGCTGCACCAGCAAACGGTAAGCCTGCTCTCGTTCCAGACGCTGCCGAAAGCCCTCTACGACACGCAGGTCGCCTTCAATGCGACGCCCACAGCCGGCTCGGAGGGGAAGATCGATTTGCAGGCGACTGAAGCGCGGGTGCGACGCCACTATCGGCTTCTGGCCGCGGGCAAGCTGCCGTCTGTCGCTATCCAGGTGGTGCATGCGCCTGTCTTCCACGGGCACACGTTGTCCATCGGCCTGGAGCTATCACGCCCGATGACCGCCGAACAACTCCGTCAACTGCTGGCGACAAGCGAGCACATCGAGGTTGCTGCGAGCGATGAAGATGCGCCATCCAACCTTGCGGCGTCCGGCCAGGAAGAAGTGTTGGTCCGTGTGCGGGGCGTAGAAGATGAAAGTACGGCCACCAACCGCTTCTGGCTGTGGGCGGCGGCCGACAATCTGAAGCTGTCGGCAATGAACGCCGTGGCCTGTGCGGTGGAGATGCGGCGCCTGCGACCTCAGGGACAGGTGCAGTAGGAGCTGCCATGGGCAAGGTTGTCTTGCTAGGCGCCACAGGCGCAGTTGGTAGAAGCATCGCAACAGAGCTGCGCAATCGAGGCGAGAACTATCGCGCGGTAGGACGCGACCGGGGCTCGCTTGACCGGACGTTTGGCTCGGACCCGCTGGCGGAGATTGCCGTGTGGAACCCGGACGATGCCGCTTCCGCAAGAGCAGCTGTGCGGGGCGCAGACGCGGTTGTCTATCTGGTCGGCGTGCCTTACAACCACTTCGAGCTGCATCCGGTGGTGATGCGCCAGGCTCTTGATGCTGCGATTGCTGAGAGTGTCGGCCAGATGCTGCTGGTCGGCACGGTGTACCCCTACGGACGACCGCAGCGGACGCCTGCGCGCGAGGACCATCCGCGCGAGCCGCATACGTTCAAAGGCAAGATGCGCAAGCAGCAGGAGGACCTGCTGCTGGAAGCCGATGCAGCGGGAAAGATTCGCGGCATCGTGCTGCGGCTGCCAGACTTCTATGGACCCCGGCTGAAGAACAGTCTTCTCGATAGCCTTTTCAACGCGGCAGGGACCGGCGGGACTGCAGATCTGATCGCACCCATCAACCGCCCTCACCAGTTCGTTTTCGTGCCGGATGTAGGACCAGTGGTGCTCGATCTATTGCGACACCCTGATGCACATGGACGTTGGTGGCATCTGGCGGGAGGCGGGACGCCGAGCTTTCAGCAGGTCGCCTTAATGGTGAGCGAGATGGCGGGCAAACAGGTGAAAATTCGCGCCGTCGGGATCGGCATGCTGCGTGTCCTGGGTCTGTTCCAGCCGATCCTGCGCGAGCTGGTAGAGATGAATTATCTCCTTACCGATCCTTTCATCATGGATGACAGTGCGCTGAATAGCCTTCTGGGTGGCGTGAAGAAGACACCGCTGCGCGAAGGGTTGAAGCAATCGCTGGACGCTGCCCGTGCGGCCCGATAACCCCGCTACGAATTGCAGAGCGCGCGGTACTTCTCGTATTGCGCGAGCAGGAACGGATCGGTCATGCCGGCGATGTAGTCGGCGACTGCGCGCGGCGCGCCCTCCTGGGCAACCGCGGGCGTGCAGTTAGCGGGCAGCAGAGACGGATCTCGCACCCAGCACTCATAGAGCGATGTGATGATCTGGTGAGCGCGCTCGTGCTCCGGCTTGACGGCCTCGCTTTGGTACAGATAGGTGTTGAGGTATCGCTTTGCCTCGCGGCGCAGCGACTCCATGCCGGAAGAGAAGGCAACGATGCGATGTCCTGCGGTTCGGACCTGCTCTAGTGTAGTTATGCCCACTTCCGCGACTACTTCACTCGTTCGCGTGATCAGGTCGCCGGTGAAGGCGTTGAGCATCCGCTTCAGCGCTTCATCGATCAATCGCTCCGGCGGTGCCGCCGGATATTGTTCGGCCATCGGGGCATAGAAGCGTTCGAAGAGCGCGACCTGCGTGCGCACGTCTGCGAGGTCCAGAATTCCGGAAGAGAAGCCGTCCTCAAAATCTGCGGTGAGATAAGCGATCTCGTCGGCCAGATCGATGAGCTGCGCTTCCAGAGGCGACTGCTGGTCCAGAAAATACCCCTCCAGCTCTGGATGCTCCGCGGCCACGTAGTCGCGGGAATGTTTGATGATGCCTTCCCGGACGCCCAGGGTGAGATTCAGCCCGGGAAACGCGACATAGCGCTGCTCGAAGACTGTGATCATGCGCAGCGCGTGCAGGTTATGGTCGAAATGCAGGCCGTGTGCGCGCATCGCTTCGTCCAAGGCGTGCTCGCCGGCGTGGCCGAAAGGCGGGTGGCCGATGTCGTGCACCAGTGCGAGCGATTCCGTCAGGTCTCCATTCAAGCCGAGCGCAGCGGCGATCGTACGGGCAAGCTGCGTGACCTCAATGGTGTGCGTCAAGCGACTGCGGTAGTGGTCAGAGTAGCCGTGGGTGAAAACCTGCGTCTTGCCGGCAAGCCGCCGGAATGCTCGTGAATGGATGATGCGCGCGCGATCGCGCTGAAAGGGCGAACGGTAGGCGTGTTGCGGCTCCGGGTATTGGCGCGCAGTCAGGGGCTCGGCCGCATCACTGCCCACGGCGCAAGCGGCGGGCAGCGGCAGAAAGCGAGATGGTTTGTTTTGCGGGTTCACGCGCGTGCGGTCCGGCGCACGAGTCAGTGCTTGCCTTCAGTCCCGGGCGCAGACTCACGGGCCAACTTGACCTTCGCGCCTTCGAGCTTCTTCTGCACCTTGCTCACATCGCTTTCATCGACATCCGCGGGTATGGTGCGTGCATACTGCGCCAGCGACTGGTCCCATTGCGCAACCGCGAGCCGCAGTCGTCCGGTCTTCTCATAGAGCTGGCCCAGATGATCGTGCACAGTCGGGTCGGTGGAGACGCGCTCGCTGGCCTTGCGAAGGTTCTCTTCCGCCAGCGGGTATTGACCCAGCTTGTAGTAAACCCAGCCGAGCGAGTCCAGATAGGCGTAGTTCTGAGGATCGAGCTGGACAGCTTTCTGCAACATGGCAAGCGCATCGTCCAGCTTTACGCCCCGGTCGGCGAGCATATAGCCCAGATAGTTCAGTGTCATGCTGTTGTTTGGGTCGAGCGAGAGGATCTTGCGGAACTGCTCCTCTGCAGCATCGTAGTGCTTCTGCCTTTCTTCGAGCGCGCCGCGCAGGAAGAGCACGTAACGCGAGTCGTCGTCGCCATGGACCGGCAGCGTCGCAGCCTTGTCCAGACTGTCGGCGGCATCTTTCCAGCGGCGGAGACGGGTGTTGATCTGCGCCAATGCGAGGTAGACGTCGCGATCGTCGTCATTGTGCTTGAGCTGCGCATTCGCGAGCGCGATGCCTTCCTCGGCATGGCCGATGTCGGCAAGCTGTCCGGCCAGCATCAACTGAACGGACTTATTCTTCGGCAACGCCTTCGCTGCTTCGCGGGCAACGTCGGTCGCCTTATCGTAAGCCTTGGCATCGCGATAAGCGTCCACTTCGCCCTGATAGCCGCGTTCGGCGAACTCGCCGCCGAGCGGGAGCAACTGCCGATACGCGGCAACAGCGGCTTCGGTGTGGTTCTGCTCGCGCTCCACGTTCGCCAGCCGATCCAGAAAGATGGAGCGGTTGTTCTTCTCGCCATCGGTATAGTGATTGTCCGCCTTCGCCGAACGCGAGACCAAGCCCTGCAGCAACTGTGTGGATTCCGAATATCGCCCGAGCGAATCGTAGGTGAGCGCTTCGTTGAACTGGATCTCTTCAGAGTCGCTGGAAAGCGCCTGCGCCTTTTTGAGCGTGGCAAGCGCCGGCTCGTAATGGCCCTGCCGTCTTTGGCACTCCGCAATGCGTACGAGCGCCTGCGCATCCTGCGGGTCGGAAGAGGCGATTTCCTGATACGCGTGCTCGGCATCGCTGAGCTGATTGTTGCTCAAGAGCGCCTGGGCGAGAGCGCGCTTGGCGTCCAGGTTGTCCGGATCCATATCGACCGCCTGCTGGTAGGCGGCGACAGCGTCCTTCGTGTCCTTAACCTGGTCGTAGCCGGCGCCGAGCGCAAAGGCCAGCTTCGCGCTGCGGTCGTCTTCCGGAACGGCTTTGAGCGTGTCGATGGCTTTCCTGATATCGCCGCTCTCGCCATAAAGTCGCGCCAGATTGAGCGCGACGTCTTCCGAGTTGGGATCGATTTTCTGGGCCGCCTCGAACTCCTGCTGGGCGAGCTGCGAATCGTGATTGACGGTGTAGAGCTGTCCCAGGACCAGGTGGCTCTGGATGTCGGTCGGATCAAGAGCACTGATCTGCTTGTACTCGTTGATGGCGCGATCCAGCACCTCCTGCGACGCGCCAGTTTGCATATCGCCGAGCGAATGGAGGTAGACGCGGCCGAGCAGCTTATGAGCGGCGATGTTTTTAGGATCACGCTTGATCGTGTCCTGTGCGGTCATGATGGCGTCGCGCACCCGCCCGGTACGGAAGTAAAGCTCTGCCAGGCCGTTATTCAGGAATGCGGATGTGGGGTCGGCATTCAGCGCCAGCTTGTACTCCTCGACAGCGCGCGTGGCGTAGTCCTGCCGGCCGGTATTGGCCGCCATGTCCTCATAGGTATGGGCCAGAGCGAGATGGTAGTAGGCTGTGCCGCGGGCGGTTTCCTGCGCGGGCGCCCCAGCTGTCTGCTGCTTTGGAGGAGTGGTTTGCTTGCTCTGCGAGGAAGCGGCGGGAGCAGCAAGCAGCAGTGTAGCGAAAGCGAGCAGCGTCAGCGGACGTGCAGAGAACAGGGAGGCCATGCGGTTACTGCGATTCATGCGGGGTGGGCTGCCCGGATGCCTGGAACCCTGGCCAGAGCTGGGCCAAGAGGGGACGCACGCTCGCCGGTTCTCTCCTTCGTACTGATAGACGATTGTAACCCCGCCCGGGATGCGAAGGAATGAGGGAGATGTGGCCATTTCGGACCCTGATGCTGACCTCAGTGCCGGAAGTGACGCATGCCGGTAAATACCATTGCGATCCCCAGCCGATCGGCGGCTTCAATCACCGCATCATCGCGGACGGAGCCTCCGGGCTGAATGACAGCAGTCGCCCCCGCCCCGGCGATGGTTTCAAGGCCGTCCGGAAAGGGGAAAAAGGCATCCGAGGCAGCCACAGTACCGGCAAGCGGCAGGATTGCCTTCATGGCACCGAAGCGGGCAGCATCCACACGGCTCATCTGGCCTGCGCCAACCCCGATCGTCTGGCCGCCGCGCGCATAGACAATGGCATTCGATTTCACGTGCTTGGCCACCTTCCACGCGAAGAGCAGGTTGGTAAGCTCCTCTGCGGTGGGAGACCGCCGAGTGACCTTGCGAAGCTCGTCTGCCGTGATCGAGCCGGTATCCGCATCCTGCAACAGCATGCCGCCGGAAACCTGCTTGAAGACCCGGGTCCGGGCAGCCGGTTTGACCACAACCAGCCGCAGGTTCTTCTTGGCGGCAAAGCGGGCCAGGGCTCCCTCGGAGAAGCCTGGCGCGGCGATGGCTTCCACGAAGAGTTTCGCGATCTCCTCCGCAGAAGCTTCGTCGATTTCGCGGTTTACGCCGATCACGCCGCCAAAGGCAGAAACAGGGTCCGTGGAGAGCGCCTTCGTGTAAGCCTCAAGCACGGTTTTGCCGGTGGCGGCGCCGCACGGGTTGGTGTGCTTGATGATGGCGACCGCCGGCTCAGTGAACTCCTGCGCGAGGTCCCAGCAGGCATCCAGATCGACCAGGTTGTTGTAACTCAGCTCCTTGCCCTGGAGCTGCTGTGCGCCGGCAATTCCTGTGCCGCTGCCGTCGCTGTAGAGGGCTGCGGCCTGGTGGGGGTTTTCGCCGTACCGAAGCGGGGAGACGAGCGGATAGCTGATGCGCAATGGATCGGGGAAAGCGCTTTTGGCGTCCGCTGGCGCGGCCAGAGTGGCCAATGTGCCGGCGATGGCGCTGTCGTAGGACGCCGTAAGGGCGAAGGCGTGGCGCGCCAGCCGCCAGCGGGTCTCCCGGCTCAATGAGCCCTGGTTTTCTGCCAACTCCGCAATCAGCGTGGGGTAGTCCGATACTCCCGTGACGATAGCGACATCCTCAAAGTTCTTGGCAGCAGAGCGGACCATCGACGGGCCGCCGATGTCGATGTTTTCGACGATCTCATGAAAGGCGACTCCGGGTTTTGCGGCTGTCTTCTCAAACGCATACAGGTTGACCACCACCATGTCGATCGGCGCGATGCCGTGTTCGACGACGGCTGCCTGATGGGCCGGATTGTTCCGGATGTGCAGAATGCCGCCGTGCACCTTGGGGTGCAGCGTCTTGACCCGGCCATCGAGCATCTCGGGAAAGCCGGTGAGTTCCGAAATGTCCTGTACTGGAAGGCCGGCATCGCGAAGGCTGCGCGCCGTGCCGCCGGTAGAAACCAGCTCAACACCATAGCCGGTCAGCGCACGGGCGAAGTCCACCAACCCAGTCTTGTCGGTGACACTGAGCAGCGCGCGGCGGATGGGCTTCAGCCCCTTGTCCTTGCCGGTTTGTATCTCTGGCTGCGCTTTTCCCTCCTGGGCTTGCACGGTTGTGATCTCTCCTTGGGGGTCTCGTCGAAAGACTAGTGTTGCATGAAGGGCGGCCTTCCTGCGCGCGTGATAGCTTCAGGCATATGGACGAGCGACAATGGCAGACTCGCTTGCGTGAGCCGGAGATTCTGCCCCCGGGCGAGATGCCCGACTATCGATACCAGCAGGAGCCGCCTGTTTCGCCTCCGCTACCCTCCCGGCGCTCCGGATGGCAGATTGCGCCCGCTACATATGTGCTGACGGGGATCAATATCGCGGTCTATCTACTGATGGTGCTCAACGGAGTGTCACCGATGGCGCCGACGGGCCAGCAGCTCGTGCACTGGGGCGCAAACGTTGGGCTGTTCGTGCTCGCGGATCACCAATGGTGGCGGCTTGTCACATCCGCGTTCGTCCACTCCGGCATCATCCACATCGCCACGAATATGTGGTGTCTTTACAACCTGGGGCTGCTGGGTGAGCCGCTGATGGGCGCGTTCGGAGTCGTTGCCGCATATCTTTTGACCGGTACGGTGGGGAACCTGCTCAGCGTCGCGCTTCATCCAGGCTCGATAAGCGCCGGTCACGTCGATCCTGGCGTGATCAGCGTCGGCGCGTCCGGTGCGGTTTTCGGCCTCGCGGGTGTGCTGATTCCTCTGCTCGGATCGAAGCTGCTGCCGGTGAACCGGGGCGAGGTTGCACGGCTCCGGCGTAGCGTTATCTATTTTGCTGTCTTGAACTTCGTTCTTGGATTTGGAGCGGATGCTTTCAATACGCCCATACGCATCGACAACATGGCGCATCTCGGCGGATTTCTCTCCGGCTTGTTGCTGGGAGCATTGCTGGTGCCAAAGTTGGGAGCCGATCGCACGCTCTGGATACGGCGTCAATGGCTGGCCTATGGCAGCGTGCTGCTGCTGGTGTTGCTAGGCGCACATTTCGTGGCCAGCTTCTGGCGTGCCTGAGGTGTCAAGCACGGCAGTGCCCGGACGACCTCCGGGCACGTATGAAATGCAAGCTAGCGAACGGCGGTGGCGGCGAACTTCTTGACCATCGCGAGCAGCAACTTACGGTCGCTGTCGTTCAGGTTGGAGGAGTAGCGCCGAATCTGGGTGAGGAAACGAAGCTCCTCGTCAGTGAGCTTCTGGGTGTTCATCTCGCGGCCAAGGGAATCCTCGGCAAAGAACTGCGCGAGAGGAAGATCGAGCGCCTGCGCGATCTTAGCCAGGGTGTCGAGCGAGGGAACGGTATGCCCGTTTTCTACGCGGGAGAGGTAACACCGGAGGAGACCGGTACGTTTTTCAATATCCCCTTGCGATAAACCTTTCTGCAGCCGATAACCCCGGATCGTCGTTCCAATTTTCATGCGTGCCTGGCTTTCGAAAAGCCCACGCCCTGGCCCGGTGAAATGCTTTGGCGAGGGGCTCCATTTAGTTTTGTTGGCAGCATAGTTAACATGCGCAAAAGCTCAAGAGCAAGAACAATTTGCGGCAGGAACCAGAAATTATCCTGGACTGCAACTTAATGGGAATGTGTCCTTCCATAAACGTGTCACGAAGGTTACCTGCGCTTATCGACTTCTTACGGTTTTCCACCCAACTCCCGGGCGAAGAAATGAAGATAGCGCGATCGCGCGTCCGCGGCGTCCCCGGCGCGGTAGCCAGTCTTGTTGTTCGGGTTTTCGAAGGCGTGGCCGGCATCGGGATAAATCTTCGTATCTACAGGTTTGCCGAGCTTTTTCATGTCGGCGGCAAAACTCTCCACGCTCGCCGGGGGGATCCCTTTATCCAGGCCGCCGTAGTTTCCCAGGATGGCAGCTTTGATTTGTTTGAGAGAGTCGGGATCGGTGGGAGGCGGCCCATAATTCGCTACGACAGCCTTCAGGTTGGGATCGGCAACGGCGAAGGACAGCGCATAGCCGCCGCCCATGCACCAGCCGATGGCGCCGATGCGGTGCGGATCGACGTTCTTCTGCGAGCCCAGATAGGCTTCCGCTGCTTTGAGGTCGCGGATGCCGCGATCCTCCGGTACACCCCTGCTGAGCTGATGGGCGGTATCGGCGTCGGTGGCCACCTGGCCGCGATACAGATCGATGGCGAGCGCGATGTAGCCGTGCGCGGCCAGATCGCTTGCCTGCTCCTTCACCCAGTCATTGAGGCCCCACCACTCGTGGATTACGATGACGGCCGGATGCTTTCCTGCCTGGTCACCGGCTGGCGTGTAGAGCAGCGCGTGCACGGTTTCGGGTCCGCTTGCATAGGAGACCTCCACTGGGCTGGCTGCGGCTGCCACGGCATGCGGGGGAGGCAGAACTAAGGCGGCTGCGAAAAGAAAGAGCAGGGGATGAAAGCGGGTGAGCGATGCACGCATGACGTGAGCCTCGGAAGGAAATCACAAACGGGACCTGAGGAGTATGGCGCCTGGGCATAGGGCCGGGCAAGCGCCGCGAATTGTATGAATTTGGGTTGCAAAAGCGCAAGACCGCGAAACCGGGCCGGGCGACTGCCGCAAAGGAGACATTCTTGAAGATTTCGGGCCATCTTGAGATCAGCAGATGCCATCGCAATCGTTCATGCGCGTCGGGCCGAGCCTTATGAAGCGGATGTGGAAGCGTCCCTGGTGGAATACGACCCGGCGACTGAGCGTCACCGTTTATGAAGAGCTCTTCCGCACGCGCGCGTTCACAATGGCGGCGGCGATGTCCTATTACTTTCTGCTGGCCTTGCTCCCGCTGCTCATCTTTCTTTCGGCAATGCTGGGCTACCTGCCGATTCCCAACCTCTTCGATCAACTGCTGGACATTCTGGCCGTGATTGTGCCCCCGCAGGCGATGCAGATGGTGGAGCGTATTCTTGCCGGCCTGCTCACCGGACATCGTGGGGGCCTGCTCTCCTTCGGCCTGCTCGGCTATTTGTGGACGGCCTCGGGTGGCTTTGCTGCGTTGATCGAAGCCCTCAATGTGGCCTATGACGTGGAGAAGGCGCGGAGCTGGTGGCGCGACCGGGTGCAGGCGCTGTTGCTGACAGTGACGACCGGCGTGTTGAGCCTGCTCGGGCTCTTGCTGATTATCGCCGGTCCCCACTTCGGCCATCTGCTCACCGAGCTTTTTCCCGTTCCGCGGCAGCTGGGCGAAATGTGGCCTCTGGTGCGGCTGGTAACGATATTTATCATTTTCGTCGTGGCGGTCGAGCTCCAGTATTACCTCGCCCCGAATTTTAAACAGCGTTTCATGAACACGCTGCCGGGCGCGCTGGTGGCGGTGGCCGGCATTTTTCTGAGTTCCGCGGGGCTCGCCTACTACTTCGGCCATCTCTCGAACTACAACAAGACCTATGGCTCGCTCGGCGCCGTCATCATCCTGATGTTGTGGTTCTATGTCGTCGCTCTGCTGTTCGTGATTGGAGCGGAGTTGAATGCCGAGCTGATGAAGATGAAGGCCCAGAAAGAGCCTGCGCGATTCGGCGAGCGACTCCCAAGCAAGTCTAAGGGTATTTCAGCGGCATAGATGCCTTTCGGCGAAGCCGCGGGAGGCAGACCTTCCATCGCGCGACTCCCCCGCTCCGGCCGAGTTGGCGATGGATTGTTCAGGGATGTCATCTGTTATTTCTGTAACGTTCCGCGATCGCTTCCCACTATCTGGATGTTGAGGACTGGCGGCCATCCTGTGCGCTGCCCGTCTCGGGGAATCGAAATGAAATCGCTGGCGACACTGTTTCTTATCTTTGCGACCTGCATCGCAGTGGCGGGGACCATGGCGCTGATCGATCGGGCACATACGACTCTCTCTGTGCCGGTGAGCAGCCGATGACGAACACTACGATAGCTGCGGAGCGAATTACCGCGGCGTTGCTGCTGGTGCTGTGTCTCGCGTTTGCTGCTTTCGTATGAAACACGTGTATCAGGCCATGTGCATGCCGCCGTTCACATCCAGTGTGTGGCCGGTGATGTAGCCCGCTTTCTCCGATGCGAGAAAGGCGACAGCGTTGGCGATGTCCTGATCGGTGCCCGCGCGGCCGAGCGGAATGATCTGCATCATCATGGCCTTCTGCTTCTCGTCGAGCACGGCGGTCATGGCGGTTTCGATCATGCCCGGAGCGACGACGTTTGCTGTCACATTGCGCGAGGCCATCTCTCTCGCGAGTGATTTGGTGAAGCCGATGAGTCCGGCCTTCGACGCGGCGTAGTTCGCCTGCCCCGCCTGCCCCATCTCACCCACCACGCTGGAGATGCTGATGATGCGGCCCCAGCGCGACTTCATCATGGAGCTGAGCACGGCTTGAGTGAGCAGGAAGGTGCCGGTCAGGTTAGTGGCGATCACGTCGTCCCAGTCGGCTCGCTTCATGCGCAGCAGCAGCATGTCGCGGGTGATGCCGGCATTATTGACCAGGATGTCGATGCGGCCGAACTTCGCGATGACGGCTTTGGCCTTGTCCTTGATGGAAGCTTCGTTCGCGATATCGAGCACGAACGACTCAGCCTGTCCCCCGGCGGCGGCGATCTCGGCCGCTACAGCGCGGAGATTTTCTTCATTGCGAGCGGCGAGCGCGACTGTAGCGCCCTGTGTGGCGAGCGTGAGGGCGCAGGCGCGTCCGATGCCTTGCGATGCTCCGGTGACGAGTGCGATTTTGTTTGCGAGGTCAGGAGTGCTTTCGGTCATGGGGAGAAGTATCGCTGAAGGGCCTGCGAGTCGGCGAGTCCGGGAACACGGGTCGATTTCTCGTCTCTACAGCGGTTCGGCTGCGGGAACCGGACGGCGTGCACCCAAGGCAGACTTCAGGCCTTTCGCCAGCTCGATCGACCAGATGTAAACGACTAATTCGCGTGCGTAGAACAGGAGCGGCTGCGTATCCGGCAGGGTGAGCCCGTGGGCGGCGGGTAGTTCGTTAACGTGGAACTCGGCTTCGGCGGCCTCGAGCGGCCACGGAAGATGGTGGATGTCTGCCTGAAATAGGTGGCCCCGGCGGTCGGCGGTGTATAGGCGATAGCGCTCGGTGAGGAAGTATTCGATGGTGCCAGGGGCGCTCTGCGCCAGCCGGTGTGTGGGACCGAGGCCTCGGTACGTAGCGCGGAAGCGCACAGGCTTCGGCGTGAGGTGGCGCTCGCTCTTGTAGAGGAAGCGGCCGTCCTGTTGCGGCTTGATCGTCATGCGGGCCCAGTAGTAGGGCAGGCGGAAGAAGGCGCGGGCCGTCATGACAGCGATCGGGTTCGACGCATCCAGCGAGAAAAAGTAGACGCCGGAGAGGTTGGTGTGCTCTTCGCGGACGTAGGTGCGCAGGTTCAGCTCAGGAAAGCTGCTCGCCCCCGGGACTCTGGGGAAGCCGCTAAAGCGGATGCGGTCCATCCAGAAGGGAACGACCCCAATCCAGGCGGAGCCATCGAAGGTATCGGGAACGAGGCCGGCAGGCAGCAGCGGGGCAACGGAAGCGGGCGTTACGGGCCAGTGCGCGAAGAGCAGATCATTCCAACGCTGGGTCACCGCCCAGTGGCGCTTGGGCAGGGGCGTTGGCCGGTGACCGGTTGTGTTGAGGATGTCCTGCACTTTCTTGTCCTTGCCGTCCATCGGCGGCTGCGCACACGGGGATCTCGGATACGCCACGACCGCAGTTCGCGTCCAGAGTAGCGAAGCACGGGTATCGGTGCAATTGGCGAGGCTGCTACAGCCTACAGATAGCGCTCGCGCAGGAGGCGTACGTGATGGTTGACGTGGCCGGGCACTATGAAGCCGAGGGCAAGCACGGTGAACGGATTGCCGCTGGCGATGCCACGGCGTGTCCACGCTTCGTCCGGCAGATTGCGGAACAAGCGGATACTGGCTTGGCGGACGTGCCGGAACTCCTCGACATGGGCGGCCCACGGCAGCCGGTCAGGATCCGCGCCGACAACAGCGATGTTCTGATCGAAGCTGGGCAGCGGTTCGGGGAGCGCGCGGGCAAACCACATGGCGCGGAGTGTGAAGAGGCGCTCCGTGTCGTTGAGATGGCTGAGCACCTGGCGGATGCTCCACTTCTCCGGCGCGTAGCGCTGAAGGGACTTTTCCTCGGAGATGCCACCGAAGAGAGCGAGCGCTTCGTCGATCTGCGCGATCATAGTGGCGAGACAGTCGTTGCCTTCGGCCTTGTCAATGTACGTAAAGAAGTACGGGGCGGCGTCTCCGACGACTGGGCGAGCGTTCATGGCCTCCAGCGTAGCGCGGTCCTGCGCGTTGCGCGCTCTAATTGGGACGCGTTTCTCACAGGGTGTGACGAGGCGCGGCAAGCCGTATGCTGGTGGCAAGATGCCCCCAACGGATTCGCAGACCGAAGTGGCTCCCCCTCCTCATCTCGCGACAAATGGTAACGGAGAGCAGCCGCGCAACCAGACCGAGGTCTATGCCGTGCACGGGGCTGACCCTGAGGTGCTGGCCTATGCGATGGCAAAGTATTCGCGCTCCGCGCTGTCGATGAAGGAGTCGCTGCGCGAGATCTCCTCGCAGCGCGCCGAGCAGTTCCTGAACACGTTTTACTTCCAGTACGGCCACCGCTCGATTGCCGATCTGGCACATGTGGCGTTTGCCGTCGAACGGCTCAGCTTGCTGGCGGCGATCGTTCTTGTGGATGAGCAGCGGTGGGATGGCCAGGAGCGCTCGACACGCTACCAGAACTTCCGCAAGAGCGGCTGGTACCTGCCGGAGTTCGGCGATGCGACGGAGGCGCGCACGACGTACGAGGCAACTGTTGAACGGCTCTTCGCCGACTACCACACGGTCAGTGAGCATGTGCTGAAGTCGCTGATGGAGCAGACGCCGCGGCCGCCGGAGATGAAGCCGGAGACCTTTGAGCGGACGCTGCGGGCACGGGCCTTTGATGTGGCGCGATATCTGCTACCGCTAGCGACGAATACCTCCTTAGGACAAATCGTGAACGCGCGCACCCTGGAGACCCAGGTGAGCCGGCTGTTGAGCGATGCGCACGCCGAAGTGCGCGAGCTCGGTGAGCGGTTGCGCGCGGCCGGCACCGGGCCGGCATGGAATGTGCATGCGCGCGAAATGGCGGAGCTGGTGGCGGAGATGCGCGGTACCCATCCGGAGCTTGCAAATCGCGCCGCGGCGCTGCTGGAGCGTGAGGTGAAAGTCGCGCCGACGCTGGTGAAGTATGCGGCAGCGAACCCGTACCAGCAGGAGACGCGTCGCGAGCTGGCGCAGGCCGCGCGGGAGCTGATGGCGGATGCGGCCATCGATGTTGCGCCCGTGGTGGACCTGGTAGAGCGCGGATCTTCGCTGGAAGTCGAGCTGGCAGCGACCCTGCTTTACGGCGCGTGTCACTATCCGTTCCGCCAGGTGCGCGAGCGCGTAGCTGGATTGACCGACGCGCAGCGGATCGAGCTTATAGACCTGGGGCTGCGGCATCGCGGACGGCATGACGAGCTGTTGCGGGAGTTTGCCGCCGGCGCTCCGCTGCGCTTCGACATCCTGATGGATATCGGCGGCTTTCGCGACATGCACCGGCATCGCCGCTGCCTGCAGACGCTGCAGAGCTTTACAGCCGCGCATGGTTTCGATTCTCCCGAGGGCCTGGCCGAGGCCGGGATGCTCAGCACCTACGAAGCGGCCACGACCACGGCACACGAGGCATTCACACAGGTGGCATCGAGCGATGCTCCCGAGGCAGCGGCGACGGCCCGCTACTTGCTGCCACTGG
The DNA here is from genome assembly GCA_963830555.1 of uncultured Acidobacteriaceae bacterium. Classification (GTDB taxonomy): domain Bacteria; phylum Acidobacteriota; class Terriglobia; order Terriglobales; family Acidobacteriaceae; genus KBS-83. The sequence continues at coordinate 446,205 of CAWHMM010000011.1, forward strand.
GCACGCGCTGCCGTGCGCTCTTCCAGATGGACTTTGCCCAGGCGCTCTACATCAGCGAATTGCGATCCGCGCCGCAAGGGCATTTTTCGTATCGCCGCGTTGCATGGGAGATGTACCAGGCGGTGGAGCGGCAGCATCCGGCGCTGGCGCGACATATACGGGTGACGGATGTGCGGGAGCCGGTAGACCTGCTGAAACGATGAGCAGCTTCCGCATCGAGGCGGTAACGGCATCGACGCTTCCGGGTTGGCGACAGATGCGTCAGGCGCTGTGGCCCGAGACGACGAGTGAGGAGAATCTGCGCGAAACAGAGGCGATGACGAAAGCACCGTCGCGATTCTTCGTCCGCATTGGGCGAAGTGAGGAAGGCAAGCAGGCCGGGTTTGTCGAGGCGACTATCCGCAAGGATTACGTCAATGGGTGTTTGACTTCGCCGGTGGTGTTTCTGGAGGGCATCTACGTAGAGCCATGGGCGCGGAGGAAAGGGCTGGCCCGCTCCCTAGTCGATTCCGTGGAGGCTTGGGGCCGCGAACAGGGATGCCTTGAGTTCGCGTCGGACGCGCTGCTTGAAAACAACGATAGCCATTCGATGCATTGTGCGCTGGGATTCGAGGAGACGGAGCGGGTGGTGTGCTTCCGGAAAAGGTTGAGTTAGCGGTTTGGACTTTGCCCGTTCTGGGCTGTGACTTTCGGAACTTGTTCGCCTTCTATTCTCCTGATAGACTCGGGAATGCTGGTAAATCAATAAGATAGACGAGCCGGAACAGGGCCGGCGGATGGAGAGGTTTCGGGCATGGCAGATGATCGTTCGCGCGCGATAGAGCTGGCGCTTTCACAGATTGAGAAGCAGTTTGGCAAGGGTTCAATCATGCGCCTTGGCAGCAAAGAGGCGATTGTCCCGATCTCGACCATCAGCACAGGTTCGATCTCCTTTGACGCCGCGTTGGGCGTGGGAGGCGTGCCGCGCGGACGAGTGGTGGAGATCTTCGGGCCGGAATCCTCCGGCAAGACGACCATCACGCTGCAGATCATTGCCGAGGCGCAGAAGCTGGGTGGCATGGCGGCCTTTGTGGACGCCGAGCACGCGCTCGATCCGGCCTATGCCAAGAAACTGGGTGTCGATGTGGACAACCTGCTGGTCTCGCAGCCGGACTATGGCGAGCAGGCGCTCGAGATCACCGAAGCGCTGGTGCGTTCCGGCGCCATCGATGTGCTGGTGGTGGACTCCGTTGCCGCGCTGGTGCCGAAAGCCGAACTGGATGGCGAGATGGGCGATTCCCACATGGGCCTGCAGGCACGTCTGATGTCGCAGGCGTTGCGCAAGCTGACCGGAACAGTTTCCAAATCGCGCACCTGCCTGATCTTCATCAACCAGATTCGCGAGAAGATCGGCGTGATGTTCGGCAATCCGGAAACGACCACGGGCGGCCGCGCGCTAAAGTTCTATTCCTCGGTGCGTATCGATATCCGCCGTATCGCCGCCGTGAAAGACGGTGATTCCGTCGTGGGCTCACGTACCAAGGTGAAGATTGTGAAGAACAAGGTAGCCGCGCCCTTCCGCGATGCCGAGTTCGACATTCTGTACGGCGAAGGTATTTCGCGCGAAGGCGATGTGTTGGACCTCGCGGTGGCGCAGAACATCGTCGAGAAGTCGGGCGCGTGGTTCAGCTACTCCGGTGAGCGGATCGGCCAGGGCCGCGAGAATGTGCGGCAGTATCTTAAGGACAACCGCGATACCTTCGACCGCATTCATCAGCAACTGCGGCAGAAGCTGGGGATCTCGGGTGTGAAGGAAGCCGAAGTCCCTCCGGTGCCGGTGAATGGCGCGGCAGTAGCGGAAGCGGCTGTGCGGCCGGCGTCGCGACGCCCGCAGTAACGTGTGCGTCTCCAAACGTTAAAGGCGGCCAATTGAGGCCGCCTTTTGCGTGCTCAACTACATCAACGTTGTGAGGGCGATCTCGCCGGCCGCGCATCAACGATCTTGATCTCGAAGACGCTCGGCCACTGCTTACCAGTGACAAAGAGCCGGTCGCGCAGCGCGTCATACGCGATGCCATTCAGTACCGACTCCGCATCTGGTCTCCGACTTGTGGGCATCAGGCCGGTGAGATCAATCCAGCCAATGACATGTCCATCGCGCGGCGAGATGCGCGCGATGCGATCGGAGTGCCAGATGTTTGCGTATATCTCGCCTTTGACATACTCGAGTTCATTGAGTTGCTCAACCGGAGCCTTCCCGTCCTTCACTATGATGTGCCGCGTCTCCCTGAACGTGGCTGGATCGCGGAAACGCAGAGTTGCGGTGCCGTCGCTGGTGATGATTTGGCGGGCTGTGCGCGTCATGCCCCAGCCTTCGCCGGTGTAGAAAAATTGCCGGACTGGCCGTAGAGAGAACCGGTCGTAGACGAAGCAGATATGCGATTGCCATGTCCACTCGTAAATGTCCGGTCCCCAATCCACGACTCCTTCGCCGAAGTATTGTTCGGGCAGGTCGCGCCGCTGAAGGACTCTGCCGCTTTCTGGTTCAATGACTAAGACTGCCGATTTTCCTTTCAGACCGGTTCCTTCATAGAAAAGGCCATCGCGATAGAAGAAGCCTTCCGTGTAGCTGCCGGTAGAGTGAGGAAACTCAGCTACGATCTTGTAGCTGCTCACCGGCGTAGCAGCACGGAGCCTCGCAGGATATATGACCGTCAGGAGCGCAACGATCGGCGCAAGGTGCAGGCGCTGGGCTGTGAAGAGATGCATGATGTTCGCACATGGTAAATGCCGCGTCGCACGCACCGTCATGCTGCGACAGTAGACGCGCAGCGCCCCTGCCGCTTACACTCACCGCGGTAAGACATCTATGAATACCGTCAAGGCCATCTATCCCGGCACGTTCGATCCGATGACGAATGGTCATCTGGATCTGATCGCACGGGGCGCGAAGATCTTTGACCACCTGGTGGTGGCTGTACTCGAAAATGCGCAGAAAAGCCCGCTCTTCACTGTGCCGGAGAGGCGCGTGATGCTAACGGCCGCAGTCAATCATATGCCGAACGTCTCGGTGGCAAGCTTCGATGGCCTGCTCGTAGACTTTGTGCGCGCACAGCAGGCGCAGGCCGTTCTGCGTGGTATTCGCGCCATCAGCGATTACGAGTATGAGCTGCAGATGGCACTGATGAACCGGCGGCTCGCGCCGGAGCTGGAGACGGTCTTCATGATGCCGGCGGAAAAGTTCTCCTACGTGAGCTCCCGGCTGGTGAAGGAAGTATTTCGTCTCGGTGGATCGGTCGAAGGGCTGGTACCGGCGCTGGTACTGGACAAGCTGAAGGAGCGTGGGCGGGAATAGGATTGGCGGCCGCAAATCCATCGCTCATTCAAGACGTATAGAGATTCGATTCCAGAAAGGCGTTGCGGAATTTTCCATTTGGATCGTGCTGCCGCAATAGCTCTTTGAAATCCGCTAGCTTTGCGTATCGCGACTGCAGGCTTGCGGGCGGTAACGTAAATAGCTTCGCCCAGTGTGGTCTCGGCTCGAAGGGCGCGAGCTTCGCTTCAATGAGCGGCAGGATCTGACGCACGGCGGACCATTCCGGCTTCCACGTGAAGTGAATCGCGAGTGATGGCCGCTGGTAGGCCATGCTCATCCAGAGCGAATCGCTCTCAATTGTGCGTAGCTCGGTGACGAACAGGTGCGGCGTGATGCGCTCGCGGAGCTGTTCCACTGCGCGGATTGCCTTGTAGCCGTGTTCGCGGGGCACGAAGTATTCCGTTTGCAACTCCGCGCCGCTGCTGGGAACGAAGTTCATGCGGAAATGCGGCAGCCGCTCGTACCACGGGCCGGGAACGCCTAGCTGCTCGGTGCAGGGTTCCGCCGGGTGCCCGGTAATGGGGTGCAGCTTTTCCGTCGCGCGCTTTGCGTTATAAAACTCCTGCGGCCACGCAGAGGGCTTTCCCGGTTCGACGCGACGTTTGATCCAGACCTGCGTCGCGCTCCCGTTCTGCCAATCGGTAAAGAGGCTCACGCTGTAGCCGCTCGAAAAGATTGCATCGAGGTTATGCTCAAGCTCGGAGAATGGAAGATCTTGATAAACAACCTGCTCGACCTGATACGTGGGCTGCAGGTCGAGTGTCAGGCTGGTGACGATCCCAAGGGCGCCCAGTGCGACGACGGCGCCCTCGAAATGGTCAGGGTTCTGAGCGCGCGAGAGAGTGAGACGATCGCCGTTCGCGGTGATGAGCTCCAGCCCGGAGCAGGCGCTGGAGAGATTGCGGTTGCGTACACCCGAGCCGTGAGTCGCTGTGGCACATCCGCCGGCAACGGAAATGTGCGGCAGAGACGCCAGATTATGCAGGGCGAAGCCATGACTGTCGATGTACGGAGCGAGCTTGCCGTAGGTGACGCCCGCGCCGATCGTGACGCTGCGCGCTGCAGGGTCGATCGTCATCCGGTCCAGATGCTGGAGCGAGATCTGCTCTGTCGTGCTGTCCGCGATGGCGTTGAAGGAGTGGCGTGTGCCCAGCGCGCGAATCTTGCTGGCGCGCTTCACGAGGGCCTGCACCTCCTCGACAGTGGCCGGCGTGTCCAGACGATCCGTGCTGTATTTGTAATTCCCAGACCAGTTGGTGCGCGTTGCCTGTGGCCGGGCGCTGTCGTGGCCCGTTTGTCCAGATGCGCACGGATCGGATGCAAAGTTAGAGAGCATAGTGCCGGTCAGGGCGAGGCCAGAGACCTTGAGAAATTCCCGCTTATCCAAGTGTGCAGCCCTCCACGTCGGTTCCGGCACGAAGACAGGTATAGAAGGGAATGCCACTCGTGGCAAGGGCAGGCGAGGCGACGTCGCGCATAGGGCCCCCAGGGTTACGCGTTACGAAAGGGCGCTCAAGGAACTCAAAAACAAACAGCGTGCGTATGTGTATGCTGGCGTGGGCTGCAAGATGCGGCGGATGCCGGGAGGTGAGCGATGCAGAGCAGAATTACGGGCACAACAATGCCGGTGCTGGAGTTCTTGTTGGACCACAACGACGCGATTATCTCCGAGGCCGGAGAGCTGTCGTGGATGTCGGCGTCCATCCAGATGATGACCCATACGCAGATGGGTGGCGGCGGCGGATTCTTTGGTGCGATCAAGCGAGTCGCGGGAGGCGGCACGCTCTTTATGACGGAGTACCGCGCCGTGGGTTCGCCGGGCGAGATTGCATTTGCAACGAAAGTGCCCGGTCATATCGTGCCCGTAGAAGTGGCGAATGGACGTGAGTACTTCATCCATCGCCACGGCTTTCTTTGTGCGACGGCGGGAATTCAGCTTGGCGTGGGCTTTCAGCAGTCGCTGGGCGCTGGCATCTTCGGAGGCGACGGCTTCCTGCTGCAGCGGCTCAGCGGGGCAGGGATGGCGTGGCTCGAGCTGTCCGGTGAACTGATCGTGAAAGACCTGCAGCCGGGCGAGCTGCTGCGCGTGCACCCCGGGCACGTGGGCGCCTTCGACGCTGGCGTTAATTTCCAGATCACCCGGATCCCGGGCATCCGCAACATGATTTTCGGCGGAGACGGTATATTCCTGGCTGCGCTTACCGGGCCGGGACGCGTCTGGCTGCAGACTCTGCCCATTGCGAAGCTGGCGCATAAACTCCAGGAGTACATGCCGCAGGAGCGGCGTGTCGAAACTACGGAGGCTGGTGTGGTAGGCGGGCTGGTGGGATCGATCCTGAACGGTATGAAATAAGGCTGTTGACTTGCGGTGAGTGGGCGCGGCAATGGTCGCGCCCATTTTATTTTCCCTTCTCAGCCCATCCTTATACTGGTTAGAGGAGATTGAATATGAGTGCCACACTCGAGAATGTGCAATTGCGACGGATCGATGGAACGAGCGCATCGCTGGCCGACTATGAAGATAAGGTGTTGCTCATCGTGAATGTCGCATCGAAGTGCGGCTTCACGCCGCAATATGAAGGGCTGGAGAGGCTTTACGCCCGTTTCGGTAGCCGCGGTCTTGCCGTGCTGGGTTTTCCAGCAAACGACTTTGCAGAGCAGGAGCCCGGCACAAATACGGAGATCGCCCAGTTTTGCACCACAAACTTCGGCGTGAAGTTTCCCATGTTCGAGAAGATCACGGTCGCCGGCCCAAGGAAGCATCCCCTGTACGCTTCCCTGATTGCGGCGCAACCGAAGCCGACGACGAATACCGACAGCCTGCGCCAGCACCTGATCGAGTTCGGCGTGACGCCCACGCCCGAGCCCGAGGTACTTTGGAATTTTGAAAAGTTCCTGGTAAACCGGACCGGCATTCCGATCGCGCGCTTTGCCCCGGACGTAGAACCTGAAAACCCGGAAATCACTGAGCGTATCGAGGCAGAGTTGCGGAGGTAAAGCGGGAACAACTGCGTCGCACTGCGTGTCTGTAGCTATGCAGACGCGAGGTGCGCGATGTTTGAAGATGCCTTGATGGAATCAGCCGGGAAGTTCCGTGCCCAACGTGGGTGGTTTTCCGGCCTGGCGGCGATTTGCAATGGAACGGCCCTTGGCGTCCTGCTGCTATGGCCGCTGCTGCATCCGGCGTCGTTACCGCGCTCAACTATCGGTATGCTGTTGGCTGCGCCCGCGCCACCCGCCACACCCGTTCCACCGATGCCGCGTGCGGCCGGTGTGGCGGCGCGTCCGGAAAGGCTGGCGAATCCCTTTGCGGCGCCTGCCCGGATTCCCACCCACATCGCAGATGCCCAAAATGTGCCGTCTGCGGTTGCAGATAATTTTCCCAATGTGCTGGCCCAAGGGGCAGGCTTGCCTGGCGGACTTACCGATTCGATCGGCACGGCTGCAACGCCGCAAGTGCGCCTAATTCGGCCTACGAAGCTGGTGATCTCGTCCGGCGTGATGGCTGGAAACAAATTGAGCGGAGCGCCGCCGGAGTATCCGGCTATCGCTCGCCTGGCGGGAGTGCAGGGAACTGTTGTCTTGGGTGCCACGATTTCCAGGAGCGGCACAATTGAGAATCTGCATGTGATCGGCGGTCCGCCCATGTTGATTGCTGCCGCGGAACAGTCGGTGCGCACCTGGCGGTATCGACCTTACCTGCTCAACGGCGAACCGGTTGCGGTGGAGACGACGGTGTACGTTGTGTTCCGTCTCGGCTCGTAAAACTATTTGCTGGCCAGTGCAAAGGCGCGGGCGGATTCGAGCAGCTTGTTAACCGAATCTATCGACACTGACTCAGAGTAGATGCGCATCAGCGGTTCCGTTCCGGAGGCGCGCAGTAGCAGCCACGTTTCGGCAGCATGTGGCTTTGACTTCGCTTCAGGATTGTCGAGGAAGAACTTGACGCCATCGAGGGTCTCGACACGGAGGATGGGCATACCGGCGAAGTCGGTTGCGCCGGGTTGCAGGATTCTGGCACGCGCGATAGCCGCGTTCTTGATCTCGTCCTGGATATGGAGGTCGATGCGACCGTAATGATGTTCGCCGAACTCCTGCTGCAAATCGGCGACAAGCTCGCCCAGCGTCCTTTTCTCGTCCGCCATCACATTGGCGAGCAGCAGGCAATTGAGGAGTCCATCGCGTTCCGGCAGATGCCGCTTGATGCCGATACCGCCGGATTCCTCGCCGCCTATCAGGATGTCGTGTTCGAGCATCAGGTCGCAGACGTATTTGAACCCGATGCCGTGTTCGTAGAGCGGCTGATGATGCTTTGCAGCGATGCGGTCGAGCATCTTTGTGGTGTTGAAGGCACGCGTCACGCCACCCTTCCAGCCCTTTCGCTCCAGCAACCAGCGCAGCAGGATCGAAAAGATTTTGTGGGGATCGACGAAATTGCCGTGCTCATCGACTGCCCCCAACCGGTCGGCATCGCCGTCGGTCACCAGGCCCGCCTGGCATTTTTCTCGGACGACTGTCTCCTGCAACGCGCGAACATGCGGCTCGATCGGCTCCGGGTTGATGCCAGGAAATAGCGGATCGTGGTTGGAGCGTATCTCCACGAACCGAATACCGAGCGGACGGAAGATGCCGGCAAGGACGCCGGCGCCAGCCCCGTACATGGCATCGATGGCAAAGCGCTGGCCGGAGTGCGCGATCGCATTCAGGTCAGCGAAGCGCGAGATGGCGGCAACATACGGGGTGGTGAAGTCCTCTTCCACAATTGGAGCGGCTTGTGCAGCCCGGCGGAGAGGTTGACCGAGATAGCTCTCAATCTTCGCCATGATGGATGGCGATCCGGATCCCCCGTAGTCAGCTTTATATTTGACGCCGTTCCATTGATAGGGATTGTGGCTCGACGTGATCATGACGCCGCCTGCTGCCTGCGACTCGCGCACGGCATAGGAAAGCGCGGGGGTCGGAGTAATGTCAGTGGCGATGCGCACCGGGATGCCGGCCGATGCGGCTACTTCAGCTACGACGCGGGCAAATGTGGGAGATCCGAACCGGGTATCGTATCCGATGCAGATACCTTTACCCACATCTTCGTTGGCAAGGACGTAGTTCGCGATCGCCGCAGCCGCGGAGCGCACGTTTGCAAAAGTGAAGTCGTCTGCGATGACACCGCGCCATCCGTCGGTGCCGAATTTGATCTGCGAAGTTGTCATGTTCGGTCGATTTTACGAAAGGACACGGTAGAACGCGGATAAACGACGATCTGACTTACACCAGATCGGTTTTTCCCTGTGATACTAGCTGCTTCACGATCTTGCCCACATCCTGGGAGTGGCTTCGCGAACTGATGAGCAGGGCATCGCCCGTGTCCACCACGATGAGGTCCTTGACGCCCACCAGGGCGACAAACTTCTCCGGGCTGTAGACATAATTGCCATGCGCATCGATGGACAGAGAATCCCCGGCTTCCGTGATGTTCGCCGCAGGCACGGCCGGTTGCTGACCGAGTTGATGTTCGTAGAGCGCGGCCCACGATCCCAGATCGTTCCAGCCGAAATCAGCCGGCAGGCAGAAGAGATTCGAGCGGTGTTCGCCTTTGGCGGAACGTGGCTCCAGCACGGCGTAGTCCACAGAAATGTTTTCGCATTGCGGGTACAGTTCGGCGAACACTTTATCGAAAGCAGGTGTGCCGTAAGCCGTTGCGATCTTCTCCAGCAGGGGCGAAGTCTCCGGCAGATGTTCGCGCATGGCGTTGGCCAGGGTGCGCGCGCTCCACAGAAAGATTCCGCTGTTCCAGTAATAATTGCCGGCGGCGACGAACTCCTCGGCCTTCTCCTGGTTCGGCTTTTCTGTAAACCGGCGGACGCCTTGTACGCCGGTCTGCAGGCTGCTGCCCGTTTCGATGTAGCCGTAACCCGTTTCGGCGCGTGTGGGCACCACGCCGAGCACCACGATGTTCTCGTCCGCCCCGGCGAGCGCAATGCCGCGACGCAAGGTTGCCAGGAACTGCTCTTGGTTGGCGATCACATGGTCTGCGGGAAAGACTCCGAGCACGGCATCCGGAGAAGTTCTTTCGATCAGAAAGGCGGCCAGCCCGGCGGCAGGCGCGGTGTTGCGTGCTGCCGGTTCGCAGAGCACCTGCTGCTGCGGCACCTCGTCGAGCTGAAAGCAGATCGTAGAGGACAGCAGATCGTTCGTGATGACCCAGGCATCCCGCGCCGGCGACAGCGGCAGCAGGCGGTCCAGGGTGCGTTGAATCATGGTGCGCTCGCCATCCAGCGCAAGCACCTGTTTCGCTCGCGCCTTTCGGCTGCGCGGCCAGAAGCGTGTGCCGCTGCCTCCGGCAAGAATGATGGGACGGAACTCAGGATGGCTGCTCATCGTCCTTTATGGTAACGGACGCGCTGCCGCTTCACCCGCGAATTTCCACGCGTTTCGCGGCTAGTGGCGCGCCTGTTACGCCTGTTTGGGCGCCATGCGATATGCATAGAAAAGCATGGCCAAGCCAATGAGAAACGGGATTGCGCCGATACCGACGCCGATGAGGTGATTATCGTCGTTTGCAATGGCAAGAAACACCCCGGTCCCGAGCCCCGCGGCCGTCGTTATGAGCCCAGCCAGTTTCGTGCCTTCCAAACGCCGACGGATCTGCAGCCGGTCTTCCTCGCGCATCAGTGCAATGGCGGCATCAGCCCCGGCGCCTTGATTTTCCGTCAGCCGCCGAACGGTTTCACTCTTGTAGTAAGCCTCGCGCTCCTTCCGGCGTCCGCTCACGAAGGCGGCTATTGAAAGGTAGGAGTACAGCGCAATTGCTCCCACGGCGAGGAAGATAAAGACCATAACTTCCGGCTTGGCAAAATCCATGACGATCTCCTGATGGAACTGAGTGTTCGCAACGGGTATGACCAGGGGAGCCTGCGAGCGGTTGCGTTTTTTTCGAGAAGCGGCCAAAGAAAGAAAATGCAACCGCAACGCCCGTGCCCTGGTCGTACAGTCAGTTCCAGGGAGGTAGCCTCAGCTCGATGCCAGGGGAGCCCAACAACGCGGCTGCCGACCGTGCCGATGTAGCGCGGGTGCGGGCTGGCGACATAGAGGCCTTTGCCGCCATCGTGCGCCGATGGCAGACGCCGCTGATCAACCTCGCATATCGATTCTGTGGAGACCGCGGCCGGGCCGAGGAGATGGCGCAAGAGGCGTTTCTGCGAGCTTATCGCGGGCTCGATGGGTTTCGCGGAGACGCCGCGTTTTCCACCTGGCTGTTCGCGCTGGCTACCAATCTCTATCGCAGCGAGCTTCGCCGCATACCGCGGCGGACAGTGGCGCTGGAGGACGCGCCCGAGCCGCGCGATCCGTTTTCCATGAGCGAGGCACATGAGCTACGGGATCGCGATCTCGCCGTTCGCAGAGCGGTGCTCGCACTGCCGACAAAATATCGCGAAACCCTGCTGCTCTTCTACTTTCACGAGATGGATGTTCCTTCCGCGGCACAGAGCCTGGGATTGCCGGAAGGAACCGTAAAAGCACGCTTACACCGCGGAAGAGAGCTTTTGCGGGCGAAGCTGCCCCGGCTGCTGGCACTGACGCCGGAAGGAGTAGTGTGATGTCAGATATGCAACAAGACGATGAGCTGAACACGATGCTCGCCCGCAATTTTGGACCACCGCACGCAAAGGCGGCTCATGCGGAGAGCATTGAGCCCTCGTCAGGCTTTGCTGCTTCGGTCATGGAGCGTGTGCGGGAAGACGCGGCTGCGAAGGCTGCGCTCAGTCCGATTCAGTTTCCCTGGCGTCGCGCAGTGCCCGGCCTGTGCATGGCGGCGCTGGCCATCGCCGTATGCGTTACGCTGCTGGTCCTCGCATCGTGGGGCGTGATGCAGCTTGCCTCGCATGCGATTGTTTCCGCAGCCGTTCAGGGACCTCATGGAACGATTGCGGACTGGATCGAGACCGGGATGCGTCTGCACCTCGGCTGGCTGGTAGCCGGGTTTTTCATTGCGTTTGTGCCGCTCACCTTGTCGCATGGCCTGATGAGCGGCCGCGAACGGGGCTGACGCTCTAAACGAAAAAGCTAACGCCCGTCCAGCAGTGTTGGCTCTTGTTGCTTCTGTAGAAACTACAACTTTGCGGCAAACGCGCGCAGCCGCGCGAGCCCTTCCTCGACATCCTTATGAGAGACAGCGTAGGAGAAGCGGATGTGCTCGTGTGTGCCGAAGGCCTCTCCCGGGACGACGACAACGCCGGCCTCGTGGAGCAGACGCGTGGTCAGCTCCGCGGGCGTGGCAATGCCGGACTTCTTGAGCAGCCCGGATACGTTCGGGTAGGCATAGAAAGCGCCCTCCGGCATGGTGCAGGTAATACCGGGGATGCTGCGCAGCCCGGTGACGATGGTGTCGCGCAGCCGGATGTAGTCAGCGCGCATCTCCGAAACGCACTCCTGCGAGCCAGTCAGCGCCGCAATTGCAGCCTTCTGAACCATGGCGGCGGTGGATGAGGTGGACTGCGATTGCAACTTGCTCATCGCGGCGATGATGGGCTTGGGTCCAAGCGCAAAGCCGGCCCGCCAGCCTGTCATGGCGTAGGTCTTCGAGAGCGATCCGAGCACGATAACGTGCTCCTTCGCCTCCGTGACGGATGCGCCGGAGGATGGCGCCTCATTGAAGATCAGGTACGCGTAGCACTCATCGAGTAGCAGGTAGATGCCGCGGCTATGCGCCAGGCGCACGACGCGCTCAAGATCCGCGCGTGAAATGATCGCGCCCGATGGATTTGACGGCGAATTGAGGATGATGGCTTTTGTCCGCGGCGTGATGGCGCGCTCCACAGATTCGGCGGTCACGCGGAAGTTGTCGCTTTCCGAGGTATCCAGATAAACGACCTTCCCGCCCGCGTACTGGATGATGTCCTTGTAGGAGACCCAGTAGGGGACCGGAAGGATCACCTCGTCGCCGTGATCGACCAGCACCTCAATTGCATTGAAAAGTGCGAGCTTGCCGCCGGTTGTGAAGACAGCTTCTTCCGGTGTGTAGTTGGTTCCGAAGTCGCAGGCATGACGCTCGACGATAGCCTTCCGTACCTCAGCGATGCCGGAAACGACGGTATACCGCGAAAAATTCGCTTCAATGGCGGCGATGGCCGCATCCTTGATGTGGCGTGGGGTCGCAAAGTGAGGTTCGCCGGCGCCGAAATCGACGAGCTTGGCGCCTTCCGCGCGCAACTTTGCGGCGGCCGCGGTGACGGCCATGGTAGCGGAAACCTCAATGCGACCGATGCGCTCCGACAGCTTCGGCGCAGCGGCGATGCTGGACTTCTTCGGGTCGGTAAGGGTGGCAGTGGAGCTCATGCCTTCAGTTTACAGGGCACTCGCGGGATCACCGGTCGGATTTTTGTCCAAGATTGCTTCGACGCGCTCCAGATCGTCTTCCGTGTCTACGCCGATAGTCGTGTGCGGCGTTTGCTCCACATAAATTGGGATATTGTGCGCGAGCAAGCGCAATTGCTCGAGCCTCTCTGTTGTTTCGAGAGGATGCGCCGGCAGCGCCGCAAAACGCTCCAGCACTGCGCGGCGGTACGCATAGAGGCCAAGATGCTTGCGGTAGATCATGCCGGCTGAGCGGTCCCGGTCGAAGGGAATCGTCGAGCGGGAAAAGTACAGCGCCCGGCCATCTTCGGCGAGAACCACCTTTACCGCGTTGGGATCGGCGATTTCCGCGGGCGTGCAGGGTGTCCACAATGTAGTCACTTGCGCGTCGATCCCCGTGCGATCGAACGGCGCGAGCAGCGCATCGATGTGCTCAGGGCGCAGCATCGGCTCGTCGCCCTGAATATTCACCACGACCTCTGAAGGTATCCGCTGCGAAACGGCATGAACGCGATCAGAGCCGCTCTGCAGATCAGGTGAGGTCAGCATTGCCTCCCATCCGCTCTCGGCAGCCAGTGCCATGACTTCATCGGAGTCCGTTGCGACCACCACACGGTCCAGCTTCGGTGAAGCAAGTGCCGCTTCGACGATCCATTGCAGCATTGGCTTACCGGCAATGTCGCGGAGCACTTTGCGCGGCAGCCGCGTGGAGGCGAGGCGCGCCGGGATCACGGCCAAGGTACGGATGGATGACATGGACTGATACATCTTCTTCTGGAAGGCGTGTTCCCGCAAGCGGCGATCAAGGATATGCTTCTCCACATCCTTTCAACGGAGCCACAGATTGATGTGTTTTATCCGCCTGCTATCAGTTGCCGCACTGCTTGTCCTCAGCTGTATTCCCATCGCCGCCACCGCGCAGCGTAACCAGAACCTGACACCGGAAGAGCGGGAGAAACTGATCACGAAACGCAACTCAATCGAGCAGGAGCTGGAGTCGGTCGCGATTATTGCCCGCAAGGTCATGGTGCCGATGCGCGACGGCAAACGCATGCAGGCCGACATCTACCGGCCCGAGGACACGTCAAAGAAATATCCAATCATCTTCAGCCGCACGCCCTACAACTTCAACTACTGGGATGTGCGCCTGGGCGCGCCGCGCGACATGTCGAGCGAGCTCGACGCGGTGAAGCGCGGATACGTGCTGATCGAGATGAATGAGCGGGGGCATTTCTTTTCGGAGGGCGACTACGACATTCTCGGGCCGCCACTGACCGATTCGGATGATGAACTGAACTGGATGTCCGCACAGCCGTGGTCGAACGGCAAGGTCGGACTGATCGGCTGCTCATCTACCGCCGAGTGGCAGCTTGCTGTCGCCGCGCGCGGCAATAAGGCGCTGGCGGCATTTATCCCGGAGAGCTTTGGCGCCGGGGTGGGGCGGGTAGGGAAGTGGTACGAGCAGGGCAACTGGTTTCGCGGCGGGGCTTTCCAGATGCTGTTTGCTGCGTGGATCTATGGCGAGCAGAACCAGGTGCGGCCGATGTTTCCACGCGGGACTACCCAGCAGGAGTTGACTGAGGCGTCGAGAATGTTCGACCTTGCGCCGCAGATGCCACCCGTGGACTGGGCGAAGGCTCTGGCGCATCTGCCGGAAGAGGACATCATCAAGGCCGTCGGTGGGCCGAAGGGGATCTATGCCGACGCAATGCCGGTGCCGACCGGGGGGCGGATGATCCAGCGGACGCCGAACGACGCGGCCTGGTTAAAGGGCGGCCTGTGGAACGATTCGGAGAAGATCAATATCCCAGGGCTCTGGTTCATGACCTGGTACGACGTCTCTACCGGCCCGAACCTGGCAGCCTACGACTTCGTGCGGCGGACCGCGAAGGGCGAAGTGGCGAACGAGCAATACGCGGTTATCGCGCCCACGCTGCATTGCCAGTACAAGCGCGCGACCGAGCACACGGTCGTCGGCGAGCGCGACATGGGCGATGCGCGGCTCGACTACGACGCCTTGACCTACGGCTGGTTCGACCACTTTCTGAAGGGCGACGACAACGGCATTCTGAAGAAGACGCCGCGCGTGCAGTACTACACCATGGGATTGAACAAGTGGCAGTCGGCGGACACGTGGCCGCCCGCGGGCGCGAAGCCAATGAAGCTCTATCTGACCAGCGAGGGCAACGCGCCCACGCTGCACGGCGACGGCGCGCTCGTGTCCGAACCCAGCAAGCTCGAACATTCGGACAAGTTCACCGACAAGTTCACTTATGACCCACTGCATCCAGTGCCGTCGTATGGCGGCAATGTCTGCTGCACCGGCGATGCGATCCCGGGCAATGGCGGTGCGCTCGACCAGCGCAAGATGGAGGAGCGTCCGGACATACTGGTGTACTCCTCGGAGCCGCTGAAGGAGGGCATGGAGGTCGATGGCCCGATCGATGCGACACTGTACGTATCGAGCGACGTGAAGGACACGGACGTGACGGTGAAACTGATCGACGTGCAGCCTGATGGGACTGCATACAACCTTGACGAGACCATCCAGCGGCTGCGCTGGCGCGATGGCTACAACCACAAGCCGGTGTGGCTGGAGCCGGGCAAGGTCTACAAGGTGGAGCTGGGGCCGATGAATACGAGCAACTACTTCGGGCCAGGGCATCGCATTCGCATCGAGGTGTCAGGCAGCAACTTCCCACGCTTTGACCGGAACATGAATACCGGCGGCAACAACTACGACGAGACGGTGGGCAAGATCGCGCATACGGAGATCCACCACTCGGCAGAGTATCCGTCGGCTATTACGTTATCGGTGGTCGATCACAAAGGTGCAGCAAATTGACGCACTTTCCGGCGATCCATAAGATAGAGGCTGGCCTCGGTGGCGTCCTGCCGCGTGTCTCGGCCTCCTTCCTGGCGGTGTAGCTCAGATGGTTAGAGCGACGGACTCATAACCCGTAGGTCAGTGGTTCGATCCCACTCACCGCCACCATGATCCGAGAAAGGCCCCTGATTGATCTGGCTCCGTCGGTTGTTCCTCCTTGCAGTTGTCTGCGTACTGCTCTACGTCGGCGCGGTCTGGGTTGTGGATCGAACGCTTCCTCTCTCGAACACGCCTGCCACCCGTTTCGACACGATCATCGTGCTTGGTTATCCGGCGAAGTCCGACGGCTCGCCGCGCCCGGAGATGCGGGAGCGGGTGCTGGAAGGCGTGCGCGAGTACCGCGCCGGGGTGGCGCCGCGGATGATCCTGACCGGCGGAGCCGCGCACAATCACTATGTCGAAGCGCACGTGATGGCCGAGCTGGCGGAGGCGCAGGGCGTTCCGGCGAGCGCGGTCATCGAAGAGGGGCAGGCGCACGACACGATCCAGAACGCGTACTACTCGGTCGAGATCATGCGGGCGCATGGCTGGCACTCGGCCGAGGTGGTGAGCTCACCGAGTCATCTGCGGCGAGCGAGTCTGATCTTTGCGCATTTCCCCATCGCGTGGCGGATGCATGCCGCCCCGTGGCCAGCGGAGTTCGGCTTCCTCGATCGCGCAACGCACGAGTGGTACGAGGCGGTGGATACGGCGCGTCTGCGGCTGACCAGTTTTCCCGAGTCCCGCTTTCTGCCGGCCCGTTAGCTGGGTGGCCCCCCTCCCCCTCCCCCTCCCGTCACCGGAGGGATGGTCGTAACCCCATCACTTTCCGGCACTTAGAGGCCTTCCCGAAGGCTAAATTCGTCTATTCAAATGGTTTATCGCTAAATTCCTCTAAACAAAAGGCTTACGGGGGCAGTTTTGCACAACTATGTGTGCAGATCGGTTCTCCCGCGCGCAAGGTATTGACACAGTTGAGGTTACGGGTAAATTCGTCTGAGCAAAAGAGTTAACCTGCGGCGGCCCGCTGTTCCAAGACCCTCGTCGGCTTGGAAGAAGCACCAATTCTTCGCTGCTCTATTTCCAGTGTAGCGAGTTGAGTAGGGTGAACTGGCAGGTTCTCTGGCGAAATCACTCCGGTCGTAATGGGCCAATCCCGTAGTGTGCTCGTTTTGCGAGGAATGATCTTTGCCAGTTACGATTTTTCGTCTGTTGCGAGCGGTATGCTGGCGGCGTTCGTCTTTGAAAGCGGATTTTGAGGTGAGGCATGGGACCTGCGGCGGGTGCTCTTGTTGGTTTGCTGGCGCTATGGGCGACGGCTCCGCAGCCACTGCCGAAGACGTTTACGAATGCCGCGGCACTCCTGGATGCGGTGGCGAAGACCTATGCGGCCGATGCGGAGACGTTTCGTATGGAGTCCATCACGGAAAGTGTGAGCAGCCAGGACCTGCGGCGGAGCTGGCAGAGATCCGTGCAGACCGTGATGAGGGCGCCTGGGAATCGCTTCCGGATTGAGTCGCAGAGCTGGATTGGCAGCTGGACGCAGGCCTCGGATGGGACGACGGAATGGATCTATGTGCCGGAAGCGAAGGCCTACGTGAAACGGCCTACGGGGATCGGACCACAGTTCCCCAAGACGTATGGGATGGGAACGCAGGCGCTGAAGCAAGCCTGGGAGATGCGAACCGTTCTTGAGCAGAAGGCCGAACAGGCGAAGACCGCTACGATGCTTCCTGAGGAGACGATTGTCGTCGAAGGGCAGCGCTACCGCTGTTACGTGGTGCACGCGACCAGTGAAGGGAAAGGGTGGCGGGCAGAGGAGACATTCTGGATCGAAAAGAAGACGCTGATGTTCCGCAAGATAGTCGAGCACAACGAGACAGTCGTGCTGATCAGCCCAATTTTGAAAATTCCCTCCCACAACGATGTGATGACGCTCTATCCGATAGCGGATCTCCATCCGCAGGTCGATTCCAAACTCTTCGCGTTCACTCCGCCTGCGGATGCGAAAGAGGTGGCGAGCCTGGAGCCCAATTTTCAAGGCGCGACCATCCCGACAGGATCGACGCTCGTTGGAAAGCTGCTTCCGGACCTGGCGCTGGCCGGGACGGACGGCAAGGAAACGAAGCTGTCTTACTATCGCGGGCGGCCGCTGCTGATTGATGTGTGGGCGACCTGGTGTGGGCCGTGTCTGGCGTGGATGCCATCTCTTGGCCGGCTGGAAAAGGAGATGAGAGGCGAAGGGCTGCTGGTTGTCAGTATCGATCGAGACAAGTCAGCGGAGACTGCGACGCATTACCTCGCCGTGCATGGACTTGGCTGGCCAAATTACCACGATGGTGAGGGCAGACTGAGCAAGGCTTTGGGAGAAACGGCGATTCCGCTGACGTTGCTGGTGGATGCGCAGGGACGCATTGCGTATGCGGGAATAGGCAGCGAGGATGAGGCGGCGTTGCGGAAGGCGATTGGCGCTCTGGTGGCCGACGATAAAGCCACATCTGCACGCTGACGCCGGCCACCGGCAGAACGATTGGTTCACGCTCCCGGGCCGGAGGCGTCAAAACAGCGGATTGCCCGGCCGGCCGCATAGCACGGAACGAGTCGTTCCGGAGCTGTCATCAGCGGGCAAGCGCCTCCTGGATTGCGCCACTGAACTCCACGCGCAGCACGGTAATGTCGTCGTTCTGGCCGAAGCTCTGCGCCTGCTGCGCGATCGAGGCAGCCGGTTGACTACTGATCTGCTGCGCCCGCGCAAAGCCGAAGAGCTCACTTGCCCGATTCATCGCCTCGACCACGCCGTCGGTCAGCAGTGTCAGCCGGTCTCCGGGCTGCAATGAAAACTGCATCACGGCGAATTCCGCGTCCTTCACCACCCCCAGTGGCAGGGCACCCTCCATCGCCATCTCCTTGCCGTTCAAATAAGGCGCCAGATGCCCGGCATTCGCCAGAGTGACACCGCCATCGGGCGCGATATGCAGCGCAAGGGAAGTTGCATTGGCATCGCGGCGCCCGATCAGCCGGCGATTCAGCGACTGCAACATGGGCAGCGGATCCAAGTTCGTCTCCGCCTGATTGCGGATAGTGCCCACGATCAGCGAGACCAGCATGGCCGCTTTCAACCCCTTGCCGCTGACATCGCCGATGACAGCTAGAACGCTGCCGTCGTTTCCCGCGATGATCTGGAAGAAGTCGCCGCCTACCTGCTGCGCTGGACGGTACTCGCTTTCGACCGTAATGCCAGGGATCGCTGGCAGTCCTTCAGGAATCAGCACATGCTGCACCTGCCGGGCCTGCTCAATCTCCTGCTTGAGCTGCTCCTGCTGCCGCTGCGACTGCAGAAACCGCCGCAGCAGCAGCACGGTGATGATGGCCAGCGACAAGACGGTGGCGACCGCGTTGAGGGTGATCGCGATTCCGTAGGGGAAGAATGCACCTGGGAAATGCAGCACGACGAGTTCCTGCTGATACAGCGAGAGGACCACGAGCACCACGGCGGGCAGGGCCATCCATCCTTCGGCCCGATCCTTGAAAATGCCGCGAATCGTGACCCAGACCAGAAGCGCTCCGAGCAGCAGCTTGAACACATACGTGAGCGGAAGCAGATAGGAGATGGCATGAACGGGAATGACGGTGCCATAGAACGGCCAGCGCAGCATGGCTGTCGTTACGCCCAGCAGCGCCACCAGTCCCCAGACCGTGCGGTGCAGTCGGGCCATGCGATCGAGACGGAACCAGTGGGCCCAGAACAGCACCCACAGACCGATGCTTGCCGGGGTCAAGACCGCATCCTCAATCAAGAAGAGGGAAACCCCGATCCAGGTGGTGTAGTTCGTCACGACAATGACGGTCACGCGGGCCAGGATGGCCGCGCAGGTGAGGCCCAGCCAGAGATAGGCCGGCTCCACGCGATCGAGCCAGAAGAGGCCGAAGGCTATAACGAGGGCCACCAACAGAATCGTTATCTCGACGAAATCCATATACAGCGAGCGAGCAACGAAGTCCCAGTCCAATTGAAGCAGTCCGGCGATAGCCGAGGCCTGGCCCAACACGGGCGGCCCATGCAGGCCACCGGCATCCTGGTCGACCATCGGCGTGAAGGCGGCCATCCACATGCGGATCGCGATGACAGCTGGACCGGCGCCGATATTCGCGGGCAGCGGGAAGACTCGCGGCAATGCGACGTAGGCGGTGACTCCGTGCGAGCTGAACCGGCCGAATTGCCCGATGAGCTGGCCGTTCAGGTACACCTGATACGCGTCGTCATAGTTGTCCGGCATCTTGAGCGCGAGCGCGGTCTGCCCGGTGTGAATCTCGGTGCGCAGCCGGTACCAGGCGTAGCCGGAGTAGCCGCGATATCCGCGCACTGTCCAACCCGGAACGTAGCCACTGCTGCCGATCTGGGGATCATAGGATCCCGCCGGGGGCGTCAGATCCATAGTGCTCCAGGCAGAGTCATCGAAGCTGGGATCGACCCACGCCATGTCGTCGCCGGTGTGGAACTTCCATGGACCGGTGAGTTCGACGGTGGAGTTGCCTAGTCTGATGACTTGCGAGGGAGCAGCAGGCGTGCCCTGCGCCCACCCCGTTCCATGCGAGGAAACCGACAGGAGCCCCAGCAGAAAGACCAGACAGGTGATGCGCATTTGAGCGAGAGTAGCACCGGCGCTCTATGGCCAGCGACACAATACGCCTGGATGTCAGCAATTGCGACCGGCATTCATCCTAGTGCCAGCGCCTCCTGGAAGTCTGATTCTCGTTTCAGCGACCTGGTGCGGAGAGTGGGATTGCCGCAATAGAGGCGAGCCTGGTTCACCTTGGGGGGCGGGCGGCGTCTAAAGCAGGGAATTGCCCGGCCAGCCGCATAGCACGGAACGTGTAGGGAGGCCGCTGGGGGCGCTGCGTTATCATTTTGTAATACAGGTGGTCCATGTCCAAGTCTTTCCAGCGGTCGATCTTCGGCATAGCTTTGCTTCTTCTCCTGCTTACGGTGTGGGGCGGCGTGCGCTCTGGTGTGCGGGCGGACCAGAAGGATGGGGCGTATGCGGAGATGGAGGTCTACAGCGAAGTCCTGAACAAGATTCAGAACGACTACGTGGTGGACCCGAACATGAGCAATGTGACTGTGGGCGCGCTGCACGGCCTGCTGGAGTCGCTGGACTCGGATTCGAGCTATCTGACGCCTTCCGAATACAAGCTGTACAAGCAGCACCTGAGCGAAGGTACGGCGCAGGTGGGACTGAATGTTTCCAAGCGCTACGGCTATGCGACGGTGGTTTCCGTGGTGGCGGGCAGCGCGGCGGATAAGGCGCAGATCCAGGACGGCGATTTGATTGAGTCGATCGGCAACCAGTCGACGCGCGAGATGTCGCTGGCGATGATCCGGCTGCTGCTGGAAGGGCCGGCGGGAACGAACGTGACGATCTCCGTTGTGCGGCCCCGGAAGCCGGAGCCGGACAAGATCACGATGACGCGCAACAGCGTTCCGGTGCCCCCGGTGAGCGATCAGCTTTACGAGAACGCGAGCATTCTGTACATCAAGCCGAACGCGCTGACCAAAGACCGCGTGAGCGAGATTGAAAGCAAGCTGAAGGGCCTGGGCAAGGGCGACCAGAAGGACACGAAGAAGGTGCTGCTGGATCTGCGCGATGTTGCCGCCGGCGATGAGACGCAAGGCATCCGGCTGGCGAACTTCTTTATGCAGAGCGGAACCATTGCGACCCTGAGCGGGCAGAAGTTTCCCAGCGAGACGTTTACGGCGGAGAAGTCGAAGTTTCTGACGGCGGTGCCGCTGGTGGTGCTGGTGAATCACGGCACTTCGGGACCGGGCGAGATTGTGGCGGCGGCGATCCTGGACAACAAGCGCGGCGACGTAGTGGGTGACCGGACGTTCGGCGAAGGCTCTGTACAGAAGACGATGGAGCTGCCGGATGGGTCGGCGCTGATCCTGTCTGTCGCGAAGTATGCAGCGCCGGATGGGAAGAAGATCCAGGACGAAGCGGTGCAGCCGAATGTGGTGGTGGCGTCGAACGACGATGACGACGATACCCAGGCTGGTGCGCCGAAGGCCAGCAAGGCGGGCCCTCCGAATGTGCCGACCTCACAGAAGTCACAGCCGGATGATCAGTTGAATAAGGCTCTTGCGGTGTTGAAGCAGAAGATCGCCTGAGTGCTGGCCGCACGGGCGGATGCGCCTGCGGCGCGTGCAATTCGGTTCGCTTCCTTTAGTCGCTCACTTCGGATTGCGTGGCTACGTGAAAGACTGCGGGTCCTTCGCTTTGCGAAAGGATGACGGCCTTGAGATTGAGGATGCGAAGCCGTCCCAGTATCCTGCGCCGCTTGGAGTGCTATGCTCGGCCACGAGTGCTGCTGATTCGTGCCGTTGACTGAAAAATCCAAACAGACAGTTTCCCGAGAGACTGCGAACGGCGGTTTTCATCCGCCGCCTGGTCGCAGTGCGCCTGTGCATGGACGGCGGAAGGTGGCGGGATGGGTCGCGCTGCTGCTGCTGGTGGTGCTGGCGGCGGCGGCGGGATCGCTGGCGGGGCTGACGCTGGTGTACTCGGTAGATTTGCCGCAGGTCTCCGATCTGGAGCGATATAAGCCGCTGGCGACGACCGAACTGTATGACGTGCATGGGCAGTTGTTCGGCTCGTTTGCTATGGAGCGGCGGAGCGTTGTGCAGTATGACGATTTTCCGCCGGTGCTGCGGCAGGCGGTGATCTCGATTGAAGATAAGAACTTTGAGAGCCACTGGGGCGTGAACCTGTTTCGCGTGCTGGGAGCGGCGTATCACGACCTGACCTCGCATGGGCGGGCGCAGGGCGCTTCGACGCTAACGATGCAGTTGGCTCGGAACCTGTTTCTGTCGCCGGATCGCACGTTCCGGCGCAAGCTGCAGGAGGTTTTTCTCTCCATCCAGATCGAGCACACCTTTACCAAGCAGCAGATTTTCACGCTCTACGGGAACCAGATTTATCTGGGCCATGGCGTGTACGGGTTTGAAGCGGGTGCGAACTATTACTTCAGCAAGCCGGCCCGCGAGCTGACGCTGCCCGAGGCGGCTTTGCTGGCGGGGCTGCCGAAGGGGCCGGTGGCGTATTCACCGATTCTGAATCCGGAGCGTGCGTTCCGGCGGCGGAATACGGTGATCAACGCGATGCTGGAAGATGGCGTGATCTCAACGGCGCAGGCGAATGAGGCAAAGGCGGCGCCGCTGGGCCTGCATCTGGCGCCGCCGCCGAACAGCGTGGCGCCGTGGTTTGTGGAGGAAGTACGGCGCGAGCTGGAGCGGCAGTTCGGTACGGAGATGGTGCACGAGGCGGGGCTGAAGGTCTACACCACGCTGGATTTATCGCAACAGCAGACAGCGAACCGCGCTGTGCTGGATGGGCTCGCTGCGTATGAGCGGCGGCATGGATGGCACGGGCACCTGCTGAATGTGCCGGCAGCGGGGGAGTCGATGGAGAGCTTCCGGCATCCGGACTGGACGCAGCCGATCCGGCAGGGCGCGTATTTTCACGGGATGGTGGTGGGCATCCTGGATGGACGGGTGACAGTAAAGATTGGCGATGCGCGGCTGGGGCTGCTGGCGGATGACTGGGCGTGGACCGGCGAGAAAGATCCGACGAAGCTGTTCAAGGTGGGGGACATTGTGTATGTCCGCGTCACAAGCGCACCTACCGATCCGGTGCTGGCGGGAACGCTGGAGCAGGACTCCGGCGCGCAGGCGGCGCTGATGGCCGTGGATAACAGCACGGGCGAGGTGCTGGCCATGGTGGGCGGCCGCGACTTCAACCTGTCGCAGTTCAACCGCACAACGCAGGCGGAGCGGCAGACGGGCTCTTCGTTCAAGCCGTATGTCTACACGGCTGCGGTGGAAGACGGCGCCACGCCGGCAGAGATGATTGCGGATACGCCAGTGACCTTCCAGACGGCTGGCGGTCCGTACACGCCGCATGACTACGAGCCGAATTACCTGGGCAACATTACGCTGGAGAAGGCGTTTGCGGAGTCGCGGAATATTCCGGCGCTGCGGCTGGCGGAGCGTGTGGGAATGAAGAAGGTGATCGAGGTGGCGCACCGCTTCGGCATCACGCGTGACATCCCGCCATATCTGCCGGTGGCGCTGGGTTCGGTGGAGGTCACGCTGGCGCAGCAGGTAGCGGCGTACAGCAGTTTTCCGAATGATGGCGTGCGCGTGACACCGCATCTGCTGCGGCGGGTTACAAGTTCCGACGGCATGCCGCTGTACGAGGACCACGCGGAAGTGAATGAGTCGACCAGCGCGAAGACGGCTCGCACCATGCTGACGTTGATGCAGCAGGTGACGGCGAGCGGGACGGCGGCAGCAGCGCGCGCTTTGAATCATTCCATCGGCGGTAAGACGGGGACGACGAGCGGTTTTACGGACGCGTGGTTCCTGGGATTTTCGCCATCGGTGACGTGCGGTGTGTGGATGGGCTATGACACGCGGCAGTCGCTGGGCGACAAGGAAACGGGAGCGAAGGCGGCGCTGCCGGTCTGGATGGATTTTATGAAGGAGGCGGATGCGGGAAAGGATGAGGAGCGGTTTCCGGGGAAGTAGGACAGCCGTGAAACGGATCGTGTTAGACTTAGTCCACTAAACTAAACTCACT
The DNA here is from genome assembly GCA_963830555.1 of uncultured Acidobacteriaceae bacterium. Lineage (GTDB taxonomy): Bacteria > Acidobacteriota > Terriglobia > Terriglobales > Acidobacteriaceae > KBS-83. The sequence continues at coordinate 470,413 of CAWHMM010000011.1, forward strand.
ATGCGTACCTACAACATCCATGAGGCGAAGACCCAGCTTTCCAAGCTGGTGGAGCAGGCTGCCAAGGGTGAGTCATTCGTGATTGCCAAGGCGGGCAAGCCGATGGTGAAGGTGATGGCGCTCGATTCTCCGAAGCCATCGCAGATGAAGCGGTTCGGGTTCATGGCCGGTCAGATCAAAGTGCCGGACGATTTCAATACCATGGGCGCGAAGGAGATCCAGAAGCTGTTCGATGGTGAGTCGTGAAGTTGCTGGTGGACACCCGTCTGCTGCTTTGGACGGCGGAGGGCATTCAGCGCGTGCCGCGCAAAGCTCGCGCATGGCTGGCTGACCCGGAGAATGAGCTACTTTTCAGCGTTGCCAGTCTGTGGGAGATCCTGATCAAGAGTGGGCTGAATCGGCCGGACTTCCAGGTTGATGCGCGTCTGCTGCGCCGTGGCCTGCTGGACAACGGGTACCAGGAGCTGCCGATTTTCAGTGAGCATGCCGTTGCTGTGGACTCCTTGCCGCCGATCCATAAAGATCCGTTTGACCGGCTGCTGATTGCACAGGCTACAGTTGAGGGGATTACGCTGCTTACCGATGACACGACCGTGGCTCGATATCCTGGCCCGGTGCAATTGGCTTGAGAGCATTTGGGACATCCAAGAGCCGCCGGCGGGGGAAGCGCTATGGCATGCGAGCCGCGGTAAAGAGTTCATCTATTCGCGAATCGTTCGTCGGCATCTAACTACCCGCATAACGATTCTCGATCTGGAGGAGATAGATGAAACGCATTCTTTCCGCCGTTTGCTGCATTGCGCTGTGTTCGACGCTTGGGCTGGCCCAAAAAGCGTCCAAGAAGGCCGCGGGGGGCGCGGCGATGAGTGACCAGCAATTTGTGGATTTCGCCGCTCAAACCGATATGGTGGAAGCGAACCTGGGGCAGATGGCGGGGTCTGTGGCTTCCGCACAACCAGTGAAGGATTACGCTCAAACGCTGGTTACGGATCACACGAGCGACTACAACCAACTCTATACGGTCGCACATCAGGCCAATCTCAATATGCCAAATGCGATTGACGCCGAGCATAACAAAATGATGATTGACCCCTTCCAAAAATTAAAGGGCGCGGCATTCGACCATAAGTACGCGCAGGAGATGGTTGCCGGACATACGAAGGCAATCGCCGTTTACAAGAAGGAAGCAGCGGATGCGCAGAACCCGGCACTGAAGTCGTATGCGGAGCAGGCGCTACCCGTCCTCGAAAAGCATTTGGATGGCGCGAAGAGCCTGGGGAAGGCGAAGTAGGCGCGAAGAGCGCAGAAGGCAGACGTTGGCCCCGAGCTATCTCTCGCGAGTTTTGAGGCGAGGGGAGCAAACATTCGAAAACGGATTCGTCAGGTAGGTGCCTGCGAATCCGGAGACGATGATGCTGCCATCGGGGTTGAAGTGGGCGGAGTGGAACTCTCCCTCGGGAAGATCGTTCAGCCTCCGCCAGCTTCTGCCATAGTCTTCGGTTACATACACCCCGGTGATCGCGGTGAGGACCTGACGGTTGTGCCGGGCAGGGTCGACCTCTATGCCATAGGCCCGAATGTTGGGACCGACCTCGTCCTTTGCCCGGTGCAGGAGAAATCTTGCATGGGTGACTCGCGCCACGGAGCTGGCGTCGATCGGCTCGTAGACGCCCCAGCATGCGGCGAGATGCAGGCCACCTACGGTGGTCATGCTGTGAATGGATGAATCCGCACCGACGCCGGTGATCTGTATCCACTTCTTGGTGCGAAGGTTGAGGCGGAAAGCCTGATCGCCGGTGCCTACATAGAGATAATCCGGGCGGTGTTTGCTGGGGTTGTCGTACTGCATAGAGAAGATGTCGAGGTCCGTGGGGAGATGGAGAAGAGGGCCGTCTTCGATCCAGGAGCCGGTTCCGTCCTTGTGATAGGTGAAAAGCTGGGGGTTCCGGTCGAAGTATCCGTAACCGATGATGAGACGTGTTCCATCGACATTCATCAGGGCAACGCCGGCTCTCACGGGATCGCCGGGGTTTTTCGGGATGCTGAGCAACGGGCGTTGGGCGGGGATGCGCGGGCCCGGGATCGACTTCACTTGCGGGGCAGAAATATCCGATTGTGGAATGACCTGGAAGGCGCCTTCCTGCGTGGTGAGGACGAATTCATTTCCGCCGGGAGAGACGGCAAGGCCGTTGCGCAGGCCCTCGGCTATATCCGCGTCGAAGTACCGCGAGTCGATACGCGCGACCGTGGCCCATGTCCTGCCGCCGTCGATCGATTTCGAGATGTACATGGCCCGGTCCTGCGCCGGAATCTGGTCGCTGAGGTCGGCGGTGAGCCCCCAGATGGTCCCGGAGTTTTTCGGATCGCTGGCGATCGCCTCCATGAAATGGCTTGCGAACTGATCGCTTCCGGGAAGGCCAATCACCTCGTGAACGCGGCAGCTTTCCGGATCATTTCGGACAGGGTTTATCTGCGCGGGAGTCTGAATTAGAGAAAGCTGTCCGGACGCGATTATCGGAGCACCGATGAAAAGCAGAAGACGGAGTCTCCAGTTTTTCTTCCAGCAGCGCGTGGATGAGCGGAGGACGTTCAAAGTCCCTGAGACCTCATCACAAATTTACTGTACGGCGGCGTTGGCGAGGCTGGTCACGTCACTCCGCTATTGCTTCGAGGTGAGGGGGAAGCTGAATTCCCATGGCTCCGAGAAGAGCACTTGTCAGCGCAATAGCAAAGGCCCGCGGCGTTCGGCGCGGGCCTTTGGCATTGGTACTGTTGCAAATTATTTGGTCGCCCGGCCTTCGCGGAAGAGCTGCGAGACGGCGGAGACGAAGGCGCGCGAGGAGGCATGGACCGGGGTTGCGCCGGAGAGGATATCGCTGTAGTGGATGTCCTTGCCGTAATAGGCGGCGGTGTCGTCCTTGTTCTGATTGATGTAATCACCGGTGAGATCGAGGCCGGCGAAGAGGCCTTTGCTGCGCGAGTAGGTGAGAAACTCGGCATTGGCGAGGGCGGAGATGGAAGCGGAGGCATTGCGGCCGACCGGACCGGCGGAGGCAGCGATATCGCCGCCGAGCTTGACCTTCTCCCTCAGCATGTCGTTCATGGCCTTGTGGTTGGTGCCGACAAGGACGAGATCCGTGGACTGGCCGCCGGCCTGGAAGCCGAAGCTGGCTCCGGTGATCTGGACAAAGACCGGAGCGCTCCAGCGATGGCGATTGCGGCAGGTGGCGACGCCCTGGCCGTACTGCCCGCCGACGATGAAGGCGCCCTTCTTATAGCCAGGCACGACGAGGACGCACGTTGCTTTGGCGGCGACCCAGAGGGGGACGCCTTTGTCCGGAGTGCCCATCAGCTCGCGCACGACAGCGGTTGCGGAGTCGAGCCGGTCAGTAAGCTTTTTATCGGTATCGGCAGCGTAGGCCGCAGTGGTGACGGTGGCGGCCAGGCAAGACAAGGCCAGAAGGTGCTTCAAAAACTTGCGCATGAATTCCTCCGAAAGAGTTACGACATCGGGAATGCTACACCCGAGCATGGAAACGCCCAATGAGTTTCCCATGAAGGCAATGGCTCGGGCGAGATATTTACGGGGACCGGGCGGCCTTTAAGGGCGAGCGATGCGGCGCAGGTAGCGGCGGGCGGCCTGGACATCGCGGCCGATCTGCTCACGGAGAGCTTCCGGTGTGGGCCATTGGCGCTCATCGCGCAGGCGGGCAAGAAATGTGAGACGCAGGGGAGTGGATTGCTCCAGTGGAATGGGTCGGAAATCGAGCAGATGGCTTTCGATCGCGAAGGAAGCATCGGCGAATGTCGGGCGGGTGCCTACGTTGGTGACCGAATCGAAGCAGGCCTGGTCTGCTGCGTCGACGGCGATTTCCATACGGGTGACGTAAACGCCGGCGGCGGGGACGAGGCCGTCATAGCCGGCGAGATTGATAGTGGGAACGGTGAGGCGGCTGCCGATCCCGCGGCCGGGCGCGGGCGAACTGAGGATGGAGAAGGGGCGGCCGAGCAGCCAGCGGGCACGGCGGAGGTCGCCGGCGGAGACGAGCTTGCGGATGAGGCTCGAAGAGACGCTCATGCCGCGGAGCTGAAGCGCGGGGTAGATGTGGACGGCGAAACCGAGTTGAGTGCCGAGGGCGTGCAGTTCGTCGACGCCGGCCTCGGCGCGATAGCCAAAGCGAAAGTTGTCGCCTTCGTGGACTTCGGCCGCGTGGAGCCGCTGGAGGAGCACGCTTCTCGCGAAGGACTCGGCGCTTTGCCGAGAGAATTCGGCTGTAAAGGAGAAGACGACGACGGCATCGATGCCGGTGGTGGAAAGAAGGTCGAGGCGCTCGTCGAGCGTTGGCGTGATGAGGCGTGGACCGGCGCCGGGGCGCAGCAGATCCGTGGGGTGGGGCTCAAAGGTGACGGCGACCGAACGCGCGCCGAGCGCGCGGGCACGCTCGACGACACGGGCGAGCAGGAAGCGGTGGCCGAGATGTACGCCGTCATAGTTGCCGACACTGACCACGGTAGAGCTGTAGTCGGCCGGCAACTGAGCGGGATCGCGGAAGATCTGCATGGGCTTCAGAGCTCAATCGGGACGCGCAGTCCGTCGTAGGCGAGGCGGATGGACTCAGGTAACTCGGGGTCGGTTTCCGCGTGCATGACTTCGTGCGACATATGCGTGAACCAGGTGCTGCGTGCGCCGATCTTCTGGGCCCAGAGAAGCGCGTCGGCAATATTGGCGTGCGTGGGATGAGGCTGCGGACGCAGCGCGTCCAGAATGACAACATCGACGCCCTGAAGCAAAGCAAAGCTTGCCTCCGGGATGCTGTTCATGTCCGTGAGATACGCGGCATTGCCGAAGCGATAGCCCGTGACCTGGAGGTGGCCGTGCATGAGCGGGACGGGCGTGAAGGTGAGACTGGCGACCTCGACCGGGCCATCGAGCCGCTTGAGCTCGACCCGCGCGCGTGTGGGATAGGTCGCATCCGCCGAAAAAGTATAGGAGAAGACGCGCTCGAGGACGTCCGCGGTGGTGTTGTCGGCGTAGAGCGGCATCTTCTGCTCGCGATGCGAGAAGCTCAGCGGGCGTAGATCGTCTAGGCCGAGGATGTGGTCGGCGTGCGCGTGGGTGTAGAGGACAGCATCGATGTCGCGGATGCCGAAGCGCAGCGCCTGCTGGCGAAAGTCCGGCCCGGTGTCGATGAGGACGCGGTGCAATGCAGAGGTGTTGCTGTCCTGCCACTCGACCGCGATGGAGGGACGGAGGCGCTGGTCGCGTGGATCGCTGGAGGTGCAGACGCGGCAGGTGCAGCCAAGCGTGGGCACACCCATGGAGGTGCCGCTGCCGAGAAACAGGATGCTGGCGTTGATGTTATGCAAGTTGCATCGTGGTCTTGGTTGAGCGGCGCTTCTCCACCCCAACCTGCGAACACCGCGCAGTTTGGGGACCCTGGTTCGCGCCGATATTGAACGGAAGATACAGCAGGTCTTTCACTCCACCTTCGGTTGCGTTCAGGATGACGAGACGATTATCTCTTTCCAGCTTGGGTTACGTTCAGGATGACGAGACTCACTTTCTTATCGCATGGGTGGCTTTGCGGATGGGTTGTGGGCGCTTGTGGAGATGGCGTTGGTGATCTCCATGAACATCATGCGCAGCTCGAAGAGGGCATTTTGCAGCAGCCGCTGTTCCTTATCGGTCAGATTGCCTTTTGTCTTCTCCGTCAGGACGCTAAGCATGTCGATGCTCTGGCGGGCGCCGAGGATATCGACGCGTGGCTGCTCGCCAGGCTGTGCGCCGGCGCCCATCTGCAGCGCGGCGGTCATGTAGATGGATTGCACGAGCTTGTCGAAGGTCATATCCGCGCTGCGGCCGACGGCTTCGCGTGCGCCTGGATTGGCCTGCGAGATCATGTCATCGAGTTTTTTGGACGAGGCGCGGTAGTCGGCGTCCTGCTGCGCGGACTCGACGGCGGTGGGCACGGGAGACTCATCCGAATCTTCCTCTTCGGCCGGCAGCGGTTCGAGGTCGCGATTGACGACTTCTTTCTCGACCTCCTTTTCTGCGGGAGGAGCATTCTGGACCAGCTGCGGGCCGAGCTTCTGATCGGGGTTCGGCTCGGACTGCTGGGTTTCTTCAGCCGGGGCTGCGCCCTCGCGCAGGTCGCCTTCGATGGTGAACTTGCGGCGATCGGTGACGGTGAATCCGGATGGCTGGTCGGGCATGGTGATTGAACCTTCCTATGAGTGTGCAAACGGGGGATGGGTGAGGATCGTGGCGGTGCCGCCAGGATAGTCGAGAACTGGATGACGCTCGATGGCCTCGTTACGCACGATGCCGAGACCGTAGCGCGAGCCGTCGTACAGAGTGGTGCTGGTGATGCGGCCGGCGGGCGCGCTCTCGCCGGGAGCAGTGAGTTCGAGCGGCAATGCCGCCGGCTCGGATGACAGCGTGAACTGCACGAGACGACGATGGACCTGGCCGCGGGAGCGGATACGCTCGACGATCTCCTGGCCGAGGTAGCAGCCTTTGGAGAAGTGGAGCGCGCGGGCCTGGCTGGTCTCCTGGGGCAGATCGCGGCTGGTGATGTCGATGCCGTAGCGCGGGATGCCTTCGAGGATACGCAGAGCTTCCGCGGCGCGGAGACCGCAGGGGATGGCGCCTGCGGCGAGCAGGACATCCCAAAGCGTGCGGACATGTTCGTTCGCGCACCAGAGCTCGAAGCGCGGTGACTGGCCGGGAGAACCGCCGGTCAACTGGACGGGCACGCCGCAGATGCGGGTTTCGAGCAGCCAGAGCGCGCCCGAGGTGGCGGCCGGTAGCGTGACTCCGAGTTTGCCAAGCAACTGGGCAGCGAGCGGGCCGGCAAGGCCCACGGCGGTGCGGGTGGCGGAGATGTCTTCGAGGGTGACGTCATCCATGATGATGAAGTGGTCGAAGTGCGCCTTGAGCGCCGGGACCTGGCTGCGGTCAGTGATGACGAACAGGTGATCCGCCATGCGGAAGGCGTCGCAGTCACCCTGGATGCGGCCCTGGGCATTGAGCACAAAGCTGTAGTTGCCGGTTCCCTCGGCGAGCTCCTGAAGGTTGTTGGTGAGCATGCCGTTGAGCCAGCGCAGGCGGTCCGCGCTGCCTATGGCGATCTGGGCGCGATAGCCGAGGTCGAATACGCCGGCGCCTTGCATCAGGGCGGCGAGCTCCTGGGAAACGTCGCTGAAGAGGGGGAAGCTGAGGGCACCGCCCAGCTCTTGCAGGGATGCCGGCGCGCCGCCGAGCGCCTGGGCAAGGGCGGTGGGCGTGCTCACCTGCACGGCCTGCGGCGCGTCTGGTGAGGTAGTCACGGCGGTGGCGGAAGTGTCCTGCATTCGCGGAAGCCTGAAGAAAATTATAGCCTTCAGGAAGCGGGCAAAACGGGGCGGCGCAGGCGGTGAGGGCGAATGGGTATACGAGCGAAACGGGCCGCCTATGCGGCGATCACGGCAGGGCTGATGGTGGCACTCCCGCTGCTGGCGCAGACCACAGGTACAGCGCCGCCGCCACAGACTCCGCCGGCGCAACAGAAGCCGGACCAGAAGATTACGCCGGGCCAAGCCAAGGAGCTGTTTCGGTCGGTCGACCAGATACTGGCGTTCGCGAGCAAGGACAGCGATCTCCCGATCCACCATCCGGTAAAGCGGCGGATGACCAACCGCGGCGAGGTGGAGCATTACATCCTGAGCAAGATGAAGGACGACAAGGATGCGCAAAGGCTGGAGAGCTCCGAGATTGTGTTGAAGAAGTTCGGGCTGCTGGACCGGGATTTCCATTTGAAGCCATTCATCGTGAGCCTGCTGACGGAGCAGATTGCAGGCTACTACGACAGCAAGAGCAAGACGGTGAACATGCTGGACTGGATTGCACCGGACGAGCAGAAGCCGGTGCTGGCGCATGAGCTGACCCATGCGTTGCAGGACCAGCATGTGGACCTGGAGAAGTGGAGCGACCAGAGCAAGGACTCCATCGCAAAAAATGTGGATGAGGACAACGATCATCTGCGCACGGACGAAGCCGATACGGCGCGCGAGGCGGTGGCCGAAGGGCAGGCGATGGTGGTCTTTCTGGACTGGGGGCTCGCGCCGAAAGGACAATCCCTGGCGAAGCTGCCGGATATTGCGGCGCAACTGGATGAACTGGGTGGCGATGACGGCAGTTCGCCGGTGATGGCGCGAGCGCCGCTGCTCCTGAAGGAGTCGCTTTTGTTCCCGTATCGCGAGGGGTTGAATTTTGAACAGGTCGTGCTGAAAGATCAGGGGGCGAACCAGGCCTTCGTCGGAGCGCTGGACCGGCCGGCGGGGACGAGCTACGAGATCATGCATCCGCGCGCCTGGGAGCGGCAGGTGCACCCGACGCTGCTGACTATGCCGGACATTCATTCGCTGATCGATGCGGAGTATGCGCCGTATGACATTGGCGTGATGGGCGCGCTGGATGTGCGGATTCTGACGGAGCTGTTTGCGGGTAAGGATGAGGCGGCGCAACTGACGCCGGAATGGGACGGCGGCATTTACTACGCGGCGCAGAGCCGCGCGGCGAAAACGCCGGAAGAGAAGGACTCGACGAAATCGGTGGCGCTGCTCTACCTGTCGCAGTGGAAGAGCGAAGATGCGGCGGCGCGCTTTGCAGCGATCTATGCGAACAACCTGAAGCGGAAGTACAGGGGCGTGCACCTTGAGCCGAAGGACGAGAGCGAGGGTCAATCCGGCGAGAGCGTGTTCACGACCGAGGAGGGGCCGGTGGTGATCGCAACTGTGGGGCGCGGGGTATTCATCAGCGAGAGCTTTCCTCTGCCGTTGGCGCGCAAGCTGGAGCTGGTGATGACGGGCGCGCTGAAACACAGCGGGGAGCAGCAGGCGCGGATGAACGGGATGGCTCCGGAATTGAGCGAGAGCATTACGCGACTGCTGAGCCGCTTCGGCATGATGCGGGTGGCGCTGCCGCACTGACAGCACAGGTATACTGACGTTTCCAATCCAACAAGCCATACGTGCGCTGCGGCAGGAGTGCGGCGGGCGCGGAGAACGATTTGCAACAGGCAGAGATCGGGATTATCGGCGGCAGTGGACTTTATTCCATGCCGGGCCTTACGGACACACAAGAAGTCGCCATCCAGACGCCTTTCGGCGAGCCCTCGGACAAGCTGGTGCTGGGCAAGCTGGACGGACGCAGCGTCGCGTTTCTTGCGCGGCATGGGCGCGGCCACAGGCTGTTGCCGAGTGAGATCAACTTCCGCGCCAATCTGTTTGCTATGAAGCTGGCCGGTGTGGAGCGGATTATCTCCGTGTCCGCTGTGGGATCGCTGAAGGAAGAGCACAAGCCGACGGACTTCGTGGTGCCGGACCAGTTCATCGATCGCACCTTCCTGCGGACAAGTACGTTCTTCGGCGATGGCATAGTGGCGCACGTGGCGTTTGGCGATCCGGTGTGCGGCGTGGTGGCGAAGACGATCGCGGATGCATGCGATGCCGAGAAGGTGGTGGGCAAACGCGGCGGCACCTATGTGTGCATGGAAGGGCCGCAGTTCTCCACGCGTGCAGAGTCGAATCTGTACCGGAGCTGGGGCGCGGATGTGATCGGCATGACGAATCTGCAGGAGGCGAAGCTGGCCCGCGAGGCGGAGATTTGCTACGCGACGATGGCGATGGTGACCGATTATGACTGCTGGCGGGCGGGGCACGACGACGTGACGGTGGACCAGATTGTCGCCGTGATGCACCAGAACGCCGCGAATGCGGCGAAGGTGCTGCGAGCAGCCGTCCGTGCGGTTCCCAAGGAGCGTACCTGCGCGTGCGCATCGGCGATGCAGCATGCCATCCTGACCAGCCGCGAGGCGATTCCTGCGGCGACTCGCAAAAAGCTGGACCCGATTGTTGGAAAATATCTGTGAGCCGGCCAGAAGTGAGGGACAGCAGATCTCTCCACTTCGCTTCGGTCGAGATGACAAATTAGTTTTGTAAAGGAAACCTGAATGTCCATTGTGGTTGTTGGCAGTGTTGCGTTTGACAGCATTGAGACTCCGAGCGGGCGGGTCGATCATGCGCTGGGGGGTGCGGCGACGCACTTCGCGCTGGCCGCCAGCTACTTCACACATGTGCGCGTGATTGGCGTGGTGGGCGAGGACTTCACAGCGGCCAACGAAGATGTATTGAAGAAGCGCGGCATCGATACGGCGGGCATTGAGCATGTGGGCGGCAAGAGCTTCCACTGGACCGGCTCCTATAACCGCACGCTGAACGAGGCGGACACGGTGGCGACGGAGCTGAACGTTTTCGAGACGTTTGCGCCGAAGATTCCGAAGAGCTATCTCGATTCGGAATTTCTTTTTCTGGCGAACATCGATCCCAAGCTGCAGGCGCGGGTGCGGCGCGAGATGCCGAAGGTGCGGATGGTCTGCGGCGACACGATGAATTACTGGATCAAGGACCACCGCGCCGCGCTGGGTGAGGTGCTGGTGGATCTGGACGTGCTGCTGATCAACGACGGCGAGGCCAAGATGCTGGCGGAGGACGCGAACCTGGTGTGCGCGGCGAAGAAGATCCTCGGCATGGGCGTGAAGACACTGATCGTGAAGCATGGCGAATACGGCGCGACTGTGTTCTTCAGCGAGCGGTCCTTTCCGGGCGCGAAGCCGGAGACGTACGCGACACCGTTTCGCGCGCCGGCATTGCCACTGGCTGAAGTGGTCGATCCCACAGGTGCGGGCGACTCGTTTGCCGGCGGATTCTTTGGCTATCTGGCATCGCAAAAGGGCGAGCTGACACCGGCGAACTTCCGTAAGGCGATGTTCTATGGCGGCGTGATGGGCTCGTTTGCAGTGGAGAAGTTCGGCACCGAGCGCACGCAGACGCTGAGTCGTGAGGAGATCGATGCGCGCTTCCAGCAATTCCGCGCGCTCAGCCACCTTGACTGAGGCTCCGCGGCCGCGCGAGCCCCGCGATGCGGCGACGGTTGCGCTTGCGAGCGTGGTGCTGACGCTGGCGGCTCTTGCCTTCTGCTCGCAGCATCAACTGCTGCTGCTGTACGGCGATGCTGTGGCTCACCTGCACATCGCGCGGCGGCTGTTCGATTCGCGCGAGCCTGGCTTTCGCCAGCTTGGCTCGGTATGGCTGCCGTTGCCGCATCTGCTCCTTGTCCCCTTCGTGCTGAAGATGAGCTGGTGGCAGAGCGGGGTGGCGGCGGCGATCCCTTCGATGGCCTGCTATGTGGCGTCCTGTGTCGGCCTGTATCGGTTGGCGCTTTGCTTTGTCCGCCATTCTGTGGCGTGGCTCGCCGTCGCATTCTTCGCGCTGAATCCCGGGCTGCTCTATTTTTCGACGACGGCAATGACCGAGCCGCTGTTTCTGGCGGAGATGATCTGGGTTGCGCTGCTTATTACCCTGCTGGCGCGGCGCTCGGAGAACCTCAACCCAGAGGGACTCGGGCGGCTGCTGCTGGGCGCGGCGGTGTTGCTGGTGTGCGCGGTCTTCACGCGCTATGACGGATGGATTTACGCGGCAGCGGCGTGGTGTGTGGCTACGTGGATCGTGATCCGCCGTTGGAGGTTGCGCGACCGGCTCACGGGCCTGTGGCTGCTGGGGTCGGTGCTGGTGGTGATGGCGCCGCTGGTGTGGATCGCCTACAACGCAAAGCAGTTTCACGATCCCTTCGATTTTTTGCGCGGCCCTTACTCGGCGCGGGCAATCGAGGCACGAACTTCGCCCACCGGCGCGGGTCACTATATGGAGTATCACCGGCCTATCGTTGCCGGGCTTTACTTCCTGAAAGCAGCAGAGCTGGGCGCGGTGGTTCCCTACGCCACGCAACTGATCTTTGTCCTGGCTCTGGTTGGCACGGCGGTGCTGTGGATACGGCGGCGGAGTGCGGGGCTTGCGTCGGCGTCGCTGCTGTGGCTGCCGCTGCCGTTCTATGTGTACTCGGTGGCGTACGGGTCGGTGCCGATTTTCATTCCCGTTTGGTTTCCCCACTCCTGGTACAACACGCGGTATGGCATGGAGATGCTGCCGGCATTCGCGCTGTTCGCCGCGGCGTCGCTGGATGGCCTGGCGACGTGGCGGCCGCGCTGGGAGAGATGGATGGTGCCGGTGACGACGGTTCTTATCCTGGCAAATACCGTGCTGCTTCTGCGGGCGCGACCGCTGGTCTTTCAGGAGGCGGTGGAGAATTCGCGCACACGCATTCCGTTTGAGACTGCGCTGGCCAACTGGCTGCGCATTCTGCCGCCGGGCAAGACGCTGCTAATGAATACCTCCGAGCACATCGGGGCGGTGCAGCAGGCCGGGATACCGCTGCGGAACATCATCAATGAGGGCGACTACTACGAGTGGCAGGCGGCGCTGAAGGACCCGGCGGCGAAGGCGAACTATGTGATCGCGCTGGACGGCGATGCTGTCGCAAAAGCCGTGGCCGCGCATCTGCAAGGGCTGACGCTGGAGCAGATTATCTGCTCGACGGGTCAGCCGTGCGCCAGGATATACCGCACCAGTCGGAATAGCACCGAGTAGCCCGGCCGTGGGAGTGGCAGTCATTGGGCTGGGTGATAGCATCACGCGGTGGGTAGCGGGCTGTGGCTCGCTGCCGCGCGAGGTGCGCAGCGCGATGATGGTATTCGATGCGAAGCACGCTCTGAGCTTCAGCCGGCTGGAGCAGTGGGCGCTGACCGACACGGGCACGATGCGGCTGCTGCTCTCCTGTGCGCTGGGCGGCGTCATCGGACTGGATCGCGAATACCACCATAAGCCATCAGGCGTGCGCACCAATCTGCTGATCTGCTTCGCGTCGGCACTGTTCACCTACCTGTCGCCTCTGATTGCGGGCGAACTGAGCACGAGCAAAGGACAGATCGCGTCGAACATCGTGCAGGGCGTGGGCTTTCTGGGCGCGGGGCTGATCCTGCACAATCGTAGCCGCATCAGTGGCCTGACCAGCGCGGCTACGGTGTTTGCCGTGGCGGCGGTGGGTATGGCATGCGGAGCCGGTCTGTACCTTCCGGCGGCTTTCGCGACGCTACTGATCCTGTTGGCGCTGGAAGCCGTGGGCGCGCTGGAGACCTGGTCCAATCTGAAGCTGCACAGCCGGCTCTATGAAGTGCGCGGTTCGGACGCGGATAGGATGTACGCCTCGATACTGGATGTCATGGACGCGGAGCGGCGCCGCCTCGATCCGGTGGATCGCGAAAGCTTTGCCGGGATGTCCCGGCTGTCGTTTACGGTGCTGGCCAATCGAAGGGGGCATCGCCGCCTGACGGCGTCGCTGATGAAGGGTACGGGAATTGATAAGGTTCTGACCTTCCGGACGTGGGAAGAGGAGTGACGGGAAGAGGGATGATCGACTTCAGCAAGGCGCATGCCTGCGGGAATGACTTTTTGATTGTGGATGCGGGACAGGTTCGCGGGCGCGATCTGGGGCATCTCGCGCGAGAGATGTGCGGGCGGACGACGGGAATTGGCGCGGATGGCGTGGAGTATCTGACGCAGCGGAGCGAGCGCGTGGGCACGATTCATCTGTACAACGCGGATGGATCGGCTGCCGAACTTTCGGGCAACGGCACGCGCTGCGTCGCGGCGTGGATGGCGTATCAGGCCGGGCTCGGAGCTGGTGATGAGGTGCAGATTGAGACGGATGCGGGTCTCCGTGTTTGCCGCATTGAGAGTGCGGATGGCGCGGTGTTCCAGTTCACGACGGGCATGGGGGTGCCAACGGTAGGTCGCGCGACCGTCAGGCTCGACGATGGTATGGAGATCGAAGGCGCGGTAGTGGCGATGGGCAATCCGCAGTTCGTCGCGCTGGCGGAGAACAAGCACTTCGTCGTGGGTGGGCGCGCGTGGCAGGAGACGGGCGCGGCGATCTGCACTCATCCGGATTTCCCAGCAGGGACGAATGTGGAGTTTGTGCGGCGACTGGCGGAGGACGCGATTGAGATCCGCATCTACGAACGGGGCGTCGGCCCGACGTCATCGTCCGGGACGGGGACCAGCGCGAGCGCGGCGATGATGATGGCGCTGGAGGGAACGCCGCGCCGGCTGCGCGTGCTGGCGCCCGGCGGGGAGCAGATTGTGGAGTGGCGGGATGAGCAGTCGGAACTGCGGCTGACCGGCCCGGCGGCAGTGCTGGCTCGCGGCGAGTGGCTTGCGGGGACGGCGCGATGAATCAGGGGCCGATCCGGCTTGCGGTGGTGGCTCCGGCCAGCAATGCTGATCCGGACAAGGTGCTGCGCGGTGTGGAGCGGCTGCGCGCCCTGGGTCATACCGTCACGCTGATGCCGCATGCGCTCGATCAAACATGGCCTTATTTCGCGGCGACGCCGGAGCAGCGCCTTGCAGACCTGCATGCAGCCTTCGCTGACCCCGATGTGGACGCGGTGATTTGTATCCGCGGCGGATACGGAAGCAATTATCTGCTGGAGGGGCTCGATCTGGAGCTGCTGCGGCGGAATCCGAAGCCGTTCATCGGCTACAGCGACCACACTGCGATTGCCAGCTGGATGCTGGACCAAGCCGGAGTGCCGATATTGCACGGACCTATGGTGGCGGCGGATTTTTCGCGTGGCGACGGCGTGGACTTGGTCAGCTTTGCGTCCGCGCTGGGTGGGCAGGCCTACCGGCTGGGCGACGAATCGGGATTACGGACGCTGCGGCCGGGGAGTGCGCGCGGTGTTTTGTATGGAGGCTGCCTGAGCCTGCTGACGGCGTCGCTGGGCACGCCCTTTGCCGCGCAGATGGAGGGCAAGCTGCTGTTCGTGGAAGATCTGGGTGAGAAGCCATACCAGATCGATCGCATGCTGCGGCATCTGAAGCTGGCGGGAAAATTTGAAGGTGTGACCGGAATTGTCTTTGGGGAGATGCTCGATTGCGCATCGCCGGGCGCTCCGGAGGATCTGATCGAGCGCGTCATTCTGACCGTGCTGGACTGGTTCCCCGGGCCGATCGCCTATGGGCTTCGCTCGGGACATGTGTCGCGCAGCAATGTTACGTTGCCGTTTGGTGTTGAGGCGGAGCTGGTGCTGAACGGACAAACGGCGGAGTTGCGCGTGGGAGCACGCACACGGGGCAATCAAGAGGAGCAATGAAGACGGAAGCGAAACATATACACCTGATCGGAATCTGCGGCACGGCGATGGCTTCGCTGGCGGGCATGCTCCAACTGGAAGGCCACACGGTGACGGGCTCGGATGCGGCTGCGTATCCGCCGATGTCGGACCTGCTGGAAACGCTGGGGATCCGGGTGATGGAGCCTTATGCGGAGAAGAACCTGGAGCCGCGGCCCGATCTGGTGATCGTGGGCAATGCGATCTCGCGCGGCAACGTGGAGCTGGAGTATGTGCTGGACCAGCGGATTCCGTTCCGCTCCATGGCGCAGACTGTGTACGAGGAATTCCTGACGGGGCGCGAGTCGCTGGTGGTGGCGGGCACGCACGGCAAGACGACGACCACCAGCATGCTGGCGTGGATTTACGAAACAGCGGCGCGGATGCGCGGGGAGCTTGGGCCATCGTTCCTGATCGGTGGCGTGGCGGAGAACTTCGGAACGAGCTTCCAGGTGGCGCGCAGCAACAGCTTCATCCTGGAAGGCGATGAGTACGATACCGCCTTCTTCGACAAAGGGCCGAAGTTCATGCATTACTTCCCGGATGCCGCGATTCTGACGCACGTGGAGTTTGATCATGCGGATATTTATCACGATCTGGATGCGGTAAAGACAGCGTTCAAGCGGCTGGTGAACCTGGTTCCACGTCGCGGGCGCGTGGTTGCTTTCGATGGCAGTGCGAATGTAAGCGAGTGTGTGGGGAAGGCGTTCTGCAGGGTGGAGCGCTATGGCTTCGAAGAGGAGTCGGAGTGGCAAGTGCGCGATCTGGCGCATCGCGACGGCAGGACGGAGTGGCATCTCCTGCGCGGTGGTAAGCCATGGCTCGCGCTGACGCTGCCCATGGCGGGCGAGCACAATGCGCTGAATGCGACGGCGGCGGCGGCCCTTGCGGCGGGGCAGGGCATTGATCATCGCGCCATTGTCGACGCACTGGCGAGCTTCAAGAGCGTGAAGCGGCGGCTGGAGGTGCGGGCGGTGGAGCGCGGCGTGACGGTGATTGACGACTTCGCGCACCACCCGACGGCGATCCGCGAGACGCTGCGCGCGCTGCGTGCCGCGTATCCTGAATCGCGCTTGTGGGCGGTGCTGGAACCGCGGTCGAATACGCTGCGGCGAAATGTCTTCGAGCGGGAGCTGGTTGACGCGCTGGCCCTGGCGGATGAAGTTGTGCTGGCCGGCGTCTTCAGGCAGGAGAGCATCCCACCAGCGGAGCGACTGCATCCGGAGACAGTGGTGCGCGCGCTGATGGCGCGGGGTCGGCCCGCGATGCTGGCGGCGAATGTAGAGGAGATTGTCGCGCATGTGGCCACAGGCGCGCGTACAGGAGATGTGGTGGCGATTCTTTCGAACGGCGGCTTCGACGGCATTTACGAGAAGCTGCCGGCTCGGCTTGCCGCCCAAGCCGTTTCCGCACCACTGGCAAATGCCGGATCGTGAGAAATCGAACTCGATGAGCGGCATCATCCGCAGCCTGATTCTGGTGCTGATCTGGACCGTGCTTGCGGTGCCTGCCGCACTGGTTGTGTTTCCCTGGACGCTCATCACGCGAGACACACGGCTGCTGCTTCGCGTGGCCTTCTGGATTACACGCGCGGGATTGCCTCTGGTGGGGGTTCGTGTCGTTCTGGTTGGGATGGAGCGATTGCCGCGCGGCGCATCGATCGTGATGGCGAATCACACATCCAATCTGGATCCGCCGGCGCTGATCCCGGTGCTGCCGGGACGGGTCGTGATCTATTTGAAAGAATCGCTGATGCGGATTCCGGTGCTGGGATACGCGATGCGGCTGGCGGGATTTATTCCTGTGCGGCGGGATGGCACGGTGGAGTCGGCAATGGCGAGCTCCGCCGCTGCGCAACGCGCGCTGAAACAGGGGAGCTGCCTGGTGATCTTTCCGGAAGGCACGCGATCGCGTGACGGGTCGTTGCTGCCATTTAAGAAGGGGCCATTCTTCCTGGCGATGGAATCCGGCGCGCCGGTGGTGCCGGTTTCGATCGTTGGCGCGACGCGGCTGCTGCCGAAGGGTGGCGTCGGTCTGAAGAGTGGCACGGTTACGATTACGTTTCGTGCGCCGCTTCATCCGGCTGCATATGCGAGCAAGGAAGATCTGATGGAAGCGGTGCGAAGGGCGATTGCGTCAGGCATGAGTTCAGCTACTTCATGATGGCGTTGTAGCCGTCGGCGAGCAGATGCTGCTTGATGGACTCGGCCTGCGTCTTGTCGGTGAAGGGGCCGACCTGCACGTGGAAGAGCTTGTCGGTGGTGCCCGGACGGACGGAGGGATTGAAGCCGTGCTTGCGCAAGGCGCCGGCGAGCACTTCGGCGTCTTCCTGGCGGCTGATGGCGGCGATCTGCACCATGATGGGATGGCCGGGAAGGATGGGCGAATCGCCCGGCGCCTGCGCGAGGGGCGCGCTAATGCCGGCATGTGGCTTGGCAGGCGGCGCTGTGCGGTGGGCGACAGGAACGGCGCTGAGCGATGGACTGCTCGCCGCCGGTTCTGCTACGCGGGTGGCCTTGGCCGGTGGGGGTGTGTTCGCCGAACCGTCGTCGGACTTTTTATCGTGTGACGCGCGGTTGCTGCTGGAGGGTTTTGCAGTCCCGCCCTCGTCAGGCGCGGGGTTGGCGGCGTCGGGCGGGAAGGCGGCGGCGCTGTCCGCTTGTGGCTTGAGTGGTGCGCCGCTGAGTTCGTTCGGCGGCAACGGTGAGGTGGAGGCAGTCTGCGCGGGAAGAGGCGCAGCGGGAACAGTTGCGGCAGTGGCGCGCCCATTGCGACGACCCATGGAGTAGCCGAAGCCGAAGAATATGCCGCAGATGAGCACAATGCCGAAGAAGATGCTGAGCAGCGAGCCGATGCCCAGGGTCAGATCGGCGTTCGATCCGGGTTCTTCGCGATCGTCGTCGTCGAAAAGCGAGTTCATGGGTGCTCGTCGGTTGCGGCGGGCGGCGGGGGCGGGGCAACATTGCCCGGTCCGGTGACGCTGCCCGTTACCGTCTTATTGAACAACGAGATCAGCTCAATGGGTAGGGGAAAGACGATGGTTGTGTTCTTCTCCGTACCTATATCGGTAAGGGTCTGCAGGTAGCGAAGCTGCATGGTGATGGGCTGCTGAGCGAGCAGGGCGGCGGCGTCCACCAGGCGTTGGGAGGCGGCAAACTCGCCTTCAGCATTGATGATCTTGGAGCGCTTTTCGCGCTCTGCTTCGGCCTGCTTGGCCATCGCGCGCAACATGGACTCCGGCAGATCGACCTGCTTGACCTCGGTGCTGGTGACCTTCACACCCCAGGGAGCGGTGTGCTTGTCGAGTATCTCCTGGATGCGCGCATTGAGGGCTTCGCGATGGCTGAGCAACTGGTCCAGCTCCACTTCGCCGAGCACGGAGCGCAAGGTGGTCTGGGCGAACTGCGAGGTCTGATAGACGTAGTTCGAGACTTCGATCACGGCCTTGGACGGATCGACGACGCGCAGCGTGATGACGGCGTTCACCTTCAGCGTGACGTTGTCGCGGGTAATGATGTCCTGCGGCGGGACTTCGAGGACCTCCTGCCGCAGCGTGACGCGCACCATCTGGTCGAAGGGGCGGAAGATCAGGATGACGCCTGGACCTTTGGGCGTGGGAAGGGCGCGGCCCAGACGGAAGACCACGCCGCGCTCGTATTCGCGGAGAATCTTGATCGAACCCAGGATGTACAGCACAACGATGACGATGATGATGAGAGTGAACATGCTCATGACAGGGCGTTTCCTCGCGCAAGAAGTGTACCGCGCGGACTGGCCGTCCGGGGCACATGCGCCTGCGACGCGTTTTGTTAGGTTCACTTCCTTTGGTCGCTCACGTTTGATGGATGGCTTGCCGGGGGAGCCCGTTGACGACGCTTCGAAAGATCGATTACCCGAAGGCTAGCGGCGGGGCTTGGTGCCCAAACTCGCGCTCGATTGCGGCGGCTACGGCCAGCACTGCCTCATCTTCGAAGGGCCGCCCAGCTATCTGCACGCCGATGGGCAATCCTTCGGAAGATGCGCCGACAGGAACAACCGCGGCGGCCGAGGCCAGCAGGTTGAACCACTGCGTGTAGCGCATGGCGTCGAGATAGCTGACAGGCACGCCGTCGATGGTCCACTCGCGTTCGCCATGCCGGAACGCCGGCACTGCGCATACAGGCGTCAACAGGATGGGAGTGTCGCGCATTTCCGCGAGCAGCCGGCCGCGCACGAGGTCGCAATCAGCCCAAGCCTGCAAGAGTGACTCCGCGGTGAGCGACGGTTTGGATCGGCCGAGGTCGAGAAATTCGCGAAAGATGGGGCTCAGCTCCTGCTCTCGCCCGCGAATGGCTGGGGCATAGAACATCGCTCCGCATTGCATGAAGAATGTCCACCACAACTCACGTGCTGCTTCGAGGGAGGCGGGACGAAATGGCCGAACCGTGAAGCCCTGGCGCTCTAGAGCACGCGCGGCATCCTGCACGGCGCTCCGCGTTTCTGCGGTGACGGGCACCAGACCATCGTCCTCAAACCATCCGATCGGGATGGCCTTGGCCTGCTCGATGGAAATCTCCTGGTGAACGAGCGGCGGACTTACCGGATCCAGTGGGTCTTGCGACGAGAGCAGCCGGAAGAGCAGCGTAAGATCGGCAACAGTGCGCGCCATTGGCCCAACTGCGCCGAGCATCGAGAACGGCCCGATGCAGGGAGGGTTGTGTCCGCGGCCGGGGACGCGGCCGGGAGTTGGCTTGAGCGAACAGATGCCGCAGAAGTGTGCCGGCGCGCGCACGGAGCCGCCGCTGTCACTGCCCAGTCCGCCGGCGGACAGACCCGCGGCAATGGCTGCTGCTTCGCCCCCGCTCGATCCGCCGGCGGAGCGGCCCAGGTCCCAGGGATTGCTGGTCCTGCCATAGAGCAGGTTGTCGGTCTCATAGGCCATCAGGAACTCGGGACAGTTTGTTGTTCCGGCGATGATGGCACCGTTGCTGCGCAGCCGCGCGACAGCTTCCGCATCGCAGTCGGAAGTATGTCCCTTGCGCAGAAGGCTGCCTATCTCACAGCGATGTCCCTTGACCGAGATAGACGATTTGATAGTGAGCGGCAAGCCCGCGAGCGCGCCCGAACCGGTGCCGCGAGCTTCCGCCCGGAATTGTTCCGCATCGAAATCGACGATGGCGTTCAGCAGCGGATTCAGGCGCTCAATCTGCGCAATGTGCTCGTCCGCTAACTCAAGCGGCGATATCTTATGCTGCTCCAGCAGTGCGAGCTGGGCGACTGCCGGCAGAAGTGTTACGTTCATTTCCGATTGCCCATTATAGCGACGGGCGCAGAGCTCAACGGGGAAGGAGTCCGGCCGGATGATTCATCTGAAGCGGGTCTATGAGCCGGCGAGTCCGGAGGACGGCATGCGGTTTCTTGTCGAGCGCCTGTGGCCGCGCGGCGTGAAGAAAGAAGCGCTGCATCTGGATGCATGGTTGAAGGACGTGGCGCCGAGTACCGAGCTTCGACAATGGTTCGCTCACGATCCGGTGAAGTGGGTTGAATTTCAGCGGAGATATGTCGCTGAGCTGGATGCAAAGCCGGAAGCGGTGCAGCCTCTCCGCAAGGCAATGCGCGAGGGTCCGGTCACGCTTCTGTTCAGCTCGCATGATGCCGAACATAACAACGCGGTCGCGCTGAAAAGCTACTTATCGAAGACACGAAAGTAGCGCATCTGCTCCGCCAGTAGATGCCCCCGCCGAACTTATACTGTTGCTCCTTCGAAGTGGCGCTCAATCTCTTCCAGAGTCTTGCCCTTGGTCTCGGGCAGGAAGAACGTAACAGTGATGAAGTAGATTACAGTGAAGCCGGCAAAGAGAAAGAACATTGCTGAGTACCCATATTTGCTGGCGACCGGTAGAAAAATTCCGGCGAGCGTGGTTGAGACCAGCTGATTGATGACGAGCGCAACACTCATGCCGTTGGAGCGAATGCGGGTGGGCATAAGCTCCGAGAGCGCAAGCCACACCGCGACACCGGGACCGGTGGCATAGAAAGCCACAAACAGGTACAGTCCGAAGGCCACCAGCCAGCCATGGGCCGCATCCGGAACTTCGCCGATCGAGGCTCTTTCAATCTTTAACGGGGCAGTGCGGGCAGCGTCGAGATTGCCGAAGGGGTTCTTGAAGAATGCTTCTACCTTGTTGGCGGGCACGCAGTTCTCGCGAGCGATGTGAATGGGCGCGGCGCCCTGGTCGTCCGAACGGACGATGCTGGTCGCAGCCGTGAAATCGCCATAGGAGTAGATGACCGCCAAGGAAGCGCGATTGCTGTTGATCTCATGACCCTGGTAGCCCTTGGTTGTAAGCAGGTGCTCCGCCTCCGCCGCATGGAAGGGAAGCGTGAGTGTCTGGTCAGGGCTGACCATCGCTTGCACAATGCTCATGCAATCCAGGTTCGCTCGCTCGGTTGAAAGGAAAAGCAGTCCCACGCCGATCATGGACACAATGACGCCCGCGGTGCCCACCATGAATAGAAATTTGCGGCCCTTGCGATCGATCAGCATCATGCCGCAAATCGTCATTAGGAAATTGACGCACGTGAAGATGACATATCCCCAGTGTGCGAGGAGATCGGAAAGGCCGCTCTGTAAGAGGATGTTCGTGTTGTAGGCAACGATCGAGTTGATACCGGTCGCGGTATTGCAGAAAAGAATGACGCAGGCAAGCAGGAATGGGATGACATATTTCCGGCGCAGGAGTGAGTCTTTGATCTGTTTGCCGGAGGTCGCTGACGATTTCGCCAGCGCAGTTTCGTTCATCTCTTTCAGCTCGCTGTCTGCCTGTTCCAGCGTGCGGGAGCGAAGCAGGGCTGCATAGGCCCGCTCCTTTCTGCCTTTGATGAAAAGCCAGCGCGGCGATTCGGCGACAAAGAAGCTGCCGATGACAAACAGGATTCCCGGTGGCAGAGAGACCCAAAAAATACGCCGCCATGCCTGATCTTTGAAGGCAAAGAGTGTAGCGGCGTCCGCTACGCGCGTGACCGCCTGTACGCGGTAGCTGTAATAGATCCCGATAAGTGCGGCGAGAACGATTCCCAGCGTCAGCAGCCACTGAAACACTGCTGTGCCTTTGCCGCGATGCGCAGCCGTGAGGCACTCCGCAAGGTAGAGCGGGACGACGACGCCGATGAGGCCGCCGCTGATACCTTGCAGCAGGCGTCCGAAGAAGAGCGGCTCGTAGCCTTGCGAAAGCGCAATGATCGGAATGCTGATGACAAATGCCAGACCGCTGATCGTCATCAGCGCCCTGCGGCCCATCCAGTCGGCGAGGAGGCCGGCGAACAAGGTGGAGATGACGCTACCGAGCAGGACAGCGGCGACGATGATCGACAACTGTCCAGCGGTCAACCGCGAGGTCGCTTCCAGGTAGGGCAGAGCGCCGCCGATGATGCCAACGTCCACCCCGTACAGCAGGCCGCCAAGGCCCGCTACCAACAAGAGAAATCGGTTGTAGCCGCGCTTCGCATCCGGAGCAGACAAATCTGGCATGAAACCTTCCGCGGTCCCGGTCTTGGCCACTCCGGTCGCGTCGCGGTATTGCATCTGCTTCAGGCGCGCGCGGGAATCTGGGCAAGGATCGCGCGCCTATCATAACCGCCTAAAGCGATCGAGTGCCGTGATTTTGTACGCTGGGGTGATCGAATGCGCGGCGAAAGCGCAAGAAGCCGAACGCAGCGCGACTGCTGCCATTGCCGTTGGTTTGCAGGACGCCCGCCCGCGGGCAGCTAAACAGCCTGGGCGAAGCTTAGGCGGGAACCTCGGCCGCGGGAGGGAAGTTGTGTTGCTGGCGTCCCAGATCGCCGTCGTATTTCAGAGTGCTTTTGAACAACTCGTAGCGGCCATCATTGAAGCGCCGGCCATGTTCCCGCAGTTGATCCATCTGCTTTTCGCCGAGGGGTCGGAAATTCCGGAGGATGTCGAGGTTTTGATCCAGGACGGCCATCGAGTCCATGCCTGAGATCGTTGTGGAGACACCGGACACGCTCATTGCGTAAGAGAGGGCTTCCGTAGGGGTCAGCGCGCCAGACACGATGGGCTCTCCAGAGCCGCTCATGCTTTTCATCGAGAGAACGGCCATGCCTTTTTGAACGGCTACCGGCAGAACATCTCGTTCGAACGAGCGGTAGCTCGGGTCGAAGGGATTGATCGGCATCTGCACCGTGTCGAAAGGGAAGCCACGGTTGAGCATGTCCAGATGGATCGATGGATTCTTGTGTCCGGTAAAGCCAACGAAGCGTACCTTGCCTTGCTGTTTCGCCGCGGCAAGGGCCTCCAGCACGCCGTCCGTGTCGTAGGCGCGTTCCGGATCGTTGTAGTAGATCACTTCGTGGACCTGCCAGACATCGAGGTGATCAGTCTGGAGCCGGACGAGAGATTCCTCAAGCATCTTCATGGCCACGCCTTTCTTGCGGCCATGCGTGCACACCTTCGTCATTACGATCGCCTGGTCGCGCTTGCTCTTCAGCGCGATACCGATTCGCTCCTCGCTCATGCCGCCGTGATATTCCCAGGCGTTATCAAAGAAGTTGATTCCATGATCCAGCGCCTTCGCCACCATGTTATTGACTTCTTGCTGACCCGAAACCGTGCCGATGTGATAGCCGCCCATTCCGAGAATCGAAACCTGAAGACCTGTCTTACCCAATGGCCGCTTAGGAGCCTGAAAGGCCGGCGCCGCGGCGTTGTAGATACTCTGCGGATTCGGAACTATGGGATTTGGCAGAGCAGAGTTCTTATTCGAAGGATGTGAAACGGTAGATGCCTGCGGGATCAAGGATGAGGAGGGCACCGGCACCACTGCAGAGGCGCCGGTGATAGCAGCGCTTTGGAGAAACCGCCGACGTGTCAGCGCGGACTGTTCGGACGGCGAGTGAGTGAATTCGCCGTTATGATCGAAATCCTTCATGACTTTCTCACCTGATCAGTTTGTCTAGACTCCCGGAGAATCCTTGACCTGCGGATAGGGACGGCCGGTGTTTTGCGTCTCATACATCATCTGCCGGACTTCGGCCTGTCCCATATCGAGCGGGAACTCGTGGGGCAGCCTGGCCTCCGGGTTGTCGAACTTCAATGAAGTCTTGTAGAGCTCAAAATGTCCATCGCCGGCATGCGGTTTCGCGCGCGTGCGCAACGCGTCCATCTCGGCTGGTGAAAGCGGAGTGAAGTGTTGCGCCACCTCGAGATTCTGACGAAGGATGTCCAGGTCGGAAACGCCGGTGATGGTGGTTGCCACCGGCAGGGACATGGCGTAACGAAGCAACTCCTGCGCGGTGAAGATACCTTTCTGTACCGGCTCGCCATGGCCGCCGATCGGCTTCATGCCCAGCGGCGCGATGCCGCGCTTCTGAAGCACGGGCAGAACTTTCTGTTCAAAGCTGAAGAAGTTGGCGTCGAAGGGGTTGAGCGGCATCTGCACGGCATCGAAGGGAAAGCCGGTATTGAGCATTGCAAGATGGATATCGGGGTCCTTGTGACCGGTAAAGCCTACGAATCTAACCTTGCCGTCCCGTTTGGCCTTCGCCAGCGCCTCAGCCGCACCACCGGGACGGATAAAGAGATCCGGATCGTTCTGGAAGCTGACGCCATGGACCTGCCAGAGATCAAGATAGTCAGTCTGCAGGCGGCGAAGGCTCTGCTCCAGCATCTGCATCGCAAGCGACGCATCGCGGCCATGCGTGCAGACCTTGGTCATCAGAAATACGTCTTTGCGGTGGCCGCGCAGGCCCTTGCCCAGCCAGTCTTCAGACTTGCCACGGTTGTATTCCCAGCAGCAGTCGAAGAAGTGGATGCCGCCGTCGATGGCCTGATGCACGATCTCGACAGCCGTCTGCTCATCCTTGGCAGAGCCAAGGTGATGACCGCCCAAAGCTAAGGCCGAGACCTGCACGTCGGATTTACCGAAGCGGCGAAGCGGGATGGAGGAAGAGGCCGACATTGCGTTTTAAGATGCAGTGGTGGGGGCTCGCGCAGAGGAGACACATTCCCCTCACGAAAAATGATTCGCATATGCGTCCTGACGTCCGGTCTTCGGAATGTCCTTGGATGATCGCGGATGCCGGTGGGCCCCGGTTCCGGCTTTGACGAGCAGTGGGCAGAATGCGCGGCACTGCACCGTTCCGGGGAGAGCCAGAGAACCGGATCAGATGACATACTTTAGCTGTAGGTATCGGCCGGGGTGGCGCAATCGGTTTAGCAAAATATCTCGCATCACAGAAGGGCAATGTTGCAGTCCTTGTTGCGAAGAGACTGCTCGCTTTGGCTATGCTTGTCGCGCTGCCCGCAGTGGCGCAGGTGAACTATGGTGAGTTGCATCTCACCGTAGCGGACCCATCCGGAATGGGAGTTCAGGCCACGGTTGAACTAAGCTGTGCCGCCAACGGGTATGACCGGAATCTTGTGAGCAGCATGTCCGGCGACCTGTCGGTCCACAGCGTGCCTTTTGGCGTTTACCAGGTCCAGGTAACAAAGGCGGGATTCGCCCCTTTCTCCACCTCTGTCGAGGTCAGCTCGGCAGTGCCTGTGTCCGAAGGTATCCAGCTCAGCCTTGCCTCCGTTGTCACGAAAGTAAATGTAACAGGGGCGGACACATTGATCGATCCGGCAAATCCTTCCTCCGTGATGCAGATCGGAGCCAAACAAATCGAGCAGCGTGTTTCCTCGCTGCCGGGCCGCTCTGTTCAGGATCTGGTCAACTCGCAGCCGGGATGGCTGTACGAAGGAAATGCTGTTTTGCATCCCCGCGGCTCTGAATATCAGACGCAATTTGTCGTTGACGGTGTGCCGCTTATGGATAATCGATCTCCCAGTTTCGGGCCGGAGATCGAAGCCGATGATCTGGATGCCGTGAGTATTTACACGGCCGGCTATCCGGCGGAATACGGAAGAAAGCTGGGAGGAGTCGTCGAGCTGGACACGAACCATTCGACTACGCCCGGTACCCATGGGCAGCTTGTCTTGTCAGGCGGCAGTTACGATTCCGCATCTTCTTACGGACGGCTCCAGCAGGCATGGGGCAAAAACGCCATCGGCATCGCAGCTTCCGGCAGCATGACAGACCACTATCTCAATCCAGTGGTGCCGGAAAACTTTACGAATAACGGGACGACCGGGGATTTCTCTACACGATACGAGCGTGATGTTTCCGCGAAGGACCGATTCAGCCTCAGCGTACGTCATGAGTTCTCGCGGTTTCTCATCCCCAACGAGCTTCTGCAGGAACAGGGAGGCCAGCGACAGAACGGCGATAACTTCGAGACCATGGGCGTCGCGCATTATCAGCACATCCTGTCGCCCGATACTCTGGCGGCCTTTGCCGGCATGGTGCGCGATAACTCGCACGATCTGTATTCCAACCAGAAGTCGACGCCTATTATTGCGTTCCAGCACAACAGCTTTCGTGAGGGCTACTTCACCGGGACGCTCTCTCTGAACCGAGGCCGTCATGAGTTCAAGATTGGCGTTGATTCAGACAATACCTGGTTGCATGAACACTTCAACTACCTCATCACCAATCCGGCTTACTTCGATCCGAACACGCCGAAGGCCTTGAGCTTTGCTGATCAACGCCCTGATCTTGAGCAGTCAGCATTCATAGAGGACCGGTTTTCCGTGGGCGACTGGACTATCAGCGGCGGGCTTCGCTGGGACCATTACCAGTTACTGGTGAACCAGAATGCCGTCAGTCCGCGAGTGTCGATCGGGCGGTATATTCCCTCGCTCAAGATGGTTCTTCATGCTTCCTTCGACCGGATCTTTGGCACCCCTTCTTCCGATAACATTCTGATCTCCAGCTCGCCGCAGATCGATGCGCTGAGCAGCGAGTTTCTGCGGCTTCCGGTTCGGCCTTCCCTGGGCAACTACTATGAGGGTGGCCTGACGCAGGCGCTGCTGAGCCGGATACGTCTCGACGTGAACGTCTATCGACGCGATGTCCGGAACTATGCGGATGACGATCAGCTGCTGAATACCGGCGTGAGTTATCCCATTGCCTTCGATAAGTCTGTTATCTATGGAGCAGAAGGGAAGATGTCGGTCATCCATCTCGGTAACCTGAGTGGGTATGTGGGCTATTCCTACATGGTCGGCAAAGCGTGGTTTCCGGTTACCGGAGGACTTTTCCTGGGCGACGACGCGGGTAGCGCGGTGTCAGAGTACAAGGGACATTTTCCCGATTCGCAGGACCAGCGCAACACGCTGCGCACCCGCTTTCAATATCAGGCTATGCCGCGCCTCTGGTTTGCCGCCGGGGCGGAGTATGGGTCCGGGCTGCCGTTTGAGTATCAGGGAAGCGAAGCGGATGCTTTGGCGCAATACGGCCCCGAGGTCGTGAGCCGGGTCAACTTTGCTCGCGGACGTGTTCGCCCGGCGCTTGCCGTCAATTCATCGCTCAGCATAGATGTGTACCGGAGCGAAAAGGTCAACGCCCGCTTCCAAGTGGATGGGGACAACCTGAACGATCGTCTGAACGTTCTGGACTTTGGCGGCCTCTTTTCAGGAAATGCGATCGCTCCGGGACGCAGCGTGATCTCTCGCCTGAATATCTCGTTCTAGTGCAGTGCAGCCGTCCCTCCCCGTGCTGTAGCCTATTGGCGTGAATCAGGAACGCGCGGCCGAGATACTTCCGATTGATGGACGTGAGATTCGGATAACTCACCCGGACAAGCTCTATTTCTCGAAACAAATCCGCCTGTCGAAGCTGGATCTCGTGCAGTACTACCTGTCCGTCGCGACCGGCGCGCTGGCCGGTATTCGAGATCGCCCGATCGTGCTGAAGCGCTTTGTGAACGGCGCGGAAGGCGAGGCCTTTTACCAGAAGCGTGCTCCGTCCGACCGGCCTTCGTGGCTGCGCACGGTTACGTTATCCTTCCCATCGGGAAGGACCGCGGAAGAGGTTGTCGTCGACGACACGGGCGGTCTGGCCTGGATTGTCAACCTGGGCTGCATCGAGTTGCATCCACATCCAGTCCGCTCTGGCGATCTGGACCATCCCGACGAGCTACGCATCGATCTCGATCCCGGCCCGGGCGTGTCGTGGACGGATGTCCGGCGGGTATCGTTAGAGGTGCAATCGCTGCTCGAGGAGATGGGTCTTCGCGGCTGGCCAAAGACGAGCGGCTCGCGCGGTATGCATGTCATCGTGCGCATACAGCCGCGCTGGAGTTTTGGCGAGGTCCGTCGTGCTGCGCTGGCGCTCTCGCGCGAGATAGAGCGGCGCCTGCCTGCGATTGCCAGCTCCAAGTGGTGGAAGGAAGAGCGGCACGGCGTATTCCTGGATTACAACCAGAATGCGAAGGATCGGACGACCGCGTCCGCATATTCGGTGCGCCCACTGCCGGATGCGCGCGTCTCTGCGCCGCTCGACTGGCGTGAGGTGAACGGTTGCGATCCCGCGGATTTCACCGTACTCACTATGCCGAAGCGCTTTGCCGAGATAGGCGATCCGCATGCGGACATGGACGCATCGGCAGGTTCGCTCGACGGTTTATTGGAACTGGCCGCGCGGGACGAGGCGGCGGGTATGGGCGATGCTCCGTGGCCGCCGCACTTCCGCAAGGCGGAAGGCGAGGCGCCGCGTGTGTCGCCTTCGCGAGCGAAATCCAGTGCAAAGAAGTCCGTGAGAGCGCCGCGGGCCAAGATGCCGCTGCTAATCGTGGCGAATTCACGCAGCGAGGATGCGGCTCTCGCGGGTCTGGAGCGTTGGAAGAAGAAGCATCCGGAAGCCATCGCCCATCTGGCTGTGGATGATGTGCTGGTGGATCGGATGCGCGGGAGTTCCTCCACCTGGACTCGCGTGCGGGTGAATCTGCGTCATGTGCCGGAGGAACTTCGGCCACCGCAGGAGACTCCTGATCCGGATGACGATCCAACGCGTGAATGGCGAACGGGGAAGAGCAAAGCGAAATAATTCAGACAGATTCTCTAGCGTCCACTTGAGAATATCCGCTCTAATTCATGCGGCGGCACAACCTCAAGCTGCGCATAGGTGCAGTCAGCCGGCTTCTTGTCCTTGCGCCATCTACGGAAGTGCGCCATGTGCCGGAAGCGCCTTCCCTGCATGTGCTCGTACGCGACCTCGACGACCAGTTCTGGACGCAGTGGTTCCCACGAAAGATCCTTGCCCTGGCTCCAGCGACTCTGTCCACCCGGCATGCGGTGTTCTTCCGCACCAGCGGTGTCCGTGTCTGCCCACGACGCCCATGGATGATGTGCGAGCGCATTTTTCCGGAAGGGCGTCAGGAATTCCAGAAGCTCTTTTCGCTTGTCCTTGGTGAAGCTGGCGCAGACACCCACATGTTGCAGCGCTCCTGACTCGTCAAAGAGCCCGAGCAGAAGGGAGCCGATGGCCGTGCCTTTGGCATCTTTGTACCAGCGAAAGCCTGCGACCACACAGTCGCAGTCGCGCTCATGCTTGACTTTGATCATGACGCGCTTGCCGGGTTCATAGGCTCCATCGATCGGCTTCACCACCAACCCGTCAAGCCCTGCGCCCTCGAAGCGGCGGAACCAATCGGAGGCGACCTTGCGATCGCGAGTCGCGGGGGTCAGATGCAGTGGCGGAGCCGCGGAGGAAAGCATCGCTTCCAGCCGCTCGCGCCGTCGATGAAACGGCTCGCTGCACAGATCATCGTCTCCCTCGCAAAGCAGATCGAAGCACACAAACGACGCCGGCGTCTGCTGCGATAACAGCTTCACGCGTGAGGCCGCAGGATGGATGCGAAGCTGTAAGGCCTCGAAATCCAGCGCACCATTTCTGGCGATGACGATCTCGCCATCCAGTACACATCGCTCAGGCAGTTGCTGAAGGAAGGGCTCAACAAGCTCCGGGAAGTAGCGGTTCAGCGACTTCTCATCACGGCTCTGCATCAGAATATCGCTGCCATCGCGAAAGATCAGCGCGCGAAATCCATCCCACTTGGGCTCGAAAAGCCACTCGCCTTGCGGAGGAATCGCGTCCATACGCTTGGCAAGCATGGGGAGAACAGGCGGATGTACCGGCAGGCGCACGCCTTATGGTAACGCTTCGCGGCGTAGTCGATGCGTTAGCAGCACGCCGTACTTACGCGGCTCGGGCCGCATCCAGGCGACCCTGCTCATATGCCGTATTCATGAGGTCGGCGATCTCTTCGGCGACCGCGCGGTCGTTGTAGACCGCGCACTCCTCGACGCCATCCGGCCCTACGACTGTGTATCCAGCGTCCTTGCCGGAGTTGCTGCAGCCCCGGCTGTCAATCTCTACGGTGTAGACCTTGTCTTGTGCGTCCGTATCTCGTGGCTGAAACTGAACTGCGGGGACAATCGTTTTCATAGCTTGCTCTTCAAATCCTTAGCCATTTTGATATGGGCTGCGACGACCTAGAAAAGACCCGGAGACCGTTCGTCACACTCTCCTGTCCTGCTGTTTTGAGTACAAACAAGAACGTCAAGTTGTATGGCGTCGAATCGAGGCATCAGCAGGGCCGCAAACAGCGGTATCCGTGTGGACGGATATTGCCGATCCAGGCGATTACAACGGCTGCCCGGCCCGGAGCTGCCTCAATTTGCGTTGCCGGTCTGCTTTTAGTCAGATGAACTGGCTGACAGCATCGCCAACGCTGCTCAGCGCCAATATGGAGGGCCATTGAATCCACGGCATTATCTGCACTTTTTATTTTTCTGTCTGATGCTTGGTTTCTCGTTCTGCCCGGTGGAAGCTCAGGATCTCGACCTGCATGGCACTATCGATCACAAGCAGGCGGATAGCTACGTGCTCGTTCCGTTCCAGCTGCCAGCCGGCATTCAGCGGCTGGAGGTTTCTTTCAGCTACACCGGCAGGGAAGAGCACACAACTCTCGATCTCGGTCTACTGGATCCCGATCGTTTTCGCGGCTGGAGCGGCGGCAATAAGCACGTCTTCAGTATCGGCATCGCGGACGCGACGCCCTCGTATCTGCCGGGGCCGCTGCCTGCCGGCACATGGAAGCTGCTCATCGGTGTTGCGTATCTGGGCGAAGGCCATACGTCGAACTACCATGCGCACGTTCATCTGGTGAAAGCGAACGAGCCTGATACGTCGGGTTTCACGACGCAGGCCATTGCTGCGGGCGACCGATGGTATCGCGGCGACCTTCACATGCATACTGCGCACAGCGATGGCTCCTGCACCAGCCAATCGGGCAAGACGGTGCCCTGCCCGCTGTTCGTTACGGTTGAAGATGCAGTGAAGCAGAAGCTGGATTTTATCGCCATCACCGACCACAACACCGTATCGCACTACAACGCGGAGCGTGAGCTGCAGCCGTACTTCGACCAGATACTCCTGATCCCGGGCCGGGAAATCACGACCTATTCCGGACACGCGAACGTTCTTGGCCCCACCAGCTTCATCGACTTCCGTTCGGAAGCAAAAGGCGCGCCGTCGATCAACAGCGTCTTTCGCGCGGCGCGGGCCGCTGGCGCTTTCGTTTCGGTCAATCATCCCGGCGATCCCACCGGCGCAAGCTGCATCGGCTGCGGCTGGTCCGTCACCGATACGGACTGGAGCCTGGTCAATGGCATCGAGGCGATCAACGGCGAAGACCCGCAGCACTACGAGGCGGACATCCGCTTCTGGGACCGGCAGCTCGCGAAGGGCTTCCTGCTTGTCGCGGTCGGCGGCAGCGACACGCATCGGCCGGAGCAGGGCACTCTGGGCCATCCTACGACCGTTGTTCATGCGCAGGAACTTTCGGTACACGGGATCCTCGACGCTCTCCGCGCCGGGCATGATTGCATCGATCTCACCGCATCGCACGACAAACGGATCGATCTCCACGCAACCGACGGCGCCGCGCATGCCGATATGGGCGAAGTGCTATCGAGTGCCCGCAACGATCGTGTAACAGTGGCAGCGCATATTGTGGGCTCTGCGGGATCGACGCTGCACTGGCTGCTCGACGGCAAAGAGCGATTGGGCCTGTCGCCGCAATCGGCGGCGGGCGACACGGCTGACATAATTGTCCATTGGACGAGCGATGGCCAGCGCCACTGGCTGCGCGCGGAAGTTCGCACAGCAGACGGCACACTCGAATTGCTTAGCAACCCGATCTTTCTGAACTGGCACGGAAAGGTCTGAGCGCGCCTTCCCCTGGACAACGAGGGCCTGAGGGGAGTGTTATGGCGGAGAGCGAGGGATTCGAACCCCCGATAGCCTTTCGACTATGCCTGATTTCGAGTCAGGTGCATTCAACCGGGCTCTGCCAGCTCTCCGCTGTGTAAGCCATTCATTGCAAATAGCTTCTGTAGTCAAGCGCCGGCTCGTCGATTATAGCAAATGGATTCCCGCAGCCTGCGCAGAGAGATCAGGCAAACCCGCGCATCTGTTTGTCATCAAACTGCCCGACATTCTGCTGAACCGTGTTGAACTTTCCGAAAAGAGGGCAGCGTTGAACTTTCCGAAAAGAGGGCAGCCGCATGCAATTGCTTGTTCCTGTTCCGCCCCTGGTGAAAACTGCCGCGGAAGCTGCGGGCCTCGCCTACCTGTTCGTTCCCCGTACCTACTAGGATAAGAGGAACTATGGAACCCCAGTCGCGGTCCGCTTGCGTCTGGGCGGTACGATATCGCAGTATTGCGCACCGGTGCAGCAGCGAGAATCACGGAGACATCTGATGGCAGTCACCAGCGAAGCTGCTTCGGCCCGAAAATCGGCCACGACGACAGCTTCCTCACGAAAGAGCGAAAACGGGACACGAAAGAACGCAAACGGAAACGGGATACCGAAGAACGGAAACGCCGTAGCCGCTGCCCCGGCAACCAACGATCTCGCCCTGATCCTGGCAAGCCTCCAAACCATGCGCAAAGGCGACTTCTCGGTTCGCCTGCCCGTGGCGTGGACGGGCATACAGGGAAAAATCGCCGACACCTTCAACGACATTGTTGCCGCCAACGAGCAGATGGCCGCGGAACTGACACGCGTCGGCCAGGCCGTCGGCAAGGAAGGCCGCACCCGCGAACGCACGCGATTTGAGCAGCACCGCGGCGCCTGGGGCGAGATGGAAGTTTCGCTCAACACGCTGATGGACGATCTGCTGCGGCCGACAACGGAGGTGACCCGCGCCATCGCCGCCGTTGCGCAGGGAAATCTGACTCAGACCGTGCGCCTGGATGTGGATGGAAGACCGCTCGAGGGCGAGTTCCTGCGCTCGGCGAGCATCGTCAACACGATGATCCAGCAGCTCGGCATCTTCACAGCGGAAGTCACGCGTGTAGCCCGCGAGGTGGGCACTGACGGCAAGCTGGGTGGACAGGCGCATGTGCCCGGCGTGGCCGGTACGTGGAAAGACCTCACGGACTCGGTCAACTCGATGGCCAGCAACCTGACCGGTCAGGTCCGCAATATCGCGGAAGTCGCGACCGCCGTTGCCAGCGGCGATCTCTCACGCAAGATCACGGTAGATGTCCGCGGCGAGATTCTGCAGTTGAAGGAAGCCATCAACACGATGGTGGATCAGTTGCGCTCCTTTGCCTCGGAAGTGACACGCGTGGCTCGCGAGGTGGGCACGGACGGCAAGCTGGGCGGGCAGGCGGTTGTTCCCGGCGTGGCCGGAACCTGGAAGGACCTCACCGATTCCGTTAACGCCATGGCCGGCAACCTGACGGCGCAGGTCCGCAACATCGCCGAGGTGACGACGGCCGTTGCCCGCGGCGATCTCTCCCGCAAGATCACAGTCGATGTGAAGGGCGAGATTCTTGAACTCAAAGACACCATCAACACGATGGTGGATCAGCTCAACGCTTTCGCGGGCGAAGTCACACGCGTGGCGCGCGAGGTCGGCACGGAAGGCAAGCTCGGCGGCCAGGCGCAGGTGCCCGGCGTTGGCGGCACGTGGAAGGACCTCACTGACAACGTCAACTTCATGGCCAGCAATCTGACCGGCCAGGTGCGCAACATCGCCGAAGTCGCCACGGCAATCGCCAATGGCGATCTCTCGCGCAAGATCACGGTCGATGTGCGCGGCGAAATTCTGCAGCTCAAAGAGACGCTGAACACGATGGTGGATCAGCTCAACCGGTTCGCCGGCGAAGTGACGCGCGTGGCTCGCGAGGTCGGCACAGAAGGCCGTCTCGGCGGTCAGGCACAGGTGCCCGGTGTGGCCGGTACGTGGAAGGACTTAACCGACTCGGTCAACTCCATGGCCGGCAACCTGACCGGCCAGGTGCGCAACATCGCCGAGGTGACCACAGCGGTGGCTCGAGGCGATCTGTCGCGCAAGATCACGGTCGATGTGAAGGGTGAAATTCTCGAGCTCAAAAACACCATCAACACGATGGTGGATCAGCTCAACGGCTTCGCGGGAGAAGTGACGCGCGTGGCTCGCGAAGTCGGCACAGAAGGCAGGCTCGGCGGACAGGCCGTTGTCCCCGGCGTGGCCGGAACGTGGAAGGATCTTACCGATAACGTCAACTTCATGGCCGGCAACCTGACCGCGCAGGTGCGCAACATTGCCGAGGTAGCGACAGCCGTCGCGCGCGGCGATCTGTCGCGCAAGATCACGGTGGATGTGCGCGGCGAAATCCTCCAGCTCAAAGAGACGCTGAACACGATGGTGGATCAGTTGCGCTCCTTTGCCGGAGAAGTCACGCGCGTGGCGCGCGAGGTCGGCACGGACGGCAAGCTGGGGGGCCAGGCGCAGGTGCCCGGCGTGGCCGGAACCTGGAAGGACCTTACCGACAACGTCAACTTCATGGCCGGCAACTTGACGGCCCAGGTCCGTAACATCGCCGAGGTGGCCACTGCCATCGCGAACGGCGATCTCTCACGCAAGATCACGGTCGATGTGCGCGGCGAAATTCTGCTGCTCAAAGAGACCATCAACACGATGGTGGATCAGCTCAATGCCTTCGCCGGTGAAGTGACGCGCGTTGCGCGCGAAGTCGGCACAGAAGGCCGGCTGGGCGGCCAGGCGAACGTGCCCGGTGTCGCCGGCACATGGAAGGACCTCACCGACTCCGTCAACTTCATGGCGGGCAACCTGACGGCCCAGGTCCGCAACATCGCGGAGGTGACGACGGCCGTCGCGCGCGGCGATCTCTCGCGCAAAATCACGGTCGATGTGAAGGGCGAAATTCTCGAGCTCAAGAACACGATCAACACGATGGTGGATCAGCTCAACGCCTTCGCGGCCGAAGTCACGCGCGTCGCTCGCGAGGTGGGCACGGAAGGCAAACTCGGCGGCCAGGCACAGGTGCCCGACGTCGCCGGTACCTGGAAGGATCTCACCGACAAGGTCAACGTCATGGCCGCCAACCTCACCGAGCAGGTGCGCGGCATCGTGAAGGTCGTCACCGCGGTGGCCAACGGTGAGCTCACACAAAAGCTCACCGTGAATGCGAAGGGCGAGGTCGCCGCGCTGGCCGAGACCATCAACAACATGACGGACACGCTCGCCACCTTTGCGGATCAGGTCACCACGGTGGCCCGCGAAGTTGGTGTGGAAGGCCGTCTGGGCGGTCAGGCGAACGTGCCCGGCGCAGCCGGCACCTGGAAGGACCTGACCGGCAACGTCAACTTGCTGGCCGATAACCTGACCAACCAGGTGCGAGCCATCGCCGAAGTCGCAACGGCGGTGACGAAAGGCGACCTCACCCGCTCCATCCAGGTGGATGCGCTCGGCGAAGTCGCCGAGCTCAAAGACAACATCAACACCATGATCGATAACCTGCGATTGACCACGGACCGCAACACAGAGCAGGACTGGCTGAAGACCAACCTGGCTCGCTTTACCGGCATGCTGCAGGGGCAGCGCGATCTTGCTACCGTAGGCCGTATGCTGCTTTCCGAGTTGGCGCCGCTGGTCAATGCGCAGCAGGGCGTCATCTATCAGATGGGCGCGGAAGAGTCCGACAGCATGACGCTGCTCTCGGCCTATGCCAACTCCGAAGACGGTCATTCGCACAAAATCAACCTTGGTGAAGGGCTGATCGGGCAGTGCGCGCTTGAGAAGCGTCGCATGCTCATCGCCAACCTGCCACCGCACACCGCGCCGGTCCGCTCCGGCCTTTTCGAAGCGGTGCCGCGCAGCGTGTTTGTGCTGCCCGTTCTCTTCGAAGATCGTGTGAAAGCGGTCATCGAGCTCGCCAGTCTCAGCGAGTTCACGGCCTCGCACCTCGCGTTTCTCGATCAGCTCACCTCCAGCATCGGCATCGTGCTCAACAGCATCGAGGCCACGATGCAGACCGAAGGCCTGCTGAAGCAGTCGCAACAGCTCGCCGTGGAGCTGCAGACGCAGCAGAAGGAGCTGCAGCAGACCAACGAGCAGCTCGCACAAAAGGCGCAGCAGCTCGCCGAGCAGAACGCCGAGGTCGAGCGCAAGAATCGCGAGATCGAGCAGGCGCGTGGCGCGCTGGAAGAGCAGGCGAAGGAGCTCGCGCTCACCTCCAAGTACAAATCGGAATTCCTGGCCAACATGTCGCACGAGCTGCGTACGCCGCTCAACAGCATCCTGGTGCTGGGCCAGCAGCTCGCCGACAATCCGGACCTGAACCTTACAGCGAAGCAGGTGGAATTCGCCCGCACCATCCACGGCGCGGGAACCGACCTGCTGACCCTCATCAGCGACATCCTCGATCTTTCGAAGATCGAGTCGGGCACAGTATCCGTTGAGGCGGAAGAAGTGTTCTTCGGCAGTCTCATCGATATGGTGGCGCGGCCCTTCCGGCATGAGGCAGAAAGCCGCAAGCTTGCGTTCGAGGTCGAAACCGATCCGCATCTCACACGCAGCCTGGTTACGGATTCCAAGCGCCTGCAGCAGGTGCTCAAAAATCTGCTCTCCAATGCATTCAAATTCACGGAGCACGGGGGCGTGCGCCTCTCCGTCACGCCGGTCACTCGTGGCTGGACGCCACATCATCCCATTCTTGGCAGTGCCGCCTCGGTCATTGCGTTCGAGGTCTCCGACACCGGCATCGGCATTCCAGCCGAGAAGCAGAGAATCATCTTCGAGGCCTTCCAGCAGGCGGATGCCGGCACCAGCCGCAAGTATGGTGGCACCGGCCTGGGACTGGCCATCAGCCGCGAGCTCGCCAGCCTGCTTGGCGGCGAGATCCAGCTCAGGAGCACGCCGGGCTCCGGAAGCATCTTCACGCTATATCTGCCGCAAACCTACGTTGGCCCCGCCACCAGCAGCGCCGCGTCCATCGGCGATTCGCCGCACCCGCCGCTCCCATCGCATCCGGTCTCGTTCGCTCTGCCGGAAATAACCGGGGAGACGATCGAAGATGACCGCAACAACCTTCAGCCCGGCGATGCCACGCTGCTGATCGTGGAAGACGATGTGCATTACGCGCGCATTCTCTGTGACCTGTCACGCGACAAGGGCTTCAAGGTGTTGGTCGCCATGCGCGGCACGGAGGCTCTAGCACTCGCGCGCGAACTGCGCCCGAGCGCGGTGTCGCTCGATGTTTCGCTGCCGGATATGCTCGGCTGGACGGTGCTGAACCACCTGAAGCAGGACCCCACCACGCGTCACATCCCGGTGCAGATGCTGACCGTCAATGAAGACTGGCATCACGGTCTCTCGCACGGCGCGTTCGCATTTGTGAACAAGCCAACCACGCGCGAGGGCCTTGCCGAGGCCATCGATCACATCCGCGACTTCGCGCGTCCGCGCCGCAAACGTCTGCTGGTGGTCGAGGACGAGCCGGCGCAGCAGCTCAGCATTCGCGCTCTGCTCGACTACGAAGACATCGACGTCGATGTCGTCTCCACCGGCGAAGGCGCCCTTGCAGCGATCGACAACCAAAACTACGACTGCGTCGTGCTCGACCTGCGCCTGCCGGATATGACCGGCTTCGAGCTGCTGGAGCAGTTGAGTCAGTCCGATAACAGGAATGAGCTGCCGGTCGTGGTCTTTACCGGGAAAGATCTATCGCCGGAAGAAGATGCGCGCCTGCATATGCTGGCACGCAGCGTCATCGTCAAGGATGTGGAGTCCCCGGAGCGCCTGCTCGATGAAACGGCGCTCTTCCTCCATCGCGTCGTCAGCGATCTTCCGCCGGAGAAACAGAAGATGCTGGACCGGCTGCATCGCTCGGATGAAGCATTGGTCGGCAAGAAGGTACTGGTAGTGGATGACGATGTGCGCAACATCTTCGCGCTCTCCAGCGTTCTCGAACGGCGCGGCATGACCGTGCTGATGGCCGGGACGGGGCGCGAGGCGATCGCCACCATCCAATCCACGCCCGACCTGGGCATTGTTCTCATGGACATCATGATGCCGGAGATGGACGGCTACGAAACCATGCAGGTAATCCGGCAGAATCCGCTCTTCCGCCGCCTGCCAATCATTGCGCTCACGGCCAAGGCCATGAAGGGTGATCGCGAAAAATGTCTGCAGGCCGGTGCGTCGGAATATCTGGCCAAGCCTGTGAACACGGAACAGCTTCTGTCGTCGCTGCGCATGTGGTTGCATCGCTGATCTGCATCTGAAGAGGGAACCAACGGGCCGGCCAAGTCGCGCGGCAGAAGGAATGCATGAACGAACGCGATCGAGCCAACATACTGATGGTGGATGATCAGGCGGGCAAACTGCTCAGCTATGAAGCTATCCTCAGCGAGTTAGGCGAGAACCTGATCAAAGCGCGGTCCGCGCGCGAAGCCATGGAGCAGTTGCTCCGCAACGATATAGCTGTCGTCCTGATGGATGTCAGCATGCCGGAGATCAACGGCTTCGAACTGGCGGACATGATGCATCGTCATCCGCGCTTCCAGAAGACCGCCATCATCTTCATCTCCGCTGTGCACCTCTCCGATCCGGACCGCATCAAGGGCTATCAAAGCGGCGCGGTGGACTATATCTCGGTTCCCATCGTTCCCGATCTCCTGCGGGCCAGGGTTAGCGTCTTCACGGAGCTGCACCGTAAGACGCGCCAGCTCGAACAGCTCAACCGCGAGCTGGAACAGCGGGTCGCGGAGCGTACGGAGCAGTTGCGCCGGAGTGAGGAACAGCTCCAGCAGCGATTCGCGGAGCTGGAAACCATCATGCAGGTCCTTCCCGTCGGCGTGGCTGTTTCCCAGGATCCCGGATGTGAAGTGGTGACCGGAAACGCGGCGCTCAACCAGATCCTGGGCGCGGAGTTTGGCGAGAATATCTCGCTTGCCGGCTTAGCCGCGAACGAACGCTCCTTTCGGATGTATCAGGACGGCAGAGAGCTCATCGGCAAAGACCTTCCTCTTCCGCGTGCGGTTGCCGCGGGGCAGCTCGGCAGCGTCGAAATCGAAGTCCGGCATCGCAGTGGATCGACTACCTATCTTCTCGCCAGTGCAAGTCCGTTGCACGATCCCGCCGGCGCGGTGCGTGGCGCGGTCGGCGCATTCGTTGACGTGACCAGCCGCAAGCAGATGGAAGATTTGCTCCGCGAGCGCGCCGATCTTCTCGAACTTGCGACGGAAGCCATCATGGTCCGCGACCTGAATGGCCTTCTTCTCTTCTGGAATTCCGGTGCGGAAGCGCTCTATGGCTGGAAGCGTGATGAAGTGCTGGGCAAACCGATCCACGATCTGCTCAAGACGCGTTTTCCGGTCACGGATGCACAGATCGAATCGGCCCTGGCCATCGACGGCTCGTGGGAAGGCAATCTCATCCAGAGCACTCGCAACGGGGAGGAGCTGGTGGTCGCCAGCCGCCTAGCCCTGAAAGCGCGCGGCGACGCCGTCCTCGAAATCAATCGCGACATCACCGCACAACTCCAGGCAGAAGATGCCCTGCGCAAAGCGGAGCGGCTCGCCGCAATGGGCCGTGTTGCAGGCATCATCGCGCACGAGATCAACAATCCGCTTGAGGCCATCAGCAACACCTTCTTCCTGCTGCGCGATCACCCGTCGCTCGACGAAGAAGCGCGTCGGTACGCGCAGATGGGCGAAGAGGAGATGCTGCGGCTTTCCCACATCACGCGGCAGACGCTCGGCTTCTATCGCGAATCGAAGCACCCGGTCGACGTCTCCATAGCCCAGTTGCTCGATGACATCCTCGAACTGCAGCTCCGTCGTCTGGAGTTCAACAAGGTTGCGGTTGAGAAGCGTTACAGCAGCCGCGGCATGATCCAGGGTTTTCCCGTGGAGCTGAAGCAGGTTTTCCTGAACCTCATCGGCAACGCAGTGCAGGCTATGCCGGACGGTGGCAGGCTCCGTCTGCATGTCTTCGGATCTTTCCGCCGCGCAGACCGCCAGGCGGGCACCTGCGTCTGCGTCTGCGACACCGGTATCGGCATCGATGCCGAACATGCCCGGCACCTTTTCGAGCCCTTCTTCACGACCAAATCCGCCAAGGGCACTGGCCTTGGCCTATGGATCAGCAAAGGCATTATCCAAAAGTACGGTGGCACTATATCTTTCAGAAGTATTCGCAGGCCCGGCAGTAACATCACCTGCTTCCGCATCTTCCTGCCTCATGCTGATCTGGGAGCTGCCGAGCTCATGGATTCCTCCCCCGAGCTGCTGAAAGCCGAGCCTCCCGGGAGAGTGAACGGCCGTGCCCAATAGTGTGATCCTGTGTGTTGACGACGAAGAAGTTCCGCGCACGCTGCGTGCTCTGGTGCTCGGCAAGCAGGGCTATGTTGTGCTGACTGCGGTCTCCGCAGCGCAGGCGCTGGAATTACTCGACCAGCATCATGTCGATCTCGTCCTCACCGACCAGATCATGCCGGAGATTGCCGGGACCGAGCTGGCGAAGCGGCTGCGTGCCACCAGACCTGCCCTGCCGATCGTCATCGTCTCCGGCGTGAATGAAATACCCGAAGATGCTCGCTTCGCGGACGGCTTCGTCAGCAAGGTCGAAGGTCCGGAAGCGCTCTTCCGGTGCATCGCGGAAGTGCTGGCTCATTACTCCGCCCAGTCGCAGAACGGCTCCGCCGCACCTGTTATAGCTGCCAGCCTGGATAACTAGGGGCCGCAAAACAGGGCGCGATCTTCCATCGGATAGCTCTTTTTCGCCATAGCTTAGACTCAACAGAAGCAATCCCATGCCTCGTTTCCGAACTACCATAGTGCCATGAGTGAAAACGCGACCGCGCTTCGGGAGCAGATTCTCGCGCTGGCCGAGCAGTTCTTCAACGAGCAGTTCGCAGGCAAAACCTTCGAGCCCGGAACGTCGCCCGTGCCCGTCTCCGGCAAGGTGCTGGACGCCTCCGACCTGCGCAGCCTCATTGACGCTTCACTCGACTGCTGGCTTACTACCGGCCGCTTCGCCACGCAGTTTGAGCGCAAGCTGGCGCGCTTCTTCGGAGTGCGTGGAGCATCGCTGGTCAACTCAGGCTCATCAGCCAATCTCTGTGCCTTCTCCTGCCTCACCTCGCCGCGACTTGGCGACCGCCAGATCAGGCCAGGCGACGAGGTCATTACCGTAGCCGCCGGTTTTCCCACTACCGTCAATCCCATCATTCAGAACAACTGCGTTCCCGTCTTCATCGACGTGACCACGCCGACCTACCAGGCTGACGCCTCGCAGCTAGAAGACGCGCTCAGCGAGCGCACCCGGGCCATCATGATTGCCCACACGCTCGGCAATCCCTTCGATCTCGACGTCGTCGCCGCCTTTGCAAAGAAGCACAACCTTTGGCTGGTGGAGGATAGTTGCGACGCGCTTGGCGCAAAATACAACGGCCAGATGGTGGGCACCTTCGGCGATCTTGCGACGGTCAGCTTTTATCCCGCGCACCACATCACGACGGGCGAGGGCGGCGCGGTCGTAACTAACAACGCGCTGCTCAAGACGCTCGCCGAATCCTTCCGTGACTGGGGCCGCGACTGCTGGTGCGAGCCGGGCAAGGACAATACCTGTGGCAAGCGCTTCGAGTGGCAGTTAGGCGAGCTGCCCTGCGGCTACGAT
Organism: uncultured Acidobacteriaceae bacterium; assembly: GCA_963830555.1. Classification (GTDB taxonomy): domain Bacteria; phylum Acidobacteriota; class Terriglobia; order Terriglobales; family Acidobacteriaceae; genus KBS-83. Next base: position 512,380 of record CAWHMM010000011.1, read on the forward strand.
CACAAGTACATCTACTCGCACATCGGCTACAACCTGAAGATGACCGATATGCAGGCTGCCGTCGGCCTCTCGCAGTTAGAGAAACTCCCCGGCTTCATCGAGGCGCGCCGCCGGAACTTCCGCTATCTCTACGAACGGCTCAAGCCATTCGAGGACGTTCTGATGCTGCCGGAGAGCACACCGCATGCGGAGCCAAGCTGGTTTGGATTTCCCATTGGCATTCGCGAAGGAGCGCCATTCAACCGGGACGCACTCGTGCGCGAGCTCGAATCCCGCAAGATCGCTACTCGTCTGCTCTTCGCCGGCAACCTGGTGCGGCAGCCTGCGTACCAGAATGTGAAATACCGAATTGCCGCCGATCTCAGCCGCACGGATTACGTGATGCGTTCCGTATTCTGGCTTGGCATCTTTCCCGGCCTCAGTGAAGCCATGCTCGACTACGTTGCCGAAACCGTCGGCGCCTTCGTAGCCACACAAAAGACCGGCGGCTTCATGCCCGTACTGCAAGACTGACTCCCATGACCGACCGCAAACGCGTCACCATCGTCACGCCCTGCTATAACGAGGAACTCAACGTCCGCGAGCTGCATCGCCGCATGCGCGCCGTCATGGACCAGCTCCCGCAATACGAGTACCGTCACATCTTCATCGACAACTCATCGCAGGATGCGACAGTCGCAGTTTTGCGTGAGATGGCTGCCGAATTTCCCGAGATCAGCGTCATCGTCAATGCCCGCAACTTCGGCCATCTCCGTTCGCCCATGCACGCCTTCCTGGAAGCGGATGGGGACGCGGTCGGTTTCATGTGCGCTGATCTGCAGGAGCCGCCCGAGCTCTTCACCGAGCTGCTCGCACGATGGGAGCAGGGCTTTCCTATCGTCGCCGCCGTCAAGACCTCGAGCGAAGAGTCGGGATTGATGTATCGCATCCGTACTACGTATTACAACCTTGTCGGGCGCCTCACAGACGTGCAGGTGATCTCTCACTTCACGGGTTTCGGTATCTATGACCGCCGCGTCATCGACATACTGAAGCAGAAATTTCGCGACCCGTACCCATACTTCCGCGGGATGATCGCTGAGATGGGCTTTCCCCACGCCGAAGTGACCTATAATCAGGCCGCCCGGTGGCGCGGCATCACCAAGAACAACTTCTATACGCTTTACGACCTGGCGATGCTCGGCATCACCAATCTGTCCAAGGTGCCGCTACGCCTGGTCACCGCCGCCGGCTTTGTCTCTGCTGCCCTCAGCCTCCTGCTGGGCTTCTTCTATCTGCTCTACAAACTGGTTTTCTGGAACAGCTTCTCGCTCGGCGTCGCGCCTCTCGTGCTAGGCCTGTTCTTTCTTGGTTCGGTACAGCTGCTGTGCCTTGGCATCATCGGCGAGTATGTCGGTTCCATCCATACCTTCGTGCAGAACCGGCCGCTGGTGGTTGAGAAGGAGCGCATCAACTTCCCTGAGCGGCCCTCGTCATGAGCCGGCGTCCCGAGCGGACGCAATTCTGGCAGGTCGTCCGCTACATTCTTGTAGGCGCCTTCAATACCGGTTTCGGCTACGGGCTATTCGTCGCGCTGAACTATCTGTTTCGCCGGCTCGGCGTCTATGGCTCGGAGATCGCCAGTCTTCTTTCCAATATCATCGCGATCACCGTAGCTTTTCTCGGCTACAAGTGGTTCGTTTTCCGCACCCATGGCAACTACCTGCGCGAGTGGCTGCGCTGCATCTCGGTCTATGGAACCAGCATGATCTTCTCGCTCATCATGCTTCCTCCGCTTACGCTGCTGCTGCGCCGCTGGTTCGGCCCAACGCAGATGGCCTCGAATGTCGCTGCTGCTATCCTCACCCTTGTCACGGTGGTGGCAAGCTACTTTGGCCACAAGCACTTTTCCTTCCGGCGCTCTGGAGACGCAATGGACGCGGCTCTCGATCCTGCTGGAAACAAAGCAGTCGAATCCGGTCTTTGAGGTGGTGTAAGTGAAGCTCGTTATCCTCGCCGGTGGTCTGGGCACGCGCCTCAGTGAAGAGACAACCATCCGCCCCAAGCCGATGGTGGAAATCGGTGGCCGCCCTATCCTCTGGCACATCATGAAGACCTACTCCCACTACGGCATCAATGACTTCATCGTGTGCCTGGGATACAAGGGCTATCTCATCAAGGAATATTTCTCGAATTACTATCTCCACGCCTCCGATGTCACCATCGACATCCTGAACAACAAAGTGGAGATGCATCGCAACGCCTCCGAGCCATGGCGGATCACGCTAATCGACACGGGAGCCGAGACCATGACGGGTGGCCGTCTTAAACGCGTTCTGCCGTATCTGGAAAACGAAGAGACCTTCTGCTTCACGTATGGCGATGGCGTCTCCAATGTGAATATCGGTGCGCTGCTCGACTTTCATAAGAAACACGGCCGCATGGTCACGCTCACGGCAACCCGGCCCACCAGCCGATTCGGCGCGCTCGATATCGCCGATGACGGCGCCGTCACGCAATTCACCGAGAAGCCGCCCGGCGAAGGCCGGTGGATCAACGGTGGCTACTTCGTGCTCTCGCCGAAGATCGGCAAGTACATCAAGGACGACACCATGCCGTGGGAGCGCGAGCCGATGGAGACACTGGCGCGCGAAGGGCAGGTGGCCGCCTACAAGCACGACGGCTTCTGGCAGCCTATGGATACGATGCACGACAAAAATCTTCTTGAAGAGTTGTGGCGCAGCGGACGCGCGCCGTGGAAGGTCTGGTAGCCATGCCCGGAACTGCATTCTGGGCGGGGAAGCGCGTTTTTCTTACCGGGCATACCGGCTTCAAGGGAAGCTGGCTCTCACTGTGGCTCCAGCATCTCGGTGCGGACCTCACCGGCTACGCGCTCGATCCGCCCACAGAGCCGAGTCTCTTTCAAAAGGCCGATGTCGCCTCCGGCATGCACTCCATCATCGGCGATCTGCGCGACGCCGCCGTCCTCACCTCGGTCATGCAATCCGCGCAGCCGCAGATCGTCTTTCACCTCGCCGCGCAGCCGCTGGTTCGCCACTCCTATGCCGACCCTGTCGGCACCTACCAGACCAACGTCCTGGGCACCATCCACCTGCTCGAAGCCGTGCGCAAGACGCCCTCCGTTCGCGCTGTCGTCGTCATCACCACCGACAAGTGTTACGAGAACAAGGAGTGGATCTGGCCCTATCGCGAGACCGATCCGCTGGGCGGGTACGACCCGTACAGCTCCTCGAAGGCCTGCGCCGAGATTGTCACCAGCTCCTGGCGCGACTCCTTCTTCAACCCCGCGAAATACGCCGAGCATCACGTCGCAATCGCATCGGCCCGCGCCGGCAACGTCATCGGCGGCGGCGACTGGGCCTCCGATCGCCTCATCGCCGACATCATGCGCGCCTTCTCCAGCGGCAAGACGCTGGAGATACGAAATCCGAGCGCAACCCGGCCATGGCAGCATGTGCTGGAGCCGCTGCGCGGCTATCTTGCGCTTGCAGAAAAACTCCATACAGAAGGCGTGAAGTATGCTTCAGCCTGGAACTTCGGTCCCGGGTACACCGACGCGCGGCCGGTTGAATGGATCGTGCGCTATCTCTCGGAAAAGTGGGGAAGCGAAACGCATTGGAAGCTCGACGCGCAGGAGCACGTGCACGAAGCCCAGATGCTCAAGCTCGACTGGTCCAAAGCGCATGCGGCGCTGGGCTGGCAGCCCGTGCTGCCGCTGCCGGAAGCTCTCGACTACACGCTCGCGTGGTACCAGCGCGAAGCCGCCGGGACACCGGCACGCGAACTCTGCATCGAGCAGATCGCCAGCTACTCGGAAAAGCTCGCCGCCTCTTAGACGGCGAGCATATTCACCTGATTTTCAACAGAAGAACCGCTCCAGCGCCATCCTATGCCTTGATGCCTGCGCGCGCTCTCTCTACCATCCATCTCATGGATTCACTCCCCGTGAAGCTCAGCTCCAGGGTCCGCCAGGCCATTCAGTTCGCCTCGATTCGCCACAGAGAGCAGAAGGACAAAGCCGGCAAGCCCTACATCGCGCACTGCATGCGCGTCGCGCTGGCCGTCTGGCACTGCGGTGAGGACTACTTTATCGCCGCCATTCTCCATGACACGGTGGAAGACACGGCCACCACGCTCGACGAGATCGAAACGCTCTTCGGCAGGAACGTCCGCAACGCGGTCGACAGCGTCAGCCGGCGCGAGTTCCCGAAGAAAGAATCCTACGAGGACTTCGTGCTCCGCTCGAAGGCCGATCCCATCGGCCGAGTGGTGAAGATCGCCGACCTGTACGACAACATGTCGCCGGAGCGCCGCCCCGAGCCGCCAGTCGAGCTGGACAAGAAGCTCGAGCGATACGAGAAGGCCTTGGCCGTCCTCACCAGCCGCTGAACCTGCAATCGTCCGTCTGGATCGCTACCATAAAGGCAGCGATGCCCACCTTCGATCTCAGCCCGGACGAGCTCACCCGCCTCGCACATAGTGAGGGGTTCGACCTCGCCGGCATCGCTGCGCTCGAAGAGCAGGGAAGCGAGCAGCCGGGCGATTATCTCGAACAATGGATCGCCGCCGGCCATGCGGGCGAGATGGACTACCTCAAGCGCCGCAACCCGCAGGGCGAGCTCCTGCGCTCCAAAGTGCAGGCCGCTATCCCCTGGGCGCGCTCCGTGATCGTCTGCGCGGCCAGCTACAACGCCGCCGGCCCGCTCTCCATCGAATCCCGCGCCGGCGACCACCGGCTGGATCGCCCGCTACGCCTGGGCTGGAAAGACCGACACAGACAGCGGCGAGCTCCGGCCGTCCGACTACCACGACACGCTGCTCGCCCGCCTGCGCGCCTTGGAAGCCACGCTCCACGACCGCATCGGCGAAGCGTTCGAGTCGCGCTCCTACGTCGATACCGGCCCGCTCATCGAGCGCGATCTCGCCCGCCAGGCCGGCATCGGCTGGACAGCCAAAAACACCTGCACGCTCAACCAGCAGCTCGGGTCGATGCTCTTCCTCTGCTGCATCGTCACCTCGCTCGATGTCGCCCCAGCCAGCCTACCGGCTCCTGCAGCCGACCGCTGCGGCACCTGCCGCCGTTGCATCGAAGCGTGTCCCACCCAGGCGCTGGTCGCGCCCGGCCAGATGGACGCCAGCCGCTGCATCGCCTATCTCACCATCGAGAAGCGCGGCCCGATCCCGGAAGAGCTCCGCGCCCCCATCGGCCGCCAGGTCTTCGGCTGCGACATCTGCCAGGAGGTCTGCCCGTGGAACAGAAAGGCAAGCAGGCCGACGCCGGCTTCCAGCAACACCCGTCCCGAGCTGATCAATCCAGCGCTCTCCTGGCTCGCGGACCTCGGTCCGGAAGAATTCAACCGGCAGTTTCGAGGATCCCCGATAAAGCGCACAAAACGCAGTGGCTTGATGCGCAACGTAGCCATCGCAATGGGGAACAGTGGCGAACGGGAATTTCTGGCTCAGCTCGAAGCCTGGGTTGCAAGGACGAAGACACCGTTCTGGCCGACGCCGCAGCTTGGGCATTGGAACGAATCGACAGCACGAAATAGAGCGAACGCAAGAACGGCCTCCCTGCGTCGGGGAGGCCGTTCCGGTTGCTCGTACGTAATGGCTCAGGCGTTGCGAATGACATTGGCCGCATTCAGTCCCTTCGGACCCTGCTGGCACTCGAACTCCACTCCTTCACCCTCATTCAGCGTTTTGTACCCGTTCTCCTGAATTGCGGAGAAGTGCACAAATACATCTTCGCCGGTGGAGCGCTGGATGAATCCATATCCCTTTGCTCCGTTAAACCACTTCACAACGCCTTGCTCTTTCACGGGAGACTCCTCTTCACTTCTTGTTATGTAGGCGTCCCGCAGAATGCCTCCTGAAAACGCGAAAAGCTGCCAGCGTCCAGGACGCGGGGCAGCTCTTGTTTTCCAGGACTCAGTGCGGAACAGCGAAACCAGAACATCAAAAACGGCCTTCCAAACTCGTGCTTCGCGTGGGGCTGGGCAAGCCCCCTACGTTCTCCTGTTATGGCAGGAAACCGTCCTAAGTGCAACACAAAATTACGTTACAGGCTCTTTCCCCATCTCTTGCGGCCCAGCCGCATGACCCCTTGTGGGGAGTGGAATTGCAACTTCGCGTTGCTACGATTGCTCCTGGAGCCATCGGCTATGGCGATGCTTACGCTCTTCCCCCAACGGCCCGCGGAGGCCGTATCGTCCGCGGCTGCGCCTCTGCGCGGCCTGGCGGAGCACGCCTCGCTGGCCGAGCGGATGAAAGCGCTCGCGCTTTATCTTGCACAGACGGAGGTGCATACCTACGCCTTCAGCGTTGCCGCCAACGTTATCCTCTCGCTCTTTCCCTTCATCGTGCTCATGCTGACGCTGGCCCGGCAGGTCTTCCATTCCCCTGCCATGGTGGCCGTCATCGCCGACGAGATCCGCTACTTTCTCCCCGCCGGCCAGGATTTCGTCATCCGCAACATGACGATCCTCTCCCGCTCCCAGGGCGGCGTGCAGATTGCCTCGATCGTGATGCTGCTCATCTCCTCGACCGGTGTCTTCATGCCGCTGGAAGTCGCGCTGAACCAGGTATGGGGCGCTGGCAAGAACCGCTCCTACGGGATGAACCAGCTCGTCTCTCTCGGGCTGGCGTTTGCCATTGGCACCCTTACGCTGACTTCCATCGCCCTCACCGCGGCCCAGCACAGTCTGCTCAGCTTCCTCTTCCTCGGCAACACGGACAACGTGGTCTTCAACTTCCTGGCCCACTGGCTGCTGCAGATCTCCGCCGTCGTCATCAGCGTGCTCATCTTCCTGCTGATCTACTGGGTGCTGCCCAATCGCCGGCTGCCCATCCTGGCCGTCCTGCCCGCCGCGGTCACTACCGGTCTTGATGTGGGAGGTGGCAAAACGCGTCTACATTGCGGTGCTTCCGCTGCTGGACTTCCGATCCGTCTACGGCCCATTCTCTGTTTCCGTCTCGCTCATGATGTGGGCCTTCCTCAGCGGGCTTCTGATGCTGGCGGGCGCTCATTACTCGGCATCACGTCATGCTTTGCGGCTCGCCCGTGAGATCGGCCTGGGCCGCGACAACGACGCGCAAGCCGATATCTAACCTGCTTGCGTTGAAGAGCCCTGTCGTCATCTCGACCGCGAGTGCACCCATTCTCTTCTTCATCTCTACCGAAGCGGCAACACCGCGGAGTGGAGAGACCTGCTGTTTCTAAAGTTGCCCACGAACCAAACATGAGCTACTAAAGCCCAAGAAAACGCGCCGCCGGCGCATCTTCATGGACGGCCAGTCCGTTACACTCGCCCTGAGTATGCCGAACCTCTTTGCGCGCGCAGAAGGCGCCGTCCTCGGGCCTGTGCACCGGCCGCCGCTCTCCGGCGTGGCGGAGCACGGTGCTTTCTGGTCGGCTGCGGCGCTCCTGGTGGTCATCCTGCTGCGCTTCCTGCCCGGCGCGCCCGGCATCCTCAGTGCGCTGGCGTTGTTCATCGCCGTCCCGGTATGGCTGGTCTTCACCTTCATCATCCTCTACCGCTGGCTCGTCAACCATGTCCTGTGGAAGGTGCGCAACCGGCTCATCGTCACCTACCTGCTCATGGGGCTTGCGCCAGTCGTGCTCTTCGCGACGCTGGCCACGATTGCTGCTTACGTCTTCTCGGGGCAGTTCGCAACCTTCGCCGCGACCTCGGAACTCGGATCCACGCTCGGCCGTCTCAGCGCGGAAAATCAGGCCTTCGCTGTGCATGTGGCGCACGCCATCGCGCGGTCGCCCTCCGCGAACACCGTGGAGCTGGCGGATTACGAAGGCGCGAATCACAGCGTTCTGGGCCGGTTGCTGGTGGACGCATGGGTGAGCACCACCGCGCAGGACAACCGCCGGCTGCTGCTGATCAGAGACGGCAGGGAACTGCCGCAGCACAATGCCGAGAACCCCATAGACTTTCCTCCCTGGGCGCGCGATGGCTTTCGCGGCGTGGTCCTCGATCACGGCCGTCTGTTTCTTCGCGCGGTGAATATCAGGTCGGTTGCGGGCCATCAGGTGACCTTCGTCAGCAGTGCTCCGCTCGACCCCGCGACCGTTAACGACCTCGCGCGGGGCCTCGGACTGATCCATATCATTCCGGATGTCAGTAAGGCTTTCCAGGAAGACGAGGCCAAGAACACACGCCGTGTGCGCCGCGCTACTCCCCGCGAACTGGCGGCTGAGACTTCCAGCACCATCAGCGGGGGCACGCTTGCGCCCAGAAGCTTTCTGCTGGATCGCCAGATCACTTTCTCTGCTCCGCTCACGACCACTGGAATGGGAGAACGGAAAGAAGCTCACCAGCCTGCTCAGCGTCACCTCGCGGCCCGCGCTGCTCTACAGGCAGCTTTTCAGTGCCGCGGATGTTGTCGGCACCGTGATCCGCTACCTGCTCATCACGCTGGCGATCGATCTTCGCCGTCCTTGAGCTGATCGCTTTCATCATGGCGGTCCGGCTCAACCGCACCATCACCAACGCGGTCGCCGATCTCTACCGCGCCACGGTCGCCATCGACGGCGGCGATTTCGCCCATCGCATCCGGGTGCAGCGGCGCGATCAGCTCGCCGCGCTTTCCACCTCGTTCAACACCATGTCCGAGTCGCTGGAGCGCCTGCTTGAACAGCAGCGCGAAAAGGAGCGCATGCAGAGCGAGCTCGAGATCGCGCAGGAGGTACAGAACAACCTCTTCCCGCAGGGCCAGGTCGAGATGCCGGGCCTGGAGCTGCACGGCGTCTGCAAGCCGGCGCGCACCGTCTCCGGCGACTACTACGACTTCCTCATCATGGGCGAGAGCGAGTTGACGCTTGCCATGGGCGACATCAGCGGGAAAGGCATCTCCGCCGCGCTGCTCATGGCCTCGCTGCATTCCGCCGTGCGCGCCTACCGCTTTGCAGGCGAGGACTGCAGCGAGGGCGGCGGCACCGACCGCTTCTTTCAGGGCGACGCCACGTTCAGCTCGCCCGGCAAGGTGCTCAGCCTGCTCAACCGGCACCTTTACCGCAGCACGCAGCCGGAAAAGTACGCCACGCTGTTCCTCGCGCACTACAACACCGATACGCGGAAGCTCGTCTACTCAAATGGCGGCCAACTACCGCCCTTTGTGCTCTGCGCCAATGGAACCGTGCGCCGGCTGGATCGCGGCGGCTCTGTCATCGGCCTGCTCGACGGACTCACCTATGAAGAAGGCACCGTTACGCTCGATCCCGGCGACATCCTTATCGCCTACAGCGACGGCGTCACCGAGCCGGAAAACGAGTTTGGCGAATTTGGAGAAGAGCGCCTGATTGAAATGGTCGAGCGCCATCGCCATCTGCCGCTGGCCGCCATCTCGCAGCAGGTGCTGCAGGCATTGCGGGCCTGGATCGGCGAACAGGAACAGCCGGATGACATCACGCTCGTCCTGGCCCGCCAGGCAGCCGCGAGTTCGAACACGACCCTGCCTGCATGAACTCCAGGTTATTGACTTATGAATTCACTTTGAATTTATAGGTCCGTTTGCCTGTCGAGTTACAAGTCGATGAAATGTATTTGAATGTTCTGTGACTGGCTTCGTTCTTAAGTCCCCCTTAAGTATCCCGAGATGTAGTGTCTACAGCCGGCCATCCTTTGCAGCCTTTACGTAACTGATCGGGATCACAAAGTTAGTCAGACATGAGGAAGTAGACCCATATGCTTTTGAACAGCTGTAGCCGCTTCTCCCTGTTTTCCATTATGGCAAGTCTGTTCGCTTTCCTTCTCATCTTCAGTCCGCAACGCGCGAACGCACAGGCGCAGACCGGCAGCATTGTCGGATCCGTGCAGGACGTGGGCGGATCGATTCTAGTGAGCGCCAGGATCACGATCGAGCCGACCGGAAGGCAAGTGGCAACCAACGATCAGGGTCAGTTTCGTATTACCGGCCTGCCGGCCGGAGAGTACAAACTCACCGCCTCCTACATCGGGTTTGCCGCGTTTACAACACCTGTAACACTGCAGAGCGGCCAAACTGCGACGGTGAATGCCACACTTCAGGTTGCCTCCGGCGCCGACACCGTGATGGTCAAGGCGGCACGTCTCCAGGGCGAAGCGGAAGCCATCAACATCGAGCGGATGTCGTCCGACATCGTTCAAATACTTCCGGAGCGGGTCATCACCAGTCTGCCGAATACGAACATTGCGGATGCGGTCGGCCGCCTGCCCAGTGTCTCGCTGGAACGGGATGAAGGGGAGGGCAAGTATGTGCAGATTCGCGGTACAGAGCCGCGGCTCAGCAACGTCACCATCAACGGAGTGAATGTGCCGGCGCCGGAAGTGACAGTGCGCAACATCAAGCTGGATGCGGTGCCATCCAATATCGTCGAACGAATCGAGGTATACAAGACGCTCTCTGCCGACCAGGATGGGGACGGCATCGGCGGAACGGTCAATCTGGTGACCAAGAGCACGCTCGACAAGCCGACCTACACATTGAGTGGCACCTCCGGATATAACCCGATTCAAAACGGCTTCTGGCGCGGCGGCTTTGACGGCACCTTTGGACAGCGCTTTGGCATCCACAAGCAATTCGGGTTCCTGCTCGGCGGCACATGGGATCGCACTAATCGCGGCATCGATGATCTGGAGCCTTCGCAGGCGATTGGAACTGATCCGGGGACGGGTAATCCGATCGCTCTCACTCCGACTGCCGATCTGCGTTCCTATAACTACTACCGGACGCGCTATGGCTTTGAAACCGGCATCGACTACAAATTCACGCCGGTGACGACTGCTTATGTAAAGGCTCTCTACGCTGACTTCCACGACTACGGGGATACGATCGTCTACACACCGACGGTGGCGACCTTTTCAGACGGCACGCCTGCCGTAAAGGCTGTCAATGGAAATCAGTTGACCTTCTCCTGCACGGACGCGGAGATAGCCGACCCAAACAACCCATGCACACCTGGCAACTATGCGTATCGTCACTACATTCGCCGGCCTGACCAGCAGGTATTCAGCATTCTTACCGGAGTAAAGCAGGATTTCTCCAGGGACTTTCTCGTCTATAACTTTGCCGTATCTCGCGGGCACAATATCGGCGGGCAGGATTTTCCCACAACCAGCTTCTCCGGCAACGGCAACGTGCCCTTCACGCTGGATCTCAGCAATCCTCTGCGTCCAAAGTTCAACGCCACCGACGGGAGCAGTCTCTTCGACGGAACGCAGTATGGCGTCTCCGCCACTGACTCCACGCGCTTCCATGCGACCCAGCTAAACATTCAGGGAGATGCTTCCTACGCGCACAACTTTACGATTGCTGCGAAGCCGAGCACATTTTCTCTTGGAGTAAAGATCCGCAATTCTGCCTCAACCCAAAATGAAAATGATCTACTCTATGGCCTCGCCGATTCCAGCGTGATCCCGTTTACTCTTACGAATGTTGCAGGCGGATATACAAATCCGACCTATTACAACAAGTCATTCGCGATCAATGGCCAGGCTTATGGCCCGACTTCGAATTACAACAAGGTACTGAGTGCGGTTGCAGCTAACCCCGGCGCCTTTGCTCTGGACAGCGTTGGGAGCATCACGCAGTCGGCTGCCGCTTTCTTCAATGCGAATGAGCGCGTTTCCGCCGGTTATGTGCAGGACGTCATCTTTGTCGGCAAATGGCGGCTGCAGGGCGGCCTTCGTTTCGAGGCGACGGGCACCCATTTCCTGGCCAATCAGTTGACGGCGAATGTCGATGGCGCGGGCAATCCTCTTCCGCCAACCATCACGCCCATCCGGCAGGACAGCAGCTATCTCAACGTACTCCCCAGTGTGCAGGCGCAATATCAGTTACAGAAGGACACGAACCTGCGCCTCAGCTACGGTCGGGGGATTTCGCGGCCGAACATTGGAGACCTGGTGCCGTCGACAACAGTGGATCCGAATGCGAGCCCGAAGAGCATCAGTAAGGGGAATCCCGACCTGCAGCCGACTAAGGCGAACAACTACGATGTGCTGATCGAACACTACTTCCAGCCGCTCGGGATCTTGCAGGCTGGTTATTTCTACAAACAGCTTTCTGATCCCATCTTCCCGACAACCACCCAGACGACGGACGCGCAGTATCCTGGGATCCCCTTTCAACTGAACCAATCTATCAATGGCCCGAGCGCGGACATTCAGGGTATCGAAACGCAATGGGAGCAGCGGTTCTCCTTCCTTCCCGGTCTTTTGAGCGGCATCGGCGTCTCAGCGAACTACAGCTACGTGACATCGCAGATCGAGTTTCCGTTTGGCTTCAACGCGCCCACAGTGGGCGCCGCTGGACGCACGGACAAGCCCCGTCTGGAGCGCGATGCTCCCAATAACTACAACTTCGATCTCACTTACGACAAAGGCCCCTTCTCCTCGCGCTTCGCAATCAGCCATAACGATGCGAATATTTATGCTTATCAGTGGAGTCCGGCCACAGGTCCAGCCAACCATCCCATCCTCGGATTGAAGGGACCCACGGGCGACCAATATCTGTATCCGCACACTCAATTCGACATTCAAGGAAGCTATCGAACCTACCGCGGCGTCCGGTTGGTGGTTTCAGGGCTGAACCTGAGCAATGAAGTATTCGGCTTCTACAACGGGAGCGAACGATATCCAGTGCAGCGCGAGTACTACCGCCCGACTCTATCGTTCGGCTTGCGCTGGGTCTCCGGACAGGAACAGTAAGGCAGCAGAATCAGAGCGTGCAGCACGCTCGGTCACCAACGCAGCAGGACGAGCTGCGCGCAGAAGCCAGGCCCAAGCGCCGCCAGCACTCCCCACGTGCCCGGTGCGGGCCGGCGGTTCTGCATGACTTCTTCAAGCACCAGCAGCACCGACGCGGACGAGAGATTTCCCACCTCGCGCAACGAATCCCATGATGCCGCGCACGCCTCGCGGTCAAGCCCGAGCGAACCCGCCATCGCATCCAGCACCTTCGGGCCACCCGTGTGCAGCACCCAGTTGCCGATATCTGCGCGCGTCAGTCCGTTGCGGCTCAGCAGGGCATCGACATCGCCCGGCAGCTTTGCACGGATAATCGCCGGCACCTCCGGCGACAGCACAATGCGGAAGCCTGCTTCAGAGATATCCCAGCCCATCGCGTCTTCCGTGTCCGGATAAAAGCTGGATGCCGTGTCCACAATCTCCGGGCCGTCCGCTGCGACATCATCGCCCGCCACAACTACGGCGGCTGCGCCGTCCGCAAATAGTCCTGACGAGATCAGGTTTGCGATCGTCAGATCGTTTCGCTGCCAGGTCAGCGAGCACAGCTCCACTGAGAGCAGCACCGCAACCCGCTCCGGGTAGGCGCGAACGTAATCCGCAGCCTGGGCGATGCCCGCCGCGCCCGCCACGCATCCCAGCCCGAAGATCGGCGTGCGGCGAATATTCAACGGCAAATGCATCCGGTTCGCCAGGTGGGCATCGAGCGACGGACTGGCAATTCCGGTGACGGAGACGGTGAGCAGCGCGGCGATGCGATCGCGCTCCATGCCTGCACGCTCGAGTGCCAGATCGATCGCCTGCTCGCCCAGTCGCTCGGCGTGTTCCAGCCACAGATGGTTCGCATCGCCCCACCGTGTAAGGTCCTGGTAGCTGGCGAGCGGCATCACCATGTGCCGCGTCTCCACGCCCACACGCTGATGAAAGCGTGAAAGCAGCGCGGGATTTTCCAGCTTGTCCCGCCATTGCTCGGCGAGTTCTTGAAAAATTTCCTGCTGGGTAAAGCGATACGGAGGCAGCGCGCGGGCCACACCGGCAATCTTCATAGGTCTCTTTCTTGATGGCCGCTCGCAGCAAAATGACTGGGCCACGCATCTCTGCCGCGTCCCGTCTGGATATCTTGTAACACGCGCCCTGCCAGGAATGTTCGAGCCTGGTGCAGAGCGAAGCCCGGCCAGCTCTGCTCACCCAGATGGACGCGCATGAGCGCCGCAAAACTCTCCGGCTGTCTGAACAGTGCAGCGATAAAGCGTCTCCGCAGCCGCGGATGACGGTCAAGCAGCAGCAGAAGCCGCGCCATACGACGTGGATTCTTTGCGATCTGCCGATGCTGCGCGCCGTACCGTTCCGGCTTGCCGGCGGCGAGCGCAGCAGCCAGCGCCTGTGCCTGACGGAAGGCGCTCAGCAATCCTTCGCCCGTGATCGCGTCCACTGATCCGGAGGCATCGCCCAGCACCGCAACATTGCCGCGCACCACTTGGACGAGTGTGCGGGTTCGCGTCACCGCGCCTCGCGCAGCGGATGTTGCCGCAACGGTGGCCAGCCGCCGCGCCAACCCGGGGAAATCGGGAAGGGCATCGCATACCGTGCGTCCACGATGAGACGTGAGCAGCGCGACATTGATCTCGTTCTCGCCGACCGGCGTGATGTATAGCTGTTCGCGGCGACCCCAGTGCACCTCTACGTTGTCGCTCCATGGCCCGCATTGAAACGGCTGCCGGCTGGCATAGCGCGTACTGTAACAGCGCTGTTCACGGAAGCCCGCCGCCGCAGCGAGCGTGGAGCAAAGCCCATCGGCGATGACAAAAAACTTCGCTTGAATCGGCGAGCCCGCCGCCGCAAAGCCACCTCCGGCCAGTGCCCGCACGCTCGTGCCCCAATTCAGGGCGACTCCCATCTCTGCCGCGCGAGCTGCCATGCGGCTTTGAAGCCGTGTGCGCCGCACGCCCAATCCTCTGCCGCCGCTGAACGTGCCATGCGCGGCGGAGTATGCATCCTGGAAGGAGATGCCGGCAAGCCCCGCGCCATCTTCGCTGTCGAGTGCCATGCCAAGGCCGCGCAGCAGGCGGACTGATTCCGGCATCAGGCCCTCACCGCACGCCTTATCGATCGGCGGGTGCTGCGCATCGTATAACCCAACAAGGCAGCCGCGTCGCCGCAGCGCCAGAGCGGCTGCCAGTCCGGCGGGACCTCCGCCGAGCACCGCAACATCCATTTTGCCCATTCGATCGTCCATCCAATGCAGTGAGACGCTGTCGAGGCACAAAGCGTTACGTCATAGGATTGTCACCGTCTTGTATCGATACCGTCTTGCATCAATAACGACATGGAAAGACTTGTTGAACAAGAGTGGCTGGACCAGGAGCACTGCGCATCGCAGGATATCGCAATGGCCCTGCGCTCGATTCGGCATGTGAATCGCCGCTTCGGGGGAGACCGGTTGCACACGCGCCTGCTCGCCTGCGCTCTCACGCGGATGCCTCGCGCAGACCGGCCTAACATCCTGGAGGTCGCCAGCGGACAGGCGGAGGTGTTGCGCGCCGCGCTGTTGCGGCTGGAAGTTTCCGCTGATGTCACACTGCTGGACCTCCGCGCAGAGCATCTACCAGACCCGAAAGCCTGGCGATCAGGGCTTGCTGCACCGCGTCTCGTGCCGGGCGATGCGCTCGATCTTCCATTCCCCGATGCGAGCGTCGATATCGTTTCCTGCTGCCTCTTCCTGCATCATCTGGAGCCGCCGCAGGTGATGCGCTTTCTCGCCGAGGCACAGCGCGTTGCGCGCGTTGCGGTCGTCATCAACGACCTCGAGCGAATGGCCATCCATTTGCGTCTCGCGCAGTTCAACAGTCGCTTCGACCCAAGCCGCATCTCTCGTCACGATGGTCCAGTCTCTGTTCGACGCGCCTACACCTTCCGCGAAGTGGAACGCATGCTCCTAAACACCGGCCGCAGCTTTGTTCTGGAACGCGCATGGCTTTGTCGCCTTGGTGCGGTGCTCTGGTGTGGCAATGCGTAAATCGGCTGCAGGGCGCCTTCTCCTCAGTGCACCAGAAACGACTTCACCGCAATGCTGCTGGGCTGCCTTCCCAGCGGCAGCAACGTGAACAGGGCACGTGTCTTGGTGCGGACCACCGCCAGATCGTTCGATCGAGAGTCGACCACCAGCAGCAGGTGGCCGGCGCCGGAGAGCGCAACCGCGTCCGGCCCTTCGCCGACCGGAACGTTTTCCACCAGCTTGCCGTCATCGATGCTGTAGAGGCTGACTGTGCTGCTGCCGAAATCCGTAATCCACAACAACGCGTTGTCTTTCGTGACCACTCCCTGCGACGGGTGCATGCCGACCTGATACGTGCCACCCACTTCATTGGTGCCGGTCGCGATTTCAGAGATGGAGTTGCCATCGAAGTTCATCGCGAACGCCTCGCCGCTATCCGGCTTCAGCACCACGCTGGTCGGCGTGGAGCCTACGTCCAGCAGCGCCAGCAGCCGGTCCGGTTTCGCGCCCGCGCCGGCGCTGGCGGCGCGCGCCAGTCCCACTACCATCACCTGATGGCCGCCGGAGCAGGCTACGAAGGCCTTCGTCGAATCGGGCATCATCGTTATCGCCGTTGCGCCCGGACATCCGGAGAAGAAGGCGCGCACCCGGGCGAGCTTCGCGTCAACGATGCTGACGCTGCCGCTCTTTTGATTGCTCACCACAATCGTGCTGCCGTCCGGCGCAATGCGCGCCACACCCGGTCCTTCACCCACGCCAACGGTTGCCGTCACGCGCCGTCCATCAAGATCGATGACCGAGATGTCGTTGGCGCCCGAGTTGGCGACGTAGGCAGTTCGGCCGTCGGGAGCGACATCGATCGAGTAGGGAAGCCGGTCGACGGCGATGGTCGCCGCTACTTCGTTGCGCATCGTGTCGATCACGCTCACGGACCCCGAGTCGGCGTTCACCGCATACACCTCATTGCGCGCGGGATTTGGCGCAATGCCCGCGGGACGTCTGCCCACGGCGATCACGCGGTCCTGCCGCAAATTCTCCACGTCCAGCACCGTTACGGTGTTGCTGCCGCTGTTGGTTACATAGGCGAATTCGCGATAGTTCTTCGGGTAAACAGGGAAGTCGTGCTTGCGGCACCCGGTGAATGGGAGCGCGGCGCAAAGAGCGAGCGCGAGGCGTAAACTCCGCACTCCGGTGTGCACCCTGCTAGCGCGTCGCAGGGTACGCAGCCCCTTCGAGCGCCGTCACCTGGATGCCGCGGGGAATACGGCGGCCCACCACTTCCGCGATCTGCGAGCACTCGTCCATCATCTGCGCAAACTGCTCCGGGTAAAGCGACTGCGCACCGTCGGAGAGCGCCTTGTCCGGCGCGTGATGCACCTCGACGAGCAGGCCGTCGCAACCGACGGCGACCGCCGCACGGGCCAACGGCAACACCTTATCGCGCTTGCCGGTGCCGTGACTTGGGTCCACCAGGATAGGCAGATGGCTCAACCGCTGGACCGCCGGAACGATGCTCAGGTCCAGCGTATTGCGCGTGTGGTCGGTAAAGGTGCGGATGCCGCGCTCGCACAGCGCCACCTGATAATTTCCCTCGCTCATCACGTATTCGGCCGCCATCAGCAGCTCGTCGAGCGTTGCCGAAAGCCCGCGCTTCAGCAGCACCGGCAGCTTCGAGCGTCCCGCGCGCTTCAGCAGGGAGTAGTTCTGCATATTGCGCGTGCCGATCTGGATCATGTCGGCGTATTGCTCGACCAACTCCAGGGACTCGTTGTCCAGCGCCTCGGTGACGATGCGCAGCCCGAAGCGCTCCCGCACCTCAGCCATGATTTGGAGCGCGGCTTCGCCCATTCCCTGGAAGGCGTACGGTGAGGTGCGCGGCTTGTATGCGCCTCCCCGGAGAAACTGCGCTCCGGCCTTGGCTACCTGCTCCGCCACGGCAAAGGCCTGCTCGTGGCTCTCGATGGAGCACGGCCCGGCCATCACGACAAGATCCCGTCCGCCGATGGTCGCGTCCGTCCCGGGGAAACGGATGACCGTGTCTTCTTCCTTCACATCCCGGCTGACCAGCTTGTAGGGCTTTGAGACCCTAATAACTTCGGCAACACCCGCCATCTCAGCCAGCGCATCCTGCTCCACCGCGCCTTGGTTTCCGGTGATGCCGATGGCGGTCCGCTGCGCTCCCGGCATGGGGTGGGGCCGGTAGCCCAGCGTTTCGATCCGCTCACAGACGGCCTGGATTTCCTCAGCCGTCGCATGCGGTTTCATGACTACGAGCATGGTGGAATATCCTCTCCGGAATCTTCAGTGTACCGGCGGTCTCCAGTCTCGGTAAATACAAGAAAGACGGTCGGATAGCGACCGGAGGCCAATGTTACACAAAGTGTAAGTGGAACTTTTTCCGCTTGCTTCCCGTCAAGATTCAGTACAACCTTAAGGAACGGCTCAGCTTCCGGGTTGGTTAAGAATCCATAAAAAGTAGTTAAATATATATAAGTTTTTTGCCGGTTTGACGCATTTCCTTGGCGCAGTTCCTGAACACATTTTCTCAACGGGGGTCCATAAGTGCGTCATTTCCATCGCACACTGCTCGTCCTGCTCGCGATCGCACAGTTCATTGCGCTGGCGGCCGCATTCCAAAAGCCCGCTTATGCTTATGCCGATCCAGGCTCGGGGCTCTTATTTCTGCAGGTAGCCGGTTCCATGCTGGCCGGCGGGCTCTTCATCGTCCGCTCCAAACTGCGCAAACTCTTCCGCATGGGGAAGGATCACGTCGAAGAACCCGTTATTGAGCAGGGCCAAGAAATCCAGCAATGACCGTAAGTGTCGGTGCGCCTCGCGGGACCTTTCGCGATCCCGCGGGCTCACTCTATTTCGATGAGACCAAAGTATTTCGCCATGTTCGTCCCGCCTTTGTAGCGGAAGCAGAGTCGTTTCTCGGCTCTCCGCTCGCGCGAAGATGGATGGACCGCGGCCGCATGGTTTCAACCGTGATCGCCGGCCGCGAGGCGGATGGCTCGCTGCTGCTCGAGCATGAACGAATCGAGTACCCGACCTATCCATGGGAGTGGACACCAGGACAGTGGGCTGCCGCGGGCGAGCTGACACTCGATCTGTGCGAGGAAGCGATCGGCGCCGGTCTCATACTGAAGGACGCAACGCCGCTCAACGTCCTGTTCCGCAATGCGGACCCCGTCTTCGTCGACGTGCTCTCGTTCGACAAACGGACGCCGGGAGATCCCATCTGGCTTGCCTACGGCCAGTTCGTCCGCACATTTCTTCTGCCTTTGGCCGCGAATCGCTATCTCGGATGGCCGCTCGCTGCCTCCATTGAGCGCCGTGACGGGTACGAGCCCACGGACCTCTACCCGCATCTCCCGCTCAGCCGCCGCTGGACCTGGCCGTTACGTTCGCTGGTGACGCTGCCGCACCTGCTGGAGCGCAAGGCGAACGCATCCGCTGCCGCCGGCTCGAGCCCGGTCCGCCGGCAGCAGCCCGAAATTGCCACCCACGTGTTGCGTGGCACGCTGAAGAAGCTTCGCCGCACACTCCGAGCGCTGACCCCGCCGCCGCGCAGTTCCCGCTGGAGCGACTACACCACCACGGCAAGCCACTACAGCGCGGAAGACCATGCGCGCAAGGCCGCGTTTGTCGAACGGGCGCTCGCACAGGCTGGTCCGGAAAGCGTGCTCGACGTTGGCGGCAACACGGGTCACTATTCGCGCATTGCCGCTGCGGCCGGAGCGCGAGTGGTTGCATGGGACACCGATGTGCAGGCAGCCGATGCGAACTGGCGCGAAGCCCGCGCAAAGCACGAGCCCATTCTTCCGCTGGTCGCTAACATCGCCCGTCCCACTCCCGCGGTCGGCTGGCAGAACGCCGAAAGTCTCAGCCTGCTGGAGCGCTGCGAGGGCGCCTTCGACTGCATCCTGCTGCTGGGTGTTATTCATCACATGCTGCTCATCGACCAGATACCGCTTCCCGCGATCTTCGATCTCGTCCGCCGCATCACCACGCGCTGGGCAATCATCGAGTGGGTGCCGGCCACCGACTCGCAGTTCCTGCAGCTCTGCCGCGGTCGACAGGACATCTACGGCCATCTGGATGAGAGCGCTTTTCTTGCCGCTGCGGATCAACACTTCGTGCGGCGGCTTGTAGAAAATCTGCCCAACGGCCGAAGTCTCTGGCTCTTCGAGACCAAGTGAAAGCAAAGCCATTCCTCCAGGGCGCCGGGATCGCTACTCTCTACATCCTGCCGATCGCCGCACGCTTTCTGGATCCGGGCCTCAACGAGGGATATCACCACCCGCATCCGATTTCCAGCGTTCCTCTCGCCATGCTCGCCATGACGCTGCTCGTCTGGCTGGTGAGCTGGATGGCCTTACTCGCAATCGAGCATCTTCCGGAACGGTGGCGCAACCTTGCATCCGTTCTGCCGGCTGTTCTCTTCATTGGATTACTGATCCGCATCCTAATGTTCGTGCGTCAACCGAGCTTCGTCTGGAGCTTGGCCCTGGACGTTCTGTGCGGCCTGCTCACTCTGGTTCCCATCGCGCTTCTTGTCAGCCTGCGGGTCGGTAAGCAATTTTTCGCGCGATGCACCGCAGCCGTCGCCGTCATCTACTGCGTCGCCGGATTTGGAATGCTGGTTCTCCTCCCCCGCCTTGCACTTTATGGCTTTCGTCCTGAGCCGCGGGAAGAGACATCCTTCAACCGCAACGCTTTGCCCGTGTCGCATGCCAACTCCAGAATCGTCTGGATCCTGATGGACGAGCTCTCCTACGATCAGGCCTTCGATCATCGTCCGCGGGAGCTATCGCTGCCCAACTTCCAGGCCTTCGCAAAGCAGAGCGTCAGCTTCTCGGATGTACAGCCCACCGGCTTCTACACCGAGGACATCGTGCCCGCATTGTTGATCGGTGCGCCGGTTCGAGAGTTGAAAACGCCGTTCAATGGTCAGGTCAGCATTCGCGAAGTTTCGGGGGGTGCGTGGCAGCCTCTGGACCAGCAGAGCACCATCTTTGCCGAAGCATGGAAGCTCGGATGGAATCCGGGCGTCGCAGGCTGGTACAACCCCTACTGCCGCTTGTTTCCGGACGTGCTCGCCCGGTGCTCCTGGGAATTTTCTGACGAGGTTCGAGCTGTAGAGGTGCCTCTCTCCTATGACAAATCGGTCACGCAGAACATGCTCGCCCTCTTGCCCATTCGCTCGGATCTAGAATCTATCTTCCGGCGCAGGACAGATAACTCACCCCATCGTCGTGACTATGTGGATGTAATGAGGAATGCCGGGGAACTGCTGCGGGACCAGCGGATTCGTTTCGCCTTCCTCCATATGCCCATACCTCACCCTCCCGGTATATACGACCGAGCCACGCATCAGCTCTCTTCTCACGGGAATTATCTGGACAACCTGGTGCTTGCCGACGACACGCTCGGCGCGCTGATGAAGATCCTGCATTCTACGCAGGACGATCAGCAGACCACGGTCATCCTCTCCTCCGATCACTCCTGGCGTACTTCCTTATGGAAACCGGGTCCCTGGTCGGACGAAGAAGAGCGGGCCACGCAAGGGGGCAACTTTGATGATCGCCCCGTGCTGATAGTTCATCTCCCAGGTGCCGATACGAGCGAACTCATCTCGAAGCCTGTAAGCGCGCTGGCGGTGCACAGCATCCTGGACGGTCTTCTTCGTGGTGAGATTCACAACCGAACGGATCTCGAACAACTCATCGATCAGTCGCCGCAGGACACAATTGCAGCGCAAATTCGCAACTGATTCGCGGGCCCTTTCGTCTGTCTTCATCTGGGCCTTTAGAATCGCGATGCCGGGCCCTGCGCAACCTTAGTAGGCGGCCTTGCGCCCCCCGCATCCGTCCGTTCGAGCGCTCACGCGCTATCGAGTTTTCAGGCGGGCCCACTACGACAAGCCACGGGAGATTGGAAGGGAATTGAAGCCCGAGAGATATTTCAAAGGGCGGGAAACGCCCGAAGTGGAAACCGTTTCCGCGGCGCGTTTTCCCCGCACGGCCTGGCACAAGACAATCCTCGAGAGCGCCGGGCTGGCCGTGCTTTACGTCCTTCCCGTTGCCGATGGCTTCGTGAAGACATGGCATGTGAACTCCTTCCACCATGCGCACCCGGTGGGCAGCATCCCTCGCGCAATTTTCTTACTCACGCTGCTGGTCTGGGCTGTGGCATGGCTGGCGATCACCGCGTCTGATCGGCTGCCGCCGCGGGGCCGGAACGTGGCGTGGATCGCGTTCAGCGTTCTTCTCGTGTGGTTGCTCGGCCGCGTTGGTGCAGTCGTTTTTGGTGCGCATCCCGCTCTCGCTCTGCGGGCGCTGCTTGTCTCGCATATTGCCCAAATCGTCGTGCTCGTTGTGCTATTCATCCTGTGGAAGCTGCAGGCCAAAATTCTGGGGCAGGTTCTCAGTGCAGTCCGCATGGTCTTCACCGCCGCCGCATTCGGCATGATCATCCTTCTGCCGAAACTCGCGTGGCAGGGGCTGCGCTTGGAAGCGCCGGAGCAGACATCGTTCGTGAACCCCTCGCTCCAGCCTGCCGGATCCCCGCAGCCGCGCATCGTCTGGATCCTGATGGACGAGCTTTCCTATCACGAAGTTTTTGAAGATCCGCCATCGGGCCTCAGGTTTCCCAATCTCAAGCTCTTCGCACAACACAGCATCACTTTCTCCAACCTGCAGCCCACCGGCTATCACACGGAAGAGGTCATCCCTGGGCTCATCCTCGGCCAGCCGGTTGCCGATGTGGAGCACATCTACGGCCGCCCATTTCGCTTTCGCAGCACATACCGCGGCGCGTGGCATCCCTACGATCCGTCGCAGACGATCTTCGGCGATGCCCACCGCCTGGGATGGACCACCGGAATTGCCGGCTGGTTCAATCCCTATTGCCGGTATCTGCCGGGTGTCCTCGATCGCTGTTTCTGGCAGGACACCGACGTGTATCCAGGGTTGCCGGTGAAGCTCTACTACAACCATTCCACGCTGGCGAATCTGTGGGCTCTGCTGCGGCCCCATGAGCATCTGGATCCGCTCGCCATTCACAGGATCGATCACGAGACGCACATGCACGACTATGCCGATGTCATGACGCAGTCGGAGAGCCTGCTGCATGATCCGCGCATCCGCTTTGTCATGCTGCACCTGCCCGTGCCGCACCCACCGGGCATCTACGACCGCGGACGGCACCAGCTTGTCCCGTCCGGCAACTACATCGACGACCTGGTCTTGGCAGACGACACCCTCGGCAGGCTGATAAAGCTGATTCAATCCACGCCCGATGCGGCTCAGACCTCGGTCATCGTCTCCTCCGACCATGCGTGGCGTGTTGCCGACTGGAAGAAGCTCTCCGACTGGACGCCGGAGGAGGAGCAGATCTCGGGCGAGCGGTTCGATCCCCGTCCGGTCCTGATGGTGCATCTGGCGGGGAGTGAAGAGGGCCATACCATCGCGCGGCCCACCAGCGCGATGGTGGTGCACAGCATTCTCGGCGCAATGCTGCGCGGACAGGCGGAGACCGCGGCGGCGATCGCTGCGCTTGCGGCTGTCGAGCCCGCAATCACAGCGCCGGAAGGCGGACCGGCTGCGCGTGGCTCGCCGGACTGAAACAGCGTGTTGCGTTTGTGAAGGGAAGGCCCAACGACGGGCTCCCGGAAACCGAAATTCTGAAGTTGGAAGATCAGGAAGGCTGAGACGACTGAATGACGAAAACCCGTGTATGGCTGCAAGGTGCTGGGCTGGCCATGCTTTACCTGCTGCCGCTGATCGCTAATTTTCTATCGTCTTCGCAAGATGGTTTCTACCACCAGGTCATGCCAGTCACTTCGCTGACGCGCGGTGTTCTGCTCGATCTGGTGCTGATGACGCTTGTTCTCGGCGCCGGGTTCGCCTGGGTGCGCGGCATACAGTCGAAGCCCCTCCGGCGAATGCTCTGGCTTCCCGCTTTCTTTGTGTTCGCCTGGGTCACGGAACGTGGTTTGGTGGAACTGCTTCACAGTTTCAACCCCGGCCTGAACCTGCCGCGGTGGGCGGTACACTCCCCATGGGTCATTCTGGCAGTAGCCGCCCTGCTTCTGGTGGTCCCGCGCTATTACCATCTCGCTATAAACATCGCGGAAGGATTGCTGATGTCCGCGGGCCTCGCGGCGCTCTTCGTCGTTCTCCCGCAGCTCCTTTATGCGTCCTTCAATCACGCGCCTCCGGAGCAGGCTTCATTCGTCCATGGTGTCCGTCAATCCCGGCGTCCCGGCGAGCCGCGCATATTGTGGGTTTTGTTTGACGAGATGTCCTACAACCAAGCGTTCGAGCATCGCCAGCCCAATGTGAACCTTCCCGCATTGACCAGCTTCCAGAGAGAAAGCGTCTCATTCTCGCAGTTGGTTCCCATCGGAGATCAGACCGAAATGATCATCCCGTCGCTCTTTCTGGGTCGTCCTGTGTCCCAAGTGAAAAGTAACCGGCGCGGGGAGATGCTTTGGCGTTCCGGCCCGGAGGCAAAGTGGCAAAGCTTTGCGCCTGAGGACACCGTATTTGCTGCGGCACGGCGGCAGGGCTGGAGGACAGGCGTGGCGGGCTGGTACAACCCGTATTGCCGCATCCTGGGCACCGTGTTAGATCGCTGCTATTGGACGTATCGAGAGTTCGCCGCGGGAGCCCGCTTCAGCCGCTTATCAAGCCAGCAGAGCACGTGGGAGAACGCCCGCGACGGGCTGCCTCTCATCCCACAGATTGAAGATGCCTGGCAGCATACCTCTTACAATCAATCTCACAGAGTCGCTTACGAGAGTTTGCTTGAGCAGGCGAAATCATTGATTGCGGACGAGAACATTCGCCTCGCTTTCATTCACCTGCCGGTGCCTCACCCGCCTGGGATCTTCGCGGACCCTGGCCCGCAGACAAACGGCAGCGAAGATTATCTGGGCAATCTGGTTCTTGCCGATCAGGCGCTGGCCCAGCTTCGAGCAGCGATCGCAAAGACCTCTGCCGTGTCGGATACGATTCTCATCGTCTCCTCAGACCATTCCTGGCGTGTGCCGATATGGCGGGGAGCCGCTGGCTGGACTGCTAGGGAGGAGCGCGCGACAGGCGGCGTGTTTGATCAGCGTCCCGTGCTGATGGTGCATTTTCCCAGACAAGACAAGCCGGAGCAGGTTGACCATCCGCAGAGCGAGATGATCGTGCACGATCTGCTGCTGGATTTGATTGCAGGCAAGGTGCGCACGCCCGAGGAATGGATCGCCACGCTGCCGTCCCGCGGCCCTGAGGCGGATCAGGGGGACTGACGGCAAAAATAAAGGCCACCCGCCGGTGGCCTCTGGGAGGCTAGTCGAGATGAGAGCCTTCGGTCTTGGTGCCGTTGGGCTGTTTCAGGCGCTGCTCTTGGGGGGCTGCTCCTGACACCACGATCATGCCTCTGCCGGCTTTGGGAATGAATCCCTCTTTCCAGTCCAGATTCTCCCTCGAACGTGGGACAGGAGCATTCTCCTGTAGAGGTTAGGGGCAGAATCCATCTTCACGCAGCTTTTCCGTCAAGAGAAGTTGCACATAGTGGAATCGGATGGCACATCGCACCAGGAAAATGCTCAAAACCTGTTTCTCTGCCTGTGAAACTTCCCGAAAGGGCCGCCCGTCTATCCGCTCAGAGTCACGCAAACGTGCTCCGGCGGACTGCAATCCGCCTTGCGGTACCCTTCCTCGGACAACGAAGCTGTCTCCTCCGAGTCAGCTTCGTTGCTTTTTCCCAAAATGGACATCCGAAGGTAATTTCGACGACAGATGTTGTCGAATGTTCCACGTGTAACATCCCGGGAACGAAGTGAATCCAGGCGCCCCGGAGCGGAGCAGAAGGCGGGCTCAACGACGCTGAACTGCGATAACTATCGGCCGGCCCGCTTCTCGCGTTGCCACCTCAGACCGAGAAAACCCACATACCCCAGTTGCAGGACCCACGTCAGCACATAGGCCAGCACAAGATGACGATGCGCCATTAGTCGTTCTCCTTCCACGGAGTGGCTTCCAGAGTGGATTCCAGTGCGCGTAGCGCCTCATCCTGCTCGCGCAACTGCCGTCGCCGCTCGATGGCATAGCGGAACGCCATCACCATGAGGCCCCAGGCCAGCCACGCGGCAAGGTTCCACCACACCGCGGGCCACATGCTGCGGTCAAGGCCACCCGTTGCAATGACCGGCGAAGGATGCTGTGTGCGCCACCACTGCGTCGAGTAATAGACGATCGGCACATCCGCGTATCCGAAGATCGCGACCACTGCCGCCAGCGTCTGCATCTGCGCCCCCGCGGCAAAGCGCCGCACCAGCAGATAGGAGCAGTAGATCAGCCACATCACCAGCGTGCTGGTCAGCCGCGCATCCCAGGTCCACCAGATGCCCCACACCGGCCGCGCCCACAGCGGTCCCTGGATCAGCACCGCGGTGCAGAAGACCACGCCCATCTCCGCGCCCGCGAGCGCCAAGGCATCGGCATTCATCGCGCGCAGCGGGTCGCGATTGCGCAATGCGAGGTAGGCAATGGAAGCCGCGAAGCTGATGAAGAAGAAGAAAAACGTCAGCATCGCGGAAGCGAAGTGGTAATAGAAAATCCGCTGGATATCGCCCATCGTGGCCTCGGTCGGCGCCAGATACATCGCCTGATAGAGGGCCTCGCCCAACAGCGCCAGCGTTACCGCCAGCCATATCCACCGGAACCACTTCATTCTTCCACGTCTCCGTCGCTAGTTTACCGTGCCGTGGCGGGGAACCGCATCTAAGCTGGGAAGCTTAGGCCCAAGGAGACCGTCGCTGTGCTCTATGTGCGGATTATCGTTGGCATCGCCCTGCTGCTGATGGCGGCCATTGGCCCGGGAATCGGCGTCCGCCCGGCAACTCACCGCCGCCGTGGCGATGATGCGATTCAATCTACGAACGCACCGCATTCGCGTGTAGGCCACCGGGATCAACGAATCGCCACCCTTTTTATCCTGCGCTTCCTGGCCGCGATGGTGGGGCTTTGGCTGCTCATCTTTTCCGTCTCCCAATTGCTGCACCACCATCGCCATCTGTGACGCCCTGACGTGGATGCCGGTGTGAGCAAAGGAGCCGGGGACACCGATCCTGCGCGAGCGATCGGTTGGTCCCAATTCCTGCCGTGAGGCTGAAGGGAGCGGTTTGCTGCGGCGCAAACGAATCAACAGCACGGTACACTGAAGCAGATGCCGCGTCGGGCACAACTCGCTCTTGCGCTGGTTCTGGTGCTCGTGTTGGCGCCCCTGGCTGGCGCAACCTGCGGCATGCATTGCCTCGTCGCAGGTGCGCGACTCTCGATGGTGGCAGCAGTCTCTCAGCCAAACCACCTTCGCACGTCGGCCTGCTGTCCCTCGAGCGGCCCGGCCCTTTGCAGCGCAACGCAAGCACCGGAGACGAACGCTGCACTGCTCTCCGCCAGCAATGTGACAGCCGATGCTCCGGCGTTTTCCGCTGTGGCAGCGGCATATATCCCGCAGCGGCCCAGCTGGGATGCGTTCCGCCTCCACAGCGCACCGCCCGGTCCGCTGGATAGCGCCAGCCCGATCCCGCTCCGCGTCTAAATAGCCCATCCCGCTACGCCCTGCTGTGCGCATATGTGCGCGTGGCTGTGTCTTTCTTTTTCACGACAGGGAAATTTTCATGAGCAATCGACGCAGCTTTCTGCAGCGCGCTTTGGGCATGGGCGCTGGACTTTTTGCCGCACCGCGTCTCTTCGCCGACGAAGCCACGCATCGCGGACCGGACTCCGGCTCCGCACGTCCCATCCTCGACGCCGCACGCGCCGAAACAGGCCCGGCGCGCAACATTCCCGTGACCACCCCGGATGTGGCCGATCTCCCGTTCACGATGGAGAACGGCACCAAGGTCTTCCACCTCATTGCCGAGCCGGTAAAGCAATCGATCCTGCCTAACCGGACGCTCGACCTGTGGGGCTTCAATGGCTCCGCGCCCGGCCCGACCATTCAGGTGAATCAGGGCGATCGTGTCCGCGTCGTCTTCGACAACCATCTCCCCGAGTCGACATCTGTCCACTGGCACGGCTTTGAAGATCAAGTGCGCTACGACGGCCAGCCCGGCATCTCGCAGCAACCCGTGCTGCCCGGCGGCCGATTCATCTATGAGTTTCAGATCCACCAGAGCGGGACGTACTTCTATCACTCGCACATGGCGATGCAACAGATGATCGGCATGCTCGGGGGCTTCATCATGCATCCCGCCGCGTCGTATCAGCCCGCTGTCGATCACGACTTCCTGATTCATCTGCAGGAGTATGCCGTGCTGCCGTCGAGCACCATCCCGAACTCGATGAGCATGGAATACAACTGGCTGGTCCTGAACGGCAAATCCGGCCCGGCGATCACGCCGATGATCGTCCCGCTCGGCAGCCGCGTGCGCATTCGCTTCGTGAACCTCGGTATGGACCACCACCCCATGCATCTCCACGGCCACACCTTCTACATCACGGGCACCGAGGGCGGCCGCATTCCGGAGACTGCATGGTGGCCGGGCAACACTGTGCTGGTGGGAGTGGCGCAGGCGCGCGACATCGAATTTGTCGCCAACAATCCCGGCGACTGGATGGTGCACTGCCATCTGCCGCACCACAACATGAACCAGATGTCTTCCACTGTGGGCCGCATGACGCGCGGAAACGGCCTGCCGGCCGGCACAGACATGAAGACCGGCATGGGCATGTTGCAGGGCACGCCGCCCGTCCCCATGGGCGAGGACTACGGTCCATCGCTCGGCCGCGGCATGGGTGTTGCCCCCGACAGCGATATTGCCACCAGCAACGGTGCGCTCTCACAGCACGGGATGCACGAGGCCATGTCCGGAACGCAGATGCACAGCATGCCGATGAATCCCGGCGAGATCGCAGCCAACGCCAACAGCGTGCCCAACTTTCCGCAGGACGCCTTCATGGAGGGCAGCATGATGAACATGGATGCGATGGTTGCGACGCCCGCGAACGCCGGCCTGCTGCCCGGCTGGAGCTCGCAGATGCAGGGCATGATGACGCTTATCCGCGTGATGCCGCAGCCGGACTACGATCGCATGATGCAGTCTATACGTAACTATAGAAGCGACGAAAAGAGAACCCCGGATGACGCAATGCCGGGGATGGACCATCAGCACGGCCCAAAGGGAGGCGCGCGATGAAGCTCCTTTTCCTTCTTCTGCTCTCGACCTCGACTGTCATTGCCCAGTCCATGCCCGGCATGCAGATGCCGTCGTCATCCAATCCTGCAGCGCAGCAGCCAGCCGCCGAAAGCGACTTAAGCATCGATGCGCCGCTCACCGGCACCCCGCTGAGTTTAGACACGCTTCTTTCACTCGCCCGGGTCCACAATCCAACGCTCCGCGCCGCGCAGGCCGCAATTGCCGAAAGCGCTGGTCACGCAAAGCAGGCTGGTCTATTGCCCAATCCGGTCATCGGCTATGAAGGCGATCAGATTCGTGGCGGCTCCTACGGAGGCGGTGAGCAGGGCGGCTTCGTCGAGCAAACCATCCCGCTCGGCGGGAAGCTCGGCCTGCGCCGCGACGTCTATCGGCAGCAGCAGCGCACCGATGCCCTGGCGCTCTCCCAGCAGCAGCAGCGCGTCGAAGGGGACATCGAGAGCAGCTTCTACGCCGCGCTCGCGCTACAGCAGGAGATCGACACGCGCAAGCAGTTGAGCGCCATTGCCGCGGACGCGGCCCGGACTGCGCAGCAGCTCGCCAACGTTGGCCAGGCGGATGCGCCCGATGTGCTGCAGTCAGAAGTCGAGCAGGAGCAGGCTGCGCTGGACACATCTGCGGCCCAGCGCCGCTACATCGCCGAATTCCATCAACTCACCGCGGCAGCAGGCCAGCCCGATCTGCCGCTCACCAAGCTAGCCGGCGACCTCAGCAGTGCGCCTGCGAAGCCGCCGTCGCTCGACACCATCCTTGCGCAAAGCCCGGCCGTCCAGCGCGCCGATCAGGCTGTCCATGTCGCAGAGGCGCAGTTGCGGAGTGCCCGCCGCGAAGTTATCCCTGACCTGACGCTGCGCGCCGGTGAGCAATGGAATAACGAATTGATTCGGCAGAACCCAAACGTTCCGACCGGCGCACAGTCCTTCGCTTCAGCATCGATCGATCTGCCGCTCTGGAACCGCAATCAGGGAAACAGCGCCGCAGCACAGGCCGCTGTCGAGCAGGCGCAGGCGGAAGCGCAACGCGTCCGGCTGGCGCTGCGGCATTCCGCCGAGCCGCTGGTCGAGCAATACACCATCGCGGCTGCGCAGTCGGCTCGCTACCGGTCAGATCTGCTGCCGCGCGCGGAGCGGGCTTATGATCTCTACCGCGATCGCTACCGGCAGATGGCCGCGGCTTACCCGCAGGTTCTGGTCTCTGAGCGTACGCTGGCTGAATTACAGATTGCCTATATACGGTCGCTCGGAGAGCTTTGGCAGTCCGCGGCGCGGCTGCGCCATTTCGCTAGCGATGGAGGATTGGTTATGCCCTGAACGCGTGGCGGCCTATTCACGCAACGCATTTTCATGCGCCAGTTCTTCCATCAGCTCGTGAATTTTGTGCAGCAGGGAAGAAGGGCCCTCCAGGTTGTCCATTGCTTCATCGGAGCGAGTGGAACATATCTCGGTCAGCGCCTCGTACAGTACCAGCACTTTCACGCCCGGTGAATGCTCGCGCAGGCGGTGCATAACCTCCTGGCATTCAGCATCGGGCACGGAATGGCAGAGGACAGCAATGTCAACCCGGCCTTTAGACAGAATTGCGTCCAGCCCGGAAATGCGCGCGCAAACGTCAACGACAAACTCCCGCTCCAGGATCTTCTTGCGGGTGAATAGAAGCATGTCGTCATGCCCATAGCAGAGCAGTCGCGGCAAGGCGCTGGCCATAAATCTCCCGATAAGTCTGTGTATTTTAGCTCCGCCACGGCGCCTTGCAGGTGCGTCAATTTGCGCCATCCTCCTGTGCTCAGGAGCCGCCTTTTACCGCGCGGGACGCCAGCTTTGGGCCGATCGCTCCGATGGCGAAACCTGGGAAAGGGAGCGAACGAACCGCCGGAAGAACTGAGGCGACCACGTCATCTGGCCAAAGCCACGGCCCAGCCTGCAAGCGCTTTCTTTTGCCCTTGGCATGCAGTCAATCGATTGTCTCTTGACATAGCTGAGCTGTTTCTGGCCCAATGGCTGCCACTGCCTGGTTGTTCCCGTGTGCCGCCCTCCAACAAATACTTCCTCGAAAGGGAACTGATGAAATTCCTCTGCTTCGGTTTGCTGCTGCTTGCGCTGCCGTTTGCGGTGCAGGCCTCGCAGTCCTGGTACCCGGCCCGGCTGGACGACCCTGCCGCCGTCTATCTGACGAAAGACAATTTTCCGGTTCGTGCCGACGGCGTTGCCGATGACAGCGCGGCCATCCAGGCGGCCATCGACAAGGTGGAGGACGACCACGGCGAAGGCATCGTCTTTGTCCCGGAAGGGAGGTACCGCATCACCGGCACCATTTACGTGTGGCCCAGCGTGCGCATTATCGGCTATGGCGCTAGGCGACCTGAATTTCTACTGGCGGACAATACGCCGGGATATCAAAACAACATCGGTTACATGTTTTTCTTCACCGGCGGGCGTCCCGGTGGACGCCACTGGCACTGGCGGGAACCCAAGGAGGCGCCGCGTCCGCCCTTCGCAGGCACCGTCCCGCCCAACAATACTGTCGTCGACGCGAACCCCGGCACCTTTTACTCCGCGATGAGCAACGTCGATTTCGATCTCGGCAACGGTAATCCCGCCGCCGCTGCAATCCGGTTCCATGCCGCGCAGCACTGCTATCTTGCCCATATCGACTTCCACATCCGGTCTGGACTCACCGCACTTAAGGATGTGGGCAACGAAGCAGAGGACCTCCACTTCTACGGCGGCGACTACGGCATCATCACAGAAAAGCCCTCGCCAGGATGGCAGTTCACGCTGCTCGATTCCAGCTTTGGAGATCAGCGCAAGGCGGCGATCAGCGAGCACGAGGCAGGCCTGACGCTTGACCATGACACCTTCCGCAACGTGCCCACCGCCATCGACATCGATCCGCACTATTACGAAGAACTGTGGGTGAAGAACTCGCGCTTTGAGAACATCAGCGGTCCCGCGATCACGATCAGCAATGAGAACAACCCGCGCACCGAAATCAACCTCGAAGACATCGTCTGCCATGGCGTGCCCGTCTTCGCGACGCTGCGCGGCAGCGGCCGAAAGACCGCCGGTCCCGCGGAAGACTACGTTGTCAGGTCGTACTCTCACGGTCTCGCGATCCCGGCGCCCGGGCGGACTGGCGAGATCCGCACCAGCTTTGACGCGCATCCGGTTCACGCGCTGGCGGCCGAGGGCGGCAACGTCATCCGCTCCCTGCCTCCGATCGATACCTGGGCCAACCTCCACACCCTCGGCGTGAAAGGAGACGGCGTCAGTGACGATACTGCCGCCATCCAGAAAGCCATCGATGAGCACCCCACTCTCTACATTCCCGAAGGGCGTTACGTCGTCAGCGCGACCCTGCACCTCAAGCCAGATACCGTCCTGATCGGCCTTCATCCCAGCATGACGCAGTTCGACATCCTCGACGGCACGGCGGCTTTCCAGGGCGCTGGTGCGCCCGTGCCGCTCATCGAAACGCCACCGGGCGGACACAACATCGTCATCGGCATCGGCCTTTACACGAACGGCATCAACGATCGCGCGGTCGGCGCGCTGTGGCAGTCCGGCGCCGACTCACTCATGGATGATGTGCGCTTCCTCGGCGGTCATGGCACCAACGCAGCCGATGGCACGCGCATGAATCCCTACAACAACACGCACACCGCCGATCCGGACATCCATCGGCGCTGGGATGCGCAGTACCCGAGCCTGTGGGTGACGAATGGCGGCGGCGGCACCTTCGCGGATATCTGGACGCCGAGCACCTTTGCGCAGGCCGGCCTCTATGTTTCCAACACCACAACGCGTGGGCGCGTCTACGAACTATCGAGCGAGCACCACGTCCGCAACGAAGTGAAACTGGACCGCGTAGAGAACTGGGAGCTGATCGCGCTGCAGACGGAAGAAGAGCGCGGCGAAAGCGGCTTCGCATTGCCGCTGGAGATCTCGCGCTCGCGCAACATTACGGTCGCGAACTATCACGGCTACCGCGTCATCAGCAGCTATCAGCCATTCTGCTGCGCGGTGAAGGTCTCCGAGTCCGCGGATATCCGCATTCGCAATATGCATACGGACAGCAACAGCAAGGTCGCGTTCGATAACTCCGTCGTCGACGCGACTGCACACACAGAAGTCCGACCGCGGGAATTCGCCTCGCTGGACATTTTGGGCCACCCCGTCGCGCAAGCGCAAGACAGCGCCGCTTCTGTCCTCGCTCCCGGCACGGGCGTTCAGCGTCTCGCCACCGGGTTCTTCAACATCTCCGGCGCAGCCGCCGACAATGATGGCTGCCTTTACTTTGTGGACGCACACTGGCAACGCATCTATCGCTGGGATCCGAAGACGCGTGAAGCCGTCGTCATCCGCGACAATCCGCTCGAGCCGGTCAATCTCGCTTTTGACAAAGCCGGCGACCTGCTCGTCGTCTCCTACGCAGGCAAGGGGACGGTCTACAGCTTTCGGCCCGACGCGCCGGGGACCGAGGTCACCATGCTCCAGCCCGAGCCCGCTGCGCCGCGTCCCGACATGATTCCGGTGCGCGCGCTCGATGCATGGGAGAGCAATGGCATCGCGACGCCGCGTCCGTATCAATACGTCTCGCCCGACCACAGCATCTTCATCCCCGCCGCCGATGACTTTGTCGAAGGCACGCTCTCCTGGGGGACCAAGATGGCTGACATCCTGCACGCGTTTGGCATCGGCAAAGTTGTGCCCGGCCATCCCTTCTACGTCAGTGATGAGGCGCAGGAGAAGACTTACAAAGTAAATGTGACCGATTCAGGCACGGTTTCGGATATGCAGCTCTTCGCCGATGCCGGGGGTGAAAGCGTCGCACAGGATCAGGTCGGGAATGTCTATCTTGCGGCCGGTCAGGTCGAGATCTTCAGCCCGGACGGCAAGCGCATCGGCCAGATCGATGTTCCGGAGCGGCCTATCGATCTTGTCTTCGGCGGCCCGGATCGCCGCACGCTCTTTATCCTTACGCACGCCTCACTTTATGCGGTGCGGACCATGTCCGCCGGTATGTGAGCGGGTGTACGGCATCGGGGCAAAAAGCGAAAGGGCGACCTCTCTTGCGAGATTTCGCCCCCTCTTCCGATTTTCGAAGATCCGGCTCGGCATCCAGATCACAACGTCATTGCAACTTCGGTATGGTAAGGACCTGCAAGCCTTGCGGCTGCGACTTCCTGTACCCTCCGTCACTGCGTGCGTTGCACAAGCTTTCTCAGTTGCATCCAGGTGCATTCAGTTTCCTGATTGCTGCGAGGTACCGTTGCCGGTCCTCAGGATGTCCCCTTGTCTGCTCTCCTCTTTAGGAAGATTTCTCTTCCGTTGTTTTGGATATTAGCTCCACTCCGTCGAAACGCAACACGTGCCCGCACATTTTGCCGGTGGAAATGGCGGCAGCAATTGTGGGAAACGCAGGATCTGCTCCGGGGCCGGTGCAAAGTAAATAAATTGCTCCGTACAAAGCCGGAAACATGCTTGGATTTATCGCTTCTTGAGCAGCACGTGATAGCTCAGCGGCCTTTCAATCACGCGTTCGATCGCCCATCCCGCTCTGCCCACCAGCGCGCAGAAGTCCTCGATGGTCCGCGGCTGCAGCAGGATGCCATGGACACTCATCGAAACACGTGTCAATTCGCACTCGCGCGTCACCGAACCCACGACCACCGTATCGGCGGCCGTTTCCGCGTGAAGAACTGCAAGGTTCGCGGTGACCTCCGCATCGGACCCATACTCAAACAATCCGCCTTCGGAGGAGATCGCGCAGACCGCATCGCGGACCCGCAGATCTTCGAGCATCTGCCGCAGCCGGCTCGTCTCCGACCACGCATAAGAAATATGCCGGACTGAAACATGGAGTCCATCTAAAGGCGCACCCGGCGTGCGCAGAGCCGCTACCGCTCTCTGGCCGAATTTAGGCCCACTCTCGTCCAGGTCGAGTACCGCAATCGCTATTTCGCGTCCAGCCAGCAGTTCGGGCCGTTCCGCCTGGAGCAGAATCAGAGCATTCCAACTATCCGATGCCGGTCCACCCGCGATGTTGACAAAGCGGATCGGCCGCTCGATATCACCGATTCCGTTATGCCATCGGCCAGCAGGCGCGCCATGTCCTGCAGGCGAATCCTTAGCGCGAGTGCCGGAAACGAAGCCACGATGTGCCGGTCGATCGGGTTGGTCTCGGCTGCTCCCAGGTTCTCCGGCCCCAGCTTCAGAACGTAAGTGGGCGTCCCGGCCAGATAACCGCCCGAGGAGGAACGCAGCCAGCGCCCGATCTGCGATTGCTCCAGCGCCGCCTGAATCTGCGGAGCCATGGCTCTCTGCTGCGCAAGTTCGACACTATGCTGATTCGCCATCGCGGCGATTTCATTGTCTGTGACAACGACCCGGAAGGCGGGGTTTGTGATATCGACTACTGCCAGATCGATCCCGTCGGGGTGTTCGGCGTAGAGAATGGAAGCCTTCAAACAGGGCCTCGCTCCTCTGAGTTATTGGCCATAGCACATTATCGAAAATCTCCGTTGGCGAATTCCAACAGCCTCCGCAGCGGAAGGCGGATGAGTAGCGTTATTTCTCCTATTCCGCGTGCAGGACGGTCTCGAAGAGCAACACGCTCAGCACGGTGAAGATGATGTCGTAACCGACGAGCACTTTGACCCAGAGCGTCGGGTCGGCCTCGCCGGTCAGCACGTCGCTCGCTGCGAGCACCATCGCCAGAAGTGCCGGAATGAAGATGGGGAAGAGCACCAGCGGCAACAGCAACTCGCGCGAACGCGCCCGCAGTGACAGCGCGGCGAAAAAGACGCCGTTCGCCACCAACGCCCAGCTTCCCAGCGGCAGGATGACAAAGAAGAGCCACCCATTTCCCACCGGGTGCAGGTTATAGAAGATGACGAAGACCGGCGTCAGCACCGCTTCGACGATGAGCACGAATAGGAAATTCGCGAGGACCTTCGCCAGATAGAGCGCGCTTGCCGGGGCAGGCGACATACGCTGCGCATCCAGCACGTTGCCGCGCAGCTCGCGCGT
Organism: uncultured Acidobacteriaceae bacterium; assembly: GCA_963830555.1. Classification (GTDB taxonomy): domain Bacteria; phylum Acidobacteriota; class Terriglobia; order Terriglobales; family Acidobacteriaceae; genus KBS-83. The sequence goes on from CAWHMM010000011.1 coordinate 548,356, forward strand.
CCAAGCCTGGTTCAGCGCCTGCACCGCTGCAAACAGGACAGCGACACACATGACGCCGCCGGCGTACTGCCGCGATGTCTCGCGCGTCGGATCGAAGGCCAGCGAGAAGAGTACGACCACCAGCAGCGCATAGAAGAGCATCGACTGCATCGCGTCCTTGGCGCGCCATTCGATGCGAAGATCTTTCTGCAGATGCGCCCACAGAGCTGCGATCACGCTTGGTCCTTTGTGTCTGCTTTGGCGGCGTCTTTGGTCAGGTCGGCCACGCTGGCAGCGGTTGCGCGCAGATAGTCCGCCGGCGAAAGCACGATCTGCACGCCGCGATGGCCGGCCGAGACGGAAATTTCGTCAAAGAGTTCGATGGTCTCGTCCGTGAATGCGGGATAGGCCTTCTTCGCTGCGAAGACGGTGACTCCGCCGCGGATGTAGCCGGTGAGCGGCTGCACATCCTTGAGCGCGGCCATCTCCGCCTTGCGCACGCCGGCCGCACGCGCGAGCTTCTTGAAATCCAGCTCCGCATCGCCGGGAACAACGGCAAAGACGTAGTCGCCAGCGCCAACTGCGCAGAGCAGCGTTTTAAAAACCTGCTCGGCAGGCATGCCGATCTTCGCCGCAACCGTGGTTGCGCGCAGGTCGTCTGGATCAACTTCGTATTCCTGCAGCCGATAGGCGATGCCGAGGCCGTCCAGGATGCGCGCCGCATTGGTCTTCACGCTGTCTCCGCAAGGGCGCCGCCCCGCATCATGAGCACGACATCGGCCATGGGCTCGGCCAGCTCGCGCTGGTGGGTCGTCAGCACGATTGTTCGGCCAGCACCGCGCAAGTCGGCCAGGAGCGCCAGCATGCGCTCCGCGCTCGCGCGGTCCATGTTGGAGAAGGGCTCATCCAGCAGCAGCAGCTCCGGCTGCGACACCAGGACGCGGGCCAGCGATGTCCGCTGCCGCATGCCCTGCGAGTATTGGCCCACAGGCCGCGCAAGCGCCGGGTCCAGCCCGACCATGCGCAGCGCACGATCGGCATCAAGGCAGGCGTGTCCGGCGTAGAGCCGCGCGGTGTATTCCAGGTTTTCGCGCGCGGTCAGCTCGTCATAGAGCATCGCGGCGTGGCTCATGTAGCCGATGCGGCCACGCACCGAGGCCGGCGCATCGCCCAGCACCGCAACCTTGCCGAGGGTAGGACGCAGCAGCCCGGCGAGCACGCGCAGCAGCGTGGACTTGCCCGCTCCGTTTTCGCCCAGCAGCAGATAGCAGCGGGCGCGCTCAAACGTGGCGGTCACATGGCGCAGCGCAGCGAAGCGCCCGAAGAGCTTTGACACGTCATCGACTGTGGCGATGGCTGCTGACATGGCTCTCGCAGTATAGCGAGCGCGTCAGTTGGTGCTGCTGGAGGCTGGAGAGCGCAGCGCGGCCGTTTTCTCTGCTGCCGGCGCAGCGGCTGCGGGAGCGCCGGGCTTTTGCGCTGGCGCATACTTGGACGCGCACTTGGCCTGCAGCTCGGTCGCGTGGAAGACCCCGTCGCGGCCAAGGGTGCCGATGGCCAGCGCCTGCGCGTCGTCCTTGAAGGTGTCCGGCGGCGGCTCCACGCCGGCGTATTGCACCGGCAGCCGCTTGCCGAGCTCGACCAGCACGAACTGCGCATGGGTGCCGTTGCGCTCAATGGTGCCCGGAGCGACATTCCCGGCGACGCGCAGATGCCGGGTATATGCCTTGTTGCCCATACCCTGCAGCTCCGCGATGGTGACGTAGTAGCTCTTGTTGGCCTGGATGCCGCTCACGGCCAGCCACGTGATCACGCCAAGGACGATGACGACCGCGAGGCCGATGCGAAATGTCTGGGAGCGTTGTTGCATGGGGTGACTTCAGGTTAGGTCGCCGGCGGGTCAGCGTCAAGCCGCGCTTTAGATGCGGGCAGCGCGATATCGCATCATCGAAAGAGCGCTCGTCAACGCCGCTATAATCAGGCGAAGACGATGGATGTTGCGAGCGCCGCCAAAAGCGCCCCCAGCATCCGTGTTCAGGGAGACGCGGATGAGCCACAATGCTACCAATGAGAGCTACGCCACCACAGAGATCCTGAAGCCGCGCGCGCAGTGGATCGAGAAGCGCCGCGCGGAAGTGGAGCGCACCGGCGACCGCAACGTCTCGCAGATGCACTATGCCCGGCTGGGCCGCGTGACTGAGGAGATGGAGTTCGTCGCGCGCCGGGAGAACCTGGCTGGCGAGCTGATTCGCGCCGAGATCGCGGCCGGGCGCCTGATTATCCCGGCGAATATCAACCATCCGGAGCTGGAGCCGATGGCGATCGGCGTGGCGTCGCGCTGCAAGATCAATGCCAATATCGGCAACTCTGCCGTCACCTCGAACATCGACGATGAGCTTGCGAAGCTGCACACCGCGGTAAGCTTCGGCGCCGATACGGTGATGGATCTCTCGACCGGCGGCAATATTCCCGAGATTCGCGAATCCATCCTGCGCCATTCGCCCGTGCCTATCGGAACAGTGCCGATCTATGAGGCGCTGAACCGCGTGAAGCGGCTGGAAGACCTGAACATCGATGTGTATCTGGAAGTGATCGAGGAGCAGGCGGAGCAGGGCGTGGACTACTTCACCGTCCATGCCGGGGTGCTGGTCCAGTACATCCCCATGGTCGCGAGCCGCATTACGGGAATCGTCAGCCGGGGGGGCGCCATCCTGGCGCAGTGGATGACCCACCACCACAAGCAGAACTTCCTCTACGAACATTTCGACCGCATCGTGAAGGTGATGGCGAAGCATGATGTGAGCTTCTCGCTGGGCGATGGGCTGCGGCCGGGCTCGATTGCCGATGCCAGCGATGAAGCACAGTTTGCGGAGCTGAAGACGCTTGGCGAGCTGACTGCACGCGCCTGGCAGGATGATGTGCAGGTAATGATCGAGGGGCCGGGTCACGTGCCGCTCGACAAGATCAAGGAGCAGGTCGATAAGGAAGTCGAGTACTGCTTCGGTGCGCCGTTCTACACGCTGGGGCCGCTGGTTACCGACATTGCTCCGGGCTACGACCACATCACCAGCGCGATCGGCGCGGCCATGATCGGCTGGCATGGGGCTTCGATGCTCTGCTACGTCACGCCGAAGGAGCATCTGGGCCTGCCCAACGAGAAGGACGTGAAGGACGGCATCATCGCCTACAAGATTGCCGCCCATGCCGCGGATGTGGCGCGGCATCGCCCCGGCGCGCGCGACCGCGACGACGCCATCAGCTATGCGCGCTATACCTTCGACTGGGAGAAGCAGTTTGCGCTTTCGCTCGACCCGGAGACGGCCCGCGCCATGCATGACGAGACATTGCCCGATGACTACTACAAGGAAGCGGCGTTCTGCTCCATGTGCGGGCCAAAGTTCTGCTCGATGAACTGGTCCAGCAAGGTGGATAGCTTCAATAAGGAAGTGCATGGCCTCGAGAAGAAGGACCTCTCCGAACTCGTGGTGCTGCAGGCGCAGCAGCTCGCAAGTAAGAATTAACAGGCCGGTGATACGACGCTCGCGCACGTCATGGATTCTGTGAAGGGACGGCACGGCTGCTCCGTATCTGGCATTTCTGCGCGTTGAGGCCTCGTACGATCCGGCGTCGAAGACCCTTTGCGCATCTCAAACCGGGAAGGGTGAACGGTGGCGGGAGAGTACACGACTGAGCTGGACGGCCGTGCCGAGCCGCTATTGGGCGCTGAACTCGGAGCGCTTCAGGAGTCCCCGGCTCACTCTGAAACCAGCCGCCGTAAGCTGGAATCGAAGGCGATCGACGGAACCATCTTCGTCGGCCTGACGACCGCGGCGAGCATGGCGCTCCGGCTGGTGAACAGCCTCATCTTTGCGTGGCTCTTCCTGCCGGCATTCTTCGGGCTGCTCGCGCTGGTCACTTCAATCATCGTTGGGCTGTATCTCTTCACCCATCTCGGCCTGCAGGACAACGTCATCCAGAATCCTCGCGGTGACGAGCCCGGTTTCCTGAACACCGCCTGGACGCTCGAGTACATCCGCGGCTACGTAGTCGCCGCCGGCTGCTGGATACTAGCCTGGCCCGTCTCGCACTTCTACCGCCAGCCGCTCATGCTGCCTGTCATGGTGGTGCTGGGGTTCGGCTGCATCATCGGCGCGCATGTTTCGCCGGTCACGCTCAGCATGGCTCGCCATCTGCGCGTGCGCGAGCTGACGCTGCTGGAGCTGTTCAACCAATTGGTCACCTGCATTGTGACAGTAACCTGGGCGCTGATCAGCCCTACGATCTGGGCGCTGGTGGGTGGCCGGGTGATCGCGGAGGCCATCCGCTGCGCCGCCACCTATTGGTTCAAGCCATTCACACGCCCGCGATTCGCTTGGGACCGGAGCGCCGTCAAAGAGATTGTCAGATTCGGCAAGTGGATCATGCTGGGCACCGCGCTTACCTTCCTGGCGTCCCAGTCAGACAAACTGATCCTGGGCAAGCTGATCACGCTGAGCATGCTTGGCCTATATGGGGTCGCATACTCCATGTCGGATATTCCGCGGCAGATCATCAATCAGTTCTGCACCAAGGTAGGGTTTCCGTTCCTGGCGAAGTTCCAGGAGTTGTCGCGGCCGGAGTATCGCGCGCAGTTTCTGAAATACCGCAGGCTGGTGCTGGCGGCCGGAGCGTTGCTGCTCACGTTTGTGATCTGCGTCGGAGATATCTTTATCCGGCTTGTTTACAACCACCGCTATCACGATGCGGCATGGATGGTGGGGATTCTCGCGGTGGGTTTGTGGCACACGCTGCTCTACAGCACCATCAGCCCGGCGGTCTTTGCGCTGCAGCGCTCGCATTACAACGCATTTGCACAGGCCGTGTACTGCGTGACGCTGTTCGCTTCCTTGCCGTGGGGCTTCCATCATTACGGCATCATCGGTGTGCTGGTCGCGGTGGCGGCCGCGGACCTGCCGATGTACTTCTGCTTCCAGTATGCGGCCATCCGCGAAGGCATCAATACGGTGATGCAGGACGTGATGCTCACGGCGTTCTTCGTCGCGGTACTCTGCGGCGCGCTTTTCCTGCGACATACGCTTGGCTTCGGATCGCCCTTTCCGTCGCACCTGATGTAAGAAGATTACTCGCCGGCCGCTGCTTTCAGGTCTCCAGAAGCGCGATCGAGAGCGGTAGTCAGACCGTTCAGCTGCTTCTGCGCGCGGCCGCTATCCTTGGCGTCGATAGCCTCATTTACGCCCGGGATCACCACGGCTGCATATCCCGTGTATTCGCCCGGCGCGTAGATCGTGTGGCGAAACCAGGGCCGCCCGGGGAGGCCTTGCTGGTCGAGCAAGTCGCCTTCCACTTGGCGGAGTTTGCTGTTCAAGCTATTTAGATCGCCGGAAGCCGCCTTCTGCCGCGAGGAAAGCGACTCTGCGTTGGCAAGCATCTTGCCGGCGGCAGCGTTTGCCTGGTTGAAGTCCAGCTTCATTCCGGCTTTATCGGATCTCGTCTCCGCCGCTTTCAGATAGGAGCCGATCTCTTTGGCGTACGTCACATAGTCGTATGGAAGTACATCGGCGTCTGCCATGTGCAGCACTTGCAGCCCGAAGATGCGGGCCTGCTGCTGTTCGTAGACAAACGTCGGGTCAGCAAAGCGGGTGAACCACGCATAGTTATCAAAGACAGAGTGGTACACACCATAACGGCCGCGTGAGCCGATGTCGGTGGATGGCACTCCGGCATGCTGCAGGAACGGCGTAAAGTCGGAACCGGAGCCGAGGTCGCCGACTTGTGCCTGTGCCGGCGCTGATCCTTCGGCGCGCGTCTCTTCCATTGATGCGGAGCCCCCGTTGCGCGCACGCTCCGTCTTCCATGCGTCCAGAACCGAGCCGCCGTGCGGGCTCGGGACCTCGGCCGCGACATCGCGGACATACTGCTTCAGCGACGGAACGGCCGCAGCTTCAAACTCCGGGCCGGACACGCCGACGTCCGTGTTGAAGTAGGCCACCGCATGATCGAGCTGCTTCGCATGGTCTTCCACCCATTCGGTCGAGCCGATGAGGCCCTCTTCTTCCGCGTCCCAACTGCAGAAATAGATGGTGCGCTTCGGCTTCCACCCGGATTTCAGCAGTGCGCCGATGCCGTGGACGGCCTCAAGCATCGCGGCCGTACCGCTGTTTGGGTCTACGGCGCCGTACACCCATGCGTCGCGATGGTTGCCCGCGATCACCCATGCATCGGGGTCTTCCGTTCCGGCGATGCGGCCAATCACGTCCCAGATCGTGCGCTCCGCATAATCCATCTTCTGCGCCAGGCGTACGCGCACGGAACCGTCGCCGCCCATGTGATAGGTGAAGGGCAGCGCGCCCTGCCAGCCCTTGGGCACGCCGGGTCCGCCAAGGCGCTCAAGGATGGGCGATGCGTCCTTATACGAGATCGGCAGCGACGGAATAGAGGGCATGCTGGCGATCTTCTGAGCTGGGAGACGCTGGGAGTCGGGCAGCGAGGGCGTGGAGGCAACGCCCGGTGTGGTCGCGTCGCCGGGGTACTTGAACAAGTATTGCACGGCGCCGCGTTGCACGCCTGTATCGGGGCGGTAAGGGCCCTTGGGATAGACATCGCCCTGAAAGTAGCCGTCATCGTAGGGGTCGGAATAGATGAGTACACCCGCCGCACCACGCTGCTGCGCGATGTAGACCTTCACTCCGCGAAAATTGCCGCCATAGCGGACCATGACAATTTTCCCGTGCAGATCAACGTTGTCATCGGCCAGCTTCTGAAAGTCTTCCGGCCTGCCGTAGTTCGCATACACCACGTCGCCGGTGACGTCTCCGGAAGGTGAAGAGCCATTGAAGGCAGGCAGGACGCGCGGATCGTCCTGATAAGGATCGGAGCTGACGTGCTCCTTTGAGGGGCCTTGCATTAACACACGGCCGCTGCTGTCAGTGGCTTCAACGTGCACCGACACGGGTAGGTTCAACCATGCCTTGTAGGGCACGATGGTTGTTTCCAGTCCAGCTGCCTTGAACTTGGTGGCTACGTAGACCGCTGTGTTGTGGTCCTCTTTTGACGCGGCGACGTGCGGCACGGCGGTCAGGGTCTTTAGCTCTTCGCCGGCCAGTTTGGCGTCAGGCACCGCCAGAAATTCACGATCGATCTGGGCCTGGTGCGCGAAGTCGCGGTAGCCGAACTGCGACGCGGGCACATTGGCCGATTGCGCCAGAAGAATCGAGGTGGAAGCGAGCAGGGTTGCGACAAGCAAAGCAGAACGGAGGATCAAGTGCGAATCTCCTGACAGGCAAGTGCCGTGCAGAAAGGGTAACCGAGTCAGCCTCCGATGGAGGCTGCGCAGTGCGCGCCTGAAGACCGGCAGCAGGTGAGTCCCCCTCGCCGGTCTGTTGGTCTATTGATTTATCGCGCGAATACTAGGCCACAAGCTGGGTGCAGTGGGAGCAGCGCTTTGCGGCAAGAGGGATGTCGCTGAGGCACTCCGGGCAGGGCTTGGTGCTTGGCGGAGCTGCCGGTACCGGCTTCTTGAATTTGTTGAGGAGTGTGTTGACCGGCAGGACGACAAAGAAATAGACAGCGGCTGCGATCAGGAGAAAGGAGATCAGAGCGTTGAGGAATTCGCCGTACTTGATCTTGCCGCCGTTGAGGTCGAGAACGAGTGACGAGAAATCCGGTTTATGGACGACGGAGGTAATGAGTGGCGTGATGATGTCAGCCACCAGCGCGGTAACCACCGCTCCGAAAGCAACTCCAACGACAACGGCAACGGCAAGGTCCACGACATTGCCGCGAAGAATGAAATCGCGAAATCCCTTTAGCATCCCGAATCTCCTTCGGAGAAAGTGATTGCAGCAGCGCAATGCTACCCCATTTGATCGCGAGGCCAGCAAAAAATGAGATCGGATTGCCCTGCCCAGAGTTGGCGGGATGCGGCCTGCTGAAGTATTCTCGGGCGTGATCCAGCCGCAGACAGGCCCGAACCTGAAGGCACATTTCCTGATTCAGCCCGGATGGCAGAACTCCGGTCCGCACCACTGGCAGACGCTGTGGGAGGCGCAATTGGGCCCTGCCGCCACGCGGGTGCCGCAGCAGGACTGGATGGTGCCGGAGCGCGTTGCATGGACGCGGGTGCTCGAAGAGACAATCCGCCGAACGTCGCCTCCGGTTGTCATATTGGCGCACAGCATCGGCTGCATGGCGACGATCTTCGCCATCCAGGCGGCGCCGGTTGCTGCCGTTGTGCTGGTGGCTCCGGCGGATGCGGAGCGTGCGAATGCGCCCGGGGCGCTCCACACCTTTACTCCGATTCCTATGGAACCCCTTTCTATGCCAGCCCTGCTGGTGGCCAGCGACAGCGATGCCTACTGCAGCCTGGATCGCGCACGGGCCTTCGCCGGCGCATGGAAGGCGGATTTGGAGATCGTCACCGGCGGAGGGCACATCAATGCCGATGCAGGCTTCGGCCCATGGCCCGATGGCTGGCTGATGGTGGGTACATGGCTGCGCCACCACGGTCTGAGCTGGCCGGAGAGCGAGGTTGCACATGCGTAAGCTGGTGGCGAGCGCCGAGGAGGCAGTGCGCGATATACCGGACGGAGCGACCATGATGCTGGGCGGCTTCGGGCTATGCGGCATTCCGGAGCTGCTGATCACCGCGCTCGTCCGCAAGGGCGTGAAGGAATTGCGCACCATCAGCAACAACATGGGCGTGGATGGCTTCGGTATGGGGCTGATGCTCGAAGCGGGCATGATTGCCTCGCATACCGGCAGCTACGTCGGCGAGAACAAGCTGCTGGAGCAGAAGGTGATTCGCGGTGAGCTGGACCTGACGCTGGTGCCGCAGGGCACGCTGGCCGAGCGCATCCGCGCAGGCGGCGCGGGAATTCCGGCGTTCTTTACTCCGACCGGCCTGGGTACACCGGTGGCTGAGGGCAAGGAGATACGCGAGTTCGACGGCAAGCGCTACGTGATGGAGCGCTGGCTGCGCGCGGACTTTGCTCTTGTAAAGGCATGGAAGGGCGACCATGCGGGAAACCTGATCTATCGCAAGACGGCGCGCAACTTCAACCCGATGATGGCGACGGCGGCGAAGGTGACGATTGCCGAAGTGGAGGAGCTGGTTCCTGCGGGCATGCTCGATCCGGATGCGATCGTGACGCCGGGCATCTATGTGCAGCGCATATTCCAGGGGAATGGATACGAAAAGCGCATTGAGCGTCGCACGGTGCGACAGGCTACTTGATCCAGTTACCCCAGGGATAGAGAAACAGGAAGAGGATCATGGAGATGACCATGACGTCGACATAGAGCAGGATCATGACGGCGCCATGATAGAAGCTCCAGCGGGCGCGCAAACAGCGCAGCGTGTCCCAGGTGCCGAAGAAGGCGACGAGGACAGGGACGAGCAGCTTGAAGGATGGCGGGTCGTCAGGCCAGTGCGCGAGCAGGAGAGCCGCGAGCAGGCTGCCCAGCACAAGCGTAGTGCTCCTGAGGAGCGAGCGTTGTCGAATATCGAGGGGTCCGGGCAACATCACGAGGGGCAACTATGACTCTATCCAATGCTGTATCAGATTCGGGTGGCGCAGTTCCAGCCAAGGCGTCGTCCGATGCGGCGAAGCGCGAGCGCATTGTGCGCCGCGCGGCGCTGGAGCTGCGTGACGGCTTCTATGTCAACCTCGGCATCGGCATGCCAACGCTGATTGCCAATCATGTCCCGGCCGGCGTGGAGGTGGTGCTGCAGTCAGAGAACGGGATGCTGGGCGTGGGACCGTATCCGATCGCGGGCACGGAGGATCCGGACCTGATCAATGCGGGAAAGGAGACGGTGACCGAGATTCCCGGTACGTCCTTTTTCTCCTCGGCGGATTCGTTTGCCATGATCCGCGGCGGGCATGTCGATCTGTCGATCCTCGGCGCGATGGAAGTGGACGAGCAGGGCAACCTGGCGAACTGGATGATCCCCGGCAAGATGGTCAAGGGCATGGGCGGCGCAATGGACCTGGTAGCAAGCGCGAGGCGCGTGATCGTCACCATGGAGCACACCACACGCGATGGGCGTCCGAAGATTCTGAAGCAGTGCACGCTACCGCTGACCGGGCTTGCGGTCGTCGACACGATCGCGACCGAGATGGCGTGGATTCGTGTCTCCCGTGAAGGGCTGGTGCTGGAAGAGATTGCGCCGGGACTGACGCCGGCCGATGTGCAGGCCGCTACGGAAGCGAAGCTGCACATCAGTCCGACATTGAAGGCGATGGTGTCCTAGAAGCCCCCTTGGCCGCCAATTTCCGCGGCACGTAAAGCCTATGCCGGGACCGCGGCTTCGTGGCTGAGGCGCTCCAGTGATTCCGGATAGGGCGCGCGGAGCACGCCGCGTTCTGTGATGATCGCAGTGACGTATTTTGCCGGTGTGACATCGAAGGCTGGGTTCCACACTCCCACGTGGTTCGGTGTGAGTTGCTTGCCCGCGTGGTGCGTGACTTCGTTGGGTGAACGCTGCTCGATGGGGATGTCAGCGCCGGTTTTTGTTGCGAGATCGATGGTGGACCAGGGAGCGGCTACGTAGAACGGAATGCCATGCTCTTTGGCCAGCACCGCCACCCCATAGGTGCCGATCTTGTTGGCGACATCGCCGTTGGCGGCGATGCGGTCCGCACCGACCACGATGGCCTGCAGCTTGCCCGCGCGCATCAGGCTGGCGGCCATGTTGTCGCAGATAACGGTGGTGGGGATGCCGTCCTTCATCATTTCCCATGCCGTCAGGCGCGCACCCTGCAGAAAGGGACGTGTCTCGTCGGCGAAGACCTCGATCTTGCGTCCGCTCTCGACTGCTGCACGAATCACACCGAGCGCTGTACCGTATCCGCAGGTGGCGAGCGCCCCAGCGTTGCAGTGCGTGAGGACGCCGGCGCTCTTTGGCAGCAGTTCTGCACCGAATGCGCCGAGCGCGCGGCAGGCGGCGATGTCCTCGCTGTACATGCGCTCGGCTTCGGCAATGAGGCCCTGCTTTACGCTGGCGACAGTGGAGCCGGGCGCGGCGGCGAGCTCGGCCGCGCGGCGGCGCATGCGCTCGATGGCCCAGAAGAGATTTACGGCAGTCGGCCGTGTGGCGGCGAGCGTCTTGCCGATGACGCGAATCTCGGCCAGCAGGGCGGGCAGTGTGGCGGCAGTCGAGTGCCGCGCGCCGAGCGCAACACCCATGGCGGCAGAGACGCCGATGGCGGGCGCACCACGCACAACCATGGTGGTAATAACGTCGGCGACATCCTGGTACGTTTTCGCCAGCACGTAAGTTTCTTCGAGCGGGAGGCGTGTCTGGTCAAGGAACCGGACGCCTTCCGAGGTCCATTCGAGTGTAGGGATCATGGCTTCTTCAGTGTACGAGACGACGTTACCGGGCACTAGCTTTGCATCCGCTATGACCTAGTGACCTATAAGTTATGCAGGATGAGGCACTTGCGCTTCCTGGCGTGTAGCACTCACGCTGGGCCGTACTGCTCAGGAAGCTTTCCTGGGCCACGCGATTACGTTGCTCGGCTCGATCACGCAGATTCTGGAGCCGCCGGGCTGGGTGGTGAAGCAGTCGCCGACCGCCTTCAGCAATGCCTGGGGCTCCATCAAGCCGAAGCGCAGGCAGAGCACGAAGACGCTGGGATTGCCCTCGTGAACGCGTTCGATGAAGTCATCTTGTTCGGCAGGCGTGAATGTGTGGCCGATGATCGACATCTGGCAGTGCGCTGCGAGCTGGATGGCACTGGTCAGGCTGGTGGTGCGCATGGTGCGATAGCCGGCCTTTTCAAGAGTCAGCGCTCTTATGGATTGGAGATTCGGATCTCGTGACACCAAAAGGATCGTCTTTGGCATTGCGGCCTCGGCCGTTTCGCTACGAATGTGTGAAGTAGTCCCGTTCTGTGGCCGGGCGATGAGAAACGTAATGCAAGGAATTGATAAGCGCCGCGATGGCTTGCATGTTGGCATTCCTCCGCAATTCAGTCATAGCACCGGACAGTCCCGCAGCCAATCGTAAACCCGAAATGGCCGCGGTTTCCTGCCATGGATGATTTTGCTGCAGTTTTTGGGCAACTACCCGCGCGGTTAGATGCTGTGACGGCGACAAATGCAGCCAGTTCGAGAGCAAAAGAATGCCCACCGGTTCTGCACGAAGCGGCCGGCATCCGGATGCTTCCAGGAGACGCTATTTCGCCATTTCCTCGCGGATGGGCTGCTGCGGAGCGGCGAAGAGAGCGCGTGAGATCAGACCTCCGACGAAGGCACCGGCGATCGGCGCGACCCAGAAGAGCCAGAGCTGCGAGAGCGCCCAGGTTCCCTGGAAGATTGCCGGGCCGGTGGAACGGGCGGGATTGACGGAGGTATTGGTAATCGGAATAGAGACGAGATGGATGAGCGTGAGGCAAAGGCCGATGGCGATAGGGGCGAACCCTTTGGGGGCGCGCTCATCTGTCGAGCCGAGGATGACAAGCAGGAAGAAGAGAGTGAGGAGAAACTCCGCGAAGAAGCAGGCGAGGAGAGAATATCCGCCGGGTGAATGTGCGCCGTAACCGTTGGAGGCGAAACCGGCGGCGCGGGAGAAGCCTTCCTTGCCACTGGCGATGATGTAGAGGCAGCCGGACGCGGCGATGCCGCCGAGGACCTGGGCGACGATGTAGGGGACGAGATCGCGGGCGGCGAAGCGCCCGCCGGCGTATAGGCCAAAGGAGACGGCGGGGTTGAGATGCGCGCCGGAGATATGCCCGATGGCGAAGGCCATGGTGAGCAGCGTCAGGCCGAAGGCGAGCGCGACGCCGGCGAAGCCGATGCCGAGTTGAGGGTAGGCCGCGGCAAAGAGCGCCGATCCGCAGCCGCCGAAGACCAGCCAGAAGGTGCCAAAGAATTCTGCAAGTGCCCGGGTGGAGATGGACATGAAATTCGCTCCCTTGCTGCGAGGAATTGGTACAGCGCATGGATTGTCGCGCAAACGAGTCGCAATGGAAAGCGAATTTGCCACTCGTCGCGGAACATTCATGGACTCACTGCGGACTGCCGTCGGATGTAGTCGCGGCTCTCGTTTTTCTGTTGACAGGCATGAGCGCCGGATTAAAGCAGAATGATGCGACGGCCCGGTACCGCGAAACCCTTTGCAAGTGCTCGTTGCAAGGCGCTGCTCGCAGCGCTGATCTTCGACCGCGAGTGATTTGAGGGGCGCGGCGATCAGTGCACGTGCGCGATATCGTCGTTCATGGAGAACTGGTCTTTGAGGTTGTCTTCGTAGGGGAAGACATGGATCATCCAACTGAAGATGACGGGCATGAAGGTGCCCCCCTCGGCTTTGCAGGCTTCAGCCGTGTGGATGGAGCCGAACATGCCGAACTTTGGATGGGAGCCGTGGTACTCCTTCACCTTGTTGGCTGGAGCTGCACAGAAATTGAGGTGCTCGTGCCATCGCGCGATGCTCAAGGGAACACGCTGGTTGAGCTCGTCCAGGCTGGCGCTTGTGCTGTCGGTGAACATCACGCCTTCCAATTTGAAGTGCTGCGTGGGCGTCTGGTAGTAGAGCAGCGCTGACGGTTTCGCGGGATCGAACTGCGTGTCGGCCAAGCTGGTGTTTGCCTTGTTGATGAAGTGATATTGCGGCTGCACAACATCGGGGTTCGCCTGAATATATCCATCGGCAATCGCCTTCCTGTAGTCCTGATACTTGTCGATGGCTGCCCGGACCTGGGCGACGAGAGCCTTCGCTCTGGCCTCGTCCTCCGGCTGCTTCGAACGCATCGGAGTGATGCACATGTGATTGGTCATGGCTCCCATACTGGCACCCATCACGTTCATGCTCTTCGCGCTGCCGCTCATGTCGTCGCAGGTGTGTCCGCTGGAACCGGTCATGCCTGGCATGGGCTGCTGCCAGGCGCGCGCGGCGGCTGGGCCGAGCCATGCGGCAGATAAGGCAAGCGTGCATACTGCGGTGCGAAGGAGCGCTGCGTGCATTCTGGTCATCCCGTATTGCGAAAAATAGGCGCAACTGGCCATTCGTGAGACGTCGCCGGGAGGCGCGCGGTTTCGGTGGCCTTAAGAGTACCCGGGGAAGTGGTCGGCCCGGCGAGAGTGGGCGGGCAGGAGTGGTTCGCAAATGATGGGTAGTTTGCGGCATTGTGCGAACCACATATGATGTGGCATGGCAAAGCGCGCAGGAGCATTGACGCCCGTCATTCCGATGGACCGCCGCAGCGCGCAACCGCTGCACGCGCAGGTGTATAAGGCGCTGCGGGATGCGATCGCGCTAGGCAATCTTCGCGGAGGGCAGCGTGTGCCCTCGTCGCGCGCGATGAGCGCTGATCTGGATGTCTCCCGCGTCACGGTGCTTGGCGCGTATGCGCAACTGCGCGCGGAAGGCTACTTCGTAACGCGAAAGGGCACCGGGACGTTTGTCAGCACATTGCTGCCGGAACACTTGACGCAGGCAAAACGGCTAGCGCCGAGCAGGATGCAAACGGCTTCCGGACCGCGGCGCGTGGCACGCCGGGCGTTGCTGTCGCCGATGGAAGCGGCGCCCCCGTGGGTTGCCGGGCTGGGCGCATTTGCGGTGCATCAGCCAGCGTTCGAAGAATTTCCGTTCGCAGAGTGGTCACGGCTGGTAACGCACCACTCGAGGAATCCAAACGCTCGGGCGATTCACACGATCGACCCACTTGGATCGAGGCGGTTTCGCGAGGCGATCTGCGATTACCTGCGCACGGCGCGCGCGGTGCAGGCCGAGCCAGAACAGATCATGGTGGTTTCCGGATCGCAGCAGGCGCTGCAGATTGCGACCAGTGTGCTGCTGGATGCGGGCGACCCGGTGTGGATGGAGGAGCCGGGCTACCGACTCGCGCGAAACGTCTTTGCCGGCGCAGGCTGCCGGCCGGTCGCGGTGCGGGTGGATAGGGAGGGATTGGATGTCGCCGCGGGAATCAAGCGTTGTGCGGAGGCACGTGCGGCCTATGTAACCCCATCGCATCAATATCCCCTGGGCAGCACGCTCAGCGCGCCACGGCGGCTGCAGCTTTTGAACTGGGCGCAGCGCCATGGCTCCTGGATTATCGAGGACGACTACGACAGCGAGTACCGATTCGCGAGTGCGCCCGTCGCTTCTCTGCAAGGTTTGGACACGAACGCGCGCGTGATCTACATCGGAACATTCAGCAAGGTACTGTTCGCGTCGCTGCGGCTGGGCTACATGGTCATTCCCGAGGACCTGGTGGGGCGCTTCGCGGCAGTACGGTATGCGATGGACATCTTTCCGCCATATCTGTTCCAGGAAGTGATTGCGGATTTTATGCGGGAAGGACATTTCGCTCGTCATATCCGGCGCATGCGCCTGCTCTATAGCAGCCGGCGCAGAGTGCTGGTGGAGGAAATGCGGAAGAGATTTGGGAGCACATTCGAGATAGAAGGCACGGAAGCCGGGATGCATCTGACGGCGACGTTCCGCTCCGATCGCGATGATGTTGCGCTGGCGACGCGTGCGGCGGCGCAAGGTTTGTGGCTGTGGCCGCTCTCAAGGGGCTACGTGACCAGACATGCGCGCAAAGGATTTGTTCTGGGGTATGGGAACGTGGGGATCGGGGCGATACCCGCAGCAGTGGAGAAACTACGGCTGCTGCTGCAGCGTGCATAACCGGCGCCCAATGAGGGATAGGCGCAGGGACTGGGCGCTGCCGCGCGGCAAAAAAAGAACAGGACGGAAGCCGAGGCTTCCGTCCTGAGTAGTTAGGCGCTATTTCGCGACTGCGTTGAGGAAGGTGAGGCCGTGGAAAGTGCCGAAGCCGGTGGCGTTGTCCCAGCCGGTGCCGACGGTGAGCGAGCTATCGATACCAAAACCAAAGTCGACATCAGTACCGCCGCCCAGGTTCCAGACGGCGCTGGTGAAGCCGGTGTTGCCTTCGAGCACTCCGTTGAAGAGCGCGGTGGGTGAGTAGTAGGTGGAACCGTTCTTGTCGAAGATTGTTCCGGCTACGTTGGTTGAGCTGGAGAGCGGCAGAACATCGTCCGCGGCGGATTTATGCGCGGCGATAGTCGGCGCTGCCTGTCCAAGCGCATGGCCGGCGTT
The DNA here is from genome assembly GCA_963830555.1 of uncultured Acidobacteriaceae bacterium. Lineage (GTDB taxonomy): Bacteria > Acidobacteriota > Terriglobia > Terriglobales > Acidobacteriaceae > KBS-83. Next base: position 564,404 of record CAWHMM010000011.1, read on the forward strand.
CTGGTTGGCGATGGCCCAGATGGCGGTGAAGATGGGGCTGGCTAGGCTGGTGCCGCCCACGCCGACTTCCACCACCTGCTGGCCATTCGACATGACGACGATGGGAACCCCGGTGTAGGGATCGGCCAGCGCGGAGATATCCGGTGTCTGACGTCCTGTGCCGGGCAGCGACTTCTGCCAGGATGGCTTGGCGAAATAGAGGCTTTCGCCGCCACCGCCGCCGCCTACCAGTCCCAGCGGTGACGGCGGATCGAGGACGCCGCCTGCGCTGAGATAGACGACGGTATCGCCCCAGCCGACGGTCTCAGTTCCGGATGCACCCACCTTATTCAGGATGGCGGTGCCGCCGACTGCAGTGGCGTGTGGCGAATCCGAGGGAACGCCGGCCGCGCCCTGGGGTGTGCCGAGCCCGCCATCGCCTCCATCGCCGGTAGAGAACTGGAAGGAGATACCCTTCGCCGCTGCGAGAGCGAGCACCTGGTCGAAGGATTTCTGCTCGAGCGGACCGGCAACGAGGTCGGTATCGATCTCCCAGCTATCGGAAACGGAGTTGCCGAGGTTGTGGTTCGTGATGTAGCGAATCGCGTCCTGGAAGTCTTCGTTGTCCTGGCCGGCCGCCGCTACGACGAGGATTTTCGCTCCCGGCGCGATGGCGTGTGCCCACTGCACATCGAGAGCGATCTCACCATCCCAGCCGGTGAGCACGCCCGCGTTCGGGTCAGTCGGCTTGCCTTCCGGATAGACGATGTTGAAGTTGGAGGAATTGAGCTGCGGAAGGCCGTTCAGCTTGGAGAAGGCGTTGGCATCCGCTTCGATGGTGGGATAGCCGTAGGCTTCCAGCAGAACGACGGTCTGTCCTTTGCCGTTCAGCCCCTGCTTGTATGCAGCAGGCAGTCCGTAGATCTGCTGCAACTGCGCGGCGGTGTAATCGGGCACCAGATTGGGGTTGGCGCCATAGACGTTGCCGTAGTAGACGCCAACGGGAAGAGAAGCGCCGGGTGTGGTGAAGGTGAAGGTCTGGGGAGCGGAGAGGATCTGGTTGGTGATGATGGACGACAGGCCGCCGGAAGCTTCGACCTTGTTGAGTGCGATGGATGCGTAGGGCTGCTTGGTTCTGAAATCCAGTGCGCGCTTGATCAGAGGACGAACCTGATGGCTCTCGATGCCTGAGACGGAAGACACATAAGAGGCGGCAGCGCCGCTGAGTTGAGCGTTCTGCACATTGGCGCGGAAGGTCTTGCCATTGCGCTGGAATTGATGAATTTGCGTGTTGAATGCGCGCTCGACGTTCGCCGTGGTGCCGCGAGCGCGGACGGAGAAGCCATTCTCATCGGTGGAGAGAATGGTGAGGCCATTGCTTTGAAGCTGCTTTTTGACGGCTTCGATCTGCTGCTGCGGCGGAGCGAACTTTTTCAGATCGTTGTCAGTGAGCCAGTGATGGTAAGTGGGCGAGGCGGGGTCGTAGAGCGCATCGACCGCATTCTCAAAGGCTGCTTCGTTCTGCAGTTTGAGTCGCACGGTGATGTTGATTGCCTCCGATGCGTTGGCGGGGCCGAGATCGCTGGCGAGCCGTGTCGCAGGAGAGATGTTGTTCTGCGCGGACTGCGCCAGCGCGGGCGAGACAGCAACGGCTGCGAGGGCGAGAAGGGAAGGCAGGCGAAACTTTGGAACTGTCATGGCTACTCCTAAAGGGTTGAACAGAGTGGACCCGAGCGCGAGCGCAAGACGGTTGGCGTCCGGCCAATGGGCGGACGATTCCGTCTCAGACGCAGGCACAGAATTCCCGCGAACTGATTACGGTTTGCGATCGACAGACAACGTCAACAACAGAGGAAGTGGGGAAAGGGAATCAGCAAAGGTAGTGCTCTCTCCGTGATGGCGGTTAGGGTGAGGAAGGTTGCCGGAAACAAAACGGCCCACGATGCGAAGATCGTGGGCCGTTCGGCGGTCTGTATGTCGTTACGCCTAAGTCGTGCGCGTATGCAGACGCCTGCCCACGTAAATGAAACAGACGTGACAGGCGTTACCGATATGCGAACGCGACATGGCGGAACTATAGTCCAGGATCGCGGCCGTGTCTATCGACGATTGTGAATTTTTTCGTGAGCGATGCACCGATCTGCAAATGCACCGATTATGGAGGAAGTCATCGGAGTGAATCACTGGATTGGATCGCGAAAAGGGAGCCGGTGATGAAAGATCGCCTTTGCAGTTTCGGCAGGCTGGCGGCCTGTAGCAACGGCTCTATAATCGGCGGCATGGCGGAGCCGCAATCGAGACCGAATGCAGCAAAGACAGGCGGCAGGCGGCGACATTGGAACTGGCTGTTGCTGGTGCCGCTGCTGCTGCTGGTGTATCCGGGTTTGTATGCGCGCTCTGCGCCGGAGTTGTTCGGCTTCCCCTTCTTTTACTGGTATCAGCTTGCTGTGGTGATCGCGACCGCCCTGCTGACGGGCGCGGTGTACTGGCTGACGCGCGATCGTGCCGATGAGTAGCAGGGCGCAGTTCAGAACGGCGACAACTCCAGATGTGCTTCTCCGCCACACTTCCAAACTGACCATGTAGAACGATGGCAGCCGACGGGGGAGCAGATTGAGATATGGCCGGACGCGGAAAACGCGAGCGGCCGATCATCCTTATCGTGGCTGCTCAACGGTGATCTGGCTGGCCTATACTGAAAGCCTTTACATGGGCAGAAGACCGGCATCTTTTTCCGAACAGGCAGGCCGCGTGTGCAACTGACATTTATCGACTGGCTGATCATGCTGGTCTACTTCGTCTTCGTGTTGGGCATCGGCTTCGCCCTCAAGCGCTACATGCGCACCAGCAACGATTTCTTTCTGGCAGGCCGGTCGATTCCAGCGTGGATCTGCGGGCTGGCCTTCATCTCCGCGAACCTGGGCGCGCAGGAAGTAATCGGCATGGGAGCCTCGGGCGCAAAGTACGGCATAGCGACCAGCCACTTCTACTGGATTGGCGCCATACCGGCTATGGTGTTTGTCGGCATCTTCATGATGCCGTTCTATTACGGATCGAAGGCGCGCTCGGTGCCGGAGTTTCTGCGGCTGCGCTTCGATGAGAAGACACGCGGGCTGAATGCGATCCTGTTCGCGGTGATGACGGTGTTCTCGAGCGGCATCTCGATGTACGCGATGGCGCTGCTGATCCAGAACCTGCACATGCTGGACGGCCTGTTCCAGGCGGCGGGCATTCCGCTGAGCTGGATCTTTCACGTATCGATTGCGATCAGCGCGGTGATCGTGCTGGCGTACATCTTCCTTGGCGGCCTGACGAGCGCGATTTACAACGAGGTGTTGCAGTTCTTCCTGATTGTGGCTGGCTTTCTGCCGCTGGTGTGGATCGGGCTGAAGCATGTAGGCGGCTGGAACGGCATCAAGCAGGCGCTCGGTCCGGCGTACACACATTCATGGCGGGGGATGGAGCACGCGAGCACGAATCCGCTGGGCGTGGAATGGTTTTCGCTGGTGATGGGGCTGGGCTTTGTGCTGAGCTTCGGCTACTGGTGTACGGATTTTCTGGTGATCCAGCGGGCGATGGCGGCAGATTCGGAAGAGAGCGCGCGCAAGGTGCCGCTGATTGCGGCCATTCCGAAGATGTTTTTTCCGTTCCTGGTGATTCTGCCGGGGTTGATTGCGATCAGCGTGCCGACGGTGCAGGCGCATCTGACGGGGCCGTCAGCGACGGTGTCGGGTACTGCGCCATCCAGTGCCAACACACAGGCGGCCATTGCGCAAACGGCCGAGAACAAAGGCGATGCGCAGGCAGTAGGGATGCAGGGACGCGGGCTGATTCCGGTGAAGGTGAATGCGATTACGGGCAAGCCGGTGGTCGACCAGGATGGGAAGCCGGTGCTGAACTACGATCTTGCGATTCCGAACATGCTGCTCCGGTATTTTCCGACCGGCATTCTGGGCCTGGGTCTGACGGCGCTGTTGGCGAGCTTCATGTCCGGCATGGCGGGGAACGTGACGGCGTTCAATACGGTGTGGACGTATGACATCTATCAGTCCTATATCCGCAAGAACGAGACCGATGAACACTATCTATGGATGGGCCGCGCCGCGACTGTCGGCGGGATACTGCTGTCGATCGGTGCCGCGTATACGGTGACGAACTTCAACAACATCATGGACGCATTGCAGATGGTCTTTGCGTTCGTCAACGCTCCGCTGTTTGCGACCTTTCTACTGGGGATGTTCTGGAAGCGCGCGACAGGACATGCCGCATTCACGGGACTACTGGCTGGCGTGCTAGCGGGGCTGGGACATATCGGGCTGACCTTGCCCGTGGGCGAAGGCGTAAGCGTCAAGGGCGGATGGCTGGGTGCGGTGCATCATTATCCAAGCGAGATGGCACAGAATTTCTGGACGGCGATCTGGGCTTTTGTGGTGTGCCTCGTCGTGACGTTTGTGGTGAGCCTGTTCACGCGGGAGCGCGACGAGCGCGAACTGGTGGGGCTGGTGTATTCGCTGACGCCGAAGCCAGACGAGCAGAATTTGCCACTATGGAAGCGGCCGGTAACGCTGGCGGTGGTGGTGCTGGCAATGGCGGTGGTTTTGAATTTGATTTTTGCTTGAAAGGAGATCGCGATGGGACTGGATATCCGGATACCGCTGGGCTTGATGTTTCTGGTCACCGGCGGCCTGATGGCTGTCTACGGCCTGTTCACTCGGGGCAGCGCGATCTACGGAAAATCGCTGAACATCAATATCAACCTGATCTGGGGCGGTTTGATGTTCGCCTTTGGGCTGGTGATGTACATCATGGGACGGCGCCCGCGGCGGCTGGTGGCGAGCTCCGTGGAAAAAACCGAGCATCCCTTGGGCGGCCGCGCGAGCCACTAGATTCTAAGCTGCGAACGAGGGCTGGGCTCCAGCAGCAGAACTTCCGGCTTGCGAGCGAATTGATGAAGGACGTTGTCCGGCGCGTGCTCCCGCCAGTCTGGACCTTCGCGGAGAGCGGCAAGATGTTGCTCGTAGTGGCGCATGTCAGGAAATGCCGCCAACCAGACCAGGACGGTTTCTCCTTCCCGGACGGGGAGCCGGGGAAAGGTATTCGGGGTGTTTTCCGTCTGGAACGTCGCGATGATCTGAGCACCAGTTGCAGCGAGCAGGGGCCTCATCTTCTGGTCGAAAAATTCTGCAAACGCTTCGATTGCAGGGTTCGCAACATAGTAGATGTTCGCAGCTAAAAGGCTCTTCCGTTGCAAGGCTGAGTCGCCGGGAATGTGTGCGGATGCCGTTGAACGAGAGTTCTCCGGACGCAGGAGCAGGACATTGTCCGAATCAAGCATGGTTGCATTCGCTGCTTCACGATGTGCTTTCCATACCGGACCTTCATAGAACGCCGCCAGCATCCGTTTGCGCTCTGCCATGTCGGGGAAGCCTCGCATCCAGACAAAGCGATTGGGATCTTCCAGGTCATGGAATGGACCGAAAACCGGCATGCCGATCGGTTCCTGGGGCTCGATGAACTCGGTTTCGAACAGCGAGATGAGAGTTTCACGCGCACCGGCATGCAACGTGTACTGCCTCAATTCCACAATCGAACAATCTCGTAACAATGGACTCTCCTTGGCGAAGGCACGGCCGTTCAGCGCGGCAAAGCCAGCCACGATGCCCGCATCCTTCAATATTTCGCGTCGTGTTCTCATTGGTCTGCGATTCAGTGTGCAAATGATGGAGGTCAATTCCAAGGTCCAATTTGTTGATATTCGGGAAGACCACTTCCATTGCCGGTCGGCGGGTGTATTTCGCCGATCTTTGTTCAACCCGCGGCGACGGAGGTCTTTCCCTGCTGTGTGTAGCGCGATTGCATCCTACAAAACGTGGAGGGAGAGCTGAGATGGGTGAGATAGTGCGGCTTCATGCAAAGGATGGTCACACGCTGGATGCGTATGCAGCGCAGCCGGGAGTGCCGACTACGGCCGGCCTGGTGATTGTGCAGGAGATCTTTGGTGTGAACGCGCACATTCGCGGCGTGGCGGATCAGTTTGCGGATGCTGGCTTCGTAACCATTGCCCCAGCGCTCTTCGATCGGCTCGAGCACGGCGTCGACCTGACGGATGAAGGCCGGGATCGGGAGCGTGCGATGGGCCTGCTGTCGAAATTCAATATCGATAAGGCGGTGGAGGACATCGCCGCTGCGGTCGAATGGCTCGAGGGCTTCGGACGCTTCGGAGGAATCAGCATTGGAGTGGTGGGCTACTGTCTGGGTGGTACGTTGGCCTGGCTGAGCGCGGCGCGGCTGCCCATCAATGCCGCAGTGGGCTACTACGGCGGAAGGATCACGCAATACTTGGCCGAGCGCCCGAAGGCGCCCATCATGCTGCAGTTCGGCGAGCAGGACCAGCACATTCCGCAGAGTGAGATCGACAAAATCGCGAAGGCATACCGCGAAGTGCCGATCTATACCTATCCGGCGGGACACGCGTTCAACCGCGAGGGAAGCCACGGGTACGATGCAGCCTCGGCGCAGCGCGCGCAGGAGCGAACGCTCGCATTTCTCCGTGAACATTTGAAGGAGAACGGCAACTAACAAATTTTCCTCATGCCTCCGCCGCTACACTGAAGCCGGATGAAGCGGCGCGAGATTGAGCACTACGAGATCCTGAAAAAGCTTGGCTCCGGCGGCAGCGGCGTGGTCTACCTGGCCAACGACACGCTGCTAATGCGCCCTGTGGTGCTCAAAATCCTGAAGCGCGGCGCGCTTTCGCTGGAACAGATGCGCACGACAGTGCTGCGCGAGGCGCGGCTAGCGTCTGCCATAGAACATCCCAATGTCTGCGCGATTTACGAAGTCGGCGAATCAAGCGACGAAGCCTACATCGTGATGCAGTATGTACCGGGGCGCTCGCTCGATCGTCTGATCGCGCAGGGACCGGCTAACGTGCAGCTGGTGCTCTCGGTCGGGATACAAATTGCCGATGGGTTGAGCGCGGCGCATCAGATCGGCATCTATCACCGCGATCTGAAGCCTGCCAACGTGATGCTGACTGACGGCGGCCTGGTGAAGATTCTCGATTTCGGCCTGGCGCGGCGGAAGAGCCCGGATGAGGCTGAGTTCGATCCGGCCCAGCCGACGCGGCGCAAGCAGGGCGCAGTGGCGACGACCTACACGGCGCGCGGAGGCACGCTGGCCTACATGGCGCCGGAGCAGTTTGTCACCGGACAGAGCAGCGTGCAGAGCGATCTGTTTGCCTTCGGCGTGATTTTGTACGAGCTGGTGAGCGGGCGGCATCCCTTTGTGCGGCCCGATGCGGAGGAGCTGCAGGGGATACGCGCGATCCAGTTTGCGGACCCACCATCGCTGAAGACCTGCTGCCCGGAGGTGCCGGATGAGCTGGCGAGCGTGATCTTCCGCTGTCTGCAGAAGAATCCTGCGGACCGGTATGCATCGGCGGCGGAGGTGCGCGAGGCGCTAAAGACCATCATGCGCACCAAGCAGTTTGAGACGACGACGCTGCCGTTCGATCTTTCCGGCAACGTGGCGCCCGCCGAGCGGGAGAAGCGTTCCACCGGCGTGCTCTCGATGCTTGCGGAGCGCTTTCGCGAATCGGCGGATGAGCAGGCGAAGGAGAACACGATTCTGGTGCTGCCGTTCCAAAATTTTGGACAACGTGGAAAGTCAGGACCGGTAAAAGCGGAGCCTGGCGGAGAGGCAGGCCGCCACCCGGAAGACTCGCCGATGTACGGTTTTGCGCTGGCGGACGCGATTGCCACGCGGCTGGCGCGGATGCCATCGCTCGTAGTGCGGCCTTCGAGCGCGTTGATGCAGTTGCCACCCTCGGTGCAGCAGATGGATCCGCTGGCGCTGGGCCAACGGCTGCTGGCGCGCTATGTGCTGGCGGGAAATTTTCTGCGCTCCGATGAAGGCTTCGACCTGAACTGGCAATTGCTGGATGTGGCAGGGCAGAGCGTGCGGACGGGCGGCGCGATCCGCGTGGCAACATTCGATCTAATCGCGGTGCAGACGGAGATATCGAACGAAGTCTTCGCGACGTTGCAGGGCATGGGGCAGAAGCTGAACGGCACGCATATGGAGCGCTCTATGCGTACGTCGCGGCTGGGGGAGCAGGTCTCTGAAGAGTATCTGCAAGCTCGGGCGCTGCTGTCGTCCTTTGTTGCGCGCGCGGGATCGCGCGGCGATCTGGATCGCGCCCTGCAGGGCTTTGAGCATGTGGTGGAGCGCGATGCGCAGTTTGCCGCGGCATGGAGCGGGCTGGGGATCGTGCACCTGCAATATGTGCGCAACGGCTTCGGCGGTCAGATGCACCTGCTCAGCGCACGCCGCGCCTTTGATAAGGCGCTGGAGCTTGATCCGGGATCGATCGAGGCAAATCTCTATCGCGTGTACATGATGCTGTCGCGCGGTGAGAAAGAAAGCGCGCGGCATGGCATCGAGCAGTTGCTGCGCACCAGCGGGAACGACTGGAACGTGCACGCGGTGGCGGGCATCACGCTGCGGCTGGACGGCATGTACGAGGACGCACTGGCGCAGTTCAACCGCTCGCTGCAGTTGAACCCCGCGAATGCGCCGGCGATCTACAACCATCGGGCGCGTGTGTATCAGTATCAGAACCAGCTTGAGCTGGCGGAAGAGGAACTGCAGAAGGGATTGACGCTGGAGCCGAAGCACTCGCTGCTGCGGACGTCGCTGGCATACCAGTACATGCGCAAGAGTGAACTGGAGAAGGCGATTGCGCTGCTGGAAATGGTAATCCGCGAGGATGACTCGATGCGCATTGCGTTTCCCACCCTGGCGATGTGCTACGTGCAAGTGGGGCAGCGGGAGAGAGCAGCATCGCTGATTGAAGAGGATTCGCTGTCCGCCGCGGAAGCGGACAGCGAGATGGCGTATCGGCTGGCGACCTACTTCGCGGTGGAAGGCGACGAGAGCGAGGCGCTGCACTGGCTGCGGCGCGCGATCTATCTGGGCAACGAAAACTATCCGTGGTTCTCGAAAAACCCGGCGTGGCAGCGGCTGCACTCCCATACGGATTTCGAGCGCATCCTGGAAGATCTAAAGAAGAGCTATCGCAAAAATCAGAAGACGTGGCGGCGCTTGCTGGAGCATGTGCCGCACAGCTAGCGGCATTGGATCTGACGACGCACATGAAAAGAGGGGAGCCGGGTGGCTCCCCTGATGTCGTACAGCCGAACGTCGGTCTATCTTGAAGCGGTGCTCGTGAGCGGTGTGAGCTGCATGTCCTTGCTGAGGCCGAAGGTGAGCGAGGACCCCTCAGGGAGAACCGCAGCCTGGCGATTGATGAGGAAGTGGGCGGTGATGACGCCGACTCCGATGCCGGTGCCGACGATTGCTCCTGTGGGCCCACCGAAGACGGCTCCAGTAGCCGCGCCTGCGCCGCCGGCGATTCCGTACTGCGCGGCAAGGGTCTTCGGATTGTCGCGGGTCTGGATGGTGCCTTCGGCATTGACCCGGGTCCCGGTGGAGCGTGCGGTCATGCTGGGGACGGCGCTCATGTAGTAGCGCGTGCCATCGGGCAGCACTACTTCATCGGCCAGCAGTCGCAGGGAACCACGGCCGGAGATACGGCGGCCGTAATCGGCATGCATTACGCGGCCGTGGACGACGGAGCCGGTGGGAATAATGACGCGGCCGTTCTGCACGACATCCTGCGCCACCTGCGCGGTGAAGAGCGTGCCGACGCCATTTTCACTCGAAGAGATTTCCCGGTCGAGCTTCGTGTGGATCGCCGTGCCTTCTGCGAGTGCGTTTGCCGGAGTTGGGACGCTATTGACAATGTCGTCGTCAGGATTGAATGGGCGTCCCGTCTGGCGGCCCTTCAGAGCGGGGGTTTGCGTGCCTACTCCGAAGGTCTCTAAAACCGGCGCTTCGACGATGCCGTAATCCGGATTTTCTGCTGGAGCTGTGCTCACGGCAGGCGTCTGCTGCACCGACACCGCGGCGGGTGCAGGCAGCGCGGGTGCCGGCGCGGCAGTGTTCATTGCCGGCGGAACGGCAGCGGGTGATTCGGTGGCGCGAATGACATCCGATGCCGGAGGTTGCGAGAGGCCCTCGTACGGACTTGGTTTGGCGGTGGTCTGCGCTATAGCGACGGCGCTTGTAAGCGCCAGCGTGGCCCCGGCGAGGATGAGACTGGACTTCATTGCGGCGAACCTCCTGCACTGGCAGAACTGACACCAGCGTAGACGAAGAAGTTGCGAAGGCGTTACGGGAAGCTAATACCTGTATCTAAGAGGTTACTGGCGGACAGCAAGGCTGCGAACTGGACTCGATCGCAGGCGCTCGGCTGAGCCAGGAGCACAGACAAATGCAAGCACCGCCACGCAGAACCGATCTGCCGACGCTGCTGCATCGGTGCTTTTGACTTATGATCGCTCGGGAACGACAACATTGGAGTCATCGATCTTTATGTCCAGCGCTGCTGTGGAGTATAGCCGCCAGAACCAGGCGCGGTTTCTGAATGAGCTCAAGGAGTTGTTGCGAATTCCGAGCGTGTCCACGTTGCCGGAGCATGCGGCCGATGTGCGGCGCGCGGCGGAGACGCTGGCCGCGGAGATGAAGCGGATCGGTCTTGAGAATGTGCGGCTGATCGAAACTGCGCATGGGGGCGCCGCGGGGCATCCGCTGGTGTATGGAGACTGGCTGCACGCGACAGGGAAGCCGACGGTGCTGTGCTACGGACATTACGATGTGCAGCCGCCGGACCCATTGGATGAGTGGGTGACGCCGCCCTTTGAGCCGACAGAGCGCAACGGCAACCTGTATGCGCGCGGCGCCGTGGACGATAAAGGGCAGATGTACATGCACCTCAAAGCGCTGGAGTCGCTCTTCCAAACCCGAAAAGACGGGGCAAACAAAGGCACGCTGCCGCTGAATGTCCGGGTGATCCTCGAAGGTGAGGAGGAGGTTGGCGGAGAAGGAATCGCCAATTTTGTGCGCGAGCATCCAGAGGAGTTGCAGGCGGATTTCGCACTGGTCTCCGATACAGAAATGTTTGCGCCGGAGCTGCCGACGTTGTGCGTGGGGCTGCGGGGGATGATCTACACCGAGATCGAGGCGCGCGGCGCGAAGACCGATCTGCACTCCGGAATGTACGGCGGCTCAGCGCCGAATCCGTTTGTGGCGCTGGCCCAGATCATCGCCGGGCTGAAGGACCGCGAAGGGAAAATATTGATCCCCGGCTTTTATGACGACGTGCAGGCGCCTTCGGAAGAAGAGAAGGCGACATGGAAACGGCTGCCGTTCGACGAAGAGCATTACCGCGAGACGGAAGTGGGGTCGCCTGCCCTTACCGGCGAGGCTGGGTTCTCGGTTTTGGAAAGGACGTGGGCGCGTCCGACGTTGGACGTGCATGGGATGCCGGGTGGCTTTACCGGGGCGGGAGCGAAGACGGTGATTCCGGCACGGGCCACGGCGAAGGTGTCCATGCGCCTGGTGCCGGCGATGACTCCTCAAAAGGCATTCGCGCAATACAAAGCGTTCGTTGAGTCGCTGGCGCCGAAGGGGGTGACGGTCGAGGTGCGGCTGATCCACTCGGGCGACGCCATTGTGATCGGGACGGACAATCGTTATGTAACTGCGGCGAAGGACGCGATGCGCGAGGTCTTCGGCAAAGAGACGGTCTTCGTGCGCGGCGGGGGATCGATTCCGATCGTGGGCGATATTGAGCGGCACCTTAAGATTCCCGCGGTGATGATGGGCTTCGGCCTGCCGGACGATAATCTGCACGCGCCGAACGAGAAATTCCACATCGCGAACTTCTATCGTGGGATCGAGTCAATCATTCTCATGCTGGAAAAGTTGGGCTCGTGATCGCGGTAAATGCCGACGGCTGGGTGCTGGCCGGCGGTCGCAGTGTGCGAATGGGGCGCGATAAGGCGAGCGTTGATTTTGCCGGCGCTCCGCTGCTCGAGCGCATGCTCGGCAAGCTCAGGCAGCTTGGCTTAAAGGCGCGGGTTGCCGGGATGCGTGAGCCGGTGGAGGGGGTTGCCGCGGAGGTGGTGAGGGATCTGCATCCGGACTGTGGGCCGCTGAGCGGGATGGAGACGGCGCTGAGCAGGAGCGAGACGCAGACCGTCATGATGCTGGGTGTCGATCTGCCGCTGGTCGAGGTCGGTTTTCTGCAGTGGATGCTGGAACGCGCACAGATAACCGGCGCGGCGGCGACAATTCCGAGGGTGCTTGGCCAGCCACAACCGCTGTGCGCTGTCTATCGGCGTGAGCTGCTGGCGGGTATCGCGCGCGCTCTGAATTCCGGCGACTATAAGACGATGACTGCCTTGGACAGTGCGGCGGCGGACGCCAAGCTGGACATTTTTGACGTGGAGCGAGTGGCGACGGCCGGCGCGTGGGATTCAACATGGCCGACGCATTGTCAGTTCATGAACTGCAATACGCGTGAGGAACTGGCGGCAGCGGCGGCGCTGCTTGCGCGAACCCCTATGCTATGAGCATGGACGATTCCAGCAACCGAGAGCCCACCCACCGAAGGGCTGACGCGGAGCAGAGAGTGGATCCGCAGACCGGCGAAACGCGCGCGGAGGAGGAGTTGCTGCGGGATGCTGAACCCAGGGGCGGTGAAGAGGTACCCCTGCCGCCTCCCGATGAAACGCCTCTCGATATTCCGCCGGAACTCATCCGTGAGGAGGTCCGGGAGGCGCAGGAGAACGACGGAGCTCCGCAGCCGACGGCAAAACCGGAGCCGTACATTGTTTTCGATCATGTCTCGAAATCGTTTGGCGATCTGCACGTGCTCGATGATGTGACCTTTCAAGTGATGGCTGGGGAGACGCTGTGCATACTGGGCCGCTCCGGCGTAGGAAAGTCTGTAACGCTGCAGCAGATCATGGGTTTTCTGAAGCCGGACTCGGGGCGGATTCTGGTGGCCGGTGAGGACATTACCGGCTACAGCGACCAGCAGATGGGAGAGGTGCGCAAGAAAGTCACGATGGTCTTCCAAAGCGGCGCGCTCTTCGATTCGCTGAGTGTCGGAGAGAACGTCGCGTTCCCGCTACGTGAGCGGAAAGAGTTGGAAGAGGACCAGATCCAGAAGATCGTAAATGGTCTGCTGGAGATGGTTGGCGTAACCGGCATGAGCAACCTGCTGCCATCGGATTTATCAACTGGCATGAAGCGATCTGTGGCGATTGCGCGTGCGATGTCGTCTCAGCCCCAGGCAATCCTCTACGACGAGCCGACGACGATGGTGGATCCCCTGATCGGCCGACTGCTGGGCGATCTTATCCAGAAGCTGAAAACGCAACTGCTGCTGACCAGTGTTGTAGTGACGCACGATATGCGTTTCGCCGAACGTCTTGCCGATCACGTGGTGTTCCTGCATCAGGGCAAGGTGCGCTTCTTCGGCACGATGGACGAGATGAAGCAAAGCGACGATGAAATTCTGCAACAGTTTTTAGAGCTCGATTCGCTCATTCTCCCCAATGTGTAACTTTCGACCGAGCGCCATGACTCAGAAGTGTCATGTCCGAATGTGGAAATCCATAAGGAAAGACTTGCACACTCCCCAGTAAGGATGTGACGGTAGAGAACGGGCTTAGCAGATAGCAAGATCCGTCGGCAGTGACAATCAAGTGATTTTTTCGTGGCTTTTTAAGCACAAACTGCGCTGTGCGCTGACCGTACAATTAGCGCGCTATCAACATACCGGGCCCCTCACGATGCTAGACTTGGCTTGTTTGTAAGCAATGCACGCTCCTGGTGGATGCTGCTTGCCGGCCGCGACTAGCAGCAAAGCCGACAGGAGCAAAGGAAAAATGGAACCGGGCGTGCAGACGGAAGGGCGAAGTAAAAATTTCGCCAGCATTCTCATAGAGTTCCAGGCGATGCGCCTTTTGTGCGGTGCAGCGTGCAATCCGGTCGCTACTAAGGCGCATCGAACTTCTTATTCCCCGATGCTTTTCACAGGTTACATAGCAGAAGCGGCCAGGTTCCCCCGATGAGCACCCCTGAGTTTATTCCCCGCATTCAGGTAGCCGAACCAGTCCAGAGCGCTCGAAGCCGAGCGGTCGCCGATGTTCGTTCCAGCATGCTCTCGAGCTCGTTCCGAGTGGGGCTTCTGTGGGCGTTGTGCGATACCCTCTCGGTGCTGATTGCAGCGACTGTTGCAGTGAAGGTTTATCTCGGCAGCTTCATCCTCGCCAGCTTCATGGATGGCGACTCCGCTCTTCGGATGCATTCCACATTTACGTTGAGCCCGTGGCTGACCGGATTTTTCCTGGGTTGGTTCATCCTGGCGCTCATTCTCGTCAGCCGACGCCTGCATCTCTATGCTCCGATCCAGTTACGTAACACGCTGCACGACCAGCGGCTGACAATTCAGGCATGCTTTACGGCGGGTCTGCTGCTGTGCGGCGGCCTGTACGTGATCGGGCGCGGTAAGGAAGTGTCCCGCGGAGTTGTGCTGCTGACCATCGTCTTCACGGCCATCTTGCTCAGCGCGCGCCGGCTGGCGTGGCGCGCGATTGTCTATCGCCGTTACGATCGCGGCATCGAGACGCGAAACATCCTTGTTGTGGGCACAGGACGAGTGGGGCAGGCGCTACGGCATCACATCGAAAGCATTCGCCACCTGGGCTTTACTTTTAAGGGCTTTGTTGATGCGCCGGGTATTGAGTCCGAAGGCGTCACGGACCGCCGCGATGTGCTGGGAACCATTGATGAGGTGCTGGACCTTGCGCGTAAGCACTTCGTTGACGAGATTTTTCTGGCCACACCGTGCGAGCGCGTGCTGGTAAAGCGCCTGGTAGAGCAGGCGCGCGAAGCCGGCGTCGACGTCCGCGTGGTGCCCGACCTCTACGATGGCCTGGCTTGGAATAGTCCCGTCGAATACATCGGTCAATTTCCGACGATCCCGCTGCACCGCGGCGAAGTGCCAGTGCTCGGCATGATGATGAAGCGGCTGCTGGATATCGCTGTATCGAGCGTGGCGCTGGTGCTGTTGTCGCCGGTGCTGCTGGCGATCGCCATCGGCGTGCGTACGGATACGCCTGGGCCAATCTTTTATCCGTCCGAGCGTATCGGCAAAAAGGGCCGCGTCTTCGGCTGCCTCAAGTTCCGTACTATGGTGCCCGATGCAGAGCGCCGCAGGGCTGAGATTCTGCACATGAACGAGCGCGACTCGGTGCTGTTCAAAATCACCAACGATCCGCGCATTACCCGCACGGGCCGCTTCCTGCGCAAGTACTCTCTTGACGAATTGCCGCAACTTATCAATGTGCTCCGCGGTGATATGAGTTTGGTGGGCCCGCGGCCTCCCATCGCCAGCGAGGTGAAGCGCTACGAGCTGAACCATCTACGCCGTCTGGATGTAACTCCGGGCGTCACTGGGCTGTGGCAGGTGCAGGCGCGACAGGATCCCTCGTTTGACAGCTATATCTCGCTGGACACGGCGTACATCGAGAACTGGAGTCTGTGGCTGGACATGAAGATCCTTGTCCGCACGATTGGGGTCGTGGTTTCCGGCACAGGCACGTAGAGAAATACTCGTTCCGCAACCCGAGCGGGCCCTTAGAAGGCCCGCGGGACACCCGCCTCTTCACGCTCGATTACGGCAACCCCGCCGCCGGCTCGCCCTGCTAACTGAGCGGCCGTTCGGCTGGGATCGCTGATCCGCTCGCGCATGCGGCGGGACATTTTTCGCCCCTGCGCGACGCAAGGACGCTCGATCAATTCGAACAGAGTCATGGCTGCGGCAAAGCTGGCAAGGTAGGCCAAGGGCACGACGATGTACCAAAGATCGAGATGAACTTCCTTTGCGGCGACCTCAATCCCATCGAGCAAGACGATGTGGACCAGATACATCGCATAGCTGCGCTTGCCAAAGAGCACCATGGCGGGATGTTCCAAGAATCTCCGCACCACTCCTTGGTGCGTGACTAGAGCCGCGGTGAAGAACGAAGTGGCCAAGGAAAACAAAAGAATGAAAGATGGAATAGATGTCGCCAACAAATAGGTCGCCAGAACAGCGACCAACGCAACACTTGTAGGCACTTTGGCGATGATGCTCTGCATCAATCTTCCACTGCTCTTGTCCAGCAGAATGCCGAAGAGCGCGCCCAGGAACAAGCCTCCGTAGGAGCGGGCACCGGTAGGAGGCAACAGCAGGATCAGCGATGCGGCGGCAAGGAGAATACCTATCCTGCGCGACCGGAACGGAAAGCCGACGAGCACAACAAGCGGCCAGAGAAGATAGAACTTTTCTTCGTATCCCAGACTCCAGGTCTGGTTGTAGATATTTCCAGCGGCGGCGGGGCGAAATTCCTGTGTAAACGTTAATAGATACGGCAGCGCAACCTTCATCTCTTCCCATCTCTTCCAATCGCGAAGCAGCGGAATGAGCACGAGGTATCCGGCAAGAACGACAAAGTAGACCGGCAAAATGCGAAAGGCCCGTCGTGTGTAGAAGCCTTTGAGCGACAGGTTGCCGTAGCTTTCACGTTCGCGAAGGAGCAGAGTGGTGATCAGAAAGCCGCTGAGAACGAAGAAGATATCCACGCCGACCCAGCCGTAGATGAATGGCGGATAGTGCGCATGAGTGTGATTAAAGATGACGAGGAGAATACAGATGGCCCGGAGTCCATCGAGCGCGGGGAAATAGGAAACTCCCAAAAGCCTGCGAGCGGAGAATTCCCGGCGTTCTTTGAATTCATGATGACAGATGGATCAGTTGTGGCAAGTCATAGGTAATGTACCAACAGAGTTTCCCCATGTCTCAGCCTATTTGCCATCTTCGTTGTTCGCTCATGTTCTAGAGAACTGTATTGGCAGTCACCGGCCGACGCCGCTGAGCAGGCGGGCGAGTTCCACGCACGACGTAGAGGACACTGGCTCTTCGGGTCTTTTTTCCATTGCGTTCTCCGATACACTGAAACTGTGAAGATTGCGCTGGCGCAGATTGATCCGACGGTCGCGGATTTTCGAGGAAACACAGCACGAATCCTGCAGAACGTACGCGAGGCTGAACGCCGCGGCGCGGACCTGGTGATGTTTCCGGAGCTCTGCGTCTGCGGTTATCCGACGGGCGATTTTGTGGAGAAGCCTTCGTTCGTGAAGCTTGCCGAAGAAGCAGCCCGGGAGATTGCGCGCGAGGCGACAGCCGGCAAATCCATCGCGGTGATCTGTGGCACGCTGGTGCCCTCGCCGCCGGGGGCCGGCAAGCGCGTAAGCAATGCCGCCGTGCTGATGCAGAACGGCGAGATCACCTTTACGCAGCGCAAGATGCTGCTGCCCTTCTACGACGTCTTTGACGAGCAGAGATACTTCGCGCCGGCCGAGCGCCAGGACGTGGTCAAGATCGGCAACGAGCGGGTGGCGCTGACGATCTGCGAGGATGCCTGGAACGATAAGGGCTACTGGAAGCAGCGGCTCTATACGACCGATCCGGTGGAAGAGCAGGTGCGGCAGGGCGCGACCCTGATCCTGAATATTTCGTCCTCGCCCTTTTGGCAGGGCAAGCGCGAGCAGCGCGCGGAGATGCTGGCGGCAGCCGCACGGCATCACAGACTGCCGATCCTGATGGTGAACCAGGCGGGCGGGAACGACAGCCTGATCTTCGACGGCACCAGCCTCGCCATGAATGCGCGCGGCGAAACAATCGCACAGGGGCGCTCGTTTGCCGAAGACCTGGTGATGGTGGATACAGCGGCGGGCGCAGGCGAGATCCACAAGACGGTTGAGGGCGATGATGCTGCCACGTATGCCGCTTTGGTGATGGGGACGCGCGATTACATCCGCAAATGCGGGTTTAAGCAGGCGTTGATCGGCCTGAGCGGCGGCATCGATTCCGCGCTGGTGGCGGCAATTGCTGTGGATGCGCTGGGGAAAGAGAACGTGATCGGCGTCGGCATGCCGAGCCCCTACTCATCCGAAGGCTCGATTGATGACAGCCGCGCGCTCGCCTCCAACCTGGGAATAAGATTCGAAACTATTCGTATCGACGGCATCTTCAGTCAGTTCACCGATGTGCTCGCGCCCGTCTTCGCAGAACGCGCGCCCGATGTGACGGAGGAGAATATTCAGTCGCGGATTCGCGGGACGCTGTTGATGGCGCTCTCCAACAAGCTGGGCGCGCTGGTACTGACGACAGGCAACAAGTCCGAGATGGCGGTGGGCTACTGCACACTCTACGGCGACATGGTGGGTGCGCTGGCAGTGATTGGCGATCTGGTGAAGACGCGGGTGTATAGCCTGTCGCACTATGTGAACCGCGAGCGCGAAGTGATTCCAGCAGCGATTCTCAGTAAGGCGCCGTCGGCGGAGCTGCGGCCGGGACAGCTGGATACGGATTCGCTGCCGCCGTACGAAGTGCTGGACCCGCTGGTGGAGGCCTACGTTGAGCGCTATATGCCGATGCAGGCCATTGCCGACCAGCTTGGGCTCGATTACACGCTGGTGAAGAAGATCGTGAAGCTGATCGAGAACAGCGAGTACAAGCGACAGCAGGCCGCGCCGGTATTGAAAGTGACAGCGAAGTCGTTCGGGAGCGGACGCCGGTTCCCGATTGCAGTGAAAGTACAAGTTTAAGTTTCTGCGGTTCGGAGAAGAAAATACTTATGACCATGCGCTCGCGGAGCGGGTTGTTTGCGGCATTGTTTTGTGTCCTATCGACAGCGGCAATTCCAATGCTTGCGCAGTCCAATGCACCTGCCGCCCCGGATGCCCCAGGGGCACAGAGCGGTGCCGCTTCACAACCGGCTGCGCCGGCGCAACTGCAGCCGATGCCACCGCCCGATCCGGCGAATTTCACTGCAACCACGCCGAGCAAGGAAACAGTTGAGGCATTCCTGCGAGCGAGCTGGGGATATGACGACAATCGCATCTTCCAGGTGCAGGCGATCCAGTCGACGCAGGTGTCCGGGATCAGCCGCGTGACCGCGCTAGTCGAGGAGAAGGGCGCGCAGCAGACGCAGCCTTCCGCGCTGACGTTTCTGACGCTCCCGGACGGCAAGCACCTGATCGCAAACGATGAAATTCTGCCCTTCGGCGCGCATCCGTTCGACAACTACCACGACATTCTGAAGCGCGAGGCGAAGGGGCCCTCGCGCGGGCCAGCCAGCGCGCCGCTGCAGCTTGTCGAATTTTCGGACTACCAGTGCCCGCACTGCAAGGAGGCACAACCTACAGTCGACCGGCTGCTGAAGGACTATCCCCAGGCGCACTTCGTCTCGCAAATCTTTCCGCTGCGCAACATTCACAGCGAGGCGGAGAAGGCGGCGGAGACTGGTGTGTGCGTGGCGAAGATCGGCGGCAACGATGCGTTTTTCAAATTCACCGACGCGGTGTACGCCAACCAGGCGCAGTTGACGCCGGAGGGATCGGCGGAGGCGCTTGCGTCTGCGGTGAAGACGGCCGGCGCGGACGACACAAAGGTGAAGGCGTGTGTAGCTGAGCCCTCCACCAAAACGACTGTGGATGCGTCGTTGCAATTGGGCCAGGAGGTGGGCGTGAACTCAACGCCGTCGCTGTTTGTGAACGGCCGGATGCTTCCGCTCGCCGGAATTCCTTACGATCAGTTGAAGAAGATCATTGATTACGACTCGAAACAGGGGGCGGCTCAGTAACGAGTTGGTCGTCTTTGGTGGCCATGCACCGCGCTGCACCGGCAAGTGGCATCCGGCGAAATGGCATCCAAAGAGATGAGAGGTCTGACGCATGAGCACAGAAGGCTTTGCCGATGACGGCACGATGCTGAAAGATTTTGCGCAGTTCGATCTTGCGCAGGAGATGAAGGAATCCGAGCAGAAAAGGCCGTGGTCCGGAGGCCATTTCGCGAAGATGCTCTTCAAGAAATCAGATTTCAGGATGGTCCTCCTCATGATGGACAAGGGCGCTGTCCTGAAGGAACATCACGCGGACGGGACCATCTCCGTTCAAGTATTGAGAGGCTCGATTGACTTTCGCGTCCATCGAGAGACACACAATCTGCCGCTGAATGGGATCCTGACGCTGGGAGCGTCGATCAAGCACGAGGTGGAGGCGCACGAGGACTCCGCGATTCTGCTCACCATCGCATGGCCGAGCAGTGAGAAGCTCCAGGGGATGAAGCACCGGGGCTACGGCACATAACGGCTGCGCCGCGGCAGCCTGCCTGCGGATTTCTTCTACTGATGGGTGGGAAGCAGCATGACCTGGCTTGCGCCGGAAGGGTGAGGCAGGCGGACCACATGCGGCGTGATCAGCACAACCAGTTCGTCATTGCTTTTCTGCACACTTTTGTCCGTGGTGGATTGCAGACCGGGTATCTCGCTCAGACCGGGCAGCCCGTTGAGGGCGCGTGCCTCCTGCGTGTTCAGATTGCTGGTCACCATCGCGCTCGTGCCATCCTTCAGATCGAGTGCGGCGGCGAACTGGCGATTGGTCAGGACGGGAATGTTGTTGACGGAGCTGCCGGCCAGCGCATCGATCGTCAGGTCGAGCTTGAGCGAGATCGTCTGATCACGGTGGATGTAGGGCGTCACCTTCATCTTCAGGCCAAGGTCCTGATACTGGACCTGCGGAATGGTTTGCTGGTTCAGGCTGGAGGAGTTGAGGCCGAGCGCGGCAAGCTGGCTGTTCAATCCGGCGCTGTTGAGTCCTGGGATGTTGACGCCACTGCCGGTGAGGTTGGAGTAGCTCGACTGAATGATGGGATAGTGCACGCCGGCCAGAATGTCTCCCGGTTCCTGGTCCTGCAGCCGAAGCTGCAGTTGATCGATGGCGCGGCTCTCGCTGGAATTGAGCGCCATGTTCACTGTGGTAGTGCCGAGCGTGACGCCGGTAGCCGTAAGGCCGCCGCCAAACAGCGCGAAAGGCTGGCTGAGTATGGAATTCGAGATCTGGCCTGAGGCGAGCAGGATGGCGGCGATGGCCTCGATATCGTTCGCATTTGCCAAGCCGCTGGAGATGATCTGCTGGATCAGAGCCTGGTTGCCGTTGAGCACCTGCTGGAGCTCCGAGTTGAGGTTGAACGCATTGAATTGCTGCGGCAGTTGCACGCCGACGTTCACGTTGCGGGTGCGCGAGATTTCATAGACGCGGACATCGAGCAGCACCTGGCTGCGGCCATCCATCAGGCCTCGGAGGGTGCGGTTCAGCAGTGCGAGTTTCGACTCCGGCCCGCGCACCGTCATGCTGCTCTGAGTGGAATAGGTAGAGACCTGCGTGAGCTCAAGGATGTTGCGCGCAAGATTCGTGACATCGATGAAGTCCTGCGGGGCGAGACCGGGAAGATATACCGTCTCCAGAAGCTGCCGCTCGTATTGGGCGCGGTTCTGTTTGGTATCACGCGCGACCAGAACACGATGCGGATCGAGCGGGACGAAGAAGGTGTCCGTTTCGAGTTGCAGCATCTGCGCCGCCTGGTGGAAGTCGATATCGTCGGCATCGAAGCGGATCGATTGTGGCGTGACGCTGGAGTCGAAGCTGGGCGAGATGCCGTATGCGCCAAGCACTTGGCGCAGAAGCGTGAGGCCATCGGCGCGGACATGGAAGCTGTGTTTGCCGGCTGCGGGCTCGACGCGAATGGCGTCTGCGATGGTGGCGCTGATGTCGTCAGTTTTGGGCGGCGCATTGTCCAGGCCGGCGACATCCTGAATGTGCTGCGCGATCATGGGATTGGTGGGGTCAAGCTCCAGCGCCTCGGCCAGGCGGGCATGGACGACATCGCTCTTGTCCAGAATTCGTGCCTTCTCCGCCTGCTGGATCAGATCCGTGACGAAATGGGCCTTGGCGACGATCGCGGCGTTCTTGTAGTCGGTGTTGGCCGGATCGAGCGCGGCGGCCTTGCTGAAAGCGTCATAGGCGGCGCGTGTATTGCGGTCCTCAATGGCATGCGCGCCCGCAAGGTAAGCCTTCGCCGCCTCGCGCTTGTCATGGTGAGTAGGCCCGGAGGGTGCGGGTGCCTGCGCGTGTGCTGCGACCGAGAGTGCGAGCGCGCAGGCCAAGATGCAAAGCACGCGGTTCATGCGGGCTCACTCTCTGTGTCATCAGAGCGGACAGCGCTCTCGGGGCCATGCAGCAGGGCGCCCAGATTTTCCGCGCAAATCTCGGGCGTGTCTTCGAGGAGGCGGTCGAAGGAAAAGTGGCCAGTCGCGACCGCGATGATGGGTAGCCTGTTGGCATGCGCCGCCGCGATATCGGAGGGCGTATCGCCTACGACGACGACGGACGCCTCGTCTCCCGCAAGCTGACGGGCCTTTGCTGCCGCCGCGGCGATCATCTCCGAACGCTGCTCGTGCGCATCGCTGAAGCCGCCGAAGGTGAAGTGCTCGCGCAGTCCGGTGCGCTCCAGCTTGAGCCATCCGACCGATTCGAGATTGCCCGTGGCGACACCGAGCCACTTGCGGGTCGAAGCAAGATGGCGGAGGGCTTCAACGACACTGGGCATGATGGTGAGCTGCATGCTGGCAGCATCACGCTCGACGACGGTGCAGATGGTTTGGAGCAGACGGGGCCGGTGCGGACGCCAGCTCTCCTCGGCGATGCCGGCAGCGGCGAAGGCGTCGCTCAGGATGCGCGGATCGGTCGAGCCGGCTACGCTTACAGCTTCGAGCGAGAGCGGGTGGCCGAGGACTTCCAAGCAGGCCTTGGAGAAAGCGTTGTAGTGAACGCGGCCGGGATCGCGCAGCAGGGTGCCATCAATGTCAAAGAGGTAGGCGTCGTAGTGGTCCCAGTCGGGAACAGACGCATCGGGGCCGGGACGCCACGCAACACGGCCCTGCGGAGTGACGCAAGACTGATAGACCGCCGGAGCGGTTCGTCTGATTGCAGAATTCGGCAAAGCGGCCGGCCACTCCTGAAGGAAATCGGCAAACGCCTTCAGGATAGCTGACGGGCTGTCAACCCTGCTGGCGCATCACCTGCTTCGGCTGTTCAAGCAATGGACGCACGGGACGTGGCGGGCGCTTGAGGCCGTTGCGGATCTGGGCGGGATCCATGTTGAGCTCGGCAATGGTGCGGCTCAACGTATTCCGGTGCATGCCAAGCTCCTTGGCTGCCTTGCACTGGTTGCCGCGATGGGCGGCAAGTACTTCAAGAATGAAGCGCTTTTTGAACTCGCGGATGGCTTCATCATAGGTGATACCACCGGCGTGCATCTGGTTAACCAGGCTGTCCAACTCGCGTTTCACGGAATCCTCTTTCTTGGCTACGGACCGAATCTCAAGGCCGGTCTCTTCCTTCAATCTTTCTGGCCCAGCTCTGATGCCCCACGCCGTGCTGCGCTCTCCAAAGAGTGCAATCCGGACTGAATTCTAACGCTCAGGTCCCGCGGCAGCACAGTAGCACTTCCGTGTGCCCCGGGAAAAAAGTATGGCACGAGTTGGGACTGATCGAACCAGGGCTCGCGAGGAAAAAATGCGGCCATGGCAGCAACGCCCAGCGCTACCAGAATATATCCCTTAAGCAGACCGAAAGCACCCCCGGCGATGCGGTCCGCCCAACCCAATCCAATGCTGCGGAGTATCCAGCGTAGCACTCTGCCGAGGATTGCGGCGGCCAGCATAACGCCGAATGCAACCAAAAGAAAGGCGATTGCAGCGACGGCAGATTCATTGTGGACGAACCGGGCCACCCAGGGCGCAAGCTGCAGATAATATTGGCCGGCCAGGACAATGCCGGCGATGAGACCGGCGAGCGCGCAGACCTCCACGAGAAAGCCATGGATGAACGCCATGACCGTGGAGAGGACCAGAACGGCCACAATCGCCCAGTCCAGTGGAGTCAGCATCTGCATGGCGTGATGGTAGTTCAGATTCAGCCGAGATCGAGCTCTTTGCCGGTGAGCAGGCGGTAAGCATCCAGGTACTTGCGTTGCGTTTTTGCAACGATGTCGTCCGGCAGGGCGGGCGCGGGCGCCTGCTTGTTCCACTGAATCTGTTCGAGGTAGTCGCGCACAAACTGTTTGTCGAAGGAGGGCTGAGGACCGCCCGGCTTGTATTGGTCCGCGGGCCAGTAGCGCGACGAGTCCGGGGTGAGCACCTCGTCAGCCAGAACAATGCCGTCCGGCGTCACGCCAAACTCAAATTTTGTATCCGCGAGGATCACGCCGCGTCCGGCTGCATAGTTGGCGGCGCGATTGTAGATGTCGAGGCTGAGTCCCTGCAGCTTGATGGCTGCCGGCTCGCCGATCCGCGTTGTCATCTCTTCAAAGGAGATGTTCTCGTCATGCTCGCCACCCGCGCTCTTCGACGCAGGCGTAAAGAGTGGCTCAGACAGCTTGTCGGACTCACGCAGCCCTTTGGGTAGCCGGATGCCGCAGACGCCGCCGGTGGCTTTGTAGTCTTTCCAGCCGGAGCCGGAGAGATAACCTCGAACGACGCACTCGACAGGGAACATCCGCGCACGCTTGACCAGCATCGAGCGGCCCTGAAGCTGCGCGGCATAGGGGCGCAGCTCCCCCGGATACTGCGAGACATCGGCGGAGATGAGATGGTTGGGCACAACATCGCGCAGCAACTGAAACCAAAAGAGCGAGAGTTGCGTGAGAATCTTGCCTTTGCCAGGAATGCCGGTACCTAGCACGTGATCGAAGGCGGAGATGCGATCGGTGGCGATGAGTAGAAGCGATTCGCCGATAGCGTAGAGATCGCGGACCTTGCCGCGTGCGAGCAGAGGAAGATCGCCGAGGTCGGTTTGTGTGAGTGTCTGCAAGGAGATTTGCTGCCCTGATGTGAGTGTGTTGGCTACGCTTCGATTCTCGGAGTGAGGTTGGGCTTTGTCAACGCGGGGAGCTTCTCTTGACAATCAAGAGGACATCGGAGTACCTCTAGGCAATCAAGAGGAGCGACGGAGGGAGCCGTGCTGCGAAGGCTGATGAGCGGGATCAAGGCGCTTCTCCACAAAGAGCAGCGGAACCGTGAGATCGACGAAGAGCTGCGCGGGTATATCGAAGCAGCGGTCGAGGAGAAGATGCGCTGGGGTGTGCCTCGCGAGATGGCCGAGCGCGCCGCGCGCGTCGAGGCGGGAAGCGCAGCGGTGGTGCGCCACCGGGTGTGGTCGGAGAGTTGGGAGTCGACAGTCGAATCGCTGGGTCAGGATCTTCGCTTCGGGATTCGACAGCTTCTGAAGTCGCCAGGGTTTTCACTGGTGGCGATTCTTTCCCTGGCGCTTGGAATCGGCGCGAACACCGCGATCTTTACGCTGATCAATGATCTGCTGTTGAAGTCATTGCCGGTCCATCAACCGGAGCAATTGGTCTCGTTCGGAAAATCGATCAACGGAGGCATCCTTGGCTCAGTCGCGCCGGGCGGCACCGAAATATTCACCTATGACTTCTACAGGCGAATCGAGCGGGAGCACGCGCCATTCGAGGGCGTGGCTGCTTTCGGCAGCTTTCCCATCCAGGTGAGCGTGCGACGCGGCGGCGAGAGTGGAGCGGCTACACAAGCATGGACCGGGCTCGTGTCCGGTACGTTCTTTGGTGTCGTCGGCGTGGAGCCGGTGCTTGGCAGGGCCCTCAACAGGCACGATAGCGACGCGCCGGGACGGAATGCGGTGGCGGTGATCAGCCATCGCTATTGGCAGCAGGCACTGTCATCCGATCCGTCGGTGATCGGGCGAACGCTAACCATCAACGGCACGCTGTTCACGGTGGTCGGAGTGATGCCGGCGAGCTTCTACGGCGTGGAGCTGAACGAAGAGATGCCGGACATGTGGCTGCCCCTAACCATGCAGCAGATGGTGATGCAACAACAGCAGGGCTCGCTGCTCGATCCGGGCGGGCTGTTCTGGCTGCACATGATTGCGCGGCGCAAGGCCGGCGTTAGCGTGGCGCAGGCGCAGGCGTGGACGACGACCGAACTTCAGCATTTCCTGACGGATCGCGAGGGAACGACGCAGTCTGCGACGCGGCGGCAGGAGATTGCGAGAAGCTTCGTGCCGCTGATGGCGATTGGCGCCGGCATCTCGCATCTACGTGACAGCTATGAAGCGCCGCTCGCGGTCTTAATGGGCGTAGTCGTGCTGGTGCTACTGATTGCCTGCGCCAACCTCGCGAACTTCCTTCTGGCGAAGGCTGCATCACGCGAGCGCGAGTTCACGACCCGGCTTGCGCTCGGCTCCAGCCGTATGCGCTTAGTTCGCCAGATTCTCACCGAGACGCTGCTGCTGGCCTTTACCGGCGGAGCGATCGGACTGCTGCTTGCCTTCGTGGGGACGCGGGCATTGATTCAATTTGTGGCCGGTCCGGGTGCGCATACCCCGTTGCAGGCGATGCCTGACCTGCATGTGCTGGGCTTCACCTCGGCAATCTGTCTAGCGACGGGCGTGCTCTTTGGAATCGCACCGGCGCTGCGTGTCTCGCGCATGAGCGCATCGGGCGCGCTGAATGCCGCGGCGCGTACCGTAGGGAGTGGCGGAGGACGCTCCGGAAGACTGCTGCCGAAGACACTCGTGGTCGGGCAGGTGATGCTCTCGCTGGTGCTGCTGGCGGTCGCCGGGCTGTTCGTGCGAACGCTGCATAATCTGCGCAACCAGGATCTCGGCTTCAATCGGAGCGACCTTCTGCTGGTAAATACAAATGCAAAGTTTGCCGGCTACAAGCCGGAGCAGTTGAATGCGCTGTACGAGAGAATTCTGACGCGCGTCGAGCAACTTCCCAGCGTGCGCTCGTCGGCACTTTCCGGCCAGGTGCCGATTGCGCGCGGCAACTGGGGATCGCCGATCACCATCATTGGGCGGGCCACCATACCCAATGAGGACGTAAGTACGTATCTCCAGCGCGTGAGCGCCGGCTACTTCGAGACACTGGGAATTCCGCTTGTGCGAGGACGCACGATCAACGCGGATGATACGGCGACATCGCTGAAAGCGGTGGTGGTGAACCAGACGCTGGCCAATCTATATTGGCCGCACGGCGGTGCAATTGGCCACAGCTTCACCGTTGCCGATCCCAGTGTGAAGGGAACGTGGCAGATCGTCGGAATCGTCCGCGATGCGAAGTTCATGGCATCTGCAGAAAAACCTGAGCCGATGGCGTATCTTGCCGTGACGCAACTGACCGAGGACGACCATTACGCGTATTGGCTGCAGGTGCAGACCGCTGGCGATCCCGCGCGCATCGTTGGAGAGGTCCGTGCAACATTTGCGGAGATCGATCCAAACCTCCCGATACTAAAAGTGCAAACCATCCGGCAGCAGACAGAGAGCCTCATCGACACGCAGAAGCTGGTCTCCCAACTTTCCAGCTTCTTCTCGCTGCTTGCGCTCGCGCTCTCCTGCATCGGCCTCTATGGCGTGATGATGTACAGCGTGGTGCGGCGAACGAATGAGATTGGCGTGCGCATTGCGCTGGGCGCGCCGCGTGCCGGCGTGCTGTGGATGGTACTGCGGGAATCGCTGGTGCTCCTGGCCATCGGCATCGCGGTGGGTTTGCCGGCGATGCTGGCGGCGTGCCGCGCAGTGCAAGCCGGCCTGTTCGGGCTGGGGCCTTGGGACCCGCTGACGCTCGCTGGCGCCGTGCTGATCATTGCGCTGGTGACCTTGATGGCCGCGCTCCTTCCGGCGCGACGCGCGACCAAGGTCGATCCCGTAGTTGCCCTGCGCTACGAATAGCCCCAGAGTATCTACGCCGTGGCGCGATGGCCGTGGGCATGGTGATGGCCACCCATGTGCACGGAGACCAGCTTCGACACGCCGGGCTCCTGCATGGTGACGCCGTAGATGAGATCCATCGCGGTCATCATGCGCTTGGAGTGGGTGACCAGAACGAACTGCGTCTCCTTGGCCATGCCTTTGAGCATGTCCGCGAGGCGCCCGACGTTGGTTTCGTCGAGCGGCGCATCGACTTCGTCCAGCACGCAGAAGGGGCTCGGCTGATAGAGGAAGATGCCGACCAGAAGCGACAACGCCGTCAGCGCCTTTTCGCCGCCGGAAAGCAAGAGCACGTTCTGCAGCTTCTTGCCCGGCGGTGAAGCAACGATGTCGATGCCGCTCTCCGCCGTGTTTTCTTCGTCGGTGAGGCGCATAAAGGCCTGGCCGCCGTTGAAGAGGCGCGTAAAGGTGACGGAGAAGTTCTCGTTGATACGAACAAAGGCTTCGTCGAACTTCGTGCGCGAGATGGTGTCGATCTCCTTGATGGTGGCCTGGGTGTTCTCGATGGAATCGAGCAGGTCCGTGCGTTGGGTTTCAAGGAAACTGTGACGCTCGGCTGCTTCTTTGTATTCATCCAGTGCCATCATGTTGACCGGCCCCATGGCTTCGAGGCGGCTCTTGAGCCCGCGGCATGCCTCGTCTTCCGTCGCGAGCGCGTCGTCTTCCAGGCGCGTGATGTCCTCTTGTGCGCGGAGCTCTCCGGCTTCCACGCCAAGATCGCTGACGCAGGCGGCTTCGAGATGTTCGAGCTCGGCGGCGAGCTTAGCGGCCTGGGCTGCGTGGGCACTGCGATTTTCGCGCAGGGCATCGGTTTCGGCGCGCAGCGTCTTAAGCTGCTGCTCGCTTTCGAGCAGCGCGATGCGCAGCAGGCGGGCTTCTTCGGTCCAGCGCGCAGTTTCGGCAAGGGCCTGCTCGCGAAGCTCGTCGAGCTGTTGCCGCTGAGTCGCAAGCGTTGCGTTTTCTCCCGTGCGCTGCATCTGCTCGGCTGCCGCTGCCGCGAGCTGCTGCTCAAGCTGCACCACGCGGCGACCAAGATCGGCATACATGCGGTCGATGCGAGCGAAGGATGCCTCCGCACCGCGCTTGCGCTCTTCCAGGCCGGCGAGCTCAGCGACGGCCTGCGAGGAGGCCTGCTGCGCTGTCTCGCGGGTTTCACGATGGCCGGCTAACGCAGCTTCGAACTCGCGCTGCTGCGCTTCGGCTGTGGCGTGCTCAGTTTCCAGGCGCGCAACATCTTCGCGCTTCTGCTGCATCAGCGTAGTGCGTTGATCGCGCTGGTTGCGATTGCGCTCGCTGTCCAGCTGCCAGTCCTGAAGACGACGCTCCAGGCGCTTCGCTTCGGACTCCATCTGGCGCAGCGCGGCGCCCTGGTTCGCGCTGTCGCGCTCTGCGGTGCGGCGGTCTTCGTTCTTCGCCTCAAGCAGGCGGGTTTTCTCGGCAAGGGTACGGCCAAGCGCGGCGGCATGCGTTTCAGCCTGCCCCAGCTCGATTGTCAGGGCATCGAGCTTTTGCTGCGTATCGCGTAGCTCGCGCTTGATGGCCAGCGGACCTTCCGCGCGCGGCTTGCCTCCGGTGACCGTGACGTTATGGAAGCACTCGCCGGAAGGTGCGAGGAAGAAGGCGCGCGGATTTTCGAGAGCGAGCGAGCGCGCGGTGCCGGCGTCCGGTGCAACATAGCCCTCGCGCAGCTTGGGCAGAATGGCTTCGAGCGAGGTGCCGAAGCCGTCGAGCACGCGGATGCAATCTTTCAGGCGCACAATCCCTTCGCGGCTGGTCTGCGTTCCGGTGGGCTCGGTGGGATCGAAGGAGAACTTGGCCTGGGCATCGTGCGGATGGACCAGGAAGGTAGCGCGGCCATCAACATCGCTCTTCAGCAGGCGCATGCCCTCGTCGGCGGCGTCCCAGCTCTTGACTACGATGTAGTTGAGCTCATCGCGCAAGTATTCGTCGACAACGGTTTCGTATTGGCCATCCACTTCGAGAAAGTCGGCAAGCGTGCCAACGGCAGAGAGAGAAGAGTGGTGATCGCCGTTGGCGCGGAAGAGCTTGCGCACCGTATCGGTGGAGTAGCTGTGCTCGCGGATCAGGCCTTCGAGCGAGTTGCGCCGGCCGGTGAGCGTGGCATGTTCGGCGCGAAACGCATCGCCGAGTCGGCGAGTCTCGGTCTCTTCGCCGCGAGTCTGCTCAATTTCCGAGCGAAGCGCGAGAATCTCCTGCTCCAGACGCGCCAGCGTATCGGTGACAGATTCGAATTGCAGCGACGCCTGACCGCGCTCGGCACCGAGGTTTTCGAGATCGCGGCGCGCGGCGTCCATCTCGCCCGAGAGACGCTCGGCCTCGCGCTCCAGCGCGCCGAGAGCTTCCTCAGCCTGCGATGCCTGGTTGCGCGCGTTGGCGGCTTCGGAGAGCAATTGAAGACCGCGGCGGCGCTCGGCTTCCAGCCGCTGCTCGGCGTGCGCGACGGTCTGCGCGGCTTCGCGTGCCTGCTGCTGCAATGCTTCGGCCTGCTGGCGGAAGCGTGCTGCTTCGGCGGCCGCGGTCTCAAGGAAGCTGCGGTGCTGCTCGCGCTCCGCGGTGAGCCCTTCCATCTGCAGTCGTGCCTGCTCGAGCTCTGCAGTGCCGGCGGCGGAGCGGGAGCCGAGGTCGGCGATGCGCTCTTCGTTCGCGTGCTGGCGCGCGCTGGCGCGTTCCAGATCGATAGCCGCCTGGCTGGCGCGCGCGCTGGCTTCTTTTGCACTGGCGTCGAGCTGGTATCCGCGAGCGACGGCGGCTGCGTGCTCCGCATCGAGCGCTTCGACCTGCGCAGCGGAGGCATCAATCTGCGTGGTGAGGGAAGCAATCTGGTCGTGCAGCGAGATGCTGGTCGCGTCCATCTGATGCAGGCGGCTGGCCAGCACGACGCGCAGCCGGGTGCGCAGCTCATCGCGCACGGCGCCGTAGCGCTCTGCCTTCGCAGCTTGGCGCTTCAATGAGTTCATCTGTCGCGTAACTTCTTCGAAGATGTCGTTTACGCGCGCCAGGTTCTGCTTGGCTGATTCGAGGCGGAGCTCAGCCAGACGCTTCTTGGTCTTGAAGCGCGTAATGCCGGCGGCCTCTTCGATAATTGCGCGGCGATCGTGCGGCTTGGAGCTGAGAAGCTGACCGATACGCTCCTGCTCGATGATGGCGTAGCTCTCCGGCCCGAGGCCGGTGCCCATGAAGATGTCCTGAATGTCGCGCAGGCGGCAGAGCTTGCCGTTGAGCAGATATTCACTATCGCCGGAGCGAAAGAGGCGCCGTGTGATGATGATTTCGCCGGCGCGCGCAGGCGTGCGCTGGAACTTGCGGCGGCGGATCTTTAAGACAACCGCATTCGATGCTGCGACGGCAACGCCGCCGTCCTGCGATGCGGATTCGCTTGCCGCGGATGGGGCGACATCTTCCTCCTCACCTTCGACAATGGTGCCAGGCTGCGCTTCGGCGATGATCTCTTCGGTTTCGACGGAGCGCGCCTCGCGATGCGCCTCCTCATCCCAGTCGCCGTTGGTGGCGGCGCTCCCATCGCTGTTGCTGTCGAGCGCGACTTCATCCCGTTCGAGCTCGGTTGCGAGCGGACCGTTGCCATAGGCATCTGGATCGATCAGCGTGAGCGAGACCTCGGCCATGCCAAGCGCCTTGCGCTCGCGCGTGCCGGCAAAGATCACGTCTTCCATCTTGGTGCCGCGCAAGGTGCGAGCCGACTGCTCGCCGAGGACCCAACTGACAGCATCGAGGATGTTGGATTTGCCGCAGCCATTCGGGCCAACGACGGCGGCCATGCCCTGGCCGGGCAGGGTAAGCTCGGTGCGGTCGCAGAAGGACTTGAAGCCGAGGATCTGAATCTTCTTGAGCTTGAGCATCGATGGCACCCGTAGCAGCGGAAGGAGGCCCGAGCCGGCCTTATTCCACTCGAACACAGTCTTGGCAAGAATGGTAGCCGGGAGCCGGGGGCGATTCAACACAGATACCCCTACCTATTGTGGATAAGGGGGCCGCAATTGCGAGTTCTTGGGCTACCGATGCATTTCGGGTCGGATTCGAGCTTCCTAGAGCCTGTTACCGGACAGATTAGTTCAATTGTACGTTCAGGGCTTTTGCGTCGGTCGCATCCGGACTTCGCTGATAAAGGACTGCGGCGGCTGCGTTACCAGCATTACGGCGACCTCCGCGACGTCCTCCGGCCGGAGCATCTTGCTCCGGTCTTTACCGCCCCGGCCAAACTCCGTGTCGACAGAGCCGGGCGCGATGACGGAGACGCGGATGTTGTGAGCGCGCAACTCTTCGGCGGCGGAGTAGGTCAGGCCGTTGAGCGCCCATTTAGACGCTGCGTAAGCAGCTCCATTCGCCAGCGGTCCCTGACCAGCGAGTGACGAGATATTGAGGATGTAACCGCCACCGCGAGCGACCATGTGCGGGATGACGGCGCGCATCAGCAGGAACGGCGCACGGAGATTGGTGGCGAGGACGGCATCGAAGTCTGCGATGGGCATCTCGTGCATGGGCGCGCCGATTCTTCCGATCCCGGCGGCGTTGATCAGTATGTCGCAGCCTTCGGAGCGGTCGATGTTCGCAGTCAGCTCGGCGAGCGCCGCGGACGAACTGAGATCGCAGGGCAGGATCTCCGCCGAGCCTCCATCGTTTGCGATTTGCTGCTGCACCTCCTCCAGCGCGTGTTCGTCCCGCGCAACAAGGAGTAGTGCGGCACCCAGCCCGGCCAGCCGCACGGCGATGGCTCGGCCGATACCGCGCGAAGCGCCGGTAACCAGGGCGGTTTTGCCGGCCAGGGGAGAATCGCTCTTAAGCGGGTTCTGACGATCTTCAAGTGACATAGGCTTTCCTGCGGGTTTAGATAGGACCACATGGCAAACTGCCCTGACCCATGGATGCAGTATCGCGCTCGCCCGGCCAGCATGGTGCTTACGCATCGCGGGTAACTTCGCCACACCGGGTGAACGTCACGGAAATGTCATTTGCGATGCTGAGTCAACGCAGGGACGAAGATTCGCATCTTTATCCCTGTTCTAGAAGCCAACGAGCGGAATCCGTTTGTCTTCCGCTTGCATGGGAGAAGCCTGATTCTTATAATCCAGCCACATTGCCGCGCCGCTTCTTTTCCGGGGACAAATGGATAGACACACCGCTCCTGCTATGGCGAGTCACCATGAGTTCTGCGGATGCGAAGACTGCAGGTACAGGTTTTCCGTTTAAAAATCGCTGCACTTCTCTTAGGAGCATTGAATGAAGAAGGTCGCCTTAGCATCTCTGCTGGCAATCGCCACCAGTACGCTGTGTGCTGCGCCGTTCGCCCTGGCCCAGGCCGCGGCGGGGGGTGGACAACAGCAGTCACAGATCACCATCAAAGATCCCGCCGAGTACAACGACTACTCGAACGCGATCAGCCAGTCCTCACCCGCGGCGAAGTCCTCTGCCATAGAGGCTTTTCTCACCAAGTATCCAAACTCCGTGGTGAAGGGAGAGATGCTGGAGCAGTTGATGGCGGCCTATCAGGCGCAGAACAATATGGATAAAACCGTGGATGCAGCCAACCGGCTACTCCAGACGGATCCAAATAACCTGCGCGCCCTGGCGATTTCCGTCTATATCAAGAAGGCGCAGGCGGCACAGAAGTCAACGCCTGCCGACCAGCAGCCGCTGCTGGACGAAGCAGCCGCAAACGCGCAGAAGGGACTTGCCGCTACCAAGCCCGCAAGCATGCCCGACGCTGACTTTCAAAAGCTGAAGACCGCAACCGAGCCGATCTTCTACAGCGCCATCGCGATGGATGATCAGTTGAAGAAGGACTATCCAGGGGCGGAAGACAACTTCAAGAAGGAGTTGCAGTCGGTACCGCCGGCGCAAACCCAGACCGGCCCCACACTCAACGATACCTACCTGCTGGGACAGGCCTATGCGCAGGCAACTCCGCCTGACCTGAAGAATGCAGTGTGGTTCCTGACGCGCGCCGCGGCCTACGCGCCGCCCGCCGCCAAGGACCAGATTGAGAAGGCTGCGGAGTATTACTACAACAAGTACCACGGTGGAATGGACGGCTTCGACCAGGTAAAGACGCTGGTGACGCAGTCTGTCCTTCCGCCGGATAGCTACAATCCGACGCCCGCGCCGCCGCCGCCTTCGCCTGCAGACCAGGCCGCGAAGGTGGTTTCCACCACGCCTGACCTGAAGACGCTGAACCTGAACGACAAGGAATTCATCCTCTTCAACGGCAAGCCGGAAGATGCGGGTAAGATGTGGGACACCATGAAGGGGCAGACCTACCAGATTCCGGGTAAGGTCGTCTCGGCAACGGCGGATTCCGTGCAGCTTGCGGTAACCGACGATGCGAAGGCGTCAAACACGGCAGACTTTACCGTCAACATGAAGAAGCCGCTGACCACTCCGCCGGCAATCGGCACGGAGGTGACCTACGACGCCACCTTCGATTCCTACACACAGAACCCGAAGATGATCACGCTCATCGACGGGGCCCCGCCGGCTCCGGAGAAATCAGCCCGGCGCACAACCCCACGCAGACGCGCAGCTCACTAGAGCGCGTGTGCTCCATCGAGCGAGGGCGGCCTATGGCCGCCCTTCCTCTTTTGTGCAGCAGAAGGCCGCCCGAGGCGCATGGTAGATTGACGTTGCAATGCTCTTTGCCGGCCTACACAGCAGGCGTGCAGAACGACACCGGCGGGCCAGACTCGCGCTGGCGATGTGCTTCGCCTGCGCCCTCTCCGGGCTGGCCCAGCTTCATCACCATCGCAATGGTCCTCCGCCACCCGGTGAAGAAGAAAAGACCACGGCGCTCGAGGCGCACACCTCGACGCTGCCGGTGCTGGACGCCGCCCAGATGAGCGAGGCAGACCGTGCCCTGCTCCAGCAGCGGGAAGTAGATGTAAGCAGCGCGGCGGCCTTCTACGGCTTCGACATCAGCGACAGCCGCTGGATCTATCAGCAGATAGTCTGCCGCACACTGCCCGATCACCTGATGTTGAGCTTTCAGAACGACGGCGTCGCGCATGGAGCGTCGCACTTCGTCGCGGTAGTGCCGGCGAATGGCGGCAAGGTGCAGGTGGTGACCGAGTACGCGCACGGGCTGTTGCCCTTCCATGCAGCTTGGGAGAAGAGCACGGCCTATGAGGCGTTCAATCGCATGACCGCGGCGGATCGCGGCGAGCACGAGCTTGGGCCGCAGTCGCACTGGCTCAACCTGGGCATGTGCTTTGTGGCGCTCACCGGGCATGTGCCCCGTGTTGCAGTGCCCGCGGAAAATGTCGCGGCATCCGAGGCGCTGACCAAGCGTAACGGCTCGACGCCCATCATCATGATCGATCCGGGCAAGCAGGCAGAGATCGACTTCAGTGATGTCTCCGCGGCGCGGACCGGCAACTGGCGGCTGCGCTTCAACAGCCGCGGCCAGCTTACGAAGGCGGAGCTGGATACGGTAGGCCCGTTGACGACGCGGGTGGTGCCGATGTCTCCGGTAATACCCTCGATCCAGCCCGAATAGAGCCTTTCGTCCTGTCTGAACCCTGAAGCGGAGGGGTCCTCCCGAGCGACGACATATGGAGGCGCGCCGGTATACTGAAAGGTCCTTTCCCGCATGATGTCCCTGCTCTGGTTGCGAGTCGCCGCTGTCTTCTACGCTGTTGCCGGCGTCACGGCCTTTCCGGCTGTGCTGTACGGGCAACCGCGCTGGCAGCGTGTGTCCTTGCCGGCGGCCGTAGCAGGTTTCTTCTTCCATCTGGTCGCCGTTGTGGAGTTGATGGTGGCCGCCCATCACCTTGTGCCCCTTGGCTGGGTGGAGGTGCAGGCGACCCTCGCGCTGCTGATCGTCGCTGCGTATCTGCTGGTCTATGCGGTGTATCGCGCGGGCGCATTCGGCATTTTCGCGCTGCCGCTCGCGCTGGTCATCATGCTGGCGCCGGCTCTGGGTGCGAACGGGCGCTCGTTTGTGACTCCCGAGATGCGCTCCGGATGGCTGGTCGTGCACATCGGCGCGCTGCTCGCCGCCTACACGGCGCTGCTCTTCAGCCTGATGGCAAGCGTGCTCTACCTGGTGCAGGAGCGGCGGCTCAAGAGCAAGGAAGGCATCGGCTTCCTGGCATGGCTGCCGCCTTTGGAAACGATGGACCGCATCGCCTATCTGGCGTTGCTCATCGGTTTCCCGTGCATGACGCTGGGCCTGCTTGCCGGCTCTCTGATTGCCCAGCAGAGCGTGGGGCCGGCATACTTTCTCGATCCCAAGGTGCTGCTCTCTTTCGGCATGTGGGGGCTCTACGTGCTGATGCTGGTGGTGCGGCGCAGCACCGGGCTGCGCGGCCGCAGGGCCATCTATCTGTCCAGCGTGGTCATTCTCGTCGTGCTCAGCGTGTGGGCGGCCAACACCTTCAGCTCAGTACACAGGTTTCCCGTGCCATGACCATCCGCCTGCTGGGAGTGAATCATCGCACTGCGCCAATCGAACTGCGGGAGCGGCTGGCGATCGCGCCGGAGTCGCTTGGCGAAGCCACGCTGGCGCTGGTGGGCACGCCCGGCGTGAGCGAGGGCATGATTCTTTCGACCTGCAACCGCGTCGAGCTGGTGACGAGCTACGAGCAGAACGCTCCGGACATGATGGACTTTCTGCACCGTTACTTTGCCGTGCCTCCGGATGAACTGCGGCCTCACCTCTACGAGTACGAGGGATCGGATGCGGTGCGGCATCTCTTCCGCGTGGCGGCGAGCCTGGATTCCATGGTGCTGGGCGAGCCGCAAATTCTGGGGCAGGTAAAAGAGGCATACACGGCGGCGCGCGCCGTAGGCGCGGTGCAGAGCTCGCTGGAACGGCTGCTGCAGACGACCTTCACCGTGGCCAAGCGCGTGCGGACCGAGACGCAGATCGGCAGCGCATCGGTTTCGATTGCGTCGGTGGCGGTCGACCTGGCGAAGAAAATCTTCGGCTCGCTCGAGGGCAAGACCGTTCTGCTGGTAGGCGCCGGCAAGATGAGCGAGCTGGCCGCGCGGCACCTGATCCAGCAGGGCGCCCACTCGATGCTGATTGCGAACCGCACGTTCGATCGCGCGGTGCACCTGGCGCAGAACTTCCGCGGGCGCGCGGTGCGGTTCGAAGATCTCCACGCAGTCGCCGATCAGGCGGACATTCTGATCACTTCCACGGGCGCGGCGCAGCCCATCTTCCGCCGCGAGCATGCCCAGCAGTTCCTTCACCGGCGGCGCAATCGTCCGATGTTTTACATCGACATCGCCGTGCCGCGCGACGTAGCGCCCGAAGTCAATCGTCTTGAAGGGGCATTTGTCTACGACATCGACGATCTCCAGTCGGTAGCCGCCTCGCACCTGAGCGAGCGCAGCAGGGAAGCGATCGAGGCTGAGGCGATCGTGCAGGCTGAGGTAGAACGCTTCGCCACCGGGCAACAGACGTTGAGCGCTGTTCCGGCCATCGTGTCGCTGCAGCAATCCATGGAAGAACTGCGGCAGGCGGAGCTCCGGCGCATGCAGGGCAGGCTGCAGTCGCTCTCGGCGGAACAAAGAAGTGCCGTTGAGGCGCTGACGCGCGGTCTGATCAACAAGGTGCTGCACCAGCCGCTGCAGGCGATGAAGGCGGCGGCGCGCAACGGCGACCTGGCAGTGGCAGAGGCGGTGCAGCAGATCTTCGGACTCACGCAGGGCGCGGGGCTTCCGCAGTCCGCAGTCGCCGCGTCGTCATCCGCAGCACAGTGCTCCTCCTCCTCTTCGTCATCCCGACCGAAGCGAGGCGAAGCGGAGGGATCTGCTGTTTCCCCGGAAGAACCGGTGCAGAGTAGTCCTTCGCTTGAGGCAACAAGACGTTGATCCGCATAGGCTCGCGCGGCTCGCAGCTCGCACTCTGGCAGGCAAACCACATTGCCGGCCTGCTGCGTGCGGAGGGGCATGAGGTCCAGGTCACGCCCATCACCACAACCGGAGACCGTCTGCAGGGCGTGCCCTTTGCACGCGTCGGGTCAAAGGGCATGTTCACCAAAGAGATCGAAGAGGCGCTGGCCGACGGTGCGATCGATCTGGCGGTGCACAGCTTGAAGGACCTGCCGACTGAGATCGATGCCCGATTTGTCATCGCCGCGGTGACAGAACGCGTGGACCCGCGGGACGTCTTTGTCTCCGTTCGATACGCGAGCATGGACACGTTGCCGGCGGGCGCGCGAGTGGGCACCAGCAGTTTGCGGCGGCAGTCGCAGCTTCGCGCACGATGGCCGGGTGTGGAGTACGTGGAACTTCGCGGCAACGTCGACACGCGGCTGCGCAAGCTCAGCGAGGGGCAGGTGGACGCGGCGGTGCTGGCTGCAGCCGGGCTTGATCGGCTCGGGCGCACGGAGTGGGTGCGGGAGCGGTTCCCGGAGGATGTGCTGTGTCCGGCGCCGGGGCAGGGTGCTTTGGCCATCGAGTGCCGCGCGGCGGATGAGCGTACACGCACGGTGCTGGCGGCGCTGGACCATGGCGAGTCACGTCTCGCAGTAACGGCGGAGCGGGTTGCGCTGGCCGCGCTGGGCGGTGGGTGCCAGGTGCCGATTGGCGCGTACTGCCGCCGCGACGGAGATCAGTTTCGTATCAGCGGATGTGTCTCATCGCCGGACGGCTCGACGGTGCTGCGCGGTGAGGAGCGTGGGAACGATCCGCAGACGCTGGGCGCGGCGCTGGCTGATTCACTGCTCAAGCAGGGCGCGCTGCAGTTGCTGGCGCAGCAGGGCCCGACCACATGAACGCTGGACCGCTAGCCGGACGGCGCATCGTGGTGACGCGCGCCGCGCGGCAGAGCGGCGGATTGCGCGAGCGGCTGGAGGGGCTGGGCGCCGAGGCCCTGCTGCTGCCGACGATTGAGATTGTCCCGCCGGAATCATATGCACCGCTCGATGATGGCTTGCAACGCGCATCGGACTTCGATTGGCTGGCGGTCACCAGCGCGAATGCGGTACGCGCGATTGGGGAGCGACTCGCTTCCCTTGGGCTCTCATCGCAATCACTCCTGCATCTGCGCTGCGCGGCTGTGGGACTTGCGACTGCGGATGCCTTGCAAGAGCTTGGCCTTGACGTCCAGGTCGTGCCGGAGCGCGCGGTCGGCGAGGCCTTGGCGGAAGCCCTGGCGGATCGCGTGCACGGACAGCGCGTGCTGCTGGTGCGGGCGGCTGTGGCGCGCGATGTGGTGCCTCAGGCGCTGACCACGGCTGGCGCTTCGGTGACGATCGTCGATGCCTATCGTACGGTGATTCCCGCGGATGCAATGGAGCAGGCGCGCGCGATATTCGATCCGGAGCGCTTGCCCGATGCCGTCGTGTTCACCAGCGGCTCGACGGTTACGCATCTGCTGGATGTGCTCCGGGAGGCGGGGCTCGCGTTTCCCGCTCAGGTTGCGTGTGTCTCGATCGGGCCGGTGACGTCGGCGGCATTGCATGAAGCAGGTTTGTCGGTTACCGCAGAGGCCGCATCTGCGTCGCTAGATGGGCTGGTCGATGCTTGTGCGCAGCTCTTTATCGCTTAGTGGCTCGACCAAGTTTTATCGTTCGAGTCGCATTCCTTCTCGATCACGCAATCCGCGCAGCGGGGTTTGCGCGCGATGCAGATCGCTCGGCCGTGCAGAATCAGCTCGTGGCTGAAGTCGATCCAGTGATCTTTCGGGATGATCTTTACTAAATCCTGCTCGACTTTTTTCGGCTCGGTGTTCAGAGTAAGTTCCAGCCGCCGTGTCAGCCGCAGCACGTGCGTGTCCACTACTATGCCAACGGCGATCTGGTACGCCACCCCCAGCACGACGTTTCCCGTCTTGCGCGCGACGCCGGGCAGCGTGAGCAGCTCGTCCATGGTCTGCGGCACCTTGCCTCCGAAGCGTTCGACGACACCTTTGGCCGCGCCGGAGATCGACTTCGCCTTGTTGCGGAAGAAGCCGGTGGTGCGGATCAGGTCTTCGAGCTCCGGCAGGGACGCCTTGGCCATGGCGGCCGGGGTGGGGAAGCGGCGGAAGAGCTCCGGCGTCACCATGTTGACGCGCGCGTCGGTGCATTGGGCGGACAGGATGGTCGCGACCAGCAGCTCCCACGCGTTGCGGTGCACCAATGCGCAGGTCGCGCCGGGGTAGGCCTTCTGCAACCCGGCGATGATCTTGCGGATGCGCTCGGGCGAGGTCTTCAGGCGCGGCTTTGCCGGCTTCTTCGCCGCTGTCTTCGCGACGGCTTTCGCCGGACGCTTCTTTGCTACAGCCTTGCTTGCGGTGGCCATCTCGTCGTCAGCCGAGGCGGTCGAGCATGGCTTCCGGCGTCATGCGGATGCAGGTGTAGATCGGCGTGTCCTTCAGCGTATAGGCGCTAATCTCGGCTTCGCGTAGCTGCTGCACCAGGTCGAGGAAGTCTTCGGGAAAGTTCGACTCGAAGGCGACGACGAACTCCTGGTCATCGATGCCGAAGGAGTAGGTGGTGTTGAGCTTGACCCGCGGATACAGGTGACCCACCCGGATGTGCTCGTTCATCAGGCGCTGGCGCTCCTGCGCGGGCAGCAGATACCAGGCGCGCGTTTTCCAGAAGGGATAGATGAAGATGTACTTCTGGCCGCCAGGCCGAATGGCGCCCCGGGAGTCGTGCTGGCCTTCGTGCTCGTGGCCGATCAGGTACGGCGAGCGCTTGGTCATCGCGATGTAGTTGTTCGCGGTTTCGAGATAGCCGCCCAGAGGTGTCGCCATGAGCTCGGCCATCATCTCGCTGAGGTCGTCGACCGAGTAGCAGATGCGCCACAAGACCATGTCGCAGTCCGGGCGCAGGCCGACGGTGGAGTAG
Source organism: uncultured Acidobacteriaceae bacterium (assembly GCA_963830555.1). GTDB lineage: Bacteria > Acidobacteriota > Terriglobia > Terriglobales > Acidobacteriaceae > KBS-83. The sequence goes on from CAWHMM010000011.1 coordinate 604,813, forward strand.
GTCAGCGAGAGGAGCCGGCCGGGCTGGTTCCAGCGGGCGAGCACCTCGGCGAAGGCCCGCTTGTGCTCTGCGCGCTCGGCGGCGGGCAGGCGACGCCATTCCGGCATGATCTTGAAGAAGGTGAAGCCGACCATCTGGCGCTTGACTGGCTTTTCCTGCTTGCCTGCGGGCTGCCCTTCGGGTTTGGCGACTTCTGCGGGGGCGGCGAGGGTCTCTGTCTCTGCCATATTTCTCCTTGTCCTTAGCTCGATGGTAGCAAGGATAGAGACGTCACGTTACCCCCCACCCCCTCGCCCCTCCCGTCACCGGAGGCTGGTGTGGAACCCTTTTGCTTTGTTTGGCTTAGATCCTCTTCCGAAGTCTAAATTCGTCCAGGCAAAGGACTTAGCGCTAAATTCGTCCAGCAATTGGACTTACGCGCCACGGCCAGGGATATGCCCGCCCGTTTCTCTGACTCTGTATCCAGAGTAGCGAATCGAGGGAAATGTTCGGTCACGCTTTCTGAAAGGATCGCGCCACGGTAACGGATCGATTTCGTTGCGGGAAGCGATCTCATCTTCCATCGAGACGAAGGTCAGCTGAACTCAGCCGTATCCCACCCACATCGCTCAGGATGGGGCATCCAGATTGGTGACGGGCGGCTACACTCGTCTTCCGAGGGATGGAGACGTTTATGCCGACAGCGAAAGACGGGAAGATCTGCTACATGGAAATGCCGGCGAAGGAAGTGCAGGCGTCCGCGGATTTTTATCAGCGAGCGTTTGGGTGGACGATCCGGACGCGCGGCGACGGCGCGATTGCATTTGACGATACGACCGGCGAGGTGAGCGGCGCGTTCGTGCCGGGGCGGCCGCCTTCCGGTACGCCGGGGCTGATGGTCTACATCATGGTGGACAGCGTGGCGGAGGCGATGAAAAAAGTCGAAGCGAACGGCGGCGAGATTGTGCAGCCGATCGGCGGCGATCCGGGCGTCATCACGGCGCGCTTCCGTGATCCGGGCGGAAATGTGATCGGTCTGTATCAGGAGCCTGCGTGACAGAGAAAGGTAACCGTACACGTTGCAAATGGGCAGAGAGCGATCCGCTGCTGCGCAACTACCACGACAAAGAGTGGGGCAAGCCCGTGCGCGATTCGCGCGCGATGTGGGAGATGCTGATGCTCGAAGGCTTCCAGGCGGGGCTTTCGTGGCTGACCATCCTGCGCAAGCGCGATGCGTTTCGCAAGGCTTTCCGCGATTTCGATCCGGAGAAGGTGACGCGCTTCAAGGAAAAGGATATCGAGCGGCTGTTGGCCAATGAGGGCATCATCCGCTCGCGCGCGAAGATCGAGGCAACGATTGCCGGTGCGCGCATCTTTCTGGCGATGGAGAAGGAAGGCGGCTTTGCAAAGGTTATGTGGGCACATGTGGACGGCAAGCCGGTGCAGGGTACGGGCCATGTGCTGGCGAAGACGCCGCTGTCAGAAACCATCTCGGCTGATTTGAAGAAGCGCGGCTTCAAGTTCGTGGGACCGGTGATTGTGTATGCGTGGATGCAGGCGGTGGGAATGGTAGACGATCACTCGCCGGATTGCTGTTGGGGTCGAGGGGCAGACAAGGGTGCCCGCGGCGCGACAAGTTCGGGTTCTCTGGAATAGTGGAATTATTTTGACTCACCAGAAGAGGGACGTTGACAAGGAAGGGGCACACGAGCCGAAGAGTAACTTGCAGCTAACAGATTGCATCGAACTGAGCTGGATGATTGATACATGTTTTAACCCCGCTTGCCGCAAGGCGCTCCATTATCTTAGAAATGGGCGCGTGGTGCGCGTGATCGGAGAGCAAAGGTCAGAGCATTTTTGGCTATGCGGAGAATGCTGCAGCCGTTTCGATTTTGACTTCGATATGGACGGGCATGTGACACTTCGACGACGGGAGCGTCCCATCGTGGGCAATTTCGGTATGCCAACAGGCGGGTGGGATCTTCCACGAGCCGCGGGTCAGTAGTTCCCAACTCTACCGCTCGTATTTGACCCCAGTGTGTCCGGCCGCGACCCGGGTTTTCTCGGCTATGTGTTCATGACTGCGGCTTAGGCGCCCTGGCCCGTCGGCGAGTGCGGGTCGGTGGGATCAATCTTGTCGCTGTCCGATGTTTCCGCTTCGAACTTCTCCGCCAGAAGGGTCAGAAGCTCATGCGGATCATGGCTATGAAGCATGTAATCCGCCCCGTCAGGAACGCGGTCGGTGAGCGGCGAAATGCCAATTACTTTCAGATCGCTACGGATGCCCTTCAGCCTTTTCACTGTCTGTTGAAACGGCAAGTCATCCACTTCTGTATGGACGACAGCCACATCCACGCCGGGGAACCGGCGCAGCATGTCCACCCCTTTATCTCCGCTGTAAGCAGTGATTACGTTATGGCGAGCGGTTTCCAACACCAGCTTTCTAGTGGAAATCCCTTCCGGCTGTTCTACTTCGATCATTAAAACAACGAGTCGCAAGGGTACCTCCGGAATTGTTTCTTCAGCAATGAGGAGAGCTTGTATATGCAGCGCTCAACCGCGTTTACGATTCCGCGCATCGTCATCGCTAGCTGCCGCGCGGGCAGCCGAAGATGCGAATTTGCCATTGTTGCACATCCTCCATCTCTCTGGCGTCGCAGAAGCTTTGCAAAGGCCATGTGGGCACATGTGGACAGCGAACCGATACACGGTCCCGGCCGGGTGCTGGCGAAAACGCTGCTGTCGGAGACGATCTCGGCTGATTTGAGGAGACGTGGCTTGAGGTTTTTGGGCCCGTGATTGTATGTGTGGATCCTTTTCGCGGTGCACAATGCTGTCTGCTCGGCAGCCGCTCGGTTCCCAAAGGAGGAACGAGCTTTTTTTCCATGCTGCACAGCCCTTTCTGCGGATTCCTCCTCCAATCGCTCATGAACGCGAAGCCTATCTCCGAGATCTTGCGGGATTCGAATGACGCGGGACTCACTTTCCTGCTGACGGATTCAGAGATGGCGCTGACGCTTTTGGGTTTGGCGGAGTCCACCGCAGATGCAAACACGCGGTCGCGAAGAATCCGCGAGGCGCGAAAGGCGTACGACACGATTGTGCATCTGCTTTCTCGTTTGAAGCCCGACGCGGCGCAGTCCCAGCAGCTGTCGGAGCGAGTGTCGCTGCTGCGGAAACGGCTCGTCGAGGTGGGCGCGCTCGAGGATTCGTCCAAGACGGATTAGCCCTGCTATTTTCCGCCGAGATCCAGACCAAATTTCGGTGAGCCCTTGGTTCCGGTGATCTTGACCGGGATTTCCGCGCCGGCGCCGTGCTTGTGAAAGAAGGGATCGACCGGTTTAAGCAGCAGCGACTTCCACCAGGTGGAGACCATCTGCGAGAGCTTGGCGTTGGTGCGGACCTTGCCTGTGAAATTGAACTGCCTGCCATCGAGCGTGTACTGGCCGGCGAGGTTGATGGCGGCGCCGGGCAGTGAGTAATCCAGCTGGCTGAAGGTGAGCTGACCGGAGCGCAAAACGAAGCTGCCGCGCATCCGGGAGTGAACGTCCACCGCGCCGGGATGCGCCTCACCCGGTTTGCCCTGCGCGCGCAGGCTCAGCATGTCGACCTTGTCTTCCACATCTGGATTCGTGAAGTGGATGCGCGTGAGGAAGAACTCGCCCTTGATGCCGATCTTCTGAGTCACGCTCTGCTTACCGGGCGGGATGTTGAGCTTCGCTTTCATCTGAAGCGTGCCGCTCATCACGGGTGGTTGCGTCTTGACGGCGAGATTGAGGAAGTCCTGAATCTGTCCGGCGGGGATGTCGATGTCCAGATCGATCTGGTGACCCTTGCCCTTGATGTTGACGACGGCGCCGGCACAGCTGAACTTCGATTCGCCGAGCGTGGCCTGGACCGGCTGGAGATAGGTGTCGCCGCTGGTCCCATCGACGATGGCGTGGAACTGTGTTTCGAGCGCAACGGGATGGTTCGCCGTATCAAGCGTGAAGGCCGGCACATCGGCGTTACCGTTCACATCAATGCGGTTGAGCTGGCCTTGGAAGTTTCCTTTTGAATTGAGAATGCCGCCGATGCCGTGGATGGTGCCGAGGTCTGCCTGGTCGAAGGTGTAGTTGCCGGTGACGGAGGAGTCGCCGGGGCTTTCAATGTTCCACGGCCCAAAGGTTCCCACGGCGTGAATGTTGCCGCGCGGGACGGCATTGATGAGCGTGGCGTCATAGGGCCATGCGGCGTTGCCGCCAACGTCGTGCATCACGATGTGCTGCAGGACGAAGTCTTTGGGGTCCTTGCCGGGCTTGGCGGTGCCGATGATGAGCTGGGAGTCGTCGCAGACAATTTCGCTGACAGTGATCTTGATCTTGCCGTGCTGCTTCTTAGGTTTTTCGACAGCCTGTTGACGGTATTCCTTCGGTGGAATATGGATGACGAGTCCGCTGACATGCACGCTGTCGACCTGCATGGGCTTGATGAAGAGACCCATGACGCCGGCGCGGAAGTCGAATTGTTTAACGGCGATCAGCGGGTGAGTGGCGCCTGCGGCGATCACGTCATCGGGAGGATAGATGCGAAGGCCGCCCCCCGTAACCTGCAGACCATGAAACAGCGAGACGTCGAGCGTATCCAGTTCGACCTTGCTCTGGAAGCGCGTCCTGAGCGTCTCAATCACGCGCCCTTTAAGGATGGGGCCGGCGCGATGCAGAACGATTTCGGCAACCGTGGTGAGCACGATGATGGCAAGCAGAAGCGAGATGCCCAGCCACCTCCAGATGCGGCGCCTGCGCGGGGTCGCCTTTGGCGAGTCTTTTTCCTGCTCGGTATGCGGCGGCATGCTTTCCTGATGCGACGGAGGGCGGAATGATTCTCTCGCGATTAGCCTAATCCTTTTTTCCTGATGGCTCCCGTACGTCACGGTGCAGCGTTGGCAAACGGTATACTCACCCGAACGTGAGTGAAAAACGATGAGTGAGAAAATCCTTGCCGCAGTAGCGCACTTCATCATTGCGGTCATTTCCGCGTCCGGCTATTTGGGCGTGGCGCTGCTGATGGCGATCGAGTCGGCGTGCATCCCGCTGCCGTCGGAGGTGATCATGCCCTTCGCCGGCTACCTGGTGCACGCAGGCAAGCTGACCCTGATCGGCGTGGCGACGGCCGGCGCGATCGGCTGCAATGTCGGCTCGCTGGTGGCTTATTGGATCGGCGCCTATGGCGGTCGCCCGCTGGTGGAAAAATTCGGCAGATATGTGCTGCTGAGCCAGCACGACCTGGAGCGGGTGACGCGCTACTTCGAGCGGTGGGGCGGCATCACGGTTTTCTTTGGACGCCTGCTGCCAGTGGTGCGGACCTTTATCGCGCTACCAGCCGGGATTGCGAAGATGCCGCAGGCGCGCTTCCATCTCTACACGTTTCTCGGATCATGGCCGTGGTGCTACGCGCTGGCCTATGCGGGAATGCGGCTGGGCGATCACTGGGACAACGATCCGCGCTTCAAGGTCATGTTCCATCGCTTCCACATGGTGGTGGTGGTGTTGCTGCTGGTGGGGTTCGCATGGTTTGTCTGGAGTCATTGGCGTAGCCGGACGCGTGCGTCTGAGGCGGTCTGACAGGCCGCTTAGACAGGACCACGGTTGCGGCGCAGCTGCACCGCTGCTGCGAGACATATCGCGGTGAACGCCAGCCCGATCCATAAACTCGGCGAGGCGAGGTATCGTCCCAGCGTGAGGTGCATTCCGGGATGGATCGGCATCTGACCCCCGGTGATTGCTTCCGCACCTCCTGCCAGCCGGTCTACGAGGAAGGTGGCGAAGTGCGAAGTATTGAAGGCGACCTTTTCGACGACACCGATCGCCAGCAGCGGGAGTGTGGCCCATACGAACGGGGCGCGGCGGGCCCACGCCGAAACAAGCAGGAACCAGCCATAGAACGGCGCGTGCCACAGTACGTGCACGGTTAGCAGATGGTAGAAGAGCATCAGCGACATGGGAAAGATCGATACCTGTTCCCAGAGTGTGCCGACGCTCAGCCCGTTCGCGAGCAATACCACGCTGCTCACGAGCAGCATGATCCACTGCATGACGACGGTGAGCACGAAGGTGAGCAGGGGTAGAACCAGGAGCGGGATGCTCGCCTTGGCAAGCACCGTGGTGGTGTCGGAGACAGGCAGCGACTTCCAGAACAGGATGCTTCGATCGCGGCGTTCACCGTGCAGCGCGTCGAGACAATAGAACAGGCCGACGATCATCGCGCTGAGCATGAGCAGAGCCGCGATGGAATCGTACGGCGTGAGTATCGTTTGACGGTCTGTGACGTGGAGGCTTGCGATGTTGCGCATCTGTCGCGGCAGATGAATCGTGCTGATGAGAAAACCGATGAGAAAGACCGCCGCAGCAGCGAGCGGGGCGATATAGATGGAGCGGTTCTCCCACAGTTCGCGGCGCACCGACCAATAGAACGGCCGGCTCGCCGGGAAGATGGCGGGCGCAGCGGCCGGCATTTCGAAGGATCCCGGCGCGGTGTGGACTGGAGTATTCATCGGGCGGCTCCTTGTGTGTGGCTGCCCACCACGGCAACAAACAGGTCAGCGATGCTGGGCGTGCGTACTTCGCCCAATGCGCCGAGCTGCTGACGATTGCACCGATCGAAAAGTAGAACGCCGCGGCCGAAGACCTGGCGCTCGTGGATGGGTTGAAGAGCACGTGCCGCGGCAACCTGCTCCGGGTGCACAGTCACTTCCAGATAGCGGGATTCGAATTCTTCCATGCTGGCATCGAGCAGGATGCGACCTCGATCGATGAAGATCACGTCGGTGAGAACGTTCTGTATCTCTTCCACCTGATGGGTGGTGATGACAATGGTGCGACTGCGATCGAAGTAGTCGTTGAGCAGCGCATCGTAGAACTGCTTGCGATAGAGGCTGTCCAGACCAAGCGTCGGCTCGTCCAGCACCAGCAACTTCGCGTCAATGGCCATCACCAGCGCGAGATGGAGTTGTGTCACCATGCCCTTTGACAATTGCCTGACACGGCTGGCCGGACTGATGGTGGTCTTCGCCAGAAAGCTTTCCGCCTTGGCGCGAACGAATCGCGGGTGGACGCCGGCCATATAGTCGAGCACCTGCGATACGCGGATCCAGCGCGGCAGGACAGCGACATCCGCGATGAATGCGACATCGCGCATGAGCTGATCGCGTTCGGTCCACGGATCGCGTCCCAGCACTCGCAGGGTTCCTTCATAGGGCGTCAGGCCGAGGATCGCATTCAACGCGGTGGTCTTGCCTGCGCCGTTGGGACCGATGAGCCCGAGGATGCGACCCTCCTCGACGCGCAGATCGATGCCGTCGAGCGCAACAGTGGCCCCGAAGGACTTGCGCAGCCGGTGCGCTTCTATCGCAGCCATGGCGTCAGCGTCCCTCCTTTGCAAGCTTCGAGGAAGGACGGCGGTTTGCGGTCTCCAGCAGTTCTTTCGCTGACAGTCCGAGCCGCTGCATGGTGGCGCAGATCCTGGGCCAATCTTCGGTAAGAAACTTTTCGCGCTCGTCGCGCAGCAACAGTTTGTGGGCATCGATTCTGACAAACATGCCGAGGCCACGCCTCTTCTCGACCAGTTGTTCGTCGACCAATTGCTGGTAGCTCTTGAGGACGGTGAGTGGATTGACGCGATACTCGGCCGCGACATTCCGCACGGAGGGCAGGGGATCGCCCTCCTTGAGCACGCCGTCGAGGATCATCGCGACGACGCGATCGCGCAATTGGCGGTAAATCGGCTGGCTGTCGTTCCACTCGAGATCCATCCTGTTCCCAGATAGTCCTTACGGAAATATGCTCCGTTATTTTGTCCGTTGCAGATCTATGTGTGCACGAACCGGCTTGTCACCGGGCATGATGTAGGTCCAGTCCTCGGTGTGATGGTTGGCGTCAATGATCGTGAAGACGGCGTGGTACATATGCCCGTACTGATTGCCACCCGAAAGGTCGAGAAAATCGAATTCCACTTTCTTTCCGTCCGCAGAGGTGCGCGCAACCATGCGCGGCCTGTTGCCCGCATCGCAATAGTGGGTCAGCAGCAGGCGATCATTATCCAGGTAGAGCATGGTGACGGGATGATCGTACTTAGTCGGATCGTCTTCCTTTCCTGCTGCCTTCATCTCATGTACCAGCGCGTTTCCTCTGGATGTCACGCGGAGCGAGACATCGGTGAGCGTATTGTCCCCCATGTCGGACATTTTCGGGATGGTGGTCACGGGACCTTCCCAGGAACCCGCGAGGGCTTTCAACGTATCGAAGGATGTTTGCGCGTTCGACTGGGCGAAAGCCGCGGTTGCAAACGAGACCAGAACGATGGACAACATGCAGCGAAGGAATTTCATGCTCATCTCTCCTGAAGCGCCATGCGATTTGCGGAATCCCGGGCTTCCGCCGTGCTTAGGTGCTTGGTGTTGTACTTGACTATAACACTACATAGGATGTCAAGCTCTTTTTAAGAATTCATCTACAAGGCCAGGACTCCGGTTGAGATAGTGATCCATTCGGGACGGCCGTGAAAAATGATTCACGCTGTCCAAATCGCGGATGGTGGCGCGTCATGGGAATGAGCGGGCAGAATGTCCGCATCACCGATGAGGAGAAAGATATGCAATATCTACTAATGCTGTATTCGGATGAGAGCGGCTGGATGAAGATGACCAAGGCTGAGCAGGAGCAGGGCATGGCGGCGTACATGGCTTATACCGAGGCTCTCAAGAAGGCGGGGGCGCTTGTCGGTTCGAACCGGCTGCAGCCGATTGGCACGGCAACCACCGTCAAGGTTGCCAATGGTAAGCAGCAGGTGCTGGATGGCCCGTATGCGGACTCGAAAGAGCAGTTGGGCGGCTATTACCTGATCGAAGCGGCGGATCTGGATGCGGCGATTGCGTGGGCGGCGCGGTGTCCGGGTGCGGGTCACGGCACCATTGAGGTGCGGCCGGTGTGGGAGATGGTGGCCGGTCAGCATCCTTCCGAGAGGCTGCAAACAGCGCAGGCGTAGAGCCGGGCTATGACAACGCAGCGAGGCGACGAGCAGGCGCGCGACTGTCAGGCGCAAGAGACCGCGGAAGCGGTGGCGCGCCGCAGTTACGGCAAGCTTGTCGCCTTTCTTGCTGCGCGAACGCGCGATGTTGCGTCGGCGGAGGACGCGCTGTCGGAGGCGTTCCTTGCCGCACTGGCGGACTGGCCGCGCAACGGCTGCCCGGAGAATCCGGAAGCGTGGCTGTTGACTGTGGCGCGGCGCAGGGTGATCGACGCAGGGCGGCGGCAGGCGACGACCGAAGCGGCGGCGAGCGATCTGAAGCTTCTTGCGGAGGGGCTCGAAGCCGCTGCGGCGGAGACGGTGGAGATTCCGGACCGGCGGCTGGCGCTGCTGTTTGCCTGCGCGCATCCGGCGATTGAAACCGGTGTGCGCGCGCCGCTGATGCTGCAGGTTGTGCTGGGGCTGGATGCAAAGACAATTGCTTCGGCATTTCTGTCTTCGCCGGCGGCAATGAGCAAGCGGCTGGTGCGCGCGAAAGAGAAGATACGGCAGACGGGGATTCCGTTCCGTGTGCCGGAGCGGGAGGACCTTCCGTCGCGGCTCGACACGGTGCTCGAGGCGATCTATGCGGCATACACGGAAGGTTGGGCGGATCCCGGAGGCATCGATGGAGTGCGCCGCGATCTGACCGCGGAGGCGATGTTTCTGTCGCGACTGGTGACGGAGCTGCTGCCCGAGGAGCCGGAGGCGCTAGGGCTCCTGGCTCTGATGTTGTATGCGGAATCGCGGCGTGCGGCGCGGCGCTCTCCGGACGGCGATTTTGTGCCGCTGGCGGCGCAGGATGTCTCGCGGTGGGACCGGGCGATGATGGCGGAAGCAGAAGAGCTGCTGCAGCACGCGCATTCCATGGGAAGGATTGGCCGCTACCAACTGGAGGCGGCGCTGCAGTCGGCGCATGCGGATCGCTGCTCGACCGGGAAGGCGAACTGGGCGGAGATCGTGCATCTGTATGACGCGCTGTTTGCGTTCTCCGGTTCGCCGGTGATTGCCATTAACCGTGCGCTGGCGGTGGCGGAGAGCGATGGCGCTCAGGCTGGTCTCGCGGCTCTGCCCGAACCGGCAACCGACGCTCGGCTGGCGGAGTATCAGCCTTACTGGGCAACGCGCGCGGAATTGCTGACGCGTACCGGCGCGCGGGAGGAAGCGCGGCAGGCATATGAGATTGCGATTGGCCTGGAGCGCGATGAGGCGGTGCGGAAGTTTTTGCAGCAGCGGCAGGCCGCGTTGCAGCGATTGCAATCCTTCTGATACCGGCGGATGCCATTCACCGATCCAGCGGCGCCACTCGCGCCTGGTAATTTGCCAAAGCAGGATGCCGGCCTCAGACTAAGACGTTGACCCACCTGTGGATTTATCTGGAGAGGACTAGCGCGAGATGACGAGTAAGAAGAGCAGCGGCCAGGCCGCCGCTGCTGCACAGACGATTGCGCCCGCCGCGGGCAAACTGGGAGTGATGGTTGTGGGCATGGGCGCGGTGGCGACCACGCTCATTGCGGGAGTCGAGGCAGTACGGCGCGGATTCGCCAAGCCGATTGGATCGGTGACGCAGATGGGCACCATCCGGCTGGGCAAGCGCACTGATAACACCACGCCGCTGATTAAGGAGTTCGTACCGCTGGCGACGCTGGACGACATCGTCTTTACCGGCTGGGATATCTACGACGAAAACATGTACCAGGCGGCGAAGACTGCCGCGGTGCTGGAGCGCGATCATCTGGAGCAGATCCGTCCTTTTCTCGAAAGCATCCAGCCGATGCCCGCGGTCTTCAGCCAGCACTACGTCAAGCGTCTGAGCGGCAATCATGTGAAGACGGGCCGCTCCAAATGCGATCTGGCGCAGCAAATACGCAACGATATTCAGGCCTTCAAGGGCAAGACCGACCGGCAGGTGATGATCTGGTGCGGCTCTACCGAAATCTTTCTGGAGCAGGCGCCGTGCCACAAAACGATCGAAGCGTTTGAGAAGGGGCTGCTCGAGGACGATCCGGCGATTGCGCCTTCGCAGATTTACGCCTACGCAGCGCTGAGTGAGGGCATTCCGTTCGCGAATGGCGCGCCGAATCTGACCGTGGACATTCCGGCGCTACAGGAGCTCTCGAAGAAGACCGGAGCGCCGATTTGCGGCAAGGACTTCAAGACCGGCCAGACGCTGATCAAGACGGTGCTGTCGCCCGCCTTCAAGGCGCGCATGCTGGGGGTGAGCGGCTGGTATTCGACCAACATCCTGGGCAACCGCGACGGCGAGGTGCTGGACGATCCGGAGTCGTTCAAGACCAAGGAAGAGTCGAAGCTGGGAGTGCTAGACTTCATCCTGCAGCCGGAGCTGTACCCGGATCTGTACGGCGACATTTACCACAAGGTTCGCATCAACTATTACCCGCCGCGCGGTGATAACAAAGAAGGCTGGGATAACATCGACATCTTCGGATGGCTGGGCTATCCGATGCAGATCAAGGTGGATTTTCTATGCCGCGACTCGATCTTGGCGGCACCGCTGGCTTTGGACCTGGTGCTGTTTCTGGATCTGGCATCGCGCACGCCGGAGCTGAAGCATCGCGGCATCCAGGAGTGGCTGAGCTTCTTTTTCAAGTCGCCGATGACCGCCGAAGGGCTCTATCCGGAACATGATCTGTTTATCCAGTCGATGAAGCTGAAGAACACGCTGCGGCACATTATGGGCGCGGATTTGATTACGCATCTGGGGCTGGAATACTACGACTAGCCCCACGCCGGACTGGCCGTCCGGGGCAATGGTGCCTGCATTGCTGGGTTCGCTCCCGGGTCGCTCACGCTTTACAACTGTGGGCGACCTGATCGAATCTCACTGAAGCCGGGCGATCGCTCCAAGTGATTCCCAACTCGCTCGTCGACCGCTGAAATGTGAGTGGGACGGTACAGGTACATGTGCATGCAAGCCCCCGCTCACCAATGGCGGCGTATCATGGTCTAAAGAAGCGGCTCAGTCTGAGCTCGGCCGGCTGGCCTCTCCTTTGAGGTGCTTTATGCGGGTATCCAGTTCTTCCTCCACCAAAGTCTTCCTGCCCGCCCTGCTCGCAATGGCGACGCTAACCCTGCAGGCGCAGCAGACCACTCCGCAAACGACGCCTGGCACGGGCGCGCCGACGAGCACAAGCCCGAACACGAACCCGGGCGGCACGCCTCCACCGCTGCCGTCCCCGACACCGACCGACCAGCAGGGAGCTCCGCAGTCGACCCCGACAGCAACGCCGGCCCGCACCCAGCCGAGCCCCTCGCCGTGCGAGACGGACAACGGGAAGAAGAAGGACAAAAAAGACAAGAAGAAAGAGAAGGACCCGGGCTGCCAGCCGACGGCGGAAGAGGTGGCTGCGGCGCAGGACACGGCGATCCGCGCGCGCAAGAACACGGCGCCCGAGCCTGGGCCGAACGGCATTATGCCGGGCGTGAAGAAGGGCAGCATTGACGATGTGAGCGCGGTGGGCACGCGCGACATCGGCGGCCGCGGCATCGGCAACTGGTACTCGACCGAGACGGAGATGAAAGAGGGCAAGGGCGTCTCGATGGAGATCGAGAAGAGCGTCAAGTTCATCAACGATCCGGTGGTGACAGAGTATGTGAACCGGATCGGCCAGAACATCGTCAAGAACTCCGACGCCAAGGTGCCGTTCACCATCCGGGTGATCGATTCGGACGAGATCAACGCGATGGCGCTGCCCGGCGGCTTCTTCTACGTGAACAGCGGGCTGATTCTGGCGGCAGACGATGAAGCGGAAGTGGCGGGCGTGATGGCGCACGAGATCGCCCATGTGGCGGCGCATCACCAGATGCGTGAGCAGACGCGGCTGAACTATGCGCAGTTTGGGACCATCCCGCTGATCTTCCTCGGCGGCGGCCTGGGGTATGGGCTGTATGAGGCGTCGGGTTTGGCGGTGCCGATCACCTTCCTGAAGTTCTCGCGCGACTTCGAACGGCAGGCGGATTTCCTGGGCGTTCAGTACATGTACCGCGCCGGCTACGATCCGCAGGCGCTACCCAGCATGTTCGAGAAGATCGAGCACCTGGAGAAGACCCGGCCGAACCTGGTGGAGAAGACCTTCTCCGACCATCCGCAGACGCCGGATCGCATCCTGGCGACGCAGGAGGAGATTTCCCACCTGCTGCCGCCGAAAGAGGAATACGTCATCACGACCTCAGAGTTTGATGATGTGAAGGCGCGGCTGGCGCGCATAGAGAACAAGCGCAAGCTGCGCGACGGGCAGAACGAGAAGAAGCCGTCACTGCGGCGTGCCAGTACGTCACCCGATGCGAATGGGCAGAACGGCCAGAATGGGCAGAATGGCCAGAACGGCTCGGATGATGACCGGCCGACGCTGCACCGGCGGGATAACTAAAACTTCAGGCGATCGAAAAGAGACGCGCACCGGAATGGACTTCCGATGCGCGTCTCTGTTTGTGATTCAGGGTATGCCGTTCAGGGGATAGTCATAGTAACGGTGTTGGATGGGCCGCTGGTGTCGCCTTCATCGCCGATAGAGCGCACGCGATATACGTAGGTTTGACCGCTTTGCACTGAGGCATCGGTCCAGTTGAGTGTTCCTCCTCCGGTTGAGCCGATCTGCGTGAATGAGGTGCCGCCTGCCGGAGCGCGGTCCACGTCATAGGAAGCGACGTTATATCCAGTGCCGGGCTTTTGCCACGCCAGCGCGACCTTGTGATTGCTTGCCGGCTGCTGGTCGGCGGTCTCTGTCAGCGAGACAGTGAAGGTCCCGGCGGAGGAGCCGATCGTGAGCGTACCTGTTTGAGCGGTGTTTGCGGGCTGGGCGCTCACCTGGGCGGTGTAGCTTTGACCGCCGGATAGGGTGGCAGGCAGAGACATCGGAGGGCCGGAGAATACACCGTTCGAGAAAGATACGCTTCGAATTGTAACTGGCCTTGAACCCCTTACGGTGATGGTCAGCGGTTGCGATGAGACGTTTCCGCTGGACCCGTTGAAGTTGAGTGCTGTGGTGGAGAGGCTCATGCTGTTTTGGGCGCTTGCCCAGAGGGGACTCGCGACCAGCGTCGCGGCCAAAGAGAGAAGGATGTGCTTTTTCACTGCAACTGCTCCTGGGGTAGGGGATTGGAAATGCCCAAGGTGGTCCTGCTCAAGCGCAAGACAATGAATCAGTATTCAGATGGAGAGGAGTTAGACAACATGTTGTCTAGTCTAACGAGAAAATGCTGCGAGAAATGGACATCTGCAAGCTTTCTCTAAATAGAGAAACGCGCGCATGGAATGGTGCGCGACTTACACGGAATTCCTGAAGAAATTACTCTCCGAGATATCGAAATTTGATTTACCTGGCGCGGCGGCCGAAACGGTTCCACGCGCCGAGCAGGATTGCGATGCCAAGCAGCGGAAGCGCGAAGGGCAATGGGCTGTCCGGGTGGTGCCAGTTGTGGAGGGCGTAGCGGAATCCAGCCAGCGCAAACAGGATGCTGAAGACGGCGGCGACAGGCCAGCGATGGCGCCGCGGCGGGTGCACGGCGCGAAAGCCGGAGCCGGTGGGCGGCGTCACCCGCCTGGAAGCAAATATCTTTTCGCGATCAACCACGGAATCCTTTGTTCACCGCAATGCCAGCATATCTTTCGAGCTTGAACGTTTGGGCTGTTTTCAAGTTCGATGCGGCCCCGCCCGGCGCGGGCGGCGGCAGGTCAAACGATGCCGGGAAAGCCGGTGTAACCCGGAAAACCAACAGCAATCCCCCATTCGGACGGCATGGGAGTGGAATCTTTCCTTGAAGATGCCGGAGGAAACAGGGTATATACAAGACGCCGGGTACCCATGCGGGGCCAGTGGGGTGCTGCCCGGGAGGACGTTCCCTGGGGAGGCATGCGACTCCGATGAAAGCGCAGACGGCAGCAACAGAGCAGCGCGAGGTGATGGATATTCGCCAGGCGGCGGATTATCTGGGAATCAGCGCAGACACCTTATACAAATACGCGTCCGAAGGGTTTGTGCCCGCGTTCAAGCTGGGCAATCGGTGGCGCTTCAAGCGCTCGCGGCTGAACGACTGGATGGACCAGCAGAGCTCCGGCGGCAACATGCCGGCGCGGGTGACTGGAAAACCCACGGAGGAGAAGCCGGCGCGGGCGAAGGCAAAGCCGGTGCAGAGCGTGCGTCCGATGCGGCGGAAGAGCGCGGCTCAGTAAACTGATTCCGATGTACCTCTCTTTCCGAAACTCCTCCGCATATGTGTGTGAGCTGTCGTGATGTCTTCCCCGGGACGCACAGGCTCGCTCACAAATCACCGCTCGCGCATGCGCCTTCTGCGGGCGACGATGGCGAAGCGAAAGATCCCTGCGCTGCTGGTGACGCATCTTCCCGACGTGCGCTATCTGTGCGGGTTTACCGGATCGAATGCCGCGCTGGCAATTACGGCGAAGGCGGCGCTGCTGGTCACCGATGGCCGATACACGGCGCAGGCCGAGGCAGAGGTGAAGTCTGCGGAAGTGCGGATCGCGAAGGGCCCGTCGGTGCCTGAGGCCTGCCGCTGGCTTGCGGCTGCGCGAGTGAAGCACACGTATTACGACGGCGAGCAGACGACTGTCTCCGCGCTCGCCGCAATGCAAAAGGCCGTCAAAGGCTCTGCAGGGAAACCTGCGAAGGGAGGTGCGAAGCGATTCTTTGAGCCGCTTGCGACTCCGTTAATTGCAGAACAGCGCATGGTGAAGGATGCCGCCGAGATCGAGCGCATGGCGGCGGCGGCCGCCTTGGGCGTGCGGCTCTTCGAGCACATTCTTGGCTTCATGCGCCCCGGCACCGCGGAGAACGCAGTCGCGGCGGAGCTGGAATATCGCGCGCGCTTGTGGGGCGCGGAGGCGATGTCGTTTCCAACCATCGTGGCCAGCGGCGAGCGATCGGCGATGCCGCACGGCACGGCTTCCGCGGCGAAGCTGCCGCGGCGCGGATTCGTCACGCTCGACTTCGGTGTTATTCTCAACGGTTATTGCTCGGACATGACGCGCACTGTGCACCTGGGGCGCGCCACAGAGCGTGAGCGCGAGGCGTACGACGCGGTGCTGGCCGCGCAGGAGAATGCCGTCGCGGCGGTGAGCGCGGGCGCCAGAGCCGGCGATGTGGATGAGGCGGCACGCAGCGTGCTGCGCGAGGCGAAGCTGGCGGAGTACTTCACGCATTCGACCGGGCACGGCGTGGGGCTGGAGATTCACGAATCGCCGCGCATCGCTATGGCGCAACAGGCGTTGCTAACCAGCGGGATGGTCATTACCATCGAGCCTGGCATCTATATACCGGGCGCCTTCGGCCTGCGGATTGAGGACACGGTGGTGGTGGAGCGGCGCGGATGCCGCGTACTGACGCCCGCGACCAAGGCGTGGATTGAGCTGTGAACGTGATTGCAGGCCGAGAACGAAAAGATTGGGAAGCATGAATCCGGAAGAGATAGCAGAGCTGAAACAGCTCATCGAGTTCCTGAAGGAAAACAACATCGGCGAGTTCGACCTGGAACGGGGCGATCTGAAGGTGCGGCTGAAGTTTGCCGGCGCGGCACAGGCAGCGGACCTTTCGCAGATGGTGCATCTGGCGGCCGCAGCCCAGGCAGCACATTCGGCGGGCTTTCAGCCGTCAGTCGTGGCGCATACGCATCCGGCGGCGGCTCCGGCAGGCCCCGCCCCGGCGGCAGCGGCTCCGGCGGCAACGCCAGTGGATGACGAAGCCGGCCTGCACGTCGTGAAGTCGCCGATCGTGGGCACGTTCTACGAGTCGGGTTCGCCGGGCTCGCCTGCATTTGTGAAACCAGGCGATACGATCGAAGTCGGTCAGGTGCTGTGCATCGTGGAAGCGATGAAGCTGATGAATGAGATCGAGTCCGATGCGGCCGGCGAAATCGTAAAGCGCTTTGTGACGAATGGGCAGCCGGTGGAGTACGGGCAGAAGCTGTTTGCCGTGCGGCCCAGGTGAGGATTAGAGCATTGGCGTTGGTTGAGCGGCGCTTCGCGCCGATATTGAAAGGTAGATACAGCAGGTCCTTCACTCCACCTTCGGTTACGTTCAGGATGACGAACGTATATTGCTCACGTTGAACGGTGTGAGCGAGTTGAGAAACAGCAGGTCTCTCCACTGCGCCGATCGCTTCCGCGAGCGGCTTCGGTCGAGATGACGATTTTTGTGTAATGCGAGATTGTGACGGCGCGGCCGGTTTGCTGAAGAGGGCGCGCGAAGGGAATGCATGTTTCGGAAAGTCCTGATCGCCAATCGCGGCGAGATTGCGCTGCGTGTGATCTGCGCGTGCAAAGAGCTTGGCGTCCGCACGGTGGCTGTGTACAGCGAGGCCGACCGCAATTCACTGCATGTCCGCTTTGCCGATGAGGCCATCTGCATCGGGCCGCCGCGCTCGGCGGAAAGCTACCTGAATGTGCCGGCGGTGATCTCCGCGGCGGAGATTGCGGATGTGGATGCGATCCATCCGGGTTACGGCCTGTTGAGTGAGAACGCGAACTTCGCCGAAGTGTGCCGCGCGTCGAACATCAAGTTCATCGGACCGCCGCCGGAGGTGACGCGGCTGATGGGCGAGAAGGAAAAGGCGCGCATGGCCATGAAGAAGGCCAAGGTGCCGATCCTACCCGGCTCCGAAGGCGTTATCCAAAGCGAGGGCGAGGCGCTGGAGTGGGCCAAGTCGGTCGGCTACCCGGTGATCCTGAAGGCATCGGCGGGCGGCGGCGGGCGTGGCATGCGCGTTGTCCGCTCGAAGGACGAGCTGCCTCCGCTGTTTCAGGCGGCGCAGACCGAGGCGGCCAATGCCTTCGGCAACGGCGACCTTTATATGGAGAAGTTTATCGAGCAGCCGCGGCACATCGAGTTCCAGGTGCTCGCGGACCAGCACGGGCACGTGATGTCCCTGGGCGAGCGCGAGTGCTCCATCCAGCGGCGCCATCAGAAGCTGATCGAGGAAGCGCCGTCTCTCATGGTCGATGCGAAGATGCGCGATGAGATCGGCAAGACCATCCGCCGGTGCCTGGAGCAGATCGGCTACCAGAACGCCGGGACCATCGAGTTCCTGATGGACGAGGACGGCAAGCTCTACTTCATAGAGATGAATACGCGCATCCAGGTGGAGCATCCGGTGACCGAGATGGTGACGGGCCTCGACCTGGTGAAGGCGCAGTTGCGGATTGCGTCGGATGAGAAGCTATCGGATATTGTGACCGATCCGGTGACGATTCGCGGCCATGCGATCGAGTGCCGCGTGAACGCCGAGCATCCGGAGAAGTTCACCCCGTCGGCAGGGAAGATCGACGTCTTCAATGTGCCCGGCGGCAACGGTGTGCGCGTGGATACGGCGCAGTATGCCGAGGGCATTGTGCCGCCGTACTATGACTCGCTGATTGCCAAGCTGATCGTGCACGGGAAGGACCGCGCGGAGGCGATGGCGCGCATGCAGCGGGCACTCGAAATGTTTGTGGTGGAGGGGATTCATACGACGATCCCGCTGCACCAGCGCATCTTCGCCGATCCGGAGTTTCGCGAGGGCCGCTTCGATACCAAGTTCATGGAGCGGTTCTTCGAGCGGGAGAAGGCGCGGCTGACCGGACTGCCGGACTAGACCGGCGAGCAGCCGGGATTTCAGCGTTAGAAAAGCGGATTCTCCAGTTCGCTTCGCTCCGGTCGAGATGACAATCGCTGACGGACTGCTGCGCCAACACCAGTGCTGGACCAACGTTATACTGGACAGTGGCCGATGCCTTTCCGCGCAGACCACGGCAAGACCCAATTCCGACAGGTGAGTGATCCCGATCGATGAGCACAAAAGAGGCAGTGCCAGTCCAGACAAGCTTTTCTGAAGAGATGGCCGAGTGGATCGAGGCCTTTGACGAGGTCGTGGTCGCAGAGGGCGCCGAACATAGCGCCGAGCTCCTGACCGCGCTTCGCCGCCGCGCGCGCGAGGCCGGCATCAATACCGCAGGCGAGTTGATCACTCCCTACCTGAATACCATTCCCAAGCACGAGGAAGTGTCGTATCCGGGCAATCCGGATCTCGAGCGGCGGGTCGAGAGCCTGATCCGCTGGAACGCCATGGCCATGGTGCACCGGCAGAACAAGAAGGACGCGGGCATCGGCGGGCATATCTCGACCTACTCGTCGCTGGCAACGCTGCTCGAAGTCGGCTTCAATCACTTCTTTCATGCCAGCTACGGCAACCAGCCGGGCGACTTTGTCTACTTTCAGGGCCATGCCTCGCCTGGCGTGTATGCGCGCGCCTATCTCGAAGGCCGTCTTGACGAGGAGCGGGTGCTGAACTTCCGCCACGAGCTGCGCGACAAGCCGGGCCTCTCGTCTTATCCGCATCCGTGGCTGATGCCGGACTTCTGGCGCTTCCCGACGGTGTCGATGGGTCTGGGGCCGTTGAATGCGCTCTACCAGGCGCGCTTCATGCGGTATCTGGAAGATCGCGGCCTGATTGAGAAGACCGATCGGAAGGTCTGGGCATTCGTGGGGGACGGCGAGACGGATGAGGTCGATACGCTGGGCGCGATCTCGATGGCAACCCGCGAGAAGCTGGACAACCTGATCTTCGTGGTGAACTGCAACCTGCAGCGGCTGGATGGTCCGGTGCGCGGCAACAAACGGATCATCGACGAGCTGGAAGGGATGTTCCGTGGAGCCGGCTGGAACGTGATCAAGGTGATCTGGGGCGCGGACTGGGACAAGCTGTTCGAGCGCGACCACACCGGCCTATTGCTGAAGCGCATGGAAGAGTGCGTGGACGGCGATTACCAAGCCTACAAGGCAAAGGGCGGCGCATACACGCGGCAGGAATTCTTTGGGAAATATCCGGAGCTGCTGGAACTGGTCAGCGATATGACGGATGACGAGATCGGGCATCTGCATCGCGGCGGCCATGACCGCTTCAAGATTTACAACGCCTACAAGCGCGCGACCGAGCACAAGGGCGGCCCGACCGTGATCCTCGCGAAGACAGTAAAGGGCTATGGGCTGGGCAGCACGCAGGCGCGCAACGCCAGCCATCAGGAAAAGAAGCTGCAGGACAACGAGCTGGAGAAATTCGTAAAGCGCTTCAATATCCCGGTGTCGGAGGAGACGGCCAAGAACGGGCTGCCATATCGTCCCGGGAAAGACGCGCCAGAGATTGCCTACATGCTGGAGCGGCGCGAGACGCTGGGCGGCTTCATGCCCAAGCGCGAGGTCCCGAAGCTCGACTTCAAGGCGCCCGCGCTGGATACGTTCGCGGAGTGGACCGCCGGCTCAAAGGGCCGCGCGGTGTCGACGACGATGGGGTTCGTCAGCATTCTGCGCCACCTGATGAAGGACCCCGCGTTCGGCAAGTTCATCGTGCCCATTGTGCCCGACGAGGGCAGGACCTTCGGGCTGGAGTCGGCCATCCGGCAGGTGGGCATCTACGCCAGCGAAGGCCAGAAGTACAAGCCGCACGATGTGGACATGCTGCTCTACTACCGTGAAGAGAAGGACGGGCAGATTCTGGAAGAGGGAATTACCGAGGCCGGCTCCATGGCCTCGTTCACCGCGGCGGGCACGGCGTACACCAACTACCGCCTGCCGATGGTTCCGTTCTACATGTACTACTCGATGTTCGGCTTCCAGCGCATCGGGGACATGGCGTGGGCCTTCGCGGACTCGCGCGGCAAAGGCTTTATGATGGGGGGCACCGCCGGCCGCACGACGATGCTGGGCGAAGGCTTGCAACACCAGGATGGGCATTCCATTGTGCTCGCCTCGACCGTGCCGACCTGCGCCACCTACGATCCCGCGTTCGTCTACGAGCTCGCCACCATTATTCAGGATGGTCTGCGCCGTATGTACGAGAAGGGCGAAGACCTCTTCTACTACCTCACCATGTACAACGAGGATTACGCCATGCCGGAGATGCCCAAGGGCATCGAGGAAGGCATCCTGCGCGGCATGTATCGTCTGCGTCCGGCGGCGAAGGGAAGCGCGGTGGCGCAACTCTTCGGCAGCGGTCCAATCCTGAACGAGGCGCTGCGCGCGCAGCAGATTCTGGCGGAGAAGTACAACGTGGCCTCCGATGTGTGGAGCGTGACCAGCTACAACGAGCTGCGGCGCGATGCACTCGCGGTCGAGCGGTGGAACCGCCTGCATCCATCGCAGCCGGTCAAGCAGCCATACATCCTGGCCGCGCTCGGCAACGCGGCGGGGCCGATCGTCGCTGCTACCGACTTCATGAAGGCGGTTCCGGATCAGCTTGCGCCGTGGCTGCGGGATCGCCTGGTCTCGCTCGGCACTGACGGCTTTGGCCGAAGCGATAACCGCGAACATCTGCGCCGCCACTTCGAGGTGAACGCTGAGTCGATCGCGGCAGCAACGCTGTCGCGCCTGGCGCGCGAAGGCAAGTTCGACGCCGCCAAGGCAGAGAAGGCTTTCTCCGAGTTGGGCATCGATGCGGAACGAGGCGATCCGGCACGGGCCTGATTCACTAACGCGATAGAAAGTGCGAAGGCCGGAGCACAGTGCTCCGGCCTTCGTGTTCCTGGGGAGGATTTCTAGTCGCAGGCGTCGAGCAGGGCTGCCAGCTTGAGGTCGATGCTGCGGGGCCACGCGGATATTGACGGGCGCTTGGCGAGCCGCTGGTACTCGGTGGCGGATAGCATGACGGCCATATCCTGTTGATTGTGGCGGATGAGGAGGGGCTCCTGCTGGGCTTTGATGAGCAGGGTGGTCAGCTTCAGCCCGGTATCGGTGGCGGAAATTGCGTGCATGTCGGCTCCAGAAGCGTGTCTCTGGCAGGGAAATGGGGGGGAGACCTGCCAGTCCCGGTGATTGTCTATGAAGTTGCCTAATCCGGAAATAAATCCTTAGTCGTAGTATCTCCGCCGGCAACATGTCCGGAAATGGACACGACCACACACGACCGGACAGCAAAGCCTGCGTGGACGCCCGCTATGGTTGTCCTGAAGTATCTTTGCATCAACACGTTAGACGCCGGATCCGGGTTGGGCGTCGAAGTGCACTAGGAGGGTGTGATGGACATCGCTCGCCCAGATATCAAAGCTAAGAAGAGTCGCCGCCGCATTGTCACCATCGCGGCAGCCATCGTCATCCTCGCCGGCGTGACCTTCGCCGTCATGCGGCTGAAGCCCGCCGCCCCCACCGTAGAGCGCAGCGTGGTCTGGACCGATACGGTGAAGCGCGGCAACCTGATCCGGCAGGTCCGCGGCAACGGGACCCTGGTACCGCGCGAAGATTCGATCCGGCAGATTGCCGCGCAGACCAGCGCTACGATTACCCGCCTCCTGGTGCTGCCCGGATCGAACGTGAAGGCGGATACCGTCATCATGGAGCTAAGCGATCCCACTGTCACACAGCAGGCGATGGACGCGAAGCTGGCGCTTGCATCGGCAGAGGCCGACCTGAAGAACACCCAAGTGCAGCTGCAGAGCACGCTCAACACCCAGAAGGCGACTGCGGCCACCACCAACGCCTCATACGAGACCGCCAAGCGGCAGGCGGCGACCGATGAGGCGCTCTACAAGCTTGGCGTCGTATCAGGAATTACCGCCGAGGCCTCAAAAAGCAACGCGCAGGGTTTAACTACACAGAACCAAATGCAGCAGAACGTCGTATCCATCAACGAGAAGGCCCTGGAGACGCAGCTTGCTGTGGCTCAGGCCAAGGTGGATCAGGCGCGCGCGATGGATCAGCTTAAGCAGCAGCAACTGGATTCGTTGAAAGTAAGAGCGGGCATCAACGGCGTGCTCACGGACATCGGCACAACCGCGGTGCCGGTCGCCGTGGGGCAAGAGGTGACGCCAGGGACCATGCTTGCAAAGGTAATCCAGCCCAATCAATTGAAGGCAGCGTTGAACATTCCGGAGACACAGGCCCGGGACATCCGGCTCAAGCAGCCGGCCGCGATCGATACGCACAACGGGATCATCAACGGAACGGTACAACGCATCGATCCGGGCGTGCACAACGGAACCGTCACTGTAGACGTAGCGCTGGACGGCTTTATCGAGGGGGAGCGGCCGGACCTGAGCGTGGATGGGCAAATCGACCTGGAGCGGATGAACAACGTGCTCTATGTCGGCCGCCCTGCCTTTGGCAATGAAGACTCAACCATCAGTTTGTTCAAGCTGACTCCTGACGGCAAATACGCGAACCGGGTCCAGGTAAAAGTGGGACACGCCTCGGTAAATGCTATTCAGGTGCTCGGTGGGCTCAACGAAGGAGATACCGTCATTCTGTCCGACATGTCGCGCTGGGACCAGGTGGACCGCATCCGGCTCGAATAACAACCGATCTTAGGAAGGGAAGGAACACGAGGCCAACTATGGACGAAACAGCACAGGCACTGATACAGATCGAAGCGCTGACCAAGGTCTTTTACACGGATGAGATCGAAACGCACGCGCTTTCCGGCGTGCATCTGGCGATCAATCGCGGCGATTATATTGCCATGTCGGGCCCGTCGGGCTGCGGCAAGTCGACGCTGCTCTCGATCATCGGGCTGCTCGACACGCCAACCGCCGGACGCTACCAGCTGAACAGCAAGCCGGTGGAGAACTTGAGCTTTGCCGAGCGCTCGCGCATCCGCAACCAGGAGATCGGCTTCATCTTCCAGAGCTTCAACCTGATCGGCGACCTGACGGTGGCCGAGAATGTGGAGCTGCCCTTGACCTACCGCTCCGGCATGCCTGCGGCCGATCGCAAGCGCCGCGTGCAGGAGTCTCTGGAGCGCGTGGGGATGGCGCACCGCATGCGTCACTATCCCTCGCAGCTCTCCGGCGGTCAGCAGCAGCGTGTCGCCGTGGCCCGCGCCCTGGCCGGTTCGCCGTCCATCCTGCTGGCCGATGAGCCCACCGGAAACCTGGACTCGAAGAACGGCGAAGCGGTGATGGAGTTGCTCTCCGAGCTGCACAAGGAAGGCGCGACCATCTGCATGGTGACGCACGATCCGCGCTTTGCCCGCCACGCGGATCGCCAGGTGCACCTATTCGACGGCAAGGTGATTGCCGAAGGAGAGTTGTCGCCGGAGCAGTTGCTGCAAGTCCAGTAGATTCGGCGCCCGCACCACGAAGTGCGAAAGCGAGGGCGAAGTGTGTCTATTGTTTAAGCCTTGATTATCTTCAGGAGGGAGCGCCGCGATGGGGAAGCTGCTCAGGGACGTGCAGTACGCATTGCGGCAATTCCGTCGCAATCCCGGATTCGCCATCACGGCGGCGCTGACGCTCGCGCTCGGACTGGGCGCGACGACTGCCATCTTCACTCTGATCTACAACACCATGTTGAAGGCCTTGCCCGTGCACCAGCCTTCGAAGCTGTACATGGTGGGCCGCGAGCCGACCTGCTGCAACTACGGCGGGCTGCAGGGCGATGACTGGCGCATCTTCTCGAACGACCTCTATCTCTACTTCCGCGATCACACCAAGGGCTTTGAAAGCCTGACGGCATTTCAGTCGTTTTCCACCTCTCTGTTGACCCGGCGCGTGGGCGACCAGCAGCCTCCCATTACGTTGCAGGGGCGCTTCGTCGCGGGCAACGAATTCTCGACGCTCGGCGTGCCGCTGGCGCTTGGGCGGCCGATTCAGCCTTCGGACGATACGGAGGGCGCGACCCCGGCGGCAGTGATGAGCTACCGGACATGGCAGAGGCGCTTTGGACTCGATCCGCACATGATCGGCGCGAACCTAACCATGAATGGCGTGGTGGTGACGGTTGTGGGCGTGACTGCGCCGGAGTATCAGGGCGAGATTGTGCAGACGGACCCGCCGGACTTGTGGCTCGCGCTAAACCAGGAGGCGAAGTTTACGGGCGCGGATGCGGCGCATACCCATCATCAGGATACGCACTGGCTCGATGTGGTGGGCCGCGTCGCGCCGGGCGCTGATCTGGCGCAGATCACGGCGCAATTGAACGTGGAGCTGCGGCAGTGGCTCGACGGGCGGGACACGCTCAACGCAGCGGAACGCGCCCAGATCGGCCGGCAGAAGACGCAGCTTTCCTCGGCAAGAACTGGCGCCAATACCATGTCGCGCAATTACGGCCAGGGACTGAAGCTGCTGATGTGGGCTGCCGGTTTCGTCCTGCTGATTGTCTGCGCGAACGTGGCCAACCTGCTGCTGGTGCGCGCCACCGCGGAGCGGCAGCAGCAGGCGGTGCGCATTGCGCTGGGTGCGACGCGCGCGCAGCTGGTGCGCCAGGCGATGATCTCGAGCATCTTGCTGGCGCTGATCGGAGGCGCCGGCGCTATCGGGATGGCGTATGCCGTAGCGCATTCGGTGCTCCGGCTGGCCTTTCGCGGAGCAGAGTATGTTCCGGTGAACGTGAGTCCGTCGCTGCCGGTGCTGGGCTTTGCCGTGCTTGCCGCTTTGGTGACAGCGGTGCTGTGCGCGATCATCCCGGCGTGGATTTCGACCAAGACAGATCCGGCTTCGGCGATTCGCGGCACCTCGCGCACCATGAAAGATTCCAGCTCGACCTTGCAGCGTGCCCTGGTGATTACGCAGGCCGCGCTGTCCGTCGTGCTGCTGTGCGCTGCGGGCCTGCTGCTGCGCAGTCTGAATAATCTTCAGAAGCAGGACTTCGGCTTTGTTACGCGGGACCGGTACATCGTGGGCATCGATCCCTTCCTCGCCGGGTACAGGCCGGACCAGCTCAACGATCTCTACCGCAAGCTGCACGACCGGCTGATGCAGATTCCCGGCGCGCAGAAGGTTGCGTTCGCGCTCTACACCCCGCTGAGCCAGGATAACTGGAATGGGGGCGTCTTCATCCCCGGCCAGCCCGATCCGCGGCCGGACAGTGATTGGTATGTCGCGGCCTATATCCGAATCAGTCCGGACTACTTCGATGCCATCGGAGCCAAGCTGCGCACGGGGCGATTCTTTACCGATGGCGACGATAACCGCACGCGCAAGGTCGCGATCGTGAACCAGGTCTTCGCCGACCGCTATTACCACGGGAGGGCCATCGGCCAGCATTTCGGCCTGGAGCGGGAGTTGCGCTCGCAGTTTGAGATCGTCGGCATCGTGGAGAACACCAAACACCAGGACCCGAACGTGTTGCCGCCGCCCATGTACTACCTGCCGTTTGCGCAGAACTCTGAGGTCTTCAAGGCGAAGGACAAGCCAGGCGAAGCACTTGGGCACTACGCCGGGCAGGTGGTGCTGGACGTCGCCAATGCGACGCCGGCGACCATGGAAGCCGAGACTCGCCGCGCTTTTGCAGACGTCAATCCGCTGCTGACGCCGCGAACTTTCCAGACATTTGCATTTCAGGTATCCACCAACTTCAATCAGGACGAGCTGCTGGCGCGCCTCACCTCGCTCTTCGGACTCGTCGCGCTGATCCTGGCCTCAATCGGGCTCTACGGCGTCACGGCGTATTCAGTCGAGCGGCGTACCGGCGAAATCGGTGTGCGCATGGCGCTCGGCGCAGACCGCGCCAGCATCCTGCGCGACGTGCTCAAGCGCGCTCTCACCCATTGCGTGATCGGGCTCGCCATCGGTGTGCCTTTGGCCTATGCGGCCGGCAAATTTATGGCGCAGCACCTCTACGGCGTGGGCGCTTTCGATGTGCCGGTCGCCCTTATCACGCTCGCGATGCTGGCGCTGGCCGCGGCGGTGGCTGCGCTGGTTCCCGCGAGACGCGCGGCGTCGATTGAGCCGATGGTCGCGCTGCGCATGGAATAACCAAACAGAAAGGGGGGCCCGTGCCGGTCATCCAACAATTCCTGCAGGAGCTTCGTTACGCCCTGCGGCAGCTTCGCCGCACGCCGGGCTTCGCTATCACCGCGGTGCTGACGCTGGCGCTCGGAGTGGGCGCGACTACCGCGATCTTCACGCTGATCTATCAGGTCATGCTGCGGCCGCTCCCGGTCCAGGCTCCGGAGCAGCTTTACAAGCTGGGCTCGTCATACGACTGCTGCTTCAACGGCGGTGGCCTCTTCGGTGACTGGAGCCTCTTCTCCTACGATCAGTATCTGGATTTCCGCGCGCACCTTCCCGGCTTTTCCAGCATGGCTGCGGTCGAAGCCGGGGTGCGGGCGGTAGGCTTGCGGCCCGAAAACAGCACCCAGGGTGCGCAACCGGCGCGGTTGCAATTCGTCTCAGGGAACTACTTTTCCACGCTGGGCGTGACTTCGGCGCAAGGCCGTGTGCTTCAACCCTCGGACGACAGCCGAGGCAAGCAGCCGCAGGTGGTGCTGAGCTATAGCCTCTGGCAGCGGCGCTTCGGCGGAGCGGCAGGCATTGTCGGCTCCACGCTGATGATCAACAACCGCGCGATGACGGTCGCTGGCATACTGCCGGCGACGTTTTTCGGCACGCGGGTTGATGCGGATACGCCGGAGATATGGGCGCCGCTGGCCCTTGAGCCGATGCTCACCAACATCGACGCCATGGACCACCCAGGCCAATACTGGCTCTACCTGATTGGTCGCTCGCAGACGGGCGCGAAGCCCGCGGGCATTGATGCGGCGAGCGGCGGACTGCTCCAGGACTGGCTGCGGGCGCATCCGGAGACGCTCTCGGCCACGCAGGTTACTGCCATTGGCCAGCAGCGCACCGAGTGGGTACCGGCGGCGACCGGCATCAGCTCGCTGCGCGACACCTACGCCTCCGGATTGAAACTGCTGCTGATGATTGCCGGCTTCGTGCTGCTGATCGTCTGTGCCAACCTCGCAAACCTGATGCTGGTGCGCGGTATGGCGCGCCGGCAGCAGACCGCGGTGTGTCTGGCCCTGGGGGCGCAACGCAGCCGGCTGGTGCGGCAGACGCTGGTGGAGAGCCTGGTGGTGTCTCTCGCCGGAAGCGCAGTGGCCCTGCTGCTTTCGGTCTTCGGCTCCCGCGCCATGCTCGCGATGGTGCTGACGCGTGCGCAATCTTCGCCGCTCTCGACCTCGGTTTCGCTGCCCGTGTTCGGGTTTGCGCTGGCGGTGGCGATTCTTGCAGGAGTTATCTTCGGCTGCGTGCCGGCGTGGATCACATCGCACTTCGATCCCATCGAAGCCTTGCGCGGCGCCAGCCGGACCGCGGGCGACAAGACGGCCTGGCCGCAGAAGGCATTGGTCGTGCTGCAGGCGGCGCTGTCGCTGGCACTGCTTTCAACCGCCGGCCTGCTGACGCTGAGCCTGCGCGCGCTGGAGCACCAGAACCTGCACCTCGCAACCTCTGGCCGCATGGTCATCGGCGTCAATCCCGTGGCTGGCGGATACGATATCCAGAAACTTGCGGAGTTGGAGCGCAAGTTCGATACGCAGTTAAGGCAGACGCCGGGCGTGATCGATCTTGGTTATGCAACCTTCAGTCCGCTATCGCACGACGGCTGGCACGATCTGGCCTATCTGCCGGGTGAGCCGCCGCCGCCGCCGGTATTCACCAACAATTATTACCGGACGACCTTCGACTACGTGAGCCCCGGATACTTCGCTGCAGTGGGTACACAGGTGCTCATGGGTCGCGGACTGTCTGAGAGCGACACTGCTGCAACGCGTCGCGTCGCCGTCGTCAACCAGGCCTTTGTGTCGCATTTCCTCAAAGGCAAGCCGCCGCTGGGCGCGCACTTCGGGCTGAGCGCGAAGGATGCGAGCGAGTTTGAGATTGTCGGTGTGGCGGAAGACACCAAGTATGAGGATCCCGATCAGCCGCAATTGCCCATGGTCTTCATGCCGCTGACGCAGCCGGCGGAGATATTTGCCGAGCGCGAGCGCGTCGAAACCGAGCGCGTCCGCTTTCCGGAAGACATTGTGGTGCACTACCACGGCGGCGAGGCGGAGATGGGCGCCGCGCTGCGCAAGGCCATTGGCGATATCGATCCCAACCTGCCCATCACCCGCATCGACTCGCTGGAGACGCAGGTGAACTCGAACTTCAACGAGCCGGAGATGCTGGCACGGCTCACTACCGCGTTTGGACTGGTAGCTCTGCTGCTGGCCGCGATCGGGATCTATGGCGTCACGGCGTACACCGTGGAGCGGCGTACACCGGAGGTTGGTCTGCGCATGGCCCTGGGAGCGAATCGTGCGGACGTGCTACGGGGAGTCCTGAAACACGCGCTGGTGCAGGTCATTACGGGGCTCATCATCGGCATACCGGTGGCGCTCGTCCTGGGCCGGCTGATGGCGGCGCACCTGTACAACGTCAGCAGTTCGAACCCGCTGATTCTAGGCGGTGCATTTGTAACCTTGCTGGTGGCAGCAGTGCTGGCGGCATTGCTGCCGGCCCGGCGCGCGGCCTCGATTGAGCCGGTCGAGGCGTTGCGCAACCAATAGATTCAAAAAGGGGAGGCGGTCATGCAGCTACAACAAGACGTTCGTTACGCATTACGCAAGCTGCGCCGCAGCCCCGGCTTCGCGCTCACCGCGATCCTCACGCTGGCCCTCGGCGTGGGGGCGACGACCGCGGTCTTCAGCGTGATCGACGCGGTGCTGTTGCGGCCGCTGCCATATTCCGATCCGCACTCGATTGTGGTTCCGGAGACCCGGTCGCGCAGCGGCTACACTCAGCCGGCCTCCCTGCCTTCTTATCGCGATGAGCGCGCGCAGCAGCACACGTTCATGGCATTCGCCGGATACAACGACTTCTCCGGCGTGAACCTCGAATCGCCCCACGGTCCAGTGGCGCTTCACGCGACCAAGGGGACCGACAACTTTTTCGATGTCTTTGGCGTGCGTCCAATCCTTGGCCGGACGTTTCTACCCGGCGAAGACCAGCCCGGACGCGACGATGTCGTGGTGTTGAGCCATGAAGTGTGGCAACGCGACTTCAGCGGCGACTCAAAGGTGATCGGTCGCGTCGCGAGGCTGGACGGCCATCCCTACACCATCATCGGCGTGATGCCGGCGGACTTCCGCTTTCCGCTGGGCCGGCGAAACGCCATCTACACCCCATTGCACGCCGATCCGCTGTTGCTCACGAGGCGCGGAGCGCACTGGCTGCGGACCATCGGCCGCACGAGGCCGGGCGTGGGCCGCCAGCAGGCGCAGGCCGACCTGCAGCGTGTCTTCGCGGACATGGGCCGCGCCTATCCGGACACAGATGCCGGCCGGACCGTGGTGCTCCACACGCTCGATGCAACGCTGAGCGAAGGCGTGGCTTCGCCGCTTACCGTCATGGGCGCCGCGGTGCTGGCAGTGCTGATGCTGTGCTGCGTCAACATTGCAGGCCTGCTGCTGGCGCGCGGCGTAAGCCGTGAGCGCGAGATGGCGGTGCGGGCCGCGGTAGGCGCGGGCCGCGCGACGATTCTGCGCCAGGTGCTGACGGAAAGCCTGGTGCTGGCCGCCTTCGGCTGCGGGGTAGGCGTTCTGCTGGCCAACCTCGTGCTCGGGGGCATGCGTACCTTTTTGCTGAACGCGTTGCAACGCGGCGGCGAGGTGCACCTGAATCTGCGCGCGCTTGCCGTTGCAATCGTGCTCGCCACGGTGGCGAGTGCGCTGGCCGGAGTGATTCCTGCGCTGCGGATGTCCCGCATCGATCCCAGCCAGGCGCTGCGCTCCGGCGGGGCCGCAGGTACGACGCGCGCGCACCATCGGCTGCGCTCCGCATTCATCATTACGCAGGTCGCGCTGGCTCTGGTGCTGCTCTTTACCTCCGGGCTGCTCGTGCGCTCCATACTCGAACAGCGCCATACCGATCTCGGTTTCGATGCGGCGCCGATTCTATCTGCGGAGATCGATCTTTCGCCGGGACGCTATGAGCACACAGATCCGCTGACGAGCTTCTATCAGCCCTTGCTCGATCGCCTCGAGCACGCGCCGGGGATTGCGGCGGCCGGGCTGATCAACATCACGCCGATCCAGAACTGGGGCTCGAACTCGGATACCCACATAAAGGGCCAGCCGCCCTATCCACCCAATCAGGAGATGCTGGCCGAGACTCGTGTGGTCACGCCCGGCTACTACAACGTCTTCGGTATCCGGCTCAGGCGCGGCAGGCTGCTCAATCCGGCACTCGATAGCAGCGCAGGCTCGCCCAAGATCGTCGTCAACGAAGCATTTGTGAAGAAGTTCATTCCCGGGGGAATGGATCCGGTGGGAGCGCACATCGACGACGGCAACGCGGAAATTGTGGGTGTCGTCACGGACGTGCGGCAGGCACTCGATCGTCCGCCGCTGGCCGAGATGAACTACATCGCGAGCGAGCTGCCGCCGGATGAACGGCTCGGCTATCTCAGCGGCATGAGCCTGGTAGTGCGCGCCAAGGGCGATCCGAAGGCCATCTATGGAGAGCTGCGCGAAGCGATACACGCTGTCGATCCCACCGTGCCCTTCCGCACGCCGGAGACGATGGAGGAGATCGTGCTCGATCAGCTCGACTTCCAGCGCATGGAGTCGTGGCTCTTCGGCGGCTTCGCCATGCTGGCGCTGCTGCTGGCAGTGGTCGGCATTCATGGATTGCTGAGCCACGAAGTAGAGCAGAGCACGCGCGACATTGGCGTGCGCATGGCACTGGGCGCGACGCGCGCGAACGTTGTGCGGATCATAACCAGCCGCGCGGCTGCCATGGTTGCGGCCGGCGTAGCGGCAGGCGCATTGCTGACCCTGCTCGCCGCCAAGAGCATAGCCGCCGTGCTGCCGGAGTCGCACGGCATGCACGGGGCAGAGGCCGCGCACCTTCCTTCGGAACAGGCGGTGGTCTTCCTCGTCATCGCGGCGGTGCTTTTCCTGATCGGCCTGCTAGCCGCGATGCTGCCTGCGCGCCGCGCCGCGACCATCGACCCGATCACCGCGCTGAGGACGGAGTAAAGCGATGGCACTTGCTCAGGATCTCCGCTACGCGGTTCGCCAGCTTCGCCGCAACCCCGGCTTTGCCGTGACCGCGATCCTCACGCTGGCGCTTGGCATCGGCGCGACGACCGCCGTCTTCAGCGTGGTCGAGCAGATGCTGCTGAAGCAGCTTCCGTATCGTGACGCGGACCGCATCGTGGCGCTCGAGACTCTGTTTAAAGACAGACAGCATCAGATTCCGCGCGTGCCTGGCGGTGACTACGAGGACCTGCGCGCCAGCTCGGCCTTCGCCGCGACTGCTTATTATGAGGCGTACGAAGAGGGCGTCCAGCTTCCCGATCATGCGACCTTTACGCATATCGCCGTGATCAGCCCGAGGTTTCCTGAGGTGTTTGGGGTGGTTCCTCAGCGCGGCGAACTGTTCCGCGCGGGTGATGCCTCGCATCAGGCGCTGGTAAGCGGCGCCTTTGCGGATGCGGAGCTGGGCGGTGCGGGCCCGGCCATGGGCAAATTGATCAGGGTCGAGGGCGAGTCCTTTGAAGTGGTCGGCGTGATGCCGCGAGGCTTCGATTATCCGCAGAAGACTGCCATCTGGCTGGGCCGTCCTGCGGTACCGTGGGATCCCGCGAGTCGCGACTCGTACAACTACCATGCAGTCGGGTTGTTGCAAAATGGACTAACCGTCGAAGAGGCACAGCTTCAGACCGACGCCCTTTCAGCCCGGCTGGCAAAACAGTTTCCCATCAGTCACGCGCACATCAGTTTGCGTGTTGTACCGCTGCGCGATGAGCTGACGGGCGACGTGCGCACCTCTCTCTGGCTCTGGCTCGCAGCAGTTGGCGTGCTGCTGTTGATCGCCAGCGCCAACGTTGCGCATCTGCAGCTGGTGCGCATTTCGGCGCACGGGCATGCACTGGCGGTGCGCGGTGCGCTGGGAGCAACGCGGGCGCGCATTGTCGGATCGGTGTTGCTCGAAGCGGGCGTCGTGTCGTTTCTCGGCGGCCTCGCGGGGCTTCTGCTCTCCATTCCAGCGACGCGACTGCTGATGGGTCTGCTGGCCGCCGAACTTCCGCGCGCCATGAGCGCCACGCCCGACCCGCGCCTGCTCGTCTTCTGCCTTCTAATCGCGATGCTGGTCACGGTAGTCAGTGCAACTCTGCCCTGCTGGTGGGCGGCGCGGCGCGATCCTGCAGCGGCCTTGAGCCGCGGCACGCGCTCCGGCAGCACGGATCGCGCCTCTTCCGTCTGGCGCCGCACTCTTCTGGCGATCGAGATCGCTCTGAGCTTTTTGCTCGTCACCACCTCGGGACTCTTGCTGCGCACCATTCAACACATTCGCGAGGTGCCGCTTGGCTTTGCCGCGGATAGCCGTCTCGTCATTTACGTGCAAGGGCCGGCCAATGGGTTAGCAGGACAGCAAAAGCAGATCGTCAAACTGGCACAGTTGACCGAACAATTGCGCGCGCTGCCAGGGGTTGGATCTGCAGTAGAGGCCTGGGGCGTGCCCGCTGGCGACGACGGCTCGAACGGCGGCTACGCTATCCCGGATCACGGTCAAAACATGGACCAGGGCGGACTGTCGAATGCCATCTTCAGCCTGGCCGGCCCCGGATACTTCCAGGCTATGCGCATACCGCTCTTGCGCGGGCGTGAGGTCACAGCCGCGGATACTTATGGCTCGCAGCCGGTGGCCGTGATCAGCGAAGCGCTAGCCCATCAGTCTTTCGGCAACGAAAATCCAATCGGGAAACAGATAGTCTGCGGCATGGATGAAGACAGCCTGCGCGGCGCCACCATCGTCGGCGTCGTCGGCGATGTGCGCCAGGATTCTCCAGCGGACGATCCGTCGCCCGCGATCTACTTCTCGCTGGCACAGCATCCTCACCGTCTCATCACCGGGGCGCAGATCGTTCTGCATACGGCTGTCGCACCGGCCACGCTCATCCCAGCGGTGCGGCAGCGCGTGCTCGCCACCGATGCGTCCATCGCGATGAAGTTCACCACCATGGGCGACGCGCTTGCAATGGCCACCGAGCCGCAGCAGTTGCGTGGAGAGCTCCTGACGGCGTTCGCGGCGCTCGCGTTGCTGCTGGCCGCCGTCGGCATGTACAGCGTCACCAGCTACACGGTGGCGCAGCAGGTGCGGGAGATCGGCATCCGCATGGCGCTCGGCGCGGACCGTGCCACGGTTGCGCGCGAAGTGATGGCGACTGCCGCAAAGAGCGGGTTGCTGGGCATCGGGCTCGGCATTCTGGTCAGTCTCGAGACCTCGCGCGTGCTCAGCCGTTTTCTGGTCGGCGTCCCGGCGCTGGACCCAGTAAGTTATGGCGTCGCTGCCTGCGTGCTGATCGCCGCAGCGGCACTGGCAGCGCTGGTTCCGGCCCGGCGCGCGGCCTCCACCGAACCCATGGTAGCGTTGCGGACGGAGTGAACCTATGCATCTGGCCGCCGATATCCGCTACGCATTCCGCCAACTGCACCGCAGTCCGGGCTTCGCCGTCACGGCTGTGCTCACGCTGGCGCTGGGCATCGGCGCGACCACGGCCATCTTCAGCCTGATTTACGTTTCGATGCTGAAGCCGCTGCCGGTCAAGCAGCCCTCGGAGCTGTACAAGATCGGGCGCGAGAGCACATGCTGCGTGGCCAGCGAGCTGATGGGCGACTGGAGCCTGTTCTCCACCGATCTCTACGAGACGCTGCGCGATCACACCCAGGGCTTTGAGGGTATGGCTGCGTTTCAGCCGGGGCAGACGCCGCTGCTGGTACATCGCCAGGGCGATCCGCAGGCGCCGTTTGCATTGCTGGGCAAACTGGTTTCCGGAAACTACTTCAGCGTGCTTGGAGTGCCGGTCGCAATGGGCCGCGGGCTTCGGCCGGCCGACGATCGGCAAGGCGTGTCGCCGGTCGCCGTGCTGAGCGATCGTATGTGGCAGCGGCGCTTTGGGCGCGACCCGCATATCGTCGGCCAGACGCTGATGATGAACGGAACGGCGGCCACCATCGTCGGCGTGACGGCTCCGGGGTTCATGGGCGAGACCATCAACGCCGATATGCCGGAGCTCTGGATGCCGCTGCGGCAGGAGCCCTACTTCGTACACGAGGGCGCGCTCAACGCCCGGCCCGACCGCCATTGGCTGGACATCATCGGCCGCATTCCGTCGGGCGCCAACCACGCACAGATCAATGCGCAACTGAATACCGAGCTCCGCCAATGGCTGCGCAGCCGCAGCGCGGAGATGCATCCGGACGAGCGGGCGCAGATCGATCGGCAGCGAACGGAGATCGCCTCCGCCGAGCCGGGCATCAACGTCATTGGTATGTATTACGAGCAGCCGCTGAAGCTGCTGATGGCGGCGGCCGGCTTCGTAATGCTGATCGTCTGCGCCAATGTCGCCAATCTGCTGCTGGTCAAGGCGATGGCGCAGAGCCAGCAAACCGCCGTCCGCATGGCGCTGGGCGCGAGCCGCGCGCAACTGCTGCAGCAGGCCATGATATCGAGCATTCTGCTGGCGCTGCTCGGCTGCATCGGGGCGGTGGGGGCGGCCTTCGTTCTCTCCAGTTCCGTAATTGGGGTGGCATTGCAAGGCGTGGATTACATACCGATCACCGCGCGGCCCTCCCCTGCGATGCTGGCCTTCGCATTTGTCACTGCTATGGTGACAGCCATCCTCTTCGGTGTCGGGCCGGCCTGGATTTCGACCCGCAACAACCTGGCCAGCGTGCTGCGCGCCGCCTCGCGTACCACGCGTTCCAGCGGCACCGGATCGCAGCGGGCGCTGGTCATTCTGCAGGCGGCGCTCTCTATCGTGCTGCTATGTGCGGCGGGCTTGTTGACGCGCAGCCTGACCAGGCTGGAAGGACAGGACTTCGGCTTCCAGACCAAAGACCGCTACATCATCACCATCGATCCGGCGCTTGCCGGATACCACAGCACCCACACCAATGAGCTCTATCAGCGGTTGGGGGAACGATTCAGGGCCATTCCCGGAGCAGAGCGCGTGGGGCTCGCAACCTATGCGCCGATGTCCGGAGAGAGCCGCTATACGTTGACCTATTTCCCCGGCGAGCGGAATCCTGCGCTCGACAGCGAGTGGGGAAGGGCTGCGTGGAACCGCGTCAATCCGGACTATTTTGCTTCGATCGGCGCCAAACTGCGCGAAGGTCGCCTCTTCACCGATGCGGACGATGACAAGTCGCAAAAGGTTGCGATCGTCAGCGAAGGCTTCGCACGCCGTTTTCTGAAAGGCGATCCGATTGGCCAGCACTTCGGCATTGAACCGGAGCTGCGCTCGCAGTTCCAGATCGTCGGCGTGGTGCACGATGTCAAATTTCTTTTCCCGGATCGGCCAACGCCGCCGCTTTATTTCCTGCCGTATCGCCAGACCACGGAGGTCTTCAGTCCGTCGCGACAGGGATGGGAGGCACAGTCGCACTTCGCAGGCAATCTCGTCCTGCAGCTTCGCGGCAGCGACCGTCCCCGCGCGGAAGCGGCGATGCGTAAGGCAGTGCG
The DNA here is from genome assembly GCA_963830555.1 of uncultured Acidobacteriaceae bacterium. GTDB lineage: Bacteria > Acidobacteriota > Terriglobia > Terriglobales > Acidobacteriaceae > KBS-83. Next base: position 641,069 of record CAWHMM010000011.1, read on the forward strand.
CGATGTGGATGCCAATTTGCCCATCACTGCCTTTTACACATTCAAGCAGTTGAAAGAAATCAGCGTCATCCCGGGCGAGCTGATGTCGCGCCTGTGCGCCGTCTTCGCGGGCATCGCGCTGGTGCTGGCCGCGATCGGTATCTATGGTGTAACCGCATATTCGGTCCAGCGGCGTACGGGCGAGATCGGCATACGCATGGCACTGGGCGCAAGTCGCGGGCGCATCCTGCGGGAGGTGCTGATGCAATCGCTGTTGTCCTGCGGGATCGGGCTGCTGGTCGGCGTTCCGCTTTCGTATGCCGCCGGGCGTCTGCTCTCCGGAGAGCTTTTCGGCGTTGGCTCGTTTGATTTGCCGGTGGTGGCCATCTCGGTGCTGCTGCTCTCGCTAAGCGCTGCAGCGGCGGCTCTGTTGCCCGCGCGGCGGGCCGCGTCCATAGAACCCATGCAGGCACTGCGGTCGGAGTAGAGAGGAAAGAGGATGGAACTCGCCAACGATCTTCGCTACGCATGGCGGCAGTTGCGGCGCAGCCCCGGTTTTGCATGTGCAGCAATTCTGACGCTGGCGCTCGGCATTGGCGCGACCACCACGATGTTCTCCGTTGTGGACCAGGTGCTGCTGCGGCCGCTGCCGTTTGCCCATCCGTCCGAGCTGGTGTCAATCTCGGAGGCTTCCTATGACAAGGACGCAGCCTCCAGCAGCGGCGGCATTTCGTTGCCGAATGCACAGGATTGGCAGACGCGCAGCCACACGCTGCAGTCGGTCGGCTATTACACATTCAATATGCCGATCGTGGGCGGCATCGCACAGCCGCACTCCGAGGCGCAACAGCTGACCAGCACAAATTTCCTGACCATGCTGGGTGTGCAGCCGGGCCTCGGACGTGGTTTTGCTGCGAACGAAAACCAAGGCGCGGCCAGCCACGTTGTCATTCTCGGCGCGGATGCATGGCACACGCTGTTCAATCGTGATCCAAAGGCCGTCGGCCGCGCGATCACACTGAATGGCACGCCGTACACAGTCATCGGCGTGATGCCGGAGAGCTTCCGTTTCCAGGGAGGCAGCGACATGCTGCTGTCACCGCTCGACATCACGCACAAGGAGCTGCAGGACCGCTCCAGCGGTCTGCTGAGCGTGATCGGGCGCCTCCGTGGCGGCAACACAGTGGACGATGCCGCGCGCGAGCTTGCCGGCATCAAGCAGCAGAACCTGCGCGCCTATCCGGGTAAGGAGCGGGACAACCGCGTCATCGTAGAGGACTACTCGCGCTTCCTCACCCGCAGCGTACGCCCCGGCCTCTTGGCGCTGAATGGACTGGTGCTTGCGGTCTGGCTGCTGGCGACGATCAACGTCGCCGGGCTGCTCCTGACGCGAACACAAGGGCGCAGGCGCGAAATTGCTGTGCGCGCGGCGGTGGGCGCGACCGGCACGCGGCTGCTGCGGCAGTTCCTTGTAGAAAGTCTGCTGCTCAGCCTGGTCGGCGCCGGACTCGGTCTCGCGATCACCTCGGCGGCGCTCCGAGTCTCGCGCGCCTACCTGGCCAACACCTTCCAGAACGGCGACATGATCCACATCGACACCAGCGTCTGCCTGTATGCGCTGATTGCGTCCTGTATCTCGGCGCTTGTCTTCGGCATCCTTCCTGCGCTGCAGGCGGCGCGGCTGCCAATCCTGAACGGTCTGCGCGAAGGCTCAACGGGCAGTGGCACCAGCCGGAGCCATGCCCTGGTGCGCGACACAATCGTCACCGTCGAGGTAGCACTCTCGCTCCTGCTGCTCGTCGCCGCCGGCGTCATGGCGCGCACCCTCTATGAAATGCAGCGCACGCCTCTCGGCTTCAATCCGGACAAAGTCGTCACCGCCGAGCTGATGCTGCCGCAGAAGAGCTACTGGTTCGTGCAGGCAGGTCCGTCGAATGGACCGAGCATCGTGACCACGCTGATTGACCCGATGCTCGACCGTATCAGCCATCTGCCCGGCGTGAGCGCAGCGGGCGTCACCACCGTGCGTCCTCTGCGGACAAACTGGACGTTTCTCGACTCCATAGAGTTCGCCGGGCGTCCCAAGCCGGACCCACGGCACATGCAGAGCGCGAACGCCCGCGCGGCCACGCCGGACTACTTCCGCGCCATGGGCGTGACGCTGAGGCAGGGCCGCTTCTTCAATCAGGAAGACAGTGTCGGCGCGCCACTCGCGGCAATCGTCAACGAGGCCTTCACCCGGCAGATTGACGGTGCGCGCTCGCCCATCGGTATGCAGGTGAAGATGAACGACAGGGGGCCGCATCACTACGCCACAATTGTAGGTGTCGTCGCGGATGCGCGGCAGGAGATGAACGACTCCGCGAAGCCGGAGATGCTGCTCAACCTGGATCAGATGTCGCCGGGCGACGACATGTATCCCATCCTGGTGGCGTTTCACCTCGACCTCATCGTCCGCTCGCAGACCGCGCCCGGCTCGCTGATTCCTGCGATAAACCGCATTGTCCACGACCTGGATCCTGGCGTCGGAGTGAACCACGCCGAGCTGATGCAGACCTCCGTCGAGGACACGATGGGCAGCCAGACGCTGGCCGCGCGCCTGCTCTCGCTGTTTGCACTCGCTGCGCTCGTGATCGCCGCCGCTGGCCTCTATGGATTGCTCGCCTATCAGGTCACGCAGCAGATCCGCGACTTCGGGGTGCGTCTCGCACTTGGTGCACAGCGCAACGATCTGTTGTGGCTGGTGCTGCGCCGGGCGCTGGTTCTGCTGGCCTTTGGCGGAGCGTTGGGCATCGCTGCATCGCTGGCTGTCAGCCGCGTGATTTCCAGCCGCCTTACCGGCGTTGACCTGCACAACATCGTGCTGGTGACGGAAGCGGTCGCCGCGATTCTCGCCATCACCTGCATCACCGCCAGTTATCTACCGGCGCGCCGCGCAGCCCACACCGATCCCATGCAGGCGCTACGCCACGAATAAGGAAGGAACAAACATGATCGACATACGCAATCTTGAACGCAGTTACAAAACCGGTGCCGGACAAACCTGGGTGCTGCGCCGCATCGACCTGAAGATTGAGCGCGGCGAGTTCGTGACGCTGATGGGACCGTCCGGGGCGGGGAAGTCCTCGCTGCTGAACGCCATCGCGCTGCTCGATGACCAGTGGCTCGGCGAATACTACTTTGAAGAGGCGCCGGTGCATGCCATGGGCCGCAAGCAGCGCGCCGAGCTGGCTAAGCGCAGCATGGGCATGGTCTTCCAGAGCTATCACCTGCTCGATGAGCTGACGGTCGCCGAAAATATCGACCTGCCGCTGAGCTACAAGAACATGCCGCGCGCGGAGCGCCAGGCGCTGGTGGCCGACACGCTGGACCGGTTCAACATCGTCGGCAAGAAGGATCTTTTCCCGTCGCAGCTTTCCGGCGGACAGCAGCAACTGGTCGGCATCGCGCGCGCCGTCATTCACAATCCCGCGCTGCTGCTGGCCGATGAGCCGACCGGCAACCTGCACTCCGAGCAGGCCAAGGAAATCATGGAGCTCTTTAAAGAACTGAACCGGCAGGGAACCACCATTCTGCAGGTCACGCACTCGGATGCGAACGCTGCCTTTAGCAACCGCGTGCTCGAAGTCCGCGACGGATGGCTGGTGAGCGACAGCGCAAATCCGCGCCTTAACGCCGCACAGGAGTCCACTACTCGATGAATTTTCGCCAAATTGCCACCGCAACGATTGCACTCAGCTCGCTGATGGTGTCCCAGAGTGCGCCCCTTTTCGCGCAGAGTGCGCAGCAGCAGGGATTTCACGTGGAGTTCCCGCACCTGCACGATCCGTTCAAGACCTACACGCCGGTCAACGTGCCTCAGACAAACCTCTCCAACTCCGTGCGGCTGGACCAATGCATACACGATGGCAAACTTTATCTGTCCGTCGACGATGCGATCGATCTGGCGCTCGAGAATAATCTGGATATCGCTGTTGCGCGCTACAACCTGCCCATCGCGAACATGGATGTTCTGCGCACGGCGGCCGGCGGCATTTCGCTGGGCGTCCCGGGTATCTCGAGCTCGACACTCGGAGGTGCCACTGCGTCAAGCGCGGCCTCGTCGGTAAGCGTAAGCGGCGCAGCGGGCGGTCAGGGCGGTCTGACGCAAAACACTTTTGGCATCGGGATTCAGGTTCCCAGCTTCGATCCCTGGCTCGCTGCCCAGGGCAGTGTGGAGCACCTGACCGCTCCGCAATCCAGTACCGTCACTACCGCAACGACGTCGTTGAAGCAAAATACGATCATTGCCGATGCGAAGTACTACCAATCTTTCCCGACCGGCACCTATGTCGAGTTCGATCTCAACAACTCCCGCCAGACCGTAAATAATGCTTTTCAAACTCTCAATCCGACTCTGTCCTCAAACTACCGCTTTCTCATCCAGCAGCAACTTCTCCAAGGGTTCGGGTTTTCTGAGAACCTGCGCTGGCTGCGTCTTGCGAAGAACAATCGCAAGATCACCGATGTCAACTTCCGGGCGCAGATCGATTTCACCATCACACAAATCGAGAACATCTATTGGGACCTGGTCAATGCCTATCAGGACGAGCAGGTAAAAGAGCGCTCGCTGGCATTTGCCGAACAGTCACTCGATCGGGAACAAAAGCAGTTGCAGCTGAAGGCTGTACCAGCCATGGATGTGATGAAGGCACAGACAGAAGTCGCCACGCGCCAGCAGGACCTGACCGTATCGAACACGACTTTGCAGTTGCAGGAGTCGCTGATGAAAGCTGCTCTCACCAAGCAGCTCGATCCGAGTCTGGAAGAGATGCGGGTTGTACCCACGGTAGAGCTGGAAGCCTTCCAGCCGGAAAGCATGCCGCCAGTAGAGCAGCTGATCGACGAGGCGATCAAGAACAGGCCAGACGTAAGCATTCTGCAATTGCAGCAGGACAATGCGGAGATTTCCCGCAAATCTATACGCAATTACATGCTGCCGTCCGTGAACCTGGTCGGTTACTACTCCGGATATGGCCTGGGCGGTGCGCCAAATCCGTTCTATGACACCGCGCATCTGGGGCCGAACCCGGTGACGCAGCCTACGAGCTATGCCGGAACCTTGCAAAATGCCTTCAACAACACTTCGCCAGATTATCTGGCGGAAGTACAGGTGCAGATTCCGTTGCGCAACCGGCAGGCACGCGCGGACCAGTTCCGCTCCGAGCTGGAGCTACGGCAGGCGCAATTGAACGTAGTCCAGGTAAAGAAGAATCTGCGTATTGAGGTACGGAACGCCGCGTATGCGCTGGAGCAAGGTCAGGCGCGCGTGGAAGCGGCGCGTAAGGCTCGCGATCTTGCGCAGAAGACCTTCGACATCAAGAGGCAGGAGCAGCAGCTTGGCGCCGGTTCCAACTTCGAAACACTTACCGCCGAGCATGACCTCGCAATCGCGAGTTCCACCTTGGCGGCTGCGGAAACGGAGTACGAGAAGAGTCGTGTAGCGCTGTACAGTCGGACTGGCGAATCGCTCAAGCGCCTTGGCATCTCACTGGACGATGCACGCTCCGGAGTGGTGAATAAGCCTGTTTCGCCGGTTCCGCCGTCCGCTCTGGCTCCGCCTCCGGCCCAGATGCCGCTAACCGCAGCGCCGCAGACCACACAGCCCCCGTCTCCGCAACCATAGTAGAGTGACAACCAGTATGCGCAGCACGCGACAGCGCTCCACGGCCAACGGCACGCAGACGCAGGAGAGCCAGCGGCCGCGTCTGCTCATTGCAGATGACCAGCCCGCCATTCTCGACGCGTTGGATATCCTGCTGCGTCCCGAGGGCTACCGGCTGGACCGCGCTGCCTCGCCGCGTCAGGTCATCGAATGTCTGGCGAGTGAGACCTACGAGGCGCTTCTGCTGGACATGAACTACACCCGCGATACCACATCGGGTTCAGAGGGCATCGATCTGCTGGCGGAGATTCAGAGCTATGGGCTGCGCGTGCCCGTCATCGTGATGACGGCGTGGAGCAGCGTGGAGCTTGCCGTCGAAGCGATGCGCCGCGGCGCCGCGGACTTCATCCAGAAGCCGTGGGACAACGCGCGCCTGCTTACGGTTCTGCGCACGCAGCTAGACCTGCATCGCGTGCAGCGCCAGGCGGACATGCTGGAGGCGGAAAATCGCTTTCTGCGCGCCGAAGGGCTGCCCACGCTGATTGCGGAATCGCGCGCTATGCAACCGGTGCTGGAGATGGTGGCGCGCATCGGTCCATCCGACGCCAATGTGATGATTACCGGGGAGCACGGCACGGGCAAGGAAGTCGTGGCGCAGACGCTGCATGCGCTTTCGTCACGTGCGCAGCGTTCGCTGGTCGCCGTGAATACCGGCGCGCTGCCCGAAGGGACCTTCGAGAGCGAGATCTTCGGCCACGTTAAGGGCGCCTTCACCGACGCACGCACAGACCGCATCGGCCGCTTCGAGCTGGCCGATCACGGTACGCTGTTTCTTGACGAGATTGCCAACGTGCCGCTGCGCCAGCAGGCGAAGCTGCTGCGCGTTCTCGAAACGGGCGAGCTGGAGCGTGTCGGCTCGTCGAAGACGCGCAAGGTCGATGTGCGCTTGCTCTCTGCGACCAACGCTGATCTGCACAAGGAGAGCGAAGAAGGCCGCTTCCGTCCGGACCTGCTCTTCCGCCTCAATACTGTCGAGATCCATCTGCCACCGCTGCGCGAGCGCCGCGAGGACGTACCGCTGCTGGCCGGTCATTTCCTCGCGCGCTGGAGCAAGCGCTACCGGCGTCTCTTGTCCGGCTTCGCGCCGCGGGCGCTCGAAATCATGATGCAATATGCGTGGCCGGGAAATGTGCGCGAGCTGGATCATTGCATCGAACGCGCCGTGCTGATGGCGCGCTCCGAAAAGGTGGACATCGGCGACCTGAACCTGACGCCGCCGCGCTCCACAGTCGCCTCCACCAGCCTCGACGATATGAGTCTGGAAGCAGTCGAGAGTATCCTCATCCGCAAGGCGCTGGCGCGTGCCCAAGGCAACGTGAGCCAGGCGGCGGAGGCCCTGGGCCTCAGCCGCGGCGCCCTCTATCGGCGGATGGAAAAATATGCCATCTAAGTCTGACTCGTCAGACCAGGCATCAGGAAATCGACGCATACGCATTCACGGTTCGCGCCGTCGCGGAGGACGGCAGCGGCCCACGCACGGCATGAGCTTTGAAGCGCGCCTGCGCGTGCTTGCCATGTGCATCGCGCTGCCCGGCCTCGCGGTGTGCTGCGGGCTGCTCGTTTCGCAACATGCTTCGACCAGCCTGTGGTGCACGCTGCTCGGCGTCATCGTCTTTGTCACCCTCATCGTCTATGGCCTGCTGGTGGAGCACGTCGTCCGTCCGCTGCAGACGCTGACCAATGTCGTCAGTGCGCTGCGTGAGGACGACTACGCATTCCGCGCGCGTGGATCGGGCAGCGGCGATGTGCTGGGCGAGCTGGCGATCGAGATCAACGCGCTTGCCGACATGCTGCAGGACCAGCGTGCCGGCGCATTGGAAGCATCGGCGTTGCTGCGTCGGGTCGTCGGCTCGATCGACGCGCCGGTGCTGGCCTTCGATCCCGCAGGCGTGCTGCGGCTGCTGAACCCCGCGGCAGAAACCGTCCTTGCGTTAGCACCGGACGACAGCGTCGGCGAGCCGGCGGAGGATCTTGGGCTGGCCGGACTGCTCGAAGAGCCCGACGAAGGCATTGTCGAACTGGAGCACGATGGCCGCAGCACGCGTTGGATGGTGCACCGCAGCACCTTTCGCCAGCGCGGCGTACCTCATGCTCTGCTGCTGCTGACCGATGTCAGCGCCGCGCTCCGCGAAGAAGAGCGGCAGGCCTGGCAGCGGCTGATCCGCGTGCTCGGGCACGAGATCAACAACTCGCTCGCGCCGATCAAGTCTATTGCCGGCACGCTGCGCACGCAGCTCATCTCCGGTGTGGCCACGGACGAGGACCTCGACCGCGGTCTTCTGGTTGTGGAGAGCCGCGCCGAATCGCTGCACCGCTTTGTACAGGCGTACCGGCAGTTAGCGCAATTGCCACCACCACGGTTACAAAAAACGCCGCTGGCTCCGCTGGTGGACCGAACGCTGGCGCTGGAGCAGCGACTGAAAGCAGAAATCACCGGCGGCCCCGAAGTGACCCTGACCATCGACCCCGACCAGATCGAGCAGTTGCTCATCAACCTGGTGCGCAACGCGGTGGAAGCGGCCCTGACCAGCCGGACAGGGAGGCCGCGCGTGCAGGTGGGATGGCAGGTGGACGCAGGAAACGTGGTCATCGGCATCGAGGACAACGGCCCCGGCATCGCCAACGACTCGAATCTTTTCGTGCCGTTCTACACCACGAAAAGCGGCGGCAGCGGCGTGGGGCTGGCGCTGGCACGGCAGATCGTCGAGGCCCATGCGGGTTCAGTGAGATTGATGAACCGGAAACCAGGCTGGGGAGCGCGCGCTGTGGTGACGCTGCCGGTCGTGATGCCGGTGATGCCGGGGCATACCGGCGACTAGAGCGACGTTGGGCTCTCGGGATGTTCCACGTGTAACACTTTTAAAAGCTGCCAGCAAAATTAATCACTTCCCAAACTTTAGTTGGAAAACACTGATTTTGGTTCCGGATTGGGAATGATTTAGCGCAGGGGGACTTCTATTGTCTGCTTTGCCTGCGGCGCTGTGCCGTTGAGGAAATCGATAAGCCGCGGTCCGATGCGTTGGGCGCACTGGCCCGGCGCCAGGTGGCCGCAGCCGTCGTAGATCTCAAGCACGGACTGCGGGATCTGCTGGTGCATCGCGATGCCGCTTGCGAGCGGGATGAGGTGGTCCTGCTTACCCCAGACGATGAGCGTGGGCATCTGCAACTCGCGGAGTTTGCCGTCCAGCAGGTCAGCGCCGGTGAACATGGAGCGCGCGCTGCGGTCCACCACCCAGTTCAGCCGTTTGAATCTGCTAATCATGTCGCGCGCCAAAAAGTCGGGCACCTGCGCCGGTTGCGGCATCAGCAGGCGATAGAGGCGCTGCACGGCGGGAATGGTTGTCGGCTCGAGATCCTCCGGCGTGAAATCAGGCGCGAAGCGGATACCGGCCGCATCGCACAGGACGAGCTTGCGGATGCGCTGGGGAACGTCCAATGCCACCCGCGCAGCCACCCATCCGCCCATCGACCAGCCGACGAGATTTGCCTTCTGTAACCTACGCTGCGACATGAACTCTTCTACGTATTGCGCCTCTTCGGGAATCGAATAGGTCGCATTCGCCGGCCGCGCCGACCGGCCGTAGCCGAGCAGATCGATCGCGTAGACATGAAAGCCGGCCTGTTTGAGCTGGGGCATCAGGTTGGCCCAGTCCTCGGCACGGCTGCCCAGCCCATGCACCAGCACTACCGGTGCTCCACTGACGCTACCGCCCTCGTAGTAGTGAATGCGATTTCCGCGGATGGTCGTGTACTCGTTGTGAAAGCCGCTATAGACGAGGCGCGCGTGCGTCAGCGTTTCGAGCGCGGCAAGCGGCCGCAGCCATACCAGCAGAGCTCCCAGGAGAAACAGCACCACCATTCCCGCAACGGCGTAGCCGTACGTCTTCCAGTTCAGCGCAGGCTGCGGTCTTTGGTCTTCTGTTTTCAGGTCGCGCATTCTGCGCGCGCGATCGGTGCGGCTAGTCGGGCGGGTGGGGCTCAAGGAAAGGGCTCCTCCCTGGTGGCGGCTCTGGTGTCCCGGGTGACGACCTCTACGTCTTGAGCGCGGCTTCTGCCGGTGGCCTGGTCGAGCGCTTTACGGATGACGCTGAGCGTAAACGGGCGGACGGCCAGAGCACTGTGGCCGGTAAGCTCATTCCAGCTCGCCCAGCGCGCGTCCGTGACATCAGTTGCGCTGCGCAGCGTGCCGCCAGCCAGACGGCAGCGATAGTCCACGAGAACGTAATGAAAGCGCACGCGCTCCGGATCATCGTCAGGATGCGAGATGTGATCGAAGACAGCGACGATCTCCTCGGGCGTCACTTCAAGCCCGGTCTCCTCGCGCACCTCGCGGCGCACGCCATCCTCCAGGCGCTCGCCCAGTTCGAGCGCGCCGCCGGGGATAGACCACTCGCCCATCAGCGGCTGCTGGCCGCGCCGGACCAGAAGAATGCGCTGGTCCGCATCCAGCACAACCGCCCCCACACCCGCGATGGGTGCGCTAGGAAACTCTCTCTGCATGGTGATTGTTTATGAGCCCGTCTCGTCCTCGGCCTTGTCTTCCGCCAGGGAACGTCCGTATTCTTCGCCGAAGACAGTCCGGGTGTAAGAGAATCGGCCGCCGGCGAACTTGTCCGCGCCGCGTCCCCAGCCTACGGCCAGCAGCGCGACCGTGCTGTAGCTCAGAGGCAATTTCAGAACTTCGCTCACCTTCTCCGGTTCGTAGCCTTCCATCGGCGCGGTGTCGTAGCCCAATACCTCCGCCATCAGCATCATGTGGGTAAAGGCGATCATCACCTGACGGTTGAGCCACATGGGGATGTTGGGGTGGCTCGACAGGTAAGCGGGAATGCCGACCTTGGCCTGCTCCGCGTAGTTTTCCGGCATGCCGTTTTCACGGCCCATGCGCAGCATCTCTTCCAGATCGCCAGTGCGCCAGCCGTCTGCATCACCGCAGGCCACGATCACGGCAGAGGCCTCGTCGACCTTGGGCTGGTTGTAGCAGGCAGACGCGCAGGCGATGTTTTTGCTCCGGATTGCGCACGACGATGAAGCGCCAGGGCTGCAGATTGTATGCGCTCGGGGCACTCAGTCCGGCGTCGAGGATGCGGCGCAAGTCCTTGGAGGGAATGGGCCGGCCATCAAAGCTGGGGGTCGCGCGTCGATCCTTGATTGCCCGGGAAAGGTTTTTTTCCGTACTCATTGCTCTCTTCAGTGTAGTGCCTGGTGCAGGGGAGCGCTGCGCGCGCCGGGCTGCCCGTCCAAACTCTCTCTGATGCGATTTTGGCAAATTCTACTAGAGCGAAAGCGCGACTTTCCGCTTGCCTGCGGCCGTACGGTCTTCTACTCTGTGCGCCGGAGAAGCCGGTCGCTTCTAAGTCCTCCCTCCTTCTCCGCTCCTTCGCCCGAAGTACACGTTCTAGAAATCATGAAGATACAACCCGCGGAATTACGGCGAATCCTTGGAATCAATTCTGCCGAGATGAAAAGAGGACTGACATGGTTGCTGCAGGTTTGACGCCGGACCGCATTCTGCAGACAGGTCTGGGATTCTGGGGCTCGAAGGCGCTGCTCAGCGCCGTCGAGATGGGAGTGTTCACCGAACTGGGTCGCGGTCCGGAAGAGTTCCAGGCACTTGCCGGCCGGCTCGGATTGCATCCGCGCGCGGCGCGAGACTTTCTGGACGCTCTGGTAGCGCTGGGCTTCCTTCACCGGACAGAAAACCACTATTGCAATTCGCCGGAGGCAGACTTGTTTCTGGACCGAAACAAGCAGACCTATATCGGTGGAGTTCTGGAAATGGCAAACGCGCGTCTCTACGGCTTCTGGAACCACCTGACAGAGGCGCTGCGCACGGGCCAGCAGCAGAACGAGGCCAAACATGACACCAGCGGCTCGCCCTTCGCGGCGCTTTACTCCGATCCGGCGCGGCTGAAGGGATTTCTCTCCGCGATGTCCGCCATCAGCCATGGAGCAAACATGGCCATCGCGCGCAAGGTGAAGTGGGCAGGCTACCGCACGTTTGCCGATCTCGGCTCCGCGCAGGGCGATCTGGCGGTGCAAATCGCGCTGGCCAATCCACACCTGCGGGGAATCGGTTTCGATCTGCCCGAGGCTGCCCCCATCTTCGAGGAGTACGCCAGAGCTCATGGGGTTGCGGAGCGCGTGAAATTCCAACCCGGTGATTTCTTCCAGGACGATCTGCCCAAAGTGGACGCGTTCACGATGGGGCACATCCTGCATGACTGGGATCTTGAGCAGAAGAAGATCCTGGTGGGGAAGGCCTTTGCCGCGCTCAATTCCGGCGGCGCTCTTGTGGTCTACGACGCAATCATCGACGACGACCGCTCAAAGAATGCATTCGGGCTGCTGATGAGCTTGAACATGCTGATTGAGACACCGGGCGGGTTCGACTACACGGCCGCGGACTGCATTGGCTGGATGCGGGAAGCTGGCTTCCGCGAGGCGTATGTGGAGCATCTCGTCGGACCGGATTCGATGGTCGTCGGGATCAGATAGCTTGCCGGGGCGGCTCGGAGTTCATGTAACACTTTAACTTCGGGGTATCGCGGTCATTGGCTGTTCGAGCGAGAAGGCCTGGCCTTCAGGCCCGGCGTCGGCGAAGACCCACAGCCCGTGAAAGGCTTCGCGCAGCTCCGGATGGAGCGTCAGCAGGCCGCGCATCACGGCGATGGTGTGTGTCCGGTTTGTGACGGGATCGCTGCTGGTCGAATCATAGTGAGCGACCAGGTCGAAGCCGCCGAGTTCATCGTCGGTGCGCAGAGTTGTCACTTTGTAGCTCGCGCCATCGGCGCTGACGGTGAGCGGCGCTGTGCCGGGCAGGTCGGAGGGGCGAGCCGCCTGCTGCTCGTCCACAAGCTTTTCAAAATTCGTGCTGGAAAAAAAGCCGGCCGGCTGCAGCAGGTAGACGGCGGTCGAGTAGTAGAACCACGCGTTCCATGGTTGCTTCTTCTGCGCATAGGCGCGCGCCTGCTTCCAATACCACAGGCCATCGTGCCCCGCGACGGTGAGCGGCTTGGGGAAGAAGCCGGCAAGCTGCCATGGAGCGCCAGCCTGGAGCGACTGCAGCAGCAGCGCCATCTGCTGGGGCTTCGCCACGCCGGTCGCGTGCACCAGCGCGAATGCGAACTGTCCCGGCGGCAGGTGCTGAATGCTGAAGACCACGTGAGCGTTCTCGCCGGCATCGCAGAAGAACTGCTCCTGCTCATCGGTAGGTTTCGCATCGGAGGCATCCAGCCGGTAGACGGCATCGACTGTGATTGCGGCTCCGGCGAGGAGCGGCGCGAGCGCCGTGGAGGCCTGCGCAATGTTGTTGAAATTGGCAGCGACTGCGGGAACTGTGGCGGCTTTGAGGTCCGCAGTGCGGCCACCCTGGACATCCTGCGCAATCTGGCGTGCAGCCTGCACGATGGGCGCCCGCTCAGCTTCCGTCATCGCGCCCTGCGTCTTGCAGGAGATGGCAAACGCCGGAAGCGCCAAGCTCAGAAGCAGGGTTGCGCCAGCGAAGCGCTGGAAGAGAAAGAGATTCATCGCAGTATCACCAACAGCAGCACGCCCCTACTTCAACACAACCGCCGTATGCAGCGCAAAACACGCGGGGCGGATGGAAGTTGCTAGCGGGGGCTGCTTCGATGTTCGAGATAGGTCCGGATGGAAGCTTCCCACTCCGGACCCTGTTCGCTGTCATGCTTCGCCATGTGGAGCAGAAGCTCGTTTGCTTCCGGACGCAATGCGGTGCGGGTATAGGTCACGTCGACTCTGGTGTGCGCCGGATCGACGGGATGCAATCGCACGTCGATGGTAGTGGTCAGCAGATCGGCCAGCACGTAGACGTACTGCATACGGCCGGCTTCGAGATCAAAGACCGTATTGACCCAGACCGCGGTGTGCTCGCCGTGCTGGATGGTGAAGACCGCGCCTTCGACGTCCTTTGCGGGAGTAGGGAAGGCAAATTGCGGATTCCAGTCTTTGCCGGCCCATGCGCGCTCACCCTCGGGGCCGAAGAGCGGCGCAGCATCGCGGATGGGGGCGTTCACCGTGAAGTGGAACGTGCTGATGACATGCGCGAGCGACTGCGCTGGTTCTGCTGCCGCGTTCCTCTCCGTCTGGCAATGAAGCAGCGCGCTAGTGCTGGAGAACGAAAGAAATGCGAGCGACAGAAGCAGGTTCGGTTTCATCGGCGCTCCCTGAGCTGGTGGCTGTCTTGTGCGCGCAACGTCAGTCCGTACAGCGTCCGGAACTGCTCGATGTCTTTGAGCGTCTGCGGCGAAAACGGTGCCTTGCCTTCAAAAGCGTGGAGCACGATGCCTTCCAGCAGATCGCCCAGGCTCATGTCTTTTTGCTCCGCGATAGCCTTCAACACCTTGAGCATGCATTTCTCCAGCCGCACGCCGGTCTGCACGCGTTCGATCTCAATGGGGGTTCCGGAGGTTTCCTTATCGACCATTGGTACAAATGTACCACGGTACGCAAGAATACGATGAAATGAATATGACTCTTCGGCGGCTCTGCTGTGAGCGAAGCGGCCGCTGGCGTAGTCTATGAGGTGTGGGGCACAGTCAGGTAAGAGCCATGTCGGCGGCTGAATTCGCAGGAAAAAAGTCATCTGGAGCGCGGCTGCCGCGCCTTGCGCAGCCGTGTCTGGCGCTTTGCGGGATCCTTGCTTTGACCTCGGCGGCACTGGCTCAAAACGCGACCTCGCGGCCTGCCCCAACGCAGTCCGCACAGACAACACAGCCGCAGCCCAGGCATCTTCAGAAATCGAAAGAGACGCCCCCGCCAGACCCTACTGTGCCTGTACCAGCGGTAGCACCCAACCTGCTCGAGCAGCCGGCGTTGCCGGCAACCATCTCAACCGGAAACAACGAGCTGACGGTGGATGCGAACAATTCGAGTCTGGCGCAGATTCTCCGGCAGGTATCTTCGAAGACCGGCATGCAACTGGACGGTTTGGGAGGCGATGAGCGCGTCTTCGGCAGGTTCGGCCCCGGGGTGCCGCGCGAGGTTCTGACCGCGCTGTTGAACGGCACCTCCTACAACGTGGTGATGGTGGGCGATCTGCCCAACGGAGCGCCGCGTGAACTGCTGCTGACACACAGGGCGGGCGGCGGAGCGGGAACGCCTGTGGACGCGGCCCAGAACCAGAATCAGAATCCAGGGCAGAACGGACAAAACGCACAGAACGGGGATGACAGCGCGCCGGACGATAGCGGCAACAACGGCGACGACGCGTCGGACGACAGCTCGCCTCCGATGCAGTACTCGCCGCCCTCGATAGCGCCGGCCGAGCCTGTGCCACCTACGGCGCAGAGTCCGCAGAATCCGCGGGTGGCGCCGCCGATGCAGACTGCGCCGGAATAAACGGCGCGCTCGCGGGCAAGGGAATTCCCGGCTACAAAGAGCGTGTGTCGCTGGTAAAGGTGAGAGAGGCTACGATGCCTGAACCTGCGCCTCGATCGCTTTGCCCTTTGCAATTGGGGGCAGCGAGCGGGAGTGTGCGCGGAGCAATGCGAAGAGTGCCTGGCAGCAGGTGTAGGCGAGCAGAACGCCAAAAGCGAGGGCGGCAAGTACTGCACAGGTGAGACCTAAGAGATTCATCGTATCCATGGGGGACATTTCCTATTTGTCTTCTTCCAACCAGCTTTTGTTTCGGATGAATGTGCGATCCAGCGGAGCGCGCTTCATCTTCTGTAACTCACTTCAGAGCTGCATTCTCGCAGAGAGATGTGAGCGTTGACCCTCGTTTCTATTGCCGACTAAGATACGTAGAAGAACAGTGCGTTGTCGCTGACTTTTCCGTCGTATCCCATTACTTTCGCGTCATGTTTCCCAGGCAACCCAGATAGAGAATCCTGGGCGTAACTGTTCAAGTCCCTACATGCCCATCACCAACATCACGGTCCGCGGCGCGCGCCAGCACAACCTGCAGGACATCAACGTCCAGATCCCGCGCAACACCCTTACCGTGATTACCGGCCTCTCGGGTTCCGGTAAATCCTCGCTGGCCTTCGATACCATCTACGCCGAAGGGCAGCGCCGTTACGTCGAAACTCTCTCCGCCTACGCCCGCCAGTTTCTCGATCAGATCGAGCGCCCTGACGTCGATTCGATTGAGGGCCTGAGTCCCGCCATCTCCATCGAGCAGAAAACCACCAGCCGCAGCCCACGCTCCACCGTCGGCACCATCACGGAGATCTATGACTATCTCCGCCTGCTCTTTGCCTCCGTCGGCACACCGCACTGCCCGAACTGCGGCAGACCCATCTCCCGCCAGTCCGCCGAGCAGATTGTGGAGCGCGTGCTTGCGCTGCCTGCCGGGGAGAGGCTGACTGTCTACGCGCCTGTCGTCCGCGGCCGCAAAGGTGAGTTCAAGGATCTACTCGACTCGCTTGACCAGCAGGGGTTTAAGGCCCGTGTGGATGGCGAGGTACGTGACCTTGCCGATCCGATTGCTCTCGAGAAGCGGAAGAACCACACCATTGAGGCCATCGTCGATCGCGTGGTGCTGAAACCGGGCGTCGAGAAGCGTCTGGAGGCGGCCGTTGCCAAGGCGCTCCAGCTGGCGAATGGTCTGGCCCTCATCGGAAACGCCGAGGGCGAGCAGTTGTACTCCTCGTCGATGGCGTGTCCCGATTGCGGACTCGATGTCCCTAAGTTGGAGCCTCGCAGTTTTTCCTTCAATAGCACCTACGGTGCATGTCCGGAGTGTCACGGCCTGGGAAGCATTTACGACTTTGACGCGGTGAAGGTTGTCACAGATTGGTCGAAGCCGTTGCTGGAAGGTGCGCTAGGGCCGGGCTCCGGCTCGCAATACCTGGCGCGGCTGGTGAAACTGGCGGCGCAGAAGTACAAGATCCCGATCTCAGAAGCCCTTCGAGGAGTTAACGGAGAAGCAACAGGAGCTGTTACTCTACGGCCCCGGCGCCGAGGCTCCACGTACCGGCTTCCATGGCGTCTTCCAGTGGCTGCGCGATTCGCTTGAAGAATCGAAATCCGACAGCTATCGCGAATGGCTGCTGGGCTATATGTCGGCGACGATCTGCCCGGCTTGCCAGGGCAAGCGACTGCGGCCTGCGTCGCTGGCAGTCAAGGTCAACGACCTTTCGATTGCCGACTTCACCTCGCTGCCGCTGGGTCGTGCGCTGAATGCGGCGCGCTCGCTCAGCTTTTCCGCGCGCGAGGCGCTGATCGCCGACCGCTTGCGTCGCGAGATCATCGAGCGGCTGGAGTTCCTGAACGCCGTCGGGCTCTCCTATCTTTCGCTCAACCGCAATGCCGCGTCGCTTTCCGGCGGCGAGGGCCAGCGCATCCGGCTGGCGACGCAGATTGGCTCGCGGCTGCGCGGCGTGCTTTACGTGCTCGATGAGCCCTCGATCGGTCTGCACCAGCGCGACAATCAGCGGCTCATTGCAGCGCTCGAGTCGCTGCGCGACCTGGGCAATACGGTGCTGGTGGTGGAGCATGACGAAGACACGATTCGCAGTGCGGACTATGTGCTTGACCTCGGCCCCGGAGCGGGCAAGCTGGGTGGCCATGTCGTTGCCGAAGGCACTCCGGAAAACATCATGGAGGCGCCTGATTCGCTGACCGGGCGCTATCTCTCGGGCGCCACCAGCATCCTGCACCGCACGGTGCCGCGTCCGGTTAACGGGTCGGCATCGGGGAACGGCTGGATCACGGTTGAGGGCGCGCGCAGTCATAATCTGCGCAACATCACGGCGCGCTTTCCGCTCAATGTGATGACGGTGGTGACCGGCGTTTCCGGCTCCGGCAAGAGCACGCTGGTCAACGACATCCTCTATCGCTCGCTCGCTCGGCTGCTCTATGACTCGCACGATCCTCCGGGCGAGCACAAGGCGATCAAGGGCGGCGAACAGATCGACAAGGTCATCCGCATCGACCAATCGCCGATTGGCCGCACGCCGCGTTCGAATCCGGCGACGTACACGGGTGTGCTCTCCGCGATCCGCGACATCTTCGCCATGCTGCCGGAGGCGCGCGAGCGCGGCTACAAGCCAGGTCGCTTCTCCTTCAACGTGGCGGGAGGCCGCTGCGAAGCCTGTCAGGGCGACGGGCAGAAGCGTATCGAGATGAACTTTCTGCCGGATGTTTACGTGCTGTGCGACGTTTGCAACGGACGCCGCTTCAACCAGGAGACGCTGGCGGTAAAGTTCAACGGCTACTCGATTGCGGACATTCTCGACCTCGCTATTGAAGACGCGCTGCCGGTGCTCAAGGACATTCCGCAGGTGCGGCAGAAGCTGCAGACGCTCGTCGATGTCGGGCTTGGCTACGTGCACCTGGGGCAGGCGGCCACTACGCTCTCCGGCGGCGAGGCGCAGCGCATGAAGCTGGCGCGCGAGCTTTCCAAGCGCCAGACCGGCAAGACGCTCTATGTGCTGGATGAGCCGACAACCGGCCTGCACTTTGACGATGTGCGCAAGCTGCTGGAGGTGCTGCATCGTCTGACCGATTTGGGCAACACTGTGATCATCATCGAGCACAATCTGGATGTGATCCGCAACGCGGACTGGCTCCTCGACCTGGGGCCGGAAGGCGGCGAAGACGGCGGGATGATTGTGGCCGAAGGCACGCCCGCGCAAGTGGCGCAGGTTGCCGGCTCGCACACAGCAGAGTTTCTGCGGCGGTATTTTCCTGCCGGCGAGTCCAACAACGGCAGCGCGGCTTCCAGTGCGCCAGCGACGCCTGCGAATGGACGGCCACGGAAGAGCGTTCGCCGCTCTGCTACAGTCCTCCAGTAACTGACAATGCCGATCGATCCCAGCTCTCTGCCACCTGCCGCCTCGCCGGAGGATGTCTCCGATCCCGGCAGGCGTTTGCCCGTCGTCAGCGTGTACGAAGCGCCGCTCTCCGATGCGACACCGCAGATCGGGCACACGCTGCTCTTCGGTTTCATCGTGATTCTTGCCGGGTTCCTGGTGGGGCTTGGATTCGCGCTCTCGCTCAAGCATGTTGCGCCGCATCTACACGAGACGGTCGACCAGATGCAGACCGATCCGCGCATTGTGATTCCGGTGGAGGCGATCGTCTACGCGATTGCGGCAGCAGCCAGCCTGCTGATCTTTCCGCTCCTGTGGGCACGTTCGTTTGGCGAAGGCGTGCACTGGCGCGCTTTCATCGTGCGGCATCGTGTGTGGCTGCTGGTGGCGATCGGCGTTGCGACGAGCGTGGTGGTGCAGCTGCTATCCAATTTTCTGCCGATCCCGAAGGAACTGCCGATTGATAAATTCTTCACGAATCGGTTGGGCGTGTGGCTTATCGCCATCTTTGGTGTGACGGTCGCGCCCGCTTTCGAGGAGCTGGCCTTCCGCGGTTTCCTGCTGCCCTCGCTGGCCAGTGCATGGGACTGGACGATGCAGCGCGCTCGCACGCCGCGCGAGCTGCTCGGCGGGCCGGCGGCGCATCAGCCTACAGAAAGCGAATGGCAACAGCAAGCCGCGATTTATTCATCGCTGCCGCCGGAGGGAACGGCTGTCTTTCACCACCTGGGAAGGGAACATAGCTCTGCGAGTGCGGAGCGGGGTTCTGACAGCGCGGAGCGGGGTTCCGACAATCAAGACCCGCGCTGGAGCCTGCCCGCTCTGGTCTTCTCTACCGTGATTACCAGCATCGGATTCGCGATGCTGCACGGGGCGCAGCTTGCCCACTCGTTTGCGCCGCTGTCTGTGCTCTTTGCCGTAAGCGTCGTGCTGTGCGTCACGCGCGTCCGCTTCCATTCGCTCGCTGCCAGCACGCTGGTGCACTCCATGTACAACGCTACAATCTTCGTGATGCTGTTCATCGGAACGAGCGGCTTCCGGCATTTGGATAAGCTGGGGAAGTGATGATGACTACATCTGAAAAGAACTCGCCCCGCCAGCAGCTTCTCACCCTTCTCGCCCGCCAGTCTTTCAAGCTTGGAGACTTTCAGCTCTCCTCCGGCGGCCGCAGCGACTACTACATTGACTGCCGCACTACCACGCTGCACGCCGAGGGCGGCCGTTTGACCGGGTTGGCCATTCTCGATCTGCTGCATCAGCATCACCTGGATCCGCACGCTGTCGGCGGACTCACGCTGGGAGCCGATCCGGTGGTCTCTGCAGTTGCCATTGCCAGCGCGCAGCGTCATGTTGAGGCAGGCAAAGGTCGCTTGATCCACGGCTTTCTTGTCCGCAAGACGGAGAAGGCGCACGGCACCGGCCGGAAAATCGAAGGCTTCTCTGAAGAGAATGCGCCGGTGCTGATTGTGGATGATGTCTGCACGACGGGCGGCTCGACCATCACGGCGATTGAGGCTGCTCACGCGGCGGGGATGCGCGTCATAGGCGTCGTGTGCCTTGTGGAGCGGGTCGAGGCAAAGGGGCGGCCCGCTGTCGAAGCAGCGGCCAATGGCGCGCCCTTTCTGAGCCTGTTCACTTCGGACGATGTTCGCGCGGAGCATGTGAAACATTTGCCGATGTGAAGTACAGCAGATCCCTCCACTACGCGGCTGCGCCGCTCCGGTCGGGATGACGAAGATCAAGGTGGCTGGACTCGCCGGTCGGGATGACTATTGGCTCGGGATCGCTAATGCGCTGTTCCCGCCTTCCACATATACGCGCCGGGCTGGGGCAGGCCGAAGTGCGCGAGGACGCGGTCCACAAAATTGCGGACCATGTCCGCCGTAGTCGCAGGCTCGCTGTAAAACGCGGGGATTATCGGAAAGATTGTCGCGCCGGCGTCCGCGGCAAGCTGCATGTTGCGGAGATGGATTTTGTTGAACGGCGTCTCGCGCACGCAGAGCAGCAACGGCCGCCGCTCCTTCAGGCAAACATCGGCGGCACGCTCGATCAGGTTTGCGGCCATGCCGTTGGCGATGCCGGCCAGCGTGCCCATGGAGCAGGGAAGCACGATCATGCCGGCGGAGGGATAGCTGCCGCTGGCGATCGAAGCGGCGATGTCGTGCTCGGCATGTTGATGCGTCTTTTTCGCCGCACCTCCCAATAGCTTCTGCACGAGGTCATTGCGGCCGGAGAGATGCAGCTCCTCGGCGATGACCCGCAACGCGCTTTCGGAGGCAACGAAATCCACTGCGGTGACGCGCTGGTCCGCTTCGAGCACATGCAGAAGCTGCTGCGCCAGAACGGCGCCGCTTGCTCCTGTTACGGCGACGGTGACATTCATGCCGGCACAGTCTCGTACTTCAGCACGCGATCGAAGATGGCGTCCACGTTACGCAGTTGCCGCTCCAGATCGAAGGTCCGGGCCAGCTTATCCGACGAGAGGCGTTTGGTGATCTCCGGCTCCTTGGCGACGAGATCGCGGAAGGCCAGTTCCTCGCGCCACGCACGCATAGCGTGCGACTGCACCAGGCGGTACGCGTCCTCGCGCGACATGCCGGACTCCGCCAGATCGAGCAGCAACTGTCCGGAAAAGATCAGGCCGCCCGTGCTCTCCAGATTGCGCAACATGCGTTTGGGATAAACCAGCAGCTTGTCGATGAGCGAGGTCGTCTTCGCCAGCAGGTAGTCGGTCAGGATCGTCGAGTCAGGGAAGATGACGCGCTCCACCGACGAGTGCGAGATATCTCGCTCATGCCACAGCGCGACATTCTCAAACGCCGCCTGCGCGTTGGCCCGCACCACGCGCGCGAGGCCGCTGATCTGCTCGCTGGTGATGGGATTGCGCTTATGGGGCATCGCGCTGGAGCCTTTTTGTTTCTCGGAGAAGAATTCTTCCGCCTCGCGCACTTCTGTGCGTTGCAGGTGGCGGACCTCGGTGGCGATCTTGTCCAGGGTTGCGGTCAGGACGGCCAAGGTCGAAATGTACTGCGCGTGCCGGTCGCGCTGGATCACCTGCGTGGCCACCAGTGCGGGCTTCAGCCCCAGCCGCTCGCAGATGCGGACCTCATGCTCCGGTTTAAGATGGCCGAAGGTGCCGACGGCGCCGGAGAGCTTGCCGACGCGCATATCTTCGGCTGCGGCGTCGAAGCGCGCCAGGTCGCGGTCGATCTCCGCGTACCAGTTCAGCAGCTTCAGCCCGAAGGTTGTCGGCTCGGCGTGGACGCCGTGTGTGCGGCCGATTATCGGGGTGTGCTGGAACTCCAGCGCGCGCCGCTTCAGCACGTCCTTTAGCCCGAGAATGCCATGGCGCAGCAACCCGGAGGCGGCCTTCACCTGCAACGCCTGTGCTGTGTCCACCACATCATTGGAAGTGAGGCCGTAGTGCAGCCAGCGCGCCTGCGGACCGATCTTCTCCGCAACCGCGGTGGTGAAGGCGATGACATCGTGCTTGACCTCGGCTTCGATGTCATAGATGCGCTTCAGGTCGAAGTCGCCCTTGTCGCGGATCGCTGTTGCGGCCTCGCGAGGCACAATGCCGTCGTCCGCCAGCGTTTCAGATGCGGCGGTCTCCACCTTCAGCCACATGCGGTACTTGTTCTCGTCAGTCCAGATGGCGCCCATGCCGGGCCGTGTATAGCGTGCGATCAAGCGGTCTCTCCTGCGCTCTTGTGGTGCGAAGTGTAACGTCCTATTCTAGCGGGCACGCATCCAATCAGCGCACAGGAGGGCTAACGATGGCAGAAGAGCCGCTGGACGAGTCGGGCGAGCAGATGGTGACGGTTGAGCGCTTTACGGACATGCTGCAGGCTGAACTGGCCAAGGGGAGGCTGGATTCGGCGGGCATCCGCTGCTTTCTGGCGGGGGAAAACGCGGGCCTGCTTTATGGAAATGGGCTCGATGGAGTGTCGCTGCAGGTGAGCGCGGCAGAGGAGGATGACGCGCGCGCGATCCTGGACGATCCTGGAACCGTGGACAGTGACGTGACGAGCGCGTCTTAAACAGGCAGCCCCAGCAGCTCGCGCATCTCCTCGTAGAGGAAGCCGAGGCCGGGACGATACGGCTGCACCCATTGACCGTCGATGACGAACTGCGGGATCGCGCGCTTGCCGACGTGGCGCATGACCTCTTCCGCCGCGCCGGGTACCCGCTCAATGTCAATTTCGGTGTAGGCGATCTGGTGTTCCTCCAGAAAGCGCTTTGCCTGGCGGCAGTCGCGGCACCAAGCCGCGGAATAAACGATGACCTGCATGCGCCGCATAATACCCGCTTGATTAGATGCTTGGGAATGGAGGTTCGAAAGCGAAAGTGACTAGCGGCGACGCTGGAAAAACTCTCGTAACAAGGTCGCGCTTTCCTCTGCCAGCAGGCCGCGTTCGACGGCCATCTGGTGGTTCAGCGCAAGATTGTTCAGCACATTGAGCACCGAGCCGGCGGCGCCGGCTTTGGGATCGCCGGCGGCATAGACCAGGCGGTCGATGCGGGCGTGGATCATGGCGCCCGCGCACATGGCGCAGGGCTCGAGCGTGGAGATGACGGTGCATCCGTTAAGCCGGTAGTTGCCGATGGCATGCGCAGCGGTTCGCAGGGCGACCATCTCGGCGTGCGCAGTGGGATCGTTATCGCGCAGGACGCGGTTCTGCCCGCGGGCGACGATCTCTCCCTCAAAGAGCACGATGGTCCCTATCGGAACCTCTCCGGCTGCTTCCGCGGCGCGCGCTTCGTTGAGCGCGGCCTGCATCAGCTCGAGGTCGGTCATTGCCTCAAACCGCCGGCTGCTGCTGCGTCATGCAGTGCAGCGCGCCCAGGCCCCAGATGAAGTCCACGCAATGGATGCCGACGATGCGATGCCGCGGAAACACCTCCGCCAGCGTGTTCAGGGAGTGGCGATCGTTCGCGTCGTTGAAGGTGGGGACCAGCACCAGGCCGTTGGCGATGTAGAAGTTCGCATAGCTTGCCGGAAGCCGCTGGCGCTCAAAGACCACGGGTGAGGGGAGGGGCAGCTCTACGATGCGGAAGGGCTTGCCGTCGCGGTTGCGGGCAGAACGCAGCCGGTCCAGATTCTCGGCCAGCGGCTGGTGGTTCTCGTCTTCGCGATTCGGCTCAACCACGGTGACGATTGTGTTCGCGTCCACAAAGCGCGTGATGTCGTCCACGTGGCCGTGCGTATCGTCGCCAGCGATGCCACGGTTCATCCACAGCACCTCGTCGATGCCGAGATAGTCGTGGAAGGCCCGCTCCAGTTCTTCGCGGGTGACGCCGGGATTGCGTTGCTGCACCGGGCTCAGCAGGCATTCTTCCGTGGTCAGCAGCACGCCGGCGCCGTTGCTATCGATGCTGCCGCCTTCGAGCACGAGCTCGTGAAGCTTGCCATCGGCGAGCGTGACGGAGGGCATGAAGGCAGGCAACTGCAACAGCTCCGCTACCCGGTCCGGCAGCGCGTTGTCCAGCTCCCAGTCGGGATATTTGGCCCACGCGTTGAACTTCCAGTTGGTGATGGCCAGCGCGTCTAGCTTTTTGACGTCGCGGCTCGCGCTGCGCCGTATAAAGATCGGTCCCGAGTCACGCGTCCACACGCGGTTCGTTGGCCACTGGTGAAAGCGCACGGTGGCGAGATTCACACCGGCGCGCTTCAACACGCCCTGTGCACGCTTCTCTGCGTCTGCATTCTGGACGAGAATGTGCACCTGCTCGACCGCAGCAAGCTGCCGGACGATCTCCGAGTAGACCCACGGGATGGACTGGAAGCGGCCCGGCCAGTCCGAGGCATTGTGCGGCCACGCGATCCAGGTTGCGGTGTGCGGCTCCCACTCGGCGGGCATGCGGTAGCCCAGCGCGTGCGGCGTTGCGTTCTCCGTCACTTGAGCATCATCCTCACTTCACACCGACTTTGCTGCTGAGCGGCTGATCCAGAAAGCGGCTGGTGATACCGCCATAGGCATCGATGCGGCGATCGCGCAGAAATGGCCAGTGACGCCGCTGCTCTTCGAGCGCGTTCGGATCCACTTCGGCGATCAGGATGTCTTCACGGTCATGCGGCGCTTTAGCGAGGATGCGGCCAAAGGGATCGGCGATGAACGAGCCGCCCCAGAACTCCAGCCCTGGCCCTTCCACGCGATTGCCGCGGATGTCGCCGTTCTCCCAGCCGACGCGGTTCACCGCGCCGACATAAACGCCGTTGGCAATCGCATGCGCGCGCTGGATGGTCTGCCATGCATCGTACTGCGCCGTGCCGTGCTCTTCTTTCTCCGCCGGATGCCAACCAATAGCGGTTGGATAGAAGAGCACATTTGCGCCCTGCAACGCGGTGATGCGTGCGCCCTCCGGATACCACTGGTCCCAGCAGACGAGCGTGCCGACGCGGCCGACGGATGTGTCTTCCGCGCGGAAGCCGAGATCGCCCGGCGTGAAGTAGAACTTCTCGTAGTAAAGCGGATCGTCCGGGATGTGCATTTTGCGGTAGAGCCCGGCGATGGTGCCGTCTGTCTCAATCGTGACCGCGGTGTTGTGATAGAGGCCGGCGGCGCGCCGCTCGAACAGGGAAGCAATCACCAGCACATGTTCCTCGCGCGCCACGGCGCTCAGCCGCTCCGTGCTGGGCCCGGGAATCGGCTCGGCCAGGTCGAAGAGCGCGGTGTCCTCGCGCTGGCAGAAATACTGGGCGCGGAAGAGCTCCGGCAGGCAGACGATCTGCGCTCCGGCACGCGCGGCTTCGCGCACGCGGCCGGCAGCCTTCTCCAGATTCGCGTCCGGATCGGGCGAGCAGGACATCTGCACCAGGCCAATCCGGTATTTCAGAGCAGTCGGCATCGTATGGAAAATCCTCGCTAGTTCTGGATGCTGCACGCAAACGAAAGGCGCGAGTTAAGGAACCCGCGCCTTGGTTTTGACTGGAGCAGGCTTACTCGAAGATCAGGATCGCGGCGGCGATGACGGTCGTCCAGCGACCGCGTTTATCGCCGATCGCGGACTGCGTCACGTTTGCCGTGCGGACGATCTTGTTGGAGATGCGGTAGATTTCCTTCTTCTCGTCCCAGCTCTTGTCGGGATCGAACTCCACATCGAGGGTGGTGGCCAGCATCTCCGCTGCCAGTTCTTCGGCGTATTCGCCAGCCTGGTCCTCGGTCTCGCCAAAGCTGTGGTGCTCGCTGAGGTAGCCGTACGTGTTGCGGTCGCTGGGAATGGCCACTCCAATGCTCGAAGCGACCAGGCGGTGGGGCTCGCGCGTGGAGTTTTCGGCGACCACGGCAAAGGTCACCTCGCCCGGCGAGAGATACTCCACACCTTCCTTGCGCGGGATCAGCTTGGCATTCGGTGGAAAGATGGATGAGACGCGAACCAGGTTCTGCGCGGCGATACCGGCATCGCGCAGTGCCAGCTCAAACGAAGTCAGGCGCTCCTTGTGCCTCCCCGTGCCTTTCGTGAAAAAGAGGCGCTTCGGCACCATGCTCTTGGACAATGTAGGGTTCCTCCGGATTGGGGGCGGCAGGGCCGGATTCCCCAGTGAAAAGTATCACAGCAACGGAGGCTACCAAGACGGTCGGCCTCGCGAATTTATGCTGTTTTCACAGAATACGATAGAAGCGGATTTCGCGTAGTGTGGCAAATCGCTTGCAACAGGATTGATCGTCGAATTTGGGCGACTTGTTTAGGAGAAGATCAGCACCATGATCGAAGCCGTGCCCCACAACTTGCTGAGCCGCCTGCGCGTTCTGTTCGTCTCCGGTCTGTCGCCGGAGCAGTATGGCGCATACCGATTGCGGGCTTTGGAACGCATGGGACTGGAACGAGTCGCCGCGCTGGACTTGAATCGCTACGGCGCGCCGGGATGGATGGGCAAGCTGCAGCACCGGCTGCAGGTTGGCCCCGGTGTTCGTCGTTTCAACAGCGACGTGCTGGAAACTGCGCGCCGCGAGCATGCGCAAGTGGCGCTTTTTGACAAGGCACTTCCGCTTGCGCCACGCACCCTGCGGAAGCTTCGTGAAATGGGCCTGATCAGCGTGGACTTCGTCATCGATAACCCCTTCGGGCCGCGGCGCGACCCGGGATGGAGGTGCTATCTCCACACGATTCCGGAGTTTGATCTCACCGGTGTCCAGCGTGATCTCAGCGTGGCTGACTATCGCCGGGCCGGAGCCCGCCAGGTGGTTCGCATCCGTACCGGCTACGAGCCGACCGTCCATTGGCCTCCCCCCGTTCCGTTGGCCGACGCAGACCGGCAGCGCAGCGTCTCATTTATCGGAACGCCTTACGATGAGCGCGGCAACTTCCTCGCCCGGCTGTGGCGTGCCGGTGTGCGGATCGATATCTCCGGTTCACCGTCGCACTGGCAGGCGGCATTGCCTGCGGACGCCTTCGCTGCCACATTTCGCGTAGGTGAGCTAAATGGCGATGCCTATCGTGAAGCGATCTGGCACTCACGCATCAATCTCGCGTTCATCACCCACAGCAACCGCGACCAGGTGGCGCATAAGGCCTTCGAGATCACGGCCTGCGGAGGCTTTCTGCTGGCCGAACGGACGCCCGAACACCTTACGCTTTTTCGCGAGGACGAGGAGGCGGTCTTCTTCTCGGACTTCGACGAGTGCCTCGCGAAGATCAATCGCTATCTGAACGATGAGCCGGCGCGCGCGAGGATTGCCGCGGCAGGGCAGCGCCGCGCCTGGAGCTCCGGCTATGACAACGACAGCGTGCTGAGCGGCCTACTTACGAAAGCTGCAGAGATGCTGGCTAAGCGGGCAGGGAATTAGGCTGCGGTCTTTACCTTCGGCTTGCGCGCCAGCAGGTAAAGCATGAGCGCCAGCCCGAATACGCTTGCCATGCCGGCGAGCCCGAGCACACGCAGCACGGAGACGGTGTAGCGGCCCTCCGTTGGCGAGTAGCTGCAGCAATAGAGCAGGATCAGATCTGTTGCCGAACCGATGCGGTGATCGCTCGCCTCAAGCAGCGCAAGCCTGACGTCGCGCGGCTGATACTCGACCCCGGTGAGATATTTCGAGAGCTTGCCCTCCGGCGTAGCGATCATGATGACGCTGGAATGCGCAAATTGGGTCATTTTGCCGTCCGGTCCCGGAACGCGCACGTAGTGAAAGCCGATTGCGTTGGCGAGCGCGGTGATCTCCGGCTGCTGGCCGGTGAGGAAGTGCACGCTGCCTGCCGGGACATTTCCGCCAAGCTGTGCGAGGAACTTCTGCCGCGCGGCCGCAGCATCCGCGGGCGTGTCAGTGGGATCGATACTGGCCACGATCACATCGTAATCACGCGCAGGCGCGTAGCCGGTCTGCGAGAGCGAGGCGGCCAACCCATGCAGCACCTGCGGGCAGAGCATGGCGCACTTGTAATACACCATCGCCATCGCAACAGGCTTTTTGCCGAAGTACTGTCCGAGCGGCGCGTCGGCACCGGCAGCGTCGCGGAAGCGGAGGTTGAGCGGAATCTGTGTGCCCAGGCGCTGATCGATCCCGGCGTCCTTTAGAAACGCGGGCGTAGATTGCGCTGCGGCTCCTAAAGGCTTTTCGGCGGAATACTGCGCGACGGCGGGAAGGGCGAGCGAGACGGTAACCAGCAGCAGGCAGAGATGACGCAGACACGGACGGCGCAAAGCAGACCCTCTGCTGTTAGATTACGCCTCCTCAGCTTTACTCAGTGCGCAGCGCCTTGACGGGGTTGATCGAAGCCGCCCGCCGCGCCGGGATGATGCTGGCGAAGAAGGCGCAGATGGTGAGCGCGAGGACCGAGCCGCCCAGCACCAACGGGTCCCAGCCCTTCACCTGATAGAGCTGCGCGGAGATGAGGCGCGAACAGCCGATGGAGATGGGAATTCCGATGGCGAGGCCGATGAGTATCTGGACGAAGGCGCCGCGCAGCACCAGCCGGACAACATTCATGCGGTCCGCGCCAAGGGCCATGCGGACGCCAATCTCGCTGGTGCGCCGCTCCACTGTATAGGCTGTCACGCCATAGAGTCCGACCGCCGCGAGCAGCAGGGCGAGGATGCCGAATAACCCGGTCATACGCGCAACTGCGCGTTGCTGGTCGAAGTTTGATTCCACCTGGTCCTGCAGACTGTGGATGTCCAGCAGCGTAAGGTTCGGATCTACGTCGCTCAGAACGTGCCGCACGTCGGACTCCAGGCCCTCGGGGCTGCCGTGCAGCTTCAGCACAGCGCCCTCTATGAAATGGGTAGTGTCGTCGATGGTCTGCATCAGGGGCGCGTCGTAGCGGGTTCGCTGTGCTAGGGGCAGAAAGAACAGCGGCCGTGCGGGTTCGTTGCTTGCCGGATTGTTGTATTTCGCATTTCGTACGATCCCGACGATTTCGAATGTATTGCTGTATCGCGGCAGATCGAGCCCGAAGTGCGCGCCCAGCGGCTCCTCGCCCGGCTTGAAGAATCTCTTCACGAAGGCTTCATTGACCACGGCGATATTCTGCGTCGTCGCCGTGTCCTGCTCTGTGATGGAGCGCCCGCGAAGGATGGGTTCGCCAAGGGTCTCCAGATAGCCGGGATTGACATGGTCCCAGGATGAGCCGATTTCCTCATTCATGTTGGGCATGCCGTGTCCCTGGCGGATCACGATCTCGCCCCAGTTGTCCTGGAGCGGCGTGTACTGCGCCAGCGCGGCGCTGTCCACGCCGGGAATGTGCGAAAGCCGGTCCTGCAGCTCGCGATACATCGCGTCCAGCTTCGGCTGCGTATAGGACGAGAAGGGCGCCGTCAGGCTGATGGTGACGCGGTGATCCGTCTCGTAGCCGAAGTCCTGGTGCTGCAGCTTCTGCAGGCTGTGCGTCAGCAGACCCGCGCCAGCCAGCAGGACCACAGAGAGCGTGGCCTGCACGATGACCAGAATCTTCTGTGAGAACGACGAACGGTCGCGGGTGGTGCGGTTGGCGCCGCGCAGCGCCTCTGCCGGATCGGCATGGGATGCGAGCCAGGCCGGGGCTGTTCCGAAGAGCATGCCGGTGACGAGCGAGAGAACGAACGCGAATGCCAGAACCGGCAGCGCGGGCGCGGCATCGATGGGAACGTATTTCGCTCCGTGGAAGGCGAGCGCCACAACTGCCTTGACGCCCAGATAGGCCACGGCGAGGCCGGCTGCACCGCCGAAGATGGAGAGCACGACGCTTTCTGTCAGCGATTGCCGGATGAGCCGTCCGCGGTTTGCGCCGAGGGCCAGCCGGACCGCCGTTTGCGCCCTCCGCGCCGTGCCGCGCGCCATCAGGAGATTTGCAATGTTGGCACACGCGATCAACAGCACCAGCAGGCACACGGCCAGCAGAATGTGCAGGCTGTCGGCATAGTTCGCCTTCATGACGCCGACCCCGGTGCCTGCCGGGACGACCTTGATGTTCTGCTTTGCCAGCCCGGCTTTAATTCCGGTCATCCATTCCGCCGGCATGCCGCTCTCATCGACCAGCCATCCGCGCAGCAGGCTGGTAAGTCGGGAGGGCAGAGCATTCGGCGATGCGCCGGGCTTCAGACGTCCGATCACGCGCAGCCATGCGGGAAAGGTGTGCAGCAGAGAGCTCTTGCCGCGGAAGATCGGCTCCTGCTGCATGGGGAGCCAAACCTCTGGCGGATCGCTGCGCAGCGTCTCTCCGAAGAAGCCGGGAGGCGTGATGCCGACGATGGTGACCGCGTGCCCGTCGAGGATCATGGTCGAGCCCACGATTTTCGGATCTGACCCGTACTGTTGCTGCCACGCCCGATAGCTGAGCATCGCCACCGGCGCCGCGGCTGGTTGGTCATCGGAAGGAAGGATGGAGCGGCCGGAGAAGGGCAGGACTCCGAATGTCGAAAAGTAGTTGCCGGTGACAAATTCGCCGCGAATCGGCTTTGCGGTGCGGTCGCTCTCGCCGCGTCGCGCGCTGAGCTGCGTTCCGCCCGCCTGGAACGCGGCCAGCTCGGCGAACTCCGGTGCAGCATCCTTCATACGCAGATAGAACGGATACGAGAACATGCCCCAGTTCTCCTGCGGGCTGCCTTCCACGCAGCAATCCTGCCCCTCGCCTATGCGATAGAGGCTTGCCGGGTCCGCTACCGGCAACGACTTCAGCATCACCGTGTTGATGAGCGAAAAGATCGCAGTTGTCGCGCCAATGCCGAGCGCGAGTGTCAGCATGGCCGTCAGTGTGAAAACCGGGGACTGGCGCATCTGGCGCAGCGTGTAGGCAATGTCCTGCCGCAAGGTTTCCATGAAAGCCTCTGCGGCGGAATACGGGCGGCAGGAGCCGCCGGTTCCCGGAAAGTCTTCGCCTATTTCGGCAAAGGCGTGAGTTTGATCGTCCGTCCGGTCTTTGCGGAGGTCCGCGCCGCGTCCAGGATTTGCATCACGATCACGTTGGTATCCAGCGCCGTCAGGTCGCCCTGCGGCTTCAGCTTGCCGTTCAGCACCGCCACAAGGTAGTCAATCGAACCATCCTCTGGCGGGGCGAGGGGCGGGGCCTCGCGCTCCTGGCCCTCAGATTCTCCTTTTGTCCGCTCCAGCACCTTGTCGCTCTTGATTGTCTTCAGGTAGCCGGTGGCGCCGTAGACCTCCATGTCCTTGCGGCCGAAGGGCCAGTTCCACGAGCCCTGAATGATGGCCTGCGCGTGCGGATAGGTCAGGATGATGGTGCCCTCGTCATCGACGTGCGGATATTCCTCCGGTTTCAACTGCTGCGTCACCGCCGTGACGGTGAGCGGCGCCTCGCCCTGCATCAGCCATGTGGAAAGATCAACGCCATAACATCCGAAGTCATAGAGCGCGCCCGCGCCGTTCTTTGCGGGATCGGTGAGCCACTTCAGGAACTCCGGTTGCACGCCGATCTCCGCCGGACCCTCGTGTCCATCGTGTACGACGAGCTTGCGCAGCGGCCCCAGCTTGCCCGATTCGAGGTCGTCGTATGCAGCCTTGTTGGAGGCGTACCAGGTCGTCTCGTAGTTCACCAGCACCGGCACATGCTGCTCGCGCGAGATCGTGCGGATGGCGAGCGCGTCGTCGAGCGAGATGGTGAGGGGCTTCTCCACCATTACGGCAACATGATGCCGTGCCGCTATTTCAATCGCGGGGCGATGCCCGGCAACGGGCGTGTAGACGAGCACGGCCTGCGGATGCGTCGCCTCGATCAGCGCCTCTTCGGTAGGGAAGAAGAGCTTGGGATCGAGATGGAACTGCGCAGAGTACTTCTGTCGCAGCGCGGGGTCGGGATCGGAGATGCCCACTAATTGCACCTCGGGATGCTTGGGCAGTTCGGGCAGAAATCCCGCAACATGACCGTGCTCGAGGCCCACGATGGCCACGCGCGTTTGCGCCTGTGCGAGCGCGGCGGCAGTAAGGGTTGCAAAAAGCAGGCAAAGCACGCGTCGGCAGACGGGGAGCATCGATACCTCTTTCGGTTCATGAATCCTTGAAGAGACGATGATACCGTTCGTTCGCGAGTTGGTCCGCGTTTGCGGCAAGCGGGTCCGACATTGCGACAAGCCCTTATGGGTGTTAGCGTGAAGGATTGAAGTAGCGACACGCATCCCACTCCACGGAGCACCCGGTCCTCATGCAGAAGAGCTACAACGGCGTAGCCCTACCCCAGGGCGGCGAGGCGATCCAGTATGTCAACGGCAAGTATCAGGTTCCGGACCACCCCATCGTCCCCTACATCGAGGGCGACGGCACCGGGCGCGATATCTGGCGCGCCTCGCAGCGCGTCTTCGACGCGGCAGTCCAGAAGGCCTATGGCGGCAAACGCAGCATCCAGTGGTTCGAGATTTTCGCCGGCGAGAAGGCCTTTCGCCAGTTTCAGAATTGGCTGCCCGACGATTCCGTAAATGCCGCGCGCGATCTGCGCGTCTCCATCAAAGGGCCGCTGACCACGCCGGTAGGCGGCGGCATCCGCTCGCTGAATGTCGCTCTGCGCCAGGTGCTCGATCTCTATTCCTGCATCCGCCCGGTGAAGTACTACAGCGGCGTTCCCAGCCCGGTGAAGCATCCGGAGAAGCTGGACGTCGTGATCTTCCGCGAGAACACGGAGGATGTCTACTCCGGCATCGAGTTCCGCGAAGGCACGCCCGAGGCGAAGAAGCTGATCGACTTCCTCAACAATGACATGGGCAGCAAGAAGAAGGTGCGCGCTGACTCCGGCGTTGGCATCAAGCCCATTTCCATCACCGGCACCAAGCGGCTGGTGCGCGTCGCCATCCAGTATGCGATTGATAACAAGCGCAAGTCGGTCACGCTCGTCCACAAGGGAAACATCCAGAAGTTCACCGAAGGCGCCTTCCGCGAGTGGGGCTATGAAGTCGCAACAGACGAGTTTCGCGATCAAACGATAACGGAGCGGGAGAGCTGGATCCTCGGCAATCTGGAAGCCAATCCGAGCCTCACGGTGGAGCAGAATGCCGCGCTGATCGAGCCGGGCCTGGAGTTCGGCAACGATGCCTTCCGGCAGGGACTCTATGCCGAAATCAAATCTGTCATCGACAAGATCGGGACTTCGCACGGCGGCGGCAAGTGGAAGCAGAAGGTGATGATCAACGACCGCATCGCCGACTCCATCTTCCAGCAGATCATCATCCGGCCGGAGGACTACAGCATTCTTGCCACCTCCAACCTGAACGGGGATTACATCTCCGACGCGGCAGCAGCGCAGGTGGGTGGCCTGGGTATTGCGCCGGGCGCCAATGTCGGCGATGGCTACGCTGTCTTTGAAGCCACGCACGGCACCGCGCCGAAGTATGCGGACAAGGACGTCATCAATCCCGGCTCGGTCATGCTTTCCGGTGTCATGCTGCTCGATTTTCTGGGCTGGAGCGAGGCCGCGCGCCTGGTTGAATCGTCCATGGAGAAGACCATCCAGCAGAAGTACGTCACCTATGATTTTGAGCGCCAGATGCAGGGCGCGACCAAGGTGAAGACCAGCGAGTTTGCGACACGAATGATCGAGAACATGAAGTAGTCCAAGAACAGGAGAGACATGCGTAAGAAAGTAACCATCGTTGGAGCAGGAAATGTCGGCGCGACCGCCGCGCACTGGATTGCCGCCAAGGAACTGGCGGATGTGGTTCTGATCGACGTGGCGGAAGGTATTCCGCAGGGCAAGGCGCTCGACCTGCTCGAAGCTATGCCAATTGAGAAGCGCGACGTGCACGTCACCGGCGCAAACGACTACGCGGAGGCGGCAAACTCCGACATCGTCGTCATCACGGCGGGCATTCCGCGCAAGCCCGGCATGAGCCGCGACGACCTGCTGCAGACGAACTACAAGATCATGTCGGACGTGGTGAACAAGATCACCGCCGTTGCGCCGAACTCCATTCTCATCATCGTCTCAAACCCGCTTGATGCCATGGCGCAGGCGGCATTCAAGCAGTCCAAGTTCAACCGCGAACGCGTGATCGGCATGGCCGGCGTGCTCGACTCGGCTCGTTATCGCACCTTCATTGCCGAGGAGTTGAAGGTCTCGGTCGAAAACGTAACCGCCTTTGTGCTCGGCGGACACGGCGATACCATGGTGCCACTGCCGCGTTATTCGAGTGTCGCCGGCATCCCCATCGCCGAGCTGATGAGCCAGGCTACCATCGATCGCATCGTCCAGCGGACGCGCGACGGCGGCGCCGAGATTGTGAAGCACCTCAAGACCGGCTCCGCTTTCTATGCGCCCTCCGCGGCAGCCGTCGAGATGGTCGAAGCCATCCTGAAGGACAAGAAGAAGGTGCTGCCCTGCGCGGCGTACCTGCAAGGCGAATACGGGATCAGCGGCTACTACATCGGCGTGCCGTGCAAGCTCGGCGAGCGGGGTCTGGAGCAGATCCTCGAAATCAAGCTGACGCCTGAAGAGGAGAAGGCGCTGAAGAAGAGCGCGGATGCGGTGAAGGAGCTCTGCGCGGTGATCGGCGTCTAGATCTTGCGCTGGATCGATGAAAGGCGAGGCTGCGGCCTCGCCTTTTTGCTTTTCGATTTTGGAGCGATGTAGTGAAATCGGATTAAGTAAATCCTGTCGCCTTTGCCATGCTTCGCGATTTTGAGCAGGTCGATCAAGCCGAGGAACCCTGACTCCCGCGCGAGCTCCGGACTGATGTCGGGAAGACCGATCGGCGTGATCGAATCGATCTCGATCTCACCCTCCTCCATGCGATAGCGATTGCCCTCGATGACATGCGGGCGCGTCCAGATGCGAACGCTGCAGGTGATCTCTCCGGTGCGAACTCCCTCGCGAAGGCGCTTTGCAAAGACCATCGGATGCTCCCATATTTGCCAACGATCCTACGCGTGGACAGCGCAAAGGGCGAAGCCCAAGCCTCGCCCTTCGGCCACCCTGTGAGACTAGGCGACTCGCTCGATGGTCACAGACTCCAGCACCACCGGAGTCTTCGGTTTGTCCTGCGCGCCGCGCGGCAGGCGGCTGATCTTTTCCGCCACATCCTGTCCTTCCACCACTTCGCCGAAGATGGTGTGCTTGCCGGTCAGCCAGTCCGTGTTGGCGGTCGTGATGAAGAACTGCGAGCCATTCGTGTTCGGCCCGGCATTGGCCATGGCCAGCTTGCCCGGCTTGTCGAAGCGGTGCGCCGATCCTTTGGTCTCATCCTCGAACTTGTAACCCGGACCGCCCATGCCATTGCCCGCCGGATCGCCGCCCTGGATCATGAAGTCAGGAATGACGCGGTGAAAGATGGTTCCATCGTAGAGCTTGTCGTTGGACTTTGCGCGTGTCGTGGGGTGCGACCACTCCCGCTTGCCCTCGGCAAGCTCGATGAAATTCGCGACGGTCTTGGGCGCTTCCTTTTCAAACAGGCGGCACACGATGGTGCCTTCGCTGGTCTTCAATGTGGCATAGGTGCCTGTAGTACGTGCCATGCAGTCTCCTTCTGGTGGGTCGTTAGCAGGGCGGCCCGGCGAGCGCGCCGGCCGCGAAGATGATTCCGGAACCTAGTTGGGCCGGGCGGTGAGCGCCGGCGGCGCAGCGGGTGTTGCCGGGGCCGTATTCCCCGCAGGTGGCGCAGCAGCCGGCGCAGACTCAGCGGCTGGCGGAGGGGGCAGCGGCTGACCTACGGGCACAATCGTGACTTTCTTCAGCACCACAGGGGTGAGGGGCTTGTCGCGTCCATCGCGCTCCACGCGGGTGATGGTCTTCACGACGAGAACGGACGACGGATCGCACTGCCCAAAGATCGTGTAATGGCCGTTCAGCGACGGCTGGATTTCTTCCGTGACGAAGAACTGCGATCCGTCGGTATTCGGACCGGAGTTCGCCATGGCCAGCCGCCCCGGTACATCGAACATCAGCGACGGGTCGATCTCATCCTGGATGTAATAGCCTGGATCGCCCATGCCGGTGCCCATCGGATCGCCGCCCTGCGCCATGAAGCCGGGGATCACGCGGTGAAACGTGGTGCCGTCATAGAGCGGCTTGCCGTGTTTCTTCTCGTGAGTCGTGGGATCGCTCCAGTCTTTGGTGCCCTCGGCCAAGCCGATGAAGTTGGCCACCGTTTGCGGCGCCTGCTTGTCAAAGAGCCGGCAGGTGATGCGCCCCATGCTGGTGTCGAGCACCGCCGTTGGCCCGGTCGGCTCGACCGTGGGCGCAGTCTGCGCGCCGGGCGAATCGGGCAGGTCCTGCGTTGCCGGCGCACTGGGCGGCGGAGCGGTCTGCTGTGCGGAGGCAAAGGCAGTCGAGAAGAGAAGCGCGAGAGCGAAGCGGCGGACGAAGGGCATCGTTGAATCCAACCCGTCAGAGTATCGCAATGGCTTTCGGCTCCGCCAGCCGAGCAACTTTCTGGCGCCCGGATTCGGTTTTGCCGCATCTCAGCACGCAGGAGGCATTCCGGTGAATTTCATGAAGCGTACCTTTATGTTCTGGGCCACCCGTTGGCTTGCGCAGCGCCGCTGGGGGCGTCGTCTGCTCTTCGTCTGGGCCCTCCGCGCCATGCGCATGAGTGTGAAGCAGTTCCTGCGCGACATAGCAGATCTTTATCCGGCGCTCAAGCCTGCGGCCGCGCGAATTTAGAGATGCCCCAATCCGCCGGACATCACCCAGGTGACGTTGGATTAGGGCCCCGCACAGCGTCGGCGTGACATGCAACGAGCGATCGCCGATGATGGAATTGACTCTTCAATCAAGGGGAAGTAAATGACTTTGCCTCAGGGCCTTCGGATCGTTCAGCGCAATATTGCAGCCGCGTGGGACGTACTTTTTCGCACCTCGCAGCATGGGCGGGACACCGCCGGAACCGATGCGGATCTCATGCCCCGCAACAGCACCTCATAAGAAGCAGAGTCCGGTCTGCCGCCCCCTCAGCGCTTCATTTCGTGTCGTTCTTCAACTCCACCACCATAACTTCCATCGGCTGGTCGCCGGCGTTCACGTCGGCGTGCATGGTTCCGGGCGCATTTGGGGGCAGCCAATAAGCCTTTCCGGTATCCCAGATGTGCGCTTCGCTCGCGCCGTTCTGCTCGACGATCTTCATGGTGCCGCCGCGAAGGGCGATGATCACGCGTCCATGCTCATGGCGGTGCATGGACAGCGGGGCATTGGGAACCACGATCGACTTCCACACCTTCACGTCGTCGTTCTCAAACTGCATGATTCGCTGCGTTGCAGTCCCGGTCTGCTGCGAGCGCATCACGCCCAGGCTACCTACAAGGATGCCCAATACAAAGGCAATGCCGATCCACCGCTTCATCTCGAATCCCCCTTTAAACTTCATAGAAATGCCGGGCCCGGCCGACCACACGTCAACGGGGGATGAAGAACGTTCCGGCCTATTTGTGAAATGGCTGGGAGTCGCCGATCTTCGGACGTTCCTTCTCCTCGGCCTGTAACTGCTTGCTCACCTTCTCGACCTGGGCGAAGACGCGCAGCAGGTTCCCGCTCATGATCTTCTGACAATCCGCATTGCTATAGCCGCGCTGCTTCAGCGCAGCCGTGATCTTCGGCAGGTCTGCGGCGGAGTCGATCCCTTCCGGCGCGGACGGAATGCCGTCGAAGTCCGACCCGATACCGACGTGATCGATGCCCGCGACCTTCACCATGTGGTCGATGTGGTCGATCAGATCGCTCAAAGGAGGCCTAGGGATCTTCGCGGCCCATTGCCTGTCCAGCGCGTCTTCCTGGCTGTAGGTAAACTGCTTGCCCTCGGACTTTGCTTTATCCTCTGCCGCCTTCTCTGCGGCTTCGCGCTCCGGCTGCTGCGCGGCCCATGCCAGACGCCACTTCTCGGAGATAAAGGCGGAGTAGAAGTTTGCCTGCACCACGCCGCCGTTCACGGCCAGCGCCCGCAACATGTCGTCCGTCATATTTCTGGGCGCATTGGTCAGCGCGCGCGCGGAAGAGTGCGAGGCAATCACGGGCGCACGGGTCAGGATCAGGGTGCGATAAAACGTCTTGTCGGCCACGTGCGAGATGTCCACCATCATGCCGAGGCGGTTCATTTCGTACACCACGTCCTTGCCGAATTCGGTCAGGCCCTCCTCCGTGTGGTGAACCTTGGGATCGTTGATGTCGCCGGAGGAATCTGCCCAGTCATTTGAGTTCGACCAGGTCAGGGTCATGTAGCGCACGCCCAGGCGGTAGTAGTCGCGCAAGAGGCCCAGCGAATTCTCGATCGAGTGGCCGCCTTCGATGCCCATCAGCCCCGCCAGCTTGTGCTCGCGATGTGCGCGCTCGATGTCCGCGACCGAGTAGGCCATCATCATCTTGTCCGGATGCTTGAGCGCCGCCTGGTGCACGGCATCGATGAGCTCGAGAGTGCGCCGCGCATAGTGACCCTGGTAAAGCTCCGGCTCCACCCAGATGGAGAAGAACTCCGCGCCGAGATCGCCCTTTTTCGCGGCATCGAAGTTGACATAGCCGCCGTTCAGTGGGTCGGTCAGTTCGTAGTGGTCATCCAGCATGCGCTGGGTGGTATCGGCATGGGTGTCGACAAAAAAGTTGGTGGCGTAGGGAGCGTTCGTCATGGTCTTGGTTGCATGGTGTTGCGGCTTTGTGTGCGAGGCGTCCTGAGCGAGGAGCGAGGTAGCGAGGACGAGGAGAGCGGCGGCCGGCAGCTTCATGGAATCCGAGTGTAGCAAAGGACAACCCGGCCCCCACGCCGCCCATCCATATCTAGTCAGAGGTGAGCATGGCAGACAAAAAAGACCAGAGCCCGATTCCCGATATTCAGCCGGGTCCGAATCAGAACCACACCCCCGACCGGCTGAACCGCATCGCTGACGAAATGGCGAACCGCGGCAGAGAGCGTCAGCAGAAAGACGACAC
Source organism: uncultured Acidobacteriaceae bacterium (assembly GCA_963830555.1). Classification (GTDB taxonomy): domain Bacteria; phylum Acidobacteriota; class Terriglobia; order Terriglobales; family Acidobacteriaceae; genus KBS-83. The sequence continues at coordinate 679,793 of CAWHMM010000011.1, forward strand.
CGGAGACATTGTTGAGAGCGACGGGCACGGCAGCAGCTAGGCTAAATCCTTGTGAATAAGCAAAAGCCCCGGGGTTTCGCCCCGCGGCTTTTGTTTTGCTTCAGCAATTCCTAGCTCGTGGCGTGGGGATCAATCTTCAGCTTCGATCCCGTGCTCCACTCCGTCATTGGCTTCACCGTCCGTACTTCCGCATCGCGCCGCTTCCAGCTTCCGCGGATGTAGTCGCGATTCATAGTGGCGATCACCTCAAGCGGAATCTCCTTCGGGCAGGCGCCGGTGCACTCGCCGATGTTGGTGCAGCCGCCGAAGCCCTCCGCGTTCATCTGCGCCACCATACCCAGAGCGCGATGATCTCGTTCAATTGCACCTTGCGGCAGGATGCTGAGGTGCGCGATCTTTGCACCAGTGAAAAGTGCAGACGACGCATTGGGGCACGCAGCCACGCAGGCGCCGCAGCCGATGCAGGCAGCCGCATCCATTGCCCGATCCGCGGTTTCCTTGCCGACGAGAATCGCATTGCCGTCGGGCGCGTTGCCGGTCGAGACGGAGACGTAACCGCCGGCGGCGATGATGCGATCGAATGAGCGGCGGTCCACGACCAGGTCTTTGATCTCTGGGAAGGCGGCAGCGCGCCACGGCTCGATCACGAGTTCCTCGCCGTCCTTAAAGTGCCGCATGGTCAGTTGGCAGACCGTTGTGGCCGGCAGGGGGCCATGCGGGATGCCGTTGATCATGAATCCGCAGGAGCCGCAGATGCCCTCGCGACAATCGTGCTCAAACGCGACAGGTTCTTCGCCGCGCTCGATCAGCGTCTCGTTAAGCACGTCCAGGCACTCCAGCATGGACATCTCCGGATTCACGTTGTCCACCGTGTAGCTGACGAACCTGCCTTTGTCCTTGCGGCCCGTCTGCCGCCAGATCTTTAGCGTCAGTTTCATTTACTTGTAGCTCCTCTGGCTCGGGTGCACATATTCGAACTCAAGCGGCTCTTTGTTCAGCTCCGGCTGATTGCCCGGGCCGCGATAGCCCCAGGCCGCCACATACGAGAAGTGCTCATCGTCGCGGAGCGCTTCGCCCTCCGGTGTCTGATACTCCTCGCGGAAGTGGCCGCCGCAGCTTTCGTTCCGTTCGAGCGCATCGATGCACATCAGCTCGCCGAGTTCGAGAAAGTCCGCGACGCGCCCGGCTTTTTCCAGGCTCTGGTTCAGATCGTTACCCGAGCCCGGCACGGTGACGTTCTGCCAGAAGTCGTCACGCAGCTCGCGAATCTGCCCAATCGCCTGTTCGAGGCCGGCCGCGTTGCGCGACATGCCGCAGTACTCCCACATGATCCTGCCCAGTTCGCGATGGAACGAGTCCACGGTTCGCTTGCCCTTGATCGAGAGCAATTTGCTGATCGTCTCGTTCACACACGCCACTGCGTTGCGGACCTCGGTGTTTGACTCCTCCGCCTTGCCCAGCTTGTTGGTCGCCAGGTAGTTGCCGATGGTGTAGGGAATGACGAAGTAGCCGTCCGACAGTCCCTGCATCAGCGCGCTGGCGCCCAACCGGTTGGCACCGTGGTCGGAGAAGTTCGCTTCGCCCAGCACGAACAAGCCCGGGATAGTCGACTGCAGGTGGTAGTCCACCCAAAGGCCGCCCATGGTGTAGTGGATAGCCGGGTAGATGCGCATCGGCACCTTGTACGGGTTCTCGTCCGTGATGCGCTCGTACATGTCGAAGAGATTCCCATAGCGCTCGCGGATGGTGTGCTCGCCCAGGCGGCGGATCGAGTCCGCGAAGTCGAGGTAGACACCCAGTCCGCTCTCGCCCACGCCTCGGCCTTCATCGCATACGGCTTTCGCATTGCGCGAGGCCACATCGCGCGGGACGAGATTGCCGAAACTCGGATACTTCCGTTCGAGAAAATAGTCGCGCTCCGCCTCCGGAATCTCATCCGGCTTGCGCTTGTCGCCCTTATTCTGCGGCACCCAGATGCGCCCGTCATTGCGCAGCGATTCGGACATCAGCGTCAGCTTGGACTGGTAGTCGCCGGAAACCGGGATGCATGTTGGGTGAATCTGCGTGTAGCAGGGATTGGCGAAGAGCGCGCCGCGTTTGTGTGCGCGCCAGCTTGCCGTGACGTTGGAGCCCTTTGCATTGGTCGACAGGTAATAGACATTCCCGTAACCGCCGCTGGCCAGAATTACGGCATCCCCGATGTGCGTCGTGATCTCGCCCGTCACCAGATTGCGCGCCACAATGCCGCGCGCCTTACCGTCGATCACGATCAGGTCCAGCATCTCGGTGCGCGCCAGCATCTCCACCGTGCCGGCGTGCACCTGGCGCTCCAGCGCCTGGTAGGCGCCCAGCAGCAACTGCTGGCCTGTCTGCCCGCGTGCATAGAAGGTGCGCGAGACCTGTGCGCCGCCGAAGGAACGGTTGGTCAGGGAGCCACCGTACTCGCGTGCAAAAGGGACACCCTGCGCCACGCACTGGTCGATAATGGCGACGCTGATTTCGGCCAGCCGGTAGACATTTGCCTCGCGCGAGCGGAAGTCGCCGCCCTTCACTGTGTCATAAAACAGCCGATACACGCTGTCGCCATCGTTCTGATAATTCTTCGCGGCGTTGATGCCGCCCTGCGCGGCAATGGAGTGGGCGCGCCGCGGCGAATCCTGGAAGCAGAAGCACTTCACCTTGTAACCAAGCTCCCCCAGCGTGGCCGATGCCGATGCCCCGGCCAGCCCGGAGCCCACCACAATCACCGTGTGCTTGCGCTTGTTCGCCGGGTTTACCAGCTTCAGATCGAACTTCGTCTTGTCCCACGACTGTTCAATCGGTCCGGTCGGAATGCGAGAGTCGAGAGTCATCTATTTCACCACTCCTGCCATGACGCTGATCGGGATCGAGATATACCCCAGCACAATCAATACCGCGATGACCCATGCACTCTTCTTCAGAATCGGCGTGTGCCGCGGATGGTTCATGCCGAGCGATTGAAACGCGCTCCAGATGCCGTGGCGCAGATGCAGCCCCAGCAGAATCATGGAAAAGATGTACCAGACGGAGACCCACCACACCTGAAAGCCCGTGACCACGTTGTGGTAGACGTCGCCCTCGATGAACTTCGCGCCGGGATGATAGTAGCCGGCCGTCAGGTTCAGCAGGTGGAAGATGATGAAGGCCAGGACAATCGGCCCGCTCCAGTACATGGTGCGCGAGGCGTACGACGACGAGATCGCCTTCTTTGCCGAGTAACCCACCGGCCGCGCGCGCTTCTTCAAGAGCGCAAGCTGCACCGTCGCCCAGATATGAAGTGTCACGCAGAGGAGCAGGATGATGCGCACGGGCCACAGCAGCTCGCCCACCTCATGGAGCAGCTTGCCGTAGGCGTTCAGCTTTGCCGGCCCTTCGAAGACCTGCAGGTTGCCGGCGAGGTGGCCGACCACAAAAAGGAACAGGATCGCCCCGGTCACCGCCATCACGGCTTTTTTGCCGTTGGTCGATCCCCAGAAGCCCGGCGCGCTCTCGTTCTCCACTCCTATCGCGCTGGTGCTCATGCTGCCAGCCTCGTCTTACTCAACACAGTTGCCCATTGCATGGAAGATCACCTCGTCCGCAGCTACGAATTTCAGGGGCACAGCCCACATCCGGGCGCGAAACGCACCTGGAGCGATCGCCAGAGGGGGTACAGAGGAGGCTCGTGGATTGGCCGATCGGTGTGGGGATGCCACTCATTATTATGGGTGCCGCAAAGAACGACCGTCAACCGAGGCGTGGCATCAAACCGCGGCTCATGCAGATACTTCAGATTCCCCGGTAGGCGCCGCCGTCCACCAGGATTGTCTGCCCCGTGATGTAGGAGGCCTGCTCCGATGCAAGCCAGACGATTGCATCCGCGACTTCCTCCGGGCGCGCGAATCGCCGGAGCGGAATGTCCTTGGTCATCTCCGTCTCGTATTCCGCTGCCGTGCTTCCGGTGGACTTCGCGCGTACCTCTGCCAACTCCCGGATACGTTCCGTCGCGGTATAGCCAGGCCCCACATTGTTCACTGTTATGTTGTCCGGGCCATACTGCGTCGCGAGCGAGCGCACCAGGCCCAGAACGCCAGAGCGCACCGCATTGGACAGCACCAGCTCGAGGACAGGCTGCTTCACCGTAATCGAGGTGATGGTGACAAATCTTCCCCAGGAGCGCTGCTGCATGAAGGGAAGCGCTGCATGCGCGAAGGAAACGATGCTACGCAGGTTCAGCTCGTAAGCGCGGTCCCACTCGGCCATGGTCGTCTCGGAGAACGGCTTTGCCGGCGGCCCTCCCGCGTTCGTGACGCAGATATCGATTTTGCCAAAGCGGTCCTTGGTGTCGGTCACAAAGCGGCGCACACCTGCGTCGTCGCTCACATCGAAGGCCTCTGTGTGGACCTTTACGCCAAAGGTGTTTCGGATCTGCTCCGCGGTCTCGTTCAGAGCATCTGCATTCCGTGCGCACAAGGCCAGATCCGCGCCCTCCGCGGCGAAGCCAAATGCCGTTGCGCGCCCTATGCCCTTGCTGGATGCCGCGACAATAGCAACCCGGTTCTTAAGTCCCGTGTTCACGCTCACCTCGTCAGGAAGGGTTATCGCCGCAAGTATGCATCGGTCTTATTGAGCCAGTCCTCGCGCGGAGGGCAAAAGAGATCGAGGTCCACTGTGTCTTCAAGGGCCTCTGCGGAATGGGGGACATGCGACGGAATCACCAGCACTTCTCCCGCGCTCACCACGATCTCCCGTCCCTCGATCAGAAACTTCAAGGCGCCTTCCAGGATGTAGCTGATCTGCTCATTCTCGTGGCTATGCAGGGGAACAATGCAGCCCTTGCGCAGGATGATCCTCGCAAGCATGCTGCGTTCGCCGGACACAATCTGCCGGTCCAAGAGAGGGTTGACTTGCTCGATAGGAAGCTCTTTGAGCCGGACATATTGCAGGCTGGACTGGGACGTTGCTGCTTCGGATGAACTCACGACGATTTCCTTTCGTGTTTGCAATCTCAAACGACGACATTTCGAGCATGCGCAGTTTAGAGCGTTTTCACTGTTGCCATCTACAGCCAGTTTCTGCGCGATGTGGCTTTTCTCGACGGAAAAGTCACGGAAATGATCAGGTTCTTGTATACACCTACAGTGAAAACGCTCTAACGCTTCCAGCCCTGCATCTGCTCTACCAGCGCCCGCAGCGCCCGTCCGCGATGGCTCAGCTTCTGCTTGGTTCCGAGATCGATCTGCGCCATTGTCTTGCCCAATTCCGGCAGCCAGAAGAACGGATCGTAGCCGAAGCCGCCTGTCCCATGCGGTTCGGCGATGATCTCGCCTTCGACCGCTCCGTCGGCAGTCAAAAGCGTTACGCCATCCCGCGCCAGCGCGAGAACACAGCGGTAGCGTGCCGTCCAGGGCCGCGAATGTCGGCGAAGCTGTTCCAGCAGGTAAAGATTGTTCCGCCCGTCCGCATCTTCGCTGTCGACCACATCAAAGCCTGCATCGTCGGCATAGCGTGCCGACCGCACGCCCGGCGCGCCGCCCAGCGCATCGACCTCCAGCCCGGAATCATCGGCCAGCACCAGCAATCCGGGACGGACGCGGCTGTACGCTTCTGCTTTCAGCCGGGCATTTGCCGCGAAGGTCGCGCCGTCTTCTTCCGGCGCGGGGATTTCCCGCAAGCCGGGCAGAACGGCGATGTCTACTCCGAAGACTGCAGCCGCAGCGGAGAAGTCGCGCAGCTTGCCCGCATTGGAGCTGGCCACATACAAGGTGTCCGTCAATGCATGACTCCGTGCGCGTGGTGCATAGGTTCAGCGCGATCGTCACCCATCGGCTTGTTCATATCTCGCAGCATACTGCCGCCGCCCGAACGGAAGAACCGCCACACGAGGGGCGCCGTCATTGCCAGGAAGATCAGGTTGAGCCACGCCGTGTGGTCCCAGCGAAAACTCATATCCATTGCCATGCTCATCGCGTGAGCATGCGGTGTCAGGCCGAGGGCGAGGAAGATCCACTCCACGGCCAGCGCCGCGCCTGCCATCGCCACGTAGAACAGCGCCAGCAGCACCAGCGCCGCGCGCCAGCCGTAATATTTGCGATGGATGTTGACGATGGGCAGGATGATCAGGTCGCCGAAGAGAAACGCGATGACGCCGCCGAAGCTGAGGCCGTGCTGCCACAACACTGCTGCGAGCGGCACGTTGCCTACCGAGCAGACAAACGACACCAGCGCCACCAGCGGCCCGGCCAGCGGACCCCACCACCGCGCGAGCGCCGGATCGCCGACCAGAAAGAATCGCTGCCAGAACGCCGCCGGCACCCACGCGGCAATGCAGCCCGAGAGCACCAAGCCGAGCACGATATCCGGCACCACCGCCGCCCACTCCATGACAAAGGTGTGGCTGATCGCGGTGAACGCCTGGGGCGATCGCAGCCGCTCAAGCCACGTCGTGCCCTTGGCAGACATGTCCATGGCCGCATGGCCCTCCATGCGACCGAGCAGCCCGCGTTCGACCTGCGCCCGGGCTGCTTCCACCAGCCGCTTGCCGAAGAACAGGTTCAGCAGCACCACCAGCAGCACGATCATCACCGGGCCGCCGATGAACTCTGCGGCGGCAAAGCGCCAGCCCATCAGCACAATCAGCGAAAGCCCCAGCTCGAAGACCAGGTTCGTCGATGCGAACTCGAAAGCCATGGCTGCGCGGAAGTCGGCACCTTTGCGGAAGAGCGTGCGCGCAATAGCCGCCGCCGCATAGGAGCACGACGAAGAAGCTGCGGCGAGTCCTGAAGCAATCGCAATCGAGCGCGCGCCACCGTCCGGCATCAGCTTCGCCACCTTCTCTCGCGAAACCGTAGCCTGCACGACAGCCGAGAGTCCGAAGCCGAGCAGCAGCGCCCACAGCATCTGCCAGCCCATGATCGCGCCCATCTGTAACGCGCGACCGATCTCATTCAGCCATTGCATGGATGCCTAAATGCTCCGTTCCGGCACGATAGCAGGGAAGCAGGCCAGCGGACACCCTGCGCACTTGGGCTTCGGCCCGCAGTGCTCCTTGCCCACCATCACGATCAGCGCATGAAACTCGTTTGCATGGCGCACCCGCGCCTTGCCGCGCTCGCCGGCAAAGGCGCTCCACGCCAGCCGCTGGATCGCATCGTAACCCGATCGCTCCGGCGTCAGGCCATGTCGCACCGTAACCCGCCGCAGATACTCGTCTACCACCATCGCCTCCTGCCCCAGCGCATACAGCAGGATTGCGTCCGCGGTCTCCGGCCCTACGCCCGGTAACGCAAGCAGCTTCGGCCGCAGCATTTTCACAGGCGTTGCGGCCAGCTTTTCAAACGACCCGCTCGCCTCGGCAAACAGGAAGCCGAGAAACGCCCGAATGGCGGCTGTTTTGCGCACCATGTATCCGGAGGGCCGCAGCACCGTGCGTAGTTTCTCCTCCGGTGTCGCCAGTAGCGCTGCCGCGTCCAGGAGTCCGTGCTCGCGCAGGTTTGCGAGCGACCGTTCCACGGCGCGCCAGGAAGTGTTCTGCGTCAGATACGCGCCCAGGGTGATCTCTAGCGGCGTCTCGCCCGGCCACCAGTGCTGCGGGCCGTAAGCCTCCGCCAGCCGCTCGTACATGGCGCGCAGCATCGCGGCCTCGGGCCCGCTCGTCCCGAATTTGTCGTTGTGTGGCATCAGACAATAGAGATCATCTTCCCGGAGCGAAGCACATGGCAAAGCAGCCCGCAACCGTCGCCAGCAATTGCGGCTGGCGCACCCACACCCGCTATCTCGAAATGCATACCCGCAAACGCTACGAGATGATCCATATCACCGACGAGGTCGAGCGTATTGTTCGCGAAAGCGGCGTTGACGATGGCCTGTGCTTCGTCTCGCCCATGCACATTACCGCGGCCATCTACGTCAACGACAACGAAAGCGGCCTCATTCACGACATCGGCGCATGGCTGGAGAAACTGGCTCCCGCGAAGCCGGACTATCGACACCACCAGACCGGCGAGGACAACGCCGATGCGCACCTCAAGGCGCTGCTCCTCCACCATGAGACCACCCTTCCGGTGACTGGCGGCCATCTTGACCTCGGCACCTGGCAGCGCATCTTCTATGCCGAATTCGACGGCCAGCGTGCCAAGCGCGTCATCGTCAAGGTGCTGGGAGTAGGCGCAGACCGTGAAAAGTAACGACGAAGAAGCGGCTCCTGGCGTTTGGGCATAAAGTTGCCTGCGCTCCTGCCGATAAATGGTTCAGTTAGGAACGGTTCCCCTCACAAGATGCCCACGGGCACGACGTGATCCAGGAGCCCCACTTCAGGACCAACAGGAGCCGACGCTATGTCAATGGGAGTTTTGAACAACATCGCCGCTACTTATGCTGCGAACAACCTGAGCAACACGCAGGCGAGCCTGCAGAACGTGCTCACGCAGCTCTCTTCCGGTTCGCGCATCAACTCCGGCGCGGACGATGCTGCCGGCCTGTCGCTGGCCAACGGACTGCAGGCCAACCAGACGGCATTGACCCAGTCCGCCAGCAACGTGAGCCTGGGCGTGGGTCTGCTGCAGACGGCCGATGGCGCGCTTTCGCAGGTCAACAACCTGCTGAACCGCGCGGTCACGCTGGCAACCGAAGCGGGCAACGGAACCCTGAACGGCTCGCAGGATGCTGCTGCGAACCAGGAATATCAATCGATCCTGGCCGAGATCAACAACATCGGTGCTGCCACCACGTACAACGGCAACGCGGTCTTCGGCGCAGCCGGTGGTGTCTCCATCTACACCAGCGACGGGACAACGGCCGGAACTTCAACGGACACGCTGACCATTGCGGCCCTCTCCAGCGCGAAAGTCGGCGATTCGGGCGGCACCATCGCTTCGGGTGCGGGCAACACCATCACCTACACCGCAGGCACCTCGGTGGATCTGAGCGGCACCGACCTGACCACCGGCACGAATGCGCAGACTGCGCTTACCGCCATCGGCAACGCGATCAGCGCGGTCGCCGGACAGCGCGGCTATCTCGGCTCGCAGATCAACACGCTGAACTCCATGGCGAGTGTTGAGACCACGCAGAGCGAGAACCTGGCGTCGGCGTCGAACTCCATCATGGCCACCGACTACACAAAGGCCACGTCGGAGTTGTCGAAGTACCAGATCCTTACCCAGACCGGCATCAGCGCGCTGGCGCAGGCCAACAGCACGCAGCAGGCGGTCACCAAGCTGTTGCAGTAGTTCCTTCGTCCGGTGGCGCATAGCGCCGTGTTGTGCGTCCGCCGAACGGTCTCCATCCACCTCCATCACCCCCTGCTTCGCGGGTGGTTGGGGCGTTTTCTGCAATGCTGACGTGGTCTTTCCAATCATGGGAGGCCACAACGAGAAGTTTTCCGCTCTCTCGCAGCCGCAGGAAAACGCTCATTCTTGGGCAGACCACCCGCACTTTTTTGTATCGCTTCCGGGAGTGCACCATGGGAACCATCGGCCTCAGCTTCGGCTCGCCCACCAGCGGACAGGGTATCGATGTGGCGAGCACCGTCAGCCAGATGGTTGCGCAGCTGCAAGCGACCGAGAAGCCATACAAAACGCAGCTCAGCGCCATGCAATCGCAGGACACTGTGATCTCCAACCTGGGCAGCCTGCTCTCCACGCTCTCCACCGATATCAGCGCGCTCACCGATAGCGCAGGCGTCCTGTCCGGCAAACAAGGTTCCAGCTCGGATACGAATACACTGGCGCTGCTCTCGGCCGCTACGACCGCGAGCGCCGGCAGCCATACTGTCACCGTACAGAAGCTTGCCCAGACCTCAACTGATGTTACAAATGCCGTGGCTGCGAGCGACACGCTCAGCGGATCGTTGACGCTGCACATCGGCAACGGCAGCTCGCAGACGATTTCCGTAGATCCATCGAATGCGACACTCTCCGGTCTTGCCGCCACTATCAACCAGGCCGGCATCGGCATCTCGGCCAGCGTCGTCACCGATTCAAGCGGCTCGCGCCTCTCGCTCATCAGCCAGACCGGCGGCGCTGCCGGTCAGATCGGCATCGACTCGAATTCACTCAACGACGACACAGCAGGCGCCTCGCTGTCGCTTTCGAGCGCTCAAGCGGGTCAGGATGCGCAACTCACCGTCGACGGCATCCAGATCACGACCGGCAGCAACACCATCAGCAACGCGATCTCCGGCGTCACCATGCAACTGCTTGGAACTTCCGCAGCGCCGGTGCAGGTGGAGATCGACAATGACACCTCCTCCGTAACCAGCGCGCTTTCCACGCTGGTCAAGGACTACAACGCCGTCGTCTCTGCGTTTTCCGCGCAGGAGGGCAAGGACGCGAGCGGCAATGCCGAGCCGCTCTATGGCTCGCCCATCATTTCGCAGTTGCAGCAGATCCTCTCAAACGCATTCAATACACCCTCGGCCACCGCGCTCACCTCTGCTACCCAGATCGGCCTCTCGCTCAACAGCAACGGCACGCTTTCGCTCAATCCGGACCAGCTCACCACCGCCCTCACCAGCAACTTCTCCGGCGTGCAGACGCTTTTTCAAAACACCAGCAGTTTCGGCATGAACCTCCAGCAGGCAGTTAACATTGCAGGCACCGGCTCAACCACCAGCATTCTCAGCCAGGCGCAAACGGCCAATGCCACTGCGGAGTCCAGTCTCAACAGCACCATCAGCACCATGGATGCGCGCATCGCGACTCAGCAGTCCAACCTTACCGCTCAGTTGAACGCGGCCAACCAGACGCTGCAGGCGATTCCCATGCAGCTCAACATGATTGATGAGATCTACTCCGCCGTCACCGGCTACAACCAGAAGGGGTCCTGAACGCGATGCGACACTACCATCAGGCAGCAATCGAAAGCGCGAACGGGGTGCAGCTCATCGTCGCCCTCTATGACGGTCTCCAGCGGTTTCTCACGCAGGCGGCGGTGGCCTGCGAAGTGCGCGACCAGACCGCGCGGCGTGAGGCCGCACGGCGCGCGCTGAATATCATCATCCATCTCCAGGCCAACCTGCGCATGGATGCAGGCGGCGCCTCGGCGGAACGCCTCTCCGACTTCTACACGGCCGTTTTCGCCGATGTGCTGCGCGCCTCCGCGAGCGTATCGCGCCAGCTCTTTCTCGACACCGCGCGTGAAGTGCGCAATGTTCGCGAGGCCTGGAATATCGCCGCACAGGATACGGCAGTGCTCAACATGCTCCCGCCCGATCTCAGAACCGCGCAGGAGCAGCGCACAAACACGGTTGCCATTCGCTCATCGGCAAATGACGACAACGCGGCCCCAGCCTGGATCGCGTGAGGCTGGGACTGGCCGTCCCGGCAACGGCGCCCGCGGCGTTGTTCCCTGGAGTTCGCTTCCGTTGGTCGCTCACATTGAGTGTCCGAGTTGTGTTGGGCGCACTGCAGACTCTCTCTTCGATCACAATGATTCGCCCGGTTGCAGAACGCCTCGTTGCCCGAACGGCCAGTCCCTATCGCGCGACTTCCAGCTCTTCTTCGAGCAACTGCTTCTCGTAGAGGCTCGCGTAGAAGTGCCCCAAGGACAGCAACTCCTCATGCGTGCCGAGCTCCGCGATGCGCCCGTTCACCAGCACCGCGATGCGATCGGCATGCCGCACCGTCGAGATGCGATGCGAGATGAAGATTGTGGTGCGATCGCGCATCACTTCGCGCAGTTGCCGCAGGATGGTCTCTTCGGTATAGGTGTCCACGCTGGCCAGTGCATCGTCCAGGATCAGAATCGCGGGATCGCGCACCACCGCGCGGGCAATCGCGGTGCGTTGCTTCTGTCCGCCGGAAAGCGTGAGCCCACGCTCGCCCACCGCGGTATCCATTCCGTGCGGGAAATCTTCAAACTCGCGCCGGATATGCGCCGCCTCCGCTGCCCGCAGCACATCCTCTGCCGACGCATGCGGCGCGCCGAACGCGATGTTCTCGCGAATCGACTCGCTGAAGAGAAACGTCTCCTGCGGCACGAATCCGATATTCGCACGCAATGTGGCCAGCGCATATTCGCGCACCGGCAGATCGTCAATCAGCACCGTACCCGGCTGTGCGTCGTACAAACGAGCGATCAGCGCCACCAGCGTGGATTTGCCGGAGCCCGTGGGCCCCACCAGCGCCAGACTTGTTCCCGCCGGTATCTGCAGATTGATATCGTGCAGCACCGGCACCGGCTTGCCTTCCGTGTCGGTGTAGGCAAAGTTCAGATGGCGGAACTCGATCTTGCCCTTCAGCCGCGTCTCCGGCCCGATCGCCGGATTTGCCGCCGCGTCATCGATCGTCGGCTTCTCCTTCATCAGTTCGTCGATACGAATCACGGAAGCCGTCCCGCGCTGCACCAGGTTGACCACCCAGCCCAGCGCGATAATCGGCCAGGTCAGCATCATCATGTAGGTATTGAACGCGACAAAATCGCCCACCGTGATGCGGTGGCTCAGCACCTCATGACCGCCCACCAGCAGCGTGATCGCCAGCGATAGTCCAAGGATGAACTCAAGCGTCGGCCACAGCATGCCCATCAACTGCACCAACCGCAATCCGCGCCGCACATTTTCGCGATTGGCTGCTTCAAACGAAGCAATCTGCGGCTCCTCCTGGGCAAAGGCCCGCACCAGGCGAGCGCCGGAGAAGTTCTCCTGCGCCTGCGCGGAAATTTCGGAGAACATTGCCTGGATGCGCTCGAACCGCTCGTGAATCTTCCGTCCCATGGTCTGCACCAGCACGCTCGCCAGCGGCAGCGGAACCAGCGCAACAAGGGTAAGGAAGGGACTGATGCGCAGCAGGAAGAAGACCGCGCCAATCGAGAAGAGCACGGTGTTGGCGCTGTACATGATCGCCGGGCCCAGCAGCATGCGCACGGCGTTCAGGTCGTTTGTCATGCGCGCCATGATGTCGCCCGTACGATGCTCGGCGTAGTAACCGGCCGGCTGCTTCTCCAGTTGGCGGAAGAGATCGTTGCGCAGGTCGAATTCGATGTCGCGCGAGATGCCGATGATGATCCAGCGTGTCAGGAAGAGGAAGATGCCCTTGGCCAGCGACACGCCGACCAGCAGTCCGGCATAGAGGAAGATCTTTTCCCGGGTCACGCCATGGTTCAGGTCATCGATGGCGATGCGCAGCACCTGCGGGAAGAGGATCCAGATGGCGTTCGACAGCACCACGGAGACGCCGCCCCAGAAGAAGCCGCGGCGGTAGCGCTTCAGATAGGGAACCAGCGGCTTCAAATTGCGGAACATCGATATGTCCTTGCTCTGGTCATGGCCTGTCCTGTATCTGGGATGCTTCGACGTACTGAGCCACGCCACCACCGAAGGACCAATCCGCCGTATCGTTCTCATGCAGAACGACCAGCACATCCTCAGGTCGCACCAGCCCGGTCGGCGCCATCCGCTGGGCAATTTCGCGGTAGAGCGCCTGTTTCTTCTCCGTGGTCCGGCCCCGGCGCATCGTGATCTCCACGAATACCGGGTGCCCGCTTCGCACTACGCCCAGGTAGCCCGGATCGGCTATCAGGTCCCCGGCGGCGTGCTCATGGATGGCCACAAAGCGGTCATTCTCCGGAATCTGGATCGCAGCGCGCAGGGCCTCATAGACTGCGTCGGCCAGTTGCCGCTTTTCGTCGTCGCGGCTGTGTCCTGCTTCAAGCGAGAGGGTGATAAGGGGCAAACTGCCTCCAGGGGGGTACCGGTACACCGGACCGGATCAAAGAAAATCCTTGCGTCAGGGCCGCATTTTCAGCATAACTCTGTGAGACCAACGGAGTTCCCCGATCGTCGAGCGGGCACGGACTGGAAACAGGGTAGAATGACATTTCGATTACAAAACGCCGGGAGTACGGTCGCACCCTGGCGCCGGCGGCTGCCGTTCACCCGTTCGCGCCTTTACGCCTATGTCTGATTCGATCCAGGAACGTGTCCTCAAAATCATTGCCAACACCCGGCGTATCCCTCTGGAATCCGTGCGGCCCGACAGCAGCTTCGAAGAATTGGGCATCGATTCCCTGGATCGTCTCAATATCCTTTTCGATCTGGAAAGTGAGTTCGACATCGAGATTGATGACGAAGAGGCCAAGAAGGTGCAGAACATTCCGGAGATGATCGCCGGCATCACGCATCTGGTCGAGGCCAAGGCCAAGGCCACTCCGGAAAGCTGACGTGCCCCGCGTCGTCATCACCGGCATCGGTGTCGTCAGCCCGGTCGGCTTAACCCGCGATGCATTCTGGCGCTCGCTGATTGCAGGCGAGTGCGGCATCCGCGCTATCACGTCGGCCGACTTCGAGCAGCTCCGCTTCAAACACGCCGCGGATGTGCAAGGCTTTGTCCCGGAAGATCACCTGGCCGCCAAAGACATCAGCCTGATGGACCGCTTCGCGCAGTTTGCCGTGGTTGCGGCAAGGGAAGCGATGGCGCAGTCCGGCCTGAAGCTGACCCCTGCCATGCTGGAGGACGGCGCCGTGGTCACCGGCTCTTGTATCGGCGGCCGATCGGCGGAAGAAGTGGGTTATCGCGAGCTCTACATCCACAACCGCAATCGGGTGCATCCGCTCACCATCCCGCTCGGCATGGCCAACGCCGGCGCCAGCCACATCTCGATGCAACTCGGTATCCAGGGGCCGTCCTATACCGTGTCTACGGCCTGCGCCTCCTCCGCGCACGCCATCGGCCAGGCCTTCCACATGGTTCGCTCCGGCACCGCGCCCGTCGCCATCGCGGGCGGCAGCGAGGCTCCACTCTACTTCGGCAACCTCAAGGCATGGGAGGCAATGCGCGTCATCAGCAAAGATACCTGCCGTCCCTTCTCCGCCGATCGCAGTGGCCTGGTGCTGGGCGAAGGCGCAGCCATGCTGGTGCTGGAGCCGCTGGAGACTGCGCTTGCCCGTGGCGCAAAACCCATCGCGGAGATCGTCGGCTTCGGCATGTCTTCGGATGCCTGCCACATCACGCAGCCTTCCGCCGAGGGTCCCGCGCGCGCCATGCGGCTGGCCCTGCGCGACGCCGGTCTCGCCCCGGAGCAGATCAGCTACATCAACGCGCATGGCACCGCGACCGAGGTGAACGACCGTATTGAAACCGCGGCGATTCGGCTCGTCTTCGGGGCGCACGCGGAGAAGCTCGCCGTCAGCTCCACGAAATCGATGCACGCCCACACTCTAGGCGCAGCAGGAGCCATCGAAGCGGCAGCCTCCGCGCTGACGCTCGCCAATGGCATCCTTCCGCCGACCGCGAATTACACCAGGGCCGACCCAGCCTGCGATCTCGACTTCATCCCAAACGCGGCACGTACCCAGCAGGTAGAAGCCTGCCTCTCGAACTCCTTCGCCTTCGGCGGCCTCAACGCGGTGCTCGCGTTGCGCGCGATGTAACTGGGATTGCTGCGAGACACATCCGGCTCGTCCGCCACCCCTCCTCCTCGCATCCCACATTAGAGAGCGCAGAGCAAAAGGAGCGAGGGAAACTGCAATGGCGCATCCCACCACACCGCACACACAGACTCAGCAGAACCGGACGCCGAACCAGACCGACCTTGAGCCGGACCAACTCCAGCAGTCCGCCGGGATTGGACCAGAAGCCGAACTCTACAAACGAGAGGAAGGCGCGCAGTCCGGTTCCAACCGAAATGCTCACGTCGTTCCCGGGGCGGGCGGACCGCCCAACACCGAGCAGCCTGCCGCGGCCTTTGAGGGTTCTGTCACCACGCGAACACCCTCTGGCCAGAAGCAGGGAATCAGCTCCCGCTCCTCAGACGAGGAACAGCCCCGCCAACAGAAGGTCGTGAACGAACGCCCCGATGCCCAAGCCGGCGTGAACCACAGGCGGTGAAGCAGCGGGACGCTTCTACTCTGACCGGAGCGCCGTGAGCGGGTCCACATTCGCCGCTCGTCGCGCCGGGATCATGCTTGCCGCCGTTGCCACAACGGCAATAGCGATCACTGCAAACACAAGCGTCGCCGCGTCGTCCGGATTCACTCCATAGAGAGACGACGCCAGCGCCCGCCCGGCAAGCACCGCGAACGGAATTCCAATGGCCGTGCCGATCGCCGTCAGCACCAGGCTATCGCGCAGCACCATCCACACCACTTGCCCGCGCCGCGCGCCCACCGCCATACGCACGCCGATCTCCAGCGTACGGTTATTCACGCGGTATGCCAGCGTGCCATACAGTCCCGTAGCCACCAGCACCACCGCAAGGATGGCAAAGAATCCGGCAAGCCGCGCAAACAGCAGTTGGTGTGAGATGGTTTCTTCGTACTGCGCGCGCTGCTCCATCGGTTTCAGCAGCGGCAGGTTCGGATCCATCTGCTGCAGCACCTTCTGCGCGGCGGGCAGAATCGCC
Organism: uncultured Acidobacteriaceae bacterium; assembly: GCA_963830555.1. Lineage (GTDB taxonomy): Bacteria > Acidobacteriota > Terriglobia > Terriglobales > Acidobacteriaceae > KBS-83. The sequence goes on from CAWHMM010000011.1 coordinate 696,134, forward strand.
AGCGGCTTACCCTGCACCCGCAGCTCCACGGTCTCGGGTCCGATGATCGGAATCTGCGCATACATGTACCACGCCATCGGAATCGGCTCTTCGTCGATGCTGCGGTATTTATGGTCCTTCACCACGCCGACGACCGTCATCGTGTACTGGCCGTTATCGGTGCCAATCTGATGCCCCAGCGGATTTCCATTGGGGAAGAAGCGCTTCGCGAACTCCTCATTGATGATCCCGACGTGTTGCGAGGTTGCGGTGTCGGAATCGGCAAAATCTCGTCCGGCAAGAATCGGCACGCCCAGGGTCTTGAAGAAATCCGGCCCCGCAACGTTGCTGCGCACCGTTCTCGACCCACCGTTCGCGACCTCCGGCAGCTTGCCATCCACCATCATGTCGCTGTTGTCCGACCACCAGGATCCCAGCCGTTCCTCCATGATGGTCACGGACTCGACGCCTGGCAGCGCGCGCAGCTTGCCCATCAGCTCCTGATAGAACGCCTTGCCCTGCGGGATCGATTCGATGTGCGGGCTCACGCCGAAGACCACCAGCCCGCTCGTCGGAAATCCCAGAGGAATGTTCTGGAGGTTTCTGAGCGTGCGGACCAGCAGACCGCCCCCGACTAGCAGCACCACGCACAGCGCCATCTGCGCCGTAACGATCATCTTGCCCATGCGCGTCTTGCCCGCATCCGTGTTCGCCGTCGCGGCGGAGGTCTTCAACGCCAGGGCCGGCCCGGCGGAGAGCGCAATCCTGAGCGGCGCGAGTCCAAACAACAATGCCGCCGCGACCAGAATGCTCAAGGTGAACAGCAGCACGGTAGAATCCGGCGCAAGACTGGACTCGATCTGCGCCCACGCCGCCAGCGCCTTAGTCGACCATGAGGCAAAGAGCCACGCCAGCGTGCCGCCGATCGCCACCAGCAGCAGGCTCTCCATCAGGAGTTGCCGGAAGATCTCCATGCGGCCGGCGCCAAGGGCCATGCGCAGCGAGAACTCCCGCTGCCGCGTCGCATTGCGTGCCATCAGCAGCATGCCGACGTTGCTCAGCGCAATCAGCAGCACCAGTCCCACCATCGTCATCAGCATGTGCAAAGGCTGCCCATACTGCGCTTCAGAGCCGGGGAAGCTCTTCGCTGCTTCCAGGCTCAATGTCGGCGGCTTCCCGCCTGCCATCGGGTGGCCCAGCCCTACGTAAGCTGCAATCTGAAACGCTGGCTGCAACTGTGCCACCGCCTGCGCCTTGGTTGCACCCGGAGCCAGGCGTCCAATCAGGTGCAGGCACCACCAGGTGGAATTGGTAACGTACGTCTTCCCGTCCTCCAGCGGAGCGCCCCACGCATTCAGCTCCGCGCGATTCTGCATCGGAATCCAGAAGTCTCCCGACACGCCGCTCTCGGTGCCTTCAAAGCCCGGTGCGGTAATGCCCACGATGGTGAACGGCATGCCGTTCACATAGAACGTTTGGTCGAGAATCTCCGGGTTGCGCGCGAATCGCTCGGTCCAGTAGCCGTCGCTGATCACGGCGACCGGCGCATGATTTGCCTCATCCTGTTCCGTAAATGCGCGTCCGCGCGCGAGCCGTACCCCCATGCCGGAGAAGAAGTTTCCGCTCACCATCTCGCCCGCGGCCACGCCAGGCTGCGCTCCATAGCGCACCGCCACCTTCTGCGTGGACAACGGCACGTACGCCATCACTTGCATCGCCACCGTCTGGCGCCGCAGCGCATCGTAGACCGGATACGAGAACGTCTGATTCGAATCGATCGTTCCCGTTCCGCGAGGCGGGTTGGAGGTCCGCAGGTAGAAAACCCGCGCCGGATCGGCCACCGGCAGCGACTTGAGCAGCACTGCATTCATCACGCTGAAGACAGCCGTGTTGGCGCCGATGCCGAGCGCCAGCGTAAGCACGCAGACGAGCGTGAAGCCCGGCTTCTTGCGGAGTTGGCGCAGCGCATAGCGCAGATCATGAAGCAGTGCAGGCATTCGTGCCCTCCGGCCGGACAGGGAATCGCTGCCTTTGGTTCATGCACGCGCCGGGCCACTGTCGCGGCCATGCGAACGCTTCTAAATAGCTGAGGAATGCAGCTTTTCGGTAGCGGGCGCGGCGGCTGGCCTGTCCGCATAACAACATGACCGTTCAGATTCGGACAGCGCCGCCCCTCTAGAGAATGCTTGACCGCGCCTCTGGCCCCACCTACCATTTGTGCCAACCACAACAACATGGAGAGCATCGAGAGCTCGCGGCAATTTGTTGGCGAGGTGATCGGCAACTACCGCGTTCTGTCGAAGCTGGGCAGCGGCGGCATGGGCACCGTCTACCGGGCTCAGGACGTCCGTCTCGATCGTCAAGCGGCGCTGAAGCTGCTCCCGGACGCCTCGCTCTTCGACAAGGACACCCTCCTTCGGTTCCGCAATGAAGCGCGCGCCGCCTCCAGCCTGAACCATCCGAACATCTGCACCGTCTACGATGCCGGCGAGGACAATGGCATCCCCTACCTTGCCATGGAGCTGCTTGACGGGCAGACGCTGGGCGAAAAGATTGACGGCAAGCCGCTGCCGACCGAATCCATCCTGCGCATCGGCATCGAGGTCTGCGACGCGCTCCAGTGCGCCCACGAGAAGGGCATCGTTCACCGTGACCTCAAGCCCTCCAACATCTTCATCACCAGCCGGGGCGATGCCAAGTTGCTGGATTTCGGTGTCTCCAAGCGGCTGAAGATGGAGGCGACCAATGCATCCACCGTTGCCACTACGCTCACCATGCAGGGACAGGTGGTTGGCACAGCGCCCTATATGTCACCGGAGCAGTTACAGGGAAGACAGGTAGACGCGCGCACCGATCTGTTCTCTCTGGGCGCCGTCTTCTACGAGATGGCCACCGGCCTGCAGGCGCATCGCGGCGACTCCACCGCCACCATCCTGGCCGAAATCCTTCGCGGTGAGCCACGCCCGGTGCGGCTGCTGAACCCTGAGATCCCTGCTGAATTGCAGCGCGTCATCCGCAAGGCGCTCGAGAAGGATCCTGCCGATCGCTACCAGTCCGCGAAGGAGCTCATGATCGACCTTCGCCGGCTCGCGAAGGATCTCCAGACCTCGACCGGCAAGGAAGATACGCCATTCCGCTCCGTGCTGCGCTCCCGAGCCGTGCGCTATGGCGCAGTAGCCGCCCTGGTGATTGCTGCGCTTGCAGTCCTCGTCTGGCTGACACCCTCGCCTGTCTCTGCTCCGCTCAATTCGCGCCAGCTCACCTTTTCTGCAGTTCCGAAGCAGAGTCCGCTCTTCACCGATGGATCGCGCCTCTACTTTCAGGGGCGTGGCCAGCCGGTGGAGATGGCAATCGGCGGCGGCATGACCATCCCCATTGCAGGACTGCAGGGAATGTATCTGATGGATATGTCCCGGGATGGCTCAAAGATGCTGACGTGGCGTTCTGATCCGAACGACAACGTTGGGCTCGGCAGCATCTGGGTCTCGCCCACGCTCGGAGGCACGCCGCGCAAGCTCAACAATCACCTCGCGCAGGCCGCCCGCTGGTCTCCGGATGGTCAGTCGATCGCGTTTGCTCACATGGGTGATCTGTATACCTGCGAGGCCGATGGCACCAACGCGACGAAGCTTTGGAGCACACGCCAGTTCATCCTGGACATGGCCATCTCGCCCGACGCGAAAGACTTCGCGCTCTCGCTCTCGCCAGACGAGCAGCATATGTCGAAGCTGTGGCGACTGAAGGCCGACGGAACAGATGCGCGCGCGGCGCCGCTCGGCTGGCCGGAAAAGGTGAAGGAATCCGCCGGCGAGTGGACGGCCGATGGACGCCATTTCGTTTTCACCTCCGACCTGGAAGGGCTTACCAATGCGTACGAGCTGGTGTCGCCTCCCTGGTACGTCTTCTGGAAGAAACCCTGGGCTGTGCGCCTTACCGGCAACCAGATCGATGTTCAGGCTGTAGCCCCCGGCCGCGACGGCAAGAGGCTCTTCGTCCTGGGCCGCATGGACCTGGGCGCGCTGCAAATTTACGATCCGCACACCCGCAAATTCGTAACCTATCTGGATGGCCTGGCCGCGCGTGATTTTGTGATCTCGCCGGACGGGCAGTGGATGGTGTACGCCGAGTACCCCAGCGGACATCTTTGGAAGAGCCGCCTGGATGGCAGCGAGCCCTTGCAACTGACCAGCTCGTATGCCGCGATGGAGCAGTGGTCGCCGGATGGAACCTCTCTCGTGTACTCGGACTGGCACCATCTCTATCGCATTTCCGCCGACGGCGGCGCGCCCGAACGGCTGCTGCCCAGCGGGGACAACGAAATCGCGCCCAGCTGGTCGCACGATGGCAAATCCGTTGTTTTCAACAATTATCCGATTCCCGATCGCCCACTGACCGGCATTCAGGTGGTGAACCTCGCCACGCGGCAGGTCTCGGTCATGCCTGGAACCCAGGGCTACTACGTGCCCTCCTGGTCGCCGGACGGCAAATATATGGTGGCGATGGCGCTGAACCCCTCGCGCATGATGCTTTACACCGCAGCCAAAGGGACATGGACCGAGCTGAAGCACTTCGATGTTCCGTGGGGCTACTGGATATGGGCGCGAGACAGCAAGTCTCTCTACATGGCGCTCGTCGATGAAGACCGGGGCATGTACCGGCTGACCGTGCCGCAAGGGAAGTGGGAAAAGCTGGGCGGCATGGAGCGCGTCAACACCCGCGATACCGATTCCTTTCCCAGCCTCACGGCGGATGGCGAACCTGTGATCATGAGCCACACCGGGGTCGCGCAGATTTACGAGCTTGACTGGAAGCAGTGAATTCCGCCTCCGAAGACTTCTATTGCCAGCCAATAGAAGCATGATCTACTCTCATATTGGCAAGCAATAGGGAGCATTCCGGAGGCTGCATGAGACATCTGCGTGCGTGGCTGTTGCGTTGTGCGGGATTGTTTCACCGGGAGCAGGGAAGCCGCGACTTCGCCGAGGAGCTCGAAACCCATCTTCAAATGCACGTCGAAGACAACCTGCGCTCTGGGATGACTCCTGAAGAAGCGCGACGGCAGGCGCTCATCCGGCTCGGCGGGATCGCACAGACGAAGGAGCAATATCGCAACCGCGGCACGCTGCCTGTGCTGGAAATACTCTGGAGCGACATCCGCTTCGGTCTCCGCGTTCTCTGGAAGAACCGCGGGTTCGCTATCGTCGCCATAGCCACGCTGGCCCTCGGTATCGCCGGCAACACCGCCATCTTCTCCATCGTGAATGCTGTCTTGCTGAACCCGCTGCCGTTTCCGCATCCCGAGCAGTTAGTCGCACTGGATGAGAGCAAGCCCAATTTCAATCAGGGCTCCATCTCCTATCCCAACTTCCTCGATTGGCAGAAGGACAACCGCACCTTCTCCGGTATGGCCGTCGCGCGCCTCTATGGCTTCAGTCTTACGGGAAAAGGTGAAGCCGAGCAGATCAAAGCCGAATTGATCACCGGAGACTTCTTCTCGCTGCTCGGCATCAGCCCGATCCTTGGCCGCACCTTCACACCCGCTGAAGAGCAGCGCGGCGCCGCTCCCGTTGCGCTCATCAGTGAAGGGCTGTGGCGGCGCAAATTCAATGCCTCGCCGCAGATCCTCGGACAAAGCATCACGCTCGACGGCCGCGACTATACCGTCGTCGGCGTCATCCCGGCAAGCTTCCATTTGCTCCTGCCCAACTTCCGAGAGCGCGACATCTATGCGCCCATTCGCCAGTGGAACAATCCGCTGCTCATGCATCGCGACGCCGGTCTTGGCATCCACGGCATCGGCCGGCTCAAGCCTGGAGTAGCCGTCGCGCAGGCTACAGCCGATATGAATCAAGTCACCAGCAGCCTGGCCGCTGCATTCCCGGATGCAGACAAAGGCATCGGCACCAGCATTGTGCCACTGAAGGAGCAGATGGTCGGCGAAGTCCGGCCCTTTCTTCTCGTACTTTCGACCGCAATCGGCTTCGTGCTGCTGCTCGCATGTGTGAATGTCGCCAGCCTCCTGCTCGCGCGCTCCTCCGCACGAGGGCGTGAATTCGCATTGCGTGCCGCGCTTGGTGCCAGCAGGGGGCGCCTTATCGGCCAGTTGTTGACCGAGAGCGTTCTGCTTGGAATCGCTGCAGGTGGTATCGGCTTGCTTCTTGCAACGTTGGGAACGCATGCCGCACTCCGCGTGCTGCCCGCAGCGATTCCGCGCGCATGGGAGGTCGGCGTGGACTTCCGCGTTCTGCTCTTCACCGCTGCCATCTCACTGCTTTCCGGCACGCTCTTTGGACTCGTGCCCGCGCTTCGCACTTCGCAGGCCGATCCGCAATCGGCTCTCAAAGAAGGCGGCCGGACTTCAAGCAGCGGGCACAGCCGCGCACAGAACACATTCGTCGTTGCTGAAATGGCGGTCGCCCTCGTGCTTCTCGTCGGCGCCGGTCTCATGGTCCGCACCCTTGGGAGCCTGTCCAAAGTCAATCCCGGCTTTGATCCCCACAACGTCCTCGCCTTCGGCATCTCGCTGCCGCCGTCCGTCAACCACGCGCCTCCCGAACACATTCGAGCCGCATTTCGCGAACTGAACCGCCACTTTGCCGCAACGCCCGGCGTGGAAGCGGTCTCCCAGGTATGGGGCGCGCTACCCCTTAGTGATGACGACGAGCAGTTGTTTTGGCTCGATGGCCGCCCTAAGCCGGCAAATGACAGCGGCATGAAATGGGCCGTCGACTACATCGTCGATCCTGGTTACCTCAATGTGATGCGCATTCCGCTGCGCAGCGGCCGCTTCTTCACGCCACAGGATGACGAGCATGCACCGTTGGTGGCTGTCGTCGATGAGGTGTTCGCCCGTCAGTACTTCCCCGGCCAGAACGCAATTGGAAAACGAATCATTCTGAATAACTCGGAACGAAAACTGGAGATCGTCGGCGTCGTCAATCATGTCAAACAGTGGGGGCTCGATCTTGACGACGCGAACGCACTTCGCGCGCAGCTCTATATTCCCTGCATGCAGATGCCCGACAATTTCGTCGCCATGGTCATGGGCTCGCAGACGATTGTTCGCTACCGGGGAAGCCTGTCCGCAGCCCTCGACGGCATCCGCAGCACCAATCGGCAGATCAGCAGCCAGCAGGTCATCTACGGCAGCCAGACGATGGAAAGCGTCGTCGCTGTATCCATGGCTTCGCGACGGTTCGCAATGATTCTTCTCGGCGCATTTGCGATACTTGCGCTTATCCTGGCCAGCGTTGGCATCTACGGCGTCATCGCCTGTGTCGTTACCCAGCGCACGCACGAAATCGGCATTCGCATGGCGCTCGGCGCGCAGCGGAAGAACGTGCTGACGTTGGTGTTGTGGCAGGGAACCCGGCTGGCTCTGCTCGGCGCCGCGATCGGAATCGCGGGCGCGATCGCGCTTACACATTTGATGTCAGATTTGCTCTACGGCGTCAGCGCCACCGATCCGCTCACCTTCGCCGCGGTGGCGTTTGTTCTTACCGCCGTCGCAATCGCGGCCTGTTATATCCCTGCGTACCGCGCCACACGCGTCGATCCAATCGCAGCGCTGCGCTACGAATAGCCGCAGCTCATGCCAGAATGTTCAAGAATCTGCGCGGCTCCATCTCCGCTCCCGGAAACGTCAGGTTCAGATCGCGCGCCCCAATCTGTTTGAACGCAGCCTCTGCCAGCACCTGTCGGAAATCCGTCGTCACTGCCAGATCGCGCCCCTCGTTCAACTGCTCCGGAGCCAGTCCCGGCCACCGTCCATAGACGCGGCCGCCCCTCACCGGGCCACCCATCACGAACATCACGTTCGCATGACCATGATCGGTGCCGCGCGTGCCATTCTCCCGAGCCGTGCGGCCAAACTCCGACATCGTGACCACCACCACGTCTTCCGCCTGGGTCCCCATGTCCGTCCAGAAAGCTGACAGCGATTGCGAAAACTCTCGAAGCCGTCCCGCGAGCTGGCCTTCCGCGCCCCCTTCGTTCTGGTGATGGTCCCAGCCGCCGATGTCCGCGAACGCGGCTTCCACCCCCAGATTCGCTTTCAGGAGCTGCGCAATCTGCCGCATGCTGTCGCCGAACGCGCCCTTCGGGTAATGCGCACCCGCGGCAGGCACGTATCGTGCCGGGTCGGTTGCCTGCAGCATCTTCGCCCCGTCGAACATCTCCTGGCCCGCGCCTCTCAGCATCGCATCGGCGGACTGGTCATAGAGGCTCTCGAAGCTGCTTTGCAGAACACTATTCGGCTGCGACGCGCCGCCCACATGAAAATCCCGCAGCCTGTTTAGCGCGAGAGCCGGGACTCGGCCCTCCAGCGTGCGCGGCATCTCGGCCGTCAGTGCGACGGCGCGAAACGGCGGTTCTTTCTCGCGTCTCCGCTCATCCTCAGCCTGCAGCGCGCGGTTCAGCCATCCATCCTCGGTAGCCTTCACGCCCGGCGTCCCCGATTCCATATAATCCTGCGCATCAAAGTGCGAGCGCGTCATGTCCGGTGATCCCGCCGCATGCACAATCGCAAGGTGCTTCTGGTCCCATAGCGGCTTCAGCCGCGCCATTGCCGGATGCAATCCGAAGAACCCATCCAGGTCGATGATCTGTTGCTGAGGGATCGCGATCGTCGGCCGCATTTGGAAATAGGACAGCTCGGCGTGCGGCACAACGATGTTCAATCCATCCGCCGCGCCGCGCTGAAAAATTACCACCAGCTTTCTGCGGCTCGCGCTGGCAGCGGTCGTTTGTGCCATCACGGCGCGCGTCAGAAAGCTTGGGATGGCTGCGGTTCCCACCAGCGCCAGGGCACCGTTCTTCAAAAAAGCTCGACGTGTCTTCATCGTGTCCTCACTGTCTATCGCCGCTGGAAATCCGGCGACCCCAACAGCAACGCAGCCGCCAAAGTCGATTGGTTTATCGGCGCGCTAGGCTGTGCCGCCGGCGCAAACAAATCGCCGCGCTTCTCCGCCCGGCCTTTCGTGAATGCCGCTAATGCCACCGGGGTTGGCTGCGGCGATTCCATCTGCTTCAGCACTGTCTGGTGCGTTTGCTCCGTTACCCGCCCGTCGAGCAGACTTTCTTCCAGTCGCGACTCATCCTCTTGCGCGTTCTGATTCACATCCTGGGCAAAGTTCACGCTCACTCCGGGGACCCGGTTCGAGGCGAGCGCCAATGCAAAGTTCATTCGCGACAGGAGGGCCTCCGCTCCCAGCCATGGGTCGGCCTTCAGCGAATATCCGTTTGGCTGCTGCACACCATACAGCGGCATGCCCATCCGCTCCAGCGAAGCAGCCAGCGCGGCTGCGTTTTCGATAGCGGCATCTGTCGCACGAAGTGACGACACCTCAAATTCCAGGGGCGTCTTCAGCTTTGCGCGATACGCTTCGCGCGACCAGAACTCCGGCGAGCGAAGCATGGTGCGCAACACCTGCCGTATATCGCCGTGGGTCTTCAGATAGGTTTTCGTCATCCGATCTACCAGCGGTTTGGGAGGCGTGTCGCTCACAAACTCCATGGCCAGCTTGGTTGATAGAAAACGCGCCGTAGCCGGGCTCTCCGCCAGGATGTGCAGCATCTCCTCACCCTCTGCCTCGCCGTTTCCCTGAATCGTGTGCCCCAGCACCAGCTTGGTTCCGGGTTCGTGCCGCCGTTCATTGAACTGGAAGCCGTAGCCCTGCTGCCGGCTTTCCACGCCCCAGCCGGTCAGGACCTTCGCCAGTTCTACGACATCGCGTTGCGTGTAGCCGCCGTTTACCCCCAGCGTGTGCAGCTCCATCAGCTCGCGCGCATAATTCTCGTTCAGCCCCGCAGCCGCCTTTTTCTGATCGGGATTCGCGCTGGCCCGCATGGCTGCAACCGAATGTGGTCCGATGCTTTGCTGGTTATCGAGATAGATCAGCATCGCGGGACTATGTGCTACCGCCACCAGCAGATCCTCAAATCTACCCATCGCATGCGGACGGATCGCATCCCGCTCATAATCGGCCAGATACCACGGCATCTCGCCGTTCTTGCGTAGATAGATATTGAAGTGATTCGACCAGAAGTTCGTCATCACCTCGTCAAGTTGCCGCTCGCTGTAGGTCGCGCGCAGCAGCTTCTCTTCCTGCAATTCTTCGGTCATTACGCGGCCCGGCTGTACCAGAGCCAGAAGAACTTCCTTTTGCTCTGGAGTCATGCCAGCAACGAGCTGGTTTCGCTCTGCGGCAGTCATTCGCTGGACCAGCGGGCGGACCGTTCCGGCAGGCATCCTCAGCACTGCATTCCAGCGTTGCTCTGCGGGAAGCACGAGCAGCCCCGCCGCATCTTCCCTGAATACAGGCATTGCAGCCGAATCAGCTTCGCCGACCTGCGCTTTCTTCATCCGCTGCCCGCGATAATTGGCAAGCGCATTCGAGTAAATCGCGCGCTCGACAGAGTCGGCAGGCATGGCAATCTTTCCCGCATCCACCTGACGAATGATCCGCGGCGGCGGGAATCGACGGATCAGCTCGTCGGTGCTCAGCCGCATTGCGGGCAGCGCATTGAGCTGTGCATTGAGAGCCGTGTCGTCAATCTTCTCCGGATGCAGCTGCTGGTCAATCCAGCGCTGCACGCCCATCTTCTCGATTCGATCCACATCGCCCGGCCGAGGTCCGAAGCTCAGTCGATCCAGCGCGTGCTCTGCCTGTTCGCGCCTCGTCAGCGGAGGAGACTTAGCATCATGAGTCTTGGTCCACGCTCCGGCGGGAAGCGAAAGGCACAGACTCACAGCAGCCATGCCAGCCAAATACCGTGCGGTCGAACAAATGAAGGCCATAGGGTGCCGTCGATGCAAGACGGCTAATGGTCCAGACCACCAGGCGAATCCGAAAGTTGCGCCGGCTGGTGTTCTTTTTATGAGCTAGTCACGTGACCGGAGCCACGCTGCCGAGCGCGCAATGCCTTCCGGCAGCGATACCCGGGGCGCAAATCCGAAATCCTCTCGCGCCCGCGTCGCCGGGAACTCCTGGTCCTGCCCCAGCAGGTGTACCGCATGGCGCGTCAGCAGCGGCCGCCCAGATAGCTTCAGCAGCCCATGCGGCAGCTCCATCACGCCACCAATCGCCATCGCGGCTCGGAAGGGAAGAGCAAGGCGCGGCCGCCGATAGCCCAGCGCGTCCGCGAGCGCGTTCGTGTACTCACGCCACGTCGCGCCCGTCTCATCGCAGAGATTGTATGCACGTCCCACGGCCTTGGTGCTCTCGGCAGCCTGCATCATTGCTTCCGCAACATTGTCCACATATGTGAATCCGCCCCGCGCGTGGCCACCGCCAATCAGCACCATCATCCGCTGCCGCAGCATCTCTGCAATCTCGACGACGAAGTCTTTTCCACGAGGCCCGTAGATGGTCGCCGGCCGCAGCACCGTCACCGCTAGCCCATGCTCGCGATGCGCCCGCCAGACCGACTCTTCGCCCTGGATCTTCGTCCTGTTGTAGGGCAGCCCTACATCGTGCATCGCCGCGCTTTCATCGCACGGCACGCGCGGATAGCCATACACATCCGTCGTGCTCACATGCAGGAATCGCTCGACCGTGCCCGCGCGCGCGGCCGCATCCAGCAGGTTCTGCGTGCCGGTCACGTTTGCGCTGAGATATGTCTTGAGGGCAGCCCAGTCCGTCGAACAGGCCGCGCAGTGATACACCGCCCGCGCGCCACGCATCGCCTGGGCCAGAGCAGCGGCATCGCCCAAGTCGCCGCGTTCAATTTGTATCTGTAGTTGGGACAGATGGCGCAGGTCCGACGACGCACGCGCCAGCACCCGCACTTCTTCGCCGCGTTCGACCAGCATCTGGGCCAGCCGGCCGCCGAGGAAGCCGCTCGCCCCCGTAACCAGGACTGCCACTGTTGCTAATTCGCCAGCTTGCCGAAGACGTCCAGCGCAAACTCTAGTTGCTCGCGCGTGTGCGCAGCTGTCACGCACAGCCGCAGCCGCGGGGCGCCCTGCGCCACAGCAGGGAAGAGCACCGGCGTCGCCAGGATGCCGAAATCGCGCAGCCGACGCGCCGTCAACGCCGCGGAGGGCTCATCCTTATAGATCACCGGGATCACTGCCGTCTCCGACAGCCCGGTGTCATAGCCCAGCTTCTGCAAGCCGGCGCGCAGAAACTGCGCATTGCATTGCACCCGCGTCACGCGCTCCGGCTCATCCTTCAGCACCGCCAGCGCCTCCTTCACCGCCGCAATCGACGGCGCGGCCATGGCGCCCGAAAAGATAAACGGCGCCGAAGCGTGCTGCAGGAAGATGATCAACTGCTGGGACCCAGCGACAAAGCCGCCGTTCGAGGGGATCGCCTTGGCCAGCGACCCGGTCCAGATGTCCACCTCGTTCGCGTCCACGCTGAAGTGCTCGTCCGTCCCGCGTCCATGCCGCCCCAGCGTGCCCGAGGCGTGCGATTCATCCACCAGCAGGAAGCAGCCGAACTCCTTCTTGATCGCGATCAACTCCGGCAGGATGCAGATGTCGCCATCCATGGAGAACACGCCGTCGCTGATGATCAGCGTGCGGTTCGCCGCCGGCCCATTCTGTATCTCCTGCCGCAGGCTCTCCGGATCGTTGTGCTTGAATCGCTGCATCTGCACACCCGCCATGCGGCAGGCATCCAGCAGGCTGCGATGCGACAGCGTGTCCATGATCACCCGGTCTGCCGGCCCGAAGAGCGACGCAATCACCGCCACATTAGCCAGATACCCGGAGCTGTACGTGATCGCCGCTTCGGTCCCCTTGTACTCGGCTACGGCGCGTTCCATTTCTCGGTGCAGATCCAGCGTCCCCGTAAGCAGCCGGACGCCGCCCGTCCCCGTGCCGTACTGGTCCAGCGCATCCATTGCGGCTTGCTGCACGCGCGGATGACCGATCAGCCCCAGGTAGTCATAGGACGACAGCATCAGCATCGGATGGCCGTCCGCCGTCACCATCGGCCCGGGCCGCCCCTCCAGCGGGATCTGAAACGGATACGCGTCCACGGAACAGGCCAGTGCCGTCGATTCAAACAGCCGGCGTGCCCGCGGATCCAGCAGCTCATTCTTTTTGAAGGCGCACTTCGAGCCTTGCTTGAAGTATTCGTCGAACATCTCCCCTGAGGAGGAGGGAAATGCTTTGGCCGGTGTTTCGTTGACGGAAACTGCTGGATTGTCCATGTGTGGTGTCCGATTCTATTCGATGCTCCCGGGATTGCCTAGCAGGAAGGGCAATGCCGATTATTGCCATTCCGTATTCAGTGAGATACAGGAGACGGCGCCACATCGCAGAAATAACCACGAAATCCATCGGGTCCGAAAATGGCCAGACATGCCGCGCCACACCGGAGCAAACTAGATAGGTGACGCATTCCGTATTCGACCTTTCCGCGCCGCTTGATCCAGACGTCTGCTACCGCGCGCTCCAGACGCGCGATATCCGTTTTGATGGCCGCTTCTTCACCGGCGTCACCTCGACTGGTATCTATTGCCGGCCCATCTGTCCTGCGCGGACACCCATGGAAAAGCACTGCCGCTTCTTTTTGAGCGCCGCCGCCGCTCAGCAGGCCGGCTTTCGCGCATGCCTCCGCTGCCGCCCGGAGATCGCGCCTCACTCGCCTGCATGGCGTGGTACCGCTTCGACCGTAAGCCGCGCAATGGCTCGCATTGCAGAGGGCGCGCTCGACGGCGTCAACGCATCCGTCGAGAGCCTCGCCGCTTCGCTCGGAGTTGGCGAGCGCCAGCTCCGCCGTCTGTTCGATCAGCACATCGGCGCATCGCCATTGGCCGTCGCGCAGACGCGCCGAGTGCTCTTTGCCAAGCAGCTTCTGCACGAAACACGCCTGCCCATGGCCTCGGTCGCCATGGCCGCGGGCTTCGGCAGCATCCGCCGCTTCAACGACACTTTCCTCGCGCTCTACAATCGCCCTCCCAGCCAGTTGCGTCGGCGCTCTGTCGTCGCATCCGCTGTCGCGCCGCTCGTCCTGCGACTTTCCTACCGGCCGCCCTTCGACTGGAACGCGCTGCTCGCCTTCTTCACGGCGCGCGCCATCCCCGGCATGGAAGAGGTGCGCGACGGCGCCTATCGCCGCATTGTTCGCGTCGATGGGCACATCGCTCTCATCGCTGTCAGCCATCTGCCTTCGCGCAATGCGCTTCAGGTGGAGATCGCCTGTGACTACGTCCCAGCGCTGCCCGTCATCGCCGCGCGCCTGCGCCGCGTCTTCGATCTCGACGCCGACACCGAGGCCATCGCCGCCCATCTCTTGCGTGATCGCTCGATAGCGCCCATCGTGCGGCGCCACCCGGGCCTGCGCGCGCCCGGCGGTTGGGACGCCTTCGAGGTTGCGGTCCGGGCCATCCTTGGCCAGCAGATCAGCGTCGCGGCCGCTCGCTCGCTTGCCGCGAAACTGGTTGCGCTCTCGACCAAGCCGGTCGAGCTGGGAGACGGCGTCCTCACCCACGCCTTTCCGACTGCGAAGCAGCTCGCTTGCGCCGACCTGACTTCGCTCGGTATGCCCGCCGCACGTAGATCTGCGCTCTGCTCGCTCGCACACGCAGCCGTCGCTCATCCCGGGATCTTCGAAGCCGCCGGCACGCTGGAGGAGAGCATCGTCCGTCTCCGCTCCATCCCTGGCATTGGTGAGTGGACCGCGCAGTACATCGCGCTCCGCGGGCTGCATCATCCAGACGCGTTCCCGGCATCCGACATTGGCATACTTCGCAATGCGGAGCAACTCCTCGGCGCGAAGCTCTCGCCTGCGCAACTGCTCGCACGCAGCGAATCGTGGCGTCCATGGCGCGGCTACGCAGCGCAACATCTCTGGTCCGCAACAAGCCTGAGCGTCAAGCCACGCAGAAAGCAGCGCGGCATCCCCGCATCGCCGTTAGCGGCGATCCATCCGCTGCTCCAATCGACTGGAATCGTCACGGGAGAAACACTATGACCGCATCGCTGCAGTTCTTTTCCGACTCGCTCGCGACAGCCATCGGCCAGCTCATCTACATCTGCGACAGCGAAGGCAGGCTTCGTATGGTCGACTGGTCCGATCACGAGGCCAGGGCGTTGCGCCTGCTCGGGATCCACTACGGCAAGAATGGCTACACGCTCGCGAAGCAGCGCGACCCCTTCGGCCTCACCACGCGCCTCGCCGCCTATTTCGCTGGGGAGATCCACGCCATCGACGATATTCCCACCGCCACGGCGGGCACCGCATTTCAGCGCGAGGTCTGGCGTGCTCTCCGTGAAATTCCAGCGGCAGAAACCATCAGCTACGGCCGGCTTGCCGAGCGCATCGGGCGCCCGCGCGCTGTGCGTGCCGTCGGCCTTGCAAACGGATCGAACCCGATCGGCGTCGTCGTGCCCTGCCACCGCGTCATCGGCGTTAACGGCTCACTCACCGGCTACGGCGGCGGCCTCCATCGAAAAGATTGGCTGCTGGCTCATGAGCGTGCCCACACAAAGCAGAGCGATAGGGATGCCACCCAACAGCAGCTAACCTTCGCGTGAACTCACTCCGAAGGTGCATGGGGCCGGCCATCCCGACTTGAGCGAGGTAGAGTGTTGGGCCGTCCTGATGCTTCGTCCGCAATTCGTCAGCGCGAAATCCGTAATGCAAATTGCGCCACTCGCGGATCGGTCGTCGTGCTCGTGATCGTTCCAAACGCAGGCGACCCGAAGCTCCCGTTCGGTTGCGAAAATTCAGGCGTGTTCGTTACGTCGAACAGCTCCGCGCGAAACTCCACCTGCGCCTTCTCCTTGAGCGAGAAGTGCTTCACCAGCGCCAGGTCCAGATCGCGATACGCCGGCCCGCGCACGGGATTGCGCGACGCATTCCCCAGCACGAAGCGCGGCGCAGTTAGAAATGCGTCCGTATTGAAAAACTTCGTCGTCTTGCGCTCACTCGCGGGCAACGGCGTCCTGCCCTGCACAAACGGTCGCTGCAGCGCAAAGCCCGCAAATGAATTGTTGTTCGTCGCCTGCGTGACCGTTACCGGCATGCCCGACTGCAGGGACATGATCCCGTTGAGGTCCCACCCGCCCAGGACCGCATTTGCAATTCCATGCGACGCAAAACTGTGTCCGCGCCCTGCCGGCAGACTGTAGACCGTGCTCAGCGCGACCACATTCGGCATGTCGCCATTCGAGGCGTCGCGTTCCAGCCCAGGATGGAATGTATCCGCCGCCACCAGGCTGCTCGAATTCGGCGACGACAGCACCGTCGACGAGAACACCGAGGATGCATCGTCGATCAGTTTCGAGTACGTGTAGCTGAAGAGCAGCGTGAGCCCGTGACTGGTCCGCTGCTCCACTCTTGCCTCGAGCGCGTTGTAGTTCGTGGTGCCACTGTTGTGACGGTAAATCGCCACGTTCTGAAAGCGCGGATACGGCTTCAAAAGCTGTGCCGCGGCCACCGTCCTGCCGCCGATCGGACTCGACGCGGGCAGCTGCCCGTAATACGGGTTTGGCACCTGCTTCAAGAGCGACGACCCCTCTCCAAGCTGATCTACGGTCAACTGATTCAAATTAGAATCCGGAATCCCCACGTGCACGATGTGCGATCCCACATATGCGACATCGAACGATAGGTTCTGCGTGATTGCGCGCTGCATCGCCAGGTTCCACTGCTCCACATAGCCTGAGCCCGCCGCGCGATCCGCCGTGTACACGCTCTGTCCCAATCCCGCATTCGGGGTTAACGGGATCGGCGACACCGTCGGCCCATTCACAAGCTGGAACGGCGCGTTCACGCTATCCTGCGTCTTCTCCTGCACGTTCTGGATGAAAGGGAACTGCGGCGTCGTAAAGGGTGTGGTAATCCCCGACTGGTCGATGAACACAATTCCGAATCCCGTTCGCACCACCGTCTTGGGTGTCACAAGATAGGTCAGCCCGACGCGCGGCGCGACATTGTCCCAATGCAGCTCGCGCGCCGAATTCGGATACCCATTCCGTCCAAGATAATCCAGCTGCTGCGTCGATAGATTGAACACCGCGCCCTGATTGTTCTTCTCCGTCGACGGATGATGCAGCGTCCACCGCGCCCCAATATTCAGCGTCAGCGCCGGCATCGCCTTCCAGTCGTCCTGTACAAAAAATTCCTCAATGTGGTCGCGCGGACGTAACTTGTTCTGTTGCAGGTCAATTTGAAATGTATCCACCTGCCCCAGCAAAAAACTCGCGAACGAGTTGCCGCTGTTGGTCACGCTCGGCAGGTTCGTGCCAGTCGTCGTAAACGCAAAAGACCCGGTTGGATTGGGCGGCGACACCGTGTTCAATTGATACCAGCGCGCATCCACGCCGGCCTTCACCGAATGCGCCCCGTGCACCCAGTTCACTGTATCCACCACCTGCCACACGCCGGTCTGATACTGCGAGTTCGTGCTCCCCGATACGCCGATCTGCTGATAGCCGGTAAACGTAAACAGCGGCAGCGCATTGTTGAATGCCGCGTTCGATGGAATCCCCGGGATCCCCAGCGCGGCCGAAGCACTTTGGCCCAGCGAAACCCCGTCCGTCGTATTGCCGCGTCGCGTGTAACCCAGCCGCAGATCATTCAACAGGTGCGGTGTGAAGGTGTGTGTCTCATTGAAGACCGCCTGCTGCCCCAGTACGTGCGTCAATCCTGCGTAGTTGAAAGACCCCAGCACCGACCCCGAGATCAGGCCGCTCCCATCCGGCAGCGGCGATACTGGCTGCGCCACCTGGCTGTAGTACGAATAGCGGCCAAACGCGCGATCGTTCGCACCCAATGCGCCATCCACTCGCACGTCAAACTGGTTTTCGTGGTCCACGTCGTCGGCGATGCGCGTGTAGTTATTCGCCGTGCCGCTTGAGGTCGGCGCGGGCAGCCGCGAGAGCAGTCGCACGGCTGCGGGATCAAACGGCGTCGTGATCACGTCACCGGGAAACTCCGTGCGTGTGTACGCTGTGCCGTTGAATACGGTCGTCGCCGGATCGTAAATCTGCGCCGCGCCGGTGAAGACGCCCTGCCGCTCGGCCAGCGTGGGGATTGTCGAGGTCCGCACCACGCCGATCGCCTGCCGTATCCCCTGATAGTCGCCGAAGAAGAACACCCGGTCATGCAGCACTGGTCCGCCACCCGGGACGCCCACCGGCCCGCCGATTGTCCCGCCATACAGATTGCGCCGATATTCCGGCATCCTGGCCGGCGGCCGTGCAAAGTAGTTGCGCGCGTTCAGGTCTTCATTGCGCAGATACTCGAACAAGCTGCCATGAAAGGTGTTTGTCCCGGAGCGCGTCGTCACATTCACCACGCCGCCGTTGAAGCGACCGAACTCGGCCGGCACATTGTCCGCCTCGATGGTGAACTCCTGAATGTCGTCGAGGATAGGGAAGAACACCACCTGCCCCGGCTCGGGCTGCAGCGCGGAGATGCCGTCATATAAATACTCATTCGTCCGCGGCCGTCCGCCGTTGATGCGCGGCAGCAGCGTTCCCGGAGGCAGTTCCACTCCCGGCGCCAGGGTCGATAGCTGGATGAAATTGCGCGTGTTCAGCGGAATCGCCTGCACGGTACGGCCCGGGATGTTCGTCTGGATATTGCTCTGTTCCGACTGCAGCAGAGGCGCATCTTCTGTAACCGTGATGGTCTGCTGCCCGCCGCCCGCCTTCAGCGCGGCATCCACCCGCACCGCCTGCCCGGTCGCAACCGTGATGCCCTGCCGCAGCACGGTCGCAAACCCTTGCGCCACAACCTCGACCGAATATGTGCCGGGCAAAAGCTGCGCGACGGTGTAGTAGCCATCCGCCGTGGTTTCCGTCTTCTGCGTCACGCCTGTGCTCGTCCGCGTCACAGTCAGCTGTGCGTGCGCAATCGTCGCGCCGGATCCGTCCGTTATCCGTCCCTGCAGGCCACCAGAAACCTGCGCCCATACATGCGCCGCGACAACGAGCAGTAGCAAAAGAGAAAAGAAAGGGCGCAGACGCATCGAGTTCCCCGAGCTGAGAGATGTACGGAGCCGCGCCGCATCGGAAGCCTCCCACAGCGAACACAGAGGCCGGGATCACCAGCCAGGCGCGAGCTGCCGGATAATGCGACTTTATATGGATGAAATCGTTTCGTCAAAACGACTTATAGTTGCGCGCCGTGCTTCCATAGTGCGTGCCATTGGCGACCGACTTCACAATCGGGTGCAGCCCAGCTGCCTCGACCTCTACCAGCAGCTCACCCGGTTCCGTCACGGGATCGGCGAACGATCCATAACGCGGCGCTTTCGCAAACGAATCGACAATCGCAGCGTTCATCGCTGTCCTCATTCAGTGCGGATAGCTTACGGCGTAAACCCGACGCTTTGCCAAAGCGGGGCGGGCTCATACACTGCGCCCCCGGCCACCGTCCGCCACACGCGCCGCGTATTGTGAATGTCCTTGAGTGGGTCGGCATCCAGCAACAGCACGTCGCCGCGTTTGCCGCGTTCCAGCGAGCCTGATTCTTTCTCCACGCCGAGTGCGCGCGCCGCCTCTATCGTGGCTGCCTGCAGAGCTTCCAGCGGCGTAAACCCCGACTCCACGTACAGCTCCAGTTCACGATGGAGCGAATATCCCGGAATCGCCTGGTCGGTCCCCGCAACAATCGGAATGTTTGCCGCGTGCAGTGCGCGCAATGTTCCCAGGATGATCTGCCACTGCGCCCTCGCCACCGCGGCGTGTTCGCCCTGCGGGGGCGGTGTGTTCAACGCTTCTCTAAGCTGCGGTGCTACATGGTCTACTCCAGGTTCCAGTTGGGCCAGCGGTACAGTGCTCCAAAAAATCTCATAGAGTGCCAGCGTAGGATCGAGCACCGTGTGATGCGCCTTGAGCACCCCAATCAGCTGCTTCGCTCGTTCACCATCAAACTCCGCAGCCGGCGCCTTCGTCCTGTCGGGCTTTCCATCCGGCCCCAGCACTGGATGCGAAAAGTAGGGCACCTCGTATTCGATGTGGTTGATCTGGTCCATCCCGTCATCCACCCCGTCGATCGCGGTCATGCCCTCCGGAATATGACCGGTTACCCTCATGCCGCGGGCGTGTGCATCCGTTGTGATCGCCTTCACAATCTCCGGCTTCACCGAACTGTAGATCTTTATCTGCCGCGCCCCCGCTGCCTGATATTGCCCCACCCACCGGAGCGCTTGTTCCGGAGTGTCCGCAATCACCGCGCCCAGGGACAGCGGTCCGGTACCGTCAATTACGCCCGCAAATTCCAAATGCGGTCCAATCGCGCGAGCCGTCCCGCGATCCAGCTCATCGTGCACTGTGCGGATGAAATCAAACTCATTTCCCACATCGCGCACGCTGGTCACGCCCGCCGCCAGATAAATCGGTCCCCACTCCACCTGCTCATAATGAGCATGCATGTCCCACAGTCCTGGAATCGCGTACTTACCCCTCGCGGCCAGTACCGTGGCATCCTCCGGTACCTTCACCTTGCTGCGCGGACCCGCCGCTGTGATTACACCGTTTTCGATTACGATCACGCTATTCCTCACCGGTGGTGCGCCCGTGGAATCTTCAAGCGTCGCACCGGTAATGACCAGCTTCTGCGCCGGTGGAGTGCTCGCACTTGCGGTCAACTTCGCCAGCGCTGCCAGTTCCGCCTTCACTGCTGCCGAGATGAATTCGCCCAGCCTGCTTGCGTACTGTTCGCGTACAGCCTCGAAGTGGTCGAACTCTGCATCCGTGCTCACCAGCGCAGTCAGATTTCCCGCGTCATCCATCCACAACGATTCCTCGCCCCAGATCAGCCCGCCTACGGTGTAGCCGTGCATCGCTTTGCCGTCGATCGTTAGCATCTCCGCCGGCGCGACGTGCACCTTGGTTGCATTCGGGTATGCGGTGAACTCAGCGGGCTTGCCGTGCGCCAGCCACCAGCGCATCATCTGCTCCTGCATTGCCACCGGCGAATAGCCATCCACGATGAACCACTTATCCTGCGCATTCGTGGATGTCTCTTTGCCGCTGCGCACCATCGTGATGCGATCGCCCGAAACCGTCACTGCGTCGTTCATCTCCGAAAGCCGCGACGATTTCCCCTTCGCCACATACGAAACCGGCACCATTCCTTCCGATCGCGCGGTAAACGTCGTTTCCAGCGGGACCGCGGTGCCCCGGTCGGTAAACGTGAAATGGGAAATCAGCGTGTATTCGTCACCTTTGGCTGCAATCGAGTAGGTCTCCTTCCCGATTGGCCTCGCAAACTTGTGCAGAACAAACGTGCCGGAAGCATCTGGTTCCTGCGCAACAAGGCCCGCGGCTCCCGTAAGTGCAACAAGAAGGATGATGGCAGGGAAACGTGTGCGGCAAATCATGAGTGCACCATCCTAGCAAGCCAGGAAGGACGTATCCCAGTAGAAAGAAATCGGGCCGCGCCGCCGCCACTGTCAAACCACCTCCCAACAACGCGCAGGCAATCACTGTCGTCTCTTCGGTTGACGATGGAAGTGCCGAAAGCGAGGAAAGCGCGGAAGATTGCGTTGACGCAGCAACCCTTGTCAACTAATAAAAATAGGACATCGAACAGAATGAGCGAAGAGCTCGCAGCTAGTAGACGCCGGGTATCAGGCGTTTCGTCATCCTGCTATACGCGATGTACTCTTCGCCGAATGCCGCGCACAATGCTCTCTCTTCGACGCGGATGCGATAGAGCAATGCTACTGTCGGCAGAACTAACACGATAGCCAGGCTGATCCAATTGCGCGAGTGAATCCCGATAGCAAGGAAGATCAGCACCAGGCCGAGGTAGGACGGATGCCGCACATAACGGTAAAGGCCGGTGGTTCGCACTCGCTGTGCTTTGCGAATCGCGACATTTGCGCTGAACGCGCTCCCCAGATTCCAGATCGCCGCCCAGCGGATCACAAGTCCCGCCACTAAGATCAGCAATCCAGCCAGCCTGAGCCAAGGCGCTCCGCCGAACATTGGCGCTTGCACTACATATTGAATCCAAGACGCCAACGTTATGGACGCGATAATGACGCCCCACAGCAGAAGCTGCGTTCCGCGGTCCTTCACCTCTCCGCCGACGCGTCGAGTCCGGGTCGCTATCGAAATCAGCACCTCGGAAGCGACCCATAACCAGTAAAGCCACGTCCACAGGGTTGACAGGTGCATGGATCAGCCTCCACTTCGGTGAACATTGGAAGTTCTATGAGCTTTTGTAACCCGGCTTCACAACGGATCGTTCCGGTACTTTGGTGCAAGCTGCACGCCTAATCCTGCCACTTAATATTCTCCAACCTGAAACAATAAAAATAGCGAATCAAAACGCAGCACCAAAAGGGCGGAGCCAAACGGCTTCGCCCTTTTTCATTTCCGCAAAGGAGCTACATGAGCACACCCATGCAGGATAGCTTTCTCCGTCAGGCCGCAGCAGCCGCGCGCGCCGCCGGCCACATCTTCCCCGAGTACGCGGCCTGTGAGGCGGCACTCGAATCCACCTGGGGTCAGTCGCGCCTGGCACGCCAGGCCAACAACCTCTTCGGGCAGAAGCAATCCGCAGGGGCTGAGCCGGAACTCGATACGACCGGCGATACGCCCGGCATTCTGGTGATGCCCACGCAGGAGTTCCTCCACGGCCGCTGGGTCACCGTCATGGCGCGATGGGCCAGCTTTCCTGACCAGGCAGCCTGCTTCCGGGCTCGCATGGCGCTGCTCCGCCGCCTTCAGCACAGCTATCCAGCCTACGCCCGAGCGCTCGCCATGACTACCGGCGAAGCTTTCATCGAAGAGGTATCCCGCGCCTGGTCCACTGACCCGCGGCGCGCCGCAAAGGTCCTCGCCATCCATCGCCAGCATTCAGGCAGCTTCCTGCCGCTCGCGCCCGTCACAGCGGCGCCGATTGCCACGCTGGCACTCGTCTAAGCCGGCGTCAATATATGAAAGGAATCAATTTGCGAGTTCGCTCGGCATACTCATCGAATGCGGTTCCATAATGATCGTGCAGGTGTGCATCCAGCATCGGGATGTTGGCGAAGACGAAGCCACTCAGCATTATCAAGGGCACAATAACGGTGATCCTGCGGCCCGAAATCAAGCAGAGTCCTGAGAAGGAGATCAGATCGCCGAGGTAGTTGGGATGTCTCGTATAGCGAAAGAGGCCGAGCGTATAGAGACGTCCGCGATTTTCGGGAAGCTGTTTCCATGTGTGGCGCGCATACTCGGCGTAGGAATTCATACAGGAGCCCCAAAGGAATAGAAGGAGTCCGAGGACGCCTGCGCCTCCCAGAGGGATCGGATTTGTGCCGGCGGTGAGGGAGAGCAACACATAGATGAACAGAACCCAGGCGACTATCAGGGCTGCCTCACTCCAGCTTAAGGCGCGCTTCAAAGATGCGAATTGCGTGAAAGGAAGACGCACAAAATAAAACGAGAGTGCAATGGCGAGACAGAGGCGCCGCTTCTCATCGCCGGGCCGCCATATACGTCCAACGGTTATGCCGATGGCGTGAGTGCCTCCACCGAACAGCAACCACCAAGCCACGGCAACACATAATCCGATCGCCAGTGTCAGAAAGGCTCGCTGGGCCATCGAGCTTCCGCGGGCTGCATAGATGTCTCTTCTGCGAGACCTATCCATCCTTCAGTTCTCTCTCCGGGACCAGGGAGGAGGTGGGGTGCTGGCGGAATTTTACGCCGCTGAGCGCTTCTTCCCCGACTCCTTGTATTCGGCCAGCAGCAGCGACTCGCGAATCGGCTTCTCGTGCAGCAGCAGCTCGGTCGCTTTTAGGTTGGCATTGGCATGGAACCACTCCTGCACGAGGTTATCGTGCAGCACGTTCAGCAGCGCCAGCAGCGACATGCCCTGGTGATGCGCCATCCATTCGCGTACCAGCTCCGGCTTCTTGAGCGACTTCTGATAGTCGCCTGCTTCGTAGAATCCGTAGGCGCCCACCCAACCCATGCTCTGCATGCGTTTCAGGTTCTTTAGTGCTTCGAGCTCGTCGATCATCAGCGCGAGAAATGTCGAATAGGGGGAGATCACCGGCCCCGCAACCGCGTCCCACTTCAGCGCGATCGATGGCATGCCGAAGGCGAGGTAGTGGTAGTGCCCCTGGTCGTCCTTCTCCGCGTAGCCGCACTCGGAGATGCCCCAGGGGATATTTCCGTGCTCCCGTCCAAACGCGCGCTGGATGGCGACCACATTGTCGAGCGTGCGTGTCACCAGCGTGTCCGGATAGGAGCGCATCCACAGAGCCGGCATCAGGTACTCGAACATCGTGCCGGTCCAGGAGATCAACGCCGGTTTGCCGTACGCCACGGTGTGGATGCGGCCCAGCTTGAACCAGCTCTGCTGAGAGGCATCGCCGCGCGCCACTGCGACGAACGCGCCGATGCGAGCTTCCGAGCACAGCAGGTCGTAGCAGGCCTTGTGCAACTCCTCGGATTCCACCATGTAGCCGATCGAAAGGATGCCCCGCGACGGTTCAATCAGCCATGCGAAATCCATCAGCGCGGCGCACTGCTCGGCGCGGTGCGTCAGCAGCTTCAGGCGCTCGGTCAGCGCGGCCTGCCGTTCGCGCGCGGCGGGCAACAGCGAGCGCAGCTTCTCGATGAGATAAATCTCCGCTTGGTCCACCGCCTTGCCGCTCCAGGCGCGCTGCAGCCGCCCGTCCAGCTCGTCGATGTATGCGACGCCGCGCGCAATCGCAACCGTTCCGTCATCCTTGAGCACCAATCCCAGCGGCAGATACTCGCGATCGAGCCACGGCCTGTAGTCGTGCACCAGCACGCACACTGCGTCCACGCGGCGCAGCAGTTCGGCCAGCCACCACTCTGCCTCGGTGCGGGTTTTATCGGTCAGCGGGAAAGCGCGTCCGTCTTCTCCGCGTATCCGGTCGAAGGCTGGAGACAACTGCGCCGTGCAGCACCAGTCGATCCATGGCCGAAGCTCGTCATCTTCGGGGGTCGGAGCCAGTTCTACGGGAAGCGCGTCCAGGGTCGTCAAAAGCGCAAGCTGGTCGCGGATGCCCGTCCACAGCCGTGCGTCGATCAGCGGCTGCAGCAGCATAGCCTCTGCACCGGAGCGCAGCGTGTAGAACGAGGCGGCCAGGTTGCCGCTGTCCACCGACGAGATCACACGCGGGCGAATCGGCTGAAGCGTGCGCGTGTCGTACCAGTTGTAGATATGCCCATTCCGCTTCTCCATGCGGTCGTAGGTGTCCAGGCTCAAGTGGCTCAGGCCCGCGAACTCTGGCGCGGTCAGATAGCCAAAAGTTTGTGCCGCCTGCCGCGCATTCAGCAGCAGGCCGAAGTTCGTGGGCGAAACGCGCGCCGCCTCGAAGAGCTCGTGCTCCTCCACGTTGTCCGGTACCAGGTAGTTGTGCGCAGCGCCGCCGTATTCATAGAAGAAGCGCCATGTACGCAGCGCCATCTCATGCAGAAACTCGCGCTCCTTCGTGCTCAGGTGGTGTCGCTCCTGGCGCGGCGGCTTGTTCAGCCAGGCTGTGATGGCACTCTCAAACAGCCACAGCACCAGCAGTGGCGCGGCCACAACCAGCGATGGCCAGCGTATGAGCGCGATCACGATGGCAACTCCAATGGTGAACAAAGGCGTGACCTGCAGGTAGCGATCGACGGGCGTCGTCTTGGCTCCGGTCTCTTCCGCCTGCGCCGCCGTCTCCCACTCCAGCAGCCGCTGCCCGGTGATGAAGCGGCGCACCAGCGAGCGGGTGATCGCATCCAGCGCCATCAGCGTCTGGTGCGGCAGAAACGCCAGATTGATTAGCGTGATCGTCAGGTTTTGCCCGAAGCCGACGAAGGCCTCCTGCACTTCGCCCTTTTGCGGGCTGGCCCAGGCCCGTACCACGCTGAAGACCAGCGATACCAGGCTGGGCGCGAAGAGCAGGATCAGCGTCACCAGCGTCCAGTAGAGTGGGCCGCCCGGCAGCCCCAGCCAGCCCGCCACCAGCAGGATCAGCGTCATCGTCTCCACCAGAGAGCGGCGGAGGTTGTCGAATATCTTCCAGCGCGAGATGTTCGAGATCGGGTTCTTCACCATGCGCCCGCTCTCGTCCGGCACCTTGCCAAAGAGCCATTGCGCGATCTGCCAGTCGCCTCGCACCCAGCGATGCTGCCGCCGCCGGTAGGCGCTATAGTGCGACGGGTAATCGTCGATCACCTCAATGTCCGTCGCCAGGCCGGCGCGCGCGTATGCGCCTTCAATCAGGTCATGGCTCAGCAGAGCATTGCGCGGAAAGCGGCGGTCCAGCACAGCGTGCAGCGTGTTGACCTCGTAAATGCCCTTGCCGGTAAAGATGCCTTCGCCGTACAGGTCCTGATACGCGTCGGAGACGGCGCGCGTGTAGATATCAAAGCCTGTCTGTCCGGAGTAGATCGCCGCCAGCCGCGAGCGCGATGCCGAGCTTACGCTGACCCCAACGCGCGGCTGCAGGATTCCATAGCCCTCAGTAACAATGCGCGACTCGGGATCGATCACCGCACGATTCAACGGGTGCCCCATCGCGCCCACCATGCGAGTGCGCCGTGCCCCGCGGCAGTTGGGTGTCCGAATCCAGCGTGATGACGTAGCGCACCGTGCGCAGCACGTCCATGTTGCCGACCTTTACCGGGAAGCTGTCGAACTCGCCGCGGATGAACTTGTTCAGGTCCAGCAGCTTGCCGCGCTTACGCTCCCAGCCCATCCAGACGCCCTGCCGCGCGTTGAAGATGCGGTGCCGGTGCAGCAGATAGAAGCTGCCGCCCTGGTGGCGCTCCCCATCCTTATTTCCGTAACGTGCGTTCAGATTGTTGATGAGCCCGACAGCGAGTTCGACCAGCGGGTCAGTGTCATTCGGCCGCGGCCGGGACACGGAGTCCGGAAGATCGCTCAACAACGCGAAGTGCAGGTTCGCGTCCTGGTTGGCGAGGTATCGCACCTCCAGGTCTTCGATCAATTCCCGCACCTGATTCTCGTTCAGCAGCAGTGTGGGAATCGCCACTAGTGTCGTCAGCTCCGGCGGCAGGCCCTTCGGGAACTCCAGCTTCGGCAGCCCCACAGCCTTGAAGAGCGCCGCAACCATGTTGTTCACCAGGTCTACCGCGCCCTGCGCTGTCGGGATCAGGAGAAAGAGAAACGCCGCGGTCAGGCCGCCGACGATCGAGTAGTTCGGCACCAGCGGCACCATGATCGCCCCGATCAGCACCACGGTGAGCAGCAGGATGCCGAGGATGTAGACATCGTCCGCATTGCGCCGGACGAAGATGCGCGCCCGGTCGATCCACCGCGGCCGGTACCCGACCTCGGCAGCCAGCAGTGGGAAGCCCTTGTCGATAAGGTAATAGCCAACATGCGTGCGCCGCGCCGCCTGCCTGGCGCCGTGTTCTCCGGCACAGGCCTTTGGGCCAGGTGCAGCGCGGCCTGCGCCACCTCGAGCTCCGACAAATCCGAGTGCCGGGCAATCTCCGAGACGCGGTCTCGATAGCGCTCGCGGCTGTCGAAATCCATCAGCGGATAGGAGCCCACCGGGTCCTGGCGCAGCACCGCGTTGAAGACCACCAGTCCCTCGATCATCTGCGCCCAATTTGCGTAGATCGCGTTGCGGATGCCGTCAAAGCGTGCGGCCAGCAGGCCTTGCGCTGCAATATCGAATGCGGCGGGGTCTTCGATCTGCGAATTGGCCTGCGTCAGCACCTCTTCCACCAGCAGGAACTTCACCGCGGTGGGGAAGGCCCATAGCTCGCGCAGCGTCAACGGGTCCGCCTTCTGAATCTCCTCCAGAAACCAGACCACCCATTCGCTGTCCCAGCGCGATTCGGACGCTTTCAAATAGGCATCTGCCACCGTGACGATACGCGGCTCGTCACCCTCGCGTGGCCGGACGACCACCGGCAGCCGCATCAGCCGTCGGCGGATCGAATGCATTTCGTCCAGTGCCGACTGCAGCAGCCGGGGATTCTCACGCAGCTCCAGCAGGGGATCGAGCGGCTCGCCCGGCTTGTAAGTCGGCATGGGCCGCCGGTCCAGCTCGTTAAAGACCTGCCGGTAGGTAGACTCGGCGGCCGCGATGCGCCGGCCGAAGATGTCTCCTTGCGGCGCGCGGGCGACGTGCCACTCCTGCGAGGCCAACTGCGCGGCATGGCGCATCTGCGCCTCGGTGCGCTCGATCTTGGGCGCCGGCACCTTCGCGACTACCGGAAGCTCCGCTTCTCCTTCGGCCGTTCCTCCGGTTTTGGACTCGGCTGCCTCTTCCGCCGGCGGAGGAGGCGCCGTCGGTGCAATCTGCTCGGAAGGAACCGTCGCGGCATTCTCTGCCGTCGGCAGCGTCGACTCTCTCCCGGCTTCGGCTTCTATGTTCGATACCTTCTCTGTCATCGATAACTCGCTGCCTGCATCTCGAACATTCCCGCATATCTTCCACCCAGCGCCATCAGCACTGAGTGCGTGCCTTCCTCCACCAGCTTTCCGCCCTCCAGAACTACGATGCGGTCCGCCATCCGCACCGTCGAGAAACGATGCGAGATCAGGAGAGCCATCTTGCCTGCCGTCAGCTCGGCGAAGCGCTCAAAGACCTCCAGTTCGCTCCGCGCGTCGAGCGCCGCCGTGGGCTCGTCCAGAATCAGCAATTGCGCATCGCGCAGATAGGCGCGCGCCAACGCCACACGTTGCCACTCCCCGCCGGAAAGCTCCACGCCGCCCTCGAAGCGCCTGCCCAGCATCTGGTCGTAATGGCCCGGCAGCTTCGCCACCACGCTCGCCGCCAGGCTTTTCTCCGCCGCGTGTTCAATCTCCGCTTCACTGGATTCGTGCTCCACCCGCCCCACGCCGATGTTCTCCCGCGCCGTCATCTCGTAACGCATAAAGTCCTGGAAAATCACACCCATCTCGTGGTGCAGATCGTCGAGATCGTATTCGCGCAGGTCAACTCCATCCAGCAGAATCTGACCCTCCGTCGGGTCGTAGAGCCGCGTAATCAGCTTCACCACGGTTGTCTTGCCCTGGCCATTCTCGCCGATCAGCGCAATCCGCTGGCCCGGCTGCAGCCAGAAGTTGAAGTCCCGCAGTACTCGCCGTTCTGTTCCGGGATAGGCAAAGGAGACATTGCGGAACTCGAAGCCCTGCCGGATCGGCCGCGGCACCTTTAAGCCGCCCGTCTTCGACTCCACGGTCGGCTTCATTTCGAAGAAGGCCAGCAGGTCGGTCAGGAACAGCGCCTGGTCGGCCACGCCCGAGGCCAGCGAGAAAACCTGTTGCAGGTTCGAGCTGGACTGGATGATGGCGTTGGTCAACAGGGCATACACGCCGATGCCCGAGTAGTGCCCGCTGATGGCGCGCCAGATGACGAAGACATACGCGCCGTAATAGCCGAGCGTCGCAATGATGCCTAGCAGGCCGCCCGCGATCAGCTTCTTGCGCGAGAGCGCAACGTTCTCTTCGTAGATATGTTTCGAGAGAACGTTGAAGCGGCCGGTGAAGAACTCGCTCAGGTTGAAGAGCTTGAGTTCCTTCGCGCCTTCGCGGCTACCGGCGGTCTGCCGCAGGTAGTCCATCTGCCGCTTGGACGGCGTCTGCCTGAAGTTGAGCGCGTAGCGGAGGAACGCGAAGTGCGTCTCGCCCAGGAAGGTCGGCAGCACGCCGAGCGCTAGCAGCAGCAGCAGCCAGGGCGAGTAATAAAAGAGAATGCTGGCCCAGATCACGGTCGTCAAGGATTGCTGCAGCAGACGGCCCATCTGCTGAATCATGGCCAGCCGGTCGGTGGCCTGCACCCTGGCTCGCTCCAACCGGTCGTAGAAGACAGGATCTTCGTAGGTAGTCAGGTCAAGCTGCGCCGCCTGCTGCATTACCTGGACGCTCACAAAATGCGTGTAGCGGTCGGCCAGCAGGCTGTCGGAGTAGTCGATGCCGCGGCTCAAGAGGCCGACGATCACGTTCAGCACGACCTCGCCGCCGACTGCCCACCAGAAGTATTGCGGCAGCCCTTTGTGCAGGATCGCGTTTTCAACGCCGTTGAGGATCCAGGCCGCCACCACGCCGATGCCGGCGGGCAGGGCGGCGACCAAAACGCGCAGGATGAGACCCCAGGTCACCACCGCGCGGCCCGACTGCCACAGGATGCCAAGCACGGGCGGCACATTGCGCAAAGCGGCAAGCCGCTCGCGCCATGCGCTCGAGGTGGACTGAGGCTGGCCTTCTGTCATAGAAGCAGAGACTGCAATTACTTGCTTAACCTGTTATTGAATGCTTTGCGATGGGATGCATCAGGAAGTTACCACGTTGGCTCGACAGCATCACCATCCGCCCGGAACTTCAATATTCCCACTAACATCGAACCAGAATGGAACCCAGCCTTCCCGCCGCCGCCCAGGTCCAGGAGCAAACCCGTCTCCAAGCCAGCGCCTCATCCCGCTGCTCGGCTTGGCGACCGGTATCACCGTCTCGGCGCTCTACTTCAATCAACCTCTACTGATCGATATGGCACGCAGCCTCCACGTTACGGAGGCGCAGATGGGGCAGGTGGCCGTCGCCGCGCAGGCCGGCTATGCGATCGGGCTGTTATTTTTTGTTCCGCTCGGCGATGTCCTGGAACGCCGCAGCCTCATTCTCAAAATGATCGCCGGGCTGGTCATCGCCATGCTTGTAACGGCGGTGGTTCCGTCGTTGCTGCCCATGGTGCTCATCACGCTCGTCACCGGCATCCTGGCCGCAGTCACCCACGTTTTGCTGCCCATGGCGGCCGAGATCGCCACGCCCGCCAATGCGGGACGCGCCGTCGGCTCCGTTATGACCGGACTGCTGCTCGGTATCCTGCTCAGCCGCACCTTCTCCGGATGGATCGCTGAATGGCTCAACTGGCGTTCGGTCTTCCTCATCGCCGCGGTCTTCCTCGTTGCACTGGCCTTCCTGCTGCGTCGCGCGCTGCCTCTGCTGCCGCCGCGCGCGCCTATGCCGTACCTTGTCGCGCTCCGCTCGCTCTGGACCATCTTCCGCACTCAGCCTCTTCTGGTTGAATCGGCCACCGTCGGCGGCCTGGTCTTCGCTGCCTTCAGCGCCTTCTGGACCACGCTTGTCTTCCTGCTCGGCTCGCCGCACTATCGCCTCGGCGCAGGCGTTGCCGGGAGCTTCGGAGTCCTCGGCGCCATCGGCGCCTCCGTCGCGCCCATCGCTGGACGACTACGCGGACCGCTATGGCTCACGCTGGGTCATTTCCATTGGCCTCACCGTGCTCATCCTGTCGTGGGTTATCACCTGGGGCCTTGGCTATCACATCGCTGGACTGGTTATTGGGGTGCTCATGATGGATGCGGGCGCGCAGACCACGCAGGTCAGCAACCAAACCCGCATCTTTGCGCTCGCGCACTGCCCCGGCAGCGCTTACGGAGCACGCAGCCGCATCAACACTATCTACATGACGATTTACTTCATCTTCGGCGCGCTCGGCTCGTACTTAGGTGCCCACGCGTGGGAGCGCTGGCAGTGGGCCGGTGTCTGCAGCCTGGGCCTGCTGCTGCTCGCACTGGCCGCCGCGCGCCACGCCTATGGCACATTCCGCAACCGCAACCGGGAAGAAGTCTGCCACGAAGAAGTGGATGTAGCGATGACCAAAGAAGCCATCGGCGGCTGAAGGCTTTACAGCTGCGCCGACGTCAGCCGCGCACAAGCGTCCTGCAAAGCCGCGTCCTGCTTCGCGAAGCAGAAGCGCAGCAGATTCTCTCCGCGCCCTTTGCTGTAAAACGCCGAGCCCGCCACAGCGGCGACGCCCGTCTTCTGGAGCAGCGCCCGCGCCTTCTCCCGCGCCGTTGTCCCGGGCAGAATCGTCGCATCGGCCAGTACGTAATAGGCCCCGGGCGGAACGGACGGCGTCAGCCCTGCTTCGTTCAGCGCCGAGCACAGCAGGTCGCGCTTCTTCTGGTAATCGATTGACATGTGCCGGTAGAACTCCGCATCCAGCTGCGCCAGTCCGGCCGCAGCGCCGTATTGCGCGGGAGACGGCGCACACACGTACGTCAAATCATGGAAGTAGCCGATCGACGGAATCCAGCGCGCATCCGCCGCCAGATATCCAATGCGCCAGCCGGTGATGGCAAAGGTCTTCGAGAAGCCCGAAATTGTGATCGTTCGCTCGGCCAGCCCGGGCAGGGAAGCGGCGCTCACATGCTTCGCTCCATCGAACAGGAAGTATTCGTAGATCTCATCCGTCAGCAGAAAGAGATCGTGCTCCAGCGCGATCTCGCCGATCGCCTCAATCTCCGAGCGCGTAAAGACCTTTCCGCAGGGATTCGACGGCGTGTTGATCAGAATCGCCCGCGTCTTCGGGGTAATGGCGGCGCGCAGCGCATCGATATCCACCTCCCAAGTCGCCGCAGCCAGCGGCTGCGGCACGGGCTTGATGCGCAGAGTAAGCATCGTGTTCAGGTGGTAGCCATAGAACGGCTCGAAGAGGATGATCTCGTCGCCCGGATCAAACAGCGCGAGACACGCCGCATACATTGAGCCCGTCGCTCCGGAGGTCACCAGCACCTGCGTATCGGGATCGGCCTGCACGTGGTTGTAATCAGCCAACTTTTTGCTGATAGCCTCGCGCAGCGGCGCAATGCCATCCAGCCGCGTGTAGATGTTGTGTCCCTGCTCGATGGCTGCGATGGCCGCCTCGCGCACCGGCGCCGGCAGCTCCGTGTCGCACACGCCTTGCGCCAGGTTCACGCCACCGACGCGGTCGCACTCCACCGTCATCGAACGAATTTCAGACTGGACAAGGTGCGGAGCGATCTCGCTCAGATGCAGGCGGCTTGCGGTGGCTTGAGGCATAGCCACATTAGAGCCTCTTCCGCGATGGAATGTCACCTATGTTGCCAACGCAACCACCTGCTCGACGGCGCGGTGCGCCTCCATGATCGAAGCGCGATGGTCCATGATTCCCGACAAATCAGAATTCGCGAACGCGATCCGCCCAAACGGGTGTCTCCGCATCAGCTCCGCCGGCGGCCGCTTGCCATCCTTGCCGAAGAAGAAGCCAGGCTGCGGCGCAAGATAAGCGTGTCCCCAGCGATTCAGAATGATGCCGGCAATATCGCGCCGACCATCGAACCTTGCCTGCCGAACATGCTTACGAACTGTTCACGAATCTGTTTCTCATACGCGCTGAATGGCGTCGTCATCATCTGGTAGCGTCCCGTGTTTACCTGCTCCGGCAGCGACTTGCCGGGATTCGCAAACAGGATCTTCAACGTCAGCACCGTAGGGCTGTCGGGCGAAAGCGCGGGCGCGCCTCCGCCAAACGTAGCCACACGCCGCACTGCCATGTAGTTGCCGATGCCGTCGAACCATTGACACTGACTGATGCCCAGCTTCGCCAGAAACCGCCAGTTGCGCACCGCGACATTCGCCATAATGCAGGGCGCGCGGAAGAATTGCGCGTATGCATGGCGATACTCCGCGGGTAGATCGCGAACGATCGAGTTGATGGTCCAGTTGCCGTTCGCCAAAATCACCGATCGCGCACGCACCCGGTGCAAGCGCCCATCGCGCAGGTAAACAATGTCCACGTGCGGCGAGCGCGCCGCATCGCCTTCGTGCTCCAGCGAAATCACCGTCGATCGCAGACGAATTCGAGTAGCTTCATGCGGCTGATCAAGCGCAGCAAAGTTCACCCGCGCCTGGCAGATGCCCGCCATGGTCGCCGGTCCAGGAATCGCAGCGGGCACAAGCGCCTTTACCATATGGCGCGCCACGCCGGTGTTGCCACCGGGAAACATCTGCGGCCCCTTCTGCTTCTCCCAGGGAAAAAGCAGGTCAGGAGCGTAATCCGTATAGGCGGAGAGCGCATCTGCGCCAATTCCGGATCCTCCTCCGCTCACCGGCGAAAGATAGCGCCGGATGGTATCTCGGCTCAGGCCATGACGCAACATCAGATCGTCTTCCAGCGTGATGGCATCAAGCTGGCGCGCAACGGCATCGCCATGACGACGCGGGACCGGTCGAACATCCGGCGTATCCTGCATGGCCAGCAGCTCACGCTTCGCCTCATCCGAAATCGGAGCGCCTGCCAGCTTCTTCGTCCACGGATCGACCAGCCATATGCCATCCGGATGCGCGCCGTTTGCTTTGAAAAAGATCCGAAGTTGCTCCCGTCGCCTGCATACGGAGTCACGCCGGTCGCGATCCCGCCGGCGTTTCGCTGATATTGAAACTGCCGTCGGGTCAATACCACCAGATCGTAGAAATGCTGAAGAAAGCTGCCCGGCATCGGTTGAAACCACATCGCCGATCCCTGGCTCGCGATCAAACGCTGTCCATCCACCTTGAACTCGTTGCGCTTCGCTTCGCCACCGAAGATGGATGGTTTTCGAGCACCAGACACGACTTCTTTCCGTGTTCGCTCTCTGATAGAAAAGCGCCGCCGCAAGACCGCTGATGCCCCCGCCAACGATTACGCAGTCAAAGCTTTCGCCGGTGTCCTCGATCGCCGGATACGCTCGATCGAAGGCATGATCGCGAATCGTGTGGCCGTCGGCCATCACCTGATGGGTGTTGCCGTTCGCGCCGGCATAATCGCCAATACCCGAAGCGCCGTCCCAATCCTCCGCGGCCAAGAATTGGAAAGGGCATGCGGCGGAGATCAGCGCGGCTCCGAAGCCAGCAGCGTTCCGTTCAAAAAGTCCCGGCGAGTGATCTTCTCAGGCTCAGCCATTCCGAGTGCACTCAGCATAACCGGAGTGCTATCTCCTCCCTGCTGCCAGGGGAAATTCGGGTTATCCTGCCGCGTCAACCGACCAGAATTCCGAGGGGTTGTGGATCGCTGGATGATCTCCGGCAAGTACGCTGCGCAGCCGGTCAACCTGACTCTGCGTCACTCGCGCGGCTTGCTTGCGATCCGTATAGCGTCTTCCTTGCGCCGCGAAGATCACTCGCGCCTTCAGGTCACGTTGTCCGAGCGTCCGCACCAGGTGTGTCCCGAAGACATGCTCGCCGTGATAGGCGAGCGCCACATTCCTCCGCCGTGCTTCCGCATAACCATCGCTGCCGCTGTCACCATCGCATGCGCTCGTATTGCAGGCTCGAAGAAGCGTGAACGGAAGCGAAGCACGGACTGCGCCGTCGCTCGATGTACTTTCCGCAAAGAGAACCATCGGCACGCTCGCCTCCAGCGCCTCTTCCATCAACGCCGCCGCATCGCCCTTCGCTCCTGCCGCGGCGGTCCACATAGACTGTGCCTGCCATGGTGGCAAACCTGCCGAAGATCGGCCACCCGCGTACCTCCTGCTTCGCCACAAACGCGCAGGGCATCAGGGAGGCATACGCCAGCACGTCCAGATAGCTGAGATGGTTCGACACCACCAGCCCGTCGAGCGGCGGATCGCCCTCGGCCACCACCTGCACGCCGATGCGCTTCAGCACGGTCAAGGCGGCGTCCTGAAGCCAGTTTGCACGGGCCCGTCGCGTTCGGGCGCAGCCCCGCTCCATCGCAGGTGCCGTATGCCAAACTCGGCCGCGACCTCTGCCAACGCTGCTGACAGCATCGCCGGCCCCAAGGCTCGAACGAAATGGATCTCATGTCGTACAGAGGAAGCGGCTACGCGCCGCCGGGCTTAACTCGTGCATGTCGTGCAGGGCAGAAAGTCGATAGTTCCAAAGGTGCGATCCCATGCAGGCTCGCTGCAGATGCGCGCTCCTACCGCCAGATACGTCCTCAGCAGTTTCGGCACTTGGGTCTGCGGCACGGCCGTGTCGCTCGGAGGCGCCGGCAACCGACAGCTCGTGACCGGCTTTGTGCGCAGCTCGGGCAGGGCCAGGAATGACGAGAGCTGGTGATACATGGCCCATCCCGTCGCCGCATCCTCGGAAGGCACCGACGAGCACCCGATCAGATACCGCAGCCCATGGTGATCCGCATACTGCGCGATGCCGCGCCACAGCAGCGTCAGCACCTCGCTCGAACGATGATCGCGGTCGATACATGCGCGTCCCAGTTCCAGCAGATGCGGCCGCAAAGGCTCGATAGGGTAAAGTCGAACTCCTGTGCGCTGTAATATCCCCGATGCCGCCAGGCCGTAATGTCGCTCTGCATCCGATAGGTACCGACGATGCGTCCCGTGGCCTTCTCTTCTACCAGGAGATGTTCGCAAACGGCGTCATACGCGTCCCGGTCCATTCCGTTTACATAGGACTCAGTCAGCCCTTCGCCCAATTCCAGGTTGAAGACGCGAAAGCGAGCCGGCAGGCCGCCATGCGCTCCGCTGCTGTCTCTGCAAGCCGCAGGCGATAGCTGCGCAAATCGCGGCCGATCCAGTCCGGCGGAACGAGCGCGGCGCCTGCGCGAGGATCGGGAATGCTCGAAGGAAGGATCGCGCCGGTTACGACATGCTGCGGCAAACCTGAACGCGAGTCATGGACCTGTGCAGGGTTCACACGGCCATGCTGGCCGGATTCAACGAAAATGGTGCAAACGCGCGATGATTTTTCGGTGAAGTGGCGTGCCGCTTCTGATGCATATAGCAATCGCATTCCTCCCGTGCGAAGTTGTGCGACGGTGGCCGCCGCAGTACATCGAAGGACTTATGGCTCTTCAGGTACTCGCAATCGTCGTTCTCGGCCTGATGTGCGGCAGCGAGCTGAACATCGCGGCCTTCGGCCATCCCACGCTCAATCGGCAGACGACGGATGTGCACAT
Organism: uncultured Acidobacteriaceae bacterium; assembly: GCA_963830555.1. Taxonomy (GTDB): domain Bacteria; phylum Acidobacteriota; class Terriglobia; order Terriglobales; family Acidobacteriaceae; genus KBS-83. Next base: position 732,698 of record CAWHMM010000011.1, read on the forward strand.
TCCGGTGCGGGCATTCTCGCCAGGCTCTTGGGCAGCGTCATGCCCTTCTGGATGGCCACGTCCGCGCTTCTGAACTTGCTACTGCTCTTGCCCTTTGCACATCTCGGCGTGCTCGCCGGCCATCTTGCGCAGGCCACCTTCGCGATTCAGGTTTTCGCCATCCTGTTCTCGCTCGCCGGTCCGGTTTCCCCATCAACAACCGGGTCAAGCTGTGGACACCGGCCAATCTGCCCGCCGACTGGCGCGCGCAGGAGCGCCGCTGGGACAGCTATCACTGGTTCCGTACCGTGGGAGTTGATGGTCGCCTTCGCTCTGCTGGTCCTCAGCGCGCTGCACTGACCGCTTGAGGATGCAACGCCAGCAAACTGCACTATGATTTCCGATCTCAAGCATCTCTGACCGCCTGAAGACCCAACGCAAGGAGCCCGCCGACCATGACGACCGCATCCACTTCTCTTCAAGATATGTCTCTCATCGAGCTCCCGGCGTGGAAAGCGCTCCAGAACCATTCCGCCGAAATCGCAAAGACCACCCTGCGCCAGCTGTTCGATCAGGATCCTGGCCGCGGAACAAATTTCACTGCACAGGCCACGGGCATCTTCCTCGACTATTCAAAGAACCGCATCACCGCCGACACGATTAAGCTGCTCCTTCAACTCGCCGAAGAGCGAGGCCTCAGAGACCGAATCGCCGCGATGTTCCGCGGTGACAAGATCAACGTCACGGAAAATCGTGCCGTCCTCCATATCGCACTCCGCGCACCCAAGGGCGAGGTGGATCCAAGTCGACGGCGAGGACGTCGTCCCCGGCGTTCATGCGGTGCTGGACAAAATGTCCGCCTTCTCCGACAAAGTCCGCAGCGGCGCCTGGAAAGGCCACACCGGCAAGCCGATCAAAAACCTCATCAACATCGGCATCGGCGGCTCCGACCTTCGTCCGGTCATGGCCTACGAAGCGCTGAAGTACTACTCGCAGCGCGATCTCGTCTTCCGCTTCGTCTCAGATGTTTGATGGGACCGACTTCGTCGAAGCCGTTCGCGACCTGAGTGCAGACAAGCTGTTCCTCTAGTCGCATCCAAGACCTTCACCACGCTCGAGACCATGACCAACGCGCACGCCGCCCGCGCCTGGGCGCTGAAGGGTCTCGGCGGAACGAATCCGCCATCGCCAAGCACTTTGTCGCCATCTCCACCAACGCGAAGGAGGTCGCAAAGTTCGGCATCGATACCGCCAACATGTTCGGCTTCTGGGATTGGGTCGGGGGCCGTTACTCCATGGACTACGCCATCGGCCTCTCCACCATGCTTGCCATCGGCCCGGAAAATTTCCGAGCCATGCTCAGCGGCTTCCATCAGATGGATGAGCACTTCCGCACCACGCCCTTCGAGAAGAACCTGCCCGCCCTTATGGGCCTGCTCACCGTCTGGTACACCGACTTCTTCGACGCGCAGACGCAGGCCGTCCTCCCTACGAGCAGTACCTGAAGCGCTTTCCCGCCTATCTGCAGCAGCTCACCATGGAGAGCAACGGCAAGCACGTCACGCTTGATGGCAAGCGGGTCGAAACCCAGACGGGTCCCGTCTACTGGGGCGAGCCGGGCACCAATGGACAGCACTCCTTCTACCAGCTCATCCATCAGGGAACGCGGCTCATCCCCTGCGATTTCATCGGTTTTCTCAAGACGCTGAACCCGCTCGGCGACCAGCACGCCATGCTGCTCGCTAATGTCTTCGCGCAGGCCGGAGCTTCTCGCCTTCGGTAAAACCGCGGAGCAGGTCAAGGCCGAGGGCACGCCCGAGTGGCTTGTCCCGCATCGCGTCTTCGAAGGCAACCGCCCGTCGAACACGATCCTGGCCGAGCGCCTCACGCCGGAGCTCCTCGGCAAGCTGGTCGCGCTTTACGAGCACTCCGTCTTCACCCAGGGTGTCATCTGGAACATCGATTCCTTCGACCAGTGGGGCGTCGAATTGGGCAAGGTGCTGGCGCGGGAGATCATCGGCGAGCTCGCGAGCCCAACCGAACCCAAGATGGCCCACGACAGCTGGACCACCAACCTGATCCGCAGAATTCCGCAAAGGAACCCTGAGCTGAGAGGCTGCTTCGGCGTGGTCTGTGCGGTCCAGGTCAACACTGCCTTGAACGCGAGCGCCCAAAAGAAACGGCCACAATGCATCACGCAGAAGGCTCATGAACCCGGAGGCCGGTCCTCCCCCGCCCGCGTCATTGCCGGACCTTTGGCAGGGGCTTTTAATTCATCAAGGACCAGGCAGCCTCCCCGTCCGCAAAGAGACCGCAAGTATCTTTGGACGCGGGGGTTTTTGCAACTGAAGATGCGGCTCGCGCGTGCCCAGAGAAGTATCGAAAAGGGGAGTACACCCTATGGATTCCACCAAACGAGCCTTTCGCCTCTCCCGCACAGCGGCTGCTCGTCTTTCCTTTGTGCTTAGCCTTGGTCTCACCGGCGCTGCGACGCTCGGCCGTCGCGCCGTCGCTCTACGCGCAGCAGAATGCGCGCACCGACCTCGCCGTTCAATCGATGTCCTCAAAGCTCTGAGCAGCTACCCCGATCTCAGCGGAGAGCACATCACTGCCACCTCCAGGGACGGGATCGTCACGCTCGGCGGTACTGCCAGTTCGGACACGGTTAAGAACGATATCGCTGCCCGGCTGTTCCTGAGCCCGCGCACCATCGATTACCACTTGCACAAGGTCTTCAGCAAGCTCGACATCAGGTCCCGGGCCGAACTGATCCGACACGGAGTCACACAGCAGAACCCATGATCCCGCCAGCCGATGCTCTCACTGATACAGCGCGCTGAAAGCGAATTTGACCCGGTGCCGTTCGACGCCGAGGCGGCCCGCATCTTCGGCAGCGTAAAGGCAGCGGTCATCGCCGCTGGCCGCAAACTCAAGGCAACGAACGCTACGCGGCTACCAGCGGGAAGCTGGCGAGTGGAAGAATGAAGGCGGTCCGCTGAGAGGACACTAGCGGCAGGTCCGGGAGCTGAACCGGACCATCCGAGGCTACGTCGAGGGTCATGAGCGCGGAGCTGAAGTGTGTTGATATCACTTGCACGATGGACCGTTGTCACACACACATCCAAGGGCGTGCCCGCGGCCGCCGCTGCCGAGGCGGCGAAGATCGCCCGGCTGCCAGGCGGCAACGGCACCACCGCCGCCATCCCGTCGTTCATCCGCGCCGATTTCGCCGACGCCACGCAATACGTCCCTTACACGATGGCGGTGATCATGGCCCGTGGCCGCGTTCGTGGCGCTAACGGGTCGAGCGGCATTACCCTCGGCGTGGCCAGCCGCCCGGGAAGCATCACGTCCCTCTCTGGGACACGTCCCGGACGCGGTGCGGGATGAGCCGCGTTCGCTACTGTAGTTTTTGTGAATTACCAGCCGATGAGCCTGGCTGAGCTCGCTCGCTTCATCGCGGCCGAGCCGGACTTCGACGCGCGGTGGCGGCTGGTGGTCGAGTTCCTTAAGGAGTATCACCGGGAGCCGGGAGGCGTGCGTCAGCTGGCTGCTCGCGGAGGCGCCGGGGCCGACCGGTGATGAGCGCTGGGATGTGCTCTTCGCGGGGCTTGCCGAGCACCTTGCCATGCGGGATGCGCGGGCGCGCCGGGGTGGTCGGCATCTCGCGGGCTGCGGCGCTTCTGGTCCCCGTTCGATACGCCGGGCGCGCGCGCAGGCGCTCGTGCATGCCCCGGCCGCGTTGCGCAGGCGGGGCGTGTTCGTCGCCGACTACGAGATCGACGCCGCGTGAGCGAGCCCTCGCCGCTGCTCGACCGCGCGGGCATCGAGGAGGCCTTCCGCCGCCTTGGCGACCGCCGGGCCAGGCGCGGCGTGGTGGCGGATCTTTACGTGTTCGGCGGCGCCCGCGATGGCCCTGGCATACGACTCACGCAGGGCCACCCGGGACGTCGATGCCCTCTTCAAGCCGCACGGCATCGTCCTCGAGGAAGCATCGGCCGTGGCCGCCGATCTCGGTCTGCCTCGCTGGTGGCTGAACGAGCAGGTAAGCGCTTATGTCGCACCTGGCGGGGACTCGGCGGCCTCCCGGGTATTCGACCACCCCGGCCTGCGTGTCTTCGCCGCCTCGCCTGAGCACCTGCTCGCTATGAAGGCGCTCGCAGCGCGGCCTCGCGACGCGGAAAACATCCGGTCCGCGAAGTCTTCCCCGAAGAGGAACCACCAGCGCGGCTCAGCCTCCTTCTAGAGGACATCTTCTCTGGTCAGGACGGATGACGGGCACCACGGAACTGGCAGGCAGCCAAAGCAACCTGTGTCGTTATGGCTGACATTGCGGGATATAGCTCCAGCCGCACGTAAAGGGGCAAGGCAGCTGATCCCGGGCTGGCCGTATGCGGTGGTCGCCGCCCCGGCCGCCGGACACCCCCTCGGCCGGCCCCGCCAGCACGGCGGCGAACTCGCCCTCGCAGAACCCGCGACCTGGCCAGCCCCCAGGGTCACACCAGCACGCTGACGTCCCGGTACGGGACCGCGGTGGCGGCCGCCTGACTGATGACATGCGCCTGCCCCGCGAACGCCTCGCCCCACCCGGGCGGCTTACCCCAGCCCGGGTCAGCCGGAGCTTTCAGAACATCCGCGCGACCCTGCCGCGCCTGACCGATGCACCAAGACCGAGCGCCCCCGCCCCGGCCGCTCGCCGGGCCCGAAGAAACCGGCACCCGGCACGACGTGGGTAAAACCACCAGGAGAGACCGCATCCTCAAAGCGCGTCAGCCTGCGAGCATTCCCGCCGCTTGCAGCAGCGCCGTTGGTAGCCCGCCATCTCAGAGGTGTCGTGGCGTCAGCTGGTAGTTCGTTTGCGAAGCGTTTACTCCCGGCCGCGGTTTAGGCTGCTCGGTATGGTGCCAAGCGAGAAAGTCCCGGCGGACAGCACAGGCCGGGCCACGATGACGAACCCGGTCCCTGATCCGTCCGGCGAAACGGCCGCCACCGTGGCGCCGCGGCTCGACCCGGCTGATCTTGCGGTCTGGGGCGGCTTCCTTGAGGTTCACACCCGGCTGATGCGACTGCTCGACGCCGACCTGGTTGCCACCCACGGCATGGCCCTGGTCGAGTACGAGGTGCTGTTCAAGCTTTCGGCAGCCGGCGGCCAGCTGCGCATGTCTGACCTTGCACAGGTCGCCATGCTCAGCCGCAGCGGGCTGACCAGGATTGTCGGAGTGCTGGAGGCGCAGCGTCTGGTCCGCCGCGTATCGTCTCCCGCCGATGGCCGTGTCCTTATCGCAACCCTTACGGCGGCCGGGCGGGGCCGCCTGGCCGCGGCGCGCGAGACGCATTCGGCCAACGTGCGGCGGCTGTTCCTGACACCTCTGGATCAGGACCAGAAGAAGGCCATCGCGGCCGGCTGGCAGAGCATCCGCGTCGCGCTCGATCAGCACGACCGAGCCCCAGCCAGCTGAACCCGCGCGGGCGGGTGCAGCCAGCGGCGTCAGCCTCCGCTTGCCTCAGCCGGGTAGCTGTGCCAGACTTGCTACGGATATTTCGCTAGCGAATTAAATTGGTTCGCAGATTCGATGTGCGTGCCAGTGGCGCCTGGGAGGGCTTCCTAGTGGACATACGCTGGCCCGGATTGCCCTATGAGCAGTGGGCTGGCACCCGGGACACCGTGCACCTGTGGACGCCGGTCATCGGCAAGGTCAAATGGCGCTGACCCCGTTCCTCAACGAATGGTGGAACGTCGCCTTGACCCTCACCTGCCGGGGCATGACCACCGGCCCGATGCCTTCTGGCCCGGCTGCACTCCGGATCGACGTCAACTTCATCAGCCAGCAGCTCGTTCTCGCGACGTCCGACGGCCGCCGTGCGTTCATCGACCTGATCCCTCGCACCACCGCCCTGGCGGGATGGGACCACTCCGCGCTTGAGCTTTCCCGGATCCTGAAAGAGAGGCATCCTGATGTCCATCCTTCCCATCGTCACCCCGGCCGGCGAGGGCGACGCCCTGCAGTTCAGCCCCACTGAACTGCTTCTGTGGAAGGCCACCCAGGCGACCACCGGCGCCTTCGACCAGTTCGAGCTCACCGCCCAGCCGAACCACACGGGGGCGCCCATGCATGTCCACGCGACCGTCGAGGAGTGTTTCTACGTGCTCGCAGGAGCGTTCCGGTTTGCCGTGGCCAGCTCCGAGGTCATCGCCGAACCGGGCAGCTTCCTGTTCGTGCCGCGCGGTACCGCACACACCTGGAGCAACGCCGCGGAGACGGCCTCGACCATGCTGCTCACATTCGTGCCCGGCGGCATGAAGCCGTTTTTCGACGAGGCCGCTCCCATCATGCACGCCCACCCCCTTGACCTCGATGCGCTCACGGCCATTAATGCCCGCTACGCCACGACCGTCGTCGGACCACCGCTGCCCCCGGCCCCGGACTCGCCGGCCACCCGGCGCGGTGACCACCTGACCCTGCCGATGACGAAGAGGGCGCGGTTATCCAGGCCGTCAGCTACCCCACCAGTTGCCAAGCCCCGCCGCGGTGAACGCGTACGCTACCGCCTCGTGGCAGAACTTCTTTGTCGCCGAGGTAGGAGCGGCCGCCGCCCTTACCGGCTTGCTCTTCGTTGCGGTCTCGATCAACCTGAAGCAAATTCTCTCCTTCCCCAAACTGCCCGCCCGCGCCGCCGAAACCCTGTCCCTGCTGCTGCTCGTCGTCGCCGTCTCCAGCCTCGCGCTCGCCCCGCAAGCCTCTGAAGCCCTCGGCGTCGAGGTCATCATCTGCGCCGGTCTGATGTCGCTCGCCGCGCTGCGGGTCCAGCTGCGTCATGGCCCCGACGATCCGGCCGACCCCGCCTGGTGGTTCGCGTCCCGGATAGCCAACGTCCAGCTACCTGCTTTGCTGTTCCTCGCCGGCGGCATCACGCTCACTGTCCGATACGGCTATGGGCTGTACTTCATGCTTGCGGGAACTCTCACGGCTTTCCTAGGGGCCGTCTACAACGCCTGGGTGCTGCTCGTCGAGATCATCCGCCAGCACCCCGATCCCCCGGGCGCGGCTTAATGATCAAACAAGGGAACGGCTCCGGTTCCCGCTCCCTTCTCGCCTCGCCACCTCGAAGAGGACCCCGGCCGCCCGGTTCGCCCAGCTGGCAATGCCGTTTAGGGCTTGCAGATTATTAACGCGCTGGTTTGGCTTTCGGGGTCAGGTCGGTTCCGTGGGAAGAGGCGTAGGTGGTCAGCTGGGTTAGGGTCCGGAGCTGGGTGGCGGCTGGCTCGATGAGGTGGTCGGCCTGGCTGAGCAGGGGCCTGATCTGCTGTTCGGCTGTGGCGATGGTGCCGTAGACGACGCCGAGGAGCCCGGCGAGCACGTGCCCGGGGTGTCCCGGAGCGGCCCGCAAGATGGTGACAGGGCCTGCTCGGCGAAGCGGTTCGCGTCGTTGCACGCGGCGAAGCGCTGCTCGACCGGGCCGTCACGCGTCGGGTAATCGAGCGCTTCACCGCGATACCGCCCCCAGCGAGCCCGGGCGCCACCCGCGGCCTCGGCGCGTTGACACCACGCGAGCGCGAAGTCCTGATCCTCATGGCAGGCGGTCTCTCAAACGCCGAGATCGCTGCCGAACTCGTACTCGGAACAGGCACCATCAAGACCCACGTAGCCAACGTGCTGATGAAGCTCAGCCTCCGGGACCGCACCCAGGCCGTAGTCCTCGCCTACGAGTCCGGCTTCGTCAGGCCAGGAGGCGCAGCCTGACAGCCGCCTCACGATGGCCGATGACGGGCTATTGGCCGTAACCACGATAAGTACCTGTCTTACCCTGACCGGGACGAGGACAGCGGAGCGGCATCCGCGTGATCTTGTGTGATACGGGACCGCTTGTCGCTGCCTTCAATGAGGCTGACAGCGACCACGCCCGGTGTGCGGAGTTCCTGGCCGACAACTGGTCCCGTCTGGTGATCCCGTCGCTGAGCCGGGATCACCGAGGTGCGACGTTGCGCGCAGGCTGATGAGCATCTGCCGCACCGCGACGCCTCGTCACCAGCCTGCAGATGAACCTCAACCACCACACCGTCGGCTGGAAGATCTAGCGCCAGCTCACTGATCGGATTCATCCAGGTCTGGCGCCCGTCCCGCGACGGTGCGTCAGTAGAGGGTCAGGATCGGTCCGGTCTTCACTATGTTGCCGTGATTGCCGATGAACGCGTGAACCTTTAGGTGCGCGGTGTAGAAAACAAACGTTATCGTGCCGCATGAGCTAGTGCCCGGCCCGGTCAGCACAACCGCGCCGATGTTCTTGCTGGCACCGCTGGTGTTATAGGCGATCGCGATCGCCCCCACCTGGGATGTGCCTCCCGTCTGCTTGGCGCATACAGTCACCTTCACCCGCGCGGTACCCATCTTGGTGTATGAGCCCGAGGCGGTTACAACATTGTCGCCGGGGATGGCGGGTACTTCGAAGCTCTGCGTCCCGGAACTCCCCGGGGTCGCGGACCTAGTCGGGGTCGCGGACCTGGTCGGGGTCGCGGACCTGGTCGGGGTCGCGGACCTCGTGGCGGTGGCGGAAGCCTTAGCAACAGCGGAATTCGTGGTTGCGGCCGAAGTCGCTGGCGTCGCGGAAGGCCCTCGTTCAGTCGAAAGCCCGGACGGCGAGGATGGCCCAGATGGGGCGGACAAAGCCGTCGCCGAACCACCCGAAGACGCTGAAGACGCTGCGGTGGAAGAATTCCCTCCGATCCCCGCGCACGCAGTCAGGCCAGTACCGGCGACGACGACGGCGATGATCACGGCCGACACCCGACATATCCGCATTCGCTTCTACCCCTCGGCGAGTAACCAAAGTTACAAATGATGACAATAACGGCCCGGGTGACACAGTAGGCGACGACCGCCGGGTCACGCGGGTGACTTAACCAGAACCAGAGCAGTTCGGCCGCGGGCCGTGCGGAGGCTGCCGAATCGTCAGGACTGTGGCATGCCCTCGAGCGGGAACCGCCGCCGTCAGCCTCGGATCCGCCGCGGGACTGCCAGCGGCAATCGCGCTAGCCACTCCGGCACGCCCGTCCTGACCGCCCTGTGGGTCGCCGTCGCGGCCGCGCTGGCCGGGAAACCAGCCCGCACCTATCCGCCAGTGTCGCTTCCAGGCAAGGCTGATCTCGCATGCCGAAGGGCGGCTGTCCACGTCAACCGCATCATGAATTGAGCCAGAGCCACTTTCTCGTGGCCACTGACGGAAGCCTTCAGGCGAGGCTGTCGTGTGTCGCGTCATGCTGCGCTGGGACCGTGTCCCGGGGGACGACGATCTCGCCGGAGGTACCAGCTGGCCGGAGCAGGAAGCGGGTGACCTGCGACAGCGCGACCGCGATCAGTGCGAAAGAGGCGAGTTCCCCGATGGGGCTGCTGCCGGTGAAGCTCAGCAGGACCGCGCCGAGCACGAAGACGCCCAGGAACGCCACGTGGATCAGGCGGGCGCGCCACAGCCCTACGAACATCAGCAGCAGGCCGATCAGCGTGCCGGCGCCGAGCGCGCCATCGACGTTGTAGACCGGACCGAGGTGGTTGACGAACCACACGGCGGCGTTTCGATCATCCAGGCGCGCCAGGGCCGGCAGCGCGGGGCCGAAGTCACCGAGGCTGCCCTGGCCGCGCCGATGGCGGCGGGCCACGCCCCGCGGTGCTTGATCCGGACGGCGGTGGTCACACAGGCACCGCGATACATACCCAGGTGAGATGTTCGAGCAAGATCATGCCGGTGAAACCGGCGATGTTCGCCTTGATCAGGTCGAGCTGACGGCTCGGGTCGCTTGAGTGGGTGTGAAACGACGCGACGGCGAGCGCGCTCGCGAGAGGCGCGGTGACGGCGGTCGCGGCGGTTACCGGACGGGCCACGGCGGCGGGCTGATGCATGGGATGTGCTCCTCGGTCAGGGCACCGGGCCTATCCCGGTGGCACCCTTTGACTGTGCTGGCCATGACCAGCGCCGCGCGTCCGCCCGTGGATGGCGGGCTTGCTTCTAGGGAAGTAACCGCAGGCCGCTTGCTGCCGGCCGGGCGGACCGGGCGGTACTCCCGGCGGTGGGGGACGGTACTTCCCGCGATGGATGACGCGCGAGCCATGCCGGGATACGTTCTGTGGATGCTAAAGGTGCCGCGGGCGCCGATCTCCCGCGATGTCGTCCTGGCGCCTGTTGTCACGGCCTACGGGCTGCTCGTGACGTTCGTCCGTATTGGCGATGGCACGATCTATCACGGGCCGCGCCTGCCGAACGCCATCGTGAGCGTGCTGGTGACCAGCACGCTGGCGTGGCGGCGGAGCAGGCCGCTGCTCGCACTGGCCTGGATCTTCGCGGTGTTGATGGCCAGCTTTGCCGTCGTCCGCCACACCTGCAGTTCGTGGCGGGATTCATGGTGATCATCGTGCTCGTCGCGTCCGCCGGCTATCATGCGCGGCGACGTGAGGCTCTGGCGTGTCTGGCGGTCGGGCTGGCCGGCCTCGCCGTGGTCGTCCCGCTGGAGCCGCGGCTTGACGGCTGGCGCGGCGGGGTGGCCGACGCCGCGTTTATGACGTTTACGTGGCTGGCGGCGCGCGGGGTGCGCGTCCGGGAGGACCGGGCCACGTCGCCGGCTACCCGCCTTGCCCTGGCGCAGGCGGCCAACGAGGCCCGGCAGCGCGAGATCCTCCACGAGCAGCGCGTCCAGATCGCTCGTGAGCTGCATGACATCGTCGCGCACAGCGTGTCGGTCATCTTGCTGCAGGCCGGTGCCGTGCGGATGAGAGCGGCCGGGCAGCCCGGCATCACGGAGCCGCTGCACGCGGCCGAGGCGAGCGGGCGCCAGGCACTCGCCGAGCTCCGGCGGCTGCTCGGGGTCCTTAGGGACTCCCCCGCCGACGATCACGACGGCGGTGACGCCGCGGATGAGCGGGTGCCCGATGCGCCGCAGCCGTCAATCGCCGCACTTGACCTGCTGGCCAGCACGGTCCGCAGCGCCGGCCTGTCCATCGACCTCGCCATCACCGGCGAGGTCAGGCCGCTGCCGCCAGGACTCGAATTGTCGGTGTACCGCATCGTGCAGGAAGCGCTGACCAACGTGCTCAAACATGCCCAGGCGTCAACGGCACGGGTCAGGGTCGGTTACGGCCCTGGTGCTGTGACCATCGATGTCACCGATGACGGCACCGCGCCAGCCGCCAGCGACACGCTGGCCGGCCACGGCCTGATCGGCATACGGCAGCGCGCCCTGGCCTTCGGCGGCGCCGTCACAGCCGGCCCCGTGCCCGGCGGCGGCTGGCGTATGCGCGCCGAGCTGCCGGCCGGCCCTCAGCGCGACGCCATCACCGCATGATCCGCGTCGTCATCGCAGACGATCAGGCGCTCGTGCGCGGCGGCATCAGGATGGTCCTGGAGACCCAGGCCGACATCGAAGTCGTGGGAGAAGCCGCTGACGGCGACGCGGCAGTCGCGATGGCGCGCGAGCTCGCCCCGGACGTCATCTTGATGGACATCAGGATGCCAGGCACAGACGGAGTCCAGGCGACACGCGCGATCACCCGCGACCGCGCACCCGGCGCCAGGCCGCATGTGCTCGTCGTCACTACCTTCGACCTGGACCATTACGTATACCAGGCACTGAAGGCCGGCGCCTCCGGCTTCCTCCTGAAGGACGAGCCGCCCGAGACGCTAGCCGCCGCAGTCCGCACCGTGGCCGCCGGCGACGCGCTGCTGGCACCGATACTGCTACGACGGCTGCTCGACGAGTACGTCAGCCGTCCCGAGCCGGGATATGCCTCGCCACCCCCGGAACTCACCGAGCGCGAGGTCGAGGTGCTGCGGCTGATCGGCCGGGGCCGGTCCAACGCCGAGATTGCCGCCGAGCTCTTCCTCGCCGAGACCACCGTGAAGACCCACGTCACGCGCATCTTCGCCAAACTGCGGCTACGTGACCGCGCGCAGGCGGTCGTGCTGGCCTACGAGACAGGCCTCGTCACGCGGCATCGGTAGGCCAGAGTCGGCCACGCTGGCCGGAGCCAGCACCTCAGGGCGCGTTCCCGGTTGTGTGCGCTCGGGGATATTCAGGTCGAAATCGCTATTCCTTCGGGCGCGAATACCACTCGTCAGCGAGCATCGCGAAGTCAAGCTCGGTGCTCCACTCACCTTTGAAGAACTCATTGCTGACCAGGCGGGCCTCCTGCCGCATGCCCAGCCGCCGGGCCAGCCTTACCGATGACTCGTTGCGCTCGTCGATCCGCGCGACGATGCGATGCAGGCCAAGTCCCTCGAAGCCGAGCCGCAGCATCACGTTCGCGGCCTCGGTGGCATAGCCGCGTCCGCCCCAGGCGGGATTGAACACGTAGCCGAGTTCCCCGCCAGCATGCGCTCGGCTGTGCCAGAACAGCACGACGTCGCCGGCCAGCTCGCTCGTCTCGCTCACCTGAGCGCCGAGCGTCAGCGCCTGCCCCTCATCGGTGAGTTCCGTGCGCGCCCACTGCCCCGCAATCCGCTCGATGATGTCATCGCGGCTCATCGGCTCGAACGGCACGTACCGGCAGACATCTTCACGGCTGCGGTAGGCAAGCAGGGTGTCGGCGTCGCCGATGGCCAGCGGGCGCAACAGCAGCCGCTCACCACGGACGGGGTACGCGGGGCGCAGCGACCCGGGCGGGGATCCCAACACGTCAACCATCCTGCCACGCCCGTACCGTGAGCCGATCCTGCCTAGATTGTCACGGAAGAGGATGCGGACGCATCCGGCCCGAAGTCACCGTGAGCTTCCAGGAACCCGGACGTGATCCTGAGTGCCTTCAGCGGATTACACGTGTGAAGGACATCGACACGACTCCGAAGGAGCCCCGGGTGGACGATCCACGCGAACGGTTCACCAGCCTGTACGACCAGTTCTACCGGAACGTCCTCCGCTACGCCCTCCAGCACGCGGAACGGGACGCCGCGGAGGACGTGGCGAGTGACGTCTTCCTCATCGCGTGGCGGCGCCGGGACAGCATCCCGGACCCGCCGCTCCCGTGGCTGCTCGGAGTGGCGCGCAACCTGCTCAGCAAGCACGCGGGGGCGGGCAGGAGGCGACGGCAGCTCACCGAGCGTATCGCCGCCCTCACCGGTGCGGCCGACCTGACCGCCTGGGATGCCGGGGACTACGTGGTAGAGCGGGAGACGGCTCTCGCCGTGTTCGTGTCACTGCCGGATCGTGACGTCGAGACGCTGACGCTCGTCACCTGGCACGGGCTGAGCATCGCTGACGCTGCCACGGTCGTCGGCTGCTCACCCCGCGCCTTCACCGTCCGGCTGCACCGGGCCCGCCGCCGGCTGACCGACGCGCTGCGGGACGCGGGCGAAACCACCGCCCGTCCATCGATCACATCACTTCAGGGGAAGTAGACATGCGCCAGACCGACGAGATGAAGCTGGTCACCGAGCTGGAACCAGCCACGCTGACCACCATGGCCGAGGACGGGTACGTCCGCCGCCGCGATAACGACCTCGCCCGCATACTCACCCGTGCCGAGGTCCCGGCGTGGCCGGCCGCGCGCCGGAGGCGGGTCACGTCGCTCACCGCCGGACTCACCGCTACCGCCGCGGCGGCGGCCGCGGCGGCGGTCGTCCTCGCCCAGGCGCCCGCGCCCCACTCAGGTACGCACCCCCGCACCGGCAAGCCGGCCGTCGCCGCGCCGGTGACCGCGCGCGCGTTCTTGCTGACGAGCGCGGTCCAGGCGGCCCGCACGCCGGCTGTCACCGGCACCTACTGGTACATCAGGACACGGGACTACACCACCACGGTGGCCAGGCCAAAGGAGCCCGCGATCCGCCCCGGCTCGGCACCGGCCAAGAAGAAGATCCTGCCGAAGCAGCGGGACGACTTCGGCGCGCGGCTCGCGTACTCGGAGGACAGCTGGACGGGGCGGGACCGGGCCCGCACGATCACCAACGAGGATGTCGCGGTCACCTTCGCGACCCCGGCCGGCGAGGCGGCGTGGCAGGCCGCTGGGTCACCGCCTCTCATGACCGCCTACGGGACCAGCCGCCAGCCGGTGACCAGCGACTATCACATGAGCTTCCACTGGGGTCTCGGCAGCGCCCAGTTCACCTGGGATGACCTGCGGCACCTGCGGACCGCCGGGCAGCTCGACGCCGCGCTACGCCGGATGTGGGACCGCGAGCCGGACAAGTTCGGCCAGTTCGGCAGCACCAGCTACAGCGAGTACGTCTTCGAGTGGACCGCGCAGCTGCTCACCGCCCCGGTACCGCCGGCTATCCGGGCCGCCATCTACCAGTTGCTCGCCGCCCAGCCGGGCATCATCAACGCCGGCACGGTCACGGCGCCGGACGGCCGCAGCGGTACCGGCCTCGCAGTGTCCGGCGGCGCGGGCGACTTCCTGATCATCGACCCCGGGACGGCCCAGGCCATCGCCTGGGGAACCGGTACCCTCCACCAGGGCGAGACGATCACTCCGGCATCCGTCTCCAGCCTCGAGGAGTACGAGACCATGGGCTGGACCAGCCAGCTCGGCGGGTAACGCCCCCGGGGGCGTCGTACCCAGCGGCGCCCCCGCTCGTTGCGGCGAGGCCGGGCCACACCGTCAGGCCTCGGCGGCGCCGGTGAGGGCGCCAGCCGCAGCGGTGCGTTGGTCTTCATCGAGTGCGAGAGCCGGGATACGACGGAGACGCTGGTCATCTCGGCGACGGACACCCGTTCGGTCCCTCGGGTTGTGGAGCCGGGTGAGGGCCAGGGCGTTAGGCGGCGTGCAGGACGAAGAACAGGAAGCACAGGAAGCTCGACCTGCCCACGAATGCGTCGGGGAACAGCTCGCGGGCTTCGGGCACCGGGTCCGGTTCGCTGATGACGGAGATCCGGAAGCCGGCCGCGGTGAAGGCGTCGGTCATCGCGTGCAGCGGCCGGTTCCAGAAGCTCATCGGGACGGTCTGGCCGCCCATGGTCCAGTCCTCGGTCCAGTTGTAGGTCGCGAAATAGTCGACTTTCTTCCCCTCCTGGCGCTGGAGCCCGACGATGGCGAAGGGATGGTCCACCGACGCGATCAGCCGGCCGCCGGGCTTCAGCACGCGCCGCAGCTCGGCGAGCGCCGGCCCCCAGTCCTCCAGGTAGTGCAGGACCAGGGAGGCGATGACATCGTCGAACGCGCCGTCGGCGTACGGCAGCGGGCGACCCAGCTCGGCCACCCGCAGGTCCGCGTCGTCACCGAGGCGGCGCCGGGCCTGCTCCAGCATCCCGGCGCTGCTGTCGAATCCGGTTACGAGGGCGCCCCGGTCGCGCAGCGCCGCGGACAGCGGACCCGAGCCGCAGCCGGCGTCGAGGACCCGCCGGCCGGCCACGTCCCCGGCCAGGGCCAACATCGCGGGTCTCTCGTAGTAGGCGTTGAAGAGGCTGGTCTCGTTCGATTCCGTGTACGCCCCGGCCAGGGTGTCGTAGTCGTTGACCCTGGGCTGCTCCGCGGGCAGGGCGCGATTTCCGGGTACGGGAGACATGCGGACCATGCTGGCATACGGGCGGGAGGGGAAACACCGGCACGCCCGAGGTCACGACCCGCTTGGCTGACCCTGCTGGTAGGTGGCGCAGGCGAAATGGCGGGTGAGCAGCTCGTCGAACCCGGCGGCGGGGAGCGGTTCCGAGAAATAGAAACCCTGGGCCACCGGGCAGCCGAGTGTCCTGAGTTCAGCGAGCTGACCCTCGGTCTCCACTCCCTCGGCCACCGTCGCTATGCCCATGGCATTAGCCAGGTCGATGACGGCCCGGACAATCGCCGAATCGACCGGACTCTCGACGATACCCTGCACGAACGTGCGATCTACTTTTACTTCCTGTACCGGGAACTGTTTCAGGTAGGCGAGCGATGAGTGGCCGGTGCCGAAATCGTCGATGGCGAGCCGCACGCCGAGCCGGCCGAGTTTCTTCATGACTTCGCGAGCACCCGGAAGGTCTTTCATGACCACGTTCTCGGTGATCTCGAAGATGAGCAGCTCGGCGGGAATGCCTGCGGCATCGAGGGCCGCCGCGGCCTGGGACGGCAGCCCGCCCTCCTGGAACTGGCGCGGTGAGAGGTTGACGCTGATCGGCAGGTCCACGTCCAGCCGGTCCCGTATCGAGCGCACCTGCCGGCACGCCGTGTCGAGAACGTGACGCCCCAGCGGCAGTATCAGCCCGGTTTCCTCGGCCATCGGGATGAAGCTCGCCGGGCTGATCAGGCCGTGGACGGGATGACGCCACCGCACCAGCGCCTCCGCGCCCACGATCCGCTCGTCGTCCAGGGAGTAGAACGGCTGGTAATAGACTTCGAGCTCACCTCGCTCGAGCCCCTTGCGCAGGTCGGACTCGATCTGGAGACGCTCGGAGGAGCGACTTCCCATGGAGGCCTGGTCGAACACCCGGTAGATCCCGCCGCCGCCTTTCTCCTTGGCGTCATACATCGCCACGTCCGCGTCACGAAGGATGTCATCGGCGCTTTTACCCGGCCCGGAAAGGGCAATGCCGACGGATACGCTGGCCACCACCTCATAGCCGTCGCGCAGCACGATGGGCTGCTCGAGGGCGGCACAGATGCGCCGGGCCGCGGTGATGGCCACGTCCACCCCGGTCACGTCCTCCAGCAGCACCACGAACTCGTCGCCGCCGAAGCGGGCCAGCAGGTCGTTGCTGCGGACCACGCTCCTCATGCAGGCCCCGATGGCGACCAGGAACTCGTCGCCGGTGACATGACCGAGGCTGTCGTTGATGCTCTTGAAGCGATCCACGTCGACGAAGATGAGGGCGTGGGTCGTGCGGTCCGGGGCCGACCGCGCCAGCGCGCGATCGAGGCGCTCCACCAGCAGCCGGCGGTTGGCCAGGCCCGTGAGGCTGTCATAGAAGGCGCGATGGTGGAGTTCGTCCTCGAACGCCTTGCGTTCGGTGATGTCGCGAAAGGCGATCACCGCGCCTGACGGCATGCCGTCACTCATCACCGCGGAGACCGTGTAGGCGACCGGGATCGCCTGGCCGTTCCGGCCCCGGAACCGGGCATCGTATTCCCGGATGGTGCGGCCCGTGCGCATCGCCTCGCGGGCCGGACCCAGCAGGAAGTCGGGCGCGGTCAGAGCGCTGTCGCTCATCGGGTCATCGATCGTGATGCTGGCCGACGACAGCTCGATCATGTCGGCCGCGGCCCGGTTGACGAAGCCCAGCTTCCCGTCGGCATCCACCGCGCAGACGCCTTCGCCGATGTTGAGCGTGATCGAGGAGAGCTTCTCCCGCTCCAGGCGGACCTGCTGGTAGAGCCCGGCGTTGCTGAGCGCTCCGCGGCCGACGGCGGCCAGGGCCTGGAGCAGGCCCCGGTCGGCGTCGTCGAAGGGCTCGTCCCGGCGCCGGCCTGCCGCCGCGAGCCATAGCTGCTGATCGGCCACCATCATCGGGCGCCGCCAGCTGGCCGTGCCCCGGGGGTTCGGCCGTCAGGGTGGCCTCGGGGCTGCGCAGCAGCCGCCGGGCCGATTCCAGGATCGTGTCCAGCACGGCCTGGTGCCGCAGCCCCCGATTGGCCTCCAGCGTCACCTCGTACAGCCCCTTCATCCTGGTGTGGTCGTACAGCGCCGCGAACCGCGCGCTGATCAGCCGGCGCTGCATGACCAGTCCGGGAACCGCCAGCCCCAGCACCCACGGATGCGCCTGTACCGCCAGGGCCAGGACCACCCCGGCCAGCGCCCCCGCGCCGGCCAGCGCGACCTGGATCGGAAGGTCGTCAGTGAGCTCACGCCACGACGTGCCCATCGAGGCCAGGACGCCGACCACCAGAAGGGTGTTGGCGATGCAGTACACGGCCACGCCGAGTACCACGGCGGCGACCTGGGCCAGGGACGGGGACGCCGCCGGAGCGGCGACGCCCCGGCTCACCGCGATGCCCAGGCCGGCCGCGGTCACCACCTGCCCGGCGTTGAAGGCCGACTTGACCAGCGGCCGCCGGCGGGCCGCCTGCGCCGTCACGGTGGCCAGGGCCAGGGTCCCCAGGGTCACCAGCGGCGGTACGAGGAGAGCGAGGATCACGAAGAAGGCCTCGTCCATGTTGAACGCCTCGGATTCGCCTTCCCGGTACACGACGACCGGCCGTATCCAGCTGCCCAGGACGAGGACGCCCATCGCCGCGGCGATGACCCACTGGCGCTCGCCGACCCGGACCGGGCCCGATTGCCACATCGCGACGAGCAGGGTGAGGACACCGCCCGCTACCGATACCGCGACGACGGCGCCGGTAGCGTGCGGGATCCTGAGGACGGACCGGGCTGGCGTCAGTTCCACGCGGAACTGTTCCACGCCGAGCCGTTCCAGGCCCGGCCGGTGAAGGCCGAGCCGGCCCAGCCGGCATCGTTCCAGGCCCGGCCGGTCCAGTTCGCGCCGTTCCAGGCCGCGCCGGCCCAGTCGCCGGTGTTCCAGGCCCGGCCGGTCCAGACCCAGCCATTCCAGTCTCCGCCGTTCCACGCCAGGCCCGGCCACGGCTGGTCATCGGACGGCCCCGGCGTCCATGACCTCCCCGACCACAGGGCCGGGTTCCACGTGCTGGCCGGGCCGGCCGGTGACAGCTGGACGGTGATCCCGGGCAGGGCCGGGAGGAGCGGGGCTAGCTGGCTGAGGTTCATCGGGCCCGCGGTCGCGGCCGCGTAGGCGTTCAGGGCCCCGTGGCCGTCGACGAAAGGATTGCCGACCGGCCCCGGGCTCGTCGTGCCGAGCAGGCGGGCCTTCAGCTGGTCCGGGGTCAGACCCGGGTTGCCTGCCATCACCAGCGCGGCCGCGCCGCTCGTGATGGCCGAACTGAACGACGTGCCCGAGCCGACGAAATCGGCCGGGCCCACCCGGGCCGAAGGGTTCTGGTCATAGACGGTCGAGCCCGGCGCGGCCAGGCTGACCACGGACCGCCCGGAGGTGACCAGGTCAGGCTTGGCGAAACCGTCGACCGAGGTTGGCCCCGCGCTGCTGAAGTCGCACATCTCGTCACCGGTAAGCGACGACCCGGCCATGTCATCCAGCGCCCCCACCGTGATGACCAGCGGGTCATCCCCCGGGGAGAGAACGGTGCCGCTGAACGGCCCGGCGTTGCCCGCCGAGACGACGACCGCGATGCCCGCGGCCCACACCGCCTGCGCCGCCTGGTCGAGCGGGTTGATGACCGTGGAGGTGGCGGAGGCGAACCCGAGGGACATGTTGAGGATCTTTATCCCGTAGCTGCCCCGGTGATCGACCGCCCATTGCAGGCCCAGGATCAAGCTGGCCAGGTCGGTCGTCCCGTTCGCCCCCGCCACCTTGATCGACACGAGGTCCGCGCCCGGGGCCTCGCCCGAATACCGGCCTTGCGACGACGACCCGTCGCCGGCGATCAGGCCGGCCACGAACGTGCCGTGACCGTAGCTGTCCTGGAACGGGTTGTTCGCGCCCGTCAGGTCAACCCCGCCGATGAGCCGTCCCGAGAAGTCGGGCAGGTTATCGATGCCCGTGTCCAGGACGGCCACGGTGACGCCCTGTCCCGTGTCGCCGGCCGCCGCCAGCCGGGTGGCCCCGGTCTGCCCGAGGAACACGTCAGACGGCGTATGGGGCCCGGTCGAGGGCGGCGTGCCCTGGACGGTCACCGCTACATCGGGGGTCACGGTAACACCCGGAAGCGCGGCGAGCAGCGGTTCTACCGCCGCGGGGATAACCGCCTCGACCCCGTCGATGAGGTGGAACTGCGTCAGCAGGGTCCCGCCCACGCCCAGCACCGCCGCCGCCGGGCTCATCAGCCCGGTCGCCGTGACGATGACGGTCTCGCCGGTGGCCGCCGACGCCGCCGGGACACCGGCCATCGGTGCACCCGCCAGCGCGGCGGCCAGCGCCGCGCCCGCCAGGGCGATCCGGCGCATCTTCCGGCGGGCCAGCCAGGTACGGACTAATGGGACATACGTTAGGTTTCGGTATGATCGCATAGCGTAATCGCCCTCCCGCGGAGAGATTATCGCCATTTGAGATTTGTGGTACGCAAATCGCAGAATGCGGCACACATGCACCGGAGCCCGGGCGGCCGCGCGGCGGCCGGCTCCCCTATCGGCCGGCCGGGGACGCGCGGTAGAAAGAGCACTAGACGATCAAGGGAGGAAGCCGCTGATGGATGTCATCGAGTTCCGTCCGGAACGGGACCAGTACGCGTTCACCTTCGGCGGCGTCGCGCCCGTCCGCAAGGTCCAGCCGGGGACGATGCTGCGGCTGTGGACGGACGACGCGTTCTGCGGCGCCCTGCGGGACCCCTCCGACCTGCCCAGCGCCAAGCTGACGATGCCGTTCGTCAACCCGCAGACCGGCCCGTTCTACGTGGAGGGGGCCGAGCCCGGGGATACGCTGGCGCTGCATTTCGTCGACCTCAGCCCGGCGCGGGACTTCGGCGCGTCCAGCACCATCCCCTTTTTCGGCGGCCTGACCGGCACGGACCGCACCGTCACCCTCCAGGATCCGCTGGAGGAGCGGACCTGGATCTACCAGGCGGACCGCGACCGGCGCACCGTCCTGTTCGAGGCCCGGTCCGCACGTCTGCGGCTGGAGCTGCCGATGGATCCGATGCTGGGCACCGTGGGCGTGGCCCCGGCCGCCGGCGAGGTGCGGTCCTCGCTGGTCCCGGACGCCTTCGGCGGGAACATGGATACCCCGGAGATGCGGGCCGGCGCCAGCTGCTACCTGGGGGTCAACGTGCCGGGCGCGCTGTTCTCCGTCGGCGACGGCCACTACCGCCAAGGTGAGGGCGAGTCGTGCGGGACCGCGGTGGAGGGCGCGATGGACGTCTGCCTGATCGTGGACCTGGTCAAGGGCGGCGGCCCGGCCTGGCCGCGGATCGAGACCGACGACTACCTCATGGTGGTGGGGTCGAGCCGGCCGCTGGAGGACGCCTGGCGGATCGGCCAGGCGGGCATGACCGGCTGGCTGAGCGACCTGTACGGGCTGGACAAGCTCGACGCCTACCAGCTGCTCACCCAGGTGAGCGAGTGCCCGCTGGCCAACGTGGTGGACGTCAACTACAGCTCGGTCACCAAGGTGCGCAAGAGCCTGCTGCCCGCGGCGGACGCCTACGAGGGCGTGCACCGGCGGCTGCGTGAACTCGGCGCGACCAACTAGCTAAGGAGATCTCAGGTGGACCTGGGGCTGAAGGGTTTGCGGGCTCTGGTGACCGGCGGTACCCGGGGCATCGGGCGGGCCATCGTGGAGACGCTCGCGGACGAGGGCGCCGCGGTCGCGTTCTGCGCCCGGACCGAGGGCGACGTGGACCGGGCGGCGCGGGAGATGACCGGCCGGGGGGCCACGGTGACCGGTCGGTGCGTCGATGTCTCCGACCGGGCCGGGGTGCGGCAGTGGGTCGGCGACACCGCCGCCGAGCTGGGCGGCCTGGACATCGTGGTGGCCAACGTGAGCGCGCTGGCCATACCGGACGAGGAGGCCAACTGGCGCGCGAGCTTCGACGTGGACATGATGGGCACGGTCCACCTGGTGAACGCCGCGCTGCCGCACCTGGAACGCAGCGAGGCAGCCTCGATCGTGACCATCGCCAGCGTGTCCGGCCGCGAGGTGGACTTCGCCGCGGGCCCCTACGGCACCATGAAGGCGGCGCTCATCCACTACACGCAGGGCCTGGCGTACCAGCTCGCGGCCAAGAACATCCGGGCCAACAGCCTGTCCCCGGGCAACACCTACTTCCCCGGCGGCGTCTGGGAGAACATCGAGGCCAACAACCCCGAGCTGTTCGCCATGGCGCTGGGACTGAACCCCACCGGGCGGATGGCGCGGCCGGACGAGATCGCCCGGGGTGCGGTCTTCCTGGCCAGCCCGGCCGCCAGCTTCGTCACCGGCACCAACCTGGTCGTGGACGGGGCCCTCACCCGCGGCGTCCAGTTCTGAGCCGGGTGGCCCAGCGGCTGGAGGTTCAGCGGTTGGCGAGCTGCTCGATCGCGGTGACGTAGGGGCGGAAGTCGCCGTGGACGGCGATGCCGGCGGCTTCCTCCCCGGTGAGCGGCCCGACGGCGACCTTGACGACGTGGACCCGGACGGCGCCGGGGCCGGCTTCGGTGAGCTGGTAGTCGCTGTCCAGGGTGGTCCCGGGGCCTAGCCGGCCCCGGGTGGCCCAGCGGACGGGCGGGTCGTAGACGGTGACATGGCCGTAGAGATGACCGGCGGACGCGCCCCAGTCTTCGTAGTGGGCGCCGCCGACGCGGGACTCGAGGACGACCCGGCGGGTCCGGTCACCACCGTAGCTGTGCGGCCGCCAGTCGGACATCTGCTGGGTCATCACCTCGAACGTACGCTCGGCGCTGGCATTGATCGGCAGCTCATAGGCCAGCCGGACGGTCCGGATGGGCTCGATCGGCTCGGACATCGCAGTGGTTCCCTTCTCGGCGGCCCGTTTGAGTGCCAGCAATTCGGCGGCGCCGCTATCGGCCATGGGCTGGACCCACCGCTCGTACCACTCGCGCAGGGGAACGGGATTGAGGTGGTTGACGCGGTCCCGGCCGCGGCGTTCGGGCAGGATAAGGCCGGCTTCGGTGAGCACGGCCAGATGCTGCATGACCGCGAACCGGCTGAGTTCCGGGAGCCCGGCGGCCAGTTCACCGGTCGTGGCCGGCGCGGTCCGGAGCCGGTCGAGCAAGCGCCGGCGCCACGGGCTGGCCAGCGCCCGCCAGACGTCAGGTTCGGCTTCGGCGGCCACAGCGGGATTCCCTGACGACATGTGATAAAAATATCACAGGTTGGACCGCCGATCACCCGTGGCAAAATCAGCTACGTGCAGATCGGGATGCTCGGATCAACCGAGGTTCGCACGGACGACGGCGCCCTGGCCGACGTGCCGGGCGCCCGGTTGCGCGGGCTGCTGGTCGCGCTCGCGCTCGCACCGGGCCACGTGGTCCCGAAGGCGACGCTGGTCGACTGGATCTGGGGTGAGAACCCGCCCCCGGGCGCGGCGAATGCCCTGCAGCGCCTGGTTTCCCGGCTGCGGAAGGTGCTGCCGGACGGCCTGGTCGAAGGGCAGGCGGACGGCTACCGGCTGACGATCGAACCCGACGCGGTCGACGCCATGCGGTTCGAGCGCCTGCTGGTCCAGGCCCGCGGTGACTCCGGTCCGCGGCGGCTCCGGCTGCTGCGCGAGGCCCTGGCGTTGTGGCGCGGTGCGGCCCTGCAGGACGTCGGCCTGCAGGACAGCGCGGCGTTCGACGCGGCCGTGACCCGGCTCGAGGGGCTGCGCCTGACGGCCCTGGAGGACCGGTTCGAGGCGGAGACCGGCCTCGGTCACGGCGCGGAGCTGGTCACGGAACTGACCGACCTGGTGGCCGCGCACCCGATGCGGGAACGGCTGGCCGCCGCGCTGATGCGGGCCCTGGCCGCGGCCGGCCGCAACGCCGACGCGCTGCTGGTGTACCAGCGCACGAGGGAGGCCCTGGCCGACGCGCTGGGCGTCGACCCCGCACCGGAGCTGTCCGCCTTGCACGTCGCGCTGCTGCGGGGCGAGCTGGGACGGCGGGAGGAAGAGCGGAAGACCAACCTGCGGGCCGAGCTCACCAGCTTCGTCGGCCGGGACGCCGATGTCGGCGTGGTCCGTGAGCTCATCGCGGACCACCGGCTCGTCACCTTGATCGGGCCGGGCGGCGCGGGGAAGACCAGGCTCGCCACGGAGACGGCGCGCAGCGTGCTCGGCGACCTGCCGGACGGGGCGTGGCTGGTGGAGCTCGCGGCCATCAGCACCGACGGTGACGTGGCGCAGGCGGCGCTGACCGGGCTCGGCCTGCGGGATGCCCTGCTCAGCGGGCCGTCGAACGCGGAGCTGACGGACCGGCTCATCGCCGCGGTCCGCGAGCGGGAGGCGCTGCTGATCCTGGACAACTGCGAGCACGTGATCGAGCAGGCGGCGGCGTTCGCTCACCGGGTGCTCGGGGAGTGCCGGCGCCTGCGGATCCTGGCGACGAGCCGCGAACCGCTCGGCATCACCGGTGAGGCGCTGTGGCCGGTCGAGCCGCTGGCCGTGCCGGAGGCGGACGCCAGCCCGGGCGAGATCGAGTCCTCGCCCGCCGTCCGGCTGCTGCGGGACCGGGCGGGCGCGGTGCGCAAGGAGCTCACGGTCGACGCGCGCACGCTGGCGACGATGGTCCGCGTCTGCCGGGCGCTGGACGGGATGCCGCTGGCGATCGAGCTGGCCGCGGCCACGCTGCGCACCATGTCCGTCGATCAGCTCGCCCGGCGGCTCGACGACCGGTTCCGCCTGCTGACCGGGGGCAGCCGGACCGCGCTGCCGCGGCACCGGACGCTGCGCGCGGTGGTCGACTGGAGCTGGGACTTGCTCACCGGGGCCGAGCGGATGGTCCTGCGCAGGCTCTCGGTGTTCGCGGGCGGGGCGAGCCTGGAGGCGGCCGAGCGGGTCTGCGCCGCCAGTGAATTCGGGCAGGGTGCGCCCGGGCAGGAACCGGCGCCGGAGCAGGTGCTCGAGCTGCTGACCGCACTGGCCGAGAAATCGCTGCTGGTCACCGAGGGCGATGGCACGCCGCGCTACCGGATGCTCGGCACGATCAGGGAGTACGCCGGGCTGCGGCTCGCGGAGGCGGGGGAATCGGACCGGGCACGCCAGGCGCACCTGGCCTACTTCATCGAGCTCACCGAGACCGCGGATCCCCATCTTCGGCGTGCCGAGCAGCTGGAGTGGGCGGCGGTGCTCGAAGCCGAGCACGACAACATCGTCGCGGCGATGCGCGGCGCGATCGCGGCGGGCGAGGCGCAGGCGGCGATGCGGCTCGCCGCGAGCGCGGGCACGTACTGGTGGCTCGGCGGGTACAAGACCGAGGGCTTCGAGCTGATCACCGCGGCCACCAAGCTGCCCGGCGAGGTCACCGACGAGGTCCGGGCCACGGTGTACGCGATCGTCGTCATGTTCGTGAGCTCCGGGCGGGGCGACGAGCACCAGGCGGAGGAGTGGATCCGCAAGGCCTACGAGTTCAGCCAGCGCAGCCAGTCGCGCGACCCGCGGCTGGGACTCGTCGTCCCGCTGGAACGCCTGCTGCAGGGGCCAGAGGAGTTCCTGTCCGCGCTCGAGCCGGTGCTGGACCACGAGGATCCCTGGGTACGCGCGCTGGCCCGGCTGCACCTCGGCAAGATGCGGATCATGCTCGGCCAGGGCGGCCGGGACGCGGACGCCTACCTCGAGATGGCGCTGACCGAGTTCCGGGCCGTGGGCGAACGGTTCGGGATCTCGTTCGCCCTCGCCGAGCTGGCGGACCGGATCGCCACGCGCGGCGAGTTCGCCGGCGCGTGCGAGTACTACGAGCAGGCCGTCGCGGTCGTCACCGAGATCGGCGCGATCGAGGATGTCATCCGGATGCGGTCACGCCAGGCTCAGCTGTACTGGCTGCTCGGCGACGAGGACGCCAGCGCGGCCGCGATAGCCGAGGCGCAACGATGCGCGGATCGGGTCACCTGGCCGGACGCGCTGGCCGAGCTGGCCCTGTCGAAGGCGGAACTCGCCCGCTGGCGCGGCGACGCCGGGGAAGCGTACGAGCAGCTCGACGTCGCGGCCAAGGTGCTGGGCGAGGAGGCGGAGCTGCCGGTCATCCGCGCGGCGACGCACGACCTGCTCGGCTACCTGGCCGTCGATCCCGGCGAGGCCGCCGCCGAGCACGCGGCGGCCTGCCAGGCGGCGTCCGAGGCGGGGCACGCGCCCCTGATCGCGCACGTCCTGGTGGGGGTCGCGGACCTGGCGCTGCGTCGTGACCAGTACGAACAGGCGGCGCGGCTGCTCGCAGCCAGCGCCGGGCTGCGCGGGCTGACCGATCGTTCCCATCCGGACGTGACCCGGATCGGGCAGGCCGCGCGGCGTCACCTCGGCGACGCGCGGTTCGCCGAGGTGACGCGAGAGGGCACGCAGGCGGACTGGTCCGAGCTGGCCGCGATCACGCTCGCTTCCTGAACGCAGCCGGCGTCCTGGCATCTCAGGCGATCTTGCGCCGGTAGGCCATCATGGCGAGCACGTAGGCGACCACGAGGACGCCGGCGCACCAGGCCAGCGCGACCCAGATGTCATGGCCAGCCGGCTGCCGCGCGAACAGGGCCCGGATCGTGTCGACGATCGAGGTGACCGGCTGGTTCTCCGCGAAGGCGCGCACCGGACCCGGCATCGAGGCCGTCGGCACGAAAGCCGAGCTGACGAACGGCAGGAAGATGATCGGGTAGGAGAAGGCACCGGCCCCGTCCGCGGATTTCGCCGACAATCCGGCGATCACCGCGATCCAGGTGAGCGTAAGCGTGAACAGCACCAGGATGCCGGCCACCGCCAGCCACGCCAGCACCCCGGCCGACGAGCGGAAGCCGATGAGCAGTCCCACCGCGACGATAACCACGACGGAGATCATGTTGGCCACCAGCGAGGTCAGGACATGCCCCCACAGCACCGCCGAGCGGGTGATCGGCATCGAGTGGAACCGCTCGAAGATGCCGCTCTGCAGGTCGGTGAACAGGCGGAACGCGGTGTAGGCGATGCCGCTGGCGATCGCGATGAGCAAGATGCCCGGCATCAGGTAGTTCACGTAGTGGCCGGTGCCGGTCTTGATGGCGCCGCCGAAGACGTAGACGAACAGCAGCATGAAGGCAATCGGCATGATCGTCACCGTGATGATGGTGTCCATGCTGCGCGTGACGTGGCGCAGGGAACGCCCGGTCATCACGCTCGTGTCGCTGAAGAACTGCGTGCTCATCGTGATTCCTCCTGGTCGCTCTTGCCGCTCTTGTCGCGTCCGACGATCGCCAGGAAGATCTCCTCCAGGGTGGGCTGCCGCTCCACGTATTCGACTTTCGCGGGCGGCAGCAGCTTCCTCAGGTCCGCCAGGGTCCCGGACACGATGATCGTGCCGTCGTGCAGGATCGCGATCTGGTCGGCGAGTTTCTCGGCCTCGTCGAGGTACTGGGTCGTCAGGAGCACGGTCGTGCCGCTGTCGGCGAGGTCCTGGATGACCTGCCACACCTCAAGGCGGCCCTCCGGGTCGAGGCCGGTGGTCGGCTCGTCGAGGAAGATGATCCGCGGGTCGCCGATCAGGCTCATGGCGATGTCGAGGCGGCGGCGCATGCCGCCGGAGTAGGTCGACACCCGGCGCCCGGCCGCCTCGGCGAGGCCGAAGCGGCCGAGCAGGTCGTCTGCTATTTTGCCCGCGCCCTTCACGTGACGCAGCCGGGCGATCAGGATCAGGTTCTCGCGGCCGGTGAGGATCTCGTCCACCGCCGCGAACTGACCGGTCAGGCTGATCGACTCCCGCACCTGGGCCGGCTGCGACACGACATCGAATCCGCCGACGCTCGCCGTGCCGCCATCCGGCTTGAGCAAGGTGGTGAGGATCCGCACGATCGTGGTCTTGCCGGCCCCGTTGGAGCCGAGCAGCGCGAAGATGCTGCCGCGGGCCACGTCGAAGTCCACGCCCTTGAGCACGTGAACCTCCTTGTAGGACTTCTGCAGTCCGCGGACCTGCAGCGCCGTGGTGCTCGCTTCCATGCTGTGCTCTCTCTCCTCAGGCCACGGTCACGTCGGACAGGTCCGCGCCCATGGCCTTGAGCCCGGCGTAGGTGAGCTTGTCCATCCGGGCCCCGTCGAAGGCCACCGTGCGCAGGGCGGTGCGGTACCGCCTGGTCGTCGCGCGGAAGGACACGTCCCGCAGCGTCGCGCCCCGGAACGTGACGCCTTCGAGCCCCGCCCGGTCGAACCGCACGCTGGTGAAGGCCGCCCCGTCCAGGTCCAGGCCGCGCAGGTCGGCGTGGGTGAAGTCCACCCCGGTAAAGGTGCAGTCCTCGAAGACCGTGCGCCGCAGGTCGGTCAGGCGGAACCTGACGTCGGTGAGCGCGACCGCGGCGAACCGGGTCCCGGCCAGCGAGGATTTGCTGAAGTCGGTGCGCACCAGGACGGAGCCGCGGAAGCTGGCCCGGGCCAGCTCGATCGCCGACATGTCCGCGCCGGTCAGGTCGGCGCCGTCGAAGCTGGCGTCCGCCACGTAGCTGCTCCGGAAGGAGCTGCCGGTCAGGTCGGCGTGCGAGAAGTCGGAGCCGCGCAGCATGCTCGCCTCGAACTTCCCGCCCCGCACCTCGGCGCCCGCGAAGTCGCTGTCGCTGAGCGCGCTCGCATCGAATCTCGTCACCCGCTGCCGTCCGGGCGACGGGGAGAGGCTGGAAACTGCTATCGCTGAAGTGTTCATGCCACCACTGTCGGGGCCCGGCCTGACACGCCCCTGACACGACCTGGACACCACCACTGACACGGTGCCCTTGACACGAAAATGCGATAGTACTTAATGTCGCCTTATGTCCCGTGACCAGTTGTTCGACACGATCGGGGCTACGTACGCGGCGACGCGGCCGGAGGATCCGCGGATCGCGGCGCGGATCTGGGCCGCGCTCGGCGACGCGCGCACGGTCGTCAACGTGGGGGCGGGGACCGGATCCTATGAGCCGCCCGGCCGTGAGGTCACCGCGGTCGAGCCGTCGGCGGTGATGCGGGCGCAGCGGCCGGCCGGCGCGGCGCCGTGCGTGCCCGGCGTGGCGGGCAGCCTGCCGTTCGCCGACCAGTCATTCGACGCCGCGATGGCGGTGCTGACCGACCAGCACTGGCCGGACGTCATCGCCGGCTACCGGGAGATGCGCCGGGTCGCCCGCCGCGTCGTGACCTTCCATTTCGATATCAGCCGCCTGGAAGCTGACTTCTGGCTGATCCGCGACTACCTGCCCGAGCACGCGCGGCTGACCGCCGGCAGGCCGGCGCTGGCCGGCCGGGCCCGCGCGATCGGCGCCCGGCTGGAGCCGGTGCCTATCCCGTGGGACTGCTGCGACGGAAACTTCCCGTCCTACTGGCGGCGGCCGGAGGCGTACCTGGACGAACGGGTCCGGCGCGCCGTGTCGGTGTGGCACCTGGTCGGCCGGCCCGCCGAGGGGCGTGCGGTACGCGACCTGCGCGCCGACCTGGAATCGGGCCGGTGGGCCGCGCGCAACGCCGGACTGGCCGGCCTGGACGAGATCGACATCGGCGGCAGGCTCCTGATCGCCTGAGGGTCTTTTTCCTGTCGTCAGGCGCCGGCCGGTGACCAGCCGAACGCGGCCAGGTCCAGCGGCGCCGCCACCGTCCCGCACTTGCCGCAGGTCCGCGCGGCCTCCTCGGCGGAGAACCGGGCGCACGCGGCGGCGTAGAACTCGGCGGCCGGGATGTCGCTGTCGTGCTCCCACTCGTACCGCCGCAGCTCGGCCTCGCATCCGTCGCAGTACCATGCGGCGCCCTGGAGCCCGGCGTCCAGCGGCTGGTACCGCAGCGTGACGCCCTCCGCGATCGGCACGATCCGGTGCGGCGTGCCGGCCGGGATGTAGACGTGGTCGCCGACCTCCATCCGGAACCGGTTGACCGAGCTGTCCCGCAGGTGGACATGGACGGCCCCGGACAGCTGGCTGATGACGTTGTCCTTCGAGCAGATCAGGTAGAACGGCTGCGGCTGCCGGTTCCGGGACAGGTAGATCTGGGGGTCGGTCTCGGCCGGCAGGACGGCGGCGTCCTCGTACTCGCCGAGCTCGGTCTTGAAGGCGTGCAGCATCCGCCGGCGGTTCACGATCCGGCCTCCACCAGGCGGTGATAGGCGGCACTGACCGCCCGGGTCTGGTAGACCTGCCGCGCCCAGCCCCACAGCTCGGCGGGGAACACGTCATTGACATGCCCGCACTGGTCGCAGGTACGGCCTTCGGTGCTGTTGCGCATCTCGACGAACTTCACCGACCCGAACGTGGTGGCGAACTGCCTGATCGGGTCGTCTTCGGCGCCGTACTGCGCCGCGTCATAGTCCGGCAGCCCGTGCGGGGTGGCGTCGTAGGAGTGCCGCACCAGCTCGGCCTTGCACTTCTTGCACCGTGCGATGATCGCTTCCTGCTGGTCGCCGGACGACGACTGGTGCTGGGTGATGGTCATGACGGCGAACGCTTCCGGGTCCTTCTCGTCCCGCAGGAACGAGTTCACGCCGTGCAGCTGCTGCGTGACGAAGATCTGGCCCGACGCCAGCATCGCGCTGTTCGCGCCGTAGGTGACGACGACCTCGTTCACCGTGTTCCAGTGGAAGAAGTGCCCGTACTCCATATCCGGACCGCCGACGAGCACGGCCCCGCATGGCACGATCGCCCCGGCCGAGTCATACGGGAACAGCGGCATCAGCTGCGACGCCGCCTTGGCCATCCGCTCGTAGACGTTGACCTTCAGCGGCTCGCGGTCGGGGTCGGGCGGCGGGATCCGCCGGCTGTCCTCCAGGTTCACGTTTTTCACCTCGCATGTAGCGGCATACGGAACACTGCCCCTCAGTGTGATACCGCATCCAGCATCTGGCAAGGCTCCGGCCGGCTTCGCCGCGCGGGCTCCCTCAGCCGACCCGGTCGCCCAGCTCGCGCGCCACCCGCAGCACGGCGGCCGACGTGGTCTTGGTCCAGGCCTCGTCCGCGCGCGCCAGCGGCGCGGTCGCGACCAGGACGCAGCGAACGTGACCACGGGTGTCGCGGACGGCGACGGCCACCGCGGCCACGTCGGCTTCGCTTTCCCCGTAGTTGACCGCGTAGCCGACGCGGCGGACTTCGGCCAGCTGGTCGAGCAGTTCCTCGACGGTGGTCAGCGCGCGGGGGGTAGGCGCCGGCAGGGCCCGGGACGCGTAGAGCGCGGCGACTTCCTCGTCGGTGCGCTCCGCGAGCAGGGCCTTACCGCCGGCGGTCGCGTTGGCCGGCAAGATCAATCCGATCCGGCTGCCGGTGCGGACGATCTGGTCGCTTTCGACGCTGTCGAGGTAGAGGACCTCGGCGGCGCCGCGCATGATGCCCACGTGCGCGGTCTCGCCGGTCAGGTCGCGCAGGTTCACCAGGGCCGCGTGCGAGACGGCGCGGATGTCGATCTTCGACACGACCGACAGGCCGATGTCGACCAGGGCGGGACCCGGCTTGTAGGCGCGCGAGTACTCGTCCTGCTCCACGAACTGGTGGTGGCTGAGCGTGGCCAGCATGCGGTGCACCGTCGACCGGGACAGTCCCATGTCGCGGGCCACCTGGTTGACCCGGATCATCTCGTGATCCTCGAAGAGGCGGAGCAGCCGCAGCACGTTGTCCACGGCGCCGATCAGGCCGCCAGGGCGGTTCGGCGGGGCCTCGTCCGGAAGCTGCTCCACGCAAGCAGGTTAGCGCACCGCGGTCTTGCCAACCCTCAGGTGACGTAGCAAGATAAGGAACACTGTTCCGTACAATGACACATAGGGGAGAATCATGGCGCTCTTCCTGAGCCTCCACCAGGCCCCGGGCCTGTCACCTGAGGAAATCGCCGGCTACGGACCGGATGTCGCCCAGGGCATCCACGCGACCTTCCGCCAGCTGTACGTCAACACGGACAGCGGCTTCATCGTCTCGCTGTACGAGGCGGGCAGCGCCGGCGCGGTGGAGCAGGAGTTCGAGCGAGTCGGCTTCCCGTTCGACTCCATCAACGAGATCGACTTCACGCTGAGCGCGGCCGAGCTCACGGCCATGCTGGCCCGTGGCTGACGAGCCGCGCCTGGAGCGTCCGGTCACCCTCGCGTTCCGCGGTGACTGGGGCCAGGCGAACATGCACCGGATCTGCGGCTGGCTGGCTCAGGAGATCGGCGACCGGTCGCCGGAAGGCTCGCAGTTCGCCATCTGGTCCGGCCGCGGCGGCCTGGATCAGGTGGCGGCGCTGCGCACGGGACAGGCCGACATCGCCGTGGTCACGCCGGCCGCCGCGGTGCCCATGCTCGGACCGGACGGCCTGTGCGCGCTCGGCGTGATCGGGCAGCGCGACCGCCTCGTCGTCGCGGCCGACGCCGGGCTGCCGGTCAGCACCGTCGCCGACCTGGCCGCCGTCCGCGCTGACCTGACCGTCGCGACCTCCGCCGACGACGGCGTCAACCTCATCGGCCTGGCCGCGCACAAGGCGCTGCGGCTGGCCGGAGTGGATACCGGCAGGCTCTCGTTCCGCTATGACGAACGGCCGTTCCCCCCGATCGGCTGGTTCGCCGACGGCGAGGCCGACGTGCTGATCCACGAGGCGATCATGACGCCGCACTGGCAGCGGATCGCCGCCAGGCGCCCGGTGCGCTACCTGCCGTGGGGTGACGACGTGCTCGCGGCGTTCGCCGCCGAGGGCTGGCCGGCGGCCACGGTGGAAGCCGGCTACCTGCCCGGCCTGGACGAGGACCTGCGCACCCTGGACTTCTCCGACTTCGTCCTGCTCTGCCCGCAGGCACTCGCGGACGACGTCGCCTACCTGGCCGTCTGGTGCATGGTCAAGACGCGGCGCGCGCTGGAGGCGCAGTACGCCCACCTGCCGCCGGACCACTCCCCCGTCACCTATCCCCTGGTCCCCGCCGACATGGCGCGGACGCCGATCCCGCTCCACCCGGCGGCGGCCCGCGCCTACGCCGACCTGAACGATGACCCGGTGACCGGAGCGCCCATCTGGAGTTGACCGCCCATGGCGTACGTCATCAACGAGCACTGCATCGACGAGATGGACGGCTCGTGTGTCGAGAACTGCCCTGTCGACTGCATCTACGAGGGCCTGCGGAAGCGTTACATCAACCCGGACGAGTGCATCGACTGCGGCGCCTGCCTGCCGGAGTGCCCGGTCGACGCGATCATCGCCCCGGACGAGTCACCCGATCCGGTCTGGCTGGCGGACAACGCCGCGTTCTTCACCGAGACGCTGCCCGGCCGCGATGCCGCGCTGGGCTCACCCGGCGGCGCCGGCGGGGCCGGCCCCGCCGGGACGGACACCCCGCTGGTCACGGACTGGGAAAAGACGTGACCGCCGGGGTGCCCATCCTGATCATCGGCGGCGGGATCGGCGGCATGACGGCCGCGCTCGCCCTGGCCCGGGCCGGCTTCGCGGCGCACATCGTGGAACAGTCACCAGCGTTCGGCGAGATCGGCGCGGGCATCCAGCTCGCCCCTAATGCGCTGCGCATCCTGGATCGCCTGGGGGTGCTGCCGGAACTGGCCGCGCTGGCCATCCGCCCCCGCCGCCTGGTGCTGATGCACGCCGACCGGGGGGAGCATCTGACCACCTTGTCCTTCGGCGAGCCGTTCGAGCGGCGCTACGGCTATGCCTACAGCGTCATGCACCGCGGTGACCTGCTGGCGGTGCTGTACCAGGCGTGCCGGGACGACGAGCGCATCACCCTGGAAAGCGGACGCGAGGTGACCGGGCTCACCGATCAGGGCGAGACGGCGCAGGTCCGCTTCGCCGACGGCGGCAGCTACGCGTGCGGCGCGGTCGTGGGCGCCGACGGCCTGTGGTCGACGGCCCGCCAGCTGGTCAGCGACGACCGCCCGGTCACCGACCGGTTCGTCGCGTACCGCGGCACCCTGCCCGCGGCTGACATGGCGCCGGCCGCCGGGATGGCGCTGCCGTCGCCGGGTGGCAGGGGCGTTCCCCTCGGGCCGGACGACGAGGTCATCTGGATCGGGCCGCACAAGCACCTGGTGCAGTACCCGATCCGCCGCAGCGGGCTGTACAACCAGGTCGCCGTGTTCCGCAGCCGGCGCTACTCGCGCGAGGCCGAGCTGACCGACCGCTGGGGTACCCCCGCGGAGCTGGACGAAAGCTTCGCCACCGCCTGTGACCAGGTGCGCGCCGCGGTGTCCCTGGTCAACCGCGACCGCCGGTGGGTCATGTACGACCGGGATCCGCTGGACAACTGGACCGCCGGCCGGATCACCCTGCTCGGGGACGCCGCGCATCCCATGGTGCAGTACCTGGCGCAGGGCGCCTGCCAGGCCATCGAGGACGCCGGCTGCCTGGCCAGGCAGCTCAGCGGGTACGACGGTGATATCGGCAAAGCCTTTGCCGCCTACCAGGCGGAACGCATCCCGCGCACCGCGCAGGTCCAGCGGGTGGCCCGGCACTGGGGCCAGGTCTGGCACGACGACGGCCCGGTCATCCCGGTGCTGCGCGACCTGATCCTCACCCGGCGCGACTGGGACGACTACGCCGACCTGGACTGGCTCTACCAGGAGAGACATGGCCACTTCACGATTTCATGACGACACCCCCGACGTGGACAGCCTGTACGCCGACATGGCGACCGCCGACCTGCAGCCGCTGTGGGTCCAGGAGGGCCTGCTGACCCGGACGCCCGGCCGGCTGCACGCCGCACATCTGGCGGTGGAAGACGCTGCGGGATCTCGCCGAGCGGTCCGGCGGCTTGATCGGCATCGACCGGGGCGGCGACCGCCGGGTGCTCTCGCTGTCGCACCCGGATCTCGGCGGGCTGCCGTTCGCCACCCATACGCTGTGGGGGGCGGTGCAGTTCCTGGGCGGCGGGGAACTCGCGCCCGCGCACCGGCACTCCCCGGCCGCGCTGCGGTTCGTGCTGGAAGGCAGCGGGGTGTGGACGCTGGTGAACGGCGACCCGATCCGCATGGCACCGGGCGACCTGGTGCTCACGCCCAGCTGGACCTGGCACGAGCATCACAACCCGGGCCCGGGGCCGATGATCTGGTTCGACGGACTGGACGTTCCCCTGGTGCGCAACCTCGACGCCGTCTTCTTCGAACCGGGCGGCGACGAGCCGAGCCGCTACGAGCCGGCCCCTCGTCGCAGTCCGAGATCCGCTACGGCGGCGCGGGCCTGCTCCCGGCCTCCGGCGAGCCGGACCTCATCGAGGATCCGGCGTCAGGGCGGTTTTCCCGGCTGCTGGCCTACCGCTGGCCGGCCACCGACGCGGCCCTGTCGCGCCTGATCGAGTCCACCGGGCGAGGTGTGGCCTCCGTCCGGTACGCCGACCCCGCCACCGGGCGGGACATCATGCCGACGCTGCGCGCCGAGCTGCACCGCGTGCTCGCCGGGCATCGCACGCCGACGACCCGGACGGCCGGCAGCGGGATCTGGGTCGCCTACCGCGGATCCGGGGCGACGGTGGTCGACGGACGCCGCTTGCGCTGGGCGGCGGGAGACATGTTCGTCACGCCCTCATGGGCAGCGGTCGATCATGAGGCCGAGGACGACGCCGACCTGTTCCTCGTTTCGGACTGGCCGGCGCTCGAAGCGCTGGGCCTGGCCCGCACGGAGACGATGGAGCAGCAGGACGTACGAGAGGACGACGCGTGATGACGAGGGCGGACGCATGCGCCTGGTGAGCTACGACGCCGGCCGGGCGGGGTGCCTGGCCGGCGACCGGGTGCTCCCGCTGGGCGGCCGGACCATGCGTGACGTGATCGCCTCCTGGCCATCCGGAGGACGGGCGGCTGCCGGGCCCCGGGACGGCATCCCGCTCGGTGATGTCCGCCTGCGCGTGCCGGTCGCCGACCCGTCGAAGATCATCGCGGCGCCGGTGAACTACCGGGACCACCAGGCGGAGATGAACGTCGACGCCCAGGTCGGCGCGCTCGGATTCTTCCTCAAGGCCCCGTCATCCCTGCTCGACCCGGGCGGGACCATCCAGCTTCCCTACCACGACCGGCGCTTCGATCAGGAGGGAGAGCTCGCCCTGGTGATCGGCCGGACCGCCCGGCAGGTCAGCGAGCAGGACGCGCTGTCGTACGTGTTCGGCTATACGGGGCTGCTGGATATCACGATGCGCGGCGGCGAGGACCGTTCGGTCCGTAAGTCCTTCGAGACCTTCACCCCGATGGGCCCCGTCCTGGTCACCGCCGATGAATTCGGCGACCCCGGCCAGGTGGAGCTGCGCTGCTGGGTATCCGGCGAACTGCGGCAGGAAGCTAGCACGCGGGACCTGATCTGGGGGGTGGCGCGGCTGGTGTCCTACGCGTCCTCGGTCACCACCCTGTACCCGGGGGACGTGATCACCACCGGTACCCCGGCCGGGGTCGGGCCGCTCGCGGCCGGCGACACCGTCCGCCTGGAACTGTCCGGGCTCGGGCTCGACCTGCAGGTCCGGGTGGCCGCGGACCACGCGATCGCGTCACCGACGTCGGGCCGCGACCGCGGGCCGGTCCCGCCGCCGGCTCCGCGCCGGAACCGGGGCAGGCGCCGGAACCGGGGCAGTGACCGTGACATGAGCGTGGCGTGAGCGAAGAATGCGAAGAGGGCCGCTCGACCATGGGTATGGGAGCGGCCCTCTTCGGAGGATGTCCGGCGGTGTCCTACTCTCCCACGCGGTCCCCCGCGCAGTACCATCGGCGCTGAAGGGCTTAACTTCCGGGTTCGGAATGGGACCGGGTGTTTCCCCCACGCTATAACCGCCGTAACGCTATGGAGATATACGCCGGCCGTATCCCCAGAACCGCATAGTGGACGCAAAGCAAGAACATGAGAGTAGAAGCCAAGCCACTCGGCCTATTAGTACCGGTCAGCTGCACACGTTACCGTGCTTCCACCTCCGGCCTATCAACCCAGTAGTCTACTGGGGGCCTTACCTGGTTAACCCAGAGAGAGACCTCATCTTGAGGCGAGCTTCCCGCTTAGATGCTTTCAGCGGTTATCCCTCCCGAACGTAGCAAACCAGCCGTGCCCTTGGCAGGACAACTGGCACACCAGAGGTTCGTCCGTCCCGGTCCTCTCGTACTAGGGACAGCCCCTCTCAAGTCTCTTACGCGCGCAGCGGATAGGGACCGAACTGTCTCACGACGTTCTAAACCCAGCTCGCGTACCGCTTTAATGGGCGAACAGCCCAACCCTTGGGACCTGCTCCAGCCCCAGGATGCGACGAGCCGACATCGAGGTGCCAAACCATCCCGTCGATATGGACTCTTGGGGAAGATCAGCCTGTTATCCCCGGGGTACCTTTTAGCCGTTAAGCGACGGCGCTTCCACATGCCACCGCCGGATCACTAGTCCCAGCTTTCGCTCCTGCTCGACATGTCTGTCTCACAGTCAAGCACCCTTGTGCACTTGCACTCGACACCTGGTTGCCGACCAGGCTGAGGGTACCTTTGGGCGCCTCCGTTACCTTTTGGGAGGCAACCGCCCCAGTTAAACTACCCACCAGACACTGTCCCTGATCCGGATCACGGACCTAGGTTAGACATCCAGAACGACCAGAGTGGTATTTCACCGATGACTCCACCAGCACTAGCGTGCCCGCTTCACAGTCTCCCACCTATCCTACACAAGACGTCCCAAACACCAATGTCAAGCTGCAGTGAAGGTCCCGGGGTCTTTCCGTCCTGCTGCGCGTAACGAGCATCTTTACTCGTAGTGCAATTTCGCCGGGTCCATGGTTGAGACAGTGGAGAAGTCGTTACGCCATTCGTGCAGGTCGGAACTTACCCGACAAGGAATTTCGCTACCTTAGGATGGTTATAGTTACCACCGCCGTTTACCGGCGCTTAAGTTCTGAGCTTCGCGGCCGAAGCCGCTAACCCGTCCCCTTAACGTTCCGGCACCGGGCAGGCGTCAGACCGTATACGTCGTCTTGCGACTTTGCACGGTCCTGTGTTTTTAGTAAACAGTCGCTTCTCCCTGGTATGTGCCACCGCCCCCGGCTCGGGAAGTAAATTCCGTCACCAGGACCGGTTCCCCTTCTCCCAAAGTTACGGGGATAATTTGCCTAGTTCCTTAACCATGGTTCACCCGATCGCCTTGGTATTCTCTACCTGACCACCTGCGTCGGTTTAGGGTACGGGCCGCTTAAGAGCTCGCTGCGAGGTTTTTCTCGGCAGCATGGGATCACTCACTTCGCCATAACTGGCTCGGCATCAGGTCTCAGGCACGTGCCGCACGGATTTGCCTATGCGGCGCCCTACACCTTTACCCCGGGACTACCATCGCCCGGTAGAGCTACCCTCCTGCGTCACCCCTTCAGCTTGCCTACTACCAGTCTGGTCCGCACCGTCACCCGGCTCGTCCCGAAGGACTCCCCGGACTGCGGTGCTTAACATCGCCGGCCCCGGCATGGGCGCGCTTACGCGGGTACGGGAATATCAACCCGTTGTCCATCGACTACGCCTGTCGGCCTCGCCTTAGGTCCCGACTCACCCTGGGCGGATTAGCCTGCCCCAGGAACCCTTGGTCATTCGGCGGAAGAGTTTCTCACTCTTCTTTCGCTACTCATGCCTGCATTCTCACTCGTGTAGCATCCACAGCTGGATCACTCCGCTGCTTCCCATGCCACACGACGCTCCCCTACCCATCCACGCACCTGGACCCAGAAGGATCCGGCAGAGCCCACTCATCAGGCGGCCGCGACCGAAGTCAGGGCGACCAGTCAGAGCCATCTCCCTCAGCCGTAAAGGGCCGGGATAACGCGTGAATGTCACAGCTTCGGCGGTGTGCTTGAGCCCCGTTACATTGTCGGCGCAGAATCACTTGACCAGTGAGCTATTACGCACTCTTTCAAGGGTGGCTGCTTCTAAGCCAACCTCCTGGTTGTCTTCGCAACTCCACATCCTTTCCCACTTAGCACACGCTTAGGGGCCTTAGCTGGTGATCTGGGTTGTTTCCCTCTCGACTACGAACCTTATCGCCCGCAGTCTCACTGCCGCGCTCTCACTTACCGGCATTCGGAGTTTGGCTGATTTCAGTAAGCTTGTCGGCCCCCTAGACCAACCAGTAGCTCTACCTCCGGTAAGAAACACGCGACGCTGCACCTAAATGCATTTCGGGGAGAACCAGCTATCACGGAGTTTGATTGGCCTTTCACCCCTACCCACAGCTCATCCCCCAGGTTTTCAACCCTGGTGGGTTCGGTCCTCCACGCGGTCTTACCCGCGCTTCAACCTGGCCATGGGTAGATCACTCCGCTTCGGGTCTACAACATGCGACTATGACGCCCTATTCAGACTCGCTTTCGCTACGGCTGCCCCACACGGGTTAACCTCGCCACACATCGTAACTCGCAGGCTCATTCTTCAAAAGGCACGCGGTCACTTCACTCCGGCCACAAGGACCGGCACGCTCCCACGGCTTGTAGGCACACGGTTTCAGGTACTATTTCACGACCCCTCACCGGGGTGCTTTTCACCTTTCCCTCACGGTACTGGTTCACTATCGGTCACCAGGGAGTATTTAGGCTTAGGGGGTGGTCCCCCCGGATTCACACGGAATTTCACGGGCTCCGTGCTACTTGGGAACACGCCCGGGAGTCGCATGGGTTTCGCATACGGGGGTATCACCCGCTATGCCAGCGCTTTCCAACGCTTTCTGCTACCCAGACGATTTGTAACTCCCTGCCAGAGCGGCAGCTCCGGCCAGGCGGTCCCTCAACCCCGCACGCGCAACGCCTGCCGGCTATCACACGCATGCGGTTTGGCCTCTTCCCCTTTCGCTCACCACTACTCAGGGAATCGCGGTTGCTTTCTCTTCCTGCGGGTACTGAGATGTTTCACTTCCCCGCGTTACCTTCACCTGCCCTATGTGTTCAGGCAGGGATGACGGGCAATTACGCCCGACAGGTTTCCCTATTCGGAAATCCTCGGATCACAGTCTGGTTGCCGACTCCCCGAGGCTTATCGCAGGCTCCAACGTCCTTCATCGGCTCCTGGTGCCAAGGCATCCACCGTGCGCCCTTATCAACTTGGCGACTACAATTGATGCTCGCGTCCACTATGCAGTTCTCAAGATACGGGCGGCCCCGCGACAAAACCCGCCGCATCCACGGCGGGCCATCACGGACCAAAGAGAAAACAAGACATACGCCCGTTCCCTCAGGACCCAACAGCGTGCTAAGCCACCCCACCGCCGCCAGCAGCCTTCCGTCCCCCGGAGGAGACGTACCAACTGACCTTTGCCGGCGAGCTGACCAACTAACCAGTGCTCCACAATGAGCTGCCACCCCGGGACATCCGCCCGGGACATGGCTCTGGGCACGCCCTCCGGAGAGGACGCGCCAGGTGCTCCTTAGAAAGGAGGTGATCCAGCCGCACCTTCCGGTACGGCTACCTTGTTACGACTTCGTCCCAATCGCCGACCCCACCTTCGACGGCTCCCTCCCTTACGGGTTAGGCCACCGGCTTCGGGTGTTGCCGACTTTCGTGACGTGACGGGCGGTGTGTACAAGGCCCGGGAACGTATTCACCGCGACGTTGCTGATTCGCGATTACTAGCGACTCCGACTTCATGGGGTCGAGTTGCAGACCCCAATCCGAACTGAGACCAGCTTTTTGGGATTCGCTCCACCTTGCGGTCTCGCAACCCTTTGTACTGGCCATTGTAGCATGTTTGCAGCCCAAGACATAAGGGGCATGAGGACTTGACGTCATCCCCACCTTCCTCCGAGTTGACCCCGGCAGTCTCCTATGAGTCCCCGGCATGACCCGCTGGCAACATAGGACGAGGGTTGCGCTCGTTGCGGGACTTAACCCAACATCTCACGACACGAGCTGACGACAGCCATGCACCACCTGTGCAGGACCCTTACGGACACCATATCTCTACGGCTTTTCCCTGCATGTCAAACCTTGGTAAGGTTCTTCGCGTTGCGTCGAATTAAGCAACATGCTCCGCCGCTTGTGCGGGCCCCCGTCAATTCCTTTGAGTTTTAGCCTTGCGGCCGTACTCCCCAGGCGGGGCGCTTAATGCGTTAGCTGCGGCACGGAATCCGTGGAAGGATCCCACACCTAGCGCCCAACGTTTACGGCGTGGACTACCAGGGTATCTAATCCTGTTCGCTCCCCACGCTTTCGCTCCTCAGTGTCAGGTAAGGCCCAGAGAACCGCCTTCGCCACCGGTGTTCCTCCTGATATCTGCGCATTTCACCGCTACACCAGGAATTCCATTCTCCCCTACCTACCTCTAGCCTGCCCGTATCCACTGCCGGCTCAGGGTTAAGCCCTGAGTTTTCACAGCGGACGCAACAGGCCACCTACGAGCTCTTTACGCCCAATAATTCCGGACAACGCTTGCGCCCTACGTGTTACCGCGGCTGCTGGCACGTAGTTAGCCGGCGCTTCTTCTGCAGGTACCGTCACTTCCGCTTCGTCCCTGCTGAAAGGGGTTTACAACCCGAAGGCCTTCATCCCCCACGCGGCGTCGCTGCGTCAGGCTTCCGCCCATTGCGCAATATTCCCCACTGCTGCCTCCCGTAGGAGTCTGGGCCGTGTCTCAGTCCCAGTGTGGCCGGTCGCCCTCTCAGGCCGGCTACCCGTCGTCGCCTTGGTAGGCCGTTACCCCACCAACAAGCTGATAGGCCGCGAGCTCATCTCCAGCCGAAAAACTTTCCACCACAACAGATGTCCGAAGTGGTCATATCCGGTATTAATCCCGGTTTCCCGGAGCTATCCCAGAGCTGAAGGCAGATTACTCACGTGTTACTCACCCGTTCGCCGCTCGAGTACCCCGAAGGGCCTTTCCGCTCGACTTGCATGTGTTAAGCACGCCGCCAGCGTTCGTCCTGAGCCAGGATCAAACTCTCCGTTGATGTTCTATAAACAAACCGCCGACATCACGCCGCGGAATGTCAAACATAGAGAGCCCCCGGAAAACCGGGAGTGATCATGGCCATCGTATCCCGGCACCAGCCCGCGCAAAAACGCAGACCAGCCCCGCATTGACGAGGTTCGTGCATGATAAAACTGTGCACTGGCTTTTAGCACGCTGTTGAGTTCTCAAGGAGCGGACGCACACCGGTGCGGGAACTTTCGTTTCCGTCCCGGGGCTACTTCTAAACCTTACCAGCTACTTTCACTGACTCGCACACCAGTCCGGGAATTTCGCTGACATCCTGTCCTCCCAAATGGAAGGGGCCCGGAGGCAGCATTATTCCGTTGTCACTTACCTGGTTTGCTAGGCGGTAACCGCAGCCATGCTGCATGCTATCGCACTCAGTGACCAACATATCCTGGATCGAAATCATCCGGGACCGTTGTCGACGTAGCGGCGTTACTGTAGCACGCCTCCGACGCCGGTTCCAATCGGCTCGACCTCGCGGCCAGGGCCGTCGCTAGTGTATGCCACCGGACGCGCAGCCGTGTCCACGTGACGGCAGAAGAGGCCGGCTGGCCCGCTCAGCTGATGACGAGGAGGAGGTCCCCGCCCTCGACGGGCTGGACCGGGTTGATGGCGAGCCTGGACACGGTCCCGCCCAGCGGCGCGGTGATGGCCGCTTCCATCTTCATGGCCTCGATGGTCGCGATCACCTGCCCGGCCGCGACGGGGCTTCCCTCGGTCACCTGGAGGGTCACGGTGCCGACGAACGGGGCGGGAACGTGACCCGGGATCGCGCGATCCGCCTTCTCGGCGGTCTTCTCCGTCGCCTCGACGCTCCGGTCGCGCACGGTGACCGGGCGGATCTGGCCGTTGAGAGTGCCGATCACGGTGCGCAGGCCGCGGTCGTCGGGGTCGGAGACGGCCTGGATGCCGAGCAGCAGCCGGACGCCCGGCTCGAGGTCGACGGCGTACTCGGCGCCTTCGGTCAGTCCGTAGAGGAAC
Organism: uncultured Acidobacteriaceae bacterium; assembly: GCA_963830555.1. Classification (GTDB taxonomy): domain Bacteria; phylum Acidobacteriota; class Terriglobia; order Terriglobales; family Acidobacteriaceae; genus KBS-83. The sequence continues at coordinate 775,018 of CAWHMM010000011.1, forward strand.
TCCCGGGTCGGCAGCACGGAAACATCGCCGTAGGTGTCGCGGTGCCCGGTGAAATCCCTGGTCGGTCCCGGGAACAGCAGCCGGTTGAGCGCTGCTCGCGGCCGTTCGGCCAGTTCGCGCAGGTCCTCGTCGCTCAGCGGCGCGGGCGGGCGGGCCGGGCGGCGGTCGGCGAGCGCGGCGGTGCGGAACGGCTCGGGCCAGCCTCCCGGGGGATCGCCGAGCTCGCCGCGGAGGAACCCGATGACCGAGTCGGGCAGGTCGTACTGGCCGGGGTCGCGGGCGAAGTCGTCGCTGCTGACACCGGTTCCGACCAGCTGCAGCGCCAGGTCGCCCACGGCTTTCGACGACGGGGTGACCTTGACGAGCCGGCCGAGGAGCTGGTTGGCGGCGGCATAGGCGTCCTCCACGTCCTCGAACCGCTGGCCCAGGCCCAGCGCGATGGCCTGCTGGCGCAGGTTGGACAGCTGACCGCCGGGAATCTCGTGCGTGTAGACGCGGCCGGTGGGCGAGGGCAGGCCGGACTCGAACGGAGCGTACAGACGGCGGACCGCCTCCCAGTAGGGTTCGAGGTCGTTCACGGCCTGCAGGCTCAGGCCGGTGGCCCGGTCGGTGTGGTCGGTGGCGGCGACGATCGCCGACAGCGGCGGCTGGCTGGTGGTGCCGGCCATGGCGGCGACCGCGCCGTCGACGGCGTCCGCCCCGGCCTGCCACGCGGCCAGCAGGGTGGCGAGCTGGCCTCCGGCGGTGTCGTGGGTGTGCAGGTGAACGGGCAGGTCGAAGCGTTCGCGCAGCGCGGTGACCAGCGTGGCGGCCGCCGGGGGGCGCAGCAGCCCGGCCATGTCCTTGATGGCCAGGACGTGGGCGCCGGCGCTGACGATCTGCTCGGCCAGCCGCAGGTAGTAATCCAGGGTGTAGAGCCGCTCGCCCGGGTCGGACAGGTCCGCGGTGTAGCAGAGCGCTACCTCGGCGACGGCGGTGCCGGTGCTGCGGACGGCTTCGATCGCGGCCCGCATCTGGCTGACGTCGTTGAGGGCGTCGAAGATCCGGAAGATATCGACGCCTGCCGCGGCGGCCTCCCGGACGAATACCTCGGTCACCGTCTCCGGGTAGGGGGTGTAGCCGACGGTGTTGCGGCCGCGCAGCAGCATCTGCAGGCAGATGTTGGGCACCGCCTCGCTGATCGCGGCCAGCCGCTCCCAGGGGTCTTCGTGCAGGTAACGCAGCGCGACGTCGTAGGTGGCACCGCCCCAGGCCTCCAGCGACAGCAGCTGCGGCACGCTGCGCGCGACATGCCCGGCGACCGCGAGCAGGTCCCGGCTGCGTACCCGGGTGGCCAGCAGCGACTGGTGCGCGTCGCGGAATGTGGTGTCGGTGACCGCCAGCGCCGGCTGGCGGCGCAGCTCCCGCGCGAACTCCTGCGGGCCGAGGGCGCGGAGCCGCTGCCGCGACCCGGCGGGCGGCGGGGAGGCGAGGTCGGCCCGGGGCAGCTTCGCCACGGGGTCGACCAGCCGCGGCGGGTGCCCGTACGGGCGGTTGACCGTCACGTCGGCCAGGTAGGTCAGCAGCTTGGTGCCCCGGTCGGCGGAGATCCGCGGGGCCAGCAGCCCCGGATGATCCTCGATGAACGAGGTGGTGACCCGCCCGGCCCGGAAGTCGGGATCGTCGAGCACCGCGGTCAGGAACGCGATGTTGGTCGGCACGCCGCGGATGCGGAACTCGGCCAGCGCCCGGCGGGCCCGGCGGATCGCGGCGGGCAGGTCCGGTCCGCGGCAGGTGAGCTTGACCAGCAGCGAGTCGTAGTGCGCCTCGATCTCGGCGCCGAGGGCAGTGCCGCCGTCGAGCCGTACGCCCGCGCCGCCGGGTGACCGGTAGGCGGTGATGCGGCCGGTGGCCGGGCGGAAGCCGTTGGCGGGGTCCTCGGTGGTGATCCGGCACTGCAGCGCGGCCCCGCGCACCACGATCACGTCCTGCGACAGGCCCATGCCGGGCAGCGTCTCGCCGGCGGCGATGCGCAACTGGGCCTGCACCAGGTCGACGTCGGTGACCTCCTCGGTCACCGTGTGCTCGACCTGGATGCGGGGGTTCATCTCGATGAACACATGGCGCCCGGCCCGGTCGACGAGGAACTCCACCGTGCCCGCGTTGACGTAGCCGATCGCGCGCGCGAACGCCACGGCGTCGGCGCAGATCCGCTGCCGCAGCCCGGAGTCCAGGTGCGGCGCGGGCGCCAGCTCTATCACCTTCTGGTGCCGGCGCTGCACCGAGCAGTCCCGGTCGAACAGGTGGATCACGTTGCCCGCGGCGTCCGCGAGGACCTGCACCTCGATGTGCCGCGCGTCGACGACCGCCTGCTCCAGGTACACGGCGGGGTCGCCGAACGCGGCCGCCGCTTCCCGCATCGCGGCCCCCAGCGCCTCCGGCAGCTCCGCGGGCGTGCCGACCCGGCGCATGCCGCGTCCCCCTCCCCCGGCCACGGCCTTGACGAACACCGGGAACTCCATGGCGCCGGCCGCCTCGATCAGGGCCGCCGGGTCGGCGCTCGGCGCGCTGGACGTCATCACCGGCAGTCCCGCCGCGCGGGCCGCGGCGATCGCCCGGGCCTTGTTGCCCGCCAGTTCCAGGATGTCCGCGGGCGGCCCGACGAAGGTGATCCCGGCCCGGGCGCAGCCCTCGGCGAGCTCGGGATTCTCCGACAGGAACCCGTACCCCGGGTAGACGGCGTCGGCGCCCGCGGTGCGCGCGGCCGCGAGGATCTCCTCGACCGACAGGTACGCCCGGACCGGGTGGCCGGTCTCGCCGATCTGGAAGCTCTGGTCGGCCTTCAGCCGGTGCAGTGAGTTACGGTCCTCCCACGGGAAGACCGCGACCGTCTGGGCCCCGAGTTCGACCGCCGCCCGGAACGCGCGCACCGCGATCTCGCCGCGGTTAGCGACCAGGACCTTTGAGAACATGCCACTCCCTAGGCCGGGCCAGCAGGACGCCGCCGCAGGCAGCCCGCGGCTGAGGTCTTTCTTCCCGGCCCGCCCGGAATCATCCGCTGCCGCCCGCCGCGACCATCTGCTGGACGCGCAAGGCGCCTGCTTCGGCACCAAGATGGGCTGGGAACGGGTGAACTGGTTCGCGCACAGCGCGGCCGAGCACGCCGCGGCCCCCTCCGAGGTCGCGTTGTTCGACCAGACCTCGTTCGCCAAGATCGCGGTCCGGGGCTCCGACGCGGTGCTGTCCGTGATGGGCCCGCGGTCCCGCGCCCTGCTCAGCGATCTGTCGAGCAGTGACTTCTCGGCATCGGCATTCCCGTTCGGTCAGAGTCTTGTTGTTGACCTGCGCGGCCTGGCCGTCCGCGCCACCCGGCTCACCTACGTCGGTGAGCTCGGCTGGGAGCTGTACGTGCCGAGCGAGATGGCGGTGGCCGCGTTCGAGCGGCTCGGGCCGTACATCTCGCCGGCGAGCGGATCCGGGCCTGAGCGCTATTGCGCCGCCCTGACCTCGCCGTGCGCCCAGGCGATGACCCTCGTCCGGTCCCCGCGGAACAGGTCGTTCGAGTACTCGACGGGATGATCGTCCGCGTCGAAGGCGATGCGCTCGATGGCCATCAGGGGATCGCCGACCTTGATGCCGAGCAACCCGGACTGCTCGGTGTCGGCCAGCACCGCGACCATCCGCTCGACGGCCTTGACGCAGGTCACCCCGTACCGGTCGGTCAGCAGATCGTCAATGCTGTCATCGAGAGGCTGAGCCAGCAGGTTCGGCGCGAGCGATACCGGGATCCGCGCCGTTTCCAGGGAGATCCGCACCTCGTCGGCCAGCCGGATCCGGACCACCTCGTACACCAGCGTGCCCGCCGGGATGCGCAGGGCCGCGGCCGTGGTGTCGTCGGCGGGCACCATCCGCGCGGACACCACGTGGGCACCGGGCCGGAAGCCCTGGGCCCGCAGGTACGCGGGGATGCCGGCCAGGTAGCCGAAGTCGATATCCACCCGGGGCCGGTTGACGAAGGTACCGCCGGTGCGTCCCCGGCGCCGGTACACGAAGCCCTCGTGCTCGAGCCGGTCCAGGACCTGCCGGACGGTGGTGCGGCTCACGGCGAGCTGCTCGGCCAGCTCGCGCTCGGTCGGCAGCCGCCCGTCCTCGCTCAGCTGGCCGGCCGAGATGAGCTCCTTGACGTGCTGCTCGACCGTATCGCGGATGGCCCGGGAATTCTCGGCCCTCGTCACGGGATCAGCCTCGGCCTGGCGGACGCTCATACAGCAACGATAGACGGATACCCGGGTAAATCCGCGGGCGGCGCTAGCCCGGCGGCTCGGGCCATCGCGGCCCGAGGTCGGGCAGGTCGGTGCTGACCCGCATCGGGAAACGCGGCGGCCGCTTCTCCAGGAACGCGGTCACCCCCTCGGCGACATCGGGGGCCTGGCCGAGCAGGTGGATGCCCCGGGAGTCGAGGCGGTGCGCTTCCCAGGGAGAATCGGCGCCGAGCATGCGCCACATCAGCTGACGCGAGGCCGCGACCGCGACGGCGGAGGTGTTGTCGGCGATCTCCCGGGCCAGCGCGTACGCGGCGGGCAGCAGCTCCTCCGCCGGGTAGGTCCGGGCGACCAGGCCGCCGCGCAGCGCCTCCGCGGCATCGAAGACCCGGCCGGTCGCCACCCATTCCATGGCCTGGCTGATGCCGACGACACGCGGGAGGAACCAGCTGGAGGCCGCCTCCATGACCAGGCCGCGCCGGGAGAACACGAAGCCGAACTTCGCGGTGTCGGCGGCGAGCCTGATATCCATCGGGAGCGTCATCGTGATGCCGACCCCGACCGCGGGCCCGTTGACGGCGGCGATCACCGGCTTGAGCGAGGCCGCGACGCGCAGGCTTACCGTCCCGCCGCCGTCGCGCGGCACGCCGTCGATGGTCTCGCGGGCCGCCCCCGATGGCGGGCGCCGGTCGGCGTTGAAGGTGTCGCCGCCCCGGGACAGGTCGGCGCCCGCGCAGAACGCCCTCCCCTGGCCGGTGACGACCACTACCCGCACGTCGTCGTCGGCGTCGGCCCGGTCGAAGGCGTCGATCAGCTCACCGCGCATGACGTGGGTGAACGCGTTGAGCTTGTCCGGGCGGTTCAGGGTGATCGTCGCTACGCGGTCGGTGACGACGTAATCGATCTCCGCATACGGCCGGCTGGTTTCTACCACTACGCCTGCTCTCCTTTTCCGGGGTCGTCGCGGCACAGGAAGTCGAGCGCGGCCTCGATGAAACCGAAGTCCCGCGGCGTCCCGAAATGGTCGGTTCCCGGCAGGGCCACGAACCTGACGTCGGGCAGGGCCGCGACCAGCCTGTCCGCGGGAGCCGCGAAATCACGGTCACCCAGGACGACGAGCACGCGGGCCCGGATCGCGGCGACCTCGGCCTCGGTCAGCGGAGCGTGCGGCCGGCGCAGGCACGCGGCCAGCGCGGCCCGGTCGTTGCCCGGCGCGCCGGCGAAGTGGGCCAGCGCCGCGGCCGCCGGCCCGGCCGCCTCTTCCGCCTGCCCGGTCTCGACGGCCCTCGCCGCGGGCTCCGGATCGGCGCTGGCGAAGATGCCGTCGCCGGTCCCGGCGACGACGACGCGCCGGAACCGGCCCGGCGCCGCGGCGGCCGCGCGGAGCAGGAGCTGGGCGCCCAGGCTGAAGCCCACCGCATCCACCGGCCCGGTGGCCGGCAGCGCGGTGAGGACCGACTGCTCGAGCGAGGAGTAGGCGGCCGGGTCGCGTGGCCTGGCCGCCTGCCCGTGGCCCAGCAGGTCCACGCCGATCACCGGGCGGCCCTCCTCGCGCAGCAGGTCAGCCCAGCCCGGCTCGCGCCAGTTCCGCTCGTACGAAGACGCGAAGCCATGTACCAGCATGACGGGCACCTCGTCCACTGTCACCTCGCCTGTCGCAGCGCCGATCCGCTCCCGTGCGGTGCTAATCGAGCGCTTCCACGAATTCCTTCAGCTGCCGCAGATTGCGGCACTCCACCACCTCGTCGCAGTACTTCCCGTACTCCGAGATGATGGAGTCACCGGTATCCCAGGTACTGGCCGGCTCGGGATTGAGCCAGTACACGTGACGTGCACGCTGCCGGATGGCCCGGAGCACCTCCGCGCGCGAGGCGTGATAGTTGCTGCGCCCGTCCCCCAGGACGATCACGCTGGTCCTCGCCCGGATCTGCGGGCCCCACCGCTCCCAGAAGCTCTCCAGCACCATGCCGTAGTCGGAGTGGCCGTCGAGGCGGACCACGCCCGGCCGCCGGCTGATACGGCGGACGGCCGTGGTGATGTCCGGCGCCGAGCTCAGGTCGTCGGTTATCTCCTCGATGCCGTCGGTGAAGGCGAAGCTCCGGACCCGGGAGAACTCTGAGCCGATCGCGTTCGCCAGGTGGAGCGTGAAGCCGGCGAACGCCGCCACCGACGAGGAGACGTCGGCGATCAGCATGATCTCCGGCTTGGACGGGTGGGGTTTGCGGAAGACAAGATCGGCCGGCACGCCGCCGTTGGCGAGCGACTGCCGGATCGTCCGGCGGAAATCCAGTGCCGAACGGGTGCGGTGGCGGCGCTTGCGGACCAGGCGCGCGGCCAGCTTCCGGCCGAGCAGCTGGACGGTCTGCCTGATCGCGGCCAGCTGGTCCGCCGAGGCGTTGAGGAAGTCGACGTCTTCGGGCAGTGACACGCGGAGCGTGCGAGCCACCGCCGCGGCGCCCCGGTCGGCGACCAGGATCCGGCGGATCTCGGCTTCTGCCTCCGTGCGGATGCCGGCGACCTGGCCGCGGCGGCGTTCGGCGGCCAGGGCGCGGTCCATGTCCGACAGGTCCGCCGGGCTGTCCGCCGCGATCAGGCGGCCGAGCAGCCGGCCCATGTCGAGCCGCCTCAGGGTGTGGTAGAGGTAGTACACCCCGGCCACCGGCCGCCCCGGCTCTACGTTCGCGTACCGGCGGACGGCCTCGGCCACCACCGCGCGGATGAGCATCTGGTCACCGGCCTGCACGGCCCGGAAGAGCAGGTCGTCCAGGTCGGCGTCGCTGAGCGCCGCGACGATGCCCGTCCGGCCCGCGCCATTCGCCGCGGCGGCCTGGCCGTTGGCGGCCGCGGTGAGCGGCAGCCGGGTCGGCCGGGTCGGCGTTACCCACCCGGCGGTCGCCGAAGAACAGGTCGAAGACCACCTCAAACGCGTGGTAGTGATCGGCGCTCTTGACCAGCGTGGCGGCCAGCGCGCTCTTCAGCGCCGGGCGGTCGGCGATAGGCATGGCCTGGACCGCGGCCGTGGCGTCCACGCTCTCCGACACCGAGATCGGCAGTCCGATCGTGCGCAGCTCGGCGATGAAGGCGGCCAGCGTCGCCGGTCCGGTCATGTCAGCGCTTCGCGGCCAGCTCGGCCGCCGCCTTCTCGATATCCGACTGGTACTTGAGCAGGACATGGAGCGTGTCGGCGGCGAGCTGCGGGGTGATCTCCTCGGCCTGGAGCAGGTACAGCGTGCTGGCCAGGTCGAGGGTCTCCGAGACCGACGGCCGCTTCTTGAGGTCCATCGTCCGCAGGGACCGGACCAGGCCGGTGACCTGCTCGGCCAGCCGCTCCCCGATCCCCGGCACCCGGCTGCGGACGATCTCCTGCTCGCGCTCGGCCGACGGGTAGTCCAGGTAGAGGTACAGGCAGCGGCGCTTCAGCGCCTCGCTCAGGTCACGCGAGTTGTTGGACGTCAGGAAGACCAGCGGGGTCTGGGTCGCGGTGACGGTGCCGAGCTCGGGAATCGACACCTGGTAGTCGGAGAGCACCTCGAGCAGCAGCGCCTCGGTCTCGACGTCCAGGCGGTCCACCTCGTCGATGAGCAAGACGACGGGCTCGGGTGACCTGATGGCCGCCAGCAGCGGCCGGGACAGCAGGAACTCCTCGCTGAAGATGTCGGACTCGATGTCCGACCAGGACGCCGCCTCGGCTGGCTGCTGCGGGCCGGCGGCCGGGCCGGCCTGGCTGACCTGGATGCGGAGCAGCTGCTTGCGGTAGTTCCACTCGTACAGGGCCTTGGCCTCGTCGAGGCCTTCGTAGCATTGCAGCCGGATCAGCCGCATGCCGGTCATCAGCGCGACGCTCTTGGCCAGCTCGGTCTTGCCGGTACCGGCCGGCCCCTCGACGAGCACCGGCTTGGCCAGCTGCTCGCCGAGGTACACCACGCTCGCGATGTGCTGGTCCGGCAGGTAGCCGACCTCGCGCAGCCCCTGCGCGGTGCGCTCGGGAGAGCCGAGCCGGCTCGGGCGGACGGCGCGAGCGGCCGCGCCCTCCCATGCTTGCTGACCGGTCATGCGATCCGCCCTCTCAACGCGGTCCCAGTCCCCTGCAAGGCGAGGCTCTCATTATTGTATAAAGTTAACTTTTATAGTTGAATGCGCGATCTCTCTCTGCGGCTCTCTCCGGCTGATGCCGGGCGGCCGGGAGCACCGGTAACCGGGATAGCTTGGGCCCGTGATCATCTGGATCAACGGCGGGTTCGGCGCGGGTAAGACGACGCTGGCGCAGGAACTGCACCGGCGGCTCCCGGACGCGGTCGTCTATGACCCGGAGGACGTCGGCCAGATGCTCTGGAAGTGGATACCGCCCGGCGGCGATTTCCAGCACCTGCCAAGCTGGCGGGAACTGGTCGTCGCGACCGCGCTGTCGCTGCGCAGGCACCACGCGGAGACGCTCATCGTCCCGATGTCACTGATCCGCGACGCCTACCGGACCGAGATCCTCGGCGCCCTGGCCGGCGCGGGCGAAGCGGTCCTGCACGTATTCCTGGAGGTGGACGCGGGGGTGCTCCGGGAGCGGCTCAATGCCCGCGTGACTCACCCCGGCCGGGAGTGGGACCAGTGCGCTCGCGAGCTCGGCATGACCGGCGTGGACGAGATGGTGGCGGCCGCCGCCCGCCAGCCGACCGGGACGCTCATGCTGCGCTCGGACCGGCTCACCCCCGCCGGGCTGGCCGACGAGGTGCTGGCCAGGGCCGGATTGCGCCTTACCTAGCGATGTCCAGGACGTCAATGGTGCCGTCGTCCTCGTTGGTGACGTACGCCGCGTCGCCAGTGGCCAGGTCGCGCTGGTGCCAGGTGCCCGGCTTACCGCCGAGGTGGGCGGGGTCGGCCGGGCCAGCCGGGACGAACCCGGCCTTGGCCAGCACCTTCTGGGACGCGATGTTCTCGCTCGAGGTGGCGGCCCGGAGCGTGCGCAGCCCGTGCCGCACCGCCGCCAGCTGGCACAGCTCCCGCACGGTCATGGTCGCGACGCCGCGGCCGGCAACATGCTGCGCAACCCGGTAGCCGAGTTCGGCGGTGCCGTCCCCGGCGAAGACCAGGTTGAACCGGCCCAGGACTGAGCCGTCCTCGGCCACGAGCACGTAAAAGGCGCCGCGGCCGGCGTCCTGATCAGCCAGCAGGGCGCGGTGCCGGCCGGCGAACTGGTCGAAGAACTCATCGCCCCGGTCGGAGATGAAGGCGGCGAAGTAGGCACGGTTCGCCAGCTCGAAGGCCAGGACCGCCGGGGCATGACCGGCCTGCAGCCGTTGCAACTCGGGCACGGCCCGACTCTATCCAGATGTCATGCCGCGGGGCCATCTGAGTTGGGTGCGGCTCCTTTGGAGTGAGCAGGACCGGGGAGGGTGGAGGGTGCCGGGCCCGCGGGAGCCCCGGCAGGCGCATCCGCCGGGGCAGGCGCATCCGCCTGCCCCGGCCGTCCCCGGCCTGCCCGCCGTCCGCCGCGCCGCGGCCCGGTGCCCGCGGACGCGGTGCCAGCTCGCCCGCGGCGGCCCCGCCCGGCGCAGCCGTCTCACCGGCCCCGCCCGGAACGCCCGGCCGGCGTCCCCGCTCACCACCGCAATGTGACATCGCGGTTGTCCTGACCACCGCAATGTGGCATCGCGGTGGTTCCGCCGGGCCACCGGGACGCACCACAGACACCACCGACACTATGGGTACCGCCCGTCACGCATCCTGGGCGCTCACTCCAGAAGAGCCACACCCATCTGAGTTCCGCCGGCCCGCACGGGCACGTGGAGGGGCGCGGTCTACCTCGACGACAAGGCGTTTGACCTGGTGGCCGGAAAGCTGAAAACGTGCCAGGGATGAATGAACTGCCGCGTCCCGACGCCGTGCCCTGGGCTGCGCGCGGCCCCATGTTCAGCCAGCCCGGCCTGGCCAGGTCGGTGGCCTGGGCCACGCCGCGTGACCTGGATCGGCTGCGCGCTAGCCAGGCGCCTGGACGGCTGGGCAGGCCGCTGGTGCCGACCAGCGTCTCGTCGCCACGGCTGGGCGACGAGCTATTCGCCCGGCTGCTGGCCTACGGCACGCCGCAGGAGACCCATCCGGGCGATGTGCTCTTCACTCCGGGCGATGAAGACGTCGATCTGATCGTGGTCGAGCGGGGTTCGGCGGAGGTTGTCCGGACGGAGACGGCTGACGTGCCCGCGGCGATCGTCGCGGTCGTGGATGCAGGCGGCTTCGTCGGCGAACTGAACCTGCTGACCGGGCAGAACGTCTACCTGCTGTGCCGGGTGAGGGAGGGCGGCACGGTCTACCGGGTGTCGCCGGAGCGCCTGCGGCAGCTCATGGCCAACGACGTCGAACTGTCCGACATCGTCTTCAAGGCGCTGATCGCCCGCCGGGAGCTGCTGCAGCGCAGCACGGCCGCCCGGGCGGTCGAGATCGTCGGCGGCGCCAGGTCAGCGGCGGCGCTGGCCCTGCGGACCTACGCCGCCCGGCAGCGCCTGATCCACCTGTGGTTCGACGCCGACACCCCAGCGGGCCGGGCGATGATGGAGTCCTCTCACCTGACCGGGGACGACCTGCCCGCCGTCGTCATGCCCGGCGCCACGCTGAAACGGGCCACGCCGGGCAGACTCGCCGAGAAGCTGGGCCTGTCCTACCGTCGTTCTTCCGCCAAGCCGGTTGACGTCACGATCGTCGGCGCCGGCCCGGCTGGCCTGGCGGCCGCGGTCTACGGGGCGTCCGAGGGCCTGGACACCGTGCTGCTGGACGCCGTTGGCACCGGCGGGCAGGCCGCGGCCAGTTCCCGGATCGAGAACTACTTCGGCTTCCCGTTCGGCCTGTCCGGTACCGATCTGACCGGCCTGGCCGTGCTCCAGGCGCTGAAGTTCGGTGCCCAATTGGCCAGCCCCTGCGAGGCGGTCAAGCTCGACACCGACCGGAACGGCAACCTGCTCCGCCTGCACCTGCAGGGCGGGGAAGTCATCGACAGCAAAGCCGTCGTCATCGCGACTGGCGCCCGCTACCGGGCACTGCCGCTGGAACGCTGGCCCGACTTCGAGGGCGCCGGCATCTACTATGCCGCCACCGAACTGGAAGCCCGGGGATGCACGGGCAGCCCGGTCACGGTGGTCGGCGGCGCCAACTCCGCGGGCCAGGCGGCGCTGTACCTGGCCGGGCGGGGTAGCGAGGTCTCGCTCGTGGTCCGCGGCCCGGATATCGCGGCCGAGATGTCGGCCTATCTCGTCGACCGGCTGCGGGTCCATCCGCGGGTGACGGTGCGCTGCCGGAGCGAGGTCACCCGGCTGGATGGCGCCGACTTCCTCACCGAAGTCAGCATCACCGACCGGACGGCCGACAGCACGCAACCCCAGCCGTGCGCGGGCTTGTTCTGCTTCATCGGCGCCGAACCCGCCACGAGCTGGCTGACCGGGATCGCTACGGGGGACGACGGGTTCATCCGGACCGACGTCCAGCTGAACGACGGCGACCTCGGCCCCGCCTGGGCTGCCCTCGGGCGGCGGCCGCTGCCGTTCGAGACCAGCCTCCCGGGCGTGTTCGCGGTCGGCGACGTCCACTCCGGCTCGATGAAACGGGTCGCCGCGGCCACCGGCGAGGGCGCCAGCGCGATCGCCTCGGTGCACAAGGCCATCAGTACGCTCGTCTAGCTTCAGGCGCGTCCCCGGGCCTATCCGGGCTGATCCGTAGTGTCGCGGCGGCCGCCTCTTCTGTCACCATGCGTTCGGTGCCGCCGTGGCGCCCGTACTTGGCGCTGTAGGCGGCGTCGATTCCCGCGCGCAGCTCAGGCGTGCTCTCGCCGACGTCTTCGACGGCGACGTCGGCCTCCAGGCCCGGGACGCGGATGCGGGCCCGGTGCGAGGCCAGGACCTGGCCGAACCACCCGCTCTCACGCCGGTACCAGGTCCGCACGTAGACCTGCCCGCCGGTACGCACCACCCAGATCGGCACCCACCGGCGCAGTGTCCCGTCAGCGCGCCTACCGGCGATCTGCAGTTCGCGCGCCGCGCCGATCCGCTGCAATTCCTCGGAGGTCCAGGTAGCGGTCATAGTGGGAACCCCTGCCCCGATTCACGCCTCGTCAAGCCAGGGGGGCCTGCTGATCACGCCGGGCGACGTCAGCCTGGCCGCGCCATCCAGGCCCGGATGCCGGCGGCGCTGGCTATTCGGGCAGATGATGTCAAGATGCCTTCGGGAGGAGTGTGCCATGGTGAAGATCGCGCTGGATCCCGCGATGTACCACGCGACGATGTCGGTCCCGGCCGAACTGCGCAAGGCCGCCGACCTCGGTTACGAGTACCTCGAGCTGTCCCCGCGGCCGGACTGGTTCTTCTGGCACCGGTACCCCAAGGCCGACGACGCGATGATCGCCGAGGTCAATAAGGCCGTCAGGGAGACCGGGGTCCGCATCTCGTCGCTGGTACCGGTCTTCGGCTGGTCCGCGCCCGACGAGCAGGAACGTCAGGCTCAGGTGCGCAACTGGAAGCGGCTGCTGGAGATCGCCGACGGTCTCGGCTGCCCGGTGATCATGACCGAGCTGTCCGGTGACCCGAACCAGCCGCTCAAGTCCGAGCACGCCTTCTACCACTCGATGGAGGAGCTCATCCCGGTCTTCGAGCGGTATCACCTGCAGCTCGACATCGAGGCCCACCCGTACGACTTCTCCGAGCGCAACGACGACGCGGTGCAGATCGTCCGCGGGCTGAACCGGCCGTGGATCAACTACTGCTTCTGCATCCCGCACGCCTTCCACCTCTCGGACGGCGCCGGTGACATGCGGAACATGATCGGGTACGCCAGTCCCAAGCTGGCTCACGTTCACGTGGCCGACTGCTACAACCACCGGGCCGGCGTCGGTAACCGGTACATCGTCAACCCGCCCGGCGCCGACGTCAGGGTGCACCAGCACAACGAGATCGGCAACGGCGATGTCGACTGGGACGAGACCTTCACCGCGCTCCGCGACGTCAGCTTCGACGGCATCGCCGCGGTATGCGTGTTCGGCTGGGAAGAGGACGCCGACGCCATCCACCGCCGCATGCTCGAACGGGTGACAGCCGAACTCGCCCGCCCGGGCCACGGGCCGCGGTGACCCGGATGCGACCGTCCCGGACGGCATCAGGCTCAGGCTGGTCCCCGGCCGGCGTCCGCAGGGCCGCTGCCGGTGATCTTCATGACCTTGATGCCGAACGGGCCTAGTGTCACGCCCTCTTCAGCTTCCTCGCCGTCCAGGGTGGTCAGGGCGCCCCCGGCGGGAAGAGCCGGCTTGACGGTCAGCGCTTCGGCGGCGTGGCTGGCCAGCACGGCGAACAGGGTGCCGTCGTCACGGACCAGGGTGTCGGACGCCACGCGCGGGTCGTCCACGGTGACCGCCCGGCGCGCCCCGGCGTGCGTGGCCAGCGCGCCGTACAGGGCGACGCCGTCGTCCGGGTTGACCCGCGGTGTCAGCGCGGCCATGTGCTCGATCGGGTAGGTGCACAAGACGAGCGACCCGCGGCCGACGGACCGCAGCAGCAACGCCGGCCGGCCGCGGGCGTCCGTGGCCAGGACCTCGGCCCCGGCCGGCTCGACCGGCAGGAACGAACGGCTGTGCTGGCTGCCGGCCACGGCGAACCTGAGCGTGGTCCCGCGCGTCAGTCCGCCGAAGTCCCGGCTCAGGCAGAACTCCGCCACCTCGTCCTCGATGATGTCGGCCAGGCCTACGTCCAGCTGGTGCCGCACGCCGAACGTCTCGTCCAGCCGCCCGTAGGACGGCCCCCGGTGCCATCCCGAGCCGCCCGCCGAGTACGACAGGTACACGCAGGCTCCGGCGTCCGCGAGCCGCTCGAGGACCGCCGCCGTCGGCGCGAGCAGCTGCTTCACCGACGGGGCCAGGTACAGCCGCGCGTCGCCCCCTATCCCGTCGGACTCCCTGGTCAGCGCCACCGGCAGGTCGGCCAGCCGGGCGCAGACGTAGGCCTGGGCGAGCGTCTGGGCGACGTGGGCCCGGTCGGCCGGGTCGGCGAACGGGTAGCTGGTGTCCAGGTAGGAGGGAACGATCAGGGCGGCGTCGGCGTCGGTCCGGGCGCAGCGGGTCACCTCGATCGCGTCCAGGGTGGCGGCGAAGGCAGCCATCTCGGTCAGCGTGGGCTTGGGGTGGCCGGCCGCGTCGGTGAGGCCGAAGCGCTGCTCGAAGGCGTGATGCCGGTACGGGTCCTGGTGGGGCAGGTCGAAGTCGGTGTTGTTCCAGGCGATCCAGCCGGTCGCGCCGGCCAGCAGGCTGTTGTGCAGCACGTGCCGGTAGTAGCGCGCGGCGTTGCGGTCCGAGGCGAAGTCGGAGCTGACGCCGAACTCCTCCAGGATCACCGGCTTGCCGAACGTGCCGGCCAGCTCGCACTGCCAGGCCGCGGCGTAATGCTGCCTGATCGGATCGTCGCCCACCGGATACGCGTGCGGGCCGATGAAGTCGCAGATCGAGGCGGCGTCGGCGAGCCGGAACCCGTTGTCACGGCCGCTCGTCTCGATGCCCCAGGCGCCGTCTCCCAGGGAGTACGGCTGGCGGCCGCCTGCCGCCCGCACCGCGTCCCTGATGATCCGGGCCCATGCGGCCACCACCTCGTGCGAGGTGCGGTCGCCGCCGTAGATCGGCATCTCGTTGGAGACCAGCCAGCCCGCCACCGCGGGGTGGGCGCCGAAGCGTCGCACCATCTCCCCGGCGAACCAGGCCTGCCGTCCGACCATCCAGACGTCGGAGTACAGGTCCCGCCCTGCCCGCCAGGGCGGATCCCAGTTCTCTCCGGACATGTGGCCGACGATGAAGGTGGGGACCGTACGCAGGTCCAGCTCGGCGTGCAGGTCGAGGAAGTCGGCGAACCTGGCCGTCATGTCCTCGTCGACCACGTCCGGCTCCGGCATGAAGTCCGGCCAGAAAAAGAACGACCGCGTCATGTTCAGCCCGTGCTCACGGAGCACCCGCAGTTCCCCGCAGACCACGGACCGGTCGTAGTCACGCCACATAAGAGGCCCTCCGGTCCGCGACCAGAAGTTGACCCCGAGCCAGTTATCCGCCTGCGGGCCGACGACGATCCTGGCGGAATTCCTGCGCATGCAGCAGCTCCCTGACTCCATCTGCGGTCTATCTCCGGCGGGTCACTGCGATCAAAACACTATACCGGTTTAGTGTCAACGCCTTAAATCCTTGGTTCTTGAACTGGCTGGCCAGGGCCCGATGGCTGTGCCTGACCACCGCCGGGATCGAGGGGACCATGGTTCCCCGAGTCGGCGCGTGAGCCTATCGCGGCGATCGCGGTAGGAACAGAATCCCAGCTCAGCGACCTCGCAGGCCCACCACCGGCCAGGACGTCGCGGGTGCCCAGGTCCGAGGTCGCCCGCCACCTGCGACAACGGGCGGCAGCCGGCAGCAGAGCTGGCACCGCCGGTACTCGCCGGGCCGCGCAGAGCTACCTTAGCCGTGCCGATATCTGATCGAGACCTTAACGATACCTTCACTGCGCTTTACCTGGCGGCATTACTGCGTTAACACTTAACCGGTATAGCCACCGTTTCACCGCGGCGTCTTCGCGCAGCCGGAGCGCCATGGTCCTGGACGGCGACTGGAAAAGAACACCGACACAGCAGTGGCATGACATGCGCCGGGCCGCGCTTTGCGCGCGCCGCGGCCGGCGCGGTCTTGCCGCCTGCCCGCGATCGAGAATTCCGGCGAGAGAAAGAGGAATCGGCGATGTGGTCTAGATCTTTGCGCGTGAGATCCGCGGCTCTCGCGGCCGCTACCCTAGCGGTCGCGGGCCTGCTGGCCGCCTGCGGCAGCAGCGGCAGCAGTTCCACGTCATCTTCGTCGGGCGCGCGCGGGGTAGTCACCGGCTCGTTCGGGTCGGGTGCTCCCTTCACCAACGACTTCAACCCGTTCTCCCCCAACGTGCAGGATCCCGCCAACGGGATGATCTACGAGCCGCTGCTGTTCTTCAACACGGCCAAGGCCGGTTCCGTAACGCCCTGGCTGGCGACCAGCTACGCCTGGTCGAACGGTGGTAAGTCCATCACGTTCCAGCTCCGTCACGGCGTCAAATGGAGCGACGGCCAGCCGTTCACCAGCGCCGATGTCGCCTACAACTTCAACCTGAGGAAGTCGAGCCCGGCGCTCAACGGCTTCGGCCTGCCGATCGCGGGCGCCACGGCCAGCGGCGCGTACGCGGTGACGGTGAACTTCACCTCGCCGGCGTACACGCAGCTGTACCTGATCGCCGGCAAGACGTTCATGGTTCCCGAGCACGTCTGGAAGAACATCAGCAACCCGACGACCGCCCTGACCGCGCACCCGGTTGGCACCGGCGCCTACGAGGTCAGCAAGATCACCCCGCAGGTACTCGAGCTGACCGCGAACCCGCACTACTACATGCCGGGGCTGCCGAAGGTCAAGACGTACCGCTTCCTGACCTACAGCGGCAATGACACCATGGACACCGCGGTCGAGGACGGCGACCTGGGCTGGTCCGGCGCGTTCATCGCCAACATCGACAAGACCTACCTGGCCCGCGACTCCAAGTACGCGCTCGTGGACCTCCCGCTGGCCGTGGACGTCCTGATCCCCAACATGGCGAAGGGCCCGACGACCAGCCTGGCGGTCCGCCAGGCGATCAGCGACGCGATCGACCGCAACTACATCAGCCAGTCGGTCTACAACGGCTATGCGCCGCCGACCGACCCCGAGGCGCTGCTGGTACCGAACTTCAACAGCGTCGCCAGCCCGCAGACGGCCAGCGACTCCTTCAGCGGCCCCGATCCGGCGGCGGCGAAGAAGGTCCTGGCGGCCGCGGGGTACAAGCCCGGCGCGCACGGGATCTTCAGCACCCCGTCCGGCACGCCGCTGACCGTCAACGTCAAGGTGGTAACGGGCTACACCGACTACATCTCCATCCTGCAGATCATGACCTCGGAGCTGGCCGCGGCCGGGATCAAGATGACCTACACCCAGGAGGCGTACTCGGTGTGGGCGGCCGACCAGGACAGCGGCAACTTCCAGCTGCTGATCAGCAGCGCGGGCTACACCCCGGTCCCGTACGACTACTACTACGGGATGCTGGACAGTCTCGGCACCAAGCCGCTCGGCACCGGCACCGGCGTCTCCGGCGATTACGGCCGCTACACCAACGCGACGGTGAACAGCTTGCTCGCCACCATCGCCGGCACGACGGACACCTCCGCGCAGAACGCCGCCTTCGCCAAGATCGAGGGCATCGTCAAGGCGCAGCTGCCGGTCATCCCGCTGATGGAGGCGCAGGACGAGATCGAGTTCAACGGAAAGATGGTCAGCGGGTGGCCGACCAAGGCCAACCCCTACGCCGCGCCGGCGATCTGGCTGCAGCCCGATGACGCCTGGGTAGCCGACCGGCTGGCTCCGGCCAGCTAACGGCGCCGGACCGGTGCCGGCCAGCTACCCCCCGCTGGCCGGCACCCACGGTGCCCAGGACCTCGCCTCTCATCCGAGGAGGACCGTTCGTGGCTGTGCGCTTCATCCCGCGCAAGCTCGGCTTCTACCTGGTAGCGGCCTGGGTTGCCATCACGATCAACTTTTTCCTGCCCCGGCTCATCCCGGGGAATCCGGTCCAGGTCATCCTGGCCCGCCAGGAGCATGACGGCCCCATCCCGCCCGGAGAATCCGCGGCGCTGACCCGGCTGCTCGGCCTGGGCAGCGGCAACATCTTCGACAAGTACGTCCAGTACCTGGACAGCCTGGTTCACTTGCGCATGGGCCTGTCGGTCTACGAATTCCCCGTGCCGGTGTCCACGGTCATCCGGCAGGCGATCGGGTGGACGCTCATCCTGGTCGGCACCGCCACCGTCATCAGCTTCGCCGTCGGCATCGGGCTCGGCGTGGTGGTCGGCTGGCGGCGCGGCAGCCGGCTGGACGCGCTGGTGCCCTCCACCACGTTCCTCACCGCGATGCCGTATTTCTGGCTCGCGCTGATCCTGGTCTACCTGCTCACCCAGCTCATCCCCGTGCTGCCGCCCTCGGGCGGCTACGACCCGGCCGACACCGTCGGCTGGAACTGGCAGTTCCTGGCCTCGGCCGTGCAGCACTCGGTGCTGCCCGCGCTCACGGTCGTGCTCGCCTCGATCGGCGGCTGGCTGCTCGGCATGCGCAACATGATGGTCGCTACCCTCTCCGACGATTACGTGATCGCGGCGGAGGCCAAGGGCCTCAGGCCCGCCCGGATCATGCTCGGATACGCGGCGCGCAACGCGGTGCTGCCCAGCCTGTCCGGGTTCGCGATCTCGCTCGGCTTCGTAGTCAGCGGGTCCATCGTGATGGAGCAGGTGTTCAACTACCCCGGCATCGGCAACGTGCTGTTCCAGGCCGTCAGCAACGACGATTACGCGCTCATGCAAGGGATCTTCCTGGTGATCACCCTGACCGTGCTGGCCGCCAACCTCATCGTCGACCTGCTGTACGGGCTGATCGACCCGCGGACGAGGACCGCCTGATGGCCGCGGTCGTCACCGCGCCGCCGCAGTCCGCCGCGGCCACGGTCCGGCTGGCCGGCCGGCTGCGCAGCGCGCTCCGGTCGCGCAGGCTGCTGCTCGGCCTGGCCATCGTCGGGTTCTTCGCCCTGCTCGCGATCATCGGGCCGTACCTGGTCGCCAGCCCCACGGCGTTCAGCCGGGCGGAGTGGAAGCCGCCGTCGGCCGCGCACTGGCTGGGCACCACCCAGCTCGGCCAGGACGTGTTCGCCCAGGTCGTGGTCAGCGCCCGGGACACGCTGGCGATCGGGGCCGGAGCCGGCCTGATCGCCACCGCCATCTCCGTGGTGATCGGCATCGGCGGCGGTTACCTGGGCGGGGTCGCCGACGAGGCGCTGTCGCTGCTGTCCAACGTCGTGCTGGTGATCCCGGGACTTCCGCTGATCATCGTGGTCACGGCCGACGTGCACGCCACCGGCCTGCTGCCGCTGGTCCTGATCATCGCGTTCATCAGCTGGGCCGCCTCCGCCCGGGTCCTGCGGGCGCAGACCCTGTCGGTGCGCAACCGCGAGTACGTGCTGGCCTCCCGGGCCTCGGGCGAGCGGGCCTGGCGGATCGTGCTCGTGGAGATCGTGCCCAACGAGCTGCCGATCATCGTGTCCCAGTTCATCTTCTCCATGATCTTCGCCATCCTCACCGAGGCCGGCCTGGCGTTCCTCGGCCTCGCCAATCCCAGCCAGCTCACCTGGGGCAACATGCTCTACTTCGCGCAGAACGACCAGGCCATCAGCAGCGGCGCCTGGTGGTGGTTCATCCCGCCGGGGCTGTGCATCGCCCTGCTCGGCATGGGCCTGGCCCTGATCAACTTCAGCCTGGACGAGATCCTGAACCCGCGCCTGCGCGTCTACCGTCCGCCCGCGTCCGCCCGGCGGCCGGAGGCGGGCACGTGAGCGACGTGGTGCTGCGGGCCGAGCACCTGTCGGTGGAGTACGCCGGCCCGCGCCCGGTCCGCGCTGTCCGGGACGTCACGCTGGAACTGCGCCGCGGCGAGGTTCTCGGCATCGCCGGCGAAAGCGGCTGCGGCAAGTCGACGCTGGCCTATGCCCTGGCCAGGATGCTCCGGCCGCCCGCCGGGCTCACCGGCGGCTCGGTCCGCTTCCGGGGCCGCGACGGCACCGAGGTAGAGGTCACCGCGCTGGAGGGAGAGGATCTGCGGGCCTTCCGCTGGACGCGCGTGTCCATGGTCTTCCAGAGCGCGATGAACGCCCTCAACCCGGTGACCAGCGTGGGCAGGCAGTTCCGCGATATCTTCGCCGCGCACGCGCCGCAGCTGGACGGGCCCGCGATCGACCGGCGCTCCCGCGAGCTGCTCGAGATGGTGAACATCGACCCCGGGCGGGTGCACAGCTTCCCGCACGAGCTATCCGGCGGCATGCGCCAGCGGGTCGCCATCGCCATGGCGCTCGCGCTCGACCCCGAGGTCGTCATCATGGACGAGCCGACCACCGCCCTGGACGTGGTCGTGCAGCAGGAAATCCTGGACGAGATCGAGCGGCTGCGCGCCGAGCTGGGGTTCAGCGTCATCTTCATCACCCACGACCTGTCGCTGCTGCTGGAGATCAGCGACACGCTCGCGGTCATGTACGCCGGGAAGATCGTGGAGCTCGCCCCCACCGAGGTGGTCGCCTCGGCCCCCGCGCATCCCTACACGCTCGGCCTGCTGCGCTCCTTCCCGGACATGCGCGGCGCGCGGCGCGAACTGCGCGGCATTCCCGGCACGCCGCCGGACCTGCGCCAGGCCATCGGCGGCTGCGCCTTCGCCCCCCGGTGCGACTACGCGTTCGAGCCCTGCGCCACCGTTCTCCCGGAGCGCAGCGGGCAGGCCGCCTGCCACCTGCACAATCCCGCGCTGCGCCCCGGCGGTCCGCCGCCCGAGCTCAGCGGCGGGCGGCCGGCCCTGCGGGAAGCGGAAGGCATGAGATGAGCACGCTGGAGGTACGGGACCTGACCGTCGAGTTCGGTCAGCGCGGCGGCGCCTCGCTGCGGGCCGTGGACGGCCTGTCCATGACCCTGCGCGAGGGCCAGACGCTGGCCCTGGTCGGGGAGAGCGGCAGCGGCAAGTCCACCGTCGTGCGCGCGCTCAGCTGGCTGCTGCGACCCGGGGCCGGGCAGATCCTCATCGACGGCGAGCGCGTCGGCGGGCGCGGATCCGGCCTGCGCGCCTACCGGCGCCGGGTGCAGCCGATCTTCCAGGACCCGTATGCCTCGCTGAACCCGATGCACGACATCCGCCATCACCTGGCCCGCCCGATCCAGCTGAGCCGGGGCCGCCTGAACGGCGCCGAGCTGGATGGCGCCGTCGGCGACCTGCTGCGCTCGGTCAACCTCACCCCGCCCGAGGAGGTCGCCCGCAAGCACCCGCACGAGCTGTCGGGCGGCCAGCGGCAGCGGGTCGCCATCGCCCGGGCCCTCGGCACCGGCCCCGATGTGCTGCTCGCCGACGAGCCGGTGTCCATGCTCGACGTGTCCATCCGGCTCGAGATCCTCAACCTGCTCGACGCGCTCAAGCGCGAGCGCAACCTGGCCATGCTCTACGTCACCCATGACCTGGCCACCGCGCGGCACTTCTCCACCGAGATCATGGTCATGTACCGGGGCGAGATCGTCGAGCGCGGTCCGAGCGACGAGGTGATCCTGAGCCCGGCCCATCCCTACACCCAGCTCCTCGCCGCCGCCGCGCCCAACCCCACGGCGCCCAGGGCCGAACAGGCGGCCGCTCGTCGCGCCCGCCAGACCGCCCGGGCGCGCCCAGGCCGCCGAACGCCGCGAGACCGCACTCGACCAGGGCTGCCGGTTCCGCGCCCGCTGCCCGCACGCCATGGAGGTCTGCCGGACCCGTCCGCCCGATCTTCAGGTGACCTCGGGCCACCTGGCCCGCTGCTGGCTCTACGGCGCGAACGGCCCGGACGCCACACCCGCCGCCGGGGCCGAGGCTCGCTAGGGCCCATGGTGCGGATCTGGCGGCCTTAGCCTAGGTAAGCCGGCGGACGCGCTCAGGGCCGCCGGGCGGAGAGGGAGGGACCGCCAGATGAGACGTCCGACAATCGCCGACATCGCCCGGCGGGCAGGCGTGACCAAGGCCGCGGTCTCCTTCGCCCTGAACGGCCAGCCGGGCGTGTCGGCCGCCACTCGGGAGCGCATCCTGGCCATCGCGGCCGAGATCGGCTTCGAGCCCAGCAGCGCCGCCCGGGCCCTGTCCGACGGCCGGGCGGGGGCGTTCGGCCTGATCATCGACCGGCCGGCCCGCACGCTGGGCAGCGAGACCTTCTTCATGCGGCTCATCTCGGGAATCCAGACGGAATTGACCCAGGACCATATAACCCTGCTGTTCACCATGGTCGAGGACCAAGCGGAAGAGATCCGGATGTACCGAACGTGGTGGGCGCAGCGGAAGGTCGATGGCGTATTCCTGGTCGACCTGCAAGTGCGCGACCGGCGGATCGGCGTGCTCACCGAACTCGGCATGCCTGCCGTGGTGGTCGGCACCCCGCGCGGGTCGGGGCAGCTGCCCGCCGTCTGGCAAGATGACCAGGCCGCCACCGAGGCCGTGGTCGGCCACCTGGCCGGGCTCGGCCACCGGCGGATCGCCCGGATCGGCGGTTTCCCCCGGTACTGGCACTCCCGGCTGCGGACGGACGCGCTGGCCCAGGTGGCCGCCGCGGCGGGCATCGAGGCGGTCACGGTCGCCGCCGACTACACCGCCGAGCATGGCGCCGAGGCCACCCAGGACCTTCTCAAGCGGACCGATCCGCCCACCGCGATCCTGTACGACAACGACGTGATGGCCGTGGCCGGGCTCGGCGCGGCCCAGCGGATGGGCGTCCGGGTGCCGGCCGACCTGTCGATCGTGGCGTGGGACGACAGCGCGTTCTGCGAACTGGTTCACCCCGCGCTCACCGCGCTGCGCCGGGATATCCCGGCCGCGGGCGCGAGCGCGGCGCGGATGCTCAGCGAGGCCGTGGCCGGGCAGTCACCGGGCCACCTGGCGGAGGCCTCGCCGGTGCTCGTCAGCCGGGACAGCACCGGCCCGGCGCCCGCTCCCGTACCGCCCGGCTCCGCCGGCTAAAGCGTCTTCAATAGCTTTACATTTCGCCTATTACTGATAGACACTTAACCGGTATAGCTTGCTCGGGTCTAAATTTCAAAACAGGCAAAGACACGTCACCTGATCAAGGGAGTAGCAATGGCGCAAGCGTCCGTGAAATTCAGCTCCGCGATCAACCGGGCGGCGCGGCGCGCCCGCCGGGCGGCCCTGTCGGCTGGCCTCGCCGTCACGATGACCGTGGCCCTCGCCGCGGCGGCGAATGCGACGACACCGGCCGGGGACGGCTCCGGTTCCCGGGTGTCATCGCTGGCCCTGGGGCTCAACACCGCGCCCTGGGATTACATCTACGCGGCCGACGTATCGGCCGGAGGCGGCCTGGATGTCATCCAGCCGCTCCTGCGGGCGGCGGACATCGGGCTGCTCCGCTACGGCGGCGGCTCGTACGCCGACTATTACGACTGGCAGTCCAACACCGACATCCAGACCTGCATCTGGGGTAATCCGTTCGGGAGCTTCACCGGCGCTCCGTATCCCTACGACACAACGGCACCGTTCACGGGGGCTAGCTGCGACAGCACCGACTCGCTGCCCTTTGACCAGTTCTCCGCCCAGGCCAAGGCGATCGGGGCGCAGAGCTTCGCGACCGTGAATTACGGCTCGGGCACGCCCGCCGAGGCGGCCGCCTGGGTCAGCCACTCACGCAGCACACCCGGCGACAGCGTGGCCCTGTGGGAGGTGGGCAACGAGAACTACGGCTGCTGGGAGGTCAACAACTGGCTGGCTCAGCCGCCGGAGAACTTCCAGGGCTACAAGCCCAATGACTTCACCACCGTCAACGGCGTCTTCGAGAACCCGACGTGCCCCCAGGTAACCCAGGGGGACGCCCAGGGCACGCAGACGCTGGCCACGTCCTACGCCGTCAACGCCCGGCCGTTCCTGGCCGCGATGAAAAAGGCTGACCCGGCGGCCCGGATCGGCGTGCCGTGGGCCTTCGGCAGCGGGGTCGGCGGGGCCGCCGTACCGGATAACACCGAGTGGAACAACACGGTGCTCGGCCGGGACGGCCGGTACATCGGCTTCGTCGACGCCCACTACTACCCGTTCTCGTTCGGCGGGTCCACCGGTGGCAGCAACCCGAGCGACCAGCAGGTCCTGCAGGCCCTGACGACGGTGCCCGCGCTGTACCGCCAGATCCGGGGCGAGCTCGACGCCTACGCCCCGCGCGCCCAGGTGGTAGTGGGCGAGACGGGCGTGTCGAACAACGAGACCACCACGGTGTGCACCCCCGCCGGGGCGCTGTTCGCCGCCGGGGACGTCCTGTCCTGGCTGGCCGCGGGGGCGCAGAGCGTGGACTGGTGGGACATGAACAACTACGGCAACACCGGGTCCTCCTGCACCAGCCCGGACTACGGGATGTTCACCTCAGCCTCGCCGCCCGTCCCGGAGACTCCCTACTACGGCTACGTGCTCGCCTCGGTACTGGCCCGGCCGGGCGCGCTGCTGGCCGCGATGGGCACCTCCGATCCGGCCGACGTGCTGGCGTTCCAGTCCCGCCTGCCCGGCGGCCAGGAGGCCGTCGCCCTGCTCAACACCAGCACCAGCTCGGCCCGGACGGTCACCTTCCGTTCCGGCCTGCCGCGAGCTGGCCAGCTGCGGACCTGGACCTACAGCGCGGGCAACCAGAACGCAGCGGACTCGAACATCGTCCAGGGCACGACGAGCGTGGCGGCGATCGCCCACGGCGTCACCGTACCGCCCGAGTCGATGGTGATCCTCAGGTCGAGCTAAAGGCTACGTCCGCCGCCTCTGCCCGAGGTGCCGGGCGCCTGTCCAGCGGTGCGGTCGGCGGCGCACTCCGGTGGGCAACGGGACGCCGGCTTGCCAGCCGCAGCGGCCGCGGTGCCTAAGGTGGAGGTCATCATGACCGAAAGCGAAACGCCGCGTCGCCGTCTGGTTCCCGCCATCCGGCTCCCCCGTCGTGATCGCGGTGACCGGCCGCGCCATCGCTGGCCGCGCCGTCTGGCCCGGTGCGCCGTCGTCATCGTGGCCGCGGTCACCGCCGCCAGCTTCGGTTACAACCTCGCGACCGGCCCCGCGACCCGGCCCCCGGGCCTGCGCATGCTCAGCGCGGACGGGTTCGACACCCGCTACCGCACCTGGGGAACCAGCGGGTCGCCGGTCGTCCTGGTGCCGGGAGCCTTCGAGACGGCGGACACCTTCGCCGGGCTAGGCGCCGCGCTGGGCGCCGATCACCGGGTGTACGCGATCGACCTGACCGGCACCGGCTACAGCACGCCAAGCCCGCCCTACACCGCCGGCCACCTCGCCGGCCAGCTGCTCGCGTTCCTAGCCGCGCAGGGACTGACCGGCGCGAACGCGCCCGTCCTGGTCGGGCACTCCAGCGGCGCCGCCGTCGTGGGCATCGCGGCGGCGCACGGCGGCCGCGTCGCGGCCGGCGTCGTGTTCCTCGACGGCGACGCGACACCGCTGGGAGTCCCGTCCGCACTGGGCTGGCTGCTGATCCCCCCGTACCGGACCACGATCCTGCGGCTCGGGCTGAGCTCCTCCTGGCTCATCCAGCGGATCTACGCCGCCCAGTGCGGGCCGGCCTGCTGCCGCTGACCGCCGCAGGCGTCGAGACGTGGCGCCTGCCGCTGCAGCAGCCGGGATTCGAACCGGCCCTCACGTACACCATGCGGCACGGAATCCCTGCCATGACCGCCGCCGAATTCAGCCAGCTACGCTCGGCCGCCGTGCCCAAGCGGGTGATTTTCGGCGTCAACGACCCCCAGCTCTCCGCGGCCGGAGCCGCCCAGACCGCAGCGCGCATCGGCGCGCCCCCGCCAACGGCTGTCCCCGGCCGGCACCTGACGATGATCTCCTCACCCCGGCAGGTCACCGCCGCGATCCGCGCGTTCATCCGCTCCATCGGCCCCGCCTGAAACAACCGAGCAGCAACTAGTTTGGCTCTAACGCAGCGGGCTCGCCGTTTCTGCTGGCGATGCGGTCGCGCTCGCCGGGAGCTACTGGTCGGTGAAGGTGCCCTGGAGCACGTGATGGCGTGTCTCCTTTCAGCTCATGCTGCTGCCGCCGTTGACGCTGAGGATCTGGCCGGTGATGAACCCCGAGTCCTCGCGGGCCAGGAAGGCGACGGCGGCCGCCACCTCGTCCGCTTCGGCACCGCGACCGGCCGGGATCAGGGCGATCGCGTCCGCCAGCACCTGGCCGAACCGTCCGGGAGCACGCCCGGCGGCCAGGGCTTCCTCTAGTTCGGGGGTGCGGGTGTAGGACGGTGCGACCGCGTTGACGGTGATGCCGTGGCCGGCGAACTCGCGGGCCAGGCCGGTGGTCAGGCCGTGCACGCCGCCCTTGGCCGCGTTGTAGACGGCGTGGTCGGTCAGGCCGTTGCGGACCGATTCGGCGCCGATGCTGATGATCCGGCCGTAGCCGCGTTCGGTCATGTGCGGGAGCACGGCCAGGCACGTCCGCAGCGTGGTCCACAGGTTGTTGCCGATGGTGGCCTGCAGGGTTTCCTCGGTGTGGGCCAGGGTGGGCGCGATCACCCCGCCGCCCGCGTTGTTCACGCAGATGTCGACCTGGCCGAACGCCGTGACCGCGGCCGCGATCAGGCGGTCGGCGGTGCCGGGTACGGACAGGTCCCCGGCGAAGCCGGTTCCCCGCTCGGCCTGGTCACCGAGCCGGCCGAGGGCGGTGCCGACGTCAGCGTCGGTCAGGCCGGCCAGCACGATCCGCGCGCCGTCGGCTAGCAGGCGGCGGACGATGGCGAAGCCGATGCCGGTCGCGCCACCGGTGACGACGGCGACCCGGCGGTCGAGTGGGCCGCTCACAGGATGATCGCCACGTCGCTGGCCGGGCGCAGGGCGGTCATGTCCAGGACGACGCGCTTGGAGCGGATCTTGAGATCGGTCCCCTCCAGGACCAGCCGGTAGTGGTAGCCGCCGACGTAGCTGGTCTCGCGGCCGCCGCGGAACCGCCACACCGTGAAGGAGGCGCGGACCGGCAGCTCGTCCGCTTCGGCCGGGCCGAGCCGGACGTTGGTGACCAGGTGCCTGGTGTTGGAGTGCGGGTACTCGCGGTGCGCCTTGCGGCTGTTCAGCCGCTCGACCCGGGCCTGCATCCGGAGCCGGTTGTCGTCGATCAGGACCAGGTCGCGGCTCGGGTCGCCGGCCGGGTCGTTGGTGCAGGGGACGACGTAGCGGGCGTCCGCGGTGTACAGCGCGAGCCAGTCGTCGAGCTCCCATGCGTCGAGCAGCTCGGCTTCGGTGTACAGGAAGTCCTCGACGTCGGAGCGGGTCACCTGGCCCAGGACGCCGGTCACCGGTCCTCCCCCGCGTCGAGCTGGTCGCGCCAGCGGCGCCAGAACACGCGCATCTGCTCCTCGTCATCAGCCCGCGGGGTCCGGCCCATGCCGCGGGAGATGTCGTTCCATTCGACCCCGCCGCTGGCGTAGCCCTGCTGGCACGATTCCAGCGCCTCGATGTCGTCGGGGGTGGCGAACCCGCCGGGGCCGAGGAAGGTCAGGAAGCTGTCCAGCCGCCGCTGCCGGACTTCGGGCAGCTCGTCACGCGGCGCCGCTTCCCAGGCGGTGACGGTCATCGACGTGGCCGAGACTGGCATGAACGTGCGCACGGTCACGGCCATGATGTCGTTGATGATCAGGTTCGGGTAAATCAGCATGTTGCGGTTGAAGTCACACATGCGCCTGGCCCGTTCGTTCCCATATTGGGTGGCCAGCCGGGTACGGAGGGCCTCGATTTCCCCCTGCGCGGCCTGGCCCGAACAGTGGTTCCCACTTGGCGATCGGCCGGCCCCAGGGCGAGGTACTCCAGCACGGCGTGCCCGTTGCCGAGGTCCCTGGTCATGCCGCTGACCCCGACGCTCAGGTCGGTGCCGAGCGAGACCAGGTACTTGAAGTAGGTGTCGTGGGTGGAGACGGCGTGGTAGCCGTCGATGCTGTTCTCCACCAGCAGCTTCCAGTTGGCCTGCATGCCGTATTCCTGGGTGCCGCTGATGATCTGCAGGTTCCCGTCGGCCTCGTCGACCACCAGGTCGAGGTACTCGCGCGCCCCGGCCAGGTAGTCGGTCAGGTCCGGGACGTCGGGGTCGAAGCTGGCGAACACGAACCCGCGGTAGGACTCGGCCCGCGCCGCCTTGGCCAGGCCGAGGGAGGCCATGTCCAGGTCGTCGCCGTAGGCGTCGCGGCCGGGCACGCCGACCAGCGAGCCCTCGCTGTCGAAGGACCAGGCGTGGTAGAAGCACTGGAACACCTTGGCGTTGCCGCGGTCCTTGCGGCAGACCACGGCGCCGCGGTGGGTGCAGGTGTTGTGGAACACGTGGACCTGGCCGGTCTTGGCGCCGCGGACCATGAATACCGGGCGGCCGCCGACCGGGCGGCGCACGTAGTCGCCGGGTTCGGGGATCTCCGACTCGTGCCCGACGTACAGCCAGGAGTGCGCGAAGACCCGGTCGAGCTCGGCCTCGAAGATCTGCGGCGAGGTCATCGACGAGCGGTGCACCCGGAACCGGCGCCGGTCCCGGTCCTCGTCGACGCAGCGGGAGCCGATCCCGGGCGCGGCCATGATGGTCATCGGGCACCTCCGGTCAGGAAGTCGGCGACCAGCGCGTTGAACTCGGCCGCGCGCTCGATCTGGGTCCAGTGCCCGCAGCGGGCGAACACGTGCAGGTCGGCGTCGGGCAGCAGGTTCACCATGGTCCACGACACCTCGGGTGGCACCACCTTGTCCTCGCGGCCGTGGACGAGCAGGGTCGGCACGGTGACCGCGCGGACCTGCTCCGCGGTGATGGCCAGGTTGCTGCCGTCGTGTTTTGGGTCGAAGAACATCTGCCGGTAGGCCTCGTGCGCGCCGGGGGCGGCGCTGGCCTCGTAGCGGATGCGGACCAGGTCGTCTGTGATGATCGACTTGTCGACCGCGAAGTAATCGGTGAGCAGGGCGCGCATGTTCTCCGGCGAGGGCTCGTAGCTCCGCAGTGCCTTGAGCCCCTCGGTGATCGTCATGCCGACGCCGGGTGAGCCCATCAGGACCATCTTGTCCAGCCGGGAGCTGTCGTCCTCGGCTAGCTGGAGGGCGATCCGGCCGCCGAGGGAATTGCCGATGATCGATACCCGGTCCAGGCCGAGGGCGTCGAGGAAGGCCCATACGTGGTCGGTCCAGCTGCGCAGTGAGTACCTGATGTCCGGCGGCCGTTCGGTGGCGCCGTAGCCGACCAGGTCGAACGCGAGCACCCGGTTGGTCCGGGCCAGGGCGGGGATCGTGTGCTGCCAGTTGGCCCAGGCCGAGACGCCAGGGCCGGAGCCGTGCAGCAGCACCACCGGGTCGCCTTCGCCGGCGTCGTGGTAATGCGTCGCGGACGCCTTTGGCTTCGATGAACGTCCCGGTCATCAGGCCTCCTGGTAGATCGCGAAGCACTTGTTGGAGTTGAAGACGTCGGTGGTGACGAAGGCGGACCAGTCCAGCCGCATCTGAGCCTCGGACATCGCGCCGAGCAGGCAGAACCAGTTGAGCATCTCGTGCTGGCCGGCCTCGACGACCTGGCGGCTGGTGACCTGGCGCCAGGTGTCGTAGTCGGCTTTGGTCAGGGCGTCGTACAGGTGCTGGTCGGCGTCGGTGTCGGGGCGCAGGTGCCAGAGCTTGTCGCACAGGAAGGCGTGCGACCAACTGGAGGACGCGACCAGGGCGACGCGCTTGTCGGTGGTTTTATAGGCGCGGATGACGGCCCGGCCCAGGTCGAAGCAGCGGGCGGGGGTTGGGCCGGCCGGGTCGAGCTGCTCGTGGGAGATCTCGGCGAAGCGGGCCAGGCCGCCGCGGCGGGCGATGGCGTGCTGGCCGTAGCAGTTCACCGTGATCGGGACGAGGTTGTACGGGAACTCGGTGCCGGCGTGGTCGTAGTCCAGGAACAGCTGGGTGTTGAGGATCGCGTGCGGGAAGTGGGCGCCCTCGCGCTTGCGGTAGGAGTAGGCCATGTCGAACCCGTCCGCGATCAGCGCGTCCGCTAGGGCCCGGGACGCCTGCTGGTCGCCGTGAAGGGTGACGGTCATGTCGTCGGGCCGGGCCCAGGCGTTCGGGCTGCCGCGTTCGTTCATCACCTCGAACGCGGGGACCTCGGTATCGCCGTAGGCCAGGACACAGAACGGCGGGACGACTTCTTCGCGGAAGTTCTCGTACTGGTCGTCGCCCCACACGACTACCAGGTCGGGGGCGAAAGCGTCCAGTTCGGCGCGGCACCGGGCGAGATGGTTTTTGAGAACCTCGCGATGCTGGGCGGCGGCGGCCGTGCCGCCGTCGTCGGACCAGTCGGCCCGCATCGAGGCCGGCCAGTTCGCCGGGTCCTTCTCGGCGGCGGGGATGTCCGGGTCGCGCAGCGTGAACCGCAGCAGCCCGGCCATGTGCTCGTCGGTGCCGGCCAGCAGCGGGTAGTGCGTCATCCCGACGCCGAGAAACTGGGCCACGGCGGTGCTCCTTCTAGCTGGCGAGCAGGGCGAGCGCGTTCACCCTGGCGTCGTCATGCTTCTTTGTTTCGTGCAGGACGGCGCCGGGCTGCTCGCGGGCGTCGAAGGGATAGTCGGTGCCGAGGACTACGTGGTCCGGGCCGAAGCGCTCGGCCGCCAGGCGCAGGGCGGGCACGTCGTAGGTGAGCGAGTCGCACCACAGCTTTTGAGCTCGCGTAGTGGCCAGCCGCTCCGGGTCGGTCTCCCCCGCCATCCGCTGGCCCTTGACCAGCCGGGCCAGCGCCGACGGGAGCGTGCCGCCGCCGTGGGCGAGCAGCAGCTTCAGCCTGGGGACCTCGTCCAGCAGGTCGCCGGTCACGATCCCCGCGGCCGCCGTGGCGGTCTCGCCCGGCATGCCCAGGCCGAAGCCGATCTTCAGGCGGGCCAGGCGCGGGTCGAGGGTGCGGTCGACGGGGTGGACGAAGACGACGGCGCCTAGTTCCTCGGCTTTACGGAAGAAAGGGACGAACCGGGGGTCGGTGAGCTCGAGGTCGCCGACGCGGGTGCCGATCTCTACTCCGGCGAAGCCTCGGTCCTTTATGCACTGGCGCAGTTCTTTGACGGCGGCCTGGGGGTCTTGCAGGGGGACGCAGCCGAAGGCGAGCAGCCGGTCCGGGGCCTCGGCGGCCAGCCGGGCCAGGAAGTCGTTCTGCGCGGTGGCCAGGGCGCGGGCCCCGTCGGCGGGCTCGCCGTGGCACAGCGTAGCCGGGGTGGCCGAGACGACCTGGGCGGCGACGCCCTCGGCGTCCATGTCCTTGAGCCGCGCTTCGGCCGACCAGCAGCGGTCGTCGACCTCGCGGTAAAGCCGGCCGTCCATGAAGATCTGCGCCCGGTCCGGCCCGGTCCGGCGGACCACCGGGAACGTGCCCTCGTGTTCCTGGCCCACGTCGGGCAGGTCCGGGTCGATCGCGTGGGTGTGCAGGTCGACCTGGCCGGGCGGCAAGGCGGTTAGGCGGGACGCCAGTGGCGCGGTTCGCGGCGTCGCGGACATGCCCTGCTCCCCTTGCGCTCGGCAGCCTGATGCCTAGGACGCTAGTCATTGTGCATGCACAATGCAAGGGCCTATGGTGATGCTGTCATCGCTCATGCTCACCGGCTCTCAGGGGAGGTCGCCATCGTGCCCCGGCAGCGCTATGGCGTGGATAAACGCAGGTCACGTGCGGAGGAAGTCGCTTCCGACGTCGAGGACGAGATCCTCGCGGCCCGGTTTCCGGTCGGCGCGCACCTGGGCCGGCGGGCGGAGTTCATGGACCGGTTCGGCATCAGCCCGATGATTATGAGCGAAACCTTGCGGATCCTGCGCGGCCGCGGTCTTGTCACGGTTCGCCCGGGGACAGCTGGGGGCATCCTTCGTGGCCGCGCTGCCTCCCCAGATCCGGCTGGGCGGGATGGACTTGTGGTTCCACGACTCCGGTACCCATCCGCTCGACTTGTTCGAGGCCCGGGTGCACCTGGAGGCACAGCTAACGCCGGTGGCGTTCGACCGGGCGACGGCCGAGGACGTGGACGCCATGCGGGCCGCGCTCGGGCAGATGAACGCTGCCCGCGACGCCCGAGCCTTCCTCGACGCGGTGATGACGCTGCACCGGACCCTGGTGGCGGCGGCCCGCGTCCCGGTCCTCGACGCGATGCACCAGACCGTGGTCGCTTTGCTGCGCGCCACCTTGACCCGGGCAACGTTCATCGATGGGTACGAGCCGTTGCTGCGGCACAGCATCGGGGTCCACGAGGGCCTGGTGGAGGCCATCGCCGGCGGCGACCGGGCCGCGTTCGGCAAGGTCATGCTGCTGCACAACGATGACCTCATCCGGGCGGGAGACCCCCGCCGCTCACCCCGGGCGGGGTTATCTACAGAACTAGTGCGCTGATTTGCGGGCTCGCCGCCTAGCGGCTCCCGACAACTGGCGAGCCCGACCAACAAGGTCCGCGAGGAGAGCTCACCATCAGGGATCGGGCCGACCAGAAGGATAGTGGCAACATTTTGCGCTAAAAAATGCGACCACCATCCTGAGTGCTCCGGCAGGGTGCGCTACGCAAATCCTGGATAGAAGGTCGTCGCCCGACAGCCTGTAATTAAGTGATGCGCAACCTTTGCGCGCAAAGTAACTCGAATTTCGCACTTTTGCCGGGTGCGCCAGTGAGGGCGGTCAGTTTCCGGTTCCGAGGCCGGCGTAGAGGACGAAGGTGTCGTCTATCCCTTGTTCTGGCGTGCCTGTTGCCGGGCCGAACGGGCCGGGCAGTTCGGATTCGGTGTACTGGCCGGTGCTGGCCTTGTAAATCGCGATGGCCCAGTGGTCGGCGGAGCCCTGGTAGCGCAGGCGGAGGATCGGGGGCGGGGTCGAGTGGCCGGGCAGGAGTGCGGCGACGTAGCGGCACTGGCCGCGGTGGTGCATGAGGGCTCGCCGTGGCGGCGCCAGCCGACGTGACGCGGGCGGTGATCCGGCGGGTGAGGACCGGCGTGGCGTGCTCGTGAGCAATCGTGGTTGACCGCTGATTACTGTCCGATCGGGCATGCAACGGGCACGGCGCCCTGGTCCTCATTGGCGTCCGGAATCCCGGCAAGGTGCCCGGCCAGGTGGCTCCCGGCGGACGGCTCTGAGAAATCTGATTTCTGGGCTGTCTGCTCTCAGTCTGGGGCGACCGGGCAGGGCTTATACAGGTGAGGGCGAAGTCACGACGGGGAGATGCGGATGGAGTGGGTCAGGAACAGGGCGGCCAGCCGGGAGTTCGAGCGCTTCGCGGCCGAGGCGTCGGACCCGCTGCTGCGCACCGGTTTCCTGATGACGGGGAACGCTAAAGACGCCGAGGACCTGGTCCAGGAAACCCTGCTGCGGGTGGCACGCCGCTGGCACCGGGTGCGGTCGATGGACCACCCGGCCGCCTATGCCCGCCGGATCCTGATCAACCTCGTCCTGCACGACGCCGACCGCCGAGCCCGGCAGCGGACCGAGCTGCAGCCGCATGAGGGCGCAGCCGAGCTAGCCGACGACAACGCAGCCCGAGCGCTGCGGGAGGTCGATGACCACGCCGAGTTCCGCTGGGCGCTAGCCCGGCTACCCGCCCGCCAGCGGGCCGTGCTGGTGCTGCGCTACTGGTCCGACCTGCCCGTCGCCGAGGTCGCCGACATCCTCGATTGCACCGAAGCCACGGTGACCAGCACCGCATCCCGGGCAGCCGCCCGCCTCGCCGAGATCCTCCCCCACGCCAGGCCACCCGCCAACAGGCCCGCCACGCCCCGCCCATGAAAGGACGCACCCGATGCCCACCGACGAACTTGAACACGAACTCCGACGCGCCATCGCCTCAGCGGCGGCCGGATACCAGCACCCGGAACAGGCGCGGCAGCGGCTGCTGCAGCGCGACTACCGGCCCCGCAGCGGGCGCCGGCGGCTCACCGCAGGCATCACCGCCGCCGCGGTGGCCGGATCGGTGGCGCTGGGCCTGGGCCTGTCCGGCGGCCTCGGCTCATCCCCGCCCCGCGGGACCGGCGAAATCCGCACCGCGGCCTTCACCATCACCCGCAACGCCAACGGCACTGCGACCCTGACCATCAACCCGCGGGTGCTGTTCGACCCCAGCACGCTGCAAGGCGACCTCGCCCAGTACGGCATCGCGGCTAAGGTCACCACCGCCAGTTTCTGCTCCAGTGATCCTGCTCCCAGCGGCTTCTCGCAGGCCGTGACGTTCTCCCCGGCAATCCAGGGAGACAGCGGCTCGCAGCAGGTGCGCAACCCGGCCGTCACGATCAACCCCGCCGCCATGCCCGCCGGAACCGAGCTCAGCGTCGGCGTCTTCCAGGTCTCCGACGGAGACGACACCGCGCTAGCGCTCCTCAACACGAACTCCTACACCTGCACCAGCGCCGCGCCCGCGACTCCGCCTTCCGGCGGCGCGCTGCTGCACTGGAATGGCTCGGCAGGGTCGTAACTTCCCGTGCGGCCAGCCGCGCCCGATTGCCATGAGGAGAGGGAGCTGGGCGTTCCCTCCCCTCGTGGCCCGGCTTGTGCCCGGCGCTCTGGCATCTCCGGTCAAGCGTTCGACGGGCTCTGCCCATCGAGACTGGGCTGGCAAGATACCCACGAGGATTTGGTCGGCAACTGCTCTGCTCCGTCATCCTCGTAGGCCGCCGCGGGGGCTCGTTACCGTCACGAATTCCATGATGGCTGGCGGCAGCCGCAGGCCGTGCCCGGATACCGCTGATGAACCAGGTTCCCGCCGATGCTCCCGGATGCAGTGCTGCCGGTCCCGGCGTCGCTGATGACGCTGCTGGCCGTGTTCTTCCCGTTGTTCACCGCCCCGTCGTTCCGCACGTTCACGGCGCTAGCCTGCGGTTTCCTCGCGCAGTCGGGGAAGCGGACGGTGTGCGGGATGCTGACCGGAGCGGGCCTGTCGCGGCTGTGGAGCCATGACCGGACGCACTATTTCTTCTCCCGTGCCCGCTGGAACCCCGATGACCTGGGACTGTGCGCGGCGAAGCTGGTGATCGCGCTGCTGGTGCCGGACGGGGAGCCCGTGGAGGTGCTGATCGATGACACGCTGTTCCGCAGGCGGGGGAAACATCGCCGCCACGGCGGCGTTCTCGCAGGTCACCGTCACCCGCTACGGCAAGACCGAGACCATCGCCGTGCACGCCTTCACCTGCCTGTGGTACTGCGTCACCGGCGCGAAGACCGTCACCGTCGTCCTCATCCGCGACAAATCGAAAACCGGGTACGACCTCGCCCTCGTCACCGCCCAGCAGCGCCCGGGAATCGCCGCGGTGATCGAAAGATACGCGGCCAGCATTCTGGTATCGCTGCGGGGTTGGCCTCACGCGCCGGGTCCAGGGCACGCGCCCACCCGTGTAACCATCCAGCCAGGCAGAACACGGGTCCCGATTGAGATCCCGGCGGGCGTAAAGTATGTTAATGGTCAGTCCATATGGAGCGGACGACTTCCTGTGTTCGCTACTGCTGCTGAGGGAACTGAGGGCGATGGAAGAATTCACCGACGTGACGTACGAGGTTGACGAGGGCCTGGCGTGGATCACCATCAACCGGCCCGAACGCTATAACGCGTTCCGCGCCCGTACCGTCGATGAGCTGGTCATGGCGTTTAAGCGGGCCTGGGCCAGCAACGACGTCGGTGTGGTGGCCCTCACCGGGGCCGGCGACAAGGCGTTCTGCGCCGGCGGCGACCAGAAGCAGCGGATGGAGACTGGCGACTACGGCCCATCGCAGAGCGGGCTGTTCGAGGTGGACGCGCTGCACCGCGTCATCCGCGACACGCCCAAGCCGGTGATCGCCGCCGTCAACGGCCTGGCCATCGGGGGCGGTCACGTGCTGCAGGTCCTGTGCGACCTGACGATCGCCGCGGACACCGCCCAGTTCGGCCAGAACGGGCCGCGGGTCGGCTCCTTCGACGCGGGCATGGGCTCCGGCTACCTGGCGCGGGTTATCGGCGAGAAGCGGACCCGCGAGCTGTGGTTCATGCTCCGCCGGCTGACGGCGGCCGAGGCCCTGGACTGGGGCCTGGTGAACAAGGTCGTCCCGGCGGCTGACCTGCGGGCCGAGGTGAAGGCCTGGGCGGACCAGATGATGCAGTTCTCGCCGACCGCGCTCAAGGTGCTCAAGCAGTCGCTCAACACCGACACCGAGCACTTCATGGCCATCGGCTCGATGGCGTACACCACCCTCAAGATGTTCGGCGAGACGCCGGAGGCCGAGGAGGGTATCCGGGCGTTCAACGAGAAGCGCCAGCCGGACTTCTCCAAGTACCGCGGCGCCTAGGACAAGCGACAACGACCGCGATGAGCGCCAACATAAGCATCGCGTCGGCCTCGTCGGCGGGGCGCCAACCGCGTGGTGCTCAACGGGCCCTGCTGCCGTTCGCCGTGATCTGCCCGGCCAAGAGGGCCGCTCCTCCGCCAGGGGCGTAGTCAATTTCCGGATGGCCTGATACGCAGGTTTGACGATGCGCGCCGTAGTCCTGAATTGCGATGCTTCACGACGTTCCGTTAACAACGGCGGACGTCATGTGAGGGGAGAAGCATGTGTTCAGGAAGCTAACAAGGGGGCGGGGCCTCCGGATGCTGGCCGCGACGATGGGCGTCGGGGCCCTGGTCGCGTTCGGCGGCGGTGCCGTAGCCCAGGCCAGTACGGTGCAGGCCAGCGGAGGGCACGGCCAGCCGGTCCTGCTGCACGTCACGTCGGAGCCTCGGACGGCGGCCAAGGCCACGGCGATAGAGGCAACGACGCCGTACCCGTCCAACTGTGCCTACAACGACGCCACGTGCACTTACGACACCGGGTGGACAACCTACAACAACGGAGGCTGCGAGGCGCGGGTCATCGCCACCTGGTGGGGAACGCCGAAGAACATCCTGAATGTCACGGTCGACGTGCAGAGTCCCTACCTGTTCGCCGGATGCCGGGCCTACGGGAACGTGTACTTCGGCATGAACAGCGGGGCGCCCGTCAGCGGCGGCTCTTTCTACAGCTACGCCTGCGCGGTGTTGGACCCGACCTGCAGTGACAACCAGTCATGGAGCTATCAGGTCAACCAGGCCGTCCCGCCGGCGCAGTTCGGCAACCTCAATTCCATCTACGCCAATATCACGCACTGACCGTCCGGACCTTCCTGGCCGGCGGACCCCGCGCTGCGGGGCCCGCCGGTTCATGCTCAGGTGGGGGGACGTCGTACACCCGGCGTCCTGACCATGCCAATTGTCCTCTCGTCCTGCATGCAGCGAGTCCCAGGCACGCCGCGCGCCGTCCGTCACTACCGCCCTCCAGCACGCCACATGGTCACGGGATAGCAGAGGACAAGTTGTTTCCCAGCTCAACGGCTATATCTGCGAATGCATCCACTGCCCGCCGTGCAAGCGATAACGACATAGGTTAGCTCCAGCGCGCCGCACGTTTCTATGCGACTGGCTCACCGCCTCTGCAGTAGCGGCGAACAGGAAATACGCGATCGCCTGCTCGAAGACGTCGCTAAGATCGGCGGAGCGGCGGAAGCGCCACACCGCGCGCTCCACCGAGAAGCGGGCGACATCGCGCGGGACGGCCGATTGGTCCCAGGTGTACCCGATGGCCTCAGTCATGGGCTGGCTGGCTGGCACTGTCCTCCTTACAGTCCTTCAGTGTTGCATGTTAAGTCCCGCGTACAACTTCGCCGCACCGCGTTACGGGCGGCTGGGCTCTGGCCACAGGCCAGCCGAGCGGCAACTGGTGGGCCAGGCTGGCCCACGGCGACTTTAAGGCTCCTCAACTGCCTGGCCTTGCAGGTCAGTACGGGCGTCCCGCCCACTGGTAGCTGTCATGGACACCCTGGGAGGTGAATGCCGAGCAGCAGGCGCGAATTCACGGTCTGGCTGATTGGTGTGCTACGGCACCGGCTCGCCATGCCGGACTACTGTCGCTGCACCCCCGCGTGACGCGCCCGTATGCGGGCTGCTCGGCCGCGCTACCTGCTTGTTGGTAGGCGAGGGGGTGGCTGCCTCTGTGGCGCTAACGCGGGCGCGCTGTGACAGTGAAGGCAGGGCTTGGAGTTCCTGGGGAAGCCGCCCGCTGGCGAGCGGGATCGTGATCGGCGTGACAGTCGTGCCTCCGCTGCTCATGCTGGTTCGTGCCGCCGCGTCGGTGGAACGCCGCCGGTGCGGGCTGATGCTGGCCGCTCCGGCACCACCGCCGCGGCTGCGGCTGGAAGGGCTGGGCCGCCGCGACCGACTGCGGGTCTGGCTGGCCGATCTCGCCAGCTGGCAAGGCTCGCTGCCTGTCGGGGCATGCAGGGGCGCAACAGCAGGTGGTGGTTTGCCCGCTGTCACGGCCGGGCGCGGGCGTAGGCGGCGGCGAGCGCACCGAAGACCTGCTTCGGCTCCCAGGCCATGTCCGGGTACGTGGTGCCGCGTTCATGCTCCAGGACCGCCACGACTCCGTAGGAGGCGAGATCAAGATCGCGGTGCGGGTCGGTATGGTGCCGGGGCTGTTCGAAGCCGGCAAAGGTGAACCAGAACGCGGAGTCGATGTCTTCGGTTTCGTAGATCGCGAGCATGTCGCGCAGGTGCCTGACTTGTTCTTCCTCGTCGCGCTCGTAGGTCCCGGGGATGAGTGGCGGGTCGGACTTCTCGTCGACGATCATCCAGCCCATGCCGCCGCGGTCGGCCGCACCGCGGTAGGTGCAGCAGCCGAACTCGGTGACCGCGACCGGCTTGCCGAAGCGCCGGTAGGCGCGCAGTGCGTCCCGGTAGCCGACGGCGTTGTCCGCGTCGCGGTAGGCATCGACGGAGACCAGGTCGAACAGCTCCCAGTCGACGGTTTCCCACGGCGCGGCCGCGTAGGTGAGGGGCCCGGCGAACTTTTCCCTGGCAGCGTGCACGATATCCCGGAGCGTATGCCTGGCCCGTTCCAGCCCGCTGGCCAGCGCTACCATCACGTCCGGCTTGCGCTGCAGGGCCGGGTCGGTCACCGCGGCGATGCGGCCGAGCACGCTGTCGCCGCCAGGGAGGAAGCCCGCGCACCACAGCGATATCTCGCACCCGAGCATGAGCACCACCCGGCCCTCATGCTGCCCGCCGGAGCCGTTCGGCCTCGCGTGCGCGGCGGGCAAAGTACCCGGGCAGCGCACCGGGTTCCAGGTTGACCGGGACCGGCGAGAACCACAGCTCCAGCCCGGCGGCAAGCGCGTGCTGGCCGGCCCTCGCCAGCCGCTGCGGGTCATCGCCGGTCACCCGTACCGCGGTCGCGTGCAGGTCGCTGGCGATGATCTGCAGCTCCCGCTGGACCACCGCATCCTCGAACCGCTTGCGGGTGCAGTCCCCCTCGGCGGTGATTCCGGTGTCGTAGCTGATCCCGTAGTTCCGCATGACCGTCACCCTAGCACTAAATTCATACTGGGTATGTTTTCTTACCTGGTATGGTCAGTGCATGGGTGCTGAAGGCCGTCACGGCGTCACGGCGGGCCCGCACCCCGGGCGGCGGGAACGCAAGAAGGCGGAGGTTCGCCAGCGGATCTCCGACGTGGCAACGGCGCTGTTCCTGCGCCGCGGGTTCGACCAGGTGTCCGTTTCGGAGATCGCCGAGGCCGCCGACGTGGCCCGGCCGACGGTCTTCGCTCACTTCCCGCGCAAGGAAGACCTGTTCTTCGACCGCTACCCTGAGGTGGCCGGCCAGCTCACCCGGGCCATCCGGGAGCGCCCAGCCGGGACATCAGCGGTGAGCGCGCTCCGGGACACGTTCGCGGCCGCCGCCCAGGCCGGCCAGGCACCGTACGGCCTGCAGGCGGACATGATCCCGTGGTGGCGGACGGTCGCGGCCTCACGGGCACTGCAGGCGCGGGCCCGGGAGCTTGCCGACCAGCTGACAACGGAGCTGGCGGGGGCCATGGCCGCCACAGGCACAGCCGAACCCGAGCTTGCCGCGGCACTCGCTGTCGCCGCCTACCGCACCGTCCACCTACAGGCCGTCCGCTGCATCCTCGCCGGCGAAGACGCCGCAACGGTCGCGGCACGGCACCCAGGCCGGATCCGCTCAGCGCTCAGCGCGGCCGACCAGCTGATGGCATAAACCGTGTTGGAGGCCTCGTCTTCCACTTCACCGCCGACCACGCCTCACCATTTAGCGTCCAGCCACAGCCGCGCAGATCCGGCGCCACTGCGCGTGGCCGGCTCCCATGTCGCGCCACTCCCGATCCGCGCTAATCGGCAGGCACTGTTATTCCAGGTCATGAGCGTATCTGCGAGTGCCTCGACAGCCCAGAGTGCCGACAGGACCATCAGCTCAGGCAAGACCCCCGGGCACTAGGTCAGGGTGGGCTTATAGGTATATGACGGGCTCCTGGTCAGCGCGAACTCGAAGATCCCGCGGCCCGGGATGCCGTCCCAGGTGATCGCGGTGAGCCGGTCGGTCAGCGCGGAGTCCAGGGTCCGGGGCGAGACCGAGCCGTCCAGCGGGTAGACGTCGTGCTCGAGGTGGCCGCGGCCCATCGGGCGGCCGTGCTGTCCCCCGTACCCGCCGCCGGACATGTAGCCGCCACGCGCCGCGGCGTCGGCGGCGAGGCGGTAGACGGCGCCGTCCCGCGTGCTGACCTCGAGCAGGCCGCCGCGCAGGTCGAGGCCGTCGTCGAACCGCAGGTCGTGCCGCACGTCGGTGACCGGGTCGAGCCGGCCGCTCTCGTGCATGACCGCGCCTTCCAGCAGGAGCCGCTCGTGGCGACGGCTCTCGGCGGTCAGGAAGCCGATCGAGCGGTCGGGGAACTGGGCCTGGACCCACAGGTGCAGCCCCTGCCCGCCGGTCATGGTGCGCACGCCCCGGGAGCGGTCGCGCTGGCCGTACCAGCCGTCGACGCGT
This sequence comes from uncultured Acidobacteriaceae bacterium, assembly GCA_963830555.1. Lineage (GTDB taxonomy): Bacteria > Acidobacteriota > Terriglobia > Terriglobales > Acidobacteriaceae > KBS-83. The sequence continues at coordinate 815,683 of CAWHMM010000011.1, forward strand.
ACCTCCCGGCCGTCGATCCGGATAGCCCCCTCGTACCTACCCGACTGGAACAGGTGCGCGAACGATGAGGCGGTGCCGTCGGTGTTCGCCACGGCCACATCGCCGGTCCAGGCCGGGGTCCGGGCCCGCCAGGTGAGGTCGAACTGCAGGCCCATCGGGTTGGGGTCGAGGGCGGCGCGCCAGGTCAGCATCGGCTCGGCGACGTCCCACGACAGCGGCCCGAGCGTGCCGCCGGTCGCGGTGACGCGGGTCGTGCTCAGCTCGTCGGACAGGCGCAGGTTCCGCTGCTCGGCGCCGTCCACCACGATCGCGAAGCCGTCGATGACGTCCCGGGCCGGGTAGACGCCGAGCCCGAAGATGACGGATGGGGCGGCCCCGCTGGCCGCGTGCAGGTTGAACACGAACCGGTCGAAGAACCGCTCGGGCAGGCCGGGCGTGCCCGGCGCGACCAGGACATCGGGGAAGACGGCGGTCATGGTGGCACCTCCAGCTCGGGAACGGGCAGCTCAGCGGCCTGATGCGCGGCTCGCAGGAAGGACGCGACCAGTGACGGGTCGGCGTAGTACGGGTCGCCGTCGCCGCGTTCGGCCCGGCGGCGGCTGTATTCGTACAGCACGGCCAGCTTCCACTGCGCCATGACCGTGTACCAGGCCAGGCCGGACAGGTCACGGCTGGTGCACCGGGCGTACCGGGCGGCGAGGACGGCCCGGTCCGGGTAGCCGTCCTCGAGCATCGCCGTCCCGAACTCCCGCACCGGAGTCAGCGGCTCCCCCGGTCCGGGCACCGAGGCCAGGAAGTAGCCCACGTCGAGCAGCGGGTCGCCGACGGTGGCTAGTTCCCAGTCGAGCACGGCGGCGACCCGGCCGGGGGCGTCCGGGGCGATGACCACGTTGCCGAGCCTGAAGTCGCTGTGCACGATCGCGGCGCCGGATTCCGGCGGCACGCGCGCGGCCAGCCAGTCCCGCACGGGCGCGAAGTCCGCGGGGACGCGCCCGTCCTCGCCGGCGATCAGGCGTTCCATCCGCCGCAGATGCCGGGCGTTGAACCCCTCGGGCCGCCCCAGGTCGCCGAGGCCGGCCGCCCGCCAGTCGACGGCGTGCAGCGCGGCCAGCGTGTCGATCAGGCATTCGCCGATCTCCCGCCGCGTCCCGGGCCGGGCCAGCGCCGCGGGCGTCGCGGCGGTGATGACGGGGCCCGCGGCGAAGGTCATGACGTAGCACGGGACATCGAAGACCTCGCCCGCCCGCGCGGTCGCGAGCACGGCGGGCACCGGCACCGCGGTGTCGCGCAGCGCGTCCATCAGCCGGGCCTCGCGGAGCACGTCGTGGGCCCCCGGCGGGGCGGGTGGCGGCGGACGCCGCACCACGACGGTGCGCTGCCCGTCGCTGACCGCGTAGGTGAGGTTGGAGTGGCCGTCCCCGATCCGCCGCACGCTGATCGGGCCATCACACAGGTCACGCTCGCGCAGGAAACCGGCCAGCGCGCCGAGGTCACCGGGAGTCACCGGTCCTCGGTCATGGTGAGCAGGGCCTGGCCGCGGTTCTCCAGTTCCAGGGCCGCCGCGAAGGAGGTGATCTCCTGGTTACGCTGGATGGCCCGCTTGGACAGCCGTACGCCGCCGGGCGGGTGGGCCGCGATCACGGTGGCCATCGCGAGCGCCTCGTCGAAGAGCCGCTCGGCGGGCACGATCCGGTTGGCCAGGCCGATGCGGACGGCTTCTTCGGCGCCGACGACGCGGCCGGTGTAGCCGATCTCGGCGGCCCGGCCGGGGCCGACCAGGCGGCTGAGGGTGAAGGAGACGCCGAGCTCGCCCATCGACAAGCCGACCCGGACGAACGCGGCGCTGAACTTGGCCGTGGGGGCCGCCAGGCGGATGTCGGCGGCGAGCGCGAGCGCCAGTCCCCCGCCGACGGCGCCGCCGTGCACGGCCGCGATGACCGGGAACGGCAGGTGCCTGATGGCGGTGATCCCGCCGGCGGCGGTCTCCTGGAATTTGAGGAAGTCACGCACCCCGAAGCGGGTGATGACGTCGAGCTCGTCGAGGTCGAACCCGGCGCAGAACGCCCGCTCCCCGGCGCCGGTCAGGATCAGGGCGCGCAGGCCGCTGTCACGCAGGGCGCGGGCGGCGATGCCGTATTCACCGAACATGGTCACCGTCTGGGCGTTCATCCGGTCGGGCCGGTTGACGCGCAGGACCGCGATGCCGCCGTCGAGCGGCTCGATCGCCAGCGTCTGCAGCTCAGGCAGGTTCATCAGCTCTCCGGGGGTCAGCGGCCGGTGAAGACAGGCGGCCGCTTGTCCTTGAAGGCGGCCAGCGCCTCGGGGAAGTCCTCGCCCCGGGTGAGCAGCGCCTGCCCGCGGTTTTCCAGTTCGATGGCCGCGGCGTACGAGGCGGCCTCCATGTTGGCCTGCAGCGCCCGCTTGGACAGCTGGACACCGCCCGGCGAGTTGGCGGCGATCGAGGCCGCGAGGGCCAGCGCGTCGTCCAGCAGCGCGTCCGGCTCGCTCAGCGCGTTCACCAGGCCGAGGGCGAAGGCCTCGGCCGCCTCCACGATCCGGCCGGTGAAGCAGATCTCGCTGGCCGCCCCGGGGCCGATGAGCCGGGTCAGCAGCCAGGAGGCGCCCAGGTCGCCCGCTGACAGGCCGATGCGGACGAACGCCGCGTTGAACCTCGCGGCGGCCGAGGCCAGCCGGATATCGGCCGCCAGCGCCAGCGAGAGTCCGCCGCCGGCGGCGGGACCGTTGACGGCGGCGATCACCGGTACCCGGGCCGAACGCACGGCGACCAGCGCCCGGGCGGCGCGTTCCTGCAGGTCGAGCAGGCTGAGCGGGCTCAGCTTGGGCAGTTCTTCGGCGTCGGCGAGGTCGTAGCCGGCGCAGAAGGCCTTCCCGGCTCCGGTGAGGATCACGGCCCGCAGGTTGTCCTCGTCGTCCAGCGCGGTCGCCGCCTGCTCGAGCTCGTCGAACATCGTGGCCGTCATCGCGTTGTAGCGCTCCGGCCGGTTCAGCGTGACGACGACGACCCCCGGGGCGGGTGCTCCCAGGTCAAGCGTCTCGTAGCGGGTGTCCAGTGCCTTCATCGACCGCTCCTTTCAAGGACCCAACGTCACGGTGGCGATCGCGAAGGGCTTACCGCTGTCGTCGTGGTTTGCGGTGACCCGGACGACGCCGAAGGCCCGGCCCAGGTGCACGACCTGGGCGGCGAACCGGACCCTGGCGCCGACCGGGGCGGGGCGCGGGTAGGCCACGTGGATGGACGCGGTCCGCGGCGGGCCCCCGGCGGCGCCGACCGCGGCCTGCGCGACGAGGTCGCAGGCACACAAGGTGATACCGCCGTGCAGGTTGCCGAGCGGGTTGGTCAGCTCGGGCGTCACCGTCAGCTCGAACAGCGCGCCGCCCTCGGCGTTGTGCAGCTCACCGCCCAGGTACGCGGCCAGGTCGTCTCCTGGCGGCGGCCCGGCCGCACTTCGGGCGGGGACGTCAGTACTCGGGGGACGTCGTCGATCAGCACCCCGAGCGCCCCCGCGAGCGGGCGGCCGGCCGGGCCGTTCAGCCACGGTCCAGCCGACAGGGAACTCGATATCACCTCGCCGTCGGCGGTGGGCCGGCTGACCCGGAAGAACCGTTCCGGGCCGCCCTCGACCGTGATGAGGTCCGTCATGCGAACCGCGGCGGGCGCTTCTCGGTGAAGGCGGCGATCCCCTCGGCTGCCTCGCCGTGCTCGAACAGTTCCTGGACCCGTTCGGCCTCGAAGCCCAGCCCGGTGCCGAGCGGCAGGTCCGAGGCCGCGTCCACGGCCGCGACGACGGCGCGCTGCGCGGGCAGTGAGGCCCCGGCGAGCTCGCCGGCCAGGGCGAGGGCGGCTCCGGCGGCGTCGCCGTCGGTGAGCCGGTCCACCAGGCCGATGGCGAGCGCCTCGGCGGCGGGCACCTGGCGGGCGGTCAGCATGATGTCGAGCGCCCGGCCCCGGCCGACCAGCCGGGGCAGCCGCTGGGTGCCCCCGGCGCCCGGGATGAGGCCGAGCTTCACCTCCGGCAGCCCGTACCGGGCCCGGGGTCCGGAGACTCGCATGGTGGCGGCCATCGCGAGCTCGAGGCCGCCGCCGAGGGCCAGGCCGTCGACCGCGGCCACCGAGAGGAACGGCGCCGCGGCGAGCCGGTCGTTGACCGCCCGCATCCGGTCGCCGTAGGCGGTGAACGACGCGGCGTCGATCGCGGCCATGTGCTTGATGTCCGCGCCGGCCGCGAAGAACCGGTCCACCGCCGAGGACACCACGAGGACCTTGACGTCTCCGGCGGCCTCGGCCGCGTCCAGCGCGGCGTGCAGCCCGTCGAGCAGCGGCCCGCTCAGCGCGTTGGCCGGCGGCGAGGCCATCGTGACCCGCCAGATCCCGGGCGCGGCCGGCTGCCAGGTCACGAGGTCTTCCGGCGAGTTCATCGGCGTCATGCCATCGTGAGCCCGCCGCTCACCGACAGGGTCTGGCCGGTGATGAAGCCGGCCTCGTCGGAGGCGAGGAACGCGACCGCCGGGCCGATGTCGTCCGGGGTGCCGAGCCGCTTCATCGGGACCGCGCGGACCATCCCGGCGATCACCTTGTCGGCGTCCTGCCCGGCCCCGTCGGCGAACTTGCGCAACGCCGGGGTGTCGGTCGGGCCGGGACACACGGTGTTGGCGGTGATGCCCTTGGCGGCCACCTCGCGGGCGAGGGTCTTGGTAAAGGCGATGACGCCGCCCTTGGCGCCGGAGTAGACCGCCTCGAGCGAGGAGCCGACGCGGCCCGCGTCCGAGCCGATGTTGATGATCCGGCCGAACCCGCGCTCCAGCATGCCCGGCAGCACCGCCTTGACCACGCGGAGCTGCCCCTTGAAGTTGACCTCGAGGATCTTGTCCCAGAACTCCTCGGTGGTCGCGACGAACGGCATGAAGTCATCGAAGCCGGCGTTGTTGACCACCACCTCGACCGGGCCGAGCTCGGCGGTGGCGGACGCGACGGCGGCCTCGACCGACGTGGCCTGGGTCACGTCGACCTCGACCGGGACGGCGGTGCCGCCCGCCCCGGCGATGTCCTTGGCGGTCTGGGTCGCGGTCTCGAGGTTCAGGTCGGCGACCGCCACCCGGAAGCCGCTGGCGGCCAGCGCGGTGGCGATGCCCCGCCCGATGCCCTGCCCGGCCCCGGTGACGAAGGCGACGCGGTTGCTCATTTCGGAACCTCCATGGGGTTCATGCGGGTATCTGCTGCCGGGCGAGGCTTGATTCGAGCTGCTCGCGGTGGTGCGGGGCCGCTATCGCAACGAGGCGCCGGGCCCGTTCGGCGACGGTGCAGCCGGCCAGCGCCGCGACGCCGTGCTCGGTCACGACGGCGTCGACGTCGGACCGGGGCGTGGTCACCACGCCGCTGTGCAGGGCTGCGGTGATCGACTCCGACCGTAGCGCGATGACGGACCGGGCGCCGGTCAGCGCGGCCGCGCGGCTGAAATCGACCTGGCCGCCGACCGCGCCGACGTGCACGCCGCCGCGCACCTCGGCGCCGACCTGGCCGAGCAGGTCGACCTCGAGGGCGGAGTTCACCGACACCAGCGACCGCAGCCGGGACAGGACGACCGGGTCGTGGGTGTAGCTGGCGGGCCGGAACTCGACCGGGAACTCGGGCAGCCGGCCGTACATCGCGGCCGAGCCGAGCGCCGCGCCGGTGATCACCAGCCCCTGGTCGATCTCCTTCTTCGCCCCGGTAGCGACGCCCCGCTCGATCAGGCCGAGCACGCCGTCGGTGATCATCCCGGTGTGGAAGCCGAGGTCGGCGTGGCCCGACAGCGCCCCCAGCACGGCGCTGGGCAGGGCGCCGACCCCGATCTGGACGGTGTCGCCGTCCTCGATCAGCGTGGCTGCCAGCTCGCCGATGGCGCGGTCGACGGCGTCGGGCTCGCGGATGGGCGCCTCCCGCAGCGGCCGGTCGGTCTCGACCGTGGCCGCGAAGGCGGACAGCGGCAGCCGGGAGGCGCCCCTGGTCCGCGGCATCTGACGGTTGACCTCGGCGATCAGCGTGGGCGTATAGCGCAGCGCGTCGGCCACGTACTCCATCCCGATCCCGAGCGAGACCAGGCCGTCGTCACCGGGCGCGGAGACCTGCAGCAGCCCGACGTCGCACGGCAGCAGGCCGCGGGCGAACATCCGCGGCAGCGACGAGTAGTGGCAGGGCACCACCTCGAGGCCGCCCCGCCGGCCGAGCTTGCGCA